>JBDWQP010000016.1:0-16582 GCA_039986495.1 Roseibium sp. | reverse complement strand
CGCTTCAGCACCACCTGCCTCAGCAAGCGTCATCGTGATTGCAGCGGTCAGCGTGGTCTTGCCATGGTCAACGTGGCCAATCGTGCCAATGTTGACGTGCGGCTTGTTGCGCTCAAATTTCTCTTTTGCCATCGGATCTCTCCGCTCTTTCCAAATATCTTAATCTAGTCACTCGGGATCAGGCGTATTTTTCCTGAACTTCCTGTGCGACCGCCTGCGGTACTTGCTCGTAATGATCAAACACCATCGAATACTGCGCACGTCCCTGGGACATGGACCGCAGGTTGTTCACGTAACCAAACATGTTGGCTAGCGGAACCATGGCGGTGATCACGGTAACAATGCCCCGGTTTTCCGTAGCAGCGATCTGCCCACGGCGGGAGTTCAAGTCACCAATTACATCGCCCATGTAGTCTTCAGGTGTTACCACCTCAACCTTCATGATCGGCTCGAGAAGTTTCGGACCAGCCTTTTGGACACCTTCACGGAAGCCCGCCCGACCGGCGATCTCGAACGCCAGAACAGAGGAGTCAACGTCGTGGTAAGCACCATCTGTCAGGGTCACCTTGATGTCGAGCATCGGGAAGCCGGCCAATGGACCAGACGACATGACGCTTTCAACACCTTTGGAAACACCCGGGATGTATTCCTTAGGAATGTTACCACCAACGATCTTGCTCTCGAAGACAAAGCCTGCATTCGGCTCAGCCGGCTCAAGAGTGAACTTGATGCGAGCGAACTGACCAGAACCACCGGACTGCTTCTTGTGGGTGTAATCCACATCAGCAACCTTGGTGATGGTTTCACGGTAAGCAACCTGAGGTGCACCGATGTTCGCTTCGACCTTGAATTCACGCTTCATACGATCAACGAGGATGTCGAGGTGTAGCTCGCCCATACCTGCAATGATTGTCTGACCGGATTCTTCGTCAGTCTTGACGCGGAATGAAGGATCTTCAGCAGCCAGTTTGTTGAGCGCGATGCCCATTTTTTCCTGGTCAGCTTTGGTCTTCGGTTCCACAGCGATCTCAATGACCGGCTCTGGGAATTCCATGCGTTCAAGAATAACCGGCTTCAACGGATCACACAGAGTGTCACCAGTTGTGGTGTCCTTGAGACCCGCGATCGCCACGATGTCACCTGCGTAGGCCACATCAATGTCTTCGCGAGAGTTAGAGTGCATCTGCAATAGACGACCAACACGCTCACGCTTTTCCTTGACTGTATTGAGAACAGTCGTGCCCTTGTTCAGGACACCGGAGTAGATCCGGCAGAATGTCAAAGACCCAACGAACGGATCGTTTGCGATCTTGAATGCCAGCATTCCGAGAGGCTCTTCATCAGAAGACTTGCGATCTGTTTCTTCTTCGGTCTTAGGGTCGATACCTTTAATAGCCGGAACCTCAACTGGGCTCGGCAGGAAATCAACAACCGCATCAAGAAGAGGCTGAACGCCCTTGTTCTTGAACGCAGAACCACACAGAACCGGAACAAAGTCGCCAGCGATCGTACCCTTGCGGATCAATTCACGAAGTTTGTCATCTGAAGGCATTTCACCTTCGAGATAAGCTTCTGTGGCAGCTTCATCAACTTCCACAGCAGTTTCGATCATCAACTCACGGAATTCCTGAGCCTTGTCAGCAAGTTCAGCAGGAATATCAATTTCATCCCACTTCGCGCCGAGGCTCTCATCGCGCCAAATCAAGGCTTTCATCTTGATCAGATCGACCAGACCGGCAAATTCGCTTTCCGCCCCAACAGGGATCTGCAGAACAATCGAGTTGCCGCCAAGGCGGGACTTGATCATGTCTACACAGCGGAAGTAGTCAGCGCCGAGCTTGTCCATCTTGTTGACGAAGATCATCCGCGGGACATTGTACTTGTCGGCCTGACGCCAAACAGTTTCTGTCTGCGGCTCAACACCAGCATTAGCATCGAGAAGCGCAACAGCACCATCAAGAACACGCAGCGAACGCTCAACTTCAATCGTGAAGTCGACGTGACCTGGGGTGTCAATGATGTTCAGACGCTTGTCATTCCAATGGGCAGTTGTTGCAGCGGAGGTAATGGTAATACCACGCTCCTGCTCCTGCTCCATCCAGTCCATGGTGGCTGCACCATCATGAACTTCGCCAATCTTGTGGCTTTTACCTGTGTAGTAGAGGATCCGCTCGGTAGTAGTCGTCTTACCAGCATCAATGTGAGCCATGATGCCGAAGTTACGGTAATCCTCGATTTTATGCGTGCGCGACATAACGTCAGCCCTTCGAAGTAACTATTACCAGCGGTAGTGCGAGAATGCGCGGTTGGCGTCTGCCATCCGGTGCGTGTCTTCGCGCTTTTTAACTGCTGTGCCACGGTTGTTGGCTGCATCAAGCAACTCACCTGAAAGGCGATCAACCATTGTGGTCTCATTGCGGTTACGTGCAGCTGAGATCAACCAGCGGATCGCCAACGCCTGACGGCGCTCGTTGCGAACTTCGACCGGGACCTGATAAGTCGCACCACCAACACGGCGAGAACGAACTTCTACCTGCGGCATAACATTCTCAAGAGCAGCATGAAAAACCTCAATCGGGTTTTCACGGGTCTTGTTTTCGACCACATCAAAGGCACCGTAAACGATACGCTCCGCTGTGGACTTTTTGCCGTCATACATGATCGAGTTCATGAATTTAGTGACGATCAGATCCTTGAATTTTGGATCCGGATTGATTTCGCGTTTTTCTGCGCGGTGACGACGAGACATCTAATGCGCTCCTTACTTCGGCCGCTTGGCGCCGTATTTCGAACGACGCTGCTTACGATCTTTAACGCCTTGGGTATCCAACACACCACGAATGACGTGGTAACGGACACCAGGCAAATCCTTTACACGGCCGCCACGGATCATCACGACCGAGTGCTCTTGAAGGTTGTGACCTTCACCCGGAATATATCCGATAACTTCAAAACCGTTGGTCAGGCGGATCTTAGCCACCTTACGCAGAGCCGAGTTCGGCTTCTTTGGCGTCGTAGTGTAAACACGTGTGCAAACACCGCGCTTTTGCGGGCAGGCCTCCATGGCCGGCACTTTATTCCGCTTTGGCGGATCTTTCCGCGGCTTGCGGATCAACTGGTTGATGGTCGGCATTCTGTGCCCTTTACCTTGTCCATCCAAAAATTCGTATGCAACTTCGGTCTTCGCTGATCCAACATGTCAACCGACATGCGAAATCGCACCCGCGCGCTCCAAAATGAGCGGCCGGCGCTGCTAAAAACCAGAGGACCACGAGTTACCTCGCGATCATGCAATCGACGTGTATTCGCCTATGTGACCCGGCAGCGTTTAAGAGGACTTTGTCCGGCGCTCTTGGAGTGCGCTAGAAGGCTTCGCTCTTACCGCCTGCCCTTGGGATGCGCGGAAACTACTCACATGCACCCTTTGCGTCAAGTGCTTTATGAAAAAATCGTTCACCCTTCTCACTGCCTATTGGTGATGCGAATTTGTGGAACGATTTCCAACACATGGCGTAATAATATAAACTCCGCAGGAGGTCGTTTTGTATTATTATTCCAATTGCTTCATTTGTGCAGGCCAAAGAAAGTGAATCAGGTCCTAAGAGAATGATTCAATTCGGCACAAACTCACAGAATCGACATAGCATTTGGACCTATATACCACTGGATTCGTTTAACTTTCTGTTTTCAGATTCGGTTTGGGTTGGTTTGTCGCAACCTCGAAGCCCAACCAAATAACAGATATGCATCAGCCACAGTCCAGCATTGCGCTCTTCCCGCTCTCTTGTATCTCGGCTGATCAAGCCGTGAACGTCACGATTGCGACGTTTCCAGACAAGGCATCTTCATAGGCACCTTCATAAACGGGATCATCAGGTTCACCGTCGATAACACCGATCTGATCCAGCTCGGCTTCCACGAAGCCTTGACCAGACAGCGCCTCAAGTGTCTTGCGAACAGCATCATCGTCATCAGCTGCTCTCAGCATTGCATGAATGGTGATCGCATCATCAGGCAACGTGGTTTCATTTTCCCATACCCTGCCGATGACGATGAAAACCATCGGCGCCATTTCGTGATCATTGTCGTTCAGTTTGTCATTCATCGCTTTTCTCTTCCAAACAAGAAAGGCCGCCCTAAGGCGGCCTTTCGTCTGTTCACTCTACAACCAGGTTACTCTGCAGCACCGGTCATATCTTCCAGCAGGCCATCCGCCGCGCTTGCCGAGGACTGCTTGCGTTGCGCGTCCTGGATCAGGTCGTCGCGATGCCCTGCAATCTTGCGGATCCGCTTCATGACACCGCCTGTACCGGCAGGGATCAAGCGACCAACAATGACGTTCTCCTTGAGGCCGACCAATGGATCGGTCTTGCCGTTGACCGCTGCATCTGTAAGGACGCGGGTCGTCTCCTGGAAGGAGGCGGCAGAGAAGAAGGAACGGGTCTGCAACGATGCCTTGGTGATACCAAGAAGGACCGGTACGGCCTTGGCAGGATCACGAGCAGCATCAACTGCCTTGCGGTTAGCTTCTTCGAAGTCGAGCTTGTCGATCTGCTCGCCGTTGAAGAACTCGGTTTCACCCGGATCAGTGATCTCAACTTTCTGCAGCATCTGGCGAACAATCACCTCGATGTGCTTATCGTTGATGGTCACGCCCTGCAAACGATAGACTTCCTGAACTTCGTTGACGAGGTAAGCAGCCAGTGCTTCCACGCCGCGAACAGCCAGAATGTCATGCGGTGCCGGGTTGCCGTCGAGGATATATTCACCCTTTTCAATGGCATCGCCTTCCTGAAGATGGAAGTGCTTGCCTTTCGGGATGAGATATTCGACCGGCTCTGCTCCGTCCTCGGAAGGGTCGATAATGATACGGCGCTTGTTCTTGTAATCGCGACCGAAGCGGATCGTACCATCGATTTCGGCGATGATTGCATGATCCTTCGGACGACGTGCTTCGAACAATTCCGCAACACGAGGCAGACCACCGGTGATGTCTTTCGTTTTCGCGCTTTCCAGCGGGATACGAGCCAGAACGTCACCAGCTTTGATCGAGTTGCCAGGTTGGACAGACAAGATCGCATCAACCGAGAGCAACAACCGCGCATCAGAACCACGGGCGTTCTTGGAGATTGTCCCCTTGTCGTCCTTGATAACGATTGCCGGCTTTAGATCTGCACCACGTTGTGTGGACCGCCAGTCGATGACGATACGCTTGGTGATACCGGTCGCTTCATCGGCGGTTTCCTGGATCGAAGCCCCGTCAACCAGGTCTTCGAAATCCACGATACCGTCAACTTCAGCCAACATCGGACGGGTGTATGGATCCCATTCCGCGATCCGCTGGCCGCGTTTGACCGCATCACCTTCGTCGACATGCAGCTTGGAGCCGTAGGCAATACGATGCACAGCACGCTCGTTGCCGTCGCTGTCGATGACAACGATGGACATGTTGCGAACCATGGCAATCAGATTACCTTCGCTATCACGCTGAACCGAACGGTTACGGATCTTGATCGTTCCGTCGACATTGGATTCGATGAACGAGCTATCGACAACCTGCGCCGTACCACCAATGTGGAAGGTACGCATGGTCAGCTGAGTACCAGGCTCACCAATCGACTGAGCGGCAATAACACCGACAGCTTCACCCATGTTGACAGGCGTTCCACGTGCAAGGTCACGACCGTAACAGGTCGCACACACACCGGTTTCAGTTTCACAGGTCAGAACCGAACGGATCTTGATCTGCTGCACTTTCGCCGCTTCGATCTCGTCAACGTCTTTCTCGTCAAGGAGCGTACCCTTTGGCACGATCATTTCACCAGTTTCGTGATTGAAGACGTCTTCCGCAGTTGTCCGGCCCAGAACGCGCATGCCAAGAGAGGCAATGACGTTACCGGCGTCAACGATCGGAGCAACAGCGATACCGCGCTCGGAACCACAATCCGGTTCAAGGATAATGGAGTCCTGGGCAACATCCACGAGACGACGTGTCAGATAACCGGAGTTCGCAGTCTTCAACGCCGTATCGGCAAGACCCTTACGGGCACCGTGGGTAGAGTTGAAGTACTCGAGAACCGAGAGACCTTCTTTAAAGTTCGAGATAATCGGGTTCTCGATGATGGAACCATCCGGCTTGGCCATCAGGCCACGCATTCCGGCAAGCTGCTTCATCTGCTGAGGCGAACCACGCGCACCGGAGTGCGACATCATGTAAACCGAGTTCATCGGCTTTTGACGTCCGGTTTCCTCATCGATCTGAACGGCCTTAATGCGGGCCATCATCTCGTCAGCAATCTTGTCAGTACATTTCGCCCAGGCGTCGACAACCTTGTTGTACTTTTCGCCCTGAGTAATCAGGCCGTCATTGTACTGCTGTTCGTATTCCGTCGCCATGGAAGCTGTTTCGCCAACAAGCTTCTGCTTGGTGTCCGGAATAACCATGTCGTCCATGCCGAACGAAATACCCGCGTTACATGCATTCTTGAAGCCAAGCTGCATGATGCGGTCACAGAAGATAACCGTCTCCTTCTGACCGCAGGCACGGTAAACCGCGTCGATCACTTTGGAGATTTCTTTCTTCGTCATCAGACCGTTACAGACATCAAACGGTACTTCGTGATGCTTTGGCAGAAGTTCTGCAATAAGCATACGACCAGGTGTCGTCTCAAAGATGTTCGAAGTCGGATTTCCATCCGCATCCACGGACCTGAAGCGACCCTTGATCTTTGTATGAAGCGTGATGACCTTATTGGCCAGCGCGTGATGGATTTCACCGATATCACTGAAGGCCATGCCCTCGCCCGGCTCTTTCTCAGCCATGATCGACAGATAGTAGAGACCAAGAACGATATCCTGCGACGGTACGATGATCGGGCCGCCGTTTGCAGGATGCAGGATGTTATTGGTGGACATCATCAACGTCCGCGCTTCCAGCTGGGCTTCCAGCGACAGCGGAACGTGAACAGCCATCTGGTCACCGTCAAAGTCAGCGTTGAACGCGGAACAGACGAGCGGATGCAGCTGAATGGCCTTGCCTTCGATCAGGGTTGGTTCGAATGCCTGGATACCAAGACGGTGAAGCGTCGGCGCACGGTTCAGGAGAACCGGGTGCTCACGAATGACTTCATCTAGGATATCCCAGACTTCCGGGCGTTCCTTCTCCACCAGCTTCTTCGCCTGTTTAACAGTCGAGGAGAAGCCTTTGGCGTCAAGGCGCGAGTAGATGAACGGCTTGAACAGCTCAAGCGCCATTTTCTTCGGCAATCCGCACTGGTGCAGCTTGAGTTCAGGACCCACGGTGATAACCGACCGGCCAGAGTAGTCAACGCGCTTGCCCAGAAGGTTCTGACGGAAACGGCCTTGCTTACCCTTCAGCATGTCGCTGAGGGATTTCAATGGACGCTTGTTGGCACCGGTGATGACGCGGCCTCGACGACCATTGTCAAACAGCGCATCAACAGATTCCTGCAGCATGCGTTTTTCGTTCCGAATGATGATATCCGGAGCACGCAATTCCATCAGGCGGCGCAAGCGGTTGTTCCGGTTGATCACCCGGCGGTACAGATCGTTCAGATCTGATGTCGCAAACCGGCCACCGTCAAGTGGAACCAGTGGACGAAGATCCGGTGGAATGACCGGAACAACTGTCATGATCATCCACTCAGGACGGTTACCAGATTCCATAAAGGCTTCAATAACCTTCAGGCGTTTGGCAAGCTTCTTCGGCTTCAGTTCTGTAGTCGCTTCAGCGATTTCCTGGCGCAGTTTTTCACTTTCGCGCTCAAGATCCATGCTCATCAGGATCTCGCGGATCGCTTCAGCACCGATCATCCCAGTGAAGGCATCTTCGCCGTACTCTTCCTGAGCATTAGCGAAGTCTTCTTCGGAAAGAAGCTGGTGCTGTTTAAGTGGTGTCAGGCCCGGCTCAAGAACGACGTAATTCTCGAAGTAAAGGACGCGCTCAAGATCCTTCAACGTCATATCTAGCAGCAAACCGATGCGGCTTGGCAATGACTTCAGGAACCAGATATGCGCAACTGGCGCAGCCAACTCGATGTGGCCCATGCGCTCACGACGTACCCGGCTAAGCGTGACTTCGACACCACACTTCTCACAGATAACGCCTTTGTATTTCATGCGCTTGTATTTGCCGCAAAGACATTCGTAGTCTTTGATCGGGCCAAAAATACGCGCGCAGAACAGACCATCGCGCTCAGGCTTGAACGTACGATAGTTGATTGTTTCCGGCTTTTTGATTTCACCGAAAGACCAAGACAAGATCTTCTCTGGGCTAGCCAGAGAGATCTTGATGTTGTCGAAGGTCTGTGCGGGAGCCTGCTGATTAAACAGGTTCATGACTTCATGATTCATGATCAATCTCCTTCAATGCGCGGTTGGGGATCAGGATTTTGCGCCTGTCCCTCAACCGGCATTCCAAGTCATTTGGGTCCGTTGCCGGGATTACTCTGCCGCTTCCGCTGCAGTATCCTCGCCAATTTCTGGAACGTCTGTACGTTGAAGTTCAACGTTCAGGCCCAGGGACCGCATTTCCTTCACAAGCACGTTGAAGCTTTCCGGAATACCCGCTTCAAATGTGTCGTCACCGCGTACGATGGCCTCATAGACCTTCGTACGACCAGCCACGTCATCTGATTTGACAGTGAGCATTTCCTGCAGCGTGTAAGCTGCACCGTAAGCTTCAAGTGCCCAGACCTCCATCTCCCCGAAGCGCTGGCCACCAAACTGCGCCTTACCACCCAGCGGCTGCTGAGTAACAAGCGAGTATGGACCAATCGAACGGGCATGGATCTTGTCATCGACCAAGTGATGAAGCTTCAACATATAGATGTAGCCAACAGTCACTTTACGATCGAACTCTTCACCGGTCCGGCCATCGAAGAGTGCCGACTGACCGCTTGGATCAAAATCAGCAATTTTCAGAGCATCGACAACATCTGGCTCGCGTGCCCCGTCAAAAACCGGGGTTGCGATGGAGACACCCTTCTTGAGCTGCTCGGCAAGCATGACGACACCTTCATCGTCATACTCTTTAACCGCATCGCCCTTCAAGTTATCACCGTAGATCTCGATTACCTTGCCACGAAGGTTATCGATTTCGCCGGATTTACGATACTCGTCGTACATCTCTCCGATCCGCAAACCCATGCCGCGGCAGGCCCAACCCATGTGGGTTTCAAGGATCTGACCAACGTTCATGCGCGACGGCACGCCAAGCGGGTTCAACACTATATCGACGTGCGTTCCATCTTCCAGGAACGGCATGTCTTCACAAGGGTTGATCTTGGAGACAACACCCTTGTTGCCGTGACGGCCGGCCATTTTATCGCCAGGCTGCAGCTTGCGCTTAACAGCCACGAAGACCTTGACCATTTTCATGACGCCTGGCAGCAATTCGTCACCGCGCTGCAATTTCTCGACCTTGTCGATGAAACGCTGCTCGAGACGTTTGCGGCTGTCATCATATTGACCGCGCAAGGCTTCGATTTCAGACATGAACTTCTCGTCGTCGGTAGCAAACTGCCACCACTGCGAGCGCGGGAAGTCGTTTAGAACGTCCCCGGACAGTTGCGTGTCTTTTCTGTAGCCTTTCGGACCAGCAACGGCCGACTTGTCCAACAGCATCTCGGCCAGACGGCCATAGACGTTACGGTCAAGAATTGCCTGCTCATCGTCACGGTCTTTTGCGAGACGCTCGATTTCTTCACGCTCGATCGCCATCGCACGCTCGTCTTTTTCAACGCCGTGGCGATTGAAAACACGAACTTCGACAACGGTACCACCAACACCTGGCGGCAAGCGCAAGGATGTATCGCGAACGTCAGAGGCTTTCTCACCGAAGATAGCGCGCAGAAGTTTTTCTTCCGGCGTCATCGGGCTTTCGCCCTTAGGTGTGATCTTGCCACAAAGAATATCACCAGGCTGCAGTTCGGCACCGATATAAACGATACCAGCCTCATCGAGATTCTTCAGCGCTTCTTCAGAAACATTCGGAATATCGCGGGTGATCTCTTCCGGTCCGAGCTTGGTATCACGGGCCATTACCTCAAATTCTTCAAGGTGGATGGACGTGAAGACATCGTCAGAAACGATGCGCTCAGACAAGAGGATGGAATCCTCGAAGTTGTAACCGTTCCAAGGCATGAACGCGACGAGCACGTTTTTACCAAGAGCCAGATCACCAAGATCGGTCGAAGGACCGTCTGCGATAATATCACCCTTGTGAACACGGTCACCCATGCGAACCAGAGGACGCTGGTTGATACAGGTGTTCTGGTTGGAACGCTGGAACTTCTGCAAGCGATAGATATCAACGCCCGATTTGCCCGGATCAAGTTCTTCCGTTGCACGGATAACGATACGAGTCGCATCAACCTGATCAACAATACCAGCACGACGTGCGCCGATAGCAGCACCAGAGTCACGCGCAACGATTGCTTCCATGCCGGTACCGACAAATGGTGCTTCCGCTTTAACAAGCGGCACAGCCTGACGCATCATGTTCGAGCCCATGAGGGCGCGGTTCGCATCATCGTTTTCAAGGAACGGAATGAGCGATGCGGCAACAGATACCAGCTGCTTCGGCGAAACGTCCATGAGGTCGACCCTGTCGGACGGAACCATCATGTTTTCACCAGCGTGGCGGCAGGTGATCAGCTCGGTGGTGAACCGGCCTTCGTCGTCATATTCGGCATTGGACTGCGCAACGTAGTGTTTCGCCTCTTCCATTGCAGACAGGTAAACCACGTCGCTGGTCACAACGCCGTCTTTCACCTTCCGGTACGGGCTTTCAATGAAACCGTACTTGTTGACACGGGCAAAAGTCGCCAGCGAGTTGATCAGACCGATGTTAGGACCTTCCGGCGTTTCAATCGGGCAGATACGGCCATAATGCGTCGGGTGAACGTCACGAACCTCAAAGCCTGCACGCTCACGGGTCAATCCACCTGGGCCAAGTGCCGACAGACGACGCTTGTGCGTCACTTCGGACAGCGGGTTGGTCTGATCCATGAACTGCGACAGCTGTGAGGAGCCGAAGAATTCACGAACAGCAGCAGCAGCCGGTTTCGCGTTGATCAGATCCTGCGGCATGACCGTATCGATTTCAACGGAGCTCATACGCTCCTTGATCGCACGTTCCATACGCAGAAGGCCGACGCGGTACTGGTTTTCCATCAACTCACCGACGGAGCGAACACGGCGGTTGCCCAAGTTGTCGATGTCGTCGATTTCGCCTTTGCCATCACGCAATTCAAGAAGAACACGGATGACTTCCAGAATGTCTTCCTTGCGAAGAACCCGAACGGTGTCTTCACACTCAACATCAAGACGCATGTTCATTTTCACACGGCCAACCGCGGAAAGATCATATCGTTCGCTGTCAAAGAAGAGCGACTGGAACATCGCTTCAGCTGTATCAATGGTCGGCGGCTCACCCGGACGCATTACACGATAGATATCAAAGAGCGCGTCTTCCCGAGACTCGTTCTTGTCAACATTCAGGGTGTTGCGGATGTAGGGACCGGTGTTGATGTGATCGATGTCGAGCATCGTCAGCTCATGGTAGCCACGCTCAACAAGCTCTTCGAGGAGCTTGTCAGTGATTTCACCGCCTGCTTCCGCGTAGATTTCGCCGGTAGATGTGTCAACCATGTCCTCAGCGAGATATTGACCGTGGAGATCTTCATCAGTGACTTTCAGGGCATTAACACCCTTTTCAGCCAGCTGCTTGATCGTCCGCGCAGTAATCTTGCGGCCACCTTCGACAACAACGTCACCGCTGTCAGCGTCAATCAGGTCATAGGACGCTTTGGTGCCCTTCAAACGCGCGCCATCAAATGGCATACGCCACGACCCGTCTTTTTGACGTTTGTAGTCCACGCGGTTGTAGAACGTATTGAGGATTTCCTCGCCATCCAGACCAAGTGCCATCATCAAGGAGGTCACTGGAATCTTGCGGCGACGGTCAATACGTGCGTGCACGATGTCTTTCGCGTCAAACTCGATGTCGAGCCAGGATCCGCGGTAAGGGATAACCCTCGCAGCAAACAACAGCTTGCCGGATGAATGCGTCTTGCCCTTGTCATGATCGAAGAACACGCCCGGAGAACGGTGCATCTGGGAGACGATCACACGCTCGGTACCGTTGACCACAAAGGTACCATTGTCAGTCATGAACGGCATGTCGCCCATGTAGACATCTTGTTCTTTGATGTCCTTAACGGACTTCGCGCCGGTGTCTTCGTCGACGTCAAACACGATGAGGCGCAGCGTGACCTTTAGCGGTGACGCAAAGGTCATATCGCGCTGGCGGCACTCATCAACGTCGTATTTTGGAGCTTCGTACTCGTAGGAAACAAATTCCAGCAGGGACGTCCCTGCAAAATCGGAGATTGGAAATACGGACTGGAAGACCGCTTCGAGGCCTTCTATTTTGCGGCCACCGCCTGGCATTTCGTCGACCTGCAAGAACTGGTCGTAAGATGCTTTCTGAACCTCGATGAGGTTAGGCATTGCCGCGACATCGCGGATCGATCCGAAGTATTTACGGACCTTTTTGCGACCGTTGAACGTCTGGGTCATTGTCGCTCCTAGTATCGGCCGGAAAACGGCTTCCCGAAACGCCCCTTATCCAATCGGGCAAACCGCCCGGGCGCTTCGGAAAACCGTCCCCCTATTGGGACGGACGCCCCGGAAACGGGAAGATCCCGCCGGGGCAAATAACGGCCCCGGACTACCGGGACCGCTTAAAAGGCTAGAAAGCCCTTATTACTTCAGCTCTACAGAAGCGCCAGCTTCTTCAAGCTTCTTCTTCAGTTCTTCAGCTTCGTCCTTGGAAACGCCTTCCTTGACGGCTTTAGGAGCGGACTCTACGAGTTCCTTAGCTTCCTTCAGGCCAAGACCGGTGATTGCACGGACTTCCTTGATGACGTTGATTTTCTTGTCGCCAGCAGATGCCAGAACAACGTCAAATTCAGTTTTCTCTTCAGCAGCATCACCACCACCAGCTGCAGCAGCAGCAACAGCGACAGGAGCAGCAGCAGAAACGCCCCACTTCTCTTCCAGGAGTTTGCTGAGTTCAGCAGCTTCCATAACAGTCAAAGCGGACAGATCGTCTACGATCTTTTCAAGATCAGCCATTTTCTTAGTACCTTAAGTTCGAACCAATTGTTGGTTTCAGAGACAGTTTATTTGGTCGCCTTATGCGGCCTCGTCCTTGTTGGCGTACGCGCCGAAAACGCGGGCGAGCTGCCCGGCCGGTGCTGTAACAACCTGAGCAACCTTTGTCGCAGGAGTCTGGATCATGCCAACCAGCTTTGCGCGCAGCTCATCGAGCGACGGCAATGCAGCCAGAGACTTGACCCCATCCACGTTCAGGTTGGTCGTACCAAGAGCGCCACCAAGGATTTCCAACTTTTCGTTGGCCTTGGCGAAATCGACGAATGCCTTAGGAGCAGCAACCGGATCTTCCGAATAGGCGATCACGGTCGGGCCCTGAAACAGGTCGGAGATATGCTCTAGGTCGGTGCCTTTAAGGGCGAGTTTCACAAGACGGTTTTTTGCGACTTTTACAGTTCCGCCGGCGTCACGCACAGATGAGCGCAACTGCGTCATCTGAGCAACCGAAAGACCTGCATAGTGCGCGACAACAACGACGCCGGTGTTAGCCACCTCGGCGTTGAAAGAAGTCACGAACTCGTGCTTTTCCGCTCTTTCCACTTGCCTTCTCCATTTGGTGACGTTGCCGCCACCGGTTTACCTATGCCGCAAGGCCAGTGGTCCCGAACCCGGGTCCGCCAGCTAGGCGACGCTCAGGGTCCTGTCCCCTTAATCCTCACGCATGAAACGCGCGGTTAAGGTCTGGTTCGAACCATATTTGTCCGCAAACGCGGTAAAATCGGTTCTCACCCATCTATGCAGGCCAATATGCTTAAACCGGTCTCCCGGCACCTGCAGTCTCGGACAGGGCAACCCGGCAGCGAACCGCCGGGTCATATCGATCGTTACCGATCGAATTCTCTATCAATCCGGGAAAACCGGATTACTCACCAGCAACGCTTGCCAGATCTATCTTCACGCCCGGGCCCATTGTCGAAGACACAGCAATGCGCTTCAGATAGGAACCTTTTGAACCGGATGGCTTGGCCTTCTGAATTGCATCGATAAGAGCCTTGAGGTTCTCTGCGATTGCATCTTCAGTGAAAGACACTTTGCCTACACCAGCGTGGACGATACCGGCTTTTTCAACGCGGAACTGAACAGCGCCACCTTTGGCGTCGTTGACAGCAGCTGCGACATCAGGTGTCACGGTGCCAATCTTCGGGTTCGGCATCAGACCACGTGGGCCGAGGACTTTACCGAGACGACCGACCAGCGGCATCATGTCAGGAGTTGCAATGCAGCGATCAAAATCGATCTTGCCGCCCTGTACTTCCTGAACCAGCTCCTCTGCACCAACGATGTCGGCGCCAGCAGCTTTAGCTTCATCAGCCTTGTCGCCACGTGCAAACACGGCAACTTTCACGCTTTTTCCGGTACCGTTTGGAAGAATACAAACGCCGCGAACCATCTGGTCCGCATGACGCGGATCAACACCGAGGTTGATTGCAACTTCAACGGTTTCGTCGAACTTGGTCTTGGAGCGCCCTTTGACGAGGCTCACAGCTTCGTTCAGCGAGTACAGCTTGTTGCGGTCGATACCGTCACGCGCTGCAGTAATACGCTTTCCTGCCTTCGCCATGATCTTATCCCTTTACCTCAAGGCCCATAGAACGGGCAGAGCCTTCAACCATCAGCATTGCTGCGTCGATGTCGTTGGCATTCAGGTCCTTCATTTTGGCTTCGGCGATTTCTTTCACCTGGGCCTTGCTCACAGAGCCAACCACGCCGCGGCCAGGTGTTGCAGCACCCTTAGGCAGTTTTGCAGCTTTCTTCAGGAAGAAGCTGACTGGGGCTGTTTTCACTTCAAAAGTGAAGGACTTGTCTGTGAAGTAAGTGATCACAGTCGGGCACGGAGCACCCTTTTCAACATCCTGGGTCTGTGCGTTGAACGCCTTACAGAATTCCATGATGTTCAGACCACGCTGACCGAGCGCCGGACCAATTGGCGGCGACGGAGTAGCAGAGCCTGCTGGCACCTGAAGCTTCAGGAAGCCTTCGATTTTTTTCGCCATTTTTCTCTCCAATATTATGCAACTGAACGGCTATCCAGCTGCCGGGAGTTGGTGGTCCGGCCCTTGATCGGCGCCCGGCGATGAGCGCCAGAGCCTTCCACCCGTTTCATCCCACTCAAAGTAATCTTCTTGATACTCGTGAAGCAGGTTCTCTAGCCGCCCCGCAGGACGGCAAACAGTCAGAGTTTGTCAACCTGACCGAATTCCAGTTCAACCGGTGTTGCACGGCCAAAGATGGACACAGCCACCTTGAGACGCGCACGCTCGTCGTCGACTTCTTCAACCAGTCCGGAGAAGGACGCAAACGGCCCGTCAGATACACGCACCTGTTCGCCAATCTCGAAAGTGATGGACGGCTTCGGCCGATCCACACCTTCCTGCACCTGATTGATAATGCGCATGGCTTCCTTTTCAGGAATTGGCATCGGCTTTTGATCAGACCCGAGGAAACCGGTTACTTTCGGTGTGTCCTTGATCAGATGGAATGCTTCGTTGGTCATATCCATCTTAACCAAGACGTAACCTGGGAAGAATTTGCGCTCTGCGTCGACTTTACGTCCGCGGCGCACTTCCACGACCTTTTCCATCGGAACGAGAATCTCTTCAAAAAGATCTGAAAGACCTTTCTGCTCAGCCTTCTCACGGATGGAATCGGCAACCTTTTTCTCGAAATTCGAATAGGCGTGCACAATGTACCAGCGCTGGGCCATAAGTCTGTAATCCGTTTCTTGTCATTTTCTTCAAACAGGACGACAGCTGCTTTAACCGCCAACACCCAGAAGATAACCGATCCCGAGGCTCATCAACTGATCTGCCACAAGAAAGAAAATTGATGCGATCAACACCATGACAAACACCATAGCGGTGGTCACAGCTGTTTCCCGGCGCGTAGGCCACGTCACCTTGGACGTTTCAGAGCGCACTTCCTGGATGAATTTAAAGGGATTGGTCTTCGCCATTCCGATTCCGGTCTGTTAAATACGAGTGGGCGCGCGAAATTCTTCGCGCGCCTCACCCGAGGAAAGTCTTTAAGCCCTCGAGGCAGATTAATCAAGAGCAAAGTGGCAGGGGCAGCAGGGTTCGAACCCGCGACCTACGGTTTTGGAGACCGTCGCTCTACCAGCTGAGCTATACCCCTTCAAGTTGACCGCTTTCGCGATCTTGCTCCTGATACCCTCCCAGACCTTGGATCGCAAGGCCTTAAGAGGAAAAGCTGCCGGATCGAAACCCGGCAGCTCGAAATCGAGTTATTCGATGATGGAAGCGACGACGCCGGCGCCAACTGTACGGCCACCTTCGCGGATCGCGAAGCGCAGGCCATCTTCCATGGCGATCGGTACGATCAGCTCAACAACCACCGAGACGTTATCGCCTGGCATGACCATTTC
>JBDWQP010000015.1:0-29718 GCA_039986495.1 Roseibium sp. | reverse complement strand
GCCTGACTGCGAGACTGACAAGTCGAGCAGAGACGAAAGTCGGCCATAGTGATCCGGTGGTCCCTCGTGGAAGGGCCATCGCTCAACGGATAAAAGGTACGCCGGGGATAACAGGCTGATGATGCCCAAGAGTCCATATCGACGGCATTGTTTGGCACCTCGATGTCGACTCATCACATCCTGGGGCTGGAGCAGGTCCCAAGGGTTTGGCTGTTCGCCAATTAAAGTGGTACGTGAGTTGGGTTCAGAACGTCGCGAGACAGTTCGGTCCCTATCTGCCGTGGGTGTAGGAGAATTGAGAGGATCTGTCCCTAGTACGAGAGGACCGGGATGGACGAACCTCTGGTGGACCTGTTGTGGCGCCAGCCGCATTGCAGGGTAGCTATGTTCGGACGGGATAACCGCTGAAAGCATCTAAGCGGGAAACCCACCTCAAAACTAGTTCTCCCTGAAGAGCCGTGGAAGACCACCACGTTGATAGGAAGCGTGTGGAAGTGCAGCAATGCATGAAGCTTAGCTTTACTAATAGCTCGTTTGGCTTGATCCTCTCATTAGTCAATGTTCATCTTTAAATGCGCTAAGGCGCTTTTAAAGATCATTTTAAGTGTGCTCCCGCCTAGCGGTGACTTGAGCACATTTGAAATCATCACATATCGGTCGAAATACGGGGCCCTGCTTCGTATCCGGCCAAAAAATCGATCAATTATATAAATGACCAGTTCTCATCAAAATCGACATCCAAACGGAGACGTTTGGCAAGGTCGACCGGCCGCCGTGCACCTTTGCACGCACCGTCCGGAGCCAGGGCATAGCCCAGACGGCGTGAGGACTGACCAAACAGACCAGTTTTACTTCCAAATTGTCCTTCGCCGGCCTGGTGGCTCTAGCGGGGAGCCCCCACCCGATCCCATCCCGAACTCGGCCGTGAAACTCCCCAGCGCTAATGGTACTGCATCTTAAGGTGTGGGAGAGTAGGTCGCTGCCAGGCCTGCAAAGGACAATTTGGTTATCTCTTCAATCGATACTCGACCTTCACGCGGGGTGGAGCAGCCCGGTAGCTCGTCAGGCTCATAACCTGAAGGTCGCAGGTTCAAATCCTGCCCCCGCAACCAAATCAACCCTGCGGTTTTAAATCGCAAACATCAGCCGCCTCACAAGGGCGGCTTTTTTGTGTGCGTAGGCCAAGATGGTTCCGCCCTCCCGCAACCAACTTAACTTGCTGATCATCAGTCTCAAAAGCTCCTGAAGCCTTAACCGGCTCCGGGAGCTTTTTGTGTTTGAGGATCTCCGTCTCATCTACCTTGAAGTGAGACGAGTGGTCCACCGAGATCGCCAAAACCCCGGCAAGTTCAGCCAGTATGGCAGCGAAACCATCCCGATCCTCACCGCGATAAGTGAAGCGTAGATCGGTTGCCGGACAATAACGGGAATGGGTGTCGACGATGGTTAGGATACGAAGCTTTCTACCGGTGGCAAGCTGGTCATGAACAAAATCCATTGCTCAGACATTGTTCGGATCATACGCCTCCTGGCGGTCTTCCCGAAGCTTCGCTTTCACCCGTCTTTTTGGATGCTTGTTTTTTTGCTGAAAACCCAAATCATTGTAAATCTGGCGTGTCGTCTTCATGTTGATTATCCAAACTTTACGACGAAGCAGCACATGCACGCGTCGATAGCCACAGCGTACTCGCGTCTCGCAGGTCTCCCGGATCCGTTACTCAAGGCCGGCCTGACCGGTACGACGGGACTTGTAGTGGTAGGTCGAGGTATCGAACCTCAGAACTTTGCAGGCTCACCGGATCGATATCCCCAAGTCCGCCAGCATCCCGTCGACCAGCTTGCGCGTCCGGACAGGCCTCAGAGCTTTTGCCGAAAAATGTCCTAAAGCATCTCGCGGTCCACAGTCAGGTCCGCAACGATCTTCTTGAGCCGATTGTTCTCGAACTCGAGTTGCTTCAGCCGACGCATCTCGTCGGGTAATAGACCCGCATACTTCTTTTTCCAGTTGAATACGACGCCTGGCTGATCCCGGCTACACGGCAGACCTCAGCCACAGGAACACCTTACTCCCCGCGCTTCACGATGAACGCTTTCTGCGCGTCCGAAGACCTCGATGCCTTCATTTGTTCCGCTCCTTCTCCGTGCCGTGATCCTATCGCGGAAAACTCCGATCAAGAACGATCCAGTCTTCGGGGATCAGAGCAAGAACCGTGAGACAGCTTTGTGAGACTGCCTCAAAAGCATTTCTGGCCGATCCGAGTTCGCCACGAGAGCGACAGTGGGTAGATATCTGGGTCCCAAAATGCAGCCGAACTGCATTTAGACGGCACGCGGCGCAAAACCGATCCTAAATGCAAGACAGATTAAGAGATCCGCATCGCATCAGAAGGTTTGGGCAGAGATAAATGTCCAGTTTTTTCTGTTTGCTAGCGTGCCAATCAGTTACTGGGTCAGCTTACCACAAGCCGCAAATTGTAGAGAAACAACAAAACCTGAAAACCGCAAATCAATAAGCAAAGACACGATGACAAACTAAACGGACATCAGACATGACTGGGATCATGAATGTCAACTTTTTAGCATTCTTGGATGTATGAACGGCATACCATCGTCCGCAGGTTTTGCTTCTTTTTCTCGATTCGCCGCGCCAATAACGCGAGAAAACTTCAAATCAGAATTGTAGATGGAAGTCACTTTTGATTGCTCTGAGGGAGCCAGTTTATGAATTCGGTTGTCCGCTTTTCTGCTTCAGCTGGAGCTTCTGCAGGTGTGAAGACAAACTTACCATCAGAGGAACATTTGGCATCCCTCATTTCTCCTGGTATCGGTCGATGCTCAGCGCTAGATCACAGCCATTCCTTAGCTGATCGATGGTTTGCAACCGTATCGTTAATCGCGCTGACGGCCATCATTTCTGCCAAGCCTGCAGAGGCAGATTGCACGCAATCGGGGTTGCAAGAAACTTGCAGCGGGAATTTGGGGATTATTGATTTCACCAAGAGCGATACCAACAGTGATCAGACTGTAACGCTTACAATTAAAGATGCCACCAATCAAAGATTCGACGCCCCGACGCCCACAACAGACCCGGTTTGGTCTGTAGTTGCTGAAGCGGTTGAAGGCGGCAACGAGCCAGCAGCGGTTGTTTTGGATGTCGATCTGAATAACTTCACTTTAAATGCCAACGGAAAAAGCGGTGTTCTCGCGGAGGCGATTGGCAGTGATGGCGCGACCCCGCAAGAAAGTGAAGGCAAGGGCGAGCAAACTGGTGGCGATGGTAGCAGCGGCGGTGCCGGAGGAGAGGTGACTGCGACGATCACGGGCATATCCGTAGATACGACGACCAAACCAAACATTCTCATCTCTTCAACGGCTGGCAGCGGAGGAGATGGCGCCAAAGCTGAATCCAAGAATCAAAAAAGAGCTATAGGTGGAAACGGCGGAACAGGCGGTAACGGCGGTCAAATTAATGCTGCGGTGACAAATACCACCCTTATGACAGGTCGTGGCCTCGCGGCTGCTAGCATAGCTTTAGACGGGGGGAATGGCGGTGAAGGCAAAACATCAAACGCCCAAGCAGACGGAGGCAATGGCGGCAAAGGTGGCACCGGCGGCACTGTAACTGTATACACCAGCAATTTTTCGACCATGGGACTAGGTGGAATCGTAGCGAGCTCCCGAGGTGGAAGTGGCGGTGTCGGCGGCGGAGCTGAAAACGGTGTGTTTGGAAATGCTTACGGTGGAGCGGGGGGCGTTGGTGGCGATGGTGGCTTTGTAAATGTCACCAATACAACAGCAAACGGTTCAACGGGCACATTGGTTATCGATGTAACGTCAATCCCGGGTCTTCTGGCCGAGAGTATCGCCGGAAACGGTGGCATGGGTGGCTACGGACATAGCGGTGGCAGTGGCGGAGACGGAGGCCAAGGTGGTGCTGGCGGTGGTGTCACAGTTGGCATTTCAAAGGCGGACTCCGGAAAACTTGCGAAGATCACGACTACAGGAGACAGCAATTCAGGGCTTGTCGCACGCAGTTACGGTGGTGCCGGTGGTGACGGGGGCGATGGCTATGGCCTAGGGACAGGCGGTGGCGCCGGAGCGGGGTCGGGCCCAGGTGCGGGTATTGGTGTCGAATACACCGGAGAAATTTCAACTGATGGATCACTCTCGGATGGAATTTTTGCGCAATCGGTCGGCGGGTTTTCGGGCGATGCGGGCGATTCATACGGCATCGTAGCCTATGGCGCCAGCAGCCAAAGCGCCGGCGGCGGAGCCGGTGTTACCGTCAACTATTATGGGGCAGCCGGAAGTGGAATTTCGACAACGGGCGATGATTCAGACGGGATTTTTGCGCAGAGCCAAGGCGGTGGTGGGGGCAAAGCCTCGTCGGCATCGGGACTGGTGTCTCTGTCCGGAGATGAAGAAGGTTCGTCGGGCGGTGATGGCGGAGCGCTGGGTGTGTCAGCTTCAGGTGTCATCTCAACTACTGGCGAGCGGAGTCGCGGTGTTGTTGTTCAATCGATCGGCGGAACGGGCGGTGACGGTGGAAGCGCGCGCGGTCTTGTAAGTATTGGCGGCACCGGAGCTCGCGGAGGGGCAGGTGGGAGCATTTCTGCGACATCGACCGCAAGTGTTACCACCACTGGCGATGACGCAATCGGGGTATTGATTCAGTCGATCGGAGGGGGTGGTGGGGCTGCCGGATCGTCCGTTGGCATTGATGCAATCGGAGGTAATGGAGGCACTGGCGCGACCGGTGGTCTGATAAACACAACAGTTGGTGGCACGATTGGCACATCAGGCACTGGGGCGGATGGTGTCGTTGTTCAGAGCATCGGCGGTTCTGGCGGGTATGGCGCGAGCACACTGGCCCTGTCGGCAGGTTTCTCAGTGGCTATCGCTGGTTCTGGCGGTTCGGGTGGCGATGGTGGTCAGATCCAACAACTGAAAACCAAAAACGGCTCCAGTATCACGACCCGAGGCGACAATGCGCGCGGCATTGCAGCAATGAGTGTTGGCGGCGGCGGCGGACACGGCGGACACGCGTTTTCTGTCTCTGCGAATTTAGGACCGGCTGTAGGTATTGCGGTTGGGGGATCTGGCGGCGCAGGCGGCTCGGGCGCAGATGTGTATTTCGATCTATATGGATCCGTCGCGACCCAGGGCGACAACGCCACCGCCATTTCCGCATTGAGTGTTGGAGGTGGTGGTGGATCAGCAGGGACGACTGTGGCCGCTTCAGCCTCGGCATTGGGTGCATTTTCATTAGGCGTGGGCGGCAGTGGCGGCGGTGCAGGAGATGGCGGCGCTGTCAAGGTTTGCCGCAACTTCAGTGATGCACAAGCAAATGCGACCTGCGCATCGGACGGCACTGCTGGTGCGGGTCTTGTCCAGACGACGGGCGATGGAGCCATGGGGCTTTATGCATCCTCAATTGGAGGGAGCGGCGGGCAGTCCGGGGCGGTCATATCTGGAACAGTTTCGTCGACTGAAAGCGTCGGGCTTGCCATCGGTGGAAACGGCGGCCAAGGCGGCAACGGTGCAGCGGTTACAATCTATTCCTCAGGAGGGGTTAATACGGCGGGCGCGGCTGCCAGCGCGTTGGTGGCATCCAGCATTGGTGGTTCGGGCGGCAATGCACATGTTGTGGGCTCCATTGGCGCTGTGGGTGAAGACGGCGTTAACATTGGAATAGGCGGAGATGGAGGCGCGGCAGGAACATCAGGTGCTGTCAACATTACCTCTACCGATGCAATTTCGACGGTAGGTCCAATGTCAGCGGGCGTCGTCGCGACCAGCCACGCCGGTGGCGGCGGCAGCGGGTCCGGTGTTTTTTCTGGTCAGGGACTTTCTTCCGGTTCTGCCAGTGTCAGCGTTGGGGGCGCAGGCGGTGCGGGCGGGAACGCAGGCGCTGTAACAGTCGACTGGACGGGCGGAAACATCACCACAGGGGACGAGCAATCGCCAGGGATTTTTGTGGTGAGTGGCGCCGGATCCGGCGGAAATGCCGGACTGACGTTCAGCGGCAATGGCGTAGCTCTTGGCTCAGCAGACGTTTCCATCGGTGGCAACGGCGGTCATGGGGGGACAGCAGGCGCGGCTACTGCGACAGCAGGTGGTCAAATCCAGACCATGGGCTTCATGTCTGATGGGATATCCGCAATCAGCCACGGCGGCAACGGCGGGCGCGGTGGTATGTCTGTGACTGGCAGCGGCGTATCACAAGGGGATGCGACGGTTACTATTGGCGGCGGTGGCGGCATAGGCGGAACAGCTAGCGAAGCTAACGTTTCGACTTTGGCAGACTCCACCATCACAACCAACGGACCGTCGGCGCCGGGCATCAATGCCCTGAGTCTTGGTGGCAATGGTGGGCAAGGTGGTGCTGCGATCGAAACTGGAATGAACGTCGACTTTGCAGGTGATGATATCCCAGTTGGTGACGCAACCTTTGTCTTTGGCGGCGACGGCGCAACCGCAGGCGATGGTGGTTATGCCTACGTACATAACAGCGCTGCAATCACAACCAATGATTTCAACAGTGCTGGAATCCAGGCGCAATCCATCGCTGGTAGCGGTGGTTCGGGTGGTATGGCGATCTCAGGAACAATCAATGCGGGCGCATCCGAACAAATCGATGCCAGTGTTACTTTTGGCGGAACTGGTGGTGCGGGGGGCAACGCAGGTACCGCACGGGTGGAGAATGTTGCTGACATCACGACCTTCGGAGACAATTCCAACGGCATCCTTGCACAATCCATCGGCGGATCGGGCGGAGCAGGAGGCACGACCTACAATATTCTGAGCAATTTTGCTTCAGGTAGCACGCTGGCGTTGAACTTCAGCTTAGCGATGGGGGGCGACGGCGGAGCCGGTGGCACAGGCGGCGAGGCCAGCGTGAACAACGGGAGTTTAATCACAACCTCAGGCACCAGCTCCAGCGGGATCTACGCACAATCGATTGGCGGCAACGGCGGTAGCGGAGGGTTTGGTGGCACTGGAATTTACAATTTCGGTGAGCTAAGCACAGCTCCAAACAGCAAAAGTGTTAAGGTGAACCTCAATGCCACCATTGGTGGCAAGGGCGGCAAGGGCGCTGTTGGGGGGAGTGTTGATGTCGTCAACCAGGGCGGTGGCCGTATCAAAACTGGTGGCAGTGGTGCTTATGGTATTTTTGCCCAATCGGTGGGTGGTAATGGCGGTGACGGTGGGCTGTCGACAAACTTTTCGCAAAGCCTGGCTTTATCTGATCTGGTGGCTGGCGATGGTGTGAGCGACGCCGATTCCGGTGCATCATCGGTCTCCAACACCTTCACTCTCAAGATTGGCGGCAACGGTGGAACCGGGGCTGATGCCGGCATGGTGACCGTGTCCAATGATGCCACACTCATGACCACAGGCGATATCGCCCATGGCATCATCAGCCAGTCGGTTGGCGGTGGTGGCGGCGTCGGCGGAGGGGCTGCCAGCAACGCTGATAGCTTTGTGTCGCAGACGATCAGTTCAAATACGAGCGGTACAACACAGCATCTACGATCTTTGTATAACGTCACAAATCTGAAGGATGATTTTGGTTCCGCACAGTTGACGATTGGCGGTGAAGGCGGGGCAGCTGGCGATGGCTCAACATCTTCGGTCACCAATACCGGCTCTATATCGACAACGGGAACCAATGCGTATGGTATCTTCAGCCAGTCCATCGGCGGCGGTGGTGGTTCGGGCGGCGAAGCTGCCAGTATCACCGACTCCTATGCGCTTCAGTTGGGTGGAAGTGGAGGCAGCAGCGGCAAGGGTGGAGCGGTCACTGTCATAAATACTGGCATGATTTCGACTAAGGGCTATGGCAGCACAGCCGTATTTGCCCAGTCGATTGGCGCCGGTGGCGGCAACACCGGAAGTAAAACGGGCCTGGCGGCCATTGAAGATGTGACGCTTGCCATTGGTGGCCAAAATGGTGTGGCTGGCGCCGGCGGCACAGTCAACGTAACCTACAACAGTGGTACGATCACAACTGCGTCGGAGCAATCCTCGGGCATCTTTGCGCAATCTGTTGGCGGTGGCGGGGGTTCACATTTTGGTGGCATAGGCACGTTAAGCGAGGATGTTACATATCACAAAAATTTTGTCGGCGGGGTTCAAAAATCTAGTGGCGATGGTGGGGATGTTACCGTTATCTCGGCAGCAAACATAACAACTGGGCCGACCACCCCGGGATCCCTCAACGCGGCATCAATCGGCATCTTTGCCCAATCCGTCGGTGGCGGCGGTGGCTATTCCGGTTCGATGATCCTTGGAGATTATGAAAAGATAGGCGCCAATGTCCGGTCAAGCTCAAGCAGTGCAGATAGCAAAGGCGGGGCCGTAACGGTCAACCAGAGTGGGACGATCACCACAACAGGTGACAACTCGGTCGGCATTTTCGCCCAGTCTGTCGGCGGTGCCGGCGGTGTTATGGGCACATTGGACAAGAGCTCCGACGATAGCTCTTACGTCGGCAGTTTCGGGGGCCAAGGTGCGGCCGGCGCGGTGGAAGTATACGTTGGTGGTGACATTCAGACGAGCGGCAATGCGGCACATGGGATCTTTGCCCAATTCGCAGGTGGCACGGATAGTGCCGGTCCCGCGGCTGACGAAACGGTCATAGTACAAACAAGCGCTGACGTGATCGCTACAGGGGCTGGAGCCCACGCCATCCATATTGAAAACATGGGTTCGGGCGTTGGCGACGTGCACATAGAAATTGGTGGGGGGGCCACCATCAACGGCGGGGGGCAAGCGACTTATACAAATGCGCAAGACGGGGCGGGTGTTTACATCAATTCCAGCCAAGATAGCCAGTTGAACAACTCAGGTACGATCGAAGCCGTGAGCGGCGTGGCGATTAACAGTCTCGGGGACGGGACACTGACGCTCACCAACAGTGGCACATTATCCGGATCAATCATCGGGACCAACGTGCTGTCATCCCCTGTAGCTGCGGCCGCGACTTCAGATGGTCAAGCGTCCTCTTCAATTGCGCAGCCGTCATCATCAATCCATGTAGACAACCTGTCAGGTGGGATATTGAATGCAGGCGATTCACTGGAGATTGCCCGCTTACGCAACTGGGGGCGATTGAACGTCGGTCATGCGGAGCGCGTATCCAGTACACGGATCACCGGAGACTTTCAGCAATACACGGGCCTATTGGGCTTTGATGTCGACATGTCCAGCATTGAGACCGACATGCTCACTGTCGATGGCCAAGCCGACCTGGAGGGCACTCTGGATGTAAACGTCTTGGAGGTAAGCGAGCATCCAAATGGACCCCAGACGTTGAGGATCATTGAAGCCGCCGGTGGATTGGATGTTTCAAAACTTGAAGTCATTCCCTCAGTCGTCGCGCGCTACAAGTTGGAGACAGAATCTGCGACCGGGCTGAACCTCAGCTATGATGTCGACTACGTCAATGACGCGCTGGTTGGGAAGCTCAACACAAATCAAAGTGGTCTGACGAGTTACTTTGATAGGCTCTACCACGCGGGCGAACTGGATGAAGATCTTGCCAAGACACTGATCGATGTCACAACCACCGAAGATTATGCCCAGATGATGAACATGTTGAGTCCTGAGCTGGTCATGGCCAACGGCGTTGCCGGTCTCTCTCAAACTCTAGGCTTTGCTGAATCGCTCTTCAGCTGCCCGAACCAAGACCCAGGGAGTGTTTGGTTTGGCAATGGCCAGTGCGGTTATTTAACCTTCAGCGCAAACCGCCTAGACAGGGATGACACTGGCGGCGCGTCGGGTTTCTCGCAAAACGGAACGCAGATCAGCGCCGGTGGGCAGATGCTGCTGGACCATGGCATCGCAATTGGCGCCTCGCTTGCTTACGATTCTACCAGTCTGTCCACCGACGCGGGTGCGTCGAGCGATGGTACCACCTTCTCAGGCGGCCTGTCGGCCAAACGTTTTACCGACCGTTGGGAGTTCGGTGCCGCGGTTCATGCCACCAATGCAAACTACGACAACTCCCGTAGTTTTGGAGGCGCCACTGCCAACGGTGAGCAGGACCAATGGAGAGCAGGTGCTGAGCTGCGCGCGGGCTATGTGTTTGAACAAGGCGGATGGATGTTCAAACCGCGCCTGGGTCTGGGTGTGACCCATTTTGGGGATAGCTCTTACACTGAGACGGGAACGGATACGGCGCTTGCCATTGACGCCTCAAGCGAGACCTTCGCCTACGTTCGGCCGGCGCTTGAGATCGCAGGAAGTTTCCTCACATCGGGCGGTACCGAAATCCGGCCCAATGCTGTCTTTTCCGTCACCCAGTTCTTTGGCGCTACTTCCTTCGATGCGACAGCCCGCTTTGCTAGCTCGCCAGCTTCGGTGTCGCCATTCAACTGGCAAACGGAGATCGATACAACGCAGTTCGATGTGTCGGCAGGTTTAAGTGTTCTGTCAGCCAGCGGTGCAACCTTCGACATCTCCGCCTTCGGCCAAATGACCGAAAACCAAAGAGGCTTTGGCGGGAAAATGCAACTTAGCATCCCATTCTAAAGGCCAAGGTTGCGTTGGAATGTGGGATTTATTCCAGCGGGCAGCGAGTGAAGTTCATGTTTTGAGGCCTGAAAGAGGATCCCGTCTGGAGCACTGGCAGCATACGATTCTAAGGATTTCCAGGCGAAGAGCGACGGTGGTGCGGCAGTTTTTTGACATAACTGTTATTCTTGAAACAAAGGGAAAACCGAATGTCTACTAAGTTGTTTATGATCCCGGTTCTGACGGCCGGACTACTAATTGGGGGGGGGACGGCCAGTCCGAGTATGGCCCGTGATTTGACTTCAGATCTCACGGCTGGGACGAGCTGGAACAATTCACCGGCAGCACACGCTAATCCGGGTTTTACGCAGTTGTCCGAAAGACGCGGGGGCGGCAAAGCACGAAGCCATGGCGCGCGAACTGGTGGACACGAGGTGAACCGCAACATCAACCGAAACACCAACGTCAACCGCAATACAAATATCAACCGTGATAGAAACGTTAATCGTAGTACGAACATTAACCGAGATACGAACATAAACGTTAATCGCAATCGGGACGTGAATGTCCAAGTCAACGTCAGGACGCGTCCATACGGTTGGAGAGGGGCCCGTTGGGGGACTGTTGCATTCGGCGTGACAATGGGTGCGATCATAGTTGTCGCAGCAAACACTCCCCCTCCTCCACCGGATCCCTCCCTTTGCTGGACCTGGACCAATTCTACTTTGACTGAGGGCTACTGGTACTACTGCGCCGGTTCTTGAAGTCTTTTTGCTTCGGTAATGATAAGTGGCCCCATCAGCCACTTGTCATAGTTTATGTTTCGCAGGTTTCCTCGCCACAGCACACTCACCGGTTCTTCTGGCCATTAACAAGCGACAACCGCTTCAGCTTTAAATAAAATGCAGTGACAGGATAAACACTGGATACCTTGAGCTAATAGTTTGCTTCACGAGTGAAAGCGTGGCTTTGCAGCGCTGTTTATTTATCAATAAGTCGTAGACTTAGGTTAGGAGGCAACTCAAATGACCGGTTCACTAGATCATGGAAGCCTCAAGTTCTTGGATTTGCTCAGCCCTGAAGTTCAATCAGAAATCGAAGGAATAGAACTTCAGCGCACTTATCAAGATGGTCAGATGGTTCACTCTAGTGGAGACAACGGAGATCGTCTGATCATTGTACGTTCAGGTGCAATCAGACTGGGGCGCGTTGAATCGAGCGGAAAAGAAGCCATGCTTGCTGTATTGGGTCCAGGCCATGTTATCGGCTTGATAGGGGTTTTAACCGGACGTAACAGGATTCAGAATGCCGTGGCTGCAGGCGAGACGACGATTGGCCTTGTCAACAAAGCTGACTTTTTAGCAATGATGGAGAAACGTCCGGAGATCGCTGGTGCAATTCTACCGATGGCATTAGATCGTCTGACTATCGCATTTAGCATTGTGGATGATATCCGGCTATTAAATCTAACGGCCTTTACAGCATCACTCTTGTTGAAGAACTTGCCTGAAGAATCCGCGATCTCTGGAGTTTTGAATTGGAACCAGACGGAGCTGGCGGCGGCCGTTGGGGTTTCCCGCGTTTCCATCGGTAAAGCGTTGAAGAAGCTTAAACAGAAAGGGCTAGTACTTTTGAGATATGGTGCCATCGAAGTTCCTGATACCAAAGCCCTATCTGAGTGGATTGATGCCTCAAGGGCTGAGAATACTTCGTAAATCGATGTCGCGCCATTTTCGGATCAACGACTAGGGTTGCGGACAAAAGCGATTAAGACGCTGTTCGAACCTTAGTCGACCTTCTTCACGTTTGACGTAGTCAACGAATTCGAGAAGGCGTTAAGGCTGGAAAGATCTGCGGATCCGTCAATATGAAGAACTGGTTTGGCGCATGAACCGGACAACGGTTCTTTTATGCAGGTTTTGTGATAGCGGAAGGGAAGTATCTGGTGATCGCCTTCACGATGATTGCAGTGCGCTTTGACCCTCCCATGGTGAACAGAAGCATTTGCTCGCAGAGCTGTAAGCTTTGGCGGATGAGCTGTCTCGAGGAGTCCGCTTGGGGCAGTTCTGTGACATTAGAGAATGTCCTGTGCGGATTTCTGTCCAACGGGCACGGCTCGTGCATGCTGGTTGAGGTTGCTGGATAGCCGAGACTGCCCCAGTGCGCCCAAAACACGGCCAAGTGCAACATGGTCTTTGACCGGGTGTTTTCTTCTCGTTTTACGAGGCGTGGCATTTTTGCAGAAGACCTGTTTGCGGATATACGCGCCGAGCGGCCTTCCGGCGGCCTCTTGTTCAAGTTTGGCTCTCTCTTCAAATGTAAGTCGATGTGAAAATGGTACATTGGTCAGTGTTTTTGCAATATCGAGTCCTTTCCGGACCCGGTCTGGCGGCGAAAACAACTCTCCTAACACATTCAATGTGTTAGGAGGCGTAACGCCATCCCGAGATATCTGTTGCTAGTAGGAGTAAGCTAAGAGGGTTTCAGGCCCCCGCAACCAAATCAGCACAAAAAATCCAAGGCGCCTCGAGGCGCATTTTTGATTCAGGCTCAGCGTTTACACGCTCCATGAAACGGATACGGATCCTCATCCGACATGCCTACATCAAACGCGGTACTCCGCAACTGAATGGCAAGCGCGAGCGATCACACCGGTCAGATCAGCAGGAGTTCTACCAGCTTCTAAGTTAAAAGGATGACGTTTATCTGGAAGCAAAACTCATAGTATGGGAACGTTTCTAAAAATTTGCCGGGCCACACCGCGCATTCAACGGAAAAACGCCTGACGAAGCGTTTCGAGACAAACTATAATCACACCAAGAAATGTCGCGAAAGCAACCTTAGCTTACAAGGTTCGAAATACTGGAAGCCAAATCTATCGATCAAACTATCCGACTGGACCCGAGTTGACAGCTGTCAACCGATCAGGACATCCCGGTCCTGAAGCGAAAGCCACCGATCGAACTGGAGCAGCTGACAGGATATCCATTTTGGACTTGAAGCAGTCCTGTCCGGAGTTTTCTGATTATACCCTGAACGGGTTAAACACCTGGAGGGACGCTGTTGATGCTGCGGAACTTGCCCGGCCGATGCTCGGCATATCCAGGGATGCCTGGTTGAGAGCGCAACAAGCTATGGGATCGGCGGGTGCCGTTATGACCATAGCCTATTTGATTGAGCGCGTAGGGGAGATCAAATCAGCGGGGGGATATCTGCGCGCACTAACAGACAAAGCCGAAGCCGGAAAACTCCGCCTGCGGCCAATGCTGGATTCGTTGCTCCACAGGTGAGGGAGGCTGCGAATGGATTATTCAGACGACGTTTTGGCTCGGGAATTGGAAAATTCATCAAAATTGTGGTTTTGTGTATTTGTGCACAAAAAGACATTGGCGAATTCTATGACTGAGCAGCTTCTGAAGTCTGAGAGCGAGCATCCGGATACCACAGCATTTCTGTCAGCACGGGTTCCTGCGCGTTTGAAAAACAGGTTCAAGGCCTTGGCGGCGGGGCGCGGCGCGAAAGTGCAGAACCTCCTGCAGCAGATTGTTCGCGAATACGTAGAGCGAGAAGATAAAGCTCCGGTTTTGGCAACAGATGTGATTGCACATTTGCGGGCAGCTGAAACACAGTTGAAAGGGCAGGGGATCGCCCATCTTTATCTGTTCGGATCTGTCGCCCGAGGCGAAGCAGGACCTGATAGCGACATTGATCTGTCGTATGAGCCTGGAAAAGGAAAACAGCTGTCTCTGTTTGATATTGGCCGCCTGAAGCAAGCCGTTGAAGACATACTCGACCAGCCAGACAGGATAGACCTGGCCCCGCGGATGCGATTGTCAGCTAAGGTACGCAAGACTGCCTCCGCAGACGAGATCCGGATCTTCTGATAATGCGCAAATCCAGTCAGCGCCTTGAGGATATCTACCGCGCGATCCTCGATATTCGCGATTTTGTTCAAGATATGGAGCAGCAGACTTTCCTGAAATCACCCACTGACGACCGCAAGACATTCAAGGCCGTGGCAGCCTGCCTTCAGGAGGTAGGGGAGGCGGTCAAAAGCCTACCGGACGAGATAATCGACCGCCATGAGGATGTTCCCTGGCGCCTGATCGCGGGCATGCGGGATCACATTGCTCACGAATACTTCCGCATCGACGCTGCGGTTGTCTGGGCGACCATCGAAAGCGGCGAATTCGAAGCGTTGTTCAGTGTTGTGAAAGAAGAACTGGAATGCGGCAAATAGGCGAGCGGAGTTGACAGCTGTCAACTTCAAAGGGCTTAAAGCCTCAGGTCAGTTTCGGTTTCATCAAAAATATACTTCAGATCGAAGACAAGATGGTTGGCCTTGCCGAACTGGCGGATCCTGCCTATTCCCATATTGTTGAATTTGGTATGTGCCACGGCAAGAATGACAGCATCATATTCACCGTCTGTTGGAAATTCTAGAGGTGTGACGCCGTATTCCTCTGATGCTTCTTCGCGATCTATCCAGGGGTCATACAAGTCAACATCAACGTTGTAGTCTCTCAGCTCATCAATGATGTCGACCACGCGCGTGTTTCTGAGATCCGGGCAGTTTTCCTTGAACGCGAGACCCATGATCAGAACCCTGGCGCCGTTCACCTGAATTCGTTTTTTGGTCATGGCCTTGACCAATTGAGAGGCAACATAAGAGCCCATGCCATCATTGAGCCGGCGACCGGCCAGAATGATTTCGGGGTGATAGCCAATCACCTGGGCCTTGTGCGTTAAATAATAGGGATCCACACCGATGCAATGACCGCCGACCAGGCCTGGGCGGAAGGGAAGGAAATTCCATTTTGTACCGGCCGCTTTCAAAACCGCCTCAGTGTCAATGTCGAGACGATTGAAAATGATAGCTAACTCGTTGATCAAGGCGATGTTGAGGTCGCGTTGGGTGTTCTCAATGACCTTGGCTGCTTCTGCGACCCGTATGGAAGGGGCTTTGTGCGTACCCGCAGTGATGATCGCGGCATAAAGATCATCAACAAAGCTCGCGACTTCAGGAGTAGAGCCCGAGGTCACTTTACAGATGTTAGGGAGCCGGTGGGTTTTGTCGCCAGGATTGATGCGCTCCGGGCTGTAGCCCGCAAAGAAGTCCTTATTGAAAGTGAGGCCGGAAAAACGTTCCAGCACGGGAACGCAATCTTCCTCCGTCGCGCCTGGATAGACCGTGGATTCATAAATCACGACGTCACCGGTTTTTAGAATCCGGCCGATGGTTTGGCTGGCAAGAAGAAGTGGTTTTAGGTCTGGGCGATTGTGTTCATCGATAGGTGTGGGAACAGTGACGATGAAGGTATTGCAGCTTCTGAGATCTTCAGGGTCAGACGAAAATCGAAGACCTTCTGACGCTGCAATTTCTTCAGTCGATACTTCAAGAGTTGTATCTTCTCCCGCGATCAGCTCCGAAATACGTGCCTTATCGATGTCAAATCCGACTACAGACCGCGACTTACCGAATTCGACAGCTAGTGGTAATCCTACATAACCAAGACCCAAAACCGCGATGCGTGCCGTTTCCGGCTTGTGCTGAAGCATCTTTGTTAAACCTTATAATAGTCCCGGTACCAAGCGACAAAGCGTGCAACGCCTTCCTTGAACGGAGTCTGTGGGCTGTAACCGGTCAGATCCTGAAGCAACGATGCATCTGCCCATGTCGCTGGCACATCGCCAGTCTGCATTGGCATCATGTTGCGAATTGCCTTTTTTCCGAGCTCGTCTTCAATTGCTTCTATAAAATCCATTAAACGAACCTTGTCGGAGTTTCCAATATTGACCACTCGGAAAGGTGCTGCAGAGCTCAGATTATCCCTGTCCGGACACGGGCTATCCTCACCAGGTGCTGCATCGATCAGGCCCCGGATTCCGCGCACCAGATCCTCAATAAATGTGAAGTCCCGCCACATGTTGCCGTGATTATAGATATCGATTGGTGTGTCTTCCAGGATTCCCTTGGTAAACTTGAACAGTGCCATGTCTGGACGACCCCATGGACCATAGACGGTAAAAAAGCGAAACATCGTAATCGGGATCTGGTGAATATGAGCCCAGGCATGGCCCATGGCCTCGTTGGCTTTTTTGGTCGCGGCATAGATAGTCAGCGGCGAATCTGTTTTCTGCCGCTCATCAAATGGCATGGTCTCATTGGCACCATAGACGGAGCTGGTAGAAGCCATAAGTAAGTGCTGGACACCAGCTGCTTTGGCAACCTCCATGACGTTCAAAGTGCCAATCACGTTTGCATCAAGATAGGCCCGTGGATTTTCCAGACTATACCGGACACCTGCTTGAGCTGCCAAATGCACGATAACATCAGGATTGAAATCCGTGATCGCTTTGGCCAATACATTTGCGTCTTCGAGCATGGCTTGACTGGAAGAAAACCCTGAATGCTGACGCAGGATTTCATGACGACGCTCTTTCAGACGAACATCATAATAATCCGTCATGCCATCGTAACCAGCAACCTCCCAGCCTTCCTGAAGCAGGAGTTCAGCGAGATGGAAGCCGATAAACCCGGCTGTTCCGGTTATGAAGGCACGGCGGGGTTGGTGCTGCACTGAAGGTGTTTGATTATTCATACCAAATTGAGTTGCAATCAATGTGAAGTGGAAGAGATGCTTTTAGTTCTCTTACCTTGATCCTGTCCAGCACGAGTTTCGCGATAATGAAAACCAGCTTATTCTTCAAGCGGAATCGAGTAAATATTATTCCATAATCAAAATTTATGCGTAGCTTGACAACTACAGCCTGTGAGCCCGAAGTTTTACAAAGAACTGGCACCCATTTTTACACAGCGAACGCGGTGGAAAAGGACAATGTGATCAGCGCACTATCCCAGTTCAATTATGAGGGAATTGTAGGTTACGTGGACATCGCATAGTGTTGTTCTGCGTCAACACTTGTGACCGGTACCGAGGTTGCTAAAAATTGCCCTGTTCATCCTAAATAATCGTATGATTATCGACTTACTTAAGGATAGAAGTTTTGAGCCAATTCCGTAAACCTTGGCTCTAGGTTAAGTGTAGTACTATAGCAGGAGTGGAGTGATTTAGGGTCTATAAAGACCTTAAAATGCGCCAGAAATGCGAATATATTTGACCTTCATACACGATCATCGTATGCGAAGCCTCCAAGTAGATTGACGCGTTATTTGACTCCGAAATCGTGTGCTGAAGTTAAATCACACCGGTTCGCGGTTTTGCTCGCATCAAAAAGCATTTTTGGCGGTTTCATAATTCAGGTGAGCGAATTCAAATTATGAGTGGTGATATAGTCCTCATACATCCGCGCCGGTTTGGCGATGATCGTGGTTGGTTTACCGAGAGTTATAACAAACAGAAGTTTTTGCCGCTTGGTATTGGCTATGACTTTGTTCAGGACAATCATTCGTTGTCAGTGCCCGCCGGGACTTTGAGAGGACTGCATTTCCAGACACCTCCTTTTGCACAGGCCAAACTGGTACGCTGTGTTCGCGGCAAGATTTTTGATGTGGCGGTCGATATTCGCAATAATTCGCCAACTTATGGTAATTGGGTTGGTGCCGAGCTTTCAGCCGAAAATGGTCACCAACTTCTTGTGCCTGAAGGTTTTGCTCATGGCTTCGTAACTTTGCAAGACAACACGGAAGTCCTCTACAAAGTGTCCAACTACTACGCGCCGGACAACGATGCCGGTTTGATGTGGAATGACAACGACATCGGTATTGACTGGCCGCTTGCGCCCGGGACAGAGCCTGTCCTGAGCGGAAAGGATACCAAACATCCGAGTTTGGCTGACTTCCAGTCACCATTTGAGTATGACGGCACGCCAATGAATTTGGTAGAGATAGAGCCGTAGCATGACCAGAATTCTAATCACAGGTGGATCGGGCCAAGTCGGCGGTGCATTAGCTGGACTCGATTGGCCGGCAGGAACCGAATTGGTCGTCCCTCCCCGCACTGAACTTGACCTAAGTGCCGCTGATCAGGTCAGCGCATATGTAAGTGAAGGCAGGTTTTCTGCCATTGTTAGTTCAGGTGCCTATACAGCTGTTGACACTGCAGAGGAAAACCTTCTGGACGCGTTCAAGGTCAACGCGCAAGGCCCTGCAGCAATTGCTGAGGCAGCAAAAAAACTAGGAATTCCCTTGGTTCACATTTCGACGGATTATGTGTTCGACGGAACCAAGACCAGTCCGTATGTTGAAACGGATTCGATCAATCCAAAAGGTGTTTATGGAGCTTCAAAGGCTGCTGGTGAGCTGGCGATTCAGAGCTCAGGCTGTCGACATGTCATTTTGAGAACGGCTTGGGTCTTCTCCGCATTCGGTGGCAATTTTGTTAGAACGATGATCCGTCTTACGGATCGTCCGCAGCTCAAGGTGGTTGATGATCAAACCGGATGTCCTACGGCCGCGCAGGACATTGCCGTGGCAGCGCAGACAATAGTTTTGCGCCAGCTGGCGGATACAAATGCACCGAACGGAATTTTTCACTTTTGTGGTGATGAAGCAGTCACCTGGTTCGGGTTTGCCTCGGAAATATTCCAGTTGTTAAGCGCGCGCCAGATTGATGTGCCAGCAGTGGTACCGATCTCGACAAAAGAATATCCGACACCGGCTCGTCGGCCTGCTAACTCCGCCCTGTCAACGGACAAGCTGCGGCAAGAATTTGGTATCGGACCATGTCAATGGCGTGTTGCGCTAGCAAGCACCGTTGATGTTCTCCTGAATGAACAAGAAACAGGTGTTGCGTTATGAAGGGAATAATACTGGCAGGCGGGTCCGGAACCCGACTTCATCCTGCGACACTGGCCGTCAACAAACAGCTGATGACCATCTATGACAAACCGATGATCTATTATCCATTGTCGGTTCTGATGCTCGCCAAGATACGCGAAATTCTGATCATATCGTCACCTGAGTTCATAGACAGCTACAAGCGACTATTTGGCGACGGCAGCCAGTTGGGGATGGAATTTTCCTATGTGGTACAGCCGAGCCCTGACGGTCTGGCACAGGCATTTACGCTGGGTGCTGACTTTATTGGCGATGACAATGTAGCTCTGATCCTCGGGGACAATATCTATTATGGTGCCGGCTTGACCGGCCTGCTCGACCGGGCAACCGATAGAACAGAGGGGGCGACTGTGTTCTCCTATGAGGTTGATGACCCGGAGCGCTACGGTGTTGTTGAACTGGATGCTGAGGGGCGGGCAATCTCTCTTGAAGAAAAACCGACCAAGCCAAAGTCGCGGTCGGCAGTCACGGGCCTCTACTTTTACGACAACAAAGTCGTTGAATATGCCAAGAACCTGAAGCCTTCGGCGCGCGGTGAATATGAAATCACGGATTTGAACAGGATCTACATGGAAAAGGGCGACCTTTTCGTGGAACGGATGTCACGGGGATATGCATGGCTCGATACCGGTACTCATGACAGTCTTCTTGAAGCTGGTGAATTTGTCAGAACGATCCAGCATCGTCAGGGTATGAATGTCGCGTGTATTGAAGAGATATCCTATCTGAACGGCTGGATGTCTAAAGAAGAACTGCTGAAATTCGGCGATTTGTACGCCAAGACCGCTTATGGTCGCTATCTTAAAAATGTTGCGACCGACGGGATGGGTGCCCTCTAGACCGGTAGATCTCAGTTCAAATTATTTAGGTAAGAAAATGACTCGTGTAATTGTAACCGGCGGAGCCGGCTTTATCGGATCGGCATTGGTCCGGCATCTTGTTCGCAACGTAGGCGCTGGAGTTCTGACGATCGACAAACTCACCTATGCCGGAAACTTGGATTCTTTGAAAGAAGTTGATAACGCGCCCAATCACCGGTTTCTGAAAGAGGACATTTGCGCCAACGAGGCTATGATCCAGGCGGTTGCAGAGTTCGAGCCCGATTACATTATGCACCTTGCGGCTGAAAGTCATGTGGATCGCTCGATTACCGGCGCAGCGGAATTTGTCCAGACCAACGTCGTCGGCACTATGTCTATGTTGGAAGCAGCCCGTAATTACTGGAACGGACTGGAAGGCGAGAAAAAAGAAAATTTCCGCTTTTTGCAAGTTTCCACCGATGAAGTCTACGGTTCGCTCGGTGATGAAGGTTTGTTCGAGGAGACTACTCCTTATGATCCCTCGTCTCCTTATTCCGCATCCAAAGCGGCGAGCGACCATCTGGCGATAGCGTGGCACCGGACTTATGGTTTGCCGGTAGTTTTGTCCAATTGCTCTAACAACTATGGGCCATACCATTTCCCGGAAAAGCTCATTCCGCTGATGATACTGAACGCGCTGGATGGAAAGCCTCTTCCTATCTATGGCACCGGGATGAACGTGCGCGACTGGCTCTACGTTGATGATCATGCAAAGGCTCTCTATACGATCATCTCCAAGGGCCGACTTGGCGAGAAATATAACGTTGGTGGCCGCAACGAGCGCACCAACCTCGAGGTGGTCACGACGATCTGTTCGATTCTAGATCGCCTTAGCCCGCAAACCGGTCCGCATGATCGCCTTATTACATATGTCGAGGACCGACCGGGCCACGATGTGCGTTACGCGATTGATGCAACTAAACTTGAACAAGAACTCGGCTGGCGTGCAGAAGAGAACTTCGACACTGGCATCGAAAAAACCATCAAATGGTACTTTGAAAATGAATGGTGGTCGGCGCCGTTACGAGACAAAGTCTACTCCGGCAAGCGCCTCGGACTGGTGAAATAAACAGGTTCGGGAGCGCCAACGGCGGGATTAGACTTCCCTGCTTGTGCAAAAACGTGCTGAGGTTGTAACCTTTTGATTGGTAAATTGAGGCTCATTGCCGCATTCGTATAGCCAACGCAGGGCGAGTCCAGCGCGGATGGCTCTGCGGTGGGACATGGACGGATTGATTGTTTCACAGGCCAGCGGTACCAGGCAAAAGTACTTCTTGTTGTTGAGGCCGACAAAAAAACGTGTTGGCAGACCGATGTAAAAGAAGCTCTCGATGGGCTCGTATGTCAACGCCAGCAGTGGAAATGCATGGCTGAAAATCACCAGACAGGCCGAAGTAATCCGTATCAAATAGAAATTGTTTCTCTGCGGGTCAAATGCATCAGAGTATTTAGTATGAAATGACGAGATCATCTTAGCGTTCAGCTGTGCATGATTTTCAATTGGTTTGAAGGTATTCGATATTCTTTTCCAATTTCCCCCGTCTGCGCCTATGGGGCCGAGAGGGTCTGCCAATCTTAACCACCCATTGCTGGCTTGCGTCTCCAGCTGTTCAAAAGGATTGAGTCACAAACCGGGCCCTGCTATATCGCCGTCGAATGAACCCATGTCGTTTTAGCTATCCGAGGACGGCACACCTGACGCTTTTGCTGGACATTCTTTTCGAACGTCACAAAAGGATAAGAGGCGGCTATCACAGACAAAGCAGCTGCACTTACTATTGGCCCGCTACGGTGCAAGACTAAGCAAACGATATCAGGCTAGGCGGCTGACCCATCTTAAGGCAAATTGAATATGTACTCCATCCTATCGAGCTTCATCGATAATCGGAAATTGATATGGCGCCTAGTCAAACGAGATCTGGAAGCCCGTTACCGCGGATCCATTCTGGGGATGGCCTGGACCGTTTTGACGCCACTTTTTTTGCTGCTCGTGTTTACGTTCGTTTTCAGCGTCATCTTTCAAAGTCGCTGGAATGTCGAGATCACCGGTAAGGGTCAGTTTGCCCTGATCCTGTTTTGCGGACTGATCATCTACCAGATGTTCGCCGACTGCGCGAACCGCGCGCCGACACTGCTTCTGGAAAACGTTGCCTACATCAAGAAAGTGGTCTTTCCCCTAGACACGCTTGCCTGGGTTTCGGTTGGCGGCGCATTGGTCAATTTTCTGATTAGCTATGTCTTGCTGTTGATCAGTCAGATCATCCTACTTGGCAGCATTCATTGGACGATAATATTTTTCCCACTCGTTCTTCTTCCACTCGTACTTTTCGTTATGGCTTCGGTTTGGCTATTGTCTTCTGTTGGGATGTACATTCGGGATCTAAAACAGCTCGTCGGTGTGGTTGTGACAATGCTGATGTTCTTGAGTCCGATTTTCTATCCCATCCAGGCAATACCGGAAGATTTTCGAATCTTCATTTATCTCAATCCTCTGGCTTTCATGATGGAACAACTGCGCGCCATCACGCTTTTCGGAGAAATACCAAACATATTGGGCTTGGCCCTGATCACGAGTTTGATGCTGGCTTTGTTCTTGATCAGCGGTTGGTGGTTCAACAAAGTGAAGAAGGGCTTTGCAGATGTCGTCTGATAGGGTGATGCTGGAAATCTCCAATCTGGCCAAGTTCTACACGATCTATGAACGGCCGGAAGACCGCCTCAAGCAGATGCTGTGGCGCGGTCGCAAGAAGTATTTCCGCGAGTTCTGGGCTTTGAGCGATGTTTCGTTCAATGTCAGTAAAGGGGAAACGCTTGGCCTGCTCGGACGCAACGGTGCGGGCAAGTCCACTCTTTTGCAAATTGTGACGGGCACGCTGGAAGCCAGCGCCGGAACCGTAAAACGTCACGGCCGCATTGCTGCACTTCTGGAGCTTGGCGCCGGTTTCAACCCAGAATTCACGGGCAGCGAAAATGTCTACCTCGCCGCCTCGATCCTGGGTTTGAGCGAAGAAGAAATCGAAGACCGGTATGATAACATCATCAGTTTTGCCAGCATCGGTGATTTCATCGACCAACCGGTCAAGCTCTATTCGTCTGGCATGTATGCCCGACTTGCCTTTGCGGTTGCAGCCCACGTGGATGCCGACATCCTGATCATCGACGAAATCCTGTCCGTGGGGGATGCGGCGTTCACGCAAAAATGCATGCGCTTCATCAACCGGTTCAAGGAACACGGCACGATCCTGTTTGTCACGCACGACATTGCCGCGGCAACGAAACTCTGTGATCGGGCCGTGTGGCTTGAAGGTGGGCGGGTCAAGGAGATCGGTCCGGCCAAGGACGTCTGCCGACATTACATGGCCGGTATCAACTCCGCCAACGACGAACAGGGCACCTTTCAAATCAGCAGCCGGTCTGGCGAGCCGGACAAGGAAGAGATTGTCGAAATCAAGCCACAGGTCGTAGTCGATCCTCGGGACGAGCTCCTGCGGAACTCCGAATATGCCAACCAGATCAAGGTTTTTGATTTTGATCCCGGCGCGGAATGGTCCGGGCACAAAGGGGCCGAGATCGTCCATGTCTACTTGGTTGACCAAGAAGGCACGCGCAAGACCGTAGTTTATGGCGGTGAAGTTGTGACGCTGCGCGTGACCGCGAAGGCGATCAACGAGATCGGCATGCCGATCATCGGCTTCTACATCAAGGACAGGCTCGGCCAGAACCTATTTGGCGACAACACATTCCTAACCCTGAAAGATCAGGACGCCACGATCAAACCAGGCAAGGAAATGGTGGCGAATTTCACCTTTCAGCTGCCGTATCTGCACGCCGGCGATTTCTCGGTTACCGTTGCAATCGCGGAGGGCACGGAAGCCGATCACATTCAGCACCACTGGATTGATGATGCTATGTTCCTGAGCGTGCCGACCAGCCACTTCTCGCACGGCCTGATGGGTGTGCCGATGCTGGATATCAAGGTCGAGACTAATCGTTGATCGGCCGGGCCGGCAAAACATAAAACTGCGGGAATAGCTTCAGCCATCGCATCATCCGGTGGTTCCGTGAGGTTCTTTAAAGGGTAGTAGTTTGGCTAGAATCCAAGACGCAGAAGCGCTCAAGTGGGGCAAAGGGAATTTCGAGCTTGACCGCGAAACCCTCAATCACCTCGTATCGAGAGACGCCGATGCGGACCTCTCCTTCGACATCTTTCTGGATCTGAATGCGTATCAGAGCGCTCCGGAGATGCTGGTGGAGGTGTTTGACCTCCTTCTGAGCCAACCCTTTCAAAAATGGCATCTGGTGCTTTTGCGTGGAGATGAGTGCGGGGACAAGGTCCCTGAAATTGCCGACTTCTATTCGGCGCAGGACGACCGGATCTCAGCGCTTAATCTCGGAAACCATGGCATTTGGTCTCTGGCGCTGGCCGAACGGTTCCACAGCAGTGAAGTTGACTATTGCGTTCTGATCAGCAAGCCGGTGTTTCCCTCCAAAGGGTTCCTTCAAGCTATCGTCCAGGAAGCCCGGCATTACCGGAAATCGATGCTCTATTACTGCGACGCGGTGGAAGTCGGCGGGGATCTCAACATTGAGGCGGTTCTTCTGCGCAAGCCTTGGGACCAGACACTGCTGCAGCAGCGTGATGTTACTGGCGGGGTTGTTGTCGTCGACCGGAAAGTCTTGGCGCGCGTCCAACCCGATGGCCGTCAGGGTGATCGCTGGTACCATGATCTTCTGGTTCAGTTGTTGAGCGTCATCCCCGCTCCTCAGGTGACACTTTTACCCTACCCGCTGGTCGCGGTGAAAGGCGTCGAGGCTGTGGAACTGGAGAGCATCGCACTACCGGCCTGCTCCGTTCAGCCCATGGTTTCGGTCATCATTCCGACGCGGGACGGTTTGGCGCTCATGCAAAAGGTCTTTGAGGGCCTGGAGCAGGTGACCAATTACCCGCTTCTGGAAATCATCGTCATCGACAATGGCAGCGAAGAGCCGAAAGCGCTGGAGTTCTTCGCCGAAAAGTCCAAACAGGCTAATGTGCGGATCCTGCGCATCGATGCGCCATTCAACTTCTCAAGCCTGAACAATCGGGCGGCTGAAGCTGCGGCCGGCGAGCTTCTGCTTTTTCTGAACAACGACATCGAGATGACCGATCCGGAGTGGCTCGGGCATATGGTGACGGCGCTGCAATCAATAAATGCCGGGGCCGTTGGGGCGCTGCTTTATTTTCCCGATGGCCGGATCCAGCATGCCGGTGCGGTGATAGGCGCCGAAGCTGGGATTGCAACCCATCTTGGTTTGAAAGAACAGCCTGCGTGGATGCACGCGTCCGGTATGGGTACAGACGCCCAGGAACTGTCGGCCGTCACCGCCGCCTGCATGCTCACCTGGCGTGATCTGTTCCTGTCCATGAAAGGCTTTGATTCCGCGCTGCAGGTTGCCTACAACGACGTTGACTATTGCCTGCGTTTGCGTGAACTGGGCCGGAAGGTCCTCATCGAGCCCAAGGCAACCCTTATTCACCATGAATCCGCGACCCGAACCGACGACCTGAACAATGAAAACCGCGAACGTGCGTTGGCGGAATTCGCCAGGATGCAAAAACGCTGGTTCAACTCCCTGCGCCGCGACCCGGTGTTCCACCCATGTTTATCCATGGTGGCCCCTGGGTTTACGCTGCGCGAAGATCTCAGAAACCGTCCCTATTGGCATGTTGATCGGATTCCGGACATGTTATAGACCGCCGTTTGATTGTTCCAGCTCTCCTATTCCTTCCCAGACCGAGTTCCCAATGTCCGCAGATCAGTTCCTGTCTTTTGAAATTACGGCGCCGCTTTTCGCAAAGCCGAAGCATTTGACGCAAACAACAGCGTGGCATGGACATCTGCCGTTTGCGCGCTGGATCATCGCGGTGGCCAAACCTTCGGTTCTTGTCGAATTGGGTGTCCATGAAGGCGCGTCCTACTGCACCTTTTGCGAAAGCGTGGACCGGTTCAAGACGAACACACGCTGCTACGGCGTTGATGCCTGGGAGGGGGATCACCAAGCAGGCTTTTATGGCGATCAGGTACTGAAGGCACTGTCCGCTTATCACGATCCGCTGTATGGATCGTTTTCGACGCTGGTTCAGAAATGGTTTGCGGAAGCTGCGCGAGGTTTTAATGACGAATCCATCGATCTGCTACATATCGATGGTCTTCATACCTATGACGCCGTAAAGGCAGATTTCGAAGCCTATTTGCCGAAAATGAGCAGATCAGGGGTAGTCCTCTTTCATGACACGGTCGTGCGGCACGGAGATTTTGGGGTTTGGGCACTTTGGGAAGAACTGACGAAGCGCTATCCGTCGTTCGAGTTCACCCACAGCAATGGCCTCGGTGTGCTCTGCGTTGGCGATACGCCTCCTCCGGCGCTCGCGTGGCTTTGCGGCCTGAAAGATCCTTTGCGCAGTGAAGTGGGCGATTTTTTTGCCAATATTGGCAATCGCCTGATCTGGGAGACGGAAGAAGGCCGTATCCGCGACCGTCTGACCGTCATGGAGACCTCGGTCAACGACCAGCAGACAAAAATGCGATGGGATAACGAATTCTTCGCCTCTGTAATTCAGAACCGCGTGGATCAGGTCAAAGCATTACAGGAAGAAAATCGCCGCCTGTTCGCGGATTTCAAGGTTCTGGAAGCAAAGTCTGCAGAAATCTACGTCGAGCTCGACAGGGCAAAGCAGACTGAAGCGGAGCTGGCTGCAGTTTTGGGGTCCACCAGCTGGCGGATCACCAAGCCGCTCCGAGAAGTGAAATCCAGGGACTGGGCAGGCCTAAAGACAAGCCTGAAGCCGATTGTGAAACTCGGCTGGCGGGTGTCTCGAAAGGTGCTGCCTCTCGTCCCGGGCGGTCAGAAGATTGTCGACCGGATCACCGCGTCGCGGATCGAACGGTTTGAACAGCTGGAGCGCGAGAGGCTCCAGAACGAGCACAAGCCGCGCTACTTTGTCGGCCAGGATCTGACAACTGCTGAAATGAGCCAGGTCACGCCGCTGGTGACCCAGGCGCTGAAAGGCGCTCCGGCAACGACACAGACGATCGCTCCGATCATTACGGAAATCGCGGCTCAAAGCGGCCATGCGACCAAGGACCTGTTTCGCCGATTTCAGCAGGATGTCCTGGAGACGTTCCTTGCCAAGGATGAAGAGATACAGCTGCCGCGCGCCTTTACGCCCAAGGTGTCAATCATTCTGGTTCTTTACAACAATGCTGAACTAACACTGCCGTGCCTGAAGTCCCTTCAATCGGAGCGGGACATCACGCTTGAGGTGATCATCATCGACAATGCCTCTTCGGATCGCACGCATGAGCTGCTTGAAAAGGTCAAGGGTGCAAAGATCGTCAAGAACGATGAGAATGTCGGCTTCCTTCTGGCGGTAAATCAGGCTGCCGAGATGGTAAATGGTGAGCACATTCTGCTCTTCAACAACGATGCCACCATGCGGCCAGGCACTCTCGAGGCTGCGATCAAACGCCTGGACTCGGACCCGGGCATCGGCGCCGTTGGTGGCCGGATCATGCTGTTGGATAGCCGCCTGCAAGAGGCTGGCAGCATCGTCTGGAACGACGGCACCTGCCTCGGTTATGCGCGCGGCGACGAAGAAGACGCGCCGCATGTCATGTTCGTTCGTGATGTCGACTATTGTTCCGGCGCCTTCCTGCTGACACCGAAAAAGGTCTGGGACGAGCTCGATGGTTTCGATACGACCTATGCGCCGGCCTATTACGAAGAGACCGACTATTGCATGCGCTTGTGGGAGAACGGCTACCGGGTTGTTTATGACCCGAAAGCCATCATCGATCATTTCGAATTTGGCAGCGCGGCAAAGAGCGACTGGGCAATCGCACAACAGCAGAAAAATCATCTTGTCTTTAAGGAACAGCACAAAGCTGCGCTTGTATCTCAATATCCTCCGTCGGAAGAGAATATTGCCAAGGCGCGGATCCGCGGCCGGAAAGATGCCCTGCGTGTTCTGATGGTCGATGACCGCGTGCCCTATCGACATATGGGTAGCGGCTATCCGAGGGCCGTTGACATTGCCGAGGCTATCGTCTCGATGGGCCACAAGCTGACCTATTACCCGCTGCAATTTCCGTATGATGCCTGGGACAGCATCTATTCATCGTTAGAAGATACTGTCGAAATCGCTCGGGGATTCGGTGTGACCGGGTTTGAGGACTACCTTGTTCAGAACACAGCGCGGTATGATGTTTTGATCATCAGCCGACCGCACAACATGGCAGTTTTCAAGAAGATTTACGACAGATACCCAGACGTCTTTGGTAGCGTCCGCATTGTCTATGACGCTGAGGCTGTGTTCGCCAATAGAGACATCTCCAAAGCTGAGATGATGGGTAAGCCATTGTCTCTGGACCGTACCAACGCACTAGTGACTGAAGAAATCTCGCTTACCGACCCTGCAAGCATCGTTGCAACGGTTTCCGGGGAGGAAGCCAAATGCTTCCGGCGAGGCGGCAAGGCGGCCGTCGAGATACTCGGTCACAAGCTTGCGGCAAAGCCGAACGATGTACCATTCACTGCGCGCCGGAATCTGTTGTTCGTTGGCGCACTCGTTTCGGACGATACGCCGAATGTCGACAGTCTTGTTTGGTTTGCAAATAAAGTGCTGCCCAAGATTAATTTAAGCCTTCAGCAACCGCTGACATTGCAGGTGGTAGGCAAGGTTGAATCCAGCACGATACAGACACTTGCGTCCGAGCACATCCATCTGCTGGGCCGCGTCGAAAATCTGGACGAAGTCTATGACCAGAGTCGGATTTTCATTGCCCCGACGCGCTATGCAGCCGGCATTCCACACAAGGTCCATGAAGCCGCTGCCCATGGCCTGCCGTGTGTTGCCACCGAGCTAATCGCCCGGCAATTGGGTTGGGTCCATGACGAAGCTATTCTCGTCGGCAAGGATGCCGCGGATTTTGCCACACAGGTCGTCCGCCTTTATCAAGACGAAGATCTCTGGAACAATATCCGGAACGGCAGCCTCAAAAAGCTTGAATACGATTGTTCTCCGGAACAATTCGACGCCACCATTTCGCGTCTGCTGAAGCCTTGAGGCTGCGCGCGCGGCTAGCCATCTAGGGGCAGCTACGGCACCTAAACAACAACAGGTTCTGCTGCGAGTGCATAGCTGAAAAGCAGATGAAGAAACCCATGGCAGCGAAGGATCAGCAAACTGTTGGGTGTTAAACACTAAACAGCCGTTGTCATGCCAGATCCACGTAATACGCAATGCCTTCGTAGTTATAGTGCCCGAGAGTGCTGATTACACTGTCGCGTTCAGCCACCGAAGTTGTGAAAAAGTGGCTGTCGTTCGACGTGTTGTAAAAACCGGTAGAGGTCCGTTTTTTGGTCTTTGCCCCCTGAAACTGGTCCGAATTGACTGCGAATTTTTGGGTACATTTCTAGTGAGAGAGGAGTGTCCCGATGCCGAAGAAACGGTTTTCAGATGAGCAGATCGCGTTTGCGTTGAGGCAGGCGGAATCTGGT
>JBDWQP010000014.1:0-867565 GCA_039986495.1 Roseibium sp. | reverse complement strand
CTTGTCTTCAACATCCTGAATTTCGAAAACGGCAAGGGCTGGATCAGTTTCAGTGCCTATTGGCAAATGGTCATTCGCGGCACCTTCCTGTTTGCGGTCATCCTGTTCCAGACCCGGGTCATCAACAGACAGACATCTGTAGGGATCGCCAAATGACGACAATCAAGGATATTCGGACAGACTTATTTCATGTTCCTCTTGCCGAGGTTCTTGTTGACGCCAAACACGGTAGTCACACCCACTTCGAGCTGATCACGACGACCATCAGTCTGGACGATGGTAGTCAGGGCACCGGTTACACCTATACCGGCGGCAAGGGCGGGCACGCGATCGCCGCGATGATCCAGCATGATCTGGCCCCGTTTCTGATCGGTCAGGACGCAACCGATGTTGAAAGCCTCTATGAGGCCATGCAATGGCACGTTCACTATGTCGCGCGCGGCGGCATCGCGTCCTTTGCGATATCGGCAGTCGACATTGCGCTGTGGGATATTCGCGGCAAAAAAAGCGGCCTACCGCTCTGGAAAATGGCAGGCGGTGCTGACAACACCTGTAAAGCCTATTGCGGTGGCATCGACCTGAATTTTCCGTTGCCGAAGCTCCTGAACAACGTTCAGGGGTATCTCGACCGCGGATTCAATGGCGTAAAGATCAAGATCGGACAGCCAACGCTCGAAGAAGACATTGAGCGAATTGCAGCTATCCGCAACATGATCGGACCGGATGTCGCTTTTATGGTCGATGCCAATTATTCCATGAGTGTTGAAGAGGCCATCAAGGCGGCAAATGCTTTCAAACCCTTCAACCTTTTGTGGTTTGAAGAACCGACAATTCCGGACAATTACAAGGGATACGGCGACATCGTCGATGCCACCGGCTGCCCGCTTGCCATGGGCGAGAACCTGCATACCATCCATGAATTCGAATACGCTTTCGATCAGGCCAAGCTCAGTTTCATTCAGCCAGACGCGTCCAACTGCGGTGGCATCACAGGCTTCCTGCAGGTCGCAGAACTATCGCATAAACACGGCATCCCGGTGTGCAGTCACGGCATGCAGGAACTTCACGTCAGTCTCGTGTCTGGACAGTCGAACGCTGGTTGGATCGAAGTTCATTCTTTCCCAATTGACCAATACACAACCATGCCTTTGCAAGTGATGGATTATCGTGCAATTGCACCGCAGTCACCTGGAATTGGTGTGACATTCGACGAAAATCTGCTGGCGCCTTACAAGGTACAAAAAACTGAAGTGTTTTAGTAGACCAAACTAACTTCAGTTGGGAGATTATAGGCAACGCGGAACGACAAAGAGGTTTCGCATTCATCGACCCCTTGGCCGCAGGTCTTGCAAGTGGATACCTACCGCTTGGATGTTGAATAGAATGCACCATTGAGTTTGTCTCAAAAAGACTGAAAGCAACATTGAGACAATTTGACTTGCGGTCCGCTTAAGCGAAATACTTTTCAAAAACTGCATGCCCGCTTTGCGTCCGCATAGCGGCCCTTCCTTCTCGATGCAACGAATGACCGTTTCGAGCCCTTTCAAGGCATTCATCGCGGTGGGCTCAACTCAAAAACTAACAGCGAATTCGACACTCACGTCGCTAACCGTGAGTGTCTGCTTGGAGTTTTCTTCTGCCTCGGATTGTGTCATCCCTTAACGCCATGGCGACGTTAAAAGATATCAGTAAGCACCTGGGCCTGTCGGTGACGCAAGTCAGTCGGGCGATGAACAATCATTCAGACGTTAGCAAAGCGACGCGGGACCGTGTGCAAGCGGCGGCGAAAGAGCTCGGTTATGCTGTTAACATGTCGGCTCGCTCGCTGGTAACTGGCCGCAGTGGGTTGGTATCGTTGATCCGGCCTGGTGGTCTTTCGGGCCCCGCTGATATTACTTATCTGGAAACGATTTCCGGGCTTTCGAACGAGTTCTTCAAACGCGGTATGCAGTTTGTGCTTCACATGGTGCCTATTGGCGAAGATGCGCTGCCGATCTACCAAAAAGCTGCAGCTAGCGGGTCTTTTGACGGTTTTATTCTCACCGATCTCACACCTGATGATCCGCGGGTCGCACTTCTTACTGAAATGGGTGTTCCGTTTGTTGCCCATGGGCGCTCTGCTACCCATGCGCGCCATTCCTATTTTGATATCGACAACTTCGATGTGGCGCGCCAACACGTAAAACACTTGGCGAAACTCGGTCATAAACGCATCGCATTACTGAACGGCCCGCAGAACTATGCCTATTCAAAATACCGGCTGGACGGCTATCTCGCAGCTCTGGGAGAAATGGGTCTGGCCTACGATCCGGATCTCGTCGTCTCCACGCTAATGACGGAAGGTCATGGGATGGTTCTTACCGCGCGGCTTTTTGAAGACGGTCCGGCGAAGCCAACCGCACTCATCTGCGGAAATATCCTACTGGCAAAGGGTGCTTACAAGGCGTTTGAGGCCATGGATATGCGCATTCCTAACGATGTTTCGGTGGTTGCGCATGACGATGTGATTCACGATATTCGCGGTTCGGCGTTTTACCCGTCTCTGACCGTTACAAAGTCTCCATTCTCTGAAAGCTGGACGAATCTGGCCGATATTTTGTGTTTGGAAATTCAGGGCAAAACGACACAAAAAAGTCAGCGTCTTGCTGACGTTGAGTTTATTGCGCGCGCGTCTTCAGGGCCAGTCAAAACCAAACAATGAATGAAGCAGCTTGACAAAACCATCATGAACACGTCATGAATCCGAAACGTTTCGGATTGTTGTTTTTCCTGCATCCGAGACGTTTCGGCCGGAGGGAGGATCTGGCTCATAACGGAGGACAAAATGAAAAATGCACTGACGCGCGCACTTTTGGGAACGGCAGCGGTTGTCGCACTGACATCCGGTGTCTTGGCCGAAAACATCACCCTGGCATCCGGCATCACCGGTTCGCGTATTGAAACTTTCAAATCAATTGTCGCACCCTGGCAGGAAGCAACAGGTCACACGGTAACACTTGTACCTATGCCAGCATCAACAACTGACCAATTCGGCCAGTATCGCCTGTGGCTTGCCGCCGGAAACAAAGATATTGACCTTTACCAGACAGATGTCATTTGGGCGCCGCAACTGGCGGACCAGTTTGTCGATATGGCGGATGTTGCCGGTGAGTTAATGAATAGCCACTTCCCATCCATCGTCGAAAGCCAGACGGTTGGTGAAAAGCTAGTTGCCCTACCGCTCTACACAGATGCGCCGGCACTATATTACCGTTCAGATCTCCTTGAAAAACACGGCGCCGATGTTCCCAAGACATGGGAGCAAATGACCGAGACTGCTCAGATAATCCAGGATGCCGAGCGTGCGGAAGGCAATAACGACCTTTGGGGCTTTGTCTGGCAGGGAAACGCCTATGAGGGTCTGACCTGCAATGCTTTGGAATGGGTAAAGAGTTTTGGCGGTGGCCAGATCATCGAACCAAACGGCGACATTTCTATCAACAACAAGAATGCGATTGCTGCGCTTGAGCTGGCGGCCAAATGGCCGGGAACCATTTCGCCTGAAGGTGTCCTCGCTTACAAGGAGGAAGAAGCACGTGGTGTCTGGCAGACTGGCAATGCCGTCTTCATGCGCAACTGGCCATATGCCTATAAACTTGGTGAAAGCGACGACAGTGCGGTCAAAGGCAAGTTCGGCGTTTCGACCCTGCCGACAGGTGGTGACAATGATGTAAGCGCCGCCACGCTTGGCGGTTGGAACATCGCTGTTTCCAGGTATTCCGAAAAGCAGGATGTGGCCGTCTCCCTGGCCATGTATCTTGCAAGCCCGGAAGCTCAAAAAATCCGTGCCCTTCTTGGAAGCCGTCTGCCGACCATCATGTCTCTCTATGAAGATGAAGAGATTGCAGAGGCTGCGCCAATCATTCCGCAATGGAAAGAGGTTTTCCTGCAGGCTGTGCCGCGCCCGTCAGCGCCGACACAAGGCGCCTACAACGAAGTGTCGTCCAAATTCTGGTCTGCCGTCCACAACACACTGTCTGGCGATGGAACTGCCGCTGAGAATCTGGAACTTCTCGAGCTGGAACTGAGCGATCTCAAAGGGGCAAACTGGTAAGCCCTTCCTCCCGGGGCTGGCCGTCGCGTTAGTGACGGCCAGCCTCACTTCCCCGGAATTCTGGACAGATTATGCGTTCCCAAACCCGCCCTTCGGCCGGATTGAGCCTCACTGCGCAGCGCCGTCGTGCCGCGATGTGGTTTTTGGCTCCAATGCTGGCAGCCTTGTTCTGCGTCGCAGCCTGGCCATTGATGAGAACCATCTATTTTTCGTTCACCGATACGACGCTGACGAGCCTCTATACGGGTGAATGGATTGGTTTCGACAATTACCTGAGCTACCGAAAACTATCCTCAGGCCGAGTTATCTGGCGTGGCACGCTGGCCGACCCCGCATGGTGGAATGCCGTCTACAACACCGTTCGGTTTTCTGTTGTCTCCGTCTTCATAGAGACCGTTCTCGGATTGGGCGTCGCTTTGGTCCTGCACCGAAACTTTGTCGGGCGTGGTTGGGTTCGTGCAGCGATCCTGATCCCCTGGGCCATTCCAACAATTGTTTCGGCCCGCATGTGGGGCTGGATGCTCAACGACCAGTTCGGCATCATCAATGACCTTGGTCTGAAGCTTGGTCTCCTTGATAAGAAAGTTGCCTGGACAGCCAACATCGACACCGCAATGACAGCAGTATTAGTAGTTGATGTCTGGAAGACGACGCCTTTCATGGCACTTCTTTGCCTTGCAGGCTTGCAGATGGTTCCGCGGGACATCTACGAAGCAGCGCGCGTTGATGGTGTTCACCCGATCAAAGTCTTCTTTCGCGTAACGCTGCCGCTCATCAGACCGGCTTTGATGGTCGCGGTTATCTTCCGGATGCTCGATGCCTTGCGGATTTTCGACCTGATTTATGTACTGACGCCCAATTCCAAGGCGACAAAAACGATGTCGGTGATCGCTCGGGAAAACCTCATCGACTTTGATAAGTTCGCATATGGATCCGCACAATCCACGCTCCTTTTCGCGCTGATCGCAATATTCGTCTCGCTCTACATCTGGCTTGGCCGGGTGGATCTGTCAGGGGAGCGTCATTGATGGAAAAGCGTCTGAAATTGATAGGCTTCTATGCGCTGGTCGCCGTCATTGTCGTAATCTCGGTGTTTCCGTTTTACTACGCGATCATCACCAGCTTTAAAACGGGCACGGCGCTCTTTGAAGTCGACTATCTTCCATCATCTTTCGATTTTTCCAACTACATCGGTGTGCTCTCAAACGAGAACTTCGCCCGATCGATATGGAATTCGGTGTTCATTTCCGGGGCGACTGTCGGCTTTGCAATGTTCTTGGCGGTTACCGCCTCTTACGCCCTGGCGCGGGTGCGGTTTCGTGGTCGCGGATTGCTTTTGATGTCGATCCTGGCTGTCTCGATGTTTCCGCAGATCGCGGTTCTTGCTGGCCTCTTTGAGTTGATCCGCTATCTCGGCATCTACAACACCCCTTGGGCAATGATTGTTTCCTACACGATCTTCACGCTGCCATTCACGGTCTGGGTGCTCACTACCTTCATGCGCGATCTTCCTCTTGAAATTGAGGAAGCGGCCATCATCGATGGGGCAACACCATGGAACATCATCACTCTGGTGTTCTTGCCCTTGATGTGGCCGGCGTTGGTCACAACCGGGCTGTTGGCTTTCATTGGAGCCTGGAACGAGTTCCTCTTTGCTCTCACGTTCACGGCATCCGAAACCCAGCGCACGGTTCCCGTGGCAATTGCCCTGCTGTCTGGCAGCAGCGAATTCGAGACACCGTGGGGCCTGCTGATGGCCGCGTCAGTGATTGTGACAGTACCACTAATCATTCTCGTTTTGGTCTTTCAACGTAAAATCGTAGCTGGCCTAACAGCCGGCGGCGTCAAAGGATAGCCGGAGCTACAGATGGCTGAGATAAAACTAAAAAACCTTCGAAAATCCTTTGGTGCTTTTCCAGTAATCAAGGGCGTGGATCTGGAAATCCGCAAAGGCGAATTCATGGTCTTTGTCGGCCCGTCAGGGTGTGGCAAGTCAACGCTGTTGAGGTTGATTTCCGGTCTGGAAGAAGTCACAGACGGCGACCTGGAGTTCGATGGCAAACGAGTTAATGACGACGTTCCTTCCAAACGCGGCATTGCAATGGTCTTCCAGAGTTATGCGCTCTATCCGCACATGACCGTGTATGAAAACATGGCGTTTGGCCTCAAGCTCGCGAAGTCCTCCAAGCAGGAGATGCGTGAACGCGTGACGGCTGCTGCCAAGACATTGCAGATTGAACATTTGCTCGACCGCAAACCCAAACAGCTTTCCGGCGGCCAGCGGCAAAGGGTTGCGATTGGAAGGGCTATCGTTCGCGATCCCCGTGTGTTCCTGTTTGATGAGCCACTTTCCAATCTGGATGCAGCCTTGCGTGTGCAGACCAGATTGGAAATCGCCAAACTCCACCACGACATGAACGACGTCACAATGATCTATGTGACCCACGATCAGGTCGAAGCCATGACCCTTGCCGATCGCATTTGTGTCTTGCGGGACGGCTTGGTCGAGCAGGTCGGAACACCGGAAGAGCTCTACGACAATCCAGATTCGGTTTTTGTTGCAGGCTTTATCGGTTCGCCAAAAATGAACCTCTTGACGGGTGGTTTCGCCAAGGCCCAGGGGGCCTCCACCTATGGTATTCGCGCAGAACATCTTGAAATCGTGTCGCCGGGTGACGGCCACTGGTCCGGCAATGTGGTGCATGCCGAGAACCTTGGGTCTGACCATTACCTCTTTGTCGACATTGGCGGACCGGAACCCATGATTGTTCGTCAGCCGGGAAAGCAGATGTCCGCACTCGGAACCGAATTGGGGCTACGCCCGTTGGATGGGCACAGCCACCGCTTTGATGGTCAGGATCGGGCCATCCGCTAAATCTAAGAAAGACGTGCTTAGGCACTAATCAGGAAATATGAAATGACCAAGATTGTTCTTGTTGGCGCCGGTAGCCTTCAATTTGGCACCGGCATGCTAGGCGATATTTTTCAAAGCCAGCATCTGAACGGGGCCGAAATCGTCTTGCACGACATCAATGAAGCTGCCGCAAAACGGACATTGGCAGTTGCAAACGACTATGTTGCAGCGAACGGACTGGATCACGCGCTGTCAGCAACGACAGATTTGAAATCCGCTCTTCATGGCGCAATATTTGTGGTCATTTCCATTGAAGTCGGCGACCGGTTTGCGCTCTGGGATCTTGATTGGAAAGTTCCGCAACAATACGGCATTCCGCAGGTTTACGGCGAAAATGGCGGGCCTGGAGGGCTCTTCCACAGCTTGCGGATCATTCCACCGATCCTCGATATCTGCCAGGAGGTCATGAACACCTGTCCGGATGCAACAGTATTTTGTTACTCCAATCCGATGAGCCGGATTTGCACGACCGTGAACCGCAAATTCCCAGACCTGAAATTCGTCGGCATGTGCCACGAAGTTGTGTCGCTGGAGCGCCATCTGGCGCCCCTTCTTGGCGTCGAACGATCCGAGATCACCTATCGTGCAGGTGGTCTCAACCACTTTTCGATTATGACCGACGTCACATATGTCAAAGACGGTCGCTCGGCTTATGACGACGTACGCGAAAAGGCAGAGGCTTACTTTGGAGCCAAGCCAGGCTACTCGGAAATCCTGCAAGCCTCTCGCAATACCGGCACTTCGATCGAAACAGAAGGATGGATGCAGGTTGATCTGAGCCAGGTCGAGACCGTCCGTCCATGGTCTGACCGCTGGCTCTTTGCTCATGTGCTCGACAAATTCGGAATGATGCCGATCACCTATGACAGTCATTTTGGCGAATACATCCAGTGGGCGCATGATTGTTCAGACCATCAGGGCATTCTGGATTTCTACACGTATTATCGGAATTTCCTGGGCAAGGCCGAACCCAAGATCGAGACCGTGTTGAAGGAACGTGTCGTTCCGATCATGGAGGCGCTCCTTGGCGCGCCGTCTTATGAAGAGGCAGCGGTCAACATCCCGAACAACAGCTACATTGCCAACCTGCCGGACTGGATCTGTGTCGAAGTACCGGCTGTCATCGACCAGAAGGGTATTCACGGAATTGCCGTCGATATCCCACCGGGCATCCGGGGCCTGTTGAGCAACCAGATCGGCGTGCATGATCTTACATCCGAGGCCATTCTGCAAAAGAGCCGCGATCTCGTTGTTCAGGCACTTTTGGTTGATCCGGTGGTTATCAAATCCAAGGGGCTAGATGCCATGGTCGACCACATGATCGCCGAGCAAAGCCCATGGCTTGACTATTTGAAATGATCAAGCGGCCCAAAACTGAAATGAGCGGTGGGGAGACAAAATTCTCCTCGCCGGTGAAGGGCTTGGCAACAAATGATAGTTAGCGGTTTTCGGCTGCAGTGAGTGCCGGCCTAACACCCCCACAAAGGTTCAACAATGGCAACTAAAGGCCGGAAAACCTCTACCCGGCCCCAGTTTGGTCATTCGTTCAAACCACAGCGAAGGACCACTTCCGCCCGAAGCGGAATTGCTACCTGTTTTGGGATACAATTCTACGACCTGTCCATAATCAGTCGATATGGAGAGTTTTAGATGTTGCTTCGATGGATTTGGCGGTCGCCAACAAGGCAGTGTCGCGGTTGCCCGGTCCAATCAACATGGCACTGAGGGTTTTGTCCTGAAATCTGAACGGCAACGCAATGCTGCACCCATCGGCTACATTGGCAAGTGAAGGGTTCCGCAGAGCCAGCAAATTCAGCCGGTTAAAGGTCTCATCGTCAGCGAGTTCGTCTATCATCGGCGGCAACATCGGTGTTGTAGGCAACATGAGCATGTCATCGCCGAGTTCATCCCAGAAGGCGCTGATGAAGTTTTGGCGTTGGTTGAGGGTTTGGCGATATTCGACGGCAGTAATTTCATTGGCACGCATCATGCGGAAATGAACCCGTGGATCAAATTGGTCTACAGAAGACTGAAAATGATTTTCGTAATGCGCCCGCGATTCAACAGAAGTCATATGCCAGGGTGGAATGCGGTCATAAAGCGCCATCGCTTCGAGATCTTTTTCGATCACTTCGTGGCCCGCCGCCTTTAGCGCTTTGATCAAAGCCGAGAAACCGGTTGCGACACATGAAGTCATTTCGGTGAAACCGAAGTTGGTCGGGATAATCAGTCGAGCAGGGGCGGCAAGAGAAGACTCTTCGGGAAGGCCCGCCATGATTTGCCAAGCCAGTTCACAGGTCGCCACGTCTCTGGCCATCGGGCCGAAACTGTCCAAACTGTCCGACAATGGTTTGCCGCCAGCCATTGGAACAGTAGCCTGTGTCGGCTTGAATCCCGTGATACCTGTAAAGGCTGCCGGAATTCGCAAAGACCCACCCGTGTCGCTGCCTATTGCGACGTCGCAAATCCCCAGTGCCACGCTTACCGCCCCGCCGCTGGAGGACCCTCCCGGCGCGCGCCCTGGATAGACCGGATTGCGAGGCGTTCCGTAGTGAGGGTTGAGCCCCAGTCCGGAATAGGCAAATTCCGACATATTGGTGAGACCTGTGAAGACTCCGCCTGCGGCCGACAACCTTGCAATCGCCGGGGCATCTTCGTGCGCGGGAGGATCTCCAGCGAGAACTTTTGATCCGGAAGTGGTTGTTTCACCGGCGACATCAAACAAGGCCTTCACACTGATCAGGGCGCCGGAAAGAGCCGACTTATTTGCTTTAGAATCCTGTGCCTGGCGTGCAGCTCTATCTGGAAGTAATTTTGTAAAGACTGAAGCTGCGGCAATCTCTACGGAAGCGCGCTCAAGAGCGGCGTTTAGCCTGCTGCCAGCAGTCTCTTTCGTCCAGACAAATGTCGATGCCATCGGGGTTCAAATCCTATCTCAAGTCAGTACCGGTCAGAAACTCATGAAATGCTTGTGAGGGCGTCGGCTTTGTAATGCCAATCAATGGATTGGCCCAAAACAGGATCACGAAGCGCCATTTTAAAATTGGCAGCCGGGCGGACACCGCCGATCGCGGGCAAAGTACCGCACAACATGGCTGTACCGTCTTTGAAGTTGGCACCGTCGATGAGCAGTTCCAGTGGAAGGATCGCGGCAAGCGTGCCGCTTTGATAAGAGATCCAATCACCATCCTCCAAGATCCAGGAGCACAATTCAATCTCGTCCAAATGATCGCGAACCGCGTCGAGCGACCACAGCACATCGGCCACCGGTTTGGCGCAAATCTGTTTGGAAGCTGCAACGGAGTAAGTCTCCAAGGCACGGTCTGTGTGATCCGACGCCAATCCGAGCCATGTTTTTCCGTTGTTGCGGATCAAAAATGGTTCCGCTTCGCCGGATGTGTCCGGACCAAGAACATTAATGCCAGGTTGCTGGGTCAGCAAGGCAGGCGAACACTGGTAATAAAGCGGGACCGTGGACGGCGCAGGAACACCGATCGCTGCCAGTTCTTCGATGTGATGATCGACCGCAGACCGATCTCGTCCAGTCCAGCCAGCGACGATCAGCCGGTCGGGAGATCCGGCCAATTCGCCGGATGCCGTTTGAAATTTCATGAGCAGGATCTCTTACAATGTCGAAGGAAGGAACAGCGCCAACTGAGGCCAAAGAATGAGCAGGCCGACCATGGCCAACATGGCCAGGGCATAAGGAATACAGCCCAACATCACATCGCTGAAACTGCCGGATTTTCGAGCGGCCTGGACAACATATAGGTTGAGGCCAACAGGCGGCGTTATCAGGGCCATCTCGACGAGGATGATCATCAAGATTCCGAACCAGATCTTGTCATATCCGAGCTGAACGATGATTGGTACGACAATGGGAATCGTCGCGACCATCAAAGACAGGGTTTCGATAAAGAAACCAAGGATGATGTACATCAGTATGATCACGAGAAGTGTTTCAAGCGGTCCGAGGCCAAGCCCGGCCAAAAGGTCTTGCAAGGCGCGACTAACACCTGCGGCGGTTAGCGCAAAATTCAGAACATAGGCTCCAATCACAACCAACATGATCATGGCGGACGTTTTCACTGCGCCGCGCAGGGCGTCTGACAACATGTCCCAAGCAAGAGCCTTCTGATGGGCGGCTATCAGAAGGGAAATGGCAACGCCGACCGTTGCTGCTTCAGTTGGTGTTGCCCATCCTGCATATATGGATCCCACGATCGCGCCAAACAATCCGAAGATGGGCAATAGATCAGACAAGCCAGCAATTTTTTCTGCAAAACTGCTCGACCGCTGTGGCCCGCCAAGTGACGGCCAAACGACACACAGGATCACTGTGATCAGCATAAATAGGGCGGCTAGAAACAGACCAGGGATCAAACCAGCCAGGAATAGCTGTGGGATAGAACTTTCAGTCAGAAAACCATAGACAATGAGATTGATCGACGGTGGGATCATGATGCCAAGTGTGCCACCTGCTGCGATGGCACCGGAAAACAATTTTGGATTGTATCCGAGGCTTTGTGCTTGGGGCATCGCCACGGTTGCCACTGTGGCCGCTGTAGCAACAGATGAACCGGAGGTAGCCGAAAACATGGTTGAAGTGGCGATATTGGCGTGAATCAAACCGCCGGGCATCCACGCGAACCATTTCTCCAGTGCTGCATAGGTGCGGCGGGCGACACCGCTGCGAACCAGAATTTCGCCCAGCAGTACAAACAGCGGGATCGCTATCAAAGTTGAACTGTTCGAAGAAGACCACACAATTTGCCCAAGTCCGCGCATCAATGGGAACGGGCTAAAGAAGGCGTCGATGCCAAACGCGAGCAGAAACAAAACGATACCGACGGGAATGGACAGAGCCAATAAACTGAGCAGGCCGAATGACGTAAAAGCGATCATGCTTCCCCCCGCGCGCCGGCGATTTTGTCGATGGACTTATAATCAAAAGACGAAAACTTGATGAGCACAGACAGCAGCAGAATGCTGGCCGAAATTGCAAACCACAACCAACCAGTCCACCAGAGGAGTTGCGGAATCCACAAAGGTGTTTCAAGAGGCGTATTGGCGCGCGCGCCGGTAGAAAGCGTCTTTTCCAAAACACTCCAACCACGCCAGGCGACGACAATTGCCGTTCCTGCCAGGCAGGCTATCGAGATTAAATCGAAAAACGCCCTACCGAAGGGGACCAACCGCTGACGAAGCAGATCTATGCGTACATGAGCCTGTTCCGTCAGGGCGTAGCTAATCCCCCAGCTGGTCGTGATCGCCATGACATAGCCGGAAATCTCATCGACACCTCCGAGTGCCCCTCCGAGTTTGCGGGCTGTAATTTCAACAAGTGTGAACAGCACGCATCCAAGCAAGATCAAGCCGACTGCTATCGCAACGTTGTCGTTGATCCTTCGGAATAGGTACACCAGAGACGTCATGAGATTTTGCCTTAGTTGGTTTCCAGAGAGATGCCGGTGGCTTTACCGACTGTGTCGCTCCAGCGTTTTGCCCAGTCGCCGCCTGCGCGTTCAGCCCAGTCGGGAAGAACCTGGCTAATCAGGACATCTTTGGCATTAGCCTGGTCATCAGCATTTGCTTCGACGAGAACGAGACTCCGCGCCTCTCCATAGGGACACTCGCCATTTCCAGTCAGGCAGGCAATGTCATTTTGCAGGGCATTTTGGGCAGTCTCCCAGGCAGGCGCTTCAAGGTGTTCCTGAACGCCCTTTTCCAAGGTCGCTTTTTGGGTATCTGACAGTGAGTTCCACTTGTCCAGATTGATAGCCGTGACCACTGGATCCCATCCGCCAAGCGGAAGTGGCATTAAATGGGTGGACACTTCCCACCAACCGGCATTGTAACCAGAGCCCGCACCAGTGATCGCACAATCGACGACACCGCGTTGCAAAGCGCCAGGCACTTCGCCGAAGCTGACGTTTACGCCTTCAGCACCAAGGGCCTCGAGAAATTTAGCAGTCATACGCCCTGAGGCCCGGATTTTCTTGCCTTTCAAATCATCGAGTGATCCGATTTCAGCATTACAAAACACAACTTGCGGCGGATAAGGCGCAATTCCAAGAACCTTGGCGTTGAAAACATCGCGATAAATATCATCGACCATCGGGCGTGCGGCATGCACCGCCTTTTGCGCCGTAGCCGCATCGGTCGCGATCAATGGCACATCCAGTCCTTCAAGTGCTGTACTATCTGAAACAGCGTAGTCAGCAACGGTCATGCCAACGTCAAACACACCTTGGGACAAAAGACGGAAGACATCGCCGCCACCAATTCCCATTTGATCATGCGTGGTCAAGGTCGCGGTCAAGTCTCCACCTGAGATTTCGGGAAGTGTTTTTGTCCAAAACGGAGCCTCGTATTGTTTGTGGAGCGGCAGTCCGCTCCAGCTGCCGACAACTGCTATTTCTTCAGCCTGGACTACTGATGCTGCACATACGGCTGTCAATGAAAATGCGGAAAGTAAGATTGATTTTTGCATACCCTGTTTCATCCTCTGTTTCTTCGTCTTTTCAGTTAGTTATCGTTGTAGGGGTAAAGGGGAGCCGTATACTCATCGACATCGGCGATGAGCATGGCTCCTGGTGAATGGGTGATTGAAAGCGGAAGTTTCGCTCTGATAATGGCAGCTTGCGGTGTCACGCCGCAGGCCCAAAAAACGGGAACTTCGTCACTCAGCACGTTTACAGCCTGTCCCCAATCCGGCGCGCTTAGTTCCGATATTCCTATGGTTTCAGGTCGGCCAATGTGAACCGGGGTCCCGTGTGCCAGCGGGTAATTCCGGCAAATGTCATAAACTTCATCGAGCCTGTCTTTCGGGATTGGGCGCATGGAGACAACCATCCCGCCACTGAAAGGACCGCTGGCAGCGGTTTGAATGGATGACCTGTACATCGGGACTGTCAAATTGAGGTCTATGTGACGCATGGCAAGACCGGCAACACGGAGTGCATTTTCAAAAGTGAATGAACATCCGATTGCAAACGCGACGAGGTCTTCTCGCCATAAGCTTTGCAGATCCAGAACCTGTTTTTCCAACTTTCCAGATCGGTATACGTTGTACCGGGCCGCGTCCGTCCGAACGTCCACATCTGCTCCGAGACGCAGAATTGCCGGGTTTCCAGGGTCGGAAACGCCTGCAAGCGGACATGCCTTCGGATTCGAAATGCAATATCTGCGGAAATCCTCGGCGAATTCTTTCGGTAGGATTGCCAGATTGCACTGAAGCTTCCCCTCAGCAAGACCGGCTGTATGTCCGCTGTAGTGGCCAGACCTGATGGCTTGGCGCTGAGCAGATGTACCCAGGTCAGCAATACCAGATGTATTGGCCAGTTCGCTTTTCATCGCCACCTCAATTGTCGGTGGTAAAATGGTGCTTTGGAACTATGATCAAGTCAAATCGTGTTTTTTTGCTAATAGTGATCAGGAAAAATGATCACTAACTAGAAAGCTCTTATGACCCTCGAACAGTTAAAGACATTTTTGGCGGTCGCCAGAATGGGTGGTGTGAGAAAGGCTGCGGAACAAATCCATGTTTCTCAACCGGCTGTTTCCGCGCGCATTTCCAACCTGGAGACCTATCTCGGGACTGAGTTGTTCAGCAGAACCAGTTCGGGAGTTGTCTTAACCCGCAAAGGTGTATTGCTGCGGCAACACGCCGAACAGATAATGGACATCATCGAGCGCATCAAAGGCGATGTCATGGCCAAGGACAGCATCTCCAGTTTGTTGCGGGTAGGCGTTGCGGAAACCGTAGCCCAGACATGGCTGCCGGAATTTCTGAGCGAACTTCATCGAACATTTCCGCGGCTCAATATTGAAGTTTCTGTCGACATTTCTATCAATCTTCGCGAAATGCTGCTCGACCGGTCGTTGGATCTCACGCTTCTGATGGGGCCAATTTCGGATTACAGCGTCGATAACCTTGATTTGCCGCCCTTCGAACTGGATTGGTACTGTCCGGTGGCGGTCAAAAATCCGGATCTCAGCAACATGCCGGTCATAACCTATAACCGAAATTCCCGGCCGCACCGCGAGCTGACGCAGGAACTGCGCGACAGATATGGTAACACAGCACAAATTTTCCCGACAAACTCGCTATCCACCGGCTTTGAAATGGTCGCAACAGGTATTGGTGTTGGAATACTGCCCAAGGTTTTGGGACGTCGGTTTGTGGCAGAAAACAGAATTGCTACCTTTGACCCGGGCTGGCAGCCGAGACCACTGATTTTTACTGCGACCTACATTGGCGAACCCCGCAACGAACTTATCGCGCGCGCTGCAAAAGTCGCCCAGAAAGTTGCCTATGCAAACAATCAAACACTGGAGAAGTGAACTGAATGATTTGTTGTCCCAGAGTTGATCCCCGGCGACACGACGGCAACAGAGGATCTTCCCCCCGCTAAATCCGGTCCGCCCTAAATGTTAAGAAGCAGAGGATTGGAATTTACCCTTTCTAGGTTCCGGGTTTCACGCGGTTTCTCGGGATTAGTCTAGCCGTGCTGTAATGTCACAAGCCGCCAAACATCCGAGTGATCAATGCAGCCGGTCCGCTCCCGCCCCCGTAGCTGATAGGCAGGTTCTGATGTAACTAGCTATTCGGCTATGCGGCCCCATTGCCGACATTCGTTCAAACCGCCGGTGATGACCGCTTTCGTCCTTTTGTGACACCGGAGAGGCTTATGTAAACCAGATGAACATGAAAGTATTTGTGTTTCAAATTTACCTGCCGACGTATTCTGTTCGATAATCTACGCCATGCCCGCAATCTGGTGGCCGAATGGCGCAACGATTTCAATCATCAACGTCCACATTCCAGCCTCGCTGGCATGACACCCGCAGAATCTATTAGCCGGTCAAAGCAAGATCGAAACCTGAACAGAGCTAACCTAAATTAGCGGACCCTCAGGGGAGCAGGTCAGTTCCAGATGTCGTTCTCAATTTCGATTGGCAAAACGCGCGACTTCGATCGGCACTTGATCAATCCGGTGTGATGTCTGCGTTGCCACTATTGCTCGAAGCGTGATCGAACAATTGTACCATGCATTGCCCAGACGCGGGCTGTGCAGGAGCGCCCAACAAGTGAACAGTGCAGGAAAACGAGAGTGGTCCTACTGAACAAACCAACACACTAAGGGTAGATCACCAAAGGTCAGGTTCTCGGAGAAACCATGTTCATCATCAATTTGAACGCGCCGGGGACGAGTTTTTCCATCTGGTGGTGCAGTATCAGCGCGCAGTGAATGTGGCGGCCTTTGCCGATGTCGGCAGAGAGCAGGGCACCTTTGTGAGGGGCCTCGTCCGGGTCAGCCATTTCAACAAGCGGCTGATAGACCAGGTCCCAGTTTTTTGCGAAATAGAGACCTCTTTCCTTGTGCCAACCGGACCAGTCATCGGGTTCGATTGCATTGGGATTTGTCACCAGTGGATGGTCCGGTACCAGGTGTGTAACTGTTGAGTTTTCGTCAGTAACCCGCCAACGCAGTGAGGGCTGGCCGATTTCCAGGTGTGCCGGAGGTGTTGTGTCCGGATCCCAATTGTCCCAGGGGCGATGATAAAGCGTCACAAGTGTGCCACCGGAATTTACCCAGTGATGCAGGCTTGGCAGTGCGTCCGCCAGACCGTCGCGGAATTTCATGGCAAATATGCCGATGACGATCGTATCGAATGCAGAAAGCGCGGCCTCATTGCCCAACATGTCGGCGTCAAGGACAGTAACGTTCAGCCCGAGGTTCTCGAGCCAATAGTCTACGCGGTCATGACCGGCTCCGATATAGCCGATCTTTGACGTGGCCATCCCTGCATCAACGACCCGCACAGATACTTCCGCCGTTTTGATCCGGTGGCGCGGCGAGATATGCGAATAGGCGATGGACTGCACTGTTTGGGCCGGTTTGCCGTCAAGGGTAATCCCAATTGTATAGAGGCCACTTTTTACGTCGTCCGGGATCGTGACTTCAAATCCATCACGGGTGTCATCAGATATCCACCCGTCCGGCAGAATTAGCGCAGCGTTGCTGCCAGCCGGGGTTATGGAGGACAATTTCAGGTTCAATGGTTTCGGTTTGGCCGAGTGGTTTACGACTGCCGAACTTGGTGAAATCGCGACACTCACTTCAGGAAGAACCTGCGGCGGCACCTCCAGCGGGATAGTTGTTTTGCTTTCAATCCCGTGCGTTGTCAGGGACAGTTTTATGCACGGAGCGGCGGGTTTACCTGGAAGATAACGGGATGGATAAGGATCACTGGCTGGAGCGTCGTGGGTTTGGATTTCGCCGTCGACCTCTTTCCATCCATCAGGTAATTCAACTGACAGTCGGAAGGCATCTGCATCACCTCTGTGAAACTCGGTCTGAAGATTCGTTGCATCAGTCGTTGAAAGAATGTCGCGGTCCAGCCGGGCACGGCATTCAACTCTGGCGGCAGTCCGAATGAGATGCGCCAGTTGAGTTTCCTTGCGAGTGATCTTGTGGGCAAAACGCGGATCAACGCTGTTTGCGCCTGCTCGCATAGCGGACAGGGCTGCACTGGCATGGCGAAGAATGGCCGTACTGTCTGGAAATGCTGCAAGTGCTGATGCGATTTCCTGGTCGGCGCGGGCGAGATCAGCACTGGATCCAAGGTCTGCCAGACATGTTGGTAGCCCGGATCCTACGGACTTGTCTTGAGCTGAAGTCCGATTGTATTTGAGGTGCAGCGGCCAGTTTTCCTGCACTGCCGGTGGTAACCATTTCCCCATTGCCTGTGTTCGGTGAAAGACACGGCTTTGTTCTCCAATACGGCCATAAGTGAAACCTGTGACCGGATCAAAACCTTCACCTGAGACTACAAGCGTTGCTGGCGGCGGCGGCAGATCATCGTCATAAGCCTGCCCTGCACCGGACCACGCGGGCAGATACAGTTTCGAGACATCCCAGACAGGCAGGTCGCTGTCACGGTAGTTTGGATCGGCAGCCAAATGCAGTGCGTCTTCAGCAGCTTCCGTCATGGCGCGGTGATGGCCGTGCTGCCCCGGAACGTCGAGAAAGGTCGGGCAAATGATATCCGGCTTTTCCTCGCGCAAAATATCTACAAAACGTTTGAGTGTCCGGTCCTTGCCCCACTTGGCAAGGGTCTCGATCCCGGATTTTGAAAATCCAAAATCGAAGATTGTGTCGGTTGGACTTTCCGACAGCCAGTAGAGCCGCATGTTGAGACGGTCCGCAGCCCGTTCCATCTCTGCAGTGCGCAAGACGCCGAGCGTTTCTGTAGCTTCCCGGCCAATGTCGTTTTGCCCGCCTTCACCGCGCGTCGAACAGGCACACGAAATATCGATCCCGTCCCGAAAACTCATGGCGGCCAGCATGTCCGAGATTTCATCATCCGGATGAGCGCCCGTGTTCATGAATGATATGACAGAGCGAAGGGGCGCCAAGGCCCGCCAAAGGTCGACGATATGAGGATGTTCAGCGTCACGGGCAATACGTAGCGGGTCGGTCAGGGGCATGATTTGGTGTCCGAAAATCAGGAAGCAGGTTCAGGCGTGAAAGCGCGATGCAAGATGAGAGAAGCAGCGCCCTGGGTCGCTGCCAACCGCCCACAGGTTCCACGCTGAAGTCTGGAAAAGGAATTGTCAGGCCGGTTGGAAACCGAGGCCGTGCCGAGTGCACAGTTGGCAATCAGATGATCGATCAAACGCGCGGGCATGGCCCCGCCCAATATGATGGTCTGCGGATCCAGTAGGTTCTCCAGAATGACAACGGCTTGACCGAGCGCTATTGCAGCCTGCGTGAGCCATTTGGAAAGCTCTTCATTGCCCGACTGGAAAAGTGCGTCCAGATGGTCGAGATCCAATGGGATATTGCCGCCGATGCGTGCCTGAATGGACATGCGGCTGAGCACATTTTCCAGCGGTGTCATGCCATCCACTCCCATGACCGGAATGTGGCCAACCTCGCCAGCATTGCCGAAAGCACCGGAGACCAGCCTGCCGTCATTGATGATGCCAAGACCGAGCCCTTTTCCAAAGTAGAGATAAGCGTAGGAGCCGATCCCCTGAGCAACACCTGTCAGGCTTTCGGCAAGTGCTGCTGCGTTTGCGTCATTGGAGAGTTCAACAGTGCCGCCCAGAACAGTTTCGAAAAGCGTTTTGGCATTTGTTGTTTCCCAACCGGTCAGGTCAGAGTTGCGACCTGAAATGCCGGTCTTTCCGAAGGGGCCGGGGATGACAACACCGGTTCCGAGCAAGCGGTCTTTTGGAGCAGCTTCCGCATCCAGCATTTCATCACGGAGTTTCAAGACCCTCTGCGCGACAGCCTCTGGTGCATTGTCTTTCAATAGGGTGCGCGTGGTCTCGACGGTTTTACCAGAAAGATCAAGCAGCGCTGTCAGGATGACATCCGGCCGGATCTCAACACCAAATGCATAACCACCCTTCGGATCGACACCGTATTGAACAGCTGGCAGACCGCGACCGGCGGCACGTGCGCCGCGTTCCTGTATCCAGCCTTCTGCCAACAGTTCAGCGATAATGTTTGAAACAGCCTGGGTGGAGAGACCAAGGGATCTCCCGATTTCCGCGCGGCCCATCGTCCCGGCAGCCCGAATTTGTCCAAGCACAGCCTGGCGATTGCGATTTCGGCTGCGGAGCGGGTTGGACCCCCTGATTTGGGTTTCAATCTTCATGCACCCTTATTAACTCAAGAAAATTGACAGTTCAATTTAATTGACTTAATCAAATGAGTATAGACGGCAAAAGACCGTCAGTGCAGTGCGAGACAGTCTCGCAAGTCCAGACGGGAGCATCAGCAATGACCAGATCTATTAGGCGTATGGCGTTAGGTGGGGTTACGGCCCTGGCAACACTCTTCGGCAGCTCGGCAATGGCCGTCGAAATCGAATACTGGCAGTATTTTTTCGACGCACGTGTCGACGCTATGGAGCAGTTGATCGAAAAATTCGAAACGGCCAATCCTGACATTACGGTCAAGATGACCCATTTCCCCTATGCCGATTACCGGACAAAGGTCGCAGCAGCCATTCCGGCAGGCGAGGGGCCGGATGTCGTGCAGCTGTTTTACGGTTGGCTGAATGATTACATCGAAGCTGATCTGATCCGGCCACTGCCGAAAGACACATTTGATCCTGAAAAGATTGATGCCGAATTCTTCCCGATGGTGCAGGCGATGAAGCGGGACGGCGCGTATTACGCATTGCCGACAGCTGTTCGCTCACTTGCGCTGTTTTATAATACGCGTCTCTTCGATGAAGCCGGAATTGAGAAACCGCCGGCAACACTGGATGAGTTGGTTGAAACAGCCAAGAAACTGACAAAAGTGGATGGTGCCGGCAACATCACACAGGTTGGCATCACCACAGGTATGACCGCACAGGATCACCATTGGTGGCGTGAAGTGCTTGTCCGTCAGTTCGGCGGGGAGCCCTACGAAAACGATTATAAAACGGTCAACTACAACAATGATGCTGGCCTCGCAGCCCTCAAGTTTTATACCGGGCTGGAAAAAGACCATAAAGTCACAAAGTCCGGTTTCATGGACGAACCACAGGCCGCCTTTAAAGGCAGTCGTGCAGGCATGCATATCGACGGCTCCTTCCGGATCGGATCGCTGAACAAGGTTCGTGGACTGAAATGGGGTGTTGCGGAACTGCCGGCAGGACCGGATGGCAAGAAGTCCAACTATTCCTCCTATTGGGTGAATGGCATCACGTCCAAGGCAGAGGGCGAGAAGTTCGACGCGTCGGCCAAGTTTCTGCAGTATTTGACCTCCGATGAAGCAATGCAGGTGTGGTTGGATGTCGTTGGCGAACTTCCGGCAAAGCCTTCGGTTGGCCTTGTTGAAAAGAACGCGAACGATCCGACATTTGGCCCGTTCATTCGTGGTCTGGCTTATGCGAACACCACCAAATTCGCCAATGAATCAGCTCAGCGCCAGGCGATGGTCGACATGGTGGCCCGCATTGATATCGAGGGACAAGATCCGGCAGAAAGCCTGACAGCCGCTGCTGCTGAAGAGCAGAAAGTCCTCGACGAATACTACGCGAAATAGGTTTTGCTAGAATTGGACTGCCGGAGATCCGGCAGTCCTTCCCCTTGATCGCGCGGTTCGGTGATGTCAGCGTATAAAAAACTATCAATCCGACAAAAACAGATTTTGTGGGCCTGGATTTTTCTGGCGATACCGACGCTGTTTTACGTCGTGATCCGTTTCTACCCGACCGCCAATGCATTTGTGATTTCATTCCAGGAGTGGAACCTGCTTGGCAAGCGGACCTGGACCGGAATGGACAACTACCACAAGCTTTGGAATGACCCGGTATTCTGGAAGGTCTTCCGCAACACCTTTGCCTATTTGCTGATCGGAACACCGCTGTCACTACTGGTCAGTTTTGTCATTGCCTATCACCTCGACAAAACCCGTTTCATGCACGGTTTCCTCCGGATGCTGTATTTTCTGCCGTTCATGACGTCTGCCGTCGCCATGGCATGGGTCTGGCGCTGGTTTTATCAACCGGTTCCGATAGGCCTGTTCAACAATTTCCTGGCCTCGGCGGGTATCCCGCAAATCGCATTTTTGAATTCCACGACAAACGCGCTGCCAGCCGTCCTTGCGCCAGCCGTGTGGGCGGGGCTTGGATTTCAAGTCATCATCTTCATGGCAGGACTGCGATCCATTCCAGTCAGCTATTATGAAGCTGCGCGGATAGATGGTGTTGGCTGGTGGACCGTTCTCTCGCGCATCACTATTCCGCTTCTCAAACCGACAATCGTCTTCATTGTCGTGTTTTCATCCATCGGGTTCCTGCGAATTTTCGACCATGTCTTCAACATGACAACGAACAATCCCGGCGGACCTCTCAATGCAACAAAACCACTGGTGTTGATGATCTATGAAACCGCGTTCAGCAGTTTTGATATGGGATACGCAGCAGCACAGACCGTCGTGTTGTTCCTTGTCCTGCTTTTTGTCAGCTTGTTGCAGCTGTGGATACTGAGAGGCGACAACACATGAGCCTTTCTGAAGCGTCAGGGTTTCCGCAAGCAAACACAGAAACCACCTTGGCAAAACCCAAAAAACGGCCAGCCAACATGGGGCAAGTCATCCGGTGGATGATCCTGTTTCTCGGCGGCCTGCTGATGATTGCACCTATCGCCTACATGATATCGACGTCACTCAAATGGCCACATGAAGTCTACAACGTAAACCTAATCCCGGAAGAGCCCACAATCGAGAACTACACCTATGTTCTTGAAGACGGACGGTTTTATCTCTGGTTTGTGAATTCGATCATCATTGCTCTCATCACGACAGTCTCAAATCTCTTCTTCGACAGTCTGGTTGGTTACACGTTGTGCAAGTTCCGCTTCCCGGGGCGTTACATTGTGTTTATCGCTATCTTATCGACCTTGATGATACCGACGGAAATGCTGGTCATTCCCTGGTACATGATGAGCCAAGCCTTTGGCTGGCTGGACAGCTATTGGGGCATCATGTTCCCCGGTCTGATGACGGCGTTCGGCACGTTTCTCATGAAGCAGTTTTTCGAGAGCGTTCCGGATGATTTCCTGGAAGCCGCCAGAATTGACGGGCTCAACGAATTCCAGATCTGGTGGAAAGTTGCCATGCCGCTTGTCAAACCCGCGCTGGCGGCTCTGGCGATATTTGTTTTCCTGGGCAACTGGACAGCGTTTCTCTGGCCCTTGATCGTTACCAATTCGGTTGAAATGTATACGGTGCCGGTTGGCCTTTCCGGATTTGGCGACGAAGTGGATGTTGCCTGGGAACTGATCATGACCGGGGCGGCGATCTCCACGATACCAACCCTCGTCGTTTTCCTTGTTTTTCAGCGGTTCATCATCCGCGGTGTTGTTATGGCGGGGTTGAAGGGATGAGCGGCGATCGGAACGACACATCGCAATTTCCGGATCCGGTCTACAAAGACACTGTGCTGTCGTCCTTGTTTGATGGTGTGAAAAAGCACTACGCAGCGCACATGGCTACGATCAACAAGGCCCATCTGGTGATGCTCGGTGAAACCGGTATTTTGCAACCAGAACAGGTCAGTTCCCTGGCTGCTGCACTCGTTGAAATTGACACAGACGTTGATGTGTCGAAGCTTGAGTACACCGGCGAGTACGAAGACTATTTCTTCTATGTTGAAGCCACATTGCGCAGGAAACTCGGTGATCTGGGCGGCATGTTGCACACGGCCCGGTCCCGCAATGACATGGACCACACGTTGTTCAAGCTTGCGCTGCGTGGGCGTGTTGATGTGCTTTGGACCGATACTGCTGCACTCGCAGAAGCTCTTCTGGAAAAGGCGGAAGTCGAGGCGGGGACACTGATTGTGGCCTACACTCACGGCCAACCCGCTCAACCGACGACTTTCGGGCATTATCTCTGCGCGGCACTGGAAGTTCTGTTGCGCGATATGAAGCGTCTCAGCGCAGCAGCAGATGATCTGGAGCATTGCCCGATGGGCGCCGCTGCCATCACGACAACCGGATTTCCCATCGACCGGGACCGGATGGCCGACCTTCTCGGTTTTGAAGCTCCTCTGCTCAATTCCTACGGCTGTATCGCTGCTGTCGATTACATCACCGGCTTCTATTCTGCGCTAAAGCTGATCTATGTGCACTTGGGGCGGCTTGTTCAGGATCTGGCATTCTGGTCCTCATTCGAGGTCGGGCAGCTGTATGTGCCCAATGCCTTTGTCCAGATCAGTTCGATCATGCCGCAAAAGCGCAATCCGGTTCCAATTGAACATATGCGCCATTTGGCCTCCGCGACAGCTGGCCGTTGCGACATGATGGTCGATATCATGCGCAATACGCCCTTCACCGACATGAACGACAGTGAGGGTGAAGTTCAGCAAGCTGGATATGCAGCTTTCGAAAGCGGCAGTCGCATGCTTCGCCTCCTGACCGCCTTTATCCCGGCCTGCCAAATTGATGGAGATCGTGTCCGTCGCAACACAGATGCTGCTTGCATCACGATTACTGAGTTGGCGGACACTCTTGTGCGCGAAGAACGTCTCAGCTTTAGACAAGCTCATGAAATTGCGGGCGGCACCGCAAGTGGCGTTTTGGCCGATGATGTCCCGCTTGGCAGCGGGTTCAACCATTTCGTAGCGGCTTTCGAGCTCGAGACCGGTAACGCTCCCCGGATGGCCGCCGCGGAATTTGAGAAAACGGTGGCGCCGGAGAATTTTATTGCCTGCCGGACTCGGCCCGGCGGCCCGGCTCCTGCAGCAATCAGTCAGGCGCTCAAGTTATATCGCGCGCAACTTGACGGCTTGAATGCGGAACAGGATCAACGCAGGTCACGCCATGCGCACTCGGCTGACAAGCTGAAAGCAGCATTTACAGCGATTTTGGAGACTTGAACCCATGGCCAATCTCTCTCTGAGAAAGCTGACCAAATCTTACGGTCCGGTCGAAGTCCTTCACGGCATTGATCTGGATATTGCGGATGGCGAATTCGTTGTGTTCGTTGGTCCATCAGGATGTGGAAAATCTACCAGTTTGCGGATGATTGCCGGCCTGGAAGACATTACCGCCGGTGAGGTTCATATCGGTGACCGTCTGGTCAATCATATGGAACCCAAGGACCGTGATATCGCGATGGTGTTTCAAAACTATGCCATCTATCCGCATATGACTGTACGCAAAAACATCGCGTTCGGGCTCTGGACCGCACCGATGAGCAAGGCGGAAAAGGCCACGCGGATCGAAGAGGTTGCCGGTATTCTGGACATGACCGAACTTCTGGAGCGCAAACCTTCTCAGCTATCTGGTGGTCAACGCCAACGTGTTGCAATCGGGAGAGCTATGGTTCGTAATCCGGCAGTATTTCTCTTCGACGAACCGCTGTCCAATCTGGATGCGCAATTGCGGACTCAAATGCGTTTGGAGATCAAGAAGCTCCACCAGCGGGTCGGCAACACAATCATATTTGTAACCCATGATCAGGTCGAGGCAATGACACTTGCCGACCGGATCGTCATCATGAAAGACGGCCACATCCAGCAAGTCGGAACACCGGAAGAGGTCTTTCACAAACCCGCAAACACATTCGTTGCGCAGTTCATCGGTGCGCCATCGATGAACATGCTTGAAGCGACCGGAAATGGCACGGACATTTCCCTTTCCAATGGCCACTCCGTCACATCAACCGTGAAAACGGGGGCGGGACAAAAGGTCTTGGTGGGATTGCGTCCGGATGATCTGGATCTTGCGTCCAGCAATCCGTTTGTCTCCGGAAAGGTTTCTGTCCGTGAACCGCTTGGCTCTGAAACGCTGATCTATGTGACGGGGGCGGACGGCGAGATCGTCGCGAAAGTTCCCGGAAAAGAAGCGCCTGCTGTCGGTGATGTTGTGCAGTTAGGAGCCGCTCCCGATGCACTCCACATATTCGATACCGAAACCGGGGCTGCGCTTGTCTGATGCTTCAAAAAGATGACACGTCGCTGATCCTTTGTGCTGGTCGGATTTATTGCGACCTTGTTTTCACTGACGTGCCCCGAATGCCGACCCTTGGAACGGAGACATTCGCAGGTGGCGTATCTCTTCATGCGGGGGGCGGCGCCTTCAATTCAGCAGTGGCCTTTCAGGCGCTTGGCAAACCTGCAGCGCTATTGGGCACATTGCCGGCGGCGCCATTCGACGGGCCTATCTTGAAAGAAGCACTGACAGCAGGTGTGGATTTGTCCCTGTGCGCTCAAGCTGAAGACGGGGCTGCGCCACAAATAACAGTCGCAATGGCTCTGCAGGATGATCGATCGTTTTTGAGCCATACATCCGGTTTGGCATGTCCACTATTGGATGTTTCAGCGCCAGCATGCCGTGCGATCAGACACTTGCATATAGGTGAGCTGAAAAGCCTCAGCGAAACACCTTTCTTGCTGGACCAGGCGCGTAATGCGGGTTGGACCGTGTCGTTGGATTGCGGCTGGAACGACGAGCTCTTGAAACGCGGACATGACATGGCCGACCTGATTTCCAGAGTTGATGTTTTTCTACCGAATGAAAGTGAATTTGCTGCCTTGACCGCATCCGGACTCCAACAAGATTGCTGCAAAATGACGGTGATCAAATGCGGCAGTTCTGGTGCCAAAGCCCGTGCTGAAGGACTGCTGATTGACAGCCCGGCAGCCGCAGTCGATGTGGTGGATGCAACAGGTGCAGGTGATGCCTTTAACAGCGGCTTTCTTGCGGCGTGGCTGGACGGGGCAACCCTTAAGATGTGCCTTGAAAGCGGGAATCGCAGTGGTGCCTCGGCCGTGCAAAGCGTCGGCAATGCGACAGCGACAGCGACAGCGTTAGCGTAGCGACGCTTCTGATATTCGCCTTAAACGCTCGACTGAGTACTGGCCATTTCCGGTCATTTGAAGCCTAAAGACGACCTAAGATTTCAGCCCATCCTCGATTGTTTTATCGTCCAGGTAACCAGAGCGCGATTTGGGGGAACGCCACTAAAAGAGCAACTAGCAGTAACGAGCAGCCGATAAACGGAAAGGCGGAGGTGTAGATTGTCCGCATGGTTGTTCCTGGCGGCGCAACGCCCTTCATCACGAAGAGCAGCAGCCCGAACGGCGGTGTGGTGAAGCTGATCTCCAGTGCCAGCAGCATGATCAGGCCGAACCAGATCGGATCGAACCCCAGTGTCTGCGCTAGCGGAAAGAAGATCGGAACCGTCAGAAGCATCATTGAAATCTGTTCCATGAACATGCCGAGTAACAGCAAGACTGCGAACATCACCAGCAACATGGCAAGCGGTGCCAGTTCGAAGGATGTCGCCCAGCTGACAAGCCCGCGCGACGCGCCGGAAAAGGCCAATAATTGACTGAACGTGGCTGATCCGAAGACGATCAAATAGGCCATCAGGGTGACTTTCAGTGCTCCCTTGATGGATTTGCGCAGGGCGTCCCAAGTCAGGCACCGAAACGCAGCCGCCAGGACCAACACGCCAAGCGCGCCGAAAGCGGCGGCTTCCGACGGTGTCACAAAGCCATTGATCATCAGGATGATGATTACAACCATCACGCCGACCATCGGAACCACTTCGCGCAAGAGCAGGCTGACCTTGTTTAGAACGGAAAGTGGTTCAACGTCATAGGCAGGCGCAGCTGACGGGTCGAGCTTTGTCTGCAGCCAGATGGTCGCGATATAAAATCCCGCAAGGATCAACCCGGGAATGACGCCTGCAATCAGCAATGCACCCACATCGATTTGCGCCAGTGTTGCCAGAAGAACTGCGAGCGCTGACGGAGGAATAATGATTGCCAACCCGCCGGTCCCCAGAATAGGACCGATGCTCATATGAGGTTTATAGCCGCGCTGCCCCATCTCCGGCACCATCAGCGAACCTAGCAACGCCGTTGATCCCATCGATGATCCCGACAAGGTCGAAAACGCTGTTCCACCCAAAACAGTGACATAACTCAGGCGCCCGGGCAGTCGGCCCAAAAGCTTGTCGATCGCGTTGAACATGCGACCGCCGAGACCCGTGTGGAAGAATATTTCTCCCATCAGCAGAAACAACGGGATGGGAACCAGGGCGAACTTGGTCAATGACCCGAGGCCATTGTTGAGCAACTGACCGATACCGCGTTCGCCGCCCATGAACACCCAGGCACCGATGATGTTCGCCGCCAGGAAGGCGAGCGCGACCGGCATGCCCATGGCCATGAAAAAGACAATCACTCCCAGAAGCAGGGCAAGCGCTTCATACCATTCCATTATTCGTGAATCCCTGCTTCGCCGCTGTGCATCAGCTCTGATCCAAAGACAAAGCGTGAGAATTCAACGGCCATCAGCCCAAAGCTGAGCGGAAAAGTGATCGTCAACAACCAACGCGGATAATAATAGGCGCGGGTATCGAAATCGCCGCGCTCGATATTCTTCAAAAACAGCTCCAGCCCTTTCCAGGCCAGAATGATGCACACCAGAACGCAGGCAATCGCGACCAAACGACTGACCACGTGGCGGGCGTTTTCCGGCAAGGTCGAGGTCACCAGCTCGATATGAACATGGCCTTTTTCGCGCACCAGCCAGGGCGCGCCCAGCATGGTCATATAAAGAATGCCGTATTCGGAAGATGTGAACAGCCAGGCAAAGGGCTGGATACCCAGATTGCGCATCAGAACCGAAACTACAACAGAGACCATAAGCCAGACAAGCGTGGCTCCGGCCACAAAGGCCATGGCGTAGAGCAAAGTGGTATAGGTCTTGGCGATGGCGGTCATGGGGTGGTCCTGAATTCCAGATGAGCGGGCTCGCAAGAAGAGCGGGCCCGCCTTGTTGTTACTTCGAGGAGTTCAGATCGTAAAACAGTTCGATCAACCGGTCATAGTTGCCGGTTCCACCTGGTTGTTCCGCCATCAGGCCTTTCATCCGCTCCCAGGTTTTTTCCCTGGCAGCTGCCAGATAATTTGCCTTTGCATCACCTTCGAGGGAAATCGACGTCATACCAGCAGCGTCCAACGCAGCAAAGTCTTCGTCCCGCTTGGCACGCAGGGCTTCAACGCTGTCTTTTTCATGCTGAATAGCAACGTCCTGCAGGATCTTTTTGGACTCGTCAGAGAGCGAGTCCCACTTCTCCTGATTGACGATCACACCGAGGTCGGTCGAGAAGAAGCATGGTTCAATCCGGTAGTTCAGGAACTCGTTCCACTTCAGATCGATCAACCCGATCTGCGTCCAGCCGGTTGCATCGACAACACCGCGCTGCAAGGCGGCATAGACTTCACCGGTTGGCAAATCGATCACCTGAGCGCCAAGATAATTGGTGAAGAACGCATTGTAGACGTTGTTGCCGCGAAGCTTGAGGCCGTCGACTTCAAGGTTGCCGTCAGCATCAAAGCTCGGCTTGTCGCGGGTCCACAAGTTGTAGCACACGCCACTGTCAAACCAGCCGAGATATTTCAGGCCCATCTTTTCCTGATGGATCTGATCGATCAGGGCGATACCACCGTTTTCTCGCGTTTCAACAGCTGTCAGGTTCGACGCCACCATCGCGTCTTTTTCCGGCAAGGCTCCGCCGTAGAACGATCCGGGCGTATAGACCATGTCGACAATGCCATCACGCACAGCGTCCGGCTGCTGGAACATGCCGATCGCTTCCGGGCCACCCTTCACATCAATCTGGACCACGCCTTTTCCAGCTTCGTTCACCTTGTCGACAAAGGACAAAAAGCTTTTGGTGTAGATCAGTGTTTCCGGAAATGCATGTACTGCAGAAACGGTATCTTCCGCCTGCGCTGCCGCGGCGAAAAGAGTTGAACCGGCAACAAGCCCGGCAAAAACAGTCCTAATCATAGTCTTCCTCCACTTTTCGGGACAGGCTTTTGCGGTGTCCCATTGGGTGTCAGGCAACTCCCTGATGCCTGACACTTAACTCCGTTGCTACTGCCCCTGTCCTGCCTTGGGCCATGCCCAAGAATGATCCCGGATCTGGTGTTCCTTGTGGCGTGCAATGTCAGGCAAGTGCTGTAGTGTCAGATCAATGTCATCCCATCCATTGATCAATTTCGTGCGCCAGCTGGGCTCCAGATCAAACACAAAGTTCAATTCCCCAAGGTCGATGCGGCCAGTTTCCAGCTGGAGATGGATCTGGCTGGATGTGCTCCCCAGCGCATCAATCAACTCTTTTGCGGTATTCTCGGACACCTGTGCTGGCAGCAGACCGTTGTTGACTGCATTGCCAGCAAAAATATCACCGAAACTGGGGGCGATAACGGCTTGGACGCCCGCATCCACCAGCGCATAGACTGCGGCTTCGCGTGACGATCCGCAGCCGAAATTCTGCCCGGTAACCAGAACGCTGGCATTCCGGTGCCGGTTCAGCGGGAAATCAGGATGCTCAATGCCTTCAGTATCACGGCGTAGATCGTGCAGAAGAAAACGCCCGTAGCCTTCCTTGCGAGGGTTTGACATGAACCGTGCAGGAATAAGCTGATCTGTATCCACGTTTTGCAGCGGCAGGGCGACAGCATACCCGGTATGTTCGGTCCATCCGGCCATCACACCGCCCTGCCTTTGAGGAGAGGGCGAACATCGGTGATGGTGCCAGTGACAGCTGCCGCAGCAACCATGGCCGGTGACATCAAATGCGTCCGGGCTCCTGGGCCCTGACGCCCACGGAAATTCCTGTTTGTCGACGATGCGCAGCGTTTGCCTGGGGGCACGAGATCGCCATTCATGCCAACGCACATGGAACAGCCGGAGGCGACCCAATCCAAACCGGCTTCAATGAAGATCTGGTCCAGACCTTCCTGTTCAGCTTGGGCTTTCACCAAAGTCGATCCGGGAGACACCAGGCCGGGGACCTTTGCCTTGCGTCCGGCAAGAACCGCGGCAGCAGCGCGCAGATCTTCAATCCGGCCATTGGTGCAGGACCCGACAAAGACCTGATCCACTGGTGTACCTTCGATTGGCCGTCCTGCGGAAAGCCCCATATAGTCCAGTGCGTCTCGAACAGTCTGGGCCTTGCCGTTCACCTGAGATGCTGGGTCCGGAATTGTGGCCGTAACCGGAAGAGCCTGATCCGGACTGATACCCCATGTCACTGTTGGTGCAATCTCGGCGCCGTCAATCCGAAAATCCGTATCAAACTCGGCATCATGATCAGAACGCAGCTCCGCCCAGGCTTCCACTGCGGCGTCCCATGCTGAGCCTTGAGGCGCAAACACACGCCCCTTTAAGTAAGACGCAGTGGTTTCATCAGGTGCAATCATTCCCATGCGTGCACCACCTTCAATCGACAGATTGCACAGGGTCATGCGCCCTTCCATCGACAAGTTCCGGATCACACTGCCGGCATATTCAATTGCGTGGCCTTTCGCACCACCGGAACCCAGCCGGGCAATCCAGTTCAGGGCGATGTCTTTTGCGCTTACTCCGGGTCCAAGAGATCCCTCGACCTGGATACGTATGGATGCCGGTTTTGTCTGCCAGATCGTTTGCGTCGCCAGGACATGGGCAACTTCGGTCGCTCCAATACCAAACGCCAGCGCGCCAAAAGCACCATGAGTGGACGTGTGACTGTCGCCGCAGTTGATCAGCAAACCGGGCAAGGTGAGTCCTTGCTCTGGCCCGATCACATGGACGATACCCTGTTCAGGATCATCCAGGTCAAATACCCGGATGTCATATTCTTCTGCATTGCTCCGCATGGTTTCGATCATACGGGCAATTTGGGGATCTGCGATCCGGTTTTGCCTGCGCGTTGGGGCATAATGGTCGACAACAGCAAAGGTCAGATCCGGTTCCGCCAGTTTCGCGCGGCGCGCCTTCAGCTTGGAAAACGCATGGTGGGATCCTTCGTGCACCAGATGCCGGTCGACCCACAAAAGTGATTTGCCGTCAGCGTGCTGCACGATTTCATGCGCCGCCCATAGCCGGTCCAGTAGTGTGCGGGGAGGGCTCAAGATTTGTCCGCCGGTGGTTTACCTATCGCAGGTTGCCAGTGCCGTGCACCGCCGTCGCCGACACGGGTTAATGGCATTTCAAGCTGAAACATGTCCGGTCGGTACAGGCCTGACAGATACTCAACACCATTTCCATCAACATCGCGGACAACACGGCGCAAAGACAGCAACGCAGACCCGACAGCTATTCCAAGGGCATCGGCAACTTCCGGACCTGCAAGGGATGCCGACACCGACTGGTGTGCATCCTGAATTTGCACACCACTGAGTTCCAGCAGCTTGAAGAGCGGTGTGGTTGCCAGATCGTTTTCCGAATAATTGCTTGCGATCGCCGCCGGTACATAGGTTGTCAGATGCGAGAATGGGGTTTCGTCAGCACTCCGCACGCGTATTGCGACTTGAACCTGTTCCCCTGGATCGATCTGAAGTGAATTGGCAACAAATTCAGGTGCGGTATCGTAGGAAAAGGACAGCAGCCGAGCCGTCGTGTTCCGGCCCATTTCGACAAGCTGCGGCATGAGAGTCGCCAGGTTCATCGCCATGGGCTTGCCCGCCTGATCAGACGGGTTCACGGTTGTTCCGCTACCAGCCCGCCGTGTGACCAATCCGGCCTCGGCCAAAGCATCCAGTGCGCGTCGAACGGTGACACGGGAAACGCTGAAAATCTCCGTAAGCTTTTGTTCTGCCGGTAAGTTCACGCCATCTGCCAAACGCCCATCGGCAATTTGGTCGCGTAACGACAGATAAACCTGACGTGCCTTGGCTCCATCAGGAAGCAGTGATTTTGCCGGTTTGTTCACGTCACAACTTCCTCCCTAAGTCGGCGATGATGTTACAGTCGGTTTTTAAAATATCAAGCTTCTGTCCGATAAATATCGAATTTTCTGTCTTAACAATCAAATCAAATTGGTATTATATATAGTACAAATTTGTCTGGGAGGGCAGAATGCCAATCGTGGAACTGCACGTTCTGAAAGGCTACGCGCCTGACGAAAAACGCCGACTGTGCGAAGCTTTGACGGACGCAGTCCGTCTGGTTGTTCCGGCCGCGCCGGACGCAATCACCGTGATGATCCATGAAATGGCGTCAGAGAACTATGCGCGAGGCCGCAAGAGCCGCACTGGTGCTCCCGCACTCGTTGATCCGGCCGAAATTGTAAGGCGTTATCTTCAAGCTATGGAAGTTCGCGACATCGAACGCGCCCAGGCTATGCTCGGGGATGGCTTCACCATGCATTTCCCCGGTACTGCCCCCATAAGCCAACTGCAGGAACTGATCGACTGGGCCAAACCGCGCTATCGCTTCGTCAAAAAGAGCTACGACGGTTTTGACGCGATGCAGAGCCCGGGCTCGGCTGCATTGGTTTATTGTCGTGGTGTCCTGTCAGGTGAATGGCCCGATGGCACTGCGTTTGACGGTGTCCGGTTTATTGACCGGTTTGAGATTGAAGCTGGCAAAATTACCCGTCAGGACGTTTGGAACGACATTGCGGAGGTAAAGTCGAAGACATGAGCGAGATTGACCCAATTACTTTGTCAGTCCTGGCAGGTCGCATGGAGCAGATAGCAGACGAAATGGATGCAACGCTGTTTCGAGCAGCCTTCAATCCGATCATTGCCGAAGCCCATGATGCCAGCCACGGCCTGTATCATGCGAGCAGTGGAGATACGTTGGTTCAGGGCAAGTCGGGTCTGCCAATTTTCGTGGGTGTCATGTCGTTTGCCGTGAAAGCGGTAATCGAGAAAGCTGCCGTGAACGGCGACCTGCAGGACGGCGATATCTATATCTTCAATGACGCCCATATCGGCGGGACTCATCTGTCGGATATGCGTCTTGTTCGCCCTTATTTCCGGGATGGCGAACTTTTTTGCTACTTGGCGTCGGTTGGCCACTGGCACGATGTCGGCGGCGCAGTCCCGGGTAACTACAATCCTGCTGCCACAGATGTCTTCCAGGAGGCGTTTGTTCTGCCGCCAGTCCGGTTGGCCCGGGCTGGCGAAGTCAACCAGGACATCATTGACATTCTCCTGCGCAACACGCGCCTGCCGCAATCAGCAATGGGTGATCTGAACGGACAATTGGGTGCGCTTGATCTGGGTATTAAGCGCATGGACGAATTGCTGGACGAATATGGTGCCGTGACTGTTTCTGCCGGACTCGATGCCCTTGGTCATCGGGCTGAAGCCCTTATGCGCTCGGAACTTACAGAGTTGCCCGACGGTCGTTGGGAAGCCGAAGATTTTCTCGACAATGATGGCATCACGGATGAACCGCTCAAGATCCGCGTGGCGCTTGAAATTCGCGGCGACCAGATGACACTTGATTTTGCTGGATCAGCTCCGCAATGCGCTGGACCGGTCAATATTGCTCTACCGACCACGGTCGCGACGGCTTATGTCGCGATCAAACATATATTTCAGGACCTGCCTGCCAATGCCGGCGTCATGCGACCTATAAACGTTTTAGTCCCCGAAGGATCGCTTCTTTCAGCAGAGTTTCCGGCGCCGACTGGCGGGTATACAGAAACGATTCTTCGGATGATTGATGTGATCTTCTGTGCCTTTGCCAAGGCCGCGCCGGATCGAGTCGTCGCCAACGCCTACGGGACAATCAACGCCTTGTCGATTGCAGGGAAACGCAGCAACGGTCAGCCCTGGGTCATGTTCAGCTTTTATGGGGGCGGACATGGCGGGTCACCGGAATGCGACGGCCTTAATCACGGTAATGCGCCTATTTCCACCGCGACGATTCCACCAATGGAAATCCTCGAGGCTGCTTATCCGGTGATGTTTCGACAGTGGGCGCTCAGGCCCGACAGCGCCGGAGCTGGCGCTCACAGAGGCGGGATGGGTGCCATTTACGAAATCGAGGTGCTGGAAGATAACGGTGCAGAGGCCTTTTTGTTTGGCGAACGCGGTCGCTTTGCACCGCAAGGTATTGTCGACGGACAGAATGCTGCTCTCAACCAGTTTGCATACGAACAGGACGATGGCTGGAAAATTCCGCCATTGGCCTCGAAGATGCGCGGGATAAAACTCCGTAAAGGGCAGGCGGTCCGGCTTGAAACACCTGGTGGTGGTGGATATGGCAAGGCATGCGACCGTGCCGCCAGTGATGTCGCGCGGGATGTGGCGCGTGGATTGGTCAGTGCCGAAATAGCCGATGAACACTATGGAAACGCCTGGCGGGAGGTGCCGGCATGAGCGGGCGTATGATCGGCGTCGATGTCGGCGGAACCTTTACGGATATATTTGTTTTGAACGAACGAGATGGCAGCGCATCTGTTGCCAAGGTACCGACAACACGTCCGGATCAGTCCGGCGGGTTTCTGGACGGGATCGGTCGCGAGGTCTCGGATCTTTCAGAAATATCTGTCGTTGTGCATGGAACAACAGCCGGTACCAATGCATTGCTGGAGCGCAAGGGCGCAGTAACGGGTGTGATCTGCACCGAAGGCCTGCGTGACGTCTTGGAAATGCGTCGCCGTGACCGTCCGAGAACCTGGGGTCTGAGAGGCGATTTTGAACCTGTTGTCGACCGACGCAATCGGCTTGAAGTGCCCGAGCGTACCCTTGCCGATGGCTCCATTCGCACAGCCGTTGATATTGAGGCTGTCCGGGCTGCTGCTCGGCAATTGCGTGAACAAGGCTGTGAGGCTGTCGCGATCCTTTTTGCTAACGCCTATGCCAATCCGGACAACGAAGTGGCGGCAGTCGCAGCTGTTCGCGAAATCTGGCCCAATCCGCATGTGTCCGCGTCTTCCGAAATCCTACCAGAAATTCGCGAGTTTGAACGATTTTCGACCACGGCCCTAAACGCCTACCTTCAGCCGGAAGTGTCCGGGTATCTGGGGCGGCTTGAAAACGCGCTCAAGTCTGGCGGGTTTGATGGTGAGTTCATGATCGTTCAGTCCAATGGCGGCGTTATGGCGGTCGATACGGCCTGCAAGCTACCAGTTCGCACGGCACTGTCCGGGCCGGCTGCAGGGGTCATTGCTGCTGGTTACATTGCGGCAACTGCCGGGTTTGAAAACATCATTACCGGAGACATGGGGGGCACCAGCTTTGACGTGTCACTGATTGCCGAGGGGCAATCCATGCTGTCACCGCAGACATCCATCGACTTTGGCATGGTCGTTCGAAATCCGATGATCGAAATCACAACCATTGGGGCCGGTGGTGGTTCCATTGCCTGGGTCGACAAGGGTGGCTTGCTCAATATTGGGCCTGAAAGTGCCGGTTCTGATCCAGGCCCGGTTGCTTACGGGCTTGGAAATGATCGCCCAACAGTGACAGACGCCAATGTGGTTCTCGGTCGGATAGACCCTGAGAACCCAATCGGTGGAAAGCTTGAACGGTTGGATGTTGAGGCAGCCTCAAAGGCAATCCACTCGCACGTAGGTAAACCTTTAGGTCTTTCAACACTGGAAGCAGCGGAGGCCATTTTGCGGGTTGCCAATTCCCGCATGGCAGGTGCCATTCGTCTTGTCAGCATTGAACGTGGTTTTGATCCCAAACGATTTGCCTTCATGCCGTTCGGGGGCGGAGGAGCCTTGCATGCCGGGGCTATGCTGGCCGAAGTCGGTATCTCGCGTGCAATCGTCCCGCGATATCCGGGCGTGACATCGGCCATGGGCTGTGTGATTGCCGACATGCGTCAAGATTTTGTGCAGACGATCAATTCTCTCGTGAGCTCTCTCGATGAAACAACACTCGGCAACTTCATGCAAAGCCATGCAGATCAGGGCATGGCGCTGCTGGATGCAGCCCGCACGGCCTTTGAAACAAGGGAATTGAGCTTCGAACTGGATATGGCTTACATCGGCCAGACACATACGGTTTCGGTGCCGCTCACTATCACAGTTGAGGGCGGCAAAGTGACGCCGCCGACTAAAACAGAAATCGAAGCGGCCTTCGATTCGGCCTACATGGCCACCTTCGGGCGATTGCTGGACAAGGGAGTTCGCCGCATCTTGAACCTGCGCAGCGCCGTCACCGGCAAGCGACCAAAGTTCGATCTGAAAACACTGGCCCCGACATCAACAGAGACTGTTGCCGCCAAAGCGACACGCCCCGTTCATTTCGGTGGTGCCTGGCATGACACAGCGATATACAACCGCCTCGAGCTGCCGGTCGGCACCGTGATTGAAGGCCCGGCCATCCTGGAACAACCCGATACTACGGTTCTGGTGGAGCCCGATCTGCAGGCACGTGTCGACACCTTCGGCAATACCATCATTGAACCTTCGGAGGATCATTCATGAGTGACCCGAGGTCCTGGGATCTGTCCCGCACAGCGCTTTTGACGATTGATCTGCAGAATGATTTCCTCCACCAGAAAGGTGCCTATGGACGAGCTGGCCAGTCCGCCCAAAATATCGCCGCATTACCGGGCCGTATCGCGCCGCTTGCAAAAGCGTTGAGGACAAAAGGCGGCCACTACATTTCTGCTCAATTCACCCTGGTGCCAGATGCTAGCGGAGAACCTCTGATTTCGCCGCACCTGAAAAAACTTAGACCGTTTCTGGAGAAGGGCGATTTTGCGCCGGGCAGTTTCGGGCACGCATTGGTGGACGAGCTATCTCCTGCCGACTACGTGATCGAAAAGGTTGCCTACTCGGCGCTGTATCAAACAAGGTTGGAATACGTCCTGCGAGCCGTTGGCATCGATCATCTGATAGTCGGCGGTATTGTTACCAACGGCGGTGTTGCCTCCACCTTGCGTGATGCCCATCTGCGCGATATCGAAACGCTCATGTTGACGGATGGCTGCGCGGCCTTTCAGCAAGACGTCCATGACGCGACGCTTTTGTCGCTTGCGACCGTTACCAAACAAATGAGCTGCGCTGAGACATTAGCGTGGCTGGAGAGTGCAGCATGAGCCTGAAGACACGCCTTGCGCAAAATGAAATCTTGCTGGCACCCGGTGTCTATGATGGCTTGACAGCTACGATGGCGACAGCTGCCGGATTTGAGGCACTTTATCTCAGCGGCGCGGCTGTTGCCTATACCCGCCTTGGCCGTCCGGACATCGGGCTGACATCCGTCTCTGAGATGACCGATGCGATGGCGCTGATTGCAGATCGGACCGATCTTCCGGTGATAATTGATGCCGATACAGGGTTCGGCAACGCGCTAAACGCACAGCGCACCATGCGTCTCTATGAACGTGCCGGGGCGTCTGCCCTTCAGGTCGAAGACCAGACTTACCCGAAACGTTGCGGTCATCTGGCCGACAAGTCTCTTATTTCAGCGGGCGAAATGGCGGGCAAGGTCAAGGCCATGGCCGATGCCCGCAAATCTGGTGAAACACTGATCATTGCGCGCACGGACGCCATTGCCGTTGAAGGCTTTCAGGCAGCCATTGATCGTGCCGAGACCTATCTGGAAGCCGGAGCCGATGTGCTCTTTATCGAAGCACCGCAATCTCGAGAACAGCTTACCGAAATCGCGCAACACTTTGCCAATCGTGTTCCCTTGCTGGCCAACATGGTTGAAGGCGGCGCCACGCCGATTACAGGCGCGGATGATCTGCAACAACAGGGCTTTTCAATCGTGATTTTTCCGGGCGGTATTGTACGAGCTATCGCTCGAACTGCAGGCGATTATTACAAAAGCCTTCACCAGAATGGCAGCAATCGGCCATTTGCGGACAAGATGTTTGACTTTGATGGTCTCAACGAGGTGATAGGCACGCCTGAGATGCTGGCCCAGGGCGTTAAATATGACCGAAACGAAAGCTGACACCGCATCGCCGCCGGCCAGCTTTGACCTGTGTTGTGAAACGCTGATCATCGGCGCCGGTGCTGCCGGTCTGGTGGCCGCTCTGGCCGCCCAAGAAGCTGGTCAATCTGTTCTGGTTATAGAAGCCGATGCAGTTCCAAGCGGCTCAACGGCCCTGTCCGCAGGTCTCATTCCTGCCGCTGACACCAATGTCCAAAAATCCGCAGGGATCGATGACAGCGCAGAATTATTTGCCGCCGACATTCAGGCCAAGGCCCATCAAGAGAATGACCAGGATCTCGTCAACAGGTTGGCCGACAATTCAGGACCCGTGATCGACTGGCTCAGCGAAACGCATGGATTGCCCTTTTCGGTCGTCTCTAATTTCGATTACCCGGGCCACAGCAGACGGCGAATGCACGGCCTTCCGACCAGATCAGGTGCGGAATTGATCAATGCACTCCGCTCGACCTGCGAAAATCTGGGCATCGATATCATCTGCGAACGTAGAGCAAATCGATTGTATGTCGACAAAGGCCGCATCCATGGCGTTTCGGTCAGTCGGCCAGATGGCGGTATTGAGACAATCGGCTGCGACCGCTTGATCCTTGCCTGCAATGGATTTGGCGGAAACAGAAACCTTGTCAGTCGCTTCATGCCATCGATTGAAAATGGGCTCTGGTTTGGTCACGATGGCAACCGGGGTGAGGCGCTGTTGTGGGGGCAGGAATTAGGTGCTGATCTGACGCATCTCGGGTCCTATCAGGGACACGGCAATGTTGCGCATCCGCATGGTATTCTGATCACCTGGGCGGTGATTACCGAAGGAGGTGTTCAGGTCAATCGCGCAGGCAAACGCTTCTGGAACGAGTCTCAGGGCTACTCGGAGGCGGCTCGTGTTGTTCTGGCACAGCCCGGCGGAGAAGCCTTTTCAATATTCGACAGCCGCATCGCCGCAATAGCCCGCCAGTTTGAAGACTTCAAGCAAGCGGAAGCCGCTGGAGCCATCAAGATAAACGATACGCTGGAAGGTCTTGCCCGGGATCTGGATCTGCCGCCGGACGCCTTTGTGCAGACACTAGAGAGTATCCCGGCAAACGGCATCGATACGTTCAATCGTAAGTTTGGAAGCGAATCTCTGAAACCACCCTATTGCGGTGTCCGTGTTACCGGGGCTTTGTTTCACACCCAGGGTGGCCTCAAGACAGATGGCAACGCCCGGGTCCTACATCAGAACGGCTCACCTTTCCCGAACCTCTTTGCTTGCGGTGGTGCAGCCTGCGGTGTTTCCGGACAATTCGACAGCGGCTATCTCTCCGGAAACGGTCTGCTCAGCGCAGTTGTTCTGGGTAAGCTAGCCGGTCAGTCGTCAGTCGCGTAAGGCCCCTTGTATTTCAGAATCGATCCAACGACGAGCACAAGAAAATCCTTCCTTGCCTGTTCGATTTGGATACCTAGCAAGGTATCCAAAGATCCAAGTTATTTTTGAACGGCAACTGGTCTCGGGCGTTACACTGCTTCCTGAGCAGCGACAGGTTCGCCTTTCATCCGTTTAAGGATCAATTTGAAAATGTCGACTGGTGGATAGGGGTATTCGATGTAATCGTCCACTCCGCTATCGGTTATGGTGTTTTTCTGTTCCACAGTGATTTTTGGTGGGGCCAAGATGATGGTTTCCCCGGACCAGCCCTGTGGCCGGTCTTCGGTGACATATTTCAGATAGTAATGAACTACCTTGCTGTAGACCATGAAGAGGATGTCGATTTCGCTAAGCGAGAATGATCGCTTGGCGAGCTGGTCTTCCGAAATGTAGGAGACCTGACAACCGAGTTCGGTCATGGCAGATGACAACGGCTGAATGCTGTTGGGCTTCGATGTGATGATCGACACGCGTAATGGTTTGGATTCGTGCGCTGCGGTCGTCTGGCGCTTGTTCTGCAGGGTCTTGTAAAGACAGCGGAGCTTCTGGTTGTTCTGGTCTTCAATGCGCTTCATCTGGCCGATCGATGCTTCGACCGTCGCTAACAGAAGGTCATAGTCCACCGGTTTGGTCAGGTAGTCATCAACACCCAGACGTTTGCCCGCGATCAAATCATCTCTGGTGGCTTTGGCTGTCAGGAAAATAAACGGGACGTGGCTCAGCTTCTTCAGGTTTTCCCGAATATGTTTCAGCAGGGTAGGGCCATCCATTTTTGGCATCATCATATCGCAGATGATGAGGTCGGGCCGCTCTGTTTTCAGAACTTCCAGCGCCGCGACGCCATCTGAAGCGGTTAACACCCGATAGCCTTCGTCGCTTAACTCATCGCGAAGGTCTTCCAGAAGAAGTCTTTCATCTTCCACGCATAAAATAGTTGCTTTTTCAGACATGAAGCCTCCCATAGGCATGCAGTGCGGTGTGTTTCAACATATCCATTCGTCAAGACGCCTGTTTCAGACCCGCCGGAAGTTTCAAGGTGACAGTTGTGCCTTCCCCGACTTCGCTGGCGACATCAACGGTGCCGTTGTGTTTCTGGACAATCATTTCCGTCATGTTGAGACCTATGCCGGTCCCGGCGATACCGCTGGATGTGGAGGCACGGAAATAGCGATTGAAAATTTTCGGAATCTCGTCTTCGGGAATACCAACGCCTTCGTCTTTCACTGAAACGGTGAATCCGTCGCCGTCCCGGTGGCCGGTGACCCAGATATTGTTTCTTTCAGGGGAATACTTGATGGCGTTCGAAATGATGTTGTTCAGGCAATGCTCGAACAATTTGGGGTCCAGAGTCGCCTGCTCTGGCAATTTCGATGTTTCAGAATGGATTTTGTAGTCCTTGTTGACGCTTTGCAGACCTTTGCAAACCCGGTCGACAAGCTCTCTAATCGGCGTTTCTTCGATCTGCAGGCTGACTTCACCGGATTGCGACTGCGAAAAATTCAGGAAACGCGTGATCAGATACTGCATGCGTTCGACGCTTTCGCGGATATTTGTGATCCGCTCCAGAACCATCTCGGGCTCCAGTTTGTCTATCTTGCGCTTGAGCCGTTGGGCATTGCTGTCGATGATGGCAAGCGGTGTGCGAAACTCGTGCGAGGCCATGGAGACAAACTCACGCTGCATCTCGGTAAGTTTCTTTTCCTTCCGCAGGTGACGGATGAGCTCATCAGCATGACCTTGAAGAGTGGCATGCTGATCCTTGTAGCTGGTCACGTCAGAGTAAACCGAAATCATGCTGCCGTCGCTGGTTTTTGTTCGGGTCACCTTGTACCAGCGGTCATCCGGAAATTGCATTTCATCGAGAGCAACGGTGTCACGAGCCAGTGTTTCGAATTTTGGGTTCGGTTCTTCCGGAAACACGGTTCGGATGACATCAATCGCTGACCCTTTAACCTCTATGATTTCATCGATTTTCGGGTAGATTTCCCGCATCTTGTGGTTGGCAAGAATGACCTGCCCATCAGGGTCGGCAATTCCAAGCCCGTCAGATATGGCATTGATCGCATTGAACAGAAGATCCCGATGTTTTTCGAGCTCTTTTGCACTCCTTGATAAACGCCCTTCCAGTCGTTCCTGGGCTTCTTCAAGTTCAACTTTCTGATCATATTCCTCAGTGACATCTGAATAGATTGTCACGAATCCGCCATTGGACATGGGCGTTCCCTGAATGCGGATCCGCCGTCCGTCTGGCCTTTCGCGGACGAAGTCATGGGCTTCGAACCGTCTTGCCAGCTCCAGCCGTTCCGCGACCTGAGCATCCACATCCCCGGGACCATAGTCACCCCGATTGGCGTTAAACCGGAATATGCCTTCCAGCGATGAATCTTTTGCAATCAGATCGGATTCAAGGTCCAGAAGAGACAGTGCCGTGTTGTTTACCAGCACCAGATTGAGATCCTGGTCCAGGACAGAAATTCCCTGGTGAACGGATGATGCCAGGCACTCAAGCAGAGCCCAAGGGTCGCAATCTAGGTTCAGGAAATGGGTCATCAAACCTCACTGGCTAATTTCCGAAAACATAACTCTACAAATAAAAATAAAGTCTAAATGGCGTCAATCTAAGTAAATTATGAGCATTTAAAGTTGTAAATGGAATATAAAGCGTAGTTATAAATTACAATGAGGGCGCTTTGTTGGCGCAAGTTGCAAATTTAACGGCGGGTAATACTTAAAGGTGAATTCAATAGGCTTCGCACTATCCCCAATGACAAGGATGCGATGACATTTTTATAGCTCGATAGGCCCAAATCGTTCAAATCGGATGAGTCTAGCTTTGTTTGATAAAAGCCAAAGGGCTGATTTGCGTGATTTTTGCTGGTCAATTTTTGGCCAGGCTCAGAACCGGTCATCTAAAAGCGAGAAACCGATCGATATGAACGACAGAAATCAGTCTTCATACTCTTTTTCAGTGTCCTGAATTAGGGGAGATAATCATATTTCAGATAAGGGGAGCAGGGAAAAACTCGACTTCGCTTAGATCTGATACGCCTACCAGAGAAACACTCGAGCCATCCTGAAATTCTATCAACGTATCACCGTCCAGCAGGGAGATATCGGATGCAGCTTCCAGTTCCTCGAGAGTGTCAATGCGAACGGCTTTAAGCATGAGAATATCGTCTTCGACACTAAAGTCTTTTATGACATCATTTCCGAAACCCGGTTCAAATACAAAAAGGTCTGTGCCCGCACCACCTTCCAGGATGTCATTGCCCGCCAGTCCTGCAAGAACGTCGTCACCTGCGCCGCCTAATAGCGTATCTGCACCATCGGTTCCGACAAGCAGGAGAGTTTGATCTGTGTTAGCCAGCTGTTCACCGTCTACCGAAGCCGGTGTCTCTAAGGGTAGAGGTGAGCGCCCTTCCTGGTTACCGTGGACGAAAAAGTGAAGAAACGGATTCATTCCGGCTGCTGCGACATCAGGGTTAGCTTCGAGATAGTAGACGGGATCGAACGAGGCTGTCGGGATACGACCTTCCCACATGCCAAACTCAAGGAAATGTTCAAAAGGCTGGATATCGGTCGCTGCGACGTCGGGATATGCATCCAAATAATAAGAAGTGTCAAAAAACGGATGCGGGTTTTTGCCCTGAGACGCGCCGGACTCAAGATAATCTGCCAGAGGACTTAAATCGGATGCTGCAACTTCCGGATAGGTGTCCAGATAATAGTCAGTGTCGAAGTACTTCTTAACTAGTTCACTATAAAGACATTAGTAGCCCGCCTCGCTACATGGTTAAAATACGCTAACCTTAAAAAAATATTAACACTAACGCAGAGCAACCCCAACCTATAGTTACAACGAACTGGAAACATAGTTAACAACGGAGAGTGCGCCGTTATTACTTGGCATAGTCTTGCAAAGAAGAAGCGGACACAAAAAGGGCGCCAATTCGGCGCCCTTTACTATTTTATGCAATAGTTTCGTAATAAAAGCTGTCTGTCGACACACCAGATATCTGAACGTTGTCATATAGGTAGGTTTCATCCTCCCCATAGTTAACGCTATTAAAGATTACTGTCTCCAGTATATCAACTTCACTTGCATGTTGGGTGGTATCATAGACTTTCGAGCCATTTAGGTACCAGCTATGGTTGTTTTCTTCAAATTCGAATGTGAGATTAACCCACCCTGTCTGGTCGACTGCCAGGTAGTGGTCCCATCCATCTGTTGAATTCCAAAACCGCAAGGCACCGGCTGCCCCGTCAAGGTCGAATGCCGGGTCAATTTCTGCTACAGCGGAGGCATCTAGATACTCAGCGATAGAGAACCGTCCGCCGCCGCCAATGGATTTGGCGTGGTCCTGCATCTGGATCCAGACACCTGTTTCCTGTTTGAAGCCGTCTGTGGCCCAAGTCGGATCAATATAGAGATCTGTAGAGAATGATGCTCCTTTGCCTGCATCTATATAATGAGTTCCATCATCGCTTTTGAGCTTGGCACCTTGAAAGCGGTGAAAGCCACTTGTTTCAGAAGACTCGGCAATGTTAATCGCGATCACATCGTCGGTATTGTCTTCTGGATTTGCGACCGTAGAAATTGAATCGACCGCTCGTCTATCGGTTTGCCAAGCTGCTCCGGCCCCAGCTCCATTTGCCAAATCAATAAGCAGTTCCTGGCCGACGTTAATGTAACTGTCTGCCAGAAGTTCACTGCCATTCGAAGTAAAGGCTTCCAGTCCGATTTTGAAATTACCGGGATGCGTTTCTGCTTCCCAATAATTTACGCTATCGATTTTGGTGCCGTCACCATTGTAAGCGTTACCTATGAACGCATTGACGAGGTGCTCATTGCCGTTGGCAAAACCGTAGTTTTGGGAGTTTTGCGACACGTATGTTGGATTTGAACTGTCATTTTCGCCAACGTTATCGCCAATATATGGATTTGATAGATCCCCGCTGAGAAGTTGTTGCATCGCAGCTGCAACATCGGCATTTTCGGCACTTTCGAAAAGCCAATCACTACCGTCTGTCCGGTCAAGTGCCAAGGTGACAAATGAAGTACCAGCTGTCGGGTCAACATCAAAGACCAGTTTGAACTGATAATCTGCAAGCTCAGGGGTTTTTAAATTTCCTGTGTCGATATTAGTTGCTATTGAGAAATCGAAACTCCAACGTGCAGTTGATTCCGATTCTCGTCCCGGAGCCTCCCCCCCGGGTACATTCCAAGCAGGCGGAAGACCCACAGCACCTTCTGGGGAAATATTGTCGTAAAAGCTTTCACCTAGAAGATCAGTTCGGTTGCTGTCTCCATAGTCTCCATCAGCGCGGATCTTGGCTTTGATAGCCAGTTCGATCTCAGCATCTGTGTTTCGCACAACACGGAAATGGTCATTCGAGTGTCCGGGATTCCCATTCCACATACCACCAAGCGGATCGCTGGCGATGTCCGAAAGCTTGCCTATTTCAATTTCGATGTCAGCATCAGTGCGCGTTACGCCGATTATAGCATCCCATTCTTTTGCTTCTTGAAATTTCTCAAGTGAATTGTCATGTCCGCTTGGAATGGGACGATTTTCAAATATTTTTGTAAGATCTGACCGAACATCGGTTGCACCTTGTCCAACGCGCCAAGCCACAGAACCGTCAGTTAGATTTCCGAGAATGTTGTCATGAACTGTTTGTTGCCTGTCAGTATAATCGGGCGTAAGATTCACCTTAGTCTGACCAATGTCAAGCAAGGCAACATTTCCGCCCTTTAAGAAATCGACATATTCATTACCGAGGCGGAAGAAGTTGGTGTTAACTTCATCATTCGACAAAGGTAGGGCTTTGTAGTAGCCAGCATCAAGTGCAACCCAGAATGCCTTGATCGCATCGCCATATGAGCCGTTTACCGTGAAGTTTTCAGGAACAAGTTCCTCTGGTGTCAGGCCTTTGAAGTCAAACACAGCCACATTTGGCGCTTCCAACGGGCCTTCGGCGATATTGCCAAAATCAACGCCCGTGATGTCCAGTGCTCCACCACCTGACGCAATGCCGTCGATGGCAATCATCGCGCCGCCTTTGGCATTGGCGATAGCATCCAAGGTTTCCCCCGACATCTGGAGTTTGTACCCATTCAAATTTATGGATTCAATACCTGCTAGTTCGACTACAATCGTTGTAACGCCTGGGCCAGCAACGATTGCGCTGGTGCCAGCTAATGTAAGTGTTGTATCTGCTGCCAGAACCAATGTGGTACCTGTTAGTGCTGCAGCGTCTGGAGTCGGCGCACCACCACCACCACCACCACCACCGGGGACTTCAGGTTCTGAAGGTGAGCCACTCGGTGTGCTGGCTGTTGAAAGAGGACTACCGCTGGTATTTTGTGCCCCGGCCCGACTTTCTGTGTAGCCATTGAGCAACCAGTGATGATAACCTGACTGGAATTCCCCGTTGGCAACCGCTGCTGCAATATCCGGATTGCTTCCGAGGTATGAAGCTTCGTCAAAACCACCAGCAATTTCTGACGCAATTGTTGCGTTTGGTGCACGAGATTCGCTGGCGCCATATTGTTGAAAATGCTCAAATGGGCTTAGTCCAGCTTCCGCTACGTCCGGATTCTGCTGAAGATAATATGCAGCATCAAAAAACGAGTTTGGACTACGGGCTTCGCCGTCGCCGGATGTATTGAAATGATCCAGAGGGTTGACCCCTGCGGCAGCAACATCCGGGTTCTGTTCGAGATAGAAAGATGTATCGAAGTGAACAGACGGGTCGCGGCCTTCTTGAAAACCTAGGCTGTCAAAGTGTTCGCGCGCACTCGAAAACTCGCCTCTTGCAACAGCCTCGGCTACATCCGGGTTTTCACGCAGATAAAATGCTTCATCGAATGAAATAGAAACCATAGTTGTTAATCCTCTAATTACTGAATACTAAAAACGCCGAGCCAATTCACGGGCCGCTGGAGCCTGTTAATTCACTGAATATTTTCAGGAGTTAACAAAAAATAAGTACTTTTCTCACTGAGAAAAATACCGATTTATCAATCGATACCTCAACTTTTAAGGGAATTTCAATCTTTTTTTAACGAATGAACTGTCGATAGTTTGAGTGATAAAATCATAATATGTTGTTTTTATTGAATATATTGCTTTCTTTTCGGCAGTTTTTGTATGTTTCATAGTTAACAAGACAAAATTGTCCGGTATTACATTTGCACGTTATTCCAGCACGGCTTTCCCACCCGAACCGCCTCGTTGAAAAATTTTCGAAGATGCCCGCCTAGTGCGTGGTGTCGATATGTTTGGTTATTAAAATGTAAATATAAAACGTCGTTACCAAATACATAATAGTAGTTATCACTTTATGTATGTGTTATTCACACATTATAAAGTATATAATTCATTTAGAACTTGTTAATTACGAATTTATATTCAGTTCATTCATTTCAATACGTTTACAACCGCTTATCATCTGCAATGCATAATCAAATCTAAAGTAGAGAAGGTAATACTACTTAAGAGGCGTTAAGTATAACAGGAGCGGCGGCGAAAGCCTTCGATTGATAAATCATGTGCGGACTGTGTTACGATTCAACATGTGATGGTCTTACTCATTATCGGGCACAAGGCGCCGGTCAGAACAGTGGCTCAGGTTTTGTTGCTGAAGCCGTTCTGGACGGCATTGTCGAGCAGCTAAATCGTGGCGATAGCTCGTGGAACGCTGCCTCACCAATTACTTTTATGTTTTACGAGACAATTCCCAATTATGCGGTTGGCTCCAGCGAATACAGAGGGTTTTCCGCCTTCAATGAACAGCAAGTCGACATGGCAAAGCTTGCCCTTTCAGTCTGGGGAGATGTCGCAGCTGTCACTTTCTGGGAAATGGAGTCTGGATATTCTAAGATCAGCTTCGCCAACTCCGACACCCTTGCGAGTTACTCTGCAGCTCACGCGTACATGCCTAGCTACGCGGAATGGGGTGGAGACGTCTGGGTAAATAGTGATTTGGGTTACAATGTAAATCCGGAAGTCGGAAGCTATGGATTTGCTGTCCTTGTTCATGAAATTGGCCACGCGTTAGGTCAGCCACATCCAGGCGATTACAATGCAAGTGCCGGTTCACTCAGCTACGCTAGAAACGCCGAATACAAAGAAGACAGCGCCCAGTATACTATTATGTCTTATTGGGATGAGACCAATACAGGCGCTGACTTTGATGGCCATTCTGCGCAGACACCAATGCTGCATGACATTCTGGCAATACAGGCGAAATACGGTGCCAATCTGACGACAAGAACCGGTGACACTGTTTATGGTTTCAATTCGAACACGGAGTCCCCGGTTTTCGATTTTAAACAGAATGAGCACCCGGTACTGTCCATATGGGATGCAGGTGGGATCGACACGATTGATCTTTCGGGTTTCAGCGAAGATTCCATGTTGAATCTCAATTCCGGCGAGTTTTCGAGTGTTGCGGGGTTGGTAAAAAATCTGTCTATCGCCTATGGCGCCGAGATTGAGCATGCAATTACCGGCGACGGCGATGACATCATCATTGGCAATGAACTGGATAATATAGTTGACGCTGGAATGGGAAGCGACACTTTCGGTCTCAACGTCGATCAGATTGACGCGAACATGCTTGTTTTTGATGACGGCAGAATTGTCATATCCAGTGACCAGGGCATCGATCAAGTCACCAACGTCGAAAATATTCTCTTTACAGATGTGGATGTGGCATTGGCTGGTGTCGAAGTGCATTCAATTCTGGATTATGCAGCTTCGTATGATGACCTGTCGGAAGCCTTTGGCAGTAATGAAGAGCTATTGTACGAGCACTTGATAACAAATGGCATGAACGAAGGTCGCACCATCAGTTTCTCCGCGCTGGATTATATTGCCTCCCATGTGGACCTGATCGATACTTTTGGAGCGGACAAAGAAGCAGGGGCCAAACACTATATGGAATTCGGTCGTTTGGAGGGGCGTACGATTACGTTTGATCCAAATGAATTCCTGGATGCCCATCCGGAGCTTCAAATGGCTATGGGTGTGAATGATAGTCCAGCGCAATATTTCATTGAACTCTAATTCCTTGTTAAATGTAGTGGTGTCGGAAATCATTCTCAGTCAATTTTGCGGGTGTAATGAATAGATAGGGGCTTGGTTTCAGGCCCCCAAAAAAAAGCCGAGTAAGCATAAAATTTGAGAGCTTTTGTTGCGTCCGCAGCGCGCCGGCCTATGGCGCTTTTCACATTTGCCAAAACGAGGATTTTCGTTTTCTTGGATAGAGCAGACTGATGTCATCACGTCTTCTTACGGATGTTTCGTGTGGTGTCCAGGCGCAGAAAATCACTTGGTCATCTCCAGTTTTTAGTAAAAAAAAGAAACCAAATTTTGTCAGAGGAAAAACTCTTTATCTATTGAAGTTAAAAAGAAATATTGTTTCTTAGTCGGCCAGGAAATTCAGTTGGCAGGCGAATTCTGTTCAAAAAAAGTATGCTTAAGTCAAAATTTTAGTAAAAATATTTGACGTATTTTACTTCTCTCGCTAGTGTCACTTAAGTGCGTAGGAGGTGGTGGCGCAATTGTCGCTACCTCGGTGCCGTTCAAGTGGAGAAGATTAAAAATCGCCAGGAGCGGGCGCATAGCCTTCGGAGAGTCAGGCAGACCTGAGAAAGTGGCAAAGACAATTGGGGCGCGTTGTTTCGACGGGAGATCGAAACAGGTACTGAGCCCCAAAAACCCGGAGGCCTATCAGTTCATTGAGTGGAGGTAATAATGAGCGTCGTAGGAAGACTGTGTAGAACAATTTCTGCTGTCAGCCTGTTGCTGACCGGCAGTCTGGTTGCCGAGGCGGCTGACAAGCTGGACGGCGATCTGAAGATTTTCCTGGATACATCCAATCCTGCCCCGCGGGCTGCCATGGAAGGCATGATTGATCGTTTCCAGAAGATGCATCCTGATCTGAAGATTGATACCACGATCATCGACAGCGAAGCCTACAAGACCCAGATCCGGAATTTCCTGTCGGCAAATCCGCCGGACGTGGCGACATGGTTCGCAGGCAACCGCATGGCGCCTTACGTCGACGCCGGCCTGTTTGAAGACGTGTCGGATATCTGGACCGGAGACCTTGCTGCAGATCTTGCGTCGACCAAAAAATCCATGACCCTCGACGGCAAACAATGGGGCGTGCCTTACACCTATTATCAGTGGGGTGTGTATTACCGTGAAGACATCTATACCGAGTTGGGTCTGTCGGCGCCAAAAACCTGGGAAGACTTCAAGGGCAACTGCCAGAAAATCCTGGACAGCGGCCGCAAGTGTTTTTCCATCGGCACCAAGTTCCTCTGGACGGCGGCCGGTTGGTTTGACTATCTGAACCTGCGCCAGAACGGTTATGAATTCCACATGGATGTGACCGCCGGCAAGGTAAGTTGGGAAGACCAACGCATCCGAGATGTGTTCGCCCGCTGGCGCGAGCTGATCGACATGGGTGCCTTTGTCGACAATCACACGTCCTACAGTTGGCAAGAAGCCTTGCCATTTGTTGTTCAGGGAGAAGCAGCAGGCTATCTTCTGGGCAATTTCATCGTTCCGCCGCTGCGCGAAGCCGGTTTGGGCGATGACCAGCTCGGGTTCTATCAGTTCCCCGAGATTGTCGAAGGTATTCCAATGGCCGAAGACGCGCCTGCCAACACGTTCCATATTCCTTCAGGTGCGAAGAACAAGGAAAATGCCCGCGAGTTCCTGAAGTATGTTGCCGATGCCGACAATCAGTCGATCATAGCCGGTCAACTTGGCCAGCTTGCGGTCAATTCACGCAGTGAAGTGCCGGATGACAAATTCATGCAGAAGGGCTTTGAAATGCTGAGTGGTGCCTACGCGCTGGCGCAATTCTTCGACCGGGATGCGCCGGCCCAGATGGCGAAAGTCGGCATGGAAGGGTTTCAGGAATTCATGGTCAGGCCGGACAATCTGGACAGTATCCTCAAGCGGCTGGAGCGCACACGCGAGCGTGTCTACCAGTAACAGCTTTAGTCTTGTGTCCCTGGCTGGTGTCCTCCGCCATGGCACTTGGCTTTGCGAAGGGCGCGCTTGTCGCGCCCTTTTGCATTTTCTCTTTCTGCATTTTCCTATTCGTCTTCTTTGTCAGACGGTTGCAAATCGTTTCGCAAACACGGGCATTGCATCCATGATTTTGCCGATGGTCATCTTGATGTGCCGGACGGCCTCCGTGCTGTGAAAGTCAGTGGGCGCAAACAGATCATCAATATCGGGAAGCGCGTCCGGCGCCTTGCCGCAGGCAGAAAGGACACTGGTCTTCAAAATTCTCCGGTTTGTCTATCGAAAGCGAATGAGGTTCGCTGCACAAACAAAAACTATGGGGAGTTTATGTTCCAAATTGGATGTAACAAAGACAGCTGCAATTAAGTGTTGCAGCTGACCTCAAGTGTTTCACTGAAAATTTGAACTGCTGCGCGGTTTTTACCGGCGCTTGCCAAAACCCGGTTTGCTGCTGCCTGCCGGGCGGGTGCGGCGGACGGGCTGTTCGGCGACCGGTTTTGGGTCATCCATATGGCGACGCTGGAAGAAACCGTCGAGGCTTTCTTGCTGCTCGTCGGTTTGTTTTGTCAACGCTTCTTCCGAAGACTTCAGGACCTGAGCCCTCATGCGGCCAATCGAGCGTTTTTCACTGATAAACTGGACACCGAATTGCAGGCCATCTTCCCAGCGCCGGACGCAGGTGACTTCAAAGTCTTCCAGATCCATCTGCAGCTGAAATTCCTGCGGGAGCAGGAAGGCCTGTTCGAATTGCAGCATGGCGCCGCCCTCGGACAGGTTTCGAACGATGCAGGGAATGGAACGTAGACCCCCTTGAAAAATGATCTTGCCCTTTTTCAAAATACGGGTCCGGCGCTGGCGCGGCATTTCATCGCCAGCGTCATCTTCGCCATGCACATGCGTTAAAGGTTTTATATCCGACATAACTGCTTCAATCCGGCTACGTGTCTCAAAACCAGCGGCTCTTGCAGAGAAGTCTATTAACAAAGCGTTGCCAATCCGTGAATGCCACGATGTTTTGGTTGCCAAGCGGAGCGTCGGCAGACGCAAAAGAGGCGGCGCGGAATAAAACCCCCTATTGTGACCAGGATTGAGTCCTGACATTTCACTTGGGAAGCCAATCATGGAACAGCATTCCTTGAATTGATGCACATGCTTTTCCTATTTCTATAACAAGCAGGAAACACCCAACTAGGTGTTATTCCTTATCAAAAGGCGCAAGCTGACCAAAATGAACGACAACAGAATTGCCAAATTGAACCAGCTTGCCCTCGATGCGGGTGCCGCGATCCTGGAAATCTATGCACGCCCGTTTGTAGCGACCGACAAGGCAGATGGCTCGCCTGTGACCGAAGCGGATGCGATTGCCGAGAAAATCATTTTGCGTGGCTTGGCCGAGCTTTTTCCGGAAATTCCGGTGATTGCCGAAGAGTCTGTCGAGGCCGGATATCTGCCGACTGTGGGCGACACATACTTCCTTGTCGATCCGCTGGACGGCACCCGGGAGTTCCTGAAGCAGAACGGCGAATTCACTGTCAATATAGCCTTGGTCATCAAGGGTGTTCCGGTCTTTGGTGTGGTGTCGGCACCTGCCAAGGACGAGATTTTCTGGGGCGGAAGTCTGGATCTCGATGGCCCGTCCAGGGGGCAGGCCTTCTCCGCGACGATTAAAGGTGGCGGGTTGGTTGATGTTCAGCCGCTTTCGGTGCGCATGCCGCCTGCTAATGGTTTGGCCATTCTGGCGAGCCGGTCGCATCTGTCGCCGGAGACAAATGCGCTGATTGATCAGCTGAATGTGGCCCAACGCATCTCGATCGGGTCCTCTTTGAAACTGTGTTGGCTCGCTGCCGGCCGTGCGGATATCTATCCGCGGCTGGCACCGACCATGCAGTGGGATATTGCCGCTGGCGACGCAATTGTGCGCGCTGCTGGCGGAGTAGTCGTTCGGGCGGACAATCACGCCGACTTCACCTATGTGGTGCCGAAAAACGCCACCAAAGACGACCTCAGAAACTCCAATTTTCTTGCCGTAAGCAACACGGCGCTTTTGGCGGACCTTGCGCCGGTGCCATGAGGCAACCGGCTGGTCGGGTCTGACACGACTGGAAATCATGCCGGACGTCCGGCGGGAATGGAAAACGACCATGAACATGCACGCCCAGGGGATTACGCCGGAGCGTCTCAGCAATCTGAAGCGGCTTGAGGCGGAAAGCATCCACATCATCCGCGAGGTTGCTGCCGAATTCCACAATCCGGTGATGTTGTATTCGATCGGCAAGGACAGCGGCGTGATGCTGCATCTGGCGATGAAGGCGTTTTATCCGTCCAAGCCGCCATTTCCGCTGCTGCATGTCGATACCACCTGGAAATTTCAGGAGATGATCAAGTTTCGTGACGAGACGGTCAAGCGGCTCGGGTTGGACCTGCTGGTGCACACCAACCCGGAAGGCATTGAGAAAAACATCAGCCCGTTTGATCACGGCTCGTCGGTGCATACGCACATCATGAAGACCGAAGCTCTAAAGCAGGCGCTCGACAAATACGGGTTTGATGCGGCTTTTGGCGGCGCCCGCCGGGATGAGGAAAAATCACGGGCCAAGGAACGCGTGTTTTCGTTCCGCAATTCCAGTCATGGCTGGGACCCCAAGACCCAACGTCCGGAACTCTGGAACCTCTACAACGCTCGGGTTGCCAAGGGCGAAAGCATACGGGCTTTCCCGCTGTCCAACTGGACCGAGCTCGATATCTGGCAATACATCCTGACGGAGAACATTCCGATGGTGCCGCTGTATCTTGCTGCCAAACGTCCGGTGGTGGAACGCGATGGCATGCTGATCATGGTCGATGATGATCGCATGAAATTGCAGTCCGGCGAGCGCATTGAAGAGAAGATGATCCGCTTCCGCACCCTCGGCTGTTATCCGCTGACAGGAGCGATTGAGTCCGATGCTGATACTCTGCCAGCAATTGTCCGCGAGATGTTGATTGCCCGTACGTCCGAGCGTCAGGGTCGCCTGATTGACAAGGACGAAAGTGCGTCGATGGAGAAAAAGAAGCGCGAGGGATATTTCTAAGATGAGCATTCTTGAACAGACCCAGAGCGCGGAACAGGCTGTCACTGACTATGTGATTGCGCAGGAGAGCAAGGACCAGCTGCGGTTTCTGACCTGCGGTTCGGTCGATGACGGCAAATCCACCCTGATCGGACGACTGCTTTACGACACCAAGCTGATCTTTGAAGATCAACTGGCAGCGCTTGAACGCGATTCAAAAAAGCACGGCACTGTGGGCGAGGATATTGATCTGGCGCTGCTGGTCGATGGTCTGGAGGCTGAACGCGAGCAGGGCATCACGATTGATGTCGCCTACCGGTTCTTCGCCACTGACAAGCGCAAGTTCATCGTGGCGGATACACCGGGTCATGAGCAATACACCCGTAATATGGCGACCGGTGCGTCGACTGCCGATCTGGCGGTGCTGCTGGTGGACGCGCGCAACGGACTACAGGTGCAGACCCGCCGTCATGCCTTCATTGCCTCACTGCTCGGCATTCGCCATGTGGTTCTAGCGGTCAACAAGATTGATCTGGTGGATTTCTCACAAGCGAAGTTTGACGAGATCTGCAAGGACTTCGAAGCGTTTGCCGCCGGTTTTGACTTCGAGACGCTGCAGCCAATCCCGATGTCGGCGCGCTACGGCGACAATGTCACCGGCAAAAGCGCGCAGATGCCCTGGTATCAGGGGCCAACCCTGCTGGAACATCTGGAAAGCGTTCAGGTCGGCGACCACGAACTGGAAGCTCCATTCCGCTTTCCGGTCCAGTGGGTAAACCGACCGAACCTCGATTTCCGGGGCTACTCGGGCACGGTTGCCAGCGGCAAGATCGCCGCCGGTGAAGACGTAGTTGTCGCCGGGCCGGCCAAAACGTCCAGGGTCAAGAGCATCATCGGTACAGCTGGCGAAATGGCGGTAGCCCGCGCTGGTGAAGCCGTCACGATCACGCTGGAAGATGAGATCGACATCTCACGCGGTGATCTTCTGTCCTCGACTGCTTCGCGCCCGGATGTTGCCGACCAGATGGCGGCCCATCTGATCTGGATGTCGGATGAGGCGTTGCTACCGGGACGGTCTTATCTGCTCAAGATTGGTGCCAAAACTGTCACGGCAACGGTTACGGAGATCAAACACAAGATCAATGTCAACACATTCGAGCATGTAGCCGGCAAGACGCTGGATTTGAACGAGATTGCCTTTTGCAATCTGTCGCTCTCAGGCCCTGTTGCTTTTGATCCATATGAAGCCAACCGCACGACCGGTTCATTCATCCTGATCGACCGCATGACCAATGCGACCGTGGGGGCAGGCATGGTGTGGTTTGCGCTCCGCCGGGCAACCAACATCCATTGGCAAGCGCTGGATGTCGACAAGGCGGCACGCGCTGACAAGCTCGGCCAGACACCGGCTGTGTTGTGGTTCACAGGACTGTCGGGATCCGGCAAGTCCACCATAGCCTCTATTGTCGAGAAGAAGCTCTACATGGAAGGCAAACACACTTACATGCTGGACGGTGATAACGTGCGCCATGGCCTCAATCGCGACCTTGGCTTTACTGAGGCTGACAGAGTGGAAAACATCCGCCGGGTCGGCGAGGTGGCCAAGCTTATGACCGATGCTGGTCTGATCACCCTTGTTTCATTCATCTCGCCATTCAAATCCGAGCGGCAGATGGCACGTGATCTTGTGGATGGTGGCGAGTTTATCGAGGTTTATGTCGATACGCCGATCGAAGAGTGCCGCAAACGTGATCCGAAAGGCCTTTACGCCAAGGCCGATGCAGGTGAAATCAAGAACTTCACCGGCATCGACAGTCCCTATGAAGCTCCGGAAAACCCGGAAATACGTATTCAGAATGTTGGACGCGATCCGGAAGACGTCGCAGACGAGATCATTAATTACCTGAGGGAGCGCGGGTTCCTGAGCAATTCCGGAATGGATGGCGACGGCATCTAGCAAAGGTTGACGGAACAGTCAGCAGATTTCTGATCAGTTTGTCTTGATGAGAATACAGGAACCGGCCTCTGCGGCCGGTTTCTGCCTATTCAGCCGGTTGTGGTGGCTGGCAGACATCCACCCAGTCAGCGTCTGTGATTTCTGCCATTTGATTTGGCGAGATACGCACGGCTGCATTGGTAGCACCTGCGGCAGGAATGACTACGTCGTAGGCTCTTAGCGACACATCACAGTAGACTTTAACTGGTGACGGCAGGCCGAACGGGCAGACACCGCCAACAGGGTGGCTTGTCAGCTCTGCAACCTCATCAGCTGCCAGCATTTTGGCCTTGCCACCAAAAGCCGCTTTGGCCTTCTTGTTGTCGAGGCGTGCGTCTCCACGAGCAACCAGGAGAAAGACATTTTCCTTCACTTTGAACGAGAGTGTTTTCGCGATCTGTCCTGGTTCGACATTGTGAGCTGCTGCAGCCAGTTGTACGGTTGCGCTGCTGTCCTCAGTGATAATGACTTCAAGATCAGGGGCCACCTTGGAAAGGTGGAGCTGCACACTATCTAAACTCATACGGGAATGACCTGCGGTTAAATCTCGGGTAAGATGTGACACCAACACAGGATTTGCTGGCGGATTATGGTTCGGAAATGTTCGGATTTTTGTGTGTATCCGAAGTTTAACTCAAAACCTGAGTAAGTTTTTGTTCATAGTCTTTTTCTAAAGGATTGTGAATGCTTCTGCCCAAGCGGGTAGGGTGTCGAGGTCGAGCCAAAAGATCGGTTATCCGATTTTGGCAGGTATGGAGACGATCGCAATGGCTAAACCGATGCATGCGACCGCGCGAGACTATCGCGGAACGGCTTCACCTTCTGCTGCCGAGGACACGGAGCAGACACCGGCCCAACGCGAAGCTGCGTCTTTCCTGCTGGTTAAAAACATCCTGTTCTGGGGATCTGCAGCTTTGACCTGCTTCGGTCTTTATATTGCCGGAAGCTTCCTGCTGGGCTGAGTTCGCTCGTTCTGCGAAGTCGTTATCCGTCGCTTGAGAGACGGTTTCCCCCAAAATGATTGTCCGGCCGGAAAGTCTCTGGCAGATCGTGTTGTGGTTTCTGATCAGTAATGTTCGCCACCAGGGCCTCGGCGACTAGATGGGCGATGCCAAAGGAAATCTTGAAGCCACCCGTTGCCGCATAGGTTTTCTCAAATCCTGGCAGGCAGCCGATCAACGGATCACGTTTATTGCAACGGGGACGGACACCTGCCCATTCCGTCAAGACGGCGCGATCGTTTAGACTAGGACAGAAGGCTGTAGCCCGATTTATCAGTTCCGAAGACCTGATTGGATCGACCACAGTGTCCTGAGCTGCCCTGTCTGATGTGCTGCCGATGGCAACGGTGCCATTGTCATGGGGCACGACATAGAGCCCGTCACAGTAGATCGCTGGTCTGTCTTCCAGACCCTTGCCGTCCAGCAGAAGCGCCTGACCTTTTTCACCGCGGCCGATTTTTTCACCGGTTAGATTTTCGATCATGTCAAAGGCTGCGAAGCCTCCGGAGATGACGAGACTTTCCGCTTTGATACGTCGGGTATCTGCGAGATGGACGCTGCCGGTTATTTCGTCAAAGGCTGAAACTGGCGCCTCTTCCATGAGGGTGCCGTGGCATTTCACGTAAGATGCCAGCGCATAAAGGTAAGCCCGCGGCGAGGCACGGGCGGCAAGCGTTTCATAGACGATGCCAAAAGGGGCTGCTTCAGCGCTTAACCAGTCAGCGCGGCTGCCCGCCGGTTCAACATCATAGGAAAACCCGGTCGTCTGTGGATGCCAGCGCAACTTGCTCTCTTCGGCTCGTTCCAGATGGTGGTCCAGCTTGTCCTGCGTTGTCAGCGGCAGAATACGGCCAAGGCGCTTGTAACCGCAGCTCTCGCCAGTCTCGGCTTCAAGCGCTTGAATGTGAGTCTGAAGTGTTGAGAGCGCCTGAAACTGAAACTCCTTTTTCGGATTCCAGCGTGCCGGCATATGCGGCATCAGGGCCCCAAGGAGACCACCGCTTGACCCGGCACCGACATGTTTGGCTTCGAGAACAATCGTTTTCAACCCGGCCTTGATCGCAGCATGGGCAACGGACAGACCAAAAACGCCGGCCCCGGCGATTGCCAGGTCATAATTGTCCGAAGTGGTATGTGCCATGAAGAGAACGGCTCCAATTGATTGATTGCGGCGCGATGCTCCCGTATGAGGGCATCACGGAATTGACGGTGGTATTAGTCCTGTGACCGACGAAGCGCAAAGAAAAATCGATACTGCGTTCTCATGTGCTCCAAAGCTGGAGTGGCTGGCGGGTGATGTGCCGCGCGCTGAAGAGTTCGATGATACCTATTTCTCAAAAGCTGGCGGGTTTGCCGAGACACAGCATGTGTTTCTGGCCGGCAATACTCTGCCGGAACGTTTCGAGGGCAGAGACAGTTTCACCATTGCAGAATTTGGCTTCGGCACCGGTCTGAATTTCCTTGCAACGCTCCTTGCCTTGAGAAAATTGACTGCTCTGCCAAAACTGACATTCATCTCATTTGAGCTCTACCCGATGTCTGCAGAGCAATTGTCGAGAGCGTTGGCGGCATTTCCTGAAGTTGCGAGCGTAGCTGAAGAGTTGGTTGGGGACTGGGCACCTGCCGAGGGATGGAACTCGATGTCCATCGCTGGAGTTGAGCTCATGCTTGGCGTCGGGGACGCCAGAAAACTGATCACGGACCTCAAGATAGGTAAGACTGGTGCCGCAAACTCGAGCCAGTCCATCAACCCGGTCGATGCTTGGTATCTGGACGGTTTCAGTCCGGCGAAAAACCCGGAATTGTGGGATGCGGAATTGCTGCACGACGCTGCTGATCTGACAGTGGAAAATGGAACCCTGGCCACCTACACATCCGCCGGATGGGTCCGCCGCAACCTTCAAGCAGCCGGTTTTACTGTTCAGAAGGTAAAAGGCTTCTCGGGAAAACGGGAAATGGTGGTTGGCCGGAAAACTGATCCGAATAGTCTCGTGCCCTGATTGACGGCGCTGGGCCCTTGCGCTGATATGACTGCCTGCAGGCGGGTTTTCGATCTGCTGTAAAGGAGGAACCTATGGCGGTCACATTGCAGGTGCTTTATCCAATCAAGCCTGACACGCATTTTGATCAAGAGTATTACGCTTCAACCCACATGTCCCTGGTGCGTCAGCATCTCGGCCCATTCCTGGTGTCCGCTCAGGCATCCAAAGGGTTGGCAGGCGGGCCTGACACACCTCCTGAATACTATGCGATTGCCACAATGGTGTTTGCTAACCCGGAAAAACTTGAGGACGCCATGGCGGTCGCTGATCCGGTTCTGGCGGATATTCCGAATTACACCAACACGCAGCCGAAAATTCTGATCGGTGAGGTTCTGGATTAGAAGTTCCGGAGAGCGTTCCAGAAGAGATTGTTCGGATGAAGGGAATGCGTCAGGCTGATGCCCGCACGTGTTCCTGTTCGAAAAAATGATACCGATTTCGTCCGCCAAGCTTGGCCTGATACATGGCCTGGTCGGCCTGGCGCTCCAGCTGGTCCCCGGCGATTTCCTCGCCTTGCGGATAGAATGTAACGCCGATACTTGCGGTCACGGATGCCTGAGCGCCTTCGAGATCCAGCTTTTCTGCCGCCGCTGACTTGATCCGCTCGAGTGTCCCGATACAGTCCATCGGTGCCTTCAAGTCGGTGATGATGGCGACAAATTCATCGCCGCCGATGCGCGCCAACGTATCTTCTTCCCGAAGGGTGGATTTGAACCTGTTCGCCACTTCAATGAGCAACTGGTCTCCAGCGGCGTGTCCGTGGGTATCGTTGACTGCCTTGAAGCCGTCCAGATCGAGGAAGGCGATGGCGATGGACTGGTGGTGACGGCGCGCACGAGCCATTGCCTGGTTTAATCGGTCCGCCAGCAGAACGCGATTGGGCAGTCCAGTCAGTCCGTCATATTGGGCGAGTTGTTCAAGCTCCCGCTCATACTCCTTGATCCTCGAAATATCCGAAAACAGCCCAACAAAATTGGCTGTGTTCCCATCTGAATCCTCAACTGCGCTGATTGTCAGCAATTCGGGATAGATACGGCCGTCTTTGGTTCTGTTCCAGATCTCTCCGCGCCAGGCACCTGTTTCTGACAGCGACCGCCACATATTTGAATAGAACTCCGCATCCTGTTTGCCGGAATCCAGCATGTTGGCGTTCTGTCCGAGCACTTCAGATTTCTCAAACCCGGTAATCTCGCTAAACGCCTCATTGACATCAATTATGATACCGCGAGGGTCAGTGATCATGATGCCTTCATCTGCGGCCGTGAAGACGCTCGCACTCAGTTTGAGGGCCTCTTCAGACGCTTTCTCAGATGTTATGTTCTGGGCGGAACCATAGAACAGCTGATTTTTTGTGTCTGGACGGGCTGACCAACGTAATGTCGCGATCGATCCATCTGCGCAGTGCCAGCGGTTTTCAAATCCGTCGGCCTTTCCGCCTTGCTGAAGGTTTTCCAAAAGTTCGTTCGTCTTGTCGTGATCTTCCGCAATTACGAATTCCACGAGTGGTTTCGATTTCAGTTCTGATCTGCTGAAACCGAGGACACTTTCCCACGCCTTGTTTATCCGAACGATATTGGCATCACAATCGAGCACCAGATTGAGTGTCTGCGATTGATTGAAGAAGGTTTCCAGGATTTTCTGGCTGCGTTTACGGCCCTCGATTTCTCTGGTCAGCTGCCTGGTGCGCTCCTGAACATGGGTATCCAGTGTTTCGTTGAGCGACATCAGCTCCGCTTGGGTCCGTCGAAGCTGCCGGTTGTGGGTCGAAATCAAAAGGTAGCGCCAGAACGCACTTGCAAGAACGCCAATGGCCAAAAGCGTAGATGCCAGCTGGAGTATCCTGGGCGAGTTCCAGACTGTGGTGAAAAAGCCCGGGTTCTCTTCAATAGAAGTTGTCGCCACGATGGAATTTGTGTTCGCCGGTTCCTTCGCCGAAAGTTGATATTTTAGAGGCGGGAGTGGTGTTTTAGCTTCAAGAGTCACGCTGTCAGCTGGACGCAGAACCGGATTGTCATCGACGGGATAGGCAGCTGTGGCCGCAGTGACGTAACTGACGGCGAATAATGCCGAAATCGAAATGCCGAAGACTTTGCGTAAGTACGACCGTAACATTTTAAAACTCGAACAGTTCACTCACTCAAACACGCAAAATGAGGTGGATTTCGGCGTTTGATCGGATAAATTATTTCAGATGGCAGAATAAAATTGAATGTGTGAATTTTTATATAAATTGTCCAAGTATAGGCACGAAATACTATTTATGAATACTTAAAGTTGAATAATCAACTATGGGTCAGCAAGGGATTGTATTTGCGCTTCGGGGGCCGCCTAATACTCGAAAAACCAATTAGCTGGTTTCTGGTGTCCAGCCTTCAAACCTAGGCGGCCGTCTGGCTTGGGAGAGCGTACTGCTGCGCCAGAAAATCTTGTGTTTGAGCTGCGTCCGCAGGATAGCCCAGATAAAAGCCCTGGCCACAATCACATCCAAGATCTTTTAGCACTGCAAGTTGTTCGACCTCTTCGATGCCTTCAGCCGTTATGCGGATTCCCAGACCTTCCCCCAGAGATAGAATGGTTTTTACGATGTTCATCTGCTTTCCATCGGTGATGAAAGTATTAATGAACTCGCGGTCAATTTTGATCCGATCGAATTGCAGCTTGGACAGTTGCGACAGGTTGGAGTAGCCGGTGCCAAAGTCGTCCAGCGCTATGCGAACTCCAGCCGCGTTTAGCTCTTTCAAGATTTTGGTGGTCGTATCAATGTCAAGAACCAACGCACTTTCAGTGATTTCGACCTCCAGCCGATCAGCAGCAAAGCCGGTTTCCGAAAGAACTTTCAGTATTCTTTCGCTGACCATTCGGTCTGACAATTGAAGCGGTGAAAGGTTGAACGATAGGATCAAATCATCTGGCCATTTTCTTGCGTCTATGCAGGCTTGCCTCAATATCTGATCTGACAAATCTGTTATGGCGCCAATATCCTCGGCGATAGAAATGAATTTTTCTGGTGCGACGAAGCCATGCCCTGGTCTGTTCCAGCGCGCAAGGGCTTCAAATCCACGGATTTCGTTAGAAGCCAAATCAAAAAGTGGTTGGTAATGTGGTTTGATCTCCCCTTCTGAGAGAGCTGCCAGAAGATCTTGTTCGAGCACGGAACGGCGCAGATTAGTTTCCGACATTGATTTTGTGAATTCGACAACATTATTGCCCGCCCGCTTAGCGTGATACATGGCCAAGTCAGAGCAATGGATAGCTTCGTCCAGAATAGGGGAATCCAGCGGAAATCTGCTAACGCCAATACTTGCGCCAATATTATTGGTGATACCGTCGATTATGAATGGCTTGGTGATTGCGGAATGGATGTGCTCCGCCGCCGAATAAGTATCCGGAGATTTTTCCAATTCTGTGATCACGAGGAATTCGTCACCGCCCAAGCGAAACACCAGGTTGACAGCATCATAATCTTTGATCCGAGCTGTAACTTCCTGAAGCAACTTGTCGCCGCCCGTGTGGCCCAGAAGATCGTTTGCTTTCTTGAAACCATCCAGATCGATTGAGATCAGTCCGAAATGCTGTTGAATGGCGGTATCGGAATCTGCCTCCAGGCGCTGAACGAATTCGCTCAGGTAATGCCGATTGGGCAGTTCTGTGAGATTGTCATGTTTGGACAGCCAGTCGAGATCATTCTCCGCCTGAAGACGTATTTCCATTTCCTTGCGTTTTTCGACCTGACGACGAAACGCATAGATGTAGCCTGCGATACCAATTGTCACCAGCGCGAGAAAGGCTTCGTCCAGTTGCCATTGCTCATGTTCTTCCATGAATTCAGCCAGAGCCTCGAAGGCTTCGATTTCAGCGGCGATCAGAAAGACAACAAGCGCTGCGCCAAAAATGACGAGCGGTTCCAGATAACGTGCTTTTTTCAGTTTCGCGAACATACATTCCATCCTTGGCTTATTGAAAGTTGCCGTAGAGGTCGATTGACGAGATCGGTAAGTGATGGAAGTGACGCAAACTAAAACGAGTGCGGAATATTTTTAATAAATTTTTCAATAAAATAGATTGAGTGTTTAACGAAACGCCACAACCCAGCTGATTTGCATGGGATTTTTCTGAATTCGATTATTTGTTGGTGAGAAATAAAAAATTCGATGTCCGAAATAAATAATTACTCCATTGCACGGCTGGCATAGTTGTTATTTCAAACATCTTTTTTAGGTTGCACGAGGTACTGGTAGAAATTCCAATTGGTTCTTCTACCAGTAAGTCTGTATTTTAAAAGTACTATCTAGGCTCAATTCATCTGGTCACTTTATCTATTTCAATTCCGGCACCGGCGTAATTGCCTTGCCGGTTTCAAACCAGCTCTTCAGATTATCGACCACCAGCTGGCCCATGGCATTGCGGGTGGCAATGGACGCCGAGCCGACATGCGGCAGCAAGGTGACCCTTGGTAGCTCCTGAAGCTTGTGCGGCACTTGCGGCTCGTGTTCGAACACATCCAACCCGGCACCATAGATGGTTTCGGTCTCAAGCGCTGCAATCAAGGCGTTTTCATCAATTACGGATCCGCGCCCGATATTGATGACGATCCCGTTTGCCCCAAGCGCTGCCAGAACGTCCGCGTTTACGGCATGTACTGTCTCCGGGCCGCCAGGCGCGACCACCATCAATGTATCGCAGGCAGCGGCCATGTCCTTGAGCGTTGCGTGATAGGGATAGGAAACACTGTCCTGCTTGTTGCGACCGTAATAGTGGATTGCCATGCCGAAGCTTTCGGCGCGTTTGGCGATGGCCTTGCCGATGCGACCCAATCCGAAAATGCCGAGTGTTCGGCCCTTCACGGTTGCCTGGGTCAGCGGATAGGGGCCTTTTCCGGTCCAATTGCCATCGCGCAGCCACTTTTCAGCCTGACCAAGTTCGCGAACGGTCATCAGCAACAGACCCATCGCCGTGTCGGCAACTTCATCCGACAACACATCCGGTGTGTGCGTGACCATGACATTGGCCGCCAAACAGTCGCTGGTGTTGATGTTGTCATAGCCGACGCCGAAGCTGGAGATGATTTCGGCATTTGGCAGTTTTGCAAGGTAACTGCTGTCGATCGGCATTCCGGATATCGCAACCCCTTTGATCCTGGGGCCGATCTCAGCCAGCAGCTTGTCTGCATCCGCAGCCCCTGAAAGCCGGTGAACAGTAAAGGTTTTGTCCAGCTGCTCCTCGACGAATGGCAGCATCGGGCGGGGCAGAAGAATATCAATGGAGGTCATAAATGGATCCGGTCAGGTGAGGCGGAAGGTCATGTTGGTCTTAGACCATATCTCGGAGAGCATTGCTCTGCCAAGCTTTGAAACCGACACCCTTTGTTCAAATCCTCAGTTCGTTTTCCGGGTCATAAAAAACCGCCCCTGGCTCAGGGGCGGGTAGGGCCGGATTGTTTGAGTTGAGACTTCACCCGGCCTGGCGGGCTTACATAAGGGATTGAGACGCTTCGCGGACATTTTGGGTCGAAGAGCGGATCTGCGCCGTAGCTGCAGAGATTGACTGCATGTTGGTCGTGATCATCTCCACGCCTTGTGCCGCAGACTGCATATTGGACGAAATGTCGTTGGTGACGGCTGTCTGTTCTTCCACGGCAGACGAGATGCTGGTGGCGATTTCGCCGATGTTCTTGATCACCGCCATGATGGATTCGATTGCCTCCACGGCATTTCCGGTGGTTTCCTGAACGGAGCTGACCTGTGCTGAAATCTCCTCGGTTGCCTTGCTGGTCTGCGACGCGAGGCTTTTGACTTCGGAGGCAACCACAGCAAAGCCTTTTCCGGCTTCGCCTGCACGAGCAGCTTCAATGGTGGCGTTCAGAGCCAGCAGGTTGGTCTGGTCTGCGATACCATCGATCAGCTCGATAACCGAACCAATGGTTTTGGCATCCTCGGACAGGCCGGACATGATTTCGCTGGAGCGTTCAGCTTCCCCGACCGCGTTTTGCGAAACGTCGAGCGCTGTTTGCACTTGCCGACTGATTTCCTGAATGGAGGCGACAAGCTCTTCGGCGGCAGCCGCGACGGTTTGCACGCTGGACGATGTCTGTTCGGAGGCGGAGGCGGAATCGGTTGCCTGATCAGAGGCTGCCGAGATGGACTGTGTGATCTCCGAAAGATCGTCGTCTATCTGCTTTTGCATGCCGGCGCGGCGATGGCGTTCCTCAACCTGTGCGGTTCTGTCGGTTGCAAACTTGACCACCTTGAAAGGGCGCCCGCTTGCATCCAGAATAGGGTTATATGTTGCCTGAATCCAGATTTCACGACCGCCTTTGGCGTAGCGCTTGTATTCGCCAGCCTTGAAGTTGCCTGCGGCAAGGTCTTCCCAGAACTGTTGGTATTCAGCGCTGTTCACGTGATCACTATCGACAAATATGCGGTGATGCTGCCCCTTGATTTCGTCAAGTCTGTAACCCAACGCACCCAGGAAATTGTCATTGGCATCGATGATGGTGCCATCCAGTTCAAAGTGGATAACAGCCTGAGACCTGTTAATGGCATCCACCTGGCCCTCGTAATCGGCATTGCGAAGTTTCTGGTCTGTAATGTCTGACGCAATCTTGACGACCTTTACAACCTTGCCAGATCTGTTCAGGACGGGGTTGTAGGAGGCCTGGATCCAGACCTCGTGTCCGTTCTTGTCAAATCGCAGGAACTCTCCTGCGGAGAACTCGCCTTGTGCGAGCCTGTGCCAGAAATCTGCATACTCCTGGCTGTTGCCATAATCAGGATCGACAAACAGTTTGTGATGCTGTCCCTTGATTTCCGAAAGCGTGTATCCAACAGCCCCTAGAAAATTCTCGTTCGCAAAGAGTATTCTTCCGTCCGGTGTGAATTCGATCATCGCCTGAGAACGGCTAAAGGCATCAAGGACAGATCGGGGCAACTTATTACTGAATATGGTCATGAAAATACCGAGTCGAAATTGTTACATTCCAATCTAAAGGTAGATAAAATAGTTAATGAATCTATTATTATTTGAGAGATTCCGTAACTGACTTATGTATAGTTTCTGTAAATACTAATATAGATGGCTATCTATATTATAGATTTATGTTACGTTGATAATTATTATGAGTGATGTATATCATGGGTTGTTTTTATTGGTTTATTTCGCCGGCTAGACATTTTTGTTCCGGTGAATGAACGGCAAAATCATTGCCAGGATATGCCGGTTTTCGGAAGGAAATAACTCGAAAAAACCGCCGATTTTTTGCAGGGCGTCAGTCCCATCAGGGCCTCGATGGTCGGTGTCTGAAGGGTATTGCCAAAGAAAACCGGGTTGAAATCGATGATTTCAAATGCGCTTTCCCGGAGATAGTCCGGTGATTTTCAGTCAGATGTTTCTTCATTCCTGACATGCCGCGACGTAGATAGGGTCTCAGATCAAGTCGGGGATGAATGTCGGTAAGGAGGCGACGGGCGTGTCGCTTTGACTACCGTCTTTCTCTGGAACAGCGCAGGATCGAAATGGTGTTGTATTTGATCCACACGTGTCAAAACCTCCCCCATTGCCACTCCCCCAAAAAACCCCTAAAAGACGCGGCAGATTTTTAAGAAGAATCCCGACATTCAAAACGTGGAGAAGCGGAGCCCCATGGCGCGCCAGTTCATCTATCACATGCACGGACTGTCGAAGTCCTACACCGGGGGCAAGAAGGTCCTCGACAACGTCCATCTGTCGTTCTACCCGGACGCAAAGATCGGTATCCTGGGCCCCAACGGTGCCGGTAAATCGACATTGCTCAAGATCATGGCCGGTCTGGACAAGGAATATCAGGGCGAAGCCTGGGCCGCAGAAGGTGCGCGCATCGGTTATCTGGAGCAGGAACCGAAGCTCGATCCCGACAAGACCGTTCTGGAAAACGTCATGGAAGGCGTTGCCCACAAGCAGGCGATTGTCGACCGTTACAACGAACTGATGATGAACTATTCCGACGAGACCGCCGATGAAGGCGCCAAGCTCCAGGATCAGATCGACGCGGAAGACCTGTGGAACCTTGACAGCAAGGTCGACATGGCGATGGAAGCCCTGCGCTGCCCGCCATCAGATTCCGGTGTTGAAAATCTGTCGGGTGGTGAACGCCGCCGTGTGGCACTCTGCAAGCTGCTGCTGTCCGAGCCGGATCTTCTTTTGCTTGATGAGCCGACCAACCACCTTGACGCGGAAACCGTCCACTGGCTCGAGCGCCACTTGCGTGAATTCAAGGGCTCCGTCCTGATCATCACCCATGATCGCTACTTCCTGGACAATGTCACCGGCTGGATCCTCGAGCTCGACCGTGGTCAGGGCATTCCTTACGAGGGCAACTACTCCGCTTATCTGGAGAAGAAGTCCAAACGTATGGCGCAAGAAGGCCGCGAAGACATGGCCCGCAACCGGGCGATTTCCCGCGAACGCGAATGGATGGGCATGAGCCCGAAAGGTCGTCAGACCAAGTCCAAGGCTCGTATCAAGGCGTTTGATGATCTGCTGTCGGCTCAGGAAGAGCGGATGCCGTCCATCGAACAGATCCTGATCCCGGTTGGCGAGCGCCTCGGCGCCAACGTCATCGAGCTGAAAGGCGTTTCCAAGGGCTTTGAAGATCGCCTTTTGATCGACGATCTGTCGTTCAAGCTGCCGCGTGGTGGTATTGTCGGTGTCATCGGTCCGAACGGTGCCGGTAAATCGACCCTCTTCAAGATGTTGACGGGGCAGGAAAAGCCGGACAGCGGTGAAGTCATCGTTGGCGATACCGTGCACCTTGGCTATGTCGATCAGTCTCGTGATGCACTGAACCCGGACAACAATGTCTGGGAAGAGATTTCCGGTGGCGGCGAGGTGATCTACCTCGACGACAAGGAAATCAACTCACGCGCCTATTGCTCGTCCTTCAACTTCAAGGGCCCGGCACAGCAGGCGAAAGTTGGCGATCTTTCGGGTGGTCAGCGAAACCGTGTGCATCTTGCCAAGGTCCTGAAGCAGGGTTCCAACGTGCTGCTGCTCGATGAGCCGACCAACGATCTCGACACCGAGACACTGGCAGCGCTTGAAGACGCACTTGAGAACTACGCTGGCTGTGCTGTCGTGATCTCGCATGATCGTATGTTCCTCGACCGTCTGGCAACACACATGCTCGCTTTTGAAGGCGACAGCCACGTGGAATGGTTTGAAGGCAACTTCGAAGATTATGAGAAAGACAAGGTCCGCCGCCTCGGCGCCCACGCCGCCGACCCGCGCCGCATCAAGTACAAGCCGCTGACGCGATAAGCTGGATTGCGGTTTTGAGAATAGAAAACCCCGGAGCAGTGCTTCGGGGTTTTTTGTATAAACTGACTATTCAGCTGGCGGGGCGGCGGGGCCTGCTTCCCGGACCCGTTCGCGCAGCCAAAGGTAAAGCGGCAAGCCGAGCGACAAGCCAACCAGCCAGATGGCCGGAATTGTCAGCCACCAGCCTGCGACTCTGTTCTCCTTGGCGTCGCGCCAGGACCAGACCCAGAAGATACCAGTGGCGATCAGAAGGTCTGCCGTCAGGCCACTGCTTGGCCCGTTGGCAAACAGCAACTGGATGAATTGGGAAAAATCAGTTCCGTTTGCCGATACGAACCCGGCAAAAAAGATCCAGGGAACAATCGTGCCGAGAATGGCGGCGATCAGGTAGAAGGTTTTCATGGCAGGTGATCTCGCGTTGGTCGTGCGGGATTTATCACCAGCTAGCCAAATAATCACAATTCCCGCGGAGAGAATAAACGAGCTGATGTCGTTCAGAAAGTTCGGCTGGCGTCTTCAGCAGGATGCGGTACTGCGGTTGCTGTCCTTGGCAACCGGTTGCGGGACTGTACAGGTTTGCGCATGACTGGAGATGATCCTGTCTATGGTTCCATCTGCGGTCATTTCTTCAAGCACTACATCCATGTCCGCTGCAAATTGCTGCATGCGATCTTCTTCAAACGTCAAACCATAGCCGATATGGGCCGGTTCACTTGAAACCCGCTGTATGTTTTCAATGCTGTTGTATCTGCCGGTCCTTAAATGAGTAAGGACAGCGGTTTGTTCCTGGACATAACAATCCGCCCGCCCGATTTGCAGCAGGTGCAAATTCTCTTCAGTGGTTTGTTCTTCAACTACGGCCAGTGTGCCTTTTTCAACCATCTTGAAAAACGCTGGCCCCGGAGTGCCGAAGCCGCTGTTGTTGGTAAAAAGCAATCCGGCATAGTCATCCGGATAGGTCCAGTCTTTTTTAGCGACACCTTGTCGACAATAGACATAAACCTCCTCGCTGAACATCGGAGACGAATAGTGTTTGATCCACGGTCTGGCGGTGGGACGGAAATAGGTTCCAAGCAACCCGTCCGCTTTGCCGGTTTCCACCAGAAACTTGGCCCGTGTCCAGGGCGCGGCCTTCAAGTCAATCTTGTAAGCAGGCAGGCGGCTGTCAGCCTCAAGAACAATGTCTGCGTAAATCCCCGATGGGGATCCATCTTCAGACATCATGAAAGGCGGATAGGCAGCATCCTGCACAATTGTGACAGTCGGGACCTCTTCGCAAACCAGTGTCGTAACCGGAACGACAAGCAGCGCGAAAAGGAGTGTTATCCTGCCAAAGATCTTTCGATCACTTAATATCATACAAATATTTTCAAAACCGATGTCATGTTGAACGTGTTGAATTGCAGATTATGCAAACAAATTGAATGCGACAATTCAGTAGTTCTAATTACATGAATATAGCAATTTCTGAACATATTTTTAAGCGTAACTCAAAGTTTCACATATAAAGTTGTGCATGAATAGTAATTACAACTCATTGACTGGAGGTAACACTCGACAATATGGCACCTCTGCCCCCTAGCTCCCGGTGTAGGTTGCCGTGATGCGATCAATCGTGCCATCCGCTTTCATCGTCGACAGCATTTCGTCCATGGCAGCAATAAACCTGTCTGCTTCTGGCCCTGCCCATTTGTCCGTGTAACCGATGTAGGCAGCTTCAGTTGACGCTGTGCCGACAATTTCGACATTGTCATAGTTCTTCTGGCGCATCAGAATTTCGGTTGCCAGTCTTTCAACGACATAACAATCAATCCGGCCCAGAGCGAGCTTGTCCAGGTTTTGCTCGGTAGTCTGGGCTTCCTCCAGATTGATCTTGCCTTCTTCTACCAACTTGAAAAAACGGGCTCCAGGGGAGCGATATCCTGCGATATTGCCAAACAGCAAGCCTTTGAAGTCATCCGGATAAGACCAATTCTTTTTGGCGACGCCGTCACGGCAAAAGATGCTGACTTCTTCGATATAGAATGGCACGGACCAATGTCTAATCCAGGGTCGGTGTTCGGGTTTGTAGTAACTGCCGACAAGCGCCTGCGCATGCCCCTTTTCGACCAATATCGTTGCGCGGGTCCACGGAACCGCATCAAGGATCAGGTTTGTCGCATTCAGGCGCCTTTTGGCTTCCAGAATGATTTTGGCGTAAATGCCATCAGCTAGACCGTTCGTTTCGGACATATATGGCGCATAAGTGGAATCTTGAACAAATCGGATTTCGTCTGCATTCGCTTTGTTTTTACCAGAAGACGTCTGGGCGAGTATGATCGACAAGGCAAAAACAAGTGCTGAGTATCCGAAATTGGCCATTCTTGGATCCCATCTGATAGCCGACATTGGCGGAGTAATAATACCGGATCGCGGTTAAGGTGTTGAGCCTAACTTTGCATTTTTTCACGTTTGGAGAAACAGGGAGCGAGACTAATCGATGTCCCACAACCACCCTGCACAATGGTACCAGTCCAATTTGGGCAGGATGCGTGATCGAGCAATCTAAGGCGCGGATATGCCCTCAAGATGTTTCAGGATATTTTCGGAACTGTCGGTTATAGAGGATGAAACCATCTTAAGTTCTTCGGTCAAGGCGCCAAACTCCTTCCCGTAAGGTCCTGCGCGATCTGCAGATATCTTGGCATTCAGGGCGATCATCCGGGAAAACTTGGAGGCTTTTTGAATTTCCTTCAGCGCGTCCTTGACCTGTTGCGTGTCTTCTTCCCTTTGCGTGCGTCGCTTCTGCATTTCACATGCGAAATCTTCCTCAAGTGCAACAACAAGTCCCTGTAAGGTCTGCAATAGATCTGTCAGGACAAAGTCAACAAAAGCGCCGAAAATACCTTGGTCCGGTATTTCGGACTCGGATAGTTGTGTCAGCATGGCCCCGGAGTCTCTTAGAAAACGACTAATATTCGCAGTTCCGCCATTGTCGAGAACGTGCCGGATACGCTGGCTATCAAGCTTGGGAATTCCAGCTTCCGGATCACCCTTCAAGAGTATCTCAACACCGTTCTGAAAATCAGTGAGCGCTGTTTTCTGCATCGTCCAGAGTTCTGTCGGTATTTCCTGATCATCACCCAGATGGCTGGAGAACGTCAGAAACAGGAACCCGATCCTTTGCGACAACATGCGTTGTCTGCCGGTGATATTGATCAGCTTTCCATAGTCGTCTTCGTTTAAATCCATTTTTTGAATTTCAATTTCTGTCGAGTATTTTTTGGGCTGACCCGAAGCATGTCGGTCTTGCGAGGCCAGGCAAAGGGGAAAACTTGGGCAGTCTGCTTAAATTTTAGCGTGTTGATTAAGTTTTTACACGTAATAGTCAATCAAAACTAATGATACGTTACTCAATTGTTTTCATTGGTGCTAGAGCGGTTCCTGAATTAGATCTATGGCCGTTGATTTTCAGGAGTGTTCCATGACCGAACAAAAAGACCTACAGGTAACACTAAAGTTCAAGCTCACCGGGAGCGTCGAAGGTGTCTTTCGCACCAAAACCACCGACGATTTCCAGACTGAATCAACTGACAGCCTTGAATTGACTTTTGAGGGCATTCCGGGGGATCGCCATGCCGGTTTTACGCGCGAATCCGGTGGCCGTGAGCCATGGTATCCGCGCGGAACCGAAATGTGCAATGAACGGCAGGTTTCAATCCTGTCCGTTGAAGAGCTGGCCGTGATTGCATCGCGTATAGATCTATCGGAGCTGAAATCCGAATGGATTGGCAGCAACATCACCGTGTCCGGGATTGCCAACCTGTCACTGTTACCCCCGCGAACCCGCCTTGTCTTCGCTGGTGGTCTGGTCATTCGTGTCGATGGTGACAACGCCCCCTGTCGTGTGGCCGGGCAGGCGGTTGCCGAAGCAAATCCGGATCGGGACGGGCTGGATCTTCTGTTTCCGAAAGTAGCCAAACGCCTTCGGGGTCTTGTCGGATATGTCGAGAAGCCAGGTGTCGTGAAAGCCGGTGAAGTGGTCATCGCGCACATACCCGAGCAGTGGATTTACCCCAACAAGGCTTAAGCCCAAAGAAACTCCTCAGTCTCCTTTTGCAAGCGTTTCGAATGTCAGGCCCTTGGCGGAACGGTCCGGAAAGCCTTTCCAATAGGTGTGTTCCGGTTTTGAAGTGTCGTTTTCGTTCAGCGCATGAACTCCGTCTTCAGCTGACACGATCAGGTCCAGATACTTTGCCTTGGCAGTATCTTCCTTGAGGTGCAGGTCGAGATAGGCGGTCGAAAAATGCTGCAGGATATTGTTCATGCGAACCGTATCCCAGACCGCATCAGCATAATGACCAAATGGTGCCCAACCGAGTTCATCGCTGTGTGCATAGGCTTCTGCGGGCGCTGGCATGGGAGCAGCCGCATTATGATTGGCGCTGATGAATGTCAGGAGATGCCGCTCGGTCCCGGTGCTTTCTTCCCAGATCTTGCGCACACCATCAGCATATCCGGAAACATCGTCAACACTGCCTGCTACATAGAGCGTTGGTACCCGGATCCCGGCCAGCCCATCAGCATCCCAGAAGTCGCGCTCACGCCCCCAGGGGCCAATGGCGATTACCGCTTTCAAACGTTCATCCAGCAGGCCTTCATGGTTTTGGCTCCCAGCTTTGTGCATTCCAAGCAATCCATCCGGCGCGCCCCATTCATAGCCGATGGATTTGTCGGTCACGCCGCCGCCTGCTGAAATGATTGCGCCATATCCGCCCATGGAATAACCGATCAACCCGGTCCGGCTGGTGTCGATCAATCCGGAAATCGGGTTGGCGCTGTCCTCGGTCAATCGCTGCATTTCGTTCAGAACGAACATCTGATCGAGCGGTCGGTTCACCAGCGTTGAGCCAAAGGCGGCCTTGTCGCTGTAAAGGCTGTCAGTATGGTCGATCGAGGCGACAACGTAGCCCTTGGAAGCCAGGTTTTCCGCCAGATGGCTCATCAGAAACCTGTTGCCTGGATAACCATGAGAAATGAGAACAAGCGGGTAGGGGCCTTCGCTCATGTCAGCTGTAACGTTTTCGGCAGACAGTCCAATTATATCGGCTTGCCGGTTGGGATCCCGCAAGTTGATCCGTATAGGAGTTGGTGCGCCGTGGGGTTCTGAGGGGAAGAACACTTCCACGGTTAGCGGACGATCATAGCGCTCCGGTGTTTCGTCAGCGGCAATGCGAACAATGTCATACTGATCGGGTTTTGTGAGCTGAAGCGTCAGGCGGCCAACACCAAACGGTCCGTGCGCTGCAAGTTCAGGCGCATCCGGGCGGACAATATCAATTCTATTTTCAGACATGGCTTCCATGGGCGAGACTAATAGAAACATCACGGAAGTGATGTAATTCCTGTGTTTTTTGAAAGAATACGCCATAAAATCCTCAAACCTGCAACGATACGAACACTCCGCGTCAGCTAGCGCTCATGGCAATTATTACAAGTCGTTCAGGACAGGAGCGTGACACGGTTCGCAATCTGAAAAATCGATGGTGCAGACAGGTTTCTACTCGGTTTCCTCGAGGTTTAACCGCTTCTGGCTCCCCCAGTCCGCCAACATCGAATTGATATCGTCGGCCACAAAATGTCGGGCCGAGTCGCGATCATATCCCTCATTTAGGAGTGCATCATAATCGGTGTGTTCATGGCGCAGATGGGTGGTGGTGGCCTGCCAGACTGCAATGGACGGCGGCAGGTGTCTGAGATGACCGGCAAGCGCAATATCAAGTATAGCTTCGGCGTCGATCATTGGGAGCCGAGGTGCCAATGCCCTGATCGCCTTGCGCATGTCTTTTTGTCGTTTGGTTCCACCTGCCATGGCCCGTCAATAGCACGAGCAGTGCGCGCCGTGCAGTCACTCACCGCTGGCAATTTTTAAACTATCGGCATTCACAGTCTCGGAGAGCTGAAGTCCCGCGACTGTTCCAGACGAGAGTGCGGATTCCAGAATGGATTCAAATGGCAGTGCTGGCCCAAAAAAGAAGCCCTGCACCAGACGGCAATCCAAACCCTCCAGGAAAGACAGTTGATCGCTGTCCTCAACGCCTTCGACGACGCACAGCATTTCCATGGAACGGCAAAGATTGACGATTGATGTGACAACATTTCGAGCCACAGGTTCGTTGATGCCAGCCACAAAACTCCGATCGATTTTAACACAATCTATCGGCAAGTTGTGCAGGTATCCGAGACTCGAATAACCGGTTCCAAAATCGTCCAGGGATAACCGGACCCCGGCGTCTCGAAGTGTTTGCAGGCACCGCGCGGCGGATTCATAGCTGCTGATGACAGACGTTTCGGTCACTTCAAAGGTAACGTGTTTCGGGCTGATGCCCGTTTTCTGAATTACACCGACCAATGCCTCAACAGTGCCCGGACAGGTGATGTCATGGGCCGAGAGGTTGAACGACAGGCAGAGTTGCCCCGGGAGAGTCTGGATCTGTGTGACTGCTTTCTGGAACAGGACCAGCGTCAGTTTCTGGATCAATCCGCTGCGCTCGGCGATTGGAATGAACTCGGCTGGCGGAATAGTGCCAAGGGCAGGGCTTGTCCATCTTGCAAGCGCTTCAAATCCCACCACCACCTTTTTGGGCAGGGCCACAATCGGCTGGAAATGAACTTCGAACTCGGTGGTCAGATCCGCGATCTGCAGCGCGCTCTCGATGGCGCGCTCTGACCGGATGCGAGCTTCATGATCGGCCGAATAGACAGTGACTGTGCCAGGAGAATTGGTTTTGGATGTGTAGAGCGCATAATCAGCGCGATCAAACAGTTCATGCGCAGTGTTGCCGGCTTCCGGGTAAAATGCGATGCCGCAGGAAGCACCGACCGTTACACTGATCTCCCCGATATCATATGGTTCGCGGAGCACATCGCAGATCTTCTTGCCTATGAGTTCTGCCTTATCGGGGGCGCCATAATAGACAAATCCGAATTCATCACCACCCAAACGGCAGACATTCAATTCGTCAACGTCGAGCATTTGCAGACGTTCACCGACAGTTGTCAGCAGATGATCCCCGAATTTGTGGCCATAGGTGTCGTTGACTGGTTTGAACCTATCGAGATCAATTAGCCCCACAGCGAATACTGTTCCGTCAGCCTTGACACTGTGAATGTGCTCGCGAAGGCCCATGAAAAAGAAACGCCGGTTGGGCAATTGGGTCAGGGCATCCGTATGCGCAAGCCGCTCGTTTTCAGCGTTAAGCCGTTCGGTTTCCTTTTGCGTTTCAACCAGTTTGCAGAAACCGCGATAGCCGTTCATCAGAACCTGAAGAATGACGACACAAACCAGAAAGATGTTCATGGCAATTGCCACATAAACATCCTCGCCCCGGCTAAGGTAATACGCCAGATAGGGAATGGTCACGATCGCCATCACCATGATCGCGGCTTGCGGCAAATGCATCAGGCAAAAGATGCAGCCGATGACGGTAATCGCGATGAACAGCGCAACGTGGCCACGTTCTGACGGGCCGCCATATCCATCGAGGCTCAGGGACCACCAAATGTAAATGGCGGCAATAAGACTGCCGAGAATGACTGTTTGCCGCATTTTTTTAATGGCGTCTTCAGGAGACAGGACGACTTCGCTTGCCCGCAACCAGGAAACCATGCGCACACTGGTGATAAAAAGCATGGGCACCAAAATGCCAACAGTCAGATAAAACGGCGCCACTTCGTAATGGGTGTAGGAGACTGCCGCGGCGTTCACCATCAGGAGCGCATAGAGAGACGGGATTTGAAACTTCAGCTCATTATACTGTGCCTGGGCAATATCAGTGCGCGATGGATCAATCATCATCCACCTGCAAAAATCGCGAAATTTGCCCATTCAGTCCTCCGGCTTTCCGCGATTTTTGACACAGGTAAAGTTAAGACTCAATTATAACTGCAATCTGTGATGGGAGTACTCCGTAATTCTGGCGATAATGCTTGGTGATAATACGTAGAAAGCATTGCTAATATTGACGTGATGAAGTCGCGTGCAACTTTGTATGGAATTGATACATAATTAAGGCTGTTTTTGCGTGAAAATCTCTGCGGAAGTCGAGAAAACTTGCAAAATTGTTGCAATTGTAACTGATTACTCGGAGTGACTGGTAGACGGCATTTTCAGATTATTAAACAAACTAATCTTTTTTGTATTTTCGGCGCAGTTTTGCTGAAAATAGGACTGACCGGGCACACTACAGACTGCTGATTGCGCTGAAATCATTTGGGCGAAAACGGACCATATCCCTGACTGTCTCCGGACATCAGAACTTCCCCGACACTCACTCCTGTCTTGTTGTCGGATTGCTGAACGGTTTCAACGATGATTCCATTGAACACCTGGAGCATCTCCTGTCCAGAGGTCGGCGCAGTATTACAGGGCCCAACAGGCCGCGTGATGCGGGCCAATGGCATGGGTAGACAGCTGTGGTAAATTGTCACCAGATGTAGAATTGCATACAATGCGGTGATATCCAGAAACATATGGACAAAAGAGACCGCGCCGTATTGTTTCGGGAGCGCTTGGCGGATGCCCTGCACGACCGGGAAATGAACCGCAGTGATCTGGCTCGCAATGCGCAGCTTGATCGCTCGACCGTATCCCAGCTTCTGTCGGACGAAACACCGCGCCTGCCAAATGGGCAGGCACTTGCCGCCATTGCGACGGCATTGAGTGTATCATCGGACTGGCTTCTGGGTCTGTCGACCCATAGAGGTGCGGCAGCTGAAATTCTCGACCAGGCGGTTCAGGTTGCCGAAACTGACCGTAATCCGGTCGATGAGCATTTGCTCTCCTGGTACCGGGATGCGATCGGCGCGAAGATCCGTCATGTCCCGGCGAACCTGCCGGATATTTTGAAAACCGAAGCGGTTCTGGCCCATGAATATGCCGGTGAAACGGTGCGCACAGCGGATCAGGCGATCACCGATACCCGCGACCAGCGGGCATTGTTGCACCGTGCTGAATCCGACATGGAAATCTGCCTGTCCAAGGAAGCCCTGGAAGGCTTTGCCCGGGGGGAGGGACTGTGGGCTGGCCTTTCCGCCGATCTTCGCCGCGAACAGCTTGAAGTCATGGGAAAAACCCTGGGTGAACTCTATCCCTCACTGCGCCTGCATTTGTTTGGCGCCAATGACCGGTTTTCGGCGCCTTTTACCGTCTTTGGCCAGAAATGGGCCGCGCTCTATCTCGGTCAGCGCTATTTAGCCTTCTCCAACACCCGTCATGTGCAGTTGTTCGCCAGCCATTTCGACGACCTCGTCCGCCACGCGCTGGTCCGATCTCACGAAGCTGGTGAATTTGCATTGGGGCTGGCCGAGGGGATTTGAGCTTCTATCGAAATCCCGGTTCCAGTGTCAGCGGTTTGGGTTCACCAACTGACGTAATGTTTGGCGTGCCGGGTTCGTTCCAGTGGAACAGGGTGATGTGCCAGAGGCCGGGGCGGCGGCGGGACGGGTCGATCAGACCATCATACCCCATATCGCGGATCTGGTCGGATGCGTTCCAGGAGGCTGGTGTTTCACCGTCTGCCAAAGGCTGGAGCCAGGGTTGTTTGGCCTGATCGTAGACCCTCGAATTGGCCGGATCGCGCAAATCAAACAATTCGAACTTGCTGATTCGGTAGGTCAGCAGAACGCGGTTGTGGTCGGTTTCCTTGATGTATTGCCCAACGGCAACGCGGGCGCTTTGTTCATCCGGGCTGAGATACAGCGCATCCTGACCCTGCCGGTTAAAACGGGCGGCAGGCCGTGAAGGCAGGCCACGTTTAAGAACCAGATCCACATCATCGCGGCGGATGATTTTGACGAATGTGTTGGTCTCCATCCGGATCACCTGATTGCGTTCCTACCGGTCTCCAAGGTGGTGCTGGTGCTCGGCCTTGGCGTCTGCAAGCGATTTCACTGGCTGAAAACTGTCAGCATCTGCCATCGCCCAATAAGTGGAATAGCCGGCCACATCGTGGGTCTCGTCCAGAAGCACATCCTTCTTGAGCCAGGTCAGCGCGGCACTGGCGGGCAGGATTTCGCGGTTGCCGGCTCTCAGATAAAAATACTCCGGCTTGAAGTCGCTCGGATGTTCGAGACCGGCTGCTGCCGTGAATTGTACCACGGATTTGACGGTGTTTCGGTGGAAATTGGCGACCCGTTCCGCCTTGTCCGGCACCACCAGCGCCTTCTGGCGTTGCGGGTCCTGTGTTGCAACGCCGGTCGGACAGCGGTTGGTGTGGCAGCTCTGCGACTGGATGCAGCCGACCGCGAACATGAAACCTCGTGCAGAATTGATCCAGTCGGCACCAAGAGACATGGTTCCGGCAATGTCAAAAGCACTGATCAGCTTTCCGCTGGCACCGATCCTGATGTCATCGCGCAGGCCCGCACCAACCAGACTGTTGTGCACAAAGGAGAGCCCCTGCAAGAGCGGCGTGCCCAGCCGGTTGGCGAACTCGACCGGTGCGGCTCCGGTGCCGCCTTCCGCTCCGTCGACGACAATGAAATCCGGCTTTGTGCCCGTTTTCAGCATGGCTTTGACGATGGCCATGAATTCCCAGCGGTGGCCGATGCAGAGTTTGAAACCGACCGGCTTGCCGCCTGACAGCTCCCGCAACTGCTTGATGAAATTCAATAGCTCGATCGGCGTTGAAAAGGCTGAATGGGACGCAGGTGAAATACAATCCTTGCCGAGCGGAATGCCGCGCGCTTCGGCGATTTCCTCGGTGACCTTTGCACCAGGAAGCACACCGCCATGGCCGGGTTTTGCGCCCTGGCTCATCTTGATTTCGATCATCTTGATCTGCGGATTAGCGGCCTGTTTGGCAAATTTCTCCGGATCAAATGTTCCATCGTCCGCGCGGCAGCCAAAATAGCCACTGCCAAGTTCCCAGACAAGATCACCACCACCTTCCCGGTGATAGCGCGACACGCTGCCTTCGCCGGTGTCGTGATAAAAATTACCCGCCTTGGCCCCCTTGTTCAGCGACAGGATGGCATTGCCAGAGAGCGAGCCGAAGCTCATCGCGGAAATATTGAAGATGGAGGCTGAATAGGGCTCTTTGCAATCCGGCCCGCCAATGGCCACCCGCAGATCAGTCTCGCCATGCGGCTTGGGACTGACGGAGTGGTTCACCCAGGCATAGGAGCCGTCATAAACATCAAGCTCTGTGCCGAACGGCAGCACGTCTTCAATGTTCTTGGCCCGGTCATAGACCATCGAGCGCCGCTCCCGGGAAAACGGTCTGCCGTCCTGATTGCTTTCAAAGAAATACTGGCGCAGTTCCGGCCGAATTGCTTCGAACAGAAAGCGGAAATGCCCGACCACCGGATAGTTCCTGAGCACCGCATGTCTTGTCTGGTTGAGGTCGATGACACCCAGGATCGTCAGCGCTGCAAAGGCGAAAAACGCCCAGAGGAAATTACTGCTGACAGCAAAGCTCAACACAAAACTGAGGGCGGCTGCGGCAAAACACAGGGCAAAGACGGTATAGCGGGCAGGGAACACGGGCGGGCGACTCCTTAGGCAAGCTGGCTATCCTAGTCATGTCAGGCCTTTTGAAAAAAGGGAAGGGTCTTCAAGGTGATGGCGTTGAATGACAAGCAGGAATAAGGTGCCGTTTCAGACCATTTCGGGCGGATTTCTCATGCTGACCACCTTTTCTCTTCAGACCCGCGGCCAGGGTCTTTACGAATTCACCCGCAATGTTGCCGGTTGGCTGGCAGACGAAGGCGCGGACGAGGGACTGTTGACACTGTTTGTGCGGCACACATCCTGCTCCTTGCTGATTCAGGAAAACGCTGATCCGGATGTGCAGGTGGATCTGAAGGCTTATTTCAAGCGTTTGGTGCCGTCTGCCGATCATCCGTCGATGAGTTATCTGACCCACACCTTCGAAGGCCCGGACGACATGCCTGCCCACATCAAGGCGGCGATCCTGCCAGTGTCGCTGTCGGTCCCGGTCTTGGGTGGGCAGATGGTGCTGGGCACCTGGCAGGGGATTTATCTGGTCGAGCACCGCGATAGTCCGCATAAACGGCAAGTCGCGGCGCATTTTCTTGAAGATCGTAGCTAGCTGCGCAAGGCAGGCAGGCCAACCCCGGTCGAGTCAAATCCGCCATCTGAGGCTATCACCTGTCCGGTGACATAACTGGCTTCGTCGGAGCACAGGAAGGCGATCACAGAAGCGATTTCAACTTCCGAGCCGTAACGATTGAGCGGAATGGAATCGTGATAGGCGTCGATGATCTCTTGTGTGTGCACCGCCATCGCCAGTTTGGTACGCACGGGTCCGGGACAGACACAATTGGCGCGAATACCATATTCGCCAAGTTCTGCCGCCTGTTGTTTGGTCAAGTGAATGACCGCCGCCTTCGACGTGCCATAGGCAACGCGCAGCGTGGAGGCGCGCAGGCCTGATATCGACGCAATGTTGACCAGCGATCCCTTACTTTTCTTCAAATGCAGAATGGCGGCCTGCGACACCAGAAAAACACCGTCCAGATTGGTTTCCATGACTGTTCGCCAGCGCTTGAAGTCAGTCTCTTCGATTGGCCCGAAATCGGCAACACCAGCATTATTGACGACCGCATCCAGACGGCCGAATTTCTCGATCACGTCCGCCATCATCTGATCAACCTGGCTCTCGATGGAGACGTCATAGATAAACGCAGTCCCGGCATTGATCCCGGCCGACGCTTTGGTCAGTTCCTCACCATCCCGGTCGATCATCGCGACTTTCCAGCCTTTTTCGATCAACAGTTTGGTTGTGGCAAGCCCGATGCCTCGGGCAGCACCTGTTACAAGGGCAACTTTTTCACTCATGGGATACCAATCGAATTGCGGGGATGTCTGTTGTTTGAAAACCAGACGCTAGCAGTCAGATGAAGCGGGTTCAACGTGACTGTTCGAATATATAGAAGGTTGAAAAAGAGCAGTAATATCAGCCTGGTGTAGTTTCAAACAAATTGCTGGTAGGTGGTGTTGCGTCGAAATAGGAATTTATTCCTTGACAGCGTGACGCTGATATGGCATGGTTTGGTCATGATCCGATAAGTGCGGTTGCGGCACTTCGGTTGATCCTGTCGGGATTGCCGGAAACAGTTGCGGCATGACACGGTGCCCAATATCGCACGTGATATGCAGGGCGGGGATAAGTTTTCGAATTTGATCAAGTTTCAAGCTGGCATCCGCCGGCTTTTTTTGTGCCCGGAGGTCGCTGATCGGTGACGGACATTTGCGGCAAGTCGAAGGTCAAGGCGCGGTATTCGGGGCAGGGGCTGAGCGACACTCTTCGCCGAGAAAGGGTCGAGGCCAAACGCGCCAAACGCAAGGCCAAAGAGGAGCGGCATCAGGCATGTGCTGTCTATGAAACCCAGGACGTTGCATGGCCCGAAGACGTCAGCGCAGAGCAGGGTGGCCCTGCCCAGAATACGGAAGCATTCGTCGACCCGGACCCAGTAAGCGGAGAGACCCATCATGAGATGATTTCCCGGCTGTATCGTGCTTTTGCCGGTCAGATGGATCAGTTGGATGCCCGCCTGAAGGAGCTGCTGCCGGACAGTGCCGCTGGGATGGCCGAAATCGACCGCACGGTGAAGACATTGGCGAGCCTGGCAAAGACCCTGACCGTTTTGATGGACCTGAAAGAGGGCGAGAAAGACGACGCGGAGGAGAGCGGTCTTGATGATCCGGAGGAACTCCGAGCGGAGCTTGCGCAGCGTCTTGAACGTCTGTGCGAAAGCGGGGCTGATTGAGGATGTTCTGGCGAGCCTCAACGAAGACGAGCTCAGGTTTTTAAAATTCGACTGGCCGACCTTCGCCCATGATCATCAGCTGCCGCCGAAGGATGACTGGTCCTTGTGGTTGCTGATGGGCGGGCGCGGGGCGGGTAAGACACGGGCCGGTGCTGAATGGATCCGGGCACGGGCGCTCGGCCACCACTGGTGCGACAGGACGTTCGCCGGACGCATTGCCCTGATCGGCGAAACCTTTGCAGATGTGCGTGAGGTGATGGTGGAAGGAGTGTCCGGCATTCTGTCGGTTCACCCCAAGATGGATCGCCCGGTCTGGATCCCGACAAGGCGACGCCTCGAGTGGCCCAATGGAGCGGTGGCGCAGGCGTTCAGTTCAGAAGATCCCGAAGCCCTGCGCGGCCCGCAATTCGACATCGCCTGGTGTGATGAACTTGCCAAATGGCGTTATGCCGAGGAGACCTTTGACATGTTGCAATTCGGCTTGAGACTGGGCGAGTTGCCGCGCCAGCTGGTTACAACAACACCGCGCCCGGTGCCACTGATCAAACGGCTAATGAAACAGGCAGGCACCACGATCAGCCATGCGCCGACCAAGGCCAATGCGCTGTTTCTGGCACCGAGTTTTCTGGAAGCGATTGTCGGCCGTTATGCAGGGACCCGACTGGGGCGACAGGAGCTGGACGGCGAATTGATCGAGGACCGGCCCGATGCGCTTTGGTCCCGTGAGGGACTGGAGGCCTGCCGCGTGGAGGTCGCGCCGGAGGATCTGACCCGGATTGTAATCGCCATCGACCCTCCGGTAACAGCGCGCAAGACATCGGATGCCTGCGGTATTGTGGCAGCTGGTCTCGGGGCCGACGGCAAGGCCTATGTGCTGGCGGACAGAAGCCGGAGGCAGGCCAAACCGACTGACTGGGCGCAGGCAGCCATCGGTCTCTGGCATGGCTTGAAAGCCGATTGTCTGGTCGCCGAGGTCAATCAGGGCGGCGACATGGTCAGCGAGGTGATCGCCAGTGCGGACCCGTCCGTTCCGGTCAGACAGGTGCGCGCGACTCGCGGCAAATTCTCACGGGCCGAACCGGTGGCCATGCTCTATGACCAGGGCAAGATCCACCACGTTGGCCCCTATCCGGATCTGGAAGACGAGATGGCAGATTTTGGTCCGGGCGGTTTGACAAACCGCAGATCACCGGATCGGCTCGATGCACTCGTGTGGGCCATCTCCGAACTCCTGCTGAGCTCAAAAGCAAATCCGAGGGTCAGAGGCCTCTGAAGCCCCCTCACTTGATTCACTTTGCCAACGGTTTGAATCAGTCTCTGAGCTCCTTGTGAAAGCACTTTAAGATGTGCGGAAAGGAAAGCGATTTCATGCGCTTAAGAAAAGCACTTGAATCACTTTGGCCTGCATCGCCCAAGTCAGGCCTTGAGGAAAAAGCCTCTCGGGTCGGCGCCATGCTGGCGATACAGGGAACATCGCAGCCAGTGTGGAGCCCACGCGATTATGCCGCTCTTGCCCGCGAAGGCTTTGCCAGAAACCCGGTCGTTCACCGGGCCGTGCGCCTGTTGTCGGAGACGGCTGCCAGTGTGCCGCTGGTCCTGTTTGAAGGCGAAGACGAGCTGAGCGAGCATCCGCTGTTGGCCCTGTTGTCCCGGCCAAACGGACAGGAGACCGGCGCTGATTTTCTGGAAGGCCTGTTCGGTTATCTGCTTGTGTCGGGCAATGCGTTCCTGGAGCAGGTTCCGGTCGACGGCCTGCCTCGCGAGCTCTACACACTGCGACCGGACAGGGTCAACGTGGTGCCGGGGCCGCACGGCTGGCCGGAGGCATTTGACTATACAGTTGGTGGCCGGACAGTGCGCATGGCAGCGCAGGACGATGTTGGAGTCGCCGCCATTCGGCATCTGAAACTGTTCCATCCGCTGAACGATCATTATGGTTTTGCACCAATTGAAGCCGCGCAGATGTCGCTCGACATTCACAACGCGGCGGCCAGCTGGAACAAGGCGCTGCTCGACAATGCAGCACGGCCATCAGGTGCATTGATCTATGGAGTCGGCGATGCGCTCAATCTGACCAGCGACCAGTTTGACCGGCTGAAGTCGGAACTGGAGGACGGTTATCAAGGCGCCCGCAATGCCGGACGGCCATTGCTGCTGGAAGGCGGGCTCGATTGGAAACCCATGGGGCTGACCCCAAAGGACATGGATTTCATCGAGGCAAAAAACCAGGCAGCAAGGGAGATCGCGCTGGCGTTTGGCGTGCCGCCGATGCTGCTCGGCATTCCGGGTGATAACACCTATTCCAATTATCAGGAGGCCAATCGGGCGCTGTGGCGCGGTGCCGTTCTGCCGCTGGTCAAACGCACTGCCAGCCATCTGGTGGCGTGGCTCGGCCCGGCCTTCGGTGAGACATTAAGACTGGAACCGGATCTTGATGCCATTGAGGCGTTATCGTCGGAACGCGAAGCCTTGTGGCGGCGGGTGGCAGCAGCTGACTTCCTGAACGAAGACGAAAAGCGTGCCGCTGTCGGTTATGGTGCCATTGAGCTGAATGAGGCGGGGCAAGCCAATGCTTGACGGCCTGATAGAGAGTGTCGTGCACCGAGGTGATCTTGCCCATCTCGCGCTGTTTCTCTGGGCGATGACGGCCACGGGCCTGGGTTTTGTTCTGGTGCGTGAGCTCAGTCTGTCAAATCGCCGATTTGCGGATTTTGTGAATGAAATCGCACGCCTCAATCGGCATCTGGCGGAGTTCATCAGCGACTAGGCTGAGCGCGCTCTACACCTACGAAATTCCAAACAAGGGGGTCTCATGAGCCTCGAACGCAGCTTTATTGACAGGCCGCGGCAGACCGCTTTTGCGCGGAAGTTGACCGCAACGACGAAACGGCCAGCTGATCGAACCATCCATCTGCCGGTGTTTCGGGATTTTTCGGGCAATATTTTTCGCCTGGCCGTGACGATGAAATCCGTGCGAGACGTCTCGAAGAAGGGCCGGGGTGTATGAGCGAAGCGCTGCGAATTGCCGGATATGCCAGCCTGTTCCATCGCCGCGACGGTGCAGGTGATCGGGTGGAACCGGGCGCGTTCCGGACAACACTTCGACAACGTCCGGCCTCAAGGGTGGCGATGCTCTGGCAGCACGATCCGGCAATGCCTATTGGCAGATGGATACGGCTAACGGAAACAGCGCACGGGCTCTGGGCGGAGGGCGAACTGGCATCCGGAGTTCTGAAAGCACGAGAGGCGGCGCATCTGATCGCAGCAGGTGCCTCAAACGGGCTTTCCATTGGCTTCAAGGCCCGCAAGGCGCACCGTGATCCACGATCTGTGGAGCGGAGCCTCAAACAGATCGATCTTTGGGAAATCTCGCTGGTGACTTTTCCGCAAGTCGAAGAGGCGCGTGTGCGCCTTCTATCCACCACACGACATCGCCGCTGAAGCGACCGGCACCTTCAATAAATCAGGGAGAACGCGATATGACAGCCAATGCAGACACGGGCTTTGAAACGAAGAGCCTGGAGTTCAAGGCGGATATGCCCGCCAGCATGTTACCACTGGGGGTCGAGTCGGTTCCGGCATCGGTACATGCTGATGGCGGAGACGTTGCCCGCAGTTTCGATGAGTTTTTCCGGACGTTCGAGACATACCGATCCGTCAATGATGCCCGGATTGAAGAAATCGAAAGCCGGGGCAGTTCGGATGTTCTGACACTCGACAAACTCGATCGGCTGGGTGCTGCCCTTGATGCGACCCAGCGGCGGCTTGATGATCTGACGTTGAAAGCCCGGCGACCCCGGATCAGTCAACGTGAACCGCGCCAGATGACGTCTGCGGCCCTGGAACACAAGGCTGCCTTCGAGACCTACCTGAGGTCGGGACGCGAACAGGTCCTGCGCCCGCTGGAGGTCAAGGCCCTGTCTGCAGGATCTGACCCTGACGGTGGTTATCTGGTGCCTGATGATACCGAAACGGAAATCATGCGGCGGCTGTCCGAAGTGTCTCCTATCAGGGCGATTGCCGGCAACCGTCAAGTATCGTCTGCGACTTACAAAAAACCTTTTGCCATTACAGGCCCTGCGTCTGGCTGGGTCGGGGAAACTGCAGCGCGGCCCGAAACAACGGCCTCGACCCTGGCGGAGCTGACCTTCCCGGCTATGGAACTTTACGCCATGCCTGCAGCGACCTCGTCCCTTCTGGATGATGCAGCGGTCGACATGGATCAGTGGATCGCCGAGGAAGTCGAGACAGCTTTCGCCGAGCAGGAGGGCGCTGCCTTCGTCAACGGCGACGGTGTCAACAAACCAACCGGATTTCTGCAAGCCCCGCGACTTGCTGAGGCCAGTTGGGCCTGGGGATCCCTTGGAACGATCTCGACCGGAGAAGCCGGAGGGTTTCCCGCAATCGCACCCGGCGACACGCTGATTGATCTGATCTATGCGCTGAAAAGCGGGTATCGCCAGAACGCCCGTTTTGTCATGAACCGCAAGACACAAGGCGAAGTGCGAAAACTGAAAGATGCAGACGGCAACTATCTGTGGCAGCCACCAGCTGGGTCTGGTGGAGCTGCGACCCTGATGAACTTCCCGATTACCGAAGCAGAAGATATGCCGGATATTGCCATCAATGCCCCGGCCATTGCCTTTGGTGACTTCAAACGGGGATATCTGGTGGTCGACCGAGTGGGTGTCCGGCTGTTGCGCGATCCTTACTCCGCCAAGCCCTATGTTCTGTTCTATACGACCAAACGTGTCGGCGGCGGTGTTCAGGATTTCGACGCGATCAAACTGATGACTTTTGCGGTTTGACGCCGTTGATGGTGATTTGAAAATCTGGATTCAACAGGAAATTCATCACGTAAGGCTCACACTTTCTTTTGTTGTAAGTCTTATATCGCAGACCCACATCTTCAGGTGAACGATGAGGGTCGTTCCTCCCCAGACTGGCGCCGCGCTCGGCAATGAGCTTGCGGCGCCTTCTTTTTGGGACACTTCCATGACATCGATACGATTGACCGACGCTGCCGCGGAACCGGTGACAGTTGCGGAAATGCGTGACCATTTGCGTCTCAGCGGGACCGAAGAAGACACAGCGCTTGCCGGTTTCCTGAAAGCCGCACGCACTCATATCGAGCAGGCCACCCGCAGGGCGTTGATATCGCAATCCTGGCGGCTCTATCTCGACACCTGGCCGATTGGGCGTCTTGTCCGGTTTCCTGTATCGCCTGTTTTCTCGGTCGATCAGGTGACCGTTTATGATTTCGACGGTGCACCCGGCATTCTGACATCGGATGACTGGCGGCTGGACCGGTCCACACAGCCCGAACGGCTCAGGATCAAGCTTGGCGCCGGACTGCCCGCCAGCCAGATGATGGCCGCAGAAGTTGATTTCACCGCAGGGTACGGCGTGGTGTCTTCAGATGTTCCTGAAGATTTTCGCCAGGCGATCCGTTTGCTTGCAGCGCACTGGTTTGAGAACCGTGAGGCCGGGACAGACCTTGCAACCGCCAGCCTGCCTCATGGGCTTGATCGATTGTTATCGACAGCCCGGATTCCCTTGTTATGAGCGCCGGGGCCTATCGGGTGCCGGTTCTCCTGCAAAGGCCGGTCGAAACATCTGGAGCCGGAGGTGCTGTGAGCCGCACTTTTGTAGCGGCCGGAAGCGCGTTTGCATCTCTAAAGTTGAAGCGGCAATCGGAACGGTTTGACGCTGAAAAGCTCGGCAGTCGTCGAACTTATGAAATCAGTCTGAGACCGTTTTCAGGCCTCAAGGGCGGGTGGCGCATCGTTGCCGGGTCACGAGTGTTCCGAGTGCTTTCGATTGCTGATCCCACAATGAGGAACCGGCAATGGATCTGTGAAGCCGAGGAGGAGGGTACATGAGTGTTTTTGAGATCCAGACGCTGTTGCGCTCGGCCCTGTTCTCGGTTCTGTCCGCCGATCTGACGCTTGAGACCATTCTGGGCGCCGGCCGGATTTTCGATGCGCCACCGCGCGGCCAGTCCTATCCGTATCTGGTTTTGGAAACGGTCGAAAGTCGGCCACTTCTGAGTGAACCAGATCTGGGGCTGGTTCATGATCTGACCCTGAGCGCTTTTTCTCGAGATCGAAGCCGGGATGAAGCGGCCCATGCCGCCAGCCGGTCTGCGGAAGTCCTGATGAACGGGCCAGTGCCCCTGACAGGTCACCGGTTGGTCAACCTGACCCTGACCAATGTCATCAGCCGCCGTCTTCGCAGCGGGCGCGGCTTCAGGGCGTCCAGTGTCATCAGGGCAGTGACGGAACCTTTGAACTGACCCGAGAATTTCGACTTTGGAGGCCATAATGGGCGCACAGCGCGGACGTGATCTGCTTATGAAACTGGATGCCAATGGAATTGGCACTTTTGTGACCGTTGCCGGATTGCGCGCACGGCAAGTGGCGCTGAATGCGACAAGTGTGGACATCACATCGGCTGACAGCGCAGGCCGCTGGCGCGAGCTTCTGGAAGGCGCCGGAACGCGGACCGCCAGCCTGTCAGGTTCAGGTCTGTTCAGAGACGCTGAGAGCGATGCATTGGTCCGGGATCTGTTTTTTAACGGTCACATTCGCCCCTGGCAGGTGGTTGTGCCGGATTTTGGTACCCTGGAAGGCCCGTTCCAGATCACAGCGCTGGAATATGCAGGACGCCACGACAATGAAGTGACATTCGAACTGGCGTTGTATTCTGCCGGAGCTGTGACGTTTACGCCCGTTTGAGTGTGGTTGTTCAATGAAATGGGAGGGGGGCATGCCCAATAGGATACGCGGTGAAATCGCTGCGCAACTGGATGGTCGTAGCTGGACGCTGGTGCTAACTCTTGGAGCGTTGGCCGAGCTGGAAAATGCATTTGAATGCAAAAGCCTTGCTGAACTGCTTGCCCGATTTTCATCTGATACTTTGTCAGCGAAGGATATGATCGTCATTCTGGGCGCAGGGCTGCGCGGAGCGGGGCACGATGTCTCCGATGATCAGGTCGCAATGATGCAAGCGCCAGCAGGAATCTCTGGATTTGCAGCCATCACGGCCGATCTCCTTTCGGCGACTTTTGGCGATTCTGAGTCGGATGACACGGACCATCAGGCATTGTGATGCTGCCTTGGAGGTATCTGATGAGGTGTGCTGCCCGGCAACTGGGCTGGACACCAGCTACTTTCTGGGCAGCGACAGCGAAGGAACTTGAGGCTGCTTTGGGGGCTAGTGCCAGAGTGCAGCCTCCTGATCGTTTGGATCTGGATGTGTTGATGAGCAGGCATCCGGACACGCAATGATATCGCGAATTTCAAGAGGATTGCTCCATGCCTGACCGGCGATTGGATTTGGATGTGCCGCTGGACGAAATCGCTGAGTTTCGTTCCCAGATGGACGAAATCAACAGGTCTGCCGAGGGTGTGTCCAGATCCCTCGTAAGTGGATTGAAGTCGGCTTTGATTGACGGGAAGTCGCTCGAATCGGTGTTTCGGCAGATCGCCTTGTCTGCGTCATCCCGTGTGCTGACTTCAGCATTGGCGCCACTGGAAAAGTTGGCTGGCCAAACGCTCGGCAATTTGTTGCCGTTTGCCAAGGGCGGCATTGTGGCATCGCCAACACTGTTCGGACTGAACGGGGCAACGGGACTGATGGGAGAGGCCGGACCGGAAGCGGTCCTGCCGCTTGCCCGCGGCGCAGATGGTCGTTTGGGTGTTCGTTCGGGCAACCTGGGCCAAGGTGCAATGCCGGCCGTGCAGATCAATGTGACGACGCAGGATGCGGAAAGTTTCCGCCGGTCCGAAGCACAGGTCTCTGCGATAGTGGCCCGCGCCGTCGGACGGGGACGACGCGGGCTCTAACACCGGCCTGAAAAGGAGGGGCTCAGGTCGCGGTGTTAGCCGCAGCCGCCAACAGGGCAGCAATCTTGTCTTTAAGCAAAAGACGCTTCTTCTTGAGGTCTTCCAGGACCTCGTCGGAAGCTGGCTCCACATCAGTTTCAATGCGGTGCACTTCGCGGTTGATCTCGTGATATTCGTCCGCCAGACGGGAAAAATGTGCGTCACTTGTTTTCAAAGTGTGTAGCGCATTGCCGGCATCCGGGAATTCTTCGTGCAGTTCGTGTGGAACGTGGCTCATTATTTGCCTCCTTTTTTATGTGTCTCAAAGTGCCGCTGCAGGACTTTGCGCACCTTGAGACAGATCAATCACAGTCGGATTTGCGGCGGAGAAATTCATGGACGGGTTTTTAAAGGAAAGCTTTCCGGCCAGTGTTGCCTTCGGCGCGCTGGGCGGGCCGGAACGGCGCACGGAGATTGTTCAGTTGGCAACCGGATTTGAGACCCGTAACGCCCGCTGGGCGGACAGTCGGCGACGCTTTGACGCAGCGACCGGTATCCGCTCCCTTGGAGACCTGAGGGCCGTGCTCTCATTTTTCGAGAAAACGCGTGGCAGATTGTATGGATTTCGGTTCAAGGACCCGTTTGATCACGTATCGTCGGTGGATGGTACTGCACCGACAGCATCCGACCAACTGATTGGGACGGGAGACGGCTCACAAAGCCGGTTTCGACTGACTAAGACCTATGGCAGCGGTGATGCGGCTTATGTGCGCGAGATACGGTTGCCGGAAGAAACGAGTGTAAAAGTGGCCATCGGTGGTGTTCCCGTGACTGCAGGTATGGATTTTTCTATCGATGACGTGACCGGTGAACTTGTTCTGAACTCACCACCTGCTGTTGCTGTTGAAATTACAGCAGGATTCTCTTTCGAAGTTCCGGTTCGGTTCGACACCGACCGGCTTGAACTCAGCCTGACCCATTTCGAGGCGGGCGACATTCCGTCCATTCCAATGATTGAAATCAGGTTGGCCTGAGTTCCTTCAACATAAATGGAATCAACATGAAAACGCTCCCCGAAAGCCTGGAAGCGCATATTGCGGGCCGGGTTACCACACTTGCTGCCTGCTGGATCGTGACGCGCAAGGACACTGTCAGGTTGGGATTCACCGATCATGACCGCGCCCTGACCGTCGATGGCATCCGTTGCCAACCGGAAAGCGGGCTTTCAGCAACTGCGATGACGGGTGGGCCTCAGTTGGCGACAGGCGGTGGCGAGGTTGCCGGGGCCTTGTCCAGCCCGGCACTGAGCGAAGACGATCTGGAAGCAGGGCTTTGGGACGATGCCGAAGTCGGAGTTTATCTCGTCAACTGGCAACAGCCTGCAGATCATGTCCTGCTTCGCCGTGCCCGTATTGGAGAAATCACGCGAGCCGGTGACGCCTTTCAAGCTGAACTGCGGGGTCTGGCGCATTTGTTGGAAGCTCGTCAGGGGCGGGAATTTTCGAAATCCTGCGACGCGGACCTTGGGGACGCGCGGTGCAAGGTCGAATTGAACGATCCAGCCTATCAGGCAACCGGAACGGTCTTGAGCGCATCCTTTGAATGGGTTCGTTTATTTGGCTTCAGCGACTTTGAGGAAGGTTGGTTTACCAGTGGTCGACTTGAAGTTCTGGACGGGCCTCTTGCCGGATCCTCCCCCTTTGAAGTGGTCCATCGTTATGTTTAGAAAAACGGAGGATCAACATGGCTACGAAACGTCATAAGCCAGAAGAAATTGTCTAGAAGTTGCAGCAGGTTGAAGTACTTGTCGGTCAGGGCATGCCAAGGATCGATGCCATCCGTCAGGTTCGCAACACCGAGCAGACGTATTACCGTTGGCGCAAGCAATATGGTGGGATGGGAACTGAACAATTGAAAGAACTCAAGCGCCTTCAGAAAGAGAATGAACGTTTGTGCAAAGCTGTCTCTGACCTGACCCTGGACAAGTTGATCTTGTCTGAGGCTGCAAAGGGAAACTTCTGAGCTCCGCCCGTCGTCGCGCCTGCATCAATCATATTCGTCAACATCTCGGCGTGTCGGAACGTCGAACCTGTCGTGTCCTGGGCCAGCACCGGTCCACGCAGAGGAAACATCCAGCATGGCGTGCTGACGAAGAACGTCTTGTGGCAGATATGATCGCACCCGCCCGTGAGTATGGCCGTTACGGTTACAGGCGTATTGCACCTCTGCTCAGAGATGCTGGTTGGCATGTGAATGACAAGCGTGTCGAGCGTCTGTGGCCACGAGAGGGGCTGAAAGTGCCAATGAAACAACCGAAGAGAGGGCGGCTCTGGCTGAACGACGGATCATGTGTCCGGTTGCGACCAGAGTATCCCGATCATGTCTGGAGCTATGACTTCGTGCATTGCTGAACCAATGAAGGAAAGGCATTCCGGACGATGAACATCCTAGACGAATATACCCGAGAGTGCCTGGCAATCCGAGTGAAGCGAAAGCTGAATTCCACCGACGTTATTGACGTGCTGACGGATCTCTTCATCCTGCGTGGACCACCCGCATATATCAGATCAGACAACGGGCCGGAGTTCGTTGCTCAAGCCGTCAGGGACTGGATTAACGCTGTGGGTGCAAAGACAGCGTACATCGAACCAGGGTCGCCTTGGGAAAACGGATATTGCGAGAGCTTCAACGCCCGTTTCCGAGATGAACTTCTGAACGGAGAAATCTTCTACAGCCTGAAGGAAGCACAAATCCTGATTGAACTATGGAGCAAACATTACAATACCAAGCGCCCACACAGCGCCTTGGGCTATCGACAACCGGCACCGGAAACCATCGTCCGGATGGACCAAAGCCAAGTCATGCACTAACAATCAAAACGGACCACTCAAGTGGGGCTGATCAGGTGTGGTGACCATTGGTTACGGCTTCACCATGCGCAGCCGGGTTTTTTCCGCATGGTGGAAAGCAAAGCACGGCCAGAAACTCGCTGTTGGAGATCAGTTGACCCGGGAGAATGCCAACAAACTCCTGGTCAAACTTCTGAACGAGGAATACACGCCTCCGGTCATCCGAAAATTGCCAAACTTGTCGCAAACACAGCTCGATGCCTGTGTGTCTGTCGTTTATAATCTGGGTGCGCGAGCACTGTCATGGCGCTGGGCCAAGGCTCTGCAAAACGGGCATGTTTCGAAAGCCACTGCATTGCTGAAAAACACCGGAACGACAGCAGTGGGCCAGTGTCTCAAAGGTCTTGTCAAACGACGGGCCGCCGAAGCTCGCCTGTTGGAAAACGGTGACTATGGTGTTGTTACTGCTGCAGTAGCACCGGCATCCGGCAGTGATATCCTTGAACTGCAACGCCACCTGAAGTCCGTTGGACATAACCCCGGCCCATTGGACGGTGTCTGGGGTAAACGCACAAAAGCAGCGGTTTGCGCCTTCCAAAGGGCTAATCCTCCTTTGGCAATTGACGGTGTTCCAGGGGCTGCGACCCGCGCGGCATTGGAGCGGGGGACTGCCATGCGCGATGGAACCGGAGCCGTCGGAACAATTACCGTGCTGACAGGCGGTGGCTTGTTGATAGAAGAAGTACCGTTACCGTTGACTGGTCTCGGTATTGTTACAGTGATGATCGTCGGCTGGGGCTGTTTTCAAATCTGGCGCAATCGCGGCGCTGTCCTTGTCGGGCTGAAGCAAATACTCAGCCGCGTCTAACGGTCATCCGCGTGCTAAGTGTGATGTGCAGGAGCAAACAAAGACGTAATCTCGCTCACATTTAGTGAGTGCAGTCTCAGGCAATATCTTTTTTTGCCGATCTGAAGTCTGCGAGAAGTGTGTCCGGTTGAAACCGGTCTCGGACCTTGTTTTTCAGGAGATAAAGGCTGAAATCCTGAACTGGCATCGGTCTGGCAAAGAAATACCCCTGTCCACAGTGGACATTGTGGTTCCGGAGCGAGGCCAACTGTTCCATGGTTTCAATTCCCTCGGCACAGACCTTGAGATTATGCGCACGCGCAATATCCAGGATGGCATGCAGGAATGCGTTGCGTGTCACCTCAGAGTTTGGAACCAGGTCGTCGACGAAGACCTTGTCTATTTTAATCAGGTCCGGTTGGAGTTCCTTGATCTGAGCCAGATTGGAAAAACCCGTGCCAAAGTCATCAATGGCAATCAGACATCCGAGACTGCGCAGATGATCCAGGGTTTCGGTAATGCTCAACCCTTGCCTGATACCGGTTTCAAGGACTTCGCAGCAAAGGTTGAAACCGTCATCCAGCACATTGGCTAATACTGGTGATTGCTTGACCCTCAGAATTCTGTCGCCTGCCAGATCTTCTGGAAAGAAATTGACCGAAATTTTGAAATCCGGTCTGTTTTCCAGACAGGGCAGCAAATCAATTCGTGCCTTGTTGAGAATGATTTCCGTAAATTCCCAAGTACATTCTGTTTCCTGGATAATCGGAATGAATTGGTCCGGATACAATGGGCCATAGGCATCTTCAAAACGTGCCAGAACTTCGCACCCCTCCACCTCCATGGTGTCGAGAGCCAGAATAGGTTGGTAGTGACAATGGAAATTGCTGCCACCGCGCTTCATTGCAGACAAGACCCGACCACTTGGTGTGCGTCTTCTGAGTGCGGATCTGGTCGTACGGTCATAGACGAGCCATCCCAAAGCCAGACTGAAGACTATAAATAGCAATACCAGTGGTGTGTTTTCACTCAGTACTCTTTGAGCAGATATCTTCGTCAAATAACAAAGGCCGCCGTTGTAGTTGGCACAGGTTTTTGCATAGACATTGCCAAATACAGGCCCGAAACTACTGCGATACTGTTCCAGAAGATCAGGGTTTTTCCCAAGCCGCTGAATGATCTTGGAAGTGTCATCCGCTTCCGTCAACATGATCAGGTCATCGTCTGCGTAAGCGAGACTTCCAGTTGGAATATATGAGATCGCGTAACGACCTTTTTTGATCAATGTAACGTGCTCAACACCTTCGATCTTGTCAAACGGGGTGTTAAACCAGGTGACATATCCGTTGTTGAAGACATCCAAGATATTTGGCTCACCAAGATCAACCGTTTCTGGCCAGGTTCCAAAAGCAGAGGAGCAGGCTGCTCTGGTGTCTCCATCCGGAAAAAACCAGATGTTGTTTATATATTCGCCTTTGTAGGTGAATTCACTGAGCTGCCGGAGATGCGCTTCACTGCAATCGGAATAGGGAATTTTTTCCAGATCTGGATATAAAACTCTTCCTGATGCCAGTTTGATTGCCCATGTATCAGAAATCGTTCTGGTTTTTTCCGCAAGATCCCGTTGCGTCTCGACTGCAATTCCAGCCCAGGCAACAAAAATCGAGATCACTGCTGTTGCAATGCCGGCAAGCAGGCCCCTGAAAGTCGGGCTGTTTAAACGCGCAGAATTTCGATTTGACATTATGCCACCAGTGAATTTCGAGGTCACAGTGGCTTTAGTTCATTAAGAACAGGTCAATAGGTAGAAATCACGGCGGTATTTTTCCGGAATTTAGTACATAGGTTGAAGAAACCTCTAATGGGTAAATGACAATTGCATCTTCAGCTCTTGTAAACTGCCAAAAATCTCCAAAACCGGTTTCCAGATATATAAGGGGTTGCATGCGGCATTTTCGGACAACACAGCGTTTTCAACCTGTTGGTCGGTGACCTGAGGGCGCAGAACGGTGGAAATTGTTAAGAATGGTTATTCGGTGTAGCCCCTGACATCTCCTGACAGAATGCTGTCAGGAGGCCTCTGCTAGTTTCTCCTTAACGAAACGCCTAAGGAGATTTACCATGGCATATACACCCGATCATTTCACCGTTTGGATGGAGATCCCGGTTACGGATCTGGACAAGGCAACAGAATTCTACAACAAGGTTTTCAAAACGGAGTTGAACCTTGTCAAAGATATGGGTCCCAATGCTTTTGCAATGTTCCCGACCAAGGATGGTCAGGGCATCGCAGGCCACATTTATCCAGGCAAGCCAGCGGCAAGAGGTACAGGGCCAACGGTACACATATCTTGCCCAGACAGCCTTGAAGAGACCATGGAGCGGTTTGTATCGGCTGGTGGAGAGGTTCTTTCCGATCCTATTGCCATTCCGGCCGGGCGCTTTGCCTACGGAGAAGATCCGGATGGCAATTCAATCGGCATGTTCTCCGCATCCTGAGGACCTTAAGCCATGAGACGTGCCGACCGCCTGTTCCAGATTGTTCAGTATCTGCGGGGTAGTCGGCTCGTCCGGGCTCGACAGCTGGCCGAATGGCTGGAAGTTTCTGAAAGGACCATCTACCGGGATGTGGCTGATTTACAGGCCTCCGGTGTTCCGATAGAGGGCGCCGCGGGTGTCGGATATATCCTGAGGGATGGCTATGATCTGCCACCGCTCATGTTCACCCGGGATGAAATAGTAGCTCTGCTTGCCGGTGCCCGGATCATCCGGGCATGGGGCGGCGCTGCGATGGCTCGGGCCGCCGAAGAGGCGATGATCAAGATCGACGCCGTTATTCCGGAAAAGACCCGAGTGCGGCAGAACGAAGTCGAGATTCACGCTTTCGCGCGGGAAATGACACCAGAAATCAGATCACACATCGATTTTCTGGAAGCGGCGAGCGACAACCGCAAACGCCTCTCAATTGCCTATTCCGACGCACGAGGTGATGCCTCAAAACGTGTAGTTCGTCCACTTGGTCTCTGGTTCTGGGGCAAGGTCTGGACGCTCGTTGCCTGGTGCGAGTTACGGGAGGATTTCCGCATGTTCCGCCTAGATCGCATTGAGGCAATCGATGAAGAAGGCGACCGCTTCAAACCGGAACCCGGCAAAACCCTGAAAGACTTTTACAGAGCTATGGAAGAGGCTGGTTACGAGAAGCCGGGTTCCTGAACCATTTGGGGTCAGCGGGGTCAGGTGAGATCGGCCGGGATATTCATTGGCGTAACGATGTGAATGTCGCTTTGGGACGAGGTCGACCTGTCTCCAACACCATGTGATGCCAGAATATGACTAAATGCAGCCCGCATATCTGCTCGCAAATCATGATGAAGAACGACAGTGAGCTGCTGATTGCGCAAGAGATCCAGATTGTCTTCATCCAGATCATGCGCAATGAACACAGTCGGATACTGATGGACATCGGCAAGCGCCCTCAGAATAGCCTTGTTGCCGCCGCCCATTGAATACACACCATCGATCTTGATGTTTCTGGGCACGCGATCGTTGATCTCGCGGCTTGTCCGCAAGTTCAATCCGCCGCCGCCACTGACATCAATGACAGACAAGTCTGGGCGGAGACGGCCAAGTTCTGACAAGAACCCCTGATAGCGATCTTCTTCTCCTTGAAAACTGTGCTGACTGAGTGTTGTCAGAACGGTTTTGGCGGATTGATCAAGCATTTCATGCATCAAGTAGGCTGCGGTCTTCCCGGCCGCAGAGTTATTCAATCCGGCATATGCCAGACGATCTGATGCTGGAACATCAGTGAAGATTGTCACGACCGGGATTTTCTTGCGCTTCAGTTCGGCAATCGCAGTTCGAATTTCCTGGGTGTCACGCGCTTTCAGGCAGACGCCCTGGCTACCTGTTTTCATAATCCTGTTCAGGATGCCAACGCAATCAGCTGTGGTCATCGTTTCTGAAAATGTGAAACGGGGCCGGATCACGGTCGGTTTGAGATCCGTGAGGTTGGTCTCGCTGGCACATTGGATTTCACGGGTAAACCGGCCGGGTGCTTCAACGACGATATCGATGAAAAAACGCCGCCCCTTTGCGGCAAGTTGTGTTTCCTGCCGTTCCAGCTCGTCTATTGCGTCCTGAACACGGCGGGTCGTCTGCGGACTGACATTGGGCCGTTTGTTGAGCACACGATCGATAGTCGCGGTACTCATCCCCGACTGCAGGGCAATCTCTTTAACAGGAAACCGATGGGTCATTTGATGGATTCTTGATGGATTTTGATCCTTTGTGCAAGCCCGACACTTGTTAGGCTAATTCCCACACTGACGGTGGGAGGACCTTATGGATCGTCAAATTGGATCAAGCGGCTATTTCGATGAAACAAGTTGCCATCTGGAGGACTTCAGGGAACTGGTGAGCCAGCAACTGGATGTTGGCGCCATTCCTCATGCAGACGGGATCATCAGGAATGTACCGATCTATAAAATCAGCGACCTGACGACGGTGCTAGCTGGAACGGACAGCAGGTCACGATTGATGGCCGAATGGGCGCGGGTGTTGAAAGAGCTCTCGGGTGTTCTGGTGTTGCAGGGTGCCTATGCCGATACCACTGCAATCGACCAGGCAAGTGATATTTACAACCAGATCATCGCAGAAGAAAAAGCCTCGTCGGGAGGCGGCGCAGACCATTTTGCGTCCGCTGGCGCGAATGACAGGATCTGGAATTCGCTGCAAAAACTCTGCTTGAAATCACCCGACGTCTTTGCGGATTATTTTGCCAATCCGGCGATCGATACTGTCTGTGAAGCCTGGCTCGGTCCGAATTACCAGATGACCGCGCAGGTCAATCTTGTCAGGCCTGGCGGAGCCGCACAGCAAGCTCATCGGGACTACCATCTCGGCTTTCAAACGACAGAGGATTGCGCCCGGTATCCGGCCCATGTTCATGACCTGTCACCGGTGATGACCTTGCAAGGTGGCATCGCCCATATGGATATGCCCGTGGAGAGCGGGCCAACAAAACTATTGCCTTTCTCGCAGATGTACCGGCCGGGGTATGCAGCTTATCGGCTGGAAGCCTTTCAGACGTTTTTTGACGCAAACTGCATCCAGCTGCCGTTGAAAAAGGGTGACGCGGTGTTTTTCAATCCCGCGCTGTTTCATGCAGCAGGTGCCAATACCAGCGCTGATATCCAGCGAATGGCCAATTTGCTGCAGGTGTCGTCCGCTTTCTGCAGGGCCATGGAGACCCTTGACCGGGAAGCCATGTGCCTGGCGCTCTATCCGGTTCTGCTGAAGAAGGTACAAGGCGAGCAAATCGAAAAATCCGCGCTGGAGGCCGCTGTTTCAGCCTGCGCGGAAGGTTATTCCTTCCCGACCAATCTGGATCGGGATCCGCCAGTTGGCGGGCTTGCGCCGGAAACCCAGAAACAACTGATGCTGCGCGCCTTGGGAGCGCAGATGCCATTCAACGTGTTTGCGTCCGCGCTTGAGGAACAAACAAAACGGCGGCGGCCCTGAGGTTGATTAGAAGAGCATGAATATGGTGGTGGTTATTGCAAGGACGCGTAACCACTGCCGAATATTTCCCGAACCAGCTTGCGCTTCATGGCATCGGCATAGTCGTTATAGGTTCCGGCAACTTCAACAAATGCACCGGGTCCCTTGATGACCTTGCTGCGGTAATAATCGACCAACAGCTTGTCGACACCGGCGATGACAAGAGCATTGACAGTGACGCCCTCAAAATCGAACGCCTTGTAGGCACTTGATGGGCCAAACCCGTCGTTGTTGCTGCCATCACCTGCTACATCAATGACCTTTCGGCGGCAATTCTCTGGGGCTTTTTTCATCAAAACGGCAGCGTGGCCAAGGGCATAGCCAAGAGCTGTCGGAAATTCGGTGTATCCACGGGTGGCATTGCGCAATTTCTCGGCTGCTGCCTGTGCGCTGGCCTGATCAGTCAAGTGGCGCCAGCCGAGCTGTTGCAATTGCTCATAGCGACCACTCCATTCGAAGCTGGTGACATATATCCCGCCAACCGCTTCAATCGCCTGTACAACTTCGGGATCACGCAAGGCGTCGGCAAGGCCATTGAGCTGCAATTCATGTTCACGCTGATCGACGCTGGCGGAACTGTCCATGGCCAAAACCAGAGCGAGGGAACAGGCTGCTGCTGAGTGCACACCCAAGCATAATGCTGCGACGGCAAGCAGCGTTTGCCTGAGCAAGTTATTGCCCTTCGGTGGTCGCCTGGTCCGCCACGCACGGTAAATCTGAAACACCAGTTTCATCATTTATCCAGACTATCAGCATTTGCCCGAATTGGTAGGCGCATTCCCAAGCATCCATGTTCAATCTTTGGCCTTGGTACCCATATTGAAGCGCGCCCGACGCAGAAATGCTATCTCGCCGGCACACCGGTAATGGTATCGAGCCAATCAGTAATTCGGTTGAGTGCCATTGGGTCGATTGTCGTTTTGATGGTCAGATATTCAGAAATCCTGCCCGTTTCTGTTGGCTGAAAAAGATGATTTAAGCCGGGCAGGACTTCCACTTCTGAAGAGCGGTGCCGGAGGAGCGACTGCATTTCATTTGCGTTGATTTCCGCCGCAACCTGCAGGTCCTTTTCCGCAAAAAGTGCAAGGACAGGAATATCAAGCGTTTTGAGAAACATGTCCGGTTCGTGGTGCGCATATTCCAGCGCCCACGGTGTTGCCCATACTGACAGGTTTTCCTTAATCTGTTTTTTTGAAGCGCCATGATCCTGCAGGATCAGTGTAACCCTGTCTCGGGCGTCTTCAGGACTGACCGCGATTTTCAAGGCATCTGAAATGCCGTCTAGCGCCGATATTTCATTGGCGACCATTTTGTTGTCACCGCCTTCTGAAAGCGTAATGTCTCTAACCTGCTTTCTCATGATATCCGGAATTAACGGATAGGCCGGTCCGGCCAGATAAACCTGAAAATCTGACGGCATCAGGCGATGTGCCATGGGCGCCAGATAGCCGCCTTCAGAATGACCGAGATACCCTGAATTTCTGGATAAAATTCGCGGGTGGGTCTTGAGATAGGCCAGAGCTGCAGCGGCGTCCGCTGCCAGGTCGGACGCAGTCGCCGCTTCGAAATTTCCCGAGCTTTTTCCAACGCCGCGATCATCGTAGCGCAGAACGCCATAGCCGGAATTTGTCAGGTGATCGGCGAGGACGAGAAAGGGTTTGTGCCCGACCAATTCCTCGTTCTTGTTTTGCTGTCCCGACCCCGTAATCAGGACAAGTCCCGGAACCTGGTTAGTCCCTTTGGGCAGCGTCAACTCGGCGTCCAGAACAACACCACCTTCGCCTCCGGGAATGCGGATATGTTCAATAACATAGTCCCGGTGACAGGGTGTCTGTGGCCGGTCAATCACACCGAAAACGGCCAGATAACCTGACAGAGTGGCAAAGAGGGCATCTAATTTCATGAGAGCTCCGTAGGCTTATCAGCTGGATTTGGAATTTGTTTTGTCTTGATGTTCTGACTATTCGCCGACCAGCCAGGAGGCATAACGATCGTTTTCAGTCCTCCAGCCGCAGTTTCGGATGTGCACACATCTCCTGCCAATTTTGCGAAATCCCGGAAGTTGATGGTGAACGGATTGGAAGAGGCAATTGGATCCGTAATTCCGTAGACAGGTGCTTCGATTTCTGGAGCATATGTTCCGAACATTCGGTCCCACAGGATCAGAATTCCACCGTAGTTCTTGTCGAGATAGTCGGCATTGCGGGCATGATGAACACGGTGATTGGATGGCGTGTTCAAGATTTTCTCCAGCCAACCAAGACGAGCTACCTTTTCGGTGTGGATCCAGGATTGGTAGGCAACGACGACGATGAGGCCGCCAATGATCTGAACCGGGTCAAAACCGAAAAGCACCATGGGAATGAAGAACATCCATTCGAACAATGCTTCGGCCCAACCAAGCCTCAAGGCCGTCGTAAAATTGAACTCTGGTGAGGAGTGATGAACGCTGTGGTATGACCAGAACAAACGGACCCGGTGTTCACAACGATGCATCCAATAATAGGTCAGATCTGCAGCCAGGAGCGCGAGCACCCAGGACCACCAGTTCATCGGGATGTCGAAGACCGCGAACGGTTCAGCAAGAAAAATCGCTCCGACAAGGATCAATCCATAGAAGGTGCGCTCGAGTAAATTGTAGACAATCCCGATGACCACATTTGCTCCGGTCTCTTTCAATGACTGCCGATTGCCTGATACCAGGTCCCAAACAGTCTCTGAGGCCATCACCAGAAGGAAAACCAGGCCCATATATTCAATCCCGTTGAACAAAGCTGCTATGGCTGACAGCCGCAATTCTATATCTGCAAACACTTTAAAACCTCAAAAAGAACGAACGTTCGTTCATAATATGATAAAAGAAACTGGAATTGCAAGTATCGCCAGAACCTGAAATGAACAGGACGTTGTTTTGCGGCGTGTCAGTTCAATGGGCATTGGGAATTTGTTGAGAGAAATCTGATGACTAAAATTGAAGGGCAGCCGGCCAGGCGATCAGAAAAACTTCAGGAACGCCGCCTTAAAATCGTGGAAGCGGCCGCAACGTTGTTCATTGAAAAAGGCTTCCATCAGGCAAGTATGCGGGATATAGCAGGGAAAGCCGGTATCAGCCTCGGAAATCTCTATAATCATTTCAAAGGCAAAGGCGACATCATTGCCGCTATCGCGGAACTGGAAACGGCAGACCTGGATTTGTTATTGCAGCTTCTGGAGAAGGCTGAGGGCACGGGTCCGGACGTTCTCCTGGCTTTCGCCCGGCAATACTACAATCTTCACAAGACACCTTCTTACGCTGCGTTGAGCGCTGAAATTACAGCCGAAGTATTCCGTAACCCGCAGATCGGTGAGGGGTTCCTGGCCACCCGGCAGCACCTCATTTCTGCTGTTCAAAGGCATCTGCCCGGCGGACTGGCAAACACAGCGATAACGGCCGGTCTGTTCCTTGATCTGGTGGAACGTGCTGGACAGAACGCTGTCGGTCAGCCCCAAAAGACCCAGTCAGCAATATTGGGATCTTTGCTTGATTTTCTAAAACGCGCCGTCACACCGGATTGAGTTCCAATCGGTTCAGCTTGCGTTCAGGTAAAATTGATTACACCTTCATACCAACAGTCGTGTGGCAGAACCGGAAGTGAACTCGTGAAACAGATTTTTGCCTTTATTGTTTTAACCTTGGCTGCGGTTTTGCCTGCAGAAGCTGCTTGTTTGTCTCAAGGTGAAGCCCGGCAGGCAGTTGCAAGCGGACAGGCAAAATCTCTCGGATCTGTTGCCGGGCAAGCAGGCGGTGAAATCGTCAAGGCGGAGCTCTGCCGTCAGGGCGGCGGTTTTGTTTATGTCCTTTCGGTCTTAAAGAACGGCAAGGTGACCACCGTCACAGTCAATGCGAGCCGCTAACCGGTATGAGCAATCAATCCGCTGCCGAAGCTGGCGGACTGACATCATTGGAATTTCAGCGAAAAGATAAAACGATGCGCATTCTTGTTGTTGAAGACGACGCCGATTTGAACCGCCAACTTGTCACTGCACTGGAAGAGGCCGGGTATGTGGTCGACAGCGCGGCAGATGGCGAAGACGGGCATTTTCTGGGTGATACCGAACCGTATGATGCTGTTGTTCTGGATCTCGGATTGCCAACTCTCGATGGGTTGTCTGTTCTGGAAAACTGGCGCCGCGACGGACGGTTGATGCCGGTCCTCATCCTGACAGCTCGGGATCGCTGGTCGGACAAGGTGGCAGGCATTGATGCCGGGGCCGATGACTATGTCGCCAAGCCGTTTCACATGGAAGAAGTATTGGCCCGTGTTCGAGCTCTCGTGCGGCGGGCTGCCGGTCACGCTTCCAACGAAATTACCTGCGGCAAAGTTCGTCTGGATCTGAGGGCAGGGCGGGTCACTGTCGATGGATCTCCCATCAAACTGACCTCTCATGAATACCGGTTGCTGTCCTATCTGCTGCATCACCAAGGTAAGGTCATTTCCCGCACAGAGCTGACAGAACACTTGTACGATCAGGATTTTGATCGGGACTCCAACACAGTGGAAGTGTTTGTCGGTCGGCTACGCAAGAAAATCGGCTCGGATATGATCGAAACCATCCGTGGTCTGGGATATCGGCTGGGGGATGCCAGTGACGACTGAGCAGACCGAACAAATAGATCTACCCGAACGACCCAGACACCCGCGATCGCTGGCAGCTCGCCTTGTCCTCGTCGCAGCGGTCTGGTCGACTCTGGCGCTCGCTTTGGCCGGTGTTTTTCTGGTCAGCCTTTATCAGAACGCGAGCGAACGGGCTTTTGACGCTCAGCTGGAAGTGCACATCAAGGCTTTGATCTCCGAAATGCTGGAAAGCAGTGATGAACTGTCCAGAAGTATTTCTCCGACCGTCCGGCAACCAAGTTATCTCGGAGATCCAAGGTTCTCGTTGCCATTGTCCGGCTGGTACTGGACGGTCCGACGAGCAGATAGTCCGCAGATCCTTTACGCATCCGAGTCACTTGTCGGCGATCCGTTAAATGTGCCGTCGCTTGGAGACAACGAAGCAAACGCCACCTTTATTGCCGGACCGACCAATGATGAAATTCGGGTCCTCCAACAGCGCATTACAATCGGTGAGACGCCGTATGTGATTGCAGTTGGCGCAGCGACTGCAGGTTTCTGGGCGGATATTTCCGAGTTTGCAAGGCTTGTTGCCGTAACACTCTGCATTGTGGGTTTCGGGTTGATTCTGGCGATCTTTTTGCAGGTTCGTGTGGGACTGCAGCCGCTTGCCCGACTGAGGGCATCACTCGGCGCAGTCCGTCAGGGTGAATCAGAGCGTATTGATGAGGCGTTGCCGCGTGAGATCGCACCGCTGGCCGTTGAGCTGAATGCGTTGATTGTCTCGAACAAGGAGATTGTCGAAAGGGCTCGGACCCATGTTGGCAACCTGGCGCATGGATTGAAAACGCCGCTGTCAGTCATTTCCAACGAGGCGCGTTCCTCTGGCGGTCCGCTCGCTGACAAGGTGACAGAACAAGCCGCGATCATGTCTACCCAGATCCAGCATCATCTGGAGCGTGCCCGCATGGCGGCGCAGCGGCGGGTGATCGGTGTGTCTTGTGACACTGAACCAGTGCTCGGAAGGCTTGTTCGGGCAATGGAGAAGATCTACCGCGACAAGGACCTGGAGATTGAATTCAGGCAGTCCGAGGCTGTTCGTTTTCGGGGCGAAAGCCAGGATCTTGAAGAGATGACCGGGAACCTGATCGACAACGCCTGCAAATGGGCCAGGACGAGAGTTGAGGTCACAGTTTCAGTGTTGAAAGACACAGCGAGCAATCGGGCCATGTTCGAGATTATTGTTGAAGATGACGGCCCTGGTCTGACGATGGAACAACGCGCTGAAGCCATTCAACGCGGAAAACGACTGGATGAAACAGTCCCCGGAACAGGTCTGGGGTTATCCATTGTTGCTGATCTTGCAGCGCTTTATGGTGGTGAGTTTAAACTGGATCGATCAGATCAAGGCGGCCTCAAGGCGCAGTTGACCTTGCCGCAATTGCTTGACCAATAGAGGTGTTTTTTTGGGGAGCTTTTACAAGCCATGACAGAATGTGATGAATATCACAGGATAAAGATCTGGATTATGGCCAAGTTCGGCCACAAATAGAAATTATCACTGATTCTTATGTAGGGAACTGCCAGCCACTTGCCCTTCAAGGAGCTTTCAAGCATGCGTTTACGCAGTGCAACATGTCTTCTAGCTGCCGTCCTTCTGGGTGGTTGTTCACTAGCGTCCGGACAAAATGGTCTCGGAAGCTGGGGGTCGTCTTTTGGCGACCCGACCGGCAGTGTCGCGGGATCTGAAGCCAATGCTGCCATTTCTGTTCTTGTGAACAACGAATTTGGGGATGCACTTGATGAATTGGATCGGCGCGCTGCAGAAAATGCTCAAACCCGTGCCTTGAATTCACGGGGAGTTGGTGTCTCTGTTGCCTGGCAAAATGAACGGACCGGCCGCAGCGGTCAGGTTCGCCCCGGACCGGTCTATTCGGTCAATGAGACCTCTTGCCGTGAATTCACCCACGAGATGGTGTTGCAAGGCCGGACATTGCAGGCCCGTGGAACAGCATGTGAAACCGCTCGTGGCAAATGGCAGGTGATTGGTTGATTGATTCTAGTGGTGTTACGACCCAGAATTGCATCGCGCCAAAAAGCTTGAGATTATTCTAAATACTTAGTTAAGGCTTGCAGTCGTATGATCATCCGTGAAACGGACAAGGTTATTGACTCGGCGAATGGCTTATTCAGAGCAGCTTGAAACCAAAATTAAGTTATATCTGGGCAGCCTTGGTCCGAAGGCCGTGGAAGCTCTTGTCCGCAATCTCGAAAGAGCCAAGTCTCAGAAGGACGCTGACCCGCATCTTGGTCTGATTCTGGATTCGGCATTGGAGCTGCTTCGGGACCCCTTGCCAGTTGCACCTGACATGCCGGGCGGCTCCCAGCGACGCGGTCAGATCCAGCGTATGTTTTTCACACCGCTCGACGGGTTTTTGATCAACGAACTCCTGCCCAATCGGCAAGAAGGTCGCATAAACCGGGAATCTTTGGACAAGGTCTGGCAGTGGCTTGGGCGCGATCTCATGTCGACGGAGATCCGGATGGTTCTCGAACAGGCTGGTAACTCCGCGGTCAGCGGCGAGCGTGTCGACACTCTGGTTCAGGCCCTGCGGACCCGATCCGTTGATGCAGTAGGCGACGCTCTCCATCGATCTACACAGTCGGACAAGGAATATCGGCGCATAGGCATGGAGCTCGGCGGCAAACGCGGCATCGCCGAATTGAGCGACATCCATAAAATCTTTTCTTCGGAACGCTGGCTCATACCGTTTCTTCAAGCCATGCCCGACCGGATGAATGAACGTCGCTTGAAGCAGGATCGAGATGTCCTGCACATGGTCGACAAATGTACGACACGCTTTCCTGATCATGTTCCAATTCTGGCGGCAGCCCTGATTGATCGGGCAGATACCCCGTCGGCGCTTTGCGCTTTTGCCGGTCGCCTTGCTGGAAGCAGTGATCCAAAAGCCATTGCCGGTTCCCAATTCTCACCGTTTGTCGACGTTGTGATGAGTGAGGCCGAGCGGCTGCATATCCTGGCAATGGATCATCGTAATCACAATCCGGACCCGGTGGCGTTTTCCAATGCCTTGTCAGAGTATCACACGCTCATTCGTGGCGTTGAACGCGATATGGACCTTTCTGTCACCGCTTCTTGGCAGCAGCGCATCTCCGATACCAAACGAAACATATCTGATGTGGTAACCCGGGAATTGAACAGTGCCCACAGTGCTGTTCGCAGGGCTTTGCAGGTTCCAAAATTCGATAAAGACGGCCAGTTGGACATTGATCAGATGGCCATCGATGATGCAGTCAGGACCCTTCGTGTTGTAACCATGGTCCGTTCCGCCTCGGAGACCTTTGCTGTCAATGATATTGGCAAGCGCACTCGCCAGGCCGTTGAGCAAACACTCGAGATCGTAACGCGCTCCCTGATTACCGATCTGGGGAAATTGCAGGGCCAGCAACTGGAAGCCCAGCAAGCTGCCGCGGATATTGCGATAATGCTGTCGGAAATCTATTTTGGCGAAGAGTACGCTGCGCAGCTGCGCCGCAGTCGGCAATCTGCTGTCACCAAAGTGGACAACGTCGACAGCGCCATTGTGCCCTCGAGTCCCGAGCGTAAACTGGTCAGAAAGGCTCTGCGCCGGGCATAAAAGGGCTTAAACGCAAGCAGTTTTCGTAACTTAACCTGAAAGTGTTCACCGCGACCGCCGGTCACAGCTGGAACGTCTTGCTTTTCGAAGCTATCAGCGTTCTATAGTGCGCCCATGATGTTATGGATTCTTATTGCTGTATTGACAGCTGTCGCCGCCCTTTCGGTTCTGATTCCGCTGGCCAGATCCCGGCAGTCCTCAGAAGACCGGACCACCAGCGCGGATGAAGCGGTTTATCGCGAACAACTTGACGCCATCGAAGTTGAGCTTGAGCGCGGACTGATAGACGCCGATGCGGCCGAAGCCGCGCGGACAGAAACGGCACGTCGGTTGCTGACGGCTCATCAAAGAACGCAGGAAAAAACCCGGGCCGGGCCGGGCATCACCCGCAGGCGGGCCGCGCAAGGTCTCGCAATTCTGGTCCTGCCAATGATAGCTCTCGGGTTTTATCTGGGAATAGGGTCTCCGGACCTCACGGATCAGCCACTGGCAGCGCGTCTCAATGTTCCGGCAGAAGACCAGTCAGTTGATGTTCTGGTTGCCCGAGTAGAGCAGCATCTGGCAGCAAATCCGGAAGATGGTCAGGGCTGGGCGATTATTGCTCCGGTTTACATGACAAGAGGATTGCCTCAGGAATCTGCTCGTGCCTATGCCAATGCACTTCGGCTCCTTGGTCCCAAACAGGAATGGTTCACCGATATGGGTGAGGCGCTCACCATGGCCAATCATGGCAATGTCGATGCGAAAGCCCGGCAGGCTTTTGAGCAAGCTGTAAAATTGGACAGTGAAGCCGTCAAACCTCGCTTTTTTCTCGCGCTTGCCCTCGGGCAGGAAGGCAAGACCAGCGATGCGATCAAAGCCTGGGAAACTCTACTAGACGGTGCGGATGAAACCGCCAACTGGGTGCAGGCTGCGCGTCAGGAACTTGCAAATCTGACAGGCATCGAACCAACATTGGCCGGTCCGAGTGCTTCAGAAATGGCCGCCGCCGAAGATATGGCTGACGATGACCGGCAATCCATGATCCAGACGATGGTGGAGGGGCTTGCTGCCCGGCTGGAGGCGAATGGCGGGACGTCGGCAGAGTGGAGCCAGTTGATGCGGGCTTACATGGTGCTTGGTGAAAAGGACAACGCAATCAAAGCGCTGAAAAGTGCCGAGGATGCGTTCGCAGAAAAACCTGATGATTTGGCAAGGATCAAAGACGCTGCAGGGCAATTGGGACTAACTGGCTCCTGAGTTGATTTGACAAGACTCTACAGGGGCAGGGGGCTGCCATATTTTGAAATGGACGGAACACTGACATGACTCGCAAGCAAAGACGCTTGACCCTGATAGGATCTGCAGGGGCGGTTTTGGCCGTGGCTCTCGGATTGATCCTCTTTGCGCTTAATGACCAAATCGTATTCTTTCAAAGTCCCACGGATATCGCGACAAGTGCCATTCCTCACGGCCAGCGAATTCGCCTGGGTGGTTTGGTGGAAGATGATTCCGTCGTTCGCTCGGATAACGCACAAGTTACATTCCGGGTCACTGACATGGAGAGCTCTGTCGCTGTAACCTATAAGGGCATCCTTCCGGATCTCTTCCGGGAAGGGCAGGGCGTTGTGACAGAAGGTGTCGTCAATCCGGATGGTGTGTTCGTTGCAGACAGCGTTCTGGCCAAGCATGATGAGAACTATGTTCCCAAGGAAGTGGCCGAAGCACTAAAAAAGCAGGGCCACTGGCAGGGCGAAGAAGGCACTACAAACTGACGTCACTGCTTTTGGTGGTGAGGCAACTTGATAGAAACCTGGTCGGAAAGCGGGATACTATAACCCATGATCGTTGAGTTCGGACATTACGCACTGGTTTTGGCCTTTGCACTTTCCCTGATACTGTCAGTTGTGCCGATTTGGGGAGCCGTGACAGGCGATGATCGACTGATGGCGGTGGCATCACCGGCATCTGTGACTATTTTCGCCCTGGTTCTGATTTCCTTCGTTGTACTGACCATGGCATTCCTTGCTTCCGATTTTTCCGTTGTGAATGTTTGGGAGAACTCCCATTCAGCCAAACCGCTGCTGTACAAGTTCACCGGGGTTTGGGGCAATCACGAAGGGTCCATGTTGCTCTGGGTGCTCATTCTGGTGTTCTTCGGAGCGCTGGTTGGAGTGTTTGGCACAAATTTGCCCAAAGACCTGAGAGCAACGACACTTGCGGTTCAGGGCTCCATTTCTGCAGGATTTCTGCTGTTCATTCTGGCGACTTCCAATCCGTTTGCCCGCATTCCCAACCCTCCGCTGGAGGGAAATGATCTCAACCCGATTCTGCAGGACATCGGCCTCGCGATCCATCCGCCGCTGCTCTACATCGGTTACGTAGGCTTCTCGATTACCTTTTCCTTTGCCGTTGCTGCGCTGATACTGGGCCGCACGGATGCGGCCTGGGCTCGCTGGGTTCGTCCATGGACCTTGCTGGCCTGGTGTTTCCTGACACTCGGCATCGCGATGGGGTCCTACTGGGCTTATTATGAGCTCGGTTGGGGTGGTTGGTGGTTCTGGGATCCGGTCGAAAATGCCAGTTTCATGCCCTGGCTGGCCGGTACGGCACTGCTGCATTCCGCAATCGTCATGGAAAAACGTGAGGCGCTCAAGGTCTGGACTGTTCTGCTGGCGATCTTCACGTTCTCCTTGTCACTTCTGGGCACATTCCTTGTCCGCTCAGGAGTGCTGACATCGGTGCATGCATTTGCGACTGATCCGGCTCGTGGTGTCTTTATTCTTGGTTTGTTGTGCCTGTTTATCGGTGGGTCGCTATCATTGTTTGCCTGGCGCGGTTCGATGCTCAAGCAAGGTGGATTATTTGCCCCGATAAGCCGTGAAGGTGGACTGGTGTTGAATAACCTGTTTCTGACCGCAGCCTGTGCAGCCGTCTTTGTAGGAACGCTTTATCCGCTGGTTCTGGATGCGATAACTGGCGAAAAGATCTCTGTTGGCGAGCCGTTCTTCAATCTGACATTCGGTCCGTTGATGGTGCCGCTGCTGATTGCTGTCCCCTTCGGGCCCGTCCTGTCCTGGAAACGCGGTGATCTTCTGGCCGCTGCCCAACGGCTATATGCAGCCATGGGTCTTGCCCTCCTGTTTACCCTGTTCACGTTCTGGCTGTGGGGCATGGAAAAGGTCCTGGCACCACTCGGTGTCGGACTTGCAGTCTGGGTCATGGCAGGGGCGGTTTCGGAAATCGTCACACGTGTCAAATTGTTCGAAATCGGTGCGAAACGCGGTTTCGCTCGTCTCGTTGGATTGCCGGGTTCTGCCTGGGGATCGGCAATCGCGCATTTTGGAATTGGTGTGACTGTTCTTGGCATCGTCACAGCGTCTGCTTTCCAGGAGGAACGCATCGAAACACTGCGTCCTGGCGACCAGATCGACCTCGCGGGATATGAAGTGACCTTCGATGGGGCTGCGCCGCGGCAAGGCCCCAACTATGTGGAAGATGTCGGACACTTCACCATTCGCAAGGGTGGTACAGTCGTATCAGAGCTCGATCCGTCAAAACGACTTTATACGGCCCGTCAGATGCCAACGACCGAAGCAGGAATATATACCATCGGATTCTCGCAACTCTATGTCTCGATGGGGGAATCGCGCGGCGATGGAGCGCTGGATATTCGGATCTATTTCAAGCCGTTGATTACGCTGATCTGGATTGGATGTCTGATCATGTCCATTGGAGCCGTATTCTCGATGGCGGACCGGCGTTTGCGGGTTGGCGCTCCCAAAGCGGCAGCAAAGCGCAAGTCCGCTGCAAGCGTTCCGGCGGAGTAAAGCGATGATGCGCCTTTTTATTGCTTCGCTATCTCTTGTTTTGGCCCTTGCCGTTTCACCAGTTGGGGCCGTTACGCCCGACGAGGTGCTTGAAGATCCTGTGCTGGAACATCGTGCCAGGGAATTGTCCACCGAGCTCAGATGCATGGTGTGCCAGAACCAGTCGATTGACGACAGCGATGCACCGCTTGCCAAGGACTTGCGGGTTCTTGTCCGGGAGCGGCTTGTTGCAGGAGATAGCGATGCACAGGTCATTGATTACCTCGTGGATCGTTACGGTGAGTTCGTATTGCTGAAACCGCGTTTTGCATGGCATACGATGTTCTTGTGGGCTGCAGGGCCACTGGCACTGATAATCGGTGTCATTGCGATCTTTCTGGCACTTAGAAGAAGATCCCACTCAATGGCTGTCGCTACGCCAACTACCGCTGCAAACCTTTCCGACGAAGAAGAACAGCGGCTCAAGTCTATCCTGAAAGACATTGATCCCTCCTGATTTCAATCTGCCGTTGGTCACGAAACCCACACCAAGCCGTGACTTGCATGCTGTGATGATAAGCTTACCTCTTGCGAGACAAATCGCTGGAGGGATCAAACATGGCAAATCGTCCGCTGAAACTGGAATTTGACGGATCACATGGTGCCAAGCTTGCTGCGCGGCTCGATTTGCCCGCCGGCGACATCAGGGCATTCGCACTCTTTGCCCATTGTTTTACCTGTTCCAAAGACATTCCGGCGACTCGCCATTTTGCCAGTGCTCTGAGCAGAGAGGGCATAGCCGTTCTTCGGTTTGATTTTACCGGCCTTGGCGGCAGCGGCGGCGATTTCTCGTCAACCGGATTTTCTTCCAATGTTGAAGATCTGAAACTCGCAGCAGATTTCTTACGCCAGAATTATGAAGCCCCGCAGCTTTTGATTGGTCATTCGCTTGGCGGCGCTGCTATTTTGTCTGTTGCCAGGGACATCCCGGAAGCACGTGCGGTCGTCACGCTCGGAGCGCCATCAGATGCGGCCCATGTTGCGCATAATTTTGGCGAAGCGATCGACGATATCAAAGAGCATGGAGCTGTTGAAGTCAGTCTGGCCGGGCGTCCGTTCACGATCAGGCGGGAATTCCTGGAGGACCTTGAAAGACAATCTGTCCTCAAAAGAGCTGCTGAACTCGGCAAGGCCTTGTTGGTCATGCATGCGCCGCTTGACGAGACAGTCGGTGTAGATAACGCCACAAAAATCTTTGTTGCGGCCAAACACCCGAAAAGTTTTGTCTCGCTGGACAACGCGGATCATCTCCTGTCCGGAAATGGCGATGCTGCCTATGCAGCCCGTGTCATCGCTGGTTGGTCGAGTAGATACCTGAAGGCATTGCCAGTGACTAGCGCTGAGCCCGAACCGGAAGGCGTCGATGTTGTGGAGACCGGCCAGGGCAAATATCAGTCGATGGTGGCCAGTGGTCCGCACAGAATGATATCTGATGAACCGGTGAGTGTTGGCGGATTGGATAGCGGCCCGTCGCCATATGGATATCTTTCTGCAGCCTTAGGGGCCTGCACCACCATGACGCTGCGCATGTATGCCGACCGAAAGAAATTGTCGGTCGACCGCATCGGAACGCGGGTTTTGCATGGCAAGGTTCACGCGGCTGATTGCGAAGACTGTTCCGAGGACCTCAAGGACCGCAATGGCAAGATTGACCGGTTTGAGCGTTTGATTACGCTGGAAGGAGATCTCGATCAGGAAACGCGGGCGCGCATGCTGGAAATAGCCGACAAATGCCCGGTGCACCGAACCCTGGAGGCTGGGGCTGCTGTGGTCACACGGGAAGTCTCAAAAGGATCCTGAAAGTGCTGCAGACTGACGAGGTCAGGCTGCTTGCGCTTCCAGCGTGCCAAGTCGGATTTTCATGAACGACAACAGGCGTCTGGCATCACGGTTGGTTAGGTTCTGGTAATCCTCAATCCACTTGTCGACAGTCGTTGTCGGCTGTTTGTTCTGCGATGCTCGCGCACGACAAAGCGCAACATAATCATTGTCGTCCACACTCATGGCCCTGCAGAGGACGGCAATCCCGGTTCCGTCATAACGAACCATCACATTGGTCACGTATTTCTGGTCTAGTCCGGCCATTTCCGACAGCAGATAACAGATATCAAACAAATTGTTGGACAGAGCCAATTGTGTAATGGCTTTGCCCAAGGTCCGTTGTCCGGAACGTAACTCCTTCAATGTCGCCTTGGCATTAATCCGTGTTGCCCTACGCTCCAGCTTTGAACTGGTGACGGCCTTGCTGGCCTTGTGGAAGAGATCATGCACAAGCTCTTCGTTTTGATCCCGCAAGTTTCGGACCTGTTCCGCCTGTTTTGGCGGCATCTGGTTGATGAGCTTTTCATAGTCGGACTCTGTTATATCCGTGCGCTCCATCATCGCATCTCTGATCGTGTCGTCTGATCCTGCGAGCTTGACCAGCAAACGTGTGCCCCAGTCGGAGATCCCTGCGCCTGAGTTGGCAGCAACGGACTGTTTGACAGGTCGTTCACCGCGCTCCAGCAAGATGTCGGTGACGTTGGATTCAAGATGCGAGCGTTTTGAGATAGCAAGAAGGTGTCCCTGACCCATGGTCTTGGCAAGACGGAGAACATCTTCCGTTTTCAAAGAATCGGATGAGGTCAGCATGGGCCGGGCTATATCGATCTCTTCCTTGGCCAATGCCAGAGCCACTTCATGGGAGGTCGTGTCAATGGGCGCCAATTGTTCGGAAATTGTCTGCTTCTGATCCGGATCCATGGACGGCAGCATGCTCTCCAGCACCGTGTTGAACAGCGTTATCTCTTCGGCCTGATAACTATCAGCCCCGCTTACAAACAGGTCCGTGACATGTTCCACCAACTGGTGACGTTTTTCCGGTGTACTGTCCTGAGCAAGAATGAGGAGATCTTTAAGCATTACGTGGCCATCCGTTGTTCTTGCGTAAAACTACGTCTCTGACAGTTTACACTTGGATAAGGATGCGGTTGAAAGTTGATTAAAAATCTGAATATTGTAATAAATTACAATATAAATGTCAGGCTGCTGACATTAATTCAGATGAATTTTGAGTAGAGTTTGTAAAAATACTTAGAAATTTTGGGGCGGATCTAGGCAGTTGGCGCGTAAGCTGGGTGTCTGGAGTGTCAAGTCTGACGCTAATACCGGGTCGAACGGCTCTCAGGCGGCTTGATCCTGATCTGCTGATTTGAGTTTAACCTTCATCAGCGACAAAAGACGTCGAGCGTCAGTTTCATCCAGCATGTGGTAATTGGTTAGCCATTTACTACCGGTGCTCTCTGGGAATTTCAGATGTTTGCAGCGTTCCTTGCAGATACTCTGAAACTCTGCTGCGCCAATGCCGGTTGATCGACAAACTGTTGCAATTCCTGTGGCGTCAAAGCGCACCATCAAATTGTGGACGTATTTGATTTCCAGACCGGAGAAAAACGCGAGCACAGCGACCGCATCCAGGAGATTGTGTTCCTGGGCAAGCTGGTAGACCGCCTTGTTCAGCGTTGTCTTGCCCGTCTTGATGCCAAATACCCAGGCTTGAGGGCTCATTTTTGACGGGCGTCGCTGCAATTCTTTTCCAGACGCGATTTCACCATCGTCCTTGAAAAGATCCCCAATGAGCTCTTCATTGGATTTTCTCAGATGCCGGATGCGTTCGCCCAGATGTTTGGGCATGTCCTTGACCAGAACCTCAAATTCTTCCATGTCAATTTCAGCGCCGAGATTGGCCGCAACGGCATGTTTGACATCTTTGCTGCCGCGCTTGACCAGAAGTTTGGAAACGTTTTTGCTGACATGATCCCGTTTTGCGAGAGCCAGCAAATGTCCTTCATCTCGCGTTTCAGCAAGTTTCAGAATGTCTTCTTCCAGCAAGGCCTGGGATTTTTCGAGAATTGCCTGGGCCACAGAAATATCGTCATTGGCCATTGAGGCTGCGAGACCCGACGATGTTGCCTTTGCTTCGGCCAGACGGGAAGACATCTGTTGTTTGGCTTCAACAGACAGACCATCGTATACCCCTTCCAGCATATTATTGAGCAGGAGAGATTCATCTGAACCAGCACCATCATCACGCGCAGCGAGCAATCCGCTCACATGATCAGCGAGTTGATGTTTCTTTTCTGAAGAACTGGTCTTCGCAAGTTTAAGAAGCGATTCATCCATAACAACACCTTACCCTGCCAATTGTTACTATAAATTCTTTATAAGCTCTAAAACCGCAGCTTCTGATTGATTTGAAACGATTTATTCCGGTGCTTGACGCCATGCCTGCCATCCGTCATGGAATAATGATGACTGATTTGCCCATCCTTTATTCGTTCCGGCGATGCCCGTATGCCATGCGTGCAAGGCTTGCGATTCTGGCAAGCGGACAGATCGTGGAGCTGCGTGAAGTGGTACTCAGGGATAAGGCACCGGAGTTTCTGGACGCATCTCCATCGGCCACAGTGCCTTGCCTCAAAGAGGGCGAGCAGGTGCTGGATGAAAGCCTGGATGTCATGATATGGGCTTTGGAACAGTCAGATCCCGAAGGTTGGTTATCGCCGGAGGGAATTGACAGGCAGGGAATGTTGGACCTGATCAATGAATGCGACGGACCATTCAAGCGGCATCTTGATCGGTACAAATACGACACCCGCTATGAAGGTGCTGACAAGCTTGGGGAGCGCGCAGCTGCATCCGAGTTTCTCTGGAAACTGGATACCAAGTTGCAAGGGTCCCAATGGCTTTATGGTGGGGCTGCCAGTCTTGCCGATTATGCTATCCTGCCTTTTGTAAGACAGTTCGCGAATTCAGGGCGAGACTGGTTCGATGGCGAGGATTGGGCAGCGCTCAAATCCTGGTTGGAGTCCTTCGAGGAGTCGGATCGTTTTCAGGCGATCATGTCCAAATACGCCAAATGGCAGAGCGGTGATAAGGTTATTCTCTTCCCTCAATCCGCTTGAATCAGCGACTTTTCCCAACCTTACAAAAACGTAACCTCACCGTCAGGTACCTGTAAGGCTGGCATCACTACCTTCCTTCTCGAACATGGAGCGCGAGTCCCCGCGAGCGGTCCTGAACGAAATGACCTTCAATTCGAAAGTCAGCAAAGGAAGATAACATGGATACTCGTCGGTCAAACTCTTCTCTGCGGTCCCGCCGCGCCAAATTGCTTGCAGGAGTGTTTGCTCTTGGAGCCGCCGGTCTTTTGACCGCCCAGACTGTTGTTCCAAACCAGCTGGCACAGGCTCAGGCCGTTCGTGTTGATGCCGCAGCACCAGCAGATTTTTCCGATGTTGTACGGACCGTTAGCCCCGCTGTTGTCAGTGTTCAGGTGAAGCAGGCCGCTGAGCCGCGCATGATGAATTTCAAAGGCGACAACGACAGTTTCCGCGACTTCTTCGAAGGTTTGCCAAAGGGCAACCAGTTTGAGCGTTTCTTCCGTGAGTTTGGTGATGGTGAGGGCAAAGAAAACGGCAAAAAACGCCAGGCTCCACGTCAGTATGGAACGTCCCAAGGGTCTGGGTTCTTCATTTCCGATGACGGGTTTGTCGTAACAAATCAGCATGTTATCGACAAAGGTACAGAATTCACTGTTATTGACAAACAGGGCAACGAGTATGAAGCAACGTTGATTGGTGCAGACAAGCGCACGGATTTGGCATTGCTGAAAATCGAGGCAGACAAGGAATTTACCTACGTGGACTTTGCCGATGAAGCTCCCGAAGTTGGTGAGTGGACAGTCGCAATAGGTAACCCGTTTGGTCTTGGTGGGTCTGTGACCGCTGGTATCGTCTCGGCTCGTGGCCGCGATATCGGCGCAGGCCCTTACGATGATTTCATCCAGATTGATGCTCCGGTCAACCGCGGTAACTCCGGCGGCCCGGCCTTCAACATGAATGGTGAAGTTATTGGTGTGAATGCGGCGATCTTTTCGCCGTCCGGAGGCAATGTCGGTATTGCGTTCGCAATCCCGGCTTCGACCGCGCAAGATGTCATCATGGAGCTCAAAGACGGCGGGAGGGTCGTCCGCGGCTGGCTTGGTGTTCAAATTCAGAACGTCACGGATGACATTGCGGAAAGCCTTGGTCTCGAAGAGGCCCGCGGCGCTATTGTTGCGGAAGCGCAGGATAACAGCCCCGCCAAGAAGGCTGGCCTGCGCTCAGGCGACACTATCCTCAAGGTTGACGGTGCCACCGTCGATGGTCCGCGTGACCTCTCCAAGATCATCGCTGCCTATGAACCTGATGCAAACGTCGACATCACCATTTGGCGTGATGGCGAAGAACAGGAAGTCAGCGTGACCCTTGGCCGCCTTCAGGAGACTGAAAAGGTTGCTGCTGCCAAGCCTGTGATCGAAGACACCAAAACCAGCCTTGATGAATTGGGCCTGGTGTTGACGACCAAGGCGGAAGCTGGCCTTGAAGGCAACGGGGTTGTGATCGCGGAAATCGCCCCGGATGGTCCGGCTGCGGAAAAGCGTCTGAGAACCGGGGACGTGATCCTCGAAGTTGCCGGTATGAAAGTGACAAGCCCTGAAGATGTCCTCAAAGCCGTCGAAAAGGCTGAAAAAGATGGTCGGAAAGCGGTTCTTTTCCGGGTCGAAACCAATAATTCCACTCGGTTTGTGGCTCTGCCCATGAACGTCGTCTGATCGGGAGCCGGTCCAAACGGACCGGATCCTGGTAGCAAGACTGGCTTGCCCTTCGCCCCCGATCCCGACAAGTTGGTCTTGTGACAGATGGTCGGCAGCAGCAAATTCACATCCTTTGCTGCTGCCGACCCATTTTCTTTCCACCTCCCACGCGGTAGAAGAGTGCCATGTTGCGAATTCTTGTGATTGAAGATGACCGTGAAGCGGCGAGCTATCTCGTCAAAGGCTTGAGTGAACTCGGCCACACGGCCGATAAAGCAGAGGACGGCGAGACCGGCCTCCAGATGGCTTTCGACAGTGATTATGACATCCTGATTGTCGACCGGATGCTGCCAAAGCGTGATGGCCTGTCGATCATTCAGGAACTGCGGGATTCAGGCGACCATACACCGGTTTTGATCCTGTCAGCCCTTGGTCAAGTCGATGACCGGGTGAAAGGTCTGAAAGCTGGCGGTGATGATTACCTGCCAAAGCCATATGCCTTTACCGAATTGCAGGCACGCGTTGAAGCTTTGGCCCGGCGTCCGAAAACAGCTGAACAGGTCGAGACGACCTACTCCGTCGGTGATCTGACACTGGACCGCATGAAGCATTCCTGTCGGCGCGGTGAGGAGGAAATTCCGCTGCAACCGAGAGAATTCCGCCTTCTTGAATATCTGATGAAAAATGCAGGACAGGTGGTGACCAGAACCATGCTTCTGGAAAACGTCTGGGAATACCATTTCGACCCACAGACCAATGTGATTGATGTTCACATGTCGCGTTTGCGCGGCAAGATCGACAAGGGCTTCGAAACGCCTTTGCTGCACACCATTCGTGGTGCCGGATACACGATCCGTGACGCGGCTCACTAGGGTCACACGCACGACAGCCTTCAAGCTGTCGCTGCTCTATATCAGTGTCTTCACGGTGCTGTCCGGTTTTTTGCTGGTCTACATCGCGAAGAACACTGACAATCTGATGTCAAAGCAGGTGGTTCAGACCATCGATACGGAAATCGCAGGCCTGGCGGACATATATGTCCGCGGCGGAGTGCGGGACGTGGTGGAAACCATCGATCGTCGCTCACGTCATCCAAATGCCAGTCTCTATCTCCTTGTCGATTTTTCCGGAAATGCACTTGTCGGCAATATTGCCCGCCTGCCAACCATGGTTCTGGAAGAAGCCGATGGCGGGCTTCGCCGCGTTCGCTACACAAGGATCGGCCCGGAAGCGGCGGATGTTGAACGCCAGGCAATGGTTCGGATATTTGAATTGCGTGGTGGCTTCCGCATTCTGGTTGGCCGTGATTTGGGTGAACAGCTCCGTTTTTCCAATCTGCTCAGCAATGCCCTGCGTCTCTGGTTGGTGGTCGTTGTGATCATGGCGGCGATGACATGGCTGTTCGTCAGCCGCCGGGTGATGAAGCGAATTGATGAGATTTCTGCGACCAGCCAGACCATCATGACTGGCGACCTGTCAGGCAGGCTGCCGATAGCTGGGAATGATGATGAATTTGACCGGCTTGCCGTCAGCCTGAACACCATGCTGGATCGTATCGAACTGCTAATGCAGTCGATGAAGGATGTCACCGACAATATCGCACATGATTTGAAGACACCACTGACCCGTCTGCAAACGCGGGTCGAAAGAGCATTGCGCGATGCCAGAGGCGAAGACGGGTATCGTGAGGCGCTCGAAACCACGCTCGATGAAACCGATCATCTACTCCGGATCTTCAACGCTCTGCTACGCATTGCCCGAATTGAATCAATGGCACCGGGTACGGTGATGGAGCCAGTCGATCTGAAAGTGCTGGTCTCGGAAATTGCGGAACTTTATGAGCCGCTTGTGGAAGACGAAGGCGGGCGGCTCGAAAACGCTGTCCCCGAAGGGTTGTTTGCTGAGTGCAACAAGGATCTCATCAGCCAGGTCCTGGTGAATCTGATAGAAAACGCCTTGAAATACGGCCGACCGGAATCTGGCGAATTTGAAATCAAATTGTCAGGAGAAGAGGACGAAGGTCGGATCTGCCTCATAGTGTCGGATAATGGCTCGGGTATTCCGGACACGGACATGGACCGGGTGCAGGATCGTTTTGTCAGACTGGATGATAGCCGATCGGAACCTGGAACTGGTTTGGGATTGAGCCTTGTCAAAGCGGTTGCCCGCTTGCATGGAGGAGACTTGCGCTTCAAGAATGAAGCACCGGGCCTGAGCGCCCGGATAGATCTTAATCCGGTCACCTCCGGAAATAGAGGGAGCAATCATGGGCGAGGGGATTCAGCAGGCAGGTAACGAGCGCCCGGAAACAGCAAAAGACATATCCGGCAGCCTTGCTGATCGCATAACCATTGTTCCCTCAGTGCCGGAAGACAGCCGGGCCGAGTTGTTCCTGAAAGATCTGCTGGATGATCCGAACGCCGGTGCCGCGCTCAATTCAGAACTGGATCGACAGGCGAACCTGCGGCCCTTTTTGAACGGTGTGATCGCCAATTCACCTTACCTCCGCGATTTGATGTTGGCAGATCCGCAGCGGCTTCTGGATATTCTGAGCGAGGCTCCAGAAGCACGACTGGAGCGAATTCTTGCAGAAGCTCGCGGTTCCCAGGCTGACGACGAAGCCGGCATCATGCGGGTGCTGCGCCTTTTCAAACATGATCTGGCGCTGACCCTTGGCCTTGCTGATATTTCCGGTGCCATTGACTTGACCCTGGTGACTGGAGCGCTGGCCGGGTTTGCTGATGCGTCCCTGACAGCCGCTATCCGATTCTGTTTGAATGATCTAACCCGCCGAAACAAGTTCGCACCGGTAAATCCGGAAAGACCAGAGGAAGGTTCCGGATTGATTGTCCTGGCCATGGGCAAACATGGCGCGAACGAACTGAACTATTCGTCTGATATCGACCTGATTGTTCTTTATGAACCCGACATTGCACCGATGGCTGGATCTGCCGAGGCACCGGTGGAGTTCGTTCGTCTGACCCGCCGTCTGGTCAAGATCATGCAGGACCGAACAGAAGACGGATATGTCTTCCGCACCGATCTGCGGCTGCGCCCTGATCCCGGAGCAACGCCGCTCGCCATGTCGGTGCCCGCTGCATTGGTCTATTACGAGTCTCTTGGCCAGAACTGGGAGCGTGCGGCGCTGATCAAGGCGCGAGCTTGCGCAGGAGATATCCCCGCAGGCGAAGCGTTCCTGAAGGAAATCACTCCATTCATCTGGCGCAAATATCTGGATTTCGCTGCGATTGCCGACGTTCAGTCAATCAAACGCCAGATCCATATGCACAAGGGCCACGGAACCATCGCGGTGGCCGGGCACAACGTCAAACTGGGCCGGGGCGGTATTCGCGAGGTCGAGTTTTTCGTCCAGACCCAACAATTGATCGCTGGCGGTCGTAACCCTGCACTGCGAGGTCGTCGCACACTCGACATGCTGGACGCGCTGACAGCTGCCGACTGGATTCGTGAAGAAGCGCGCGACGAGATGGCGGAGGCCTACGGGTTCCTGCGCGATGTCGAACATCGCATTCAGATGCTCAATGATGAGCAAACCCAGCTTCTGCCCAAAGACGAAGAAGGTTTGATGCGTATCGCCGCCCTGATGGGCTTCGAGACACTGGAGGCTTTTGAAACGGCGCTCCTGGAACGTCTCAGAAAAGTTCAGGGCCATTATTCGGAACTGTTTGAAGACGAGCCCGGATTGTCAACAGAACTCGGTAATCTGGTGTTCACCGGGGATGATCATGACCCGGATACGCTGGAAACCCTGACCGGACTCGGATTCAAAAAACCGGACGAAGCTGCCAGCATAGTCAAGTCCTGGCATTACGGTCGTTATGCCAGCACGCGGTCCACCAAGGCACGTGAACGGCTGACAGAAATGCATCCGCTGCTGATAGGGGCCCTGGCTGCGACCGAAAACGCGGATGTTGCCCTTCGGGCTTTCGACAATTTTCTTGGCAAGTTACCGGCTGGTGTTCAGCTTTTTGCGCTGTTGAGGTCCAACCCTCAACTGCTGACGCTGCTGGCGACAACGATGGGCGCTGCACCTCGGATGGCGGATACCGTCTCCAAACGGGTCCATGTTCTGGATTCCGTGTTGGATCCGGCGTTTTTCGGCGCAATGCCGACGGTCAAGGAGTTTCGGACCGGCCTCGACCGGACACTTTCGCAATCCCAATTTTATGAAGAAGCCTTGGACAGGGCGCGCATTTTTACACAAGAGCAGCAGTTCCTGATCGGGCTCCGTTTGATCTCCGATACCCTGTCGGCTGACGGTGTCGGATTTGCGCTCGCCCGTCTTGCAGAGGTTGTTGTTGATCGCATCCTGACCCAGGTGATCGCCCATGTCGGCGAAACCCACGGGTTTGTACCCGGAGGTCATCTGGCGGTGCTGGCGATGGGCAAACTTGGCGGGCGGGAGATGACCGCCGCGTCTGACCTCGATATGATCCTGCTTTATGAGTTCCCGGAAGGGGTCAAACAATCGGACGGCAAACGCCCCTTGGCGATCACGCAGTACTATTCAAGGGTCACGCAAAGACTGGTGACAGCACTGTCGGCACCCACCGCTGAAGGCTCACTCTACGAGGTGGATTTCCGTCTGCGTCCATCGGGCAATGCAGGTCCGCTGGCAACAAACTTGGACGGCTTTATTGCATATCAGAAAAACGAAGCCTGGACCTGGGAGCACATGGCACTCACCAGAGGACGGGTGATTGCGTCTACGTCCGAGGACTTCCGGAAGAAGATCTATGAAAGTGTTTGCGGCACACTGGTTCAGCCGCGTGACAGAACGAAGCTTGCCAATGACGTACGCTCCATGCGGGCGAAGATCGAAAAGGAAAAGGGCACCAAGGATATCTGGGATTTGAAACAGGTGGCTGGCGGGCTCGTGGATATCGAGTTCATGGCGCAGTTTCTGCAGCTGGCGCACGCTGATGCGAACCCGGAAGTCCTGGCGCAGGGAACCGAACAGGCACTTGAAAAACTACGTGAAGCTGGTGTTCTAGACAAGGGAGATGCCGGTCTGCTGCTGGAGGCGTTGCGTCTTTATCACCGGCTGACGCAGGTTTTAAGACTGGCACTTGAAGGCAAGTTTGTTCCGGCCGAGGCTCCGCGCGGGGTTCTGGAGTTACTGATGCAAGCTTCCGGAAGTCCGGCATTCGAACGGCTGGAGGCCGAACTGACCGAGCTGCAACAGCAGATCAGGGCGGTCTTTGTACGGCTGGTGGGGCCAGTGGAAGTGGTTGAAACAGAAGAGTCTTGAAGAGAAGAGGCTTGATTGCGATCTCTCGGGCCATGCCTTGACCTTCAAATGGTATGCGTCATGTTAATTCAGCTTGAGGATTCTGCGAATTCGCAGGACTTGGCTTTAACACATTGTGGGTAGGAGACGGGCCATGACTGACAAACAGAATGAGTCATCTAGTCTTAGCAGTCATGACGACGAGTTGGTTGACCGTCGGCGTTTCTTGACTGTGAGTGGCGGCGCTGCAGGTGCCTTGTCCATGGCGGCCCTTGCAGGGTCTGCAGGTGAAAGTGCAGCGCAATCGTCCGAAGATCGCCGCGTAATTCTCATTGCGGATGCCCAGACCCACATGATGCCCGCATTGGCGCTGGAAATGGCCCGACGTGGCCACAATCTGGTCATTGGCCCACCAGCCGACGGGCTGGAAGCCCAGCTGAAAGAACTTGGCGCTGAGGTGGAGATTGTCGCTGCCGCTGAAAACATAAACGAAGCTGGCGCCGCCCAGGCACTCGTCGATGCTGCCAAAAAACGGTTTGGCAAGTACGATTCTGCTGCGATCCGGACAGGTTCTCACACGGTGGATACTGTGTTGACAGCAAGCGCGGAAAACGCGGATCAGATGTACAAAGACTGTTTCCTCTCCGTCATGTACGCCTTGCAGGCCGTTTTGCCATCGCTCACCGACCAAGGGTCGGGCCAGGTGCTGATCAACACCAGCGCATCAGGCTATCGGCCAGCACCAACCGCGTCGACCTACAGCGCCATGCGCGCTGCTGCCAACAGTCTGATCCGGTCTGCGGCTCTGAACGTTGGCGGAACAGGGGTCATCGTCAATGGCATTGGAACCTACGCGCTTGATTATCCGGGCTTCACCGAAAGCATCAAGGAAGCTGCGAAAACCGATCCCGATGCGCTGGAAAAGGTTAATGCAACACTGCCGATCGGACGTTTGGGGCAACCTGAAGAATGCGCCCATCTGGCCGCATCCCTTGTCGACGGCAAAAGCAACTTCTCTACGGGGCAGTTTATCGCTCTGGATGGCGGCTGGTCCTTCGTCTGACCATCATCAAAACGTTCGAGACAACAAGTCATTCCGGGGAAACAACATGAGCATGTCAATCAGATTCGCAGCCGCATTTCTGGCATCAATGATGCTGGTGGGGGCGGGAGCTACCGCACAGGATGATTTGCCGCCTGGCATTTCGCCAAAAGGCGAGGCCGCAAACTTCAAGGAGCATGTCGCCAGGATCAATGCGACCGACAAGTTCCTCAAGGCATACGGCGAGCTGGTTGATGACCATCCGGTCATTCACCTGAATTTCCTGCAGTGGCGACCGCGCGGCAATGGTGAACGTTACGATCTTTACGGCGCTGTTGCCGGCAAGGAGATCGCCGCATTGGGCGGGAGCATTGTACATGCGTCATTGGCGATTACCGACACGCTAGCGATCTATCCGTTCAGCGAAGAGTGGGATGAGGTTGCCTTTGCCGTTTATCCGCGCAAGCGGGCCTATCTCGCGCTTCAGCAAGATGTCGATTATCAGCTGGCGATACCGGACCGTGTCGCCGGCACCTATCGCAGAATGCTCTACGCCCTTGCTGATGGTGATCCGATTTATCAAGCGACGGAGTCTATTCAAAATTATCATGAGAACGGTGCAGTAACACAGGTCAAGAAAGGTAATATCGTCATTTCCGAACTATTGCGTTTCAAGAAGGACGGCGGCCGTGAATCCTACGCCAAGTTTGCCAAGGCTTTCGAGCCTCTTCTCAAAGAAGCTGGTGGCCATGTGGCGTTGTCGCTTAAGGCCGAGTTCCCGATTGTCTCGCAGGAATACTGGGACCACTTCGTCGCAATGGTGTTTCCATCACGTGAAGTTATGGAAACCGTTCTGATCAGCGATGCGTTCCATGAACTCAACGTCGACCGCATTAACGGTCTCGACGCTCAGCTTACTGTTGCGGCTACGCCAATCATCCCGGGAAGCGAATAGAATTTCTACAACGCTGCGGCAATTGCCGGGACTCAGGCCGCGTTGTGCTCTGCCAGTGGCAGGGTGAAGCTAACGGTGGTGCCCTTTTTGACCTCCGACTGAATGCTCAGTTTGCCACCATGGAGTTCAGCCAGCGAGCGGGCAATGGCAAGGCCAAGGCCGGACCCCTGATGGGTCTTGGTGAACTGATTTTCCACCTGAACAAAAGGTTCTGCAAGACGCTTGATATCGCGGTCGGAAATGCCGATGCCTGTATCGGTGACTTCGAACCGAAGCCGGTCACCACGCGGTACGGCGTTCAGGGTGATGGTGCCGTCATCAGGCGTGAACTTGACCGCATTGGCGAGCAGGTTGAGCAGGATCTGCTTCAGGGCCCGCTTGTCTGCATGGACCTGCAGCGCCTCATCGACATCAGAAAGGACGGTGATGTTCTTTTCAGTTGCAGCACCGGTAACAATGCGGCTGGCGTCTTCGGCGGCTTCGCTCGCGTTCAGGACTTCTGTTTCAATACCCATCTTGCCAGCCTCGATCTTGGACATATCGAGGATGTCGTTGATAACGTTGAGCAGATAGGTTCCGGAAGAATAGATGTCCTTGCAATAGTCGGAATAACGATCGGTACCGAGTGGGCCAAACATCTCCTGCGTCATGATGTCGGAGAAGCCGATAATGGCATTCAGCGGTGTTCTGAGTTCATGGGAGATATTGGCCAGGAATTCCGATTTTGCCTTGTTGGCGGCTTCTGCCCGGGTTTTTTCTTCCTGGTAGTTGTCGGCCAAATCAAGCATCTGGCGGGCTTGCACTTCCAGGGCACGACGGGATTTCTGCAGGTCGGTGACAGTTGCCTTCAGCCGTTTTTCTGAATCCAACAGTTTTTCTTCGTGTTTTTTCAGCGCGGTAATATCGGTGCCGACTGAGACGAAGCCACCGTCTTTCGTACGACGCTCTGAAATCTGCAGCCAGCGGCCATCTTCGAGCTGAGCTTCATAGGAGCCATCCGGCGCATCACCGCGTTGATTACCAGTTTTTGGCTCGGGAGCAACTGTCGCATTGGCTGCAGCCGCGATCACGTCCGTATAAGGCGTGCCGGATTTGACGACGGAGCTCGGCAGGCTGTGCAGGGACTGGTAATTGGAATTGCAGATCACCAGTTCGTTCTTTGAATTCCAGAGAACGAAGGCTTCAGAGATGGTCTCAATGGCATCGCGCAGGCGTAGATCCGCCATCCGGCTTTGTTCCGCGAGCTGATGCTGCTCCGTGATGTCGATGCAAATACCGATGAGATGCGGTTCTGCGCGGCCAGGCTCTTTCTGGATTTCTCCGCGAGCCCGCAACCAGATCCAGCTTCCGTCGGAATGGCGCATGCGGAACGTCTCATCCACGAGGCTCTCGCCGCTTTCCAGAAGGTGTTCTGCCAGACTTAGCAGATCAATATCGTCCGGGTGGGTCATGTCGGAGACATCGGCAAAGCTCAGGATATCGTCCTTTGGCTCACGCCCCAAAAGTTCATAGAGAGACGATGACCAGAACATGCGGCCACGGGACAGGTCCCAGTCAAACAATCCGCAGCGACCATGAGTGAGGGCAGTATCGATCCGCAAGCGGGTGGCGGTATACATATCGTCGGCATATTCAGCGCGTGTTGCCTGACTGAAGAAGCCGTAAATCACTGCCAACAGAACGAGCGACGTGCCGACAAATAGTGTGACGTTCGCAGACACATCTTCTCGCCACTCGGCGAAAATAGCGTTCTCTGGCTGGAGTACAGCGACCATACCGAGGCGTCCATCCAGATGATGTACCGTTGCCAGAACATTTTCCTTGCCAGCTCTGCCATCCAGATCAGCAGTGGTCGACAAGACGCCGGCGCGTGCGCCAAACACCATCAATGGCTGTGAAGGGCCGAGAAGATCGGTAAGAGGACGGCCTTCGAGCGAGCGCTGAATTGGCGCTGAGGCTGCAATCCGGCCTTCTCCATCCGAAACAAGAAAGACACGTCCGTTGCTGGTGGCGCCTGACGGAATGCTGTTGGCGAGAATTTGTTTGAGAGTCGTGCGGTAGCCAGCTTCCGGAAGATCGCCGGTCGAGCTGCTTAGTTTGCTCGCAACGACAGTTGCCATCAGGCTCAGCGTGCTTTCTGCGTGAGCGTTTGTGGTGTCATGGTTCGAGGCGAGTTCGCTGATCCGGTAAACCGCCAGGATGATCAGAAAGATAATTGCAAGGGCGGGAATGGCACGGCGCATGAAGTTGTCTGAACGTTCGAGGCCTTTGCGTAGGGAGCCCCACATGTCGCGCAACGGCAGGGCCGCGTTGTCCGCGCTATTTTCCTGCTTTGAATCCTGTTCGTTGCGCCGCGTGGTCGCGCCGCTGGCCATTGTTCGTGCCATAGGAAGTGTGCCTCAAAATCTGCCGTTTCAAAACGCCCGCCAGCGTTCCGAATCACTTCCATTTGAATCAAAACTTGGGTTCTTGTCTAGTCCAGCCAAAGAAGAAAATGGTTAACGGGATCTGATGTTTGTCGGTGTTGCGTTAACCTTTTCCTGTAATGCGCAATATAGCAGGGCAGGAACAAGTATCTCGCTATTACCGTTTGCCAGTTTTTCGTATGTAAAAACCATGAGATCTTGGAATCCCTTAGGGAAGTTTTCTGTGACTCAAGTGTCTGCGAAAGCTCAAGCGAGACCTGACCAGGCTGGTTTCAAGTGTTACCGGAGTTTGATGCCAAATAATGATTCGCAAGACTGTCCCGAAGCGCCGAGATTGCTCTGGTGGAATCGTCTGATCACTCTAAACTGCCAAAATCCGAAGCAGAACGACACTCGCCATGCCAGCTGCAACGCTCGTGACCAGTGAAAAGCGCAGGGCCAGAAGGCCGGTAACTGCGATTGCTGCAGCTTCCGCAATACTATCTGTGGCGATTGACGGGGCAACCAGTGCGGTCAGGACCGCAACCGGGACAGCATTCAGAGCCGCCTCCGCGCGATGATGCACTTTGCCCACCCGTGACAACAAAAGATGGCCGCCGGTACGGGTCAGGTAAGTGGCCGCTGCGCACAGGCAAACGAGCAAGACAGTATCAGTCATGGGTCAAGGCTTCCTGAGGGCGACTCAGCGCAGCAGCGGTTGCGAGACCTGCCAGACCGCCAAGCGTGATGTGCCAGGGGCTGCCAACTATAAAGTAGGCAAGTAACGAGGCGAAGGCGCTGACGATCAGTACGGCTACAAATCCGGGGCGTCTGTGAAAGCCTGCAATCAAGCCGGTGAAATACAGCGGCAGGATAAAATCGATACCATAGGCCGACGGATCTTCAATCAGGGAACCAAAGGCCGCTCCGACGCAGTTGGACGCAATCCAGGTAATGTAGATGCAGGCTGCATAGGAAAAATAGTAGGCAGGCCGCAGTCCGGGGCTGGCTGCGCGTCGTTCGGATGCTGCGAACTGCGGATCAACCAGTAGAAAGAATGCGGCAGCTTTTTGCAGGCCGGAAAATGCCTGCATGTGGCGGCCAATTGATGCTGAATAAAGAACATGCCGGAAATTGACGGCGAAGACCGCCAAAATGATCGACCAGGCCGGCACGCCCTGGCCAAGCAGGTCGAGCATGACATACTGGCTGGCGACGGCGTAGATCGACATCGACGTCAGAAGCAATTCAGCAAAACTCAGTCCGCTTTCAATGGCGACAGCGCCGAAAACCGCCGAAAATGGCACGACGGCAATCAGGATCGGAACCACATCTCTTGTGCCGTCCAGAATGTCTGTCCGCATCGTTGCGGGTATGTTTTGTATCAAGGGTTCTTGGCTGCTGTTGGTGTTCATCAGTCGAACTCATTTGACGTGGTATCGGTTCGTTCAATCAGGCAAGCGCACTTGGTGGACGCTGTTATATAGAACGAAGTTCGATTTAATGAACGAAGTGGATTGGTTTGTCAAATCGGTATATTGATTTATATATCGAACGATAGTGTTTCAGCGTATGAGCAGACATGACACCGATTGCCTTGATCGCCCGCGCCATTCAACGAGAGCGCACCAAAGCCGGAATGAGCCTGTCAGCCTTGGCGAAACAGGCGGGTTTGGCCAAATCGACTTTGTCTCAGCTTGAGGCCGGGCAGGGCAATCCGAGTGTTGAAACCCTCTGGGCAATAGCTAGTGCGCTGGGTGTGCCGTTCAGTTTCCTTTTTGAAACATCAAGCCAGGAAACAACCTTGATCCGCGCAGGGGAAGGCACGCCGGTTGCCTCTGACAGCTCTTCTTTCGGGGCAACGCTTCTGGCCAATTGCCCGCCCGGACGGCGCCGGGATATCTATCGCTCAGAGATGGAAAGGGGTTCTGTTCGAAAAGCCGATGCGCATCCGCAAGGTACTGTGGAACACGTTTTTGTTGCCACGGGAAGCGTGTGTGTCGGGCCACTTGACCAGACAGAAGACCTGGGCACCGGAGACTATTATCGGTTTGCTGGCGATGTGGCGCACAGTTACGAAGCTTTGTCTGACCGGGCGCTCGTTATCCTGATCATGGAGAGCCCGGCCTGATATCAGAGCTGTGCCGCTATTGCAGAGTGCGGTCGACGATATCCCGGCTATCCCTGGAAAGCGCATTGCTGTTGGAAATTCTGGCCAGCGCTGATTCTGCCAGGGTTGATCTTCGATTTTCCAGTGCCCGCCAGGATCTGAAACTTGTCAAAAGGCGTGAGGCAACTTGCGGATTGCGTTTGTCGATCTCGAGAACAGAAGTGGCAACCAGCTCAAATCCAGTGCCATCGGCCCGCGCAAACTGCGTCGGGTTGCCTGTTGCAAAGGATTGAATGAGCGCGCGGACCCGGTTGGGGTTGGTCGCATCATATTGCGGGTGGTTGAACAGGGCGATGACCTGCTCGATTGTGTCGTCCCCCGGGGCCATTGCCTGAGTCTGGAACCATTTGTCCATAGCCAACGCACTGGTTTGGTGGCGCGCCAGATAGTCTTCCAACGCAACAGTCGACTGAGGCAGATGGTCATGAACCATGAGTGTCAGTGCGTTCAACCGGTCGGTCATATTGTTTGCCGCAGCAAAGCGGTCCCAGACCATCTGTGCGGCATCGCCTGCGCCTGATTGGGCATAATAGTGAAGTGCTCTGTTCGAGAGAGCCCGTTTTCCAGCCGATGCTGCATCTGGGGAGAAAGTCTCGCTGGCAGAATAATCCATCGCGTAGGGAAGGAGATCTGCACACAGGCTAACAGCGATTGATTTCCGCAGTTTTTGTCTTGCGGAATGAATGGCATCCGGATCGACATCTGTCCCGATTTCCTGCGCAATATCCGCTTCACTCGGCAAAGTTAATGTCTGTGCACGCAAGGCGTCGTCCAGCGAAGTGTCATTCAGCACACTGCCAAACACGGATATGACCTGCGGATCAGCAATGGCATTTTGACCCGACCGGCAAATACTGGTCAGACGGATCAGGTCCTGCATGGCCAAAGTCTGGACGGATTGCCAACGGTTGAACGGATCGCTGTCATGCTGTGCCAGAAACAACAGTTCATCAGTATCCTGTTTCTGGTTCAGTCGTACCGGCGCTGAAAAACCACGGAGAAGCGATAGAACGGGTGGTTTTGCAATGTTCTCGAACGTCACATGTTGATGGGTTTTATCCATCACCAGAACATCGCCTGAAATCGTAGCACCGTTGTGTTCGCCAAGTTCAAGATCCTGACCGTTTGCTCCAATCAAGCCGAACTCAAGAGGGATGACTGCCGGTTTTGTTGTCTTTTGGCCGGGAACCGGTGGAATTTCTTGTGTCAGCGACACCGAAAAGGTCTGCAGGGCTGGGTCATGTTCAGTTTCAACGGTTATGACCGGAGTTCCAGCTTGCTCGTACCACAGAGCAAATTGGCCAAGGTCGGTTGAGGCAGCTTCTTCAAAACAAGCCAGAAATGCCTCGATGGTCGTCGCTTCACCGTCGTGGCGATCAAAATAGAGGTCTAGCCCGGCGCGGAAATTATCTGATCCCAGAAGCGTCTTCAGCATCCGAACAACTTCGGCGCCCTTTTCATAGACGGTCGCCGTGTAGAAATTGTTGATTTCATGGTAGAGGCGCGGGCGAACCGGATGGGCCAGAGGACCAGCGTCTTCGGGAAACTGGTGTGTTTTCAGGAGCTTGACGTCAGAAATTCGCTTGACGGTTCTGGATCGCATGTCCGAAGAGAACTCCTGATCCCGGAAAACCGTCAGACCTTCTTTGAGACACAACTGGAACCAGTCCCGACAAGTGATTCTATTGCCTGTCCAATTGTGAAAATACTCATGGGCAATGACGGCTTCGATATTGGCATAGTCCTGATCAGTCGCGGTCTCGGGATCAGCCAGAACATATTTGTCGTTGAAGATGTTGAGACCCTTGTTCTCCATCGCTCCCATGTTGAAATCCGACACGGCGACGATGTTGAACACATCAAGATCATATTCGCGGCCAAAGGCTTCTTCGTCCCAGCGCATCGATCGCTTCAGGGAATCCATCGCCCAGTCACAGAGCATTTCCTTGCCATGCTCGACGAAAATGTTGAGTTCCACATCCTTGCCTGAGGCAGTTTCGAACCGGTCCGGGACTTGTGCCAGATCACCGGCGACAAGAGCGAACAGATAGGCCGGCTTCGGGTGGGGATCATTCCAGATGGCGTAATGGCGATCCGTCCCCGCAAGATCACCGGCCTCTGAAAGGTTACCGTTTCCCAAAAGGATCGGACAATCGGATTTGGACGCTTCCAGCCGGGTCGTGAAGACTGCCAGAACATCAGGTCTGTCCTGATAATAGGTTATCCGTCTGAAACCATCGGCTTCGCACTGTGTGCAATAGGTTCCCGAGGACCGGTAAAGCCCCATCAGCTGTGTATTGGCATCCGGATTGATCTCGGTGGTAATGACGAGTTCGAAGGGAGCGTCCGGTGGAGCGTGCAATTCCAGGGACGTTTGTTTCACCGTATATGCGTCTTCCGATAAGATCTGACCATCAAGCGTGAGAGAGATCAGTTTCAGAGCTTCGCCATCAAGGATAAGCGGGCATTTTGCATCGACGTCCGCAGACCTGGATATATTCAGTTTTGCCGTCACACGGGTTGCAGCCGGATCAAGAAAGACGTCGAGATGAACTGTTTCAATGCGATAGGCCGGCGGTGTGTATTCTTCCAGACGAATGGCCGGTGCCGTTTCTGAACGCATCAAAATCTCCTAAAAATGGCCGCATATTCCGAAATGAGCGCGGTCATTGGGGTGTTCTGCCCCATGATTATCTTTACAGATCCACGAGTAGTCTACCAATCAGTGTCTTTCAATCGAAAGTCCACGCTATCGCATTCATCAGATCAGGCTCCGGTATGGACGCCGAAATCGAAACGGAAAGTGCTCAGTCCTTTTCGGGCGCAGATGCAGTTTGTTCCGAACCGGCTTTGACCTGACGATTGGCATTGTCTATGTGAGGAACGTTGTTACCCGCAGGGATTTATTTGATGAGCCGTTTGGACAGTTTTATCCGCCGTATGACATCCCAGAAAATCTTGCTGGAGTTTCTTGTCGACAAGGTCAACGAAGTTGATGGCCCGGTTCTGGAACTTGGGCTGGGAAATGGCAGGACATACGATCATTTGCGCGAGATCTATCCGGATAAGGAAATCTTTGTTTTCGATTTTGCCATGAATTGCCACCCGAGCTGTGCACCTGATGCTGATCATATGATCCTCGGAGACATTCGCGACACGCTGAAATTCTGTGGTCCACGCGTTGGTGCTCAAGCGTCATTTGCCCATATCGATATCGGCTCTGCAGATCCGACCAATGATGCGGCTATCGTCAACTGGCTGAAGCCACTCCTCAACGAGAGAATGGCTGTTGGCGGATATGTTCTGACAGCCCTTGCGCTCGACCTGCCGAACTTCAAAGTTCTGGAAAAGCCGGACGGCATTCATCCGGGCCGTTACCATATCTATCACAAGGTTTCTGAAGCCTGATCCGGCTGATTGAGGACTGAAATATGACTGCGCCGATCAAAGGCATCAAAGTCGTGGAGCTTGCCAGGATTCTGGCGGGTCCATGGATTGGACAGACGCTTGCCGATCTGGGTGCAGACGTAATCAAGGTTGAAAGTCCTCAAGGCGACGACACTCGTGGTTGGGGCCCCCCCTTCATCAGCGATGAAAATGGCGAAGACAGAGATGCGGCTTATTTTCACTCCTGCAATCGCGGTAAACGGTCAATCGCTGTCGATTTTCGCACCGAAGAAGGTCAGGAAGTGGTTCGCCGCCTGATTGCTGATGCGGATATTCTGATCGAGAATTTCAAGGTCGGCGGGCTTGCAAAATACGGGCTCGATTATGAGGTTCTCTCGGCGATAAATCCCAAGCTGATCTATTGTTCGGTGACCGGCTTTGGTCAGGACGGCCCTTATGCGCATCGGGCTGGATATGATTTCATGATCCAGGGCATGGGTGGCATCATGGATCTGACTGGAAATCCCGAAGGTGATCCGCAGAAAATTGGCGTTGCCTTTGCCGACATTTTCACCGGCCTCTACGGCGTCATCGGAATTCTGTCGGCTTTGCGCCGCCGTGACGAGACGGGTGAGGGCGAATGGGTCGACATGGCGCTTCTGGATGCGCAGGTCGGTGTCCTGGCCAATCAGGCGCTTAACTATTTTGTCTCCGGAAAGTCACCCAAGCGGCTTGGCAATGCACACCCAAATATCGTTCCTTATCAGGTGTTTCCGGCAAATGACGGTCATCTGATCATCGCAGTTGGCAATGACGGCCAATACAAACGCCTTTGCAGTGTGCTGGGCCGACCTGAGCTGGCGGACAATCCCAGATATGCCACCAATGCTGCCAGAGTAGCCTCACGCTCAGATTTAATTCCGATTTTGGAAGCCGAAACAGAAACCCGAACCCGCGACGACCTGCTGGCAGCGTTAGAACTTGAAGGCGTACCTGCCGGCCCGATAAATTCGGTCGAGGATGTCTTTCAGGACAAACAGGTTCAATATCGCGCCATGAAAGTGGAGCTTCCTGCCTCCGGAGTGGAGGGTGGATCAATTGCGTCTGTCAGGACACCCATCAGATTTAAAAACGGCAATCTGGTTCTTGAGCATGCTGCTCCGCTGCTCGGAGAGCACACAGCTGAGATTCTGTCGGAACTCGGTTTAGACCCTCGGCAGCCGTAGAACCCCATTTTATGAAAGAGCGTGATGTCCGATATTGAATTTCTTAAACTCATCGGTACCGATGTTCTGTCGGACAATTGGGGCACGCTCACCAAGTATACATTCGACTACCGCCGCAGGGATGGGAATTGGCAACGCCAAAGCCGCGAGGTTTATGATCGTGGCAATGGCGTCACATGCCTCCTTTACAATCCTGACACGGAGTGTGTGTTGCTGACCCGTCAGTTTCGTCTGCCGGTCTGGGTGGTCAAGTGCGATCCGTTTCTGCTGGAAGTACCAGCCGGACTGCTGGAGGGCGCGCATCCGGAAGAAAGAATGCGCCAGGAGTTGATAGAAGAGACCGGATTTGAAGTTTCGGCTCTTGAGCATCTCTATGACCTTCACATGAGCCCCGGATCTGTAACCGAACATCTTGCGTTCTACCGCGGTCACTACCATCTGGCTGACAAGGTTTCAGAAGGTGGCGGCGAGGAAACAGAAGGTGAAGATATCGAAGTCCTGCATGTGCCGCTGGATAACGCGCTGGACATGATTTCGAATGGGGAAATCAGAGACGGCAAAACCGTCATTCTTTTGCAGGATCTTGCGCTCTTCAGACTTCGCCGCAAAGGAAAATGATGCTTTGCTCTAGGTTGATGAGATTGATAAATGCGGGTTTGCCTTAATTTGACGCTAAGTATCGCGCAAGTAAGCTGGTATCGACGAAAAAAGGAATTCGCTGAATGGCGAAAAGTACTCAAAAGGACCAGCGTTTAAAGCTTCGACTGACAACAATCGTCGGTCTGGGCTTTGGTGCATTTGTCGCCATCGCGATTGGTCTGGTGCTTGCATTGTCGGTTTCTGCCAATTTCAGCAATACTTTTTCGCTGCTCAATGACAAGACCATTTTGAGCACGCAAGCCCTTGAGAGTCAGCTGCGGACACATTTCAAGTCCGTTGAAAATGCGGTGGTTGGGCTCCAGCCACTATTCGAAGCAGATACAATTGCCCTTGACGATCGAACTGCAATCCATGACGGACTATCGATTGCCCTGAAATCCAACAGCGACCTGACAACGCTTGCTGTTACAGATGCCACTGGAAAACGTCTGGGCGTTTATAGATCCGAGACCGGCAAGATCTGGCGGATTGCGTCTGATGCGCCACCTCCCGGTCTTGAGCCGAAAGCCGTTCCGAAGATAGAAGCGAATAGTCCGCCAACCTGGGGTCCGATCGTAACTCACGACATTGGCCTCTTCGCCAATGTTTCGGTGCCTATTGTGCGCGACGGCAGCATGGTTGGCGTTCTGACTGCGGCCAGTACAATGGCCGACATCGCTGAAATTGTTGCAGCTCAGGATGATGGCGTGGACAACACGGTGTTCATCATGACTGGTAGCGGCGATGTCATCATGCATTCAGATGCCAAGGACATCATGACCGGAGGTAATATCGCAGAAAATCTGCCAGGACCCTGGGCAAACATTGGCGATCCGGTCTTGTCCGCCATGATTGAGGAGACACCGCTCGAAGAGTTTCAAAGGGCGGCGGATCTCGGCATTGACGTGTCCATGATAAAGACAAGCCATGAAGAATACATCCTGATGAAGACCCAATTTGCCGGGTTTGCAGTCGAACCATGGACCATCGGGCAGTACTATCGCGGTGCCACGGTATCCAGGGAAGTACGGCGTCTTGCAGGGTCCATGTTCGTCGGAATTGGCGCGCTGATTATCTCGGTCCTTATTGCGTTTTGGCTGGGTCGGCGGGTGTCGCGTCCCTTAAGAAATCTTGCTGTTCAATCTCAGCGGGTCGGCACTTTGTCGCTCAATGAAGTGGAACCTCTGCCGCGGAGCCGGGTGACAGAAATGGACCAGGTGGCGCTGGCTTTCAATTCCATGGTTGTGGGTTTGAAGGCGATGAACACTTATGTTCCAAGATCGCTGTTTATCAAGTTGATGCGGTTGGGTGGCAATGAAGCCGCCGAACCGCGGGAAGCGCAATTATCGATCCTGTTTACCGACATCGTCGGATTTACGGCGTTGTCTGAAAACATGAGCGCAGAAGAAACTGCCAGTCTGCTGAATCAACATTTTGCCATTCTGGTGGAAGCCGTTGAAAGTGAAGGCGGGACAGTCGATAAATTTATCGGAGATGGAATGTTGGCGTTTTGGGGGGCTCCGGATGCCCGCCCAGATCACGCAGAAGCTGCAATCCGGACAGCGCGGAAAATCGCGAAAGCGTTGCATGAAGCCAATCTAGCAGCCCATGAAGACGGATTGCCCAAGCTGACACTGCGGATTGGTATCCACTCAGGCCCCGCTGTTGTCGGCAATGTGGGGGCTTTGGATCGCTGGAACTATACCGTTGTTGGCGACACAGTGAACGCGGCCGATCGTTTGCAAGCGCTGGGCCGGGAAGTCGCCGGACAGCCTGAGGTCGTGATTCTTGCAAGTGCGGAAACAGTCCGACAACTTCCCTCTGAAATAAACATGCGCCAGATTGGCGAACATTATTTAAGAGGGCGGACCGGAAGAATGGAAGTATTCTGGATTGATCCGTTCCCGGTACAAGAACTGTTGCGTCATGACACTGAAAATGCACCGGTCTCTGCTGCCGAATAGATTTGGCATAACCTGATATTTCTCAATAGCCTGAAGAAAAATGGGTAATTTGGGGACTGTGATCTGTATCACAGCATGGATTCATTGAATCTCGCATTGCTATCCCTCAGGGAATTTGGTTGTCTTTCAAATGCAATAAGGGCTTATTAAAGCTCGCAAGGACGATCCTGGTTCTGGGAGGTAGTACGCAGTGAATGTTCTCTCTATCGAGGGATTGACGGTAGACTTTAATACAGCCGAAGGCCGAATTCGGGCTGTCGATGATGTTTCCTTCGTTGTGCCTGAGAATCGAACGGTCGCCCTGGTTGGAGAATCGGGTTCTGGCAAAACGGTTATTTCGCAGACCATCATGGGTCTCTTGCCAACGGCAGCTTCCATATCATCTGGAAAAGTAATCCTGGCGGACCCCACTGGTTCTGAACCACCGGTCGATATTGCAACGCTGGAACGTAAAGGGCCGCAGATGCGCCATTTGCGTGGCAACCGTGTTGCGATCATTTTCCAGGAACCGATGACATCGCTGTCGCCGCTGCACACAATTGGCGATCAGATAGGCGAGGCAGCGCTTCTTCACCGCAACGTGTCCGGCGCTGAAGCACGGGAACTTACCAAGGAAATGCTCCGTCTGGTTCAGTTCCCCGATCCCGAACGGGCTCTGGACACATATCCGTTCGAGCTATCCGGCGGCCTGCGCCAACGTGCCATGATTTCCATGGCCATGATTTGCCGGCCAGCTCTCCTGATTGCCGATGAGCCGACGACGGCATTGGATGTAACAATCCAGGCTGAAATTCTGAAGCTGATCCGTGAAGTGCAGTCCGAACTGCGCATGTCGGTGTTGATGATCACCCATGATTTTGGGGTCGTTGCCAATATGGCCGATGAGATTGCTGTAATTTATCACGGCAAGATCATGGAAAAAGGTACGGCGCAGCAGCTCTTTACCGATCCGAAGCACGATTACCTGAAAGCGCTGCTCAATGCTGTGCCGAGTTTTCACATGGACAAGGACGAAAGGCTCGTTCCAATCCGGCCAATCGAGCTTAAATCTGAAGACCTGACGAAAAACCGTCCGCATTGTAATGTTGAACCTGGGGAGACCCTAGTCGAGATGCGCGATGTGACCAAAAAATTCACTCTGCGCAAGGGCTCGTTTTTTGGCGGCTCTCCCAAATCCATGACGGCTCTGGATTGCATCAATCTCACGATTAAACGCGGAGAATGCCTTGGGCTTGTTGGTGAATCCGGTTCCGGGAAAACAACTGCTGCGAAGGTAATTCTGAGGGCACTCGATATTGAAGGCGGAGATGTCCGCTACAATCGCGGCGAAGGGCTGGAAAATGTTGCGGAACTGTCAGGTGAACGCCTGATGGATTACCGCCGCAGGGTTCAATTGATCTTTCAGGACCCGTTCTCCTCTCTCAATCCGCGCATGACCATCAACGATATACTGACCGAGCCGTTTGAGGTGCATAAAATAGGGACACCGGCAGAGCGCGCTGAACGGGCACGGAGCCTGATGAGTCTGGTTGGCCTCGATCCACGCTTCCTGCGCCGCTATCCGCATTCTTTCTCTGGCGGTCAACGGCAACGGATCGGGATCGCCCGCGCGTTGGCGCTCAATCCTGAATTTATTCTCTGTGATGAACCGACGTCAGCACTGGATGTGTCTGTGCAGGCGCAAATCCTGAACCTGCTTCAGGATCTGAAACGCGACTTGAACCTGACGTACCTCTTTGTCAGTCACAATCTGGCAGTTGTTGATTATGTCGCCGATCGGGTGGCAGTGATGTGCCGCGGGCGTTTGGTAGAGGTCGGCGAAACACGCAACGTCATATCAAATCCGCTCCATCCTTATACGAAGGCGCTATTGTCGGCCGTACCGGAGCCTGACCTCTCGGCGCCACTGGATTTTGCAACACTTGATGCAAATCGTGCGTCTGAGCCTGAAACCTGGCCCGAGCCATTCCGATTGGTCGATGGGGTGTTGCCGTCGCTGGTCGAGTTGGAACCTGATCATTTTGTATGTGCACCTGGACTGAAGAATTCCGGGGCACTTGAGGGGACTGCAGCATGAAACTTCTGAAAACAACGGGTGCCGGAGTGTTTTTGGCATCTGCGATATGGGCAGGGCCGTTGGCAGCTCTAGAGCTGAAAGAAACCCCGGGATTGGACCCGATACTGCCGTCAGTGTCCGAACGATTGCCCTCTGAACCTCTGATTGTTGACCTGGAAGCCAAAGGTCGCACGGTTGGGCGCCACGGAGGAACTTTGGACACTTTGATCGGACGAGCAAAAGATGTTCGCCTGATCAATGTCTGGGGGTATGCGCGCCTTGTCGGCTACAATGGCGAATTGGAACTGGTTCCGGATATTCTTCAGGACGTCGAAGTTGAGGACGGTCGTGTCTTTACATTGCACACCCGCGAAGGACACAAATGGTCCGACGGTCACCCATTCGGTGCTGAAGACATTCGCTATTATTTCGAAGACATTGTCAGCAATGAAAAACTGACACCATCGGGATTGCCACCGTTCCTTCTGGTGAACGGTAAAGGGCCGGAATTTGAAGTCATTGACGACACCACCGTTCGCTTCACCTGGGAAAAGCCTAATCCGCTGTTCTTGCCGGAGTTGGCAAAATCGCGATCACCATTCATCTATCGTCCGGCACATTATCTGAAACAGTTTCATGAAAAATATGGCGATGCAGATTATATCACCGCAGAAGCGGCAAAAGTAAAAGCGCGTAGTTGGGCACCGCTGCATGCCAAAAAAGACGACATGTACAATGGTCGCAATATCAATTTGCCAACTTTGCAGCCCTGGGCCCGGACGCGCGATGACAGCGACTTGCGCTTCATTCTTGAACGAAATCCCTTTTACCACCGGGTAGACACTGAAGGGCAGCAGCTGCCGTATATTGACAACATTGTCATGACCGTCGCCGACGGCAAACTGATCCCGGCGAAGACACAGGCTGGCGAGACAAACCTGCAAGCCCGAAACCTCAGCTTTTCGGACATCACCGTTCTGAAAAAAGGTGAGAAACAAAATGGGTATGTGACGGCGCTTTGGTCGAACACCAAGGGATCCGAAATCTCCATTCTTCCCAATATGACAGTCAAGGATCCGGTGTGGCGTAAACTTCTGAGAGACACTCGTTTCCGACATGCGCTGTCGCTGGGTATTGACCGTAACTTGCTCAACCGTGTGCTGTTCTTTGGTTTGGGAACGCCGGGTAATGACACAGTTTTGGCTGCAAGCCCGCTTTACAAAGCTGAATACACAAGCAAATGGGCTCAATATGATCCCGAGCAGGCAAATGCATTGCTGGATGAAATCGGCCTGACCAAGCGCAATGCCAAGGGTATTCGTTTGATGCCGGACGGTCGTCCTCTGGAAATCATCGTCGAAACTCGAGGAGAAAGCCAAACCGAAGCGGACGCTCTGGAACTCGTCGCCGAGAATTGGAAAGAAATAGGTATCAAGTTGTTTGCAAAGCCGAGCCAGCGCGACAACTTGCGTGAACGCGCCATTACCGGCGACCTTGTCATGTCGGTTTGGTCCGGATTTGAAAACGGTATTCCAACTTCGGAAATGCCACCGGACGATTTTGCTCCGGTCCATGGCGACCGCCTGTCGTGGCATGGGTGGGGTGATTATTATGAAACTGCCGGTGAAGGCGGAGAAAAGCCTGATTGGCCACCTGCGCAACGTTTGATGGAACTCTATGAATCCTGGCTTGTGTCCAAAACACCTGAGGAGCGGACAGAACTCTGGGACGAAATGCTTCAGATCCACGCAGATGAGACTATCCATATTGGACTTGTCTCTGGTGTTCGCCAACCGGTTGCGGTCAAGAGTGTTGAAAATGTTCCGCTTGAAGGTATCTATGGCTGGGATCCTGGAGCTCATTTCGGTATTCACCGTATGGATGAGTTCTACATGGCGAAGTGAGCAGCCCTGCTGCTTGATCGCTTGTCCCAATCAAAAGGAGAAAACATGGCCGACCGGCTAGAGATAACGTCTGACCTGATCGACTATGTATGTGAAAATGGAACCCGGGAAACACCGGCCTTGAAAAAACTGCGGCACACGACGCAAAGCCTTCAACAGGCGGATATGCGCGTGCCGCAGGAACAGGGCCAATTGTTGCATTTCCTTATACGCACACTGAATGCGCGTAAGGTGATGGAGCTCGGTGTATTTACCGGCTACAGCACACTATGGATGGCATCTGCCCTACCGTCCGACGGCAAGCTGATTGCTGTCGACAAAAAGAAAGACTGGCAGGAGATCGCGGAGACGCATTGGCAAGAAGCTGGTGTACGCGAAAAGATTGATTTCCGCGTTGGCCGGGCAGAAAGGGTCATCGAAGACCTGCTGGACAGTGGCGAAGCTGGCACATTCGACTTGATGTTCATCGATGCGGATAAAAAAAGCTACACCAGATACTATGAGTTGGCGCTTAAGCTACTCCGGACCGGAGGCGTTATGGTGTTTGACAACATGCTTCGGCTTGGGGATGTAATTGATCCGGCAGTGCATGATCCGGCGGTAGACGATATCCGCGAACTCAACCGGAAACTAAATGAAGACGACCGCGTTGTGATATCAATGTTACCGTTTTCCGATGGACTGACACTTGTTCTGAAAACATCATAAAGTGGAACAATATCAGGTGTCAGACAGGTTTACGGGGATCTGAAGAAAATGTGCGGGATCTGAGGGGGAAGTAGGTGCTTTTTTATATTTTGCGCCGGATATTGATGATGATCCCGACGTTGATGGTGATCAGTTTTCTGGTGTTTTTCATCATCGAACTTCCGACCGGGGATTACATTTCCAATCAGATCGCCGCACTTAAGGCGACCGGGGAACAGTCGTCGATTGCGAAGCTGGAATTCCTGCGCAAGGAGTTTTCTCTCGATCGGCCGTTTTTCGAAAGATACTTGATCTGGATTGGCCTCTGGTCCGGTCCACATGGATTTGACGGTCTGATTCAGGGCAATTGGGGCTGGTCATTCGAGTTCGACAAGCCAGTGGATCAGGTCGTCGGTCCGACCTTGCCTCTGACAGTGGTGCTCAATTTCGCGACGATCCTGTTTGTCTATGTCGTGTCATTCCCGATCGGCATTTACTCGGCAACGCGCCAGTATTCCTGGGGGGACTATGGGTTCACTTTCATCGGTTATGTCGGGCTGGCGACACCCAACTTCCTGCTCGCTCTGATACTGCTCTACTTCTTCAATCTCTGGTTCGGCTTGTCAGTTGGCGGCTTGATGGCACCGGAGTATATTGATCAGCCCTGGAGCGTTGATAAGGCACTCTCGGTGATGGCCCACCTGATCGTGCCAACGATCGTGATCGGGACGTCCGGAACGGCTGCCATGATCCGCAGACTGCGCGCCAATCTGCTCGATGAATTGCACAAACAATATGTCACCACCGGTCGGGCAAAGGGCCTCAAAGAAGGGGCGCTGCTGATAAAATATCCCCTTCGCATGGCGATCAATCCGTTCATTGCCGATATCGGCAATCTGATCCCATCCATGGTATCGGGGTCTGTCATCGTATCCGTTGTCATGAGTCTTCCAACCGTTGGTCCGGTCTTGTTGTCAGCGCTGCAATCCCAGGACCAGTTCCTTGCAGGATTTGTCCTGTTGTTTGTCGCTGTGCTGACGCTGATCGGAATGCTGATTTCAGATCTTCTGCTGGCAGTGCTCGATCCCCGCATTCGTCTGGGCGGGAGGGCGTCGTCATGAGCACCGATGAACATGACAAGAAACCGCAGCGTGTCGTCGAACATTATGTCGACCCGGAGCCCTTTAATCCGGCCACAACAGAAGAAATGACCGCTGAGCAAGAGCGGTACTACCAGGCGTCCCAATGGCAGATCATGTGGTGGAAATTCAAACGCCACAAACTTGCTGTCTGGTCAGGTGTAATCCTGATTCTTTTCTATCTTTGTGTGCCTTTTGCCGAGGTGATTGCGCCCCATACGGCAAGCAAACGGGACAGCTTGCATCTTTACGCTCCGCCACAGCCAATACATCTCTTCCATGACGGCAGTCTTGTCGGGCCATTTGTGTACGGCCTGAAATCCGAAGTCGATATGGAAACCCTGCAATGGGTCTATAAGCCGGACCCGGAACAGGTCCACAGGATCCGTTTCCTTTGTTTTGGCGATACCTACAGGTTTTGGGAGCTGTTCGATGCCTCCTTCCACCTGATCTGCCCGGCGAAAGATGGCACGATGTTTCTTCTGGGAACGGACAGGTTGGGCCGGGATCAATTCTCGGGTCTTGTCTATGGTGCAAGGCTTTCCCTGACAGTCGGTCTGGTTGGTGTGACTATATCCATTGTGCTGGGCCTCTTTTTTGGCGGCATTGCCGGGTATTTTGGCGGTATTGCCGACACGCTGATCCAGCGGGTCATCGAGATCATGCGCTCATTGCCGGAGCTGCCTCTCTGGATGGCACTATCGGCCGCGTTACCTGTGACCTGGAGTCCGGTCTGGATCTATTTCGGACTCACAGTCATTCTCGGATTGCTTGACTGGCCCGGTTTGGCTCGCGCGGTTAGATCCAAGCTCTTGTCGCTTCGTGAAGAAGAATATGCCAAGGCGGCGGTGTTGATGGGAGCGAAACCCACCCGCGTTATTGGTCGCCATCTGTTGCCGGGCTTTACCAGCCACATCATTGCCTCGGCGACTCTGTCGATCCCGGCTATGATCCTCGGGGAGACCGCGCTGTCCTATCTCAATCTAGGACTTCGTCGTCCGGCCATTTCCTGGGGTGTTCTGCTCAATGAAGCCCAGAACATTTCTGTCGTGACGGTCTATCCCTGGCTAATGGCACCAGTGATCCCGATTATTATCGTGGTTCTGGCGTTCAATTTCCTGGGCGATGGTTTGCGTGACGCGGCCGATCCCTATAAGTGATCTGCAACACCTGATTTGATTTAGCAGGCCGGTCTCCGGCCTGCCGTTCCCATTGGAGTAGACATGTCGAAAAACGCAACCACTGCCGAAGGCTGGGATGAAGAATATGAAGCCGGGCGCTGGGCCTTTCTACGCTCGCTGCCGGAAAGTGGTCGCTATGGCATTATTGGTATGTGGCTATCGTTGACCAACTCCATGGAAGAAGTTCTGGACATTGGTTGCGGAGAGGGCCTGCTGTATGAGCGCCTTCAGCCAATGGGTATCAAACGGTATGCCGGTATGGACCTGTCTCCATCTTCGCTTGAAATCGCCAATGTCGACCCGTCAATTGCATCGCTGCGGGCAGGGGACATGCATACGTATGAACCCAAAGAGGGCGAGACGTTCTCGGCCATCGTGTTCAACGAAGTGCTTCATTTTGCTGACAATCCGGCGGAAGTTGTTAGCCGTTACGTGCCTTTCCTGAAGGAGAATGGCGTCATCGCGCTGTCCATGTATTCTCCGAAGAAGCCTGAGTCCGGCGCAAACAAGCTGATCAACAAGCTTTGGGAAGCGACAGATGATGAGAGCAAATGGGAAGTGCTCGACGATTACCGTCTGGTCTCCGACAAGAAAGGCGTTACCTGGCGCATGAGGCTGGTCAAGCCAGTCAGCTAGTTTCGCATCGCGAGCTGAATTGGAACGGGCGCCTATCGAAGGCGCCTTTTCTTTGTCAGTTTTTCGGGGTATCCGGTGCTGTCTCTGCTTGAGCCGGGCCAGGTGCCCACCCGGCGTCTTTTAGGCGCCAAATGAGTGCATTTGCGTGTTCCGGGTCCCGGAAAAAACTGAGTAACACCCGGTCAATGGGTGCGTCAGGCCAGGATTTCTTGAGATCTGACGCAAGTTTTCTTGCCTCTTCCTGGTTTCCCAACGCATGGGTGGCCGCGACCCGTAAGGATGCAAGCACCGGGCTTACTGGATCGCCAAGTTCGGCAGCATCCGTCAGAGTTGCCAAAACCTCTTCATGATTTCCGAGAAAAAAATTGGCTCCTGCATAAGAATTCCGGTTGCCAAACCTCCTTGCGGAATTAGGAGCACGGGTTTTGGGATCTGATACTTTCAGGACCTTTTCAAATTCACCAGTGAAGATCGCAATTGCAGCATAGGTATCGAGAATATGCCCATCCCGTGGAGCGAGAGCCCGGGCTCGTTCTGACAATCGGATAGCTTTGTCGTAGTCTTTTAAGGCGAAGGCGGTCCAGGAGGATGCGGACTGAACCCACGGATCGGTCGGTGCCAATTTTATCGCCATGTCTGACATTTTTTGGGAGTCGGCGAGAAGTTGCTGCTTTCCCGGTCCTTCGGGACTTAGAAGGGCAAGCGAAGCCGTTGCTTCGGCCGCGCCCGCATAGCTACCATAATAACTCGGGTCGACTTCAATGGCCTGTCGGAAAAACCCCAGTGACAGTTTCTGGCGCGCGGGGTCAAAGATTGGAATCAGCAATCCACGAGCCTGTTCGACCATGTTGACTGCTTGTAGTGATGCAGGTGATTTTTCCAGCAGGGCCTGGCGTTGGAGGAGGCGAGTTTCATCCTTTTGGGCCAATCTGGGTTCTGAGTCATGCAGGACAAAATATTCGATAAGGGTCAAGACAACAAAGAAAGCAACTACAGCACCAATCATCATTCTGTGCCGCGTGACCGAAACCATCGGTATTGGTTGGTTGCTCGAATTTAACTCGCCACCTGTGAGAACCGGGTCTTCAGGAAACTCGAAACGCGGCGTGTAGCCGCCGCTGTCTATGTAAATGCGGACATCGGCGTCCTTGCCCTCCGAGCTGTAATAATCTGCTAGTCGGCGGCGCAATCTCCGGGCATCGACACGCACGACGTTTTCAGGATCGCCATCAGTGGCGGCATTGCGGCCATATACATCCTGAGCAATGGTTTTGCCGCGGATGCCATTACCACGTCCGTCAATGGCCTCGGTAACCACATATTCGAGAAAATTCCTCAGTCGATCTGCATTTGCAAATGAACCGCTGGTCAATATGTCAGAAAGGGCAGCGGTAATTCCCGCAGGATCAGGTGCGGAGGTATCATTTTCAGCACTGATGACAGGCTTTTCCATGAGTACCTTTATTCCCACCAAAAGCGTTGAAAATCAACGAAAAATTACGTCGCGTCACGTTCAATTACACGGTGTAACACTTGATTGAGCAACTGAATAGGCTAATGGATGGCCGGAATATGGACGTGAATCAGAAGTCGCCATGTTTTGCCTGAAACGGATCAAAAGAATGTTCCCCGAAGAATGGCCAGCCATTTTGAAGAGGTGTGACACCGATCTGGAACTGGTCGAGATCTGTGAAGATCTTGATCGTTTGACGACAGACATGGAAAAAGCCAAAAGCAATACGGCATTTATGTCGGAAAGCTTGAAGGCAGACGTTCTCGGAAGTATTGAAGCGCTGGAACAGGAAATTCGGGAACGGATGCTCCTGGCCTAATCAAAGCGCACTAAAAAACTGAGGTGTGTGGCCCCATCGAAAATATGCACACGTCTCCCAAGACAGGCTATGCGCCCGGTCCATCGACCGGGCTTTTTTTTGTTTTCCAGCAGGTACTAGCGGCACTTAGTTTCGACGCAACCAGTCCGACAAGGCACGACCAATTGCGTCTGGTTGGTCTTCCTGAATGAAGTGCAGTCCCTGGCCGACAAAAGCAGTTTCAATGTTGCCGATCAGATCGGTATAAAACGACACCGCCTTGGGCGGAACGAGCACTCCAGGGTCTGCGTAAGCGAGCAGGATAGGCATGTCTGTCTCGCCCATGAATGCCCCGATATCCTCCATCAACTTCACATTGCTTGAAGGCTCGCCACCGATCGGGACTTCGCGCGGCCACATCCAGGTTGGCAGACGGCTGTCTTGCGTTTTGTAAGGAGCGCCGTAGGCGGCTTTGGCATCAGAACCGATTGGACGGTTAATCATCGCTGGCAGGATCTGTTCGACAAACATGTTTCCTTCCATGATCATTTTCCTGCCCTGTTCCGGATCGCGCATGGCACGGAACATACCACCCATTTCTTCGCCCATGGCATCATAGCTTGCCTGCGGGAATGCGGGTGGCAGAACACCCTCCATGAACGCCAGTCTGCTTACCTTGTCGGGATGACGATGGGCGAAGTCCCATGCAAGGGCCGCTCCCCAGTCATGACCAACCAGAATGATGTCGCCGAGGTCCATCTCTTTGACAAAGGCATCAAGGTATTTGGAGTGATCGGAGAATGTGTAGTCGATTGCTGGTTTCCCGGACGCGCCCATGCCGATCAAATCGATGGCGATCGCACGGTGGGTGTCAGACACATGCGGAATGACATTACGCCAGAGATAGCTGGAGGTCGGGTTGCCGTGCAGAAACAGAACCGTTTTGCCGGAGCCTTGTTCCAGATAGGACATCTGGCTGTCAAGAACCGGAATTGATTTCGAAGCTATGTTGAGTTTTTCGGAAACGCCGGGTATGGGAAGTTTATTGTCTGCGGCACTCGTTGGCGCCGCAGAACCTGCAAAGACCAACGGAAGCGCGATTATTGCGCTTTTGATAAGGGATTTGGGCATGATTTATCCTTCTCCTGCAATTCAATGCAAGGAACTTTCAGGTTTGGATTGATTTGAGCGTGCGGTTTGAGCGCAAATCAGCTGTTCAGGATGCCAGGTCAACCTCCTGATGCTTGATTTGAATTCTAGGCTGGCAGAACAACGATGGTGGATTTGCCTGCGCTGTTCCTGAGTGCATGAACGTCGGCAAGATCTGGATCGTCGATCCAGTTTTGCGCTGCTTCCACGTTGGGGAAAGATAGCAGCGCCGTGGTGCTCGGAGCGTCTGTGGCAGCTTCCAGAACGATTGGAGCCGGATCAGCGGCGACAACACTGCCGCTGTGTTTGGCCAGTGTAGCTGCTACCTTCTCCCGATAACGAAGCAGGGTCTCCTTGTCGGTAACGGTGATCTGGGCGAAGGCTTGAATGGTCATAATGTCTCTCCGTTGTTTGATGCTGATAAGCTAGGTCAGAAGAGTGCTGATAAAAATTCCACATATTTGAAAACAAACTGTGCAATAATGCACAGTATGAATAATTGGGATGATTTGAAGTTTGTTCTCGCCGTCGCCACGGCTGGGAACTTGTCTGCTGCAGCACGCCAGCTCCAGGTGAATCATTCAACCGTGTCGCGCCGGCTGTCTGCATTGGAAGAGCAGCTGGAAACCCGGCTGTTTGAACGTCTGCCGGATGGTCTTGTGGCAACGCCTGCCGGATTGGAGGCGGTTGAAAGCGCCAAGCGCATTGAAACGGAAGTCCATTCCCTGGACACCCGCATCACTGCGCAAGATACCGAACTGGAAGGTCCGCTTCGGGTGACAGCTGCACAGCTTATCTTTCAGGTGCAGCTCGCTGAGATCATGGCCCGGTTTGCCGAGCTGCATCCGCGCATCGAGCTGACCATGATTGGCGCCAACGAAATCCTGAGCCTGCAGCGCCGAGAGGCCGATGTTGCCATCCGTGTGTCCGACAAACCGGATGAAAACCTCTTCGGGCGTCTTGCGACCGGCCAAAGCCGTGCGTTCTACGTCTCAAAGGCTTTCGCTCGAGAACACGCCGAAATTCTGGCCAAGAACCACGATCCCGCGCCGATAAATTGTGTCCACTTCAAATGGTGGGGCAAATATCCGTCTAAGGAAATCACTGCGCGCTATCCCAATGCCCGGATCATGCTGGAAACCGACGACATGATTGCGATGCATGCTGCCATCCGGGCCGGTCTGGGCATTGGGCGCATGCCGTGCTTTCTGGGAGACCCTGACCCGGATCTGGTGCGTGTGCCCGGTCTGGAACCGAGCCGGTATTACGATATCTGGATACTGACCCACCCGGATCTCAAACATGTCGAACGTATTCGGCGTTTCATGCGTTTTGCTGCCGATGCCTTCAAGAAAAAGCAGTCGCTGTATCTGGGGCGTTAGGGAACCTCGTTAAATCCAGCGTCGAACGCGGCCCATATAGTCCAGATACTCTTGCTCAAAATTCTCGGTAAGTCGGTTTTCTTCCGGTTTGATCTGGAACTCGGTCATGTACCAGATGAAAAGCGGGCCAACCGCGACAAGGCTCAACGTTCCCCAGTAGAGACCTGCGGCCAGCAACAGGCAAAGTAGCCCGAAATACATCGGATTACGGCTGAATCGAAAAAAGCCGCTTGTGACGAGGGTAGTCGCGTCTTCCGGTTTCATGGGATGCACCGTGGTTTGGACCTTAATGAAGGCAAGGACCGCCTGTCCGCCAAACGCAGCACCGATGAGTGCAATAGCAAGCGCAACAAATTCCCGAAACGGAGGTGCGACGTTGGCGATCGGCAGAGCCAAATGCGCTGCGAAGAGCAACGCCAGGGCTATTGCGAAAACGGCGACCGGAGGGACTTTCAGATGCATCAAGTCATCCTAGCGATTCAGCTCAATCGGTTGGCCATGCGGTGTCGCGCGGGCAGCTTGGTCCCAGGCTGCGCGTAAATCTGTCAGCATTTCGGATTCGGCAATGCCTTTTTTGGTAAGGATCTTTTCAAAAGCGTTCAGCCAGTGATCGTAATAGCCAAGTTCACCTGCGCTTCCATCGCCGTCCTTGGCAAGTTCTGCACCCAACGTCTCGGCCCATTCAGGCCAGGAAAATACACCGGTTTCGTGCGCCTTGACCGTCATCGCAAACACCTTGGCTTCCCAGGGAGCTGTAAAGACTGGTCCACCATCTTGGTCAAGCGGCAGTTTGGGTGTTGATTGAAGTGTTTCAGGCGAGGTCAAGATAGGGCTCCCACAGATCGATACGCAGGCTGACGGATGGATCACTGTCAGGGCCCCAGACATCCGTTCCCTTGAAGGCAACACTATAAAGCCAGGTCGGGTTTTCACCTTTGCCATGAGCGCTTGTGTCCGGGAAGACATGGACACCGTGGATCGCATCGATCACACCGACCGTGTCGCGCGCATAGCGGGGCAGGCGGGTATGGCATTCCGGGTGCATGCGTTTGGTGCGGATCTTGTCACCGACCTTGAAACGCGCAGGTTGTTCTTCAGGCCGGTCGGCAGGACCGCCCTTGGCCAGCACAGCAGAGACGTTTTCTGCTTTTAGAACCTGTTTGACCGGTTTGGCCGGTTCCAGCGCTTTTCCGCTGCTGAGTTCGCTTTCGGTAATCAGGCCCTTATCGAGGCAGAGCTTTTCCAATCCCATGGTCCAGATCTTGTAGTAGCTGGAAGAGAGATAATCGGCCGGTGGCAGGCTTTCGCGGGCATGTCGGGACGTGTCGATGTTCCAGCTACCGGTGGCGCCCATGGCAAGGGTGAGCGCAAAGGCGCGTTCTTCCCATTTGGCGTGGAAATTCGGTTCATTGTCTTCCAGCTCAATCGGGCCAAATCCCATCTGGCCGCCAAGGTCCTGTGCACCATTCATGCTGCTGCTCCTGACGGGGCAAGCGCCAACCCTGTGCCGATCATGCTGTCACGGGTAACAAGATCAGCGAGTTTGTCCTCGCTCCAGTCTGCAGTCCCTTCCGGGCGTTCCGGGATCACTAGATAACGAACTTCAGCTGTAGAATCCCAGACCCGGATCTCTTGACCTTCCGGCAGGCTCACACCGAATTCAGCCAGAACGCCGCGCGGATCACAGACAGCGCGGGACCGGTAGGGCGCGGACTTGTACCAGACCGGCGGCAGGCCAAGTACGGTCCACGGATAACAGGAGCACAAGGTGCAGACCACCATGTTGTGTATGGTCGGGGTATTTTCGACCACCACCATGTGTTCGCCCTGTCGGCCGGTGAAGCCGAATTCGGCAATGGCTGCAGTGGTATCAGACAAGAGCCGGTCGCGGAACGCAGGATCTGTCCAGGTCCTGGCAACAACCCTGGCACCGTTCTTCGGGCCTATCTTGGTTTCATAGGTTTCGATCAACTCGTCCAGAGCTGGAGGGTCGATATAGCCTTTGTCGGTGAGCAGCGTTTCCAGCGCCCGAACACGCAGTTCGATTTCCGAAAGCTCGGAATGGTCATGGTCGTGATCATGAGAGTGGTCGTGAGGCATAAAGGCTCCATTGGCGACAAGGAATTCAGACCCTAAATCAGACAGGGCAGACCGCCAAGAGATTCCCGATCACAAAACCACAAATGGATTGGGGGCATCTTCGCCAAGGCGTTTTGTCTCGGCAGTTCCAAACGGCAGAATGAGGACCGTGAAAATGGTTTCGGAGACAGATGTGAAAATAGGACTGGGCGGCGGGTGCCATTGGTGCACGGAAGCTGTCTTTCAATCCATCGCCGGTGTTTCCAAAGTGGATCAGGGTTTTATTCGCTCAGACCCGCCTGCGGACAGCTGGTCAGAAGCGGTCGTCGTGACTTTTGATCCGGCAGTTCTTCCGCTTGAGGTGTTGATCGAGATCCATCTGCGGACACATTCCAGTACCTCCCATCACAAGATGCGCGGAAAATACCGGAGTGCGGTCTATGTCTATGATGCGGGCACTGGTGTGAAAATCGGGCGGATTTTGCGCGACCTGCAGCATGATTTTGACGCGCCGCTGGTCACCAAAGTTCTGTCACTGGTTGATTTCAAGGCTTCGGACGAACGGTTCCGCAATTATTACCTTACCGGGCCCGAGCGTCCCTTCTGCAAGAATTACATCGACCCGAAACTGTCGATGCTCCGGAAAGACTATTCTGCCGTCGTCCGGGAGCAGGGCGAAGCTGCTGAGTAGCGCCTAGGGATGTGGGTGCGGAAAACCGTGACGGTCGGTTAGCGCCTGCAAAATGGCATCCTTGTCATCAATAAAACCACCTTCGGCAAGGATCAGCACAGGCAGGCTCTGGTTTGCTTCACCAATCAGATCAACCAGTTCCTGTCGTGGGCGCGGCCAGGATATGCGGCGGACATCCAGCCTGGTTGCAAGCTCCGGAAACGATGCCAGAATGCCCTCCATCAACGCACAGTGCCAGCAATAGAAGGTCTTGCCCGGATAAGCAGGGTCTTTGAAACCCGGCGTAAGAATGTAGAGCGTGTCTTTCATTGAATTCCCGTTTTGCGCTTGGGTGCTATCATCACATTCAGGAAAACAGCTCTCTCACATTGGGCCACTCGGCGCCTTCATGATGAGCGGCGATAGCCAAAAACTCTTCCAGAAACTCAAAACAGCCTTCGTCATGTGCCAGATGGTGCGTGAGGATACCGAGCGGTTCGTCGCAAGTGTTGCGGCGACGGGTCATCTGCAGGTCAAAGCGTAGACGGGCGCTTTCCCAGCCGATGAACCGGACCTGCTTTTTCCACTTGATGATGTCGATATGCGATTGGACCTGATGGGAGCGCGGGAAGTTGTGCCATGTGAAGGTCGACAGACCGGAAATGCCGATGCCGGGCAGGCGGCGGGATATTTCCGGATCTATCCGGTTCCACGGCGGAACCATCGCATGGATGAACCTGTCACCGAAGAGCTGTTCCAACCGCACCATGCCATCTTTCAGCTGGTCCATCAGCTCATCCGGATCACGGCGAGAGCCAAGCTCGGCAGCTTTCTCGCCAGAATCCTTGCGCTGGAAATTCTTGTGCTGCCAGCCATGCTGTAACACAAGAGCATGCGGTTCATCGCGGAGACGATCGACCAGTGCTTCTGTCGCATCTTTCGGAATGACAGCAAGCGCAACATCGACACTGTGTTGATTGGCCAGAGCCAACATCCGGTCCAGAAGAGCGGTTGGTTCAATGGCATCATCATCTCGCCACCAGAACCGGACCTTGCGGCCACGCTCGGCGAACCAGTCCAGATGGTCCGTCAATTCCTGCCGGAAGCGCTGCAAGTCAGACGTCATGTGGTGCGGGCTTTCAAATCCTGGAGCAAAATGTCGGCGCTTGTCTCGGCACCGCCAAGCCTGACCTGATGGTTGGTGCGGGCAAGACCTAGCGCATCATCGACGGATGCCGCAAGCCGTTCGGGTGTCAGACCTGATTCCCGGGTCACAATTGCTCGGCCATGAGCCGCAAGGGCCTCCGCGCGCTGGCTCTGCTCGGTCTCATTGGCCTGTGCGAAGGGCACAAAAACGGCAGGAACACCGGCGACCAAGATGTCCAGGACCGTGTTGTAGCCTGCCTGGCTGACGGAAAGGCGGGCACGCTTCAAGAGGTCGGGGAAATCCTTGCGGGCCCGTTCAACGATGACACCGGTGCCGGCGCTTTTCTTGTAAATATCGAAGGCTGCCTCAGAAACATCATGGCCTATGAGAACGCGCCAATTTGTGTCTTCCGCGCGCCGAGAGAGCGGGCGTGCATCGAGAGCCGCAGACAACAGATTCTCTGCAACCGCGCCACCGCCACAGGAAATGATGACTTCATCTTCGCCGTCGGTGCTTTCCACTGCCGGGCGAGCTGCTCCGCCGACATAACCGGTGTAGCAGACCAGAGCACCGATCCTGTCTGCAAACGGGAAACTGTCTGACAACTGCACGAAATCCGGATCAGAATGGACCAGCACGCGATCATAATACTTGATGGCTTGATCAGCCATCCATTCTTCTTTCCAGAGTTCTTTCTTGCGCACCAGAATATCGCGAATAGAGGTCGCAATCAGCGGCGGTTTGGCGCGCGCCTTTGCAGCTTCCAGAAGTGGAGACAGTTCGAAGTCCAGCTGCCGACGACCAAATGGATATGTTTCAGTTAGCAGAAGATCATAGTCCGATGCTTCAAAGGCTTGAATCGATGCTTTAACGCGGGCGGTTTTCCAAGCATCGTCAATATCTTCATTGTCCAACGTCACAAGGCGCTTGAAGGACGCATCCGGACTTTTGCAGGCGGGTAACTCAACAATGGTGAGCGGGCCAGTGTCCAACGTTGGCGGAATTTTGTTGCCACTGACGAGGGTCACGTCAACATCGCGCGCAGCGAGCACCTTGCCTATGCCCGCTGCCCGGACAACATGACCGGTACCAAGCAAATGCTGCACGTGAATGAAGGCCTTGAAACTCATGGACTCTGCTCACTCCGGCGGTTTTGATGGTTGGTTATCGCCTTGCGGGCAAACGCACTGATGCGGGCTGCTCCGGCCTCAAGACTGTGCCGTTCTCGAATATGAGTTGTTGCGGCTCGGCCCATGTCATTCACCAGGGACGGGTTTTCAATCACCCGCTGCAGGTTCGCCGCGAAGGCGGCCACGTCCCCCTCAGGAGACAGGAGACTGGTTACACCATCCTGCACAATGTCCGGTACACCGAACGTATCTCCGGCGACAACACCGATTCCGGCGGCCTGAGCTTCAAGAAAGACCAATCCGAAAGCCTCGCGAATGGCAGGCCAGACCAGAAGGTCATGCGAGGCGTATTGCAGGGGCAAGTCTTCCGGTGATAACGCGCCAAGCCAGGTTATGCGTTCTTCCAGAAACAGGCCCAGGACATGATCCTTGTTAGAACCATCACCAATGATTGTGAGATGCCATTGCAAGGCCCGGACCTGATCCAGAGCAGCTGCCAACACCTCGTAGGAGCGGGTTTTGTCGCCGTCACGCATCATCCCGACGGCGAGCAGTTTTAGGGGGGCTGTCGCTGGTGCATTGAGTTTCAATGCGGCTTCTTCAAACGGCGCAGCATCCAGAAACGGAAGAAGCACTTCCAGTCTCGTATCCTGCACAACAGCGCTCAGGCATTCAGCATCTGCGTTATGCAGCGCGGCAACAGAATCGGCACGGGCAAGCGCAGCATCGGCTGCCGCAAACCCAAAAGCCCATTCGCCGGTCTGACGTTTGGGCGCGCGGCTGGCTTCGATAATGGCATACGGCAGATCGAAACGATCGGCGAGGGCCGTGCCGATCCAGTCCGGTGCTTTGTGATAAAGATGGTAGGTCAGGAACAGGTCTGGCTTGTAACCGGTTTTTTGCCACTCTTGCGCAATCCTGTCTACTTCAGCCAGCGCGTCATTCTTGACGACACGTTGTAGGGCCTCGCCGCCTTCCTTCCTCCAGGACCGGAATGTGCTGACAGTCTTGACTTCATGACCTGCAGTTTCGAGCGCTTTCACGATCAATCGCCCCATCGTCCGGTCACCGGACGGGACCGGATGATCTAGCGGTTTCATGGGAGCCGTGAAGGCAATTTTCATCTCTAGGTCTCGTTTTTTTCGGTCAGAGCACCTTGCGAAATTTCTCTGCCAGATGGTCAAGTCCCGGGTCGCTGGAAAAGGCTTCGCGGACATGTTTTGCCGCTGCACTTCCTAGTCTAAAACGCTGATCGGGGTTCTGGATCAGGTCCTTCAGTGCCACTGTGAGTTGGTCTGCCTGTCCGGGCTCGACCAACACTCCCGTCTCGGAGTCCTTGATGAGCTCGGGAATGGCGGAGACTTTGGTAGAGAGACAGCAAAGTCCCATCGACTGAGCTTCCATCAGAACATTCGGCAGGCCGTCGCGGTCGCCGCTTTTGGCTAGCTTTGAAGGCAGTACAAAAAGATCCGCCCGCTGGCAGGTCTCGATGACGGCCTCACGAGGCTGTGCTCCGCGCCAAGTGATCTTGTCTGACAATCCGAGATGGTCTGCTTCTGATATCAGCTCTTCCGACAACTCGCCGCCACCAACATGGGTGAAATGCCAGTTGAGGTTTTTGGGGAGTTCAGCCAGAGCAGACAGAAGATCGTCATACCCCTTTTTCTCAACGGCGCGCCCAACCGAGACCAGACGAACAGGTTCACCAGATCCATCGCGTGGAGACGGTTTGTCTGAAGGGGCCGGAAATCCTGAGAAATCCAGGCCGTGATATACAAGTTCGACTTTGTCAGGATCGTCAGACAGACCCTTCAGATGTTCGGCATTGACCCCGGTGCAGGTTACGCCCCAGGCCGCGTCATTGAGTTTGGTCTTCAGATCCCATTCCGGGCTCGTCCATATGTCTTTTGCATGGGCCGAAAATGACCAGCTGCGACCCGCAAGGTGCGCTGCGTATCGGGCAGCTGAACACGGTGTATGCAGGTAATGTGTGTGGATCCAGGTCACATCTTCTGGCAGCTCGTGCGCAAACACGCAGCCTTGCGCCCAACGACGCCGGCGATCAGCGTTGGACTGATGCGCGAAATCGGCATCGAACAAGGCTTTAGTTGCTTCGTAGGTTGGTTGTTTTTCAGCCCACCGTTTGGCTTTGGCAACGCGCGCGGGATCGTCCTTCACATATTCAGGCAAATAGAGAATATCTGCTGAGATCTGCCGGTGCAGCTCGTGAATGAACGGGTCATATGGCTTGCGAAGCGCGACGATCAGGATTTCGACGCCGCGTCGTTCCAGCCCCAGCATTTCCTGGGCAATGAAAGTTTCGGACAGGCGTGGGTAACCTTTGACCACAACGGCGATACGAGACATGGGTTCTACTTCGAATTGAACTGAATGAGGCCGAGGGCGAAAGGATTAGAAGTTGACCAGCTTCGGTTTGGTTTTGGGCACATGCTCGTCAAATATCTCGCCAACACGTTCACCGATGACTTCAAGGCCGCCTAGGAGGTTGTCGATACCGGCATCTGATGGCGGGGCCATCTCCGGTAATTTGGACAGGGCGATCGCCATCAGGTCGGGATCAGGATATTTGTCGATCGGCAAAACCTTTAGCAATCCGCTGTTTTCCGCGCGTTCTGCGCGGATCGCCTGTTCACGGCGTGGTATTATACGCGGGATCATGAGGGTCGGCTTGTCGAAGGACAGGATTTCACAGAACGTGTTGTAACCGCCCATGCCGACGATTGCAGTCGCCTGATCAAGGTAAGGTTCAATCTGCGGTGTGAACCGGATGATTTCAATATCGCGAAGATGCTCGGCGCGTTCAATGAATTTCGTAGCCGCTGCTGCTGGCATGAACGGACCAAGAACTATCATCGCCGGGAAAAGGGGGCGTTGGCGAGCCTCGTAAGCACGCATTACCCAATCGACCAGCTCGACACCATCGCCGCCACCGCCCGGTGTTACAAGAATATACGGCTCATCGCCGAATGGCGTGATCGGCGGTGATTCTTGTGTATCCAGGGGAAGGTCACGGCGCAAATAGCCAGTATACCTCATTTTTTCAGGGACTGAGGCAGGCAAATCGATGCCGTGAAGCGGGTCGCAAATGCCTTCCGGGCCATACACCCAGATTTCGTCGTAAAGCTCATCAAGGGCCGGATAGACGTTCTTCCGATCCCACTCTTCCTTTAAGATCTCCGGGTCATCCATGACGTCCCGCAAACCGAGCACGAGTTTGGTATCCGTGTCTTTCAGTGCTTCGAGGGTTCCCAGGACTTCGCCACGCAGACCAAGAGGTTCCTTGTCGACTATGAAGATGTCGGGTTCAAAAACTTTCGCGGTATGTTCAATAATCGACGAGCGTATCGCCAATGTCTGATCGATGTTGATATGCAGCGAGAGAGGTGTGTATTCGCCATTGCGAAGCTTGATGACACCTGGAATACGAACAAAATCGACACGCGACCGAAACTCGAAACTGCCAATGATCGGTGAGCCGGAGAGAATCAAGACAGACAGCTCGTCGAAGTCACCGACAAGAGAATGAGCAATGGCACGGCACCGGCGCAAATGACCAAGACCAAAAGAGTCATGGCTATAGATCAGGATTTTCGGTGTCTTGGAACTCATACTGCCCCTAAATTTGTAAAGTGGCCCCGATAGCCTTATGTCTCAAAAAGGCGGTTGTTGTCACGTGGTGATCTGAATTGTTTTGTTTGTTGCGACGTTGAATAGGCCGTTAAGGTGTTAAATGTAGTGGTGGCAATGTTGTTCCTGGGTAGCGCGTCCAAGTCAGGTGGTTAATATACCAAATATGTTTTGTTTGCACGTAGTTGATCCATATTGTTTCGGATGATCTGATGGAAAAGAGCCTATTTCGCTTTATATGGAAGTATAGCGCGCGCCAGCAGATATTCATCCTCTTGGTAACCGTGCTGTCTTATCCGGTGGTATACTTCCTACTGGAATTGCCAAAACTTATAGTCAACGATGCGGTTCAAGGCGAAAATTTCCCGAGAACAGTATTGAGTTTTGATTTTGACCAGATTCCATATCTGGTTTTGCTTTGTTGTACTTTTCTAGGTCTCGTTGTTGTTTCCAACGGACTCAAGTTTTACATCAATGTTTATAAGGGCCGCTTGGGCGAACGGATGTTGCGCCGATTGCGTTTTGAACTCTTTCAGCGAGTTTTGCGCTTTCGTTTGCCGCATTTCCGAAAGGTCAGTTCGGGCGAAATCATTCCAATGATTACGTCCGAGGTGGAGGATGTCGGCGGCTTCATTGGCGAAGCCTTCGCACTACCTGCCTACCAGGGCGGGATGCTGGTCGTCCAACTCGGCTTTATTTTTATGCAGGACCCACTGCTGGGATTGGCTGCCATAAGCTCCTATCCAATCCAGGGTTATGTGATCCCCATGCTGCAAAAGCGGGTCATTATTCTATCGCGTCAACGGGTCAAGAACGTCCGCCTGATCGCAGACAAAGTCGGTGAGAGTATAACCGGCGTCGCAGAAATTCACGCAAATGATGCATCGGCCTGGCATTCGGCAGATATTTCAGATCGCCTCTATGAGAATTTCAAGATCCGTTACGAGATCTTCAATCGGAAATTCTTCATCAAGTTCCTGAACAATTTCATGAACCAGCTGACACCGTTCTTTTTCTACTTGATCGGTGGATATCTGGTGATTGAAGGCAATCTCAGCATCGGCGCTCTTCTGGCTGTTATCGCCGCCTATAAAGATCTGGCAGGTCCGTGGAAACTTCTTCTGTCATATTACCAGATGACCGCTGATGTCAGTGTCAAATACCAGACTGTGGTCGAAAACTTTGATCCGACCGATATCTACGATACCGACCGGCTGATCAATGACGAGACCGCCACTTTGAGCGGAGAACTGAAATTTGACCAAGTCAGCTTCTCTGGGGGAGCTGCTGGTCAGGAAGTTTATGATGTGACGTTGAATTTGCCAGCGGCGTCGAATTGCGCGGTTGCCGGACCTGATGGATCCGGCCGATCTGAAGTGCTTCAACTTGCTGCCGGGCTGGTGTCTCCGTCATCCGGAAAGGTTTGTATAGGAGATCTCGACCTCGACAAACTCACTGACTCCACTCTTGGGCGACAAATTGCCTATGTCGGCGGTGCTGTCCATGTCTGGACCGGTACGATCCGGGAAAACTTGTATTATGGTTTGCGCCATCGACCATTGTTACCGCCTGAACGGGAGGGCGAAGACCTCAGGCTCTACAAACGCCGGTTAAGCGAAGCCAATGAAACCAAAAACCCGACCTATGATTTGGGAGCTGTTTGGGATGACTTGGGAGCTGCCGGTGTAAATGACATAGATGAGTTGGATCTGCGTGCACTGGAACTTCTGGAAACTGTAAGACTGGACACGGACATTTACCGGTTGGGATTGCAGTCACGATTCGATCCGTCGATGAACGATGCCTTTACAGAAAAAATCCTCAATGTCCGCCGTAATCTGGCTGAACGGATCGCGCATGAACCCGCATTGAAGGGGTTGGTCGAGCTGTGGCATATGGATCAGTTCAATTCCAGCGCCAGCCTGGCTGACAACCTCTTCTTTGCTGTTCCTGCTGATCCGGAAATTACGATGGATCAAGTGCCGGACTTGCCAGCCGTGAAAGCATTTCTTGCTGACACCGGGTTTGACAGCAAACTTCAGCAAATCGGTCAGAAGATCGCCGAAACAATGCTGGAACTTTTCTCGAATGTTTCTGGCGATAGCGGATTGTTGGGGTCGTATTCATTTATCACTCAAGATGAATTGCCGGAGTTCGAACGCATTGTCCGGATCGCCAAATCAGGACAACAACGCCCTGGTTTGACAGATGCCGACAAATCTCGATTGACAGGGCTGGCGTTCAAGCTTGTTCCAGCGCGCCATCGACTTGGAGTGATGACAGACGATCTTAAGGATGAAGTCGTTAAGGCGCGGGGACGCTTCCTGCAGTCTGTTGTGAAAAACAGCGCGGAATTTGTAGCTTTTGATCCAGATGTTTATCTACCGCCGCTGACCATCGAGGACAATTTGTTGTTTGGTCGCGCGCGCGTAGACCGGCGTGATGCCCGTCGGCGGATTGATGATGTGATCAGGGCGATTGTTGAAGAGACGGGCCTCCGTCGCCCGATCATATATGCCGGGTTCGGCTATCATGTTGGGGTCGCCGGATCACGTCTGTCGGCTGGCCAGCGGCGGCGCCTTGCTCTGGTGCGTGGTCTTCTGAAAAATGCGGGAACCACAATACTGGATGATATCGCTACAGGAATGACCGAGGACGACAAGGCACTGCGTGCCGATCTGAGAACTGTATTGGCCGGGAAAACGTTTCTGTTTGGCACTTCCAATGCAGAGATCGCGGCCGAATTTGAACACAGTGTCGTACTGGATCAGGGACGGATCAAAGAAAACGAATAATTGCATCCAAATGAAATGAATGACAAATTTCAATTAATGGATGCTTTGGGGAACTGAATAGTATCGGCAAAAAAAATAGCCGTTGGGAGATTAAAGTGACACTTGAAGCTGAAGTAGAAGCGCTCCGAAAGGTGCCTTTGTTTCATGGCATAGACGAAACAAAACTTCGTCTTTTGGCTTTCATCAGCGATCGAACCGAATACCCTGCCGGTGAGCGTTTGTGTTCTCAGGGGGAAGAGGGGGACTGCGCGTTCATCATCCTGTCGGGGGATGCGGATGTGCTCGTCCAAACACCTGCAGGTGAGAAGAAAGTTGCTCAGGTTTCAGAGAATTCCATCGTTGGGGAAATCGCGATATTATGCGATGTACCCAGAACAGCGACACTGGTTGCTGCCAATAAAATGGATGTCCTGACTGTTTCCAAAGATGATTTTTTGAAACTATTGAAAGAATTTCCGGATATTTCTCTTGAAGTAATGCGAACATTGGCGTTGCGTCTGGAGCGGACAACCCGGGATCTGGCTGCGGCGCGCCAGGGCGCAGCCAGCGATTAAGGAGTAACACGTGGCAGACGACTTTTCGCTTCGTTGTTGGGGTGTGCGGGGGTCAACCCCGACACCGGGACCTGATACACTCCGCTACGGCGGTGAGACGACCTGTTTTGAAATCAGGGCTGGTGATGCACTTGTTCTGGTCGATTGCGGTTCCGGTGCTCGAAACCTTGGAATGGAGCTGTGCCGCGCAGGGGCGAGATCGTTTGACTTGCTGTTTACCCACACGCACCTTGACCACATTTGTGGATTGCCGTTCTTCAAGCCAGCCTATGACCCGAATTTCGATGTCACCGCCTGGGCAGGTCATTTCCAGGATGAAACCAACCTCGTTGAAATTGTCAGTCGTATCATGTCGCCGCCTATTTTTCCGGTGGCGGCCAAAACGCTAAAGGCTGTCGAATTCAAGACGTTCACCGCCGGAGACCAGATCCCGCGTGAAGATGAATTGATCATCAAGACAATACGTCTCAATCATCCCGGCGGTGCCTGCGGATATCGTTTTGATTATCATGGCAGTTCTATTTGTATCATCACTGATCATGAACATGGCGATCCGGATATAGATGCGGCACTTCCGGAATTCGTCCGTGGCGCGGATATCATGATTTATGATGCCATGTTCACTGATGAAGAATACGAGTGTTATGAGGGATGGGGGCATTCTACCTGGCAAAAGGCAGTGCAATTAGCCCGGAATGCACAAGTGAAAACACCTGTCCTGTTCCATCATGATCCTCGCCGGTCAGATGATGAGCTGGATGAAATCGGCAAGGCTGCACAAAGCGAGTTTGCCGGAACCCTTGTGGCAAGTGAAGGCGTGGTTCTCAGGCCGTAAAAAAAAGGGGCGACCCAAAGGCCGCCCAGATAAACACGCATTAAACATTGATCGATGTACCGATTGAAGGATGCGGGATCCCTTTTGACCCAATCGGGAGCGTCAAGCGAAAAGGCTAAATCGCCTCGGGGCTATCCACCTGTTACGACCAACTAAAATATTAGTGCTAATACCCTCTTTGCACATGGTCCATTTGGGCTATGATTAGGTTAATTTGTCAGTGAAAATTGTAATTAACTACCGATTACAACTTAGATAGAAAGTTCGGCATGGTTATCGCCGTCGAACAATTTGCAAGTCTTTCCAACCTGACCGTTGCTGCGGCGATGGATCCCCGGGGATGGCAACATGTTGTCGATGAGCTTGGAAAATGCATGGGATCCCAGTTCTGCACCCAACTCATCGGATATGACAGACAGTCAAAAGCGGCGCCAATTGCGTATTCGTCGGGCTATGATCCACATGTGATGGATATATATAAGCAGAACTATGCAGATAAAAATCCATATGCTGCAGGGTTCGAGCATTGCCGGGAAGGCCATGCAATCTCATGCCATGAGCTTTGCCGTCCGGAGTCTTTGAGGAAAACATCATTTTATAGCGACATTCTGCGGCCGCATGAAGATATTCATTGCGGTGGCGGGACCTTGTTGGTGCGCGATGAAAATCGGATGTTCCTGATTGGTGGCAACATCCGGGCCAAAGATCAGGAGCGATATGAAAAGGACTGGATGGAGCTCTGTGTTCGGCTGGCTCCGGTCATGCGTCAGTCCCTTGAAATCAATCGAATGATAGCCGGGTTGTCTTTTGAAAAATGGGCAACCGAACGTCATCAACTGGGAACCGGGACTGCAGTAATCGTTGTCGATCCAGCAATGAGTATTCAGTTTGCCTGCTCAACTGGCCAAAAGCTTTTGGCTCATGGAGGTATTGTCGGTGCAACTCAAGATTCGAAACTGCATGTCAGTTCCGAAAAAGTTCAGGGAGAACTCATCCACCTGGCAGGGCTTCATGAAAAGAGACATCAAACTGTTTTTCGAAGTTTTCGTATGAATGACACTGCCGGACGACGCTGGCTTTGCCGTGTCATCGGAGTTCGTCTGGGGGAACTCGACCAAACGCCATTCGGTTCGTTCCTGACAAAAACGCCTTCCGGACTGCTTTTGGCGATCAAACCGGATATGCCCGAGCAACTGTTCCGGAAAATGGTCCAGCAGTTAACGGGATTGAGTGCGGCAGAGACGGAAATCGCGGTATCCTTATCCGACGGTCTGACGCTGTCCCAGATTGCCCAGACACGTAATGCCAGTATTCATACCGTCCGCAATCAATTAAAATCGGCCCTTTCAAAATCAGACTGCAATCGCCAAACGCAATTGGTTCAAAAAGTCGAACAGTTGCGCGGACAGGTGTTGATCTGACGACCGTCTGGTGATCACAGGAAGTCACAATCCCGCGTATTCCCTTGCGTGAACGCCAGGGAACAATGACATTCGTCAGGAACATGTATATCGGGGTTCCATGGCTTCTTTCAAAGACACTTTCAGATATGTATTGCGTGGCGGGCCGCCGGAAACTGGTCTACCGGACCGGGTGCGCGCGGAAATACGGGCGCAGGAGGCATCGTCTGAGCGCTTGATCAGTTGGGTTCAACTGGCATTGGTCTTGTTTTTTGCCTCGCTTTACGCTGTGGCCCCAAGGGCCGAAGGGACTTTGGGGTTCAATTTTGTGCCACTGGCCCTCAGCATCTACTTCCTGTTTACGGTGCTACGGCTTGCCTTGTCCTATCGGTTTGTTTTGCCGGAATGGTATCTGCTGACATCCATCGCCGTTGATATGGCTCTGTTGGTCGGGCTTATCTTCTCGTTTCACATTCAATACGACCAGCACCCGACCTTCTACCTGAAGACACCGACATTGATGTATGTGTTCATCTTCATCGGATTGCGGGCCCTTCGGTTTGATCCGCGCTTCGTGCTGACAACCGGTCTGGTTGCCGTTGTCGGCTGGCTGGGACTGGTATTTTATGCCGTGTTTTCCGACATGGACAGAATGCGGGTCACGCGCAATTATGTTGAGTACCTGACGGGCAACAATATCCTGATCGGCGCGGAACTCGACAAGACCATGGTGATCCTGGCTGTGACCGGTATCTTGTCTGTTGCACTCTACCGCGGTCGATCGTTGTTGTTTGAAGCGACGCGCGATCATGCCGCTGCATCGGATCTCAAACGTTTTTTCGCTCCGGAAGTTGCCGCATCGATTACGGATGCGGATACCGAACTGCAAGCCGGTGAAGGAAGCCTTCGCGATGCAGCCATTTTGTACGCGGACATCAGATCGTTCACCGCAACATCCAGCACGCTCCCGCCGGAGAAGGTACTGGAAATCCTTGCTGAATATCAGAACCTTGCTGTCGAAGTAATCAATCAGGAAGGTGGGCGGGTCGACAAGTATCTGGGGGACGGCATTCTGGCGACTTTCGGCGCGGTTCAACCTTCTGAAACCCATGCTGCCGATGCATTGCGAGCGGCCGCCAAATTGGTCGGCGCGGTTGCAGATAACCAGGAGCGGTTTCACACCGCTGGCTGGCCAGACGGTCTTCGAATTGGAACCGCTGTTGCGGCGGGACCGGTTACCGTTGGTGTCATCGGGTCAAAAAACCGTCTGGAGTTCACCGTGATCGGGGACGCTGTCAATCGGGCAGCAAAACTCGAAGATGCCAATAAATCCCAGAAAAGTACCATATTGACCGATCGGGTGACCTGGCAGCTGGCGCAAAAGCAAGGCTACTCCGATGAGTTTTTGGAGACGCGGCCGCAGAGCACCATTTCCGGTTTGGTAAAGCCAATTGATCTGGTTCTTCTTGGCAAGTGAAGCGCCAAAATGCCTTGACCTCTTTGGGAAACTCGGCCACTTTGCCTGCAAATATTGACGTTACCGTCAATCAAGATAATTAAATCCATAAAAAACAATGGATTGGTTTATTTGGGGGCTTCTATGAAACTGGATTCGACTTATGCGGCAGTGGTGACCGGCGGTGCGTCCGGCCTTGGCGCTGCGACAGCGAAGATGCTGGCGTCTCAAGGTGTGAAAGTCACGATTTTCGATCGTAACAGCGACCAGGGCGAAGCCGTTGCCTCCGAAATCAAAGGCACCTTTGCAAATGTCGATGTGACAGATCAGACAAGTGTTGAAGCAGGTTTTGGAAAAGCCCGTGCAGCTCACGGTCAGGAACGCATTCTGGTCAACTGTGCAGGGATAGCACCGGTTGCAAAAACCACATCGCGGGGCGAACCGCACCCGATAGACATGTTTGAAAAGGTCATATCGGTCAATCTGATCGGGTCATTCCGGTGCCTGTCTATCGCAGCGACTGGTATGACAACTCTCGAACCGGTAACGGATGATGGCGGGCGAGGTTTGATTGTGTCGACCGCGTCTGTGGCTGCATTTGACGGTCAGATCGGTCAGGTGGCTTATGCGGCTTCCAAAGCCGGTGTTGCCGGAATGACGCTGCCAGTAGCTAGAGATCTGGCCAAATCAGGTATTCGTGTCATGACAATCGCCCCCGGCATCTTTGAAACACCGATGCTTTTGGGTCTTTCTCAAGACGTGCAGGATTCCCTCGGCCAGCAAGTACCCTTCCCGTCTCGTCTTGGCAAAGCGACGGAATACGCTCAATTGGTCAGAGCGATCTGTGAAAACGATATGCTCAACGGCGAAACGATCCGTCTGGACGGTTCAATCCGGATGGCGCCGCGCTAAGACAGAGACCCTACCTCGACAAGTGAATGGTGTTTTAGGTGGACCGCCGGAAACCGGCGGTCCACAATATGCGGACGGACTTGCTTAGTCTGTTCATGACTATTCTAACGGGAATTCCGAGCCCGTATTTCGGTGAGGGTCGGAATATCCGCATACCTATCCATTGGTCTTTGGGCAGGCGCAGATTTTCATCAAGAAACCCATCTGCATTCAAAGCGTTGATTTCCTGATCGGACAAACGCAATAGTCTTGGTGTTCGCCGGTAGGGTTCCAAGATGTGTGTGGATACGCCTTCAGAACTCATAGCTGACAACTTCGAACTCGATACCGTCATCATCGTCAAAATAGAAGCGGCGACCTGGTTCATAATCGGCATGGTTCTTGGTTTCATAACCACCAGCCTTGATCAGCGTTTCTGTGGTATCCAGATCATCGACCACAACCGCGATGTGATTGAGACCGCCGTGGATCCCATAGCTTTCACCTTGCAACGGGACTGTCTGTTTCGGCGGGCTATATGCGGCGATGTAACTGGTGTCGTTGCCTATGTGATAGGTGACACCACCACCCAGGCTGTCGCCTTTCCAGCGGATGTGCCAACCAAACCAGTCATGCAACCGTTTGGCAGTTGCTTCCGGGTCGCTGACCGTGACGTTCACGTGTTCTAGAAATGCTGTGCTCATTATCTGTCCTTTCGAGATTTGACATCGTCTGGACACCAGAGATAATTCCTCAAGTTAAGTTTAGGTCAAGAGGCAAAACACAAATTTTTGGAGTGGCTTGTGAAAAGCTCTAATTCTCTATCGATTGGTGAACTTGCGGAACGCACAGGTTTGTCAGTCTCCGCAATCCGGTTTTACGAGACCAAGGGACTGGTAACGCCGCATCGCAATGCCGGTGGCCAGCGCCGTTTTCTGCGGGCAGATATCCGGCGATTGTCTTTTGCTCTGGTCGCCCAGGAGTTTGGGTTTTCAATTTCTGAAATTGCTGAGCAGCTGAAGAAGCTTCCGTCAGGCAGAGCACCAACGAAGGCGGACTGGACCAGGATCAGCAAGGATTTTCGGGTTCACCTTGATCAAAAGATTGAGCAGCTTACTGCGTTGCGGGAAAAACTCGATGGCTGTATCGGCTGCGGTTGCCTGTCGATGAAATCCTGCAAACTTTATAATGCCGGGGATGCTGCCAGCCGTCACGGGCGTGGTCCCAGATACCTTATGGGCGACAGTCCGGGTTTTGACTGAAGGTCAAATGAATAAGGGGCGGAAAGAAGCTTTGGGCTTCTTTCCTGCCCCTGTTGTGTCAACGATTGTCGAGTTGAGCACGGACCCGTTTCAGCCCCAGTTGGGTGATCTTGTACGGGCCGCTGTTTCTCGACGCGATCAGGCGTCGGCGTTTGAGTTTTCGAAACAGAAACTGGTTGCAGCCAGACCAATACCAGCCATCACGCGTAATCGTTTCGTAGTTGAGAATGCAGCCAGCCTCATCCTTTTCGAGCCGGATGTGGCCGCCTTGAGCCAACAGGTGCAACACCCGCTGTTCAGCTTTTGATATGTCCATTGAATCTGTGAAGCTTTTTCTGAATGCAAGTCTTCAGCCACTGCAGCCAATCGCATGCAATGCTGGTCTGTGCACACTCCCGGCTGACGTCAGCCGGGAATTACAGGGTCTCTTGTAAACCGCGCATAAAGCCTCTTGTTAGATACAGTTTGCCTATCATGCCTAAGGCTTTCAACGCAAGGAATTGGCACAGCCATATGTGGCTCTTTTGCCTGCCTGTGGCTTGTCTGCATCAATATCGAGAAGGACGTTGGCGACTAACTGCGTTCGGCTGGCCAAAAGCCTGTGTCCGGATCACGAGAGACTGGAACGGCACGCACATCTTTTGAAGAACAGCTCGCACAGGTAAGCTTTTCCGCAATCTTGGAGAGTTTTTGACCGGCATCGAAACGATGGGTCTTCATATAGCGAAATCGGCTGCAGGCACCGCAAACAATAGCAAGGCGGCGCCCCGACTGTTCCAGCTCTTCGACCGTCGGATCATCAGCATCAAATGGCGGTGAAAATGTCATCTATGGGTGGCTTTTCAGTTGTTGGGCCGCCGTATTTCCAAACGGAGGGTCGTTGTCTGCCTAATTCCCTGAACCTTAGCACATTATTCGATTTGGAATTGAAAAGGCTTCGCCTCTTTGAGCGTGGTGATCTGACAGATCATGTTGAACATGGCATAGCGAAATGCGCTCGCTTTTTATCGCGCTGAACGCTAAGAAGCGAGCATGATGATTTCTGATACTTGGATGGATTTATTCGGGCTGTCCGGGCTGTTAAACCCGTTTGCGCTCATAATTGGCGTTTATCTTGGGTGGCGAGCTGATCAGGCGGCGAAGATCTGGATCGCCGGATTTGCTGCGGCAGCCTTGTCGTTGATCCTGGAAACCGCAGTAGGTCTATTGCAGTTGCCGCAACCAATCTCGCAGGATGCAGGCGCACTTGCGATGTTTCCGTTCCGGTTTGCAGGTGGTGCGGCTGCTGGCGCGCTCGCGTATTGGCTAAACCGAAGACGTGGTCAAACAGGCTAGAATTCAGCTGTTCAGGACTGCATCCAGCTGCTGAACAATGCAGAATTCGGGCAATCCTTCATCGGCCCACCGGATCCATCCGGATGGCTTTCAAGCCATCTGGCACAGGCTTCCGTCTCCCGGCAGCACATGCAGCGCCGCGCAGCTGTTTCCAGATCTATGTCTGCAATTTCGCCGTCCGGTAAACCTTTTAACGCCCCAATGGATTGCAGCATGCGCCCCATGAGGTTCGCGCGTTCGTTCAGTTGGTTCATCCAGTTCACAACGTGTCTCCTTTAACCGGGATAAAGAGGCAGCAAGCGGGCGCAAAACGCACCCGGTTGGTTTCCTTTGCGGACAAACCATTTTCCTATCGTCCCGGATATCTGGGTTAAGTGTGCGTTAGAATCTCGAAAACCACCTTGATCAGGGTCAACGCTGGGCAAGCTTTAAGAAACCGGCCATACTCGGGCTCTATGATTTACGGCACATCGCACTGCGCCTGGAGATGGTGTCATGGTTGAAACGGTGAGCGCTCAGCTCTTGTCTGCGGGCAAATCCGGTGGTGCAGCTCCTCAGGGGCTTGAGCCCGGGACAGAGCTGCGTGCCAAAGTGGAAGCAAATTTGCCGAATGGTGTTGTCCGACTCACGACGGCGGACGCGAAGGTGGATTTGCGTGTACCTTCGCCGCTTCCGGTCGGTGGTGATGTCACTGTCACGGTTTCCGGCAGCAAACAGCAACCCACAGTCCAGATCACGACGAGCAACTCGCCTGCGACACCGCCGCCACCGAATGGATCGGAAAGTGCCGGACAGGCAAAACCCGCTTCTGTCCCAACACCGCAACAACCACCCGCGACAGGGAATGGAGCTCTGAGCCGACCAGCACCGGTTCTTGCCCAGATTCTGCAAGCTGGTGGTGCCTTGCCTGTCGGCTCAAACCCTACTGCGAATATCCCTGCAAATACTGTCCAAACGCTTTTGCAGGCACTTCCGGTCGGGACAACACCGACCGCGCCGACAGGTTCAGCTCCGGCGCCTCAAACACCGGTTTCGGTTGCTCCTCCTGGAAAATCAACACCTTCTCCAGCACCTCCAACCGGCAAGCCGGCAGGAAATGTTCAGCCTCAGCAACCTCAGCAGGCTCAGGCACGTCTGCCGCAATCTGCAGCGTCTCTTCCGGCTAGCAATACTGCTTCGGTTCCGCCCGGCTCTGCGCCAGCTTCTGCCCCGAATGTGCCGCCGCCGACTGCGGCTTTGCCAATCGGCAGTAATCCGCTTCCGCCCGGTGCACAGACTACGCCGCCTGTGCAGGCGGGAAACACATTGCCAAATGCTGGAGCAACTTTGCCCCAGATTCTCCCTGCTGGTGCAGGTCAAAATGCTGGCGTGCAGGGAGCAGTGCCTCTTGGCAGTGGCGCGGTCCCTGCGCAAAGCAGCGGGCAACCGGTTAGCAATCTGTCAGCAAATTCTCAGGTGATCCCTCCGCCACCGGGTCCTCAGTCGGCAGTAGGTCAGGGAGCGACGGTTCCCCAGGGTTCTGTTCCACTGCCTCAGACCGGTAGTCTGACAGGAAGTGCCCAAGGTGCTAGGTCTCAAACAGTTTTGAATACACCTCAGGCAGGTCAGCTGGCGTCCGGAACTACGTCGACCGTTCTTCAATCCGGTGGTGCCCGGACAAGCCTCTATCCGGTGCAAGGCACGCCGCAGGCAGTGAATGCTGGAGCACAGGCAGCTTCGGCCGCGAACAACCCGCTTCAACAGGCCGCAAATGTGGTGCGACAACCGCTTGCAGAACAGCAGGCCGGTGTCGGCGCGCTCTTTGCGCAAATTGGAAGTTTGATGGCTGTCCAAGGCGCTGCCAAAGTGTCCCTGCCGGACTCGGTCCAAAAAGCCATGCAACAGATTCTGGGGCTGCGGGTCGGTAGCGGGCAGACGGGAGGCCAAACAGGCACCCAAGGTGGCGCACAAAGCGGTGCTCAAGGTGGTGCCAATAGTGGGTTGGCTCAAAACCTTCAAAAAGCCGTTCTGCAATCAGGTCAGTTCAGGGAGGCTTCTCTGCTCCGGCCCGGTAGCGACCTGCCCGGCGCTCAGACAGATCTGAAGTCTGCGCTCCTGTCATTTAAGGGGCTGCTGCAGCGCTTCGGCGCGGAAGCGCAGATTGTCAAACCTGCCCAGCAACCGTCTGTACCGTCTAAAAAGGGTGGGCCGCAGGGGCAAGCTCAACACACAGCAAGAGGAGCAGGTGGCGGATCAGCTCCGCAAGTCTTGCAAAGCCTTTTGCAGGACACAGACGCCGCTCTTGCCCGGATGCGCCTGACACAATTGGTCAATTCTGGTCTTGCCGGAGATGACGGACCACAAACAACCTCCTCTCGTCCGATGGATGTCGTGCTAGAATTACCTCTGGCGCTCGGCCAGGAAACAGCCGTCATGCAGATGCAGGTCGGTCGCGACGGCGGCGGTTCAGATGGCGACGAAGACGGGGAGCCTGCCTGGCGCCTCCGATTTGCGCTGGACCTGACCGCAACAGGACCATTGGAAGCGGCCATCAGCCTGCGTGGCGGCGGGACTTATGTGACACTTTGGGTGGACCGGAAAGACACACTGGAAGCCTTGAAGGGTGTCAGCGAGACAATGGAAGCTGCCTTTGCGCATGCCGGCCTTGATCTGCAGGAGTTGCGTTTCATTCGAGGCTTGCCCCCCAGAACGGCTGCCAAATATGGCGCCTTGATCGACCGGCAGTCATGAGGGGCTTATGAGCGATTCTAAAGACAATTCCGGAAAGATCGCCGTCGCCCTCGAATACGAAGACGGCGGTGCACCTATAGTGACCGCTAGGGGCTTAGGGACTTCTGCCGAGCGTATCGAGGAGATTGCCCGCGAAGCTGGTGTGCCGATTGAGCAGAACCCGATGATGGCTGAGGCCTTGTCGCAGATCGAAATAGATCAGGAAATCCCGATAGAACTCTATCAGGCCGTTGCCGTACTGATTGGCTTCGTCATGCGAACCGGTGAGGCGCAGAATCCGACAGAACCGGATTGACCATATTTCCCCATTCGATATGTGCGAAAGCAGGCGCTTGGAACAAGGAAACTCTTGCAGCGGGCGCAATTCCACATTAGGTCATCAAACCGATGATTATCAGCGCTCCGGCCGATAGGCCGTTGTCTCTTTGGAGCGCTCCAGAAGATAAAATAGGATTAGACACCCCATGACGACCCTTGTCGATGTACGGACACCCGACCCGAAGAAATTTATCAAGGGCGCGACCGGCGACTGGGAAATCGTGATCGGCTTGGAAGTCCACGCCCAGGTCACCTCGGAAGCCAAGCTTTTCTCCGGCGCTTCTACCGTTTTCGGTAATGACCCAAACGACAACGTGTCGCTTGTCGATGCGGCGATGCCTGGCATGTTACCGGTGATCAACGAGGAATGTGTCCGTCAGGCCATTCGCACAGGCCTTGGCATGAAATCCGAGATCAATCTGAAATCTGTTTTTGATCGCAAAAACTACTTCTATCCGGATCTGCCACAGGGCTATCAGATCTCCCAGTTCAAGCAGCCAATCGTTGGTGAAGGCGAGATCCTGCTCGATATGCCGGAAGAACAGGTTGTCATCGGTGTCGAGCGTCTGCATCTGGAGCAGGACGCCGGTAAATCCCTGCACGACCAGCATCCGACTATGTCGTTTGTCGATCTGAACCGGTCAGGTGTCGCGTTGATGGAGATCGTCTCCAAGCCGGACATCCGTTCATCGGACGAAGCCAAAGCCTATCTGACCAAACTGCGCATTATCCTGCGCTATCTAGGCACATGTGACGGCAACATGGATCAGGGCTCCATGCGTGCTGACGTCAACGTATCTGTCCGTCGTCCGGGCGGTGATTTCGGTACCCGCTGCGAGATCAAGAACGTCAACTCGATTCGCTTTGTCGGTCAGGCTATTGAATATGAAGCGCGCCGTCAGGTCGCGATCCTGGAAGACGGTGGCTCCATCGATCAGGAAACCCGCCTGTATGACAGCGTGAAGGGCGAAACCCGTTCCATGCGGTCCAAGGAAGAAGCGCACGACTACCGCTATTTCCCGGATCCGGATCTATTGCCTCTGGAATTCACGCAAAGCTATGTCGACGATTTGGCAAAAGATCTGCCGGAACTGCCGGACGACAAGAAAAACCGTTTCGTCAAGGACTTTGGCCTGACACCATATGACGCTGATGTTCTGGTGTCCGAAAAAATCTCTGCTGATTTCTTCGAAGAGGTTGCCAGGGGCCGCGACGCCAAACTGGCTGCCAACTGGCTGATCAACGAACTCTTCGGCCGCCTGAACAAGGAAGGCAAGGACCTCGAAACCTCGCCTGTCTCGGCCGCTCAGCTTGGTGGCATCATCGATCTGATCAAGGCGGGCACGATTTCCGGCAAGATCGCCAAGGACGTCTTTGAAATCGTCTGGACCGATGGCGGTGATCCGGCGCAGATCGTCGAAGACAAAGGCATGAAGCAGGTTACCGATCTGGGTGCCATTGAAGCCATCGTTGATGAAATCATCGCTGCCAACCCGGATAAGGCGCAGCAGGCCAAGGAAAAGCCAAACCTTGTTGGCTGGTTCGTCGGTCAGGCGATGAAAGCTTCAAAAGGCAAGGCCAATCCACAGGCAGTCAACGATCTGCTGAAATCAAAAATCGGCGTGGAATAAGCTTGTGGCCGGGAACGACAATCGAAATGACGTTTCCCTGCCCATCAAGGGTTCCTGCCATTGCGGTGCCGTTTCCTATGAAGTGAAGGTGGTACCGCGTTTTGCCATCTCCTGCAATTGTTCCATATGCCGTCGCCTGGGAACTGTCTGGGGACATGGTGAAGTCGGTGACGCGGAAATCAAATGCGAGCCCGGCGCGACTCTGAGTTACTCTCACGGTGAGAAAAACCTGGAATTTCACACCTGCAAGACCTGCGGCTCAACCACTCATTGGGAAGCAGTTTCCGGTGATCGCAAGGGGCGGATTGCCGTTAATCTGCAACTTGCAGAGCTTGGAACCATCGATAAAATCGGCCTTCGCCATTTTGACGGCGCGGACACCTGGGCGTTTCTGGACTGAGTTATCCGGCTTCGTGGTTGTCAACTGCAACAAGAATTGCCCAGCTGGATTGGCGGGCATGACATGGTTCCGTAAGAACAATAAACACAACAATCGCCTGTTTTCGGTTTTAAAACCGCGTGACAGGCCTTGCATTCATAAAACCACTGGCAAGCGTCTGTTGGCATGGTTTCAGTTTCGACATGTCTGCACTCAGGACAGGTCAGTGTGCTTTCCAACTCTACAGTTGACTCTGTCATCATCTCACATCTGCATAATCAAGTAGTCGTTGATCCGGGTTTCGTTGAAAACAATGACCCACGCTAGTGCCGTTAAAGCGGTGGTCCCTGCAAGCCACCATTTTAATCGTACCAAGGACCTGCCACGCAGGGCGACAAACCAGGACACCGCAACAAGCACGGACGAAATTGCCAAAACGTAGTAACTGGCTGCCGCTATCCTTCCGAACACCGCCAGCCAACTCCCTCCTAGACCCAGAAGCATCATTGCCATCGGCAGGACACAACAAGTTGCAACACCAAGAGCGGACGCAGAGCTCAGATAACTAAGGCTGAGATGTTTTTTCACTCGCAAGCTCCTTGCACAGGCAATTCATTAGGGTGTGACACTTGTCTCTCGAAAACATAACATCTGTAGTAACTACAGGATCAAGGTGGGAACCTTCACATGATTGCGATTGGCGAGGCATCCAGACAAAGTGGCGTTGGTATCGAAACAATTCGTTTCTATGAACGTGAAGGAATCGTCCCCAAACCGGAGCGGGCGCAAAACAATAGGCGTCTCTATTCAGATGATGATGTCGGCCGACTAAGGTTTCTCAAAAAATGTCGTGACCTTGGCTTCTCCTTACCGGAAGCAAGAATGCTGCTTAGCCTTTCGGAGAACCAGCTTGCTGACTGCCAATCCGTCAAGGAATTGGCTGACAGCCATATCCTGAACGTGCAGCGCAAAATCAGGGAGTTGAGGAAACTCGAGGACGCATTGGTGGAACTTACGGCAAATTGCGCTCGTGGCAATGTAGCCTGTCCAATGCTTGGTCAGCTTCAACTTGGCTAGTTTGTGCGGGCACGTCAGTCGTTCTGTAACCACAATAACGAGTTTTCCGTCGGTCCGTCTGGCTTGTATTCCGCACCAAGAGGCCCGGTGTAACCGAGATCATCAATCAACGTGAATATATGCCGGTAGTCCACCTCACCATGGTCCGGGGCTCCGCGATCTGGAACCGAGGCGAACTGGATATGGCCGATATTTGGCAACAGTTTTTCCAATCGATTGCCGAGATCCCCTTCCATCAGCTGAACATGATAGCAGTCGAACATCAGTTTGAGGTGAGGCGAAGCCACTTGATCCATGATGGTGATGGCCTGATCCGTTTTGTTCAAAAAATAGCCCGGTGCATCATAGTGATTGATCGGTTCAATCAGGATTATCCGACCCAAGGCACCGGCTTTTTCGCAAGCATACCGGATGTTTTCGACGAAGCAGGCCTCCGCCTCCGCGCCATCAGAAAATCCGGCCATCACATGGATAGAAGCACATTCAACTGCTTCGGCGTAGGTGATTGCCTCATCAATGGCTGCACGGGCCTCAAAGATGCGGTCCGGCAGGGCAGCCAATCCGAAATCTCCCGCAGCCACATCGCCGCGCCTTGTGTTCAGCCCAAGCATCGGCAATCCGGTTTCTTCGAGTGCTGTTTTCACTTCAGCCGGATTGACGTCATAGGGAAAATGACACTCAACTGCGGCAAATCCGGCTTTATCTGCTGCATGAATGGCTTCAGGCAATGGCAGGTCAGTCCATAAAAATCCGAGATTTGCCGAAAATTTCGTCAAATTTATTTCTCCAGTATGATGATTGCCGTTCGGAGAGACTATAAACCGCGGCCAGCAGTCTGTCGGTTGTAATCTTCCGCGTCGAACCAGCCGAGTGAGCAGACAACTTTCATGTCGTCATCGAGTTCCCACTCTTCCCACCCGCTGAAGATCACATAGTTTTTCGTATCTGCGTGATGCCCGTCCAGGGTCCAGGCGAACAGTACATGGGTGCCGGAGCATCGAACTTCGTCGCAGGTCAAATTTAGGTCTGGAAATTCGGCCATAAAGCCAGCTGCCATCTCTATGACAGCGTCTCGGCCGACGAGTGGATCGCCACGATTGATGGTGATTTTCCCGGTTTTTGCATAGTGGGCGCCAACCGATTCCGCAGAACCGGAGCTCCAGGCTTTTGCATAATCCTGGGCGAACGACTTCAAGTCATTGACAGTGAACGACATCGGCAAGCCTCCAGCTTTCGCGCGAGCTTGATCGCGTTCAGGAACGCTAGTCGACCGGCACCATTGTGTCGAGTGGGGGGAATGGGGAGCTGGCCAGCATCACCCTTTGATGATATCGCGACTGTATCCGTTCCATAGCCAGGTTGATATTTGAATTTTTGAGAGACCTATGACCAAAAGACTTTTGTCGACAATTGCTGCTTTGATTTTTGCGCTGGGCGCCTATTTGCTGCTTTGGCCCGTCCCCATTGATCCGGTTGCCTGGAATGCGCCGAATAATCCCGGATACTCAGGCGATTATGCCCCCAAAGATGGATTGGCGGCAATCTCGCGTGTGTCACTGGGGGGGTATAGCGGGCCGGAAGATGCTGCTCTTGGCCCGGATGGACTGCTCTACATTGCGACGCATGAAGGGGCGATCCTCCAATATGATCCGGTATCCAGTGAAGTCTCTGTATTTGCCGAAACCGGGGGGCGTCCTCTTGGCATCGAGTTCAGCGGCGACGGAAAACTGTATGTCGCGGACGCCTTTCGCGGACTTCTGGAAATATCTGACGACGGTAAGGTTTTCGTCCTGGCCGACAAGACAACATCCGGATCGCCCATCCTTTATGCGGATGATCTTGATATCGCGCCAGACGGGTCTGTCTATTTCACGGATGCTTCGACCAAATTCGGCGCGCAGCAGAACGGCGGAACGCTGCCTGCCTCTCTCCTGGATCTGATGGAACACGGCCCAAACGGTCGGGTATTGCGATATGATCCGGCGACAGACGAAACGACCAGCATGCTGGAGGGCCTCAGTTTCGCAAATGGTCTGGCATTGACGCAAAGCGGTGAGCACTATCTCGTCGTCGAGACCGGCACGTATTCGGTTCTGAAGGTTGCTCTTGATGGAACCTCAGAGCCGGTAACCATTGTTGAAAATCTCCCGGGTTTTCCGGACAACATCAATCGGAATTCCGACGGGACATTCTGGATGGGGATCGTCAGCCCACGCTCCCCTGTGGCCGATGCCATTGCAGACAAGCCATCCCTTCGAAAAGTGGTCATGCGCCTCCCGGCCTTCATACGTCCGGCGGCTCAGCGCTACGGCTTTCTTGTGAAGATCAACGAGGCTGGCGATATTCTTGAAACGCTGCAGGATCCGTCTGGCAGTTATGCCCTGACAACGGGACTGATCGAAGGCGAGGGCGGTACACAGTTTATCACCAGTCTGACAGAGCCGGATCTGGGAGTTCTAAAGCCCTAGTCAGCCTAGTTGTTTTCTGGCATTCGCGTTTTCAGTCCATATTTCTCGGATGTCTTGTTGAATTTGCGGGCGACCGCCGCACCGAGATCAACACCGATCAGGTCAGCGAGTAGGTCGAGAGCGATGATGCTGTCAGCCATTTCTGACGCAACATCGTCCAATGTCGCTGTCGAGCCCTTGATGCCGCGTTGCGCGCGCAGGTATTTCTTCAGCGCTTCCGCGACCTCACCAAATTCGCCGGCGACCTCGAGGCCGCGAAAGGCGATGTCTGCCTGATCATTGCCTGGCCATTCCTTCTGGCGTGTAACATTGGCATCGCGAAGATCTGAAAATTTCATGGCGGAATGGTCCTTCAAAGGGCGATCAAGGAAACCTTGATAAAGCAAAGTTCATGCGCATTCGAGCCGGACTGGCCTATGAAAACATGACCATTCACCTTTGTCAGTGCATGTTTCTCGTTGGGCTGACATTCTTTCCTAAATGCCAATAGACCAATCAAAAACTACCCGGCCACTATTAGATTTAATGAGGCCGGATCATTTGCAGGAGCCCGCTCCATATGGCGAGCTCCTGCAGAATTCCGGTTTACTTTGCCATCAACACAAGCGCGTCGACATCACCATTTTCGATGGCTGACATGGCAATTTCGATCTTTTCTGGGTCCCAATCCCACCACGCAAGATCAAGTAACTTGGCGATGTCATCATCAGAAAAGCGTTTGCGAATGACTTTGGCCGGATTACCAGCAACGATGGAATAGTCTGGTACGTGACCTGTCACGACGGCCCTCGCACCCACAATCACGCCGTTGCCAAGTGTTGCACCTGGCATCAGCATCGCTTCACGCCCAATCCAGCAATCATTACCGATGACGGTATCAGCGCCCTTTGGAAGATTGGTGAGATACTCACCAAAGCGCGGCGGATCAAAAACAGCAAAAGGATAAGTTGATATTCCTGTCATCGGGTGGTTGGCACTTGCTGTGATGAATTGAACACCCTTGGCAATTTGGCAAAACTTGCCGATCTTCAGTTTTTCGGGCGAACCTTGAAAAATATAGGGTGCGATGGTCGCTGCATAATCTTCAGGGAGGGCATTATCATGGTAATAGGAATAGGCGCCAATCTCGATGTTTGAGTGATCAATAACCTCGCTCAGAAACACAGTTGCAGCATCGCTATTTCCATCCGGCAATATAAGTGGGTTCCGCATAGCGGGGTTTGGTAGGGCCATTCAATATTCTCCGATTTTTTTTGGGCGTGTTTTTTAAGAGGGCTGCAACCTGTCGTCTCGGCGTGTGCTTTGCGTATTTGATTCACTCAAGAATGGGAACCAGTCGAAGCCGATATTTTGCTGTGGCAGGTGCATTTGGAGGGTTCATGTGCGGTGAGGATGTCGATACTTTTCAGATCCAGTTTTGAAAACCGAATAGTCAGAAATGTTACAATCCCTCAGCATAGAATTGGCCCAGCCAGAAAACCTTCAGGAAATTGTTGCCATCATCAATGCCGGCGCCACTAGTGTCCGCAAAAACAAGGAATTTGCCGACTGGCAATCCTATCGCACAGCATTCGAGACGCTTCGCGCCGCGCCTGAGGTTGATATCTATGTCGCGTTGAATGCTGGCGGCGAGGTGGTTGGAACATTCCAGATCCATTTTCTGAAAGGTCTGGCGTTCAAGGGCCGCCCGCGCGTTGAACTGGAAAGCGTTCATGTGCGCGCAGACCAGCGCGGCAACGGTGTCGGACGCCAGATGATGGAGCTTGCCGAACAGTTGGCGAAAAACGCCAACGCCTGCATTGTGCAGCTGACCTCCAACAAGGAACGTGACGGCTCGCATCTTTTTTACAAGCGCCTTGGTTACGACCAGAGCCACAACGGCTACAAGAAGATGCTGGTTTGAGCGCGACCAAACCTTACATCTAACGAACCTCAGGAAACGGCCATGACCATCACACAGCAAAAACCGATAGAGTTGTATTTCTGGCCGACGCCGAATGGTTGGAAGGCGTCGATCATTCTGGAAGAACTTGGCATTCCCTATGACCTCAAGCTGATCAATATCGGCAAGGGTGACCAGTTTGAAACTGAGTTTCTAAAAATCGCACCGAACAATCGTATGCCTGCCATTGTCGATCCCGAGGGCCCGGGCGGAAAGCCGATATCGGTGTTTGAATCTGGCGCGATCCTTCAGTACCTCGGTCGGAAGTTTCAGAAGTTCTATCCGCAGAACGAGCGCGCCCGTGTGGAAGTGGAAGAATGGCTGATGTGGCAAATGGGCGGCTTTGGCCCGATGCTCGGCCAGGCGCACCATTTCCGCCACTATGCACCTGAACAGGTTCCCTACGCGATCGAACGCTACACAAACGAGACCCATCGACTTTATGGCGTTTTGAACCGTCGGCTGGAGGGCAGGGAGTTCGTCGCAGCCGGTGAGTACACAATCGCAGACATTGCCATCTTCGGCTGGGCACATCGTTTTCAACGGCACGCGATTGACCTGAATGAGTTTCCGAATGTCAAAGCCTGGTACGAGCGGATGCTGGCGCGTCCAGCCGTACAACGCGGATTGGCGGTCGGCGAAGACCAGCAGAAGACGCTGGTCATTGAAAACGACAAGGATGCAAAGGATGTTCTGTTCGGCCAGCGTGCCCGCTGACGCGAATTGTAACTGGTTCGCGAGGTGAAATCGCCGCTGCAGGGCCTGTTCCAATGCGCCACACATTTTTGAACGGGCACCTGCAGCGGAGTTTGGCCGAAGGATCTGTTTCGGCTGAATGTCTTAAAAGCTCGCTGGAGGTTATTTTGACCGGGTCCAGGTCTCACCCTTGCAGATAAGACCGCCCATGACACAGCCTTCCAGCTGGAGTTTGTTAGCATCGGTCAGTTCAATAAACCCGGTATAGGTCTTGCCGTCTTCGGCGTTGTAGACCTTGCCCTTCCATTGATTGCCCTTTTTTGTCGGCTTCATCGATTGGATAACCTGAACACCGAGCAGTGGGCGGCTGCGTTTGGCTGCATCCGGGTTTTTGGTGTCTGCTCCCGGTTCGCGCAACCAGACAAGTTTACCGCAAAGAGCGCTGCCACACGAACTGATGCGGATTTTCGATGCACCGTTCGGCCGGGTCCAGTCTCCTTTGGCATCAGCTGCAAAGGACGACGCAGCAGTTGCGGCAAACAGGCCAGCCGCACAAAGGCTGGCAGCGATAATGGATTTCATCTTGGTTTCCTCCCAAAAGCGGATAAGCTTCCGTTTACGGAAAGGGAATGTAACGAAAGATTACCTCGCTGAAAACCCGTGTCCCAACGTCAGGCGGTTGATTATTGCGATTGGTGGTTTGGGTTGTGAGTTGGCAGGGCGAAAAAGACTGTGTGATCAGTCTCTTGGAAGCGTCTTTGGATTCCATGGTGAACAGAGTGTTTAACAGCCCTGTCAAATTTTCGGAGAATGCCATTGAAAACAAACAGGAATTCGCAACCACATGGTTGCCAACGTGTAAATTTCAGATTTGCTTAAAGTTTTGTTCGCATTACGTTAAACCTGTATCTTAACCGGCTCTTTAACTGCTCCTGATCAAGTACAGCTCAAGAAACGACGGGGAAAGCTTCACATAAGCTTGCGTTTCTAGGGAAGTTAAACAGAACTAACAGGGGAGAGCGTAATGGCTCGTTTTGAAATGCACTCGGCCGATATGGCCATCATGGGCGAAAAGCCGGTCACTGCAGACATTCTGCTTCAAATGGGGCTGGACAGTGCCAGTGGCCGTCACGGCGATACGGATCTGGTAACCGCGCACAAGTGGTTCAACATTGCCGCTCTTAAAGGCAGCCCGGAAGCTGCACAGTACCGCAAGGAATTGTCTGCCGAAATGAGCACGACCCAGGTTGCCGAAGCACAGCGCTCTGCGCGTGAATGGTTGTCAATGCATTGACAGTGTTAAAGGCTGTCGGCCAAACGGCACCTGAAAAACATGTCTTTCTCTGAGGCGGCACTTAAGCGCGCCGCCTCCGAACTTCTATTTTGCCACTCAGTGAACATGCGGCAGGCCCAGATCGCCCCAGTCATCCAGCGGGATGCGATCTCCCAACGCATATTCAAATGCGACAATGTCTGAACCAGTGTCATCCAGTTGGCATCGATAAGCAATTTCGTACCACACGTTCTTGCTGAGCAGCGCGCCCGCAGGCGCAACAATCCTGTTTTCCTTGCGATACGCGTTGCGAACAGCATGCGGCACCAGCTGTATCGGCTGAAAACCAGCTTCATTCAGTTGAACCTGCTCCATCGCTTCAAGCGCGCAGAGCTGTGTCCATTTTTCATCTGTCACCAGTGTCGCCAGCGCGCGGCGCGCCTTGGTATTGCTTTTGTCTTTCAGGATATCAGCTGCCAGAAAACGGCTTGCCGCGACCCAGGTTTGAGGTTTCGGCACATTCGCTTGGAGCTCTGGTGTGGCAGCAGCAACCTCAGAACTGTCTGCGTCAGATGCTGGTTCAGAAGCTGTGTTTGTGTCTGAAGGGGCGGATGGCGAAGTTGGTTTGCGCAAAAATTCAGAAAAGGGAATGAGTTCCACCTGCACCGGGTCGGACAGCTTCAGTGGATCAAACTCGACTTTTGGTTGGCTCATCAGGACAGAATAAACAGCCAGATGCAGCCAGATTGCGCAGACCCAGGCAATATGATCCGAAATTATTCGTGGAAGCCCCTCGGTTCGAGGGAGTGTCAAAGCCGTCATGAGCGCTGCAGTTTGTCGACAGGTATTCGCCCCAATATCGACGCAGGATCATGTCGGATTTGTGGTAGGTGGCCAGCTTATAACCGTGTGCAGGCCGAATATGGGTCGAAAGTGTCCGGTCGGGAAGTATCAGCAGTTCTCATGCGCGAACCCAACACTTATCTGGAGATACATAAGCATCATAACCAGCGCTGATCGGTGAAGCAGAGTGGATAGGAAGTCGGATTAAGCTGAGTACTCCAGCCAGACGGCACCTACCATTACCGTGTTGGCACTGTGCGTGGAAAAACGCTTCTGCAGTTGAAATTTGGCTTGCGTTTGAATGGTTCCACCACTAAACGGAACGGACCGGAGAGGTGGCCGAGTGGTCGAAGGCGCTCCCCTGCTAAGGGAGTAGGCCCGGAAGGGTCTCGAGGGTTCGAATCCCTTCCTCTCCGCCATTTCCTTTTTTCTTAATGTACAGAGAAATTGATATCCAATTTTTCCAGGTGATATTCAGACCAAGCGCGAGTTAACAATCGAAATTGCAATATGGAAACTACACTCACGGTGTCGAAGAATGCCTGATTTCGGATAAAACGGTTTTTTGCCAATGGCTGGTGCTATCCAATTCAAAAGAGACTCAGTAAATGAAGTTTTCAAGCGGAGTTTAATGGCGCATTGCTCGTTTTAGACTAACTGCTAGCTAAAGTAGTTAACAGCTATTTTCCGCCCCTACCGATAGCATGTAAGCGGAAAATAGCTGCAATGACTCGGGTTCGGAGCCAACTGTTTAGTTGCGACCCCCGTCAGAAGGACTTCTAGCCCTTTGTTTTGACTTAAGAATCTTCGTCAATCGCCCGCGACAACATGATCATTGAGAGGCCGGTCGACAGGAAATTGATGCCCATGACCAGTCCAAGCACAAAAAGGGACGTACCTGGGAGTTTGCTGACAATCAGAAGTCCGGCAGCAATACTGATGAGAGCTGATACGAACATCCAGCCCCAGCCTTTTTGCGGCTTCAATTCAAAGGCGGCAAACACCTGATAGGCACCTTCAAAAATGAACACAATGCCAACGGTCAATGTCAGGATCAAAATGCCTTCCAACGGATTGGCGATCAGGAAGACCCCGGCAACCAGCGTGATCAGCCCCATGAGCAATGCGCCGAAGAACGGGCCTGTGCCCTTGATCGAAAAGGAATGCCAGACGCCGAGAATACCGGAGCCGATAAACAGGAAACCAGCCATGAAATTGGTAGTTACTGTTGCAGCATATGGAAAGAGAATTGCGATCGCACCAACAACAGCCATGAGAATACCGACCCACATTAGGCTGGATTTGCCCTCTTTGACCGCTTGAACGAAATCGTTTTGTACAGTTGTAGATACGTCAGACATTGAAGCCCCCACTCATTTTCTACCCAATATTATTTGTCATTTGCACACTGGTGTTTTCAAAGGATTTAATCAAGTGCTGAGATTGCCGTTGGCAAGGGCAAAATCATAACAGATTTCGGTGGGTTACCAGTCAATTTCAATCTCTGGCTTCAGCCTGCAGATCCTCGAGCTCTGCTTGAAGCGCCGAGATTTTTTCCTGTGTTTCGGTGTTCGGCTTTGGCTTCGCTGTCTTTGCCGATGCCGTTGGGGCCTGGGTCCGGTTTTTTTCCAGATCCCCATCGACAGACATCATGACTGCGATTGGCCGCAACCCAGGAATGTCGCGGCACAAAATGACAATTGAGGCCGCGATCGGTACACTGAGAGCAGCGCCCTCGATGCCCCAGATGGTTCCCCAGAAAGTGAGGGACAACAGCACAACAAACGGGCTCAGGTTGAGTGTGGTGCCCATGAATTTGGGTTCAACAATGCTGCCGACGACAAACTGCACGCTTCCACACAGGGCGACCACCATCAGGAACGGCGTCAAGGTATCGAATTGCATGAGGGCAACAACTGCAGGCAGGATAACCGCAACAATCGACCCGATGGTCGGGATGAAGTTCAACAGAAAGATCAAGATCGACAGGATCTCGGCGAAATCTATGCCGATGAACGCAAGGATTGCGTAACACAAGATCCCGGTCAAAAGACTGACAACAGTCTTGATCCACATATACCGACGGATCCCGAAACCGACCGTTCTGAACAACTCCTGGATTTCGGCGGATTTCTCCGGATCCGGAAAGAGAAAGGCAAGCTTGTTCAACAGCATGCCGCGTTCGGCCAGAAGAAACCCGGAATACATCAGGATCAAGCCAAAACTGCCAAACAGACCGCCAACGGATTCTGCAAACGTCGCGGCATGTCCCGAAAAGTCCATGTTCGAGAAGGCTGTCCGGATTTGATCAACTTGTTGCTGACCCAAAAAGGCAGTCAAATCGACAAGCAACCGATCGAATCTGACGGAGTATTTGGGAAGCGCTTCTGAAACGATAGTGATCTGGGAAGAAGACACCTGTGATGCCCCGTAGATCAGCAGGAAAGCCCCTCCGATCGAAACCAGCATGGCGGCCCAATTTGGAAGACCGTAAGACTCGAGCTTTGAAATTCCCGCAGAAATAAGCGTGGTGAGCAGACAGGCAATTACAATCGGGGCCAGAAATCCGCGCCCGTATACCAGCAGCGCAAGCAAACCACAGATCCCGAGAATAACAAGCGCTGCGGTTCTAAACTGTTTGCCGATCATGATATCGTCTTGCATGAAATTCTGATTTCCTAAGGCAGGCGCTCAATGCGTGTGGACGCGAGATACGCATTCAGGTTCCGGTCTGCGGTTTCAACACTGTGAGCCATCGACAACACAATGATCCCACCATTGCCCTGAACGATACTCTGACCTGAGATGAAGATGATAGGCCCGCCATCATCCAATGTCGCCTTGTGGCGAAAACCGGCATAGGTGTCGGTGTCCGACGGGACAGGGGCTTCCGCTTTGTAGGTCCCTTTGCGCGCGCGCGATATGTAAGCATCAACCTTGGTTATCACGTCGCTGCCGATCTTGCCGTCTCGGACAAGCTTTTCAGTCAGACCCACAATTCTGAGATTGTCGACAAGAACCAGTTCCGTAGATGTACAGGCAGGAGGATTGCACAGATACTGGGTTCGTCCATCACCCACAGTTGTCTTCCAGCCTTCCGGCGGAAAAGTCGTTTTGAGGGAACCGTCCTCAAGGCCAGACTGGCAACCAACCAGCAGAGCAAACAAGGCAATTGTCAGCAGGCGGTTCATTCAGTTGTATCCCCCATGACTGGTTCACGAGCGCCATCAATCAACCTGGCCCGTTCCAGCGCAGCATTGAATTCGGCACCATAAATCAGGATCGCACCGATAATGTAGAGAAAAATCTGGGCAGTCATCACACCAGCCAGACCTGCATAGGTCGCGCTGTAATTGGCAAAGGCTTTCAGATAGGCCGAGAAGAACATCGTCGCCAAAACCCAGAGAACGAGTGTCAGGAAAATGCCTGGCCAGATTCCCGCCAGACGCTGTTTACGTGCTGGCAGCCAGTAGTGGCAGCTGAACACGACAAAAACCAAAATCAGCATGGCACTGACAAATCGCAGAGATCCGCTTGCAAACAAAGACTGATGCAGAGCCGGTGATGCATCTGCAACGAACGTGAAATAGAGTGGCACAAAAACAAGGAGAACTGAAACTCCAGTCAACATGGCCGACCCTGCCAGAACAAAGACAAGACTTTGCAGGCGCTGTTTCCAGAACGGACGCTTGTCCTCGACCTGATAAGCCCGATTCAACGCAATTCGAACGGCTTCCACCCCGTTGGATGCAAACACCAATGCCAGAACAATGCCGAATGTGGCAAAGCCGGTGTGAACGGCGCCCAAAACCACATTTATTTCCCGGATAATCGGTTCGGCGATTTCATCCGGCCAGTATTCGAAGACAAGATTGACAATGTCGTCGGAACGATCAGCATTGCCAAAGAATCCGGCCAGAGATGTGGCGAAAATCAGGAACGGAAATACAGCCATCATGATGGACAGCGCAATGTGGCTGCTGATAGCCCAGCCGTCGCTCTTGTTGAACTGACCGACTGCGCTTTTCAGGCAGTCCAAAATTTCTCGCAAAACACTTTCCCTCACTATGGGTACTACTGTGCGTCAACAACAGCGTCGTGGCAATTGTGTCTTTGTCTAGGTTCCAATAGGCTTGGACAACGCAATGGGAGCACTCGGACTTGGACCAGATTGTTGAAACTGTAACTGACCTGAACAGGCAGGTTGCAGAGTGGGCGGATCGCATGGGTATGGATACGCTTCCGTTGGCCATCCTTTTATTCTTGCTGGTTTTTTTCCTAAGGAAGGTTCTGTCTGGTTACGCAATAAGAGCGCTGGAATATATTGCAGACAAGATCCAGATAACAATAGATGACACAGTCAAAGAGGCGGTCCTGCCAGCTGTTCAGGCATTGCTGATATCTTTGGCGCTTTATGGCGTTCTCGAAGCCCTCAAACTGCCAACTCTTCTCGATCAAACCCTTGAACGTCTGGTGGTATCTGTTGCAATAGCTGCAATTTTCGCAGCTGGATATACATTGGTGGATGTCACTGTCGGGTGGATCATCTATCCCAAGGAACGGATACACGGTATCCAGCTGGATTGGCTGAAGAAAATTCTCAAGGCAGTCATCGTGATTATCGGTCTGTCAGCGGTTTTGAAGGTCTGGGACATCGACCTTGGCCCGGTCCTGACCGGCATGGGGGTTCTGGGAGCTGGCGTTGCGCTCGCAGCTCAGGATCTGTTCAAAAATCTGATAGCCGGTATGGCGAGCATGGGCGAAAAGCGGTTTGATATTGGCGATTGGGTGCGGGTTGAAGGTGTCGTCGAAGGCACTGTCGAAAAGGTGGAGCTGCGGTCCACCCTGATCCGCCAATTTGATCAAGCGGCGGTTCATGTTCCAAATGCCGAACTGGCGAACACGACCATGATCAATTTTACCCGCAGGCCTTACCGGCGTATCAGGTGGTCGATCAGTGTCGTCTATGGAACTACCTCTGACCAACTGAAACAAATTCGTGAAAAAATCGAAGATTATATCGAAGCAAGTGGCGATTTTGCACCGCCGGAACGGGCATCCCGCTATGTCAGGATAGACAAGTTTTCAGACAGTTCGATTGATATTCTGGTCAATTGTTTTACGACTACAATCGACTACGGCCAGTATCTCGTTTCCAAAGAGCAGCTGCTTCTTGCAATCAAACAGATTATCGAAGAATCAGGTACTTCGTTCGCGTATCCGACGCGCACTGTCCATGCGGATGTCGCAGAAACCAAATCGGCCAGTAAACCGGTGTCGCAGACCTAAACTTTGTCATCAAAGCAGCGGCGAAAACAGTCTCGCAATCGGGGCTCCAATGCGGACTTTGGCTGGTTGCTGATCCAGTTTTCTGGTCATGCGTACAGACTGGCTGAAGTCCCGAACCAGCATCTGCTCGACCTCTGCTGCTGCCTCCTTGTCAAAGACGAGGGCCATCGTTTCGAAATTCAACCGGAAGGAGCGATTATCCAGATTTGTGGTGCCGACGGCTGCGATCTCGTCATCGACAAGAAAAACTTTCTGGTGCATGAAATCGGTCTGGTATCGCCAAACTTCGCAGCCTGCTTCAATGACTTCGTCAAAATAGGCAAAGGCCGCGAGCCAGGGGATCTTGTGGTCGACGACTTCGGGTATGAGAATACGGACATCAACGCCGCGCAGGGCTGCCTGTTTCAAGGCTGCCAGGATCACGGTGTCCGGAACAAAATAGGGGGAGGCGAGCCAGATCCGTTTCTTCGCCGCTGCGATCGCGGAAAAGAACATGACCGAGCCGGTCTCCTGCACATCGCCGGGACCGGAGGGGACTAGAAGAGCTGTCTGGTTCCGGTCAGAATGACCGCTGTCCCAGTTCAGGTCATCAACGATGACCTTGTTGGTCACCCAATACCAATCTTCTGCAAAAATCAGCTGTAACAGCGACACAATCGGGCCTTGAAACCTGGCATGGGTATCACGCCAGGCGCCAAATTTGGGATCTAGGCCCATGTACTCCTTGCCGACGTTAAATCCGCCGGTGAACCCGGTGGTTCCGTCGATGACTAGGGTCTTGCGATGGTTTCGAAAGTTGAGTTGAAACCGGGTCTTGGGGCCGCGGACCGTCTTTGGATCGATGATATCGACGCCACCATCCATGAGCGTTTTTAGATATGATTGTGACAGTTTCAGACTGCCAACCCCATCCACCAGCATCCTGACTTTGACACCGCGGTTGGCCGCTGTGAGCAATCGTTCCTGCAGGGCGCGGCCGACTTCGTCATCTTTCACGATGTAGAACTGGATGAGGATGTAGTTTTTTGCTTCATCGATGGCGCGATAAAGGGCTTCGAACGTCGCCTTGCCCCCGATCAGGAGGTCCGTGTTATTGCCGCGTGTTGCAGGCAGATAAGCGATCCGCTCAAAGACGGAATAATCATAGTCCGAGGGCTGCCTTTCCGCGGCATTTGTCTTCGACCACTCCGTCATTGCTTCGCGGACGACATGGCTGTCCCTACGCGCATTGATGTAGCCATTGTATTTGTGGTGACCGAGAAACAGATAGATCGGGACGGCAATATACGGAGCGGAAATCAGGAAGACGACCCAACCAACCGAACCCTGCGGAGTTCTGGCAAACCGGATCGCGCGCCAGGAACAATAAAGCGCAATGACTTCCAGGCAAAGAATGACTGCAGTTAGAATACCGACCCACATATGATCCCCGCCGATGAATTGTCGTCATCCAAAAACCTACACGGTTAGTGCAGGTATTCAAATCTTTGGCGTGTCAAGGAGGACATCTGCATAGGCGCTGGAATAGCAATGTGCCAATGCACGGTCCATTCGATGTGGACTATATGATGGACACCCAACATTCATGACTACGGTTCCCGGAGTTCTGAAGCTGGGCCGGATCAATTCGTAGGACGAAAGTCACGTTGAATATCATGATCGTGCTGATGCCGGTTTCAAATTCATTTGGAAAGCCTGGCAAAATTGCTCCATCCCCGGTTTCAAAACAGGGGTGTAATGGTAATGGCGTCAGCAGGCGACAGGGTATTTCTCCCCTTTCGCAAAGGTTGACACCTCCCAAGCGTCGCAAATGAAATCCAACAGCTGCGAAATCGCAGCCGTTGAAGTTACGCGCAAGTTATGAGCCGAAAATGTCTGTCGTAATGCCTTTGTACCATCCGACGGATTCTTCATAGGTAGCCTGCCTGACGGCGTTGTCCTCACCAGTCTGGCTGATGAATTTCGATGTCGAGGCGATTTTATCGTCTCCGGCCGTGTATTGGGCCCCGACTTTGACACCGTCATTGGTTTCAATCAGACTCCAGCAGGTGTTGGAGTATTTCGCCGGGTAGACTTTGGATCCTGTCAGATCTCCGCGAATTGCCATCGCAGCAACCTTGGCCTGACTGTTCGCCGAAAAGCCGGATTTCGGCATGTCACCAGCAATACAGGCGTCGCCAATCACGAATACGGAGTCATCGGCTTTCGAGCGCATTGATTTGGGATCAATCGGGCAAAAACCACTGTCATTTGTCAGGCCTGATTTGGCGGCAATCATTCCTGCTTTCTGGGCGGGAATTACATTGACCAGGTCGCCTTTGAATGTATCCAGATCAGTTTCGACCTCTCCGGTTGACGGGTCCACCTTGACAATTCCGCCATGCACATCCGGTCCGTACCATTCCACCATGCCTGGATAGTGTTTTTGCCAACCTTCCTGAAACAGCGCCTGTTTAGAAAATTTCGGTTTAGGGTCGATGATCACGATCTTGCTGTCCGTATGACCTTTTTCCTTCAGGACATGTGCCATCATGGAAACCCGTTCATACGGCCCGGGCGGGCATCTGTAGGGATTGGGCGGGGCCACCATGACAATCTGTTGCCCGTTTTCAATGGCGTCCAGCTTGGCCTTCAGCAGTTTTGTCTGCGGCCCGGCCTTCCAGGAATGCGGCATGACTTCGGCAGCCTCCTCAGAGTAACCGGGAACGCTGTCGTAAATCAGATCAATGCCCGGAGAAACAATCAGACGGTCATAGGGCACCTTGGAACCGTCGGCCATGACAACCATTTTGGCCTGCCGGTCAACCATTGCCGCCATTCCGTTGACAACCGTGATGCCATAGTTGGAGGCAAGTTTGTCGTATCCATGGGTGATGGAATCGAATGTGCGGTAGCCGCCAAGGTACAGATTGGAGAAAAAACACGTCGTATAGGCCGGATTGGCCTCAATGAGCGTGACATCAAGATCTTCTCCTGCGTCCTTTGCCATATAACGTGCCGCCGTGGCACCACCGGCACCGCCACCGATGACAACGGCTCTCGGTTTGCCTTGGGCACGCGCGTAATATGGCATCGCAAGCGATGTGACGCCTGCGCCCACCAACATTGCAAAGGTTCTGCGTGACACATTTTGCATTCCATATCCTCCCAGATAGGCAGCGCAGCGGGAGGGATCCCCAAAACCGGTCTACTGTGGATCCAGAGAGCCGAAATAAGCTGCAAGTGCTGCAATTTCCTCGTTGCCGAGATTGACCGTCATGTTCTGCATGACCTGATGACTGCGTATGTTTGTCTTGTAATCGAACAGGGCCCGGATAAAGGACGTTTTGGGCCAGCCGATGATGGACGGGATCCCGTCTGCCCGCCCGGAGACCTGATGGCAGGTCACACACTCGCTGGACAGGTATTCGCCATATCCCGGATCACCTTCCAGCTGCATGGCGACTGACCCCATTTCCGGGGCATCGTCCGGCGCGCTTGTATCTGTCGCCGGTGCTTCAGCTGACAGGTCCTTGAGATAGGCAATGATGTGAATTCGCTTCTGCTGGTCTGCCATACCCCTGAAAGACATGCGCGTTCCTGGCACATAAGCGCGTGGTTTTTCCAGGTACTGGTCAAGCGTGAATTCGTTCCAGACCAGGCCATCGCGTCCGAGTGCCTTCATGGCGCTGGAGTATTTGAACCCATTCAATGAGCCTGCGAACCGGCCGAACAGGCCGTCCAGGTGCGGGCCGACACCGTTTCGGGCATTGGCACCGATCTGATGGCAGGATTTACAGGCCTTGAAGAGTTGTTCACCTTTCAGCGGATCACCATCCTGCGCGAAAGCCGGGAAGGTCGTCAGTACAGACATGCCGGACAGGAGAGTGCACAACATCGTCAAAGCCAGCCAAAGCGTTTTTCGGCCAATGACGAAGAGGCCTGCAGCTCTTGATCTTGCGCAGTTTAAGATCATGCTAACCCTTCCTTTATCCGATCGCTCCTAGTCGACAGCTCCAACACCGGCAGTGGCATCATCATCTGCAGAACCTGGTGTGACATCGAGTATCCGGGCACGCATGGTGACTTTGACAGGTCCGGCGGTGCACTCCTTCATGCATGGCTCGCCTTTGGCGGCGTAATGCGGTTCGTCGCCCCGGTCATCGGCAACGAAGTTTTCCTCGTTCGGCAAGCGAATATCGAGAAAGTTCTCGTTTGTGAGCTCGAACTCTTCGTCATCAACGAGATCGTTGAGGTAAAGCAGATAGGCCGTTATTGCGTAGACATCATCGTCCGACAGGGACCTGGCGTCCCCGTAAGGCATGGCGCGGCGAACATAGTCATATACCGTCGACAGATACGGCCAGTACGAACCGATCGTTTTCTCCGGACGCTCTTCTGTCAGGGTGTCGTGTCCGCCAGCAAGAACCGGCCACCGATCAACGCCCTCTCCAAAATCTCCATGGCAGGCAGCACATACTTCGCTGAAGAGTTCTTCACCCACTGCGACTGTTCCGGAGCCTACCGGCAGGCCCTGGCCGTCAGCGCGGATGTCGATGTCCCACGCTGCGATTTCGTCCGGGGCTGCCACACGGCCAAGACCAAAGACGGCTCCGTCACCCTTCGCCGCAGTTTCACCAGCCAAAACAGGCATGGAGATAGAAAGCGGAGCGACGAGGACAACACCAAGACCGAGAGCTTTAAGCAACTTCAACATTTTCCACGCTCCCGTCGTCTTTGACATGCCAGGTTTGGATGCCGTTGTTGTGGTAGATTGAGTTTTCACCGCGTGCAGCGCGCAGTTCATTCTTGGTCGGCTGATAAAAACCGGTATCGTCCATCGCACGGGACTGGATCAAAAGCTCAGACCCATCCCAGTCAAAATCCAGATAGAAGCGGTGCATTGCTTTGGGCAGGCTCGGGCCATCAAGACGTGCCGTTATCCAGTTTCGGCCACCGTCAATTGAGACATCGACCCGTTTGATCCGTCCGTTTCCGGACCAGGCGACCCCGGAAATGACCATCGGCCCTTTTCCATGTGTTACGGGAGCCTGAGGACTTGGGCTGGTGACCACGGACTTGGTGTCCATGATCCAGGTAAAGCGTCGTGCTTTTCCTGTTTCCATGAGATCGGTGTATTTTGAAGTTTCTTCACGCTGGTGCCAGGGTTCGTCGCCGATTTCGAGACGGCGAAGCCATTTGACCCACATATTGCCTTCCCAACCCGGAACGACCAGTCGGAGCGGGTACCCCTGCTCGGGACGCAAGGCTTCCCCATTCATCTTGAATGCAACAAGGCAATCATCGAGTGCCTTTTCCATCGGGATGGATCGGGTCATTGCAGAGGAGTCCGCGCCTTCCGGCATGACCCACTTGCCATTGGTTTTGACACCTGCCTCTTCAAGAAGAAGCTTCAGCGGGACGCCAGTATACATGACGCAGTGAACCATGCCGTGTGTGTACTGGCAGCCGTTGAGCTGAGAGCCGCGCCATTCCATTCCGGAATTTGCAGCGCATTCCAGGAAGTAGACCCGGTTTTCCCGCGGGAAACGTTTCAGGTCTTCCATCGTGAAGACAAGGGGAGTGTCCACCAGTCCGTTGATCATCAACCGGTGATCGGAGGGATTGATTTCGGCAATGCCGCCATGGTGGCGCTCGAAGCACAATCCGTTCGGCGTAATGATGCCATCGAGTTCGTGCAACGGCGTAAAGTTCACCGAGCTTTCAGTCGAGGCAGTCAACCACTCCACGTCCTGGCGGACAACATGGCCTTCGAATTCTGACGGTGTCCCGTAGGGGCGTGCCTGCACACCGTCGCCAAGATATCGGTTCCAGTCCTGAATCTCGGTAATTAGCGGGTCTCCGCCGGCATGGGCGGTTCCAACTGTTCCGGCAGCCACGCCAGTGGCCAGACCGGCTTTCAGGAGCGAGCGGCGGCTCAGATTGGGCGATGGTGAGACCTTGGCGTCACTCATGGCGTATCCCTCGTTTATTGGCAATTCAACCGGCGAGCGTTACGGACTGGTTGTCCGGCAGCTTGACGACGGGGTTCTTGGTAATGTGGTTCTCGACGACATCCCAGATCGGAGGTCCTTCGGTGGTTTCGTTAACCGAAGCCCACCCTGCGACCACGTAATCTTTCGCCGGATCAATGGCTTCGCCAGTTTCCAGAAATGTCATATTGGATATGCGCTTGCCGATTTCTTCGTCTGGATTGATCGTGTAGCCCATGCCGCCCACCCGGACCATATCGCCGCCTTGCTGGTAATAAGGGTCCTTGTTGAACAGGTTGTCGCCAACGTCTTCCAGGATATCCTTCAGCATTTGGCCGCTCATGGAGGAGCGGTAGGCGGCCGGGTAGGTCATGGCACAGGCATTGTGCAAATCTTCCAGCGTGATGTCCTGACCCGGCAGAAGGGACGTGCCCCACCTGAAACCCGGGGACAGTGCAATCTGGGCATCCCGTTCTTCCAACAGCGCCTGGCAAATCAGATCATCAAAGGTTCCGTTGAAATTGCCGCGACGATACAGAAGGTCTTCGGTTTTCCCCAAGACGCGGGAAAGATCGGCCTCGTAAGGTGCGCGCACTTCGTCGATCAGAGTTGCCATTTCAGGATCTGGCGTGATGACATCGGAGAAGATCGGTATCAGTCGGAATTTGTATCCGGTAACAGCGCCATCTTTGACGTCCAGATCAAGCCTGGAAACGAATTTGCCGTTCGAGCCTGACGCAATCACCAGCGTGTCGTTGACGATTACAGGTTCCGGCAATGCATCGTGGGTGTGGCCGGTCAGAATGACGTCAATTCCGTCGACACGAGATGCGAGCTTTCGATCAACATCAAATCCGTTGTGGGAGAGAAGCACAACAACATCAGCGCCTTCACTGCGGGCTTCTTCGACATGAGCAGCTATATCTTCCTCGCGGATACCGAAGGACCAGCCCGGGATCATCCAGCGCGGATTGGCAATTGGGGTGTACGGGAAGGCTTGACCGATAACAGCAACTTTTGAACCACCGCGTTCAAACATCTTCCAGGCTTCAAAGGCAGGTTCATCCCACTCATTGTCGTAGATGTTTGAGCCCAGGAAAGAGAATGGCAGGTCGTCGATAACTTCCTGAACACGATCAGTTCCATAGGTGAATTCCCAATGGCCGGTCATAGCGTCCGGGGAAAGAGAGTTCATCACCGTGATCATGTCCTGGCCGAGGGTAACATTTGATGTGTAACTGCCCTGCCAGGTGTCGCCGCCGTCCAGCAGCAGGACATTGTCAGCTCCCCGTTCAGCGCGAATACGTTTGATCACTGTTGCAACCCGGTCCATGCCGCCCATTTTTCCGTAGGCTTTTGCCAGCGAGGCAAAATCATCGGAGGTAAGGGCGTAGGCATCCGGAGACCCGGCTTCGATATTGTAAAGTTTCAGAAAATCCGCACCGGTCACATGAGGTGGTTTCCCGGTGACGTCGCCAATGCCGAGATTGATGGACGGCTCCCTGAAGTAAAGCGGTTTGAGCTGGGCGTGAATGTCCGTGATGTGCACCAGAGTCAGGGAACCAGTCGGGTCCATTTGCAGAAGCTGGTCTTCGCTCAAGGCTTGTTGAGCCATCAGTTTCGACCAGGATCCGGACATTCCGGATCCGAGCAAAGCGCTGGTTGCGGTCGCCGCCATCAAGAACTCTCGTCTTGAAAACATTCATTCACTCCCAAGTCTCCGCCGGTTTTCATCTGAAAATACCGCCGGTTAGAGGCACAGTTGTCCGGTTGGCGCACGAAACCCGCGCACCCTGATCGTTTTATCGACCGGTGTGTTGATTTTAATACTGCCGCTTGCGGCTGTCAGTTTGTGATGCGGCGGAACTTCGCCGCATCACCGATATTACGTCGCTCTTCTTACTGGCGAACGGACGGTGTTTCGACTGAAAGACCTGCACCACGCCAGGCGAGATACAGTTCCAACGCCGTGAACTCATCGGATCCGCGCTTGAACGGAGTTGCCCGGATGTTGTCCATGCAACCCTTGAAGCGGCGATGGATTGAACCCAGTCCCTGCCACTTCAACCGGTAGGTTGGAAATCCATTGATCTGACCCTGGCTCAAATGGTCGGCCCGGATCATGTTGCCGTAATTGTCTTCGTGGCAGTTGGAACAGGACATGTCGAGCTGTCCGACACGCTGGTAATAAAGGTCTTTGCCTTTGCTGAACCAGTCTTCTGCGGGGCCGTCGACCTTCACACTCACCGGCATGCCGCGCGACTGAACGCCGATAAAGGCGGTCATTGCCAGCATTTCAGGGCTTTCCCATTTCCATGGGTCTGCGCCTTGATGTTCGGCACGCGACCAGTTGATGTGGTCTTCCAGCGTCATCAATGTGGCTTGTTGGTCATGCCACTTTGGCATTGATGCCCGCAATCCCTTCATGCTTTCAGACGCATCGCCATGGCAGGAAGCACAGGATTTTCCGGAGCTCCCCTCAGCAGTGTCCCAAAGTTCGGCGCCATAATCGACGGCGGTGAACGCAGGGTTGTCGAAATCATCCATTTGAAGCGCCTGCGTTTCGACTGAGCGAAAACGCCAGCCGGACAGGATTTCATCCAATGGGTGACCTTCGGGTGCGGCTACTTTTGTCGTGATTGCCGCGCCTTCAATCGACAGTTCCGCATTTTCATCGGCTCCTGCCTGGAACGTAAATGCTGATAATGCCAGGCTCGCAGTAAAGACAGCGGTTGCCGAGCGTCCAATTTTTGTAGTCCTGGTCAAATCGTCTCCTCCCGATTTGTGCGACTTTTCAAGGTCGCTGACCTTATTCGACTGTAATTTTCTTCTCGGCCTCGTAAACGCTGCCGTCGTCATCCACCCAGGTGAACTTGAATGTTCCGCTGTTTTCGACCTTTGCACTGAACTGCAGGTACGGGTTGGCGGATACAGCCGGGTCAAGGTCACAGGAGAAAACGACTTGTCCATCGAATTCGCAGGTGAACTTGTTGATGATTTTCCGTGGGATCAGGTCACCGGTTTTCTTGTCTTTGCGCTGGCCGGATTCCATCGGATGGCTGATCAGCGTCTTGATGGTGATGACTTCACCCTTGTCTGCCTTTTTGGGCACTTTTACTCGGGGTTTTGGCGATGCCATTTTAATTTTCCTCTTGATCCGGTCGACAATTAGCCGCCGCAGCCGCCGATGGTGACTTTGACTTCCTTGGTATCCATGAATGTCGAACCGTCGCTCATTTTGGCGACCGCAATCACATTCTGGGTTTTAGCCAACCGAATTCTCGTTTTGGCTTCCGCCGCGCCGCTCATTGCGGAAAAGTGGAATGTTGCAACCGCTGGATTCGGATTGCCGTCCGCCAGGATCAATACCGAGGCAACATAGTTGTCCGCGGTCATCGGGCTGTCGACCGAAACACCGACCGGAACGGTATTGCCGTTTTCAGCAATCTCGGGTGTGTCCAGCGCGACGGTGCCTTCTGTCGGCGCTGTGCCGCCTGTGAAAGCCTTGATTGCAGCTTCGGATTCCGGCGTAACCGCAAATGCGATCCGTGATCCGAATGCCAGGAAGGCTGCTGCGCCTGCGGTCAAGCCTAGTGCCTGACGTCTTGTGATGGTCATCTCTTGCTCCTTGAGTGTCGAGATCAGTTTTCTTTAAGGGTCAGGAGGTAGGCAACGACATCCTCGACGTCCTGAGCGGAAAGAATGGTCTTGTCGGTGAATTTTTCTGCCACTCGGGACTGCCCGGATGTGATGTAGAATCCAGGCATGATTGTCTGGTCACCAAAAACCTGCTTGCTGTTGATGACGATGGCTCGCAGCTGTTCAGTGTTCCAGCGGTCCGCAACACCGTTCAACTCCGGCCCGACTTCGCCGTGAAAAAGTAGTTCGCCGAGATCCGCATTCACGTGGCAGGCAAGACAATTGCCCTTTTTCCTGTCCGCAAATGTTTCCCGGCCCATGGCTGGATCACCTGCTTGGCCAGTCAGGGAGGTTTTGACCTCCATATCGACAATGTCGACATTGTTGGGGGCAACTGTATCGGCTAGCAATGGTCCGGCTGCGAATGATGCTGCCAGTCCAAATGCGATAGCGACGCCCCAAATGTTCGCGCCCTTGGTCATGTTGTCGGCTTTCCTCCTCAATCTGGAACGTTTCCGCTCCCGAGACAGGGGCACTAATGCGCCTCTATCCCTCCTCCTCACATTAAAATATATGATTTTTTGCATGTATTATGCAATAGGGCATTTCCCCGAAATCGGAAAATCCCGAGGTTATTCGGCTTTCAACCGGCCTTCTTTGCGTAACTCATTGATTATACGGGCATGATACTTCTGAAAGTGCTCGTCGCCCTCATAGCCTTTTTCGTGAACCCATCGAAACATGTTCAAAAATGTCCACTTTCCGAAGGAGCCTGGCATTGTAGCGACAGCAGATTGGGCTGCGTTTCCACCTTCAGGAACCTGCTCCGGTAAGAAAACGATTGTCGGGGTGAAAACATATCCCCATTTCCTGGCTGCGGTTTTTTCAGTGATCTCCTCGCCATCCAGATCGATCACCTCTTCGTCGCCAAACATGTTGTACTGAACGACCATGAAATGCTGTTTGATGTAGTCCGCGACTTCCGGGTCGCTCAGGACTTTTTCATGCATCTGGCGGCAATAGATACATCCGCGCTGTTCAAAGACGAGGGCCAGCCTTTTGCCGTCTGCAGCTGCCGCTTCAATATCTTCTGCGATGTCCTTGAACGTAACGGTGAACCACGGTTGCTTGTGCAGACCGTCATCTCCGACAGTTGTTGAATAGCTGGCTCCTGTCCAGATTAATGTCAATAATGCTGAGACAGCCAGTTTTGCAATTATGCGCATTTAACAATCCTCCCTGAAATGGTCATCCGACCTGCATAAAGATTGGAAAGGTATCCAGCAGCCAGAGTGCAATGGCCGACATTTGACCGGTGATGAACAAAACACCCGTCAGCACGAGAAAGCCGCCCATGATCTTTTCGATCAAACCCATGTGTTTGCGAAAACGACCGGCCCAATGCAGGAAACGACTGGCAAAAGCAGCTGCGGCGATGAAGGGAATGCCGATACCCAGCGAATAGACAGCCAGGAGTCCGGCACCTTGCCACGCAGTCTCAGAAGATCCTGCAACAAACAGGATTGCTGCCAGGACGGGCCCGACACACGGGGTCCAGCCAAAAGCGAACGCAAGCCCGATTATGAAGGCACCGAACAGCCCGGCAGGTTTTTTGTCGACATGGACGCGAGCTTCGCGAAACAGAAGGCCGATCCGGAATACTCCGAGAAAGTGCAGCCCCATGATGATGATGATCGTTCCGGCGACATAGGACAAAATGTCGTAGTATTGGGCGATTGATTGTCCGACGACACTGGCGGTTGCGCCCAGAGCAACAAACACGACTGTAAACCCCAGGACAAACGCGATTGCAGCCAACACAACGCGATGTCCGGTGCTGGTAGCCTCGTTCTCGCCCTTCAGCTCTTCGACGCTTATACCGGCGAGATAACACAGGTACGGCGGCACGATGGGCAGGACACACGGCGACACGAAGGACAGCAGTCCTGCAAGAAACGCCGCTCCCATAGAAACATCGAGCATGCATGTCCTCCCGACTCGATTCAGTTTTTGACACGGTTTAAAATATTCAAAAAATCATATATATTGCAATCAAAGATTATACGGAGATGAGATTGTGCGCCTTGCAGCCATAACTGCCTGGGTATTTGGATCACTTTTGATCGGAAAAATTGCAGTCGGGAGCACCCATGCCGCCGAGCTGATCATGCTTGAGCAACCAGGATGTGTCTGGTGCCTGAGGTGGAATGAAGAAATCGGAGTCGTTTATCCGAAAACCAAAGAGGGCGAAAAGGCTCCTCTGCGCCGTGTAGATATTACTGATCCATGGCCGGAGGACCTCGGAGACGTCGCCAAGGAACGGCTGACGCCGACATTTGTTCTGGTAGAAGACGGGATCGAAATTGCTCGGTTGCGCGGATATCCGGGGGAACACTTTTTTTGGCCGCTTCTCACGGAAATGTTGGTTAAATTGCCAGTCAAATCGGAAACAGGCGGTTGATCCGAACCTCCACTTGCGTCATGTATCCGCTACGAGCATTACTGTTGTGTCGCAAACCCTGCAGCCTCGGAGTTGAAGGCCTGAAATGAATTTGCCGATCTTCAATAAGGATATGAAGCCGGAAGATCTCGATCTGCTGATGGAACAGGCGCGGAAAGCAAGTGATCTGCTGAAGGCGTTGTCGCATGAAGTTCGGCTGGTCATTCTGTGTCTTCTGTCAGAAGGCGAAAAATCCGTTTCCGAATTGGAAGAGATCCTGACTATGCCGCAAGCGGCTGTGTCTCAGCAACTGGCGCGTCTTCGTCTCGAAGGACTTGTACTATCCCGGCGAGATGGTCGTATGATCTACTATACCCTTGTCGATGATGAAGTGAGTTCAATCATCGCCACGCTTTATGACCTCTTCTGCAAAGATGTGCGCCCGCAGGAAACCTAATTTGCGTTGGTGCTGCCACGATTGCTGGTTTTGGGTCGCAGCGCAGCAATACCAGTCATTGATGACATCATTCTCACTTGCTAGTCTTCGCCAAGTTTCCGATTTTCGGGAGCGGAGGAGATTGGGAGGTGCCGGTAACGGCAAATGAGGGATGGCTAATCTGGATCCGATATTTCTGCTTCCCATTCTAGGAATTCTGGCAGGCTGTGTTCTGGGCTTTGTTGGAAGAGCAACCCATTTTTGCACGCTGTCTGCGCTGGAACGGCATTGGTACGCCGGTGACAGTACGGGTTTGAAAACCTGGGTTTTGGCTGCCGTGTTTGCTCTGATCTGCACGCAGGGTCTTGTCGCGCTCGGAGTTGCAGATCCATCGGCGTCTTTTTACCTGTCTCCGGTGTTTCCGTGGACGGGTGCCATTCTGGGCGGTGTCATGTTTGGGGTGGGTATGGCTCTGGTTGGTACTTGCGGTTTTGGGGCTGTCTTGCGCCTGGGTGGCGGTAGCCTGAGAGCGCTCATGGTTTTGACTGTCATTGGTCTGGCGGCGCTGGCAGCTCAAAGGGGCATTGTCGGGCTAGTCCGCGTGCCACTTGTTGATGATCAGGCGATGACATTTGTGAATGCCGGAAGCCAGTCAATCGGTGATATTCTGTCCGCGTTATTTGGTATGAAACTACAAGGCATTGTTGCCCTGATAATCGCCGGGACCGGACTTTTCTGGGTATTTCGATCCGGCCAATATGCCCGTCATATCTCAAAAGTATTTTCTGCCTTTGTGATTGGTCTGGTCATTACGTTTGGCTGGTGGGCAACCAGTTATGTGGCAGCACATTCCTTCGAGCCGGTGCAGATAGAGGCAGGCTCATTTGTCGTGCCCGTTGGCGATAGCATCATGCAGCTCATCACCTATACCGGGGTCTGGCCGGACTACGGTGTTGGCCTGATCGCCGGGACGCTGATTGGTGCAATATGCGCTGCACTTTGGAAGCGCGACATTCGCTGGGAAGCCTGTGATGATGCCCGTGAACTTGGTCGTCATATCCTTGGCGGCACCCTTATGGGCATCGGCGGCGTGTTCGCAATGGGCTGCACAGTCGGACAAGGCATCACAGCCTTTTCGACAATGGCCATTTCAGCACCCGTGGTGATGGTGTCGATTGCCTTCGGTGCCCGGCTGGGTCTGGCCTGGCTCGTCGAAGGTTCTGTCCTGGCCGCATTCCGGCGCAATCAGGACGCAGCCCACAGCCAAGCCGCCGAATAAACCGGGCGCGCAGAAACTCTGTTTTTACAACTAAACACCAGCCTGTCCGGTGAGATTACCGAACAAGCAGGTTTCGCCGTCTGGTCATAAGACATTAACCGGCTGCAAACCGATAGGCTGATCCGGATCGTTCAACCCGCCCAATGCCCATATCCGGCAGGTGATAACCAATGATCAATGTCTGGTCGGTTGCCAGACGGTCCAGCAGGGATTTACGGGTCTGGATACCCTTTTCCGGGTCCTGATCAGATCCGGAGACCCAGTCAGGCTTTTCGAATGAAATCACCTCGTTCGTGATAGCATCACCAATGACCAGCGCAGATGTCCCACCTCCGTGGATCATATAGGACATGTGACCAGGTGTGTGTCCGGACGTGTCGATGGCTTCGATGCCCGGGAGAACTTCCATCCCGGGTTTGATCATCTGAACCTGATCCTCAATGACGTCAAAACGGGATTGTGCGCCGACAACGAAGCTTTTGCGCGCATCGGGTGTTTTGGACAAAGTGTCGTCAGAACGCCAGTAATCCCATTCTGCCTGTGGCACCCACAAGTTCGCTTCCGGATAAAGAAGATCGTCGAAGTCATCCAGAATTCCCCACAGGTGATCCGGATGCGCATGGGTGAAAATCACGTCGGTCACATCGCTCGGATCGATTCCAGCATCTTCCAGCCCGCTCAACAGATTGCCTGCACTGGCCTGGAAGTTGGAGCCGGCGCCAACATCAAACAGTATCAACCGGTCTCCTTGGCGCAAAAGGGTCACATTGCAGTCTGGAGTGGCCATGTCTGTCGGCAATCCGTGCGGTGACAGGATCGCTTCGATTTCCTCAGCGCTTTGTTGGGGCAGGAGAAAATTCATCGGCAGACTGAGATTGCCATCAGAAAAGACAGTGACTTCCTGATCTCCGAGTGTGATTGGCGCAGAGGCTGAAAATGCGCGCGAAGAGCCGGTAAAGGCTGCAAGCCCAAACCCAAGACCGGCAATCATGAGATCTCTTCGATTGAGGGCTGGGGATAATGAAACAGGCATGTCGAGATCTCCACATATTCAAACTTTTGAATTTATCTATGTTTCCTTGAGAAACGTCAATGCACTTGATGGAAATCCGGTCCAAACCTTGTTCTTCTGTTCTTGAAGAAGCCGGTAGCTGTTCACGATGGATTTGACCTTTGCTCTTGATAACATTTCAGAACCTTGGCTTCTGATGCTGGGTGGATTGATAGCGGGCACTCTGTTCGGGGCGTTCGCCCAGCAAAGTCGCTTCTGTCTGCGGGCCGCAGCACTTGAATTTGCGCATGGCAGATTTGGTGTACGTTTGTCCGTTTGGTTACTCGCATTTTCTGCTGCTGTCCTTGGAACCCAGATCCTGGTGGAGTTAGGGGAAATTCAGGCACAGGAAGCCCGCCAGCTGGCGTCACCGCAAAGTCTATCTGGAGCGGCTATCGGCGGCCTGCTATTTGGCGCTGGCATGGTTTTGGCGCGCGGGTGTGCAAGCCGTCTTCTTGTCCTTTCCGCGACCGGTAATTTGCGGGCGCTTCTGTCCGGTCTTGTCTTTGCAGTGATTGCTCAGGCAAGTTTGAGGGGCATCTTCAAACCCCTGCGTGAGTGGCTGGCCGGTCTATGGACAACAGCCGATATCGGGGGCAACGACCTTGTCGCCCATCTTGGTATGTCGTTCTGGATGATCCTCGGGCTAGGCTTGGTTTGGTTTGCAACCGGTGTCCTGATAGCTGTTCGTGCAAAAATGAAGCTGTGGCAGGCATTGGCCGCTTGTCTGGCGGGGCTGGTAATTCCTCTGGCGTGGTGGTTTACATCATCAATGTCGCAACAGGCCTTTGAGCCTGTGCAGGTAGAAGGAATTACATTTACTGGCCCATCAGCTGATACCCTGATGCTTTTCCTCTCCCCTACGCCTTATGCCCTCGATTTTGGTATCGGGTTGGTGCCAGGTGTATTTGCAGGGTCATTTCTGGCAGCATTTTTGTCCCGTGAACTGTCTCTGCAGGGGTTCGACGGCGGTCGATCCATGGCACGGTATGGGGCAGGTGCAGCCTTGATGGGATTTGGAGGAATGTTGGCAGGCGGATGTGCGGTAGGCGCTGGGATCACGGGTGCTTCAATCGTCGCCCTGACAGCCTGGATCACGCTCTCGGCAATCTGGCTGTCCGCGTCAGTTACCGATCGGTTGTTGTCTGACTAGGTTGCAATCTCAAGCTCTATTGCAGTTTCCGGGACATTACATGCGCAGGTTCTTGGCGAAGCTAACTTGGTACCCACTCAGAGTTTCGTTTCGAAAATCGATAAGCACCGGGTTTTGCTGTCGGTTTTTGTGTAAATATTCTTTAATTTATACGTAAAAATAACGATCCATTAATAATTAATAAGCAGTAATACTAGTGGTATTTTTAGTTAGTAATGCATTTTCCGAAGCCAGTTCTCGAAACTGTCAGCATCTGTTTTTTGGAGGTTAGTGTCTTGTGGATGTTCAGCGATAAATCAGGTGCGGGCGAAACCATCACATCTGCCAACCGCAGACATTTATCATCAGTTGTCGCCGCCATGTCCAAGTCGCAGGCAATGATTGAATTTGAGCTTGATGGCACCATTGTTGACGCCAATCAGAATTTCCTGGATGCAGTGGGATATACCATCGATGAAATCAAGGGGAAGCCGCACAGCCTGTTTGTTGACCCGGAATTCGCAACGAGTTCAGATTATAGGGCTTTTTGGGCCTCCTTGGGCGAAGGCAAGTTTCAGGCTGCCGAATTCATGCGATATGGCAAAGACGGCCGTCAAATCTGGATCCAGGCGAGTTACAATCCCCTGTTCAACGCATCCGGCAAGCCATACCGCGTAATAAAATTCGCGACAGACATCACTGATCAAAAACTGAAAAACGCCGATTTTGAAGGTCAGATAGAGGCTATCGGGAAATCCCAGGCCGTTATCGAGTTCGACCTGGACGGGACTATACTTACTGCAAACGAAAACTTTCTGGCGGTAATGGGGTATCGGTTCGATGAAGTGAAGGGCATGAAACATGCGATGTTTGCGCCAGACGGCCTTTCGGAAAGCCAGGAGTACTCCGAGTTCTGGGACGCGTTGCGTGAAGGAAAATATCAGTCAGGTGAATTCCAGCGGGTTGGCAAGGGTCAGCGGGAAATCTGGATTCAGGCGTCCTACAATCCGATTTTCGATCCGTCCGGGAAACCGTTCAAAGTTGTCAAATATGCGTCTGACATCACCGATCAGGTGTTGACCCGCCGGAATGCGGAAAAGGTTGGCAAACAGGTCGACGAAAAACTGGAGATGATTGTCTCCAGTGTTGGCGAGGCCAGCCGGGAAACCGCCTCTGCCGTGAAAGCATCCGACCAGACATTGAGCATAGTACAGGCCGTTGCGTCTGCAATCGAGGAATTTGAATCTTCGTCGCGTGAAATTGCGGCCAACATGTCCAATTCGCGTGATCAGGCAGAGCGGGCGATGTCCGAAACCCTTGCATCAGACCAATCTACGCAGCGGCTGAATGACATGGCAGAATCCATGGTCAGCATTGTCAGCGTCATTCAGGACATCGCGAGTCAGATCAATCTCCTTGCACTGAACGCGACAATTGAATCTGCGCGCGCTGGCGAAGCGGGCAGGGGATTTGCGGTGGTGGCTTCTGAGGTCAAGGATCTGGCGTCTCAGGTCGCCTCTGCAACCGAACAGATCGGCGGACAAATCACTGGCGTGCAAACGGCAGCGGGTGAAGTGGTCGAGCGGCTCGCAGCCATCAAGGTAGCTGCAGAACAAGTACAGACCAGCGTTTCTGGTGTTGCCGGAGCGATCGAGGAGCAGAGCGCGACAACAGCGGAAATTGCTTCCAACATGCAGTCTGCATCAACATCGGTGCAAGAGATCAATACCAATATTGATACGATCTCGAAGGCAACAAAAGCCGCTGATCTTTACGCTTCCGAAGGAACGGAACTTTATCGCAGTCTGGCATCCTGATTGTTGTAAGGTGCCATGATTGTTCAATTTTACCTGATCGCAAATTGAGCTTGATGAGATCTGCAATGTCGGACTGAATTTGCTTCAGATTTGCCGGGTATATAATCGGCGATCTGTTTTGGTGTTGGCGGAGACCGGAACTACCTTTATCACTTAGGTAAGTCATCCAGATTGGTTCTCCTATCAGCCTCAAGGCATTGTTACACAATGAGCGACACAACAACCCTCTCCGACAACTATGCCATCGAAAAACGAGCACTGACTGTCGGGAAATGGACGAACCTTTTCATGGGGGTTGCCGGAGTGACAGCAGCCTGGCTGTCACGGTCAGATGCAATGCTTGTCGACGGGTTGTATTCAGGAATCAATTTTTTCTCGGCGGTCGTGGCCGCTCGTGTTACAGCGCGCATCAATCGACCACCTGATAGAACCCGTCCCTGGGGCTATGATTTTGATGAAACGATCTACATCACATTCCGAAGCCTGCTCTTGGTCGGTATTCTGGTTTTTGCGGCGTTTGTGAGCGGTTCGAAAATCGCGACTTATGCATCCGGTGGGGAAGTTCCCAAACTGGTGTTTGGCCCGATCGCGATCTATGCCGTGACAATGGTTTTGACTTGCGCCGGTTTGGCCTATTCATTTCACAGAGCTTATAAAAGGACTGGGAAGACCAGCCCAATCCTGAAGACCGAAGCACGGGCCGCTGTTGTCGATGGTGCGTTGAGTGCCGGGTCCGGTGTTGCGCTGCTGTCATTGCCGTTTCTCAGCAATACCCCGCTGGCACCGTTTACCCCGGTTGGTGATGCAATCGTGGTCGTCATGTTGGTGCTCATCATTATCTGGCAGCCGATCGGGATCTTCAGATCGGCAATCGGGCAACTTTCCGGAATCAGTGCTCCGGCAAAAACCGTCTCAGCGGTCGCTAAAACTGCACGGGACTATTCCAACGAACATGGTTTCCGCTTTCTCCGCTCTGCTACACAAAAAGCGGGTCGGAATCATTTTGTCGTTGTTTATGTGAATCCCGGTCGTCAAATTACTGCGGCAGAGATAGATGTTTTCTGGAAAGGGCTGGGTGCGCGTCTGGAAGACCGGATTGGTCCTGTGCGGATGGAAGTGGTCGTCACCGAAATAGGAGACATAGATGTGTCCTTTGAGGCTGTTGACGGAAATCAACCCAAAGCGGACCCGTAAACGGTAATGTCCTTGTCATAAACAGACGATCTTGTCTGACGACAATGAATTGGATTTGCTGTCATGGAACGCACCACTCATACCGGCTGTTGCGATGGGGCCCCTTTAGGAAAACAAGCGCTTTCCAGCATTGAAGATACGATTTCGCGTGCCCTGAAACTGTGTACACAGATCTCGGAACCCGAAGATGTCGCGCTGCCTGATGCTGTTGGGCGGGTCAGTTCCGGCGATACGATTTCCCTGTTTTCGTTGCCGATCCACAACCATTCAGCAGTTGACGGCTATGCGCTGGGCGGATGCGGACAGAATTCGTTCGAAATTGTCGGGCGATTGATCGCTGGCGACAGTAAAAAGGGCCAGCTCAAGTCCGGCGAAGCCATGCGAATCATGACCGGTGCTCCAACACCGGACGGCACAAAATGTGTCGTGATGCAGGAACACGCGATCCTCGAAAATGGATCTGTGCGTGCCAACTTCGACATTCCCGAAGGCGATAATATCCGTCGCGCCGGGGAAGACGTCCAGGCATTCGACACGCTCGTGCGAGCTGGGACCCGCCTGGATGCCCGCCATACAGCCTTGATGACCGCAAGCGGTTTCCAGAAAGCCAGTGTCGTGCGCAAGGTCGGTGTTGCCTTGCTGTCAACCGGCAACGAATTGCGCGAAGCCGGTGTTGGCATGGGGCCTGGCCACATTTTTGATACCAATCGGCCGATGTTGCGTGCGTTGCTTTCGACTAACCGGACAGAGGTCAGCGATTTTGGGATCGAACGCGATAATCTGGAAGCCATCACTGCAAAGCTGAAACAAGCCTCAGAGACGAACGACCTTATCATCACCTCCGGCGGGGTTTCCGTTGGTGAAGAAGACCATCTCAAAGCCGCAGTTGTCGCGGCCGGTGGAACCATTGAAAGCTGGAGCATGGCAATCAAACCGGGCAAACCGGTTGCGTTGGGCCGGATCGGGAAGGCTGTTTATCTCGGTCTTCCGGGAAATCCGTTGGCCTGTTTTGTCGATTTCCTGCTGTTGGCGCGACCGATCCTGGATGCGATGTCTGGCGCCTCACAAAGGGAACCCCTGGTTCAAAACGCGAAGGCAGCCTTTGAGTGGAACCGCCGACCTGGCCGGAAAGAGTTTTTCCCGTGCAATATAGTCGGCATGACTGAAGAAGGGCTTCCACTGCTTGAGAAAACCGGACGTGCCGGATCTGCTCGCCTGCTCCCTTTGATTGAAGCAGATGGACTGGCAGCAGTTGCCTCTGATTGCACAGAAGTCAAACCGGGCGGACATCTTCAGTTCTACCCGTTCCGGGCGGATATGGGGCTCTAAGGGCGGAACTGCACGTCGCTATTGACCAATAGTTTCTCATGGCCGCTCCAACTTGGGGCGGCCTATTTGTTGGGACGGTGCGCTTTCAGGACGGAAGGATCCGTTTCAATGTACCCGGCTCCGATCAGATCCAGGCAATAGGGAATTGCCGGAAACACTGCAGTCAGGCAGGTGTCGATGCTCCCCGGAGACCCCGGCAGGTTTAATATAAATGTCTTGCCACGAACACCGGCCGTTTGTCGTGACAGAATGGCCGTAGCAACAAACTCAAGGCTTTTCTGACGCATCAACTCGCCAAACCCCGGAAGCTCTTTTTCCAGAACAGCCTGTGTGGCTTCTGTCGTCAAATCTCGAGGGGAGGGACCTGTGCCGCCGGTGGTCAGGACCATGTCGACTTTTTGAATGTCACAGAAATCAATCAAAGCATCGCGAACTTCCTCAAGTCCGTCGGGGATGATCCTGCGCTCAATGTCCATCGGTGTTGTTACGGTGGTTCGCAGCCAGCCCTCGACTGCCGGGCCACCACGATCAGCATATTCGCCTCGGGACGCCCGGTCCGATATAGTCAAAATGGCAATCCGCATAACTGTTAGCCCCCGAGCGTGGACATCGCTCGTACGATTCCATTCACATTGTTGTTGCTGATATGGAACTCATGACCGCGCGGTTTGTTGTAGACCGTTTCCCGAATGAGACCGGCCACGACGTCGTTACCCTCTGCCTGGCGTAGTGCATCACGTAATGACAGACTGCCGTTCTTGCCCATGCAGGTATAAAGATCACCAGCGCAGCTGAGCCGAACCCGATTGCAGTCACCACAGAAATCGCAAGACATTGGCGTGATGAAGCCAATGCGCCCACCCGTTTCCTGCAGCCGGACATATTTTGCAGGTCCACCTGTAGAATCGGTAAGCCGCTCCAAAGTCCATCTTTGTTCCAGTGCGTATCTCAGATCGCTCAGCGACAGAAAAGTGCTGCTGCGGGCATCGAGGCTTCCCAGCGGCATTTCTTCAATGAAGGTCAGGTCCATATCTCGCCCATGCGCGAAACGAATGAGATCATCCACTTCCTTTTCGAAAATACCTTTTTGGGCAACAGCATTGAGCTTGATTTTCAGGCCGACTTCCTGCGCTGCATCCAGTCCGGCAAACACCTTGTCGATAATGCCCCAGCGCGTAACAGCCTTGTAACGGTCCGCATTGAGCGTATCGAGAGAGACGTTGATGCGGCGCACGCCAAAGGAGGCGAGAGAGGCAGCATACTTCGAAAGGAGCGATCCGTTTGTCGTCAGTGTCAACTCATCCAGCTCACCGCTTTCGAGATGCCGACCGAGGTTTTCAAACAATGACATCACGTTTTTGCGGACCAGCGGTTCACCGCCGGTCAGTCGGATCTTGCGCACACCGTGTTCCATGAAAATCGTTGCCAATCGGTACAATTCTTCAAGAGACAGAACGTCTTTGCGCGGTAGAAACGTCATGTTCTCCGACATGCAATAGGTGCAGCGTAAGTCACATCTGTCGGTGACCGACAGGCGAAGGTAGTTCGCAACGCGCCCGAACTGATCGGGAAGCGTCCTCTGGGAACTGTCACTGCCAGTCATTGGGGGTCCTTTGAATGCGAAGCCTGCAGCGAAATGGACCGATGTTGGCTTGTCAGCCAACTTCGTTCTTAAGCCGCGCCAGCAGTTGGTCGAGTTTCTTGCCCGGGTGGTTGGTCAGCTTTTTGGTCCAGGTTTCTGGCGGATTGGTCCAAGTCTCAGGCTCGCCGATTGCAATCATCATGACCATGCCGTAGCGGCCATGGATCTTGCAGGTCAGCACATAAATTCCAGGAACATCGAGTGTGCGGGTTGACGTGGATGTGTTCGCAATCGAGATTTCCTTGACGCCTTCAGGAATGAGACCGCTGATGCTGTTGACCGTGTGTTGACCGCGAGAGTTGTTGAAAATTACCTCTGCTCCGACCGGCAGATGAACGAAGTCCGGCTCGAAACGGAACATGTCCAGGACGTGACCCGCAGTCGGGTCTGTGACCTGATCGACTTCCGTGGCTTTCTGGTTGCTTGCGGCCGTTGAGATCAGAAAAGGCCCGTAGAAAGCCCCGACTGTGAGGATTGTCAAAAACCCGACAAGGATGAAGAACCGGATTATCACGCGCTTAACTCCGTGTTTTGATGCGCGGCGGATTTGGACAGGATCGGCATGGCCCATGCCATGATTTGATTGGTATCCGCCGGAAGATAAGTCGCCATGCCGTCGCTGAAGGTTTCCCATTCTGCTGCATAACGTTCCTTGACCGCAGTCAAGACCGGGATGCCCAACTCGACAGCCTGTTCAATGACAGGCCGGAACCCGCGACCTTCGGATTCGCCACGACCGAACCGGTTAAGGATCAGAATGTCTGGTTTGCTGCCCATCTGGCGAGACAGGGCTTCCGATGCATTTGCAAGTGCGCCGGGGTCGAGGCGACATCCGGTGGATCCGGACCCTAACGGTTGGGTAATCCTTGACTGTTCGCCGCTCGCAAGATCTTCCAGATGGGAGATTGGGCAGCAGCTGCCGACGTCAGGCAGTTGGCGTTGCAAGTAGCCGACAATCGAGACGTCAAGGGCTCGTAGGTGTTGAACAAATTCGTCGAGAGCCGGATCAACATCGGGCCCGTGATTGTAACGAATGGCCCCTAGCAATTGCAGTTCATTCATGAGTGGTAATCCTACATTCCGCGTTTGCGCGGTCGTCCGCCATTGGCGATCTGTCGAAGGCGATGAACGTTTTCTATGGAGACTAGATCAGCCTCCGGGAGCGTAATCACCCCTTCAGTGGTCAGGGATGTAAAGCCCCGGCTGACGGTTTCGGGCTGCAAACCCAAATAATCAGCAATGTCCCGGCGGCCAAAGGGAATTGCGACGCTAGTCAATTGGTTCGGCTTGCGGGGGACAGACCTGTTAATCAGCTCAAAAATGAATGCAGCAATGCGTTCAATAGGTGTTTTTTTCGCAAGATCATTGCTGTGATCGAGTTGGCGAAACAGGAACTTGTTGGTCTGGTCAAAGAAATGTGTTCTTGCATTCTCCGAAATGCTCAAAAGACGGTCAAAGACCGACTGCTCCATCAATTGAACCGCGCTGGCTGCAAGAGCTGTAATCTCTCCGCAATGCTGACGTCCAAGCGATGCCAGATTGATGTAATCACCTGGAAAAAAGAGGCCGGTGATTGTCCGGCGTCCGTCGCTCAAATGTGTGACCATGCCGACTGAGCCGGTTAGTATCCCCAAGACTGGCGAATTGGGAAGAGTAACCGGATCAATTTCATCGCCCGGTTTTAATGTGAATTTGTGAGTTCCCTGGGGCAGGGATGCGCCAAAACTCTGATGCAGTTCTGAACAGATACAGTTTCTGATGTGGAAGCCGCAGTGGTGCTGCAAAACGCAATCTGTTTTTGGTGCCTGGCAGTCATCCCCATAATCTGGGACCTGCAATCCATCAGGAAGTGGCATCGAATAAACCCCTCTTGGTATGCCGGGATTATAGACGTGCTTCTCTGACGGATGTTTGACATCACTCAATCAGTGAAAAGTATTTGAAATATATGTATTTGCACGCATCCTGTTAAAGCGTTTTAGTAAAAATATCTGGCAATTTATACGTAGAAACCAGCCTGACTGATTGTAATCAATGCCGCCGAATTCCGGATCGCAATACTGGCCGTAATGAGGGAGTCGCAGTGTAGCCCAGATCGGGGCTGTCTGGTTCGTTTTGGCTTCCTTTCACAACGGAGGGTCTTATGCGCCTATCTGCAACTATTGCAGCTTTGCTATTAGCCACCACAGCTGCCTGGTCTGCTGACCAGGGGCCGGTTCAGCCACTGGAAGTGAACCCAGACTTGGCGGCTTTGGGCAAACGACTGTTTTATGATTCGAGGCTTTCGGGCGACACAAGCTTGTCTTGTTCGTCTTGCCACAGTCCGGAATTGGCATTCACAGACGGTGAAGCCTTGTCGACAGCCTACAGCGGCTCGGAAGGTTTCCGTAACACGCCAACGCTCGCAAATGTCGGGCAGCGTGCCAACTGGATGCATGATGGACGATTGGGGACTAACCTGAACGATGTTTCCCGTGAGATGATCACGGAAGATTATCTGATGAATATGGACATGCGGATGATGCAAGAGCGTCTGAAGCAGGATCCGGTTTATGTCAAAATGTTCAAGGCTGCCGGCAAGGGCGAACCTTCAAACGGCGGCGCTCGTGGCGCGCTTCAGGAATTCCTGAAGTCGATCACGTCTGCAGGTGCTCCATTTGACACCGGCGAAATGAGCGAAGCTGCAAAACGTGGCTACATCAATTTCAAGGGTAAGGCTGGTTGTACCGAGTGCCACTCAGGCAATCTCTTCTCGGACGACAAACCTCATAACATTGGTGTTCCGAACAATCCGGACATCTGGTCTGACCCGTTGCGGCACCAGACCTTTATCGCATATGCGAAATTCATGGGTGTCGAAAACTACATGAACGTCCGTGAAGATCTCGGCGCTTATGTTCAGAACCACACCGAGGAAACCAAGCGGACATTCATGACGCCGACTTTGCGTGAGCTGACCTACACAGCGCCATATATGCACAACGGCACTATGGCTACGCTCGACGACGTGGTTGAGTTCTACAACAACGGCGGCGGCGATGATGTGAACAAGGATTCACGCTTGAAGCCACTTGGTCTGACCCGCGGCGAGAAGGCCGACATGGTCGAATTCCTCAAGGCGCTGTCCGGTGCCAGTTTCGAACAACCTGCTTATGTCTGGGAAGATGATGACTACGGTTACGAAGTCGTCTCTGACTGGAAAAAAGCGAAAAACTAAGGAGGCAGTATCATGTCAAAAGCCATGAAAAAAACCGTCTCCGCATGGGCTTTAGCAGGTGCATCTGTGCTTGCCATTGCCACCGGAGCTATTGCAGCGGATCGGCCTTCAAATCTGGCGCCGCTTGGTGATCCGCCAATCCCGGCTGACAATCCGCAGACACCGGAAAAAATCGAACTCGGCAAAATGCTGTTCTTCGATCCGCGTCTGTCCGGTAACTCGGCCATGCCTTGTTCTGCTTGTCACCTGCCGGACGCCGGTTGGGACTTCCCTGACAAGATCTCTCTTGGTTACCCGGGAACGACCCACTGGCGGAACTCGCAGACCATCATCAACTCCGCTTACTACGGCAACCTTTTCTGGGCTGGGTCTTCCAAGTCTCTTGAAGGTCAGGCCAAGTCTGCTGCTGGCGGTGCTGTCGCCGGTAACGGTGAAGCTGATATGATGGAAAGCCGTTTGGCCTTCGTTCCAGAATACCGTGAGCGTTTCAAAGACGTCTTCGGAACCGAGTATCCTCGTTTGCATCATGCCTGGATGGCGATTGCTGCGTTTGAGCGTACACTCGTTCAGAAAGACACACCGTTCGACAACTACATGAACGGTGATGACAATGCATTGGGTGAGGCCGAGCAACGTGGTCTGGAACTGTTCACTGGTAAAGCCGGTTGTGCTCAATGCCACGACGGTGCGCTTCTGAGCAACCAGAAGTACTACAACGTTGGTGTTCCAGCTTATGATGGCTGGGAAACAGATGAGATTGCCCAGATCACTTTCCGCTACGAGCTTTACGCAAAAGGCTCAACAGAGGAAATGTACCGCACTTACAAGGATGATCCTGGTGCGTATTTCCGGGCAAAGGCACCGAACCACAAAGGTAAGTTCCGCGTTCCGTCTTTGCGTTACACCAAATACACCGCGCCCTATATGCACAACGGCATGCTGGCGACATTGGAAGACGTTGTTGAGTTCTACAACCAAGGCGGCGGCGAAAATCAATTTGCCAAAACCAAGAGCGAACTTATCAAACCACTCGGCCTGAACGACGACGAAAAAGCCGATCTGGTTGCCTTCCTTGAGAGCCTGTCTGGCGAGCGTATCCTGATGGAAGAGCCTGATCTTCCGGAATACGACGTGCTGCCAACGGCTGCGAACTGAGGAAACGGATAATGACGAAGCATCAAAAGCCGATCGATCCGGCCCTGATCGAAGCCATTAATGGCCCTTCTGAAGTGGCCAAGACTGGCAAACGTTGCCTGATGAACCGGCGCCAATTCCTGCTGACTTCCGGCATCACGACTTTTACAGTCATGGTTGCCATGAAAGCAGGGCCGTCTTCAGCCAAGGTTCCTGCGGTCGTATCCACTTACGAACGCAAGCTCATCGGCAAGCTCTCCGAGCTGAAAGAAGATGAACCGCTGGACTTCAACTACCCGGATGATGGAGCGTATTCCGAATCCATGGTGGTCAAGCTCGGCCGTGAGGCCGGTGGCGGCATCGGTCCGAACAAGGATGTGGTTGCATTCAACTACACCTGTACTCACCAGGGTGGTCCTCTGCAGGGAACATACAAGTCCGAAGACAAGGCTCTTGGACCGTGCCCACTGCACCTGACGACCTTCGATTTGACCCGTCATGGCATTTTCATCTCCGGTCAGGCTTATCAGAGTCTGCCACAAGTCCTTTTGGAAGTTGATGGTGATGACATTTACGCGGTCGGTATGTTTGGCCTGATCTATGGCCGCTCTGGCAATCTCAAGGGCTGAGGAGAATAAGATATGTCCACACCCTATTATCTTCCTGAGACGAACATCCCGCTACCTCCGGTAGACGCAGATGTGATCTCTACGGCATGCGATTACTGCATTGTCGCTTGCGGCTACAAAATCTATCGCTGGCCTGTTAAGGGCGGTAAAGTTGGTGGCGAAAAGGCTGATGAAAACGCCTTTGGTGCCGACTTCCCGGTTGATCCGCTTGGCGCTTGGGTCGCTCCTAACCAGTACAACGTTGTTCTGCATAACGGCGAACCACATCACGTCATCATCATCCCTGATAAGGATGCCGAGTTCGTGAACCCGAATGGTAACTCGTCCATTCGTGGCGGTGCACTTGCGCAAAAGGTCTACAATCCGCAGACCCCGACCCGTGATCGCCTGACCTCGCCAATGGTGCGTATGTTCGGCGTTCTGATGCCGGTCACATGGGACTTCGCCATGGAGATCGCTGCTGAAGTTGGCAAGTATGTCATCGATAAGCACGGCGAAAACTCCTACTGCGTGAAAACCTTCTCGTATGGCTATCTGGAAAACACCTACGCCATCACGAAATACGCGCTCAACATGGTCAATACGGCGAACTTCACGTTCCACGATACGCCATCTGACGTGTCATCGACGCCTGGTTTCCGCGATGCCGGTTTCGACAACTTCGGTCCGTCTTATGAAGATTGGCGCGATGCTGAAACGCTTTTGGTCTGCGGTACCGACCCATACGAAACCAAGACGATCCTGTTCACTGACTGGATGATGCCTGGCATTCAGAACGGTCAGAAAACGATCTTCATGGTTCCGCGTAAGACTGGCGGTATAGCTTATGCTGAAAAGAATGGCGGCATGTGGCTCGACATTCAGCCAGGTACTGACCTTCTGGTCGTCAATGCGATTGCACGAGTGATCGTTGAGAACGGCTGGGAAGACAGCGACTGGATCCAGAAGTGGGTCAACAACAAGTGGGAAAGCTCCTCAGGCTTCGGCCAGGGTACGCGTAACACCCCTTGGCAGTGGCGCACGACCTGGGGCAAATTCCAGACAGCTGGTTTTGACGATTGGAAAAAGTGGCTTCTGTCTCAGGACGAGTTCGCTCCTGAAAAAGCTGCTGAAATTGCTCAAGTCGATGTCGAGAAGATCCGCACAGCTGCCGAGTGGATGGCCAAGCCGAAAGACGATGGTTCCCGTCCAAAGACGTCTGTGATGATCGAGAAGGGCTTCTACTGGTCCAACAACACAGGTAACACCCAGGCCATCTCGGCTCTCGGTATCGTCGTTGGCGCTGGCGGACGTCCAGGTCAGGTTATCGGCCGTGCCGGTGGTCACCAGCGTGGTGGTCTGCGTGGTGGTAAGTATCCGCGCAACAAATCACCGGAGAAACTGCCAGGCCGTCGTCGTCGCGCGATGGATACTGACCGCTATCTGATGTCCGGACACACACGCTTTGCGCATGTGATCGGTAACACCTGGATCCAGTCCATGTGTGGATCGCAATCACTGGCAGCCAAGTTCGACGAACTGACCGTGGAAAATCCACATCAGATCCGTTCGTTCGACAAGCAGGAGATCATCGAGTCCCTCAAACGTCGTGTGGACAGTGGTGGCATGGTTGTTGTCAACCAGGATATCTATCTGGTTGATCCGATCGGTGCCCGTTACGCGGATATCGTCTTCCCGGCAGCAGGCTGGGGTGAAGATACCTTCACGCGAGCTAATGGTGAACGTCGTCTGCGGCTGTATCCGAAGTTCTACGATGCACCCGGTGAAGCGAAACCGGATTGGTGGATCATTGCCGAGCTTGCAAAGGCTATGGGCTACAAGGGCTTCGATTGGAAAAACTCCAATGATGTTCTCGAAGAAGGTGCACGTTTCTCACGTGGCAGCCGTAAGGACTTCTTCAACGTCAAGATTGCAGCCCAGAGAGAAGGCAAGACACTGCACGAAAAGCTGGCCGAGTTTGGTACCAATGGTATCCAGGGTCCGGTTCTGATGCAGGATGACGGCACTCTGGTCGGCACCAAGCGTCTGCATGATACGCAGCGCGAGCTTCCGGCTGATGGACCGTCCGGTTACAACCGGATGGGCAAAAAGTTGACACACTTCAACTCGCAAACCGGCAAGTGCAACATCCAGAAGTCACCTTGGAGCCTGTTCTCCGACTACTGGGCATGGCTCAAGCCGAAAGACGACGAGCTGTGGGTCACATCCGGCCGCATCAACGAACGCTGGCAGTCTGGCTATGATGACCGTCGTCGCCCGTACATTGTGCAGCGTTGGCCTGAAAACTGGGTGGAATTGCACCCGGATGATGCAGAAGCACGCGGCATTGAAAACGGCGATTATGTCATGCTCTATTCTGACCGTATCCCGGTTCAGAAGGACACGATCATCGGCGTTGAAGGCGATGACTTCCAGTTCGACAAACTAATGGAAAATGGCCATATCGACTTGACTGAGGCGGCTGTCACGGCTGTTGCAATCGTCACACCAGCCGTGAAGAAGGGGCTCCTGTATATGGACTTCCTGCACACTTCACAGCCGGCGAATGCGCTTTCCGGCCGTGTCGTTGACTGGATCAGTGGTAACTACAACTACAAGATGGGCGTTGGCCGTATCCGCAAGATCGGTACATCCCCATACAAGACCAGTTACCGGTCGATGTCCTTTGCCCGCCGCGATATCGCGTAAGGCAGTTGAAATAGTCTGATCAAGATCAAGGCGGGGGCCTGTGCCCCCGCCTTATTGTTTGTTTAAATAGCAAACTGGAAACCAAAGGCCCTGACATGCAACCTGAATGTGCCGAAACAGATGCGACACCGGTCGCTTTGACCCTTGATCAGGCGACGCTCGACACATTGAGCGAAATTGTCAAAACCGGCGCTCCCACTGAACAATGCCTTGCGATCAAGGCGCTCCAGTCCTGGCGTGCACCGGCTGCCAAGGACATTTTGGTTGAAGCCACCCGTAATGAAGATCCTGACGTCCGTGTCGATGCGCTTGAGGCACTGGTTTCGCTCGAAGCGAACGATCTTGGCGCTGTCTTCCTGTGGAGTCTGGAAAATGATCCGGTCGGCGAATCCAAAGTCTCAGCGCTTCGCGGTCTCCATAAGGGAGACCTGAAAGAAGCAACGGATCTGATCCGCAAACTGGTGCTGGATCGTTGTGAAGACGAAATTGCCTGGGAAGATGACACAGCGGACTGGGACGACTGGCTGGATATTCAAAAGGAAGCTATTCGCGCCGTTGGTCGGTTAGGAATTGAAGAAGCCGTTCCCGATCTCCTGAACGCGGCAAATGATGAGTTCGGGCAAGATCTCTGGATCGAAGTTATGGCGGCCCTTTCGGATCTCGGTCGACCGGGACTGATGGCGCTGATTGATGCTGGACAAAGCGAATCTGAGCGCCAAAGGGCGCGGGCTGCGAGGGCCCTTGAGACCTCAGTTGATGAATTGGCCGGAACGGCGCTTGATGCGCTGAGCCAGGACAAGAGCGTTGATGTTCGCCTTGCTGCTATCGAAACTCTTCTTGCACGGAAAGAGCCTCTGACCGACGACCGCCTTATTGGCGATGAAGCAGCTGTTATTCGCCGGTTTGCGGCGGCTAAATCGCTGACGATCTTAACCGCGGACCTTGTTAAACTTGCTATCGAAGACGACGACAAGGAAGTTCGGCTGTCCGCGATCCGGCGTCTTGTCGATCGCAAGCTGTCCGGTGGGCAAATCGAAAAACTCTGCGCCCATGTCGGGACCAAGCTTCGCGGTGATGGCGAGGCATTTGTTGCGTCATTGTCCGAAGTTTTGGGAAAAACAGGGTCGGATGATGCTTTTGAGAGCTTGAAAGAGATCAAGAAGCTCAATCCGAAAGCAGATATTCAACGCGCTGTTCTCAATGCCATGGCGAATTTTCCGACTGTCGAGACACTGGAAGCTTTCAGCGATGCCATTGCAAGCAAGAGCCAGATGGTTCGTCTATCTGCGCTCGCCGGTATTACGGCACTGACAAAGGTAGAGGGCGAAATTGGCGACAATGCCGCAGCAATTCTATTGCTCGCTGCGCGTGGCGATCTCGGACCAGAACCTGAAGAAAATGATGAAGAAAAAGAACCAGAGCAGAACCAGAAACAGTTTGGCTCCAGGGCTCAGGATGATGACGGCTCAAGCAAGAACCGGGTGGTCATTGACCGGGAGGGCAACATTGTCCCACCGAAAGACGAGGAAGAGCCAGTTAAACTGAGCGATTATCGCAAGGCTGAAGAGGTTTCAGAAGAGCTTGAAGAAGTTGTCTCTGAAGATGATGCTGTACTCGCCGAAACGCCGTCGGAAGAAACCGAGAAAGATGCTGATGTTGTCCCGTTTCCAACCGGAACGCTGGCTGCGATCATGCAGGGTGACGAAGAACAGTTGACCTTTGAGGAAGAGAAAATTGATCTGTCGCCAGAAGATCTCAAGTTTCTTGAACTTGCGCAGAATACGCTGGAGAAAAAGCGGGTTCGCCCGGATATCGCACCAGATGCGATCCTTGATGTTCGCCGCGTCACGGTCCGTTTGCTGGCTGGTCTGAACCATCCGGCATTTACTCAGGTTCTGCTGTCCTGCACCACAGCACGCGACAATCAACTTCGGTCTGCTGCTTTCAATGCGCTCGCCGCCAGAATTGAGAACGGTGTTCAGCTTGCAGAAGGTGATTGGGAAGCTATTGAGGCTTTGCCGCCCGACAGCAATCCAGCAGCACGGGCAAACCTGCTTGGGCTTCTGGCTTATGCCCCTGAGCAACTTGCAACTGATCGCCTGCATGCGGCCTTGAAAAGCCGGGAAGGGACAGATCAGGTTGCTGCGCTTGCCGCCTTTACCAAAAAGGGCCATGCACCAGAGAAACTGGGCAGCATTCTGGCATCAAACAACCGATCACCGCGTCAGGCAGCGCTCAAAATGGCTTGTAGATTCGATGAAGGTCAGGAAGCTATCAGGGTGGTTGAAGCGGCATTCCTGGAAAGTGGTGCACTCGGCAGTGATCTTGCCAAGGCAATGGCCGACCGGGGAGCCTGTCAGCTGACAGACGATATTCTGGTAGAACTAGTGGATGCGTGCCAGCAGGGAAGCTATCACCGGATGATTGCGCTCCAGATCCTGTCGAAAGCAGGCGAGGCTGTCGCGAACGCATAAGACAGGAAGTTAACTGTCAGAATAGTCTTTTAGAAGCGCCAGCGACCAAATCGGTCGCTGGCGTTATTTTGTTATTCAGCGGCGTCTTGTGAGGCTGCTTTGATATCCAGGTCAGACGCGTCATGGCGTTCAGAAACCTGTTCGGCCTCTTCACCCCATACTTTGTTGACACGTTTGCCCCGCTGTACCGCTGGACGAGCATCAATTTTCTCAGCCCAGGCGATGACGTTCTTGTAGTCTGTGACGGACAGGAATTCTGCAGCGTCATACAAACGGCCAAGAACCAGTCCGCCATACCAGGGCCAGATTGCCATGTCGGCGATGCTATACTCGTTTCCGGCAATATACGGGTTCTCGGCAAGGGCCTTGTCCAGCACATCTAGCTGGCGTTTGGTTTCCATAGAAAAGCGGTCAATCGGATACTGGAATTTCTCTGGTGCGTAGGCGTAAAAATGACCGAAACCACCGCCGAGATATGGTGCGGAGCCCATCTGCCAGAACAGCCAATTCAGTGTTTCGGTCCGGGCAACGCCGTCCTTGGGCAAGAATTCACCGAACTTCTCCGCCAGATACATCAAAATGGACGCAGACTCGAACACCCGTGTCGGGGTCTTGGTGCTATGATCCATCAGGGCCGGGATTTTGGAATTCGGATTTGCACCGACAAAGCCGCTGGAGAACTGGTCGCCTTCATTGATGCGGATCAGCCAGGCGTCGTATTCAGCGTTCTTGTGACCAAGTGCCAGCAGCTCTTCCAGCATAACTGTCACCTTGACACCATTCGGTGTGGCCAGGGAATAGAGTTGAAGGGGGTGTTGGCCGACCGGAAGGTCTTTCTCATGCGTGGATCCGGACACCGGACGGTTGATGCTGGCAAATTGTCCACCGCTCGGTTGTTCCCACGTCCAGATTTTGGGCGGGGTGTAGGTGCTGTCGTTGCTCATGAAAACGTTCTCCGGAACCAGTAAAAATTGAAGCTTGCTGCGCGATCTACATTTGCCTCAAAGATAAATCATCGTAATTCTACGATCAAATAGGAACTGGAGGCCAACTTAGCTAGAGGGCTGCTGAAAAGAAATCGAAAAACGGCTGGATTTGACCGCTTTACATTAACGTGACCTGAACAAGAGCACCGTGCTGGCGCCATATTCAATCGGCATGGTTCGTCTGGTTATACAAACAAGGAGTACGACCAATGCGTCTTCGATTTTTGCTGATGCTGTTAGTTCTCTTCACGGGACCAGCGAATGCACGTGGTCTTTTTGTAAAATACGATGGATCATTGATGGGATGGAAAATCGGCGAAGGCAATCTTTCTATCGACATCAAGGACGAGAGCTATTCCATTTCAGGGCAGGGCGAGATGGCCGCATTGGGTAGTTTGCTTTCGAATGGTAAGGCCAGTGTTCATTCCAAAGGAGCGGTAGCGTCCGGTAATTTGAAATCGACCCTGTATAACTTGAATGCTCAGGAAGGCGGCAAACCCAACACGGTAAGTCTCAAGCTGGACCAAGGAGATGTAACCGGTCGTGAAATCAATCCACCCCAGGATCGAATGAGCGAGCGGATAAAAGTCACGAACGATCACAAGCGCGGGGTTACTGATCCGCTGAGTGCTATTCTTTTTGCTGCGCCCAAAGGAATCCATCGCGACAGCTGCAATCGGACTATCCAGATTTACGACGGGCGGGATCGCTTTGACGTCGTTATGAGCTACAAGTCGAAGTATCGAATAAAGGGACGCAAGAAACGGTATTCAGGCGAAGTACTGGCGTGTTCTGCCCGTTACAAGCCGATCTCTGGCCACCGTCCAAATCGAAGGACAATAAGAGAGCTGGCGAAGAACAAAACCATGGAAATCCACCTGGCGGAAATTCCCGGTACAACCCATTTGCTGCTTTACCGGGCCAGTCTCATGACCTCGGCGGGCAAAGCGGTCGTGCAGAATGTGAAATACGTTGTCACAGACTAGGACAGCATATTGTTGTAAGCGCGTGTAAGAAAAACGCCCGGCTTTATTCAGAACCGGGCGTTCGGTGCGTCTGATGGGTCAGAACTTTTGTTCTATACGCGCACAACATAAACTGAACATTTGGAATGGCGCACCACCCGGGCTGCATTCGGCCCGAGCAGGAATTCCCTCAATTGAGGTTTGTGTGCGCCAATGACAATCAGATCAGCATCTATCTGATTGGCGACTTCCAGAATTTCTTCATAGATAGAGCCAGTCGTCACGAGATGACGGATGTCTTTGTTCCGGTCTTCCCCGACGACCTTGGCGACCATTTCCTTTAGGGACTTTTGAGTGTCAGTCACCAATTGGCTCTGAAAATTCTCGTCGAAATAGGATCCCACCAATGTCACACCGAGATTCGGTACGACGGTGATCACATCAAGACTGGCACCATCGAGTTGGGCAAGCTTGTTCGCGATTTCCAGAACGTTGGTGTCTTCCGGATGGGTAATGTCGACGGCGCACAGGACGGATTTTGTCATGCTGGAACTCCTTCTTCGCGACCAGCACGGCTGCGCTGTAACAGGTAAACCAGGATCAAGAGAATAAGCCCCGGGATGTAGATCAGTTCCTTGGGAAGCTGACTGACTTTGACTTGTGCGGTCTGAACCGTAACGGCCTGATCGGAATAGAAGTCAAAATTGCTCATCTGTTCGAAGTAGGGCGTGCCGGGGAATGGTTCATCCAGTTTCAAGACACCGTCTTCTTCCAGAACAGTCAGACCAACAGCGGAAAGACGCTCTTCACCGCCGGTCTCTGAGCCCGGAGTCAAGATGAACGTTGTCTCAACCGTGTTGCCAGTATCAAAGTCCGGACCGCTGACCGTGACGCGGATCTCATCGCCTGGTGCCACTTTTCCTACCGCCTGGACGAATTCAGTCGGTTGAACTGCCTCGAACGGAGGTTGGATCCTGTTCATGAAGAAATCAGGACGGAAAAGAATGAAGGCAATTAGTACAAGAGCGACGCTCTCGTAGATCCGGCTCTTGGTGATGAAGTGTCCCATTGTCCCAGCCGTAAAGGCCAGGATGGCTATCGTCGCCATGATGAAGACGAGTATGCCTTGGGTCCATGTTACATCGATCAGCAGCAAGTCAGTGTTGAAGATGAACACAAACGGCAGGGCAACTGTGCGCAGCGAGTAGAAGAAGGCAGTAAAGCCTGTCTTGATGGCATCACCGCCCGAAACTGCTGCGGCCGCGAACGATGCCAGCCCCACGGGAGGCGTCACATCGGCCATGATACCGAAGTAGAAGACAAACAGGTGAACCGCGATCAGCGGAACAATCAAACCGGACTGCGCGCCGAGCTCAACCACCACACCGGCCATCAAGGATGACACAACAATGTAGTTTGCGGTTGTTGGCAGACCCATGCCGAGCACCAGCGAGAGCAGGCCAACAAATGCCAGCATCAGCACAAGGTTGCCACCGGACACCAGCTCGACAAGATCGGCCATCACCTGACCAATACCTGTCAACGTAACAGTTCCGACGATCACACCGGCAGTTGCCGTTGCAAGGCCGATTCCGATCATGTTGCGGGCACCGTCAATCATGCCCTGAACAAGATCTGCGACACCTTGTTTGAAGGCCTCGGCAGTTTCGCTTTGGCCACGGAAGATTGCCTTGATCGGGTGCTGTGTCAGCAGGATTGCGAACAACAGAGCCGTAGCCCAGAAGGCTGACAGGCCCGGAGACTTCTGCTCGATCATCAGGAAGTAGACCAGAACGATGATTGGCAGCAGGTAGTAGAGACCGGCCTTGTAGATCTCGCCGATATCCGGAAGCGTGATGTCTTTCGCATTCGGATCGTCCGGATGCAGATCGTCTACCGTTGAAGCAAGCTTCAGGAGTGCCAGATAGGCGACAAAAACCAGCGCTGCGAGGATCCAGGCAGCACCTTCCGGCACAGCGGCAGCTATCCAGCCAACCGGATATTTGACGCCATAACAAAGCGCTGCAAAACCGGCAAAGAAGAAGAACATGCCGAGCACTGTACGCAGTGTGGAAACAGCCTTGTGGCCGATCGTCGGCATGTTGCGCTTAACAGCTTCGAGATGAACGATGTAAACCAGCGCGATGTAGGAAATGACTGCTGGCAAGAAAGCGTGGGTGATCACTTCGACATAGGATATGCCAACATATTCCACCATGAGGAACGCTGCTGCGCCCATGACAGGCGGCATGATCTGACCGTTGACCGAAGACGCTACTTCAACGGAGCCCGCTTGTTCGGACGTGAATCCGACGCGTTTCATCAGCGGAATGGTGAAGGTACCGGTTGTAACAACGTTGGCGATGGATGACCCGGAGATCAAGCCAGTGGCCGCAGAACCAACAACAGCAGCCTTGGCCGGGCCACCTTTCAAGTGACCAAGAGCCCCGAAGGCCATTTTGATGAAGTAGTTGCCGGCACCCGCTTTATCCAGCAGTGCGCCAAACAGAACGAAGAGGAAGACAAACTTGGTGGAAACGCCGAGCGCGATGCCGAACACACCCTCAGATGTGATCCACATGTGGCTCATCGCCTTTTTCAGCGACGCGCCTTTCCAGCGCATGACTTCAGGTACCCACTCAGAGGAGCCAAAGAAGACATAGAGCATGAAAACAGATGCCACGATGGCCATTGCAGGGCCAAGGGCTCTGCGGGCGGCTTCAAACAGAATGACAATTCCGGCGAGCGCGAACCACTTGTCGACATTGTCGGCAAGTCCGCCAGCGTCGACGATCTTGTCGTAGAAGAAAAATCCGTAAAGTGCGAGAAAGGCGCCAAAAACGGCGAGGAACCAATCCTGAATGGGGATATGGTGCCTCGGGCTGCTCTTCAGCGCTGGGTAGGCCATGAAGGCCAGGAATATGGCGAAGGCCAGATGGAACTGACGACTGTTGTTGATCAGGTCGCCGGGTAAGACATAATTGGAAATTGGCGATGCCAGAATGACCTGAAAAACAGACCAGATAAACGCCACTGATGCGAGAAATATGCCGACAGCTCCGGCCGGATTTCGCGATCCGGAATCAGACGCGGCTACCAACTCCTGAAGCTCTTCTTCAGAAAGACCGCCCCCAGCGCCCTGTTTGTTGGGCTGGTTCTGTTCAGACATTAATATTCCCCCCGGTTTCCGGCCAATTGACAGCGCCGGTGCTGTAAAAACTTGCGCCCAAACAGGTCAGCTGACCGTCTCGGACAAAATCAAGAAACTTTGAAAGTCGCTGACGGTCCATTTGTTTGGATTTTTTGCCAACGTGTTGATACGGGCCCGGAGAGAACTCCGGGCCCGAAAGTCGAAAACTGGTTTACTTCGCCCAGCCTTTTTCGGCGTAGAATTTTGCAGCACCCGGATGGATCGGGGCAGAAAGGCCGTCATTGGCCATTTCTTCCGGCTTCAGGTTTGCAAAAGCAGGATGCAGTTTCTTGAACGCATCGAAGTTATCGAAGACAGACTTCACGAGAGTGTAGACTGTGTCATCGGCAACAGCTGAGGACGAAACAAACGTTGCGCCCACACCGAAAGTGTTGGTGTCGCCATCGTTGCCACGGTACATGCCGCCAGGAATAGTCGCTGAACGGTAGTAGCTGTTGTCTTCGATCAGCTTTGCAACGGCAGGACCGTCTACGGTTACAAGAACGCTGTCACACGCTGTTGTTGCTTCCTGAATGGAACCGGATGGGTGACCAACGGTGTAAACCATTGCGTCTATCTGGTTGTCGCAAAGGGCTGCAGACTGTTCAGCTGCCTTCAACTCGGTTGCCAGTGCGAAGTCGTCTGTTGTCCAGCCTAGAGCTTCCATCAGGACTTCCATGGTGCCGCGCTGACCGGAGCCAGGGTTACCAATGTTGACGCGCTTGCCTTTCAGGTCTGAAAAGTTCTTGATGCCGGCATCTGCACGAGCAACAACTGTGAAAGGCTCCGGATGAACGGAGAACACAGCGCGAAGCTCTTCAAACTTGCCTTTGTCAGCAAACTTCGAAGTGCCGTTGTAGGCATGGTACTGCCAATCGGACTGTGCAACACCAAATTCCAGCTCGCCTTCGCGAACAGTGTTGATGTTGTAGACAGAACCACCTGTGGATTCGACTGAACAACGAATGCCGTGATCTTTACGGCCTTTGTTGACAAGGCGACAGATCGCACCACCGGTCGGATAATAAACGCCGGTGACACCGCCGGTACCGATTGTGATGAATTGTTCTGCAGTTGCTGCGCCAGTAAAGGCGATGCTGGTCGCCAGCACGGCGCCCGCAAGGTTTAGTTTCATCATTTGACTAGGCTTCCCTCTTGTTAATTTATCTACCCAGGATGGCAAATACCCTAGACATTTTCGAATTCATCGAGCAAGCGATTTTGCTTGTCGACTTCTTGGATCCGTGCTTCCGCTTCGGAACCGGCTCGCGCAACCAGCATGCCTGTGATCGTTTCAATCAGAACGAGCGTGGCTGCGTAAGATGAGAAAAAGTGAGGACTTTCAGTGCGTTGTATAAAGTGAAAGTCAGCGAATTGTAAGCCCGGAAACGCGTGGCTATCCGTCAGAACGATGACGGTTGCTCCATTTGCTGAAGCCAGTTCCGCTGCGCGAACAGACCGGTGCGCATAAGGATGTTTGGACAGAACCAGCACGCAATCGTCTGAGTTCAGTCCTGCCAGCGCACTTCCAAGTGTGGTTCCGTTGCGTCCGGCTACGATCCAGCGTTCATCAAACCACTTGGCAAGATATGCGAAGTAATCGGTGAATCCCGCAGACGCCAATGCGCCGATCAGGACGATGCGCCGGGCCTTTGCCATGCGCTCGACAACTTGCTCCAGTTGATCCTGATCAGTTTCCGCGACCAGTGCCCGGATATTGTCGATACAAGCCGATGCTTGTCTGGGAAGAAGAGGCTGGTCAGCTTCATTGCGCAGCTGGCGTGCCTTGTCCTGCAGACTGTTGCCACGTTTGCCGAGTTCTGTTCTGGCCTGTTCCCTTAAAGCCTCGTAATCGGAATAGCCGATCGCTCGGGCCAGCCTTGTGTAACTTGCAGGGGAAACACCACTTGCTGCTGCGATCGCCCGCAAACTACGCGTTGCGATTTCCAATTGATTATCAGCTAGATAGTCCGCAGCCGTACGCAAGGTCTCACTGAGATCAGCGTAGTTGGCCGATATGGCCGACCGGATCTGTGGCTGCGTCTTGCTTTCCATTTCGTTACTGTTTCATTTGTTTTTTACAATGTCAATTTCTGAAACAAATGTTTCGCTAAATCGAAACTTTGATCCAATGGATCGATTTTCAAACCGCTCTTCCCAAACGTCATGTCGCCTTCAAGCTGGATTGTTGAAGTGGCGGCTCTTGACTGGAAGAGTTGGCTCCTCCAATCGTCACTGGATACTGGTGATGAGAGCGCAATGATTCCGTTTGATGTCCTGACAGTTTTTTTAGCGGCTGCTATTGCGCTTGGTCTTGCGCCCGGGCCGGACAACATATTCGTGCTGACACAATCAGCCCTTTATGGACGTCTTGCCGGGTTGGTCGTCACACTAGGGCTTTGCACTGGCTTGATCGTGCACAGTGTCGCGGTGGCATTGGGAGTTGCTGCGATATTCCAGACGTCCGAACTCGCCTTCTCTGTTCTGAAGTTCGTCGGTGCTGGATATTTGCTGTTTCTCGCCTTTCAAGCGTTCAGGGCAGGGAGGTCAGAATTGGTTGGGACCGAGAGCCCGAAACTGTCCCTGTTCTCTCTTTACAAACGCGGCATCATCATGAATGTCACCAATCCGAAGGTGGCGATCTTCTTTCTGGCGTTTCTGCCGCAGTTCGCAGATCCGGAGCGCGGATCTGTACCCTTGCAGATCTTGGCATTCGGGGGTTTGTTCATCATAGTGACAATCGTCGTCTTTGGCGGTGTGGCTCTGGGGGGCGGTCTGTTGGGCGCTTTCCTGAAACAGTCCCCAAAAGCGCAGATCTGGCTCAACCGTCTCGCAGGAGTTGTCTTTGTCGGACTGGCAGTGCGATTGGCAATAGCGGAACGATGACGGCCGCGCAGGACTTAATCCCGCGCGGCAGGTCGCAAAGTCAGATCGTTGCTTTCAGCGTGTAGACCGAGAAAAGGTTCTCCTGGTCGCTCTCGGTATTCAGGATACGCCAGCCACTTTGTTCGGCAATTTCCCCAAAAGCCTCTTCGCTGTATTTGTGGGAATTCTCGGTGTGGATCGTTTCGCCAGATTTGAGGGGGATCGAAAAGCTCGAAATCGTAACCACTTGGTCTTTCAAGCATTCCAGATGCATTTCGATCCGGCTATTTGTCTCATTCCAGACGGCCTTGTGCCGGAAGGTTGTCAGATCAAAATCAGCACCAAGCTCAATGTTGATCCGTTGCAAGAGGTTCATGTTGAATGCTGCAGTCACCCCGGCTGGGTCGTCATAGGCCTGAACCAGAGTCTTTTCATCCTTGGGACGGTCCACACCGATGATCATGTCGGCCTCCGGCATGGCGGAGCGGATGTTCTTGAGAAGGCGGATTGCCTCGGATTTCTCGAAATTGCCGATCGTGGAGCCGGGAAAGAATACGAGAACCGGAAGCTCAGGCAACAACGGTAACTGCCCAAAGGGTTCCGTAAAGTCTGCAGCGACCGGAATAACCGCCAGTGACGGATAGGCGCGCCGGACACGATCGGCAGCGTCTTTCAGGTGATTGGCCGAAATATCGATTGGCATATAGACCGAGAGATCGGACAGTGCGCTTAGCAAAATGTTGGTCTTCCGACTTGATCCACTGCCAAGTTCCACCATCGCGCCGCGTGCTCCAGCGAGCCGAGCATATTTTTTGGCATTCTTCTCCAGGATCGCCAGTTCTGTGCGGGTCGGATAATACGAATCCAGCTCGGTAATCGCTTCGAACAGGTGCGATCCGACATCGTCATAAAGCCACTTGCTGCTTATTGTTTTTTGTAGAGCTTGAAGACCGGCCAATATCTCGGTTTCAAATGCGTCGGATCTGATAATCGATGGGACATGTTTGGTCATAGGTTTGCTGCCAGTCTCAGGCCGAGCATTTGCCAGCGCTGATGAGGATAGAAGAAAGTGCGATAGGAGGAGCGCATCTGAAGCCTGGGCGTGGCGCAAGATCCACCGCGCAACACCATCTGGTTCACCATGAACTTGCCGTTGTATTCGCCAATAGCGCCATCAGGCGGCTGGAAACCCGGATAGGGAGAAAAGGCACTGGAGGTCCACTGCCAGACATCTCCCCAAAGGCTCGGCGAACGCCCAAGCGGGAGCAGGGCGCCATCATCCAGAAAATTGCCCTTGAGCTCTGTTGTCTCGGCAGCAGCTTCCCACTCGGCTTCAGTCGGAAGACGATGTCCGGCCCATCGGGCAAACGCGTCGGCTTCATAATAACTGACATGAACAACAGGAGCGTTGTGATCGACGGGGCGCGGGCCTTGCAATGTGTAGGTCCACCACTCGTCGTCCTGTTGCCACCAGTAAAGCGGTGAGTGCCAGTCGTTTTTCTCGCGAACCGCCCAGCCTTCCATGAACCAAAGAGGCTGTTTTAGATAACCGCCATCCTCCATGAAGGCGATCCAGTCTCCATTGGTCACCAGCCGATCTGAAAGCCTGTAGGGATTGAGCCAGACCTTGTGACGCGGTCCTTCGCAGTCATAGGCAAAGTCGCTGCCATTATGCCCAATCTCCAGAAGACCACCGTCATGTGTGGTCCAGCTATCTTTCTGCGGCTCTGTAACTGAAGTCGGTTTTGAATTGGTATAGGCGGGCAGGAGCGGATTAAACGAAAAGGCGTGCAGTAGGTCAGTGACCAGCAGCTCCTGATGCTGCATTTCATGATGGCAGCCGATTGTGATCAGCTCTTCAATCTCGTCCAGTTCGGCTGTGAAGACATTTTGCGCCAAACCGCGGCGCAGAGCCTCTTCGACATGCTGGCGGTAACTCAGCACCTCCGGCGCTGTCGGCCGGGACAAGAGACCTCTCTTCGACCGCGTGTGCCTCGGGCCTGCCTGCACATAATAGGAATTGAACAGAAACGCGAAGCGGTCATCCACGCTCTGGTAACCTGGCACATACGGTTTCAAAACAAACTCTTCAAAAAACCAGGTTGTATGAGCCAGGTGCCATTTTGGCGGGCTGGCATCTTCCATGGATTGAAGGCCCATGTCTTCGGCGTTCAGCGGGCGGACCAATTCCATGGTATTTGCCCGTACATTGTCGAAAAGGTCGGCGGGGCTCGGAACATGGTTCAAGTCAAGCCGACTATTCAGTAACGTCATCAAATTTCCTCCGCGCGGAGCCGGGTCTGCAATGCCTCAGACCTGTCCGATTGTGCCGCCAGGCGAGCTGAAGGTAGGTGAGTGCGCGCAAATTCCAATGCAGGCGATTGCACCGGTCCGGTGCAAAAATGCGCCGTTGAAGTCGCTGAATGTGGAGTGTTTAATAAAATAAACAATGTAATGAAAAGTCCTGTAATTGATGTTTCAAGAGTGAGAAGTCAGCAAATCATTGAGATAATTGGCGAGAGCCACCGTTACGACGCCCGCAAAATCGCTTCCGACCGACTGCGAACATCCTAGCGAACCCCTCCTGACAGCAGTGTGTCAGGAGGGGTTGGACTGGTGCTCACATCCGTGTGAGGTCGTTATTTCAAGTCAGCTTGACTGGTTAGGTCAATTGTCCTAATTCTTGCTTAGGTCAAGCGTCCTAATGCGCGCTAGTGCTGATTTCTGACAGGATTGGAAACAGGTGATGGCAGGTGGAACGACACGGCAGCAGATTGTCGAAGCAGCAGATGATCTGTTCTATCGCCAAGGGTATGAAGCGACATCTTTTGCTGACATTTCGGCAGCTGTAAAAATCTCGCGGGGCAATTTCTATCATCATTTCAAGACCAAGGACGAGATCCTTGATGCGGTGATTGACAGGCGTCTTGAGGATCGCGAAACGTTGCTTGGGACGTGGAGTGAAACAGCTTCGGAACCAGAGGGCCGGATCGAGTGTTTTATCAAAATCGTCATCACCAATCAGACTAAAATCATGGCTTATGGCTGTCCGGTCGGCACGCTGACAACAGAGCTTGCCAAGTTGGATCATCCCTCAAGAGCCCATGCCAATCAGATCATGACCTTGTTTCGCAGTTGGTTGTCCCGACAGTTCGAAGAGCTTGGCTGCGGTCAGCAGGCTGATGCCCACGCGCTTCATGTTCTCAGCTGGAGCCAGGGCGTCGCGACACTCGCGCAATCGTTTCAGGATGAGGCATTTGTTATGCGGGAAGTCGACCAGATCCTGGACTGGCTGACGGGCATTGTTGCTCATGCCCGCTTGCGACATTCAGAATAAATATAGATACAACTCAAGGAGATGCGGATGTTTGTTGTGACGCTGAAGTTTTCCGAAAACAAGAGTCATGCCGGTGCGCTTATGGCAGGACACAAGGACTGGATTCAGCGCGGTTTTGACCAGGGTCTGTTCCTGATGGTTGGCAGTCTTCAGCCGAACCAGGGCGGTGTGGTTTTCGCCCATAACACATCACGGGACACGCTGGATGCGTTTGTTCAGGAAGATCCATTCGTCGCGGAAAAAGTTGTTGTTGCGGAAGTCATGGAGATTTCTCCAGCCCGACTGGATGACCGTCTGGATTTTTTGACGGCCTGACACCTGCAGGTAATTGCACAAACAAAAAACGCTCCGGAAGGAGCGTTTTTCAACTTCAAGAAAATACTGAAATCACTGAACTCTTGGAAACAGGGTTTCGATCTCGCCGAGTTCGCTGTCACCGCTGAGTTTATCCAGCTCAGGCTTCCACGGAATAACGATCTCCGGAGCGTTCAGCATGCTGAGCGCCTTGCCGGCAGATGTCGGAATAACCTGAGTGAGCGCTTCCATGACAACACGTAAGCTGTCCAGCGTTACATAGATCACCGTCTGGCACCGCTCTTTGGTGTCTTCATTCTTGATCAGGTTCCATGGAGCCTGGTCGGCGAAGTAGTTGTTCATCTCGTCGGCGACCGTGATGATCGCCTGCACGCGCGCTGGGATGTCAGCAAGGTTGATCCAGTCGCTCATACCCTTGGTGGCGTCCAGCACGGCCTTGCGGATGGCTTCATCTTCTGCAGACAGCGGACCGGGGGTCGGCAGATTGTCTTCAAATCGGGCTTTCGAAAATTTTGCCGCTCGCGACAGAAGATTGCCGATCTTGTTGCCGAGTTCGCTATTGTAGGTTTGCGTGATCAGATCCACGGAGATCTGGCTATCGCTGTCAGCGCGCATGTGGCGGGCCAGATACCAGCGCAGGGCATCGACACCGAGTTTATCGGTTACTTCAATCGGATCAACGACATTGCCGATTGATTTCGACATCTTGACGCCGCCAGCGCCAACCCAGTGGCTGTGCACGGACAGTTTCTTCGGCAGCGGCAGGTCCGCAGCCATCAACATGATCGGCCAGTAAACACCATGTGGCTTCAGGATATCCTTGCCGATCAGGTGTTCGCATTCAGCCCACCAGGATTCATAGCCTTCATTCGGCCAGTCGATGTTGGTCAGGTAGTTTGCAAGAGCGTCAAACCAGACATAAGTGACGAATTCCGGATCAAACGGCAAATCGACACCAAGCGTCACACGGTTTTTCGGCCGAGAGATACACAGATCTTCCAGAGGTTCGGACAACATCTGGTTCAGCTCGTTGCGGAAGGAGACCGGTTGAACAAAATCCGGGTTGTCCGCAATATGCTTCAACAGCCTTTCGCGGTACGGCTCCATTTTCAGAAAGTAGTTGGTCTCGTCCGTCTGCTCGACCTTCATGGTCGGGTGCAGCGGGCACTGGCCGTCATCGGTAAGATCGGTCTCTTTTTTGAATTCTTCGCAGCCTTTGCAGTAAGTGCCGGTGTATTGCTTTTTGACAATCAGGCCCTTGTCGAAGATCGACTGTTCCATGCCGGCCACGGCATTCTTGTGACCTTCGCGGCTGGTGCGTACGAAGTAGTCGTAGTCGATCCCGAGCATATCGAAAACATCCCGGAATTCCTTGCCGCGCATGTCGAGGTATTTTTCGACGGGCATGTCGAGGTCCGCGGCGGCTTCCTGGTTTTTCTGGCCGTGTTCGTCAACGCCGGTAGACAACATCATCTCATAACCAAGCGCCAGACGATTCCGTTTCAGGATATCTGCCATCACAGACGTAAACGCGTGACCGATATGCGGAGAACCGTTGACGTAATAGATTGGGGTCGTGATGTAACTTTTCATCAATGGGCTTTCGAATTTCTGGCGGATGCGGGTGCTGCAAACACTGTAGCGTTCAATAGCATCGAGGCATATGCGACCGGGAAAGTGAAGTTGCAGCTATATTCCACACTCATGCTTTCATGAAAAGCCCCGGTCTTCGGAAAAGCCGGGGCCCTGGATCTTGAAGTAAGACTCAGCACATTTCTTTGAATGGCTGACAGAAGACGTCACCCTATCCACCAGATCCCGCCTAGCACGAACAGCGCAAGGAATATGGTCTGGGTGACCACCATCCAGATTGCCGCGCCGCCGACTTCCAGCAGTTTCGGAATGGATGTCTTCATGCCAACAGCTGCAATGGCCGCTAGCAGAGCCCAGCGGGACACTTGGCTGGCGAGATCCTTGACCAATTCCGGGATCAGACCAAAAGAATTCAAGGTTGCGAGAAAGAGAAAAGCCAGGACAAACAGCGGTATTAGAGGTGGGCGTGCGGTGCCCGGATCAGTTCGACTTCGAAGGAAGAGGGCTGTGATCAACACGATTGGCGCGAGCAAAGTGACGCGGATGAGTTTGACAAGCGTGGAAAGATCGCCGGTTTCCTCCGAGATCGAGAAGCCGGCACCAACCACTTGAGCGACATCGTGGATGGTGCCACCCAGAAAGACACCGGTCGCCTGGGTGTCGAGGCCCAGCGAACTGGTCAGGATAGGATAGAAAATCATGGCAAGGGTCGAGAGCACTGTTACGGTGATGACCGTAAAGGCGAGATCCCGTTCGGCATGGTCGCGTTTTGGCAAGATTGAGCCGATGGCCATTGCTGCAGAAGCTCCGCAAATCGCAACAGCCCCGCCGGAGAGAAAGGAAAACAGGCGGTCTTTGCCGAAAAAACGACCGACCAACAATGAAAACCCTATGGTTGCAAGGACCCCGGCGATGATCAGAAACAGGAACGGAAAGCCGAGAGCTTCAACCATTTCAACGCTGATGCGAACACCGAGCAGGGCAACTCCAATGCGCAGCAGGCTTCGCGCCGAAAACGCGATGCCAGCGGCAGTTTTTTGCTCCTCCGACAGGAAGTTTAGCGGCATTCCGAGAAGGATTGCCATAAGCATCGCAGGTGCGCCGTAATGTTCATTGAGGAACTGTGCAGCGATTGCGACCAGACCAGCGATGATGATGCCAGGGAACAGCTGGTTCGCCCGGTCTTTGAGTTGTTCAACCATATTGGTCCCTGAAAGTAGGTCGATTGGTTGGTTGTCAAAAACGCTTTCCAAAACACCAATGGTGACCCCGGATTTGAAATCGCACCGGAAAACTGCCGTCTGAGTGGTTAGAAGATCTGAATGGATCGGATTGCTATGGCGGAAGTACGCTTAAAAGCTGCCAGTGTCGAGGGCGCGCACCTGGTCCGCCAGTTGTACACTGTAGCGTTCTCCGTGTTCGCCATTCCGGTTCGATCATTGGGAAATATCAGATGACCGTTTTTTGTCCTATTCGGGAGCGATTTGTCCGAGTTTACCGGAGAAGAACGTCAAGGCCTCGCCCGTGCGCATTTCCGCTTTCATGACCTGTCCCAGGACAATCAGATGATCACCGCCTTCATAGGCCGCATAGCGGGTGCATTCGAAGCGCGCGAGGCAGTTTTCGATGAGCGGAACGCCGTTTTCGTCCAGCTTGTAAGTCAGTTGATCGAACGCATTGGCGTTTCGGACAAATCCATTGCAGATTTCGGCCTGCTCATGACTGAGCACATGAATGGCATAGTTCTCTGCTGTCTCGAAATAGCGGAACCTGCGTGAGCCCTTGTCCGGCATCCACAATACGAGCGGCGGATCCATCGAGACGGAGGAAAAGCTGTTGGCTGTAATGCCGACCGGGCCGTCATCGGAATGCGTAGTCACCACGGTGACACCGGTCGCAAATCGTCCGAAGGCATCCCGCAATAAGCGGGAATTCTCGGCATCTGGCGCGAAAGCAACCTTGTGATCAGCGGTCTGCATCGTCATCAGGGCACCTCATTGCCAAGAGCTGCCTCGTAGAGGCGATACCAGGTTTCGCGATCAAGATTGACTTTGAGCGCGTCCGAGATTTTGCCAATTCGGTCCAGATTGTTGGTACCCATCACCGGCAAAAGCTGTGCTGGATGCGTCAACAGGAAGGCAATTGCGATGGCAGACCGGTCAACTCCGAATTCGGCAGCCAGCTCATCCATCACTGCACCCAGATTACCCTCTTCGGAAATCAAGGACCCACCGCCAAGAGGAGACCAGGCCATCAACTTGGTGCCCAGACGCTGGTGAAATGCGAGATCACCATTGGTGAACGGCGAGACTTCCTTGAGTGAGATTTCAATCTGGTTGGTCACCAGTGTGTTGCTCATGGCAGACTGCAGCAGCTCCCAGTCCCACGGACGGAAGTTCGAAACACCGGCGTTCTTCACTTTACCGCTCTTGATTAGGTCATCAAGAGTTGCGCCGGTCTCATGATGATCCATCAGCGGATCCGGGCGGTGGATCAGCAACAGGTCGATGGTCTCGATACCCATCTCGGACAAGGAAACATCAACCGACTTTTCGATGTGCGCGCGCGACGTGTCGTAATGTTTGACCGTTGCGCCGGAGTATCGGCCCATCGGAGCAACGATGTCGCATTTGGTGACGATTTCCATCTTGTCGCGCAGGGACGGATTAGCCTTCAGAGCGCCGCCAAGAACAGCTTCGGCCGCATAGCCACCATAGATGTCTGCCTGGTCGAATGTGGTGATGCCCTGATCCAGACAGGACTGTATCTTGCGTTCAACATACGCAGCAGACGTGTCAGCATCGTCACCGATGCGCCACATGCCATAGATCAGGCGGGAAAAATCAAGTGTGTCGGAAAGCTTGACGCGCTGCATTAGCGACGAACTCCATTACCAAGAGGTGTTGCAGGTGTGCTGGCCGGAACGCGGCCATATTCATGAGGAAGTGAGCAGGTTTTCAGATTTGGCAAGACCCGTGACCCGAAATGTTTAGCTTCCTCTTCATGCGGATAACCGGAGAAAATGAAGGCTCGCATGCCCATCTTCTGGTAGTCCTCGATTTTGGACATGACCTGGTCGGTTGAACCAACCAGGGCAGCGCCACAGCCGGAGCGGGCCCGACCGACACCCGTCCAAAGGTTCGGTTCGATATATCCAAACTCGTCGGCTATGTCTCGGTTCTTGGCCTGGTGGCTGACACCGAGAGATTTGGCATCCAGCGCGCGTTCGCGAATGGCCTTGCCATAGTCATCATCCAATTTGGAGACGATGTAATCTGCGTATTCCTGGGCTTCCTGCTCGGTGTCACGGACGATCATGTGAACCCGCAGACCGTAGTCAAGCGTGCGATGGTACTTTTCGGCAACCGCATTGACTGCTTTCATGCGGCCCGCCAGCTCTTCCATTTTTTCCGGCCACATCAGATAGACATCGCAGTGCTGTCCGCATAGCTCCAAAGCTGCCGGTGAATAGCCACCGAAATAGAGCAGGGGTCCTCCGGACTGATAAGGTCTAACCGGGTCGGTTGTCAGGCCTTTGAAGTTATAGATCTCGCCTTCAAAGTTGATCTCGTCCTGCGTCCAGGCCTGCTTCAGTATTTCGACCACTTCGCGGGACCGCCGATAGCGATAACTGCTGTCTGCCTGCTCGCCCGGAAAGTCCGAAGAGATAATGTTGACCGTCAAGCGCCCTTCAAGCATGTGATCGAGCGTCGCGATTGTCCGCGCCAGCATGATCGGCTGCATTTCACCGCAGCGGACCGCTGCCAGAAAGTTGATCTTGTCTGTGATTGGCGCACAGCCAGCGACGAAGGATAGTGTGTCCTGGCCTACCTGATAGGAGGAGGGGCAAAGAACATTCCGGAAGCCCTGTTGTTCAGCGACTTTCACGATGTTGGAACAATGGTTCCAGGATGACCGCAAATCGCCTTCTGGCATGCCCAGAAACTGGTAATCATCGGAGCAGAGTGCTGCGAACCAGGAAACCTCGGCTGCATCGAGGTCTGGCGAGGTTACCGGGACTACGGTCATTTATAAGAACTCCCAAGAGGCTTTTCATTTCGTTTCGAATGGCTTCCTTTTGCCTTCGATTACCTCTTGCTTATCATTCGATTTGATGTAAATCAATGGTGTATCAATTAACTGAAGACAGATCGCCGCACCGTTCATGACAACAGCAACGCTTCCTTCAAATGCCCTGCCTATTTATGTGCAGATCAGTGAACTTCTCATTCGCGATATCGCTGCTGGACGCTTGATTGATGGCGAGCGTTTGCCGCCTGAGCGGGAAATGGCAGAAGATCTCGGGATCTCTATCGGTACGCTTCGCAAGTCACTGGCAGATCTTACAAAAAAAGGTTTGCTTGAACGAGTACAGGGTTCAGGAAATTACATACGGCAAGGCGGAGCACCGGAGAGTGTGTACGCCATGTTCCGGCTCGAACTTCTGTCTGGTGGCGGATTGCCTCGTGCCAAGGTTCTTGATATCGAGAGGTTGGACAAGCCGCTGGAGTTTCCTGAATTTGGAACCAGTCCGCAAGGCACCCGTATCAGGCGTCTTCGGTATCTCAACGAAGTCATGATTGCTGTCGAGGAGATCTGGCTGGACGGCGATTGCGGAGACGTGAAACGCGACCTGCTTTCGGAATCTCTTTACCGTTTTTATCACAAGCATCTTGGTTTTTGGATCAATCGGGCTGAAGACAGGGTAACGATCTCTGAAGTGCCGGAGTGGGCACCAGCTGTGTTCTCGAAGACACCGGGTGCGCTGACAGGATTCATTCAGCGGCTCAGTTGGTCAGACAAGCCGGAACCTGTTGAATACTCACGAACCTGGTTCGACACCGACAAGGCGCACTACGTACAACGATTGAAATAGGCAGCCGACAAGGCGCCACCAGATGGAGAACTATATGCCTGCGAAGGTGAGATACGGTGTCATTGGATGTGGCATGATGGGGCGCGAACATTTGCGCAATATCGCCCTTTTGCCTGAGACCGAAGTGACTGCGATTTTTGAACCGGATGCCGGAATGGCGGCACGGGCAGTGCAATTTGCACCGCAGGCGCAATTTGTCGATTCGATTGATGCGTTGCTGGGTGTGGAAGAGCTGGACTGTATTCTGATTGTCAGTCCAAACCATTGCCATGTGCCACAAATGGAAGAAATCCGCACAAAACGACCATTGCCGCTGCTGGTTGAAAAGCCACTTTTTACCGACCCTAAAGACCTTGCAGCGCTGGATGCATTCAAGGTCTCCTATCCGGCTCCTGTTTGGGTCGCGATGGAATACCGTTACATGCCGCCGATAGCAGCTCTAATAGAACAGGCCGAAGCTGCGACAGGTGGGATCAAGATGCTGACAATCCGTGAGCATCGGTTTCCGTTTTTGGAAAAGATCAACAACTGGAACCGTTTTAACCGCTATTCAGGTGGCACTTTTGTCGAAAAATGCTGCCACTTTTTCGATCTGATGAGACTGATCATCAAAAGCGAACCAGTCCGTGTAATGGCGTCTGCGGGGCAAGACGCCAATCACATCAACGAGACTTATGATGGCGAAACGCCGGACATTCTCGACAATGGTTATGTGATTGTCGATTTCGAGAATGGATCGCGCGCCATGCTGGAGCTTTGCATGTTCGCCGAAGGCTCCCGGTATCAGGAAGAAGTTTCTGCAATTGGTCCGGCTGGCAAGATAGAAGCCTTTGTTCCGGGTCCTGGCCGGTTCTGGCCGGAAGAACTCGGTGAACCGCCGGTGCCGCAGCTTCTTGTGTCACCGCGCAGCCCAAAAGGTCCGAAACTGATCGAAATTCCGGTTGACCCGGCCATTCTTGATGCGGGCGATCACAACGGGTCGACCTTTTATCAGCACGAAGGGTTCGTCGCTGTGGTTCGCGGCGAAATGGCTGTTCCGGAAGTCACATTGGACGACGGCAGACGCGCCGTGGAAATGGGATTGGCGGCTCAGCAATCAGCTCGAACCGGGCAGGTCGTTGCTGTCACAGCGCCCAAACTCTCTTCGGTTGCCTGCTGAATTGGTCACTTAAGTTCGAAATAATATTGTCGACGCAGCTCATAGGCGTCGTCGACATTTTCTATTGCACTTCAGTTTTTCGCATAAAGACTGCTGACCCTGCGTAGATTTTGCCTTAACGTCCAAACAATCGTGTGAGAATTCGACCGCCGACAGAAGCGGACACACCCCATCATTTCAGGGAGAATCGATCGTGCGTAAGGTCGTATCCGTTTTATTGTCTTCAGCACTTGTCCTTCAGACCGTATTTGTGAATGGCGCTTTTGCTGCTCCTGCAGTCACAACGGCGAAAGTGAACTTTCGGCAAGGACCTGGTACCGGATTTGGAACCTTGGGAACCCTTCCCTCAGGGGCTCAGGTCGAACTTCAGGATTGCGATGACAATGGTGCCTGGTGCACCGTCACCTACAACGATCAAAATGGTTTTGTCAGCGGTAACTATCTTCAATTGGCGGAAGCTGAAGAAACTACTGGTTGGCCACGCTCATTCCAGACCGATGCCGGTGCCACGCTCATTCTCTATCAACCGCAATTCACGAAATGGGACGAATTCAAAACCCTGAATGCCATGATTGCGGCGGAATATGTTAAAGACAAGGATGCCAAGCCGGTCTTTGGCGTGATCGGTGTTAAAGGCCAAACGCAAGCAGACACTCAAAAGGGTGAAGTCGACGTCAGCCAGATCGCTGTCACCGAACTGGATTTTTCGTCTCTTGATCGTGCGGCGCTGACAGATCTGACGCTTCAGGTTGGCAAAATCATGCCGACGGGTACGATAACCATCAAGGAAGATCGCATTACGGCAGGCCTGGCTGAATACCAGCGTATGGATGATGTTGAAGGTCTGAATGCAGAAGCACCACCGATTTTCATCTCTACCGAACCCGCAATCCTCGTTCAGACAGAAGGGGAGCCGATCCTGGCCCCTGTCAAAGGCGATCAGGGCCTGTCCTTTGTGGTCAATACCAACTGGGATGTTCTGAAAATAGATGAAACGGACGAGTTTTATCTGCGTGATGAAATGTCCTGGTTGAAAACCAAGGATGTGACCAAGGGGTGGGAGGTCGTTACTGATCTGCCTGATCTTATCAATAGCCTGCCTGATGATGACAACTGGAAGGAAACGCGCGAAGCAATTCCCGCAAAACCATTCCCGGACAACAAGCCTCCAAAAATCATTTATTCCGACAAACCGGCTGAAATGATCGTCTTTGAAGGCGAGCCTGCTCTGGAGCCGGTTGACGGAACGGATCTGGAATGGGCGTCCAATACCGACAGAGATGTCTTTTTTCTGAAGGGCACATCGACCTGGTACATTCTGGTGTCCGGACGCTGGTTCAAATCAGCCTCTCTGGATGGACCATGGGAATTCACAACACCGGACATGCCATCCGATTTCCTGAACATTCCTGAAAATGCGCCCTACTATTCGGTTCGCTCTTCAATTCCTGGAACCTCGGAAGCCTCACAAGCACGTTTGAAAGCCAGCATACCAACAACCGCGCGCGTTGAGCTGGGATCTGTCAGCGCCGATGTCTCTTATGCTGGTGAGCCGGAATTCGAACCAATCGAAGGCACATCGCTTTCCTACGCAGTCAACACCAATGATCAGGTCATTCAGGTGGGAGCCAAATACTACGTGCTTCAGGATGGCGTCTGGTTCGTAGGTGACAGCCCGGAGGGGCCGTTTGAGGTCGCGACTGCGGTTCCTGAGGAAATCTACACAATCCCGCCATCGTCACCTGTCTACAACACAACATATGTTCGCGTTTATCAAACCGAACCCGATGCTGTCTGGTATGGCTATACAATGGGCTACCTGACCGGCTTTCTGGCATGGGGTGTCTTTGTTTACGGAACCGGTTGGTATTACCGGCCCTGGTATCGTCCGGGTTTCCGGCCGATCTTCTATCCGCGGCCGGTCACTTACGGCATCGGAGCATTCTATAATCCAATCCGCGGTGTATATGGTCGGTATGGCTATGCTTATGGCCCACGCCGTGGCATCGCCGGTGGTGGTATCTATAACCCTCGCACTGGTGGATATATCCGTGGCGGGGCTATCAGCGGTCCGCGCGGAAGTGCTGGTTTTATCACCGCCTACAATCCGCGTACGGGCAATCGTGTCTGGGCTGGCGGTGCGCGCGGTGCTTATGGTTCCTGGAAGGGCGGCGGTGTTGTCAGCGGTCCGCAATGGTCCCGGACCCGCGAAGTGCGGACAAATGTCTCCAACAACTGGAAGCGGGACGGCAATCCTGGTCGTGTAGCGTCTCTTGATCGGCGCGGGGATGTCTTTGCTGGTCGCGATGGCTCCGTCTATCGGCGTGACGGCGACAACTGGAAGAAGTTTGAAGGCGGTCGCTGGGGCGATGTTGCTGCTCCATCCCGCGATTCTCTTCGCGATCGTGCGGGGGATATCGGTGCCGGAGCCGCTATCGGAGCTGGTGCCGGAGCGGCTATTGCCAATCGCCCAGCTGGGGACCGGATTCAAAACCGCCCGAATGCCGGTCAAAGACCTGGGAACATTCCGGCAAAGGACAGGCTGAATCCAAATCGGCCGGGTGAAAGACCGAGCAACGTGACCAGACCGGCGAACCGACCGTCGACACAACCAGCCCAGCGTCCGGCAAACCGGCCAGCGACCAGACCGGCGCAAAGACCCAATCAGGCTCCGTCTAATCTCAATCGGGACAGCCGCGCGCGAGATACCGGCAATCGGCAGGTAAACCGGCAGCGGAATGTCAATCGCAGTCGGCCACAGTCGCGTCCGCAATCTCGCCCACAGTCAAGGCCTCAATCCCGGCCGCAAAACCGGGGAGGTGGGCAGCGCAGGGGCGGCGGCGGTGGGCGTCGCCGTTAAGAGAAGCTAGATGGGCAGATCGCGGGCATCCGCGATCGCTTCCATGGTCATGTAGGACGTGACCGTGTCCAGATCGATCTTGTCGATCATGCGCTGGTAGATCTGGTCAAAGGCATTCATGTCTTCGGCCACCACTTTCAGCATGTAGTCGTAGTCTCCGGCAAGCCGGTAGAAATCGATCACATTCGGGATCTTGGTGACTTCCGCACGAAAGCTCTCGAGCCATTCTTTTGAGTGATGCCGCGTTCGCACCATGACAAAAACCGTCAGGTTCAATCCAAGCCTGGCGGCATCCAGCCGAATTGTGTGCCCTTCGATCAGGCCACTTTCATAAAGCGATTTCAATCTTCGCCAGCACGCATTTTGCGACAAGCCAACCTGTTCAGCCAAATCACGCTGCGACAATCTGGCGTCGCGTTGCAGGGCTCGCAGCAATGCGCGGTCGATATGATCGAATTTTTTCTCCATATCGGGTCAAATGACACAAAATGAGATTTTGAGCAATCAAATCATGTGAAGATGTCACCTTGGAAAGGGTCGTATGATCTAAAGATCCTGATTCGGAGCAGACAATGACCCAAAATAACACTGGTACTCCCATCGACCGTTTCAAAAAGGCATTGGCTGACCCGGACCTCATCGAGCGCCTACGGGCAGGCGTAATAGGTGAGGGAATTTCCATCGAGGGACCATTCGGCAAACGCGATCTGATCTACGCTGACTATGTAGCCTCCGGCAGAGCGATTCGGCAGATTGAAGGGTTCGTCATGGAGGAAGTCCTTCCAGTCTATGCCAACAGCCATACCGAAGCGTCCTATTGCGGCAGCGCCATGACACGGATGCGCGAGGCAGCCCGCTCTGAAATCTCAAGGGTCTGTGGTGCGAATGACGCCTGTGCGACCATTTTCTGCGGCTCCGGTGCGACTGCCGGATTGAACCGACTAGTGCACTTGCTGGGCGTTTCCGGTGCGGTTGAGCGCGGGGAAAATCCGCTGGTCATTCTTGGTCCTTATGAACACCATTCCGATATCCTGCCGTGGCGCGAAAGCGGCGCGGAAGTTCTGGAAATCGGTGAAGCTGCAAATGGCGGTCCGGACCTTGGCGAACTCGCACAGGTTCTGGAAGACAAAGCGGCAAACAGGCTCGTTGTTGGTGCCTTTTCGATGATGTCCAATGTCACAGGCATTGTGACTGATGATGAAGAAGTTACAAGGATCCTGAAACAATACGGCGGGCTCAGTGTTTGGGATTGTGCAGGCTCCGGCCCCTATTTGCCGATCGACATGAAAGCTGGCTCAGCTGTTCAAAAAGATGCGGTGGTGGTCTCACCGCATAAATTTATCGGTGGTCCGGCAGCTTCCGGTGTCATGATTGTCCGGAAAGATGCTGTACAGAAAGACACACCGGTGTTTCCCGGCGGTGGCACTGTCAAGTTTGTCTCGCCTTGGGCACATGACTATTCTGACTGCATTGCGACGCGCGAAGAAGCCGGAACACCGAATGTCATAGGCGATATCCGCGCTGCACTCGCCTTTCTGGTGAAAGAGGCCATTGGCCAGAAAACCATGGATCAGCGCAATGCCGACTGGCGGCAGAAAGCCTTGGCGGTGTGGAGCAAAAATCCTGCAATTGAAATCCTGGGCAACCCGGACGCGGACTATGTTCTGCCGGTCTTCTCCTTCCGGATGCGCGACAATGTGCGCGGCGGCTACATCCATCAGCAACTCGTCACCCGAATGTTGTCAGACGTTTATGGCGTTCAGGCACGTGGTGGATGTGCTTGTGCCGGGCCGTATGCGCACCGGCTACTGGGGATTGATGAAATCGAATCCAACGCATTGCGCGATGGAATTCTGTCCGGAGAAGAACTAAAAAAACCTGGCTGGACACGCCTGAATTTCTCGGTTCTGCTGACCGAAGAAAAGGCGAATAAGATTATCGCTGCGGTTGATGAGTTGGCGCGTAAGCCCTATCCAGTTGCAGATCACTATGCATGCGATGAGACCACTGCGCGTTTTAAAGCCGTGCAAGATGCTGCCTGAAGGAAACCTTTGAATATGTGCCGATGGGCTGCATGGAGCGGAGCTCCCAAATACCTAGAAGAAATCATCTGCGATCCGGAGCATTCCCTGATCGACCAGAGCCGCAATGCATTGTCTTGCAAAACGTCTGTGAATGCAGACGGTTTCGGGGTTGCCTGGTACAGTGACCGGAAATCTCCTTGTCTTTACAAGGACGTCCGACCGGCCTGGTCAGATCCGAACCTGTTGCAGATTGCCCAACACGTTCGTTCGCCACATTTTATGGCCCATGTCAGGGCGTCTACCGGAACGGCGACCACCCGCGACAATTGTCATCCCTTCACCTATGACAAATGGTCGTTCATGCACAACGGTCAGGTCGGCGGCTATGACAAGGTTCGCAGGCGTCTGGACAATATGATACCCGACGATCTCTACCGGGATCGTCTCGGCGGAACCGACAGCGAGAGCCTGTTTCTGATTGCGTTGGCCTATGGCCTGAAAGATCACCCTTGCAAGGCAATGGCGCGCGCGGTCATGGAGACTGAGGCGTTGTCCAAGTATTCCGGAACATCGCCGCACATGCGATTTGCATCTGCATGGTCAGATGGGGAAACGCTCTATGCTGCCCGTTATGCGTCGGATCGTTTTGCTCCGACGCTGTTCTACCGGGAATTCGAAGACGGCGTGATGGTCGTCTCCGAACCGCTGGACGAGGCTGGTAATTGTTGGAAACAGGTTCCTCAGGGCCACATGATCGAAGTGAGAGACGGGGTCGTAAAACAGGCCAAATTCGTCAGTGAAGACGAATTGATGAACGCGTAACTCAATCGCGCTCGATCCAGTCCCAAGCGGCTTCGATATCGTTTTTATCGAAGTGCTTTTCTTCTATTCCGACTAGTTTTGAGAACGTGCCATCGACAGCGATCAGCGCGGCCAGAAAGGTGCTGTCTGTCAGGATGGCCAGCCTGCTGATTTTGTTCAGGTGAGTCGCGATCCATTTGATGTCAGCGGTTGCTGCTTCGAATGAGACCCCGACATGTTCGCCGAGAACAACAAGAAAACTGGCTTTCTCGTGGGTTTTAAGCAGCTCTTCAGCTTTTGCGATGAGCTCACGTTCCTGATCGATATTCAGTTTGCCGGACACTTCAATCCCGAGCACCGGGCCATTACTCCTTGGCAGGATCTTGTACATCACGAAAGCTCCGCATTTTTAAAGGCAACTTACTGCTGCATCTCCTAAATGTGGGTCTACCGGACGTACATTTTCAAGTCAGCATTTAGAGGCAGGTGCATTCCAAGTTGAGGCAAACAACACCATGGCAGTGGAATAGTTTACTCCTCACTGGTTCCCTTGGATTGCAGCGATGACAAACTGTCCCGAGTCTGCCCATCCACACGGTTACGGATCTGCCGGGTAAGAGCAAAAACATCGGTTCTGTCCCGGCCATAAGTCAGGTTGAACTCATAGAAATCAGAGGATTGGCGCGGCATCAGCAGATGCTGTAGCATGGTTTCAAGTTTGTCGAATGCCTTGGCAGCCTTCGCTTCCGGAGTTACAGCCGCTGCATATTCCTGCCAGATCGCCAGAAACTCTTCGGCGAGGTCGCTCGGAAGGGACGTGCAAAGGGATTTGAAATCCCGCAATTCCCTGTCCTGACGACCATCGTTAGGTGATTGCAGAGGTGCAGGCACATCTCCTGAGATCGCTTCACCCAAATCGTGGATCAGACTGAGTTTTAGTAGTTTAGAGATATCAATGCCTTCGAGGTTCTTCTCAAACAGTAGAACCATCAGCGCTAGCCGCCAGCTGTGTTCAGCTGTGCTTTCCGGACGACCGGTGCGGGTGGTTCCGGACCGCAACGTGTCCTTGAGCTGTTCTGAAGCTTGAAGAAACGCGAGGATGCCAGTCAGACGGTCTTCAGCTATTTTTGGGAGGGCAAAAAGGTTGTTATCAGTCATGAACATCAGCTTACGCCGCTATAGAGCGCTGTCCCAGACCTTGAATAAATTATGCAGGAAGTGTCGGTTCATCGCGCACAAGTCGTGCAAAACTGCCGTCCGAGAGGGGCACGCGCGTTATCCGAATTGGGCGCTCCGGGATGGTAATCTCGGGAAATTCAGCACGTTCCGTATTGAAGACAATATCCGGGGCCTGTGGTTCAAACCAACCGCAGTCTGCAAGCCGGTTTTCAGCGGTCCGAATGCCGTCTGACGCGAATCTCCAGAGTGGCCGGTTCATCAATTCCGCCAATGGAATGTGCCAGTCATTTGCGCGCTTGGGCGACACTGCCAGTAGTCTGTGCGTCAGATCGCATACCAGATGGACTGCAATATTCGAGGATGCCACCAGTTCGAGGAGGGATTTGTCAGATGCGGAGTTCGGGCGCGCTCGAAGCAGTTGCCTGATCTTAAAGCTGTCCGCGTATGGCGGACTGGAATGGCCGCTTTCCCACCGGGAGATTTTTGACTGAGAGACGCCAAGTTCGCTGGCCAATGCAGTCTGCTTGATACGATTCAACGTTCGCCAACGGCGCAGGGAAGGACCGAGGTTGTTTTCCAGAGGGTGTAAATCAATGGGCATGATGGGAGTCTAGTCAGAATTTGGCAGCAAAGGCAGGGCATCTTAAAAATTATTGGATCACCAAAAAGCAGAAAGGGTGTCAGTTCTCACTAACACCCCCCTGTTCAGGTCAAGTTTATCGGATTTACAAAAACTGCCGAAGCTGGATCCATAATCCGTCTTGATCTCAACTTGACTTCAGGTTCTCAAGGAACTCCTGTAGCCCACGAACCGTAAACCCGGAGGTTCAGGCCCGCACTGATCAAACAGATAACCCGCTGCGTATCAGAGCGCCGGGGCACTTTTTGCGGAGCGCTCCGCGTAAAGTGCAGTCTGGGTGCCTCACAGTTGACCATTGGAATTGCCGCAAAGCGACCCCTCGGGACTGTGCCCAGTCAGCAATGTCATGGTCCGTGTTGTCTAAGTTGGCGTTCCTAAACAGGTCCATGCCGTGCTGTTGAGAAAGAGTTCACCACACGTTAGTTCAGCTGTCGAATCCGGCCTGTTAACCAATGTGACTTGCGGGGAAAGTCGCAGAAGTCCTACAAGTTTCCTGCAGGAACAGTCAGTATAGGTTGCTGAAAAATTGCCATGAATCCGATTGCAATCAAAGAATTGAAATTCAGGCGATTTATTAGGTCAGCGATACTTCTCGATAAAAGCATCGATTGATAGTTTGCGGAAATCAGGCAGCCGGGCTTTGAGTTGGTCATGGGACCAGTTCCACCAGGCAACCTCCATTAGTCCGTCTTCCTGTATTTCGGTGAACCGTCGCTTGATCGGCTTGGCGGCGACACCTCCAACGACGGTATAAGACGGGACATCCTTGGAGACGACTGCGCCAGCTGCAACAATTGCGCCTGTACCAATGGTGACGCCGGCCAGAACAGTCACATTATGGCCGATCCAGACATCATGTCCGATGGTGACCCAGTCATCCTTGCGCCACCGGAAAAACTCCGCGTCGTCCTCGCCCAGATCATAGGCCGCAGCGCGGTAGGTGAAATGATGCTGTGACGCGCGCCATGTCGCGTGGTTTCCCGGGTTAATGCGAACGCAGCGTGCGATTGAACAGAACTTGCCGATGGTTGTCCAGACAACATCCCCGTCTTCGACAATGTAGGAATAGTCGTCCATCTGGCTTTCGCGCATTTGCGTGCGTGCACCAATTTCTGTCCAGATACCAAGGTCACAGTCGATGACCTGTGCGTCCGGGTGGATGTTCGGGACTTCGGTAAGATCAGGTTTCCGGGTTGGAGCGGTCATGGCAATTCCGTTCGAAAAGGCAATAGTTGATCATGTGCAGGTGAGTGCGTGTGGACCCGATATACGTGACAGCATGATGACTGCTGCATGAGGATATTGGACGTTTCCCGTCCAGATATTGTGCCGACAATAATGGTACCGTGCTGGAAAAATTGCACACTTGCGCTTGTCCTGCGGAAGTTTGTCCGCCGCCCAAAGGGTCTCTTCACCGCATAAGTTTCAGCGAAATCGGCTGAAACGCAAGAGAACAACGTTGTTTGGCCATAGTCCAGAAACGGCGCTGTCATTGAATCGTCACTGGATCTTCAAGGGACGGACAAAAACCTGTCACGCAGCTGTAATCAAGGACTGGCTTTTGTCGCCCTGCACACAAAGACAAACACGGACAGGGCTGGCGCGTGATTCAATTTCAGGAAGTTACCAAGACATTCGGGTTCCGGACTGCAGTCAACAAGGTCAGTTTCAATATCGACAGACCGCAGATGGTCGGTGTTATCGGCCGCTCCGGCGCCGGCAAGTCGACGCTATTGCGAATGATCAACCGCCTGACACCGGCAACTTCTGGTCAGATCGTTTTCAATGACAACGACATTCTGGGGCTGAAAGGCGGCATGATGCGCCGATGGCAGCGTGATTGCGCCATGGTGTTTCAGCAATTCAATCTGGTGCCGCGGCTTGATGTGGTGACCAATGTCATGCTTGGCCGCCTGAACAGTCACGGCACCTTGAAAAGCCTCCTGAATATCTTCAGTGCCGAGGACGTCAATACAGCACTGCAAGCGTTGGATAGCCTCGGTATTGCCCAGGAAGCGACTAAACGCGCCGAGGAACTTTCCGGGGGGCAGCAACAACGCGTGGCGATTGCCCGGGCGCTAATGCAGGACCCGTACATGATCTTGGCCGATGAGCCGATTGCCTCGCTTGATCCGATGAACGCGAAAATTGTCATGGACGCTTTGCGCCAGATCCACGAACGCGACAACAAGATCGTCATCTGCAATCTGCACACACTCGATACGGCTCGCACCTATTGCGACCGTGTCATAGGAATGCGCGACGGTTTTCTCGTCTTTGACGGGGCTCCGGATGAGCTGACCACCGATGTTGCTCGCGAAATTTACGGTGCAGATGAAAGTTTCAACGAGGCGGCCACATCGACCGCCATCGATACCGGCCGCGCCGGTTTTCCAGAATCCGCCGGTGCGATGGCCCCGGTGGCAGTGGCGGTTTGACCGCTTGCTTCAATTCCAACGTCATCAAACATCTTACTCTCGGGGAGTGTCCCAAATGAAACTGGTTTCCAAAGGTGCTGTGCTGGCTGCAGTCAGCATGATCGCCGTGAATGCAACTGGTGCTGTTGCCGAAGAGATCTCTGAATTTCGCATCGGCATTCTCGGCGGCGAAAACGCCTCCGACCGGCTTCGCGCCTATACTTGCCTTGAAGAGAAAACAGCTGACCTGCTCGGAGTTCCGGTCAAGCTGTTTGCACCGGCTGACTACAACGGTGTTATCGAAGGCCTTCTCGGCGGCAACCTTGATATGGCCTGGCTCGGCGCTTCCAGCTACGCCAAGGTCTACCTGACAGACCCGGAAGCAGTTGAGCCGGTTCTCGTCAAGGTCAACGAAGATGGCGGCTACGGCTATTACTCCATCGGCTTTGCGCGTGTTGATTCAGAGATCAGTTCTCTGGACGACATGAAGGGCAAGCCATTCGGATTTGGTGATCCGAATTCCACTTCTGGCTACCTGATCCCGTCAATCGAGATTCCGAAACTCGGATACTCCATGGAGCCGGGCGAGTTCTTTTCTGAAGTCAAATTTACAGGCGGCCACGAGCAGACAATCGTTGCTGTTTCCAATGGCGATATTGCCGGTGGCGTAACCTGGGCTGACGGTCTTGGTGAGTGGGAAGACGGTTATAATTCCGGTGCCCTGCGCAAAGCTTCTGACGCTGGTCTGGTCGACATGACCGAGTTGCAGGAAATCTGGCGGTCACCGGTAATCCCGGAAGGTCCGATGGTTCTGTCCAAGAAGTTGCCAGAAGACGTCAAGATCAAGATGACCGGTCTGATGGCATCCCTGAAATCCATGGACCCCGAGTGCGCATACGGCGTAACCGCCGGTGACGCCAAAGGCTTCATGCCGATCACGCATTCAGCCTACGAGAGCATCGTTGCTGCGCGTCAGGCGAAGAGCAAGAACTAGGCTTCTTTGTTCAAGGACGCGGGCCGGGCATCGGCCCGCGTTTTCCATACGGACTTTTTAAGGACATTTCGACATGGCTGTCGCCGCTCTGGAGCAGGAAATCGTCTCATTACGCAATCGCCGCCAACTTTATTCCCTGATCGGGGTGCTGGTTGTCGTCGCTGTTTTGGTTTCTGGATATTCCAAATCCAATGCGATGAATTCCGGAAGTTTTCTCCAGGGTCTATCGAAATTTTTCGACTATCCAGGTGAAATTGTTCTTGAAGCCTGGCAAGCCGGCCCCGCCTTCTTTTCGCTGATCTGGAGATTCACACCGGCGATGCTGGAAACACTGAACATCGCCGGCGTTGCGACCCTGTTCGGTGGCGCAATGGCTGTTGTTCTGGCGATGGCATCGACGCGCAATGTAGACAGCTACGGACCGCTCATTCCGGTGGTTCGCCGCCTGATGGACATCATGCGGGCGTTTCCTGAACTGATCATTGCGCTGTTTCTGATCTTTGTTCTGGGATCCAGTCCGGTTCCGGCGATGATCGCGGTGGCGTTTCATACCGCTGGCGCGCTGGGCAAATTGTTTTCGGAAGTGAATGAAAACATTGACCGAAAGCCCATTGAAGGGTTGTCTGCCTGCGGTGCCAATTGGGTGCAGCGCATCCGCTTTGCTGTCCTGCCACAAGTCGCGCCGAATTATCTGAGTTACTTTCTGTTGCGTCTTGAAATCAACGTCCGTGCGTCTGCCATTCTCGGTTTTGTCGGGGCAGGAGGCATTGGCCAGGAGCTGCGCCGCACAATTGGCTGGGGCAAGGGGGCGGGTGATGAAACCGCCGCAATCTTTGTTCTGCTGTTTCTGACCATCATGATCATCGACCAGATGTCCTCCTACTTGCGCGGCAAGTTGGTTGGTTCTGGTCGCGCGCACTAAGGGAATTGAAGAACATGACTGTCGATACCCTGGAGCCGGTTGTGACTGCGCATGATGTCTGGAAAGGCGTTCGCTCTCGTGCGCGGATCACTATTCTGCTGCCGCTCGCAGTGCTGGCCTATCTGGTCTACACGTGGTTTGCCTTTGGTGTTCCGGATCTGTTGTCTAAAGCACAGCCAGATCGTGCTGCAATTCTGGCAACGGATTCAGTTGCCTACAAGGTTCATGTCACCAAGAATTTTCGCAAGAAAGAAACGACCGTTGCCATAGAAGGCGAGCGGACTGCGACCTATCAGCCTGAAGACTACCCAAACTGGGTTTCGATAGAAGGCGGCAACGCAAATGTTGATCTCGGTGACGGCTACGCTATCGAAATCAATGGCAAAACCGCGCTGTTCACCATTCCGGGCTACGGCACCATCAAGTCAACGGCGACCCAAAACGGTGTCGAGACTGTATTGCCAGAAGGACCGGTGCCAGAATGGGTGCGGGATAATCCCAAAAAGCTGGATGTGCGTCCATCGCTGGACAAGCGTCTGCAGGTCACCAAGACCAAGATCGAGATCCATAACTATTTCGGTGGTTGGGAGAACTTCTGGTTTCCGTTTCGGTCTGAATTGCATGGCATGTCGTTCAGTCAGCTTTATGCTCTTGCCTTGAGCGCTGACCGGATGGATCCGGAGTATTCGAACCTCTGGTACATGGTGCATGAATTTTTGGAGAACCCGGACTGGCAGCACGGCGAGATATTTAAAGCGCTCTTTGAGACCATTATGATGGCCGTGCTCGGGACATTGACCGCTGCGTTCTTTGGTTTGCCTCTTGCCTTTCTGGCGGCTCGCAATTTCACACCTTCCATGTTTGTTCGCTTTGGTACGCGTCGCTTGTTCGATTTCCTGCGCGGTATCGACATGTTGATCTGGTCGTTGATCTTCATCAGGGCATTTGGCCTGGGGCCGTTGACTGGTGCTTTGGCAATTGCATTCACCGACACCGGTTCGTTGGGCAAGTTGTTTTCCGAAGCACTTGAAAACATTGACAACAAGCAGGTTGAAGGTGTGCGGGCAACAGGTGCCAACCAGCTTCAGCGTTATCGCTTTGGGGTCATCCCGCAGATCCTGCCGGTGTTCGTTTCACAGGTGCTCTACTATCTGGAATCCAATACCCGTTCAGCGACGGTCATCGGCGCGCTGGGCGCAGGCGGTATCGGCCTGATGCTGGTCGAAACCATGAAAACGGCGCGGGACTGGGAAAACACCAGCTACATCATTGTCCTGACAATCATGGTTGTCATTGCAATGGACCAGACGTCGGGTTGGCTGCGCAGAAAGCTGATCGAAGGCAAATAGTCGCCGACTGTTTTGTCGAGCTGACAGGGCCCGAATTGCACAAGCAGTTCGGGTCTTTTGGGTTCTTTCACTTGATAACTCGATTGCACGCCTTTTTGCCGTATTTCGGTCGCGCTAGCGTGACAGCGTTGCAAAAGTGATTCAGCTTGCGGACGGGAATGGCAATGAAGCAGTGGTTCGGGAAGTCTCTTGCAGTGGCCTTGGGCGCGGCAATCGGGTCATTTGGAGCCGTGTCATCTGCGCAGGCCATCGAAAGCTGCGTAGCATCGCTGAAGAAACAGGCTATTTCCGCTGGTGTCACTCCGGCAATTGCCGAACGTATGCTGTCCGGCGCTACATTTGACGAAAAAGTCATTCGCTTCTCCACGTCCCAACCGGAACACAAGACCGAAATCTGGGATTACATGGCCTTCCTGGTCGACGTTGAACGGATCGAGGATGGCAAGAAGAACCTGAAAAAACATCGCAAGACACTTGCGGCAATCGAGAAACGATATGGTGTTGATCGTCATGTTGTTTTGGCTGTCTGGGGGATTGAAAGCGATTACGGCAATTTCAAAGGTGACTTCTATACACCGCACGCGCTCGCCAATCTGGTGTGCAAGGGACAAAAGAGACGTCAGAAATATTTCCGCGGCGAACTGATCAAGACCATGCAAATTGCCTCACGTGGTGATGTGCCGGTTGGTGATTTTGTAGGATCCTGGGCGGGTGCGTTCGGCCAGACACAGTTCATGCCCAGCACCTATATTAGCTTGGCGGTCGATTATGACGGTGATGGCAAAAAGGATCTGGTAAACTCGGTCCCAGACGCATTGGCGTCCACTGCAAATTTTCTAAAGAATGCAGGATGGCGCAATAGCAGGCTCTGGGGCTTCGAGGTGAAAGTCCCGAAAGGCTATAAAGGCCCTTCCGGGCGCAAGAAATACGCCTCCATGAGCACCTGGAGCAAACGCGGCCTTCGGAACATTGACGGCAGCAAGTTCAAGAGCAAACAGGAAACGGCCCTGATCCGTCCGGCTGGTGCAAAGGGTCCAGCATTCCTCGTGACCCGAAATTTCCGCGCTCTTCGGTCTTACAATGCCTCAACGTCTTACGGATTGGCGATTGCCCTGTTATCCGAGCTGGTTTCCGGCGGCGATCCGTTCAAGGCTCCCTGGCCGACGGATAATCCGGGCCTGTCTCGAGCTCAGCGTCTTGAATTACAGAAACTGCTCAACAGGAACGGCTTCAACGTCGGTGAACCTGACGGCAAAGTCGGACCGGCAACGCGCGCCGGGATTAAAATGGCTGAAGCCAAATATGGAATGCCGGTGACGGGGCGACCATCCTGGAACGTCTATTATTCTCTCGGCGGGCGGTAAGGCGGTTAAGTGTTGATGCCGCTGAGGATTCGTCAGCGGAAGTGCAAACTTCAGCAGAATTGCCTTGTCCTCGTCATGATCCGGTGCCTTGATGGACAAAATTTTAGGCCCGGGAGGACTGGCCATGATCCGTTTTAGGATGTCATGTGCACGAGATATTTCATTTTTTTCAATGAAATGGTTTAGACGACCCGACCTTCTAAGTGTTGGTTTGGCCCTTACATTTCTGGCAGGCAGTCTTGTGATTCCCGCCGAAGCACAGGACCGCCGGATCGTCACGGTTGATGACGCCGATTTCTTCGGCAGCGACTATCGGACGGTCAAGGATGTCGATCTTGACGGCTGCAAGTCGGTTTGCCTGTCAGACAGTCAATGCAGGGCCTTTACGTTCAACACATCAGCGGGCTGGTGTTTTCTGAAGTCCGACTTTGGACAGCTTCAAAGTTTTGCAGGAGCAATTGCCGGGCGTGTTGTTGAAGTCCAGGCCAAACGGGCAGATGCCAGCGCCGACAGGAAAGCGGAACTGGTATTCCTTTCCAAAAACAACCTTGAGAGTGCCCTAACGTATTCCAAGAGTATCGCCAACTCCGCCCGAGACAACGGCCTGACTGCAGACGAGGTCCGCCTACTTGGTCTTCGGGCGCTTGGTGAGCGCAATGGCGCGTTGGCGGAAGCGGATTTTCTGCAGCTGATCGGTTTGGATGCCTCATCGTTCGAAGCCTGGACACATCTGGCTTCTGCGCTTTTACTGCAGAACCCGGACGATTGGCAGGAAAACGAGACCAAGAAAAAGAATGCTGTTTCCGCCTCGGTGAATGCTTACTTGCGTGCAATCAACGAGCCTGAACGGGCATTGGCGTTTGAGCTGCTGGGACGGTCTCTGGAACGCCGCAGCGCCTTCAAGCCAGCAATCAAATCCCTTCGCGCGTCATTGGCACTTGAGAACAACACCAGTGTCCAGCGCCGTTACGACCAACTGATCGCCGATCATGGGTTCAGGATCGTTGAGCATCAGGTGGATTCAGACAGCGCAGCACCAAGGCTGTGTCTGGTGTTTTCCCAGAAGCTGCCGGTCGGTGAAGACCTCAGCCAATACGTGAGAGTTCGCGGCGAGGGGACTGTCTCCATTGAAAGCGAAGGATCGCAGATTTGCGCCGATGGTGTGCTCCACGGTGCTCGTTACCAGCTAACAGCCCGCAGTGGTCTGCCAGCAGCTGATGGCGAAAAACTGGAAAAGTCGGCGGAGCTGTCGATCTATGTGCGCGACCGGTCACCTTCGGTCTATTTTCTTGGCCGGTCTTATGTACTGCCATCTGGTGGCGATCCGACCATTCCGATTGTGTCGGTGAACACGAGCGAAGTTGAAACCAGCATTTACCGGGTCGGTGACCGTTCGCTGGCGGATGTTCTGCGTGACAATCGTTTTTTGCGCCAACTCGGTGATTATCAGGCAGACCAGATCGAACAGGATTTGGGTGAAAAAGTCTGGTCGGGTGTTGTTGAAACTGAAAACCAGCTCAATCAGGATGTCACCACGGCAATTCCATTCTCCGAAACAGGCATTGACCTGAAGCCGGGCGTCTATGCGATGACAGCGCGGTCCAAACTGGATGTCCAGAACCGCTGGGGACCAATGGCGACGCAGTGGTTCCTGGTGTCGGATCTCGGATTGACGGCCATGACCGGCGACAGTGGCATTGCGGCAAATGTGCGCTCGCTGTCAACGGCTGCTGCCAAAGCGGGCGTGACGATTAGGCTTGTTGCCGTCAACAATGAAATTCTTGGCGAGGCCACAACAAACGCGGATGGTTTTGTGGAGTTTTCTGCGGGGCAGTCACGTGGTCGCGGTGGTAGCGCACCAGGTATTCTGGTGGCAGAGACTTCTAGTGGCGATTATTCGTTTCTCGACCTGAGAAAACCGGCATTCGACTTGTCAGATCGCGGCGTCGAAGGTCGAACTGCGCCCGGACCTCTGGATGTCTTTGCCTGGACAGATCGCGGTGTCTACAAGGCTGGCGAAACCGTCCATGCCCAGGCCTTGCTCAGAACGGCAAAAGCAGTCGCTCAGGAAGATCTGCCGCTGACATTCATTTTCAGGCGGCCAGATGGTGTCGAGCACGCCCGTTTTGCGGTCAATGACGGTGGTCTTGGCGGGCATCTGCAGGACCTTGATCTCAGCACGACAGCTCAACAGGGCATCTGGTCCTGGGAGATCTATGTTGACCCAAAAGGAACCACTCTGTCTGAAACAACTTTCCTGGTCGAAGACTACCAGCCGGAACGGGTTGATTTTGATCTTGAAACGGAGGCAAAGAGTTTCAGCAGAACTTCTGCGACCGACGTCTCTTTGACAGCCAAATTCCTTTATGGTTCACCGGCCAGCGGGCAGGCTCTTGAAGGTGACACCATTGTCCGACCGACACGCAGCTTGCCGGAATATCCGGGGTATCAGTTTGGTCTTGCGGACAGCGAAACCTATTCGCAGCGTAGCTCGCTTCCCTCAGGATTGAAGACGGCGTCAGATGGCAGCCTCGAATTCAATGTTGCTCTGCCTGTTTTGCCCGAGACAACCGAACTCTACAACGGTGTTTTGGTTGCGCGCCTTGTCGAAACGGGCGGCCGTTACATCGAAAGAACCCTGGAGCTCCCGGTGTCCCTTGATGGACCGCGCATCGGTATAAAACCGGCTTTTGATGGCAGTGTAGATGAAGGTGGACCGGCTGACTTCTCAGTCATTGTGATTGGCCGCGATGGTGAGAAAAAGACTGCCAGTGGCCTCGGATGGACATTGTCGAAAGTTGACCGCCGATATCAGTGGTATCGTCTAGATGGCCGCTGGTCATACGAACCGATTACGACCACACGCCGTGTATCCAGCGGTATGCTGGATGTTGACACTGATCAGGCTGCAATACTGTCTCTGCCTGTCGAATGGGGTGAGTACCGCTTGGATGTTGAGGGCAGTGGGGAACTGCAGACGGCGACGAGCGTAACGTTCCAGGCGGGTTGGTACACCGCCAATGCAACTTCGGACACACCGGACTATCTGGATGTTGGTCTCGACAAGGATCGTTACAGACCTGGCGATGTTGCCAAACTGCGCCTGAAACCGCTGATGGCCGGAACTGCAGTGATTAATGCCGTCTCTGGCGGTCTGGTTTCCAGCATAAGCGTTGAAGTGTCCGGATCCGAGACGGAAGTCGAAATTCCTGTCGGGGATGATTGGGGGGCAGGTGCCTACATTACAGCCAGTCTTTACCGACCGATGGACATTGCTCAAAAACGCATGCCTTCGCGGGCAATTGGTCTGTCCTGGCTGCAGGTTGATCCGGGGGATCGTGCAATTGAGGTGGAATTGGCGGCTCCTGACCACATTCTCCCTGAGACGGTTCTGGATGTTCCGGTCCGTCTGACAAATCTCTCTGCGGGCGAGGAAGCCTTTGTTACTGTGGCAGCCGTTGATGTCGGCATTCTGAATCTGACCGGGTTTGAGACGCCTGACCCTGAAGGTTGGTATTTTGGCCAACGTCGGCTTGGAACCGACCTTCGCGATCTTTACGGCCAGTTGATTGACCGGATGGCGGGGACAAGTGGCCGGGTCCGCTCTGGCGGTGATTCCATGGCCGGTGGTCTCGAAGCCCCGCCGCCTGATGAAGAACCAGTGGCCTTGTTTTCAGGTCTTGTGAAGGTGGGCGATAATGGCGAGGCGACGGTCTCCTTTGATATTCCTGCGTTCAATGGTGCTTTGCGGTTGACCGTTGTTGCGTGGTCCAAGGACGGCGTTGGCCATGCAGAGCAAGATGTTGAAGTGCGTGCACCGATTGTTGTGACGGCCAGCGCTCCGGCGTTCCTCGCGCCGGGTGATAGTTCCCGTGTCCTGTTCGAATTCGACAATGTCGATGGTCCGGCGGGCTCCTATGATCTGGAAGTCTCCGCGTCCGATGGCATTTCATTTGGGAACAATGCGGGGCAAACCCGAACTCTTGACCTCGACAAAGGACAAAAACAACAGATCATACTTGCGGTTGTCGCAGGGGCGTCTGTCGGCAAAAGCGAGGTTCTGGCATCCCTGACCGGACCGGATGGAGAGATCTTCGTTAAACGGCTTTCATTGGAAATACGCGACACACAGCCGCTTGTTGTCCGGAATTCAACTTTTGAACTGGCCTCTGGCGACAGCTTTCTGCTGTCCGAAGACAGTTTTGATGGACTGAGAGCCGACACTGTTCAAGTCACTTTGGCTGCAGGCGGCGCAGCCAGCATCGACGTTGCCGGATTGCTCGCAGCCCTTGACCGTTATCCTTATGGCTGCACGGAGCAGACAACAAGCCGGGCATTGCCGTTGCTCTATTTGAGTGATGTTGCTGAAGCTGCCGGTCTTGGAACGGATGACGCCATTCGGGAAAGGGTCGTCAAGGCAATCGAAGGTGTTCTCGCCAATCAATCCTACAATGGCAGTTTTGGTCTTTGGAACAGCTATGGCGGCGGCGACACCTGGCTTGACGCTTATGTCACTGATTTTCTGGTGCGGGCTCAAGAGAAGGGGTACCGCATTCCGGAAATCTCGCTGACTACGGCTCTGGATCATCTGGAAAACCAACTCGCCTATGCGTCCGATTTCCAGAATGGCGGCGAGGGCATCGCCTACGCGCTTTATGTCCTGGCTCGAAACGGCCGCGCGTCCATGGGTGATCTTCGATATTACCTTGATGCCAAGTTGGAGAATTTCGCGACACCTTTGGCCAAAGCGCAAATCGCTGCTGGTTTGGCGCTTTACGGAGAACAGGAAAGAGCAGCCACCGGATTCGAGGCGGCGCTTGACGCATTACCTGAAAAGAGCTCCGGCACTTATCGTGGAGATTTTGGCTCCAATCTTCGCGACAGTGCCGGTGTCACGGACTATGTGGTCTCGGCCGCGGTGAGTGACCGACTGAGTTCGGATGCACTAAGCGCCCTGAAAAATGCGCAGGCCAGGGCATCGGGCCGATCCACCCAGGACATGGCCTGGCTGCTGCTGGCGGCCAATGCACTGAACAAGTCGGCGGACGAAGCCCGGATATCATTTCAGGGAGAAGAGACTGCCGGACGATTGGCATGGTCGATTGAAGGGAATGATCTTTCACAAGATGCAGCTCAAATCACCAACAACGGGTCCGCGAAGACTAACCTGCTCGTATCTGTTGCCGGTCAGCCATTATCGCCAGAACCAGCTGGCGGAAAGGACTATGCAATCGAGCGCAGCATTTATGATCTGGATGGCAATCTGATTGACCCGTCTGCCGTTCCTGTAGACACCCGGCTTGCGGTCGTGGTTACTGTCAGGGCTTTGACGGACCAGCCGGGTAGGCTGATGGTTGTCGACCGTTTGCCGGCGGGACTGGCAATTGACAATCCGCGGCTTGTACGTTCCGGAGATCTGGGCGGCCTGTCATTCTTGTCGACAGTAAGCCAGCCGGAACATGCCGCTTTTCATATTGACCGGTTTGAAGTTGCTATTGATCAAAGTGGGCAGGGTGGGCAGGAATTGACTTTTGCCTATCTCGCTCGCGCAGCAACTCCAGGTGATTTCGCACATCCGCCAGCTTCTGTTGAGGATATGTATCGCCCGGAACGGCGCGCCATAACCGAAACAGGCCGCTTTGTTGTTCTCGGACCGACCCGGTAGGGCAAAAAGATGGTCTTCGGGCAAGCAAGCAGATGGCGAACAATCCGGCGCTACATCCTGATAGCGTCGGTTTGCTTTGCGATTGCCGGTGGTGTGGCTTTCTGGAAGGCTCTTGTGGACTTTCAGAATCTGCCGCCTCTGACACAGGTAGAAGACCTGCCAGTCTCAACGGTTGTCCTTGACCGCAAGGACAAGCTGCTACGGGCATTTATCAGCCGCGATGAGAAATGGCGTTTGCCGGTCGAGCTCAGCGATATTGACCCACTATATATAAAGATGCTGCTGGCTTTCGAGGACAAGCGGTTTAGGGATCATTCTGGTGTCGATGTGCGGGCACTGGCCCGAGCAGCGCTTCAAAGCGTCAAGGCTGGCAGAATTGTTTCAGGTGGGTCGACACTGACAATGCAGGTTGCTCGCTTGTTGGAAGAGGCGCCGACTAAAACGCTTTCAAGGAAATACGAGCAGATTCTCAAGGCTGTTCAGTTGGAGGCGGCAGTCTCCAAAGACGACATACTGCGGCTTTATGTACTGCGGGCACCTTTTGGCGGAAATCTGGAAGGTGTTCGGGCCGCCAGCCTGACCTGGTTTGGTAAAGAACCAAAACGACTGACACCAGCTGAAGCAGCTCTTCTTGTTGCTTTGCCTCAAAGCCCGGAGGCGAGGCGACCTGACCGATTTCCTAAGAAGGCAAGACTAGCCCGCAACCGTGTTCTTGCGCGCGCGATTTCTGCGGGCGTTTTGCCAGAAGAAGAAGCCGAGTCCGCTGCTTCGGAACCCGTAAGGACAAAACGGCACACCATGCCGTTCCATGCAGCGCATGAAAGTCGGCATGCCAGGCTCGCCGAACCAGGCAAGACTGTCCATCGTCTGACACTTGATAGAGTGCTTCAGTCCAAACTTGAGGATGTGACGAGACGAAGGATCTCGTCACATCCGGCTCCTGTCTCAATGGCGATGATTGTTGCAGATCATCAATCCGGTGAAATACTGGCAAGTCTCGGCTCTCCGGATCTTCTGGATGCCGCGCGACAGGGACATGTCGATATGACCCGCGCCATCCGCTCCCCGGGGTCCACACTCAAACCCTTTATATATGGCCTGGCCTTTGAAGAAGGAATTGGGTTGCCGGAAAGCCTGATAGTTGACCGTCCAACTGATATTGGAGGTTACAAGCCGACAAATTTCGATATGGCGTATCAGGGAACCGTGACTTTGCGGGAAGCTTTACAGCTGTCGTTGAATACGCCTGCCGTTCAACTTCTTGAGGCTGTAGGTCCTGCAAGATTGATCGCAAGGCTGAAACGAGCCGGCGTGAGACCTGTACTCAACGCGCGCGTAGCTCCGGGTTTAGCGGTTGGGCTTGGGGGCTTGGGCCTATCTCTTCGCGATCTTGTCTCGGCCTATGCAGCGCTGGCAAACAAGGGATCGGCAACGGACCTTGGTATCTGTCGTCATGAGTGTTCTTCAAATCCTCCTTCGACCCGCAGCGAATTGCCTGTGCTGTCTTTCAAGGCAACTTGGCATATCGGTGATATACTGTCCGGATTGCCACAGTCCCGAAAAGCAGGTGACACACCAATCGCCTATAAGACAGGGACTGCCTATGGTTACCGGGACGCCTGGGCGATAGGTTTTGACGGTAAATACGTTGTCGGTGTCTGGTTTGGCCGACCCGATGGGTCCCCGGTTCCGGGCCAAACCGGAGCGTCAGTCGCTGTACCGATTCTATTTGAAGCATTCCAGAAATTGGGAGCCGATCGGATTCCGCTTCCCAAAGCGCCCGATGGACTGGGAACTCAGACTGCCGGTGTCTCGGCGACACGTCAGGAACCGCTGCGATATGCGCGGGTCGAAAATCGCCCCTCAATAAACGGCCAACCCAAACAATTGCAGATCACTTACCCTCCCGAGGGCGCAGAGATCCTTATGGAGAACGAGAGTGTTGCAGAAGCAACTCCGCTGATTATCAAAGTTGAAGGCGGCCAGCGGCCATACCGTCTCCTGGTGAATGGCTCTCCGGTTTCGCATCGGCACCAAACCAAACAGCTGCAGTGGAAAGATCCGGAACCCGGATTTGCAGATCTCATGGTTCTGGATGCCAAGGGAAACAGTTCGCGAGTCGCCGTCAGTCTGAAAGATATGGAATCACGTTAGTGGACAACCTGCGAATCCGACTCGAATCCGGTGTTTATCCTGGCAATAGTGTCCAATCTTGAGCCTCTTTCAATGAGCAGGCCCATATAAAACAGAGCCCAAAAGCCTCTAACTCCTAACAGTTTCTAAACAACCACCCCTATTTTGTGACATTCACGCAACACCGCATTTTGAAAACCCCCTCTGGCGGCTTCAGATTGGATTTCTGTGTTGAACCGGGAAACGGGATGAGTATGGTCACAACTGCGAGCGGCTTCGGGCCGCACTGGTTTGCATGCCACGGACATCCAACCTCCGACAGGAAGCAAGCGCAGAATTTATTCGCGGGGATAATGGCACCTTGTTGGTGTCGATTAATTTGACTATTGGAGGTCAGACATGAATCTTTTTAAAGGCATGATGCTCGGCGCTGCAGCCGTTGCAACCGCCACAACTGCACAGGCAGCGGATCTTCCGGTTGCTCCAGAGCCAGTTGACTACGTACGTATCTGTGACGCATACGGCGCTCGCTTCTACTACATCCCAGGCACAGAAACTTGCCTGCGTGTAGGCGGCCGTGTTCGTACGCAGATCCAGACTGGTGATCTGCTCGGCGACGACTCCGATTTCGCAATTCGTAACAACAACGGTTACAGCTGGCTTGCTCGTGGTTCCGTACGTCTCGACGCTCGTACAGCAACTGAAATGGGTACTCTGCGTACCTACGTTGCTATCGATGCAGACGCAACGAACGGCGTAAACACTAACGTTAAACTGGACAACGGTTTCATCCAGTGGGGCGGTTTGGTTTCTGGTCGTTTGGGTTCAAACTTTGACATCTTCACTGGTCAGGCTTTCATCGGTTCTGCTAACCGTGACTGGTCAGATTCTACTTTGAACCAGTTGGCTTATACCGCTGCATTCGGCAACGGCTTCTCTGCAACTCTCGCTCTCGAAGATTCTTCTGGTCGTCTCGTAGGCGCTGGTGCTTATGGTGGCACACGCATGCCTGACCTGGTTGCTGCTCTTGCAGTATCTCAGGGTTGGGGTAGCGCACAGCTCTCCGGTGCAATCCACCAGAACAACCCAAATAGCGCTTATGGCAACAACCACGGTTACGGTTGGGCTCTCGGTGCTGGTGTAGGTTTCAACCTTGACATGTTGTCTTCTGGTTCGAACATCTTCTTCCAGGGTTTCTATGCTGATGGCGCTCTGTCCTACATCGGTGCTGGCTCTTCCGAGCGCGGCATTGCTACTGTAGCTGACTTCAATGGTGCTGGTTCTACTTCTTCAGGTTGGTCACTGTCTTCTGGTATCTACTACCAGGCGACATCATCTATCGGCCTCGCACTTGACGGATCTTGGATGGACGTTGACCAGGCTGCTGGCCTGAGCGACTTCTCTAAGTACGCAATCGACGGTTCTGTTGCTTGGACACCAGTGTCTGGCCTCAGCATCGGTGCTGACGTTGGTTACTCCAACACTGACGTTTCCGGCGCTTCTAACACCGACGATCTTCGCTTCGGTGTTCGTATGGAACGTAGCTTCTAATCAATCCTTATCTTAAGGTTTGAGGGAAAGCCCGGCGGAAACGCCGGGCTTTCTTTTTTGTAACCAGAGTATTGATTGAAAAGTTTCGAACTTACCGGCTGGACAGCTAACGTTCGTCTCAGGAACGAGAGATGCAGCTCAAAACTTCAAACGGACAGTAGAAACTCAGCAATTGCAGCATGCGTATCAGGTTCCCACAATACCGGTGCATGACCTTGATCTGGAATGGTCCGAAATTGGGCATTGGAGTGTTGATCCATCATTCGCCGACACGTCTCCTTGCCGAGTAAATCAGAGTGTTCTCCTCGAAGAACCAGCACTGGCCTATCTGTTAGGGGTTGGTAGAGGTCCCATAATTCAGGCAGCGGTTGGTTATCGTCCAAACTGTCAAGTTGACGAGCCAGATCTGGATCATAATCGAATACGATTTGACCATTCTTCTCTGAAGCCAACTGTTTTGACAGTTTCACCCAGTCATCTTTCTTAAATTTTGGGAATTGACCTTCGAGAGACTGCTGAAGCAATTCAGCAACGTCTCCAAATGACCGAAATGCAGAAGGCCTATCGAGCGAATCTGCAATTCTGCGAAGCCCGGACATTTCGATTTTCGGGCCTATATCGTTGAAAACGACAGCGGCCATACGGTCCACTGAATATACTTGGCCCATCAGTAGGGCATGTAGACCGCCTCGAGATGTCCCAAGAACTGCAAACTTGTCCAAATTGAGCATGTCAATTGCGGCAACAATATCCGTTTGTTCCATTGGAAGCGTGTAATTTTCCCAATTGGGATCCCAATGGCTAAGTCCGCGTCCCCGATAATCCAGAGCAATGACCCGGTGCCCACATTTCTGAAGATAGAGCGCTATATCATTGAAGTCGCGTGTGTTTCGGGAGAGGCCAGGTAAACACAAGATCGGAATTTTTCCATGTTGATCGCTCATGGGAGCTGGAACCCACTCAACACCCGCAAGGGTTAGTCCATCGTTGCTTTGCCAGCCAAATGGGTGAGGGACAGGGAGCTGCGTGTTGTTCGACTCGGCGGTGTCTGTTTTGAATGACATCATTTGTTTCCGAAAACGCTGGTCTGTTTCAATAAGAATTCAGAATAATCTGACCGACAAACGAGCGCCAGAGTGAAGCAATTTTAAGGCGTACAGAATGATACTGATGCGGTCATATGGAAACACCGCAACACTCAGAAAATATTTGCCAATCGACGGTCGGAATGACGATGTGAGCATTGCCCCGGTGAGGACAGATGAGTATGTTGCGCGACCATCAGATGTCGAATTTTATTGTTCGGTAAAAGACATAATCCGATCCAAGAGGAAACCGAGATGTTTACAGGTTCAATTCCAGCGCTGATTACGCCGTTCAAGGACGGGGCGCTTGATGAGAAACGGTTCCAGGATTTTGTTGACTGGCAAATTGCCGAAGGGTCGTCTGGTCTTGTTCCTGTCGGAACAACGGGTGAAAGCCCGACGCTCTCTCATGAAGAACATAAGCGCGTTGTGGACTTGTGCGTTGAATCAGCTGCCGGGCGTGTTCCCGTGATCGCTGGTGCCGGTTCTAATAATACAGTCGAAGCCATTGATTTTGCACAACATGCTGAGAAGTCCGGTGCCAATGCCATTCTGGTTGTGACGCCTTACTACAACAAACCAAATCAGGCGGGGCTCAAGGCACATTTTCGCGCTATCAATAACGCAGTCGGCCTGCCGATCATCATCTACAATATCCCTGGGCGGTCGATCGTCGATATGAGCCCGGAGACGATGGCCGAGCTTTTTGAAACCTGCGATAACATCGTTGGCGTGAAAGATGCGACTGCGGACCTTGCAAAGGTAAGCCGTCAGCGCCACCTATGTGGTCCTGATTTTGTTCAGATGTCTGGCGAAGACATTTCAGCCCTGGGGTTTAATGCGCACGGTGGCGTTGGTTGTATTTCGGTGACTGCAAATGTTGCGCCGCGCCTTTGCGCGGAGTTTCAGGCGGCAACATTGGCGGGCGATTTCAAGAAGGCTCTCGAATATCAGGATCGACTTGTACCACTGCATCGGGCCCTATTCCTGGAACCAAGCCCGACTGGTGCAAAATACGCGTTGTCCTTGCTGGGCAAGATAGACGAGGAACTTCGTTTGCCCTTGCTACCGGTAACGGTTGAAACACAGGAAGAACTTCGGGCGGCCTTGTCGCACGCAGGGCTCCTGAACTGACACCCTGTATCAATGGGATCGGCAACCGATCTCGAGGAAAAGAATAATGGCTCCGAGAAAAGGGGGCGATCCGGGCCGGACCATCATTTCCGACAACCGGAAAGCCCGGTTCAATTTCGAGATTGAAGATTCGCTGGAAGTCGGGATCGAGCTGAAGGGCACGGAAGTAAAATCCCTGCGTACAGGTAAAGCCAATATAGGGGAGTCCTATGCGGCCGAGCACAAGGGCGAGATCTGGATCTACAACGTCTATATTCCGGAATACCTGCAAGCCAACCGGTTCAATCATGAGCCACGGAGGCCACGCAAACTCCTGCTGCATAGGCGGGAAATTGGTAAACTCGCCGCCGCTGTTCAAAAGGACGGTAAGACGATCGTTCCGCTGAAACTCTATTTCAATGACAAGGGTAGAGCGAAGATGGAAATAGCCGTTGCTCGCGGTAAAAAGCTGCATGATAAGCGGGAAACGGAAAAGAAACGAGATTGGCAGCGCGAACAATCACGTATTATGAAAAACTATGGCTAAGCCAGTAGCCATCAACTGCGTTTAATCCTACTTGCAGGTTGTACATAGGTTGTGGAAACAGTGTGAGCTACTTGTGGAAAGTGCAAAGTCATGGATGCAAGAAAACCTGTGTTTTGCAGTTGGTAACGCTGTCATCTACTTCGAACGCAGCATTCCACAGTAACTAAAGTCAATTTGCTACAAGTAGGTCTAAAACCGAGCGCTTTTTGTCCGGAATCAGCACGGGACGTCGATTTTCGCGATCTACATGAACGTGCACAAATCGTCCGTGTGCTGCTGTGTTGGGTTCATTTCCGGAAAACAGCCCTACATTAAAAACGATAGAACTTCTGCCGAGTTTCTCGATACGGAGTCCCGCAGACACAATACCTGGGAACATGAGCTCTGAAAAATAGTGGCAACTGGTTTCGGCAACCAGAAACACCGTGCTGCTATTTGCTGGGTCAAGGATCTGGTTCGAAATGTACCAGCCATTTACAGCTGTATCGAAAAAACTCAAATACTGCACATTGTTCACATGGCCATAGATGTCCACGTCCATCCATCGGGTGGGAACATCTTGAAAAGCAGTAAAGTGTGAACGGTCTAACGGCATTGGGCGATCTGGCCCCGAGGCATTATCAGATGTCATAACGCGGCACTGTAAATTGCAAGTGCGTCAGATTCTGTCAATTCTCTCGGGTTGTTTACAAGGAGCCGTGTTTGTTTCATTGCGTCTTGAGCCATCTTCGGCAGATCATCTTCTGAGATGCCGACATCCTGTAGTCGAGTTTGTAGACCCAATTTTGCGGTAAGAATCGCCAATCGGTCTGCAAGCAATCCTGCGCGTTCTTTTGCATCAACAACCGACCTGAGATCAGGAAATAGGTTCGGTGCAAGTTGTGCGTAAGTCTCTGCAGCGACTGCATTGTTGAACTTCAGGACGTGTGGCAGAACGAGTGCATTGGACAGCCCATGGGGGACATGAAAGGTGCCGCCGATTGGATAGGCAAGTGCGTGAACCGCCGCGACAGGTGAATTGGCGAACGCCATTCCGGCCAGCATAGATCCGAGCAACATCGCGCCGCGCGCGGCCTCATCGTCAGATTTGAAGACAGCGGTCTCGATGTTCGCACCCAGCAATTTGAGGGCTTCAATTGCCAACATCCGTGACACCGGATTGTTATTGGCAGATTTCGATGCATAGGCTTCAATCGCGTGCACCATTGCATCGATGCCGGTCGCAGCTGTGACCTGTGCAGGCAATCCAAGTGTGAGGATGGGGTCCAGAATGGCAAGATCCGGCAAAAGGTGCGGGGAAACAACGCCTTTCTTCTCATCTTCTTCGACTGTGATGATTGAGATCGGTGTGACTTCCGAGCCGGTCCCGGCGGTCGTCGGGATAAGTATCAAAGGTAGCCTTGGTCCGGTCGCATTGCCTATACCCCAAGCGTCATCAAGGTTTTTGCCGTTGCCTTGCAACAGGGCAACCAGTTTTGCAACATCAAGGGACGAACCACCACCAAAACCGATGATGGATGTTGGTTGAAGGGAACTGGCAACATTCATTGCAGCATCTATGATTGATCGATGCGGGTCAGCAGTGACTCCATCGAAAACACTCACCGCCAGGCCGGCATCCGAAAGCGCACTCACGACAGGTTGCAACAATCCGCAGGAAATAATCCCCTTGTCGGTGATGAGCAGCGGCCGCGTGCCTATATAGTCTGCCGCGTGCTTGGCCAGATTAGCCGCCGCACCGGACTCGAAGACAATCCTGTGACTTGTATTGAATGTAAATGCGCCGATCATGTCGTCTCCCTTTTTGGCTAGATTGCAAGGTGAAACGCCGTTCGTCGAGGGGTTTTGAAAAATGAATGTTAGTCAAAAAGGCGAATGCCCGCAGGTGCGGGCATTCAATGAGAAATTAAAGCTTGCGCGGACCAAACTTGTTGGACCGTGGGAATCCTGTTGGCGGTAACCGGCCCGCTTGGCCACGTTCACCGCGCCATTCTGCCAGTTCTTCCAGTGATCTGGTAAAGCTTCGACCCGAACTGTCCGCCCAAGTCAGCCCGTCTTCGCCCTTGAAGATCCGGATATCGGCGACATTACCGTCTTTATACCGCTGCAGTCGGACACCGCGTCCACGGGTCATCTGTGCTATTTGGCCCAAAGGGAAGACAAGCAGTTTCCGGTTTTCACCGATGATTGCGACATGATCGCCAGTTGCTTCAACACATAGGCTGGCTTCTGCAGGTGCAGACAGGTTCAGGACCTGCTTGCCTTTACGGGTGTTGGCGACAACATCGTCTTCGCTGACTACAAAACCACGCGCTTCATTGTTGGACAGCAGCAGGTTACGACCCGGTTTGTGGACAAATGCACAAACAACGTCTTGGGCTTCATCCATTTCAACCATCAACCGGATCGGTTCGCCATGACCGCGCCCACCTGGAAGTCGATCGCCGCCAAGAGTGAAGAATTTACCACCTGTCGAGAAGACAAGAATCTTGTCCGTCGTTTCTGCCTGAAAAGCCAGTTTGAGCTTGTCACCTTGCTTGAAGGTCAGGCTGGAAAGATCCGCCTGATGACCTTTGAGGGCCCGGATCCAGCCTTTTTCTGAAATGATGACCGTGATCGGTTCTTTTTCGATCATTGCCTGCTGTATGTCGACGAGATCCGTTTCCGGGGCTTCGGATTTGTCCGTGCGCCGCTTGCCGATAGCTGTTTCCGGTCCATAGACCTTGGAAATTTCAGCAATTTCCTTTGAAATTCTTGTCCATTGACGAGCATCGGACCCTAGCAGTTGGGTCAGGCCCTCTTTTTCTTCCGAGAGCTTGTCGTGCTCTTTCTTGATTTCCAGCTCTTCAAGTTTGCGCAAGGACCGCAAACGCATATTGAGGATTGCTTCGGCCTGAACATCGGTCAGCTCGAATGTCCGGATCAATTCGGCTTTGGCATCATCTTCTTCCCGAATGATGCGGATCACTTCGTCCAGGTTCAGATAGGCAACCAGATAACCTGCCAGAACTTCCAGTCGGTGATTTATCTGACCAAGCCGGTGTTCAGACCGGCGGACCAGAACCACTTTCCGGTGGTCGAGCCATTCCCTCAGAACCTGCTTCAGGCCCATTACCATGGGCACCTTGCCCATGGAGAGCACGTTCATGTTCAAGGAAAACCGGTTTTCAAGATCGGTCAGTTTGAACAGGGACTCCATCAACAGGTTGGCGTCGACGTTTCTGGAACGCGGAACCAGAACAACACGAATGTCTTCAGCAGATTCATCTCGAACATCGTCCAGAAGCGGTAATCTGCGTGCGACCAGCAGCTCCGCGATCTTTTCGATCAGGCGTGATTTTTGAACCTGATAGGGGATCTCGGTAATAACAATGGCCCACTGGCCACGTCCAAGATCTTCAATTTCCCATCGTGCACGCACACGGAAACTGCCACGTCCGGTCGCATAGGCTTCCCGAATAGATCCCTGATCAGAAACAAGCAGACCGCCGGTCGGAAAATCCGGACCCTTGATAAACCCCAGCAGGTCATCGACTTCAGCGTTGGGATTCTTGATTAGGTATTGGCTGGCCTCGCACAATTCAAAAGCGTTGTGCGGCGGAATAGAGGTTGCCATGCCGACGGCAATGCCCGAGGACCCGTTACCAAGCAGATTTGGAAAACCGCCAGGCAAAACGATCGGCTCTTTGTCTTCGCCGTCATAGGTTTCGCGGAAATCAATGGCATCTTCATCAAGCCCGTCCAAAAGACGTTTGGCCGTATCTGTCATCCGCGCTTCGGTATAACGCATCGCAGCGGCGTTATCTCCGTCGACATTGCCGAAGTTGCCTTGGCCGTCGATCAGGGGATAGCGCTGTGCGAAGTCCTGGGCGAGGCGTACAAGCGCATCATAAACAGCCTGATCGCCGTGCGGATGGTATTTACCGATAACGTCACCGACGACACGGGCACATTTCTTGAATCCAGCGCCCGGGTCGAGTTTGAGCAGGCGCATGGCATAAAGCAGTCGCCTGTGCACTGGTTTCATACCATCGCGCACATCAGGAAGTGCCCGGTGCATGATGGTCGAAAGCGCATAGGCAAGATACCGCTCTTCCAGAGCGTCTTTTAGATTTATGCCCTCAATTTCGCTGGGCGGTGGTGTCGTCTCTTTTCCCATAAATGCTTGCTATCGCTTTCATTAGATGAGCGCAATTCAGATCGGGCCGAATGAACTCGAATTGGCAGATTTTCAACGGAAATCGGCAGCCTGTGGGCAGATTTTTGGAATCGGGATGAAGCCAGCAAGCAGAGAATAGTCTTCGCGCTAAATTGATGAGAGCCGCAGCGGAAATGTATATGTCAAAATGTAATCATGAATTGCTTCTCAGCTGCCTTAAGGTCATTTAAATAAAGAGGCGATATCAGTACCCAGTTGCGTCAAGTATACGCCGGTGTAAACAGTTCAGAAGGTCAAATGGAACAGACACGTAGCTTCGCGGAAAATGCGAAAGTGATGTTGCTGGCTTTGTTGGACGATAACAGCAGCAATCTTGATGTCGCGCGTGCACAGTATCAGTCTGTCAGGCGGCAAGCACCTTTGCTCTACGTAATGAGTTTAATCTGTGGGTGGGGACTGGTTGCAACATATTGGCAGGTTGCCCCTGCATGGGCGACGTTGGTTTATCCGGTTTTGATGACTGTCTTGGCGGTCATGCGGATTGTCAGGCTACGAACCAACTCTGAAGCACCGGAAACTCTTGCCGATTTGAACACCTGGCGTAAGAAAACCCGCGTTGCTGCAGTTGTCGCCCCAGCCATGTTTGCAGCCTGGGCACTGATGTTGTTCCCTTATGGCGGACCACTACTGCAGGCTCAGGTTGCCTTCACTGTTGTTGTCATGAACCTGGTCGCCCTGTTTTGTCTAATTCACTTGCGCTCTGTCGCGGTGATCATCGCAGTCAGCAGCAACGCTATATATTTCAGCTACTTCCTTTGGCGCGGCGAGCCAGAATTCGCATATTTTGCGTTGTTCGGTGTGTTGGCGTCTGGCGTGGCCTATTTCATTTTGAACAACCACTATCATGACTTTGTCTCGCTGGTGAATGCTGGCAAGGAACTCAAGGTTCAGAAACAAGACCTGGAAAACAAGCAGGAAGAAACCCAAAAACTGAGTGATTTGAACTTTCATATAGCAAACCATGATCATCTCACTGGGTTGCCAAATCGACGGTACTTTTTTCAGACATTGGGAGAACGCTTCGCTGCGTTTAAATCGAAACAGGTACAGTTCGGACTTTGTGTTTTTGATCTCGGCGGGCTGAAGGCAATCAACGATGTCTACGGTGTGGAAACCGGCGACAAGATTATCCGGGAAGTTGTTTTGCGGTTGAGAGAGCGATTGCCGGGCGGGGTATTCGCAGCGCGCCTTGCCGGTGATGAGTTTGCTGTCCTGACATCACCGGATGTTCTCAACTTCGAGGGTATTCGATCATGTCTGGTCGATGTCTTTCAAGAGCCTTGCAGTCTTCGCGAAGGTGATGTGCATCTCAGTCACTACATTGGTTATGTCGAACCGGACGAGACTGCAGAATCACAGGCAGTCGTTCTTGAACGAGCGCTTTATGCAGTCCAGCGGGCGCGGCTGAGGAAAAACGAACCGGCAGTCTTGTTTGATGACCGCTTGCGCGAACAAATGGATCGCAAGACTTTGCTTACCAATGCGCTCAGAACCTGCGATATGGAAACGGAAATGTTTGTCGTATTTCAGCCGATCGTGGATGTGTCGAACAACCGGATCATTGCAGTTGAATGTTTGGCGCGATGGCACAGTCCGCTGGTGGGTACTGTTTCGCCTGTAGAGTTTATTCCGGCGGCAGAAACCGCTGGCTATATCAACCGGATCACCCTGACGTTGCTGGCAAAAGCCATGAAGGCAGCGCAATCCTGGCCCGACGATTTGACCTTGTCCTTCAATCTGTCGGCAACGAACCTGTCATCGCGTGGTTTTGTCATCGAGTTTCTCAAAACATTGACGGACAATGGATTTGATCCCCACCGTATGGACTGCGAAGTGACCGAAACGTCGGTGATGTGGGACTTTGATGAGGCATGTCGGGCGATTGATGTCCTGAAGAGTGCTGGAATTGGTCTGTCTCTTGATGATTTTGGAACCGGATATTCAAGTCTGTCGCATGTTCACAACCTGCCGCTCGACTGCATCAAAGTGGATCGCAGTTTCGTGAGTGGCATCAACCCGGACACGCCTGGGTATGGCATTGTCAAATCCATGCTCGCCCTGAGCCGGGACATGGGCATATCCTGTGTTGTCGAAGGCGTGGAAACCGAAGATGAGCTTGAAGTCCTGAAAAGCCTGGGCACCAGCCGTGTCCAGGGCTACTTCTATTCAAAGCCTTTATCCGAAAGTGATTTGGGTGATCTGTTGGATTGCGGTCTGACACATTCACGGACGTCCGATCAGGATTTTGCGCAAGTTTCCTGAAAGTTCCTCGTCGACCGGCTCAAAAGTTCCACGGAAAGTCTGACCGATATCTCTTCTCCAGCGCATTAAGCAACAAACTCCGCGTTCCGCTGTCCGAATTGTTTCGGTCTTCAAGTTGCCGACCAAGAAAAAAACCTGTCAGTTCAAATCCCTGCGTAATGTCGATCCAGGTCAGCTCACTGCCTTGCTGCCGTTGCCCGTCCAATAGAAATTCTGGCAGAGGCAATAGCTTGTCATGATAGGGGCGGCCAGCCTCACGGCTTACTGCACGGGCAGACTTGGGGGAAACATACGCAAGGTCTTCCGTTGTACCCGTTGCAGCACAAGATTTCAGGTCCAAGCCTGTCCCAAGTTCTTTCAGGAGTTCCAGCTCAAACCGGATCAGCAAGGCACCTGCAGAATCTGCCGTTTCCAGATGATCAAGCACGACAGTCAACGCACCGAAGATCCCGGGATAGGGATGGCGTTCGGGTAGCAATCTGACCAGAAATGCCAAGTGCTGTAGGGCTGCCAGTCCTAGGCTGCTGGTCATCAGGTCGCCAGCCCGCAGTGAATGCGGTTCGATCTGAAACTGGCCCAGATGATCAGAGAGGCGCGCGCGCCAAGTCAGGTCGAGTTCATTGCCGGGCTGGAGCACTGGGCGGTTTCTTTTGGACCTCCCAGAGCGCACGAGACCCAGATGTCGGCCATGATCAAGTGTCATGACTTCCAGGATCACATCATTTTCGCCATGTTTGCGTGTGGTAAGCACCACACCGCGTCCGCTCCACTCCACGCGCTCAACCCTGTTGTCTGATCACGTCTGGATAGTGGCGGATTCGGATAGATTGGCCAATTATTTTGGAAATTCCAGACCCATTTCACGATAACGTTCGGGGTCATCACCCCAGTTTTCCCGGACTTTCACGAACAGAAACAGATGAACCGGAGCATCAATGATCTCGGCCAGTTCCTCGCGAGCTGTCTGGGAAATCGATTTGATCGTTTGGCCCCGCTTTCCCAGCACAATGCTTTTCTGACTGTCGCGCTCAACATAAATCGTCTGTTCGATCCGCGCTGAACCGTCTTTCTTGGTCTCCCAACGCTCTGTTTCCACCGTTGAGATGTAAGGCAATTCCTGGTGAAGCCGTTCGAACAGCTTCTCCCGGGTGATTTCTGCCGCCAGTATTCTCAGCGGCAAATCGGACGGTTGGTCTGCCGGGTAAAGCCACGGGCCTTCCGGAACCTTGGACGCAAAATAGTCGAGAATGGTCTGGGTGCCGTCGCCTTTAAGCGCGGAAATCATGAATGTTTCGTCGAACTTGAAATATTCATTGGCCTTCTGGGCAATTTTCAGAAGCTTTTCGCCCTTTGTCACATCCGTCTTGTTGAGGATAAGCACTTTGGGTGCTGTTTGGCCCGATAGGCGTTTGAAGATGTCTTCGACTTCTTCATCAATACCTTTGCGGGCATCAATCAGCAGAGCGATCAGATCTGCATCACGAGCACCGCCCCACGCGGTATCGACCATCGCTCGGTCAAGCCTGCGTTTTGGTTTGAAAATGCCCGGTGTGTCAATGAAGACCAGTTGAGCCTTGCCGTGCATGGCTACACCGCGCACGATGGATCGTGTGGTTTGAACCTTATGAGTGACAATAGACACTTTTGTTCCGACCAGCTGGTTGATCAGCGTCGACTTACCTGCGTTTGGTGCACCGATGAGTGCGATAAAACCGGCTTTGGTATCGGCTGGCATTTCCGCAAGGGGATCGGGCAAGGGAATGTCAAAGCGGCCCTGCGGCGCCACAAATTCATTGCCGTTGTCGATGTCGTCTTCGACAGGGTCGTTCGGATTGTTGTCGTCACTCAAGGTGTATCTATTCCTTCCAGACGCCTTCCCGGCGTAGGACAGCTTCCGCTGCGTTTTGTTCCGCGATCCGCTTGGAACCGCCTGTACCTTCTTCGGCTGCCAGGCCCTGTACGATTACCGCGACAGTAAAACTGGGCGCGTGATCAGGGCCAGCGCGACTTGTCACATCGTATTTGGGTGTCGGCAGGCTTTTGGATTGAGCCCATTCCTGCAAAGTGGTCTTGGCATCTCGCAACGGACCCGACCACGATAGCATACGTGGCTCCCAGAGGCGCGCGATAAAGCTTTCTGCTGCTTCATACCCGCCATCGAGGTAAATGGCTGCAATCAGCGCCTCGCAAATGTCGGCCAGCAGGGCAGTCTTTTTCCGGCCACCGGTCTGGGCTTCGGCCTGACCGATGCGCATTGCGTCGCCGACGCCAAGTTCCTGTGCAATTTCAGCACAGGTTTCACGTTTGACCATGTGGTTGAACCGGCGCGCGAGTTCACCTTCATCTGCTCTGGGGAAATGGCCGTGCAGCATGGTTGCGATTGCAAGACCGAGAACCCTGTCGCCGAGAAACTCAAGGCGCTGATAGCTGCCGGAAATGGTTTCTGATGGCGCAAGGGAACTTGCATGAGTAAGTGCAACCCGGAGAAGCTCCAGATCCCTGAACTCGTATTGAAGGGCTGTCTTCAGCGCCGAGATGGAATTCTGTTTTCTATCGTTCACTGTTCAATGAACCTGCCGAGCGCAGCAATCGACCGCGCGCAATGTAATGTCAAAGTGTCCGGCCAATTCGATTCCAGCGGACTGTCCACGGCCATGTCCAGATCTGCCAAGCCGGTGTTCCGTCGCCAATCGAGAAGAATAAAATTTCTGCCCGGCCGATAAAGTTCTCATAGGGGACATATCCAACACGGCTCAGAACGCGGCTGTCGATGGAATTGTCTCTGTTGTCGCCCATCATGAAGTAATGGCCTTCAGGGATCTTGTATTCCCGGGTGTTGTCCAGTTGGCCACGAGGCGTCAGATCCAGTGTTTCGTAGCTCACTCCGTTGGGCAGGGTCTCACGGAAGCGGGGAACCCGGCGAACCGCACCGGAGGCGGATTGTTCGATATAGTCATCAATCTGCTCCCGTTTGACCGGCTCGCCATTGATTTGCACTATTCCGTCGATCACCTGAACCGTGTCGCCAGGCAGGCCAATCACGCGTTTTATGTAGTCAATCGAAGTGTCGGATGGCAGCTTGAACACGGCAACATCGCCACGCTCGGGGTCTGAGCCAAACAGCCGTCCGGAAATAGGTGCAAGACCAAAGGGAAATGAATACCGCGAATAACCATAGCTGTATTTGGAAACGAACAGATAATCGCCGATCAACAACGTGTCTTTCATCGATCCCGACGGAATATTGAAAGGTTGAAACAGCAAGGTTCTGACGACAAGCGCGATGAGCAGGGCCTGAACAATGACTTTGCCGGTCTCGTAGAGGCCACCTTCATTGTCTTTTCTGTTTTCTGTCACGCTCATAATATCCCTTAATCCAAGTAATCCGGTCATTTGGCAACGCAAGCGGATAACACTGCGCGACTTTTAGCTCTTCAAGCCAGTTGAAGCAATGCGTGCGTTCCCAAGCTTTCTGGCAGTCACAAAGAAGTTGTTGATGGTGGTTCCGGCCAGTCCTCGGGCCATGCGGAAATTACGACAAATGCCTGTGCCAACGGAAAATCGTCTGTAATGGTCAAATCAATGGTGGTTCGAAAACCGGTTGGTGCCATCGCTTGCAAACGTTCTGCTGCACCGCCCACCAAGGCTATCGTTGGTTTGCCGGAAGGAAGATTGATGACACCCATTTCCCGCCAGGCCACACCCATTCGGATCCCACTTCCCAAGGCCTTGGAACAGGCTTCCTTTGCTGCAAACCGTTTTGCGTAGGACGCTGCTCGTGCTGCACGTTTGTCGGATTTGGCCCGCTCCACTTCGGTAAAGACGCGATTTGTAAAACGCTCTCCGAACCGATCAAGGGTCTTTTCGATCCTACGGATATCGATCAAATCGCTGCCAATTCCCAGGATCATAAATATGTGTCCGTCATCAAGCCGTTGAACACCTTAAGTGGATTACTCAGCCAAGACTTTCAAGCGCTTCCGTCTTCTTCAGCCGTTGAGCTTGGTGCCGGAAAAAGCCGACCATTGCCGCTCTCAATCGTACGCCGTCTGCGCCGTTGATATACTTCAACGCTTTTGAGAACCAGGAAATAGGAAACGGTTCCAACAACAAGCCCAAGAGGCACGGCACCGATAAACATCGGTTTGATCATGGGCAAAAGAGCGTCGAGCGATTTGGTGAATAGGCCGCTTTGAAACTGTTGATGTACTTCATGCGGATCTGCGTCCGTCGCCTGCCCATGCAAAACCCATTGACCGATTTTAAATGTCGACGCCCAGATGAACGGAAACGTCAGCGGGTTGCCAATTGACGTGCCTATAGCGGAGGCAATTATGTTGCCGCGAACCAGATAGGCCAACGCAAAAGCCGTGAGGAAGTGAAACCCAATAAGCGGTGTACAGGAAGCGAAAGTGCCAGCCGCAAATCCAATTGCAATTGCATGGGGCGTTGCTGTCAGCCGCAAAACCCGTTTGCCGAAATAACGTGTCGAACGGGCCCAGCTATTGCGTGGCCAGACCGCGATGCGGAATTGTTCAACACGTGATGGACTTTTTCTTCGGCGAAACAACATGTTCTAGCGTTTTGGTCCCATGTTAATTGTTCACTCAACTCAAGCCGCGGCTACCGGGTTTTACTGCTGGCAGCGCCGCTAGCTCTGGCGGCAGATTGTCCGGTTCATACGCAGGCACTTTGTATTCAGCCAAGGCAATAACAGGCGCACTGGCGTCAGCTTCGCCACCGGACCGGTCGATGAGGCAGGCAACTCCCAACACTTCAGCACCAAGTACTTTCAACGAGGTTACCGTTTCACGACATGAGAGCCCCGTTGTGACGATATCCTCAACTACAATGACCCGGGATCCTTTTGGCAACTCAAATCGGCGTAAACGAAACTCACCTTCCTCCCGCTCGACCCACATGGCCGGCACGTTGAGATGTCGTGCAGTTTCATATCCCGGTATTAGACCGCCAAGAGCAGGGGAGACAATATAGTCTATTGGACCAAGACCGGCGGCTCGAATTTTATCCGCGAGAGCCTTGCAAAGTTTTTCGGTTTTGTCCGGGAACATGAAAACGCGTGCTTTTTGTAGAAATACCGGGCTGCGAAGGCCAGAAGTCAAGATGAAGTGGCCTTCAAGAAATGCACCAGCTTCCTTGAAAATGGCCAGCACTTCGTCACGCGTCATGGAGACAATCCTTTATAGTGATGCAGTGCTGCTAGCCATTGACCCGGCTGACACTGGAAACGTTCGGTTTGGAGCGCAGTTGGTTTATAATACGGTTCAGGTGTTTCAGGTCCCAGACTTCAAGGTCGATGATCATCTGGTGAAAATCCGGGGCGCGTTGAACCATCTTCACATTGTCTATGTTGCCACTGTTTTCACCGATTATCTGGGCAATTGTCGCCAGAGAACCCGGCTCATTCGCGGCAGAGATATCAAGGCGCGCTGGAAAGCGTTCCGGGTTGTCGACATTGATGTCCCAGCGCACGTCCACCCAGCGTTCGTTCTGGTCATCATATTCCTTCAGTGCCGGTGACTGTATCGGAAAGATGGTGAGACCGTCAGAGGGGGTCAAGATCCCGACAATCCTATCACCCGGAACAGCACCGCCATCGGGCGCGAAACTTACAGGGATATTTCCCGAAAAACCTCGAATTGGAAGGGCTGGACCCATTTTGTCCAAATCAACTTCTGCTGAAAGGTCTTGTTCGCCTGGTGTTTCGCCAGGTGGAATTCTGAATTTAAGGCCATGGGCCTGGTCCAGATCGAACCAGCCTTCGCCGGACGGTGGTCCGGTGATCACAACCCGTTCGTCCTGATAATCTGGATGGGCAGACATCAAAACCGTTTGGGCGCTCAGATCGCCTTGCCCGACAGCTGCCAGAAGATCAGCGACGCTGCTTTGGTGATGTTCTTCGAGAACTCCTTCGAGAAGATCTTCCGAATAAGCTTTTTCAGCGCGCGCAAAGGCTCGCTTGAGAATGTGTTCGCCCAAGGTGCCGTATTGTTTTCGAACTGATTCCCGAGTTGCCCGACGGATAGCAGCGCGGGCTTTTCCCGTGACGGCGATGGCCTCCCAGGCGGGCGGGGGTGTTTGTGCAGGTGAGCGGATGATCTCAACTTCGTCGCCGTTATGAAGCTCGGTGACCAGCGGCATGATTTTGCCGTTGATCTTGCAGCCAACGCAGGTGTTGCCGACATCTGTGTGAACACCATAAGCAAAGTCGATTGGCGTCGCACCTCGTGGCAGCGCTATAAGTCGACCCTTTGGCGTGAAACAAAATACCTGATCGTGGAACAACTCCAGTTTGGTGTTTTCCATGAACTCTTCGGGCGTATCGCCTTGCGCCAGAAGCTCGGTTGTACGGCGAAGCCACTCAAATGCACGGCAATCATCCGTATGACGCGCGATATTCCTCCCGCCGAATTCACCGTCTTTGTAGAGTGCGTGCGCTGCAATGCCGTATTCTGCAACACGGTCCATGGACACGGTTCGTATCTGCAGTTCGACACGTTGCCGCGAGGGACCAACGATCGTGGTATGGATCGACTTGTAATCGTTTTGTTTCGGCGTCGAGATATAGTCCTTGAACCGGCCAGGGACTGTTGGCCAAGTCGTATGAATGACGCCCAGAACCCTGTAGCACGCTTCTTCAGTGGCCACAGTTACCCGGAAACCATAGATATCGGACAGTTGTTCGAAACCGATTGCCTTGCGTTGCATTTTCCGAAAAATTGAATAGGGGCGTTTTTCCCGCCCCTTCACCATCGCGGCCATTCCACGTTCTGAAAGGCGTTCCGTAAGGGTCGTCTCGATTTCGGCGATTTGGTCCTTGTTGATTTCCCGGAGATCTGCAAGCCGGTCTGTTATGGTCTCATATGCTTCCGAATTGAGCGTGCGGAAGCAAATGTCCTCCAACTCTTCGCGCAAATCATGCATGCCCATTCGGCCTGCAAGCGGTGCGTAGATCTCCATCGTTTCTTCAGCAATACGTCCACGTTTATGCTCCGGCATATGGTGGAGCGTGCGCATATTGTGCAGGCGGTCAGCCAGCTTGACGAGCAGTACCCGAACATCATCTGCAATAGCCAATAGGAGCTTGCGGAAATTCTCGGCCTGCTTGGCTTTTCTGGAAACCAGATCAAGACGGCTGATTTTGGTCAATCCGTCGACAAGTTTGCCGATTTCCTCCCCGAACAGATCGTCGATCTCTGCTCTTGTCGCATCAGTGTCTTCAATCGTGTCATGAAGCAGGGCCACGGCAATCGTCGCATCATCCAGCCGCAGATCAGTCAGGATCGCAGCGACCTCCAGTGGATGTGAGAAATAAGGATCGCCGGAGGCTCGCGTCTGCGGGCCATGCTTTTGCATAGCATAGACGTAAGCCTTGTTGAGCAAAGCTTCGTCAGCGTCCGGATTGTAGCGCGTTACCCGTTCAACGAGTTCGTATTGACGCATCATGGTCGTGATCGACCCATGCAACTGGCTGGAATGTTTGGGGCGAAGAATAACACAAGCCGAAGCGTATCGGCAGGTCCGGAACGCTTCGGCTTATGAAGATATGGAAACTTAAACGTCGTCGGTTCGCTCAGGCGGAACCAGGCCTTCGAGGCCACGCAGAAGATCTTCTTCCGACATACGGTCGAATTCCACTGCACCGTCGTCTACGGCATTTACTTGAGTGGTCTGATGTTGGCCAAGTGCAGGAACCACTGGAACAGCTTCTGCTTCAGGCTCGTCCACTTCCACAAACTTTTGCAGTGAGTGGATCAGATCCTCTTTCATGTCTTCCGGGCTGACAGTTTCTTCAGCGATTTCACGCAAGGCAACGACAGGGTTTTTGTCATTGTCGCGGTCGATCGTTAACGGTGAGCCGCTTGAGATCATGCGAGCGCGATGCGCAGCAATCAACACCAGCTCAAACCGGTTTTCGACCTTGTCGATACAATCCTCGACGGTCACGCGCGCCATACGACGTCTCCATTAGCTGAATGAACTCGAATTCCCAGCGTATAGAGACCGGGTTTACAAAATGCAACCCCTTGTCAGAATTAAGAAGGAGTTGAGAGTCCTTGCAGAATATATAACAGTTTTTCGGTACTCCAATCGCTTTTGCATTGCAGCGAACCGGTGGATTAGTGTAGGGCAAGCAAAAGGCTCAATTCAGCGGTTGGAATGCTGCTGGTTAGACGCAAAACAACAAGATGACTATTGTGGTATATTTCGACCGCATTAAATCATCGATACGTGCGCTAGGTATTTCAAAAACGATTTTCAAAAATGGTTGCGGGACCAATCCAAAATCGAACGAAAAGAATACTGCGCATAAACTCGGAAAGGTTTTTATATAATGTTTGACGCGCGCGAAAAGGTTGCATTGTTTATCGACGGTGCGAATTTGTACTCAACCGCCAAGGCAATTGGTTTTGATATCGATTACAAACGGCTGCTGAGAGAGTTTCAGGGGCAAGCCTACCTGTTGCGTGCTTATTATTATACAGCGCTGATCGAGGATCAGGAGTACTCTTCCATTCGTCCGCTGATCGATTGGCTCGATTATAATGGCTACAAGGTCATTACCAAGCCGGTCAAAGAATTCGTCGACAGTGCCGGACGTCGCAAGGTGAAGGGCAACATGGACATCGAACTGGCAGTTGATGCCATGGAGATTGTCGAAACCGTTGACCACATTGTTCTGTTCTCCGGCGATGGTGACTTCCGCTATCTTGTGGAAGCTCTGCAGCGCAAGGGCCGCAAGGTGAGTGTCGTTTCCACGCTCAAAACCCAGCCACCTATGATTGCCGATGACTTGCGTCGCCAGGCTGATCACTTCATCGAACTGTCCAGCCTTGCTAACAAGATTGGCCGCGATCCGTCCGAACGTCCTGTTCGTCCGCAAGTGCCTGTGCAGGACGACGAAGATGATGATGACGACTATTGAGGTCTGACCTATGACGGCGACGTCATTAGACCTCGGACCGGTAGATCCGCAGCTTGATTGCAACGATTGTCCTCGGTTGGTGCAGTTTCGTCAGGAACAGCAGGCCGCTCATCCGGAGTGGTTCAATGCGCCTGTTCCCTCGTTCACATCAAAGGCACCAAGATTGCTGATTGTTGGTTTGGCTCCCGGTATGAAGGGAGCCAACGCAACGGGTCGCCCGTTTACGGGCGATTATGCTGGTGATCTGCTTTACAAGACCATGCTGGATTACGGCTTTGCGGAAGGCCAGTATCTAGCGCGCCCAGATGATGGTTTGACCTTGAAGGACGCCATCATCACCAATGCGGTGCGTTGTTTGCCGCCTCAAAACAAGCCGACCGGTCCAGAGATCAAAACCTGCCGTCCTTATCTGCTGTCAACATTGGCCGCTTATTCGTCAATCAGTGCAGTTCTTGCCCTTGGCCGAATTGCACATGAGACGTTTTTGACCGCTTTGGACATGAAACGCGCGCACTTTCCCTTCGCGCATGGTGCGCAGCATGAGTTGCCCGGAACTGACCTGACCCTTTTCGACAGCTATCATTGCTCGCGGTACAACACCAACACCAGGCGGTTGACGGAAGACATGTTCCGGTCAGTGTTTGACGCAGTACGCAAACATATCCCTTAGGTTTAATCTAAACATAATGACGGGTATTATTCTTCGGATGGTGTAGAGGGCGCGTCTTTGATGGCCCATCCATCGGGACCCAGATGTTCCTGCGGTTTGAACCGCGCTTTGTAAGCCATCTTGGCGGAACCTTCGACCCAATAGCCCAGATAGATATGTGGAAGGCCGAGCTTCTGGGCACGCACGATATGGTCGAGGATCATATAGGTTCCCAGCGCAGTGCCTTCATATGACGGATCATAGAATGAGTAGACCATCGACAGACCGTCGGACAATTGATCGCTGAGGGCAACCCCGAGCAAGGGGCCTTCGCCTGCACCGGTCAGGAAGGAATCCACGCCACGCTTGCGATATTCGACGACCAATGTCTCAACATGAGTGTCCTCGACCATCATGGCGTAGTCGAGAATGCTCATCTCGGTCATGCCGCCGTCTTCGTGGCGGGCTTCAAGATAATCCCGGAACAGATCGTATTGTTCAGCAGAGGGGCTGGCTGGTAATCGGGCCCCCACCAAGTCAGACCCGGAATTCCAGGCCCGTTTCAGAGACTTCGTCCACTTGAACTCATCAACCCGAACACGGATGGAGACACAGGACTGGCATTGTTCGCAGGCTGGACGGTAGGCGATGTTTTGACTGCGCCGAAAGCCGCCTTGCGTCAGAACTTCATTGAGCGCTGGCGCTCCATGTCCGACAAGATGGGTAAACACCTTCCGCTCCTGGCGACCTTCAAGATAAGGACAGGGGGCAGGGGCTGTCAGATAGAACTGGGGGTGATCTGTGGGGTGCCGTGTCACCGAATTTTCCCGCGATCCTTCACGTTCATGTTTTTAGTCCAAGACCCAAGATTAGTTCAAAGCCCATAATACCATGGCGCGACCAATGAGAAGGTCAACCATAAAACAAGCGCAAGCGGTGCACCAGCTCGTAGAAAGTCCGAGAATTTGTAGTGACCCGGTCCCATGACAATCAGGTTGGTTTGATAACCAACCGGTGTAGCAAAGGAAGTGTTGGCCGCAATGATCAGGCAAACGACAAAGGCTTCTGGTGGTTGCCCGATCTGAATTGCCAGATTGATCGCAATTGGAGTGAACAAAACAGCAGCAGCATTGTTTGACAGAAAATTGGTTAAAACCATTACGATAAAGAACAGTGCCGACAGGATAACTGCCGGCGGCGAACCGTGAAGCAGATAGACAAGACCTGAGGCGATTGCTGTTGCTCCACCAGTTGCTTCAAGAGCGACCGCACCGGCCAGAGACGCACCAACAAGCATGAATATTCGGCTGTCGATGGCACGCATTGCCTGGCGAATGTTGAGGCACCCGGTCGCGATCATGGCGAATGTGCCCGCAACGGCTACTGTTACAATTGGAACCAAACCGCTGGCAGCAAGCAGAACGACACCGGCAAAGATCGCCAATGCGCGCGGAGCATATCGTCTTCGCGGAACTTCCGTTGTCGACCAATCGAGCAGCAACACATCCCGGTTACCGCGCAGCCGGGCGATTTCGTCTTCGTTGCCAGCGACCAGTAAAACATCGCCTGCTTCGAGACGAATGTCGTTCATGGCCATACGCGGCATACGGCTTCTGCGCTGAATGCCCATTACCAGACAGCCGGTCTCATTGTAAAAGCCGGATTGCGGCAGCGTCCGGCCCATCATTCTGGACGCTGGTGCCACAACAACCTCAGCAAGGCTAACCGAACCTGGTGGGCTTGCAGCCGGTTCCTTGCCGTCCGTGTTCGTCTCGGCGTCCGCCTCCATGAGCGGTTGCCGTCTGGCAAGAGCATTGGCAAGTGCGTTACGGGTTGCTGCAACAATCACTGTATCGCCAGGCGACAGAACCACGTTTTCGAAGGGTGGCAACAGCGGTTTTTGCCCACGTTGGACAAGACGAACTGTCATGTCTTTTAGTTTGGGGAACATTCCGGAGACGGCTTCAACACCATCAAGGGGATGGCCGTAAGTGATCTCGATTTGAGCAATGAACTGCTTGCCGGTTGTTGGTTGAAACTCTTCCGTCATGGTTTTTCGCGACTTCAAAAGATGCGGCATGATGAAAAGGACATAAATGGCACCGACTGAGGCAACCATCAGGCCGATAGGCGTGAAGCTGAAAAAGGTCAGTTTCAAGTCAGAATGCTGGGCCGCATAATTGGCAACGAGCAGATTGGTAGATGAGCCGATCAAGGTGGTCATACCGCCGAGTATTGCAATGAACGAAAGGGGCATCAGAACGCGAGAAGGCGATTGGCCTACAGTCGCAGCAACAGCCGTCAGGATAGGCAGGAACATCACGACGACGGGCGTGTTGTTGAGGAATGCGCTCAATGCAGCCACTGCGATCAGGATCGGAATGGCGGCTGTCTGGGATTTTCCCCGGGTCCATTTGACGATTGATTTTGCCGGGCCTTCGAGCGCGTCCGTCTGAAAAAGCCCTTGGCCGATAATCAAAAGGCAGATCACGGTAATCAGGGCAGGGTTGGCAAACCCGGCCAGAAAGTCACCGGTGGAAACAAGACTGCCATCCGGCATTTCAACCGGAAGGATCGTAAAAATGACAATAAATGCAGAGACCGAGCCGAGCGCGACCGTTTCAATCGGATAACGCTCGAGAGCGTAGAGAACGACAGTGGACGCAATCACCAGAAAGGTGAGTGCCATTGCAATATCAATTGATAGCATTCACCTGCCCAAAACCACCGACACCAAGTTGTTAGACAGGCACTTTAGAGCAACCCGGCGCACCTAGGGAAGGGTACTATTCCTTATTTGACGCTGATACCGGTTTTGTTTTTCTTGAGAGACGGCCGGACACAGAGTTGTTTTCTGGCCTTGGATATTTCTCAGGCGTATTGCCGTTGGTCTAGAGCATAGTCCCGGTAAGCTGCGGAGTTTATGACTACAGTGCCGAGAACGATATCATGCAACAGCCGCTTTTGATCCGAAAACAGGGACACAAAAAGAACCAAGGGTGTCAGCAGGGAAACCGAGGACCAGAACAATATGACGTGGACGACTGCGAGCAACGGATACGGTTTTGCTCCGTACCAAAGCCGCATTTCCAGTCCCATCGCGCGCATTCCGAGAGTGGACGCTGAGGGGCCGCCGAGGGTCACTGCGACATAAACAAGCGCAACGGCTGTCGGCAAGATCGCATAGAGCAGAAATCCAAGGCCTAGCGTGAACACACCGAGCACGAACACAAGAACACTGGCTGCAAATGTCAAAAGAGCGACAACGACCAGATCGATGAAAAACGCAAATATCCTGTTGCTTCGCACACCTGAAAACAGGTTCGGATGTTGAAACGGATCAAACGCGTTTTGACGTTCAGAAGTAGTCATCGTTTCAACAGACATGTGGTGCTCCCGAATTCGTGATGACACAGATGTGGGTATGCTTTGCTCAAAACGCAAACTTGCCGTCGCAATCGAGATGCCGGAAGCGCCTTCTATTCCATGCGTTCGCCGATTTCCATGTAGCGCACAACAAAACCGCGATCCCGCAGTTCTGCAACAATCCGCTCCCCGTGTGGGCGGTCAAAGGCCTCAAAGCTGACGTCAAGTGTGGCGCCTTTGGCTGGTACATTCAGAAACAGGCGATGATGCTCGACATCAACTACATTACCCTGCATATCGCCGATAACAGTCGCAATTTCTCCGAGAACACCGGGGCGGTCTGGTGTGTCAATCCGGATGGAGACAAGGCGACCATCTCGGGCAAGTTCGCGGACAACAATCTTAGAGAGCAGGCGTGGATCAATGTTGCCGCCGCATAGAACCAGTCCAACACGTTTTCCCGCAAAACGTTCTGTATCTGATAACAATGCTGCAAGGCCAGCTGCTCCCGCGCCTTCGGCAATTGTTCTCTGCATCGTCAGATAGGCGTTGATGGCGCGCTCAATGCTGCTTTCGGACACCAGCTGAATATCGTCGACCCGGTCCTTGACCACCGCAGTGGTCAACTCGCCGATATCCCGAACAGCAATACCTTCTGCTATCGTTGCGCCTTCGCAGCGAACATCCTTGCCATAGAACGCGCCCCACATGCCGGGATAGAGTGTCGTTTCAACACCGATGACTTGAATGGATGGCTTGATTGCCTTTGCTGTTGTTGCAATGCCTGCGATCAGACCACCACCACCTATGGGAACAACCAGCACATCAAGGTCCGGCTGCGCGGCGAGTATCTCTATCCCTATGGTGCCCTGGCCGTGGATGACATGTTTGTCGTCGTAAGGGTGGACCCAGACAAGATTACGCTCTTCCGCCAGTCGATCCGCTTCTACTTTCGCTTCAGCCAGCGTGTCGCCCGCCAGAACAACTTCCGCGCCATAACCGCGTGTTGCCGCGATTTTCACAAAGGGTGTCAGCGCAGGCATGACAATCGTCGCGGGAATGCCCAATCGACCTGCGTGGTAGGCAACACCTTGTGCGTGGTTGCCAGCCGAGACTGCAATAACGCCGCGTTTGCGCTCGCCGTCTGTCAGGCTGTGCAATTTGACAAGTGCGCCGCGTTCCTTGAACGCACCGGTGACCTGCATGTTCTCGTATTTGACAAAAACGTCTGCGCCCGTGAGTTGAGACAAACGCGGGGCCGGTAGACAGGGTGTTTCTAGCACCGCTCCCTTGATTAAATTGGCGGCGTCCTGAATTGCGGAATATGTGACGTCTGAGGGACCGACAGATCCGGGGGCCGTCGTCATTTTCTATCCGCAAGCAACTGGGCAACTTTCGGCGCGAAGTAAGTCAAGATGCCATCGGCACCTGCGCGTTTGAACGCCAGAAGACTTTCCATCATGGCGCGGTCTTCATCCAGCCAGCCATTTCCGGCAGCGGCCTTGATCATCGCGAACTCACCGGACACCTGATAGGCGTAGGTCGGGACCTGGAACTCATCCTTGAGACGGCGGACAATGTCCAGATAAGGCATGCCGGGTTTGACCATAACCATGTCAGCGCCTTCGCCAATATCGAGTTCCGTCTCGCGAATAGCTTCATCGGTGTTGGCAGGATCCATCTGATAGGTGCGCTTGTCACCTTTCAGCGCACCGGACGAGCCAACGGCATCGCGGAACGGTCCATAAAAGGCAGAGGCGTATTTCGCGGAATAGGCCATGATTTGCGTATTGCGGAAATTCTCGGAATCGAGTGCCTGACGAATTGCACCGATACGGCCGTCCATCATGTCTGAAGGCGCAATGACATCACAGCCGGCGTCCGCCTGATTGAGCGCCTGACGGCATAGCTGATCAATGGTCTCGTCGTTCAGGATCGTTTCACCTTTCATCAAGCCGTCATGGCCGTGGCTGGTATAAGGATCCAGCGCCACATCGGTCATCAGGCCAAGGTTGAGTCCTTCTGCCTTGATCGCCCGGCAGGCCTGACACGTCAGGTTTTCCGGGTTGAGCGCTTCTGTCCCCATTTCATCGCGTAAATCCGGATCGGTGTACGGGAAGACGGCGATTGCCGGAATACCAAGCTCTGCAGCTTTGTTTGCATCCCTGACAGCTTCATCTACCGACAAACGATCGACACCCGGCATTGACGAAACGGGTTGGCGGATATTGGTGCCTTCAACCAGAAAAATCGGCCAGATCAGATCGTCGACTGTGAGTGTGTTTTCGCGAACCAGTCTGCGAGACCAGTCAGTCTGGCGATTCCGACGCATACGTGTGCCAGCAAGAAGAGCGTCCATGTCGTCGGACGTGATTTTTGGAAAAGAAGTGTGGGACGCCATAACCAAGCCTGTTTGATGGGAGCGAATTCAAAAATGATGCCCTGGAGACATTTCGCACAACCTATCACGCTCGTTCGTGCAATCCAACATTCTGTAAAACAACTGAAAATTATACCGAAAAATAGATTGTTTGACGTATGCGTCAAATGTGGTTTAGTGCAGCCGAAACAGATAGCGGTCAATGCAGCGTGCAGAGGATTCGACTCGATGTGCGCTTAGGGAGGTCAGTCATGGATTTTACACTCAGCGAAGATCAGCGTGCGTTTAAGGACATGGCCGCCAGTTTCACGCGGGATGAGCTCACGCCGAATGCCAAGAAATGGGATGAAGACAGCTATTTCCCAATTCCCACTCTACGCAAGGCGGCTGAACTCGGCTTTGGCGGCATTTATGTAAAGGAAGACGTTGGCGGATCGGCTTTGACCCGCCTGGATGCGACGCTGATATTCGAGGAATTGTCCAGAGGCTGCACATCGACTGCTGCTTATATCTCGATCCACAACATGGTTGCCTGGATCATCGACAGTTACGGATCAGAAGACCTGCGGCAGAAGTTCCTGCCGAAACTCTGCACCATGGAGCTGCTGACCAGCTATTGCCTGACCGAGCCGGGATCGGGATCAGATGCTGCGGCTCTTCGCACATCTGCCAAGGATGATGGCGATCACTACATTCTCAACGGATCGAAAGCGTTTATCTCAGGCGGCGGTGTCAGCGATCTTTATGCTGTGATGGTCCGCACAGGTGGTGACGGACCTGCAGGTGTGTCCTGCCTTCTCGTCGAAAAAGGAACTCCCGGTCTGAGTTATGGCGCCAATGAAGAAAAGCTTGGCTGGAAAAGCCAACCTACAGCGCAAGTGAACTTCCAGGATTGCCGCGTTCCCAAATCCAATCTCATTGGCTCCAAAGGGCAAGGATTTAAGATCGCAATGGCAGCTCTTGATGGCGGCCGCCTGAATATCGGCGCCTGTTCCATCGGCCCGGCGCAGGAATGTCTCGATCAGGCCATTGCTTATATGCAAGAGCGCAAGCAGTTCGGCAAACCGCTGACCCAGTTTCAAGCCCTGCAATTCCGCATTGCAGATATGGCAACGGAAGTGGAAGCCGCGCGTCTATTGCTCCACAAGGCGGCAAGTGCAGTTGATGGCAAAACGCCGGACGCGACAAAACTGGCGGCCATGGCCAAACGCTTTGCAACAGACACTGGATTCAAAGTCGTCAACGAAGCCCTGCAACTTCATGGAGGGTATGGTTATCTACGTGATTATCCGATTGAACGCTTCTTCCGCGATGTCCGGGTTCATCAGATCCTTGAGGGGACCAACGAAGTCATGCGACTAATTATCTCGCGTCAGCTGTTGAAGGACTGACACAATAGATTTCCGGATCTTATTGAAACGACTCTGATTTTTGACTTGTGAGGATGCTCAGTGAGCGACGACATACTGTTTGAGAAACGCGGCCAGGCTGGTTTTATCACCTTGAACCGCCCCATGGCTCTGAATGCGCTGAACCATGGAATGGTCACGGAGCTGGCTATGCAGCTGACGCGCTGGGCGGACGATTCCAGCATTTCTCACATTGTCATCAAGGGCGCCGGTGAAAAAGCGTTTTGCGCGGGCGGAGACATTCGCAGCATCTATGACGCTAAAATGGCGGGAGAAACTGAAGGGCTGGCCGCATTCTTTAAGGACGAGTATCTCCTGAACGCGCAAATCAAGGCTTATCCCAAGCCCTATATCTCGTTGATCAACGGGATTGTAATGGGCGGCGGTGTTGGCGTGTCTGTGCATGGCAGTCACCGGGTCGGAACCGAGAAGACCACATTTGCAATGCCGGAGACCGGCATCGGCTTCTTTCCTGATGTCGGTGGGACGTATTTTCTGCCCAGGATGCCGAAACACACCGGTACTTATTGCGCGTTGAGTGCTGGCCGGATGAAACAGGGCGATGCTCTTGCGACCGGTGTCCTGACCCACGCGGTTTCGGAGGGTGATCTGGCGTCCATCGAAACGGCTCTGGAAACGTGCAAGTCCGTGGAGGAAGCATTGGCTCCTTTCACTATGTCTGCGGAATCTGGACCGCTGACTGAAAACAACGAGCTGATCGAGACATGTTTTTCTGCCCGAAGCGTGATCGAGGTTCTGGACAAACTTGATCGCTCAGAAGATCCATTTGCCGTGAAAACAGCGGAGGCCATCCGGTCGAAATCTCCAACGAGTGTTCTGATCGCTTTTGAGCAAATGCAACGCGGAGGAAGTCTGTCATTTAATGAGTGCATGACACTGGAGTATCGGATCGTTTCCCGCATTCTTCGGGGGCGTGATTTCTTTGAAGGCGTACGAGCAGTCCTCGTCGACCGGGATCAATCCCCAAAATGGTCGCCCGAAACGCTTGCACAAGTGGACAGCGAAGACTTGGCGTCGTATTTCGATGAGCCTGCAGACGGAGATCTGCCGCTCTAACCCGAGGCCGGACTATTATGATCACCAGCTTTCAGGACCTTTTGGACGCCCGGCCGCCCTGGAGCTCCATCCTGATCCTGTATTTGCGCGCAATGGCTCTCCTTCTGATGGGCGGTGGTGTCATCTACTGGGCCCGGATCGTCGGTGTGGTTGAATGGCGTGGCCAGTGGTTCTGGGAAATGTCGATCGCCTTGCAGGGCGCGATCGTTTTTTTTGCTGTCCTAGATCTTGTTGCAGCCATTGGCTTGTGGCTGACCGTGTCCTGGGGGACAGTCATGTGGCTGTTCCGCTGCTTTTGTCAGATAGTCATGCACACTGTCTTTTCGGACCTGTATGGCCGCCGACCGTATGAGATTGCTTTCTACCTTTTGACTATCTTGATCTATGTCGGTCTGACCTATCTGATGAATAGGGAAAACAGGGGCGCCACCGGTGCGGCCTGAGTTGATTCAGTTGTTGAAGCTCTTGGAATTGCTTCTCAGCAGATCAGCCCAATTGATTCAAAAATAAAGCAAAATGTTGCTGGGGAGATAACAATGGTGAGCACGGTCGGATTCATCGGTCTGGGCAATATGGGTGGTCCAATGGCCATCAATCTGATCAAGGCAGGACACAAGGTTCTGGGTTTTGATCTTTCTGATGCAGCCTTGGCAACTCATGCAGATGCCGGCGGCGTCATAGCAGCAAGTGTAGCTGAGCTCGCGGCGGCTGCCGATGTGATCGTGACAATGTTGCCGACTGGTAAACATGTTCGCCAGATCTATCAGGGTGTAGACGGTATTCTGGAAAATGCCAAACTCGGCACGTTGCTGATCGACTCCTCAACCATTGATGTCGAAAGTGCCCGCGTTGTCAGTGGCGCTGCAACAGACAAAGGCATGTTGATGGTCGATGCTCCGGTATCAGGTGGTGTTGGCGGGGCGGCAGGCGGAACGCTGACATTCATGGTCGGTGGCGCTGATGCAGCATTTGCTGCGGCCAAGCCGTATCTGGACATTATGGGCAAAACCATTGTCCATGCAGGTGGAGCGGGCAACGGACAAGCTGCCAAGATCTGTAACAACATGATCCTCGGCATTTCGATGATCGGTGTTTCAGAAGCATTTGTGCTGGCGGAAAAGCTCGGCCTTGATGCTCAAAAACTTTTTGACATATCCTCGACGGCTTCTGGCCAGTGTTGGTCCCTGACGTCTTATTGCCCGGTTCCAGGGCCCTTGCCGTCTTCTCCTGCCAATCGTGACTATCAGCCGGGCTTTGCAGCCGAGATGATGCTGAAGGATCTGAAGTTGGCGCAGGAAGCCGCAAAATCTGCGGGCGCAGCAACGCCGCTTGGCGCGGAATCCGCTGAACTTTATTCGCTCTTCTGTAGTTCTGGTGGAGAGGGCAAGGACTTTTCTGCGATTGTAAAGTACCTTAGGGGCATCGATTAACGAAACATGAATCGACTGCTTCAAACACGGTCCGAATGTTAACTTATGATTCAGCGTGTCTCTTAAGCGGATTTTAGAACCGCTCGGGTAGATTGCAAATCAAGGCGGGAAAATATCCGTCGATTAGCAGGTACTAAAAGAGGCGCAATCACATGATCAACGCAAGTAGGGCAGTCGAAGCTATTGCACAGGGTGACGGGGAAGAGGTGGCAATCAAACCACTGTACCTCGAAGCACTGACACTGGTTGAACGACTGCACAGACGTCTTCTGGACGTCATCAAAGACGAATTTGATCGCATGGGCCGATCTGATGTCAACAGCGTGCAGGCCCTGTTGCTGTTCAACATCGGAGATGCCGAGCTGACCGCAGGTGAACTGCGGACACGGGGATACTATCTTGGTTCGAACGTTTCTTACAATCTGAAGAAACTGGTCGAAACCGGTTATATCCACCACCAGCGTTCGCGCATGGACCGTCGGTCCGTTCGCGTGAGTCTGACTGACAAGGGTCAGGAAGTGGCAAAGATCGTCAATGATCTTTATGAGCGTCACATGCTGTCCGTGGAGCAGGTCGGTGAAATCGGACCTGAAGACTTTGTTACGTTGAACAAGTCTCTTCGCCGTCTTGAGCGGTTCTGGACTGATCAGATTCTTTATCGTCTATAAGAATTTCGCGGAAGATCCGGATGACAAGGCACCGCCCAGTGGGCGGTGCTTTCTTGTTTGCGCCGACCTCACACAGAATTGCATGGAACAATTGCGATTATTCGGGCAACAGTCACACTCGATGTTGCTTGATGATGTCGTGACATGATGTGGTCACAATAAAGTGGCCATTTGCGGCCGTCAGACGACTGACAGGTTAAGAAAATCAAGAGATTTGTTAACTATAGTTCGCTACGAGTCGGACTTTCGAACCACGGCATGATCGAATTGTTCAATTTGTGGCGGTTTTCAACGAAACAACATGCGCCATTCGCGCAGATATGTGCAGCTTTGTGAGGTCAGCAATGAACCTTTTTTCCGGATCAAACGGGATAAAGTTTCAAACGAAATCGAGAACCGGATACCTGATCAAGGGTCTGTGCGCTCTTGGTCTGGTGATTCCGGTTGTGTCTGCGAGTGGCGGCGCATCAGCGCAGACCGCATTGCAGTCTTTGCAGCAGAACCGCCAGAAAGTCGAATGGGCCGACAATTTCGACATCGCAACAGATAACATTACCGAAGTGAAGTCGTCAGCACCGACGCTTTCTCCGGAAACTGCCGGGCACATTGCAGTTGCGATTGATCGCTATCAGCGGATCGTTCAATCCGGTGGCTGGGGCACTGTTTCTTCAGGCGGCAAGGCGCTACGGATCGGCGCAAAGGACCCGCGTGTTGTGGAACTGCGTCGTCGTTTGATCAGTTCCGGTGATTTGGAACAACAAACCGGTCAGTCAAGCACTTTCGATTCCTATGTGGATGCAGCCCTGCGCCGCTTTCAGCTCCGTCATGGCCTGATCCCGGATGGTGTGATGGGCGAGGGTACGGTCAAGGCCTTGAATATTTCCGCCGATGTGCGCTTGCGCCAGCTGGAAACAAATCTGGTGCGGGTGCGTGCCATGTCAGGAGATCTAGGCGATCGCTATGTGATGGTGAACGTCCCGGCTGCAGAGATTGAGGCTGTTGAAAATGGCCGGGTTCGGTCTCGCCATACCGCAGTTGTTGGCAAGATTGACCGGCAGACACCGATCTTGAACAGCAAGATTTACGAGCTGAACTTCAATCCAACATGGACAGTGCCCGTCTCCATCATCCGAAAGGATCTGATCCCGAAGATGAAGGAAGACCCTGAGTATCTCGCCAAGAACAAGATCCGGATCTATAATTGGCGCGGCAACACTGAAATTGCCTGGCAGCAAATTGACTGGAATACGGAAGAGGCGACCAAATACCGCTTCACCCAGGATCCAGGACAGGAAAATTCGCTTGGTTCGGTGCGGATCAACTTCCACAATAAACATCAGGTCTATCTGCACGATACGCCGTCCAAAACGCTTTTTGGCGAAGGTTACCGCTTCCATTCATCGGGCTGCGTTCGCGTTCAGAACGTGCGCGAACTGGTGACCTGGCTGCTGCAGTCGACAACTCCCGACTGGGACCGCTCCAAAGTTGACACGATCATTCGTAGCGGCGCGCGTGAGGATGTGAAGCTGAAAAAATCCATTCCGCTTTACATGGCTTATGTCACCGCATGGGCGAATGCTGATGGCGTGATCCATTTCCGCGATGATATTTATGATCGCGATGATATTTACGGCACAGAGACACAGGCTCGCTTGTGATTTTCCCCGCTGCTTTTGCGTTCTTCTCAGGAATATGGAATGGACGCCGACCTTGATAAGGTCGGCGTTTCGTGTCTTTTAGCCGGGAAACTTGAATGGAGCAGGCTTGAATGAGTCGCGATCCCAGAGCCGGCGAAATCTATTTGGAATTCCGATCCGTAGGCCAGCAGGTGCAGGTGACTGCGATTGATGCTGCTACCGGTATTGAAGTTTCAACGTTCGGGCCGAAGTCAGTTTCCCAAGTCGATCTGAAACGCGTCGTGGTTCGCAAGTTAAGACGCCGGGTTGAACAAATCATGGCTGCTGAAAGAGATCAGAACGGGGATCCGACACTCTATTGAAGGGCTCCGGTGTGATTTACGTGAATTTCTTTCTTTAATTGTCTTCTGCATTAGAAACCTTTGTCGTTTTCCAATCGCGCAGCGTCGCTGTAACCCTTGGTTCTTGCTGGCGGCTGTGTTACTTCCTCGCCTCAAGACGGTATTGAAGCAAGAGATCGTTGGAATTCCAATGTCTCTGCCGATACCCCAATCCTATGCTCACATACCAAGGATCGTGCGATGTCTTTGATGGAATCCTCCAATCAGTCCCTTCAGTCCGACTTTTTCACGCGCTCTCTTGCAGACGCCGACCCGGAGCTTTTTGGCTCCATTGAAAAAGAGTTTGGTCGTCAACAGCATGAGATTGAGCTTATTGCGTCCGAGAACATTGTTTCGAAGGCCGTTTTGGAAGCACAAGGGTCTGTGCTGACCAACAAATATGCTGAGGGTTACCCGGGCAAACGCTATTATGGTGGTTGCGAGTATGTCGATCTGGCAGAAAATCTTGCCATTGAGCGCGCCAAGAAACTATTCGGCTGTGACTTTGCCAATGTTCAGCCGAACTCGGGCAGCCAGGCTAACCAGTCTGTTTTCCTCGCGCTGATTAAACCGGGTGATACCATTCTCGGTATGAGCCTGGATGCCGGTGGTCACCTGACCCATGGCGCCAAGCCGAACCTTTCTGGAAAATGGTTCAACGCTGTTCAATACGGTCTCAACCTTGAAACCGGTGTAATCGATTATGATGCGATGGCAGCGCAGGCGCGTGAACACAAGCCTGCACTGATTATTGCCGGCGGTTCCGCTTATTCCCGACAGATCGATTTCGCCAAGTTCCGTGAAGTTGCTGATGAAGTCGGCGCGTACCTGATGGTTGACATGGCTCACTTTGCCGGTCTGGTCGCTGCTGGCGAACATCCGAGCCCCTTCCCCTATGCAGATGTTGCAACAACGACGACGCACAAGACCCTTCGCGGTCCGCGCGGCGGCATGGTGGTGACCAATAAGGAAGAGATTGCCAAGAAGATCAATTCCGCTGTTTTCCCTGGTCTGCAGGGTGGCCCGCTGATGCACGTCATTGCGGCTAAGGCGGTTGCCTTTGGTGAAGCTCTGACAGATGACTTCAAAGCCTATATCCGAGCAGTGCGGGAAAATGCCCAAGTGCTGGCTGAAACCCTTCGCTCTGGTGGTCTGGACATCGTGTCGGACGGCACGGACACACATTTGATGCTCGTTGACCTGCGCCCGAAAATGTTGACAGGTCGTGATACGGAAAAATCTCTCGGCCGTGCCAACATCACCTGCAACAAGAACGGCGTTCCTAACGATCCGCAAAAACCGATGATTACATCTGGTATTCGCCTTGGCACACCTGCTGCGACGACTCGCGGTTTTGGCGTTGCCGAATTCCGCGAAGTTGGGCTTTTGATCACGGAAGTGTTGGACGGTTTGAAGGCCGCAAACAGTGAAGAAGGCAATGCGGTGGTTGAAGCTGCTGTCAAAGGCAAGGTAGAAGCACTGACAGCCCGGTTCCCGATCTACGGGGGATAAGCCGGCCCGCTCGGGAGCTTTGAACAATGAGATGTCCGTTTTGCGGCGGCGATGAGACCCAGGTTAAGGACTCTCGCCCCACCGAGGACAACACCGCTATTCGGCGTCGCAGGATCTGTAGTACCTGCGGCGGTCGATACACGACCTTTGAACGGGTTCAGCTGCGCGAGTTGATGGTACTGAAGCGCTCCGGTCGGCGGGTTCCGTTTGATCGTGAAAAGCTGATGAGATCTGTTCAGATTGCTGTTCGCAAACGCCCGGTAGATCCGGACAAGATCGAACGCATGGTCAGCGGGATTGTTCGTCAGCTGGAAAGCTCCGGAGAGAGCGAGATTACCGCAGAAATCATCGGAAACCATGTCATGGAAGGCCTGAAAGCCATCGATGATGTCGCCTATGTCCGTTTTGCGTCTGTTTACAAGAATTTTCGCGAAGCCAAAGATTTCGAAGCGCTGCTCGACGAATTGAACGTTCCGGACGATCATTCGTTGCAGACAGACTGATCCGCTCAAACAGGCCAAATGTCAGAGACACCTCAAACTGATCACCGGTTCATGGCAGCTGCCGAACGGCTGGCGCGTCGCGGTCTTGGCCGCGTCTGGCCAAATCCGTCTGTTGCAGCCTTGATTGTCAGAACTGATCCGGCAGGCCATCCCATTCTGGTTGGGCGCGGTGTGACGTCTCGTCCGGGTATGGCCCATGCGGAAGTGAATGCGCTCAAACAGGCTGGTGACAAGGCCAAAGGGGCGACGTGTTATGTGACGCTCGAACCATGCTCTCATTATGGGCGAACACCGCCATGTGCTCTTGCTTTGATCGACGCTGGTATCAAGCGGGTGGTGATCGGCATGCTCGATCCCAATCCGCGTGTCGCGGGGCGTGGAGCAAATATGCTGAAAGAAGCCGGTGTCGACGTCACAGTTGGCGTTCGCCGATCCTCAATCCAGATAATGTATCACGGCTTCACACAACGGCAGCTGAAACAGCGCCCGAGTGTATTCTTGAAATTGGCTGTCTCGCAGGACGGATTTATTGGTCGCAAGGGCGAGGGGCAGGTGACGATATCCGGGCCGCTCTCAATGAGAAAAATGCACGGATTTCGCGCTGAATGTGACGCTATTCTCGTCGGTAGCGGCACGGCACTAGCAGATGATCCACAGTTGACATGCCGTCTTCCGGGACTGGCCGACCGGTCTCCTGTTCGCGTGGTTATTGATCGTTGCGCGCGCCTTTTGCTTCAGTCCAAGCTGGTTCAAACGTGTATTGATGTTCCCTTGTGGCTTGTCTGCGGCAATGATGCAGATGCAGACAAACTGTCTGAACTGTCGGAAGCGGGGGTGAACATCATTCGTGTGCCAGCATCCGCTGAAGGTATCGAACCAGCCGTTATATTGAGCGCACTCGCGACACGGGGAATTACCAGGGTCATGGTAGAAGGCGGCTCTCGGCTTGCTTCCGCTTTCCTCAAAGCTGATCAGGTTGATGAACTTTGCGTTGTGACTGGCAATATTGTGATTGGCGCCGAAGGAATACCGGCCCTGCACGGACTTGAGCTTGCAAAAGTTTTGTCCGACCCCAAATTCGAGCGCATCAGCATCGGTCATTTCGACAAGGATCGCTACACATACCTCAGACGGCGTGGAGCCTGACATGTTTACTGGTATCGTTACTGACCTTGGAAGTATTCTGAAGGTAGAAGAAATTCCGGCGGGCAAACGCACCCGGATCCGCACGGTCTACGACACCGAAACTTTCGACATAGGCGCATCTATTGCCTGTGCCGGTGTCTGCCATACGGTGACGGCCAAACAAAACAGCTCTGATGGTAACTGGTTCGAAGTGGAATCGGCTGCTGAAACGCTCGCCCTGACCAATGTCTCAAACTGGAACGTGGGCCAGACCCTCAATCTAGAGCGCTCCCTGACGATGGGCGCTGAGCTTGGCGGGCATCTGGTGTTGGGGCATGTCGATGGCCTGGCAACAGTCACCAAGCGTGAAGACCACCCAGACTCCGTCTATCTTCAATTTGAAGCGCCAGACGACGCAGCGCCTTTCATTGCCAAAAAAGGGTCTGTTGCTCTGGACGGTACGTCGTTGACCGTCAACGAGGTTGATGGCCTGCTGTTTTCCGTGTTTCTGATCCCGCATACGCTGGAGGTCACCACTTGGTCGGATTGCCGTGTTGGTGACAAGATCAATCTCGAAGTGGACATGATGGCGCGCTATGCTGCCCGTCTTGCGGAATTCGCAAAGACCGAGTAGGGGACAGTCCCGATACCGGTAAAAACTGCAAGGATTTTGGGCCGCATTTACCAGCCGACGGTTTAATCAGCTGCGCGTTGAGATCTTTCGCGTTTGAGACTGGACAAACCGGGGCGGACATGGTTCCTGTCGCGGCCTTACAAAGGATTGAAACCCATGAGCACTGCACCAAAGCTTTTGATCATTGAAGCCCGTTTTTACAATGATCTGGCAGACGCCTTGGCTGAAGGTGCGATCAAGACAATCGAGAAAGCTGGTGGATCCTATGACCGGATCGCCGTTCCAGGCGTTCTGGAAATTCCGGCTGCTCTGTCCATGGTCATGACTTCGATGGAAAATGAAGGCGTGCTCTATGACGGGTTTGTATTGCTCGGTGTTGTGATCCGCGGCGAAACCACCCATTACGACATTGTGGCCAATGAATCGAACCGTGTGATCATGGATTTGATAGTTGATGCGGATCTCGCCGTCGGAAATGCTATTCTGACTGTCGAGAATGGCGATCAGGCATGGGCCCGGGCGAAAATTGATGACATGAACAAGGGCGGAGCCGCAGCTCAGGCGGCCCTTGATATGATCGCTCTTCGTGAGCGGCTTGGAGTATAAGAACAATGACCGGCAAAGCCGACTCGGATAAACCGGCAGTCCAGACTGTGCGCCCTGCAAACAAGCGCGGCGTTGCCCGTTTGGCAGCTGTTCAGGCCCTTTACCAGATGGATGTTGGCGAAGCTCCGCTGAGCAGCGTTGTCAGCGAATTTACAGCCTTTCGACTTGGCAAGGAAATTGACGGCGAACAGTACCGTGATGCCGATGAGCAGTGGTTTAAACACATTGTTGCCGGTGTTGTCGAAGACCAGAAACTCCTGGATCCATACATTCACACTGCCTTGACAGAAGACTGGCCGCTCAAGCGGATTGACAGCCTGTTGCGGGCAATTCTGCGGTCAGGTTCCTACGAGCTTCTCCGGCGCAAGGATGTCCCTGCAAAAGTGATCATCTCAGAATACATCGACGTGACAAAAGCGTTCTTTGAAGACGATGAGCCGGGTCTCGTGAACGGTATCCTAGACCGTCTCGCACATGAACTGCGCGATGCGGAATTTGAGACCAAAAAGGCCGACGGGTAAATCCATCATGGCCGAAGCGCGGCCCAGCGAATTCGAACTGATCAAACGGTATTTTGCCCCCTTGGCGAACGATCCCGGAAGCGTCGGATTGACCGACGATGCTGCTGTGATCACGCCTCGGGACGGGCATGACCTGGTTCTGACCAAGGACGTCCTGGCCGCTGATATTCATTTCTTCGCCAATGATGCGCCGGAAGCAATTGCTGCCAAGGCGCTGCGGGTCAATCTTTCCGATCTGGCTGCCAAGGGAGCGACACCGCGCGGTTATCTGCTCGGACTGGCATTGCCATCCAATTGGACTGCTAACTGGTTGGAACGGTTTTGCAATGCCCTTGCAGCTGATCAGACAGCTTATGACATCAAGCTTCTGGGCGGTGACACGATCCGCTCAGGTAATGGACTGCAGGTTTCCATAACTGCGATCGGTGAACTTCCAACAGGACGCACGGTTCGTCGATCTGGCGCAAAAGCTGGTGATGTCGTGTTTGTCTCCGGGACAATCGGGGACGCTGCAGCAGGTTTGAAGGCGCGTCTCGATTCTGGCTTCGCGGCCAAGCATAACCTGACCGCTGAACACGAAGCTTACATTCTTGACCGTTATCTGCTGCCACGTCCACGGACACGGTTGGCTTCGGCGTTACAGACCCGTGCATCAGCGAGCATGGATGTGTCGGATGGATTGTTGTCTGATTGTGGCCATATGGCTCGTGCCAGCAACATGGATTTCACACTTGAACTGGATAGGATCCCGTTGTCTCCGGCGCTTCAGCAGCTGAAGAGCGCCTGCCAGCAAGACTTCATGCAATGCATAAACGGCGGCGACGATTATGAAATCCTGGCAACTGTACCTGCCGACAATGCGGAAGAATTTTTGGACTCTGCCTCCGCATTGAATTGTCCTGTGACCAGAATTGGCCGTGTAGCGACTGGTTCCGGAGACGTTCATCTGAACAATCATGGTGATCCAGTCGCAATGTCACCTGATGACGGTTTCAGGCACTTTTGAACAGTCGTTATCCGGGCGCTTTCTTATTTCCGTGACCGTGTGATAGGTAGGAGCTCCTGCCACAAACGGCCTTGTTGCCATACATCCTGAGATTTGCCCATGAGTTCCGCTACCCTGGACGCGTTCGTTGATGATCGTCTTGCTAAACGCAATGCATTGCTGCTGGCTTTGGCACAGGCGCTTGGTGGTGCATCGGCATCGATTGTGATCGCTACAGGTCCTCTCATTGGTTACATGATGCTGGATGCAGACAAGTCCCTGGCGACCTTGCCGGTTTCGGCCATGGTGCTCGGCACGGCTTTCGGAACCATTCCGGCAGGGATGATCATGCGACGCTTTGGTCGGCGGGCCGGTTTTATGGGGGCTTCGCTGCTCGGAGCATTCTCCGGTTTGCTAGCGTCATATGCAGTCTTCCAGAACCTCTTTGGACTGTTTGCGGTAGCTTGCTGTCTGGGCGGTTTTGCCGGAGCTTTCGTTCAGCAGTACCGATTTGCGTCTGCAGATACAGCCAGTGATGCGTTTAAACCAAAAGCCATCTCCTGGGTCCTTGCTGGTGGTGTTCTGGCTGGTATCGTTGGTCCACAGACGGTGATCGCGACCAAGGACCTTTTTTCGCCAATTCTGTTTGCAGGAACCTATCTGGCCCAGGCCGGACTTGCGCTGATCGCCATGTGTTTGCTCGCCTTTATCAAGATCCCGAAACCACCGCGCCAGAGCCACAAGCAGGCAGGCGGAAGACCTCTTCGCGAAATCATGGCCCAGCCACGGTTTATCGTCGCTGCAGCCTGCGGGATTTGTTCCTATGCCTTGATGAGCCTGGTGATGACCGCAACACCGCTCGCCATGATCGGCTGCGGCTTGTCTGAAACGGATGCTGCACTTGGTATCCAGTGGCACGTCTTGGCAATGTTCGGTCCAAGTTTCTTCACTGGTAATCTCATTGCCCGCTTTGGCAAGGAACGGATTGTAGCAATAGGTCTGGCATTACTGGCAGCTTGCTCGATTGTCGCGCTTACAGGTTTGGAACTCGCCACTTTCTGGACTGCACTTGTGTTGCTGGGGCTTGGCTGGAACTTCGGCTTTATCGGGGCAACAGCGATGTTGACGGACACCTACCGGCCTGAAGAACGCAATCTGGTTCAGTCAGTCAATGACTTCCTGGTCTTCGGATTCGTCGCCGCTGCGTCTTTTTCCTCCGGAGCACTATTGAACGCCTTCGGATGGGGCACCGTCAACATCCTTGTATTTCCGTTTGTTGCGCTTTGCCTAGGTCTTCTTGTCTGGTTGTTGCGAGCTGAAAGAAGAGCAATTACAACCGCTTGAAGAATTCTAGTATAATCACTTAGTCAGCGCAGCGAAAATGCTGCACTGCGCCAAATAATTCCCTAGCGGAAATTCAGAATTAGACAATGTAAGAGCTTGACGAAGCGCTCCAATTTGCTGCTATCGTGTGGCACTTTCACGGTGAGGATTCTTGGCGTGAAGATTTTTGGTGGGAAAACAACAACAAATAACCCTCACCGCACTCTTTGGGAGGAAGCATGATCGAGCTTGTCGTCATTATTATTTGTGGCCTCTTGTCCATCGCTTATGGCGCGTGGGCAATTCAATCCGTTATGGCAGCGGATGCGGGTAATGCCCGTATGCAGGAGATTGCAGGCGCAATCCAGGAAGGGGCCAGTGCGTATCTTAACCGGCAGTACACAACGATTGCCATTGTAGGAGCGGTCGTTTTTGTAATTGCCTGGATCTTGCTTTCCGGCACAGCAGCGATCGGGTTTTTGATCGGTGCGGTTCTTTCAGCTGCCGCTGGTTATATCGGCATGATGGTTTCTGTCCGTGCAAATGTTCGCACAGCCCAGGCCGCCAGCCAGAGCCTTGGCGCTGGACTTGAAATAGCCTTTAAATCTGGTGCGGTAACCGGCCTTCTGGTTGCTGGTCTCGCGCTTCTGGGTGTTGCTGTTTACTTCACTATTCTGACTGGTCCGATGGGCTATGATGCAACAGACCGGACCGTGATTGATGCGCTGGTATCACTCGGCTTCGGAGCATCCCTGATTTCCATTTTTGCCCGTTTGGGCGGCGGTATCTTTACCAAAGGTGCTGACGTCGGTGGCGACCTTGTCGGTAAGGTGGAAGCCGGAATTCCGGAAGATGACCCACGTAACCCTGCGACTATCGCTGATAACGTTGGTGACAACGTCGGTGACTGTGCCGGCATGGCTGCCGATCTGTTTGAAACCTACGCAGTGACAGTCGTTGCAACAATGGTCTTGGCGTCAATCTTCTTCACTGGCGGGCAGGCGATTGAGCTGATGTTGCTGCCGATGCTGATTGGTGCAAGCTGTGTGGTCACATCCATCATTGGTACGTTTTTCGTCAAACTTGGCTCCAACAACTCGATCATGGGCGCGCTCTACAAGGGATTCATAGCAACTTCGGTTCTATCCGCTGTGGCACTGTTCCTGATCACGTTCTTCTGGCTCGGTTTCGACACTTCATACACGACAACTGGCGGAGAAACGTTCACGGCCCGGCACTTGTTCTATTGTGGCGTGGTCGGTCTGATCGTAACTGGTCTGATCATCTGGGTAACCGAGTACTACACTGGCACGGAATACCGTCCTGTGCGCTCGATTGCGCAGGCATCTGTCACTGGTCATGGTACGAACGTTATTCAGGGACTGGCTGTTTCGCTTGAAGCAACCGCGCTTCCGGCGATCATCATCATTGCCGGTATCCTTGTGACCTACACGTTTGCAGGTCTCTTCGGTATTGCCATTGCGGTTACCACAATGCTGGCCCTGGCCGGTATGGTTGTCGCACTTGATGCGTTTGGACCTGTGACCGACAACGCTGGTGGTATTGCCGAAATGGCAAATCTGCCGGAAGAAGTCCGCAAGACCACAGATGCATTGGACGCCGTTGGCAACACCACGAAGGCTGTGACCAAAGGTTATGCCATTGGATCCGCAGGCCTTGGTGCTCTGGTTCTGTTCGCAGCTTACACTGAGGATCTGAAACTGTTCAGCAGCACAGCGGTTGAAGGCTCCGTCTTCTACGGCATCAATGTTGAAACTCTGTTCTCGCTGTCCAACCCGTATGTTGTTGCCGGTCTGCTGTTTGGTGGTCTGCTGCCGTATCTCTTCGGTGGTATCTCCATGACAGCTGTTGGCCGCGCTGCGGGTGCTGTGGTGGAAGAAGTCCGTCGTCAGTTCAAGGAAAAGCCGGGCATCATGGAAGGCACGGAACGACCTGATTATGGCCGTGCTGTCGATATGCTGACAAAAGCTGCGATCAAGGAAATGATCATACCGTCCTTGTTGCCGGTCTTGTCTCCAATCGTTGTCTTTGTTGTGGTGCGCGCAGTCGCAACACCTGCAGATGCGTTTGCTGCGCTGGGTGCGATGCTTCTTGGAGTGATCGTCACGGGTCTTTTCGTCGCGATTTCCATGACCGCCGGCGGTGGTGCTTGGGATAACGCGAAGAAAATCTTCGAAGACGGTTTCACGGACAAGGACGGTGTTACGCACCAAAAAGGCGGCGATGCCCATAAGGCGTCTGTCACGGGCGACACGGTCGGTGATCCTTACAAGGATACAGCCGGTCCTGCCGTCAACCCGATGATCAAGATCACCAATATCGTGGCGCTCTTGATGCTGGCAGTTCTTGCTCACTAGGCAGGACGCTTACCAAAAACAGAAAAGCCCCGGTCAATTTGCCGGGGCTTTTTTATTGGTCTAGCTGGTGACGGCGGTGAAAGCCTTAGAGGCCAAGGCTCGGATTGGACGCGCCGCGCAAGATCTGTGTCAGGAAGCCGTAATCGGCTCCACCGGTCCTTGTCTTGCGAGTGGCAATGTCGACGATCTTGCCGTCTTCAAGAGAGTAGTTCCCAAGGTCCTGAACGTAGCCGTCGCCATCGAAATAGACGGCAACAACCCGTTGCTCGACAATATTCGGTGCCATAAACGCGGTAGTCGCTGTTTTTTGCGAGATGTAGTAGTAGGCATCGCCATTCAGGCTGGAAGTTGTCGAAGGTGACCCAAGCACGAGCTCAACCTGCTCGCGGCTCGAACCCACTTGCACCTGGTTCAACATATCACCGGTGATGACATGGCCATGTGTGTAGGTCGATGTGAAACAACCGCCGAGCGGTAGTGTAACCACAAGCGGAAAGATCAGGGCGCATGCCTTGAAGTTCATCTATGAATTCCCATTTCGCCGATTACTTCCGGCCATCTTCGAATTTCATTGCTTGGCAAAGTCACTATCGTGGGATAGGGCACAAAGCAACACCTGACTTTCAAGGAGACAGTCATGATATTCGGCTTGTTCCGACGCAAATCCCGTGACGCCGAACATAAAGTCTATTGTGAAATCGTGGCCCAAGCACGGCAACCGGTTTTTTATACAGACTTTCTTGTGCCCGATACTATCGACGGCCGATTTGATCTAATCGTTGTCCATGCGGTTCTCTATTTTCGGCGAATGCGCGAAGAGGGAAAGGACGTTGCGGAGTTCACTCAGACAGTCTTTGATCTCTTTTTTCAGGATATGGACGCCTCCTTGCGGGAGATGGGGGTGAGTGACACTCGGGTTCCGAAAAAAGTGAAGGTGATGGGAGAGGCTTTTTATGGTCGGGCAGATGCCTATATTCCTCCCATCAACACCGAAAACATCGAAGAGCTGGCTGAGGCTCTCGGGCGGAATCTATACCCAGATCAATTGGAGCCGATTGCGCAAAAACGACTCGCTCACTATATAATTCGGGCGGCAAAGCTCTTGGAAACACAACAGCCGAAAGATCTCATGGCTGGAAAGATCCATTGGCCAGAGGCCGATGATTTCAAAGACATGCCAGTGTGAAATCCCGGACCAACTGTCTCGTAAAGCGAACAAGATGAAAAAAGAAACCTTTCCCTTTTCATTCAAGGTGACTGCGGTGCAGGTCGTCGACAAGGACCAGACCGTGCTGGTGGAGCCTGATGCTGCAAGCCTCAAAATGATAGCAAAAGTCTATGAGGTGAATGGGATTAGTGCATTAAAAGCTGCTTTTACTCTCAAGCCTTACCGCAAATCCGGGCTTCGTGTTGCCGGCCCTATTACCGCGACAATAAGTCAAACATGTGTGGCGTCTCTCGAAGCTTTCGACAGCAATCTGGAAATTGATGTTGACCGGACATTCGAACCTCATTCGTCCCGGCCGCGGAAAATCCGCGATTTGAATGACGAAGGCGAAATCGAAATCGATCTGGAATCCCTCGACCCGCCGGATGTCATGATTGACGGTGTTCTGGACCTTGGAGCCGTTATTTGTGAGGAGCTGGCTTTGGCGCTGGATCTGTTTCCACGCAAACCGGGCGTAGAATTTGAAGGCGGGGATCCCCCTGACATCGAGGGCGAGGAAGGTGCGAAGGATTCTCCATCACCCTTTGCGGCATTGGGCGTTTTGACTGACACACCTAAAAGCTGATTTTCATGTTGTTAACAGTAGCTGGGAGACCTTGGAGACGGATATTGCCGGGTTTTCTACTTCAGTTATGATATTGAATATGAAAACGGTTGTCTCGTGTGCCAAAACAGTTATGTTCGCGCCCGGTCTCAGCCTTGCTGGACTTGCTGGATATCTGGTTTGCCCAGTCGGCATCTTATTCATTGGCAGGAAACGTCTGAAGACTATTTGAATGGCGAAACAGATTTCGATTTCATTAGACGTCATGGGCGGCGATCACGGGGCTGAAGTTGTCATCCCAGGGGCCGAGATCGCGCTTGTCCGCCATCCGGATATCCATTTCCTGTTATATGGCGACGAGAATGTTGTCCGTCCGTTGCTGGAACAGTATCCGCGCGTTCGCGATGCATCGACATTCCATCATTGTGAAGTTTCCATTGCCATGGACACAAAGCCCAGCCAGGCGCTTCGTCAGGGACGGTGGAAGTCCAGCATGTGGAAGTCCATCGAAGCTGTGAAGAACGGCGATGCGGATGTGTCTGTGTCGGCAGGTAACACCGGTGCGTTGATGGCAATGTCCAAGTTCTGTCTGCGCACAATGGCTAATATCGAGCGACCGGCAATCGCTGCGCTTTGGCCAACAGCACGCGGTGAATCCGTCGTATTGGATGTTGGTGCCACAATTGGTGCCGATGCACAGCAGTTGATCGATTTTGCGATCCTTGGTGGTGCAATGGCCAGAGCCGTCTTTGGCGTTCAGCGCCCAACCGTTGGTTTGCTCAATATCGGTGTTGAAGAGGTCAAAGGTCTTGAAGACGTCCGGACCGCCGGACGGCTCCTCAGAGAAACACCGCTTCGGTCTCTGGAATATGCCGGATTTGTCGAAGGCAATGATATCGGACAGGGAACTGTCGATGTTGTGGTCACCGAAGGCTTTGCCGGAAACATCGCCTTGAAGACTGCCGAGGGCACAGCCAAACAGATTGGCAGCTATTTGCGTTCTGCGATGAACCGCACGTTCATGTCGAAGGTCGGGTATCTTTTTGCCAAAGGAGCTTTCAACCTGCTTCGCGAAAAGATGGATCCGCGCAAGGTCAATGGCGGTGTATTCCTTGGGTTGAACGGAATTGTCATCAAGAGCCATGGCGGCACTGATGCGGAGGGCTATGCCTCTGCCATCGATCTGGCCTACGACATGGTCAAAAATGAATTGAAGCGCAAGATTGAAAGAGATCTTGTGCATTACCATCGAGGCCGCTTCGCTGAAGCTGCGCCGACAGCGGAAGGTGATTTGTGAGCGTAGTCCGTTCTGCCATAACTGGCACAGGAAGCTTCCTGCCTGAAAAAGTTCTGACCAATGCCGAACTGGCAAAATCGGTCGATACCTCTGATGAATGGATCGTTCAGCGTACCGGCATCACCCAACGCCATGTGGCTTCCGAGGGGCAGTTTACCTCGGATCTGGCGTTTGAAGCGGCCAAGCGCGCGCTGGAAAGCGCAGGGCGTGATGCGGCGGATATTGATACAATCATTCTGGCGACAGCGACCCCGGACAATACCTTTCCTGCGACCGCGGTGACTGTCCAGAACCGGCTTGGCATAAATCATGGTTTCGCATTTGACGTTCATGCCGTTTGCTCTGGTTTTGTTTATGCGCTGACCACTGCAGATGCTTACATTCGCTCAGGACTGTCTAAACGCTGCCTGGTCATCGGTGCCGAGACATTCTCCCGCATCCTTGACTGGAATGATCGCACAACTTGCGTGCTGTTTGGTGATGGCGCTGGCGCTGTTGTGGTCGAAGCGGTTGACGGATCGGGCGAAAACACGGATCGCGGTATCCTGACATCTCACTTGCGCTCAGACGGACGTCACAAGGACAAGCTCTATGTGGATGGTGGTCCGTCATCAACACAGACTGTCGGATACCTGCGCATGGAAGGCCGCGAAGTCTTCAAACATGCTGTTGGCATGATCACGGATGTAATCGAAGACGCCTATAAGGCGACGGGATACTCGTCAGAGGATCTGACCTGGTTCATTCCACATCAGGCCAACAAGCGCATCATCGATGCTAGCGCAAAGAAACTTTCCATTGCGCCGGAAAAGGTCGTCACGACTGTCCAGTGGCATGGAAACACATCTGCGGCGTCAATACCGCTGGCGCTCGACCTTGCTGTAAAAGATGGACGTGTCAAAAAGGACGATCTGGTGATGCTTGAAGCAATGGGCGGCGGTTTCACCTGGGGATCTGTCCTTCTGCGCTGGTAAACGACGTATTTAGCTTTCTAAACAAATCTTAATTCGTTGCAGAGTTCCGGTTGACCGGTTCGGCCTGACGCAATACCGTAAGAGCGTGTATTCGTAGTTTCTAAACAATATCAGCCAGATCATTGGCGTTCCCTGGGAGGGGTTATGGGCAATCGGACTATTACCCGTGCGGATCTGTGTGAAGCCGTTTATCAAAAAGTTGGACTGTCACGCACTGAATCGTCTGAGTTGGTGGAAAGAGTACTTTCTGAAATTTCAGACTGTCTTGTTACCGGAGAATCGGTAAAATTATCAAGCTTTGGGTCTTTTGTGGTTCGCTCCAAGGGTGAACGCATCGGACGCAATCCGAAAACCGGCGAAGAAGTGCCAATTTCACCGCGCCGGGTGATGGTTTTCAAACCGTCTAACGTGTTGAAACAGCGGATCAATGATGCGCTGACCAGTTAGGCTAGCGATTGACAAGACTGAATGAGCACGCAGGATAAAAGCCCGGACGCCTTTAGAACGATCAGTGAAGTTGCCGAAGATCTGGATTTGCCACAGCACGTCCTAAGGTTTTGGGAAACACGCTTCACTCAGATCAAGCCGTTGAAACGAGGCGGTGGTCGGCGGTATTATCGGCCCGACGACGTCGAACTGCTCAAAGGTATTCGCCATTTGTTGTATGGTGAAGGCTACACCATCAAAGGTGTGCAGCGGATCCTCAAGGAGCAGGGACCGCGCTATGTCATGCAAATCTGGCGCGAAGACGCAGATCCGGCGCAAGGTGCTGTAGACGCAACCAACGCCGGCCTGGCTGGACAAAATGGCGCTGCCTCTACTGACGTTGCTGACCATCAGACAACTGCCCCCCGTCAGACAAAATCAGAGAAACTACCGGATGGCGTTCTGGCTGACGGGCCCGAGGACGCAGCTCATGGCGCACCTTCAGGCCTCGGCATTTTGGGCCGTCTGCGTGGAGAAAAACCGGAAACACCCGTCCCAGCAGCACAATCCGATGTTTCCAAGGACGACGTCCGACGTCTGCAATCCACCTTGTTTGAACTTCTGGAATGCAAGCGCACCCTTGATCAGGCGCGCTAGTTTTTCAGGTTTATAAGGCGGTCGCTGTTGCCCAGCAATATGGTTGGTTTCTGAGCGCCAGTTAGTCCAGACCCATGCAAGACGCATAAAAGCTCGTAGTTGCCGGCCAGTCTGAAAAGATGCCTGTGACGCCGACATCCTGTGCAAGAACATCAACCACTTCGAACATTTTGCCGTCACCATCAATCAGCTCACTGACAGTTTGATAATACCAGCCTCCGCCGGAAGACAGTGGGCCGGATCGCTCCAGAGTCCAGGTGATCAGATCAAGTCCGGCTTCCTTCGCCGCAATAGCGTAGGCTGATGGCACGATCTGGCCGTCCTTGACTGCCAGCAGCACCCAAAGCGGCGGCGCAATGAAATTGACGCCTTGCGCCTTCAGTTCCGCCATAGTTGGTGAGAAAGTTGATGGATCTGCAGGATTTATGTCGCGCCGCCCATCCAGATAAACTGCCTGTTTGCCGAAGTCCGGCTCATTCTCAATCCAATAAAGAACATCATTGAGATTGAACGACTGCGGCCAGACGTTCTTCGCGGAGACGCCAGCTGCCTTGTAATCATCGATCAACATTTGCGCATAACCTGTCTGCGTCAGCCCTTCATAGGGCATGTCGACTTTCGCGGCTTTCAGTTCTGGGGTGAATTTTACGCCGAGATCCTTGAACAGAGCGATAGAGTCAGCATGGGTCATGAGTGTCCCGGTGCCGCCATATAGCTCCGTGCGCCACGGTGCCGTTCCAGCCATATAGGCCTCAGCGGACCGGGCCTTTTTGTTGGCGCTGTCCATCTTGCCGTGCAGCGTTTTGAACTCGCCAAGTGTCAAATCGGAAGTTCGGCATTCCGCAATCGCAGGATCGTCTCCGCTCGCCGGCGTGAAACCTGTTGTGCATTTGTCGGCGAGGTCTGTTGCAAGGACGTTTGTGGTGGTGTGCAGATCATTCTGGGAATGACGGCAGACAAGTTCCTTGTCTTTGGTAAAGGTCACATCGCATTCCAGAATACCGGCGCCCATCAGGGCGGCAGCGCTGTAGCCTTCCTTGGTATGTTCGGGAAACTGAAGCGGTGCACCACGGTGACTGATCGAAAAATTCGTTCGTTTGGTTGGTTGTCCGATACAGGCGGCCAGTTTTTCCTTCAGCGGACTGTCTGCCATTTGGTTGACGAGATAAGCGGGGCGGGGGCCCAGCTCGATTGTGTCAGCAAAAGCTGCTGACGAAATGGATGCCGTAATTGCGGCAGATAACAAAAGGGAGCAACGCATGAAAAATCCGATCAGGTTCTGAATATGAAGTGTTGAAAATAGCGTTGGCGCGCGTCACGCCAAGATCTGAGGTCCATTTTCTAGCTTGTTTTCCAGCTTATACGCAACGCTTCCGGCCCTCGGACCGACAGGCCGCGCTTGTAGGTTGGTGTCTCCAACAGGTCGACGGACTTGAAGCGCCTCAGAAGCGTTGAGAAAATGATATCCATATCGAGACGGGCGAGGTGATTTCCAAGGCAGAAGTGCGCGCCGCGACCAAAGGCGATATGCCAATTGGGGCTGCGGCTGATATCAAATTGATCCGCATTCGGGAATTGCTTCTGATCACGATTGGCAGAACCATAGAGTACGCCGAATTTGGTGCCGCGTTCAAAGTCCTGGCCACAGACAGTCATGTCTTCAATATTGTAGCGATGGAAAAACGGAAGGGGAGATTCAAAACGGAACATCTCCTGCACAGCGGTTTTCATCAGGCTTTGGTCGTCCCGAAGCCTTTGCATCTGGTCCGGAAACGTCAACAGCGCATGCAGACCGCTGCCCAGCACATCAATGGTCGAGCCATGACCGGCCATCAGGATCAGCATCGCCGTTGATATGAACTCATCTTCGTTCAAATGCCCGGCGCGTTGCGCTTCGATCATCAAGGATATCAGGTCGTCTTTGGGGCTGGCTTCGCGCTGGCGCTTGAGGTCACTCAGGTAGTGGTAGAAATCGGTGGTGTTGCGTTCCGCCAGGTCTTTGCGCTCATCGGATCGATCAATATCGAAAAACTGCACGATGTTTTCCGACCAGATCCTGAGCTTTGGGCAGTCCTCATCAGGCACTCCGAGAACACGGCCAATGATATGGCCCGGAACATGGGCTGCAAGATCTTCAACAAAGTCGATATCTGGCCGATCTGCCAGGCTGTCAAACAGCGCATCGACATAGGCCTGGATGTCGTCCCGCAGCTTGTTGACCATCACCGGCGTGAACAGTTTGAATACCTGTTTACGCAAGCGGTCATGCACCTCACCGTCGCTATCCAGCAGCGAGAACTGAACGAAGCGGGAATGATGGGGCATGTCATGCCAGTTACCAGCCCGCTTCTGCTCTGCAATTTCCTCCGCCGTGGCAATATCATCCATTGAGCGGACCATTTTGTCGCCCATGACAATTTCAGACACATCATCGAACCGGGCAGCCAGCCAGATATCAAAGTCCTCGAAATAGGTCAGACCGTCCTGCGCCCGCAGTGCGGCGTAAAACGGATGAGGGTCCTGTGCGAAGGCATCCGACAAGGGGGCAAAGGGCAGGTGTGGTGTCTGGCTCATTACAGGCTCTTGTAAACGCGAGGGAAGTGTTGGGTATTCCCTGTGATTCTTGGCAGTGTCCCGAACACCATATTCGAAGGGCAAGCGATAAGTACTCTTTTCTGGCAAATCCGGGACCTTTCCAACAACCTGAGGATTGCCTCTGGGGATTATGAGGAAAGGGAAAAACTGCCAGTATCTGCTGGTGTCTGCATTTCTTAATGGTTGTTAACTTTTGCACGCAAAGGTTTGGCGCGAAAAACAACCACGACGAGAGGCTAAGATGAACATGCCGCAGGATTTTCAGGATGAATATCAGCAGTTTTTGCGCGAAACCGGGTTTGAAGATCCGGACCCCCGGTCGCTTTTGATGAATCTGGTATCCCTCAGTATGGAAGTCTACCCCAAGGAGATCGCCTGGCTGTCGCGATTTCTGGGACGGCTGGACCAGGCCAGCCAGAAAGCAGCCTAGGTGGATGCATTTCGCAATCGTCATTCTGTTTCTTGCCGGATCTGTGGCATAGCAAAAGACAAACCAAACTGAAAGGACTGGCTATTGCGCCAATTCGCTCTTCTTTGGAGATGAAACCAACCGTCACAGAACTATGACGCACCCAGAGAGTTCTAAGATTCTCTGTTCGGCGGCGGGCCGAGGGTTTTCCGAATGCAGATGGTTGTCGGGAGTTTAACGTTTTGATTTTGCGGCTGGTTGTCCAGCGTATTAATTAGTGACCGGGCTGCGAATTGTCCCATTCGGCGATGCGGAACATGGACTGTTGTTAGCGGCACGGGTGCCATGCTCGCCAGTTCGATGTCATCAAATCCTGTTATCGACACGTCTTCCGGAACCCGCAATCCCATTTCCAGGGCCATACGTACGGCACCAACAGCCAGAACGTCGTTGCCGCACATGACGGCGGTCGGCTGGGTGTCGAGGCTCATCAACTCTCGAAACGCTGTGCTGCCGTTCTCGATCGAATAGTTTGTTTCGATGATCTGCAGATCGTCCTGCTCTAGACCGGCTTCCACAAGAGCGTCTTTAACACCGGATACCCGGTCACGTGCCCGGTCATTTGAGGCGGTATGGGCCGAGATATAGCCGAGTTTTTTGTGACCGCGCCTAAGGACTTCCTGCGCAAGAGATTTCATGGCGTTGCGATTGTCGAAACCGACTGAAATCTGCGCGGAATTAGGATCATAAGCCCAGGCAATGAGCGCTGGAATTCGACGTTTTTCAAGAAACTCATAAACGCGTTTTGGGCGGTGATATCCGATGAGCAGAAGGGCATCTGCGCCGCGCGCGGTCAGGGTCTTGATCTGCTCTTCTTCCAGATCTTCCTCATAGGAGGAACTGGCGACCAGCAATGTGCAGCCGTTCTTGTGAAGTTCTTCCTGAAAGGCCTGAAGCCCGCGCGCAAAGATGGCGTTGTCCATTGTTGGAATGATTGCGCCGATCGTGTTGGTTCGCCCAGCGGCCAGAGATCTGGCGCTGTAGTTTGGCGAATACCCCAATTGGTCAATGGCGTTCATGACGCGGGTCATCGTCTTTTCCGTCACTTGATCCGGCAGGTTCAGACAGCGGGAAACCGTGGCGGTGGAGACACCTGCCGTGCGCGCAACATCGGCCAGTGTGGGCACCATATCGCTCGGCAAATCTTTGGGTTCGTCCATTGTTTCTTTCCGAAAAACCGTCGCCAGACAGGCGGCTCAGGGGAGATTCCTCTTATAACTCTTCTGCTTCCGAGAAAGAATATTTTTGTCTTGCATGTAAAAATGTAAGCGCTTACATTTTTACATGCTTAGTCGTAAGATCATTGGGAGGTGATCGTGATGTTGGCTCTTGCAGCAGCACTACTGGCAGTCTTCGTGGTCAATGTGTCGATCGGGTCGTTCGGCAATTCTCCGTTCCTGGGGACGGTGGGGGAGATGTTGCTGCTGTTGGCTGTGTCGGTGACGTTCGTTGCCGCCATCCTGCAACGCGAAGCAAACATATAACTCGGGAACACAGAAGTCAGTAAATCGAAATTCTGGGAGGAATTTATGAAGAAAATTGACGAACTGAAATCACATGAACGCAGAAATTTCCTGAAACTCGCAGGAGCAGGCAGTCTGACCGCTGCCGTGGTGGCCGGTGCTGCCGGAACGCTCTGGTCAGATGCCGCCGTGGCGCAAACCGCCAAGGAAGAACGCGAGCGGGAAGCCAACGCGGATCATATCATGACCTTGGCGACGGCTTATGTTCTGGGCGCATCTCGCAGTTATCCGATCATGCAGCTGGATCTGAAAGAAAACATCCAGAACGCCACAAACGGCAAGGTCTATGTCAAGCTGGCACCTGGTGGACAACTGGGCGCAGGTGGGGCACTGGCACAGGCCGTTCAGGGTGGAACCATTCAGGCAGCACAGCATTCCCTGTCGAATTTTGCACCATTTGCCTCCGCAGTTGATCTGATCAACATGCCCTATTTCTGCGGTTCAAATCAGCGCTTTACCAACCTGGTATCGTCTGATGCCTGGAAAAAAGAAGTTCATCCGAAGGTCGAAGCGTCCGGTTTCAAGGCACTGTTTTACGTTGTGATTGACCCCCGCGTGGTAGCTGTCCGCAAGGGCGGTGCCGGTGCAGTAATCACTCCGGGCGATCTGGACGGTGTAAAGTTCCGCGTGCCGGGATCAGCCATGTTGCAGCAGTATTACCGCATGGTCGGCGCCAACCCGACGCCTGTTGCCTGGGGTGAAACTCCATCTGCGATCAAACAGGGTGTTGCCGATGCGCTCGATCCGTCCGTTGGCGCGCTTTACGTCTTCGGTTTCAAGGACATCCTCAGCCATGTGACGTTCACGCAGGCTGTCCCGGACAGCCAAGTGTATTCCATGAATTTGGAGTGGTTCAATTCCCTGCCTGCCGATGTGCAGGAAGGTATTGAATTTGCCGGAGAAATAACGTCGCAGCAGAATCTTGCAAAAGTTCCGGCTGCGCGCTCGCATGCCATGTCTGAACTGGTGAAGGCTGGAGTTGAATTCCACTCCTTGTCTGAAGACCAGTTGGCTGAATGGCAGGATGCAGGAGGATACCAGCGCTCCGAATGGGATCAGTTCAAGGTTGAGCTTGCCGGATCCATGGAGACGTTTGCGAAACTCGAAGACGCAGCAAATACCCGAGGTCGGTACTACGTCCACGACGCTTGATGTGAACTTGTCCGGCGCGAATTGGCGCCGGATATCTCCTCTTCAAATTTATACGCGAGTTGGCCGGGAAACGGATTTCGTGAATTCGGCAAGTGAGGGCTTATGTCCAGATTTCTTCAATCAGTGAACAAGAACGGCGAGCGTTGGCTGTTGCTGGTGTTTTACGTGATGCTGGTTCTGACGATGTTCATCGAAGTGGTTCGGCGCGAAGTATTTGCCTATTCCTCGATCTGGGGAGAGGAAATCGTCAGGTACTCGTTTATCTATCTTGCCTGGATTGGAGCCGCTGCGGCGGTCAAGGAACGCGGTCACATCCGCATTGATGTCATGATGCAGTATGTCGGACTGCGCTCCAAGGCGCTCCTCTATATTTTTGGCGACCTGGTGATGTTCGCCGTCGCGCTGGTTGCGTTTTACTGGTCCTTCGAAACGGTCCTTGTTTCTGCAAAATTCGGATCCGTGACACACGGCCTTCGGATTTCTCAGGTCTGGTTCCTGATGGCCGTCCCCTTCGGTTTTGGCCTGGTCCTTTTACGGCTGATCCAGTCTTTCCTCCGCGACATTCGTGATTTCAGAGACGGGCGTCCCGTCTACGAAGGCGACAAGTTGTTTGACTGACGGAGATTCCAGATGCTTTGGCAACAATTGCAACAACAAACTGTTGAACTTGGATGGGATTTTTACGGTCCGGTCCTGATCTTCGTGGCGCTGATCGCCTTTGCAGTGCCGGTCTGGGCAGCAATTGGTGCTGCGGCCATTGCGATGTTGATGATTTCTGGGGCCTTGCCGCTGTCACTTGTCGGTGAAAGCCTGTTCCACGGCATTGATCACTTTGCCCTGACGGCGGTTCCTCTGTTTATCCTGACAGGAGATGTGCTCGTTCGGACAGGCCTTAGCCGCAAATTCCTGGACGTCGCAGAAGCGATGACCTGTTGGGCAAAAGGTGGTTTTGGCTCCGCTACCGTTCTGGTTTGTGGTATGTTTTCTGCCATCTCCGGATCGGATGCCGCTGGTGCCGCGGCCGTTGGCCGAATGACCATCGAGCGACTTGTCGAGAGCGGATATCCTAGGCCCTACGCTTGCGCTCTTGTGGCAGCGGGCGCCTGTACCGGAATTCTGATCCCACCCTCGATTGCCTACATTATCATTGGACTGGTTCTGGGAATTTCGGCATCGACGTTGTTTCTTGCCGCGCTGATCCCCGGTGTTGCCATACTGGCTTCGATCCTGGTGACAAACATCGTCATGAACCGGATCTACGCCTACGAAGGCGGCGGCCTGATGACCTTTTCGGAGTGGTCTGCGAACTTCGGAAAGGCCCTGAAGTCCGGTTGGTATGCCTTCATTGTTCCAGGCATCATTTTCTACGGTATTTTCTCCGGTCGGCTGACACCGACGGAAGCCGGAGCGGTTGCCGTGGTCGTGACAATCTCGATGGGTTTCATTCTTGGCACGTTGAAACTGTCGGATTTCCCGGCAATGCTCGTCAGCTCGGCCAAGGTCAATGGTGTCATCGTGCCGATAATCGCTTTTTCATTGCCGCTGGCGCAGGCGCTCGCAATTCTGGGTGTCCCGCAAGGGTTCGTCTATTCGGTCACAACTCTGACAGAAGATCCCGCGCTGCTCATCCTGCTGATGATTTGTATCCTGATCGCCGCAGGCTGTGTCATGGAAACCACGCCAAACATCGTGATCCTGGCTCCGATCCTGAAGCCGCTGGCAGACAATATCGGCATGAATGAAATCCAGTTCTGCATCATGATGATCACGGCTCTCGGAGTTGGTTTCATCACGCCGCCGCTCGGTCTCAACCTCTTTGTTGTGTCGGGTTTGACGGGAGAGTCGATCCTCAAGATTGCAGCCCGTGCCGTTCCCTTTGTACTATTCATGCTCTGCGTGACGTTGCTGATTGCCTATGTCCCGGCGATCTCGACCACGCTTCTTCCAGACATCTACAAGTAGGACTGAAAATGCCTATTGAGTACCTCAAAAAAGCGCCTTTGACCTCGCGAAGCGATGCCACTGACACAACAAAAACAGTGCAGGACATTCTCAATACAATTGAGGCAGGAGGGGATGCTGCTGCGCTTGAATATGCCTCCAAATTCGACAAATATGACGGTGCAATTGTGCTGGGCGAGGCGGAAATTGAGGCTGCATCCGCTCTGGTTCCAGACAAGCTGAAGCGCGACATTGAGTTTGCTCATGCAAATGTAAAACGATTTGCTGAAGCACAGAAAAAGACCTGTGCGGATGTCGAAGTCGAAATTGTGCCGGGACTGATCGCGGGTCAGAAAAGCATCCCGGTCAATTCCGCCGGGTGTTACATCCCCGGTGGTCGCTATGCACATATTGCCAGCGCGATCATGACTGTCACCACGGCCAAAGTAGCGGGTTGTGAGAACATTGTTGCGTGTTCACCGCCACGCCCTGGTGTCGGTATCCATCCGGCGATTGTTTATTCTGCCAAGGTCTGCGGCGCCGATAAAATTCTTGCAATGGGTGGGGTTCAGGGCGTTGCCTCCATGACCTTCGGTCTGTTCGGACTGCCGAAGGCGAATATTCTTGTCGGACCCGGCAATCAGTTTGTCGCCGAAGCCAAACGTATCCTGTTTGGACGGGTTGGTATTGATATGATCGCAGGCCCGACCGACAGCCTGATCCTGGCCGATGCGTCTGCCGACCCCGAAGTTGTCGCAGCCGATCTCGTCGGTCAGGCTGAACACGGCTATAATTCTCCTGTCTGGCTGGTGACAGACAACCGGGGCTTGGCCGAAAACGTCATGAAACTGGTTCCGCCACTCATAGACGATCTTCCGGAGGTCAATCGCGACAACGCCACTGCCGCCTGGCGCGATTACGCCGAAGTGATCCTTTGTGACAGGCGCGAAGAAATGGCGGCAACGTCGGACAGATATGCGCCTGAGCACTTGACGGTTCAGGCCGAGGATCTTGACTGGTGGCTGGACCGGTTGACCTGCTACGGGTCGCTGTTCCTGGGGGAAGAAACAACAGTTGCCTTTGGAGACAAGGCCTCGGGCACAAACCACGTGCTGCCGACATCCGGTGCTGCGTCTTACACCGGTGGTCTGTCCGTCCACAAGTTCATGAAAATCGTCACGTGGCAACGTGCAACACGAGACGGGGCCAAACCGGTCGCCGTGGCAACAGCCCGCATATCCAGACTGGAAGGCATGGAGGGACATGCACGTACGGCGGACATCCGGCTGAAGAAGTATTTCCCGGACGAAACCTTCGATCTGACGGCAGAAGATTGAGTACGATCAGATGACAGGGATATTTAATGTTTCAGGGAAAGTTGCGTGCGTAACGGGGGCCAGTTCAGGCCTTGGGCGCAGGGCTGCAGCAGTCCTTGCTGAGGCGGGTGCTTTGGTGGTCGGTGTTGCGCGGCGTACTGATGAACTGGAGGCCTGGCGCGCGGAAGCTGGTGGCCAGACAGCTGCCGTATCAGCGGATTTGAGTGATCGGAATTCGCTCGACAGGGTTGTTGCCCGGATTACGAAACCGTTCGGCCCACCCCAAATAGTAGTCCATGCCGCCGGTATCAATACGCGCGAACCGGCCAGTTATGTCTCGCACGAGGGCTGGGACATTACGATGACGCTCAATTTGACAATGCCGTTCTTTCTCAGCCAGGCATTGGTTCCGGCAATGGCGCAGGCAAAATGGGGCCGCATCATCAATTTTGCATCCCTTCAGACCACAAGGGCCTTTCCCGGTGGACTTGCTTACGGAACCTCCAAGGGAGGCGTCGCTCAATTGACCAGAGCCATGGCGGAAGCTTGGTCGAAAGACGGGATCAACGCCAATGCGATCGGTCCCGGGTTTTTCCCGACAGAACTGACAGCAGCCGTTTTCGACGACGCGGACCGTGCAACCCGTAATGCAGCCCAGACCTGTGTTGGTCGCAATGGCCGCCTTGAAGATATTGATGGGCCGCTGCTGTTCCTGAGTTCGCCGGCATCGGATTTTGTGACGGGTCAGATCCTCATGGTCGACGGAGGGTTCACCGCGAAATGAAAGCGCTCGTTTATAAAGGACCGGAATCCCTCGATTATCGGACAGTCACCGATCCTGAACCAAAGGCAGGTGAAGTCCTTATTCAAGTCGCCTGCACGGGTATCTGTGGATCCGACATGCATGCCTATCTTGGGCATGATGAACGCCGGCCTGCACCGCTCATTCTCGGTCACGAAGTTGCCGGTACGATTGTCAGTGGATCCATGACGGGGCAGCGGGTGACCGTCAACCCGCTCGTGACGTGTGGAACATGTCCTTCCTGTCAAACGGGCAGGGACAATCTCTGCCCGGATAGGCAGATTATATCGATGCAGCCCCGCGAAGGTGGTTTTGCTGATTATCTTGCCATGCCAGAGAAAAATCTGGTTCCGATACCGGATCATGTTTCGGATTTCCAGGCAGCGCTTGCCGAACCCATCGCTTGCGGTTGGCATGCTGCAAGACTGGCGCAGCGAAAACTGGATGCGTCTCCTACCGAACCGTCCGCCCTGGTTATCGGTGGTGGTGCCATCGGCGTAGGGGCTGCTCTCAGTTTGATAGCTCAAGGTGTTACTGATGTTAGGATAATCGAGCCGAATGCCGACCGCGCTAAACTTCTTGGTGACAAATGCGATCTTGAGGTGTTGTCGCCCGACGAAATTCCCAAAACAGGTCAGTTTGACATTGTTATCGACGGGGTTGGATATGCGGCAACACGTGCGACTGCGTCCGCCAGCGCCAGACCTGGCGGTGTCATCGCGCATATCGGTTTGGGGTCTTCCGAAGGTGGGCTCGATATTCGCCGAATGACCCTTCAGGAAATCACTTTCGTCGGGACCTACACCTATACCGCCCAGGATTTTAACGACACTGCAAAAGCCATTTTTGACGGTCGTTTGGGATCTCTCGACTGGGTCGATGTCAGACCGTTGTCTGAAGGCTCTACTGCTTTTTCCGATTTACGTTCGGGCCGTGTTGCGGCTCCGAAAATACTGCTCAAGCCAGACTCAACAGGAGACGTTCATGTCTGAAATTCCCCACCTGCTCGTGCATGAAAGCGCCGACAATGTCGGCGTGGTTGTTGTGGAGGGGCTCACTGTCGGTACGGATATGCTGTGCTGTGTCACCCACGACAATTCCACTTTCCGCCTTACCGCAGGCGCTGATGTACCGATCGGCCACAAGATCGCGCTGAAGGACCTGAAGGATGGCGATACTGCCACCAAGTATGGAGAGGACATCGGCAAGATTGTCGCGGATATCCAAAAGGGCGCTCATGTCCACACCCACAACTGCAAAACCAAGCGCTGGTAAGGAGCCCTTTGATGTCTTCGAAATACTCAAACATAACAGTGAAGGCGTACAAGCGGGAAAATGGCCGCGTGGGTGTACGCAATCATGTCGTCATTCTACCGGTTGACGACATCTCGAATGCTGCCTGCGAGGCCGTTGCCAACAACGTCAAAGGCACGCTCGCAATTCCGCACGCCTATGGGCGCCTGCAATTCGGTGAAGATCTGGATCTGCATTTCCGCACCATGATCGGCACAGGCGCCAATGCCAATGTCGCCGCCGTGGTCGTGATCGGCATCGAACCCGGCTGGACCAAGCGGATCGCCGACGGGATTCGGGAAACGGGCAAGCCGGTCGCCGAGTTTTCAATCGAGCAGAATGGTGATTTTGAAACCATTCGGGCCGCATCCTGGAAAGCCAAGGAATTTGTCCACTGGTCATCCGAACTGCAGCGCGAAGAATGCTCGATCTCTGATATCTGGGTGTCAACCAAATGCGGCGAAAGCGATACAACGACCGGCCTCGGATCCTGCCCGACAGTCGGCAACATGTACGACAAACTTCTGCCTGAAGGCATCACCGGCTTTTTCGGTGAGACGTCCGAGATCACCGGCGCAGAACACATCTGCCAGAAACGCGCGATCAACGAAGAGGTTGGCGAGCGCTGGTACAAGATGTGGAAGGCCTACCAAGACGATGTCATCTTTGCACACCAGACGGACGACCTGTCTGACAGCCAGCCGACCAAGGGTAACATCGAAGGCGGATTGACCACGATTGAAGAGAAAGCTCTCGGCAATCTGGAAAAAATCGGCCGGACATCCCGGTACATCGATATTCTGGAACCTGCCGAAGCGCCCAAATCCGGCAAAGGACTATATTTCATGGACAGTTCTTCAGCCGCCGCCGAATGCGTCACGTTAATGGCAGCTGGTGGTGCCGTGATCCACACCTTCCCGACAGGTCAGGGCAATGTGGTCGGCAATCCGATCGTCCCGGTCATCAAGATTACCGCCAACCCGCGTACGGTACGAACCATGAGCGAGCACGTGGATGTGGATGTGTCAGGGATTTTACGTCGGGACATGACCATTGATGAAGCGGGCGACGAGCTGATCGACATGGTTCGCCGAACTGCAAATGGTCGCAACACGGCCGCAGAAGCGCTGGGACATCGGGAATTCTCGATGACCAAGCTTTACCGCAGCGCCTGATGGGACAGCGGGTGACCAATCAACTGGTCACCCGCATTACGGACACCAATGACAGCAACTGAACGGATCAGCCTCAAGGAGGCAACCGGCCTGATAGAGACTGCTTTCCTGAGCCAAGCAGTTCCGGAATCTGTTGCGCGGTCGGTCGCAGTTGCACTTGTCGCTGCAGAAGCTGAAGGGCAGGTTGGCCACGGATTTTCCCGCGTGGACGATTATCTGGGACAGGTCCGGTCCGGAAAAATAATCGCCGATGCACAGATCAAAACAAAACTGACCGGCACCACAAGTCTGCTTGTAGATGCAGGATTCGGATTTGCCTATCCCGCGCTGGATCAAGCGATTTCAACCGGGTCGAAACTGGCCTTGCAGCATGGCTGCGCCATGATCGGCATTACAAGCTCGCACCACTGTGGCGCGCTGTCTGTGCAGGTTGAAAAACTGGCCAAACGGGGGCTTTGTGCTTTGATGGTTGCGAACGCACCAGCGGCCATGGCTCCGTGGGGCGGCAAGGATCCTGTCTTCGGCACCAACCCGCTCGCCTTTGCTGCGCCCGGAAACGGTGACGATCCCCTGATCATTGATTTGTCCCTGTCCCGCGTTGCCCGTGGCAAGGTCATGAATGCACACAAGGTCGGCAAACCAATTCCGGATAACTGGGCGATTGATCAAGACGGCAATCCGACCACCGATGCAAAATCTGCTCTGGATGGAACGATGCTGCCCATAGGAGAAGCCAAGGGAACTGCGCTGGCGCTCATGGTAGAAATTCTTGCTGCGATTATGACCGGAGCAGCGCGCAGCACCGAAGCCTCATCGTTTTTTACCGGTGACGGGCCGCCGTCGGGCGTTGGCCAGTTTCTGATCGCCATGAAACCCTTTGAAACACAGAGCTTTCAGAGCCGGTTGACCGGTTTGCTGGACCAGATAGCAGCAATGGATGGAACACGGTTGCCCGGGAACCGCCGCGCAGCGGCCATCCGGTCCGCCTACAAAAACGGTATTGACGTGCCTCTGCATTATTTGACGGCTCTTCGGGAGAGAACACAGGGAAAGGTCTGAAGGTATTTGGATGGTTACGTCTGCAAGAAAGCTGAAATAGAGGAAAAATCCTGATGTACAATAACATCCTCATCCCTGTGGCCTTGGACCACGAGGCGATCGTCATGCGTAAGCTGGAAACTGCCCGGCATCTGTTGTCGGAAGGGGGGCGAATAACGTTATTGACTGTTCTGGAAAACATTCCGGGATTTGTCTCGGAATTTGTCGATCTCAAGCTCGACAATCATCTCAGCCAGAAAGTCATCGAACGGCTCAAGAGCGTTGCAGGTGATGATGATGCAATTGACTGTCAGGTGGTGACCGGCAAGCCGGGCGTTCAAATAGCGCAGCACGCCTCCGACAATGGGATTGATCTTATCGTTGTCGGATCGCACCATCCCTCTGCAACCGACTATTTTCTAGGTTCTACCGCCTCCCGCGTTGTCCGCCGTGCCGGATGTTCGGTTTTTGTCGTCAGAGATTAGGCTTTGGACCCCAGGATTTGATGGTGCTATTTTTCCGTTCAATGGAAGGAAACACTTTGCGCCGAGTACTGTATGGCAGCGCTACGCCGCCACACACCGCTAGAGCAGCGATTCAGCGATCCATTGGCTGACAGGCTATTGAAATGCGATGGGCCGAGAAACGAAATCGTTGGCCAAAGAGCTGAGCACGAGCTACAGGACCAAACATCCAAGCCAGAAGCTATTGGCATCAATGACGGAGACACCTGCGCTTTTCAAGGTCAATCAGTTTTGTCACAGTGATCAATGAGACAATTTGAATCTTTTTAATGCTCATGGGAAGATTTCAAAGCTTTATCACTGACAGGGCGCAGCATATGAATTCGGCAGTTAAATCAGGTCCACCAAAAAACATTTTCACCCGGAGGCTCTGTCTGCGAGCACCAGTACTGGAAGATGCTTTTGATCTGAATCCGATTTATAACGATATCGAAATAGCGCGTTGGATCAGCGTGCCTAATCCTCATCCCCTTGGGCTTACTTTGGAGCGGTTTCAACGGTTCCTAACGTTCCCGGCACAAGAGTGTTGTTTTATTCTGTCCAGGAAGTCGGACCGTAAACACAAAGCCATTGGCCTGATTTTGGCAAATTGGAAGGACAGCGATAATCCGCCAATTATGGGATTCTTTCTTGCTGCGAAACATCACGGCAAGGGTTTTATGTCCGAGGCTCTTTCGGCCGCAGTTACGGAGATCTTTCGCTTAGCCAATGCGGACTCTATTCGCGCCACCTACTATGAGGGCAATGTGGCATCTGAGCACCTTTTACCGAAAATTGGCTTCCATTCCACTGGGACAAGCAAAGCCTTCAATCTCGCAACCGGCCAACATGAGCAACAACACGACATGGTATTGTCACGGGCAGATACTGTTTTGGAATGATCAAGCGAGGCGTTACCTGCAACATCGGCTGGCACTCAATTTTAATGCGGAAAAACCGAGATACCCCGGTAATTTGGCGTTTTAGGTGCGATTAAGCTGGAGCCTGAGAACGCAGCGCGCAAGTTCGGATGGTATGCATCCGGTCGGATCTCATTGGGTCCGACAAAGCAACCAAAAAATGTTTCGCAAATTCAAGCATAACGTTAATTCAAGTTGGCAACTGAGCAGACTGGCAGGGCTTTATGTTCCAGGCGCTGAAGTCGCCCGGAGTAATGCCACTCCTGTTTAGCTGCTCATTAGGCAGTTATTGAGCAGGTGGGAACTGGCTGTGTTGTTTGTTCCACAACGCATATAATGCGAATCTGGTAAAAACCCGCAATCATGCAATGAGTTGTACCTGAAAAAATGGTCGGGCAGGCCGGATTTGAACCGACGACCCCTTCACCCCCAGTGAAGTGCGCTACCAGGCTGCGCTACTGCCCGAACGGGTTCTAGTTAGCCGGTTCGATTGCCAAGCGCAAGAAACTTGTTGCTGTATGTGCCCTGGTTTTACCGGGAAATTTAGGAGCTATGCAGACGCTGCCCGGCGAGACAGGAGACGATTTTGACGCTGCTCCAATTTGTCTGTCGCAATCAGGCCCCAGCAAAGACCATAGAGCATATACATGTGCCGCCAGTGGTCGGTGTCGATGATGATCGACAGGATCAGGTGAGCGATGAAAACGGCAAACACGCACTGGGTGAACGCCGTCCACGGGCGCGACTTGAACAGGGTCGGTACCATGGCACACGCTGTCCACAGCGCCAGGAAGATATAAACGGTGCCGCCCAGCCAGCCATAAGTGGTGAAACCTTTCAGATAGACGTTGTGCTCATCTTCCGGAAAATAGTTGTTGAATTCCAGGGCGCCTATTCCAAGCGGGTGTTCCATCACCAGTTGAAACCCGAGTGCGTAACGGGCAAACCGGCCAAGGCGAGCCCCATCATATTCCTGAACAAGACGCGCGCGCTGTTCGAACATTGACGCGACTGTGTCAATTGAAAGAGCTGCTGCCAGCAGGGCGACAACAGCTGCCAGTCCGGCGATTGCAAGCAGAACCAGACGGCCGCGGCGGGCCGTGTTTTGTTCGGAAACGAGGGCCAGGAAATAAACGATCACAACAGCTGCAAACAAGACGCCCCAGGCACCGCGCGAAAAACTCAGAAAAACGCCAAGCAGAAGAATGGCCAGGGGGGGCAGCACTGCCAGGTTCCTGAAGACGGAATCGCGAAGGAGTTTCTGGATCAACAGCACGGTCGGCAGGACCAGAAACGGTCCGAACACGTTGGGATCCTGAAAGGTGCCGCGCGCCCGATCATACAGCGTGAAATAGTCAGCACCCGGAAACAGGTTGAAATATCCGGCAATTCCGATAGCCGCAACCAGAACCGCGCTGAAGGTGTAACCGCTCTGGATAACCCGAAACCGCTCCGGCTCATCGGCAATGATGGCAGCATAAAACATCGCTGTTATTGCCAGAAATCCGGAAACAGCAATATACATCACCGCATCACCCATCTCCTGGGCAAAGGGAATGGAGATTATGCCGCCTGAAATATAGAGCATCATCATGATGATCAGCGGGGTAAATTCACGGCGGAGCTTCAGGCCACATGCCATCCAGACAACTGTGAGCAACACCATATAAAGCTCATAGGGCGCTGGTTCCTCGATCACGAATCCGGACAGGAAGGCAGCAATCCATAGAGCCCCGTTGCCCAGGCTTTTGACCGACAGGCTGAATTGGGGGCGCCCGATCCGGGCACTGCCATATGGTTCGGCCCAGATGGTCAATAGGCGTTCTCCGTATTCAGCAAGCTGAACGGCGTCATGAACAGGATCTTCAGATCAAACAGGATCGACCAGTTCTCGATGTAATAGACATCGCACTCGACACGCTTCTGGATTTTCTCCGGAGTATCGACCTCACCGCGCCAGCCATTGATCTGGGCCCAGCCAGTTACGCCTGGTTTGACCTTGTGACGGGCAAAATAGCCATCCACCACGTCGTCCCAGGTTTTGTTGTCCGTATGAGCGTTAACGGCATGCGGGCGCGGCCCGACGAGTGACAGACCGCCGGCCAGAACATTGAATAGCTGTGGCAGTTCATCTATCGATGTTTTGCGGATAAACCGCCCGACCTTGGTTACGCGGGAATCGCCTTTGGTCACGACCACCTTGGCGTCCGGGTCTGCCAGATCGGTAAACATCGACCTGAATTTCAGAACATCAATGATTTCGTTGTTGAAGCCATAGCGTTTCTGCCGGAACAGGACCGGGCCCTTGCTGTCCAGTTTGATCGCAATCGCAGCTGCGATCATGACCGGAAACAATGTGATGATAGCCAGGCAGGCGAAAACAACATCGAAGATGCGTTTTGCGACCATGTCCCAGTCAGCAATCGGTTTTTCGGCAACATCCACAAAAGGCACGGTGCCGATAAACGAAGCGCCGCGGTTTCTGAACCGAACCTTGTCCGTGTGCGCCGAGAGACGGATATCAACCGGCAGAATCCAGAGTTTCTTTAGGAGCTCCAAAACCCGTTTTTCTGCGCGCAGCGGGATGCAGACAATCAACATGTCGATGCGGGCAAGGCGGGAGAATTCTACTAGCGCCGCAATATTTCCAAGCTTCGGATACCCGGCAACAACCGGTGGTGACCGATCATTTGAACGGTCATCGAATATTCCGCAAATCCTGATATCATTGTCGGCCTGCGCCTCAAGATCATGGATCAATTCCTGCGCAGCCGTGCCACCGCCGACAATAATGGCGCGTCGCTCCAGGCGGCCGGATGCCACCCAGTGACGGACCAGCCGGTAGACGATAATACGGGAAATGCAAAGACCAATGAGACTGAGCGCATACCATGCGCCGATCCAGGATTCCGAGTAACCGGCTCCGATACCTGTCGCCATGCGCAAGACAGCAAACATGGCAAACACCAGAGTCCAGCCTGCAGCGACCCGACCCAGCTGGGACAGGCCCTGACGCATGACCGACACTTGATAAACATCAGCGGCCTGAAAGAAAGCCAGGCCGAAGAGAACCGCCAATCCGGTTGCAAACAGATTGTGCAAGCCGAGAGAGACGGCGCTGGTACCGGTGTATGCGGCAAATGCTGCCGTGCTGATGATAATCAGAGCATCTGTCAGCCGGATCATGCCACCAAGAACGGGAAGAGATACACCTTTTCCGCCAAGACCCTCGGCAATTTCGAGCGCGTCAATCGTCAGGCCGGTGTTTGCAGCTGCTGCCATTTCAGCATCCAGCTGCGCCTCGGAATTGAGCGGAGATTGCCTGAGCTGTCTTTCCAACCGCGATCTGAGACCGGCGCTGGCAAAAGCGCCCAATCCCGGATTGGCTGGATCAGATGAATTGAATGCAGGCTCATTCATTATCGATTGCTCGATCTTGCAAGCACCGGCGATGCAGATGACACCTGCGAAGAGCCATGCCTCGAGGCTGACGAATATTCTTCTTCAGACGCCAGTCCTTTGACCTCAAGATAAAGGTTGTTGATCCTGTCACTCATCAGGTCAATCGAGAACGTTTCCGCCAGGCAGCTGCGCAGCTCTGTTGCGTCACTTGCCTTGCGTTCAGGATTCTGGAGCGCGTCTTCCATGGCCATCGTCAGCTTGCTGATATGGCCTGGTTCGATCAACCGCCCGGCAAACCGTCCAAAGACTTCCGGAATGCCGCCGACCCGCGTTGCGATCAAGGGGCGTTCTGCAGCTACTGTTTCCAGAATTATATAGGGCATGGCTTCGGCCCTCGAAGGAATAACCACCGTTTTGGCCAGTTTGAACGCCTCCCGTGCGGGCATGGCGCCCTTGAACGTGATCGCGGTTTCCAGTCCGTATTTTTTGACCAACGCCCGATAGCGGGCTTCGTCATCGCCTTCGCCAACGATAACGGCACTTGGTGCAACACCGCTTTTCAGACGGAGATTGTAAATCGCCTCGATGAAGAGATCCGGCCCCTTCAGATCGCGCAGCATGCCAATATAGAGAAAATCAGCGGCGTCATCGTTGGTGGAAACCGGTTGGAATTCTTCAGGTGCAAGGCCATTGTAAACAATACGGCTTAACGCCTTCGGTGCGCCGACCTTGGATTCGTAAGCTGCATATTCATAGTCAGAGACAAAGACGATACCGTCAGTCATCTGTCCCATGAAGCGCTCAAGAGTGTGGTAGATCCGGCCCTCCAGGCGATGCGGATCATAGTGCAGGCTGCCACCATGCGGGCAGTAGATCCGTGCAACGTTCTGCCCGCGAAAGCGCAGGGCTGATCCGATCATTCTGGCATAGGCGCCACCCTTGGCCCCATGGCCATGGAGGACATCTGGTTTCAGATCGCGAATATGACGGTAGAGCGACCAGGTCGTCTTCATGTCCTTGATCGTCAATTGGCGTTGCATCGGAAAGCGAGCAATACCGAGAGACAATTTCGGACGCAGTTCCTCGACAAACCTGTTATCGAATTCGCTGCCCGTCGAGCTGTCGCAAATTAATCCAACATCATGTCCAGATTCAGCCTGACTCGCTGCCAAGTCACGGATATGGCGGAAGATTCCACCAATTGGCGAACGGACACAATGCACGATCCTCATGGGGGTCGTTGTCATGGTGCAGTTTCCCTGTTACCGCCCCCAGGTTTCTTGTTGAACCCGTGGGGCTTGATAACTGCACCGTATCAAAGGGAAGTGAGTCCTCGGTTAACTTCGCGAGGCCTTAAAAATACCGCTCCCGGACGTAAACTGTGTCACCGGGACGCAATGGATCCGATATCGGCACACGGCCGTTTAGGATTTCACCATTGATCTGGCGGGTGATATCCACACTTTCCTGGCGGGCTCTGGCGCTGAATCCACCAGCTGTTGCGATGGCATTCTGGACAGTCATGCCTGCAACATAATTGTACTGGCCTGCATTTTGCACTTCGCCCATGACAAAGATCGGGCGGTAGGTATCAACCTCAACCGAGACATCGGGATCGCGGATATAGCCTTGACGGAGTTTGGAGGCGAGTTCGGTGGCAAGTTCCTGCCGTGTCTTTCCACGAGCCGCTACACTTCCGACCAGTGGAAAGGAAATATAACCTGCTTGGTCAATGACATAGGTGTTCGAAAGGTTGTCCTGTCCGAACACGATTATGCGTAGCCTGTCGCTTGAATCCAAGCGATAAGGTTGGGTCAGCGTTTCATGAAATGCTGTGGGCGGCTGCCTGTACCCGCTGCATGCAGCAAGGCCCAGGCACATGCCCAGGACAAGAAGCGCTCTCATTCGCATCAACAACTCTCCTACAATTCAAGCCGAGCATCGCAAGTTATGGTTAATTGACGGTGAAGAGGTTTTGGGAAGATGCGGATACTAGTGAAAACTGCGCATGAACAAATTAACGAGTCAAATTTTGGAACTCTTTGGAGTTTAACCGAACGCTTACCCTAATCGTAGATAGTTGCCTGAAATCTGGAGAATTTGAAAATGGCTTCCGGGCGGCAGACATATACAGAAGACGATTTGGCGTTGGATTTGGGCGGTCTTTTAAGTGCCGTCGGTCGCGGTATGCGGTGGTTACTGCCTCTAACGCTCATCGTGACATGCGCCACGTTTCTGGGATTGCAAATGGTTTCACCCAAATATTTGGGTGAAGCCAGAATTTTGATCGAAAGCACCAGCGTTATTATTCCTGGAAGCAATCGTGGTGTTGAGGAGGAGCGTGCGCTCCTGGACGCCGAGGGCGTCGCCAGCCAGGTACAGCTGCTTGTGTCCACTGATCTGGCACGGCGCGTTGCTAACAAACTGGATCTGGCTTCGATATCCGAATTTGGTGCAAGGGAAAGCAATTCGCTGACCAGCGGATTGATGCGGATGCTCGGGCTCGGCAAGCAAAACGCAGTCAATTCGGCAGAAGACCGTGTGCTCAAGCATTTCTACAAAAACCTGAAAGTCTATCGGCTTGAAGGATCGCGGGTCATCGCGATCGATTATTCCTCGCAAGATCCGGTGCTGTCCGCCAAAGTGGCAAACACTATTGTCGATCAATACCTGTTGCTGCAGTCGAGCGCGAAACGCGAATCTACCGAAATCACCTCCGCAGCACTCGAGCCGCAAATTGTTGATCTTCGGAAAGATGTTCAAGCCGCACGCCAGGCCGTGGCAGATTTTCGATCCCGTGCAGATCTTTTGATTGGCCGGGACAATATTCCGCTCAATCAGCAGCAATTGGCCGAAACCAGCAGCAATTACTCTGCGGCGCAGGCCACCAAGGCAGAAGCGCAGGCAAAAGCAGACCTGATTCGGGAAATCCTGAATTCCGGCGCATCTCTGGAATCTGCAAGTGATGTTCTGAGCTCACAATTGATACAGCGTTTGCGGGAGCGTCAGGTCGAAATTCAGTCCAACATTGCAGAGCTCTCGATCACTTTGTTGCCCAATCATCCGCAGCTCAGGGCGCTGCAGTCGCAGTTGAAGGACTACGATCTTCAAATTCGGGCTGAGGCCCGCAAGGTTCTCCAGGGGTTGGAAAATGATGCCAAAGTTGCGAGCCAACAGGCTGCGGCTCTGGAGAATCGGCTCGAAGAACTGAAATCCGCTGCTGCAAAGTCAAATGCAGACCAAGCTCGTTTGAGCGAACTGGAACGTGAGGCCAATGCAAAGGCCGCGCAACTGGATCAACTCATGTTGAGCTTTCAGGAAGCCGATACCCGTTTGCGAGCACAAATTCTACCAGCTGATGCTCGTATTATTTCCCGCGCAAATGTACCTGTCGGCTCTTACGCACCCAAAGTCTTTGCAAGCACGATCATAGCCGCACTGGTCACGTTCATTTTGGGATGTGCCTTCATTGTCATGCGGGAGCTCCTCAGTGGAGCAGCTCTTTATCACACGAATAGTGGTGCTATGGCGGGGCAGGCGCATAACCAGACAAACAATTCTGATAGGCCGCCACGCAGGGATGACCGAAGCGATACTTCGGACAACAAGGCGTTTCCAGAGACCTATCGTTCGGAACCGGATCTGATTGAAAATAATTCACATGCCGCCGGTACGTCGGAACCCATGAATAATGTGGAGTATCGGGCAGTCAACGAGCCGGATCAGGAGTTGGCCGCGCCGCCCTTTGCAAAATTCGATGAGAGCCGAAAGTCACGCCGCAGGGCCAGTCGCAGCCACTATGATCATGATGTGTCTCCTGATTGGATTGGCGAAATGCGGTCGCGCAGGAACAAGCCAACAACATCAAAGGCAGAGGCAATTCCAGCGGCGATGGATGCTCTCTATGCAAAAGACATTGATGCTTCCGGCCGAATTGTTGTCTTGAGTGTTGATGATGAAGCACTGTCGCATGATCTGGCGTTTGAACTCGCGCGCAAAGCAGCAAGCGGCGGTCAGTCTTCCATCTTTATGGAAGTCTTTCCTGAGCACGCAAATCCGAATGGGGCTGAAGGCTTCTCTGATATTGTCGCAGGTCGAGCACCTTTTTCAAAAGTGGTCTATCGGGACGCTGGTTCCAAAGCCCACATTATTGAATCAGGACGTTTCGAGGTGTCCGATGACATGGTTTCATCAGACCGTTTCAGCTCCGCTCTCGATGCGATCAACTCGACTTATGAGACGATTGTAGTTGATCTTGGAGCTATTGACGGAACGCTTGCAAGCGCGCGTATGCTGAGTTTTGCAGATCGTGTTTTGATAGCGGCCAGTGCACCGGACCATAACCATGAACTTGAGAGTGCTGCAAACCTGTTGTCGCACAATACCGGAGCACAGGTCGAAATCGTGATTGCAGGGCAGAATGGTTCAGATCCGCGCCGGAATGGAAATGGCCGCGTCGCATAAAGTGCGGCGCCAGCCGATTTTAGCCAACTTTGGCTTTCCATTGTCGGAAGCGGCGAACAAGCGGCCATAGTCGTTCGGAATTGCGAATTGACGATTTGATCCGCGTTTTGCCGGATTGCCATTCAATCAGCAGTCGGCCTTTTAAGGTCACGGACAGAGCGCTGTCGCAAAGAGGTGCTGGAGAGGTCCACGCTTCCTTATAACGCTCCTGGCCCAGCCCCATATCTAGCGCATCAATTTCGGGCGATTCACAGGCATATTTTATAATATCCTTGGCAAGGATGAGCGCCGGACTGTTTGGGAGCATATCGTCGTGCGCAACGCTGTTGCTGTAGACGTAAATGGTGGACCGCCCTTGCGCGCAGATATACGTGGCTCTGATTATCCCCGCGACTTCCAGCGTCCAGATTTGAAGCGGATGATTGGATCCTGTCGGCGTGATTTGATTGCAGGACAGCAATTTCTTCAAAAAATCTGTCGCCTCCGGCTCTGCAAATGCGTTCGGAATGCCCGTTGCCTGAGCGCGTATGTCGCGTTGCTTCAAAAAATGATCAAGCGCGTTTTCAATCTCGGCTGCATTGGTGCATTTGACCACTTTGAAGTCGCCTGCTGAATAAAGATTTCGTTCTTTTCTAGCCAGATTTCTACGGGCTCGGCTTTTATGTGTTTCGTTGTAAAATTCTTCGAAATCCGATGGCAATTGTGCTCGATAAACAGGGCTGGGGCTTTGCTGGGCGGTTGGTAATACCAAGGGGTGTGGCCGATCATGCCAATCTGTCGGGACATTTCGCAACAGCACACAATCGGCATCACAGGCCTCACACATCGCCTGCAGAAATTGCTGAACAATCTCCGGTGTCGCGGTTTTGTAGATGTCCGGATCCCAAAGCCCGGTATTCTGATTGCTGAAATCCGTGCCAAGAAACGAAATTGCCGCAACTCCCCGGTTCCTGGTTACACAAAACGGTAACAGGACAACAGGTTTGCCTTCGACTTTTCCGACGGCAAAAACCGGTTGAATACCCTCTGACCTGCCGATCGTTTCCAGGTACGCACGGCACCATTCGATTGTCTGATAGGGATGCCCCAGGCCAGCAGTGGTGAGTTGACGCCAATCTGCTTCAGCATCATCAATGTTGGTGAAGATCGTCAGCTCAATGTTGTCTGCGAGCGTCGGCAATCCAGCTACTGCTGAAGCATCGGGCTCCAGCGGTGTCGCGACGTGATCAGATGAAACGGAATCAATGGAGTTTAAAGACTGCAATTTAAAACTCTCGCTAGAAAAAAGATGGATCCAACTCTCGCTAGAAATAGCAATAATTCTTAAAGAAACCGTGCCTTATAGATATCAACTGAACGAAAGGGCGAATTGGCAAATGGGCCTGAACCAAAATGCAGTAAACAGGGCGTTTCGTTTCCTTCGGGCGACAGGGCTTGGTCGTGCGTTGGCGCCTATTACCCAAGGCTGTGGTGCCGTTTTCATGTTGCACCATGTTCGTCCCGCTCGCTCAGATGCATTTCAGCCCAATCGTCACCTTGAAATCACGCCGGAGTTTCTGCGTCTCGCCGTTGAGCAGATCAGGGCCAATGGCTATGAAATCATTTCGCTCGATGAGGCCGTGACACGTCTGAATTCCGGATACAGCCAGCATCGTTATGCCGTCCTGACGTTCGATGATGGGTATCGCGACAACCTGAAGGTCGCCTATCCGGTCCTCAAGGAACTGCATGCACCGTTTACGGTATTTGTCGCAACCGGTCTGGTCGACCGGGACACAGAATTGTGGTGGCTCGCCCTTGAGCGAATGATTGCTGAAAACGATGAAATAAACTTCACTCCAGATGGAAAAACAAACGGTGTCGCGTGCCGAACAGCTTCAGAAAAAGACGACTGTTTTCAGATGATTGCGGATTTTATTTCGTCTGAAGTCAGTGAAGAACAACAAAGAGCCATAATACGTTCGCTCGCGGATCGATATGGGGTGGATCTCGCAGAACTGGCGGATCAGCAGGTCATGACGTGGGACGAGGTACGGCAACTGGAGTCGGATCCGCTTGTCACCATCGGCGCGCATACACATCATCATTTTGCATTGGCCCGGCTGAACAGCGAAGCGGCCAGGGAAGACATCCAGCAAGGCATTGATCGACTTGAGACGGAGCTCGGCCAGCGACCCAAACACTTCGCCTATCCTTATGGAAAAGCGCATGCTGTGAGCGAAAGCGTTGCCGATATTCTGCGTGAAATGGGTTTCAGCTCCGCCGCAACGACGCTGCCGGGTGTCTTGCAGTCAGTCAACGCCAGAGATCTGATGATGTTGCCGCGTGTTTCATTGAACGGGCGTTTTCAGGAACCGGCTGTCATCGACGAATTTCTAACCGGTGCACCCTTTGCGCTTTATCGCGCTGTCCGCTGGGTACGATCCGGTTTTGGTCTCAGGACGGGCTTTTCCCGCCTCTTTCCATCCACCAGATGATGGCTCCTGCCGGAATGACCCACAATAATCCCGCAACAGCAAAATAGCTGAATCGCACCAGGTTGGATGATTGCTGGAGTGTCATGTCACCAATGACCATGGCGACCAGTGCATAGACAACCACGAAGATGACCAGCATCACCATGCCGATAAATTTGCGGAACGAAGGGACCATACTGAAAGCCGTGATCTGGTTTGAATAAGGGCGGTGAATTGCCGCGATTAATCGACTACACCTTGCTGTCTTGTCCATGCACCTATATCTCCCCACGACAAAGGTCAAACCCCTAACTGTAACGTGGAGATATCGGGTGATGGCGACATCCGCTGGAGATACGAGCGAAGCTCCGCAAAATATCGTGCCTGAGACCAAAGACAAGCTGGCGCGGGATCGCACGCTGATCCGCTGGTGGCTCTATAGCGTCTGTGCGCTCATCCTGATCATGGTTGTTGTCGGCGGTGCCACCCGGTTGACTGAGTCCGGTCTGTCGATAACCGAATGGAAGCCAATCCACGGCGTCATACCACCGCTTTCCGAAGCAGCGTGGGAAGAAGAGCTCGAAAAATACCGCCAGATCCCTGAGTATCAGCTCATCAACAAGGGCATGAGCCTGGAAGAGTTCAAATTCATCTTTTGGTGGGAATGGGGCCATCGTCTGCTAGGGCGCGCGATCGGGATGGCTTTTTTTATACCGATGGTGGCCTTCTGGGCTACGGGTCGGGTGGAGTCATGGCTGAAACCGCGCCTGCTGGTTGGCTTGGCTCTTGGAGGACTTCAAGGATTTGTCGGCTGGTGGATGGTTGCATCGGGCCTGGTTGATCGGGTCGATGTCAGCCAATATCGCCTGGCAATCCATTTGACTTTGGCTCTCATAATCTTTGCCTATCTATTCTGGATAGCTCGGCGACTGTCTCCGTTGCCTTCGGTTCCGGACTATGAACGGCAGAGCCTGACGAGATTGAGCACTGTTGTTCTGGCACTGGTCTTCGTGCAGATCTTCCTTGGGGGGCTTGTTGCCGGTTTGAATGCAGGTCTGACCTTCAACACCTGGCCGCTCATGGACGGACAGTTTATTCCGACAGGTTTGTTCGCGATGGACCCGGCCTGGTTGAACCTGTTCGAAAACGTCATGACGGTTCAGTTTCAGCACCGGATAACAGCCTATCTCCTGATCATTGCAGCGCTGTTTTTGACTGTACGCACCTTCAAGGCAAGCGGTGTTGGTGTTTTGCGCAGGGCAGGAGCCCACGTCGGTGCATTTGTCGTCCTGCAGGCTGTCTTCGGTATTTTGACGTTGATCTGGAACGTGCCGCTCTCAACTGCGCTGATCCACCAGGGGTTCGCGGTTGTTGTTCTGGCGGCGTCTGTCGATCATCTGGCTGTTCTGAAGGGCGGCTATCCTTTCCGTTCGTGATGACGTATTTGGCGTACTAACAAATAAGCCCGCCAATTGGCGGGCTTTTCGTTTCTTAGTGCAGGGTCTTATCCTGCCAGTGCCTGATCCAGATCGGCGATGATATCGTCAACATCTTCCAGACCCACAGAAATCCGGACAACATCCGGTCCCGCACCTGCGACCGTCTTTTGTTCGTCCGATAGCTGGCGGTGAGTAGTTGAAGCCGGATGGATGATCAGGCTGCGGGTGTCGCCGATATTGGCGAGGTGCGAGAACAATTCGACCTTGGACACCAGGTTGACTCCCGCGTCATAACCACCTTCGACACCGAAGGTGAACACAGCGCCGCCGCCTTTCGGCATGTATCTTTGCTGCAGGCCATGATGCTTGTCTTCCGGCAAGGCCGCATAGGACACCCAGCTGACCTTGTCGTGACCGGAGAGATGCAGGGCAACCTTCTTGGCGTTGTCGCAATGACGCTGCATGCGTAGCGGCAGGGTTTCAATGCCGGTCAGGATCATGAAGGCGTTGAACGGCGATATCGCCGGTCCAAGATCACGAAGGCCAAGCACACGGCAGGCAATCGCAAAGGCGAAATTGCCAAATGTCTCGTGCAGGACAATGCCCTGATATTCCGGGCGTGGTTCTGACAATAGCGGATAATTGCCCGATGCGGACCAGTCGAACGAACCGCCGTCCACCAGAATTCCGCCCATGGAGTTACCATGGCCGCCCATGAATTTTGTTAGCGAGTGAAGCACGATATCAGCGCCATGTTCGATTGGCCGACACAGATAGGGCGTTGCCATTGTGTTGTCGACAACCAACGGCACACCTTTGGCCTTGGCGATTTTGGCTATGCCTTCAATATCGACAACGATCCCGCCGGGGTTCGCCAGGCTCTCAATGAAAATTGCGCGTGTCTTGTCGTCAATCGAATTTTCGAATGTGCTGAGGTCCGCCGGGTCTGCCCATTTTACACCCCAGCCAAAACTCTTGAAGGAATGATTGAGCTGGTTGATAGATCCGCCATAGAGCTTGTTGGCGGCTACGATGTTGTCCCCGGGCTGCATGAGCGAATGAAAACAGAGCAACTGGGCTGAATGACCGGATGCTGTCGCCAGGGCTGCTGTTCCGCCTTCAAGAGCGGCAACTCGCTCTTCCAGAACGGCTGTCGTCGGGTTGGTAATGCGGGTGTAGATATTGCCAAACGCCTGCAATCCAAAAAGGGAGGCTGCATGATCAACATCGTCAAATACGAAAGATGATGTTTGGTAAATCGGCGTAACACGTGCACCGGTAGACGGATCTGGCGCGGCACCAGCATGAATTGCGAGTGTCGAAAAACCTGGATTATTTTCGCTCATAAAGAACCTCCCTTGATATATTTGCGGCCAGTTTGGCCGAAGCCGAGGGGGAGGTCAAAGGCTGATGTGTTCCTGTGAGGACCTTTCACGAAACTCGAGGATATCGACAGTGAAGACGGAGGCGTGTCGCGGGCTTATTTGCGGGGCGGGAGTGACTTTCTGGTTCCGGACAATTCCGGGCGACTGTCCACTTTTATCAGTGTGTAGACACCGAATAGTAGAGCAATTGCGAACAACGGGAGCGAGAGAACAATGACCGACATATCGCTGAAAAGAACCTGCATTTCCGTCTCCAAATGCATTTTTTCATGTGTGAAATTTAATTTTCGCAATGGGAAGTGGAGAAAAGAGTAAGTCTTTGAATGGCATTCAGGACAAATTGGAAGAAATTTTGTCTAAAAATGAATCGATTGCGCGCGCATCTACCTGGTCATCGGAGACTTGTCGTTGATATGAAACCGCAGCAGAGGAAAATCGCCGTTGGTTTTCATAGCTTTTTGTCAGGACGTGCAGTCTTGCGGGACCAGGTCTCATCCCGTTTAGAATAGGGGGATCCTGGGCCTGACCGGTTTGCAACTGCAAAAATTAAAAGGGCAATTAATCCAGCCATCGCCGCCAATACCCACTCGACAGCGGTAAACAGGGTCGGATCTTGGGTCATTTTGATGTCTTCGCGAGCGTTGGCCGGAACGACTGTCCGGTTACTGGGAACCTTGCAAAGGATTTACCCAGTGAACGTTGTGCGAAACTGGTGAATGCCGCGTTTTCAGGTGTCGTTCTTCCCGGAAAGACCGCGATGCTGAAACCCGGACTTCAGGGTTGGGCGCTTTGAAGAAATGGTTTTGGAATTGACACCTGCCCAACCAATTTCACCGGACAGGCGACCATATTCGATCTTCGGACAACGGTTCATGACCATCTTGATTCCAGCCTGCTCAGCGCGCTCGGCAGCCTCGTCATGGTGCACACTGAGCTGCAGCCAGATGACTTTTGGCAAGTCACCGCTTGCAATAACCTGATCTATCACCTGTCCGGCGGCTTCCGAATTACGGAATATGTCGATCATATCCGGTGTGGCCGGGAGTTCCTCAAGGGAGCTGTAGACCTTTTGGCCGAGAATTTCCTTGCCTGCCTGCCCCGGATTGATTGGCCAGACATCGTATCCTTTTGACAATAGATATTTCAGCACGAAATAGGATGGTCGCACGGAATTGGCACTTGCCCCGATCATGGCGACGGTTTTGACGTCATCGAGTATGCCTTTGATATAGGTGTCGGAATAGCTGTCGTGATTCATGCGGATTGCAAACCTGTCTCAGTGGGATGCCCAAGAAACCGGAAGCATCCGGGGAGGGCAAGTCAATAATGTGTATCTGCAGACTTCTTTCTTTCCGTTGGTCCCTATTATCAAAATTCGCTCTAGACCAGCCACTCAAACAGATACCCGGCGGCGAGTGATCCGAGAACAGCCAAAGCAAGATACAGCAGAAATGGCTTCAGTTTGAGAACAGGGGCAATTGCCATGGCTCCCCAGATGCTGACGACACCGCCCGATATCAAAAAGGCCATGCCCGCGCCTTCCGACATGCCATTGTCGATCAGGCCCCTCGTCAGTGGCAGCGCTGCGTAGCCGTCTATGTAAGCCGGAGCACCGACAAAGACAGCTGCCGGGATCGCCCACCATTTGTCCGCACCAACATAAGCTGCTAGCGATCCGGGATTTAGGGCGGCATTCAAGGCGTATTCCGCTGCAAAGGCCGGGATCAGGCAAATCAGCATAAGTCGTGTCGTCGCCCAAAACTGTCTGGCAAAGGATTGCCGACGAGGAGCTGTCTTCCAGACCCGAGGATCAAAGGACTGGTTTCCACTGCAACGGGCCGCGCTCAACTGCCGGGCCAACCCATTGTCACGAAGGGACTGTACCGCCCAGGGACGTTTGGAAAAGAGCGCGGTAAAGGCTCCACCGAAAACACCGATACCAAACGCTGCAACAGTCTTGCCGATAGCAAAACTCATCCCGAGCGTGGCAATCGTTGTTGCCAGCATGGCAGGGTCCGTGACTGGCGATGATAGCCAGAACGCCATGATGGGGGCGAGCGGAACACCTGCTGCCAGCAGGCCTGCCATCAATGGCAAAACGGTCACGCCGCAAACAGGCGTCAGCGCCCCGATCAGGGAGGCCATGAATACGGTTCTCAGGGTTCGGCCTTCAAAAGCACTGGCAATATGGGAATCTGCACCGCTGGCAACAATCCACGAAGCAAGAAGGATCCCGGGGATGACAATTGGCAGGACGGTGATCAGGCCCCAAACGACAAATCTGGCAGCTTCAATGACATGATCCGGCCATAAGGCCATGATCGCGAGCAGCGCAGCCGCCAATCCTGCGAGGATAAATTTCATGTTCGAGGGTTTTCCGACAACAGCTTCTTCGGTCATGTAGTTCTCCTTTGACCTTGAAACTAGTTATTCCAAAGACATATATGAAACGAATAGATTTAATGACAGGTATTCGAAAAATATATGGAAAATTTGGACAGTGATCTTCTGAGAACCTTTGTTGCCGTTGCCCAGGCAGGCAGTGTCACCGATGGTGCCCGGCTGATACACCGGTCACAATCCGCCACAAGCCTGCAGATCAAACGTCTTGAGAGTATTTTGGGGCATGACGTATTTGAGCGTCACGGCCGCGGTGTGGTCATGAGCGAAACCGGGCGACGATTGCTGCCAATTGCATATGAGGTCACTGCGCGCCTGGACGCGGCACTGCGTGATTTTTCGCAAGATACCATCGCTGGCCGATTGAGGCTCGGCATTCCTGACGATCACGGAAAGGCAAAACTTGCGCAGATTATCGCGTCCTTTTCACGCCAGTACCCTAGTGTCGAACTGGATGTGACTTGTACTTTGAGCACAGGATTTCCCGAGGCGTTGGAAAAGGGGAAAATGGATCTGGCCGTCTATGAAGTCGAGCATCCAAAAAAGGGCGAAGAAGTTCTATTCGAAGATCCAACATGCTGGATGGTCTCTGACAAACAGAGTTTTGCGTCTGCGATGACCGTTCCTGTTGCCCTGTTTGATCATTCCTGTTGGTGGCGCGACGCGGCGGTAAAATCACTGACGGCCATGGAGAGGCCATATCGTGTGGTTTACTCCAGCCAGAGTGTGTCCGGTATCATTGCCGCAGTTGAAGCTGGAATTGCGATCGGGCTGCTGGCGCGTTCTTCGATCCAACCTGGTTTGTCGGTCGCTCCGGCGGAGTTGGGGTTTGGTCCCACTCCGACGTCAAAACTTGTACTGGCGGAGAGCAATTCGCCATTGATCAGCGAGCCACTGGTCGCAATGAAGTCAGCAATACGGACTGCTTTTTTGACCGGCGCTGGACAAACAAGCACCTGATAGAAATTGAAGGACTTTTGGCAGATGGGGTCCTAGATGCTACGAAGTTCCTTGCGGATCACCAACTTCAAACCGGACCAAGTCTCGTCAACGGCGCAGACCTTGACGTCGACCAGTCCGATCGGAAGGCAGAGTTCACGGACGGTGTCTTCGGTTACTGTTGAGAGAACCCTGGAGGATTTTTTCGGCCAGGACACCCAGATCATGCCGTCGGGCGCAATCTGATTGCGCAGCACAGCGAGCAACTCTGCGAGTTCCTCTTGGTCTGCGGTGAATATGTGGGCAAAGTTGAGGCCGGAGACCGGAGCTTCAACAAGGGTATGACTCGGTGCCTGTTCGCTTAGCAATTCGGAAACAGTCTCTGGCATGGCATGCCACCAGCACGTCATGCCGTCTTTCAATCCAAGCTTGGCGGACAGTGGGCGTCCGGAATATCCAGCCTGGTTTGCCATTGTCAGCTATCGGTCCATTCCGGTTTGCGCTTTTGCAAGAAGGCGGAAATGCCTTCATCAGCATCATTGGCCATCATGTTTTCGACCATCGTATTGGCCGCAAAATCATAAGCTTCAGATAGTGGCATTTCGAGCTGCTGGTAAAAGGCTTCTTTGCCGAGTTTGAGGGCATGGGCTGATTTAGATGCAATAGCTGCGCCGTATTTCTGGACAACCTGTTCCAGATAGTCGCGCGAAACGATACGGTTGATCAGGCCGAAATCCTTGGCAGTGGATGCATCAATGGCTTCGCCGGTCAGCAGCATTTCCATCGCATGTTTCGGCGCTACGTTTCTGGAAAGTGCCACCATCGGCGTGGAGCAGAACAGCCCGATATTGACACCCGGTGTGCAAAAAGTTGCCGTGTCTGTAGCAATTGCCAGATCACACGAGGCGACTAGTTGACATCCGGCGGCTGTTGCGACACCGGTGACGACCGCGATAACCGGTTTTGGCAGTCTGACTATCTGCTGCATCAGATCCGAACACTGGCGCATGATTCTAGCGTATGTCGCCTTGCCACGATCAGCGTCAGCGCGGGCTGCAGTCAGTTCTTTCAGATCATGGCCGGCACAAAAGACCTTGCCTTCAGCGCCAAGCAGGATCACCCGAACATCCGGGTTCTCTGCGGCTCTGGTGAGCTCACCGGACAGCGCTGTCATCATCTCACTCGATAGCGCGTTCATGCGCTCGGGGCGCTGCATGACGATCCGGTAGACACCTTCATGCAGAAGGGTGCTCAAGAGTGGTTTTTGGGTTTCGTCAGCGTTTGCGAGGGCGTCAGTCATGACAAGCTCCGGAAGATGTCTGATTTTGAGGTGTTATAGCGGATTGCGGCGCATGAGCGAAAGGTGTTCTTCAGGTGAAGTTTGGCCGGATCACGGATCGTTTACGTATTCCTGCTGGCGGCTGGCCAAGATTACGATATGGTTTTGCTATGTGGATGAATCGTTCACTCCGGTTCGCTTTTGTTAGCCTGTTGTTTTTGCTGGCAGCAACCAGTTTTGCCCGGTCTAATCAGTCGGTGGATGTCGCTTTGGTGCTTGCGGTTGACGTCTCGCGTTCCATGTCACCTGAAGAACTGCTCCTCCAACGCAAAGGCTATGCCGCAGCGATCTCCAGTCCGGAAGTGGTGCGGGCCATTGAACTTGGTGCACATGGCCGGATTGCCTTGACCATTTTTGAGTGGGCGAATGTTGGTCATAAACGAGAAATCGCAGGCTGGGCCATCATTGAAACCCAGCAGGATGCGGACGTTTTTGCGACCAGAATTCTGGAAACAGAGAGTTTTGGACAGCGGCGAACTTCCATTTCTGGTGCCATCCGGCATGCATCGAGATTGTTTCAAAAACTCCCCTTCAAGGCCGAACGGCATGTGATCGATATTTCCGGAGACGGGCCGAACAATCAGGGCGGCGATGTCACGCGGTCCAGGGACGCGGCGCTTGGTGACGGGCTTATCATCAATGGTTTGCCGCTAATGACCCATAGTGGTTTCGGGCAGCAGTTCAATATTGAAGATCTGGATGAATATTATCGTCGATGCGTCATTGGTGGGCCGGGGAGTTTCATGATCCCGGTGAATGACTGGGCGCAGTTTCCCGAAGCTGTTCGCCGTAAACTGATCCTGGAAATTGGCGGGTTTGTGCCTCATCAACCCGCGCGCGTTATGCATGCACAGCTGACGTTCCAGCAGCCCTATGACTGCCAGGTCGGCGAGAAGATCTGGCAAAGGCTCCGAGAGCAGTATTTTCTTGATCCGTAAAATGGACGTAGCGGCATAAGTGATCCGCCCAATTGGAATGTCTCCGGCAATCAGGGACAGTATCTCCATGGCTACAAAATCTTCCACTGGAGAGACCCACCTCAGACGAACACTGACACTGCCGTGGTTGGTGTTCTACGGCGTTGGTGTGACGGTTGGGGCAGGGATTTTCGCGTTGATCGGTGAAGTCCTGGCGCTCGCTGGCGATCAGGCACCGCTCTCCTTTCTGCTTGCGGGGGTGATTGCCGGGATAACCGGGATTTCCTATGCGCTGCTTATTCAGCGGTATCCGGTGGCGGGCGGTGAGGCCGTGTTCGTCAATCGCGGGCTCGGAGCTGCGTTCGCCCGGATTTGTGGCTATGGCATTGTCGCGACCGGCATTATCTCCAGTGCCGTGATTGCTATCGCGTTTGCCGGATATGTTCAGGTCTTTCTGCCCATTCCTCAAGCGGTTCTGGTCACAATCATCATCCTGTGCCTCTCCGGCATTGCCTGGTTCGGTGTTCGTGAGAGCGTTGTTTTTGCCGCAATCGTGACGCTGATCGAAGTCGGGACGCTGCTTGTTGTGATCTTCTTCGGACTGCCGCTTCTGGACGATCTTCCGGCAGTCGGTGCGACATTCGTTCCAGATCTCAGTTTTGCGGCGATGACCGGGATCATATCAGGCGGTGTTCTGGCATTTTTTGCCTTTATCGGTTTTGAAGACATTGAAAACATGTGTGAAGAAACGATTCGCCCCGAGTGGACCGTGCCGCGCGCTATCTATTGGACCCTCGGCATCACGGTCCTGATTTACGTGGTGCTGGCGGTAATTGCAGCGCTTGCGACCAATAGAGACGCTATCACGTCTTCTTCTGCGCCTTTGGCGACGCTTTTTGAAGCGGTGTCGGGCCTTTCCGGAAAGCCAATCGCAGCCGCTGCAACAATCGCGATGGTGAATGGCATTCTGGTCCAGATCGTCATGGCAAGCCGGGTGCTCTACGGCATGGCCAATGAAGGACTTGCGCCGACCTGGTTCTCCAAGGTTCACAACACCCGGAAAACACCAGCCCGCGCCACGATGTCAGTGACGGGGGTTATCCTTGTCCTTGCGCTGTTTTTTCCGCTTATTCAGCTGGCGCAGGCAACCAGCCTCGTGACCCTTGCGGTATTTGCACTGGTCAACCTGTCGCTATTTGCCATCGGCAGAAAGATCGGAGAGGGCGCGATTTTTCACTATCGTTGGTGGGGCATTGTTGGTGCTGGCCTTTGCGTCGCCATCGCCAGCTTCCAGATTGTATCCGGTGTTGCTGGTGGGCACTGACCCAAATACACGAGTGATTATCCCCGCCTGCGTCGTCTGCGACGACCTCCGCTCGCGTCCTCTGCTGTTGGTTCTTTGCGCTCAGGCAAGTCAACGGTTGTTTGCAGGTTTGGGAACTGGTCGACCTTGTTGGGGAGTGCCATCGCGTTGACGAAATGCTCCTGGAATTTGGGTTCCAGAGCAGTCTCGATTTTTTCAATGTCGCGAACGACCTTCTCGATCTCGCGTCGATGTCCCCGATTGAGCAGCGCCATGCGGGCACCGGTTCCAGCCGCATTGCCGACACCGGAAACGCCATCAAGCGCGCAATCCGGAATAAGGCCGAGGATCATCGCGTATTTTGGATCAATGTAACTGCCGAATGCTCCAGCCAGACGAATGCGGTCAATGTGATAGCTACCCAGTTTGTCCTGAAGCAGTTTGACACCGGCATAAAGCGCGGCCTTGGCAAGCTGAATTGCTCGAATATCCGTTTGCAGGATTGAGATCACAACGTCCTGATCAGCAATCAGATAGGAAAACGTGCGGCCAGTTGGCTGGATGCGAGACGTCCGGTCCGCCATGCTGCCATCAATCACACCGTCCTCAGTGATCAGACCGGCCAGATACATCTCCGCGACAGCCTCGATAATGCCGGACCCGCAAATGCCGGTTACTCCGACACTGTCGATCTTCTCTGCAAAACCATCTTCGTCAGACCATTCATCAACACCGATGACTTTAAAGCGGGGTTCAAGCGTATCTTTGTTGATCTGGAGCCGTTCGATAGCGCCAGGTGCTGCCCGTTGTCCTGAGGAGATTTCTGCTCCTTCAAAGGCTGGTCCCGTCGGGGAGGAGGCCGCAAGAAGACGGTCCTTGTTGCCGATGACGATTTCCGCGTTGGTGCCGACATCAACCAGCAGCGTTGTTTCTTCCAGATTGTAGGGGCTTTCGGACAGGGTCGCAGCCGCCGCATCTGCGCCAACATGACCAGCAATGCAAGGCAGCAAATAGACCCGCGCGCCGGGATTAAGTTCCAAACTCAGATCGCGAGCGTTCAGAACCATGGCATCAGAGGCCGCGAGTGCAAACGGTGCGCCGCCGAGTTCAACCGGGTCAATTCCCAGAAACAGATGATGCATGACCGGATTGCCGACAAATGTCGCGTCAAGTACGTCCGAACGCTCCGCACCAACATCACCGACAAGCTTTCCGATCAATGCATTGATGGCGTCCCGCACCGCTTTCACGAGATCCGGCAGTTTCGACGGGTTCATCTGGATGTAAGAGACCCGCGACATCAGGTCTTCGCCGAAGCGGATTTGCGGATTGGAGGTGCCTGCAGACGAGACCGTGCGGCCATTCTGGAGATTGCACAGATGAGCAGCGATCGTAGTTGAGCCGATATCGACTGCCAATCCGTAGATTACTTTCTTCTCTTCAGGCCAAAGCGCGACCAATGTTGGCGGCACGCTTTCGTCGCGGTAGATGGCAGCGGTTACACTCCACGACCCTTTTCGAAGGATTGCCTGGACCTTTGGCAGAAGGATAGGATCGACGGAGAGAGAGGAAACTGCGGTTTTTTCTAACAGCGCTTCTCGCAGTCGATCGATATCGCCACGCGGTGTTTCCATATCCGGTTCGTCGATGGAAATGCTGACAAGCGAGACAGCGCTATCAGCTTCGATGGTTCTGGCTTCGGCGCGCTTACGGACGACCTGACGGTTGGTCTGGGCGTCAGTCGGCACATCAATGACCAAGTCGCCCAGGATCCTTGCCTGACAGGACAGGCGCCGGTCTGAGGGAAGTTTACGCAGCGCTGCGTAACGGGTTTCTGCTTCGGTCGCACCTTCCAGATGATCTGCTGAACTTGTCAGATTTTCCTTGGCGAAAGTGCCATCAGACACGGATATCTGACAACGCCCGCAAATACCGCGTCCGCCACAAACAGATTCCACATAAACACCGAGCGACCGTGCTGCATCCAGAAGCGGCGTTCCAACAGGAAATATTCCCCTGCGGCCACTGGGCTGAAAAACGACTTTTGCGATTTTATCAGGTTCGGTCATGGATGAATGTGACTGGCCATCTTGTCTGCATTGTGAAAATGCGGAACCCCTCCCGTTGAAGGGAAGGGTGATTTCATACGGTTTCTTGGCCGTTAGGCCTATCTCTACCCCGCAGATCGACGAGCAGCACGGCCGCCGCGACGGCGCCCGCCAGAGGAACCGGCACCGTCTACAGGAGCAGGAGTGCTTCCTGCTGCTGCAGGCTGATGGTCCCGGTAGGTCATGATCCATTCCTGACAATTGGGATCGGTACCGTTCAGGACATTGGCAGCACGAACGGCTTCCATTTCCTGCGGACGGCAAGGGTTCATGATTGCGGACGTCATGCCCGCACCAATGACCATCGGGATGAAACCGGCGTTGATGCCGTGGCGATGTGGCAGCCCGAATGAGACATTGGACAGTCCACAGGTCGTGTTGACCTTCAGCTCTTCTCTCAGGCGGCGCAAAAGCGCAAAAACCTGTTGTCCGGCTGTTCCCATGGCTCCAATCGGCATGACCAGCGGATCTACGACAATGTCGTGTGCGGGTATGCCGTAGTCAGCAGCGTGTTGTACGATTTTCCGGGCGACTTCAAAGCGGACGTCAGGGTCTTCGGAAATACCGCTCTCGTCATTGGAAATAGCGACAACCGGCACATTGTATTTTTTTATGAGCGGCAGGATTGCTTCCAGTTTTTCCTCTTCGCCAGTGACCGAGTTGACCAGTGGGCGGCCCTTGGCAACTTCAAGTCCTGCTTTAATAGCCTCGGATACAGATGAATCAATTGCCAAAGGAATGTCGGTAAGCTCTTGAACTATCTCAAGAGTTTTTACCATCAGTGGTGGCTCGGTTTCATTCGGGTTGACAGCTGTCACCCCGGCATTGATGTCCAGCATGGTCGCTCCGGCAGCAACCTGCGCCAGCGCATCGGCTTTCACCGTCTCGAAATTGCCTTCAACCATTTCGGCAGCAAGTTTCTTGCGGCCCGTGGGATTGATGCGCTCACCGATGACGCAAAACGGCTGGTCGAAACCGATAACGATTTCCTTGGTGGCGGATGCAACGACAGTTCTGGTCATTTAGGCGCTCTCATTGGCGGTAAAGGATGTGGTGGGGGTTGGAAAGGACCAACTCCCGCGGGCATGCAGCCAGTCAGCCGTCTTGGTGATACCGCCGAACGGATAGACATGGATCTGCGCCAACTGGGATTCGGGCTGACTGGTGATCCGGGTTTCCAAAGGCTCCACCAGTGTTTCCGGATCATATCCGGACAACATGGAGACCACTGCGCCGCCGCGTTTTTTCAGGAAGTTCAACGAGTTTTCGACACCGGCAAACGCAGCGTATTTCAGCAAGGTTGTCATCTTGGCAGGACCGGCAACACCGATATGAACCGGGAATTGGTTACCCCAGGACTGGATCTCGTCCAGCCAGACGCTGACCTGATGCGGGTCAAAACCGAATTGGGTGACAATCCGGAACTCGGCATCGCTTTGCGCGGCAAGTTCGTGTTTGCGTTGAAGGAATGATCTGATCACATCCGGATTGATGTCCGGTGCGCCGTCAGGGTGGCCCGCAACAGCGATTTTTCTGATGCCAAGCCTGTCGAAGAGGCCTGTCTCCAGAAGCGAAACGGAAGATGTCAGCGGGCCGGGCGTATCAGATTCTCCAGCGATTGCCAGAATTTCGCGGACGCCAGCTTCCTGTGTCAGCCGGGTAATGCGGCGCTCAAAACCCGCAAGGTCCAGATAACGGCGGGCTGCCATATGCGGCACAGGGATTAGGTGATTGTCTGTCAGTGTGCGGGCGGCGGACACGATCATGTCTTCTGATGCATTGCCAAGGTCCGTGACATAAACCTGCGTTCCCGCCGGAATGTTTGCCATAAGCTCTGGCTTTTCCACCACCTGTTTGGGGGACATTTCAGTGGATGCGGGCAGTCGCCCATTCGCCAACAGACGGGTTTCAGTCATGGTTCCATGCCTCCATTGGCCAAAAGGTCCTTTATCCGGTCCTTCGGATAGGCAGACATCAATTCGGAGAGGGCGTTTTCAGCCTCGGTTTCCAGATCGTCGGACACGTTAACGGGATCAGCCCGGCGCCATTCGGCGAGATAGGCTTCGCTATCCTTTGCTCCGATGCGCATGGCACAGGCATCTATCGCTTCCATGAAAATCGGCGGCAGTTCTCGGCGCGCAGATTTCCGGCCTTTCTTGACCATGATCTGTGCCGGAATGTCCCGCCAGTAAACGATAACTTTTTGCGCCATATAACTCGTTCCCTTCCAGATCATGATTGCCGGAAACGTTTAAGTTCCAGCCGCTTGATAGCGGCATACACGCGTGAAAAACCGACCTGTCCGGTGTCGGATATACCGTTGTTTATTTCGGAGCACTCATCCTCAAAAACGGGTCCAGAAGGCCGTAGCCGGTTCGCAGCATTTCGAACGGTAGTTTCAGCCGGTCAGCGGCGCGTCGAGCAGCCTCTTCCAGGTCCTGGTCGTCAGTCTGCGCGATGTACAGCACTCTCGTATAATGCTCGAAATACATGTCTCTTAGATGGGGATGCCAATCCAGTCCGAGAGGTTCGATCACCATGGTTTGAAAATGTCTGACCAGGAAGTCCGTCAAATAGAAGGACCCAAGCTGATCGTCTTCCAGCTTGTCGAAGGCATCAATTCCGGAGAAGAAGGCGTAGCAATGCGCACCTTCAAGGCGGCGCGTCCCAGTTTCCTCGAGAACCTTGTCCAGAAGACCACCGGTCCCGCAATCGCCATACGCTACCAGAATGTCGGAATAGGTATCCTGGTTCATCAAAATGACCCGGCGAACTTCGTCCGGGATTTTGTCAGGAGAATTATGGAGCTGTGCGGGCAGGCAGGCGAGGTCGATATGGTCGAGCTGGTTCTGGTCACGTATCGCGATGATTTCGCGGGCAAGAGCACCGCAGGCAATCACAAGAACACGGCCAATCTTGTCGTCCGGTGTTCCATTGGTCTCGAGCGGAAAGAGAGGCTCGCCAGTGAACATGTCGGCCGCCTCCCTGAACATGTTCGTCAGCCTCGATTTGCAAGCTGATTGTGTCTGCGGGCAATCAGGTCTTTGGCCATCTCCACAGCAACGGCTGCATCACGGCAATATCCGTCTGCACCAACAGCTTCGCCGAATTCCTCATTGAGCGGCGCGCCGCCGACGAGTACGATGTAATCGTCGCGCAGGCCCTTGGCCTTCATCTCGTCAATGACAACCTTCATGTAAGGCATGGTAGTGGTCAGCAGGGCGGACATGCCGAGAATGTCGGGCTGATGTTCTTCCAGAGCTGCCAGATAGTTTTCGACCGGATTGTTGATACCAATATCAATCACTTCAAAACCGGCACCTTCCATCATCATGGAAACGAGGTTCTTGCCGATGTCGTGAATGTCTCCCTTGACGGTACCGATGACCATCTTGCCGACTTTTGGTGCGCCGGTTTCTGCAAGCAGCGGCCGGAGAATGCTCATCCCGCCCTTCATGGCGTTCGCTGACAGGAGCACTTCCGGCACAAACAGGATGCCATCGCGGAAATCTACCCCGACAATGCGCATACCTTCAACAAGAGCCTTTGTCAGAACGTCATAAGGTGTCCAGCCGCGACCCAGAAGGATATTGACGGCTTCCTTGATCTCGTCCTGCAGACCATCATAAAGATCGTCATGCATTTGCTCGACAAGTTCGTTGTCGGAAAGAGAGGCGAGATCGATGTCTTCTTCGTCAGACATAAGCAGCTCCGAAAGGATGCATAGGTTGTTTCACTTAAAAAACCATATGCCCCAAGCGGTTTAGACCGATATCACCAATACGACGCGCCAAGTCGCACTTGCGACAGCGGTGGATAGGTGTGTTGTTTCCGTCAATTGCACGGTGGGCGGATCGAAGTATCCGCCCCGGTATATTTGTGCAAATATTTCCTAGAATAACCCTTCAATCTGACCCTGATCGTCCAGCTTGATCTGGTTGGCAGATGGCACACGTGGCAGGCCGGGCATGGTCATGATTTCTCCGCAAACCGCAACGATGAAACCTGCGCCAGCTGACAGTCTGACCTCCCGAATCGGAACCCCGTGGCCGGTCGGCGCACCACGCAGGCTTGGGTCCGTCGAGAACGAGTACTGGGTCTTTGCCATACAGACTGGCAGATCGCCGAACCCGTCTGCTTCCCAGCGGCGAAGTTGATCCCGAATGGACTTGTCAGCAAGCACTTCATCTGCGCGGTAGATCCGCTTTGCAATTGTCTCGATCTTCTCAAACAACGGCATTGCATCGTCATAAAGCGGTGCGAATTGCGCGGCTCCGCTTTCGGCAAGGGCTGCGACTTTTTCCGCAAGTTCTATTGTGCCATCAGAACCGTTTGCCCAATGAGTAGCAAGAACAGCATCGACATTGAGATCAGAGCAATAGTCCTTGACCGCCTGGACCTCGGCATCCGTGTCAGCAGTAAAGTGGTTGATGGCAACAACAGCGGGAACGCCGAATTGTTTGATGTTCTCGATATGGCGGCCGAGGTTGGCACAGCCTTTTTTGACCGCGTCGACATTTTCCGCGCCGAGATCGTCCTTGGCAACGCCGCCGTTCATTTTAAGAGCGCGAATGGTGGCGACGATCACAACAGCGTCAGGTGACAGGCCAGCCTTGCGGCATTTGATGTCGAAGAATTTTTCAGCGCCAAGGTCTGCGCCAAAGCCGGCTTCAGTGACTACATAATCAGCCAGCTTCAGCGCGGACTGCGTCGCCATGACAGAGTTACAGCCATGGGCGATGTTGGCGAAGGGGCCGCCGTGAATGAAGGCTGGGTTGTTTTCAAGGGTTTGAACAAGGTTCGGCTGAATGGCTTCCTTCAGCAGAACTGTCATCGCGCCATCAGCTTCCAGATCCCGTGCCCGGATCGCCGACCTGTCACGGCGGTAGGCTACGATGATATCACCGAGATGTTTTTGAAGATCTTCCAGGCTGGTGGCAAGGCAGAGGATCGCCATGATTTCAGATGCGACCGTGATGTCAAAACCGCCTTCACGCGGGAAGCCGTTGGCGACCCCTCCCAAAGAACACACAATTTCGCGCAGCGCGCGGTCGTTCATGTCCAGAACGCGTTTCCAGGTGACACGGCGTTGATCGATGCCAAGCGCGTTGCCCCAATAGATATGGTTTTCGATCAGGGCCGAGAGAAGATTGTGTGCCGAAGTGATTGCGTGGAAGTCGCCGGTAAAATGCAGGTTGATGTCTTCCATCGGAACGACCTGCGCATAACCGCCGCCAGCTGCGCCACCCTTCATGCCGAAACACGGACCGAGTGACGGCTCGCGAAGGCAGATCATCGCATTCTTGCCGATCTTGTTGAGACCATCGCCAAGGCCAACAGTCGTTGTCGTCTTGCCTTCACCGGCAGGTGTCGGGTTGATCGCTGTCACCAAGACCAGTTTGCCGTTCTTCTTGCTGCCGAGCGTTTTAAGAAAATCGCCAGAAACCTTCGCCTTGGTCCGGCCATAGGGCAGCAATGCCTCTTCAGGAATATTCAACCGGTCGCCAATCTCCTGGATCGGTTTCATTTTGGCAGCACGGGCAATTTCAATATCGCTGGCCATTGTAAGTCCTCAAATGATGGCGGCCGCTCTAAAGCAGCAGATAGGTGATTTGATTGTGCTGCAAACGCTATGAGAGAGCGCAGTGCAGCAGATGTTCCGAAACCGACAGGATGCGCCGTGGATACGACGGTCCGTTCAAACCTAGCAAAAATGCAGCGATTTCAAACAGAAGAATTGCATTTTTGATCAGAACCGAATTTAGTTTTGGCATGACGGTTTCTGATAATCCTTATCACCGTCACCAATTCCCGGAGAATGCCTGTGTCGAGTGCTTTTCTGACTGATATTTCCAAAACACTGACCGAGATTGAGGCCGATGGGCTTTACAAACGTGAGCGTCTGATCACATCGCCGCAGGGCGGGCACATCGCGGTCGGTGGCCACGATGTCATCAACCTCTGCGCCAACAATTATCTTGGGCTGGCTGACCATCCGGCCCTGATCGAGGCAGCCAAAAAGGCCATGGAGCCCAAAGGTTTCGGCATGGCGTCAGTCCGGTTTATCTGCGGTACGCAGGACATTCACCGGCAGCTAGAACAGCGGTTGGCGGGATTTCTGGGAAAGGACGATGCAATCCTGTTTGCTGCCTGTTTTGATGCAAATGGCGGCCTGTTTGAGCCACTCCTTGGTCCTGAGGATGCGATTATTTCGGACGCACTTAATCACGCTTCGATCATTGACGGCATTCGCCTGTGCAAAGCCAAACGCTTCCGGTATGCCAATTCCGACATGGCGGATCTGGAGACCAAACTGATTGCGGCCCGCGAGGCAGGGGCCCGCCACATCATGATAGCCACCGACGGTGTGTTCTCAATGGATGGTTATTTGGCCAAGCTGCCGGAGATCACGGCACTAGCTAAAAAACATGATGCCGTTGTCATGGTCGATGATTGCCATGCGACTGGCTTCATGGGGTCTAAAGGCGAGGGCACACCGGCACATTTTGGAGTTGATGTCGATATTCTGACAGGCACACTTGGCAAGGCGCTGGGCGGTGGTATCGGCGGCTATATAGCCGGACCGCAGCCTGTCATCGATTTGCTGCGTCAGCGCGCCCGGCCCTATCTCTTTTCCAACAGCTTGCCTCCGGCCATTGTCATGAGCGGTCTGGAGGCCATCAGGCTGGTAGAGGAGGGCGACGGTTTAAGAAAAAACCTGTTTGAAAATGCGCGGTTTTGGCGCGCAGGTCTGGAAAATCTCGGCTTTTCATTGCTGCCCGGTGAACATCCAATCATTCCGGTGATGCTGGGTGACGCCAAGTTGGCGCAATCCATGGCAGCGAAGCTGTTTGAGCTGGGCGTATACGTCTCCGGGTTTTTCTTTCCAGTCGTCCCTCATGGGCAAGCGCGAATACGCACACAGATGAATGCAGCTCTGACGACATCGGATCTGGATCGTGCGCTGGAGGCATTCGGCAAGGCTGGCAAGGCAACAGGAGTGTTGTCATGAGCAACCAGATGAAAGCCTTGGAAAAATCCGAGGCACGGGAAGGCCTCTGGATGACGCGAGCACCGGTGCCGGAAATCGGACCGGATGATGTCCTCATCAAGATCAACAAGACCGGTATCTGCGGCACCGACATTCATATCTGGAACTGGGATGACTGGGCGGCCAGAACTGTTCCCGTTCCCATGATCACCGGCCATGAGTTTGCCGGAGAGATTGTCGAGATCGGCAAGAATGTTGATGATCTCGAAATAGGCCAGCGCTGTTCCGGTGAGGGGCATCTGATCGGCAAACACTCGCGACAATCTCGTGCCGGTAAATTCCATCTTGATCCTGAAACACGCGGTATAGGCGTCAATGAGCAGGGTGCGTTTGCCGAGTATCTCTGCCTTCCGGCGTTTAACGTGGTTCCGCTCCCAGACGAGATCGACGATGAAATCGGCGCCATTTTGGACCCGCTCGGCAATGCGGTTCATACAGCGCTCAGTTTCGATCTGGTGGGAGAAGATGTTTTGATCACGGGCGCCGGGCCGATTGGCATCATGGCCGCGGCGGTTGCCCGTCATGTCGGAGCACGCAATGTGGTGATCACCGACATCAATCAGGCGCGGCTGGACCTTGCCACAAAGGTGGTTGATGTGTTGCCGGTCAATGTTGCCCAGCAGGACTTGAAAGGTGTCGAGAAGAACCTCGGAATGAAAGAGGGTTTTGATGTCGGCCTTGAAATGTCCGGAAATCAGGTCGCTCTGGATCAGATGGTCGAGAACTTGGTGATGGGCGGCCGGATTGCATTGCTCGGCATTCCGCCTGGAAAATCACCCGTTGACTGGTCGCGGATCGTATTCAAGGCGATCACCATCAAGGGGGTCTATGGTCGCGAGATCTTCGAGACCTGGTACAAGATGATTGCCATGCTGCAGAACGGACTAGATGTCCGCAATGTCATCACACACCGGTTCGGTGTTGATGATTTTGAGCAGGGTTTTGCAGCTATGAAATCCGGGGAAGCCGGGAAGGTGGTCCTGAATTGGACATAAGATGCTGGAAATCAGCCTGATACTGATTTCCAATGCTGTAGTCGTTTTAGGAAAATCCGGCTTTTTGTGGCAAGCCGAGTTTTTTCAGGGTCATGACGACCGGGCAGAGACCGGTAAACGACGCTTGCATCAGATGGGCCCCCAGAATGCCGGTCAGCCACAGCCAGTTGATGTTGACATAGACGGCCAGAAGCACGGATGCCAGAACCAGAGCTCCGACCACAAACAGAATTCCACGTTCTACAGACATGACACGCTCCATATTCTAATTAAATTCGAATATGTGAATATATAGGGTTATGGAAGTGTGTTTGCCAGCGGTTTCAACTGCGACATTGCGTCTTATGCGCGAACGAGAGTGACTTGCCTGCTCAGACCGTCAGGGAATCAGATCTTAGCTGAAGACCATCTTTCTGAAAAAATTGCCCTTGTTCGGATCCTTGATGGCCTCGAAAAAGTGCTCGATGACCGGCTCTGACACCTTGATCGGAGACGGGCCGTAATCTTCGTATTTGTCTGAAAGCGCCTTGTTGATCGCGTTTGAGAAATTGACGAAGTCAATATGCTCGGTCGGAAAGTTCGCTGTCGCCTGCCGAATGATTTTCCGAATGGTTTCATCGCTGGCAATTGTCACTGCAGTGATTGAGTTTCCGTGTTTGCTTGCCAGGGCGCGGTAAGCAGCGGACAGTCCGTTTTCGAATTCGGGATCCGAGTTGCTGCAGATGTAGGCGCTGAAAGCGTGCAGGAATTCAATTTCCCAATTGGCGTCACTTCTCTTGATCTGCGGCTCGAAAGTCTGGCGAAGGAGATCGAAGCAGAAGAAGCGCAGCACTGACATGGCAAAGAAATTCTTGTTCGCGCCAACAAAAGACTGCTTGCGATGAATTTTGCCGCAAGCCTCGTAATTGTGCCGGTAAATCTCGAACATGTCCTGGGATGCGGCCAGAAAATCGAACACCATCTCCACGTCTGCGGCAGACAGATTGCCGCCGCGCATTTCAGCAGCGCTCAGAAGGCTTTTTCTCGCAAGATCCAGCGCCTGTTTACCGGCTCCGGCACAAATATGCGGGCCGCTCAATTTCGGCCATGTGCGAGCTTTTTTTTGCTGTGCGGCGTTCATCACACACTCTTCGTCCAGGTCATGGTCAATTCAACGCATCAGGGCAAAGCCCTCGAATTGCAAGAATTACCAGTAAGAGGTTTTTTTAACTTTAACAGGAAAGAATAATTTTTCGTTCTTAGGTCGTTATCTAATTGATTATCTTGATGAAAATTACGTAACGGAGCTTTTGGTTTTGGCGGTAAAAGGTCATGTCTTGGGATGACTTAGGCGGTGCGAAGCCAGTCCGGGTTATAACTGACAGATTTGCAGCCAGCTAAACGGGCGTTCCGGGCAATTTCAGTTTCGAGTTTTGCAATCCGGCCCTTGCCTGTGCGAACACCTGCTTCCGGCCAGAAGGCGCGGACATGCAACCTGTCCTGATCGCGATGCGCTTTCATGTCTATCCGACCGATCAAACGATCACCCTCCAGAACCGGAAATACATAATAGCCATATTGGCGTTTGGGCTCTGGAACAAAAACCTCGATCCGGTAGTGAAAGCCAAAGAGACGTTCGGCCCGTTTCCGGTCCCGCAGGGCAGGATCGAACGGCGACAGGATTCGGATTCTTGAGGGCGGCTCGGGCAGGGACACTAATGCATCCAGTGTTTCAGGAAAGACAAATACCCGACGCAGTTTGCCGTCCACACATTCAAGATCGGCTTCGACAATCCGGCCAGCATCCAGCGCAAGACGACACCATTCCTTGGCCTCTGCCGGTGTAATCAGATCCCAGAACGCTGCAATTTCGCCAGAGGTCGCAAAGCCCAGTCTCTCAAGAGCAGACTGGCCCGCCCATTCAATGGTTTCATGGTCTTCGAAATGTGTGTTCCGATGTTCCCCTGGAATGACACGTTCGGTCAAATCATAGACTTTTTGAAAGCCTTGACGACGAGACACTGAAATCAGGCCAGTCCGCCACAGGAATTCCAGCGCAGTCTTGGAAGGGTGCCAGTCCCACCAACCGCCACTTGAACGTTTTTCATCCTTGCCAACGGTGGCGGATGTGACAGCACCATGATCGCTGATGTGTTTGAGGACTTCGTCAAATTTCTCTTCGAAACCGTTTCGCCGCCAATTGCGCCAGGGACCAACCAGATTTTCCTTGTCGCGTTTGAAACGAAGCTGCCAATGCGGGAAAAATTCTGTCGGAACCACGGAAGCGTCATGAGTCCAGTGCTCAAACAGATGCCGATCCCGCTCCAAAAGAAGTTTGAGGTTCTTTTCTTTATAGGCGGGTCTGCGTGCAGCCAGGATCATGTGGTGCGCACGGGCAACCGTGTTGATGCTGTCAACCTGAACAAAGCCGATTGTGTCGATGACATCAGCAAGGTCGGCACCTTTGCCCGAACCCTTTGGTGATGTTCCAAGGCCGTGTTTGTGCAGGAAGAGGCGCCGGGCCTCGGTGTTGGACAGAACGGGAATCGCAGAATTTGACATGGGTTGAGCTAACAACAGGCAACTTCATTCAGCAATCTGAAATCCGAGCGGTGAATTCACCTTGTTGCTATCGATCGGATGGTCTTAAAGTCCGCAAATGTCAGAACCAGTTCTCTTCATTCTATTTTGCCTGATTTTCATGATCGCTGGTATTGTCAAAGGCTTGGTCGGATTTGGCATGCCAGCCATTAGCTTGGGGCTGCTGACAATACTGGTCGGCGTGGACAAGGCGATCGTCATCATTTTGTGGCCAGCATTACTGACAAATGTCTGGCAGGCCTCATTGGGCGGTCATTTGCGCGTGCTGCTGGCCCGGTTGTGGCCATTTCTTCTGGCCGCGATGCTCACGCTCTGGTTTGGGACTTTTATCCTGACCAAATTGCCGGATGGCGGCGCTGATCTGGTTTTAGGAGTGCTAATGGTGGCGTATGCCGTGCCGCTATTGGCCGGTATAACGTTTTTCATACCCGAAAGACTGCAAATGCCCGTCGGTATCATTGTGGGCGCTGTAAATGGTGTGTTTTCCGGGCTGACAGGAACCTATGCGGTGCCGGGGATGATGTATCTTCAATCGATAGGCCTTTCCCGAGATGCGTTGATCCAGGCAATGGGGCTGCTGTTCATGTTGTCGACAGTGACGCTTTGGGCGGCTCTGGGCAGTTTCGGAATGGTCAGGGCCAGTGAGACATTTTTGTCCATGCAGATGGTCGTTCCAGCGTTTGTCGGCGTTTGGCTCGGGCTGGTTATCCGCAGAAGGTTGTCTGACGCAGGATTCCGCAGCGCAGTTCTGATCGTAATTCTCGCCATGGGGCTCTATCTGGTGCCTCTTGGGATTGTGAGATTGGCGTCATGAGTGCCTGAAGCGCAAACACTCACTCAATTACTGCTATTGCAAATCATTCGTATGTAGAATTTGTCGCATGTTTATGGTTTCAAGATCATTCTAAAACGATTAGATAGTAATTACCTCTCTTTTGCTGATCTGTAACGATCCGCTTTACATCACATCAAGGAAAACAATAGATGACAGATGTCAAACTCATCGGTGCCATCCCGCAAATAGGTTACGGAACCTGGAATCGAGACGGTGATGCGGCTTACAACGGAGTAATGGCAGCGCTCGATATTGGTTATCGCCACATTGATACTGCAGAAGGCTATAATAACGAGGAATTTGTCGGAAAGGCCATTGCCGACAGTCCGATTGATCGGGACGATGTTTTCCTGACAACAAAGGTGGCACCAGAAAGCTTCGCACCGGGACAAATTCGCGGCCATGTTGAAGCGTCTCTCAAAAAGCTTCGTGTGGATCAGGTCGACATGCTGCTGCTGCACTATCCGTCTATCAACGATGAATATGACATCGAAGACTACATGGCCCAGCTGGCAGCGGTTTATGATGCCGGTCTGACCAAATCCATAGGTGTGTCTAATTTCACAATCCGGCATCTCGGTCGCGCAATCGAGTTGCTGGGGGATCGTCCCATTGCAACAAATCAGTGCGAGATCCACGTCTATCTTCAGAACCACCCAATCGTTGACTTCGCCAAATCCAAATCAATCCCGATGACGGCGTTTTCACCCTTGGCGCGAGGGGCAGTTGTGGATGATGAAGTGCTCAAGACCATTGGCAGCCGTCACAACGCAACTGCGAGCCAGATCGCGTTGGCATTCCTCATGGCTGAAGGACACATCGTGATCCCGTCTTCAGGGAATGCAAAACGCAATGCTGAAAACTTCGCCGCCAAGGATATTGCTTTGACCGCAGAGGACGTTGCCCTAATTCGTGGGCTGGAAAAGAATATGCGTCTAGTCGACGGCCCCTGGTGTCCAAAGTGGGACGTTTAATCGCTCAGGTTTAACATCAAAAAACGCCGCTTCAGTTCAGTCCGGAGCGGCGTTTTGCGTTTTCGAAATGTGCGCGCGCCCTATTTGGCGACCAACCGCATGGGCGTTGCAGTTCCAACACTCGATGTCGGTTTGGTATTGGCCCACTGATAGGACTGCCGCTCTTCGGTTGGGGTGCACAGGAAACGTTCCCGGTAGCACTTGGTGAAATGTGACGTTGATGCAAACCCGCAGGCCAGCGCAACATCCAGAACCGGGCGGCTTGTTCTGCGTAGAAGATCCCGCGCAGTCTCAAGGCGCAGGCGCAAATAATACTGGCCGGGTGTGCAGTTGAAATGTCGACGGAACAGGCGCTCCAGCTGACGCGGTGACAGGTTCACAGTCATCGCCAGTTGCTGACAGCTGAGGGGGTCCTCGATGTGGAGATCCATGATCCGGATCGCATCCAGGATCTTGGCATTGGAGATCCCGGTCCGAGCCTCGATATCGTGCCGCTGCGCGGATTCGCCAGAGCGCATATTCTGATAAAGCGCAACTTCCGCGACTTCATGGGCAAGATAGGCGCCATGCTGGATCGCGATAAGGCGCAACATCATGTCGAGTGAGGCCATGCCGCCCGCACAGGTGATGCAGTTGCGATCTATCGCGAAAATATCGGACGTGACTTCCACATTCGGATATTCCTCGCGCAGAGAGCGCAGGTTTTCCCAATGGATAGTGCAGCGACGTCCATCCAGAAGATTGTAGCGGGCAAGAAGGTAAGCACCGGTGCAGATTGCCCCGAAGGTGCGGCCCATGGCATTCAGGCGGCGCAGCTTGTTGCCGAGTTCAGCATCCAGCGGCAAGCGTTCAACGTCGATTCCAGTACATAATAGTGTAACATCGGCGTCTTGAAGCTCACGAATAGGTTTTTTGACCGAAACTTCACAGCCATTGCTCGCGACAACCGAATTCCCGTCGAGGGAATAAGTCTCCCAAGCGTAATAATCTCGGCCGAGAAGCCGATTTGCTATGCGAAGCGGTTCAACCACACTCGCGAATGCATTCATGGAAAAGCGATCCATGAGTACGAATGCTATAGTCTGACCTATTTCTTCGTGTGTGTGTCCAGACATATACTTAATCCCATTGGAAGGTATTCTTTTTGCTTGTTTTGCTTTGATAGTAAGTTTTGCTTTTTTTGTGTAACTGTCAAATAAAAAACACTTGTTTTGAGGCATTCTTATTTTTGCCACAATTCAGAGCAGTGGGAGACCAGTGAATTTCTCGAAGGAATTGCATTCATGTAATGAATAGAGGGTGTTATGCAGTGGGTGGAAAAGATGCCACATTTGCTGAATTAAGCGGCTGTCCACGGATTACGATTCATGATGCTCTCAGCCCGGAACCTTACAAACTGCTCTCGTAAGAAATTTCCGGAAAACTTGTGACCGCTGGGGGAATGAAGTTACCTGAAATCCGCAAAATTACCGATTTTTAGAATGTTTTTTTTGCAAATCTGGTGTTTCGTGGATCTGGGTTGCTTCAAGTCAAGGCACATGTGGTGATACATCGGATCTAACAGACATGTGCGCGAAGACCCACGGACCATAGACAAAATGAATGTATTAGCCAAACCTGCCGATCTTGAAGCTGTTGCACCTGCCGGTGTATTTGTCGAAGAAGTAAAGGCTGTCCAGCATTATACAGACCATCTGTTCCGGTTTCGTATGACACGCCCATCAAGTTTCCGGTTCCGGTCCGGCGAATTTGTCATGATCGGATTGATGATCGACGGCAAGCCGCTTTACAGGGCCTATTCCATTGCCAGCCCGGCCTGGGATGAGGAACTCGAGTTTTTCTCCATCAAGGTACCTGATGGACCACTGACATCCCACCTGCAGAAAATTCAACCAGGCGATGCGGTGCTCATGAAAAAGAAGCCGACCGGCACGCTGGTGAATGATGCACTGGTGCCTGGTAAACGCGTCTACATGTTCTCAACCGGAACCGGTATCGCGCCGTTCGCCAGCTTGATCCGTGACCCGGACACCTACGAGAAATTCGATCAGGTGATCCTGACCCATACGTGCCGTGAAATTGCGGAACTCAAATACGGTGAGGACCTGGTTAAAGAGACCATCAATGACCCGCTAATCGGTGAATTCGCCAAGGACAAACTGGTGCACTACACATCGGTCACACGCGAAGACTTCCCCCGTCAGGGCCGAATTACCGATCTGATCAAATCGGGCAAACTGTTCGAAGATCTGGGTGTTCCGCCAATTGATCCGGCGATTGATCGCGGCATGATTTGCGGGTCCATGGATATGATCCGTGATACCAAGGTTTTACTGGAAGAAAGAGGCCTGACCGAAGGCGCGAACAACAAACCAGCCGAATTCGTTGTCGAGCGCGCATTTGTTGGCTGATCTCTAAGCACTTCAAATCAGCAGAATCAGAAGGCCGGGTTCCCCCGGCCTTTTTGTTGTCCGGGCGTTTGAAGGAGGTCGTTACTACTGAATGCAAGGATCAGTAGCGCCAAATATCTGCAACGGTGACGCTTATCTGTGGAAGGCTGGTCTCTTAAGGTTCCTATCAATATCCACTCCAATTGGCTTGCAATACTCTCTGGAAACTCTTGGTATGATATTGGCGGCCTAGCGTAAGGTTCCCAGAGTTTGGATTTTTTGAAATGAAAGTTATTGCCGAACTTGGCATTAACCACCGCGGTTCTTCAGAGATCGCAAAACAGCTGATCGATGTTGCTGCTAAGGCGGGCGCATGGGGCGCGAAATTTCAATACCGGGCCAAAGAGGGTTTTTACCAGGCAACTCATGAAATCGGCGATGAAATCCTCAGCCAGGAAATTGATGAGAGTTACATCGCACCGAGCGAGATACTGGAGCTGGCCCGGCTAATTCAGCAACAAGGCATGGCAGCGGGAATCAGTTTTTTCAAATTTGAAGACGCAGCTGATTTTGGCGACAGCATTCACGAATTTGATTTTTTCAAAGTCCCTTCTGCGGAACTGTTGAACCTGCCACTCATCAGGTCTCTAGCGGGGCTTGGAAAGCCTATAATCCTTAGCACCGGTGGTCATTCAGAGGACGACATATTTCAGGCAATTGATTTAACAAACGACATTGCCGACGTCTCTTATCTGCATTGCATCTCCAACTATCCGGTTCTGCTTGGCAATCAGCAGATGCTGTTCCTCAACACGCTCAGGCAAAAGACGAACGCACCAATTGGCTATTCCAGCCATGATCGAGACTGGGAAGTTTGCCTGATCGCAGCCGCCAACGGTGCAACAGTATTTGAACGTCATCTGACGATGGACAAGAACGGCAAGGGTATCGATGACAGTTCGAGTTCGGACCCTGAAGAGTTCACTCGCCTATGCGGCCTGCTGAACGCATTTGAAACCATTCAAGGGACACCTCATCGTGAGATCAATCAGGGTGAGCGTATCAACATGCAGAACCTTGGGTCATCTCTCTATGCCAGCAAGGCGATTGCAATTGGTGATGCAGTATCTACCGATAACACGGTGATCAAGGCGCCGCGCAAGGGGCTGACTTGGGGTGACCTCGCGAAACGAAACCTCTCGACGGTCAGACGTCCGGTTCATGTCGGGACTGCTGTATCCGACTTGCATTTCACTGATCCAAAACCACCGTTGGGCCCGGATCTGATTGCCTTTTGCGATAAGAAGCAGCTTTCAATTCCACTGCGTCTGCATGATGCGCAAGTTCTCCAGAGCAGGTTCCCTATTCTGAACAATGAATTGCATTTGTCGTATGAAGAGGTTGGTGCTCTTGGGTCCGCGATGGAAGTCGAGCTCAAAAAGCTTGATTTGACGCGGCACTATTCCATCCACATACCCGATTACATCGACAGCAAGACGTTAATAGATCCGATGTCCGCAGACGAACGAACGCGTTTGGGCAGTTTGCAAGTTATTGAATCTTGCGTTGATCTGGCACTGGAGTTGGAGGCACGTACCGGTGCCAGTGTTCCGATTGTCGGAAGCTTTTCCCGTTTGTTGCCTGACGGAAAGAAACCAACTTATCAACGCCTTCAGGACGTCTTGGATACAGCCGGGCGTCAGCGCGGAGTTCCGATTTATCCGCAATGGTTGCCGCGTATCGCGTGGTACTTTGGCGGAGCGGATGTGCTGGACATGTTTTGCGGTGCCGATGATATCGAGATTGTAAATGAAATTGGCATGGAACTGTGCCTGGATCTTTCGCACCTCATCCTTTCAGCAAATTACGCCAAGCATGATTGGAAAAAGTGGTGTGAGCAATTAATGCCACTTTCCCGGCATCTTCATATCGCAGATGCGAATGGGATCGACGGGGAGGGGATTGAATTCGGGCAGGGGGATCTCGGTGATCCATTGCCCTATATTGACGGTCCCGGGCGCAAGGTTCTGGAAGTCTGGCAAGGCCACCTGTCGGATGGTGACGGTTTCGAAAATGCCATCCGGCAGCTAGGAGGAAAACATGACTAAGGTTCTGATCACCGGAATTACCGGCCAGGATGGCGGCTTTCTGGCGCGCGCTTTGCTGGAGCGAGGGTTTGAGGTTTACGGCGCCATGCGGCGTGGCAGCACATCCAAGACAGATCGCCTCAAAGAGCTTGGTATTCTTGAAAAGGTCAAATTCTGTACCTTGGAAGTGACTGAGTTTGCCAATGTGCAGAACATCCTGAACGAGATCAGGCCAGAATACATTTACAATCTCGCTGCCCAGAGCTTCGTTGCGGATAGTTTCCAGTTCCCGCACTATACGTCCGAAGTGAACTATATGGGGGTCCTCAATATTCTTGAGGCCATGCGAATTCTTAAACTTGATGCGAAGCTATATCAGGCCTCGACGTCTGAAATGTATGGCGATGTACTGGAAAAGCCACAGACAGAAAAAACGCCGTTCAATCCACTGAGCCCCTATGCAATTTCGAAACTTGCGGCCCATTCCCTGGTGGTGAATTATCGCCAAGCTTACGACATGTTTGCGACATCCGGCATTCTATTTAATCATGAATCTGAACTGCGCGGTCTGGAATTTGTGACCCGCAAAATTACCAGCTGGCTTGCCGAAATCAAGCTTCAGGGCAAGGATGCTCTTCCTCTCGGGAATCTGAGCAGTGTACGTGATTGGGGATATGCGCCCGAGTATACGGATATGATGATCAAGATGCTGGACCACGATCAGCCAGATGATTTTGTCATTTCCACAAACACTGAATACACCGTTCGGGAATTCCTGTTCATGGCAGCATCCGAAGTCGGATTTGATCTGAAGTCCGAAGGCGAGGGTGTTGATGAAAAATGCTACGACCGTAAAACCGGCAAATTGATCGCCTATGTTGATCCACGTTATTTCCGGGCCTCTGATGTTGTTTATCTGCGCGGTGACAACAGCAAAGCACAGGAAATTCTCGGCTGGAAACCGCAAGTACTGGCACCTGAAATAGCCCGTCGGATGGCAATATATGATCTCAAAAAAGCAGCGATCGAAAAACCCGGACTCTGACGCCGAAAGTTGACAGGAGCCGCAATGGAACGCGTGGTCGCAATCATTCCTGCCAGAGGCGGGTCCAAGGGTATTCCGGGAAAGAACATCAAACCGTTTCTCGGGATGCCGCTTGTTGCGCATTCGATCCGAGCCGCATTGGGCGCAGAATCGATATCCGACGTAATTGTTTCGAGCGATGATGATGCAATCCTGACTGTGGCAGAGGACCATGGTGCTCTTGCTCTCAAACGCCCGGCAAACATTTCCGGAGATGAGGCGTCGACCGAATCCGCAGTGTTGCATGCACTGGCAACAGTCGAAGGGTGCAAGCTTGCCGACGTTGTGGTTTTCCTGCAATGCACCGCACCACTAACCACCTCCTCAGAGATCGATCGGGTCGTCCGAACACGTGCCGCGATGAATGCAGATACGGCTTTCTCAGTTGTCGACGTCCATGCATTTCTCTGGGAGATAGCGTCGGACGGAACTGGAATTGGTGTCAATCACGACGCTACCAAATCACGTCAACGCCGTCAGGACCGCCCCAAGGAATATCGCGAAACCGGTGCAATCTATGCACTTCGCAAGGACGCATTTATCGAGGCGGGAGACCGGTTCTTCGGTCGAAGCGTTCCAGTTATCCTTCCAGATGCTGTTGAAATTGATCTGGACACACCGCGTGACTGGGCACTCTTGGAAGCCTTTGCGAAAACAACTGATCTTCAAGGCTTGGTGAAATGACAAGTATCCTCGAAACACTGTCTGCCCTTGGGGTCGCCAGCAAGGAACATCAGGAAATCTACGCTGACCGGACACGCGACAGGGAAGGTGTCACTGTGTTCCGCGATAGCCAGTCTGGCGTGATCTACATTGATGGGTTTTACGGCGGAAATGATGTCTATGAAGATGGCGGTTATCGGGAGGCGAACCTGAAAGTCTCAGGTAGTCGGGATTTTGAAACCACCCGGGACGCAGCTCGTCGTTCAAAGGCATATCAGGCCTTCGTTTCGGGCAAGCGCATTGTTGATTTTGGCTGTGGTGATGGCGCTTTTCTGCAATCTGTCCGCTTCGATACCGCTTCCTGTTGCGGCGTTGAGCTTCAAAGGGATTATGTTGCTGCACTGAATGATGATGGCATTGCGTGTCATACAGAACTGTCTGCTATAGCTGATAGTTCATTGGACACTGCTGTCAGTTTTCATGTTTTAGAACACTTACCAGATCCGCTACCAATACTGAGTGACATTCACCGCGTTCTCAAGCCCGGTGGAACAGTGGTTGTTGAAGTTCCACACGCCAATGATTTTCTGCTGTCTCAGGTTCATAGCGATGCCTTCAAGTCGTTTACTTTGTGGAGCCAGCACCTTGTTCTGCATACACGGAACAGTCTCAATCGACTGCTGCAGGCAGCTGGATTTGAAGGAGTTGTCATTGAGGGTGTGCAGAGATATCCGCTTTCCAACCATATGACCTGGTTGGCATCCCAAAAACCTGGTGGCCACAAATCCGCACTTTCTGCGCTCGATACGCCTGAGTTGACTGGAGCATATGAAGCGGCGCTAAACCGGATTGATGCGACAGACACCCTTGTTGCGATTGCCCGCAAACCTGTCTGATAAGGCAGAAATGTGTATTGACTCGCGGGCTAGTTAGAGACCCAACCGTTTGTTCCTTCTGTCCGGAGTCCAGTCAATTAGCTGACGGTCCAATTCCTTGATGATCTCAGGTACAAACTCTACGCATGGGCGGTCATTATAGGGATGCATATAGGTCATTGATGGATACCAAGGCGGGTTTTTTTGACCTAGTAGCAGTGGCGGCTCTTGTTGACCGAAGCGAATAGAAGGAATGTCGAGGAGGCCTGCCATATCTGCAACACTCGTATTTGCGGAGACTACAAAATCACAACATGCTGTCAATGCGGCCGCGCCAAGCAGGTCGTCAAACAAATCTACATCTTCAAAATAGTTAAATCTTTCCGGAAATTTTGTTCGAAAAAACGCAATCTCTTTATCTACTGTTGCATATTGCAAATTGATAAAAATGGCATCCCGAGACTCCAAGATAGGGGCAATGCCTGGAGCAGATAGATAGTATCGGGCACGATTGACTGCAAGGTTCTTTGAACGCCATGAGAACCCAATGATCGGTTTGTCATTGGCACCACTCAACATTTGAAAATACTTCTGAGCCCGTCCTTTTTCGAACGAATAGACCGGACAAGTCGCTTTTTGGAAAGAATCAATATCAGGGCGAAAAAATGATGTCAGGTCTGAAATGTTGGCGTGTAGATCGAAGTCTGAAGTTGTTGCCACCAGATCCTTGTCCATTCTTGCGGCGCGACATTCTGTCTGCGGAAAAGAGTGTTGGAAAAACTTTGCGCCCTTTTCCGATAGTTCAACGATCACTTTTCCGGCTTTGGCAATGAGTTCCGGCAGCATCGTTCCGGCCTTGAGTGCATCGCCGAGCCCCTGATCGGCCCAGACCAACACTGTTTTGTTGGAAATGTCCTCGCCTTCCCACGCAGGTACATCAAACTTCCGGTTCATTACTTTTGACGCTGGGTCTTCAAAACGGGCAGAATGGAGTTCCCATCCTTTTTTGAGATCCCCGTTTGCGAGATATGCAAGCGCGAGATTCCAGTCGACTGTCTTGTTGTTTGCAGAAGAATACTTTTTGGCCAATTTCATGACATCAAGAGCGTCTTTGTTTTCCCCGTGCATAATGAGACTTACACCAAGTGTGACGCATTTATGATAATCGCGTGGATCTGCTTCGTGGGCTTGTCGAGCGTATTGAATAGCTTTGTTTGTTTCATTCATACTAAACAATAGACGCGCTGCATCATGCATTATATCGCCATTCCCTGGAAAGCGTTCCAGCGCTTCCGTTAGTTCGTATTGAGATGGTTCATATTGCTTTAGCTTCAGTCGGCAACGGGCACGTTGAGAATGATTTGAAACATTGTCCGGCTCAAGCATGATTGCCTTGGTGAAAAAATTTATTGCATGCTCTGCACGATCTGCGTCGATCAATAGGGTTCCGAAATTTTGGTACGCATCTGCAAAGTCGGGAAATTCAACAATTAAGCCTTGTAGGAGTATTTCAGCCTCTTCGAATTCTTTTTGTCTGGTTAGCGCAATTGCCTTGATGTTTCGCGCTTCGCGCTCTCTCGGGTTCAACGACAACGATTTGTTGCAAACGGCGAGAAGGCTAACAGAATCCGTCCCCAGATCCATCATGGCGCGGGCCAGGTTTGCATAAAAGGCTGACTGCTTAGGATCGGCGGCAATTGCCTTTTGAATGTATTCAATAGCCCGCTTAGGGTAGCCTAGTTGTCGGTATGTAACGCCGAGCAAATGGAGCGCATCTGGATTGTTGGGAGCCCTTTTGAGGATTTGTTTATAGGTTCTTTGGGCTTTTTCGAACTCGCCGGCTTGCTGTTGGCCAACACCTTTCAGCAGTTTTTCGCGGATAGGATTAGCTGCTGTCTGAGTGGCCATTGGAATTAATGCCTTGTTGGAATCACTGGAAAAACCATAGCAGGCCTGCAAAAAATCTGCAGCGGAGAAGGAGAACTTCACCGATTCCGCTGGGGATTGCTTTGATTGACCAAAAGGCAATTGAGCTTGCGGCAAACCCTCAGAAGAACGAATACTATTTTAAGCAGCGTACTTCTTCGAGTGCTCCAGCCAGTTCATCAAAATGGGAAATAACTTTGTCCGGGCCGAGTTCTGTCACGGGAACGGGTGTGTAGCCAAAATCGACTGCAATGACCGGAATACCGGCATTTCGGGCGGCATTGATGTCCGTGACGCTGTCGCCAATCATGATTGAACCGGATACGGTTCCACCAGCACGTTCGATAGCTCCGTGTATTGGTTTTGCATCTGGTTTGGAGACTGGAAACGTATCACCGCCAACCACCGAATCGAAGTATTGGGTCAGATCCAGTGCATCAAGTAGAGGCAATGTGAGCCGCTCTGCCTTGTTGGTGCAGACAGCCAATTTGACTCCGTTCTCTTTAAAGGTCTCTAGCGCTGCAACCACACCTGGGAAGGGTTTGGTGTGGACAGCGATGTTCGCAGCATAATGTTCTAGAAAGTGCTCAAAGAGACCGGAGACCAATTCGTCGGTCCAGACGATATCATTGTACTCAAGTCCGCGTTGGATGAGCACTTTGGCTCCCATGCCAACCATATGGCCAATGTCCTTGGACGGGATGGCATTGTGTCCGGCAGACGTCAGAACCACATTGAGCGAGACAACGAGATCATCCATTGACGACACCAAGGTGCCATCAAGATCAAACACAAGAACAGACATGAAAACCCCGGCCAGTTAGGAACAAGCTTTTTGCCTATCCGTATTTGCTGAAACGTTCAAGCGGTGACCGGGAATACACCGTTATAGTTTGTAGGCTGTCCGGAAACCGCCCCAATGACGTCCTCGCACCATGATCGGCACGTCGACTTCTTTCATCCAGACAATGTTTCCACCCCCCATATCGCGGGCATAAGACTGGATCAGGAATGGCCGTGTGTTTCTACCGGCGCTCAAGCCAGCGCGGTCGTCGAAAATCCGCCTGTTCCTGCTATTTGCATTGTTCCAAACAGGATCATCTGGATTCTGCGGCTTGGAATAGATCGTATTGTGCACCGGGAGGTAACCGTTCCGGTCGACTGCAACGCAGAACGCCAGTTCCTTGCAATTTCCAAGAATTTCTTCCTGGATTTCCGGAAGTGTTGCCTCCAGAGCTTCAACGGCTCGAGTGGAGACTTGCTGCGGATTTGTGCCTGGTATCGGCTGATAACTTGTATCGAACAGGTCATCCATGGACAGTTTTCGCTTAGACAACAGGCCTTCCAGAGAATGGGCTATGCGTTCTGCACCCGATTTTGCCCGTTCGACATCTGCAGAATGACTGGCGTGGATCGCCGCAATTTTTAGGTTTAGGGCGAGTGAGAAATCTGCGCTTGGCTGATTGAAGCTGCAATGGAAGCCAGCTTCCGACACATTTACAATTTTTACCGGTACGGAACCGAGGCCGTTCACTTCCAGATCTGCAATGCTGCCACGATGAAGTGCATCGGTCTTTTCACATGTCAGGAGAAGTCCGCCTTCTGAAATATCGCGCGTTTCAATGCGTCCAGCTATGGAGCCTGATTGAATTGTACCGTTCAGCTTGATCGGCAACCGATCATGTTGCCGACGGTTTCCGATCTCCGTTTGCCGGATCATCATGGCAAATCGGCTTTGAAGTGCCTTGGTTGCCGTACTCATTTCTGAACCGGCTGCGCGGGCGAGCGCACCGCCTTCTTCTGCTTCGTTTGCGGATTGACTAATCGCATCAACCCGCCTCACAACTTCCTGCACAAAATTTGCAGTTTGATTGGCTTGTTCACCAATGCGGTCTGTTGTTTCAACTTGCGTTTGAACAGCCTCATCAACCGCCGCAAAACTTGGCCGTATCTGCCCGATAACCTCTATTATCTGGTTTACGGAACCCAGATTGTTTTCAGCTGATTGGTTCAAGCGGTCAATGTTTGCAACAATTTGCTCGGTCGCAGACTGGGTTTCTACCGAAAGCGCCTTAACTTCGCTGGCCACCACAGAAAAACCTCGGCCAGCTTCGCCTGCGCGGGCGGCTTCGATTGTTGCATTCAAGGCGAGAAGGTTGGTCTGTTTCGCAATATCAGAGATCATACTGACGACGTTCGCGATATCGTCAATGGCGCCCTTTAGTTCCAAGACACCCTGGTTGACTTGATCAGCAACATCTCTTGCTTCATTCGCCAGATCATTGGAGACGCCAACCTGTCTGCCTATTTCAGAACTGGAGGAGGACAATTCCTGAATGGAAGCCGCAAGGCCGGAAGCATTTTCCTCAGCGATTGCGGATTGGCTGGCGAGCGATTGACTGTCTGATTTGATTGTCTCAAGTGTTTCTACTTGAGCGACGAGACGGCTCTGAACCTTTTCGGAAGTCGAATCTATTGCTTTTGCGGCAACTTGCAGATCGTCCTCAAGACTATCAAGTGCAAGTGCCATACGGTCAGTTGAGTCATCGATTTCAATGGGACCAATTTCTGGGTTTTTGTCAGTAAAATCAGCATCTAAGTATACTGAATCGGCAATAGCCAAGTCTGCTTTTCGAGATTTAAACTTGAGAAGCTTCATAAAACTGCGCTTTCTATTCCCTGAAATCTTTAACCATTATCGTATGTCTATCTAAATTGATGGTTAATTCTTAACAACCATGTCTCCCTTGGCGGTGTAACCTCTGTGTCAGTGGAAACACTGTGGACCAGCGGACATGCCCCATGTTATGCACGCCGCGGTTTGGATCACGGTGTCCGAAAACTGGCAGTGATGGCCTTTAGTTTCGGAGCCGAAGGAAAAAATATGAGTGATAACTACAAGCAACTGGCAGCAGAACGCGCGGCCGAGGATGTAAAGCCGGGTATGAAGCTGGGGATAGGAACCGGATCAACAGCCGAGTTTTTTGTCCATGCATTGGCAAAGCGTGTGAAGGGCGGACTGGATGTTGTTGGTGTACCGACATCTGAAAGAACAAAAGAACTGGCTGAAAATCTCGGTATCAGGTTGAGCAATTTGGATGCCATGCCCAAACTTGATCTGACTGTTGATGGAGCTGACGAGTTTGATCCCTGTCTTAACCTGATCAAAGGTGGCGGCGGAGCCTTACTGCGTGAGAAAATTGTTGCTTCAGCTTCGGATAAGATGATCGTAATCGCGGACAGCAGCAAAAATGTCGATGATCTGGGACAGTTTCCGCTTCCAATTGAAGTTGTACCTTTCGGACTTGAAGTAACACGAGTTGCAATTCTGGAAATTTTGTCCGACTTGGATTTGCCGCACTCTTTGAAATTACGAGGCGGTGCTGAACAGCCATACCTAACAGATGGCGGGCATTATATACTGGATGCCGATTTAGATAAGATTCGTTCCCCGCAATTGCTAGCTGATCGTTTGGTGGCGGTACCCGGTGTTGTGGAGCATGGTCTGTTCTTAAAACTTGCAACAAAGGCTTACGTGGCCGGTAAAGATGGGGTAAAGACGATTTTACCCGCGATTGTAGAGTAAATTCGAGTTTCCGGGATATGCTGGGAACCGTCTAGGAGTAGAGAAATGAAACTGATAAAAATGTTCCTGACGGGCACCGCCATGGGTGCTGCATTGCTTGCGTGGGGTGCTGTCTCCGGAGCCGCCTTTGCACAGGACACCTACTCGGAAAGCCATATCGCGGCTGCAAAGGAAGTCGCTGTAGCAACGAAAATCCTCGAGCCTTTTGACGACATTTTGCCTTTGCTTGCGGAGCAAACACTGAGCGCGTTTGTTCAAACCGATCCGACCCGTGCGGAGGAAATGATCGAAGTAACACAGAATGTTGCACTCAAACTCGCTCCCCGGCGTGCTGAGCTCAATATGCAAGTCTATGAAGCTTGGGCGAAAGTGTTCTCTGAAGAGGAGCTGAAGCAGCTCGCTGAATTCTACAGCACACCGCTCGGCACGAAGCTAAGGGACAGCATACCTGAAATCACAGGAACGTCTGTCGGGCAGGCGAGAGAATGGCAGGACAAGATTTCCACTGAGATGGTTACAATGGTTCAGGAAGAGCTTACGAAGCTGAACGCTGAATAGTAGATTTTGCTTGGAATTGCAGGATGCGACAATTCACCGTGCATTTCAGAAGCAATCATAACTTTGGCCGGTTTGGGCCGATTTCCTTTGGGCCGCATTTGCGGCCCATTGTATTTTGGAAACAGTTGTCATTCTTTTCTGTGAAGCGAACTTGAATGACGTCGGCCTTGATTGAAGTGTATTACTGCCTACTTGCGCAGCGGTTCTAATCACAACATTTGACCGGGTGTCCGGTTTTACGAGGTACCCATGAGCGATTACGACTATGATCTATTTGTTATTGGTGGCGGATCTGGCGGCGTACGTGCTGCCCGAATTGCAGCGACACATGGTGCGCGAGTCGGGATTGCAGAAGAGTACCGCTATGGCGGCACGTGTGTCATTCGGGGGTGTGTGCCCAAAAAGCTGTTTGTCTACGCGTCAAAGTTTTCAGAAGAATTTGAAGATGCTGAAGGATTTGGCTGGAGCGTCGGCGAACGCAATTTCTCCTGGAAGAAACTGATTGCTGCCAAGGACCAGGAAATCACCCGACTGGAAGGTATTTACAGGCAAAATCTTGAACGGACCAATGTTGAGGCCCACGATAGCCGGGCCGTCATTGAAGACGCTCATACAGTGCGCCTTCTTGCCACTGGCCAAACGATAACTGCCAAATACATACTGGTTGCCGTCGGCGCATCACCGAACGTGGATGAAAACCTTCCTGGTTCCCAGCATGTAATAACTTCGAACGAAGCCTTCCACATGACAGAACTGCCGCAAAGTGTCGTCGTTGTCGGTGGCGGCTATATTGCCGTTGAATTTGCCGGAATTTTCAATGGCCTTGGCGTGGACACAACATTGATCTACCGCGGCGAGGAAATCTTGCGCGGTTTTGACATGGATTTGCGCAAAACTGTCCGACAGGAGATGGAGAAGAAGGGTATCAAGGTTGTCCTCAACGATACGTTCTCCAACATAGACAAAAAAGCTGACGGATCTTTGGTCGGACAGACCAAAGGTGGGAAATGCATTGCAGCGGACCAAATCATGTTCGCTATCGGTCGTAATCCTCACACCAGAGATCTGGGATTGGAAAAAGCCGGTGTCGAGACCGACAAGATCGGAGCGATCAAGGTCTCCGCAGACTCGCGTACCAGTGTTGAATCCATTTATGCGGTTGGCGACGTTACCAACAGAGCAAATCTAACCCCTGTTGCGATCCGGGAAGGTCATGCATTTGCCGATACAATTTTTGGCAATAATCCCTGGACAGTGGATCATAGTCTCATTGCGACGGCGGTATTCTCGCAGCCGGAAATGGGGACTGTCGGTTTGACCCAGGAACAGGCTCTGGAACGCACGCCTAACCTGGATATCTACAAATCAAGATTTCGCCCGATGAAACACACGCTGTCCGGGCGTGATGAAAAAATGCTGATGAAAATGATCGTAGACGCTGATAGCCAAAAAGTGCTTGGTGTTCACATCATTGGACCTGACGCAGGCGAATTGGCACAAGTCCTTGGCGTGACCTTGCAGATGGGGGCAACAAAGGCTGATTTTGATCGGACAATCGCGGTGCATCCGACTGCAGCAGAAGAGCTTGTCACGATGCGTGAACCCACAGAACGGTTGCGCGGATAAATCACATTCTTCCACTGTCCTGGCAACAGGGCAGTGGGTTACTTAGCTGCGGAACCTGAGGCGCGGCGCGGACTTTCAACTGTATTAGGCCTGGCCTTGTCGAGGTTAAACGTGTCTCCCGGAAGATCGGAATAGAAGGCAAAACGACCCCGACCTTGTTCTTTTGCCTGATAAAGTGCTGTGTCTGAATGCACAACCAGTTCATCCGGGTCGATGCCATCTTCCGGAGCCCGAGCAACGCCTATACTGAGGCCAATATGCGCCAGGTTCCCCTTATCCAGTTCAATCGGCTTGCTGGCCTCCTCAATGAGGGCCTGACAAAGACTCTGAACTTCGAATCTTTCTGTTGATGCACGATAGATGATCATGAATTCATCGCCGCCGACGCGGCAAACCAGTCCGGGTCCGCCGACAACCTCGGTCAACCTGGCAGCCATGGTTTTAATCACCCAATCTCCAGCCGCGTGCCCATACGTGTCATTGACCGCCTTGAACTTGTCGAGGTCACAATGAAGAACTGCAAAGGGTTTTAATGGCAAGTCTTTGGTGGCGTTTGCCAGAACCCGGTTGAATTGCAGCCTGTTGGCCAGACCGGACAGGCTGTCGTGCAGTGCCAGATGCCGGTTTTGTTGTTCGCTGGCTTGAAGGGAGGTGGTCAGCTGACCGATCCGCCAAGCAATACCGAAGGCCAGAATTGCCAGTGCAATGCTCAAGATTGCGATGACCGGGATTACTGTGGGCCAAATCGATGTGCCAACGGTTTGACTGTCCCATTGGAAGAACCCGATTGGAGCATTATCCTGCCCGTAAACGATGTGGTTGGATCCATCCTGCGGCAGGCCAGCTGCCGTTTCGAATTTCAACGACGAAAAACTCAGTTGTGCATTCAGTCGCTTGAGAAGGGTGTCATCGACATAAAGCGCTGAGACGAGAATTGCCGGTTCGCCGTCAGGAAGTGTTTCCTCATACGCATCGGGCATAATCGGCATTGCACCGAAAATCGCAGGTTTCCCGTCTAGCCGGGCGAAGCCCATTACTGCATATTCATTCGGGTCCAGTCCCTGAAGCGAACGGTGGCCAAATCCGCCGGGAACACGGACCCGGTTGTCTTGATAGATTTCCTTGAGCTTTGTGACGATTGTCGCCAGCTCAGGCACTTCCTCGACTGAATGCCGAGTGATGTGGGTGTAGTTTTCAAAAGACTCTGCAAGGACTTCGTTCTCACCAGAAATCAGCATCACCTTACTGTGTCGATAATCGCTCCAGAGCGTGTGGAAACTCTCGCGCGCAAAGCCCGGATCAAAATCGCGAACGAGTTTGGCAACGGACAGATCAGACGACGTGACGCCAATCTGTTCTCGAACAATAGCCCGGAAACGCTCTTCAAGTGCGCTCTGGAACAGTCGTTTCTCGTTTGCGATAGCTTGTTGGTCGGATGCATGAGATGCCACAAAACCGACGAACAACAATGATGCTGCAGTTACAGCAATCAAAAGTCCCGCAAGCAAAAATGCCAAACGCGATATGTGTTGACGTGGCCACCTGCTTGATTGGTCGCTATTTTGGCGCCTGAGGTCTTTCAATTCCAAATCTCTTAGCAACTGAACCTACGCTACGGCAGGCCGGGCAATGAATTCGTCTGATCAAGTGTTTGAAGGAAAAGTAGAAGGGTATCAGTTAATATGAGGTACAATTCCGTAGGGAAAGTTTCCATTATCGAAATAAAAAAGACGAGTACGTATTATTTACATTATAAAAAATTAGAATAATTTATACTGAATTTGTATTTTGTTCAGAATTTCGATCTCTATATCGCCAAATTCACGTTGTTGTTAAAGTTGTTCTTGTTTAGCTCGTCAGCATTTGGTTGTGCGAAAAGGGCTGTGTCACGCCCGTTTTCTTTGGCTCGGTAAAGAGCAGCATCTGCGGAACGGATTATCGAAGTATCAGTAATGCCGCACTCAGGTGCGCATGCAATGCCAATGCTCATTCCGATTTGAACTGACTGACCCGGTTGGATTTCGACGGGACGTGATACACACTTGCAGATCCGGTCCGCGAGTTGCTGCAGCCAGTCTTTTGTAGCGTGACTGGTGATAAGAATGATGAATTCATCACCGCCAATGCGGCTGGCAATACCATCTGGTCCTATCAATGTTTTTAATCTGTCTGCGACCGCGCAAATCACCTTGTCGCCCGCCTCGTGGCCGAAGGTGTCGTTGACCGCTTTGAATCTGTCCAAATCGCAAGCCAGTATTGCAAATCCCTGTTCGGGCAGGGTGTCTAAGGCAAAGCCAAGGCGATCCGAGAAATGGTGCCGGTTTGGCAAGCCCGTCAACGTGTCATGGTGCGCAAAATACCGGTTTTTGCGCTCGCTTTCCTCCAAAGATCTGGAAAGGCGCGTGATTTTGGTAGCCGCAATCATTGCGACAATTGCGATGATTGTTGCCAGCAGACCGACCAATGGAAGGGCAGTCCTCCAGATTTCACGTCCTGGTTTGGCATGGTTCCATTTGAAATGCCCGATAACAGAATTGTCTGGTCCATAAATCAGAAAATTCGTCGGATGCGGGCGATCCGGGGCACTTGCAAAGAACTGGAGGTCGTTAAACGAAAGCTGCGCGGCAAGCTCATTTATCCAGGTATCATTCAAATGAATTGCGTTGATCAGGATGGTGGGCTCCAGCGGTTTCCGGCTCACCCGGCCCTGATCTGGCAAGACAGGGACTGTGCTCAGAAATGCAGGAACCCCTTCAACCACGGCAAATGTCGATTGGGATATTTCGACCAAGGTTGATTGCGGCAAATACCAATCGGCGAAAATTGTATTGGAGCTTCGGTGTTGTTCTGACCATGCCGCCCTGGTTTTTTTCGCCAGTTTGAAAAGAAGATCGTCAGGATCGAGTGCGACCGGATCGAGATCGACATCCAGCTTGTTTGCTCTGGCAATCAGATTGCCATCATAGTCCACGATAAAACTGCTGCTAAACCCATAGTCTTCCCAAAGATACTCTACCAGCTCATCTTCGACAAAACTCTGATCAATCGGGTTTTGAAGGGCTTTGAAAGTCGCATCCCAATGTGCAACGTCAATTTGGTCACCTGCGATTTGACGGTGAATATCAACGAGCGCATTGGAGAACCGAAGTTGTTCGCCTTCGAGCGCTCGGCGGTCAGCTTCCCGCCACGCCAGGTTTGCTATGAAAATCAGAGATGATGCCGACAGGATGATCAACAAACCGGCCAATCCATAGACCCAAAGGCCAATCCTGCGACTTGATTGCATTAAGCCAATAGCAGTTGCCGCTGATTTGTTGTCGGTTCGCCAGTTCACCGGTCTGTTCCCTTGTCCTGCCGGCCTTTCTAGCGATGCAGATTTAACATGGGGTACGTGAACGCGGAATTTTCGGCTTTTTCTAGGGGTTTTTGACAAGAGCCTTAATGAAGAGTTCTATTTCTTCTTCGCAATTGAATGCATGAAGTGAGGCTCTGACAACTGCGTCAAGTCCACGGTGTGGCAGGTCAATTCGCGACGAACTGGCATTGCTGACCGATACATTAATGCTGTGACCGACCAAACGTTCTTTGGTTGCAGCCGGTGTTTCACCATCAAGGGCGAAAGTAACGATGCCGCCTTTTTGGGCGCCCTTGTCGTGAACTATTGCACCGGACACCGACTGCAACTCTGTTCTCAAGGCTGCCCCCAATGCACAGATCCGGGAGCCAATACGCTCCATTCCGAAGCCTAGCGCATAGTTGACGGCAACTCCCAGACCGATTTGACCGGCGACATAGCGCTCCCAGGTTTCGAAACGTTGCGCACCCGGGACAAGCTCATAGCGATCTTCATCAATCCAGTTGGCGGCCTGAAGATCGACGAAAGGAGGCTCAACTTGATCGAGGACCGCATCGCTCACATAGAGAAACCCGGTTCCCCGTGGCCCTCTCAGATATTTACGGCCAGTGCCGGACAATATGTGGCAGCCGATGGTGTTGATGTTGAGCGGGATTTGACCGGCGGATTGGCAAGCGTCCAGGAGATAGAGCAGTTTGTGTTTGGCGGCGATCGCGCCGACTTCCTCAGCCGGATTGATCAGACCGGAGAATGTAGGGATGTGGGTTAAAGCAATTAGCCTTGTTTTTGGCGTGATTGCGGTTTCCAGCGCTTTCAGGTCGATCTGACCAAATTCGTCATCCTCAACAAGGTCGATTTCGATGCCCTTGCGATTTTTCATCTGAAGCAGGGCTACATAGTTGGAAACGTATTCCGATCGACCTGTCAGGATCCGGTCGCCTTCGCGAAAATCAATGCCATAGAACGCCATGTCCCAGGCGCGTGTCGCATTTTCGATATAGGCGATTTCATGAGGCTTGCAGCCGAGAAGCGTTGCCAAAGATGAGTAGAATGCATCCATCCCTGCTTCAGCAGCCGCTGCGGCTTCATATCCGCCAATTTTAGCTTCGAGATCGAGATGTTGTTTAACCGCATCAAGCGCAGGAGAGAGTGCCAAACCGGTACCGGCATTGTTGAAATGCGTGACCTGACCGACACCGGGGGTATCGTCCCGCATAAGGGCGACATCCTCTTGGGAAAGCGATAAAACGGACATACATTACCTCTGAGCTTGAAAATACGGTCGGCAGCGGACGAACAAATACACAAGATGAAGATCACATATTTTGGATATGGTTCCCTCGTCAATGCCGAGACGGTTCCTGATAACGCAGAACTGATCCCCGGTCGCCTCAAGGGCTGGGTTCGAGAGTGGCGTGTTTGTAGTGTCTGGGAGAATGGTCAAGGCAGATGCGCCTTGAGCGTGCGTGAGGATGCTACTTCGGAAATCTGGGGTGTCATGACCCACGAAAAACTTGCGCGAAAGGATGCTCTAGAAAAGCGTGAAAGTAGTTATGAGCAGATTGGAGCTATTGCCGGTTCATTTCGCTGCGAGGCCGAACAAAAGCCAGGTCCAGATGATTTGTTCCTTTTTAAAGCTGCGCCAGACCATCAGAAGTGGGGCTGTGAAAACCACCCCATCCTGCACAGTTATCTGGACTGTGTTTTGGCCGGTTATCACCGGATATGGGGTGAAGCCGGGATAGATCATTTTCTGGAGACTACAGAAGGCTGGCATGTCCCGGTGCTTCAGGACCGACAAAAACCGATGTACCCAAGAGCTGTGCAATTGGACAAAGATGTCCGCCGTCTGATTGATCAGAAGCTGGAACCGATGGCGCTCGACAAGATCCGCTAACGAATTAGCCGAGTAACTGCTGCAAACCGTGACCGGCACCGAAGGCAATGGCGGCTGCCAACATGCCAATTGCCATTGTTTCAAAACCGCAAGAGATCCAGTGTCGGGGGGACCAACGCGCCCGGAAGGACCCAATCGCGAAAAACGCGAGGGCGGTCAGGAGCGACGCGGTCGCGGCACTTGCTGGTATTGAAAGCACAAATGGCAGCAGTGGAACCGAGCCGAACAGGACAAAGGCCGCAAATGTATAAAGCGCGGCCTTCAGTGGCGCTCGTCCGCCATCCGAAATGCCATATTCTGCAAGCAGCATTGTTTCGATCCAGGTCGTTCGATTGGACGTTACAAGTCCAACAATTTTCTCCAGATCATCACCTGAATATCCCTTGGCGCTGAATATCTGCCGAATTTCCTCGCGTTCCCCATCAGGCTCAATTGATATGTGCTTTTCTTCTATCGCACGCAGGCGCTGATAATCTTCGTTTTCCGACTTAGAGCCACTGTAGTTGGCCGCAGCCATTGAAAACCCGTCAGCAAGCAGATTGGCGATGCCGAGGATCAGGATCACCTTGGTGGACAGGCTTGCACCAACAGAGCCGGCAACGATGGCAAATGTCGTCACTGCACCATCAATCCCGCCGTAAACCCAGTCACGCAGATAACTCGTATCCGGGCCCTGTTCCAAGCGGGCGGCAATATCGTCTGGTTGATGGCTGTGCTCAAGTTTTGGCGTCTGCATTGCGAGTGTTCCTTGCCGGCTAGCAAAAGACTGCCAGAGCCGCTCAAAACGCACCATGATCCGCCTCAAATGATCGTCATCCAGGCCTCGCACGCAAATAGAAATGCGAATGCGACTTTTGCGGTAAAATTGGCAGAATGTCCTGTGGCATTACTTGCACTTGAGGTGTATAAGGCCGCACGTTTGCTCTGATTGAGCAGGCTTTCACGAACAAATATGTCGCGGATTACGTATCAGGATTGCGTATTATACCTGCGGGTCCGATGAGGAGTTGGAAGTATGGCGGAGAAGTGGAGCCCGAACAGCTGGAGATCAAAACCGATCTTGCAGGTGCCGGAATATCCGGATCAAGAGGCTTTGACGGATGTGGAACAACGCCTGTCAACTTATCCGCCGCTTGTTTTTGCCGGTGAAGCGCGTGCGCTGAAAAGTCAGCTTGCTGACGTCGCTAACGGCAAGGGTTTTCTGCTGCAGGGCGGCGATTGCGCCGAGAGTTTTGCAGAACATCATCCGGATCACATCCGTGATTTCTTCCGTGTCTTCCTGCAGATGTCAGTTGTCCTGACCTATGCTGCCAGCCAGCCGGTTGTGAAAGTTGGCCGAATTGCCGGTCAGTTCGCCAAGCCTCGGTCTTCCAATATCGAGAAGAAGGGCGACATTGAGCTGCCGAGCTACCGCGGCGATATCATCAACGACATCAATTTCACACCGGAAAGCCGGATCCCGGATCCGAACCGCATGTCCATGGCGTATCGCCAGTCAGCGGCAACGCTGAACCTGCTGCGTGCTTTCGCGCAAGGTGGATTTGCCAATCTGGACCAGGTGCATCAGTGGATGCTCGGCTTCATCACCGACAGCCCGCAAGGTCACCGTTACAAGGAACTGGCTGACCGGATCAGCGAAGCGCTGAATTTCATGCGCGCCTGCGGTATTCAGTCCGACAGCGTGCCGCAGTTGCGCTCTACCGACTTCTTCACCAGCCATGAAGCGCTTTTGCTCGGATATGAAGAAGCACTGACACGTGTCGATTCAACATCCGGTGACTGGTACGCGACATCAGGTCACATGATCTGGATCGGCGACCGCACACGCCAACCTGATCATGCGCATGTTGAATTCTTCCGCGGTATAAAGAACCCGCTCGGTTTGAAATGTGGTCCGTCCCTGACACCGGATGGTCTGCTGGAACTGATCGACGTTCTCAACCCGGACAATGAACCTGGTCGTTTGACGCTGATCGCCCGTTTTGGTGCCGACAAAGTTTATGATCATCTGCCTCAGCTGGTTCGCGCAGTGGAGCGTGAAGGCAAGTCTGTTGTCTGGTCCTGCGACCCGATGCATGGCAACACGGTCTCTGCAGGCGGCTATAAAACCCGTCCGTTCGATCGCATTCTCAAGGAAGTGGAATCCTTCTTTGATGTGCACCGTGCAGAAGGCACGCACGCCGGCGGGGTCCATGTCGAGATGACCGGCCGGAATGTGACCGAATGTACTGGTGGGGCGCATGCTCTGACGGCTGATCAGCTTGGTGATCGCTACCACACACATTGCGATCCGCGTTTGAATGCCGATCAGGCGCTTGAACTGGCATTCCTGATTGCAGAAAACTTGAAAAAAGAACGCGATGACCGCCAAAGCGAGCCTGTGGCGGCGAACGGCTAAATCCTGTTTTTTAAAGAGTGCATTAACCTTAGGGGCGACTTTTGTCGCCCCTAAGTCGTTTCAGATACTAATTTATTTCCAATCGGGCTGATCAGTAAGTCTCATTTAACGCTCTATCGGCATAGCTGCAACTTGGGGTTCACGCTATGCAGGGAGTAGACGGTGCGTGATACGTGGGATTTTTCGAAAGTGTCGTGCCTGATCGCGGAAGACAATCCGCATATGCGCGCCATTTTAAGGTCTGTTCTGTCCGGTTTCGGCATCAGGTCGATCTTTGAGGCAAGCGATGGTGCAGAAGCGCTGGAACTGGTGTTGGACCGGCGCCCTGATATCGTATTGTGCGATTGGGTCATGAGCCCATTTGGCGGTGATGAATTCTTAAGAATTCTACGCTCTGACCGTGACATGATCATCAACACGATTCCTGCACTCGTCGTAACCGCGAACTCAAAGCGCGCAACAATCCTAGAAGCCCTCGACATCGGTGTTCACGGATTTGTCGCCAAACCGATTTCACCTGCAATATTGCATCGGCATATTTGTGAAGTCCTTCAGCGGCAAGAACTGCAAGGCCGTTCCAAGGGAATAGATGGGCCGGGGCAGAGCTCCACAGGCGCGAAGAATGACGGGGACTGGCCAGGGGGCATGGTCTCCCACACGATCCCTGGAGCCGAAGGTGCCGGATTGGCAATGCTCTGATTGCCAGCGCCATCCCGCAGGGCGGAGTTGGATCTCGCATTTGTGTGATTGCATGCATCTGACCTTGCAGCTACATCTCGGGCAGTAACAATTCCTGGTTCGAGATCCATGACAACTGATTCCTTCCGTCTTGCCGTTGCTCAGCTCAATCCGACAGTTGGCGATGTCGCCAACAATGCAGAACTCGTACGAAAAGCCAGACATGAAGCTGCCCAACAGGGCGCTGATCTGGTTTTGACGTCGGAATTGGTGCTTGCGGGATATCCATCAGAAGATCTTGTTCTGAAACCGGCATTTGTTCTCCGCTGCATGGAAGAAGCAAAAGCGCTCGCTGCTGAGACAGCAGATGGTGGACCTGCAGTTATCGTCGGAACACCTTGGCGTTCGGACAAAGGCAAGGTCTACAACGCGGTGCTCCTGCTCGATCAGGGCGAAGTGCAGGCAGTCCGCTACAAGAGCGATTTGCCGAATTACGGCGTATTTGACGACAAACGGGTTTTTGCGGCTGGTCCTTTACCCGGGCCCGTCGATTTTCGCGGTATCCGAATAGGAATCCCGATCTGCGAAGACATCTGGAACGATGAAGTCTGCGAATGTCTGGAAGAAACCGGCGCTGAACTGCTTCTGGTGCCGAACGGGTCGCCGTATTGGGAAAATCGTGCCGAAGAGCGTTTGCAGGTGGTTGTCTCCCGTGTGGTGCAAACAAGCCTGCCGATGGTCTACTGCAACCAACTTGGCGGCCAGGATGAACTGGTATTCGATGGCGGGTCATTTGCCTTGCAGGCTGACCGCTCGCTGGCTTTCCAGATGCCGCAGTTCGAAGCCGCACTTGCGATCAGTGACTGGAAGCGGCAGGGCGAGACTTGGGTCTGTGAGAATGGCCCTGTTGCGAAATTGCCGGATCTGGATGAGGCCAACTGGCGCGCCTGTGTCATGGGACTTGGCGACTATGTGACCAAAAACGGCTTTCCTGGCGTGGTGCTAGGACTGTCCGGCGGTGTCGACTCAGCGATTTGTGCGGCGATGGCAGTCGATGCGCTCGGTGCAGACAAGGTCCACGCGATTATGTTGCCTTATCGCTATACATCCGAGGAAAGCATCAAGGATGCTGCCGATTGCGCCAAGGCGCTCGGTATTCGCTATGATACTGTGCCGATTGCCGAACCGGTTGAAGGGTTCACATCAGCATTGGGCGGCTTGTTTGAGGGCACTGAAACAGGTGTCACAGAAGAGAACCTTCAGTCCCGAACACGCGGTGTCATCCTGATGGCGGTCTCCAACAAATTTGGCCACATGGTCATGACGACCGGCAACAAGTCGGAAATGTCAGTTGGATACGCAACGCTCTATGGCGACATGAACGGCGGCTACAATCCGATCAAGGATCTTTACAAGACCCAGGTTTTCCATCTGTGTGAGTGGCGAAATGCCAACATGCCAAGCGGCCTGAAAGGGCCTGGTGGAGAAGTCATCCCATCGAACATCATTACCAAGGTGCCGACTGCGGAACTGAGGGAAAACCAGACCGACCAGGATTCATTGCCTCCCTATGATGCTCTGGACGATATTCTGGAATGTCTGGTCGAAGAGGAAATGTCTGTTGGTGATATTGAACAACGCGGCCATGACCGGGCGTTGATTCATCGTATTGAACACCTTCTCTACATAGCCGAATACAAACGACGTCAGGCACCTCCAGGTGTGAAGATCACTGAACGCAATTTCGGTCGGGACCGGCGCTATCCGATCACCAATCGGTTCCGGGATCGTTCATGAATCATGTTGATGTTCGCCATATGAAAAGGTCCTCATGACCTATTTCACATTTCTGCGGGACAATACGCGGTGGCTGTCTGCCAGCTATCTGCTGACAGTCTTCTCCGGGTTCGGGCAGACGTTTTTCATCTCCCTTTCCGGCGGCGATATCCGCGCTGAATTTGGCTTGAGCCATGGCGATCTTGGGCTGCTCTATATGGTGGCGACCTTGGGCAGTGCTTTGACACTGCCATATGTTGGCAAAAGCGTTGACTATTTTCCGGTCCAGAAAGTGGCAGCAGTGGTAATTGCGGGGTTGGCGCTTTCCTGTTTTCTGCTCGCTTATTCTACGTCTATCTGGTTTGTCGCTTTGAGTTTCTACGGTTTGCGCCTGTGCGGGCAAGGCATGATGACACACACATCCATGACGGCAGCCGGGCGCTGGTTTTCGGCGCAACGAGGCCGCGCGGTTTCTGTTGCCATGCTGGGTTTTCCAACAGCTGAGGCCGTATTTCCGATCTGCTTTGTGGCCCTGAGCGCGACATTGGGATGGCGCAGTGCCTGGACAACGGGTTCCGCGGTTCTGGTATTGTTTGCCTTGCCTGTTGTGCTCATGTTGTTGGCCAAAGACAGGGTGCCGACAGCTGCCGAAGTGGCGACCGCCAAGCCGGAAGGCCGCCAATGGACGCGAGCGGAAGTTCTTCGCGATCCTGTTTTCTGGCTGGCGTCCCTTGGTATCAACGCCCCTGCCTTCATCGGTACATCGATCTTCTTTCATCAGGTCTATCTGGTTGAACTGCGTGGCTGGACGCTAGAGTTGTTCGCCAGCGCGTTTTTGCTCATGGCTGCCGGGGTTGTTTGTGCGTCCCTGATCATCGGCCCGCTGATCGATCGGTTTTCTGCGCGCCAATTGTTGCCTTTTACATTGATCCCGTTGACCATTGCATGTGTCGTCATCGCTACGATACATGCTCCGTTTGCCGCCTTCCTGTTCATGGGGCTGGTCGGGATCTCGAACGGTTTTAATGGCACGCTCGTCGGTGCTCTCTGGCCAGAGGTGTACGGTACCCGCCACATGGGAGCTATCCGGTCTGTGGCTTTTGCCATAATGGTGTTTGCCTCTGCCGCAGGACCCGGATTGATCGGCTGGCTGATAGATGCTGGCATTCCGTTCGACACCCAGGTGCTCACCATGGCTTTTTATTGCCTGGCCTTCTGTTTTGTGATGGCCGGATCGGCCCGGATCTACCGACGGCGCGAACAATCTTTGTAATTGCGCCAGTTTGGACTTGCCGAGCGCCGGATCCCCGGCTAACTCATCGCCATGACCGTTACTGTTCGCTTTGCGCCGTCGCCTACCGGCCACATTCACATCGGCAATAGCCGTCCCGCCCTCTACAATTGGCTATTCGCCAAAAAGAATGGCGGGAAGTTCATTCTGCGTTTTGACGACACCGATCTGGAGCGGTCAAAACAGGAATATGCCGACTCGATCGAAAAAGATCTTCGTTGGCTCGGGATTGAGCCGGATGTGATTGAACGCCAGTCCGCGCGGGTTGCCAGCTATGATATCGCTGCTCAAAAGTTGAAAGACGCAGGTCTTCTCTACCCTTGTTACGAAACACCTGATGAACTGGAGCGCCGCCGCTCCCGCCAACGCGCGCTTGGTCGCCCACCTGTCTATGATCGTTCCGGCCTGAAGCAGAGCGAAGAAGAGCGTGCTGCCTTTGAAGCCGAAGGTCGAAAGCCGCATTGGCGTTTTGTTCTGCCAAATCATGAAGGTGATCCGTTCAAGACACAACGCACTGAAGTGACGTGGACAGATTTGTGTCGCGGCGAGCAGACTGTCGATCTGGCGTCCATGTCTGATCCAGTTTTGATCCGGGCCGATGGATCTTATCTTTATACGTTGCCGTCGATTGTCGATGACATTGATATGGGGGTCTCTCATATCATTCGCGGCGAGGACCATGTGTCCAACACCGGCGTTCAGATCGCGATCTTCAAGGCACTGGGGGCAGAACCTCCTATTTTCGGCCACCACAATCTTCTGACCACGGTTGACGGTGAAGGGCTTTCCAAACGGAAAGGCGCTTTGTCTATCGGGTCTTTGCGTGAAGATGGTGTCGAGCCGATGTCTGTCTGTTCGCTTGCAGTCTTGACTGGTACGAGCCAGTCCGTCGAGGCCGTGCCGACAATGGATGGTCTGGTCGAGAAGTTCGATCTGACCAGTGTGTCGCGGTCATCTGCCAAGTTCGATCCCGAAGACCTGAAAGGCCTGAATGCTCGTCTGGTACATGACATGCCGTTTGATGCTGTCAGGGACCGTCTTGCGGCGCTTGGTATCCCAGACAATCCGATTTTCTGGGAGATCGTCCGTGGCAACTGCCAGACAGTTGAGGACGCGCTCGGATACTGGAAGCTTGTCGAAGGCCCGGTTGAGAGCCGTATTGAAGATGAAGACACAGACTTCATTGGCAAGGCGCGTGAAAGCCTGCCCGAAGGTGACATCACATCAGAAACCTGGGGTGTCTGGACCGGCGCTCTAAAGGCTGAGACCGGGCGAAAAGGACGCGGTCTCTTCATGCCGCTCCGCCGTGTTCTGACCGGCATGGATCATGGTCCTGATATGAAAGAAATGCTGCCGCTTATTGGGCGACAAAATATTCTGGACCGACTACCCTGACAGGCTCTTCCCGGTCGGGGGAAGGGCGGAAGCCTCCATCTTCGACCTTGAAGACTGGCGGGATTGAGCCATTATCCAGCAGGTCTGCATTTGGAACAGCCCGGCTACTCAAAACGGGGAGGCCCTGTGAATTTGCGCTTGCGCTCAATCCGGACGCGCTTTCATGTTTCTGACTGGCGATCAAATCCAGATCAGCTGCGACGTTGAAGCCCTTTTCAAGGTTGGCCAACGTATCAGGGTCTTCGTAGGCTGGAAGCTGGCTACGTGTCAGGGGTGCACGCGCGAGCGGGGACATGTCTGCTTTGGGAGCGGTAGAGGACTGACCAAGGCTCGGCTGATCGGATTGCCCTGACAATCCCGAGCTTATGTCTGAATAAAACACTCTGCTGCGTGACGCGGAAGTTCCGCTGACTTCCGTCCACGCAGAACGACGTTTTGCTTGGCCTGCTTGTCGGCAGCTGCAGTTCTCGACGAATTCCGATTTGTAGCGATAGGCAAAGGGCTGTTCGGAATAGATGTTTCCGGCAAGCGACATCATGTTCGCCTGATCTCCGCCCGGATTTCGATAAACATAGAGTTCTGTTTCTGATGCCGGGCAGATTTCCGAGCAACGAGCTGCATCGTTGACGAATTGACTTTTACCGGTCGAAAAACTGACCGGAAAGAAATAGCCATCGCAGGTGCGCACACACAGGGTTCGAAACGTTCCCCCGGACGGTAATCTGAGACGTTTACGCCCGGTGCCAGATCTTTTTACCCGAACAATGTCTCGATCTCCAGATCTTGCAGCGACTGGTTCCGTACTGGATTGCGGATCGAATATCCGGGAGAGCAAGGATCTGGGCTTGTCGCCAGATTGTCTTGAACCGTTGTTGGCTGTCCGTGCTGAACGTGACGAGTTGCAATTCTGCTTGGAAATGGCCGAGCGCACCTGGCGGATGCGTTTGGATGTCTTTGCAGATCCACCGCCGGATTTAGCGAGTTGACGTTCTATTGCAGCGAGGTTCTTCTGCATGCGTTTGATTTTGCTGTTCAAGCTCTTGCACTGGGTACTCGATGTACTTGAACAACCAAAATAGCTGGCATCTCTTTTCGCAGAAGAAAGAGCCTTTTTCTGCTGCTGTTGAGACGTTTTCCATTTTTGCGCGGCAGGAGGCAGCTTGCCAGACTGGGCTTCGAGGCGGGACAATTCGGATTGTAAACTGGAACAGCTGGCAGCATGCACGACATTTGTTGACAACAGCACAACAGAACCAACGGCAAACACCGCTATGGCCTTAATAGGTCTGGCTCTTCTGCGAAGTCCCATCCTGAATCCCCTGCAGCGCTCAACTGTCCCCTCGCTGAACCGGTTGTCTCGGTCAGCACTACTATCGCGGCATGGTCTCTCAATAGCAATTAAAGCTCTGACGTTGGGTTAACAGCTGAATGGTTGGAGCCAGTTCAGATATCTTTGGCTTCGTTTTTTGCCGCTTCCTTCAAACGGGCAAAAATGTCATCAAGCTGGGCGCGCTGGTCGTCCGTAAGTGTATTGTACAATCGATCAGAATAGGCTTTGGCTTGTGGAACCAGCTCCTCATACATTGCAATTCCATGCTCGGACAACTGCAAATTCTGCTCTCTTTGATCCTTCGGATTTGGAACGCGATGGAGAAACCCCTTGGTCTCCAGTCCGGCGACAGCGCGGCTGACTTTGGTTTTGTGCATGGACGTTGCCTTGCCAATATCACGGGCTGTCATGGCCTGGTGTTCCCCAAGTGTGGCAACGACCCGCCACTCCGGAATGTTGATGCCAAACTGATCGGCATAGATTTTAGAAAATGACCGGCTCACCGTTTCTGCAAGGTGGTTCAACTGGTAGGGCAGGAACCTGTTCAGTGTGAGTATCGGTTGGCCGTTTTCGGTGTGGATTGGTGTGGACGGTTTTGACATCAGCTCCAGGCAGGGTAATGGGGGCATCGTTATTCGATTGCTATGTTCGAAACAATTCTGCTTCGAAGCAGTTATCTTCCGGCCTTCCTAAGTAAAAAACAATGAAGAAGTCTGAAGAGGCAACTGTGGCTGCTAAGATTATTTCACAATCGAGGTGCTAAAATCAAAGGACAGCTTGCAGGATTGAAGACATTCCGCATCGTAAATTTACACCTATCTGTTGATAAGGAAGGAATAGTTAACGAATTCAGAGCATTGCATTTGCGAATCGGTAGTGGAAGCTGAGACGCTGCAGTCAATATTAAACCCGACTGAAAACCGGTAATTGTTAAATACCACCGGACGAACTTGCGGGAAAGCGAGACGCCATGAAGAAGACCAAAACCAAAGCCGAGTTCACCGTGGGAGACAATGCCCGCGTCGAAGAACTTGGGGGCGGCTGCTACGCCTATAGCGCTGATGGTTGTTCCAATACCGGCTTCGTCATTGGCGAACGCGGTGTTTTGGTGGTCGATGGACAGGGAACGCCTGACCTTGCTGCAAAAACTCTCGAAAAGATCCGGGAGATCACCGACAAGCCGATCAAGCTGGTCGTTCTAACTCATTTCCATTCTGATAGCGCTCTCGGTGCTTCCTCATTCGGGGCGAGCGAAATCATTGCGTCGGACCTGACCCGTCGCATGATTGATACACGTGGCAAGGCCGATCTGCAGTCTTCCAAAGTTCGTTTTCCAGCCTTGTATTCTTCATTTGATGGCTTGGGTCCGGTTGTTTTGCCGTCGATGACCATAGCGTCTTCCATGTCCATAGATCTGGGCAACAAGGATGTTCGCCTGATGCATCTTGGGCGAGGCCACACAATGGGTGATCTTGTCGTATGGGTTCCGAAAGCGGGCGTCTTGTACGCCGGCGATCTGGTTCAGACCCGGTCGTCTCCCTATTGTGGGGACGCACATTTGGCCGATTGGCCGCGGGCCTTGGACCGCATAAACGCCTTTCGCCCGAAAGCATTGATGCCGGGCCGTGGACGATCAGCGAAGGGACCGTCTGAAGTTGCGTCGGCTGTCGAAAATACACGCGAATTCGTCACACAACTGAGAGATTCTGCTGCAGCAAGTGTTGATGGCAACCTTGGACTAAAGGACACGTTTCTTGCCGTTCGTGATGCGCTTGCGCCTCATTTTGGGTCGAAAACTGATTTTGAAACTTATCTGAAGTTCAATGTCGCCCGTGCCTATGACGAAGCGCTTGGACTGGATCAGCCTCAGATTTGGTCGAGTGAACGATGTGCAGATCTCGAAGATGCTCTGATAGGTATCCCGCCATTGGGTGATCTGCAGCCTGATGATCATCCGGTCGAGGTCACGGAACGTGTTGACGATGACCTTGCTGCCACCGAGGAAAACGCCGAGATAACGCTCGAGGTTGAACACTCGGCGGAAGAGATTGTAAACGAGGACGTCGCGTCTGAAGACATCAATGTCGCCGAAGAGATCGAAGAATCTGGCGAGCCAAGTGAAACAAGTGACCTTGTCTCGGACAATGATTTCGCGGCATCGCTGATTGCAACACCGGAAGCCGAGGGAATTGAGGATGAGGATACTCTAAACCTGTCCGAAGACGCGGTCGTCGAATTGGATGAGACGGAGCTTTCAGGTGAACACCAAAGCCCGGACTCAGAGGAAAAAAAAGTCCTTGAAGAGACAAGTGCCTAAGCACTTTCTTACCATCAAAACAAATTTGAATTGACCAGCGTCCCCATAGGCAGGTGCGCTGGTTTTTTTTTGAACACGGTCTACGCCTTTCCGGATCTTGTATAATTTCCGGCTATTTCTTGATCACGGATCTGTTAAACCCACATGATGTCTATCTGATTATGCGGGAGTTTACCTGATGCGTTTCCTGACAGCCGCCTTGTTCGTCTTCGCTCTTGTGATTCAGGGGGCGGGAACTGCGCTGTCTGCTGATGATCCGGAGCTGATTTTCAAAAAATCGACAGTTTGGAAATTCATGACGCCGGACCACAAGCTGGCGACCTATGCGATCGATGATCCAATCATCGACGGGGTTTCCTGCCATTTCACTGTTCCTGAAAAAGGCGGGGTTTCCGGCTGGCTCGGAGTGGCTGAGGAAGTTTCAGACGTGTCCCTGGCTTGCCGCCAGGTAGGTCCAGTGGTCTTCAAGGAAAAATTCGAACAGGGCGAGGAAATGTTCCGCCAACGGCGTTCGCTTGTGTTCAAGAAACTGCAGATCGTGCGCGGCTGCGACGCAAAGCGAAATGTGCTGGTCTATCTGGTCTATTCCGACAAGCTGATCGAAGGCAGCCCGAAGAATTCCACGTCTACGGTTCCGATCATGCCTTGGGGCGATCAGGCTCCACCAAGATGTGGAGATAATCTGGAAGACTAGGAACTGCCCTGGAGGCGAGCAAGGTGGCGCCGGATTATTCGGCGTCGAGGGCTTCCAGATGTTTGGCCACCGGCAAGTCAGATCCGGCACAGAAATGCTTGTAGAGCATTGCCATGATGTCTTTGACCGGTTCGCTGGCAAGACGGTAGTAGATTGTCGTGCCGTCGCGGCGGGTCGAAACCAGTCCTTGCGCTCGCAACAAAGACAGCTGTTGAGAGACTGTCGGCATACGCATACCGGTCTTTTCGGCTAGATCGCTGACACAGCGTTCCTCTTCAAGCACCAGACACATCAGCTGAAGCCGCGGTGCAGATGCCATCAGTTTCATAAAGTCCGCAGCAGATTCTGCTTTTTCTTCAAGTGCTTCGTAGTCCATGGGTAGACTTTGCCAAACAATTAGTGGATTCGCAAGCTTGAGTGTTCGTCTCAGCTTTTTTTGCCTTTTATAGCCGACTGGCGACGGTGACAACAATGTTTCCGTTGCCACATCCAGTTCCGGTTAACAGACACATGCTTTTCTGTTGCATTTCCTGACCGAACGCCTGTGAGCCGTCTGTCAGGGCAATCAGGGCTATAAACGGTCCACCCAGAACAATGATCATAAAGATGATGACAAAAAGGCGGTTCAACATTTTGCGGCTCCTGAGGGCAATCCGTATCGATTGGCCAGAGAATAGGAGTCGGGCGTTGAACCCATGCTGAGTAGGCCGTTCAGATAGCGTTCAGCTTTCTAAACAGAAAAAATAACAGTAAAAACAGAGGGGTAAACCTAAAGGTTTTCCGTCATTGCCTTGCGAAGCGCTCCGAGTAGCTTTTTGTCCCGCTCATAAATGTCTTTGCGGAAATGTGTCGAGCCGTCCTTGTTCATCCACGCAGTCAGATAGGTGAGGTGGACCTCAATGGACTCGGTCGGCTTGACGATCGTGCGCTTTTCACTGTCCCGGATCTGTTCCCAGCGGCCAGAGGCGGCACCTGTATGCTCAAGCAGGACATTGGCGAGTTGGAACGGATCTGACACCCGGATGCAGCCATGACTGAAGGTTCGTTCAGAGCGTGAGAACAGTGTTTTGGACGGCGTGTCATGAATATAAATGTTGAACTTGTTCGGGAACATGAATTTGATCCGGCCAAGCGCATTGCTGTTGCCCGGGTCCTGGCGCAGACGGAACGGAAAGCTGCTACGTGAGTAACTGTTCCAGGCCACCTGAGTGGCAGCCACTTCGCTATCTCCCTGGAACACTCGAATGTTCTTGCTGGAGAGCGCTGCAGGATTGGCTTGCAGTTTAGGCAGGTATTCTTTGGTGGCGATGGAGTAGGGCACATACCAGAACGGATTGATTTCAACGTATTCCATCGTATCCGAGAATACGGGAGTGGCATGGTAGGGTTTGCCAACCACGACCCGGGCCGTATGGACAGTCTTGCTGTTGCGCACAACCTTCAGGTTCTGGTCGGCCAGATTGACAAAAATGTAGAAGCTGCCGAGGTCATCACGCATCCAGCGGCGGCGCTCCATGTTGAGCTCCATCTGGATGAGCTTGTCTTCGATCGGGATGTTGAACCGTGCCAGTGTGTTTTTGCCGATAACGCCATCTGTCTCGAGCCCGTTGTAGTCCTGAAAAGTCTTGACCGCTTCGACTAATGCGCCGTCATAAACGTCGCCTGAATGGTTTTCTGCCTCAACAATATCTTCTTCAAGCAACCGTTGACGCAGGATGACAACCCGGGGGTCAGTCATACCGGGCTTGAGGACCTCTCCGCTTGGAACAGGTGTAAATCCACCATCTGCAGCTTTTTCGCGGTACTGGGCAAGACGGCGTTTAAGCCGGGCATAGTTGTCGGATCTGGGTGCAAGCGTTTCCAGAAAAGTGCTGAAGTCGTCCGGGTCGCGTGCAGCGGTCAAAAGGGTGTCCGGGTCTGGCCGGTTTGGAAACAGGTTAAGGGCCTTGTTGACCTTGTTCGGCTGAACACGCCCGGAGGAAAGGTGAGTAGCGTAACGAATGAACTGGCGGGAAAACTCCAGATCCAGCCGCGCCCAATCTTCCGGTGTTTGTGCATCCCTTGCCTGGTCGACCAGCTCCAACGGGGCATAATTGTTCGGGTTCAAGGCATGGGCGTTGGCGTCGGCCATGGCGGCAACGGTCAGATGCATGTTTTCGCTGACACCGTCCTTGGTGAACCAGACCGGCGCAAATGCATTGGCACCATAATGAAGTACCAGGCTGTCCGGCAGATCAGGGGACATGGCCGCCTGAATGGCTTTTGCAATTGGTGACGTTGGTTCCTGAATGATCGGTTCGGGAGAGGCAGCAGACGTCGATTGCGCCAGACCCGGTGTTGTCGGCAGGAACCCCGCAGCAGTGAAAGCTGCCAAAACCAGACCAAAAGCGGCAGTTTTGCCTTTTGACAGAATAGTCATGAATTTCCCCCGGTGATTCCTTCGCCGGATTCTAGATCATGCGGGCCGGATCGCCAACGGCGCAAAGCCGAGCTTTTCAGAACGCGCCCTTGGAAATGCGGTCTTGACCGGTTCACGATTTCCGGTCCATAAAGCCAACCATGATGACGGCCACACGGAACATCATTTCGATCACCATTATTTGCAGCTAGCGACACCGCTGGCTGTGGCCGTTCCTTCTATGCAAAAACCATTGTGAGACGGATCGCCCGGTCAGCCGGTTAGGAGACCGTTTGACATGAGCGCCGCTGAAACAGCGAAATCCGGCACTTTCAAGGGCTTGAGGCTCACCAATACACTGACCCGCCAGAAAGAGGACTTTGTTCCAATCTCTGACGACAATGTGCGTTTGTATGTCTGCGGACCGACGGTCTACGACTTTGCCCATATCGGCAATGCGCGCCCGATCATCGTCTTCGATGTGCTGTTTCGCTTGCTTCGCCATCTCTATGGCGCGGACCATGTCACCTATGCCCGCAACATCACGGACGTCGATGACAAGATCAATGCGCGCGCCCTTCGCGATCATCCGGATTTGCCGCTGAATGATGCCATCGCACTGGTTACCAAAAAGACGGCTGACCAGTTTCACAAAGACATCAAGGCATTTGGTGTACTGGAGCCGACCCATGAACCACGGGCGACCCAGCATATCGATGGCATGATCAAGATGATCGAAGTGCTGATCGAAAAGGGCAACGCCTATGTCGTAAAGACGGATGACGGCGGAGAAGTGTTGTTCGATACGGTGTCGATGCCGGACTACGGCGGGCTTTCCAAACGCAAGCTGGATGAACAGATCGCTGGTGCGCGTATTGCTGTTGAGAGTCACAAGAAGAACCCAGGCGATTTTGTCCTCTGGAAGATGTCGTCTCCGGAAGAGCCAGGTTGGGACAGTCCTTGGGGACGCGGTCGTCCGGGCTGGCATATCGAATGTTCTGTGATGTCCGAGCACCATCTCGGCAAGGTCTTCGACATTCATGGTGGTGGGCTGGATCTGATCTTTCCGCATCATGAAAACGAGATTGCCCAGTCGCGCTGTGCCCATGGCACTGACACCATGTCGAACTACTGGATGCACAACGGCTTTGTTCAGGTCGAAGGCAAGAAGATGTCCAAGTCGGACGGCAATTTCTTCACCATTCAGGAGCTATTGGAAACCGAGAACTTCGGTGGCCGCAAATGGCCTGGAGAGGTACTGCGCCTTGCCATGCTGATGACCCACTATAAGGAGCCGATTGATTTCTCTGTGCGCAAGCTGGAGGAAGCGGAAAATCTGCTCTCGAAATGGCCGGATCCGATTGAGTCGGCCACAGCGCCGGCTGATCAAGTGCTGGATGCACTCAACGACGACCTGAATACAGCTGTGGCCATTCAGGCACTGCATGCGCTGGCTGGTGAGGCTGCGAAGGACGCAGATAAACTCGCTGTCTATTCCGCATCAGCAAAATTGCTTGGATTGAGCACCGTTGCAGCTGACATGTCCGGAATTGATGAAATCGCAATTCAATCTGCTGTTGATGCGCGTCTCGAAGCCCTGAATTCGAAGGATTGGGCCGGGGCGGATAAAATTCGCGATGATCTGGCGTCTCAGGGAATTATTCTAAAGGATTCAAAAGACTCAGAAACCGGCGAGCGGGTCACTACCTGGGAGGTCAAGCGGTGAGAGGCGATTCTTCGGAACCGTTGCTCACCCCCCTCTGTCCCCAGTGGGGACATCTCCCCTTCAAGGGGGGAGAGGGGTATTTACCGGACCTTTCAGATTTGAAATCGATACCGCACGTTGCAGAGATTCGAGTTTCTGAAGTATCTGCGAGCGTCGAATATAAGAGAAAATTACGTACCTTGAGACTTGCTTCCGTCTCCCCCCTTGAGGGGGAGATGTCTGCGCGAGCAGACAGAGGGGGGTATACAACTAACCATTGGCATGCTGACTTGCCGGTTCCAACAGGAACCAAAGCCATGCCGCACAAGGATGTTACCGAAAACCTGAGATCCAATGCCAAAAAGCTTCGGTCGGGCATGACAGATGCCGAAAAGAAATTGTGGCAGGTAATACGGGCGCACAGGCTGGACGGGATCGCGTTTAGAAGACAAATGCCGATCAGCGGATACATCGTTGATTTTGCAGCACCGGAACATCGCCTCATTGTCGAACTCGATGGCTCGCAGCATGGCGAACTGCAGGGCCTTTTAAGCGATAAAAAACGCGAAGAAAGACTTGCCTCATTGGGGTGGAAGATTGTGCGTTTCTGGAATGCCGATGTGAATGACGACTTAGACGGTGTTTGCCGCAAGATCCTGTCGGCCTGCGGCAAGGAGATTTTTTGATGAAAACTCCACAAACCCTTTCAGGCGGGTGCCAATGCGGGGCCATTCGGTATCGCGTGGAAGGGGAACCACTTTACCCGCATCTGTGTCATTGCCGCATGTGTCAGAAGGCGTCGGGCAATTTCTTCATGTCGCTGTTCGCAGTCGAGCGGAAGAACTTTGCCTGGACACGCGGTGAACCGTCCTGGTTCCATTCATCTACCCCGGTTCGGCGTGGTTTTTGTGAAAACTGCGGCACACCTCTGGCCTTCGATACGGTTGGAGATGATGTCATCGCATTAACCCATGGCAGCCTGGATAATGTCGAAGCCGTCGTTCCAATCGAACAGTCTGGCGTCGAAGGCCGTGTGAGTTTTTTCAAGGCCTTGGGCCATCTGCCTGAATCGGTTTCTGATCGAAGTGACTTGCCGGGCGGCATCGATGATGTGTCCTCGAGCAATCGTCAGCACCCTGATCATGATACTGACAACTGGCCGGATGCTGACCGATGAGTGAAGTCCACACAGGCGGATGTCAGTGCGGTGCTGTTCGCTATCGGGCAAGCAAACTCGGCCGGGCCTCGATCTGTCATTGCCGCATGTGCCAAAAGGCATTCGGTGGGTTCTTCGGACCATTGGTAACAGGCGAGGACATAGAATGGACTCGCGGCGAACGTGCTCGCTTCCAAAGCTCTAACAAAAACTGGCGTGGCTTCTGTCGCGATTGCGGGACTCCATTGACCTATGAACACGCTGACGGCATTGAACTTGCGATTGGATCTCTGGATAATCCGGATCGCGCAGCGCCGGTTGCCCAGACAAATGTTGCGCACAAACGTGCTTTCTTCGATGACCTGACCAGCATTCCGCCGGTAGGAGTTGAAGAAATGGACGGTCACGACGCTTACAACGCCACGATCAAATCTAATCAGCATCCGGATCATGACACTGACAGCTGGCCGGAGGATAACCGATGAGTGACATCCACACAGGCGGATGCCAATGCGGTGCAATCCGGTACTGTGTATCCGGACTAACGCGCCCGACCATCTGTCACTGCCGCATGTGTCAGAAGGCAACTGGTGGTCCGTTTGCAGCGCTTGTCGTCACCGAGAATCTGAGTTGGACCCGCGGGGAACCGTCCTATTTTCAAAGCTCGAATCTTGTTCGTCGAGGTTTTTGCGGCGATTGTGGCACACCTCTGACCTATGAATTTGAAGCCGCGAATATCGACATCACGATCACGTCGCTGGATGAACCTGAACACTTTGCACCGGTTCTGCAGCTCGCAACAGAGAGCCGGTTGCCGTGGTGTGAAGGCCTGATGGAATTGCCGAGCCGGACACCGGACGACCAGGCCAAGGCGGAAGATGTTTTCGCCAAGGTTCAAAACAACCAACATCCAGATTTCGAGACCAAAGACTGGTTGCCGCTTCAGCCCGGCCAAACCAATCAAGCTTAACGGATAGACAGCCAGAGCGCTGGGCAGGAAAGACGCATGACCAAAGACCGCCTCTATCTTTTCGACACGACACTGCGCGATGGGGCGCAGACGAGCGGTATTGATTTCTCCGTCAATGAGAAAATCGTGATTTCTGATCTGCTGGAGCGGTTAGGGGTCGATTATGTCGAAGGCGGCTATCCCGGAGCCAATCCAACCGATACCGAATTCTTTTCTGAAAAACGGACAAAACGGGCGACCTTCACTGCCTTTGGCATGACCAAGCGGGCAGGGAGGTCAGCCTCAAATGATCCGGGTCTGCAGCAGATCCTCTCAAGCGCATCAGACGCCTGCTGTTTTGTTGCCAAGGCGTGGGATTATCATGTCGAGGTCGCGCTCGGCTGCACCAATGAGGAAAATCTGGAGTCCATTCAGGACACCGTAACTACAGCTGTCGCAGCCGGTAAAGAAGCGATGATCGATTGCGAGCATTTTTTCGACGGTTTCAAGGCCAACCCGGACTATGCGCTGTCCTGCGCCAAAACAGCGTATGAGGCTGGTGCCCGTTGGGTGGTTTTGTGCGACACCAATGGCGGAACGTTGCCGGACGAAATCCGGGAAATTGTCACCAAGGTGCAGGACGTCGTTCCAGGGTCTCATCTGGGTATCCACACCCACGATGACACCGGTCATGCAGTCGCAAATTCCCTGGCAGCGGTAGATGCCGGTGTGCGGCAGATACAAGGAACGCTCAATGGTCTTGGCGAGCGTTGCGGCAATGCAAATCTGATCACCCTCATCCCGACACTGAAACTAAAACCTGCATATGCCGACAAGCTGGAGCTTGGCGTCGGCGACACCCAGCTCAAAGAAATCTCAGCAATTTCACATGCTTTCGACGAGATCTTGAATCGGTCTCCCAATCGCCATGCGCCTTATGTTGGTGAAACAGCGTTTGCGACCAAAGCCGGTATTCACGCCTCAGCGATCCTGAAAGACCCGCAGACCTATGAGCATGTTGCACCTGACAGTGTCGGCAACAAACGCCGGGTTCTGGTGTCTGATCAGGCCGGCAAGAGCAATCTTCTGGAGGAATTGTCCCGCGTCGGTATCAGGATCGCCAAGTCGGATCCACGTCTTGATCGCCTTCTGGCCAAGGTCAAGGAACGCGAGTCAGAAGGTTATGCTTTTGAGGCCGCCGACGCGTCGTTTGAATTGCTGGCCCGTCAGGAACTTGGCGAAGTACCACGCTTCTTTTTCGTTAATTCGTTCCGGGTGATGGTCGAGCAGCGCTTCAATGCCATTGGTGACCTGATCACAGTGTCGGAAGCCGTTGTGAAAGTAGACATTGATGGAGAGACCCGGATGTCTGTGGCCGAGGGCAACGGCCCGGTCAACGCACTCGACATGGCGCTTCGCAAGGACCTTGGAAAATACCAGGCCGATATCGAAGGCCTCGAACTGATTGACTACAAGGTGCGAATCCTGAATGGAGGGACTGGCGCTGTCACGCGCGTTCTGATCGAAAGCCACGACACCAAAAGTCATCGCCGTTGGTTTACGATCGGTGTATCCTCCAACATCGTTGACGCTTCATTCCAGGCGTTGGTCGATTCCATCACATTCGCGCTGCTGAAAGCTCAAGAGAGCTAAGCTTCTGGCGCCAGAAAGGCACACCATGTCGCAACCGGCGCTTCCTGCCGACGCGAACGCCGAGTTCCGTCGCGGGCTTTTGTTCGGTCTGGCCGCGTATGGCATGTGGGGCTTTTTTCCGGCCTACTACAAGCTGACTGACACGGTGTCAGCCGATCTGGTTGTTGCGCACCGTATTCTGTGGTCCGTGCTGTTCATCGGGTTGTTTCTGATTGTTCGCGGGCGCTGGAACGAGGTTCAGCAGGTTTTCCGCGAACCGGCAATCCTGAAAGCGCTGACCGCCTCTTCCCTGCTGATAGCCGTCAACTGGCTGGTGTTTGTTTGGGCGATCGCAAACCAGCAGGTTTTGGACGTGTCGCTTGGTTATTTCATCAATCCGCTGGTCAGCATTCTGATTGGACTGGTGATCCTGAAAGAGCAGTTGTCACCGGGACAATGGCTTGCTGTCGGAATTGCCGCCTCTGCAGTCGTCTTGCTAGCTGTTTTGTCCGGGGGGCTGCCGTGGATCTCGCTGGTGCTTGCGTTTTCATTCGGCGGTTACGGCTATATTCGCAAGATAACGCCTGTCAAAGCCACACCGGGCCTTTTTGTTGAGACTGTTCTGCTGTTTCCGTTGGCGTCTGGGTATCTTCTGCTCAGCATGAGCTGGGGGCAAGACGCCATGATATTGAATGATCCACCGGTTCTGATCGCGCTGATCGGAACAGGGGTTATCACAGCACTGCCGCTAATATGCTTCTCTGCCGCCGCACGTCGGCTGCCGCTGTTTATGCTGGGCCTTATGCAGTACATGGCGCCATCGATGCATTTCCTGATGGCAGTGTACATCTGGGGCGAACCGCTGGATCAGAACAAGCTCATCGCATTCCTAATGATCTGGGCAGCGTTGCTGGTATTCACGATAGACAGCTGGTGGCGGTATAAAAAGGCCAACTGAGGTAAGGAACATGAGTGCGAGCCGGAAATCATCCGGCTGCACGTGCCTCAGCTACAATGATTTAGAGTTTCTCTGTCGGTGCCCGGTCTTCGCCTGTGGGTAATGTGCTCGTGGCAACGGCTTGTTCAAGGGCTGGAAGAATGTCATCGACATGATCGGTAATCAGGTAGGGGACTTCCGTATCCGGGCCGATGTAGCCTTGAGCCCGCATATGGTCGAGCAATTCCAGAAGCGGCGACCAGAAGCCGTTGATATTGGCGAGCATGACCGGTTTGCGATGCTGGCCGAGTTGGGCCCATGTCATCATTTCGACAGCTTCTTCCAGCGTACCAATGCCGCCAGGAAGGGCAATGAATGCATCCGCCTTCTGGAACATCAGCTGCTTACGCTCGTGCATGTCGTCGGTGATCACGAGATCCTCAAGCGTCTCCAGCATGACTTCGCGTTTCTGTAGAAACTTCGGTATGATACCGGTGACCTCGCCGCCAGCTTCGACTGCAGACCGGGCAACCGTGCCCATCAGGCCCACAGAGCCGCCGCCGTAGACAAGACGAAGGCCTGCCTCGGCAATCAATTGCCCAAGACGGGCTGCCACTGCTTCATGTGCCGGGTCGGACCCGAAGCTGGAGCCGCAGTAAACACAAACGCTTTTGAGTTGTTTTTCTGATGTTGTCGTCATGTGTCCAGATGTGGCACCCGGACCGGTGACAGGTCAAGCATTCTGTTTGAAACATGCCGGGTCTTCCGTGGTTTTCTTGCCGCAGCACAAAAAGGCCGCTATGCATTGGTAAGACTGCGTGGATCGCCGGATCGGGCTCTACCGCATAAAGTGAAAGTTACGAAAGGACGTGTGCGACATGCGGCCTTTTCGATGGGATGTATGATGAACAAGCTTGCATTGATCTGGACCTTGGCCTTGGCTGTACCTGTTGGTGTGGCCGCCCTTGCGACAGGCTATATCTATCGCGAAACGGGCAAATTGCCGTTTCAACAGGCCGATAACGCTGTTCCTGCTTCCACCGAACAATCAGACACTGACAAGGCAGAAGAAGTTGCCAAGGCTACTGAAACTGCTCCTGAAGCAGTCAAGGAAGACGATGACACATCCACCACGGTGGTTGCTGACATTGATGCACGGTTGAAGCCGAGCTTTGATGTTGTCGGAGTCGAGCCTACAGGTGAAACTGTCGTGGCCGGACGGTCGGACGCAGGTGCCATTGTTGCGCTGGTTGCCAACGGTGTAGTCGTTGGCAAAAGCATCGCAAATCAGGACGGCGAATGGACAATCATACTGGACGAGCCATTGAAGCCCGGCGACTATGACGTCGGCCTGCAAATTCATGATCAAAATGGCAGCTCATTGTTGGATTCAGACCAGCGTCTCGCTGTTTCAGTGCCCGAAGGCGGTCAACAGCAGCCACTTGTTGTTTTGAATACAGCCGAAGGTCCGTCCGACATTCTTCAAAAGCCGGAAGTGGAGGCTCCTGCAACTGCTGTTGCCGAAGCGCCCAAGGAAGAACCAGCTGCTGCGCCAGCAGAATCGGTTGTTGCAGCCGCTCCTGCTGCCGAGGCTCCGGCTACCAGCATGGAACCTGCAGCCGAAACGCCAACAAAGACCGTTGCCGCGCCTGAAACGACGGTCGCAAGCGAAACGGAGCCAGCTGCTCCAACAGAAGTCGCTGAAGCACCAGCGGCGCCAGAACCGGAAAATGATGTCGTTGCTGCTGCGGAACCACAGCTAGCACCGACAACCGAGATTGCCTCTTCAACATCAGCCCCTCAGCCAGTAACGGAGACCGAGGTTGCCTCTTCAACACCGGCGCCAGCTGAAAAACCAGAGGAGCCTAAAGCCGAGATCGCAGCGATCGCATCTGCACCTGTTGCAACACCGGAAAGCGGATCCACCTCGACCGTAACTGTTGAGGCTGTTGAAGCCGAGAAAGACAAGGTCTTTGTCGCCGGAACCGGCGAGCCAGGGTCCTCGGTTCGCGTTTATGTTGGTGAAGAGTTTCAGGGCGAGGCAAAAGTCAATTCAAGCGGTAAATGGCTGGTTCAGGGCAGCAAAAACGTTGCGGAAGGCAATGTTGATGTCCGCGCGGATCTGATCGGCGAAGACGGTAGCAAGGTTGCTGCACGTGCCGCCGTGACCTTTGAAAAGGGCCAGGACAAGCAGATCGTTCTAACTAAAGTCGTGGCGACAGGAACGGGCGGCGGAGCCGGTGCACAAGGTGCCGAAGTGAAGAAGTCGCTTCCGGTTGTGATTATCCGCAAGGGCGACAATCTATGGCGCATTTCCCGTCGCCTCTATGGGGACGGTGTTCGCTACACAACAATCTATCAGGCCAACCAGGACCAGATCCGCAATCCGGATCTGATCTACCCCGGTCAAGTGTTCCTGACGCCAGAAGGCGACCTGAACTGGCCATCTCCAGCTGGCGAAAACGGTAATAACGGCTGATTGCATACAATTTTTTAAGTACGCTTACGGAGGCAGGTTTCCTGAAAAGGGACCTGCCTTTTTCGTTTTCTCTTGTTTTTCACTGCATTCATCGCATATCTACGATGTAACGCGAATTTGAACTCTGGGGAGAGGCACATGAGCGAAACAGTGTCTCCGCTCGAGATAACTGCTGATACCGACTCTTGCGAACTTGCTTGCAGTGAAGAGCTCGCTGCGATTTTTCGCGCGCTCGGTCATCCTGCCCGCTTGGCCATCATCAAACGGCTGGCGTCCTGCAAAGAGGCATGTTGCGGCGAAATTGTCAGCGCATTGCCGCTGGCACAATCAACAGTGTCCCAGCATTTGCAGGTTCTGAAAGAAGTCGGTCTGCTGACATGCGACACCCGAGGTCGCAACTGCCATTACCACCTCGACTGGAAAAAACTGGAACAGGCCGAACAGTGTTCGGCTGCGTTCTGGACTTGCCTGATTTCCGCAAAAGATTCGAACGACCTTTCACCAGCCTGTGGGTCGTCGGCCGACGAATGAACAATGAAACGGTGGCAGCACGGTCACCGGGAGCGCCAATTTGACCGATCAATCATCGTCTTCGCCAAACACCGGAAAGACGACTGCCCAAGCCACTTCGACACCGCAGCAAGCAGCTGTGAGTGCTGATGAGGGCAACACGCTGACGACCCTTGCTAATCTCTGGCCTTATATTTGGCCAGCAGATCGGCCGGATCTGAAAAAACGTGTGATGTTGGCGATAGTTGCACTGGTTGTCGCCAAGTTCATAACTGTGCTGTCGCCGTATTTCTTTGCCTGGGCAACTGATGTTCTCACGGGCAAGGATATTGGTCTGCCTGCTTATATCGCCGCTCCGGTCATGCTGGTTCTGGCATATAATGCTGCGCGCGTTTTGGCCGTTGCTTTCAACCAGATCCGGGACGCATTGTTTGCGAGGGTCGGACAACACGCTGTTCGACAGCTTGCCTATCTCACTTTCCGACACTTGCACCAACTCTCTCTGCGTTTTCACCTTTCACGCCGCACTGGCGGTTTGAGCCGGGTAATTGAACGCGGTGTCAAAGGAATTGAGTCGATCGTCCGTTTCACGATCTTGAACGGTATTCCGACGATCCTGGAATTTGCGCTGATGGCGGCGGTAATCTGGTATCAGTTCGGATTTTATTACGTCATCATCGTTGCGGTGATGATCGCTGCCTATGTCTGGTTTACAATCAACACCACCAATTGGCGCATCGCAATCCGTCGCCAGATGAACGATAGCGATACCGAAGCCAACTCAAAAGCGATAGACAGCCTGCTGAATTTCGAAACGGTCAAGTATTTCGGCAACGAAAAAATGGAAGCTGACCGATTTGATGTTTCCATGGCGCAATATGAGACGGCGGCCACAAGGACCTGGACGTCATTGGCGTGGCTGAACTTCGGACAGACTGCCATTTTGGGTATTGGCATGGCCGCCTGTATGGCGTTGTCCGCCAGGGCGATCATGGCCGGTGAGCAGAATATTGGCGATTTCGTTCTGATCAACGCGCTGCTGATGCAGATTTCCATTCCTCTGAATTTCATCGGCTTTCTGTATCGGGAAATCCGGCAGGGCCTGGCCGACATCGAATCCATGTTCAATTTGCTGCTTGTCCCTGCTGAAATTCAGGACAAATCAGACGCTGAACCTTTGAAAGCTGTTGAAGGCACCATTCGGTTCAATGATGTTCGCTTTCACTATGATGCTGATCGGCCAATCCTGAAGGGGGTCGACTTCGAAGTGCCTGCAGGCAAGACCATTGCGATTGTCGGGCCGTCAGGTGCAGGTAAATCAACGATTTCCCGTCTGTTGTTCCGCTTTTATGATGTCACCGGCGGGGCGGTCGAGATTGATGGCCAGGATGTGCGTGATGTGATGCAGGAAAGCGTCCGGCATGCGATTGGCATGGTGCCGCAGGATACGGTGCTTTTCAACGATACGATTGAATATAACATCCGCTATGGTCGTCCTGACGCCACGGATGAAGAAGTCCGTGATGCGGCTCGTATGGCGCAGATTCATGACTTTATTGAAAACCTGCCACAGGGCTATGCCGCGGAAGTGGGCGAACGTGGCTTGAAACTCTCCGGCGGTGAAAAACAGCGTGTTGCCATTGCCCGGACAATTCTGAAGTCACCTCCGATCCTGATCCTGGATGAGGCCACTTCAGCCTTGGACACCCATACCGAGCGTGAGATTCAGTCTGCGCTGGATCAGGTCTCCAGAAACCGGACAACGCTTGTCATCGCTCACCGCCTGTCGACAGTGGTGAATGCGGATCAGATCATTGTTCTGGAGGCGGGCGAGATCGCCGAGCGTGGAACGCATACCGAGCTGCTGGATCAGGATGGTCTCTATGCTTCAATGTGGGCGCGTCAACGTGAAGCTGATGAGGCAGAAGAACGTCTGCGGGCCGCCCGGGAAAATGATGAGCTGGGTATTGTCACCCGGGGAACACCAGCGGACTTTGTTCCGGCAAAATAGAAACATTCAGAAGATGACGCGCAGTGGTCAAGCTGCGCGTTTTGTTGTCGCGGTTACGTCATTTGCACACTCAATCGTATCGAGTTGCGCCGCTTTTGAACGCTTATTCGACGACTGGGTTCGGAAAAAGAATCCCGTCAAGGCTCGGCCTAATGCGCGTATTTCACAGTTGCGAGCAGCGCGGGCGCGGATTTCGAATTCATCTCCAGTATGGAACATGATGGTCTCCTTCTTGGTGTGAGGAGATGTATCTCATATTGCGTTCTTTCGAAGAATAGGTCTAAATTCGAAATAATAATTCGAAAGAATCGAATAATGAGACTGGAAGATCTTCATTTCTTTATCCGGATCGCTGAACTTGGCAGCCTGTCAGGTGCCGGGCGGGAAATCGGATTGTCTCCGTCTGCATCCAGCAGTCGGTTAAGCGGGCTTGAAAAGTCCTTTGGCACTCAGCTTTTTGCCAGGACTACGCGGCGAACAACACTGACAGAAGCTGGCCGGATCCTGCTGGATCATGCAAGGATCGCAGTTGGTGAGATTGATCAGGCGAAATCCATTCTCGAGGCCTCTCAGGATGCGCCGAGAGGTGCGCTACGAATTTCCTGCAATTCGTTTTTCGGTCGCCGCCATATTCTTCCCTACCTGGTTGAGTTTCGAACACTTTATCCAAACATCCAGCTCGAAATGGATGTCTCCGATCGGCTCGTCGATTTGGTGGAGGAGGGATATGATATTGCGATCCGAGGAGCACCCTTGGCAGATTCCTCATTGCTGGCCCGCAGGTTAGGTGGGAATCCAAGAGTGTTGTGTGCTTCGCCGGAGTATCTGGAGCGGATGGGCACACCAAAGACACCTGAAGATCTTGTCAATCATGATTGCATCAGCATGCAAACAGTGCCGATTTGGTACTTTGACGGGCCAGATGGTGAGATTGCCTTTGAGCTCAAGAAGCCGGTAATCAAAGGTGACAGTGGAGACCTTACCTATGATGCTGCGATCTATGGTCTCGGTCTAAGCCTGAAGTCACTTGCTCATGTCTGGGAAGATCTCAGGGATGGACGGATGGTGGCAGTCCTTGAGGATTATCCGATTGCTCGAACTGGTGCAATTTGGGCGGTTTATCCGCCATCTCGGTTTGTACCACCCAAGGTTTCCGCCTTTGTTGACTTCCTGATCTCCAAATATGGACGCCCGCCCTACTGGGAGACGGATTACCGGCAAGAAGCCAAGCGTGGCTCCGACGAATAAGATCAGGAAACTGCACGCCAAGTGCTAGAATTTGGTTCTCTTATTGCCAAAAAACACTTAGAAGCGAAAGCAAAGGGAATAGCGCTATAGATGCGCGTCTCTGCGTCCATTTGAAATGCCTGCGCTTGCTCGCAAAACATGCTGCTCCGAAAGCGGAAAGTTTGAAAATGTCGATCGTTGATTCCGTCACCAAGTCGCTCGTGCCTGTCCACCGGGAAGGTTGGCCCTTTGTGGCGATTGCCTTGGCAGTGACAGTGGTTATTGGCTATTTCGTTGACCCGTTGTTCTGGATCGGCCTCTTCTTCACAGGCTGGGTGTGTTATTTCTTTCGCGATCCACAGCGCGTGACGCCGGTTGGCGACGGGCTGGTGATTTCACCAGCTGATGGCATTGTCAGTCATGTCGGGCCTGCAAATCCGCCACAGGAACTGGAACTTGGCAATGAGCCTCTGGTGCGTGTGTCGGTCTTCATGAATGTCTTCAACTGCCATGTGAACCGCGCGCCAATCGGTGGTCGCGTCACCCGCGTTGCCTATCGGGCGGGCAAGTTCTTGAACGCTGAACTCGACAAGGCCAGCGATGACAACGAGCGCAACGGACTGGTGATCGAACAGGGCGACAACAAAATCGGTGTTGTTCAGATCGCCGGACTGGTGGCGCGCCGGATCGTCTGTTTTGTTCGCGAAGGCGAAAGCCTGTCTGCGGGTGACCGGTTTGGCCTGATCCGCTTTGGGTCACGTCTGGATATCTATTTCCCGGTCGGCACAGTGCCGAAAGTTGCACTCGGCCAGACCATGATTGCTGGTGAGACGATCCTTGCGGATCTCAAACAGCCACAGGCGCCTGCGCAGCCGCTGACCCGTGTGAGCTGAGGCTGGCCGTGGAACAGAACACGACTTCCCAAGACATCAAGTCTCAAAAAGCACCGCGCTTTCGGCGAGTGCCATTGCGCCTGATCGTGCCGAATGTGGTGACGCTTCTGGCGTTATGTTCTGGCCTGACAGCGGTCCGGATGGCCTTCGAAGGTCGGTGGGAATTTGCTGTTGGCGCAGTGCTTGTTGCCGCGATCCTGGACGCGTTGGATGGTCGGGTTGCCCGGCTGATGAAAGGCACATCCAAATTTGGCGCTGAGCTGGATTCACTTGCAGACTTTGTCAATTTCGGCGTCACACCTGCCTTGATGCTTTACATCTGGATCTTGAAGGATGCGGGATCACTGGGCTGGATTGCGGCGCTTATTTTTGCGATTTCAGCTGCCTTGCGCCTTGCGCGGTTTAATGTGGCGCTGGATGATCCGGACAAACCAGCCTGGGCCTCCAATTTCTTTACCGGTGTTCCGGCACCCGCGGGTGCGTTGACGGTCCTGCTGCCGCTCTATTTCGACTTTTTGGGCCTGTTTCCGCATTGGTTTGCCGACAGTGCTGTCGTTGCCATCTATACGATTGCCATTGCGTTTCTGTTGATCTGCCGCCTGCCTACATTCTCAGGCAAGCAATTGGGAACCCGGGTGCGCCGGGATCTGGTGTTGCCACTGTTTGTATTCGCAGTTCTGATCGTCGCGCTGACAGCGAGCTACCCGTTCAGGATGCTCGCAGCCGGCTCTGTACTTTACCTTTTGAGTATTCCGTTTTCGTGGCGGGCTCATCGAAAGTTGGTTCAGGCTGATGAAACGCTGCGACTGGAAGATGACGGTGACGAGTGCGATACCGATCTTGATAACATCGCAGACCGCGACAAGGATCACGGCAATTGAGCGGACTTTAACCTGAATTTCTGATTGCTGAGCGGGGGACTATGTTTTGCCGAAGAATGTAACGATCAGAAATAGCAAAACCACTGATATTGCGTCCCTTGAAACACTTTATCCTGCCGCTTTCCCAGATGAAGATCTTTTGCCTGTTGTTCGTGGCTTACTGAACGAAGAAATGCCCGTTCTGTCATTGGTCGCGATCAGCGGCGATGACGTCGTTGGACATGTGGCTTTTTCGTTGTGCACTGTTGGCCCGAGAAAAATACCGGCAGGGCTCCTGGCTCCGCTTTGCGTGTCCCCGGGGTGCCAGAAGCAAGGGGTCGGGACTGCTCTGGTTGAGGACGGGTTTCAGCGTCTTCGAGAGAAAGACATCGCTCATGTTTTGGTGCTTGGTGATCCCGAATATTACGGTCGTTTCGGGTTTCTGCCCGAAACTGACATCGCTCCGCCCTATCCGATGCCAGAAGAATGGCGCGATGCCTGGCAATCCGTGACGTTGCATGACAGCGAAGCGTCTCCGCACGGGGTGCTTGAAGTCCCTGCTATCTGGCAAGATCCAAAGCTATGGGGACCCTAAGAGCCTAAGTATGCTCGCAAATCGGGTTTTATACCGCTGACAACTGGTTCAATTAGGCGCCCTCGCAACAAAAGAGGGACGTAATTGATGATAAACGGAAAAACCATTCTGATTACCGGTGCCAGCAGTGGAATCGGGGCAGCAGCAGTTCGGCTCTGCGCTGAAGCAGGCGCAAATCTGGTCATCTCGGCCAGACGCCAGGAACAGCTTGAGGCAGTCAAAACGTCATTGCCGGACGCTGCAAGCCGGATCAAAATCTTTGCTGGCGATATTGCAGATCCTGAGTTTGCCGAAGCTTCTGTGAAAACAGCCGAGGACACTTTTGGTGGTCTGGATGGTGCTTTCAACAATGCAGGTACTTTGGGTGAAATGGGGCCTGTTCCGGCGATGAGCCTGGAAAACTGGATTGATGTGTTGAACACCAATCTGACAAGCGGATTTTTGGCGGCGAAACATCAAATCCCGGCCATGAAGAAGCGGGGAGGAGGCTCAATCGTATTCACGTCCTCCTTTGTCGGCCACACAATCGGCTTGCCAGGCATGGGAGCTTATGCTGCTGCCAAGGCCGGTCTGATTGGTCTGACACAGGTGTTGGCCGTTGAACACGGCGCCGAAAGCATCCGTGTCAACGCCTTGTTGCCCGGTGGAACCAAAACAGCCATGGCAGGCGATGATCCGGCGTTTCATGAATATGTTGCTGGACTTCATGCACTCAAGCGCATGGCAGGACCTGAGGAAATCGCGCGGGCAGCCTTGTTCCTGCTGTCCGATGCGGGGTCCTTCGTTACTGGTTCTGCCATGTTGTGTGATGGCGGTAATTCCATCACCAAAGCCTGATGCAATCTGCAGGCGGTCCGGATCAACCGGGCCGCTTGCGGATAAACTTCTGTTCTGCGACAGCTTTGCCCCACTGATCCCCGACATATTCGTCTACCAGCACAAAATCGTTGATTTCATAAAGGTAACGGGCGGCTCCAAGACCCTTCAAGGTCCAGAGGTGGATCTCCTCATATCCAAGATCGTCGCAATGCCTGAGTGCTTTTTGAAGCAAGATCTTGCCGAGTCCTTTGCCACGCAAGCGTTCCGACAGGATGAACCAGCGCAAATGGGCAATGTTGTTCCCGAGATCTTCGCCATCAATAGTGATCGATCCGATGATTTGGCCATTTTCGACAACGCACCAACTGTTGTTCATTGGCTTGTCGACTCGCGACATGAATTCCGACATTGCCTTCGAGACAACGCTTTCAAAAGTGGGGCCCATACCGACAATGGGGCCATGCGTCCGGCCATGGAGCGCGGCAACATCTCCGATCATACCGGTTTGATACCCCTCGACAATTTCGAAGTCTGGTTGTGAACCGGATCGCTTGGATTCTAGCGATCCGAGTGCTTCCGCATATGAGGACAGCGATGAAGCAACAGTGTGTGCGTCAACGCCTCTGATCTTCTCCAGCGCGCCTTGCACCTGTCCATTGCCGAAACGGTCAATGGCGGCAAGCGTTTCACGGCCAACATCCGTAAGGCTCAATCCATAAGCGCGTCCGTCAGCATCCGAACGTGTTTGAATAAGCTCGCCCCGAGCTTCCAGGGACTTCAGCAGCCGACTGACTGTTGATTTTTCCAGTTTCAGTCTGGACGTCAGTTCTTTGGCTGTCAGGCCCGGATTGAGACCGATCTCCAGAACCGCATGGACGCCGGATGCTGAGAGATCCGTTCCCGCGATTGTCTTGTCCAGAAATCCAAATTCGCGAACCAACTGGCGAGAGGCTGCACGAATGTCATTGATGAGGGCAGGGGAAGCCTGTGTCATTGGAAAACCCATATAGTTGTATGTAGCAACTATATGGGTGGAGAGGAGAAATGTGCAAGGAATTTCTCCTCACACAAAAAGACCGCCGGGTGAGCGGCGGTCTTTGATCATTTGGTTATCTGCACTAGGTGCAGGAGGGCTATTCCGCCGCGTGCGGTAATTCCTCTTGCTGCGGAATTTTTGGAGCAGCCGGTTTTGGCATTGAAACCACTTTTGCGGCTGGACGTTCTTTTTCCTGTTCCGGATCGGTCCACTCGACGTCCTGACCTGGAACCGCATCAACATCATCACTCTCATCCATTTCAGCATAACCTTGCTGATTGAGATCGATGACGTTTTTGCGCCAGTTCCAGATCGTTTTCGCAGATCCAACCCAGGTGCTTGGAAGCGCAATCATGACCGGGATCATGATCAGGGTCAGGATGGTTGAGAAGGCGAGACCCGCAATCACTGCCGTTGACAACTGGATCCACCAGATCGCCGTGATACCGCCGACTGCAATCGTCTGGGTAAAGAAGTCCAGATTGACCGCAGTTGCCATTGGAACCAAACCAACAATCGTTGTGACAGTCGTCAGCAGGATCGGTCTGATCCGCTGTCCTGAGGTCTTCAGGATCGCATCAAGCGGCTCGAATCCATCATGACGGAAGCGATTGTAGGTATCGATCAACACGATGGCGTTGTTCACCACAATCCCGGCAAGCGCGACAATCCCGGTTCCTGTCATGATGATCGAGAACTTCTGGCCCGTCAGCATCATGCCCAGCAGAACACCCATGACCGACATGACAACAGTCGAAAGGGTCAGGAACGTCTGATAGAACGAATTGAACTGGGTCAACAGGATCAGGAACATCAGGAACAGCGAGGCAACCATTGCCTTCATCAGGAATTCTCCGGATTCCTTCTGGTCTTCATCCGCACCGCGGAATTGAAGATAGACATTGTCCGGGAAGGTTTCAGCTTCCAGCCATTCATTGAGTTCCTTGACCTTGGCGTCAACCGTGATCGGTTTACCGTCTGCATCAATGGCCTTTTGATCGACAGTTGCTTTCAGCATCATCGAATAGAGGCCGTCACGGCGGGCGATCGACGACACTTTCTGTTCAGGTGCGCGATCAATGAAGTTGGCAATCGGCACCAGCCCAAGTGGCGTTTGAAGACGCAACTGGTCGAAACGATCGAGCGTGCGCTCATCGGCCGGGAGGCGAACACGAATATCAACTTCGTCTTCGGAATCTGTCGGCCGATACTTGCCGATCAGAACGCCGTTGGTGACGAGCTGAACCATGTTGCCGACGGATGCAATACCGGCCTGATAACGGCCAGCCTGCTCGCGATCTATGGAAATCTGCCATTCGATACCAGGCAAGGGGCGACCGTCTTCCTGATCGAGCAGGTGCTCCATAGAATCCAGTTGACCGCGAATACGTGCGACCTGCTGAACCATGGTGTCATAGTCTGTCGACTTGACCTCAAGCTGGATGTCCTTGCCTGTCGGTGGACCACCTTCGATCTTGCGGGTCTCAACCTTGACACCCGGGATATCTGCCGTTCTGTCACGGATTTCCGCAAAGATGTCGACAGCTTTCCGGCGGCAGCAATATTTTGCCAATTCAAGGGATAATTCCCCGATCACATCAGCAGGTTTGTCCTGAACACCACCGATAAACTGCGGACCGCTGCCACCTCCCGGAGGGAAGGCTGCGGTGATCACATTTTGGATGCCAGCAGTCTGCAGGACTTCAGCTTCGACCTTCTGCACGATCTCAAGGGATTCCGCTGCGGACATGTTACCGCGTGCAGATACCATGACGACTGCCTGATCCGGCTCTTCATCAACAAAGAATTCAACACCGGTCGGATTTGACGAGAAAGCAAAGAAGATCAGCGCACAGGTGCCAAGCACACCACCGATTGTCAGGACATTGCCAAGCGGCGTGCCGGCCAGGAGCTTCAGATACCGCACATAAAGTCCGGTCAGACCCGGCACGTGTTCTGCGTGGTAGCGCAGCTCGTCCGGTTTTGCTGCAACTTCGGGCGCAATATCATAGCGGCTTCCAAAGCCTGCCTTCTGGCGTAGCTTATCGGTTTTATCTTCCAGCAGATGAATGATCGGCGACATGGCTGTATAAAGGGCCCAAAGAGCCACCAGGCTTAACGCACCTGCCACCAGAACAAAGCCGATATCGAGCGCGACCGGGTGTGCAAACACCGCAAACGGTTGCGCAAATTCTGACAATCCGGTGAACAATGATCTGATCGTATCCGTGATGATGTCCGGACGACCTGTCAGCAGGAATTTTGCAAAGAACGCTGCGAACGCGACGGACAAAACTCCAAACGCCAGCGAAACAAATGTGATCTGCCGATAGGTTTTGAGCGGTTTCTGACTTTCCTCTTCCACTTGCTGACGCGCACGGAGTCTGCGCCATTTCACAAACGGGCGCAGCACGAAATAGGACGCGATTGCGACGACAAGGAATGCGAGGGCTGCGAACGGAATTGCCATTGGACCGGCGGTCTCAGCCACCATGCCCCAAACAATAGCAGCACCAACAACACCGAAACCTGAGGCAATGGCGCCTGCGGCATACCGTTCGACCCAATGTGTGATCACAGCCATTATTCCGCCTGTGACCGGCAAAAAGATCATTGCGGTTACGAGCGCAGCCGACAGAACGATGATCACCATGATCGGCAGATAGCTCATGAACTCACCGGCAACACCCGGCCAGAGAAGCATTGGCAGGAAAGCAACCAGTGTCGTTGCTGTCGAAGACACAATCGGCCAGAACATAAGTTTGGCAGCACGAATGTAGGCTTCGCGGTCTTCCATACCTTCATGGACCTTGCGGTCGGCATATTCGACCATCACGATGGCGCCATCGACCAGCATTCCGACCGTCAACACCAGACCGAACATCACCATAATGTTCACGGTGTAACCAAGGCCAGACAGGATCAGGAAGCCGACCATGAATGAGGTCGGGATAGCCAGACCGACAAGAAGTGCGGATCTCATTCCAAGGGCAGCCAGAACCAGGATCATCACGAGGAAAATTGCTGTCATGATCGAGGACTGTAGGGATCCGAGCACCTCGAAAATGTTCGACGACATGTCGAGCATGTAGTCGACCTTGATCGTCTCCGGCCAGTCTTTGGCAGCTTCATCAACAACGGCACGGATCGCGATATTGTTTTCGATGATGTTTGTACCGATCCGCTTGGTGACATCCAGCGCAATCGCAGGGCTGCCGTTCACACGGGTGTAGGAATCAGCATCCTTGAAAGTGCGGCGGATTTCAGCGACATCACTGAGCGTGACAACACCTTCGCCGGATTGTTTGATCGGCAGGGAATAGACATCCAGCGCGGTTTCGACGAGGCCTGGAACCTTGACGTTGAAACGGCCCTGACCGCCATCAATATAACCGGCAGGCACAAGCTGATTATTCTGGGAGAGAGACGTCAGCAGTTCCTGCTGCGTGATCGCGTAGGATTCAAGCTTCTGCGAGTCGATCAGGACTTCCAGAACTTCTTCGCGGTGTCCTTTGAGGTCAGCTGAGCGAACTGTATCGATCGCTTCGACCTGATCTTTCAGGCGGCGAGCATGTTGATAAAGCGTGCGTTCGGGCACGTTGCCTGACAGAGCAATTGTGATTGTCGGAACCAGCGCGAAGTTGGTCTCGGATATCGTCGGTTCTTCCGCGTCTGCCGGCAGCTCGCCCTTGGCAGCATCGACCTTGTCCCGGACATCCGACATCGCTTCGTCTTTATCGAAGGAAATATCGAATTCCAGAATGATCCCGGCATGACCTTCAGAAGCAATCGCCGTGATTTCCTTGAGCCCGTCCAGACCGCGCAGTTCGGTTTCCATCGGGCGCACAAGCAGACGCTCGGCGTCTTCCGGTGAGATGCCCTGTTGTGCGATCGAAACGTAAAAGACCGGAACATCAATGTCCGGGCTGTCTTCTTTGGGAATGTTGATATAGCTGAACACGCCTGCAACCAGCAGGGCGACCATCAATACAAATACCGTTTTGGGACGTCGAAGGACGCCTTCGAGCATGCCTATCATTGGCTCACCTTTGCGGTTTCAAACACCGGTACCACCGGCTCGCCGTCACCGACATATTCCTGTCCAACGACAATCACCGAGACCTCTGCAGGTAGTCCGCCAACCCACAAACCATCAGCTTCTCCGCCCAACACATTGACCGGGTAGAACACGGTTTTTTGCTCGTCATCGACTGCGCGAATACCAACCTGCCCATTGTCGTTCAGGGTCAAAATAGCCGGAGAGATCTTGTGCGCTTTTTCAACCGGCAGCGGGAGGCGCGTCACAGCTGTTACGCCATCGCGTGCCTTGCCATCCGGGTTCGGAAGTTCCACTTCAATGCGGAAGGTGCGGGTGTCGGGATTGGCTGACGGGGAAATATACCGAACTCTACCTTGAATCGTTTCACCAGTCACCAGTGCGACTTCAGCTGGCATATCCAGGGAGAGTTGGCTGATATTAAGTTCAGACACCTGGCCGATGGCAATCATCGGATCGGAATTCACGACAGTTGCACAGACGCCACCGCTGTTCAATTGAGCGCCGATTTCAGCCATCGGGCTCTCAATAATACCGTCTATAGGCGCGCGTATGACGGTTCGACGAAGTTCACGTTCAGCTTCTTCAAGTCGTGCGCGCGCTGCATCCAGTTCGGCCTTGACTGTCATGACCCGGGTTTCTGCGGTGAATCCCTTTGTGCTCAACTGCATGGCTGCTTTTTGAAAGAGCTCTGCTTCGGCAAGCGCTGCTTTGGCTTCGAGGACAAGTGCTTCCCGCGACCCTCTGTCCAGAACGCAGAGGATGTCACCTGCAAACACCTTGGTGCCTTCGCGTGCAGGTCGGTCGACCACGTCATCGGTCGTTTGGGATCGAACAGCGACTTTGGCTTCCGACTCTGTGCGGCCACGAACTTCCAGAACAGCCTGACGATCCTGTGCGACCAGCTTCATCACTTTGACGCGAAATGTATCGTTTGCGTTTTCGGCGGCCCGCAAGGCTGGCGCCGGAACCGCGTTTTCGCCGTCACCAACACCACCAATCACAACATTACCACTGGACATCCAGACACCGATACCTGCCGCAAGGCCTGCTGCGAGAATATAGGAAAACTTCACGTGCATTCTTCGTTTCTCCAAAACGTCCGGCTTACTCAGCAGCATCCACAATGGGGTTCGCTGCATCTTCAGCAATCTTGATCAAGGCCTCGCCATGTTCTTCGAGGTAGGTAAGGGTAAAATTCATGCAGGCCAATCCGTAATCACGGGTCCAGCTGGATCCCGGATGGGTACAGTCTTGTTCATCTTCAGAGCCTGTCAGCAGGCGCAATTCTTCCTGAACCTGTACGCGGCGCCTATCCAGGGCTCTGCGCAATACGTCCGGTGGCAGTTGGGCCGCGTTGAGTGCAATCAGCAGGAAGGGGGACTTGAAGGTATCTGATCCCTGAGGTTCACAAAGCGAGTTTACGAACTCGGAGCGTCCGGCTTGGGTAATTGAATAGACCTTGCGGGCAGGTTTCCCGGCCTGTGGCTCTTCGCGAACAGTAACAAGTCCATCTGACTCGAGGCGTGCGAGTGCCGGATAGATAGAGCCGAAACTCGCATCTTCGAAATAGCTGAAACGTCCTTCTGTCGATTCCTTCCGGATTTCATATCCGGTAGCATCCCCAAAGGACAAAATGGCAAGGCAGAGGCTGCGCACGCTCATTTAGAACTCCATTACCGAAAGCGTCCTCCCGGCTTGCTGGCATTTTTCAGAAGACTCGATGGTTCGGATTGAACGAAGGAGCCCGCAAATGTACCATATACTGGAACGATATATCGGGTAAATATATATCATCTTGATAGTGTTCAAGTGCGAAGTTTGTACTTTTTTGAGCGCTGTGAACAAAACGTTACTGAAATCAATCACCTCGTCGGAATTGACAGCTTGATGACTGGCACAGATGCGTTACATCTTTTTGAATGACAGCCATTCCAGAAGGAGCTGAATCCTAATGATATCGATATCAGATGCGGTCAGTCGTAAGCTGCCCAAAGACCCTTTGGTCCGGCTGTTTGTGATAAATGGTGTGGCTGGTCTTGTGATATCGGCACTGGTGCTGGCCGGATTGTTCTGGGCCAATATAGGAAATCTCAGGGTGCTGGTATCGGGCTCTGAAAATCCAGTGTTGCCAGTTCTGATGCTTTTTGCCGGATTGGTAATTACGCTGGGGTCTGTCGTGATTGGCTCGGCAGTCATGCTTTTGGGACCCAAAAAGCGTGATAACGGATCAACAGGGCTCCGGGCCCCAATCCTGCCGATGGCAACTATGCAGCCTATTCGTGTGACGGCAGATGTGAGGAAACGTCGATATTAATACAGCGGATCTTTTAGGCAGCACATCGGTTTAAACCTTGGCCGACCACCGGGCACTAAAGGTTTCTAATTCAAATATCCATGGTAGCCTATACCGAGTTCATTCGTTCCGGATTTTTTGCTGTCGAAATCGGCAAACAGGGTCATGACCGCTGCAGTTAAAAGAAGCAACAACCCCAAATACGAGAGTTTTGTTTCTCCGAGCCTGTCAAACATTTCGAACTCCTTGCGTTCGCATCATTTGTACCGACCGGATTCTAAGCTCCGGGTAAAACAACCTCTAAAATTTTACAAATACGCAATTATTACGAGGGTTTTCGGGCCGTCGGTGATTTGTTCGTGGATAACAGATGCCCTCTTTGAAACGCTAAGGCATTAACTATATTGATGAAATTATCGGTGCTCGTTCAGTCCAGCCGGTTGCGCCAAATGCAATTGCCAGCTACCACCTAAGGTACATTAAGAATTTGTTAACCTATGCTGGTGGTTGTTATGGGGTTTCTGTGTCGTAATTTGCATATTCTGGTTTTCGCGTCGGTTTCGCTCGTGGTGGCAGTTTTCGTCGCTGCAGATCCTGGACGAACCAAGGCCCTCATGACACCCGTAGTTGAGGACGCACAGGAAATACGGCAGATGGCAGCGGCGAGTTATCGAGTTATTGGCAGTATCGACGTCCGCTCTGCCGCTCGCGAAGCAACAACGCTTTATGTTTCTACTTTGCGAATGCCAAGCATGCTGTTCGAACGGCTTGCAGAAAATCTTGAGAAGGTCAATGCAAGCATTGAACTGGCGAATGGCAAGCCGACTGTCAGGAAGAGCCAAGCGACCGTTTCCCCGCTGGATTTTCTGAAAACTCTGGAACGGCTTTGATGGCGCTTTGGGTTTGCGCCACCATTATGAATTTGCACTTTTATGAGAGCAAGGCCTCAGGCCCTTAGACTGCAGCCAGCCCCACTGCAATTCCCTGACCGACACCGATACACATCGTCGCCAACGCCAATTTTCCGCCGCGTTTTTTTAGCTCCAGTGCGGCAGAACCGGTAATCCGGGCCCCTGACATACCAAGCGGGTGGCCCAGCGCAATCGCGCCGCCATTCGGGTTGATGTGATCACTGTCCTCAGGCAAACCAAGATCCCGCAATACGGCCAGTCCCTGCGCAGCAAAGGCTTCATTCAATTCGATTACATCGAATTCGGAGGTGTTCAGGTCGAAGCGTGCGCAGAGTTTACGCGTAGCCGGGGCAGGGCCAATGCCCATGATACGAGGAGGAACACCTGCGGTCGCTCCGCCGATAATACGTGCAATTGGTGTCAGATTGTATTTCCTGACGGCCTCTTCAGAAGCGATCAACAGGGCTGCGCTGCCATCGTTGACACCTGATGCATTCCCGGCAGTAACGGAGCCACCGTCCCGGAAAGGTGCCCGCAAACCGGAGAGCGTATCGATGGTCGTGTCAGCACGCGGATGTTCATCCTTGTTGACCAGAGCGGGATCACCTTTGTGCTGAGGGATTATGACCGGGACGATTTCTTCATCTAAACGGCCATTTTCCTGCGCTGCAACTGCTCGCTGTTGGCTGCGAAGCGCAAATGCATCCTGATCTGCGCGTGAAATACCGAAGTCTTCGGCGACATTTTCGGCAGTTTCAGGCATGGAATCGATACCGTACTGGCTTTTCAGAAGTGGATTGACAAAACGCCAGCCGATGGTGGTGTCATGAATTTCGGCATTTCGCGAAAACGCGGAACCTGCCTTTGGCATGACAAAAGGTGCTCTGGACATGCTTTCGACGCCGCCAGCGATGGCAAGATCTATCTCGCCGCTCTTGATTGCGCGGGCTGCACTGATTACGGCATCCATTCCGGAGCCGCACAAGCGGTTCAGCGTCAAACCGGGAACTGCATCGGGCAAACCTGCAAGCAAGGCTGACATGCGTGCCACATTTCGATTGTCCTCACCCGCCTGATTGGCGCAGCCATAAAAGACATCACCCAGCTGGCTCCAGTCGGTATCGGCATTGCGTTCCATAAGGGCTTCAATTGGGACGGCCCCAAGATCATCTGCGCGCACGGACGATAGTGCTCCGCCATAACGTCCAATCGGAGTGCGGATATAATCGCAAATGAAAGCCTGCTTGATCATGAAAAACCTTGTTAAGACCGGACTATGCAGTCCTCTGGAGCATTGGTGTTGTTTCAGAGTTTTGCCGAAATTCAGATGCAAATGCAATAAACATCACAATAAATAGCGAGAGCTTGAGGTGTATGTGATGTTTATTAGTGACGTTCTATATCGTCGTCCTGGAGATATGTCCCGGACTGGACTTCAATCATCCGGACAGGGATCCTGCCAGGATTGCGGAGTGTATGCTGCGCGCCAAGCGGGACAAATGCAGATTGATTCTCAGTCAACAGCCTGGCTTCGCCGTCGATTGTAATTTCCACGGTGCCGGAGACAACGATCCAGTGTTCTGCGCGGTGCAAGTGGCTTTGCAGTCCAATACGTTTTCCAGGGTTGATCAGCATGGATTGCACCGAATACCGGTCACCGGAGTTAACCCGCTCGCTATAACCCCAGGGCTTGTAGGCACGTGGATGAAAATCCACTTCGCTGCGTCCCTCGGTTTCGAGTTGTTCAACGATCTTTTTGACGTCCTGTGTCTTGTCCTTGTGTGCAACCAGCACGCTGTCTGTGGTCGCGATTACCATGACGTCTTCAAGTCCAATAACAGAGACTAACCCGTTGTCGGCGTAGGCTAAGCACCCCTTGCTGTCCAGAAAACGGGCATCTCCCAGTCCGGAATTGTCATCTGCATCTTTTGGCTGAACGCTCCAGATGGCTGACCAGGAGCCAAGATCGTTCCACTGGGGAGCTATCGGGGCGCACACAACATTTTCCGCCTTTTCCATAATCGCATAGTCTATTGAAATGCTGGACAGCGCTTTGAAACGGGTTTCATCGAACCGCGTGAAATCAAGATCGCTGTGGCGCGTGTTCATCAGTTCTGTAATACCCTCGAACAGGATTGGCTGATGTTGTTTGAATGCTTCGATCATGGACTTTGCCGAATAAAGAAAGATACCAGCATTCCAGAAGTAACTGCCATCAGCCAAGAACGCCTCGGCCCGAGCAAAGTCCGGTTTTTCAACAAAGGCATCAACCGATCTGACCGGAGTGTCGCCATTGGCAACTTTTATATAGCCATAGCCGGTGTTCGGTTCCGTCGGTGTAATGCCGAAAGTGACGATTTGATCTTTGGCAGCCGCATTCGCTGCAGTCTTGACAGCCTCGATGAACACTTCTTCGCGTTGAATCAGATGGTCTGAAGGCAATAACAGAACCAAAGCCTCCGGGTCACTTTCCGCCGCAATAATTGCTGCCATCAATGCCGGTGGCGCGGTGTTGCGTCCAACGGGCTCAAGAAGGATCGCTTCCGCCTCAATCTCGACCTCGGACAGTTGTTCACCCATCAGAAATCGGTGATCGTTGCCTCCAATCACAATAGGAGCGGCAAAATCTTCCGACGCCACGCGCCTGCATGTTTTCTGAAACAGGCTTTCCCCGTCAAAAAGCGGCAAAAACTGCTTGGGCCTATCCTTGCGGGACAGGGGCCAGAGCCGCGAACCGATGCCACCGGATAAAATGCATGGAAAAATCATAGATTTTGATCCTAAAATCGAAACGTCTTCGCGCATTGATTTATCGAAGACTCAACGCCAAATCGTTACCACTTCCTGTGAAGCTTGCAAGCGGCATATCTTGGAGTTTATAACGTAATAATATTACGTGTGCTCTCTTGGCACTCTCGGAAATCGGATACTGAAAAGAATGATCACAACCAAAGCCAGCGAGATGCTGGTTCAGCTTGACGGCGCAGGCGTCCGAAAGGGCCGCGACTGGTTGGTCCGCGGAGTAGATCTGACGGTAAGTCCCGGTGAGATTGTCACGCTTATTGGTCCGAATGGTTCTGGTAAATCGACCACCGCCAAAATGTCTCTTGGGATCTTGAAGCCCACGGAAGGGGCCTCTGCCCGAAGGAAGGGACTGGTCGTCGGCTACGTCCCTCAGAAACTGAGTATCGACTGGACGTTGCCCTTAAGTGTCCGGCGGTTTTTACGTCTAACCAACAGGTTATCCGAGGCTGCATGCCTTGACGCACTGGAGAAAACGGGTGCTGCTCGTCTGATCAATACTGAAGTCCGTCATTTGTCGGGAGGCGAACTGCAGAGAGTTATGTTGGCTCGTGCAATCGCACGGTCTCCTGATCTTCTCGTGCTGGATGAACCGGTGCAGGGTGTCGACTATGCGGGCGAAATCGCGATTTATGATCTGATCTCTGAGATAAGGACATCTCTTGGCTGCGGAATTCTAATGATCTCACACGACATTCATGTGGTTATGGCAGCTGCTGATCAGGTGATCTGCCTGAACGGCCATGTGTGTTGTCGTGGTACACCTTCAGATGTTAGCAAAAATCACAATTATCATCAATTGTTTGGAACCCGCGCCAGCAGCGCTATAGCTGTTTATGAACATCACCACGACCATACCCACTTGCCGGACGGCCAAGTGCGACATGCTGATGGGTCCTTATGTTCAGATTGCCCGGGCGATCATCACGATCATGCCTCAATTGAAAATTCGCAATCAGCAAAAAACAGCCCGGGTACACTAGAAAATGCTGGATGATTTTTTCACAAGAGCACTCATCGCAGGTATAGGTGTCGCTGTGGTTGCCGGTCCTCTTGGTTGCTTCGTCATATGGCGGCGAATGGCGTATTTTGGCGACACCCTGTCTCACGCAGCCCTTTTGGGCGTTGCTTTATCCCTGTTGCTTGATGTGAACACTACGTTGGCTGTTGGAGCTGTCTCGATTGTTCTGGCACTGATTCTATTGATCTTGAGGCAAAGCGAAACACTGTCGTCAGACGCGCTCTTGGGGCTATTGTCACACTCAGCGCTTGCGCTTGGGTTGGTGTGTCTGGCCTTCATGACTTGGGTTCGAGTTGATCTTCTCGGTCTTCTTTTCGGTGACATCCTCTCAGTGACCCGGTTGGATATAGCTATGATTTATGGAGGAGGGGCTTTGGTTCTGGCTGTCCTGATCGTAATCTGGCGGCAGCTATTTGCAGCAACGGTTAGCCCCGATCTTGCAAGTGGCGAGGGACTGAAACCAGAGCGGGCGGAACTCATCTTCATGTTATTGACCGCAATTGTGATCGCAATTTCCCTGAAGATTATTGGCGCACTTTTGATTACGGCTCTGTTGATCATACCAGCTGCCGCTGCACGCCGCCTGTCGGTGTCGCCGGAGCAGATGGCGGTTCTGGCAGCTTTGATCGGGGTTGGGTCAGTAATCGGCGGGTTGCTTGGATCGCTCAATTATGACACGCCATCGGGACCATCTATTGTGGTTGCAGCCACGATCCTGTTTGTACTCAGTCTTCTGCCATTTGATCGACTTTTGAGGCGCACAACGACAAGAAGAGGAGATTCGATGTGAGCGGTGAGACACATCCAGATCTGACGAAAAACCAGGCGTTGGTCTTTGGATCTCTTTCGAAGGCCGACGGTCCGCTGACCGCCTATGCCATTCTCGATCTGCTTCGCGAAAACGGCTTTCGGGCACCGCTTCAGGTTTATCGTGCATTGGACAAATTGGTGGCCTTCGGCATGGTGCACCGACTAGAAAGCCTAAACGCATTCGTTGCCTGCAAGCACAAGGGGTGCGCGGAACACAAAACGGCTGCTTTTGCGATTTGTGACACCTGCGGCGACGTCAGCGAGTTTTCTCCAGATGACGCGGTAGAACTCCTGACGCGCTGGACGGAGGAAAAGGGCTTTCAGTTGTCTCGCACGACCATAGAGTTGCGAGGTTGTTGCCAAGGGTGCGCATCGGGTGTGCAGCACTGATAGGCAGATTACCCGCTAACCGGTTTCAGGCAGCAGGAAAAAAACAGGTCGCAATCCGGACGCTGACAACGATATACAAGACAAGATTATAGCCGAAGGATAAGGCGACATTGATTGTCGGCCGGATAAAGTGCGCCTGTGCGGTGCTTCTGTCGGCGGCCAATTGGAACTGGGGGACGTGGGAATGCTGGTGTTGATCGTAGGCCTGATTTTGTTTCTGGGTGTGCATTCTCTTCAGATGTTACCGGCCATTCGGACCGGACTTCGCGAGAAGCTTGGAGAAAATGGCTACAAAGGCCTTTATTCCATTGTCTCCCTACTCGGATTTGTAATGATCATCTTCGGTTATGGGGATGCCCGCACAGCAGGATCTCCAATCCTTTATGATCCACCAGCCTGGCTCAATCACGTTACAATGCTGTTCATGGTGCCGGTGTTTATCTTTCTGGTCGCGGCATATGTGCCGAGTCGGATCAAGATTGCGCTGAAACATCCCATGCTGGTTGCGATCAAGCTGTGGGCGTTTTCGCATTTACTTGCCAATGGCGATCTTGCCTCTGTCCTGCTTTTCGGCGGGTTTCTGGTCTGGGCTGTTGTCGACCGGATTTCGCTAAAGCGCAGGGCGCGGGCTGCAACTCAGGCCATTCCTGCAGCGAGCACGCCGGGTAAATTCAATGACATTCTGGTGATTCTGACAGGTCTTGTCCTGTACGGCTTGTTTGTCTGGAAGTTGCATGCGCTTGTCATTGGCGTTCCAGTGGCCTAATCACAGCCTAGATCAAGAAAAAAGCTGCGAGATACGATGATTTCGTGGCAACTTGCCCCACTTGCGCCACGATGGGTGGCTTTAAGCCCGGACGGGAATTGCCCCAACCGGATCAAATGGATATTGTGCGCCCCACAATAGGGGTGGGTGATCTCGACTTATACGTTGGGGCACAAGAGTGAATGCAGGAACAAGACACGTATGTCCGATATATTTCGTGAAGTCGATGAAGACATCCGCCAGGAGAAATTCCGTCGGTTATGGGACCGTTTCGGTTACTTGGTGATCGGTGTTGCGGTCTTGATTGTTGTTGGAACCGGTGGCTACCGAGGTTGGCTCTATTGGGAAGAAACCAATTCTCATAAGGCCGGAGACACATTCATAGAGGCAGTGCAGCTGTCTGACGACGGCAAGTACCAAGAAGCAGCTGAGCTTTACGGAGAACTGGAAAACTCTATCGGCGGGTATCCGGCAATCTCGCGTTTGCGGGCAGCAACCGATCTGGCAAATTCTGGAAGCGCTTCTGAAGCTTTGGCGCAGTTTGATGCACTGACAATCGATTCCAAACTGGCTCCGTCGTTGCGTGATATTGCGGCTTTGCGTGCCGGGTACCTGGCCGTTGATCTGGAAGACTATCCGTCAGTTGCCGACCGGGTTGAAGGCTTGACCGGTGAAACTGGAGCATTCCGCGCAGCTGCGCGCGAGCTTTTGGCGCTAAGCGCATGGAAAAACGACGATATCGATACCGCAAGAAAGTGGATTTCAGATATCGAAAACGACAGCGAAACACCTGTGGACATCACTCGTAGGGTTACGATATTGGCCGATGTGATCCGTGCCCAGCACGGAGAAGTCGCGGCAGCTGGCGAGGAAAAAACACAGTGAGTTTCGCTGGTTTTACATCTTACGGGCGGCCAGTTCTTGGCATCCTGACGGCGACCTTGTTGCTTGTCGGGTGCGGATCTGTCAGCGAATTTGGCAACAACCTCAATCCGTTCAACAAGGACAAGGTCCTTCCGGGCGAACGTTCACCGGTTTTCGACGGTGCGGATCCAGCAGCCCAGGCGCTGGGCCAAGCAGCTAAGGTCGGATCGGCTTCGGGTGGTCTAACGTGGATTACCGCTGGCGGCGGTCTTGCGAACGATCCAGGCAATGTCGCTGTCTCAGCATCGGGTAATCGGGCCTGGCAAGCAAATGTGGGGTCTTCTGGGCGCGGGATCACATCATCGGCGCTGCGCGTATCGGCGCGCCCTGTGAGTGATGGCAGCCGCATTTATGTTTACAAACCGAATGGCGAAGTGGTTGCGCTGTCCACAGGCGGTGGCCGCCAATGGACCCAAAACCTGCGTCCTGAAGGTGAGCGCGACATCGGTCCAGGTGGTGGATTGGCTGTCGCCGACAATGTCGTCTATGCGGCAACAGGATATCGGCAGGTCGCAGCACTCCAGTCCGGATCAGGCCAGATTATCTGGACCGCCGAAATGGATACACCGGCGCGCGGCGCTCCGGTCGCGGGCGCCGGCCACGTAATTGTAGTCTCGCAGTCCAATGAAGTTTATGCCTTCTCGCAGCAGGACGGTACCGTCGCGTGGACCTATGCAGGCATTGAAGAAACTGCTGGTCTTCTATCTGCTGCTAATCCCGCAATCTCCGGAAAACTGGCGATCGTTCCGTTTTCTTCCGGTGAAGTGATGGCGATCGACATCAAGACTGGTGAACCTGTCTGGATTGACGGTGTGTCTCGCGGGTTTCGTACCCTTGCGCTTTCTGGCCTGTCGGATGTGTCCGCCAGCCCGGTGGTTTCTGGAAAAACAGTTTACGCAACCGGCGTTGCAGGACGGACAGTTGCAGTCGATGTCCGCAGTGGCCAACGCCGTTGGGAACAGAATCTCGGCAGCGTTCACACGCCGGTCGTATCCGGTAATGCGTTGTTCATGGTGGATCTGGATGATCGGATGGTCGCGCTTGATATCAAGAGCGGCGAAACGCTCTGGGCAACACAATTGCCGAAGCCGGAAAAGAAGAAAAAGCGCCGCAACTGGGCTGGTCCCACGCTTGCAAATGGAACACTTGTCGCGTTTTCCAGTGATGGTCAAATTGCGTTCGTGGACTCCGCTTCAGGTCAGATCATGACGACAAACCGCACCAACGCGGATGTCTTTGTGACACCGATCGTGGCTGGTGGACGCATCATCGTCCTCACCGGCAAAGATGGTGTTGCTGCGTTCAACTAGGATATTAGGGCGGGGCCTGTCGAAAAGCCCGTCTATCAGGAGTAAATGCTGTGGGCGCAACAGTCGCCATTATCGGACGGCCGAATGTCGGCAAGTCCACTATATTCAATCGCCTGGTCGGTAAACGCCTGGCGCTTGTTGACGATACGCCTGGTGTCACACGTGACCGGCGCCCGGGCGATGCTCGTCTGGGTGATCTGCGTTTCACCATCATTGACACTGCAGGCCTGGAAGATGCCGACAAGGCGTCCCTGGAGGGACGGATGCGTCATCAAACCGAAGAAGCGATTGAAACCGCTGACGCGGTCTTGTTTGTCATCGACGCGCGTGCAGGTGTTACGCCGCTCGATGCGCATTTTGCATCTGTTGCCCGGAAAACCACTCGCCCGGTCATTCTTCTTGCCAATAAGGCTGAAGGACGTGCCGGAGACAGTGGTCTATACGAGTCTTTTTCTCTTGGTCTGGGGGATCCAATTCCCTTTTCCGCCGAGCATGGTGAAGGCCTGTCCGAACTCTATGATGCATTGAAACCGCATGTCGACCGCATAGACGAGGAAGAGGACGCAAGGCGCGAGGAAGCGATCACCAATGTCGACGTCGACGAAGATGGTGAATTCGTTGACGAGGAAATTCAGGCGGGAACCAAAGAACGGCCGTTGCGGGTGGCCATTGTCGGTCGTCCGAATGCCGGCAAGTCAACCCTGATCAACCGCCTGCTCGGTGAAGACCGGATGTTGACCGGCCCTGAAGCCGGAATTACCCGAGACTCCATCTCCGTCGACTGGACCTGGCGGGACAGGCATATCAAGCTGTTTGATACTGCCGGGATCCGGAAAAAGGCACGCGTTCAGGAGAAGCTTGAAAAGCTGTCTGTTGCTGATGCGCTTCGCGCCATCAAATTCGCAGAAGTCGTGGTGATCACGCTCGATGCGATGATTTCCTTCGAAAAACAGGATCTGCAGATTATTGATCTTGTGGCCCGCGAAGGGCGCGCTTTGGTGATTGCCGTCAATAAATGGGACCTGATCGAAGACCGGGAAGCTGCTTGGAAAAAGATCAAGGATGCCAATGAGCGGTATTTCAACCAGATCCGCGGTGTGCGTATCGCCACGCTCTCCGGTATCCAGGGGCAGGGTATCGACAAGCTGATCGAGAGTGTCTTTACGGCCTACGAAGCCTGGAACTCACGCGTGTCTACCGCCAGCCTGAACCGTTGGCTTGATCGTGCAACGACAGCACATCCGCCACCTGCTGTTGCTGGTCGTCGGGTGCGTATACGGTACATGACACAGCCGAAAACACGGCCACCACATTTTGTCGCGTTCAGTTCCCGACCAGAGCAGCTGCCGGAGAGCTACACACGCTATCTGGTGAATTCGCTGCGTGAGAAATTCGATATTCAGGGGACGCCAATCCGTCTGTCTTATCGGAAGGGTGAAAACCCTTACGCCACAAAGAAAAAACGCAAGATCCAGTAGTTTCATTCGTCTGTGAATACAGTTTGAGGGCTACTCTCTTTTCCGATGTGGCCCAATCACTGAGAATATACTTGAAGGAGATTTTTGATGGCCTCTGAACGGCTCGATTTCGCTGTTGAACTGGCACGCAAAGCCGGTGAGCTTGGTCTTGAGTACTTCCGCAAGCTGGATACCTTGACCATCACTCAGAAAGGTCATCAGGATCTGGTGTCGGAAGCTGATCGAAATGTCGAAACGCTGATCCGCAAGGATATTGCTGCTGCCTATCCGGAAGACGGTATTCTTGGTGAAGAACATGGCGTCGAAGAAGGAAAAACGGATTACACTTGGGTTATTGATCCAATTGACGGGACAGCCAACTTCGTTTGCGGCATTCCGCAATGGTGCGTGATCATCGCTTGTGTCTATCAGGGCCAAGTGATTGCCGGGGTCATACATGACCCGGTCGCCAATGAAACCTTCAAGGCCTATGCCGGCGGTGGCGCGTTTCTCAACGACAAACCAATCAAGGTGTCCGACAGCACCAGTCTGTCTGTCGGGTCAGTTGGTGTCGGCTTCAATGGTCGATCAGCGATCACGGACGCGGTCAACGTTGTTGGCGGCGTGGTCTCCAAGGGTGGTGTGTTTTTCCGCAATGCCTCAGGCGGTTTGATGCTTGCCTACACAGCTTCCGGCCGCCTGATCGGTTATGTGGAATCCCATATGAATGCATGGGATTGTCTTGCCGGGATGTTGATGATCAAGGAAGCGGGCGGCAATGTCATGGAGCAGGACATCACCAATTCGCTCTATCACGGTGCGCGCATCGTTGTTGGTGCACCAGGCGTGTTCCCGGATCTTTTGGAAATCGCTGAAAGCTCATTTGCACCGCTGAAAGCTGCTGAGTAAATCGGGTCAAACGTGTTGATCGATCAGGACCGGATTGCCGTCCGGGTCGATCAACATGAAACTTGCCGGTCCGCTGTTCGTCTCATCGGCCTCGCTGGCAAATGAATACCCCTTTTCCTTCAGATCCTTCTGTAATTCTCTGATGTCACTGAAACTATTCAGTTTCTGGGCATCTTGATCCCATCCGGGATTGAATGTCAGCATGTTCTTGTCGAACATGCCCTGAAACAGGCCAATGATCGTGTCGCCATTCTTGAGAATGCACCAATTCTCGTAGTCAGCGCCTTCATGACCCGAAAAACCCAGACCCTCGTAAAAGGCTCTCGATTTTTTGATGTCCTTGACTGTCAAACTGATTGAAAATGCCCCGAGCTGCATAAGTGTCCCTCCCGTTTCAATTCGGATAAGGGATGGTGTCAAAGCCCCAGGAAGGTTGCAAGCTGTGTCCGGGTTCTCTCGGTAAAGTGAAACGTTTCCCAGCCAAGGGCAGCGGCGGCTCTTACATTCGGCGCACTATCGTCGATTAGCAAAATGTTGGCCGGAGACACACCAAGTTCGGTGCTGACTGTATTGAAGAAAGCAGAATCCGGTTTTGCATGGCCTATGCGACCAGACGAAAAAACATATTCAGTCCGGTGCCTAAATCCGGAAACATCCTCGATGTAACTGCACCGACGATCTTCATTGTTGGTTGCGATAACCTGTGCAATGCCCAGTCCTCGAAGTTGATCCAGCAACGCATTTGTTTCCGGGTCTTTCAGATCGTCCTTTTCAAACCAGTATTCCAGAAGTTGGTGCGCTGTCAGGTCATGATTGGTCTGATCGAGCCAGGCCTGAACATGATCCAGAAGGTCAGTTTTACCGCTGATGACGTCGATAAACGTGTGATTGAATATCCCGAATTCAAAGGCGATCAGGTCAATCCCGAGATCGCTTTCTATTGTGTCTGCCCAGACAAAACGCCCGTCTGCCCTGTTCCGATTGAGAACACCGTCAAAGTCCCACACCACCGCATTGATGCTATCAAACATAGATGACTGCCCATTTCATGCTTTGTAAGCATATTGGGTAGACTGCTGCTGTGAAGTGCACGTGAAATTGCTGTTTCCAACAAAACCTACAAGGAAACCCAATCTCGGCTGACACGGTCATAAAGCTTGCCGGTTTCCAGAACATCCGGTTTCACCAGCTCAAGCAGTTCTTCGGCCACCAGACCTGGTTCCGGCAGGTTTTCCGGGACTTCACCCGGCATGGCTTTCGCGCGCAGGCCGGTCCGGGTCGGGCCGGGATCAACCAGATTTATTTTCATGTTGGTTTGCAGGCTTTCATTCGCCCACGTGCGCGCCATTGCTTCAACCGCTGCCTTGCTGATCGATTGCAAGCCCCAGAAAGCCGTGCAGGTGCTTGCCTGGACTGCAGTGAGGAAAAGGGAACGTCCGGCGTCTGACTGGCGCAGGAGCGGATCAAGAGACCGGATCAGGCGCCAGTTGGCCGTCACATTGACCGCCATCGTCTTTTCAAAGTCCTTCGGGCTGATATGACCGAGGGGCGACAAAACACCCAACATACCGGCATTGCCGATCAGAATGTCGAGTTTTTGCCAGCGCTCGTAAATCGCTGCTCCCAAACGATCAAGCGCGTCGTAATCCATAAGGTCGACTGGGACCAAAGTCGCCTGACCACCCGCTGCCTCGATTTCATCATCCAGATCTTCGAGGCCACCAACTGTTCGCGCAATTGCAATGACGTGCGCGCCGCGTTGACCCAACTGTTTGGCGAGTTGGTAGCCAATGCCTCGGGATGCTCCGGTCACCAGAGCGACGCGGCCCTCAAAATCTTTTGTCATAATTACTCTGTTTACGTTAGCCGACTTCGACGAGGCGCGGCGCACTGACAAATTCCTGATCATCCGAGAGATCAGTCAGCGGCGTCGGGTAGTCACCCGTGAAGCAATGGTCGGTAAATTGTGGGTTTTCATTATCACGGCCTTCATATCCCATCGCACGGTAGATCCCGTCAACAGAGAGGAAGGCCAGGCTGTCAGCACCGATGTAATTGCGCATTTCTTCGAGGCTGTATTTGGCCGCAAGAAGCTTTTCGCGCACTGGTGTGTCTATACCGTAGTAGTCGGAGTATTTGATCGGAGGACTTGCTAGCCGGAAATGGACTTCCGTCGCACCTGCATCGCGGATCATCTGTACGATCTTTACCGAAGTCGTACCGCGCACCAGGCTGTCATCTACCAGCACGACACGCTTGCCTTCGATTTGGGACCGGTTGGCCGAGTGTTTCATCTTCACACCAAGCGCACGGATTTGCTGCGTCGGCTCAATGAAGGTTCGCCCGACATAGTGGTTGCGGATGATTCCAAGCTCAAACGGAATACCGGATTCCTGGCTGTAGCCGATGGCTGCCGGAACACCGCTATCGGGAACTGGAACAATCACATCGGCATCATTGTGGCTTTCACGAGCGAGCTGTTTGCCCATTTCCCGGCGCACGTCATAAACGCTGCGGCCACCGATAATTGAATCGGGACGGGAGAAATAGATATATTCAAAGATACACGGGCGAGCCGGTTTTTTGCCGAATGGAAAGTAGGACTGGATGCCTGTCGAGGTGCAGACAATCACTTCGCCGTTTTCGACTTCGCGGATGAACTTGGCACCGATGATGTCGAGAGCACAGGTTTCCGAGGCGAGTATAGGCGCACCGTTGAGATCACCCAAGACAAGTGGCCGGATGCCAAGTGGATCACGGGCACCAATCAGTTTTTTTGAAGTCAGTGCGACCAGCGCATAAGCGCCTTCCATCTGGGTGATCGCCTCGATGAAACGATCAACGATCTTCCGCTCGCGAGAGCGCGCGACGAGCTGAAGCACAACTTCAGAGTCGGATGTTGACTGGCAGATCGCGCCATCGCGGATCAGCTGGTGGCGAAGGGTGAGTGCGTTGGTGAAGTTGCCATTGTGGCAGACAGCGATACCGCCACCTTCAAGTTCCGCGAACAGCGGCTGCACATTGCGCAGGATAGTCTCGCCGGTCGTCGAATAGCGAACATGACCAACTGCCGCGCGGCCAGTCAGCCGTCCGATGGTATCAGCGTCCGAGAAATGATCTCCGACCAGACCAAGATGACGCTCTGCGCGGAACTGGTCATTGTCGAAGGTCACGATGCCGGCCGCTTCCTGGCCACGGTGCTGAAGGGCGTGGAGGCCCAGGGCAGTCAGTGCGCTGGCATCCTCATGGCCCAGAATTCCAAATACGCCACATTCTTCACGCAAGCTGTCTGCATTGATATCAAACGGCTCGTTCACATCGGTCCCGCCAGTCATGGGGAACACTCCTTGATTGTGGCCAGTCGGCGACGGGCCAACGTTGTGTATATGGTTCGGCGTCAGTTGTTATCCGTCGTCAGCCGCTCAAGGCCCTGACGTTCGGAATCGCTGTAGTTCGGCTCTTCTGTAGGAGCACTGGCACTACCACCGCCGGTCAGATCGTTTTCCTTGATCTTGTCCATGATCGCCTTTTCCGGATCCTCCGGTAAAATGGAAACCAGACGTTCTCCTATCGACAGCAGGATTGGCCGTGCCTTTGCAGTCAGAACCCACTGTGGCTGTTGTTCCGGCTGGACAAACCAGTTGAAGAACATCATCGCGACGACAACAAGCAGCAGACCACGGACCGCGCCGAACACAAATCCGAGTGTCCGGTCGAGCGCGCCAATGCGGCTGTCCAGGACGAAGTCGGAGATGCGCATTGTGATGTAGCTGACCACGATCAGCGTGACCAGAAAGACCGCAGCAGCTGATGCGCCCATGGCGACCAGATCATGCGCGATATATTGTTTGGCATAGGGAAGAACCCGCTCATAAAGCAGGAAGGCCGCGACAGCAGCGGCAACCCAGGAGACGATAGACAAAACCTCGCGGACAAATCCGCGGATCATCGCCAAAACCGCCGAGATGAGCATGATGACCAGAAGTAGTCCGTCCAGCAGCGTAATCGGCATGTCTCTGAAAGTTCCTCTGTCAAGCGCCCCAGCAGCGCAAAATCTTCGTTTCAGCCTGGTCCGATAATGCCTCAGGTTGAGCCCGAAGCACCAGCCTCGGCCGAGAGTTTGGCAATAAAGTCCCCAAGTTCCGGCACGCCTGTTCTCTTGAAAGAAGACATCGTACCGTCCTTGAGGTTGCCCTCCGGACAATAAGCCTGATCGAAGCCGAGTTTTTCAGCTTCTTTCAACCTTGATTGAGCCTGAGCGACCGGCCGGATCGCCCCAGACAGGCTGACCTCGCCGAAATAGACGCAATTTGCCGGGAGGGCAAGCCCGCTTAGTGATGAGACCAAAGCTGCAGCAACCGCAAGATCGGCTCCCGGTTCGTTGATTTTAAGGCCGCCGGCAACATTCAGATAAACATCATGCTGCGAGAAGCGGACACCGCAACGGGCTTCCAGTACGGCAAGGGTCATGGAGAGGCGGGCGCTGTCCCAGCCAATAACGGCGCGTCTGGGGGTGCCAAGAGACGATGGCGCGACCAACGCCTGGATCTCGATCAGCAACGGGCGTGAGCCTTCCAGGCCGGCAAAAACGGCAGATCCAGGCGCCGAAGAACTCCTGTCTCCGAGAAACAGCGCAGATGGATTGGCCACTTCCATCAGGCCTTTACCGGTCATTTCAAAGACGCCGATTTCGTCTGTGGCACCAAACCTGTTCTTGACCGAGCGCAGGATTCGGTACTGATGCGCACCATCCCCTTCAAAATAGAGCACAGCGTCGACCATATGCTCGACAACACGCGGGCCTGCTATCTGGCCGTCCTTGGTAACATGCCCGACGAGAACCAGCGTGGTGCCGTTCTTTTTGGCGTAGCGCACCATTGCCTGCGCAGATGCCCGTACTTGAGTGACAGTCCCCGGAGGTGAATCAGCCTGATCCGTCCAGAGCGTTTGCACCGAATCCAGGATCAGCAGGGCAGGGGCAGTCTCCGATTCCAGTGTTGCCAGAATGTCTTCGACGCTGGTTTCAGCGGCCAGAGCAACTGGGGCATCAGCAAGGCCAAGCCGTTCTGCCCGCAGACGTACCTGCGCGATGGCTTCCTCGCCCGAGATGTAAACCGTCTTGTGACCAAGGTGAGCGACCTGTGCGGCCGCCTGAATCAGTAAGGTCGATTTGCCGATACCCGGATCACCGCCAACCAGAAGCGCGGAGCCGCGCACAAAGCCGCCGCCCGTGACCCGGTCCAGTTCGGCGACTTTGGATTGAAAACGGGGGGCTTCTTTAGCGTCACCGGATAGGCCAACCAGCTGAACCACACGGCCCTTGGACTTGGACGCGCGGCTAGGACCACCGCCAATGCCACCGCCGACTTTTTCCTCGACAATGGTGTTCCATTCGCCGCAGGATTCGCAGCGACCGACCCATTTGGCGGTTATCTCACCGCAGGACTGGCAGACAAAGGATGTGGACCGGCGGGCCATTGAGAATTGCTCCGTTCAGGTGAGCGGACCGTAGACACGTTCAAAGCGCCGGCCGAGACTCGTCAGATATTCGTAGTCGATGGTCTCGGCATAAGCTGCCAGGTCAGCTGCTGCAACATTGGGACCCAGCATTTCCACAAAGCTGCCGCGTTTTAACAGATGTTCAGGCACATCCGTGACGTCCAGCGTGATCATGTCCATGGAGATGCGGCCCAGAATGGGCGCTTTGTGGCCATCAATCATGCCAAATCCGCCGGGAGCGCTATCAGTGGATCCAGCTCTTCTAATCATGCCATCGGCATATCCGGCGGCAACAACAGCATTCTTCAAGGATCGTGTCGCGGTCTGGTGGGCGCCATAGCCAATCGTGTCCCCTTCTGGAACTTCGCGGATGATCATGATCCGCGCTTCGACTTTGGCTACGGGTTCCATTGGATTGGGCGTCGTATCAATTGCCTTGCCGCCATAGAGCGAAATCCCTGGCCGAGCGAGGTCAAAGTGATAGTCAGGTCCGAGAAAGACCCCTGCAGAATTGGCGAAGGATCGCGGTATATGTGCGAGCGGAGCTGTAATCTCGTTGAACAGGTCCAATTGGCGCCGGTTCATCGGATGATCCGGCTCAGATCCACATGCCAGATGTGACATGATCAGTGTGGGCGAGAAACAGCCCGTGACATCCGGGTCTGAGAGTGCTTCAGAAAACTCCGCCGGAGATAGACCAAGACGATGAATGCCGGTATCGACATGAACGGCTGCGTCAAGAGATTTGCCAGCAGTCTTGCAGACCTCAATCCATTCCAGAAGTTCTTCGATCGAACCGAGGACAGGCCGAAGGTTGTTGGTTATGAAATGCTGTTCGGTGCCGGGGAACAATCCATCCAGCACATAAATGACAGCATCCGGGATCGTTTTACGAAGGGAAACAGCTTCCGTAAGAACGGCGACAAAAAACGTTTTGCAGCCAGCATCAGAAAGCTGTTTGGCGACATGGTCCTGCCCGGTTCCATAGGCATTTGCCTTGATGGTCGCTGCGCACTCAGTGCCATCTTTGAGTTTGGAACGAAGAAATGCCCAGTTTTCTGCAATCGCATCAAGATCGATGGTCAGTCGGCCACCATAGTGATCAGATGGAAATTGATTTTCTGCTGAATCCATCAAGCCTGCTACGCCGTTTCCATCTGAAATGTCGATTTCCTCGAGTCGGTAACAGCCTAATGTGATTTCGCCCGAAGCGGGACACTGAAATACGCGAACGCAAAAATTCTATTCATACCGCTCCGGCAGATGGTCATCCGCTGCAAGATCGGAGAAGCGGGTGTACTGGCCTTCGAAGTGCAGGTTGGCCGTTCCGGTCGGACCGTGACGCTGTTTGGCGATAATCACTTCCGCCTTGCCTTTGGCTTGTTCATGTTTGGCTTCCCAGGCAGCATATTCCGGTGAGCCGATTTCTGGTTCTGTTTTGGAGAGATAATACTCTTCACGGTACACAAACAGGATGACGTCGGCGTCCTGCTCGATTGAACCGGATTCACGCAAATCTGACATCATCGGTCGTTTGTCATCGCGAGATTCGACCTGACGAGAGAGCTGGGACAGGGCAATGATCGGAACTTGCAGTTCTTTTGCCAGCGCTTTTAGGCCCGTGGTGATCTCTGTGACTTCCTGAACCCGGTTGCCGTTGCCCTTGCCCGAACCTGACAGAAGCTGAATATAGTCGACCACTAGCAGATCAAGTCCGCGCTGGCGTTTCAGTCGGCGCGCCTTGGAGACAAGTGCTGCGATGGAAATACCACCGGTTTGATCGACATGCAGTGGAACAGTTTGCATGGTTTGCGCGCAAGCTGCCAGTTTCTCGAACTCGGCTTCGGAGATATCGCCGCGCCGGATCTTGGAGGACGAAATCTCCGCCTGTTCGGAAATGATACGTGTGGCGAGCTGCTCAGCGGACATTTCGAGGGAGAAGAAGCCGACAACACCGCCGTTCACGGTCTTGATCGAGCCGTCGGGCTGTTCTTCAGCTTGATATGTCTGCGCAATATTGTAGGCGATATTTGTCGCCAGGGACGTCTTGCCCATTGCAGGACGGCCGGCAAGGACGATCAAATCGGAATGCTGCAGACCGCCCATCAACCTGTCGAGGTCCTGTAGACCGGTGGATATGCCGGACAGGGCACCTTCACGGTTCCAGGCCGCATGGGCCATTTCAATGGTTTCGGTGAGTGCATCGCCAAAAGCGACAAAACCACCTTCACTTCGGCCGGTTTCAGCCAGTTCAAACAAGCGCCGCTCTGCATCATCAATCTGTTGGACTGGCGGGACATCAATAGGGGCGTCAAAGGCGATGTTGACCATGTCTTCGCCGATGCGGATCAGGTTCCGCCGGATAGCGAGGTCATAGATCGAGCGGCCATAATCTTCCGCATTGATGATGGAAGCTGCATCGCCTGCCAGACGCAGAAGAAACTGTGTGGCTGTCAGATCGGCGATTTTTGCGTCAGCTGGATAAAAGGTCTTGAGCGTGATCGGGGAGGCGGTTTTGCCAGCGCGGATCAGATGGCTGATCTTCTCGTAGATGTCCTGATGGGGCGGGACGAAGAAATGATGGGGTTCGAGAAAATCTGAAACACGATAGAAGGTCTCGTTGTTGACCAGAATAGCGCCCAACAACTGACGTTCAGCCTCCGCGTTATGCGGAGCGAGACGCTGTTCGCTTTCTTCCGTTTCAACTTTCTGCAATGAACCTTTCATACCAACCCCCGTTGACCGCGTTGCATTCGAAATACCGTTTGGACGCAGGCTTCTCAAGAGACAATGCAGGTCGTTTTTGTTTCACACTGATTGCCCGAGATCAGCGGGGAAAGAATCGAAACACGCTTGACTCTGAGACGCCAAGGAGACTCAAGGGGTTAGTTCTTAGTTATTGAAATTGTTTGGTTATTTTTATCGGTAAATGAATTGTTAATATAAAATCTAGTGATATCAAGGCGTTGCAAGGCGCTCTCAATCAATCGGTTGACCTGGAATTGTTAGCGGCAAAAATTTGGCCGACAAAAGAAAAACGGCGCTGCAGGCAGCGCCGTTGATCAATGAGTTTTCGAAGTGATGAAGTTTTAGACTTCTTCTTCCGCTGGAGCTTCTTCAGAAGCTTCCGCCGCGTCTTCAGATCCTTCGGCATCGCCGTCAGCATCTTCGTCTTCTTCTTCTTCGAATTCGAAGATGTCCTGCTCAGGAGTTGTGAGGTCTTCACCGGCCGCCTGACGAGTAGCTTCGTCATCAGAACGGGCAACGTTGACTGAAACAGTCACTTCCACTTCCGGGTGCAACTGGATCAGAACCGAGTGCAGACCGATTGTCTTGATCGGAGTGCGCAGTTCAACCTGGCTGCGGCCAATGGTGAAGCCACCTTCGGTCAGGCCTTCGGCAACGTCACGTGTGGACACTGAACCGTAGAGCTGACCTGTTTCACCAGCAGAGCGGATCATCACAAGAGCTTCGCCGTCAAGCTTGGAAGCAACAGCTTCAGCTTCGGTCTTGCGCTCAAGGTTACGTGCTTCCAGCTGCGCGCGCTCGGATTCGAAGCGAGTGAGGTTGGCTTTGTTGGCACGAAGTGCTTTGCCCTGTGGCAGAAGGTAGTTACGGGCGTAACCGTCACGCACACGCACTGTGTCGCCCATCTGGCCGAGTCGTGCGATGCGCTCTAGAAGGATAACTTGCATTTATTCTCTCCTACTGTCCCATCATGTCTATTTGAAATTCGCATGATGGTTAGAGGCCGTTTGCCCGCGGCCCCAATTCGGGTCTTCCGGGCGGGCCCGGAAGAAGGCATTTCAAATCGCGAAATGCTTAGCTGATCACGAAAGGCAGCAGGCCGAGCAGGCGAGCGCGTTTGATAGCACGGGCCAGTTCACGCTGCTTCTTCGCGGAAACCGCGGTGATGCGGCTAGGAACAATTTTGCCACGCTCGGAAATGTAGCGCTGCAGAAGGCGGATGTCCTTGAAGTCGATCTTCGGTGCGTTTGAACCGGAGAACGGGCATGTCTTCCGACGACGGAAGAACGGACGACGGCTTGGAGACTGTGAAATATCAACCATTGTCTTTTACTCTCCTTCAGCTTTGCGAGGAGCGCGGTCGCCCCCACGGTCGCCACCGCGGCCGCCACGATCACCACCGCCGAAACGGTCGCCGCCGCCGCCAAAGCGTCCGCCGCGATCGCCACCACGTCCACCGCGATCATCACGGTCACGCTTCTGCATCATTGCAGACGGCTCTTCGTCCAGCTCGTCGACCTTGAAGGTCATGAAGCGCAGAACGTCTTCGCTGAGGCCCATCTGACGTTCCATCTCGGCAACAGCAGAATGCGGTGCAGTGATATTCATCAATGTGTAATGGGCTTTACGGTTCTTTTTGATGCGGTAGGCAAGGGTCCGCAGACCCCATGATTCCACTTTGCCGATAGTTCCGCCGGCTTCTTCGATGAGGCCTTTGTACTGTTCGACGAGTGTTTCGACCTGCTGGGCCGAAACATCCTGGCGCGCCAGGAAAATATGCTCATAAAGAGGCATGAAAGTCGCCTTTCTTCAGGTTAACAACGCGGGATTGGCGCAAAGCCTCCTCATAACCTCGGAAAGGTACGAGAAATCTTACGGGAGTGGGAACACAGGAAGTCGGATCATTTCAGCGATCCTGGCAACAGCCCTTCCGTTCAGCCCCCGGCCAAACCCCGGATGAAGCGCGGTGTATACTCTGAATAGCGGGAAATGCAAGTGACCCTTCTTAATTCCGCCGATAATTTACATGGTTGCCCGTAGAAGGTTGTCGGACAAGCGATTTGCACCAGAGCATTTCTTCCGGTCTTTCATAGGCAAGCACAAGGAAACTATGCTCTACTAATTCACAAAAGCGAACATAGCCAAAAGTACAGCCATTTCTTTTGGGGACTTGAAAAGCGTTTTACGCGTGAGGGGGCGGAACGATGCGGATAGTCGTGGGGATTAAGTTTTATTGTGTCATGGCCATGGCGCTGACCGGGCTTGCTGCGTGCTCTTCAACCAATTCGGAGTATTCTCAAGCCCTGGTACCGCAAGCCGAACAGACAACGGACATGCCGTATCACCCGGTCGTCTATCATCTCGATCTGTCGATCCTTGCCTATCAATTGTATGGGCAGAGCCTGATCTGGCCATTTGATCCCTATTACGAAGAGCTCGCGTCAGATAAATCACAGCGCAAAACGATGATGGAGAAAGTTCGTAAGTGGGGTAAAGGTCAGCACGCTGTTCAAAAGGTGAATAGCAGGGGCGTTGCCGACTATCGCGGTCCCGGTTTGTTAAACGGATATGCCGATAATCCAACACACGATCCGATCATCTATGATTACAGCTTGGTGCATCCGTGGTCAGACACAATCACAAATGCTGCTGGAACCTGGACAGAATACCTGACGCCCAAGCAAATCACCGGTCGTATCAAGAACGGCTACATCTGCTTTCGGCCAACCGGCCAACCGGAATCCGTCTCGACAATCGCTGAAATAAGCCGGACAAACGCAAAGCGAGATCCGAAGGCTTCGGATATCTTGCTCGCCTTCGAAGGCGGGACGGGTGACAAGGGCGAGGGAGGTCAACCGCATTCGCAAAGCTTGATGGGGTTCGTCCTGTTGCGCCAAAAAACCGCCGGCGGATATGATGTACATATCGCTTTTCGTGGCAGCCGCAGCGGATCGGCAGCGCGGGCCGCTATCCAGTCTTTCAGCGATGGCGGAGCCAAGGGCAATCCCGACTGGATAACAGATCTTGGCTACAACAAGCTCTCGTCAGGCCAAGGTGGATCCTTGATCAGCCGCACAGGCCAGGTTCATCGCGGATTTGCGCGGAGCATTCAATCCATTCTTCCCCAGTTGACCAATTGTCTCAAGAAAGCGGCGGCCCTGAAGAAAAGCCCGCCTGAAAACATCTTTGTCACTGGACATAGTTTGGGCGGAGCACTTGCCCAACAATTTACCTCAGCAATCCTGTTGGGAGCCCGTTACGGCCCGGATGGTACCGGCCCGGCAATGCCGCGGTCTTTAAGGGATTGGCCTTGGCAAAACATCAAGTTGCTGACATTTGGCGCGCCACGCGTTGGAGATAAGGATTTTGCAACTATGCTCACCGTCGCAAAACTACAGTCAGAGCAGTTTTCGACAGCGGTCAATCCTATTGATAAAAAAGCGCTCAAAGTGACCGACCCGTCGATAGTGGCCCGTTTGTCCGATACGGATACGCCGGTAGGTTTCCGGGTGCTCAATTCCAAAGACCCGATTACCACGGAAAAATTTATTGGCGGAAAACATGTTGGCAAAACAATATACGTCAACAAGCCAAGAGCCATTGATGCCATAGCGCCCCCGGATTTCAGTGCGCACGAGCAGCGTCAGATTCGGGATTACATGCTGAAGAGCTTGAATGATCCCGCTATTCCGGCCTTGTCGATACGCTATGTTTCTATGAAAGACATTAATCCGCAAAGGAATAAAAAGGACCGCGGCAGCGAAACCGAATACCAGAAATTGGTGACGTCGATTAAATCCTATTACAACGAAAGAGACATTTGGTTCGACAGCAAGCGCTTCGACGAGAATGTGGCGTTACATGAGAGCATCAAAGCCAAATGAAGCTAAGCGGCGCGGTAACATTTGGTGTTTTGGGCCAACTTGAAGGCACGAAAAAATCTTCCAACAGGTATTTGGTTCAGACCTGTTGGGAATAAGATAGTGGCTTTGGTAGTGAGCTCGAAATCCTCCGAAACTTCCCAATCGCCCTTGACACCTAACCCCTTCTCATCCCATAGCCTCGCGCCAAGAATTTGCAGCAGGTTATCGTTTGGTCTGCTATGACCTCTTCCACACGTTCCAGTGCGGCTCTGATCCTGATCAAGCAAGCTCGCAAACGCACACTGTCATGGAGGCAATTTCCATATGACTATTGCATTTACATTTCCCGGACAGGGCAGTCAGGCTGTCGGTATGGGCCAAATCCTTGCCGACACTTACCCGGAAGCCAAGGCCGTCTTTGATGAGATCGACGAGGCGCTTGGTCAGAAACTGTCCGATGTTATGTGGAATGGTCCTGAAGGCGATCTGACGCTGACGGCTAATGCCCAGCCGGCTCTGATGGCAGTCAGTCTTGCTACGATCCGGGTTCTGCAAACCAAAGGGCTGGATCTGAAGTCAGCAGCCTCCTATGTCGCCGGACATTCACTGGGTGAATATTCGGCTCTGGCCGCGGCTGGAAGCCTCGATATCGGCACCGCTGCCAAATTGCTGCGGGTTCGCGGTGATGCCATGCAGAGTGCTGTCCCGGTCGGGCAGGGCGCCATGGCGGCTCTCCTCGGACTGGATTTTGATGTTGCTGTTGAAATAGCCGAAGAAGCTTCGCAAGGCGAAGTCTGTCAGGCGGCCAATGATAATGCACCTGGACAAGTTGTCGTTTCCGGTCATGTCGCAGCTGTCGAGCGTGCCGTCGAAATTGCCAAGGCCAAAGGCGCCCGTCGTGCGATCCTGCTGCCGGTCAGCGCGCCGTTCCATTGTTCCCTGATGGGTCCTGCCGCTGAAGCCATGGCTGAAGCTTTGGCAGAAGCTGACATAAAGGCACCATGTGTTCCGCTGGTCGCCAATGTTCTGGCCGCGCCGATCACCGATCCAGCCGAAATCCGCGACCGTCTTGTTGAGCAGGTCACGGGAACTGTGCGCTGGCGCGAGAGCATCACATGGCTCGCCGATCAGGGTGTCGAAACGTTTGTTGAAGTTGGCACTGGCAAGGTCCTGACCGGAATGGTCAAGCGAATTGCCAAGGGTGCTGCCGGCGTGGCAGTGAACACCCCAGAAGATATCGACGCGCTGATGGACAAGCTTTCCGGCTGATTTCGGCTGCTGACACCAAAACAATGCCCTGAATGGGGCGACGTCTAAGAATGGAAGGACGCCATATGTTTTCTTTGGAAGGCAAGAACGCTCTTGTAACGGGTGCGACCGGCGGTATCGGCGAAGCCATTGCCCGCACGTTGCATGCGCAAGGGGCGACGGTCTGTTTGTCCGGAACGCGCGCTGAGAAGCTTGAATCACTCGCAAGCGATCTGGGTGACCGGGCCTATGTTACACCTGCCAATCTGTCGGATCGTGACGCTGTTGCTGCGCTTCTTCCGACCGCAGAAGAGAAAATGGGCACTGTTGATATTTTGGTCAACAACGCCGGCATTACCCGCGACAACATCTTCATGCGCATGAAGGACGATGAGTGGGATCAGGTTCTGGAAGTCAATCTGACATCCGGATTTCATCTGTGCCGCGCGGCCATCAAGGGCATGATGAAGCGCCGCACAGGTCGTATCATCGGCATTACGTCCGTTGTTGGCGTTACTGGAAATCCGGGGCAAACCAACTATGCTGCGGCCAAGGCCGGTATGATCGGCATGTACAAATCACTTGCCCGCGAAGTCGCCAGCCGGAAAATCACTGTCAACGCCATCGCGCCCGGTTTCATCGAGACCGCGATGACAGATGAGCTCAATGAGAAGCAAAAAGAATCGATTTTGGGCAGCGTTCCAGCTGGTCGTTTGGGCACATCTGCCGAGATTGCTTCTGCCGCTTTGTACCTCGCTAGCAACGAAGCAGCATATGTCACGGGACAGACGCTGCACGTCAATGGCGGTATGGCCATGATTTAAAAGAAATTTCGGCCAAAAACGCAAAATAAATCGGGGCCGCAAACTAGCGGTCCTGAGCGGCTGGTAAAGGCAAACAAAGTGTGTTACCTACCCGCCGAATGTTACAAATCGCGCAGCAAGGCTTGGGTTTAGGGCTCCGCTGAGCGGGAACATCTTAAAAAGTGCGAGAACGCTCCGCCGCTTACTTGGTAATCCGGTCTGGGGTTTTTCGTGTGAGATGAATAGACGAAGACTAAGGAAATAAAAGATGAGCGATATCGCGGATCGAGTTAAAAAAATCGTTGTTGAGCACCTCGGCGTTGATGCAGAGAAGGTTGTGGAAGGCGCAAGCTTCATCGATGATCTGGGCGCTGACAGCCTCGACACCGTTGAGCTGGTCATGGCCTTTGAAGAAGAGTTCGGCGTTGAAATCCCGGATACAGCTGCTGAGACCATCCTGACGGTTGGCGATGCAGTCAAATTCCTGGAAGCCAACAAGTAAGGGTTTTACCCTTCTTGATGATTGTCTGAAGATCGGGCCAGCGGGATTTTCCCGCTCGGCCCTTCTAACGTAAGTGCGGGTTTATGAGGCGAGTAGTCGTAACTGGTGTGGGCATGGTGTCGCCGCTTGGCGGCAACGTTGATGTCACTTGGAAAAAGATCCTTGAGGGCAAAAGCGGTGCAAACAAAGTCACCGATTTCAAAATCGATGATGTTGCTTGCCAGATTGCAGCCCAGATTCCACGCGGCTCCGCTGACGAAGGTAACTTCAATCCTGACGACTGGATGGAAGTGAAAGAGCAGCGCAAGGTTGATGATTTCATACTTTATGCGATTGCAGCGTCCGACCAGGCACTTGCGGACAGCGGCTGGAAACCAACCACTTATGAAGATCAAGCCCGCTCCGGTGTTCTGATTGGGTCCGGTATTGGCGGTTTGCAGGGAATTGAGCAGGCAGCTCACATTCTGGCTGAAAAAGGCCCGCGCCGTGTTTCTCCGTTCTTCATTCCTGGCAGGTTGATCAATCTGGCTGGTGGTTACGTGTCCATTCGTCATGGCCTAAAGGGCCCGAACCATGCGGTCGTGACTGCCTGTTCAACAGGTGCACATGCCGTTGGGGACGCTTCCCGCCTGATCGCTTATGGCGATGCTGACGTGATGGTCGCAGGTGGTACTGAATCACCGATTTGCCGATTGTCGCTCGTCGGCTTCTCTGCGTGTCGTGCGCTGTCGACCGGCTTCAATGATGAGCCCGAAAAAGGCTCACGTCCTTACGACACTGACCGGGATGGTTTTGTCATGGGTGAGGGTGCAGGCATCGTCGTTCTGGAAGAGTACGAGCATGCAGTGGCGCGCGGCGCCAAGATTTATGCTGAAGTTGTCGGGTATGGCCTGTCAGGCGACGCTTATCACATCACTGCTCCGTCCATGGACGGTGATGGCGCTTACAGATGCATGGAAGCAGCCCTGAAACGGGCCGGGATCAGCGCGGCAGACGTTGACTATGTCAATGCTCACGGAACGTCGACACCGCTCGGTGACGAGATCGAATTGGGTGCCGTTACAAGGCTTGCAGGGGAACACGCGTCCTCGCTGACCATGTCATCTACAAAATCTTCTATCGGTCATTTGCTCGGTGCTGCTGGCGCTGTCGAAGCCATCTTCTCTGTGTTGGCCATCCGCGACAGTATTGCGCCGCCGACAATCAATCTCGACAACCCGTCTATGGAAACAGAGATTGATCTGGTGGCTCATGAGCCGAAAAAAATGAACATCGATGTCGCTCTGTCCAACTCATTCGGGTTTGGTGGAACAAATGCGTCACTCGTCTTCCGCAAAGTTGCCGCATAATCCATCCACAGTTCTGCCAACCGGGGAGCGATTCTGCAGTCCGGTTTGCTCTGTGAATGAGACAACTGAATAAGCCAGAGCCTTCGGCTCACTTCAGAAGGTGCGACCCAACATGCGCATTAAGCCGAAAAGCCCGCGTGAAGCGCTTCAGCCTGAACCCGCTCCGGGGCCACCGCAGCGATCTCGGCATGTCCGCAATCCGCTTGTCATTCTGATAAACTTGTTGATCACACTTGCCGTCTTCGGTTTGGCGGCCGTCGGTGGTGCGCTCTATTTCGGCAAACAAAAATTCGAACAAGCGGGTCCTCTGCAAGAAGAGACAATGGTGGTGATTTCGTCCGGAGCCGGACTGTCGGGTATTACTGATAGGTTGACCGGCAAAGGTGTCATCGAAGACAGTTTGGTCGAGGAATGGATTTTTAATCTCGGCATCCGGTTCTATAAGAACGCAACCAATCTGAAAGCCGGTGAGTACGCATTTGCTCCGGGGGTCTCTATGCATGAGATCATGGCTGATCTGGTCGAAGGTAATGCCGTCACGCATTCCGTGACAATTCCTGAGGGCTGGACGACAGCCCAGATCATTGACCGAGTGCGCAAGCATCCCGTTCTTGTCGGTGAGATCAAGAATATTCCATCTGAAGGAGCACTGCTACCGGAAACCTATTCGTTTGCCCGTGGCACAACGCGTCAGCAAGTACTTGACCAGATGTTGGAAGCACAGAACAAGATTCTCGCTGAAATCTGGGAACGACGTGTCGAAGATTTGCCGGTCAGGTCGCCTGAAGAACTCGTAATTCTGGCATCCATTGTCGAAAAAGAAACGGCGTTAGCGGACGAGCGATCCCGCGTTGCCGGTGTTTTTGTGAATCGTTTGAACAAAAACATGCGTCTGCAATCTGATCCGACCATCCTTTATGGTCTTTATGGCAGTGAAGCGTGGTTGAAAGACCGCTCTGCCATCAAGCAATCCGAGCTTAAAGCAGAAAACAAATACAACACGTATCAGATTGATGGTCTGCCGCCCGGACCTATTGGGAATCCGGGTCAGGCAGCGATGGAGGCTGTTGCCAATCCGTCTCGCACGCTGGATCTCTTCTTTGTTGCTGACGGAACCGGCGGGCATATTTTCGCTGAAACCTATGAGCAGCACCAGGCTAATGTCCGCAAATGGCGAAAGATCGAGCGCGAACGTCGGCAGAACGAGCAAAACTAGGCAATGCTGCCGATATACCTGCCAGCCTGATACGTTAAAGTACCGCATACTAATCGGAGGGGCACATGGCGCTCGCCAGCATGACAGGTTTCGCCCGATCAATTGGCGAGTCCGGACCAGTCCGTTGGACTTGGGAACTCAGATCAGTCAATGGCAAGTCACTGGACCTGCGGATACGCATTCCAGCCGGCCTGGAAACACTCGAGTCGAAAATCCGGGAACGCTGCTCCAAGATCTTGCGGCGTGGCAATGTCACAATCGGTCTCTCCATGCAGCGAGACCAGCAATCCAACCAGCTACAAGTGAACGAAGCTGCCCTGGATTCGGTTCTTGCCGCTATACAGCTTCTGAAAGACCGTATTCCCGATGTCGCCCCACCTTCGCTGGATGGAATTCTCAGCCAGAAAGGTGTGTTTGAGCTCAAGGAACAAGAAGACGATGCGGCAACTCAGCAGGCGCTGCAAAACGCGCTATTGACGTCGCTTGACGCAGCTCTTTTGGACCTGGTTGACATGCGCCACACAGAAGGTTTGGCGATTGGAAAGGTAGTTTACGATCAAATCGACCAGATCGCTCGTCTGACCCAGGCAGCTGAATCCAATCCGGCCCGGAAACCGGATGCGATAAAAGAGCGGCTCAGAAAACTGGTTGCAGAGCTCCTGGACGCATCAAACAATCAACTGGACGAACAGAAACTGCACCAGGAAGCAGCTTTCCTGGCGACCAAAGCAGATATTCGAGAAGAACTCGACCGATTACACGCACATGTGAGTGCAGTCAGGGACTTGCTTGACACAGGTGGTGCGATAGGACGTCGTCTTGATTTCCTGGCTCAGGAATTCAATCGCGAAGCCAATACGCTGTGTTCCAAGTCCAATGATGTGGATCTGACTGCAATCGGACTGGACTTGAAAGCCGTCATCGATCAAATGCGTGAGCAGCTACAGAATCTGGAGTAAACCAGTTATGACGGACGCCCCATCAGGAACCACTGTCAGTGCAGATGAAGCTGAACAGCATCGTCGTGGGTTGATGTTGGTATTATCGTCGCCATCTGGAGCCGGTAAATCAACAATAGCCCGACTACTTCTTGAAAAAGAGGACAATCTCGAGCTGTCCATTTCGATGACAACGCGACCCAAGCGATCCAGTGAAGTCGATGGCGTCCACTACATATTTCGCGATCCCAAACGGTTCGAACAAATGCGTGACCACGATGAGTTTCTGGAATGGGCGGAAGTTCATGGGAACTATTACGCAACGCCGCGTGGTCCGGTCGAAAATGCGATCGAAAATGGTCGTGACATTCTGTTTGATATCGATATCCAGGGCACGTTTCAGCTTTATGAGAAAATGCGGGATGATGTTGTCTCAGTATTTATTCTGCCGCCGTCTATCGCTGAAATGAAGTCCCGTCTTCATCGCAGAGCTGAAGATGCAGAGGATGTTATCGCCAAGCGCTTGAAAACGGCGGTTGGCGAAATGCGGCATTGGTCAGAGTACGATTACGTCGTTGTCAATGACGATCTGGAACGGGCCTATGAGAACGTGAGGGCGATCTTGAAAGCTGAACGGCTGAAACAGGCTCGTTCTCCAAAAATTGGGTCTCTCATTCACGGTATGGTTTCCGACTTGGAAAATGATCTGAACACCACCACCTAACCAGCCTCTGCCTGCAACAACATCTGCGCTTTCAATCAGAAGGCGCCAGCATCCTTAAAAACATTAGCCAGTTTTACAAATCCGGCGATATCGATCTCTTCGGCTCGAGAGGTCGGTTTCAGCCCTGCGTCAACAATCAGGTCTTCCGCGTCGGCAGAGAGCGATTTCAGACTGGCGCGGAGCATTTTGCGGCGTTGCCCAAAGGCGGCCGCTGTTGTCTTTTCCAGTGTTGACAAATCACAGGGTAGCGGGGTTGGATTAGGTATCAGGTGAACCACAGCGGAGGTCACCTTCGGCGGTGGGATAAAGGCTTTCGGACTGATATCAAACAGGATGCCGCCCTTGCATCGCCAACCCGCAAGAACTCCCAGACGGCCGTAAGCTTTCGAACCCGGGGTCGCTACAATTCGCTCTCCGACTTCCCTTTGGAACATCAAGGTCACTGATGACCAAAACGGCGGCCATTTCGGTGTTGCGATCCAGTTGAGAAGCAACTGCGTGCCGACATTATATGGCAGGTTCGCAGCGATCCGGACCTTACCGCCATTTGTCAGGGCAACAGGGTCAATCTCGAGCGCATCACCTTCGATGACTTTCAGCCGACCAGGGTAATGATCAGATATATCGGCAAGTGCAGGAAGACACCTGCTGTCCTTTTCAATTGCGATTACTTGTTTTGCGCCAGCCGCCAGCAAGGCGCGGGTGAGACCTCCTGGTCCTGGTCCAATCTCAAGAACAGTGCAGTCATCAAGACTGCCTGCCGAGCGAGCAATACGGGATGTTAGGTTGAGGTCCAGCAGGAAATTCTGCCCCAGAGACTTTTTTGCACTCAAATCATGCGCCGCAATGACATCACGAAGAGGGGGAAGGTCGTCTATTTGCGCCATGAAAAACTGTCTAGCCTAAAACTGTTCAGGATGTGCCAGCGCATGGGCCATTCGAATTGAAGCCGTAAAACTGTCAATACGGATATTGCCGGTTCCAGCGAGCGAATATGCTGTTCCATGATCAGGTGACGTACGGATAAAGGGCAATCCCAAGGTCACGTTCACACTGTCGTTAAAGCCGATGGTTTTGGCCGGTATCAGAACCTGATCATGATACATGCCAAGGACGCAATCATAGGTGCGACGCGCTTCTTCGTGAAACAAGGTGTCCGCAGCGTGCGGGCCAGAGGCCTCAATTCCCAACTCTTGGAGGCGTTTGATCGCCGGGACAATGATGTCGTGATCTTCATTGCCCAAGGCACCATCCTCGCCGGCATGGGGATTGAGCCCGCAAAACGCCAGTTTGGGTTTCGGAAATCCGAAACGTGTTTTGAGATCATTGGCGACGACGCGCGCCGTTTCGACAATAAGGTCTTCGGTAAGCGTGCTTGGTACCTGCTTGATCGGAATATGGATAGTAACTGGAACAACCATGAGATCGGGACCAGCAATCATCATGACCGGTCGGGCGGTCTGATCTGGCCAGTGTTCTTTTGCTAATTCACCAAGAAACTCTGTGTGCCCTGGATACATGAAACCAGCCTTGTAAAGAGCCGCCTTGTTAATCGGACTGGTGACAACACCGATCGCGTCGCCTGCTTTCACATCTGCAACGCATTGTTCGATTGAAGCGGTGACAGTCGCTGCTGAGTTAGGGTCTTCGGTACCTGGAGTGTCTTGCAGGCTGGACCCCGTTTGAACAATTGGCAAGGTTTTGGGGAAGTGTTCCGTCGCACTTGACGGCGTACACGCCTGAAACTGAATTTTAAGCCCAAGTCTCTTCGCACGAGCCTCCAGGAGGCTGTAGTCACCCCTAATGTAGAACGGCGGCAGCCGGAGTGTTTTTCTGTTCGTCCAAGCCAGCAACGCCAAATCAGGCCCGATACCTGCGGGCTCTCCAAGGGTAACAGCAATTGGTTTTTCAGGCCTGAACATTGGTATTCATGCACCTAGCGATGAATAATAGTGACACGGCGCTTGGCTTCCATCAAATAACGCCGAGCCTCGCTTTCGCGTTGTTTGTTTCGAAGCTCATTTTCCAACTCCGTCCGGACAGCAATGTCGGATGCTATTTCTCGTTTGCCGCACAAGGCAATCAATTCAAATCCAACAGTGCTTGGTCCCGGTTTGGTCAATTTCCCAACTTCCATACCGCCAATTTCTTTTCGCATTGCCTCAGGAAGTTCTGTTTCAAGCCTCCGACCAATCGGTTGGACCACCACTTCGCTATAGTCACCCAAAAGGCCGCCGATGTTTTCACATCCACTGAACGATGATCTGATTTGGTTGGCTTCGCGTTTTCGTTTGGACCGGAAACCTGACGATGACTTTTTCGGAACCACCACAATAATACGCTTTAAATCATACTCGATGGAACTGGCTCGCTCAGCCTCATCCTTTTTCTTCAGCGCTGCAATGATGTCGGACTCGTCAACTTCGATGTCACCACCAAACCTCCGTTGCCCCAATTGTTGCCATGCAATTTGAGCTTTGAGTTGAGCTTTTAGAGTATCCGGTTTGACACCGCCCTGACGGAGCGCGCCGGAAAGCTGCGACGGAGACAGTTTCGCGTTGCGCGCAATGTTTTTGTAGGCGGAATCTACATCGGACTGACTGACATCGATCCCCATTCGCGTCGCTTCTGCCAATTTAACCTGATCGTTAATAAGGTCCTGTTCTGCCTGCCGTCGCGCCACGCCAGCCGATTTACGTTGTGTCATCGTAATCAAGCGCGCTCGTTGGCTGATGTCATAATCTGTTATTGGCACATCATTGACTATGACTTTGATAGCAGCATGAGCTGGCAGCATCATTGATGCTGTCATTGCCAATACCATAAAAGCAAATAGCGGGGCGTACCAATGTCGCATCAATTTACCATCCCAGCCGGTCATAGGCGAAACCGAAGAAGTTTTATCCATAGTCTGACATTTCGCATATCGGACTGCCAAGTTCAAATCTTGCTTTAGAAATCCGGAATTAATGGCAAGAGGATGGCCCAATAATCAGCTTTGTTCCTAATTATTCAATGCGCCGCTTTGAAGCTGTGTATTTCCGAGTGTTCGAAGGCCAAAACGGAAATAAAGTAACTTGTTGACTGGTTCACCATCATTGCGACTACGATCCTCGGAATAAGAGACAGATAACGAGAAACCTTCGTCATCATATCCAAGGCCAAACGAATCTTGAACAATATTACTGTTGCCAAGATCATAGCGCATAGATCCGAACAACCGCCAATTGTCTTCAAGCCTTAGGCTAGCCGATCCGAGCAATTCCTCGCGTGCCGTGTCGATACCAATATCAGGCTGAGGGCCTAGGAAAGCATATGCCAATGAGGAAACTACAGGCCCATAAATGCCACTTGCTTGCGCTTGAAGACGGTTGACCGAAAAATCATCCTTGTCTAGGCGCGCCTGCGCTCCGAGTTTAACTCCGTATTGCGTATCGAGATACAGGCTGCCGACATAGTCTGACAAATCTGTAGCAAGCCCGGAGCTGGCTGTTGCGCCCAAGATATCCGGCGTCGCAAAAGAATTCTGTCCGGCAAGCTGGTAAGATCTACCGAATAGACCGGTCAGATAGTACCCACTATCGAGTTGAAGCTTGTAGTTAAAACCCAGGTTCAGTCGTGTGCCGCCTTCAGAACGATCAAATCCTGAAAATTTGTCATAGTCAAATAGAGTGGTCGTGTCGAAAACGATGCTTTGTGCATCGTCATTCGGGAGTTCACCGATCCGTTGTTCATCCGGACGCACTATCACTTGGGCAACAGGTTCCAGAATCTGATTGCCACCATTGAATGCAGCTACAAATGGGTAGCGATATTCCAGGCCAACAGCGGGCATGGCTCGGCCAACAAAAGTCTCACCGGCAAGTGCTGTTACATCTGAGTCTGGAGACGCCAAGACAAAGACATCACCGCGCATATAGGCAAAAGGCGTGAACGATTGACCAAGCGGATCAATAAATGTCTTGCGCCATTCTCCTTCCATCGAGAAGCGTGAGAAGGTTCCGTCAACACCCCGGAATTTGGCAGTTGAACCACCATCTACTGAAAAGGCGTCTGTTTCTTCCCTATTAAGTGCGGTGAAATTTGCGGTCAGCGACAATTCCCCGGCAAGGACGGGGTCGGCAAAGACAAAATTATAATCAATGGACGGCAATACTAGTGGCTGTTTAGATTGCAAGTTGCTTCCAATAGAGGAGAACCCATCGGCATTAAACTGCGTGCTTGTATAATCCGACTGAGCTATCTGAAAGGCATAAGTATTAATCGAGAGCGCGTTTCTGTCAGTTAGACCTTCAAAATAGAGCCTCGAAGTCTCGCGTCCGCCCCATGTCGTAAATGTGTAATCGTCGAAAAATGCCCGATCGCTTTTGTAGGTCACATCCCAGCCCAAATCCCAGTTATCCGCGACATTGAACTTCGCAGTGGAGGCAAATGCACCGCGGAAATCCGAATCCGCTCCGTCTGTGTTGAAGACATCTGGATTTAACTGATAGATTCCAGCACCGGACAGCGTGAGTTCTCCGTTCTGGAACTTATGCCGATACTGGACGTCAGCAAACAACCCTTGTTTTGTCAACGGTGTGAGCGTCGTAGTCACGTCATAATGCGGACTAAGTGCCCAGTAATATGGCACATTTACGCCAAACCCAAGTTTTTCCGTAATGAGCCAATTTGGAATCAGAAATCCTGATTTTCTTTTGACCGTTGGGTCCGGTATTGACATGAACGGCAGATAAGCGATCGGTTTTCCGTAAACTTCAAATGCAGCATTCTCAAGCCGGATGACTTTTTCCTGCTGGTTATGAATGATTTTTTCGGAACGAATTCGCCATAGGGGTGGTTTGTTCGGCGGATTGGCTGGACTTGTATAGACTGAATAATACCCGTTTTCGATAGTCGTGATATTGTTGTCTTCTCGCTGGGCTTCATCTGCAACAAATCGTGTTCGGTTTGGCATGTCGATCTGAAGGGCGCGTGCAAATCCTCTAGAGAAATCCTCTGAAAGTGTCATTTCCGAGGTGCGTAATACATTCCCGTTCGCTTCTATGAAAATAACATTTCCACGCGCTGACAGCTGTTGGTTTTTTCTATCGAATATAATTTCAGCAGCCTGAACGGTATTACCGTCGTGATAAACTTGAACATTTCCTGTCGCGATTATGAGATCTCGATCAAAATCATATGTGACCTCATTTGATTCCAGCAACAGATCTGCATTCGGATTGGATTGGCCGACTAACTCTGCGCCCAAATCCTGAGCGAACGCAATCCCGCCTGCGCCTTGCCACGTCGATACAGCAATGGCAAAGGCACTCGCTCCCGCTATCAGGTGGCCTTTTTTGGCCCAAGTCTCTGCAATCAGGGTAACCGGAAAAGACATGCGCCTACCCGTCTTCCTGATGCAAGAGAATTGTCAAACCCATAAGTACTCCAAATATACCTGGCGCCCACGCAGCCACAAACGGAGGTACAATTCCTGCTCCCCCGAAATCTTTTGCCAACTCGGTTAAAACGTAAAGCACGAACCCGGACAGGATTCCACCCAGAATCATGCTTCCCAAGCCTCCAAACCGCGAAACTTTAAGGGAAACTGCCGCTGCAATGAGAATCATGGCGACCAAAAGAAGTGGTCTTGCGAGTAGTGATTGATATTGCAAATTGTATCGATAAGCAGGTAACCCAGCGTTTCGTGCCAATTGGATAAACCGTGGCAGGTCCCAGAAAGATATTGATTCCGGCGATCCTATGCTCTCGCGAACTTCGGTCGCCGTCAGATATGTGCTGACTTCGTATTGGCCATAAGTCTGTGGATTCTCTTCTGTTGTATAAACAATTGCATCATCCAGATACCAAATCTTGTCGCCAAGGCGAGCCTGTTCAGCCTCAATTCTTTCTTTGAAACTTCCATCTTTTTCAAAAGTGAACATGGTAACGGTCAGCAGCTTCGTTCCGTTGTCGAGTAATTGTTTGGCCAACAACACAGATTCGCCATCCAAACCATCTTGTCGAACCCAGACGGCATTGGAATTTTGGAGCAAAAATGATTGATCTGCTCCGAAGAGGCCAGAGGCCACTTCGTCAGATTTCGTCTGAAGCCAGACAGCTGCGGGATTGTAAACCAGGATCGAAAGGACTCCGAGAACCAGCCCAACACCAACTGCCGGGACAGAAAACTGCCAGACCGATATGCCGGATGCGCGAGCGACGACCATTTCCAGTGCTCGGCTAAGCGTTACAAATGCGGCAATAGAACCGAAAAGAACCGTGAAAGGGATAACCTGTTCCAAAAGTAATGGCACGCGCAGCGCTGAGATCAAGGCAACTCGTAATACTGTAAATCCTTCGCGGTCACTGCCTCGTCGGACCAACTCCAGGACGTCGAACATGTAAATCAGGACAGCTGCAAACAAAAACAGCCCAAGAATGGATTTCAAAAATCGTCCGGAAAAATAAACGGTGAGAGTGCGTCCGAGGATCATGCTGCACCTCCCGAACGACTACCGTTGATCCGCTCGGAAACAGCGACACTCCAGTCCTGAAGTTTCAGCTGTAAATCTGTAAGCCATTTTGACTGCGTTCCAGTCGGTTCTTTGAGTATCGAAACGAGTGCCAATCCAGCACCAGTTATAGGAACGACATAAAGCAAAGAATTTATGAAAACAGAATCACCTGAAATGGCGGTTATGCCAAATCCAGCAGTTCGCAACAAAATGCAGCAAGAAATAGCTGCAACTACAGCAAAGCTGCGGCCCTGCCGGGTGGTTCGCGCGCGTCCAAGAAATGCAAATACAATCAGCGCGAATGCCATGACATAGATTGGTTGACTGAACCGTCCATGCAATTCCGATTTGATTTTGTCGGAATAGTTTAAGGCATAGGCGTCATTTGCGGCTGGCGACATCAGCATTTCGGTACTGCGTTCGCTCGCTTTGTAAAACGGTTCGCCCGCCTCGGGAATAAGATTTGACAGATCAAAGGCATAAGACTGGAAGCGAACGATTGAAATGTCACCTTTCTGGTTTGGCCTGCGCTGAATAGTGCCGTTTTGCATGACCAACAATGTTCGATCAAACGTATCGACGATGTTTCCAGTATCAGCCTGATAGGTAAAAGCTGTTTCCTTGTCGCGAGTATCATGCATCAGAAGTCCGTCCAGCGTACCATTTCCGGATCTGTTCCGAATATGAAACGTGAGACCTTCTTCCACAGTTATGAATTTGCCAGGTTTAACAATATTGGCCACGAGATCGGCGCGGACACGGGTGACTTCGTCTCTGAGCTGTGCGAGGCCGAGTGGCGCAAAATAGAGTGACAAACTTGCGACCAAAATTGTGACGGCTGTTGCGAATACAAGTACTGGCCTCAAGATCAAAAATCTTGATCCGCCGCTGGCATCGATAACGATAAGTTCGCTATCTCCGGACATGCTGTTCAGAACCAGGATAATGGCAATCATCAACGCAAAGGGGGCGACCACCACCAGCAAGACCGGCAGTGCGAGCATTGTGATGCCAATGAACTGAACGATCGTCTGGCCTTTTGAGGTTACAAGGTCCAGTTGCCGAAGCGCCTGCGTTGCCCAAACAACACCAGTCATCGCCGCTGTGGTGAGCGTGAAAACGTAGACAGTCCGCCGAATGATGTAACGCTCAATCGTCTTCATAACGGCCGGCAACTGTCCCTTTCAAAAGTGCCCCTAAATACATCAATACCGAATAACATGGAATGTGGTGAATGGCCCGTGAATAAGGATGGTTAATATACATTAATTTTCAAAACTGTTGCCGAAAAGCAATTGAAACGCCATCATTTATCCAAATGCCATGGTTTGGGACGACGGGGTATTTGCACCCTCGTTTCCATTGTCTCAACTCGATAATCTGGTCATCAAGGAAAATAGAATGACAAAGCTAAACAAGATCTCGTTTGCGAAGATTGAGGCTCCCAAAAAAGGCGTGGTCGTCGCGCTTTCCGCAGAAGGTTTAGGCCTCGGACCAGTTACCGGTTCAGCACTATCAGAACTCTCAGGTGGTTTGCAGCGGATGGCTGACATTGCAACCTTCTCCGGCAAGCCCAAAACCAGCCTCGATTTGCTTGCACCCGCTGGTTTGGACGTTGATCGATTGATTGTATTTGGTCTTGGTAAAGTCGAAGATCTGTCTCTCGAAAACTGGCGCTCCTTTGGCGGTGTTGTGTTTGCTGCTTTGAAAAACGCCAATGCGGAAACGGCCACTATTCTTCTTGAGTTGCCTGAGGGAAACGATCTTTCGCCGGAAGCTGCAGCGGAATTCGCCATGGGAGCAAAGCTTCGCGCCTATTCTTTTGATGCCTACAAAACCAAGAAAGACGATGACACGTCGCCAAAGGGAATACGGCTGTCGATCAAAGTACCGAACCTGACCGGTGTCAAAAAAGCGTGGTCAACTGCCGATGCGCTTGCTGACGGTGTCATCCTGGCAAGGGATCTGGTCAATGAACCGGCTAATGTGCTTGGACCGGTTGAGTTTGCCGAAAAAGCAGAAGAGCTGGAAGAGCTCGGCGTTGATGTCGACATTCTCGGCGAAAAGGAAATGAAGAAACTCAAGATGGCCGCGCTTCTTGGGGTGGCTCAGGGTTCACGACGCCCAGCGCGTCTGGCGGTCATGCGCTGGAATGGCGGCAAAAAGGGAGATGCTCCCGTTGCTTTGGTCGGCAAGGGTGTTGTCTTTGACACTGGCGGCATCTCCATCAAACCTGCAGGCGGTATGGAGGAAATGAAGGGTGACATGGGCGGAGCGGCCGCTGTTGTTGGCGCGATGCACGCGATCGCGGGCCGGAAAGCAAAAGCCAATGTCGTTGGTGTTATTGGTCTTGTAGAGAACATGCCCGACGGCAATGCCCAGCGACCGGGTGATATCGTCAAGGCCATGTCCGGGACCACCATTGAAATCCTGAACACGGATGCCGAAGGTCGTCTCGTTCTGGCAGATGCGCTCTGGTACACCCAGAAGAAATACAAACCGGCGATCATGATTGATCTGGCGACCTTGACCGGTGCTGTGCTGGTTGCACTTGGCAACCTGAATGCCGGGCTGTTTTCCAACAATGATGGGCTAGCGGATAATCTTCTGGCGGCAGCAAATGCAAGCGGTGAACCACTATGGCGTTTGCCGCTGTCAAAGGAATACGACAAGATCATCGACACGCCGAATGCCGACGTGAAAAACACCGGTGGACGTTGGGCCGGATCGATTACTGCAGCTCAATTCCTTCAGCGTTTTGCCAATGATGTGCCTTGGGCACATCTGGACATTGCCGGAACAGCCTTCGGAGCACCAAAGGACGATATCAGTCAGGGATGGGCGTCTGGATACGGCGTTCGGCTGCTCAATCAGCTGGTCAAAGACCATTACGAGAGTTAAACAAGTCAGAAGTGCAAAGAAAAACCCGCCAGATTGGCGGGTTTTTCATGAACTGGATTATTCTAACACCGTCAGCAGGTCTTGTAAGCCTGACAAGCAGTTGCTGGTTCAACCAGGAAACCCATTCCAACTGTGGCACCAGCAACAACAGCTACAAGACCACAAAACACAACAACACGTGCAAGCATACAAAATCCCCTAAATGACTGGTTCGGAAAAACCGTCCACCAGTCGAACACATGATCCATTGGATCGTCCCCAGAGACGAAACCTAATCAATCGACATTTGCGAAGGGTTAATGATACGACTCGAAGAACATGTCCATTGTAGCTTTGTTGTTAATGGAATTTGATCTCGGGCCTGTTGCACTGTTGCATCACTATTCGCTTCTGACCTGAGAATTTGTGACTTGTTACCTGTGGAAACCGCCAGAGAAACATATGAGCGTTGAAGTTGTCTTCTATCATCTGCTGCACAAGCCGCTTGAGATGGCCTTGCCGCAGTTGTTGCAAAAATGCCTGGAGCGGGACTGGAAGGTTGTCGTACAGACCGGGTCTGAGGAGCGATGCAGCGCGCTGGATTCGCATTTGTGGACATTTGCTGATGACAGTTTTCTGCCTCACGGCACCAAAGCTGATGGTTATGCTGAACAACAGCCGATTTATCTGACATGCGAACAGGATAATCCCAATGAAGCCGACGTCCGGTTTCTGGTGGACCGGGCCGAACCGCCGATGCTGAACTCCTACAAACGTGCGATTTACATGTTCGATGGCAATGACCAGTCCGCTGTTCAGGAAGCCAGAACGCGTTGGAAATCGGCCAAGGATGAAGGTTTCGAGATTGCTTACTGGCAGCAAACTGAAGCTGGCGGATGGGAGCGCAAGGCATGAGCAAGGCGCCAGTTCACTCTGACGAGAAATTCATGGCGCGCAGGGATGAAGCCCGCCAGCGAATAGATGAACTGACGGGTGCCAAGGGCGGTGCGGTTGATGACCGGTTGAACTGGTTTCATGCGGTCTACAAAGAGGCTGGCGGCGATGCTGCAGCTGTGCCCTGGGCTGATCTGGCACCAAAACAGGCTCTTCTTGATTGGTTGGCCGAACATCCGGGCAAGGGCCGGACAGCTATCGATATCGGCTGCGGGCTTGGAGACAATGCGGAAGCGCTTGCAGGAGCCGGGTACCAAACAACCGCTTTCGATCTGTCTCCGGATGCGATTTCCTGGGCTAAGAGACGGTTTCCGGCCAGCAAAGTAACGTACAAGGCTGCTGATCTATTCAAGCTTTCTCAGAAGTGGACCGGCGCATTCGATCTCGTCCACGAGTGTTATACGATCCAGGCCTTGGACGGAGAATTGCGAACACGTTCCATTCAGGCGATCGCGGACCTTGTTGCTCCGGGGGGCACGCTCCTATTGATCAACAGAAGCCGAGGCGAGGGCACTGAAGCCAACGGTCCGCCCTGGCCGATGATGCCGTCTGAATGGCGCCAGTTTGAAGCTTTTGAACTGTCGCTAATCAACGAGACCTTATATACGCTCGACCGACCGGGACGGACGATCCCTCATATCCGAGCCGAGTTTATCAAAGCCTCCTAGGATGCCTCTAATGACCAAAACCTTGAAAATATCTTCAGCCGAGCTGGTGGCGCAGGCGCGCGCGCAGATCGAGGAAATCGACGCCAAGGACGCAATCGCTCTTGTGGAAGATCCAAGAGTGCAATTCGTCGACCTGCGCGATATCCGTGAACGCAAACATTCGGGTTTTATTCCGGGCAGCTTTCATTGCCCGCGCGGCATGGCCGAATTCTGGATCGATCCGGAAAGTCCGTATTTCAAGGATATTTTTTCCGAAGACAGGAAATTCGTCTTCCATTGTGCGGCCGGTTGGCGCTCCGCGCTGACGGTTGCGACGCTAAAGACCATGGGCTTTGAAGCAGCTCACATCACCGATGGTTTTGCAGACTGGATCAAACAGGAAGGCCCAGTCGAAAAAATGGACGACTAGGCGATCTGCGCGAGTAGGCTCGGCACGTTGCCGATGTGATCAAGCTGGTGGAACCGGGATGAAGCTTCCGGTTTATCGGCTTCTTCCAGCGCGCGTGTTGTGCTGAAAGGCACATGGGTGCCGTAGGAGCCTGCTTCCAGAGCCGGCAGAACGTCTGATTTTAGAGAGTTGCCGATCATCATGGCTTCCGCAGGTCCCGTGCCATGACGGCGGAACAACGTTCCATAGGTCTCTGCGGTTTTTTCTGAGACAACTTCTATGGCATCAAAATAACGGTCGAGCCCGGAGCCGGTGATCTTGCGCTCCTGATCGAAGAGGTCGCCCTTGGTGATCAGGATGATTTTGTAACCGTCGCCAACCGTTTTCAGGGTTTCGACGACATAGGGTAGGGGGGCTGCTGGTTCGGAGAGGATCTCGCGACCAGCTTCCAGTATCTGTGCGACGACCTGGGCCGGAACCTGGCGGTCCGTGACCTCGATGGCTGTTTCGATCATGGACAGCGTGAAGCTTTTGATGCCGTAGCCGTAGTGCAGGATATTGCGCTTTTCAGCTGCAAAAAGTCGCTCTTTCAAGCCGCACTCATCGGTGTAAGGCGCCAGCAACTCGGCAAAGCGCTCTTCGGTCAGGCGAAAAAGATGTTCGTTGTGCCAAAGCGTATCGTCGGCATCAAAGCCCAGTGTCGTAATCTTCGTCATGCATTCTGCCCAGTAACTGATCAGTCGGACAGTTCCGTTAAAAGGTGTCCGCTTTGTCTTTCCGGGGATTATGCACGAGCGATTTCAAGAATGCGTTTTGCTGCAGTCCAGTTCTGTAGGTTTTGATTTAACTCTTCGATAAGGACATCGCAGCACTCATCGATGGTGCTTGAAGACGTGTTCAGGCTGATATCGTAAATTCCGGGCTGGTGAACATGCTCTTGCCAATCGACAACCGGCTTTGGAACCGGGATATCTGCCGTGCTTCGAACGTACTCGCTCGATGAATTCTGGCGGCGGGCAAGAATATCTTCCAGATCCGCTTTCACACCGACCATCAGGACTGGCAAGTATTCCAAAATCGCCAGACATTGCGGAAGAATCTCCAAAGGTTTGGAGTAGTTATCGTGATGACCAACGTCCGAAACGACCTTGATTCCGAGGCGGGCATGGGCCGCCATGGATTCGTAGAGCGCCAGATAGGATTTCTGAATGAATTCCTCGAGGTCTGGCCGTTCACCGCCGGGTCTCAGGCCAATGCCGGGCAGGAGATGACGCGGTGTCATTTCCTTCAAGACCGCATCGACACCAAGATTGACCCAGTGACCCTGGTCGCGTTCCATCAAACGCTTGGCGATGCTGGTTTTTCCAGAGCGCGGTGCGCCGTTGAGTATCACAATCATCCATTCGCCTCAGGCTGGCAGTACCCAGTTGCCTATCCAGCTTCCTCCACTTCGGAGGAGAGTTCCAGCCAAAGCTCTTCAGTCTTGTTCAGTTTTTTCTCGCAAAACGCACGTTCCTTGGCGAATTTGGCTGCTCTTGCAGGGTCCATGGAATAAAAACTCGGATCGGCCAGCTCTTCATCAATCCGACCAAGTTTCAATTGCAGACGGGCAATTTCGTTCTCGGCGTCCTTGATCTGTTTGCGCAAGGGCTTGAGTTCGGCGCGCTTGACAGCAGCGTCCTTGCGTTTTTCCGGCAGTTTGGCAGGTTTCGGCTTTTCTTCCGCCTTGGCTTTCTTCCTGCGAGCGTCGGGACCTTTGAGGATGAGCTCTCGATAATCGTCCATATCGCCGTCATAGGGCGCAACACCGCCGTCTGCGACAAGCCACAACTGATCTGCGCAGGCCTCAACCAAATGCCGGTCATGGCTGATCAGCACGACTGCGCCCTGGTATTCGTTCAGAGCAATGACCAAAGCCTCACGGCTGTCGATGTCCAGATGGTTGGTCGGCTCATCGAGGATGATCATGTTGGGACCATCAAACGTTGCCAGACCCAGCAAAAGGCGCGCTTTTTCGCCGCCGGACAGGTCTTTTGCAGGTGTGACCATCTTCTCGGTCGGTAGGCCAAACCCGGCAACGCGGGCCCGAACCTGCGCTTCGGAAGCTGTCGGCATCAATGACCGCACATGGGCGATGGCGTTTTCTTCCGGGCGCAATTCGTCCATCTGGTGCTGGGCGAAGAATGCGATCTTGAGCTTTGAGGCCTTGGTGATGTCTCCGCCCATCGCTTCAAGGCGGTTCGAAATCAGTTTAGCAAAAGTCGATTTACCGTTGCCGTTGGCGCCCAGAAGAGCAATCCGGTCATCGGTGTCGATGTTGGCCGTGATCTTCTTCAGGATTGCCTTGCCGTCATAACCGACAGAAACGTTCTCCAGTTTCAGGATAGGCGGGGCCAGACGACCCTTTGGATCAGGGAAATGGATCGGTGTCGAACTGTCTTCCATCAGGCCGGATATCGGCTGCAGACGTTCCAGCATTTTCAGGCGTGACTGGGCCTGACGGGCTTTGGAGGCCTTGGCGCGGAACCGATCAACAAAGGCCTGCATGTGCTTGCGCTGGACATCCTGCTTCTCGCGGGCCTTTTGCTGCAGGATGAGTGTTTCACGGCGCTGCCGGTCAAAACTGTCATAACCGCCGCGATAGAAGGTCAGTTTGCGCTGGTCCAGATGCACGATGCTGTCGACAGCCTTGTTGAGAAGATCTCTGTCGTGAGAGATCAGCAGTACTTGATGCGGATACTTTGCGACATAGTTCTCAAGCCACAAGGTACCTTCCAGATCGAGATAGTTGGTCGGCTCATCGAGCAACAGCAGGTCCGGTTCGGAGAACAACACTGCAGCCAGAGCAACACGCATTCGCCAACCGCCGGAGAACGCAGAGCAGGGGCGTTGCTGGGCTTCTGCGTCAAATCCGAGACCTGACAGAATGGCACCGGCACGCGCTTCGGCTGTATGGCTGTCGATATCTGCAAGCCGCATATGGATTTCTGCAATGCGATGCGCATCGGTCGCAGTGTCTGCCTCGGTCAAAAGGGCTGTGCGCTCTGTATCGGCAGCAAGCACCACATCGATCAGCTTGTCTTCGGTTCCCGGTGCTTCCTGAGCAACCTGTCCAATGCGAGAGGACTTGGGTATCTTGACCGACCCGGTTTCAGAGCTGAGATCGCCCGTGATCAGTTTGAACAGGGTCGATTTCCCCGTGCCATTGCGTCCAACCAGTCCGGTTTTGGTCCGGGCAGGCAGCGTGACACTGGCATTTTCAATCAAAAGGCGGCCGCTGATGCGGTATGTAAGGTCGGTTATCTGTAGCATGGGCGTGTGTTTGGCGGAGGTCACTCAAGGATGCAAGCGGAAAGCTCAAGTTATCAGCGTTCCTGAGCCATTCTGTTGCATTCCTGCATGCCACCAGGGGCAAGGTGTCGATTAAACGGCCAAATCAGCCTTCATCCCGAAGCACAGGCAGATATATGTCTGCAAAACCGCCGAGCAGTTCGTGGCACAGGATCACCTCTCGGGTCTCCGGATCCCAGAACGCATTTTCCTCGCCGCAGGTCGCCGCGCGGAAAGTCACTTTTTCCGGCAAGTCATAGAGAGTGTCGAGCTCTTCAGCCACTTGTTCCAGAAGTTCAGCCTCTTTCAAAAACAGACCTAGAGATTTCAGGCTTTTGGGGGCAGGCTCATGGATAACTGTGACCTTACCTTCGGGTACATCGCTATCCCTTGTAAAAGGCTCAGTTGCGAACTCCCAGGAAACTGCAGCCTGTTCATAGTCGAAGAGACAGGTATCGATCCGCTCTTCGGGCAACTCCAGATCCTTGGCGAAACCCAGAAAGGCTTCTTCGTCTGCACCGACCATGAGGCATAACATCCGATAACCGCGTTGCTCATCAAGGTCATGCTCATCGTAAAAGACCAGATCATCGAAGGTATCGCCCGCGATCATGAACCAGCCGATCATGGCGTTGATTAGCAGAAGATCCATATCCTCGTTGTCGGCGCTGAGCATGGTTACGGTCGCCAGATTGTCGACTGCATCTTCTTCTTGCGCCAGAACAGGCAGGCCAAGTTCAGAAATCAGCATGTGCCCGCCTTCGTGGTAGAGGGTGAACAGGGCATTGCCGGCGACAAAAACGAGCAGTTCCTCAAGATCTTCCGAGGACAGCTCCGACAAGTCCTCGTCGAGCGTTTTTTCGCTGGTACCTGCCTGCTGCGCTGATACGGCAACAGTGTTCAGCAAGACTAATACGCCAAGGCATAAGGTACCGGCCAGCTTACGGAAAATGCCAAGTGTGGTCGTGACCCAGTCCGTCATGATTGCCCCGAATTGTCTATGCGCGAACCTCACATTAGGGAGCCGCTGGGCCTATTGCCAGCCGGAACACCGGAACGTGTTTATTCATCGACATGTAATTGTCATTGGCTGCCCCTCTTGCGGGCAGGGCATGGCCCCGTTATGAAGGCCGCGAAATTCTTTAAATCCGGGGCCGGCAATTGGTTGGTCCACTCCTCAAATCGAGAAAGACCTAAAAATGGCGATTGAACGCACATTTTCCATGATCAAGCCGGACGCCACTAAGCGCAACCTGACCGGTGCTATCGTCAAAAAATTCGAAGATGCTGGCCTTCGCATCGTTGCTTCCAAGCGCGTGTGGATGTCCATCCGCGAAGCTGAAGCATTCTATGCTGTTCACAGCGAGCGTCCGTTCTTTGGTGAACTGACAGAATTCATGTCCTCCGGCCCGACTGTTGTTCAGGTTCTCGAAGGCGAAAACGCCATCGCGAAAAACCGCGAAGTCATGGGCGCAACCAACCCGGCAGACGCTGCTGAAGGCACAGTGCGCAAAGAATTCGCCCTGTCCATCGGCGAAAACTCTGTTCACGGTTCTGATGCTCCAGAAACTGCTGCTGAAGAAATCGCATTCTGGTTCTCCGGCACAGAGCTGGTTGGCTAATCAGGTCGCCTAACGGACCGATCTAAACCGGCCTCCATTCGGGGGCCGGTTTTTCTTTGGCCATGAGGCAACAAGCGCAGTTACATTTGGATACACTTCGCCACGGCTGCGCGACAGCAATCCGGCAGGCCGGAGCGCATATTGATTAGTGTCTTGGGCATGAGACATGGGAGACTTTAGATATGCGCACCACCGCAATTTTGATTTGCGCATTGGCGGCAAGCCCTGCTTGGGCTCACGACAGCCATGGACAGCTGTCCGGCGAGGAGGCTGTTGAACCCTGGAACCTGAGTGATGAATTTCTGAAGTTGCTCGTTCCGGAAGCCGATGCATCCGCTGATATCACTGTAAATGGTAATTCCCGAAATATCCGGGCCAATGGCTATCCGGACAAGGCACCGGGAAACTTTCCGAACCGGAACAATCCGCATTCAATTTCCAAAAAGAACTACAATCTGAAGGTTCCGCTTAATCCGAAGAAACGCGGCAAGGCGACTTCTGCGCAAGGCGCTGTATTTGGTATTGCCATCAACGGCGTTGTCATGGATCCGGGCACAGCTGAATTCTGGCAGAACAATCGACGATCAGGTTGGAATTACGAGGCGCTGGGCGGTGCCTGCAAACTCGGCCTTGATCGCTACAATGCACATGTCCAGCCGGATGGCACCTATCATTATCACGGCATTCCCAAAGGTGTTCTTGCTTCCAGCGGCGGCAAATCAGTCCCGGCAATGCTTGGATATGCTGCCGACGGGTTCCCGATTTATGGACCTTACGGCTATTCGGACCCGAAACAGAAATCGCGGGTCAAGAAGCTGAAAAGCAGCTATCGGGTGAAAAACGGTACGCGGCCAAGCGGACCCGGCGGAAAGTATGACGGTAAATTCACGCAAGACTGGGCCTATGTCTCCGGTGCCGGTGATCTGGATCAGTGCAATGGCCGGTTTGCGGTAACACCGGAATACCCGAACGGGACTTATCATTATGTCCTGACGGACACATTTCCGAATATTCCGCGTTGCTGGATGGGGTCTGCCGATAGCAGTTTCAAACGCCTGAAACGGGGCGGTCAGCGTCGCGGTGATCTGGAAACACCGGAATATGCCCCCGCAAAAGACTTTGCGGCCCTGGCGGACACTGGCGAAGAAAACCTACTGACGATCGACTTCACCGCGTTGGCTGACAACAGCGATGCAGCAGTGACCCTCATTCAGTCGCAGGGAGGTCGCCCGCCGCGGTTCCTGCCCGGCTTGCGCCGTCCGCAAGGTGGTGGCGGCAGACAGGCCCAGCGGCGGCAAGGCGGCAGGTCTCCGTGTAGCGGCAGCTAGGCATCAAAATCAGAAAAGTGCGTGGTCCCACGCACTTTTTTAAACACAGAAACATTCACAGTTTCGCAACTTTAGAAATAAGGAAAAGGATCATGAAACGACTATTTGCATTCGCAGTTACGACCTGTTTGCTTGCAACCTCCACCGTTTTGGCGGCTGACGGCCCAGGAGCGCATTTCATGGAAAACTGGGATCTGGACGAAAATGGTGCGGTGACAACAGAAGAGGCACGGGAACGCCGCAGTGATGTGTTTGCTAGTTTCGATGCCAATGATGACGGCAACCTGGACGCCGAGGAATACAAGGCTTTCGATGAAGCGAGGGCATTGGATCAGGCGGAAAACGAGCCCGGTGGTATGGGCAAGGGGCGACGAAGCCCGGCCAATCTGATGGCGCTTGAATACAATGATACCAATGGCGATGGCCAAGTGTCTGTGGATGAGTTTTTGGGCAATTCCGGCAGCTGGATTAAGCAGATCGACAAAAATGGAGACGGTGTTGTCACGACTGCCGATTTCGGTCGGCAGGGAAAACGTGGCCAAGGTCAGGGCAAGAAACGCTCTGGAGATTGATCGGCGAAACTATCTCGATCACTCGCCGCGCCTCTAGCCGGGCCAGCGCCGTCAGCAAGGAGGCAGTGGATGCAATCAAAACCGCACCGCCAAGGTGGTCGAGGCCCGTGTAGCGGCAGCTTAAACTTGCGGCAAATAACTGTGGGGACAAATCAGTGCATGGTGCCACGCACTTTTGTTCCCGCAGAAAAATGCGTAGTTTCCGGGAAAGAGAAGTAAATTAGGGGCGTTTTCATGAACCGGATGGCTGTGCTGGCAACTTCAATTGGAGTTCTTGCGGGTTCACATGTGTGGGCTGCGGAGGGAACTGGTGTCGGGTTCATGGAAACATGGGATCTGGACAATGATGGAATGGTCTCGCTTGAAGAGGCTCAGCGTGGCAGAACCGCTCTTTTTGCCAAGTATGATAGCAATGGCGATGGTTTTCTGGACGCTGCCGAATACAAGAAAATCAGCATGGGCGGCCAAAAGACCCGCTCGGCGGCTCCAGTCGAAGGTCAGGTAAAAAATTCTGACGACGCGTCTATGCTCATGGGGCTTGATCTCAACGACATCAACGGCGACGGCCAGGTGTCCGCTGGCGAATTCATGTCAAATTCAGGTGCCTGGGTCGACTTGATGGATGACAACAAGGACGGCGGTCTCACAGCCGAGGAATTTGAAACCAAGTGGCAAGACCGCGACGCGCGTATCAATCTGCGCGATGCCCGCACCAAGTTGCAGGGCGGTTAATCTCAGGTTTCGTGCCAGCGTGAGCGTCTCCAAAACAATGCGGTGCTTGAGAGCACTAATTAGCGGCTCTGCCTTCTATCACCGCTCTCTGCTGAGAAGGAGCGAATATCCGTCTCGAAAGACTGGTCTTTGGTTCGGTGGATTGGGCGCGTCCCTTGAGACGCCGCATGAGGGCTCTTAGAGATAACGGTTACGGTGCGAATTGTTACCAGTACAAAGCGATGCTTGACGGTTGTGCGGCTTTGCAGGGATAACGTTTGACCTGTTCAAAGACCGGATTGATCCATGACGCAGCAGCCCAAAACATCCGCTTTTTCAGCCTGTCCGCATGACTGCCCGTCAACCTGCGCGCTGGACGTCACCTTTGACGACAATGGCAGGATAAAGCGGCTTAACGGGGCAAAGGACAATGATTATACGGCCGGTGTCATCTGCGCCAAGGTCGCGCGGTACGCTGACAGACTTTATCACCCAGATCGCCTGACCAAACCGCTTAAACGCGTCGGCAAGAAAGGTGAGGGGCAGTTTGAGGAAATCTCCTGGGAGGCTGCGCTCGATCTGATCGCTCACAAATTTCTGGCAGCAGAAGCAGAATTCGGCGCGGAAAGCGTCTGGCCCAATCATTATGCCGGCACCATGGGACTGGTGCAGCGCGACAGCATTCATCGTTTGCGCCACGCAAAGGGTTATTCCCGTCAGTTCGACAGTTTCTGCACCAACATGGCCTTTACCGGCTATGTCGCTGGAACCGGCAAGCTAGCAGGCCCTGATCCGCGTGAAATGGCACTCTCTGACCAGATCGTGGTTTGGGGCACCAATCCGGTCGCCACCCAGGTCAACGTGATGACCCACGCAATCGCTGCTCGCAAGAAACGCGGTGCAAAGATCATAGTGGTGGATGTCTACAAGACCGAGACGATGAAACAGGCAGATATTGGTCTGATCCTGAAACCTGGAACAGATGCGGCATTTGCCTGCGCAATCATGCATGTGCTGTTCCGCAACGGATATGCAGACTGGGAATATCTGAACAAATACACAGACTTCCCGAAAGAGCTTGAATCACATCTTCAGCAGAAAACGCCTGAATGGGCTTCCCGGATCACTGGTCTGGATGTCGAGCAGATCGAGGAAACAGCCCGCCTGATTGGCGAGGTGAAGAAGACATATTTTCGTCTTGGTTATGGTTTTACCCGCTCGCGCAATGGTGCTGTCGGCATGCATGCGGCCAGCTCGATAGCCGCTGTGACCGGCTGTTGGCAATATGAGGGTGGCGGTGCCTTCCACAACAATGGGGCAATCTATCAGCTCAACAAGGAAATGATCGAGGCCAATTCGCTCGCCGACACCTCTGTTCGGGCACTCGATCAAAGTCTTGTTGGCCGTATCCTGACCGGCGATGCGGCAGCTCTCCACGGCGGACCGCCGGTCAAGGCCATGCTGATCCAGAACACCAATCCGATGTCCGTGGCACCGGAACAGGAACTTGTGCGGCAAGGGTTTGCGCGCGAAGACCTTTTCACCGTCGTGCATGAGCAATTCATGACCGAGACTGCGCAAATGGCGGACATCGTTCTGCCTGCTACCCAGTTTCTGGAGCATGATGATGTTTATAAAGGCGGTGGCCACCAGTATCTTTTGCTTGGACCAAAAGCCGTTGAGCCACCGGTTGGACCGAAGGAAAACATCTACGTCATCAACGAGATCGCCGAACGCGTTGACTCAAAATCTCACGCTGGTTTCGATATGAGCGCACGCGATCAAATCGACTGGATGCTGCAAAAATCCGGTTATGGATCGCTGGAAGACCTTGAGACGAACAAGTGGATTGATCTTCAACCTGACTTCGAAACCGCCCATTATCTCGATGGTTTTGGTCATGCGGACAAGAAATTTCACTTCAAACCGGATTGGGGGCATTCCGCAGCTCCCAACAAACCGGATGGGGAGCCCTTCGGGCCCTGGCAGTCCATGCCGGAATTGCCGGATCAATGGGATAGTATTGAGTTGGCCAGTGACGCGCACCCGTTGCGGCTGGTGACAGCCCCGGCGCGCTCGTTTCTCAATTCAACCTTCAACGAGACTAAAGGGTCACGCAAAAAGGAAGGCCGTCCGGAGGTCTGGCTGCGTCCGCAAGATGCTGCTGCCTATGGCATTGACGATGGCGTCAAAGTCCGCATGGGGAACACGCGTGGTGCCATCACGCTCCATGCCAGACTGGTTGACAGTGTAGCGCCCGGAACTGTGATTTCTGAAGGCTTGTGGCCGAATGACGCCTTTGAGGATGGCAAGGGTATCAACACGCTCACTGGCGCAGACCCCGTCGCACCATATGGCGGCGCTGCCTATCATGACACGGCGGTCTGGGTGCGAGCGGTCTAACTTCCTAAACACGCTGAACCCAATTCAGAAGAAGACGTTCGGAGGCAAACAAGAGTTTGCCCCGGCCTGATCCGGGATCCTTGCCGTTTCCGCTTGGGGCTTCGTGGCGGTTTGGATCTCGGTTCAAGCCAAGGGCAGATTGTCGGGCGAGCCCGGCAATTTCCAGTAATGAATACGTGTCAGTGCACTGCAGCTACGTGTTTGTATCCGCCGGTGTCACTAGCTTGCCTTCTTCGGCCTTGTAGAAAAATTGACTGGCGACCATCCAGCCTTTCAGTGGGCGCAGGATCGGGATACAGGTCAGCAAAATGAGCGGCAGCGTGGTCAGCAAGTGCACCCAGTAAGGGGCCGTGAAGGCAATCTCCAGCCAGATACCGAAAGCGACGGCGGGAATACAGCCGAAACAGATGACAAAAAACGCAGGCCCATCAGCGGGGTCAGCAAAGCTGTAATCCAGGCCGCAATGGTCGCATTTCGGTTTTATCGTCAAAAACCCGTCGAACATCTTGCCTTCACCGCATTGCGGGCAGCGCCCTTTAATGCCGGTCTGGATCGGAGGCAATTTGGGCCATTTATAGTCTGTGCTCATCCGTGAATCCGATCAGGGGCTCTGACGATGCATGTTTTCAATCTGTTGCACCGGTAATGGAGTGAATGACTGTATAAGTCTGCAGTCAAAATAACATTGAATGCTGTCAATGCAAGTTCATGCTCTGCGGCAAATTGGCATTGAAGGATCCATAGTGACGACGGTGTTACTCAAAAATAGGCAGAAACCCGTTCGGGAGACTCGTCCAGTGTGTGTGTGATCGTCTCGAGTGCGTTCGCCAGGTCGTCGCGGGAGAGCGGGCCGCCGAGGCAAATCCGGACTGCTTCGGGTGCCTGACCGTCAACCGTGAAAGCGTCGCTTTCGACAATGCCAAGAGCATGACTGCGCATTTGGCTGACGAAAGCGGATCGGGACCAGCCCTTACCCAGTTCGAGCCAGAGATGAAAACCATCCGGATCTGCAGTCATTTTCTGGCCAGCTAGGTATTTGCGGGCAATATCCTGCCGCGCGCAGCTCTCTGAGCGAATGAATGTAAGCATTGCTTGTGCGGTGCCATCTTCAATCCAGCGGGTTGCCAGTGCAACAGTCAGCGGAGATGCCATGACGTTGGTCGTGCGCAAGGAGCGAGACAGTTGCCAGGCCGATTTTTTTCTCGGGGCAATAACATAGGCAAGACGCAATCCCGCTCCGATGGTTTTGGAAAGGGATGCAATGTGCCAGCAGATGTCTGGTGCGATTGCTGCAAAGGGACGAACCGCCTTGCTGCTGAGGCGGCCATACGCATCGTCTTCCAGTATGGCGACGCCATAACGTTGCGCAATTGCCACCAGTTCGAGACGTCGTTGCTCCGGGATCGTTCGCGTAGTCGGATTACTCAGCGTCGGATTGAGGTAAAGTGCCTTGGGCGCAGAACGTTTACAGGCAATTTCAAAGGCTATCGGGTCAATGCCGTTGTCATCTGTCAACAGACCTTCAAGCGTGACGTCTTGCTGGGCGCAGATGGACCGAATACCGGGATAGGTGATTGTTTCACACAAGATCGTATCGCCGCGTTCAGTCAACAGGCTGACGATGGCTGAAAGGGCTGCCTGAGCGCCCGGAGCAATTACGATTTGCTCTGGTTTGGGAATGAGGCCCGTGTCATCCAGCCAACTACAAGCTGCCTGTATATCCGGTTCGGAAGCTTCAAAGGTCTGATAGCGCAACAACGGAACCAGATCTGCTGATAGCGCAGCCAATCCAACCTGCATCTGGCAAATCAGTGCAAGGTCGTCCGGTTCCGGCGGCAGGTTCATGGAATGATCTGGAAAGCAAATGCGTCTGGGGTCACTTTCGAGCTGGAGACTTTCAGTGTGTTGTTCCGGCTTTGTAACAAAGGTACCGCTGCCGACCTGGGAAGAAATTATGCCGCGCCGATTAGCTTCCGCGTAACCGCGAGCAACGGTTGTATAATCGAGACCCAGCTGCCGGGCCAATTGCCGCTGCGCCGGAAGCCGATCACCTGCAGACAGGCGGCCGGTATTCAGATCAGATTCGATACAGTCAGCGATTGCGATGTAACGCGGGGCATCGCTTGCAGTGAGGTTCGGGCACCAGTCTGTCATTGGAAATCAGATCTCTTGAAAATTGACTGCATAATGACTGTATATAGTTTTACAAATGATTTGTCATCTGACTGCAGCAGCAAACTTCCAATGCATCGGGTGGTCAAATAGTCCTGCCTCGAAAACACTACGGATTCTGACAATCTGGATCTTTTCCGGAGCTGCCTTAGTTTGTGCTCTGAGGTTTGATGTTTATGGAGATCCGTTTTGACCGTTAGTCGACTTTCAAGAACTGTAATTGCATTTGGACTTGGCGTTACTGTTGGCTTGGGGACAGCACCAGCCTTTGCTGATGGCGATCATGCACCGATTGGCGACGCGGTGAAGGATTTGCCGCTGTTTGATGCCCATATGCATTACAAGCAGCCTGCCTGGGACGCTTATCCGGTCAAAAGCGTTATCGAATTGATGGACCAGACCGGCGTGGCAATGGCGCTGGTATCGTCAACACCGGACGAGGGCACTATCAGGCTTTGGGAATATGCGCCGAACCGCATCGTTCCGGAACTGCGCCCCTACCATGGTAGTGCCGGGTCTTCGAATTGGACCAAAATGGACGGTATGGAGGATTATCTTGAAGAGCGATTGAACGCATACCCTCATGAAGGCATCGGTGAATTTCACATCCATCGTCTGGACACCTCCGATGAGCCACTGCTGCGTAAGGTCATCAACATGGCCAAGGCACGGGACATTTACATTCATGTCCACTCCGGAGCTGAGCCAATCCGCTGGCTCTACAGTCTGGACACCGACGTCAAGATCATCTGGGCGCATGCCGGGCTTGGGTCTCCAGCCTCTGAAGTGCATGCGCTGATGTCAGAATTTCCGGCTTTGCTGGCGGACACATCCCTGCGGGAGTGGAATATCCTTGGCTCAAGAGATGAGCTGAACCCGGAGTGGCAGACGATCATTTTTGATTTTCAGGACAGGCTGATGATCGGTAGCGACACCTGGGTCAACGGCCAATGGGACAGTTATTCCGAAATCATGGAGAGTAATCGGCAGTGGCTGGCTAAACTGCCCCGCAAAGTCGCCGAGAAAATCGCATACGGAAACGCCGAAAGGATTTTTGATCGCGAGATTTCGTTGGAGCAGATTGGTACGCAATGAAAGGGGGGGCTGTCTCCTGCTCTACGGCCAGATGAGCGTGTCTGTCGGTTTGGTGCCTGCATCTGTTTTACCGACAATGATTATGTGCAAATCAGCGCTTCAGTGTGTAACGAATTTCTGAATGCAAAAGTAGAAAAGAAAGTAAAATCACTTATGGATGTAATTTCTTTTTAATGAATATTCAGTAGTTGATATGTAGAAAAATAGTTTTTCCTTCTGACCGGAAAATACAAGAAATGTTTATACGTATTTTTGACAGTGAAGCTGGTTCGGGTATTAATCTACCATCGATTTATCGAAATATAAATTTTGAAAATAGAAGTTTAAAACAGGAATTCGAACATCTTTCGAAAGAGCTTCCATTACTTGTACTGTTCGAGGTGGTTTCAGAGGATCCCAAAATTCGTGCCAAAGTAAAGGTGATTGTCAAAAGCCTTGAAACCACTCCAATCGTAGCAGTGTTTGACCATAATTTGGCAGACGAGATTTCATTTTGGTCTTCTCTTGGTGTTCACGATACAGTTCATAAAACCTCAGAGCAGGATGGATTGCTCACCCAAATATCCAACTGTGATCAAGAATATGCTCGAAATTTTGCCTTGAACGATGAAACGGCACCTGAAAGAACCCTGGCCGTGGCTGAACGTGCCCTTGAGGATATGTCGGCAGCCATGCTGAATAAGCAGGAGCTGAGTACGAGTTCAACAACAGCAGCAGCAACCTTTATAAACGCATTGCTGGAGCAGGGACGTGAACGCGAGTGGCTCCATTTGGTGGGGCAACACCATAGCCCGACGTTGCAGCACTCGCTTGAAGTGGCCAACATCATGTACCGATTTGCCACAACACTTGGCATAGAAAATGATGAGAAACTCCTTCTGACAAAAATGTCTTTGGTGCACGATATTGGGAAACTCCAAATTCCGCTGAGTATCCTGGATAAACCGGAAAAGCTGACTGACTCGGAAATTGAATTGATAAAACAACATCCGGAAACTGGAGCTGATTTTCTGCGCAAGTACGATAGCTTTCCGGATAAAATACTGTGCGGTGTGCGATCTCATCACGAATACCTGGATGGCAGCGGCTATCCGGACGGTTTATCAGCGGAAGAGATTCCTCAGTTCGTCAGGATGCTGACAATTGCAGATATCTTTGCAGCATTGACAGAAAAAAGAGCTTACAAGTCGCCCTACAGCCCGCGAGTTGCAGTGACTATCTTGTGGGACATGAAGCGGAAGCTTGATACGAAATTGTTGCCGATTTTCAACCGTGAATTTGCAAGTTCTGAATTTGGTAAAGTCGCTGGCAGCGGTAAACGAAGATAGTTTTGTGGCGTCAAATTGCAACGAAGCGCCCTTCTGACGATCAGCACTCAAAACACTCTATGTTATTAAGTTACTAGCAGATAAGCGCAGCGGATTCGTCCGTTTTGGCTCCGGTCAATACGCGCGCGCCTGAGATTTTCGCCTTGCCAGAAGCGACCAGTTCGAGGGCTTTGGGATAGATCTTGTGTTCGACCTCCAAAACCCGCGCACCGAGATCATCCGGAGTGTCCTGATCCAGAACCGGAACAGCACCCTGGATAATGATTGGACCATCATCCATTTCAGCGGACACAAAATGCACGGTCGCACCATGCAATTTGACACCCTCAACCAGCGCGCGCTCGTGGGTCCCAAGTCCCTTGAAGGATGGTAGCAGGGAAGGGTGGATGTTGATCATCCGGCCTGCCCAAGCGTTGACCAGGTAGGACGACAGGATCCGCATGAACCCGGCAAGAGCGACGAGCTCGATCTTGTGATCTTTCAGGTGATCATCAATTGCCTGCTCAAATCCCTGTTTGTCGTTTGGAAAAACCTTGTGGTCGACAACGGCCGTTGGAATTCCGAATTCCGCCGCCTTTTCCAGTCCCTTGGCATCCGGTTTGTTGGAGAGCACCAGCGCGATCTCAGCCGGGTAGGTCGGGTCCATCGCTGCAGAGATGAGCGCGTTCATGTTGGACCCGCGTCCGGAAATCAGAATGGCGGTTTTCTTGCGCGTCATCCAGCCAGACCCAGCGCATTGTCGAAGACAACCGGTGCATCTCCAGCAACTTCAATCTGGCCAATTCTGGTGACAGTCTCGCCAGCGTCTGACAATGCTTTGGTGACATTGTCCGCGTCGTCGGTATCAACGACGATCACCATGCCAATACCGCAGTTGAATGTGCGCAGCATTTCGCTTTCCGCCACGCCGCCTGCCTTGGCAAGCCAGGAAAACACGGAAGGTACTGAAATCCTGGACAAATCGATCCGCGCTGAACTGTTGTCCGGTAGAACCCGTGGCAGGTTTTCCGGCAAACCGCCGCCGGTGATATGCGCCAGCGCCTTGATGCCGGATGTCTCCTTCAGGGCGGCCAGCAGAGGTTTAACGTAGATTTTTGTCGGTTCCATCAGCGCTTCGCCGAGCGTTTTATCGCTGGAAAATGGTGCAGCCGATGACCATTCCAGACCGGACAGTTCCACAATCTTGCGCACCATGGAAAAGCCGTTGGAATGAACACCTGAGGACGCCAGCCCAAGCAGTACATCGCCCGCGGCAACATCCTTGCGTGGCAGGATCTCTCCGCGTTCAACACCGCCCACGGAAAAACCTGCAAGGTCATAATCCCCAGCAGCATACATGCCTGGCATTTCAGCCGTTTCACCGCCGATGAGCGCGGCGCCAGAAATCTTGCAGCCGTCCGCAATGCCGGCCACCACATCGGTTGCAGTCTCGACATCCAGTGCGCCGGTCGCGAAATAATCGAGGAAAAACAGAGGTTCTGCGCCCTGAACGATCAGATCGTTGACACACATTGCAACCAGATCAATACCGACTGTACGGTGTTGGCCGGTTTCTATGGCGATCTTCAGCTTGGTACCAACGCCATCATTGGCGGCAACCAGAACCGGATCCTTGAAGCCTGCACCTTTCAAGTCGAACAGGCCGCCAAATCCGCCGATATCACTGTCTGCGCCGGGACGACGTGTTGCTTTGACCAGAGGCTTGATCCGGTCGACCAGCGCATTGCCCGCATCTATATCGACGCCCGCATCAGCATAGGTCAAACCGTTGGTTCCGGAAGGAGGAGATTGGCTCATGGGGCACCCCGAGACTTAATGCAAATGGCTGTTTGCACCGCGCTTACAGGCTGGCGCAGCAGAAAACAAGGCCCGCGCTTGCTTGCTCACTGCCAAATGCTAGCCTCTTGACCCGGCGGGGGCAGGCACCCTAACTGCGGGACGTCGCCGGACAGATCGGTATGGCGAAACCCGAAAGAGCCACTCATAGTCCCTATCCGGGAAAGGATTGTTTCATGACATTACGCCGTCAAATCCAGTTCTGGCTGATTTCCCTGATTGTCTTTTGTGCCTTTCTTTTTGTTTTTTCGGGTGTTTTGCTTCCTTTTGTCGCTGGAATGGCTGTTGCCTATCTACTGGACCCAACTTGCGACCGGCTGGAAAAACTCGGCATGCGCCGCATGTGGGCGACGTTCACCATCCTGTTTGCTTTCCTGTTGGTGCTGATCCTGTTTTTCATTCTGCTGTTGCCTGCGCTTGGGAACCAGCTGGCATTGTTCATTGAAAATTTTCCGGAACTCGTTCGCCAGCTGCAGTTGCTGGTCAATGAACAACTTGGCCAAAGGCTCGCCAATATAGTTGGGATTGATCTGCAGGATTTGCAGGCCAGCATGGTTGATCTGGTCGGGCAGGGAGCTGCTTTTGCCGGTAAACTGGCTCAGTCAGTCTGGAGCGGTGGCCAGGCCCTGCTGTCCATCCTGTCGCTGTTTGTCATCACACCGGTCGTTGCGTTCTATCTGCTGCTCGACTGGGACCATATAGTCGAACGCGTCGACAGCTGGTTGCCCCGTGATCATCTTGGCGAAATCAGGGGGCTTGCCAAGGAAATGGATCAGGCTGTCGCGGGGTTCGTTCGAGGTCAGCTTTCTGTTTGTCTCATCCTCGGCACGTTCTACGCGGTTGCGCTGGCCTTTGCCGGTTTGAATTTTGGCCTGCTGATTGGCATGGGAGCCGGGTTGATCAGCTTTGTTCCGTTTGTTGGTGCCGGACTTGGGTTTGTCGTTTCAGTCGGTGTTGCTCTGGTCCAGTTCTGGCCGGACTGGACGATGATTTTGGTCATTGGCGGTATTTTCGCAGTCGGGCAGTTTCTGGAAGGAAACATCCTCCAACCAAAGCTGGTTGGAACCAGCACAGGTCTCCATCCGGTGACGTTGATGTTTGCCTTGTTTGCCTTTGGATATCTCTTTGGATTTGTGGGGATGTTGATCGCTGTACCGGCCGCTGCAATGATAGGCGTGCTTGCGCGGTTTGCGTTGAGGCAGTACCTAGCAAGCCCAGTATACAAAGGTTGGAACCGGTCTGATCCGACAGCCGAAGAGTAGATAGTAGCGTTATGGCGGATAAACCGCGCCAACTGCCCCTGATTTTGCCCCATGACGCTGCCCTCAGCCGCGAGGACTATCTGGTGGGCAGTTCCAACACGGCAGCATTCGAACTTCTGGAACGTTGGCCGAACTGGCCGTCTCCTGTTGTTGTGCTGGCCGGGCCTGTTGGAGCGGGGAAAACCCATCTTGTTGAAGCGTTCCGGGATGAAACGGGATCTGTCGTTATATCGGCAGAAGACCTGACTGAAGATCTTGTTGAGACGCTGGTCACAGCACCGGCCTGTGTGATTGAAGATGCCCATCGTGGGGTCAACGACACAGCACTGTTCCATCTCTTGAACGCAGCCCGTCAGGCATCAAAAACGGTTTTGATCACCAGCAAGACGTGGCCGGTCAGTTGGAAAGTCACCTTGCCGGATCTCTTGTCGCGGCTGAGGGCGGCAACGCCTGTCGAAATTCTGGAACCAGATGACGATTTGCTGCGCAGGGTCTTGGTCAAACTGTTCGCCGATCGGCAGATCTCTGTGGATCTGAATGTTGTCGATTATCTGGTCGTGCGCATGGAACGCTCTCTCGAAGTCGCGATGCGGGCGGTTGAAGCGATAGACCGCGAAGCGCTCGCAGGTCGTGTCAAGATTACCAAGCCTTTAGTGGGCCGAGTTCTGGAAAATGTGCATAAAGGTGAATAGCGCAGGCACTCATTGCTGCTGTATCATTTGACTGTTGACGAGTTCATGATAGTGACGTCGACGAACTGGATTGTCCGTGTGTTTCCAAGTGTCTGATGTGTAGGACAGTGACATGACCGAATCTGCCGAAGTGTCAGAACCAATCCGATCCCCCTCAGAAATACTGGAGTCTTCTGCTTCCGTAGAGGCGCCTGACGCGATCAGCGATCTAACGAATTCTCCGGCTCGTTTTATGAACCGGGAACTGTCATGGTTGCAGTTCAACTTGCGGGTTCTGGAAGAAGCCATGAACCCGAACCATGCGCTTCTGGAGCGTGTCCGGTTCCTGTCGATTTCAGCCAACAATCTCGATGAATTTTTTATGGTTCGTGTTGCCGGGTTGCGCGGCCAGCAGCGTGCGGAAGTCTCAACTCTTTCCGACGATGGATTGTCGCCAACCGAACAGCTTCAGAAAATCAGCGAGGCAGTCCGCGGCCTTCAGGCGTCACAGCAGCAGATCTGGGGTGAACTGCGCGGTGACATTGCCGGAAAAGGCATCGAAATTGTTCGTGGAGACACGTTCGATGCAACCGAAATGGCTTGGTTACAGGACTATTTCCTGGGATACATTTTTCCCGTCCTGACGCCGCTTGCAATTGATCCGGCGCATCCGTTCCCGTTCATTCCAAATCTTGGATTTTCGATCGTCTTTGAGCTGGTGCCATCAGTTGGCGGTCGCGGAATGATCGCATTGCTTCGGATACCCAATCAGGTCGACCGCTTTGTCCAGTTGCCGAACGGTCCCGATGGATCGGCCCGTTTTGTTGCGATTGAAAAGGTCGTGGGTTTGTTCATCGGGCGTTTGTTCCCGGGATACGAAATTCGCGGCAAGGGAGCCTTCAGGGTTATCCGGGACAGTGATCTTGAAATCGAAGAAGAAGCGGAAGATCTGGTTCGGCTGTTTGAAAGCGCGCTCAAGCGCCGTCGCAGAGGATCAGTCATCCGTCTGGAAATTCAGGAAACAACATCGCCTGCTTTGCGAGAGTTTGTCGCTGATGCGTTGGATGTTGAAGACGACGAAATTTTCTTGGCGAATGGCCTGCTTGCGCTGAACAATCTGACGCAGATTGTTGATCTGGAACGAACGGATCTAAAATTTGAGCCCTATACGGCGCGATTCCCGGAACGGATTCGCGAACATGGCGGTGACTGTCTGGCGTCCATTCACCAGAAGGACATCATCGTCCACCACCCCTACGAGTCCTTCGATGTGGTGGTTCAGTATCTGCGGCAGGCCGCGCGTGATCCTGATGTAGTTGCGATCAAACAGACACTCTACCGGACGTCAAACAATTCGCCGATCGTCAAGGCGCTCGCGGAAGCTGCCGAAGCCGGCAAGTCGGTTACAGCGCTGGTCGAGTTGAAAGCCCGCTTTGACGAAGAGGCCAACATCAAATGGGCGCGCGATCTGGAGCGGGCTGGCGTTCAGGTGGTGTTTGGATTTATAGAGCTGAAGACCCACTCCAAGCTCTCGATGGTTATCCGGCGCGAACATGGACAACTGAAGACGTACTGCCATATCGGAACCGGAAACTATCATCCGATCACCGCCCGGATTTACGAGGATCTCTCCTTCTTTACCGATGATCCGGGTATTGCCGAGGATGCTGCGCGGGTCTTCAACTATATCACGGGCTATGCAGAGCCAGCCGAGCTGAACCATCTTGCGGTGTCTCCTGTCAATTTGCGCAGCCGCATGCTGGAAATGACAGAAGCTGAAATTGAGCATGCCCGCGAAGGGCGACCTGCACAGATCTGGATGAAGATTAACTCCCTGGTTGATTCAGAGATCATCGACGCATTGTACGAGGCCAGTCAGGCCGGTGTTCAGATTGACTTGGTGATCCGCGGTATTTGTTGTTTGCGGCCCGGTATTCCGGGTCTGTCTGACAACATTCGCGTCAAATCGATTGTCGGTCGGTTCCTCGAACATTCGCGCATCTTCTGCTTCGGCAATGGCCATGGTCTGCCGTCGCCAGAAGCGCATGTCTATATAGGATCGGCAGACCTGATGCCTCGCAATATTGACCGCCGTGTCGAGGTGCTGACTCCATTGAAAACAGCAACTGTGCACGAGCAGGTTCTCGATCAGATCATGGTCGCCAATTTGAAAGACAACCAGCAGAGCTGGCGGATTCTGTCCGATGGTAGCCATGAACGCATTGAGCCGGGTGTCAACGAAGAACCCTTCAATGCGCATGAATATTTTATGACCAACCCGTCGCTTTCAGGTCGGGGAAAATCTTTGAACAGCGACCGGCCAAAGCCGTTCCTGAAGCGGCAACGACGAGGGTAGGATGACAGCCCAATTCCATCCGGCAAGAGGCCGGCTTAACGGAACCGGACCGATTGCTGTTGTGGACATTGGTTCGAACTCTGTGCGGCTTGTTATTTATGAGCGTATCGCCCGGACACCGACCATGTTGTTCAACGAAAAGCTGCTTGCTGGCCTTGGCCGAGGTGTTGCGGCTACTGGAAAACTCGCCGACGAGTCTGTCCAACTGGCTCTCGCGGAATTTGTTCGCTTTCGAGCCTTGATTGAACACACCGGTTGCCAGGATCTCTATATCGTGGCCACCGCCGCTGTCCGTGACGCTGAGAATGGGCCGGATTTCGTCCGTGAAGTTGAAGAAATTCTGGGCGCGCCGGTCCGTATTCTGGATGGCAATGAAGAAGCCTATTATTCGGCCCTTGGTGTGATTGCCGGGTTTTGGCAACCGCGCGGAATAGTAGGTGACATGGGCGGCGGCAGTCTTGAACTTGTCGGTATCGACAGGGGAGTTCCCGGGCTCGGCACGACTTTCCCGCTCGGCGGTCTCCGGTTGACTGAAGCAGCTGATGGAAAGTTCTCCAAGGCGGAGAAGATTACGGAAGCTGCTCTGGAGAATTACGACTGGCCGGATCTGCCCCCTGGAGAGCGCACCTTTTATGCTGTCGGCGGCACATGGCGGTCGCTCGGCCGGTTGCATTTGATGCAAAAGAAATACCCGCTGCATGTGATGCACAACTATGAAATCGATGCCGAAGAAGCGATTGCTTTCTGCCGTGACATTGCTGTTCAGGATCTGCAGGACATCGGAAAATCAGAAGTGATTTCCAAACAGCGTCGTTCACTCGTGCCGTTTGGAGCAGTCGTTCTTGAGAAGGTTCTGACTGGAATGAAGGCTGACCGCGTTCTATTCTCGGCAACCGGTGTTCGCGAAGGCCTGCTGCATGAACGGCTTTCGGATACCATGCGGGCCCAGGATCCGGTCATCGAGGCATCCCGCGAACTGTGTATTTTGCGGGCCCGGTCTCCGGAACATGCTGATGAGCTGATTGCCTGGTCTGATAAATTGTTTCAGGAAATGTCGATTGAGGAAACCGCGAACGAGACGCGGTTGCGCCATGCGGCGTGCTTGTTGTCGGACATTGGCTGGAGAGCGCATCCGGATTATCGCGGCGAACAGAGCCTCAACATTATCTCCAACGCATCATTTGTCGGGCTTGATCACGCGAGCCGGGCCTATTTGGCCGCGGCCGTTTTCTATCGCCATAAAGGCTTGCGGGAAGGGGCATTGTCGCCACTTATCCGTGAGCTCTTTACCGATAGATTGCGCATTCGGGCAAAGGTCTTGGGCGCGACGTTGCGCGTAGCATCGCTGTTGAGTGCGTCCATGGCCGGAATGCTGCCGAAGGTTGCCATCTGCAGAACCGAAGATGGCCTGGAGTTGCACCTTGGCCCTGATCTTCGGGATATGGACGGTGAGCGTTTGCGCAAGCGCGCTGCTCAACTGGCCAAGGCACTCGAAACGGATGTCTCGGTCACCACCAGTTGAGAATCACTTTAACGGGTATCGATTCTATTCGGCTGCCTGCGTTTGTGCGGGCGCCTGTGCATCGATTTCAGATTGTGATGCCTGATCAATTGCGATGATTTGGCGATCGCGGAATGCCAGGGCTACTTCACCGCGCTTGAGTTTGAGCGCGGTTTCACCGAACAACTCCCGCCGCCAGCCTTTGAGCGCACCGACGTCCGCATTGTCGTCTGCTGCGATCTTTTCCAATTCATCGACAGTCGCAATGACTTTGGCAGCAACGCCATTGGCTTCGCTGACGAGCTTCAGGAGCACCTTTAGAAGATCAACGGCTGCAGCCGATCCATCAGGAGCCTGACGGCCTTTCGGAAGCTTCGGCAGCTCCGCTTTTGGAATTGCCAGTGCCCGTTTGACGGCTTTCAGAATATCTTCAGCGCTTCGTGAGCGTTCAAACCCGCGCGGAATGGTACGAAGGCGGCCCAGCGCGTCTGAAGTTGCCGGTTGCTGCGAGGCAATTTCGTAGATGGCATCGTCCTTGACGACCCGGTTGCGCGGAACGTCACGTGATTGCGCTTCTCGCTCCCGCCAGGCAGCGACTTCCATCATGACAGCCAGTTCAATCGGCTTGCGAACCCGCAACTTTAGCCGTTTCCAGGATTGTTCAGGGTCGGTCACGTAAGTTGTGACGCTTGTCAGAACCTTCATTTCGTCCTGAACCCAATGGGTGCGGTTCTGTTCGGCTAGGTTGGCCTTGAGAAACTGATAGGCGTCCCGCAGATGGGTCACATCCGCCAGCGCATAATCCAGCTGCTTGTTGGTCAGGGGGCGACGGGCCCAGTCGGTAAATCTCGACGACTTGTCGATACTGGCGCCTGTGACCTTGTAGACCAGCTGGTCATAGGAAATGGAATCACCAAAACCGCAGACCATCGCGGCGACCTGGGTGTCGAACAGGGGCGCCGGGATCAATCCACCTAAATGATGGATGATCTCGATATCCTGGCGCGCTGCGTGGAAAACCTTTGTCACACTGTCGTCACGCATCAGGTCGAAAAAGGGAGCCAGATCCAGGTCTTCTGCCAATGCGTCGACGATGAAGGCCATGTCGGGCCCAGCCATCTGTATGACGCAAAGCTTCGGCCAAAAGGTCGTTTCACGGAGGAATTCCGTATCGACGGTGACGTAATCATTGGCGGCAAGTCGCTGGCAAGCGGCAGCGAGATCTTTTGTTTTTGTAATCACTTCCATGGTGATCAAATGCTATACGCGAGTTCTGCCTCTTTGTCGCCACGAAATGGCAAATTTTCGTATCCTTGCGTCTTGAAGCGGCGCAATATGTGCGCCTAAGCTGTAAGCCGACAAGTTCGGGCGGATCGAGGCCCATGGGGAGACGTCATGCGCAAGATCCTGGTGGTGAATTCGAAAGGTGGCTGCGGCAAGACCACGATTGCCACGAACCTGGCTGTCGCGCTTGCTGTGCGCGGCGAGGAAGTTGCGCTGGCAGATGCCGATCGCCAGAAATCAAGCCTGGCGTGGGCCAAGAGACGTCCTAAAAATCTGCCTAAGATCGAGGCGCTGAACTGGACCAAAGCGGATGCTATTGGCGACAGGGACAAACACAAGGACCTCGATTCCATCGTGATTGACGGGCCGGGCGGCCTGCGCTCCGAACTTGCCAAGACCCTGATTGCAGAAGCCTCTGAAATCGTCGTGCCCGTGCTGGCCTCCGCCTTTGACTGGAACGCGACCTTGAAATTTCTCGACGGCATTTCCGACATCAAGCGCGTCCGCAAGGGCAAGGCGGATATTCATGTTGTGGCCAACCGGATCAACCGTCGCTCGACACAAGTGACCGATCTGGAACAGGCGCTTGCCAAGAAGGGATATCCGGTTCTGTGCCGAATTTCTGACCGGGTGCTCTATGCTCGCCATGCGGCAGCTGGAACCGGTGTCTTCGATCATCATGATGCGCAGGACCATGAGGTGAGGGGCCAATGGCATCCGTTGCTCATGGCAGTGGACACCTGAATGCGGTCTGGACTTTAGTATACGCGTTCTTCAGAGCCAAAATTTTCCAGTCTGATTCGAACTGTTTTGGTCTCCCACGGCCTGCTTCTCACTATCATCGTTACTATTGTTACAGCTTGGCAATTGGCGCTGAGTTGTTCTCGTCAGAAAGTTGGCTGTAGGCTCGGCAAGTAGGCAGCCCCCCCCAAAAATGGTAGGAAAAAGCTGCATAAATGTACTTTTCCTAGTCACCAAGCAGGAAGATCCTGAGCAATCTTTTTTCCAAGGTGTTAGACGACGTCGGTTCCAATGAAGTTATTGATGTGCAGTTGCTTTGTTGCGGTGCAGGATTGATTGCTGTCGAAGAATACGTAAAGATCCTGATTGGTATTACTGATGATCTGCACCTGCACGACATTGGTTTTGCCTCGGGTGTTCACGTTAACATTGAAGTTAAGCTACTCACGTTGGATTCTGTAAATATGAAGTTGAAGTTGTTGCTCGCGGTCACCTCGATAGTCAGCGTGATTGGCGTACCTCAAGCTAGCGCCCAAGATCTGGTTGCCGGCGAAAAAATATACAAGAAAACCTGCAAGGCTTGCCATGGTCCGACGGCCAAGGGCATGGCCAGTTTTCCAAAACTGGCAGGGCATCCCGCCGGGTACCTGGCAATGAGACTGGCGCAATACAAAAAGGGCGAAAAGGTTGGACCCAACACGCCACTGATGGCACCTCAAGCCGCAAAATTGTCCGAGGAAGATGTGGCAAACGTAACAAGTTACATTGCTACGAAATTCAATTGACGCCGACAGGCCCCAAACGAAAGCAGATTTTTAGCAGAAATTAAATCGATTTAAAATCGATGAATATCGTCGAAATAAGTAGTGATTCTGGATGTGTAAAAATATCCATGAATGCTATTTAGGGGAAATAAGATTATACTAAGTAACGCCTCTAGATATCTAAGTAAGTAAACTTGAATTGTTAGGAGGAATGAGATGTATACAAAATTGATACCGCTTATGGCAGGTGTTGCCATGTTTGTTGCACCGGCCATGGCACAAGCTGCCGGCAATACAACTAGCCTGAAACACAGTGTTGTTCTGGACGATCTGGAAAACCCTTGGGATATGGCGTTCCTCGATAATGGAACGATGTTCTTTACTGAAAAATGCAAAGGGCTATCGGTCCTGATGCCATCCGGTGATGTCAATGCCTTACTGGGCATGGGCGGATCAGACGGTTACCCATCAACAGGCGATGATCTGTTCTGTGAAGGCCAGGCTGGCATGATGGGCGTTGCCGTTGATCCTGCCTTTGCCGAAAATCGCCGGATCTATGTTTATTCAACGTCCAAGATGTCGGATCCGCATACCAATCGGCTGATGCGGTTTGTAGTCAATGATGACTTCACCGGCGTTTCCGACCGGATCGATATCGTTGATGATGTTCCCTACAAAATGAAAGCATCTGACCACCCGTTTGGCGGCCCGGGAGCCCATAATGGTGGCCGGGTTCGTTTTGGTCCTGAGGACGGGTACATCTACCTGACCACGGGTGACAACCATAATAGTGAAGTGCCGCAAAGTCCGACCATGATGGGCAGTAAAGTGCTTCGTATCGATACGGACGGAACACCTGCAGCCGGTAACACACCACCTGTCGGGTTCGACAAGCGAACCTATACCTACGGGCACAGGAACGTACAGGGTATTGCATTCCATCCGGCCACAAACACACCGATCACAGCTGAACATGGTCCTTGGCATTCGGACGAGATCACCGTGCTTCGCAACGGTGCCAACGCTGGCTGGGACCCACGCCCGAATATGGCCGGACGCGGCGATTGCCCGGACAACTACTGTGGCTACAGCCCGAACCAGATGGTCGGTGAAAACCGGTTTGCCCGGGCTGCCTGGATGCCGATGACCGACTTTGTAACCTATCCGGACGCCATGCCGCCGATCTGGAACAACAATGGCTGGTCACAAGGCACTTCCTCTGCCGCCTTCCTGAAAGGCGATGCATGGGGTGACTGGGACGGCGCCATGGTTGTCGGCCTGATGGGTATCGGTTTTGGCGGAACACCGCTGGGTCAACGCATTGATGTGTTGCAGCTCTCCGAAGACGGCACGGAAGTCCTGGATGTAACCGAGATGACCTTGCCGATGGATCCAGGCCGATTCCGGTCTCTGGTAACTGGACCTGATGGCAGCCTTTATGCTGCTATCGATGAAGGAACCATCCACAAGATTACGCCGTAAACTTTTGAAAACAACGACCACGCCGCTTCTTTGCGGCGTGGTTGCCTTGTTGGCAGTTATTCGCCAAAGATCAGACTGTCAGGCAACTCATAGCGCTGATCATCCACCCGAATTGAATGAAGACCATCTGTCAGGCTCCAGTCTGTATCGGTTCCGCTGCCGGACATGGTTGAATTGGCTTTCATAAATTCGCCGTGGACGAAAGTGAGCTTGCGCGAAAAGCCATTTAAAAACGTCACCACCGCAGTCGCATCACCGCCGACACCACGTGCGATTGCAACCCGGCATTTGCCCATCGTCTGACCTTGCTCCTGCGCACATGAAATGCGGCCCTTGGCATCAAATTTCCGCTTTACAGCACGATGTTTGCTGTCATCGACGCCCATCGGGATAATCCCGTCTGGACCTTTTGCTGGCACTAGAAATTCGGCCAGCGCATAGCCTTTTTCGCGACTTTCCAAGGGGCGGACCTTACACCAAAGCTTATCGGCAGCAGGTGCACATCCCATATTGGACAGAATTGCACCGGGGGCGCGGGCCATTATCACCGCTGATGCGGTTGATGCGTCTTTATAAAGTTGGAGGCTCTGATCCGGCGCAACTTGCCACCGCCTCACACCCCCATCAGCTGGGGAGCGATACAAATCCGCGCTAGCAGTATTGTCCATTTTCGCTGTTTGCGCCTGTGCGCTGTACACAAGCGAGCCAGAGAGCTTTGCAATGAAACAAACCGCCGTAAGAAGAACCAGACGTCCGCTAAACACCTTGTTGAATTTCATAAAGTGACTGTCCCCCGGAAAGCAGGACACCACCAACTTTCGTCAAACCGCCAAGATACAGCACTGCGCTATTGAATGCCAATTTGGCGCGGTTTGACCCGAGGATCCAAACCGTTTCGCGTCCATTCTATCAGCCGTGATTGGGCTTCTCTCCGTCATGTCATGATCAAATCATGGCATGACGGGGAGAGGGGTAAATTGGCACCCTCTTGCTGAACATGGCCAGCATATCGAGCGAGACACAAATTTACGGATTGGATTTCACATAGGGCAACATTGTCTTGTTCACATGATTGAGCAGCGCGTTATATGCATTTTGACGAATTTTTATTTCTTGGTCACCGCGTGTCTTGTTACCTACGAAATCGCCAAGATCTGTGATTAGATTTATATTTATGTAGGACATGACACCTTCCAAAAAATCCCCAACATGTTTTTTCATTGTTGGATCTTTTATAGAAAATGCCGCCTGCGAGAAAATGTAGGCGTCGTTGAACAGGCATTTGCTGTTCTTAAGTTTGTCACAATCTACTTTCATCGTAACAATCCCGCCCTTGCCATCGTCGAAACTGTCGGCACATCGGTTCGGCCGCACTCCACCTGCTATCGTTGCAATCAGAAAGGCCTCCTGCCCATCTATATACTTAGTGTATTTGGTGACAGCGTTCATGACTTTCACCATTTTGTTGTGCGCATCGGTGTTACTTTTGCTGAGATTGTAGAATAATTTTGCGGATGCATCTGTCTTGTTTTCGGCCTTGAAGTGGCAACTTGCTGAGTTGCGGTATTTGACCGGTGGCGGTGCTTTGCGGCAGTAGGGCTTGGAGGGCAGGCAGGCACGGGCGCAGAGGCCCTTACTGCCATCGGGCTTTTTCGAACAGCTCCAGTCGCCACAGGTTGTTCCGCGCGGGATACATTGTACGCATTCTACCTTGCCATCGGAACCGAGAGAACACTGACTTGTGTCCCAGCACGGTTCGCCCTTTTTCATCTGGCTGGCATCGCACAATGCCTGGCCGGATGATCCTAGCCCGGGCGGGAGCTTGCGCCCCAGCTTATCAAGCCTTTGCGCAAGTCCAATAGTGAAGGATGACGGTTGAAGTCGCGGTTGTCGCTCTTCTGGTGCAGGGACCCGGCATAGGCCAGCCTCCGCATCTACCAGAACATGGACGCTGCAAAGTGCTCTCGAGCAGCTGGCTTTGGGTCCCCAGGTTCCTTCAGTTCCTGGTCCGTCGTCGTTCAAACAACAGCAATCAAATGGATTGGCCCGACAGAGTTTTTCATCCACGATAAGATGACCCGGACATTCCGTGGCTGCTTTCAGATTGTAAAAAGGCAATCCGTCGTCAACCTGACAACAAACGGGTTCAAGTGCTGTATCTTCAAGTTCGAATACTCGATCGAATTTTTCCGCATCAAATAGGTCATTCCGGACACGCGGTGACTGAAGCAGTGTCTCCGTTACGCGAAATCCCGGAATGTTTTCGCCTAGTGATGATTGAGCCAGGGCTGATAGTTGGAGAACAACAGCTGCAAAAGTGGCCAATAAGAATATAGCAAGCGACTTGGAAACAGGCTTCATGGCGTTTCTCCCATCAATTGGAGACTGGCTCGGAAGAACAGTCAGATGCAATAAAAAGTGGTAAATGATTTTTGTGCAATTTACGCTAACATGCTTCGCTCACCGGTGAAAGTGCTCTGGCTTGGCATTCTTCCTAAACGGAAAATCGATTCGCATTTCAAATGCCGACATACCCGTTCTCTTGACTTTCAGCCCGCATCATGGCTTGTGCAGCCGGACACGGCCTGCCTCTGGTGGGCCGTAATGATTTTCTATGCCGAGAAGTACCTTTGGTACTCGAAGTAAACTGTCGAGGAACGTAAAATGCATCCCTACCGTAGCCATACGTGCGGTGATCTCCGTCTGTCCGATGAAGGCCAGACCATCCGTCTTTCAGGTTGGGTCCACCGGGTCCGAGATCATGGCGGGGTGCTGTTTATCGATTTGCGCGATCATTATGGCGTAACACAGTGTGTGGTCGATCCGGACTCTGCGGCCTTTTCGATGGCCGAAACCGTACGCTCCGAGTGGTGTATCCGCATTGATGCCAGCGTCAAGAAACGCGCTGAAGGTACAACCAATCCGGACCTGCCAACTGGCGAGATCGAAGTCTTCATCCGCGAGATGGAGATTCTCGGTGCTGCCAAGGAACTGCCGCTGCCGGTCTTTGGCGAGCAGGATTATCCTGAAGATGTACGCCTGAAGTACCGTTTCCTGGATCTGCGCCGCGAAAAGCTGCACAACAACATGATCCTGCGCGCGAATGTCGTACGTGACCTGCGCGACCGCATGTGGGATATCGGCTTCAACGAATTCCAGACACCGATTCTGACTGCATCGTCTCCGGAAGGCGCACGTGATTTCTTGGTGCCGTCGCGTTTGCATCCCGGCAAGTTCTACGCGTTGCCGCAGGCACCACAGCAGTTCAAGCAGCTGTTGATGGTCTCCGGTTTTGACAAGTATTTCCAGATCGCACCGTGTTTCCGCGATGAAGATCCGCGCGCCGACCGCTCGCCGACTGATTTCTATCAGCTCGACATGGAAATGTCGTTTGTCACCCAGCAGGAGGTCTTCGATACGATCGAACCTGTGATGGCAGGCTGTTTTGAGCGGTTTGGCAACGGCCGTCCGGTCAACCGCAACTGGCCGCAGATTTCCTACAAGGATTCAGCGCTGTGGTATGGGTCCGACAAACCGGATCTTCGTAACCCGATCAAGATGCAGATCGTTTCCGAGCATTTCGCCGGCTCCGGATTTGCCATTTTCGCAAACCTTTTGGAACAGCCTGGCACACAAATCCGCGCCATTCCGGCACCAAAAGGCGGCAGTCGCAAATTCTGTGACCGGATGAACAAGTTCGCCCAGGGCGAAGGCCTGCCGGGCATGGGGTATATCTTCTGGCGCAAGGCCGAAGACGGCTCCATGGAAGCTGCCGGTCCTCTGGCCAAGAACATCGGCCCTGAGCGCACCGAAGCGATCCGTCAGCAGCTTGGTCTTGAAGTCGGCGATGCGGCGTTTTTCCTTGGCGGCAAGCCGAAGCAATTTGAACCAGCCGCCGGAAAAGCACGTCTCATCATTGGTGAAGAACTCGGTCATACCGACATGAACCGGTTCGAGTTTGCCTGGATTGTCGACTTCCCGATCTACGAACGGGACGAGGAAACCGGCGAGATCGATTTTGAACACAATCCTTTCTCCATGCCGCAAGGCGGAATGGAGGCGCTGGACGGTGACCCGCTGGACGTTCTCGGCTGGCAGTACGATCTGTCGTGTAACGGCAACGAGTTGGTTTCCGGCGCGATCCGGAACCACAAGCCGGAAATCATGTACAAGGCTTTTGAAATTGCCGGCTATCCGGCTGAAGAGGTCAACAACCGCTTTGGCGGCATGGTCAACGCGTTCCAGTACGGCGCGCCTCCGCATGGTGGCTGTGCAGCCGGTATCGACCGCATGGTGATGTTGCTGGCTGATGAAGCCAACATCCGCGAAGTCATGCTGTTCCCGATGAACCAGAAAGCCGAAGACCAGATGATGAGCGCACCAAGTGATGCGACATCCGCACAGCTGCGGGACTTGCATTTGCGGCTCAATCTGCCGGAAGAGTGATGAACTCCCAGGAAGCAGAGTAATCTGATAAAATATGCTTTGTGCAACACGGCATGTGACGCGACTCGAGGCCGGCTTTGCTGGCCTCTGTCATGTCTGGACCTTTTGGACTGAAGCTGAAATGGCACCTCGAATCATGCTAGTCACCGGGAAGAATTGACCCTCTGGCGACCGGTTGGCAAAAGCCCGGCCGTACCGCGATAGAAAGGCTGAATGGCTTGGCTAAACTTCCAAAATCGGAAGCCTCGATTGACCCGCACGAGACCATTCCGCTGATCAAGCGCTTGTTCAGCGAGAATTTACGCACCTACATTCCTCAATACGCTCTGGCCTTCGTCTTCATGGCCATTGTTGCCGGAACGACGGCGGCCAGTGCCTGGATCATGCGCGACGTGATCAACGAAGTCTTCGTCAATCGCGATCAGAATATGGTCTATGTGATTGCCGGTGTGGTAATGGCTATCTTTGCCCTCAAGGGTATCTCCACCTATGGTCAGCTGGTCGTATTGGCGCGGGTCGGTAACTCGATCATTGCAACCCTTCAGCGCCGTTTGTTCGGCCATATCGTGTCGCAGGATCAGGCCTATTTCGACCGCAAGTCGCTGGCTGAAATCAATATGGTGGTGACGCAGGGCGTGACGTCCGCCCGAATGGTCATGGACATGGTCATTGTGTCTCTTGGCCGAGATGCACTGACATTGATCGGCCTTGTGGCGGTGATGATTATCCAGAACCCGCTGCTAAGCTTTTTTGCATTGGTGATCATGCCGCCAGCTGTCATTGGTGTAGCAGTCCTCATCCGAAGGGTGAAAAAACACATGGTCCGGCAGGTCGTCTCGACGGCCAGGATCACCGCAGCGCTGCAGGAATCTGTTCTCGGCGTCCGCGTTGTCAAAGCGTTCGGTATGGAAGATGCCATGCGCAGGCGGATGGGTGTCTCGGTTGAAGACGTCCGCAAACAGGCAAACAAGATTGCCACCTTGAGCGCCAGAACATCACCGTTGATGGATACACTTGGCGGTTTTGCCATCGCGATGGTGATTTTCTACGGCGGGTTTTCCGTGATCCAGCAGGGCAATGATCCAGGCTCGCTGTTCTCCTTCATCACCGCTTTGCTGCTGGCCTATGATCCGGCACGGCGGCTTGCCCGTTTGAACGTCAATCTTGGCCGCGAAATCGTTGGCCTGCAGCTGATGTATGACTTGATCGATGAAAAACCGGAGCTGGTTGATCGCGATGGTGCCAAGCCACTGGTGGTAAAGCAGGGCAACATCGTTTTCGACAAGGTCGAATTCTCATACGGGGAAGGGGCTGCGCTCAAGCAGGCATCTTTTAAAGCCGAGGCGGGTAAGATGACTGCGCTGGTCGGCGCATCCGGCGCTGGCAAATCGACGGTCTTTTCCCTGATTGAACGCTTCTACGATACCAATGCGGGCGACATTCTGATTGATGACCAGAAAATCACGGGCGTTCAGATAGCATCCTTGAGGGGCAGCATCGCCTATGTCGGGCAGGACGCCTATCTCTTCAACATGAGCATCCGCGACAACATTGCGGTTGGACTGCCAGACGCCTCGCAGGATCAGATTGAAGCGGCGGCGATATCAGCCAATGCACACGAGTTCATTCTGGATCTTCCAGCTGGCTACGACACATCTGCGGGGGAAAGCGGCAACAATCTCTCGGGCGGGCAGCGCCAGCGTATCGCCATTGCACGGGCAATGTTGCGGGATGCGCCGATCTTGCTGTTGGACGAGGCGACCTCAGCGCTTGATGCAGAGTCCGAGGCCAAGATCCAAGCTGCGCTCGAAACCTTGATGCAAGGGCGCACAACATTGGTGATCGCACACAGGCTCAGCACCGTGCGCCATGCCCACCAGATCCACGTCATGGATCAGGGAAAGGTCGTGGAAAGCGGTACACATGATGAGCTGTATGAACACGATGGCATTTACCGCCGTCTGTGCGAACTGCAGTTTCAGGACCGCAACGAAGCCGCTGAGTAGACTTTGAGCATCAGTCTGGAATGTAAAAAAGCCCGGAGCATTTGCTCCGGGCTTTTTAACACATCAGGTCCAGCTGTAGTTACTGGTTTGCAGTTATGCCAAGCGACAGGATCTGAGGGATCATCTGCGGTGCAATCATCGCTGTTCCCATGATCTGTGCCATTGGAACTGGCGCGCTTGGAGTAGCCGTAATTTCAAGTGAACCCGGCTCGTTCAGATACTGGGTGACAGCCTCAATGACCTTGGTTTCCAGTTCCTTGTTTTGAAGCATACCGAGCATGAGCGGCAGGCTGCCTGTGAGGCCTGCGATATACTGGGGTGTATCCACACCGGCATTTTTGGCTTCCTGATCAAGAATGCGACCGGTGACAGAAGCATCGTCCAGACGGATCTTTATGTTGGAGACCATGATGCCCTGTAAAAGGCTCATGGCTTCTTCAGGATTGTCCTGGCTGGCATCCAGTTTGTTGACCACATCACGTGTCAGTCCACCCAGTGCCAGCGACAGGGAAAGTGACGCCACATCCTGGCCGTCAATCTTCAGGTCCGGAACAACAAGCGTCGCTGCTTCAGGATCCCAATTGCCGGACCCGGCAATGTTGACTGTCAGGGTTTCATACCCAAGCGCGGACAAGCTCTTGGCTTCTTCAGCCTCGATTTCCGTCACATTAACCGTGGCACCGGTAATCGCGAAGTGTCCGCTGGTTGGCAAATCATCTTCCATGCCATCGATGGACGAAACGATTTTTTCGATGTCTGCGACCTGGCCGTCTTCATCGCTGATTGCGACCTTGATAATTTCAAGTGTTTTGTAACCCGGGCTGACCGCGGAAGCATCTTCATTCTTTTCGTTTGCAGCCGGTAGCAGCAGTTCAGTCACCTTCATGGACTTCAGCGTCATTCCGCCGTCGTCAGCCTCCAGGGCCAGGTTCTCAAGATCAAGGCTCTCGAGTTTGAGGCGACCGTTCTCCTGAACTTTTCCATTCGTCAAAACGGTAGTTGCGATGGTCACTTTACCATCATCGTCGCCGTCATTTTTAATGACGATGTCGCTGATCGAGACAGTTCCGCCGGAACCGTCAACCGTTCCGTAGCTTTCCACGGTGCCTTCTTCTGAATCCAGAAGTGTCAGAAATGCATCTGCGACCGGATTGCCGGTCGGATCAAAAGCGAATGCCGGGCTTGCTTGCAGTACAAGCAGGCTTGCTGCTGTCGACAGGCCAAGACAGGTCCGGGAGGTCCGGGAAAATAACATCTAATACTCCACCAAACAGAGATCGTTCGTTGCGCCGCAATGTGCGCCATGCCTCTTTGATTAACAAGTGCGGCAATGATGCCGAAGTATCATATTCGCCGCACTGTTATGGCAGGATTGTGATGTCTGTCACGCAGCTTCGGATTTTTCCGGATATTCCTTGCTGGCCGCTTCGATATCCTCAAGCGTCGGAAGGCTGTTTTCATTGCCCAGATGCTGGATCGCGTGGGTGGATGCACCCCTGGCAAATCTGAAATGCTGCTCCCAGGTTTTTTCTGGAGACCGTAGATAGGACGAGATGTAGGCGCCGTGGAAAATGTCACCGGCGCCGTTCGTATCGACTACTTTTTTGATCGGAACATCGAGCGCGGGCAGGACCTTGTCAGGACCGCCTGCCTCATACCAGACCGTGCCATGTTCACCGAGCGTTACAGCCCCGACGTGGCAGTTTTTTGTGCGCAGATAACTCAGCGTCTCGCCGGGTGTTTTGCCCAGCTGTTCGCAGAACAGCTCTGAAACCACAGCCACATCGATATGATCGAGAATTTCTTCCGTATTGGTGCGCACGACACCGCCATCAAGAGACGTCAGAATTCCCTGGTTTTTGCAGGTTGCCGCATAATGCAGGGCAGCATCGGGCATGTGACCATCGATATGAAGGGCTTTCATGTGACCCAGGTTAAGCGGCGGAAATGGATGCAGAAAATCATTGTCCCGGCAGCGGACGATTGCACGCTTGCCGTCCTTTGGCATGATGAAGGAAAGGGATGATTCCTTTACTTTGCGGCCATGAATGGAAATGCCGTACTTGGCCGCCATGTCCTGAAACATCCGCGACAGCCAGTCATCTGCTTGAGAGCAGAGAAGTTCGGGTCTTCCGCCCAGTTTGGCGCAACAAAATGCTGCGGTGACAGCGTTGCCGCCAAAGCTGATCGCATATTCCTCTGCGAGCTTTTTCTCGTCACCAACCGGCAGACGATCGGCTAAAAAAGTTACGTCAATATAGGCTTGGCCAATAAAAAGAGCCTGCATTCAGGCCTCCCTGGATCTGATCGTTTATCGTCAGCTGGTAGCTAAACACAGCTGTCTGATTGTCGGCTTTGATTTGGATGAAATGCAATAAAATTCAGTCCTTATTTACTCATTATCGCCATGGTCTGTAAGAGATTGTTCACTAACAGGCCTGTGATTTGTCGCTTCGGTATTTCGGATTTGCAAAAACTGTACTGGTTGCCCTTGTTTTGGCAACCACGCCCCTGTTTGTGGCAAACATCATTTTGAACCAGTATGGCGAGCGCCGTGCGGTGTCGGAAATGGAGGCCATGGGGGAAGCGTCCCTTCACAGGGCCGAAGAAGCAATCAGCACGACAGTGTCCCTGTTGCAGCGACTGGACCGGGACGACGTCCAGACGTGTTCGGCTGAAGACCGGGTCATTTTTGAAAAACTCATCATCGAAAACGGCATGATTGATGCCATCGGCCTGGCGGACGCTTCCGGCCGGAGAATGTGCATCATCCCGGACCGGGAACTGGCTGGCGAAGTTATCCTGCCGCCGCTCAAAGGGGATGGTCCGTTGGTTGGCATCGGCATGCTTGACCGCAACTATCTTGGAGCGCGGGCTGCAGTCATTAGCTGGGATCTAAAAAACGAAAACCGGTTGTTTGCGGAAGTCACACCGGCTGTTATTGCAATGGACCCCGGGCCGGAATTTCTGAGATCCTATCGCCGCAGCGAACTCCGACTGGGCAACAACCTTCTTTGGTACACCGTTGGTGGATATAACTCGGAAGGCTCCGATCCGAGCGCGATGCTGAATGTCCAGGTCACGTCCGAACTGTATCCGCTGGTTTCACTTATAACCGCGCCAGTTTCCGCGGCGATGGGCGTGGTGCAGGAACTGAAAGTCATTGCTGCAGCTGCCTGCGCCGGTATTGCCATTTTGTTTGTGGCGATTGGAGTCTGGTTCTCCTGGCGTCCGGAAAGTGAAGCCAATGATGAATTCGTTGCCGCGATCCGCAAGGGCGAGTTCATTCCATATTACCAACCAGTCATGGATATCGAGACTAATCGTGTTCGTGGTTGTGAAGTGCTTATGCGGTGGAAACGGCCAAATGGCGCCATCGTATCGCCGGGTCAGTTCATGGCGTATGCGGAAAGCCACGGTCATATCTTTGACATGACTCGCCAAATGATGCGTGTGTCCGTCGAAGAAGTAGGCAAACTTTACGGCGATAATCCGGATTACAAACTGTCTATCAACCTGTTTGCAGGTCATTTCCTGGATCGGGAAATCATTTCCGATATCAAGGAAATCTTTGAGCCATCTGAAATCTCATATCAGCAAATCGTGGTTGAGGTTACCGAACGCCACCCGCTGGAAGATATGGAACTTGCCCGCAAGATCATGACGGAACTGCAGGCCCTTGGTGTTCGAATTGCCCTTGATGATGTTGGTACGGGTCATGGCGGCATGGCTTATCTGCAGAAACTGGGCGTGGACATCATCAAGATCGACAAGATGTTCATCGACAGCATCAGTTCCGATGACAACTCGACCACTATCGTTGATTCCATGGTGGAGCTCGCAGACAACCTTGGCATGGGTATTATCGCCGAGGGTGTTGAGCTTGAAGAGCAGATCGAGCGCCTTCTGGAACTCGGTGTGACAGCGGCGCAGGGGTATTATTTTGCCCAGGCGATGCCAGCAAATGAATTTATCGCGTTTGCTGAGACCAAGGAAGAAGAGGCGCGTGAAAGAGTGCGCCTGGCAGCAGAAGCTGCTGCTGCTGAACAAGCCGCGATGTCAAACGCTGCGGCGTAACCACAGCCCTGTGCAATTCTCCAGTTACTCTATATCAGCAGTGACAATCTGTAATTTGTGGTAACAGAATTCTCTTCTTGTCTGTACCGGCTGGACGGTTTATGAACAATCAACTGTACTGACCGGACGGTAAAGAAAATATGCCACGCACGTCGAAGAAAGCACAAGACTCAAAACAGGATCTTCTGCAGGCTGCCCTTGATCTTGTGCGAAGAGCAGGCGCTCCGGCCCTGACCCTGGATGCTGTCGCCGAAGAAGCGGGATTTTCAAAGGGTGGACTTCTTTACAATTTTCCCTCCAAGGATGCCTTGATCACCGGGATGGTCCAGTTCCTGGCAGGCCAGTTTGAAGCCGAAATTAAAACTGCGAAACTGCACAACGCCAATTCAAAAGCACCGACCCTGTCCGCCATGATCGATGTGACCGAGGGCTGGCTTCGGCAACAAAGGGATGTTGCCCGCGCCATTCTTCCTGCGACTGCAGACAAACCAGAACTCACCGAACCCTTCATGGACGTGAAATTCCGGCTCAAACAATCCATCGTGGCAGAAACAAATAATCTCGGCGCTGCATGGGCGATTTGGACCAGTCTCGAGGGGCTGCACTTTTCCGAAGCCCACGCAGTTTCCATTCTGACCGACGATGATCGTATTGCCGTCTTCAAAGACCTGCGCAACCGTTTGAACGACTTAAAGAACTAGGACCAATCGCCATGCTGGTTTTTCTGAAATCACCTTATACCCGGGTGGTCGCATTGGTCGTTTCGGCCGGGCTCTTGTCTGCATGCCAGGATAACGGAGTTGATCCCGTCGCCGAGGCAGAGGCGAAGTTCAACGCAGCGCCACGTCCGGCTCGCATCTTTACCGTTTCTGATCAGATGGGACTGATTGAACGCCGGTTTGCAGGGCGGGTCGCAGCTGTTCAGACGGTCAATCTGTCGTTCCAGGTATCAGGACGGCTGGTCGAACTGCCGGTGCTGGAAAGTCAGCGGGTCAAGGCCGGTGACGTTATCGCGAAACTCGATACGACCGATTATGACCGGGCCGTGCGGGAAGCAACAATCAATGCGGATCAGGCAAAGCGTGACTTGGGTAGGCTAGAAACCTTGAAAGATCGGTCTGTGATTTCAGAGTCGTCCTACGATGATCAGAAAAACGAATACGATCTGGCCGTCGAAACCCTGAAAGAAGCCCGCCAGAATCTCGAATACACAACGCTAAGGGCTCCATTCGATGGAATCGTGTCGGTCCGCCTGATGGACAATTACACCACGGTCAATGTTGGTACACCAATTGTCCGTATGCATGATGTTTCTGAAGTTCAGGTGGATATCAATGTCGCAGAAGCCTTGTTTGGCCGGGTGACTGAATCCGAAGTTTCTTCTGTTGAAGCCAGGTTTCCGGCTTATGGCAACAAAACCTTTCCACTAAAATACCGGGAGCATTCAACGCAGGTTGACGAGGTTGCTCAGACCTACCGTGTGACACTTGCTATGCCGAAGGAGGGAGCCGAGGAACTCTCCCCCGGGATGACTGCCTCAGTCGCGGTAAAATTCCTGCCGGAAGGACTGGAACTCGAAGATCTCGTTCTCATTCCAAGCAATGCGGTTGCCGTTGACGGCGATGGCAAATCCTATGTCTGGCAGTTTGACGATAGCACCGGCGCTGTTTCGAAGGCACCGGTAGAGATTGGTAATATCATGGGAGAATTCATTCCAATCCGGTCCGGACTCGAAATTGGTGACGAGATCGTTTCCGCCGGTGTTGCTTATTTGAGCGAAGGCCAGATCGTGCGCCGCTTGCGCTGATCCCATCAGAATTCAAAGATAAGGTTCAGCGCCGTGGATATTGCACGCTATTCCATCCAAAAACCGGTCAACACATGGATGATCGTCATCATGGCCTTGCTTGGCGGAGCCTGGGGACTGAGCACCGTTGGCCGCCTGGAAGATCCTGCCTTCACCATCAAGGAAGCGCAGGTCATCACTCGTTATGCTGGGGCGACTGCCGCCGAGGTCGAAAACGAAGTCACCGAAGTTCTGGAAACAGCCATTCAGCAGATGCCACAGCTGAAATTGATCAAATCCGTATCCGAACCCGGGTTGTCACGCATTGGTGTTGAAATCAAACCGACCTATGACGGGTCGGAATTGCCGCAAGTCTGGGACGAACTCCGGCGCAAGGTCAGCGACGAACAACGCAATCTACCGACAGGCGCGGGGACACCGCTGGTCTATGACGACTTTGGCGATGTCTACGGCCTGTTTTATGCCTTTACCGCAGACGGATACAGCAACAGGGATATCCGTGACACGGTCAAGCGGATCCGGCGTGAGCTGCTGACGGTCACGGGAGTCGGCAAGGTTGAGGTGTCCGGTGAACCGGAAGATGTTATCTACCTGAATGTCGATCAGGACAAGATGGCCGGTCTTGGCATTTCCATGACCGACATCATCAGTGTGCTGGATGCAGAGAACCGCATCCAGACCAACGGATCCGGCATATCGAGCAAAAAGCGCATTCGGCTAATGACAGCCTCTGCTTTCGATGATTTCCGAGGCATCCAGGATCTTGTCATCGGCAGGCCAGGATCGACCGCCATGATCCGGCTGTCCGACATTGCGACACTGGAACTTGGCGAGCCGGAGCGCCCTAACCGCCTGATCCGTCACGATGGATATGAAGCCGTCACCATTGGTGTATCGCAGGTCGATGGCACCAATATCGTGGACGTCGGTTCGCTAGTCATCGAGAAGCTTGCAGAACTCGAGACGCAGTTACCCGTCGGGATGGAAATCCATCCGATCTATGAGCAGAACATCGTTGTCGACCAATCAGTCAACGGTTTCATCATCAACCTTGCAGCGTCCGTGGTCATCGTTATTGGGGTTCTGGCGCTGTTCATGGGCTGGCGGGCGGCATTGGTGGTTGGAACGGTTCTGCTGCTCACCGTCATGGCGACCGTTCTGTTTATGCGGATTTTTGCCATTGAGATGGAGCGGATTTCACTTGGCGCGCTGATCATTGCCATGGGTATGCTGGTGGACAACGCCATTGTTGTTGCCGAAGGCATGATGATCAACATGCAACGCGGTATGCGCGCGATTGAGGCTGCCAGCAAAACCGTGAAGCAGACCATGTGGCCGCTGTTAGGCGCAACGGTCATCGGTATCATGGCGTTTTCCGGCATTGGGTTGTCTCCGGATGCAACAGGGGAATTCCTGTTCTCATTGTTCGCGGTGATCGGAATTTCGCTTTTGCTGTCCTGGGTGTTCGCTGTGACGGTCACGCCCCTGTTCGGCAAGTATTTCTTTGTCACCAATGAAGCCACTGGCGATGATCATGATCCGTACAGGGGCATTCTCTATACGGTTTACCGCAAGTTTCTTATCGGAACACTGCACGCCAGACTGTTGACGGTCGTAGCCCTTGTCGGCATCACCGTTGCTTGTGTTATGGCCTTTGGAAACGTCAAACAGGCGTTCTTCCCGGACAGCAACACCCCGCTTTTTTATGTGCACTACTGGTCACCGCAGGGCACCGATATTCGCGCGACCGAAGCCGACCTGAAAGAGATGGAAGAGATAGTCAGGGCGGATGATCGTGTCGACACGGTGACAAGTTTTGCTGGCGGCGGTGCCACTCGTTTCATGCTGACCTATGGTCCGGAAGACGCCAATCCGGCTTATGGCCAGATGATTATTCGCACCAGAAGCCGGGATGATATTGACCTGCTGGCGCTGGATTTGCGGACAAAGTTTGCGGACCGGTTTCCATCGGCGCAGGTGATCACCAAACGGCTTGTATTTGGGCCAGGAGGCGGCGCGAAACTCGAAGCACGCTTCTCCGGTCCGGATGAAAACATTCTCAAACGCCTCGGAGATGAAGCGCAGGCGATTTTCTCGCTGCCCGACAACCAGTTCGCCGACGTCAACACCAACTGGCGTCAACGGGAACTGGTGGTTCGGCCGATCTTTGACGAGGACCGCGCCCGTATTTCCGGCGTAACCCGCGAAGAATTGTCCGTATCTCTTCAGTTTGCCACCGACGGTGTTCGTGTCGGTGCTTACCGGGATGTTGATGAAAGCATTCCGATTGTCGCTCGCAAAGCTGGTCCTGACGCCATTTCCGTCAATGAAAGTGTCTCCGACGCGCTTGTCTGGAGCAGCAGTCAACGTCGGTATATCCCGATCGATCAGGTCGTACGCGAGTTTGTCATGGAGCCACAGGATACGTTGATCCATCGACGGGACCGCGTCCGGACCCTGACCGTCAAGGCAGAGACCACAGCTGGAGAAACCGCGACAGCTGCTCTGGCCCGTGTCCGTCCGCAAATCGAGGCAATGGATCTGCCAGCCGGATATCAGTTGGAATGGGGTGGCGAATACGAGAGCACCAATGATGCGCAGGCCTCGCTGGGTGCACAGCTGCCGCTTGGGTTCCTTGTGATGCTGATCATCTCGATCCTGTTGTTTGGTTCTGTACGTCAGCCTCTGATCATCTGGTTGATGGTTCCAATGTCGATCAATGGGGTCGCGATTGCGCTTCTGGCAACTGACACGCCGTTCGGATTCATGTCGCTGCTTGGTTTCCTGTCACTGTCCGGCATGTTGATCAAGAATGCCATCGTGCTTCTGGAGGAGATTGATCTTCTGATCAACGAGGGCAAGGAAAAGTATCAGGCGATTGTCGAGGCGAGCGTCTCACGAATGCGGCCAGTCATGCTGGCTGCAGTCACAACGATCCTTGGTATGGCACCGCTGTTGTCTGATGCTTTCTTCAGAGGCATGGCGGTGACCATCATGGGCGGTCTGGCCTTCGCGACAGTCCTCACCCTGATTGCAGCGCCTGTTCTCTATGCGCTGTTCTTCCAGGTTCGTCCACCGAAGAAGACTGCAACTGGAGTTGCAGAAGACCTCACAAAACATGCAGTTACTGCAGGTGCTGCGCAATAACAAAAAGGAGGCGGCTGATGGACGCCTTCATAAATATATTTCAATGAGTTGTATCGATTTCAGGAATCATTTCCTGAGCATTTCATAAAAATTTTGTGTTGAGTACCTTCGCCCAACAGGTGGCCCGAAGATAGCTATCAAACAAATAATCCCGCCTGTCGGGGCATGACAGGCGGGACCGGTCCGGTTGGGCATGATGTGAGTGTTAAGGGACGGGGGATCCCTTGGACCGGACCGAATGAAGACGGGTATTAAGACGTTGGCGCCAGTTCGCGCCGGACATTCATGCGATTTCCTTTCACGTTATCAGTGACGCGCGAGCAGGTGCCGCGACCGCTTTGTTTTTCAGCCAAAAAGGAAGACATCCGGGCGTCCAAATCCCGCAGACGCATCTGGCGGGCGGAGGTAACAGACGTCGGGGCGGGCGCTGTGAAAGCCATGAAGGGCCAGAAAGGGTTCATACCGGTTTCTCCGATTCAATGCGTCTCGTCAGGTTGCCAGTTTTCTCGGCAATAATCTCATTTCGATGCGGGCGATCTCGTCACGCAATCGCAGTTTGAATTTCTTGAGGGCCCGGATGTGTATTGTGTCCGGATAGAGATGTGTTTCTTCCCGCCTGATCAGGCTGTCCAATGTGTTGTGTTGGTTACGAAGAGATTTCAGGCGGGCAATCATCACTAAGTGTCCTTTTCAGGTGTGTTGCGGTGACACTCCAGATATGAGGATGGATAGTGAATAGATAAAATATATTGTTTCAATTAATGTGATAGGAAATACCTATTAATGATTAAGCCGCGGAAACCGGACCATGAGCTACCGCCCGTCAGCACGACAACTGGATTATTTTCTCGCACTTGCAGAGACGTGTCACTTCAAGCAGGCAGCAATAAAATGCAATGTATCGCAACCGACATTATCGTCTCAGTTCAAGCTCTTGGAAGACAGTCTTGGCACATCGCTTCTGGAGCGCGGGACAGGAAACATCAGCCTGACCGCAGCTGGTGAACAGCTTTTGCCGTTGGCCCGACAGGCTCTGGAAAGTCTGGACAATATTGTGGCAATGGCCGAGGCGGGGCAGGAAAATCTCGGCGGATTGATACGTCTGGGTGTGCCGCCCACATTCGGGCCGTACTTTATGCCGTATCTGCTGCCGATCCTTAAGGTCGCATACCCGAATTTGCAGCTCTATATTCGAGAGGATCGGCCAAACCTGCTGGAGCAAGGACTGATCGGCGGCAGTCTGGATTGCATCATTACACCGGATGTTTTCCCCTCAGACCGTCAGGATCTGAAAACTCTGTGCCATGAAGACCTGTCGCTTGCGGTGCCCGCGTCTCATCCACTGGCAGGTGTGGAGGTGATCCCGGTGGACATGCTGCACGGCGAGCGGCTTTTGTCGCTTAGTCACGGCTTCCGGCTTCATGATGATGTTCAGGCCTTGGCGCGGGCCGCTGGTGCCGTGTTTAGTCAGGATTATGAAGGAACCAGCCTCGATGCATTGCGCCAGATGGTATCGATCGGCATGGGCCTTGCGCTTTTCCCGGCGTCCTACATCGCCTCTGAATTCGGCAAGGAACCTGATCTTGTTCTGAAGAGCGTCGAAGGGGTCAAGATGCGTCGGACGATATGTGTGTGCTGGCGACAGGGAAGCTCGCGGGCCGAACAGTTCAATGTCCTGTTTGATCTTTGCAGACATGCCGTTGAAAACATGCAGATAGTCGGCATCGAGTTGGCAGACGAGACAAGCTGACAAGTTGCCCTGACGCGGAAATCATGCCAGCCTTATACCAATCAATCAGGGAGAGGTGCGATGCCCCAGATATCCAGCGACACCGACTGCCAAACCGTCATTACGACTTTCGAGATGACACCGGGAACCTGCTACGACCTCCTGGAGGAATTGAAGGATGCCTATGACAAATTCATCCGTCATCAGCCGGGGTTTATCGGCGCGGGCCTTCATGTGAACGATGCACAAACAAGGATCGCCAACTATTCCCAGTGGCGCAAACGCGAAGACTTTCTGGCCATGCTGCGGTCAGAGGAAATGCGCGAGCGCAATCGACGCATATCGGCACTATGCAAGAGTTTTGAACCGGTCATGTATGACGTTGCCGAGAGTTTTGGCTAAAGTTCTTACGGTTCGACAGTTCCGACAAAGCCAGGTCAATAAAAACAAAAAACCCGCTGGATGTATCTGGCGGGCTTTTTGGTTTCGCTTTACCGTCCAGGTGGGAGGACGTGATGACCTGAATGGCAATGCTCTATAGGTGCTGAGAGATCAGAGGCTCTCGACAGATTTGTGCTCAATGGATTGCCACAGGTCTGCAGCTTTCTTCAGGATTTCGGCCTTGTTTTCCTGGTATTTGGCAAAAATGGCCTCATTGACAAACAGATACAATTTGCCGTCGACGATGTCGGCATAACGCGGGTCACCATCGAGTTTCTTGCCAAGTGTCACGGCAAAGGCGCAAAATCCACCATATTGCGGCAGATACCTTTCTGGTGCTGCTTCAAACATTTTTGCAGTTTCAGCAGATGCGAAATAGTAGGCAACGCCATCCGTGACAACGGTGTGGTCTGCAGTGCCACCTGCAACGATGTTGAAGGTCGACAAGGCAACCGCGTCAACCCCGTGAACCCCCAAAGGGGCGCCAGCAAGGGTAGGGCCGGTCGTGACGTTGTATTCGTCGGCTGCGTAGCTCGGGTTTGTCATGCTGGCAAGCGTCAGTATGGCAATGGCAAGTGTGGTTACGTTCAAGGACATGATGTTCTCCATTTATAAGATAGCCAGATGTCTGGCGGTTGGCCTCAAGGACGAGGGCCTGTCGTCATGAGGATCACGTGTCGCAGTGCGCACGAAAGGGTCTCCCGCACAGCGAAGTGGTTTTTAAAGATCAAAAGGGACCCGGCTCTAGCGGGGAACTGGGTGGCGGATTGCCAGAGCCGGGTAGGGCGACCAATAAGGTGGAGGAGGCAGGCTCTTCCAGCTTAACGGTCGTAGGCGGCCTTGATGGCTTTCACTGTATTCTCGGTGTTGTCGATCGCGCTTGCGATCATCCGGAAGTTGGTCAGGGAAGACGCGTAACCGTTGTAATGTTCGGTGATGGCACCTGCGGTCGCATCAGTGACGACCATGACGTCGAAACCTGCTTCGATCAGACCGCGCATGTGAGATTCGGTGCATAGGTTCGAGGACATGCCGGCGAGGATGACCCGGTTGATACCGCGTTTGCGGAGTTGCAAGGCAAGGTCGTTGCTGTCAGGGCCGTAGATCTTGTGTGGGCTGGTGACGACGGTCTCACCATTGTTGATGTATTGTTTGTAGCTCTCGAGCCAGTCAGCGCCAGACCCTTCAAAGCCGGTCGTGTCGAGAGCAGACGGACGGTCAAACATGCCGATATTGTGCATGAGCTTTTCAAGCGTGCCCTCGAAGTGCCATTTGTGATCGTGCTCATAATAATAATGCGGCGATACGAACAGTGGCATGCCGGTTTCATCGGCGACCTTGAACAGAGCTTCAAGGTTCCCGACAGTACCGTTTTCCGTGATGCTCTGACCAACCACGCCCCAAGTCACGCCGTCAGGCGACAGGAAGTCGTTTTGCGGGTCGGTGATCACGATGGCCGTGTCGTTGGTCGTGATATTGAAGCCCGGCATCGGCAGGCCATCATTGATTGGTGGCAGTTTAGCGGTCGCGGCGCGCGGTGCATCGCCCTGTGCGAATGCCTGCTCGTTTGCCGCATGAACAAGGGCGGTCGCGGCCAGGATTGCAGCCAGCAGCGGGTGCCATTTTAATCGTGTGGTTCTCATCTCATTCCTCATCAATAAGTTTCTGTAATTTCTGATCATTCGGGATGCAGCACAGATGGGAGACGCTGAAACAATTGGGTAATCCAACCATCTGCGGACCCTTTTGAACTGGACAAGGATTGGTATAATTTCGGATAACTCGAGCTTCTTGTCGCCACGTGTCAAAGTTTGGACCGAAGGCGTCAAAACAGGATCAATACGCAATTGGGGCACCGTATTCGGGCGGATACTCGGTGATTGTCAGGGGAATTGCGAAGGGGGAAGTGTGTCCGAGATTTCGGCTCTGTACGTCAAGAAGATGATTGATAATGCCAGTTCGGCCTGTGATGCCGATGAGCTGTATTCAGGAATTGGACTGACAAGCGAAGCAGCAACCGATCCATCGGTGATGGTGTCAGCGGATGCCTACTACACCTTGCTGGAAACGATCGCGGCTCATGAGGACCCTGACATCAGATTTCACATGGGAACGTCTGCGTCCATGAAATGCGAAGAATATGGCGCTGTCGGGCTGGCCTTCAAATCCGCACCGACCTTGCGTCATTCTTTCATGCGCATGGAGCGTTATGCCAAATCCTTCAACAAGGTTTCTGTTTTCGAGCTCATAGACAAGGGCGACACAGTCTGGTGGGTCCATCATAAAAAGGAACTCGTACGGACGGGACTCTATCTGGCCCATGAAGGTGCTTTGGCAACATTTGTGACGATTTGCCGTGAGGCTGCCGGCCCGGAATTCGCCCCCAAGGCTGTGCAATTCCGGCATCAGCCAATCGGATCTGAAATAGCCCTGCAGGATCTCCTGAAGGCGCCAATCACTTATGGCGCTGAAATTGATGCAATCATTTTTTCCGCCAGCCAGTTTGACGCAGCAAACACCCTCGGCGACACTAGCATCTGGAGCTTCTTTTCAGATCATCTGGAGCAGGTCCTACCGGATCAAGACAGCGAAGATGCCCTGGAACGAGAAGTCATCCAGGAAATTGCCAATCGGCTCAGTGATGGCATTCCGCCACTTGGAGAAGTTGCCGCAAGTGTCGGACTGGGCAGTCGAACCCTGCAAAGACGGATTGCCGATCGCGGCAAGACCTATCAGACGCTTGTCGATGAAGCCCGCAGCGAGCTGGCGCAAAAGCTGTTGTCACGACCCAGATATTCCCTTGCAGAAGTCGCTTTCATGACCGGATTTTCAGAGCAAAGCTCGTTTACACGTGCCTTTAAACGCTGGAATGGCCAGACACCAAAAAGCTTCCGGATCTCGAAGGCAACTTGAACACTTGAGGAGATTTTAAAGGGCTAGGAATCTGAATTTGCTACCCAGCTTGAGGGTGACTTGCCGGTGACCCGCAAGAACTCGCGATTGAAATTTGATTTGGTGTTGAAGCCACTGCTCAGCATAGCTTCTGTTGCATTTGATCCTGATCTGAGCAGAGAACAGGCATGCTCAATGCGATGCCGGTTGATGTAACGGGACATGTTCTCGCCGGAATGCCGATTGATAGCTGCCGACAACTGTTTTGCCGGTACCCGGAGCCGCAAGGCCAACCGGCTAAGTGTAAGACCGGGATCCAGAAAGAACTGAGTGTCGTTCAATAGGACCTCAAGCCGTTCAACCAAAGCCACATCTTCTTCTGTTGGTGGTTGAAGTACGGCAGATTGTGCGTGCTCTAAAGCTTCTTCCTGATGATCTGAAGGGGCTACATTAGGTGACAGGCTCAGAAAGCCGATTGCCAATAGGGCTGCCGTGGACCCTGCGGTAAGGACTTTTGCTGCGAAGGCCGGGCTTCCGCTTTGAAGCGCAAATGCAATCGCTATATCACCCAACGCCGAAAACAGAAGTGCTATGGCGATTGTAGTCCAGATCCGTTGCGGGATCGCGCCTGATTCAAGGCGGGCCAACGGCAATGCGTTCCGATGCCGGTGCAACATGAATAGAATTGCACTGCCGTAACCCGTGAAAATCAGGACGATGACAAAATCCAGAGTGTTAGGGGCGAACATCGTGCAAAACAGGGTGAATGCGGGCGCCAGACCGTGAATGATATCTCTTTTGAAACTGACAGGCCTGAGCGAAGCGGAAACAAAGGCGAGCCAGGCGATTGGTGGAACAATCGTTGCAGTAATCGGCTGCAGCTGAGTGGCGCCTGCCATTCCGTAATACTGCCCCAAAGCAACCACGAGGTTCTGCAGCGCGCAAATGGCCAGGAGTGCTGAAAACAGAATTGGCTTTTTCTCTGAAACGCGACTTTGCAGGAACAGAAAACCAAGAACAAGCGCAACTACAAGCGGAAGCGGCAGAACCAGCATTGAGGCCTCGTAAGCTGAAGACACGGCCTGCGATAGGACAAAAACCGGATCGAGGCGACCTAAATCCGGATATAGGACGCAGAATTTTGTTGTCCGGTCCAAGTCATCGGCATCCATAAACCAAAACGGAATGCCCTGTCATGAAATCGATTGTTTTTGCTTTGTCTCTGCTGGCCGCCGGGACCGCCACGACCACCGCCATAGCCGCTGAACCAGTGTTGGCCGGTTATGACCGTTTTGCCGTCTCGGCCGTCCATAGACCGTCTTTGATGCAAGGATCGCTCTGGTACCCGGTGGGCACGAAAACTTATGTCGGTTTTATTGGCAAAGGCCCGGTCTTCAAGGCGACCAAAGCCATGGTCGGTGCAGGGGTAAAAGAGGGGAGTTATCCATTGATCTTGCTCTCCCACGGGTCAGGCGGCAACATGGATGCGATTTCCTGGTTGTCATCTGAGCTGGCAAACCGGGGCATGATCGTTGCCGGGGTCAATCATCCAGGCTCCACGTCCGGAGATTCTTCGCCTCGGCGATCCGTGAAATTACAGCAGCGCGCTAATGATATCAGCGCAGTGCTGGATCACCTTCTGGCAGATCCGTATTTTGCACAATTCATAGATCCTGATCGGATCTTTACCGCCGGATTTTCATTGGGCGGAGCCACTGCGCTGAACCTCGGCGGCATTTCATTCGACCAGGCTGCTTATGCCAACTACTGCAAGAAATTCGGCGACGAAGCACAGGATTGCATCTTTCTGGCGAAAGGGGGCGTGGAGTTCGATCACTTGCCAGATGAGTTTTCGGCTGACAACGCAGATTCGCGAGTATCGGGCATCATCGCCATCGATCCGGGGTTCACCTATGCGATCAGCGATCAAAGTGTTCAGAAGACAAACCTCCCGGTCCATCTGATTAGTCTGGGCAAGGAGAACATCTGGAAGGCAGCAGATGTAGGACCAAAGGGCAGCAATCTGGTCGCGCGGCTACAGAACGTAACTCACGCCACTTTTGCACCTGCGCACCACTTCACGTTTCTGGCGGAGTGCACCGAGAAGGGAGCGCTCATCCTGAAGGAAGAAGCTGACGATCCGATCTGCGATGATCCGGACGGAACCGACCGGGCAGGCATTCATGCCGAGATCGTTGGGTCAATTGCCTCGTTTGTCGATACAATGAAGTAAGAAAAGAAACAGCGCGATATCTTCATGAGATGCCGCGCTGTTCTTGTAGCTGATCAAGTTCCGCAAAATGTTTGGTAGGGCCCGAAATCTTCCGGTGCTGGTTGGGCGTATGTGTCCAATCCTGAACGTTCTTCGAACGGTGCCCCCAGAATCTCGATCAGCTTTTTCGCTGGCAGGTAATTACCAGCCTCGGCAGCAGACAAAGCTTCTTCGACCAAATGATTGCGCGGGATGTAGATCGGATTGACTGCATCCATGCGCTGTTTGATATCTTCGGCGCTGGCGCCTTCTTTGTTCAGCCTGTTTTGCCAGATCTGGAGCCAGCTTTCGAATGCCAAAGCATCCTTGAACAGACTTAGAACCGTTTTTGGATCACCCGTTACTGCATGTGGCAAGGCACGGAAGAATGTCGTGTAGTCGACCGAATGCTCGGCCATGAGTCTGAGTAATTCATCGCTCAGCTCCTGATCACCATCTTGTTCAGACATCAAACCAAGCTTCGCCCGCATGCCGCTCAGCCAGGCAGATTTATAGAGATCCGGAAATCCATTGAGTTCTTCTGACACCAGTTTGACTGCTTTGTCCGTGTCATCCTTATCAATCAACGGCAGCAAGGCTTCTGCCAGACGGGCAAGGTTCCATTGCAGGATCATCGGCTGGCGGCCAAAGGCATAACGTCCACCATGATCAATGGAGCTGAAGACGGCCGCCGGATCATAGGTATCGATAAAGGCGCAAGGGCCATAATCGATGGTTTCACCCGAGATCGTCGTGTTGTCGGTGTTCATGACACCGTGGACAAATCCGACCAGCACCCATTTGGCAACCAGTGTTGCCTGACGCTCGACGACATGCCGAAAGAATTTCAGGTATTTGTCGTCGTCGCTGACCAAATCCGGATCATGACGCGCAATGGCATAGTCGGCAAGTTGGCGTACCTTGTCGCTCTCGCCGCGCGCCGCGAAATACTGAAATGTACCAATGCGCAAGTGGCTGGAGGCCACGCGCGTCAGAACAGCTCCGGGCTTCGGGCCTTCGCGATACACCTGTTCGCCAGTGGTGACAGCGGCGAGGGCCCGTGTCGTCGGGATGCCAAGCGCATGCATGGCTTCGCCAATGATGTATTCGCGTAACACCGGGCCGATCACCGCTTTGCCGTCGCCGCCGCGCGAAAACGGTGTGCGCCCGGATCCTTTGAGCTGAATATCGCGCCGGTTGCCTTGCCGGTCGATGACTTCGCCCAACAAAAGCGCGCGGCCATCCCCGAGCTGCGGTGAGAAGCCGCCGAACTGATGGCCGGCATAGACCTGGGCCAAGGGGGATGCGCCCTCGGGGCTTTTGACGCCCGCAAAGACAGCGGCCATCTCGTCAGTTCCAAATGCTTCTAGACCCTCAGCTGAAAGCCCAAGCTCCCGAGCCATGGCGCTGTTGACCAGCACCAGTTCCGGTCTGGGCACGTCTTCGCCCTGCCAGTCGACGTAAAAACCGGGCAGGTCCCGGGCGTAGCTGTTGTCGAAGGCGAAGGTCGGTGCAGTGGTCATGGATCATCCGGAATGTAAGGCATTGAAGTTCCAAATTGGAATATAGGAAAGCTGGTCGAGTTTTCCGAGAAATGATTTCTCTGCAACGTGAAGACGACGGAAATGACGGAGTCTTACCAAGGCATGCTTGGGGCTGATGTTGATGTCACACCGGCAAACGGTACAGCAGACAGCAAACTGGACTTTGTTTCACAAGCAGCGTTCTGGGGCGTCGATAACGGTGACCTTAAGCCAATGGTTCACAACCCTTTTGTGCCATGGCTTCAAGTGACAAGAGACCAGTAGACAACAGCAACGAATTTCTTGCCAGAGAGCGCGGCGCGAAAATTGGTTGAAGAGTTCCAGCGCTAAATGTGTCGTTTTCAGCCTTCCAAAAGGTTTCGGCTGAAGGAGGGCGGAAGGCACAGAAAACAGGGTAATCCACATATGGGTATCATCAGGATTGCAAGCTTCAACATTGAGAAAAACGGCCAATCCTCAGACCCATTAAAACAGGTCAAGGTTGCCGATTTCATCGCCATCTGCGTTGATCTCGGCATTGAAGTGGTGTTCCTGTGCGAAGTGCATTCGGCTCGAATTGGAGACTATGTCGACTTTCTCAGAGCGGTTTACGGCGGGATTTATCGTGTTGAGTTTCTCGCGGGCGGCCACAGCAACGCCTATGTTTTTCTAGTCAGGCACGATCTCGGTGCCTTTCTGTCATATGATGGGCTGTTGGGCCTCAACCGGAACCTGTTTCTGTTCCACATCGAAGGTGAAATCGCGATCGGGTTCGCTCATTTCAAATCGGGTCAGACAGGTCTGACAGAAAGCCAGATTCAAAATGCTGCAGGATTTCTGCAGGATATTACCAACAACACCGGTCGATGGGCGTTAGCCGGTGACATAAACTGGGATTTGTCCAACTTCGGAGATCTGACCCTGCCTGCCTATTCAAGCGCCTGTAGCTGCTGGCCGGACATGACACAAATGCACGGCAATATATTGGACAGGTGTGTTGCTGGCAGCAGTGTAGCTATCGATCCGGTTTCTGGGCCCGACTTCTTTCCCGCGGAATTTCAGGTTATGGACGGTCCGGATCATCGTCCCTGCATCTTTGCGCTGGTTTGGTGAGTCATATGGACACTCAATCGACCGTCCGGAGGATTCGCGCCGGATTGCCGACGGCAACGACGCGGTCTGGAAGGGATTTGGTCACAATTGATCCTGCGCCGACAACAGTTCCGTCGCCAATGCTGACGCCGGGCATGATGATCGCGCCGGCTCCAATCCAGCATTCCCGGCCGATGGTGATTTTCCGTGCGATATTGACCACATTAAACGGCAACATGCTACCTTCCGGAGCCGGTTGAAACCGGTCTTCCGGTTTGACCGGATGAGCCGGGGTTATGAACTGAACGTTCGGGCCAACAGCCGTGAAATCGCCGAGTGTGATGGAATTGGAATCCAGGAACGACGCCCCGGTGTTCACAAACACCCATTCACCCAGATGAATGTGGTTGCCATACTCGATGGTAAAGGGCGGCATGATGATGGCGGCGCCTTTCATACTGCCGAAGAGCTCTTTCAGGGCAGCTGTTCGCCCCTCCATGTCATCCGGCGGTATGGCATCTACCACCGCTTTTTTTCGCGGGCGACTTTCTGGCGCTCAAATAGCTCCGGATCCGTACCGAAATACGGTTCGCCTGCCAGCATCTTCTCGTAGTTTGTTTTCAAGAATGCGTTCCCCCGATTCCAAGTCAGCTTAACAACAATTTGCTCGGAGGTATCGGTGGGGTTGCGCGTTAGTTTTCGTCGCAATAACAGGTCTGATAAGCTGCGGGTTCTACTTCGGTCTGGGCACAGGTGTAGGCCTGCCAGTTGGAAGGTTTGATTGGATTGCTGCCTTGCGTGGACACGGCATAAAGCTCTGTGAATTTTGCTCGAAGATCGGCATCGGTCTTGATCCGTCCTGCGGCGGCAGAACGGCTTTTCGCGGTCAAATTCGGAACAGAGTAGGTGGCCTTGTAGGAGTACTCAGATTGCCAGTCCGGTTTGGTTCCGGTTTTGGTGCCCGCCAGGTTCGTCAGATAAAAAGTTTCTGAATCTTTGAGCTCACCATTCTTACGGTCATATAGAAACACCGCAAAAGCCGGGTTATTGCCGAATATAGGACTGACTGCAGGTGTGATCTGGCTGGCAACCAACGGAGCACCACTTGCATCCTTGATGATCGCAAAACTGTCCATATGAGTGTGGCCGGAGAATGTGTAGTCAACCAGCCCTGCGTATTTGCGCATGAGGCCTACAAAACCATTGGCGTATTGATCTTGCCAGAACGGGCTAAGGCGTTGGTCGCAAGACCCCTTTCGGTTCGAGGAGCTGTAGGCGTTCATCCCGGGCGGCACATGCATCAGGATCTGGGCCTTGCGGCCAGCTTGCTGTGTCTCGTTTAGCTGGTGGTCCAGCCAAGACATCATCGCAGTGCCCGGGTCTCCACCGTCTGAATTGCAATCATCAGAATAACGCGGTGTCCAGAAGATGTTGTTCAGAACAATAATGTCCTGGTTCGCAAGGGTTGGATGCGCCACCTTGTAATAGCCGCCTGCGCTGAACTGTGTGAACCGCTCCGGTTGATCGCTCAGCCTTGCCCACTGGTCGCTCAAGCCAACGAGATAATCACTGTCCGGTGCAATCTGGTAATCACCACAGGCAGAATCTGTATTGCCCATCACACCTAAAATCGGAATGTCGCCAAAAGTCTCACTGAGAAGACGAGAGACATATTGTGTGGTCTTGATGGAAAAAGACGTGATCCCGAGCGGCTTTGACCCGGCAAAACGCTTGTAATCATCATTGAAACCGTGGCTCAGATAATCGCCGGTATAAAGCACATAGTCATAATCGAATTTCTGCGCTGCAGCAGCCTGAAGCGCCGACGCCATCAAGGGATAGCCGGCATCATCGCCATAACCCTGAAAGTCGTTGCCAGCGCCTTTTCTAAAGATAGCGGACCACTCGGAGACATGACTTTGATCCAGTTTCGGAACAAGCTCCGGCTTGGCAAATGGATCGAAATGGATGTCCGTGACAATCAGGAACAGACCTTCATGAGGCCCCGGCTGAAGTAGTGAAGATGTCGTTTGGGCAATTGCAGCGCTAATTGTCAGCGCAAGAGCCACAAAGGCATGTGCAAACCGGTTCAGCATCTGGATATACCCCGCGTGGCGCAAAAACGTACGCAACACTATCGCAGTTAGCGGGTCATGCGGAATATGTCTTCGAGTGTATCCCGCTGCGAAAACCGGGACGCTTGAAACAGGTCAGATAATCACATCATCGCGCCAAGTGATTTTTCTGTAAAGACACGGATGTAGTCGCCCGGAGAGGAGCCTGCCCAGAACACCCAAAGGCGGAAGGGATCGTTCGGATCAATCCAGACATGATCACCAGGTTCGAGACCACGCAGTTCCGTGCTTATGTAGTTGACTGAATTGTTCGCCAGAAAATCTGTCGCGGCCAGAGTGTCCTGAAGCGCAGCTATCCCGAGGATTGGCGCATCGAAATCCACATACCCCTCATGAATGCCAGTGTAGCTGTCAAAAAAGACATAGTGGCTGGCGACGGTTTCGCCTTGCGGGATGACGCCGTTGGTGCCGCCGATATCGACCCGTATTGGTTCGGTTAGACGGATGTTCTGGTCTTCATCGAATGCATAAAGGTGATCGGTGTTGAAGTTGTCATGGCCGACCGAAAATGGCGTGGATGTATCCAGCAAAGCGAATTTCCCGTTGCCATTCTGGCGAAGAACTTCACCATTGATCACGGTCGCAGATGCTGGTGCCGCTGAAAACGCTAAGAACCAGAAAATCACAAACAATCGAACCAAAACAACCTCCCGAATCTCCTGCGCTCCGGCAGTATGGTGTCCCGCCGCATCAACTGACACTAACGGATAGGTGATCCAGGGCTTTTCGTTGATTTTAGGGGAGGTGCACTGTTGATGGTGGGTCCTTGAGCGCCCAAAGTAGTTTGTTCCCTGGGTGTGAGCACTGCGCCAGGGTCAAACCTGACGGGCATGTCTTCAGTCGGTAGGGACTAAGCGTCTTCGGAAACTTGATGCAGGTCCAGTTGGCTACGAGCAATTCGTCTCGAAATTTTGAAGATGCCGTCGAGGATTTCGACAAGCTCAACCTCTCGCACGTACCCCATTAATGCGCCTGACGCGCCTGTATGAATGACCCCGAACCGCTGCCGACCAATATCACGCGCCATACTGACGACTTCCTGCTTCATGTTTCGCACACTGCCAGCCAGTTCGATGTTCTCGGTGGCGACAGCTTCCATGGCTTGACCGAGGGCCCTCGCGACTTCAGCATGATACAGGCTGATATGATGAGCAGCTTCGGGTTCAATGACAGCGTTTTCGATGATGCGTTTGCGGGTCGATGTCGTGATGTCGGTGGCGATCCGGTCGGCCACATGTTCCAGATCATTGGCCACGCCAACCAGTTGCATCAGGTCTTGTGACTGTTCGTCGGACAATCGCGACAGCGATATTCCACCCAGATAGTCGATGATGGCGCGGTGAAGCCTGTCGACCGGCGGGTCCATCGTTTCAAGGTCGTCCAGCACCTGCTCGGAGTTGGACATGGAGGCGGGCAGTGCCTTTTCGAGCATGTCATGGACATAATCGCCCATTCGGCCGATTTCCCGACGGGCGTTTTCAAGAGCAAACGCGGGTGTCGAAATCAGGGCTTTGTCTAGATACTTGGGTTCCAACGGGATGTCCTGCGACAATGGCCTGTCTGGCACCAACCATTCGACAAACCGGGCAATCTGGCTCGTGAATCCGATGAACAGGATCGTGTTGGCCACATTGAAGACAGTGTGGGCGTTGGCAACCTGTCTGGGGGTTGCTCCTTCCGGGGAAATGGTTCTGGCAAATTCCGCGAGTTGCGGAATGAACAGGATCCACACAAGAACACCTGCCACATTGAAAAATACATGAACAACAGACGCGCGCACAGCTTCTCGCGGTTTTCCAATCGCAGCCAGACCGGCTGTTGCACAGGTGCCTATATTGGCTCCCATGGCAACAGCGATTGCGGTCTCCAGTGTCATCATGCCCTGGCCTGCGAGAACGATTACAATGCCTGTCGTTGCAGCCGACGACTGAATGATTGCTGTGAAGACCATGCCGGTAACAACGGCCAGCACCGGATTGTCCAACGTTGCGACAAAGTCGATAAAGGCCGGATTGCTGCGAAGCGGCACCATCGCCGTGCTCATCAGGCCCATGCCGTAGAACACCAGACCGATGCCCAGGACCATCCGGCCGTAATCCTGCCTGACCGGTTTCTTTGACAGGAAGGCCATCAGAAAACCGATTGTGATCATCGGCAGGGCATACTGAGTTACGTTGAATGCTAGAATCTGTGCGGTGACCGTGCTGCCGATATTGGCGCCCATGATAACGCTGACGCTTTGGGCCATGGACATCAATCCGGCAGATATGAAGCCGACGAGGATGACTGTGGTCACGGATGACGAATTGACCAGGCCGGTAACAATAGCTCCCATGCCAGCGCCCAGAAATCGATTGCTGGTCACCTTGCCAAGCAGGTCTTTCAAGCGATCCCCGGCAGCCCGTTTCAAGGCGGCTGTCATCAAATCCATGCCAAACAGAAATAGAGCCAATCCGCCAAAAAGACCGGTAATTAATGCAAATTTGTCGAGGTCTCCGCTCATTCAGCGTCGACCTCGGCAGCTTTCACGACGGTGACGGGAACTTTGGCAATCTGGGCGACCCGTTGGGCAACCGATCCTAGTAGAATATGCGGCAGACCGGTGTGACCGCTGCTGCCAACAATAATTTGCCCAGCTTCAATGTCATTGGCAACTTCCACGATTCTGCCAGATGGCAGGCCACTTACAATCCGGGTCTCTATGCGGTCCGGGCGCCAAATGTCCGGGTGGCGCGTTTTAAAGTCTGCTACGAATTCGGCAAACATCTCCTTGGCGACGTCTTCCATAGGTTGCAAAGTGTTTTCACCTGTTTTCCGATAAAAGCCGGGGGCAGACGCCGGATCATGAACGACGTGCAGGACAACAAGACCTGAATCGTCCTTTAGGGCCTGCTTGCACGCCCATTGAAGAGCCGCCTCGGCATCGGCTGAAAAATCTACCGCACACAGAATTATTGCAGGCTCGGTCTTCATGGCAACATAGCTCCCCGTATCATGAAGAAGATCATGGAAGACAGAATAGCTGCAGCTGGAACCGTAATCACCCAGGCCGCAGCAATGCGCAGCAGCAATGTGCGTTTGACCAGTTCGACGCGCTGGATTTTCCGGAGGCCCTTGCGTTCAGCCTTGTGCAGCGTGCTCCCTGTCTCAGCTGACTTCAGGGACTGCAACATCTCGCCTTTTTCCTGCAGACTGGCGCTCTCGAACTTGACCAGAAAGGCGTCGACAGTTTCGCTGCTCTCACCTTGATGGTGTTCCCGGATTTGTTCAATCATACGCGAATAGCTGACTTTCAGGTATTCTCTTAAAAAACCAACGCCGAAAACACCACCGACCGCTATATGGGTTGAGCTTACAGGCAGCCCCAATTGCGAGGCGATGATGACCGTGATTGCAGCCGCCAGTGCAACGCAGAATGCCCGCGCCTTGTCCAGTTCCGTGATTTCAGAACCGACAGTCCGAATGAGTTTCGGCCCGTAAAGTGCAAGACCTAGAACAATGCCCGCGGCTCCGACCACCATGACCCACAGCGGAATTGGGGCTTTGCCTGCAATCGCGCCCTGCATGGCCGCTTCGCTGATACCGGCAAGCGGTCCGACCGCATTGGCAACATCGTTTGCGCCGTGGGCAAAGCTCAGAAGCGCTGCCGCGAATATGAGCGGTATCGTGAACAGGGCATTCACACCCTCCTTGTCATTGGTCAGGCTCGGGGCAATACGGGTAACGTAGCGACGCATCAAGGCCCAAATCAACGTGGCAACGATGACGCCAACCAGACTTGCGCTCAGGAAACCGACAGGGAAGATCTTCTTCAAACCCTTGAGCATCAGATAGGTCGTAAAGGCCCAGGCCATGGCCGCAATCAACAAGGGTGCCATTCGGCGCGCGGCACCCAGAAGATCTGATTGATAGGTGATGGTGCGTTTGATGATGTAGAGAATTGAGGCGGCTATTATTCCGCCAAGTACAGGTGAAATCACCCAAGAAGCCGCGATACGGCTGACAACGCCCCAGTCGGCGATCCCCCAGCCGCCTGCTGCAATTCCTGCGCCCAGGACACCGCCAACAATCGAATGGGTGGTCGAGACCGGTGCGCCGATGGCTGTTGCAAAATTCAGCCACAGGGCGGCTGCCAGAAGAGCTGCCATCATCAGCCAAATGAAAGTATCCGCATCGGCGATCATATCCGGATTAATGATGCCGTTCTTGATTGTGCCGACAACGTCACCGCCGGCGATCAGTGCGCCGGAGGCTTCAAAGACTGCAGCGATGATGATTGCGCCGGTCAGCGTGATCGCGTGCGATCCGACCGCTGGCCCAACATTATTGGCGACGTCATTCGCCCCGATGTTGAGCGCCATGTAACCGCCGATCATCGCCGCCATGACCAGCAGAACGCCGTATTGGCCTCCAGGCCCGCGCGCTGTTGCAAACAGCATGATGATGACAATGAAGAGAACCGCAGTTCCCAGCCTGAATAGTTCGCCCCTGTTGACCAGCAAGCCTTCTTCGAGCTTGCGAACATTCCAAACGCCGTTGCTCATAGCGTGCCCCTGATCATTGGCTTTCACAGTGATTGCGTGATCACACTAGGTCAGTCTTTCAAGGCTGGCATTTGAGCTAAATCAAACTGGAGGCGCTTAACTGCTGGAAATATGCGTGATTTCGCAAATAACGAAATTTTGTCGCCAGAATCCACCAAACACGGGCAAAATGAGCCGGTTTGATGGTTGAGTGACCTGTCCCCAGTACCTGAGAAATGAAAGGAGTGGACAGAATTAACCCCTCAAAGTTATGGCAGTTCATGTTGCCTCCATGTCAAAATTAGCCATGAAAATTTCGGGCCAGCAATTGAACTCGCGAATATATTCACTTACTTGAATGTAGGCGATTTGCTGCCAATAGATTCTAATCGCACTGATACTCCCTGGCGGATTGGTCAGCGGCGCTTCGAAAAGGAAACACTATGCATTCCAGCTTCGCATCCTATCCAAGCCTGTCGGGAAAAACGGTGATCGTCACGGGTGGCGCTTCAGGTATTGGCGCCGAGATAGTTGCAGCCTTTGCGGCTCAGGGCAGCCGCATCGGATTTTTGGATATAGATGCGCAGGCAAGTGCTGACCTCGTTGAGCGGACAGAGGGTGACGTTGCTTTTGAAATCTGCGACCTGAGGGATATCGACACGCTGCAGGCAAGTCTCGCCAACCTCAAATCGCGTCTTGGGCCCGCCACTGTACTTGTCAACAATGCTGCTCGCGATGATCGGCACGATTGGACCGAGATGACGCCAGAGTTCTGGGACGAGCGGATGCACACAAACCTGCGTCACATGTTTTTTGCGATCAAGGCCATCGCACCGGACATGATTGAAGCGGGTGGCGGTTCGATAATCAATATGGGCTCCAATTCCTGGTGGGAAGCAGGCGGTGGCTTTCCGGCATACGCCACAGCCAAGGCTGCCGTTCACGGATTGACGCGAACCATGGCGCGGGATCTTGGCGAACATCGCATTCGGGTGAACACCGTTGTACCTGGCTGGATCATGACCGAACGACAAAAGACACTTTGGGCGACACCAGAGGCGCTGGAAGGTCACCGGGCTCGCCAATGTCTGCCAGACCTGATCGATCCGGTTTACGTTGCCCGGATGGCGGTGTTCCTCGCCTCGGACGATGCCGCCATGTGCACGGCAAACAACTACATGGTTGAGGCAGGGTCGATATAGATTGTCAGGGCTCTGAGGGACGACCACAAGGTCGGAAGCCAAGATCCTTATGTCACCACAGCAACTCACAAACACCAAACCGCCACTCAATATCTTTACAAAAAACGGGAGTATATCGATGTCCTTTTCAGAAATTTCATTGCCGGAGTTTGCCGGTAAAGGCATCCTGATTACCGGAGCCTCTACTGGAATTGGGGCTGAACTGGCACGTACCTTTGCGGCCCAGGGTGCCAAGGTTGGGCTGCACTACAATTCCTCAAAAGATGCGGCTGAAGCACTTGCTGCAGAAATCAGGTCTGCTGGCGGAACCGTAGAATTGATCCGTGCAGATGCGAGCAAGCCTGAAGAGCTTGCAGCGGCCATCAAAGACGCTGCGTCTCGGTTGGGCGGACTTTATGGACTGATCAACAATGCCGGGGGAATGGTGCGCCGTGTTCCCTACGAAGAAGTGACCGACAAGGACTATGACGAGATCATGGACCTGAATGCCCGGTCCATCCTTGTCGCTTCAAAAGCCGCGCTGCCATACCTCAAACAGGATGGTGGATTTGTCATCAACACGACGTCCATCGCAGCACGAAATGGGGCTGGTGGTGGTGCTGGTCTTTACGGATCGTCCAAATCCTTTGTTTCAAACGTCACGCGCGGCATGGCCAAGGAATGGATCCAGTACGGCATCCGGGTCAATGCCGTTAGCCCGGGTGTCATCACAACACCGTTCCATGAGCGCTATTCGACCCAAGCCCAGCTGGACGCAATGCTGGCAACCGTACCGCAAGGGAGACTAGGTGTAGCATCCGACTGTGTGGGGGCATTCCTGTTTCTCGCGTCCGATCTTTTGGCGGGCTACGTCATCGGGCAGACGATTGAAGTCAACGGCGGTCAATTGATGCCATAGGGGATCCAAAAACCGTCAAGGCAATCTGTCAATGAAATGGGGCATCGCGCGATGCCAGAAAATGAAGTGGGACATAAAGACAATGGAAAAACGGCAGATCGGGCGCACTGAACTGACAGTCGACGTCCTCGGTTTGGGCGGTGCGCCGCTTGGCGGCAACTTTGTAGATCTGGATTACACACAGGCCGCCGAGCTCATTCAAACGGCCAAGGATGCCGGAATTGGTTATTTCGACACGGCCCCCTGGTATGGCTTTGGTCGATCCGAGCGGGTCATGGGCGATTGCCTGCGCGGATCAGACTACGTTTTGTCGGACAAGGTGGGGCGGTTGCTGGTGCCTGGTGCTGTGGACAATCCGGGTGATTTTGGCATGGTCAATCCTCTGCCATTCAATGTTGTCTATGACTACGGTTATGACGGCATCATGCGCGCATACGAGGACAATCTTCAGCGCCTAGGTCTGGATCGGATTGATATTCTGCTGGCTCATGATATTGGCGCGCTTCAGCATGGAGCGGAGAATGAACGTCATTTCGCAGACCTAAAAGCCGGCGGTTATCGCGCGATGGATGAATTGCGCAAAGCCGGTAAGGTTAAGGCAATCGGGCTTGGCGTCAACGAAAACCAGGTCTGTCAGGACGCACTGGAAATTGGCGAGTGGGACGTGTTTCTTCTGGCTGGCCGCTACACACTTTTGGAGCAGACCCCTCTGGAGACGCTCTTTCCAGCTTGTCGCGCTGCGGGCACAACGATCATTTGCGGCGGACCGTTCAACTCCGGCATTCTCGCTGGTCGTGACACATGGAATTATGCGACTGCCCCGCAGGACGTAGTCAACAAGGCCCGTGCTCTGAGTGCAGTGGCCGATGAGTATTCCGTTCCGTTGCCGGCTGCCGCGCTGCAGTTTCCACTCGGTAATGACATCATATCGTCAGTCATTCCGGGCCCCCGCGACAAGGGCGAGATGGAGCAAATCCTGGAGTGGTTCAATACTCCAATTCCGAGCGCCTTCTGGGCCGCCCTGAAATCAAAAGGATTGATCGACGAAACCGCACAAGTGCCTCTGTGATCGCCAACTAGTAGAGCTGCCGACCGACAGTCAGTGATGCTTCCGTCGGTCGGACTGTGATTCTTGGCCTCTTAAGTGAACCTATGCCAGTCATTCAGGGCGAATGCGCAACTTCGGGAACGTTCGGGGGAGGCGAGTTAGCCGTGATCTCATCGGAAACCCGTTCGGCAGCTTCCAGTGCGCCTTCGAGAAAACCGCCATTCTCGGGCGCAGTCTCTGTGCCCGAGAAGTAGAGCCTGTCGCTCCAGCAGTCCTGTGTGATCGGGATACGCCGGTAGCTCGGATGACCATCAAGGTTTGCAGTGTCCCGACCTGTTGCCGTGTGGCGGTCCGCCGACCAATTCTGGAAATGAATCTGCGTCGGCGCCGCTGCCTCGGGGCCGAACATCTCGCCAAGCTGACGCACGCAGCGATCAACAAGGTCCTGCCGCTCTATGGTCTGGCTGACCTCATGGGGCGCGACAAAGCCAAACAGGGCGGCTTCTCCGTCTGCCTCAACAGTCGCCACCGCATCGTGGATTTCGAACAGTGGTCCGGTATGGCTGATGGCATCGCCGGATAGGCCGTCGGATCGCCAGAAGGCGCGGTCATATATGGCAACAAGCTTGGCATGACCGGCCATCCAGGTCGGAACAGCGGCAAGTATCTGCCGTGTCTTCAAATCCAGTTCCGGTGAAAACGAAATCATGTTTTCTGCAACGCGCGGTGGCACCGCAAGAACAACCTTGTCGCATTCAATTTGAAAAAGCCCGCCTTCAGCCTGCCCGCTGATATGCAGGGAGTTTGGACCACAGTCGATAGCCGTCACCTCATGCCCCAAGCGAATTATCTCCGCTGGTAACATCTCAGCCAGTCCTTCGGTCAAGCGCGCCAGTCCACCTGGAATCCGCAGGGCATCGCCCATGGTCGCAAAATCCAGATCCCGGCGTATTCGACCGGCTTGATCCTGAAAGACGAGCTTGCCTTCCGAATATTGCCGCATCAGGGGCAGTTCCAGCCGATCTGCCAGTCGCAGCATCCGGGTATTGTGCGGCCAGATCCAGGCGGGTCCCAGATCATAGCGCAGCTCCGGGGCTTCGGCAGCTCCAAGCGAAAGGACACGACCACCCACACGGGATTTGGCCTCCAGAAGTGCCACCTTGAGACCCTGGCTGATTAGCCTTTCGGCAATAGTCAAGCCGCTCAACCCCGCACCGACTATGGTGATGTCTGTTTTATGGCCAGCCACAGAGTATCTTCCTCAGTACGCGGATGCCCTTGAGTTGGAAAAGGACAAAGGGGTCATTGAATGCATCATATGGGTTTCAACAACAAAGCCGCTAGTGACAAGACCGTCTGGTGTATGGGTTGAAGCCTGTTTGACATAAAACTCATTTCACATATCAGCTACTTGCGTTCTCCTGAAGTGGATTTGCTCAAGCGCGTGAAAAGGTGCGAGAGTACAAGCAAGGCAATTTTAAAGAATTAGCAGGGAGTGGAAGGCATGAAATCCGGTAAAGGGTGGTTTTTCGGGGCAGTTTCAATCAGTGCGGTGTTTTTTGGAGCTATTCTCGGTGTCCAATTCTTGATGGGTGCGAGTAGTTTCAATGCTGCCGACACCGGAAGTGACCGTTTCCTTTCATTTGGAGCCGCGTATGCCCAGGAGTCTTCACCTGTCGCATGGGCACCTACGGAACCTTATCCAAGACGGACAGTATACTACCCCGGCACAGAGGCGCTTGCGGCAGATGAAATGAGGGTTGTCGCCTGTGGGACCGGGATGCCTCAACCTCGCCTAAAGCAGGCTGCTGCATGTTTCTTGGTCGAACTTGGTAACGGCGACAAGTTTATTTTTGACATGGGCGAGGGATCATTCGAACGGATTTCGGCGCTCGGTATTCCGCTTGATCAGTTGGACAAGGTTTTTCTAGGACATTTGCACCTCGATCACGCTGGCGATTTTCCAGCATTTTACATGCTAGGGCCGGTCAATAACCGGCTCACACCGGTGCGTGTGTGGGGCCCAGAAGGGGTCAAACCGGAATGGGGTACAAAGGCATGGGCCGATCATATGGTGAAGATGTGGGCCTGGGAGTCGGCGACCCGTGGCGCTGCCGTCGATCCGCGCGGATTACAATTAGAAGTAAATGAATTCGATTGGAAAGCTGAGAATAACGTTATCTTTGATGAGAATGGTGTCCAAGTGCGAACGCTGCCTGCTATTCACGGTGAGCAGTCTGTCAGTTTTATTCTGGAGTGGAATGGTCTCAAGTTCGCTTACTCCTCAGACACGTTGCCGACAAAATGGTGGCGCGAACAGGCGGTCGGTGCTGATCTGGCGATCCACGAGTGCTTCGTTCCGCCGGACTTCATGATCGAGAAGTACGGTTTTGCGCCCTCTGAAGCAGTGTTCGTGGGATCACAGGGCCATACTTCTGCACAAGCCTTTGGGAAAATAATGTCGGCCACAAAACCGCGGATGGCTGTGTGTTATCATTTTCAAAATGACCACGACACTTCGTTAGCGGTTTTTTCAGCGATCCGTGAAACTTACAGCGGACCACTCGATCTCGCGGCGGACTTCATGACTTGGAATGTCACGAAGGAAGCTATTCACACACGTGAGGGAGTGCCCAACCACGAATCCTTTCCAGCTCCAGTTCAATTGGCCAAACAGCCGCCAGATTCAGCGGCGGAATTCCCGTTCACCAAGTTTGACCTGGAAAGCATGGATGTCGAATCTGCAGCAGCAACCAACGATATGATTGATGCGTTCAATGAAAGAACTGGCAATAGTGAGGTTGGTGCGTACACGAGCATTCCGTTCCAAAAATAAGTAGACGGAACGATCAATTAGCAGACGTTTTCCGGCTCCGGGAACGTCTGCTATGTTCGCTCAGCAGACGCTCCCAAAAGAAATACATTGTACTAGTCTACAAAGCCCGCATTGTTGAGGTGTTGCACGGCGCAGTGAGGTATTCTTATAGTTTTACTGCCGACAGACGGCGAACAAATTGTCTCTGTACTAGGCGGACAAAAGGCAGTTGCGGCAAAATCAAAAAACTTGGAACCGGCTGCTAAGCCGGTTCATACAGGTGCTTGTAGTTTTCGCGAAGCACGTTTTTCTGGACTTTGCCCATTGTATTGCGCGGCAATTCGTCGACAACGATCAGCTTGCGGGGTTGTTTGAAGCGGGCGAGGGACGTTTTGACCGCCTCCTCAATTGCATTGAGATCCGGTGTAGATGATGTGTTCGCGACCAGCAGGCCCAGAACAGTTTCGCCGAAATCGGGATGCGGCACGCCGACAACGGCACTTTCCAGAACACCTGGTTGATCATCCAGCAGAAGTTCGATTTCCTTCGGGTAAATGTTGTAACCGCCGGAAATGATCAGGTCCTTGTTCCGGCCAACGATCTGGACATAGCCGTCCTCGTCCATCTTTCCGAGATCACCGGTAATGAAAAATCCATCGGAGCGAAGCTCGGCAGCTGTCTTGTCCGGCATCTGCCAATAGCCTTTAAAGACATTGGGACCGCGCACCTCGATCTGTCCGATCTCGCCGTCCGGCAATTCAGAGCCGGTGATGGGATCAGTGATCTTGAGCTCGACACCTGGCAGCGGCTTTCCGACGGTTCCGGCTTTTCTGTCCCCGTCATAGGGATTGGAGGTGTTCATGTTGGTTTCCGTCATGCCGTAGCGCTCCAGAATCCGGTGCCCGGTTCGGGTTTCGAAATCGACATGCGTTTCCGCCAGCAGCGGCGCGCTGCCTGAAATGAACAGGCGCATATGCTGGGTGAGGCTCTTGTTAAAACGCTCATCCCCGAGAAGACGGGTATAGAAAGTAGGCACGCCCATCATGGTGGTTGCTTTGGGCATCAGGTCCAGCATCTGGTCGAGATCAAACTTTGGCAGAAAAATCATCGAACTTCCGGCTGCCAACGTGACATTGGTTGCTACAAACAGCCCGTGTGTGTGGAATATCGGTAGAGCGTGCAGCAGCACATCGCCAGACGAAAACCGCCAATGTTCGACCAGTGTCTGAGCGTTGGACGCAAGGTTTCCGTGGGTCAGCATCGCGCCTTTCGAACGACCCGTGGTTCCGGACGTATAGAGAAAAGCTGCAAGATCATCGCCAGAACGTGGGACTGTATCGAATGTCTTGGGTTTACCTTTTGCCAGCTCTGTGAGGTCGCCGGACCCATCAGCATTTAAGGTCGTTACTTGAGCGTTCATTTGTTCGCAGACCGGCAAAAACGCTTCTTTCATCTTGCTGTCGCAGACAACCAGTCTGGCACCGCTGTTTTCGATGAAATATGTAAGTTCGCCGACGGTGTAGGCGGTGTTCAGCGGCAGAAAGACCGCCCCAGCCTGTACGCAAGCAGCATAAACGGCGAGCGCTTCTGGCGACTTTGCGACCTGAACTGCAACACGGTCACCCGGTTCTATACCAAAGTCCGAAAACGAGTGAGCGATCTGAGCAGCTGTAGTTAGAAAATCGCCATAGCTGATTGTGGTTCCATCGCCCAAGTGAAGGAAAACATTGCTGCTTCCGGCATGAGGACGGAAAAACGTGTCATACAGCAGGTTGCTCATGCACCTGTCTCCCAAGATCTTGTTTTTTAGCAGCGTTGTCCAACGCGCGAATGTCTGATGAAGCGGCGATCAGCAAGTCAGCTGCATATCGCTCGTGGTTCTGTGGAACCTTGTTGAGGTCATAAAGGTAATTGACCATCACGCCGCCGGATTGATCCAGGCCCTTGTCGGACAGATCCGCGCGCGCGTGAACGGCATGAATTTGGGCACCATTGCCAAGATGAAACCGGGCCACCGGATCCAGCGGTCGGCCATTCTCCTGCTTGGCCGACAGGAGGTAGTGCGCCGCAAGTGTTTTCAGCTGCTGAGGTTCAGCGTCGCCGAACGGGATACCTTCGCGCGACAACCAGTTGGTTAGGCCCGGAATAGGGGACAGCGTTACGAAGGTCTTCAGGTTGGGCAGTTCCGCCGACAGGTCTGCGGCGACTTGTTTGATGAGTGAGTTACCGAAAGAAATGCTGGCGAGGCCTGCCTGGCAGTTAGATATGGAATAGAATGTGGCCGTGTTAGCTTTTCCCGCTTCAATCGGCTCGCGGTCTTCGGCAAGCAGTTCCTGAATGGAGCCCGGGACTGCTCTGGTCAGGGCCACTTCGACAAATATCAGCGGTTCATCCGGCATGGACGGATGAAAGAATGCAAAACACCTCCGGTCCTTCGGCGCGAGGCGGCGGCGCAGGTCTTCCCAACTGGTGATTTCATGCACGGCCTCATAGGCGATGATCTTTTCAAGGATATGCGCTGGGCTTTCCCAGTTGATTGGCCGCAGCACAAGAAAGCCGCGATTGAACCAGGAGACAAACAGATGCCGGAAATCCTGATCCAGCGCTTGCAATTCATCGTCATTGCGGCCGAGGCGAAGAAGGTCAGCCCGCACGCGGACCAAGTCTTCCGTCGCACCGGGGATCTGGTTTAGCCGCCTGAGAAGTTCCTGCCGATCCGGTTCCACTGCTGACATGAAGGCCCGATAGGTCTTTTTGTTGGGCTCGGCTTCATAGGCATCCAGAGCCGACCTTACGATCACGGGATCAATGTTCATGTCGCTGGCAAGATGGCGAAAGAAATCCAGTTTTTGGCCGTTGTCCATGGTCTGGTAGCGCCGTAATATCTGGGCAGCTGCTGACAGGCCGGAGACTTCTCCTGTTGCGCTGACAAGCGCGCGAACCAGTTCGTCCATGGAACGGGTATCGGACCGGTCCAACAAGTCGGATCGGAAGCGTCGTTCAAAGATTGTCGACAGCAGATCACCAAGTATCGTCATTTGCCTCTCCAATGCATGGCGAAGGTGTGGGCATGATCGTTATGGCGAATATGGGGTTGGGTCGCTATCACCCAAGTCCCCAAAAGGTGAATGGTTGCACGGTTTTGTTATTCAAAACCGATGAACTTCGTCGACAGGCCAACGGAGAGACTGAAACTGCCTTCGTTGATTAGCCAGCGCCGGATGGTGAATGTGCGAACACCGTTCTTGTGCATGGGGTCACCGGCTGCCAGAGCGCGGGCGTCTTCCAGAGATGCAGCCCTGTAGATGATCATTCCTTCGCCGTGCATTTCCTCCCCCGATGAATCGGACACCGGCCCGGCAAATGCGAGTTTGCCCGCGCTCTCCAATTGCCTCTGGTAGGCAAGATGATCCGGAAGAGATCCTGGAATATCTGCATCTGGCCCAACAGGCCTTGTGTTGACGACATAAAGCTCCAGAGCCAGTGCTCCACGTTCTTTGGCGGTCCGTTTGTAGTCAGCCCATTTAGGCATTTTTTTTCTCCCTTTTTTCGCAGTCTAAAAAAATCGATATTATTTGACAATCCTAAAAATCATCGTCATTGTAATCAAAATTATAGAAACACCGAGGCTATTATGCGATTTTTAGTGGGAACAGGTGCGTCAGGGCAGGGCGTCTTTCTGGTTGAGGGCGATCAGGCCCGGAATTTGACTGCCGTAAACGGCAGTGTTGGATCTGATCTACAGGCTCTGATCGAAGGGACTGTCGACCTTGGCGTATTGCTTGCTCAAAAGGACCAGGCCCCTTCAGAAGCCGTGTCATCCATTACGCCCGCGCTTCCTGTTTCCAGACCTGGGAAAATCATCTGCCTTGGCCTGAACTATGTCGATCATATCAAGGAAGGTGGCTACGACGTGCCGACCTATCCGGCGCTGTTCATGCGGTCGCAGACTTCGATGATCCCCGCTGGAGCTCCCATGATCAGGCCATCTTGCTCCGAACAGCTCGATTATGAGGCTGAATTGATGGTGATTGTCGGCAAAGGCGGCAAGCATATCAGCGAAGCGGACGCGCTCGGACATGTGTTCGGCTATACGATCTTCAATGATGGCTCAGTGCGCGAGTATCAGCGCAAGACCCACCAATGGACACCTGGCAAGAATTTTGACGCAACAGGCCCACTAGGTCCGGTTGTCGTGACACCGGATGAACTGCCAGTAGGCGCGGAAGGCTTGAAGATCGAAAGCCGTGTCGGCAGCGAAATCCTTCAAAGCGCGAAGACATCGGACATGCTCTGGAGTGTTGCTCGGACAATTGCGACGATTTCAGAGTATTCCACGCTGGAACCTGGCGATTTGATCGCAATGGGAACGCCACCAGGTGTTGGTCACGCCAAGAAACCTCAGCGCTGGCTGCGTCCTGGCGAAGTTGTGGAAGTGGAGATCGAAGGCATTGGTATCTGCGCCAATCCGATCGTTGCGGAGGAAGATGTTGTTTCGACGGAGGCCGCTGAATGACGATGTCTGCTTCAAAAGCTCCAACAGGAGACGCTCTGGCCAAACTCCGGGCAGAGGCTCAGGAAACAGTTCGGGGTCTTCGGGAGAAAATCGGTCATCTGGATGATGCCAGCATCGACATGATCCTTCGCGATGCGCGCTCGCACTACGCCTGGCAGGACAAGCAGGTATCACGTGATGTGCTGGAGACAATCTACGACATCACGGCTGCTGGTCCGACCAGTATGAACTGCTGCCCGGCGCGTTTTTTCTTTATCGAAACACCAGAGGCGAAACAACGTCTGGCAAAGTCGCTCAAGGACAAGAACATCGATAAAATGATGTCTGCCCCGGCGACGGTCATCATTGCGCATGATCTCGAGTTCTGGACGGAACTGCCTTACCTCTTTCCGCATGAAGACCGGCGGCCGCATTTTCAGGGCAAACCCGAGCATTCAGAAACCACGGCCTTTAGAAACGGTACGCTGCAGGGTGCCTATTTCATGATTGCGGCGCGGGCGCTCGGTCTCGATGTTGGTGCAATGTCGGGTTTTTCAAACAAGATCGTCGACGAAGAGTTCTTTGCCGGAACCACGTTGAAATCCAACTTCCTTTGCAATTTTGGTTTTGCAGACGAAACAGCTTTGTTCCAGAAGCTGCCACGCCTGCCATTCGACCAAGCCTGCAAGTATCTCTGAGGTACATTGAACATGGCCATTCGGCAGAAAACGGTAATTACAATTCCCATGACCGGGCAGGCGAGCAGCCACGCCCGATGCGAAGTCGCCGTAAGAGACTTGACGTCTCAAATTGATGAGCCTGTTGAACGCGGCGGAACAAACACCGGTTTTTCGCCGACGGAAACGGCTTACGCAGCTCTCATTGGCTGCACCAACACCATCGGCAACAAATGCGCTGAGAAACTGGGGATCGATATCGGTCACCTGGATTTCAAAATGGAAGTCGATTTCGACAGGCGCGGTGTCTTGCTGATGGAGGAAGTGGATATTCCTTTCAAGGAAATCCGCCTCGATGTCACCGCTGATGGGCCCGCCACTGAGGAGGAGTTGGCGAGCGTAGCTTCAGAAACTGCAAAATACTGCGCAATTTCAAAGATGTATCAGCACGCGGGAACAAAACTAGAGATCAACTGGAAAAAAGCGTGATCAACTAAAGTTACTGGGAGGAGAATACCATGATTGGACGTCTGACAAAAGGAAGCGCTTTGGCGCTGGCGATGCTGAGTGCGACAGCAATGCCTGCATTCGCAACTGAAACTATCAAAGCTGTGGTGATTGACGGCTATCCGGCGCGCGCCTTGTGGGTGAAGGAGTTCACAAACTTCTTCATTCCTGAAGTTGATAAGAAGCTCGCCGAAAGCGGCAATTACAAGATGGATTGGCAGGAAAGCTACGGTGGCTCCATCGTCAAACCAAAAGGTGTGCTGGAAGGCGTGAAACTCGGCCTTGGCGACATCGGCATCGTTACGACGATCTTCCATTCGTCCAAACTGCCAAGCCAGGCTTTGGCGGCTGTCACACCCTTCATCGCAGCGGATTCTCGCGCGGTAGCCAAGGCTGTTGACGAGATCGCCAAGGAATTCCCAACCATGCAGAAGGAATTCGAAGCCCAGAATCAGGTCTATCTGGCGACCGGCGTCGTGCTCGACACCTATCAAGTGTTCTCCAAGGAGCCGGTTACTTCCTTGAAAGACATTGAAGGCAGCAAGGTTGCGGGTGCCGGCATGAACCTGCGTTACCTGGAAGGTATTGACGGAGCTGCTGGCGTACGTGGCGGTCTGACAGACTTCTACAACATGCTGCAAACCGGTTTGGTGGACAACGCCATGCTGTGGCCGGAAGCTGCAAAGACATTCAAGATCGCTGAAGTTGCGCCTTACATGCTGAAGGCCGATCTCGGTGCCGTGAACTCCAAGACCATCACCGTCAACAAGGACTACTGGGACAAGCTTCCAGACGAAGTTAAGTCTGTGCTTCAGGAAGTTGCAGTCGCTTATCGGGATCATGTTGCGGCAATCGCCATGGACCGTGCTGGTGCAAGCCGGGCTGCCTACGTGGAATCTGGTGGTAAGGTTGTTGAAATGGATCCGGCCGAACGGGCCCAGTGGGCTGCCAACATGCCAAACATTGCGGTTGAATGGGCCGACAACCTTGATGGCAAGGGTGAACCTGGCAGTGACATGCTGAAAGCTTATACAGCCAAGTTGAAAGCTGCTGGCTTTACGCCGGTCCGCGACTGGTCCGCCGAGCTGACACAGTAAACGCAGCAACGAGAAAGCGAGCGCCAGTATGCTGGGTCTTATAAAAGCTGGCGTTCGCGCCCTCTCGAAACTGGCCAATTCGGTCGCGATAGGTGCCAACGTTGTTGGCACCCTGATCGTCCTCGCACTGGTCCTTGTTGTGAACTACGACGTGGTGGCGCGCGGATTTTTCAATGCGCCATTTCGCGGCGCTGTCGAAGTTGTGCAGTTCTCGATGGTTCTGATCGTCTTTCTTCAGCTGCCAGATGTGGTTCGCATGAACCGTCTGACACGGTCGGACGGGTTCCTGACAATCCTGGAAACAACCCGACCAAAACTGGCGATGACACTACGGCGGATCATCAACACCGCTTCAGCTGTTCTGATGGGATTGGTCGCCTTTGCCATCTGGCCGGAATTTGTCGAAATGTATGAGACAAAAGACTTCTTCGGTGTTCCGGGCATCTTCACAGCGCCTTGGTGGCCAGTGAAACTGACCATTTATCTGAGCGCCACGCTCTGCACCATTCTGTTTATCCTGAAGGTTATAACTCCGGACGCAAAAGTTGATCCGGTGCGCCTCAACGAACGCCCAGAGGATAACTCGTGACACCTATTGAAATTGGCATGTTGTCCGTCGTCGCGATTGTCATTCTTGTCTATCTCGGCGTCTATATTCCGATTGCACTCGGCCTGGTCTCCTTCGTTTCAATTGTTTTGATGCGGGACAATTTTGACCTTGCCGTCAACCTGTTGAAGATCGCCATTGGCGACAGCGTGATGGAATACACGTTCGCCACCGTTCCGCTGTTCACCTTTATGGGACTGATTGTCGCCAAAGCCGGGCTTGGGGCGGATATCTATTCGGTGATGAATTCCGGTTTTCGCAAAGTCAAGGGCGGTATTGGCATGGCGACCGTGGGAGCCAATGCGGTCTTCGCAGCTGTCACCGGCTCGTCCATCGCATCAGCGTCCGTATTTGCGAAAGTGTCCGTGCCGCAGATGTTGGCCTTCGATTACAATCCGCGTTTTGCGGTGGGAGTGGTCGCCGGATCATCGGTTCTGGGCATGATCATTCCGCCGTCAGCAATGTTGATCATCTATTCCTTCGTTGCTGAACAGAGCGTCGGAGACATGTTTCTTGCCGGGGTCGTTCCAGGTCTCCTGTTGGCAATTGCCTATGTAGCTGCGATTTACCTGATGGGCAGATTTGCGCCATCCTACATCGGCGGCCGGCCTGCCGATGAAACGGAGTGGATGTCGCCCCGAGAGATTGCGGACAAGACCGTCCCTATTCTCATATTGATCGTCACGGTCCTTGGCGGCATCTATACCGGCTGGCTGACACCGGTTGAAGCCGGCGCGACCGGCTCGCTGCTTGGCATTGTGATCGCGGCCTTCCGGAAGAAACTGACGCTCAAGTCGGTCTGGAGTGCCTTGCTGGAAACCGGCCACATCACGGCATCTATCTTGTTCCTGATCACAGCTGCGTCCATCTACAGCCGTATGCTCGGGTTGGCTGGGCTACCAAACGAGCTTGGTGACATGCTGAACGAGACCCAGATGAGTTTCTTCTGGATCATGTTCATCTATGTGCTGATGATGATCTTCCTTGGCACGCTGCTGGACACGGCATCCATCATCCTGATCGTCGTGCCGCTGTTCCTGCCGCTTATTGAACCGATGGGCCTGTCACTGATCTGGTTTGGAATTGTCACGGTTGTCGGTGCGGAGATCGGCCTATTGACACCTCCATTGGGCATTTCGTGTTTTGTAATCAAGGCCACCCTGAATGATCCCCGGATCACGCTCAAGGACGTCTTTGTCGGCGCATTTCCCTTCGCGCTCGTCATGCTGATTGTCCTGATTGCGTTGATTCGCTGGCCATCACTCAGCCTGGCCATTTTGAACTAAGAGGCTTTCCATGCGCCAAGTTACCAAAGACAACATCACCGACGTTTTCATGGGGTATTTCGGGGCGGACACTGATCCGCGACTGAAGGAAGTCCTGAAGAGCTTGGTTACGCATCTGCACGACTTTGCGCGGGAAACCAACCTCACCCATGCGGAATGGCAAAAGGGTATCGAATTTCTGGAATGGGCCGGTGATATTTCAGATAAGGAGCGGCACGAATTTGTACTGCTCTCGGATGTACTCGGCTTGTCGTCGCTGGTCGACATGCTGCATTCCAATCCGGAAGGTACGTCTTCCAGCGTTTTGGGCCCTTTCCACATCACCGGGTCTCCGCCGCTTGCCATTGGCGGCGATATGAAAAAGGATTTTGAAGATCAGGTGTTGGTGGCGCAGGGCACCATTCGCGACACGGACGGCAATCCGATCGAGGGAGCAGAACTCGATATCTGGCAGACGGCACCAAACGGGCTCTATTCCAGTCAGGATCCCGATCAGGACACCTATTCGTTCCACGGCATTCAAAAGACAGGACCTGACGGCCGTTACGCCTTCACCACCGTCAAGCCGGTCAGCTACACCGTGCCAGGAGACGGTCCGGTCGGTGATATCTTGCGGGCCAGCGGGCGCCATCCCTGGCGGCCGTCGCATCTCCATTACATCGTCAAGGCAGCAGGGTATCGCCCACTGGTTACCGAAATTTTTCCAGATGATGATCCATATCTGGACGAAGACACGGTCTTTGGCGTGCGCGAAGATCTGGTAATGAAATATGTTGAGGAACCGGCAGGCAGTTTTCCGGCCGAAGGGTTTGAATTGTCTGGAAAAGTCGACGGCCCGTATCTGAAGGCGGACTTTGATCTGGTGCTGGTTCGCGAAGAGAGCTGATGGCTACAAGGCTATAGGCGGGGCAGGGTCCCGCCTGAATCTCTGTCAGTTCTGGATCAGGGTAGATTCTGTCGAGAAGTGTTTTTCCAGAAAGGCACCTGTGTTGCGATAGTGATCGAGCAGTAGTCTAGATGCTGTTTCAGCGTCCCTATCGACCGCTGCGTTCATGATATCGGTGTGTTCCTTGCCGATGTCACGCTTTGAATAATTCAGCGCCTTGCCCGCAAGATACCGGTAGCGGATGTTGAGATCATAAAGCTGATTGCAGAATTTCAGCAGCACCGGCGAATTGCAGGCACTCAGCAAGTTCATGTGAAAGGCCTTGTGCAGTGCTTCAAAACGCTCAATGTTTGAACGCTGTTCCCGCATCATTCGATGATGGCTGATGACCAACTGATCTTCCCAGGGCTGATCGGCAAGCAGAATACTGTCCCTAAGTGCCATTTCTTCAAGTTGGCACCTGAGTTTCAGGATCTCCGAGAAGTTTTCCGGGCTGATGGCGGCTGTTCTGAAACCTCTTTGATCCAGCCGCTCTACCAGCAGATCGGACACCAGCAGCGTCAGGGCTTCCCTAATAGGGGAGCCGCCCATATCAAGAATAGTTCTGAGGGTTTCGATCTTCAGTTTTTCGCCAGGAGGCAATTCACCAATAACAATCATTCGGCGAATGGCTAGATAGGCGCGCTGGGTCGCCGAAGGTTCCTGTGTCGGATCAAGATGCGTTTGAATGCTCATACTCAATAATATCGATATTTTCGGTAAATAGCCAGTTTGAAGTCACAAGTTTCAACTGGAATAGGGTCGCTGACAGAAGAAATGATGTGCGCTACTCAAAGGAAACACCTCAAGGGAAAACCTGTGAAATGGCAACAGGGTGTTGATGCCTGGATAGCTTACTCAAATTGATGTGTTGATCTGCCGTCAATTCGCTGTAAACACGGCCATTCAAACCAGCCATGATTTGTGAGGTGGTTGGCTATGTTGATATGAATGATCTCTTGGAGCACCCGTTTGACCATTACCCATCTTGTCACCCATTCCGGCGGCTTTCATGCGGACGAGTTGCTGTCCTCCGTAGTGCTCACACAGTTGTTTCCTCAGGCAGAGTTGAAGCGCACACGAGATCGCCAATGGCTTGCACCAGCAGCTGACAAGATCATTTATGATGTCGGCGGGAATTTTGATGCCGAAGCGCAGATCTTTGATCACCACCAGCGCCCCGGCCCCTTGCGTGAAGACGGCCAGCCATTCAGTTCCTTCGGCTTGATCTGGGCCCATTATGGCCGGGATTATTTGGCGGCAATGGACGTTCCTGAACAAGATATCGAAGATATTCATCTGGCCATAGACACGAAGTTCGTGTTGCCGATTGATCTTCAGGACAATGGCGTGATTGATCCCTCGACAGCGGGGCAGATGTCGAACCTGACCTTACCCGCATTGATCGGAAGTCTGAAGCCGGTGTTCGACGACACATCACCAACCGCCTACGATGACGCATTTCTCGAAGCACTTCCAATTGCCCGCAGTTTTGTAGAGGCTTCTGTCCGGGAACGGGCTGCCAAGGCCCGCGCGCAAAGTATCGTGCAGCAAGCAATCTCCGAAGCCGGCGCGTCTCCCATTCTCGAGTTGCCCATGGGCATGCCTTATGGTGCTGCGCTCGACAAGGCAAAGGCGGATCACATCCTCTTTGTGGTTAATCCACGCGGTGATGACTGGACGCTCAATGGAATCAAGCTGTCGAACGACACTTTTGAGCAACGCGCTGATCTGCCTGCTGAATGGGCCGGTTTGACGGACGCGGCGCTGGAAGAAGCCAGCGGTGTCAAGGGCGCAAAATTCTGTCACAACGCCCGTTTTATCGCCGTTGCCAACTCCCGCGAAGCAATTCTGACAATGGCCGAGAAGGCAGTAAAAGCCGTTCAATAAGGAAGGGTTTTTTGAACTGTTTTGGACAAGAATGGTGTTTGGTGCCTCGTTTCTGTTCAGCTCAATTCCGCGTTCTCGCGAAGTCCGTCCCCACAGCGCAATCGGCACCAAACCGCTAGTCTCGCTGATGAAAGGCCCGCCGGCGGCTCGTCGTCCTCAGCCTTAACACCCGGAAAAGTCCAGCTGGGTTCTCCAAACACGGAGAGGGGCAGAAGAATACGCCCGTCTCAATCCCTGTACTGCGAAAAGCTCTTGGAATTGCGGTTTGCGATGTGCTCGCCGGCACGGACCGGCGTGTATGCGCTGTCGTTTTGGGAGACACCCAGATCGATCGGATCAATGATTGTATCTGTGTGTGGGTCGAAGAAGACCGGGATGGAATATCGTGCGCCTTTTGACCGGTTGATGACCCGGTGCACAGTTGATGCAAAGCGATTGTTTGTCCACCGCGCGAGCAGGTCGCCGATGTTGCACACAAGGGTGCCTGGAATGGGTGGTGCCTCGATCCAGTCTCCGGACTTTGCCCGCACTTGCAGACCGCCGCTGTCATCTTGCAGCAAGATAGTCAACACACCGAAGTCAGTGTGAGGTGCCACTCCGAAGCGTTCTTCGGCTTCATCCGCTTCGGTTGAGGCTGGGTAATACACCAATTGCCCCCGGGCGAGTGGTTTGGCGTAAGCGGCGTCAAAAAAATCGGACGGCTTGTCAAGACTGACAGCGACAACTGCCATCACCCGGCGCGCGACGGCGCAAACAGCATCGTAATACGGTATCAATTCGGTGTTCAGACGCGGAAAGGTCACTGGCCACTGGTTCACCGCACACATGGGTTTGCCAGCGACCACATCTTCGTCATCCGCCGCTAGTTCCGTGCCCCAGAAGAAAACCTCTTTCAGGTCATGGGTCTTGGCACCTTGCAGATGCGACATGCCCTGCGCCATCCAACCCCGCTGCTTGGTATTGACAGCGACCACATCCTTGTCTTTGCCCGGAAGGTCGAAGAAGGCTTTTGAGACTGCAAACGCCTGATCCATCAGCTGCGGATCAATTCCGTGACCCGATATATAGAAGAACCCGTGGTCAGTCGCGGCCCGGTGTAGGGCTGCAGCTACGCTTTCGATATCGTCCCCGGAAATTGCACCTGAGATATCGATGACGGGGATCGACAAGCTGTCAGTGCTGCGGGCTGCGGCAAAATCTGAGGTCATGGATTACTCCATTGATGGGTCAAAAACGCGGGCCGTATGGTGTTCTGACGCACCCCCTCAATACCGGTGAGTATATCAGTGATTGGCAGGTCCGTCGCAGAGCCGATAGCGTCCTTGTAAGGTGGCAGGTTTGTGCATTCCAGAAGGATGTGTTTGTGGTGTTTCTTGCGCTGCGTCATGACGAATTCAGTGACTTCTCGCGTTGCCAGATCAACGTCCAGTTCTGTCAGATTTTGAGAAATCACCTGCCGTAAATGCATGTCCGTCGGCAGCCCGATGACGTCTGTTTCGTAAGGGCCAAAGTGCCGCGCGTTCAGGCGCGATGCATCAAACGTCAGTGTCAAAATGTCATGAGGCGCATGAAAGTTGCAAAGTTGATGCAAGGCGGTCAGGGCCGAGCTTATGAAGGGTTTGTCCGTGCGCGATTGCAGATGCGTTTGCCAGTAGGACAAGAATCCGCAAGACGTGACTACAACTTCTCCTTTGGCTGCCGTCAGCGCAGCCTCAAAAGTTGCGATGGAGATTGTGGCAGGGTTTGAACTGACGATTTGCCCCACGGTTGCGTTGGCGATGCGAATGATTTCGATGTTGCCAACGTAGGTCTGTTTACAGCCCACATCTCCCGGCACCCTTGGAAATTCGGTGTCGAGTTGCAGGACTGTGACGGAAGGTGCCATCCTTGTTACCGGATGGTTTCTGGCAGCCAAGTCGCCAGCCCCGGGAAGGCCACCAACAAGACAATCATCAAAAGCATCAGGCCGACCATTGGCAGGGCGACTTTTGATATGTAGCCGATCTCATGCCTCGTCATCGCCTGCAAGACAAACAGGTTAAAGCCGATAGGTGGTGTCACTTGCGCCATTTCCACGACGACAACGATGAAGATTCCGAACCAGATGGGGTCAATACCTGCTTGCCGGATCATTGGCTCTACGATGGCCATCGTCAGAACAACCGACGAGATTCCGTCAAGGAACATGCCCAAAATGATGTAGAAGATGGTCAAAGCCGCAATCAGCGTTATTGGTGACAGGTTCAGTTGATCAATGAAAGCCGCCAAGGCGCGTGGCAGACCGGTGAAACCCATCGATAATGACAAGAATGCCGCTCCCATCAGGATCAGGGCGATCATGGCCGAGGTCCGTGTAGCCCCCATCAGGCTTTCGAAAAACGTGCTAAACGTGAGGGATCTCTGGAACATCGCCAGCGTCAGGGCACCAAGGACACCCACGGCGGCAGCCTCGGTGGCGGTGGCCCAGCCGAAATACATTGATCCAATGACCGCGAAAACAAGACACAGTACCGGGATCAAAAAGCGGCTCTCGGCGAGCATTGTACCAAAGCTGATGCTGGGTTCGGGGTCTGGGCGTTGTTCGGGGCGGAAATAATGCCACGCCACGATATACGACATGAACAGTGCTGCGAGCACGAGGCCGGGGATGATACCGGCCATGAACAACTTGATGATGCTTTCGTTGATCGACACGCCATAGACAATCAGCGTGAGGGACGGCGGTATCATCAAGCCAAGGGTCGCAGCCCCCGCCAAGGTGCCGACGATCATGTATTCAGGATATCCCCGTTTCCGCAGTTCAGGGATCGACATCTTGCCAACCGTGGTCAGTGTTGCAGCGGATGACCCGGAGACAGCGGCAAAAATAGTGCAGCCTGCGATATTGGTATGCAGCAAACCACCGGGGAGCCAGCGCATCCATGGGGCAAGCCCGCGGAACATGTCCTGGGACAATCGTGTTCGATAAAGGATTTCACCCATCCAGATAAACAGCGGCAGAGCTGTGAGCGTCCATGATGACGCCCCAGTCCAGATGATTGTGGCCATGGCATCGCCGGCTGGGCGGGTGGTAAACAGTTCCATCCCGACCCAGGCAACGCCCATAAGCGCCAGACCGATCCAGATGGACGAACCAAGCAGGGTGAACAGGACGAACAGGAAAACGATTGTAGCGTAAGCTTCGGTCATTCGACGGACTCCGACACAATCGGGTTTACACCCGTCACGAGCATCCGGTACAGCGTGTCCCACAGGGCAATCGCCAGCAAAATAGTACCAATCGACATGGCCAGTTGCGGTATCCAGATGGGGGTGTAAACCAAGGTCGTGCTACCCGCCGCGACGCCCGCAAAATCAAGGCTGAAAAAGGACACCAACCACTCGGGGATTTGGTCCTGGCCCTGCGTGCGGTCGTTGAGCATTTCTGAGAAGAAGTTCGCCTTGATTGCGTAACGCGCGAAATAAGTGGCGATGACGGCCGCGCCAAACACTGCGAACAAATCGAGCCATTTTTTCAAGAAATCATTGGCATTCAGGATTATCGACACGCGAATATGCGCGCCGCGGGTCAGCGCGTGGCACAGCGCAAAAAACGAAGTGGCCGCCATAGCGTAGCCTGCAAATTCGGTTGTGCCCGGCACAGCGACGCTTGTCCAGCGGGCGACCATTCCGATCACGATCAACGTCAGGATCATGATCATAAAGAACCCAGCAATGGCGCCGCTTGTTGCATAAACACGGTCGAGAATACGCCAAAGAGGCCGAAGGTAGGGTTCAAGTTTTGGGCCCACAATCAGGCAGACAACACCGATAAAGCTTGGAAGAACAAAGAGCCAAACCCAAAGGGGCAGGTTCATGACGGGTGACCAGTCACGCATTTCGGGTTCTCGGTATTTGAAACGAAAACAGGCCAGCCCGCAGCAGCGCGGGCTGGCCAGAAAGGTTTAGTTGGCGTTGTAGGCGTCAAGGATCGCCTGGCCGTCAGTCCCAGCTGTCGCCAGCCAATCAGCCGTCATTTTTGTGCCAATCGCTTCGAGTTCGGCGAGGAATTCTGGACCTGCATCCTGAACAGTCATGCCGTTCTTCTCAAGCTCAGCGAAGTAGAAGTTCGCCAGTTCAGCCGATTTGGCGGAACACGACGCCGAGGTCTCGTCTGCGGCTTTCTGGATGCTTGCCTGAAGCTTTGGATCCAGACCGTCCCAGACTTGCGTATTCACCATCACATAGTTGCGCGGCAACCATGCGTTGACCTTGTAGTAGTGGCTCAGATGCTCCCAAACCTGGCGGTCATACCCGGTAGATCCGGACGAGATGAACGCTGATGCGACACCGGTCGCCAGGGCTTGGCTCAGCTCTGCAGCTTCGATCTGAACCGGAATCATGCCCAGTTCTTCTGCAAAGGTCGCTGTGGCGGAGTTATAGGACCGAAACTTGATCCCTTGTGTATCCTTGGAAGAGTTCACTTCCTTGTCAAAATAAAACCCCTGACCCGGCCATGGGCAGGTATAGAGCGCCACAAGGTTCAGGTCCGCCAACTGCGCGTTTACAGTCTCACGAGCAACTTGCCACAGTCGATCATTGTCTTCATAGCTTGTGGCAATGAATGGCAGGTTGTCCCAACCCAATAGGGGGGCTTCGTTGGCGTGGGCCGACATGAAACGCTCACCAATCGGCACCTGGCCAGTCTGGATCGCACGCTTTATGTCACCGCCACCGAACAGCGACCCGCCCGGGTGGACCGTGATGTCGATGGCGCCATCTGTGTAGTCGCGCACGAGGTCAGCGAAGATCACGCCATGCTCGGAATGGAAATTTGTCGCGGCATAGGCCATAGGCATATCCCACGACAGGGCGTGGCCGTCTGCGAACGCACTCGTCGCCATTAGGGCGCCGACAAAGGTCGCGGCGGTGGTCTTTAGAATCGTCATTGGTGTCCTCCCAGACGGCTGCACTATCGTGCCGCATGTTTCATAGGATCGAAGGCTGCCAAATCATTGTTCGGTTTTTTACCGCCTATCAGATCTGCGATGATCCGACCCGTTTTGGGTCCGCCTGTCAAGCCAACATGTTGATGGCCAAAGGCACTATAGCTGCGTCCCTGCGCATCATTTGCACCGATCAGCGGCAGGCTGTCGGCTGGCGCGGGGCGATGGCCCATCCATTCAACAACATCATCACTCCTCATGTCCGGCAGGATTTCTGCGACCTGGCGATGCAGCATCTCGAACGGGGCCCTGCCTGGTCCTTTTTCAAGTCCACCGAATTCTATGACACCCGCAGCACGCAATCGGCCATCCATCGGGGTCAGGACAAACTTGCCACTGGCGACCATCATGGGGGCCTTTGGCATGATAGTCGGGTTGATGAATTCCAGATGATAGCCCCGTTCACTTTCAAACGGGACTTTGACACCGAGCTTGTGAGCAATCGCCTTGGACCACGGCCCCATGGCAAAGACGATGTGATCGGCGCTCATCGCTCCCTCTGAGGTGTGTAGACCTGTGATCACGCCGTCTGTGACGTCTACATCACGAACATCGCAGATTTGCAGCATTCCACCTTGGTCGACAAAATGATCCGCCAGAGCTTTGACATAAGCGCCAGGGTCCGAAATGCGGCCATGATTTTTGCAGCGGACGACTGTCTCAAATGCCGCACCGAACGCTGGATCATCAACCGCGTGTTCCGCCCCACTCACGACCTCGTATTCATATCCCGCTGCTTTGCGTTTTCTCCAGCCATAAGCATCAGCCTCAAAGGCCGCTTGTGTCGCATAGCCAAAGCAATAGTTCTCGTCGCCGATGAAATTCGCAGCAGGTGTATCTTGCGCCAATTGCCGGTGTTGATCGACCGTGTCGTGCAACAGAAATGACATTGCGATGCCGTAGTGGTCGACATGCTTGTCGGTTGCGAAGCGAAGGTACTTCGCCAGAAAAGGCAGTAATTTGGGCACGTAGGACCACCGCAAGAAAAGCGGTGCGTTTCGGTCCATCAGCATGCCGGGCGCCCGGCTTAACAATCCAGGGGTGGTAACCGGAATGATCGCACCGGCCGCCAAAACCCCTGCATTGCCGTGACTTGTGCCCGATGCAGGGCCCGCGCGATCAACTAAGGTGACTTCATGCCCGTCGCGTTGCAGCCAGATGGCGCATGACACCCCAACAATTCCTGCACCAACGACGATCACATCCATATTCGGCCCAATGCTGAGGGACCCAGAGTTCTGAACTTGAGGATCCGCAACTAACTGAAACTACATTCATAATTAGTGCTATCTTATTTCAGGATCAAAGTCTTGTGCCAAACGGAACCAAGGTTCTGAACCTGATAGAATTAGAGCAGATTTTGTGCTGTTTGCGAGATGCTCGCAACCAGAGAAAGGCGAGGGGGGGAAATTGGGTCTCCTCGTCGGTATCTGTTGCCTAGGTCAACACAGTTTTTGCAATACCGGTAGCCTTCAAACGCTCGATCGTCCAAACAAAAGGCCTTTCGAAAATCAGCCACATCCGGCATCATCTGTTTTTGAAACAACAAACTTAGTCACAGCATCAGGATCTTCTTGCCATATGTGCAAAGCTTCACCTGCAGCCTCAAAATCAAAAATTCGCGTAATGGTTTTGTCGGCTGGATAGCGGCCTTGTTCTACATAGGCTGCCGCGTCAACAAAGTCCTGTTGAAGGGCACCTCGCGATCCCAAGATGTCCAGTTCCTTGGTGAGGATTGTCTTGGTCTCATAGGTCACGGGTGCCTTTGAATATCCAATGTAGACGACCCGGCCAACCGGAGCGGCAACGTCAACACAAGCCAGAAAGGTTTGTGGCAGGCCAACGGCCTCGATTGCCAGGTCTACGCCATCGCCGTCGGTGAAATCAGTGACCGATTCCATAACATCCTGCGTGTTGCTGTTGACTGACCGTACCGCGCCAACAGACTTTGCAAGTTCGAGCTTTTCATTCACAATATCGATGGCCAGAACCTCTGCCCCAGCGCGAATACATCCCGCAATGGCTCCGAGCCCAATTGCGCCACAACCGAATACGGCAACCTTGTCGCCTTTGGTGACCCGCCCGCGTGCGGCAGCGTGAAAACCAACAGCCATTGGCTCGATCAACGCCAGGTGATTGATATTTGCAACGGATGCCTTGACGATCCGTTCCCAGGGAACAGCGATGATTTCTGTGAGTGCGCCTTCCCTTTGAACGCCCATCGTCTGATTATTGCGGCAGGCGTTGATCCGTCCTTTTCGACAAGCCGGGCACGTGCCGCAATTCTTGTATGGGTTCAGCGTGACTTGCTGGCCTACTTGAAGCATATCAGGAACAGAACTGCCGATTTCGACTATTTCACCGGCAATTTCATGCCCTGGGATACGCGGATAACTGACCAGCGGATTGAGACCGCGATAGGTGTTCAGGTCTGATCCGCACAGACCGACCCGTTCCACTTTCAAGAGGACCTCGTCGTCTTTCATCGCAGGCGGTGCTACCGTGCCAAAGCGGGTTACGCCAGGCCCGTCAATATAGAATGCTTTCATAGTCAAAATCCGTTCAGGGCTCCGCCGTCCACAACGAGAACATGTCCGTTCACAAAGGCCGCCGCATCAGAAGCCAGGTAGGTTGCTGCCCAGCCGATGTCTTCAGGCTTGCCCATCTTTCCCATAGGGGTTCTGGTCAGGATCTTGTTTTTTCGCGCCGGATCATTGTCGAGTGCCTTGGCTGTCATGGGTGTTTCAATCCAACCAGGAGCAATGCCGTTGACGCGAATACCATCCAGGCTGACTTCTGCTGCCACTCCTCTGACCAGACCGAGGACCGCGGACTTGGCCACAGTGTAACCAATGACCTGAGGCACAGACAGATAGGAGGCCATGGAGGCGATAAACAGGATCGAACCGCCGCCGCGCAATTTCATGACCGGCATGGCTTCCCTGGTCAGTTCGAATGCCGCCATGACATGGGTATCCAGAACGGTTTGAACGTCTTCTGTGTTTGTATCCAATATCGGCTTCTTGACGTGATTGCCGGCATTGTTGACCAGAATATCAAGTCCGCCGTAGCGGTCTGAACAGGCACGAACCAAATCACGGGCTGAACCTGGAGCAGTAATGTCCGCGACCAGGTAGGAAGCGTTTTCACCCAGCTCTGTGACAGCGTCTTTAAGTTTGGTTTCCGTCTTGCCAGCAATAAGAACCATTGCCCCGGATGCAACAAAACACTGGGCCATGGCCAGTCCCAAGCCGCTGCCGCCTCCGGTAATCAGGGCAACCTTTTCGTGAAGGTCGAACGGATTGTTCATTGTCGTCATGCCATCAACTTTCCGATATCGCGGCTGAGCGCTTCATAATCTTGGTCTGGTTCAGCAATGCCGGGAACCTCGCCGGTAATACGCTTTTCCTTGAACACCAGAATTCTGCTGGCGAGCGAAATCATTTCCGGCATGTCGGAAGAAATCAGGATGATCGATTTTTTTTCGGTGTTTGCTAGATCCCAGATTAGTTTGTGGATCATGGTTTTGGCACCAATATCGACACCGACCGACGGTTCATCGATAATCAGAATGTCACAGTCGGCAGCAAGCCATTTGGCGATCGAGATTTTTTGTTGGTTGCCGCCACTCAAATCTCCCACACGCTGGTCAATGCCTGTAGCCCTCACATCCAACGCTGCCATGAGATCGTGGGCAGTTTCGCGTTGCTTTTTTATGTTGATGGCTCGGGTGAGTGGATTCTGGATCCTTTTCCAGATCGGAATTGTCATATTGGTCTCTATGTCGAAATCCAGAAAGAGGCCGTCTTCTTTCCGGTTTTCCGAGACGTATCCGATGTTATGTTTGGCGATGCAGTCAGCGACACTGCGGATTTTGGCTGTTTTTCCGTGGACCTTCAATACCCCCGCCGAAACGGGAAAGTGTCCGATGATCGTCTTGGCAAGTTCAGTTCGCCCCGAACCGACCAGACCATAAAGACCGAGCACTTCGCCGCGCCGCAATTTAAAACTCGCATCCTCAATCAGCCCGGCAGACGTCAGTCCGTCGGCTTCAAGAACGATGTCCTTCGGATCTGAATCAAGCCTTGAAAAATTCTCGATCAGGATTTTCCGGCCGATCATCATCTCGATGATTGCCTGTTTGTCGACTTCCGATATACATCGCGTACCGACATGCTGACCGTCGCGAAGAACCGTAACCCGGTCGCAGATTTCGAGAACTTCTTCCAACTTGTGGGACACGAAAATTAACGTGTACCCCTTGGCTTTTAAGTCCCGGATCACCTCAAAGAGTTTTGCAACTTCATTTGCAGTAATCGATGAAGTGGGTTCATCAAGGAGAATGACTGTGGCTTCACTGGAGATGGCTTTTGCTATCTGGATCAGCTGCTTTTGAGCTGCGCTCAAGCCGCCGATGGGTGTTTCAGGATCAATCTCCAGACCGACAAGGTCCAGATAACCCAGAGCATCGGCATTCAGCTTTGACCAATTGATACCGCCAAATCCGCGATAGTTATCCAATTTGTCTATCATGATGTTTTCAGCAACGCTGCTTTCGGAAAACACCTGAATTTCCTGATTAACGATCGTGATACCCTGACGCATCCCATCTTTCAGGGACTTCAGATTCAACGTTTTTTCACCAAGTTCAATTGAACCGCTATCGGCTTTATGAATGCCGCAGATCGCCTTGATCAGCGTACTTTTACCAGCTCCGTTTTCTCCGAGTAGTGCATGAACCTCCGATGCAGAGAACACAACTGAAACATCGTCCAGCGCCTTGACCCCCGGGAAGGATTTGCTGATATTTTTGAGTTGGAGCGTCATGATTTTCTGGCCTTATGGCTCCAGATTTCACGTGCCCGATCCAGCAGAATGGTCAACAGGATGATAGATCCAAGAAACGCCTGTTCGAAATAGACATTTGCCTGAACCAGGATAAGGCCATTTTTGATGAGGACCATAATCAGGCCACCGCCAAAGAGGCCGATGGCTGTAATGCGTCCGCCAGCAAGCGCAGTGCCGCCAATGATCGCCACTGCAAATGAAATGATCAGCCAATTCTGACCGATGGCTGGTTGTGCGGAACCGAGCCGCGATACCCAGAGCAAGCCGCCAACTCCGGCAAAAAAGGCGGACAGCAAATTCGCGCCCATAATGATGCGGTCAGTGTTTATACCGGAGAGTTTCGCTGCTTCGAGGTTACTGCCAGTCGCGAGCACCTGGCGCCCGAAAACAGTGTATCGGAACATGTACCAAACGGCAGCCAGCGTTCCGACCATCAGGTAGAACAGATATGGTAGCCCCAGGAAGTTTCCCCGCCCTATGCGGACAAAATCAGCTGGAATATTTCGGTAGGAATAGCCTTCGGAAATGCCGTAGACGAAACCGGTAAATATGAACAGCGTCGACAAGCTGACGATGAAGGAGTTTACGCCCAGAACCGTCATGACAAACCCGTTGAAGGCACCGCAAAACAGGGCTGTCCCCAACGCGATTAGCAAGGCCAGTGGCCAGGCGAGTTCCAATGTATCAACGCAAACGCCGAAGATGACAGCCGTTAGTCCGGCAATTGCACCAACAGACAGGTTCATGTTGCCGGTTGCCAACATGACGGCCTGAGAAAGGGCGACAAATACATAGAGAGACTGGGTTCGTGTCAGATTGAACAGGTTGTACTGTGTCAGGAAACTGTCTGATGCGAGTGCGAAGAGCAGGATCAGGAGAAATGCCGCACCGAGAATGCCGGATTCCGCTCCCGATATGATTTTTCCTGTTTTGAGTCTGGTGAGAAACAAAATTAGCTTCCTATAACTGGAACGATTGGCAAAGACCTTGCGGACCCGGCTGCAACCGGTCCGCAAGGCGCCGTCAACCTGATCAGCGGGTTAGATATTTGCTGTCGAGGTTATCGATGATGTTCTGCGTCAGTTTGGAAATGTCGGCAGCATAAGTGTCGATGTTTTCAATCGTCACCGGCACAACACCTGCATCAATAGCGTGGACACCGTCTTGCGGTTTGTAGCCTTCCGCCAGTTTTTTCAGCAGAACCATCGGAATATAGCCGTGACCGAACGGGTTCTGGGCCATTGTTCCATCGATGTGGCCGGCACGGATCGCATCAAGCACGACAGCATCTGTGTCGATGCCATAGAAATGGATCTGTTTCCCACCGCTCTCATGGTACTCGGTCAGCAGCTGTGCAATGGCAACCGTTGGCGTGTAACCCGTCGCGATGATGCCGTCGATGTTGCCAAGGTTCGCGGCAATTGCGTTTTGAACCCTTTCGACACTGTCCTCGATCGTGGATAGGTTTCCAACGGTCTGAATGATCTTTACATCCGGATACTTGGCGACCACCTCCTCGACGCCTTCTTGGCGGAGGCGCGTGTTTTCGCCAGGCACTTCCAGGACGTTGATAACATTTCCCTTTCCGCCCATAGATTTAATCAGCTCTTCCGTCGCAAGCATGGCAGCTTCCTTGAGCTGTGTGCCTACATAAAAAGCTGCTGGCGTTGGTTCCTGTGTTGCCTGACCGAAATCGATGATCGTGACACCCTGACCGGCAAGTTCTTCGTAAAGCCCGCGAGCACCAGAAACGTCAGACGGGAATATGCTGAAGGCATTGAAGCCTTGCGCGGCCATTGCCGAAACGTTGTCGTTCTGATTGTCCTGTGTCCAGTCCTGACCGAGACGCTTGGTGACTTCAATTCCGAAATCTTCAGAGAACTTGTCGACACCCATTTTCACTTCATCAAAATAGGGGTGAACTGTCGATGCATACCACGCATAACGGGTATCATCTGCCGTTGCCGCACCAATCATCATCACGGACGCCGCTGTGCCAACGGCAATTTTCCTGAACAATTCCATAGTCTTCCTCCTCCGGTTATAATTTCCCCGCCCGCCTCCTCACGAGTTAGGGGAACAGTCAAATCTTGTGGGTGTGGTGAGAAACGCAACTGTTCTCAACGAGATCCCAGTCAATATCGACGCCGAGCCCGTGGCCCTTGGGAGCGTGAATGTCGCCGTTCGCATCGATAAAGTCGTAGTAGCTCTGGCGCATGGGAGCCTGAAAGGTTTCTTCAGGAACAAAGAGTTCAAAGAAATCGCAGTTGCGGACCGCACAGGAGACGTGGACGTTTGCCATGTCCATTGGTCCCATCGTTGTCGTATGCAATTCGCAATTCATGCCGTGCGCTTCGGCGAGATGACAGGATTTGAGCGTTCCGGTTATCCCGGCCTTCCAGGAAACATCGGCCCGCACGGTGTTGATCGCATCAAACTTGATCGCCTGAGCGATGCCCCACGGTCCGCCACGTGTCGTTTCCGTGCCGACGATCTCGATGTCGGTGGCCTGTGTCAGTTTTGCGTATTTGTCGAGTTCATAATCTCGAAATGGCTCTTCCAGCCATCTGAAATTGAGTTGCTCCATATGTCTTGCGACCTTGATCGCCTCAGACAGTGTGTATTCGGCGACCGGATCGGACATCAAGATCATGTCCGGACCAACAGCGGCGCGCACAGCTGCATGGATTTCCATATCCATTTCCGAAGGGCCACAGGGATGGATCTTGTACGCCTTGAAACCTTTGGCCTTGTACTTCAGCGCTTCTTCGACATAGGCCTCAACTGTCTCGAGCCAGAGACTGCTGGCGTAAACTGGAAGTTTCTCCCGGTAACTACCAATGAACTGGTGCAAGGGCAGTTCAGCAGTTTTGGCAGCTGCGTCCCATAGGGCCACATCTATTGGACCTGGTAGGAAAACCGGGAAAAAAGCCCCGTGACGATCAATGTTCCAGAAATCGTGCCAGATACGTTCCCGCTCGGTAATGTTCCTGCCAAGGATGACGGGTGCGATCACGTCTTGCAGATAAGCGTCAGTTACTGCGCCTGATCGAGCAGCCCAAAATGTCGCGAGCCCTTCGATGCCATCGCTGGTGACGATCTTGCCAACACCATAATCCCAGGGCATGGGCGCAGCGCCCTCGCGCGCCTCGTCGAAAACGCCATGTCCGCGCTTGCATATCCAAGTTTCAAATCGCTCGATTTTCATTCTTCCTCCCGCAAACCTGTCCTCTCAGGTGCAGGGGAATTCAGCCAGCAGAACAATCAACTGTCCATGCATTTATAAACCAAATAATTACATCAATGTCTCAATTATACTAGAAACGCCTTTATTTATATCAGTTTCTCATACATGAATGTAATTCTTCTTTACTCATATGTAGGTCGTGCCGGTGAATTTCAGCGAACTTGAAATTGTTCTGTTTCATTCCGACAATTCCGAGTACGAGCAGGAATGGAATGGAACGCGCCTCAATGACGATTATCACCGTCTGTACTTTATTGCAGGTGGCACTGCTGACGTGGCCTACGACGGCAACGACTGTCATTTGAAGGCCGGAAGAACTTATCTGTTTCCAACCACCCGGCGTTTCGACTATTCCTGCCAGTCCCATCTCAAGTTATTGAATGTATGTTTCAAAATGACGGTACAGGGCGGGATCGACATTCTGGATCTTCACCCCTGGAACTTTGTTTATGAGGCGCCTTCATACGACGCGACACTCCAGTCGATGACACAAATCGACGAGAAGCTGGCAAGCAAGGGTTTTGCCGACCAAATCATGGTGCGTAGTCAAATCCTGTCTTTACTGTCACCACATTTCAACACGCGCGCAAAACACCGCGACCTCAAACGCCAACAGGACGTGAGGCGCATGGCGCCTGTCCTACGGCATGTCGCGGACAATCTTCGCAAAGGCGTGAAGGTATCCGAGCTCCATAAGCTGGCTGGCATGAGCAGATCGCACTTTGTTAGAAAATTTCAGGAAACATTTGACACCTCACCACAGGATTACGTTCGCAAGAAACGGATCGCCTTGGTGAAACGGGAATTGTTTTCATCCGAGTTGCCATTGTCGGTCCTCGCAGAAGACCTGGGCTTCAGCAGCCCATCCCACATGTCCCGTGAATTTAAACTCCACACCGGCTACGCCCCCAAGGATTTTCGAGAGCTGGACAAGATTTACGACTGAAGAATTCGAAAATAACTGTAGATTTGTCGGTGCTTGCGGGACATTTCCATTAGCCTCCCAATTCTGGGGCAATGGAAATGGATATGAGCAAAGATCAACGCGAGATTTGGCCACCCAGTCACCCCGCGAGAATGGTTCTTGGCCCCGCTGTTCGCCATCGATGAGGCCGTGGAACGGATAAGAGATGGGTCGATCAAGGGTATGACATACGATCCTGAAACCGCCTCATTGCGGTTTTCCGACTAGAAAACAGACGTGCTACGCGGCGCTCTTCAATGTGAAGTCCAAATCAGGATCAGCTGAGGCTGGCAGACTCTTTACGGGCATTGTTGCTGAATGGGGAGGTGTGGATGGTTCGTGGTCGATCGGATTGATCAGACCTGGAAGCGGGAAGTACCGATTGACCAGTTCGAAGTCCGATGTGTTTCGCGTAACCAGACATGATCCTGATGCTATCGCGGTCGCAGCGATTGCAAGAGCCTGTCGAGGCCCTGGGCTTTTCGCGCGCGGGTCGTTTATCCAGAGATGCCTGTGTGCGCTCTCAGATGTCATTTCAGCGTGAATCCGAGCGGCGCTCAACGACATTGGAATGAACGGGAGTTTTGATCTCAGTTCGTGAAACCAGAGATCCAGCATGTCCGCCTTAGAAGGATTGGTTCGTCGCAAGCAGACGATGCCACGCTCGATCTCCAAGGCGGCTCCATAGGGCACGTGAAGTGCGTGTTCTGGGACGTGAGTTAACCAAATACGCAGGCCAGCGTGCTGCTGACATGAGTCCTTTGAAAACTCACTTATTATAGAAGTATCAAGAAGATATCGGGTGTTTTGTATACTCATTTAGGGCTCCTGCGACTCGGCAGGGCCTGTTTTTCCGAATTAACCCGGACAAAAGGTTAACGGATCGATCTTATTGTAAATTTTTTCAATTTTCATATGTGAATTAGGCTTGAGCGCAATGAAACGAATACCGTCTCTTCGGCCTCATTGGAGTTTAAGTTGAATTCGGATTTTCAATACTCGCTTTGCGCTCCATATCGATCGTTCGTCGGCTTTTGACTTCGTACTAAAAGCGGCCGTTCGTTGCACGACATGCGAAGGTCTATAGAGGGCGTATTCTGTTGAAAAACTCCTGTTGTTTTGATTGCTGAACGCTGATTCAATCTTCTTATTGATTTGGGAGATATGGGCAATGATGGGTCCGAGACAGGAAGCGCAAAGCGCGCTGTTCTACGAGTTCTCGATTGAGGATCATGTCCCGAATGATCATCTGTTGCGCTCGATTGACCGGTTCGTTGATCTGTCCGACCTTCGCACGCATCTGGCTCCGTTTTATAGCTCGACCGGTCGTCCTTCAGTTGATCCGGAACTGATGATCAGGATGCTGCTGGCCGGTTACACGATGGGCATCCGGTCAGAACGGCGGCTTTGCGAAGAGGTCCATCTCAATCTGGCCTACCGCTGGTTTTGCCGCCTTGATCTGAGCGATCCAATACCGGACCACTCGACCTTCTCGAAGAACCGCCATGGACGGTTCCGTGACAGCGATCTGTTACGGCATGTCTTCGAGACAGTTGTGGCGCGTTGCATCGAAGAAGGACTGGCGAGCGGCCAACGTCTCGCGGCCGACGCGAGCCTGATCCAGGCGGATGCCAATAGGCAGAACTCCACACCACAAGCGGATTGGAAACCTGACAGGATTGATCCTTCTGATGCCCCGCGAGCGGTGACGGAGTATCTGGAAACACTGGACGATGAAGCCTTCGGCGCAGCCAGTGCGGTGGAGCCGAAGTTCACCTCCCATTCCGATCCGGCCTCCCAGTGGACTGGCGCACGTGGCGGCCCTGCCTATTTCGCCTATTCCACAAACTATCTGATCGATACCGACAATGCAGTCATCCTGGATGTGGAAGCCACACGTTCAATCCGGCAGGCTGAGGTTGGCTCCGTGCGAACCATGATAGATCGGGTGGGCGACAGGTTTGATCTGATGCCCGAACGGCTGATTGCTGATACCGCCTATGGTTCTGGTCCCATGCTCGACTGGTTGGTCAACGAGCGAGGGATTGCCCCGCACATTCCGGTAATAGACAAGTCTGGACGCAAGGATGGAACCTATGAGCGGGCGGACTTCACCTATGACACCGCAAACGATGCTTACATCTGTCCCGGTGGCAAAGAGCTCAAACAATTCCGCCGCGCGTTTGCGACACCACGGGCTGGAGCGAACAAGGATGGGACGCTGCGCTACCGTGCCCGAAAGGCCGATTGTGATGGCTGCGACCTGAAGCCGAAGTGTTGCCCGAAGGAGCCGCAACGCAAGGTCACAAGGTCGATCCACGAGCCTTCGCGCGATGTCGCCCGTGCCATCTCACACACCACACAATATGCAATCTCATGTAAGCTCCGAAAAAAGGTCGAGATGCTGTTTGCCCACCTCAAACGCATTTTGAAACTCGACCGGCTTCGATTGCGTGGACCGTGCGGAGCCCGCGATGAATTCCACCTCGCAGCCACAACCCAGAACCTCAGGAAACTCGCAAAACTCATCCCGGTGCCGCAGATCGGTTGTCCTGCATAAGCAAGGCACGGTTTGCTCAAACTCAGCACACCGTTCAAAACGCAAAACCATCGAGTTTTTCAACGGAATAGGACAGGCAGAACCCTTCATACGTGCTGTTCGGATCAATTGCGGGCTAGCTCTGGATGCAGATAGGCTTCTGGATATGCCATCGGCTTCAAAGATCCCATGGGAATGACACCGTTCCATGATCGACCGAAATATCCTTGTCTGCAATGGACCAGCGAGCTGCTGTTAGCCACGCCGTCCAATGAATAAACACGGCAAAGCCATCGCCATAAATTCGGATAGTCGAGGATCCTGGCTCCGTTCAGTTTCATTCTGAGATAATAAACAGGATCATGACGATAGAGCGTTGGGAAGAGGCGTAAATCGGCTTCTGTGAATGCATCCCCGGTCAAAAAGGCTCTGCCGTCGGCAAGCAATGCGTCCAACCGGTCCAGCGTGGTGAAATATGCAGTAAACGCTGCCTCATAAACAGATTGATCCGCCGAAAATCCTGCTTTGTATGCGCCGTTGTTGATTGCGGTGTAAATGAAATCGTTTAGTCCATCGATCTGTGTACGTGTAATTTCTTCACTCGGGTAAAGCACGGCCCGCTTGTCATCTGGAATGGTGCTTCCCAGTGCCGCTGCATGACGATCCAGCATCCGAAGAATCTCTGCGCTTTCGTTGTTCACGATGCGTTTGGATATCTTGTCATAGAGAACGGGGACCGATTGTTCGTTGGAACCTTCTGCACGATATAGATCCCTGACCAGACGGAAACCTTGGCTCGATCCAGTCTCTGTCGTGCATTCAGGCAAAGCTTCCCCTGTCAGCACGGAAATGCGTTTCGGATTGAATTCCCACAGGTTAGCTCCCTCTTGATCATCTTCTCCTGTTCGGTTCGGAAATGTCACATCCATGGTGATGCATTCCTGAAGACCAAGCACATTGCGTGCGAGAACAACCCGGTGACACCACGGGCAATTGAGCGCGACAAACAAGTGATAACGCCCAGATTCCGGCGGGAAGTATGAGCTGCCAATCAAGTCGCGAAATCCGCTGATGCCGCGCACGAACTCACCTCGCGCCCGGCGGGAGACGGCATCAGTCTGATTTTCTTGAATCGAGTTGTCGCCGTCGGTTTCACTCATGGTCAGTTTTCATTCTCCCAGATAATGATGCTGAATGATCGGATTTCCAAATTCAATTCTATCAGGTAGATGGCGTTTCATGAACGCTTCGATCGTATCCGCAGATCCGTTCAAAGAATTAGCCAATTGTACTCGTTAAGTGCACTGCATTCCGGCTAACCACGGCACCTTTCACCCAACGACTGCATCATCTAATTTGTATATTTGAGGCCGTAATTGCTGATGGCTCCCAGAACTTCGCAGATCTGCGCTGAGCTCAATATACGCGGCTCACCTATTGTCCGGCTAAGGATGAAAACACGGGCAAGGGTTTCCAGTTCCTCAAGACGCCAGAGCCCCTTGGCGAGCGTTTCCCCGACAACTACGGCACCATGATTGGCCATAAGGCATCCATGCCCGGTTGCCATCGCAGCGACGACATTGGAGGCAAGCTCTTCACTGCCGAAAAGGCCATAGTCTGCTACATGAATCCGGTCGCCGCCGAACAGGGCGATCATGTAGTGGCAGGCAGGGATTTCCATACGATTGATCGACAGCGCTGTGCAATGGGCCGGGTGCGCATGGATGACTGCATGCATGTCAGGCTTGGCTTGCAACAATGCTCGGTGGAATTGCCATTCGGTAGAAGAAGGATAAGGCCCACGCACATCTCCATTATTGTCCAACGACAGACTGGCAAGCATGTCCGGCATCATTTTGTCATAGGATATGCCCGAAGGTGTGATGATCATCCGATCGCCGACACGGACAGAAATATTCCCGGACGTTCCCTGGTTGACGCCATTCGCGTTCATCTCCAGACAAGCATCAATGATTGCCTGTCGCAACGCAGATGTGGTGGCTTCATATTTCCCGCTGCTTACAAGTTGAGCATATCACGCGCCGTGTCGGAACAGGTGGCAACATGGGTTGCATAACCGCCGCGAATAGCGGCAACCATGGGCGTGGCTCGATCAGTACCTGAGCCAACCATTAATCCCATCTCCTTGTGTCGCATCTGGTCAAGTGTGACACCAATCATGCAATCTTCGATGTCGCGATCGAGACCATTGCCATTTTGATCTATCAATCGCCCGCAAATAACGCCAACGGCCCCTTTGGCTATGCACCCAGCGATATCTTCAGGAGCCAACAACCCGGTATGGACAACATGGCTGCCTGGTCCGCAGGTCCCGCATGCGAATATTGTCTTGTTACAGTTTGCAACGGCCTCAAGTTGTTCCTTGATAACCGGTTCTTGTTTCAGGCGGTCGACCAGTGCCCGGTCAGATAGAATGAGCGGGACATGCAGGTTGACGCAGTGCGCGCTGTATCGCCGGGCAAGGGTCGCAGAACATGTCTCTGCTGCAAACCCCAAAGCAGCTGGACGGGAACCGACAAGTTGAACAACGGTTAAATTGTCCAATTTTACGCGCGGTGCAGCCTCCGCTATTCGATAGACAGTCTCACCCCACGCAACACCCAAACGGTCGCCAGAATTCAAAAGTCCGGGCAACCAATCAGACACCACCTGTGTTACCCGGTCGAGGGATTGCCGCGGCCCGCCTGGATCCGATGGCACTACAACGGCATCCTTGAGGCCAAACCGATCGACAAGGCGGCGAGCAAGCTCCTGATTGCGAAAGATGTTGGTGTCCAGCGTTATCCGGACATAATCACGCTTGCGGGCTTCGGAAAGGTAATTCACCACCGTGGCCCGCGAAATGCCCAGACGTTTGGCAATATCGTTCTGGTTCATGCCTTCGTGGTAATAACACCAGGCAACCTCAATGATCCCATCGTCCTGCGAACTTCCACGATTGATGGAAACTTCTTGTGGGCCGGGCATTGATCGACTGGTGGTCATGCATAGTTCTCTAATCGGGAAAGATCGGGGAACAGGTTTTCCAACCCTTCAGAACTTGCCTCGCACACACCGCGTTCCGTTATAAGGCCGGTTACCAGTCGATTTGGCGTGACGTCGAAGGCGGGATTACCGCCAGGCGTGCCAGTCGGAGTGACCTGAACAGTTCCGATGGACTGATTGTCGGTCATTCCCATGACATGAGTGACCTCGCGCGCATCGCGCTCCTCGATCGGAATTTCCGCAACTCCGTCATTGACCGTCCAGTCGATGGTCGGAGATGGAAGAGCGACATAAAACGGGACGCCGTTATCGTGCGCCGCAAGAGCCTTCAGATATGTGCCAATCTTGTTGCAGACGTCGCCGCGACGCGTGGTTCGATCTGTCCCGACGATCACAATATCAACCATCCCATGCTGCATCAGATGGCCGCCGGAATTATCGGTGATGTAGGTATGGGAAATGCCATGGCTACCGAGTTCCCAGGATGTCAAAGCCCCCTGGTTTCGCGGCCTGGTCTCATCAACCCAAACATGAATTGGCATACCGATCTCATGTGCATGATACATCGGACTGGTGGCAGTTCCCCAGTCGACCGTTGCAAGCCAACCGGCATTGCAATGGGTCAAAATTCGAACCGGCTCACCCTCTGTTTTTTTCTCGGCTATCTGTTTCAGAAGTTCCAGACCATTCAGGCCAATCTGGCGGTTTATCTCCACATCTTCATCTGCGATTTCATAAGCAAGGCGGAGCGCAGCCGCAGCACGCTCGCCCTCAGCCAGTGGCAACAAGAAATTCCGGCAACGGTTGAGCGCCCAACGCAAATTTATCGCGGTTGGCCGGGTCCGGTTCAGGAAATCCCAGACCTTGTCCAAATGTGCATTTGAAGGATCAAGTCGGGCAGCCAAAGCCATGCCATAGGCCGCCGTTGCCCCGATCAGCGGCGCACCACGCACCCGCATCTCGACAATGGCATCAGCAAATCCTTCCAGCGTATCGACTTGCTGAACCCGGAAATCGTGCGGCAACCAACGTTGATCTATGATTTGAAGGGCGTCTTTGTCGTTGTCCCACCACAGCGAGCGGTAATGTGTACCGTAGACCTTCATAGAAATTCCTCTGAATTGAATTTGCGGGCCATTGCGAGAAGCGTGCCGTTGTCGTTTGCCGTAACCGGTTGCAGCAGCAGTTTTGCGCCCATCATCAGATTTCGGGCTTCCAGCCGACGTTTGACAGGAATATCCTCGATATCCTCAAAGTCGGCATTGTGAGCCAGCGAAAGTGTTCGGCGATGCATTTCTATTCCACAGAATGCCATTGCATCCTCACGGATTTCTGCCAAAAGGCCGGTGCAAAGCGGGCTTGAGTCGTGCCCCTGATCTTCAAACAAGGCCTTCGGATAGAGCATCCCGGTACGCTCTGTTGCCCAAAGCCTTGAAAACTCCGCCTCGAAGGCGTCAAAAGTCTCAGCAATGATTGACAGGATCCATTCCTGATAGTTCTGCAAGTCGTTCGTGGAGCGATGCCCCGGTTGGCTGAAATACGCCATCAAAAAATTCGCGGTCAGCATTCCAATATCAAATGCGAACGGACCGTATTGAACGAATTCCGGGTCAATTACCTTGCTTTCGGTGGCTGTCGACATGATCGAGCCGCTATGGAGGTCACCATGCACCATTGTTTCGGTGTTTGAGGCGAATTTCATGAGCTGCCGCTGAGCCGCCCCCTTGAGGGCAACATCGTTCCTGAGCCGTTCAATGATTGGCTCAAGTCCCTCGGTGTGATTGTTCATTTCAGCCGCATAATACGGGTCTGTGAAAACCAGCGCCTCGGTAATTGCTGGTATGGCCACATTTCCGGAAAACAGTTTGAGATCAGCCTTTTTGTCGGCGCTCTTCATACTAAGCTCGGATCCACGGAATCCTGTCCGCGCACAGAAGTTCCCTAGGAATGTTCCGAGTCCGCCGACTTTCTCGCCATCAATGAGCTTGCGTCGCAAAATGGTATGCGGAGTCAAATACTCCATCACGATCAGAGCTTGTGTTTCATCGAAGTGGAAGATTTCGGGAACGTCGCCTGGGGCACGTCCGGCCTGTCGCACGAGGGCGTTGTTTTCGAAAAACGCGCGGTACAGTGGCAGCGGCCAACTGTCACCCACGAGGCGGACATAGGGCAAAGCTTGCTTGACAACAACACTGCCCTTTGGACCGTCGACGATAAAGACAAGATTCAAGTTGCCGTCACCAACCTCCCTGACGGTCCATTCTGCTGGATTGATACCCACCCGATTGCGAACCGCATCCACCGCCGACAGACGGGGGGCGAGCATTTCCGGAGTTAATGGTTCATACTCTTCGGCTGTGCTCATCTGATGACGTTCCTCCCAATTATGACTGTGATAATGAGCAAGAATATTCAAATGTCAATATGGTTGACATTTGAATATAATGCATGGTGTAACAAGGGTGCACGAGAGGAAAATTGACGTGCGCGGGAGGGGTTTTGCGAAGAATTATCTGCAAAGTCAGTAACTTGGAAAAGTCTTTTGGGCGCAATCATGTTCTGCGCGGCATTGACCTTGAATTGAGAGCTGGTGAGGTCACTGTGCTGATGGGGGCCAACGGCGCGGGCAAGTCTACGCTGGTAAAGGTTCTGTGCGGCTACCATTTCGCTGATGCAGGCAGTGTGTCTCTAGCTGGTGAGCCCTTCAGTCCGCTGGATGCAGCTGATGCCATCTCAAAAGGCGTCGTGACTGTTCACCAATCCATTGATGATGGGGTGATACCTGATCTCGACGTTGCCACCAATCTGACGCTGGATCGATTGACAGAACCCGGAGCTGGCTTTTTTGTAAATGACCGGCAATTGCGGCAACAAGCCAGACTGGTGGCGGAGAGCATGGGTTTGACCATGGACGTCCGCACCCGGGTTGCGGAACTTGGTGTCGCCGACCGGCAAATGATTGCCATTGCACGTGCAATGGCACGAGCTCCAAAACTTCTCATCCTTGATGAACCGACATCCTCGCTCTCCGCCTCGGAAGCTGATCGACTGTTTGCCCTGATTGACCGGTTGCGGGAACAGGGTGTGGCTATCCTGTACATCTCGCACCGAATGTCTGACATCCGGCGAATTGCTAACCGGATCGTGTCAATGCGCGACGGCGCCGTCTCGGGCCTGTTTGAGGGTGAAGAGCTTGACTACACAGGTGCGGTCACCGCGATGCTGGGTCACCAGATGACCGATGTGGATGTCGATCCACAATCCGGCGGCCAGCCCATCCTGCGGTTCGAAAATGTGACACTGAAGGAAGGCAGTGACCCGATCAGCTTTGTGGCGCATGACGGTGAAGTCATTGCGTTTACCGGTCTTTTGGGTGGTGGCAAAACAAGACTCGCCGAAATCCTTTATGGACTTGCCAAGGCAGCGAATGGAACAATTTCCCTCGATGGAAAAGGCTACAGCCCAACATCTCCTGCGGACGCTGTATCGAACGGTGTTTTTATGTCGCCAAAGGATCGTGGCGTGAATGCTGTCGTCCCGGATTTTGACATAGCCAACAATATGACTCTGCCGTTTTTGGGAGCATTCAGTCGATTGTCGTTCCTGAACGACCGGGCTCAGCGACGATCAGCCGATGACATGATCCGGAAGATCGGTGTGGTCTGCCAGTCCGATGCTGACGGCATCGACACACTTTCCGGCGGCAATCAGCAAAAGGTAATGATCGGCCGGTGGCTTTTGGAAACCTCGCGCGTCTTGTTGCTGGATGAGCCGTTCCAGGGAGTGGATATTGGTGCTCGCCGCGACATTGGTCATTACATTCGGAAAACGGCTGCCGGGCGAACAACACTGGTGTTTGTCGCCGAGATTGATGAAGCGCTTGAAATTGCTGATCGGATTATCGTTTTGAACGAAGCTGCAATTGCCGGTGAGCACATCAACAAGGACGTCGACCTGAACAGTCTGGTTACCCAGGTATCCGGCACTCATCAGCGGCAAACCGACTCAACTGATGCTCACAGAGCTGGATAAAACAAACGTCATGAATAGTAGTACCCTCGACTATGCCATCAAATATGGCTTCCTGATCCTGCTGGGCGGGCTTGCTGTTTTCTTCAGTATTTATGCTAGTGGGTTTGCAAGTCCGCGGTCGGCCGTGTTCATTCTGCAGTCTGTTGCGATAACCGGAATTCTGGCATTGGGTGTAACTTGCACACTGGTGATCGGTGGATTCGACCTTTCCATTGGCGCTGTTGCAACATCAGCACTGATGCTGTCCGCCTATTCGATGGTCATATTGGAACAACCAGCGTTTGTTGCGGTTTTGTTGTGCCTGTTGATGGGGGCGGCGGTCGGTTTGGTGAACGGGCTTCTCATTGTCAAAATGCGCGTTCCAGATTTGCTGGCAACACTGGGTATGATGTTCCTGTTGATTGGTTTGCAACGCATACCGACCCAGGGAAATTCCATTGCGACCGGTATGGCCCTGCCGGGTGGTGATGTCGCTGAAGGCACATTTTCCGCAGCCTTTCTATGGCTGGGCCGTCATCGCTTTGATGTGTTTTTGGATCGCCTGTTGCCGGTACCAGTCGTGATCTTCTTGCTGATTGCTGTTTTGATCTGGTTGTTTCTCGGCCTCACCCGGCATGGCCGCTTGATGTACGCCATTGGCTCCAATGAGCGAGCCGCTGAACTGGTTGGTACAAATGTCCACCGCTACAAAATCGTGGCCTATATGATTTCCGGCGTGCTTGCCTCTGTGGGGGGCATTTTGTTGGCCGCCCGCCTCGGCCGCGGGGATATTGCGTCCGGCAACAATCTTCTGTTGGACAGCGTGGCAGCCGCGCTCATCGGTTTTGCAGTCCTGGGTGCCGCACGGCCAAATGCTTTTGGGACAGCTGTCGGCGCATTGTTTGTTGGAATTCTCTTGCAAGGGCTGACCATGATGAACGCCCCCTACTACATGCAGGATTTTGTCAAGGGAGCGGTGCTGGTGGCAGCGCTTGTTTTCACTTTCTATCTGTCTTCGCGCCGCGGAGGTGGGAGACCATCCTGACGCCGAAACCGGCGGAGGAACCAACTGGGAGGAAGGTAAATGCTGAAACGTCAATTTCTGAAAATGACCGCAGCTGTAACACTGTGTCTTGGAGCGGGAGGTGCTCTGGCAGCTGATATGCCTGCGCCATTTGACAATCCGGGAGATGTGAAAATTGCGCTGGTTCGCTACCTGTCTACCGGCGACTTTTTTCAATCCTATCTGTCTGGCGTAGAAAAACAGTCAGAGGCGCTCGGAGTAGATCTCCGGGTTCTTGACAGTCGTCAGGATGCAGCCTTGCAAGCCGATATGGTCGATCAGGCGATCGCTCTTGGTGTAAACGGTATCATCATCCAGCATGGTTTGACTGAATCCATGAAGGAAGCCGCCCAGCGCGCGGTAGACGCCGACATCAAGGTTGTCGCTTTCGACGTAAATGTTGAAAACGATGCGATCCCTCAGATCGAGCAGTCGGACTATCTGCTTGGAAAAATGGCACTTGATCAGGCGATTAAGGACAACGGCAATTCCTTTACTGCAGGTTATGTCTATGTGGCTGGTATTGCACCACTCGATCGCCGAGACGTTGCCTGGAAGGAAGTAAAAGCTGCCAATTCCGGCATCACCGAAGCTGCGATGTTCGGTACCCTGGACAATCCTATTGCCAACTCGGTTGCCAATCAGGCCCGGTCAGTCCTTCAGGCCAACCCGACAATCAACGTTGTCTTTGCCCCTTATGACGAATTCGCCAAGGGCGTAAAAATCGCAGTTGATGAAGCTGGTCTCAATCAGGACGTCAAGATCTACTCTGCCGACGTTTCCACAGCAGACATTTCTGCAATGCGCGAACCGGATTCAGCCTGGGCAGCAACTGTTGCCACCAACCCGGCCGTGGTCGGTGAGGTCTCGGTTCGCACACTTGCCATGATGCTGGCTGGTGAAGATCCGGGCAAGCAGGTGATCGTCCCGCCGACCTTGATTACGCAGGATTTCCTTAATCAGGAAGACGTCAAGAACATGGAAGATTTGGGCAAAAAAATGCCTCAGTTCCAACATGCTGACGTGTCTGTTGCAGAATGGATTTCTCTTCCAGCGCGTTGATAGCGGTTCTAATCCTTTGGATGCCCCCGGAGATAGATTTCCGGGGGTTTTCTGTATTCGAAATGTAAAAGAAAACACCAGCATCAGGTCGGTCTCTCATTCAGAGCTCCAGGAAATTTCAATTGCACTGGTCATACTCTCTCCTGGAGATAGTTCCTGCAGACCGGGATGTCTTCTCAGATGAAAGGCATCAACGGGATGTGACACTGGCTCGAAACAGAAATGATCGGCATCGCAGGAGGGGGAATAGACAATGGCGGTATCGAGTGGTTTTGATGCCGAAACCTTGCAACTCTTAGCCCCGTCACCCTGATTAATTTCTGCTCTTCCCTTCCAGCTTGTATAGGCATTATTGATCCAGGTGTCCGGGAGCTTGCGCGAGGACGCAAAACTCCAACCGGGAAACAGATCGAGCGGCAATTCTTCCTTGGGTAGATACTGATTGTTCTCCGTCCAGACCGTGTCGGCTCCAAATTTCAACTCGGTTTTAGCTGATCTCGGAAACCATGGATGGAACCCCAATCCGAAGGGAAGCGGGACATCGGACGTGTTGGTGACAGTCAGGGAAATACACACGTTGTCATCGGTCAGCTCAAAGGTCTGCTGTGCCTTGTACCGCCAAGGCCCGATGCTCCCGTCCGGCAGGTCCAGAATGGCGATCTGATCCGCCGAACGGGCACTCCAAGCGCGTTGAAAGCCATCGCCGTGAATGGGAAGAGCCTCACCGTCAAGGTTTGGCGCCACATCGTGCTGAACACCGCGCCATTCAAAACCACCTTGTGACATGCGGTTCGAAAACGGGACAAGTGGATTGCAGGCCAGTGAAAACGGGTTGCCAGAAAGACCATCCCAGGGCCTTAGAACTGGCACACCACCGACATCAAGGCGTGCAATGGCGCCGCCGAGCTCCGGTGCCAATACTAGGTTTGCCGGCCCGGCCGTTAAGGTGACGAGATCTACCACCCGCCATCGATCGCAAAATTCTGCCCAGTGATCATGTCAGAAGCTGGTGACACCAGGAAAAGCACCAGATCGGCGACGTCTTCCGGTTGGATCCGGGCCTTCAGGCATTGACGGTCGAGAACCCAGTCGTTGTATTCTTGGAGTTTGTCCCCGAAAACACGTTCTTCAGCTTCCGATACAATCGCTCCGGGCGCGACAGCATTGACATTGATGCCGTGGGGACCAAGTTCGCGTGCCATGGATTTGGTCAAGCCGAGCATGGCGCCCTTGGAGGTGACATAAGGCACATAACCGTCCCACTGCCCGGTCAACGTCACCGATGTAAAGTTGACGATCTTGCCGGATTTCTTCGCTTTCATCTCCTTGGCGCACACTCTGGACAATGCGAAAGCAGCCGAGGAGTTGACCCGGATCTGATCTTCATACTCCTGCAAGGAAAAATCCTGATGCGGCTTGTTAATGATCAAAGCTGCATTGTTGATCAGGATATCAATACCGCTGTGTTTCTTGGCAAGGGTTTCTGCCTGCTGCTCTGCAGCCGCCAAATCATTCAAGTCACAGCCGACGAAGGACACCCCTTCACCCAGCGCTGTAACCTTGGCCTCTACATCAAGGCTGTCCGGCCGATCCAACACGATGACCTGGGCACCTTCGGCTGCAAGTTTTTTCGCCTGCGCCCGGCCTAACGTGCCCAGCCCTCCGGTTAGAAGGGCTGTCTTTTTCTCAAGCGTCTTCATAGTCCCACCTCAAAGAACATCCATGATTTCGTCCATGTTGGTGTCTTCGGTCCGTTTGTCCAAAACCACCTCACCACGAGCCATTGCGACGATCCGATCACAGCAATCGAAGACATGATGAATGTTGTGGCTGATGAAAATCCCGGTGATGTTCATGCCTTTCAGGGCGCGAACAAACTCGATCACCTTGTGGGTTTCCTTGACTGCCAAATGGTTGGTCGGCTCGTCCAGGATCATCACCTTGGATTTGAAGTGCATTGCCCGGGCAATGGCGACGCCTTGTCGTTGCCCGCCGGAGAGTTCTCCCACAAGGGCTTCCGGCGAACGAAGGTGCAAATCAACGTCCGCAATGGCCTGGACGCTTTCCTCAGCCATCTTCTTGCGGTCCATGATACCCAGCCCAAACATGGAGAACTTCAACGGCTCCCGGCCGATGAAAAGATTTCTCGCAATGCTCATGGTCGGCACCATGGAATTGTACTGGTAGATCGTCTCGATCCCCTGATCCATTGCATCCCGAGGGGTCTGAATGTTGACCTTTTCTCCGTCGATGCGAATCTCGCCTTCACTGGCCTGCTGGGCACCGGAGAGAATGTTGATCAGAGTGGATTTGCCTGCACCGTTGTCTCCAATGAGACCGACCGCTTCGTTGCGAGCGAAGTCAAGGGTAACCCCTTTGAGGGCATGAACTCCAGAGTACCATTTGTGAACGTCCCTGACAGAAATGATGGGATCTTGCATGGCTCAGGTCTCCACCTTGATTGATTTGGCACGTTTGCCGAGCCAGGCATTGGCCACAACAGCGAAGATGGTCAGGAAACCAATAGCGAACTTGAACCAGTTGGCGTCCACCTGGCTCAAAACCAGGCCATTGTCGATGACGCGGATGAGGATGGCGCCGATGATACCTCCCAGTACTGCGCCAATCCCTCCGGATAGTGCTGTGCCTCCGATTACAGCCGCGGCCACAGCCTGCAGTTCCCAGCCTTCGCCGATGGACGGCAATGGAGACCCCAGCCGAAGCACCTGAATCATTCCGGCAAACCCGGCCAACATCGAGCAAATCATGAAACAGGCAATTTTGACACGAGCGGTTGGAATACCCATCGCTTTTGCCGCGGGCAGGAAACCTCCGGTCGCGCGGACCCAGTTGCCGAAATTTGTACGGCTCATCATCAGAGACGCCAGAACCGCAATCACGATGAACCAGATGAAAGACATTCTGAAAATGTTGCCGGGTCCGACAAATACCGTGAACAGCCAGTTTGGAAGGTCATTTGGCAGTAGCGGTGGGAAACCGCCGGAAATAACGATCGTGAGAGAGCGGGCAATAAACAGCATACCTAATGTCGTGATAAAACTTGGAATGCTGAATTTGATCGTCAGATAGCCATTGATGAAACCAATCGCTCCACACGCTGCAAGCCCGGCTAACATGGCGAGTGGGAAAGGAACACCATCAGCCAGAAGAACGGCCATTGTCATGGGCATCAAGGCAAAGACAGACCCGACTGAAAGATCAAATTCTCCGCAGATCATCAGGATCGTAACGCCGATGACCATCAGGCCAATTTCAGGAAGAATACCCAGAATACCGCGCAGATTGTTGGCACTCAGAAAGATGCCGTCAGACTGAATTTGGAAAACGATCACCAGAGCCACGAGCAGAAACAGCGCGGCAAGCTCCGGTTTTTCCAGATAGATTTTTAGCAGGCGTTTCATTGACCGCCGTTCCTTTCTGCGCATTTGACCCGGCGAAGCCATCGCCGGGTCGATGCTCATGTAGTCGGAGAGTTACCGGAGACCTTTTGCGGACAATTCCATGATGGCGTCTGCATCTGCTGGGGTGACAATTCCCTGTCCCGTATCGACATCAGCGGGTGACAATCCAACTGTATGGGCCAGATACGCCTGCATGACCGGGATAAAACCCTGCATGTACGGTTGCTGGTCAACCTGAACCTGAATGTAACCTGCCTGCATTTGCTGGACAGCCTCGGGAACCAGATCAAACCCACCGAGAAGAACTTCGCCCGGCTCGACGCCGCGATCCTTCAGGCCACGAGCGACAGCTGCATGCCAGAAACCTGTGTCGAAATAGGCAGTCGTGTCAGGATTGGCATTGAGGTAAGCGCCAACACGGTCTGCAGTCACGGCCAGATCAGTGCCACTGTCAATCCGTTCCCAGGAGATGTCACGATCTGAATTGGCTGATTTATAATCTTCCAGGAAATCCATGACGCCGCCGCCACGGGCTTCGGACCAGTTTTGACCAGGCGCCGAAATGCCAACCAAAACCTTGACCGGGCCCTCCTTCGGGAAATGTTCGGACATTGCCTTACCAAGAGAGTAACCGGCCGGACGGAAACCCTGACCGACGAAGGCAGCACGAGCGTTGCCGTCTGCGCCTTCGCTGTCGTCAACATTGACCGCAATGACTGTCACGCCGTCACCAACGGCACGGTCAATAATCTCGTCCAATGCGCGATCATCAACGATAGAAGTCAGCAATGCATCCGGCTTGCGGGCGAGTGCCGCTTCCATGTTGGCTGCTTGTTGTTCGATAGAGCCTTCGGTTTGCGTGAAAATCATCTGGCAATTTGCATCAATTTTCTCACAAGCATCGTCAAATCCTTTTTTGACAGCCTGCCAAAAAGTATTTGAAGCTGAAGAGTGATGCGTGAACACAATGTTCAGCCCCTCACTTTGGGCGCTCGTTGCGCCGCCGAGAAGCATTGTGGCGCATGCCACTGTTGTTAGAAGCTTTTTCATGTGGATCTCCTCCCAGTAGATCTTGGTGGTCAGATGGAATTGCCGTCCGAAAATTTTCGGAAGGTCGTGAATGCCCGATCCAGATCCGGATTGAGCTCCATGCCCAAACCGGGTCCCGGTGGCACGGTAATGCGCCCGTTTTTGACGGGTGGCAGTGCCGTAACGAGGTCGCGGTACCAGGTGCGGTAGAAGGCGCGAACGCTCTCTTGCACCAACGCATTGGGTGCGTTGAGCGACAGATGGGTTGATGCACATAGAACTACGGGTCCAGTGCAGTCATGTGGGGCAATTGGCAGGTGCCAGGTCTCCGCCATGGACGCAATTTTCCGCGCTTCTGACAGGCCACCGCACCAGCTGATGTCCAGATTGAAAATCCCGGCAACACCAGTCTCGATCAGGTCACGAAAAGCCCATCGGCTTCCCAGTGTCTCCGACGCCGCGATCGGCGCACGCGATGCATCGGCATAACGCTTCAGGCTGGACAGGCTGTCCATCTTGATCGGATCTTCATGCCAGTAGGTCTTGTATGGCTCCAGAGCACGAGCAATTTCAATTGCGGGCAGCAACTGCCACATCAGATGGAATTCCACCATGATGTCCATCTTGTCGCCGACCGCACTGCGGATTTTGTCGAATGGCTCCAGCGTTGTTTTCAGGTCTGCAGCAGAAATATGCAGACCACCTGTTTTTTCAGCGGCTATATCGAACGGCCAGATTTTCATCGCGTCTATGCCGTCTTCGAGCAACGAGATCGCCAGCTCGTCCGCGCAATTCATAAACGCATTCAGGTCATCGTATCCGGCAATTTCACCATTGTTCAGGGCATAGTTCGCCGTGTTTTGACCGGTTGCCTTTTTGATGTACTCAGTGCCAGCGCAGGTGTTGTAGGTACGAATATCCTGACGCGAGAACCCACCAAGCAATTGGGCAATCGGCTGATTGGTCACCTTGCCGAAAAGATCCCACAACGCGATATCGAAAGCGGAATTTCCGCGCACTTCCACACCGGTTGATCGATAGCCGAGATAACCAACGAGATCTTTTGACAGCCGGTCGATTTCCAGCGGATTGCGATCAATGACAATTGGAGCGACGGTTTCGTGAATGTAGGCTTCGACCGCCTGCGCTCCGAAAAACGTCTCGCCAAGTCCGATCAGGCCCTCGTCGGTATGGACCTGGATCCATAGGAGATTTGGCCGTTCTTCAATTCGGATTGTTTCCAATTTGGTGATTTTCATGACGACCTCACGTCAATCCGGCATCAAGCAGGACTTTGACGCTGTCATCAAAGTGCGCCGCCATAAGCTGGCTGGCTTTTTGAGGATCGCCTGAGGCAATCGCATCGGCGATACCAAGATGGGTTTCGATCATCTTATCGCGTTGAATCTGCTCCGACCGGTTCCTCCAGCCGATCGGCCAACTCTCTCTGGAAACGCCTTGAAAAGCACCGATGATGATTGCAAACACGGGATTCCGAGACGCCTTGGCGATTTCCAGATGGAAGGCGAGGTCATGTTCCATCACCTCATGTGCATTGTCTTTCAGGGCAGACATCTGCTGCGCATGGAACCTGATTTTTTCAGCTTCCTCGTCCGTCCGGCGCAGGCTTGCCAGCGTGACCGTCCGGGTCTCAATGGTCCGGCGCACATCATAGACCTGCTGGACGCTGATTTGCTCCGTCAAGACCCCATGCTGGATCATCAGTTCCATGGCGCCGTGGTCAAGATGGGCGACGGTTGCGCGTTTACCGGCACTTAAGTTGATCAGGCGCATGGCTGCGAGCGAGCGGAATGCCTCACGCACAACACTTCTGGAAACACTCAACTCCTTCGCCAGACTGGATTCACTCGGCAGTTTGTCTCCCGGAGCCAGTTCATTGGACCGGATATGCTGCGTGATGACGCCAATGGTCGACCCCACCAGATCCGTGCTGTCAGCTTTGACTTCTGCCTGCATGCCACAACCTTTTATTCAAAATTACCTCAACCTGTCTGACAGGTTTATTGATTTTGATCATTAGGTATGATTGAACTGTGAGTCAACAGCTTTCTGGAGGTAGGTATGAATGCAGCCCTGGTTCATCCGGCAAAAAACATCGTCGGTGAAAGTCTTGTTTGGGACGATCGGCAAAAGTGCCTTTTCTGGGTAGATATCGTTTCGAAAAAGATCCACGCGCTCGATCCGGTAACCGGAGATCATCTGTACTGGGAGACACCGGACTTCGTGACGTCGATCGGCCTGCGCAAAGATGGTGGAGCTATTGTAGGCCTGACGAAGAGGATCTGCCTGTGGGATTTTGGCGGATCGTTTGAAACGCTTGCAGAAATTGAACCGGACGAGCAGGACAATCGGCTCAACGAGGGGGTCGTTGGGCCGGACGGGACCTTCTGGGTCGGCACGATGCAGAACAATATCGCGCCCGACGGCAGCCCACTTGAAATCACTGATTCAACCGGAAGACTGTATCGTTGCAGCCCGGACGGCACCGTAACACGGATCAACGACGATCTGTTCGGGATCACCAACACGATGATCTGGCCGGATGCCAGGTCATTCGTCACGGCAGACACATTGGAAAACCGGCTTTACCGTTATAAACGAAACGAGGAGACCGGAAAATTGAGTGAGAGAACTGTTTTGGTCGATGGATTTGACCGCGGATTGCCCGACGGTTCGACACTCGATGCAGATGGCCAGATCTGGAATTGCCGTGTGGTCGATGGCTCGTGCATCATTCGAATTGACCAATCCGGAACGGTCACAAAAACCGAGGACTTGCCCTGCAGCTGGCCGACAAGCTGCACGTTCGGAGGCGAAAATCTTGATACGCTCTACATCACCTCAGCTCGCTTCACGATGGATGATGAACGCCTTAAAAACTATCCGCAGGAAGGTGGTCTGTTTGCCGTGAAGAATGGCATTACAGGAACCCCGCCTTATCGTTTTGGGTAGCAACTCGAGCTGTCATCGCATTTAGAAATGGCAACGGATGAACACCGGCCAGGCGACCAAACCGCCGCTACTCACACGCCATTTTGGAATTGGTGGGTGGTGTTTTCCTGCGCCTGCGAGAGGAGATCTCGCATCCGCTGTTTGGCAAGTCAGGCATCACCGGAGTCAATCGCATCTGCAACTGCCTTGTGGTCCCGCAACCACCGTTCATCTTCTTCAGAAGTTGCTTCCAGTCTGGACCGGAACAGATGGCGCAATCCGACTGCAATCAAGTCACCTACATTCAGGAACAGCGAGTTGCCGGATGCCCTCAGGATCGCCTTGTGGAACTCCAAGTCAAATTCCACCCGTTCGGTAACCATCTTTCATTTTCAGAAAAGGAAAAACCTCGTCATCGCCGTCAAATGCTGACGCCATCTGTCTTTTGGCCAAACCTTCTATGGCGGTTCGGCACTTTCAATTATCAACGCGAAAGATCACACGTCCCAGGTAACCAGATTTCGATCAATCCGCAGAGATCAGTTCCAGGAATTGCTGCAGAACTGCGGATTGGTGGCGATCACCGCGCCAGATGGCGCAAATGGGGGATGAATAGCTGAAAATGTCCGGCCGAAGTTCCTTGAAATTATAAAGCGTCATATCTGTGCAATGAGTTGGAAAGAACCCAAGGTAGACCCCGGCCCCGACAAGCGCGAGAACGGCTTCGGTCTGGTTGACGATCGTTCCCACCGGAAATTTTTGTTTCAAGTTCCTCAGGTTATCGCTTTCAAAGTACCCCCGGTACACCAGTGCGTGCTGAACGATTTCCTTTTCACTCAATGCCTTGTCCGCATCCAATGCAAGCGACAGGGGATGCTCCCCTGCACAAAACAGTCCAACATCCTCATCATAAAGGTGCCGGTACTTGAGACTCGGGTGACGTTGGTAATCTGGAACAATTCCGAAATGCAGCTTACCATCAATCACCGCACGCTCGACTTCCGCTGGAGTACCGGTCATGAGGCTGACATCAACTTCCGGCGCGTCTTCGTTGAAGCGGCGGATTGCCGAGACCAGCGGGTTGCGCTCATCGGACAATGTATAGTCGATCATGCCGATATCGATCTTGCCGACCAGCTGCCGGTTAATGGCCGCGACGCTGGTCGCGAACTCATCGGCAGCCGCAAGCAACCGGTCGATATGTTCCAATGCCACTTCACCTTGTTGCGTGAGTGAAAACCCGCTGCGCCCCCGATGACACAACCGTATTCCGAGCCGTGTTTCAAGGTCGGAGATCTGCCTTGAGATTGTCGATGCACCAACACCAAGTTCGGTTTGCGCGGCAGACAAGCCGGAGCATTCGATCACCGTTTTGAAAATCCGCATCAGGCGGATATCCGCTCCACTGACACTTCCTGAAAACGCATTTTTCCGCCGGGCCATCTGTTCAACACACCTTGTTTTTACTCATGCATTTTTATGCAAGAGTTCTTTGGATAGTTCAACTTTTTGTAGATTAAAATTCGTCTTATCTGAGAGCCTTCGGTTCATACAGGAGCAAAAAATGGCGGACGCGAAACTCCAGGCCCTTCGTGAAAAATTCGGCGATGCAGACGGTGGAACCCTGTTCACGCCGAAGTATCAGAAGATTGCTGAAAAAATCTTTTCCGAAGGTGGGAAACGCCCTGCGCCCTATTCCGGTATTCCAACGCTCCTCGACGCACAGCAGGCGACATTAGAGACTGCAGATGAGCTTCAGGTCGCGCTTTATGGCGCCCCGATGGACCTTGGTGTTACAAACCGCAATGGCTCCCGATTCGGCCCACGGGCCTTGCGGTCCATCGAGCGGGTCGGTCCTTACAATGACGCGCTGGAAACCGCGCCCCTGCACGAAATGTCGGTCGCAGATATTGGAGATGTCCCATTCAGCAGCCGGTTTGACCTTGGCGAGAGCCACAAGGAAATCGAAGAGTTTGTTGCCCAAATTCTTGCTGCTGGAGCCTTGCCGCTGGGTGTTGGAGGTGATCACTCCATCACCCATCCGATCTTGAGGGCCGTTGGTGCTAAACGTCCGATCGGTATGGTCCATATCGATGCACATTGTGATACCGGCGGCTCCTACGAAAATGAAAAATTCCATCATGGCGGACCGTTTCGCAATGCCGTTCTTGATGGTGTCCTTGACCCAGAGCGCACCATTCAGATCGGCATTCGCGGAGCAGCCGGTTACATCTGGGAATTTTCTGAAATATCGGGCATGACCGTCGTTGAGGCCAAGGACATTACAGATGCCAATCTGCCGGAAATCATCGAAACAGCCAGACAGGTGGTTGGCGATGGTCCGACGTACCTGTCCTTTGATATTGACAGTCTGGATCCCGCCTATGCGCCGGGCACCGGTACACCGGAAATCGGCGGCTTGACGACGCGCGAGGCGCTGCGTCTGATCCGCGGGCTCAAGGGCCTCAACTTTGTCGGCGGCGACGTGGTTGAAGTGGCTCCCGCCTATGACCCAAGCACCAATACGGCCCAGGCCGGTGCACAGATGCTCTTCGAAATCTTGAGCCTGATGCAATTCTCTCCCTCCCTTCCCAAGAAAGAAAGTGAAGACAAATGACGATCAAACGTCTGGAAAAAAGCGCGCGCATGAGCCAGGTCGTGGTTCATGGCGACACCATTTATCTGGCTGGTCAAATTGGCGAAGGTCCGGATATGGAAAGTCAGACAATATCCATGCTTTCTGAAGTCGACCGACTTCTGGCGTCTGTGGGTAGCAGCAAATCCAACATCCTGTCCGCCCAGATCTGGGTTGCGGACATGGCGGATGTTGATGACATGAATAAGGTCTGGGATGCTTGGATCGACCCTGATAATCAGCCTGCCCGCGCGTGCGTGGAAAGCAAGCTGGTTCTGCCGGAATTCCTGGTCGAAGTCATGATCATTGCGGCAAAAGCGTAAGAAATGACAAAAATTTACAGCGCCAAAAACGTTGCCGAGGCGTTGAAATGGGGACCGTTGATCGACGCGATCGACGGTCTTTTTCGCATCGGCTGCACCATGCCTGTCCGCCACCATCACGGCTTTGGGATTCCAGGTGAAACTGACGGCACTTTGCTGCTCATGCCTGCCTGGAGCGAAGGCGCATATTTGGGCGTCAAGATGGTGTCCGTGGTTCCCGGCAACTCGAGCCGCGGACTACCGGCAATTTCCGGAACCTACATCCTGACTTCGGCCAAAACCGGCGAACTGCTGGCTATTCTGGACGGTGCGGAATTGACGGCGCGGCGGACAGCTGCTGCATCAGCACTCGCTGGTCGGTATCTTGCTGGCAAGGATGCGCGGCATTTGCTCGTGGTCGGAACAGGCACTCTTTCCCTGAACCTGATCGAAGCACATTCAGAGATCCACCCACTCGACAAGATTTCAATCTGGGGGCGCCGGCCGGAACAGGCCGCAGCGGTTGCCAAGGAAGCACAAGCGCGCGGACACCCCACCACTGCTGTCACAGACCTTCAGGCAACTGCCGCAACAGCCGACATCATCAGCTGTTGCACCTTGTCCGAAAAACCGCTGGTGCTGGGATCCTGGCTCAGGCCGGGTACCCACGTGGACCTTGTTGGCGCTTTCAAACCGACCATGCGGGAGACCGACGATACCGCAGTCCTGGATGCATCCGTCTTTGCAGACACCCGTGATGGCGTGTTGTCGGAGGGTGGGGATATTGTTCAGCCCATAAAGGCCGGAGTGATCACTGCGGACCATATTCGCGCAGACCTTTATGAACTCAGCCGGAGAACACATCCCGGGCGGACAAGCGACGACGAGATCACCATGTTCAAATCTGTCGGTGCGGCTCTGGAAGATCTGGCTGCAGCCATTGTCGTGCATGAAACTCTGGGCGGTTGATCCGCCCGGAGCGCATTTTCTAGGTTGCCGTGAACAAGGAAACCCGCGCCGGATCGACTTTCAGTGTGACAGCATCGCCGATCTGGATTTCCGGCGCGTTCGTGGCAGTACTGCGGACGCGAACTTCCTGGCCTTTGACATTCACCAGCCATTCCGTGAACGAGCCGAGATCCCGGGCAAAAACAACACTCCCGTGACCTTCTTCCGTCCCTTTCACTTTCATCAAGGTGATGTTTTCGGCACGAACCGCAGCGCAGAGCGCGGTGCCGGGCTTGTGGCCAGCTGAAATATCCGGATCATTGCCAAACAGGGCCAGTTTGCCCTGGTCACCGACTTCGGTCTGAATGAGATTGGCGGCACCAATAAAGTCAGCAACGAAGCTGTTGGCCGGTTGACGGTAAACGTCAGTCGGTGTCGCTGCCTGCTGAACCCTGCCGTGATCCATGACCACGAGCTCGTCTGCCAGCATCATCGCTTCAGTCTGGTCGTGGGTAACCAGAACCGTGGTGACGCCAAATTTTTGTTGCAACCGGCGCAATTCGATCTGCATGTTATCGCGCAGCTTGGCATCAAGAGCCGACAAAGGCTCGTCGAGCAGAAACAGCTTCGGCTGAATAGCCAGTGCTCTTGCAATCGCGACCCGTTGACGTTGACCGCCAGAAAGCTCAGATACAGCCCGATCGGCAATCTGTGGAAGTTCGATAACGTTGAGGAGCTCCTCAACCCGATCGCGCTGTTCCTTTGCGGTCGCTTTACGCAGCTTCAGGCCATAGGCGATATTCTGGGCAACGCTCATGTGGGGAAACAGTGCCAGCGACTGAAACACCATGCCAAAGCCCCGTTTGTGCGGTGGTATCTGGGAGATGTCCACTCCATCCAGCAGCAAGTGGCCCGCAGTCGGCTTCTCAAAACCGGCAATGATCCGCAGCAAGGTTGTCTTGCCACAGCCGGATGGGCCAAGCAGACAGACAAACGACCCGCGTTCGATCTTCAGATCGATGTTGTTCAGCGCGGTTACTGTTCCGAAGGATTTTGAAACACCTTCGATATTCAAGTGCGTGTTGGTCACAAGTGAGCCTTTTTCAGAACAGGTTGCCACGTCCGGCGATGAGCTTGTCGACAAGCACCACCAGGAAGACATCTACCAGAATGATGAACACGGAGAGCGCCAGGGTAGCTGGATCGAGCGAGGAGACCGTCCGGCTGTACATCCAGATCGGCAACGTGCTGACGTCGATTGTGTACATGAAGAAGGTAACCGTGAATTCGTTGAAGCTAATGATCAGAGCAAAAATCAAACCCGCAAGAATACCGGCTTTCATCAGTGGAATGACCACGTCCCAGATCGCTCGCAGCGGCGGTGCACCGAGCGAAATGGCCGCCTCCTCGATTTCAACGCTGATACCGCTCATGGCACTCAGGCAGTTGCGAAGAACGAACGGCAGGACAAGGGCGATGTGCGGGATCGCAATCCGCCAAATTCCAAGCTCGACCTCAAGACTTTCGGCAATCAGCAGAAATGCGATGCCGAGCATCACCAGAGGAAAGACCAGTGGAAGCGTGAATAGCAATTCCATGCCTTCGCGCATGCTGCGATTGCTGCGGGTAAGTGCATAGGCCAACGGAACACAGACCAGTGTGGAGATGATCATCACGAGGAAGGCGACAATCAGACTGGTGATTGTTGAATCCACAACAGACTGGGCGCTGGAAGGATCTTCGCTGGTAAACATCTGCAGAACTTCGCCATACCAGCGCAGCGAAAATTCCGTTGGCGGAAAACTGGAATACTCGGACGCCGAAAAGGACATGATCGTGACAACGATCACCGGCAGAGACGAAATCAGAATGCCGATTACTGCGAGAAACAGCACAGCGAACCGGTACGTGCCGCCGCCTTCGGTTGGAAGTAGCCCGACCCGCATCAGCCCGTCCTTTTTGCAGTTGAAGTGACCCGAACCAACCAGGACGAAAACACCAGAACAACCAGGGTAAGCGTAATCAGGATCATTCCTGCAGCTGCTGCACCCGACCAGTTGAACAGTGGTGAAATCATGTCGCGAATAACCACTCCCATCATCTGGACGCGGCGCCCGCCGAGCAACAGCGGGATCGCGAAGGCGCTGGCATTAAATGCAAAGACGATGGACGCCGCCCCGACCAGACCTGGTCGAAGAAGCGGAACCGTAACATCCTTGAAGGTCCGCCAATGTCCAGCGCCTAGCGAACTCGCCGCCTCCAGATATTCAGGTGAGATTGCGCGCACAGCCCCGACAATCGGAAACACTGCGAGCGGCAGGGAAGTTTGAACAAGACCGAGCAGAACACCAGTCTCGTTAAACAGTAGAAACATCGGGCGATCGATTATCCCGAGAGATTTCAGGGTCGAGTTCAAAACGCCGGAGGGTCCAAGCAGCAGGATCCAGCCGTAGGCCTGAACCAGCAAATTGAGGATCAGCGGCAACAGGATGGAAATAGTCAGCAGCCGTCGCATGAACGAACTTTTGAGCGACGTCATGACGAATGCCAGCGGTACCGCCAGCATCATCACAATGAGTGTCGCGACGAAAGCAAGCTTCAATGTCAGCCATACCGATCGGCCGAAAAACGGTGTCATCAGGTCCCGGTAAGCCTGGATCGAAAGTCCTTCAATCGATCCTTGCTCGGATGAGAGAGAGAAGCGCAGGATATAGAAACACGCCCCCAGAAATGGGAGAATTGCAATGAATGCAGGCGCTGCAAATAGGAGCGCCTGCTTCTTTGGAAGAAATTCTTTCGACACGATTACAAAGAGCCTAATCGGAGCCGGTTATGACAAGGTCTGCTGATAAGTGGAAATCCACTTTTCACGCACCTCGGCAATGAACGTCTTGTCGTGAACAACAGCCTTTTCGGACAGCTGCTCGGGCTTGATGATGAACGGGCTTGCCTTGGCAGCTTCGCTCATCACGGCCTGCTGGTTGATCGGGCCGTTGAGGACCGCTTCAGCCATGACACCCTGCACCTTGTCATCAAGCGTGAAGTCTATGAAGGCATGAACAACATCATCGTCGCCCGGCTTGGACTTGGGAACGATGGTGTACATCAGATCCGCGAAGAAGCCTTCTTCCAGATCATAGGTCGCGCCCATGTTGGACTCAGCCGGATTGGCCAACTCTTTTGAGAAGAATGCCGGCGCATAAACACCGCCGATATCCAAAGCGTCAGAACGGAAGAGCTCTGAAATCTGCCCCGGGTTTTCGCCGAAAGTCAGGATGTTGTTGCGCAGCTCAGCGAGTTTTGCAAAGGCAGCTTCCGAATTGGTGCCGTCACCGCCAATCATCTTGCCTGTCGCGAAAACCGTATCCAGCGCGTCGGTCCAGGTTGCCGGTGGCATGAACAGACGACCCTGATGAGCAGCGTCCCACATTTCGGCATAGGACTTCGGCGGCTCTTTAAAGGTCTTGGTGTTGTAGATCAACCCACCGGTCCACAGCAGATAGCCAATGCCATGTCCGTCTGCGCCCGTACGGAAACGCGGATCGACCTTTTGAAGGTTCGGCAGCATGTTGAGGTCAGGCTTTGCCAAAAGGCCGTCACCGGCCAGCTCAACAGCGCCAACACCTGCAAGCGTGATGACATCATATTGGGCTTTGCCGCCGGATGCGCGCAGCTTGGCCACCATTTCGGAAGTCGAACCGGTCCGATCAGCGATAACTTTCGCGCCCGTCATTTCCTCAAATGGCTTTGCGATGTTTTCAAGGATCGCCAGGCCGGTGTTGTCCGACCAGGTAAGGATCCGGATTTCTTTGCCTGCAAAATTGCTTTTGCTACCAGCAGTCACGATGGATGGCATGGCAAGCGTGGCAGCAGATGCTGCGCCAGCCTTCAGGATGCCGCGTCGGGTCAGTTTAAAAGTCACCGTTCTACCTCTGAATTTTGGCCGTCTGCGACCTTATTGCTTTATGCGTGTAAGCTCCCGATTTCCGGCTTGCAATAACACTTCATTGAATCGAATGATTCTTGCAATAAAATACAAGCTTCAAGATTTAGATGAAAAAATATGCACGACTGATCTTTTTCACGTCAAACCAGCACCTTTCAGGTTGTCCCAAACGTTTAGAACAGCCCACCAGGCCAAACAATTTCTGCACGCTACCCAGCGTTCTTTCAGTCAAACACGCAGCTGAAGCGGTCGAAAATCACATGCAGAGGAACGCATGAGTCACTCGTTACATTCATATTTATCAATGGATTGATTGATAAGTTTCTATTTGACAAGCATGCGGACGAATTATCTATGTTTTGCGCGTGATTAAGCCATGCGCGTTTTACTTTTTTCGACACGAGCGTGGCAACTTCAAAATTGAACAAGAACCTTATCGACACGGCCACACCCCCCATTCCGGAGGCGGCAGACTGGCTGTCGGCCTATGACGGTCGTCAGGGCCCGGCACTCAACCTCAGTCAAGCTGTTCCCGGCGACCCACCTCCTTTAGAGTTTCTGGAGCGCATCGCCCTTGCCGCCGGTTCGGTAGACGCAACCCAATATGGCGACTTATTTGGCGATGATACATTGCGCACCGCCTATGCCGCCGACTGTTCCCGGATGTTCCGGGCACCGATTGACTTTGATGAAGTTGCGATCACTGCAGGCTGCAATCAAGCATTTTTTGTCTCCATCATGGCCGTAGCTGCTGCCGGTGATGCTGTCCTTTTGCCGACACCCTGGTATTTCAACCACAAGATGACGCTGGACATGCTGGGCATTGAGGCCCGGCCGTTGCCGCTTCGCGCCGAGACCGGTTTCATCCCCGACGTGGCAGAAGCAGCCAGCCTGATCGATGACACGGTTCAGGCCATCGTTCTGGTAACGCCAAACAATCCAACCGGGTCCATTTATTCCCCGGAAGTCATCGCATCTTTTCTGAACCTTGCCCATGCCAAAGGCATCCGGCTGATCATCGATGAAACGTATCGTGATTTTAGGCCGGGCGCTGGTCCACCCCATGGCCTGTTCAGCGATCCGCGCTGGCGAGACACGCTCATCAGCCTGTACAGTTTCTCCAAAAGCTACGCCATTCCCGGACATCGTCTGGGAGCGTTGATTGCATCGGAACCAATTCTCGGCGAGATCGGCAAGGCTCTAGACTGTATTCAGATTTGCCCGACGCGCGCAGCACAAATGGCACTTCCGTGGGCAATGGTAACCCTCGGAAGCTGGCGCCAGGAAACAAATTCGGAGATTGCCAAACGGGCTCTGGCATTCCGCTTGGCATTCGCACACCATCCATCCTGGATTATCGATCAGATCGGGGCTTATTTCGCCTATATTCGTCATCCGTTTGCAGGAATTCCAGCTGCTGAAGTCGCCAAGCGATTAGCCAAGGAGTGCGGCCTTCTTGCTTTACCGGGCAGCTACTTCGGCCCGGGTCAGGAGCAGCATTTGCGACTGGCATTTGCCAATGTCGGCGCCAATGAAATCGCACAGATCTCCGATCGCCTGGCTGCCTTCGATATCAAAACATTCGAAGAAAGCTTTCAATGGAAAGACAACCGGTATGGATAAGGAACGACTGGCGGAGTTTCACACCAAGACCAGCAGAGGTCACACCCTGTTCCGCCTATGAAGGAACCGTTGCCAATGCAGTCTCAGACTTCGAAATAGTCGGGATAGTTTTCACGCGCTTTTTCGAGTGTTGAATCGAGATGGGCAAGGTGGTGCCTTGTCCGCTCGACCGCCAGGGCCGGGTCACGACGCGCTATTGCATCGACGATGTTGCTATGGCCTTCAAGGATCTCGGCCATTCCGCAAGCATCAGACAACTCGAGTGTACACACGCGATCTGTATGGGCCTTGTGCTCGGCAATGATCTTGAACGTCGGCGAACAGTCTGCGGCTTCGCAAATGAGACGATGGAACTCGTAATCAAGCCTATGCAGCTGTGCCGGGTCTTCTGCGTCTACTGCCTTCTTTTGCTGATTGAGGTTTTCCTGCAAGAGCGCCAATCCGTCTTCCGTTACGACATCGCAGGCTCTTCGAACAACTTCGACTTCAAGGGCAACGCGAATGAAGCGGGTATTCTGTAAATCCTGCAGCGATATTTTTCGGACCAAAGTCGCCTTTTGGGGCCGGATTTGAAGAAGATTCAAATCACCCAGACGCATAAACGCCTCGCGGACTGGCTGGCGCGACACATCATAGACTTTGGCAACCTCCACTTCGGACAACTTGGCGCCCGGCGTCAGGCGCAGGGAAATGATGTCATCTTTCAAACGGTGAAAGACTTCCTCGGCGGTTGTTTGCCTTTTTTTCTCGCCAATATCCTGCCGAATGTTCATTGTTCAATCCGTTTTGATCGTAGACGGAATTTGGCCGTCGCAGCATTTCCCTATCACAAAAAACACACATGTCTTTCGAATTTTTGGCAGAACCAGCCGGCGCAACATTTGTGCTGCAAACCTCATTTTTTGACGCTGTGTCAGCAGTTTTTTGAACGGCCCATCTCCGCTTTGATGGCGGGCAATTTGGCAAGCATTCAAGCCAGACACATTACCATACTAGTCAACATTCTACTTGACTGCGTGTCAATAGCAGGATTATCTCGAGTTGGATGTGAGGAAACTGGAGGCTCCAAAGATCTTTTGGAACTGAAAATTAATAAACGGGAGGAATATCATGACATTTTTTGATAATGCCAAGCGCAAGACCATAGGTCTTACATTGAGCATGGCGCTGGCCGTCAGTATCGGAGCTGTAACAACATCAACAACTTCTGCGCAGGAAGTAACCCTGCGCGGCGCAAGCATGTTCGACGACAACCATGCTTTCACCAAAACGATGGTGAAATTTTCCGAGCTGGTTGATGAGTATTACGATGGCGATGTGACGTTCGATCTGCGTTTGAACGGAGAGCTGGGTGTTGAAAAAGATTACGTAAACTTCCTTCAGCAAGGCGTAGCCATCGATTACACTATCATGGCACCTTCAAACATGGCGAAGTTTGCACCGTCCATTCCGTTGATGGACATGCCGTTTTTGTTCCGCGATCTAGATCACTGGGACAAGGTGCTTTCAAGCACAGCTTTCGCACCGCTTGAAGCAGAGCTGGCCAAAAACGCCGATATCATGGTGATTGGTTACACCGGCGGCGGCGTGCGCAACCTCGTTTCCAGCAAGCCGATCGGCAATCTTGATGAGCTTGCAGGCCACAAGATGCGGGTTATGGGTGCACCAATCCAGGCGCAGATCTTCTCTGCTCTGACAGCCGCTCCATCAGCAATTGCCTATAACGAAGTTTATAATGCCATCCAGTCCGGTGTGATTGCAGGCTTTGAAAACGAAGCGGCCAGCATTCAAAACCTGAAATTCTATGAGGTTGCACCGAATGTGACGTTGACCCGCCACACAATCACGGTTCGCCCGATCGTGATGAGCGGAAAAACCTTCCGCAACCTTCCAAAACCACTTCAGGCTGCAATCAAGAAAGCTGGCGCAGAAGCCGGTGCATTTGGCCGTGAGCTGGAATCGCGTGAAGACGGCGTCAAACTGCAGGAAATGGTCGATGCAGGCCAGATCAAGGTGCAGGAATTTGATGGTCGTGAAAAACTGCTGGAAATGGTTATTCCAGTGCAGGACGCATTTGCAGCCGAGATTGAAGCAGGCGATTTGCTCAAAGCCGTTCGCGGTATGTAAGATATGAATTGGGGCATCCGGTAACCGGGTGCCCCAGACTGTATTTCAGGGACACGCGCCCGATGATAATCAGGATTGTGCCATGCTAGGGCGTGCACTGGAAACCTTCTGCAGCTTCTTGCGAATAGCGCTCGGGTGCCTCATGGCATCGCTAGCCATTCCGGTCGGAATGCAGGTTCTCTCCCGATACACGGGCATCATTCCAACCTATCTCTGGACCGAAGAACTCTCCACGTTCATCTTTGTCTGGATCGTCATGATCGGCTCGATGCTGGCGGTTTGGGACGGCACCCATTTCGATGTTCAAATCACTCCGGATGCCGAACGTCCTTTTCTGGTTTTTCTTCAAAAGGGATCCGTGCTGGTCTTCATCACGGTTTTCGCGCTTTTGTTCGCCTGGTACGGCGTGGAATACGCGAAAGTCGGCTTCATCCAGCATTCAGTAATGATGCGGGCGAACATGCTGTGGATCTATATCTCAGTCCCGATTGCCGGTGCCATCTGGGCAATCTTCGCTGCCTACCGCCTATACGAAGCTTTTTCCGAATTTCGCACCGCTGACAGGATGGCATAATGATTGTTTCGACAGGCTTGGCCTGTGCCCTTCTGGTCGGCACGTTCCTTGCGCTCATTTTTATCCGTGTGCCGGTCGCTTTTGCATTGGGCATCGCAACGATTCCAATCGTGGTTCTGGATATTCGGTTGACGCCGTTCATCATTCTTGACCGGATGTTTCAATCCTATAACTCGTTCATCCTGCTGGCCGTACCGTTCTTTTTGCTAGCGGCCAACCTGATGAATTCGGGTAAAATCACTGACAAGCTTATTGCCCTTGCACGGGTCATGACAGGCTGGATGCCTGGCGGTCTTGGTCATGTGAATGTCGCGGTTTCCATGCTGTTCGCCGGAATATCCGGATCATCAACCGCCGATGCCGCAGGCTGTGGCAAGATCCTGATCCCAGCTATGACAAAAGAGGGATATGACACGCGCTTTGCTGTCGCGCTGACCGCCTGCTCATCCGTGATGGGCGTTATCATTCCGCCGAGTATCTTGATGGTGGTGTGGGGCGGCGTGATGCAGATTTCTGTTGGCGCGCTGTTTTTGGCCGGTGCACTTCCCGGTTTTCTCATCGGCTTCGCCTTGATGGCAACGGTTTATTGCTACGCCAAAATCTACAACTACCCAATCGTGGCCAAGCCAAGCTTCAGAGATTTCTGGCAGGCTTTCAAAGGCGCGGCGCTCGCGCTCATGACGCCCATTCTGGTGATTGGCGGCATAGTCGGCGGTCTGGTAACACCAACCGAAAGCGCAATCATTGCAGCCGCGTACTCCCTGATCCTTGGTGTGTTTGTCTATCGCACCGTTACGGTTCGCGATCTCGGACATATTTTTTACGAGACCGGCAGATTTGCCTCCATTTCCCTGTTTGCCATTGGAACCGCCTCCGCGTTTGGCTGGATGCTGTCCTTTTTCAATGCCCCCCGGCTCATTGTAGAATTCATGACCAGCATGCAATTCGGGACCTTCGGCACGGCAGTCCTCATCGCCGCACTGTTCCTGTTTTTTGGCCTGTTTATCGACGCGATCCCGACGATCATCATCCTTGGCTCCGTATTGATGCCGGTTGCCGCATCTGCCGGAATTGATCCTGTCTCCTTTGCCATAATCGGGATCATTTCGCTGGCCTTCGGACTGGTCACGCCACCCTACGGGCTGTGTCTGTTGATCTCGGCCGCCATCGGCAACGTCAATGTCGTAAGGGTGTTGCCGGATGTTCTCATCATCCTGACGCCAATGTTGTTGATTCTCCTGCTGATAATTCTCTTCCCGGAAATCGCGCTTTGGCTTCCGACAACGCTGATGCCGGATTCTTTCAAATAGTTTTTGAAAGACAGCGGGGCTAAGATCAGGGCACAGTCGTCCTCAGGCACATGAGCGGCCTATTTGATCAGCTGGATTGGGAGTGGAAATTGAGCGAAAAAAAAGCCTTGATCGTTTGGGGAGGCTGGGATGGCCATACCCCTGAGCAATGTGCAGATGTTGTCAGGGACATTTTGACGTCCCATGGCTTTGATGTTGATGTCGCCGATTCAACCAAGGCTTTTGCCAATCCAGACTTGCCGAATTTCGATCTGGTTATTCCTGTCATCACTATGTCGACGATTGAAAAGGCCGAGCTGAAAAATCTACTGGCTGCCGTGCGTGCAGGAACTGGCCTGGCCGGATTTCATGGCCAGATGGGCGACAGCTTTAGAAACGAGCCCGACTATCAATTCATGGTCGGCGGCCAGTGGGTCGCGCATCCGGGCGATATTATCGATTACACTATTCAGGTTTCAAAATCGGATGATCCGATCATGGCCGGGATTGAAGACTTTCCTTACCGGTCAGAGCAATACTACATGCATGTCGATCCAAGCATCCACGTGCTGGCGACAACCACATTCGATGGCTCTCGTTTCGAGGAAATTGAAAGTGTCACGATGCCGGTTGTCTGGAAACGAAACTTCGGCAAGGGCCGTGTATTCTACAGCAGCCTCGGTCACATCGCCGATGAGTTCAAGGTTCCCCAAATGCGGACAATTTTTGAACGGGGAGCTCTTTGGGCTGCTAGATGAGGTTTTTAGTCCGATCATCCAGATCCGATTTTCATTGCTGAACGCTCGTCGAGCTTAGAGACCTTGCCGGACCGGAAAAACCCGCCTAGCGTGACGTCTGAAGACAACGGTTTCTCGTTGCAGGAACCGCTCTCCCTAATTCTGGCGCGGAGCGGTCCGTTCGCCCTTCAGGACATCAGACCATATGGGTGTATCGATTGAACCGGCATCACCGGTGATCCCGTCCAAGGACCCCAGACCTTTGCAGAGCGGTCTGGGCATCGCCTATATGGCCGGTGGAATGTTCCTGTTTGCCGCCGTCGACACGATGGCGAAATTTCTGACCGAAACACTGCATCCACTTCAGGTCGTCTGGTCGCGGCAACTTGGCCTTCTACTGGGTGTATTCATCCTGCTGGCGATCAAGGGCACATCTGTTCTCGCGACCAAAAACAAAAAACTGCAGATTACTCGCGGCGGCCTGGCAGCATGTTCGGCAACGCTGTTTATCGTGGCCGTTAGTTATGTTCCGTTGGCGGACGCTGTCGCTGTCAGTTTTGTGGCACCGTTCATTGTCACCATGCTGGGTGCCTTTGTGTTGCGCGAACCGGTCGGTATCCGCCGCTGGATTGCGGTCACCATCGGTTTTGTCGGCACCTTGATCGTCATAAGACCCGGCATGGGCGTCATTCACCCGGCCGTCATGCTGGTGCTGGTCGCGGCAATCTGTTTTGCGTTGCGCCAGGTCGTTTCCCGGTACTTGGCAGGCTCTGACCGCACGGAAACGACAGTCGCCTACACAGCCCTGGTCGGCAGTTTCATCCTGACCATTCCGTTGCCGTTTATCTGGCAATGGCCAACCCCCGGTCCCGTGGTTGTCGTTCTGCTTGTCATGGCACCCTGCGCAGCATTGGCCGAGCTTCTGGTCATCAAGTCACTTGAAGTATCGCAGGCCGTTGTTGTGGCACCGGTGCAATACAGCCTGCTGATCTGGGGCACCATGTATGGCTATCTTGTTTTTGGCCATTTGCCGGACTTCTGGACCTGGATCGGCGCGCTGATCATTGTCTCCACCGGTGTCTACACGCTCCACCGGGAACGCGTGGTCACACGCCGCCGCAAAGCAGAAACTCAAGACGCATAGTTGCCGGTTGGGGTTGTCAGACCTATTGTTCTTGGAAGCGGAAGACATTTCTGAATAGAGCGGATCCCTGATTGATGAGCACAGCGTTACGGCAATTGACAACCTGGGCGCCGGTCCAGAGTTTCAGGGTCTCATTTCAGAATGCAAAACCGCTTCTAGTGGCGTTGAGTTGGCTTTTGGCGCTCTGCATTATTGCGGCCGCTCCCGTCAGGGCCGACGGTATTTTACCAGAAGTTCAAAAGATCCTCGCCCAACCGGATCGCCTGCCTCTTATCGTTGAAAAACGCCGCAGGGACATCGCGAAATTCTATCGCTCGAAAGATGCGACCGTGCTCTGGCTCGGGCATGCGCGCAGTCAGGAAATGACCGCATTCATGGCAGAGGCTCAACTTCAGGGACTGCGCCCAGAAGACTATCCTTTTGAGATCTTGATTGACGAACATCAGTCACTGGATGGACAGCTGTCCCTGGCGGAGAAAGCCTGGATCGAACTGCTGTTCACCGGACATTTTCTGGATTTTGCAAGTGATTTGCGGACGGGCCGGGTTTCGCCGCGCATACTCTATCCCGGTGCCTATATGCCGCTGAATGAAGTGAACGCTCTTGATGCGCTTGGCCGACTGAGGAACGCGGAGGACTTTGAAGCCTTCATTACCGACTGGCAACCACAGGACGATACCTATCGCCGCCTGAAAGACCATCTAAGCCACCTCTATGACATCCAGGAAGCAGGGGGCTTCACGTTTCAGCAACCCGATGAAACCTCGATGGAACCCGGTGCCAGTGATCCGCGCATTCCGGACCTGCGCCGCCGATTGTTCGAAGACAAATTGCTGGCAGAGGTTTCTGACAACCGGGAATTCGACAAGCGCCTGGCCTTCGCGGTTGGTCAGGCCCAGTTCCGCTACGGTCTGCCACTCTCAGGCAGTGTGACCCGGCCACTTATTCAGGCTCTGAACATTCCGGTTGACCGGCGGATTGAACAGATCAGCAATGCGATGGAACGCATCAGATGGATCCCAAGCCAGTATTCAAGACTGCAGATGCTGATCAACAAGGGTGAGAACCATTATGTGTTCGTTGAGGATGGTCGGGTTATCCGTGAAGGTCTGGCCTTCGCCAATTGCCCGGATCGCAATTACACGACCACAACAACAGCCATCGAGGCCGTCACTTTTCACCCTACATGGCAGGTGTCTTGGGAATTCCTCGGCAAAGAGCTATTGCCACGTCTGAAAACAGATCCGGACGAGGTAGAGGCACAAGGCTATTACATGCGCCGAGGCGGTGCAGAAGTTCCCCTGACATCTGTGCCCTGGAAACAAATAACACCGCGCGCGCTGGATCGTGTTGAAGGGAACTTTTCGATATTTCTCCCTTCATCTGACGAAAACCCTCTTGGACGATATGCTTACCGCATCAGACAGGATGAACGGCTGATGCTTTTTGATCTGGGTGAGGCCCCGGAGGATGGAACCTACTGCAACCCGTTTCTGCCAAAAACCGCCTTCGGAATCGTCGACGGTATTGAAGTTTTGAAGCAGGTAATCGAACCGAGAGTGTTTCCGGCTGAAGGTGTTTCAGGCCGGATTTCGCACGGCGATACGGTTACCTATCCGGCCAGAAGCGGGTTGATGGCTGTCGTCTCCCATCAATCTGCCTGGATCCAGCGTCAGGGCATCATCCGCTTTGGCAAGGATCCATATCTGGAAGATGCCCGGCTGACAGCGGCCTTGTCCGGACGGCCAAAACCTTAAAATCGCTTCAAGTGAACCAATGTATCGACCTTTTGCGTAGACAGTCACAATTGAAAGGCTGGATAATGAATCGGATTGGATCGCTTATTGCCTTTTTCGCTGGGGCAGCGGCTCTGGCGGACACCAGTTTTGCGGATAGCAAGCAGACCGAACCGTCACCGACCGCGCACAGTTTCAGTTTTGAAACACCGGAAGGCGATCCCTTGCCACTTGAGCAATTCAAGGGCAGGACCATCCTGGTTGTGAATACGGCAACCGCATGTGGCTTCAGTGATCAGATCGGCGGGTTGCAGAAACTACACGAGATCTATTCAGATCGCGGCCTCGTGGTTCTAGGTATTCCTTCAAATGATTTTGGCGGTCAGGAACCACGCAAAAACAGCGAAATTGCTGGTTATTGTGAAGGTAAATACGGCGCCAGGTTTTTGATGTCGGCCAAAACATCCGTCAAAGGATCGTCTGCACATCCATTCTACAAATGGGCGACAGACGAGCTTGGCATGGTTGCCCGACCGTTCTGGAATTTTCACAAATATCTGGTCAGACCTGACGGAACACTCGAGGCCTGGTATTCAACACCAACTCGTCCGACATCCGGCAAAATCACCACTCGAATCGAATCCCTTCTGGCACAAGTACCTGCGGATTAGAACTCATAAGCTTCCGGTAGCGAACACGGATTTAGGCCGGGCCAAGACTCGCCTGACAATGCGGGTATTTTCTGAAACGGTAGTGAGCGAATCTGCGATAAACCAGCCCCGCCAGATAATGCACACCGGACAGCGACAGAAGTCGCGCAATCATGATCCAGCCCGGAAACTGGCCCCACATGGCAATGAACGCGTCGACCTCCGAATGCATCGCGCCGCTCGCATCACGCACCCGCATAAACATCAGCGCGTCGGATTGGGTGAGGCCTGTGCCCTCAAGGTGTTCCGGGTGAAGGGAAACATCGAACCACTGGATCGGATTTTTGGGAGTGCGTTTTTTGAAATAAGCAATTTCCCGCGAGCACAAACCGCATTTGCCATCATAGAAGACTGAAATCACCGAACTCTCTCCTGTCTCTTGCCCAGTTTACTACGAGACAAAGACAATTATGGATCGGCTAGTGATAGCTTCAGTCAATCTTTTGGCGCGCGGCGCAGTTCTGCAAGCTGGCGGGTATAGGCGGCAATTTCGTTGAGCACCTGGTGTGCGGCATTGGCGTGCTGCGCGGTGACCGCATCACTCATCTGGACATGCAGCTCGGCGATATGTTTGCGGTCCCGCAACCGATAGACAAGCATGTTCATCAAGGGCTGCATCGCCTCAACCGCTCCGGACACCTGAAACTCAAGCAGCGGATTGCCGGTTGCCCGCGCAACAGCGGAATGAAACCGGACATCGGAATCGCAAAACCCTTCATCTGTCAGGTCTTCGCTGCGCTGGAGAGCAATTTCAGTTGTTAAAACCTTGAGATCAGCATCGCTGCGGTTGGCACATGCCAGAGGAAGACAAGCAGCTTCCAGCATGAAGCGGGCCTCAATCGCATCTTCCACCGGCACATTGTTCATGCTGATCAAGAGCCGGGTCGTGCTGACAAGATCAGCGCGGGCTTCGTCCCAGGTGATGCGATTGACAAAGGCACCGCCGGTTGCGCCGCGCTCGGACCGAATGAGGTTTTGCGCAGCAAGCCGTTTCATGGCTTCGCGGACAGTCGCTCGGGAAACTCCGAAGCGATCGGCAAGCTCAGTCTCGCTCGGCAGTCGCTCTTCGACGCTCAACGCACCGTCCAGAATGGCTTTGCGGATTGCATTGGCAATCTGGGTCGACAATCCTTCCTTTCGGATTGCCTGATATTCGATCACCAATGGATTTCCCTTTCCGGATGCAAGATCCGACTAGTCTAATCGGTTAAGTCCGTGTCGAGATTATGCGCGTCATCAAGGCGGGTCAATTAAAACATCAATTGTCTGACAATTAAATGTTTGACTTTTATTCGTGAAAAGATCAGCGTTCTGACAACGAATGGGAGGAATTTGAGTGTACGCAGCGCTCAAGGCAATGGATAATAGACAAACTGCATGGATCGCCTTTTTTGGCATCGTACTTGCGGCTTGGGCTACGTTGTTCTTGATGCAGCCGGATCTGGATCTGCCAGATGGATGGCAGATGGTTGGAGCGGACTACCTGGCGTCCCTGTGCCGCCCGGCGAGTGACTATGGCATAGGCGGCCTGATTGCCATGTGGAGCCTGATGGCACTTGCCATGATGGCCCCGACCATTGCTCCGGCTCTGAAAACCTATCTGGATCTGACCCATACCAATGGTGCCACGCTTACCGGATTTTCCGGGTTGATCATCGGTTATCTGGTCGTCTGGGTTGTGTTTTCGGTTCCAGCAGCGCTTCTCCAGTCAGCGCTGGATACTCAGGGCCTTCTCGATCCGTTCGGGCGCAGTTCCGAGGCAATCTTGACCGCAGGTTTGCTGGCTCTTGCCGGGATCTATCAATTCAGCAACCTGAAAAACGCCTGCCTCAATCAGTGCCAAAGCCCATTGGTGTTTTTCCTCAGCAACTGGAAAGATGGGCCATTGGGCGCGGTCCGGATGGGCCTTCATCTGGGACTGATCTGCCTGGGCTGCTGTTGGGCACTGATGTTGCTCGCTTTTGTCGCTGGCACCATGAACCTTGCATTCATGGGTCTTGCGATGGTGCTGATGACGTTTGAGAAACTGCCACAGATCGGTCGGTATCTAACCCTTCCTGTCGGTCTTGTTCTGCTGGCCGGTGCGGCCGCTATCCTTCTGTTTGAAATGATAAAAACGCTCTAGTAGGAGAAACTACATGACCGGTTGGTCCATTCGCGGGGAATTGATCCTCAATTGCAATTGCACGGTCTTCTGCCCGTGCGTGGTCTCCCTTGGAAAACACGCTCCCACAGAAGGTTATTGTCAGGCCTGGGCGGGTGTCCGGATCGACGAAGGCCACTACGAAGGCGAAGACCTGTCTGGCCTCAATGTCGGTCTGGTTCTTGAAATTCCGGGCATTATGGCTCGCGGAAACTGGAAAGCCGCCGCTTACATCGATGAGCGTGCATCCGAGGCTGCCTATGACGCATTGCTCAAGATCTTTTCAGGCGAGGCAAAAGGTACAACTGGCCTGTTCCGGGTCCTGGTCAGCGAGTTTCTCGGCGCAGAACGCGCTCCGGTCTCCTACACCAATGAAGGCAAGAAACGCCGCCTGATCGTCGGCAAGGCAATCAAGGGCGAAGTTGAACCCGTTCGCGGCGCCAACCCGGATGAAGATATCGTCGTCACCAACACCGAATACTGGATGGGCTCGGACATCACGGTTGCCACCGCCAATCAGGGCCGCGTGCGCGCCTTTGGTCGGGTCTGGGATTTTGATGGTCGCAGCGCCGAAATCTGCCAGATTGACTGGTCCGGCCCTGCAGCCGAAGCTGCCGCCTGAACATGGCCGTTAGTGCCAAGGAGACATGACATGACATTCAAAGCCCTGATGGTCGAAAAAGACGACGAAGGCAAAACCAGTGCATCAATCCAGCAAATCGAAGAAACCCAGCTGCCTGAAGGCGATGTGACAGTCGACGTTGAGTACTCGACGCTGAACTACAAGGACGGCCTTTGCATCGGGCCAGGTGGCGGTCTCGTCAAGACCTATCCCCATGTGCCAGGTATCGACTTTGCCGGAACCGTCGATGAATCCTCAGACGATTGGTACAAGCCAGGTGACAAGGTTGTTCTGACCGGATGGCGCGTAGGCGAAAACCGTTGGGGTGGCTATGCGCAGAAGGCGCGCGTCAATGGCGAAATGCTTGTGCCAATGCCCGAAGGTCTGACGACCCGCAATGCCATGGCGATCGGCACGGCAGGCCTCACCGCGATGCTGGCTGTGATGGCGCTTGAAAAACAAGGCCTGAAGCCGGGTCAGGGTCCGATTCTGGTCACCGGGGCAGCTGGCGGTGTTGGCTCAGTTGCAACCGCCATCCTAGCCAATCTCGGATATGAAGTTTCTGCGGTTACAGGCCGCGAAGCCACATGGGATTACTTGAAATCGCTCGGAGCCAGCCGGATTGTCCCGCGTGACGATGTTGCCGAGACCGTCAAACGTCCTCTGGAAAGCGAATCCTGGGCGGGCTGTATCGATGCCGTAGGTGGTCCGATGCTAGCACGTATTCTGGGCCAGATGAAATACGGCTGTTCTGTCGCTACCATCGGCCTTGCTGGCGGTGCAGGCCTTCCGGCGACCGTCATCCCGTTCATCCTGCGCGGCGTCAATTTGCTGGGCATCGACAGTGTCATGCAGCCTTATGACAATCGACTCAAAGCCTGGGAACGGCTCGCCAAAGACCTCCCGATGGAAAAGCTGGAAGCCATCATCCAGCCAGCGACACTAGAAGACCTGCCAGGTCTTGGAAGAGACATTCTTAAAGGTCAGGTCAAGGGCCGCGTCGTCATCGACGTGAATGCATAAAGGGCACTGAACGGGCGGTCAGTCTGATGACCGTCCGAACTCCCCTTTCAGAAAATCGATCATCACCCGGACTTTCTGCGGCAGGTAGGATCGGCTTGGGTACAGCAACCAAGCTGCGGTCTCGAACGAGTTGGCAGCGCAGCGGTAATTTGGCAAGAGATCTATCAACGCTCCCTTCTCCAGATCACGCTCGACCAGCATGATCGGCAGAAGAGCAACACCCATTCCAAGGCGGGCAGCTGAGCGAATGGAAAGGGCGTTCGAGTACATTGTCGCCCCTCCAACCGGAACCTGGAAAGCATCGCCTTTGCCTTGACGGAATTGCCAGACGGTCCGGAACCCTGGCAAGGCGAACCGCAAACACTCTCGGTCCGACAAATCGTTTGGGTCTGACACAGGTCCGAATTTCTCGATGTAGTTCGGTGACGCTACGATCCTGTAACTGGTTGTCATCAGTTTGGTGACAATCAGGTCCCCTTTCGGACTGGGCCCAAACCGCACAGCCAGATCAATTCCGTCGGCCTGAAGATCCAGATTTGCATCCGATGCCAGCAGATCAATTTCAATGTCCGGATACTTTTCCCGAAAGGCCGGCAAGATCGGCATCAGGCATTCCTGGACGAATGAGATCGACGCCGTCATGCGCAGTGTTCCGCGCGGCGAGATAGCCGTAGCCCGCGCTTCCTCCCCGGCCGCCTCCAGTTCCTCGATCAGGGGTGCAATCCGGTTTAGATAAACTCCGCCTTCGCCAGTCGGCGCAAGACTACGGGTGCTGCGTTGAAACAGTCGAAAACCAATATCGCTTTCAATTTGAGCGACAACACGGGAAACGCTGGACGCATCCAGATCGAGAACCCGGGCCGCAGCGGCAAAGCTGCCAAGGTCCCGCACCAGCAAGGTGGTTTTCAGTGACATGAGATCCATTCATGCATGATACGCACGAGTAAGATGCATATCGACCTATTTTTCTTCTATGCGCACGAAACTAGATCCAACTTGCCATACAACAAGGAGGCAAGTTCATGACACAGTTGCTCCGCATCAATTCCAGTTCCCGACAGGAGGGATCTCACACTGCATCAGTTGCAGATGCCTTTGAACTCGAATTTCAAAGAAAAAACCCACATTGCCAGATCATCACCCGGAACGTTGCAGACGGGTCGATCCCGTTCATTGCCCAAAAAACCATAGAAGGTTTCTATTCTCCGCAGGACAATCTACCGGTCGACCTCAAACAAGCCACCGCGCTTTCCGATGAGCTGATCGGGGAGATTCAGGCCTCGGACACACTGCTTCTAGCTGTTCCGATCTACAACTTCTCCATCCCGGCAGCTCTGAAGGCCTGGATTGATCAGGTCATGCGAATTGGCCATACGTTTGCGATGGATGAAACAGGCCTGCACGGCCTCGCCAAAACACGTCGAGCGGTCATTGTCTGTGCTTTTGGGTCGGAGGGGTATCTGGCTGGAGAGCCTTTTGCGGAAGCAAATTTCGTTCAACCCTATCTGAAATTCCTGTTCTCGTTCCTTGGCATCAAGGACATTGAATTCATCAATGTTCAAGGCACCGCAACAGCAGCACCTGAACAAGTTGCAGACCGGTTGATGATAGCCAAAATCAGCGCCAAACAGGCCGCTTGAGAACCGCAAACGATTACTGATGCTTCTGGGCCCCGACGTAGGTGCATTGAATCCTGCGCCAATGCCGGGAATCCGGTTGCTTTTCCCCAAAAGCTCCCATATAAGCGCCCGGTCCAGAGTCGTCCGGCTCGTCGTGGACTGTTTTGTGCATCTCGGTGCTCAAGCATTCTGCGCAACGTCAAGGGCATGCCGTGTCGGCTCTGAATGCACCAAAAAGAAGTGTCTGAAACACAGGCACACCTCAAGAAAGGATGCAAAATGCCCAAGCTGAAAACGAAGTCAGGCGCCAAAAAGCGCTTCAAAGTGACTGCAGGCGGCAAGGTGAAATGCGCCCAGGCCGGCAAGCGTCATGGCATGATCAAACGATCCAACAAGTTCATCCGGAACGCCCGTGGAACGACCACGTTGAGCGATCAGGATGCCAAGGTCGTAAAACAATTCCTGCCGTACGCATAACGCCAGCCCCTTAAGGAGATCACCTAATGTCACGCGTCAAAAGGGGCGTAACCGCCCACGCTCGTCACAAAAAAGTTTTGAAGGCAGCCAAAGGTTATTATGGCCGCCGCAAGAATACCATTCGCATTGCCAAGCAGGCCGTAGAGAAAGCGGGTCAATACGCTTACCGCGACCGCAAAGCCAAGAAGCGGACATTCCGTTCGCTCTGGATCCAGCGCATCAATGCAGCGTCCCGCCAGCACGGCATGACTTACGGCACCTTCATCAACGGCCTGACAAAGGCTGGTATCGAAGTTGACCGCAAGGTTCTGTCCGATCTGGCCATCAACCAGCCGCAAGCTTTTGAGGCTTTGGTTGAAAAGGCACAGGGCGCTCTGGCCGCTTAAATCTGCCAAGACCCTTCGAAATTCAAAAAGCGCGGCTCAGTGAGCCGCGCTTTTTTGTGTGGCATCCATAGAAAGATAGATAGCGGTGGGAGTCATTACTTACCCAGATCCTAATTCGGTGTAGATTTCAGATGAACAATTACGTCGGAACGAGAGGTCAATGTCCCACGTAATCATCTTCGACTGTGAGTACATGACTGCTGACGGTGCCATGGGAAGACTTTGGACCGGGCCAGTGGACCCCGATCCAATTGTGGTGCAGATCGGCGCTGTGAAATTGTCGATTGAAGACAACTATTCTGTTCTGGCAACGGAACGCATATTTATCCGCCCGATGGATCGGCTTGGAAAGCCATTAGCGCTCGATCCGTATTTTGTTGAGCTGACAGGTATTTCACAAGACCTCATGGATCAGGAATGCGTCCCACTTGAAGACGCCCTTCACCAATTCAATTCGTTCGCAGCAGACGCGCCTTTCTGGTCCTGGGGCAAGGACGAACTCAATCTCCTCAGCATCAGTTGTTTCATTGCCGGTATCACACCGATGATCCCCGCGCACCGATTCGGAAATGCGCGCGCGCTGTTACTCAAGACTGGCATGTCCCAGGATGACATCATGGCCACCAATAGTGGTCAGTTGGCCGAGCATTTCGGGATTGCAATGTCGGCCCGGCAACATCATGACGCCTTGAACGATGCCACGTCTGTTGCTTTGGTCCTACAGCACTTCTTGAAGTCCGAACAGCTAGTAACCGATGACTTCGCCCGACCGCCGCGAATCTGACGTCATCGCCTCAAATACGCAATCAACCATGAATTCGGGATACCACCGTTATCCCCGTTGTTCCGTCTACCTGTCCCAATACACGCGCCTTTGTTAACTTTTGTGAACACGAATTGGCCGCTTTCTGCGGACAAAAGGTTAACGCTATCCTAAGATGGCATGGTGATTGCGAAGTTTCAGTAAGAGCCGCTTGAAGCGTGCCATTTTGGAACAACGAGGCGTTAAAACGTGCGAGTGACACCGATAACATCAGCAGGCCGTGCCAATGTGAGGCGTAAACGTCCCTCTGTGGGAGAGACTGAAAGCGAACGCCAGACCACCTTTGCGTCGCATTTACCAGCGCCTGTCGAGCCTCATCTTGAACGCTCGCAAGACGCCTTTAGTGCTCGTTATCAGCCAAACTCCATTTTCCTGGCGCATCTGATTGCGACGCGGGACAGCGAACTTGATGCAAGAGAATTTCGGCAGTCGGAAACTTTCAGCGGCGCAGATTCATACCGCGCAACGGCTGCCTTGCCACGTCAACGGACTGCAGGACATGTGATCAAGACCGAAAGGTAATCTGATTTCCCAAATCCAGACGTACCACCAGTGATTTGCGCCGAGGTATCTGCCTCGGTTTTTTTGTGCGGCGAAGTAGCTCAATCGCAAAGAATGGAAGTGTGACCCGGAACACAGATTCGGGCGACAGCTGGACTTATAATTAACGCATGTTCCGAAGATGATTCGGACTCCGACAAGATTGGCCACGGACTGGCCCACCACGGAGACTAAGATGCAAATTCAACCGATCGCGGCCATCAGCCCGATGCATATCCGCCCCAAGCCGGTAACTGCCGTACCGGACAACCGGAAACAGACTGCGCCTGCAACTGCTCCCTTTCCGTCTGTAAACGAGATCATGTCACAGAACCAGCAGCGCTCTTCGCAGGTCGCCGGGTATCATGGAGCACAGTCAGAGTATTCGGCTCAAATGGTCGCCAACCGTTTGAGCGCCGGGCAAACGCAGATGGATCGCACATCCCATTTTGCGCAATATAATTCAGCTAGCCAACACGCATCAGCAACGGCCACAATCTCCGTGACAGTTTGATCGCGCAAAGCCGAACTTGTCAGTCTTCAATTCTCAAAAACCCGGCCAGCCCGGTTTTTTGGTGTTCAATGACGTGGCAATGAAACGCCCAGTCTCCGGGATTGTCGGCGACCAGTGCCACCTCCATTGTTTCATCTTTCAACAGCAAGGCAGTGTCAGTCACCAGTGGCGGTAATGTCCGTTTGTTGGAGCGCAACAGCTGGAACGAGACCCCGTGCAAGTGGATCGGATGGGCATTTGGCGTCTCATTGCGCAGCCGAAGAATGTAGGATTTTCCGAGCTTGAGACGCGCCAACGGATCAAGGGGGCCCGGAACATCTCCTGGCCAAGCGGTTCGGTTGATTGACCAGATTGTATAGCCAAGAGACCCACAGATGCTGGCCTGCGGCGCGTCTCCTTCCGGTGACCAACCAAAGACAAATTCCACGATTTCCGCATTTTCCAGATCAGGTAGGGGCACCGGATTGGCTGGCAACGGCTTCAGCTCGTGAAACGACCGTTTTGCACTTCCGCCCGTCGGCCGGAAACGGGCAAGCTCTTTGTCACCATTCGGTTTGCGCAAACGAAGCACCACCTCGTCCTGTTCGCTATCTGGGACGCGCAGTGCCACGTCAACCCGTTGGCCGGGCGAGAGCAGAATATCCCTGGCAGGCATTGAAACAGGCACAGGATTGGAATCCAGCGCAATCACATGTGCTTCGCCGCCATCAATTCCGAACGTGCCGACCCTTGTAACATCGGTCACTGCCAGACGCAGTCGAACCAATCCGCCTGCAGGCACATCATAGGTCGGTTCAACTTGCCAGTTGACTGTCCGGACAGTGCCAAGGGTGCCCCCGCGGGCCGCGCTTCGTGGTTTGAAGAAATCAATGAATTGGCCATCACTACCGAGCCGAAAGTCGCGGATATTCAGCGGCAGATCCAGATCAAAACCCGGATCTTCGTCTTCTTCAACGATCAACATGCCGGTTAAGCCACGGGCCATCTGTTCCAGCGTGTTGCAATGCGGATGATACCAATATGTTCCCGCATCTGGAGGCGTAAACTCATACCGGAAAGTGTCACCGGTCTCGATCGGATATTGCGTCAAATAAGGCACGCCATCCATTGCATTGGCGATCCTGAGGCCATGCCAATGAACAACCGTGGCTTCGTCCAACTGGTTCACGACATTGATCGATGTTTTTTCACCCTGCTTGAAACGTAGAACCGGTGGCGGGCCATCCGCTGTAAAGCTCATCATACCTCGGGTGAGCTGACCCGGAACCAGACTGTGGTCGATCTCCGAGACGGTTAGCTCATGGTGTGCCGCATTGGCAGCGCTGGCGACAAAACCGCCCCCTGCAAACGCCGCAGCTGTGGCCGTACCGCCCATAAGAAGTTCGCGTCGGGAAAGTCCCAACATAATTGAAATCCTTTTGGAAATTGGCGCGCCCACCGCCACTCAATACAAAACCTGCGCTTTCTTCAAGATTAAAAGTGCAGGCTGTTTCCTCGCGATAATACTTCCGGCTCAGTACCCGGCCGCGTGTCCATCCTTGCGCGGATCAGATCCGGCGGTCAGCAGGTGCCGCGCCTTGTCAATCATGATCGCCTGACTTCCGCCAATCGCACCCGGCGCCCGGACCACGTTATGACCCAGCGCTTTCAGGCCTTCTATCGTTGATTGCGGCAACAGACGTTCGGCCTGAAGATCATGTGTTTCCAGATCGAAGAACATACGCGGAAAATCAATCGCCGCCTGCACATCCATTCCATAATCTATGATGTTGGTCAGCAGATGCGCATGGCCGCAAGCCTGATAATGCCCACCCATCACACCGAAAGACAGCCAAGGATTGCCGTCTTTGAGCGCCATCGCCGGAATGATTGTGTGCATCGGGCGTTTGCCGCCATCAATCGAATTGGCAAACCCTGGTTGCGCCGTGAAGGACCGGCCGCGACTGTGCAGAACGACACCGCTTTCCGGTGCGACAATGCCACTGCCGAAATCCGTAAACAGCGAATTGATGAAGGAAACTGCAAGCCCATCCTTGTCTACTATGCTCAGATAGACCGTATCCGTCTGCGGCGCGAGACCGCTCTCGGGGATCGAGGTCATGCGTTTGTCAGGTGATATCTTCCTGGCAAGCCGGTCAATGTAGTCTTCACCAATCAGGCGTGAGTGGCAGACATCCATATATCCCGGATCGGTCACGAATTTATCGCGCACGGCATAGGCCAGACGCGCGGCTTCCATCTCCAGGTGGAACCGTTCAGCCCCGAACGGATCCATGTTTTCCAGATCAAAGCGTTCAAGAATCCCCAGCATGACAAGTGCAATGACGCCCTGACCATTAGGCGGAAGCTCGGCAATCGTATGGCCCTTATAGTCCCGCACAACAGGCGACACTGCCGTTGTATGGCATGCAGCCAGATCGTCCATTGTCATCAGTCCGCCGCGCGCTTGCAGCGTCGCCACAATGTCTTCGGCAACCGGACCGGAGTAGAAAGCGTCCGCCCCGCCTTCACCGATAGCTTCCAGCGTGTCGGCGAGATGCGGGTATTTCAGAATTGTTCCGGCAGTTGGCGCTTTGCTATCGACGAGATAATAGGCAGCCGAGACCGGATCTGCGGCCAGTTTCTCGACATCTTTTTGCCAGTCATGGGCAACACGCGGCGCAACCGCAAACCCTTCGCGGGCATATTGCACGGCGCGCTTGAAAAGAACTTTCAGATCCTTGGTACCGTGCGCCTTGAGCAAAGTCTCCCAAGCCCGCACAGCCCCTGGAACCGTTACCGCATGTGGTGATGTATCGGTGATTTCAGAAACACCGAGCTCGGCCAGTTTGTCGGGATTTGCAGCTTTCGGGGCAGCCCCTGAGCCATTGAAACCGGTCAAACGTCCATCCGGCTCGGTCACAATCGCAAAACAGTCGCCACCAATTCCGGTCATATGCGGCTCGACGACGCACTGGACAGCAACAGCAGCAATGGCTGCATCAACAGCATTGCCACCGGCCTGCAAGACTTCCAGCGCTGCACTGGTCGCAAGCGGATGCGACGTTGCCGCGGCAGCTTCTCGCGCGAATACCGGGGACCTGCCAGGTGCCTGAAAATCTCGTTTCACTTAGTTTCTCCCGTTTGGCGCAAAACTGTCTTTTCCATTACGCCACAAATGCTTGTTGGAGATGCTGCCTATTCGCTGACCCTCTGGTCTGCTAGCAACACATCTCGCGGCGAGCACATTAAGGAGAACTGGGCAAATGCGCAAACTCACACTTTCAACTGCAGAGACCATCATTTCTGCCGCTTTGGAAAAAGCGGATTCACTCAACCTGAAACCGCTGACGGTTGCAGTGCTGGATGCCGGTGGTCATGCGATTGCGCTGATACGCCAGGACGGATCATCCATCATGCGCCCGCAAATCGCGACTGGCAAAGCCGTTGGCGCTTTGGCCGTTGGTACCGGCACCCGGTGGCTGAACGCAAACGCAGAGTCGCGTCCGCATTTTGTCAACGCACTCAATGGTGCTTCGGGTGGTGCGATCATCCCGGTTCCAGGTGGTGTTCTGATCAAGAATGACGACGGCGAAACGCTGGGCGCAGTGGGTATCACTGGCGATACATCGGACAATGATGAAGCCTGCGCAGTGGCAGGTGTTGAGGCTGTCAAGCTTATCGCCGACTGCGGTTGACGATGCCTGGCCCAGTTGTCTGAAAAGCGTCTGGAAGCTTTCCGGTTGTCTGTCAGCCTAACGGTCGCGTCCGTGAAGTCCCACCCATAGGGCATGAAAAACCCGGCTACTGCTGCTGGTTTGACATAAGTGTCATCAGCAGCGATAGCCGGGTTTCAAGATTTTCGATTAGACCAACTTAAGATTTGTCGGACATCTTGTTTATGGTTTTTTGCATTTCTTCGAGCTGGCGTTTCATTGCATCCAGATCGGAAGTGTCTTTTTTCTCTGATTTGCCCGGCGCAGCCTCAGTGGAGGGTGCCTCCCCTTCACCAGCAGGGAACGGCATGAACATTTTCATCGCCCGCTCGAACATTTCCGAATTGCGTTTGACCTGATCTTCAATGGCATCAAAGGCCGTGGCGCCAAAAGCATCGCCCATCTGTGAGCGCAGCTTATCCTGCTCATTGGTCAGCGAGGTCATCGAGTATTCCAGAAAACTCGGCACGAGACCCTGCATGCTGTCGCCATAAAAGCCGATCAACTGACGCAGGAAGGACACCGGCAGCAGGTTTGTGCCCTTGGCCTCCTGCTCGAAGATGATCTGGGTCAGAACCGACCGTGTAATGTCGTCTCCGGACTTTGCATCATAGACAACAAAGTCCTCCTCCCCTTTCACCATCACCGCGAGATCTTCCAGGGTCACATAAGTGCTGGTGCCAGTGTTATAGAGCCGCCGATTGGCGTATTTTTTGATGATTGTCGGCTCGCTGGTCTTGGCCATCCGATACTTCCGCCTCTCAAGCCCGGGTCAATGACCGCTCAGGCTGTTTTTCGTTTCATGACAAGACCTTTGCGGCCCCGTCATCTCCTCCGACTTAGAGACTAAGCCAATCGTATCACCACATGCCACTCTTTTTATGTGCAGTGACGAAAGGATGATGCCGCAATTGCGAAATCGACCTCAGATAGGGGTTGTCACGGTTGACACAATTGGCGGCGCGGTTTCTAGTCCTTGTATAATTATGGTTTACACCGTGCCCTTGCGGCATCGGGACTCTAGCGGCCGCCGAGCCCGATCAGTTTGGAGAGTAAAATGAGCGATTCCACCGACGTTGTCATTGTCAGCGCCACCCGCACACCGGTCGGATCTTTCAACGGATCCTTTGCAAATACACCGGCTCACGAGCTGGGAGCGCACGTTATCAAGGCTGCGTTGAGTCAGGCCAAGGTTGACGGCGCTGACGTCGATGAAGTCGTGTTCGGACAGGTTTTGACCGCAGGGCAGGGGCAAAACACAGCCCGTCAGGCCGCGATTGGTGCCGGAATTCCAGACAGCGCGACGGCCTGGGTTCTCAATCAGGTATGTGGTTCGGGTCTTCGCACCGTTGCGGTTGCAGCGCAACAGATTCAGGCCGGAGACGCGACGATTATGGTCGCTGGCGGCCAAGAAAACATGACCCAGTCGCCGCACTGCGCACCAATGCGCGCCGGTTACAAAATGGGCGATTACAAGATGATCGACACCATGATCAAGGACGGCCTTTGGGACGCTTTTAATGGCTACCATATGGGTCAGACCGCCGAAAATGTTGCCGACAAATGGCAGATTACGCGCGACCAGCAGGACAATTTTGCTGTTGCCTCCCAGAACAAGGCCGAAGCTGCTCAAAAGGCCGGCAAGTTCAAGGACGAGATCACGCCGTTCACGATCAAGACCCGCAAGGGCGATATCGTGGTTGAAGACGATGAATACATCCGCCACGGCGCGACCCTGGACAGTGTGGCCAAGCTCCGCCCCGCTTTCACCAAGGAAGGCTCCGTGACAGCTGCGAATGCCTCGGGCCTCAATGACGGCGCAGCCGCAATTGTCATCATGAGCGCAGCTGAAGCCAAGAAGCGTGGCCTGACACCGCTGGCCCGCATCGCCTCATCGGCCACAGCTGGTGTTGATCCGGCCATCATGGGCTCAGGCCCGATCCCGGCATCGCGCAAGGCACTGGAAAAAGCTGGCTGGAAAGCGGAAGACCTTGATCTGGTAGAAGCCAACGAGGCTTTCGCTGCACAGGCATGTGCGGTCAACAAGGACATGGGCTGGAGCCCGGACATCGTCAACGTCAATGGCGGCGCAATCGCTATCGGTCATCCGATCGGCGCTTCCGGTGCCCGCATTCTTTGCACATTGCTGCATGAGATGGTTCGCCGTGATGCCAAGAAAGGTCTTGCGACCCTGTGCATCGGTGGCGGCATGGGCGTTGCCATGTGCCTGGAACGCTAAAAGCTGCACGTTAAGTCACTCACAACACCATGGTTGGGCGGCAACCGCCCGGCCATGACTGGAAAAGGCAAATACGTCGAATTTGAAATCAGCCTATAAGGCAACGAGGAAAATCTGGGAGGAAGTTCATGGGTAAGGTCGCACTGGTCACAGGTGGAACACGCGGGATTGGCGAAGCCATCTCTCGCGGTTTGAAAGACGCCGGATACACTGTCGCTGCAACATATGCTGGCAACACTGAAAAGGCCGAAGCCTTCAAGGCAGAGACCGGTATTCATGTCTACAAGTGGGACGTTGGCGACCCGGCAGCCTGCGCCGCGGGCATAGCCCAGGTCGAAGGCGACCTCGGTCCTGTTGAGGTTCTGGTCAACAACGCCGGCATCACCCGTGATGGCATGTTCCACAAGATGGACTTCGATCAGTGGCGTGCGGTTCTCTCCACCAACCTGGACAGCATGTTCACCATGACCCATCCGGTGATCAACGGTATGCGCGGTCGCGGTTCAGGCCGGATCATCAACATCTCGTCGATCAACGGCCAGAAAGGCCAGATGGGCCAGACCAACTATTCCGCCGCAAAAGCCGGTGTGATTGGCTTCACCAAGGCGCTGGCGCAGGAAAATGCCTTCAAGGGTATCACTGTCAACTGCGTTTGCCCTGGCTACATTGCGACCGACATGGTTTCTGCAATGCCGGAAAAGGTTCTGGAATCCATCGTCTCGAACATTCCCGTTGGCCGCCTCGGCAAGCCTGACGAAATCGCCCAGACAGTTGTTTATCTGGCCTCCGACGCCGCAGCCTTCATGACCGGCTCTGTCATGACCATCAACGGCGGCCAGTACATCGCCAACGGCTGATTGATATTCGACAAAAGAAATAATTAAGGCGCCCAAGGGCGCCTTTTTGTATCCCAGTCGGTGATTTTAATTTGATCGCTTGAACGAACGGAAACTCCGCTGTTCCACGCCAGATGCGGATTGAGTGACAGGCTGAATATCCGTGACCACCATATCGAACGCTGCGATCATCGTCACTTGACCATCGAGAAGAGTGATAGTCTGCCTGGACAGGTTCATATCAAGCCGACCACTTAAATTGACGGGTTTATAAAGCTCAGCATCTTTCCAATCGTCATCAAGCTTGTAGCGGATCAACTGATTTGGGGCAGGTGACGGGATATGGCTACACATGCCGAATGTTGGAACCAGATATCCGCTCTCTGCGGTCCCGTCTTCCGAAATGATTGGAATAACATAGCCGGAAATCGCAATCTCCTTCCCATTCAGGTCCGGATTTCCTTTCAGCGCCGCTTCCCTTTGCCTCCTCGAGATTGCTTCCCGTTGGGACAATAGGTAGTCGGTTTCGACGCCAGCTTCCTCTAGCTTTGTTTCTTCAATTCTGAGCCGTTCTTCTACACGTGTCCGTTCCTCGTCGGTGACAGCCCCTTGTTTCAGCTGCTGTCGAAGCCTGTAAACGGCTGCAATTGATCTAAGCTCGGTAAAATAGAGTGTCTCAAACGGGTCTTCGAACCGGGCAGCAACCGGGTCCTTCAGATCACTCCAGGCAATTGGGGCCGCAGCCATCGCCGAAGCTGTCCCGATTGCCCACAATATCAGAATCAAACTCAGATTCTTCATCGACAAGCTCCCGCAAAAATCCAAATGCAAACGAAGCACAATTACCCCCAGCCTGACAACATGAATACGACTGATCGGCAATTCACAAGCCCGGCACTTGACCTCTTCCTCGCAATCACCCTATCTGCCAGACAAACAGCCAATCACTACGCCTCATAGGAAGCGAATCCCTGATGGAATTTGAAAAAGACCCGAATGACCCGAACCGCAAGGAAATCGCGCCACTTTTGAAGTTCGCGCTGGAACTCGGGCCCCTCGGTGTATTCTTCCTGTTCAACGCCAAAGGCGAACGGATAGCGGAAAGTTTTCCGGTCCTTCAGGCAATCGGGGAACCGATTTTCCTGGCAACAGCGGCTTTCATGATCGCGATCACAACCTCGCTGATCGTCTCCTACAGCCTGACACGCCGCCTGCCGATCATGCCACTGGTCTCTGGTGTTGTGGTCCTGGTCTTTGGCGCCCTGACGCTGTGGCTGCATGATGAGCTGTTCATCAAGCTCAAGCCGACCATCATCAACTGTCTGTTCGGCAGTATTCTTCTGGGCGGGCTGTTTTTTGGCAAATCGCTGCTGGGTTACGTCTTTGACAGCGCTTTCAAACTGACCGACGAAGGTTGGCGTAAACTGACGCTACGCTGGGGCTTGTTCTTCTTCGTTCTAGCGATCATCAACGAAATTGTCTGGCGTAATTTCTCGACTGATTTCTGGGTCAATTTCAAAGTCTTCGGCGTCATGCCAATCACCCTGATCTTCACCATGCTCCAGCTTCCCCTGATCCAGAAACACGCCATCGTTGAAGACGAAAAAGACGCTTGAGGATAGGCTGCGCTTCACCGCCTTCGTCATGCCATGACTTGATCATGGCATCCATTCCGCAACCCAGCTCCAAGGAACGGCTTACCAAGTGGCAACGTTGCGGTATGGATCACCGGATCAAGTCCGGTGATGACGGATCGGGACTTGGCTAACTATTCGCAGAAAAATAGCGTCATTCCAGATTAATGAGGCGGAGCCGAATACCAATCTGGAATCCAAAAATATTCGCGCCTTGGCGCGTCCTTACATCTGGCGCTCACTTCTCTCGCGCTAACACGCTAGGTTTCAGATCATCGCGCAGCAAAACTGCGCTTGTCTGGAATGACTAAGTGAAAACATCTCCACCTCAATGCATCTCGCCGTGATGGCCGAAGGCGACGTCGCGGCGAGCGCCGGTGATGGAGATGGAAAAGCCTGCGATCACATCAATCAGCGAAATCACCATCAGGATGAAGAACAGCGACGTGGCCGCTTCCGGCAGGATCAGAAACTCGACCAGATAGGCGACCAGTACCAGAACGGACAGCATATGGTCCATGAGGGCCGCTTTGCCGATCCGTGTTGCCTTCAGGATTTCAATGAACAGAAAGAAAAGACCGACAGTGATCAGGAGATCGCTGGCGTGCAGCTGAAAGGTTGCACCGGACACCATGGACGTGGTCACGAATGGGGTCGACCAGAAGGATGGGTCTGTGGTGACAGCCGTAAACGCCAGGCCGTTGTAGATCAGAAATGCAAAAAACGTGAAGGGGATCGCAGCAAGAAGGCGCATGAAACAAGCTCCGGAATCATTGATGCCCGATGGGGCAGAACTGTCCGGTGACCTGACACGATCCAGACGGTCAATTCAAGGCAAGGGGCTTTAAAAAAGAAAAAGGCCGGCCTCTCGAAACAAGGCCAGCCTCAATCTTGATTTGCCGAACGGCGATCCGCCTATATCAGGCGTCGTCCTTGGCGGACATGATCTGACGTCCCCGGTACATGCCAGTCTTCAGATCAACGTGATGCGGGCGACGAAGTTCGCCTGAATCCTTGTCTTCGACATATGTCGGCTGCTTCAGGGCGTCCGATGAACGGCGAAAACCGCGCTTCATGCGCGAGGTTTTTCTCTTTGGAACGGCCATTTTGTTTTTCTCCGTGGTCCATAACCGCGCGGCCCGGACCGGGTATGCCCGGGGCGTGGCGTCACGCAACGTGTTTGAATGCGCGGCGTTATACAGGGAAGTCCGGTGTTTTGCCACCCCATAGGGCAAAATTTCTTCTGATAGGTCACTTGTAGCATTTAAGGTCACAGAACACCCGGTTTTATTTCCCCAGAATGCAGCCAAAAATCGGCCCGGAACCGCGGACACGGGCAAGATTTGTTGCTGCCAATCTGCGATGGCCTGGTGTCGGATTCGCGGGGTTTCGGCGCAGCGGATTGGGCAGGGACGTCGCCAGTCTCGCGGCTTCGGTGCGAGTTAAATCCTTGGCGGGTTTGCCGAACCAGGCTTGCGCTGCAGCTTCTGCCCCAAAAACACCTTCGCCCCACTCGGCAATATTGAGATAAATCTCCACGATCCGCTTTTTGGTCAGGATACCATTCAGCATCAACGCAAGTGGCAGTTCCAGACCTTTGCGGACGTAGGACCGGTCACCCCATAGAAACAGGTTTTTGGCTGTTTGCATGGTGAGCGTGCTGGCCCCGCGTGGCCGCTCGCCTTCGCTCAGGGCTTCGATCTGGCCCTGCAGCGCATCCCATTCAACCCCGACATTTTCGCAATAACCGCTGTCCTCGGAGGTGATCACCGATCTGACGAGATTCGGCGAAATGTCTTCCAGGGGCACCCATTGACGGTCGACCCACAAAAACTGGACGTATCGGCCAAGCATCAATGTACTGACCGGCGGAACAACGGAATAGATAACGGTCAGGACAGGCGGCAGAAGGATCAAAATCAACAGGACCTGAAACAACCGTTTGCGGATGATTTTCCAGGAGACCTTATTTGATGCCGATTTCTTTCCTTCGCCTTTTTTGGCCTTAGCCCGTGCCATTCAATGCCCGTTCATTGTCGACAATAAAGTCCCGGATAACCGGGACCGCGTCACGTTCCTTCGACAGGTGCAACTGGAACACCATGTTTGATCCGTGCAGGAACCCGAGTTCTGCCGCGCAGAGGTAAAATTCCCACATCCTGCAGAATTTCTCGTCATAAAGGTCCGCTGCTTCCTGCCACTTGTCGAGAAACCGGACCCGCCAGTCACGGCAGGTGTAGTAGTAGTGCAGACGCAGGATTTCCGTGTCGCAGACCCATAACCCGAGGCGCTCGGTCGATGCAAAGACTTCTGAAAGCGCCGGGACATATCCACCCGGGAAAATATACTTGCGGAAGAATGGACCAGTGGTTCCAGGAGGCGTCATCCGGCCAATGGAGTGAATGACGGCAAATCCCTTATCCGTGAGGCACGATTTGACCTTGCCGAAATACTCGTCGATGTGGCCGATGCCAACATGTTCCATCATGCCGACGGAAATGACCCGGTCGAACTCGCCTTCAAATTCCCGGTAGTCTTTCAGAACAAAAGTCACACGGTCTTCAACACCGGCTTCGCGGACACGTTCTTCCGCGATTTTTACCTGTTCCGGCGAGACATTGAGCGAGGTTACTTTTGCGCCGGCCTGCGCCATTCGAATGGCCAGCGATCCCCAGCCGCCACCAATCTCCAGAACTTCCATACCGGGCTTCAAATCGAGCTTGGCAACCAGATGCGTCAGTTTGGCGTGCTGCGCGTCTTCAAGGCTGGTATCCGGGCTGTTGTAGTAGGCACAGCTGTAGTTCATCCCCTCATCAAGAAACAGGCGGTACATATCCGTAGACAGGTCGTAATGGCTTCTGGCCTGCGATTTGGCACGCTCCACATTGTTCTTCTGCTGGTAGCGCCGGAACGCCTTCCAGCCCTTGCGCAGGAAGCTTTGTACCGGATGGGCTCCAAGTGGTGCGCGGTTGATCGAAAACAGGAACAGAAAATCGTAGCAGGTTGAACCCTCTTCCATGGTGAGGGTGCCGTCCATATAGGCTTCACCAGCGGCCAATTCCGGATTTAGAAACAAAGACCTGTAGAGTTTCTTGTCATGCAGGCGGATGCTAACGGTTGGCCCGTCTTCGCCCGACCCGAATTCGTGCAGCCCGCCAGCAACATCATAAACCCGCATACGGCCACGCTTGATGAATGATCTCAGCAGGCTAGATAACAATTTCATGCAGCAATCCCCCAAAAGACAAACTGCAAGCGGCATATCACCCAAAAGCAGTCAAATTCGAACACAGCTCTTGACGTTACATACAATAGACGTCAGGGAAACCTCAACTTCATTACAACACTGATTGCCCGCCCCGGAGCCAAACGTGACAACTGACTTGGATAAGCATCTGGCAGCGCAGGCCGGGCGAATTGAAACGGTCCTCAAAGACATCCTGGATGCCACTGCATTGGACGGTGAGATCAGTCGTCCGCAACGCCTGATTGACGCCATGCGTCATGGTGCCCTTAATGGCGGCAAGCGTCTGCGGCCCATTCTGGTGACGGAAACTGCGCAGATGTTTGGCCGACCCGATGACGGCGTTTTGCAAGCCGCCTGTGCGCTGGAACTGATCCATTGTTATTCGCTGGTTCACGATGACCTGCCTCCAATGGATGATGATGATCTGCGCCGCGGTCAGCCAACAGTCCACAAGGCCTATGACGAGGCAACCGGTATTCTCGCCGGCGATGCGCTGCTCACGCTCGCTTTCGATGTGATCACCGGGGAGGTGGTTCATCCCGATGCTGCTATCCGTTTACAGCTGACTCGCGAGCTTTCACGCGCCGCTGGTATCGGCGGTATGGCAGGTGGTCAGATGCTGGATCTGGAATCAGAACACCGTGACCGGTCTGAAACCGAAATTCGGCTGCTACAGTCGATGAAAACCGGTGCCCTGCTGCGTTATGCCTGCCGCGCTGGTGCTATTCTTGGCGATGCCTCAGACGAAGACGTTGACCGTATGACCCGATTTGGCGAAGTCATCGGTCTGGCGTTTCAGCTGGCTGATGATCTTCTGGATGTCGAAGCCAGCCCGGAAGCCATGGGCAAGGCCACTGGCAAAGACGCAGAAGCTGGCAAGGCAACGCTTGTTGCCCTGATGGGAGTGGACAAGACCCGCGCGGAACTGAAACTTCTTCTGGACGAAGCCCACAGCCTTCTGGAGCCTTACGAGGCCAAGGCAGACATTCTTGGTGGGCTCGCGGACTTCATCGTCTCCCGCTCAAACTGAGGCTTCAGTCTTTCGAGTGCCGCCCGAAATCAGGTGCGTCGGTTTCCTGACCAGCGTCAATGATTGACCGGCGCACGCCACGTGTGTGGGTAAACAGATCAAACAGCATATCGCCATCGCCCCAGCGAACAGCGCGTTGAAGAGCCGATAGGTCTTCCGAGAATCGCGCCAACATCTCAAGGATCGCATCCTTGTTATTGAGGCAGACGTCCCGCCACATGGTCGGATCAGACGCGGCCAGACGCGTAAAATCACGGAAGCCGGACGCTGAATACTTGATCACTTCCGACTTGGTAACTGTCTCCAGGTCATCAGCTGTGCCGACAATATTGTAGGCAATCAGATGCGGCAGGTGAGACACGATGGCCAGCACCAGATCGTGGTGTTTCGCATCCATGATATCGACATTGGACCCACAGCCCTGCCAGAAGGACGTCAACTTGTCGATGGCGGCCTGATCGGCACCATCCGGCGGTGTTAGAATGCACCAACGTTCATCAAACAAGGTCGGGAAACCGGCATCAGGACCAGATTTCTCTGTACCCGCCAACGGGTGGCCTGGAACAAAGTGAACCCCGTCCGGAACGTGCGGACCGACCTGTTCAATAACAGATCCTTTGGTGGACCCGGCATCCGTCAGGATCGCGCCTTTCTTCAGAGACGGCGCAATCCATTTGGCGATGGATTCGTTAGCACCAACCGGCGCGCAAAGAATAACCAGATCCGCGCCTTCAACGGCGACGGCTGCATCCTGAGAATAACTGTCCCCTAATCCCAACTCTTCGGCCCGTTGCAGGGTTTCCGATGAGCGGGTGGTGATTGAAATTTCCTTCACCAGGCCGCGTTCACGGGCAACCTGCGCAAGGGAAGACCCGATCAAACCAATGCCGATCAGAGCCATACGTTCAAAAATGGGGGAACCAGTCATATGTTCTCAGTCTGCCTTCAGGCTTGTCCCAAAAAGTCTTTCAAGTGAGCAACAACCGTGCGGTTGGCCTCTTCGCTGCCGATCGACATGCGAATTGCATTCGGCAGGCCATAATTTCCAACCAACCGCAACACACATCCGCGCTCCAGCAGATAGGCATCTGCATCTGTCGCGCGTTTGCCGGTCTCATCCGGGAAATGCACCAGAATGAAGTTGCCGACGCTTGGTGTCACTTTGAGACCCAGCTTTTCCAGTTCTGCTGTCACCCAGGGCAACCACTTGTCATTATGGTCGACGGCAGCAGAGATAAACTCACGATCCCTGACGGCAGCAACCCCCGCTGCAATCGAAACTCCGGAGACGTTGAAAGGTCCACGGATACGGTTCATCGCATCGATGATGTGGGCCGGGCCAAACCCCCAACCGAGCCGCAGGTTGGCAAGGCCGTAGATTTTGGAGAATGTCCGCGTCATAACAACATTTTCGGACGTCGCCGCCAGCTCGATACCGCTCTCGTAGTCGTTTTTGCGCACATATTCTCCGTAAGCTGCATCCAGCACTAGCAGAACATGCGGTGGCAGGCTTTCGTGAAGCTTTTTGACCTCTTCGAATGGAATATAGGTACCCGTCGGATTGTTCGGGTTGGCGATAAACACCATCTTTGTCTTGTCGGTGACCAGCGCCAGAATGGCATCAACGTCGGTTTTCAAATCCTTTTCAGGCGCGACAACAGGTGTCGCACCGGCAGCCCGGATCGCGATTTCATAGACCAGAAAACCGTGCTCGGAATATATCGCCTCATCACCTGCACCGAGATAGGCATAGGCGAGCATGCTCAGGATCTCGTCAGATCCGGCACCGCAGATAATCCGGTCGGCGTTCAAACCGTAAACATCACCAATGGCTGCACGAAGTTCCGTCGATGCGCCGTCCGGATAAAGTTCCAGATTTTTCGCGATGTCATCGATAGCGGCGCGGGCAGCTTCGCTGCACCCAAGCGGTGTTTCGTTGGATGACAATTTATGAAGCGTCTTGCCATGGGTGCCCTTGGATTTTCCTGGAACATAGGGCGCTATGTCCAGAACACCGGCCTTTGGCTGCGGGCGCTTTGCACCTACAGCCTTTGCATCACCTTCATTCACTGTCGTCATCTCGTTCATCCCTGAGACCCTTCGTCTTTGGGGTCAAATACATCTTCCGGATCACTGTCGCCATCGATTGGGGCGGCATACCCGCCAACACGCCGCAGGACAATAGGGGCAGCCCCTGCCTCTGCGCAGGCGTTCAGCACTTCTTCTTCGGGCAAGTCTCCGGAAACGGCCAATAGAGCATCAACGCCATTGGCAGACCGAAAGAAGCTCAAGACTTCCATACCCTGATCCATCAGCCTTCCCGGAAGCACATCGGACCAGCGGGCGTCATAAACCGCGATGTCCGCGTTGTCGATGAGACTCTCGCTTTTCGCCAAAACCAGTGCTGGAAGATCTGCCGGGCGCTCAGCCATAACAACAAATGGCAACCGCGCCCGGATCTGGGCTCCGCTATCGCTCAGACCGCGCCACCAGGGCAACTCCGCCCGGTCCGTCAAGGTAACCAGGCCGAGATCTTTCTCTGAAGCCATCACTGTGCCGACAACATCAGAGGCATCACTGCCGGGTATCAATTCAACGGAAAATCCAAAGTAAAACCGCGCAAGGTCCAGCATCTCGATCAATTCGGCACCGCCATCCAGATGGATCGCGTGATTTGTTTCAAGACCTGCTCCGGCAGCAATAAAATCTCGCCAAAGATGTTCAACAATCACGAGTGGCAGGTTGCCTCGATGACGCTCGACCATGTTGCGCATGACTTCAGCTTCCCGATCCGGCGAATAGGAAGAAATGTATTCACCGGCAACGCTGCGCGCGACTGCCAGATCCGCCTCTGCTTGGGCCCTCTGAATAAGAGCCTCGTGGATACCGGCATCGATTTCATCAATTGCCGCACGAAGACCGTCAGAAGATCGCCCGTTTTCCGGATTTTGGGACATCAGAGGCTCCACAAAAGAGAAGAGTTCAGCGGCGCATAGTCATAGGCAGGTGAAGACCCAAAGGCAAAAGAAATCATTGGCTCAGCGACAACGCACGGCTTGGATCGTCGACTAGGAAGCTGTTTCTGCGCGCACCACATCCGTCTGGACGGCGCGGACCGGCTTCATGCCTGTTGCCACGCTTTCGGGAATGAACACCGGACGCGGAACACGCAATCGACTTTTGGTTCCATTTGCTGGCACGCCGCCAAAAACCGCCTTTTCCGCTTCTATCAGCAGCAATCCGCCGAAGGTCGGCCAAAACCGTTTGCCAATCCCCTCCCACGTCTTTGCCGCTCTCAGGATGGCCCGCCTCTTGGAGGGTGGCATGAACAAGGCATTGGACTCATTCAGGATATTGAATTGACAGTTCCGGAGCAATTCCTTGACCTGTCGACCAGAATAAGGACGGCCATAACCAAAGGGTGACAGTTCGGATTGTGCCCACAGACCGCGACGATTTGGGACAATCACGATCAACCGGCCTCCCGGGGACAGCACCCGCCAGGCTTCCTTCAACATTGTGGTCGGGTCAGAGCAATGATCCAGAGAGTGAACCAGCATGACCCGGTCAAATGACAGATCCTGGAACGGCAGCGCGCCATCCTCGATCAGGGCACTGGCGTTTTCACGCTCGCGTGGCCAGTGAACCGCGCCCTGCGGTGCCGGCATTGCGGCGACTGCCCGTTCTACATTGCCGATATAGGGTCTCATGAATGGCCCGGCATAGCCGATACCAAGCAGGCTCTGGCCTTTCAGATCCGGCCACATGGTGCGGATAGGCGCGCCGATCAAACCACGCAACAATCGCCCGAGAGGCAAATCGTAAAAGGCACGCAGATGGACAACGTCAAGATACATACGGTTGGCCCGATTGATGAACTGGGGCGATTGAACAGCGAACCGAACCGCAGCGCAAGAACTGAAATCTTGCTCCCGGCCCCTGTGTTTGCCACTGTGCGGGTCAACAGTCCTAATTCCCAAAAAGGAGCGCCGCAATGACCTTGAGCGACACCACCGAGATCCACCAATTTCCCTGTCTTGACGACAATTACGGCGTGTTGATCCATGATTCGGCGACTGGTACGACGGTTGCGGTCGACGTTCCCGATGCAGCTGCCTATGAAGCCGTTCTGGCGGACACTGGCTGGACATTGAGCCACATTTTGATCACCCATCACCATTGGGATCACGTTCAAGGGCTCGGAGAACTCAAGACCAAAACCGGTGCCACAGTGATTGGTCCGGAACGATCTCGCCAGAAAATCTCCGAACTGGAAGACACGGTCGAAGATAGCGACGAAGTCAAATGCGGGCCTTACATAGTCAAGGCAATCGGAACGCCGGGCCATACGCTTGACCAGATCTCCTGGTACTTCCCGGACATCAAGGTCGCGCATACCGGCGATACCTTGTTCGCGCTCGGCTGCGGCCGGGTGTTTGAAGGTGACAAAGAGATGATGTGGTCGTCGCTCGCCAAGTTGCTGCGCCTGTTGCCGAACGACACCACCATCTATTGTGGTCATGAATATACGGAAGCCAATGCCAAGTTTTCGCTGACGATCGAACCGGACAATGCGGACCTTCAGGCCCGCGCCAAGGACATCGCAACTCTTCGTGCCAGCGGCAAACCAACGCTGCCGACGACCATGGCCAAAGAGAAAGCAACCAACCCGTTTCTGCGTGCTGGCGAGCCTTCCGTCGCCGCAGCGATTGGCATGGCCGGACAAGCCGCAGTCGACGTTTTCACCGAAATACGGACCCGGAAAGACAATGCTTGACCGTTTCCGCCAATCTGGCCTTTAAGCACCGGCAACGCCGTTCTGGCCCTTAAAAAATCAAAAGTCTGCCCCCATATGCACATTGTCGTGATCATGAAGGGGCAGAAACCGTGACACTTGCAAGTATCAAGGATCAGACCAGCCGTTCGGCGGAGCAACGGGCCAAGGATGTTGTTCACCGCATCGTCAGCCAGGCAGAACCCATTCCGTTGCAGCAGGGTGGCGGGCACAAACTGGACATGCAGGTCCTCTACGAGGAAGTCGTTGCGTCCTTACGCGAAACCATTGACGACCTCGCCTATTGCACAGACCCGAAATCCAGCTGATTTTCGGGCACAGCCAGATCGAACCTGATATCCAAACCCCTGTACTTCAATTAGCTACAGGTATTCCATGTCGATCCAAGCCAACCTCTCCGCCGACCAGATAGTGGACCTTCTGAAGATGCAGCCGCATCCAGAGGGTGGCTTTTATGCAGAAACCTTCCGCGATGATGTGACCGATGCCGATGGCCGGGCAGCGTCAACGCTGATCTATTTCCTGTTGCCGGAAGGTGTCCTATCGCGCTGGCACAAGGTTGATGCCGTTGAGACATGGCACTGGTATGCAGGCGCGCCGCTGGAACTCTCCATCAGCCCGGACGGAACGAAAAAACAGGTCCTCACGCTTGGCAATGATTTGTTGAATGGTCAGCGCCCACAAGGCATCGTGCCCCGCGATGGCTGGCAACAGGCCCAATCACTCGGCACCTGGACCCTTGTTGGTTGTACCGTCGCCCCGGGTTTTCAGTTCGAAGGTTTTGAAATGGCGCCAGAAGGTTGGGAGCCGGTTAACTAAGCCAGCCCCGCAATCGCCGATGCGAAATCTTTGGCGGAGAACGGTTCCAGATCGGCAACGCCTTCGCCGACACCAATAAAATGCACGGGCATGCCATGTTTGGCGGCGATGGCGACGAGAATACCGCCGCGGGCGGTACCGTCGAGCTTTGTCATGACCAGACCGGTCACACCAGACACCTTGCCGAAGATTTCAACCTGATTGAGCGCATTCTGGCCAGTTGTGGCATCCAGCGTCAAAAGGACGGTATGCGGCGCTTCCGGGTCATGTTTCTTGATGACACGGATGACCTTTTCGAGCTCTTCCATTAACTCGGTCTTGTTCTGCAGACGGCCAGCCGTATCGATCAGAAGAACGTCTACGTCTTTTTCATTGGCCGCCTTCATGGCATCAAATGCCAAACCGGCCGCATCGGCTCCGGTATCACTGGCAATGACTTCAGCACCGGTGCGTTCGCCCCAGATTTTCAGTTGTTCGACCGCCGCGGCACGGAAAGTATCACCCGCCGCCAGCATGACGGTTTTGCGTTCAGCACGCAGTTTTTGCGAAAGCTTGCCGATAGTGGTGGTTTTGCCCGTGCCATTGACACCAACCATCAGAACCACGTGAGGTTTCTTGGCAGTGTCCAGCACAAGTTCCTGGGCGACAGGTGCCAAAACTTTTTCAACTTCTTCCGACAGGATTTCACGGACTTCTTCAGGCGAGATTTCCTTGTCATAACGGCCATCAGACAGACGCTCGGTGATCGCCATTGCCGTATCCACACCCAGATCCGCCTGGATCAGGATGTCCTCCAGCTCTTCCAGCATGGCCGCATCAAGCTTGCGCTTGGTGAAGATTGACGAAATGCCATCAGTCAGCGCAGAAGACGAACGTGACAAGCCCTGTTTTAGGCGTTGGAACCAGGTTCCTTTTGATTCTTCTTCCGTAATCAGTTCCAACGCTGTCGCAGATTCTGCGACCGGCAGCGGCTCTGCCTGAATTGGCTCAGACGGCACAGGGTCAGCTTCAGTTTCAACGTCTGAGCCAAGATCCGCCGAGAGGTTTTCTTCCGTGTCCAGCGATGGCATCGGATGCTGTAGTTCAGCGGCAAGATCAGGTCCTACACCAATGTCGAACGGCTCAGCCGGAGCACTCATGGCCGCAACCGGTTCCACTTCCATTTCGACTGTTTCGGCTACAGTGTCAGTTGCCGGGACAGATTCTAAAGCGGCTTCAACCGGCTCTTCTCGGGCGTGCTCAACGGTTTCATCCGTCTCTACTTGTGTTGAGTCTATAGCAGCTGGCTCCTGCTCTTCGGCTGCGTCTTTACCGCCAAAGAGCCGTCCAAGAAATCCGCGTTTTTTCTCGCTCATGAAGCTGCCTTAAATCGAACCGCATTCCGGATTTGGGGTATCAGGCCGCTTTGGATAGCGCCTCACCCAGAAGATGGCGTCCGGTATGACCGATAATTCTGGTTTCTACAATCTCTCCGGCCAGTCCACCAGTCAGCCCACCGGTTAGTTCGACCTGGGTAAACTGCTCGGTGCGGCCCAAACCTTCCTTTTCGATCAGGACCGGACGGAGTTTGCCGACTTCTGCTGCAAGGTGTTGACCGAGCACATCTTCGCCCTTGGCGCGCAAGCGTGCGCCGCGTTCCTTGATGATTTTTCGCTCCAGCTGCGGCATGCGCGCCGCCGGTGTTCCGGGACGCGGCGAAAACGGAAATACGTGAAGATGGGTCAGGCCGCATTCATCGACGATCTTAAGAGAATTCTGGAACATCTCTTCGGTTTCAGTCGGAAATCCGGCAATGATATCTGCCCCAAAGACCACGTCAGGTCTCATTCGGCGCACATCTTCGCAGAACCGGATCGTGTCCGCGCGCAAATGGCGTCGTTTCATGCGTTTCAGGATCATGTCATCACCTGCCTGCAGCGACAGATGGAAATGCGGCATCAACCGATCATCGTCCGCAATGACGCGCATCAGATCATCATCCGCCTCAATCGAGTCAATGGAGGACAGGCGCAGGCGTTTCAAGTCCGGCACCATTTTCAGGATCTTGGCGCTCAAAGTTCCCAGCTTGGGTTCTCCGGGCAGATCAGCACCATAGGAGGTGATATCAACACCAGTCAGCACGATCTCATTGTAGCCATTGTCGACCAGCCGTTTGATCTGGTCGATGACAACACCCATTGGCACCGACCGAGAATTGCCGCGGCCATAGGGAATAATGCAGAACGTGCAGCGATGATCGCAGCCGTTTTGAACCTGCACAAAGGCCCGCGCGCGGCCAGCCAGACCATCGATCAGGTGGCCTGCGGTTTCTTCAACGCTCATGATGTCGTTGACGCGTACTTTTTCGGTTTCTGAAATGCCAAACGCTACCACATCGGTATATGATTTGCGTTCGAGTTTTTCGGTATTGCCGAGCACCAGATCAACTTCGTCCATATTGGAGAAGGTTTCGGTTTCCGTTTGTGCCGCGCAGCCGGTGACGATCACCCGCGCATCCGGATTGTCCCGCTTGGCTCTGCGCACGGCCTGACGCGCCTGACGCACCGCTTCATTGGTGACGGCGCAGGTATTGATCAGGATCGCGTCCTTGAGGCCAGCTGCTTCCGCCTCACGCTTCATCACTTCCGACTCATAGGAATTGAGCCGACAGCCAAAAGTTACGACATCAATGCTCATGAGGCTGCTTCTGCCTCCTCAGGGGCATCACCTGCGCCAGTCTTGCGCCAGGTCAGCGTATCCAGATCGATTTCGCCCTCGAATTCAACTTCCGTCAGACCAGTCATCAGCACATGATCATCGCTTTCACGCCATTCGATGCCGATTGGTCCGCCGGGCAGATGAATGGTGGTCTTGCGACCGGTCTTGCTGTCGCGTGGCGCAGCAACACCAACAGCGCAGGCAGCGGTTCCACAGGCCAATGTCAGTCCAACACCACGTTCCCAGACTTTCACCCGGATCTGGTTGTCATCAAAGATATGCGCCAACGAAATGTTCGCCCCTTCCGTGAACACTGGATGATGTTCCAGCAATGGACCGACACGGGCAAGGTCATAGGCTTCGACATCATCGACCCAGAAAATCGCGTGCGGATTGCCCATATTGGCGACAGCCGGCGTGTGCAGGATCGGCTCGTCTATCGGTCCGATCTGCAATTCGATTGCGCGTGTGTCAGCGAACTCTTCAGCCAACGGTATCTGGTCCCAGTCAAAGCGCGGCTTGCCCATGTCGACCGTGACAGAGCGCTGACCTTCAGCGTCCGTCGCATGCAGCAATCCGGCATTTGTCTCAATGGTGACAAGGTCCTTGCCAACTTCTTCCATCAACAACCGGCCAATACAGCGCGTGGCGTTGCCACAGGCATCCACCTGAGATCCGTCGCAATTGTGAATCCGCATGAACGCATCAACGCCCAAAGGCGAACGCTCGACCGTGATCATCTGATCAAAGCCGATCCCGGTTTTGCGGTCGCCCAATTTGGCAATCACATCCGGAGAGAGGCGCAGCGGTTTGTCGCGCGCATCCCAGACCAGAAAGTCATTGCCGAGGCCGTTCATTTTTAAAAAGGGTCTGGTTTCAGACGCCATGCCGGATGCACTTCATGTTGAGGGTCAGGGGGTGGAGAGCGCTTTAAGCGCGCTCATCTGCCCTTATATGGCGGAATTGCCTCCAAAATACCAGATCCCATCACAATAGAAGGTTAGCAACCGTCCAAGTGTGGTGTCCGGACAACAGCGACTGCTTCGTCAAGTTAGCTGTAAATGACCATCTTCGCGCCAGCACCAATCCTGGACAACAAAAGACGCATGTGTTCAGGCGCAACGGCAACGCAGCCTTCGGTCGGTCTGTAATCTTCGCGCGCGATATGAAAAAAGATCGCACTGCCGCGGCCTTTAACAACCGGATTCATGTTGCAATCCAGAACAACAACGATGTCGTACAGCCGGTCCCCGCGCCACATATTTTCGTGGCTGGCGGCGAACGGCAATGTGACCGGGCAGTTGTACCGGTTGTGCCTCGGGTCATCACACCATCCGGAGTGCGACGTGAGCACATCAACCGGTAAAACGGTTCTGGGATGCACGCCACGGTCAGGCCTGTAATAGACGTGCAAAAACTCAAAGGTTCCGATTGGCGTCCCGCCATCGCCCTCCTGTTTCCGGGAGACTATGCCGGATCTCCCCAAGGCACACGGAACCGTGATCGACCCGAAACGCAGAATTCCCTTGGTTTTGTCTCTGGTCAGGGCGCGAACCTCTAGGCAATCTGCCGTTTTGTGTTTGAAGGCCATAGGCGGTCTGTCCGGTTATCTCTTTTTGAAGATACTCTCTGATAAACCAGCCCTAAACCCCGCGTGAAGAAGAATTGACGAACCGGCGCTTGTATGACGAGACTAACCCACGCACATAGGTCTCAGAAACACGCATGTGTCTTTTGCACAAGTCGGCGTGAAGAGAATTATAATTTGCCGAGGAACTGAAGCGATGACCGCCCGCACTATTTTGATTGTCGATGACGATAACGACCTCCGTGAAGCGCTTGTCGAACAATTGTCACTCTATGACGAGTTCGAAACCATCCAGGCTGACTCGGCAACAACCGGCATCGCGATGGCCAAGGAAGAGCATGTTGATCTTCTTTTGATGGATGTCGGCCTGCCGGATATCGACGGCCGGGAAGCGGTGAAACTTCTTCGCAAGAACGGTTTCAAGGCTCCAATCATCATGCTGACAGGTCATGATGGCGACAGCGACACGATCCTCGGACTGGAAGCTGGTGCCAACGACTACGTTACCAAGCCGTTCAAGTTCGCTGTACTGCTTGCACGTGTTCGCGCCCATTTGCGCCAGCACGAACAGAGCGAAGATGCAACATTTGCCATCGGCAGATATTCCTTCCGTCCCGCCGCAAAAGTCATGCAGGATGATGGCGGTTCCAAAGTTCGCCTGACGGAAAAAGAAACGTCGATCCTGAAGTTTCTCTACCGCGCCGGTGAAAAACCAGTCACACGCGACATCCTGCTGCACGAGGTCTGGGGTTATAATTCCGGCGTTACGACACACACGCTCGAGACCCATATTTACCGCCTACGGCAGAAAATTGAGCGTGATCCGTCCAATGCCGAGCTTTTGGTCACAGAAGCCGGTGGATATAAGCTTGTGCCCTAGCAGGTAATCATCGTAGATCTTGGGCATGAGCCTTGCCGAAGACATTGCGATTCTCAAAAAAATTCCGATGCTTTCGGACTTTCAGGACGATCAGTTGCGGCTGCTCGCCTTTAGCGCCGAAAGCATGGATTACAGCAAAGGCTATCGCCTGTTCGATCAGAACGACCGGGCGGACGGTGGCCTTGTAATTACCAAGGGCCGTGTCAGCCTGAAAATGAAACAAGGCACGACTTATCGGGAAATGGACACCGCCGGTCCTGGCACCTTGCTTGGCGAAAGCGCGCTTCTGGTGGAAACCAAACGGCCGTGCAGGGCCGAGGCGATAGAGGATGTTCGCATAATCCGGGTTCGACGAGCCCTCTTCAAACGCATGATTTCCGAATACCCCGAACTTGCCCAGCGCCTGCTCGACCAGCATGCGGCACGTTATCGACTGACCGTCGCGCAACTTGGGCCAATCGGTGACAAGATGGCCGAACTGGAACAGATCAACGCCGAGCGGCGCGCACGAGACGAGAGTTAAATGTACCGATCCAGTAGAATTTAGGCAGCCGCTTGCTGTTCATTTTCACAAGGCTGCATCACTTTATCGATCAACCCCCATTCCAAAGCTTCTTGCGCCGTCATGAACCTGTCTCGATCCATCGCCGTTTCGAATTCGCCATACGAACGTGTGCAATGATGGGAATAGAGCCGGGTCATACGATGTTTGATATGTTTGATTTCTTCTGCGTGAATCAACATATCGGATGCCTGCCCTTGAAAACCACCGGACGGCTGATGAATCAAAATACTGGCATTAGGTAACGCAGAACGCTCACCGGGCTCACCAGCCATCAACAAAAAAGATCCCATAGAACGCGCCGTTCCCATGCAAAGCGTATGCACCGGAGCCCGAATGTGACGCATTGTATCGTACATTGCGAACCCGCTTGTGACGACTCCACCTGGTGAGTTGATGTAGAGACTTATCGGTGTTTTGGGATCTTCCGCTTCTAGAAAGAGCAATTGAGCGCACACAAGCGCCGATATGTCATCATTCACCTCTCCATTGAGAAAAATAATCCTTTCACGCAGCAAGCGGCTATAGATATCAAAGGACCTTTCGCCCTTTGCAGATTGTTCGATAACCATTGGAACAAGCTTCATCGTTTCACGCATGGCGACCTTCTCCCGGGCAAATTGAATCGTGGAAACTGACTATGCAGCCATCATGACTGCTTGAAGATTGCAGTTCGCGGCGTCTCGATCCCAATCCGCTCGTTTAACATCATCGAGCACATGAATGATGCGTAGGATTGTACTGCCAGACTGGCCCGGAAAAATCCGAAATGTGACAGTACTTTCCAAATGCGGCGGTTGACCTTCTCGCATTCTGTAGCTGACACAGCTACTAGGCTGAAAACAAGCTGGCTCCAGATGAGCTAGGTCGGATCTTGGCAACCACCTTTCGCAATATTCAGGAATACTGATGGCTCGCCAAACTTTCTCCGGCGCCTCGTCGATTTCATACTCCAGCCGGATGCATGGCAATCGTTTTTCGTTCATCACTGTGCTCATTGGTCCATGTCCTTCAACAGGTCTTTCAAGGATTCGATCCGCTCCGGCCAGTAGGCACTGTATTTTGTCAACCAACCCATGATTTGGGCCAACCCCTGCGGATTGACCTTGTAGTTTACAAAGCGGCCATTTCGCTCTTCCAGCACCAGTCCTGCTTCACGCAGCACAGACAGATGTTGCGACATCGCCGGTTGACTGATCGTCATCCCAGTGCGCAGGGCACTCGCATTCATCTGACCTTGTGCGAGTTTCTCAAAAATCTCTCTGCGCCTCGGATCTGCCAGCGCACGGAATATTCTGGTCTCGTTCATATCAATACATAAGCATCTACTTATGTGATTCGCAAGCATCAGATTGAAAAATCACTCTTGGCAAACAAAAAAGCCCGGTGCAGGGCACCGGGCTTTCACAAACTAAGTTGGAAGTCGGAAAGAAATCAGACCCAAGGGCGGCTTTCACCCATATCACCTTCGAACGTGTCGATCTGGCTGACTTTGCCCAAAGTCTGACCAATATCATCAAGGCCGTTTATCAGACAATGTTTGCGGAACGGATCTAGCTCAAACGAGATCTCGCCGCCGTCCGGACCCTTGATAACCTGATTTTCCAGATCAACAGTCAGCGTGGAATTTGCACCGCGGGACGCATCATCCAGAAGCATTTCCAACTCTTCTTCAGATACCTGAACCGGCAGAATGCCGTTCTTGAAGCAGTTGTTGTAGAAAATATCGGCGAACGAAGTCGAAATCACGCAGCGGATACCGTAATCGAGCAACGCCCACGGCGCATGCTCACGGGATGAGCCACAACCAAAGTTGTCACCGGCGATCAGGATCTTGGCATCGCGGTAAGCAGCCTTGTTCAGAACGAAATCGGTGTTTTCCGAGCCATCGTCATTGGTGCGCATCTCGTGAAACAAAGCGGTTCCAAGACCTGTGCGTTTGATGGTCTTCAGAAACTGTTTCGGAATGATCATGTCCGTATCTATGTTCACGATCGGCATCGGCGCAGCAACACCGGTCAAAGTCTCGAATTTTTCCATTAAGTGTCTCCTGAAAGATCAACTGACGGGATCAATCACCTCAAGCAGCAAGGCTTGTGGTCTGATCAACTCCCAGCATGAGATTGAGATTTTGGACGGCAGCGCCAGATGCACCCTTGCCGAGATTATCGTAGATCGCAATGATCGCAGCTTGCGCCCGGGCATCATTGGCGAAGACATGCAAACGCATGCGGTTGGTATCGTTCAGAGCCTGCGGGTCGAGATCCTCTGCGCGCTCCAAAGCCTGAAGCGGAGCAACTTCAACAAAACCGTTGGCAGAACTCGCAAAATAATCCGCAATGACACTGTGCAATCGCTCACCTGTTGGCACATTTTCAAGTCGCGCCAGATTGAGCGGCACAACAGTCATCATGCCCTTGTAGTAGTTTCCAACTGTCGGCGTGAACAGTGGCGCGCTGTCCAGCAGGCCATATTCGTTCATTTCAGGCAGATGTTTGTGATTAAAGCCGAGCGCATAAGGTGCGAATACGTTGGCACTTGCGCCTTGCGCATCATAATCGGCAATCATGCTTTTGCCGCCGCCTGAAAAGCCCGAAATACCATGAACGGTCAGAGGGAAATCAGACGGTAGCAGATCCGCAGTGATCAGCGGGCGAGCCGCCGCAATCAGACCTTGTGGCCAGCAACCCGGATTCGCAACGCGCATGGCAGCAGCAATAATGTCCGACTGATCAACGTCCATTTCGGCAAAACCATACGCCCAGCCGTCTGCGACACGATGCGCGCTTGAGGCATCGATGACACGCGTGGTGTCATTTTCGATCAAGGCAACGCTTTCCTTGGCCGCCGCATCCGGCAGGCAAAGGATCGCAACATCCGCCTTGTTCAGAAAGTCAGCCCGCGCTGATGTGTCTTTCCGGCTTTCTTCAGGAATGGACAGAAGCTCCAGATCGCGGCGCATGGCGAGGCGCTCACGGATTTGCAAACCCGTCGTACCAGCTTCACCATCTATGAATACGCGCGCAACCATCGCTCGGTCCTCTCCTCAACTATGAGATCTTTAAAACCGGTGCGTCATACACCCAATCTGCGGACTTGTCACCGCTGACGATACACTCAAGACCTCAACGAGCCATTGAGTGATACTCATCATTCGGTCTCATGTCGGAGGCCGCAGCCACACGATTGGTCATGTTGAAGAACGCGGCAACCGATCCGATGTCCCAGATATCGCGATCCGTGAAGCCGACGTCGCGCATAGCCTGACGGTCACTTTCGAGGATTTCTGCCGGTTTCTCCGTCAGCTTTACCGAAAAATCGAGCATGGCCCGCTGTTTGTCGGTGAGTTCCGCCACCCGGTAGTTCATCACCATCAGTTCGCCGAGAACCGGATCTCCCGATAGTTGGCGCACGGCAGCACCATGAGCAGTGAGACAATAAAAACAATGATTGACGGAAGATACCGCAACGGCAATCATCTCACGATCAAGCTTGCTTAGTCCGCAGTCCGCCAGCATGAGATCGTTGTACATGTCGGTAAAGGCACGCAGTTTCGTCTCGTCAAAGGAATAGGCTTTGAGCACATTGGGAACCATACCCAGCTTTTCTTCACACAAATCAAAATATGTTTGTGTTTTTTCGCTCAAAGGTGATCCGGATTCGATTTCCAAGGCTGTGACTTTGCTTGACAATTTGTTCCTCCCGTCATGAACATATTCCAATTGCAGTAATTAAAACGATAGTTCGCCACAGAGCCACACCAAATCACCGCCTAAGGGGATAAAAATGCCGGACAAACACGACGTCGAGAAATCCAAACTCATCGACGCAGTCCATGCAAGCCTTGCCAACGAAAACCCCGCGCTCGCAGATTTCTCTCGCGCCTTTTATGATCGTGGTGCCGCCGAAGATCTGGTTGATTACACAGCGGATGAATTGACCGGATTTGTCCGGGAAGCCTGGAAGGATTTTCAGGAACACAATCTGGGAACCCACCGAGTCAGCATTTCAGACCCGACGTTCAAGGCAAAAGGCACCAAGGCAAAAAATCTGACGGTCATTGAAGTCGTCAATGACAACATGCCGTTCCTGGTTGATTCGGTGATGGACGAGTTGCAGGACAGCAAACTCGAAGTTCATCTCGTCCTGCATCCGATTTTCATCGTGGATCGCGATGACAAGGGTTGCCTCAAATCAGCCATCGGCCGGAAAAAACCGCCCAAACGCCGCGACCGGCAGGAAAGCGTCATCCACATTCATGTGACGCGGATTGATTCCGAAGATCAAAAGGCCGCCCTGGATGAGCGCCTGAACACGGTGCTCAACAATGTCCGGTCTGTTGTTACCGACTTCAAACCGATGCAGGAACGCCTCGGCGAAGCGATCGATACCTATAAAACCACGCAGATCCCCGGCAGCAGCGATGAATTGTGGGAAGCCATCCACTTTCTGGAATGGATGGAAAATGACAACTTCATCTTCCTCGGAATGCGGGAATACAAATTTGAAGGCGGCATTGAAGAAGGCGAACTCTCGCCGCACGAGGGCACAGGCCTTGGTCTACTGACCGACCCGGACGTTCGTGTCCTCAGACGTGGTTCGGAATTCGTCCAGATCACGCCTGAAATCCGCGAGTTCCTGCAAAAACCGGAACCGCTGATCATCGCCAAAGCGAACGTAAAAAGCACGGTGCACCGCCGGGTTCACATGGATTATGTCGGAGCCAAACTCTACGACGATGACGGAAAAATGGCCGGGGAGCTCCGGATTGTCGGCTTGTTCGCTTCAACCGCCTATACCGAGCCGACCAGCACGATCCCGTTCCTGCGCCGCAAGGCTGCCAGCGTTCTGGCCAGCGCAGGCTATGATTCCGAAAGCCACTCCGGTCGTGCCCTGAAAAATGTTCTGGAAGCCTTTCCACGCGACGAGCTATTCCAGATCGATAAGGAACGGCTGCTCGAGTTTTCCATTGCAATTCTTCAACTCAACGAGCGGCCCCGAATCCGGGTTCTTGCCCGCCCGGACAGATTTGACCGTTACGTTTCGATCCTCTGTTTCATTCCGCGAGACCGATATACGACCGAGGTGCGGCTGAATGTCGGGACTTATCTCGCGGGCATATACGAGGGCAGACTGTCTGCCTGGTATGTGACCTATCCTGAAGGGCCTTTGGCCCGGGTTCACTACATCATCGGTCGGGACAAGGGCGAAACGCCAAAACCGGATCAAGCCGAGCTGGAAACAGCCGTCGCCGACATGATCCGCACTTGGTCAGACAGTGTTCGCAACGCGCTGATCGCCGAATTTTCATCGGCTGATGCCCGTAAACTCTCGGATCGCTATGCGCTGTCGTTCCATGGCGGGTACAAGGAAGTCTATAACGCCCAATCCGCGCTGTCAGACATTGTCCAGTTGGAAACTCTGTCAGATACACGAGATACGACGATAACATTCCATCGCCCGCAAGGCAGTCATGACAATCGTCTTGCCTTGAAAGTGTATCACCGCGGGTCACCGATCCCGCTATCAGCGCGTGTTCCATTGCTGGAGAATATGGGGTTCCGCGTTATCAATGAACGAACCTACCGCATTTCACCGACAAACGCGCCGTTTTCCTATCTTCATGAAATGACACTGGAAACCCGCTCAGGCAATGATTTCAAGTTTCCAAAGGAAATGCAAAGCCGGTTGGAGGCGCTGTTCATGTCGGTCTGGACCGACCGCGCTGAAGACGATGGCTACAACCGGCTTGTTCTGACCGCTGATCTTGCCTGGCGCGATGTTGCAATCCTGCGGGCACTGTCAAAATACTTGCGGCAGGCGGGCATCCGCTTTTCCGAAGACTACATGTGGTCGACACTCAACGCGTATCCGGCGATTGCTGCAAAGCTTGTTGAGTTGTTCCATCTCCGTTTCAATCCTGCAGTCACCGAGAAAGACCGGGACTCGGGCACCACACGGCTGGAAACCGAACTGACGGCGGATCTGGAAGATGTGTCCAGCCTGGACGATGACCGGATTCTTCGCCGTTTCCAGAACGCGATACAGTCGGTGCTTCGCACCAACTTTTACCAGCTTGATGACCGCGGCCATCCGAAGGCGACATTCTCGTTCAAGATCGACAGCCGTCAAATCGATGAACTGCCGAAACCACGACCGTTCCGCGAGATTTTTGTCTACAGCCCGAGGGTCGAAGGCGTGCATCTGCGCTTTGGCATGGTTGCCCGAGGCGGCCTGCGTTGGTCCGATCGTCCGCAAGACTTCCGAACAGAAGTTCTGGGACTCGTAAAAGCGCAACAAGTCAAAAATGCCGTGATCGTTCCTGTTGGCTCAAAGGGAGGGTTTGTCCCCAAGCACCTCCCGCCGATGAGTGATCGGGATGCTTGGCTCAAAGAAGGCACTGAAAGCTACAAGGTGTTCATCAACGCGCTTCTGGATGTCACAGACAATCTGGACGAAGACAAGATCCTGCCACCAAAGCGGGTCAACCGTTTTGATGGGGACGATCCTTATCTGGTTGTTGCCGCCGATAAAGGCACAGCGACCTTCTCAGACACAGCAAACGGTATATCTGAGGGTCGCGATTTCTGGCTGGGCGATGCTTTTGCGTCCGGCGGGTCCGCTGGTTACGACCACAAAAAGATGGGCATCACCGCACGTGGTGCCTGGGAAGCTGTCAAACGTCATTTCCGCGAGATGAACCGTGATATCCAGACAGAACCGTTCACAGCCGCCGGTGTTGGCGACATGTCCGGTGATGTCTTCGGCAACGGCATGTTGCTGTCCAAGGCAACCAAACTGGTCGCAGCTTTCGATCATCGGGACATCTTCATTGATCCGGATCCGGATCCGGCCAAAACCTGGGTTGAGCGCAAACGCCTGTTCGACATGGGCCGATCCTCCTGGAACGACTACAATACGGATCTGATTTCCAAGGGCGGTGGTATCTTTTCGCGGCAGTTGAAATCGATTCCGCTGTCTGCAGAAATCCGGAAACTGCTGAATTTCTCCAAATCCAGCGCTGCGCCTCAGGAAGTCATGATGGCGATCCTGCGGATGGAAATCGATCTGCTCTGGTTCGGCGGCATCGGAACCTACATCCGAGCGACCACGGAAACCGATGCAGATGCGGGTGATCGCGCCAATGATCATATCCGTATCACGGCCCCGGAAGTGGGTGCCAAAGTGCTCGGCGAAGGTGCCAATCTCGGCTTGACCCAGCTGGCCCGGATCGAATTCAACAAGAAGGGTGGCTGCTCCAACTCTGATGCGATCGACAATTCCGCCGGAGTCAATTCCTCAGACATGGAAGTCAACATCAAGATCGCCCTGGGTGCTGCTATCAAATCCGGCAAGCTTGACCTGAAAGCGCGCAACAAGCTGCTAGCGTCGATGACGGACGAAGTCGCTGATCTGGTTCTGCGCAACAACTATCTGCAGACACTGGCGATTTCCATGACGCAGCTGCGCGGTATGGAGGATTTCGGTTACCAGGTCCGCATGATGCGCCAACTGGAACAGGCGGATCTTCTGGACCGCGTTGTCGAGCAATTGCCAGATGAAGCCACGCTCGACGAAATGCGCTTGACGGGACATATCCTGACCCGCGCTGAACTTGGGGTCTTGTTGGCCTATGCCAAACTCACTCTTTATGACGCGCTTCTGGAAAGCTCGGTTCCGGATGATGACTTCCTCGCTCGGGAACTGTTCAGGTACTTCCCGGATCAGATGGCCACGGATTATCAGGAAGAGATAAACGGCCACAGACTGCGGCGGGAAATCATTGCAACCATGCTTGCAAATTCCATCATCAACCGCGGCGGGTCGACATTCATAACCAGGCTTATGGATCAGACAGGTGCAACACCTACTGAAATTGCCCTCGGATTTGTTGCGGTCAGAAACAGCTACGATCTGACTGATCTGAACACGGAAATCGATGAACTGGACACCAAAATCGATGGTGGCCTTCAACTTGAGCTTTATTCCGAGATACAGACCCTGTTGCTGGAGCGCGTCGTTTGGTTCAAACGCAATGTATCGTTCGAAAAGGGGCTGTCCTCTGTAGTTGAAAGATTCAGGCCTTGCATCTCCGAACTTCGGAATCGGTTGGAAACAATCCTTCCTGCTGAACCGGCCGCCACTTTGAGGGCAAGAACAGAGGATTACATTTCAAAAGGCGTACCAGAAAGTCTTGCACGACGCATCGCCTGGTTGCCAGCCGAGCGATCCATTCCGGATATCGTTCTTGTTTCGGAAGAAACCGAGGCTGATCACAACGACGCCGCGAAGGCCTTCTTCCAGGTGGCGTACCATTTCCGGATTGGTGCCATGCACGTGCTTGCCGGTCAGCTAGATGTTCATGACTATTATGATGGTTTGGCATTGGACCGCGCGCGGGCAACATTGTTCTCGGCGCATCGAGCACTGGCAACGGCTGTGATCCGCGCAGGCAGCTTCGAAACATGGCTGGAGCAGAATCAAGAGCAGGTCGCCCGCAACACGCAAGCAGTTGCCGAAATTCTCGATGGCGGCCTAAGCGTTTCGAAATTCTCTGTCGCAGCCAGCATGCTTGCGGAAATCTGCGACAGGGCGTAACGGATAGTAAAAACAGTAAAAGGCCGACAAGAATTTGTCGGCCTTTTCATTTTATCAGTTCACTTATACTCAATCAGGCGACTTCGCGAACACCCTGCAGGAAGCCGTCGACTTCCTGTTTCAGGCGATCAGCTTCAGATTGAAGTACGTTGGCGGACTGGCTGACCTGGCGGGCAGCATTGCCGGTATCATCAGCAGATGCGGCCACCTTGACGATGTTCTGTGCCACTTCCTGAGTACCGTTGGAAGCTTCCTGAATGTTGCGGGCGATTTCGTCCGTCGCCAAACCTTGTTGCTCAACAGATTCCTGAATGCTGGAAGAAATCTCGTTCATCTTCTCGATGGTTTCGGAGATGCCCTTGATTGCTTCCACAGACCCGGCTGTTTCGGATTGGACAGACTGGATTTGCGTCGAGATTTCCTCAGTCGCTTTCGCTGTCTGTGTGGCCAGTTCTTTCACTTCCGCTGCCACAACGGCAAAACCTCGGCCGGCTTCACCCGCACGAGCAGCCTCAATGGTCGCGTTCAAGGCCAACAAATTGGTCTGTTCGGCGATATCAGTGATCAGTTTCAGAACTTCGCTGATGCGATTGGCTGCCTCTGCTAGGCCTTCCATTTTGTCGTTGGTGGAATGCGCCTGCTCAACAGCGTGAGCCGCAATCTCGGTCGACTGGGTCATCTGGCGTGAAATCTCGCCGACAGACGCCATCAGCTCTTCAGCTGCGGATGCAACAGTTTCAACGTTTGAAGACGCTTCCTCGGAAGCTGCTGCAACAGCGGTACTCTTGTCGCTCGTATCGTCAGCACCTGCAGTCAACGTGACAGAAGCGCCATTCAGATCCCCAACCTGCGACATGACAGTTTGTGTCAGCTCGGTAATCTGGTGGTCGAAATTCTCGGACAGGTCCTTGATGCGTTCGGCGCGCGCCAATTGCTGCCGCTGTGCCTCTTCCTGCTCTGCCGTCAGAGCTTCTGCCTGACGGGCATTGTCCCGGAAGACTTCCAGCGCCTGACTGATCTGCCCAATTTCATCTTCACGATCCGTATCATGAATAGGCTCTTCGTAGCGCCGGTCGATCAAGGCCTGAATGGAGCCAACCGCTCGCTCCAGAGGCTGGCGGACAATTCTGTTGCCAACCAGATAAATCGACAAGGCCACAACAATCAGCAAAACCACGCCAACACCAATGATCATCGTTGTAATCTTGGAAGACGCAGCATTGAGCGAAGAATGCGGGACATTGACCACAACAGCCAGCTTGGAGTCTGTATCGCCGATGCTGACAGGCATGACGATGCGATGAACGCTCGTCTCCAGAGTGTTTGAATGGCCATCATAAGCAAATCCACCGCCGGACTTGACCGCTTTCAAAAGGTCATCCTTGAAGGCCAAGTCAACTTCGGAGCGACCCTCTGCCCATTCTTTTCCAAGAATAGCCGGATCCGGATGCGCAATCCACACGCCATTTTGCGACAGAAGGTGGACCGATCCTGTACCGAGAGGTTTTTTCTCACCCAATGCTTCGGAAAGAGGTGTAAGCAGAATATCCGCTCCAGCCACGCCAATGACTTTTGACCCGTCGCGAATTGGGATACCGTACGAAACACCTGTAACTGTTCCGCCATCAGCATCCCAGCTGTAAGGCTCTGTTACATAGTCCTTTTTGCTGACATATGCGCCATTAAACCAAGTGTCTTTGGTTATGTCACCAATTGCGATTGGCTCAAGCGGTCGATACGCCAGGCTGCCGTCCGCTTTGCGGAAGAAGTAAGGGTTCCATTCACCAGCTTCACCCCAAATTTCGTTTCCAACGAAGTCTGCATCTTTGCCGTCCAGCTGGTTTTCGACAATGTTGCCCCAGGCACCGGACATGTCCTTGTTGGTGGAAGCCAAATCCTTGACCACGGCGCTCCAGGCTTCCCGATCGACAACGCCACCGGTTTTCATGCCGCTCAATGCGCTGGCCAAAGCCTGAGAGGATTTCAAGCCTTTTTCGATACCACGCTGAACGAATTCAGCCTGCTCGCGAGCCACTGTCTCGGCTTCCGAGCGGGCAAGCTCGCTTGTGATAACAGATGCCTGCCATCCGATCGCACTAATGCCAACGAAAAGCGCAACAGTGAGCGTTGCCGCGCTGGCCACAATAAGTTTTGTTGTGATCTTCGCTTTTTTGAACACCGAGGAAACTCCGAGAATCGAAAGAAAAGACAGAGAAATGCTCCGTCGTACCCAGCGACAATTTATCCTCGGGTCGTTAACAAGATGTGCAACGTGAAGTGTTTAATAGGGAGTTAGCGATTTCTACGAGTGTTAAAAATCGCCATTCGCCCAATCCGTTGGTTAGTGACGGAAATGGCGCATGCCGGTCATGACCATGGCAAGACCAGCTTCGTCAGCTGCTGCAATCACATCATCATCGCGCATGGAACCACCCGGTTGGATAACGGCTGTCGCTCCGGCTTCAGCTGCAGACAGAAGACCGTCAGCAAACGGGAAGAATGCATCGGAAGCAACCACGCAGCCCTTGGTGAGGGGTTCTGACAAGCCAGCTGCTTCTGTGGCATCCAGCGCCTTGCGGGCAGCAATGCGTGCTGAATCAACACGGCTCATCTGACCAGCGCCGACACCGACAGTCGCACCGTCTTTGACATAGACAATCGCATTCGATTTCACATGTTTTGCAACGCGAAAAGCGAATTTGAGATCCGTAAGTTCCTGATCGCTTGGTGCCCGTTTTGTGACAACTTTCAGATCCAGATCGTCAACAACACCATTGTCACGCGACTGAACCAGCAGTCCACCGGCAACGGATTTGACAAACAGTCCTTTTGACCGGGCGTCTGCAAGACCACCTGTGATCAGCAGGCGAAGGTTCTTCTTCGCAGCAATGATTTCTCTAGCTGCTTCATCAGCGTCCGGAGCGATAATGACTTCCGTAAAGACCTTAACAATCTCCTCCGCCGCCGCCGCATCAAGGGTCTTGTTCAGCGCCACAATACCGCCAAACGCCGACACCGGATCACAACGCAACGCCTTCTCGTATGCCTCGACAATGCTGGAGCCTTCGGCAACTCCACACGGATTGGCATGTTTGATGATTGCAACGGCGCTTGTGCGCGTCGGGTCAAATTCGCTGACAAGTTCAAACGCTGCATCCGTGTCATTGATGTTGTTATAGGACAGTGTTTTGCCTTGCAGCTGGGTCGCTGTAGCAACGCCCGGGCGTTTTTCTCCTGTCTTGTAGAAACCGGCTGTCTGGTGCGGGTTTTCGCCATAGCGCATGACTTCAGAAAGCTCTCCACCGACTGCACGATGCGCCGGAGTGGCTACATTCAGTTGATCGGCCATCCAGTTGGAAACGGCAGCATCATAAGCGGCGGTACGGGCAAATGCTTTCAGAGCGAGCTTCTTGCGCAAAGCTATCGGTGACTGGCCGTTGTTGGCATCAAGGTCCGAAATCACACTGTTATAGTCCGATGGATCGGTGACGACTGTGACATAAGCGTGGTTTTTGGCTGCCGCCCGTGTCATCGCGGGTCCGCCGATATCTATATTCTCGACGCCGGTCGCATAGTCTGCGCCCTTGGCCACCACATCCTCAAAAGGATAGAGATTGCCGCAGAAGAGATCGATACCGGTAATACCGTGCTCACTCATGGCCGCCTGATGGTCGGTGTCATCACGAATGGACAACAGCCCGCCATGCACCATTGGATGCAGGGTTTTCACCCGGCCATCCATGATTTCTGGGAATTTGGTGACCTCGGAAATGTCAAGAACCGGAAGACCTGCATCCTTCAAAGTTTTGTAGGATCCGCCTGTCGAAACCAGTTCAACACCGCGATCAGCGAGTGCCTTTGCAAACTCCACCAGTCCCGTCTTGTCGAAGACGGATAAAAGAGCGCGTTTGACGGGAACCAATTTGGGAACAGGTACAGCTTTGGACACAATGGCCATCGAGATTGCCTCGTAATTAAGAACGATCCGGGAAGGGTTGGCGCCGCCGTATCACGTCTGGCAGAAAATCGGAAGATCAGGACGTCTAGTTACGTCGTATTATCCTGAGGCTCGCTGTCGTCTTCCAATGGCAGTTCTTCAGCAGCACTGAAGTCACTGGTACCGCGTCTGCTGAGCCTCGAAACTGCCGTTTTTCGGAACTGCCATCCGACAGATGGTTCTTCCATTAGCGATCCGGCAATTACGATCTGATCCGTCTTGCGATGACCATAGACGTCCGACAAATAGATGCTTTCTTCCAGTGAGACTTCAAACCCTGGCGCTTCAAACTCCCAGGCTTCTCCCTCGCGGCAAACCAGCAGCAGGGCCGACCCGCCACGGGTCATCGATGCCCGCACACTGGGGTGAAGATGGAAACGCAACGTATAAAGCTGATCAGAGCGCACTGGCCCGACACCTTTGAAAGTATCGATGCCATCCAGAACGGTACCATCGCCAGACAAGCGGATGTCCCGTTCATGGAGAACATTGAAATCAGATGCATAACCATCGTGAGACGCAGTAATACGAGACCCTGCTGCATCGTCTTCGCGGGTTAGCGGAACGTTTCGAGGTCCTGAAAGGATCGGGGCGCCAAGAAGATGGCCAAAGGGCCTTTCCGCAAGAAACCGGCAGGACGAGGTGTCGTCTATGCTCGCGGTCGAGTGGGCCGCGGTCGATCGGCTGACTTTCCGCCACAAAGGATTGGATTTCGGCGAAACGCCGCAATTGACGATGATCCGCTGAACTCCGGATGAAAACTCGAACGCCAAACAACCGGCATGCGCATCGCCCGATACAGTGATGTCCGGAGCCGCCCCCGTGTCGACCAGAACAACCGTTTCACCACCCGTTAGGCGTTGATAGCCGGAATGTGGCGCGTTGGTTGGCGGTGCACCGCGTGCGTCGTCATATGCCAGAATGGTCGCAACCAGATCGCTCGGTGTTGATCCCATGCCGTTGAAATGGGCAAGGGCACCATCGCCATGCCGGAAGAATCGCAAGAGCGGCATCATCCTGTCGACCGACTGCAGCATGGCAGAAGGTATTTCCAGACCCTGCGCCACGAAAGCCTGCCGGATCGGTAGAAGGTCAGTCAGTATATCAATGAGCGCCTTGGGATTTCGCGAAATGTGACCACCGTCAGACAAGACCTGACGCGTGAGTTCCTGATCTAGGCGGCGAATGCTTTGGCGCGCAAACCGGCCTTGCCCAGCCATCGAAATACAGGCCGACGCCATTGCAAGTGCTGCGTGCAACCTCTCAACACCGTCATCGGTCTCGTTGATGGTTTGGCGTAAGAAACGCACTTGCCGCGCCAAAGATTTGACAAAGGCTCGGTAAAAATCGTGATCACCGTCCTGAAGAATGAAAGGTGAATGCGCCAGCCAGGACAATATCCGGCGGGTGACCACCGAGGCTTCCCAGCCGATATCATGCGACCGCCCGCAATATCGAATCCAGTCCTCAACCAGCACGCGCGCATTTTGCCGGGCAATCTGGCTGTCAGCAGCTCTCAGATCCCGTAACCAGCCAAATCCGTGCAACTCGCGAAGCCAGTCTTCATGTACGGCTTCCATTTCAAACGGTGACCGCCCCTGCGTCTCGACAAGATGTCCGGAAAACAGAAACCGCCCGCCATAGATATCGGTGGCATTGGTCGCATCAGCCGTACGCAGGTCCTGTGGAGCAATGAGCAGACGCGCAGGCACAGCCGAAAAAGGCTGCATGCGGAAAATCGGTCCACCATGCATCCATTTCAGGGATCTCTGCCAGATATAATGGGCCACAAGGCGCCAGATCCGGCCCCTTTCGGACAGTGCTGCTATGTTCACCGTTTCCTGCCCAACATTGATCGTTCACGCGCGATTATTAGGAATACTCCAACAAAAAGTGTTTGAAACGAACCATTAAGGTTAGCGTTTCATTTAGGGAATCATTGCAAGTGAACCGTTTATTCGACGTTAAAGCCGACGGAATCGTGATGCGAAAAATCCGTCCATGCCCTTGGCATCATTTTTCGACGCGGCCTCGAAAAAGGGCAAACACCGCAAAAATCCAGCGTCCGTGACACATTGACCAAGGCCTCCAATCTCATTGCCGTCGACTGGTACGAGCTCAACCTGATCCTTGTGTCGTGTCAGAAACTCGGCGGCTTGCGCCTCACCTTCAGCAGATTCTAGCGAACAGGTGCAATAGACAATCAACCCGCCGGGCTTTACCCAGGAGATGACACGATCCAGCAATTCACGCTGAATTTCAGCAAGTTTGTCAACATCGTACTGCTGCTTGATCAAGGGCACATCCGGGTGTCGGCGGATGGTGCCAGTCGCGCTACACGGCGCATCCAGAAGAACGGCATCATATGGCTCTTCCGGTTCGAATTTGCGCAGATCAGAAGTAATTGTGGTGACGTCCAGTCCAAGACGCGTCATGTTTTCAGACAAACGTTTGAGGCGTTTACTTGAAATATCGATTGCTGTTACGTTGGCGCCAGCAGCAGCAAGCTGAGCAGTTTTTCCGCCCGGAGCAGCGCACAGGTCCGCGACTTTCAAGCCTTTCACGTCACCGAGCAATTTTACCGGAAGCGTGGCCGCGACGTCCTGAACCCACCAACCACCATCTTCGAAACCGGCCAGATCCGTGATTGCGCCTTTCTTGGCAAGCCGGATACTTCCAGCCCCAACAACGACACCCTCAAGTTTATCCGCCCAACCTTCCGGGTCAGATTTGACACTTAGGTCCAGCTCAGCTTCGGATTGATGAGCTAGAGCGATCTTCCGCGTAACCTCGTCACCAAAGGTCGCCTGCCAGCTTTCCCAGAGCCAGTCCGGCGTATTGATGCGCCCAACATCAATATCAGCGGTAATGTCTTCTTTCTCACGTCCAAGACGGCGCAGAACACCATTGACCAATCCCTTGTAGGGTCGTGCACGGCGATCTCCGCCCGCATGATCAACGGCGATGGATACTGCCGCTCTGTCTGGGACATCGAGATAAAGCATCTGAGCGATGGCAACATGAAGAATATCATGAACCCGACCGGTCTTTTCAGGAATGTCACGATCCAGCAAACGGCTCAAAATTTCGGTGATTTCACCGCGGTGCCGCAAGGATGCACCGATTATTGCACGCACCAGAGACCGGTCATTGGCTGCGAGATCCTTGAAACCGGAATGGCCGGAAGAAACATCAAATTCACCGTCCAGAGGACGCCTTTTGTGCACGACATTGCCGAGAATATCCGCAGCTGCTTTTCTGGACGCAAAGCCGGGCGTAACCTTCGTATCAGCATCAGAATCTGGACCGTTGCCGGTCCTTTTGTTGGGCGGTCTATTCAAGAAACAATCCTAACCAGAAATCGGGAAACCATTCAGCTGATTTCAAAACCAAGCGCCGCAGACCGGATGGTCCGGCTGCGGCGCATTTGTGCCAGTTTATGTCTTTGGCTGTTTCGAGGGAAGCTGTTTTTATTCTTGCCTGAATTACCCTTAACCCCAGGGCCCCTTTGGACGGCTGGGTTCCTGATAAGTTGTTGAGCGCGGCGCTCCGCCCCAGGGGCCTGACTGCGCTGCATTTGAGCGGCCGAATGACGCGCGGCCGGCACTGCCCATTCCGGCATCGGAGAGTTTCTGCAATTCGGCGATTCGGTTCTGCGGATTCGGGTGGGTTGAAAACAGATTGTCCATTCGTTCGCCCGACAACGGGTTCATGATAAACATATGTGCAGTCGCCGGATTGGCTTCGGCGTCCGGGTTGTGGATCCGCTCGACACCGCCAGCAATCTTGTCCAGCGCAGAGGCCAGCCACATCGGTTCACCGCAGATTTCCGCGCCCATCCGGTCAGCCGCATATTCTCGTGTCCGAGAGATCGCCATCTGAACAACCATTGCGGCCATCGGCGCTACGATCATCATCAGGATGACACCGACAAAACCGAGCGGATTGTTGCGGTTGCCACCGAACAGAAATGCAAAGTTCGCCAGCATGGAAATTGCACCGGCAATCGTCGCGGTGATTGTCATGATCAGGGTGTCATGATTTTTCACATGCGCCAATTCATGCGCCATGACGGCGGCCACTTCCTCCTGGCTCAGCATATCCAGAAGACCGGTCGTCGCGGCGACGGCGGCATTTTCCGGGTTTCTGCCGGTCGCAAACGCATTCGGTTGCGGATTGTTGATGATATAGACCTTCGGCATCGGCAGGTTGGCATTTTGTGCCAGCTCCCGGACCATCCGGACAAAGTCAGGCGCAAAGCGCTCATCGACTTCCTGCGCATTGTGCATGCGCAAGACCATCTTGTCCGCGTTCCAGTAGCTGAACAGGTTCATGGCAGCGGCAATCGCCAAAGCAATCATCATTCCTGATTGCCCGCCAATCATGAATCCGATCCCCATGAAGAGGGCGGTCATCGCTGCCAACAGCATTGCTGTACGAACGTAATTCATCGTCGTTTGGTCCGATTTCCTTGTGGTTTTGGCGCAACATCATCTGCGCCCTGCAACTGCTCTCGGTTTTCAAGATGGGGATGCCTGCCATTCTTGGCAAGTTTATCCTATATAGCGGGGACGCAATTCCTTCAGCCTGACACAGAGCCGATGACAGACAAACCTGACAATCCGACCGCCAGTTTCACCGCTACAGAAGTGCCGTCCCTAAAAACGGATATCGAAAATGCACCGTCAAAAAAATTCGATGACCTTCCGCCAGCAGCCCAGCGCGCGCTGAAAGAAGCCGAAGACCGACGCAAGGATATAGACGCCAAGTCGGAAGCTCTGCCGGAGGAAGTCGACGGTCGCGGCGGCCTGGAGCCAACGCGTTATGACGACTGGGAAATCAAGGGCCTGACATCGGATTTCTGAAGCTTGGGAAATGCAGTCAAACCTGACCGGACGTCTGTCCGAGACGGCAGTGTCTAGACCAGCTTTCTAACTTCAGCAGCAACGGCTGTTGCAAGACCAGCCTGAGGCTCATCATCCAGATGAATGGCATCAATCGGGCTAGCGGACACTTTGGTACCGGTGTCGAAGAACGCCACGCCGAATTCGTCCGCCTTCAGCTTGTAATGCTCCGCAAGGCGGTGCGATTCCCGAACGCTTTTATCGCTGAATTGCGCTTCGAACGGCATGCCGGCCATGGGTCCAAGTGGCGGTGGCGACATCAACAGGACCTTCGGTGCGCCATAGTCCGGACCACAATCAGATTTTGTTGCAAGCTCCAGATGCTGCGTGAGGGACATGGCGATTTCTTCTGCGCTCAGTCCAAACCGGCTTTTGAGATTGTTGGTGCCGAGCATGATGATCAGAAGATCAATCGGCATGTGAACCTTTAAGGCCGTCGCCAGATGAGCAAGCCCGTTCTTGTCGCCCATGATTGGGTCTTCATAGACGGTTGTCCGGCTGTTCAAGCCATCCTCAATGACATAGTACTCCGGCCCCAAATCCGCCTGCATCAACCGCGTCCAGCGGATATCATGGCTGTACCGGGAGCGATCAATCGGATCAAAACCCCATGTCAGAGAATCTCCAAAACAAAGGATGGAAATCGGATCTTTTCCAGCGGCCATGAATGCTCCATCGGATCAATGAGTTACTTTTTCAAAAAGACAATAAAAGAGACATCTTCATCAGGCAATCGTGCAGAACCTTGCTCCCCTGCCCCGTTGGTTAATCAGAGATTTACCAAGCGCGGGATAGGGTCAGGGTCAGTTTATGCGTAACGACTGCCGGATCATCGATGACTGCCAGCAAAAATCCCTATAAACGCGGCGCGTGCTTGCCGAGTTCCAATCCGTTTCAACGCCTCGCCGAGCTGCTTGCCGGTGAAGAGCCCGGCCTTGAGCCGATCATCATGACAATCGGCGAGCCGCAGCATGCGATCCCGAATTTTACTGCCGAAGTTCTCGCGGAAAATATGGCTGACTTCCGCCGTTATCCGCCGATCAACGGAACTACAGAATTCCGGCAGGCAATAGCAGCCTGGCTCGACAAGCGTTATAAACTGGATGGCATGGCAGATCCCGAACACGGTGTATTACCGTTGAACGGTTCCCGTGAAGGTCTGTCCTTCGGAGCCATCAGCGCGCGCGATCAGCTGGGCAAGGACATTGATCACCCTGTCGTGATCTTGCCGAACCCGTTTTATCAGACCTATGCCGCCTCGGTTCATGTGGCGGACGGTGAGGCCGTTCTGCTCGACGCAATTGCTGGCAACAGTTTCCTGCCCGATCTCGATAGCCTTGATCCTGATCTTCTCGACCGGACGGTCGCTTTTTATGTCGCGTCACCTACCAATCCGGAAGGTTCGGTCGCTGACATTGCTCATTGGCAGAGACTGATAGGCATGGCGCGCAAGCACCGCTTTTACATTTTTGCAGACGAATGCTATTCGGAAATTTACCGCGATACGCCGCCGCCAGGAATTCTGGAAGCGGCCAAGGCGATGGGCACAGACTTCTCAAACATCATTGTTCTGAATTCACTCTCAAAACGCTCCAATCTGGCAGGTCTGCGCTGTGGATTTGCCGCTGGCGATCCTGTGTTCCTGAAACAATGGGCAAAATTTCGTGGTCTGGCGGCACCGCAAGTGCCGCTTCCAGCTCAAGCCGTTGCGGTGCGTGCCTATCAGGACGAAACGCACGTCATTGAAAACCGGCGCCTCTACAATGAAAAATATGAAGCAGCCGAGCGGCACCTTGGTCCTATCTTGGGACCAGTGACGACAGATGCAGGCTTTTTTCTCTGGCTCGACATTTCCAAATGGGGCGACGCCGTCTCTGTCACGAAGGCGTTGTGGCGGGATATCGGCGTAAAGGTTCTGCCTGGAAGCTATCTGGCCTCAGATCAATCGGACGGCAGCAATCCAGGACGAAATTACATTCGGGTCGGTCTTTGCGCCCCGCTAGAACAAACTGAAATCGCTCTTGAACGTTTGGCAAACTGGTTGGGAGACAAGATATGAGACGGGCAAGCGCAGTTCGCGGTAACGGCCGCCGCGCATCAGTCGATCTTCTGGATACGGAAAGCCCATTCAAACGGTTTCTCCGGCGCAATCTCGTGGGAGCTGCCGGTCTTGGCGTTATTGCGATCGCAGCCATGCTGGCCGCAGCCCTTGCCACCTGGTCGGTAAATGACCCAAGTCTCAATCATGCCACTGAAGGTCAGGTGCGCAATGCCCTCGGTATGCCGGGCGCAATTGTCTCCGACATATTGATCCAAACCATCGGTCTGGCGACCGCTGTCTTCCTGGTGCCGCTGGTTCTCTGGGGCTGGCGTCTATTGACCGGCCACACGCTCGGAATTGGCCGCAAACGGTTGGCTTTCTGGTTGCTGGGCTCCGGGCTCGCTGCTGGTGCGCTGGCAGCTCTGCCAGTTCCGGAAAGCTGGCCGCTACCAACCGGCCTCGGCGGATTTCTGGGCGACATGGTGCATCAGATTCCTGCGCTGATTACCAACAATCTGACCAGCGGTGCAGCAACAATTGTTGGTGGTCTTGGTCTTGGTGTTCCAGCAGCACTGCTTCTTCTGGCCTCTGCTGGATGGCTCGGATCTGTAGGCCAACCGGTTGAGCGCATTGAACCAGGCAAAAAACCAAAAGGCCATGGCAAATCGATTGAGGACGATCTCGGGCTTGATGACGAGGACGGTGAATCGCGCATTGGCATGATGGCGAGCGCTTTTATCGGCCAGGTTAGCCATTGGGGGTTAGTCGGCGGCACGCAACTGCGCCGTCTGGTCGGTTTGAAGCGGGCACGTTATCAGGAAGAAGAAGACTGGGACGAAGACCACGATGCAGACTATGAGCCGGAAGACACCGGTCAAAAAGGTCGTCTGAATGCATTCCGCCGGGCTCTCACCGGCCGGTTGATGCCGCAAGACGACGACGGTCTGGACGAGTTTTATGAACGCGATCCTTCGGACGATGATGACCCTTACGTAGACAATCCGTATGGCGAGGACGGCGAGGACTTTCATCCAGGTGATCTGATGATGGATCACGGGCAGGTATCCGGTGAACCTCTGCCGGGCGAATATCCTGTTCCCATTGGCATTGCAGCGCCAGAGGGAGTGTCGCACCAGCAGCCGGCACAGGGCCGCGTCATTCCGGCAGCTCCGCGCCCGAAACAAAGCAAGCGGGCAATCGAAGAGGCACAACCATCATTCCTTGGTGCGCCGGAAGACTATGAAATGCCGCCGCTGCATTTGCTTGCCGAACCGAAAACCGTCGGCAAGGTGCCTGGCCTTTCAGCGGACGCACTGGAACAGAATGCCCGTATTCTTGAAGGTGTTCTGGAAGACTTTGGCGTTCGCGGCGAAATCATTGAAGTCCGTCCGGGACCTGTGGTCACGCTCTACGAACTGGAACCGGCACCGGGCATCAAATCCTCACGCGTGATCGGACTGGCCGACGACATTGCCCGTTCCATGAGCGCAATTTCCGCCCGTGTGGCCGTTATTCCGGGCAAGAATGCCATCGGAATTGAACTGCCTAATTCCCGCCGAGAAACCGTTTATCTGCGGGAACTCTTGGCTGCTCAGGATTTCGAGAAGTCAAAATCCAAGCTTGCGCTCGGGCTCGGCAAGACAATCAACGGCGAAAGTGTCGTTGCAGATCTCGCCCGTATGCCGCACTTGCTGGTCGCCGGTACGACCGGCTCCGGTAAATCTGTCGCAATCAACACCATGATCTTGTCACTGCTTTACCGTTTGACACCCGAGCAGTGCAAAATGATCATGATCGATCCGAAAATGCTGGAACTGTCTATCTATGACGGCATTCCGCATCTGCTGACGCCGGTTGTCACCGATCCGAAAAAGGCGGTTGTCGCCTTGAAGTGGACCGTCCGCGAGATGGAAGACCGCTACAAGAAGATGTCCAAGATGGGTGTCCGCAACATTGACGGCTACAACACCCGTATCAAACAGGCTCTGGAAAAAGGTGAAAGCTTCACCCGGACTGTCCAGACAGGGTTTGATCGCGACACCGGTCAGCCGATTTACGAAGAAGAGCAGCTGCCGCTCGAGGCAATGCCATACATCGTTGTAGTCGTTGACGAGATGGCTGACCTGATGATGGTCGCCGGCAAGGACATTGAGGGCGCGATCCAGCGACTTGCGCAAATGGCCCGTGCCGCCGGTATTCACCTGATCATGGCGACCCAGCGCCCATCGGTGGATGTCATCACCGGGACAATCAAGGCCAACTTCCCGACCCGTATCTCCTTCCAGGTGACGTCGAAAATCGACAGCCGCACGATTCTGGGTGAAATGGGTGCTGAACAGCTGCTTGGCATGGGTGACATGCTGTTCATGGCCGGTGGCGGCAGGATCCAGCGTGTCCACGGACCTTTTGTTGCAGATGAAGAAGTCGAAGAGATCGTCAAACACCTGAAAGTTCAGGGCACACCACAATATCTGGAAGCGGTCACGGAAGAAGATGAAGAGGCCGAAAGTCCTTATGACAGCGGTCTTGCCGGCGGCGGCGAAGGTAACGAGCTTTATGACAAGGCGGTTGCCATTGTTCTGCGCGACAAGAAAGCGTCGACGTCCTACATCCAGCGCCGCCTGTCGATCGGTTATAACCGGGCAGCGTCCCTGATCGAGCGGATGGAGCAGGAAGGCCTGATAAGTTCTGCAAATCACGCGGGAAAACGCGAGATTCTGGTTCAAAACGGGCTCGAAGAGGAGTTTTAATCCTCTTTGCCAAAGCTTTGCCACAGACGGTGGCTAGCTAAGACGTAACAAAAACGATTGAAACGCTTTGGGACATTGCATCATGCTGAAACGCCTCGCCCTTCGCCTGTCCAGAACAATGATCCAGTCGGCATTGGCCGTCGTCCTTACAGCGACAGCCGCAATCCCGGCATTTGCCTTGAGCGACGCGCAGCAGAAAACGCTTCAGGAACTGAACGGCTATTTCAACGCTGTGAAAACCATGCATGGCGATTTCATCCAATTCGGACCGGATGGCAGCCAATCTGATGGCAAATTCTATATGGCGCGCCCTGGCAAGGTACGGTTTTATTATAACAAACCATCAGTTCTGGACATTGTCGCTGATGGCAAATCCGTTTCCGTCAAGGATCGCAAACTGAACACGCAAGACATCTGGCCGCTCGGGCAAACACCGCTTCGTTTCCTGCTGTCTGATACGATTGATCTTCAGAAAGACACCAATGTCACCAACGTGGTTGTCGAACCCGACCTGGTCACGATTACGATCTTCGACAAGACCAAGTTCAATTCGGGCACTTTGACATTGATCTTCGACGCCAAGGATTATGCGCTGAAACAATGGACCGTAACCGATCAGCAGGGCTACGACACATCTGTGGCAGTCTATAATGTCGTTTCAAACGGACCGACCAATCCGGATCTCTTCAAGATCGATTACCTGGCCAATGCCCGACAGGACCAGAACTGATAGACGCCGCGGGTAATGGCTGAGACCACACAGATCGAGCCGTTGTTGAAACGACTTTTGGCCGATCATTGTGATCGCAACAAACTCAAGTTGGTCACTGATCTCTCTGGTCATGCAGGTTATGTTGAATTGAGCGGCGGACAACGCCGCTTTTTTCGTGGCTGCCACTTTGATCTGAATCCTCTCGGCGCATCTGAAATTGCCAATGACAAGGCTTATACGCTCGACTTCCTGAAACGCGATGGTTTCCAGGTACCCAACAGTATGCTGGTTCATGCGAACGATGTGCTTGCCGGTATGCGCATATCAAAACCGGATATCGCCGAAGACATGAACTCCGCCTATGACGCAGTCAAATTCGCCAATGGCACCGGCTTTCCCGTTTTTCTGAAACCGAACAAAGGCCAGGAAGGTGTGGACGTAATCCGGCTTGCCAATCGCCCGGCGCTTGAACAGGCGCTTTCAGAACTGCTGATGCGCCATTCCTCACTGATGATACAAAAGGCCGTTTTAGGCGCTGACCTTAGAATTCTTGTTCTGGATGGCAAAGTGCTCTGTGCGCTTCACCGCCAACCCATCAGCATCCTGGGTGATGGCGAGCAATCCGTTGAACAATTGGCGAACGATAACAAGGGGCTGAATTTTCGGGATTCAAGAATTGATCTGGAACTTGCTCGGCAGAATCTTGACCGGAATTCAATTCCAAAAAAAGGACAATTTGTCGAACTTCTGGCCAACAAGAACCTGTCTGCAGGTTCGGTTGCAGTGGACATCAGCAATCAGATAAGCCCAAAGCTCAGGACGGTTGCCACTGATGCCTGCAAGGCTCTCGGGTTACGCTATGCCGGAATAGACCTCATCGTCGAACAGCCGGAGGACGAGAACAGCTCCTACGCAATTCTTGAGGTGAATGCGGCTCCCGGCCTCAACCGATATGCGGCACAAGGACAAGCAGAACTGAATACGGTCACGGAAATCTATGAGCACGTTTTTGGCGCGCTCTTAGAATCTAAACCTCAATAATCACCGAGTTTGATGTCCCGGGAATAGTCGCCTGCGACTTCCTTGGTGACAGCCTGACCGCAAATCGTTGCTTCGCGTTTGGCATCATAAGTCAGGGACGGTGAACCGCTGAGTTCCCACCCGGCATTAAGCGCCTGCGTCACACGATGACAGAACTCGCTGTCATCAACATTGGTGATGAACCGGTAAAGCTTCATATCTCTCTCACAATCAGATCAAGCGCGGGCGGCAATCGCATCGGCAATCGCGATCACCCGCTTTCCCATATCCGCATGTAGCCGCTCAACCATCTTGCCGTCTACCTGGATTGCGCCCTTGCTGGCATTTTCCGGTTCGTCAAAGATCTCATTGATCTTGCGTGCCCAGGCAACTTCCTCTTCCGAAGGGCTGAAAGCTGCGTGGCAAGCAGCAATCTGTTTCGGATGGATCAACGTCTTGCCATCCATGCCCATATCAACGCCCTGGGCACATTCGGCAGCAAACCCGTCTTCATCCTGAAACGCGTTGTAAACACCGTCCAGTATGTCGATACCGCCAATGCGCGCTGCCGCCACACAGGTCATCAGCCAAGGCATCATAACGGTGCGACCGGGGATCAACCTTGCGCGCGTTTCCTTGGCAATATCATTGGTTCCCATGACAAAACACGACAGTCGCACTTCCGGATCCAGGCCGCAGGCTCCAATCGCAGCTGCATTCAGCATGGCTTCAGGGGTTTCCATCATGGCCCACAGCTTCAAATCGGCAGAAACCCCATGAACAGCGAGCTTGTGCGCGACTTTTTGAAGGTCCGCTGGTGAGTTGACTTTCGGGACAAGGATCGCGTCCGGACCTGCAGCTACAGCTGCCTTCAGATCATCCTCACCCCAGGCGGACTCCAGTCCGTTGATGCGAATGACCACTTCGCGTTCGCCGTAGCCGCCAGCTGACACCGCATCTGACACCTGTTGACGTGCGAGCTCCTTGGCATCCGGTGCCACCGCATCTTCAAGATCGAGCAGCAGGCAATCGACATCAATCGTCCTGGCTTTTTCCAGGGCCCGGGCATTGGAGCCGGGCATATAAAGAGCAGAGCGGCGCGGTTTGAAGGTCTGGCTCATCAGGACGTCCTATAGTTCATGTTGCTGTGCAACACGCTAGCGGCAAGCCCGCGCCAAATCCACTCGCCTTTTGGCTCACTCTGAAGGGGGCGGAGGTCGCTTTTTCGGAAAGATCATGTCCTTGGCCGCTATCACAGCACCCAAAGTGATCGCCAGACAGGCAATAATCACCGAAAATGTCAACGGACCGAAGCCGAATGCGATCAGCAGAAGTGTTGACAGCAGCGGCGCAGAATAGGCCGCAGCTCCCAGAACCTGAATATCTCCGCGTTTGACCCCGATATCCCAGGTGAAAAACGCCAGACCGACAGGAAACAACGCCAGCGCCAACACAGACCCCCATTCCGTCGCGCCTTCTGGCATGACGGTTTCTTCAAGAGCAAAATGGCAGATGACTGACAACAAGGCAGTCATCAGGCAAAATCCGGCGACAGCTTCTGTTGGAACCTTTCCCAAACGCCGCGATAGAACGGAATAGGTCGACCAGAACAGGGACGAAGCAACTGCAGCGCCATATCCGAGCGCAGACCCACCGGAAAAACTCAGGCCTTCACCACCTGTAATCAACAAGGCCGCTCCCGCAAGACCGAGAATAGTTCCGATAACGTGATGCAGACGCAAATGTTCACCGGGCAAAAACGCGGAAAACACAACAATCAACAATGGCCAAGTGTAGTTGATCAGATTGGCATCAACCGGCGGTGCATTGCGGATTGCGGTGAAATAAAAGAAGTGAAAACCGAATAAGCCGATCGTTCCAAATGCCCAGACTTTCAAAGGCTGGCGAAGCAGACCCAGTTTGCCCGTTACAATCAACCAGACAAATGCCAGCGTTCCTGAAATTCCAAAACACAGCGCATTGAGCAGAAACGGCGGAACTTTACCGGAACCGGCCCCGAACAGACCAAGAGTTGCCCACATCAAGACGGCACTCAATCCGATCACAGTTGCTCGCAGTCGTTCTTTTTCCGCCATGCTTTATCCCAATTATCCAGACCAATGCTCATGGCACAAACTGGCCCGTGACAAAAGATCTACCCGGAATTTGATTCAGGTCCTTGATCATTCCTCGGGTTCTGGGACATGTTGGGGCCCTCTTCTTTGACTTGCCACTTCCGGAGATTTTATGAGCAAGACGGAAATCAAGGTTCTCGGGTCGGACAACGCCCACCAACTTGCACCTCTTATTGCTGAAAACGCACAAGCACTGGTTCGCGGCGCACCACGTCGGCCTGATGAGTTCTATGCAGAACGCATTCTGGGCGACAAGGCCGCCGAGGTTCTGGGTGCTTTCAACGGCGACACCCTGATCGGGTTCGCAGTGTATTTTGATTTGCCCGAGCTGATCACCGGCCTGCGCATCGGCCAGCTGGATGATATCTACGTTCATCCGGACCACCGCAACAAAGGCACTGGCCGCAAGATGATCGAAACGCTGGTAAGCGAAGGTCAAAACCGCGGCTGGCTACATTTGCGCTGGATCGTTCCGGGCAAAAACACACCGGCGGTTGCGCTCTATGAAAAGATCGCCGAACCTGATCACCGCAAGAGCTACGTCATTCCGATCGATCGGATTGCCGGCGACTGATCGGACGTCCGACGCATCAGATCCCGGCCTGAAACAGGGGCGGGATCCAACCGAGCGTCACAAATCCAATTCGCATCATTCCCTGATCAATGACCAGTGGCAATTCGATAGCAGGGTTGCCGTCGGGATCTGTTGCGGTTGGCTTCAGGCTTTTGAACAGCCCCTCGGCAACAGAAGATCCATTGTCTTGCGACGGGAACAGCGGCTTTATCATCGCAAGTGCTTGTTCGGGGTTGCTCAATGAGAGCTTCACCTGTCCGGACAGCAGGCCGTTCCCGTCCAGAACCAGATCACCACTTGCGCCAAATCGGCTGTGTCCGGACTTGATCTCCGAAAAAACCAGCTGAATTGGAAGCTGGCCATCGTTCATTTGTGTGAGCAACGCCAAGTTTGCACCCGACAGTAACGGAGCGCCATTTTCCAGCCGGAGGTGCACCCGAAGATTCAGTAGATCGTTCAACTCCGGGACGTTTTCAAGTTTCAGATCATCGACCGAGACAAAACCATCCACTCCGTCAGGAAGATCTGGTGCCTTGCGCAGATGAAGCTCGGCTTTTTCAGACGATGCAGCAGCAGCGGAAAACGAATTCTGAAACGCAGCTTTTGGCTTGGTCAAAACCATATCGAGGTCACCAAGCCCATCCATCGAGTATTTGACGCTTGCGCGGGCAGTGTCCCAGGATATGTCACCGGACAAGCCGTTGACCGGAACTGCTATCGCGGCTGGTGCATCAGCCTCCAGAATGACATGCCAAGGATTATAAACCAGCGTGACAGCATTCAGGGAGCCTAGATTACCCTCTGCACCGAACCGATCTTTCGACGTCAAATCCGTGCAGCGAATTTCATATCGAAACGGGTACCCGGCAATTCGAAGATCAGCGCAGCCGAGTTCTAGCCCGTTTCCGGTTATACGTGCCATTTGCAGATCGAGCTGATCGGCCAGCATGGACCGCCCATAGGTCCATGCACCGGACCAGCCAACAATGACAAGTCCGATGACTGCAAGCAGAACGATATAGCGTTTTTTGGAAGAAACCTGAGGCAATGTCGGCTCAGTGGTCACGGATTCAGTCCCTTTCATTCATAACATGTCTGAGAGTTTCGTTGAAACAAGCAGCCGAGATTGCTATCTCCGCATCTCCAGACAATGAGACAAGACGATATGAGCGATTTTTGGGTATTTGGCTACGGATCTTTGATGTGGAACCCGGGATTTGATCATCTCCATGCCGAACAGGCCTTGCTGCGCGGGGCCCATCGTTCGCTCTGCGTCTATTCCTGGGTCCATCGCGGCACACAGGAACGCCCCGGTCTTGTCTTTGGTCTCGACAATGGCGGGGCCTGTCAGGGCATCGCCTATCAGGTGTCCGCCGACATCTGGCCGCAAACACTGGACTATCTGAGGGCTCGCGAGCAGACCACGATGGTTTACAAGGAACACTGGCATCATGTTGAACTTGACAGCGGCCGGAAGGTGGAAGCTCTGGTTTACATGGTTGACCATGCTCACCAGCAATATGCCGGTGCTCTGCCGCTGGAAGATCAGCTCGATATTGTCATCGGCGCAACCGGGAAATCCGGCCCCAATCCGGAGTATATCGTCAACACAGCCGCGCATCTGGACGAGATGAATATCAAGGACAACGGGCTTGCATGGCTGGCCGGTCGCCTCAAGGATCAAGAAGGGTCTTAGCGTAAGGTTCTTAAACCTTGCCAGTGGCAACAGGTGTGGTGATCTCGGCCAGAACCGGAGACGGATTTTTTGCGGACCGAGCCTCTTCAATCAGCCGGTTGCTCGCCGTCTCAATATCCGACACCAACCGTTCATGGAACTGGTCAGCGGGCAGGCCCGGTTCGATCCGCGGCAGAATTTCGACTATAACAGTGCCCGGATGCACGATCCAGGACGCGCGCGGCCAATAAACTCCCGCATTGTGGGCGATCGGCACGACCGGACATTCCAGCTCCCGGTAAAGATGGGCAATTCCGAACTTGTATTTGGGTTCTGCCCCGGCAGGGCGACGTGTACCTTCCGGAAAAATCAGGATCTGGCGTTTTTTAGCGATGGTTTCCCGGGCAGCGGCTACCATGGCCGCCAATGCTTCGGTGCGTTTGCCCCGATTGATTGGAATCTGGTCAAATTTTGCGGTGTACCAGCCAAAAATCGGGATCCAGCGCAATTCACGCTTGAGAATGAATGTCGGCCTTGGAAACAGCGGAATAAGTCCAAAGGTTTCCCAGGCGGATTGGTGCTTCATACCCGCGATATAACCGCGTTTCGGCAGGTTTTCCCGCCCACGAAATTCCACTTTCAAACCGACAATGAATCGTAACAGCAAGAGCAGCGTGTTCGACCAAGCTGGCAGGATCCACCAGCCCCATTTCTTCGGCAACACCATCACCGGTGAGAACAAAAGCATCTGAATCAGGGTGACCAGATAAAACAGTATCTGAAAAACGGTTGAGCGCAGAAGAAGCATGGCACCTTGGAAGCTAGTAGCCGGATAGATGATTACTTGAACGCGGCGCAAGCCCGACACTAAAGACGTCAGCTCACACTTTGCACAGCAATGCGAAGTCGCGCGACGATATACTTCACATATTCGCGCATGAGAAGCTTCATGGTGTCAGGCTCCGCATACCAAGCATCCAGTTTCAGGTCTTTGGAGAAGACCGGATAGCCTATCAGGTCAACATCAGGTAGAGCGCCAGCTAACTCGGCTGCTGCTCTTGGCAGATGATAGGCGCTGGTCACGACCAAAAGCGAAGAAAAGTCATTCTTGTGAACCCAGCTTGCGGTTTCCGCCGCATTTCCTGCAGTATTCAGGGCAACCCGGTCCAGATCGACGGTTTTCTTTTCAAGCGGCATAGGCGACGCAGTTACCGCAGCCAGCTGCTTGCGTGTCGTTCCCGGATGAACCCCTGAAATCAACAAGCGCTTCGCGCGACCATCCTCAAGTAATTTGACTGCTTCGGTTACCCTGGCCTGGCCGCCAGTCAGCACGACAATCGCGTCAGCGCTCACTGTGTCTGGAGTTTCTGCAGTTGCGATTTTTTGTGCAAAAAGGGCAAAAGGAATGATCGTTAGAGCAACAAATGCCAGTGCTGCGACGACCAAACCGTTTCGCCAGCTCAGCCATTTTCTTTTGCGCACAGACCGAGCACTTGCATCAGCATTTTGATGAGCTGTTTTTTGCGCAGGCGACTGCTCACGGTCCTTAGAAAAAGGAGCGTTTTCCTTCAGTCCAGCCTCAAATGCAGTGTCAGCGTTCATCATGTCATGACCATGATAGGTGATTCGGCCAATTTCGCGGCATTTTCGCAAAAAAATCAATCCACTTTTGCAAGATGAGCCTTAACAGCCAGTCCGGACGTGAGAGCGGTCAGGATTGCGACCAGAAAAATCACTCCGAAGACACCTAAATAGCCGGGCAGGCTGACTGATACAGACCCGAACAAGGCGGAAAGTTGATCAGACCCTGCCTGACCTGCTCCTTGGCGCGTGAACATGTCGGCAAGTGCAAAACAGAGTATCGCGGAAACCCCGCCTGATACGCCGCCCTTCAGGCCAAGTACCAAAAAATGCCTCTGGAACTCGCGGGCAATAAACCCGTCTTCAGCTCCGACAAAGTGCAGAACCGAGACAACATCCTTGTTGCCTGCCATAGCGGCTTGAGTGGCAAACACAACACTGAGAACCATGGATCCCATTACCAGAACCATGATCGCAACACCGCCAAGCACCACGGCACCGGCCATTGCCGACAGGCGGGATGTCCAGTTCGAGTGATCATCCAGACTTGCCCCGACCACTTTGTCGGTCACCATCGCCTTCAGTTGTTCCAGATTCAGAAGACCAGGGTCACTGATCGTTATCTGGATCAGGCGCGGTACAGGAAGGCCGTCAAGCTGCAGACCATCACCAAGCCAGGGTTCAAGCAATGACTTGGTTTCAGCATCCGATAAGGCCCGAACAGCTTCGATGCCAGAAAATTCCTGCGCAAGAGCAACTGCCTTGTCGATTTCGCGGAGCATGTCCACGCCTTCGGTTGGACGAATCTGGATAGTGACTTCACGCACCAAGTCGTTCTGCCAGGCATCAGCGGCATCCCAGACAATCGAGACGGAGCCGACAGTCAGGCAAGCCAGGAAACTCATAATAGCAACAACAAGTGTCAGCGCGCGGCCGGCAACAGATTGTGGCGGAACTATCGCAGCAGCGGGCCGCAATTTCGAAGTCTCGGACCGGATCTGCTTTTTTGGAGCTGGCGCCGCTTTTTTCTTCGGCCGTTTTGGTCGCTCAGACCGACGCGGTGACTTGACACCTCCGTCGGTCGGCTTTTTGTTTTTCTTGTTGTCAGACTCTGCCATGCTGCTGCCTAATCAAAAATCGTGAGGCGACCGTCATCCAAAACCATGCGCCGAGCATCCACTTGCTCCAGCAGCGCAATGTCATGCGTTGCGATGATCACCGAAGTCCCGAGTTTGTTCAACTCAATGAACAGGCGCAACAACCGCCGGGCCAGTGGCGGGTCGACGTTTCCGGTGGGCTCGTCTGCCAACAGGACATCCGGACGGGTAATCAAGGCACGGGCAATGGCAGCACGTTGTTTTTCACCACCGGATAAGACCGGCGGATGCACATGCATCCGATCACCAAGCCCGACCCATTTCAAAAGATCGATCACATCCGACTTGTAATCGGCCTCGTCCTTACCGACCACACGAAGCGGCAGCGCAACGTTTTCATAGGTCGTCAAGTGGTCCAGAAGGCGGAAGTCCTGAAAAACAACACCGATTTTTCGGCGTAATTTGGGAAGTTCCTGTTTGTCGATCACACTGAGGTCCCGATTAAAGACCTTTATCAAGCCGCGAGTCGGGCGCAAGGACATGAACAGAAGCCGAATCAGGCTGGTTTTTCCAGCACCCGATGGCCCGGTCAGAAACTGAAAAGACTGCCGCTCGATCTGAAAACTCAAATCCTGCAGGATTTCCGGTCCCATTCCGTATCTCAATCCGACATTTTCGAAACGGATCACACAAATGACTCCTGTTGATCGACGGCAAGCTATAGCCAGGCCGTTAACGGTGCATTAATCATATAAAGGTCCACTGACCAGCGGAAAGCCCGTCATTGGATTCGCTGGCCTTTGTCCAATATTAGATGCTGGATTTGGTGCCCGTCGGTTACACTGTGACACTGATTGAATACGCATGGCGAAAAGTCTTCCCACATGAAGATCAAATGTCCGGATTGCAGCACCTCTTACGAAATCAAGGCCGAAGCGCTCGGACCTGAAGGCAGAAGTGTAAAATGTGCAAAGTGCGGCAACAGATGGTTTGTCGCGCCAACGCCCGAAGAGGATGTTGATTTCGAGGCCGCAGAGGAACCTTCGGTACCGGACACAAGCGCTGAGGATGAAGCAGACTGGGCGGCCGATGCCGCTGAAGACGATGAACCTGTGTCTTCAGATCCGTCCGAAGAGCCCGCTCCAGCTGTCAGCAGCAAAGATGAGGCGGATTTTGCAGCAGAATTGTCGGAAGATGACGATTTGCCCGAAGAAGATCCGCCGACAGATATCGAGTCACAGGCGAAACGTCCGAAAATCAATGTCAATCCGGACAAGTTCAGGCGCGATCATCTAGGTGCAGTTTTCAATTGGCTGATGGAACGCAATTTCCGACGCATCGGCGGCCTTTCGATCCTGGGCGTCGCTATAGCACTATGCGCAGTCTTCATTTTAATGAGAGACAGCATCGTCAAACAATCGCCTGATCTGGCCAGTTTTTACCAGATGATCGGGTTTGAAGTAAATTTGCGTGGATTGGAATTCAGAAACCTGAGAACTTTCACGGAAGTGGAAGACGGCAAGCGCGTTCTTGTTGTAGAAGGTTCCATCAGAAATCTTCAGGAAGATAGAAACGCTGTTCCCGCTGTCCGTCTGTCAATTCGAAGTGCAGATTTACAAGAAATTTACGCTTGGACCGTAGAGCCGCGCACCGCGACACTGAATGGATTGGATGAAACCCGTTTCAGAACAATCCTTGCAGATCCGCCAGAAGAAGCTTCCGATATTCAAGTCCGGTTCATCGACCGTGGCGAGCGGCAAATAGTTCTAGAGTGATCATGACAACTGATATTCTTACCCTTTTCGACGAAGACGCCATTGCAACACGAGTGGCCGCGCTGGCCCAGGAAATCACCGAAGCAAATCCGAAGAAATTGCTGGTAGTTGCTGTTTTGAAGGGCAGTTTCATTTTTGCAGCAGATCTGGTCCGCGCCATGCATCGTGTTGGCCTTGAACCCGAGATGGAGTTTATGCATCTGTCTTCTTATGGCGCAGGAACAAAAAGTTCAGAAAATATCCGTATTTTGCGCGATGTAGAAAGTGACGTTAACGACCGGGATATTATTTTAGTGGATGATATTCTGGAATCCGGCCGTACTTTGTCATTTGCGCGGGAGCGCCTGATAAATCGCGGAGCCAATTCAGTGAAGATTGTTGCTTTGCTGGATAAACCGGAACGCCGCAAAGCTGCCATATCTGCTGACTACGTTGGATTCGCCTGTCCAGATAAGTTTGTCGTCGGATATGGTATGGATATGGGCCACGCTTGGCGGCAGTTGCCCTTTATTGGATACGTGGTTGCGCCTGAGGCGGTTGCAACGGACGGCAAGACAGGAGAGTGAGCATGTCTCGCATTCTTCTTACGGAAGACGATGAAGCGGTCCGCAGTTTTGTAAAGCGGGCGCTGGAGCTGGACGGCCATTCCGTTGACGCTGCAGAAGACGGCGGCGAAGCGGTTGAACTGCTGACGCAAGAGCGCGGTGGGTATGATTTGCTGTTATCCGATATCAAGATGCCGGTAATGGATGGAATTGCACTGGCGCTACATACCGCTCGCGATTATCCAAAACTGCCAATCTTGCTGATGACCGGCTTTGCTGACCAGCGGGAACGCGCAAGCGGGCTGGATGCCTTGGTGCACGATGTCATCACAAAGCCGTTTTCACTTGCGGACATACGCAAAGCCGCTCGCGATGCAATCGCCGGTGAGGTTCCGCAGGATACACGCCGATACGCTTGACGATTGCAGCCGCAAGCTCCTGAACTGAAAAACCCGCTGAATGCGGGTTTTTTGTTGTCCTTTGCCCTGTGATGGACAGCGCTAGTAGCGCTTCAAGAGGCGCTCCAGATAATCCAGCTCCAGTTTCGGGCGCGACGGATCGGAGAAACGGCGGCGCAATTCCTCCAGAATTTTACCTGCACGCTGAACATCGATTTCATCCGGAATTTTGACCCGGTTGTTCAGATCCGGGCCTTCCGAGCGGCGTAACCTACCCAACGGATCCTCATCCATTGGTGATGGCCCGTTTGGTGAGCCTTGGCCTTCGCCCTGACCCATCATTTGCTCCGTCAAGCCTTGCGCACCCCGGCGTAGCGCGTCCAGTGCATTGCCCTGTTCGCCGAGTGCCTGTTGGCCCTGACCTTCTCCAAGGGACTCTTGTGCCTGCCCCATTGAGTCACCGGCCTCACCAAGTTCCTGGCTCTCCCCCATACCATTTTGGCCGAGCTGATCCATCAATTCCTGTAGCTGCTGCGCCAGATCGCCTTGGCCTTGCTGCAGTTGATTGAGCATCTCCTGTAGCTGTTCTTCGCTCAGTTGCTGCTGACCTTGTCCTTGCTGTTGTTGGCGTTGACCGCGTCTTTGTTGCTGATCATCCTGATTGAACCGGTGTGTTTCATCCATAAGCTGTTGCTGACGCTGGATCATTTCACCGAGCTCGTTGAGCATTTCCATCATTTCGCTGGACATGCTGTCTGGCATCATCTGCGGGCGACCAGCCTGCAGGTTTTCCAGCATCTGCTGCATTTGCGCCAGAAGCTCACGTGCAGCATCGCGAGAGCCTGTCCGCGCCAGTTCCTCGATCTTGTCGAGCATTTCACTCAAATCTTGCTGGTTCAGCGTCTGTTGATTGCCGTCAAATGGCTGCATCGATTGAGGATTCCGGCGCATCTGGTCAGCAAGCGCCTGCATATATTCATTGAGCGCTTCCCGGAGCTGTTGCGTCAGCTTGGCGATTTCCTCTTCACTGGCTCCTTCTTCCAAGGCTTTTCTGAGCGCTTCCTGGGCGTCCCGCAATTTGCGCTCGGCCATGGAAAGATCGCCGTCTTCAATTGACAACGCCAGATTCCAAAGTAGCGGCAGCATGGCTTTCAGATCTTCATCATTGTCAGCCCTAACCAGCTGCCGATACGCGAAATTCAGTCCGAGATAATTGCGAGGCTGAACATTGAAAAACTCCGGAGCCAGCATCAACGCATCAAACGCAGTCAAAACTTCGGCATGGTTGTGAGCATCCAGCGCAAGATTGCGTCGTTGTTCGACCACGGCTCTTGCCAATGGTTTGCCGAAACGTCGTTGCGGCAATGTAATCCGGTAGGCAGGTGATGTGCCTTCCTGACCAGCCTGATCCCTTGCCAGGAGTGTTAAATCAATCTCGGAGCCTGCCCAGGAATGCGCAGTCAGGTCGCGCATGGATTCACCTGTTTTAGCGGTTCCGGCCCGTGGCGGCAGCGACAGGGGAAACTGAGGTGCGTCAACGAGAGGTCGGGGAACACGGCCAGCGTGATCCAGATCAGGGATCGGCTCAATCCGGGCTTCGGCAGCGATGACTCCATAGTCATCGTTTACAAGGTAGGAGAATTTCAGGGCGCCACTAAGCTGTTCTTCGGGATCATCGACAAGGCGGATTTCAGGAGCATCATCCGGGCGAACTGCAAAGACATAGCTTACGAAACGGTCTTCGCCCGCCAACAATTCAACAATTCCGGTTGTCTCCAGCTCGAATCGTCGCTCGACAGGCAAAAAGGTATCCGCATTGCCGCTATTGGAATTGTCCAGTTCTTCCGGCTCAATCAACTGCGGTTCGACATCCTCAGCACTTGCGAATGTCATCGACATATCACGCGCGCCCTGGGTTCGAACAACCAGGATAGATCCTTCCGGCACTGAAATCGGAGTCCCGGAATCTCGAAGTTGTGCGCTTTCTCCAGTCAGATAGATCGGCGGTTCGCTGGTATAAAGCGGAGGTGTCACCCAGGCATCAATACGACTTGGCGGAACAACGGTTTTGAACGGGTTCTGAAATGCAGATATCAGCCGCTCGCCATGTTCACCGCTCGCTGCCGAAAATCCGACCACGACCAGACAGGCGGCGAACACGCGAAGCGCCCAGGGATCGCGGCGGTAGGCTCTTGGTTCCGGTACCTTGGATTTGATTTTAGCGACAGCTTCAGCGGTTCGTCGTTGATGAAGCGCCCAGATAGCCTGACTTTCCGGATTGTCCGCACCTACCGACAATTCATCTTCAAGCGCGGTCAAAGGCCGGTGATCAAAACCGGATGTTTTTTCCAGCCGATCAAGCGCATCGTCGCGGCTTGGCCAAGCAAGGTGATAGAGATCTCGAGAGAACCAGACAATAGCGCCAGCAAACACAGCAATACCGACCGGACCAGCCCAGGACGGCAACACCAGCCACAATCCCAACCAGGAAAGCCCAACAAAAAATGCCAGAACAACAAGAAGCGGAAGAAGAGCACGCCAGAGACGTTCCACAAACAAGGCCCAGCGGCTATGCCGAACCAAATCGTCAAGTCGCGACTTGATGACTACGCGCCAGCCCGGGAATTCCGAATGACCGGTCCGGACAGGACTTTGTTTGCTGTCTTTTGTGCTCAAGAGCACCTCCGGTATCTGTTCCGAAGCAGCAGCCGATATTGGCGCCGCTATGGAACGTGCCTACCTCTCATAATCTGAGGCATGGGAGGCGATCCGGCAAGTTGTCGGAACAACTTATTGCCCGTCCGGTCAGTCACGAACGCTTGAGCCAGTCCGGAATTTGATCAAGTCCAATCAGGTCCTCATAACTGGTCCGCCGCCTGATTACTGCAAATTCATCAGCATTTACGAGGACTTCAGGTACAAGAAGACGGGAATTGTAGGTACTTGCCTGAACGGCACCATAGGCTCCAGCTGAAAAAACGACCATCATTTCACCGGCATTTACTCTGGGCATATCTCGATCTTGAGCGAGAAAATCTCCGGTTTCACAGACTGGGCCAACAATATCCGCCTTGATTCGCTCAGCGTTTTCTGCGGGCTCTGTCACCGGTCGCACTTCATGATAGGCCTCATAAAGCGTTGGTCGGATCAAATCATTCATGGCGCCATCAACTATGACAAAATTCTTGTCGGCACCTTCTTTGACATAGATGACCTTGGTAACAAGAACTCCGGCGTTGCCCGCAATCATACGACCCGGTTCGAACATCACTTTGCAGTCAAGTTCACGAACGTGCTTTTTGACCACCTCTGCATAAGCATCCGGGTGGGGCGGTGGGTTGTTGTCAGTGACATAGGGAATTCCTAGACCACCACCGAGATCAACATGATCAATCGCATGGCCTTGCCCACGCAGATCGGTAATCAATTCGCCCAGACGGGCGAACGCATTGTCAAACGGCTCAAGTTCCGTGATCTGGGACCCGATATGCATATCGATACCAGTGACCTGGATGCCTGGAAGGCTGGCCGCCTCCGCATAGACTTCACGGGCACGCTGCCAGGGAATACCGAATTTGTTTTCTGCCTTGCCTGTCGCGATTTTAGCGTGGGTCTTTGCATCGACATCCGGGTTGATGCGCACGGACACCCGCGCGATCTTGCCCATCTGCGTCGCCACGCGTGACAACTGGTAAAGCTCTGGCTCGGATTCGACATTGAAACAAAGAATGTCTTCTTCAAGCGCATAGGCTTGCTCGGCTTCGGTCTTGCCGACACCGGAGAATACGATCTTGTTCGCTGGTACACCGGCTGCCCGGGCGCGGCGCAATTCGCCTTCGGAAACGACGTCCATTCCCGCACCAAGCTGAGCCAATGTAGTCAGCACCGCCTGATTGGAATTTGCTTTCATCGCATAGCAGACCAGCGACGGAATATCGTCAAAGGCAGATGAAAACACCTCATAGTGGCGCGTCAGCGTTGCAGTGGAATAGACGTAGAAAGGCGTGCCGACTTCACGGGCAATGTCTTCTATCGCGACGTCTTCTGCGAACAGAGCGCCATTTTTATAGTCGAAATGATGCAAGGCTTTATCTCACGCGGCTCGGGCAGCTTTCAGTGCAAGTCGTTGGCGAATTCGGAGTATTATTTGACGCCGATCAACGGATCCAGGAAAAAGCTCTTCTTCTCGGCCATTTCCGTCGGCTGAATGGCGGTAGACGCTGCAACAGCGGGATCGGCAGACACGGTTTCATTTTGCGGAGTTGCTGTTGGTTTATCCAGATCGCCTTTACGGCCGCATCCGACCAATGCCAACCCGAGACACAGGCCCAATACTGCAGAAATCCTGAACCGGGTTGTCATCACCATCATCGCCTTGCTTCGGAAACCATCCATCTTGCTATTCTCCTCGCACGACAGGCCCGGTTGGGCAAGACCCGTCAGAGCCTGTCATGTGGGATCACGGCAAGATTAGCCTTTTGCAAGCTCTTTCAGCCAGCGGCGTGCCTGTTTACGCACATTGACGGGCGACGTACCGCCATAGCTTGTTCGGCTGCGCACGGATTTATCAACGGAGAGCACAGAGTAGATCTCCTGGGTGATTTTCGGCTCAACCGCCTGCATTTCTTCCAGCGATACCTTGTGCAGCTCAACGCCCTTTTCGACTGCAATCGCAACAATCGTTCCAGTCACGTGGTGCGCATCACGGAAGGGCAATCCCAGAACACGAACCAACCAATCAGCAAGATCCGTTGCCGTTGAATATCCGGATCCTGCGGCTTTCTTCATGGTTTTGGTAACAGGTTCCAGATCGCGCACCATTCCGGTCATGGCTGCAAGCGCCAGGGAAATGCTGGCAAGACCATCAAAGGCCTGTTCCTTGTCTTCCTGCATGTCCTTGGAATAGGCTAGCGGCAGGCCTTTCATCATGACAAGCAACGCCTGCAGGGAACCGTAGATACGGCCGGTCTTGGCGCGAACCAGTTCGGCGGCATCCGGGTTTTTCTTCTGCGGCATGATCGATGAGCCGGTGGAGAACTTGTCGGAGAGCTTCACAAAACCAAACTGCGCCGAGCACCAGATGACGATTTCTTCCGCCAATCGGGACAAATGCATGGCCGCTATGGACGAGGCAGACAGCGCTTCAATAACAAAATCCCGATCCGACACGGCATCGAGCGAATTGGCCGTTGGGCGATCAAACCCAAGCGCTTCAGCAGTCAGCTTGCGGTCAATCGGAAAAGACGTTCCTGCCAGAGCTGCCGCCCCCAGCGGACTTTCGTTCATGCGGGTACGGGCATCGCGCACCCGGCTGCGGTCACGGGCAAACATTTCGACATAGGCAAGCAGGTGGTGACCGAATGTCACCGGCTGTGCAGATTGCAAATGAGTAAAGCCTGGCATGACATCACCAGCATGGGTCTCGGCTTTTTCCGCCAGAACCTGCATCAGTTCAGTCAGCTGATCATCCAGCGTGTCCAGCGTGTCTCTTACCCAGAGACGGAAATCGGTGGCCACCTGATCGTTCCGGGACCGCGCAGTGTGCAAACGGCCAGCAGCCGGGCCAATCAGTTCAGCCAGCCGTGCTTCGATATTCATATGAATATCTTCCAGCGCTCTGGAGAACTTGAATTCACCTTTTTCGATCTCTGACAGGATTGTGTCTAGACCTTGAACAATCTTATCGGCATCGTCCCGCGTCACAATGTCTTTTTCCGCGAGCATACGCACATGGGCTTTCGAGCCGTCGATATCCTGCCTATATAGCTTCTGGTCGTAGTCGATGGAGGCGTTGATCTCCTCCATGATGGCGTCCGGTCCTTCAGCGAACCGGCCTCCCCACATGCGATTGCTCATGTCTTGTCCTTTAAAAGGCGCCCCTGCCGAGGTGTAAACGAATGACGAAGCCAACCGACCCTGCCAAGAGCTCAAAGCGGGGTATTATAGCCGCCGGACTCGCAGGCGCAGTAGCTGCTGTAGCGGCTCTATACGTGATCGCTGGTCCGAATGGCAATATTGCAAGCAGCGAAAGCTGTTCTGCGGCCCTCGCATCGGCGCAATCAGCTGCCCCGCATGCCAAAGGCGATGTCGCCGCGTTCCTGCCGGCCAGCCAACCACTTGCGTTGAAAAACCTGACATTCAACGGTCCGGATGATCAGCCGATGACCATGGCCGATTTCGAAGGCAGGACAGTTCTTCTGAACCTTTGGGCAACCTGGTGCGCACCATGTCGAAAGGAAATGCCGGCACTGGATGAGCTACAAGCCGACCTTGGCGACGAAACTTTTGAGGTCGTTGCTGTAAGCCTGGACCGGGGAGGGCCTGACAAACCGAAAGATTTTCTGAATGAAATCGGCGTCAGCGACCTGACCTTCTATCAGGACAGTTCAAACGGTCTTTTGAAAGATCTGAGAAAAGTTGCCCGGGCAACTGGTCTGCCAACCACGATCCTAATCAGCCCGGATGGGTGCGAAGTCGGAACGATGTATGGCCCCGCAGAATGGGCATCCGGCGAGGCAAAAGCACTTATTCGTGCTGCAATGGGGAAGCCGGAAGCCTGATAGCTTTCGGACTCCAGATCAATCAGACAGAAATGTCGACCGCTTCACCGAGACCTGGAATTTTCCGAGCTTCACGTGTGTCTGCCTGCTCTGTCACCTGAGCTTCTTCCAGGCGTTGAGCGACCTGCCGCTCCTGGTTGTTCTGGTCTTTAACGGCATTCGTCGCCAATTCGCTACGAACGCTTGCCGCGCTATAGGCTGCAGATGAACTGTCAGATACACTCGCCATAATTGGTACTCCTTTGGCGTGGTGACGGGGCAGAAAGGGACTAAACCGAGATGTCTACCTTGTTGCCAAGGCCTTCTCCGGGATCACTTGTCTGCGCTCGTTCTTCAAGTTGCTCGGCCTGCCGCGACAATGATTCCGCGCGATTGGCACTAAAATTTGCTTGCCGTTGGACTGTTTCGGCAACTGCTTCGGACTGACGGGCATTCATTGCTTTCGCCTGTTCCGCAATTTGTTCTGTTCGCGGTGTTTGCAGCGATTGCTGGAATGCCAGTGATGATCCGGATCCAATTCCTTCAGGCATTATCTTACCAATTCTTGGTTCAAACCCTTACGTATTTCAGATCAATTTTACCGATTTGAAGTAAGATTTGGGAATTACCGCGCGCTGTGCTTCACATTGATTTAGGAGCACGCCAATACTTTGATTAAAAATGTAATTAAATACATTCAACCAGTTGAATTTACTGGAATTTCCAAGTCGGTATTTGAGTCTGTCAAGACTCGTAAATGGGATTGGCGGACACGACTATTCAGCGGAAAATAACCCAAAGATCCAAAAAACGGATCAAGCGTAAAGAATTCAAGGACTGGAAGGTATCAAGCTGTGACGTCAACCTGGCCACCGAGACCCGGAGCTGGGGCCGCTTGAGCTGACTGAAGGTTCTCGGCCCCTTGCTCAAGCAAGGCAACAAGGCTTGCATCCTGCTGCGAGGCCATTTTCATCATGGCAGCCTGAAGCGCCTGACCCGTTTGGGCCTGGGTCATTGCGACATAGCTATTTGCTATTCCGACGCTGTCCATCAAAGGATCTCCAAGTTCCGGCTGAATTTATCCTTCCGTCCTTAAGCGTAGGTTAACAAGACCTTGCAGCGGTCAGTCATTTCATGAAGTTGCGAGCAATTTCCGTTGTACTTTGCCAGACGGAGTCCGTGGGAGTTCTTTAACCAGCCGGAATTCCTTAGGGCGTTTGTATTCCGCAAGCCGGTCTGCTGCGAATTTCGCCAGGTCGGACGGATCGAAAGTCTCTATGTTCTTGGGCACAACAAAAGCAGTGATCAGATCAACACCGGTGGAAGTTGGTACTGTCGAAACGGCAACTTCCGAGACATTGTCATGAGCTGCCAGGACCCGCTCCACTTCTTCTGGAGCAACCCGGTAGCCAAAAGCATTCATGAGATCGTCTGAGCGACCCTCGTACCAACAGTAACCGTCTTCATCCTGACGTGCGCGGTCCCCGGTCAGAAACCAGTCGCCTTTGAAAGCTGACTTCGTTTCTTGCGGTCGGTTCCAGTATCCCAGCATCAGACCTGCTTCATCACGGTGAACTGCGAGCGCACCGGGTGTGTTCGGGTCAACCTGACGGATCTCTTCGGTCTGCTCATCCAGAATTGTTATCTTTCGGCCTTTTTGCGGAACACCCGGCGACCCAGGTTTGACCGGAACAGACGGACCACTCGAAAGATAGGTCGAGATTTCACTCATTCCGAGCGCTTCATAGAGTTCACGTCCCGTCCTGGCTTTCCAGTCATGATAAAGCGAAGCCGCAAGAGCTTCACCAGCAGTCAGACCGTGCCGGAGTGTTGGAAAGGAGTGCGCCGAAACGTCAGAGTATTTTAACATCCGCCTATAGAGGCTCGGCACGGCAGCAAAGAGGGAGGCTCTGGTCCTTTCCAGAATGATCGGCCAGACTTCAGGGTCACGCGGACCGTCATAGACAATGCTGGTTGCACCATTCGCCCAAGGGTCCATCAGGCCGACACCCAGTGTGTAAGTCCAATTGAATGCCCCGGCATGCAATAGCCTGTCATTCTCGCTGATCCCATACCAGCCTTGATACATCGGCTGGCGCGCAGCGGCTGCCCGCTGGGCATGAAGTACCCCCTTCGGTGTCCCACTTGTGCCCGACGTGTAAATCAGAAATGCCGGATCATCCGGAGCCGTGTTTGCAATTCCGTTCGGATTGGCCTGCTTCAGGCTCCGGACCTCATCAGGTCCAAAGACCAGACAATCCTTTGCATCAGGCAGGGATGTCTTGCCGTCATGCAGAACAAGCCTGGCACCGCTGTCGATCAGGATTGCCGTTGCTTCCAAAGACGTCAGCAACGCAGATGTTGGCACCGGCACCATGCCAGCTGCTATTGCACCGAAAAAAAGCAGCGGGAAATCGCTGGAATGGCCGATCCGCAACAATAGCCGATCGCCAGGCTGCAATCCGGTCTGGTTCAGCCCGGCCGCGATCGCCATGACACCCGACAACAGATCGGCATACGTCCAGGTTTCAAGAACGACGCCGCCAGACCCGACGACTTCAAGCGCATGTTTGTCCGGGTTAGGAGCGGCATGCGTCAGGCAGTAGCGGGCAAGATTCACGGTCGTTAGCGGGTCGGAACCGGCACCTCACCGCGATAGTCGTAGAAACCGCGCTGGGTCTTGCGTCCAAGCCATCCGGCTTCAACATATTTCACCAACAGCGGGCAAGGGCGATACTTGGTATCGGCAAGGCCTTCATAAAGCACCTGCATGATTGACAGACAGGTATCCAGACCAATGAAATCAGCAAGCTGCAGCGGGCCCATCGGATGGTTCGCGCCGAGCTTCATTGCCTTGTCGATTGATTCAACCGAACCAACGCCTTCGTAAAGCGTATAGATCGCCTCGTTGATCATCGGAAGCAGGATCCGGTTGACCATGAAGGCCGGGAAATCTTCAGCGACAGCGACCTGTTTGCCAAGACGATCACAGAACGCTTTTGATGCTTCGTAAGTCTCGTCTTCGGTCGCAATTCCGCGAACCAGTTCGACCAGTTCCATCAGTGGTACCGGATTCATGAAATGAATTCCGATAAAACGTTCCGGACGGTCAGTCGTAGCAGCCAGCCGTGTGATCGAGATCGAAGAGGTGTTTGTTGCCAGAATGGCTTCCGGCTTCAAAATCGGACACAGCTGCGAGAATATCTTGCGTTTGATTTGCTCATTCTCGACTGCAGATTCAATCACCAGGTCGAAGTCACTGAGCAAGTCCAGATCTTCAACGGGTTTGATCCGCTCCAGCGTCGCTTTACGTTCAGCTTCTGAAATCTGTGACTTCTGGACTTGCCGCGCGAGATTTCCATTGATGGATGCGAGTCCGGATTCAATCCGTTCCATTGATAAGTCACTCAAGGCGACTTCATAACCAGCGAGTGCACACACATGTGCGATCCCGCTGCCCATTTGACCTGAGCCAATCACGCCGACTTTTTTGATTTCGACTACCATCTGAGAATCCGATCTTTTAGGAACGCCCAACTTCGCGGCGCATTTTGAGCTATTTTTGGCGCGTCTTGAGCCGAACAGCAAGAACCCCGGGACGAAAACTCGCATTCACCCCGGGGTTCGTGTTCAATTTGTCGCAGATTTTATTCCACAGCAGCCTTCAGATCCGGCAGAACTTCGAACAAATCAGCAACCAGACCATAATCAGCAACCTGGAAGATCGGAGCTTCTTCGTCCTTGTTGATCGCTACGATCACTTTGGAGTCTTTCATACCAGCCAGATGCTGGATCGCGCCCGAGATACCGCAAGCGATATAAAGATCCGGAGCAACCACTTTACCAGTCTGGCCAACCTGCCAGTCGTTTGGTGCATAACCGGCATCAACTGCAGCACGTGATGCACCGACAGCTGCGCCAAGAGCATCAGCAACCGGCATGATGACTTCCTGGAACTTCTCTTCAGAGCCCAGCGCACGCCCACCAGAAATGATGATCTTGGCAGATGTCAATTCCGGACGATCAGACTTGGACAGTTCTTCACCGACAAATTCCGAAAGGCCCGACCCGTCAGCACCGGCAATTGTCTCAACTGCTGCCGATCCACCTTCTTCTGCCGCAGCAAAAGTTGATGTGCGAACAGTGATCACTTTTTTCGGATCTCCAGATTTCACAGTCTGGATCGCGTTACCAGCATAGATTGGACGCTCGAACGTTTCTGCATCCACGACAGCGGTTATATCGGAGATCTGCATCACATCAAGCAAGGCAGCAACGCGTGGCAGCGTGTTTTTGCCGTTCGCTGTCGCCGGAGCAAGGATCGCATCGTAATCGCCAGCCATGCCGACTATCAGGTCTGCAGTCGGTTCAGCCAGCTGGTGCTCCAGGGCACCGCTTTCGGCGATCAGAACCTTGGCAACGCCAGACAGCTTGGCTGCTGCATCGGCAACGCCTTGCACGCCTTTACCGGCAACAAGTACATGAACGTCTGATCCAAGAGCTACAGCAGCGGTCAGCGCCTTTGCAGTCGCGTCATTGAGTGCGCCGCCGGCATGTTCAGCCACAAGAAGTGTTGTCATTGGTAGTCCTCCTGCGACGGGTCCTTAAAGGACACCGGCCTCATTCTTGAGTTTTTCGACAAGTTCGCCAATGGAACCAACCTTGATGCCAGCTTCGCGCGCAGGCGGCTCGGCGGTGGTGACAACGGTCAGGCGCGGAGCAATGTCGACACCGTAATCATCCGGTGTTTTCTCATCGATTGGTTTTTTCTTCGCCTTCATGATGTTCGGCAAGGACGCATAACGCGGCTCATTGAGGCGCAAATCCGTCGTCACAACGGCTGGCAGCTTCAATTTAACCGTCTGCAGGCCACCATCAACTTCACGGGTCACATCAACTGTCCCGTCGCCAATATTAAGCTTGGAAGCAAATGTTCCCTGGCTCCATCCGAGCAGGGCAGACAGCATCTGACCTGTCTGGTTGCAATCGTCATCGATTGCCTGTTTGCCAACAATCACCAAACCCGGCTCTTCAGCTTCAACAATGCCTTTCAGAATCTTCGCAACTGCGAGCGGTTCTGTTGTTTCATCGGTTTTCACGAGAATGCCGCGATCCGCACCCATCGCCAGACCGGTGCGCAGTGTTTCAGTCGCCTGCTGCGGTCCAACGGATACCACGATCACTTCCGTAGCCGTTCCGGCTTCCCTGAGGCGCAACGCCTCTTCGACGGAGATTTCGTCAAACGGGTTCATGGACATCTTGACGTTTGCAAGATCAACACCCGAACCATCCGCTTTGACACGGACTTTTACGTTATAGTCGATGACCCGTTTTACGGGGACGAGGATTTTCATTTGGTCTCAACCTCTTGCTGGGCCGGCTTTCACCGCACCGCATTATAAAGGCTCAACCGCTGATGTGACGTTTGGTCACAAACGGCGGAAACAAGCCAATCGTGGCGCATGGCGAGGGACGGTACTGACCTGCACGGCAGCTGTCAATTGCAGCAAAAGGCCTAAATCAGGATTTTGGCGAGCTTTCAGAAGACCGCGTCGCAAACACGATAGTGTTGCACTGCGGCAAAAGCGCCGAAATACTGGCATAAATCGCAGTCGATATTAAAGAATTGGACTCATATACCGGGCGTATCTGGCACAGAATTTTCTGAAGCTGGCTCTGCAAAAACTGTTGTCCAGAGGCCATTTTCATCCCGGCAGGCGGTTCCGCGAATTGTCAGACCCATCTTTCCGATGGTTGTTTCGCGCAAATACTGCCTGCACCAGTGACCACTTTTGCTCTTGTAGGTCTTGATCGGCGTCAGCACGTCAGACCAATCACCGTCCTGACTGATATGTAAGGGTTCGCCGCTGATTCTGGTTTCCAGGGCATCCTGCACCGTCTGGGCCAACAACAGTCGCTCGGTTTCCATATGGGCGGCCAGATTGGCGACCGCCTGATCCATCCGCGACTGCATCCAGTAATTCGTTGCGGCAAATGTTCCAGCTACGAGCACGAGAGATGCTGCCAGACGGACAACAGCTTGCGTCCAGTTGATATGCGGTTTGCGCGCCGGTGGTCGATGGCCAAATTCGCGATCAATCGTTCTCAGGAAACCGGCCATCGAGGCTTTTGGCATTTCAGCCGGAATTGCCTCCATCAACAGACGTTGATCGCCTGCCAATTGACGCAGCAGCTTCTTGCCGTCTTCAGACTTCTCCAGCTCCTGAGCGACCATCTTCAGATCCTCCTGGGTTCCTTCACCGTCCAGGATTTCGCCAATAGATTTTGCTAGGTTCACCTTGGTCATTTTTTCATCAAATGTCATGACATCATCCCTGTCGATGTCTCAATTGGATCGCCGGAGCCGACCTCATTTGTTTCCAACCAGTCTCTCAGTTTTAATCGCGCACGCGCCAACCGGCTTGTGACGGTTCCGATTGGGACCTGCAGTTCTTCCGCTACATCCTTGTAGCTGCGACCTTCCACAGCAATCATCAAAAGGACAGTTCTGTTGTCTTCATCCAGTTTCTGAATGAATGCCCGGACCTGCTGAAGCTCGATGCTCGATGCGACTGCTTTTTGACCGTCGAACGCTTCATCAAAATCAAACATCGCCTGATCAAACAATCGCGCCCGATTTGCGGTATCGCGCTGCGAATTGAAGAAAAGGTTCTGCAAAATCCGAAACATCCAGCTGTCCAGCCGGGTTGCCGGATCGAATTGGTCGAGTGAACGAATGGCGCGCTCACACGTTGTTTGCACCAGATCATCCGCCTGATCCGGATTTCGGCACAGCTTCAGCGCAAAACTCCGTAATTTCGGGAGCAAACGGATCATCTCCGTTTTTATCGTATCTTCAGCCAAGAAGTTCTCCGCAAAGCCTCTTCATGAACCACAACACCGGAGTAAGACTTTTGATCCCGACTTTTTTTGGGCTACGTTCGGAAGAAGCAGGATAGCTCAGGTGTTATGCGTTCAGAAGGTCGCTTCATTCCAGTTGGAACCAGGCGGCAACCGTTTATGTCGAAAGAAACCGAACCATGAATCAGACACGTCAGACTTCATTGCAAGACCGCCTCTCTGCGATGATCCGTAGTCTGACAGTTGGTGCGGCTGCAGCGCTGGCGTTTTACTGTGTCTTCTTCAGCCCCTTGATTGACCAGAAAGAGTCTATTGCTGCAGCCGCCCAATCCAAAAGTGACCGAGGCGGCGGCGATCGCGGAGAAAATGATCAAAGCAATAGAGGTGACCGCGATGGTTCCGACAATCGCAGTGAGCGAAGCCGCGACAAGGGGTCCGGAGACCGCGGAGAAAATGATCAAGGCGATAGAGGTGGCCGCGATGGTTCCGGCAACCGCAAAGAGCGAAGCCGCGACAGAGATTCTGGAGAACACGGAAATTCGGACAATCTCAGTAGCGAAAGCAATCAGAGTGAAGAAGACCCGCCAGACCGTGCTGAATCATCTGCTGAAACACGAAAAGAAAACGAGACACTGTCGATACACACACCAAAATCTTCGAACAGCGGAAATAAACTAATACCAAGCAGGCCGCGCTTCAGAGGCGACAGCGAACCACAAAGTGAGCCATTATCTGCAGGCGAAGAACGAGAGGCGATCGACAACGGATGGAAATAGTCTGGAGGCCAATTCGCGCGTGTTTAATGCAAGTTTAGCTGCTCTAACTCGTACTCTGTGTCTTGTCGTCGGCCTGTTGGGTATGGCCGGGTGCAGCGCTGTTGCAACTTACCAATCAGAGAGTCCGAAAGCGTCCACGCCGGCCCTGACTGCAAAAGACCAAACGATGGCGCAAGCCGCGTTCCAGGATGCTTTGGAAAAATCAGTATCTGGTAAAACAACCCGGTGGAAAAATTCGACTACCGGAACCGGTGGGTCCATCACCCCGGTCAAAACCTGGAAGACAAGTTCTGGAGTCTACTGCCGTTCGTATAAAGAACGGATTCGCCTGACCTCGGGCCAGTCACAGAATGATGATGGAACGGCCTGTCGCAGTAAAAGTGGCGGCTGGAAAGCTGCCTAGGCCAGATTTCGATCAAACAGCGGAACGCCTTTTCGCCTGAAAAACAGGATCAATACCGCTCCAGCGACCATTCCGCCAATATGGGCAATCCAAGCGACTTGACTATCGGACGCCATAGCCACGTTGACAAACTGAAAGATCACCCAGGCGCCGAGGATCCATGTGGCGCTGAGCCGCAAAGGGATTCGTCCAAACGCGAGCACCCAGATTTTGACGCGCGGATGAAGTATCAAATAGGCGGCTACCACGCCGGATACAGCGCCAGACGCCCCCACCAATGGCACTTCTGAATTGGCATCAAGCACCGCATATGCGTAACCACCAGCCGCGGCGCACAGCAGATAAAAAACAAGATACCGAATATGCCCCATGGCGTCTTCGACGTTGTCGCCAAATACCCAAAGGAACAACATGTTGCCAAGGAGGTGCATGAAATCGCCATGCAGGAACGCATAGGTGACAATACCCGTCCACTCGGGCAGGACCTGCAGCGATGGTGCCAGATCTCTGACGTCGAAAAAGACTGCTGGCACCAGACCATAGGAAAAGGAAGACTCGCCGACAGCTTCCAGACTACCTCCGCCTTGTATCAGCAAGAAAACCAGGACATTGGCGGCTATTAGCGCAAGGTTCATATATGGCCTTGGCACATGATCCAGACGATTATGATCGTGAAGGGGAAGAAACATTCCAATGCCTGCCTATAACTGTCAGTTAGCGGTTCTTACCGGGAACCCACAGGACGTCTTTCCCACCCTTGTCATTCACGTAACGTGAGGCCACAAAAAAATAATCGGACAGGCGATTCATGTATTTTATAGCCGCGGAATTGATGGTCTCCCGCGTGGACAGATCTACCATCAGGCGCTCAGCTCGGCGGGAAACTGTCCGGGCCAAATGAAGATGCGCAGCTGCTGCACTGCCACCAGGCAAGACGAAGGACCGTAGCGGTGACAGGTCTGCGTTGAGTTCATCTATGGCTTTTTCAATGGCGCTAACCTGATCATCGGTGACCCTCAGGGGTTCATACCCAAGGTCTTCACCAGTCTCCGGTGTTGCGAGATCGGCTCCGAGGTCAAACAGGTCGTTTTGAATCCGCCCGAGTACCACATCGACTTCTTCCGCACCTTCAGTGGTATGCAGCCGGATCAAGCCGACAACAGCGTTGGTTTCATCGACAGTCCCATAGGCTTCGATCCTGAGATCACTTTTAGGACGGCGTTCGCCGGATCCCAGCGCCGTTGTCCCGTCATCACCTGTTTTTGTATAGATCTTGTTCAGTACAACCATCGTTGCCCTATCCGTTCCTTGCTTATCGGCCAAACCCGAAGAAGTAGAGCCCGCCCATCACCAAGACAATGACCAGAAACTGCAAACCGACCCGCCAGCGCATCAACATTTGCGAGCGGTTGGATGATCCGTTTCGAAACATGTTCCATACTCCAAGCAGCAGAACGATAGCCACAGCTGCCATTCCAACGGGTATGAGGATGTTGATGATCTCTGCCATTTCGTTTTCCTGTTCAAGCTCAGCCGTTTGACGGGAACACCCATGAAACGCCGAACTTTTATTCCTCTTTATCCGCTGCCCAGATACAGAATCGATCCATAAGTCCTGTCGGCAGGACACGTTTGGCCGCGGCCATGATAGTTGTGGGAACCGTTACACGATAACGCGCCTTGGGCTTCTTGGATTCCAGCGCATGAACAAGCTTCTTGACGACAGCTTCTGGTGGAAGTTTGAACGGCCCCGGATCCCCGGCTTCCATTCGAACCCGGCGTTTTTCATAGGTCTTACGGTGGACAGACGCTTTCAGTCCGTCATCATCAATCCATCGGTCGAAATTCGCGAGTGCGTTTTCGGTAAACTTCGTGTCGATCGGCCCGGGCTCAATGGTCGAGACATGTATTCCGCTTCCCTTCAGCTCCTGGCGGAGGGTGTCCGTATACCCTTCGAGCGCGAACTTGGAGGCTGTGTAGGCTCCGCGATATTTCAGCGCAACAAAACCGAGAACGGATGAACACTGGACAATCCGACCGGATTTTTGTTCACGCATTGCCGGGATCAAGTGACGCGTTAGATCATGCCACCCGAAGAAGTTCGCTTCAAAAAGAGCCTTCATCGCATGTGGCGGGATATCTTCCAGCGCACCGGGAATAGCGTAGGCACCGTTGTTGAAGACTGCGTCCAACTTGCCCTCAGTAGCTTCCAAAACGGTATCTACGGTTGCCTGAATGCTGTCCGGATCTTCATAATCCAGACGAAAGGACTCAAATCCCTGATCACCCAACTTGTCGACATCTGCTTGATTGCGAGCCGTCGCAAAAACTCGCCAGTTTCGACCACGCAGGAACCTTGCCGAAACGGCACCAATGCCGGACGAACATCCGGTAATCAATATGGATCGGTGCACCGGAAATCTGCCGGAAGAATCAAACATGCAATCGAAATCCGATGGCGAGCAATAAAACCTGTTGCAGTCCTATCAGATTGCTTCCCCGGAAAGCAATTTTGGAACTGGTCCGGCAAACCCGGCCGCCTCCTTGATGAATTGCGTTTTCATGCCCGGCATCCGGTCGACCAATCCCAGACCGAAGTCGCGAACCGCACGCAGAACATCATTATCGTTTGAAAACAGTCGGTTGAGCACATCGGTGACGACACCCATCTGGAATGTGTCGAACCGACGCCAGCGCTGATAGCGTTCAAGGACATCAAATCCACCAAGGTCTTGCCCGAGCCGCCGGGCATCAATCAGGACTTCAGCTAGAGCCGCAACATCCTTGAAACCGAGGTTCAGACCCTGGCCAGCAATCGGGTGAATGCCATGGGCGGCATCCCCGATCAGGGCAAATCGAGGCTTGACGAAATCCCGCGCCAGTTTCAGCCCCAGCGGAAATGCCTTTCGCGGACCATCCAGTTCCAGGGTCCCCAGATGATGACCAAAACGGCGCTCCAGCTCGAGTTCGAAGGTGAACTCATCCGAGCGCACCAGCCGATCCGCATCCGAGGTTTTTTCTGTCCACACGAGGGAGGATCGATTGCCAGGTAATGGCAGAATGGCAAAGGGACCAGCTGGCAGGAAATGCTCTTCAGCACGTCCTTCATGCGGGCGCTCATGTTTGACTGTGGTGACAATACCCGACTGGCCGTAATCCCAGTCCACCGTGCGAATTCCGGCAAGATCCCGTAATTTGGAGCGAACACCGTCCGCTGCCACAAGCAGGCGGCTTTTCAGGATGGTTCCGTTTTCCAGTTCAAGCTCAGTGAAATCCGGATGGGTTCGAAAGGTTTTGCCGGTATCGGGTGCAAAGAAGGTCACTCCCAGCGCTTTGGCAGCTTCATAGAGCGCTGGCATCATCACGCCGTTCGGCATCATGTGAGCGAACGGCTCACCTTCGGTTGCCTGACCATCAAATGTCAAAAAGACCGGCCGAACAGCATCACGAAGTTTGCTGTCGGTGACAATCATCTCGTTGATCGGTTGGGATTTATCTGAAATTTTGTCCCAAATCCCGAGCTGGGTCAGCATGCGCGAGGCAGCGGCTGCAATCGCGGATGCTCTTGGGTCCAGGTGCAGGCTGTCCATCGGCTTCGGATCAACAACAGCGCAATTCAATTGCGAGTCGCCTTGTTTTAGAGCGACGGCCAAGGACAATCCGACATAGCCGCCACCGGCAATTACTACATCAAACATCTCTTCGGTCTTCTTCGATCTTGCCATTGCCTTAAACTCCTCACCCAAGGTTTCCCTAAAGGCATCTTGACTTTAACGTCAGCTCCCGTCCAAGAGTGCTTCAGTTACGGTCGCAACATCGACCAAATCATTTTGTCACTATCTAGCAGGGATTGCGCCGATGAACACGGCCATTGATAACCTTCTTCAAATTCTCGACCTTGAACCGCTGGAACGCAACCTGTTCCGTGGTCGCAGCCCCCAGGTTGGTTGGCAGCGGGTATTTGGGGGACAGGTTATCGGCCAGGCACTGGTCGCAGCATCCCGCACTGTGGTCGAAGACCGGCACGTTCACTCCCTACATGGGTACTTTTTGCGTCCCGGCGACCCGGAAGTGCCAATTATCTATGAAGTTGACCGGATTCGTGATGGCGGCAGCTTCACCACCCGGCGGGTCGTCGCCATTCAGCACGGCGAAGCAATCTTCTCCATGGCAGCCTCTTTCCAGATCCGCGAGGAGGGGTTGGAACACCAGATGGACATACCTGATGTTCCAACACCGGACGAGCTGCCGAGCGAGCAGGAACTGAAGGAAAAATTTCTCGCCTTTGCACCTGACAACATAAAAAAATACTGGGAACGCGAACGGCCGATAGAGATGCGTCCGGTCGATATGACGCACTATTTCAGCAAAAAAAAGCTGCCGCCACAGCAATATGTCTGGGTGCGCGCAACAGGTGAACTGCCCGAGGATGAACGCATCCATCAGTGTGTGCTTGCCTACGCATCGGACATGACCCTGCTGGACACATCGCTGTTCCCTCATGGAACTTCTGTCTTCAGTCCAAAAATACAGGCTGCCAGCCTCGATCATGCCATGTGGTTCCACCATCCGTTCAAGGCAGATGAATGGATGCTTTACGCCACCGACAGTACAAGCACCTCGGGTTCTCGCGGTCTGAACAGAGGATCGCTATACACCCGCGACGGCAAACTGATCGCATCAACCGCGCAGGAAGGCCTTATTCGCCTGCGCAACAAAAACTGATCTGCGGACTATCAGGTTGGGCTTGTGAAACCGGTTATGGCCAACGGGTTGTCCATCATCGTTTTTGCGTCCGGTGTATCCGGGCGCAGCGCACCGGAAAACGCTTCGAACATCTTGCGCACAAAACCTTCCGGCAAGTCCTTGGTAATAAACACCATTCGGGTTCTATGATCGGCATCCGGCCAGGCTTCCAGCGTCGCCGGTGGATGGAAAACGTGCTGCACGCCGTGAATTACCACCGGCCTATCCGGATCTTCCGCAAGTTTTACAATTCCCTTCATCCGAAGCAGTTTTGGACCATGTGCCGAGCGAAGCAGATCAAGGAACATTTCCAGTGCAGAGGCTGAAACCGGTTTATCGGTTGCAAGCGTAAATGCCCGAATGGAATCACTATGCCGGTTCACATCGTGGTGGTGGTGGTGACCATGATGATGATGATGCCCAGAGTGGTCATGTGTTTCAGGCTCATAAGCTTCCGCATTCAACCAGGCAGCAACATCCGGAATCTTGCTGGCCGGGTTATAAAGTCCGGCATTGAACAACCTGTCCGGCACCGCATCACCGGATTGAACCTTCAGCACTTTTGCTCCCGGATTCAATCCGGCAAGTCTTTGTTTCAACGCATCAAATGATGCTTCGTCAGCCTCGGTTTCAAGAAGGTCCGTTTTTGTGAAAACCAGCCTGTCGGCAACCGCCGCCTGTTTGCGGGCTTCCTCATGTTCGTCCAGCGTCGACAAACCGTTGACCGCATCCACAAGAGTCACAACACTATCGAGACGGTAGCGCATCACCAAATACGGATGCAGCATGACCGTGTGCAGAATGGGGGCCGGATCTGCGAGGCCGGTGGTTTCGATAATCACCCGGTTGAGCCGATCCATCCGGCCGTTGTCCAGGCGCCGCAGCAAATTCTCCAGCGTCGTGACCAGATCCCCGCGGATCGTGCAGCACAGGCACCCGGACGACAGCTCGACGATACCATCGCCTGCCTGATCGACAAACAGATGATCAAGGCCAATCTCGCCGAATTCATTGATGATGACAGCCGTATCCGCCATTGCCGGATCCTGAAGAATCTTGTTCAGCAAGGTTGTCTTTCCCGATCCGAGGAACCCGGTCAGGACTGACAGTGGAATAGGGGGCTTGGGTCCCTTTTTCGGCGCAAGTGTCTCTGCCGTTTGCTCAGGGACGGTCATGATTCGGCTCCAAACTTCTCAAGCACAGCGGCTTGTTCATCAGTGGAACCGGAATAGTTGGTAAGTCTTGCCGGGCCCGCTGTCTCTTCAGCGGGCATCGCTAGCATTTTTGGAGTGAACTGGTCAAAGCCGATTGCGATCGGTCAGATTAGCCCGCGTTCAGAACCGGTGTGTCTTCCGACTCGCCTGCAGACAATTCAACAGGGCCAATCATTTCTGAAAGATCTTCGCTATCCGGATTGGAGACAACCAACTCCATTGGTGCCAGGTCTTGTTCCAGACCCTGCTCCAGATCGGTTTCTTCGTCTTCGAAATCATCTTCGTCATCAACGTCTTCGACTACGAGGCGCACTGCTTCTGCAGCCTTCCTCAGCGTCTGAATCACATCTTCGACCGACGACCCTTTTTCGAGTTGATCAGCGGACAATTCCGCAAGACTTGCCAGAGCCCGGATGGTGGCGGTGGATTTCGGTTCAATCATCGCGCGATCTCTCGATCTAATATGTGTCAGCATGTTCTATGCCTGAAGTAACGCTACATGCGTCACAGCATTTTCCAAAAGAGACCAGACCCTTGTTAGAAAAATACTTACTACAGTGTTAAGGAACAGCGTAAACAAAAAGTTAATCAGGCACAGTAATTGGTTAAGCTTCTCTCATTTATTGGTTCTTTGGAAACTACTTATTCGGACTAGGTGCAGGTATTGGCACGGAGAAATCCAAACCTTTGCGAAAAATCGAACCATGTGTTGCCGCGCTGGTATCAACAGCAGGCCCTGGCCGCACAGGCGCTGGCTCTATGGCGCCCGCCTGGACTGTCGTGTCGACCGGGTCAGCTGTGCGTTCTGCAGGATCAGCAGCGCCAACGGCTGCGGCAGCCTGCGTTTTTTGCAATTTGGTGCGAATTTCATTCTGTGCACGGCGAACCGGATTGGCGGTTGGCAGCGGAATGTCTTCTGCGGGGATCGAAACGCTTGCCGATACAGACCCACTCACTGAAGAGCCTGCCTTGGGTTTGCCAAGCCCAACCTTGAGCGGGCGATAGGCAACCTTGCGGGGACCAATGGTGCGATCGAGTATTTTCGCCCAGTTCGTTTTGCCGTTGGCCATTTTGAAGCCGGTGAGGCTCGCCTCTTTGGGCTTTTTCTTTTTCGATTTGCCAAAAGACAGCAGGCCTCCGCTGGGCTCATTCTCAATATCGAACTGAGCAATATAGCCTTTTGCGCCCGGGCTTTTGTTGCGGCGGCAATAGCCGTCTGCTGGTGGATTACCTGATGAACCTGTCAGGCTCGTGACCTTTTTGCCTTTGCTGCGTTTTTTAAAACCCTGATCAAACTGCTGTCGTGCAAAGGCTGTCCGCTCCAGACCCGACCCGGCACCTAGTACGATCGCAATCAGCGTGCGTCGCCCTCTCGTGACAGACGCTGCAACATTGTATCCGGAATTGCAGATATACCCGGTCTTCATGCCGTTCGCGCCCGGTACCCGCAAAAGAAACTCGCGATTGGCCGAGCGAAGGGTTTTCTTGCCAAAGCGGATTCCCGGATGTTTGTAAAACTCTCTCGCTTCCGGGAAATCACGCCTCAGTGCCATAGCAAGAATCGCCATGTCCCGGGCGGTGGTCACCTGGCGATTGTCCGGAAGACCGTGTGGATTGGTGAACCGTGTGTTGCTCATGCCAAGTCGTTTGGCCTCAGCATTCATCATGGCGATGAACCCGCTTTCTGACCCGGCAACCGCCTCGCCCAGCGCGACAGCCACGTCATTGGCCGACTTGATGATTATAATCTTGAGCGCAGTATCTACGGTGAACCGGGTGCCGACCTTGAACCCCATCTTGCTGGGTGGTTCTGCAATCGAGTTCTTCGATTGAACAACAGCAGAATCCAGGGCGATCCGCCCCTCCTTGATGGCCTTGAAGGTCACATAGGCCGTCATCATTTTGGTCAGGGATGCCGGATACCATTTGCGAGTTGCGTTTTTCTGTTCAATCACCGCGCCGCTCTTGGCGTCCACCAGAATAAACGATCCGATTTCAGCGCGTGCAGGCTGTGTGACCAACCCCAACATCAGGATTGCAAATACCAGGCAGAAAACTGGACTACGACCGACCGGACTTGCGAACACAGGAATCCCTCACTTGTGGCCCTTCAAAAGAGCCGTCGCGCTTTAGGCGCTTTGGAGTTTGTACCTTAAAAAACCGGATCATGCGTCCAAGGGCAACCCCTTCTTGATAGAAGTCCAGTGACGATCTTTTGGGCACTCGCCTGTTTTTTAGCCAATCACACTCGTGTTTGCTGAAAAAATCCGGCAAGAACAAGAGCTTGACGCACGATCATTACCGAATTTTCTTGGCATTCCACTATGGCCCGTCTCTTGCTATGACTACCTTGATAATCGTCAGCTGCACTTCTGAAACTAAACCTTACGCAAGCTGGCAGTAGATCAAGAACAGAATCCTTTGGGGAGCGAGGCGAAACCGGCGTGTATGATGCTGGCACAGCATTGGAAATCGGCACGGAATCCGTTGCCATGCAACGTGTTCGAGGCATTGGACGCGTCCGCTTTGCTGTTTCCGGAGGCAAGACCAGACTCGCCGATCTCTATCAGAGCGGATCTGCAAAAATTCGCCTTCCCAAGGTCTATAATGAACCGACAACAGCAGTTCTTATCAACTCCGCTGGTGGACTGACAGGTGGCGATCAGCTCGACTATGACGTCGGCGTGGAGACCGGGGCACACGCGATTGTGACCAGTCAGGCAGCTGAGCGCGCCTATCGAAGCCTCGGCACATCCGCAAAAGTTACTGCCAAATTGTCTGTCGCCGATGGTGGAACGCTTGAATGGCTACCCCAGGAAACGATTCTCTTCGACCGGTCAAATGTAACCCGCTCGATTCAGGCCAATCTGACTGGAACTGCTCGCCTTATGATTCTGGAATCCGTCCTGCTGGGTCGTGCAGCCATGGGCGAACAGGTCCGGAATGTCACCTTCAAAGACACATGGCGCATTCGCCGCGATGACAAACTGGTCTTCGCTGACGATGTACGGTTTGACGGTGACCCAAATGATTTCCTGCACGGCAATGCAACCGGCTGCGCCGCTCTGGCCGTCGCCACGTTGGCGGACTGCACACCAGATGCGGAAGATCGGCTAGAAAATGCCCGTTCAATACTGGATGCCTTGCCGGCATCTTCTGTTCGCTGTGCGGCAAGCGCCTGGAATGGACTGCTGACCGCCCGATTTGTTGCCAAGGATAGTCGCGATCTGCGATCTTCGCTGATGGCATTCCTGAAAAGTTACCGTTCTGCCGACCTTCCAAGGGTCTGGCATTGTTAGTTGGAGAGTATCCGTGAACCTGACGCCGAGAGAAAAAGACAAACTGCTGATATCCATGGCCGCCATGGTTGCGCGCCGTCGGCTGGAGCGGGGAGTGAAACTGAACCATCCAGAAGCCATCGCCTTGATCTCGGATTTTGTTGTCGAAGGTGCCCGCGATGGCCGTTCGGTTGCTGACCTGATGGCGGCAGGCGCAAAAGTTCTGACCCGCGATCAGGTCATGGATGGCATTTCCGAAATGATCCATGATGTTCAGGTCGAAGCAACGTTTCCGGACGGAACCAAGCTCGTTACCGTGCATGAGCCGATCCGCTGATCTTAGTTTAATCCAAATTCCCGGGAGTTTGACATGAAACGCCTTGTTGTTGCCTTGACCAGCCTTACTGGCTCAACCGGAATGGTCACTGCCCATCCGAGCATTCAGGACCATGCCCATCCCCACACAGATGCTGCCGGTTATTTCACCATCGAAACATTCGTGATTTTCGCGCTGGGTCTTTCCATCGGAGCAACAATCGCCTGGTACCGCCGCCGCAAGGGAGACAACAAATGATCCCCGGAGAACTGTTTCCTGCAGAGGGCGAGATTGAACTCAATGCCGGTCTGGAAACCGTGACACTTGACGTGTCCAACACCGGTGACCGGCCAATCCAGGTCGGCAGCCACTATCATTTCGCCGAAACAAACCCGGGTCTTCTATTCGAGCGGGATGTTGCCCACGGCATGCGGCTCGATATTCCCGCAGGAACGGCTGTTCGGTTTGAACCGGGCCAGACCCGGTCTGTCACTCTTGTGCCTTATCGCGGTGACCGCACGGTTTATGGCTTCAACCAGAAAGTCATGGGCAAGCTTTGATGAGCAGAATCTGGCACCTTTGTTGGATCTTTTTCGCATTGGCGTTTGCCGTGTCTGCAAAGGCCCAGGACGTCGATTGCAACAAACCCAGGGCGCAAATTGAAATGACTTATTGCGCGGAACTGGATTGGCAGGAGGCCGATGCAGAACTGAATGCAGCCTACAAAGCTGCGATGTCCAGCATGAAGGAAATTGACGCTAATTTGCCGAAGGACCTTCGAGGAGCTGCAGGTTTTTTGCAGGATGCTCAACGATCCTGGATCCCGTTCCGCGACAATGCCTGTGCGTCTTACGGTTTTCTTGCACGCGGTGGTTCAATGGAACCTATGCTGATTTATGGCTGCTGGGCAGAACTGACCCGGAAACGCACCGCAGAGCTGATCGAACTCGCACAAGGCCTCGGAAATTGATGCAATCATCGGCCTGCAACAACGAAGAACGCGCCCATGCCAGAATTACTGACATGAATTTGGCGCGACTTCATATTAGCGGGACACAATTTCACGTTTCAAACCTATTTCGGCGAAGGCTTCGCAGGCAGCGCCCGCAAGTAGGCAATCACGGCAGCCAGATCGTCCTTGGTCATGTTGGCATAGAATCCGTAGCCCATTGGCGGATTCATTCTGCTGCCGTCAGCTCTGTTGCCTTCGGTGATCATGGCAATCAATTCGGAATCGGAGTACTTTTTGATCCCGTCTTTGCCGGACGTCAGATTGGCCGAAATCGAAACACCCCACGGCCCGTGGAACTCAAACCCACCTGCGCCAAGCTGATTGGTGAAGTCAGGGCCCTTTGGTCCCATCGGTGTGTGACACTCAATGCAGTGGCCGACAGGTCCCGCGAGATAAGCTCCATACTCAGTCGTCACACCAACTGGGACATCCGCAACCGTTCCGACCGGTGGACCGTAAGCAGGCGGCAGCGGAATACGATAGATCGAGGCAGGGACTTCGTTTTTGACCGCAGGCAGGCTGCGCATGTAGGCCACAATCGCCTTGACGTCCGTGTCAGAAATTCCGCGGTACAGGCCAATTGGCATCGGCGGGCCGATAATCGTTCCGTCCGGGCGCACCCCTTCGCGAATGGCCTTTATAAGCTCCACGTCAGTCCAGTCACCAATACCGGTTTCGGTATCAGGGGTGATATTGGGCGCGTAGGCCGTGAACATTGGATTGTCGTCGACCAAGCGTCCCGCCAATTCCATGTTCATGGCTGGACCAGTAGGGGTCAACGGCGTATGGCAGTTGCCACAGGCCGCAATCGAATTCATCAAATATGCGCCACGTTCCAATGGTGTTTCGGCAAGAACCGGTGTCACCACGGTAATGCCGATTCCGGCAAATATCATCGATTTGATCGTCTGAAATACTCGCATAATTCGCTCCCCCTCATCGTCGACAACCGTCACTGCCATTCGGATTATCGGATGAGTTTCCGTTCCCGGGTCAGCACTGCCGCCAGACATATTTCATCGAACCCGCAAATAGTCAGCGTGTCAACTTGGTTGCGTGTTACTCGCAGTGCAGCAAATTCGTTAAATTACAATATCTTAAATGCTCATCGCAATGACCAGACAGGGGCGTTCGCATGACACTGAAGACCCTTGTTGCCGCCACAGTTGCGCTCGTCTTTTCCGGATTTACAGCTCAGGCAGAGCAACCCGTCGACTGCGGCTACCCCCTCAATGAGACCGAACGCGCTTTCTGTGCTGAAGAAGCCTTGAAAAAAGCCGAGGTCGATCTGGGAAAGGCCTACCTGCGAGCGATCGCGAAATTGACAGAGCTGGACAAGGCCCTGGCAGACGATCAGCAGGGCAGCCCGGCCGCTTTGGAAGAAGCTCAGAACGCCTGGCGCGACTACCGCGACAAGGACTGCGCCGCCTACAGCTATCCGTTCCGCGCTGAAACGCGCGGTGACGAACTTTATCGCGGCTGCATGATCGTCATGACCATGCAACGCACCGATGATCTGGATGCCATGGTCGAGGACTATGGCAACTGAGACAGTATTATCTGATCGCCGATTGGAGACTTGAATGGCCTACAAAATGCCACGCGCCGCCTATGCGGACATGTTTGGACCGACCACCGGCGATCGTGTACGTCTTGCCGATACCGATCTGATCATCGAGGTGGAGAAGGATTTCACCACCTACGGTGACGAAGTGAAATTCGGCGGCGGAAAAGTCATTCGAGACGGCATGGGCCAAAGTCAGGCGCCGCGCTCGGCCGGTGCGGTCGATACGGTCATCACAAACGCTCTGATTGTCGATCACTGGGGCATCGTCAAAGCTGATGTGGGCCTGAAAGATGGTCGCATTGTCGCGATTGGCAAGGCGGGCAATCCGGATGTTCAGCCGGGTGTCGATATCGTTGTTGGTCCGGGAACTGAAGCCATTGCAGGTGAGGGCAGGATCCTGACCGCAGGCGCGATCGACGTACACATCCATTTCATCTGCCCACAGCAAATTGAAGACGCATTGGTGTCCGGCGTCACCACCATGCTTGGCGGCGGTACTGGACCGGCAACCGGCACCAACGCGACCACCTGTACTCCCGGCCCCTGGCACATAACCCGGATGTTGCAGGCAGCTGACAGTTTCCCGATGAACCTTGCGTTTGCAGGTAAGGGAAATGCATCATTGCCCGCAGCTCTGGAAGAACAGATCCTCGCAGGTGCCTGCGCCCTGAAGCTCCACGAGGACTGGGGCTCTACCCCGGCCGCTATTGATACCTGCTTGTCTGTTGCCGATGAATATGACGTTCAGGTCATGATCCACTCGGACACACTGAACGAATCCGGATTTGTTGAAAACACCACGGCTGCTTTCAAGAACCGTACGATACATGCCTTCCATACCGAAGGTGCCGGAGGCGGCCATGCCCCGGACATCATCAAGGTCTGCGGCGAACTGAACGTCATTCCGTCCTCGACCAACCCGACACGGCCTTACACGGTGAACACCCTGGAAGAGCATCTCGACATGCTCATGGTATGTCATCATCTGGACAAGTCGATTTCGGAAGATGTTGCTTTTGCTGAAAGCCGGATCCGCAAGGAAACCATTGCCGCGGAAGACATCCTGCATGACATGGGCGCATTTTCGATCATAGCATCTGACAGCCAGGCCATGGGCCGGGTCGGCGAGGTGATCATTCGCACGCTTCAGACAGCACACAAGATGAAAGTTCAGCGCGGACGCTTGTCGGAAGAGGCCGGTGAAAACGACAATTTCCGCGTCAAACGCTACATGTCCAAGTTCACCATCAATCCGGCTATTGCCCATGGTCTTGATGAGCACATCGGCTCGGTCGAAGTTGGCAAGCTGGCTGATCTGGTTTTGTGGGATCCGAAATTCTTCGGTGTCAAACCTGACATTGTGATGAAACTCGGCACCATTGCTGCAGCGCCTATGGGCGACCCGAATGCGTCGATCCCGACCCCACAGCCGGTTCATTACCGCCCGATGTTCGGATCATTCGGCAAGGCCATGACCCAAAGCCGGGTTACCTTTGTCTCGCAGGCAGCCTACGACCACGGTGTCAAGGACAACGCCGGCCTCGACAGTCTGGTGCTGCCCGTCAAGAACGTCCGGAGCGGCATTTCCAAGAAATCCATGGTTCTGAACGACGCGACCCCTAACATTGAAGTTCATCCGGAGACCTATGAAGTGCGTGCAGATGGAGAATTGCTCACCTGTGAACCAGCCGAGGTTCTTCCGATGGCCCAGCGCTATTTCCTGTTCTAGAATCCGGGCAATAGAATTCTGGAGAAGATAAGAATGTACAAGATCATAGGATTTCCGCAGACTCGGGCCATGCGCGTCATGTGGCTGCTGGAAGAACTGAACCTGCCATATGAGATCGACCCGGCGCCACCGCAGTCTGAAGGCATCAGGGCGGTCAATCCGAGCGGTAAAGTGCCCGCGCTGATGGTAGACGGCACTGTGATAACGGAGTCCGTCGCGATCTGCACCTATCTGGCCGACAAACACGGTCAGTTCACGTTTCCGGCCGGCACAATCGAGCGGGCCCAGCAGGACAGTTTCACGCAGTTTGCCGTCGATGTTCTGGAAGGGGCTCTGTGGACCGCTGCCAAGAACAGTTTCATACACCCAAAAGATGTCCGGGTTCCGGAGGTGAAAGACGTCTGCAAGCTGGAATTCGACCGCGGATTGGAAACGCTGGAAAAACGGCTTGGCGACGGACCCTATATGATGGGTGAGACCTTCACCATCGCCGACATCATTCTCGGCCATTGCTCCGGGTGGGCGGTTGTTGCCAAATTCAACATGCCGAATGAAGGCCCAGTCTATGACTATTTCAAACGGCTCCGGGCACGGCCAGGCTACAAGGCCATGAAAGCGAAAGTCGAAGCCGCAAAATGATCCGTGTTGCAGCAATCAAAGAGGGTGGAAGCTGGACACGGCAGCCGACCGATAAGATTACGCTTGATCGGGAAGACCGGCATCGCCGCCGTGCTGTTTTAACCGCCGAAGGTGGCTTGTCATTTCTGCTTGATGAACCAAATGCCGTCTATCTTCATCATGGTGACGGCCTAGAACTGGAAGACGGTCGGATTATCGAAGTTATGGCTGAGCCGGAGGAACTGGTCGAGATCGAAGCCAATGACACGGCACATCTGGTCAAGATCGCCTGGCATCTCGGCAACCGGCACTTGTCGACCCAGTTGATGGGCCAGACCCTTCGCATTCGGCGTGATCACGTCATCGAAGATATGGTGGCCAAACTTGGTGGCAGACTTACACCTCTGACAGCACCGTTTGATCCAGAGGGCGGTGCATACGGCCATGGCCAGACCCAGGGGCACGATCACGGGCATCACCACGATCACGGTCACAGTCATGACTGAAGCAGTTTCGCAATCTGCGCTCTACCGGCTGCTGACGTTTCTGTCATCGGCTTTTCCAATTGGCGCATTTACCTATTCGCACGGACTTGAGCAGGTTATCGAGGATGGCGCTGTAACAAGCGCTGCAGACCTTCAAGCCTGGCTGCAAGATATTCTGCAGTTCGGCGCCGGTCGAAGCGATTCTATTCTGCTGAAGGAATCCTGGAGATCAGCCAAAGCTGGGGCGCAGGAGCAGATTGTCGAACTCGTGGAACTGGGACTGGCGTTGCAGCCTTCAAAAGAGCGGCATCTTGAAACAAGTGCGCAAGGCACCGCCTTTATGGATGCTGTGAAGGCAAGCTGGGCGCCAGATAATATTTCTCCTGCCGGTGAAATATTCGCCCAGTTGACGGATCTAAATTGCCAGGATGCGCCAAAATATTGGCCTTATCCGGTCGCATTGGGTCTGGTCACAGCCATGCATGACATTCCGGAAGAAGCCGCACTTTCGTCTTTCCTGCACGCTTTTACCGCCAACCTGATTTCGGTGGCCGTTCGAGCAGTTCCGCTCGGCCAGAATCATGGACAAAAAGTCTTGGCAGAGCTGGAACCAGTCATTTTCTCGGTTGCCCGCGAAGCACTTGAAGCAAGTCTGGATGACCTTGGCACGTCCACTTTCCTTGCAGACATCGCTTCAATGGCGCACGAAACACAATATTCGAGGTTGTTCCGTTCATGAGTTCGATAAATGGCCCTTTACGTGTAGGGATTGGCGGCCCGGTTGGTGCGGGCAAAACCACGCTGACCGACAAATTGTGCAAGGCCATGCGCGACCGCTTCTCGCTCGCTGTCATCACAAACGACATCTACACTAGCGAAGATGCCGAAGCGCTGATGCGCTCTCAAGCGCTGACCAGCGATCGTATACGCGGTGTCGAAACCGGTGGCTGTCCGCATACGGCGATCCGCGAAGATGCGTCAATCAACCTAGCTGCCATCAAGGATCTCAACGACGCCATCCCGGACCTTGATCTGATCCTGATCGAATCCGGCGGCGACAATCTCGCCGCGACATTTTCCCCGGAACTGGCTGATCTGACCGTCTATGTAATTGATGTCGCTGCGGGAGAGGAAATTCCACGAAAAGGTGGGCCCGGTATCACCCGCTCCGATCTTCTGGTCATCAACAAGACCGATCTGGCACCCTATGTCGGGGCCGATCTCGGCGTAATGGATCGGGACGCCACAAAAATGCGAAAATCCCGTCCGTTCGTTTTTGCGAACATGAAAGCCGGAGATGGTGTAGAAAAGATCGTGGATTTCATAGTCGGGAAGGGTGGCCTGGACGCGTGACACCAACTGAAACCGTCTCGTTATGCGCGCAGAATAACGCACTCTGGTGCGATGCCGTGCTAAGTGTTGCGGGCGCCAGAACCAAATTCCATAACGATTACTGGTTTGCAGACGGCAAACAATTGCCCCTTTATCCAAATCTTGTCACGCTCAATAACAGATCTGGGCCGGATCTTATTTCCGCGCTGAAGGCTTTGCCGTTGGGAGCTGCCGTCAAAGACAGTTTCGATTGCCTCGAACTCAAACATCGCGGCTTTGAGAAGCTTTTCGGCGGCACCTGGCTGTTTCGCCCTGCTCAATCATCAAAAAAACCACCGGTTTCTTCAGACTGGCAAAAAGTCATGACGCTCGATGCGTTTAGCAAATGGCTGCCCGCATGGAATGCCAATGAAACCCTGCATCACGTATTCTCTCCAAAGCTAATAAAAGCCGCTGCAATAGAATTTGCAATGATCATGGATGGAGAGGCGATCAAGGCCGGATGTACTCTCAATCAGGGTCCCAAATGTGATGGAAAAAACCTGATCGGGCTATCGAATGTCTTCTACCGGAAGAAATGGCTTTACGGCGCTCTTCGCAGCCTTCTTGAACCGTATTCCCATCATCCTGTCTGCACGTATGAATCCGATGAAGAAATATTACCGGTCTATCGCCAGTTGGGGTTTCAGGACTGCGGTGATCTGGCCATCTGGGTAAAAGTCAAACCCCAGGACTCCTGACCGGCCACATGCCGTGTCCAAGACTATATGCTCTTGATCTTTCTGATGATTTCGCGCAACTTGCAGTGTGAATTGCATCAAGGGGGATGGCGCAATGATGTTCGACGGTATCAATCTGATCGCAGTGGCGGCAGCAGCCATCGCATCCTTTATTTTCGGATCTGCGTGGTATGGTGTTCTGGGAAAATCCTGGATGCGCGCGGCGGATTTGACAGAAGAACAAACACGCCCTGATCCAATCACACTGGGCATTGCCTTCTTCTGCCAATTCGTCATGGCGTTCGTCTTTGCTGGTATCGTCTACCATGCCGGTGAAACGACCATTCGCACCGGCATCATATCTGCGCTGATGGTGTGGGTTGGCATTGTCATGACCACGCAGATCATCAATCACCGGTTCCAAAGCAAGCCCTGGAGCCTGACGATCATCGACGGCGGCCATTGGCTTGGCGTCTTCCTGGTTCAGGGGATCATAATTGGCTGGCTAAGCTGACGTAAACGTAAATAGTCACTTATTTGAATGGATTAGACCAAGGGCTGGCCTACGAAAGTACCAAGCTTTGGTTGTAGACGCTTGGGAAGGCCATAAGCATAATGGCCCTCGGTAAAAAACGGCCTGCGGCACGGGAGGACAAGCCTGTTGCAGGTCAAATTGTGGTTTCTGGGAGGTTCTCGCATGTCCGCATCTGTTTTTCCTGTTCCGGCGGAAGTTGCCGCTCGGGCGCACGTTGATAACGCCAAATACCAGGAAATGTATCAGCGATCCGTCGAGGATCCTGACGGTTTTTGGGGCGAACACGGCAAACGTCTCGATTGGATCAAGCCGTATACGAAGGTGAAAAACACCTCCTACGATTATCACAATGTTTCGATCAAATGGTTCGAAGACGGTACATTAAATGTTGCCGCCAACTGCGTTGACCGGCATCTGGAAAAACGCGGCGATCAGCCCGCGATCATCTGGGAAGGTGACGATCCGAGCGAATCCAAGACCATCACCTACAAGGAACTGCACCATGAGGTGAACAAGTTCGCCAACGTGCTGCTGGGTCAGGGCGTCAAGAAAGGCGACCGCGTCACCCTGTACCTGCCGATGATCCCGGAAGCTGCTTACGCGATGCTTGCCTGCGCCCGTATCGGCGCGGTCCACTCCATTGTCTTCGGCGGATTTTCTCCGGACAGTCTTGCCCAGCGCATCGAAGGTTGCGAGAGCAAATGTGTTGTCACTGCGGATGAGGGCCTGCGAGGTGGACGCAAGGTTCCACTCAAGGCCAATGTTGACCGGGCAATTGAAAAATCTCCCGTCGACAGCGTGATTGTCGTAAAACGCACCGGCGGTGACATCGCGATGCAAGATGGTCGCGACGTCTGGTATCACGATGCTGCGGACAAGGTTTCCGACCACTGTGAACCGGCGGAAATGAATGCGGAAGATCCGCTCTTCATTCTCTACACATCCGGATCAACGGGTCAGCCGAAGGGTGTTCTGCACACATCAGGCGGTTATCTGACCTACGCCTCGATGACGCACGAATATGTTTTCGATTATCACGAGGGTGATGTCTATTGGTGTACGGCGGATGTGGGCTGGGTTACCGGTCATAGCTACATCGTCTACGGCCCGCTCGCCAATGGCGCGACAACACTAATGTTCGAAGGTGTACCGACATATCCGGGACCGGGCCGGTTCTGGGAAGTTTGCGACAAGCACAACGTCAATATCTTCTATACGGCTCCAACGGCTATTCGTGCCCTGATGGGAGCAGGCGATGAGCATGTCACCAAAACATCGCGCAAGTCCCTGCGCCTGCTTGGGTCTGTCGGCGAGCCGATCAATCCGGAAGCCTGGAACTGGTATTACAATGTTGTCGGCGAACAGAAATGCCCGATTGTCGACACCTGGTGGCAGACGGAAACAGGAGGCATCCTGATCACACCGCTTCCGGGCGCAACAGATCTGAAACCAGGATCTGCAACACGTCCGTTCTTCGGCGTGCAACCAGCCATCGTTGATGCGGAAGGCAAGTTCCTGGAAGGTGCGACTGAAGGCAACCTGGTCATCAAGGACAGCTGGCCGGGACAAATGCGCTCGGTCTATGGCGATCATGAGCGGTTCGTTCAGACTTACTTCGCGACCTACAAAGGCCTTTACTTCACAGGTGACGGCTGTCGCCGCGATGAAGATGGCTACTACTGGATCACAGGCCGCGTTGATGACGTGATCAACGTCTCCGGACACCGGATGGGCACGGCGGAAGTCGAAAGCGCGCTGGTGGCCCATGACAAGGTCTCTGAGGCCGCTGTGGTTGGTTATCCGCACGACATCAAGGGGCAGGGCATCTACGCCTATGTCACGCTGATGGAAGGTGAAGAGCCGACGGACGAGCTGAAAAAGGAACTGGTCAAGCATGTTCGCGCTGAAATCGGCCCTATCGCATCTCCGGATCTGATCCAGTTCTCACCCGGCTTGCCGAAAACCCGGTCTGGCAAGATCATGCGCCGTATCCTGCGCAAAATCGCCGAAGACAGTTTCGACAGTCTCGGCGATACATCCACACTGGCAGATCCAACTGTGGTCGACGAACTGATCGACAACCGTCAGAACCGCTAGAATCAGCGTGAAATCAAAACCAAAGCCCGCCGCACTGGCGGGCTTTTTTTATCGCGACAAATGGATCGCCTGGATTTTCTTCGCTATGTTTTCATATGCCGATTCCAGTTCTTCCTTGGAAGAAGCAAGATAATAATGATCGTCCTTATCATCTGAAGCACAGGATTTCATGAGCGTTTCGGCAAAACCGGAAGAACTTGTTTTGAAAAAGATTGAATAGATTTCGATATTGTTAGTTTTCATTGCCTCACAAAAAGCAAGGCCACGAACTGCCGATGGATCTGATATCGACGAATACTCATGATAAATCTCTGTCCAGATTAATTCGGTAACTTCTTCGTCTTTGCACTTTGTTACCCATTTGTATTTGCCGTTCTTCTTCTTCTTTTTTACCTTCTTGCACACTTCCTGAGTGGATTTTTTTTCAACGTTTTCAAAATAGTCATTGAAATTCCCATCAGTCATAATGATCGCGATTTTACTGACTTCATCACTGGGTTCACCCGGTTGATATGCAGCTGGTTGACTCTTTGCTGGCCACAGGGACGACCAATTGGGCGATAAAGTATACCATCCCCAGGCGATACCAGTTTGTCCTGCGGTCCCGCCGCCATCATCCAGGGCAGAAATTTTTTCTAGCAATGTATCTTTATCGTCAGTGAGTGGAAGGATTTCCTCATCGGGGCAACTATCGCCCCATGGTGGATCCTGTTTTTCGCCATTCCAATATGTCTCATCACCAGAGGCTTTGAAAAACTCTGAGTTGTTACCGTCGTAATTATAGATCGCATCTGTCAGCTGTTTCGGCCCGGGTCGTTCAGTAACGCAATCTTTCCAGGTCGATACTCCGTTCGTCACTTTGGACGCGTTTGACCCCAAATTGACGCCCTGCGAATAAGGAACAATCGAAATCCGTAATTTACTGGCGGCATCCTCTGCCGAATCCGGAACTAGTATATTAACGGCCGATTTCGCTGCTGCCCGTAGGGCATCCATATCGCGCCGCATGGAACCGGTAACATCCATGACAAGAGCGAGTTCAATATCCTTTGTCGCATATTTAACTTGAGCACTGGTTCCGAACGCGAAAGCGTCTGGGCCGAATGCCTCAACCCCGTATCCACCTATATCGATGAAATAGTTGTCGAGAGTTGCGCTACTCGTTACCGAAATAGTGCCTTCATCGCTATCGACGACAAAACTCAGGTTTTCGATCGCTTTATCAAGAAAACTCGCATCGGCCAGATTTGCCTTAAAGGAGTTTTCTATCCGTGTTTTGATTTTACTGTTGCTCAGTAGCGTTGTCGAAAGGTCGGTCGCAACTGACAGCGCTGCTGCATCAATGGCATATGACAACTTTTCCCGCGCACTTACAGCACGGGAAATATCAATTGCCGCTCCCGCAACAACCACCAGGAAAATAAACATCATTCCAAAGATGGGTAACACCGCAGCCCGTTGATCACGGTGCAGAGAACTCTGGAGATTGTATAAATAAGAGCGCGATTTTTTTAACATTTGGGCCTCGAAGCGCATCCGAGACATCTACTAAAAAAAAGTACCTAAATAATTAAACCGAAAATAAGAATTGTCTAAATTTTTATTCACTTTGTAGTCTGCAGCGGCGTCACCCACCATAGGATACTCACGGTTCCAGCACAGTGTCCCAATACAAAAAGTCCATCCAGCTTTCATGCAGGTAGTTGGGCGGAAATGCCCGGCCGTTGCTGTGCAGGTCCTGAATGGTTGGTCGGAACGGCATATGCATCGGCCACATATTGAGTTGCTTGCAGGACTTGTTGGACTTGCGCAAATTGCAGGGAGAACAAGCAGTTATCACATTGTCCCAGGTGGTCAGACCGCCTTTGGAGCGTGGGATAAGATGGTCGAAGGTGAGTTCGTCTTTGGTGCCGCAATATTGGCACTGGAAGGTATCGCGAAGAAATACGTTAAAGCGGGTAAAGGCGGGATATCGGCTGGGTTTTACAAAGGTTTTGAGCGAAACAACGCTGGGTAATCGAAATTCAAAGCTCGGACTTCGGACCGTCGTTTCATATTCCGCAACGATATTCACCCGATCCAGAAATACAGCCTTTATCGCATCCTGCCACGACCACAATGACAGGGGGTAATAACTCAGCGGCCGGTAATCCGCATTGAGTACTAACGCCGGATGGCCTCCTGACGAAACTGCTGCCGTCACATTCCACTCCTTACGCCTGATCGATTTGTCCGTGCCCGATCAACCGGACAGCAGATCAAATCCATTTGCGACATGAGTATTGTAGTGCCGAGGTGACAGTCTTGTGAAGCCCGTCAGTTTCGTTTCCCAACGAGTTGATATTTCTCATTTTCTGCTAAAAACTCATACTTAACAGCATGAATTATCTGATGAAACTTCAGATCAACTTCGCCGAACCGGCATTTTTGCGAATGCCAATAAAAAGGGCACCAAAAGGTGCCCTAATTCATTTTAGCAATTCCTGGCGAATCAATTCACCGTCCACTCGCGTATGTCGACAAAGTGGCCCGCGATTGCAGCAGCAGCGGCCATTGCCGGCGACACCAGATGGGTCCGGCCCTTGAAGCCCTGACGACCTTCGAAGTTCCTGTTGGATGTAGAGGCGCAACGTTCGCCCGGCTTCAGCTTGTCAGCATTCATCGCCAGACACATGGAACAGCCAGGTTCACGCCATTCAAAACCAGCATCCTTGAAGATGACATCCAGACCTTCTTTTTCAGCCTGTTCTTTCACCAAGCCTGAGCCTGGCACGACCATTGCGCTGACGCTGGCCGCAACTTTCTGATTGCCGACAACGGCAGCAGCAGCCCGAAGATCTTCAATGCGGCCATTTGTGCAAGAACCGATGAAGGCCCGGTCGATTTTGATGTCAGTGATCTTTGTACCCGGCTCGAGACCCATATATTCAAGAGCGCGTTCTTTGGACTTGCGACGGTTTTCGTCGTCGATCGCTTCCGGGTTCGGCACAACGTCCTCAACGGAGACGACATCTTCCGGAGAAGAGCCCCAGGACACGATTGGCGGCAGATTGGCAGCATCCAGCTCGATGATTTCGTCGAAATGAGCGCCATCATCCGTATGCAGCGTCTTCCAGTAAGCCACAGCCTTGTCCCAGTCAGCACCTTTCGGCGCCATCGGACGGCCTTTTACGTAGTCAAAGGTCTTTTCGTCCGGTGCAATCAAGCCTGCACGGGCGCCGCCTTCAATCGACATGTTGCAGACCGTCATGCGACCTTCCATGGACAGCGCTTCGATGGCTTCGCCAGCATATTCGATCACATAGCCGGTCCCGCCAGCTGTGCCGATCTTGCCGATAATTGCTAGAACGATGTCTTTCGCGGTAACGCCATCCGGCGTTTTGCCGTTGACCTTCACCAGCATGTTTTTGGCTTTTTTCTGGATCAGCGTTTGCGTCGCCAGAACATGTTCCACCTCGGACGTTCCGATGCCGTGAGCCAGCGAGCCGAATGCACCGTGTGTCGACGTATGGCTGTCACCACAGACAATCGTCATGCCCGGCAGGGTGAAACCCTGTTCCGGCCCGACGATGTGCACCACACCCTGGCGCTGATCGAGCTCTGAATAATACTCAACGCCGAATTCGGCAGCATTGTTGGCAAGCGTATCGACCTGTAGCGCCGATTCCGGATCGTCGATGCCCTGGCTACGGTCGGTTGTCGGTACGTTGTGATCCACAACTGCCAGCGTTTTCTTCGGTTGCCGCACTTTCCGGCCGGCCATGCGCAAACCCTCAAAGGCTTGCGGGCTGGTCACTTCGTGAACGAGGTGGCGGTCAATATAGAGCAATCCGGTTCCGTCCGGCTGCATGTCGACCGCGTGGTCGTCCCAAATCTTGTCGTAAAGCGTCCGTGCCTTGGCCATGGGTCTCTCCTCAGTCGAGCCGGTAACCTGTGCGCTGTTTGGCACTGATGGTCCGGCTTCTCCGCCATGTGTCCAAATGGCTGGACACTGGGGCATCTCAATAAAATCTGGCTAGTGAATGACGCAGCTCCGCCCGAAGGTCAAGCATTCCAAGTTGAGTTGAATTCAACTGAGATTGATCGGGGCAAAGCGGTCATTAAAAAAGGCGGCCCACCGGACCGCCTTTCGAAAACTTGAAAAGCACCCGTTGTGCTTATTCTGCTGCAGACTCAGCGGCAGCCGCTGCTGCTTTTTCAGCCTGCTTGGCTTCAGCCTTGGCAGCCTTTTCAGCATTGATCTCTGCACGAACTTCGTCGTTGAGGCGCTTGGAACGCACGTTGGTATTTTCAACGATACGTGCAGACTTACCGCGGCGATCACGCAGGTAGTAGAGTTTCGCGCGGCGAACTTTACCGCGGCGGACAACTTCTACGCCTTCGAGCATTGGTGAGAAGATCGGGAATACACGCTCGACACCTTCGCCGTAGGAAATCTTGCGAACGGTGAAGCTCTCGTTGATGCCGCCGCCGGAACGGGCGATGCAGACGCCTTCGTAAGCCTGTGTACGTGTACGTGTACCTTCGGTGACCTTCACATTGACTTTAATTGTGTCACCTGGTGAAAATTCAGGAAGCTTGCGTTGAGCTTCGATTCTCGCCATTTCTTCAGCATTAAGCTGTTCGATGATGTTCATGGCATTTTTCCCTTTTGATTTACGAAGCGGTCAGAGCGCTCTTGAAGCATCAAATGCCAAGCACGAATTCACCAACTCCGGGCCATGTCGTATATCCACCAGATTTTTATAGGTTTTTCGCATTTTCACGAACACACCCAAAATGTTTCCCATCGAAAACGGGTTCACATTCATCCAGCTTCGGCGCGCTAATACAGGATTTTCTGCGGTTTGTCATGCGGATTCTTCAATCCACGTCATCCTCATCCGCCATATAGGCATCCCAAAGATCCGGGCGGCGCTCGCGGGTATGCCTTTCAGCCTCCGCCATGCGCCATTCATGGATCTTCTTGTGATTGCCTGATGTCAGTACTTCTGGAATGATTTCGCCTTCGAATTCATTCGGCCGTGTGTAGTGCGGGTGCTCCAACAACCCTGTTTCGAAGCTCTCGGTGTCTGCACTTTCCATATTGCCCATGACACCGGGGATCAGCCGAACAATAGCATCCAGCATGGTAATCGCACCGATTTCACCACCGGACAGGATATAATCGCCGATAGAGACTTCTTCGAGCTTCCGACTATCGATCACGCGCTGATCAATGCCTTCAAAGCGGCCACAGACGATAATCGCACCTGGACCTTCTGCAAGCTCATGCGCACGGGCCTGCGTAAAGGATTTGCCGCGTGGACTCATCAGGATACGCGGTCGCGGGTCATCTTCCGGTGCGGCGGCGTCTATGGCCTTGGCCAGAATGTCGGCGCGCAGAACCATACCGGCACCACCACCGGCTGGCGTATCATCCACTGAGCGATGTTTATCGGTCGCGAAGTCCCGGACCTGACTTGTCGACAGATCCCATAACCCCTTGTCCAGTGCACGGCCCGAGAGACTCTGGCCCAGCGGTCCGGGAAACATGTCTGGATAAAGCGTCAGAATGGTTGCCTTGAAGGCCATGTCCGCCCCTGTCGGTTTCCGGTGAAAGTGTCTGATTTTGACTGAGAATACGTTGTTGGTAAGGGTACATTAACCCAAGAATTCAAAAACAACGCCCAGTCGCTGGATATTTGCCGGAAAGAAAGCTCTGATTAATGCTCACTGTGCAAAGTGGCAAGAGAGATTCATTCAGGTATTCCGCCGTGTTCAAATTTCCTGTCATTCGATTCAAGCTTCCAGCTGTCATTCAACGACGGGTCGATCAGCATTATCTGGACGTTTCCCTTAGCCGAATTCTTCCTCTGACAGTATTGTTGATCTTCGGTGTTCTCGTTGGTCTGGTATTTCGGACCGGGGTCGATCATCCGTATGACAAGGTCATTCATATCGGCTTTTATGCGCTTTTGACACTTTCAATCCATGCGTTGTTCTGCTGCCGTCTGCGGATTTCGGCAGTCGTTGCATTTGGAATGGGTATTGCCGGCGAAATCGCACAGGGGCTTGTGCCGCACCATGAAATGTCACTGCCCGACATTTTTGCAAACGGTATAGGTGTAGCGTTGGTCGTCGCCTTGATCGCTCTGGTTCGCTCTGAATCCAGGGAAGCCGTCAAAGACGATCAGGAAGATCTCGATTTTGGGGAAATGGGACTGGAACCCGTTCGGACCCGCTATTTGTCCGGTTCGTCTTCAGACGATTCCGGTTTTCCGTCCGACAAATAGTCTTCCGGCAAATCCAGCGTTACCTGACCTTCACCCAGATTGATCTTCGGAACAAATTCTTTTGTGAACGGCACATAGAATGTTTTGCCGCGTTTTGGCCTGATCTCGAGAAGATCTCCAGCGCCAAAATCCTGAACAGCTGCAATCTTGCCCAACAGCTCGCCGCCCGGGTCCAGAACGCTTAGTCCGTTCAGGTCTGAATAGTAGAATTCGTCTTCTTCAGGCTCTGGCAGCTCATCCCGGTCAATATAAAGATCGATCCCGTTCAGCGCTTCTGCCTGATTGCGATCCTTGATCTCCGCAAATTTGGTGATCACGACCGTTTTTTTCACGCGTGCTGACACCACTTCAAACGACTGTTTGCCATCTTTGGTGGTCAACACACTGTAATCCGTAAAGGAGAGCAGATCATCACCATATGGTTTGACCCGCACCTCCCCACGAATTCCGTGCGCCGCGCCGATTGTGGCCATCAGAACCTTTGACGTCTCAGACGAGCTCATGTCTCAAGGTCCTTTGGTCGAAATCGGCACGGCGCAAATCTGCTTATTCTGCAGCAGCTTCTTCAGCCGGTGCGGCTTCTGCAGCAGCTGCTGCTGCATCTTCTTCAGCCTGCTTTTTGGCGTCGACACGCTCTTGAGCTTTCTGGCCGAGTTTGGCTTTGTTCGGGTTGTTGCGTGCTTCACGCTTCGTCAAGCCGGCAGCATCCAGGAAGCGGTTTACGCGGTCAGTCGGCTGTGCGCCGGTGCCCAGCCAGTACTTGATGCGCTCAACGTTGAGCTGGACGCGGTCTTCAGAATCCTTTGGCAGCATCGGGTCGTAAGAACCAACCTTTTCGATGAAGCGGCCATCGCGCGGTGCGCGGATGTCTGCAATCACGATGCGGTAGTAAGGGCGCTTCTTGGAACCACCACGTGCCAGGCGAATTTTCGTAGCCATTATAATTTCTCCAGTTTGTTCAGTTGCCGGCTTCAGCGGCAATGGCTTCATGGTGCCGGATCACTTCGTGAACGATGAAGTTCAGGAATTTCTCGGCAAAGTCAGGATCGAGATTTGCGTCGGATGCGAGATTTCGCAGCCGCTCGATCTGAATTTTTTCCCGCGCCGGATCGGCTGGCGGCAGGTCGTTTGTTGCTTTCAAGACACCCACTTTCTGGGTGCATTTGAACCGTTCTGCGAGCATGTGCACCAGAGCGGCATCGATATTGTCGATCGACCCGCGCAGGGACTTCAGCTCGGACAAAGCGTCATTGTTCTCAAGTTGGGCTTCGGCATGACTCATCGCTTTTTGCCTTTCCCAATGCCTGGGAGACCGGGAAGGCCCGGGCCTCCAAGACCTGGAAGACCCGGCATTCCGGGAGGCAAACCAGCACCACCGAGACCGCCAGGAAGACCCTTCGGTAATTCCATACCGCCTGGCAATTGCCCGGATTTTGCCATTTCTTCAAGCTGCTTGGGATCGACATCCGGCATTCCGCCGCCCATGCCACCCATCAATTTGCCGAGCATGCCTTTGCCCTTGCCCATCTTCTTCATCATGTCCGCCATCTGACGGTGCATTTTCAAAAGCTTGTTGACTTCGGCAACCTGAACGCCGGAGCCCGCTGCAATGCGTTTCTTACGGCTGGCTTTCAGGAGATCAGGTTTTTTACGTTCTGTTGCTGTCATGGATGAAATGATGGCGACCTGACGCTTGAACATCTTGTCGTCCATGCCAGAGGCATCAATCTGCTTCTTCATTTTGCCGACGCCCGGCAGCATGCCCATCATGCCGGACATTCCGCCCAGCTTTTCCATCTGTTTCAACTGCTCGGAGAGATCTTCCAGGTCAAATTGACCTTTCTGCATCTTCTTCGCCATTTTTGCCGCTTGTTCGGCATCGATGGCTTCAGCAGCTTTTTCGACGAGCGAAACAATATCGCCCATGCCGAGAATGCGGTCTGCAATCCGTTTCGGATGGAAATCCTCGATCGCATCAGATTTTTCGCCAGTACCGATCAGCTTAACCGGCTTGCCCGTGACCGCCTGCATGGAAAGCGCTGCACCGCCGCGGCCATCGCCGTCCATACGGGTCAGGGCGATCCCGGTAATACCAACGCGTTCGTCAAAGCTTTTCGCCAGATTGACCGCGTCCTGACCAGTCAGGCTATCGGCAACTAGCAGAATTTCATGCGGCTGAGTCGCTGATTTGACATCCGCCATTTCCATCATCAGCGGTTCGTCGATATGGATCCGACCAGCTGTATCAAGCAGGACAACGTCATAACCACCGAGTTTGGCAGCCGACATGGCCCGTTTGGAAATCTCGACCGGGCCCTGACCTTCGATAATCGGCAGCGTGTCGATCTCGTTCTGATCACCCAGAACCTTCAACTGCTCTTGCGCAGCCGGACGACGAGTATCGAGCGAGGCCATCAAAACCTTGCGCTTGTCGCGCTGGGTCATACGGCGGGCGATTTTCGCCGTTGTCGTGGTTTTACCAGAGCCCTGCAGACCGACCATCATGATCGCGACCGGTGCCGGTGCGTTCAGATCAATCAGCTGACCATCCGTGCCGAGCATTTCCACCAGTTGGTCATGAACGATCTTGACGACCATCTGACCCGGCGTAACGGATTTGACGACTTCCGCGCCAACCGCGCGGTGGCGAACCTTGTCCGTGAAAGACCGCACGATCGGCAGGGCAACATCGGCCTCAATCAGCGCGCGGCGGATTTCGCGCATCGCTTCATTGACGTCGTTTTCCGACAATGCACCACGACCGGTGAGCTTGTCGAAAATACCACTTAGTCGATCTGATAGGCTTTCAAACATCAAAAGTCCTCAAAGTCTCAAGTCCCGGGATTTCTCCCGTTCCATATGGGCAAGCGCTGCTCAAATCCAAGCAGATTGACCCGCACAAAGCAGTTTCGCACCCGAGGGCGCATCGCGCTGTCGGGTGGTAACCTCCGGGATCTCTTTACACCTTGACGGGTCCCGGTCGGCGGCTCAATTGTCAGTCACTCGTATGGAGTTCGCGGGTGTATGCCGGAAAACGGGCGGAGAGTCAAGAAACCCGACCGCTATTCAGATGCCCTGACAAGGCTCAATCCCTTTTCGACGTTTCGTAAGTTGATGAGACCGCGTAATATTCGTTGAAGCCGATCCGGTCGCGCAGTTCCATGAAATTCATCAGGTCCGGTGTCCGGTCTTCATCGGTCTTGAGTTTGGCTAGCGTCTGCATCATTGCCTGCATCGCACTTGCCATCAGGGTCAGAGGATAGGCGGCAATCGCATAACCGATGTCTTGAAGTTCCTTGTGGGATAGCTCCGGTGTTTCACCACCTTCGACAATGTTGGCCATTTTCGGACCGGGCAGTTCTCGGCAAACCGTCTGCATTTCCGCAACGGTTTTCGGTGCTTCAACAAACAGGATGTCAGCGCCCAGTTCCTTGAACTTCGCGGCCCGGTCAATGGCTTCGCCGAGCCCGTGATCGTGGCGGGCATCGGTCCGCGCAAGGATCAGGATATCTGCACCGGCTTGCTTGGCATCATTTGCCGCGCGAATGCGGTCAAAGGCTTCTTCGCGGGAGACAACTGCTTTTCCAGGTGTATGTCCGCAGCGCTTTGGCGCCAGCTGGTCCTCGATCATCACGGCCGCAGCCCCCGCCTTGGCGAAACCCGCCACTGTCCGACGCACATTCATGGCGTTGCCATAGCCGGTATCGCCATCGGCAATCAGCGGGATCTGTGTCACATCAGAGATGTTGCGCGCCTGATCCAGCACTTCTGCATAGGACATCAAACCGAGATCTGGCTGCCCGATCCGCGCGGCCGATGTCGCAAAACCCGACATGAACGTCAGGTCGAATCCGGCCTGTTCGATCAGTTTTGCGGACAGCGCATCATAGCAACACGGCATGACGTGCAATTTGTCCTCGGCCAGCAAGGTACGGAGATTATCAGCCGGAGACGGCATAGCAGATCCTCAGAGTTTAAACGGAATATAAAGGGCGAGATCGGTCCACATATAGAGGATTGCGACAGATATCAGCATCAAAACGAGGAACGGCAGGACACCCTTAGAGACATCTGACAAGCTGGATCGTGCGACCGACTGAATAACATAAAGATTGAGCCCCACGGGCGGCGTGATCAACGCACATTCGACCATCACAACCATATAGACGCCGAACCAGATCGGATCAAAGCCCAGCGCCATGGCGGCAGGCAATAGCACAGGCGTCATGATCAACACCATGGACAGCGCTTCAAACACCAGCCCCATGATCAGAAGCACAATCGACACGACAATAATGAAGACCAGCGGCGTATCAATGTTCTGGCCGATGAACACCGAGATCTCCTGCGGGATCCGATAAAGCGTGATGGCTTTGCCGAACACCTTGGCGCCGGCAACGATCAACAGGATCGCGACAGTAGTGACCATGGATTCAAAAGCCGCTTCCTTGAGGCCCTGCCAGGTCAACGTTCTGAGATAAAGACCTGTAATCAGCAGCGCCACTGCAAATCCTATCGCGGCAGCTTCAGTCGGTGTGGCGATACCGGTGTAGATCACGCCGATGACAACAGCTGCCAACGCCATTGATGGCAACGCCCGGACAGTGCTGTCGATCCGTTCCCGAGCACTTGCTGCTGGTTCAGGCGTATAACCGCCGAACCAACGCGCATAGACCATCGAGAAGATGATGAAGAACGCGACCAGCAAAAGACCTGGACCAATGCCAGCCAGAAACAGCGCTATGACGGACTGTTCGGTGACAAACCCATAAACGATCATCGGGATCGATGGCGGGATCAAAATGCCCAATGTACCACCGGCTGCCAGCAACCCGTAAACGAACTTCTTCTCATAGCCGCGATTGATCATTTCCGGAATGGCGACCGTGCCAATCGTCGCCGCTGTTGCAACGGATGATCCCGAGATAGCCGCGAAAATTGCGCAAGAAACAATGGTGGCAACGGCCAGCCCACCTGGCCAATGCCCAACCCACGCATGAACCGCCGCGAAAAGGTCTTTGCCAACACCGCCCTTCAGCAGGATATTGGACATCAGAAGAAACAATGGCACAGCCAGCAAAATAAAGCCGTCCAATGTGGAAAGAACCGCTTGAGGTGCCATCAGTGGCGAAAATCCGCCGAGATACAACAACGCCAAACCAAGTCCGCCCAAGGTAAAGGCGACCGGTACGCGAATAAGCAGAAGACCGAAAAGCGCTGCCAGGATCAGGACAGTGGTCATGAGGACACCTCTTCCCGATGATCAATTTTCGGTCGGGATTTACCCAGCTCGATCAGTGCCTGAATGCACAACAGCCCAAATCCGACAGGTACCGCCAATTCAGAGATCCAGATCGGCAAGTCCAGCATGGACCCTGTTGTCCGACCCCGTTCAAAGGAATCGTAGAAAATTCCGAACCCCTTGGAAGCGACAATCACACTGAACACGGCGACAAAAATCATCGAAAGCAAATTGCACACTTGCTTACCGTTTGGCCCGAGGTTTTCGAAGATGGCGTCGACGGAAATATGGCGCCGCGCTCTGAGCAGCCACGGCATCGCAATCAATGTTCCCCAGATCAGGCACAGCTGAGATAACTCCGCCGCCCAGATAGTCGGTGCGACAAACAGATAACGAGCCGTCACCTCATAGGTAAGCATGCAGCCGGACAAAACAAACAACCCGGCGGAGACCCAGGCCAGCGCCACCAAAACTTTAGAAAATGCGTTCATGAAATGACCAAAATGACTGGACCGCCCAAAGCATCAAACTCCCGGCGTCGTTCTGTGGAACAAGCGGCTGGCAATTCACCAGCCGCTTGATGTCATCGGGAAATATGTCTGGAATTACAGTCCTTTGGCCGCTTTCATGACTTTCTGGCCAAGATCGCCGGCTTTTTCGCCATAAGTGTCATAGACCGGCTGACTGACTGCTTTCCAGGCTGCAATTTCATCTGCAGTTGGTCTGTAAACAGTCATGCCGTTTTCTTCCGCAGCCGCATATGCCTTGGCTTCGATATCAGACACGCGGTCGCGAACGTCATTCTCGGCAGTGATGGCAGCAGCCTGAATAACCGCCTTATGCGCATCCGGAAGGCCGTTCCAGAAATCCGTATTCACAACAACGATGAATTCGATATCCGCATGGTTGGTGACTGTGATCGTATCCATCACTTCCCAGAGCTTGCGGGATTTAACGCCGGACACACCTGTCATGCCGATATCGACCGTACCGCGCTGATAGGCAAGATACTGCTCGGAGCCGGAGATCAATGTCGGCGCGCCGCCAGAAGCCGTTACGAAGTCACCAAGTGTCTTGCCGAATACACGGGCTTTCTTGCCGCTCATATCAGCAGGCGTTTTGATCGGGCCGCCATTCGACAGCATGATCGCGCCGCCATAGGCCTGCCACCATAGAACCGTAGAACCTGTGTCCTTGATTGCAGCGTCGAGTGGGCCGCGAACTGGCGAGTCCGGAGACACAGCCGCACGGACTTTTTCTTCGCTGTCAAACAGGAATGGCTGATAGAAAATGTCGACGGCTGGAATGTCACCGACATAACGGGTCAAAGAGGCAACGCCCATTTCGATGGCACCGGCCCCAACGGCCGCAGGAACTTCCTTGTCCTTGTACAGCTGCGCGGAGTCGTAGATTTCGACCGCAATCTCACCGTTGGAGTTTTTCTCAACTTCTTCCTTGAACAGAACCAGATTCTGGCCGAGGTGGCTTTTCAGTGGCAATTGCAGCGAAATACGCAACGTCGTATCAGCTGCGGTGGCGGCACCAGCGGACAAGCCGAGCGCCATGGCAGCTCCAAGAGCCCAAGATAGTGGTTTCATGATTTCCTCCCAATTTATGGAAGGCAGTTTTGCAAACCATTGATTTGCGGTCAATAATTCATCGCACTGAAATGACATGATGAGAATTCAACATTCACTTGAGCTTCGCGAACATTGTGAGCATTCAGGCCAACTTGTTTTAACGATTCATGCAAGCATCATGCACACCACCGCCGGCGTGACCTTTCCCGGCGGTGGCATTGATCAGGCAATCAGGTCGGCATCAACAGACCATATGGGGGATCGCCTGAACTCGCTGTTACGGTTGCACCGTTTCAAATTCTGCCGGATCCAGCAGGCTGTCCCGATTCATATCGGCAGCGTTGAAGGCATCTTCCGACATATTCGGCACTGCCGATGTTATCTCTTCAAAAGTAACGAAACCGTCCTGGTTCAAGTCGACGGCTTCAAAGGACATGCCCTGAGCAAGCGCCACATTCGATACTGTAAGAGCACCAATCAAAAGCGCGGCTGTAAGAGATTTGGACATGATATGACCTCCAGATTTTGGTCTTGATGTTCCGTCGGTTCAGCAGACCCCTGCGATCCACTGACCCGGAACGATGAGGACACTGACCCTCGATCACGTCGGGGAAACGGCCGCTCTTGGGAAGTCTTGGGACAATGTCGTGACGAACCCGCCCGTTTGGTCACAGGCAGGACAATTTCATGTCACTTTTGACAATTTCAGGCAGGAATTAGACAAAAGACTAAGAATGGTCTCACAGAGTGTCCCGAGAACCGAATATCGCCGAGCCAACACGCACATAGGTCGCGCCAAAACTAACGGCGACGGGATAATCAGATGACATTCCCATGGACAGTTCTGTCAGGCCATTGCGTTTGGCGATCTTTTCCAGAAGAGCAAAATGCTCACCAGGGGCTTCTTCCACTGGCGGAATGCACATCAAACCGATGATATTCAGACCGACGGTATCCTTGCAATCCTTGACAAAGGCATCGACATCCATTGGCGAAATACCAGCCTTTTGTGGTTCATCACCTGTATTCACTTGAATGAAACACGGCAACTGGCGGCCCTGTTTGTCCATTTCGGCTTTCAGCGCCTTGGCGATCTTGGCCCGGTCTATTGTGTGAATGACATCAAAGGTCGCAACAGCTTCCTTTGCCTTGTTCGATTGCAACGGACCGATCAGATGCAATTCAATGCCATCATACTCGTCCCGCAATCCCGGCCATTTGCCCATGGCTTCCTGGACCCGGTTTTCACCAAAGACCCGTTGGCCTGCCTCAAGCACCGGCCGGATATCATCCACTTCAAAGGTCTTGGAGACTGCAATCAGTGTGACAGTCTCAACCGACCGGCCGAACTCGGTTTCGGAGGATCGAATATCAGCCTGAACTTGAGAAAGACGATCAATTGCGGTCACGGACAGAAGCTCCAAAACAGATTGAGATTTAAGGTCCAGTCATAGGGCTTTCACGCAGCAGACTGCAAGTCTGTGATAACGGCCAAATCACAGCGTATGATCTAAAAACTGCGCCGAAAAGCTTTACGGCTGCCGCATTGCGAAATAAACACGTCCAAGACCCATTCAATCACCTCTCACATGTTGACCGCGGGCGCGATTTCTGGTGACAGTCCCGCAATCGATTTTTACAGGTTTCCGCCAGTTCAGGCGGCAAGAAAAACGGCATAATTGATGGCATCCGAACGGTACAACGCCCGCGAAGTTGAAGCGCGCTGGCAGAAAAAGTGGAACGACAAAGACGTCTTCGTCACGCAGAACGACGATCCGAGAGACAAATACTATGTCCTTGAGATGTTCCCCTATCCGTCTGGCCGCATTCACATGGGCCATGTCCGCAACTATGCGATGGGCGATGTGGTTGCCCGTTACAAACGGGCCAAGGGTTTCAACGTTCTGCACCCAATGGGGTGGGACGCGTTTGGCATGCCGGCTGAAAACGCAGCCATGCAGAACAATGTCCACCCGAAAGACTGGACTTATGAGAACATCGCCTTCATGCGCGATCAGCTCAAGATCATGGGCTTGTCGCTGGACTGGAGCCGGGAATTCGCGACCTGCGATGTGGAATATTACACCCAGCAGCAGGCGTTGTTCCTGAAGTTTCTGGAAGCAGGTCTCGTTTACCGCAAGAACGCCAAGGTCAATTGGGACCCGGTCGACATGACCGTGCTTGCCAACGAGCAGGTGATCGACGGCCGTGGCTGGCGTTCCGGTGCTCTGGTTGAGCAACGTGAACTGACGCAATGGTTCTTCAAGATTTCCGACTATTCCGAGGATCTGCTGGAAGCCATCGATACGTTGGATCGCTGGCCGGACAAGGTACGTCTGATGCAGAAAAACTGGATCGGCAAGTCTGAAGGCTTGCGGGTTCGGTTCGAATTCATCGATGCCGCACCGACAGGCGACACAGATCTCGAAATTTTTACGACACGCCCGGACACCTTATTCGGTGCATCCTTCATGGGTCTTTCCCCGGATCACCCAATATCTATCAAGTTGGCGGAATCCAATCCGGAGCTGAAAGACTTCATCGACGAATGCCGCCGCGTCGGCACGTCCCAGGAAGCCATCGATACCGCAGAGAAAAAGGGTGTCGACACCGGCCTGCGGGTTAAACATCCGCTGGACGCCTCAATCGAACTGCCCGTCTATGTCGCCAACTTTATCCTGATGGATTACGGCACCGGCGCAATCTTCGCTTGCCCGGCCCACGACCAGCGTGATCTGGATTTTGCCCGTAAATACGGCCTGCCGGTTACGCCAGTGGTTCTGCCGAAAGATACGGACCCGGCCACATTCGTAATCGGCGACGAAGCTTTTACAGACGATGGCTCGATCTTCAATTCCGGTTTCATGGACGGCATGTCCATCAGCGATGCCAAGAACGCTGTCGCCGAAAAGCTGGAAGCGATCAAGATCGATGGCGCTCCTCAGGGTGAGCGACAGGTCAATTACCGTCTGCGCGACTGGGGTATTTCGCGCCAACGCTATTGGGGTTGCCCGATCCCGGTCATCCATTGCGACAATTGCGGTGTTGTTCCGGAAAAAGCGGAAAACCTGCCGGTTCAGCTGCCCGACGACATCAATTTCGACAAGCCAGGCAACCCACTCGACCGTCATCCGACCTGGCGTGAAACCGCCTGCCCATCTTGTGGTAAACCTGCCAAACGTGAAACCGACACGATGGATACGTTCGTCGATTCGTCCTGGTATTTCGCGCGCTTCACAGCTCCAAACTGTGATCAGCCGACCGATCCGGAAGCCGCCAACGGCTGGTTGGCTGTCGATCAATACATCGGCGGTATCGAACACGCGATCCTGCACCTGCTGTATTCACGCTTCTTTACCCGCGCGATGCAGAAGGTTGGTGCCCTCGATCTCAAGGAGCCATTCAAGGGTCTCTTTACCCAGGGCATGGTCACCCATGAAACCTATCGCGCTGGCGGAGATGGCGGAAACGGTCATTGGGTTAGCCCTGCAGAAATCCGAATTGACGGAGACGGTGCTGACCGCCGCGCATTCCTGCTGGATAGTGGTGATGAAGTGGAAATCGGCTCGATCGAAAAAATGTCGAAGTCGAAGAAAAACACCGTCGACCCGACGGACATCATCGACACTTATGGTGCAGATACTGCGCGCTGGTTCATGCTGTCCGACAGCCCGCCAGAGCGCGATGTCATCTGGACCGAAGACGGTGTTCAAGGCGCCTGGCGGTTCGTTCAGCGCATCTGGCGTCTGATCAATGATATCGCCGAAAAGACCGAACCACGCAGCGGATCTGCCCCGGACTTGTCTGACAAGGCTCTGGAACTGCGCCGCGTATCTCACAAGACGTTAGTCGCTGTTTCCAACGACCTCGAAGGTCTCGGTTTCAACCGCGCAGTCGCCCGTCTTTATGAGCTGGTCAACACGTTGAGCAAAACCTTCAACGATACCGGCGAGGAAGCCGGGAAAGAATTCGCGATCCGGGAAGCTTCAGACTTCCTCGTTCAGATGATGGCACCGATGATGCCGCATCTGGCGGAAGAATGCTGGTCCGTTCTGGGGCACGACAGCCTGATTTCCGAAGCCAAATGGCCGGATGCGGATGCGTCCTTGACTGTGGATGACAGCGTGACTTATCCGGTTCAGATCAACGGCAAACGTCGCGGTGAGCTGACAATTTCAAAAGAGGCTTCCAAAGAAGAGGTCGAAGCAGCTACGTTGGCAGCGGATTTTGTTCAAAAGGCACTTGATGGCAAGTCGCCCAAGAAACTGATTGTTGTGCCGCAGAGGATCGTCAATGTCGTTGTTTAGGCCTTTTTTGGCAACAAATTTGGCTCGCAAGGGTCTGGCTCTTGGATGCGTTTTGCTCGCCGGAGCGCTTGTGGCCGGATGTCAGGTGCGTCCGCTCTACGGAACAGCATCAACGTCCGGTGGATTGGGCGATGTGTCCCGAGTTGCAGACCAGCTTGCAGCAATTGATATTGACTCCATCGGTACAGACACTTCCGGACGTACGCTTTACAATGAGCTGACATTCAATTTTGAACGCGGTGCCGGTGCCGGCAACAAGCAATACCGGCTGAAGGTCCTCAAAGACTTGAGCACATCAGCAGTTGCTGTCGAGCAGTTCTCGGATGTGCCGTCATCTTATACTACGACGCTGAATGCCTCATTTGTGCTCAGTGATATCGCAACTGATGAAACGCTGATGACCGGGCGGTCCTTTAACTCTGCTTCCTTTGACTTCTCAAACCAGCGTTTTGCCAACTTGCGCGCGTCACGTGATGCTGAAGAACGGGTAGCGAAGGCTGTTGCAGACGACATCACCGCCCGCATCGCCGGATTTTTCGCCAGCAGGTCATAAGTCATAAACAGGACAGCCTTGCCGTGACAGCCTTAAAAGCTTCGGAGATAGACCGGTTTGTTGCCAATCCTCCGGAAGCTGGCGGTGTAGTTCTGGTATTCGGTCCAGACACGGGGCTTGTGTCCGAGCGGGCGACCAGACTTGTTGCAAAAGCGTCCGAAGGCGACAGCGACCCCTTCAATCTGGTCAAGATTGATGCTTCCGAACTCAGCTCGGACACGAATCGGTTGATCGACGAAGTTCTGACCGTGCCACTGTTCGGCGGTCGGCGGATCATCTGGGTCAAGGATGCCAGCGGCAAAAACCTCACACCATCACTTGAGCCGGTCCTGAAACTTGATGAGTGGGAAACACTTGTTGTGCTTGAAGGCGGTGACATCAAAAAGGGTGTTGGTCTTCGCAAGCTCATCGAGACTCACAGGCGTGCTGTTGCCCTTCCCTGTTATTCGGACAACGACCGCGGTGTTGATCAACTGATTGATGAAGAAACCCGGGACGCGGAGCTAACAGTTTCCCGAGAGGCCAGAGCTGCGTTGCATAGCTTACTTGGTGGCGATCGCATGGCCAGCCGGGGCGAACTCAAAAAACTATGCCTCTATGCGCTCGGCAAAGGCAGGATCGAGAGTGATGATGTCGAGGCGATCATTGGCGATGCGTCCGCCTTTGAAACCTCGGAATTGATTGATGCGGCTGCGTCCGGAAATCTCGGCACGCTGGATCATGGTCTTGAACGATTGACCGACGCCGGATCGAAAGCCTCCGTGATCGCCAATCAGGCCCTCAAACATTTTCAGAATTTACACCGGATGCGTATCGATATCGATCAGGGCAAAAATGCCCAGCAAGTGATCGACAGTCAGCGGCCGCCAATCTTCTTCAGCAGAAAACCAGGTTTTGCCCAACAGCTCAGGATTTGGTCGTCAAGGGATCTGGAGCGCGCCATGCATATCCTCAGCGATGCGACACGCATATCGAGGCTCAACGATCCTCTAGGTGTTCCGGTGCTCTCAGAGGCGCTTCTGACGCTAGGAAGAGCTGCCAGAGCACGCAATCAGCGCCGTTAATAAAAAAGCCCTGCAGCACGTACTACAGGGCTTTAAAACGAATGCCATTCAGAGAGTTAGCGGGTTTCGACGCCCAGTTTTTTGCAAAGTTCGTCAAGCTGCTCGAGAGACGTGTATTTGATTTTCAAATCACCGGTCTCCTTGCCTGGCTTATGCCCGACAACAACCTTCAGTCCGAGCGTATCCGTTAGCCGCTTTTCAAGAGCCTTGGTGTCGGCATCCTTCTGTGGTTTTTCAGACGGTGCCTTGTCGCCCTTCAATTTTTCCAGAGCATCCGGATCCTGAGCGATCTTTTCGGCATCACGAACGGTCAGGCCTTTTTCGACAATCAGCTCAGCGAGCGCTGCCGGATTTTCCACCGTGATCAGGGCACGCGCGTGACCGGCTGTCAGAAGACCTTCCGCAAGATAGTCCTTTACAGAATTTGGCAGCTTCAGCAGTCGCATGGTGTTGGCAACATGGCTCCGGCTTTTACCGATGACCTTGGCCAACTCGCCCTGGCTGTAACTGAACTCGGCTGTCAGCTGCTCGTAACCCATCGCTTCTTCGATAGGGTTCAAATCCGCCCGTTGAACATTCTCGATGATCGCAAGCTCAAGCGCTTCCTGATCGGTAACGTCGCGAATGATAATTGGAGCTTCATGAAGCCCTGCCCGCTGCGCCGCCCGCCACCGGCGTTCACCTGCAATAATTTCAAAGCGGTTTATCTTGCCAGCTGCCGGACGTACCAGAATCGGTTGAACAATACCCTTGGCTTTCAACGACTCGGATAAATCTGCCAGATCCTTTTCGCCAAAGGTCTTGCGTGGATTACGCGGATTCGGTTCAATATGTTCGATCGGCACTTTCCGGCTATCGCGAGAACCCGTTTCCTGCGGAGCAGCAGCTTCTGGAGCAGAATCCCCGATCAACGCTGCCAATCCCCGGCCCAGACGTTTGTTTTTACCGTCTTTCTCCGCCATGCCGCACCTTTTTCTTAATTTATTTCAATATGTTATACTGAGACAGTCCAATAGTGGCCTGACCATCTCCGTTTCAAATTCAATTCAACACCGAATCTATGCCGCCCGGCCTGGCTTTAAGCCGCCACCTGACGCATTTCACGCTCCCGCTGAATGATCTCGGAGGCCAATCGCAGATAAGCCTGACTGCCTGCGCATTTCAGATCATAAAGCAGCGCGGGTTTGCCATAGGACGGTGCTTCGGAAATCCGGACGTTGCGCGGAATAACTGTGTCGTAGACTGCATCGCCCATGGTTTCGCGTACATCGGCAACCACTTGGGTGGAGAGATTGTTGCGGCTGTCATACATGGTCAAAACAATACCATGAATTCCAAGTTCGGAATTCAGAGCATTCTTGACCTGCTCGACTGTGCTCAACAACTGGCTCAACCCTTCAAGGGCGAAGAACTCACACTGAAGTGGAACCAAGATGGAGTGTGATGCGGACAGGGCATTGATTGTCAAAAGGTTCAAGGATGGTGGGCAATCAACCAACACATAGGTAAAGCCGATTTCCTGGAACAAACGCGACCGTGTCAGATTCTGTATCGCAGTGCGCAACCGGAAAGCCCGATCACTTGAGGACGCGATTTCCAGCTCGAGGCCCAGCAGGTCCATTGTCGACGGAGCCACCCAGAGCCGTTGGACAGCTGTTTCGAGGATAGCTTCTTCCAGAGAACAATCGCCGCTCAGAATTTCATAGGTCGACAATCCCCTGTCTCGATGTTCGATCCCAAGACCAGTCGACGCGTTGCCCTGCGGATCAAGATCTATCACCAGCACTTTTTCCCCGATCGCAGCAAGTGCGGTTCCGAGATTGATGGCTGTTGTTGTTTTACCAACGCCACCTTTTTGGTTTGCAAGCGAAAGCACACGTGGTGCTTCGGGAAGCATGCTCATTATAACAAAACCTTCCTGGCTACTCAGGCCGTGCCGAGATATCTGAAAAGAGGAGCATCCGGCTTAAAGGATCAACAAGACTTTCTTTTTCTACCAGATCAAAGACCCAAGAGTCAGCGGCTTCATCAAGTTCGCGCTGAAAATCCTGTCCTTTGTGGAAAACAGCCCTCGCACCTTGTTGTGTAAACGGTTCTGACAGCCGAAACAGCAACTCCAGAGATGCGAGCGCCCGAGCAGAAATCGCATCCACCGGCCCATGGGTCCATTCTTTCGCAACCGATTCGATCCGGCCCGGATGAACAGTTCCCCTGGAACCGGTCTCCCGAAGAGCTGTTCGAAGGAATGCGGCCTTGCGCTGATTGCTTTCAATCATGTGGACATGACCGTCTGGATCGTCCGCCATCAGGATCGCGGTCACCACTCCGGGAAAACCCGCACCGCTACCGATATCCACCCAGATCCTTGCCTCTGGATAACTCCAGAGAGTTTGTAGACTATCGGCTACATGACGTGTCCAAATGTCAGGAATTGTCGACGATGCAATGAGGTTTTGCGCAGGCTGCCACTTCAAAACCAGGTCAACATAAATCTGCAGTCGCTCCAACGTTTCACGTGAAACATCCCCAAACTTATGCACAACATCTCCAGAGCTATTCAACACCATGGAGCGGCTCATCAAGCAGCCCCTTTCTGAGGTTGGCGCTTCAGGTAGGAGAGGATCAGTGTCAGGGCCGCAGGCGTAATGCCATCCATGCGAGATGCCTGACCGAGTGTCGCCGGGCGAACATCTGACAGCTTCTGTTTGACTTCATTCGACAGGCTGACAATCGCCTCGTAGTCGAAATCATCAGGAATTCGCAAAGCCTCGTCGCGCTTCAACGCATCAATATCTGCCTTCTGCCGGTCTAGATAAACAGCATAAAGAGCATCCGTTGCCACTTGCTCGACAATAGCCGGGTCAATCCTGGCCAGCCCCGGCCAGATCAATGCCAATCCTTCGAAGGTGACATTCGGATAGGATAACAAATCAAACGCCGACCTGCGAACACCGTCCTGATTGACTGGCAAACCTCTTTTCTGAGCTTCAGATGGGGTGACAGATAGACCTTTCAGCAGGTCCCTTGCCTCAGCAATTTTCTTCATCCTGCCATCAAACACCTGACGACGTTCCTCAGACACACAGCCAAGTTCAACACCAAGCGGAGTCAAACGTTGATCTGCATTGTCTGCCCGTAGGGACAGACGATACTCGGCACGAGAGGTGAACATCCGATACGGTTCGGTAATGCCGCGGGTGATGAGATCATCGATCATCACGCCGATGTAACCTTGCGACCGATCGACAACAAAAGGCTCTTTGTCCGAGATCTGCAAAGCCGCATTCAAACCTGCGACAAGGCCCTGGGCACCCGCCTCTTCATATCCCGTCGTGCCATTGATCTGGCCTGCGAGATAAAGACCCGGACAACGTTTGGCTTCCAGAGTGTTGCGCAGTTCCCTTGGGTCTACATGATCATATTCAATCGCGTAGCCCGGTTGGAAGTACTCAACATCCTCAAGACCCGGTATGGATCTCAAAAAAGCGATCTGTACGTCTTCCGGCAAAGAGGTCGAAATCCCGTTTGGATAGACCGTGTGATCATCCAGTCCTTCCGGCTCCAGGAAAATCTGATGCCCATCACGGTCACCAAAACGAACGATCTTGTCTTCGATGGACGGACAGTATCTCGGTCCGCGGCCCTTGATCTCACCGGAATACATCGCTGAGCGTTCCAGATTATCCCGGATGATCTTGTGAGTTTGTGGTGTGGTCCGGGTAATGTGACACGGAATTTGCGGTGTCGTGATCTTGTCGGTCAATGCCGAAAACGGGATCGGATCGTCATCACCTGGCTGCTCATCGAGCTTGTCCCAGTGGATTGTGCGACCGTCAAGGCGCGCCGGAGTTCCGGTTTTCAAGCGACCGAGATCAAATCCAATTTCCTCAAGAGACTGGGACAAGCCCATAGCCGGTGCCTCGCCGGAACGACCCGCCGGAATTTTCTTGTCACCAATATGGATTAGCCCGCGTAAAAAAGTTCCGCTGGTCAGAACAATAGCGCCGCAGGATATTGTCCGACCATCAGCCAGAAGCACTCCGGAAATCGAGCGCGCATCTCCGTCAAATGCAAACCGGATCTTGTCCGCCTCACCTTCCACAACAGTCAGGTTCTCGACCTCGCCGATTTCCCGCTGCATGGCCTCGCGGTAAAGCTTGCGGTCGGCCTGTGTCCGCGGACCTCGAACAGCTGGACCTTTCCGCCGATTGAGCATCCGGAACTGAATACCGCTTTGATCGGCAACCCGTCCCATCAATCCATCCAGAGCGTCAATCTCCCGGACCAGATGCCCCTTACCCAATCCGCCTATCGCCGGATTACAGGACATCACGCCGATGGTCTCAAACTTATGAGTGACCAGAGCCGTGTTGGCACCAAGACGGGCAGCGGCCGAAGCAGCTTCACAGCCGGCATGCCCGCCGCCAATCACCACAACATCGAATGTCTGTTCCAGATTGCTCATTCTATTTCCGCTCATCCAAACGCCCAGGCAATGCATCCACCCGGCTTCATTCAGATCAATTTTCGGGATCACTGTCCGGCTCATTCAGCCAAATCTATTACACCGGAAATCCGGCGTATGTTGGCGCCTTTATACGCCGAGACCCGATGTCACGTCAAAAGGGAAATGCCTATTGGGTCCCTGGCATGCGTGCAGCAAGTAACCCGGATATCAATTTCGATCGTATCGGATCCACGTGAAACATGTTCCGGTTATGAATCGATCCAGATATAGCCTCGGATGATTCACGTGAAACAGGTCACTTGCCTACACAAAAATCCCGGAAGATGACATCGAGAAGATCTTCAACATCAATGCGTCCTGTAATACGCCCAAGCGCATCCGCCGCCCTTCTGAGATCTTCCGCCCTGAGTTCGGCCGGAAGATGGTCTGCTGCGACGGCCTGACGAAGACCTTCAAGGCAGTCATTCAGGTAATGGCGGTGCCGCTCCCGGGTGGCCAAAGGCGCTTCACTCAAGGATATTGTTTCTTCAGCAAAACGCATAAGACCATCAAACAGGGCCATCATTCCGTCACCAGTTTTGGTGGATGCAGGGATTTCCTTGATTGTTCCGGAAGAGTCTTGTTTCGGAAGAGTCTCAAGATCGGCCTTAGTCCGGACCGTCCAGACAGGCACATCTTGTCTCATATCTTCCGGCAAACCTGACTGAGGATCATCAGACCGCGCACCTTCGGGCTCCACCGCCCACAAGATCAGATCGGCAACCCGTCCCTTTGCCTCGGCCCTGCGGATACCTTCCCGCTCGACGATACCATCGGTTTCTCGAAGGCCTGCTGTGTCGACAAGCGTCACGGGATACCCGCCAAGATCCAGATGAACCTCGATCACGTCTCTGGTGGTTCCCGCTTCTTCTGTCACGATGGCCACATCGCGTCCGGCAATGGAGTTCAGCAGACTGGACTTGCCGGCATTTGGTGCGCCCATCAACACCACTTGAAGACCGGACCGGAGCCGCTCCCCGCTTTTCGATTTATCCAGATGATCCGCGATTTCACGATGGAGTTCGGAGGCCTCACCCCAGACCTGATCAGCAACACTGCCCGGGATGTCTTCCTCATCCGCAAAATCAAAATCAGCTTCGATCATCGCCCGCATGTGAATGAGCCGCTTGCGCCAATCTTCATAGAGCTTTCCAAGTGCACCGCCCATCTGCCGGACAGCCTGTTTTCGTTGGCTTTCAGTCTCCGCAGCAATTAGGTCCGCAAGGCCTTCAACCTCAGTCAGATCCATCCGGCCACGATCAAAGGCTCGCCGTGTAAACTCGCCCGGATCTGCAGGACGACATCCATCGAAAGACCCAAGCACTCTCAGCATCGCCTGAACGACAGCGCGGCCACCATGACACTGGAACTCGGCGACATCTTCTCCGGTGAAGCTGGCCGGACCGGCAAAATACAATACCAGCGCTTCATCCAGAACATCGCCGGTATCCGGATCTATCAGTTTGGAAAGCATGGCCTTGCGCGGATCCGGGACTTTGCCGCAAAGCGCTGTCACTACATCCCTGGTTCTGGACCCGGAAATCCGGATAACCGCCACACCGGACGGCACAGCTCCACTGGAAAGCGCATAGATAGTATCGGCCATAAAAGTGTCCTGGCAGGAATGTCAGAGGCGTATCAATCGCCTCTTTATCAAGATCGGTGGCAAACGGAAAGCATGCCATCGGGACGTTCCGCGAGCGAATCAAAAAGGAAAGGACTGCCCAGCAAGCGCCTGACTGTTTCACGTGAATCAGCGAAGCACTTCAGGATAGTCATGAGCTATCCCATCAGCCGAACCATCCGCACCGATGATGTGCCAAGTATCCAAAAACGAAGTGGCCGCTGAATAGCGAAACAATTCGATACCTAATCAATTGCTTGCGGATTCACGTGAAACAACAGTGGGAGCGACGAAATCCCAATTTCTCCAAAACCACAGTCTAAAAAAAATGTTTCACGTGAATCGGATACTATCACCCACTCGCACCAACCCAACCGGTCCTGCTTCGTCGATAAAGAACATGCGGTGCCAATGAATGATCCGGTACCAACTCCGGATGAAGGAAGTCACCTTTACGGTCCCGGCGCATTCCGATCCGCTCCATAACCTTTTGCGATGCCAGGTTTGACTGGGTCGTAAAGGAAACGATCTCGTCCAGATCCAACGTTTCAAATCCGAATCGAAGCCAAGCCAGAGCAGCCTCACTCGCATAACCGTTTCCCCAGGCAGATCGTTTCAAGCGCCAGCCAATTTCCACACATGGATCAAATGGCAAAGGTACTCTATAGGCCGGTCTGTTCAATCCGACGAAACCAAGAAATTCACGTGTCTCCCTAAGCTCAATTGGAGAAAAGCAGAATCCACCATCATTGGTACGGGCTCTGGCGATCTCAATCATATTCGCCGATTTGGCTCGGGTCATAAGATTGGGGAAGTAGCGCATGACTTCTCGGTCTGTCCCCATATCAGCAAATGGATCGAGATCTTCATCACACCACTGTCTAAGCAAAAGCCGCTCGGTTTCCATCAAAATGTCATCAGGCATTGGAATTCGCATCCGAATCAAAAGAGGTGATTCACGTGAAACATGTCTTAACAAAAAGTAAAGGCGCCACCCATCCGGGTAGCGCCTTCAATTATCATAACTGATCCGATTCGATCAGGTGTTCATGCTGTCGAAGAATTCATCGTTCGACTTGGTCTGCTTGAGCTTGTCGAGCAGGAACTCGACGGCATCGACCGTACCCATCGGATTGAGAATACGGCGTAGAACGAATGTCTTCTTGAGACGTTCGGCTGGAACCAGCAATTCCTCTTTCCGGGTTCCGGACCGTTGAATATCAATGGCCGGGTAAACACGCTTGTCCGAGATCTTGCGATCAAGGATGATTTCGGAGTTACCCGTTCCCTTGAATTCCTCGAAAATGACTTCATCCATGCGGCTACCTGTATCGATCAGGGCCGTCGCGATGATTGTCAGCGATCCACCCTCTTCAATGTTACGGGCAGCACCGAAGAACCGTTTCGGACGTTGCAGGGCGTTGGCATCAACACCACCGGTCAGAACTTTACCTGACGATGGAACAACGGTGTTGTAGGCTCGGCCCAAACGTGTGATCGAATCGAGCAGGATGACAACATCACGGCCGTGCTCGGTCAGGCGCTTGGCCTTCTCGATAACCATTTCGGCGACCTGAACGTGGCGGGTGGCCGGTTCATCGAATGTCGAAGACACCACTTCGCCATCCACAGTCCGCTGCATGTCCGTCACTTCTTCCGGCCGCTCGTCGATCAGAAGAACGATCAGATAGCATTCCGGGTGATTGTTGGTGATCGACTTCGCGATATTCTGAAGGAAGACGGTTTTACCGGTCCGCGGCGGCGCGGTAATCAACGCACGTTGGCCTTTACCGAGCGGTGCGACCAGATCAATCAAACGAGACGACAGATCCTTGTTGGTCGGATCCTCGATCTCCATCTTGAATTTTTCATCTGGATAGAGCGGCGTCAGGTTATCGAAATGAACCTTGTGCCGGGCTTTTTCCGGGTCTTCAAAATTGATGGTGTTGACTTTCAAAAGCGCAAAGTACCGTTCGCCCTCTTTCGGGCTCCGGATCTGGCCTTCAACAGTATCACCTGTCCGCAATGAAAAGCGGCGGATCTGCGAAGGAGAGACGTAAATATCGTCCGGTCCTGGCAGATAGTTGGCGTCTGGTGAGCGGAGGAAGCCGAAGCCATCCTGCAACACTTCAACAACGCCTTCGCCGATGATATCTACGTCCTGGTCCGCGAGGTTCTTCAGGATGGCGAACATCAGCTCCTGCTTACGCATGGTGCTGGCGTTTTCGACTTCAACTTCCTCTGCTTTTTGCAGAAGCTCGGTTGGTGTCTTTAACTTGAGGTCTTTGAGTTTCATTTCCCGCATGGAATTTGGGGTCTTATATGTTGTTCATGGAATTGGTTTGGAAGGTCGTTCTGAGCCCGGGTTGAAATGGGTCAGAATAATCTGAAAGACTTTTTGATGTGTCCAGATTTCCAGTGAGCGCTGGGAGACAAGTTACTTGTGCGTCACCGATTTGAAGTGGTGCGAAACATACGTCGTTTTGAATTAAATCGCAACCCCGGAATTCTGCCAGTTTTTTGAGCAGGAAACGATCCTTCTACCACCAACAAAAAAGGCAGCTGCCGTAAGAGCAACCGCCTTATTCTCCGTCATCTAGTTTTCGATCAGAACGGCTTCACGACCACCATGATCACAATGCCAACCATCAAGACTGTCGGCACCTCATTGAGGATCCGGAAAAACTTTGCAGACTTGATATTCTTATCAGCTGCAAAGGCTTTCAGGAATTTTCCCAGATAGTCGTTATATCCAGACATCAGGAACACAAGCAGCAGCTTGGCGTGGAACCAGCCATCCGTCCAGGCATCCAGCTCATAAGCTGTCCACAAACCAAAGATCCATGTGGAAATCATCGCCGGCCGCATGATGGCCTTGAACAATCGCCGTTCCATGATCTTGAAGGTCTCTGACTGAACCGAGCCGACCTCTGCATCAACGTGATAGACAAATAACCGTGGCAGATAGAACAGACCTGCCATCCAGGCGATGACTGACATCACATGAACGGCTTTGATCCAGAGAAACAGATCCATCCGGTTATCCCTTTTTGACCATCTCTACCATGCGGGCGACATTTTCAGGATCGGCATCCGGTGTAACACCATGACCAAGATTGAAAATGAACGGACCTTTGTCGAACGTCTTGAGAATATGCTCAACGCCTTCTTCCAAAGCCTTGCCACCAGCAACCAGACGCATCGGATCAAGATTGCCCTGGATCGGAACTTTCTTCTGGATTTCCAGGGCGACTGAATCAGGAGATGTCCAATCAAGACCAACCGCATCTACACCAGTGCCCTCGATATAGGTCTTCATCCGAGATGAAGACGCTTTCGGGAAACCGATGATCTTGGAGTTTGGTCGAGCAGCCTTTACGCCTGCAACGATCTTGCGTGTTGGTTCAACACTCCAGCGCTGAAAACCGGCATCATCCAGAACACCAGCCCATGTGTCGAAAATCTGGACAGCATCCGCACCTGCATCAAGCTGCCGGATGAGATAACGAATGGACGCAGTCACAAGCTCATCAATGAAACGCTGCATGAGATCAGGATTTCGATAAGCACCAACACGGGCCGCGATCTGATCCTGGGTAGTATGACCAGCCACCGAATAGCAGGCAACGGTCCAGGGAGCCCCACAGAAGCCGAGCAGTGTCGTTTCATCTGGCAGTTCAGCCCGCAGACAAGAAACTGTCTCTATGACCGGTTTAAGATGATCCTCAGCCTTGTCCTGTTCCAAAGCATCCAGAAGTTCAGAAGAAAGAGGTTTGAGAACCGGGCCTCTGCCTTCTTCAAACCAGACCGGATACCCGATAGCGTCCGGTACGACGAAGATGTCCGAGAACAAAATGCTTGCATCAAAGCCATAACGACGGATCGGCTGGAGTGTGACCTCAGTTGCCAGATCTGGAGAATAACAGAAATCCAGGAAGTTTTTCGCCTTGGCACGAACTTCCCGGTATTCCGGGAGATAACGTCCTGCCTGGCGCATCATCCAGATGGGTGGTGGCCAAATCTTTTCTCCTGAGAGCACCCGCATTACGGCTCTGTCTTCGGATTTCATACGGTAGCGCCTTTCCCACATTTCTAATCTAAATAAGATTCTATGTTTGAATCTGTTTTTATTATTAGTGCGTGGATTACCGGGATCATTTTCTGTCCACAATCACTTAGATCAAACACCGCACCGGGAAAAAATCGACCGATTCATCGGCTGAATTGCTCCCCAAGAGTCGATAACAAAATTTGACACGTAATTACAGCCATTTAACGAGATGTTTACCTTTCGTTAAGAAATTGGGCACTGGTGGATAGCCTGTCGATATGTCACAGCGTTGATGTTGATCCACATCTATCTAAAACCATTTCGGAGCCAGTTGCCTGGCGTTTAGGTTTTGTTAATAAATTCGGCTGAGCGGGCATAAAGTTCGTGTTAGGCAGAGGGACTGTATGACAACTCCCAATTCATCAACAAGGCTGGGGATGACAACGTGAACAAGTCTAGACACTACTTTCATCTGCATCTCGTGTCTGACTCCACCGGCGAAACACTGATGACAGTGGCGCGCGCTGCGACGGTTCAATATGAAAATGTTCAGGAAATCGAGCATGTCTATCCGCTGGTCCGCTCGCACAAGCAGCTGGACCGGGTGATTACCGAAATCGAAAAAGCGCCGGGCATCGTGCTCTATACGCTGGTCGATGAAGAGATTTCCAAACGACTGGAAAACAAATGCCGGGAGCTCGGCGTGCCGTTCGTCAATATTCTGGATCCGGTTTTTGCGGTCTTCCAGTCTTATCTAAATGTTACCCAGACCCACCGTGTTGGCGGCCAGCATGAACTTGATGCCGAGTACTTCAAGCGCATGGAAGCCCTGAATTACACCATGATGCATGATGACGGCCAGATCTGGGATGATCTTGAATCCGCCGATATCGTGCTCCTTGGAATATCGCGGACCTCCAAAACGCCGACGTGTATCTATCTGGCTAACCGGGGCATCAAGGCAGCCAATGTTCCGCTGGTGCCCGGCATCCCGCTTCCGGAAAATGTCAAAAAACTCAAAAACCCGATGATTGTTGGTTTGATTGCGTCTGCCGGGCGGATACAGCAAATCCGCAAAAACAGGGTTTTATCATTAAATTCAGAAGGTTATAACGATACCTATGTTGATCGAAAGGAAATTTCCCAGGAAATAAACATGACCCGACGACTGTGCTCCGATCATGAATGGCCGCTAATTGACGTTAGCCGTCGGTCGATCGAAGAGACAGCTGCAGAAATCTTGTCGCTTTACCGGGACTATAAATCCGATCAGGAAGCCGCTACGGCTGGCTGATGGATATTTGACCACTTCATGAGGAATTTCATGCCACTTGTTCTGGCCAGCGGAAGCAGGATCCGCGCCGAGTTATTGAAAAATGCCGGGCTTGAGATTGATGTTGATCCGGCAAGGGTGGACGAACGGGCCGTTGAAGAACCGCTGCTGGAAGCCGGGTTTTCGCCAGAGGATATCGCAAGTGTCCTTGCAGAAGCCAAGGCAAACGACGTCAGCGAGCGGCGGCCTGATGATCTCGTCATCGGCGCGGACCAGATCCTGGCGTTTGAGGGCGAACGGCGAACCAAACCGGACGATATGGAAGCGGCACGTCGTCAGCTTTTGCAGTTTTCTGGCAAAACGCACGAGTTATTGTCCGCAGTCGTCATCTCCAGAAATGGCGAAGCGATCTGGCGGCATGTCTCGACTGCGCGTTTGACCATGCGAGACCTGTCGCCGGAATATGTCGGTCACTACCTGGCCGCCGCCGGTGAAGATGTTTTGTCGAGTGTCGGAGCTTATCAGCTTGAAAACATTGGTATTCAGCTGTTTGAAAAAATCGAAGGCGACTACTTCACCATTCTTGGCCTGCCGATGCTGCCATTGCTCGGCCAGTTGCGCGCGCTTGGAGTGATTGAGGCATGAGCCTGACCAGACAAGCCACAGTAATCGGTTTTCCGATTGCTCATTCCCGCTCACCACTTGTGCATGGATATTGGCTGAAAAAACATGGACTTGACGGAGATTACGGCCGATTGAAACTGGCGCCGGAAGACGCCCCAGTTTTTTTTAAAGATTTCGCTGACTCCGGTTTGGTCGGCGCAAATGTTACCGTGCCGCATAAGGAAGTCGCGGCAAATGCGTGCGATTGGCTGGATGAAGCCGCACGAGCCATGGGCGCTGCGAACACACTCTGGCTGGATGAAACCGGCCAGCTTTGCGGTGCCAATACCGACGGTCTCGGGTTTCTGGGCAATCTGGATCAATCAGCGCCCGGCTGGGATAACGCAGCTGGAACAGCTTTGGTACTGGGCGCCGGCGGGGCTTCCCGCGCGATTGTCTGGGCGTTGCTTTCCAGAAATTTCCAACATGTGCATATCATCAACCGTACAGTCGAAAAAGCCAAAGTTATTGCAGATGAATTTGGATCCAAAACGACTGCACATGCGTGGGACGATCTGGGGACATTGCTTGGAAAATTAGATCTTTTGGTGAACACTACATCGCTTGGAATGGCCGGAAAAGCACCTCTGGAAATTGATCTGTCCGGTCTGCCTAAATCAGCTCTTGTCACTGATATTGTCTATGTGCCTTTGGAAACGGATCTTTTGAAACAGGCATCTGAGCGCGGCAACAAAACAGTCGATGGTCTTGGTATGTTGCTGCATCAGGCAGTTCCAGGGTTTGAACGCTGGTTCGGTGTGCGACCGGACGTAGACGATGAGTTGCGGGCTTTGATCCTGAAAGATCTTGAGGTCAGCGCGTGATCAAACTCGGCCTCACTGGTTCTATCGGTATGGGGAAATCGACAACGGCAAAGATGTTTGCTGCTGCCGGAGTGCCGGTTCATGATGCCGATGCATCGGTTCATGTCCTTTATGCTGGCCGCGCCGCGCCGCTGATTGATTCCGCGTTTCCGGGCACGGTTGTTAACGGCAAAGTGGACAGGTCGTTGTTGTCACCTCACGTTGTCGGAAAACCTGACGCCATGAAAAGGCTTGAGGCGATCGTTCATCCGCTGGTTCGCGAAGAAGAAAACCTGTTTCTCGAGCGAACAGCCAAGGAGCGCCAACGTGTCGTGGTTCTGGATATCCCTCTCCTGTTTGAAACCGGCGGTGATCAGCGGGTCGATGCCGCCGTTGTTGTGACAGCAAACGCTGATGTTCAGCGCGAGCGAGTGTTGTCCAGGCCCGGTATGAGTGAAGACAGGTTTCAAGCGATCCTGTCGAAACAAATGCCCGATACAGACAAACGCCGTCGTGCCCATTTCCTGATTGATACCGGGCTGGGACTTGCGTCGGCAGAGCGGGCAGTTCACGCGATCCTGAAATCAGTTTCCGGCATTGGTTGAGCTGACAGGCACTGAAGACCGGGGAAAACCCTGAGTTTGCCTTGCCTGCAGACCTCTGACCTGCACAGTGAGATCTGAGGCAAACAGGCGGAAAAATGCGCGAAATATCATTTGATACGGAAACAACGGGGCTTAACCCTCGTGGCGGCGACCGGCTGGTGGAAATCGGCGGCGTGGAACTGATCAATCATATTCCAACCGGCAAGTCCTATCATGTCTATATCAATCCGCAGCGTGACATGCCGGAAGGTGCCTTTAAGGTTCACGGTCTGTCGGAAGAATTCCTGTCGGACAAACAGCTGTTTTCGCAAGTTGCCGATGAATTTCTGGAATTTGTCGGTGATGCAACGCTTGTGATCCACAATGCTGCGTTTGACATGGGCTTCATCAATATGGAGCTGGAAAAGGCCGGTCGACGGCATATTTCCAATGATCAGGTGCTCGATACGCTAGAAATCGCCCGCAGAAAACATCCCAGCGGACCAAATTCCCTCGATGCGCTTTGTTCACGCTATGGCATCGACAACTCAAGACGCGTCAAGCATGGAGCTTTGCTCGATGCGGAAATTCTGGCGGAAGTCTATCTGGAGCTGATTGGCGGTCGCCAAAGAGGCCTTGGCCTCATGTCGGATGAAGAGGACACAACTGCATCTTCCAATGCCTCTACTCAGTCTGGAGAATTGGGCTCCTTTAACGCCAGGCCAAGACCGGCGCCGATTGTTCCACTTTTGAAAGATGAAGAATTTTCAGCCCACAAAGCCTTTGTCGAAGGCATGGGCGACAGTGCGATTTGGCAAAAATACAAGTAATCCAATAAGTTATCGATCCAACAGCCAGCGAACGCTTTGATGGCGCAGATGGTCCATGTCGCTGCCAAAGCCCCATGCCATGGTTTGGGCGACGGTCCAGCCTCGCGCGCGTTCGCGGTCGACACCAAGATCTGCTGACAACCTGTCCAGACGCCAAAGGGTGGCTTCTTTTGTCTGACCAAGTTCGAAACTGCGCACAATCGGTGCCAGGGAGAAGGCCTTTTCGCCAACAAGCGGTTTGGGATCAATCGCGAGCCAGGGTTCCCGCTCAGCTGAAATGATGTTGTGGCCGTGTAAATCCTGATGCAGCAGGACCTGGTCCGGCTGGCTGATGCTCAGTTCTCTAATGAAATCCAGCGCGGTATCCACCAGATAACGCTCGCAGGGGCGCATCGCTCTTTCCCAAGCCTTCGGGATCTCTTCAGCCCAGACAATTGCCTGATCCGCTAGTGTTGTAAAAGGCCCGTTGACGGGTTTCAAAAGCTGCTGAAGAAGGTCTGTGACCACACCCAAGACATCAGTGTTCGGATCGTTTGCCAAATAGGTTCCTGGTACACAACGCTCCAGCAGTAATGCCGCGTTTTCTCTGTCATGTTCCAAAAGCCTGACAGCACCCGACCCATTCCAGGCCTGCAAAGCATCCGCCTCATAGCGACTCTCAGCGTCGGGGTACTGGATTTTCAGGACAACATCATCAGTCCCGCGCCTGGCCGGCAGTGCCAAAGAGACATTAGACCCGCCGAAGGGCGGGCCAATGTCGTCAAGATCCCACTGCGAGACACAAGATCCCAGAAGATCCGGAAGACTGTTAAGCCAGCCCGACCCGTTCGGATAGGCTGCAACGTGCTTCAGGCTTTCCGGGATCTCGAAGGTCAAGAAACTTCCCGATTAAAGCATCGACGGGAGAACACGGTCCGGCGGGCGATGCCCATCCATGAAGGTCTTTATGTTGATAATCACCTTCTCGCCCATTTCGATACGGCCTTCGATGGTGGCTGATCCCATATGGGGGAGAAGCACAACATTGTCGAGTTTGACCAGCTTCGGATTGACTGCGGGCTCATGTTCAAACACGTCGAGGCCGGCACCAGCCAGATCACCGGCTTCCAGCATGCGAATCAGCGCGTTTTCGTCAATCACTTCGCCTCGAGCCGTGTTGACCACATAAGCATCCTGCTTCAGGAGTTTTAGACGCCGGGCGGACAGGAGATGGAAAGTTCCAGGCGTGTGCGGGCAATGGATCGACACAACGTCCATGCGGGCCAGCATCTGATCGAGGCTTTCCCAGTAAGTTGCTTCCAGATCGTCCTCGATCTCGGAGGCGACACGTCTGCGATTGTGATAGTGGATCGACATCCCAAATGCCTTGGCGCGCCGGGCAACTGCCTGACCAATGCGGCCCATGCCGATAATTCCAAGCCGTTTGCCCCAAATCCGGTGACCTAGCATCCAGGTCGGAGACCAACCTGCCCAGTCGCCGCTTTCCAACGCCTTTATCCCTGCGGCGAGACGCCGCGGCACAGCCAGCATCAGAGCCATGGTCATGTCTGCAGTGTCTTCAGTCAGAACACCGGGCGTATTCGTGACGTTGATTCCCCGGTTATTGGCGGTTACGACGTCGATATTGTCGACACCATTGCCGAAATTCGCGATCAGTTTGAGATTGTCCCCAGCTTGCGAAAGCACTGCCGAATCGATTCGATCCGTAACAGTGGGGACAAGCACATCAGCAGTTCTGACAGCTTCCACCAGCTCTGCCTGGCTAAACGGCCGGTCATTTTCGTTCAGGCGCGTTTCAAAAAGCTCGCGCATCCGGGTTTCGACCACATCCGGAAGTTTCCGGGTCACAACGACGACAGGCTTCTTATTCGCCATACCAACTGCCTTTCGGGCTACGTTGAGGAAACCTTAACCCCAACGGATTCACCTTAGATGCTGCGCGTTGCGCGAGCGGATGAGACCATTCCCATTCCTTACCAGATGGTCCGGCAGAAACAAGGGATTGGCCTCAATCGCCACGCAAACCAACACAGCCGAATTTGGTGAGCTGGTTTTTGCGCAAGTTATTCGCTACAGATTTGCATCAAGTTGCCTATCAATAACAATTGGACTCCCGAACAATATGGCTCGTTCGTTCACAGCAGTTCGTTTTTTCTTTTGCCTGATGACCTTTTTGGGCGGACTGTCGCTAGTGCTGATGCCAGCGATGGCACAGGACACGTCCTCCGGGTCCACAGATCTTCCGCTTCCGCGCTTCGTCAGTCTGAAGTCTGATCGAGTGAATGTTCGGATTGGCCCGTCCAGAAAGTACGACATTGGCTGGACATTTGTTCAATCGGGACTTCCTGTAGAGATCATTCAGGAATTTGAGAATTGGCGGCAGATCCGCGACTGGGAAGGCAAACAGGGCTGGGTGTTTCACTCGCTTCTGTCAGGCCGGCGGACAGCGCTGGTAACGCCCTGGGAGCAAAATAACCGCACACCGCTCAGGGCACGCTCCAGTTCCGATGCTGACATCGTTGCTGAACTGGAACCCTTTGTACTGGCATCTGTAACGGAATGCGCAGGCGGCTGGTGCCGTGTTTCCGGTGAAACCTATGACGGATGGCTCGACCAGACGCGGCTGTTCGGTGTCTATCCGGATGAACTCATCGAGGACTGACGACTCGCCGCTAGGTACATAAAAGGCGGCCATTCGGCCGCCTTTTTCAATTCTAACTCTGCCTGAAGCACTTATTTGGTTTTTTCTTCCAGGTTTTTCAGCTGGTCGAGGCGCGGCATTGACATGATGTTGTAACCGCAGTCGACAAAATGAATTTCGCCGGTAACGCCGCCGGACATATCTGACAGCAAGTAAAGACCGGTTCCGCCGATTTCATCCAGCGATACAGTCCGATGCATCGGAGAATTTGCCTTCTGGAAATTGAACATTAAGCGCGCATCAGAGACACCGGATCCTGCCAGAGTACGGACAGGGCCGGCAGAGATCGCGTTGACACGGATATTCTGTTCGCCGTAATCGACCGCCAGATACCGAACGGACGATTCAAGGGCTGCCTTGGCAACACCCATGACGTTGTAGTTCGGCATGACCCGGGTTGAGCCGCCATACGTCAGCGTTATCATCGATCCGCCATTCGGCATGATAGCAGCGGCGCGTTTTGCAATTTCCGTAAACGAGAAACAGGAAATCATCATCGTCCGGGTGAAGTTTTCCCGGGTTGTGTCGGCGTATTTGCCGCACAGCTCATCCTTGTCGGAAAACGCAATCGCGTGCACCAGAAAGTCGATGCTGCCCCATTTTTCCTTCAGCGTATTGAAGACGGCGTCGACAGAATCGATGTCTTCGACGTCGCATGGCAACAAGATATCGGAGCCAACAGACTCCGCCAGCGGCTTTGTTCGTTTTCCGAAGGCATCACCCTGATAGGTGAATGCCAGTTCGGCCCCCTGATCAGCCAGTGTTTTTGCGATGCCCCACGCAATGGAGTGGTTGTTGGCCACGCCCATGATCAGGCCGCGTTTGCCCTTCATAAAATCAGACATTCAATGCTCCTCAGCCGTGGTATCGCGACATCGCAAGAGATGCGTTGGTGCCGCCGAAACCGAAGCTGTTTGAGAGCACGGTGTCGAGACCTGCATTGTCGATGCGTTTGGTGACGATTTCTTCCGGTTTCAGAGCCGGGTCGAGTTCGGCAACGTTCGCAGATGCAGTGATGAAGTCGTTTTCCAGCATCAGGAGGCAGTAAATCGCTTCCTGGACGCCAGTTGCACCAAGGCTGTGACCGGTCAGGGACTTGGTCGACGAAATAGGTGGCTGGTTTTCACCGAAGACGCGGCGAACAGCTTCAACTTCGCCAATATCACCAACCGGGGTCGATGTGCCGTGGCTGTTGATGTAGTCGACCTTCCGATCACCCAGTGTGGACGTGGCAATGCGCATGCAACGCTCGCCGCCCTCACCGGACGGTGCAACCATGTCGTAGCCGTCTGAGTTGGCGCAGTAGCCGGTCACTTCAGCATAGATTTTCGCGCCGCGCGCCTTGGCATGTTCCAGTTCTTCCAGAACAACAACGCCGCCGCCGCCAGCAATCACAAATCCGTCGCGGGTTGCGTCATACGCACGTGATGCCGTTTGAGGTGTGTCGTTGTATTTGGAAGACATGGCACCCATGGCGTCGAACAGACAGGAAAGCGTCCAGTCGAGTTCTTCACCGCCGCCCGCAAACATCACATCCTGCTTGCCAAACTGGATTTGTTCGGTTGCAGATCCGATGCAATGGGCTGACGTGGAGCAAGCAGACGTGATCGAATAGTTGATGCCCTTGATCTTGAACGGCGTTGCCAGACAAGCAGAGTTGGTCGAGCTCATGCCGCGAGTGACCATGAAGGGTCCCATGCGCTTGGGCGCACCCTTTTCAATGACAATCTTATGCGCCTGGAAAAGGTTTTTGGTGGATGGGCCGCCGGAACCCATGATCAGGCCGGTGCGCTCGTTGGAAATGTCTTTTTCCTCGAGGCCGCTGTCGGCAATCGCCTGTTCCATGGCAATGAAGTTGTAGGCCGCGCCATCGCCCATGAAGCGAAGCTGACGTTTGTCGATCAGGGACGGAATGTCGATATTCGGCATACCGTGGACCTGACTGCGGAAGCCGTGTTCAGCATAATCCGGCGCAAAACTGATGCCGGACTTGCCGTCCTTGAGACTGGAAAGAACTTCCTTGGTATCTGCTCCGATGGACGAAACGATTCCCATACCGGTGACGACAACGCGTCTCATTGCGGTCTCCTAACCTTCTTTTCCGAGAGCTACGGTGGTTTCCGCAGCATTCTCTTCTACAATACACAAACCGGCGCTTCCGAATTAACGAAATGCGCCGGTCTAACAATAGTTTGGCGATATGACCTTAGGTTTTCGCCAGGCCAACGCGCAGATCGGTCGCCTTGTAGATCTGTTCGCCGTCGGCTTTCAGCCAGCCATCGGCAATACCAAGAACCAGACGGCCTTTCATGATGCGTTTGAAGTCGACGCCATATTCAACTTTTTTGACGTCAGGCGTAACCATGCCCTTGAACTTCACTTCGCCGGTCGACAGCGCCATGCCCTTGCCTTCAAGACCGAGCCAGCCGAGATAAAACCCGGTCAGTTGCCACAAGGCGTCAAGGCCGAGACATCCCGGCATCACCGGATTGCCCTGGAAGTGGCACGGGAAGAACCACAGGTCCGGTTTGATATCGAATTCCGCGCGGGCAAAGCCCTTGTCATATTCGCCGCCGGTCTCGGAAAGCTCCGTGATCCGATCAAACATTAGCATCGGCGGAAGCGGCAATTGCGCGTTTCCGGGTCCAAAAAGCTCACCGCGTGCGCAGGCAAGCAATGCCTCATAATCGTAGCTGGATGGCCGCTCGGTCATTCAAAGTCCGTCTTGTTTATCCTGGTCCCAGTAATGAAGAGACGAGGGTGGGTTTGTTTTGGCTTCATTTTAGGCGTCTTCCTAACACAGGGGAACCATGTCCGAAAGATGTCACTTGCATGAACTTACGGGGTTTTTCTGCGCAATTTCCACCCTCATTCATGGTGCAGCGCATGATCCGGATAGACGTGCCGCAGCCGAACCTTGCGTTAAAACTTGCATGTAAGGTACAACAAATGGCAGATATAGGCGTGTACTGCTAAGGCTGAGGTGTTACCTGGGCCATTGCAGAGATCGGATTTTGCGGTTCAAGAGCTTGGATCATATTGGAATGACGACACATTTGACGACCGAGACGGCTGAAAAAAACGTAACCGGAATGTTGCGGCATGCGGGTTTGCGGCCAACCCGTCAACGTGTCTCGCTGGCTGAACTGCTGTATTCCAAGGGCGACCGGCACATCTCTGCAGAGCATCTGCATGAAGAAGCTGTCGACGCAGAAGTCCCGGTTTCGCTGGCAACCGTTTACAACACATTGCATCAATTCACCGAAGCTGGCCTGCTGCGCGAAGTCGCAATTGAGGGCAACAAGACCTATTTCGACACCAAAGTCTCTGACCATGATCACTTCTTCATTGAAGGCGAAAATCGCGTGATCGATATTCCTGGTGAAGGCGTTGGCATCGGTAAACTTCCGGCAATCCCTGAAGGAATGGAAGTTGTCCGTGTTGATGTGGTTGTCCGATTGCGCGAAAAGAGCTGACACTTGGCCGACAGCCTGTTTCGTGTCGTCTACTCAGATCTCCAGATAAAATAGTCTGAAATCTCCCCGATCTCGGCGAGATACTTTTGGCCGTCCTGAACAAACCCAACCTTTTTCAATAGACCATTTGATCGTTCGTTATCTGGATCTGTGATGGCACAGAGCGTTTTCATGTTCAGATTTCTGCGTGCAAAATCAAGAACAGCCTGGCTTGCTTCACGCGCATAACCCTTGCCGCGATGGGCTTCCAGAAAACCATATCCCAGATCCGGGTAATCGAGCCCGTCGCGAACGACAAGGCCGCAGACCCCGATGGGTGTTCCGGTGGCTCTGGTTTCGACAACCCAAAGCCCGACCCCATGTTTTTCAAAACGGGCAAGGGATTTGGCTTCGATATATCCAAGCGCGTCCTCTTCGCAGCGAATGCCGTGGTCCGCAATGAACCGGATATAATCCGGCTCGTTCATCATCTTCAGATAAAAAGCTGCGTCTTCCCTGGTCGGCAGCCGGAAGGTCAGGCGTTTGCTGACTGGAATTGAGCTGGACGAATATCTCACTCGCTCATTTCCCTGTCTATTTGCGCTTTGGTTCGCACTGCAATGTCCGGAATGGCATCAAAATGGTCCTTTTCCGGGCTCTTGCACAGATCATAGATGACACAGCGTTTGCATTCTGGTTTGCGCGCCTTGCAGATGTATCGACCATGCAGGATCAGCCAGTGATGGGCGTGAAGTGCGAATTCCTGAGGGATGGCTTTTTCCATGAACTTTTCGACATCGAGCGGTGTTTTGCCCGGCGCAATCCCGATGCGATTGCCGAGTCGGAACAGGTGGGTATCGACTGCGATTGTCGGGTGACCAAAGAAGATATTCAGAACCACATTCGCCGTTTTCCGGCCAACGCCGGCAAGAGCCTCCAGCGCTTCCCTATCTTCAGGCACGTTGCTTTTATGGTCGCGGATCAGCTGCTCGGATAGAAGAATGACATTCTTTGCCTTATTTTTATAAAGGCCAATGGTCTTGATTTCGTCGCGAACCTTGTCTTCGCCGAGCGCCAGCATCTTTTCTGGAGTGTCTGCGATCTCGAACAGGTGTTTGGTCGCGCGATTGACGCCGACATCTGTCGCTTGCGCCGACAGGACGACGGCCACCAGAAGTGTGAAGGCATTCACATAATCCAGTTCGCCTTCGGGTTCGGGATTGTCTGCATGGAACCGCTGGAAAATCGCGTGGGCCTCAACCTTGCTGTAACGCGAGCGTTTTAACACCTTGCCGGGATTGTCAACAGATGGTGTTTGCCGTGTCTTTTTTGCTGCCGGTTTGCCGGACCTTTTTGATTTGCTGGCCGTAGTACTCTTTGCTTGCGTCATGATCTCTCTATAATCACCCTCTATGAGCGTGAACAATCCAGATCCGGACACCTTTGGCAACACGGAAAACGAGGAACGGCCGTTTTTTACCGCCGTTCTGACGCCTTACCGTTCGTTGGGCCCAAATGGTTTCATGATCCTGATGCTTTGTCTTGGTGCGGTCAGTTTCGGTGCGGGAATCCTGTTCTGGCGCATAGGCGCCTGGCCTGTCTTTGGGTTCTTCGGCCTGGACATGGCGCTGATCTGGTTGGCGTTCCGTCTGAACTATGCTTCTGCCAAGCGATTTGAAGAGGTGCGTGTATCGCGCAATGAAATCGTGATCCGCAAGGTTGGCCCCGGCAGACACTCTCAGGAATACCACTTCAACCCTGTTTGGGTTCGCCTGTCAGTCGATCGCATCGAAGATGAAGGTGTCGTCAAAATATCCCTGACCAGTCGCGGTGAAACGATCGATCTCGGCAATTTCCTGAACCCGGAGGACCGGACCAGTTTTGCCGGCGCCATGGCCAGCGCGCTGGCAACGGCGAAAGCAGGGGGGATTTAGGTCTGCTGGTCTGCTGTCCTTGGGCGAACTTTCAAGGTGGCGAGCAGAATGAGCATTGCGGTCAGCGATGATCCTGTCGCCACATATAGAACGGTTTTGTAGTCCGTTGCGCTTGCAATAAAGCCCATGGAAACGCTGCCGATCATGCCCCCAAAAAACAGGCTGTTCATGTAAACGGCTGTGGCTCTCCCCGGTTTGTCCGGTGCGAAACTTTGCACGAAGGTGATCGAAACACCTGCAAACAGACCATAATATGTCCCTTCCAGAATCGAAATTGCAATGACCTGCCAGAGACTTGTGGCTTGTGCGAAGAGAGACATGCTGATGGCCGCCAATATGGCAGCGATCAAGAGAACGATTCTCACACCGATTTTCTCTGCTAATCTAACCGATGCAAAAATTACAAAGACTTCCACCAGACATTTGACGGTCAGGGAAAGGCCCGGTGTTGATCCCGGCAAACCGGTTTCCTTAATGAAAAGCAGCGGCATGACCGACACAAACAAAGTATTGGTGATGACAAATCCAAGGCAGATCAGGGCGGCGATCATCAATCCCCAGTTGATCGGGTCTGAAGCGTCTTGCCTTTTATCTTTGGGTTCCGCCTTGAATTCGGGTGGTACAACGATGTGCCAGAGGACGAGATTGACAAAACCGAGTGCGAGTGCGCAGGAAAAGGCAACCTTGAATCCGAATTCTGCAACCAGTGTGAAGGACAAGGCCGGTCCGATCATCCAGGCCAGCGATATCGCCATGCGCAGCCAGGAATTGACACGAGCAATGTCCAAATCGGTTCGTTGCGCATAGAGGCGACCGAACGTGAATATCGTTCCCGACCCCATGTTCGACAGACTCATGAGTGGCGCAACAATCAAGACCAACATCAGAAAACTGTTTGTCTGAGTGAGCAACGCGGTGAGCGTGAGATAGGCGGAAACCGAGATCACCAGCAGTTTTCGGACTGGAAATCCGTGATCAAGCCGTTCTCCGGCCCAGCGGTTGGTGAGCAGCGTCAGTGTCAGAACGGTTCCGGTGTAAAGCCCGATTTTCCACGGCTCGACACCCAGACCCTCTACGATGAAAAAACTCATCAATGGGATCAGGGCTGCACCACAGATACTGTTGGTGAGCAGAAGAAAAAATATCAGCATACCCTGCCGGGGAAGCTGGGAAAAAACGCGCATAGAAAAAGACCGGTAAATCTGAGAATCAGAAAGATGATTACCCTAGATGGCTTTTGCTCTGCGGTCACGCGGAACCCCGATTTAAAGAGTTTTCACAGCCGCAAAGATGTTTGAATCCGATTAATCTGTCTGAGATTGCAGTGTCTTAAGCCGGTACAGTGCTTCGAGTGCGTCTCGAGGTGTCAGGTCGTCCGGATTGATCTCGTCGAGCGCCTCTGACACCGGGTTGGATTCCGATGAACTCGTTGCTGCACCGAGCGTCGGTGTCAGGGTCGCAAACAGCGGCAATTCGTCGATCATGCTTTCGGTTGGAGATCTTCGGTCCTGTTCTTCCAGCTGGCTGAGCACCTGCTTGGAGCGCTCAACGACCACTGATGGCAATCCGGCCAGTTTGGCGACCTGGATACCGTAGGACCGGTCGGCTGCACCGGGCACGATTTCATGCAGGAAGATGACCTCGCCTTTCCATTCCTTGACCGACACGGTGGCATTGGAGAGCCGGTCCAGTTTGGCAGATAGCGCCGTCAGTTCATGATAATGCGTCGCGAACAGAGCCCGTGACCTGTTGTTTTCATGCAGATGCTCAATTGTCGCCCAGGCAATCGACAGGCCGTCGAACGTCGCTGTACCACGGCCAATTTCATCGAGAATCACAAGGGAGCGGTCACCGGCCTGATTGAGAATGGCAGCGGTTTCGACCATCTCAACCATAAAGGTAGAACGCCCACGCGCCAGATCATCTGCAGCGCCAACCCGCGAAAACAGCCTGTCCACAATGCCGATGTGAGCGGATGCAGCGGGAACATAGGAGCCCATCTGGGCGAGCACGGCAATGAGCGCATTCTGGCGCAGGAAAGTTGATTTACCTGCCATGTTCGGGCCGGTGATCAGCCAGATATGACCGATGTCTTCATCGGCTTCCGGCCCGAGATTGGCGTCATTGGCAACAAAACTGTCACCGCCGGTCTTTTTAAGCGCCAATTCCACGACGGGATGTCGGGCCGCCTTGATATCAAATGCGCGGCTATCATCGACGATCGGCCGTGCGTAGCTTTCTTCCTGAGCCAGTTTGGCGAGCGCTGCTGACACATCAAGAATACTGAGGCCCTGTGCAGCAGCCTTGATGGCATCCCCTGCGTCAATGATTGCCTGGGAAAGCCGCTCAAAGATTTCCAGTTCGATAGCAAGAGAACGCTCACCAGCGCTGGCGATCTTGGATTCCAGATCTGCCAATTCCGTTGTGGTGAAGCGCATGGCGCCCGCCATGGATTGTCGATGAATAAAGCGACCGGGATCGGCGACCATCTTGTCCGACTGGGCCGTTGGCGCTTCGATGAACCAGCCAAGCACGTTGTTGTGTTTGATTTTTAGCGACCGCAGGCCAAGTTCTTCGGCATAGTCAGCCTGAAGTTTGGCAATCACCTTGCGGCTTTCGTTGCGTAGTGCCCTGAGCTCGTCCAGATCACTGTTGTAGCCGGTGGCAACAAAATTGCCGTCCCGTTTTAAAAGGGGCGGGTCTTCCTTGATCCCGGCAACGAGTTCTGCGCCCAGATCATGCGGTGCCTGCTCCAGACTAGCGCGAGCGGCAGCGATTTCAGCAGGGATGCCGTCAGACTTGGAAGCTGTCTGATCAAGAACACCCCGTGCGGCGGCAAGACCTTGAGAGATTGCCAGAATATCGCGTGGGCCACCTCGATTGAGTGCTATGCGTGACAAGGCACGCGCCATATCCGGCGCACCTTTCAAGGTTTGGCGCAGGCCCTCCCGCATCATTTCATTGTCGAGGAAAAACCCGACGGCATCATGCCGTCTCTGGATTGCATCAACATTGATCAACGGCCCAGCCAATCGGCTTGCCAGCAACCGGGACCCTGCTCCGGTAACCGTCCTGTCGATGGTTGCCAGCAACGAGCCCTGTTTTTCACCAGACAGTGTTCGCGAAAGTTCCAGATTGGCGCGTGTTGCCGGATCAATCAGCATGCGCCCTGCGCCAGCTTCGCGAACCGGCGGATCCAGCGGCGGTCGTTCGCCGAGCTGGGTTTTTTCGATGTAGGAGAGAATCCCGGCAGCGGCAGACAGTTCCGCACGGCTGAAGGTTCCAAACCCGTCGAGGGTCTTCACGCCAAAATAATGTGCCAGCCGGTCAGCTGCCGTTGAACTGTCGAAAAAGGCCCGAGGCACGGGAGAAAGCGCGCCGCCTGCCTGTTCGGCGAGCAAGCGCAGATCCGTTTCCTGCAGCAGATTGTCAGCGAGGATCAATTCCTTCGGGCTGACTTGTGCCAGATCGGCTGCCAACCGCTGATGATCAGTTTCGGACAGCTGGAACGAACCGGTCGACATGTCGATCCAGGCAAGGCCGTAGACAGCATCGCCTGCAAGCGATCCGCCTTTCAACCGGGTCAACGCCATCAGATAATTGTTGGCCCCGGCATCCAGCAATCGTTCTTCTGTCAGGGTGCCCGGCGTAACCAGACGGACAACATCCCGTCGCACGACAGACTTTGCGCCACGTTTCTTGGCTTCAGCCGGATTTTCCATCTGTTCGCAGACAGAGACCCGGTGGCCCAGTGAAATCAGCTTTTGCAGATAATCATCAGCCGCATGAACCGGCACGCCGCACATCGGGATATCTTCACCCTGATGTTTGCCGCGTTTTGTCAGTGTTATGCCCAACGCTCGCGCGGCAATCTCCGCGTCTTCAAAAAACAGCTCATAAAAATCACCCATCCGGTAAAACAGCAGGCTGTCCGGATTGGCCGTCTTGATCTCGATGAACTGGGCCATCATCGGCGTGACTTTGGTATCTGCCGGGGCCGGTTTTTGAGCGCTTGTCTGGGTCATGCACGAGTGTTAAATCAACCGGCTTTCAAGTGGAAGCTCTTGAAAGCGAACAAGTTGGTGGATTTCAGGAAGAATAAACACCTTTTCGAAAGCTGACCAAATGTGAAAAGCCAAGGCAGACCATTGGGCCACGTTGTCTAAAGGGATAAGGCATCGCAGCTTGAGGCTTCAATTTTCAGCAGCTAAGGTCATTGGTTCCGTCGCATAAAGCGCGCCGATAATAAGGGAACGCCCAGATCATGTCCGCGAAAAAGCCGTCCTCCAAAACCAATGTCAGTTTTACGGATCAGGAAGCCTTGCAATTCCACCAGGAAGGCAGACCGGGCAAACTGGAGATCACCCCGACCAAACCAATGGCGACACAACGGGATTTGTCGTTGGCCTATTCGCCGGGTGTGGCAGTGCCGGTGCGGGCCATCGCGGATGATCCGAGCAAAGCCTACGACTACACCACAAAGGGCAATATGGTTGCCGTGATCTCCAACGGTTCGGCCATCCTGGGACTTGGAAATTTGGGTGCGTTGGCGTCCAAACCGGTGATGGAAGGCAAGTCGGTTCTTTTCAAGCGTTTTGCCGATGTGGATTCCATCGATCTGGAAATCGATACGCAGGATGTCGACGAATTCATCAATTCGGTTCGCTATATGGGGCCGTCTTTCGGCGGCATCAATCTGGAAGACATCAAGGCGCCGGACTGTTTCATCATCGAGCAACGCTTGCGCGAGTTGATGGACATTCCGGTGTTTCACGATGATCAGCACGGCACAGCGATCATCGCGGCAGCCGGTTTGATCAACGCGCTACATCTGACGGGCCGCGACATGAAAGACACCAAGGTTGTCTGTAATGGTGCCGGTGCAGCAGGCATCGCCTGTATCGAACTGGTCAAGGCGATGGGCATCCCGCATCAGAACGTCATTTTATGTGACACCAAGGGCGTGATCTACAAAGGCCGTGAAGAAGGTATGAACCAGTGGAAGTCCGGTCATGCGGTCGAAACCAAGGCCCGTTCGCTGTATGACGCGATGAAGGGTGCGGATGTGTTCTTCGGAGTTTCCGCAAAGGGTGCCCTGACCCCGGATATGCTTCGTGTGATGGCGCCAAACCCGATTATCTTTGCAATGGCAAACCCGGATCCGGAGATCACTCCGGAGGAGGCAGCCGAAGTGCGTGATGATGCCATTGTGGCAACAGGCCGGTCCGATTATCCCAATCAGGTCAACAACGTTCTTGGCTTTCCGTATATCTTCCGTGGTGCGCTGGATGTGCATGCCACCACCATCAATGACGAGATGAAGGTCGCCTGCGCCAATGCACTTGCCGAGTTGGCGCGGGAAGAAGTGCCGGATGAAGTGGCTGCCGCCTATCGCGGCAATCGCCCGAAATTTGGCCCGGAATACATCATCCCCGTACCGTTCGATCCGCGCCTTATCCATACGATTCCGCCAGCAGTTGCCCAGGCAGCGATGGATTCCGGTGTCGCCCAGCGCCCGATTGTCGATATGGAGTCCTACAAACACCAGCTGTCAGCACGTCGTGATCCGGTCGCTGGAACCTTGCAGCGGATTTTCTCGAAAGTCCGTCAACAGCCGAAACGGGTAGTCTTTGCCGAAGGCGAGGAAGAACCGGTGATCCGCGCAGCCACCAGCTTTGTGTCCCAGGGACTGGGCGAAGCGATCCTGATCGGGCGAGAAGACGAGATCAAATCCATGTCTGAACAGGCCGGGATTGATATCAACCGCCCGGGTATTTCCATCCAGAATGCGCGTCTATCTGATCGCAACGCTGATTACGCGCAGTACCTTTATGGCCGCCTGCAGCGCAAAGGTTATTTGCTGCGCGACTGCCAGCGCATGGTCAACAATGACCGGAATTACTGGGGTGCGATCATGGTGGCGCGCGGCGATGCCGATGCCATGGTGACCGGCTTGACCCGGAATTATTCGGTTGCGCTGGATACTGTGAAAGCGACCATTGATCCAAAACCGGGCCACCGGGTCATTGGCGTGTCGCTGGCACTGGCCAGAGGGCGGACAGTTCTGATTGCTGATACTGCAGTGATCGACATGCCGACATCGGAAGAACTCGCCGATATTGCCGAAGAAGCGGCGCATGTTGCCCGCAAGCTCGGTTACGAGCCCAAGGTCGCCATGCTGGCCTATTCCACATTCGGCCATCCGCGCGGGGAACGCTCTGAAAAAGTTCAAGAGGCCGTCCGCATTCTGGATCGTCGCCGGGTTGATTTTGAATATGACGGTGAAATGGCGGCTGACGTAGCCCTCGACATGGACCGGATGGCCGCCTACCCGTTCTGCCGCCTGTCAGGACCGGCCAATGTTCTGGTCATGCCGGCGTTCCACTCTGCGTCCATCTCGACAAAAATGCTTCAGGAGCTTGGTGGCGCGACAGTCATCGGCCCGCTTCTGGTCGGGTTCGACAAACCGATCCAGATCGTTCCTCTTGGTGCCAAGGACAGCGACATCGTCAACATGGCGGCAATTGCAGCGTTCAATGTGACTTAAGGGTCGGAATTTCGGGTGCCATCAAATTCAGTTGATCAGGTAGCGCCGAATCCTCAATCCATGCACGGATGGTTTCCGCAAATAGCTCCGGCGCATTTGCGATCCATCCGTGACCAAGATTGGGGACAATCCCTGCTGTGCCATTGGGCAGGTTTTCCTGAAATCCGGGCAAACAGGATTTAATGGCCGTGTGTTCCTTGCTGCCTGCGAGGACCAAGGTTCTTGCAATAGCTTTTGGCAAGTCGGCTTCGACATCAAACTGCAAGGCGAGATTGCCAACATGGCGCGTGGTCTCCGCTGAACAATTTGCAGACCCGTCTGGCGCACTGATCAAGCTCATATCCTGAATCCCCATAGATCGCGCCATTCTTTCGCGAACAATCCTTAACCTCGTGAACCAGGAAAATGCGTGCATCATCGCCTTTGCGGATTTGGGAATTTGAATAGGTCGGTATTGAAATCCGCTCAGGATGGCGTTTGTTACCAGCTCAGGATGACGAAGCATCAATTGAAAGCCGACATAGGACCCCATCGACACTCCGGCGATGTGGATTTTGCCGTAGCCGAGCGCCTTGACAGTTTTTGCGACGTCATCTGCAGCATCTGCAAATGATTTCATCTCAATCGACTCGCTTTGGCCATGTCCGGGCAGGTCCAACTGGATGGAACGAAAGTCAGGCAAAAGGTCAACTACCTCTCCCCACATTCGACTGTCGTATCCCGCAGCATGCAGAAAAAGGACCGGCGGACCGTCGGATTGAGATTGAGATGAATGCAGCATATGAGCTTGTTGGCCTCGATTATTTTACTGACGGATCTAGTTGCCATATGGGGGCAACTTCTGCAGTCAAAATACCGTGTCTGAAAAACAGGTCAGTCCGAGAGCGATAACTTCGGAATTTGTCTTCGTGTTTTTCAGCTTTGACAAACCATTCTCTACCGGCGATACCTCAAAACCATGTCTGATATTAAAGTCAAAATCTGCGGTCTGAGCACCGAGGAGACCATGGAAGCCGCGCTTGATGCGGGGGCGGATATGGTCGGGCTGATGTTTTTTCCCAAAAGCCCACGTCATGTCAGCCTGAGCCAGGCGTGCAAGCTGGCAGATATGGCGCGCGGCAAGGCGGAAATCGTCGCGGTGACCGTCAACATGGATCTGGACGGATTGTCCCGGATCAAGGAGCTTGTCGGTCCGGATATTTTTCAGTTCCATGGCTCGGAAGCACCCGAAGCCTGTGCAGCAACCAAGGTGATGCACGGCACCAAACTCATGAAAGTGGTGTCGGTTTCTGACAAGACGGATCTGGAACAAGCACTTTACTACTCTATAGTAGCTGACTGGATCCTGTTTGATACAAAAGCGCCGGAGGGGGCGGACTTGCCAGGCGGCAACGGTATTTCCTTTGACTGGACGCTTTTGAAAGATCTCGAGATGAAGAAGCCCTTCATGCTTTCGGGCGGACTGGATCCAGACAATGTCGTTGAGGCGATCCGCATGAGCGGCGCCAGAGCTGTCGACGTTTCCTCCGGTGTTGAGCGGGACAAGGGCGTCAAGGACAGTGATCGAATTCGCGCTTTTATGGCGGCGGCCAAAAGCGCCTGATTTCCCGGGTAGCGAACCGGTGTAAGGAGTATACGCGTGAACGATATGGCGAACAGCATCCGGACCGGTCCGGACGACCGCGGACATTTTGGTATTTTTGGCGGCCGCTATGTGGCCGAAACCCTGATGCCGCTGATCCTGGATCTGGAGCAGGAATACAAAGCTGCCAAGAACGATCCGGCGTTCCATGCCGAAATCGAAGATCTCAACACGCATTATACCGGTCGCCCGTCTCCGCTGTATTTTGCCGAGCGTCTGACTGAGGAACTCGGCGGCGCGAAGATCTATTTCAAGCGCGATGAGCTGAACCACACCGGGTCGCACAAGATCAACAACTGCCTGGGTCAGATCCTGCTCGCCAAACGCATGGGCAAGACCCGCATCATCGCGGAAACCGGCGCTGGGCAGCATGGTGTTGCAACGGCTACAGTCTGCGCGCGTTTCGGATTACCATGTGTTGTCTATATGGGCGCGACCGACGTTGAGCGTCAAAAGCCGAATGTCTTTCGCATGAAGCTTCTGGGCGCGGAAATCGTTCCGGTGACCGCTGGTGCGGGCACGCTGAAAGATGCGATGAACGAAGCGCTTCGCGACTGGGTGACCAATGTCGACGACACGTATTATCTGATTGGGACTGCGGCTGGCCCGCATCCGTATCCGGAAATGGTGCGTGATTTTCAGTCGGTGATAGGTAAGGAACTGCGTGAGCAGATGATGGCAGCCGAAGGCCGTCTTCCGGATGCACTGGTTGCTGCCGTCGGCGGCGGTTCAAACGCCATCGGCCTGTTCCACCCGTTCCTGGATGACAAGGACGTCAAGATTGTTGGGGTTGAAGCCGGTGGCCGTGGATTGACCGGCGAGGAGCACTGCGCCTCTCTGACAGCTGGTAAACCTGGTGTTCTTCATGGCAACCGGACTTATCTTCTGCAGGACGACGACGGTCAGATTCTGGAAGGTCACTCCATTTCAGCCGGTCTAGATTACCCGGGCATTGGTCCTGAGCATTCCTGGTTGAAAGAAATTGGTCGCGTAGACTATGTGCCGATCATGGATACCGAGGCTCTGGACGCCTTCCAGATGCTGACCCGTGTCGAAGGTATCATTCCGGCTCTTGAGCCATCCCACGCTCTGGCCCATGTGGTCAAAATGGCGCCGCAGATGGACAAGGACCAGATCATTGTCATGAACCTGTGCGGTCGCGGCGACAAGGATGTCTTTGCAGTCGGCGAAATGCTTGGATTTGATCTTTAAGCCAGATTGGTCAGGTCTGTTGGCCGGTAAAGCCATTCAGGCTCAATTGGGACGTTCTTTGATTGACATCACCTCGTTGGCTCCCCTACATCGCTTGGTGTTCAAGTGAAATGGAATGTCTGCCGTGAGGCGAAAAGGGTATTGCTGAATGACGGAAACGCGTATCGATCGCCGTTTTAAAGCCTGTGCTGATGCCGGGCGTCCGGCTCTGGTCACATTTGTCACGGCTGGTGATCCTGATCTGAAAACCTCGCAAGCCATTTTGAATGCTCTTCCGGGTGCTGGTGCTGATGTCATTGAAATCGGTATGCCGTTTTCTGATCCGATGGCGGAAGGAATTCCGATCCAGTTGGCCAACCAGCGCGCTCTGGCAGGTGGCCAGACCATGGACAAGACGCTGGACATGGTTCGCGAATTCCGCAAGCTGGACAACGACACACCGATCATCCTCATGGGTTATTACAATCCGATCTATATCCGCGATCCGAAGTCTTTCGTGAATGTCGCCAAGGATGCAGGTGTCGATGGCTTCATCATCGTCGATATCCCCGCAGAAGCCGATGACGAACTGTGTATCCCGGCGCTTGAGGCCGGTTTGAACTTTATTCGCCTTGCGACACCGACAACCGATGACAAACGTCTTCCGGCTGTTCTGGCCAATACGTCCGGTTTCGTTTATTACGTCTCGGTGACAGGCATCACCGGTGCGAACATCACTGACACGGGCCGAGTGACCGAAGCTGTCAATCGGATCAAGGGCCATACGGACCTGCCTGTTGCTGTCGGATTTGGCGTTAAAACTGCAGAACACGCCGCAACAATCGGCAAGGATGCTGATGGTGTTGTGGTCGGGTCGGTACTGGTCAACGCGATCAAGGACAGCCTTGATGGTGATGGCAAGGCAACCGACAAAACTGTTCAGGCCGTTGCGGACGTTGTGTCCAATCTGGCCGCTGGCTGTGCCCGGGCAAGGGTCGCCTTAGCAGCAGTAACTTAATTTGAACGAATTCCGGCGGATACCTATATCTTCGCTGATATGTAACTCGAGTAAACGGACGCGTTCGACGTGAACTGGATCAACTCATTAGTGCGCCCGAAGATCCGCGATCTTTGGAAAAAGCGCGAAGTACCGGAAAACCTCTGGATCAAGTGCCCTGAAACCGGCGAAATGGTATTTCACCGGGATCTAGAGGCCAATCTCTGGGTCATTCCGAGTTCCGGCCATCATATGCGGATGCCGGCACGCCGACGCCTTGAATCCTTCTTTGATGATGGCATTTACCAGCGGCTTGAAACACCTGCGGTTCAGGCGGATCCGCTGAAGTTTCGCGACAGCAAGCGTTATACGGACCGTTTGAAAGATGCCCGGGCAAAGACCGGCGAAGATGAAGCCATTCATATCGCTCAGGGCAAGGTCAACGGAATGGATTTCACCGTTGGTGTTCAGGACTTCGCCTTTGTCGGCGGATCTCTAGGCATGGCAGTCGGGGAAGCTATTCTCGAAGGCATGTTGAAAGCGGTTGAAGACAAGACACCGTTTGTGATGTTTGTCGCTTCTGGCGGTGCGCGTATGCAGGAAGGTATCCTGTCGCTAATGCAAATGCCGCGCACGACTGTCGGCGTACAGATGCTGCGCGATGCCGGTCTTCCTTACATCGTGGTGCTGACTGACCCGACAACAGGTGGTATTTCGGCGTCTTATGCAATGCTGGGTGATGTCCATATCGCCGAGCCGGGCGCGACCATCGGTTTTGCCGGTCGCCGGGTGATCGAGCAGACCGTCCGTGAAAAACTGCCGGATGATTTCCAGACCGCAGAATATCTTCTGGAGCATGGCATGGTCGACATGGTCGTACCGCGCCATGAGATGAAAAACACCATTTACCAGGTGGCCAGCATCTTGATGAAGCGGGATGTTCAGCTGCCACAAATGGCTCTAGAAGCATCGCAAGAAGCTGCTGGCGGAGCAGAGGCTGCGTCAACGCAGGAAGAAACAGTTTCCTGACCTCAATTGATGACCGGTCGATGTCGCAATTGCGCCACGACCAGTCATTTCCGCGCTGTTTGCTTGTTTCCATGACGGCTATGTCCTAATGCGTAAGTACGCTGTAGGACCATGAAGGACTCTTCGGAGGGCGCCTTGGATCAAATTACTCAAATCCTTGACCGATTGCTGGCATTGCATCCCAAAGAGATCGATCTGTCTCTTGGACGGATGCACCGGTTGCTGGCCGCTCTCGGCTCACCGGAAAAACGATTGCCTCCGGTTATTCATATTGCCGGGACAAACGGCAAAGGCTCTGTCACTGCGACCATGCGGGCGATTCTGGAAGCCTCCGGCAAACGTTGCCATGTCTACACATCGCCGCATCTGGTCTCCTTCAATGAGCGCATTCGACTTGGAACGGAGGGCAACTTTGTCTCCGATCCGCAGCTATTTGACGCCCTGCACCGCTGTGAAGAAGCAAATGGCGGCGAAGAAATAACGTTCTTTGAAATCACGACGGCTGCTGCATTGCTGCTTTTCGCTGAAAATCCGGCAGATATCGTTCTTTTGGAAGTCGGGCTTGGCGGGCGTTTGGATGCGACTAATGTGATCGATAGTCCGCTGGCGACGGTGATTACACCTGTCTCGATGGACCACGAGAAGTTCCTCGGGGATGATCTGTCGGTGATCGCGGCGGAAAAGGCTGGAATTGTCAAATCCGGTGTTCCGGTTGTCTCAGCCGAGCAGGATGATGACGCCCTGAGAGCAATTGGCAGGCAGGCTGCACGCAATCGTGCGCCGTTGTTGGTCGCAGGTCAGGATTTTGTTGCGCTGCCAGATCTGGGGCGCCTGATCTATCAGGATGACGAAGAACTTCTGGATCTGCCGATGCCGATCTTGAATGGTGCGCATCAATTTGAAAATGCCGGATTGGCGATAGCGACGTTGAAAGCCGCAGGACTGCTGCCGGATATCGAGGGAATCGAAAAGGGTCTGAAATCTGTAAACTGGCCCGGCCGTTTACAGCCACTGACCCACGGGCCGCTGCTTGATCTGTGCTCCCAAGGCGCTGAAGTCTGGTTGGATGGTGGGCACAATCCCGGCGCGGGCCTATCTGTGTCCCAGTTTATGGGTGAACAGGAAGAACGTATACCGCGACCGCTCTATCTGATCTCGGGGATGCTGACCACGAAAGATCCGGTTGGCTTTTTCCGCCCGTTTCATGGTCTTGTCCGGCATGTCGGAACGGTACCGATTTCATCAACGATGACAGCGCGTTCGCCTGATGATCTTGCAGATCTTGCACGGTGTGCTGGACTTGATTCTACACCATTCCCCTCACTGGACGCGGCCTTGGCAGATGTGGCAGCTTGTAGTGAAAATGACGGTGAGCCACAACGCATTCTGATTTGCGGCTCGCTCTATCTCGCTGGTGAGGCCTTGGCCCGAAACGGAATGGCTCCGAAGTAGGCCCAGCCAGCGTTCAACACGCACAGAAGGCCTGAATTTCATGCGATTTGTCGGACTGGTTTCGAAGCAGCTTACTATTCTGCTTCTCGGGGCGGGCTTGTTCAGCGGCGCTGCTCATGGGCTTTCCGATCAGTACGAGACACCGCCGGAACAGGATCCTGCCGCTATTCTGGACGGCAAGGAACTCGGGCCGGGGTATGCCGTGTTGTCTCCGGTTCGCAGCAATGGGCTTATGCGCCTTTACGAATTGCAGGGTGATAACGGTGTCGAACAGATTGAAGGCGATGGTCTTCTGAAACACCGACTGTCAGAGATCCAGGCCTTTGTTGCGCTATCTGCCCTGAAAAACGATGCCAACTTCGTTGATGGGTTGACTGAAGCGGCAAAAAAACCGGCAAAATTTGTTGAAAGCGCCATTACGGACCCATCCGGAACTGCCAAAAACACAGTTACAGGTGTTGGTCGTATGTTCGGTCGCCTGTCCAAAGGCGTTGAAGCCGTGGTCACCGGCAAAGGCGGATCGGCTGGCGAAATTGCTGCATCGATCACCGGCCAGGCGCGGGCGCGCCGGGAACTGGCCGTCCAATTGGGCGTTGATCCCTATACGCTCGACAAACCGCTGTCTGAGAAACTGGATGAAACAGCAGGTGTGACGACTGCCGGCAACTGGACGGTATCAGCCATCACGGCGCTGATTCCGGGCGGTATGATCGTCAATGCTACACGAACAGCCGACAATTTCAGGACGGTCATCATCGACAGTTCTCCAGCAGAACTGCAGGAACGAACCCTGGCGGCCCTCCGCAAGTCTTTGATTTCTGAAACAACCATTTCGCAGATTTCGGCCAATTCGTTTTATACGCAGTCCGAAAAGGCGGTCATTGCCTACCGGCTGCAATCGATGCCGTCGGTTCGCGGCTTGGAATTGATTGCCGAAAAAATAGCAAAAGCGGACAATCGTGAAGACGCCTATTATCAGTTGCGGCAGATCGTTCTTTTGGAAAACTACAACAGCAACGTCTCGGAGCTTGGTCAAATCCGGCTGGTCTCCGACACGCTGGTCGCACTTCGCCGGGATGGATCGGCAGCCATTGTCCTGCCACTGGATTCAGTTGCCTGGACAGAGAGCTCCGCTCAAAAGTTCTCTGGATTGCACGAAGAGATTGGCCAGTTGCCATTCCCGCCGACAAGCGTGGAATTTCTGATTACCGGTGATCTCACCAAAATGGCTGCTGAACGGATCGCTTCATTTGGTTGGGACATCACCGGTAATTTTCCGATGCCCGACGGGCCTGTTCACTAGGGCCTGGTCTCTTACGCGCATTCAAGAACGGGTCCGGACAGGCCGCTTTCCCATCCGAGGATGGCGCGTTTTCGGGTGAGACCCCAGTGATAGCCGCCAAGCTTGCCACCTTTGGCGAGAACCCGGTGGCACGGAACCACAAAGGACAGCGGGTTGCGGCCAACGGCAGAACCGACCGCCCGTGAAGCCTTCGGTGTACCGATGCTGGAGGCAATATCGGAATAGGTGGTTGCCTTGCCCATCGGGATCCTGAGCAAGGTCTGCCAGACCCGTATTTCAAAATCGGTCCCGATCATGACAATGTTCAACGGCTGATCTTGCTGCCACTTTTCCGGATCAAATACCCGGCCCGCATAAGAGGCTGTTGCTTCCTGATCGTGCACGAAATTGGCTGCTGGCCAGCGGTCACACATGTCCGTCAGCGCACTGTCTTCTTCGCCTGGGTCAGCGAACCCGAGACCGGCCAGACCCTTGTCGGTCGCCATGACCAGAACCTGACCAAATGGCGATGGATGAAAACCATAAATGATGCTTAGCCCAGCACCGCGGCTTCGGTAATCCCCTGGCGTCATAGCTTCGTGGGTGACAAAAAGATCATGCAGCCGCGATGATCCCGACAAGCCGACTTCATAGGACGCGTCCAGCACGCTGGCAGATTCGCGCAACAACGCTTTGGCGTGATCCAGGGTGATTGCCTGAAGGAACTGCTTCGGCGTCAGTCCGGCCCAGCGCGAAAACACACGCTGCAACTGGATGGACTGCAATCCAGCTTCTTTCGCCAATTGTTGGAGTGTTGGCTGCTCGCGCCAATCCTCGGTAATGCGTTTCAGAGTCTGCCGGACAACTGCATAATTCTCAGCTGCTTCCTCGCCAACCGCCAAAGGTTGCGGAGCAGTGGTCAAGCTATCAAGATCAAGTACTTTGGTCATGTTGGAGACCCTGTCTGTTCTATCTTGCAGAGACTGTAACGGCGGAATGCCTCAACTGCGACCCGATTTGCGAGTTGATCAGGTTTGATGCCTGCTTCAGAGAGAGCCCTGTCTATTTTCGCTGGAAATGGGTAATTTGTTAGGTACTATCTAAGTAGAATTCGTCAAATTTCGATGGGAAAGCATATTTATCGTAAGTTGGCCAAGGTGATTAAGAATGACAAAGAGGAATGATTATCTTGCACTACTAGGCGTATTTATGATGAGTGTCAGTGTTTCCATCGCTAATGCGCAGCCAGTTGATGTCCATGTACCAAAACCGCACGGCGCAAATGACGTTCGTTTTAACTACGGCGAGAAACTTCTGGCTCTTGCTCTCGACAAGGCAGGCGTCGATGCGAAGATCGTACGTGTCGAAGTCGAGCAGTCCCGGGATCGGCGGTTGTCAGATCTCAAAAGCGGCAAAAACCTTCATGTCAGCGTCGAAGTTCCAAAACCCGGCTGGGAAGAGCAGCTTCTACCGGTGAGAATTCCCATAAGAAAGGGAATTCAGGGATACCGATTGTTTCTGATTAACTCACAGGACCAGGACGCACTGTCAAAGGTCAACTCCCTGAAAGACCTTCAGCAGATTTCTACAGGTTCCGGAACCCAATGGTCGGTTACTCCGTTGCTCCAAAATGCAGGATTCGATGTAGTGACCACGCCGGGGTATATGGACCTTTTCGAAATGTTGAAGCTTCGCAGGTTCATTACGTTCAGTCGCGGTATCAATGAGATATTCGATGAGCAGGAAACGTTTTCGAAAGAAAATGCCAACCTGGTCGTTGAAAATACCTTGAGTCTGTACATGCCGCTCCCGACTTACTTCTTTGTCAGTCCAAAATACCCCGAGCTTGCGAAAAGTATTGAATCCGGGTTGAAGATCATGATTGCCGACGGATCACTGGATACACATTTTGACGAATACATCGGAGAGGATGCCAAACGTGCTGCATTGGCAACTCGAAAAGTCTTCTCAATTCCAAACCACAATTTGAGTAAAGAGACACCTTTGGACCAAAAGGAATACTGGTTTGATCCGCAAAAATATGCGGAAGAAAACAATGACAATGACAGTTAGGCTGACGTCTTAGAGGTCGGTCCCAAAACCATTCGCCGGGACGGCTGGCCCTTTGCGGGTCGTCAGCAGGATATTGGTTTCTGTTCCGGCAATCCCGTCGATCAACCGGATACGGTTGAGGGCGTCGTCAAAGGCCACCAGGTCCCGCGTTGCTATCTCAAGTACAAGATCCCATTTGCCGTTTGTGGAATGAATTGCCCGTACTTCTGTCAGGGCGCTCAGTGTCTTTGCGACCGGGTCTGTGTTTTGGCCGGCAACATGGACAAGCGTGACTGCGCGGATCGGAAGATCGCGCCAGTCATCGCGCAAAACGGCGGTAAAGCCGAGGATCTCGCCATTATCGATGAGTTTCTCCATGCGCGAGCGAACGGTTGCCCGGGACACTTTGAGATCGATTGCCAAATCGGACACGGATCTCCGGCCGTCATGCCGTAACAGCGAGATTAAACGAACATCCAGATCATCCATGGTTCCATTCCGATCAGTTCAACTTAGCAAAATGATAAATCTGATTACTATTTTGATCAAGTCACAGGATTTACTCTGCCGCGACGAATTAGCACACTTGAGCCAGTTTATTGATCGCGGAGACCTGTGTGACTGCAGACCAAAAAGAGATCGTGCTTGTCGGAGCCCCGGTCGAAGAAGGTGCAGGCCGAAAAGGCTGTGTCATGGGGCCGGATGCTTACCGGACCGCAGGTCTGGCCGATACGCTTAAAGCGCTGGGCCATCGGGTGATTGACGACGGCAATGTGCACCGGGAATCGGTTGGCACTCTCAAAGCTCCCAACAAAACCGTCAGAAACTATGACGCTTATGTCGGTTGGACCCGTGCCCTTCACGACAAGTCTTCAAGACTTGGTCAAGGTGAGGCTTTTCCGATCTATCTGGGGGGTGACCATTCGATCGCGGCGGGGACCGTGTCCGGACAGGCAAAGGCCGCTGCCGCTAAGGGCCGACCGCTGTTTGTTCTCTGGCTTGATGCGCATTCGGATTTTCACACATTCGACAGCACTGCCAGCGGCAACCTTCACGGGACACCGCTCGCATTTCTGTGCGGCCTGCCGGGGTTTGATGATCTTTTGGGAGCTTCCCTGAAGCACAGGATCAAACCGGAAAACGTCGAAATTCTGGGTGTGCGGTCGATCGATACGCCAGAGCGCGAGCTACTTTTGAGCCATGGTGTCGGTGTTAGCGACATGCGCCGGATCGATGAGACCGGCATTTCCGCATCTTTGAAACCGTTTCTGGAACGGGTCCGCAACGAGAACGGCCTGCTGCATGTCAGCCTGGATGTTGATTTTCTGGATCCGGATATTGCACCGGCCGTTGGAACCACTGTCCCCGGCGGAACATCATTCCGCGAAGCACATCTTGTCATGGAGATGCTGCATGACAGCGGGCTGGTGAGCTCACTCGATCTCGTTGAATTGAACCCCTTCCTGGATGAACGCGGAAAAACCGCCCGTCTGATGGTTGATCTGGCCGGCAGCCTGTTCGGCCGCCGGGTCTTCGACCGTCCAACAAGAAGCTTCTAGAGGATCTGCAAATGACCAAACCTGGAAACACCTTTGCGCCGTCAGACAAGGCTTATGTCCCCTTTGTCAGTGTCGACAACATGATGCGCAATGTGCGCGCGGTTGGCGCGGAAACCGTTATGCGCGGTATCGCGGAGTTCATCAAAGACGATTTTCTGCGTTGGGAAAGTTTCGACAAGAAGCCGCGTATTCCGGCCCACGCCCCGCAAGGTGTCATCGAACTGATGCCAACCAGTGACGGCAAGACGTTCGGCTTCAAATATGTCAACGGTCATCCAGGCAATACAAGGGACGGGTTGCAAACGGTGACTGGTTTTGGCGTTCTCTCAGACCTTGCCACTGGCTATCCGCTTCTCTTCACGGAAATGACGATTCTGACAGCGCTCCGAACGGCTGCAAACTCGGCCTTGGCTGCCAAATACCTGGCGCCCAAGGGTGCAAAAACAATGGCGGTCATCGGCAACGGCGCTCAGTCCGATTTCCAGTGTCTGGCGTTCAAGGACATGGTCGGCATCACCGAAATTCGCGCTTATGACATCGAACCCGCCGCGAGCGTCCGTCTTGCCAGAAACCTGATCAATTCCGGCTTGAATGTTACAATCTGCAAGACCCCGGAGGATGCCATTGAAGGCGCGCAGATCATCACGACAGCAACGGCCGACAAGAAAAACGCAAAAATCCTGACCGATAACATGATCGGGTCCGGGGTTCACATCAATGCGGTCGGCGGCGATTGTCCGGGCAAGACCGAACTGCACAAGGACATTCTGCTGCGCTCGGATATTTTTGTAGAGTTCCCGGATCAGACCCATATTGAGGGCGAGTTTCAGCAGCTCGACCGGGATCATCCGGTGACGGAGCTCTGGCAGGTCTATGCAGGGAAAGCTGAAGGGCGAACCTCCGAAACACAGAATACCTTGTTCGACAGTGTTGGATTTGCAATCGAAGACTTTGCAGCCCTACGGTATGTCCATGACCTTCTGCCGAAAACAGGGCATTACGAGAATCTGGATCTGCTGGCTGATCCCGATGATCCAAGGGATCTGTTCGGAATGGTGCTCCGCTCAGCTGCGGCAGATGACAATCAGGCGGCCTGACCAGTTTAGCCCTAAAGATTGAAAGCGTTATCCCTGGAGCGCGGCTTCGATTTCAGCAACGACGGACTGGGCGGCGGATTTCGGATCTGCCGCTTGTGAAATCGGCCTGCCGACCACCAGGTAATCGCTCCCGGCCTTGATTGCATCGGCTGGCGTCATGACACGGCGCTGATCGCCTGCAGCGCTGCCCGATGGCCGAATGCCTGGGGTTACGATGACCAGGTCATCTCCAAGAACTGCGCGCATCTTGGCGGATTCAGTTGCCGCGCAGACGATCCCGCCCATACCGGCAGCCTTGGCATCTATTGCCCGCGCTTCGACAACATCAGCGATGGGTCCGCGATAGCCTGCCGCGAACAAATCGTCTTCATCCATGCTTGTCAGAACGGTAACGCCCAGCAGACACAGCTGCGGATTACCCTCTTCCACCAAACCTTTGACCGCCGCCCGCATGGTTTTCGGATACCCGTGCAAGGTCATGAAGGTCATACCCATCTTGGCGACGTTGCGGACTGCCTTGGTGATGGTGTTGTCAATGTCATGGAGTTTGACATCCAGGAAGATCTTGTGGCCGCTTTCCGCCAATTCACGCGCGAATTCCAGTCCGCCGGCAAATTGTAGTTCCATGCCGATTTTATAAACGCCAACCGTGCCTTCGGTTTTCTTGACGAGTTCCGCTGCCTCTTTGACCGTCGGGACATCCACTGGCAACATTAGGCGATCAAGGGCGGTTTTCGGGGCAAACGGGCTGGTCGGCATGGCTGGGACTCCGAATGGCGGGAAGGAATAGGTAATCACGGCAAACGAAGCAGTGTCTATCACTGCAACCGTTACCTATCCAGCACAAACAAAAACGGCCGGGCTTACTGAGCCCGGCCGTTTTCGGATTTGTTTGGTCTATTTAAGCAGCTGCAACGGCCTGAAGGAATTCAGAGACCTGTGTTTTTAGAATACGCGCCCGGTTATCAAGCTCTCCGGACGCAGTTTGAACCTGTTCAGCCCGATTCGCTGTCTGATCGATCGCCTCCGAAATATCGGACACCGAACTGGTGATCGAACCGGTGTCAGAAGATGCATCCATGATCTTGTTGGAAATGTCGGACGTCTGAGCCGCCTGCGTTTCCACCGAATCCACGATCTGCAATGTGATGTCATTCACCTGGGTGAGGCTCTCGTTGATCCCGCCAATCGCGGAAATTGCCGCATCCGTGGAGGCCTGAACTCCCGAAATGTGTTGTGATATTTCCTCGGTCGCCTTGGAAGTTTGAGACGCGAGGTCTTTCACTTCGGCTGCAACAACAGCAAAACCGCGTCCAGCTTCTCCTGCGCGGGCGGCCTCAATTGTCGCATTGAGCGCCAGAAGATTGGTCTGTTCCGCAATCGCCTGGATCAGCGTAACCACTTCACCGATGCGGTTTGCAGCTTCCGCCAGTTGAGCCACTTCCTCGTTGGATTTGTTGGCTCTGTCAGAGGCATCAATGGAGACCTGTCTAGCCTGGGAAACCTGATCCTGAATTGCCTGAATGGACGATTTCAGTTCTTCGGCTGATTCAGCAACACCTTCAACATTTTGCGCTGACTGGCTCGACGTTTCGCTGGCAGAATGGGATTGCACCCGCGCGCGATCAGCGATCTGGGTCAGATCATCAGCTGTCTGGCTCATGTTGCCGGCCGCACTCTCAAGTCCACCGACCAGATCACCGACTTCAGTTTCAAAGCCGTCGATCAACTGGCGAAGATGTTGTTCGCGTTGTTGCCGGGATTCATGATCGGAATTCTGCTGCTGTTCAAGTGTCTGACGTTCCAGAGCATTGTTCTTGAACACCAGAACCGCACGGCTCATCGTTCCGATTTCATCTGTGCGATCACTTGCAGACAAATCTATGTCGAGATTGTTTTCTGCCAATTGCGTCATCGCGTTGGTAATTCCCCCCAGCGACCGGCTGATTCTGGAAACGATGAAGAACCCGGCAACGGATACCGCAGAAACGATCAGGAAAACGGCGGCGATCATTCCGACAATGGTGTTGAATGAGCTGGATTGAGCGCTCTGCATCGCGGTGTTGGCTGCTTGCTCGACGGATTGGCTCAGCCGTAGTATCGAGGCCGAAACATTGTCCTGCAATCCCGTCACGATATGAGTGGAGGGAATGCTGTTCGATTTTTCTCCGGATATCAGTTGGTAAGTGGCTTCGCGCCAGGCCTGGAAGTCGCTCTTGGCCTGTTGGGCGAGCGAGGTCACATCACCGGAGATTTTGAGATCGGCTACGGTTTCGAGTTCCGATTCAACGTTGCTGCTGATTGTCTGGAACTCCGGCAAATAGTCATCCGGTCGACGCAGCTGGGTCATGGTCAGCACGCCGTCTGCGATGGCAACAGCTTCTTGCAGGTGTTCCTGCGCCTTGGCTGTGTCGTCCTTGATTTTAAAGGTAACCTGAAAAACATCCGCAGCACGTTGGCTGGCATTGTATCCGGAATAGCCGAGAGCGATAACCGCCAGCATTCCAGTCGCCGCAAGCACGGACATTAACAGTTTGAGCTTGAATCCGATTGACATGTCGGGCTCCTAATTTGGCAAAACTGGAATTGGGGTTTCTGTCTTTTCGGCTGTCAGAGCAGCAAGGAATGCAACAAGATCCTTGCGCTCTTCGCCCGTGAGCGAAAACGGTTTGATTTTTTCGGACCGGGACGGACGTTCGACACCACCGGTTTCGTAATAGGCGATAACCGATTCCATATTGGGCACTGAACCGTTGTGCATGAAGGGTGCACGGTATTTCAGATTGCGCAGGCCCGGCGTCTTGAAAGCATGTTTGTTGCCCGGATCACTGTCATCCAGCGCTGCGCGACCAACATCATCCGTTGCAATTCCGATATCGTGGAAAGCGTTATCGGTGAAATTCCAACCGGTATGACATGCGGCGCAGTTGGCTTTGCCGAGAAAGATCTCGAAACCACGAATTTCAGATGCATTCAGAGCCGTATCATCGCCATCAACCCAGCGGTCGAAAGGAGCGGTCCCGGACATGATGGTTCGTTCATATGTGGCAATCGCGGTCAAAATCGTTTCGCGAGTGACGCCATCACCCGGAAACAGTGAATTGAACCACTGATCGTATTCTTCGATGGCTGACAGGCGCTCAACGATGACGTCAAACTTGCCGTTCATCTCGACAGGCGCTGTGATCGGACCAGCGGCTTGTTCTTCCAACGAGTCAGCGCGACCATCCCAGAACAGTTTTTCCGTCCATGCCAGATTGAGCGTGGTTGGGGCGTGGCGTCCAAGAGGTTCGTTGGCTGCTCCGATCGCTGTGGCTACAGGCGTCTCATAGCCGAAGGACGGATTGTGGCAGCTGGCACAGTTCATGTTCTGCGCACCCGACAACCGCGGTTCGTAAAACAGCATCTTGCCAAGCGTGGCAATCTGCAGGGAGTACGGAGCCCTGTCGGGAAAGGGGATTTTATCCGGACGGACGAAATCCTTTTTGGCATCGTCCAGTTGATTGGCAAATGCTGTATTACTGAATACGCATATCGCTAGGCTGCACAGCATTGCTGCGCTCTGAATAACACTGACTTTCATGGCGAATCAGCCCCTCCAAACTAAATCGCCTGCAAATTAAATTTTCCCCAATGAATAAATAGTAAAACCACCTACGTATTGATGACTAGGTAGTTGTGTCACGGTGCGGAAGTTATTAATTGATTATTTGCGACACATAGAAAAATCCAGAATATGTACTGGCAATAATGCTTAGAAATCCAGTCAATGATTGGCCTATGGCAGGTTTGAACGCCTTAATATAACGTTTTCGTGAGCGGCCATTCCGGAGGCATGATCTGACTGTTTCATTAGGCGGTTCAGGCTGCTACAACATCGCAGCTGGCCGGGTAGTCTTGCTCTGAGGACCGGCTTTGAAGGAGAATTGAATTCATGCGCACAGCGAGCGTATCGCGCGATACCAAGGAAACCCGCATTTCGGTTGAAATCAATCTGGACGGAACGGGCGCCTATGACGTCAAGACCGGCGTTGGTTTCTTCGATCATATGCTGGAGCAACTTGCGCGACATTCGCTGATCGACATCACTGTCCGCGCAGAAGGCGACACCCATATTGATTTCCACCACACGGTAGAAGACGTGGGCATTGCATTGGGCCAGACGCTTTCCACGGCGCTAGGCGATATGGCCGGGATCACCCGCTATGCCGACACGCACCTTGCCATGGACGAGGCCTTGACCCGCTGTGCCTTGGATGTGTCAGGACGACCCTTTCTTGTCTGGGACGTGATCTTTGACCGGGACAAGGTTGGTGAGTTCGATACCGAACTGTTCGAGGAATTTTTCCGGGCTTTCACCATGAATGCCGGGATTACGCTTCATATCGCCAATCTTTACGGATCCAATTGCCATCATATTGCAGAGACTTGCTTCAAGGCAGTTGCACGGACCTTGCGCACTGCGATCGAAATCGATCCGCGACAGGCAAACCGTGTTCCGACAACCAAGGGCCAACTTGGCGGCTAAGGGAAAACCGGCTTCATGACCACCTATGTTGTGATGGCTCCACCCGAGTTTGACGATCTGAACGGTGACCCCGCACAGATAGACCGGCTTGAATTCGTTCCGGACCGGTTTTCTGCGCTGGCTTTCCTGTTTTCGATCATCTGGCTGCTGGTCAATCGCATGTGGCTGGTTCTGCTCGGCTATCTCGCACTGACCCTCATTGTGGAGCTGTTTGCCCTTGCAATCGGTGGCGAAGCCATGGGCATCGCGGCTGTTCTCATGTCATTGCTATTCGGGTTGGAAGCACACGCGCTCCGCCGTTGGTCGCTGAGCCGCAATGGTTGGCGAACACTCGGCGTGATTGATGGCGCTGGGCGCGAGGAAGCCGAGATCCGCTTTTTCCATTCGTATGCCGAAGGCAATTCTATTTCCCCCGTATACAGCGACCGGCAGCGTCCCCGCCCCGCTCCAGAACCGATCATCCCAAGGATTGGCAGTGAGCAGGTGGTGGGTCTGACCCTCGGTCCGGAGACCCGTCAATGACAATAGCGATTATCGACTACGGCTCGGGCAATTTGCGCTCGGCTGAGAAAGCATTCGAGCGCGCGGCTCGTTCCCACGCGCATGTTCCGGATGTGATTGTGACAGCTGATCCGGAACGCGTTTTGAAAGCGGACCGGATTGTTCTGCCCGGTGTTGGTGCTTTTGCAGATTGCAAACGTGGTCTTTGGGCTGTTGAAGGCATGCCCGAAGCACTGGAAGAAACGGTTCGCAAACAGGGCAAGCCGTTTTTCGGCATCTGTGTCGGCATGCAGCTGATGGCAACGCGCGGCCTGGAATTTGAAACAGTTGAAGGTCTTGGCTGGGTCGACGGTGATGTCACCGAGATGAAACCTCTGGATCCGGATTTGAAGATCCCGCATATGGGCTGGAACACAATTGATGTGCGCCCGGAAAGCCACCCGGTCTTCAAAGAAATTGAGACTGGTTCAAACGGCCTGCACGCTTACTTTGTGCATTCCTACCACTTTGCCTGTGCCGTTGAGGCTGAACGGTTGGCGACATTCAACTATGCCGGAACCTTCACCGCGATGGTGGCGAAGGACAATATGATCGGCACACAGTTCCACCCGGAAAAAAGCCAGCGGCTCGGGCTGGACCTGATTGCGAATTTTCTGGACTGGAAACCATAACTTAAGGGAGGCCTGAAATGGCAAAAGGGTATTGGATCGCAAGGGTTGATGTTCGCGAGCCGGAAAATTATCCGAAGTATGTTGAAACCGCGAAACCGGCATTCATCCGGTTTGGTGCTAACTTTCTGGCGCGTGGCGGAAAAACCGACGCAATTGAAGGCGTGGGACGGGCGCGCAATGTCGTAATCGAATTTCCGAGCTTCCAACATGCCGTCGATTGTTATAACTCCCCGGAATATCAGGAAGCGGTCAAGATCCGCCAGCAATATGCCGATGGCGAGATCGTCATCGTTGAAGGAAGTTAAGACGATATGATCCTGTTTCCCGCCATCGATCTGAAAGATGGCCAGTGTGTGCGGCTAAAGCTTGGTGATATGGACCAGGCAACGGTGTTCAATGACAGCCCGGGCAATCAGGCGAAAGCCTTTGAAGATCAGGGTTTTGAATGGCTGCATGTGGTCGATCTGAACGGGGCTTTTGCCGGTGAAAGCGTCAATGGCGCGGCTGTTGACGCCATTCTGGCGGCGACCCAAAACCCGGTTCAACTCGGCGGCGGGATCAGAACACTCGAGCATATCGAAACCTGGTTGGACAAAGGCATCAGCCGGGTCATCCTTGGCACTGTCGCAGTCCGTGACCCGGAGCTGGTCAAGGAAGCATGCCGGAAATTCCCGGGCAAGATCGCTGTCGGCATTGATGCCAAGGGCGGTTATGTGGCCGTTGAGGGGTGGGCTGAAACATCCGAACTGACTGCCGTCCACCTTGCAAAACAGTTCGAAGACGCTGGTGTTTCGGCGATTATCTATACCGATATCGACCGGGACGGTGTTTTGAAGGGACTCAACATTCCCTCTACGTTGGAATTGGCGGGTGCGGTTTCCATTCCGGTCATTGCGTCAGGTGGTCTTGCGTCCATAGACGACATTCACCGACTGCTGGAACAAGACTGCGCCATCCTTGAAGGTGCCATTTCAGGCCGGGCCCTTTATGACGGCCGCCTCGATCCGAAAGAGGCGATGGACCTGATCCGCGCCAACCGAAAGGCCGCATCATGAGCCTCAAAGCCCGTGTCATTCCCTGCCTGGACGTCAAGGACGGCCGTGTCGTCAAGGGCGTCAACTTTGTCGATCTGGTGGATGCAGGCGATCCGGTGGAAGCCGCAAAAGCCTATGACGCTGCCGGGGCCGATGAGCTTTGTTTTCTGGACATCACAGCCAGTCATGAAGGCCGTGACACGATTTATGACGTTGTTCGCAGAACAGCAGAAGCCTGTTTCATGCCTGTAACGGTCGGCGGCGGTGTCCGCACAGTTGAAGATATCCGCAAACTGCTGATCGCAGGGGCCGACAAGGTGTCAATCAACACGGCAGCAGTCAACAATCCGGATTTTGTCCGCGAAGCGGCGGAAAAATTCGGCTCTCAGTGCATCGTGGTCTCGATAGACGCCAAACAGGTCAACGAGGTTGGTGAGCCGGACAGGTTCGAAATCTTTACTCATGGCGGACGCAATGCGACGGGCACTGATGCCATTGAATTTGCCAAGAAGGTTGTCGAGCTGGGCGCGGGCGAACTTCTTGTGACCTCCATGGACCGGGATGGCACGAAAGCTGGCTATAATCTCGCCCTCACCCGCGCAATTACGGAAGCAGTTCCCGTTCCGGTGATTGCCTCAGGTGGTGTCGGCAATCTGGACCATATGGTGGAAGGTGTCCGCGACGGCGGCGCAACAGCTGTGCTTGCCGCCTCCATTTTTCACTTTGGCGAACACACAATTCACGAAGCCAAGCAGCATATGGTTGATGCTGGCATCCCGATGCGTATGGACCCGTAAGGTTTCTCTAGGACATAGACCAATGACGAAGTTCACACTGGAAGACCTTGACGGCATTATTGCCGCGCGTGCGAAGAGTACGGATGAAAAATCCTATACGCGCAAACTTGTCGACAAAGGCGTGGCCAAATGCGCCCAGAAACTGGGAGAAGAAGCGGTGGAGGCAGCAATTGCTGCCGTTCAGGAAGACCGGAAAGAACTGACGTCTGAAGCAGCCGACCTGTTATATCATTTGCTCGTGGTTCTGAATGTTTCAGAAGTTCCATTAAGTGATGTTATGACTGAGCTCGCAGGGCGGACCGGACAGACCGGACTTGAAGAAAAGGCATCCCGCCCGCAAGACTAGAGACGCGTTCGGGTTTGTAACTGACCGCCGCAGCAGGAACTGCGTAAAGATGGATCAGAAAGTCGCCTCCTTTGTGGACATGGATTTGTCCCCCTATCGGGTGTTTTCCGAACGCCAGTGGTCCCGTTTGCGTGCCGACACGCCGATGACCCTAACCGAGCATGAAGTTGCTCAACTTCAAGGTCTCAATGCACCTGTCTCAATGGAGCAGGTTGAAAAGATCTATCTGCCGCTATCACGCCTCCTGGCCTATTACGCCGAAGCGACAGTTGGCCTTCATCAGGCGACGCAGGACTTTCTTGGTACGCGGGATGGCAAGACACCATACATCATTGGTGTCGCCGGCTCGGTGTCCGTCGGAAAATCGACCACCAGCCGTGTGCTGCGCGAGCTGCTGGCCCGTTGGCCTGCAAGTCCCAAAGTGGATCTGATCACCACAGACGGCTTTCTCCACCCAAATGCGGTTCTGGAAGCCGAAGGACTGATGTCCCGAAAAGGGTTTCCGGAAAGTTTTGACCGGCCCCGATTGCTGAAATTTCTGTCTGACATCAAGGCGGGCAAACGAAATGTCCGCGCGCCGGTCTATTCGCATTTCTATTATGATGTCATGCCTGGTCACACCGTAAAGGTCGACAAGCCTGATATTCTGATCGTCGAGGGGCTCAACGTATTGCAAACCCGCGAGCTTCCCAAGGATGGCCGCGCGGTTCCGTTCGTCTCTGATTTTTTTGACTTTTCTGTCTATATGGATGCAGACGACGACTTGTTGCGCGAGTGGTATGTTGTTCGTTTCATGCGGCTCAGGGAAACGGCGTTCCGAGACCCGGGATCCTATTTTCATAAATACTCGCGCATTACCGATCAGGAAGCCGTTCAGACGGCCACGAAGATCTGGAACGAAATCAACTTTCTGAATCTACGGGAAAACATTCTTCCAACGCGCCCACGGGCAGACCTGATCCTGACCAAAAACGCCAGCCATCAGATTTCCAAGGTGGCTCTGCGCAAGGTTTGATCGAAAAAAGGCCCGCGAGGGATGCTCGCGAGCCTTTCGAGTTTGGTTGCAGGTCTGGTGTTAGGCGGCCGAACGAGCCCGAACCTCACCAAGGAAGTTGCCGACCTGATCACGCAACATTGCGGCGTTTTCTTCAAGCTCACGCGCCGATGAATTCACCTTGTCCGCCGTATCGCGTGTGTTTTCAGCAGCAGCTGCGACTGTCTCGATATTGGTCGTCACATCAACAGTGCTGCGCGAGGCTTCGGTTGCGTTGGAAGCGATCTCCTGTGTCGCAACACCCTGCTCTTCAACAGAGGATGCAATCGAGGATGCAATCTCGTTCATGTTGTTGATGATCTCGGTCACCGAGGAAATGCCGCTGGCTGCATGACCCGTTTCTTCTTGGATCGCACCAATCTGGCTGGAGATCTCTTCGGTCGCCTTGGAGGTCTGGTTGGCCAGCTCCTTGACTTCCGCAGCAACAACCGCAAAGCCCTTGCCAGATTCCCCTGCCCGGGCTGCTTCGATGGTGGCGTTCAGGGCAAGCAGGTTGGTCTGTTCGGCAATCGCTTGAATAAGCGTGACAACTTCACCGATCCGGCCGGCAGATTCAGACAGACCGTTCATGCGCTGGTTTGTGTTCTCCGCTTCGTTTGCTGCTTTGGCAGCAATTTCGCTGGAAGACTGGACCTGACGCCGGATTTCATTGACCGAGGCTGACAGTTCTTCTGCGGCAGCTGCGACCGTTTCCACATTGTGGGAGGCCTGAGACGATGCATTGGACACGCGGCCGCTCTGCTCTGTCGTCTGCTCTGCGACATTGGTCATGTCGGTCGAGGCTGTCTGCAGGTTCTGGACCGAGTTATCGATGGTGTTCATCATGTCCATAATCTGTTGATCGAAGTCACCGCTGAGCTGCTGGATTTCTGCCCCTTTGCGGGCAGCATCTTCCTGGTCAGCACTTTGCTGTTGCTCGAGATTACGGCGATTGTTTTCATTCTCGACAAAGATCTCCATGGCACTCGCCATCTGGCCAATCTCGTCACCACGGCCCGCACCCTGGATGTCGATGTCTGTGTTACCATCCGCCAAGCGGTTCATGTTGTTGGTCAGGGCAGTCAGAGGACGAACAGTGCTTCGAACGGTAACGACGGCAATTGCAATCGCAATTGCAGCTCCGAGGGCGGCCAGCGCGATGATCATCGTTGCAGCGCTCCAGTAAGCGGCATCAAGATCATCCATGTAAACACCGGTGCCGATCATCCAGTTCCACGGCTTGAAACCGGAACCCCAACCATATTTCGCAACGGCAATTTCACTATTGGCTCGCGGCCAATAATAGAGCAGTGACCCACCACCGGCTTTGGCTGCAGCAATAAGTTCGGCGACAATTTTAACACCGGTCTTATCGGCAAAATCGATCATGCTGGTACCGACAATTGCGGCCTTTGGATGGATTAGGCTGGTACCGGCATAGTCATAAGCAAAAACGTAGTTGTTGCCTTCGTAGCGGATCGCACCAATTGCTGCCTTGGCCGCAGTCTGCGCTTCTTCCTGAGTTAATTTACCTGACGTTTCCAATTCGTGGAAATGAGTGGCAATGGCCGCTGCACCATCTGAAATATCCTGAATTTTCCGCAAGCGTTCGTCGAACATTGCTGAATAAAGGCTGTTCAGGCTGATCGCGCAGATTGCTACGGTGAAGACCAGAATGGTTGCGATGGGGAGGCTGATTTTCCAGGTTATTGGCCAGCGGTCGAAAGACATGATGACGTGATTCCTCTCGTTGCACATTACGAAAAGGAATGGATCAAAAATTTGATTAAATACTTAATGTTCCGCCGATTGAATGTATAAAACTAATAATTATGACAAAATGTCGCTAAGTAAGTGTTGTATACTAGGAATTATTATCAATGATTTTTGCAACTGTATAAAATCTGATTGCAAAAAAGCCCACGAGGGATGCTCGCGGGCCTTTTGTGTTTTGTTGCAAGTCTGGTTTTATGCGGCCGAACGAGAGCGGACTTCACCAAGGAAGTTGCCGACCTTGTCGCGCAGCATGGCTGCATTGTCTTCAAGTTCGCGGGCTGACGAACCAACCTTGTCTGCAGTGTCACGGGTGTTTTCCGAGGCGGACGCAACAGATTCGATACTGGTTGTCACTTCAACAGTGCTGCGCGAGGCTTCCGTTGCATTGGTGGCAATTTCCTGCGTGGCAACGCCCTGCTCTTCAACAGACGATGCGATGGACGATGCGATCTCGTTCATATTATTGATGATCTCGGTAACCGAGGATATCGCATCGGCCGCATGGCCAGTTTCTTCCTGAATCGCACTGATCTGGCTAGAGATCTCTTCCGTTGCCTTGGAGGTCTGCGTCGCCAGCTCCTTGACTTCCGAAGCAACAACCGCGAAACCCTTGCCGGCCTCACCGGCGCGCGCAGCTTCGATCGTGGCATTCAATGCCAGGAGGTTGGTCTGTTCGGCAATTGCCTGAATTAGCGTGACAACTTCACCAATTTTACCGGCTGCCTCTGACAATCCATTCATGCGCTGAGTCGTTGACTGTGCTTCATCAGCGGCCCGGGCAGCGATTTCGCTGGAAGACTGAACTTGGCGGCGGATCTCATTGACCGAAGCGGACAATTCTTCGGCAGCTGCGGCAACAGTTTCCACATTATGCGAAGCTTGCGACGAAGCGTTCGAAACGAGGCCACTTTGTTCAGTGGTCTGGGCGGCGACACTGGTCATATCCGAAGACGCTGTCTGCAAATTCTGGACGGAGTTATCGATGGTATTCATCATATCCATGATCTGCTGATCGAAGTCACCGCTGAGCTGCTGGATTTCGGCCCCTTTGCGGGCAGCATCTTCTTGGTCTGCGCTCTGCTGTTGCTCGAGATTACGTCGATTATTCTCGTTCTCGACAAAGATCTCCATGGCACTCGCCATCTTGCCAATCTCGTCACCACGGTCAGCACCATGAATGTCGATGTTGGTATCGCCATCTGCCAAAGTACTCATGTTGTTTGTGAGATCGCGCAGCGGCACAACGAGGCTCCGGATTGACACGAAAGCAATGCCACCAGCAATGATAGCGCCGATTGCCGTCAGAGCCATAATCATGATGGCCTGTTGCCAGAAAGCTGCGTCCAGATCGTCAATGTAAACGCCAGTGCCGAGCATCCATTGCCAAGGTGCAAATCCTTCAGCGTGACTCCACTTCTGGATTGGTTCTTCGCTGCCTGCTCGTGGCCAAAGATATGGCATGTCACCGCCGCCGTTCTTGGCCACTTTGACCAGTTCCGCGATGACCTGGACACCATTGACGTCTTTCAGTCCAGAGAGGTCCTTACCGACCAACTTGGGATTGACGTGAGATACGCCAACGGAATTGTAGTCAAAAACGAAGACATAGTTGTTACCTTCGTACCGCATTGCGCCGATTGCCGCGACGGCTGCTTGTTGCGCCTCTTCACGGCTCAGTTCGCCTGCCTTTTCCTTCTCATGATAGGAGGCCGCAATGCTGGCGGCGGTGTTTGTGATTTCCTTGATCTTGGCAATGCGCTCTTCCAGCATGGCGCTGTGCAACGAAGACATACTGAAGGCCGCGAGCGCAAGCGTAAAGATACCGATCACGAGAACCGGTGTGCTGATTTTCCAAGCCAAGGGCCATTTTTTGAAGGACATGTTTCTTACCCCGAGAAATTACGTAGGATAAGGGTGGTAGAGATAAGTTAATTAAGTCAGTAGTTATAATTAGGTAAAACAATATGTATAATTGCGGCAAATAAAAGTAGAGGCTCTTTGCAGAAATATTCAGGAAAAATATTGGTAAAAATGTCAAATGATGCCGAGAAATAAAGTATAGGTCACATTTAAAACAGGTAAATATGTCGCATTTTGTCAATTATTTTATTGGGTAAAAGAAATAGATGAAGTAAAAAAGAGTAAAAATGCCGCTGCGGAATGCTGCGGCATCTTCTGTTTCCTGATGTTCGATTTGTTATCTGCGAGCGCAGAAGACATCCCTGAGACCGGGCCGAGACCAGGTCGCGTTTTGCAACTGGCCTTTCAGAATGTGTCCCTGTGCCTCAAAGTAGAAACTGTTTGCACTACCCTGACGTTGGAGGGTGACTGTGCCATAGCCCATCTCGGCGACCGTCGCTGACCGCCCGTCTGGAGAGAAGACTACATTCAGGTCAATTCCAGCGGTGCAGAGGTAGTCCGAAACCGTGGTGCCTATCGCCTGTTGCTGAATGCCCGGTTGGTTGGAGCCGCCCACACTTCCAGGAGGAACCGGACCGGCTGGGAATTGCCCGTTGGGAACAGTTCCCGGCAACGTTCCCTGATTGCCGAAGGGTTCGCCAAAGCCGCCTGGCTGTGATCCCGAAGGACCATTGATAACCACCTCGCGATAAGGCGTTTTGGTCACATAAATGCCGCGGCATTGACCATTCGCTCCCCGGACAGCCCAGGCATGAGAAACATATGTTTGCTGTTCCAGGATCTGCCCAGGCTCAAGGCGTGCGTAAGGGCGCTCACCGCCCCGGTAGTCGATCCACTGAATTTCGACAGCCTGCCGGCTAGCATTGCGGAACACAATCTGGCCCGGTCGAACTGCTTCAACAGAGCGAACACGCCCCAATTCACTGCAGGACAGATCAGAACTTGCTTCTTCGCCCGCAAACCCGCCATCAGACACGATCTGCTGCGGCATGGCGCAAGTTGCATTAAAAAGGCGAACCGGATTTGCGCTGCCTTTGAGAGACACGGAATAGGCAGGCATCCCCTCGACCGAGATCGACAACTGCGACTGGCTAATGAGCGCCTCCCAAAGGGGATCGGTCATCTCAATCGTAATTTCTGGCAGCGACAAGCCGGTTTGGTTGTTACTGGATGACCCAAAAGCATTATAGAAGCCGGAGAAATCTCCGGCAGTTATGCTGACACCCTGCGGCATACCTTCGGTCAAGCCGGCAGGAGCCTGTTGAAACGTGAGCAGGGCAAAGCCGGATTGTGTGCCGCATTGGGCATAGAAATCGCGGTCGTCGGTTTGCGGTGCGGTGTGCTGAAGAACGGATAATGCGCCAGGTTGGCTTCCAGGTTCAACCGCCCACTGCCGCGTTTCTGATGGCGTGACCATCACGGGCTGCGGATTGGCAATAGCAGACGATCCTGATTGCGAAAGACGATCCTGAACTATTGTCTCCAAATCGCCGGATATGGCTGCGCTGTCCGTACCATTGGCCCCCGGAACTGAAATTGACGTTTCCACCTGATCGAGGGGTTTCAATCCTCCAGAGTCTGCAGGCGTGTCGATGGTTTCTGTCGATGGTGTGTTTGTTGCTGTCTGCAGTTGATCAGGCTGTGTCGAAGGTGATGTTGTGGTCGTCAACGGCGTGGTGTTGCTGACAGGACCAGCTGCAACACCGGAATTTGTTCCGACGACCCGGGCTGCGGCACCCGGTTTGCTGTCGCTGGTAACATCAATGACCAACGTGCTGCCGCTGCAGAAATCGGCGTCGCGATGCAGAATGCGGCTGTTTTCCAGCGTCACCTCGAGCTTCACTTCGCAAGGCGGCAGTTTGTTGTCACTGCCCATCGTGTCTATGACGACGCCTGAATCATCGCGGCTGATGATTGGGCGGTACTTTTTATTGACGGTAATCGAGCGAATGCCGGGCTCAACAGGTTCCACCTGAATACGCAACGTTTCCGGTGCCGACTGCGCAGAGGCACCCGTTCCTGAAGACAGGATGGCCAGACTGCAAACGGTCAGCAAACCGGTTTTCAGAAGCGATGACATTTTGTTTTGGGCAGCCGCACGCCGCATAAGCGATCTCCGTTGGAGCGCGTTGAAACATCAAGTGGCGATACTTAGGCAAAGTGGCGCCTAAAGGGCAAGCCTGCGATCCGATTGCAAAAGTGTGAATTTATCTTGGAGCCCGCTTTGCAAGGATCCTCTGCAACGTGCGTCGATGCATATTCAACCGGCGCGCTGTTTCGGAAACATTGCGGTCACACAGTTCGTAGACACGCTGAATATGTTCCCAACGAACCCGATCTGCAGACATCGGGTTTTCCGGCGGTTCTGCCTTGTCTTCCGGCCTTTGCGACAACGCAGCCACGATGTCGTCCGGGTCGGCGGGCTTTGCCAGATAGTCAATTGCGCCGAGTTTAACAGCGGTAACAGCCGTCGCAATATTGCCGTATCCGGTCAGAATGATTGCCCGGCACTCTGCGCGTTTAGCGTGAATTTTCTCGATGACATCCAGACCATTACCGTCTTCCAGTCGCATGTCGACAATCGCAAAAGCCGGTGCTTTTTGAGCTATCTTGACCACGGCATCCTGGACACTGTCAGCTGTCTCTGTTTCAAACCCGCGTTTTTCCATGGCACGCGCCAAACGTTGTTGAAAAGGTTTGTCGTCATCGACGATGAGAAGGCTTTTATCCTCTACGTCATCCAATGATGTGATCGGGTCTGTCATTTTGTCTAACCGTTTTCATCTTGCGCTGATGAGTACCTATCGGACAATTCCCGATTTTCAAGACGCTGTCAGCTGCTCATTTTGGTCGTTATGGGATGAAATAGCCGTTTCGTCTACTCCCTGAACAGACTCAAACACACTACGCGGCCAACTGACCTTGATATAAGCCCCGTTGTGAGGTGCTGCCCTGTTTTCCAGTAACAGTTTGGCACCAGTTCGCTCCAGAAGGGTTTTGGCGATAAAAATGCCAAGACCGAGACCGCCGCCAGTTCCAGCCGGAGTGGATTTGCTACCTCTGACCGAAACATATGGGTCACCGATTTTTGACAAGATTTCCGGCGAAAAACCGGGGCCGTCATCCATTATTGAGATGGACAGTGTTGTGTTGTCCCAGTGTGCCGAGAGGTCGACACTGGAGGTTGCAAAATCAATTGCGTTTTCCAGAAGGTTGCCAAGACCATATCGGATAGCGGCATTTCGGGTGCCAACCGGTTCCGGCCCCTCGCCTTGATTGGTCGAATGGATCGGAACACCAGTGCCGCGGTGCGGATCAATGACATCTTCCAGAAGCTGGGAGACCGGCATGCGTTGATAGGTTTGATCCGTCTCACTTGAGAGGCTGGTCAGCTGCCGCAAAATGGTTCGGCAACGTTCCGACTGAGAGCGGATCAAGGCGACGTCTTCGGCGCGATAATCGCCCTCTTCAAACTCATCCGAGAGTTCCTTGGCGACCAGATAGATCGTGGCGAGAGGTGTGCCAAGCTCGTGCGCGGCAGCTGTTGCCAGTCCATCCAGCGCATTCAGATGTTGTTCGCGGGCAAGCACGAGTTCAGTTGCGGCCAATGCGTCGGCCATTTGCCGGGCTTCTTCGGCAATTCGAAATGCATAGATCGCCATGAACCCCAACGTTGATACCAAAGCAGTCCAGATACCGATTGAATAAACAACGGGAAGGTGGAATTCGGCACTGGTGGGCCATGGTAGCGGCATATGATAAATCGCCAGAAGGCTTGCGCTCAGGGTTGCCAAAGATCCGAGCAACAGGGTGTAGCGCGCAGATAGCCCAGTCGCGGACACCATGACTGGGGCCATCAACAAGAAGGCAAACGGATTGCCGAGGCCGCCGGTCAAGAACAGCAACCCACTCATCTGCAGAATATCGTACGTGAGCTGCAAAGCTGCCGCGCGTTCGGACAGGCGCGTTACGGTGGGTGCGCGGATTTTCAGAAAAATATTGAACCAGGCAGACAGTGCAACCAATGCGAAGGCCGGACCTAAAGGCAACGGATAACCAAGCCCTGCGTGCACCACCAGGAGTGCGGCGCTTTGACCGCCAACGGCCAGCCAGCGCAAGCGGACGAGCGTATCGAGTTTCAAACGCCGGTGCGGCAAGGTGATATTGGATGTGAGTTGATCGACCATAACCGCTTTTTGATACGGATTGCGCGGGCTTGCAAGCGCGCAGATGCGAGCAAACCCTTGTGTCTGCTCGCTCTAAGTGGTAGCCAGCGCGCTAACAAGGTTGCCTGGAACACGCGGGCCGGCAGCCGCATGGAGATATTTCTGCTCCTGACCGATGATTCAGCACCGCGCAACGGAATGAGACACAATGACCGACACCAATGACGGCGGCGAACAGCCGCAGGCGGAAGGCGCCGCTGCAGCACCGGGTATGAACATCCTTGGCCAGTACATCAAGGACCTGTCTTTTGAGAACCCGAATGCGCCGAAGTCATTGACGCCAGGCGAACAGCCGAAACTCGACATCAACGTGAACGTTGGCGCCCAGCAGATGGGAGACGACCAGTTCGAAGTCATCCTGACGCTGAATGCAAAGGCTGAACGCCCAGATATGGTGATGTTCAACGTTGAGCTGGTTTATTCCGGTCTCTTCAAGATCACCGGTGTTCCGGCTGACCACATGCATCCGTTCGTGATGATCGAATGCCCGCGCATGATTTTCCCATTCGCGCGCAACATTCTGGCTGAAGCAACCCGCAACGGTGGCTTCCCGCCGCTGCTGCTCGATCCGATCGATTTCGCACAGCTCTACCGCCAGAACATGGCATCACAAGCTGCTGCTCAGCAGGACGGCGAGCAAAAGCCAAACTAATCTGGCTGTCGAAAGACGCCAAGAGTTCCGGAAAACCGCAGGACATGTTTCCTGCGGTTTTTGTTGTGTCCGTGCGGACTTCAAGCGGGATCAACTATCCTTTGATTTGCAGTTGAAGAAGTTGGTTCTCACGTTTCCTCCAACAGCAACTCGCGGAGGGTCTCATGAGACATCTATTTCTGATTTTGTCATTGGTATTTACATTTGCGGCCCTGCCCGCGCAGGCCAGTGAAAAAGCCGGCCGATTCAAAGGCGCCAACAACCACATAACGTCCGGTACTGTAACCGTGACGGATGCCGGCGACACACTTATCATCAAACTGTCGTCGAATTTCTCTTTCGACGGAGCGCCGGACCCTTACGTGAGTCTGGCCAATGGCAAACGGAAACCGCTGGTGAATGTCGCCGTTCTGAAAAAAGACAACGGCGTCCAGACCTACCGGATCAAAAAGACTGCCGAGCTGTCCAAAGCGTCGCACGTGCTGATCTGGTGCAAGAAGTTCGCAGTCACACTTGGGCACGCGAAGCTGAACTAAATCCTAGTGCAAGAACATTGTCAGATGGCATCCGGCGTTTCGCTGCGGTGCCATCTGATTTTCGGCGAAGTGCCTGTCACCTTTGCGATCCTGGGTGCCTGCGTCATTGTCGGCTCATCGATCTCTTTTTACCGGGAGCGGCTGCAGAAAAGGCGAGCCTGCTAACAGGAATCTTTCGAGCAATGTTCCAGTGCTGCGACGACCATTTCATGGTCGTCAATCTGGGGAAGGCCTGAGACTGTCACAGTGCCGATTACGCCGGAACCTTTGACTGTGATCGGAAAAGCCCCACCGTGGGCTGCAAACTCGTTGTCCGGTAGGAGAAATTTCTCCTCCATTGTGACACCGGCGATCCGGCAAAACGCCCCCATATAGAGCGAGCTGTGATTGAAGCGTTGAACCACCCGGTTCTTGCGCAAGACCCAGGCAGCATTGTCGGCGGTTGCCCCGTCGAGGGCGCAGTGAAACAGGCACTGCCCGTTGCGGGTGACATCTATCGCTATCGGCAAGGATTTCTTCACGCCTAGCTGCATCAGGTGCTGCCCCACCTTGTGGGCAAGACCAATCCCGAATTCCTTGAAGACTAATTGCTTTTCCTGCGCTGAAACCGCGTCGAGAAGTTCGCTATCCGATAGGTTTTTCAAAGTCATGTCTTACTACCAATTGTCTTGCCTGACCGCTTGATACAGCAATCCCCACTATTTCTAAATCTCAATTCCTACCGACAGTTATGCAAGACTGAACGCTTCATCAGAAGCGCCGGGCAATTCGGCTCTACTGAGATGCGTCTACGATTTTGGCAAGACGATCCGGATAATTTTCGGGGAATTGCCAAACCGGGCTGTTTTCGGCGCGTACCAGCCCGCGTTTATCCGGGGACTGGCTAAAGAGCATCGAAAGGAGAATGTCGCTGCTCACCCAGGGCGAACTTCTGAAATAACCGTGCCCATTGCCAGAAGCGGACGATTCCGCGTCGGACACATCGATTAGCGACAGGTTATCGAGTTTCTGAAGCGCATTTGACAATGTTGGATTCAGGTTATCACCCGACCATACTTGTCCAAGCCGTGGTCGCGCAAAAATGAAATTTGCCAATCCGAGCGCCGTGTCCTTGTTTGACGAATAGACCGTGAACTGGTCGGGCACATCAAGCAAACCGTCAGCCAGCGCCTGTCCGAAATAAGTCGGATCGATATCGCTTCCAACAAGAATAACCTGACCAAGGCGGATTCTGTTGGCTCGGTTCTTGGCTAAATTTCCAGAAAGGGCTATCTGATGGGTCGCTTCGAAGGCGAGGCGCGATCCGGCGCTGTAGGCAAGCAGGTGAATTCGGTGGGCGCGCGTGTTTTCAGACAAGAACGCAAGCAACTGTCTTAAATTCCGAACCGTCGCGCCAACGGTTTCCAGATCCTTGAAGTAAGCGAAATTCGACGGCGTCGCGGGCCAGCCAAAGCTGATGAATGCGCCTTGATATCCCAAAAAATGCTGAAGCTCGCGGGATACGAGAATGGGTCGTTCAAAAGCGTTTTTATAGCCATGAATATAGATGTAGATGTCTTTGCTTTCAGATCGGGCCAGTTCTGAATTGATCTGCTTTGCAAAGGAGTTACCAGACGCGGCCATCTCGCTCGCAGTCGGTGCGTTTTCGAGAAATTCACTTCCATCTGTTGGCAAGGCTCCGATTTCGGAGACTTCTTCAATATCAAGTTTGTATCGACGTTTTCGCGGCTTCGACTGTGTGATCGAGCGAACATCTTTCCAGCCTTCTGCCTCGGGCGAAAGACTGACGGTTGCCGTTCCTGCTCTTAAAAGGTGGCCGCGTTCACTTGTGTATCGCGGGACGGCATTTTGTGTCGTCGCCGGTTCCCTGTCCGTGACATAAAAAAGTTTGGTCTGCTCGACAGTTTGTTTCGACGTATCGACAGGGAAAGGATCGATATCTGTAGATGTGTAGACGACCGGGGAAGGCATCAACTCAATGCCACTTCCGCCGCCGCAGGCTGACAAGACCGTCAAACAAATCAGCGCCAGGAAAACTCGGCAGCTCGAGCCTGTTTTTTCAGACACCCTTGGTCGCCACACGTTACAGGCTTCAATCATGTTGCGTCTCAAGGAAGGTCTCACTCAGAACTCTGCACAAGCAATCGCGCAATTGCATTCCTGAAAACTAATCTGAAAGGATAAGAAAGGAATCCGGGGTTTTGCGCCATTTCCCGCTCTGCTATTTCAGATAAGTCATTCAAGGATGATTTGCTCAAGGCGAGTAGCTGCATTCTTGAGCTTTGGAAGATTTTCGATCAATCCATCGAGGTCATACCGCTGCTTTGGCGCATGAATGGACAGGGTGGTCAGCAACCGTCCGCGGTCGTCGGCAATCGGAACGGCAATTGCCGCCATACCGTCCATGAATTCTTCGTTGTCCGTCGAAAAACCGCGCGCCTGGGTCTTTCCGATCTCTTCTTTCAGATCATTTGCGTCGACAAGTGTCTTGTCTGTCCTGCGCTCAAGATGAACAGACTCCAGCAACCGATCGAGCATGTTGGCTGGTAAAGACGATAGGTACATCTTGCCACTTGCGGTGCTGTGGAACGGGACCTGTGTGCCAACGGGCAGCTGAATGCGCAGAGGCCAATGGGTTTCGACACGGTCCAGATAGACCATTCCGTCGCGCCCTGGAGCCGCCAGATTGCAGGTTTCGCCGACTTCAGCAGCAAGATCGCGCATGATGCGCAGTCGTTCGGTTCGGATACGTTGCGAAGACAGGGTATTCGTCGACAGTTTTCGCATCCGTCGGCCCGGTCCATAAGATCTGCCGTCGAGGCTGCGTTGCAAAAACCCTTCAGATTCTGCGGTGTGCAATAGCCGATGAACGGTAGGCTTCGGCAAGTTGAGCACCTCGCACAACGTCGACGGAGCAACAGGAACGCCTGCCCGCGCAACTTCTTCCAGCATCACCAGCAAACGCAGGTTAGTCGGGATTTTCCCCGTTTCGTCTGTTTCCTGGTCTTCTGGCATCTTCAGCAATCATCTGTTTGGTAGCAACATCAGCGCCAGCTGCGGTGTCAGCGATACGACTATCCAGACACCAATCAGCGCTACGAGATACGGAACCGTATATCGAAGCAGCCTGAAATAGGGAACTCCCGTAACGCCAGATGCGACATAAAGGTTAAGGCCATAGGGAGGTGTGATGAAGCCAATGGACGCGCCAACCAGGAAAATTACCGAGAAATGGACCGGATCGACGCCGACAGACGCTGCAATCGGCGCAAGGATTGGAGCCAGAATGATCGTGACTGGCAAGCTCTCCAGCACCATGCCGGAGACAAACACGATGATCATGGATGTGAACAGAACCGCGTGATAGCCGCCCATGGAGGTCACGAAACCGCCAATGGTTTCTTGTGCGCCCAGTAGCGACAGGATCTGCTGCATGACAACAGAAATCGCGATCAGGGGTGCCAGAATACCGGTGATCTGCGCGGAGCGTACGACGATAGACGGCACTTCGAAGGGCGTGAAGCCTTGGACGACGAGCATTTCGGCATAGCTTTTCTCAATCGCTGGCCGTTCGCTTCGTGCACCCATGATCTTGTTCAGCGGATAGCTGAGAAATCCGGCGATCATGCAGAAACCGACTGTGACACCGGCCGCTTCAGTTGGTGAGAATTTGCCGGTGTAGATGCCCCAAAGCACCAGACCAATGGCGAAAAACCCCAACCAGGCACCGAAAGCTGTCTTCAGAATGCGATTCAGTTGCAGCGGAATCAGATACCCCCAGCCGTTGATCCGGCAGATGATCCAGCAGGCAAACTGCATTCCGATTACCATCATGGACCCTGGAATAATGCCAGCAACAAAAAGGTCCGATATCGGCAGGTTCATCAGGAAACCGTAGACGATGAAAATGATCGATGGCGGAATGATGATGCCGACAGTCCCGCCAGCTGCTGCTGTAGCGGCGGAAAACCGCTCGTCATATCCACCCTTGACCATTTCCGGATGGAGCATGGAGCCAATGGTCGCGGTGGTGGCAGAATTTGATCCGGAGATGGCAGCAAAAAGTCCACAAGCGCCGAGTGATGCCATCGCCAGTCCGCCGCGTAACCAGCCTAACAGGGCATAGGCAAAATCAGACAGCCTTCGCGCAATTCCGGACCGGTTGATCAAATCCCCCGTCAGAATGAACAGCGGCATCGCCAGAAGCGCAAAGCCCTTGTTGAAGACGTTGAGCAGTTCGGCACCAAGATTATCAAGCGTTAGCCCCAGTACAAACGAACAGCCGATCACCCAATAGGCAATGACCAGCAGGACCGGCACACCGAGCATGAAGAGAAATGTGACACTGATCGATATCAGCGTGACCCAGGTTGCATCGGTCATTATTCATCTCCCCCGATGACGGCCTGATTGATCAGCGGCATTCCATTGCGCCAGTTACTGAGGTCATCTGCCAGATTTTCAAAAACCCGTGCAGTTAAAAGCACAAAGGAAAGCGGCACGGTGATCAGGAACCACCACTGCATGACATTGTCTGTGCCCAGAACGATCTGAAAGTTCGAGGCCGATAGAGCCGTCATTCGCAAGGTGGTGACAAGAACAATGACCGCGAAAATGAACCACAGGATGGCATCAAGGAACAGACAAGCCAACTGACCAGCGCGCGGCATTACCATTCGAAATTCGTTGAAACTCAGATGGGTTCGAAGGCGCACGTTAAAGGCTGCGCCAAACCAGGCCATGATCATGAAGAGAAGTGGAGGAATGGTCGTGGACCAGGGTTGCTGGTTCTGAAAAACAAACCGGTCTATCACGCCCCAGAAAATGATGAAGGCAATGGCCAGATAACTCCACACCATGATGCTGCGCTCAAGGTGGCGATCAAGCAAGGGGACCTTGCGATAGATGAAAAGAACGATCAGACCGCCTAGAGCCGTTGCGGCTGCACCGACCACCCAGGCAGCTTCGGTTTTTAATGCGTTGCGGATTTCCCAGCTGTCCTGCGATGCAAACGCACTGAATATAGCACCAATATCTGACCAGAGTGTCATACGCCCCTCCCAAGACTGTCGGTAAATCCGACCAAAAGACAATTCGGGCCGACGCGATCCCCTTGCGTCGGCCCGATGAGCTTAGCTTGTGATCAGCCTTTCCACCAACGCCGTGGTTCGACGTTTTCCGGTTTCATGTCTTTTGGAACCTGACGCGCGATGTCGTAGATTTCCTGGTAGGTGTCGATGCCGCCGGCCCAACCGTTCAGGCGATCGCGCCATTCCTGCCAAAGCTGCGGCTGGAACTCCGGCGAACACATTTCCTCAGCCAGCTTGATTTCGCTTTCTGGCAGGAACGCCGGGCGGACATTGTTCTCGACGAAAATCGTACCCGGCAATTGTGGATCGGAGAAACCGACTGTCTTGACCAAAGCTGCTTCGTTGGCAGCCTGCACATGGGTCTGTGCCCAGTATGACGATTCCAGCACGGCATCCTGCAACGCCCCGTCAAGGCTGTCGAAGACACTTGCCGACATGGAGGTATGCTCCGTGCCGCAGAAGAATTTCAGATCCACTGACTGGCTGACCACCGGGGACATGTTGGCGTAAGCCACAGCACTTGCCCAGGTTTCGGCACCATCGATCAGGCCCTGCTTCAGGCCATCAAGGGTTTCTTCCCAGGCGACCGGCACCGGATTGAGGTTCAGTGCCTTCATGGCGATCCGGCCAAGCTGTGTTCCGGTGACTCGGTTCTTGGTGCCAAACAGTTGCTCGAGCTTGGTCACTGTCGGCTTGTCTTCCCAGCTGAGACCGAGCTGAATGCCGCGCAATTCGCAATGGCTGAACAGGAATTTCAGGCCATGACGTTTTTCCAACGGATCACGAAGGATGCGTTGGGATTCAGGGCTGTACAGGAAATGATACTGCGATGCCCGACCCGGGAACATGAATGCATAGTCCAGAACATTCAGATACGGCGCGCCACCGGCAGAGTTCTGTGTGGATGCTGCATAAATGTCGACGATGCCCTGTTGGGTTTTTTCAACACAGGAAAGCTGACCACAGATCTGGTTGTCGCCGATGAACTCGATACGAATTTCACCATCTGTACGGGCTTCCAGATCCCGCGCAAATTCAAGCGCTCCCGCCCTTTCAATTAGAAGGTTGCGAGCATTAAAGCCGGCTGCCCCAAACTTCAGCGTGTGTTTCGCAGGTTTGGAAAAGCGCCTGTCGTAAGTCGATTCCGCTGCAGTCGCCAGATTGGCCAGGCTCATCGCACCGCCAAAAGTCCCAGCTGCAAGCAGGGTGGAACTCATCCCGTAAGCACCTGCAACACGGAACAAATCGCGCCGTGAGATTTTGTCCAGATTGTCAGTCACACTCATTTTTTCCTCCCTAGTGATAATTATTGAGACGTTTTGTTTCAAAAAAGGCTAGTTTATTTTTCACATTTTGCATAGACTTTTTTCTAATGATTGCCAGGGAGACCAAAAATGGAGGCTGACTTTGTCGTGATCGGCGCAGGATCTGCGGGCTGCGTCATCGCAAATCGCCTGAGCGAAAACCCTGCCAACAAGGTCATCCTCCTCGAAGCCGGTGGACGCGATCTCAATCCGTGGATCCACATCCCCGTCGGTTACTTCAAGACCATGCACAATCCGTCGGTAGACTGGTGTTACAAAACCGAACCGGACCCCGGCCTGAACGGTCGCTCCATCGACTGGCCCCGCGGCAAGGTGCTGGGCGGTTCGTCTTCCCTGAACGGTCTTCTTTATGTGCGTGGTCAAAGCCAAGATTATGACCGCTGGCGCCAGATGGGCAATGATGGCTGGAGCTGGGACGATGTTCTGCCGCTGTTCAAACGATCTGAAGATCAGGAACGTGGCGCTGATGATTTTCATGGAACTGGCGGACCGCTTTCGGTCTCCAACATGCGGATCCAGCGCCCGATTTGTGATGCCTGGGTCGCTGCTGCCCAGACTGCAGGTTATCCATTCAATCCCGATTACAATGGTGCTGAGCAGGAAGGTGTCGGCTATTTTCAGCTGACAACCAAGAACGGACGTCGTTGCAGTTCAGCCGTTGCTTATTTGAAACCGGCACGATCCCGGGAAAACCTGCAGATCATTACCCATGCATTGGTGAGCAGGATCAACCTTGATGAAGCCAGAAAAGTCACCGGGGTCACGTACAAGGACCGCTCCGGCGCAGAAAAAACGATAAGTGTGCGGCGTGAAGTTGTTTTGTCAGGCGGAGCCATCAATTCGCCGCAAGTCCTGATGTTGTCGGGTATTGGCGATCCGGATCATCTGAAAGACAATAGCATTGAGCCCGTTCACGCGCTTTCCGGCGTTGGTCAGGGTCTACAGGATCATCTGCAAGCGCGGCTTGTTTTCAAGTGCAATGAACCGACACTGAATGATGAAGTTCGCAGCCTCTACAACCAAGCCCGGATCGCGCTGAAATATGCGTTGTTCCGGGCTGGCCCCATGACCATGGCTGCGAGCCTTGCGACAGGTTTTCTGAAAACACGGCCGGAACTTGAAACCCCTGACATCCAGTTTCACGTGCAACCTTGGTCGGCGGACAGTCCCGGCGAAGGTGTGCATTCGTTCTCGGCCTTCACCATGTCCGTCTGCCAGTTGAGGCCCGAAAGTCGCGGTGAAATCCGGCTTGCCGGCCCAGATCCAAAACAATACCCGAAGATCATACCGCGCTACCTCTCGACCGAAACGGATTGTCGGACGATTGTTGATGGTGTGAATGTTGCCCGGAACATCGCACGGCATGCTCCATTGACTTCGAAAATATCGGAAGAATTCAGGCCAACGGCCAGCCTCGACATGGATGATTATGAAGGCACGCTGGATTGGGCGCGAAACAACAGTGTCTCGATCTACCACCCGACTGGCACCTGCAAGATGGGAACTGGGACCGATGCTGTTGTCGACCCGCAACTAAGAGTGCACGGCATAGACGGGCTACGGATCGCAGACTGCTCGATCATGCCTGAAATTGTCTCCGGAAACACCAATGCCCCCGCCATCATGATCGGTGAAAAAGCGTCTGATTTGATGCGTTCAGTGGGCAATTAGCAGCAAGCTATTTTTCTGGAATTGCAATTCGGGTCAGATATGCCAATTCCAAGGTGCTGCACAGTCTACCAAAGCCTGAAGTTCAGGTCGTCCGGAGACAGACAGATTTCATTGTTGCAGGCTTGCAGGGTCAAGGTTGCAACACGTGGTATGTCATTGTTCGACTTTGGCAGACTTGCCACAATGTCGAAATCGCCTTCAAGAAGTGCCAATTCCGTATCATTGAACGCCAGCGTTTTGATAACTGGCTCCGGGTATCTAACCGCCAGGGTGTCAACGCCTTCGACCGCGAGATTGGTTGCGATCAGATAATCCTCCAATGGCTCGTGCGCATTGATATGCCATCCGTCTGCAATCGATATCGTCACTGTGGTGTTGTCGGATGAACCGTCATTCCGCAGTTCTACCCGGACCTTTCCACCGGCGACATATCTCAGAGGTCCGGTTTCGCCCCACTGCAGATCCTGAAGGGCAGTGATCAGGTAGCCTCGCTGGTTTGGATAGGATAGCGCATGACCAGATACTGCGGCCGCGAGCTTATAGGCCTGTTGTTCGAGGTCCGGCGCAGCTGAACGATCCGCCAGGCGGGAAAACAGCGACAGTGCGAGCGCGTTGCCGGACGGAACATCCGTGTCATTGAGGGGAATGATCCGGGTCATGCCGTCTTTGGACTGGGTCATGGCAAACCCCTCTTCGGGCGTCCCGAACCGGTTTCCGACGGCATCGGCCATGTTCCGCGCCTCGGTGAGCCACAGTGCCCGGTCTGCTGGATTTGGCGTAAAATCGTGCAGCGCCAGTAACGCCAAACCCAAGCCTGCATAATCTTCCAATTGGCCTTGAACATCCCGCTTGCCGCCAAAACTGATCCGTTTCAGCCCGTCGGTACCAAGCAACTCCGTCTTGATGAATTTGGCTGCGGCTTCCGCCGCCTCAAGATAGTCGGGACGCGACAGCAGATAACCCGCTTCGGCGAGCGACTGGATCATCACCGCATTCCACGACACCATAATCTTGCGATCCGTAAGTGGTGCGGGCCGTGAGGAACGCATTTCGTGCATTGTGTTCAATACGGTGTCGACACGAGCTTGCAATTCCGCCGGATCGAGACCCTGTTCTGCTGCTATTTCCTGAACAGATTCAGAAAGGTTCAGGACATTGGTGCCTTCCAGGTCACCGGTTTCTGTGACCTGGTAGAGATCACTGATAAAGGCAGCATCGTCGCCAAGGCTGACAACCTGGTCCGGGGTCCAAGTGTAAAACGCGCCTTCTATCTTGTCTCCGGCCTCGCTTTGGCTGACAGCGTCCTGTGCCGAATAGAATCCGCCACGCTTGTCCTTGAGCTCGCGCAGTACATAGTCAAAGAGCCGTACTGCGGTCCGTTTGTATTCGATTTCGCCGGTGAGGGTCCATGTTCTGACAAGCAACTTTCCAACAAGCGCCTGTGTATAAAGCATTTTTTCAAAATGCGGCACATGCCATTCCGGATCGACCGCATAGCGGTGAAATCCGCCGCCGACATGATCGTGGATTCCGCCCTTGATCATGCCGTCCAGCATGCCGGTGACGGCGTTCAGTGCCTCACGGCTACCGGTCCGGTTTGCGTGATCCAATAGAAACAGGAACATTGTCTCACGCGGAAATTTTGGTGCTACACCGTAGCCGCCATTGAATTCGTCCAGGTTCTCATAAATATCCGCAGTAAGCGCGTTGATGCTGTCCGGTGTGATTTCCCGAGCGTCTGCCTTGATTGTGAGGTAGTTGGAAACGGCCTGGGTCACGCTGGTTGAGGCCAGGATGAGATTGTCCGGATCGCTCAGCCAGGTTTTCTGCACGAAGGCCATCGTTTCGCTGAAGTCTTGAGGTGGCATGTAGCCTTGCGCGAAAAACGGATCACCCTGCGGCGTCAAAAACACGGTGTTGGGCCAACCGCCGCCGCCTGTCATCAGTTGGGTCGCCGTCATGAATTGTTCGTCCAGATCCGGACGGCTTTCCCGATCGATCTTGATCGAAATGAAATCGCGGTTCAGCAACCCCGCAATCTCCTCGTTCATGAAGCTTTCTTCCTCCATGACGTGGCACCAATGGCAGGACGCATAGCCCACCGACACCAGGATCAGCTTGTTTTCTGACTTGGCCGTCTCAAGCGCTTCGGCACCCCAAGGGTACCAGTCAACCGGATTATCGAGATGCTGAAGCAGGTAAGGCGAAGTGCTTCCGGCAAGGTGATTGGCTCCTTGCGCAATCGCTGAGGGCACAGTTACCAGCATGACCAGGACCAGAATGACGCTTTTCATGATTACGAGCCTTACCCTTCCCTCAGCAATATCCGCTTTTCATAAAGGCTTTCCGGAACCGGAATATGTTTCCTCAAAGCACGTCACGGTTTTTGTCTGACAGCTGTGATAGTTCGCCAGCTTTAAGCCAGAACATGCCAGAAATCGAGATCGACTGAATTTAGATCGAACAATTCAAGCAACGGCATACACGTCTTATTGCCAACATATCCGTTGCAAATATCTCTTGCAGCGCCGGATGTTTCAACAAATGCTATTTCCGAATAGGTGTTGTCATCGATCTTGCCCATGAAATGCGCTTTTGTCTCGCGGAACCCGGCGAGATAATCTTGTTCAATCCTGTCAGAGGCAGCCATCATTCTGTCTTCTGAAAATACAGCACCATTCGGCGTAAACGTGCCAAATTCGACACAGGAAAATCCTGTTGGTACCGGTTTCGGGCCACCCAGAAGACTGTTCTGTTTCAACTGAATACTGTCCTTGTCCAGCAATTCCATGAGGCGCGCGGACGAGGGGGCATCCGGATGGGCTTGCGCCATGGCCATAAAGGACTGTTGGTCAGTCGCCAATATGGCATCAGCAAACTCTCCTTTAAGATTGCCCAGAAAACAATGCATGGAGATGCCTGATTGCTTGCCGAGAAACGAGTCCTGCCACTCCCGGGCCGCGCCAATGAGCTCTGCAGGATCGACGCCGTCTTTTTTGCGATATCGGGCAAAGCCCATGACGGTGACAGGTCCAAGATCACGATTCAACATTTGATGTCCTTTCAATAGCGATGCTGAACGCGTAATAACGAAGTCCATTGTCAATTATTGTCAGGGTGATGTGTGCGAACCGTCAGATTGTTTTCGATCCTTGATCAACTGCGAGGACGACGGCGGCCGATTTCGGCAGAAGCTTTGGCAGATGTCCTGAATGTTTCTGTTCGCACGATTTACCGTGATATCAGCACTCTCCAGTCCATGGGAGCGCCCATTCGCGGTGAAGGCGGTGTTGGGTATCAGATTGAAGCCGGGTTTTTCCTGCCGCCTCTGCATTTCGATCCGGATGAACTCGACGCACTTATCCTCGGGATTCGCATGGTGAGTGTTCGCGGAGATGAAAATCTTGCGCGAGCAGCAGGCCGTGTATTGGGCAAGATCGAGACTGTTCTTTCAGGTGACGACAAATCCCTTGATCAACCGTTGTTGGCAGTCGGAACCGGCAGATCGGACAAGAAAGCGTATGGTTTAAGTGGACTTAAGCAGTCGATTCGGAACCGGAAAAAAATCCTGCTGAAATACCAGGATGACCAGGGGCAACACAGCACGCGGACCGTGCGCCCCTTGGGTCTGACAGCTTTTGAATCCGTCTGGGTACTGACCGCCTGGTGTCAACAACGCGAAGACTTTCGAAATTTTCGGCTCGACCGGATGATCTCCGCAAATGAAACCGACGAGACATTTAAACGAGAGCGCGGCAAGGAGTTTTCCGACTATTTGGCCAGCCTTTGAAGACGCCCCTCATGGCCAACCAATGACGGTTTTCGGAGTTTATTGTTCCAGTAGTTATTCAGGTCTCAGGCACGTAATCGCCTTCGAATTTTTTCAGGTTGTCGTCGATCTGATACCAGTCGGGTTTTGATGCTGTATGGATATGGAGTGAAGGTCTAATTCCCGGGTCATCATCCAGGGCGGACGCTGCAACCACGTAAATGTCACCGCTCGCCATATCGCCGAGAGATGTCCCGCAATCCTTGCAGAAACAGCGGTTGAACTTGCCGTCAGGCTCAACCTTGTATCTGGCGATCTTGTCCTGCCCTTCTGTGACTTCCAGATCACCGGCCTTGCCGATCAGAACAGCTGAAAACACCCCTGCTGCCTTCCGGCATCTTGAGCAGTGGCAATAGCTGAGAGAAGAAGGTTCACCTGAAATCCGAAACTTCACATTCCCGCACAAACAGCTTCCGTTGATCATCCAATGTCCAATCATTTTTGGCTTTCAATGAATCGGAACATATAGTGAACAAAATAAACTATCAAGTGAATGAAAACTATTCAGGCAGTGTTTGGGAAAGGCAGCAAGCTTGTCACCACGACCCGTCAATTTTAGGATCCGGGTATGAAGATATTACTCTATATCGTTGCGGCAGTAACTTTTGTCGCCCCGATTGCGATTTGGGCCTATTTCGTTGGCCTCGCAAGCGCTTACAACACCAGTTCTCCAAACCGAGGAGTCAGTTTACAGGATTATTGGGATATGGAATTCCTGATCATCGCGGCTGTGCCCTGGCTCATCAGCGTCTTCAGCCTGTTCTTCGCAATACGAATACAGTGACTGAAGGCATACCAATCAATGTCCTTTTTGAGCGATCAGTCGAAACCACTCGAAGAGTCGCTCTTTGCAGGTCAGTTTTGAAGCGACGGACCTGAGTATTTACGCCTCTTCCAGCATCTCGACCCATGTTTTGGGCGCATCGCCGTGCAGCGGATTTTTGGGTGAGCGCTTGTAGCGGATGGTTTCCATCCGGAAGGAGCGTGCATCAAACATCATCATCCGGCCAACCAGACCGTCGCCCGTGCCGGTGATTTCCTTGATGACTTCCATTGCCTGCATCGCGCCGATGATGCCGGTCAGGGCGCCCAGAACACCGGCTTCCGAACAGGTCGGCAGCAATCCGTCACGCGGTTTTTGGGGGAACAGGCAGCGATAGGTCGGGTTGAAGTCGCCGCTGTCGTTGGTCTCGAACGGGCGCAGGGTTGTAATTGAGCCATCGAACTGGCCAACGGCTGCTGTTACCAGCGGTTTTTGCGCAAAAAAACAGGCATCTGACACCAGATAGCGCGTGTCGAAGTTATCCGAACCGTCGACCACAAGATCATAGTCGGACACCAGTGCCATGGCGTTCTGGCCGGTGATGCGGGTTGGATAGGGTCTGACTTCAACATTCGGATTGAGCCTGGCGATGGCCTCTGCCGCGCTGGCGACCTTCGGCTCGCTGAGCTGGTCCGTGTCGTGGATGACCTGCCTCTGCAGGTTGGACAAAGACACCGTATCGTCATCAACAATGCCAAGTGTGCCGATCCCGGCAGCTGCCAGATATTGCAGCGCAGGCGCGCCAAGACCGCCTGCCCCGATGACCAGAATTCGCGCGTTTTTCAGTTTTTGCTGACCGGCGCCGCCAATTTCCTGCATGACTATGTGGCGGGCATAACGCTCAAGTTCGGCGGGTGACAGCATGGTTTGTCCTGTTGGTCTGCTTCAAAGAGCGGATATTGCGGTTGTTTGTTCGACAAATACAGAATTCGATTTGACCTATCCCAAAATCCTGCTCACCAACCGGGCAGTGTAATCGACCATCGGGATGACACGGGCATAGTTCAACCGGGTTGGGCCGATGACACCGAGCGCGCCGACAACACGTTGGTTGCTGTCCCGGTACGGCGAGACGACCAGCGACGAGCCGGACAGCGAAAACAGGTTGTTTTCCGAGCCAATGAAAATGCGCACCCCGTCGCCCTGTTCCGCGTGACCCAAAAGCTGGATCAGGTCTTTCTTGTTTTCCAGATCATCAAACAGCAGCCGAATGCGCTCCAAATCTTCTGCAGCATCGAGATCCGCCAGCAGATTGGAGCGGCCCCGAACAATCAACGTGCCGGGATCATTGATGTTATCTTCGCCGCTCCAGACCGCGAGGCCTGCGTCTATAACCTTCTGACTCAGCTGGTCCAGCTCGGCCTGATCGACATCGCGAACCCGTTCCAGTTCTGTCTTGATCTCGGCGATCGTGCGGCCTTGAATGAGGGAATTGAGATAATTGGTAGCTTCTACGAGAGCGGAGGCTGGCAGATTGGCCGGAATATCAATCACCCGGTTTTCAACCGAGCCGTCCTCACCAACCAGAATGGCGAGCGCTTTCAGCGGTTCAATGCGGATAAACTCTATGTGTTTCAGCCGCATGTCGGATTTGTGGGTCAGGACAACGCCAGCGCCCATGGAAAGACCGGACAGCATCTGGCTGGCTTCGGTTAACACCTGTTCCGCAGAACTTGCGTTTTGGGACGCGCGAACCTGAACGTCGATCTGACTACGTTCTTCCTGGGTAAGATCACCGACTTCCAGAAGGGCATCGACAAAAAATCTGAGGCCGATTTCAGTTGGCAGGCGGCCTGCGCTGGTATGCGGCGAATGCAACAGACCCAGATGCTCGAGATCCGACATGACATTTCGGATGGAGGCGGCCGACAGGGAGATGTTCGGATGACGGGAGATGTTGCGCGAGCCAACCGGTTCCCCGGTCGTCAGATAGGATTCCACGATTGAGCGGAAGATTTCCCGGGATCTTCTGTCGAGGTCGTTGAGGCTCAAAGGTGTTCTCCGTATTTTGGATCAGGACCGGATCCGGCGCGTATACAGGCGCATACCAGACAATCGCCTGTCTAACACTCAAGATATAGGCGTAAAATGGCTTCAGGGTGAAGCTTGGTCTTTACGGCGCATCAAGTTGAGGTCTACAAGGCCAAGGAATTGAGGGGGAACAAGCGTTTCGCCGATAGCGAACGTCGAAAGGGGAATTCATGCGTCCTTCAAAACGCGCAGTCGATGAACTTCGTGCAGTCACTCTGGAGCGTAATGTTTCAAAACATGCAGAAGGCTCCTGCCTGGTGAAGTTTGGAGATACGCATGTTCTGTGTACAGCCAGCCTTGAAGAACGGGTCCCGCCGTGGTTGCGTGGTCAAAGCCGGGGCTGGGTAACGGCAGAATACGGCATGCTGCCGCGGTCAACCGGTGGCCGTATGCGCCGCGAAGCAACTGCTGGCAAACAATCCGGACGCACACAGGAAATCCAGCGCCTTATTGGCCGCTCCCTGCGCGCTGTTGTTGATCTGAAAGCGCTTGGTGAAGTTCAGATTTCTGTCGATTGTGATGTTATTCAGGCTGATGGCGGTACCCGCACAGCTGCGATCACTGGCGCATGGGTCGCCCTGCGTGACTGTGTTGACTGGATGAAAACGCGCGACATGGTTTCCGGCGACGTTCTGACGGACCATATTGCTGCAATTTCCTGCGGCATTTATGAAGGCACACCGGTTCTTGATCTGGATTATGCCGAGGACAGCACTGCCGAGACAGATGCCAACTTTGTCATGACCGGGTCCGGCGGCATTGTCGAAATTCAGGGCACAGCTGAAGGCGCGCCGTTCTCTGAAGATGAATTCGGTCAGCTGATGGGTCTTGCCAAGACCGGTATCAACCGTCTGGTAGATCTTCAAAAAATGGCCATTCTCTAAGGGACTGCGACAATGAGCCACCGCAAACTCGAACCGGGCAAACTTGTTGTGGCGAGCCACAACAAGGGCAAGATCCGCGAAATCAATGAGCTGCTGAAGCCGTTTGGTTTTGACGTGGTGTCGGCCGGTGATCTGGATTTGCCGGAGCCGGAAGAAACCGGCACGACCTTTGAGGCCAATGCTGAACTCAAGGCGGTCGCGTCTGCGACAGCCGCGAACCTCCCGGCATTGGCTGATGACAGCGGGTTTTGTGTTGCTGCATTGAATGGCGATCCCGGGATTTATTCTGCGCGCTGGGCCGGTCCTGACAAGGATTTTTCCATGGCCATGCGCACGATCCAGGAAAAAATGGAAACGTTGGGTGCGACCGAGCTTGATCAGCGACGCGGCAACTTCGTGGCTGTGCTGTGTCTTGCCTGGCCGGACGGCCATACGGAGTTTTTCCGCGGTGAAGTTGACGGTCAGATTGTTTGGCCGCCGCGTGGCACGCAAGGTTTTGGATATGATCCGATTTTCCAGCCCGATGGCCATGAGCGCACATTTGGCGAAATGTCATCAGACGAAAAACACGGTTGGGGAGACGATACGCCAGCCCTGTCACATCGGGCGCGGGCATTTCAGCTGTTCGCCGAAGGCTGTTTGGAAGGATAAGGGCTTTGACTTTGCAATCGGCATCTGACGGCGGATTTGGTATCTACGTGCATTGGCCGTTTTGCGCAGCCAAATGCCCCTATTGCGATTTCAATTCCCATGTTCGCCATCAGGCCGTGGATCAGGCCCGCTATGCGGCAGCTTTCGAACGCGAACTGTCTCATTTTGCCGAATTGACCAAGGGAAAGACTGTTCGGTCGATATTCCTGGGCGGCGGAACACCGTCTCTCATGGAACCGGCTACCGTCGAACGTATTCTCAAGGCGATATCGGATCGCTGGTCGCTTGACACAAATGTCGAGATCTCCCTGGAAGCAAACCCGACCTCTGTTGAAGCCGAACGTTTCAAGGGCTATCGCTCCGCTGGTGTTAACCGAGTGTCGCTGGGTGTTCAGTCGCTAATCGACACAGACCTGAAGCTTCTGGGGCGCCTGCATGATGCCGACACAGCGCGCAGGGCGATCGAAATGGCGCGTTCGACATTTCCGCGCCTCTCGTTCGACCTGATTTATGCCCGCCCAAACCAGACCCTGGAAAGCTGGGACAAGGAACTGAACGAGGCAATTGCACTGGCTGCCGATCATCTGTCGCTCTATCAGCTGACCATTGAAGAAGGCACGCCGTTTTTTGATCTGTACAAGGCCGGCAAGCTGAAAACGCCGGATTCGGAACTGGGCGCTGATTTTTATGCGCTGACCCAAAAAGTGACGGATGCAGCCGGAATGCCGGCTTATGAGGTGTCAAACCACGCCAAACCGGGCGCTGAATGCCAGCACAATCTGGTTTACTGGCGTTACGGCGATTATGTCGGTGTTGGCCCAGGTGCGCACGGTCGTTTGACAGTCGGCGTCAACCGTATGGCCACCGCGATGGAACGGCATCCGGAAACATGGCTCGAGACAGTCGAGCTGCATGGCCACGGGATGATCGAGTTTTCCGGCCTGAACGAAGAAGAGCAGGGCGATGAATATCTTCTGATGGGTTTGCGCCTGACAGAAGGTATTGACCTGAAGCGTTATGAAGCTTTTGCCCATAGATCCATCGATCCGCGGCGCCTGAAAGACCTTTTGCATCACGGAATGGTGGAAGAACTCGGGGAAAACCGGGTTCGGGCGACCCGCGACGGCTTCTTTGTGCTCGATGCTGTGGTTGCAGATTTGGCAGCCTGAGGCGCAAAACTGAGCTGCATAATTCCATTTACTGGATTGATTTAAATATCCAATCCCCGTGTGTGCGGTGCACAGTATGCCGCTGCCTTCCGGCCAAGAATGGCAAAATCACTCAAGAACTCCAAAGAAAACCTGACAATTAGCAGTATTGCAGGGGGCGTTTGGTAAGGCTATTGTGCTGCAATGCAATAGACGGTGCAAAATCAAGCGGGCCGAAGATTGATGTACGTTCGTCATCAAGGGCAGCGACGGTTTCGCGATAAAAGGAGATGCGCCTTTGCCTTATTATCATCTTTATGAGCTGAACCATGCAGCCATGGCGCCAATGCGTGCCGTTGCCGACATGACCCGTTTGTATTTCCAGAACCCGCTCAATCCGTGGACCCATACCAGCCTTGGTCGATCCATTGCAGCTGGCTGTGAAGTTCTGGAGCGCACAACACGGCGCTACGGCAAACCTGAATTCGGTCTTCCAACGACCAAGGTTGATGGCGAGCAGGTTGCCATTCATGAAAATGTCGTCTGGAACCGCCCTTTCTGCGATCTCATTCATTTTGACCGTCAAGTCCCAAAACACCGGGATGATCCCAAGATCCTGATCGTGGCGCCTATGTCCGGGCACTATGCGACCCTGCTGCGCGGCACGGTGGAAACCCTCCTGCCTGATGCAGAAGTTTACATCACCGACTGGATTGATGCCCGGATGGTGCCAATCCAGGACGGCAAATTCGATCTCGACGATTACATTGATTACATCATAGAGATGCTGCAATTCCTTGGCCCGGACACTCATGTTCTAGGTGTTTGTCAGCCGTCTGTTCCGGTTCTTGCGGCCGTTGCGGCCATGGAAGACCAGAATGATCCTTTTGCTCCGGCGTCAATGACACTGATGGGCGGTCCAATAGACACAAGGGTCGCACCGACTGCTGTGAATGATCTTGCGGTGTCTAAAGGAATGGACTGGTTCGAGAATAACGTCATCATGAAGGTGCCGTTCCCACAGCCAGGTTTCATGCGCGATGTTTATCCGGGCTTCCTGCAGCTGTCGGGTTTCATGGGTATGAATCTTGACCGTCATGTCACGGCGCATCGCGACTTCTTCCAGCATCTGATTGAAGGTGATGGCGACAGTGCAGAAAAACACCGCGACTTCTACGACGAATATCTCGCTGTTATGGATCTGACGGCTGAGTTCTACCTTCAGACAGTCGAAACAGTCTTTATCGAACACTCCTTGCCGAACGGCACCATGCTGCACAATGGCCGTCTGGTCGATTGTTCGAAAATCAAACGCACGGCCCTCCTGACGGTCGAAGGCGAGAAAGACGATATTACTGGCAGAGGCCAGACTGAAGCTGCGCATGCGCTCTGCTCCAATCTGCCTGAAAGCATGAAAGATCATTATGAGCAGCAGGGTGTTGGTCATTATGGTGTCTTCAACGGTTCGCGCTGGAGGACACAGATTGCACCGCATGTGATGAAGTTCATTCAGGCTCATCGGCCTGGATCATCCAAAGCCAAAACAACAGTTTTGTCGTCAAAGTCCGTTTCCAAACCTGTGAAAACGGCAAAAAAGACGCGTAGCTCAACTGGATCGCTGGAAGAAATTCTCCTTGCGAAACCAAAAGGCGTTGCTGACAGGTTGACGGCTATCAACGGCGTCGGACCTAAATTGGAAACAGCCTTGAACGGTGCCGGTATATTCCACTATTGGCAGATTGCCTCACTAACCGATCAACAGATCGAAGCACTTGATAATAAACTGGATTTTCGCGGACGGATGGAACGCGACAACTGGATCAAGCAGGCTCAGGAGCTTTCGGAAGCTGTTAGCTGATAACACTGTTTTCAGAGCTGTATGATTATGAAACCCTTGCCGGAAACGGCGGGGGTTTTGTCTTTTTCAGGGCATGTCAAACTGTGATTTCGATCACAAATCCTTGAAGGTGGCAGGATTAATCCCCAACTAAAGGTCGTGGATGTCTTGAATGGATAGGACTATGACAACGACCAAAAATTGCATGATTAAACCTGCCTGGACACCAATGACCATCGGTCTGATGGTGCTTGGGTTCGTGGTGTTTTGGCCGCTGGGACTCGCCATGTTGGCGTACATTCTCTGGGGCGATCGCTTTGAGGGCATGGCCCGCGATGCGAAGAATCAATGGCGGGGAAGTCCGCTGAAAGGAGCATTTGATCAGATGTCAACTTCAACTGGTTATGCCCGCACCGGGAATGTCGCTTTTGACGATTACCGCGAACAGGAAATAAAACGCCTTGAAGAAGAGCGCGCAAAGCTGGATGCGATGCGGGCTGACTTCGATGATTTCCTGAGAGAATTGCGCAGGGCAAAAGACCAGGAAGAGTTTGACCGGTTCATGTCGAACCACAAACGCAGTTCCGGGGTGACCGAAGCAACGCCTCTGTAATACCCTTTCCTCCCAGCCCGCCCCTTTTAATGGGCGATCTGACCGAGAGCGGCGCCTTCAAAAAGCGCCGCTTTCGTCCGTTTTAAGAGCAGCAAAACTCGCATAGACTGTTCTGACCGATTCGCTTGAAGACAAATCCTCCATGCTGCTGCGCACCCGCAAGAAACCCTTACCTGACCATATAGACGTTGATGCCGGAGACAGACCTATCCGGATCCGCTTACGCGCCAACCCGCGGGCTCAACGCTACCTGCTCCGGTTACCTGCGGACATGTCTGGTCCGGTTCTGACAGTACCCAAAGGCGGGAATTTGGCACGGGCAGAACGATTTGCGTACCAGCACGTCGATTGGTTGATCACTCGGCTTCAGAACCGTCCAGATCATATTGCATTTCAACCGGGCGACTTCGTTCCGTTGCGCGGTGAAGATCATCTGATTGTTCCGACCGGAAAACTGCGCGGCTTGGTGTCTGTTGTGCGATCAGAGGACGAAGCACCCTCACTCCATGTTCCTGGAAATGACGACCATATACCGCGCAAGGTGACGACCTGGCTCAAGGCACAGGCGAAAGCAGAACTGACAGATCGCGCGACTTATCATGCCGCCAGGATCGACAAGAAGATCGCTGCGATCAGCATTCGCGATACCAAAAGCCGTTGGGGCTCTTGCGCCTCTAATGGCCGGATATCTTTTTCCTGGCGCCTGATTCTGGCGCCACCCGATATTCTGGATTATGTCGCTGCGCATGAAGTGGCGCATTTGCAGGAAATGAACCACTCGGCCCGATTCTGGAAACTTTGCGAGGAACTCGCGCCCCAGACACCGGAAGCCCGTTTATGGCTGAAAGAAAACGGCACGCGCCTGCACGGCTTTGGCTGAAATCGATTTTAGTTGACGTGGTTTAACCGCCGCCAAAAAGGTTCCTGAGCAGGTTCAACGGACCTTTGCGCTCACTGGCAGGTTCGCCGCCAATAGATCCAGGCGGGACAGGCCCATTGGCCGGTCTGGCATTCGAGGCAGCCGTGGGAACAGGTTTTCTTGGCGCAGAAGTCGCCACTGGAGTGTTCGGGACACCTGGCAGATCGGCAACCGGCAAATCGACATGGGCTTTGTCCATGACTTCTTTCCAGACACCAGCGGGCAGATTGCCACCTGATGCCTTTTTGGTCGGCGAATTGTCATCATTTCCGAACCAGACAGCGGTTGTCAGATTGCCGGTATACCCAATGAACCAGGCATCGCGGAAATCCTGACTGGTGCCGGTTTTCCCGCCAGCAGGCCGTCCACTGTCCAGCCGTGCCTTGCGACCGGTTCCGGTGAGCAGCGTTTCCGACATCATCAGGTTCATGTTGCCGACATGCCTGCGCTCAACCACGCGGCCACGGCCATCTCCAGCACGAGAATAAAGCGTTTTGCCATCGACAGTCTTGATGCGCCGGATGATGTGCGGCAGCACACCGTACCCACCATTGGAAAACGGCACATAGGCCGACGCCATCTCGATAGGTGTTGTTTCAGACGTACCAAGAGCCAGGGATAGATTGGCCTTGAGGTCGGAAGTCACGCCCATTCTCTTGGCCGTTCTGGCAACATTTCCGGCCCCAACTTCATGGGCAAGACGGGCAGCGACCGTGTTCAAAGACAGGCTGAGTGCGCGTGTCAGGGTCACCGGACCGTGGTGTTTTTTGGTGTAGTTTTTTGGCGACCAGCCCGAGATCGTGATTGGTTGGTCTTGGCGTACGGATTGCGGCGTCATACCGTTTTCCAGGGCCGTCAGATATACGAACGGCTTGAAGGCAGAGCCCGGTTGGCGTTTGGCGTAGACCGCCCGGTTGAACTGGCTTTTGGAATAATCAGCACCACCTACCAGCGCCTTCACGGCGCCTGCAGTATCAAGGGTGACAATGGCCCCCTGCGTGACACCCAGCTTCTGGCGGTTGTCTTTCAACGCTGTCCGCAAGGCGTCCTCGGCGACCTGCTGCATGGCCGGGTCGATGGTTGTGTCGACAATGATATCGCTTTCAATCGAGCCGACAAAATGCGGCAGCACATCCATCACCCAGTCCGCTGCATAATTCTCGCTGGCGGTGGTATGACGGCTGACGACCTTGGCCGGAGCGGCCAGCGCGTTCTTGGCTTCATCGGCGTTGATGTAACCTTCTTCATGCATCGCCGCGAGCACCAAATGGGCTCTGTCTTCAGCCAGATCCGGGTTTCGGGCCGGTGAATAGCGGGACGGCGCTTTCAGCAATCCTGCTATTGTCGCAGCTTCAGCAATCGTCGTCAGGCGCGCTGATTTGCCATAATAGCGCCGGGCGGCGGCATCAACTCCATAAGCTCCCGAACCGAGATAAACCCGGTTCAGATACATCTCCAGGATTTCATCCTTCGAGTACTTCGCCTCAAGCCAGAAAGCGAGCACCAGTTCCTGGATTTTCCGTTTGATGGTGCGGTCCGGTTCCAGGAATAGATTTTTGGCAAGCTGCTGGGTCAGGGTCGACCCGCCTTGCACCAGTCGTCCGGTTGTCAGGTTGATGAACAGGGCCCGGGATAGGCCGAACGGGTCCAAACCGAAATGTGATCGAAACCGCCGGTCTTCGATAGAAATCACTGCATTGGGCAAATACGGCGGCAATTGTTCCAGTCTGACGGCTTCACCGCCAGTGTCACCTCGGTTTGCGATCAGGTCGCCGTTTTTGGCGACGATTTTGACATTTGGCGGGCGGGCGGGCACTTGCCATTCAGAGGTCGGCGGCAGAAACGCGGCATAGTAGCCAACAATACAGACAACCGCGATTGCGCCCCAGATACCTAGAACCGCACTCCAGTAAACGCCACGCTTTAAAAATCGCGCGAGGAGAGACGGTCTTTTGCTCCTGCGCTTCTTGCTGCGCCGTTTGGCACCAGATCGCCCACTGGTGCTGCGAGCTTTGCTGGTCGCTGGTTTCGCCTTGCCTTTTTGCGGAGACGATTTCGTAGAGGCTGGCTTTTTCCGGGTCGTCGCCTTTGAGGATGAGCCTGTTTTGGCTTTCGGTTTTGATTTTGTCTTGGATTTGGCTGATGTCTTGCTGGAGGGCGCACTCGGGCGGTCTTGCGGACCTAGCCGCAAGTCCAGCAAACTGCCGCCGGGAGTCCCGAAAGTCGGTTCAACCCGCGACTGGCGTTTCGCCCGTGGCGCCATAGATCATTCGTCCCGTACCAAAATCCGGTTCGAAACCGGTAATCCCCGGGGATGATCCTAGAATGCAGCACTTTAAGGGGGCGTTAAGCCTGACCGAATTTCGCCAGCGCCTGACATCCGAATTGGGTCGGGAGGAACAGGAGTTCCAAAGGCCATTCTCAGTTTGAATATCGGCTGGCATCAGCGCCATAATAGTTCACATAACGGCTGTTGAGTTCAGATACAGGCATGACGATCAGAATATCTGTAGTGCCGAACTGATGATCTATAACCGCGCCATCGCCGACAAAGGCTCCAAGGCGTAAATAGCCTTTGACCAGCGGTGGCAAAGCGCGCAGGGCATCTTTCGGATTGATCTCTTCAGACGGTAACCGGTTCATCTCAACGTAACGACTGTCTACAGCCCGAACCCGCCACTCTTCGGGAGCGCGGAAATTGTGATGCAGGAATGAAAGCTGGTCAGCCAGCATATCCGGATTTGTGCCTTCAATGGACGCACAGCCGAGCATGACATCGATTTTGTGGCGCAGGACGTAAGACCAGATACCGTGCCAGAGCAACTCGACGGTTTTCTTGTTCCGGTATTGTTTCAAGACACAAGAACGGCCAAGTTCCATGAAGCGTTTGCCCGGATTGGTATCGATCAATGCTTGGATGTCATATTCGCCAGCAGTGTAGAAGCCGCCATGCAGGTCAGCGATCTCCTGACGCAGCACACGATATGTGCCGACAATTTCGGGTTTCAAACGGCCAAGTCTGTTGCGTTTGAGTGATGCATGATCAATCACCAGGAGATGATCGCAATAGGCGTCGAATGGATCGGCGTCCCGGCGGGTTGCCAGTGTAGGCGCATCGGCGATTGCTGACATTTCTTCATAAAAGACATCATAACGAAGGCGTTGCGCTTTTTTGACTTCCTTGAAATTGCGGGCCATCCGCACTTCAAGAGACCCGATACGGCCCAGTGTCTCACTGGTGTTGGTGGGTGTTAGAAGAGTGTGCCCCGTCTGCACTTCGCTGTCGTGCGTAGTTTGTTGGCGGACAGTTGGTGAGAATTTGCGAACCAGTTTTCTGGGAGAAAACAGACCTTGCCGCATCATTGACATTCCACCCTCGAATTCTTCTGATCGGAAATGGATATTTTTGGTGCCGGAACACGGACCAAAGGACCCATTTTCGTTAGTCAGAACAGAATACAACATCCTGCATATATGGTTCTCTCTGAGCGTAAACCATAGAATTCCGACAACTGAGTGACATTCAATTGAATTTCGGACTGCATCCGTCCTGACCATAGCCCATTCGGCAGGACATGTGAATTATGACAGGTTTTGAGGTCAAGACAGACTATTTCGACCGGGTAATATTCGCCAGCGCATCTGAAATGGCTTCAACCGACAGAGGTTTGGTCAGATATCCGGCTGCGCCAACTTCAGTTGCCCGGTCACGGGCATCTTTCATCACATCAGCCGTGACGATCAGGACCGGAACATGCGGTTTGCCAGCCTTGTGTTCACCAGCGCGGATTTCCTTGACTGCCTGAATGCCGTCAACGCCCGGCATATGTAGATCCATCAGAATTGCATCAAATGAGTCGTTCGCAGCGGCTTCGACCGCTTTTTCACCGTCAACGACCATGACCGGGACATGACCCAGTTTGCGCAGCATGGCTTCGCTCAAGAGGCGATTGATGTCATTGTCTTCGGCGACCAGCAACCGCAGCGGGCGTGCCGGAACACGTGCCCGATTCGGCAGAAAGCCATTGTGAATGGTTTCCGCACTGACATCCCAAGCGTGGTCATTTGTATTGCCGTCAAGCAATCCCGAGAAAACCTGAATGAGCGTTTCGATCCGCACTGGCCGGATCAGATAGGCCGCATATCCGGCTTCGCGCAGGTGATCCAGACGATCCCTTTCCGGAGGCGCAATCATGACGACGGCGGGAACCGTGCAGCCGGTCAAGCGCGCTGTAGCGAGCCAGCCACCGCTGTCGGATAGGGCAGCATTGTCGACGACCAGTAGATCGGCATCGGACAAGGCAGCTTCAATGTCATCACTGCCCGGTGCCAGAATCGAAACCTTTGCGTCGTGCTGGTCGAGCCGTTTGGCAAGTAGCGGGCATTCTATTCGGCTGGAGGTGACAAACACGATTTTCTTGTCTGTCAGATCCTTAAGCCGAGGATCTATGTTTCCGGTCAGATCTTCTGGAATGGGTAGCGACACGCGGAACAGTGCGCCGCCGTCGTCTGACGGCTTTGCGGAAATATCTCCGCCCATTAGGCTAGCAAGGCGCTGTGCAATTGCGAGCCCGAGGCCAGTACCGCCAAATTTGCGGGCCGGACCATGATCAACCTGTTCGAACTCCTGGAACAGCCGTTCTGCCTCGTCTTCATCAAAGCCGATACCAGTGTCGCGAACATCAATATCGAGGATACTTCCGCCTGACGGATTTGCGCGACCTGTTAGTTCAATGGCAACACCACCGTTGTCAGTAAACTTGACACCATTGCCGATCAGGTTGAACAGGATCTGCCGGACACGCGTGGCATCAAGTGTGATCTGTTCGGGGAGGTTAGCGTCAATCCGGGCACCAATTTCAAGGTTCTTGGCATGCGCTTTTGGGGCAAGCAGTTCAACCACGCTCTCTGCCAAAGTACCAACCCGAACGGAAGACGCGTGGATGTCCAGTTTTCCAGCTTCCACTTTCGAGAAGTCCAGAACTTCATCAATCAAAAGCAAAAGGGTTTCGCCGGACGTTTCCAACGCTTCGATATAAGCGCTTTGTTCCTTGGTGAGGCGGGTATCACGCAACAGGGCGGCCATGCCGAGGACACCGTTCAGCGGTGTGCGGATTTCATGGCTGACGGTCGCAAGAAACCGAGACTTGGCTTCATTGGAGCTTTCTGCAGAATGGCGCGCGGCCAGCAATTCTTCTTCAATCAGACGGCGTTCTGTGACATCTCGCAGGACGGTCTGAACCAGTTGTCGGTCTGTTGCCGTATCGCGGACGGGAATATCTATACGCGAAAACCAGCGTTGGCCCTGAGCTGTTTCGATATGCAAATCCTTGAAGCTCATACCCTCACTGACAGAACCATTGCTGTCAGATCCGGAAGCTTCCGTGGGTTGGTTCGCAATAAGTGGCAGATCCATAGAGCTGCCCGGCTGTAATGAATGACCGGGGCCAAACACGTCTTCTGCAGCTGAATTGACATAAGTGATATTGCTGTCCTGATCGCGGCGGATCACCACATCGCCAAGAGTACCGAGAATGCTTGCGTGGCGTTCGTCGGATTCGCCAAGTTCCCAAGCCCGGTCTTCCAGTTCCTCGCAGCGCGCCATCAATCGACGGATCTTTTCATCCTTCTGCTGGACAGCCTGTACCGAGCGATGCATGTCATCGGCAAACAGGCGCCAGACCGCGAGACCACCTGCGAAAAACGCCAGGCCGACACCGAAAAAACGGTTGACCCCATCTGTTGCCACAAAGAAGAAAGCTGCGGCCAGTCCAGCAATCAGCCCGGCGACGGCAAGGTGCTGCAAGAGCATGGCTGGGGCGGACGTCGGTGTGTCCGTTGTGCGGCGGCCAGGGCCAACATCCGGCCCGTGCTCGGCATTATCCAGAAAATCCTGAGCAGATAAAGCGGATGATTTTTCATCGGCAATGGAGTTTTGAATAGTCTGCTCAGACCCGTGACTGTCGTCGGTTGGATCGTCGGCTTCCGGCGCAATTCTAGCGGTGCGATCGCTGTTGTGGCTGACCAAGTTCTCTACTCTCTACAAGACCCAGTTGTGGGGAGAGTGCGCGCAAATCTTTGAAAAACCGTTTCATTGTTATTATTGCCGTGGCATTTTCCGCAGCATCGTATTTTTCTGGATCGCAGGTTCCGAAATTAGCCGGGTAAATTTCGCCAATGGGGCAAGAGTTAAGAATGCAAGCTGAAGTGCATTGTTTTTATGTCTGTCATGAACAAAGCTGAAATCAGCTTGCGCCACCCGGAAAGCCTGCTAATTCAAATTTAATGCCAACTTCTGTGGAGATGATTGACAGATGACCAAACATAAAAACGCATTACTGCTGACAGCTGCCGGTTTTATCACATTATCAATCAGCGCCGCGTGCGCCGCTTCAAGTCAAGTCAAGGAAGTTTCCGACGAGGTCGTCGCAGAACAAAGGGCAATGCTGGCTAAAAACACTGTTGGGGCAGGATTTGGACCACAGTCTCCACGGGACATTGATTCTGCCAACGGCAGCAATTCGAGGAGTTTTGGAGCGGCGCCTGCCTCTACAGAAATGAACCTTTGCAACATTCATTTCCACGAAAATGCTGAACACAAGGGTGGTGAATTCACCAATTATGCCGGGAATGGCGACGGACATGGGTACGGCACGGGCTATGAGTATACCGGCGATCTGAGCGATGCAGAGCTTACGCCAGTTGGCATGAAAATCGGCGCAGGCGAACATGGTGATCTGGAACCAGGTGACACCATTGAAGTTCACTATGTTTACACAACCGCGAAAGTGAATCCTGGCCCGACACTGGGATCTTGCCTGAGCGACTCTATCGGTAATCCGCAGCTGCGCGTTGAGACGCAAGTCTATGTTCTGGTCAATGATTCCGCGGCTTTGGATTTCATGGAATTGACAGAGCTGGGTGTCGTCAACGGCTTGAACCAGGCAATCAATATTCCTTCAAATACCGGGACACCGGTTCAATATGGAGGGTCGACGACGGGTCCGGGCTACAATGAAAAAGGTTCGCCGTTCCAGGTTTCCTGGAGTGTTCGGCCCCAGGTTGCCAAGGTCAATATCAAGACAGTTGATACGTGGCTGAAGGATAATGTTTTCGACGAAGATCACGCCCACGGTGTCCGCAATCTCGTCGAGAACCAGGACTTGTTGTCAGCGATCACTAAATAAAATCAGTTTGAGCGACGCTCAGCATGCCGGAAGGGCGAGCCAACTGGCATGCTGAAACTGTTCGATCCGAGGATGAATTCAACCAGGTTTTGTTTGTTGTCCCCGCCACAGGATGAAGAGTCCCGAGACAACAATCAGCGCGGACCCAATCATCATCGGAACGTTTAAGTGTTCTCCGAAAAGCGCAACGCCCAAACCAATCCCGAACAGCATCCTTGTGTATCTGAACGGCGTAACGGCAGACACTTCACCCGTTCGCATCGCTTTCATCAGGCAGGAATAGGCAACGACGCCGGTTAGCACACAACCAACCAGATAAAGGGATACCTCTGCAGTCGGCCACATAAACGGCGATTGATCCCAGGCCCAGTAAATCAACCCGGCGATGACCAGAGATAAAAACCCGTAAAGCCCCAGAATGGACGTGCTGACTGAAGCTGGCGCAGCACGGCTTGCAAGGTCACGACCGGCAAATCCGAGCATTCCGATGACGGCCAATATCGACAAGGCCTCAAAACTGTCTGTTCCAGGGCGGATGATGATTACGACACCAATCAGACCGATAAGGATTGCAATCCATCGTCGATACCCGACGTTTTCGCCAAAGATCAGAGCTGCACTTGCCACGACAACAATTGGAGTTGCTTGCAGGATCACGGTCGCCGCGGACAATGGCGTCAACGCAATGGCGAGAACATAAAACAACCGACCGACAATTTCGAAAAACACTCGAATACGCATCGGGCGGGACACGGTGTCTGCTGTCAGAAGCGGTTCCTTGTTCAGGATTGCCAGAAAACCAAAAACAAACGCACCACCAAGACCAAAAATAATCAGGATTTCGCTGATCGGTAGTGCCTGTGATGCAGCCTTCACAAAAGCGTCCTCAACGGCAAAGCCAGCCATTGAAGCAACCATCCAGACACCGCCAATTATATTGGCCCGGCGATCAGTTACGATATTCGAGTTCATGAATGTCCAAGCTGTTTGATCAGGCTGTGATGCCGGACGTGCCCGAAGATGGCGAACAATAGATCAGTCGGCGGGGAAAAGTCTTGGAGATATTCAGAGGTAGAAAAACCCGGCGCTTCCGCCGGGTTTGAGTTTTAGCGAACGTCGAGAAAACCGATGATCTTACGAACGTCTTTCAGGACCGGTTCTGCAATTGCGGACGCTTTCTCAGCGCCCTCTTTCAGGACGGCGTCAATTTCTGCCGGATCGCTGGTGAGGCGGCGCATCTCGTTGGTAAGCGGCGACAGCGTTTCGACGGCAAGCTCGGACAATGCCGGTTTGAACGCAGAGAATTGCTGGCCGCCGAAGTCCTTCAGAACGTCATCTTTGCTTTTGCCTGCCAGCGCAGCATAGATGCCAACAAGATTGTCGGCTTCCGGACGCCCTTCAAGACCTTCTGTTTCACTCGGCAGAGCATCCGGATCGGTTTTGGCCTTGCGGATTTTCTTGGCGATGGACTCGGCATCATCCTTCAGATTGATGCGTGACAGGTCGGACGGATCCGACTTTGACATCTTTTTGGTGCCGTCCCGCAAAGACATGATGCGGGTCGCAGGGCCAGCGATCATGGGTTCCGTGATCGGGAAATAGAGTTGCTCGGGCAATTCCGGAGATGGCGTCGGGTTTGGTACACCGATCCCGAGCTCCTTGATCCGTGGTCCGAAGTCATTGTTGAATTTGGTGGCGATATCGCGGGTCAGTTCAAGATGCTGTTTCTGGTCATCGCCAACCGGAACATGGGTCGCGCGGTAAGCCAGAATGTCAGCGGCCATCAGGTTCGGATAGGCGAACAGGCCAACAGAGGCGTTTTCCTTGTTCTTGCCTGCCTTTTCCTTGAACTGGGTCATCCGGCTGAGCCAGCCCATACGGGCGACACAATTGAAAATCCAGGCCAGTTCGGCGTGTTCGCGAACTTGGCTTTGATTGAAAATGATCGACTTTTTCGGATCAATGCCTGCCGCCATATAGGCAGCAGTCACTTCGCGCGTGGCGTCGGTCAGTTCTTTTGCAGCTGGAAAACTGGCGGTAATGGCGTGTGAATCCACCACGCAGAAAATCGTTGGCATTTGGTCCTGCAAGGGAACCCAGCGCGACACTGCGCCCAGATAGTTGCCAAGGTGGAGGTTGCCAGTCGGCTGAACGCCGGAGAAAACACGGGGCTGGAACGCCGTCATCTCAAATCCCTTTATTGGTGCGGCCGGTTGGAAGGGCGCTGTTTACATGTTTGGGCGCGCCGGGTGTAAGCCCAGCAAGGTATCTATGCAAGGTCGGAAAGGCTCGTAATTGGCGATTAGTGGCTAGATGTTGCGCCGCTTCAACGTTTTTGCCAGTCCGATCAAATCGCTACCGCCGCTGAGTTGTGCAAATGCACCAAATGCGATCATGCCGATCAAGACCAGAAGCCCGAGGCTTGCAGCACGAACCAGCAGCCAACCATTAGTGAGATACGGCGCCAGATAGTCTGCAGCGTAGTGGATGACAATACCCATCAACAGGCTTGCCAACAGAACCAGAATCAGTTTGCGCAAGAGGCCCAGATCAGGCGCAAAATGCCCGCGCTTCCACAATACAACGATCAACAGCATCGTATTGATCCATCCGGCAACAGAGGTCGCCATCGCGATTCCGACATGTTGAAAGGTAGGAAAGAGGGCGACCGACAGGGCGACATTGACCACCATGGCAACAGCCGCGAATTTCATCGGAGTTTTGGTGTCTTCGCGCGCAAAATAACCGGGTGAAAACACCTTGTTCAGCACGAAGGCCGGTAGGCCGAAAGCAAATGCAGTCAGGGCAGTTGCAGTACCTTCGACGGCTGCGGCGTCAAAACGAACTCGTTGAAACAGGACCGCAACGATCTCATGCGGAACCACTGCAAGCGCGACAGCAGCAGGCAGTGTCAGAACCAGCGAGAATTCCAGCGCACGGTTCAAACTGTGTTGATAGGCCTCGGTTTCGCCCGACCGCAATTGCCGCGTCAGGCTCGGCAGCAAGACAACACCGATGGCGATCCCGATAACGCCCAAGGGCAGCTGGTAAAGCCGGTCTGCATAATAAAGCAGGGCATTTGCGCCATCCTGAAGAGATGCAATTACCTGACCGACAGCGATATTGATCTGTGTGACACCACCGGCAACGACACCGGGAATCCCAAGAACCAGCAGTCGTTTGGCCGATTTGGTGTAACGCGGTCGGTAGATCGGAATTTGAAAGCCGAGCCGCTTGAGATCAATGATAACAATGGAGAGCTGTACGATACCGCCTGTTGTGACACCGACAGCGAGAATCATACCGAGCGTTATGCTGTCCTCAATTCCGAGAAGCAGCACGGCTCCTAGAACGATACTCATGACAATATTCAGCATGACCGGAGCGAAAGCAGCCGCCGCAAAACGCTGATAAGTGTTCAGGATGCCGCCGATAAAAGCCAGCAGAGACATGAAGATCAGATACGGAAATGCGATCCGCGACATCATAACCGTCAGATCGAATTTTTCGGGATCAGCAACAAAGCCTGGTGCCAATACCCAGACGACGAATGGCATGAATATCTGGGCCAAAGCAGTCAGGGCCAGCAGGCAGAACAGCAACGCCGCGCCGATTTCTCCGGCAAAGCGGCGCGCACCGTCCTCGCCATCCTCTTCAACCGTTCTGCCGAACAATGGAATGAAAGCCGAGTTGAACGCACCTTCGGCAAACAGTCGCCGAAAGAGATTGGGCAGCCGGAACGCCACCACAAAAGCATCGGCGACAGGTCCTGCGCCCACTGCAGCAGCAAGCATCACATCCCGGACAAAACCGAGAACACGGCTCATCAGGGTGGCACCGCCAACTGTAGCGAAATTGCGGACAAGGCTCATACCGGATGGGCTCCTGGGAGGCGTTTGAACACTTATGATGCCTGGCGTCGGACTTTTCGCGATACGGGTGCGGCAGCGTTCAGTTCAACACGTCCTTCAACGGCATTGGAGAGCCGTTCGCGGATAATGTCCTGTCGGCCGATATTCGAGATCTTCTGTCCGGTCAGATCGGTCACATAAAAATTGTCGACGACCTTCTCACCAAATGTCGAAATATGCGCGGAACCGATGTTGAGATTGAGCGTTGCAATGGATCTTGTCAGGTCAAACAGCAGTCCAGGACGATCCAGTCCGGAAATTTGCAGAACCGTGTAGTCATTGGACAGGGCATTGTTGATAAGCACTTCCGTCGCGACCTTGAAGGCCTTCACGCGGCCTTTCATGGCGTTTTTCTTGGCAACGGGCTCGGGAAGTCTTTCTTCACCGCGCAGTGTTTTTTCAATCAGGCTAGTAACACGCTCGCCCCTGCGGCGCTCGTCGTCATCGCCAGGCAGTTCGCGGCTGATGAAAATCGTATCGAGCGCAAACCCGTCAGTGGTCGTATCAATCTGTGCATCAACAATGTTGGCGCCAGTCGAATAACAAGCACCTGCAATAACGGACAACAGGCGCGGATGGTCTTGAGTAAGGATAGTGAGTTCCGTGACGCCTTCGAAATCCCATGGCGTGACATCGAAAGAAAGCGGAGCTCCTGTTGTGTCCGCCTTGTAGACGAGCTCGGCATGCGCCACCAGTCGATCCACCTCTGTCCGCAGCCAGTAAGCGGTGTAGTGGCGGTTCAGATAGGCTTCTCGTTTGTCTTCGGGCCAATGATTCAAATTGCTGATCAGGTCCTGCTTTGCACGTTCGATCGTCTGGCTGTGAGACATTTTCGAATGTCCGCCAGTCAGTTGCGGTTCTGTGGCGTAGAAGAGGGTGCGCAGCAATTGGCCTTTCCAGCCATTGAAAACGCCCGGGCCAACAGCCCGAATATCAGCAACAGTCAGAATGAGCAGCAATTTCAGACGCTCATGGGACTGAACGACCTTGGCGAAATCGGTAATTGTCTTGCGGTCAGACAGATCACGTGATTGAGCAATGGTGCTCATGGTCAGGTGTTGTTCAATCAGCCAGGCAACTGTATCCGTCTCGGCGGCATTCAGGCCGAAACGCGGACAGACTTTTCGGGCAACCTTCGCACCCGCGATGGAATGATCTTCTGGCCGGCCCTTGGCGATGTCGTGCAGGAACATGGCAACGTAGAGGACCTTGCGATTCTGCAGGGTCAGGATGAGATCCGTTGACAGCGGATGATCGTCACCGGAATTGCCGCGTTCGATTTCCGAGAGAACACCGATCGAACGGATCAGGTGTTCGTCGACTGTGTAGTGATGATACATGTTGAACTGCATCATCGCGACGACTTTGCCGAATTCTGGAACAAACCGGCCGAGGACGCCTGTCTCGTTCATTTTCCGCAGGGTTTTCTCTGGCGCGTTGCGCGAGGTCAGTACAGACAGGAACAGACGATTGGCTTCCGGGTTGTTGCGCAGCTGATTGTTGATCAGCTTCAGCGAGTGCCGGATCAGCCGTGTCAGCCTTGGATGCATCTTGTAGTCATGTTTGTCGGCAAGCTGGAACACCCGCAGGATATTGGTCGGGTTATTCTTGAAGATATCATCGGATGATACGCTGAGGCGGTTGTTCTCGACTACAAATCCAGGCGCACCTTTAACAGGTTTGGCTGTATTGCCAGAGCGGCCAGCACGCAGACGGCGCATGATGCCGGAAAATCCACGCCCGGCCGGATCCTTGACGTGTTCTTCTTCCAGTGCGGCGCAAATGATGCGGGTCAGATCGCCGACATCCTTTGCCACAAGGAAGTAGTGTTTCATGAAGCGTTCAACATCCTTCATGCCGGGATGTTTCGTATAGCTCAAGCGGACAGCGATTTCGCGCTGAACATCAAAGGAGAGGCGTTCTTCCGGCCTGTTTGTCAGAAAATGCAGATGGCACCGAACTGCCCAGAGAAAATCTTCCGATTTCTTGAAACGCTTGTATTCCGACCGGGTCAGAACACCCATTTTGACAAGTTCGGACTGGCGGTTGACACGGTAGTGGTACTTTGCGATCCAGAAGAGTGTGTTGAGGTCGCGGAGGCCGCCTTTGCCTTCCTTGATATTGGGTTCCACCAGATAGCGGGAAGTGCCTTGTTTTTGGTGGCGATCGTCGCGTTCTTCCAGTTTGGCGCCGATGAACTCCGAACTGCTTCCCTCAATAACTTCAGCATCATAGCGCTGAACCAGTTCATTGAACAACGGTTTGTCGCCCCAGATGTATCGGGCTTCCAAAATGGCTGTCCGGATGGTCATGTCGGTTTTGGCGAGCCGGATACACTCTTCAATGTTTCGGGTGGCGTGACCGACTTTGAAACCAAGATCCCAAAGCATGTAGAGAATATATTCAACGACTTGCTCGCCCCAGGGCGTCTGCTTGTAAGGCAGGACGAACAACAAATCGATGTCGGATCCGGGCGCCAGAGTGCCCCGGCCGTACCCGCCGACAGCTGCAACGGACATGCGCTCAGCAGCCGACGGGTTCGTCACCCGGTAAACATGATGCAGTGCGAAGTCGTAAATGACCCGGATCAGCTCATCTTGGACATAGGACAGCCTTTTGGCACACAGAAAGCCGCCTCCGTCTTCATTGAGACGTTTCTCAGCCAGTTCGCGGCTGGATTTTACGACCAATTTAAGCTCGGCCAGAACGGCGGATCTGATAGTCATGTCCGATCCGTCGCCATCCGTACTTTCGGTCAGCGCAGTCAGACGGGCACGCAAGTCTTTTGCGTCAATCAGTCCGGCAAGATCGTCTTTGGTGAGTTTCATTCTCGTCAAACATCCGTTCAGGCAGTCAGGGCTACGCTCTGTTAACACGGGTTTTATATCGGAACGCGAATAATGCCATGTAAATCTGCGCCAAATTGCGCCAGTCTGCTTAGATATCGTCTTTTACGGCAACCACGCGCAATTGGTGGAGCAGCGTGTTTAGAGACTCTTCAGAGAGTCCGCCGATCTTTAGTGCCAGCTGATTTGTCAACTCGGTTGCCTTCGGATTCATACCCGCAGTGTCGATGGTGATCTTGGGATCAGACAGTTCGGCAAGCCTCTGGATTTCTTCCGCCTCGTCCCAGATGACATTAAAATAGGCGATAATTCGCTGCACCAGAAACCATGTCGGTTTGCCGCGTTTGCCATGCTCCAGTGCTGACAGATAGGCGCTGGATACAGACAGGGCAGCAGCCATCTCCTTAAGGGAAACGTTCTGCTTGACCCGGAGTTCCCGAATTTTGGCACCAAGAGGCGTCACAGTTTTACCTTCGTTTTCGAATGCGAACATAAAGTGCGCCGCCGCCGCCATGGCTGGCATGTGCTTCTTCATATCCGATAACAACTTGCCGCAAATCTGGCATGGCCAGCCATTGCGGGACCATTCTGCGTAAAATCCCGCGTTCGTCCATATAGGCGCGTTCCGGTCCACCACCCTTGCCGGTGATCACGAGAACGATCTTGTGGCCACGCGCTTGCGCTTCATACAAAAACCCGAGCAAACGGTCATGAGCACGATGTTGTGTCAAACCGTGCAGATCGATGCGGGCGTCTATCGACTTGTTGCCACGAACCAGTTTTTTCCGAAAGCGATGCTCCAGCTGGTGCATGGGCGGCGGCGAGGGCGGTTTGGCAAGTGCCGGTGCCTTGACCGCAGTCGCAGTTTTCGGTGCTTTGGAAGCCTTGACCGGAGACGCCTTCAGGATCTCCGCCATCTCTTCTTCCAGCAGCTTGGCGCGTTCGGGATTCAGTGGCGTGAGTGTCTTGGTGACCTTGCCCCACATCTCCCGATCTTCCGGCGACAGAATGCCTTTTTTGCCCCGCTTCGACATCCTTTAGTCCGTCACCGTTGACGGACCGGAAAGTCTCGCGTTTAGAACCAGGATTGTGAAGACTGCCGGATGGTGGATTTCACCGGCGATGGTTCCAGCGGCATTACCCGATCCGACAAAAATGTCGCCGCGGGATGGTCCGTTGATTGCGGACCCGGTGTCATCAGCGACCATGAGGCGCCTGAAAACATCGGGTTCCGCGCCTTGGGTTTCCAAGTCCGACGTCACATACACCAGCGAGCCGTAGGCAATGTGATCATTGTCGATGGCCAGACTGCGTCCTGGAACCAGCGGCAGTCCTGCTGCACCAACTGGGCCGGCTTCCGCCGTTGTTTCAGTGACCTCCCGGAAGAAAATGTAGGAACGATTTTCCTTGAAGAGAGCGTCGCGCTGGTCTGGGTTGGATTTCAGCCAGGATCGAAGCCCGGACATTGTGAAATCATCTGGCGTCCCTTCGCCGCGCTTCACTAGCAGCCTGCCGATACCGGTGTAGGGATGACCTGTCTTTCCGGCATATCCGACCCGCATTGTTGTTCCGTCGGTCAGGCGCAAGCGCGCCGAGCCCTGCACATGGACATAGTAGGCGTCGATTGGATCCTGGAGCCAGACAAACGTGAGGTTTTCCTTATCAAGTGCGCCATCCATGATCGCACCGCGATCCGGCATCTCTTTGAGATTTTTGCCGTCTCGGCGGCCGTGACTGAGATGGTCTGGCCAGTCCGCTGGCCGGTTGTCTTGGGTGATGGCCACCAGACCAGCCGGCTTGCCATGAAGCGGAACTGCAAATTGATCTGTTTTCTGTCTTGATGCTGCGACTTCGGGTTCAAAGTATCCCGTTACAAACCCGGATTGAGCGATCTTGAAAGGCGTAAAATGGGTCTCGAAGAACTGGCGTGCACTGATTTTGTCTTTTTGAGCGACACTCGCGGCATCGCAAATTGCCGCCAAGTCGCCGGAAGCGAGCTTTAGATTTTCAGAACCGCCTGCCGCAGCTTCAGGTTTTTCGCAGAACCGAACAAAGCTCTTCAACGCTGCCAAATGATCATCATTTACCCAGCCTTGAAGGTCTGCAAAGCGCGTCTCGGTCAGATTGTCAGGAAGAGGCGGGCTCTGCGGCATGGCAGATACTGCTCCTGCAAAGAAAAGCGGCGCGGCATAGGCCGCGCCTTTCAAAAAACTGGCGACACCGGAAGCCGTTGGTGCCTCCACGTGTCTGCAAAACCAACCCATTGAGTTACTCAGCGGATTCAGTCGCGACCAATTTCCAGTTCGGGTCCCGTGATGTTGTGTCGCGGGCAAATGTCCAGATGTCGATCACTTCGGTGACTTTTGCCGGATCGCCATCAACCACTTCGCCATCCTTGTCCCGCGTTGCGGAGATCAGTTGGCTGTGGATTTTGACAGTAACCTGCGATGTTGTGCCCTTGAGGGCAGCTTCAACGATCTCGGCCTTGTCGATACCAACGAATGTTGATTCGATGGTTTCGTTGCGGCTTTCCCGGTCATCAATGGCAGCACTAAAGCCTTCAAAGACGTCACTGGACAATAGGTTCTTCAGAGAATTCTTGTCGCCTTCGGCAAATGCCATGACGATCATTTCATAGGCACTTTGAGCGCCCTCTACGAACTGTTCGGGTTCGAAACTGCGATCGACGGACAGGATCTGTTTCAATGCGTTGTTGAGCGCGGAACCTGCCGGAGCAACCTTGTCGATGACGACTTCGCCATCTTCTTCGCGCTGTTCGGCGTGAATATCTTCATATCCGTCAGAGGCTTGTCCGCTCTGGTTCGGTAACGGGATGATGTTATCCTGGCCATTCGCCTGACCGTTGGTCTGGTCCGGTTTGGAATAGGGATCAAACGGCGGGCGTTCATCGCCGGTCCGTTTGCCCAGAACAGACCGCAGTCTGAACAGAATGAACACCGCAAGACCCATAAGGACGAGGTTCAGGGGATCAAAAATCTCATTCATCTTTCGTTCCGGCTACTCTTCAAGGCCTTGCAAGCTGCTCTCATGGGTATTCAAGTGAGCGCTCTCTCGACGGGTAAATTACTCTACATCTCTATTTAGGCGGTTCTTGATCCAGCATCCAGACCCAAGTGAAATCTGTATGTGCGCAAACCGCCAAATCCTTGTGACTGCCTGCTCGCATTTTTGTGACACAATGTCTACCTTTAGGTCTGAACCAATTGGTCAGACACCCTACCAGACGATGGAGCTTCCGTGGGACTTTATATTATTGCCGGTATTCTGCTGCTACCACTTATCGAGATTGCAGTGTTTGTCTGGGTGGGTGGAGAGATTGGTGCGTTGCCAACAATCCTCCTGACGGTGCTCACTGCGGTAGCCGGAACATTGATGTTGCGCCACCAGGGCCTGTCGCTGGTGATGCGCATGCAAAAAGAGCTGGATGCCGGCCGGGCACCAGGCGGGGAAGTGATGCAGGGCGCAATGATTGTTGTCGCCAGTATCTTTCTGCTGATCCCCGGATTTGTCACCGATGCCATTGGTTTGCTGCTGTTTGTCCCGCCGATACGCGAAGCGCTGGTCCGATTTATCATTGCCCGCTCCAACGTTGTGATCGTTGAGGGGGGCACCACACAATACCGACGGGAAGACGGTGTTGTGGATCTGGATGCGGAAGACTGGTCCGCGACCGAAGGTGACGGCAAAGACGGCGCTGGCGCATCAGGTACACCGCGGATCAGTCCCTGGAATGATGGCCCCGGCGGATCACAATCCTGATCGCGGTCGCTGCACACTGACATAGCCGTCTGTAATGCTCACCAAATCGTTATCCGGGCGTATGCGTAATTTTTACCAGTTCTGGTTACGACTGCTGTTTTGAACAAGTCTGACCAGCATTGGGAAGAGCAAAATGGCTGCGCATCGTGTTGACTGGGTGGATACTGCCAAGGGCATTTGCATCATTTTTGTGGTGATGATGCATTCTGTTCTTGGTGTGGAAGCTGCCGCCGGTGAGGCCGGCTGGATGCATACGATTGTCGCTTTTGCAGCCCCTTTCCGGATGCCGGATTTCTTTCTGATTTCAGGGCTTTTCCTGTCCAATGTCATCGCCCGCGACTGGAAACTCTATCTCGACCGGAAAGTTGTTCATTTCGCCTACTTCTACATTCTCTGGATGACGATCCAGTTCGCAGTCAAGGCACCTGTCTTTGCCGGTGACATGGGCTGGATGGGTGCGCTCCAGTTTTATCTCGTCAGTTTCGTGCAACCGTTTGGGACGCTGTGGTTCATCTACATGCTGCCCGTATTCTTCATCGTCTGCAAACTGGCGCATGACAAAGGCATTCCCTGGCAGGTTATGCTTAGCATTGCTGCCCTTCTGCAGATCGCGCCGGTTCATACCGGCTGGCTTCTGGTCGACGAATTCGCCTCCCGATTTGTTTATTTCTATGCCGGATACATTTTCGCGCCGAAGATTTTCGAACTGGCGGATTGGGCGCGTGAGCGTGTCAGTCTCAGTCTTGTTCTTCTGCTGGCGTGGGGTCTGGTCAATGGCGGGCTGGTCTATGCCGGCTGGTCAGCCCTTCCGATCATCGGTCTTGCGCTTGGCGCTGCCGGTGCCGGTGCGATTATTCTGACCAGTACCTTGATCGTCAAAGCCGGTCAGATGACTTTCCTGCAGCATTTCGGTGCGAATTCCATCGTCATCTATCTGGCGTTTTTCTTCCCGATGGGTGTCAGCCGTGTAGTCCTTCTTAAACTCGGTATTCTCGACATTGGCACCGTCTCGTTGATCGTGACAATCGTTTCCGTCATCAGTCCGATGATCCTGTACTGGCTGATCCAGAAAACAGGTTTCGGCTGGTTCTTGTTCAAGCGGCCGCAATGGGCCTATCTGGACGGAACATTCGGGCGGAAGACCGCGCCGCAGGCAGCTGAGTAACAAGAGTTTTATGGACGGCGCGGATTAGCTCTTTTCACTTGGACGCTGTGCGGGCAATATCCGCGCCATGTCGACAGAAAACGCTTCCGCTGCCCTCACCGCTGATGACCACCTGATCCTGGTCGATGGTTCCACGTTTATTTTCCGCGCCTATCACGCGTTGCCGCCACTGACGCGCAAGCCCGACGGCCTGCCTGTTGGCGCGGTTTCCGGTTTTTGCAACATGCTGTGGAAACTACTGCAGGAAGGGCTGACTCCGGAAAAAGGTGATGAGCCGACCCATTTTGCGGTGATTTTCGATCATTCTTCGAAAACATTTCGCTCGGATATTTATCCCGAATACAAGGCGCAACGCCCGCCGCCACCGGAAGACCTCATTCCGCAATTCAGTCTGATCCGGGAGGCGACAAAAGCATTTTCGACTCATTGTATCGAGCAGGAAGGCTTTGAGGCTGACGATCTGATCGCGACCTATGCGCGGCAGGCTGCCGACATGGGCGCTCGTGTGACAATCGTGTCTGGCGATAAAGACTTGCTGCAGCTGATCGGTCCGAATGTTGGCATGATCGACACCATGAAGAACAAGATTTTCGGCGAGCCGGAAGTTTTTGAAAAATTCGGCGTTGGTCCGGACAAGGTCATTGAAGTGCAGTCCCTGGCCGGAGACAGCGTCGACAATGTTCCGGGTGTGCCGGGTATTGGTCTGAAAACAGCCGCACTGCTAATCAACGAATTCGGTGATCTGGAAACGCTTCTGGCGCGGGCTACAGAAATCAAACAGAACAAACGCCGCGAAAACCTGATCGAATTTGCAGATCAGGCACGGATTTCCAAGGAACTTGTCACGCTGAAACAGGACGTTCCAGTTCTGACACCTGTCGGCGATCTCACGATCACTGATGTTGACGGACCAAAAGCGGTCGGTTTTCTGAAGACCATGGGCTTTACCACCCTGACCAAACGTGTGGCGGAAACCACCAGCGCGGAAATCGCCAACATAGAGCCGACCGATTTTCAGGTCGTTGGTTGGGATATTCCGGATCACAAGGGCCGCATGGCCGAACGGGCGGCCCCTGCTCCGGCAAGTGGCGGCGCTGCCGCGGGAGATGCAGTTGGTCCCGATGGATTGATGGTGCCGCAGACGGTGGCCGATAGCCGCGCGGAAAGCATCAAGGCAATTACCATCGACTCCAGCGCCTATGAAACGGTCACTACGCTGGAGCAACTGCAGCCGTGGATCGATGCAGCCTATGAGAAGGGCTATGTCGCTTTTGATACCGAGACAACCTCGCTCGATGCCATGCAGGCGGATCTCGTTGGCATTTCAATGAGTTCAGAGCCCGGCAAGGCCTGTTATATTCCGCTGGCACATGTGGACGGCGAAGGCGACCTTCTCGGCGGTGGCGGCCTGTTGCCGGACCAGATTCCGCTGAAAAAAGCGATCGAGGCCCTGAAGCCGATGCTTGAGGATCGTGCGGTTCTGAAAATCGCGCAAAACCTCAAATATGACTGGCTGATGATGATCCGATACGGCGTCGATATCGGTCCGTATGACGATACCATGCTGCTGTCCTACACGGTCGATGCCGGCAAGGGCGGCAACGGCATGGACGAGCTGTCAGATCGTTGGCTTGATCACAAACCGATCCCGTTCAAGGATGTTTGCGGGTCCGGCAAATCGATGATCACCTTTGACAAGGTGGGGATCGAGAAGGCGACTGCCTATGCCGCCGAAGATGCCGATGTCACTTTGCGCCTTTGGCTGATCCTGAAGCCGCGTCTGGCATCTGACAAGATGGCCACCGTCTATGAAACGCTGGAAAGGCCGATGGTGCCCGTGCTCGGGCGTATGGAGCGACGCGGTATTTCCGTTGACCGGCAGATGCTCTCCCGCCTGTCAGGTGAATTTGCCCAGGGCGCAGCGGCTCTCGAAAGCGAAATCTACAAACTTGCGGGTCAGACTTTCAATGTCGGCTCGCCCAAACAACTCGGCGAGATTCTCTTTGACAAGATGGGTCTGCCCGGCGGTAAGAAAACCAAGACGGGCGCATGGTCAACCTCGGCGCAGGTTCTGGATGATCTGGCAGCCGAAGGCCATGATCTGCCGTCCAGAATTGTCGAATGGCGTCAGCTTTCCAAGCTGAAATCGACCTATACCGACGCCCTGCCGGGCTACATCAACCCGGACACCAAACGCGTTCACACGTCCTACGCCTTGGCTGCCACCACAACCGGCCGCTTGTCGTCGTCAGAGCCGAACCTGCAGAATATTCCGGTCCGCACGGAAGCTGGTCGTAAAATCCGGCAGGCGTTTATTGCCAACAAGGGCATGAAACTGATTTCGGCCGATTACAGCCAGATCGAACTGCGTGTACTGGCTCACATGGCCGATATTCCGCAGCTGAAAAAAGCTTTTGAAGATGGCCTCGATATTCACGCCATGACGGCGAGCGAAATGTTTGGCGTACCGATTGAAGGTATGGATCCGATGGTGCGCCGTCAGGCGAAAGCCATCAACTTCGGCATCATCTACGGCATTTCCGCCTTCGGCCTGGCCAACCAGCTCGGCATTGGCCGGGGGGAGGCCAGTGACTACATCAAGACCTATTTTGAACGCTTTCCGGGCATCAAGGATTATATGGAAACGGTCAAGAAGGATGTGCATGCAAACGGCTATGTCACAACGATTTTTGGTCGCAGGGCGCATTACCCGGAAGTGAACACCAAAAACCCGAACATGCGCTCGTTCTATGAGCGCGCCGCGATCAATGCCCCGATCCAGGGGTCTGCTGCAGACATTCTCCGCCGCGCCATGGTGCGCATGGAAGACCGTTTGTCAGCCGCCAAACTGGATGCCTTGATGCTGTTGCAGGTGCATGACGAATTGATTTTTGAAGTGCCGGACTCTCAAGTCGATGCGACCATTCCCGTGGTGAGGCAAGTCATGGAAAATGCCTGCGATCCGGTGCTGAAATTGTCGGTGCCGCTCCAAGTCGATGCGCGCGCCGCCGACAATTGGGACGAGGCGCATTAGGGGGGGTCTGCACTGCAGTCACCCCGGACTTGATCCGGGGTCCATTCATTTCCAGAGAATATCGGATTTGCCGCACGGTGTATTGGATCCCCGATCATGTCGGGGATGACTACGTGGGGTTTACCCCAAGCTGGCAGCCTTCCGGAGCGCAGCGTTGATGCGGTCCTGCCAGCCGGGGCCGTCTTCCTGAAAATGCTCCAGCACATCCCGGTCAAGTTTGACGGACACGGTTTCCTTGCCAACGGGAAGGGCGCTCTTTTCGCTTTTGAGAACAGCCTCGACCGGTTCAACGGGTTTGGTCGTTGCGGCTTTGAACAGGGCTTCGGCCTTGTCCAATGGATTTGTGTGTCTGCGAGGCGGGCGGCCCATATTTATCTATCCGATGTGATTGTAAGGAGAGGAGCCTCATCCTGCACAGGACAGGCAGAAAACTGCAAGTCCGCTTTCTGTTTTTACAGATGTTCCCAATATGTTCTTGCCTCAACAATAAAAGTGTGCTGATCTGATAATGCACTTATAAGTAGGGAGAAGAGGATGGTCAGCCGGGTGACGACGGTGGCCTTTCAGGGCATTGAGGCGGTGCCGGTGGATGTGCAGGTGCATGTCGGACCAGGCATGGTCGCCTTCACTATCGTTGGCCTGCCGGACAAGGCGGTGGCTGAAAGCCGCGAACGGGTCCGTGCCGCGCTCTCAGCCTCCGGTTTGGCGCTGCCTGCCAAACGTGTGACGGTCAATCTGGCTCCGGCCGACTTACCCAAAGAGGGTTCGCACTATGATCTGCCAATCGCCCTTGGTGTGATGGCATCAATCGGCGCTATTCCGGCAGAATTTCTGGAAAGCTATGTGGTTTTGGGGGAACTTGGTCTGGACGGCACGCTTGCCTCAGTGGCCGGCGTTTTACCCGCCGCCATGGGCGCCAACGGACTTGGCAAGGGCCTGATCTGCCCGCAAGAGAGCAGCGGCGAGGCGGCTTGGGCAGACAGTGAAATGGATATTCTGGCACCGCGTTCGCTTATTCAACTCGCCAATCATTTCAAGGGGACGCAGGTTCTGTCGCGGCCCGCGGCCAAATTACGCGCGGATCCGACAGGTATTCCCGATCTCATGGACGTCAAGGGACAGGAAAGTGCCAAACGTGCCCTCGAGATCGCGGCAGCTGGTGGTCACAATCTCCTTATGGTCGGTCCGCCAGGGTCCGGCAAATCCATGCTTGCTAGCCGCCTCCCATCTATCTTGCCACCACTCACTCCGCGCGAGTTGCTGGAAGTTTCCATGATTTCGTCTCTTGCTGGAGAGTTGGCCGACGGAAAACTGTCCGACCGCCGTCCGTTTCGCGCGCCGCATCATTCAGCATCCATGGCCGCTCTTGTCGGCGGCGGACTTAAGGCAAAACCTGGTGAAATCTCGCTGGCGCACAATGGTGTTCTGTTTCTGGATGAATTGCCGGAATTCAATCCGCAGGCTCTCGACAGTCTCCGCCAGCCGCTGGAAACCGGTGAAGCCATAATCGCCCGCGCCAATCACCGGGTGACCTATCCGGCTCGCATTCAAATGGTCGCCGCGATGAACCCCTGCCGGTGTGGTCATGCCGGAGAACTGGGGCATCAATGCCGCCGCGGCGAGCGCTGCATCACGGACTATCAAAACCGGATTTCCGGGCCGTTTCTGGACCGCATAGATCTGAGAATCGAAGTCCCGGCGGTGACGGCCACTGATCTGATCGGCCCGGCGGAAAGCGAGCCGTCAACGATTGTCGGCAAACGGGTGGCAACAGCACGGCAGATTCAGGAGCTGCGGTTCCTTGAGCTCGGTGTTACGGCCCAAACCAATGCGCAGGCCCCCGCATCTGTTGTTGAGACCATGACCCAGCCTGATGGCAAAGGTCTGGCTTTCCTGCGCGATGCGGCGGATACCCTGCAATTGAGCGCACGCGGCTACCACCGTGTCCTGAAACTGGCGCGCACACTTGCCGATCTCGATGGGTTGGAGACTGTGAGTCGGATCCATCTGGCCGAGGCTCTGAGCTATCGGGGGCAGGACATGTCCCGTCGTGCGGCATGACCACAGGGTCGGTCATGGATTTATTGCATCACGGGCCTTCGGGACCTATTTGCCAGTCATTGAGCAAACTTTCGGAGAACGAACATGCTGGTGACGACAACCAACACGCTTCAGGGTAAGGAAATTGATTACAAGGGTCTGGTAACCGGCGAGGCGATCCTGGGCGCGAACCTTTTCAAGGACATATTTGCGGGTATTCGCGACATCGTAGGTGGTCGCTCTGCTGCCTATGAAGAAGAACTCGCCAAAGCGCGTGAAATCGCAATGAAGGAAATGTGCGCTCAGGCAAAGGCACTTGGTGGAAATGCTGTAATTGGTGTTGACCTTGACTATGAGACGGTCGGTCAGAACGGATCGATGCTGATGGTCAGCGCCACTGGAACGGCAGTCAGTGTTCGCTGATGACAGAAAACAATCCGCAAAAATTCCGGATTACATCTGGCTTCCCGGAGAACCAGCGACGTGAAGCCGCGGGCCTTTTCTGGCAGGCCTTTTCGGAAAAGCTCGACAAGGTGCTTGGACCGGAAACCAAGGCGGTCTCCCTTATCGAACGTCTACTTGATCCCGGCTATGCCATCAGTGCGATGGCGCAAGACGGCAAGTTGCTTGGCCTTGCGGGTTACAAGACCAGCGAGGGCGCACTGGTCGCCGGAAGTTTGCGGGACATCGCCTCCGTCTATGGTGTAATTGGCGGGTTGTGGCGCGGGGTGCTGCTGGATTTGCTGGAACGGGACCCGGAACCCGAAGTTTTGTTGATGGACGGCATATTCGTCAGTGCCGACGCGCGTGGACAGGGGATTGGTGCAGGGCTGCTGGACGCAATTTGCCAGAAAGCAAAAGGGGATGGCTTCGCTCGGGTCCGTCTGGATGTGATCGACACCAATCCCCGTGCCCGTGGGCTTTATGAACGCTGTGGATTTGAACCGGTGGAAACGGCTGACATAGGCCTTCTGAAAGCTCTCTTCGGGTTTTCATCGGCGACTCGAATGGAAAAGGTTGTCTCCCCGGCTTGACGTCGATCCACTCGGTGCGGAAAGCTCTTCGTCACGCAAAGCGTTGATCAGGAGAACTTGATGTCATCCCATGGATATGAAAGCGGTCGGTTGAACCTGCCCTTTGTCGGTATCTGCACTTTCGGAAAATATCCGTATCAGCCGGATTGGGATGCGATTGATGCAGATGTTGCGGTCATGGGAGCGCCTTTTGATCTTGGAACGCAGTGGCGTTCCGGCGCACGTATGGGGCCACGTGGAATTCGTGAAGCGTCGACGCTTTTTTCTTTCGGTCATGCCGGGGCGTATGATTTTGAGGACGACGTAACTTATTTGCCGGCCGAAACCACTCGGATTGTCGATCTGGGCGATGCAGACATCGTTCACACGGACACGGTTGAAAGCCACAAACGTATCGAGTTTGGTGTGCGGAAAATCCTGAAGGCAGGTGCCCTGCCGGTGGTTCTTGGCGGCGATCATTCAATCAATATTCCTTGCATCAATGCTTTTGACAGCGAGGATCCGATCCATGTCGTTCAGATCGATGCGCATTTGGATTTCGTCGATGAACGGCATGGTGTCCGCTATGGCCACGGCAATCCGATGCGGCGGGCAGCGGAAAAACCCTATGTCACGGGTCTGAGCCAGATCGGCATTCGCAATGTCTCCTCAACGGCCAAAGATGGCTATGAGGAAGCTCGTAGGATGGGATCGGATATTCAGTCTGTTCGCCATTTCCGCAAGCTTGGTGTTGAAGGAATGCTCGAGCGTATACCGGAAGGCAAACGCTATTACCTGACGATTGATATCGATGCATTTGATCCGTCAATCGCGCCAGGAACAGGCACACCAAGCCACGGTGGTTTTCTGTATTACGAAATTCTGGAACTGATAGACGGGCTGACCAAACGGGGTGACATCGTCGGGATAGATTTGGTGGAAGTTGCGCCTGATTATGATCCAACCGGCTCGACAAGTACGCTGGCTGCCCAGATCCTCATGAACACGATTGGCCGTGTCCTGCATCAGCGACAAATTCGTTGATCAAACACGCGCCGCCTTGCTTTCAAAACGGCGCGTGAATGGTTCTTACAGCCCTTCAAACAGCGCTGTTGAAAGATATCGTTCGGCAAACGATGGAATGATCACGACAATAGTCTTGCCGTCCATACCGTCCCGTTGACCGACTTTGATCGCGGCCGACAGGGCTGCGCCGGATGAAATGCCAACCGGTATACCTTCGGATTTGGCGACCTCCCGAGCCAGAGCAAAGGCATCGTCGCTGGCTACAGTGGCAACTTCATCATAAAGCCCGGTATCCAGAATACCCGGAACAAATCCAGCGCCAATACCCTGGATCTTGTGCGGGCCGGGATTCCCGCCGGACAGGATCGGGCTGTCGGCAGGCTCTACAGCAACCACATGCAAGTTCGGGTTCCGTTTTTTCAAGACTTCCGACACACCAGTGATAGTTCCGCCGGTACCGATACCGGATACAAAAACGTCGACCTTGCCATCTGTATCGTTCCAGATTTCTTCAGCCGTTGTGTTGCGGTGGATTTCCGGGTTCGCTGGATTTTCAAACTGTTGCGGCATGACAGCGCCGTCAATGTCACCGAGCAACTCTTCTGCCCGCGCAATAGCGCCTTTCATACCTTTGGCACCTTCGGTCAGTTCCAGTTCGGCGCCCAGAATCTTGAACATCTTGCGGCGTTCAACGGACATGGTTTCCGGCATCACCAGGATCAGGCGATAGCCTTTGGCCGCCGCCACGAACGCAAGCGCAATGCCTGTGTTGCCTGATGTCGGCTCTACCAGGGTTGTTTTGTCCGGCGTGATTTTGCCGTCGCGTTCCATCGCTTCGATCATGGCAACGCCTATACGGTCCTTGACGCTGGCAATCGGATTGAAGAATTCGAGTTTGGCCAAAAGGTTCGCCTTTACACCGTGGGACTCCGCCAACCGGTCCAGACGCACCAGAGGCGTATCTCCGATAGTATCGATGATGGAAGAATAGATTTTTCCGCGGCCGTTGGTTTTCCTGGTCATTACAGTCTCCAATAGTGCCCGGACTGAGGATCCGTCGGCGATTAAAACAATTGATGGCTAAGATAATGCGCCCAAAAAGAAGTTATAAGGGCCTCAAGATGCTTAAGCGAGGCAGTATGAGGAACGATTTTTCAAAGATCGCTTATGACTTGGAAAAGAGCAGGTTCGGCAGCTGTTTCATGTCTTCAAAAAGAAACGCGCCAGCTTTCGTCATTGCATTGCGGTCACAAGACGGATCTTCCACATAGGCATAGGCCTGCATTCCGGCAGCTTTTGCAGCTAGAACACCTGGAACGCTGTCTTCAATGACAACGCAAGTGTTTGGTGCATATCCCATCGTTTTTGCTGCCAACAGAAATACATCGGGGGCTGGTTTGCCGTTTTCGCAGTCTTGAGCGGAGAATAGTTTGTCTTCAAGGCGCGGCAACAAACCGGAACCGCCGAGTGTTACGTGCATCTTCGCATACTTGCCGGAAGATCCGACACAATAGGGTACACCGCGCTGGTCAAGGTCATCCAAAACCTCAAAGATTCCAGGCACAGCCGGAACACCGGCCTTGAAGGTTTCCAGATCACGTGCCCGGACTTGGTCTGTCCAATCATCAGGTAGTTTTCGCCCGATCAAGCCCTCAATCATCGCCTGAACATTTTCCAGCGTTCGGCCCATGAACTGGCGCTGGCAATCCGCTCCGGTCATAGGATGGCCGAGTTCGGTGACCATTTTCGCCAGATTGCCGTTGGTCATGCGCTCACTGTCGACAAGCACGCCGTCGCAATCGAAAATCACCAGACTGGGGGACATGAAGGTATCCTGAGGTATTTGAGTTAACTAGCTACGCCCTGTAGAGCCAAATCCACCGCTGCCGCGGTCCGTTTCCGACAATTGCTCAACTTGCCTGATCTGCGCCTGAAGAACCGGTGCAACAACCATCTGGGCGATCCGCTCGCCTCTCGAAATCTGAAAGGAGTCTTGTCCCAGATTGATCAGGATGACTTTGACCTCGCCGCGATAGTCAGCATCAATGGTTCCAGGTGTATTCAGAACCGTCACCCCGTGTTTGGCAGCAAGCCCGGACCGTGGCCGGACTTGCGCCTCAAATCCTGCCGGGAGTGCCATGGACAGTCCTGTTGGAACAAGGGCGCGCTCGCCTGGTGCGAGGTCGAGCGGGGCATCAACAGCTGCCAGCAGATCAAGACCCGCCGCAAGCTGGGATTGATAGGCCGGTAGCGGCAGATCCTTGCCATGGTCAAGACGTTTGAATTCAAGTGTTACGGTCATTGCATCATCCCGGTCATTTGTGGCCGAGTGACGATATTCGTCTTGGTCTGTCAAGCGGAACCGGGAGGAATTATTCCATAAATCGCAAAGGTCTACTTGCAGTCGTCGCCCAGTCCTGAAACACTCTGACCTATCGTAATGTTGCTTTAGCGAGGAGAGTCGCAGCATGAAACGTCTTCTATTAGCGATGACGACCGGATTATTCTTGATCAGCGCGCCCGCTGTCATGGCGCAGACTGTCGGTTTTGCGGATGCCATCAAAATACTGAGTGCAAGTTGTGGCAACGACATCGACAAATACTGCAAGTCCGCCACCCTGGCGAACAGCGGAATCAGCCAATGTCTCGACAAGAACCAGTCAAAAGTGTCCCAGAAATGCAATGTTGATCGCGCGGTCGTTGGCCAACTGATCGCAGCACGGCTGGCTGCCCAGGCTGAGGCTCCCAAGATTTGTGACCGCGATGCCCGTCAGTATTGTCAGGGTGTGAAACAAGGTGCGGGTCATGTCTTGCGTTGTCTTCTAAAGGCTCAGCCTAGCGTGAGCAAAAAATGCAACACGGCCATTGATCTGGCTGGTTACCGCTAAGCCTGGGTATTTAGGAGATTTTCGATGAAAAAACTTATTGTAACCGGGCTAGTCGCAACTGCTGTCGCGTTTTCTGCAACACTCGCAGTCGCGCAAACCAAACTAAGCCGAAACGAAATCATCAACTCTCTGCAGGGTGCCCAGCAGAAAGTTGAAGTCAGTGCAGATGACCTGCAGCGTGCGGCGCTGGAAAACATCCAGAAATATCCTGGCGCAGATTCACCCCGCACAATTCCGATGGCCGATCAGCTGGCGTCTTTGCGTCAGTTCAACATCGAGATCACATTCGATTTCGATTCTGCCCGCATTCGCCCGGAATCCTATGAATCAGTCGGGCTGATCGCGGATGCGTTGCATACGCCGTATCTGCAGGGGCAGACGTTTTTCATTGTTGGTCACACGGATGCAAAAGGCGACCGTGAATACAATCTGAAACTGTCGCAACGCCGGGCGAAAGCTATCCGTGATGCATTGGTCACCACATTCAATGTTCCAGGCGGAAATCTGTTTTCGGTCGGGCTTGGTGAAGAGCAATTGCGTGACCCTAAAAAACCGTTTGATTCTGTGAACCGCCGGGTTCAGCTGATCAACATGGGCTATAAATAAGCTCCATAATTGTATTTCGGGACGGCTGCCTCGGTTAAACGTAGGCAGCCGTTTTTTTCAGGCGTCTGAATTGTCTCCTCACCTGAAACAGTCTGTCCAAATGGTCATGCTTTTTGTTGCGGGTCATCGCTCTTATCTTGGAAGAGCGATCAAGGGAGACAGGCCAGATGGTTCAGGTTCAAAAAGTAGTTCCGCCGATGTTTCTGGCGCACGGTGCGCCGACGCTGGCGATTGACGACACACCTGCGCGCCGGTTTCTGAAAACACTTTCCTCCCGCCTGCCGACACCAAGGTTTATCGTGATCCTGTCAGCCCATTGGGAGACGGACGGAGTGAAGCTTTCAGCTCCCGGCCCTTTGCGGACGTATCACGATTTCGCGGGTTTCCCGCAGCAGCTTCACGACATCTTCTATCCGGCAGTCAGCGACGAAATGTCTGTCGATGAAGTGGCTCAGATGCTGGAAATGAACGGATACGATGTCGAGCTAGATGACCAACACGGCCTTGATCACGGTGCCTGGGTACCGCTGTCTCTGGTCTTCCCGAAATCCGATGTGCCTGTTGTTGCGATCTCGCTGCCAATTGGGAGTTCACCGCAGTCGGTACATAAGATAGGCCGAACACTTGCGCCGCTTGCCAACAAGGGTGTTTTGATCATTGGATCGGGCAGCACCACACACAATCTGCGAAAAATGGGTCCAAACGGATCGGATGTTCCTGCATTTGTATCGGATTTCGACACTTGGCTGGACGACGGACTGAAGTCCGGTTCGATCGAATACTTCGAAGGATTGGAAAGGCAACCCAATTTCCGGCTGAACCATCCGACAAACGAGCATCTACTGCCATTGTTTTTTGCCTTCGGGGCAGCAGATTCAGGTTCCAAGCCAGATCTGATGCACCGAAGTTACGAATATGCGGCGCTCAGCATGAGTTATTACCGGTTTGCCGCCTGATTGGTCCAGCCCCGGCCGGAACTTCAATCGAGTGCAGCGGCAGCCTTGGCAATTATCTTCCGGGCAACCTCTGATTTGTCCATCGTCGGCCAGTCTTCAACGCCGGAAGCGCTGACAACGCGCACCGAATTGGCATCGCCGCCCATGATACCGGTTTCCGGACTGACATCATTGGCGATAATCCAGTCCGCGCGTTTGCGCTCCAGTTTGGATTTCGCATTTTCAATCAGGTTCTGCGTTTCGGCGGCAAAGCCGATCAGTAGTTTTGGCCTTAGCGCAGCGTGATGCCCGATTGTTGCCAAAATATCGGGGTTTTCGGCAAGCTCCAATGCGGGTGGTTGGCCACTGCCATCCTTCTTGATTTTTTGCTGACCTTCGCTCGCCACACGCCAATCGGCAACGGCTGCGGCCATGACTGCAATATCGGCGGGCAGATTGTTGGTCACCGCCTCCAGCATTTCAGCAGCTGTCTCGACATGGATGGTCTCGATATTTTTGGGGGCCGGCATATCGACAGGGCCGGATACCAGGGTGACTTTTGCGCCGGCATCGTAGGCAGCTTTCGCCAAAGCATGGCCTTGTTTTCCTGAAGAGCGATTGGCGATGTAGCGGACTGGATCAATCGGCTCGTGAGTTGGGCCGGAGGTGATCAAAACGTGCCGTCCTGCCAGTGGCAGGTTGCCAGATGCTATTGCTACGTCTCGCAACAGGGCCTCGGCAGCTGCGACGATTTCGAGCGGTTCACTCATGCGGCCAACACCGGCTTCGCCCTTTTCAGCCATTTCGCCGCTGGTAGGCCCAACAAACCGGATGCCACGGCCCTTTAAGCTTTGCAGGTTGTTCAAGGTCGCCTCGTTCTGCCACATCTTCGGGTTCATGGCAGGGGCAGCGAGCACAGGTTTGTCGGTAGCAAGAAGCACAGCGGTCGCCAGATCGTCAGCAATGCCATGCACCATCTTGGCCATCAGATTGGCGGTTGTCGGAGCGATCAGGATCAGGTCATGATCGCGCGCAAGCCGGATATGGCCGACATCGTGTTCAGCTACCCGGTCGAACAGGCTGGTGAAGACTTTTTCAGCGCTCAGAGCCCCGACAGCGAGCGGTGTGATAAACTCTTGTGCTCCATTGGTCATCACCGGAATGACACGAGCGCCACGTTCTTTCAGCCGCCGGATCAAATCAAGCGACTTGTAAGCGGCAATTCCTCCGCTGATGATCAGCACAATCTGCTTGCCGCTCAGCATACCCGCTTCACTCCTGAATTTGCTGCGGTTTTGGGTCAGAAACCGGACCGGAAGTCCCGTGGTGCCGGGGAAATGACTTGGGTTCCCCGGCCGGTAACTTGATAGACGGCGAGACCACGCTCATTCAAACCATTGCTTTTAAAGCGGAACAAGCCGTCAATGCCAAGAAATCCGTCCTTGTTGGTTAAAATGCGCTGCTGGAACCGTTGCGGGCCAGCGGACCGGATAAGCCCTGCTGCCAGAGTGACACCGTCATAGACGAGGCTGGCATTGCGCGGTGGCGCGGAGCCATAAGTGCTCTGGTAACGTTGTGCGAAAGCCTGAAAACCGGTGTCTTCAGGGCCAGCAAACCAGGCACCTGCCAAAACAGGATTGTTGACGATTTGCGGTGTCTGCCATTGTCCGGATCCAAGAATTTTAAGCTGTCCCATATCGGCACTCTGGCTGACCAGGGTTTGCACCACCTGTGCGGGGACATTGCCGCCAGCGGGAACAAACAAGGCATCGATATTGTTCAACGAGGACTTCAGGGCCGACGTTTTGGCAACAAGGTCGGACGTATCCGAACCACTTATCTTGTAACGCTGAATGGATGCAATCCGGCCACCGCCACGACCGACCTCTTGTCGGAAGGCTGCTTCCACGACAGCACCATAGGTGTCGTCCGGTATCAGCGCAGCATAGGAACTTTTTCTTTGGCTATTGGCGTATCCAATAATGCGTTTGACATCGCTCTCAGGCAGAAAGCTCAACAGGTATACGCCACGGGCAGCCACGGAAGTGTCGGTTGAAAATGCGATAACCGGAACACCGGTTGCACGCGCTGCTGTTCCGGCACCACCAACCGCTGGCGCAAAAATGGGTCCAAGTATAAGTTCGGCGCCCTCCGAAATAGCCTGCTGTGCAGCCGCCCGGCCGCCGCTGGATGTTCCGCCAGTGTCTTTCACCAGCAGTTGGACATCGGCATTGGGGAAACTTTGCAATGCCAGGGATGCCGAATTCTTGAAAACGGTACCGATTGGAAAATTGGCACCATTGGCTTGAAGCGGCAACAAAAGGCCGACCCGGACCGATCCGGTTCCGATCACTTCGCCGGTCACCTGAGGCTGAGCGCTGGGCTGGATCTGATCAGCGGGCAATGATCCCAGGGACGATCCGAGACATCCCCCGAGCGCCAATGTGCTGGCACCTGCAAGCGCAGTTCGCAAGAATGCCCGTCTGCGCAGTTGCGCGTCGTTGTCCCGAATGTCCATTGTCATGTCCGTTTACCCACCCGCTGCAAAAAGACTTACGTATTCGGTGCATGCCTGTCCAGTTTTGAGGTGAAATTCAAAGGCGTAACGGCAGATGATTGGTGGATTTGTCTTGCATCGATTGCTTTCGGAAGGTAGCGCAGGAGGGAACCCCAACCGGCCTGACAAACCTGAAGTACAAAGTGCCGTTTGGGAAGAATGCGTGAAAGGACAACCATGGCGACTGATCCTGCTGCCGTCACTTCAGGCAAAAACCGCTATAGTCTCTCCGAGCACGCCTTCAACGCGCCCAATCTGGAAGCCGGGCTTTATATCGTCTCTACGCCGATTGGAAATCTGGGTGACATCACGGTTCGCGCGCTCGAAACACTCGCGTCTGCGCATGTTATCGCCTGTGAAGACACCCGTGTAACTGCGAAGCTGACCCAGAAATTCGGCCTCAAGGCACCATTGCTTGCCTATCACGAGCATAATGCGGACAAGCAGCGACCCAAAATCCTGTCAGAACTGGAAGCAGGGCATGCCGTCGCGCTTGTGTCTGATGCCGGAACACCGCTGATCTCCGATCCTGGATACAGACTGGTGCGGGACGTCGTGGCCGAGGGTCATAAAGTCATTCCGATCCCGGGTGCGTCTGCTCCCTTGGCTGGACTGGTCGCCGCCGGCTTACCAAGCGATACACTACTGTTTGCAGGCTTTCTGCCGCAAAAAGGCGGGCCGAAAACCAAACGGCTGGAGGAACTTGCCAAAATACCGGCAACGCTGGTTTTTTTCGAATCGCCTCATCGAACAGCTGCAACACTGGAACTTATGGCCGGTGTCTTGGGCGCGGATCGGGAATCGGTTGTCGCCAGAGAGCTGACGAAGCGTTTTGAAACTTTTGAGCGCGGCAGTTTACAGGACCTGGCCGAGCGGTTTGCCGGCCAGACAGTCAAGGGCGAAATCGTCATTCTGGTCGGGCCGCCGGAAGAAAAACCAGAAGCCGATGCATCAGATTTGGACGCTCTGTTGAAAGAAGCGCTCGTCGATATGCCTGTGAGCGCTGCGGCCAAAAAAGTGTCCAAAGCGACCGGGCTGGACCGCAACGAAGTCTATAAACGGGCCCTTGATCTGAAAGCCGGGGATTGAAATATGGCGCGGGGGCAACGGTCTGATAGCGACAGCCGTCGCCGGGCACATTCTCTGGGCCTGACAGCTGAATCTTATGCGGCCTGGTATCTGCGCCTGACCGGATGGCGAATCCTCAAACATCGTTACAAGACCAAAGCCGGGGAAATCGATCTGATTGCCAAGCGGTGTAAAACCGTTGCTTTCATTGAAGTGAAAGCCCGCAAAAATCGAACGGCCGCTCTGGAAGCTGTGACACCTGCCAGCCAAAAACGGATCGCACGCGCCGCCAGGATTTTTGTCACGGAGCACCCTAAGGCTGGATTCTTCACGCTCCGGTTTGACGTGATCGTCATCCGTCCCTGGGCTTTGCCGGAACGGATCGCAAATGCGTTCGAGGCCCATGACTAGGGCTCATCGTTAAAATCAGCCCCTAGACAAAGCCGGATCTCAACCGCATATCTGGACCAATTGCTCTGATACACCCCAAGCGCTCAACAGCGCCCAGCCGGGAGTTGCCTTATGGCTTTGAAAGTCGCGGTCCAGATGGACCATATCGAAAGCATCAACATTGCTGGCGACAGCGCCTTTGCGATGATGTTGGAAGCGCAACAGCGCGGTCATCAGCTCTTTCATTACACGCCGGAGCGTTTGGCGATGCGCGGGGATGACGTTTTCTGCGCGCTGGAACCAGTCGAGGTTCGCGACGAAAAGGGCAATCACCACACACTTGGCGACAAACAACGTTTTGACATGCGCGAAATGGACGTGGTGCTGATGCGTCAGGATCCGCCATTTGATCTCGCCTATATTGCGGCGACGCATATCCTGGACAAGATCCATCCGGGCACGTTGGTCGTCAACAATCCAACCGAAGTCCGCAATGCGCCGGAAAAGCTGTTCGTCACCGAATTTGCTGACCTGATGCCACCAACACTGATCACCAAGGACAAGTCGGAGATTGACCTGTTCCGCGAAGAGTACGGCGACATCGTTATGAAGCCACTGTTTGGACATGGCGGTGCGGCGGTATTTAGGGTCACCAAAGGCGATCTGAACTACGGATCGCTTTATGATTTCTTTGATGTCACGTTCCGCGAACCCTGGGTCATTCAGCAATTTCTGCCGAATGTGAAACATGGCGACAAACGTATTCTGCTGGTGAATGGAGAATTCGCTGGGGCGGTCAATCGTGTACCAGCCGACGGCGACCTTCGCTCCAATATGGTTCGTGGTGGTGCGCCAACTGATAGCGACTTGACCGAACGCGAACGTGAAATCTGCGCCCGTCTTGGTCCGTCACTCAAGGAAAAAGGCCTGATCCTGGTCGGTATTGATGTGATCGACGGCATGCTGACGGAAATCAACGTCACCGCCCCGACCGGCATTCGTGCCATCCAGAATCTCGGCGGGCCTGATGTTGCCAAAATGGTATGGGATGTGTTGGAAGCGAAGGTTCGGCGCTAAAGCTGCCATCTCACTTGAAGTGCGTCGCCCATAGGCTGTCGGGCTTGATCAAACCGTCGTAACAAGGTGTCACGGAAACCCTTTTTCGATCTTTGAGCGCTGGGTGATAGTGTGTAAACAGCCTTTTTTGCTGGGCTTCGGCCGGGCATTTCGGCTCCAGGATCAGGTCGACATTGGAAATAGCGTCGACTGTTTCGGGCGAGAGCGGTGGAACGGACCTGCCGGGGGCTGCCCCGATCATGACATGACGTGGCGCATTGCGTTGGAGCACGTAAGCGGCCGGGCTGGTAAAATCAACCATCCAGACGGATTTGAATTTTTTCCTGGCATTTGCTTCCAGCGCCTGAATTTTCTTGGCGACGACTGCGAGTTCCAACAGGTAGAGAAGGTGAAAATCCGGCTTGGCGAAAAACCGCAAAGACGGCATTTCGCCTTTTTTTGCAATCGTTGTCATCACTGGCCTGTGTTCCATATAAACCGAGCGCATGTTGACCGCGCGTCGCATCAAATCGGGCTTTGCTGATACGTGACCCAGGACCCCGAGCGATGGTTTGTTGATCGCCTGATACATCGGAAATCGGACGATTGTGGAGGCAGCGCGTTTCAGGACATCTGCTGTCATTGGGGCGACCATGACAATCCCCAGAATCAAGATGCATTTACCGAAAGGTTCCCGATACCTGACCGGTTTGCTGGCCAGCAACAGCAGAGCAGGCCAGAGCACAGCGTACGGGTGGCTTCCGGTGTTTTGAGTTTCATAGGCCAAGCCACAAAACAGTGACACGCCAATCCAGATCCAGTCTTTGTCAAGGACGGACAACTGGCGGCGATCAGAGTTCAAATTGTGTTTTGAATAATCCAGATAGGCGAGCACAGCGCATAATGCACTGCCTCCGACAAGAACTTCGAGGTTGTTTTCAGCTGCTCGCAGCAAACGATCTGCGAAACCGCCGGAATTCACAGATAGGAGTTCATGGATATCGTGAAGATAGGCCGAAACCATTCCGGTAACGAGTTCAACGGCAACAACAGCTGTGATGCAGATAGAAGCGGTTACCAAGGCAGTCGATACGGCGATGCGGCGTGAGAGAAGTCCAAGCAGAAGCAAGGGCCCCACGGCTGCAAATGCCGTGATCTTGCAGAAGGCAAGGCTCAGCAGCAACACACTTAAAAGGATGGATTGAAGCTTTTCTGACGAAACGAACAGGACTGTTGCGAGCGTCAGGAACATCAAATGCGCGCCGTGGCGATTGTAAATGCCGTAAGCATCGACACCTGGGTATTTGTCTATTCCCGGATTAAACGGTAGCGCTGTCATCAGGATCCAGGGCAGCACCAGGCCCCATATGACAATTGGTCCAAAACGTTGAGCGTCCCGCAAGATCAGAAGTAAAACCGGAGCTGTGATCGGCAGCCATTGTAGCTGGGTTAAAAGAACCGGGTTCGCGGTCGGGAAAAGGTGGTGCAAAAACCACGCAAGGCCATATTCGAGGGGGCCTGCCGGGGTCATGAAATCTACACTTGGCAATTGCCCGAAATTCATGCGCCCAATGGCATCATAATAGATGAACAGATCCCAGTGCGTTGGACCGATTGGCAGGTTTATTGGAAAGGAAAGAACAAAAGCTGCGAATAAGGAAAACGCAAAAACAGTCGTTGCGGCAACATTTGAATGCCGACTGGTTTCGAAATGCGCTCTGTTTGTAATCAAAAACACGAGTGTTCTGGTTCTTGCTTGTGTTGGATCCCATTTCCCTACGCATATCGGATTCCGGACAATAGGACCGAATATGCGATGTCAAACCATAGGCAATTTTGCTTAACAAATCTTGTTTGGTTGAAAACAGCGTTACCGTACCTTCTGATTGAATGAGGGGCGCAGACTAAAGTTTTCAAAAAAAATACCCCCACACCGAAGTGCGAGGGCAAGAAGTTTTGTGCTTAGACAATGCAATAGAGGGGCCTATTCAGCAGCCTCTGTGGATATAACCCCCCGGCGGATCTGATCTTCCTCGATTGATTCAAAAAGCGCCCGGAAATTTCCTTCGCCGAATCCTTCATCGCCTTTTCTTTGAATGAATTCAAAGAAGATAGGCCCGATTACGGTTTTTGAAAAAATCTGCAAAAGGATCTTGGTCATCCCGCCATCGATGACACCTTCTCCGTCGATCAGGATACCGTGACGCTTCATGCGCTCAAGCGGTTCGTTGTGTCCGGTGACCCGTTTATGAGACATTTCGTAATAGGTGTCAGGCGGGCCAGGCATGAATTTCAGTTCATTGTCAGCCAGCTGATCGGTGCTGCCGTAAATGTTGTCCGTACCGACCGCGATGTGCTGAATGCCTTCGCCTTTGTATTTGCGAAGATACTCCTCGATCTGGCTGGTGTCGTCCTTGGACTCATTCAACGGAATGCGAATTTTGCCGCAAGGCGAGGTGATTGCCCGGCTGACCAGACCGGTAATGCGGCCATCAATGTCGAAGAAGTGGATCTGTTTAAAGTTGAAGAGTTCGCGGTAGAAGTCCCACCACTTGTCCATATTGCCGCGAAAAACATTGTGGGTCAGGTGGTCGAGGTAATAGAAACCGACGCCGTTTGGTTTCGGATCAAATTCACCAAGCCACTGGAATTCTTTGGAATAGGCGGAGCCCTTGTCGCCGTAGGTGTCGACAAAATAGAGCAATGAACCGCCGATTCCTACAATCGCCGGGACATCCAGAGATTTGTCATCGCCTTCATAGGGTGTTGCGCCCTTGGCGACCGCATGTTCGAAGGTTTTCTTCGCATCAACCACCCGCCATGCCATCGCCGGGGCGCACGGACCATGCTTATCGACGAAATTCATACCGTGAGTGCCAGGTTCTGCGTTCAGCACGTAAGTGATATCGCCCTGGCGGTAGAGCGTTATGTTTTTGGTCTTGTGCTTGGCGACGGGGGCGTAGCCCATCTTGCGGAACAGGGAGTCCAGCTTTTCCGGATCCGGGTGGGCAAACTCGACAAATTCAAATCCATCTGTTCCGGCAGGGTTCTGCTCGGTGATTTGAGCTGGAGGTGCGTTGTGCGGAAACGGTCCCATTATCGATCCTTTATTAAAGAAAATGATTTGATCCAGAATGCCCGGTTGAACGCGCAGTGTGTGTGCAAAGCGCGTGGTTATCCGTATAGTGGTGCATGAAACATGCAGATTAATGGAGATTTACGCGTGGCAATTGCATTGGATGGCTTTGATGTGAAGCTGTTGGCGTCCTTGCAGGAAAATGCAGCGCTGACCAACGCGGAGCTGGGCGACGCAATTGGTCTGTCGGCCAGTCAGGTGTCGCGTCGTCGGCAGAAACTGGAAGACAGCGGGGTTATTCGGCGCTACCGCGCGGCCTTGAGCCCGGAAGCGCTCGGATTGACCGTCACGGCTTTCGTCGGCGTGACATTGGGTGCCCACAGCAAGGAAAACGCGCGGAAATTCCGCAACATGGTCACGGCCATGCGGGAGGTACAGGAAGCCCACACCTTGACCGGTGATGTCGACTACATGCTGAAAATTGTTGTGGCTGATCTCAAGTCCCTGAGCCGCATCGTCAATGACGAACTATTGCCGCAGGAGGCGGTTCATCACGTGCGCTCGTCAATCGCGATGGACACTTTGAAAGATGACAATTTCTTGCCAATCAGTAGGCCATAACCCTTCCCTCCGGCGGCAGGCGGTTGAAAAACGGTTTGAAGTGTCTTTGAGGCTTGCGCCCGCTACGGAAATTCCCATTTGATAGGACGAAGATTGAATTCGCCCATTTGGGACCAAAGGAGCCACCGATGTTTGACGCTAAATCCTTGCTGGATCAGTTCTTGGGAAGTCAGGGAGGCGCGTCGAACCCGCGTGGCAGCTCCGGCGATCTGATGTCCAGAGGCAAGGACTTTCTGTCATCGCAGGGTGGTGGCCTTGCGCTCGGCAGTCTTGCTGGTCTGATGCTCGGTACCAAAACGGGTCGAAAGATTGGCGGTAAAGCGGCCACATACGGTGGTCTCGCGCTGGTTGCGGGTCTTGCCTACAAAGCCTACCAGGGACATCAGGCCAACCAGCAGAACGCGCCGCGCCCGCAATATCCTGATCACGAGCCGATCCCGGTAGACGGGCCACAAGGCACAGCCTTTGATCCCCGGCAGCAGCCCGGCGGTGAAAACCAGTTTGCCATCAATCTGCTGACCGCGATGATTTCGGCTGCCAAAGCAGATGGTCATATTGACAGGGAAGAACAGGATCGCATCTTCGACAAGATCGACGAAGCGGGTCTCGACAGCGACGCTAAGGCGTTTCTGATGGATGAGCTGCGCTCGCCGCTTGATCTCGACAAAGTGGTTGCCAGTGCATCGTGCCCGGAAACGGCAGCGGAAATCTATGCGGCTTCTCGTCTGGCCATTAACCCGGACCATCCCGCAGAACGCGCCTATTTGCAGATGCTGGCGGCACGTCTGGGGCTGGAAGAAGGCCTTGTCAGCGAAATCGAACTGGCGGTACGGGAAGCCGAAATGGCGGGTTGAGCAAATTCTTATTGTGCGCTTGGCCCGACATAGACAGAAGCTGGCCGGATCAGTCTGCCGGTTTCGCGCTGTTCCAGAACATGGGCGCACCAGCCGGGTGTTCGTCCCGTTGCAAAAAGCGGCGTGAACAAGCTCCGGTCAAGTCCGATGGCATCCAATAACACCGCCGTATAAAACTCCACATTGGTGTCGAGCGTCCGGTCCGGTTTGGCTTTCTTCAGGGCGGCAAGCGCTGCGACTTCGATGTCTTCGGCCAGCTGTATCTTTGGATTATCTGTGCCGAGTAATCTCAGGCCCGCTTTCAGGACATCGGCTCGCGGGTCGCGGGTTCGGTAAATCCGGTGGCCAAAGCCCATCAGTCTTTCTTTGCGGTCAAGCGCATTGGTGATCCAGGTTTCTGCGTTGTCCGGTGCGCCGATGGAGTTGATCATGTCGAGAACCGGGCCGGGAGCACCGCCGTGTAATGGACCACTCAGGGCGCCCATGGCCCCAAGGATGGCCTGCTTCATGTTTGCTTCTGTCGATCCGATGACACGGGCTGCAAACGTCGATGCGTTGAGGCCATGATCAAGGATCGTCACCAGATAGCGGTCAAGAGTGGCGACATGGGCAGGGGGCGGAGTCTTACCGGTCAGCATACGCAAGAGATCTTCTGCAGTTCCAAGAGATCCATCAGGTGAAATAGCTGATTTGCCGCCAGAAATCCGGTGACTTGCTGCCAGGAAAACCGGCAACGCACCAGTGATAGCGATGTTTTCCGGGAGGCCGCTCTCAATAGGCGAGGCTGCAAGACCGAGCTGCATGCGCTCATATTCGGTGAGGGATGAACTGGCAGCTTCCAGCACGGGTAGCTGCTCAAAGGCAGCGCTTCTGGCTAGTCCGAATAAGGACTTGAAGTCTCTAATGTTCATCTGATGATTTGGCCGCCAGAGATGTAAGACAGCCTCTTCAAAGGAGACCTGCCCTGCGAGCTCCTCGATTGTCTTGCCATTCAGGGTAAGAATGCCATTCTGTCCATCGATATCGCTGAGCGAGGTGTGGGCAACCACAACACCTTCCAGTCCGGCAATCGGATCGGCGGTCATCGCTGCGGGGTTTGGCGCTTCTGTCATGACTATCTCCTTCTGGTTTCCCGCCAGATAGAAAACTTCATTGCATTGATCAATCTTGATAAATACAATCAATATATGAGCAAACCGATCTATTTGTCTGCCAAGGAGGCCGCTACCGAATTGGGTGTGCAGCCAGCGACTCTTTATGCCTATGTCAGCCGGGGTCTGATTTCGTCCGTCGCCGGGGCAGGCAAACAGCGCCGGTATGATGCCGGGGATGTTCGCCGACTAAAGGGGCGCAAGAGTTCCGAAGAGCCAACCGGAACCCGCCCACTGACCGGAGACCCGGTCCTTGAAACGGAACTGACGCTCATCTCCAAAGACGGACCGATTTATCGCGGCCAAAGCGCACTGGACCTTGCTGAAACGTCGTCACTTGAAACCGTGGCAACATTGTTGTGGGGCTGTGAAGAAAACCCCTTCGCGGAAAAGCCGCCGGCGGCACCTCCCATGATGCCGGATGGTCTCGGTCCGCTAGAGCGTTTGATGATGGCGCTGTCGGCCTGGCCCCTTCAGGACAGGGCGGCCTATACGCAGGCACCTGCCCTGCTTCAAAAAAAAGGTGCCGGGTTGTTGCGTTATGGCGTTGCCGTGCTGCTGGGAACAGAGCCCGGGGACGCTCCCGTTCATACGCAAATAGCTCAGGCTTTCGGGATTTCAGAAAAATCAAAACAACTGATCCGGGCGGCGCTTGTCCTGTCGGCAGATCATGAACTGAATACCAGTGCGTTTGCAGCCCGTTGTGCAGCTTCGACGCGCGCGCCATTGCACGCAGCGCTGCTGTCGGGACTTGGTGCATTTACCGGTCCAAGGCATGGTGCGGCCTCGGGCCGGGTCAGTGCCTGGGTGGCTGATATTGATCCAAAAACTGACGTGGAGTCGCTGATTTCGGATCGCCTGAGCCGCGGCGAAGCGCTGCCGGGCTTCGGTCATTCCATTTACGGCGACCGGGATCCACGCGCTGACTGGTTGTTGAATGCCTTGATACTAAGCGAACCTGACCATGAATTTGTCCGCAAGCTGCCAGCATTTTTATCGGCGGGGGAGGAATTGTACGGGCAATTCCCGAACATCGATTTTGCCCTGGCGATCCTCCAAAAGACCTATCAGCTTCCGGATGACTCCGGGAAAGTCCTGTTCTGCGCCGGACGCATAGTTGGCTGGATAGCGCATGCCCTGGAACAATATGCAGCGCAGGAACAAATCCGGCCACGTGCAACCTATGTCGGCTTAAGGCCGGACTGATTGTCTATTTTTCGGGCTCGTCACAGGGTGCGGGTCATATGACAAATGAGTTTGTCGCCGCGCTGCTCCTGATGGGTTTCGTGAAAACCATTCCGCTGATACCAGGCACGGTTCTCGCTCATCAGCACATTGGTGAACAGACGAACTTCCTTGTAGCCCAAATCCCTGGCCCGTTGACAGGCGTGTCCAGAAGCTTGCGGCCATAGCCTGCACCTTGGGCCGCAGGATCAACTGCGATGCTGTAGATCACCAGATGATCCGGCTGCAGCGTCAACGCCAGACTGGCGCTGAGATCCTTGTTCCCGGATCGAACCAACCAGACTTCACCCGTTTCGATCATCTCTGCATAATCTGCGTCCATCGGCAGCGGCCTGGCATTCATCACTGGAATGTATGAGGCATATGCCCGCTCAGCCAGTTGCCGAACGGCTTCGGCATCCGAAAGGCTCGCCGGTTCGACGATCAATGACGGACTTTCATGAAGGATTCAAAATCAACCGGGCTGCTTGAACGATCAAAACAGCCAAAAGCGCCGCCGTCTTTCATGTCTTCAGCTGCAGCTGTAAAGGCGTTATAGGCGATCCGGGCAAGGCCCGCCCCAATAGATACACGCGAAACGCCAAGATCACCGAGTTCCTTTCGGGTCAAATGAAAATTCTTCCTGCCAGCCAAGATATTTAGCGGCGCGTCCACCTCGGACAATACTCGAGCTATGTCGTCCTTGTTTTTCAATTGCGGAGCATAAACGCAGTCCGCACCTGCATCGACAAAGGCTTTCAATCGTTTGATTGTCTGGTCCATTTCGTGAGGCGTCTTGACTGGTCCTTCACTTCGGGCCGTCAGCACAAATTCCGGTGCCGCTTTGTTTTTCGCATCGACAGCGGCCTTGATCCGCTCGACCGCCAGTTCAAGGGAATAATAAGGATGATTCGGATCCTGGGAGTAATCCTCGATCGAACAACCTGCGAGCCCAACGTCTATTGCGCCTTGGATGGTCTCGACCACATCGTCCGGGCTTTCGCCGAACCCGTTTTCCAGATCACCATTCACCGGAAGACTGCTGACACTCATAATTTCTGCGGCATGCGCGAGAGCAATATCCCGGGTGACAAGACCCTGAGCGTCCTGAACGCCCTGCGCCCATGCGCAGCCAGCACTGGACGTCGCCAGAGCATCAAAACGCATTCCGTCGAGAATGCGAGCTGTCCCGATGTCGAATGGGTTCGGCATCAGGAATGCTTTTCCCTTTTGATGAAGCGCTTTGAAGGCAGTGCGACGGTCTGCGGCGGTCAACATGGCGAATACTCCCGGCAATGGAATGGCAATGCTTGGTTTGGCCTAAGGGGATGACCATACTAACATCAGAACAGATCCGTTACCTTCCTATTCGCTGCTTCCCGCCGAAAGAACCAGTTTCAAATATGATCGAACCGGTTGGGTCATCCGGCCTGACGGGTGACTTTGGCAGCAAAACAGCCGCGCTTGGCATAATGCAAGTGGATGTAATCAGCTTCCGGATTGTCGAAAATCGTCTCAATCAAGTCAGAGACATCAATTCCCTCGACAATCTCGGCGTCTACAATTTCATGACGATTGTTGAAGGCTCTTGCTGACAAAAGGCGGCTGGAGATTGAAGCTGGGACTACGTTTGCCGCCGGATGGTTTTCCTGAGCTCCGTCTTTCACAAAGATGGCGTGTCGGGATCGGTACGGTGAGTCTCCGGCCTGATGTTCGAAATTCAGCAGATAAACCCGTTCGCCTCTATCCACTTCAGCCAGGGTCACCCGGCAGGGAAAGCTGCCATCGGAAATATGAACCTGAATTTTTTTTGCCGCGAGTTCATCATCAGACAGGGCCGACAAGTGCGCAAACTCTGCTGCAGGCAAGGGGTGGATCTGGAACATCGAAATATCTCCTCGAATGATTTGAGAGGACTTTAAATCTTCTGAAAAGAGACAACGACCCGATTTGCGAGCGCGATTAAGCTTCTGGCTGACTTGACCCGATGTTTTTGCCGTGTCTCCATCCCCTCAAGAACAGACCCTTGGGAGGACTTATGCGCGATTTGGGTGCATGGGATTATGTCATTGTCGGCGCAGGTACCGCTGGCTGTGTGTTGGCGAACCGGTTGTCGGAAGATCCGAATGTCAAAGTGTTGCTGCTGGAAGCCGGCAAGAAGGACAATTACATCTGGGTTCATATTCCGGTCGGATATCTCCATTGTATCGGAAATCCGCGGGTTGATTGGGGATTCAAGACTGCGCCCGATGACGGCCTGAATGGCCGCTCGCTTGTCTATCCGCGCGGCAAGGTGCTTGGAGGCTGTTCTTCGATCAATGGCATGATTTATATGCGTGGGCAGGCTTGGGACTATGATCACTGGCGACAGCTGGGCCTTGGCGGTTGGGGCTGGGAAGATGTTTTGCCCTATTTCCGGAAGTCAGAGGACCATTACGCCTGGGACAATGATTTGCATGGCCAGGGCGGCAATCTTCGGGTTGAAGAACAGCGCATTTCCTGGGAATTGCTCGATGCCTTCCGCGACGCCTGTGAACAGGTTGGCATACCCAAGACAAAGGACTTCAACGGCGGCGACAATTTTGGGTCAGCCTATTTTCAGGTGACCCAGAAGAATGGCCTCAGGTGGAACGGTGCAAAAGCATTCTTGAGACCGGCCAAGAACCGGCCAAATCTCAGTGTGGTAACGGAAGCGCATGTCAGCCGAATTGTTCATGAAAACGGCAAGGCCAGCAGTCTTGAACTGGATGTCGCCGGTCAACCGGCAAAAATCACGGTCGAGGGCGAGCTGATCCTTGCTGCAGGTGCTATTGGCTCGCCGCAACTTCTGGAACTTTCAGGTATCGGCAATCCGGACGTCTTGCAAAACGTCGGTGTTGAAACACAACATGCCTTGCCATCTGTCGGCGAAAACCTGCAGGATCATTTGCAATTGCGGCCGGTGTTCAAGGTTCGCAATGTCCTGACCATGAATGAAATGGCCAATTCCTGGATTGGCAAGGCCAAGATCGGGATGGAATACCTCTTCAAGCGCTCGGGACCGATGGCCATGGCTCCAAGCCAGCTGGGCGTGTTCGCCAAGACAGATCCGTCTTTTGAAACAGCCAATGTCGAATATCACGTGCAACCGCTGTCGCTGACGAAGTTTGGTGAGCCGTTGGATCGCTTTCCTGCAATGACTGCAAGCGTCTGCAATCTGCGCCCGGAAAGCCGCGGCCATGTGCATGTTACCTCGCCGTACAAGGAAGATCAGCCGGAAATCCAGCCAAATTATCTGTCGGCGGAAGCAGACAAACGTGTGGCAGCAGATTCGATCCGTCTGACCCGGAAAATCATGGGCGCTGCAGCAATGCAACCTTATCAGCCGGAGGAACATTTGCCCGGGCCTGACTACACCAGCGATGAGGAGCTGACCAAGGCAGCGGGCAACATCGGCACCACGATTTTCCACCCGGTCAGCACCTGCCGAATGGGCACAGATCAAGGATCAGTCGTCGATGAACGCCTGAAATTGCGAGGCTTCAGCAACATACGTGTGATCGATGCCTCGGTCATGCCAACCATCACATCCGGCAACACCAACGCCCCTACGGTCATGATTGCCGAGAAAGGCTCGGACATGATCCGCGAAGACCGGCGCGCCTAGATGGTGATCAAAGTAGCCGCCGCTCAAACGGTAGTGTCTGCGGATATCTCGGAGAACGGCAAAGCTATCCGGAATATGATTCGGACAGCTGCTGCTGAGGGAGTCAGATTGGTTCTGTTCTGCGAGGGCGCGCTGTCGGGCTATTGCAAGAAACAAATCAAGTCACCGCTTGACTGGCGCGAGTTTGACTGGGATCGGGTCGAACAGGAAATCTGTGAAATTGCAGAGACCTGCAGGGAGTGCGAAATTTTTGCGGTCGTCGGATCGGCATATCCGGTGTCTCGCGACAAACACCCGCATAACAGTCTGGTGGTTGTCTCAAGCGAAGGCAGAATTGCTGGTCGCTATCACAAGCGGTTTCTATCCAATTCCGAGGTCAATGGTTGGTACACGCCGGGCACTGATCCATTCACCTTTGAAGTGGATGGATACAGTTTCGGTTGCGCTATTTGCATAGAAGCTGCCTTTCCCGAAGTTTTTTCGGGTTACGAGCGAACGGGTGTGGACGTCGTTTTGTTTGCGTCCTTCGAAATCACACCACAATTCAAGTTGGCGATTCAGGCGCATGCCTATCAGAACTGCATCTGGATCGTGGGATCGCCGCCAGCCCAGGGAGCCAATAACAGCTCTGCGGTTATCATTGACCCGAATGGAGACGTGACGGCCAAAGCACTTTGTGAAGATACAAATACAATCGCAATATCTGTTTTGGACAGAGAAGATTCTGCTTTTGAAGTTGCTCTGGACAGAGCGCGTCCATGGCGTTCCAGCGCGCGGCAGGGAGATATTTATTCGAAAAAAATCAAAGCAATTTCAGACTATTGAATCACGAGAATTTCCGGCATAAAGGCTGGGAAAGCCCATAGCCCGAAGGCGCATGCTTTGTTCCGAATTTTCGCTGCATTTCTGTTTTGTCTCACTGCCATTTCATCAGCCCTTGCTGATAAACCGCTGACGGTCTTTGCGGCGTCGAGCGTAAGCGAGGCTATGGAGAAGATCGGTCAGGATTTTGAAGAAGAAACGGGCACGAAAGTGATCTTTTCCTTTGCCGGGACAGGTACGCTTGCCCGTCAGGTGGAGGCCGGTGCTCCGGCAGATATCTTCGTGGCGGCAGATGCCGAATGGATGGATTATCTGGTTGAGAACGGCGCGGTCCGATCGGGTACAGTGACGATGATCGCGTCGAATGCGCTTGTTTTGATAGGCCCGAAAGACGCACCGCCAATTGACCTGACATCGGATGCTCTGTTGGCGGCTCTTGATGGCGCACGCTTGGCGATAGCAGATCCTGAAACCGTGCCTGCGGGTCGATACGGCAAGGCGGCACTGGAGCATCTAAAGCTTTGGAGTGATGTCGAAACGCGATTGGCCCCTATGGAAAATGTCCGTGTCGCGCTCGCCTCTGTTGCCCGGGGCGATACGCCGCTTGGCTTGGTCTATGCGACGGATGCGGCCATTGAGCCAAATGTCAGTGTTGTGGCAGAGATTCCAACGGACAGTCATCCCAAGATTGAATACCCGGCTGCACTCACCGACGTCTCATCTCATCCGCAATCAGATGCCTTTTTGACCTATCTGACCGGGACCAAAGCACAGAATATCTTGCGGTCTTTGGGTTTTGTGGCCGATAAAGGCTGATAGACCGCATCAGCGGGCGGCCCATAAAACCGACAGATCGAGTACGTGTGAATTTTATTGAGCTCCAGCCCGCAGAATGGCAGGCCCTTTTTCTGACCTTGAAGGTCGCGTCAGCTGCGCTTCTGGTGGCCTTGCCATTGGCGATCTTGGTGGCCTTTGTGCTGGCCCGCTTCAAGTTTCCCGGCCACGGTATTGTCAACGCTCTTGTGCATTTGCCGCTGGTCATGCCGCCAGTCGTGACCGGCTATGTCTTGCTGCTGGCTTTTGGGCGCAATGGCCCTATCGGGTCGTTTCTGCGCGAAACTTTCGGCATCAGCTTTGCTTTTAATTGGACCGGGGCGGCGTTGGCAGCCGGTGTGATGGCGTTTCCGTTGTTGGTCCGCCCGATCCGGTTGTCCTTTGAAGCCGTCGATCCGAAGCTCGAAGAAGCCGCCAAATCGCTCGGTGCACATCGGCTGGTTGCTTTTCTGACGGTGACATTGCCGCTGACCCTTCCGGGGATTCTCGGCGGTGCCATCCTCGGATTTGCCAAGGCAATGGGCGAATTCGGTGCAACGATCACTTTCGTCTCCAACATTCCCGGCGAAACACGCACGCTTGCGTTGGCGCTTTATACAGCGACGCAAAGCCCGAGCGGCGATCTCGCCGCCTTTCGCCTGACGATCATTGCGACCGTTGTCGCCTTCGCAGCGCTGATTGCATCGGAAATTCTGGCACGTCACCTTCGCAAAAAGCTCGGAGGTGATTATGATTGATGTCGATATCACTGGCCATGTCGGGCGCATGGAGTTGCAGGCGCAGTTTTCCGCTGAAGGCGGCGTCACGTCGTTGTTCGGACAGTCGGGTGCGGGGAAAACCAGCCTCACTAATATGATTGCCGGTTTGGTGCGGCCGAAAACAGGCCGGATTTCGGTCAATGGCGAAACGCTGTTCGACGCTGACAGAAACATCAACCTGGCGGTACAGGCCCGCCGGATTGGTCATGTTTTTCAGGATGCTCGCCTATTTCCGCATTTAAGTGTGAAATCCAATCTCACCTATGCGCGCTGGGCCGGAAGACGGCAGCAAGGCCGCGCTCTAACCGAAGTTGTTGAGCTTCTGGGTCTTGAAAACCTGTTGGAACGCAAACCCGGCACCTTGTCCGGTGGCGAAAAACAGCGAGTCGCAATTGGCCGTGCGCTGCTGTCTGATCCGCGTCTTTTGATCATGGACGAACCGCTCGCCAACCTGGATCAGGGCAGGCGCAATGACATTCTGCCGTATCTCGACAGGCTTTGTGCAGATGCGGGTATCCCGATCCTCTATGTCAGCCACTCGATTGAAGAAGTTGCCCGTCTCTCACAAACGCTGGTGATCCTGTCGGATGGCAAGACACCAGCTTTTGGCCCTGTTGCCGAAATGCTGGCCCGGACCGATTTGGGCCGGGCAACCGGGCGTCACGAGGCAGGAGCCTTGTTGGAAGGGGTCGTCAAATGGGAAGATCCCGAGTGGGGGCTGACTCATGTCGATATCGGCGGCGAAATCATGCAGATCCCGGATTTGCCTGCTGATCCCGGTGAAGCGATCCGGCTACGCATTCGGGCGCGCGATGTTTCCCTTGCCCTGAAGCCGCCTGAAGGCCTGTCGATCCGCAACACCCTGTCTGGAAAGATTCAAAGCATTTCGCGGGAAACCGGGCCGTACGCTGAAATTCTGTGCGCGGTTGGTGACCAGTTGATCCGGGCCCGCATCACGCGTGCTTCCGTGGTTGATCTTCAGCTTGCCATCGGCAAACCGGTCACTGTGCTGATCAAAAGTGTCGCCATCGACCGCCGCCAGCGGGCCCCGGCACCAAAGGCGTAAGTATTATCATGATCTTTACCGCCCTTCACGACGTTAAAACCTCCGTTATACTGAGCCAATGAGGAGCAGACTTCAGCGCCAGACCTGGCGCCAGCTGAAATGGGGGATTGGTGTCGCCACGATTGTGGTCAGTCTTGCCATTTTGTGGCTGACCGGTCTTACAAGTCTGCGCTTTACACTTGCTGAAATCGAGACTCGTGCCGAGGCAAATCTGGCAGTACAGACGGCAGTTCTGGAACGGTTGCTAGACAAGTTCCGGCTTCTGTCACCGCTGCTGGCCCGTGGCCCGGATGCCGGACGGCTGGTGTCCGGCATCGGCGACAATATAGATCGAACCATCACGGCTGTTGCAGCTGGCATGTCGGGCGCAGAAGAAATCTGGCTGATGGATCCATCTGGCAGGTTGATCATGTCGAGCCTTGATGGTGTTCCAAATGGTGCTATAGGCGGCAAGGAAGCTATTCCGACAGCATTTACTCAAGCTGTTCAGGGGCAGCTCGGCCGTGAACTGATCGCTGGAACCCCAGAAACGCCAGCCAACTATGTTTTTGCCTCCCCCCTTCGCAGTTTTGACAGGCTGGTCGGCGTGATCGCGGTGCGGGTCAGTCTGGCAGATGTTGAACAGGCCTGGGCGCTCAGCAAAGATCCTATTCTGGCGCTCGATACCGATTACAATGTCGTCGTAACCAATGTCCCGGAATGGCGCGGTAAAAAGATTGGCGAGCTGGATCTTGGTCGCAACATCTCGGACTTGTCTGCTCTAGGTCGACTTGGACTGCTTTCGCCATCGGCCGGCCGAGCCAAGAATTTCATGAAACTGTCGGAACCATTGCCGGTGTTGGGATGGCAGGTTTTGACACTTGCCGATATTAAAACGGCCAGACGACAATCCGGCTGGGCGATGGTGATTGCGCTGCTTGTCTGTGTGATTGCAGCAGGAGGGCTCTGGGTGTTTTTGCTCAGGCGTCAGGAACTCACTCGCCAGATCCGGCGCGACAAGGCCTCCGCATTGCGGCTGGAACGGCGGGTGCGAAGCCGGACAGCGGAACTGCGCAAGACCAACACACAGCTGGAACAGGAAGTCGGTGAGCGGCAACAGGCGGAAGCGGATCTTAGGCATACGCAGGCAGAGTTGGTTCAGGCCGCGAAACTGGCAACTCTTGGCCGGATGTCAGCTGCGCTCAGCCACGAGTATAACCAGCCACTGGCCGCGATCCGCTCCGATGCTGAAATTGCAGAAATGTTGATCGATCGGGATCGGGCGGAGGAAGCCAAAACCAATCTTACCCGCATAGGTGGCATGGTGTCCCGCATGGCGGAGATCGCCAAGACCCTGAAAGGCTTCACCCGTAAATCCGGAACGGACATCAAGCCCGTGTCCTTGAGACAGGTGATCGATGAAGCGCTGCTGTTGCTGCAGCCGCAGATCAAACAGACACAGGTTGACCTGATCACCGAGCTGCCAGGGGCGGACATCATCGTTGGTGGTGGCCGTATCCGGTTGGAGCAGGTGGTGATCAATCTTCTTGCCAATGCGCTTGATGCAGTCAGCGATCAGGTTCGCCCGCAAGTCCGTCTGACTTTAGAGGAAGTCGATGGTACCGCTATTTTGAGCGTCAGCGATAATGGGAGCGGTATTGGCGAGGATGTGCTGCCACAGATATTTGATCCGTTCTTTACGACCAAGGAAGTCGGGGCAGGTCTCGGATTAGGCTTGTCGATTGCCTATAAAATCGTCCATGACTTTTCCGGTGCCCTGTCTGCGGACAATTCCGAAGATGGTGGCGCTGTTTTTACAATGCGTCTTCCGGTCGCGGACAAGACCCTTCTAGCTGCGGAATGATTTGATGGATCTGGCGACTGTCCTGCTGATTGATGATGAAGAATATCTGCGCCGCTCCTTGAGCCAAGGATTGGAATTGTCCGGCCAGGATGTCTATGCAACTGGCAATCCTGATGATGCTCTGGAGCGCATCAGCCGCGAGTTTTATGGTGTGCTGGTCACCGACATTCGAATGCCTGGAACGGACGGATTTGAAGTCATGAAGCGGGCCTTCGAGATAGATCCGGCGATGCCGGTGGTACTGATCACCGGTCATGGTGACGTTCCGCTGGCGGTTGAGGCCATGCGAGCCGGTGCTTATGATTTCATGGAAAAACCCTTTTCCGTGTCGCGCCTTGCATCCGTGGTCGAACGGGCCCTGGACAAACGCCGTCTGGTTCTGGAAAACCGCAAGCTCCGCGAAGAACTTGCCGACAGGACCGGACTGGAAAGCCGTCTGGTTGGCCGCACGCCTGCAATGGAACTTCTGCGCAAGAATGTATCTGCACTGGCAGCGACGGATGCAGATGTTCTAATTTTGGGTGAGACGGGTTCCGGGAAGGAAGTTGTGTCGCGCGCTTTGCACGATGAAGGTCCACGGAAAGATAAACCGTTCGTGGCGCTCAATTGTGGGGCGTTACCTGCCGAAATTATTGAATCAGAGCTCTTCGGTCACGAGAAGGGCGCTTTTACCGGCGCCAGTGGTCAGCGCATCGGCAAGCTGGAACATGCTCACGGTGGCACCGTCTTTCTCGATGAGATTGAATCGATGCCGCTGGAGTTGCAGGTCAAGCTTTTGCGTGTGATCGAGACCCGGACAATTGAACGTCTCGGCTCCAACAAATCGATCGAGCTGGATGTGCGGTTCATAGCGGCAACCAAGGAAGACCTGGAAGCTGCCGGTAAAGAAGGCCGGTTCCGTCTGGATCTTTTTTATCGCTTGAATGTGGTCAATGTAGAAATCCCGTCGTTACGTGATCGGTTGGAAGACATACCGTTGCTGTTCCGGCATCTGGCTGTTGAAGCACGTGCACGCTATCGCCGTGAAATTCCGGACATCATGGATGGTTACCTCGCTGATCTGATGACACGGGACTGGCCGGGCAATGTCCGTGAACTCAGAAATATTGCCGATCGGTTCGTGCTTGGCCTGGAACAGGCGGGGCAGCCGGAGTCGGATCAAGGCTCTACGCTGTTCGAGCAGGTCGCTTCTTATGAAAAGGCGCTGATATCAGCCGAATTGAAGCGCAATGAAGGTGCGATCAAGCCGACATACGAAACGCTAGGCCTGTCCCGAAAGGCTCTCTACGAGAAGATGCGTAAATACGGCCTTGAAAAAGAAAACATGATGTCCGCCTGATTTTTTTGTGTGGGAATGTCACAGCAGAGATTTCTGTCTCGTCGAATGGGTATCGAACCAATCTCGGTAACCTGAAAGGACGAGTAATATGACAACTTCCGCAGCCTCAATTGCCTACGAAAAATTTATCCCGGACCTGCTCCAAAATCTTGGCGCCATTCATGGGCAAATGGCTGAATTTGGATTGGAAAAGAAGCTGTTCTGTTTGATGGAGTTGCGTGCTTCTCAAATCAATCAATGTGCGTTCTGTGTAAAGATGCATACCCGAGAGGCCAAAGAGGCGGGCGAAACCAGTCAGCGGCTCGAAAGAATTACTGTTTGGCGGCATGTTGACGATTTCACGGCAGCGGAAAAGGCGGTTCTGGCCTGGACTGAAGCCTTGACTGTTCTTGATTCCACAGCTGATTACGGCCCTTATCGCGCGGATCTCAAGGAGCATTTCACAGAAGAACAGATCAGCGTATTGACCACATCAATCGCCATGATCAATCTCTGGAACAGAATTCAGGTTTCGAAGCACTGATTATGAGCGAACAAACCAAAGTTGATAGATTTGAACTGGCCAGGCCCCGACTGTTGGGGTTGGCCTATCGTCTGCTTGGGTCTTGGGCTGATGCGGAAGACGCTGTCCAGGATACCTTCCTGCGCTGGCAGGGTGCTGATACCAGCATGATCCGTAACCCGGACGCCTGGTTGACGACCGCCTGCACCAACCGCTGCCTAGATATCTTGAAGTCTGCAGGTCGCCAGCGTGTCGAATACGTTGGTCCCTGGTTGCCCGAACCGCTCCAAACAGAAACCATTACTGGCCCGGATGAACACCACGAGTTGGCGTCGTCCCTGACAACAGCGTTTTTATTGCTGCTGGAGCGATTGAGCCCTAAGGAGCGGGCCGCCTATCTGCTGCGGGAAATTTTCGGCCATTCTTACAGAGAAGTCGCAAAAACATTGGACCTGTCGGAACCAGCGTGTCGCCAGCTGGTTTCAAGGGCGGGCAAAGTTGTCGGTACAAACAGCGCTCGTTATGTCCCGAGCGATGAACGGCAAAACCAGTTGTTATCAGCGTTCGAAAACGCAATCACCACCGGATCCCTGGATACTTTGAGTTCCTTGCTGTCGGAAGATATCGAACTTCATACAGACGGTGGTGGCAAAGTTAGGGCTGCTCTTCGTGTTCTTACCGGCCGGGAAACGATCGAAGTCTTCCTTCGTCAGGTTCTGTGCAAGGCTTGGCCGGATTATGTTCTGGAAACGGCGGAAGTAAACGGGCGGCGAGGTTTGATCGCGATGGAGAACGGCCAAATTGCTGCCGTCTTGACGGCTGAGTTTGGACTGGATGGTCAGGTCAGTCAGATCTTTATCATGCGCAATCCGGAAAAACTTCGCCATTTCATGACCTTGGCACGTCATGAACCTGCAAGCGGTGAACTCAGGATCAACTAAAATGTCGGTAGAGAACAAGACCCTGGGGGTCGTCTTTCTGACGACCTTGACCGGGTGGGTAGGTTTTTCGCTGCCCTTTCCAATCTTCAGTCATATTTTCCTGAATGCGGAGCATGGCATCGTTTCACCAGAAATGAATATGCTCTCCAGAACCATGCTGCTTGGTGTCGCCATGGCGCTTTATCCGCTTGGTCAGATGATTGGCGCACCGTTTCTTGGAAGACTGTCGGACAAGTATGGCCGTAAACCAGTGTTGACTGGCTGTTTGTGGGTCACGGCATTTGGTGCACTGATCCTGGCTGTTGGTGTGTCGACAGGGTCCATTGCACTCATTTTGTTTGGCCGTCTGTGCACCGGAATTGCGGAAGGAAGCCTTGCGATCGTCCAGTCGTTAGCCTCTGATATCAGTTCTCCCAAAACCAAAGCCCGCAATTTTGCCTATATCGGAATTGCCATCGATGTTGGTTTCATCATTGGGCCGATCACTGGCGGCTTGTTGTCAGATCCTACCTTGCACCCAGCCTTCAACGTGGCCCTGCCTTTCTGGGCCGGTTGCGCCGTTTTCGCTGCAAATGCCGTTCTGGTGATGGCCCTGCTGGAACCTGTGAAGCAGCAGCATGAGGAACGTCCGTCGGCAAGAAGCATGATGAGCGCTTTGACAGATCGCGCTTTGGTGCCCGTGTTTGTTCTGACCTTCGCCACATTCTGGGCAATCATGATCTTCTTCGACTTCTCCGCCGTTTATTTTGTCCAGGTATTTGAAACACCGCCTGCGCTTCTTGGCATTTTGACGGCCCTGATATCCGCCCCCCTGATTGCATCCGGACTGGTTGCAGGCTGGGTCAATGAAAGAATCGGCGCCGTTAAAATGGCGACACTTTCACTGCTGCTCTTGTTTAGTGGCACTGTATTGTTCCTGATCCCGGAAACCTTGATGGGACTGGTTATCCCGGTCTGCATCATTTGTGTTGGCATCAATTTTGGTCAGACAGCAACCTCTGTAATTGCATCGGATAGTGCCGGTGAAGGAGAGCAGGGGCAGGTAATGGGTATTTATCGGTCGATCACCGTTGCAGCCGCTGCCATCTCAGCTCTTGTCGGCGGAGCGTTGGCTGGGGTCTCACCGGCGGGTCCGTTTGTTACCGCCATTTTGGCCGGCGGCACCGGAGTTTTGGTGCTTGGCGCGGTCCAAAGTACGTTTTTCAAAGTTGCCAAAGGAACTTGAGCCAGGCGGTGCCTTCCTGGTTGATTGCGATGACACCCCGCTCTCGAATTGTGTGGTGTGTGTCGATTCCGACACATTGGAAAAGCGCAGTGTGTCGGAATCTACCCAGATATCGAAGTGTTCCAAGCATGGTCACCGTGTTAATGGTTCGTTAATGCGCAGAAACGTGCGCTTTTCATGAAAAACTGTCTACTTGGCACGCGCTTTGCGGATTGATTTGCGACCAGCCCAAGTGCTGTCCGGCTCTCATTGCCGTTGTTTAGTAATGTCTGGGAGGACATCCAATGAAAAACCTCGTAATCGCCGCAGCTGCGGCGGCAACTTTTGCCATGTCATCTACAGCCCATGCGGCTGACGATTGCGGTGACGGCGAAGTTGTCATCAAGTTCAGCCACGTTGTATCCGCGCAAGGCCACCCTAAAGGGGAAATGGCGAGCGCTCTGGCAAACCGCATCAACGCTGAAATGGATGGCAAGGCCTGCATGCAGGTCTTCCCGTCTTCTCAGCTGTTTGATGACAACAAAGTCATGGAAGCACTTCTGCTCGGCGACGTTCAGCTTGCTGCGCCATCCCTGTCCAAGTTTGAATCCTACACTCTGAAGTACCGCGTGTTCGATCTGCCGTTCCTGTTCTCCAACATGGATGCAGTGACCTCCTTCACCAAAGGGGACAAGGGTCAGGAACTTCTCGGCGCCATGTCTGACTACGGCTTCGTCGGTCTGGGTTATGTTTTCAACGGCCTGAAGCAGTTCTCTGCCAACAAGCCACTTAATGTTCCATCTGACGCTGCTGGTTTGAAATTCCGTGTTCAGACATCTGACGTGGCTGTTGCCATGATCGAAGCAATGGGCGCAAACGCTCAGAAGCTTGCGTTCAAGGAAGTTTACGGCGCATTGCAGACTGGAGTTGTTGACGGTCAGGAAAACACCTGGTCCAACATCTACACCAAGAAGTTCTTCGAAGTGCAGGACGGAACAACTGAAACCAATCACCAGCTTCTGACTTACCTGGCAGTGACATCACAGGAGTGGCTCGACAGCCTCGACGCAGATGTCAAAGGTCAGTTCCTGACGATCTTCAACGAAGTGTCTGATGAGTACAATGCGCGTTCAACCGACATCAACGCTCAGAACAAAGCGAAGATTGAGGAAAATGGTGGTGTTGTTCGTCAGCTGACACCGGAGCAGCGCACTGAGTGGGTCGAAACCATGAAGCCGGTTTGGGGCAAGTTCAAGGACGACATCGGTCAGGACGTGATCGATGCAGCCGTTGCATCCAACAACGCTAGCTAATTCTTAGCTGAACAAGAACGGGCCTGGTTTTCGGGCCCGTTCATACCACTCGTATTTCAATTCTTATTGGCCGCAACACATGCGGTGGGAAGCCGACGTTCTCTGCGCCGGTTCTGGGGAGGCTTGCATGTCCCGTATAGGACGGTTTGTCGATTCTTTCGAAGAAAGTTTTATCGCGTTCATTCTGGCATTGATGACCATCGTCACTTTCAGTCAGGTGGTGGCTCGCTACGGATTTAACGCTGGCTGGGGCGGTGCGCTGGAATTCACGCGCGTGCTGTTTGCCTGGCTCATTCTGTTCGGCATGAGCTACGGTCTCAAGATTGGCGCTCATCTTGGTGTTGATGCAGTTATCAATCTGCTGCCGCGCCCTCTGTTCCGGGTCGCCGCGCTATTGGGCGCAGGCCTCACCGTGCTTTATGCGGCCTTGTTATTCGACGCGGGCTGGTTCGGCGCTCTCTTTGGCCTTGAGAACAAGGGCTCGACAGGTGGCGCCTACGCTTATGTCGCCAAGTTCTACAAACTTCCAATCGGTATGGAAGATTTGAAATGGCCAGTTTTCATTCAGGAATGGTTTGATGTGAAGGAGCGTGTTCCACGCTGGATCCCTTACATCGTTCTCCCGCTTGGTCTTCTCCTTCTTGCTTTCCGCGCAGCGCAGGCCTTCTGGCTGATCCTGACCGGGAAAAAAGACGCCATCATCGCTGCTCATGAAGCGGAAGAGCTGGTGGCGGAAAACAAAGATATCTTGAAGGACTAAGGCTGATGGAAACCGCATTTCTGTTTATTTTCCTTTTTGGCTTTCTGTTCCTTGGTGTTCCGATTGCCGTGTCGCTCGGCCTTTCTGCCGTGCTTTATGTTGCCCTGTTCAGCCATGACTCGATGAGTTCAGTGGCGGTTCAGCTGTTCAACGCATCCCAGAACTTCACTTTGCTCGCGATCCCGTTTTTCATTCTGGCGTCGAGCTTCATGTCGACCGGTGGTGTTGCCCGGCGGATTATCCGTTTTGCAATTGCGTCTGTAGGTTCGATCCGTGGCGGCCTTGCAATCGCGGCCGTTTTCGCATGCATGTTGTTTGCAGCCTTGTCCGGCTCATCGCCGGCCACCGTTGTCGCCATCGGAACGATTGCCATCGCCGGTATGCGGCAGGCGGGTTACACCAAGGAATTTGCTGCGGGCATAATCGCTAACGCAGGTACCTTGGGAATCCTTATTCCGCCGTCCATTGTGATGGTTGTTTATGCGGCTGCAACCAACGTTTCTGTCGGGCGGATGTTCCTGGCCGGTGTTATTCCGGGCATCATTGCCGGACTGATGTTGATGATCGGCATCTATGTCATGGCACGCATCAAGAACCTTCCGGCGCAGCCATGGCCTGGTTTCAAGGAAATCTGGGGCGCCCTGTCTGAAGCTGCTGTTGGCTTGTTCCTGATGGTGATCATTCTGGGTGGTATTTATCTCGGCATCTTTACGCCAACGGAAGCAGCTGCTGTTGCTGCCGTTTATGCCGGTCTGATCGCACTGTTTGTCTACCGCGACATGGGACCGCTTGCTGGAACAACTTGGCTATCCGACGAAGACGGTGACTTGGGCCGGACCGGATTCAAGGCGATCCTGTATTCGGTCGTTGGTGCTTTCCTGTGGTCTGGCATCGGGTTACTGGCGACTGAACGGGCTTCGTTCTGGGGTCTGGATTCCTGGCTGGTACTGGCGGCCTGTCTTATCGCCTATCCAGTGTTCCGCGCAGGTGTTGGTCCATCGCAACTGGCAAGTGCTTATGGGCTAGGCGCAAAGGCCTGGGGTCGAAACCTCGGTTTCATTGCGATCAAATTCTTCCCGGCCCTGTTCCACAAGGATACCAAGAAGGTTCTGACGGATTCGGCTAAGACGACCATCATGCTGATGTTCATCATCGTCAATGCGTTGCTGTTTGCGCATACGCTGACCGCTGAACAGATCCCGCAGGTGATCACGGACTGGATGGTTGGCGCAGGCTTCAACTGGTTCACGTTCCTGATCGCGGTCAACATCATTCTGTTGATCGGTGGTCAGTTCATGGAACCGTCCGGCTTGTTGCTGATCGTTGCACCTGTGGTGTTCCCGATTGGTATGGAGCTCGGAGTGGATCCGATCCATCTTGGTATCCTGATGGTCGTGAACATGGAAATCGGCATGATCACACCACCGATTGGTCTGAACCTGTTCGTGACATCAGGTATTACCGGCATGAGCCTGGTTCAGGTCGTCAAGGCAGCGGCACCGTTCGTGCTGATCCTGCTCCTGTTCCTGGTTCTGGTGACCTATGTACCGGTTCTGTCGACCTGGTTGCCATACAGCCTTATGGGGCCGGAGATCATAACGCGGTAATCTGCGGTCAACGACAACGATTCGAAAAGCCGGGGCATTGCTCCGGCTTTTCCATGGCCTGAACCTAAGTGGTCTAAAGCTGGAGCCCAACAATATGTTGCCTCAAATCCTGCATCGTCTGCCTGATTCTGAAACTTATCTAGATCTGCGCAAGTCCGGTGGATTGAGTGCGTATTCGCTTGAAGCGGCAAACGCAGGACTACCGAATTCATTGTTCGGTGTTCTGCTGGAGGTTGACGGAAGAGCCATTGGCATGGGGCGAATAGTCGGTGATGGCGCTTTGTCGGTACAAATCGTCGATATTGTGGTCAGGCCTGAGTTTCGGGGCCTGGGTTATGGCCGTCTTATCATGCGGGAGCTCTCGGACTTCGTCGCACGTTCCGTGCCGGACACAGCCTTTGTTAACCTGCTTGCCGATGTTCCTGCAAACAAGCTTTATGAAAAATATGGGTTTAGGGAAACGGCGCCCGAAACCATTGGCATGGCCTTCAAAAAGGGAATTGAGGGTTAAGGTCGATATTAAACCTCGATCCCCTCGTCATCGATGTAGATGCGGACAATCTCTTCGAACGAGGAGTCTGCTTTAAAGCCGAGGTTTTCTGCACGGGAGGCATCAAACTGCCGGGGCCAGCCAGCGACAATGTTCAGGATTGTCTCATTCGGCTCGCGCTTGATGAGTTTCACACGGTCTTCGCCGCCGATCTTGCGCAAGGTGTCGATTTCCTCGGCAACAGTCACGGCAAGTCCAGGCATGGTCAGATTGCGTCTCGGACCGATTGCATTGCCATCAATTTCAGCCGCATGCAGCAAAAAGCCGACTGCAGCGCGCGGGCTTGCCATCCAGTGAAGGACATCCTCGCCAACAGGCAGAATGGCTTCCTGACCGTTCAGCGGTTCGCGGATGATGCCGGAAAAGAAGCTGGACGCCGCCAGATTGGGTTTTCCAGGGCGCACGACAATCGTCGGTAACCGGATACCCACACCGTCCATCAACCCGCGTCGGCTGAGGTCGGCGAGCAGCATTTCGCCAATCGCCTTTTGCGTTCCGTAGGATGTTAGCGGGGTCAGGTGGTAATCGTCCGGGATGGTCTCCGGGAAGGGCGCGCCGAAAACTGCGATAGAGGAGGTGTAGACCACTCGCGGGCAGTAAGCATCACCTGCCGCTATGATTGCCTCGAACAGGTGACGCGTGCCATCCAGATTTATCCGGTAGCCTTTGTCGAAATCGGCTTCAGCTTCGCCGGACACAATCGCCGCCAGATGAAAGATGACATCAGGCCGATCCGCGACAAGCTTTTCAGCAGCTGTTTTGTCAGAGAAGTCACCGGAAATAATCTGAACCGGGCATGGAGCGTTGTCAGGGTGAACCGGTTCAACTACATCGGCAAGGGTAAGTGCCGATATGTCCTTGTCTTTCAGCGATTTCAGGCTGCAGAGGCGTTCCGTGAGTTTGCGGCCGATCATTCCGGCAGCACCAATTATCAGGACTTTCAACGGTTTCCCCCTGCAGCAAAAGTTTTAGGAGTAAAACCTATACGATGCTGCCGAGTTTCATGGCAACGCTCATGTCGCCTTCAACTTGCATCTTGCCGCCCATGAAAGCGGCTGTCGGGTTCAATTCACCCGAAAGCATGTCTGCCAGATCTTCAGCCGACATTGTGATTGTGCAATCTGCATCGCTGTTGTCGTTGGTGACATCAGATCCTTGAATGAAGACTGTTCCGGTGTCACCGAGGTCGAATTTGACGCTTTCTTCGATACCGCCGCCAGCAACTTTGCTGCGGATGTCGTTTGTGAGCTGTTCCAGGGACATGTGTTTTCTCCGATTTGTATGAGGTGACCCCTCAAGTTGCCTTCTTGAAGCATGCCGTTTACGTAACCGTCAAGTAAAAAGGCGCGAAATCCAATCCGCGCCTTTCATATTATCTCGATCTTACCGTCAGATAAGGCCCAAGAACCCGATCAGTGATTGTCGCGCGGCAGACCTTTGGTATGAGCGACATCCTGATATTTGACGGCTGGTTCCAAAACCATGCCCTCGTCGAACTGACCGATCATACCGCGCTGTATTTCCTGCCAAGGTGTCTGGCTGTCAGCGTATTTGAAGCCGCCAGCGGCCTCGAGATCAGCACGGCGTTTTGCAAGATCCTCATCTGAAATCAGAATGTTGGCAGTGGCTTTGTTGAGGTCAATGCGAACACGGTCACCGGTTTTCAACAGGGCCAACCCACCCATGGCTGCGGCTTCCGGAGATGCATTGAGGATCGACGGTGACCCGGACGTTCCCGACTGACGACCATCGCCAATGCACGGCAAGGCCGTGATGCCACGTTTGATCAGAGCTGCAGGAGGCTGCATGTTGACCACTTCCGCGCCGCCCGGATAACCGATAGGCCCGGTGCCACGAATGAACAGCATGCAGTTCTCATCGATGTTCAGGTCAGGATTGTCGATGTTGTCGTGATAATCCTCCGGCCCTTCAAAAACGATGGCACGGCCTTCAAAGGCTTCCGGGTCTTTCGGGTCGGAGAGATACCGTGTCCGGAATTCCTCGGAAATCACGCTGGTCTTCATGATAGCGCTGTCAAAGAGGTTGCCGCTCAGGTTGATAAACCCGGCTTTCTCTTTCATCGGCGCGCTAAAGGGTTTGATCACGTCTGGCAGATCCGTGGTGATGCCTTCGCAGTTTTCACCCATGGACTTGCCATTGACGGTGAGGGCGTCCGGATGGGGCAGCTTGTTGTTGCGCATCAGTTCCGCAACGACCGCAGGAACTCCGCCGGCGTGGAAATAGTCTTCGCCAAGATACTCGCCAGCTGGCTGCAAGTTGACCAATAGCGGCACGTCATGACCGATTTCCTGCCAGTCGTCGTTGTTCAGCTCAACACCAAGATGCCGCGCGATACCGTTCAAATGGATCGGTGCATTTGTCGATCCGCCAATGGCCGAGTTGACGACGATGGCGTTTTCGAACGCCTCACGGGTCATGATGTCTGACGGTTTCACGTCATCGCGTACCATATCGACAATGCGTTTGCCGGTGACATAGGAAATGCCGCCGCGTTCACGGTAGGGTGCCGGAATGGCAGCCGCACCTGGAAGCTGCATGCCAAGCGCTTCGGCAAGCGAGTTCATCGTCGTGGCCGTACCCATGGTGTTGCAGTAGCCAACCGACGGAGCGGAAGACGACACCAGTTCCATGAACTCTTCATAGTTGATCTCGCCAGAGGCAAGCATCTCGCGGGCTTTCCAGACGATTGTACCGGAGCCAGTTCGCTCGCCCTTGTGCCAACCGTTCAGCATTGGACCGACGGACAGGGCGATTGCCGGAATATTAACAGTCGCTGCAGCCATCAAACAGGCAGGTGTTGTCTTGTCACAGCCAATTGTCAGAACAACACCGTCAATCGGGTAGCCGTAAAGCAGTTCGACAAGGCCGAGATAGGCAAGGTTCCGGTCGAGGGTCGCAGTCGGGCGCTTGCCGGTTTCCTGGATCGGGTGGACCGGAAATTCAAACGCAATACCACCGGCCTCGCGGATGCCTTCACGAACGCGCTTGGCAAGCTCCAGGTGATGGCGGTTGCACGGAGACAGGTCCGAGCCGGTTTGGGCGATGCCGATGAGCGGTTTGCCGGATTGCAGCTCTTCACGGGTAATGCCGAAGTTCAGGTAGCGCTCAATATAGAGCGCTGTCATCCCGGGATTGTCCGGATTGTTGAACCATGCAGCCGACCGCAGATTAGGTTGTTTTTTATCGCTCATGGCGTTTCTCCCTCAACTAAATCGCTTGAATTAGCTTTTGGTCGATAAACACCACACACGAAGCGCTGTAAAGGTGAGCCCCCGGGAAATCGGTTCGGGCCAACTCAGATCAGATTTAGAGCATTCGACCTTTGAGCGTATCGGCAACGGAGAATCTCGCGAAACCCCAAAGAATACCGAGGCAAAGCACCAGCAACATCGGTGCAGACGACATCGGCAGAAGCGTCAGTCCGCCGCACAGCCCGCCAAGCACCCACAATCCCATCAAAATCCGCCGCGCCTGGACAGCCAGTTTGTTCCGCCGCATGGCAAGGGCCTTGAGGGCCGGGAAAGCACCAATGTCATCTGTGTTGCTGATCGCGAGCGGCTGATCTCGTGTCGGGGATCGCAATTCAAGAGCAGACCTGTCAGGAGATAACGTCAGGATCAGCGGGCGATCCGGACCGAATGTACGGGCTGTGCCTTGTGCAATGGTTTCTCCGGCAACCGGGTCATCGACAACTTCAAGCCCAAGGAGATCCGCAAGCGTTTTGCGGGTTTTCAAGCTATCGCCGGAATAGAGCCAGGGCACCAGTCCTTCTGATCGAAGCGCCAGACCGGCAACACCGGCATCCTGACGCAAGGTCCCTTCCAGCCCGAGCACGCCGACGACACGACCACCGACCGCGACGCGCAAGACCGTCTTGCCGTCTTCTTCCAAAGAACGGGCAATCGCGTCGGCCGTAAAGCTGTCGATTTTGAGTTTTTTCAAAAGTTCTGTTGATCCGATCACGACCGTCTGACCACCAAGCAACGCGACGACACCAAGGCCGGGCTCGGGCTCAAACAGATCCGGGCGTTTGAGATCAACCTGCCATTGGACCGCTAGTTGACGGAGCGCATGGGCGACCGGATGATCTGACCCCGATTCCGCCGACGCAGCAACGGCAAGCAATGTTTTTGGTTCGTTGTTGAATGCCATCACGTTGGTGACCATCAGGTTCGGACCGGACATGACCGCTGTCTTGTCGAGCACAATATCCCTTGCCCGGGCAACCTGTGTGAAAGCGCCTTGTTTGATGTTACGGGCGCCAGCAGCATTGGCAGCTTGGAGGTAAACCTTGTCCGCAAATGCATTGATTCCGTCGATCAGAAACGGCCAGGACAATAGCAGGCATGTTGTAGCGGCAATTGGAGCCATCAGCGGATCAACGACCCACCAGACTGTCCCTGACACACTTGCAAAGCTGATGGCGAGGAAGCCTTCCCGGGTTCCGCTTCTGTCTCCGCGCGGCGGCAGAATGCCGATGCTCAGGGTTCTCAGAATCATCATGAACGCAGCCGCCAGCGCAGGCAGGTCAACTTGAGCCAGATTTACATCCAACCCATTGAGGATGGCCGAAGACCCGATCAAAAATGCGCTGACAATCGCTGTGAACAGGGTGAGCGGGCGTCCAAGTGGTGAATTGAGTGAAAATGACAGGCACAAAAACGCAAATATCGCGGAAAACATGCAGTAGACGAGGGTGCTGTTATGGGAAAACACGACAACCAGTCTGATCTGGCTGAAAGGCGCGTTCTGATTGATCGCAACAGCAAGTGTGAGAGATCCGACGGAAAGGCCTAGAAACAACAACCAAAGTGTTGTCGTAAGTACATTTTTTGGCATATCCGCGGGCCTTCGAGTGTGATTTCTTGCTTCCAGCCACCATTCAATTTGAGAGGCTTCGTCATCACTCAGATCGATTGGCTGGGACGTTTAAAATGCGGAAGAGACAGCGGACTCGCAATGCCGTGAAAGTCTGGCAGCCGTTGCTGGCTCGCAGAAAAACCCGATGTATTCGCAAAACTATCAGGGTTTTGAACGAAACCTATGTAGGGCTCGAAGGTCAGTATTAAATAGAAAATACCTGGTAATTCGAGTTGCGAAGTAACAATTTCAGTGGTTCATCACATGAAATTCTGAATGCCGACGCCAACTTGCAAAAGACTTCAATTTAAAAAGTAGTCGGATAAGAAAAACCCGCGGGCGACTGTCTGTAGCGGCGGAAAACGGACTCTTTACTCGTGAAACCGATTTCTTTTGACCGCTGTCGATTGGATGGCACGCAGTATTACTATTCGATAGGATTTTGCGGTGTTCAATACGGCAAAATCTGCCGGTTTCGGACTCCCCTGTGGCTATCTTCCTAGCTTGAAAAAGGAATCAGGAGGTCACCAGAGTCAATATTACGACTCAGCGAATTCTGGAAAAACGACTCCTGATCAATGACTTGGTCAGCGTGTCGTGAACGCCGCCCCTGTTCGGTGGGACGGCGTCCAGGCTTAGGTCGTTTGAAGATTTGCGCGTGACAGCAGTTCCATCGACGGCATCAGGTCGAGAAGTTCCCGAGTATACGGGTGCTTCGGTGCTTCAAAAAGCGCATCGCAGTCAGAGACTTCGCAAAGTTCACCATTGCGCATCACACCAATGCGATTGCACATCTGACGGATCACCGCGAGATCGTGGCTGATGAACAGCATCGTCAGGCCGAGCTCTTCCTGAAGATCCTTCAAGAGGTTCAGGATCTGCGCTTGGATGGAAACATCCAAAGCGGACGTCGGTTCATCGCAAATCAGGAACCGGGGCCGTGTGGCGAGCGCTCGGGCAATCGAGATGCGTTGGCGTTGGCCACCTGAAAACTCGTGCGGGAATTTCTGACCAGCAGCCACACCAAGGCCCACGTGATCCAGGAGGTCATCGACAATTTGCCGGACTTCCGAATTGCTGGATGCCAGTTTGTGGAACTTGATCGGCTCGGCAATGATATCCCGGACGCGCATTCTAGCATTCAGCGATGAATACGGATCCTGGAAGATCATCTGCATCTGCCGACGCATTGCCAGAACATCCTTGCGGTTTTTCAGCGAAGTCAGTTCAGTTTTGCCGAACATGATCGACCCGCCCGACGGGTGGTAGAGCCCCGTGATCACGCGTGCGACCGTAGATTTTCCGGAGCCACTTTCGCCAACAACACCAAAGGTCTCGCCTTCAAAAATGTCGAAACTGACGCTTTTGACGGCTTTGAAGTATTTTCGTTGCGACGGGAATATGGACCCGCGCGTTTCAAAGCGCATGTCCAGATCCTTGATCTGAACCAGGGGGCCATCGACCTTTTCGTAGTCCCGGGACTTGCCAAGCCAGTGCGTTGAGATGTCAATTTGCTTTTGCGGTGTTCCCGCTTTTTCGATGTAATTGACCACCGGGAACCGTTCGACCTTGATATCCGGTCGCGGCACGGCTGAAATCAGGCTTTGCGTGTATGGATGCGACGGAGCACCCAGAACCTGAGTGGTTTCGCCATACTCGACCAGTTCACCCTGATACATCACGGCGACATGGTCAGTTATGTCGGCAATCACGCCCATATCATGAGTAATCACCAGCATGGCGACATTGCGCTCTTCACAGAGCTTTTTCATCAGCTCCAGGATTTGCGCCTGAATGGACACATCCAGAGCCGTTGTTGGCTCGTCGGCAATCACCAGCTCTGGTTCGGCACAAAGGGCCAGCGCGATAACAACACGCTGACGCATGCCACCCGAGAACTGGTGCGGATATTGTTTTATCCGTTCAGCAGGGTCAGGAATGCCAACCGCATCAATCAGCTCAATCGCTCGTGCTTCAGCTTGTTTTGCAGAAAACGGCATGTGGGTGCGGATGGTTTCCACTAGCTGAGACCCAACGGTTTGAAGCGGATCCAGCGAGGTTAGCGGATCCTGGAAGATCATGCCGATCTTGCGGCCACGCAACTTGCGCATCTGATTGTAGGGCAGTTGATCGATCCGCTCGCCATGCAGATAAATCTCACCACCAGCAATATGACCGGGTTCCTGCAGGAGCCCGATGACGGCATTGCCGACGGTCGATTTACCGGCACCGGATTCTCCGACAACACCGAGGATTTTGCCGGCATCGACACTCAGAGTGACGTCATCCACCGCGACAAATACGGACTTACGACTCGGAAACTCGACCTTCAGGTCTTTGATATCTAGAACGCTCATCGTCGCCTCACCGCAGTTTCGGGTTGAGGGCGTCGCGCAACCAGTCGCCCAGAAGGTTGACGTTCAAGACCAGCAAGGCAAGTGCCAGACCCGGGAAGATCGCAATCCACCATTCGCCGGAATAGAGGAAGTCGTTTCCGACAGCTATCAGGGTTCCCAGTGAGGGCTGGGTCGGTGGCATGCCAACTCCAAGGAAGGACAACGTCGCTTCGGTGACGATAGCAAGTGCCAGATTGATTGTCGCAATGACAAGCACCGGACCCATTACGTTGGGCAGAATATGGCGCGCCATAATGATAATTGAGGGCAGGCCGATTACACGTGCCGCCTGCACATATTCCTTGTTCTTCTCTACCATTGTCGAACCACGGACTGTCCGGGCGTATTGCACCCAGAAGGACAGCGTGAGAGCGACGATCAGGATGTAGAACGCAAACACCTCACGGTCGATGTTGCCGAAGATGCCTGCGGCGATTCCATCAATCAGAAGGGCAATAAGAATTGCAGGGAACGTTAGCTGTACGTCCGCAATACGCATGATGATTGCATCAATTCGCCCACCCATATAGCCAGCGACAAGGCCGAGGGAGATACCGAGAATTGCTGCGGAGAAGACCGAGCAGAAACCGACAATCAACGATATCCGCATTCCGTAAAAGATGCCGGACAGCAGATCGCGTCCCTGATCATCAGTTCCAAGAATGAAGCGGGGATCGGAAAACTCCATCCAGACCGGCGGAACGCGGGCGTCCATGATTGAAAGAGACGCTAGGTCAAATGGATCGTGTGGTGAAATCCAGGGCGCCAGGAATGCCAGCAGGAACAAAATTGTTGTTCCGCAGGCTGCAACGACCGTCACTTTGGATCGTAAAAACGAATGGAACAGATCGCTGTCGACAATTTTGGCCCAGCGGCTCTTCGGGGCTTCTGATGTGTTGGTGACATCGCTCATCTCAGATCTCCCTTATGGCCGACCGACCCGCAAACGCGGATCGATGAAGAAATAGAGAATGTCGACAATGAAGTTGATTGCCACGAACAGGAAGGCAGTCAGCAATAGATACGCCGACATAATTGGAATATCGACGTTTTGAACTGCCTGCAGGAACATCAGGCCCATTCCGGGCCACTGAAACACTGTTTCTGTAATGGTCGCAAAAGCGATGATGGCGCCGAGTTGAAGGCCCGTAATCGTAATGACCGGAACAAGCGTGTTTTTCAGGGCATGCCGGAAATTGACCAGCCTGTCGGGAAGGCCCCGTGCTTTGGCGAACTTGATGTAGTCGGTCCGGATCACTTCCAGCATTTCGGCACGGATCAGACGCATGATCAGCGTCATCTGATAAAGACCAAGTGTGATCGACGGCAGGATGAGGGCTTTAAGGCCTGACACAGTCAGGAAGCCAGTGGTCCACCACGAGCCTATAGCAACGGTTTCCCCCCGTCCGAAACTTGGCAACCACTGCAAGGTGACCGAAAACAGGAATATGAGCAGAATGCCGATAAAGAAGGTCGGTAGGGATATGCCTATTAGGGAGACCGACAAAAACATTTTGGAAACGGCTGACTCCCTATTGAGCCCCGCATAGATGCCCATGGGTATGCCAACAACAAGCGCGAACATGGCAGACGCGAAACTGAGCTCAAGCGTTGCCGGAATGCGTTTGGCAAACAGGTCAGAAACCGGTTGCCTGAATTGATAAGACGTGCCGAAATCGAATTGCGCGGCTTTCGTTACAAATCGGAAAAACTGGATAGAGATTGGGTCGTTCAGCCCCAGCCGCTCCCGGAGCGCTTCACGTTCTTCGATAGAGGTCTCAACTCCGACCATCTGGTTGACCGGATCACCGACAAAACGGAACATGGTGAATGCAAGCAATGCCACCACCAGCATGACAATCATCGCCTGCAGCAAGCGGCGCGTCGCGAAACCTATCATCTTGGTTCTTTAACTCTTTAAATGAAAAGACGCCCCCGGCAGAAGCCGGGGGCGTTGTGGGTGCAAAACCGCTTAGTTTTTTGTCACGAAGCGGAAGTGGAACTGATTGTCAGCGCGCTGAACAAGCTCAACATTATCGGCAACACCCCATGCCAAACCCTGCTGGTGCAGGGGAATGTAATAGGTGTTGTCATGCGCGATCTTGTAGGCCTCGGCGATCATGTCATCGCGTTTGGCCGGATCGATTTCTGACAAGATCTGCCCGGTGAGCGAATCGACTTTTTCATCACACCATCCGCCGTTGTTGAACGGTGAACCAGCACCGGTTTCATCACGACAGTTCATCAGGTTGGACAGAATATTGTAGCTGTCAAACGAACCAGGGGTCCATCCGAGCAGGTAGAACGACGTGTCGTAGCCGCCAGATGCCAGGATTTTGGCAAAATACTTGGCTTTTGGCTGAGCGTTTAGATCAACCTTCACACCGACACGTGCCAGCATGGCAGCAACTGCCTGACAGATCGCTTCGTCGTTGACATAGCGGTCGTTCGGGCAATCCATGCCAACCGAGAACCCGTCTGCATAACCTGCTTCTGCGAGCAAAGCTTTTGATGCATCCGGATCGTAAGGATAACGCTGGAAGTCGCCTGCTTTGGAGAACAGGAACGGAGAGATCATGATTGCCGAAGGTGTTGCCAGATTGCGCATGACCTTCTGCTTGATCGCCTCAACATTGATGGCTTGGTAGACGGCCTTGCGAACTTTCGCATCCTTGAACGGGTTTTTGCCCTTCACATCTGAGTAGATCAACTCATCGCGCATCTGGTCCATGCCAAGAAAGATAGTGCGGAGTTCAGGACCGGTCAGCGCGACGGTGCCAGAGTTGTCGTTGATGCGTTTAATGTCCTGTACCGGGATCGGATAGACCATGTCCATCTCGCCGGAAAGCAGAGCCGCTACGCGTGTTGCGTCTGATCCGATCGGAGTGAATTCAACCGCGTCAAGATTGTGCTTGGCTTCGTCCCACCAATCTGTGTTCGTTTCGTAGTTGGTACTAACGCCAGGCTCGTGGCTGACAATCTTGAACGGACCAGTGCCATTGGCATGCAAAGCGGCATAGTTCGGCGTCGTATCCGAAGCAGACGTTACCTTTGCAGCATCATTGGCTTCCGTCCACTCCTTGTCCATGATGTAGAATGTGTCCCACTCATAATGCAGGATCGGATTCGGCCCGGTAAGCACGAAATCAACCGTGTAGTCGTCAACGATTTCGACTTTGGCTTCGGCAGGAACGCGGGTCGTCAGGTCAGAACCTTCAGAGCGGATACGATCAACAGAGAATGCAACATCTTCTGCAGTGAAGTCACTGCCGTTGTGGAACTTGACGCCTTTGCGCAGGAAGAAACGCCAGCGGTTCGGCTCAACGATTTCCCAGCGCTCTGCCAGGCCAGGTTCGATCTGAAGATCAGCGCCGCGGCGCGTCAAACCTTCATAAGCATTGCCGAGTGCGGACAGTGTGAAGGTTTCATTGAGGCTGTACGGATCCAGAGCATTCAAAGTGCCCTGGAACGAGAATTTCAATGTTTCAGCCTGTGCAGATGAAACCGTGCCTGCTGCAACAAGCGCAGCGGCCATGAACATGGTTTTGGTTTTCATATTCCCCTCATATTTCCGTTTGACGGAACTCTTTGTTTTGGTGGTCGACCAAGATTTGCCTCGGTATATTTCTTATTTTGCGGACTATGACACTCCAAGCGTCTGTCTTCAAATAGGTTTCGGTCTACTTGTGCGAGATTTTTTCACAAAGGCTGTCTAAAAAGCTTGCACAGCGGGAGAGTTCGGCCAATTCAATGTACTCATCTGGCTGGTGTGCCTGATCAATTGATCCCGGGCCACACACGACTGTGGACAGGCCAAATTCCTGAAATATTCCGCCTTCAGTGGCATACACCACAACGTGGCGACCATTGTCTCCTGTGATTTGTCTGACCGTTTGTTCGGCCTGGCCGTCAGTTTCCTCGGCAAGCCCGGGAACTTTTGCCAGCACGCTGATGTCAATCCGGCAGTCTTCGGAAATTGCCTGCATATCCGGCAACACGTCTAGTTCCGCGAAATCGCGATATTCCTTTATCCAGGTATCGAGTTTTTCACCGGGCAAAAGCCTGATATCAGTCGCAAACTCGCAAACCTGCGCCGTGATGTTGTGCGCTTGGCCGCCTTCGATCGTTCCGCAGTGAAGCGTCGTGTAAGGTGGTTCAAACGGACAGTCCGGATCTGCACCAGCCTTGTTTTCGGCAGTTCTGGCATCCAGCCAGGAAATCAGTTTAGCCGCTACTGAAATGGCTGAAACACCGCGATGCAGTTGGCTGGAATGAACTGGATGGCCGTGGATCTGTGTTTTCAAGACAGCAATGCCCTTGTGTCCGGTCACAGCTTTCATGTTTGTGGGCTCACCGACAACCACGAGCTCCGGTCGCGGGCCATCTGCAAGCAATGCTTCCATCAGCGGTGGCGCACCGAAGCAACCGACTTCTTCATCGTAAGAAAGCGCGATGTGAAACGGTTTTTCCAGATTGGCGTTCAGAAAATCGGGAACTTTGGCAAGACAGGTCGCTGCAAATCCTTTCATGTCAGCCGTTCCACGTCCAAACAGTTTTCCGTCTGCTTCCCACGCGGTGAAAGGATCCTGTGACCATTTCTGACCTTCAACCGGCACAACATCGGTGTGCGCGGACAGGACAATTCCGCCATCTTTCCTGGGGCCGATCGTTGCAAAGAGGGCCGCCTTTTCACCGGTCGGATCCGGCACCCGGGTGGCCGTAATTCCAAATTCTGCCAAATAGTCTTCGACAAAGGAAATGAGTTCTAGATTGCTTTGGTCTGAAACGGTGTTGAACGACACCAGTTTGGCCAGCATCTCTTTGGGGGAGTAAGTCTGCGGCACGCGCGTTCCTTTGTTGATTGTCATTTCAGGCTTCAGCCATTCCGGGAAGCCATAGCGTTTCCATCTGCTGAAGAGCAAAAATCTCCAGAGGTTGTTCTTTGCCGCGCACCTTGATTTCCGTCAGATTGGCAGGTGTAACCTTTGCGCCGGCCACATCAATGACAGCCTTTGAAACAGCTAGAAAACTGCCGTGAGCCTTGTTTTCGGTCTCAAGGCGGCTCGCCGTGTTCACCACATCACCAAGTGCAGTCAAACCGCCACGTTCGCCGTCAGCGCCTGCTGATCCGATGCGGCCAAGAATGGCAGATCCAAGATGAAGACCAATACCGAGACGAATTGGATCGCGGAACTGTGGACCCTTTTCGGCATTCAGGGATTCCATCACTTTTTCGATGTAGCCGCAGGCTCTCAAAGCCTCCTGAGCGCCTTTTTGCGGGCCGCTATCAATTCCGAAAATTGCCATGATGCCATCGCCGATGAACTTGTCCACATGACCGCCTTCTTTGCGGATCACCGATGAGACCTGATCAAGATATTGGTTGAGCAAATGGACCACATCATAGGCGAGTTGGGATTCGGTAATGCCGGTGAAGTTCCGCAGGTCGACAAACATGACGACGACCTCCTTTTCAACACCCCAGAAGTATGCGTCTTGAACCTGATTGGTCCGATTGGCTTTCGATTTCACCGGTACTTGTGGCTGAACAATCAGATCTGATTGCGGGCGGATTTGGCAGGCAAGGCGGACATTTTCCTTGGCACCAATGCGATTGAGAACGCTTGTCTCCGCAGGCCCCGGAGGCTGCAAGTCTTCCCCGCCGGACAATACTTCCACGCGGCATGTTGAACAGCGCGCGCGGCCACCGCAAACCGAAGCAAGCGGCACATCGTTGATACGGCTCATTTCAAGCAGAGATGCGCCGGGCTGTGCCTTGATCGTAACGCCGCCTGGATAGGTGATCGAGAGACGTTTGGTAAACTTGCTGGATATGTAACGGACCACAATGACTGCCAAGCTTAGGATTATCAGCCCGAAAACAGTCGCTCTGAATTGATCAACAACTGTGTACAGCCAGTCGAATTGTTCATCCGATACCTTGATCGTCACCGTCTTTGCAAGGTCAAGCCGACGGGCGCCCTCGATAAACCCCCAGAGCGCCAGAAATGGCATCGCAAACGCGAAGGCCAGGGCTGGATATCTGAACCGGTGGTAAAGTGGGTAAAGACGCAGCCAGAAATGCAGGCCGATCATTGCATGGGTCCAGACAACGACCAGCAGGATCGATTGCATCAGTGCAAGATCCGGCCAGAGGATCGTGAGCATTTGATGATAGGTCGGAGCAAAACCGAAGTTTTTTGCCAGTCCCATGGTCGCCGTAACATGCGGAATTAGGGTCCATGGGATATAGAGACCGAGCACCAGCTGGACGAATTCCCAGCGAGGCATTTTCAAGGTTCGTCGTTTGGATGTTCGCCATAACGCAAGCACGACATGTGTCAGGGCTGACAAAAGCAGCACAGTTTCACCGACCGCGCTACGCCAAACCCAGTAGTGCCATACTGATGCCTTTTCCATCGCGCTGACCGAGATGATGCCCAGAGCGTGATTGGTGAAGTGGCTCAGGCAGAAAACAAACAGGACAAGTCCGCTCCAAAGACGTAACCGTTGGCGCCAATTCCCCAGACTTGGCCTCATCCGCGTCTTTCTCGCGGTCGGCCGAGACGGTTTTGATGCTGTATCGGTTTCTGTCATGGCGGTGCGATGGCTCATTAATCCTTGGGTTTTACCCGCCGACTGTCTGTTTGAGATGGCGCGGTTTTGAAATCAGTGCAGGTTGTCGGCGTCAGGGTCAACCCGGACCCACAGCAGCACACGTGGAAAGAGCAGCAATGGGCTTGAATCTCGGGCAGCAAAAAGCGACTCTCCAACCAATTAGAGAACGGGAAAATCACATGAAAATCTATGGCATCAAAAACTGCGATACAGTCAAGAAAGCCCGTAAATTCCTTGAGGAAGCGGGCGTGGACTACACGTTTCATGACTACAAGAAAGATGGTGTCGACGCCGACAAACTGGCCGCCTTTGCCAAGGAATTCGGCTGGGAAACAGTTTTGAACAAAAAGGGCACGACATGGCGCCGCCTGGATGAAGCGACGCAGGACAGCGTTGTTGACGCTGCCAGTGCATTCGCAGTGATGATCGAGAACTCCTCGACAATCAAACGGCCCATTGTCGAATGTGACACGAAGTACTTCATCGGCTTTGATGCCGTTGCCTGGGAAATGGCACTGGAGCTGGGCGAGCTTAAGTAACTATCCGGTCACCAGGTGCGGCGCGGTCCCGTGTCGATGTGGTAATGGCCGGAAGAATAGTGCTTGTATCCGCCGACAGCTTTTTGCGACTTCAGGAATGCGAGCACAGAACTTGGATTGCCACCAACTGAGAAATCTACGGCTTGGCAATTCAGGTGGTAGGAATCTTTAGCTCCGCCCTTCCACCAGTTTTCCAGCCACCAGCGTTTTGTCGAATGCACGGTGACCTTGCCATATCGTTTGGCAACCTTGTTCAGCACTTTCTTGAGTTTGCGCGGAACACACCAGGACGAATCATCATAGTCGATGGAATTGTGTGAGGCTGTTACCCAGCCCATGCCGGTGACGCCAGCAACAGAACCGCACCCAATGAGAACGGCGGTAGCGGCAAAAATAATGATATATGTGGCGAGGCGCTGACGCATAACTGAAGTGCCTTATCGAGTTCTGTTTTTATGACTTGCCCCACAGCTACACTCTTCCAATTTAATTAAAATTCTAATGAAAAACGTAGTTAATTATTGCAAGAAACAAATGTTTCAGGAATTTAGATTTTCTGGTACAAATGTCACAAGCCCGGCTTGGGCACCCTTTGAATCAGTCGTCAGGTTCTGTGTCATGTCTCATGTATTTCCCCGTCACACCAAAGCCAATCCACCGATCGCCGTTAGCGGAAATGGATGTTATATTACTGATAATTCAGGGAAAAAATACTTTGATGGATCAGGTGGAGCCGCAGTTTCGTGTCTTGGGCACAGCGACCCCGATGTTACGGCTGCTATTAAATCACAGATCGATCAGATCGCATTTGCCCATACAGGGTTTTTCACTTCTGAACCGACCGAGCAGCTGGCTGATCTTCTGATCGATTACGCACCGGGCGATCTGGATCGGGTTTATTTTGTCTCCGGCGGGTCCGAAGCAATGGAAGCCGCGCTGAAACTGGCGCGCCAGTATTGTCTGGAAAAAGGCGAGTCATCCCGCCACCGGGTCATCGCACGACGTCAGAGTTATCACGGCAACACACTTGGCGCGTTAGCTACGGGCGGCAACCAATGGCGCCGTGAACCGTTCGCACCCTTGATGATAGAAACGTCCCATATTTCACCGTGTTATGAATATCGCGGCCGCAATGAAGACGAGACCATTTTTGACTATGGCCAGCGCGTTGCCAACGAGTTGGAGGCCGAGATCCAGCGTCTTGGACCGGAAAACATAATGGCTTTTGTTGCCGAACCCGTGGTCGGCGCAACGTCTGGTGCTGTGCCGCCGGTCGAAGGCTATTTCAAGCGTATTCGGGAGATCTGCGACACGCACGGCATTCTACTCATTCTTGATGAAGTCATGTGCGGCATGGGCCGAACCGGTTCGTTGTTTGCGTGTGAGCAGGATGGTGTCGCACCGGATATCCTGTGCATTGCCAAAGGGTTGGGCGCTGGATATCAGCCGATAGGCGCGATGCTTTGTACTTCGGAGATCTATCAGGCAATTGAGACAGGGACCGGTTTCTTCCAGCACGGCCACACCTATATCGGCCACCCGACGGCGTGTGCCGCTGCCTTGGCAGTCTTGAAAAAACTGACGGGCGGTGTTGCAGAACGCATCAACCCGTTGGGAGAAAAGCTGGACGCAGCGTTGCGTGATGCATTCGGTCAGCATCAATACGTCGGTGATATTCGCGGGCGCGGGTTATTTAGGGGAATTGAAATTGTTGAGGACCGGACCAGCAAAGCACCGTTCGATCCAAAACGCGGTATCAACAAGGCGTTGAAGAAGGCTACTTTCGAAGCCGGACTGATCTGTTATCCGATGGGCGGGACTATTGATGGTGTGCGGGGCGATCATATTCTGCTCGCGCCACCTTTCATCATGGAAGATGCCCAGATTACAGAGATCACCGACAAATTGCAGACGGCATTCAAGGCAGTTTTCTAGGGATGAAGGCAGCAGACGTTTTGCCACCATTGCCTTTGATCATGGTGGCGCCAAATGGTGCGCGCCGGACAAAGGCGGATCACCCCGCTTTGCCCATGACAATAGGTGAAACTGTAGCAACAGCCAAAGCGTGTTTTGAGGCTGGTGCAGGTGGTCTTCATGCACATGTTCGCGATGAAAACGGAGAGCATGTGATGAACCCGGATCTTTATCGTGAACTGATAAAGAAAATGCGGGCTGAAGTCCCAGTTATGCAGGTTCAGATCACGACAGAGGCTGTTGGCAAATACAGCGCCGATGATCAACGAAAGTTGGTCAAGGACGTTGAACCGGATGCTGTTTCGATTGCCATTCGTGAGATGATCCCGGACGGGGATACGAAAGCTGCGCAAGAATTCTACAGTTGGGCCTTGGGCAAAGGAATTGCTGTCCAGCATATTCTTTATAGCGTTGAGGATGTGGGGCGATTTTTTGGTCTGGTGTCCATTGGCGTTATCCCGGGTCGAAACCATCAGGTTCTGTTTGTTCTCGGCCGATATTCGGTAAATCAGGAAAGCGCGCCAAAAGACCTCGATCCCTTTCTGCAAGTTCTTGCTGACTTGAAGGTAGATCTGGAAATCGATTGGGCTGCCTGCGCGTTTGGACGCCTGGAAACCGATTGCCTCGTCTACGCAATTGAGCAAGGTGGCAAAGCCCGGATCGGGTTTGAGAACAACCTTTGGAACAAAAGCGGAGCTTTGGCGAAAGACAACACCGATCGTGTACACGATCTGGTATCCGCATTAAGACAGAAGAACCTGTACCAAGCCGCGTAAGTAATTGCGTTCAGAGCGTTCTGGCTTCTGGAATTTCTATCCAGACGCCATCTTTCTTGAGTTCCGAATAGACCCAGTCTCGGAATAGCTGGATCTTGCGGCTTGTTCGATAGGCTGGTGGATAGCTCAGATACCAGCTTTCTTCCTCAGCTCGACATGTCAGGTCGAAGGGTTGAACAAGCTGGCCGGAATCAATTGCAGCCTTGCAAAAATAGGGTGTCAGGATAGCGGCTCCTTGTCCGGACAATGCCCTATTTGCTGCCAACGCCTGTGAGCCCATATGTGTGTTGGGCACATCGCTAACATCAACATTTTGTACGCCCGCCGCTGCGAACCATGTACACCACCAACGGTCGTGAGGGTCGACCAGAGGAAGCTTCAGAAGATCTTCTGGTGTGTTGAGGCCCCCGATGCTGGCCGCAAGTGCCGGGCTGACCATCGGCGAAAAGTCTGCCGGGATGATTTCGTGAGAAATCCAGCCAAAATCTGGAGCGGTACATGCCGATACCGCGATATCGCAATTGCTGAAATCCGGGCGAGCGTTCGGACCATAGGGCAATATGCGGACAGCCAGATCTGGATTTTCCATCTGAAAATGAATCAATCTGTTCGCCAACCAGTTGACTGCAAAAGTTGTGTTGCTGGACACGGTTAGCTGTCCGGCGTTCTGGTCGAGAACATCTTCAAATGCACTTCTGAGAAGCGCAAATGCATCGACGGTTTTGCCGGCCAATTGTGCGCCGTGTTCCGTCAATTCGATTTTTCGGGTTTTGCGGATGAAAAGTTGCAGGCCGAGTTTTTCCTCCAGCATCTTGATCTGATAGCTGACCGCAGCCTGGGTCGTGCCAAGCTCGTCTCCGGCTTTGGTAAAACTCAAGTGACGGCTTACAGCTTCAAAGGCTCGGACTGCTGAAAGCGGTGGCAGAGTAACAGGCATGCATAAAATCTCCTTATGCATATATATCGTAATTTCGTTGGTTAGAGAATGCAATGAACGCCATATCCAACGCCTAACCAGCAGGAGTTAAAGATATGGCTGACGTATCGGCATTGAAATTCAACCGGCGAATGTCTTGTGTCGGGTTTTTTCGACTATCAGCCAGGCTTGTTCGTCATCTATTTCTGGCAAGACGCGCGAAGTCACGTCGCATTATGCGTTTGTCCGATATGCCGCCGTCAATTGTCCGGGATGTTTGCCCGGTTTATGAAAGGCATCGGCAGGGCAGTTTTGAAGAAAACTGGCACCGTGAGCTGGAGAATTTGCGAACCCGTTGCTGAAAAGTGCGTCGCACTTGGTGCGAAGGTACCGTCGGCATTTCTCTTTTTACAGGACCAAAGCCCAGACGGTTGCTGCCAGCATGGAAATGGCCATCAGGACAGTGATTGTCCGCATCATCGGGCCTTCGCCAATCAGCGCCAGGATTGAAACGCCGGCCAGCGCCCAAAGGGAATGAAAAGTCATTCCGCCCATTGTGAAACCGAGCGAAAGAATGAAGGCGTTCTCATGAATGCTGAGGCTGTTTCCGGCGAAGAAGGTCGAAAAGGCCACCAGGTTCATCGCCCAGGTTTTGGGGCTTAGCGGATGGATTAACAGCCCTTCCCAGAAACTCGGTAAAGCGACTTCGCCTTTTGGTTTGACACTCAGGGAGACAATCCGCCAGGCAAGATAGGTCATGTAAGCCATGCTGAGTGTCTTGAACAGGATAACAATCGGTCCACCGCCCGCCATCACATGACCAAGGCCATAAGCGACACTCAGTTTCAATGGCAAGGAGCCGATCTGCGATGCCACGATGACTGGAAAAGCTGTTCGATAACCGGCGTTTGCGCCAATCGCCAGAAACGTCAGGTTTCCAGGGCCGGGTGTCCCGGTCATGATGATGACAAAGACAGCAAAGGCTGTGAGTGTTGTAGCGTCCATAACTGTCCCAAGCGAAAAATTCGATACAATCGATACAAAATTCAGAAATCAACAACTGTATTGAAAAATTGTATGGGTCAATGATAACATTGTCCTCATGACAATATGGGTTCCTGATATAGAAGCGGCGCACGGCCCGATCTATCTGGCGATTGCTGATGCGCTGGAAGGTGACATCAAGACCGGTGCTCTGGCTCAAGGCGATCGCCTGCCGCCACAAAGGGAACTCGCCTACCAGCTTGGCGTGACACTTGGCACCGTCACGCGGGCTTATGGTGAGGCCGAGCGCCGACGTCTGGTGAAAGGCGAGACCGGACGGGGCACCTATATTGCTTCTGAGACCCAGAAAGTCTCGCCGCTCATCCCGAAGGAAAACGAGCCGGAAACCTGCGATCTTGCCCGAAATTTTGCCTATCCGCATCTGAACCCGAGCCTGTCTGATGGTTTGGTACGTATGTCGAAGACGCCTGGTATCGACCGATTGAACGGCTTTGTCCCGTCTGAAGGACTGAAAGCTCACCGCGAAACAGGTGTGCTTGTCTTCAAGGATTATGGACTGGACGCAGATCCGGACCGTGTTGCTGTGACTTGCGGCGCGCAGCACGGCATTCAGGTGACCTGTCAGGCGCTGTTCCGGCGCGGTGATGCAATTGCGGTCGACCGTTTTACCTATCCGTCGATATTCACATCCCTCGAAGCATGCGGCCTGAAGGCAGTGCCTGTACCGGCATTGCAGCGCGAGGATGGTGGGTTTGGAGCCATGGACCCCGAGGCGCTTCGCGAAGCGGCACGGTCCCATAGTCTCAAAGGCATTTTCTTGATGCCGAACATGCAGAATCCGACGACCCACACGATGTCGCTTCGTGAAAGGGAAGATCTGGTCCGGGTCGCAAGAGAGTATGATTCGAAAATCGTCGAGGACGATCCGTATACGCCGTTCCTGACCGAAACACTGCCAGCTTTTGGTGCGCTTGCGCCGGAGCGGACAGCATCCATTGCCAGTATTTCGAAGGTTTGCTCACCGGGTAGTCGGATCGGATTTGTGCAGGTGCCAGCTCCGTTTGAAGATGCAATCCGCAACAAGATCGGTGAAAGCACCTGGATGGCCTCTCCCATTACGGCTGAATTGATTGCCGGGTGGGTTCGCGAAGGCCATTTGTTCAAAACCCTGCGCCTGAAACGTAAAGCCAACCGATCCAGGTTCTTGAGTGCGCAAAGGATTCTGGCACCCTATTTCCTGCAAGGTGGGGAAACAAAGGTGTTTGGATGGTTGCGACTACCCGAGACAGTCGATGCAGACGCAGTTCAGGCAGCACTGTCCCATCAAGGTGTCTCCGTTTTGTCATCACGGTATTTTCAGGCTCAGGATCATGCGTCCGCGCCTTACCTAAGACTGACCTTTGGTTCCGAGCAGTCTGATGACAGGTTTGAATGGGCCCTGAACCGGCTGAAATCAACGATTGATCAAATGGCCGAACAACCGGCCATCGTTCGTCCAGTGGGCTGATCACTTTGACAATCCTGGCCTCTCAGTCGATAAGCGACGAAAAGTTAGCCAAATATTCAGACTGAAAGCAGCTGGTCTGCAAAGGGATTTCATGGCGTTCTGGCCCAATAAAAAAACCGACCAATCGGCCTCGCTTTGCAATCCTGATGCAACTCCCTATGCGGTCTTCGAAGGCGTTGGACTGACTTTGGCAGGCCGCGACATTCTCCAGGACATTTCTGTTTCTTTTGAAGAACACAGGATAGGCATCATCGGATTGAATGGTTCAGGGAAAAGCAGTTTCATCCGGATGCTGAATGGCTTGCGACAGCCGAGTGTTGGATCCTTGACGTTGTTTGGCACCTCATCTGACAAGGCTCAATCGGAATTACCGCGCCATGTCGGGTTCGTGTTTCAGAACCCCGATCATCAGGCGATTTTTCCGACAGTCGAAGAGGAAATTGCCTTCAGTCTGACGCAGCTGGGCATGACAAAAGAGGAAAGCCGGGCCCAAAGTCTGGAATTTCTCAAAAACCATGACTGCGACCAACTGGTTGCTAAGCCGATAGCTGAATTGTCCGAAGGCCAGAAACAACTAGTCTGCATCTTGTCCGTTCTGGTGATGAAACCGAGCGTCCTTGTTCTGGATGAACCGATGACCAGCCTGGACGCTGTTGCCTCGCGCAGCATCTTTAGAAAATTGATGGCCCTGCCACAAAGGATTGTCATGGTGAGCCATGATCTCAGCCATTTCGAGAGTTTCGATCGGCTTCTTTGGCTTGAAGACGGTCGTATACGCATGGATGGCAAGTCAGGTGCAGTGCTTTCGGCCTATCGAAAAGATATCGATCAACGTATCGGCGGGCATGTCGAGGTTGCCGCACTGTGATTTCAATCTATCTGCAGGGAACAAGTTGGGCACATAGATTACCGGCTGGTGTAAAACTGGTTGGTGTCGCCCTTGGCAGCGTGTTGCTGTTTCGGGCGGATGCCGTCTGGATCTTCCTTCTCTGCCTAACAGGTGTTTTCGGATGTTATGCCTCGCTCGGACGCGAGGGGCTCGCACGCCTTAAGCTGCTGCGGGGACTTTCGGTCTTCCTGCTGGCGATCCTGTTCCTCCACTGGCTTTCGGGAACCCTTTGGGAAGGCGGTATCGTTGTCTTGCGTCTTGTTGTCATGATCCTGGCTGCGAATTTCGTGTCGATCACCACACGAATGGATGACATGCTGGATACTGTTCTGCCGTTGTTCAGGCCATTGAAATGGATCGGGTTATCGCAACGCAAACCAGCAATTGGGGTGACCTTGGTCCTCCGGTTCGCACCCCATTTGCTGGAAGTGTTTTCAATGTTGCAGGAAGCTTATCAGGCGCGGACTGGCAAACGGACATCCTGGCGATTGATGGCACCCTTTGCGCTCCAGTCCTTGCGTATGTCTGAAAATGTAGCAGAAGCGCTCATAGCGCGGGGCGGATCAGAAGGATTGGCGCGAAAACTGTAAACTTTGGCTGTTTTCGGCTGGTCCATGCCAAATGTTTAGGCTATCGGAAAAAGTGCAAATACGCTCATGATCCGGACTTGTGGTATCCTGGACCTGGTGACGTGGGACAAATGCTAGATAAAAAGGAATAACAGCATGGCTGATCGATCCCTCGTGCATATTGCGTTTTATGCTGCGCTGATTGCAGCGCTCGGATTGCTTCCACCGATTGCAATTCCGCTGCTGGGCGGTGTGCCGATCACCGCACAGACACTGGGAGTCATGTTGGCTGGTGTCATGCTAGGGCCGGTTCGCGGCGGTCTGTCCGTACTCTTGTTTTTGTTTCTGGTCGCGCTCGGTGCCCCCTTCCTGGCTGGAGGACGTGGTGGTCTCGGCGTCTTCGCCAGTCCGTCGGTTGGGTTTCTGATTGGCTGGCCGGTTGGTGCCTTTGTCGCTGGACTGGTGATGCGTTCCACACGAGACATGAACGTCCTGTTTGCGGCCGCACTATCAGCAGCCGTCGGCGGTATCCTTGTTGTCTACACATTTGGAGTGCCGGGCGTTGCCCTTATGGCGGGTCTGTCGTTACCGAAAGCGGCGCTGGGCAGCGCCGTCTATATTCCGGGCGATCTGGTCAAGGTGGTGATTACGGCAATTGTCGCGCAGACGATCGCGCGCGGATTACCTGGTGCCCTGCTATCACGAAGCTGAACTCTGCAACGATCGGGACTGCATAAATGGCCTTCATAGGCGACAGTCTTGACGATTTTGCGCGGCTGAAACCGGATGCGGTCGCTCTTGTTCATGGGGACTGCCAGCTGACATGGCGGACGTTTGTTGAACAGATCCAGTGTGTTCAGGATTTTTTGACGAGTACGACTGGTCGTGGGGAGCGCACTGTTGAGCGCGTTGCCCTGCTGCTTCAAAATCCAGTTTCCTTGCTGGTCTCCTTTTTTGCTTGTGCTCGCTCTGCACGCATTGCCATGGTCATGGATGCGCAGTGGCCGGCAGACCAATGTCGCGACATCGCTCAGGCCACCGGACCCGAGTGCCGAATTGACGATCAGGTTTTCGAGAAAATAATCGAAACGTCAATGAGCTGCCCGGATCTGCAAAACACCGGAATGCCAACCCCGATTGCAGAAACGCCTTTCTATGTTGGCTTCACATCCGGGTCGACCGGATTACCGAAAGGCTATATCCGGGATCACGGGTCCTGGTTGGAAAGCTTTTCGATCAGCGATACGGAAATCGATCCGGCCATGACAACCCGGATCGTCCTGCCTGGACGTCTAAGCCATTCGCTCCATCTTTATGGCGCGGTTCATGGGCTTGATCGTGGCATTCAGGTTCATGTTGCCCGGCACTTCGATCCCCGCTCGATTCTGGACGACCTGACAACGGCCGAGGGCGGGGCCGTTCTTTATGCAACGCCGACCCATCTTCACATGATTGCCGACGCGGCGCTGCTCAATGGGACCATCGAGGCAGTCAGTCTTGTTTTTTCCAGCGGTGCGAAATGGCAGGATGAGGACAGGGCCGAGCTATCGCGCATTTTCACCAAAGCCCGCCTGATCGAATTCTACGGTGCATCAGAAGCCAGTTTCATTTCCTGGGCATTGCCCGAGCATAAGATACCTGAAGGATCAGTCGGCAGACTTGCTGCCGGTGTCGCCGTTGCGATCGGTGATCCGTCTCAACCGTTTCAATCCGGGAAGCAGGGATCTATCTGGGTCAAGAGCCGCTTGTTGTTTTCCGGGTACATCTGCGGCGATGCACCGGAAACAAAGTGGCAGGATGGATGGTTGACGGTTGGCGATCATGGTTATCTGGATGACAATGGGTTTCTGTTTTTAACCGGCCGCAATAACCGCATGATAATCACGTCCGGCCTGAATGTTTATCCAGAACAGGTAGAAGCCGCGTTACAGGATCATCCCCTTGTAGTTGCATCGGTCGTATTTGGGTCTTCGGACCGGCTAAGAGGTCAAAAACTGGAAGCGGTGATCCAATTGTCAAAGCAACTCTCTGATCCGGTAAGCGAATTGCAAAAACACTGCAGGAATAAGGTAGGCGCCGATAAATCACCGCGCAGGTTTCATTTCATGGATCAGATCCCGTTAACAGCTGGCGGTAAACCGGACATTCAGTTGGTTTTGAATGAGATTTCAAGCTTCGGACAGGGGAAACAATAGGAATGGTCGAGCGGGCCGTCATTATTGCTGCACGGCGCACACCCGTGGCTCCGCGCGGCGGGGCCTTTAAACATTTCCAGGCCGATGAACTTGCAGCGCCCGTGCTGGCCCGTGTGCTGGAAGACGCCGCAGTTTCTGCTGATGAAGTCGATTACATCATTCTGGGCAATGCGCTCTACGGCGGCGGCAATCCTGCAAGACTTGCCGCACTGCGCGCGGGCATTCCCCAGACTGTACCGGCCATGACGATTGATACCCAGTGCTGCTCTGGTCTTGATGCCGTTATAATGGGCGTTCGCATGATTGAAGCTGGCGCGGCTTCGTGTGTGATTGCCGGGGGAGCAGAAAGTTTCAGCCGGGCACCGATCCGGATGCATCGTCCGATTGGCCAGAATACCCAACCAATCCAATATGATCGTCCGGCGTTCGCGCCACCGCCATTTGCGGATCCGGATCTTGCGGAAGCAGCTTTGAATTTGGCTGACCGGGAAAGGGTACCCAGAAAAGCACAGGCTGAATTTGCTGTCTCGTCTCATGAAAAAGCCTTGTCTGCCGCCGAACAGATCTCGGAGCATTTGGTGCGACCACCTGGAACTGACCTGACCAGGGATGCATTTGGCCGGGCTCTTCAGTTGAAGACCGCCATGAAGGCGCCTGTCTTGGCCGGGTCTCAAGAGACAGGTCTGAGCGCTGCAACAATAGCCTGCGAAGCAGATGCAGCAGCTGCTGTGCTGCTGGTATCTGAAAATCGGGCAGCGAAACTGGCCAAAGATGGCCTGTTGGTGACAAATGCACACAGTGGCGGCGGCGATCCGTCTGATCCCGCCTTAGTTCCAATCCAGCTTGCGCAGGATCTTTTGAAGGACGGACGTGTGTCAGTATCCGAGCTTGATGCGGTGGAGTTACAGGAAGCCTACGCAGTTCAGGCAATGGTGAGTGCAGACAGGTTGGCCATAGCGCCCGAAATGCTGAACCAGATGGGGGGCGCCCTGGCGCGCGGGCATCCTATCGGCGCATCCGGGGCAATTCTGGCGGTCAATTTGTTTCAAACTCTGGTCCAAAATACAGGTGCTAAGTCTACAGACCGGCAAAAAGGTATTGCACTCATTGCGGCAGCCGGAGGCTTGGCCAGCGGTATTGCAGTTGAAGCGAAAACACCTAAACCGGATAAGACGCTAACTAGTTGAATTTATATATTAATAACCGGCGTTTGAATCTTTTTTCGCTTTTTCGGATTTTTTTCCAGATTGACCGTTGACGCCATCAGGTGGTCTGCGTATAACCCCGTTCATCGGCGGCGGCATTGCAAACACGGCCTGCCAGCTTGTCGGTATTACCAGACAACATTGTTGTAACCACCTGTTATCAGGTTGTTGACTGATGTTTCTGGCTGAAGGTTTCGATCTTCATGTTCTTTGACAATTTGGATTTGAAGGAAGGGAAACGTAGGCGGCGTTGGTCTTGCGGGAAGCTTTTGGATGTCTTCGGATGTTTGAAGGTTTTTAAGTAAGAGTTACGCAGGTACGTTGATC
>JBDWQP010000013.1:0-182338 GCA_039986495.1 Roseibium sp. | reverse complement strand
CGGTTTCAAAAGACCGGCAATTGTCGGATCCTCGACCTGCTGTCCAAGATCCGCTCCCGGCAAGCCAACCTTCGACAGGCCTGTGCGGTAAACGCTTTGGCCCATGATGTAGGAGGATCGACCGGCTGTGCAGGATTGCTCACCATAGTAGTCAGTGAAGATCATGCCTTCATCGGCAACGCGGTCGATATTAGGTGTCCGATACCCCATTAAACCCATCGTATAGGCTGAGATGTTGGACTGGCCGACATCATCCCCCCAGATGACGAGGATGTTCGGTTTTGAATCCTGCGCAGAGGCTGGCGCGCTGACAAGACATGTCAATGCGACTGCGGCAATCAACTTCATTCTCATTTGTTTCTCCCGGTATTCAGGCCCGATTGCCCCGAAAATATTTTACGACTAACCAATTCGATTGCCGAATAAAGTGAATAACTCCAACGGCCTACAGAACAAAAACACCCTCAATAGAACTGCATGTTCAGCGCCATGTAGATCTGAAATTCAGGCTGGCCTGCCCCTTTGGTCAACACGGAATACTGTGGTTCGACAAAGAAATTGAAGACTGTTTTGCCGCGTTTGAAGACTTTGCCGAGCCGAAGCCCCAGCGGCACGTTGTAACGGTCATTCTGGATGTCAAACGCCCACGTTGGCGCCATTCCGGTGTAGAGACCGTCGCCCAGTTGAAGAAATCCGAAAGGCTGAGCTGCAATAATGTTGGTATGGTCACGGCCTTTCGGGCCGGCAAAGGCAGTTTGCCAAGTCAGAAGCCCACCCCACTGGAAAGTTTTGGACTTCGCGTTAAAATAAACTGCTGCGGCACCTGCCTGCCATTTCCCGGTTCCGGTTACATCCTCGGTTGCTGTTGGAACTACCAGCAAAGGACCAACACCAGCGGTCACTCCCGGGGCGCCTGTGTCCAGCGAATAAGCAGCAAATATATTGAAGTCGCCCATACCAAATGTCCGAGAGACGGCACTGGATTTAACAGACCTGAATGGCAAGGAAGCGCGGACGAGAAAGTTTCCAACCGGGGTGCCTACTGGCTGCGCATATCGGAGCCACGAGGTATTGGCCGGAAACGCGCCACTTCCAGTGAAACTTGGTGTATAATAGTTCTGGATGTTGAATGCCCGAACATCAGCCAGTGGATTGTTCGCCTGAGCGGCCGCATCCTGAGCCTTCACTGGTCCAATCAGCCAGTTCGAAAAAGGACTACAGACCGATATGAAGGCAAAAACAACTGCAATTTTTATTGCTGTTTCAGAGAGGGCCATCTTAACAATACTACGTTCGTTTACGTGTTTTTACGTGCGTGTTCTGGAAAGATGTGGCAGTGCGATGGATAAGGCAATGTACCAATTTGCGACAACTTCCCAAACGGAAGGATTCCTTCGCAAATGTGTCAATTGCCGCGCGATAAGATGGCAATAGTCATGTGTGTTTTGCCGAATCCCAGATTTGAATTGGACTGATCATTCCACAGCACCTGTTCACACGAGTTGGCGATCTGGGAAGTTTACCGACTTTGATTGGAGACTTTGCTGGCGAGGAAGGATTGTCCAGGGTCCTGTCGGACCTCGAATTGTCTCCTGCTATTCTCGAGCGATCGGACTCGCCACTTCTATATTCAGATTATTATAAGTTTCTGACGCGCGCAGCTGAGGTCACAGGAAGAAGGTCGATCGGACTGAAGTTCGGCACCAACAATGACGTGACCACTCTGGGCATGTTTGGTGAGTATATTGCTGCGGCGCCAGATCTATTGACCGGCCTCAAACGGACTGCGGCAAATGTGCGCCGAGATGCTGATTTTTCCAGACAGTTTTTGCAGGTTAGCGGAGATGAAGTCCGACTTGGTTACATAAATGGTTTTCAGGGGGCTCCCTTTTGGCGGCACGCTGCTGACACCATGATAAGCTACATGATCGGATTTCTGCGCAGTCGGCTGAGCGAACCATTTGAAATCAGCCGCATCGAAGTCAGTTATCCCAGTGGTCCGTGGGAACAGGATGTTGAAGATTGTTTTGGTGCACCAATTCACTTTGGGTGTGACGCTGACAGCATCGTGTTTGGACGGCACCTCCTGTCTGCACCACAAAGGGGGCCGCTGCCATCAGCGCGGGTCATTACAAACAGTGACATAGAACGCGAAAAACAAGCCCTGCCGACAGATTTCATGTCGTACATGAGTGAATTGATCTATCAGCATCTGTTATTCGGACGAACAGATATCGACAGCCTGGGCAGCAAAATCGGATTGGGGCCACGGACTATTCAGCGCAAGCTTTCTGAGACAGGCACGTCCTACCGGACGTTGCTGGAAATTGAACGCAGAAAACGTGCTCAGTCATTACTGAAAGACCAGTATACGGTCTCTGAAATTGCCAATGACCTCGGTTATGCAAGCCACACCCAATTTCTCCGCGCATTCGGAAAATGGACAGGTATGACACCGGGAAAATATCGAGATTACATCTCCAATGCAGAAACAGGCAGTCCACCAGCGTAAGTCTCTTGAGAACAAAAGGCCCGACTTACCCTGTTTGATTATCTGGCAAGTTTCTTCAGAGGCCAGCAAGGCGCTGAAAAAGGGTTTTATAGAAATTTTCCTGGCGTTTCACCAGGGTCAACGCCGGCCGAAGGCAGATGTCGAGATGGTCCATGCCGCGAAGCCACTGGTAATGCCAGGCACCTTTTTGAAATCCCTCTGGCGGATCGAGATCCGTAAACTCCCCGGCAACCGGATGATTTCCAGCCGTGCGGGGATAGATTTGTGACCAGGTTGGAACCAGCCCATCGTTTTCCCACCAGTCGGCACTGTCAAAACCATCGACTGGGATCGGCGGGGTTTCAAAGATTTTGGAGCCAATATATGTCGAGGTTATCATCATTTCCGGCATCATATCCGGTCGAGGGTGATAGTGCCCGGTGATCTGATTTATGACTGTCTTTTCAGTGACATAGGAAAATTAGTAGGTGTCCGGATAGGTCTTCCAAATATGGTTGGTCTCAAAGGCACCTTGCAACGTCAGCGAATAGGGAGCGTTGTCCTGCTGCCATAAAAACGGACACTCTGCGACCCGGTCCAGGTATTCAGAAAATGTTTCATCTTGTCGACGTTCGTATCCCCAATAGTCCAGATCGAAATCATAGATATTGTTCAGATTGACCAGTCCGCCGGTCATTCCGGTATAACACTCGACCAATTTCAGGATATTGAAACAGATGCCATCCCGCTTCATCACACCGGTTTGCTCATCGGCTCCGAACATGAACACCAAAGGGCTACCATTTAAAACCCCGGAGATAGTGCTTAGCGATTTGACCCAATGATGGTCGCTGCCCCAGCCAAAGTGATTTTCCGCTAGAAGGTGTTGCAGGCAACGGATGGTGGGACCGCCATGACTGTGACCGACCAGATGAACCGGATTGTCGGCATTCCATTCAGGGACGAATCCTTTGTTTGAATAGTCGCGGCCGTAGCGGGCATGTCCTGCATCTTGAGAATGGTGAGCGCCATAATCGACGACAGTTCCCTTGATCTGCGCTGCCAACTCGCAAGCCCGATCGTGAGCCGAGCCGACAGATCCAACGCTGGCCTCGTATCTACGGTTTAAAGCTGACGGACCTTGAACGCCCGGCCCCAGTAATTCAGTGGGCCCAGTTCATCCGGGCCGAAACCAAACAGTCCATGAACAAATACGACAGGGTTCTGATTTGGCAATGCGGTGGCCCCTCATGTCATTCGATGGTTATATTCCAGTTGGAATGACTATTTTTGGTGTTGAACAGCGTTTGGCCGTTTGATTGTTGATTATCTTTTCTAGTTTCGAGCTCATGAACTGATCCCGTTGAAGTAGGCACAGAAAAAACTTCCCCTTAAAACCATAAGTGATGAGGAGCCAGAAGCTTTGTATCTTTCGTCTATGGACGAACATACGCCTGTGCGCATGTTTGGTGCAGGGCGTTTGCTTTGCAAACAAATTAATCCAATTCACCAGCGAGCCAGGGCGCGTAGTTTATCACTCAGGTGAATGTCAGCATTCAGGATCCGGTTTTACTTTGCCGAACGACCGACTTGGGGGCGCGTTGCTGCGCGGCAGCATTACTGGCTTTAAAATGATGTACGGCCCCACTTTGGGCGGGGCCGCTTACGATCAAATCTCCGTATGCTCTGCCAATTCCAGGGCGTCTTCGATGTCTACGCCAAGGTATCGGACAGTATTCTCGATCTTACTGTGGTCAAGCAGGATTCGGATTGTGCGGAGATTGCCAGTCGCCTTGTAGATTATCGCAGCCTTTGTCCTGCGCAGCGAATGAGTACCATAGTCCTCCCGCCGTAGGCCGATCGCGGTGACCCATTCATCGACAAGCCGTGCATACTGCCTGGTACTCAGGTGACCAGCCGGATCGACCCGGCTTGGGAAGGCGTAGTCGTCAACGGTACCGCGTCTGCGTTCGAGCCAAGTGAGCAGGCTAGCTCTGACATCGGCGGTAATCTCGAACTGTACGGGGCGACCCGTCTTCTGATGAACCACCATGGCGCGCGTGTGTATTGCCGGTCCAGTGACCAGCGTTCCGATCTTTAACTTTACCAGATCGCAGCCGCGCAACTTGCTGTCGATCGCGAGATCGAACAGCGCCCTGTCGCGCATCCGTCCTTCCCGATCTAAAAAAAAACGGATCGCCCAGATCTGGCGTTGCTTGAGAGGTTTCTTGACGCCGACCATTCGACCTGCATTCCATGCTGGCCTACCGAGCGCGGCTGGATCGTATTGTGCAATTCCCATTTCCATACTCCTTCGGCCATTATTGGCCGTTGGGAGGATAGGCGCGCATGGTGAACCAATGGGGGCCGGATGCCGACCGTCGGGTTATGAGAAAAAAGCCGCTAAAGCGGACATAAAATCGTTCTCATAGGCGCTCCCTGCCCATAGCGGCCTTTGGTTCAATCCGCAATCAACGACAGTTTGGAGACAACAGTTTGAGTTACGGCTCGGATTGCGAAGTGGCTTAGTTTCCGTGCATCCTATTCATGGAATGCCTCACATTTGGAGGTGATGTCGAGTGTCTATTACTCGCTCAGAAAATCCAATCGCCCCTTGTTTAGCCAGTCTGACATTTTTGTCTTTTCGCTAGGATCAGGTGGTCCGGCTGGGGTTGGAGGTTCCGCTGGCAGCGGATTTTCTGCGCCGACGACTTCGCGAACACTGATCGCCTCTTCGGTGATGTTCCACACAAGCATGTCTTCCGCCAGGGTCAGTTTTCCGTCGTAAGTCTCACGGATGGCTGCAATGGTGTCCGGTGCGATGTCGAAGTCATTGAATGTGTGATAGGCAACGGCGTGTCTCGGTTCGATCATGGAAAAGACCTTGCCGCATGCGTCTGGCGGAGTGTGAACAACTGTTGCGACCAGCCGGGCACGCTCCGGGTCATAATTCTTCACGTCGATGAACTGTTGGACAGTTAGATAGCACTCATGAATGACTAGGTCGGCCTTGGTTGCCTGTTCGACAAACCATTTGTTGGGATTGGTGTCGCCAGAATAGACGAACTTTAGACCCTTCCACTCGAGGCTGTAGGATACCGACCCGTCAATCGCGTGCACGGCTGGCCACGAGCGGATGACGACACCGTTTTTCTGGTAGACAGTTTGAACCTTGGAGTAGTCGAACTCGTTCACATTGAGGTGCCCACCACCGGACGGCATGTTGCCCCGTCTCCCGGCCACATCCCAGGCAAGCATCTTTTGTAAGCCGTCCATCGCTGCTTTGGTGCCATATTCCGGCTTCAACCCATTGGGGCCCCAGATCTGCAATGGTACGGTCCTGTTCGAGACCCACCCGCCGACATATAACGCATCGAGATCGCCGATATGATCAACGTGCAGATGGCTGATGAAAACCTTGTCGACATAAGTGTAGGGAATTTCCAGAGAGGCAAGGTTGGCAAGGGATCCCGTTCCCACATCAAACAGAAACTTGTCTCCATTACCAAGTTCCACAAGCCACGACGCTGAAGCTTGAGAATGCCTGAAATTAGGTGTTCCAGTTCCCAGTGAGATGACCCGCATCTCGTCGTCACCAAGGTGTTCGGTATTGGGATAGTAGAATTTGGATTGCGCAGAGTTACCTTCCGCAAGAACCGGGCTGGAAACCGAGATCGCCAAAGCGAAACCAATCATTCCTATTGCAAATGATAGGTAATTCAATGCTTTCTCCTTCGGCGTTTGTCACGATGCATGACTCGTTGAGCGTACGCCGCCCCCTTCGTAAGCGCAACGTTTGTGACTTTGAATCAGGCGCCCTAGTATTTCTTCATCGGATTAATCTGCTTCCAAGTTCACGGAGCGCTCGGAAGCCTGCACCATGTCTATCGAAACACGGCCACTCCGCAGCCACCCCGGCACGAACTTCATTAAGGTGCATGGACAGATAGGGCTCTTTGCAGAGCTTTCGCTGCTTCAGCACCAATGGCAATTCTGGGCAGGCATGAGAAGATTACGCAAAATCCGACTGGGGTCGCTTTGTCGCGCATTGCTACCGTTTCTTCGGGGCGCAGCTGATGACTGCTCGCCGCCCAACCTGTGATTCACTACGTCTGCGATGAGTGTCGGCTTAGTCGATGCTCTCGTTCAACTTATAAATCCAGCTAAGGCATTCCCGAAGACGGTGTTGCGCGACAACGTACAGACTGGTTCTTAAAGACTTCCTATAGATCGACCTGTCGAGCATTTGGCTCAGTTTTGGAGCCAACCGAATTTGAAGGTAAAATCTGCCTTCCCGGCGTTGGATATAAGAGGCAAGTGCCATAGTCTCTCCGCGTACGTTGGTGTGAGACGTATCACAAAATAGAGGTGCTCCATTTTGTGTAAGTTATTGATTTTGTTAAATTAAAAACTGGTAGCGGGAGAGGGACTTGAACCCCCGACACGCGGATTATGATTCCGCTGCTCTAACCAGCTGAGCTACCCCGCCATCCGTTCGCAATGGCCTTAAAGGCTGCGCGACGTGGAGTGCTTATAGTGAGGCTACAGGCAGGCGTCAAGCGCAGAATTGACGCCTTTTTGCTTTCTTTCAAAGTGGTGCTCAGGCTGCAGAAACCGGGGCTGTTGCTTGTGGAAAATCCACGACCCAATTGCCGGAGCGCTCGGTCTTGTGGATCCAGCCGCCACCCAATACCCGGCCCTCTTCATCATCCCTGTCGAAGAAGACGCAGGCCTGCCCCGGAGCAACGCCAGCTTCCTCATTGGCGAGATCAACAAAGGCTTTTCCGTTGAGCAGTCTTATCGTTGCCGGTGCAGGCGGCCGCGTCGAGCGAACCTTGGCAAAGATTTCGATTTCCTCACCTTCATCCAGTGGCTGATCGCCGATCCAGTTCAACTCGCGCAGCAAAATGGTTCTGGTGGCGAGCGCCTCGCGCGGTCCAACGACGACGCGGCGCGCGTCTGGGTCGAGCCGTACTACGTATATGGGCTCGCCAGTTGCAACTCCGATGCCGCGGCGCTGGCCGATCGTGAAATGTATGATGCCCTCATGATGCCCCAGAACCTGGCCGTCCATGTGAACGATTTCGCCTGGTTCAGCTGCATTGGGGCGCAGTTTTCGGATCACCTCGGCGTAATCGCCGTTCGGTACAAAACAAATATCCTGGCTGTCGGGTTTGTTGGCGACAGACAATCCAAATTCAGTTGCAAGCTCGCGCACTTGTGCCTTCGGCATGCCGCCAAGCGGAAAGCGGATGAAATCGAGTTGTTCCTGCGTGGTCGCAAACAAGAAATAACTTTGGTCGCGGTCAAGGTCTGCAGGGCGGAAGAGCGCGCGTTTGTTGCCGGATGGTGCCGAGCGCACATAGTGGCCGGTGGCAAGCGCATCCGCGCCCAGCTCCTTGGCGGTCTTCAGGAGATCAGTGAATTTGACAGTCTGATTACAGGAAACGCACGGGATCGGTGTTTCACCCGCAATATAGCTGTCGGCGAACCGGTCCATGACCTGTTCTTTGAAGCGGCCCTCATAATCCAGAACATAATGCGGGATGCCGATCTTCTCCGCGGCACGGCGCGCATCGTGAATATCAACACCAGCACAACAGGATTTGGCTTTGCTGACAGCGGCTCCATGATCATAAAGCTGCAGCGTTACACCGATGACATCGTAACCCTGTGCCTTCATCAGCGCCGCAACAACAGAGCTGTCGACGCCGCCGGACATGGCGACAACCACACGCGTGTCTTCAGGGCGGCCGGGAAGATCCAGACTGTTCAACATATTCAGAGCACTTCCAGAGGTCTTGCGTGCGGATCAAGCTGATTTCTTAAAGCCATCAGCGCCAGTTTCACTAACGGAAGTGGTTGGCTGATCCAGGCCATCTCAATTTTGCGGCACTATACAGATATGCATCCCGGTTGCCAATTGCCAACGGTTAGGCCCGGCATGCCTTGCCGAACCGGCAAAGCTTGCCGGGTTTTGGATGTGTCTAGATTCTCTTTCTTTCGGAATAAAATAATAATATCAATTACTTATTATGTTTATCAAAACTGGCCCGCTGTTTGCTTTCGTTATTGTCAATGTAATGTGCCTGCTGTGCGGGCGATAGCTTTCGGGGGCAACCGTGCTGCCAATTGGACTGATGATGGACGTATCTGCCGGTGCTTTGGCTGCCGGTTCGGGAGCGCTGAAGGCTGCTGCGGGGCTGGTCGAAGGTGATACGGCGCCGACAAAAGAGTTTGTCGGTGAACTTGATGATTACCTGCGCAAGGCACTGGGGTTTGATGGTGGTGATCAGTCGTCTGATGGTGATCTTGGTGCCGAGCTTGATACCGAAGAGCTGCTCGCTGCCTCACAAACTGATGATCTTGTGGCGCAAAACCCTGAGCCTCTACCAGGTGCACAAAATTCTGTACCGCTTCCCGGTGTGCAAAATATCGGTGTTAGTGCGCAAAACGCATCTGACGAAGCATTGCTGGCTCTTGGGGATGTTCTGACCAGTCGGCCTCCGAGCAGTGAAGGTGGTGAATCAACTCCTGAGCGTTCTGTTCCCCACTCACTTGGGTTGGTGCCGACGAGCGAAGAAGGCGGTCTTGTTGGTCCTGCAGGCGGTCAGCTCAGTAGCGGGCTGCCAGGTGTTGTCGACGCTGAGTTGGCAGCCTCCCAGCAAGTCGTGCAGGCTTTGGACAATGTTTCTGGTATTGGCGTGGACGATGCGTCGACTGACGTGCTTTCAAGTCGTGTTGGAGAAACAGATAAAATTGCCTCGGCAACAGACCGTAAATGGCAATCTGAATTACTTCCGGCCTTTCGGGCGACAGGAGCATCTGCGATCGCAGTTAGCGGCACACCTCTTGCCCAAGTCAATCCGCAGGCGGGTGATGTTGTGTCCGCCGCGCAAGCCTTGTCTGATGGGCAGTCTCAAGCGACGACGGTTGCAAATGTTCAGGCGACCGGTGCATCTGGATCCGCAACCGCAGGTCATGCACCGGCAGGCACCGTGTTGGCGTCTCAATTAGCGAATGAAGGTGCCATTGCATTAGCAAACGCCGACGCAATCAAAAACAAAACGTCTAAACCAGCAACAGAGCAGGTAGCTTCTGTATCAAGTGGGGCTGGCACGGATCTGGATGTGTCGTTTTTTGACAAAGCTATAGGCAAAGGGGCGGAAATTGCCAAGCAACCTTTGGCTGCTAACACCGGAACAGGAACCGCTACAACACCTGCAAATGCAGGTTTGGCCGCTGCTGGTCCGAATTTGGCCGTCACCTCACCAATTGCTCAACCGGCTGCGGCTGGCCTTTCTTCGGAAAATATTGCCAAGGATGCTGATATCAAGGCTGGAGTAAGTGAGTTTACATTCAGTTCTGAGCTAGGCGGCACTGTGCGCGGTGGTGATATGCAGGGAGCGTCTCGGACAGAGAGCCTGCAAACGCCAAATCAATCGCAGTCCTCACAAGTGGCAACTCAGGTGGCGGTCGAGATCGCGAAGAACCTGAAAAACGCCCAAACCCGCTTCCAGATGCGTTTTGATCCTCCGGAACTTGGAAGGGTTGAAGTGAATATGAAAGTGGCCGCGGACGGGAGTGTTCAGGCTCATTTGATCGTGGAACGTCCAGAGACGCTTGATATGTTCATGCGAGATCAGCGAGGCTTGGAGCGTGCCCTTGAGGCTGCAGGTTTGAATGCAGACTCAAAAGATCTGCAATTCTCCTTGAAGCAGGACGGTGGGCAACAGTTTGCATCTGGTGATGATCAGTCTCAGCAAGGGTTGGGATCAGATCGGGATGCGGGTGTTGACGAATTGGAAGCCGGAGATTTTCCCCCGGAAGATGTTATGCGAATGACCCTGGCGGAGCAACGTGGCGGTCTCGACCTGAAGATTTAGGCTAACGGAATGCGGGGCATTCCAGGAGTATGTAATGACAACAATCTCTCCCAACTCTTCTTCCACCGGGGCTCAAGGTGGCAGTGAGGAAAGTCAAAAAGGTCTCACCGCGAACTATGAACTGTTCCTGAGAATTCTGACAACACAAATCCAGAATCAGGATCCGTTGGATCCTCTGGACTCTGCAGAATACACTTCGCAGTTGGTACAATACACAAACGTTGAACAAACTATTCAAACGAACAAGAATCTTGAGCAGCTGATTGCCATGCAGCAAAGCAGCCACACGTTGAATTATGTCAATTATATTGGCAATGAGGTTTCTGCTGATGCGTCTACGACGACGTTATCAAACGGGAAAGCGTCGTGGTCTGTTGAAGTTAGCGAGCATGCCAGCGGTGAATATGAAATACGCAATTCCTCTGGCGAAGTCGTTTACTCAGGTGAGACTGAATTAGATGCTGGTGCGAGGAAATTTGAATGGGATGGACTAACAAATTCTGGGTCGCAGGCAGTCAACGGAAATTATAGCGTCCAGTTTAACCTGAAAGATGGTGATGGACGACCAGAGCCGGTTTCTACTCTCGTCAAAGGCATTGTAGATAGTGTCGACTGGTCGACGGGAGAGCTTTTCTTGAGCGTCGGCGGTCGCGATATTCCGGTGTCATCTGTGAAATCTGTTTCTCGTCCGAGTTAAACTCGGATTCTTAAAGGGCCTATAGCCGCAGCCTGTAACCAACAGGCTGCGGTTTTTGTATTCTGTGCCCTTCTAATTGAGGTGGAATTCAAACGGGCTGGCGGGTTTTGTCTTCAATGGTGATGGAATTTGGAAAAGTTTCAATAGGAAGTGGGGCGAGGGGCTATTCATTCACTTTCGGCCCGAGACAATTCGACAGCTGTACGTTTCACAGTTGAGCGGATTGCGTTGCAAATTGCACGGCCTGAGAATTATAGTTAACGGAATGTAGGAAAGTGGTTAAGTTTAGAGTAGTTCTTGTTCATGTTACCCTAATTATCATTCACTAATTCCGATTTTTATAGTTAATGAAAACCAAATTTTGCTTTAGTCGTTTGTTAAGCGTCGTCGGGTAATCTCACTTATACATTGGTCATGTTTAGTGTGAGAGTACAATGACCGAACAAATTCGTTCGCGTGTAAAATATGTCATCGGTCCAGACGGTAGCCCGCTTACCATTGCGGATCTTCCGCCCACGTCTACTAAGAGGTGGGTGATCCGCCGGAAAGCAGAGGTGGTTGCGGCAGTTCGCGGTGGACTGTTGTCCCTCGAAGAGGCCTGTCAAAGGTATACTTTGACTGTTGAGGAGTTCCTCTCCTGGCAGAGTTCCATTGAAAAACATGGACTGGCAGGTCTAAGAGCGACTCGGGTTCAGCAGTACCGGGCCTAGACCGTTATAGATTAATACGGTGCGCGCAATGTGCGCACTTCGAAGAGGTCGGCTGTGTCGGCCTTTTTTCGTTTCTCCTGAATTTTGATAAACTTATCCAAATGTTAATAAGGTGGGCAGTTTTTCCCCACTTCAATTGCATAATGCATTCTACAAAACCGCAGAAACCCGGGCCGGCGCGTCACCCCTTAATGCTCTGTTAACTAATTGTTAACCGTCTAAGCGGCAAATTTTGCCTATCGAGGGCATAGCATGTTGAGCCGACTCTCCTGATAACGGCAGGAACATGTTTCAGATGCGGGCGGGCATACGTGAACGGACTTATTGAATTTATTAGAGCTTTAGGGCCGGCGCGGGTTGCTGCCATGGGCGCTGTTGCGGCGATCCTGGTTGGCGTATTCGCCTTTATAATTTTCCGAGTCACCGCACCGCAGATGACAACCCTTTACAGTGAACTCACACTTCAAGATTCCGCATCAATCGTAACACAGCTCGAAAGCCAGGCAGTGCAATTTGAATTGGCTCGCGAAGGTTCGACCATTCTGGTCCCTCGTGACCAAGTCGCGCGGCTGCGGATGCAGCTTGCAACGGAGGGGCTCCCGACTGGCGGTTCTATCGGATACGAAATTTTTGATCGGACCGATACACTGGGGGCGACCAGTTTCGTTCAAAATATCAATCACTTACGGGCCATGGAAGGGGAGTTGTCTCGAACAATTGGATCGTTGGACCGTATCAAATCAGCCCGTGTGCACCTTGTGATTCCTGAGCGGCAGCTGTTTCAGCGTGATCGCCGCCCGCCATCTGCTTCCATTGTCCTGAATGTCCGAGGTGGTCTGGGGCCGGGTGAAATCCGCGCTGTACAGCATCTCGTTGCAACCGCTGTTGATGGTCTTGACCCAGATAAAGTGTCGATTGTTGACGAAGCAGGTCGTTTGCTAGCCTCGGGAGCTGGAAGCGATGAAGAAGGTATGGTTTCTGCGACATTGCAGGAGCGTACTGTTGCGATTGAAGGACGTCTACGTAATCAGATTGAGGAAATTCTGAATTCAGTTGTTGGGCCGGGGCGTGCGCGTGTTCGCGTCAATGCTGATGTCGATTACAACCGGATGACCGAAACAACTGAAACCTTCGATCCGGAAGGTCAGGTGGTCAGATCTACACAAAGCAAAGAAGAAGCGACGGAAAATGGTCGTGAAGTGGGCCAGGTGACTGTCGGCAATCAACTGCCCAATGCTCCAGTTGGTGCAAATGCAGACACAGCAAAAGACAAATCTTCGCTGACTGAAGAAATCGTCAATTATGAGATTTCCAAGTCGACCAGGACAGAAGTGGTTGAGGCCGGTCGTGTAACCAGGCTTTCAGTTGCCGTGCTGGTTGACGGGACTTACGGCCCAGACGACAACGACAATTACATCTACACACCACGGGCTCAAGAAACCTTGGACCGGATTGCTGTTCTGGTGCGGTCCGCAGTTGGTTTCGATGTCGAACGTGGCGATGTGGTGGAAGTCGTCAACCTCCAATTCGCTCAGCCACCTCAAAATGATCTCATGGCCGAAGGCGATGGACTATTCGATTTTACGCGCGACGATATTCTGCGCTTTGCTGAACTCGGAGTTCTGTTTCTGATAGCACTGCTTCTCCTCCTCTTTGTCGTCCGACCACTGCTGCGGCGTATCGTGACGCCAGAAGAGAAGCAACCACAGGAACTTGTCATTGGACCTGACGGTACATTGGTGACCGACAGTGAAATTCCGATGGATGCAGAAATCGAAGATGAATTCGTAATTGAGTGGCTCGAGCAGGCTAAGCTTGAGGGCGCACTCCAGGCGAGCTCGATCGCAAAGGTCGGTTCCTTGATCCAGGACCATCCAACAGACGCCGTCAATATTGTCCGCGGCTGGCTAGATGAACAGGCTGCGTAACCGTGTCAGACACTTTTCAACAACAACTAAGCGTCTCAGTCGATGAGGAAGACCGCGAGCTTAAGGGCGCCGAGAGAGCTGCTGTCTTGTTGTTGTCTCTGGGCGAAACTCACGGCGCACCGATTTGGGAAAAACTGGATGAAATCGAGGTTCGGCAGGTTTCAGCAGCCATGGCTAATCTCGGCCCGGTTTCTCCAAAAATGCTTGAGGATTTGTTCAAGGATTTTGTCCGCCGCGTCAGCTCAAAAGGTTCGCTGACTGGAAACGTTGATGCGACGGAGCGTCTTCTGGGGAATTTTCTGTCTGGCGACAAAGTTTCCGTCATCATGGAAGAAATCCGCGGGCCAGCAGGTCGGAACATGTGGGAGAAGCTCTCCAATGTTCAGGAAAACGTGTTGGCGAACTATCTGAAAAACGAGTACCCGCAGACAGTTGCAGTGGTGCTGTCCAAAATCAATCCAGATCATGCTGCTCGTGTTCTGGGCATTTTGCCAGAAGAACTTGCGCTGGAAGTGGTCAGCCGGATGCTGCGAATGGATGCCGTTCAGAAAGAAGTTCTGGAAAAGGTCGAGCAGACATTACGCGTTGAATTCATGTCTAATCTGACCAATACGTCCCGGCGTGACAGCCATGAGATGATGGCGGATATCTTCAACAACTTCGATCGCCAGACGGAGGCGAGATTTCTTGCTGCCCTGGAAGAAGATAACCGTGAAGCTGCTGACCGGATCAAAACGCTTATGTTCACCTTTGATGATCTGCTCAAACTGGATGCGGCCAGCGCACAAACATTGCTGCGGCACGTTGAAAAGGATCAGCTTGCAATCGCGCTCAAAGGTTCAACGGATGCTGCTCGCGAGTTCTTCTTTAGCAATATGTCTTCTCGCGCAGCCAAGTTGCTGGAGGATGACATGGACGCGCTTGGTCCCGTCCGTTTGCGGGATGTGGATGAAGCCCAAACCAGCATGGTGAACAAGGCAAAGGATCTGGCTGCCAAAGGCGAAATACTGATCTCTAAATCCAAAGGCGATGACGAGATCATTTACTGATGCAGCAACCGATTAGCACCTACAACAGAATGGGCAGCATGACAGCACCGTCCAAATTTCAATTCAGTACAGACTTTTCCGAGCCGGAAGAGCCGGAAATTGTCGCGCAGCCTGTACCAGAAGTTCCAAAGATTACCGTTGCCGAGCATGAAAAGCTTCTCGCTAAAGCCAAAGCGCAGTCATTCGAAGAGGGAAGAGTTAAGGCGCTTCAAGATTTGCAAACCAAACAGGAAACACTCCTGACCGCAGAAGTGACTCAATTGACCAATGCTGTTGGGCAAGTTCTTGAAACTCTGGATGATGTTCAGGTTGCGCGGGAAAAAGAGGCCATAGGCCTGTCATTTCTTGTGGCTAGACGCCTTTGTGCCCATCTGATTGCCCGCCAGCCGCTGGCGGAAACGGTGGCATTGGTGTCAGAATGCCTTGGACCTCTTCGCAAGGCTCCGCACTTGGTAATTCGAGTCGCAGAACGCGACGTAGAAACTCTGAAGAAGCAGGTTGAGCCGATCATTCATGAAAAGGGATTTGAAGGTCGGCTGGTAATCCTTGGAGAACCGGATATCGGTCGCGGAGATTGCCATATCGAATGGGCAGATGGCGGCATCAAGAGGGACCGTAAAGCTCTTGAAGCTGAAATTGACGGCAGTATTCGCGCCTACTTAAAGGCTCGCGGCACTTCAAAAACGGCAAAAGCTCCGGATCCAGTGCCGAAAAAGGACTCTGATGAATGACAGACGAACAAGACACAAATATCCCGTTAGATGAGTTGGAAATACCGGAACAGCCTATTGCGGAAGAGGAGGTTCTCGGTCCTCAGTCGGCGGCGGATCTTGAAGCGGTGTTTGATGTTCCCGTTCGCATTTCTGCAGTCCTTGGTCATTCTAAAATGCATGTTTCCGATCTGTTGAAACTTGCGTCAGGCACGGTTCTGGAGCTGGACAGGAAAGTCGGTGAGGCGATCGATATTTTTGTGAACGACCGTCTGGTTGCACGTGGAGAAGTTGTACTCGTTGAGGACAAGCTCGGCGTAACCATGACTGAAATCATCAAGACGGATCGGTAAGGAAGATAACGGATGCGTCTGTTAATTGTCGGAACACTTGGCGGCCAGCTAACCACAGCGTCAAAGATAGCCATGCAAGGTGGCGCGCAGGTAACTCATGCGGATGATGTGGAGGGAGCTCTAAAGGTCCTCCGCTCAGGTCGTGGTGCTGACCTGTTGATGGTCGAAGTTCATCTCGACATAGTCGGCCTCATTGCAAAACTGCAAAACGAGCGTGTCCACGTTCCTGTTGTAGCCTGTGGTGTAGAAACCGATGCGCAAGCTGCGGTGTCTGCAATACGCGCAGGTGCCAAGGAATACATTCCGCTTCCGCCTGATCCTGAAATGATTGCGGCAGTGCTTGCTGCTGTTGCACAGGAACGCGGCGACCTGATCTACCGCGATGATGCCATGGCGGTCGTTGTCAAACTCGCGGAGCAGGTTGCTCCATCAGAGGCGTCTGTGTTGATCACAGGCGAATCTGGAACTGGTAAGGAAGTGATTGCCCGGCACGTTCACAAGAGCTCCAAGCGGGCTTCAAAGCCGTTCATTTCCATAAATTGTGCGGCAATTCCGGAACACCTTCTGGAATCAGAATTGTTTGGTCATGAAAAGGGGGCGTTTACAGGTGCTGTAGCTCGCCGGATCGGTAAATTCGAAGAAGCTGATGGCGGGACATTGCTGCTCGATGAGATTTCGGAAATGGATGTTCGTCTGCAATCCAAGTTGTTGCGGGCAATCCAGGAGCGGGTGATTGACCGCGTTGGCGGAACACGGCCTGTGCCGGTCAATATCCGTATTCTGGCGACATCAAACCGTGATCTTGCTGAAAGCGTCCGGCAGGGGCAATTTCGGGAAGATCTTCTCTTCCGGCTGAATGTTGTCAATTTAAAGATTCCAGCGCTGCGCGAGCGTCCTGCTGATATCATGGAACTCGCCCAGTTCTTCATAAAACACTATTCGGAAGCAAATGGCGTAGCTGAGCGCGAGATTTCTTTGGAAGCACGTCAGGCATTGATGTCCAATCCTTGGCCGGGGAATGTGCGTGAATTGGAGAATACAATTCACCGCTCCATCCTTTTGGCTTCCGGCGAAGAGATAGGTGTTGAGGCCATTCGCATGCCGGACGGTACGCCGCTAGGTGTTTCTCGCGGACCTGCCGAAGTGGCTGCGCAGACAGCCGAAGCGGTGACACGTTCCTATGTTGGGCGCACGGTCGCAGATGTCGAGCGTGATCTCATTCTGGATACGCTTGATCATTGTCTCGGCAACAGAACGCATGCAGCAAAAATACTGGGAATTTCCATTCGCACGCTGCGCAATAAACTGAATCAATACACCGGTGAAGGTGTTTCCGTTCCGGGCCCAGGTGAGGCTCGTCCATATTCATGATTACGGATTGATTGAGAAAACCCGCTTTAGGGACACGAGATGTCCAAACCGAGCACATAAGGAATTGGATTAATATATGTCGGATACGGCAGCAGGAGGACAAGAAGGTCCGACAGGACCGGCAACGGAGCAGCCAGCTGCTGCGAGTGTGCCGTCCAGCCCAGCTGTGTCCGGATTGCCGAGCTTCCGCCAAATAATTGACGTCCTGCGCACAGGTGACGTTGGTCTTGCGACCGGCATACTGGTTATCCTTACGCTGCTTATTCTGCCGATGCCGCCGGTTATGCTGGACATGTTTCTGGCGGTCTCAATCATTCTTTCTGTGCTGGTCTTGATGACTGGTCTGTTTATCCAGAAACCGCTGGAATTTTCTTCGTTCCCGACCGTTCTCCTGATTGCGACAATGTTGCGGCTTGGCCTCAACATCGCGTCTACTCGACTGATCTTGTCCAATGGCCACGAAGGCACTGCAGCGGCCGGAAACGTGATCCAGTCGTTCGGCAATCTCGTCATGGGCGGTAACTTCGTTATCGGGATCATTGTGTTTGCAATCCTGGTGATTGTGAACTTTGTGGTTATCACCAAGGGTTCCGGGCGTATCGCGGAAGTGGCAGCCAGGTTTACGCTGGATGCGATGCCTGGAAAGCAAATGGCGATTGATGCTGACCTTTCGGCCGGTCTGATAGATGAGTCGGAAGCCAAAACGCGCCGCAAAGATCTTGAAGACGAAAGCTCCTTCTTCGGGGCGATGGACGGTGCATCCAAGTTCGTGCGCGGCGATGCAATTGCCGGCCTTCTGATTACTTTCATCAACATACTGGGCGGGATCTTCATCGGAGTCGCCCAGATGGATCTGAGTTTTTCCGAGGCAGCCAACAACTACACTTTGTTGACCATTGGTGATGGTCTGGTCTCCCAGATTCCTGCGCTCATTGTGTCGACTGCCGCCGGCCTTCTAGTCTCGAAAGCGGGCGTTCACGGCGCGGCGGACAAGGCACTGACAAGCCAATTTACCGGCTATCCGAAGGCTCTTGGAATGTCCGCAGCCGTTATGGTTGTTCTCGCATTCTTGCCGGGCATGCCCATGATCCCGTTCATGGGGCTGGCTGGTGCGGCCGGGTATCTGGCGTATCAAACAGGAAAAAGCAAAAAGCAGGTAGCAGCGAAGTCGGCACAAAAACAAGCGGTGGAAGCTGCTCCAAAACCACCACCTGAACCGCCTATTACTGATGCCCTCAAAATGGATGAGCTGCGGATTGAGCTGGGGTACGCCCTCTTGCCGCTTATCAATGGTAAAAACCAGAATGAAGGCGACGTTCTGACAGAGCAGATCAAGGCTCTTCGACGTCAGATCGCCGGTGATATGGGCGTTATCATGCCTCCGGTGCGGATCCTTGATAACATTCAGCTGGGCGCGAATGATTATGTCATCAAGGTCAAGGAAGTAGAGGGCGGTCGCGGGCTCCTGTATCCGAACCATTTCATGGTGATGGATCCAGCTGGCGGACAGGTCAAACTGCCAGGGACCCATACGACGGAGCCAACCTTTGGCTTGCCAGCAACCTGGGTTGAAGCCCAGTATCGCGAGGATGCTTCCTTGCGTGGATATACAGTTGTGGATCCGGCGACAGTTCTGTCAACGCATCTGACCGAAACCATCAAAGGTAATATCAGCGAATTGCTGACTTATGGCGACGTTCAGAAGTTGCTCAAGGAACTGCAGGGTGAGCAGGCTAAACTGGTCGAAGATCTCATTCCGACCCAGATCACCGTTTCGGGTGTCCAGCGCGTTCTTCAGGCACTTCTCAATGAGCGGATATCTGTGCGTGATCTGGGGACCATTCTGGAAGGTGTTTCAGAAGCAACCGGTATGACCCGCAATACAGATTCAATCGCGGAACATGTTCGAACCCGGTTAGGCCGTCAGATCTGCGCTTCCAATCTATCACCCGGTGGATATTTGCCGCTGATCGCCATGTCGCCTCAATGGGAGCAGGCGTTTCTGGAATCGATTGTGGGTGAGGGCGACGACCGTCAACTCGCCATGCAACCGAGTAAGTTGCAAGAGTTTGTCGGCAAGGTCCGGGACGCTTTTGAAGAGGCCGCGCAGCAGGGTGAAGTTCCAGTCCTACTGACATCGCCGCAAACGCGTCCCTTTGTGCGATCCATTGTTGAACGGTTTCGCGCCCATACAACGGTGATGAGCCAGGGCGAGGTTCATCCACGCGTCAAATTGAAAACAATCGGTTCGATCTAACGGTTTGGAGAGTTGCAAAGTCGCTTTTCTTCGGAAATGGGGCGTTGCGACTAGATAGACATATTGATCCGGGCACCAATAGCTGTGGGACTGGCATAGGTCGCCTGCGGTGAATACCTATTTTGCATCGTCGACAAGGCTTGCTGCTGAACCATCTGCGTGTTGATGGTTGTAACTGAATTGGAAAGCTGTGTCCGAAGTGCCTGGCTTTTCTGGATGGAGGAGGAGCGTTTTGCGCCCCAGCCCTTGTTGTAGTTGGTCCACTTTGAACTACGCTTCGAACTGAATTTGCTGTGGTAGTCCCGCTGAACGTAGTTTCCAACTTTAGGCATTTGGGCATCTCTCCTGGATACACATTCATCCTTCTCAAATTAGGGTTAACAGACCGTTAACTCCCTGCGTCTTGCAAGGTCAACTTGGCGTTCTTCCCAAGAGCTGATAATGCCGACAGTTAAGGCTGCCAAACAAGGGTGACACATGACTGAGCTGGTGCTTAATCTGGACGGGTACACCGATGTGCCTGTTACGAAGATAGCGTTTGTTGTAACGCATTTGGAAATGACATCTGAACCTCAGGAACCCCTGGCGGGAGCGAGGCAGGATCTGGTTCTTGAACGTTGGAACAAACCCGGCGCAGACGAGTACCAAAAGCTGTTTCGTGAAGTTGGCGAAAACTGGATCTGGTTTGGACGCCTCAAAAAATCATCTGAAGATCTTGAAAAAATGCTCCATGAACCTGATCGGGAACATTTCCGGCCAATGAAAGATGGAAAGCCGGTCGGGATCCTGGAATTGAACTATGCCAATACGGAAACCGTTGAACTTGCCTATTTCGGCTTGGTTCCCGGTGCCATCGGTGGTGGTGTCGGACGCTGGTTGATGTCTCAAGCAGTTGACATGGCCTGGTCTCGTCCTGAAACAAAACGGATCTGGTTACATACGTGTACAGGCGATAGCCCTCAGGCAATGATGTTCTACAGGTCATGTGGCTTCAAACCCTTCAGGCGCTGCATCGAAGTGATCGATGATCCGCGTCTGGAAGGTTTGTGCCCGAAGAACTCAGCACCACATGTGCCGTATCTCGCTGACTAGCTCTTCTTAAACTCACGCGCTGAGTTTGACACGGTCCGGAAAAGCTCCTGCAATCGCCTGCCGATTTGGCGCAAGGATACCGCGCTCGGTAATCAGTCCAGTCACCAACCGCGCGGGTGTCACATCAAAGGCCGGGTTGCCGACCTCAGAGCCTTCTGCAACGATGTCGATTGTCTCTATGGTGCCGTTGTTTGATCTGCCAGTCATGCGGCTGACTTCGTCTCCACTGCGTTCCTCGATCGGAATTTCTCGCACCCCATCAGACAATGAAAAGTCGATGGTTGGTGATGGCAAAGCAACGTAAAACGGCACTTCATTGTCTCTTGCTGCCAACGCTTTCAGATAGGTGCCTATCTTGTTGCAGACGTCTCCTGTGGCGGTTGTGCGATCTGTTCCGGTGATGACCAGATCAACTTCACCATGTTGCATCAGGTGGCCACCGGCATTGTCTACTATGACCGTATGAGGCACGCCGTGGTGTCCGAGTTCCCAGGCTGTCAGAAACGCACCCTGATTGCGAGGGCGTGTTTCATCCACCCAGACATGAACCGGAATGCCGCCGTTGTGTGACATGTAAATCGGTGCCGTGGCAGTTCCCCAGTCAACAGTCGCAAGCCAACCAGCGTTGCAATGGGTCAGGATGTTGACCGGTTCACCTTCGCGCTTTTTTTGAGAAATTTCGGCAATAATCTCCATTCCGTGCATGCCGATAGCCATGTTGATGGCGATATCTTCGTCGCAGATGTCATTGGCAAGTTTGTAGGCAGCCTGAAGACGGAATTCCGGCGGGACCTGTATCAGGGTCTTGCGAGCGATATCGAGTGCCCAGCGAAGATTGACGGCAGTCGGGCGTGTTTCGAGAAGGGTGGAACAAGCTGTGTGCAGAGCGTCGTCAGAAGAATCCGTCAACATGGCCAGTGCCACGCCATAGGCAGCTGTCGCCCCGATCAGCGGAGCACCGCGCACCTGCATGACACGAATTGCATGCGCTGCATCTTCCAGCGTCCGCAACTTTGCGATTTCAAATGCATACGGAAATTTCGTCTGGTCGATGATTTCAACCGTTGCACCATCTTCACCAAGCCAGATTGTGCGATACCTTTTTCCGTCAACATCCATGCTGAAATCTCCCTCAGAACCGCAATTAGTTCTTGAATAACCCATGATTAGTGCACAGGCCAGCGCGGGCTTGCTGGTGCAAGGGTTAAAAATCGCTTAACCTTCGTTAACCAAGTCATACTGATTGCCAGTGGATACCGGTGTCAGCAGTGGCATGCGAGGTTTCTGATCGACGGGAGTCGGTTAAGACTTGAGACAAAGAAGATTAACACGGAGTCGGACGCTTTCATGTCTGAGATGCAGGATAACGTTGTTCCACATACGCGTATGCGGTCGCTACGCGATGCAATCCGCAAGGTGCAGCTTGGTGAGGTTGAGCGTTCCGACGTTGTCGTCGAGCTGCAGGAAACAGAGCGGGCACGGCTGGATATGCTTGCCGATGAACTGAAAGACGTTTTCCGGGAAATTCCCGAAGACGATGATCAATTCTCTCTCCAGATCATTGCAGGTTCGACCCCAAGGCTATGGATTGATGCAACCAGTCATGTAGTTGTTGGCGGCGACCGGAAGACCTACCGGTTCCTCAAGGACACCAGGCTTGGCCGTGTCGTCATTCTGGAAACTGCTAATATTGATGACATGGCAGATTGCCTGACGGAATATATTGCCGAGCGTGTTTTGGAACGTGAAAAAGCGCTTGAAGGAGACTGGCTCAATGAAAGGCTCCGTCAGGTTGCGCTGGATTCCAAGGTCGTACGGGTCAAGGAAAGCCGGACGACCTGGGTTTCTGTATTTGGAGCTTTCGGGGTGGGGCTTGCGGTCGGCGCCCTTGGCCTGATTGCATTTGCCTGGTTTGCAAATCCCCTTTGAGGACACAATCCCGGCCTGTTGCCGGGCTTTTTCCCCTTTTCCGCTCTAGGGAATTGTGACCTGACGGTCCTTGAGAAGGGTCACAGGTTCCTTCGGAATACTAAATCCGTGTTCTTCCATTTGGCAGTTCCAGCCATCACTCGTTTTCTCAATTGAAAAAAGATTGTAGCGGGCTGCGGGCTTATGTCCGCCGGGGGCGCTTGTCGCAGAAGGCACGCCAACGACTGGGATAGGCCCGTTCGGCCCTTCAATTGTCTCGAAACTGTCGATGTGGGTGTGTCCATGCAGGATTAACTCTGCGCCTGCGCGTTTGATCGCTGCTCGAAACTGGGACGCGTCCGCAAGGCGTTTGTGCCAACGCGTCGCGTGTTTGAATGGTGGATGGTGGATCATAACGACCCGAAAGAGTTTGGCTGTTCCCAACTCTTCAAGTGTGGCGCGGAGACGCTGGCATTGTTTTGCGCCGACACGGCCTGTTGCAAACCATGGCGCTGTTGCCCGTCCGGTTGAAACACCGACCAAAGCGACGTCTTCTCTTCTGCGAACGTAGGGAAAAGTGGCTTCCGCTTTCAGTTTCTCGCCAGGTTCATCTGCAGCGCCATCACCGGACATAAACGGCCACCAGGCTGCTCTGGCCCTCTTCACCGCCCCGGGCACATAGGCGTCATGATTGCCGGGCACAACGGAAACATCACCGGGTACCCCGATTTCTTCCAGCCAGGTTCTGGCACCAGATATTTCTAGGGGAAGCGCGATATTAACCAGGTCACCGGTAACTGCAATGTGGTCCGGGGCCTTGGATTTCATATCCTCGATCAACTGCTCCAGATAGTTTGCGCCCATAATCTTTGAACGATTACGTTTCCAGTTCAGATAACCCAGAATGCGCTTTGAAAACAGCTGCAGGAGTTTTGGATCAGGCAATGGCCCGAGATGTGGATCAGACAGATGTGCAAGTTTGAACATGATGAGCGCATCATCAAACCAAAAAGCGCCGCGTCAAGAAAAAAGACGCGGCGCTTTGAAGCGTATTGGAGTTATGTACTGATCAGGTTTTGGTTTTCACCAATCGTCCTGCCAGCGGAGCCAGCGACGGTAAGCGGGAAACCTTGGTATCTGCGGTGCGCGTGGTCTCGCGCAGCGTCGCATTCACAACATAGACGAACCCGATCATGGTTCATACTCCGCAGGAATGACCCGTTGACAGGTGTCAGTTGGTCGGGAATGTGGTCAAGGAAGCAGCAACGCGCGGGTTGCTGAGGTCTACAGCCGGTTTCCACTGGAAAGAACGACGACGACGCATTGCGAACAGAGCTTTGAACATATCATTTTCCTTTGGGAGGTTGAGGCGGTTGGCCGCCTTCGAATTCATCAATGTGCACTTTATATAGGCAATCTTTATTCGAATGAGGAGCGTTGTTCTGATATGGCTGCCCTGCGCGCATTGCATGGGTTAATGAATCCCTACCTTTTTGGTTGTGTTGAGTTGTTTTGAGAAGATGTTGAAATTAATCGCGATTTTGCCAAAAAGCTGGACCCGCCGCCTAATTCATGGGCAGGGGCTCGTTCGGAACCCATACACACTTGGGGTCAGAGTGATTGTTGAAGACGTTCATAAACGCATTCTTCTGGTACGACATAGCTATCTCAACGGCTGGTACTTGCCGGGTGGGGCCGTGGATGGTGGCGAGACACTCCATGAAGCGGCTTGCCGGGAAGTTCAGGAAGAGGTTGGAATTCGTGCTGAAGGGCCGATTTCGCTCTTGAACATCTATCTAAATGATCGCGGATGGGGCCGGGATCATGTCGGCCTGTTTCATCTGGCTGAATGGTCAGAAGATGATTTGTTCCTGCAGCCCAATACGGAAATCAGTGAAGCGCGTTTTTTCGAGTTTGATGAGCTGCCGATTGGTGTCACTGAAGCAACCCGCGTTCGTCTGCAGGAATTTCGGAATGATGAAATCCCGTCCGGCGGACGTTGGATGTCCACCGGTACGCTTTCAGATTAATCAGGCCGCAATTTTGAACCGATCCCGATTGTGTGGTGTCGTGAAATCGAGGACTGGACCTGCCGGTACGATCCGTGTCGGATTTATGGATTCGTGTGAACCGTAATAATGCTGCCTGATGGTTGTCATATCGACCGTCTCAGCAACGCCGGGGATTTGGTAGAGTTCGCGCAGATAGTTTGACAGGTTCGGGTAGTCTTCTATCCGCCGGATATTGCATTTGAAATGCCCGGTATAGACTGCATCAAATCGGACCAGCGTCGTAAACAGGCGCCAATCAGCTTCTGTGAGCCTATCTCCAACAAGATAACGTTGCCCGGACAGGCGTTCCTCTAGGTCGTCCAGAACCTCAAACAGTGTGGTTACGGCCTCGTCATAGGCTTGTTGAGATGACGCGAAGCCTGACTTGTATACGCCATTGTTCACCGCATTGTAGATGCGCTCATTAATGCGGTCGATTTGAGGACGCAGATCTTCCGGATAGAAGTTCAAAGATGACCCTGTCAGGTGGTCAAATTCAGAATTTAACATCCTGATGATTTCAGCCGACTCATTGCTGACAATCGTATTTTGGTGTTTGTCCCACAGGATAGGGACAGTCGCTCTACCGGAGTAAAATGGGTCGGCTTTCAAATAGATGTGCCAGGCATATTGAGCATCCAGTAGTGGTTCGGCGGTTTCAAATTCCCACCCGTTCTCCAACATCAGGGGCTGGACTGCAGATAGCGTGATCAAATCTTCCAGACCTTTCAGCTTCCGGAAAATCATCGTCCGATGGGCCCATGGACAAGCATAGGAAACGAAAAGATGGTAACGATTTGCCTCGGCTTTAAAACCACCGATGCCGCTCAAGCCAGAAACTCCGTCTTTGGTGACCCAATTGCGGAATGCGGAATCCTTGCGGACGAATTTACCGCCGGTTGATTTCGGTTCAACCCAATTCTCTTTCCAAACGCCGTCTACCAACACACCCATATCTTACTCCTCTGAAATCCTGCTAGAGTATTTTATGCCTGCGAGCGCAAAATCAATCGTCTGAACACTCTGTTCGCAGTGGTTTTACAATAAGTCTTTACGATTTGATCTGCAGGTAATTGAAAAAAGCGCTGGACCAATTAGGGAATGGCGTGGTACCCGAATTTCCACGACAGCATCGCCGGAAAGAAAATTGTCCGGTTGAATTGTGAGAACGGTATTCATGAGCGCAGGTCTTATGCTCCGACGACGAAGCAGCCGACGAGGAAACTCTCGTCCGCACCGTCGCGGCTGACCTGACCCCGGAATAGATATTCCTAAAATCTGGGTCCATTGCAGGCGCGTTTAAAACTATACTGCCTGCTGGAAATACTCTCATGAAACAGACCACTTGGGTCATCCGCCTTGAAGACGTTGCCGACAACTCTGCAATTGAAGACTTGCAAGCCGAGGCTTTCGGCCCTGGTCGGTATGCGCGAACTGCCTTTCGCATCCGGGAGAATGTACCGCACAGGCCTGACCTGGCATTCGTCAGTCATTCCGGGTCTGATCTGGCCGGGTCAATTCGTCTGACGCCGATCAAGATCGGAGTAACCGATGCTTTGCTGCTCGGTCCGTTGACCGTTTCTCCGACATTCAAGAGTCGGGGACTTGGCAAGGCATTGATGCAGACAGCACTGGATGCGGCGAATGTGGCTGGAGACAAGCTCGTACTTCTAGTCGGAGATGCGCCCTATTATCGGCCCTTCGGATTTGAGCAGGTGCCATTTGGCAAGATCACGCTACCAGGTCCGGTTGATCCGGCACGACTTCTGATCGCGCGTTTTCATGACTGCGAAATGCCGACCGGCGCGGTTCAAAGTGGGCAAGTTCTGGCCTAGCGGCCTTCCCTGTACCAGGTCATGGATATGGCACCGAGCAGAATTGCGAGGCCAAGCAGCCCGATCAGGAGCGGAAACCGGTCGACGCCGTTCAGGACGCTGGCCTCGGTTGCCTTCAGGCCTATCCAGCCGTTGCCAGCATAGCTGGCCGATTGGTTCATTGATACAACACGCGGTAATTCGAGGTCACCGCCGACATCACGAAGACGCTGGACAGTGCCACCAGTTGCTTCGCTGATCGGAGAAAGTGCTTCTGTGGTCGACAGGACGTCTGTGTATTCGCGCGGGTTTTGCGGGCCGACATGAATGAGCGCGCTCATTTCCCCATCTGTCACGGAAAACAGTCCGGTCTCAGTGACCGGAACAGACCCGCTCCACAAACCGGGCTCATTTTCGGACATAGTCAGATCAGAGCGGTCGCCAGTTGGTGTAACGACGGTGACTTCGTTGACAGTTTCTCCAAGTGTCTGGCGTTCAACGATCAGTTCTGGACCCCTCAACGAAACATTGAGAGCTTCTTCTTCTAGATCTGGTTCCTGCATCAACCAATGGGCAAGACGTCGCAACAGTGGGACATGTGGGCCACCACCTTCAAAACCTCTAGCCCACAGCCAGACATGATCCGACAATAACATCGCCACCCGGCCTTCGCCTTTGCGGTTCAAGACCAGAAGAGGCGCATCGCTTGGACCGGACATCAGGGCATGACCTTCATGAAGTTCCGTGTCGACCATTCGAAACCATCGACTCCAGGCCGGTGGGTCCTGTTCTGCTCCCGGAAGGCCCCGCGTTACCGGATGGCGTTCACCAAGCCGAGCCAATGTCGCATGAAATGGTTGTTCCAGAATAGCGCCAGTCGGCCGTGCAGGCAGTATATTGGCCAAAGGGGTCCGATAGAGGCTGCCGCCTTCAGCATAATCCGGTCCGCCAGCAAGCATCACCGCGCCGCCATTTTCGACGTATCTTGCGATATTGTCGAAATACAACATCGGCAGAACACCACGGCGGACATAACGGTCGAAGATGATGAGATCGAATTCATCTATCTTGACCGAGAACAGTTCGCGCGTCGGGAAGGCAATCAGAGACAGCTGATTGATCGGTGTGCCGTCCTGTTTTTCAGGCGGCCTCAGGATCGTAAAATGGACAAGGTCAACCGAAGCGTCTGATTTCAGAAGATTACGCCAGGTGCGTTCGCCTGCATGAGGCGAGCCCGATACCAGAAGAACCCGAAGATTTTCGCGAATGCCATCAATCGTAACAACAGCGCGGTTGTTCAAATTGGTGAGCTCATTATCAAGGGCATCAGCTTCGAATTCAAAGATATTGTCGCCACCATGAGCAACCTCGACGGGTATGTCGATCTTCTCACCGGTTCTTGCAGTGCGTTCTGTGACGATGTTGCCGTCACGTTTTACCGTCAGCCGAACCTGATCGCCGGGACCAGTTCCTCGTCCCTGGTCAATGACAGTCAAGCCAACTGTCTGTTCTGATCCGACCAAACCGAAACGGGGTGCTTTGTCCAGAACAATACGCCGGTCCCGCTCATCACTCGTCCCGGTGATCAACCCGTGCACTGGTGCATTAAATCCAAGCGCTTCCGCTGTTTCCGGAATGTCGTGGATCTGGCCGTCACTGACTATGATTGCGCCGCCAACCCGCTCTGGCGGCACGTCGGCAAGACCGTTGGAGAGTGTCTGGAACAACTCTGTACCATCGCCGGAGCCTGAATTACGCGCCTCCAGAATACGTACGTCAAAGCCTTCCAGCGCTTCGATGCGCAATTGAAGGGCTTCTGTAGTCGCGTCGGTGGTTGCTTGTCGATCGGCAAGACGTTGGCTTTGGCTTTTATCGACCACCAGAGCCACTACACTGGACAAAGGCTCGCGGTCCTCACGCTCAATTGCCGGATTGGCAAGGGCCAGAACCAGCAAGGCCATGGTCATGCAGCGGAGAACCCAGCCGCGTAAATTCAGATATCCCAGCAGAACAGCAAAGAAGAGCGTCAGTGCACCTGCGGCTATCAAAGCCCAGTTGGGAACAAGTGGGTCAAATGAAAGAGACCAGATCATGACGTCTCCTATTGCCCAAGCCGTTCAAGCAAGGCAGGGATGTGGACCTGATCGGCCTTGTAATTCCCTGTCAGGCTGTACATGACGATGTTGACCCCTGAGCGGAACGCATAGTCGCGCTGTGCCGGAATGTTTGGAACGGTTGGAAACATGAATTCCCCAGTATCCGAAATGGCCCAGGCTGCCGCGAAATCATTGCCGGTGATCAACAGCGGCGACACGCCATCACCTGCCCGTACCGGGCGGTCTCTGCGTACCGATACGTCCTCAAGGCTTTCCACCCAGAGCGGGCTGGTTGCATATCGGCCGGGGAAAGAGTCCAGAAGATAAAATGCCTTCGTCAGAACATGATCCGGTGGCACCGGCTCTAACGGGGGAACGTCAAGGTCTTCAAGAATTTCCCGCAGTTTTAGGGTTGCAGGCGTTGAACCAAAACCGGTCGTCGACGCGTTGATATGATCACGCGTGTCGAACAATATCGTACCGCCATTGCGCATGAACGTGTCGATCCGCGCGATTGTGCGATCATCTGGCTTGTCGGTTGCCGGATCAATCGGCCAGTAAAGCAGGGAGTAGAATGCCAATTCGTCTTGAGAAATGTCGATCCCGACCGGTTCACCTGGTTCCAATGCGGTTCTTTCAGCCAGAAACTGGCTGAGCCCCGACAATCCGGCGGCGCTTGCATCGTCAATTTCCGGGTTTCCGGTCAACACATGAGCAAGCCGGGTTTCCAGGGTAGATTCCAAGGCCTGCAACTCATCGAAACTGGATTGGGCCCGGGCCGGACTTGTGTCGACGATTGCCAACATGGTTCCGCCTACGATTATTGCAGTGGCCAGTCCGGCAGCGTGGCCACGCATCATAATTCGTGAAATACCGCCTGCGAGAAGGAAGACGGCTATCGCGTCAACAACCAGCAGCAGGAATGTGAGTGAAAAAAATACGACCCTCAGATCAAACGGGTCAGATGTTGGATAGGCTTTCTCGGATACGCGATCGCCAAATGCCTCAAGATTGAGCGGCTGAAGCACATCGTCTTTACGCATCAGGTTGAGAGCACGGAATCCGTCCTTAGTGCCATAAAGTCCAGGTGGTGTTTGTCTGCTTGCAACAGCATCGCGAAATTCGCTGGAACTGACCGGTGTGACCTCGACTGGAGGTGAGCCAAAACGCCCGTAACCGTCGAGAAGCCGAAGTGGTGGCAAGACCCCTCGGGAGGGAGCCCCGTCATCAGCGGTCTCAACAGCACTTGCAACGTTGGAAACAGACAATATGCGTCGCAGCATATGCAGGAACACACCCGACAGTGGCAGGTTTGACCAGGAAGAATCTGCGGTCACGTGAAAAAGGACAATGCTGCCATTTCCAATCGGTGCTGCCGTGACCAGCGGTGTGCCATCTTCCAGCATGGCCCAGGTCCGCTCCGGGAGATCGGATGTCGGTTCAGCAAGGACCTGACGGGAGATTGTCACTTCTTCAGGAATTTTCAGTCCGGAAAACGGAGAGTCTTCCGCGAAAGGGGCCAGGTGTTGCGGTTGTTTCCAGGATAGAGAACCTCCAAGAGAACGATCTCCAGCTCTAAGGCGCGCAGGGATCAGATCATCTGTACCACCAGCAGTTCTGGGTCCAGCGAAACGCAGAAGTGTTCCGCCGTTTTCGGTCCAGTTTCGTAACGTTTCTGCCGTCGTGTCGGGGAGGCGCCCGACATCTGCAAGCACAAGCACTGAGATGCCCTGATCAATCAGCGCCGGGATTGCGTCATCAATATCGCCGACTTTCGGGCGTCGGATATCGGAAAACGGTGCCAGGGCTCGCTCGAGATAGTACAGCGGCGATAGGAGCGGTTGATCGAGTGCTCCGGATTGGCCTGAAATCAATCCGACAATGCGTCGGCGCCATCTGTCGTCAACCAGTTGAATGGCTCCCGCTGCTGCTTCGCCTGCTATTTCGACGCGGGCGATGTCATTGCGCAGCTCGCTTGGGAGCTCAAAACGTGCTTCTGTCTCCGTTTTGCCGGGTTCAAAAGACGTTTGAACTTCACCCAGTATGAGGCCCTTGAGATCGAGCGCCCGAACTGTTGCTGTTGTGGCTCGGTTCGCAGGATGCCGAACAAGGGTTAGAGCCAATGCCTCGGCGTCATTGGAAAGGTCTTTCAATCCCAAAGGTGTATCCAGTCCCGTCATGACAGTTATCGGAGCATCTCCGGTAATTGCTGCCAAGTCAGAATGAAAAATATCATCTGAATGAGTGTCGTCGGACAGCCAGACGACGGCGCCGGGTGGCGTTTTTTGTGCGGCTTTTCTGAGACTAATGCTGATTTCGCTGCGCAACGGCGCATAAGGCTTTGGCTCGAGTGCTCGTAGTTTTTCCAGTGCTGAGCTTGCTGCTTCAGGAACAAAACTCTGGCCAGGCCCTTCTGCAGTCGCAGCAAAAAGAACCGGCTGGTTTTCGCGCTCAGCGGTCGCAAGGATTTGCTCTGCAGTACTGACCTGCGCATCCCAACTTTTGGCAGACGTCCAGCCGTTGTCGATCAGGAGCCAGAGGACACCGTCTTTGGTCTCAACTGGGTCGGCAGCGCGCCAGACCGGACCGGAAAGAGCGATAATCAACAATGCTGCGAGCAGCAGACGCAAAAGGGTGAGCCACCAGGGACTGCGTTGCGGCGTTTCTTCGTGTTGATCGATGTCCAATAGAAGACGGGTCGGGGGAAACGAAATCTGACGCGGGCGCGGCGGTGTCAAACGCAAAAGCCACCAGATCACTGGCAGGAGTGCAAGTGCCGCCAGAATCCACGGCGCGGTAAAGGTGAGCGGCAAACTTGCGAACACGGGTCAGACGCCTCCTTTCTGCATGACATCCAGGGCGCCGGACAGGGCGCTGTGCAGAACCAGTAATGGCTCTGCCGCCGGACGGTCAGTGTGATGAAGCACGTAGGTCCAGCCAGCGCGCATGGCTATATCTCTTACTTCCGCGCGGTGCGCTTCGAGTTTCCTCTTGTAGTCTTCGCGCCAGTTCTCAGCCCGCCCCGTCGTGAGACGAATGCCTCTTTCCGGGTCGGTAAATTCGATACGACCGTCGAAAGGAAAAATCTCTTCAATTGGATCCAGAACCTGAACCAAATGCCCCTTCGCGCCAGTACTGGCAACGCGTGCGATCCAGGCAGATATCTCTTCCAGAGGATCGAGAAAGTCTGAAATGAGCACAACATCTGCAAACCGCTTCACTGACATTGTGTCAGGTAAAGCGATTGGTTTCGACAGATGGGTCAAGGCATCAGCCAGACGTTCAGCGGCCCGCCTGTCCGAAAAAGGGCGAGTCAAGCCGGGAAGGCCGATCCGCTCACCGGTTTCAGCCAGCATGTCAGCCAATGCCAACATCAAGACAATTGACCTGTCCCGCTTGGCAACTTGAGACAACCGGGATTGAAACACCATAGAGGACGATAGATCAGCCCAAAGCCAGACTGTATGAGCAGCTTCCCATTCGCGCTCGCGGACATAGAGATGGTCGTCTCGCGCCGAGCGTCGCCAATCAATCCTTTTGGCTGGTTCACCCATATTGAACGGGCGGAACTGCCAGAAACTTTCACCTGGCCCTGCACGCCGGCGCCCGTGCCACCCGGAGATAACGGAGTTGGCAACATGGCTTGCTTCAACCAACAGATCCGGCAGAGCATCAGCAACAGACCGCGCTTCACCGATAATGTTCGGCCACGTGTCAGTGTTGATGTCTTGCTGTGTGTTTTGTGGATCCATCGAGAGCGGCAATCCTCCAAGGCTTTTTCTAACTAGATTGTCAGGCGATTGTTTCTTTAACGCGCCGGATAACATCGCGGACAGTGTGCCCGTCTGCGCGAGCAGCAAATGTCAATGCCATTCTGTGCTGGAGGATCGGTTCAGCCAGCGCCAGTACGTCGTCAATAGACGGAGCTAATCGGCCATCGACTAAAGCTTTTGCTCTGACCGTCAGCATCAAGGCCTGACTGGCGCGTGGTCCGGGACCCCAGGCAATCAGTTTTGTGATGTCGGAGCCGGTTGAGCCTTCCTCAGGGCGTGCAGAACGCACGAGGCGCAAGATCGCATCGACTACAGATTCTCCAACCGGCATGCGCCTGACGAGTTGCTGGTACTCTATCAATTCGTCAGCAGTCATTGCTGTTTGCGCTGTGGCTTGTTCAGCACCCGTTGTCTCCATAAGGATGCGCCGTTCAGCATCGAGATCCGGATAGTGGACATCAATTTGCATCAGGAAACGGTCAAGCTGAGCTTCAGGAAGAGGGTATGTTCCTTCCTGTTCTAAAGGGTTCTGTGTGGCTAGAACGTGGAAGGGCCGTGGCAAGTCATGGGGATGGCCCGCAACAGTCACATGATATTCCTGCATTGCCTGCAGGAGAGCGGACTGGGTGCGTGGGCTGGCCCGGTTGATTTCATCGGCCATAAGAAGTTTTGAAAAGATCGGACCGGGAATAAAGCGGAAGGAACGGCCGCCATCGGCCCCCTGTTCCATGACTTCGGCTCCCAGAATATCCGAGGGCATCAGGTCCGGCGTGAACTGGACGCGGCTTGCATCAAGTCCTAGGACTGTTCCGAGTGTTTCCACCAGCTTGGTTTTCGCAAGCCCTGGAACACCGACCAACAAGCCGTGTCCACCTGCCAGGATGGTCACGAGAGACTGCTCCACCACAGTTTCCTGTCCGAAAATGATCCGGGCTATATCGGCCTTGGCATCGCCGATGCGACCTACCGCACGTTCGGCACCTTCAGCAACAGCTGCCAGATCCGCTTCTGATGGGCTGGAGGGGGAAACAACGCTCATGTATCACCTGTCCTGTTGCTTTGTCGTGTTCGACTGCCAAAAAGGCTGTTTTAAAGGTTTAGCCAAATTGCTACGACTCACGCAGTCTGACACCATATAAGTCAGTAGATAAGGCGCAAATGTGCGCCATACAGTGGAAAGGTCCAAGATTTTTACAATGGTTGGGGGATAAACCGGCGGATTCCCTGGTCCGAACCAAAACGATGACAATCACGCGAGCACCCGAATTGACAAAAATCCGGGTGTTGCGAAGGTACCGGATACTGATTGAGACAGGTATGAGTACGAGCAAGAATACCGACGGCAACCTTCCAGCAGGCCTGCAGGCACTGATGAGCCGCTCTGATGCGACGGACAAGGCACTGCCGCCCGTCGAAAAATGGAATCCGCCGTTTTGTGGTGATCTGGACATCCGTATCGCTCGAGACGGAACATGGTTTTACATGGGTTCTCCGATCGGTCGCAAGGCATTGGCGCGGTTGTTTGCCTCTGTTCTTCGCAAAGATGAAGACGGCAAACACTACTTGGTAACACCTGTCGAAAAGATTGGCATTACTGTCGATGATGCGCCGCTGGTTGCAGTTGAAATGGCTGTCGATGGAATTGGTGAAACACAAGTGCTCACCTTGCGGACAAATATGGGTGATTTGGTCACCGTTGGGCCAGAACGCCCATTGCGATTTGAAAAAGAACCTGAAAGTGGTGGACTGAAGCCCTATGTGAATGTCCGAGGGCGTCTGGAAGCACTTTTTACCAGAGCGCTGATGTATCAGCTGGCAGACCTCATGGTAGAACGGGCAAGTGACAATGGACCTGAGATGGGTGTTTGGAGCAGCGGACGGTACTTCGCCGTTGATTCAAGCCTGCTAAGCCATGATGTTTGATGGATTGAAATGATAATATGTGCTGCATGAATTGGATCACATGACCGCTTTCACAGTTGAAAAGGAAGCTGATCTGGCGAACTGGGCTCTGGATCTGAAAGAGCGCTTGGCAACAGCCGCGCAATCAGGTCCTCAACCTGAGACCGGAGATCATGTGCTTAATCCGGATCTTGGTCCTTATGCCAAATGGAATGGCCCGCCGCGCGATGCAGCGGTGTTGATAGGGCTAAAGGACCATGGCGACGGTCCAAGTGTTGTTCTTACACAGCGCACTGGTCATTTGAATTCTCATGCGGGTCAGGTGGCATTCCCGGGTGGAAAAATTGATCCGGAAGATGCAGGACCTGTCGAAGCTGCGCTCCGCGAGGCCCATGAGGAAATCGGGCTGCCACCGATGATCGCAACACCACTGGGAAGTCTCGCACCTTACCTGACGGGGTCAGGCTACAAGGTTGTACCAATTGTTGCACTGATCCGCGAAACAGTTTCATTTGTGCCAAACCCGGATGAAGTCGAAGATGTTTTTGAGGTTCCGTTCCACTTTTTGATGGATCCTGCAAATCATCAGAAACTGAGCCGCGAATGGCAGGGGCAAAGACGGTATTTTTATGCCATGCCCTACAACGACCGTTACATATGGGGTGTAACGGCCGGAATTATCCGCTCACTTTACGACACGGTGTATCGCTAATGCTGCGCATTGTTTTGACGCAATTGTTTTTGTTTTTGCTTCCCTTCGCCTGTTACTCGGCGTGGCTCTATCTGACCAAGAAAAACAAGGACCCAAAAAGTTGGACCAGGGGACCGGTCGCCTGGTTGACGCTTGTTGGTTTGGCCCTGGCTATATTAGCCATGGTAGCTGTTGCCTTTTTGGGTAAGAGCCCGGAAGGCACTGAATACATTCCCTCGGAATTGCGTGATGGAGTCTTCATCCCGGGCCGGTTTGAATAACACGATGACGGAAGATGCCGACGATATATTGCGCCGTGCCGACTGGTTGAACGCGCGTGGTTTGCAGGCACTGTTTTCTGCAATTGAGAGGAATGGAGACGAAGCGCGGGTTGTTGGCGGTGCAATCCGGAATACCCTGCTCGGTCACTCTATCCCGGATGTCGATATCGCAACGACGGCAACGCCGCAAGATGTGGCTGCGCGTGCATCGTCATCTGGGCTGAAATCGATTGCGACCGGAATCGACCACGGAACGATCACAGTGGTAAGCCACGGCTTCGCCTATGAAGTGACCACGTTGCGCGAGGATGTCGAAACATTCGGTCGTCAGGCAAAAGTCATTTTTGGCAAAGACTGGGTGAAAGACGCCGAGCGGCGCGATTTCACGATGAATGCCCTCTATGCGGACCGCAATGGTCAATTGCATGATCCGCTTGGTGGTTTGCAAGACTGCCTTGACCGCCGGGTGCGCTTTATCGGAGACCCGGATACACGATTGCGGGAAGACTATCTTAGAATTCTGCGGTTTTTCCGGATTTACGCGGCTTACGGTCAGGGTGAGATGGACGTGGACGGGCTCGGGGCCTGTCTCCGTCAACGGGACGGATTACGCCAACTGTCTGCAGAGCGCATCGGACATGAGATGCGCCGTCTCATGCAAGCACCGCTCGCAGCAACTGCACTGCGCATGATGAATGATTGCGGTCTTTGGGAAATTGCGACTGGCGGCATTGCGCGTGTTGAAGATTACGCAGCGCTGCGCGATCTGGATCCGCTGGTGTCAGAAACACGTGATCCGGAGCTTGGACTGACTGTTCTTGCCGGATTTGTTCGTGAGGATATAGAGCGCATTGCGGACCGGCTCCGCCTTTCCAATGCAGAGCGTAAACGGATGCAAATTGCCTGGAGTGCGATCAAATTCCTGCGCCAACTTGATGAACTCCCAGAAGCTGAAGCAATGCTTTATGAATTTGGCCGACAAGGGGCCATAGACGGGCATCTTGCGCGCTGGGCGACACTGTCTGCACAGGACCACAATGAGAGAGTTGAGGAGAACGAAAGCTATCTGGATCAGTTGAGAAGCCAGAGTGTTCCTGTTTTCCCGTTGAAGGGGGCTGATCTCATTGCGGCCGGACACAAGCCGGGGCCTGGTCTTGGTGCCAAGTTGAGACAGCTGGAGAAGACCTGGTGCGAGACAGGTTACAAACTCGAAAACGAAGCGCTAATTGCCGGTCTTGCTGATATTTCTTAGCGGAAAATAAAGAAGTACCGCCAATTATATTAAAATCTCTGCTGACGTGAACGCTGCGTGAGACTGTCGGAGATTGAGGTATTGAGGCGCTGCGAGTCTATTGATGGAAATCGTTCTAATCTCTGATGGTCCGCTCCCGTTGGATTCTCCGGTTCGCAAGTTGCCGTTTTTTTTTCCGGCACGACTAATCGATATGGCCAGAGTCTCACCGAAGACCGTCGGTGATGCGGGGCTCGCAATTGTCGAGTTGTTGAATGCCACTGATGCGGGATTGTCCGCATTGAAGGCATCATGGGCCAGCATTGCCGAGATCCCGGTATATTGTCTGGCGTCCAAAACCATCCGCCGTGAAGTGATCCAGGCATCAGCTCTTGGAAAATCCGAGGTTATGGACCGCGATACGCCGTTGGCATTGATGCTAAAGCGGATAAAGGCACGCACCAATACCGACCCGTTAGCCGATCTCCCGATTGAAACGTCGGAGAAGGTCAAAAAGGCGTTTTTGAAAACGGATGCATTTCTGGAAACGCTTTGCCTATCAGCCGTGATCGAAGCCAATATCCAGATCAAAGCGATGGATGACAGCGCGTCCGAATTGCTGACAGCGATTGATCTCGATGGGTTGACGTCTTGGCTCGAGGCGGTTCAGTGCCACCACAGTGGTACCTACAGTCACTCACTTGTTGTGGCTGGAATTGCCGGTGCGTTTGCACGTTTTCTGGGATGGTCAGAAGCAGATTGCCGGGAGATGATTGCGGGTGGGCTTGTTCACGACATCGGCAAGATGCGCATTCCCCTGACGATCCTGGACAAACCTGGCGAACTGACGACCGAAGAGCGTGCGCTCATTGATAAGCATCCGGTTTTTGGACAGGAAGTCCTGAAACCGCGCCTTGAAGTGCCGATTGATATCAAGAAAATGGCAATTCAACATCATGAGTTTCTGGACGGATCAGGCTATCCCAATGGTTTGAAGGGAAACCGGATCACCCCAAAAGTCCGCATGATGACAATTTGCGATATCTTCACAGCCCTCACGGAAGAACGCGCCTACAAAGAAGGCGTGCCGGTGCGGACTGCGATCTCAATCATGAAAGAGATGGGCGGCAAACTCGACCAACAGATGCTGGCGCAATTCGCTGGCATGGTTCTGAACCGGAGTTTCGGTGAAGTTAGCCGAACAAAAGCCGTTGCTGGCAGCGGTGCCGCCGCATAGGCCCGTTTTTTAGGGCCACTTTACGACAGGCGGCATGGAAGACAGGATCGAGGCGACATTGCCACCGGTCTTCAAGCCAAAAATCGTTCCCCGATCATAAAGCAGATTGTACTCCACATACCGTCCGCGCCGTATGAGCTGTTCCTCACGCTGGGCGTCTGTCCAGGGTGTCTCGAAGTTCCGGCGAACCAGTTCCGGATAGATGTTGAGGAACGCAAGACCGACATCCTTGGTGTAGGCGAGATCAGCGTCCCAATCTCCGCTGTGCAGATAATCGTAAAATATGCCGCCAACACCGCGGGCCTCATCACGATGCTTCAGGTAAAAATAGTCGTCGCACCAGGCCTTGTAGGCATCGTAATCGGCGACATCGTGAGCTGAACAGGCAGCCTCCATGGCTTCATGGAAAGCGACCGTATCCGGATCTTCCTGAGTTCGGCGCGCATCGAGAACGGGGGTGAGGTCGGCACCGCCGCCGAACCACTGGCGGGTGGTCACGACCATGCGAGTGTTCATGTGAACGGCTGGAACATTCGGATTGTGCGGGTGAGCAATTAGGCTGATGCCCGAAGCCCAGAATCGTGGGTCTTCATTCGCGCCCGGGATCTGCCCCCGGAATTCTGGTGAGAACTCTCCGTGGACGGTTGAGATATGGACGCCGACTTTCTCAAACACCCGGCCATGCATCATCGACATGACACCGCCGCCACCCTTGGCACCCGTTGCATCTGTGCGCTCCCAGGGCGTTTGTTCAAACCGGCCTGCCGGCTGGTCAGCCATCGGGCCTGAGAGGGCGCCTATTTCATCCTCAAGATCCTCAAATGACTTGCAAATACGGTCCCTCAATTCCCTGAACCATGTCGGCGCTATTTCCTTTTTTTGCTCGATCCCGTTCGGGATTGGGCCACCACGTTGTTCTGGGGAAGGAGCGTTCATGAATTAGGCCTCGAGGAATTGGGTAGGTTGCTGCAAAGAACAACTGAACAGGATCAGTCTTGGCTTTTAGGAAATGTGCCGGTTTGCCGCAAGGCTTCGCCGAGTACCATACCCGCCGAGATAGCAACATTAATAGAGCGCATATCCTTCGCCATCGGGATTGTTACCCGTGCATCGCACAGGTCATGGACGTCATCAGGAACACCTTTGCTTTCACGCCCAAGGAGCAGGATGTCGGCCTCCTGAAACTCATAATCTGTATACGAGCTGGATGATTTGGTCGTCAAAAGCACCAGTCGTCGCTGTTCTGAGTTGCGCCAGTCCTGGAATTCCTCAAATGACATATGCCGTTTGAGAGCTGCCCGCTCCAGGTAGTCCATTCCAGCGCGTTTGAGTGCGCTGTCCGAAATCGGAAATCCGGCTGGCTCGATCAGATGCACGGTTACATCCATGCAGGCGGCGAGCCTTAATATTGTGCCGGTGTTTTGCGGAATGTCTGGAAGATAAAGGGCGATGTCAGGCATGAAACCGATCTGGCCGTTGATGAAAGATGCGTCCTTAGCAGTTGGGCTTTTGTTTGTCATTCAATGTTGGTCGCCGGAATTCGGCTATTGGCAGATCCAAATGGGAGACACATGTGTAAGATGGAACAAGAATCGCACTCTATTTCCCTAGGTGATTTCCGTGCTCCCGCTTTTCCGGCTTTTTGAATCCTGGATTGATCCGTTTCGCTCGCCACCTGCCAATGAGATGCCTCATGGTGGTCTCCGGTTTCTGATGTATTTCGTCCTGCAGGTTCGATGGCCTTTTGTGGCCATGCTGGTACTGGGCATTTTGTCTGCGTTTGTCGAAGTCGCGGTCTTCAATTTTCTGGGCAGACTTGTTGATTTGCTGGAAGGAAGTGATCGAAGTTCGTTTTTTGCTGATCATTGGTGGACGCTGATTGGCATGGCGGCAGTCGTTGTCTTGTTGCGACCTTTAGTGAACTCCCTGACCGCGCTTGTCGAAGAACAGACAATTGTGCCGGGATTTTTCAATCTGGTTCGCTGGCAGGCGCATCAGCAGGTCATGCGCCAGAGCCTCAGTTTTTTTCATGATGATCTGGCGGGGCGTTTGTCGCAGAAGGTTATGCAGGCGGGGATTTCTGCTGGCGATTTCATGACCAACCTGCTTCAGGTGGCCTGGTTTATATTTGTATATGCAATCACGACGCTGGTTCTTGTGACTGACCTGGATGTCCGGCTTGGCGGGATTGTCGGTCTTTGGCTTTTGAGTTTTGTTCTGGTTGCCCGGTATCTCATTCCTCGAGTGCGGGAAAAAGCCAAAGATACTGCTAACTCCTATTCCGGCGTTATGGGGCGTTTGGTCGATACCTACACGAACATTCAATCGGTCAAACTGTTCGGATCGGCGAAGGAGGAAAGCCACGGTTCCCAACAGTCTTTCCGCGCATTTGTTGAAACGCTAAAGGAATTCACCCGCCTTCTGACAACCATCCGGGTGGTGATGTCGCTGTTAAACGGCGTGATGATTGTCGCAATAACCGCAATGGCGCTGCAGATCTGGCAATCTGGCGCGATCAGCACCGGTCACGTAGCGTTCGCTCTCAGTCTTGTGCTGCGCCTGAATATTCTGCTCAATCGTCTCTTCAATCAAATGAATGGATTATTCCGGAACTTCGGCGCGATGCAGGACAGCATGGAGACGATCGTCAAGCCGGTCCTTCTTACTGACAAGCAGGATGCTATAGAGCTTACGGCTGTTGACGGGCGAGTTGTATTCGAGCGTGTTCAATTCCACTACGGAAAAACCAACGGTGTCATAGATAATCTGAGCCTGGTCATTGAGCCGGGTGAGCGGGTTGGGCTGGTAGGCCCATCCGGGGCAGGCAAAAGCACACTCGCGAGTCTATTGTTACGGTTCTACGATGTTGAAGCTGGTCGAGTTTTGATCGACGGCCATGATTTGCGGGATGTTACGCAAGAATCCCTGCGCAGATCCATCGGAATGGTGACACAGGATCCATCGCTTCTGCACCGATCTATCCGCGAAAACATCCTTTATGGTCGGCCAGCTGCCTGCGAGGAAGAGTTGATCCGGGCAACTCGAAAAGCCCACGCTTTCGAATTCATTCATGATCTCGAAGACAAAAGAGGCAGGAAAGGGTTCGATGCATTTGTCGGCGAACGCGGTGTCAAACTATCCGGCGGGCAACGCCAGAGGATCGCAATTGCGCGCGTCCTTTTAAAGGATGCGCCCATTCTCGTGCTGGATGAGGCGACCTCGGCTCTCGATTCTGAAGTGGAAGCGGCAATTCAGGAAAACCTGCAAGGACTTATGTCCGGAAAAACGGTGATCGCTATTGCGCACCGGTTGTCCACCATTGCTGAATTGGACCGACTGATCGTGATGGAAAATGGCCGAATTGTTCAACAGGGAGCGCATGACGAATTGCTGAAAGATGAAACAGGCCTGTATGCTCAACTTTGGCGCCGCCAATCTGGCGGTTTTCTGCAAGCTATACCGGGTTTGGTGTGAGCAGAAGGGCCTCTTGTTCCAAATTCCTCAATGCGTTGCTGATCCGCTTGGCGGAGAATGACGTACATTTGAAGCACATCACCTGAGGGCCACATGTTTCAAGTTATCGCTGCCTATTTCACCACCGCATTTGTGTTTTTTGCCATCGATTTTGTGTGGCTTACACAGGTTGCTACCAAGTTCTATTTCGACCGGATCGGTCACTTGCTGATGGACAAGCCGAATATGGCAGCTGCCGGTACTTTCTACGTTATTTATGTAGTTGGGATCGTGATTTTTGCAGTGCTGCCAGCACTTAAGAACGACAGCTTTGCCTATGCTGTCCTGTTCGGAGCGATGTTCGGATTTTTTACCTACGCGACTTACGATGTTACCAACTTCGCCACGCTTAAGAACTGGCCAGTGATTGTCACTGTTGTTGATGTAGCCTGGGGGGCAACACTCTCCGCAGTTTCCGCCGGGGCCGGATTCCTGCTAACCCGCATGATTACTGTTTGACGGCGGTGCATCGCCGGGGGTGATGCGCTATTTTTTAAAACGCTGCAGATTATAGTTAATAATAGAAAATTGATATTTTTGACATTCGGATTATTACCAAATTTTTACGTGTGTCAGTTTAGGGCTACACCTGAGCCTGCGGTCCTGGTGCAGGCGCTCAGGACGGCGATTGCCGCCCTCTAGCTTGTCTGGAGTTCTGATATCGTGACGCTTTCTATCAATGGCCGTTTCATCGCAATGGTTTTCACTGCCTGTGCAATCATGATGGCAGGTACGGCGTTTGCATTTTACACGTTCCGCCAAGCCATTATGGGTGAAATTGGCACCCATGAGGGAGCAGAGCAGTTCTTGTCCGGGAATGTCGCGGGTAAGATTGACTCTCTTATCCTGGATCAAATGATCACCGTCGGCCTCGTGGTTTCGCCGGTCGGCCTTGCATTTCTTGGCCTTGCCGTTGTCCTTGCACTTGGTGTGGCACGACCGCTTGCGCGTCTCCAAAATGGTTTGGATCGAATGTCAGAAGGCGATCTGGACATTGAGATCGACGGTGAAGACCGAAGTGATGAAATCGGCGCAATTGCACGCTCTGTGACCATGTTCCGATCAAACCTTTCCGAACAGGCCAAAGAACAGGCTCAAAAAGAATTGGCGCACCAGGACGCGTTGAGCAAAGAACGTAATGAATTGATGCAGGACGTTGCTGACGACTTCGAAAAGTCTGTCATGAGCGTGGTTGCCGCGCTTTCTCAAGCTGCAGGAACAGTTCAAAGCAATTCCGTCCAGTTGAATGAAGCTGTTGAAATGTCGCTCAGTGCCGTGAACGAAGTCAGAAATGCCACAACGGATGCGAGCTCATCTGTCGAAGCTGTAACCGGGTCTGCCAACCATCTATCAGAGTCGTTAGCTCATGTTCGTGAGGATGTCGATCAGGCGGCCGATATTGCGGGTTCTGCTGTTGCAGAAGCCAAGAAAACCGATGAAATAGTTGGAAGGTTGTCTGAAACCGGTCGTGCTATCGGCGAAATTGTTGAACTAATCAGTCAGATCGCATCTCAAACGAATCTTCTTGCACTGAATGCGACAATCGAAGCTGCTCGTGCAGGGGAAGCAGGGCGTGGCTTTGCTGTTGTTGCAAACGAAGTCAAAGCATTGGCAGACCAGACCGCAAAGGCAACGGACGATATTTCTGCCCAGGTTGCCTCGGTTCAGGAAGTTGCTGAATCTTCGGAAGCTGCAATTGCATCCATCACCGAAACCATCGACCGGGTTAGCAAAATCTCTGTTAAGATCCGCGAAGCCGTTGAAGAGCAAGCCACCGCAACCGGCGAAATCAGCTGCAACGCTCAAACCGCACGCTCCAGTTCAGAGATGGTGACCGGGAATGTCAGTTCCTTATGCGATGCCATGGATTCTAGTCGGTCTGCAACCGAGGGTATGAATTCGGCCTCGTCAGAGCTTGCTGGGTTGTCCAATAGTCTGCAAACTCAAGTGTCGCAATTCCTGCAAAGTGTCCGTTCTGTTTAAGATGCGGATCTTCTGAATTTTTCGTAATTCTTTGTTCTGAAATTGACTAGGTAGTTTTGCGAGTATTGTGTGCATTTGCTATTCTAATACGATGATTTAAAGATACATTGAGTTTGTTTTATAGAACGAAACAATGAGAGGTCATCGAGTATGGGGTGGGTATTTGAAGATCCGCTTTTGCTCGGTTTGGGGTCAGGTCTCGTCGGCTTTCTCGCACTCTATATTGTTTCAAGGCATTACAACCTGAATGTGTTTGGAACTGATGTTTCTTCTGAGACGGGCAAGGACAACAGGATCCTGAAACTGGTTGTTGAGCATGTGCACGACGGCTTGTTGGTTCAGGACATTTACGGTCACATAGAGTGGTCAAACCCGGCCTATAGCCGGATTACCGGCTTTTCGGCGGAAGAAATTCTCGGGCGGCGGCCGCAGGAATTTGTGCTGACCGATGACAATAAATTGTCCGATGAGGACGTCGCAAATTTCCGGTATGATCTGAATGTGATCAAATCAGGTTTCGAAGAGCGCATCCAAAACCGCCGGAAGAGCGGCGAACTGTTTTGGAACGAGCTCATATTTGCTGTCTTCGAAGGAGATACTCTTAAGGAAACCAAAATAATAGTCATTTCCCGGGATATTACACATCAGATTGAGCACCTTGATGAGCTGGAGACAGTTCGAAAGCGCCTGAAATACAAAGCCGAACACGACGATCTTACCGAAGTGGCCAATCGCTCAAAGCTGAACAAATATCTGGAGCACTGGTTGGCTGAAATCAGGGAGGAAAACGGCTCTATCGGTGTTTTACACCTGGATCTGGACCTGTTCAAAGACATTAACGATGCTTATGGCCACAGTGCCGGGGATGCGGTTCTTGTGAGAGTTGCGGAAGTGGTCCAGTCGGTTGTAGGCAAGCAGGGGCTTGTTGCACGTGTTGGCGGTGACGAGTTTGTCGTTGCAGTGCCTAATCCGGAAAACTCGAAAGCCTTGTCGGAATTGGCGGGCAGTGTTTTACAAGGTATTTCAGAGCCTTTGTTATGGGAGCAGTTGACGCTCAATGTAGCAGGGAGCATTGGGATTATGATATCTGATGGTTCAATTTCAACGCCATCTGAATTGATAAATCGTGCCGACATAGCGCTCTATGAAGCCAAGAAATCCGGGCAGGGACAATTGGCCTGGTACACGGATGAACTTGGTCGTGCTCATCGGCAGAAACGCAAGCTTGCCAGTCAGGCGTTATAAACCTGATCATCGAACACAGAGAGCCTGGCGAGCGTGACCGACAGGCGGGATGTGTTGCCGATGTGTGTCGTGTGTAGCTATTTTGTCACATTGTCTAAAATGATACTTCAAACGTGATTTCCGCTCTTTCCTTGATTGGCAAATGCAGGTACCCATAATCGGACCAACTTTCAGTAGTTGGTTTTGACTATCCAAGTGGTCTCCCGACCGCGCAACCAGGAGGGCGTACATGACTTTTCATCTAATGATGCAAGCTGCTTCGGCCTCAGTGGTCTGGCTAAGGAATTCCGCAAGCTTCTGCTAAGAAGTTGTCTGAATTCCACAAACATTTCCGACGTCTGGCTTAAGCCAAATTAGCTCATGGTTGCACGCGTGCACTTGCGTGTCTGCCGACGTCACTCCACATATTCTCGACTATCGGAGACAAGTGATGTCTTTCCGCAATCCTTTTGGGCCTTTGGGGCCCGTAAATGGTCCTGATCTGTTGCAGGACGACCGTGTCGTTCGCGCAGATGTTCATATTCCAGCAGATGGCGTGCAGCCTTCTGGCTGGCGTTCAGTCGCAGGCTCGATCGCAAAAGGGGCTGCCCTTTTTGTCGGGGCAACCGTTGCCCTGACCGTTTTGCTGTTTGTTCCGGTGTTCTATGGCGAAGTTTCGTCAATAGAGATTGTTGGCATGAATGGTGATTCTCTGACGGCTTCTGAATTCGTCAGCAAGTTGAAAAACATGTTGTTTGGCACGGGCATCGTTGCATTTTCATTGGTCAGCTTGATCGCTTCGGCAGCTTTTGCGTCGAGGTATCAGGGCATAAGAGTTGTCGATGATCGGCCTGCGTCCTCGCAGGTCGGGGGAGTGGACCCTGTTCTGGCTGCACTCATAAAGGTACGTCATGTTTAAGTTCTTTGAAGAATTGGTTGATCCGTTCGAAGACACGGATCTTGATGTTCCACCCAAGGGGTTCTGGGCCTTTTGCTGGTTCTATACCAAGCCTGTGTGGCCGATATTGGCGGTTGCGTCCGTTCTTGGAGCGATTATCGCCACGCTTGAGGTTTTCATTTTCACGTTTCTGGGCGATTTGGTGAATTGGCTGGGGACTGAGAACGCGGATACATTCTTCGAGGATAACTGGGGGCAGTTGCTCTGGATGGGGATCGTGATCCTCATCCTGCTCCCGGGTATTTCCGCGATTTGGGAAATGGTGTTCCATCAGGGAATCCTGGGCACCTACCCAATGTCCGTTCGTTGGCGGGTACACCGATATCTGCTTCGGCAGAGCGTTGCATTCTACCAAAACGATTTTGCTGGCCGAATTGCCAACAAGATGATGCAGACAGCTCTTGCTGTCCGTGAAGTTGTTACCCGGATCGCTGACATTCTTGTTTATGTGATCGTTTATTTTATAGCAGCGCTGTTTGTTGTCGCGGATGCAAGCATCTACTTCCTTATTCCGTTTACAGTTTGGCTGTGTGGCTATCTTCTTACCATCAAGGTCTTCGTGCCCCGGCTGAAAAATGTGTCTCGGGATCAGGCCGATGCGCGATCAGTCATGACCGGTCATGTGGTTGATGCCTATACCAATATCTCGACCGTCAAGCTCTTCTCCCACGCGGCACGGGAAGAGGATTATGCCAAACAGTCAATGACATCGTTTCTGAAGACAGTCTTTCTTCAGATGCGGCTTGTGACCGGCATGAATATCACTCTGACAACCCTGAACATGGCATTGCTTTTCGCCGTGTCCGCCATGTCTATCGGACTATGGCAGGCTGATCTCGTGACGACCGGGCAGATTACCGTCGCAGTCGCTTTGGTTCTGCGTTTTCAGGGAATGTCCCAGTGGATCTTGTGGGAAATCTCTGGCCTCTTTGAGAATATCGGAACCGTACAAGATGGCATCAGCACAATTTCTCGCGAACGAGATGTTGTCGATGTTCCTGACGCCAAGATTTTGGCTGTCGAGAGGGGAGAGATCCAGTTCGACAAAATCCGGTTCCATTATGGCAAAGAAACCAGTGTCATCGAGGATCTTAGTCTGACCATCAAGGCGGGCGAGAAAATCGGACTGATCGGGCGGTCCGGTGCTGGTAAATCGACGCTGGTCAATCTGCTTCTGCGTTTCTATGACCTGGAAGGTGGCCGGATCCTGGTTGACGGAAATGATCTGGCTCAGGTTCGGCAGGATGACATCCGGGCGAATGTTGGTGTGGTAACGCAGGATACATCCCTGCTGCATCGCTCAATTTTCGAGAATGTTTCCTATGGCAAATCTGATGTCAGCCGAGATGAGGTGATTGCTGCTCTTGAAAAAGCCCATGCGCTTGACTTTGTCCACGACCTTGAGGATCAGAATGGCCGTAGAGGCCTGGAAGCTCACGTGGGCGAGCGTGGTGTGAAGTTGTCCGGAGGTCAGCGCCAACGGATAGCGATTGCCAGGGTTCTGTTGAAGAATGCCCCTATTCTGGCTCTGGACGAAGCAACGTCTGCCCTTGATTCCGAAGTTGAGATCGCCATTCAGGAAAGCCTGTTCCATCTGATGGAGGGCAAGACCGTGATCGCAATTGCCCACCGTCTTTCCACAATTGCTGCAATGGACAGGCTTATCGTGATGGATAATGGCCGAATCATTGAAGCAGGCTCTCATCAGGAGCTTTTGGATCGAAATGGCCTCTATGCGCAGCTGTGGCGTCATCAATCTGGAGGCTTTTTGGCCCCGGTTCAGGCGGCATAATACGAAAGAACATGAGTAAGACCGGGCATCAGCACTATTCCGGTCTTGCGCTGCTTCGTATAAAAAGGGCAGAAAGGCGGCGCGGGGGGCAAATAGCCTGCGACAATTGCGTATTCGGTCGTTTGTTGAACTGGACAAGCGTATCGAAGGGTGCAAAAAGACAAGCCGCTTTGGCTGGTGTGGAATTCTGCTGCACCAGGTCACCGTTGAGCCCGGCATGTTTCTGATGATTTTGCACTGCGTTGTGCAGAAGGTCAGTACATGAAACGGGCTTTCGGTACAGGTTGAAATGGTTTCGAGAGGACGCGACCTTGGCAAACGATACGGATCAGGCGGTACCTACCCGCCGCGATTTCCTCTATATTGCGACCGGCGCCATGGGCGTTGTGGGCGCTGGCGCGCTGGTATGGCCGTTCATCGATCAGATGAACCCTGATGCCTCCGCCTTGGCATTGGCTTCTATTGAAGTTGATATCTCTGCCGTGGAAGAGGGGCAGTCAATTACGGTGAAATGGCGCGGCAAGCCGGTATTCATCCGCAACCGCACAGAAGCGGAAGTGGAAGATTCCAAGACCGTACCGATCTCCGATCTTCCCGATCAGTTGGCGCGAAACGCCAACCTGCCTGCAGATGCTGATGCGTCTGATGTCCACCGCGGCGTAGAAGGCAAGGAAAACTGGCTGATTCAGGTTGGTATCTGTACGCACCTTGGCTGCGTGCCACTGGGTGATGCCGGTGACTATAATGGCTGGTTCTGTCCTTGCCATGGTTCTCACTACGACACAGCCGGTCGGATCCGTAAGGGCCCGGCTCCCGAGAATTTGCTGATACCGCCGCTTGAGTTCGTCAGCGACTCGATGGTCAAAATCGGCTAACGGCAAAAGTTTTAGGAGACAGCCATGGCTGGACATTCACAATATGTACCGCAGAGCGCCGCGGCAAAGTGGCTGGAAAGCCGTTTGCCGGTTATTTCGCTCGTACGCGGATCGTTCGTAGACTTCCCAACACCGAAGAACCTCAATTACTGGTGGGCATTTGGTGGAATTCTCTTCTTCGTGCTGATTGCTCAGCTCATCACAGGCATCGTGCTTGCGATGCACTATACGCCGCACACGACGTTGGCGTTCGATAGTGTCGAGCACATCATGCGTGACGTGAATTTCGGCTGGATGCTGCGCTATCTGCATGCGAACGGCGCGTCGATGTTCTTCATCGCGGTCTATATTCACATTTTCCGGGGTCTCTATTACGGGTCATACAAGGCGCCACGTGAGATTTCCTGGATTCTCGGTGTGATCATCTTCCTCATCATGATGGGCACCGGCTTCATGGGCTACGTGTTGCCTTGGGGGCAGATGTCCTTCTGGGGTGCGACCGTGATCACCAACCTGTTCTCTGCGATCCCGCTGGTCGGTGAACAGATCGTAATCTGGTTGTGGGGCGGTTTCTCCGTTGATAATCCAACGTTGAACCGGTTCTTCTCACTGCACTACCTGCTTCCGTTCATGATTGTCGGCGTTGTTATCCTGCACGTGTGGGCATTCCACACCACAGGTAACAACAATCCAACAGGTGTTCAGCCAAAGACCAAACAAGACACGATCCCGTTCCATCCTTATTATACAATCAAGGATCTGTTCGCGATTGTGGTCTTCATGATCTTCTTCGCATGGTTCGCGTTCTATGTTCCGAACTTCATGGGGCATCCGGACAACTACATCGAAGCGAACCCGCTCGTCACGCCAGCGCACATCGTTCCTGAATGGTATTACTTGCCGTTCTACGCGATCCTTCGTGCTGTCCCGGACAAGCTTGGCGGTGTTGTCGCCATGTTTGGTGCGATCGCTATCCTGTTCGTCCTGCCGTGGCTCGACACATCCAAAGTACGGTCCGGTTCCTATCGGCCACTGTTCAAGCAGTTCTTCTGGATCTTTGCTGCCAATGCTGTCGTTCTGGGTTATCTCGGCGCGATGCCAGCGGAAGGCGTTTACGTCATTCTGTCGCGTATCTGCACAGTGTATTACTTCGCCCACTTCCTGATCATTCTTCCGATGCTCGGGTTCCTGGAAAAACCGCTACCTCTTCCGGCTTCAATATCTGAAGCTGTGTTGAAAGGTGGTTCTGCCAAACCGGCTGGTGCAACATCTGCACCGGACACGAAGTAACGCGAACCGATCAGGAGTTATTTGAGACAATGAGCACCATGATCAAAATGGTTCGATCCCTTCTAGCGGTGGCAACTGTTGCCATCGCAGCCCCGGCAATGGCTGCCGGTGGTAGTGTCGAGATCCATCCCCAAAGTTGGTCCTTCGCGGGACCCTTTGGGAGTTTCGACCGTGCCCAACTGCAGCGCGGTTTTAAAGTCTACCGTGAGAACTGCTCCGCATGTCACGGCCTTCGCCAAGTTGCCTTCCGCAATCTTGCTGAAGACGGCGGCCCAAGCTTCTCTGTAGATGCAGCCAAGGCGATTGCCGCAGAATACACTGTGATCGATGGTCCGGATGACGATGGCGAAATGTTTGAGCGTCCAGCTATTCTGGCTGACCGCTTTCCGTCGCCGTTCCCCAATGAGCAGGCAGCGCGGGCATCAAACAATGGCGCTTACCCGCCAGATTTCTCGTTGCTCGCCAAGGCGCGCGCTGCACAGCGTGGTTTCCCGTGGTTCGTCTTCGATGCTTTCACGCAGTACCAAGAGAATGGACCTGACTACATCTATTCACTGCTGACTGGATATGAAGAAGATCCTGAAGGTATCGAAGTGCCGGACGGCCAGTACTACAACCACTCCTTCCTGGCTGGTCAGTTCATTTCGATGGCACCGCCGCTCTATGAAGAAGCAGTTGAATACACAGACGGCACGCCAATGACGACCGAGCAGTATGCTCGTGACGTTGCGGCGTTCATGATGTGGGCTGCTGAACCGCATTTAGAAGCCCGCAAGAAAATCGGTTTCCGTGTTATGATCTTCCTGATCTTCTTTGCTGGCCTCTTGTACTTCACCAAGAAAAAGCTGTGGCGGAACGTTGAGCACTAAGCTCGCCGGTTAACGTCAGTAATTAGAAAGGCGGGCTTCAAGCCCGCCTTTTTTGTTTTATGCCTGTTCAATTTGATGACTGCTTGGTAATCACCAAGGAACTTCAGGCTTTCTTCAACGTGGGGGACTTTTGATGGCGGATGCAGTTCTTGGAATAATCGGAGGGTCAGGGATCTATGATCTGCCGGGCCTCGAGAATTCAGAATGGATTACTGTCGAGAGCCCTTGGGGCACTCCGTCCGATCAGGTAAGGATTGGCACGATCAATGGTCTGAAAATTGTATTTCTGCCGCGCCATGGCCGTGGTCATGTCTATTCGCCGACATCAATCAACTACCGCGCAAACATCGATGTGATGAAGCGTTGCGGCGTGACGGACCTTTTGTCCGTGTCCGCATGCGGTTCTTTGAAAGAGGAATTGGCTCCGGGGACCTTTGTTCTGGTCGATCAGTTCATTGATCGCACGATCGCCCGTGAGAAAAGTTTCTTTGGCACCGGCTGTGTTGCCCATGTTTCCATGGCGACACCGACCAGCCCCAAGCTTGTAGAGGCTGTCGCAGCCGCTGGTGAAGCCGAAGGTCTCACTTGCCACAAGGGCGGTACCTATTTGGCGATGGAAGGTCCTCAGTTCTCTTCCCTGGCCGAAAGTGAACTCTACAGATCGTGGGGATGTGCCGTGATCGGCATGACCAACATGCCGGAAGCCAAGCTCGCCCGTGAAGCAGAGATCTGCTATGCGACTGTTGCTATGGTCACAGACTATGACAGCTGGCATCCAGATCACGGTGAGGTCGACATACAGGCGATCATCAAGGTTCTCCATGAAAATGCTGAAAACGCGCAGCGCCTTGTTGCCCGTGTGGCACGCGATCTGCCGAAGGAGCATCAATCCTGCCCTGCAGGATCAGATACAGCACTTGAGTTTGCGATGATGACGGCACCGGACAAACGCGATCCGGTACTTGTCGCCAAACTGGATGCTGTCGCTGGTCGGATTCTGAACAAGCCTGACTAAACTGTTCTGCATATTCAAACTACGTGAAATTGCGTCGACCAACTGGCTAAAATTGATATATATAGCGGTCGGGGCAACGCAGTAGGACTTACTGTGTGCAATTGTATTTAGGGAAATGAACCAATGGTCGATCAGACGATCCAGGATGAATTGATCAGCGCGATTCGCACGATCAAGGACTACCCGAAAGAGGGCATTCTGTTCCGCGATATCACCACGCTCCTGGGCAACGCGCGCGCGTTTCGTCGAGCTGTCGATGCGTTGGTGCAGCCTTGGGCCGGGTCAAAAGTTGACCAAATCGCTGGTATCGAAGCGCGCGGCTTTATTCTTGGTGGCGCTGTGGCTCATCAGCTTTCTGCTGGCTTTGTTCCGATCCGGAAGAAGGGCAAGTTGCCTTACGAGACTGTTCGAATTGCGTATTCTCTTGAATACGGATTGGATGAAATGGAAATGCATAAGGATGCAATCCAGCCAGGCGATCGAGTGATTGTGGTCGATGATTTGATCGCAACAGGCGGCACCGCCGAAGCTGCCTGCAAACTGCTGAGATCCATGGGCGCTAATATCGAAGCGGCCTGTTTCATTGTTGATCTGCCAGATTTGGGCGGACGCAAAAAACTGGAAGACCTCAAGGTTCCTGTGCGCACTCTGGTCGAATTCCCCGGACATTGAAGTCCAATGGGGGAAGTAGTCTCGGATACCGGAAAGCCTGAGTTTTCAGAGGCCTTTCGGAAGGGATTTGAAACATTGCTGAGATGGCGCCGTGATGTGCGCCGTTTCAAGACCGATAAAGTCTCACCTGAAACACTCAAGCACATTCTGGAGCTGGCTGACCTAGCTCCATCTGTCGGCAACAGCCAGCCCTGGCGGATTGTGGCCGTAGAATCAGCCGCCAAACGAGCTCAGATCATTGGGTGTTTTGAAGAAGAAAATGCCACTGCTGCCAAGGCTTATGACAATGAAAAAGCTGCCCAGTACCGCGAGCTAAAACTTGCCGGTTTGCGCGAGGCACCAGTTCACTTGGCGATCTACTGTGACATGGATCCTGAGCAGGGCCATGGTCTTGGCCGGGCGACCATGCCGGAGACGCTTGCCTATTCGGTTGTCAGTATGATTCACACATTATGGCTGGCTGCGCGTGCTGAAGGAATTGGTATGGGCTGGGTGTCAATACTGGATCCAATTGAGGTTGCAACCATTCTGGAGGTTGACGATAGCTGGCAGCTCGTGGCTTATCTATGCGTCGGGTATCCGGAAGAAGAACATATCGATCCGGAACTGGAACGGGTGCGCTGGCAAAGCCGGAGCCCATTACAAACGCGGTTGTTCCGCCGCTAGGGAGTGTCAATGTCAGTTACGATCCGTGCAACAACCGCCGAAGATCATCCCGATGTTCTCAAGTTATTGCTCCAGCGCTGGACGTCACCCGATATCCTGATCGACGGTGAGATGATCGATGCATCCAGGTTGCCGGGATACACTGCATGGTCCAACAATGAATTGGTCGGGCTTGTAACCCTGATCAAACGGGAAAATGAGTGGGAAATTCTGACGCTCGATTCCATCAATCGATGGGGCGGCGTGGGGAGTCTTCTTCTGGATGCTGCAATAGACGAAATCAAGTCGACCGGGATTGACCGTCTGACCGTTCGCACATCCAACGACAATTTGGATGCTTTCCGCTTTTATCAGCGCCGTGGATTCAGGCTGGAACGGATCGGGCAGGGTGTTATCGACCGCGAGCGTGAGCTGAAACCCGGTATCCCGCTGCGAGGCGATTATGGTATCGAAATCCACGACGAAGTGCTGTTTGCGCTCAGTATCTGACCCCTCCTGACGAGCGCTAGCATATTAGCCGGTTTTTGCTTTTGCGAATTCCGCAACAGTGTTCTGTTGCGCTGCGGTGCACAATGCCTATAATCGCGAAAAATACCAGAGTATCCAAAAGCTGATTTTGGTGCTGCACATTTACTGACGGAGTATACTCCGAGGAGGTTATTTTATGTCTGCTGCAATTCCGCTTGAAACGGCGGAGTCAATTTCTGATATTGCTTTTGGATTTATGGGCTCGAAAGCTCTTTTTTCTGCACTTCATGTTGGTTTGTTTTCGGTTTTATCTGAAAAATATTTAACACCAGATCAGGTGGCCGAAAAATGCCCACTGGATGGTGAGCGAGCAACCACGCTTTTAACCGCATTGACCAGCCTGGGTTTGGTGCGCAAAGAAGGTGACGGGTTCACCAATTCCCCTGCGGCGGAAGCCTTTCTGGTCAAAGGCCGGAAGTATGATTTTGGCGATTATTTAAGGCTGCAGATTGATCAGCAGATGTATCCGTTCCTGACGCAGCTCAACGAGGCGTTGACGGATGATCTGGATCCAGAAAATGTCGCGTCCTATGAAGAATGGTTCAGCGATCCTGAGCAGGCGCGATTGTATTCTAAGTCCCAACATGCGGGTTCTCTGGGCCCTGGTCGGGGGCTTGCCCGGATGGTCGATCTGTCAAAGGTGAAAACACTGCTTGATGTTGGTGGCGGGACTGGTGCTTTCTCGATTTCGTTGTGTGAAGCCTATCCGCAAATGAGCTCCACAATTCTCGATTTTCCCAATGTTGCCAATGTCGGCATGGAGTTTATTGAGGAAGAAAACCTGTCGGACCGCATAAGATATCAACCCGGCAATGCCCTTAAGGATACGTGGCCGGAGAGTGCCGGTGCTGTTCTGATGTCCTATCTCTTTTCCGGCGTACCGGGAACGGCGATTCCAGGACTGGTTCGCAAGGCAATGGACGTTCTGGAACCGGGTGGAAACTTCATGGTGCATGACTTCATGGTCGATGAAGACCGGGAAGGTCCAAAACTTGCCGCGCTCTGGCAATTGCAGCACACAGCGTTCAATCCGCAAGCCAAATCCATCACCAGCGATTATGTGGCCGGTTTGATGGAAGGTGCAGGTTTCGAAAACGTCGAGACCAAGGTCATGATACCAGGCATGACCATGCTGGTGACGGGTCGCAAGCCGACCTAAATAGAACTGGTTGGGGCGGCCAGCGCCTTGCGCCGCTCCACAAATACCGTTCCCTTGAAGGAAAACACCAGAATATCGTCTTGATTGCGGGCAAGTACATCAAAATGGACCAGCCCCCATTCCGGGCGACTGCGGCTTTCTGTTGTACTGGTAGTCACCCACTGGTAGCTCAACGTGTCACCGGCAAAGACCGGTTTGATCCACTTCAGATTTTCAAAACCCGGAGATGGTCCAAATCGGGCAGGCGTTTTTCCGATCTGCAGGGCCTCTTCTCGCTGTCGTTTTGACGTCGCTACAAACAGCTTCATGAAGGCTGATGCCGTATGCCAGCCTGAGGCGCACAGGCGGCCAAAGTGCGTCTCTGCTGCTGCTTCTTCACTCAAGTGAAATGGTTGCGGGTCGTATTTCTGCGCAAACGCGATGATGTCTTCTGCTGTAAAGCTATGAGACCCAAGTTCGGTGATCTCGCCGATTTCCATTTCTTCGAAGAATTTTGCCATCATCCATTCTCCCGCTTGCGGAAGAGGATCGCATTTTCCCAAAGAAGAACCTGATTGCCGTTCTGATTGTGTGCGTTCACCCGAACGGTGACGAGGCCAAGGCCTGGTTTTGAGCGGAGTTCACGTCTTTCAAGGACAACTGCCTCAGCGAACAATGTGTCATTCGGAAACACGGGATGCATCCATTTCAGGCGAGAAACGCCCGGAGAACCTTGACAGGTTGAGCGGTTCAACAAACCTTGAGCAAGAAGACGCATAACAAGCCCGCCGGTATGCCATCCTGAAGCCGCCAGGCCGCCAAGCAAGGACGTCTTGCCTGCCTCCTCATCGAGATGAAACGGCTGCGGATCGAATTCAGATGCGAATTCTATGATGTCCTCTTTGGAAACGACCAGTGAGCCCAGATCGAATTTCTGGTCGGTTTCAAAGTCTTCGAAATAGAGGGTGTCGGGCATGGAATATCAGCACAAATCGAGATGAAACGCAGATAACACGCTTACATCGATTCGATATCTGATGACTGATCAATCGTAATAAATCTCGTTGTCATCCAAATAGACATTGCTGGCGGCACAAATGTCGATTGCGATCGGCTCATCAATAACTTCCGTGTTGTTTTCACCGAGCCAACCGATTTGAAAAACTTGATCGCAGTTTCCGGTGTTTGCAGTGAATTCCGCTGTCGCATTTTCGCCGGGAGACAATGCATCTGCCAACCAATTGTCGCTCCAGCCATCACCCGCATTTGTATAAAAGCCAACGACGATATTGCCGCCAGTGTTGTTGTGGATCTGGAAATATCCTTCAGATCCAGTGCCCTGCGCTAAGACAGTTGTTGCATAGAGGGTCAGTGCCGCTGCGCAGCATACGGATTTTATTATGTTCATGGTTAGCTCCCTCGAGTAGCAAGTCTTGTGTCAGGCTTACCTGCATAAAAGCTACCCTTAGGGAAGAATTATGTAAACGTTTCCGTTGATCGGCCGCAGGTCTCCGGGGCGACCGTCGATTTTGGCGGCCTCGCCCTTCACAAATTCAGTCGTCGTTTTCCAGTCCATTGGTCTGCGCAATGAAGTCTGCAATCATCGGAAGGTATTTTTCGCCGTCTCCCGAGGCTTCCATGGCAGCAAAGCTGTTTTTGACTACAGACTGCATCGGACTGACCGCGCCAATGCTGGTCGCAAGATTTGCAAGATACCGCATGTCCTTGTGCGCATTGGAAATGGAGAATTTGTGGGCGTTTTTATCGCGCTCCAGCGTCCATTTCATGAAGGTCTCATAGAACCCGTTGGCCAGTCGGCCCGGCCGAATAACGGAATCGACTTGCTCAGCGCTCAACCCGGATTTGCGCGCAATGGCAAGCGCTTCTGAATAGAGAACACCGTATCCCTGGGCGATGAAATTGTTGATCAGTTTCATCTTGTGACCGAGACCGACTTCTCCCAGATGAACAATCACACCGGCCCAACATTCAATGACTGGTTTGATCTTTTCGAAGACTTCAGGAGACGCGCCGACCATTGCGTCCAGGGTACCGGCTTCCGCTTCCTTTGGCGTGCGCGAAAGAGGAGCATCAGCGAAATCAACGCCTATAGTTTTGAGTTCTGCTGCAAGCTGCTCCGTCGAAACTGGATCTGACGTGGAGCAATCGATCACGATCAGACCGGATTTTCCGGAAGCCAATAGACCATTTGGGCCGCGGATGATTTCTTCGACTTGCGGACTTCCCGAAACACAAAGATGGATGATGTCGCACTTTGCAGCCATTTCCTTCGGGGAATGGACTTCCGTCGCACCACGTCCGATGAGATCCTCAACCGGTTCCCGGTTCCGGTGGCCCATGATGACAAGGGGAAAGCCTTTTTCGACGATGTTCTTGGCCATGCCATGGCCCATCAGGCCGACCCCGATGAATCCGATTACCGGTTTCGCCATCTGTGAATTCCTAACTTTGTAATTTGGTTGTAGCGTATTTGGCGTCAGGCTCAGCTTTTCACATATTTGCGCCAGTTATGTTCTTCTCTGAAACCCAGAACCTCCCGGATCTTCCGGTTTGAAAATAAAGCCTCATGGTCTCCAAGTTCACGGACAAGTGGAACATTGGGGAAGAAGCGTTTGAGGATTTCGCTGTTGGGAATATCGACGGAATTCGTGTCGTTACCGGCGTTGAAAACCTGATACCCCAATCCATCCTTCTCTAGGCACCGATCAACAATCTGGCCAAGATCCCGTGCATCGATGTAACAGAAGATGTTTCTTCGCCGTTGTGCCGGGTTTTCGAAGAAATCCGGGAATCGGTCGTATTCATGCGGCTCCATGACGTTGCCAATTCGAAGCGCGTAAATGTCGATACCGGATCGTCTCTGGAAGGCCCGTGCAGTTTTTTCATTCACGACTTTTGACAGGCCATAGCTGTCCATGGGGTTGACGTCATAGTTTTCTTCGACCGGGAGGACGTCCGGATCGACAGTTCCATCAGCAAAACAGACACCGTAGGTGGTCTCTGATGAAGCAATAACGATCTTCTTGATACCAAGTTTTACTGCTGCTTCGATGACGTTGTAGGTGCCGATGGTATTGACTTCGAACGTCTTGTTGTCGGGTTGCAGGAGAATGCGTGGCACGGCCGCAAAATGGACAACAGCGTCAAATTTAGGAACACCGTTTCCCGGCTCCAGTTCGTCGAAATTGGCGTAGCTGGTCATGACATTAAACATCTCACCGGACTGGGTGATGTCCGCTGTCAGATTGTCGACGCCTGGGTGATCCAGCGGGGTCAGATCAACGTTTACGACCCGGTGACCCTGATCCAGAAGATAGGGAATGACATGCTTGCCAGCTTTGCCCGAGCCACCAGTGAAGAGGATCCGTTTTGGAGTGGTCATTGGCTCACCTTTTTAAATATGATGTACGTTCATCATTTCAGATATAATATAGTGCGGAGGGAGCTCATTCATCAATCCAGAAGTGTATGATTTTGGTCCTATAACGGCCAAAAAAACAAAAGCGCGGGGATTGAGACAGCAAGAACAAGGATTTCCAGCGGCAGGCCGATGCGCCAGTAATCGCCGAAACGGTACCCGCCAGGTCCCATGATGATGGTGTTGTTCTTGTGGCCGATTGGCGTCAGGAAAGCGCATGAGCCGGCGACGGCAACCGCCATCAGGAACGGATCCGGATTGACACCAAGTGTGTTGGCTATCTGAACAGATATCGGTGCGGCAATCAGGCAGGTTGCGACATTGTTGAGGAAGTCGGACAAGGTCATTGTGACGATCATCAGGACAGTCAGGGTTACCCAGGCGGGTGATCCAGCGGTTATCTGAACGATCCCGTCTGCAATGAGTTGGGCGTTTCCTGCTTGCTCGAAGGCCTGTCCAAGCGGGATGAGGGAGCCAAGCAGCACAATGACTTTCCACTCCACTGCATTATAGACCTCCGATCCACTAACCAGCCCTGTGGCGGCATAGAGCACAACACAAGCAGCCAGTGCCACCGGCAAGTAGGCAAATCCGGCAACAGCGACGGCAATCGCCAGAATAAAGCCGCCAATGGCCAACCAGGCCTTGTTCCGCTGCACCATGTCGGTTGTCCGGCCTTCCAGCGGTAGAACACCGAGCCAGTTACAAGCACCATCAAGCCTTTCAGGGCGTCCGAGCAGTAGCAGGACGTCGCCGGGACGTGTCGGTTCGTGGCGCACCCGGTTCTGAATCCGGCGACCCTGCCGTGATATCCCGAGCAGGGTTACCTTGTGACCATAGAGTAAACGCAGGCTGAAGGCTGATCGACCGGTCACGCGTGCACCATCTGGAACAATGGCTTCCATCAGTGAAAGGGCTCCACCGCCAAGTCCACCTTTGTGGCGTTCTGATCCGGCGAATTCGAGTTTGGCTGCCCCCATGAAGCTTTCAATGGCTTTCGGGTCACCCTCGACCAACAGGAAATCGTTTTCCCGAATGTTTTCCCGGCGGGCAAAGCCCCTGATCCTGTGGCCATTGCGGATCAGGCCGACGATGGCAATGTCCTTCTCATCCGCGATTGGATAGAGATCACCAACCGTGACGGGTTTTTCGTCCGGGATCTTGCCGACTTTTAGTTCAGCGCTGTAGAGGCTTTCCGCAAAGCTGTCCTCTTCTACCGGCGCGCTGAAACGCTTTGGCAACAGCCGCCAGCCAAAAAGTGTGACAAAGGCAATTCCCGCAGTCGCAACAACAAGGCCGACAGGGGTGAAATCAAACATCGAGAATGGTGCGCCAAGTGCATCTGCCCTGTAGGCAGCAATGACGATGTTTGGCGGAGTGCCGATGAGTGTGATCATACCGCCAAGGATCGTCGCAAACGACAGCGGCATGAGCGTCAAGCCAGCAGCGCGTTTTGCTTTTTTGGCAGCCTCGATATCCAGTGGCATAAGCAAGGCCAGTGCCGCCACGTTGTTGATGATCGCGGAAAGACCAGCTCCAACGACGGCCATCAACCCAATATGCTTGGACAATCCCCTAGAGGTGGACAGCAGGTGCCGGGCGATCATTTCCACCGCCCCTGAATTCATCAAGCCCTTGGAGACAATCAGAACCAGCGCAATGATGATGACAGCCGGATGGCCGAAGCCGGAGAAGACCTGATTGGAGGGGATTAGGCCCAAAAAGGCTGCCAGAATAAGCGCTGCAAAAGCAATCAGGTCGAAACGAATGCGTCCCCAGACCAGTAAGGCGAAAACCGCTCCGAACAATGCGAAGAGCAGAATTTGATCTGTTGTCACTGCTTAGGCTCCGAATCCCGTGAATTACATCAGGAGTAGATCACAGAAAATGTGAAATCTGTAATCTGAAGAACACCCCTTGGCCACAATCAGTTCCCACTTGCCGAGTGAATGCTTGGACACAATGTCGGGCAAGATTTGAGGTCGAATAATGGCAATCAGAAACTCAGACAAAGTTCGTGCACAGGAATTGAATGCTGGAGCGCGCCTTGTTGCAATTTTTGACCTGGATGGTCACCCCGCCAAACGTCATGATCGCCAGAAATGGTCCGATCAGAGAGGGCCAAATCCATTGGTAATGTTGGGGTTGGATCGCAGCTGATAAAAAACCCCGCCAGAGTGTTCCGCCGGGGCGTCATTGTGGAAAATTAGTCTATACTAGACGACGTTCACCAGAAGCGGCGGCAACCCGTCAACGGTCGCTTCCATTTTATCGCCGCGGTTGACCGGGCCAACCCCTGACGGGGTTCCGGTCATGATCACGTCGCCAGCGGCGAGTTCAAAATAGTCAGACAGGTAGGAGATCATTTCCGGGATCTTCCAGATCATTTGGTTCAAATCACCTTCCTGACGAACCTCACCATTTACCTTGAGCACGATTGTTCCTTTGTCGGGATGCCCGCATTCAGTCGCCGGAACCAGGTGCGTGATTGGTGCAGAATCCTCGAAGGCTTTCCCGATTTCCCAAGGGCGACCCATCTTTTTAGCCAACCCCTGCAGGTCACGACGGGTCATGTCGAGTGACATGGCATAGCCGAACACGTGATCGAGTGCTTCGTCGATCGGAATGTTTTTGCCGCCCGATTTTAAAGCGACAGCCAGTTCCACTTCATGATGGACATCTTCAGATTTTGGCGGGTATGGGAATGTCCCAGAGGTGTCGAGATTGTTGGGGTTTTTCTGGAAAAAGAAGGGTGGTTCTTTATCAGGATCGTGGCCCATCTCGACTGCATGAGCCGCGTAATTCCGGCCGATGCAATACACCCGGCGGACCGGGAACTCGCTGTCTGTTCCCTTCACCGGCAACGTTGCCATCTGCGGTGGCTCGATCACGAACTTAGACATAAATCACCTCTGCAAATTGATATTTTGACTTAAAAAGGACCCTACTGAATTTCCAACCAATCACAACCAATATTTTATTTTTTCGTTTTTTCTTGCATTATTAAATTGATTCCGGATTAATCAACGTATTGATCTAAAATTGATCGACCAATTTGGTGTTATCAGTCACGCTGACCGAACGAGGGAGAGCCAATTCTTGCTTACGAGAGTCGATGCATCTGAGCGCAGTCACGCAGTTGGGGTCCTGAAGGAGTTCATCGCCAAAAAAGGCTATGAGCCGGGAGACCGGCTGCCGCCAGAACGCGAGCTCATTGGTCAGCTTGAAATGACCCGAACTGCATTGCGCAAAGCGTTGGACACCCTGGAACGTGACGGTGTGATTTGGCGCCATGTTGGCAAAGGAACCTTCATATCCGGACAAGAAGATCAGATTGATTTCGGAGTGTTAGCCGACATCGGTCACCGAATTACGCCGGTAAAGATGATGCGTGCAAGACAATGCATTGAAGCTGTGATCGCGCGGGAGGCGGCGATCCATGCGTCCCGCGAAACGCTGAAAAAGATCAATCAGGCCAAGAAACGAGCACGTGAAGCCAATAGCTGGGAACTGTATGAAGCCCAGGATGATTTGTTTCACTACGCTATTGCTGAAGCGACCGACAATATCCTGCTGATCGGTCTGTTTGATCAATTGAACAAGGTGAGCAGGACCGTTGCCGTAAACACCGTCATTCGTGAAACGGAGCGGCCGCCGGAAAACCACACAAGCTTTACCGAACATGATCGTATCTGCGCAGCCATTGAGGCGCGCGATCCAAAAGCCGCGCATGACGCCATGTGGCAGCACATAAGCTCTGTTTCGGCGCGTTTGTTCGAGCAGGTATGAGGAGAACTGTATTCAGAGTGTCCAATGAGCCAAAGACGCCGAGGACGTTTCTGAAACTATCGGGCCAAAAGGTCCAACATTCGGGAGGAAAAACGATGAAGTCACTTTTGCGCAGATTGGGTGCGGCAGTAGCGGTCATTCCGCTGGCGATCGGACTTATGGCCGGGACAGCAGACGCTGCCGGTAAAATCAAAATAGCCTTGGCGGAAACACCGTCGGATGAACTTGCCGCGTTTTTCGTCGCTCTCGATCGCGCCAAAGCCAACGGACTGGATTACGAATGGACAGCGTTCTCGGATGAAGAGTTGGCGATTCAGGCTGTCTTGAGCGGGCAAATGGACATTGGGTTCGGGACGCCATATGCTGCGATGCAGCGCTCAAAAGCCCCTATCCGCATTGTTTTCCAGCTTTCAAAGCTGAAATTCTTTCCGGTGACCTCCAAAAAATACAGCACTCTTGAAGAGCTGAATGGTGAGCCGATCATGCTTCATTCACGCGGTGGTGGCACGGACTCCATTGCAAACGTGATCGAAGACAAGCTCAACATAAAATTTGGCGACCGCTCCTATGTACCAGGTTCATCGAACCGGGTTGCAGCGCTTATGGCTGGACAGACTGACGCGACCATCGTCGATCTGTCGAACAAGAACAAAGTCATGAAGATCGCCGGTGACAAATTCAATGTGTTGCCAATGTTCGAAGTTGAAGCAAGTGACGAAGCACTTTTCGCCAATCTTGACTGGATCAAGAGCAACGAAAAAGACGTCGATATCTTTGTAAGTGCTCTGGTCAGTGTCTGGCAGGATATGGCGAAAGATCCGACCGTTATCAGCAGGGAAACGGATCCTGATGGCCCTATCGGACAGCTGCCGCCAGAAATTCTGGGCAACCTGGATGAGTTCTACAGCGATGCAGTTGCGGGTGGTCTTTATGACCCGAATGGCGGCGGCCGTAAGGCAGCGACAGCGGATATCGAATGGTATTCGGATGCTGGCCAACTGGAAGGTGATCTATCGTCCTTGAATATTGAGGACTTCTGGTACCTTGCTCCGCTTGATGCAGCGACGAAATAAGCCAATTTTTGCGACCGCCGGACAATCGGCGGTCGCTTTTCGCGCCTGCAAATCAAGGGACTAGGACTTATGAAAAGCCGTTCGTTCTGGCTGAAGATATTGTCTGCAGCTGTCTTGTTCGGGGCCTGGCAGATCGCTGGTATGATTCCAGTAAGTTACGCCTTCCCGACCTTTTTTGAATCGATGGCTGCATTGGTTCGAATGGCTGCTGACGGAACTCTCTTTCAAGCCTATGTCGAAACCCTTCGTCCGCTGGTGATTGGGGTTACGATCTCGGCAGTCTTCGGGATTGGGCTGGGTCTCTGGATTGGGCTCAGCAGCAAGTTTGAATGGCTGTTTTCTCCGATCTTTATTGTCATGCAAGCTGCGCCGTTGGCCGCGCTGATCCCGCTCCTGGTCATGGCATATGGCATTGGTCTGACGTCGAAAGTTTTTGTGGTGTGCATTATGGCCATGCCCGTGATTGTACTGAACACTGCGAGCGCGGTCAGAAATACGCCCTCTTCTTTCAAAGAAATGGGCAGGTCTTTCCTGGCTTCAGATGCAGAGATTATCTTGAAAATCATTATTCCTGCTGCTTCGCCGGTGATTTTCAGTGGTCTGAGGCTCGGGGTTTCCGCCGGTTTTATCGGAGCAATCCTGGCCGAACTCAAGATTACTCCGACCGGTGTCGGGGACATTATCACATACAGCCGCTCGATCGCGGATTACCCTGCCATGTATGCCGCGATCTTCTCCATCATCGTCCTTGCCGTCTTGTTCCTGAACCTTCTGGAGCGGTTGGAAGTTTATCTCTTTGAAGGAAATGTCCGTGGTTATGCCTCAGATTAAAGAAGTCATTGATACTGCTGATACGCCGGGAACAGACAATGCGGTTGTCGCACGCGGTATTTCCAAGACCTACGGAAATGTTGAAGCGCTGAAAGATCTCACTCTGGAGTTTCCGCGCGGCCAATTGACGTCTCTGTTGGGGCCCTCCGGCTGCGGCAAGACAACGCTTTTAAAAATCATTGCCGGCCTGCTTGAGCCAAACAGTGGTGAAATAGAAGTCAACGGCAAGCCTGTTGATGGGCCTGGTCCCGATCGTGCTTTTGTGTTTCAGGATTTTGCCTTGTTGCCCTGGGCAAGTGTCATACGAAATGTTGCTTTCGGGCTGGAATTGCGTGGTGTGGCCAAATCCGAAAGGGAAGCGATTTCAGAAAAGTACATCGCAGATGTCGGATTGGCGGGATTTGAAAACAGTTACCCGCACGAACTCTCCGGCGGGATGCGTCAGCGCGTTGGCCTCGCACGGGCTTTGACGGTGGATGCCGACGTTCTGTTGATGGATGAACCATTTTCGGCGGTGGATGAGCAGACACGGCGAAAGTTTCAGGAAGACCTTCTGAATCTGGTGCAGCACGAGAACAAGACTTTCATCTTCGTGACCCATTCGATCGAGGAAGCGGTTTATGTGTCTGATCAAATAGCCATTCTCCTGCCTCGTCCGAGCCGTGTCTCAGAGATCATCCGTCCGAGCGGGCTTCGAAACAAGAATGTCGAGAATATCAGACGCGACTCCGAGTATCTGGATATCGTAGATGGTATCTGGGCTTCACTACGCAGCTACGTGGAATAGGGAGGGAGCTCATGACGATTTACGGCTACCGTTTACCCGCCATGTCTTCGCTCATCTTGTGGGGGCTACTCTGGGAAATTGTCGGGCGTATGGATGTGACCTTCTTCATCCCGCCCTTGTCAGAAGTTATTGTTACCTTGTTCCAGGTGATTGGGACCAAACCTTTTCTGAAAGCACTTTCTGAAACGGCCTACGCTTTTTCAGCCGGTGTATTTTTCTCCATCGTGATTGGTGTTCCTATCGGGATCCTGATGGGTAAAAACCGTCTGATCGACGAACTGCTTTTACCCTGGGTCAACATGTTCCTGAGTGCTCCGCTTACGGCTCTTGTGCCTGTACTTATGGTTCTCTTCGGTTTTGGTATGAAGTCGATCATCATCACCACAACCCTGTTTGCGATCTGGATCATTATCCTGAATACCCGAGCCGGTGTGTTGCAGATCAACCGCTCATTGGTCGAGATGGCGCGCTGCTATGGGGCAAAACCACTTCAGGCCTTTTACAAGATTTACTTTTGGGCTGCTCTTCCGGAAATCCTGGGCGGGGTCCGCATTGGCGTTATCCGGGCCGTGAAAGGTGTGATCATTGGCCAACTACTGATCTCGATCGTCGGCTTCGGTGCGTTGTTCGAACTCTATGCCAACAATTTCCTGATGGCACATTTTTGGGCGGTTCTGTTGGTGCTGTTTGCACTAGCCTTTTCAGTGTCAGAATTTCTGGCCTATCTGGAACGGCGAGTGTCTTACTACGCTGCCAAGCGTTAATGCTGGCAGCTACAACAAGGCCCGAACCAAGTGGGATGGTTCGGGCCTTGTTGGTCTTCGGTGAAATGAATACCTGGTTTCTAAGTGCAGCTCTTAGTCTGCTGCTGCTGAATTAGTTGAAGTCCAGTCCTCAACACGCACACCCGGTGCCATAGCAATTCGCCCTGTGTGGCATCATTGGACTTTGGAAATGCCCCGGAAACTATTGCGGGTATTTCCGTCGACAGGTGAATGCGATGCTGTCCAGCGCGATTTACTGATTTTCCGCGGGGAGCAGAACCGGAGAAGCTTGCTGGAATGACAGGCTGACATCTGTTCCGGTTGGAAGCGGTGAACCGATGTCGCCCGAAGTAACAAACAGCGTACCGAATTCAGCGGCAAGCGTATATTCCATATGGCGCCCGACATAGGTCGCCTTGGAGACTTGGGCTGCAATGCCAACATCGGTGCCTGCCGCATCGATCCGGATGCGATTTGGGCGCACCGCAAGGACTGCCGGACCCGCGAGCAAACCGCGTGCGGGCAACGTCTGTCGATAAGAGCCGATGCTGACCGTTGCCTGATCGCCATCAACGTTGTCGATTTGGCATTTCACCAAATTAGCTTCCCCAATGAAGTCAGCCACGAATTGATCATCGGGCATTTCATAAAGATCGCGCGGTGCGCCTTCCTGGGCGATCTGGGCATTGCGCATCACGATAATTCGGTCAGAGACTGCGAGCGCTTCTTCCTGATCGTGGGTGACATAGACAACTGTGAGCCCGAGCGACTGCTGGATGTCCCTGATTTCCTCACGCACCTGCCGGCGCAATTTGGCGTCCAGATTGGAGAGTGGTTCGTCAAACAGCAGCACTTGGGGTTCAAGCACGAGCGCCCTTGCAACCGCAACACGCTGCTGCTGTCCGCCGGAAAGCTCGGAAGGCAGGCGGTCACCATACCCCTTCAGGCCGACGAGTTCGAGACCGGCAAGGGCCCGTTCCCTTGTCTCGGCTTTTTTGTAGCCGCTGAATTTCAGGCCGTAGGAAACGTTCTCCAGGACATTCATATGCGGAAACAGGGCATAGGATTGAAACACCATGGAGACGTCACGGTCCGTTGCCGGCAGTGTCGTGACATCAGCTCCGCCAATCAGGATCTTGCCGGTTGTTGCCATTTCCAACCCGGCGATCATGCGCAGGGTCGTTGTCTTGCCGCAACCTGATGGGCCGAGCAGGGTGACGAGTTTGCCAGCTTCAATATCAAGAGAGATGTCATCTACGGCGACGACATCCTTGCCGTAGACCTTGGTGACATTCTTGAATGACACGGATGCCGCATGGCTCTTGGGTGTCAGGCTTGTTGCAGGTTCCATTGTCATTATCCTACTTGGCTCCGCGATTGCGGCGACCAATATTGGTGCGTCCAACCAGCAGCTGGAGGATGCCGATTGCGGCCAGCATCACGAAGATCAAGGTCGTTGAATAGGCGATTGCCAGACCGTAATCGTTGTTTTCAACCCGGCCGATGATGTAGCTCGTCGCCATGTCGTATTCCGCGCTGACCAGGAAAATGACCGCAGAGATTGCTGTCATGGCCCGCACGAACGAATAGACCAGAGCTGCCAGAATCGCCGGTTTCAGGAGCGGCAAGATCACCCGTCTGAACGTTGCGGCGCTGTTGGCGCCAAGCGTGAGCGAACTTTCATCCAGGCTCTTGTCTAGTTGGCTCATCGAGGCAATCCCCGCCCGCACGCCAACCGGCATGTTGCGGAAGATAAAGCTGATGATCAGGATGACACCCGTGCCGGTGATCTCGATTGGTGGCACATTGAATGCTAGAATGTAGCTCACGCCGATGACCGTTCCCGGGATCGCGAAACTCAACATAGTGCCAAATTCAAAGGCGTTCTTGCCCATGAAGGATTGCCGGGTCAGAAGATATGCAGTGATCAATCCGACCGCTGCAGTCAGCGGGGCGGCAAGGGCGGAGATCTGAACCGTAGTCCAGAAGCTGTTCCACGCAGATCCCGTCCAGCGGATGCCTTCTTCCGTCAACCGAAGTGAGAAGGCTGTGACATAGTGTTTGAAGGTGAGTGTGTTGTTGACACCCCACAGCTCTACAAATGAGCCGTAGATGATCATCACGTAAATCACGATGGTGAACAGCGCCCAGACAGCTGCAATTGCATAAACTGGCACGGTCAGCTGGAGCGGCAGGTTCGGGTGTATCCCGGAATCACCTTTGCCCGAAACAGTCGTATAGGATTTCTTGCCGAGCCAGAAACGCTGTGCATAGAAAGCCGAGAGCGTAAAGCCGAGCAAGACAATGGCCAGAACCGCTGCGCGTCCCTGATCATATTGCGCACCGACGATGGCAAAGAAAATCTCTGTCGACAGGACATCGAAATTACCGCCGAGAACCAGCGGATTGCCGAAGTCGGCCATACTTTCAATGAAACCAAGCAGAAAGGCGTTTGCCAGTCCCGGGCGCATCAAGGGCAGGGAAACCGTTTTGAAAACCTGCCAGCGGCTGGCCCGAAGTGTTTGGGCAGCTTCTTCCATCGAAGGGCTGACGCCCTCGACAACGCCAATCAGGACGAGAAAGGCAATCGGCGTAAACGCCAGTACCTGGGCAATCAGGACACCGGGCATGCCGTAAACCCAACGGGTGGGCTGAAGACCAAAAGTGTCGGCGAAGGTGGTGGTGATTGTACCGGATAGACCAAACAGCAGGATGATTGCCAGTCCGATCACAAAGGGTGGAGTGATGATCGGCAGAACCGTGAGTGCCCGTAGCAGCTTTTTGTACTTGAACTGGGTACGTGTCGCGACAAGTGCGAACACCAAACCGAGTGCCGTTGTCAAAAAACCGACCAGAATGGCGAGAAACAGAGAGTTCCACGCTGCGCCGCAACGTCCGCCTGACAGACAGTCAAGGCTCCAGAGCCGCGAGCTTAGAAACTTCGAAAAGAACACAACAACAGAGTATGTGTTGTCTTCAGTGATGAAGGCTGCAATCAACAACTTGGCGATCGGAAAAAACACGAAAACCGAAACGACTGTGATCACAAAGCCGATGGACGAGACAACGAAGACATCGCCGTTAACGGCACCTCTTGCGGCAATTCCCTGGGTGAGCAGAAAGAGGAAGCTTGTCGCAAGGAGCATGGCACCATAGCCCATGCCGAATTGGCGGTCTCCAAGTGGTCCAAACAAGGTTTCTTGCCAGGCAAACGTCCAGCCACGCAGGCCAATGCCAAAGCCTTGCGCAATCAGCCATGCGGCGCCAAACCCTCCAGCAAGAACTAAAATGTTAGCGTAATTTGGATGAGTTTTGGGCAGCGCGAGAGCTGCAAGGGCTCCGATAAGTGGTAATATCAGCGGTGCAAGCCAGAGTTTCTCACCTTGGGCAATGAGGAACAGTCCAGGCGCATAGTCGCTGTCGAACGGATATCCGTCGACGAGCCACTCCAGCGTCCAGAAGTCTTCAATTCCGTACCAGGGAAGAACGGCAAACCCGAGCCATCCGATCATGATCCAGAAGATCAGAATCGGATGGGCGGATTTTCTTAATGTTGAGGTGTTCACTGTTATTGCGGCAGTGTCGAAACCTCATCATCCCATTTTTTCAGGAGGCGCTTGCGCTCTGCGCTGGAGCCGTATTTGGCGAAATCATAGTCGATCAGCTTGATAGTCGACAGATCAGGTGCCTTGTCCGATGTCGGCGCGCCCTTGTTTGAGGGAACCTGGAATGCGTTCACTTGCAGAGCAAGACCTTGCGCATCGGCTGAAAGCGCCCAGTCATAGAACTTCTTCGCATTGTCCAGATTACGAGCGCCCTTGACGATCGACATGGAGCCGATTTCGTAGCCGGTGCCCTCGCATGGTGCGACCACTTTGATCGGGAAACCTGCAGCAGCCTGTTTGACTGCGTCATGCATGAACACGATACCAATGGTGTTTTCGCCGCGTGCAGCTGCCTTGATCGGAGCAGATCCGGACTTTGTGTACTGGTTGATGTTCTTGTGCAGGCCCTTCATGAACTCAAATCCTTCGTCTTCGCCAAAGAGCTGAACGATGGTTGCGAGTGTCGTGTAGGCAGTGCCTGATGAATTCGGATTGGCCATTTGCACGTGGCCTTTGTATTCCGGCTTCAACAGGTCCTTCCAGCAGGCTGGCGCTGGAAGGCCGGCTTTTTCAAGCAGATCAGAATTATAACCGTATCCAAGAGCGCCGGAGTAAATGCCGATTGTCTTGTCACTGGCGGATGTCGCCTGTGAAATGGACCAGTCCTGCAATTCGCCGCGTATCGGTGTCACATAAGCTTCTGACAGGCCTTCTTCTGCTGCCTGCAAATGAGGATCGCCGGTGCCACCCCACCAGACATCACCCTTGGGATTGGAACCTTCGGCCTTGATCTGGGCGAAGGTTTCACCAGAGCTCTTGCGTGTCATGTTGACTTTGATGTCAGTCGCATCCGCAAAACCATTGGCCATGAGCTGGCACCAGTCTTCCTGAGCGCTGCAATACAAAGTGAGTTTTTCTGCTGCCAATGCCGGGGCACCGACCATCAGGCCGAGTATTCCAACCGACGCAAACGTCTTCAATTTTTTCATACCATCCTCCCAAACGGAATTTTTATTTCATTACACTAGGGGAATGGAATTTTTTGGACAACAATAATTTTGCCAACTAATCAAATATTCAGGCAAGATCCAAAGATGACGGTTCTGACGTGGTGCAACAAAAAAAGCGCTGCAAAATGCAGCGCCTTTTTGTGATTTCATTGGACTGGCTGGATGGCAGATCAGGTATTGAACTTGAACAACAGAACATCACCGTCCTTGACGATGTATTCCTTGCCTTCATCGCGCGCCTTACCGGCTTCCTTGGCAGCGTTTTCACCGCCAAGCGTTGTGTAATCCTCATAGGCGATGGTTTGCGCGCGAATAAAACCACGCTCGAAGTCTGTGTGGATCACACCGGCTGCGCCCGGGGCCTTGGTCCCTTCAGTGACTGTCCAGGCTCGGGTTTCCTTCGGACCAGCCGTGAAATAGGTGATCAGGCCGAGCAGGTCATAACCGGTGCGGATCAAGCGGTCGAGACCAGGTTCTTCAAGACCTATGGTTTCCAGAAATTCTGCTTGTTCTTCACTGTCGAGCTGTGAGATTTCCGCTTCGATAGCGGCGGAAATTACAACCGAAGCCGCGCCCTCGGCCTTTGCCATTTCCGCGACTTTAGCGGACAGGGAATTACCCTTGTCGGCGGATGCTTCTTCGACGTTGCACACGTAAAGAACCGGCTTGGAGCTCAGAAGGTTCAGGCCTTCGAGGATCTTTTGTTCTTCCGGATCAGTCAAGTCGAGCTGACGGGCCGGTTTGCCGTCCTGAAGAAGGGCCAATGCCGCTTCCATGATCGGGACGGCGGCTTTGGCTTCCTTGTCGCCGCTGTTTGCCTTTTTCTGCAAAGGCGCAACGCGTTTTTCAAGGCTTTCCATGTCGGCGACCATAAGTTCGGTCTCGACGGTTTCCGCATCCGCGATAGGATCGATCGTGCCTTCGACATGGGTAATGTCGTCATCTTCGAAACACCGGAGCACATGTGCAATGGCATCGACTTCACGGATGTTGGCCAGGAACTGGTTGCCGAGGCCTTCGCCTTTGGACGCGCCGCGCACAAGACCGGCGATGTCAACGAAGGTAATCCGTGTCGGAATAACTTCCTTGGATCCTGCGATATCCCGAATGGCATACAGGCGCGGATCGGGAACGCCCACTTCACCGGTATTAGGCTCGATGGTACAGAAAGGATAGTTCGCGGCCTGAGCAGCCGCTGTCTTGGTCAGCGCATTGAAGAGCGTGGACTTGCCAACATTCGGCAGTCCGACAATGCCGCACTGGAAACCCATGAGAGTTCGCTTTCGTTTGTGTCTGAAACTGTTGCCGCGCTACATGCCCGAGGGGCGAGGCGAGGTCAAGGCTTGCACCGGTTTGAGGCCTAACTCTTGTTGCCGCCACCGAGCAATTTTTTCAGCATGTCCGCCATTGGGCCGGACTTCGGCAAAGAAACAGGCTTCTGCTGGCGAGCCTGGTGAATGTGGCTCTTGGCTTTAGGTGGTGAAGGTTTGGCTGCCTGCGGTTGGTCATTCGTCGGTTTGGCTTTCCGTTGCGCTTTTTCAGGCTCCAGAGCCAGTGTGAGCTTGTTGGCGAACTGGCTGTCCTTGCCGTCTGCCAGAAGCTCGGCCTGATCGGCGACCTCGGTCAATAGCGGATCCAGCCATTTATGATCCGCCTTGGCGAAATCACCAAGCACGTAGTTGGAAACCAGTTTTTTGTCGCCTGGATGACCAATCCCGAGGCGCAGTCGCCGGTATTCGGGGCCAATATGTGCCGAGATGGAGCGCAGGCCATTGTGGCCACCGTGGCCGCCGCCCTTTTTCATCCGAAATTTCGCCGGTGGCAGATCCAGTTCGTCATAGATGACGACAATGTCTTCCGGTTCAACCTTATAGAACCGCATGGCTTCACCGACGGATCGGCCGGATTCGTTCATGTGTGTCGACGGTTTGATCAGCAGGACTTTTTCCGATCCCAGCCGTCCTTCAGAAACCTGAGCCTGGAAACGCGCACGCCATGGCTGGAAACCGGAATGACGTCGATGAATCTCGTCGACGGCCATGAAGCCGATATTGTGCCGGTGTCCTGCATATTTTGCACCCGGATTGCCAAGGCCGAAGATCAGTTTCATGGCTTACCTACAAGATCCGTCCTGAAACGAAAAAGCAGCCAAGGGTGGCTGCTTTTGAGGGCAGGAGGCGAGGGTCGCCTCCTGCGAATGTCTTAGAACAACAAGCTTATTCGCTTGCTTCCTCTTCGCCTTCTTCAGACGCTTCAGCTTCATCATCGTCCTGCGCGCCGCCACCTGGGGCCGCAAGCGTTGCAACTGTGAAGTCACGATCGGTGATGGTTGGCTGTGCACCCTTCGGCAAAGTGGTCGCCGAGATATGCAGCGTGTCGCCGATGTCCGTTTCTGACAGGTCGAAGACCAGGGATTCTGGAATTGCGTCAGCAGGAACGTTCATTTCCACAGTGTGGCGAACAACGTTCAGCATGCCGCCCTTTTTGATACCTGGGCATTCTTCTTCATTGATGAAGACAACCGGGATATCAACAGTCAGAACTGTGTTGGCAGAAACGCGAAGGAAATCAACGTGCTGGACAGTATCGCGCACCGGGTGCAGCTGATAGTCCTTTGCGATGACTTTGTGTTTTTTGCCGTCGATGTCAATCGTGCCGATGTTGATCAGAAACCCACCCTTGTGCAGGGTAAGTGTCGTTTCTTTCACCGGAATTGTAATCGGTAGGGCAGGTTTTTTGTCACCGTAGATTACGGCAGGTAGAAGGCCTTCACGACGCAGTGACCGTGCGGCCCCCTTGCCCACCCGGTCCCGTGCCGATGCCTTCAGCTCATAGCTTGCAGCCATGGGGAAACTCCTTTGGGTATAGAATTGGGCCGGCGAACGATCACGTCTTGGATCAGACTTGAATTGTTCGGAATCGGCCCAGATACGCCTCCTCCAGGGGTGAGACGCGAGCGCGGTATACCCGAAAGTCTGCGGGTGAGCAAGTCGCGGGCAAATTCCTTTTTAGAAACGACAGTCATAAGTAATTGTATCAATACAGGCAATGTTACACTTGATAAAACGCGATAATTTATTTCATATACAAAAATACATTAATTAGTGTAGTAAAAAATAACGCAACTTAATTTATTACTTAAAATAAACTTGAAATTAATTTGTATGACGTTTGGTGAGGGATCGGAACCAAGTGGAGATTACTCTGATGAAAGCCCTTACGCATTCTGCGTTATTTTTGGTCATGACGACCAGTGCTGCTTTTTCCAATGAATTTCAGTCCGAACTTGAAGCGCTGGCAAATTCCAATATTGCTGAGATTGCGTCTTCATCTGAAGTCATTGCAGCTGTCAAAGCTCAAAACGGCGAAACAGCTGGCCACGATCAGGCAAAAATAGACGAGCTCGACAAGACATGGCGCGCTGAAACGGAAGCTGTCGATCAGCCAATGATCGATAGCATCCTCGACAATAGCCTTTCTGGCTATTTGGCGGGTATTCAGGAGAGCAGTGACGGTCTCTACACTGAAGTTTTTGTCATGGACGCGAAAGGCTTGAATGTCGGCCAAAGCGATGTCACCTCGGATTATTGGCAGGGTGACGAGGCTAAGTGGAAAGAAACATTTGGTGCTGGCAAAGGCTCTGTACATGTCAGTGAGCTTGAGCAGGACGACAGTACCCAATTGCTTCAGAGCCAGGTGAGCGTTCCTGTTGTTGATCCGGATTCAGGTGAGCCCATCGGCGCTGTGACCTTCGGTGTAAACGTCGAAAAACTCTAAGATCTAACAAGGTAAGGCCAAATGGCCTTACCTTTCCCAAGTTTGGAGGGGACGTCTGTGAAAGTATCGAGAAAGTTGCCAGCGATAATGGTGGGAATTGCGCTCATCTGCTCTGCGGGCGTTGGGGCTGCCAGTTACCTCTCTGGTGCGCAAAGTATCCGGGGGTTGGCTGAAGAGCGCCTGATGGGTCTTGCTGAGAGCCGTAAAGATGCATTGCTCGACTATTTCGCGACGAAACGTTCTCTCATATCCGGGCATGCCTCCGGTAAAAACCTTCGGGCTGCTTATTCCGATTTTGACAAGAACTGGGCCAAATACGGAGACAAGGCTCAGGCGCTATTGACGAAGGTTTATATTGATAACAATCCGCATCCGGATGATCAGCGTTCTGAATTGGTGAAGGCTGGGCGCAAGCCCTACGATAAAGCACATTCGAAACATCATACGTCCTTGAGAGAATTTGCCGCCGCCAACAGTTTTCCAGAATTGTTGCTCGCCAATCCGGCTGGCGATGTCATCTACTCGGTTCACAAAAAAGGTGACTTTGCTCAGAACCTGAATTCGGCGCCCTGGAATGAAACAAGCGTTTTCACTGCATTCCAGACCGCGCTTCAAGGGGCACCGGACGAAATTCACATTGTCGATGCGGCACCGTATGTGGCGGCAGGCGATATACCGACAGGATTTCTTTCAGCCCCGATTTCCGTGGGGTCAAAGATCATCGGTGTTGCCATTTATGAAACGCCTGTTGCGAAGATCAGCAAGATGCTCGGCAAATATGCCGGGCTTGGTGAAACTGGAAACGTATTTTTGGTCAATGGCGACGGGATCATCCAGAACGATAGCAACCGTACAGCAGATGCCTCAGAAGTCATGAGTGATCTTCTCAAGAACGATACTGTTTTGGCTGCTATGGGCGGTGCGCCTGTCTTTAATACTCTGAGTGATTTCCAGGGTCGCGAAGTCTACGCAGCCTTGGTGCCATTTGAGTACCTTGGACATTCCTATTCCCTTGTTGTTGTTCAGGACGTTGCAGAAGTCCTTGCCCCACTAACGGCCCTGCGGAACTGGATCCTGCTTATCGCGGTGCTGAGCTCCGTTGGTGCCGGCGTTTTCGGGGTTATCATTTCTGGTCGTCTTGTCGGACGGATCAAGGGCTTGTCACAAGCGATGGAAGCCTTGGCTGATGGCGATACGGATATTGATGTGCCTCGTCAGGCAACAAACGACGAGATCGCTGACATGGCAAACACGGTGAAAGTGTTCCGTGAGAATGCTCTGGAACGAGAACAGTTGCAGCAAGAGCAGGGCGAAAGTCAGAACGCGCGTGAACAACAGGCAGAAACTGTTAAAGCACTTATTGAAGGCTTCCGGACCGATGTAGAGGAAATGCTTGATGTCGTTGTTGAAAACAATGGCAAGATGCAAGATGCCGCTCGCGGCCTGAACGGGATCGCGGATGAAACAGCAGGCGAAGCGACCAATGCATCCTCAGCGTCTGAACAGGCGTCTGCGAATGTGCAAACCGTTGCATCGGCTTCAGAAGAGTTGTCCGCATCTATCCAGGAAATTAGCCGTCAGGTCGACAGTACAACCGAAATCGTTCGTGAAGCAGTTTCCTCTGCTCAGGAAACCAATGACCGGATTGGCGGATTGGCCAAACTTGCTCAGAACATTGGCGACGTCGTCAATCTGATTTCCGATATAGCAGAACAAACCAATTTGCTTGCGCTGAACGCGACGATCGAAGCAGCTCGTGCCGGTGAGGCTGGTCGAGGGTTCGCTGTGGTGGCTTCTGAAGTGAAGGATTTGGCGACCCAAACCGCGAAAGCAACCGAACAGATTGCCTCTCAGGTCGCGGAAGTGCAGGCCGCCACGACAGACGCAGTGTCTGCTATCGGGTCTATTGCTGAGACGATGGGGCAGGTTGATAGCTATACCGAAACCATCGCAACAGCGGTTCAGGAGCAGGGTCTGGCGACCAACGAAATCTCTTCGAATGTTCAAGAGGCCGCACAAGGTACGCGGACGGTTGCCGGAGCTATGGTCACAATCAGTGACAAGTCAAAAACCACAAGCGGGTCAGCGAGTGAAGTCCTGAATGCGTCCAATGATGTTAGTGAGAAAACCGTTCAGCTGCGGAACACTGTTGATCGTTTCCTCAAAGAGGTCGAAGCGGCCTAATTGGTCTCAGACGCCTTTTAGGCGCCTGGACGTAACTTCGTGAAACGCAGGATGTGCTTTCTTTGCGAATGATATCCGCCAAGGTTCGGCGAGCTCCCGAAGCTCGGCGAGCCTTGCCGCGGTTTCCTGATCAAGGCGCGGATTGAACCGTGCCAGAATTACATCGCGCAATATCCAGTCAGGGCAGAGGCGTTCGACTATTTTCATGTCGTCACCGACCGTTATATGTCCTGTTTCCAGAACCCGATAGTACCAGCCGGTTTTGCCTGCTTTTTGAAATGCTGCAGCCATTTTGGAATTTCCGGTGTGCAGGTTGAGTTTCCAGCAAGGCTGGCGACCTTGTGAAATTTGCAGGCGCGTCGATCCAACCGCGATTATGTCCCCAATGCACAGATCTTCTTCCGTAAAGCCTGCTGTCGATAGGTTTTCACCAAAACCTCCAATTTGATAGGCTGCACTGGTTTCCGGAAACTGTTCCTGCCATTGGCTGTAATGCTCAGACGGGTAGTGGTGAATTGCCTTTTCCAAACCACCATGCACGGTCAAGTCAGCTTGTTGATCGAGAACGAATCCCGTCTGATTCACGTCCTGTGTGCCTTCCGCGCGTGTCTTACGGATGGCAGACGGCTCTTTGCCTTCCCAGCGATGTTCCGGTTGGCCGATGTAAAGACCCAGAATGGAAGCATTCTTGTCCATGTAAAGTTCCTAAGATGGTGAGTGTTCGTTACAGATTTGGGTGGTTTGCCTGGGAGAAAGCGTAATATTGAGGAGGCGGCAATATCCACCATCTCTTTGCTCTTCGTGGTGACGACATGTGATGCAGATGCCAAATGATCTGCCGCCTTGGCGTTTAAGTGCAGTGTTTACCAGCGTTTCAAGCCCTGTAGCCAAGGCTTCCGAGGTTTCGGACTCCAGCGCGCCAATAGCACCGTTAAGCGCTGACGGGTGCTCCAGAATATCCAATCCTGCCGCGGTTACATCATAGCGGATGCTGCGCTTGTCGGTTTCGGACCGTGTCTCCTCAATAAGGTCTTTGCGTGCCAGGGCCTTGAGCGTCTGCGATGCGGTGCCGCGTGTTGTCGCCAGGTAGTCTGCAACATGGGACGGTGCACGGGACATCTGATTGGCACGGCCAAGATAGGACAAGGCCGCGAACTGGGACGGGTTCAGCGGTCCGTTCCATTCTTCAGCGGCATTCAGCCGCGACAATCGGTCGATCAAATCCTGGATGGTTTGCTTTTGTGAGCGAGTCTTCATGGCAGTAATGTAGCGACTCGAAATTAAACTTGCAATAATAGCGAGTCGCTATTAAAAGATCGACGTATAGAAAACAGGAGTTGCCGACTATGAAAAACATCCTTGGAAGCCTTGTCGCCGCAGCGATCCCCTTTGCAGCACTCGCTGATGGGTCGCATGCGATCCACCAGGAAGGCGCAATCGTCTCGCCACTGAACACTCAGATTGATCCGAATTACGATATTCTCGCCGCACACGTTCATCGAAAAGGGCGGGTGGTGACGTTTCACATGACTTTACAAGGGACCGCAGGTGCGACAGTTCCGGAACCTGCCGGTCAACTTGGCGGCGCCCCGGTAGAAGCTTACGTCTGGCCGACAACACTGGAACCGAAATCCGTTGGTTTCGAAGACGGAAAGGGAATACTTGCGCTTGTAGCCACGAGCCATCCGGATTTCGATGACACACCTCTCTTCGACGAGAATGGTGACGGAGACCTTGCCAATGACGGTGCCAAGTGGCACTCACATTGGGTTGTTTTGACGCCCAACGAAATTTGCGGGAGTGGTGCGCTTTCCGTCCAGGACATACCTGACGGCGCTACGCCACAAATGCCGGCAACCTGGCCTGGGTTACCGATTTATATCGACAGCCCCGGGTTTTCACCGATCCTGAACGGTGAAGAAATCACAATCAACGTTCCATTTAATGACCCGTCCATCGTGGCTGGCATGAAGTATGATGGGGTGACATCCGCTCTGCGCGTCAACCAGAATGTCCATGCGCCACTTCTTTGCGTCGTGGATGTTTTTGATGTTGCATCTGGTGATTTGAGTCTGCCGGGTGTTGTTGCCGCAGACTGAAAGTAGGCGCCGGTGATCCCGGCGCCTTGCATTTTGTGAATTGATATCCCGTTCACCCGGACCCGCGCACTTCTCTGGTATTTTGAATACCTCGAAAGCAAATTTTGAAAGCAAAAACAATGCTTAGTCGGGATCAGTTGGTCTTGAACAACGGGTCAACCGAAAATTATCTTCCAGTTTTAGTTTGTTAGCTAGTTTGAACCAACAGAATTGAACTGATGAAATATAGCTGGAATACTACGTTTTCTTTGCATCTAATCTGAGTTCGCAATTCTGTTTCGTCAAAATCGACAATAAATCAGTAGTTTGATTACGTATGGGTAATTAATTCATTTACCGAATAAAAATAGGTTCATTGGTGATAGTAACTATGAAGCGATCAGTAATATTTTCATTTGTGTATGAATAGTTTCTGTTTTTTGCTTTTTACTTTGTTTTTCAAAAGATCTTATTAAGAGGTTCGTGAAACCGTAGGAGGTAGTTGTGTCGCTGACACTTCCATTCCTAGGGGGAATTAGAATGAAATTGTTTGACCGGAAGTCCGTAGCAGCAGCCATGGCTGCAACTGCGATGGTATTGGTTGGGCCTGCAATGGCCGAAGACGGTGTTTCTGACGACAAGATCCTGTTTGGGCAAGCTGCTGCGCTAGAAGGTCCTGCTGCTGCCCTTGGCACGGGTATGAAACTCGGCCTGGAAGCTGCTTTTGCGGAAGCCAACAGCAATGGTGGTGTTCATGGCCGTCAAATCGAACTCATCAGTTACGACGATGGTTATGAGCCTGACCGCTCTATTGCGCAGGTAAACAAGCTGATCAAGGAAGACAAGGTATTCAGCCTTATTGGTCCCGTTGGCACGCCAACTTCCAAGGCAACCCAGCCGATCGCAACTGCCGCAAAAGTTCCTTTTGTCGGGCCGTTCACTGGGGCCGGTTTCCTGCGTGACCCTGCGCATGGCAACATTGTGAATGTTCGAGCCACCTATGGTGCGGAAACAGAAGCCTGGATCCAGCACCTTCATGACGATCTGAAGCTAGATAAAATTGCGATCCTTTACCAGGATGACGGTTTTGGCCGTGTCGGTCTGGCCGGTGTAAATGCAGCTCTTGAAAAGCGTGGCATGAGCCTGGTTGCTGAAGGCACCTATCAGCGAAATACAACAGCGGTGAAATCAGCTCTGCTTGAGATCCGTAAGGCAAAACCGCAAGCAGTCGTGATGGTTGGCGCCTACAAACCGATTGCCGAATTCATCAAACTCGCGCGTAAAGTCAAAATGGATGCCAAGTTCGTCAATATTTCCTTTGTCGGTTCCAAGGCGCTGTCTGCAGAGCTTGGTGATGCCGGTGAAGGTGTTATTGTTTCTCAGGTTGTGCCATTCCCGTGGGATGACAGCATTCCGATGGTGAAGGCTTATCAGGCGGCTCTCAAGGCAATTGATCCGGCTGCAGAGCCAGGATTTGTGACACTTGAAGGTTATGTTGTTGGCAAGCTTGCCGTCATGGGTCTTGAAAACGCCGGCAAGGATGTGACACGTGAAAACTTCCTGAATGCATTCTGGTCAACAGGCGCCTTTGATCTTGGCGGTGTCACTTTGACATTTGGTCCTGGCGATAGCCAGGGGATGGATGACGTCTTCATGACAGCCATTCAAAAAGACGGAAGCTTTGCTCCGATCAACAAGACCGGCAGCTAATTGCTGATTTGCGCGCCGGTTCCGGGTGGAAAGTACCGGCGCGCAAGAATTTTTCCAAAGTCTGGGCAATCGCAGAATTGGGTAGGGTATTGTGAAGCTAAATATCAAAAAAGCCATGTCGATAGGTTCAGGCAAGCCATTGGTGAAGCTGAGAATTCGCGGAAAATTGTTTGCCGCAGTTGGATCGATCGTTGCCCTCACCGCAGTCGCAGTCGGAATTGGATTGTACTCTTTCCGATCAGTTGAACAGGGATTTGACCAACTTGCGCAATACAGCCTGCCTTCCATCGGAAGCGCAGCAAGACTGGCTGTGACCAGCGCTGATATCGCGGCCGCTGCTGGTGCAGTTGCAAATAGCATCACTGGCGAACAGCAAGCAGCAGCGTTCGCAGCTCTTCAGAATTCGGTACAATCTCTGCTCGATAGCGAAACGAATATTGTCCGGACTGAAACGAACGCAGATATCGTTCATGTTCTGGAGAATGAAAGTGGGTCGTTTGGTGAGAGCCTCGGCGCACTGGACGAAACAACACGGACGTTGATCTCTGCCCGAGACGCGAAAAATCTTCGTCTACAGGATCTTTTCACGACATTTGACGGCATCAACAAGATCATAACGCCGGTTGTCGATGACGCCTACTTCACCGTCGTTCTTGGCGGTGAAGATGCGATGGAACAAGGCAGAGCCCTCGTCAGCAATCTCGCTGACAAGGAAATGGGTAAACTCAGGATGTTCCTTGAGTTGCGTGCAGAAACAAATCTTCTTGCCGGGCTCACCGAAACGGTGGCTTATGTCGACGATGCAGCACTTGCGACCCTGTTTGAGGATAAAGTGACTGCGACCAATGCCAAGATAGCCGAATTGCGTTCATTAATGAGTGAAGAGGGTCTTGAGATCGGGACTAACGAAGCATTCGATAGTCTGGTTGACCTGTCTGTCAAAATCTCAAGTGCTCGTACTTCGGAGAGCTTCATATCTGCCAGTCGTCAACGCCAAGTGCTTGACACAGCAATCAAATTGCAAAAAGCAATAGATGATGCTCTCATAACTCAGATTGATGACCGCCTCTTTACCCTGACCATCGACACCGAAACTGCCGTCGATGAGAATTCAGCGCTGATTTCCGACCTGTTAAACAATCAGGTTGGTGAGTTGAAAAAGACAATCGAAGCCCAGGCATTTGCCAACAAATTTGTGGCGACCCTCGTTCAAGGTGGCCTGACAACCAATCCGGAATTGATTATCCCAATTCAGGAAAAGATTACCGCAGATGCCAAACATATGGCTGACGGTTTGGGTAGTCTTGAATTGACTGAGGTGAAAGAGAAACTCGCCAAACTTCTCAGTTTTGGCGATCCGGAAACCGGTCTCCTTGTTGATCATGTTCATCAGCTGAAGCGGGCTGCAGCTGCCGAAGCCCAGGTGCAGGAAATGTCGCAAGCCGTTGAACGTATTGGCGGTGCTGTAACTGAACTTATTGAACTGGAGTTACAGACAGTCAGAACAGATTCAGTTGCTGTAAAGGAGTTGTTCTCAAGAGGTGCAACGGCTCTGATCATCGTTGGTGTCGCGAGTCTGTTGATCACCGGCCTCATAAGCGTTCTTGTGGTTGATCGCGGTCTCGCCAGCCCATTGGCAAATCTTGTAAATGCGACCCGCCAGCTTGCTGATGGAGACTTGAACGTCGATATCAAAGTCCTGAAGCGACAAGATGAAATCGGCGAGTTGTCATCGGCTCTGATGGTATTCAAGGAAAATGCCATTGAACGCCATGACCTGCAGGAAAGATCCCAGGAAGAGCAGGAAGCTCAAGCCGTCCGCCAGAAGGAAGTCGAGCAGCTGATTGTCGATTTCAGAGGTGAAATAGAAGCTGTTCTTGGCAATGTCAGTGCAAATATGGATCAGATGCAGACGACAGCAGATGCCTTGAACCAGGTGTCGAATGAATCTGCCGGACTGGCTTCGGATGCATCCGAGAATTCAACCACTGCGTCCGACAATGTTGATTCCGTTGCCACCGCAGCGGAAGAGCTGGCATCGTCCATCACTGAAATTGGTGAGCAGGTAACACGAGCAACGCAAATCGTGACCGATGCAACTGGCAAAGCAAGAACCACGACCGAGAAGGTTCAGGGGCTTGCTGAAGGTGCAACCAAGATCGGTGAAGTGGTTACCTTGATTCAGGCTATTGCCGAACAGACCAATTTACTGGCCCTGAATGCCACAATTGAAGCTGCGCGTGCCGGTGATGCCGGTCGTGGGTTCGCTGTGGTCGCATCAGAAGTGAAAGAATTGGCGACGCAGACGTCCAAGGCGACTGAAGAAATCGGTGCCCAGATTGAGGCCATTCAGGAAGCAACGAACGAGTCCGTTCAAGCGATCCAGGAAATCCGGGACACGATGGAAGAAGCAGATGCAACAACAGCAGCCATAGCTGCCGCGGTTGAAGAGCAAGATGCATCAACATCCATGATTTCTGAAAACGTCCGGGCAGCCGCTGTCGGCACCAAAGGTGTTACGCAGAACATATCGGGTGTGCAAAATGCTGTATCGGAAGCCGTTCAATCGGCAAGCCAGGTTAAATCTGCTTCCGATGAAGTTGCCGAGCAGACACTGCACCTTAAATCCGTCGTTGACGGGTTCCTGGATAAAGTTGCTGCGGCCTGATTTTAACAAAAAGTTCGGAAAAAAGGTCGGCCCAGTGGCCGACCTTTGTATTAACTGAACAGGCTGGAAACCGATTTTTCCAATGCTGTCCGATTGACCGCTTCACCAATCAGGGGCGCGATTGAAATCGCACGAATATTGGCCGCAGCGGTGATCGCAGCTGTCGGTTCGATCGAATTGGTAATGACCAATTCTTTCAGTTTGGATGATGTTACCCGAGCGACTGCACCGCCTGACAATACGCCGTGTGTAATGTATGCCGTTACAGATTTGGCACCTTTTGCCAGCAGCGCATCAGCTGCGTTGCAAAGTGTTCCGCCACTGTCGACGATGTCGTCGACGAGAATGCAATCAAAGCCGTTCACATCACCGATGATGTTCATGACTTCCGATTCCCCAGGTTTGTCGCGACGTTTGTCGACGATGGAGAGCGGAGCTTCGATGCGTTTGGCGAGAGCCCTGGCACGAACCACGCCGCCAACGTCTGGTGAGACCACCATGACATTGTCTGTCGCGTAGCGTTCCTTGATGTCTCGTGTCATGACAGGAGCGGCAAACAGGTTGTCTGTCGGGATATCGAAAAAACCCTGAATCTGTCCAGCGTGGAGATCCAGGGTCAAAATCCGGTCTGCACCGGCTTCCGTAATGAGGTTGGCCACCAGCTTCGCTGAAACGGGTGTTCTGCCGGAAGCACGGCGATCTTGTCGGGCATAGCCGAAATACGGGATAACAGCTGTAATCCGGCGCGCGGACGATCTGCGGAGTGCATCAATGATAATGAGCAACTCCATGAGATGGTCATTGGCAGGATAGCTGGTCGGCTGGACGACAAAGACGTCCTCACCCCGTACATTTTCCTGAATTTCTACGAAGATTTCCTGGTCGGCAAAGCGCCGGACCTGGCATTTGGCAAGAGGGACATCCAAGTATTTGGAAATCTCTTCTGCCAGGGCTCTGTTGGAGTTGCCCGCGACGATCTTCATGAGCCGCAAGTCCTTCTGGTGCGACGCCGGGATTGCAGGGCAGATTGCCAAACAATCAAGCGGTAAAGGGCCTAGGTCGTTGTGGTGCCCGATGTTCAGGATTGCGATGGAAATCCTTAGCAGGCGGCGGCGTTGTAACAATCAACTACGCTGACCACAACAGGCCGAAGGTCTTAAGCTAATCTTTTTTCCCGTTTTTATGACTCAATCGATGTTTAAACGATTTATTTGTCTCTAGCGTCGGTTTAGCCACGCTTTTATTTCAATCACAGACCTCTGTGCAATCCTGTCGAGAGTTCCGCTACCTGCCGCCTGCCAAGGATCACCAATGCTGCCTCCTGTTTCTTCAGAGCCAGAGATTCGTTTGAGGCGTTTTCCTGACCGGTCGACGATATCAAACACGTAAAAGATGGTGCCTTTTCCGGGTTGCCCCGTGGCGGCGAGATATCCGTTGACCCTGTAGGTGGCGTCAGCACCAACGCGTCTGACCAGTACCAAGCCCTGATTAGCTGCTTCAGATCCAATCGCATTTGACAAATCATCGGCAATGTTGCCCGGCGCTCCGGTGAACGGTTCGAAGGCAAAGGTAACGCCTTGCTCCTCGTCAACTGAATTCCAGATTGCAGGTTGTGCCGGTGAAGATGAAATCGCAGAGGAGGGTTGCGGTGATGATTGGCAGGCTGCAAGCCCTACAAGCAGTAGCAGAGTTGCTATTGCCCTAAAGGCGGGACGGCCGAAAAGTTTGCTTGCTAGATTGGACATAGATGCGTTCAGGCCCGGCTTAAAACAATGGGCGGAGATCTCTGCATGCGATATGGCTTACAATAGATTCCGAGTTACGAATTGGTTTAACCTGACTTGACCGGCAGGTCGAGAGGCGGAGTGGATAAGCTTCCGTATTCTCATTCGTTTGCGCGTTGCGCTTATAAAACTGGTTTTAGTCATTACTGACAGCACTTCAATCCAGAACAATTGCACTGATCTGGCGTCCGTAATCTGGTTCCTTGCGATGTGTGGTTCGTCTGTACGAAAAGAATTGTGATTCTTTTGAGTAGGTGCATTGTTCCAAATTGGAAACATTAGCCAGGTTGAGCTGATTCAGCCGATCGACTACGAACGCCGGAAGATTGAAAAGAAAATGATTTTGAAGGTCTGACGAAATGAAATAGCGAGCGTTCTTTTGGTCTTCTTCCACAAAGCGTCCATGAAATTCCGGGCCGACTTCATAAGAGTCTTGCGAAATGGTAGGCCCCAACACAGCGGTGATGTTCTGTCTTTTGGAACCAAGAACCTCCATCGCAGCGACTGTGTTTTCAAGAATTCCGGTAAGTGCGCCTTTCCAACCAGAGTGAGCCGCACCGATAACCTTGGCCACGGGATCTGCAAAAAGAACCGGACCACAATCCGCTGTCGCAATACCTATTGCAAGACCTGGGGTGCTTGTGACCAGTGCATCGGCTTTCCTGTCTGCATCCTCAGACCACAAGCCATCGACGGAAATCACATCCGCCGAGTGTATTTGATGCGGTGTCATCAAGGGGCTCTGACCAGTTCGAAGAGCTTCGGCCACTCTTTGCCGGTTCTCTAAAACATTATCGCGATCATCGTCTGAGCCGAGACCGATGTTCAGGCTTCCATAAATTCCTTCCGATACACCGCCTTCACGGGTGAAAAAGCCATGGCGGATTCCATCAATTTTCAAGTCATGTGCTTCGAGTTTCATTCCAACACTCCGGAAACGGAAAATCGTTTCACCTTATATGGATCCTTGGTGACTTCATGGGATCGAGTCAAATGGCGGGAAGAGAGCCCCATCTCCAGTGATCGCGAGAACTTTGAAGAGTTGGCCCATTTGATCAGGGGCAGCAAGGCGCTCAACTGCATCATGGAGTGCTTCTTGCTGCTGCTGGGATTTTCCATGGCCAAGGGATCCGGCACGTTCCAAAAGGCCTGAGCGGAGCAGAAACTCACCTTGTTCGAGAGGTGGGAGGGCAAATGCTCCGCCATTTGTTGCCGCAATCGCCAACGCTTCGAAATTGACGTGAGCGGTCAAGTCAGCTTCGCCCGGATTTGCAAGTGGATCATCAAAGGCATGATTATGGAGGGCTTGTAATGTGTCGCCCGGAGCCGACTTGAGATAGCCATAGTCTAAAAAAAGAGCCGCGCCGCCATATTTTGCCAAGTGTGCTCCGATTTCCTCAACAAATGCGTTGGCTGCTGGTTGTGTTTCCAAAATGGTGCCCACTGGAGATGATTTTGCCCCGATTGGAACTGCTGTGTCGGGTAAACGGGCTGTCCCAAGGCCAAACATCAGTTCTCCGGCTTCGCTGAGTCCGATCTGCCTCTCAATCCAGCCATCTGGAGTTTTGACAAACTGATGGATTGGCAGCGCATCGAAAAACTCGTTGGCAACAAGAATAACTGGTCTGTCTGGGAGATCCTGAAAACGGTCCAGAAAAGAAGGTTTGAGTTTAGAATTGCCAAGCGTTTTGAGCTGTATGTTCCGTAATCGCGGGCTCATCTCGATAAGGTTCAGGTGTGCAGCATCAACAAAGTCGGGGCGGAGGGCAACAGTTCGAACGATATCGTTCATCAAAGTGCCGCGACCTGGGCCAAGTTCCACGAGTTCAAACTGTTCGGGACACCCCAGGCTTTCATAGGCTCCCAGACAAACTGCTCCGATCAGCTCACCAAACATTTGGCTAACCTCTGGAGCCGTAATGAAATCACCTTTTTCACCGAACGGTTCACGTGTTGTGTAGTAACCGGCCTCAGGGTCGCTCAAGCACATCGTCATGTAATGTGCAATCGACATGGGACCGTCAGAAGTAAGCCGGGCTTTTATCTTTTCTTTTAATCCCGTCACGGATTGACGGCTTTCGGGTTGCGAGTGCTCGCCCAGATCATGGTTGCGATACCGGCAAGGATCATTGGGGCGGAAAGCAACATGCCCATGGTGAAAATACCATTCAAATAGCCGATATGGGCATCGGGCATGCGGTAGAGTTCAACAAACGACCGGGAAAGGCCGTATCCGCAAGCGAACGCTCCAGCCATGAAACCAGGTTTTTTGAGGAGTTCAAACCGGGTGCTTAGAAATCTGAGAATGGCAAAGAGCAGTAAGCCTTCAAGTGCGGCTTCATAGAGCTGACTTGGATGGCGTGGTTCCGGTCCGCCGCCCGGAAACACGAATGCCCAGGGCACGTCTGTAACCCGGCCCCAAAGCTCTGCATTGATGAAATTTGCGATACGTCCGAAGAACAATCCAATTGGCGCAGCACATCCGGCAAGATCGAACAATGTCCAGATCGAAAGGCCACGACGCCAGGCAAAAAGGGCTATGGCAATCACCGTTCCGGCAAAGCCGCCGTGAAAGGACATCCCTCCCGACCAGACAGCTAGAGCTTCAAAGGGATTGGCGAGGTAATAGGCGGGGTTATAGAACAGAACATACCCAAGGCGCCCGCCGATAATTATGCCGAGCGTCCCCCAAAGAACAAAATCATCAAGGTCTGCCAATGTAGGTCTTTTAAGGTTTCCCCAAAGCCTGTCGTTTAATGCGAGTAAGCGCATGTAGCGCCAAGCCAGTATTATACCAACGATGTAAGCCAGCGCGTACCAGCGCAGTGCAAAGGGACCGATTTGAAAGATAACCGGATCAATAGCCGGAAAAGGCAGTGCGGACACAGGTGGCAATTCAGACCTCTTTTGAACAGCTTTTGACGGCCAGTTATAATGTGGCGCAACGCATGCGGGATCTCAATACGTCCGTCAAGTCATCACCATTTCACTTGTGCGGCAGAATAGGTGCTTGAAGTTGTTTCAAAACCCCCATACCTGTCGGGTGTAAATCTGTTCCTGAACAAGGAGGGTCAAATGACCCAGGGCCCAAACCGTATTCTCGATGATTTCGCTAAACTGATGACGGATGCTGCCGGTGTTGCACAAGGTGCTCGCCGTGAGGTGGAAACTGCATTCAGAGCGCAGGCCGAACGCTTTTTGTCCGACATGGACATTGTTTCGCGTGAAGAACATGAAGCTGTGAAAGACATGGCTGTGAAGGCTCTCGATAAAATCGAAGAACTGGAAGCTCGGTTGGCAAAACTCGAAAAGCCTGCAAAACGGACAAATAAGAGCGCTTGATCGAGCGCTTTGAAGTCCAAACTGCTGATTTCTGTTAATTGTCTGTAACAGTTTTACGACAATTAGACTTGGCGGTATCCCAGTGTTTTTGAGCAAATTGGCGAGATGTCTTGTTGAGTCGTCCACAAGTTTCAACATTGCCTCGGTGCAAGGCATGTTTCGCTCAAATCCTTCCTGATCCTATACTCGAAACAACAGGGATTCGTCGGAGCAAGACGGAACCGGTTCGACTCTAGGACCAGTATCAGGAAGCGTCTTTGCTCCTCGTTTACGACTTGTCCCGGCGGCCCATCCGGTCGTTTGATCGGGTATACGGCCCCGGCTCGAAAGGGAGACGGCGTCATGAGCTTGATGGAAATCGAATTCGAGCGACCTGGTAACCCCGTAGATACGATTGAAACTGTTGCAGCTTTAAACGACTGGACCTTTGACCGGTCGGACGAAGATGAAATTACCATCTCCGTCGCCGGAAGCTGGTGTGATTATCACGTGTCTTTTTCCTGGATGGGGGATGTGGAATCGCTGCATCTGGCATGTGCTTTCGACTTGAAGGTAACTGAACTGCGTAAAACCGAAATCGTGCGATTACTGGCATTGGTCAACGAGCAGATTTGGGCTGGGCATTTTGATCTTTGGAGCAAGGAAGGTGTCATCATGTTCCGACAGTCGCTTTTGTTGACTGGTGGTGCGGAGGCATCGTCCGCCCAGATCGAAGCAATGCTGACAAATGCCCTTGAAAATTGTGAGCGTTTCTATCAAGCCTTTCAATTCGTTGTTTGGGCGGGTCAAACTGCCTCTGAAGCAATGAAAACTGCCTTGTTTGAAACCGCAGGAGAAGCATGACTTTTTCCAAAGAACGTCCCTTCCTGCTTGTCGGCGCCGGCAAGATGGGAGGCGCAATGCTGGCAGGATGGATGGCCGATGGCATCGATCCATCCTCAATTGTTGTCTGTGACCCTAAATTGTCGCAGGACATGGAATCCCTGCTCAAACAACATGGCATTCGTCATGTGACGTCCGTGCCAGACGATTTGATCGCAAGTATCGTTCTCATTGCGGTCAAACCGCAAATGATGGATGCAGTGTTGCCGGGCCTTATATCAGCCGTTCAGCCGGATACGCTGATCTTGTCTGTTGCAGCAGGAACACCGGTCTCGAAGTTTCTGTCGGTCTTTAGCGATATTCCAGTTGCACGATGCATGCCGAACACACCTGCCATGGTGAAGCGGGGAATTACTGCTGTCTACCCAACTGATCTTGTCTCCGAGCCGCAAAAACAGACCATCGCCCGATTGTTGTCAGCTGTTGGCAAGGTGGTCTGGCTGGATGAAGAAAGCCAGATCGATCTGGTGACAGGTGTCAGCGGATCTGGCCCAGCCTATGTCTTCTTTCTCGCAGAAGCGTTGAGTGAAGCAGGCAAGGTGGCAGGGTTGCCGGAGGAGCTCGCTCATGAGCTGGCTGTGGCAACTGTCTCTGGGGCTGGCGAACTGATGCATCAATCTGGTGATCATCCCTCTATCCTTCGCAAGAATGTTACCAGCCCCAACGGCACGACTGCCGCTGCTTTGGATGTTTTGATGCATGTGGACGGATTGCAGCCCGTAATGACCGAAGCTGTTGCTGCAGCGGTCAGACGGGCGAAGGAACTGGCCGAATAATCAAAATAAATAGAGATGCGGCGGACAGTCACTCTTTTCGCCGCAGCTTTGGTCTCCTATCTTTCGATAAGAACGCCGCATCGGAGACTTGTTCAATGGCAACCGCAAAAACCAAACAAAAGATCCTCAAAACGTTCCTGAAGCTTCTGGGCGAGCATTCCTACCAGGATGTATCGTTGCCGATACTCGCCGATGCAGCGGACGTGAAACTTTCAGACCTACGCGATGCCTATGGCTCAAAACTCGAACTGGTGAAATCCTTTGCCGAACAGGTAGACAAGTCTGTGCTGGATGAACGTGATGCGGAAATGGGAGACCAACCCGCGCGCGACCGCCTGTTTGATATCCTGATGTCTCGCATAGATGCCCTGGCTGAATACAAGGATGCTGTTCGTACGCTCCATGAAGCTGCAAAACATGACCCCGGTTTGGCGCTGGACTTCAACCGGATTGAAGTCAGGTCACAAAAATGGATGTTGATCGCGGCAGGGATAGACTTGTCGGGCGTGAAGGCAAGGGTCGTTGCACAAGCTTTGGCAGTTGCTTTTTCTCGTGTGATGGATACCTGGCTCGAGGAAATTGATGAAGGCATGCCTCGGACAATGGCCAGATTGGACAAGGAGTTGGACAAAGGGACTTCCTTCATGAAACGCCTTTCCAGGATTGAAGGCCTTGCCAAAGGCCTAAAGTCATTTGTCCGATCAGCTTCCGGCCGCCGAAAGCGACATGAGCGTGATGACCTTGACGAAAACGGCCAAACTGATGCCGAAGCGCATGCAAATGCTTGAGAAAACCTGCCTTGCGAAGAACGCTCTAAAGCTACATGGCCGCTTTGGATAACAAGGAGATTTTCGTGAGCGAACAGATTAGTTTTGATGATTTTCTAAAGGTGGATGTCCGTGTTGGCCGTATTATCAAGGTCGAAGATTTTCCAGAAGCGCGCAAACCAGCCTACAAGATGCAGATTGATTTTGGTCCAGAAATCGGGATCAAGAAGACATCAGCGCAGATCACGAAACACTACACACCGGACACTTTGATCGACCGGCTCGTGATGGCTGTGGTCAATTTTCCACCTCGACAGATTGGACCCGTCATGTCTGAAGTGTTGACGCTCGGCGTCCCCGATGAGGACGGCGAGGTTGTACTGTTGGCGCCCAGCAAGGATGTGCCTATCGGTGGCAGGCTCTATTAATGGCTTCTTCCAACTGAAATTTGCTAGGCTGGTATGCGCAATTTGGCTCTGAGGCCGCCAAGCGGGCTGTCTTCCAGATAAAGATCGCCTCCATGCGATCTGGCTATATCGCGTGCGATGGCAAGGCCAAGCCCGCTACCGCTTTCATCCTGATTTCGAGCCAGGTCCAACCTGTGGAAGGCCCGAACAGCCGTTTCACGTTCTTCCGCGGGAATTCCGGGGCCGTCGTCATCAATCATGATGATGAGCCAGCCGTTGTCGATTATGCCGGAGACTTCAACCCTATCGCCATATTTACAGGCGTTGGTGACAAGATTTGACAGGCACCGTTTCATGGATAGGCGTCGGAGTTCAACTTCCGAAGAACCGTCAAATGCAACAGTGACATTGTGACCGGAGATTTCGGCCTCTTCTTCCAGTTCTTCCAGGATCAGCCCGACATCGGCAATTTCGGCGTCCTCGTCACCATCACCCCTAGCAAAAGCAAGATAGTCTTCGAGCATGTGGCTCATCTCGTCGACATCCTTGCGCATCGCTTCGCTTTCAGAACTCTCACCGAGAAATGCCAGCTGGAGTCTGAGGCGGGTCAAGATGGTTCGGAGATCATGGCTGACACCCGCCAGCATCGTGGTTCTTTGTTCTAGCTGGCGTTCGATCCGGCGGCGCATGTCAACAAAAGCGATGCCAGCACGGCGAACTTCCTGGGCTCCTGAAGCCTTGAAGTTCTCAGCTGGTCGGCCTTTGCCGAAGGCTTCCGCTGCATCGGCAAGGCGGACAATTGGTCTGATCTGATTCCGAAGAAACAGCAATGCGATCGATATCAGCACAAATGATGTCGAAACCATCCAGACAAGAAAAATATGAGAGTTGGATGCGTAAGTCTGATTGCGGCGGGCAAAGATACGCAGGATGGCGTTGTCCAACTGTATCCTGATTTCCACAAACCGGGACCGACCAACAGTATCGATCCAGAATGGTCGGCCGATATTTTGGCTTATGGCTTTGCTAAGTTCTTGATCAATCACGTCGAAATAAGGCTTGGACGTTGGTGCTGGTAGAGGTTCCAATGGTGTGAGCGACATCGACATGCCGAGCGCCTTGCTGCCCAGTTCCTCGATTTTTTTATGTTCCGGGTCTTGCGGGTAATTCTCAATGACAAACACCACTGCGGATATCTGCCGGACAATTGCCTCTGACATACGCCGTGAGACCAGCTCGTAATGACGTTCCATGAAAACATACGCCAGTACGGACTGGAGAATGACCATCGGTACGACAATGATCAGAAAGGTCCGCGTATAAAGACCTTTAGGCATGACCCTGTAGACAAAACGCGATAGCCGTCTGTATCCGTTGTAAAGCGGCTTCAGGAACGGTTTGAGTGAGGCGGGAACCGTGACCTTCCTGATTAATCCTTCAATGCTTGCCATTCAAACAGTGCCTAATCGCATGCTAACCGGTAGCCAATACCGCGCACCGTTTGGAGAAAAATCGGATTGCCCGGATCATCTTCGATTTTCCGGCGCAGGCGGTTGATCTGAACATCTACGGTACGTTCACCCAACCCACTGTCATCGCCAACAATTTTGTGCCGCGGGACTGTTGCCCCGGGTTGTTCGGCGAAGATTGAGAGGATCTGTTTTTCACGGTCGGTCAGGCGAACGGGTGCTTCACCATTTTTGAGTTCCCTGCGAGACGCATTGTAAGAAAACGGTCCAAACCGGATTTCAGTTGCCGGTGATGTCGGACGCAGGTTTCCCCGCCTTAATATGGCGGCCATCCGGAGCAGAAGTTCTTTCGGTTCAAATGGCTTTGCCAGATAGTCATCCACACCTGCTTCCAATCCAGCAATCCTGTCGGGAGCGTCGGAACGAGCCGTCAGCATCAAAATCGGAACCTGCGAGTCGTTGCGCAATGATTGCGCCAGTTCCAGCCCGGTTTCGCCAGGCATCATCACATCCAAAATGATCAGGTCAAACTCAAGGCCGGATAGACATTTTCTAGCCTCAGCAGAATTTGCTGCCGATGAAACACGATACCCGTTCTCTTTCAAAAGCCTGCTGAGAAGATCCCGGATTCTGTTGTCGTCATCGACGAGAAGAATGTGGGATGCGTTGTCATCAGGGGTTTGTGCATTCATACGAGCAACCATTCCTGTGATTGGGTATCGAGCGGATCTGCCTAGTCCCGCAAGTCGAACGAGCTTCTAACGAGTTTGAGTATGTCGCCGCGAGCCTCGGGGTCAATCATTTGCAGCAGAAACTTGCGAATGATTTCGTCACTCCCATCTGGCAGGCCAATTTGGGCACGTTCAAGGCGTTTTTTCTGTAAACGCGTCAAATCAACGGCAAGGATATGACCGCGCTCTGTCGTATAAAGCAAACGTTGACGCCGATCGTGAGAACCTTCGCGCTGCTCAATAATGCCAGCGTCCACCAGTTGTTTTAAGACGCGGCCAAGGCTTTGCTTCGTGATCCGCAAAATGCCCAAAAGATCAGTAACCATTATCCCGGGATTACGTTCCACGAAGTGAAGAACGCGGTGGTGGGCCCGGCCAAAGTCAAATTCGGCTAAGGCATCGTCCGGATCTCCGGTAAAATCCCTATAGGCGAAAAACAATAATTCGATGAGGTCATATGGCAATGCCTCCTCATCGGTGTGTTCCGATTGTTTCGATCCGATGTCTTTCAAGCTATTTCTGCTTGAGGGCACCGAAGATTTGAAATTTATGTCAGTCATATTGACTTAATTCTAGCCGATTGTTACTTCTAGTCAGTCGCGAGCGAAATGATCGGTCGTTTTGATGCTATTTTAGGCATCAAATACTAAACGAATCCAATCAGGATCATCGCGGTTATCAGGATACCGATAGTTGGCGTGCTGTGCAAAAAATACCGCAGCGAAATGGGCTCAAGTATCTGGACCCATTTGAATCTGCGAATGAGAAACAAATTACGCTCAATGAGCGCGCGGGAGATGGAAGATGGCTGGAGCGCCTTTTGATCAGCTCAGTGGTGACATTTGGTACGACGGGACTTTCGTTCCCTGGGCTGATGCGAAACTTCATGTGTTGAGCCACGGGCTGCATTACGGCAGCAGCGTTTTTGAAGGTGAACGAGCCTACGGTGGCCGCATTTTCAAATCCGAAGAGCACACTGACCGCCTGCTGGAATCGGGGCGCATGTTGGGCTTCGATATTCCGTGGACTGCCGAGCAGATCAATGCAGCTAAGGAAGAAACACTGGCGCGCATGAAGCTGACGGATGCCTATATTCGCCCTGTCGCTTGGCGTGGCAGCGAAATGATGGGAATTTCAGCCCAGAAAAACACAATTCACCTTGCGATCGCGACCTGGGAATGGCCAAGCTATTTTGCGCCGGAAGAACGTTTGAAGGGTATTCGCCTTGATATGGCCGAGTATCGCAGGCCGGATCCGCAAACAGCACCCTACAAGGCGAAGGCTGCCGGTCTTTATATGATCTGCACCATTTCCAAACATGCTGCTGAATCCAAAGGCTATACCGATGCGTTGATGCTGGATTGGCGCGGTCAGGTTGCTGAAGCGACCGGAGCCAATGTGTTTTTCATCAAGGATGGTAAGATCCATACACCGACACCGGATTGTTTCCTGGACGGGATTACGCGCCGCACTGTGATTGGTCTGGCTCGAGATCGCGGCATTGAAGTCGTGGAGCGAGTCATCATGCCTGATGAGCTTTCCAGCTTTGAACAGTGTTTTGTCACCGGAACAGCGGCTGAAGTAACCCCTGTTTCGGAAATCGCTGGCAAAACTTTTCAGGTCGGTGACATCATCAAGACATTGATGGAAGACTATGATGCTGCTGTCAGACCGCAGGGTGCGGCTTTGAAAGCTGTTGCTGGCTGACGTTCTACAGAGCTTGTAATATCGAGAGGCGGGCCTTGGCCCGCCTTTTTCGGTTGCTCAATCGCGCTCAAGCGCATGAAACATTCGGCCACGTTCCGCGATCAGAATGCAGCCGATCGCGCAAATACCATAAAGCGCATAGGCAAGGCCCAGTGTCTGGGTTGAGCCATCGAAGAGCTGGCCCATGATGTGCCCGAGGATTGCGCCTCCGAGTGTACTGACGAATCCGATAACTGACGAAGCGGTTCCCGCGATATCGCCCAAAGGTTCCATGGCCATTGCATTGAAGTTAGCGCCTAAAAATCCGAAGGACATCATGACAACTGTCGTCAGGCCAAGAAACAGCCAAAGCTTTTCAAACCCTAGTGTTGGGGCGAGAAAGATCGCAAATCCCACCCCGGTGTACAACAGAGCAGCGGCATGAGACAGGCGACGCATGCCGATAGCTTCGACCAGTCTTGAATTGAGAAATGATGACACGGCCATCGAAATTGCTATTGCCGCAAAAACGATTGGGAACAGATTTCCCAGGCCAAATACGTCGACAAAAATCTGTTGTGACATTGCGAGAAACGAGAACAGGCCGCCGAATGTGAATGCCATACCTAATGTGTAGCCAAACGTTACCCGTGTCGTTAGAGCCTTGATGTAAGCTTCTGTGATCGTCGAAAAAACCATAGACCGCCGTTTTGAAGGCGGAAGAGTTTCCGGCAATCTGAAACTGGTCCAGACCAACATGCCTATACCTGCCACCATCAACATCACGAATATCCAGCGCCACCCCGCGACAAGCTGAATGGCCTGACCTATGGATGGGGCTATTACGGGAACGGACATGAACACCATCATGACCAACGACATGACCTTGCCCATCTGGCGGCCGGAGTAACAGTCGCGGACAACTGACAGCGCGGCGACACGTGCCCCGGCACACCCAATGCCCTGAAGGACACGGGTGATCAGAAGCTGGTCCAGGTCCTGTGCGAAAACCGATGCAAGACTTGCGATGCTGTAAAGCGCCAATCCGCCTGCCATAACCTTTCTGCGACCAAGAGCGTCGGTGACCGGGCCGAAAAACAGTTGCGCCACACCAAATCCGACAAGGTAGGAGAGAATGATCGTCTGTCGGTTGTTTTCTTCAATAATGTTAAGAGCATCCCCAATATCGGGAAGCGCGGGTAGCATGACATCAATTGCGAAGGCGTTCAGCGCCATCAACAATGCGATGATCGTCACAAACTCGGCAAATGGTATGCCAGATTCATGCACATTCACTCGTTTTTCCGGGGGCGACGTGCTGTCGTCGATTTGTTTCAAGGTTGCGGACCTGCTGATCTGAAAGGCAAAAAGGCGCGGAAACCGCGCAAAGAGTGAAGTCAACAAAAGCTCTTAGGAGAGACTTCTTAGCCGATTGACCACCGGTCGGCATCCGCATCGTCTTCGGACTTTGCTTCCACCCAAGAGCCTTTGCTTCCGGAAACAAGATGCTCTTTCTTCCAGAAAGGTGCACGCGTCTTCAGGTAATCCATCAAAAAATCAGCGGCTTCAAAGGCAGCGCGTCTATGGGAGGATGCTGCGATTACCAATACGATTTGCTCGCCCGGCGGGATTTTGCCAAATCGATGAATGAGCGTCAGACCGGTCAAAGGCCAGCGACCCACAGCCTCCCCGGCAATCCGGGTCAACTCTGCTTCCGCCATGCCCGGGTAGTGTTCCAGTTCCAAAGCTTCAAGCGTTCCGGATTCATCACGGCATAGACCTGTAAAATTGACCAGAGCGCCAACATCGCGACGGTCTGCGGTCAGAAGGTCAGCTTCCGCCTGCGGATCAAAGTCTTTGTCCTGAACCCGAACAGTTGGTGTGACCGACATGTGTCAACCTCCGGTCATTGGTGGGAAGAAAGCGACTTCCTTGGCATTGCCAAGATCGGCGTCTGATTCAACGTGAAACTGATCAAGTGCAACGCGGATCGCATCTTCTTCTTCAAAAGCTGCTGCGTGGTTTTCATCCAGTGTCTTCAGGTGCCCAATCAAGTCGGCAACTGTTTTAACGGTGCCAGGGACTTCGATGGTTTCTTCTTCGACGCCAACACGTTCGCGAACCCATGCAAAATAACGGATGTTCATAGGCACCTCGATTTTCAAACGTCTTACACCGAATTCGTGTTCCGGCCGCGGGGATTGGGACGATTACTCCGTGATCAGATGGCCGATACCAACACGGAAATAATCATAACCGGTATATAAGGTGAGCAATGCTGCAATCCACAAGGATGTCAGGCCAACAAGAGTTGTTCCTGGCAAAATGCTTTCGCCTGCTGGCCCTGCCAACAGGAATCCCAAAGCGACCATCTGGACGGTTGTTTTCCACTTTGCCAATTGAGTCACAGGCACACTGACCTGCAATTCAGCCAGAAACTCGCGGAGGCCGGAGACCAGAATTTCCCGGCACAGAATAATAATTGCGGCGACGAGTGACCAACCACCAATGGTTCCATCTGCAGCAAGCATCAACAAAACGACCGAAACCAACAGCTTGTCTGCAATTGGATCGAGCATTCGTCCAAGCGCTGATTGTTGCTGCCACGCACGTGCCAGATAGCCATCAAAGAAATCGGTGATAGCGGCAACTATAAAGATAGCCAGCGCAATCCAGCGCGGTGTTGAGCCTTCGAAATAGAAACAGGCTGCCAAAGCAGGCACGGCTGCGATCCGTGCGTAGGTCAAGATATTCGGCAAGCTGAAGGCGATGTTTCGTTTCATGTCGGGTTCAGTTCACTGAAGATGCGCAATGCAGCCATTGGAGGAGAAGGAATTGAGGGTGATAGGCTTGTCTGTAAAGCACATACAAATCATAGGTGAGGGAAACCCTTGCGCCTAGGGCCTAATCTTGCCGAAGCAGTTTTAATTGAAGATCGTCTCACCTTGCTGGTCGATCATCATTTTTGCCTTGCGGATCATCTCGTTGGCCGCATCTGTTTCATTCGGTAGCGTATCAGCCCGGATGAACGTATGGCTCTTCGTTTCCTCACCGATCTGCTTCTCAATCCGGCCAGCAACTTGCCATTGACCATTCGCTGACTTTGGTTCCGCGATAATCTGATAACTGTCGTAATCGACCGCCACACTCGTCGCCGAGCCACTTCCGTCTCCTGAGGAAGAAAACAATCCCTTCAGCAATTTGCCAAACATCTAAGCTGCCCCGTCTTGTCAATCGTTGTTCTTCTTTTAAGTGGGACGGGGATCAGCTTCAAGAGATCAAATGAAAACCTGGATTTTTGATCAGTCCAGTTGCTTGCGTGACCAGTGGTCGCGGCACAGCGAAACGTAGGTTTCGTTGCCGCCTATTACGACCTGGTCGCCTTCGTCAACGACTTCTCCTTTTGCATCCAGACGGGCCACCATCGTCGCCTTGCGGCCGCACCAGCAGATCGTTTTGATTTCCTTCAGATTGTCCGAAATTGCCAGCAAAGCTGCACTCCCGGGAAAAAGCTTTCCCTGAAAATCCGTCCGCAGACCGAAGCACATGACTGGAACACGTAGCTGGTCTGCAGTATTTGCCAGTTGCCAGACTTGCTCCTCTGTCAGGAATTGGGCCTCGTCCACCAGAACGGCGTCAACTTGCTGGTTCTTTTGAGCATTTTTTATGTGCCCGAAAACGTTGTCTTTTGAAGAAAAAACATCAGCCTCTGCGGACAAGCCTATTCTGGACGCAATCTGGCCTTTGCCCGCGCGATCATCGAACGCTGCTGTCAGAAGCAGCGTTTTCATGCCGCGTTCCTGGTAGTTATAGGCAGCTTGCAGCAACACCGTGGATTTTCCGGCGTTCATCGTGGAGTAGTTGAAATAGAGCTTGGCCATGAACCTATCTGGGAATCGTGATGTAACTGCTCTGCAGTGTTCCCAATCTGGACCGGTCACTCAAATACTTTTAGGCTTAAATCACAGGCAAATCTTCATTTGCTGGTTTTTCAGGGCAGAAGAAGCTCGACTTCAAGCGGCAGATGGTCTGACCCGACATGCGGACCGAGTGAAACGCTTTTGACCTGAATGTCGTCAGTGATTGCAAACTGGTCGACTGGCGCTCCCAGAATCCAGTGCAATCTATAATCAAAGAAAAACCGGGTGGTTTGAGGCCAGCCATCGGCATATGCGGTACTCAGATTGTTGCTCGAGAGCGTTCTTTGAAAGCGTTCAGACCACGGCGCGCTGTTCCAGTCCCCAATCGCCAGTATCGGCCCGTTCGCCTCTTCACGAAGCTCGGTGATCAGCGTGTCGACATAATTGAAATAGGAGCGCTTGTTGTTCCAGCGCCGTTCGTTGCGTGGGCTGTCCGGATGGATGACAACCAGATTCAGCGGCTCGGACCCTGTATCCAGTTTCAGCGACAGAAGTTCTCGGTTTTCATCATAATAGACACTGGCGCCATCCGGTCGTGTGCCTTCGATGGTCTCAGACACCGCGTCCAGAAGGGGCAGTTTGGAGTAAACCACCAGACTTCCAAGCTTGCCGACATGGAGATGTTCCGGGAAGCCACCGAGACCTGCGCCGCCGACCGGTTCCCCGCGATGTTTCCAATGCCTGATCTGCAGCCACCAAAGTGTTTCCTGAAACACGATAACATCCGCATCGACCTGCTTCAGATACTCCTGCAAAACCTGATCGCCGAGAAACAGGTATTCAATGTTGATAGAAACGACTTTGAGCGTTCGCTCTGCTGCGACCTGCTCTGTTAACTCGACAGTGTTTTCGAACGTTCGAACAACAGTCAGGCTTGTGAGAGACAACAGCGCGATCACTGCCGACATCCAGACCAGATTGTAAAGCCAGCGAAATCGATGGCTTGTCAGAAAGCCTATTGCGCCACCAATACAGCCAGCAAGCCCGGCGGCCATGAATTGGCGCAGGAAGAAACTCATATTGTCAGTGAGCCAGAAGTCCGGCGCCATAAAAGCGGACAATCCCAGCCCACAAACAAACAGCGCTCCAAGACTTCCGCACCATCCGATCAGGGAGAGAAGTCGAAACAACAAAGGCCTTCGGTTGTTTTTTTGGGCAGCTGTCATGCAGTGGACTGAAGCTCTTGGAACAAAGTGGAGTGTGCATAACACAGGAAATGGCAATTGTTGTCTGAAACAAATGTCATCACATCTTTCGTGACGGCGTTATTAGCCAAGTCGGCTTTATTCATGGAAATGGTCATAGACCAGTTTTGCGATGGCTTCGGAAATTCCTTGAACGGCCGCAAGATCATCAACTCCGGCTTTGGAAACGGCCTTGGCCGTGCCGAAGTGATTGAGAAGCGCTTTTTTACGGGTGGGGCCCACACCTGCGATCTCATCCAGCGGGTTTTTGGTGATGTCTCGCTTGCGGCGGGCGCGATGTGATCCGATAGCGAACCTGTGGGCTTCGTCTCGCAAACGCTGGACAAAATAGAGAACCGGATCGCGCTCTGGCAACATGATGGACTGGCGGCCCGGAATAAAAAACTTCTCTCGGCCGGCATCACGGTCCGGACCTTTGGCTATACCAACAAGCGGAACATCCGTTATTCCGAGGCTTTCAAGTGTTTCGCGTACGACGGAAAGTTGCCCCAAGCCGCCGTCAATCAGAAGAAGATCCGGCCAAGACGGAATATCAGGCCCTGACGAAGCAGCTTCCTCTTCGGTATCACTGGCACCTTCTGGCTGTTTGGTTGCCGCCGGATTTTCAGACCGGGGATGTTCTTTCAACAGTCTCGAGAAGCGCCTTTGCAGAACCTCACGCATCATGCCGTAGTCATCACCGGGGACAAGATCCTCCGACTTGATGTTGAACTTGCGATACTGGCCTTTGGCGAACCCTTCCACACCGGCGACGATCATGCCCCCGACGGCATTCGTGCCCATGATGTGGGAGTTGTCGTAGACTTCAATCCGGCGCGGTGGAGCGGCCAGATCAAAGGCCTCTGCAACACCCTTGAGCAGTCTCGCCTGACTTGATGTCTCCGCCAGCCGACGGCCAAGCGCTTCACGGGCATTGGTTACGGCATGGGCGACCAGATCCTTTTTCTCGCCGCGTTTTGGCGTCGCGACCTCGACTTTGCGGCCGGTTTTTTCCGTCAGAGCTTCTGAGAGCAAGTCCTGCTCGCTCAGGTCATGAGACAACAGGATCTGTTTGGGCGCCGGTTTGTCGTCATAGAACTGCGCCAGAAAGCTTTCCAGTATATCGGCCTCTTCCAGTGACTTGTCTGCTTTCGGGAAATAGGCACGGTTGCCCCAGTTCTGGCCGGTGCGGAAAAAGAAAACTTGCACGCAGCTTTGGCCACCTTCCTGATGGATGGCAAAGACATCCGCTTCCTCGACCGAATGCGGGTTGATGCCCTGATGGGCCTGCACATGAGACAGAGCTGTAAGGCGATCCCGATAGATCGCGGCCCGCTCAAATTCCATCTCTGCAGAGGCGGTTGCCATCTGTTCGGCCAATTGTTCCTTGATGAGCTGGCTGCGCCCGGACAGGAAGGCATTTGCCTCCGAAACCAGTCCTGCATAGTTCTCGGTGCTGATTTCGCCGGTGCAGGGGCCGGCGCAACGTTTGATCTGATATTGCAGGCAAGGCCGTGTGCGGTTTTCGTAATAGCTGTCAGAGCACGTTCGGATCAAAAACGCTTTCTGCAATGCGTTGATTGTCCGGTCGACGGCCCCTGCAGATGCAAAGGGTCCAAAATATTCGCCTTTGCGTTTGCGCGCACCACGATGTTTGACGATGGCCGCAGCCTCATGATCTCCCGTCACCAGAATATACGGAAATGACTTGTCATCTCGCAGAAGGACATTGAAGCGGGGGCGAAGCCGTTTGATCAGATTGGCTTCGAGAAGCAAGGCTTCCGGTTCTGTTTTGGTGACGACAAATTCCATCGCCGTCGTCAAAAGGATCATCCGCATGATCCGGTTCGATTGGCCCTGCAGACGTGTATAACTTGTGACGCGCTTTTTCAGACTGCGCGCCTTGCCGACATAAAGAACGTCGCCGTTCTCGTCGAGCATGCGGTAAACGCCCGGACCGTTCGGCAGGCGTTTGACTTCATCCGCGATGACCTCAACACCCTTTTTGACAGGCGGGGTGTCGTTTAATGCGATGTCTTCATCCGTATTGTTCGAATCGGGTTGTTCCTGCATGCCTTGTATTTAAGCCTGGATGTGAGCTTGAGGAAGGGGTGCAGCCCTTTCCGTCCAAGACTTTGAGGAGAAACCCGGTGTCAGGTAACATGACCCAGCATGTAAACCATCGCGATGTAGAACATGTATGCGGCGGTCATGAAGAAGCCTGATATCCTGCCGAGGCAAATGCGGAACCCTGCCAGCGTTGTCAGCAGCACGGCACAGGCGAGCATCACCCAGACATCCAGTTTGAGGACTTCCTGCGGTACATCAATCGGCACGATCACCGCTGTAATGCCGATGATTGCCAGCAGATTGAAAATGTTCGAGCCAATGACGTTGCCGATCGCTACAGCGCCTTGTTGACGGATAGCCGCCATAACAGTTGTCGCAAGTTCAGGCAGGGAGGTTCCCAAGGCAATGATGGTAAGGCCAATGACGGTCTGGCTGACACCCCATGACACCGCAATGGATGTCGCGCCGCCAATGGTGAAATGAGCGCCCAGCGGCAAACCTACAAGGCCAAGAAGGATATAGATAACTGCTATCCAGATGGATTCAGGCACATCCTCAACATCGTCAAGCGCATCTTCGTCATCGACGGCACCGACGCTTGCGTCAGAAACGGCAGCACCTGCGGCTGCCGCTTTCAGATCCCTGCGATGGCGGCGAGCCGCAATTGTGGATGCACCGAGAAAAATGGCCAGTAGGGTCAAAAGAAGAACCCCGGATACCAATCCAATTGGCGAATAAAAACAGATCGCAATGAAAACCAATGTGACAGCGACCATGAAAACTGCGGTTCGTGTGGCACCGCGTTCCCCGCAGGGTGTTGCTGCTATCAATGCCGGAACGCCGAGCACCAGCAGAACATTGGCAATGTTCGAACCGACAACATTACCGATTGCGATACCGCCTGCGTCCTTCATGGCAGCTTTCAGGGAGATGACGAGTTCCGGAGCTGAGGTTCCAAACGCGACGATGGTCAATCCAATGACAAGATTGGGAATTCCCAGTCTTTGTGCGACCCCGACTGACCCTCTGACGAGAACATCACCGGCGATAATCAACACCACCAGTCCGCCAGCGAGGCTAATATAGTCAAACAGCATTATTTATTCCGGTTCGGGTCATTGGATCAAAACACGATTGGGGGAAAGCGCGCTTCGTCGTTGCGCGACTTATACGCAATAGATTGGGGCGGGGAAAGCCGGGAACAAGGTACTAATTACTGCTTATACTGCAAAATGCAGCTTACTTAACGTTCGGTTCACGCTGTCAGATTGTTGCCGCGATTGATCACCAAAACTCCTCATTGTCAGTCCCGATCCGCCACAAATGATCCCCATATCTCTCACGGGGGGAGAGTGAGGGCGCGGCATATGCCCGTCCAATGAACACTTGGATAGTGTGGATTTGGAGTATTTTCGATGAAACGTCTTGCAATTGCAGGCCTGACTCTTACCGCTTTTTCTGCAGGCACCATGCCTCTTCTGGCTGCTGACTTGCCCCAGGCACCGGCACCTGCATATGAAGCAACGCCAGCTGCACAGCAATCAATCGATTGGACCGGCATCTATGTCGGTGGCAATATTGGGTGGGCATTCGGCCAGTTTGACAACAATGTCGGCGCAACGGGCAAAACCTCAACTGACATCAACGGTTTGAGTGGCGGTCTTTATACCGGTTACAATTTTCAGTTGACACCTAATATTGTTCTCGGTGCTGAACTGGATTTCACGCTGACTGATCTGGAAAAAACCAGAACCAGCGGTGGTCTTGCCCTGAGATCCAGCTCGGACTGGAACTCGAATGTTCGTGGCCGCATCGGCTATTCCTTTGATCGTTATCTGATCTACGGAACAGGTGGTCTTGCAATCGCTGATCTGGAAGTGGCCGGAAATGGTGATAAAGACAGCAAAACTGCGCTTGGCTGGACCCTTGGTGCCGGCGCTGAGGCTGCAATCACTGAAAACATGGTTGCTCGTTTCGATTATGCCTATCAGGATTTTGGCAGTCAGGATTTCAATCTTGGCGGAACCGGCGTCAGCTCTGACTTCAGCAACAATCAGGTTCGCATGGGTATCGGATACAAATTCTGATGGAATAGAAGCCCAAAAATACAAGACCCGGCGCCACTTGGTGTCGGGTTTTTTTGTTACATCTGATTACAAGCTTTTCAGATAATCAGATTACAGACGTGGTAAAATACCTTAACAAGCCTAAGTAATTAGGTTGATTGAGATGAGTGCTCCGTGGGACATCCCTGGTTCGGAGCAGTGGAGAGTTAAATGCGGTTTTTGATGCGCGGGCTTGTCGGCCTGGCATTGATGGCAGTGATGATCGGGTTCGTCGGGTATGGTGCTTACCATCTCTACGGCGCGTTGACGGCTGAAGAAACCACACGGCATCGACCCGTTCGCGAGCGCAGCTACACCGTAAACGTGGCAACTCTGTCTCCCCAATCAGTTACCCCGATAACGACGGCTTATGGCGAAATCGAAAGCTGGCGAACACTCCAGCTTCGGGCGAGCTCTGAAGGTCTGCTTGTGGATGTTGCCAGCAAGTTTCGTGATGGCGCTGCTGTGGCAGAAGGTGAGTTGCTTCTGCGGATTGATCCGGCCAACGCGAAATTTCAGTTCCTGGATGCAGAAGCAGCGCTTGCAGACGCAGAAGCACAGAAAGCTGAAGCGGAAGAAGCGATTGTCGGAGCAGAGCAGGAGATGGAAGCTGCCCGCCGTCAATTGGATTTGCGCAAGCAGGCATTGGCACGTCAGCTTCAGTTGCGGGACAAAGGTTATTCGACCGCTGTTCAGGTTGAAACGGAAGAACTTGCCGTTGCTTCACTGGAACAGGCGCTCAGCAGTCGACTGCAATCGGTTATTACCGCTCGAAAACGCATCGAGCGTATGGACTTAAGTGTCCGGCGTGCGTTTCTGGCGCTTGAGGATGCCCAGCGGGTTCTCAATGAGACCACCTTGACAGCGCCTTTTTATGGTTATCTGGCAGACGTCGATGCAACGCTTGGCCGACGGGTCAGTCCGTCAGAGACCCTTGCCTTGCTGATTGATCCATCAGCTCTGGAAGTGCAGTTCTCGATTTCTACGAGTGAGTTCTCCCGACTGCTGGATGACAGCGGCAATCTGGTCAAGGCACCAATAAATGTTACCCTGCAACTTGGCGGACGGTCCGTTGATGTGTCAGGGCAGATTGACAGGGTCGCGGCTGTTGTGACCGAAGGCGAAGCAGGCAGAACGCTTTTTGCGGCACTGGATCTTCAAAACGATACGGTCCTGCGACCCGGTGATTTCGTAAGGGTCGAAATCGAGGAACCTGAACTGCAGAACGTAGCTGTGGTTCCTGCCGCTGCTGTCACTGAGGATGGCAGATTGTTGATTGTTGGTGAAGATGAGCGCCTCACGGAAATAAGCAGCACGGTTCTTCGGCGGATAGGCAATGAGGTCGTCCTGAGTGATGTGCCATTTGATACAATCTATGTTCGGGAACGCCTGCCACAACTGGGCACAGGGTTGAAAGTAACCCCGCGCTCTGCGCCCGGTAGCGACGGTTCTGATGTCAAATCCGCACCGTCTGAGGCGAAACAATCAGGCGACCTTGTTGCTCTGGAACCCGACCGCCGGGACGCCTTGATAGAACAACTCAACAGCAGCGACATGCCCGCGCCCCGGAAGGCGCGGTTATTGGCGCTCCTGAACAAACCCATGGTGCCAAAGGATCTGGTCGATAGACTGGAACAGGGGCGTGGGCAAAAGGGATAGTTACGCCGCTTGAGGCGGTGAAAGACCTTTGAGAAATCCGCATCCTGAAAATGGAGTGACTTGAATTGCGTTCCCCTGGCGGCCCACGTTTCGCATCTTTTCTGGACTACATGGTGCAGCACCGCACAGCGGCCAATTTGTTGCTCGCCCTGATGTTGCTTGCCGGTATTGCGGCATCCACCCAAATCCGCACCCAGTTTTTTCCTGATTTTGTCCGTGAGAATGTCGACGTTCAGGTTAACTGGTCCGGTGCAGGCCCAGAAGACCTTGATCGGTCTGTGGTCGATATTTTGGGCCCACAGTTGTTGGCGATCAATGGCGTTGATGAAGCAACATCTGTTGCCCGGGAAGGGCGCGCCAGCATCTCGCTTGAGTTTGAAGATGGCTGGGATATGGGACAGGCGACCGATGAGGTCAAAGCTGCTGTCGACCAAGCGCGATCAAGCCTGCCGGATGGCATAGACGAACCGGTCGTCAGTCGCGGAACTTACCGGGATCGCGTGACCGATGTGGTCATCTATGGGCCGGTCGATATCGACCAGCTGGCCCGATTTGCCGAAGATCTGCAAACCCAACTGTTTCGCGAAGGTGTTACGCGCGTATTCCTTCGGGGACTTGCGAACCCGATTATCCGGGTGAATGTCGGTGAAAACATGCTTGTGCGGCATGATCTGACGCTGGCGGAGATCGCAGACGTTGTTTCGGCAGAGATGGAAACGACGCCTGCTGGGGATATCAGCGGCAGCGGCGCGCGCCTCAGAACAGGCCAGACCCGCCGAAGCGAGGAAGAGCTCGGTGAAATCATCCTGAAAGCCCCCTCTCAGGGCGAAAAACTCCAGCTGCGCTCAGTTGCCGACATTGTCACCGAAGGTGTCGAGAGCGGTCGCGCCTACTATCACAAGAGCATGCCAGCCGTTGTGTTGCGTGTGGACAGAAGTGCACAAGGCGACACGATATCGATCCAACGTAACGTTGAGCGGATTACCGCAGAATTCCAAAGGTCGCTTCCTGAGGGGACTGTCATACAGCTGACCCGCACCCGGTCTCAAAACATCATCGACCGGATGAACATTCTTGTTTCAAACGGATTGTTCGGTCTCGGTTTGGTTCTGGCGTTTCTGTTTCTGTTTCTGTCATCACGAACAGCTTTCTGGGTGGCTGCAGGTATTCCGGTCGCCATGGCCGCCACAATCGGCCTGATGTACATGTTCGGGCTGACGCTCAACATGGTGTCGGTGTTTGCGCTGATCATTTGTCTCGGCATCGTAGTCGACGATGCAATTGTAGTCGGGGAACATGCGGATTTTCTGCACAGGCGCGGCTATTCACCGACGGAAGCTGCCAGTCTTGCAGCGCGCAGAATGACGGCACCGGTGTTTAGCGCTTCAATCACAACACTGATCGCATTTATCGGCTTGATTGCAATCGGCGGGAGGTTTGGCACTTTGATTGCCGATATTCCGTTTACAGTCGCGGTCGTGCTGATCGCCAGTCTGATTGAATCTTTCCTGATTCTTCCTGCTCATATGCGTCATGCACTTGCAGCAAGCCAGAAGCCGCGCTGGTATGACATGCCTAACCGGCTCTTTAATCGCGGATTTGTCTGGTTCCGGGAGCACTGGTTCAGGCGGTTTATCGCCTGGATCATAAAAGCCCGCTATCCAGTTGTTGGCTTTGCAGTGATGGTTTTGTTGCTCTCTGTGACGCTGTTCTTTGATGGTAGTGTGCGCTGGCGCTTCTTCAATGCTCCGGAGCGATCCGTAATTTCGGCAAGTATCGGGATGATGCCGGGAACGGAGCGTGAGGAAACCAAGGCCATGCTTGCTGAAATGGAGCGGGCCTTGGCAGAAGTTGGCCAACGATATCAAAGAGAGTACGGCGCTGATCCAGTGATATTTGCGTTGACGACAGTGGGCGGCACAGTCGGACGCGGATTGAGTGGATCGGATTCAAAGAACGTCGACGAGTTGGGTGGTATTTCCATCGAGTTGATCGATCCGGACTTGCGACCTTATTCGGCATTCAAGTTCATTCGCGACTGGAGCGATGAGATCAAACGACCGCCAATTCTAGAAACCCTTGCCCTGCGCGGTGAGCATTCAGGACCTGGAGGAGACGCCATTGATGTCCGGCTCTATGGCAACTCCACGAAGAACCTCAAAGCTGCTGCTGAAAGCCTTAAGCAGGCCTTGAGCCCCTTGGACGGAGTCAGTGCAATTGAGGATACGCTTTCCTACGACAAGCCGGAACTGAGCTTGACCTTGACACCGCGTGGCGAGGCGCTGGGCTTCACCACAGATGATGTCGCCCGTACCCTGCGCGACCGGTTGGAAGGGATAGAAGTTGCCGAGTTTCCAATTGGCCGCCGGACTGCGAAAGTAAAAGTCTTGATGCCGGAGGAGGAAGCCAATGCCTCGTTCCTGTACACAACCCGCATCAGGACAGATGCTGGTACCTACGTTTCGCTGAGCGAGATTGTTGAAATTGAGAGCTCATACGGTTTTGCGTCGGTGCATCGCAGCGATGGCCTCAGAACGCTTCAGGTGACCGGAGATGTTTCAGAAGATGACCCGGAGGCTGCCAGCCAGGTAATGACGTTGCTGACCGAAGAACTGTTACCCCAGCTTGCTGCTGAATTTGACGTCGAAAGTGAAATTGCCGGGTTGGCAGAACAGGAACAATCCTTTCTGTCAGATGCAGTTCTCGGGTTTAGCTTGTGTCTCGCAGGTATCTATTTGACCTTGTGCTGGATTTTTGAATCCTGGACCCGGCCGCTGACGATCATGATCGTCATTCCATTTGGAATGATTGGAATGATCTGGGGCCATTATCTGCACGGTATTCCCCTGTCGATGTTCTCCGTTGTCGGATTTATTGGAATGTCCGGGATTATCATCAATGACAGCATCGTGCTGGTGACCACAATTGATGAGTACGCCAAGGACCATCCGTTCCGGCAGGCACTTATCAATGGTGTTTGCGATCGCCTGCGCGCAGTTATTCTCACAAGCGCGACCACTGTTTTTGGCCTGGCACCGCTTCTTTTCGAAACCAGTCGGCAAGCGCAGTTCCTGCTGCCGACCGTCATTACACTGTCTTACGGGCTTGGTGTTGGACTGTTCCTGGTCATCCTGCTGACACCAGCTTTGCTGGCAATTCAACAGGATTTCGGGAGTTCCGTGACCAGCGGTTGGCGGCTTTTGAAAATCCGTGGCCGCAAACCTTTTGCAGGTGGTGAAGCGCAATAAAAAGCCGCACAATGCGCGGCTTTCAATTCTCAATTCGAATAGATTACTTCAGCGGGGCGGGATCGTTGTCCGGCACCGGTGCTGCAGGTGCCTTTGTCGCTGTAAAGGCCGGAACAACTGCCTCAAATGCATCCAGCCAGGCAACAAGCTTCGGATGGTCCGCGCGCCAGTCGCCGTTAAATCGCATGTCAAGATAACCAAGTGCGCAGGCGATGGTCAGTGTGCCGGCATCGACATCAGCTGCAGAGCCAGGATTAGCCGGGACATTGGCTTCGAAGTACTGGAGCGCACGGTCGATTTTGGCGGCCTGATAGGCTTCCCATGCCGGATCGCGATACTTCGGTTCCTTGAAGCGTTTTTCATAGACACGCAGGATGGCCGCATCCATCAGACCATCAGCAAGCGTCTGGTCCCGCAGAACCTTGAATCGTGCTTCGCCTGTCGGAAACAGCTTGTTCCCACCGGCGAGAAAGTCGAGATATTCGAGGATAACGGCGCTATCGTAGACCACATCGCCATTGTCGAGAACGAGCGCCGGGATTTTGCCGAGCGGGTTCTGACTGCGAAGATTGTCAGACGGATCTGCGGTATTCGCATCTTCGACTTCGATCTTGTCCTTGAGGCCCAGCAACGCCATGGCGAGTTTTACCTTGCGGCCAAAAGGCGAGGGGGGCGACGAACGCAACTTCATCATGATCAATACTCCAGGTCAGGTACCGGCAGAGACCAACAGGTCTCAGCGGGTGGCAGGCGGTGGGACAGAGACGCTGCCAAGGCGGCAGCCTGAACGGTCAACGGCAGGGCAGGATCGGAATTCAAGATCCTTGGTGAGGCAAATGCGAACTTCTTCCAGCTCGCCGCGGTCGCAGATGACGGCAATGCCATCACTCTCCAATCCGGGATTGGTCTGGCTAAAGGCACTCTCGACTTTTGCAGGAGGTGCCTTGCCGCGTTTGGTCAGGTTTCTGAACGCCTTCGGAATCGTAATTTTTTCGAAAGCATCCCGGGTCAGGTCAAAATAGTCATCCGGTTCCAGACCTGAGCAAGTTCCGTGTTTGCGCCATTGATGAAAGACGAGTCCATGGCTCGGCATGATATCTTCCATGCCAACGGCAATCTGGCGATCTATCCGCCGCCGCGAGACATCACAGTCCGAGGGGTAGCCGCTCTCATATTGTGGCCAAAGACCATGAACGATGAAACGAAATGGTTTGCGCGCATTACACTGATGCGGATTGGCGTCGACGCCTTCCTGTTTGCAGTAAGTCGGTGACCAGGACAGGGCAAGAACATAGAAATCGAAATCGCCAGCCCGGTCTGCCTGAGCTGACGTGCCGAACAGGCAAAGCCAGGCAGATACTGCCAAAACCAAGGTGCGCGCCGTAGACGCCATTTCAGTGCCTTTCAGACAATCGGGGTATTAGCGAGGACGTACAGTGCTGCAATAAGCGCCATAAACCCGCCATTTGTCGAGCGGAGACAGGCAAGCTTCGACATTGTAGCTGATGCCGACAAAGCCCGAATTATCTTCGACCAGATAGTGCACGGACTGGTAACTGCCATCTGACAAGTTGGCTTTACCGCGACAGTAGCGGCGTGCCAGCGGGCTGATGCCGTTCACCTGGTAGGCGACTTCGCGAATGTCTTCAATCTCGACGATCGTTCCACCGCTGTCATAGTTTTGAGCAGCCCGGGCAATGCTTCCGGTTACGCGACTCTGGACAGATGAGGCTGAACATTCCGGCAGTCTTTTTTCACCGCCAAAAGAGAAATAAGCACGGTGCTCTTCCGCCAATACAGGAGCTGCAGTGGTGGCGCACACGGCCAAGGCGGACAAGATCAAACGGGCAGAACGGGCAATGCGCACAGCGATATCTCCGATGAGAAAAGATTGTGTCTGACGATGGGGGAGGGCGAGGATGAGGTCAAGCTTGCATCCGGAAAATTTCGAGGTAAGGCGGCATCACTCTCCAACAATCTGCTCCACAGTCCATCCAGCGCCCGGCCCTTGATGCAGGACATCGGCGAGCCAGGGCAGAATGGTCTGCATATCGTTGGCCAATGTGAACGGAGGATTGATCAACGTCATACCGGAGCCAAGCATTCTGGTGTCCGGGCCGCTTTTGCCAACATTCAGTACCAATGTGAGAACATCGCGGATCCCGGCTTCTTCAAAGTCCTGATGCATATCCCGGATCGCCTTGAGATCCTTCATCGGATACCAAAGCGCAAAAGTTCCTGCTTGCCATTTTTTCCAACCTTTGATCACTGCCTGGGTCATTCGTTCGAATTCGTCCGTGACCTCGTAGGCCGGGTCGATCAGGACAAATCCGCGTTTCTCTTTGGGAGGCAGAAAGCTGCCCATGGCCAGCCAGCCATCCAAATGAATGGTTTTGACTTGATGGTCACCTGCAAAACCTTCGGACAATGTCTTGAAATCAGCAGGGTGCAGCTCCGTGAGCGTTAGCCTGTCGATCTTGCGCATCAGATTGCGCGCAACAAGCGGTGAGCCCGGATAAATGGTCAGGTCTGAGGACTGATTCAACTCATGGATAATCTGAAGATAAGGTGCCAGCAAATCGGCGACTGCGTCCGGCATATCCGCATCCAACACCATACCGATGCCCTGCTGCCATTCACCGGTTTTCTGGGTTTCCTTTGATGCCAGATCATACCGGCCGATGCCGGCATGTGTGTCCAATATGCGGAAGGCCTTGTCCTTGCGTTGAAAATACGTGATCAATCTCGCGAGAACGACGTGTTTCAATACATCGCCGATATTTCCGGCGTGATAGGCGTGGCGATAGTTCATATTTGCACCTCAGATGGCCGGATCAGGATGACGTTTCAAATAGATCACAGACTTATCGCCATGGTCCGCAGTCCCTATCTCTTCAAACCCAAGTCGTTTATGAAACCGCAGTGATCCGGGATTGGGTGGTCTTTCATTGACTTCACAGACAAAGGATCGTCCGGTTCCTTTGAAGTGATCAAACAGTGCAGCATAAAGCTTGTCACCGATATTCTTGCCACGCTGGTTTTCGGCGACACAAATTCTGTCCGTGTAAGCAAATTTTTCGTGGCGTTCACTCAGCCAGCGATAGTTTTTGCTCTCATAGTCCGCTCCATCGCCAACACACAGCAGAAGGCCAACAGGTTCATCCTCCACGGTGGCCACCAGACAGGTTATTGCAAAACCAATCTGATCCAGAAGTTGTTCAGCTGTCAGTTCGTTTACGGCTGGAACTGCCGCGTTGTTGATCTGCAGAAGTGCGCTGAGATCTCCTGGGAGAAATTGACGAACCGTCGTGGATGGCGTGGCAAGCAAGGTCATGGAGTTCCTGCGCGTGAATGACAAACTCGCCTTATAGGCGGTCACGATGGTTTAGAAAAGCATAGCTCGACCCATAAAAAATGGGCACCTAAATATGGCGCCCATTTCCCGGGTTCATCCCAATTCCAGATTAAAGAGGACTATTCCCCATTTGGGGCAGCTACTGCGCCTGAAGCAGAACCATCTTCCTCAGAAATCTGTAATTCAACTGCCTTCGGCCCCTTGCCGCGGCGATCCGGTTCTGTCTCGAAAGTGACCCGCTGACCGCTGTCGAGTGAAGTCAGACCGGAACGTTCGACTGCAGAAATATGAACAAAAATATCAGCTTGGCCATCGTCAGGTGTGATAAAACCGAACCCTTTGTCAGACTTAAAGAATTTGACTGTTCCGGGTTGGCGTGGGCCGCGCTCCACTGTCGGAAATTCGCGGCGGGGTCGTTGGCCACCATCGCCACCTGCACGATTTCCGGCACTATAGCCACCGCCTTCGCGATTGGCACCGCCACCGTAGCCGCCTTCACGACCGCCACCACCGCCATAACCACCACGATTTCCGCCGTAGCCGCCTTCTCTGCTGTCGCGGCTTTGGCCGCCACCATAATTGTTGTCGCGCCCGCCTCGGTAACCGCCGCCTTCACGACCGCCACCGAAATTACCACCGAAATCGCTTGCTCCGAAATCGTTTGCGCCGAAGTCCTGCGGACCGCCAAACTCACGTTTGCCGCCGCGTTTACGCGACCGCCGGTCCGAATCGCCATCGTGCATTACAAAATCACCCTAATTACTGTGCCCTTCCCGACACAAAAAACCCAATCCTACTCACCCATCAGAGTTGGGTGAACTATTGCAGGTGCGCTCAATGCTCCTGCAGCAGCCTTTGGATTGGTATAAGCAGGTTTGCCAAGTCCTCATCCAGCAGCTGCACTATCATCATAAGGGCGGGATTGTGAAAATCGCAAGAAATTCCTCGGAAAAATGGCTATTTGACCGGTATTTCTGCAGGCCAGGTGCTTGACCAATTGGACAAATTCGGCTCTGCGCCGTCACACGTTTTGCGGGCTGCTTCCTCGAGCAACACCAGGCCCGTGCCGTTCCACACCCAGCGATTCCAAAGGCCACATTCACCGACACCGGAGCCTTTGAAGTAGCTGACAAGCTGTTTATCCGCAGGCACCCAGCGCGCATTGTAAATGAGGTCAGACGCCACAGGACCTTTTTCCGACATGCGCGCAACATGGATTTGGCGTGCCGCACCGTCCTTGCCGGCAAGGATTGAAACATAAAGACTGTTATAGGCTGACGGCGGGCCACACGGGATGAGATAGAGCGAAGAGCCATCGTCCAACGGAACCCTGACAGCGTTCAAACTGGCAAAGATAGCGGGATCGATTGTCGAGCAAAGTCTGTTGGCTGACCAGATCGCGGATACTTCTGCAGGAAGCTGATCCGGGCTTAGTATAGGCAAGGCATGAGGTGCATCTGTAGCTGGGTCCGTACCAGGAGCAACAATCGCAGAAACAGTTCCAGTGCGATTCTGGCGGTTGTCCAGCCACAACAAACTGGCTTTCACTCCCTGCAGTGGAATGGTTACGGCAACTGGCTCGGTTCCGCTGGTCTCGGGCAAATGGACAGTGAGTTCACGGCCCTTCTTGAGAGCCTCTACGAGCGCCAAGGACGCCGGTCCAATTGGATACCAGAACCCTTCGCCGCCCAGCGGACGGAACCCTGCAGGTGAGGTAACTGCTGCCTGAATTTCCCGCAACTGTTCAATCGGGAGAGCTTCGATTGGATCACCGTCGACTTCGAAACGCAATGTGCCTTCTTTGGGCAGTTCTGTATTGGTCGTCAGACGGACCAATGGCTGGGCATCGGCTTGCCAGTCCCGGACAATGCGCAGATCTACCCAGACAGATTGATCTCGCGTGAATGAAGAGGCGAAGCACACGCCGGTATTGCCGCAATCGACAGTCCAGGTTTCAAATATAGGGCTCGTTCGACCGGTTTGGGCCGAAACGCCAGATGCAATGACAGAAGCCACTGCAGCGGAAACCAGAAACGTGATCAGTCTGAACGTCATTTAGCCCGCAATCCAAATTAAAGAGGACGCTTCTCATGTGCCTCTACATCTTGTACGAAATGCGCGCGGTAAGGTGAAGCCGTCAAAATGCAGAAACAGCACGGCTGCGGGTATTGTCCCGTATTTCTTGCAAGGGGATGCCCCTTAATCTCGTACAGGAGACGATCGTGTCGCAAGAGACAACCAACTCGGATGCTGATGACGGCCAAAATGGATTGCCGCCAATTCAGATCATGCTTATTCCCGTGACGGGTTTTCAGCAGAACTGTTCTCTGATCTGGGACCCAGCAACGATGAAGGGGGCTGTTGTCGATCCGGGCGGGGACGTCGATCGCATACAAGGAGCAATCAAGGACCAAGGTGTTGACGTCGAAAAGATTGTCCTGACTCACGGACACATCGACCACATCGGCGGAGCAGATGAACTCGCCAAGGCTTTGTCTGTCCCAGTTGAAGGACCACATGAAGCAGATAAACCGCTAATCGAGCGGGTTGCCGATCAAGCTGCGCAATTCGGCATGGGAGATGCCAAGCCTGTGACACCGGACAAATGGATGCAGGAAGGTGATGTGCTTGAGATGGCGGGGCGCAGCTTTGATGTTCTGCACTGCCCGGGCCACTCTCCGGGCCATCTGGTGTTTGTCGAGAAGGAACTTCGTTTCGCGATTTCAGGCGACGTTCTTTTTGCCGGGTCTATCGGACGCACTGATCTGCCGGGCGGAGACCACGACACCCTGATCAGGTCAATCAAGGAAAAGATGTTACCGCTTGGCGACGATATGTCTTTCCTGCCTGGTCACGGTCAGGCGTCGACCATTGGCCAGGAACGTCAGACAAATCCATTTCTGACGTAACTTCGGACTAACGAAGTTTGAAAGGGGTGATCTCAGAACAGTGCTTTGAGGTCATCAATGCGGTCGTTCACCAGCCAGCCGTAATAGTTCTCGCGCGGCCATCTTTTTCCGCTGCGCCGGAATTTCGCAGCGCGGCTCCACGGATCGCCGAGATTATACAGCGTAGCTGTAAGCCCGGGATTATTTGAGATATCCACCTTGCCGACCGACTTATAAGCCTCGATGGAATCCTGAATAATGGCAGCCATATAGTGTAGCGATACATTCGGGTCCATTGTGGCCTTGTAGACTGCATCCGGCTTGCTGGCTTTCAGCTTGCGGAAATTGCTTTTTTTGGAAACACGGTCGGTCATTTTTAAAACAGTCAGCGGGCTAAGTTGGCCCAGACCGAAACTTTGGCCTGCGAATAGTGGCTGGAAGAAAGCTTCGTTGAAGTTCTTTTTCGGATACCGAACACCGTCGACCTTTTTTCCTCGAAAACTTCGGGTCCAGACCTGTTCGTAACAGGACCAGCGACGGTCACTGCTCTTCTGAACATGATCCTTTTCGCAGCGTTTGAACTGGGGCCGTTTGACGAAATCATCGACATGTTCGTCATTCAATTCAAATTCAAAACGGATGCCCGCATAAGCCAAGGCTTTGACGTAATAGGACTGTGCACTGTCCAGAGTGTCGTAATTATAGGTGTGTTCTCCAACAATCGCACCAGCGATATGGATTGGATCAATGCCGTATCTGGAGGCTACACGACGAATGGAAGACAGCAGGCGGCGGTCTCTTTTCAAGACCGAAAGAACTTTCTCAAATTTGGCGTCGTAGGATGACTTGGAAGCAGATGTGCGGCGAGCAGATGCGTATGGAATTTTCGGTTGAGAGCGATACCTGTTGCCCTCGGGCACCGTACGGACAGAACTCGCATAAGCCGAGCCCAGACCAAGCGGGGATTGCACAAGCGGCGACAGAAGCAGGCCAGCTGATATTATGCTCACCGCAAGTGAGGATAAAATACCGGGCGTATTGATTTTCCGTAGCATCGCGATCGCTCTGGGGCAGGGGGTCAGCATATTATTATTTGCGCCGCATTGTTCGCTGCGGTTCCCAGTTTCGGACCGTAGTACGTTTGAACGACTCACGCTACGTAACAGATAAAAACTCATATTCCAAAATGCCCCAAGAGAAAATCACCGTTACAGTGAGTGTGCAACCTGATCCTTTCTTTAAGCCTTTGCCATCAACAAAGAAGTGATTGCTGTCACAGCGGGCCGGATTTAGCCCGTAATCATTTCAATTAGAAGCCGTATTTGGTCTGAAGGTCCTTTGAAGGCCAAAACTGGCCGATACTCCCATGTGATCGTATCTGGTTTGTGCTGATTGGAGCGGTATAAATTGCGCTCAATGGTCACACACCGCTTTTGTTCAAGGCGAGATCTTTCTCAAGAACAAGTAACCCGAACAAAGCCGCAAGCTTCAATACACATGGCAAGGCGGCGTATGTGAGGCTCAGGGCAAAATCCAGATCCGGAGTCATCGGCGTATCTGGAACGTACCTGAAGACACTGAGAAGCGGTAAAGTGACACCTGTCGCGATCGCGAGTGCGGACTTTGAAATCAAAGCCATCAACGAAAACAGACGCGACGCTTCACTCTGGCGATTATCAGCTTCAATGTGATCAGCCAGGATCGCGGGTGGTAGTGCCAAGTCAGCGCCAAGCGCAAAACCGGAGAATGCGCAGACAACTGCGTAACCTGCGATGTCACCACGACCGAGCAGGACGGCCCAACAAAATGTCAACACGGCGACCGCAAGAGATATTTGCCACGCCCGGAACTTGCCAAGTTGACCGGCCAGTCTGATCCACAGCGGCATGGATGCAGCGCCGGCAAGAAAATAGATCAAGAGAAACAGCCCGGTATAGGACTCTGCTCCCAAACGGTCGCGAATGAAAAACATGACCAGAACAGCCGGAATAGCACTCGAAAACGTATTGACGAATGTCAGGCCGAAAAATATCACACGCCATTTGTCCTTGAGTAATCCAAGCCAGCCGTTTTGGTGTTTTGTCCTGGTCGGTTTTAGAAGCGGTGCAGTTCGGGTCCACGAGAACAGAAACCAGAAGGCCATCGCAAGCAGGGGCAAGTAGGCAATGGTCAGCATTTGAAACGCACCAGCGGAGCCAAACCACTTCGCCAATAGTGGTGGCGTGATTGCAGCCGTCAGCAAACCAAGAAGGCCAAGCGCTTCCCGGCTGCCGGTAACTTGGGTGCGATCTTCAGACGAACACCGCCAAAGTCCGCCCAGTGCCTGTAAATTGATTGTCACGACAGAAAAACCGGTAGTGCAGATGAGCACCGAAGCTGCAAACCAAATCAAAGGTGACGCTGTGGCTGGATTGAACAACATCCAGAAGCCGCCGCCGAGCATCAGTGTGCCGATGGCGATTACCAGATTGCGATGGGTATGAAACCTGTCGCTCAAACTGCCGATGAACGGATCCTGAAAAGCATCAATCAGGCGCAGGGCGAGTAGTATAAAGCCAAGAGTTGCCAGATTTTGGCCAAGTGAAACCGCATAGTAATCCGGAGCGTGCAGGTAAATCGGTAACCCGGCGAAAGCCAACGGAAAGGCCATGGCACCGTATTTGAAGAGGGCGATTTTTGACAGGTACGGCTTTGATTTCCCCGATATCGTTTCGGACCTGAGCGTCGTTGTTGCTGTCAATTGCACCATCTGTGCCGCTGTTCCTTTTGGTTATGTCGACGGCTTTGCAGCTACGACCCAGCGCCAACAAGACGGGCGCGCAGGCGCGGGTTGCTTGTGCTGTTGCCGAGCCAGATATTGAAGAAATTTCGGGAGAAAGCCGGATCCTTGATTGTGCCTATATTCCGGTTTTCGAAATAAAACCGGGTTCCGCCGGTCGCTGTTCTGACGCCGGTAATGGACTGGCCAGGTGATACATTCGGGAAGATGGTTTCCATTTGGCGGGTCCAGGACACCAGCTTCGCTTTCGAAACGTTGCCCAGTTTTTTGATTTCCGACGCTGAGCGTTTAGCGATGTCCACGCCTTTGAAATTTCGCAGATAGGTCAACTTCAGGGCAAACGGCTTTGATGCGGAATAGGCGCCGCCGGGTGCATAGAGTTCAGCATCAAAGATCTTGAAGCCGAGAAAAGTCATCCGGCCCTTTCCAACAAGGCTGGCTGCCGGGACCGAGTTTGCAGCAGCGCCAAGGTCCGCATGCGCCGGGTTGATGCCAAATGGCAGTGCAAACGTCACCATGATAAGCAGAGCAACTGCGGTGTTTCGGGTTACCGCTAGTATCGAATGAAAAGACATGCCAGCAATCTCCAAGTAGGGCTTGAAGATACCTACGCAGCGGACCTGTCGATGGATCTTTGGAAGTGACTTTGATTGCTGTTACGCTGTTTTCTTCGACGGAATGTTGCCATATAAGACGTTTAAGATCGGGCAACGTCTGAAGACCCAAATCCGTTGAAAGCGCGCCGCTTTGATATCGTCACACCTGCATTGATGATGACCGGATGTCGGACCACGAATTCATTTGCTGACCTCTGAGAGAAGAGGATTTGTGGTATGTTCTGCAGACGTGACGCCTTGTGAACGCATGCTGAGAGCACTGTCATGGCAGACACAGACTTTAAATCGCGCCTTAAAACCAAGACCAAGCTTGAAAAACCCAAGCTGTATAAAGTCGTGCTTTTAAACGACGACTTTACACCGCGGGAATTCGTTGTTCTTATCCTGAAAGGTGAATTCCGGCTGGACAACGCCCAGGCTGAAGTCGTCATGATCACTGCGCACCAAAAAGGCGCTTGCGTCGTTTCTGTCTATCCCAAGGATGTTGCCGAGACCAAGGCAACCCGCGCCATTGATGCGGCAGGCAAGCTCGGCTATCCGCTGCATTTTGACGTGGAGCCCGAATAGATCGGGCACAAAGCTGCTTCAAAACCAGAAAAAACCCGGTCTTGTGAGCCGGGTTTTCCGTTTTCAGATTGTTGTTTCGATTTAGTCGCGCAGCTTGACAATCTTGTCGTCACCGCCGCCCGGTTTGTCATCATCCGGGCCCTTGTCGTCAGATGTGGATGTATCGTCTGGCTCGACAACCGAGGCCAACAGCTCATCCTGCAGCGGTTCGGTGATGCCAAGTTCGGCAGCCGGGTCGTAAACGCTGGTCAAGCCCAGCTCTTCAGCTGGTCCCTTGCCTTCCATGGCCATCTGGTAATTGGCAATCACGGACTTCAGCTGACCAATCTGTTCGTTGGCAGTGTCAACCTGGATCTTGAAGCGCTGCAGACGCTTGTTCTCTTCGACCAGGTCTTCCAGATTGTCGGCGAACTTCTGGTTCTGGTTGCGCTGGTGGTTGAGATCGGTCAGCGCTGAATTGTAGCGCAGGTTGACTTCACGCAGTTTGGCGGATGTCGCCATCAGCTCGTTGCGATCTTTTTCGTGGTTCTTCTGTGCGCTGTCGAGCAGGTGCTCGATTTCCTGCATCCGCTTCACATGTTCGCGGTTGCGTTCCTTGATAGTGGAATTCTCGCGCGCCATTTCCTGCAGTGATTGCGCGCCGATGCGGCGCTGCGACGACAGGTTTTCGATTTCCGCGTTCAGCGCATAGACTTCATTGTCGTGCTTGCGCTGCTCTTCTTCCAGCCGGGACTTGGCATAAACCAGTTCCTGATTGGCAACATCCAGATGTGATTTCAGGTCGATGTTGTCATTGCGGAATTCGTTCAGCTCACGCTTGGACGCTTCCAGCTCGCTTGTGACCAGATTGTTCTTGCGAATTTCTTCTTCCAGAAGCTGGGCGCTTTCAGAAAGGTTCTGCTGAAGTTCTTTTTCCCGGTGTTTAACGGCTTCAAGGTCTGAAGAGACGCTTTCAGCGTGTTTTTCCAGAGTCTCGAACTTCGCCTGAAGATCGTTCAGCTTGCCGGACAGGTCGGCAACTACCGCGTTGGCTTCCACCAGTTTGGCGCTTTGATGACGATATTCTTCGTTGAGTTTTTTGTTATTGTCGCGGATCGTGACAATGTCATTGCGTGCGGTTTCCAGAGCAGTGCGTGTCTCGGTGGACCGCTTGCGCAGCGAATGAACTTCAGCTTGGGCATCATCCAGCTGTGTGGTCAGCATCTTGACCTTGTGCTCGGCGTCGAGCAAATCAGTCGAGATCTTGGCATTTTCGGATTTGAGCCGGACTTCGGTTTCCACGCTCACACGGGACGTCTCGATGTACTCGGCCATCAGCCGGATGCTGGTCTGGCTTTCCGTGGCATAGGCCGCCATCTGGTCGAAGGTCTGGTTTAGACCGCCGATGCGCGACTTCAGTCCGTCCAGCTGGTTCAGCTTTTCCTGCATTTTCAGGGCGAACGGCGACAGATGCTCAACATTGGATGGCGTCTCGCGCTCATCCGACGTGTCTGCTCCAGTCCCGACCTGCATCTCCTGGTCTTCGCCTTCCGACGAGGATTTCGAGAAAATTCCCATTCCATGCTCCTATAGTCCGCACCGGAAGTTCGCCGACACGTGGCTTACGCAATACATTAACGTTCTATTAACCCATAAGCATGGGGTCGATCAACGACTCTGTTTCTTTGGCGCGCATATTACACCTGATTGTGTAACTCTAAAAAGGCAGAATCCCCCCGTATTTCTGCCTATTTAACAACATGGTTAACGAGCATTCGTTTGGTATTTCCAGCTGGTTACGGGGATGAAATGTGTAGGTCTACACGAAAGTCACAGGTTGCAGTTTCCGGAATTCAGCCGCAATGCAAAATTGGCAGAAACGCTAGCAGGGTTTATGTGAAATGTCGGTGGCAACTCTATTGAGCGTGGTGCAGCAAGTTGAGTAGATCCTGGTACACTCTTTTTCCGGATAGCTATGATTGATCGCCATGATAGCCGTCATAGTGCGCGGAACTGCGACAAGATGTAGACCGAGTTATGTTCAGCGCAGGGGAAGTCGACGTACTACGCACCTTCTACGTAGTAGGCGATACCTTCGAATTTCAGAGTTCCAATTGTTTGAATCGAGTCTTTTTCGGCTTCTGAAGCCGTATAAAAATGAACCCCGGTGCTTTCATTGTAGAAGCGATATAACGCGAGGCTGTCCACATCGGTTTGCTCGCTCTGATAGCCCCTGTAGGCAGTGCCTTCGAACACTAAATGCGTACTGTTATTGGTGACAAATGCCCGTTCTTCTTCGCTGGCAGTATAAAAATGCGAGCCGGTATTCAGATTGTAAAACCGGTAAACGTCAACCAGATCTGAAAGGCCGACAGCAGAACTTGTTGCGGCGGCAAAAGCCACGCCTTCATAGTTGAACGAACTGGAGTCAGAAAGGAGACTGTCCCGCTCTGCACTGCTTGCCGTGTAGAAATGCGTTCCGGTAGATGGGTTGTAAAACCTGTATATTAGGTTTTCCGATGTGATGACCGAGGTTTCGCTTTCGATATAGCTGTCGTTGCTGGCAATGGTTTCGGTTAGCCACGACTGATGAGCTGAGACCGAGGCAGCAGCGACACCGGTTGATACAACGCCGACAACACTGACATCGTTACCGCTACCGGTAAAAATCGGCCCGCCGCTATTGCCGGAGTTAACTTCCAGAGCACTAACATCTATATAGTTATCAATGAAATCTTTGGAAGCATTGCCGCTGTCGAAGGTCAGGCTATTGTTGTATATTCCGGGATGCCCAAGAATGCTTACGTGCCCCGAGTTGAAGCTGAAATCGATCCCGAACCAGCCATAAATATCGCCTGCAGCTTGGCTCAGTGTAAGCAGGGCAATGTCTTTTTCGGCACCTGATAAAGTAAAGCCGTTGTTGTCACCATTGTAGATCAATCCGTCGTTGTCAGGATCAAAGTCATCATAATACGTTTGGTTGGCGACACTGTAATATGGGTCGTTTGTGCTGTTCGGATCGTAAGAAAAATAGATTTTGATATCATCGGCCAAACCGCCCATCGTTGCATCATAAATGGCATGACTGGCGGTAAGGACGTCGTTTCGGCCTATCAGGATGCCGGAACTTGAGAAGGATTGGCTGCCCCAGGTAGAAACAATGAATGCAACTGCCTGATTGGGGAATGCATCATTATTGGCTTCATAGGACATAGGATAAATCCGAGGACACAGGTCTAGGTCGAGCCCATTGAATGGACCTCAAGGCACATGACGGAAACTTCAATTGAGATGGTTTCATTCCGAACCCGGACGTATCGCGATTTGTTCTGGTCAATCTTGTTCGTCTCGGTCATTAGGTTCAAGTCACTTTGGCACCTAATTACCAGTTACCCAAGTAATATGCGCATCAATAGTTTATGCAGAGTTTAGCTGCAAGCGGTCTCAGTGTGCATGACCGGAAGTCAAGCCGAGAATGCCGCTATGGCGATCCACCATGGATTATATTTGCAAACTGATTGTCGAGCACCCAGCACAAGATCCGCCGAGTGGTCTCCCATCGGCGTTCGGCTGGCAAAAGTCCCTTGAGAACAAGGGAGTGGCGAGACGCGTCAGGCTTTGCCTGCGCATCTTGAGAACAGTAGTGTTTCTTCGGCTTGGCCTAACGCGCCTCGCCCGGGCTGTTATGTGCGGTGGGAATCTTCCAGTCGGCCAGACGCGGCACAGGATTGTCAGTCCCTGCCACAGCGTGCCCAGCCGCGGAAGCGTCCTCCGGTACAGCTGCAAGCCCGGAGCCATCCCGCCGAACCCCGAACAAATTGCGTTACCATCTGCCCGTGAGCTCCCGCCCGATCCGCTCCTTTTCAAAGGACGGCCCCCGAAAAGCCCGTTGAGCGGACACGAGGCGATTATACGGCAGGTCTGAGGGGGCGTGGATAAGATTTCTTTTTGTCAGGAGACTGTCTGCCTGATCTGATGCTTCAATCCATCCACTGAACGTCATCCCATGGCTTGACCATGGGATCCACTCCGTTTTCTATCTAGGAATGCAGAAGCGCTATTGGGTCTACATCCTGACAACGCGCAAGGGCGGCTAGCTTTATACCGGCGTGACGAACGACCTACCCAGACGGCTCTTTGAACATTCTTCCGGTACTGGGTCAAAGTTCACCAAACGTTATTCGGTCAAGCGCTTGGTCTGGTACGAGGAGCACGCAACAGCACCTCATGCAATCGCTCGGGAAAAAGCCATCAAGTCTTGGCAACGCAAATGGAAGATCGACCTGATCGAGGCAATGAACCCGGACTGGTTTGATCTTGGCAGGCATTTGAACAGTTGAGGTCCGTTTCCTGCCTGCGAGGTAATTAAAAGGTAGCGAGGTCATGGGTTAGATCCCATGGTCAAGCCATGGGATGACGGTGCAAAAGGCACAGCTCAACCACACCCACCGCCGTCATCCTCGGGCATGACCCGAGGATCCATGCCGTTCCAATGCAATTCGGCAAAGCCGTGCTTGAGGCGTGGTCATGGGATGGATTGCAGGATCAAGTCCTGCAATGACGGAGACGAGGAGAGACCTCGCATTACCGACCGCCGTCATCCCCGACCCCGAGCGGGGATCCATAGGTACCTGTGACCTACGGCAAGGGGCAGTGCAGTGGCGGCACGGAAACGGCTTAAACGGCCCTCTGGCCGATGCCTATCCTGACATTAGATCCCCGATCAAGCCGGGGATGACCGCTGTGGGTGGCGAAAAGCCTTGCCGCTCACTCCACCGTCCCCGCACTCGATGCGGGATCCACTGGCTCCCGTATCCTTTGCAATGGCGCTGGCCATTTGCCGTGTTTCCCCTACTTCAACGCTGTCAGATAAATCACCCAACCTGCCGCGCAGAGTACAAATCCGATCGACGCGCCGACGAGTGCACCGGATAGGCGACGGGGAGCGAGATAGGCACCGGCGAGCGCTCCGATGGCAAGGCCGGGGGAGGCTGCGACCAGCAGCATTGTCGCTAGGTCAAGGGGCGAAAATATACCGCCGATATCCGACACTATTGCCCCGGCGGGCCGCTTTTCTTCGGCCGTCCACGCCGTTTTTTCTCATCCGTTGGATCTTCATAGGATCCTGTGCCGGTCTTGCCGCGCGGGGTGAGGTGCGGGGCGTCGTCTGCTTGTATGATCGGTGTCGGTTTGGTTGGCAACGGGCCCTTGGCGAGCGGCACTTCGGTCCGCTTGTTGGTCATTTCATCCAGATGTGGCTTGTGCACCTTGGATTTTGCGTTGGCAGCGCGGTCGCGAGCGGTTTCCTTCTTTTTACCAGAAGCACCTTCCTTGGTGCCGCCGGCGCCGAATTTCTTGTCGCCCCTGAAGCCGCCAGTCTTGTTGTCGACGGTTGATTGCCGGGCCATGGCGTCGTCGGCGACGGCCAGTTCGGTCTGTTGCAGGCGCTTGATTTCGTCGCGCAGGCGGGCCGCGACTTCGAAATCGAGATCGGCGGCGGCATCGCGCATCTGTTTTTCCAGATCACCGATATGGGCCGTGAGATTGTGGCCGACGAGGGAACCTTCTTCGGCAAATCCGGCGTCCACGGTGACGTGGTCCTGCTCGTAGACACTGCCCAGAATGTCGGAGATGTTCGATTTGATTGATTCCGGGGTGATGCCGTGTTCGGTGTTGTAGGCCATCTGCTTGTCGCGGCGGCGGTTGGTCTCCGCAATCGCCCGTTCCATGGAACCGGTCATGCGGTCGGCATAGAGCACCACCTTGCCGTCGACGTTACGCGCCGCGCGGCCAATGGTCTGGATCAGCGAGGTTTCGGAGCGCAGGAACCCTTCCTTGTCTGCATCCAGGATCGCGACCAATGCACATTCGGGAATGTCGAGACCTTCGCGCAGCAGGTTGATGCCGACCAGAACGTCGAAGGCACCAAGGCGCAGATCGCGCAGGATCTCGATGCGCTCCAGCGTGTCGATGTCGGAGTGCATGTAGCGTACGCGCACACCGTTTTCATGCAGGTATTCGGTCAAGTCTTCGGACATGCGTTTGGTCAGCGTGGTGACCAGCGTGCGATACCCCTTCTGCGCGGTCTCGCGGATTTCACCGAGCACATCGTCGACCTGGCTGGTGGCCGGGCGGATTTCCACCGGTGGATCAATCAGGCCGGTCGGGCGGATCACCTGTTCGGCGAAGACGCCGCCAGCTTCCTCCATCTCCCAGCTGCCCGGGGTGGCGGACACGGCGACCGATTGCGGCCGCATGGCGTTCCATTCCTCAAAGCGCAGCGGCCGGTTGTCCATGCAGGACGGCAGGCGGAAACCATACTCGGCCAGCGTCGCCTTGCGGCGGAAATCGCCCCGGTACATGGCACCGATCTGCGGAATGGTCACATGGCTCTCATCGGCAAAAACGAGGGCGTTGTCCGGCAGATATTCAAACAGGGTGGGTGGCGGTTCGCCGGGTGCGCGGCCGGTCAGATAGCGCGAGTAGTTCTCGATGCCCTGACACGAGCCGGTGGCCTCCAGCATTTCCAGATCGAACATGGTGCGCTGTTCCAGCCGCTGGGCTTCCAGCAGGCGACCATGATTGTTCAGCTCTTCCAGTCGTTCCTTCAATTCCTTCTTGATGGACTTCTGGGCCTGATTCAGCGTCGGTTTGGGCGTGACATAATGCGAGTTGGCGTAGATCTTGACCGATTTCAGGTCGCCGGACTTCTGGCCTGTTAACGGGTCGAACTCGGTGATCTGCTCAATTTCGTCGCCAAATAGCGAAATACGCCAGGCGCTGTCCTCATAGTGGGCCGGGAAAAGCTCGATGGTGTCGCCGCGCACCCGGAAAGTGCCGCGCTGGAACGCAGCGTCGTTGCGCTTGTACTGCAGGGCGACCAGATCTGTAATCAGCTGACGCTGGTCGATGCGCTCGCCAACCTCGATCTGGAAGGTCATCGCCGTGTAGGTCTCGACCGAGCCGATACCGTAGATGCAGGACACGGACGCCACGATGATGACATCGTCGCGCTCCAGCAGCGAGCGGGTGGCCGAGTGGCGCATCCGGTCGATCTGCTCGTTGATCGAGCTTTCCTTCTCGATATAGGTGTCCGTGCGCGGCACGTAGGCTTCCGGCTGGTAGTAGTCGTAGTAGGAAACGAAATACTCGACCGCATTGTCCGGGAAGAACGCCTTGAACTCGCCATAGAGCTGGGCGGCCAGTGTCTTGTTCGGTGCCAGAATGAGGGCAGGGCGCTGGGTGCGCGAAATCACCTGCGCCATTGTATAAGTCTTGCCCGAGCCGGTGACACCCAACAGCACTTGGGTCTGGTCGCCTGTCTCAAGGCCAGAGACTAGGTCGGCGATGGCGGTCGGCTGGTCACCCTTGGGCTCGTATTCCGACTTGAGCTTGATCTCGACGCCACCTTCCGATTTCGCGGGGCGTTCCGGCCGGTGTGGGATCCACTCCATACCGTTTTTCAACAGGGGATCGCCGCTTTCGATCAACGCGGACAAGGCCTCAACGGTCGCCGTTGCGCCCTGATTTCCGGTCAGTTCGCCGAACTTGCTTTCCTTGGTTTTTTTCTTGTTGTCTTTCTTGTGTTCTTTCAGCTTTTTCTCAAGCTGCTCCGCTTCCTCCAGCGACATGTCCAACCCGGCAACCGGGTTCATACCGCCTGCAGCGCGTTCGCGCGCATTGTCCGCCTTGCCCATGGATGTGCCACGCGCAGATTTGGCCGGTTTTTCTTTTTTGGCAGCAGTTTTCCTGACCGCTGCCTTCTTCGGTGCAGGCTTGTCGGCTTCTTCCGAAATCTCGGCGGCCCAGTCGCTGATGGATCCTGACAGCGGGGCACCAGACAGCGGCACCTGCGGCGCTTCACCAAACCCGTCCGGGTTGGTGTCTGCAGTTGGCGAGTCAGCGGATTTTGGGGCGGATTTCGTCGGCGTCTTGCTCATGCCTGCAATATGGTCGGTCTTTCTCCCCGAGGGAAGAGGTCCGTTGCGGCTTTGTTCCAGAATCTCGAACTTGCTGACAGTCTCCTGACAGTATGGTGCCAGGAAGGCTGGGGAAATAATTATGTTCATATTTTGTTCTGTATCTTGTAGTTTATGCTTTCGAGAAGACGAATCCTTGGAGGCGGAATGAAAAACCAGCTGACATCATTAGAATTGTGTGCTGGTGGCGGCGGTCAGGCGTTAGGCCTTGAAATGGCGGGATTCGACCATGTTGCTCTTTTTGAGAATGATAAACATGCTTGTGCGAGCCTTCGTCTGAACAGACCTGATTGGGCTGTGTACGAACATGACTTGTTTCATGAATTCGACTTTTCAAAGTTCCGAGGTGTTGATTTACTTGCTGGTGGCTTGCCGTGCCCGCCATTTTCCATTGCTGGAAAGCAACTTGGTGAAAAAGACGAACGCAATCTATTTACCCGCGGTGTCGAAATAGCAGCGGTTGTTAAACCCAAAGCGATCATGTTCGAAAATGTTCGAGGGATGTTGGGATCTTCCTTTGATTCTTATCGTGATTTCATAGAATTGACGCTTCGACGCCAAGGTTATCGCGTGTTTTGGAAATTGCTCCAAGCATCTGAGTTTGGTGTTCCTCAGCTTCGACCACGTGTTGTTATGGTGGCAATTCAGAGAAGTCTGTCTGAATCTTTTACATGGCCGGGCGAAGAGGAAAAAATTGAAGCGGCAACAGTTGGAGAAGAACTGTTCGATCTCATGGCGGCGAATGGCTGGGCCGGCGCAAAGGATTGGAAGAAACAAGCATCAAGGATCGCACCGACTGTTGTTGGTGGTTCGAAAAAACATGGAGGTCCGGATCTCGGCCCTACTCGGGCACGAAAAGCATGGGCTGAACTTGGTGTTGAGGGGCGTACTATTGCAGAAGAGGCCCCAGGGCGAGATCACCAAGGTATGCCGCGCCTAACTGTCAGGATGGTCGCAAGACTGCAAGGTTTCCCAGATGACTGGGAGTTTTCTGGCAAAAAAACAAATTCTTATCGCCAAGTTGGAAACGCATTTCCACCACCTGTGGCAGCGGCTATCGGTCGAAGGGTTTTCGTTGCATTACAGGCTGAAAGTGCGTTGAAAGTTGCCTGATGGCTGAAATTGCAAAACTGCGACGAGCGTTTCACAAATCACTTCTGGAGACCGGTGTTCTCTCATTGAGTGACAAGGGTGTGGTTAGTAATGCTGACAGCAGCAGCAATCCAAGCAAACGTCTTTCGTTAAATATCTTTGAGCAAATTAGCTCGATTACCGGCAAGGTATCTCAAAAACTTGCAGGCCAAACCGCAGGGGCTGGTTTCGAATTCCTTTGTGCGCAATTCCTGGAAGAGTCCTTTTCGTTTCTTGGTCATCTTCGACCAGGGGACTGGGTCGTAGGCAAGGATGGTGTACAGGGAGGAATAGGTGTTGCCTATTTCGAGCAGTTTGAGCACCTAGCAAAATTGGAAGCCTTAGCCAAAAGCGATCCAGAATTAAAAGCCGTTTTGGGTTCTGATTACCTCATTAAACCTGATGTATTGGTCGCCAGGCGACCGATAAGTGACGCAGAAATAAACGCCAGACGAAAACTGGTTGGAGAGGATGGGTTGGTCGCTCACACTCCGCTTCGAGTGTCCAACAATTCCAACCTAATTCTGCATGCGACAGTGTCTTGTAAATGGACGATGAGAAGTGATAGAGCTCAGAATGCAAGAACTGAAGCACTAAACCTCATGAAAAATCGCAAAGGTCGGGTACCGCATATTGTCGTTATAACTGGTGAACCGACTCCAGGGCGTATTGCATCTCTTGCATACGGTACCGGGGAAATTGACTGCGTTTATCATTTCGCATTGCCAGAACTGATTGAGGCTGTTCGAATCGATACTTCCGATGATGAAGCGTTAAATGCGATGATAGAAGGAAAGAGGTTGAGAGATATCTCCGACCTTCCATTTGATTTAACTATCTGAATTTAAAGTATATTCCAAATTCCCTAAGCCGCGGCGACGTCCTGCAGGAACCGGTCAATCCGGTTGGTGACGTCGTGGAGCTGATGGTTGGTTTCGTCGGTGATGGTTTCGACCTGTTTTGCCGACTGGCTGGTTTCGCTGGAGCCGCGAGAGAGGTCGCCGACATGTTCGGAGACATTTGCGGTCTGGCCAGCAGCCTGAGACACGCCGGTTGAAATTTCCGCGGTAGCATCGGCCTGTTGTTCGACGGAAGAAGCCATTGCGGCGGCGGTTTCATTGACGTCGTCCATCATGCCCATGATCGCGCTGATTGCTTCAACGGCACCACTGGTGGATTGCTGGATCTCGCTCACTTGGCTGGAGATTTCATCTGTCGCCTTGGCGGTTTGTCCGGCAAGCGATTTCACTTCAGAGGCTACGACTGCAAAACCGCGACCGGCGTCCCCGGCACGTGCTGCCTCAATGGTGGCATTGAGTGCCAGCATGTTGGTTTGCTCGGCAATATCCTGAATGAGCAAAACAACTGCACCGATGCGTTCAGCTGCTGCTGACAATCCATTGATCTGGTCGTTGGACGTCCGGGTGGCATCTGTGACTTCTTCGACGCGGCCGAGCGTCGCGCTGACCTGGCGGCCAACTTCCTGAACAGATGCGGACAGTTCTTCTGTTGCAGCTGCAATGGTCTGAACGTTGTCGCTGGTCTGGCTGGAGGCCTGACTTGCGTCTTGGCTCTTGCCGGTGGTGGTTTCAGCGATGTCTGTCAGCAGTTCAGCGGTGTCTTCCAGCTGTTTCATGTTGCCGTTGACCGTGGCAAGTGCTGTCTCAATGTCCTGCCGGAAATCCGCTACCAGATTGTCGACAGTCTGCTGGCGCTGGCGCACCGCTTCGGCGCTGGCTTCTGTTTCAGCTTCCAGCCGAACCCGTTCATGCTCGCGGTCCCGGAAAGTCCCGACAGCCCGGGCCATATCGCCAAGTTCATCACCGCGCCTGTCTGCGGACAAGTCGAGATCCGTTTCTCCGTCCTTCAGCTTCTGCATCGCTGCGGTCAGGCCGCGGATCGGGCGAATGATGGCGCCACTGAGCAGAACAACACAGGCAATTCCGAGTACCAGTGCGATGGAAAGCGCGGCCAGAATCTGGGTTTGTGCAGCAGACGCAGAGCCGACGGCAGTCTCACCTGATCCACTGCTGATGCTTTCCGCCTGTTGTGTCAGGGCGTTAGCTGCCAATGTGAATGCCTTCTGGCTTTCCTGCTGGGCCAGCGTGCTGGAAACAACCTTCTCGAACGTTGCGGCGAGTTCTGGAATAGCATTGGAGCTGGCGTCAACAAGTGTTTGCAGCGGGCCTTTGAGGAGATCACGATAGGCTTTATCTGTTGTTTCTCTGGCTGCTGCGACACGGGTTCTGTCGAGATCAACCAGTTTTTCCTCTGCGCCGCCAAGATAGGACTGGAACGCCTCTGCCGAACCAACTGACGTCGTGTTCAGGTAATCTGAATAGGCGCTGCGCACGCCAAGAACATTTCGTGCGATGCTCTGTGTGCTGTTGGACATGAGTGCGATTTCAGCAGAGGCCGTTTCAAACGCCTTAAGCTCCGCACGTAGGTCCTTGATCGGTGCTTCCGCTGCGTCAATGATTTTCTGCGTCAGGTCGGCCACTTCGGCGACCGCAGGCTCAAACGTTGTTCCCCAAGCCCGGCCGGCAACATCAAACAGGCCATTTTTCATGTGGTTTTTGATGTGGGTGTCAAAAGCTTTTGGCGCTTTTGCCAGTTTCTTGACGCCAGCCTTGATGTCCTTGGATTTGACGGTTCTGCGAACTGCTTTTGCATCCTTGACGAGTTCCTTGACACGGTCGGCCATTTTTTTTGCAGACGCTTCGTCAACGGTTTTTACAAAATCAGCTGCATCCTGTTTCAGGATGATCGATGCAATGCGCATGTTCGCAAGGCGCGGTGCAATCTTGGCAAGATTGTTCATCTTGCCTTCATTGGTGATGGCAAGGCTGGCCCGGTAGGCTTCCAGTGCCTTGTAATCTTCGAATACCTGATTGGTCGTCTCGACTAGACTTGCTGTCAGAGTGTCGAGGTCAGCAACTGCCGTGTCGCGTGTCTGGCGGGTTTGCGTCAAATTGTCGAAATTCAGTTCCAGTTCGGCAACGACGTCAGTCATGCGCTGTGCCGCTTCGGGCTGATCCTGTGACAAAAGGGAGCTTTGATCAGCGAGAGAGACAATGTTGGAGCGGACAGCCGCAGCGCTTTCGTTGGTACCGGTCTGGCCGAAAGTCTGTGCGTTGTTCAGGAGACCCGGAATACTGCCCAGAAGTTCATTTGCTGTCTTGGCTGTTGTAACCGATGTCTGCACCTTGGAAGCGGCAAAAAAGCCGCTGGCTCCGACGCCAATTGCGCAGAGCAACATGGCTGCAAAACCGATCCGCAGTTGCGACTTGATCGACCAGTTCAAAAACTGCAGTTGACTGGAGCCAGAGGCATCTGACCGATCGGAAAGCGAGTTTCGGTTATTTTTTGCGCTTCCAAAACGAGGAAATGACAATTTCATCTGCGAGGCTCCAAGTGCAACGTGTTCACCTATCATGTTCGCCAATACTTAAAAAAACGCCAATATTTCAGTGTGTTTTGGGGTTCTGCGCGCTCAAATAGTAAGCGCCGATGCGCCTATTTTTTGGTCAAGTTCAATGCGTCGCTGCGTCATTTTGGGAAACGTATCCGATGCGAATTTTTTGCGACTTTTTAGATAAACCGCTTGACCTGGAGTGCACTCCAACTTGTAGGTGATGCAAATCGTCCTGTTCGGAGACATCAAATGCGGATCGGTGATCTAGCTGAAAAGTCGGGCCTTACGACCGACACCCTGCGATATTACGAGAAGATCGGTTTGATCCCGCGCCCTTTGCGAGATAATGCCGGGCGGCGGGTCTATGACGTTGCGATCCTGCGCTGGATCGACTTTCTGGATCGGCTGAAATCCACCGGAATGGGGATCAAGGATCGGCTGCGATATGCGGAGCTGCGCACCAAAGGTGGAGTTTCGCTGACACCTCGCCGGAAAATGCTGGAGAAGCACCGCGCTCAGGTGGCAGCTGATATCGCCAGGTTGACCGAAATGCTGGATGTTCTGGACGACAAGATTGACCTTTATCGAAAAATGGAAGCGGGTGATGCCGTAGATCCGGCTTTCGAGCATTGCGCCCGGACCGAGCACGGTGTGCAGCCATCCTCCAAAGGACCACACCATGAGCACAGCCCTGGAACGCGGACGCGCACTGACGCAGACGTTTAATCCCGATCTCGAGAATATACTGAATGACCGTTATGGAGACCTGATCCCGGAATTTGCCGAAAGCCTGATTGAGTGGGGTTATGGTCGGCATTACTCACGGCCCGGTCTTGATATGAAAACACGGCAACTTTGCACCATTGCTGCCTTGACAGTGCTGGGTGGTCAGACTGCACCGCAGCTGAAAATCAATATCGAACACACATTAGCTGCTGGAGCGAGCAAAACCGAAATCGTCGAAGCGATCTGGCAGATGGCCGTTTATGGTGGATTGCCTGCAGCCATCAACGGTCTGAATGCTGCGAAGGATGTTTTTGCCGAACAGGAAATGAATTAGTAGGAACTGAGTTCTGGATTGGAGTGCAGCCGTTCAAGAGCGGTTGCACACCTAATGCTGCCAAATCTGGTAGCAGGTATTTTTCGAACTAATTTGGCTTGATCTCAACTTAACTTGAGGTCCTACAAGCACCTCCGGTGATCGATCCGGGCACAGAGGAACAGTCTCGGATTTTGACATCAATCGTATTGTTAAAGTCAAAAACTGGAGCCTGTAAATGCACGTCCTGACTGTTCTCGATCATCCGAACCCCGATGCCTTTAGTGCTGCGGTCGCTCAGAAATTTATGGAAGGGGCGGAAGCTGCAGGACACACGGTGGAACTTGCAGACCTCTATTCAGAAGGGTTTGATCCACGTTGGACTATCGCAGACATCGAATCCGATGGCCGCACGAATACGCCGCCAGATGTGGCGAAAGAACAACAACGGATTGCGAGGTCAGACGCGATTTGCCTTGTCTTTCCGTTGTTCTGGTGGGGAATGCCTTCCATGACTAAGGGGTGGCTTGATCGTGTCTGGAGTTGGGGTTGGGCCTATGATCAATTGGACGATCCGGAGCAGTCGCTTCAACGACCACGTCCGGGTATTCTTCTGGTACCTGCCGGAGCCCGTTCAGACGAAATAGAGGACGAGGGCTATCGTTTGGCGTTGGAAACAGCCTGGATGAAAGGCACATTTGGATATTTCGGTTTGTCACCTCGCAAACTGGAGCTGCTCTGCGGTGCAAATGGGTCAGCAAGACGACGACAGGCCCATCTTGAGAGGAGCTATCAAATCGGCTTGAAGCTTCGGCTGAAACACTACGAAGAATAATGGGTTGAATTGAATTTCAATCACGCCCGGCGGGTATCTTTCCCTCTATCTGCGGCTTCAGGAAATCAAAAGCCCCATAAAGGCGATCCATTAACACCCGAACACGCGGATTGGTTTTTAAGTCGGCATGGGTCAGCACCCACACCATCATGTCCGGAACAGGGGTGAAATCCGGAAATCGGACCAGCCCCGGATCCTTGTCGCCGTAATAGCAGGGAAGCATGGCGACCCCCTGGCCTGTGCGTGTCAATTCTGCCGCCGCCGATACTGAATCGACAGAAACAACCGTTCTTGCCGGTATCGCGGGATACCTGGAGAGGTGATAGTTGATAGAAATCCAGCGATCGAGCCTAGGTCGGTCCTTCAAGTAGGAAGGCGAAGCATAGAGGCACATCGGACTGTCTGCGAGTTTTCGTCCGACAGCATTTTCCGGTGGTGTTTTTGTTATGCGGATGACGACATCTGCTTCGCGTTTGGGCAAGCTTGTCAATTGATCTGACATGACCAAGTCTAGTTGGATCATTGGATACTTTAGCAGAAAGTCTCCAAGAACCGAAGAAAGCACGCTTAGATAGAGGCTCTCGGACACGGACAGGCACACCGGGCCAGCAAGGCTGGTGTCTTCGGCAAACGCCGCGCGATCAATCGCAGCTGCATCTGTTTCCATCCGTTCGGCAATTGGCAAGACCCGATCGCCCAAAGGCGTGAGTTCACGGCCATCTGGCCCTGGTGTGAAGAGTGGCCCGCCAAGATCTGCTTCCAGCACTTTCAGATGCCGTGCGACCGTCGAATGGGTGGTGCCGAGCTTCAGGGCTGCCTGACGGACGGAACCCGCACGAACAAAGGTCAACAGTGTTCTGAGATGGTCCCATTGCATCAGGTGGTTTCCGCCAAAATGATGGATGGATAATAAATCATCCGCAATGTATCGAATTTGGATAATTTATAGTCCGTTTCGAAGTGGTTATCAATTCCCTCGTCGTCATGAAAGGGAAACAGATGACCTACGACGTGAAACTGATTGATGCCGATATCAAGGACGCAATGCTCGGAAAAATGCGTCTTGGCCTGGATTATGAGGACGGACGGGTCGCCGAGCTCGAATATGACTGGACGTCAGAACACTTTACCGCGGTGTTCCACGGGCATGCACCTTCAATGCCGAAGCCAGCTCACCCGGTTTTGTTTCTGCAAAAACCAATTACGGCCATCCGGTCCTTGATGACCGCTGATCACACATGGCCGACGGACGTTTTCAAAGATCATCAAGTCACAATCGAAGTGGAGTAAACATCATGCATACATTCAAAAAAGTTCTGTTGGCTGCTGGTTGCCTGGTCGTGGGCAGCCTTCCGTCCCAGGCATCGCAGGCGGTCGCGATTTTCGCCATGTTCGAGGAAAACACCGGCAAGGCGCACTTGCATGAAAGCGTCTCCGGATGCACCGTCGCACGGCAGGGAGATATCGTGAAACGACAGGGCAACATGGAGTTGCCGGATGCAACACGATTTGCGCTGGTGAGTTGTGATAGCGAGCAGCTGGGACAAAAAGGCTATGCTGACCAGTTGTTTGCCCATGCCGACCCGGTCATTATGGTCGAAGGCGGGCTGAAATTCCTGTCTGAAAATGCGGATGCACCGGGCGCGAACAAGCGCAGCTACATCATGAAACTCAGCCACTACAACAATGTCGACCCAAAAGCCCGGGAAGCCGACTTCAACGCGCTGGGCAAAGCTGTCGATGGACTGGCAGACCAGTATCAGGCCGAAGCCTTTGTCGATGTTCGGCGCGCTGTTGGCATGCAGACCCCAGATGAAGTCGCAGCGATCTATTATGACAGCCCGGAAGCCGGGAACCGGTTTCGAGAAAATAATGGCCCGATCCTTCAGAAGGTCGGTGCCTTCAACAAGACCCACATGGATTCTTTCGTCTATTTCTATGCGAAAATGGACTGATCGCCGGTCCCTCGAAACATTCAGGCATCTTCAGGTTCGGCGCGAAAGCGCCGGGCTTACTTTCTGTCGCTATGTCCGAGATCTTTCTCCGGCCACAGGTGATCCCGTAAACGTTGTTTCAGCTCTTTGGCTTCCGGAAAACCGTCATCTTCTTTCCGGTCCCAAACGGTATGACCTTCGCAGGTGATGGTGAAGACCCCTCCGCCGCCGGGAACCAAAGTCACAGCCCCGGCTTCTTCTGAAAACGTCGACAGGATCTCCTGCGCCATCCAGGCAGCACGCAGCATCCAATTACATTTGCGGCAATAGGTTATGATGATATGAGGCGAGGGGACGGTGTTCATGGCGTCCAGTGTCTCCATTGAAAAGAATATGACCGCTTGTGCCACACTCTTCCTGCAGTCCACCAGAGCCTATTGATCCGGAAATACTCGCCGCGTTCGCAGGTAATCCGGTTTTGGCGGAGATTTGCGGGCAATTGCATGGTTCGGTTCCTCAGTCGGGACTGACAAATCGCGTCTTTCGATTGTCGGCTGACACCGGGGATTACTTCCTGCGCCTACCGAGGGCTGAAACGGTGGGAATGATCGACCGTCATGCTGAGGCCCTAAACCTAAAGTCAGCTGCGGATCAGGGACTTGCCTTGCCTGCTGTTTATTGCGCTCCGGATAGTGGTATTCTGCTGACAGAAGCAGTCGAGACACTGCATGTTCTTCCGGGTGATTTCCCAATGGAGTTGGGGGCGGCGGTTGGACGCTTGCATTCATCAGGTGCTGAATTTGCCGGAATGTTGGATCCCGTAGCCGTTTACAAAGCCCAGAAATTGAAACTGAGCCAATACCCGGATCTGTTGGAGGAAACTGGTGCACTGGATCGTGCGCTAATACCGACAGGCGAGCTTTCAATCCCAGTAGATGGCGAGTTGTTTCTCGTACCAAGCCACGGGGATTTGTCTCCCGGCAATTGCCTCGCGACAGACAACAAACTCTGGCTGATCGATTGGGAGTATTCCGGACTATCCTTGCCGGCCTGGGACCTTGCCTATGCCATTCTGGAGCATGAATTCTCGATCGAAGAGGAGCGGCGCTTCCTTCAAGGATATTCAGACATAGGTGCCAACAGGTTTTTGCCAAGTGAAGACCAGCTCAGCGTTATGAAATCGCGCTGTGATGCAGTTTCAGCACTTTGGGCTCTTGAGCAGGTTGCCAGAGGACGGGATGCGGAAACGTTTCGTCCGTTCGCACAGGAACGATTGCAGCGGGCTTTGTCCCGCTTGCGCTAGGACGTCTTCAGATCAGCGTTCGGAATCGGCTAGACAGAGCGCGTGGTGATTGTTCATTTGAGTGCGCAAGCTCATATTTTCCGGTTCTTGTGTCAGCTGCAACCAGATCCCGTCCACTTTCAGGTGGGTGAGTGTGCAGGTACAGGCAGCTTTACAGACCTCAGGGGTGTTCCAGGTCGCCTGGCAATTCTGGGTGCAGGATTGAATGAATGAAATGCCTGCCCGGTCGGCTCCGGTTCCAAAAGACGCTGCGAGTGAGACAAGCCCATACAGCACCGGCTGGTGGAGCAGATAAATCGGCAGAGAATGACGCCCCAGCCAGCGTGAAATCTTGCCTGCCAAACCGTCAAACCGAAACACGGATAGTTTCGGCCACAGATCGAATTTGCGCGCGAAACTGGAGACAGCCACCCCCATCAGTGTCACACCGGCCCAAGGGGCCACGGGAACATAGTCGACGCTAGCATGTCCTGTGTTACCTAGGCCTGTCCAGAGCCAGAGCGGGCCGTCGAAAAAGGGTGCTGACGCCCACATTGGCATCGAAAGAAAGATCGCAGCGGCAGCGACAGTAGTTGCTAGCGGTAAACGGCTGAAAGGCAAGGCAATCAGGCTGGCAGCTGCAATGGAGTGCAGAATTCCGAACCTGACAAAGCTGTCACCAAATGTAAAAAACGTCACCGCTGAAACAACCACTGCCGCCGCAATGATTATGGCTTCCCGCTTCCAGAATGACCGCCACTTGATACCTTGATGATGGGCGAGGTCGAGGCTGATACCGGCCAAAAACAAGAAACTGCCTGCAATACAAGCGGCAAATATCCGCCAGCCTTGGCCTTGTGACACTGACCAATCGACAAAGCCGAACCAGGAGAGGTCCCAGGAAAAATGATAGATGGCCATTGCGACAACAGCCAGTCCGCGGGCCACATCCAATATGGCCAATCTCGGAAATCGCGTGCTCAAGCTGTCTGAAGGACGTTCGGTCATACGCTCATGCTTAAAAGGCACAGCGGAGAAAATCGATGAAAATTGAAATCAAAAAACCGGATTAGCCGCTGAAAGTCACAAGAAGTGTGGTCACAAGGGCTGCAGCGAGAAGGATCGCGCCCACATAGGGCCATGGCGACGGCCGATGGGCGGTGAACACGTCGCGATTGACTGGATCCTGTAGCATAGCCCAATTCCCTCAGTCCTTAACCAGACGGCCAAGGTGCTGCAATATGGCGGCGACCGGAAGATGGTAAATGAAGACTTAACCCGTTTTCCCAAGAAATCGGTTGCGCTGTGGACCAAATAGAGAATTGGGCTTTGCGAGATTGACTCCGAAAAGCATCAGGAACTTCAGGTGAATGCGTTCCGATCAGACCTTCAAAGCGTCCAGTCCGGCTTCAAGATAATCAGCCAGCATTGGCATGCCAAGAAGGTATGTCGCGGTAGATCCGACAGCGCGTTCGCGAGCTTCCTGAGTCGCCTGTGTGAAATCATCAGCTTCGAAATCACCCCGGCCTATCCAGGTGATGGCGACCAGTTCAGCAGATTCATCCACATTGAGGTCCTCGATCAAGTCACGGAGCTCTTCATCGGAAAGGTCGGTGCTTTCTTCTTCAGCAAGGCCATCGTGGTTATGAGCCTCTTCGAGGGATTCAGCATCAAACTCGACGTCACCTTCGTGACCGTCTTCGAAGCTGTCTTCGATAGAAGTTGCAACAGCCTTGGCCTTTTGTGCCAGTAGGCGGATGGTATCTGGAGAAAGAGATAGATTCACGTTCATGGCTGCCTCCGACAAACCTGCCTCTTCTTTATCGGTCCAGTTTCGATCATTGGCAATGGTCATCCTGTGAATTCCTGAATTGCATCGTTCAAGTCGTGATGTCCGGTTGGTTCCGGTTTTATCCAGACTGAGCGGGTCCCTGTGTTGGGTTTTGTAGAACCGGTTCAGCTGAACCAGCGCGTTATTTGAGTTCACTTGATGCAGACAACCCTGTCCTTGATCGGAATCAACCGGGATCCAAGTTGACGTTGGCGAAAAGAATAGGGAAGCTGACTATTGTTTCACATCAAGGAAAATATCGTCAATTTTTGCTATAATTGAACACCAAAGGGAAAGGAGAAAAGTCATGTATAAAAACATACTCATACCAGTCCTCTTTGACGAACAGCACGATACCCAGGCATCTTATCTGGTTGCGCGTTCGTTGGCGAATGAAGACACGAAAATCACTGTCATGCACGTAATCGAGGAAATTCCGGATTTCGTTATAAACCAATTGCCTAGTGAGCTTTTGGCGAACTCGCGGCACGAAGCTGAAAAAGCTCTGGAGAAATCCGCAGCAGCATTGCCGGGTGCAACCACAAAGCTTCTGTCAGGACATGCGGGGCGGCTAATTGTCGACTATGCAAAGGACAATGGCATTGATTGCATTGTTCTGGCATCGCACAGACCCGGATTTGAGGATTATTTTCTCGGGTCTACGGCTGGCAGGGTCGTGCGCCACGCCAATTGTTCGGTGCATGTTGTCCGATAGTCTGCATCCTTAAAGGTGCGGAGCAGTGGGCCGCGCCTCCGTTGGAGCCGTTGTCTTGACCTGACCAACGTCCTTGAGCTCGTTTGTCATTGTTTCAAGGTCTTGGTTTGCCATTGCGGCCGCCGCAGTTAGTGCGACGGCCAAGGCCAGCCCAAGGCAAACGGCCTGGATCAAGGGGCGTGCGTCCTGCAGCTCGGTATTCGTTTCAGAGCGCCGAGCGGGCTTGTCTCGTTCAATGGGGTCCATAACAGTTCAATTCGTGCGTTTTTTGTTGAGTTTCAGGCAGTCGGAATTGGATCGCCGGATCGACGATCGTAGGCAGTTGCGATCAGGTCCTGGTACAGTTTCAAGCCGAGTTGATGTGTCAGTCCCGCCATCAGCAGGAAGGCTGCCAACGGCAACACCAGCCCTGGCTCTACAATGATGGACATCAGTCCGAGCAAGCTTGCTGCAAATACGAACAGCAATACCGGCCGAAAAACAGGCAGAGCCTTCCGAGGCTGATTGCCGTCTGTGTTTCGCGTTTGCATGAAGTCCTCCATCACAATGATGGGGGAACAGTCGTCTGCGAATGCGCCTCCAGACAGACGTCAATGAGACTCTGACGGTGTGATTTCGTGACGTTTTTTAGGCGAGTTCTTATGAGGGCCGGGCGTTCGGAAATCTCACAATCTGATATTCTACAAGGGGCATTTACTTCAATCGGATTTAATTACAATTTTAATTACATTTCGACTGTTGGTAATTTTCTGAATTATGTTTCGAATTTACTATCTGATTTTATGATTTGTTTTCTTTTGTTTGAGAGGGTGTTTTCGGGAAGATTTCAACAAATGCGGGCAAAGTATGGCAATCCAGGCAGCGCAGAGCGCTTTGGCTCAAAAAGCAGAGGATGCGGCAGCTAAGCCCGACCCCAAGGTAGAACCAGGCGAACCTCCAGCGCTGGCACTTGCAGGGCTTCAGTTTTTTATAGCTGACATCAGCCGCAAGACGATCCTGTGGCATGAGCTCGGATCGCAAAGCTTCAGTAGCGAAGTCAAGGAGTTGCAGGAGGCTCCGTCCAGTGAAGCCTTCCGACTTCTGGCAACCGAAGACCGCAAAAACATTCTGCGGTTGATCCAGGGAGCAATGAAGGACGGGCAAGCAGGGCCGTTTGATGTCGGCGGTGGGCCTGATCACCGGATTCCCGGCGTGCCGATTGTTGCCCATCGTTACGAGTTGCCGGACGGGCGACTGCTCGTCATCTGCTTTCCGTCAATTGGAGAAGAAGACAACCCTGGCCGCATTGCGCTCGGGCTGGCTCCGATCCTTCAACACTTCGTGGCATCTTCCAACAGGGTCGTTCTTCTGGTCGACAATTTTGGTTATGTTCGCTTTGCCAGTGACGGTTTCGTAAAAACTTTCCAGATCGAAGATGCACGATTCATTCTTGGACGGAACATCGCCCATATTCAAAACCGTGTTGGCAAGACCATCGTGTCGCTAGCGCTTGCCTCTTTGACACGGCGCGCAAGTGCGACCGGGCACGGCAAATTCCTGTTGGCGTCCAATGACAGTATGGATCTCAACTACGAGGCCATGTATTTCCGGATCGGCGGAAGTATCGGCGGCGTGCTCTTTTCGGCCGGACGGCCGAGCGGAGATGTCGACTTCCTGAAGGTCTTCGAAGTTTGTTCATCGCCAATTCTGGTGGTCAATGCGAAAACTCGCATCATCATGGCGGCCAACAAATCGGCGCTGAAATCCTATCATCTGACCCAAGAGGCTCTGGACGCCAAGCCCATCACGGAAACGCTCCTGCATCCCAGAAGCTATACGACCTTGCTGGAGGCTGCGAAGAGCGACTCCGAAGTGCCGGTCCCGATCCCGGTCAATTTGGAAACCGGGCAGACCAAGAAAAAACGGATCAAGGCGACGCTGGTCGATACGGATTCCAAAGAGCCAAAACTGATCCTTGAGACCCGGAACTAGTTTCCGGCTTATAAGTCAATTTGCAGCTCGATATTAGACCTGTTGGGGTCTTGTCTTCATGGGCAAGCGGTTCTACGGTCCGCGCGCTGTTAATCCCCGTTTCCCTTGGAGGACATTATGGGCTTTCTTGCTGACGCACTGGCGCGTGTTCAACCTTCTGCGACCATCGCTGTCACCAACAAGGCACGCGAGCTTAAAGCCGCAGGCCGCGACGTTATCGGCCTCGGAGCTGGCGAGCCGGATTTCGACACCCCGGAAAACATCAAGGCAGCTGCCATTCAGGCCATCAACGACGGTAAGACGAAGTATACCGCTGTTGACGGAATTCCTGAGCTGAAAGCCGCGATTGTCGAAAAATTCAAGCGGGAAAACGGGCTCACATACAAAACCAACCAGATCACGGTCGGCACCGGCGGCAAGCAGGTGCTGTACAACGCGCTGGTCGCGACACTGAACCCGGGCGATGAAGTCATCATCCCGACACCTTATTGGGTGAGTTACCCGGACATGGTGTTGCTGGCTGGCGGCGAGCCGGTGATCGTGGAAGCGGATAAATCAACTTTCAAGATTACCCCAGATGCGCTTGATGCGGCGATCTCTTCGCGCACCAAATGGCTGATCTTCAACTCACCGTCCAACCCGTCCGGCGCGGCCTATACCAAGGCTGAACTGAAAGCGTTGTGTGATGTTCTCAAAAAACATCCGCAGGTCTGGATCATGACCGACGACATGTATGAGCATCTGGTCTATGACGACTTTGAATTCACGACACCTGCGCAGGTCGAACCTTCGCTCTACGACCGCACACTGACAGTCAATGGTGTCTCCAAAGCCTATGCCATGACTGGGTGGCGTATTGGGTATGCCGGTGGTCCTGTAGACCTGATCAAGGCGATGGCCAAGGTTCAGTCACAATCGACATCCAACCCGAGTTCGGTTTCCCAGTGGGCAGCCGTGGAAGCGATATCAGGCACTCAGGATTTCATTCCGAAGAACAATGAAATCTTCAAGGGGCGGCGTGATCTGGTGGTTTCCATGTTGAACCAGGCAAATGGCCTTTCCTGTCCGGTTCCAGAGGGGGCGTTCTACGTATTCCCGTCCTGTGCTGGCACCATGGGCAAGACCGCACCATCGGGAAAAGTCCTCGAGAGCGATGAAGACTTTGTCACCGAGCTTCTGGAAACCGAAGGTGTTGCCGTTGTTCATGGTTCTGCCTTTGGCCTTGGCCCGAACTTCCGCATTTCCTATGCGACATCGACGGAAGCTCTCGAAGAAGCCTGCACACGCATTCAGCGGTTCTGCGGAAATCTGAAATAAATTTTTCAGCTTTAGGCTGAAGAGACAAGGGCGGCTATGGCCGCCCTTTTTTATTGTCGTGGCGCAACCTGCGGGCTTTCAATTCACAAACGCTCCCAATAGATTGGAGAGCGTTCTAGTTTATTTTCATGATTTTCGGAGCATGGCATGAAAGTGCTTCTACCTTTTTGGCAGCGTTTGCTGATAACTCTGATAGCCATGTTGGCAGTCAGCTACATCGCCAGCGTGATCTGGTCAGCTGGTCTGGATTGGCCCATCCCGGGATATATCTCCGGTGTCATCGGTGGTGTAACCGCCTTACCTGTTTGGGAACTGCTCAAACGGATCCGGCCAAAACAGCGATAAAAAATGACCAGATAAATTAAGCTCGGGAACAGGCCTTTGCCCTCAATTCTTGCAGGACAGATTGGCGCTTGGGCAGGGCGGGAGACGACGTTGACCGTTGTTTCGATTGATCTGGTTCGTCTGATTGAGGCGGTTGTTGCTGTCGATCCGTTGCTGCGTTGAGAAATTGTTCTGCTGGCGATTGAGGTTCTGATTGAGTTGCTGCTTGGCAGACGGCAGCTGGTTGCTTCCGGATTGCGGAAGCCCGCGCAATTGATTTGTTTGGGCTTCTGACACCGAATTACCTGCACCAAGGACGGTCAACCCAAGCAGCAATGAAACCGATCCGCTCATCAGGGCTTTCAAGAGTTTGACTGTCAGCATTGATCGCTTCTTTCCGGTGTTGGACATCGCAGGTTCGCAGTTCCTATACATCAGTACATAAGGTGCAGGCATATTGCCGCAAGCTTGATAAGTCTCAAGATGAATTATTGCATTGCGGTGTAAGAATGTCTTGCGTTGACGATGGTATCGGCGCGACGATGGATTACCGCCCAGGCTGAAGTGCCTTCATCCAAAAACGGGCTCGGTGAATCGAGTGCCGGGCTATTGGCCTTCACATCAAAACGGGCGAGACGCGGCGGCCCCGCGTCCAAAATCGCCGGCCGTGCCGCGTTGTTGCGAGATGTACTCGAACATACGGAGGGCACAGTATGGCAAACGCCAAAAACGGACAGGATCATACCAGCGGTAGGGAACCCAAGTGCATTGCACTGGTGGGGCCGTTTGGCAGCGGCAAGACCAGCCTGCTAGAAGCAATCCTTGCGCGCACCGAAAAGGTGGCGCGTCAGGGGACCGTTGCAGATGGAAACACTGTCGGAGATGCGTCCCCGGAAGCTCGCGCCCATGGCATGAGCGTTGAATTGAATTTTGCTGAAACCGATTATCTCGGCGACAAGTTCATCTTTGTGGATTGCCCTGGATCCGTTGAATTTCTTGGAGAAATGGACGGTGCACTCAGTGGGGCCGATCTGGTTATTGTGGTGGCTGAAGACGATGAACGTAAGGTTCCTGCCTTACAGCTGATCCTGAAAGCCCTTGAAGCCCGCTCCATTCCGCGGGCTTTGTTTTTGAACAAGATTGACAAAAGTACCCGCGGCATTCGCGATGTTCTAAACATTCTGCAGCCTGCATCAGATGTACCGCTGGTACTGCGACAGATCCCTATATGGGAAAACGGAGTTGCCACCGGCTTCATCGATCTGGCGCTGGAACGGGCGCACGTCTATCACGAGAAAGAGCCAAGCACGCAAGTCGACATGTCTGATGCGGACCTGGCGCGCGAGCACGAAGCTCGTTTTACCATGCTGGAAACGCTCGCCGACCATGATGATGGTCTTATGGAGGCTCTGCTTGAGGATATCGCTCCCGAACGGGAGCAGATTTTCGCAGACCTCGTCAACGAAATGCAGGATGGCCTGATCTGCCCGGTCTTCTTCGGATCAGCCGAACACGGCCATGGAATATCCAAACTGCTGAAAGCATTGCGCCACGAGGTGCCTTCGGTTGATGTGCTGCGCAAGCGCTTGTTGGACACGCAAACTGGCAGCGCACTTCAGATTATCAAGACCATGCACACGACACATGGTGGCAAACTTTCCGTAGCCCGTCTTCTGGATGGACAGATTGCCGATGGCGATAGCCTGTTCCTGAAGGACGGTACCGAAGAAAAGGTTTCCGGTCTGTTTTCCATTTTCGGACAGCAAGCCGGGAAGATCTCAACAGCAGATAAAGGCAGTCTGGTGGGACTGGGTCGGCTGGAAAAGGTCCAGACCGGAGATATCTTGAGCCAGGACGGTGCCAATTTCGTTAGTCGGGACAGTCCTGATGGTCGCGAACCGGTTTTGGCGATCGCCATCGAGGCTGCGCAGCACAAGGACGAGGTGCGGTTGTCCTCAGCACTTACCAAGCTGATCGAGGACGACAATTCCCTCGCTATCAGTCAAAATCAGACGACCGGTGAAACCTTGTTGGCGGGGCAGGGGGAAATGCATCTACGGGTGGCCCAGGAACGGCTTGCGGGGAAATATGGTCTCGATATAGCCGCACATACCCCGCAGGTTCCGTATTCTGAATCCATTCAGGGGAAAACCAAGGTTCGCGGCAAACACAAAAAACAGTCCGGCGGCCATGGCCAGTTCGGTGATGTCGAGTTGGAAATCGCACCGCTACCACGCGGCGAAGGCAACCAGTTCAGCGACCGGATCACAGGCGGTGTGGTTCCCAAACAATATATCACTTCCGTTCGAGACGGTGTTCATGAGGCTCTTGCCAAAGGGCCGATGGGGTTCCCGGTTGTCGATCTGTCTGTTTGTCTGGTTGATGGCTCCTATCATTCTGTCGATAGTTCCGATCAGGCTTTCAAGATGGCTGGCATCATGGCCATCCGCGAAGGTTTGCAAGACTGCAAACCCGTCCTTTTGGAGCCAATCCACAAGGTCGTGATTGCCTGTCCGAATGATTCAACAGCCAGAATCAATGCCATTGTCTCGGCCCATCGCGGGCAGTTGCTCGGCTTTGACGCAAGGCCCGGCTGGAGTGGCTGGGACGAGGTTCAGGCGTTGATGCCTGAAGCGGAAATCGGCAACCTGATCGTTGAACTTCGCTCCGCGACAGCCGGTGTGGCGAGCTACACATCTGAGTTCGACCATATGGCTGAATTGTCGGGCAAGGCAGCTGAACTGGCTCTGCAAAAGTCTGGCAAAAAAGCGGCCTGACGCTGCACCAACTCCCCGGTGATCACGGACACCTTGTCCCTGGTCACTAGGGCGTTATTTGCCATTGAATTCCGTTTTCTATTTTCTCTTGTTCAAACGGAGCTCGATGAATGAACATTTTGAACAAACGCAGCTGGGCAATTCCTGAACGGGAAGCAACGCCAGAACATGTATTCCTGAACCGCCGACAAATCCTCGCAGGCTTGGTTGGTGCCGGGGCCTTGATAGGTACTGGTGTGGGCATCCGCCCGGCCTTTGCTGAGGAAGATCCAAGCGCCGGGCTTTATCCGGTTAAACGGAACGCATCGTTCGAGCTTGATCGACCGTTGACTGATGAAACCGTCGCGTCCACCTACAACAACTTTTATGAGTTTGGCTCGCACAAGCAGATTTCCTCTGCAGCGCAAAAACTCAACATCCGTCCCTGGACGGTGACGCTGGATGGTCTGATCGACTATCCGCAAGTTATCGATATGGATGCGTTGCTCGAAAAGATGCCACTGGAAGAGCGCCTCTACAGGCATCGCTGTGTCGAAGCCTGGTCCATGGCTGTGCCATGGTCAGGTTTCCAGCTGTCAGAACTCGTCAAACTGGCCAGTCCACAGGCCGGGGCCAAATATCTGCGCTTTGAAACTTTCCTGGACCCTTCCGTGGCTTCGGGACAGAAACAGTCTTGGTATCCGTGGCCTTATGTCGAGGGGCTTACCCTTGAAGAAGCGACTAACGAACTGGCGTTCATGGCGACTGGTGTCTATGGCAAGCCATTGGCAAAACAGTTCGGATCTCCCATCCGGCTTGTCGCACCCTGGAAATACGGTTTCAAGTCGATCAAGTCTGTTGTCCGGATCTCATTCACCGACAAACGCCCGGTCAGCTTCTGGGAAGAAATACAGCCCAAGGAATATGGCTTCTGGGCCAATGTGAACCCCGGTGTGCCGCATCGTCGCTGGCCGCAAGCGACCGAGAAGATCCTGGGAACAAACGAGCGCCGCGATACGTTGCTCTACAATGGTTATGAAGAGCAGGTGGCTGGCCTCTACAAAGGCATGAAAGGCGAACTTCTCTTTTACTGAGGCTTTTCTAAAAAACCTTTGTTCTAACGGCGGTTGCTCCGAAGGAGTGGACCGCCGTTTTCGTGAGAAATCCAATGTCACTTTGGGCCTATCCTGACCTGGCAATCCCGATCATACTTGCTCACGCCCTCAATTCTGGTGGCTGGTGAACGGCCGAAGTTCATCGCCTGGCCTTCACGTTTGGCGGTCGAAAGCATTCGGGAACAGAATACGAGGGACTAATGATCGAGATACACAAAGTCCGTGAGCAGGTTGATATCAGCGCTGTCACGGATTTGGTTTGGCAGTTCTTTGATCATATCCGGCATCGTTACCCAGAGCGTCTTGACGACATTGATGGCTATATCCTGTCAAAAGATGTTGCGGGTCAGCTGGCTGATTTCACCACCTATTTTAACCCGCCCGCCGGCGAATGCCTGTTGGCCAAAATGGATGGCCGCCCGGTCGGTATCGTCATGATGCGTCCGCTATCGGATGGTGTGGCGGAAATGAATCGCATGTTCGTCACTGATGCAGCACGCGGCCATGGCGCCGGGCGCATGCTTGGACATAACCTGATAATGGCGGCGCGTGACCTGGGCTATTCAGATCTCATTCTCGATGCCTGGGACCGGCACGAGGAAGCCCTGCCGCTCTATAAATCGCTCGGCTTTCAGACTTATGATGATCCTGACCTGGCCCCGAAGGGCATGGTGGCAGACGTGGTCCAGATGCGACTAAAATTGTAAGGCATGAAAGTCATCACCTACAAATTGGCAAAAAAAATGCCGGGTCAAAGACCCGGCAGTTTGGATTGATTCACTGTAACAGTGAAATCACCTTCCAGAGGGGAACAGCTGGTCTCGACATCACTGGGAGGAGGACGTGATGCCTTTGTGACCAACAGTGATGCTTATATGCAGTGCACAAGCTGCTCAAACAAGAGGCAGTCGCGCAGAGCTGCTATGCATTTTGCGCAGAGCTTGTGCATTTATTGTTTGATCGTATAAATATCTATTATTATCAATTACTTGTATCTAGTTCCTGTTCTATCATTCGGCGAAATGCGCGAAAATGAACAGCGTAAAACTTCAAAACTATACCGACGATCAAATATTATTTTACAGGCGGAGTGCCTGGATTTGCTCAGAAACGGTGCGCATTTCGACTCGATACTGCTGAAAAAATGCCCAAGTAGGGGATCCAAAAATACGCCTGCGCGGCGGCGTCAGTACACCCACTTCTGTGCATTTTGCAGGAGGAACTCCCGGAATGCCGTCACCCGGGCAGTGTTCTTCAGCTCTGACGGATAGACGAAATAGGTATCAAAAGACGGAACCTTGTCTTCCTGTTCGGCCAGAACCGGAACCAGATTTGCGCCGCCATCGATAATATAATCGGGAAGAATGGCGATGCCGGCGCCAGTTTGAACCGCGCGCTTGATGGCAACCACATTGTTGACCTTCAGAACAGACCGCCGCGGGCTGTTTGCTGGCCGTCCTGCTGTCTCCAGCCAGTTCATTGATTTCAAATAGGCCGGAGCCTGTTCGCCGAACGTGATGACCCGGTGGTTGTCGATATCCTCGATGGAGGTCGGGCTGCCGAAGCGCTGGATATAGTCCGGCGATGCATAGACGTGAAAATGCACTGTAAACAGCTTGCGCTGAATCAGGTCCGGTTGTGTCGGCTGGCGCAGTCGGATTGCGACGTCCGCTTCGCGCATACCAAGATCCAGTTCATCGTCATCAAAAATCAGATGCAGATCCACATCCGGGTAGAGATCGACGAATGCCTTGATCCGGGACGTGAGCCAAGTTGAGCCAAGTCCGACCGTCGTTGTCACTTTGAGAGCACCGGAGGGCTTTTCCTTGCTGTCCGTCAGATTGGACTGAACAGCCTCCAGCTTCATCAGAACATCATTTGCCGTGCGGTACAGCAACTCGCCCTGTTCTGTGAGCAGAAGGCCTCTGGCATGCCGGTGAAACAGCGACACTCCGAGATCATGTTCCAAGGCGCTGACCTGTCGGCTGACCGCCGACTGGCTCATATGGAGCGTGTCCCCGGCATGGGTGAAGCTGCCCGCCTGGGCCGCCGCATGAAAGATCCGCAATTTGTCCCAATCCATGCGTGCCCCCTTAGAGCTCTATTCAGCTGTGGTGTCGTGCAGTGTTATTCGGCCGCTTCCCGAGTCGAGGAAGCTTCATGTTCGGCCAGAAACTTCTCCGCTTCAAGAGCTGCCATGCAGCCCATACCTGCGGCGGTAACTGCCTGACGATAAATGTCGTCTGTGACATCTCCCGCAGCAAAGACACCCGGAATAGATGTTTTTGTCGAATCCGGAGCTGTTTCCAGATAACCATTCGACTTCAGCGTGAGTTGCTCCTTGAACAATTCGACAGACGGTGCATGGCCGATGGCAATGAAAACACCATCCGTCGAGATTTCCTTAAACTCTCCGGATTTGGTGTTTTTAAGGCGCACGCCTGTAACGGCTTTGGGAACACCACCGCCGAGGATCTCGTCAACCTGATGGTCCCAGATCACTTCAATTTTCGGGTTCTGGAACAGGCGGTCCTGCAGGATCTTCTCAGACCGCAAGCTGTCGCGACGGTGAACCAGTGTCACCTTGGAGGCGAGGTTCGCCAAATAGAGCGCTTCTTCGACGGCTGTGTTGCCGCCGCCAACGACAACAACTTCCTTGTTGCGATAGAAAAAGCCGTCACAGGTCGCACATGCGGATACGCCAGCGCCCATGTAATTCTCTTCAGACGGCAGTCCCAGCCAGCGAGCCTGTGCACCTGTCGCAATGACAAGCGTATCTGCAGTGAAGGTCGTGCCGCTGTCTGCTTCCAGGCGGAACGGGCGCTGTGACAGGTCAGCCTTGGTAATGGTGTCGTAGACCATTTTGGTGCCGACGTTCTCAGCCTGCTTTTGCATCTGTTCCATCAACCATGGTCCCATGACCGGGTCGGCAAAACCGGGATAGTTCTCAACATCGGTCGTGATGGTCAGCTGACCACCTGGCTGAATACCAGCAACGAGCGTTGGTTCGATCATGGCACGTGCAGCGTATATGGCAGCGGTGTAACCGGCCGGGCCGGAACCAATGATCAAAAGCTTGCTGTGCTGTGTACTCATGGGCGTGCCCCTATCTGTTGGTCATGACCGTCAATTGGCAGGATCCCTAGCCAGTTGAGGGCTTTGTCTCGTTCTCTCGCAACGTCTTGTACTCTGCCAGAATCCGTTCGGCGATTACCGGTGTTGCATCTATCGGCTCGTAGGTAGTGGTTTTGAGCGGCCCTGGGAAGGGGTGAACACAACCAAGGCGCTGCAAATTCCCCAGAAACCGTGTGATCTTTTCGTGGCCACCACTTGGATGGTACACGTGGATCGGTTTTCCCGTCGCTGTCGCCTCACCAATCATGTTGGTGGAATCAGCAGTTGCGATGATCGCATCAGCTTTGGCCAGATAATGTCCCAGCGGGTTAGGGTCGCCGCCGTTCCAGTAAAGATGGCCACCTGTCCCGGCGAGACGGACCAGTCCATCGGCGAGCGCTGTAGGTGTGCGCCGCGAGGCGGTAATCATGAAACGGGCGCCAAATTCACTTGCGATTTGTCGAAGACTGTCCAGCAGACGTGTCTGGTCGTCTTCTGAAAAGGTGTGATGGCGGCTGTTTCCGCCAATCAGAACGGCAACTTTTGGAGATGGAAGCTCGTCGATCTCTGGTGTGTCTTCAGATCGCAATAAGTTCAGTCGATCGGCTGAGAACTTGTGTGGAGACGTTGGTGTCACAAGTACGTTTGGTCCACGCAGTTTATCGTGTTGCTGGACCCAGATCAGGTCTGCCGTTTTGGGACCGGTGCGCGGGTCCTTGAGATAGACCGTAAATGTTCGTTCGTTGGAGAGGCGTTTAACGCGCCTCAGATAAGCAACCGCTCTTCGACCCGATGCGATTGCGAAATCGGGGTAGGGCGGTGCTATCGGGCTGCCGGATTTGTTTTCCCACTCTCGCGGATCGATTGGGCCATATGGCAGCCACCAGGAAAAGGGCGCGCGCGGAGCGACTGTTCGCGTTTCATAGGGACCGCCGAGCGCTTCAGCGACGCCAACGCATTGCGCAACATCGCCTGCCTTGCCATCGGTCAGAACCCAAATGGAGGGTGGCATCAGCGTTGCAGTCGACATAAATGGAGAGATTTCCCTGTCGTAATCTTTCAAGATCGTGCGCAATTTTGTTATAGTCTTGCACAAACGCGCAAAAAATCATAACTCGACACCGGTGAACCACGTTTGCGCGGGATTCTCAAGTCCTGCAGGACGTCTTTGCTGGACCAACTGTTTGTGAGCAAGGTCCAGCACTCTATGAATGTCGAAGGAGACCGGTTTGAAAGCGCGGCTTGATGCCATTGATTGGCAAATCCTGAAGGAATTGCAAGATGATGGCCGGATGACCAATGTCGAGCTGGCACGCCGTGTCGGAATTTCCGCGCCGCCCTGTTTGCGCCGGGTCCGGGCGCTCGAGGAAGCCGGGCTGATCCTCGGCTACCGGACGCTTCTGGACGAAAAGCAACTTGGCTATGATGTCACTGCCTTTGCAATGGTCGGGCTTCACAGTCAGACGGAGGCAGATCTGATTGCTTTTGAACAAACAGTCGAGAAATGGCCGCTTGTCCGGGAGAGCTATATGTTGTCCGGTGAGGTCGATTTTCTGCTGAAATGCGTGTCCCCGGACCTGCAGACGTTTCAGAATTTCGTCATCCGAGAACTGACGGCAGCGCCAAATGTCGATAGCGTGCGCACAGCCCTGACAATCCGTCGGACCAAAGACGAGTCTGTGGTGCCGATCAGCGGATAAGGTCTGCTGAGAATTTCAGGGCTGGCAATTCTGTGTCGCTGGTTTTCAAGTTGCGGTTTCGCCTGACTTGTTCACCAGCGAAGCAATACGTCTTTTGAGCTGCCTGATGACCGACATGTCGCGAAGCGCAGTGGTGACCAAAGTAAATCCAATGCTCAAAACCAGACATGTCGTGATGACTGCGACAGGCAATACCTGGTCATAATGAAACGTATCCAGTGCATTATCAAATGTGTCTAAACCTGAATAAAGACGGCCACGCATGGTTTCACGATAAGATCCGATCCTGACAGCGCCGTGTTTCAGGAATGTCAGGCTGAAGACAAGCGTCATTACCCCGACGGCGATCAGGATCAGGTAGCCAAAGACTTTCGTGCCGAATTTGACTGCATGTTCGTGACGCTGCTTTATCAGTCTTCTGAAGGCATTGCGTTCACGCGGATCGAGTGCTGAAACAAGGTACCAACGGTAAGCCCACAATGGGATGGCCAACACCAGAAGCCAAAACCCGATTGCCTGGAATACCATTTCACACCCTCCGACGCCTGTTCGTTGCTACAATAGCGAATGGTCATTGTGCGTCAAAGGGTTGATCGTGTTCGGACGGATTATCTTTTGGAAGACAAGCGTTTTCAAACGAATTTAACGTCGACAATCTCATAGGAGCGGGCACCGCCTGGTGCTGCGACTTCAACACTGTCGCCGATCGTTTTGCTGATGAGCGCGCGAGCAATCGGTGAGGAGATCGACACTTTGTTTTGCTTCACGTCCGATTCGACATCGCCAACAATCATGTAGTGTTTCTTTTCTTCCGTGTCCTCATCGATCAGGTACACGGTCGCACCGAACTTCACCACATCACCAGACAGCTCACTCACATCGATGATTTCGGCACGCGACAACTTGTCTTCAAGTTCCATGATCCGGCCTTCATTGTGGCCCTGGGCTTCCTTGGCAGCGTGATACTCGGCATTTTCTGAAAGGTCGCCATGTGCACGAGCTTCAGAGATGGCATCAATAATGCGGGGACGCTCGCCCGTGGTGCGCTCTTTCAGCTCCTCCTGTAGCATTGCATAACCAGGGGACGTCATCGGAACTTTTTCCATGGGTCTCAGACCTTCAACTTATTGGGTCCCCCCTCACGAGGACCACGCTTGGCAAAAAGAAACCCAGCCGGGAAAGGTTCATTTTCCCGGCCGGTCACAAAGCATAATAGCCCTACGCGAAGTAGGATTGCAAAGGTCTAACTTCAAGGCTCCCCGCTTTATGCGCGGTAATGCCCTTTGCTGCGGCAATTGAGCCGGAAAGTGTGGTGTAATACGGCACCTTGTTCAGCAGCGCTGCACGGCGCATGGAGCGGCTATCGGAGATCGCCTGCGCGCCTTCTGTCGTGTTGAAGACCAGCTGTACTTCACCGTTCTTTATGGCATCCACAATATGTGGACGGCCTTCCATCACCTTGTTGATTTTCTCTGCCGCGATTCCCTGTTCGCGTAGAAACTGCTGTGTTCCGGCAGTTGCGATGATGGAAAATCCGTTTTGTTCAAGGCTGCGAACGGCCTCTGTGACGCTGGCCTTGTCCTGATCTCTCATGGACACAAAAACGGTACCTTGTGTCGGAACACCGGTGCCACAACCGATTTGAGACTTCGCGAAAGCTTTGCCGAAACCCGTGTCGAGACCCATAACTTCACCGGTAGAGCGCATTTCCGGTCCGAGAATTGTGTCAACGCCCGGGAAACGGGCGAACGGGAAGACAGCTTCCTTGACCGCTATATGATCCTGCTTGGTCTCGCTGAGCTTGAAGGATGCAAGGCTTTCCCCTGCCATGATTCTGCTGGCGATTTTGGCAACAGGTATGCCGATGGTTTTTGCGACAAACGGAACTGTTCTGGATGCGCGCGGGTTGACTTCCAACACGTAGATCTCGCCATCCTTGATCGCATATTGAACGTTCATCAGGCCGCCAACTTCAAGCGCCAAAGCCATGTCCCGGGTTTGGCGCTTCAGTTCTTCGATCAGCTCATCTGACAGGGAGAACGGAGGCAATGAACAGGCGCTATCGCCCGAGTGAATTCCTGCTTCTTCAATATGTTCCATGATGCCGCAAACAAAGACATCTTTGCCATCGCAAAGGGCATCAACATCGACTTCGATGGCACCTTCGACGTATCGGTCGAACAGGAGTGGGTTCGTTCCCAGGACCGTGTTGATCTGGCCGGTCTTGTCATTAGGGTATTTGGCACGGACCTCGCCCGGAACCAATTCTGGAAGTGTGCCGAGCAGATAGGAGTTAAGGCCCTCTTCGTCCCGGATAATTTGCATGGCGCGGCCACCTAGAACATATGACGGCCGGACAACCAGCGGCATGCCAAGCTGACCGGCGATCAGTCGGCCCTGTTCGACGGAATAGGCGATACCATTTTCCGGCTGTTTCAGATCAAGTTTGACCAGCAGTTTCTGGAACCGGTCACGGTCCTCGGCCAGATCAATCATGTCCGGAGAGGTTCCCAGAATAGGGATGCCCGCTTTGACGAGCGACTGCGCCAGTTTCAATGGTGTTTGGCCACCAAACTGGACGATCACGCCGTGCAGGGTTCCGTTTTCCTGTTCCTTGCGAAGGATTTCCAGAACGTCTTCGGGTGTCAAAGGCTCGAAATAGAGGCGATCAGAAGTGTCATAGTCTGTCGAGACCGTTTCCGGATTACAATTGACCATGATGGTCTCGTAACCAACGTCATTGAGCGCGAAGGCTGCATGACAGCAGCAGTAGTCAAACTCGATACCCTGGCCGATCCGGTTCGGGCCACCGCCCAGAATGACGACTTTTTTCTTGTCCGACGGCTGAGATTCACATGCCGGTACACCCATGAAAGGTGTTTCATAGGTCGAGTACATATAAGCGGTTGGGGACGCAAATTCTGCCGCACATGTGTCGATACGTTTGAAAACCGGGTGGACTTCGAGGTCCTGCCGCAATTTGGCGATATCATCAGCCTCGAGGCCAGACAAGCTGGCGAGGCGCGCATCGGAAAAGCCCATGGCCTTAATTTTGCGCAGATTTACGGCATCCTTGGGCAGGCCGATGTTCCGGATCTTCGATTCCATGGCGACGATGTCCGCCATCTGTTCCAGAAACCAGGTGTTGATACCACTGGCTTCATAGATCTCCTCGTTCGTCATGCCTAACCGCATGGCCTGAGCAACGTTGAGAAGCCGGGTCGGGGTTCCGGTGGCAACAGATGCACGCAACGCGTTTTTGTCATCACCTTGGTCGAGGCCCGGAATTTCGGTCTCGTCCAGCCCGTTGAGGCCGGTTTCAAGTCCCCTGAGGGCCTTTTGAAGACTTTCGTTGAAGGTCCGGCCGATAGCCATGACTTCGCCAACAGATTTCATGGCTGTGGTCAGTGTTGGTTCGGAGCCCGGGAATTTTTCAAAAGCAAAGCGCGGAATTTTGGTGACGACATAATCGATTGTCGGCTCAAACGATGCTGGCGTCGCTCCACCGGTAATATCGTTTTCCAACTCATCCAGAGTATACCCGACAGCCAGCTTCGCAGCGATCTTTGCAATCGGAAAACCGGTTGCCTTGGACGCCAAAGCCGAAGACCGTGACACACGCGGGTTCATTTCAATGACGACCAACCGTCCGCTATTCGGATCGACGGCGAACTGGACGTTTGACCCGCCCGTCTCAACACCGATTTCCCGTAAGACGGCAATCGAGGCGTCGCGCATGATCTGGTATTCTTTATCAGTCAACGTCAATGCCGGGGCGACCGTGATGGAATCACCTGTGTGAACTCCCATCGGATCGACGTTCTCGATCGAACAGATGATAATGCAGTTGTCCGCTTTGTCGCGAACGACTTCCATCTCGTATTCTTTCCAACCAAGCAGGCTCTCGTCGATCAGGATCTGGCCGACAGGAGACGCGTCGATGCCTGATCGCGCGATGGTTTCGAATTCTTCGCGATTGTATGCAACGCCGCCGCCGGTGCCACCGAGCGTGAAAGCAGGGCGAATGATAGCAGGCAATCCGATTTCATCGAGGGCACGCATGGCTTGCAGATAACCGGCGTTCCGATCATAGCCTTTGATTTTGCCATCTTCTCCACGAATAGCCGGGGAGGACGCAATAGCTGCCCGCGGGTTTTCAAGCCCGATAACATCCATCGCGGCGCGGAATTTTTCTCGGTCTTCCGCCTTGTCTATAACATCCGCGCGTGCGCCGATCATTTCAACGCCGAACTTTTCCAGAACGCCCATTTCTTCAAGATCAAGAGCACAGTTCAGCGCCGTCTGGCCGCCCATAGTTGGCAGCAGTGCGTCGGGACGTTCTTTCTCAATGATCTTGGCAACAAGCTCTGGCGTGATCGGCTCGATGTAGGTCGCATCAGCCAGATCCGGATCCGTCATGATCGTCGCCGGATTCGAATTGACCAGAATGATGCGATAGCCTTCTTCTCGCAACGCTTTGCAGGCCTGTGTTCCGGAGTAATCGAACTCACACGCTTGGCCGATAACAATCGGGCCAGCGCCAATGATCAGGATGGACGAAATATCTGTACGTTTAGGCATCTCGGCTCGCAGCTCGCAGCGGCCGATCCGAAAAACACTAGAGAGGAGTTTTCCGGCCCGGCTCATCTGAATTGAATGACAATGTTGGCTGAGCGCGTCTTATATGGAAAACCGACGCACTAGGGAACCCCGAACGGACGGAAAGACGTCGTTTTCCGGCAGGATTGTAAACGCTCACTCCTGAACGGTGTACTCTGAAGAAAGATGGGTGATCGTTTGGCCGTCGAAATCAGCTATTCCCTGCGTCAATGCATAGCAAGCCAAGCGGATGGATTTTGGGATCTCGACCGGGCGTCCGTCTCGGTTTCCTTTTTCATAATACTGTATCATGCGCTTTTTCAGGCCAAGCAGATCTGCTGCATCTTTTTGTTTCAGGTTCAGGGTCCGCCGCCAGCTCCGGAATTGTTGCGGCGTCATGGCGAGTGCGGTGTCTTTTGATTTTGATTCGGCCATTTTAACTTCAAAAGTTTCGAAGAATTGCTGCGTCAGATGACGGTACCAGGAACGACTTGATGTCTGACACAAATAACCTGGACAAGTGCTTGTCAACGAAGAAGTGCACAAAGTGCGACTAATTCAGGTGTGTGTAGGCAATCCGCAGTGCAGGTCGGAGTGGTTGCTCTGCTTGTAGGCTTTGTGGCAAGTGTGTGATTATCTTCAGCAATTTAGAATTGTAAACATTTACATCATAACTAGAAATTGGGGGTTTCTAGATTGGTCTCTGAGCTGACAGCCATGTTGAAAACGGAGTATGCATAAAACTGGGGATCTCTTTGCATGCTTATCCGGAGTTACTCAAAGCATGACGGCCGAATAATATAGGCATATTTAACATGTCATATAATATATATGAGTGTGAATACGTATTGTTGTAAGTATAATTTTCGGAAAACTGTGAGAATATTGAAGAATTATTCGAGAAGATATTTAAAAAAGAACATAGATATTTGAGGGTTTTGGATTATCGATAATTAATATTCATTTTGAAATTTAATTGTTTTTGTATACTTTTTATAATTTCGTATTGCTGACTTACAGGAAATATTGAATTTTAGTATTCATAATTCTGAAAGTGTAATGAAAAAAAGGTCAAAATAGCCATTTTTACCTAGATCTTATTGGCCAAATCAGTGTATTGCTTTGGTTGTTTAGTCTCAAGTGAGCTTGGGCCGGTGCCGTTCTGTGGAGCAAATTATTATTTGCGGACGGTATGAGATTTGCGGAACTATCACAGACTTGAATTCCAGGGGGTGGGACCCGGGATTCAGGAGCGAAGCAAATTCGGTCGAGCTTAAAGAAAAAAGACAAGATCGGGCTTTATAATATGAACAATCTAGCTGCCAATATGGTGATAGTGCCGGACATTGCTGGACCAAGTGGTGATATGGTCCAAGAGGATCGCGCGTTTGCGATATCTGAAATGTCTGAGCGGTTTGGGGTAACGCTCCGCACACTCCGGTTTTATGAGGAAAAAGGCCTCTTAAATCCTGTTCGCAAGGGCGCTCGTCGTTCTTATGGTGGGCGTGACGTATCCCGTATGCAGGTAATCCTTCAGGCCAAGAAAATCGGTCTGACGCTCGTTGAGATCCGGCGTGTGATCAAACTTGTGGAAGGGAATGTTTCACGGAACGAGCAGTTCAAGGAGCTTCAGGAAATCTGTAAAGGCCAACAAGAGATACTTGTTGAGCAAAAACAGATGCTTGATGAGCAAATGGCTGAAGTGGACCATATCCTTACGTCATTCAATCAGCTTATCAGCTGATAAATCTGCTCAAATGAAAAATAGCGGTGCCCGATTATGCGCCGCTATTTTTATTCTATTACAGTGGAATGCTGAATAACTACCTGGAAGAAGCGGCCATTGTCAGGCCGCTTTTTTTGTCTTCATCAGGTCCGTGAACCGTTGGAAGAGGTAATGGCTGTCCTGCGGTCCGGGAGAGGCTTCAGGGTGATACTGAACCGAAAAGACCGGTTTGTCCTTCATCGCGAGGCCGCAATTGGAGCCGTCGAACAAGGAGACGTGTGTCTGTACAACATGATCCGGGAGACTTTCTGCATCAACAGCGAAACCATGGTTCATCGATGTAATTTCAACCTTGCCGGTAGTGTTGTCGAAAACTGGGTGGTTTGCACCATGGTGCCCCTGATGCATCTTGACGGTGCTACCGCCCAACGCCAGTGCCAGCATCTGGTGGCCGAGGCAAATGCCAAAGGTCGGTATACCTTTGTCGACAACGCTACGAATGGTTTGGACAGCATAGGACCCGGTCGCTTCCGGGTCGCCGGGACCATTTGACAAAAAGACACCATCCGGGTTGTGGGCAAGCACCTCATCGGCAGTCGCCGTCGCTGGAAGAACCGTCACATCACACCCGGCATCTGTCAGCAAACGCAGAATATTTCGTTTGATCCCGAAATCGAGAGCGACGACCTTGAACGGCCCGCCTTCTGCTTCTCCAAAGCCCTTGTCCCAGACCCAACTGGTCTGCGACCATGGATGCGATTGGGTTGTTGTAACCTCCTTGGCGAGATCCATTCCGATCAGGCCTGGCCAGTTGGCTGCAGCCAATTTGAGGTTATCCAGATCAAAGTTGCCGTCAGGCGCGTGAACGATCACACCGTTCGGAACACCCTTTTCGCGGATCAATGCGGTCAGCGCTCGGGTATCAATCCCGGTAATGCCGATAATGTTGCGGCTTTTCAACCAGGCGTCCAGATGACGGGAGGACCGGTAATTTGCCGGGTCAGTGACGGATGCGGCCATGACCGCTCCGCGAATCCCGCTGTCTGAGGCCATATTTACCGTTTCAATGTCGTCATCATTGGCGCCGACATTGCCAATATGCGGAAAAGTGAACGTGATTATCTGGCCGGAATAAGAGGGGTCTGTCAGGATCTCCTGATATCCCGTCATGGCTGTATTAAAGCAAATCTCGCCAACGGCTTGGCCGGTTGCTCCTATGCCCTGTCCTTCTATAATACTGCCGTCGGAAAGCACAATAAGGGCGGTCGCCGGGGTCTCAGACCATGCGTCTGCAGTCGTCATGTCTTGTATCCAGAGTCTGTTGGTGACATCATACGCTGCAGGAAAGGCGACTGGAGCAATATGATGTTGCTCGTATCAGACCGTCTGCATTAAGCGCGGGACTCTATGGGAAGCGGGCAGGATCGTCAATATTGATCCTCGGAAAAAAGATCTTTTAAAATCAGTTACTTGAACATATAGGTTCGACAGGCGCGATTGCGTCGGGCGGTTCCGTGCGACAAGGGTGGGCAAACCATGCGCGATGCAATGCGTGAAAAGATCAATGCAGCACTGAAGGCTGCTCAGGATGCTGAGGACAAGCGCCGTTGCGCCACCCTGCGTCTGGTCCAGACTGCCGTGAAGGACCGCGAAGCAGCTGCTCGTGAAAACGGCAAAGACGGTGTGGCCGAGGTCGAAGTGGTCGATATTCTGCACAAAATGGTCCGCCAACGGGATGCGTCCGCTGCAGAATTTGAAAACAGTGGTCAACTAGATCTGGCAGAGCAGGAACGCACAGAGCAAGCCATCATCAAGGAATTTTTGCCGAACCAGCTCGGTGAAGACGAAATCCGGTCTGTGTGCGAAGAGACTCTCAAGGAAATCGACGCCAGTGGTTTGCGTGATATCGGCAGATGTATGAGTGAGCTTAAATCGCGTTATCCGGGACAAATGGATTTTGTGCAGGCGTCCTGTGTTGTCAAAGACTTGCTGCGGACCGGTGGGAGTGCTGCCCAGGGAGATCAAACTGGTGGTGCTGCCGGCGACCATTAGTCTTTCCAGACTTAAAGTGCTCCAATCACCGTTGCTGCCAAGTTGGACATTTCAACAGGTCATCCCCTGCTGGAAACCTGTGTAATCAAATTCTGGCATCTCCCCTCTGGAAACAGTATTTTAGTTGAAATCCGCACGTGACGTTCGGGCGGACGATAGAAATTCTCTAACGACGGACAGCCAGTTTTTATGCGTTTCGAGCCGCGCCTTCTTGATGAAATTCGTGCCCGGTTGCTGCTATCCGAAATTGTGGGTCGTCGTGTCTCGTGGGATCGGCGTAAGACGCAACCCGGCAAGGGCGACTATTGGGCCTGCTGTCCTTTTCATCAGGAAAAGAGCCCAAGTTTCCACGTTGATGACCGGCGCAATCGCTACAAATGTTTTGGCTGCGGCGCGTCCGGCGATCATTTTAAATTTCTGACTGAGACCGAAGGTTTGAGTTTTCCGGAATCTGTCGAGAGGTTGGCCGAGCAGGCAGGTGTTGCCCTGCCTGCTCCAGACCCACAGGCTGCGCGCCGGGAGAAAAAACGCGCCGGGCTCGCAGATATTTGCGAAATGGCGGCGCAGTTTTTTCAATCTGAATTTGCAGGTCCTCGTGGCGGTTCGGCCAGGAACTATGTTCAGAAACGTGGCCTGACCCGCGAAACACTTTCCGAGTTCCGTTTCGGATTTGCGCCGGAAAGCCGCGACGCCTTGAAGTCCTATCTGGTAGCGCGGGAAATTCCGGAAGCTGCAATGATCGAGGCCGGGCTCCTCATAAAACCCGATGATGCGCGCCCGTCCTATGACAGGTTCCGCGGTCGGTTGATGATCCCGATTCAGGATGACCGCGGACGGGTTGTTGCATTTGGCGGCCGGACGCTTTCACCGGATGGTCAGCCCAAATACCTAAACTCACCGGAAACTCCGCTGTTCCACAAAGGTGTCATGCTGTTCAACGCGCACCGCGCCCGCGAACCTGCCTTTAAAAATGGCGAAGCCTTGGTCGTGGAAGGGTACATGGATGCCATCGCGCTCCATCAGGCAGGCATACCGCATGTGGTGGCTTCCTTGGGGACTGCTTTCACCGAAGACCAGATTGTCCGGCTTTGGCGGTTCGCGCCCGAACCGATTATTTGTTTTGATGGGGATGCTGCGGGTGTTTCTGCTGCGCACCGGTCAATCGACCGTATTTTTCCGGTTCTGAAGAGCGGGTATTCTTTCCAGTTCTGCTTCCTTCCCGATGGAATGGATCCGGACGATCTTCTGAACCAACGTGGACCAGAAGGCTTTCACGAGCAGACCAGCAAGGCGCAGGCGCTCTTTGATGTGGTGTGGGATCGAGAGATATCTGTGTCGCGGATGGATACGCCAGAGCGCAAAGCTGCGCTGGAAAAACGGTTTGATGATCTGATCGGGTCCATCAAGGACGAACGGGTTCGCAGGCGTTATCAACTTGATCTGAAGTTCAAACTCTCAAATCTCTTTTTTGAACTGGCGCGCTCGGCACAGCGGGATGGCAAAAAGGCCAATAAACAATCGCCGTCGCTGGGCATAGCCCGAGAGCGTGTTGCGACCAGTGACGACTTTGGCACAGAACGTCTCATTCTTGGGATTTGTATGCGCTACCCGCATTTGCTTGATCGGCATTTCGAGCGCTTTTCCGGCTTGCCAATAACGAATGAATTGCACCGTCAACTTCGGGATGTCCTTTGCCGCATTATCGATGATCTGGAAGCAACGCCAATTGCTGATCTGACCAGTGCATTTGATGAATCATTGCGCGACATCATGAATGAGATGATGGCGGAAACAATCGGACTACAGGAGCAGAAGGGGGCAGAGTTTTCCGTTCTCAATCATCGGTTTCCGCTCCTTAAAACAAATCCGCCGGAAGATTTTGTCGAAGCGGCGTTTTTGCATTTCCTCGATGTTCTTGAACTCAACGCGCTCGACGACGAACTTGAGACTGAACTTGCCACCGCTGATGACCAGCTGGACGAAAATGCCTGGGGCCGGATCCAGGCTCTGACACAGGATCTGACCCGGAGGCGCGAAGAATGTGCCCGTGACGAGTCAGATCTTGCAGAGCGTGCCAAGAGAATAAAAATCGCTCCGCCAGCAACTGCGACTGCTGCACCCATTAGTTGACCGGGCGCCGGAGCGCCCGGATACTTTCAAACGAATTACCGCACTGCTGCCTGTTGTGACATTGGCACTATCACCTCCGTCATCTTCTGGTCGAGCATAGCTCCGCATTCTTTCCAAGCTGGTAATGCTTGTTCGAGACGTTTCACCCAGCTCATAAAGTTCGGATAGCGATCATAAGGTATGTGAGATCTAGGCATTTGACTGACGACAACGGCAATATCCAGATCAGCTAGGGTTGGCTCATCTCCGCACACAAAGTTTCGACCGGCAAGGTGTGTTTCAAGAACCGGAGCAAATTGTTCTATACGGCGATTTGCCTCTGTCAGGCGTGACGCATCAGGTTGTTTGCCAAACAGTTTTGCGACAACATTTTCTTCAAAATAGATTGGTGCGGGAATGCGGAAGTGCTCCGCGGCCCAGAACATCCATTTGAGCACCTGGATGCGACGTTGACCTTCCGGCCACAGGTTAGTCGGGCCGTAGTGTTCGCAAAGGTGGATCATGATGGCAGATGCTTCCCAAAGGGTGATGTTGCCATCGGATATAGCGGGCACCATTGCGTTCGGGTTTTTTTGCAGGAACTCCGGTGTTTGGTTGCCGCCGCCGAGCAAATCGATGAAGACTTCTTCAACGTCCAGCTCAAGTTGTTTAATGACGGCGCTGACACGACGACAGCTGCCGGACCTGGGGTCCATGTAGTAGGTGATCATGTTTGATTGTTCCCTGTTTCAGGCCGCTGCAGGTGGATTGAAGATAAAGGTTGCCGTGTCTGGTGTTGTTTCCACCGGGGTGGTCTGATTATTGTCATTCGCCCGCAGAACCAGTGATTTTTCAGCAAAGTTTTGATCGGGACTGTCCTGGGCGAAGTCCAGAGACATCAAGGCGTCGTTTGGAGGCGTTCTATCGGTAACGTCAATCCAGTGGGTTTCCTCGACCTGTATTGGGATCGATAAATCCGCAGAGATTTCAAAGAAATGTGCGTTTGACAGGAGAGCCAGTGCATCATCTCTCAGATCTTTAAGATCCAGGAAACGAGGATCGAGATGAAACGCGTAATAGGCTTTCACTGACGGCCAGTAGAAGAGAGCGCCAAATGTCGCATTCGGCAGATTTTTGGGCGCTTCAATGAGATTGAATGACCCTAAAGGTCGTCCGCCATACTCGGCCATAATTGGACCGACTTCGGGAAAATACCTGGCGAACAGCTGGTCTTCGCGCCCCGGTTTTACTGCTGCGTAGGCCAGATCCAGGCGGCCTCCTGCTGGAAGTTCTAATTGAAAGGATGACAATCTGAATGCTCCTGTGTTGCAGAAGCCCTTCAGATAGACGGTTTGAAATTGATCAATAACTACCTATTTACGGAATAACCTGGTCCATAAATGGAACGACTGAAGGCATCTAAGTGAACCGAGATAGTCTGGACTGGTCTGATCTGAAATTGTTTTTGGCGATTTATCGGAGATTGTCCGTTCGGGGCGCTTCGCAAAACCTTGGTGTCAGCCATTCGACAGTCTCACGCAGACTGGAAAAACTCGAAAAGACCTTGGGTGGTGTATTGTTCCTGCGAACACCTCAAGGCTTCACGCCAAGTGAACTTGCAATTCAATTGTTGTCGCGTGCAGAACGGGTCGAAACAGAGATTTTTGGTCTGGAACGGGATCTTGTCGGTAAGGACCTGGAATTGTCCGGGATCGTGAGAGTAGCAACAACACCCGTCGTTAGCCAGGAACTGCTCATACCGCTACTCGCGACGTTCTCAGATCTCTATCCGCAAATTGATCTACATCTCTATTCCAGCTATGACCTGACAGACTTGGCCAGCACTCAGGCTGATATCGCCATACGATTTCAGGATGATCCAAAACCATACTTGGTTGGACGTCGTCTTCCGGAATTTGGAGAGTGCTTTTATATAGCGAAATCTTCACTAGCCAAATCATTTGGCGACGGTCCAGGACCATCTCTTCAAGTGATCGGCTGGAGCCGCGCCTATGATGGGACCGATTGGCTCAAGGGAACTAAGTACGCCAAAGTGCCCGTGCGCCACGATATCTACGACCTCCAGGACCAGATTCGCGCCGTCAAGGTTGGAATGGGAATGGCCATGTTACCGTGTTTTGTCGCTGATCCAGATCCGGATCTGGTCCGGCTGCCGGACCTTGGGATCGTTCGTAGCCGCACAGCCTGGATACTAACCCATCCGGACTTGCGGTCCTCCCAGAGGATCCAGACCTGCACCGGATTTCTGGCAGATGCTCTCTTTCAGCAAAAAGAACGCATCACAGGCAGACACTAGAAATACGGGTTTTTCCGCGTTTGAGACCCTTAAACGGCTTAAAAGTGCTTTTTCTGATTGACCAGTGACGAATCACACTTGCGAATCGTGAGCGTCGAGCTAAATAGAACGTTTGCAGCCCTTTAACGCCGCAGCTGAAAGCCTGCTCGCGGCCAATAGTCTAGATAACGCTGCAACCCGTAGAAAGATCATTGCGACGCTTGCATCTGCAGGCGCCGAACAAAAAGGCCATGCGCTGCATCGATGCTGAATTTTATCAATGTCGATCTGGGTACGGTTAATTGGGACTTAAGGGACACGGCTTACAACCCGGAACATGGATTGATTCTTTTAGACGCTGCCGCGGTTACCTGCTGGCGCGTTGGGAAAGAATTGGGTTAAAGCTGAGAGATGGGCGCGGCGTGGCCGAAACGGCCACGAACTGGAGCACGATATGGTAGCCAAAGCAAAAGCAGACGACAATCAGGAAGCAAGCGCAGAGGGCGCCGATGGCCCGTTGCTGGACCTGACTGATGCTGCTGTCAAAAAGATGATCAAGGCCGCAAAAAAGCGCGGCTATGTCACTTATGACGAGCTAAACGAAGTTCTGCCGTCTGATCAGAATTCTTCCGAAAAAATCGAAGATACGATGTCGATGCTCTCCGATATGGGCATCAACGTGGTCGAGGCTGAAGAAGCCGAAGACGCACCTGAAGAAGTCGGTGGTGGCGAGATTGTCGCCGCAGCAACGACAGCTGTTGCCAAAACGCCGGCCAAGGAGCCCGCAGACCGGACCGATGACCCGGTTCGCATGTATTTGCGCGAGATGGGCTCTGTCGAGCTACTGTCCCGTGAAGGCGAGATCGCAATTGCAAAGCGTATCGAAGCCGGCCGAGAAGCGATGATAGCAGGGCTTTGCGAAAGCCCGCTGACGTTCCAGGCAATTATCATCTGGCGCGACGAGTTGAACGAAGCACAAGTCCTGCTGCGCGACATCATCGATCTGGAAGCCACATATGCTGGCCCGGATGCAAAGGCCGGTCCTGCAGTTGCCAATGACGACGATCCGGATGCCGAGGGTGAAAACTCCGAGGGCGGTAAATCTGAAGGCGGCAGCTCGGAGGGCGGTACGTCTGAAGAAACCGAAAATCAGGAAGGTGAAAGCGACGACGACGAGGACGACGATGAGTTCGAGTCCAACGTATCCCTTTCTGCCATGGAAGCCGAGCTGAAGCCTCAGGTTCTGGAAACCTTCGACAACATCGCTGACAACTACAAGAAACTACGCCGCTTGCAGGATCAGCTCGTTGAAAACAAGCTGGCCAACAAGACGTTGTCTCCGTCTCAGGAGCGCCGTTACAAGAAGCTCAAGGAAGACATCATTGTTGATGTGAAGAGCCTGTCACTCAACCAGAATCGTATCGATGCTCTGGTTGCTCAGCTTTACGACATCAACAAACGCCTGATGGGCTATGAAGGCCGTCTGCTGCGTCTTGCCGATAGCTACAATGTCGACCGCGGCGATTTCCTGAAACAGTATCAGGGTGCTGAACTTGACCCGAACTGGCTGCGCAAGGTGGCCAACCTGTCGTCACGCGGCTGGAAGAACTTTATCGCCAAGGAAAAAGAGACCGTTCGCGATCTGCGTCAGGAAATCCAGACGCTGGCAACCGAGACCGGTCTCGAGATTACAGAATTCCGCAGCATTGTCTCGATGGTGCAAAAGGGCGAACGCGAAGCGCGGATCGCCAAGAAGGAAATGGTCGAGGCCAACCTGCGTCTTGTGATTTCCATTGCCAAGAAATACACCAACCGCGGCCTGCAGTTCCTGGATCTCATTCAGGAAGGCAACATCGGCCTGATGAAGGCCGTGGACAAATTCGAATACCGTCGCGGCTACAAGTTCTCGACATACGCCACATGGTGGATCCGTCAGGCGATCACGCGGTCGATTGCGGATCAGGCGCGCACGATCCGTATTCCGGTGCACATGATCGAGACGATCAACAAGATCGTCCGCACGTCGCGCCAGATGCTGCACGAGATTGGCCGTGAGCCGACCCCGGAAGAGCTGGCCGAAAAGCTGCAGATGCCGCTTGAGAAGGTCCGCAAGGTTCTGAAAATCGCGAAAGAGCCGATCTCTCTTGAAACGCCGATTGGTGATGAGGAAGATTCGCATCTCGGCGATTTCATTGAAGACAAGAACGCTGTTCTGCCAATCGATGCAGCTATCCAGTCGAATCTGCGTGAAACCACGACCCGCGTTCTGGCGTCACTGACACCGCGTGAAGAGCGCGTTCTGCGCATGCGCTTCGGTATTGGCATGAACACTGATCACACTCTGGAAGAAGTCGGTCAGCAGTTCTCGGTGACTCGTGAACGTATCCGCCAGATCGAGGCAAAGGCACTTCGCAAGCTGAAGCATCCAAGCCGCTCGCGCAAACTGCGTTCATTCCTCGACAGTTGATCTGCTGCCCGGATTTGGACATAAAGAATTAGGAAAACCCGGCAGTGATGCCGGGTTTTTTGGTGAAATCTTCATAACCGGATTTTGACCGGTACGTTATTTCTGAGGGCGTGTATTTGGCCATAATCGCGGATATGGAAAGGCCGGTGAATTATGGTCAACCGACTGAAACGCGATTTTTTGCAATTGGCATTGTTGCCTCACTGATGCTGCATGCCTTTGCGGCGCTGGCATTCATGGACGGGGTTGATCCGCATGATGCGCCAGCCGCACCTGAAGCCGTCGAAGTCGAGCTGGTTCCACCGCCTCCGTCGCCGGTGACACCCGAACCAGAAGAACCTGAGCCGGAAGAACCGGAACCGGAAGAAGAGCCTGAGGAAACAGAACCTCCCGCACAGGAGGAACTGCCGCCTGAACCCGAACCAGCGCCTGCGGAAGAGCAGACTGACCTTCAGGAAGAAGAGCAGCTGGCGGAAGAAATTCCTGTGCTGCAACCCGTTGAGGAGTTCGGTGAAGAAGACAGCGCGCCGGAGGATAGCGATGTCGGTGCGCCAGAACAGGCGCCGGAAGAGGAATCCGAAGAGCCAACAGAAGCAGAAGTCGCCGAATCCACTGACGAGCAGGAGCCGGTCGAGGATGAGCTGGACGTTGCTGATGAAGCCTTAAGCGAAGACGACGAGCCAGTGGAAGACACTTCTGAAGGGACTGAAGATGAACTGGCCGCGGAAGATGCAGGTGAGCCCGAGACTGCTGACAATGACGCAACTGACGACCCCCAACCGGAGACGGATGCGGTCGTTGTTGAGGATGAAAACCTGCCTGCTGATTTTGGCACCGTCGGCGAGATCGTGACTTCGGCGACGCCGTCAGCCAAACCAAAACCTCGCGCGGGCAACAATGGGTCCGGTGGCGGTCAAAGCGCGCCGTCCAGAACGTTGCCGAAAGCCCAGAGATTGTTTTCCGGCCACTTTACAGCGGATCCTCGGGTACGCTCGGCCATGAACGGCATGCCGCCAGGGGAACGCATGAACCTGTTGTGCATTACCGAGCTCAGGGAACAGCTGCACAATGAAGTGCCGCCGTTCATACCCGACCGCCTGCCGAACTTCCGGCCGCAAAAAGGTACCGTGCTGGAACCGGGCCGAGCGGCCTTCCGCAGCTTCGGGATCTGGTACGACGTTGCCTTCCGTTGCGAGGTGGATAGCGGTGTCAAACGGGTCGAAAGTTTCTCCTACAAAGTCGGCAAGCCGATCCCGAGATCCCAGTGGGCCGAGCGCAGGTTACCCGCGAATTAGTATTCTTTTGGTGCCGCCAACAACTTTCCGGCTGCGTCACTTCGGCACAAAAGCCGCTTGACCATTGTCAAGCTTCGCCGGAAATCTGCATGATAGCCAATTTGGCGATGACACAGTCTTCTTCGCTCTTTGACGGGCCGGAGCCGGGCAAGATGCCAGCTCTCGTCCGGTTCCCTCTGCCGCTGTTTTTGCTACAGCCGATCCTTGGCCGAATTGTCCGGCGGGTTGCCGCTGACGAACCATCTGTGTTCAACCGTCTCGGTCCGCACAAATTCACCCGCTATGTAATTGATCCGGCCAATATGCCGTTTGTACTGGAATTGCACCCAGATCCGGACAATCTGGTTCTGCGGGCCTGTTCACGCGACGCCATTCCCGATCATGAGGCGCGCATCTCCGGCAAGTTTTTCGATCTTCTGCAATTGGTCGATTGTGATCAGGACGGCGATGCCATGTTCTTCTCGCGCGGGCTGGATATTTCCGGTGATACCGAGGCTGTCGTGACTTTGCGCAATGCACTGGATGATCTCGATGGCTCGCTGGCAGCACGCGTTGCCAACATGTTCGGGCCACCCGGCCGTCTGGCGCTGGCCGCCCTTCGGCGCACTGCCGGATATTCTGCCACCACACCATAAGAGGTTTTTATGCGACCGGAGCTTATCTGCCCCGCCGGGACCCCTGCCGCGATGCGCACCGCTGTTGATGCAGGTGCCGATGCTGTCTATTGCGGTTTTCAGAACGCGACCAATGCCCGAAATTTTCCAGGCTTGAACTTTACCATTGATGAGCTGGAGGTATCCGTCGCCTATGCGCATGAGCGCGGTACCAAGGTGCTTCTGGCGATCAACACGTTTCCGCCGGCTGGCAAATTCGACCTCTGGAGAGAGGCCATTGATACCGGAGTGCGGCTGGGCGTTGATGCGTTTATCGTCGCTGATGTCGGCGTGGCGGCCTATGCGTCTGAAACCTACCCGGACGCGCGACTGCATCTGTCGGTTCAGGCGGCGGCCTCCAGCCCGGAAGCGATCAGCTATTATTGCCGGGAGTTTGGGGTCAAACGCGTGGTGCTGCCGCGCATTCTGACCGTGCCGGAGATCAAGCAGCTCGCGACGGAAATTCCGTGCGAAATCGAGACATTCATCTTCGGCAATCACGGCCTGATGGTTGAAGGGCGTTGCAGCCTGACCAATTATGTCACAGGCCTTTCCACCAATATGGACGGTGTCTGTTCACCTGCGGCACAGGTTCACTATGAACGCGATGAAGAGGGAAATCTCTCCAGCCGCTTGGCGGATTTCACCATCGACTGTTTTTCCTGCAATGACAAAGCCGGGTATCCGACGATCTGCAAGGGACGCTATCTGACGGATTGCCGGGAAGGTGGTTATTACGCTTTTGAAGAGCCGATCAGTCTCAATTCCTCACCGCTGTTGCCGGAACTGATTGCGGCGGGTGTGCATGCCTTCAAGATCGAGGGGCGCCAGCGCTCGCGCGCCTACGTCAAATCGGTCGTTGGAGCCTTCCGGAAGGCTGTGGATGCCGTGATGTCCGGCGATGAACCCAATCTTGAGGATCTGGTTGCCCTGACAGAGGGGCAAAAGCAGACCGAAGGTGCCTTCAAGACCAAGAAGTGGCGATAAGACTATGACTGGAAATCTGACACTTGGACCAATCCTGTTTCATTGGCCAGCAGACCAAAAGCTCGACTTCTATGCGCGGATCGCGGATGAGGCACCGGTTGATACGGTCTATCTCGGTGAGGTGATCTGCTCAAAACGCGCACCGTTTTTTGAACAGCATTATGATGAGGTCGCCGACCGGCTGCAGCGCGGCGGTAAAAAGGTCGTGTTTTCATCTCTGTGCGAAGTGGTTCTGAAGCGTGAGCGCAAGGCCATTGAAGGTTTTTGCGAGCTGACCGACTTCGAGATCGAGGTCAACAATTCCTCAGCCCTGTTGCATATGAATGGCCGCCCGCACCGTATCGGGCCAATGATGAACGTCTACAACGAGACGACGATGGCCTATCTGGCCAAGGGCGGCGCGACCCATTTCAGCCTGCCTGTTGAACTGCCAGGAACCTCAGCGGGAATTCTGGCAAAGACGGCAGTTGACTTGAAGGCCGGTGTTGAAATGCAGGTCTTTGGCCGAGCATCTCTGGCCGTTTCTGCCCGGTGTTATCACGCCCGGGCCCATGCTCGCACCAAGGACAATTGCCAGTTCGTCTGTGAAGACGATCCGGATGGCATGCCACTTAAGACGCTGGATGGTAAACCGTTCCTGGCCGTCAACGGTATTCAAACCTTGTCGCAGACCTATCTGAACTATGTCACCGAACTGCCGGATCTGCAGGCTGCCGGGATCACGCATTACCGCTTGTCGCCGCACTCACAGGATATGGTCGCGGTCGCAGAAACCTTCCGCGCTGTGCTGGACCACAAGATCGAGCCCGGGGAAGGCGATGTGCGCCTGTCTGCCATCACAGGATCCGTGCCGTTCTCGAACGGTTTCTGGCACGGAAAACCCGGCCATTTAAGGGTTTGATTCACAGCTGGTAAACCCTCTGACAAGAAGCACTGCGCCGTTTGTCGCTTCTAGGTGAATTCCCGCCTTGCTCCAACTTGAGGGGCAGGGCACACTCCTGACTATCGCTATCCCGCGCTCCGTTTCAGGTCCCAATCATTATGCCGAACAAGCAAAGCCGTTTTCTGATCGATACATACTTTGCCGCCTTCAATGCAGGCGACACTCACAAGATGGAAGATCTTGTGGCGGACGATCTCATCCACGACGTCAATCAGGGCGAACGCCGGATTGGCAAGGAAACGTTCTGGTCCTTCAACGTGCACATGGCCAAGTGTTACAAAGAGCGGCTGTCGGACATTTGTTTGTTTGTCAATGAAGAGGGCACCCGTGCAGCTGCGGAGTTCACCGTTCATGGAACTTACATTCAAACAGATGAGGGTCTGCCGGAAGCTAATGGACAGACCTATGAACTGCCTGTCGGGAGTTTCTTCGAAATTCGCGATGGACAGATCTCCCGGATCACCACCTATTACAATCTGAAGGACTGGACCGATCAGGTGAGTGCCGGTGTGGCTGAGGCCGCTGCTGCAGACTAACTGATCCCGGTATCTTCTCGCTTCTCGGCTGACCAGAACACCATCAACCCCTTGTAAATTGCTTAAAAAACTATATAACTAGAAATATAGTTATATAGGATGAGGCGATGATGGTTATTGAAGAAGCTGCGCAAGGCTTTGCCGCACTGGGATCGGAAGCCCGGCTGCAGGTGGTTTTGGCTCTGGTGAAAGCCGGGCACAAGGGGCTGACTGTGGGCGATATCCAGTCGCGCACCGGCATGGCGGCCTCAACACTCGCCCATCATCTCAAGTTTCTGGCATCCGCCGATCTGGTCCTTCAGGCAAAGGATGGACGCTCCGTGGTTAACCGGGCCGCGTTTGAGCATCTGGAAGCGCTTGCCGGGTACATCCTGAAAGAATGCTGCGCCGAGGACTCCGGTCACCTTCCAGTTGACCTTGAAGAAAGGGCGGCCAATGACTGACCTTGCAGACACACAACCTTCACCAGCGTCATCCTGCTGTGCATCCGAACCGACGATGGCACCGGGCCAGACCTGGACCTGGACATGGAAACAACTCCCCGGTCGCCGGTTGCTTTTATCGCCATGGGCTATTGTCATTGCCGGACCGCTTCTGGTTCTGGTTTTCGACCAGCCGCAGTTTGTCGAATTCATCAGTTTTGCGGTCCGTGCGTTTCTGGGAACACTGCCCTATATCGCCTTTGCGGTTCTGCTGATCGCCTGGTTGAAAGCAGCTGGCGCCGAGGCCTATGTCGGCAGGGCATTTGAGGGTCGCGAGACACAGGCTATCCTGTTGGCTGCGCTCTTTGGCGGGCTGGCGCCGTTCTGTTCCTGCGAAGTCATTCCGTTTATAGCCGGTCTGTTGGCCGTTGGTGCGCCACTGTCAGCCATCATGGCGTTCTGGCTGTCGTCGCCGCTGATCGATCCGCCAACACTGCTGATCACCGCTGGCGCGCTGGGCTGGTCGTTCGCCATTGGCAAGGCTGTCTTTGCTGTCGCGCTGGGCCTGTTTGGCGGGGCCATGGTCGCAATGGCGATGCGGTCGGGCCTCTTCAAAAATCCGGTGAAGGTTCGAGACGAGACGTCGGGCTGTGGCTGCGGTGCGTCCCCGAAGACCGGAAAGCCTGTCTGGCAGTTCTGGAAAGAGGACGAGCGCAAAGCCTCGTTCAGGACAGAGCTTCAGGCGAACGCAAAATTCCTGATCAAATGGCTTGCGCTGGCTTACGTTTTGGAGGCAGCCCTTGTCACTTATATTCCGGCGGACCTGATCGCCCGGGTTGTTGGTGGCACTGGCATTGGTTCGATCGTTATTTCTGCGCTCGTCGGCATGCCCGCATACCTCAACAGCTACGTCGCGCCGCCGCTGCTGTCCGGTCTGATGGATCAGGGCATGGGGTCAGGTGCCGCCATGGCTTTCATGATTGCCGGTGCCGTCAGCTCCATTCCAGCCATGGCCGCCGTCTGGTCGCTGGTCAAACCGTCGGTTTTTGTGACCTACATCGGCCTGGGTCTGACCGGCGCAATCCTTTCCGGCGTGATTTTCCAGGCGGTGGTTTGAGGCTTTTCTTGTTCCCTCCCTCCTTGCGGGGGAGGGTTAGGGAGGGGCAACTTCTTTCCCGTCACGAATACCAAGTTCCACAAAATCTGCTCATCCCCGTTTCCGGCTGAACACCATTTTCTGGTCGGCCAATTTGTCGGACGGGCCCGTCCAGGCATAAGCTAGGAGAGCCGGTTCGAGTTTGGAGACGGTGATGCGGTGGGTGTGTTCGGGTGGGTTGAAGATCATTGAGCCGGGGGAGTAAACACCCTGATGGTTTTCAGAGACGGCCCCGGACAGGCAAATGTAACTCTCTGAAATGCCGGAGTGGGAATGGGAGGGGTAGGTGCAGTTGGGGGCAAACAGCACCAGACCCAGAATGACTTCCGTTGTCAGAACCGGTCCGTTGGGACCGCAGATCTCGGCATAGGCGTAGGTGTTTTCAAGGCCGCGCGGCACTTTCTCATAGCCGTACTGCCAGATCAGCTGGCTTTGAACGGATTCCACGGCCCGAATAAGCGGTGCGGTACGTTCCTGCCTGCCTTCATCCAGCGCACGTTTCAGGTGAGCCGTCACCGGTTTTTGCGCCGGAGCATCAAAGCGGATGTCCGAATTGGCTTTTGTCACCCGGCTGATCGCCTCGCGCACGGTACGTTGATGCGAGCGGATGCGGTCACTGCCGCCGGACGACAGAAACCGGTAGGCTTCGTAGAACTCCCGCAGCAAGTAACCCCAGTCCGGATACTCGGCAAGCCGCCGTGCGGACAGGGAGCCCGTTTCTGATACATCCGCATCCTGCATTGCCTGATCTCCCAAGGCGAGGGCACATTTGATGTAACCATAACCGGTTATCTGATGTTGGCTCGGTCTGGTCCGTCATTCAGACATCAAATTCCGGCATCTGCATTCTACGGTAAAACACATCTTGCATGGTTGCCTGCGGGCGATAATCTGCGGCATCAAAGTGCGAGATTCGAAATTCATGTCAGTTATTATTGTCGGTGCCGGGATTTCCGGCCTGTCCACGGCCTGGGCGCTTGTAAAACGTGGTGTGCCGGTCACGATTCTGGAGCAGGGACCGATCCCGAACCCGTTGTCAGCCTCTGGCGATCAGCACCGGATCATCCGCCGCGCTTATGGCGGACAGGGCGGTTATCAGCGTCGTATAGGCGATGCGTATGCGGCCTGGGACGAGATGTGGGCCGATCTTGGCAAAAGCCATCTGGTTGAAACCGGTTTCATGCTGCTGTCTCAGACGCCCGGAGATGGTGGGGAGATCTACCGCGATGGCCTGATTGATGGTGGTTACCCGTTTGAGCAACTGTCACCGGAAGACACAGCGGAACGCTTCCCCTTTGTCGATGCTGCGACCATTCGTTACGGCGCGGTCAGTTCCGACGGCGGGGTGCTGCTTTGCCAGAAGATTGCCATGGACTTACGCGATTGGCTGATGAAAAACGGCGCTGATGTGCGCGAAAACACCGCCGTAACGTCAGTCGATACCGTGGCCGGGTCGGTCACGCTTGAAGGCGGGGCTGCCTTGAGCGCCGATCATGTGATCGTTACAGCTGGCGCATGGACACTTGGTCTGTTACCGAAGTTTCGGTCCAGTCTGACCACCTATCGCACCGCTGTAGTCTATCTGACACCACCGGAAGACCTGAAAGAGGCCTGGGAACGAAGCCCGGCCATTCTCGATCATGGCGGGCCGACAGACGGTTATGTGTTGCCACCTGTTGCCGGTACAGGCCTGAAATTTGGCGCGGGAATCCATAAATACACCGCCAAGCCAGATCAGGACCGGGTATCGAGCGCAGGTGAGGGGGAGACGTTGCGGGATTACTTCTCGCCGCCATTCGCGCGTATTGATGAGTACCGCGTCGATGATGTCGTCACTTGCGCCTACACGTTTACATCGGACGAGCATTTCTTCTGCACCACCGAGGACAAGGCAACGATTGTCTCGGCGTGCTCCGGCCATGGCTACAAGTTCGGCGCTGTTGTCGGTCAGAAACTGGCAGACGGTATCCTGTCAAAAGACATGGACACCGCCCGTATCTGGCTGGAAGCGCGAGACTAGGCTTTATCCCGAAACTTCTCAGGTCGAGGACAGCATCCGCTTCATGACTGTGTCCTTGAGCACGAACTTGTGCCAGAGCGCGCCAACAACATGCAGCGCGATCAGGATAATGAACGCGGGCTTCATGTAGTGATGCACCGCGCCAGCTTCCCGAATACCGAAGAACCAGGCAGCGATGCCGGTTAATGGGGCTGCGATTAGCAAAACATAGAGCAGATTGTGTGCTGCTTTAGCCAGAAAGTCCCGAACTTTCGGGGCAGGAACAGGTGCAGGTGCTCCATGTGTCGCCCGTAGGGCCAGGCGGGCAATCATCAGGACCAGAATGGCAATTCCGAAGATGACATGGGATCGGCCAAGCACGACCGTGATCATATCGGGTGTGGTGCCGTCGCGAAGGGCTCGGCCAAAGTCACCGATGTTTTCGCCAAAGACGATCTGTAAGAAGACGAGTGCGGCAATCAGCCAGTGAAGGATGATTTGCGAGCGGGCGTAGGAAAGAGGCTGGCTGGAGGACATGGCGCACCTTTGGGTTTGCTGATATCGGCCGCGGGAGGGCGGCCGATTGCAATTATAGTCTCCAGATGTCGCAGCAATATGTTCACGTTGTCGCAAATTGTACCAGCAGTCAGCAGTAGCAAAAAAGGCCCGGGCTGAGACAACCCGGGCCTTCGCGTCACACTTGGGCGCTTATTTGAATTTTTTGATCTCGCCCGACTTCATGCGGTCAAGGAAGCTGATAAGCTCTCTTTTTACGACCGGCATCAGGACATAGAGACCGATGATGTTGACAACCGCCATGGCAAAGATTGCAGCATCCGAGAAATCGATGACCGGGCCGAGATTGGCCGCCGCTCCGATGACGACGAAGACGCAGAACATGATCTTGAACACCAGTTCCTTGGATTTGCCTTCACCGAACAGGTACGTCCATGCTTTCAGGCCGTAGTAGGACCAGGAAATCATGGTGGAGAAAGCGAACAGGACCACAGCCACTGCCAGGACATACGGGAACCAGCTGAAAGCACTGCCGAAGGCTGCCGATGTCAGACCGACACCGGAGGCACCGGTTGCTGTCACGATCGTTCCGTTTTCAACAATGTAGTTGCCCGTTGCCGGATCTGTGGTGAGCTGGCCAGTGATGATAATCACAAGCGCGGTCATGGTACAGATGACGACGGTATCGATGAATGGCTCGAGAAGTGACACGAAACCTTCCGTGATTGGTTCCTTGGTCCGCACGGCTGAGTGGGCGATCGCAGCGGAGCCAACACCGGCTTCGTTGGAGAAAGCTGCCCGCTTGAAACCCTGGATCAAGGCACCGGCAATACCGCCAGCAACACCGGAACCGGTGAACGCGCCATCGATGATTTCACCGAAGGCCCAGCCGATCTTGTCCGCATTCATGATCAGGATAACCAGAGCTGCTGCGACATACATGACGCCCATGAACGGAACGACTTTTTCCGTCACGCTGGCGATGGACTTAAGACCACCGATAATCACCGCAAAGACAACGCCAGCAAAGATCAATCCGGTGATCCAGCCCGGGAAATCGCCAACGATACCGGCAATCTGCTGATGGGCCTGATTGGCCTGGAACATGTTGCCGCCGCCGAGTGCGCCGAGAATACAAAAGACTGAGAACAGGATCGCTAGGAATTTGCCGCCCGGTACACCGCGTTCCTTGAAGCCCTTTGTGATGTAATACATCGGGCCACCGGAGACGGTGCCATCTGCATATTCATTGCGGTACTTTACACCTAGCGTACACTCGGTGAATTTAGATGCCATACCCATCAGGCCGGCAAGGATCATCCAGAAGGTTGCTCCTGCACCGCCAATGCTGACCGCAACCGCAACACCTGCGATGTTGCCGAGACCGACAGTACCCGATAGCGCCGTTGCAAGCGCCTGAAAGTGGCTGACTTCACCGGCATCATTCGGATCCGAATAATCGCCTTTCACGATCGAGATCGCGAGCTTGAATGCCCGGAACTGAATAAACGCGAAATAGAGCGTGAATATGGTCGCTGCAATCACCAGCCAGGCCACGATCCAGGGAAAACTGGTCCCGGGGAACGGACTGAAGATAAGGCTGACGAACCATCCGGTTGCTGCCGAGAATACGGAATTGACTTGCTCGTCGAGTGACTGTGCAAGCACGGGGCTTGTTGCCAAAAGCAAAGAAGCTGCGCCTAGAGCGCCTTTTTTAAGAACAGACATAACAACCTCCTTTTCTTAGGGAACGATGGTGACCGGGACCGACGCATGTTGCGCCAGACTTCCGGCAACCGATCCGAATACACGGGTTGTCAGACTGCTGTGACCGGTCCGCCCAATGAAAATTTGAGCGGCTTTTTCTTCTTCGGTTATAGCAATTAGGGTATCGACGATATTGCCGTAACGCATGACGCTCACCACATCTGAGTGGCTGGTCTTTAGCTTGGCAAGAAGAGGATCGAGAAGGTGCTCTTCCGCTCGGGCGAGTTCTTCATTGCGGCGTTTGTGCCGCTCCTCGATTTCCTGAGGTGTCAAAAACGTATATGGCGACCATTCAAGGACGTGAGCAATGATCAGCTGCGCCTGATTGGCTTTGGCTTGCGTCATTGCAAACTCTACCGCCTTGTTTGAAGTTTTACTGCCGTCATATCCAACGACATATTTGATCCCCATGTTTGCCTCCCAGCATAGGTCTACGAAAGTTTAACTGTAACAGAGGGAGGGACTGTAACATTTGCTTAAAAATAGACTGTCAGGCGAAATTATTGGAAATTTTTTGCGCGGAAATTAAAATTTATAGAAGGGTGTTCTAGGTCGTGATTTTATTGGTTACGAAAAAATAACACCTGGTAGGCGTTGGAGATTCGCTTTTTGGTTGAATACGGTATCAGTTCAGCCGGGCAAAATTATACTCGGCTGAGACCTTCCTCAACGGCATCCAGAATGAACCTGGGCAGGGCAAATGCGGCTGCATGAACATCCGGCGTATAATACTGCGTATCAAAACCTGCTGCATTGAACCGTTCTTCCAGTACCGAGGCAGCCTGCTTGCGCAGATCTGCATTGTCGGAAGCCCAGCCGAGGGTCATGTGCCCGCCAAAATAAGTCGGGATGGCTGCAATGTAGGCACTTGCGTCCTTGAAGATCCGCGAAAAACGCTCGATGCTGGTAACGAGCTCATCCTTTTGCAGAAACGGAACACCGTTCTGGGTCACCAGAACTCCGCCTGGGGTCAGGATGCGGTGAACGTCGCGATAAAATCCCTCCGAAAAGAGAACCTCACCCGGACCATGCGGATCAGTGCTGTCGACGATGACGACATCAAACCGCTCGTTGGTTTCGGCCGCATATTTCAGGCCGTCGGCAATCTCCAACTCAAAGCGCTGATCATCCAGAACGCCAGCGTTGAAGTCGCTGAAATGCTCCATAGAGAAGTCGACAACGGATTTGTCGATCTCCACCTGGACCAGCTTTTCAACGGAACCGTGTTTCAGGACTTCTTCGGCAAGACCACAGTCACCACCACCAACGATCAGGACGTTCCTGGCAGCGCCATGTGCGAGAATAGGCACATGAGCCATCATCTCATGGTAGATGAATTCGTCTTTGGTGGTTACCTGTGTGACGCCATCCAGCATCAGAACCTTGCCAAAGACAGGGTTGGAAAAGAGCACCAGATCCTGATGCTCTGTCTTTTCCTGATACAGGATCTCGTCGCAGCTGTAGCTGACCTGAACACCCGGATAGAGCGTTTCGTCGAACTTCAATCCATTGCTCATTCTGCTGCGTCCATAGTATGCGGTTTGGACAGTTGGTCTGCCACTTCCCGGCCGCGCAGCAATTCGGAGACAGCAGTCTTGCCCGGATTGAACGCGCGGCGAAGGACTTCGACGCATTTTTCAGGCTTGGCATCGCCGCACATGAAGACGTCAAACGCAGCGTACCCAGCCTCCGGCCAAGTGTGGACGGAAATATGGCTTTCGGCCAGCACCGCAACACCGCTCACGCCAGTCGGCTCGAACGGGTGCAAGTGAATATGTAGCAAAGTTGCTCCGGCCTCATCGACACATTTGCGCAGGGCGTCTTCCACATGGGATAGATCGTCCAGACGCTCGGCGTCATAAAGGTCGATAATCAAATGCGCACCAGCGCAGTGAACCCCTTCCTTCTGAATGAAGTGGTCCAGGCGGTCATCTGCATGTACTGCAGCGGCCGCAATCAAAACGTTTTCTTCCCTCTGGGTGGTGCTTCTTGGCTCGGCAACGCAAATTGCGTCTTCTGCTACACGAGCCTCCAAGTCCATCCCCAGTTCGAAGAGGGCGTTGCTTTCCATGTCGCTCTCCCAAACCAGCAGATGTACCCGGTTTTTAAATCCGGAGCGCACTCCTTATAGATAAAGGTTTTTCTTCTCAATCGTTATTTTGAGAAAATATGTGGCAATGTCCGCATTTCTGGTATGCAGTTGTTGCTTGGCGACGTAATTTCGGAAAAATCCTCCAATAAATGAAGGCGTTAACGATGTCAGTGGAATTCAGACGTCTCACTGGCAAGAGGTTGGCAAATGCTCTGAACGATGTTGCCCGGTTGCGGATATCAGTCTTTCGGGACTGGCCCTATCTGTACGAGGGCTCATTGGACTATGAAGCAAGGTACTTGCAGCGCTATGCCGAGACCCAAGGGGCAGTTATCATCGGGGCCTATGATGGCAACAAACTTGTGGGGGCTGCGACCGGTGAACCGCTTGGTGCCGAGTATGAGGCCTTTCAGTCACCACTGAAGCTGCGCGGCTATGACCCTGACAATATCTTCTATATGGCTGAGTCTGTCCTGGAACCGGCATATCGCGGGCAGGGGATCGGTCATCGGTTTTTTGATGAACGTGAGGCACATGCCCGCGGCCTCGGATACAACGAAGCCGTATTTTGCGCTGTTATTCGCCCCGAGGATCATCCGATGAAGCCAGCGGACTACCAGCCGTTGGATTCGTTCTGGCAAAACCGCGGATACCGAAAAATGGAAGGCGCCGTTATCCGATTTCCCTGGACAGATGTTGGCAATAAGGGCGAGACCGAAAAGCCAATGCAGGTCTGGCACCGGAAGCTGTAATCAACCGCTAAACGATGACTTTGTTAGAAATTCGCCCATTCCATTGTCGCTTCTCGGAGCGACGGAGTGGGGAACCAAATTGGCGGATTGCCTATTTCTGCTCGATTTCCCACCGAATGGTTACGCTTGCACTGATGGTTTCTTCGCCGGCCTCGATCGGCACTGGGCTTGCACTTCCAACCATCATGCTTTCGGCGCGCATCATCATCGGGCGTGGCATTTGAACCCCGGTTTCTGCGATAGTGATGATGTTTCCAAGTTCGACACCGGCAGCATTGCTGAAGATTTCCGCCTTGTGACGAGCAGCTGCAACAGCCTCCTTGCGTGCTTCGTCCAGCTTGTCGTCGGGATCGCTGACCTGGAAGCGGATGCCATCAACGGCATTTGCGCCGCTTTCAACGACCGTGCTCAGAAGGTCGCCAAGTTTGCCGAGGTCGCGAACGTTGATCTCGACGCCGTTGCGCACTTCGTAGCCGATGATATCCGGTTGCCGGTTGGAACCGTCCGTGATGCGCTCATAGCGCGGGTAAATCGAAAAGCCGCTGGTCTGGATATCCTTGGCTTTAATACCTGAAGCCTTGATGGTCTCAATGACCTTGCTCAGGTCTTTGGTGTTTTGTGCAAGAGCGTCCGGCGCTGTCTTGGCTGTCGACACAACCCGCGTCGTAATCACGGCCATATCAGGAGCCACGGAGACCGAACCACGTCCTTCCATTGTGATGGATCCACGGACGTCACCGCCTTCCTGCGCAAATGCTGTCGGCGCTGCAAGCGCAACCGCCGCAAGGCTGGCTGCGAACGCCATTCGGCGTACACGAGTGAATGAAAGGCCTAAATATGCGGGCATCAAGGGTCTCATGGTTTATCCTGTAAATTGACAGTCCAATGTGACCGAAGATCTGCTCCCCCATTGCGGCAGGGATATGTCTATCCGGTTCATCTCCGGTTCAGCTGAAAAACCCGATCAAAACACTTCGTTTATGATTGCCGCGAAGCATCAGGCAGGAGTTTTATCTGGATGATCGGCGATTTCACCATTTTCTGACAGAAGAACCGCGATCGCACGTGTGCCTTCAAAGCGCGAACATCCGATCACAACCATCACCGTAAGCGGGACACACAGGACCATTCCAACAACACCCCAGATAGCGCCCCAGAATGCCAGAGACAGCATGATCACCAGGCCGGAGATGTTGAGGTTTGCCCCCATCAGGCGCGGTTCAATCAGATTGCCGACGCAGAACTGTATCAGGCCAAGGCCTCCAGCAATCAGGATGAATGGTCCAAGCGTGTCATAATAAACGATCGCCAGAAGGCTCGGGAAAATGACACTGATCAGGGACCCGATGGTCGGAATATAGTTCAGGATGAAGGCTATGAAGCCGAACAAGGCGGCATAAGGTAGACCTATGACGATCAACACGAAACTGGTCAGCGCACCGGTTGCAACAGACACCGCGGTCTTGATCGTGAAATAATGCATGATCGACTTGTTTATTTCGGCCCGAAGCGCAAACGCTGCCTGGGCTCTTTCCTTTGTCGCAAACAGTCGCTCGAATTTCTTGTCGAACGTCGACTGTTCCAGCAGAAGAAACAGCACATAGATGAAGATCATGCTGGCGGACCCCGCAATAGCAGTCACCACGCTTGCTCCGGCTGTTACCATTTTCGGCACCAACGAATCCGGGAACAGGTCTTTCAGCTCGATTGGGTCGTTCAGTTTGAAGAGTGCCGCCACCTGATCAAAAAGCTGTTCGAGACGTGCCTGATAAGTCGGTGCATCCTGCGCTAGCTGCGTCAGGTTTACCGTCACAATGTCCAGCACAAAGGTGCTTGCGACGAAGATCGCCAGCAGCGCCAGCGGAAACGCCACAAATCCCGGCAATCGCCAACCTTTAAACTCGATGCGCCCGAAAAGATGAGACAACGCGTTGATCATGTACCAAACGATCACCGCTATCACGAACGGAAGCACGAGCGACCGTCCGATAACCAGAAGCCAGCCAATCATGCAGACCAGAAAAACTGTCAGGGTGACTGAGAGAAGTGGCGAACGCATGTGGGAGCCCGATCAAAACAAACAACGGGAATTACCTACCGTGTCTGATCCAGCTTTAAAAGCCTCGGATGACTGCAGCAAGTTTGTTTTTACGACATAGCGGAAACGATCAAATGCCTTCCGATAGTGTGGCTGGAACAGTCTCAACGGTAATCGGTGGAATTTTCACTACAGGTATGGAGGGAGGTTTCATGGTTTTCCATTCGATTTCGAAGGCCATGCCGTTCTGAAACCGCTCCCCAAAAGTCTACTTTTTGAAAACTTGGCATTCTGTCCCACAAAGGCCTGTAGAACAGGGCTCAAAGCTCTTGCGAAACGGCAAACCTTTGGTGTACGTACCAATTCAGCGAGAGGACTATACACGCGCCTCCCGCCAAGGGCCTGTAGCTCAACTGGTTAGAGCCGTCCGCTCATAACGGATTGGTTGGGGGTTCGAGTCCCTCCGGGCCCACCATTTATTTCAATGACTTAGTTGTAGCTCGCCACCCAAAACTGGAATTTTTGACACGACGATCTGGAATTTCCAGTTTTTTGGATGGATTTGACGGCTTTGGGCGGCAAAATGATCGTATCACCACCCGTTTTCAGGCTTTCGCGCCGTCGCATAGCTGCTTTTGAAGACCTCTTGAAGACCCTTTAAACCCCGTTAAATCGCCATTTATTGCGCCAGATAAGGGCGAAGATTGTGAATTCGTTGCGCTCACGTCCAAGGTCCGCCATGCGGACAAAGCTGCAACTCACTAACGGAACCGCCTGACTAGTTTGATACCTGATCAAATGCTTTAGCAGCAGCAATAATCCGAGGCACATCAGATTGAATGACGTCCTCTGGTAAAGCGAAAGGATCATAGCTCAACATTTTCTCCATCGGGTCGGCGACTTCCAAATAGTGTACTATCGAAATCTCTTGACCTCTTGTGATCAGGTCAAAGAAGTGTTTCACAAAAATAGGTGCGGAGCGAATGTCAAAGCCGCACAATTCGGTTTTAACAAGTCTTGCGAAAACTGCATCTAAGCCCTTGTCTGTGGCCAACAGTATTTTTCCGGGCGCATGCAGCATTCCCGCATATTGGGTGTCGCCCACGTCGCGCCGCGTTAAGACTACGCGGGTGCTGTTACCGCGTCGAAAAAGCGGGATCACGACAAAAGTCGGCGTAACCACAAGTCTTGCAACTGCTTCAAATACGTTCTCTGGCAGGTAACCCGGTGTCAGCTCCCCGAGCTGCATGACCAAGTCAGAATTAGAAGAAGACGCCGACATGTTCCATTTCCCGAGTTCATTAGAAGTGCAACTGCTGCATAGAACCGATCTGCAAAGTCATTGTCCACTAAGGGCTTATTCCGTTGAAAAACTCGATGGTTTTGCGTTTTGAACGGTGTGCTGAGTTTGAGCAAACCGTGCCTTGCTTATGCAGGACAACCGATCTGCGGCACCGGGATGAGTTTTGCGAGTTTCCTGAGGTTCTGGGTTGT
>JBDWQP010000012.1:0-376157 GCA_039986495.1 Roseibium sp. | reverse complement strand
GGAGGCCGCTTTTGACACATGCATGAGAGAGTTTGGGCCAACACACGGACCGAAGATCGGTGTCGCTGTGATGAAAAGCTTGAAGGTATTGCGGATCACACGGAAAACAACATTCCGGTTCAAGAACCCGAATTGCCGTTGCTGCCGAGAGATCCTGTCCGACCACGAAGCGTATTTTTTAGGTGTGTTGCGTGCTTGGCGCAGCAACGACGGATTAGCCCGCCAGACGCAGATCATTCTCTTGTGTGAAGGCGAAGATGCAGAGAGTTTTTCTGATCGAGTGAAAGTACTTGCCGATCAGTTGGATCGGTATTCTGCACCGCCTGATCAAGAAGGCGGCGTGCGGCCTAGAAGCCGGTTGAAGATAATCTATCAGGATACCTGAATGTGTCAGACTTGCCTAAGCATGCATGAAATTTTACGGCATTGGCTCGATGAAATCTGATTTTCATGCACAAAATGCCATGTTTTCTCTTAGATTACGGTCGTTACTGTTAAATCATTCCAAACCGGCAAGTCGCCAAATCCCGCCTTATCCCGGATAATCCCGGCAAAACCTTTCTGGTGCCGAATAATTACCGCTAATGCCGACTAATTCTGACAAGTACACTTGTTGGAATTAAATGGCATTGGCCATAAATATTCGGCACCATCTCAAAGCTGCATTCCTGACATTTTGTGGAAGCAAACGGGATCTGAAATTGTTGATCGTCTAGTGGAGCAGGCCTGAAGAAATGATCACTCAACCCAAGGTTTTGTGAACCAGTATGCCCGGTAGGGAACCAAAGATGGATAGGCATTGTGTTCGGCTGGGTGAGGGCCAGTTGGCGTAGGTCAAACTATTGCTGCTGACGAGCATCAGAGGTAAGTAGCAAGTTTGTGTGTGACAGGTGAAGAGCGGAATCATTCACATGCTGAAGTCTGGATGCTAGCTCTGGGTGTGCGGCTGTTTTTACTCTAACAACCAAGCAATGACCGAAGTGTCCGCCCCCACTCGGGGTGATCGATGGGGGAGCGAGGGAGGACGGGAGTGTGCGGTCTACCAACCTATTCCGGTGTAGTCGGATGACGCTTGGGCTATTGGTGATATGCGGACAAGGTCCACAACCACCGCGTCTTCCGCTTTGGACTTCAACACACCCCTGATCGTCGGCTGGTTTTGTGAGACAACAATCGCTTCGGCCTGATCAATTGCTTCTTCCGGCGTCTCTCTCAGGAGATTGGGCAGGGCATCGACAACATTCTTCAGGTGAGGGGCCGCATAACGCATGTACTCAAATTGTTGAGCTATGTGCGGGCCGGGCCGAATGGCCGGATCATAGGCGGTAACTTTAATGCCCTTGCTCAAGAGGTCAGCGATCACTTCCAGAATTGGACTTTCCCGAAGATCGTCCGTGCCCGGTTTGAAGGCGACACCCAGAATGGCAACCTTCCTGGCTTTTGTTTGTTCGACCAGATCCACGGCCTGATCGATTTGCTCCTGATTGGACGGCATCAGCGCGTCGATCATCGGAATATCGACACCCAGTTCCTGCGCCAGATGCGAGACTGCTCGAACTTCCTTTGGCAGGCAGGAACCGCCAAATGCGAAGCCGGGTTTCAGGTAATATGGCGACAGGTTGAGCTTCGTATCCTGAACAAAGATGTCCATGACCGCGTGGCTGTCGATACCCATCGGCTTGCAGAGGCGTCCGACTTCATTCGCAAAGCAGACCTTTGTGGCGTGCCAGACATTGTCGACATACTTCACCAGCTCAGCGACTTCGACACTGGTAATGATCGGCGCTGCATCAACTGGGTCGTAGATTTCGGAAAGAATATCCGCAGACCTTTGATCGGTCACGCCAATGACCGTTTTGGGTGGAGTGTGAAAATCGGCGACAGCTGTACCTTCACGCAGAAATTCCGGATTGAAACAGATCCCGAAGTCTTCACCCGCGAGTTTGCCAGACCAGCGTTCGATCACCGGCTTCATGATGTTGAGCGTTGTACCCGGCGGTACAGAACACCGCAGTACGACAACATGAAAACCATTTTTGTCTGAGAGAGCATCGCCGATGCTGCGGGCAACGGCTTCAATGGCACGCGTGTCACACCCACCGTCCTTGCTTGTCGGTGTTCCGACCGAGACAAAGGTGACATCCGTCTCGCGAATTGACCGTTTGATATTCGTTGTTGCCGAGAGAAGATCTTCCGAAACACCCAGAGTTAAAAGTTCCGGAAGGCGGTCTTCGACAATCGGGCTTTGCCCCCATGCGATAGAGTCTACCTTCTTCTCGTCCAGATCCACGCCGACCACGCGGTGTCCGAGTGAGCTGAGGCAGGCGAGCGAAACGGCGCCAACATATCCGAGGCCAATGACGCTGATTGCTTTCTTGGTTTCGACCGGCTTGAGCTGGAACGGATCAATTCTGTAGGCTGTTTCGAAGTTTCCGACGTGCATGTTCATGTAACTGCTCCGAGTGTTTTGGACTTGGAGCAAGAGATACAAGGATCATGCCAAGGAGGTGAAAACGTAGAATAATCAATGAATACAATTAGTTGGAATTTCTGTTTTCTAATTCGTTCGATAATGCATTCCGAAATTGAAAACCCAAATGTCTCATTTTCCAAAACTGTTGGCCGATATCGCAAAAGCAACATCAAGCGGAAATCCACTAAGAGAAAACGTGTCTCGAAAGAGGCTGCTACGCGGGCACCTAATTATAATGACAGCTTCGATAGGTCAGGTGCGTATCAACGCTTTGCGATATTGAAAATCCAAATTGCTGTTTCGCGAATAGTGAGATGGTTGGCAATCAAAACACCCTTGTTGGTAAAGGATATAAGTATCAGAACATAAACAAGAAATACGAGTGTTAGACCAAATTCAATGATTTGGCCGACGCTTTGCAGCGTCATTCTCCAACCGACCCGGTTAGAAGGAGAAGTGATGATGTTTACGAAATCAGATTTTACACCAATCGGTCGCGTGACCGGGCCAATTGTTTCAAACCTCCCCAATTCTGGTGGTGACATCTATCTGTTTGATCTTGATGCAATAACCACCCGCAGCCATGGGCATCTGGAGCATTCATTTGCTGTCTATCTGGAAGACTTCGCTCGCAGACGACCGTGTTACCTGCTGACAAGAGAAAACTACAACAATGTCGTGACCAGAGTACAAAACGGAATTCGTCAGACATTTGCCGGCATTTTTGCGGCGTCGGGAACGGAGCTTTGGGTAGGTCAAGAAATTCGGGTCCGCAGCGAGCATGATTTCCCCGATGAACTCTATGAGTTTGTTGTCAACGTGGTCCAGAAGAGTGCCTATCCTGGCAAATTGGCACCGCTTATCGACAACGGGGCCGCAAGCCTTCGTATCTGCCTTGCAGGAACGCATAGCACTGTCAGTCAACTAAAGGCATACAGCGGTTGGGAAGGTGAACACCAGGAATTGCCAGACATTATGCGGGAGTTCCAGGTTCGGTTTCCCGACTACAGTATTTACCAGGACACAGATACCAGCCTGCTGGTTTTGCCAAATTCCTATTCAAGTGCTCTGGTTCAAAACAGTCTGCTGAAAAGACACAAGACGGCTCGTTTGATTTGTTATCTTACCGAGCGATCTGTAACCGGGTATGCGGACCCGCTTTGCAATGCGTTGTTGAGTTCCGATATCGTGTCCGTGGTGGAAGCTCCGAGCGATGTCAGCCAGCTTCTCAGTTACGAGAACCGTCGACATTCCGGAGTTGAACCAATGATCGACCTGCACCATTCCGAATATGAGGAAGTTTGAGATGGGGGTTCCAATTATAAAGCACGAATGCCCAGATTGCTGGACTCTGCTTGATAGTGACAAGGTTTTTGAAACTGACAACCGGTTGCGCGTCACACGCCAAACAATCTGTTTGCCTGATAGCCGCATCATTGACGACTATTATCAAATTGACTTGCCGTCATTTGCTGCGATCTACACACTTACGGAAGACAATCAGGTGTTGGTGCTACAGCAGTACAAGCACGGAGTTGGTCGCGTGTGCCTGACGTTGCCGGGCGGCCAGATCGACCCGGGAGAAGATCCGGAGTTTTCAGCGCGCCGGGAGCTTCTCGAAGAAACCGGATACGGCGGCGGGCGATGGCGTCCGGGACCAACTTTGGTCCTCCATGGAAACCAGAGAATTGCAAAAGCGCATATCTATATCGTTCAAAAGGCTATCAAGCTTGGGGAGCCAGCCTCAGGTGATCTGGAAGACGCGGAATTGATCACAATGCCCCGTGCGGGTGTGCGCCAGGCAATGCGAATGGGAAATTTGCCGATTACGTCTCATGTTGCAGCCGTCGGGATCGCCGAGGCACTTCTGGCAGGCTGACAGATGGTGAATAAGGTCAGGCTTCCGCTGACACCGGAGGTTCCGTTCTGTCATTTTCGCCGTCAGTTTCTTCTGCTGCCCAGATCTCCTTCTTTCGATAAAGGGTCGATGGGCTCACCTGAAGAACTCTAGCGGTTTTTGGAAGGCTTCCGCCGCAGGCCTCGATAGTAGCTTCGATCATTTGACGTTCAAGAATATCGAATGATTGACCCAATGCCAAAGTGATCTTCGGCCAACCTGTAGCGGCACCAACATGTAGGGCAGGAGCCGCAGCGCGCGCGTTTGGAACTTCCAGCGGAACGGTCTGATGGGCACTTGGAGATATCGGAACTCGGCTTTGGAGGGTCGACAACATGTCCGCTTCCACGATCGGGCCTTCGCTGAGTACAACCAGGTTGCGGATTGTATTCTGCATTTCACGGACGTTTCCGGCCCATCCGTGCGCCATCAATACCTCTTCGGCTTCAACAGAAAATCCGTCGAATTGTTTGTCTTCTTCCTTGGAAAACTGCGTCAGAAAATGACGTGAAAGTTCAAGAATATCGGCTCCACGGGCCCGTAGTGGCGGCAAGCCGATCGGCAATACATGAAGCCGGTAGAATAGATCCTCACGGAAACGTCCGGCTTCCACTTCTTCCAGTGGGTCGCGGTTGGTGGCGCAGACAATACGGACATCGACTTTCTTCAAGGTATCGCTGCCGACCTTTTGAATTGTTCCGCTCTGGAGAAATCGGAGTAGTTTGGCCTGCAGACCCAATTCCAGTTCGCAGATTTCATCCAGAAACAACGTCCCACCATCTGCGCGAGCTGCTGCACCATCGCGGTCTGATGTAGCTCCGGTAAAGGCACCTTTGATATGGCCGAAAATTTCGGACTCGATCAGGTCTTTCGGGATAGCGGCACAATTGAGTGGCACGAATGGCTGCTTGGCACGCGGGCTCGATTTGTGAATGGCCTCGGCACAAACTTCCTTGCCGGTTCCGCTTTCGCCCGTAATGAAGACGGACGCATTGGAGCGCGCCACACTCTCAATCATCTTGTATACCGCGGTCATCGGCAGGGAAGATCCGATAAAGCCATGATGTGCTTTTGAGCTGGAGGGTTTCCGGACTTCCTCGACAACCTCGGTCAAGGTTTCCCGCTCAAGTGCATTGCGGGTCGTGGTCACCAGTCGTTCTTCAGCAACCGGTTTGACGATGAAATCATAAGCGCCGGCCTGCATGGCCTCGACAGCAGTTTTGATGGATCCCGAACTGGTGACAACGACCACTGTAACCGGGAGCTGTTCTTCGCGAATAGCGGACAAGACGTCCAGCCCGTTCATGTCCGGCAACTGTAAATCCAGAAGAACGACGCTGATGCCACCTTTACGCAATCTGGTAAGCGCTTCTTGTCCTGTTTCTACATGGAGCGTTTCAATTCCGGCCCTTGAAAGGTGGTGACCATAAACGGTGGCCAACGGCAAGGCGTCTTCGACAATCAGGACTTTCAAATTCAGCTCTCCCCGATTCAGGCCAGTTCAATCAAGTGTTGAACGAGACATCGATACCTATCTCGTCAGCTAAAGCTTTCACTTCCCCTAACGTTTGGTCAGTTGTTAGCTGCAGATCGTCAATTTTCGCCATGGCTGCGACTGAATTGTTGTTTCTGGCAAGCGTATTGATCGCTGCAGCGATATTTGTCAGCTCTATTGCTCCGAAAGTTCCGGCAACGCTTTTGAGTGCATGTGTTGCCCGTTCAAGGGTTTCCAGATCATCATTTTGGACCGCTTCCTGCGCCGTTCGCAGTCGCTTGAGGGTGTCGTCAACGAATTGATGTAATAGTTTTTCCTGAAGTTCTTTTGGCATGGTGCTCAATATGTCGCGAGCAGCCGAGAGGGCATTTCGTTCCAGCGTATAAGTGCCACTTTGAGCGCCTGAGTCTTGGTCCTGAACGTTCCTCGCAATACAGGCGAGGAGGTCTTCTTTTTCGACCGGCTTTGACAGAAAGTCGGACATTCCCGACGACATAAACCGTTCTTTGTCGCCTCTGAGGGAATAAGCCGTCAGGGCAATGATCGGTGTGTCTGCATTTCTCCGGCCTTCCTTGATCCGCTTGGTGGCTTCAATACCATCCATTTCGGGCATGGAAATATCCATCAGGATGCAATTGTAGTCCCGTTTTTGGGCGGCCTGAACGGCTTCCCGACCGTTACTTGCAATGTCTATGTCACAGCCAGCTCTTTCCAGCGCATGACTGACAACGATCTGGTTGGTGGCGTTGTCTTCGGCTAGCAGGACAACCAGGTTTTCAGGAAACCCTGTGGCCTGATAATCCTCGGCTGGATCAAACATCGGTGTCTGATCTTCTGAAAGTTCGATCGGAACAACAAAGTGAAATGTGCTTCCTGCGCCGGGCAAGCTTTCAAGGGAGACGTCACCACCCATCAAATCCGCGATTTGCTTGCAGATTGCCAAACCAAGGCCGGTTCCACCCTGTTTTTTGGTGTAACTGCTGTCGACTGTTACGAAATCTCCGAACAGAGCACCGTGTTTGTCTTTCGGGATGCCTATCCCGGTGTCCTTCACCGAGAACCTGAATTCGGGTTTTTCGGTGCTGATGCTGTTCACTTCGACCGAAATTTCAACGGAACCAATTTCGGTAAATTTAAGGGCGTTTGAGACGAGATTCAAAATGACCTGACGTAACCGCCCAGCATCCCCGTAGACGTTATGGGGAATGTCCTCTGGATATTTCAGAATGAGATCCAGGCCTTTGTCCTGGGCAATTGGCAGGAACAGATCAACAATGCTTTTAACGACCGATTTCAACCGGAATGGAGCAGGATCGAGTTCCATGCGTCCGGCTTCCAGCTTGGAAAAATCCAGAATGTCGTTGATCAGTTCGAGAAGCGAACGACCGGATTCCCGGGCCGTTTTGACATAGGACGCCTGTGCCGGATCAAGATCGGTATCCCGGAGCAGGCTCAATATTCCGAGAACACCATTCATGGGTGTTCTGATTTCGTGGCTCATCATGGCCAGGAATTTGGCTTTGGCTTCGTTGGCCGTTTCAGCTTTTTCCTTGGCCTCACGCAGCGCGATGTCTGCCGCTTTGCGTTCGGTGACATCGCGCACATATCCCAGGAACAACGGGCCTTCCGCACCCTTGGTATGGCGAATGGCAAGTTCAACGATAATTTCGTGGCCTTTCTTGTGAAGACCTTCGATTTCAAATCGCTTGCCGAGAACCGGTCCTTCTCCGGTTATCAGGAAATTCTTCAAGCCGTCATCATGGGCCTTGCGATACTTTTCCGGGATAATGAGGGACGACATCTTTTCGCCGATGACTTCCTGCGCCGTCCAGCCGAAGACGTCTTCGGCGGCAGGGCTGAAATCAATGACCACACCATTTCCGTTCATGACGATTACACCGTCAAAGGAGGCATCCACGACATTGCGAAGCAGGTCTTCATTGCGTCGCAGTTCAGCCTCGCGTTGTTTCAGTTCTGTAATATCGACCCGGAATCCAACCAAACCGCCTTCGCTGGTGCGCGATTCAATCACTCTCAACCAACGACCATCATCTAGATGCTGTTCCATTGGAGCACCTGGATTGAAATGATGGTCCATTCGAAGCGCAACCCAGTCTTCTAAAGTGTCTACTGAAACCTGGTACTGTCCACGCTCGGCGCCTTCGCGGATAATGTCTTCGAATTTCTTGCCGATCTGGATGAGGTCAGCGCTGCTGCTGTAGAATTCACGGTATTTGCTATTGCACAGGACCATGCGGTCCTCAGCGTCATAGAGAACAAACCCATCTGGCAGCGACTCAATCGCGTCAATCAAACGTGTTTCGGCTTGCCGCAGTTTTTGCTCGGTGGATTTCTGGCCTGTCAAATCCCGGAAAATTGCAGTGTATGTGTGTGTTTCTTCTGCTGCAGATTCAGACAGAGACATCTCGATCGGGTATTCATGGCCATCAAGACGCCGGCCGGTGGTTTCAAGGCGTGTCCCGGTGGAACCGTCTTCAGCAGCCACATCAGCGCAACAGTCAAATGGCAAACCCAAATTAGCTGTTTCTGGCAAGAGGTCGGTAATCAGTTTGCCGCGCAATTGGTCTGAATTCGTCGCGTCGAACATTGCGAGAGCTGCCTTATTCACCTTTCTGATTTTGCCGTCAGTCGAAATGGTCAACATGCCCTCCAGCATGGTGTCGATGATGGCGCTGACTTGTGCTTCACCTGCCTCGGCGCGATGGATCGCAGACCGGAGTTCTTCGTTTTTCTCCCGTTCTTTGTCCGCAAGGTCCGCAAGTCGAGCCATTGCTTTTTGGCGCTGCGTGGAAAGAACCCAAGTCAGCGAAAGAGCTGCGGCAAAAGCAGCCAACAACAGAAAAACCAGATTGTTGAGTGAGCTTGCACCAGCGCTCGAGAACGAACTTGCCGGTATCGTGATTTCTTGAATTCCGCGAATATCACCGATTTCCCAATCGGTCTTTGGGGAAGATTCATGTGTATTGTGGCAGGCGACACAGCTGCCTTCCATTCGAACAGCTGTTGCACTTCTGAAAACGGCACCGGTGTCCTGGTCTTCAAGTCGTTGGAATGGCTTTTCTGGTGACGCTTCAAGAGCAGTCAGTGCTTCAATTTCAAATTCATCAAGTTCACGGTCTTGCCTCCAGGGCCAGGGGTGATTGGAGAGCATTCGAATACCGCTGCTGGCACCGATGTCCTTGAGCTCGATTTCCAGCGCAAGTGTCATGGATGCTGGGGCAGGGATGGTGAGGTCCTTGCCATGGTAATCGTGACTGACCGCCACATCCTGAGATGAATAGAGTTTGTCGACCACTTCCCGGGAATAGAAAGAGCGCGTCGCTGTCAAAAGCTCCGATTGCGCCTTAGCTGCTGCTGCCAAATCAGCTGTGCGGGTTTTTTGGCCCAAGTCCACAGCCAAGACATACGCGGCAATAGCAGAGGTCGAAATAAAAACGAGAACGAGCCAGAATGTCGCGTCGTGGCTCAAGTTCCGAATGATCTTACTCATTGATCTCAACTCTCGCTTGGGTGCCCCGGACGCAGAAACGTTATGGGAACCGGTTGAGCCATGCTTGCTCATTGGTTATGAATTTTCAATTTAGAGGTTGAGACGTCAGTTGATCGTGAGTGTTTTGTTCGCCCGGCAGGCACGGTCAGAACAAAAAATGGATTGTTCGCCATAAATTCTCGCCAGCTGGAATAGGATTGATCTGATTGCAGATCGCACGTTTCAGCACATTCGAAGAAGTCCTGTGTTAGCTGAAAATCTTCAACAGGATCGAAAAGCGTCGCATAGGCATAGACCGATACAGCAGAGGATCGGTTTGACACTGGAGCCGTGTACGCCTCCCGAAATCTGTCAGTTGAATAGTCCGCCCATCCACCGGAAGGGAACCAACGGGCCGTTTTTGGACCTTCTCCATCAAGGTCTCTCGGCGTTTGGCTGCCGAACATCAAAAGAGTATCCAGCCGCTCTTGAATGGACTTGACCAGCTCTGAATTGGCCGCTGAGGCGAATTCTGAGAGGGCCATAAGGCTGATTCCGGCGTGACCGGTGTCCTCGTACCTTTCCTTCGCAATCCTCTGGTCGTTTAAGCCTTTATCCTTGTAGTATTGCTCCGGCCAATAGCGCCAGAGTGCGCCACCTTCGTCGCTGGTCCATTCGCTCAAAAACTGCCGAATGATGCGCACCGCGCGCCTTCTAATGTTCGCGTCCGGATGGTCTTTCAAGAGGGCGGCAAAGGAGACTTGCCAGTTCCATGGTGCGATGGAACCTGCAAACCGGAAATCTATGTCTTTGGAGATCCGATAAAGATCGGCTTCGTGATCGAAGTCAGCTTCGAAGGTTTCCGAAAGCGCCAATCGGGTTATATATATTTCATTCCGGATTTTGGACGGACAGGCTGAGCCAAGTTGGTTGCAGGCGTCAATCAGTGAATTTGCAATAACCGCCTGATTTATCATCAGACTCAACCGGCTGTCTGTTCTGTTCGAGTAGACCTTTGAACTCCAGCCACGGGCCGGGCCATTCCGCCCATTCGCACCGTCTTGAGCTGCGAGGGTCAGCTTCATTGATTTTACAGCCAGGTCAGCAAAGACTGAGTGGCCGGTTTTTTCAAACATTGTTGCAAGTGCGCGCAGGCGATAACTCTGGTTCCAGCTTTGCAAACCTTCTGCGTCTGATGAACAAGCGCGGACCTCACCGGATTGGGAGGCCAATAGCCCGGTAACGGCATAGTAGAAGTGCAACCCTGCCTGATTGCCGGAAGCTACTGCTGCACTTATGTTTTTTCTCCCGGGAAGGGAAACGAACTCGGCATCTAGCTCACGGAGGTCAGGCTCGCCAATCGCCCCAGTCACGAGAGGGATCTTGTAGATGCCTTTGCCGGTCGCGTCGCAGCTCATTTGTGCCCAAACGGTGTCCTTATCAAAACGAAGACGTCCGGGATTGCAGCTGCCGAAGTCGATTAGCGTTTGGGAGGAGGTTTGTATACTCCCGTCTGATCCGCGCGCATGGCTTTGAAGGCGTGGTGCGTGGCCTGCTTCGTCGACCAGCAAGAGCACTTCGTCGTTCGTCAGTTTCTGCAACCTTACTGAGGTTCCCCGTTTCCAGGTTAGTTTGATGTTACCATCCTGAAGGAGTTCGGTCTGCTTGTCGCCTGTTTTCCAACTGCGAAGATGAACCAAAGATCCATCGCGGGATATCCGAACAGCGCCGAGTCGCGCATTGTCTTCGCTGCCTTTGTTCAAGTCTTTGGCAAGGCCATTTACAGTCACCGTGGGCCTGTCATCTCCTGGATTCTTGAAGACAACAAGCTTGTTTTTGCCCGCGTGGGAAACGGTCTCCAGACAAAGACCGGTGGCATCCTTTTTTGAAACGATACCCGTGTCCAGATCAACATCTATGCCTTGCGCTGGCAGCGCGAGCTGGTTCCGGTCCAACTGCTCAGCGGTTGCCGCCGCGCTCAAGGAAAGAGAGGCAATCAGCAAGATGGAGGAGAAGATGCAATTTTTCATGGTCTTCTCCATCAGAAATTGAAGTAGATGAATTCGGTCAGTTCAGCGAGGCGGTAGGTTTGAACCATCGCGACGGCGAACAATATGGAAACCGCAATTGCCCAACGCGACGAAGGTTGCCAGCGGATGGGAAGAAACCCATCCGAACGTCGCTGGGACACCAGCCTCTTCAATCCCAGAACCGGGTTGTACTTTTCCGTGAATTCGATCGAGTTCGGCAGAAGGAAGACAATGGCTGCTAGGCAGATCATTCCGGCCCAGATCGGCGCGGTGCCGCTGACCAGAGTTTCCCAGAGTTTTGGCTCATAGATTGTCGCAAGACCCGTCATGCCTTTCAGGATGTTGTTTGCACCGGAAAAGCTTTCCGCTCTGAAAAACACCCAGGCAACAACAACTGCCAGCAATGTCACTGTGCGGCTTAGAAGGAGGGCAGCGGGCCTTGGCAACAGGTTCGGCACATTTCCCTTCTCGGACAAGGTTGACCAACCGTGGTTGATGGCAAGGTAGGCACCGTGTAATCCGCCCCAGAAGACGAACGTCCAGCTTGCCCCGTGCCAGAGACCTCCAAGAAGCATGGTGATCATCAAATTGGCGTATCTGCGAGCGGGGCCGGTTCGGTTGCCTCCGAGCGGAATATAAAGATAGTCGCGGAGAAAATGCGACAGGGTGATGTGCCAGCGGCGCCAAAAATCGGAAATACTCGTTGCCTTGTAAGGCGAGTTGAAGTTCACAGGCAGGCGAATTCCAAACAGGCGCGCCAGTCCGAGTGCCATGTCGCAATAGCCGGAAAAGTCGAAGTATAACTGGAACGTATAGGCCAGCGCGCCGATCCATGCCGCTTCAAAGGGAACGCCTGTTGTCGTTTCCGCCAATGTGAAGACGTTGTTGGCATAGGGGGCGATCCCGTCGGCCAGCACGATTTTCTTGAAGAGACCAATTGCAAACAACGTACTCCCGACGGCCAGGTTCAAAACCAGCTTGTTTTTGAACACCGGCAACCTGAATTGCGGGATAGTTTCCTTCTGCATGACGATTGGTCCGGCAATCAGCTGCGGAAAGAACACCACAAACAGCATGTAGCGCGGGAAATCACAGTCCGTGATGTCGCCTTTGTAAGTGTCGATCAGGAAGGAGATCTGCTGGAACGTGAAGAACGAAATCGCCAATGGCAACACAAGGTGCAGCATCGGGATATCGGTTCCGGCCAGCAAATTGGCATTGCCTATGAAGAAGTCGGCGTATTTGAAGACCGCAATCAAGGCGAGGTTGAAGACGATCCCGATAGTCAGCAGATAGCGATCCGGATTGGCCCGCAATATCCGGTGAAAACCGAAGTTGATGACAACGGATCCCAACAGAAGCGGAAGATAGACAGGCGTCCACCAAGCGTAGAACACCAACGAGGTCACGGTGAGCCACCAGATGATGCCATTTTCCCAACCCCAATGCCGAAGCAGGAGGTAACCGATCAACACCGGCGGCATGAAGAGGTACATGAACTCCAATGAACTGAAAACCATAACTCAGCCCTCCTTCTGGTATTTGGGGTGCGGAACTGACCGCTCAAGTATGGTGAGGTTGGCCTCATCGGTTTTCTCGAGTTTCTTGAGAAGGGCTGCACTGCCCTGATGGCCTCTATCCGCGCCTTTTTGGGCAAGCTCGAATGCCTTGGTGCGGTCTTGTTCGACGAGTGTTCCCTCTGCAAACAGCCTTGCAAGTTCTTCCATCGCACCGGGATGGCCAACGACAACGCCACGTTCCAGAAGCGAGACTGCTTCTGATGGCTTCAAACCGTATTTTTCTTTGAGGTGCAGCCGCGCGAGGGCAGTAAGTGCGCCGCCATGTTCTGCTTCGGCTGCCAGACGCAACCATTTGAGCGCTTCGTCAGGCTTTTTTTCGCTGGTGGCCGCAATCAGCATTTGTCCAAGGTCATGCATAGCGCCAGCGTCACCGAGATCTGCCGATCTCAAGAACCAGTCTTTTGCTAAAACAGAGTTGGCTGACAGGAATTCTCCATCCCTGTAAATTCGGCCGAGCGTTTTTGCGGAACTTGCAGATCCGTCGCGCGCTTTCTTCTCCAGACCGGCAATTGCGCGTTCTGCCCAGAAACGGGCTTTGTCGGCGTCCGGTGTGGTGCCATAGCGGCCGGTCAAAAGGATCCGTGCGTAATTGATTGTGGAAGACGGGTATCCGGCTATAGCGGCTTGTTCGTAGTGATGGAATGCGGATGCCAGGTCGCGGTCTGTGCCAATGCCACGCTCGAAATGCTTGGCCAGCTGGACATGCGCTTTTGGATAGTCCCACGACAGAGCCTTCTGGAACCACTGTAGGGCGATTTCAGCACATCGTTCGCCGGAGGAACGCTGAAACAGGCGACCAAGTTCGTAGGCCGTCTCGCCGCGATAGGCGAACGAGTAGCGCGCCGCTTCCATGAGGATTAGCCTTGCCTGGTCGAGATCTGCGGCAACGCCCCAGCCGTTCTTGTAGGCGCGGCCCAAATGGTACAGCGCGACCGGATGACCATCATCTGCTAGCTGCGTCAGAAGATCTGCAGCTGCTTCCCATCGGCCGACCTTTTGAAGGCCTCGTGCCTGCTTGATCATTTCCTCGATGGTCGGATCGATGCGCTCTGATTTGATAGAACGGGGTGCGACATCCGCTGACAGGGCGATTGTACCTGCAATACCGAAAACGGATCCCAGAAACAGGAGCTTCCATAGGGGTGGTTTGGCAGAAGAGCGGGTCATTCGTAAACCTCCACGTCATAAGTGAGCAGGGGTTTTGCAGGAGCAATTAACCGGGAGGTTGATTCTGCGTGTTCGAACAATTGTTCGATTTGCAGAGGTTCGGAAAAAATAGTCCCGAGCGATCCGGTTAAAGAGGTTGCAACGACCGCACCGAAGACAAATCCGATCATGCAGATCAAAGCTTCGTCTGTCTTTTTGTTGAATCTAGCCATTTGTTTGCCTCCAAATTCTGCAGGAGTTGCCTTCCAGTACTTCCAAGGTTCCTGAACTGTCTGAACGGGCAATGTCATTGCTGCGAACAGGACATGTCAGATCACCGCGCCGTTTCTTGGCGCGGGCGATGCGGGAGCTGTCTTGATCAATGACTTGCAGGAGTTCTCCGACAATCTTTCGAGCCGGATTTGAGCTGAAATGATAGGCATCGGTGAAGTTCTTGAGATCGCGTGTGAACGGCGCATCGAAATCAAGGTCGACGACGGGCGCTAGCGTGGAAAGCCGTTCACGGAATTTGTGGTTGGCGCTCATCAGGCCGAAGTCCGAGATGCGACGTTGCATTTCCGAAATGGTCGGCGGGATAAAGAAGATCAGTTGCACATCATTGGCTTTGGACCAATCGGCAATTTCCTCAACCATCTGCCAAAGCTGGTCAGACTGTTTGAAACGGCGCCAGTCCGCGGCGCCGTTGGTTCCGACCTGCTTGGCAAACAACTGCGGCAAATCGCGATCGATATCTATTTCCGGCCAATAGTTTGCCCAATGGCCCAAGCCCAATCCACGGCCGCGATAGACTGCAGGCAGGATGAACTTTCCCTCAGGTGTTTCAAGCGCGCACTCATCACAAAGCGCCGGGTCGAGCAAAGCTTCAACGGAGAGCATGGAGATAGCAGAGAACTCGGCAGCTGCAGCATCTTGAACAGGAGAGAAGGATACGGCTTCGATGGCGTTCAAAGTGCCCGGATAACGGTCCTTGAGAAGGCTCCATCCGGTCTTTGCTACAAACCAGTTTGTGTAATAGCCGAATGGATTGTTAGCCAGTTCAATTGCCTCGGGGACCCGGTTCATACCGCCCTTGAAACGTGCGTCCATGCTGCGAAGTGGCAAACTGACAATAAGCGTGTCGAGCGCGACTGTGTCGGTCAGATATTTGAACGTTTCATAGATTTCGAAGACGGTGGCGCCGCCATAAGCGAAATTATAGACATCCTCTCGTCCAAGTTCCTTCCAGTACTTGTCCTGGAGTGCGCGCGCACGGCTGTCTCCCAGGATCACTGTTGGAGCCTTGATCCGCGGATACTCGATCATCTTGTAAAGCGGATAATGCGCCTTGACGCTGATCTCTTTCTTGTTGAGATCGAGATCGACCAACTGATTGCGGTCATAGGCATCAACGATCGTGTTGAAAGCGATCGGCGACAAAGCGCTTAGTGCCGTGAATACCATGGCAGCAACATAGAATTTTGATTTTTTACCCATCCGTGTGGCCCTCGAATGATTTCTGTTGCCATCAACAAACAAGAAACAGGCCAACAACCGAATGATAGGAAAAAACTATAAGAAACAGATGGTTGAATGAAGCATTGCCGAAATGAGAAGGAGCTGGCGTTCTGACTTTCAAAAAACCCGTTTTGCAATATGGGAAGGTTTTGGACTGAATGCTGCCTCAGGCGGCCAAACCCAAAACATGGCTTATCATACCAAGGCTGGGGGGCTCTATGAGACCGGCCATAAGGCACACGCAGACAAACAGTGTCGTCACATAGAGTAGGGTCAGATAGCTTGCCATCAGGTTCTGGAGTGTGGCAATCAGGCCGTCGCTTTCACCGGCCCTTTGATCGCCCCGGTTGGACCAGCGCTGTTTGGACAGGCGGAATATGCAGTAGACCTTCACAGACGCGTTGATCAGCTGATTGAAATACAAAATGAAGGGGTAGCTGAGGTCGACCCTCCGCGAGTACTGATACAGAAACAGCGACAGTAGCATGCGTGTGATGCAGATAAAAACGACATAGCCAAAAACATAATAGGGGTCGAACAGTACTGATGTGCACAGGGCCAGTACAGGACTGACGAGCATGGTCCACATGGATACACGTTGATCCAGCAGACACCACCAGATGAAAAACGGCATACGCCCCGGACCAAGCATCAGGGCTCTGGTGCCGTTGCGCAGCATGTTTCCGGACCATCTGCGGAAATTCTGCACCATCCGGTCCATGCCGGAACCCTCGATCACCTCGACTGTGTATCCCATGGCATCGGGCACATAGAGCATCCGGCATCCGGACTGGAGCATGTAGTACCATGTGCTTTTGTCGTCACCGGACAAAAACCGGAATTTGCCCCAGAGCCAGTGTTCCAGATGATCGGCTTCCAAGAGCCTGATGAATTTCAGTTTTACCAGATGGCTTGCCCTGAAGACGGACATGCGACCAGTCAAAGTCAGGACTCTGCCGGAAAGGGAATGAGACTGCATGGCTAAACGGCGCTGGGCAAAACGCATGGTTAGCCAGTTGGAGATCCAACGTGGTCCGATACAAAGAACTTCTTCATCGGTCGTACAGGCCTGAAGGTCCGGGTAGAGCCTGAACAGGGGGAGGCAAGCCCCAACCGCGTTTTCGGCCAGTATGAAATCACCGTCCATGAAGATGATCAGATCGTCGTCTTGAACGTTGCCCCGGCTCATCGCACGAAGGACCAGGCCAATTGCCAAACGTTTTCCGGGCTGGTTCTGACGGACGACATGCAGTGTGATGTCGAGGTGAGACCACTCACGTAGCAACTGGTTTTCAATCAAGTCTTCATCAAATTTGTCACCGGATCCGAGCCAGATTGTTCCCGGCACTCCGGAATCCCGGATTTCACGGCAAATGGACCGGATCACCTTCTCGGTGATATCCCGATGTTCCTTGTAAGTCGTCATCATGAAATGAAGGTGCCGGGGCCGCCAACCATCCTCCCAGACCTTGCGGCCAGCATCGCGCATATTCGGATAGACGAACCGACCATAGATCCAGGCGCGAACCGCATGGGTGAACCACCAGCCATAACGCCAGATCCCAAGTATGCCGATTACGAAGGTGATCTGTCTGGTCGCCGGGCTGAAAAACACATTGTCAAATGTGGTCAAGCCAATGAAACACACACCAAAATAGAGAGTGATCTGGAAAAGCGCGAAGGGTGTCCATTTGGCCCAACCTTTTGGCTGGTGGGTTATCTCGTCGACATTGAAATCCTGTGTTGCGCGATCGGTCATTCAGAGCTCCTGAAAAACCCGGATACAGTGCGAAGAACCGTGTTGGCTCGGTACCGCTCGAAATAGACGGTAACCGGTGTTCCTGGCGGTGGCAGGTTACCGCTGACTACCGTGACTTCTGTTCTGGCCGAGCGCGAGTCAGGCGCGCGAAAGCGGAACACCTGGGTGATTTCATCGACAAATCCATCCGTGCGGTTTACGGATGTGACCTTTGCTTCAATCCAGCGGTCTTCGCCCGGAACATAAACCCGCGCTGGGCTCGCGACACGGAGCTGGCTAATCTCTTCCTGGGTCAGAAAAGCGGTGACCAAACTGCTGTCGGCTTTTTGAAGAATGGCGACAAGAGCGCCTGGCTTCAAAACCTCGTTTTCCGACGCATCGGATTGAATGACGATCCCGTCAAACGGCGCCTTGATTACAATTTCTGAAGGTTGACTGCGCAGTCGTTCCAACAAGGCCCTTCGGTAGTTGACGTCCTGCTGCCAGCGGGCCACTTCTGCGGTGCGCTCGGACTTCAAACCGGAAAACCGGTTGCCATTGAGGATGCCGATGCTCTGACGGCTGTTGCCCAACTGTTCCAGTTCCACGATGTGGATCAGATGTTGTTGCAAGGCGCTTTGGGCCGTTGCCAACTCCAGTTGTGCACTGGAAAGAACATCTTTCTGCAGATATCCTTGATTGAACAGATCAAGATAACGGGCAACCTGATCCTTGGCTGCATTCACGGCAAACTCAAGTGCTGCAGTTTCTGCCTGAGCTTGTCTCAAATTATTCGCGGCAACAAGGCTGTAACCTTCCTCGCGCTCTTCTTCTGTTTTGAGATAGAGTCTGTGTTCGGAGAGTTCCGCTTCGGCCTGCATCAGAGATGTTTCGGCCTGTCGAATTTCAGCGGCGAGATCCTTGTTTTCAAATCGGGCCAGGATCGATCCGGCTGTCACCACATCGCCGGGCCGAACATCGAATAACGTCATTCGTCCGGCGACCGGTGCTTTGATCTCAACCCGATCCGCACTGACAACAGCGGTTGAAACTTCCAGGCGAAATAGCGTCGCAAAGATGTAGATCGCCACATAGCCGAATACGCCGAGACCAAGAAAAACATATAAAAGCGTCATGACGATCTGCTTGATCGGCCAGCGACGGGTCGGCAGGTCTCGGATAGGGTTAGGGTCCGGTTTGGTCGGCACAGGTGTGACCGGTGTGTCGATGCGCACGATCGTGTCGGCTACATCGGTCATCTTTCCTCTGACCAGATCCTCGACAAAGTGTTGCATGAGCGCGGTTTCACGCTCGCCCAAATGGACAAATCGGAAAGCGACTTCCTGGCTGTCCTCAAAGCAGCGGACCACTTCGGCCTCGGCCTTCAAAGTGATGTTGAAGCCTTGAAATGGCAGCGTACAAAAGAGAGTGCGTACCGACCCGACTTCAGGAAGCGAACATGACAGACCTTTCAGACGGCAGCCACCAAGGCCCCAGTCTACAGCGTCATAGGACTGCTCATCCAGGGTGACGCGCATTGGTGCCGATACCCGGTAGTGCAGCCTTTGGCTGGGTCTTTCGTGAATGATGTCCACCAGTGCTTCCTTCAAATGGTCTTCGAAGGTCACTACGCAAAGGCGATGCCAAGCAACCGAATGCCAAAAACACCGGAATCAAATTAGGAAGAAAAACGGATAAGTCTTTGTAATAGTAGAGTTTCCATATGGGGCTCAGTATTCAGATAATCTGGATGTTTGCAAAATTGGAATTCTGTTGAATGCCGCGACACAGGGGAGAGTTTCCGATTTTGCAAATATGCTCGTGGCAATCGATATGCAAATGCCGGGTTGGCAATTCCGAAAATGCAAACCCGGCGTCTGGGGGTCAGAAGAGGAAGCAGTTGCTTTCATAGAGTGACGCGACGTTCTGATCACCAACATTATTGAGTGTACAGACATCCTTGAACGAGCCATTGCCTTGCAAATCTACAGACAGCGTCAGATCCCCGTCTTCAGACAAGCCGTGCAGTGCCGCCAGAAAATTCTGATCGTCAGTGTTTCCTGCAAGATGGCTGAAGTCCAGGAGATCAATGCCGATCTCAAAGTCCGTGATGGTATCGGCGCCGCTCAAGTCGTAGGTCCGAAACACAAATGTGTCCGATCCGGATCCGCCGGTGACGGTGTCACTGCCACCGAGACTCCGAATTTGATCGTTCCCGGCTCCAGCTTCGATGATGTTGATGCCGGACGTTCCTTTCAGGATGTCATTGCCGCCACCGGACTTGATGTTGTCGATGAATTTGATCGTGTCTGTTCCGATCTCGGTGCCGTGGGCCCGTTTGTTGTGAAGGGAAATGGACAGATCAACGTCATAGGCGGAGTAGTCAACTGTGTCGTTGCCACGGCCGCCATGCATGAAGTCATTGCCGGCATCGCCGAAGAAAACATCATCATCGTGACCGCCGAAGAGGTTGTCATTGTTGTTGCCACCCCGGAGTTGATCGTTCCCGGCACCGCCCTTGAGTGTGTCCTCTCCATATCCGCCCATTAGGATATCATCGCCGGAGCCGCCAATGAGGCTGTCGTCACCAATGCCGCCATCGAGCTGGTCATTTCCAGTACCGCCAATCATGGAGTCATGACCGGCTTCACCAAAAAGAATGTCATCGCCATTGTTGCCATTCAGTTCGTCATCATGATTACCGCCTCGTAGAACGTCATTCCCAGAGTTGCCATAGAGACGGTCCTCGCCGGAGTTTCCATTCAACTCATCATCACCGGAACCGCCATGGAGATCATCATGGCCGTTGTTGCCTGAAAGATTGTCATTGCCGGACTTACCGTGCAGTTCATCGGAACCATTACCGCCAACCAGAACATCATTGTCGGTGCGCCCGATTTCATCCACTCGGCTGCCAATGCCTGGCTCTGGAGTGGGGTCGGCATTATCGGATGTCTGCCGATAGTGAGCGTTCAAGACCAGAGCATTTTGCACACCGATATCGACTGTAAAGACACTGTCGTCGAAATCGCGGTCGCCGCCGTTATAGAGATCCTCAAAGCCAAGCGTTAGCGTACCGACATCGGTCTTCAGAACACCGGTGGTATGCAGGATGCCGTCAGGATTGAGGTTGGCCGTCTCATCGAACGCAGCAGTATGATAAGCATGCGTCCGAATTGCGGTTTCCGTGCCATCACCGGCTACGTGATAGAGGTTCGGACCATCACTGTTAATGGTTGCTGGATTACCATCGGCATCGCGAAAGATCAGATATGGTGCATCTTCTCCTTCTCTGTTCACATTCAAATCTAGATTTTGATAACCGTTATTCAAACTGTAGCCGTTGGAAATGATGAAGAAGCCGAGTGTGTCACCGGCTTCGACATCGAGATACTCGCGACTTTCGCCCTGAATCAGATTACCGCCACTATTCTGCAATGAGGCGTTCGGCCAAAGGATGTTAACATCGGTGATCAGACCGTCATCCTGGATTTTGTAATCTCCAAAAGTGTTCTTATAGCCCGCGGTTTCGCCTTCAAAGACGACTGAAACGGGATGTTCATCGACGATCTCAACACCAGTGACCTGAACAAGATCAGGACCGCCTGAACCGTAAAGTTTGTCGTTTCCACTGTTACCGTAAAGCGTATCGTTTCCGGTCCCACCCCAGATTTCGTCATTGCCGTTCTGGCCTTTTAAGAGGTCATCACCAAACCGACCGGACATCACGTCCGAATGGATGGAACCGTTCAGGACATCATCTTCGTTTGTCCCGATTACGGGACGTGTTGCAGGTAAACTTGTCATTTAACTTGCGCTCCTTGCTGAATGCGCGACTGGCGCATACCTAAAGAGGGATTGCAGGAGTTAGGCCAGATTATTTCGGATTTGAGTTGTGTGAAAGTATTTTAGAATCAGCGTGTTAGATCTTGCACAGCGCCACTGGCAGTGTGGGTATTTTGCAAAATGAAAAGCGAGTTTCCAGTTTTGCAGAATTCGAAGGAAAAAAATAAACGAGTAAAACAGGCGCGGTTTCGTCGAGTTTGGATTGAATAGTGCCGCGTTCCGGAAAGAAATTCCTGCAGGACGACAAGAGTTAAGACAGTGATTGCTTAATAGGGATTTCACTCGTCTTCTCCATTCAGGAATGAAGTACGTAACTGAAGACATATCTTCATGGGAATGCAGTGAATATGGCGCGATTTTCCTTGCCTCGACTTCGTCAGACGACGAGTTAGAGATTGGTTCAAATACCCAGAATGACATGTCGGATAAGACAATGAAATCGCTTGATCCTTTGACGCGATCAGGCCATCTTTCGGTCAAACGACAGATCACTTGAAGACTGTAGGTTGGGATCGACCTGCCGGGTTGGTCATTGATGGAAACGGCAACAACGAATGCGAAGTCTAAGCCTGAAATCGGTAATCCTGACTTTGTTCCTGATTTTGACCGTTCCGGTTTCCGTTGGCGTCATTGCTTTTAACTACCTGTCCAGCGAATCCATTGCGCGCAGCGACTCGCTGAAGAGGATCGAGCAACACCAGTCGAACGCCGCTGCCAGTGTCGAGAACCTTTTCCGGGAAGTTTCAGCCAGCGTTGAAACCATGGCCAGCGCCGGACGCATCCAGCCAGACCTGTTCAAGGGTCTCAGTTCTCTGGAGTTTCTGGCTGCAGTTGCGCGTGGCACACCAGACGTTCTGAGCGCCTATGTCGGGCTGGAAGCTGACGGCACCTTCCTGCAAGCGCGGCGAATGAAGGAAGGGCACGGTGTCCATGACAAGGCTCTGCCTGACGGGACGACATTCGCTCATCGCTGGATCATTCCAAATCCAGAGGGAGGATCTGATGAAACCTACGAATTCCTGGGCGCAGAGAATCAAGGCACGGGTACCTCGCGTGCGGCCAGCTCCTATGATCCACGCAAACGGCTCTGGTACCGGGTAACAAAGGCCGCTGATACGCTGACCATTTCGGATCCAGATCTGTTTGCGACTTTATCGTTGGTGGGTTTCACCATCGCAGCCCCAATCTATTGGCAGGACCAGCTTTCAGGCATCGTTGCGATCGACCTGACGCTTGACGGGCTTTCAAGCTATCTGGCCGGCCGCAAGGTCAGTAAGAATTCGGTCGGGTTCATTCTGGACAGCCATGGCAATATTATTGCGAATTCCAAGGAACGCACCGTCACCAAGCAGATCGGCGACACCCTGAGACTGACCCACGTAACCGAATGGGCAGATCAGATGATTGGCGTCGTTTACAGCCAGCGCAACATCCAGGACCAAGGCGGGCAATCCTATTTTGTTCGTCATGCTGGCAAGGACTACGTCGCCTCGCTCAAGCCGATTGAATCTGTCGCGAAAAAAGACTGGCAAACTTTCGTTATAGCGCCGATGGACGATTTCAACGCCGAAATAAAACTCAACAATCGCCGGATGCTGTTGTTAGGCCTTGGCGCCACTTTCCTGCAGATCCTGATCATATGGCTGCTGGCCCAGAAACTATCGACGCCGCTTGAACGATTGGCGAGTAGCGTGGAAAACATCCGTGACCTTCGCCAGGAAGCTGTAACAGATCTTCCCAAGACTCGCATCCGGGAAATCTCGATGCTGTCCAGCGCGGTCGAGACGCTGGATACTGCGATCCGGTCCTTTGCTTCATTTGTACCGGTCAGCCTGGTGCGCGACTTGCTCCAGTCCGAACAGAAACTGGAAATTGGCGGTAGCAGCCGCTTCCTGACAATTTTCTTCTCAGACATCGAAGGGTTTTCAGATCTCTCGGAAAAAATCCCATCCAAGGAACTCGTTCAGACGGTTTCGGACTATCTCAACATCGCGACCAAATCGGTAAACCGCGAAGCGGGCACAATCGACAAATTTATTGGCGATGGTGTCATGGCGTTCTGGGGAGCGCCAACCATCATGGAGGATCATGCACAGCGGGCTTGTCTGGCGGCGCTGCATATCCAGCATGCGGTGGACAGGTTGAATGCTGAAGTGCTGGCGGACGGCGGAAATCCGCTCAAAGTACGGATCGGGATCCATAGTGATGCCGTGATTGTCGGCAACATCGGTTCGTCCGAACGGATGAGCTACACCGTGCTTGGGGATGGCGTGAACATAGCCTCGCGGCTGGAAGAACTGAACAAGGTCTACCGAACCAATATCTGCCTCAGTCACTCGGTTTACAAGGAAGCTGGTGACAGTCTCTGTGTCCGGCCGATCGGTGATGTCCGGGTCAAGGGACGGCGCGCAACCATCACGGTCTACGAATTGCTTGGCGCATTCGGCCAGGGGGCGGAATACGAGCCGACGGACGCAATCCTGCAACTTGCGGACATCAGCCGTGTTGCCTTCGAGCAGCGCGTGGCAGGCAACGATGAAGAGGCGATCACACTCTATCGTCAAATTTTGCAGGACTATCCGGGCGACCCGGTCGCACTGGCGGTTCTCGCCGAAATGGGCTCCGAGTCTTGAACATAAAAACGTGCTAGCCTGTGCTCTAGCCCATCTGAGGTGTGTCCGAGAACCGGGCGATTACGAACCTGTGCAGCATGCGGGACGATGCGACGACGGTTTGCATCAAGCCAAAAAACACCAGAACGGTTAACGCATATAGAACGAACCGCCAGACCGAGTCTCCGAGCAAATCGGCCTCGGACAGAACGACACTCATGGCCTCGTTTACGCCAATTGCCGCTCCGAAGCAGGATGCCGAAACAAGTATTTGAAAAGATCGAGCCATGTTCGGGATGAGCAGCATTGCAGCCCGATGTGCGCCCCGGCGCCACTGTGCCATGGCTTCGCTGACCTGATCATACGCATAGGAAGTGATGTATGGCAGGCAAGCCAGCGTTACGAACATGATCTTGGGATCAGCGATGTAAGCTTCAAGAGCCGTATAATGAGGGCGCAGAACACCTGCCAGGAAGAACATTGCAATGAAAACCGGTGTTGCCCGCAGGATCGAGATAGAAGACTCGATTCCCCATCTTATCGCCGGGTTTCGCAATTCTCCCAGCAAGGCCAAAAGCCCGCCGCTTGCCAGTCCTATTATCAGGGCAGAGAATGCGATCTGGAAGTTGACCAGCAATCCTTCGGCAATCCGCACTAGTAGATCATTTGAGAAAGGTCCAATCATTGCGTCAGCCTTTCGTTTCCAGTCGCTCGATGCGCGCACGTAACTCGCGGCTCAGGCGAACAACTATCATTACGACCAGAATATAGAAGATCAAAAGAATCCAATATGTTGTGGCCTGGTTTCGGGAAAACGACGTGATGTCGTTAAGCGCATTGGTCAGGTCGGCCACTCCAACGAAGCTGGCTGCCGAAATTCCGCGTGTTGCATTGGTCAGAAAAGCCTCGATCTGCGAGGCCGACAGGATCACCGCCTTGCGCCAGCGCACTGTCTTTTCGGACGATGCATCCAGGGACTTCCAGGCATCGGCGATCGCCTGTCCCGCGAAGGCTCCGTTCATAAGGGCAATGGATAGGATAGCGACCAGCAGCGCCACAGTCTGCGAATAGGAGAACAGGCTGTTTGCAAAAGTTGCAACCATCACAAGGATCAGGATCGGAGGGCTACTTTGGAAAACCGCCAGCAAGACCCCCAGCGGCCATTTCACCACCTTCTTTTCCGAAGTCAGGCAATAGGCGAAAATGAAACTCATGAACAGAGTGGCGATCAATGCACCAACCACGGCGATCAATGACACCTGGATGCCGTTGGTGAAAAGATCCCAGGCAACTTCGCTGTAAAACACGGCCAGGTATTCCTGGGCCCATGCATAGGCCGATTCAACGAAGGCCTTGAACGGACTTGGAGTAATCTCGGCCTTAAGTGGCGGAGCCAGGCATTTTGATAGTGTCTGTTGGCATTCGTCGCGCTGCCACAGGGTTTGCATGCGTTCGAGATATTCGGTCTCTATCAGGTGCGGCCCTGCGAGATCCAGCAGGATGCCTTCTGCGTGCAGGTTGATCGAAATCCGGTCAAGCAGGATGGCCAGCTGGTCGCTTCCTTGAAGAGACACCGCCATACCCCAGGGAATTTCGCCGAATCCCAGCTTACGTTCGAACTGCGCGGCGGTCTCGGGATCGGCCATGGCATTGGCCAAAACGCTGTCGTCCTGTGCAATGAATGTACAGGTACTCGAGCGCAGGTTTGACACCAGCCGCGCTGGCGTGTCGAACAGCATCACTCTGGCTACGCGGGGCACAAGCAGAGTGTTTGCATAATTGCCGACTGTTGTGCAGACGGTTTTGTCCGACATGTCGTCCCACGAGCCGATCTCCAACCGCTTGGGCCCAATAACGACCGTCTGGCTGGAGTAGTAGTGTGGCCGGATAAAACGCGCGTTGGCATCACGGGTCGAATTGTGACCCATGGTGGCGATGACCAAGTCGATCTGGTTATCAGACAGCGCGGAAATTCGTGTCACCGGGGTGACGTCTACGAATTCGACCTCAACCCCCATCAGTTCGCCGATCTTTTCGGCAACGTCGATCTCAAAGCCTTCGCGAATGCCTTGGCGTTTGGTGGCAAATCGAGAATATCCGCCACGGACGCCAACGCGAATTACGCCAGAGCATAGTATTTCGTAAAGGCGATCGCCCCGCTCAGTGGCATTGCACTGCGGTTGCGCTTCAGTTCTTGCTTGCTCAACCAGCGAAGACGTCGTTTGGGCATCCACCTTTGACGGCACTGGCAGAAACATCAGAGTGAGCAGTAGCAAAGACAGCAGGGTTCTTGGCATCTGGTATCCTGATTTTATGCCCAACTTGCGACTGCCAGGCAGACACGGGCAAAAATATGCTGTCCCAAAGTAAATACTTCGTTCCCATAGCCGCCGGGGCCGTGTGTCAAGGCCGACGCCTTGAGTGGCGACAAGTGTACAATCGTTTCGCGGCAGGTTTGCAGGGATAATCCTTGTGTCCGCAAATAGTTGCGGGTTTGCTCAATACCTATAAAGCAATTGTGGGTGAAAACAGCGGTCCCTCCCGGGGCCAGATGCTGCGGCAGACCTTCAAGGAACGGGTCGAGCAGATTGCGCCCGTCATCCCCGCCCATGGACCAACTGGGCAAGCGTCCTGGCAGCGTCAAGGCACGGGTCGGGAAATGGGGAAGGTTGGCCAGTATCAAATCATACTGGTTTGTGCCGTGAGGTTCCCAGAGAGGTCCGAGAAGGTAGTTCACATCAGCCGCGCCTTGCGGCAATTGAGCAAAAGACGCCGATACAAAGTCTATCGCACTGCGCTCGACATCACTCACAGTTACAGAACCTGCTCCAAGCAATGCGGCCTGCAGAGCGACAACACCGTTTCCGGTGCCAATTTCACAGACATTTCGGTCTGCGATCTGATTGACGTTTTCTTGCAGATGGCCAAGCAACATGCTCGTGTATTCGGTCGGAGAAAAGACGTCGAATGACTTCTGCGAACTTATCATTGCGGGGGAAGATGTTGCCTGCTCAGCCATGGATCACACTGACAGTAGACATCGTGTACTGGTAGCCGCAAATCATCAGGTTTTGTATCTCGGCAGGTCGTTGTACGGTTTTGGAATGACGCATTAGGATCGCATATTCCTATCTTCCCCAAGTAAAAACTTTTTCCGACAAGATCGTCTGATGGCACCAACGGACCGACGTTTAACATCATGACGGGCATCTGTAATTTGGTCGTCGATCGCTTTGTAAAAAAGGTGGATCAAGAAATCTGAATAAGGGGCATATATGAAATTTCTGTTTCAAGCGGTGCGGATCAGTGCTGTGACCTGGTTCAATTGATCAGAAGTTTCATCCATTTGGTCCGGTGCTTCGAGTAAATGCTCACATTTGCCATCCAGGCTCTCTCTCCAGTTCGATAATCTGTCTTGAGCTCCTGTTCCCGTTTCATTACCATTTCCAGGGTTTGTAATTTCAGTGGGTTAAACTGGACTTGTCGTGCATGCCGCATTCGAAACAACACACAATCAGTGTCTGCCTGATCATCTTTCTGGCGATCTGCACCGTCCCGACAAGTGGTTCGGCCTTCGATGAGGGCACAGTGGCGGCAAGCCTGACTGAGCAAACAAAACCTGTTTCGCCAACTTCTTCCGAGAAGAAAGATAATTCCTTTAACGCCCCCCGGTTTATCTCTGACATTTGCGCACATATTGAGAAATCCGCAAAGGAAGCTGAATTACCAGCCGGATTTCTGGCAAAACTGATCTGGAAAGAAAGCCAGTTTGACCCGAATGCAATCAGTCCCGCTGGGGCTGAGGGCATTGCCCAGTTCATGCCCTATACAGCCGTCAATTGGGGACTTGAAAACGCATTTGAACCTCTTGAGGCAATTTCCGCCTCTTCGAGGTTGCTTGGATACCTTGCCAAGGGATACGGCAACCTCGGCCTTGCTGCTGCAGCTTACAACGCCGGAGAAAAACGCGTCGATACCTGGCGGCGTGGGCGGTCTCGTTTGCCAGCCGAAACCAGGAATTACGTCTATTCAATTACTGGCCATCGGGCGAATGCCTGGAAAAAAGGGGCTGGACCGGAGGTAGAATACACACTCGATGAAACGAAAGATTTTCAGTCCGCTTGCGAAGAATTTCGCCAGATCAAGGCTCCGCTGCAACGCCGCTTTGCCAACACCTATTACAATCGCGCACTGAAACTCTCACAGAACGGCGATTATGACGCGGCCCTGTTGCGTTACTCCATCGCGATCAGGCTCAAACCGGACTTCCCGCATGCCTACAACAACCGCGGTCTGGTCTATCGCAAGCTTGGCCGGTTTGAGGATGCCATTTCGAATTACTCTGTCGCCATCGCCAAAGCACCAAAATATGCAAATGCCTACAACAATCGTGGATACGCAAATCGCAAACTGAAGCGATATCAAGCTGCTATTGCGGACTATGACAACGCAATAGAGCTCAATCCCGGGCACGCAACCGCCTGGTTCAATCGTGGGTTTTCGAAGGCCAAACTTGGTTTGTATAAAGACGCCATCGCCGACTATAGCCAATCTATCAAATTGAAATCCGGCCGCCCTCTGATTTTATACAATCGGGCGCTCGCCCACATCGCGCTTGGACAAACAAAACTGGCAAAAACGGATCTCGATGCAGCGATTGACGCGCATGGCTCATTTGCCAAGGCCTACTATCAACGTGCCACGCTGATGTTCGATCTGGGAAAGACTGATTTGGCAAAATCAGACTATGAAAAAGCGATTGTCCTCAACGTGAAATACGGACATGAAAAATACAGACGCCGCTTTGAATAACGGCGCGATTTAACGAGGCTCTAGTCCTTCGGCAAGCTTGTTCGTGTCATTGGGTGGCCGATATCAATCGTATGATACTGATGGCACAATGTGCATTCTTCTCCAGCGGCCCGTTTGGTGTGACAGGAGGAGCAGATCGCTTTTTCGATCGGCTTGAATGCGAGAACGTACTCAGTCGCATCGCCGCCCTTGTACGTATTCAGAAAACCATCGTTTCCTTCAGTCATTTGATGGCACATAGCGCATCCGTCTGAGTTTTCTGTCCCGACATGCGGTCCATGGGAGAATGTCGTAAAGCGTTTTTTCTCACGCTTGGAACTGAATGCACGCCACTGCACATGTTTGTGGCCGCTTTCGTCGTCCACGCTATGGCACTTCGTGCAACGTCCGACGGCATCTGTCGGCGACAATTGTTCAAACACAGGCGAGAACTGTTGTTCCTTTGGGGATCCGTAAGAGTATCCGGAGAACGTCAACCACGCCCACAGGAACTTGTCGGAATGACCGGATGGCCTGAGATTTAGAGAAAAGTCCTGCCGATACCAACCACCAAGAGCCGCCCAGGTTTCCGGATCAAGGCTTTCATCCTCCGAGAACGCAACATCTACTGCAGCACTGCCTAATTGTCCGGTAGCCGGTTCTTCCAGAGGATCACCGAGCGCGGAACCATCGACCAACAACCCATCTTCGCCATCATCATCAGATAACAAAGGATCAATGTCTGATGTATCCAGACCATCGCCGAGTATGTCTCCGTCGTCCACCTCTCCGAGTATGCCCTGGCCTTCCGTGGTCTCGCTCAGATCAAGGTTTTCAAGATCACCATCCTCGGCACCGCCGTCCAAAATTCCGTCATCAGTCCCAGCAGCGTCTTCCAGGGACAGATCATCAGTTTCGGTGTCTAGCCCATCACCCAATATATCACCGTCATCCTCGTCGAGAATGTCGCCGTCTGATGGTTCCGTTTGGAGGCTATCTGGTTCTGTTTCCAACGCCTGTGTGCTTTGCTCGTTCTGTTCACTCAGAGCCGCAAAATACTGTGTCTCTTGCCCGGCAGCGTGTTTTTGAAGCTCGTTGGCCAAACCGGGAAACCACTCACGATTGGCAGACGCAATAACATCCCGAGACATGACACCGCTCATATTGCCCATTTGCTGGTGTTCAACGTCACTGCCATCGGAATTGAGCGGCAGGCTCATGAATGACTGAAGACCGGATGTCTCCGTTTGCCAGAACAGCTTTTTGACTGCCCACGCCAGATCCTGAACTGCTGATAAATCAGCGTTACTGGCATCAGTGAGATCAAGCAGGTCAAGATTTGAAACTTCGCTGACGATATCCCTGCCGTCCAGAATTGACGCAAGAAGGGATCGCATGAACGGTGTCACTTCAGCTTCTGAGTCCTCCGGCCATTCACCGATATCAACCCTGCGTTCTTCTAGTACAGCAAGATCCAGTCCGGGAACCGTCAGGAATTGTATGCCCTTTGGACCGCTTGCACGATTTACACCGCGTATATCGGCCGTATGACATTGAGAGCACATGGCAGTGAATGAGCCAGTCTCCATATACTTCTTGTCTTCTCCCTGAACATGGCAGTCAGAGCAATATTCAGGCGCAGCTTCAGCCGCATCATTTGTGTCCCTTGTTTTCGGAAAATGCTTCGCGAAGTGGGATTTATGGTCAAAAACAATGCGCGTGCGGCGGCTAAACGGATATTCTTTGAATGACGGATGGGACTGGGAGAAGTTACCGAACTTCTTGACATGACAGGTCTGGCAGCGGGTATCCGGCACCGCCAAAAGGTCGCCTGCAGACCCTTTGTGTTCCTCATGACATGTGGCGCAGTAGATTTCAGACTTGCCTGCCTCAGACTGCGAAGCTGGAATTGAGTACCGGACGAAATCCCGAAGCTGCTGACCGGAAAAAGCCGATTTTGGAGAGGAAGACAGATCCAGGTCGGTCAGACGTTTGAGGTCCTCAACGGGATGCGTGTGGGCAGAAAATGCGTTTTCTCCCACTTCATGACATCGAATGCAGAGTTTCGCGTTCTCGTGGGCATTGGCTCCTTCGACCAGATTGTGGATCCAGGCGAGTTTTTCCGTCCCAACTGCCGCATGGCAGGTCTTGCAGTCGCTAAGGTTCGCATGGGAAGAGTTCAATGGCCCTGGCATCAGCAGCTCGTTGCCAATCCCCCCGGCCAGAATGAGAGCAACCAGGCCAACCGCTAGGGCAATTGCCCACTTGGTCATACCGGTTCTCCGGGTTCTTAAACTTGGAACCGGAACGCATGTCTCGATTTTGCGGCAACAGGTGCCGTCTGCAAGCGGCCCCGCTTCGCAAGGCCCGCCTTGTTGATCAGACCGCCGACACTCCCATCTGTCATTGTTGAGCCATGGCTGACATTCGTATCCGCCCCGGCACCCACCTTTGCTATCGGGTCCGCGTGTACACGGTTTCCCCTCGGCAAGGCGTCCACAAACCCAGGGGTCTTGTGGGCGCGCGTAGCCCTGCATTTTCTGCGTAGGTTCGAAACGATTTGCCATATCACGAAATACCCGAGGAGAAGCCGTACGCAATTGCGACATGCACTATGATGAATACAATCATTGCGTAGGTTTGAGGGACATGGACAAATAGCCAGAACTTCAAGACACACCCGTGGGCGTAGTGGAAGTCCAAGGCATTTTTTGCTTTTACCAGAGACATCATTTCATCAAGCCGAGATTTGCCCGTTTCATCGAGGTATCTTTGAATGGACTCCACTTCGCCCAACATGCGAGCGAGCGGCAGGTCTGATAATCTGAGGTGAGCCCAGATGTTTCGGGGCGCAGAAAAATAGTGATGTAACCGATCGACATACAGCTCTGCAAGGCTGCGTGAATCGCCCCCTTGCAGTGAGTTCATTGCTAGTGTTTCTGCTCGTTCCGCCAGCTGTGCGCGTAGAGAGGGCAGGTTCTCAAACGAAACCCGATCATCCTGCTCTTCAAGACGTTTGGGAACAACTTTGCTGACCAGTCCGCCAAACAAGCCACTTACCGCAACCAGGCAGAACAGGATCCACAGCACCCATTCAGCAGGGGCGTTAGGCCAACTAAAATCGGTATGGATCAAAAACACTGCAAGCGTTACCAGTCCGAGATAATAATGCAGCTGGAGCCAGTATTTGGTGCGGCCAAGTGGTAAGACAACCAGCTTTTTGCGGACGGTCAGAAGCAGCATTGCCACGATGAGCGTAACCAGAACCCACCCGTTGAAATACTGAACGTCGCGAAGAGATATGCTGTAGGCTTTATTCATGAAATAGATCACCGCAAACAACAGTGTTGTTGCAGTCAAATTCGCAAGCATCTTCCTGTTTAGAAAAGCACTCATCTGAGCCACTTCACGAGCTTGTCCGTGTCGCGAATGTTGGTTCGCATTAGGGCATCATGTGGACAGGCCTGCACACAAGCTGGCCCCGTTAGCTGGTCGCTGCATAAATCACATTTTGTCGCCCGGGCGATTGTTTTCCCCTCCCGATCAAGCAGAAAATCACCGTTTTTGTCCCGTATCTCAACCATCTGAATGTTGTTGTAGGGACATGAATTTGCGCAAGTTGCGCAGCCGATGCAGGTATCGTCATTGATTAAGACAGTGCCGGTGTCCGACGAGCGATGTATTGCTCCAGTTGGGCACCCAATAAGACACACCGGATCGGTGCAATGCATACATGCATTGGCCACAAGCGCATTTTCATAGGCCGGGCCTGCGCGAACAAACCGGGGATTATTGTCATGAGCAACGGCGCAAGCGCGGACACAATCGTCGCAGCCGACACAGCGGTCCTGATTGATAACCATTGCCTGTTCACCATTGATGAAACGGTGATCGACAAGGAAATCCATCATGCCCTGCTGCAGTTCTCCGTGCTCGATTGACCCTCCATCAACATCCGACAGGGTCAGCAGACCGGCATCGAGGCCAGGGAGAACATGTTCGTGAACCAGATAGGTCGGGATGCGGATGACATCGACATACCCGATTGCACGCAAGCTGGTGCGTAATGTGGCTCCGGCACCTTTGTTTGCTGCAAAAATATCGTCCAAACCGAAGAAGTCATTTTTCGAGAGGTGGCCGATTGTCCTCTCGCCATGATCGACTTGTTTGCTGATCCGGGCAAAGCCATTGTTGATCAGCAAAAGCCCGTCAACATGATCCCCTTGCTCGCAAATAAGCGTTTCCAGGCCAATAATGGTTTCCGCCTTGTGGCTTTTGTCCATTTCGCGCTTGAAACGGTGGGTCCAGTTGAAATTGCCATAAGTCTCGAACAGCGCTTCTTCCGCAATCTTGTCCAGGGTTTCGTCATCGACATGATCGAAAACCGGACATTCCCTCAGGCGAATAACCAGACCACGTTCGTGATAGAGCCTGTCTATTTGTTGGCGAAAACTCTCGGACCAGTCGCGAACATCCCGCAATCCCTGCCAGCTGAGCTCAAACAAAAGCGTATCGTCTTCAGCAGCAAAAATGGTAGCGCTCCTGGGACTCCGTGTCAGAGCTGCCAGTTCTCCAAACATCTGAGGTGCCTTGAAGGAAAACGTTGTGTGACGCGCGAGCAATTCATCAATATCGACGGCTGAGACGCCTTCTAACCCACTGTCGTTCCCCGCTGCCTCCCTGGACCTTCGGTTTGGTCCGTTGGTTCCAAAGTTTCTGGCGCGGCGATACTCCGGCGGCCGAGAAGATGAAAACAGCTGTGCTAAAGACCGCCTCCACGAAGCTCTTCCGTTCGCGCGCCTGCCGGTAGCCTTCCCTGATAGGGCAGGGTCATTTATCCCTACCACAGAACCAGCCAGAATTATGAAAAGGGAATTCCCGTAATCCCCGTGACGCAGGATGACTTCGCCACGCTTGCAAGTTCGAATACGGCCCTCATTCGCTATCAGGGCATCCAGACTAAGATGAGCAGGGAAACTGTCCGCACGGACATCAGCAAATGCGGGAAGAGCCAGAATGCGCCCAACCGTCTCGCCGTCCAGCGGTTCATCCCCGAACGCTGTATCCCAGCGCCGGTTGCGTTCATCTTGTTGATCAAGCGACAATATCATACCCCTCCTGGGTCCTGACACCTAGTTCGTGGGTTTGCCTTTGAATTTGTCTGACTTGGGGATGTATTTGTCTATCGCGCCGAATGTTGAGCCATCGTAATTGGCAGAAAACTGCAGTCCCAACACAGAGATTTTCCCTGCGGTCTCAACCAGAGCGGCTTCGTTGTTGAGTTTCAGTTTTGCAGCCTTGGCGGTATTTGCGATCTCGGTAAGTTCAGGTGCGTCTGGCAGAAGTTTGGCAAGACTTCCCATAGCCTTTCGAGCATTGCTGGCCCGTTTGGCCATCTTGAGAGCGTAGTCTTTTTTCACGGTTGCTTTGCTGACACCGATCAGGGCAGTTTCCAGTTCCACGATTCGCCCGACCAAAAAGAGCATCCGCTTTCTTTCGAGAGACGCTTCGGGATTGGCCTTGCCTTTGTTGTACCAGGAATTGTGCCTGACTTCGCCCTGAGACCAGCTGACCAGCTCAAACGGGCTACCTGCCGCGTGCCCGCCCTTGTTGACCAGTTCTTCATTGGGAACCAGATGACAGCTGAAACAGTTTTTCGCCAGCGTGTACGTCATTGCCGGTCGGATCATGCCGGCAGCTTCCGATTTCTCCCATCTGGAAGCGATTTCTTCCTTGCTTTCCTGGCCTTCTTTTTTGCCGCTAAAGCCGGAATGTCCCTTGTACCAATCCTTGCTTGGCGCATGGCAAGATTCACAGGAAATGCCGGAAATCGCTTTCGGCTTGTCGCCCTCTGTCTTGACTGTGAAATGGCACCCAAGGCACAGACTGTCCGCTTTCAGGCGTTTAACGCCCATTTTACCAGCGATTTCCTTGGCTTCCTTGCTTTTTGGCAATTCTCTGAATGTCGAGAAGTGATGCGTATTTTGCCAAGCCGAAGTCTCCTTCTTGTGGCATTCCGCACATTCATTTGGGCCGACAACCATCTCCGGGCTCGCGGAGGCTCCTGACCAGGAGGCACTTGCAAGAAACGCCACAGCAAAGAGTTTTAGCACCCAGTATTTGGTCGCCCTGACCAGACGTGCCTCAAACATAGTATCTCTCCCAATATATCAATTCATAGTATAGCTAACTCGCAAGCAGACTAGGCATCCAAGACCAGATCTCCTTCTGGCTGTGCAATACAAACGAGAGCTGTTCCCTGCGCAGGCGCGTTTGCCGACTTTGCAACATAAGATACATTTCCGCGCTTAACGGCTGTCGCGCATGTGCCACAGTTTCCAGCCCTGCACCCGCTGCTAATGGTAATGCCATTTTCCTCCGCAAGGTCCAGAATGGTACCTTGCGCCGCGGTCCAGGTTACTGACTTTCCCGATCTCGCAAATTCGATGGTCAGCTCTTTGTCGCTGGTCTGGTCATCGGAACCGGCATGCGAGGTTTTCTTCACCGAAGCAGGCCCAAAAGCCTCGAAATTGATATCTTCATCCGGCACGCCCCAGTCGCTCAATTGCGCTGTCAACAATTCCATCATTGGCGGCGGTCCGCAGATATAGAATTCATAATTGGACGAGTTCAGATACTGCTTGAGAAGGTCTGTTGTCACAAAACCGGTGCAATCGAAATCAACGCCTTCAACACATTGATCGGTCGGCCGACTGTACGCAAAAACGGCATGAAAAGTATCGTGTTGAGAGCAAATTTTTCGAATTTCTTCTTGGAATGCAATGTCTTCACCATTACGTGCCGCATAGAAAATCCAGGTTTCCCGATGGCTGTTTTTGTCGGCAAGCCATTTCAACATCGACAGGACTGGGGTCAGTCCAACACCGCCAGCTATCAGGACAACCGGTCTCTCGGACTGAAGATTGAGCACAAACTGGCCGCTTGGCGCGAGGACATCAACGACATCGCCTTCATTCAGACTTGAATGGAAAAACCCCGATGACAATCCGCCGGGCAGGTCAACAGGCGCATCCGGCGGTGGCGGAATTCGTTTGATTGTAACCCTGTAGGTATCCAAAGTCGCAGGACTATCCGACAGGGAATAGCAGCGAATGACAGTTTTGGTCTGCCCCGGGATTGTCAGCTCAAAAGTCAGAAACTGCCCCGGACTAAAGGGTGGCAGGTCACCGCCATCATGGGGTGCCAGATAAAACGAACAAATATCGCCGCATTTGTTTTCATGTCTCTTTGAAACAATCCTGAATTTTCGCTTTCCGGACCATGTGAGTTCTGAAGTTTGGCGATCCAGTTCAGCTTGCTGAAGTAAGTTATTTGTCTGGATTTGAAACTGTTCCAGACGCTTCGTCGCCATCCGCCTCTCGTTAACAATTCGAGAGAACTGAGCATAAAGAGCAAGGCAGCCCTGTGCAAAGACTGCCAAGAGAACCAGTCCCCCCCCAATCTGCAAGGCCTGAATCATGCTAGACACTTTTCGCAGGTTTGACGTTGAATTTGATTATTCATCAGAATCTCGTCCTTAGTTCCATGCGAATCCCGGTTCCAGCGCGACGGTTTTCATTTGCCGCAACAAAACCGTCGACCTGAATACTGGTCCGGTTGTTCAACGCATGAAGCAGCTGACCTCCGATTGCCGCGGCCCCCTGATCTGAACCATTCGTATCTTTTCGAGCGCCCAGCTCCAGCGTTAGCTGGGTTTTGTCTTCATTGAAAAACATCTGGTGACCAAGTGAGCCACCAAAGGCATGGTCGGCCCTATTGGAAAGCGCCGAGCCTCCAAGGCTTACTTGTGGAGCTGCAAACAAGACACCTACACGTCCAAGTGGACCGCCGGTTCCCTTGTCACGAGCCGCAGAGGAATAATTCCCAAGTCCCCAAAACAGATTGCCATAAAAGATATTGTCCGACCCGGTTGCTGTTCTGGAGATCTCGGAGAACAGCAGAACACCATCATTCACTGCTGAATTCCGTTTGTTCAATGCTGTCGATGTGTTCACCCTGAACGACGTGTTGAAGAGCCCAATTCTTTGCGTAGCCGAAGCTCCAAAATAAAGACCATCTCCACCGTCGGAATCGTTGCTCAATACATAGGCCGCATCGAGATTAACGGTGCTCTTTCTAAGATCCGTTTCTGTGAAGAGACCGAACAACATGGCTCCGTGGTCCAAAACATTGTCATTCCGTCTTATATTATGCAGGCCAGCGAGGGCTGTCGCGCGCATGTCCGGCGTAAGTCCTGGAATGACGATCGTGTCGCGGGTAATTCCAATCGCATCGATCGTGTCATTGATCATTATGCCTTCCTGAAACAGGATCGGCTGCCGACCAATCGAGAACCCCCAATCGTAGTTTTTGGTGTCGTCCGGATCGAGTTTCGGAAATATCTCGCCGAACTCACCTTCAAAGAACAAAGTTGTAATGTAGGGGTTGAGCGCATTGTTGAACTCAAGCCCGCCGGCGTCGGTATGCAGCAAACCGGTATGGTTTCCACCATCAGACAACGGCGAGAATCCGAGAAGAATACGCTCGGTAGGCGTAAGTTTCAGATTTAGAAAAATGTCCAGGCGGTTTGCCCAGTATTGTCTGCTTTTGGTGTTCCCATTCGCAAAGTGGCCGATGCTGGTTCGGTAGTCACCGAATACCCAAAGAGAAGGTTGCCAGATTGCCCCCGTCGGCAACTCTATTCCAGGATTGAGATTTCCAGCGGCAAGAAACTTCTCACCGCGCTCAAAGATCGGCGGCGTCGGCTTGGGAAGGTCCGCTTCGGAGAGTAGTGGTGCCGGCGCTTCGCTCAACTCGCTGCTGTGATGGGCATCGTTGCGTTTGCCTTTGTGGACTTCTTCTTCGGTCAACAGCCTAATTGGCTTTTCACTCAACGCGCTGCTCGCGGCCGCCAACGGCTGGCTGAGCGATATGGCTGCCAGACCAGCCAGCGACAAGGCCATCACTATGTTGGAGGCCCTATGGCGAAGTATCCTGATCAAAACCCGGCTCATTTCAGTTTCACCGATGTTTTTCTAGACCACAGGACAGAACTTCCTTTGACAACATCCCTGGCGATCTGCGCCGGGCTCAGCCCATAGTCAAATCCAGCGCCCTGAATGGCCGCGATCAGATTTACCGGAACCATCTGGGAGACCAGCCTGACTGAGACGGAGTATCGCTCACCCTTTTTGAGCTTATCGGAAGGCACCTTGTATTTCGCTGTCCGGCTGGCTCCGGGCTCAAGGTTCTGCTTGTGTTTGCGGGCCCCTCTTGGTCGCCCGTAGATCGTGGTTGCCCGACGTTCCGGCCGCACAAATGGCAGCACATCGGAAGAGGTATTGACTGCAAGAACCTGTTCCCTCTCACCACCACGCAACAATCTGATGATAAATTTGGACTGCAGACTGAAAAGGTTCTTGTCGAGTTTCAGTTCGCCATTGTGAACGTAAAGCGAATGGGCGTCCCTGACGTCGCCATTCGGGTCGCGGTCTCCTGAAACAAACACAACGTTGCCTCGGCTGTCCTTTACGGTGACTTCCAGGAATATCAGACGTTCGGCGTCAAACCCGGTCGGCACACCATGGCCATCCGTGCCGCTGCTGACGTCGACCGAAAACGACAATTTGCCATTTGTATTGTTCAGGACGGTGATGTCACTGAGTTTGAAGCCATTGCGCAAAACCTGTTCGCGGAGCCTTCGGGCTTTTGCCAACCGCTCGAACTGAACTTTCAGGATTTCCCGCGCATCATAACGGTCATCTATGGATTCCCAGGCTTTCGGGAATTTGTAACTATCCTTGATCCGATCCTCGAATTTGTCCGTTCCCCAGCCAGCCTTGTAGTTAAACTGCAGCCACTCCCGCAGTGTCTTGAATTCGGCAGCTTCTACATTGTGCGGAAAGATCCCGGGATGGACGATCGAATAATCGGGGCCAGCAAAGAAATGATTGGTCAGTTTACGATTGCGGGTCGGCACATCGCCGACAACGGCCGCCGGGCCATGATCATAGCCAGAGGCAACACCCTGTATTTTGCCCATATGGCAATCCTGGCATGTTTCTCCGCGTTTTGCGGCCGGCGACTGTTTGTATTCGGCAAAGGCTTCCTCCAGGCGAAAGCCGTTGAACAGGGTCACATCGTGGCATGTTCCGCAGAACCCCGGTTTCGTCAGCGCAAAAAACGGCTTTGCTTCTGTGTGAATGCTTCTTCCCGGATCGTCCCGGGATTGAGAAACCCGGTAATCTTCCGGTTTGCTCAAAACCCTGGCCAGCTCAGCGCCGCCTTTGGGGCCATAAACAGGCGAAAATACATCACCTTCTTCAAGCGCGAACCGGCCGCTAATCTTACCGTAATTTTTGTTTACCCGGTGACAGGCAACACAGGTAATCCCCTCGCGGGATGTCGGGGTGCGTTCCAGGTTGGAGACATAAAGCGACTCTCCGATGTTCATACCGACCGGATTATGGCACCTGATGCAAAAATCCCCGTTTGTAGCGCTGGTTTTCAAGTTGATGGTGGTCTGCATCGCCATATAAATCGGGCTTAACTGTGCATAGGCGTGCTGAGAGACAGACCATTCTTCATAGTGTTTGGGATGACAAGTCGCACAGGTGTTGGCGGACGGGTATTTGCTCTCCAGGAACAGTTTTTCATGGTCCTCATTTGCCGAGCGCCGAGAAACCTGTTCTTCCTTCTTTTTGCCTTCGGCTGTTTCCGTGGCGCTTTCGCCGTCAACAGTCAGCAGATCATCATCATCGTCCTCGACGACCAGCAGCCCGTCATCTTCTTCCAGAAGTCCATCATCGGCATCATCAGCCAGAAGCGTATCGTCGTCGTCCAGCAGCGCGTCGTCATCCAAAACCAGAAGATCGTCGCTTTCTGTTTCCGGTTCCAGAAGGAGATCGTCAGAGCTTTCCAGACCTGTCTCGTCAGATCCTGGCGTATTCGGGTCATTTTCGCTTGCAGCAAGGAACATGCTCGGCTGCAGATCAGAGCTATCGGTTGTGCGCCTGTCGACGTCAGCGAGGTACTTCTTCAGTTGATCAATCGCGCCAACATCAGAATTTTGATTCGCAAGGGTTTGGAAATACGAATTTCCGGCTCCAGCTTGTCCTGACATCAGAAACGGGAGAACAGAAAATACTGTCAGTAATTTCCGTATCTTACGTATATTTAATTTGGAATTGCGCGTCATAACAAAACGGATCTGCCCACACCATCAGCATTCGCAATAACACCGATCAAGCACTTAGTAAGGCACAGGATTGCCGACTTAACAACGATTCTAATGTAGCAGCAGTTGTCTGTTCCGAAACTGAACCCTCTTGATCCAACAGACGGTTAATCTGGTTCAGCGGCTGTAAGCTGCACTTGATTTGCGCATTTGATCAAAATATCATGAGTCGTAATATGTAGATCTTGCCAAGAAGATTGAGCGGGTTAGTGCTGGTTTTCCGGTGAATGACAAATGATTGGTGGGCAGACCCCGAAACAGCAGGGGTATCTACAGGGATCGGATCTGAAGAAATGGTGACGCCGAGCGAACGCAGAACATTGGACGAGGGTGGCCCTGAAAATGGGCCAGTCCTTCGCCTTGCCGGTTCTCGCGTCACCCTGGCGGATCGCGTTTATTTGCAAATCCGAAATGCGTTGATGTCCGGCCAGTTCATGCCTGGACAGACGCTGACGATCGACCTTCTGTCGAAACAGTTCGGTGTAAGCCATATGCCGGTCCGTGAAGCGTTGCGGCGACTGAGTGCTGTCGAGGCACTGGAAGTGGCGCAAAATGGATCCGCGCGCGTTCCCTTGATCTCCATTGAACGCCTGAGTGATATCTGCACCAACCGTTTACATATTGAGAGCCATGCAGCGGCTCTGGCTGCTGGCAAGAACGACGCGGTTTCACTAGCGAAGCTGACTGGCATCGCCGAGGCGCATGAAGACTGCCGCCAGAATAACGAAGTTTACCGAATGCTCGAACTCAATCAGCATCTGCATTTCGGAATTTACGCTTTGGCCGGATCGCCGATCATGATGCAGATCATCGAGAACCTGTGGCTGCGCCATGGGCCTTACATGCGGCTGCTGACTGATGATTTGGTGAAGCAGATCGGGCCGAACTCCAACCTTGAGGTCGGGCCAGGACACAAGATGCTGATGGCTTCGCTGAAGGCCGGGGATGCGGCCGGTGCGGCTACTGCACTCAAATCCGACATTCTGGGTCCCTACGATATGCTTCGGGAGCTCTGCCGAGAATACATCCAGGCAGAGCTGGATCGGTCCTAATAAACGAAAAAACGACTTTAAAATATATGGATAACAGTAAAAACTAATGTGAAATATTAAAATAGCTGGTTTGGAATCGATAACAAAAACGGTGAGAGCGTATGGCTGAAAAGATCAGGGCGGAAGTTAAACTATCGAGCACCGACTTGCGTGCGGATCTGCCGTTCATGACCAACCGCCTGGGTCTGGATCTCGATATGATCTACCCAGCCGACAATCCGCAGGTTGCTGTTTTTTCCGGTCACGGTGTCCGCATCAGGATCCAGGAAGATGGATCCGGGTCTTCCGGTGAAATTGGTCTCATGGCCAGCAATCCGGATAGGATTGCAGATGGCGTGCGCGACCTGGTGTCGCCGGGCGGCATCAAGGTGCGGATTGACGAACTCAATCCGCCCCTTGTACTGCCTGAAACGGAACACGCCTTTGTCGTGCGGCGGCTGGCAGATCAGGCACCCTGGGTCATCGGCCGGGCGGGCATGGAGTATCGTGACCTAGTGCCTTCGCGGCTCGGCGGTGCGATGATTGCGTCCCACATTCGCGTGCCGGACGGTCCGGTGCCTGATATGGTTCATTTCCACAAGGTCGGCTTCCAGCTTATTTTCTGCATCAACGGCTGGGTTGATGTTCTTTATGAAGATCAAGGCGGGGTCCGACGGTTACATGCCGGCGACTGTTTTATCCAGCCGCCGGAAATCCGGCACAGGGTTCTGCACGCTGCCGAAGGCATTGAAGTGGTCGAAATCGGTGTTCCGGCGGAACACGTCACCGAAATCGACCGAACCATGGAACTGCCAACCCCTGATTTTCGACCGGACCGGGAGTGGGACGGGCAGCGCTTTGTTCATAGCCTGGCAAAGGACGGTGCGTTCGGACCTTTCCGTATTCCAGGTTTTGAAGCGCGCGACACGACCATCAACGAGAATACAAAAGGGGTAGCGTCGGTTCAGGTGGCCCGCCCGGCAGGCGGGGAGCCTAAATGGACAAGGCACCTCGGCGATATTGTTTTCAACTTTGTCATGTCTGGCAGTATGGTTTTGGAAGGCGAGGGCAAGGACCCCTATCAGCTGTCGCCAGGAGATGCTTTTGTCATTCCGCCAAATATGGCTACGCGCTACAGCCAGATTACGGATGATTTGCAGCTGATGGAGGTCAGTCTGCCGGGACCATTTGTTACTGAAATTGAGGGAATTGATTTTTGATTTGAAAGTTCCGGATCGCGCTTTCTGAGGAGGGAACACGGTCACGTGGAAGATAAAAAACTGAACGAAAAGGGAGGATTGTCATGAATAAAACTATGAGCCTGATGGCTGCAGTTGCGCTTGTTGCAACAGCAGGGGTCGCCCATGCTGCCGATACCAAGGTTGGCATTTTAATGGATATCACCGGACCAATTGCGAGCTTTATTCCGCCGCTGCAAAATGCGGCCAATCTGGCGGTCAAACAGGCCAACGCACAAGGCGGACTGCTTGACGGTAAAGCGGTAGCTGTATTTGGTGACACGACGGGTTCTGCTCAGGGCGCCGTCGATGCAGCCGGCAAACTGGTCAATATCGAAAACGTTCCGATCATCATGGGATCCCTGATGTCCGGTACCACGATTGCTGCAGCCGAGGCCGTCGCCATTCCTGCTGGTGTCGTGCTGGTGTCGCCGACGGCCACATCCCCGGCAATCACGAACATCGAAGACAATGATCTGATGTATCGGATTGTTCCTTCCGACAATTATCAGGGCGAAGTTCTTGCCAAGATGGTGCTGGCAGCAGGGAACAAGGAAGTCGCCGTCACCTATGTAAACAACGATTATGGCGTTGGCATCGGCAAGACGTTTATCGCAGCCTATGAAGCGGCTGGCGGTAAAATTACATCTGCGGTCAAGCATGAGGAAAAGAAGGATTCTTACCGATCCGAGCTGGCAACGCTTTCAAAAGCAGGCGGCAGTGCGCTGGTGGTGATTGCCTATGCTGGCGATTCCGGTGGCAAGATCGTCAAACAGTCGATTGAAGGCGGCCTTTTTACCAATTTCATCGGCACTGACGGTTTGCGCGATGAAGCCCTGATCAACGATATTGGTGCTGATGCTTTGGCAACGTCGTTCTTTTCATCACCAACCTCTCCAGCTGACAATCCAAATCAGGGAAAGCTGCACGAGTTGTTCAATGCTGAATTTGGCGGTGGTGCTGACAAGGCGTTTGTCGACCAGACCTATGACGCAACATTTCTGACATTGCTGGCGATCCAGAAGGCCGGTTCAACTGATCGTGCTGCCATGGCTGCGGCCCTTCGCTCCGTTGCCTCTGCACCTGGCGAAAAGGTTGGACCTGGCGAATGGGCCAAGGCCAGAAAGTTGCTGATGGACGGCAAGGACGTCGATTACGATGGTGCTGGCGGATCTTATGACTTCGACAAGAACGGCGATGTTGCCGGATTTATCGGAAAATTCGTTGTTGACGGAACGGCCTACAAACAAACCGAAGTGATGCAGTAGCACGCTATGGATTTGACGATATGCATCACCCGGCTCACGGGTGGTGCAAGCGGGTAGGGAGGGGCAATGATCCGTGTCGAACACGCCACCGTCAGCTTTGGCGGATTAATGGCAGTCAATGATCTCAGTTTTGATATTCCAGATGGACAGATCACCGGTTTGATCGGCCCTAATGGGGCTGGGAAGACAACCATGTTCAATGCCATCGCCGGGCATGTTCCACTGACCAGCGGCCGTTTGTTCCTGCAAGATACAGACATTTCCGGTCTCGCCCCTCATGCCCGCTCCAAATTGGGGTTGGCGCGCACGTTTCAAATTCCTCATGAATTTGCGCGTTTGACGGTGCTTGAAAACTTCATGGTCTCGGCGGCTATGCCTGTCGGTGAAAACGTCTTCAATGTGATGTTTCGGCGCGGCCGTTTTCGCGAAGAAGAGCGCGCTGCTTACCACGAGGCCCGCGAAATGATCGCGCTTCTGGAGATCGAGCATGTTGCGGACCAGCAGGCCGGAAATCTGTCGGGCGGGCAAAAGAAACTGCTCGAACTTGGGCGTGCCTTGATGACGAAACCCTCGATCATCTTGCTCGACGAAATTGGCGCAGGCATCAACCGCACGCTCCTTGCCAAATTGTCGGAGAAGGTCCTCTACCTCAACAAGGAAATGGGATTGACATTCTGTCTGATCGAACATGATCTTGATTATGTTTCAAAGCTTTGCAGTTCCGTTGTGGTGATGGCTCAGGGAGAGTTGTTGATGCGCGGAACTGTCGACGAAGTGCGGCAGGATGAGCGTGTCATCGAAGCTTATTTTGGCGGCGGGAAATACGAGGCAACGGCATGACGTCTGTGCTTAGTGTTTCTGCCGTGACGGCCGGCTACGGCGGGGCGCCTGTGATCGAAGACATAAATCTGGACCTGGTTGAAAACGAAATTGCGGTGGTTATCGGTCCGAACGGTGCGGGCAAGTCGACTTTGCTCAAGACGATTTTTGCACTCACTCAAATCAGTGACGGCAAGATTGGTTTCAAGGGCAAGGATATCACCGGGGTCAAAACCAGCGGGCTAGTTCCGCTTGGCATCTCCGCCGTTCCCCAGAACAACAATGTCTTTCCGACACTGACAATCGAAGAAAACCTTGATATCGGAACATATGGCTCGCCGCCTGCTGACAAGAAAGCAATGCGCGAAAAGGTACTCAGCCTGTTTCCCGATCTGTCAGACAAACTCAATCAGCCTGCCGGTGAGCTGTCGGGCGGGCAACGCCAGATGGCCGCAATGGGCCGTGCCTTGATGAGTGAACCGTCCTTGCTGCTGCTTGATGAGCCGACCGCTGGATTGTCGCCAGCTTACCTTGAAAAGATCTTCGATCTGCTGCTCGATATTCGCGACAACGGTGTGACCATTTTGATGGTGGAGCAAAATGCAAAACAGGCGTTGAGAATTGCAGATCGGGGCCATGTGCTCGTGAATGGTCGCAATTTTGTATCCGACACCGGGGCCGCCCTTTTGGCCGATGAGAGTGTGCGTCGGTCCTTTTTGGGGGGGATGAACTCATCGACGACCTAGTCTTTTTTATCAATCTCTATCTGGTGCCCGGTCTGACAATTGGCTCCATCTATGCTTTGGGCGCTGTCGGGATTTCCATGATCTTCGGCATCTTGCGATTTGCCCACTTTGCCCATGGCGACTTGATGACCATTGGCGGCTATGGGGTGTTGACAGCTGTCTGGTTCATTCCGCTGCATCCGTTGCTATTGCTGCCATTCGGCATTGCACTGTCCATCGTTGCAGCACTGGCTGTTGACCGGTTTTTCTATCGACCGCTGCGACAGTTGCCGACCATCTACACGGTGATTTCCTCATTCGGAGTGGCGCTGGTCTTTCGCTCGCTGGCGCAATTGTTCTGGAGTTCGGGCAATCAGGTTTTCATTCCGGGTGTCCGTCCGCCGTTGGTTCTGTTTGATACGTTCCGAATTTCGGTCTTGCACGCTCAGGTGATCATCCTGACTGTGGTAATTGCCTTCGCCTTGCACCTGTTTCTCAGCCGTTCACGGATGGGGCGATCAATGCGGGCGGTGGCCGATGAACCGGAATTGGCCGAAGTTGCAGGCCTCGACACCGAGCGCGTGATCCGCTGGACGTGGATTGTCGGCGCGTCTCTGGCAGCAACGGCAGGTGTCTTTGCCGGTATGGACACCAGTATGCACCCCAATCTCGGCTGGAACCTTTTGCTGCCGATGTTTGCGGCTGCGATCCTTGGAGGTATCGGCAGGCCGATGGGTGCCATTGCGGGGGGATTGATCATTGGTCTTGCCGAAGAGTTGGTGACCTATCCATGGATTGGAACAGACCCGTTCATTTCACCATCTTATAAAACCGCAATTGCCTTTTTCTTCATGGTCAGCCTGCTCATCTTCCGCCCGCAAGGCCTGTTCAAGGGGAGGTTGCTCTGATGGAACTGACAGGCCTCTTCTTTTATGTCGTCAGCTTGCTCATTGCCGGTGGCATATATGCAATTCTGTGCCTTGCACTGAATATCCAGTGGGGCATGGGCGGATTGTTCAATGCAGGGATCGCCGGCTTTTTTGCTGTCGGAGCCTATAGCTCGGCCATCGTAACAGCGGCTTCGACCCACAAACATCTCGGCGGGTTCGAACTGCCGATTCCCTTCGGTCTGGCTGCTGCAGCCCTGGTCGCAGGTTTGACCGGCTGGGCCGTGGCCCGGATCTGTGTGCGGCTGAAAAGCGACTACCTCGCAATGGCGTCCATTGGTATTGCCGAAATTCTGCGGTTGGTGATCGTCAATGAAGATTGGCTCACCAATGGCAGTTTGGGCATTTCAAGGATACCACGCCCGTTCGGCGACCTGGTGCAAGGCCGGGCAGCTGATGTCGTCTTTTTGTGCGTGGTATGGAGCATTGTCGCGATTGTCTACGTGATTGCGCAGCGGCTTTACAAAAGCCCTTGGGGCCGAGTTTTACGGGCCATCCGTGACAACGAACACTCCGCGCAGGCAGCAGGCAAGGACGTCGAGAAATTCCGCCAGCAGACCTTCGTTATTGGTGCCGCGATAATGGGTGTCGCCGGGGCTTTGTCGGCGCATTACTTCAAGTTTCTGTCCCCATCGGCGACCGAACCACTGCTCGTGACGTTTCTTGTCTGGGTGATGTTGATGGCGGGCGGATCAGGAAACAATCGTGGCGCGATCCTGGGCGCTGTGGTGATCTGGTTCATCTGGTCGGCAACGGAAATCCTGACCAGCAGCTTGCCTCCGGAATGGATTACCCGTTCTTCCTATATCCGGATGTTGCTGGTTGGCTTGTTGCTCCAATTCGTATTGCAACGGTTCCGCGCTGGTTTGTTGCCGGAAAAGCCGCCGAAAATCCACTATGACTAAGAAGGCCAGCTCATGAGCGCCGCGTCGCGAAACTCACTTCCCGAAGCCTACTTCCTCTACCATTCCATCGGGATGTATCCGGGCAAGGAAACCGACCTTGTTGAGGCAATGGGAGAGTATGCGCGTGTCTGGTCAGCGACCAACGATGAACAATGGGGCTATGTGCTTCAAAAACGCCAAGACTTCATTGATCACTGGCGCAACATCATCAACGCGCCAAAAGGATCGCTGACCACCTGTGACAGCGTCACGCAAGGTGTCCATTCTATCGTTGCCGGAATGCCCGCCAGCAAACTCAAGGGCAAAAAGGTTCTGGTGGCAGCTGACTGTTTTCCGTCAGTGCATTTTCTATTGTCCGGGCTTGCAGAGCGTTTTGACTTCACGCTCATAACCGTTCCAAAGCGCGACGGCGCGACCTGGGTTGCTGACGAGGATTTCATTTCTGCCTGGGACCGGGATGTTGCGCTGGCGCTGATCACCTGGGTCACCTCAACTGGTTCGTTCCGCTGTGATCTTGAAAACGTTGTCGCCCATGGCCGCGCAATGGGCAGCCTGATTGGAGTGGATATCACCCAGGCAGCCGGGCTGATCCCCTTTGATGTTATGGCGCCGAAAATCGACTTTGCGGTGTCCACCAGCCTTAAATGGATGTGTGGGACGTCGGGTGCCGGCATGATTTACATGGACAAGGGTCTGATCCCTGAATTTCAACCCGAAATCCGCGGGTGGTTTTCGCAGAACAATCCGTTTTCCTGGGATCTGGACAAGTTTTCCTTTGCGCCAGATATGCGCCGCTTTGACAGTGGAACGCCAAGTTCTGTGCCGGCCATTGCGTCCCTGCCAGCGCTGAAATGGCACGCGAGACAAGACCGCGCGGAAATGGTCCGCCATAACCGAGAACTGGTCGATCTGATCATTGGCCATGCAGATAACCTGGGCCTGCCATTGCAATGCCCACGCGATGCGGACATGCGCGGTGGATCAATCATGCTGCAGATGCCAAACAAGGCGGAAGCAGGCGCTGTGGTTGGTGCTCTTGGGGTGGAAGGAATTTCCGTTGATTTTCGCGATCAGCTGATGCGTCTGTCGCCCGGTGTCCTGACCGAAGCCGATGCAGTGGAAAAGGTTTTCGACATAGCAGGCCGGGTAATGGAGCGTCGCTCGTTTCGTTTCGCCGGAAAACAACCGACGAAAAGCCAGAGTGGCGCGCCTGAATCCAACCCGGGTGATCTGTTGGACAGTCTTGGTTCAAAGCTCTTGAGAGGAGAGGTCAGGGTGGTCGACTGCACGGCTGTGCTTGGGCCGGATACTCCGATCCTGCGGCTGCCTGAAGGCTTTGCCAAAAACACGCCGAAAGTCGAGATCAACAAGATCAGTGAATACGATAGCGACGGGCCGTTTTTTGCCTGGAATTGGCTCAAGCTTGGGGAACATTCCGGAACGCATTTCGACGCGCCGCATCACTGGTTGTCCGGCAAGGATTTTCCAGATGGTTATACCGACACGCTGGATGTTCAGCGGCTGGTGGCACCGGTCAATGTCATTGATTGTTCCAGGGAATGTAAGGATGACCCGGACTTTCTCCTGACTGCCGAAGCCGTAAAAGCCTGGGAGGCAGAACACGGCGAAATTTCTGCCGGTGAGTGGGTGGTCATGCGCACTGACTGGGACAAACGCTCCGATGACGAAGACCTGTTCCTAAACGAAGACCCTGACCCGATGGAGGACGGGGCGCATAGTCCCGGCCCAACAACAGGCTGCATCGACTATCTGTTGTCCAAGGGCATCGTTGGCTGGGGCAGCCAGTGCATCGGCACGGATGCGGGGATGGCTGGCAAGTTTTCGCCGCCATACCCGGCGCACAACCATCTGCACCGGGACAATTGTTTTGGCTTGGCAAGCCTTGCCAATCTTGATCAACTGCCACCCAAGGGCGCAATCTTGATTGCTGCGCCACTGAAGCTGGATCGCGGCACGGGCAGTCCCATTCGCGCGCTGGCGCTTGTACCTATCAGGTAACCGCGCCGCATTATGGATGCTGGTTCAGTCCCAAATCTGGTTCGGATCCGGGAGCGGAATAGCGGCCAAAAGTTCCTGTGAATAGGCGCTGGACGGGTTGTCAAACAGCGTTGTTGTTTCTGCGTTTTCAACAATTTCGCCATGCTGCATGACGATGATCCGGGTACAGAGCCGCCGGATGACCGACAGATCATGGCTGATGAAGGCAAGTGTCAGTCCTAGTTCGCTCACGAGGTCTGCCAGGAGATTGAGAACCTGCGCCTGGCTTGAGACGTCGAGCCCGGACACAATTTCATCTGCCAGGATAAAGTCCGGGCGTAGAGCTATCGCGCGCGCGATCCCGACCCGTTGGCGTTGTCCGCCTGAGAGTTCGTGCGGGTAGCGTTGTCGGAAGTCACGCGGCAGGCCGACATGATCCAGTGCTTCATCAATGCGCGCATTCACATTGTCAAAACCGTGCAGTCGCATGGGACCGCCAATGATGCCGCCGACCCTGCGACGCGGGTTAAGCGACGACATCGGGTCTTGGAAGATCATCTGAAATTTTTGGCGGATCGGGCGTAATTGATCCTCGCTCAGGTACGTAATGTCTTTGCCAGCAAAATGAATGCTGCCAGTTGTTGGTTCCAACAATCTGAGCAAGGCGCGGCCCAAGGTTGATTTGCCTGATCCCGAACCGCCAACAATTCCCAGAATCTCGCCGTGCTGTATGGTGAAACTCAAACCCTTGAGGATTTCTATGCGCGGTGCAGCGCCGATCAAAGGTTTATGTGCCATGTCAGGGAATGACAGGTGCAGGTCCCGAACATCAAAAAGCGGGTCGTTCATACAGCACCTCGATCGAAGTCTTCGATTTCCTTGCGCACTCTGTCAATCACTGGCTGGGGAACGGGCATCAGGCTGCTTTCTGGATCCGTATATTTGGGCGTAGCTGCCAGAAGTGCAGCTGCATAGGGGTGCGCGGGGCCGTTGAAGAAGTCCCGAACCTGCGTATCCTCGACAACCTTGCCAGCATAAAGAACGGACAAGGATTGGCAGATTTTGGAGACAACGCCCAAATCATGCGTGACAAAGACAAGCGCCGTGCCGTGCCGGTTTTGCATTTCCTTGATCAGCTTCAGGATCTGTTTCTGGACGACCACATCAAGCGCCGTGGTTGGTTCGTCGGCAATGATCAGTTCCGGTTCTGCTGCAAAAGCCGACGCAATCAAGATGCGTTGCCGCATTCCGCCCGACAATTCGTGCGGATAGGATCGCATTACCCGTTCCGGGTCAGGGATATGTACCTCATGAAGAAGTTCACGCGCCCGGGCTTCTGCCTCGGAACGTTTCCATTTCAGGATCTGCACAAGCCGGTTGGTGATTTGCGGTCCGATACGACGCGACGGATTGAGTGCGGTGAGCGGGTCTTGCGGGATTAACGCCGCTTTTGCGCCGATGCGCTTGCGCCATTGAGTGTTGGGCAATGCCAGCAGGTTTTCATCGTCCAGCCAGATCTCACCGTCAGTGATTTCGATGGCGCGGGGCAGGGTGCCCAGGATGGCTTTGCCGATCATCGATTTTCCGGCACCACTTTCGCCCACAAGTCCGCGTGCTTCACCGGCAGCCACATCAAAACTGACAGATCGCAAAATAGCTGGCCCTCGCCGCAGGCGAACTGACAGATTTCTGACTTTTAGGAGAGAACTCATCGCAACACCGGATCGAAACGGTCCTTGAGACCTTCGCCTAACTGACTGAAACTGAGAACTGTCAGGAACAGCGCAAGAAGCGGGGCCACCAGTACCCACCATGCCTGATAAATGGATATCCGGCCTTCTGCGATCATCCCGCCCCAGGTTGGTTCGTCGGTTGATATTGAGAGGTTTACGAAGCTCAGGATCGCTTCAACGATGACTGCAATGCCCATTTCAAGCGTTAGCAGGGTCACGATCGTTGCAAGCACATTGGGCAGAATTTCGGTGAGAAGCGTTCCCATCCGGCTTCGCCCGGCAACTTGGGCCGATGAAACATAATCCATGACCGACTGGTTCATCGTTTCTGCTCGCACAACGCGGGCAAACCGTGTCCAGTCGATGACAACAATGGCGATCACAATCGACCACAGGCCGGTTCCAAGAACGGCGATTAGCAGGATCGCGAACAGAACCGGAGGGAAGGCCATCCAGATTTCAATCAGGCGGGAGACCATCATATCGACCCAGCCACGATAATACCCGGCCAGAAGTCCAAGCATCGAACCGATCAGGCAGGTCAACGTGCCGGCAATAAGTGCGACGATCAAGGCGGTGCGGGCGCCGTAGATAACCCGGGAGAGTACATCGCGACCAAGGCTGTCAGAACCAAGCGGGAAGCCAGCTTCGGCGCCGTCCACCCAAAACGGAGGCAGGCGTGACGTGAACAGATCCTGCGCCAGCGGATCTTGTGGGCTCAGCCATGGCGCAAAAACGGCGGCGATAGCGATCAGGCACAGCCAACTGCCGGAGAGCCAGAGCCGCAGGCCCAAACCGCGTTGGGGAGTGGTTCTTGGTTCAGCCATGCCGCAATCTCGGATTCAGGAAAGCATACGTCAGATCAACGATCAGATTGACGCCGGTAAAAATCAGGGCGAACAGGATCACGATCCCCTGGATCAGCGGGAGGTCACGGTTGATCACGGCATCGATGGCCATGTTGCCAAGCCCCTCATAGGAAAACAGGCGTTCAATGATGACCGTCCCGCCAATCAGGAAAGTGAATTGAACTCCGACCAGCGTCAGTGTCGGAAGAATGGCATTGGGCAGTGCTTCACGCGTAATTACGTGGTTTTCGTCATAACCCTTGGTGCGCGCCAGAGTGACATAATCCAGATGCATGGTTTCCTTCAGGGACTGTTTGAGCAATTGGGCGATGATCGCTGCGAGCGGGATCGCGAGTGCCACTGCCGGCATGAACATGTGCGAGACAATGTTGGCCGAGACATCAAAGCGGAGCCGGAGTACGCTTTCAAACAGGTAGAATGACGTCAGGAACTCAAAGTCCAGTGACGGCGAGATCCGGCCAGAAATGTGGAAGATCGGCATCAAAATGCCGAACAGAAGCACAAGCACGAGCCCCCAGAGAAAATCGGGAATGGAAAGCGCGATACCATTGGTGACGTCAATGGCCGCTTCCACCTTGCTGTGGCGGAAGCGGGTCCCGGTGAGCGCTAGAATGCCACCGAGAGCAACGGCTATGATCAGCGCCATGATGGACAGTTCCAGTGTCGCTGGCAGGCGCCCAAGAACCAGATCAAGGACTGGCTGGCGGGTTGAAATGGATGTTCCGAAATCACCTTGAACAACACCGCCGAACCAGATCATGAACTGTTCAATGATGGATTTGTCCAGACCGTAAAGTGTCTTCAGTCGATCAATGTCGGCGTCTGTGGCACCGGGCGGCAACATCATTGCGATCGGGTTGCCGGGGACAATGCGTATCACGAAGAAGACAATCACAGCGGCCCCGAACAGGGTGACAAATGTGGTCGCCAAACGGTGTAGTATTCGTTTGAGAATGAGCATTAAAAGTCAATCGTCACAGCCAAAAAGCCGCGCCTTGAAGCGCGACTTTTCAAGCCTTGGTGTTTCATTATCCGCGGGTCATCAAATGGGGCAGCAGCGCACCTGAAGCATGAGGTATGACTTTCACACCCGAGGAATGCAGGATCGGTTGCACATATTGCAAGAGAGGGATGACTTCCGCATTTTCAGCGATATGCCGATCAACAGCCTTCCAGCCTTCAATGCGCTTGGCCTCATCCTTCTCACCCCACAGCGGCAGGATCATCTCGAGTGTTTCCTTGCCATCCCAAACGGAATGCGGCGAAGGCCCGAACATCGCAAAACCGGTCGACGTGGTTGGATCTCCAACAGAATTGCCCCAATTGTAAAACGCCGCCGGCGCCAGCGTATCGGCTGCCCGCAATTCGTAGTGTTTGGCGATTTCGTAGACTTCAATCGTAGCTTCGATCCCCACCTTGCGCCACAGGCCGACTATCGCCTGAATGATTTCAAAGTCCTTCGGCTTGAAGCCGCGCGTGGTCTGAATGGAGAAGCGGACCGGATTGTCCTTTGAGTAGCCAGACGCAGCCAGCAGCTCTTTTGCCTTCTCGGGATCATAGGGCACTTTGATTGAAGCATCGAAGGCCGCGTAGTCCGGTGTCTGCAGCGTATCTATTGCCACGCCGTAACCCGACAGCAATCGGTCGATGATCAGTTGTTTGTCGATCGCATGAGCGGCCGCCTTGCGAACATTCGGATCGGTCATGACTTCGATGTCGTTGAGGAAAATCATGCCGATATCAGAAATCGGTTGGGCGATCCCGGCGAGATCATCGCGAGATTTTAGCCTATCGAATTCCTCATAGGGAATTTCCAATGTGACATGCGAATTACCGCTGACGATTTCAGCGATACGGCTGGTTGCGTCGGTCACGAACTTGATTGTCACTGATTCAAATTCAGGCTTACCACCCCAATAGTTGGGGTTGGCTTTCAGACGTACAAAAGCATTTCGCTCAAAGGCATCCACCATATAGGGGCCAGTTCCGATGGGCGCTGCTTCAAAACCTTCAGCCCCGACTTTTTCGTAATAGGCTTTTGGCAGAACGTAGCCGGTCAGGAACGACATCCACTTGAAGATTGTCGGCTCATAGGAAATGACATCCGCCGTGATGCGGTTTCCGTCAATTGCAAAGTTCCCAATCTTACTCCAGATGAACTGGATCGGGTTGCCGGTGTCTTCTCTACCTGCGCGTTCCAGTGACCAGACAACATCTTCAGCCGAAAATGCTGATCCATCGTGCCAGGTGACTCCTTCGCGCACATCCATGTAGATCTGGCTGGCATCATCATTCCAGCCCCATTCGGTGATCAGGCCGGGACCGAAACTCAAATCAGGGTTTTGCGCGATAAACAGATCGAATACCGACTGGTAAATGCCCTGAATGGTTGGGTTGACCGCAGACGGACCAACCGTTGGATCCCAGCTCGGTAGATTGACGTTGTAAGCAATCACCAATTCATCGATGTTCTGAGCCCATACGGGCATTCCTGCTGTGGTCAGTGCAATGCCAGCCACAGAAAGCTTCAACATATTTCGCCTTGTAAGCGTCGTCATGGTTCCCTCCCAGGATTGTAGTTCTTTAATATTTGCCCTTATTTTCCAGCCAGTTTTTGCGCCAGTGAATATCCCGAGCCTGCGCCAGTTCCAGCTCCCGGCCAGACGGCGGCTCCGGTATGATGCAGGTTGGCAATCGGCGTGGTACCATCGGCATATCCGCGCAACGGGCGGAACAGAAAATGCTGATGGAGGTGGTGACTGCCGCAAATCTGGTCGCCGCCCACAAGGTTTGGATTGTCGGTTTCCAGTTCCATCGGACTGACGACACGCTTGCCGATGACCTTGGCCCGGGTTCCGGGTGCATATTGCTCTAGGATATCCAGGGCCCGTTCAGCAAAGGGGGCCGCTGCCTCTTCCCAGTTCGTTGCGGATATAGATCCAGCGGCATCACCGCGAATGTCACCGGGAGCCATGCGTACCTGCAGCCAGAGGATATGTTTTCCCTCAGGCGCGCGACTGGGGTCGACGGCTGTTGGTTGTCCACAAACAATCACCGGTGCCTGTGGCAATAAACCTGCCTGCGCTTCCTGATAGGCACGAGCCATGTAATCCATCGACGGTGCGATGTGGACATAGGCGAAGTCTCTTAGCTCGGCACCCGCTGCCCATTCTGGCAAATCATCCAGGGCCAGATGGATCATCATCGTGCCCGGAGCATGTTGAAACTTTGAGAGACCGGCGTCGTAGGCAGTGTCACCGGTTCCGCTTGTCAGCTCCTGCAGGGCACGCGGGGCGACATTTGCGATCACTGCCTTGTCGGCCTGCACCTGACGGCCGTCTGCAAACTCAACGCCGCGAGCGCGTCCGTCCTCATAGAGGATGCGCGTGACATTGGCACCGCACTCGATGGTTCCGCCCTTTGACTCAATCAGCGCTGATAGCGCATCCGTGACAGTCTGGGCACCGGATTTTCCCAAAACCATGCCGAAGGCCTGACCCGCCATGGCTTCGAGATACGGAAACAGGGCACCGCCCGCGACGTCGGGCGCAAAATCCAGATGCATTCCCCATGCGGCAAGCGTTGCTTTGACATGTTCAGACTGAAACGTTTCATCCAGCCAGGCACGCGGCGACATCATCATGAACTTGGCCAGATCAAGCGTGCCACCAACGCCCCGTTTCGACAGGATCTTCATCGCCTGTTTAGCAAGGGATCGCTTTGTCATCGGACTGCCGAGAAGGTCAAAGATCGGCTCGGCTTGTGTGAAAAATTCGGTGCTTAAATTATCCCATGTAAGGGCGTCAGCTGATGAAAATATCTTAAGCCTTGCCAGTGTAGCGGCCGCGTCACTGCTGACACCAAACCACTTTCCATCCGGAAAGGCGCTTGCAAATACGTGCTGTACGGGAACGTATTCCAGCCCATGTTTACCGAGGTCTTCACCGTAGGTTTTGGAAAATCCGGAACCGGCAAACAGGGACAGGTTCATTGCTGCCCAGTCATGACGAAAGCCAGGCAAGGTAAGCTCGGCTGTCTTTACAGCCCCGCCGGGAACAGGTGCCTGTTCATACACTGCAACGCTCCAACCCTTGGCCGCAAGGTGGGCCGCACAGGTGAGGGAATTGTGTCCGGATCCGATGATGATTGCGTCTGTCACGAGTGCCTGTTGATTTGTTTCAAACCTAAAGAATATTTGCAAATGCATATAAATTTGTCTAGCAAGAAATATGAAAATGGATAAAGTTCTGTCATCGAAGCCTAGGGAGGAAACCAGATGAGCTCCGGAAATATTGTTGAGAATCTCGGTGCGGCGCTGCTGTCCGGTGCGGTGGAGGTTGTAGACTGCACGGGTGTTTTAGGACCTGAGACACCGATCATTCAGTTGCCGCCCGATTTCGCCAAACCAACGCCAAAAGTCGAAATCAATAAAATCTCGGAATATGATTCCGACGGTCCGTTCTTTGCGTGGAATTGGATGGTTTTGGGTGAGCATTCCGGGACACACTTTGATGCACCCCATCACTGGATTACCGGAAAAGACTATCCCGACGGGTTTACAGATACGCTCAATGTTCAGCGCCTGGTCGCCCCAGTGAACGTCATAGATTGCTCAGAGCAGACCAAAGCGAATTCGGATTTTCTGCTGGATGCCGCTGGTGTGAAAGCCTGGGAGGCTGAACACGGCGAGATCAAGGCTGGTGAGTGGGTGGTTATGCGCACCGACTGGGACAGCCGGGTCGACGACGAGGCGCAATTCCTGAATGCCGATGACACAGGCCCGCATTCGCCGGGGCCGACAGTGGATTGCATTGAATATCTATTGTCCAAAAAGATTGTCGGCTGGGGTACGCAGTGCATCGGGACCGATGCCGGTCAAGCTGGCGGGATGGATCCTCCATATCCTGCGCACAACCTTTTGCACAAAAACAACTGCTTCGGTCTGGCATCCTTGGCCAACCTCAAAAAAGTACCGGCCAAAGGCGCGATCCTGATTGCAGCGCCCCTCAAAATCGAAAACGGCACAGGCAGTCCAATCCGGGCTCTGGCACTCGTTCCCAAGGGATAACGGCATATGGCGCAGCCAGATCACATCATCATAGGGTCGGGTATCAATGCGCTGGTCGCTGCTGCAATGTTATCGGCCAAGGGGAAAAAGGTCCTGGTGCTGGAGCGCTCGGATCGCCCCGGCGGCTGTATGCGTACCGATGAGATCACTCTTCCCGGATTTCATCATGATGTGATGGCTGCAACATTCGTCTTGTTCTTGACGTCCCCGGCCTATGCAGCGTTGGGCGAAGATCTGGCGCGGCACGGTTTTGAATTGTGCCACGCCGCCAATCCAACTGCAGTGGTGCGCCCTGATGGCAGGGCTTTGACACTGACCATGGACCGGGAGGCCAATCAGTCCAAATTCAACGCCCGTCATCCCGGCGACGGTGATGCCCACGTTGCGGATGTTGGCACCATTGAATCGGATGCGCCGTTCCTGTTTGCGCTTCTTGGCGGATCCTTGTGGTCCTGGTCGACGGCTTGGCTTCTGGCAGGACAGGTTTGGAAACGCGGACTTCGCGGGCTGGCCGGTTGGATAGGCGAAGCCCTGCGTCCAGCGCGTGGTTGGCTCGAAACCAGCTACGCCAGCGCGGAAGTACAGGCTCTTTGGGCGCCATGGGTTTTGCATGTCGGCTTGACGCCGGAAAGCACGTATTCGGCACAAATGGGCAAGGTGATTGCCTTTGCCCTTGAGGCTGCAGGGGCCCCGATTGTCAAGGGAGGCGCAGGTAAAGCTGCCGAGGCATTTCAGGCATTGATTGAAGAGCAGGGCGGGGAAATCAGGTGCAATAGCGAAGTTGACCGGGTCCTCGTTGAAAACGGCCGCGCAGTAGGCGTCCTTACGGCCAGTGGTGAAAAACTCATCGCAGGCGATGTGATTGCATCTGTTGCGCCCGGTCAACTCTATCAGCGGTTATTGCGCGACGAAATGTCGGCAGATCAAAATGCAGCCCAGGCGTTCCGGCATGGCCGCGGCAATTTTCAACTCCATTATGCGCTCGATAAAGTTCCTAACTGGAAATCGCCGGATCTCGAGGATGTCGCCCTGATCCATCTGGCGGATAGTATTGATTCCGTTTCAAAGTCAGCGAATGAATCAGAACGAGGAATGTTACCTGAAACGCCGACGATCTGTGTTGGTCAACCGCACAAACTGGACCCGACACGCTGTCCTGATGGCAAGGCAATTCTCTGGATTCAGGTCCCCGATGCCCCGCGTTTTATCAAAGGTGATGAGGCTGGCCAAATCGAGACAGATGGCTCCTGGAATGAGGCGACGCGAGAGGCTTTTGCAGATCGGATCGAGACTATTCTTGCACAGCACATTGAGGATTTTAGCGCAGTAAAACTTGCAAGGCGCGCCTATTCGCCGACAGACCTTGCTATGATCAATCCCAATCTGGTCGGCGGCGATCCTTATGGCGGTGCCTGCACAATCGACCAGTTCTTTATCTGGCGCCCGTTTTCCCAGTCACGCAACAATGCAACCGCTCTCAAGAATCTGCATCATATCGGAGCGTCAACGCATCCCGGTCCCGGACTTGGCGGCGGCTCTGGTTACAATCTCGCCCGCAAACTGGGGGCGTAAATCGATTGGCATGACCTTCTGCTCGAACGGTTGAGTTCGGACGAATGGCAATCCATCAACATCGAAGGAGAAGCGGAATGAAACGTGAAGCAGTCAATCCGGAGAACATGTACAACTCCGTTCAGTTCGGTTTCTCTCATGCCGTTGAAAGCAACGGAAACCGGTTGCTTCATTTATCCGGCCAGGTTGCCTGGGACGCCGATTGTGAACTGGTCGGGCCGGGGGATCTTGCCGAGCAGGCAGCTCAGTGCTTTGCCAATCTGACCGAGGTTCTCGCCGAAAGCGGTGCGACCGCGGCAAATGTCGTGCGTTTGAGAACCTATGTGGTTGACTATACGCCTGATAAACTGGAAATTCTCGGACCGGCAATCGGTGCCTTTTATGGTGATGTTGTACCCGCGGCCAATACGTTGCTCGGTGTTCAGGCCCTCGCAATGCCGGACTTCCTGATCGAAGTCGAGGCAACTGCAATTCTTGACTGATTGCCAGGAGTGCCTGTGTTGGCTCCTGTTGCCGGAGTTTCGACGACGGGATCCAGATGCTGCCTTACGCAAAGTTTCCAATTGGTTTTCGTCGTAAATTTGTTAGACAGTCGCGTTTACGACAGGACGAAAGACGAAACAGATTTCCATGACAAAAACTGAAAATGATGCGCTGGCCGCCACCCAGCTTACGGCCTTTGCACCTTATCTGATGAACCGGATTGTGCACCGGTACAATCAAACGGCACAAATCGCGATGAGTGAACGCGGGATCACCACGCCCAAGATGCGGGTGCTGGCTGCATTGGCGTCTCAAGGGGATCTGACCGTCAATGCGCTCACGGTTTTTGCAGTTTCAGAGCAATCCACAATGAGCAGGACTTTGGACCAGATGGAAACGGCGGGTCTGGTAACGCGCAAGACCAGCGATCAAGATAGCCGCGTACGGGTTATTTCCATTACGAAAAATGGTCTTGCGGTCTACCAGAGCATTTGGCCGGATATGCTGGAAGCTGAATCTGAGTTGCTCAAGGGGCTGGACAAGAAGACGCGACAATCATTTCTCAAAACGCTCAATCAGATCCTGCTGAACATCAGGGTCAACGACTTTTAGAGCGTCGGAAACCCGCCGAACTGCCTGGCGCCAATTGACACCGTTTCACCTTAATATATATTCATTTGCATATAGTATGGGGAGCCGAAATGGCCGAACGGTCTTTTGCAAAAGAAGTTGAAGATCTCAGACTGGGCGCTGGTGAAACGTTCCGCGGCGAGGGCATTCTGGCGATTACCAAGGCGTTGCTGGAAAACGGTGTCGGCTATGTCGCCGGATATCAGGGGTCGCCGATCAGCCACTTGATGGATGTGCTGGCGGATGCACAGGAAATCCTCGGCGAGCTGGGTGTTCATTTCGAAGCAAGTGCTTCTGAGGCAACTGCGGCGGCCACGCTGGCAGCGTCCGTTCATTATCCCATACGCGGTGCAGTTACCTTCAAATCGACCGTTGGAACCAATGTGGCTTCGGATGCCCTGGCCAACTTGTCTTCGGGTGGTGTCACCGGCGGCGCTCTGGTGATCGTCGGCGAAGATTACGGCGAAGGCTCATCAATCATGCAGGAGCGCAGCCACGCTTTTGCCATGAAAAGCCAGATCTGGTTGTTGGATCCAAGACCCAATCTACCCTCAATCGTCAAGGCGGTTGGTGATGGATTTGAATTGTCTGAGGCCTCGAACAGCCCTGTTATGCTGCAGGTGAGAATTCGGTCTTGCCATATGCTGGGCGAATTTGACGTGCGCGACAATGTTGCGCCGAAAATGACCGTCAAAGACGCTTTGGAAGCACCAAAACGGGATGTTGACCGGATCGTGCTACCGCCTGCGTCATTCCTGCATGAGCAGGAAAAAGTCACCAAACGTCTGCCTGCTGCCATCAATTACATCAAAGACAACAAGCTGAACGAGATATTCGGACCGCGGGAAAGCAAGATCGGGATCGTCTGTCAGGGCGGCATGTACAATGCGGTCATTCGCGCGCTTCAGCGCCTCGGGCTCAGCGATCTATATGGCGAGTCCGACATTCCGCTTTACGTATTGAATGTCACTTATCCGCTTGTCGATGATGAGTTTCTGGAATTCGCCAAGGACAAAGATAGTGTTCTGGTCGTGGAAGAAGGTTATCCGGAATATATCGAGCAAGCGCTAAGAGCAACCTTACATAAAGCAGGTTCAACAACGGATCTGGCTGGCAAAGGCCTGTTTCCGCAAGCTGGTGAATTGACAGGAACAGTCATGCTGGACGGCATATCGGCATTTTTGCGAGACGCAGCCTCAAGTCTCATGCCCTCAGTTGCCCGTGCGCCAAATGCGCCAAATCCGGCGCCCTCTTCTGAGCTTATGGCAACTGTTCCGGGACGTCCGCCGAGTTTTTGCATCGGCTGCCCGGAGCGGCCGATATTTGCAGCCACCAAACTTGTGGAGCAGGAGCTTGGCGAACACCATATTGCCAGCGACATCGGCTGCCATCTGTTTTCCATCAACGCACCGTTCAACATCGGTGCCACGACAATGGGGTATGGTCTTGGGCCGGCATCCGCTTCCGCCTTCAATGACAAGGCAGCTGAGCGGCGCTCAATATCGTTTTTGGGCGATGGTGGCTTTTGGCACAATGGTTTGACGTCTTCCATCGGTAATGCGGTGTTTAACGACAATGACGGTGTGATCGTAATTGTCGACAACTACTATTCCGCTGCGACCGGCGGGCAGGACATCTTGTCATCTCGTGCAGACAACAAGACGAAATCGACCAAACATCCAATCAAGAAGGCGGTCGAAGGCATGGGAGTCACCTGGGTGCGCCAGATTGATCGCACCTATGATGTTGGTGCCATGCAGGCGACATTAAAAGAGGCTTTGGCCACCGAAGAAACGGGACCGAAAGTCATCATTGCTTCCTCGGAATGTATGCTCAACAGGCAGCGTCGGGAAAAGCCCTTACTGCGCAAAACTGTTGCTGATGGCAAACGCCTGAAACGCACCCGTTTCGGTGTCGATGAAGACATCTGCACAGGTGATCACGCCTGCATTCGGCTCTCGGGGTGCCCATCGCTCTCTTTGAAGGAATTGGATGATCCGCTGCGCGATGATCCAGTTGCCAGCATTGACCAGAACTGCGTTGGCTGTGGTAACTGCGGCGAAGTGGCCGATGCTGCCGTGTTGTGTCCATCATTTTATCAGGCCGACGTTATCGAGAACCCGAGTTGGCTGGATCGTGTGTCGAGCTCGGTCCGGTCTTCCCTGATTACCTGGCTTCAGCGGCGGCGGGATGCCAGACGCCTCGTGTTTGATGAAGGGGCGGTTTGATGGCGGCTTTAGCCGAAACTTCGACATCTGGGGCGCAAGGAAACGCTTCTGATGTCATCAAAATCGCGGTGTTGGCTGTTGGCGGGCAGGGCGGTGGTGTTCTGACGAACTGGATTGCAGATCTGGCAACGCGCGGCGGTTATGCGGTGCAGATGACGTCTGTGGCAGGCGTTGCTCAACGTACGGGTGCGACCATCTATTACGTTGAAATGGCTCCAAAAACGGACCGGTTGCCGGTATTCGCCTTGAGTGCGTCGCCAGGGGATCTGGATATCCTGATCGCGGCTGAGCTGATGGAGGCGGGACGCGCTGTCTTGCGCGGGTTCGTCACGCCGGATCGCACAACTCTGGTCGCTTCAACACACCGTATTCTCTCGGTTTCGGAAAAGCAGGTGCCCGGTGATGGCCGGTCAGATGCCGCACTGGTCGAAGAGGAAATCATCAAGGCGTCGCTTTCTGCCGTTTGTTTTGACATGGAATCCATTGCCGCCAATGCAGGCAGTATGATCTCCGCCAGCTTGTTCGGTGGATTGGCGCGTAGTGGCGCACTGCCTTTCGACAAGGCTCTCTTTGAAGAGGTGATTTCAGAATCCGGGCGCGGTGTGGATCAGAGCCTTGCAGCTTTTCGGGGCGCTTTGGAGTTCGACGATACCGCCAAACGAACTGAAGATGTAATTGAAGTCAGGAGGGAAACAGGACCCGCTAAGCTTCTGGAAAAATGGAATGCGCTGCTGAACACTGCCAATCAGGTTGCGCCGGAAAGTCGTGACATGGCGCTTGCCGGTTTGCGCAAGGTGGTCGACTTTCAAGACACAGCTTACGGCGCTACATATCTGCAGCACGTTCTGGATCTGCAAGGAATAGACAGCGCGGACCAGGATTACAGGCTGACAACAACTGGCGCCAAATATATCGCAAACGCAATGTGTTACGATGATATCCTGCGTGTAGCGGATTTGAAAACCCGCGCTAGCAGGCATGACAGGTTGTTAAAGGACCAGGAGGCCAGCCGTGAAAGGGTTGTCCATGTGACTGAGTATTTTCATCCTCGGGCGCAAGAGATTTGCGGCACGTTGCCAGCAGGTTTCGGCGGTTGGATAGAGCGCTCACCCAGGGCTTTCAAAATGCTCGATGGGATGGTGAACAAGGGCCGACGGATCAGAACCGATGGCGTGATCGGTTTTGGACTATTGTGGCTCGTCAGTTCATTGAAACCGTATCGTCGCAGTTTTCTTCGCCACAAACATGAACAGGCGCATCTTGATCGGCTGCTGAAGGCAGCGCATGACACAAGAGACCACGACTATGATCTTGCCGTTGAGGTCTTGTCCACGCAGCGTCTGGTGAAGGGATACTCCGACACCCATGAACGCGGGCATTCAAAGTTTGCCAAGGTCCTTGGCGCTCTCCCATTGTTGCAAGGCAGGGACGATGCAGCAGAATGGTTACGGCGATTGCGGGAAGTTTCCTTAAAGGACGAAGAAGGCGAAGGCCTTGATGGCGCCTTGGCGACAATTGCCACTTTTGCAAAAGGGTGACCATTAGTGCGGTTTAACTGAAACAAGTCGAGTGGGGCGACCGTCCGGTGCTTGTGGGTGCAGGCGCTAGTAAACCGTTTCATCAGCCATTCATAAATATGCGAGCAATGTGTTCCGCACGTCTTCAGGCCAAGCGACAGAGGTATGTTTATCGAGATCGCTAGCCGCCAGTACCTGTTTGCTGCTCCAGCGCTTCTCCTCGCCGCAATTGATCACATGTTCAAAGGTTACCGACGAGCGGCCGACTTTTGTGACCCGCAATTCAAAGGTTAGCAATTCACCGAACAGCGAAGGTTTTGAAAAATCGCAGCTAAGGTGAACGGTTGGCGTGCCCCACCGTTCTTTCCAGATGATTTCGTGCCACGGATATCCAATAACTGTCCAAAATTCTTCGTTTACACCATTTAGAATATCAAGATAGGCGGGGAAATAAGCCGTTCCGGAGATGTCACAATCGCCGAAGCGCAACTCTCTGGTGGTCGTGAATGTTTTTGACATTTTTACTTCCGACATCCCTAAGTTCGTTGCGCTTTTTGCTTTGACGCGAGTATTCCAAAAAATTTAGTGAGCTGGCAGGCAGGACACAAGTACGAATTCGTGCCTGGTTGACATTACGACCTAGTTGTTGATCAAATTCGGCCTGATTTTCTGCCGTTGACATGAGCCTAAGAGCAACAATGACTTTGCTATGTGAAGTCTTTTCAAAGCTAAATCCCAAACTTCCGATGGAAGAGTGATATGCCGCCTCGACCCGCGGCTCATTTTTTTCAGTGAGCTAAAACAGTCAAAAAACAGCTTACGAGTTAGTGATTGTTTGGATTAGGTGGTTGCCGATATGTAGCAGCTAGCGGGACAGTTTCCATTGACCTCTCAATTCAGGGGCGATGGAAGTCCTATGAGCACTTTATGAAAATTGGCGGTGCCAAATCACCCCAGATTGATATCCAGACCGGCCAAATGGCCGGTCTGGATGCCGTTTACTTCAGTGACGCTATAAATGCGTCGACTTCCTGAAGGGACAGATATTCGGTTTCTTCCGTGCCTTCTTCAGTAAATTTCCAGATAACGGCAGGGGCAGAGACGTCACCATTCTTGTCGAAGCGTACATTGCCGGTCGCGCCCTGATACATGACATTGCCGCCATCGGCGAAAATCGCTTTTGCTGCTGTGAAGCCCGCTGCATCGGCTGAAACCGGCTTTCCGTCTGGATCTGTCACACGGCTGACTGCTGCTGCGATGTCCGTACCCGAGGCATCCGCACCGGCAGCTTCCATCGCCATCAGGGCAATCATCGCTGCATCGTAGCTGTTGGCAAGGCCGGGACCATTTGGCGGCCCGTCAAACTTGGCGGTGTAACTATCGACGAATGCTGTCGCGCTATCGGACCGCGGTGAGGCGGTGTCCGTACCATATGCATTGGCAAGGTACTGCATTCCGACGTTCTGGCGGAATTCGTCCGATTTCAGCGAGTTGGCCAAGATCATGTTCTGGGTCCCACCCAAAGACAGCCATTCGCGTACTGCCGACGTTCCTTCATTCGGGTAAAGGCCCAGATAAAGTGCATCTGGTTGTCCGGCCAATGCTTGTGCGGTCTCAGCGCGATAGGATGGTTGGGCATCGTTGATGGCGACGGATGCTGTAACTTCGATGCCAAGGGCCTTGAAATCACTTGCGATCAGTTTGGCGAGGTCCTGGCCCCAATCGTCATTCTTGTAGAGAATAGCGACCTTTTTATAGCCCTGGTCCTTGGCAACCTTGGCACCGACCGCGGCCTGCACACCTGTTGTTGCAAACGTGCGGAACCACAGACCCTTTGCCTTGCCTTCCTGAGCGACGGCCGTGAAGGCAGTTGATGACGAGCAGCAGGACATTTGCATGACACCGGCAGGCGCTGTCACAGACGTGAGGATTGGCATGGACACGCCGGAGGAGACTGCGCCTAGCAGAACTTTGACGCCGTCAAGGTCCACAAGCGCCTTGGCTGCATCCACTCCAACCTTCGGGTCGACCTGACTGTCGCGGAGGATCATGTCAGCCTTGCACCCGTTGACACCACCGGCATCATTGACCTGCTCGACTACCCATTGTGCTGTTTCGGCAATAGGGCGGCCCCAATCAACCGATGTTGGAAGGACTGCACCGATCTTCACGCTGCAGTCTTGCGCTTGGGCGCTGGTCGGAATCGTAATAACGCCAGCTATTGCGAGTCCCAAGATGGCGCTGGCCTGAATTGTGTGTCTGGAAATTCCCATGATGCAGTTCCCCTCTTCGTTTTATCTTGACGTCTTTGTTTATCCCGATTGGGTGACGACTAACCGTTCCGGGAACAGCCCCTGAGGTCGCCACAAAAGCATTCCAACGATGACCAGTCCGATAAGTATATACTGAACCGAGCCGGTATAGATCTGCGCCTCAACAGGAGCGTAGCGGGACAAGACCCAACCGCTCATGGTCCAGGCTGCCCAGATGAGAAAAGTCCCGAAAATGGCCCCACGATTGTTGCCAGCTCCTCCGACAATAAGCATTGCCCAAAGTTGAAAGGTCAGGATCGGCAGGACATCCTGTGGGCTGATGAAGGCATAGAAGGTGCCGTAAAGCCCACCGGACAGACCCATGATCATGGAACCCGCGACAAAAGCAGTCAGGCGCACACGCGAGGGCGACTTTCCGAGCGATCTTGCCGCTTCTTCGTCTTCCCGAATAGCCCGTAGCAGGCGGCCAAATGGTGAGCGTACTAGCTTTTCCAGCATTAGATAGGTGAGGACCAATAGCGGCAGAACAAATGCGAGAAAGAGAACATTATAGGTAAGTCCTGCCCCTAAAATGTCCTGCATCGGGCGTTCAAACCCGCGCAAGCCTTTCGCACCGCCAGAGAGCCATTCGGCATTGCGCATCGTGTTTTCAAAGGCGACCGCAACACCAAAGGTGGCAATCGCCAAATAATCGTATCTGAGTTTCAGGGTTAGAACACCGACAATCCATGCCAGCAACCCGGCCATCAGCATGCCGCCCAAAAGAGCGAGCGGGTAGGGCAGGTCAAATCCGCCAAGATGCCCGGCTTGTGGAGTGCCTCCCAGGATCAGGGTGCCATAGGCCCCAGCGCCGAAAAACGCGACAACACCGCCGTTGAACAGACCTGTATTGCCCCATTGCAGGTTCAGCCCCAGTACTGCGATCGCGAGGATCGACGCGACTGTTGTGAAAAAGACAAGGTAGGAGACCAGACCCATCATGCGCGTTCGACTCCAAGCAAACCGTTGGGCCGTATCATCAGGACAGCCAGAATGATAAGAAACGGCACAGACGGACTGTAACCTGAAGGAAGCACGACGACTGCAAGGTTCGCCGCCAATCCGACTATGAAGCCGCCAGCCGCCGCCCCGTAGACCGAGCCTATGCCACCGGCAATTGCCGCAGCAAAAACCGGCATCAAAAGGTCGCGTCCGATCATAGGGGTGATCTGATTTGTAAGGCCGTAAAAAGCACCTGCAACAGCCGCAAGTCCGCCGCCGATGATCCAGACTGCGATGATGGTGCGGCTGAGATTGATTCCATTGACCTGTGCGAGGGAAGGGTTTTCTGCCACTGCACGCAGCGAATATCCGAATGTGGTTCGCGACAGGACCAGGTGCAGGAGGAACATGATGACCAACGAAGCGACAAGTACGAAGACCTGGTCGGGTTTAGCAAGGATCAGGGGATCCAGGCTGAGAACAACTGCAAAGGCGATGTCGCGGCTGTAGAGTTCAGCGCCCAATCCGAAAATCAATCCGATCACGTTTCGCAAGATCAACGCGACGCCGAAGGAGGCAAAAACCATAGAGAGCTCACCGCCTTTTTCGCGGACACGCCGGAAAACCAGCTTGTCGACCAGGACGGCGGTAGCGCCGGTTACCCCCATTGAAATGAGGATTGCCAGCAAGAGCGCGCTTGTGAGGGACAGAGGCCCAAGTTTTTCCGACAGAACCGGCAGGAGCGCTGAAAACAGGCGATCAAAGACGAGGGCACAGTAAGCGCCGACCGAGAGCAGTTCTGCGTGGGAGAAATTGGCGAAACGCAGCATATGCATGACCATGGTCAGGCCAATTGCGCCCAATGCGTAGATGGATCCTACCAGAATCCCGTCGATCAGGTGCTGGATCATGCGCCAGACCTCATCCGTTTACCGCCGAGATAAATCTCTGCAACAACACTGTCGCCAAGTAGGTCTGCGGCTTTGCCGTCGATCTGGTTCTGCCCTTCCGCCAGAATGTAGCAATAGTCGGAGAGCCGGAGTGCTTGAGTGACATTTTGTTCAACCAGCAGGATGGCAACACCGGTTTCGGTCAGTCCTTTCGCCAGCTCCAAAACTTCCTGAGTGGCCTTGGGTGAGAGCCCGGCAGAGGGTTCGTCCATCAGGATCAGCCGCGGTTCAGTTGCCAGTGCGTTGGCGACTGCCAGAAACTGGCGCTGTCCGCCGGAGAGAGAACCGGCTTTTTCGTGCTGTTTATCCGCTAGTGGCGGAAATTGCGCAAACAAACGGTCACGGCGCTCGTTGGTCTTGGTACCCGCATGTCGCAACACCAGATCCAGGTTTTCGCGGATTGTGAGCGTTCGGAAGATGTTGTTCGATTGGGGCACATAGGCCATGGCGTGACGGGACATCAAATCCGGGCGGATGTTGGTGATATCCTGTCCCTCGTGGGTGATCGTTCCAGACGATACAGCCACCAGTCCTGCAATTGCCTTGATCAGTGTGGATTTTCCGGCGCCATTGGGACCAATGATTGTTGTAACGCTGGCTTTTTCGACGGCAATCGAGACGTCGCTCAGAATCGGCAGATCAGGCACATAACCTGCTGTAATGTTTTGAGCTGTTAGGACGGCATCAGGCATCGGCCATTGCCCCTAAATAGGCGTCAAGCAGAACCGGGTTGGACTGAGCCTCGGCAGAGGTGCCCTCGAAGACGATTTTACCTTCAGCCAGTGCGATGATTGGATCGCAATGGCTCATGATAAAATCCATGTCATGTTCAACGATGATGAAGGTTTTACCTTGTCGGTTCAGCTGTTTAATCTTGTCGATCAGGATACTGGTGAGCGCTGGATTGACCCCGGCGGCCGGTTCATCGAGCAGGATTAACTCCGGGTCTCCCATCAACACACGGGCAAGCTCCAGAAGTTTCATCTGACCGCCGGAAATCTTTCCTGCCGGGTGGTTTGCCAAATGGGAAAGGGTGACAAAATCGATCACCTCCAAAGCCCGTTCGCGAATAGCCTTTTCCTGGGCTTTGACAGTTCCGGGAGACAGGAAGGGACCGAAAAAATTTTCACCCTTCTGATGCAATGGAGAAACCATCACGTTTTCCAGAACGGACATGCGTGCGAAAGGACGCGGGATTTGGAAGGAACGCCCAAGACCTTTCGCAAAAAGCCTGTCCGGTGAGAAGCCCGTCACATCGTGTCCATTCAGATAGACTTCTCCGGTGGTTGCCGGAAGGGTGCCTGTAAGCAGGTTGAACAGGGTTGATTTGCCTGCGCCATTAGGACCGATCAATCCGGTAATCGACCCGCGTCGGATATTGATCGAGACATTGTCAACGGCACGAAAAGCACCGAAATCACGTGAGAGGTCTCTGGTTTCGAGGATCACCTCACTCATTGGACACCCTCAGCACCTGATCATCAGGGTTGGTGTTGAGATTGTATTTCATGATTTGTCCATGGCGGCTTGTTCGATCCCGCTCAAGCGCAAACACCGGTCCGTTTGGTCCGCTGGCTCGGTCGATGACGGTTGCAATTGCGGAATGGTCTTCGGCATCAAGTGTCAGGTCAAAGGCCTGCAAAGTTTTGGGCAAGTGACGGGCATAACGTGCACCAACGATGGCAGCAGCCACCATTGGCTGGTCAAGAACCCAACGCGAGGCAACAGAGGACAGGGAGACGTCGTGTTTGTCGCCGACAGCCTTGAGTGTTTTTAAAAGATCCTGGAACAACTCCCATGAGCCGAACTCATCGATGATCAGTCGGTATTTGATCAGGGAGCGGTTCTCGAACGTAAAACCCGGGTCTGGCTGTCCCAACCAGGTTTCTGTCAAAAAGCCGCCAGCCAGCGTGCCGTAACAGAAAAACTGCAGCCCATTTGCCTCTGCCCACTTGGCAAGCCCCTGTGACGGGCGACGATCCAGTACGGAGTATTGGATCTGGGTTGAAACCAAGTCGATCCCGGCTTCGACAAAGGGCGCTGTCTCGGCGATATCCCAATTGGTAACACCCAGGCTTTTGATCTTTCCCTTTTGCTGACAACGCTTGAGGACACCGAATGCGTCCAGGGCATTGCCGAGGCTCAGGTCCCACCAAAAGAACTGCACCAGATGCAGTTGCTCGATCTGAAGACGTTTGAGGGAGCGGTCGACAATCGCCTCGATCTCATCAGCGCGAAGATCCGGTAGACGCGAAAGGTCCGGCACCAGCTTTGTATGTACGACGGCGCGGTCGGCAATTTCAGAGCCCCGGCGCTGGCGGACATCAGCAATGAATTCACCGATCATCTCTTCCACACCGGTGTAGATGTCCGCGCAGTCGAAGGTGGTGATACCAGCGTCGAGGAAGGCTTCCATGTCAGCGATTGCAGCGGTGCGGTCGACAGCGCCGTGGTCACCGGCCAGTTGCCAACACCCTTTGATCACGCGGGACACAGTATGTCCTGATCGCAACTCCACTGTTTCAACGCGGCTCATGAACCGGTCTCGCCTTTTTTCCAATAGGGCGTATCGCGCTGGTCAGGCAGACCCGTGGTCGACGCATGGCTGAACCAGCGTTTGTCTTCCCGAACGATCTTGAACCGCCCGCCACAGTGAGGGTCAGGGCAGGCGATCTCTGCGTCCGTTGACATCCAGTCGTTGGCATCGGTCAGGCGTTGTTTGGCTGGCAGGAGAGGCAGCAGGGCAGCCAGCGCATACATCGAGACTTGCTGTTGCTGGTCAAAGATCAGGTTTTCGCCCTGAACCTGAAATGACTCGCCCTCAATGTGGCGACAGACGGGCGTTCTACCATCCAGAACCGTTTCGATACGAAGGTTATAAAGCCAAAAACCTTTGTCTGAATCCTGTTCGCCCACCGACCTGTTCCCTAAGCTGTGATATTTGATCATGTGTACGATATATTTTATTAGTCAAGTGCCTTTGTTGATCGTAGGATCAAAGACAATCACCACGCACGGAGATTGCGCAATGAACCAGCCACGGCTTGCCAAGGTCGACCAGTCCAAACTCAGAGAAACAGTGTATGACGCGCTGCGCCAGGCGTTCACTCGCGGTGAGTTTGCACCGGGCGATGTTGTCAGTTTGCGTGATCTGGCTAATCAACTCGGCACCTCAATGACACCGGTTCGTGAGGCTGTACGAAGGCTCGTTGCCGAGGGCGCACTTACCGATACGCCAAGCCGTACGTTGATGGTTCCAACCTTCAATGCGCGCCGGATGCAGGATCTGAAAGGCGCCAGACTGGCGTTGGAGACATTGGCACTGGAGCAGGCCATCGAAAACGTCACACGCGACGGCATTGCAGAGCTGGAAGAAATTCTGACCCGCAAACGTGCTGACGAGGGCATTCCTGATTTGGAGACCAACTACGCCTTCCATTTTGCGGTTTATCGTATGAGCGGGTCTGAAGTTTTGTTGCCGCTGATCGAGGCCTTGTGGATGCAATATGGAGCCTATTTGAACCTCATCATCAAGCAGCAGTCTGCCGTTCAGATGGAAGAACATGTCTTTCATCACAAGATCATTGAGGCACTAAGGCATGGCGATCTGGACACTGCCCGCGCTGCTCTTGCTGAAGATATCGAACGCAGTTTTCGCGTGCTTTTGCCCGAACCTGAAGAAAGAACAGCGACATGAGCGATGCACCGGTATGCCAACGAGATGACCGCTATCAGCTTGCCGATGGTCTCAACATCAGCCGCGCACTGGTTGGCCTTTGGCAGGTGGCGGATATCGAAAAAAATGGCGACGTGTTGGATCCGGAAACCGGTGCCGATCACCTGTCGTCCTATGTTGATGCCGGGTTCAACACGTTTGACATGGCAGACCACTACGGCACATCGGAGATTATTGCCGGACGGCTGCTGACGCGATATGGCGCCGACCGGCCGCTTGCCTTTACCAAATGGTGCCCGGCGCCAGGACCTATGACAGCCGATATTGTGCGCGCAGGTGTTCAGGAGCGGTTGGACAGGCTTGGTGTCGACCGTGTTGATCTGTTGCAATTTCACTGGTGGACGTTCCTGCATCCGGCATGGCTTGACGCGCTGCACGAAATGACGCGTTTGCGTGAAGATGGGCTGATCGGAGAGATCGGGGTAACCAATTTCGATGCAGCGCATTTGCACATAGCTCTGTCGGATGGGATACCGATCCGTTCAAACCAGGTTTCGTTCTCTCTGCTGGATCGCCGGGCCGCTGGTCCATTGGCGGATCTTTGCAAATCGAGCGGACTTCGATTGCTCGCTTATGGAACCCTGTGTGGTGGTTTCCTGTCCGAGCGTTGGCTCGGCAAGAGCGAGCCGGAAGTAATCTCTGACTGGTCCAAGATGAAGTACAAACGCTTCATCGATGTAGTCGGTGGTTGGCAGTCGTTTCAGGCAATCTTGCGCGCAGCCCATGAGATCGGACAAAAGCACGGTGTTTCCCTGTCGAATGTGGCAACACGCTGGGTGCTTGAGCAACAAGGAGTTGCCGGAACCATCATTGGCGCGCGTCTGGGTGAGGCCCAGCATATAGTCGACAATGCGAAGCTGTTCTCCTTTTCGCTTGATGCCGAGGACCATTCGCTCCTGTCTGAAGCCTTTGACAGTACGCAGCCCGTACCGGGTGATTGCGGCGATGAATACCGAAAGCCACCGTTTCTGACCGCCTCCGGCGATTTGAGTGATCATTTGAACAGTGTCCCGACCGCATTTGATGCAGAACCTTCTGCGCGCGCGGATGCCAGCCGTGTTCTCTCAGGTTCCGAGTGGGAAGATGTTGCTGGCTATTGCCGGGCACACCGGATTGGAAACCGGGTCCTGGTGTCAGGCACAACCGCGACCGCCGGTGTATCGCATGTGGTTGCACCCAAGGATGCAGGTGCGCAAACCACTTTCGTTCTCGACAAGATCCTTGCCGCACTCACAGCGCTCGGTGCGGGCGCCGAAGATGTCGTTCGAACACGGATTTACATTACTGATGAAGCGGATGTGCTGGAGATATCAAAAGCCCATGGCCGCATTTTCGGTGACATCAAACCCGCCAATACATTGATTGTCGTCGCCGGATTGATCGGTGGTTACAAGGTCGAAATAGAAGCCGAGGCACTTGTTCCGGAAGCGAATTGAGATGTCGTCCATTCACATTCAAAAATGCTCTGCACGATGTAACTGAGTGTCTGACTAGATGTACTTAGCTTATAGTTTTCTGCGATTTTTCTGACAACTCAGAGCCGTACCGCGCTCTTCTACCTCGCCAATCCCGTAAAAGACCGACCCGCCCACGAAAGGAGAGATGAGAGCTACGGCACTTGGGTTGTGGTATCCATTCATCGGCTGAACAGCGTTTGTGATGTAATACCGTTTAACCCGCCATATCTCACCTATTTCCAAATATTCCCGGCAAAAAGATCTGGTGCCGGTCTATAATCGCGGACGCAAGTTGGTCCTGAGTATTATTGATGCGGTAATACCTGACACAGTGAAATTCCGCCTTTTGCTACAACTTCATACTGGCAATAGTCGAAAAACATGTCGATCCGTCAACATCAATTCAGACGCTCGGTAATGTCGTAACCACCGATGTAATTGCCAGAACCGTCCTGCTGCACCACGATTTCAGATCAACTGACTTCGAAGGACATGTCATGGCCAACACCAATCAGCGCAGGGAATCTGCTTTTTTCGAAGCATTTCGCAGGCCTGCCTGGATCGTGATGATGGCTGCACAAATGTTGCTCGGGCTTGGGCTCGCTCTGGCTCTGATCGTCAAGTACTACATGCTGATATTCGGGACAGAATCCTGTACGGCCGAAGGTTTGACCCTTGGTAACAGCATCCGGTGTACGTCCACATTGGAGATCGTCGCCCATTTTGTGATCGCTGTTTCTGGAATTCGTTTTGCATCATTCATGTTTTCCGACACACCGCGCAACCTGCTTGCGCCTTTGTTCATAGGCCTAGCCGGTGTGCTTCTGCTGTTCCTGTCTGGCCTGTCCCTAGCAACGGTCTCTTGGCCGGTTGCTGCAGTCATTTTGACGTTATTGTCCTGCGGGTCCGCAGTCTTTTTCGCGCAGCGTGTTCTCCAATCACAGGCTTCGAACCGCGAATAACATCACAAAAAGAGACGCTTTGTTATGCCGACGCACTTGGCGTGATCTGTGATTGACCCTGTGTGCGGCACCATTCGGGGCATACCCCTGCGAGCGCCAGACAGCTTGTGGACGGTGTGAGCAATCTGGGAGGATCAGGAATGAAAAAGACACTTTTAGGATCACTATCCGTGGTGGCTATAATGACCGCAGCCACGTCAACGGTTCTGGCCGCTGAGCCACTGAAAGTCGGTGTTTTGGCGACACTTGAGGGCACCTATACCGTATTGGGAGAAGACGGTGTTCGTGGATTGAAAACAGCACTTGCCCGCTCTGAGGGTACTGCAGGTGGCCGCGAAATCGAACTTATCATCCAGTCAACCGATGCATCTCCGGACAGCGCGTTGCGCGGTGCTCGTAAGCTGGTCGAACAGGACAGTGTTGACCTTGTGATCGGTCCGCTTTCAGGGTCCGAAGGTATCGCCATTCGCGATTATTCAAAGACCCAGCCAGGCGTCACATTCATCAACGGCATTTCGGGTGCGATGGAAACAACGTTCGTTGAGCCATCCGAGAACTTCTTCCGTTTCAACACCGATGGCGCGCAGTGGTCAGCTGGCCTCGGCGATTATGTCTTCAACGAAAAGGGCTATAAATCGGTCGCAACAGTGGGTGAGGATTACTCCTTTATCTACACGCAGGTCTTCGGATTTGTGACAGAGTTCTGTGCTGCTGGCGGTGAAATCACCGAACGTCTCTGGGTTCCGCTTGGCACCAAGGATTTCGGGTCAATCATCGCTGCATTGCCGGATGATGTGGACGCGATCTATGTCGGTCTTGGCGGCGGCGATGCTGTCAATTTCCTGAACCAGTACCAACAGGCTGGTGGAGATGCGAACCTCATCGGTGGTTCGATTATGGTCGATGGCACGGTTCTGTCGTCTGAAGGGTCTGCAAAACAGGCACTGATCGGAACACCATCTTCTGGACCGCAAGCCGATACATGGGAAGATGCAAACTGGCAGGCTTATGTGAAAGCTTATCAGGACACATTCCCGCCGGATGAGCGTTTCCCATCTCCGTCGCTTCTCGCAACGGGTTACTACAACGCGACCAACGCGATGTTGCAGTGCATGAATGATGTTGGTGGTGATCTGTCAGATGGTCAGGCCGGGTTCCGGGCATGCCTGAGCAACTTGACCCTGGAAGCTCCGAACGGCACCATTACGCTGGATCACAATCGCCAGGCTATCGGTACAAACTTTGTGTCTGAAGTTGTCGAATTGCCTGATGGAAATCTTGCCACTCAGATGGTCAAAATAGTTCCAAATGTGAACCAGACGCTGGGTATTGAGGAAGCCGCGTTCAAGGCGATCGGCTTGCCAGGTCGGGATACGCCTGAGTGCAAAGCGACCTACTGATCGATTAAATTTTCGGGCAGCACCGACGGTGCTGCCCGATTTTCTTGTTATCTCTCAATTCGCCGGTGAGAGCCCATGACGCTCATCACATACCCGACGCGCGTGCATTTTGCAGACGGCGTGCTTGAGGAAGCTTTGTATTCCGAGCTGGAACGGGCGGGTGCTGAGCATCCGTTGCTGATATTTGAAAGCACGTTGTTGCAGAGCGAGTTATCCGAGCGGGTTCAGGCCGGTTTGCCGCGTCCGGCAAAATCTCATTTATTTTCCTTTACGCGCCTGCACGACCTGAGAGAGGCTGCGGTGCAGGCATCTGACTTGGCGCCGCAAACCGACGCGATCGTCGCATTCGGGTCCGCTCGGGCGATCGAACTTGGCCGGAAATGCCGCCATGTCCTGTCCCAAACGCAAAAGAAACGACCTGAGCTCTATGTGGTTCCGGGCGGTGATGGATTGCCCAACCCCTGTACACGCAAGATAGAGAGTTGGCGTGCCGGTCTGCCATCGGTACTTATATGCGATCCCACAGTGACGCTTGATGTCGACAATCGGTTGAGCCAGCGAACAGCGGTTCTGAGCCTTATTCGGTGCTTTGAAGCCTATCTTGCCAACGCTTACAATCCACCTGCAGACGGGATGGCGCTCGACGGACTTACCCGGTGTGTGGTGAACCTCCCCAAAATAGGCGAGTTGGCAGGGATAGATTTGCATCGCGAGTTGATGGCAGCTTGCCTGAACGCGGCCCTGTCACAGGAAAAGGGCCTCGGTCCGTCCCTGACGATGTCGGCTGCGCTTGCTCATACCAACAGGGATCTTGATGAAGCGGAAATTGCCCGATTGGTTTTGCCCGGTGTGATCCGTTCACGAGATGTAGCACCTGAAAAGGCCGACATCCTATTGAAGGTACTAGGCAAACAGGATGATGACCTGGAGCAGGCTATGGGGCGGGTTTTATCGGATCTGCCAATGGCTGCATCATTGTCTGACATGGGAATTTCTCGGGCTGAACTTGATGAGGCGGCGCAGGCAGCAGCATTGGCGGACGGGCTTGATTTTGGCCAAGCCCGATCGGTGCTTGAAGCGATTTATGAGGGCAGAACCCTATGAAACCCTTTTTGATCAATGGTGAATGGGTGACGACCTCACACGGGATAGCAAACATTAACCCATCTGATATCAGCGATGTCATCGGAATCTATGCGCAGGCGGGACGGTCAGACGCCGAGGCCGCAGTTCAGGCCGCTTCCGATGCAAGCGCTGCATGGGCGCAAAGTGGACTGCAGCAACGGCACGATATCTTGCAGGCCGTTGGGCAGGAGATTTTGGCGCGCAAGGACGAACTTGGAGAATTACTAGCTCGCGAGGAAGGCAAGATCCTGCGGGAAGCTATTGGAGAGGTGACCCGGGCCGGTCAGATATTTCTGTTCTTTGCCGGGGAAACCGTGCGTCTGCGTGGTGAGGTCTTACCATCCATTCGTCCCGGCGTCAGTGTCGAGGTGACCCGCGAACCTGTCGGTGTTGTCGGGATTATCGCTCCTTGGAATTTTCCGATCGCGATACCGGCCTGGAAAATCGCACCAGCCCTTTGTTATGGCAACACAGTCGTTTTCAAACCGGCTGAATTGGTGCCGGGATCCGCATGGGCGCTGGCGGATATCTTGCACAGGGCAGGTGTTCCGGCAGGGGTGTTCAATCTTGTGAACGGCCCAGGGTCTGTCGTTGGCCAGGCGCTGCTTGATGATAGCCGGGTTGATGCGATCAGTTTCACAGGAAGTCAGGCGACCGGGGAACGTGTCGCGGCCGCCAGCTTGCCACATCAGCGTAAAATCCAGTTGGAGATGGGTGGGAAAAATCCACTTGTTGTTCTGGATGATGCCGATCTGGAGGTTGCGGTCCAGTGCGCCGTTGATGGCGCGTTTTATTCGACCGGGCAAAGATGCACCGCGTCTTCGCGGCTCATTGTCACCGAACGGATACATGATCAGTTCGTCAATGGGGTTGCCGAACGTGTTTCAGCGCTGAGGGTTGGCCACGCTCTGGACGCATCATCGGATATTGGACCAGTGGTGGACGAGAGCCAATTGGCGCAAGATCTGGACTATATCGGGATTGCCAGAGCGCAGGGTGGCGTATTGCGGGCAGGCGGTGAACGAGTGATGCGTGAGACGGATGGGTATTTCCTGCAACCAGCGCTCATAACCGAAACCCATCCAGACATGCGCATCAACAAGGAAGAGGTTTTTGGCCCGGTTGCTTCCGTAATTCGTGTTTGTGATTACGATGAAGCTCTGGCTGTGTCGAATGACACCGAGTTCGGGCTTAGTGCCGGAATTTGTACGTCCAGTTTGAAATACGCAAGTGATTACAAGAAGAAAGCGCAAGCCGGGATGGTTATGGTCAACCTGCCGACAGCAGGAATCGACTATCATGTGCCATTCGGCGGTAGCAAAAGATCAAGCTATGGTCCACGTGAACAAGGCAGCTACGCTGCGGAGTTTTTCACGTCCGTAAAAACGGCATATACGCAACCTTGATTGGATTTTTGCGGATAATTTTCCGCTACAAGAAGTCATCCAAAGTAACTCTGAGTATGATTATTGACCTCAAAGACTTGCCAGAGTGGGGGCAGTTGTGTCCCGATGTATACGTAGTTTTTAGTTTTGACACGACCAAACAAGATTATTGGGATTACGGAGGATCCGATTAGTCAGGAATGCGAAGGTGAGGGAAAACGATAATATCGTATTCTTCCCGGCGCTAAATCATTACGGATTTGGGAGGATCCAAGATGAGTCATGCTATCGCAGTTTGTCACGGTCAGTTTGGACGGGCCGCACTGTATCGTCTGGACAAAACCATCATCACGCATGCGCATCGTGAAGGGCACTTGGTGTTCCTCGTAGATGGTCCGGCAGCGACACTTGTCAGTGATGATCGGAGCTGTGTGTTGGATTCCACCCACGCGGCAGCAGTCAGTCCCTGGGCTCCGCATAGTTTTCATGAGGCCGATGGCGGCACGCATGTCTGTCTTGTGCTTTACATCAAGCCAATGTGGTTCCTCGAGAATTCGTCGTCAGCGCAAAATGCATTGAAATTCGGACGGGCCGAGCTGGAACTGACACCCGAGATAGAAGGCTTCGTCAATCATCTGACTACGCTTCTTCTTGAGAACGAAGATCAGGAACAATTTGACACCTTGCTGTTTGGGTTGACCAAGGCAAGCTTCGATCAGTCCTGGGCTAACGTGGATAGCACTGCTCGCTTGAACGCTTTTAATAGGTTCAGTGATTTCCGTGTCCGCAGATCTTTGCGTCTCATCCAGGAGCGTATGGGCGAAGATATGGAAATGGAAAAACTTGCGCGCAGCGTCGGTCTGTCACGACCGCATTTTTTCAAACTCTTCAAACAATATATGGGTGTCACTCCGAACGTCTACATGAACACCTTGCGGTCTGAACGAGCAATCGAAGAGTTGTTGAGCACAGACAAGTCCGTGACGGACATTGCTTTTGATCTCGGGTTTTCGTCGCAGGCCAGTTTCACCAGGTTCTTTTCTTCGAACGTTGGCATCGCTCCAAGTGACTATCGACGCGTCGCTCACGTGACCTGAAGACGCTTTTCCGATGATGGGAAAACCCAGCAGACTTTAGGGTACGCACCTTCTTCAAAACAGCCGCTAGCATCAGTTCTAACAAGACCCCCGACGAAGGGGTGTGGGAGGAAAGAGTGCAGCAGGTTACCATAAAGGGCGAAGTGACAAATTGTCTGCGCGCGGAGCGTCGCGCATGAGACGGTTTGCAAATGCACACCCGATCTGGACTGCGGTCATCGCTCTAGGAGTGGTGATCCTGCTGTGGTTGATTTTTGCGATCTGGCCCAAGGGTTTGGTCGACGTCATCGGCAAAAAGAAAATCTTTCTCAGTGCCCTTTTCAACGGTATCACGCTTGGTGGTCTCTACTTTCTGGTGGCCAGCGGCTTCACACTGATCTTCGGTTTGATGCGCAATGTAAACCTCGCCCACGGGTCTTTGTATCTGCTTGGCGGGTATGTCGGTTTTCACGCTGCGGATATCACCGGATTCTGGCTTCTGGCTTTCCCGGTAGCGTTCATTGTTGTCGGTATCTGCGGCATTCTTTTGCAGGTCCTGGTCTTCCGCCGAATGGAGGGCGAAGACCTGCGCCAAACCCTTGTAACTATCGGTATTTCGATTGTTGCAGCAGACCTGATGCTGTGGGGCTTTGGCGGAGATTTCTTCAACATATCGCCGCCTCCTTGGTTGTCCGGGCCTATCGAAACGTTTTTCGTGACTGCACAAAAACGTAGTGGCGACCTCGTGTACATGAAGTATCCGATGGTCCGTATCGTGATCTTCCTTGCTGCGGTCGTTGTTGGCATAGCCATGTGGTTGGCGCTTAACCGGACCCGTGTCGGCATGATGATCCGCGCAGGTGTTGATGATCGGGACATGCTGTCCGCGACAGGTGCCCGTATTCAGGTGGTGTTTGTCGGAGTGTTTGCGCTCGGTGCAGGTCTGGCAGGTATTGCAGGCGTCGTCGGCGGCACATTCCAGTCTGTAGCACCCGGTGAAGATATCCGGTTTCTTCTGGCCAGCCTTGTTGTTGTCATTGTCGGCGGAATGGGGTCCATCCCTGGCGCCGCGTTGGGCGCGTTGCTGATCGGTCTGGCCGAGCAATTCGGGTCGGTTTACTTCCCCACATATGCGGTGGTTCTGACCTTCCTGATCATGGTTGTCGTGCTGGCTTTCCGCCCGCAAGGCCTGATGGGGCAGGGGTGATCGAATGGCTGATGTAACCGCATCTCTGATTGAACACCGCAGCAACCGGCTTGAAAGCATCCCGCCCGCCTACTGGATCATGGGCGCAGTGCTCCTGGTGATCCCGGCATTTGTTAGCCCGTTTGTAATGTTTCAGATTATGGGGTGGACGTTCATCCTGGGCATCATTTCACTCAGTCTGATGTTTCTGGGTGGGTATGGCGGCATGGTCAGCATGGCGCAGATGGCGATTGCCGGATTTGCCGGATACATGGTCGCGATCTTCGGTGAAAGCGCGATCAGCAATATTTCACAAGGGTGGCCATGGTGGATCGTGATCCCATTGGCATTGCTTCTGACGATGATCCTGTCGGCAGCAATCGGCTGGCTCGCGGTGCGGACCGAGGGCATATACACCATCATGATCACGCTCGCGGTGGCCGCAGCTTTCTTCTATTTCGCCCGCCAGAACTATGATCTTTTCAATGGGTTCCAGGGGTTCAATTCCGTCCTGCCGCCAAAACTTTTTGGTGTCGATTGGCGCGGGCCCTATGCCTTCTATTATTTGACATTATTCTGGGCTGTCGCTGGTTATTCGCTGGTGCTCTATATCAGCCGCGCCCCCTTCGGTCTTGCACTGCAAGGCGTTCGAGACAATCCGCGCCGGATGGCGGCGCTTGGCTACAATGTTACCGCGCACCGGGTATCTGCTTATGCGTTTGCGGGATTGCTGGCAGGTGTCGGTGGTATCCTGTTGACATGGCAGTCCTCACAGATATCACCGGGCACAGTTGGCATTGGTCCAGCAATCGATATCCTTGTGATTGCGGTCATTGGCGGGTTACGTCACCCGATCGGGCCCTTCATCGGTGCCTTTGTATACGTCCTGCTCAAAACCTTTGCGGTGGATGTTCTGGTCAGCCTAGGCCTTGCAGGTGAACGCTTTCAGCTGGTCATAGGTCTTGGTTTCCTTATCATCGTATTCTTTTCGCCTGATGGAATTCTTGGACTGTGGGACAGGTTCCGCGCCAGCCGGAATCGTGACCCGCTGACCGGTCAGGATCGGGGAGATAACCCGATATGACGGATACTCTCGCTCTAACCGGATCCGTCGCACAAGGCGGCGCAGGTTACGCCCTCGAGCTTCGTGACATCTCGAAGAAGTTCGGAGCGCTTGAAGCTCTGGCGGATGTGAACATGTCCGTGCGTCCAGGCGAAAGGCGAGCAGTACTCGGCTCCAATGGGGCGGGCAAGACGACACTGTTTAACTGTATCACCGGCGATTTCCTTCCAACCACTGGAGCCATCCGTTTCTTCGGCGAAGATATCACTGTTTTTCCGGCACAGGAACGTATTCGGCGCGGCTTGCGGCGCACGTACCAGATTTCATTGTTGTTCAATGGGCTCAGTGTGCTCGACAACGTCTATCTGGCGTGTCGCGGTGTGTCGCGTGGCCGGTTTTCATTCAAGCGCCCAAGCATGTCGGATGCCTTGATGCAAACTGCCGAAGAGCTTGTGGCGACTGTACATCTGTCTGATGCATTGCACACGTCCGTCAGTGATCTGTCCTACGGCCAGCAGCGCCAGCTCGAAATTGCGATGGCTTTGTCTGGTGCGCCGCGTTTCATCCTGTTTGATGAACCCGCCGCTGGATTGTCTCCGACTGAGCGTGCAGAACTGATCAAAATCCTGACCGGATTGCCCGGGCATGTCGGCTACATCATCATTGAGCACGACATGGACGTTGCCCTGCGGGTAAGTGACATGGTCACGATGATGCATAATGGACGTATCTTCAAGGAAGGCAAACCGGCCGAAATTGAAGACGATCCGGAAGTTCAGGCTCTCTATCTCGGAGGTGGGCATGAGTAGCCGGAGCGGTGCACCCATTCTGGAGGTCAAAGACCTCAACGTCTTTTATGGCCAGTCACATGCGCTGCAGGGTGTAAATCTGACGCTTGGCAATGGGGTCTTGTCCGTTGTGGGTCGGAACGGTATGGGCAAAACGACGCTCTGCAAGGCAATCATGGGGCTGGTACCTGTGCGTTCGGGTTCCATCAGCTTCGGCGGACATAGTCTAGCTGGACTGGGGCCAGCTGAAGTTGCGCGGCTGGGTGTCGGTTATGTTCCGCAGGGCCGCCGGTTGTGGAAGTCACTGACCGTTGACGAACACCTCAGGTTGGTCGCGATCAAAGGCGGGGCCTGGACGCCAGAACGAATTTACAGTGTCTTTCCACGACTGGCGGAACGTAAATCCAACGGTGGTGCGCAATTGTCCGGCGGCGAACAGCAGATGCTGGCCATTGGCCGTGCGCTGCTCTTGAACCCGAAGCTGTTGGTGATGGACGAGCCGACGGAAGGCCTGGCACCTGTCATCGTCAATCAGGTGTCCGAAATGCTCATACGCCTCGGGCAGGAAGGCGATATTGATGTCCTGGTGATCGAACAGAACATCGGTGTTGCCTGTTCCGTTGCCGAGCAAGTTGCCATCATGGTCAACGGCAAGGTCAACCGCGTGATGGATGCCGGACTTCTGGCCTCGGACCAGGACCTGCAGCAGGCCTTGCTGGGTGTTGGTCGTCATGCGCATGACGAAACACCTGACGATGTTGCCGACACCAAGGCAAAGGAAACCGAAACCGGCCCCTTAAGTTCCAGAATCTATCTTTCCAATCCCAAAATTCCGACCCGCTGGACGCGGCCGGTTCCAGTCCATGTTCTGGTTCAATCGGCACGGACAGTCACGGAATTGGGAGTTTCTTCTGTCGTCGCGACAACAACGGTCGATAGTGGTCGATCAGGAACGCTCTATGTGTGCGGCACGCTGGACACAAAGGGCGAAGAGCTGCGCTACATGCGCGATTTCATCAAGGCACAAGGTATTCGGGTGGCTCTGGTGGATCTGTCGACAAGCGGAAAACCATCAGGTGCCGAAGTTCCGCCTGTTGCTGTGGCCGGTTTTCATCCCCGAGGATCTGCAGGTGTCTTTACCGGAGACAGGGGCACTGCCGTTGCCGGGATGACAATCGCCTTCGAGCGGTGGATGCGCCAAAGAACTGATGTTGCCGGCGTGATCGGTGCTGGCGGTTCCGGTGCAACAGCACTGGTTTCTCCGGGCTTTCGGGTGTTACCAGTTGGTGTTCCCAAGATGATCGTATCGACGGTAGCAAGCGGTAATACCGCCCAATATGTCGGCGCGTCTGACATCACGATGATGTACTCGGTCGCCGATGTTCAGGGTATAAATTCGATAACGCGCGAAGTGCTTGGCAATGCCGCTCATGGTGTTGCAGCCATGGTGAAGGCACGTCAGAACGCCAAACCGGTGCAGGACAAACCTGCCATCGGCCTGACAATGTTCGGCGTAACGACCCCGTGTGTTCAACAGGTCATGACGCAGCTGGAAACAGACTACGATTGTCTGGTGTTTCACGCGACCGGAACGGGTGGTCAGGCGATGGAAAAGCTCCTGTCCTCAGGCATGTTGAATGCCGTCGTCGACATCAGCACGACTGAAGTTTGCGACATGGTCGCCGGCGGCGTTTTCGCTTCGGACGAGACCCGTTTTGACGCAATGATCGCCAGCAGCCAGCCGTATGTCGGCGCGTGTGGCGCACTGGACATGGTCAACTTCAATGCCCCTGAAACAGTGCCTGACAGGTATCGCGGCCGACTGTTCTATGAACATAACCCGCAAATTACCCTGATGCGGACGAGCGTCGAAGAAAACATCGAGACTGGCCGTTTCATTGGCGAAAAACTCAACCAGATGAATGGGGTTGTCAGGTTCTTCCTGCCTGAGGGCGGCGTATCGGCTCTCGACATCGCGGGGGGACCTTTCTGGGATCCTGCCGCCAACAAGGCACTGTTTGAAACGCTGGAACAAACTGTTCGGGCCACCGCGAACCGTCAGCTGGTTCGTGTGCCTCACCATATCAACGATCCCGAATTTGCCGAGCTGGTGGTCAAGACCTTTCGGTCTTTCCATGCACGCCCTGCACAACCTGCCAGGAAAGCCTGACCCATGTTTGATCGCGACACCTTGATGAAGAAGTTCCGAGCCATGCGAGATGCAGGTGAACCTATCATTGGAGGCGGTGCGGGCACCGGCCTGTCGGCCAAATGCGAAGAGGCGGGCGGGATCGACCTTATCGTAATTTACAACTCAGGTCGGTACCGGATGGCTGGGCGAGGATCTCTTGCTGGCCTGATGCCCTATGGCGATGCCAATGCTGTCGTCATGGAAATGGCTGGCGAGGTTTTGCCCGTTGTTTCAAGAACACCCGTTCTGGCAGGCGTGTGTGCATCCGATCCTTTCCGGTTGATGGACAAGTTTCTCGATCAGGTCAAAGACGCCGGTTTCAGCGGGGTTCAGAATTTCCCGACAGTCGGACTGATTGACGGCAATTTCCGGGCCAATCTGGAAGAGACCGGCATGTCCTACCAGCTTGAAGTCGACATGGTTGCGGCGGCACACAAGAAAGGTCTGCTGACAACGCCCTATGTCTTCAGCGAAGCTGATGCAACGGCGATGGCCACGGCTGGCGCGGACATCATCGTTGTCCATCTCGGGTTGACCACGGGCGGTTCCATCGGCGCTGAAACCGGCTGCACGCTGGAGCAAGCACCTGCATTGACGGACGCCTGGGCCAAGGCGGCCCTCGATGTAAATCCGGATGCGATTGTTCTTGTGCACGGCGGACCGGTGGCGATGCCGGAAGATGCCGAGTTTGTGCTCAAGAATACAAAGTACTGCCACGGCTTTTATGGCGCTTCGTCGATGGAACGACTGCCGACCGAAGTCGCGCTCACCGAGCAAACGAAAAAATTCAAAGCGATCAACCGTTAAGTCGGCTTGGCGGGAGGAAATCACATGACCGGCGAACTAATAGGACAACTGATCTTGTGGCTCATCATGGCCGTGATCGTTATCTTTATCCTCTATTGGGTAATGAACTGGCTGTACCGCCGATCGACAAAGGAAATTGCTTTCGTCAGGACAGGTTTCCTGGGCGAAAAAGTTGTGATCGACGGCGGCGCATTTGTCTGGCCGATCATTCATGACATCACGCCGGTCAATATGAATTCCATGGATCTCCATGCAGTGCGTGAGAAAGCCGATGCGCTGATCACCAAGGACCGGATGCGGATTGATGTCGAAGCATCATTCTATGTCCGTGTAGCTCAGTCAAAAAAGGGCGTAACGCTTGCCGCCTCGACCTTGGGCCGCCGGACGTTGGAGCCTGAACGGATCCACCAGCTTCTGTCTGGTAAATTCATTTCCGCATTGCGGTCAGTTGCTGCTGAAATGACGATGGAACAACTGCATGAACAACGGGGCGACTATGTCGCGCGCGTTATAACTATGGCGCAAGAAGGTTTGGACAAGAACGGACTCGAACTGGAGAGCGTCGCCATTCTGGATCTTGACCAGACTGATATCGAATTCTTCAATCCGTCCAACAGGTTCGATGCAGAAGGTCTGACGTCCGTAGTTGAGGCCATCGAAGCCCGCCGCAAGTTGCGTAACGACATTGAACAAGACACAATGTTGCAGATCCGCTCCCGTAATTTGGAGGCGGAAAAAGAAACACTTGATATTGAACGCGAAAGCGAAGAAGCGCGCCTTGAACAGGAACGCGATATTGAATTCCGACGTGCACAGCAACGTGCTGAACTGGCCCGCGAACGGTCTGAGCGGGAGAAAGAAGCCGAACAGGCAACCCTTCTGAGCAAGGAAGCCATCGAGACCTCCCGGATTGCGAACGAAGAACAGATCGCTCAGGCGCGTATTGCTTCGGAGCAAACGATCCGTCAGCAGGAAATTGAACGCACCAAAGTCATCGATGAGAAAGAAATCGCAACGCGAGAAACGATCGAAAAGGCCCGCATTACTCAGGAACGGGTACTGACAGAGGCGCGTATCACCAATACCAAGGACACTGAAGCTGCAGACATTGCAGCCAAGGAAGTCATCGAGAAAGCAAGGATCGAGCAGGAGCGCACTGTTACCGAAGCGCGGATTGCCAAGGACCTTGAAACACAGGCTCAGGAGATCGAGCGCAAGCGTGCAATTGATGCTGCGGAAATCGCGGCTCGCGAGAACACCGAATGTGCACGGATACTTCAGGAAGAAAACGTTACAGAGGCACGGATTTCTCTGGAGCGGACAACGCGGGAACGCGAAATAGCTCGAAATCTCGCAGTCGAACAGGCAGAAATAGCGGCTCGGGAACTTGCCGAAAAACTGCGCATTGCACAGGAACGCACGGTTAGTGCCGAGCGCATCAGCTCGGACAAGGAAACCAAGGCGCTCGAGATCTCCCGGCGCGAAGCTTTGGATGCAGCCCAGATTGCTGCTGATCAGGCGATAGAAGCGGCACGGATCGCCCGCGAAAAAGCTATCGCCGCAGAGCGTATAGCCTCTGAGCAGGCAACTCGCGCCCTTGAGATTGAACAACGTCAGACGCTTGATGCAGCTGAAATCGCGGCGGCAGAAGCAACAGCTAAGGAACGGATATCGCAGGAAGAACGGGTGCGCCAATCTGAAATTGCTCGCAATCAGGCAATTGACGAAGCGGAAATCGCCAGCCGTGAGGCCATCGACAAGGCCCGGATCGCAACTGAAGCCCGCACTGCCGTTGAGCGGATTGAAAGCGAAGAGCGCACAAAAGAACGCGATCTTGCACGAGAGCAGGCCATCGCCTTTGCCGATACCGCCAAGAAGGAAGCCGTCGAGGCCAAACGGATCGCCAAAGAGAAGAAGCTGGCAGCTGAGCGTATTGCCTATGAACAGGACATGCGGGAGCGGGAAATCGCTAGAAACCGTGCTGTGGACATCGCCAACGTCACGGCTCAGGAAGTCGTGAAAGCAGCCAAGATCAGCGAAGACACCCGGACACGCGCAGCCGAAATCGCCCGCGATGCTGAAGTGCGCAGCCGTGAGATTGAGAAGACCGAGGCCATCGAGGCCGCTGAAATCTCAAGTCGTCGTTTGCTGGATCAGCAGCGTATTGAAAAGGAAGCGGAAACAACAAGCGAGAAGATCGCTCGCGACGAGAAAATCAGAAGCCTGGAAATCGAGCGCAACAAAGCCCTCGATTCAGCCCAGATTGCCTCGGACGAAGCCATCGAAGCTGCGAAAGTTGCCAAGCAGCGCGCCGTCGAAGCCGAGCAGATTTTGGCCGATCAATCTATCGACGCCAAAAAGCTGGAGCGTAAGAAGGCTCTGGAGCAACTGGAAATCGCCCGGGTTCAGGTTCTGCGCGAAGCCGAGATTGCCAGCCGCGAAGAAATCGAGCGCGCCCAGATTGCCTCCGAACGTGGCCTGGACGATGCCCGGATAGGCCACCAGACAGAGCGTCGCCGTTTGGAAATCGAACGCGAGAAGGTCGTCGAAGAAGCCTCCATGGAAAAGGCTATCGCGCTCTATCAGAAATCGCTGGATGAAAGCGCAGCTGCTGTTGAAGCTGAAAACGCCCGCGCCCGAGCCGTTGCTGCTGCCGAACAGGCAACCACAGCCGGGGAAGCCGAGATTGCCATCCGCGCCAAGACCGTTGGTGTCACAACGGCCGAGCTGGATGCAGAACGCAAACGGATCGCGGCGGAAGCCGAAAAGGTCCGTGCCGCGGTCGAAGCAGAAGCTGCAAGACTTATCAACGAAGCCGAGAACGTTCTTACAGACGAAGCACGCCATTCTCTCTTCAAACGCAAGATGCTGGAACACGTCGAAGGCATTGTTGCTGCTTCTGCCAAGCCGCTTGAGAAGATCAACGACATCAAGATCATGCAACTCGGTGGAACAGGGACACAAGGTCTCGATTGGGCAGGAAATGGTACCGGAGCGGGTCCTGGCGGCGGAAGCAATCCGACCGATGAAGTGATGAACTCGGCTCTGCGTTACCGCGTCCAGGCGCCAATGGTCGACACGTTGCTGAGCGATATCGGGATTGACGGCAGCAATATTGCCAAGTCGACAATCTTCCGCGACGCCAGTGACATGACCCGTACCGCTTCTGAAATCAAACGCGCCGAGGGCGGGAAGGATAAAAAATAATGGCCCGCGTTTTTGTCTCATCGGTTATCAACGCACCGGCCGCAGATGTCTGGGACCGGATTCGTGATTTCAATGGTATGCCGAAATGGCATCCACGGATCCGAGATAGCCGCATCGAGGACGCCTTTCCAAGCGACAAGATCAGCTGCATTCGTAATTTTCATTTGCAAAGCGGTGACATGATCCGCGAGCAACTCGTCGGCATGTCGGATTACGACCTCTTTTACAGCTACACGATGCTGGAAGGGCCGATGCCGCTTTGGGACTATATAGCAACGATCCGGCTAACACCCATCACCGACGGTGATCGCTGCTTTGCCGAGTGGTCTGCTGAATTCAACTGCGATTCTGACAAGGAAGAAGATCTCACCAGTGGCATTGCGACCAATGTGTTCCAGGGCGGATTTGATGCGCTCAAAAGGCATTTTGGGGGCTGATTGTGGTCAAGGTGGTTCGCAGCACAATTCTCCCCGCGCCGATTGAGGCTGTATGGGAGTTATTGCGTGATTTCAACGGTCATGACCGCTGGCACCCGGCGGTGACTTCCAGTCAGATCGAGCGATCGCGAGAGGCTGACCGAGTGGGCTGTGTCCGCCGTTTCAAACTGACGGATGGGGCAGAACTGCGCGAACAGCTGTTGGCGCTGTCAGATGTCGATACTGCCTACACCTATTGCCTGCTCGATACGCCGATCCCGCTGCTGAATTACGTCAGCCATGTTCAGCTGATCCCGGTCACTGATCTCGATCACACGTTTTGGCGCTGGGAGGGAACTTTCGATGTGCCAGCCGTACAAAGGGACGAGCTGACCCAAATGGTTGCGACAGACATATACGATGCCGGCTTTGGAGCGATCCGGGCCGAGATGGGCCTGGAGGGCTAGCATGTTATCGGTCGAAACATATCAAACGATAAGTGAAGCTGCCGGAGCACTAGGCGATCGTAGCCGTTTCATCGCCGGCGGCACACTGGTGATGCGTGCGGTGACCTATGGCGACCAGAGTTTTGACCGGATCGTGCGGGTCAGACAGGTGGACCGGAGCATCAGCAGTGATGCGGCAGGCCTGCGAATTGGGGCGGGCGCTACAATGTCCAACATTCTGGCGTCTCGAGATCTCGAGTTTTTGCAACCGGTCGCACGGCTGGTTGGTGGACCTGCTATTCGCAATATGGCGACCATTGGCGGAAATCTGTTTGCACCAAATCCTTATGGTGATTTTACGGTCGCATTGCTTGCGCTTGATGCGCAGGTGGTGATGGCGAATGGCCAATCCCAATCTTTGGAAAGTTTTTTGCCCGGACGGGATCAGGTTCGTGGACTTGTCGCAGCAGTCATTGTTCCGCGCATTGAACCGGGAAGTTTCATGTTCAGCAAGGTCAGCCGGGTCAAACCGAAAGGCGTTTCGCTGATGTCCATTGCGGTCTCATTGAAACGTGGTGATCCAAGAGTTGTCTTTGGCAATATGGCTCCCATGCCAATGCGGTCCAAGGGTGCAGAGCGTGCCCTGGCAAATGGTGCCGACGAGAACGCGATCATCTCGGCCTGTTCTGTGTGTACTGAAGGCTTGCAGCCATCTGACGATGCGCTGGCAACGGCCTGGTATCGGAGCGAAGTGGCGCCTGTTCATCTGAAAAGGCTCCTGCAGAATGGAGGGCGTGCCTGATGACCAAAACACCCCTCACATTCACCCTCAATGACGCTGAAGCAGCCGTCTTTGTCGATCCCGGTGCCCCATTGATTGATGTCCTGCGTAAAGGCGTCGGAGACCTGACACCCAAACACGGATGCGGACAGGGAACCTGCGGTGCCTGCACTGTACTGATTGACGGAGAAGCGCATTTGTCCTGCCTGACACTGGCGGAAGGTGTTGAGGGCAAGAAAATAGACACAACGGCTGGACTTGCCGGAGGGCCTAACCTGCATGCATTGCAGGATGCTTTCATCCAGGGTTTCGCCGCCCAGTGCGGGTTTTGCACGACAGGCATGTTGATGGCTGCCAAGGCTCTGCTGGATGCAAACCAAAATCCTACGCGCGCAGATGTTATTGAAGCGATTTCCGGCAATCTGTGCCGGTGCACTGGCTATGAGCCTATCGTCGATGCGATCCTTACAGCAGCGGCCCGCCTGCAAGGGAGGACCGCCTGATGTCCAGTATCGAATTCCGCAAAGACCTCTTCGCTGATGAGCGCGATGACACACTCAAGGAAATAGGCAAGCCGACCGTTCGTCAGGATATTCTGGGCCATGTGACTGGCCGCACGCCATACTACGATGATCATCTGTTCGATGGTTTGCTGCATATGCGCGCGGTACGCTCCCCGCATCATCATGCCGAGATCCGGTCCATCGATACTTCTGCTGCTGAACATATGCCGGGTGTGCGCCGTGTTGCTACTGCCACGGATGTTCCGAACAATCTGAACACACTGTTGTCGCTCATTAACTTCGGCCGAGACGACGAGCCGCTCTGCGCTCATACCAAAGTGCGGTATCTGGGAGAGACTGTTGCCTGGGTAATAGCTGATACCGAACGTCAGGCCCGTGATGCGGTTGCTGCCGTCCGGGTAGAGTATGCGGTTCTGCCGCATGTTCTGGATGTCGAAGAGGCAATTGCGCCGGGAGCTCCGGTCGTCAATGAGATCTACCCAAACAACTCATTCGACTACCACGCGAAGTACGATCATCAGAAACTCCGTTTCGGGGATGTGAATGCCGCGTTCGCGCAAGCTGATCACGTAATCGAAGCCGACTATCAAATGTCGCCGATTGAACAGGCGCCGATAGAAACCTGCGGTGCCATCGCAGCCCCAGAAACCAACGACCGCTATGTCTGCCACACCAACACCCAGGCATTGTTCTTCTCACTAGGCACAACAGCAAAACTGCTCGATATGGCCTCAAGCCGGTTGCACTTTATCGGCGGGACTGCAGGTGGTGGTTTTGGCGGCAAGGTAGATTCCATTGTCGAGCCGACAGCCGTTCTGGGAGCAGTCCTGACTGGCAGGCCGGTGAAGTTCGCCTGGGACCGTTACGAGGAAATGCAGGTTGGAGCACCGCGGGGCGGTGAGCGCTGGCGGCTGAAAGACGGTGTGATGAATGACGGGCGTATCATCGCACGAGAGTTCACGGGTTTCTTCGACAGCGGCGCCTACATGCGCCTGTCACCCTACGCGATCATCAAGGGTACGGGTCATCTGCCGGGGCCCTACACAATCCCGAACGTTGCCTCGAATGTGTATTGCTGCATCACCAACCGGACGCCGGCGACCGCGATGCGCGGTTTTGGCATCACGGCGGTTGATTTTGCCATTGAGTGCCAAATGGACCGCGTTGCGGAAGTCGTCGGCATGAACCCGGTCGAAGTGCGCATTCTGAATGCCTATCGCGATGGCGATATGAAAGCGCATCGCCGCAAGGCAAAGAACACGGCCTTGATTGAATGCTGTCAGGTTGCGGCGAGCAAGGCCAATTGGACGATCTCTGCAGATGCAGCCGCGCAATCGTCACTATCAGGTGGTGGTCAGGGAAAGCGTGGCGTTATCCCGGACAGCGCGACCGATGAAGAAGGTCGGATCGGTGAGCGTCGCCAGGGACGTGTTGCAGAGACATCGCCAAGCAAGTCATCATCTGGGTGGGTCCCTGCAGGGACGCATACCGAAGCTATCGCCGGTGCTCCAGTTCAAAATCCGGACATGCAGATTGATGCTGACCGGATAGGACACAAGATGGGGGCAACGCAGACTGCTCCGGCAGCATCTGTCCCGGCAGCAGCACCTGCAGTGGCTCCGCCGATGGTTGCTCCTTCGGTATATGCACCAACACAGCCGATACCGCCTAGCGATCCGCCTCCAGTGGCACAGCCCCCGAGTGCTGCTATTCCGGTTGCTCCGCCACCAGTCGCTGAACCGACCTCACCAGAGGCTCCTGCACCTTACCAGCCGGATCAACCCTTCAATCGGGGTGTCAAACGCCCCGGAAGGTCACCCTTCACCTCTGGTTTCAGGAGACGCTGATATGGCGATGCACAAAGGGCGTGGATTTGCCTGTATCAACTATCCGATTGGCATGAACCTTGGGGGGGACCCGAGCCAGGCGCTGGTCCATTCCACACCAGACGGCAAATTCATGGTGGCACTGAGCTCGATTGATCTGGGGCAGGGTATGAAGTCCGTCACCCGGCAGATTGCAGCTGAAACGCTCGGGGTGCCGGTGGCCGATGTCTATGTAGATACGGCAGACAGTGATACCGGGCCGCATTGTATGGGGTCTTTCGCCTCACGCGGTACACATAGGGTGGGTAATGCTGTCATAAGGGCAGCCGCCGAAGCGCGTAAACAGATGATGGAAGCAGCTGCTGAAGAGCTGGAAGTCAACGCGAGTGATCTTGATACGGACGGGGAAGGGAATATCCACGTTAAGGGAGCGCCATCGCGCATGATCACTGTGGCGGAAACGGCGATAGCGGCACAGTTCAAACAGGGGCGAACCTTGTCCGGTCGCGGGATTTTCCTGATCCCGCCCTCAGAAGCCAATCCTGAAACCGGGGAAATGACTCCGGTTACGTGTTTTGCCCATGCAGCGCTGGTCATTGATCTGGAAGTCGATGATGAAACCGGCGAAGTCACGGTGCAGCAAATCAACTCGGCCTATGAGGTCGGGCGTGCTCTCAATCCCAAACTGGTCGAACAGCAATTGATTGGCGGTGCGTGGATGGGGGTCAGTCATGCGCTCTATGAAACAACTGAGCCCTATTACCCGAAAAGAGATCATGGACCGGAAGACTTCAACACCTATGTGATGCCCGGACCCGGCGAGATCGTACCGCACAATATAGCCGTTCTTGAGCGGCCTGCAGAAGATGCCCCCTATGGGGGAAAGGGCCCCGGAGAGATGTGCGCCAATCCGGTGCTGCCTGCAATTGCCAATGCGATCTACAACGCAATTGGTGTACGGTGTGACTATTTGCCGATTACGCCAGAAAAAGTTCTCAAGGGACTGCGTGCCAATGGCGGCGCCAAACCACAGGGAGTGCGCTCCTAGTGGTCGTCCGCCCAACCATAGCGGGGATCTCGGATCCAACCGGCCTGCAAAAGGCGCTGATAGACGCCCAGTATTTGGCGGATGACGCATTGTCGACGTCTGCCTATCTGTCGCTGGCACTTGGCAAACCCTTGCTCCTCGAGGGGGCGCCGGGTGTCGGCAAGACAGAGGCTGCCAAGGCGCTGGGCGGCGTGTTAGGCCGAAATGTGATCCGGTTGCAATGCTTTGAAGGCATTGATGCCGCCGCTGCGCTCTACGAGTGGAACTATCCGAGGCAAATGTTGGCGATCCGGCAGGCGGGTGAGGGATACGTCAATCTCTATGGTGAAGAGTTTCTTCTGGAGCGACCTCTTCTGGAAGTCCTGCGCAATCCGACTGGCACCTTGTTGCTGATCGATGAGATAGATCGCGCTGATCACGAATTTGAAGCTTTCCTGCTGGAGTTCTTGTCGGACTTCACGATTTCGATCCCTGAGACCGGGACCGTTCGAGCGGTACAGGCACCGGTGGTGGTCCTGACCTCCAACCGGACACGCGACCTGCACGAAGCACTTCGGCGGCGCTGTGTGTACCACTGGATTGATTATCCGGACGCTGCCCTCGAAGCCCGGATCGTGATGACACGGGCAACGACTGTAGCAGAGGCGACAGCCCGTGCTGTTGTAGCGTCTGTTGGACATCTTAGGGCGGAGCCTCTGGCCAAGCCACCAGGTGTGGCTGAAACCGTTGAGTGGGCTGAAGCTGCGACATTGCTCAATTCCCAAGGTGTTCGTTGGCCGGAGGCTTTCAAGCGCTCCATCGGCGTTGCCCTGAAAGATCATGATGACCTGACTTATATGGCTGATCGTCTGAGTTCTGTGCTGCCGGGAGAAGCGGCATGACCCATCCGAGAGCTCTTGATCCGTTTTTGCGTTTTGCGCAAGCGCTACGCGGCGCCGGGTTTGCAGCCTCTCCCGACCAGACATCGGATTTTATTGCCAGTGTCGGTCTGCTTGGACCTCGGGATATGACCGATATTCACCGCGCTGGGCGGGCCCTGTTTGCAATCCCGCCAGAACGAATGGCGGAATATGACGCATTGTTCCGGGCCGTGTTTCTGGACCAGGTCATACAGGCGCCTGCCGACGGAGAAGAAGACGACGATGTTGAGGCTTTTGAGCCGACATCTGAAAGCCGGGTAGTTGAGGCCGACGAGGACGAGAGCGAAGTTGGTGCTGAGGCAACGATAGAGGAAAGGCTTGGGCAACGCCCGCTGCGGGAAAGCCGCGAGGAGGCTCTGCGGCGGATCTTGAGAGACGCTCCAGCGTTGCTACCAAGACGCAGGTCCTATCGGCGTAAACTTGCAAAGTCAGGTGATCGCATCGATATGCGCAGATCCCTGCGCGACGCGGCCAAACGGGACGGCGAAGTGTTGCACCTGTTTCAGTCCCGACGCAAGACGCGGCAAAGACGGGTTTTACTGCTGATCGATGTCTCCGGTTCCATGAAAGACCGGTCTGAGGGACTGCTGCAGTTGGCGCACGCGGTCGTTCAAGCGGCGGATACTGCAGAAGTCTTCACGCTCGGAACACGGCTGACACGGATTACACAGGCCCTTCGTCCAGCTGAAAGCGGCCAGGCACTGGCACGCGCGGGGCAGGCAATAGCCGATTTTGATGGCGGCACCCGGATAGGTGATGCCTTGTCGGCGTTTCTTGCTGTTCCGAGGTACGCAGGCTTTGCGCGCGGTGCTTCGGTCATTGTGCTTTCGGACGGATTGGAGCGCGGCGAGCCCGGCGCGATGATCAATGCGGTCGGCAAGTTATCCCGGATTGCATGGCGTATTGACTGGCTGACACCTCTTGCAGAAGACCCGGAGTACCAACCTGTCACAGCTGGGGTTGCCAGTGTGTTGCCGGTGCTGGACCACCTTGGAAATGGGGCTAGCACCGCAGCCGTTACCGATCACATTTTGACGATGGCGAGGCGCACATGATCGACGCACACCACCATATCTGGCTGCAGAAAGACTTGCCCTGGTTATTGGGGCCGGAACAGCCCCGGATCTTTGGTCCATATCGGGCGATCATGCGGGATTATACATCTCATGAGTATCTGGCTGATCTGGCTGGCACCGGCATCACCAAATCTGTCTATGTCCAAGCCAATTGGGCGCCCAACTGGTTTGAGGATGAAGTTGCCTGGGTACAAGAGCAGGCAGAAGCCTATGGCACCATTTCCGGGATCGTCGGCTACACGGACTTTACCGGCGATGGAGTCAGCCCGCAGCTCGACCGGTTGAAAAAATATCCGTTGGTGCGTGGCATTCGCCAGCAATTCCATTGGCACGAAAATCCGCTTTATAGGTTTGCCCAGGACCCAGATCTCTGCCGAAATGCGCAAGTCCAAAAGAACGTTGCGCGGCTGGGCGACTATGGCTGGAATTTCGACCTGCAGGTCTTTGCCGGCCAGATGGAAGGCGCTGCCGAACTGGCAAAAGCCTGCCCGGATGTGACCTTCATTCTTCAGCATGCCGGCATGAAGGAAGATGCCAGCGCTGCGGGGCACAAGACGTGGCAAGAGGGCATGAAGCGCCTCGCCGATTGCCCGAATGTCATGACCAAATTGTCGGCCTTCGGCACATTCATTCACAAAAACGACCCGGAATTCATTACCAAGATGGTCCTGGATACCGAGAAGATCTTTGGTGCAGACCGCTGCATGTACGGGTCCAACTTTCCGATCGAGAAACTCTGGACCAGTTACACCCAGCTCTTTCATGCTTTCCAAGGGGCCGCCAACGGGCTGTCCAAAAAGAAACAATCCGCAATTTTCAATGACACTGCAGCCCGGGTTTACCGGCTGTAACGCTTAAGGGGAGGAGCCGATATGGCCTTGCAAATTCACGTGCTCGACTATGGGGATATCGAGCTTGAGACCAGTTTTCTTGTTCTCGGCCACGAGTGTGGACGGACTCGCCGTGTGCCCGTTTATGGCTTTCTGATCCTTGGTGGCGAATATCCTGTGCTGGTTGATACCGGCTATCGGGACAATGCCATCATGGAAAGCCTTGGAATGCGGGGACTGCAGTTTCACGACAACATGATCGAAAACCAGCTCGCCAAACATGGGCTCAAGCTTGGTGATATCCGTTATATCCTGCATACGCATTTGCACATTGATCATGCGGGAAAGGATGATCTCTTCCCGATGAACACCACTGTGGTGCTCAATCGCAAGGAGATGGAGTTCTCCGTCTCCGGCATCATGTATCCGCAATACCCGAAACCCGATATCAAACATCTTGTCGACCGGATCTACGAACCGGAAGCGATGCAGTTTCTCGATCTCGACATTACGGGTGCTGAGGAAATCATTCCAGGTGTCTGGTGTGAAGCCGCCGGTGCCCACACCGAAGGCAGCATGAATGTGATCGTTGAAACAGCTGAAGGCCTTGCCTGTATCTGCGGCGATGTCATCTATGATTTCAACGACCAGATCGTCAATCACGTGATGACCAACAACTGGATGGAGCCGCGTGTCACCGGCAATCACTCCCAGACAAAACGGGAAGAAAAGGGCGCGATCAAGAAGCTGCTGAACAACTATACGTTCCTGCTTCCGATCCATGACAAGCCAGCAAAAATCGAGCGGCAAAAAGTGGTTGGCCGATTGGGCATGCAGGTTCCGGGTCCCATGACGGAAACGTTGCCAGACCGGCCATGGTTCCCTGTTTGAAGTATTCCAGGCCAGACTGGATCTGACGATTACCAATCCGGGGGAACCCCATGTTACATCAATCTCTTAGCGATGGCTTTCGTCAGATAGTTGATCTGAATGAACCGGTTCAACACCTCGGCACGGGGTTTATCTTCACCGAGGGGCCGCTTTGGCATCCAGTTGAGAGACATCTGATCTTTTCGGACATGCCCGGTGATGTTCGCCGCAAATTTGTTCCGGGGCAGGGGATCAGTGAAATTGCCCGCCCATCGAACAAGGGCAACGGCATGACGTATGATGCCGAACTGAACCTGTTGATCTGCGAACATTCCACCAGTTCCGTTGTGCGCTTGAAAAAGGACGGAACCCGGGAAACGCTTTGTACGCATTTTGAGGGCAAGGAACTCAACAGCCCCAACGACATTGTTGTTGGCAATGACGGCAGCATTTATTTCACAGACCCGACATATGGCCGGCTTGAACATTTTGGTGTGCCGCGCCCAACACAGCTGGATTTTCAGGGCGTCTACCGATTACCTCCCGGACATCGTCCTGGAGATGAGCCGCAACTGGTTGTCGATAAATACCTGTTTGGTCAGCCAAACGGTCTGTGTTTCTCGCCCTGCGGCAAATGGATGTGGGTGAATGACACCGACCAGGCCAACATTCGCATGTTCGATATTGCCAGCGACGGTTATCTGACAAACGGCCGTGTGTTTGCCGGCGGCATTCGCGATGATCAGCTGGCTGGCCTTCCAGATGGAATGAAGGCGGACCGTGATGGCAACGTCTATGTGACAGCGCCCGGCGGGGTCTGGGTTTATTCGTTTCGCGGCCAGTTGCTTGGCAAGATCAGTTGCCCCGAAATGGTCGCTAACTTGCATTGGGGCGGCGAAAACTGGTCAACGCTGTTCCTGTGTGCCTCGACTTCGCTCTACTCGGTTAAAACCAAAACCCGAGGCCGGGAAGAGCCATTCATGCGGCACAATCCTGCGCCGGAAACACCTCAAGGATCCCCTGTTTTGACAACATCTCCCGCCTCTCCGCTGATCTTGAGAGATCATCTTGACTTTCGGATTGAAGGCGCCCGCACGGCCATGATCCTGCAAGACCTGCAAAACGATGTGATGATTGACGGAGGTGCATTCGCCAGCACGGGATCGCCGGATCATGCGCGTCAGCAAAATGTTGTCGCAAACGCCCGGCGGCTCGCCGACGCCGTCCGCTCGCGCGGTGGTATGATTATTCATGTCTGGATGGTTTTGGAACCCGGCGCACCATATCTCTGCCAATATGCGGAACTGCAAAAGGGATTGAAAGACAACAACGCTCTTGTGCGCGGAACCTGGGGTGTTCAGCCTGCTGCAGGACTGGAGCCGCAACCGGGTGATCTGATCGTTGAAAAAATGAGCATGAGCGCCTGGGAGACCTCGCGGCTCGATGCGTATCTGCGCCACGGTGGCCGCGACACGATCATCAATACGGGCAGCTGGACGAACATGAGTGTCGAACACACTGCCCGGACTGGCGCGGACAAGGGCTACCGAATGATTGTTCCGGAAGATGCCTGTTCGACGATGAACGCTGACTGGCATCAGGTTTCGATCAATTACGCCATGCAGAATGTGGCAACGGTTACCCAAACCAACGCTGTCATTGCGGCGTTGGCCTAGTCAAAAAACACCCGACTGAGAGGCAAGTGCTTTCAGTCGGGTGTTCATACTCATGGTTTGTGTCAGATCGAATGGATCGCTTACTAACCTGGCATGCGCGCATGTTTTGGCAGTTGCGGATCCATTGGCGTGCTCGGAACTGCCTTCTCGGCATAGATGTTCATCACCGGTTTGATGAGGTTTGGATCATCAACGGATCCTGCCCGGATACCAAGTGTTCCAGGGCGATTGGTGTTGCGACTGAACAATTGCGACCCGCAGGTCTCGCAAAATACCTTTGTCATCGAAGAACCGCTGTCTGCGCTATGACTGAAGCTGCGCGGGTAACCGCTAATTGTGACCGTGTCTTCCGGGACAAACATCGTGGTACCGTGAACCGAGCCCATGGCCTTGCGGCAATCAACACAGTGGCAATTGAGAATAAGCGCTGGAACAGCTTCGCAAGTGTAGGTAACGCTGCCACAGAGGCAGCCGCCGGTGAATTGGGTCATGTTTTGTTTTTTTTCGGTTACACAGGGAAGGCGACAACGTCCTGGCGCTGATCGCCAAGTCCGGAAATGCCAAGGGATACAGTATCCCCTGGACGCAAGAATTTTTGGGGTTTCATTCCCATGCCAACACCCGGCGGTGTGCCCGTTGTGATGATGTCACCGGGCATAAGGGTCAGGAAACCACTCAGGAAGGACACTATCTTTGCGACAGGAAATATCATTGTGGCCGTATTGCCGGTCTGGCAGCGCATGCCGTTGACATCCAGATACATGTCCAGCGCCTGTGGGTCCGGTACTTCATCTTTGGTCACGAACCACGGCCCGATAGGAGCGAAGCTGTCGCAGGATTTGCCCTTCACCCATTGACCGCCCCATTCCGTTTGAAAACTGCGCTCAGAGACGTCATTGACCACGCAGTACCCGGCCACATGGTCCAGGGCGTCCGCTTCGCTGACATGTTGTGCCTTTGTACCAATGACAACACCGAGCTCAACTTCCCAGTCGGTTTTGTGTGAGCCCTTCGGGATTGTGATTGGATCGTTGGCACCGGACACCGGGCAGACCTTCATGAACAGGATCGGATGATCTGGGATCGGCAGATTGCTTTCCTTGGCATGATCGGAATAGTTCAACCCGATGCAGAACAGCCGCCGGACATCAGACAGAATTGGTGCGTAATCGCCTGTAATGACAGGAAGTCTACGGACATCTACCCCTTGCAGCTGTTCGAGAGCGGACGGAGCAACGATATCCGGCGTGATATCAACTATATGCCCACTTAAATCGCGCGTTATGGAATTTTCGTCGATCAGGGCAGGGCGGATTCCGGCGTTGGTTCGTATACGGCAAAGCTTCATGAAGAGCGTCCCTTGTTGCTCAGCGCAACATAGGCGTACGACCATCAGACCAGCATATCACCCCGTCTTTTTTTTAAGTCAAAATAGGATAGGTTTGAAATCTCACTTGATACAAGCGGATAATTCTATTGCTTTATCCAGCCTATCGCTTATTGCGGATTCACTTCTGAACGTCGACCGGTTTGGATTTCCGATCATACTGAAATTACGATGTTGCCACCGTCTGCTTCCAAAGCTTCCTGAATAACTGGAGGTGGAGGCTGATCCGTGACAAGTTGATCGATTGCAGCAAGCGAGCAGACCTCGAAAGATGCCACTGCGTTGAATTTGGAAGAATCTGCGAGAACTGTGATGGACTCTGACTGGTCAATCATCGCGCGTGCAACTTGTGCCTCTTCGATATTGTAATCCATGGCCCCACTGCGGGCATCGATTGCACCAGCAGCCAAAAAAGCGTGATGGGCGCGAAAGAACCGGATATGCGCGGCAACCATAGTACCGACTGTCTGGCTGTCGTCTGCGCTGAACTCGCCCCCCAGAAGAAATGCCCGGCCTGAATTATTTGCAGTCGCGATGGTTCGCGCGATTTCTGTCGAATTTGTAATGACAGTCAGGCCTGGAATTTTGGCAAGCTCCTCGACAAAGAAAAGCGTCGTTGAACCAGTGTCGATGAACAGGGTTTCTCCTGGTTTCACTAAAGAGGAAGCTGTTACTGCGATCTTCATTTTTGCATCAACATTCTCCGAAAGACGCTGCTTGAATGGCCCTTCGCCCATAATCCGTGGCATCGTGGCGCCGCCGTGGACCTTAAGTATTTTTCCAGCCTCAGAGAGCTGCGTCAGATCACGGCGGATTGTTTCTCTGGAAGCCTGCAGAAGGGCCGCAAGCTCCTCGACTGAGGCTTTCTCCTGGCGACGCACGATCTCGATGAGCTTGTCCTGCCGGTTTTTGATTTTCATTTCGTACAGCCTCTGTTGACCGAGTTAGTCAAAATTGTTACCAACTTAGTCATTGATATTTAGTTATAGGGTATGTCGTGTCAGGTGCTCAACCAAAATCACAACAAGGTGCTCAAAACGCCCTATCGAACGAATTGTTTGATGTGCTTGTGATTGGGGCCGGTGTTGTGGGCTGCGCCATGGCACGACGGTTCACACTGGAAGGCGCTAAAGTCGCAATTGTCGAAAAAGCGAGCGACATCCTTGATGGGGCAAGCAAGGCCAACAGTGCCATTCTTCATACTGGGTTCGATGCACCAGTCGGTTCTCTCGAATTGGAGTGTATCCGCGAGGGGTATCGCGAATATGAAGAGATCCGTGACGATTTGGGGCTGGTGCAGGAAAAGTCAGGGGCACTTGTCGTCGCCTGGACGGCCAATGAGCTGGAAAAGCTTGAAGGGATCGTTACGCGGGCCCACCAGAACGGCGTGACTGATGTCCGTTTTAAAGATCAGGATTCTCTTCGCCAGGCTGAACCAAATCTGAGTGAACGGGCCTTAGGTGCCGTGAAAGTGCCCAGAGAAAGCATAATTGACCCGTGGTCGGCACCTTATGTCTATCTGAGTCAGGCGTTGGAGAATGGGGCGCAAGTGTTTTTGTCATGTGCAGTTACAGGCGGCACGTTCGACGGACAGGAATGGCAACTGGAAACCGGTAACGGGTCCCTTCGCGCGCGAACGATTGTTAATTGTGCCGGCCTCTACGGTGATCTCGTTGATGAGGCTGTTCTGGGCAAGGCGGAATTCAAAATTGTACCGCGCAAAGGGCAGTTTGTCGTGTTTGACAAGGCAGCGAATGGGTTGGTGAATTCAGTCATTCTTCCAGTTCCGACAGAAGAAACCAAGGGGATCGTGTTATTTCGTACGGTTTTTGGAAACCTTGTTGTCGGACCAACCGCTGAAGACCAACAAAGCCGGACTGACGTCACGACCGATAGCCAAACACTGAAAGATCTGATTGGCGATGCAGTGGCCAAAATTCCGGGTCTGGCCGAGATGCCAGTGACGGCTGTCTATGCAGGACTGCGTCCAGCTTCAGAGCGCAAGGAGTATCGGGTTGAGACATTACCGGAAAGGAACTGGATTACAGTTGGGGGCATACGCTCTACGGGATTGAGTGCTTCGTTGGGGATCGCTCGCCATGTTTACAGCCTTTATGAAAGCTTTGGTCACAAACATCAGCAGTTAACAGCGCCAGAAACACCCCAAGCCAACATGCTGGCTCAATCGGGAAAACGCGATTGGCACCGGACAGGATACGGCGAAATTGTTTGCCACTGCGAAATGGTAACAAGCCGGGAAATAGAAGCGGCGTTAAGCGGCGTTTTGGGCGCCCGGTCAATCGGCGGATTGAAGCGGCAAACACGAGCAACGATGGGTCGTTGTCAGGGATTTTATTGTTCTGCGCGACTTGCTGAATTGACTGACGGCAAATTTGATTTGCCGATGTCGGAAGAGTTTGGCCATGACTAGTCCGGTATTGAATTTGGCTACACCAATTGATGTGGCGATTATCGGTAGTGGCCCGTCCGGATTGGCTGCAGCGTTAGCGCTCAAGGCCGCCGGTGTTGACAGAATTGTGGTGCTGGAACGCGAACAGCATGCGGGTGGTATTCCGCGCAGCTGCGGCCACCTCGCATTCGGTCTGCGAGAATTCAGGCGGCTTCTTAGCGGCCCTGATTATTCCATACGTCTGGTTACGCAGGCGAATAAGGCAGGCGTGCAAATTCATACACAGACTACCGTTACAGAAGCTTTGCCTAATGGGGTGCTGACCGTATCGTCACCGGACGGCATAGCCCAGATCGCACCGCGGCGAGTGATTTATGCAACCGGGGTGCGCGAGACACCCAGATCAGCCCGGTTGATCTCGGGTGCACGTGCCCAAGGGGTATTGAGCACCGGCGCGCTCCAGTCCATGATTTATCTTAAGCAGCGCCGCCCGTTTGTCCGCCCAATCATCGTCGGGACGGAGTTGGTTGCGTTCTCAGCTTTGATGACCTGCCAACATGCCGGAATTCGCCCGGTCGCAATGATCGAATCCGAGCAAAGCGCGACAGCGCGGTGGCCATGTGCGCTGTATCCACGGCTCATGGGAATTAAGCTGCTAACCAGCACAAAACTCCTTGAAATAAAGGGCAACGAAAAAGTTGAAAGCGTCGTATTGGTAGGTCCTGATGAACACCCACGCAAAATCGATTGTGACGGTGTGATCCTGACCGGAAAGTTCACACCCGAGTCTGCGCTGGCGCGCTGTGGGCATCTGGACGTTGACCCTGCTACCGGCGGACCAGTGGTCGACCAATGGGGGCGCTGTTCAGATCCGTCCTACTTTGCGACCGGCAACCTGCTTCGCCCGGTTGAAACTGCGGGTCGAAGTTGGGCTGAGGGGCGGCAGACGGGTCAATGGGTGGCACAAGACTTGGCTGGGAACATGCCGAAGCCAGCCAAATCCCTGAGTATTGTGATTCGTGATTCCCGACTGAAATACGCCATGCCGCAGTTAATCCGACAGAACGGCGAGAATGGCGGGATGACCAATATCCAAATGCGTGTAACGGAGCCGGTATCTGGGACACTTGTTGCACGCACAAAAAACGGACCGGTCTGGCAGCGCGCTTTGAACGCACAGCCCGAGCGTCGCGTTGAGGTTCCGATCGCCGAAATCGTTTCTCAGGTAGTGGAGGATTCTGTCAGTTTTGAGATGAATATGCCTGCAAAATGAGCGGTTGCTCGGCAGGATTGCTGTCCAAGTAGTCAAAAAAACGGATAACAGTGTTTAAAAATGATAGGAGATTGAAGTAGCATCACTCGTAAGGATTTTTGCGGAGACGCCAAAAATAACTCAAGCGCCACAAGAGCGTAACACTAATTGGCAATGTTGCAGCGCGTTTGCACAGTGCCGAAAGCATAAAAAACCAAGAGGGAAACTATGAAAAACAAAATCAATCTGAGTCGTCGTTCAGTTCTCAAGTCAGGCGCCCTGATCGGTGTCAGCACACTGGCTAGTCCTGCGCTTGTTTCCAATGCCTTTTCCTCCTCAGGGGAAATGACATTGATGGATTGGTCAGATTACTGGCCTGAAGACATGCTGGCTAAGTTCACCAATGAGACCGGTATTAAAGTGAACTACATTGGAATCGGTTCGAACGAAGAGCTGATCAACAAGATGAAAGCGTCCCAGGGTGCTGGTGCAGATCTGATCGGACCAACCAACAACCGTTCCCTTCAGTGGGGTCCTCTGGATCTGCTGCAGCCGTTCGACATGAACCGTGTACCTATTGATGCGGCCAATCCTGCAATGGCCAAAATTGGTCCGGATGCCTGGAACTTCGGCGACAAGGGCAATACCTGGATCCCGCATATCTGGGGTACTGAGGGAATGGCGTGGCGCGTCGACAAATGGGCGCCGAAAGATGCCTCAGGCGTACCAAGCTACGGCGAAATCTGGTCGGAAGAAAACGCTGGCAAAACCATGATCCGTGCGCATTCCGGCATGTTGTGTGCTGGCCTCTTCATGGAAGCATCTGGTCAAATGGACCCAGGTTCTGTCTGGTCGGCCTATGAATCAGAAGAGAATATGCGCAAGGTTTGGGCTCAGATCACGGAGTGGTGTATCGCGCGCAAGAAAAACCTCAAGCTGATCTGGAACGATGCTGACAGCCAGAAAAACGGTCTTCTGAACGATGGTGTCCTTGTTGGTCAGTCTTGGGATGGGCCGCCGTTGGCACTGAAAACTGCTGGCGAGCCAGTGACTTACCAGGCTCCTGCTGAAGGTGCGATGGCCTGGGTTGACGGTCTGGCCATGACGAAAGGCGCTAAAAACATCGATCAGACATATGAACTGATCAAGTTTGCCTTCAACCCGGACAATGCCGGTCCGGCCATTGACAAGCACGGCTACAATTCGCCGATCCTCGGTGCTGACAAGCTTGCTGGTGCGGCTTATGCCAAGAACTTTGTCGAAGCCTACCCGGGTGACGCATTGGCCAAACTGAATGCATGGCCGGCTGAAGCACCTTGGTATGCTGATATCCGTACCGAGTTTGTGAATAAGTTCCAGAGCGCATAAGCGTCTGCACGAAATGTTTGTCCGGCCGCATTTTCTGCGGTCGGACAGATTTTTGGCTAAGACCATAATCGGGGCCGGAACGGATCCCGCAAAAAATAATACCGAGGGAAACCAAATGAGTTCTGGTGTTGCGGTCGATCTGGAAAGTCTCTGGATCCGGTTTGGCGACTTTGTCGCGGTGCGGGACGCAAATGTTGCTATCAACGGCGGCGATTTCTTTTCGTTTCTAGGACCATCGGGATGTGGAAAAACCACAATCCTGCGTACGGTTTCAGGGTTTCTGGAGCCAAGCGAAGGCACAGTCCGGATTGGTGGTAAGGATATGGCCGGGATCGGGCCGAACAAACGCCCGACCGCACTGATTTTTCAGAACCTCGCCCTGTTTCCCTTGATGAAGATTTGGGAGAACATCTCGTTCTCCATGGAAGTGGCGGGCGCCAGCTCCGGAGAACGGCGCAAGCGTGCCGATGAACTTCTCGACATGATCGCGCTGGAAGGCCAGGGCGACAAAATGCCGAACGAGCTTTCCGGCGGTCAGAAACAGCGCGTTGCCATTGCGCGGGCGCTTTGCGCCAATCCTGACGTTCTCTTGCTTGATGAGCCGCTATCAGCGCTGGATCTCAAGTTGCGCCAGCACATGCGCACCGAACTGCGCGAAATTCAAAAACGAGTCGGCATCACCTTTATCTACATCACCCATGACCAGGGTGAGGCATTGACCATGTCTGACAACGTAGCGGTGATGAAGGGTGGTGTTATCGATCAGATCAATACCGGACACGATATCTATGATCATCCGGCCACACCCTTTGTTGCTTCCTTCGTTGGCGAGACAAATGTGTTCCGCGGCAAGATCAAGCAGATCGATGGCGGCCAGGCCTTGATCAGCACCAACCGGTCTGGTGATTTGCTCGCTCGTATCACACCGACACAGGTCGGAAAAATGTCGGTTGGCGAAGATGCAATGATGTTCATCCGTCCCGAGGCTCTTCAGTTGGGTGCTGCTGACCCGGTTGCCAAAACCACGATTTCCGCAGGTGCGGTGAACGAAGAATTTGAAGGCAATTCCTTCAGCGTGTTTCTGGAAGGCGACGGCGGCAAGTCGATCAAGATGTCGGTGCCGAATGTCGGCCAGGACAATATTTCCGTTAGAGGCGAAGACCTGTCGCTTCACTACGATGCTAACAACGCCATCATAATGCCTGCGGGCGAACTGGCCTCGGATTAAGGGGCCGGATCATGAAAAAGAAAATGATATTCTCCGAGTTCTTTCGCAACAACGGGATCGGTATGGGCAGTTTGCTCATCGCTCTCGTTGGATTCTGGTTGATATTCCTGATTATTCTACCGCAGCTTTCGATGCTGGATTACTCCTTCCGCTTAAACTTGCCACCGGCCGATCAAGGCGGACCAAAGGACGTTTATACGCTCAGTAACTATGAGCATCTTCTATACGGCTCTGACCAAACGCATCAGACCTATAACTCGGTCGATCTTATGGTCTTCGTCCGCACCATTATCGCAGCGATGCTGGTGACACTGTTCAACATCTTCCTGTGTTATCCGCTTGCCTATTACCTTGGGCAATCGAAAGGCTCCGGTTTTGTTCGCTTGCTCGTGGTGCTGTTGATCATCCCTTACTGGATCAACGAAATTCTGCGTGCCTTTGCTCTGCGGATTATCTTCGGGGATAGCGGTCTTCTCAACGAAGCTCTGATGTTCCTTCATCTGACCAGCGAACCGATCGATTTCATCCGGCAGGATATCGCGCTCTATGCCGGGTTGGGATATGCCTATATCCTGTTGATGCTGTTCCCGATGTACAATGTCATTGAAAGCCTTGATCGCAACCAGATTGAGGCTGCGCGTGATATGGGAGCGAGCTGGATCCGTATCCACCGCCGCATTGTCATTCCACATGCCAAACCGGGCATCGTCTCGGGTGCCACCATGGTGTTTATGCTGACTGCCGGAGCACTGGCTGCACCTCAGATTCTCGGTGGGCCATCAAGCCTGTGGTTCACGCAGCTTGTCTATCAATGGTTCAACGACTCGCTTAACTGGCAGCAGGGCGCTGCTTACGCAATTGTCCTTCTTGTTTCGACGATTATCATCGTGTTGACGGTGATGCGCATCTTCAAGGTGAACATGGGGGACATCGGCAAATGAGGTCCGAATCCGTTGTTCGTATTGCGCTAGGCGCGTATCTGCTGATCTTTTTCAGCTATCTTCTGGGCCCGCTGCTGGTAATGAGCCTGACAGCTTTCAACTCGGCTGCGTTTCCGTCCGTTTCACCTTGGGCGTGTTTCACGTTTGAATGGTACCGGGTGCTTTTTGATGACAAGCACATTCGTGAAGGCATCTATTACAGTATCATCATCGGTATCGGCACAGTGATCCTGTCAGTGTCGATGGGACTGGCTGCGTCAATCGTTCTGACCCAGGTTTGGCCACGCCTGCGCTCGACCTATTACACGCTCATCATCGCACCGATCTTGATACCGGGAGTTGTTCTGGGTATCTCGACCCTGGTGTTCTGGGATCGGGTAGGTAATTTTCTGGGAGCTACCGACGGATCTTTCTTGCATGATCTTTTTCATAACGGGATTTTCCTGACGATCCTTGGTCAGTCTGCGTTCGTTGCATCTTATGCGATGCTGGTGTTTGTAGCGCGTCTTCAAAGGTTCGACACGGGTTTGACCGAGGCAGCCCTTGATCTTGGTGCATCCCACACGCAGGCGTTCCGCAAAATCCTGTTGCCGTTCATGCGTCCGGCGATTGCGTCCGCTTCGGTCCTGGCGTTTCTCGCTTCATTCGAGAACTACAACACGACCACGTTCACGATCATTGACTACAAGACACTGACTACAGTCTTGGCGCAAAAGGTACGGCTGGGGATTAATCCTTCAATCTCCTCATTAGCGTTCATCATCATTGTTCTGACGATCTTCGCGGCACTTGCATTTGAAGCCACCCAGCGGAACCGCAAGCGCAAGGAAGCGATCAAAGAGGGCAAGCAGGAAAAGAGCTCAAAGGGCTTTTTGCCGCCGTTCATGCGCGGCAATCCTGCGGCGATCCTGTTCGTGCTTTTGGCTTGTGTCGTGATTGTCATGATCAGTGTTGCCCAATCCTACAGCGCTGAAGAATGCAAGGTGCGGGTGCGTGATGCGCGTCAGATCGAAATCCAGCAGCGGATTGATGCCCTGAAGAAAGCCAGAGCAGAAAAAGAGCAGGCAAATCCAAGCCAGTCAGCAGCTCCCGCAGATAATGGAGCAAAAGCTCCTGCATCCAGCGGTGCGTTTGGAAATGTGTTTGATCCGAACAACCTGACTGACAAGACTCAGGAAAAGGAAGCTCCAGGCGGAAGTGGTGCCTTCGGCAACGTGTTCGATCCGACCAACCTCAACAATGACAACTGATAGACCGGGTCGCCTGGAAAGGCGGCCCGATCATTCCATTGAGAGATGGCAATGTTAATTGCGCAGATCAGCGACTCTCACATTTCTGCGCCCGGCGAAAATACATGCGGTGTGGCACCTATGGCCGAGAAACTGTCGCAGTGTATCGACAGCATCAACGCCCTTGACCCAAAACCGGACCTTGTCCTGCTGTCCGGCGATGTGACGCATTCAGCCACATTTGCGGAAACCGGACATGCAGCGGATATCCTGTCCGCGCTTGAAGCGCCGCTTTTTGTTGTTCCAGGCAATCATGATGACCGACAGGTTCTTGCAGACGCCTTTGGACCGAAGGTTTGCCCAAAAAATGAAGCCGGTTTTGTCGACTATGTCGTGGAAGGTTTTCCGCTTCGGATCATTGCGCTGGATACCTTGGATCCCGGTAAAGCCGGTGGACGGTTATCAGAAGCCAGACTGAAATGGCTAGACGCACGCTTGAAAGACGGGAAGCACCAACCGACGGTCATTTTTGCACATCATCCACCGCTCAAACTTGGTGTGCCGGAAAGTGATGAAGATGGATTCGTTGGAGCCGAAGCTTTGGGAGACATTATCTCCAAGTATCCGAACGTTGAACGGTTCCTGTGCGGTCACATTCATCTCCACACCAACACGCGTTGGTGCGGGACAATCGTGACGACGGCCCCCAGTATCGGTATGCAGTTGACATTGGATCTGGCGCGAACATCTGATTCCAAATTCCTTGTGTCAGACCCGGCCTATCTTCTGCATCACTGGACAGCGGGAAAAGCCCTGGTCACGCATTCGATCCAGTTGTCTCCATTCGATGGTCCGTTTGAATTCACTTGAATGGTGCCACCGGAGTTATCCGATATTTACCACTAAATATTCTACGGAAAACCAGAATCATTAGCCGATCATGATTCCCGTTCTACCGAAACGTCAATCCTGCAGTAAAACGGCCTTTGGCATCGAAGCGGGCCTTGAACTCACCGACCTGATCTCAACGCACCTGCGTTATGACGGCAATCTCTCCTCAACCTCCCAGGACCGCCGGACAAGCGGGGCGCTGAGTTTCCGGTTCTAGAAAACAGGAAAATCAGTCCAGTTTCAGAGCGTACATTCGCACGGCATTGTCGTGGAACATCGCTGTGCGCTCTTCGTCCGAGAAATCCTTTGTGATTTCATCGAATGCGTTCCAGATTGTGGCCATGTCGCTGAACTGTTTGTCGGTCGGAAAATTGGACGCGAAGCTAACACGCTCAACGCCAAAGATGTCGATCGTCTCCAGAACATAGTCGCGGATGGAAGCTGTCGTCCAATCGGGCACTGTATTGCCAAGGCCCGAGATCTTGACGTCTGCATGCTCGAGTTTTGCCAGTGTGCGCATACCATCTCGCCAGACCTGCCGACCCTCCGCCGTGTGATCCCAGGGAAGGCCTGCATGTTCCAGATGCAGTGGAATATCACGATGCTGTGCGGCGAGCTTTGCCATTGGTTCCATCTGGTGTCCAAAACACATTAGGTCAAATCCGAGGCCATGTTTGGCCAAAAAGCCGTAGTTCTTGCGCCAGATCGGATTCTCCAAAAGGTCCACTGGAGACCAGCAGAGTTCCGGGCGTCCCGGAACATGATTGAGCATCTGCCGGATACCGCGCGTTAACGGCTTCGCGGCGTGGGCTTCAAGTGTTTCATCAGCATTGGAGGCTGTCAGATCGGCGAATCCGACGACCGAAATTGGCAGGCCTTTAGTTTTGTCGTTCGCGATCAAGTCGTGCAGCCAATCAGTCTCACCAACTGGATTTGATTTGTCCCATTCCGCCTCGATATGGACGATACCGGCGATATCAAAACCGCTGGCATCTGCCAAATAGTCGGCGGCCAGATAGACTTCTGCCTCTGATCCGCCGCGTTCGCCATCTTCTGATGCGCTGTCTGAGAGTGCCTCATAACGGTTGTTGACCGGATCGCGCCAGTGAACGTGGCTGTCAATGATCGGCGGCAGCATGGATCAGGCCTCCGGCTTGATCAGGATCTTGCCTGCGGCCTGCCCGGATAGCATGAACTCCAAAGCGTCTGTTGTCTGCGCCAACGGATAGCGTGCCGCGATCAGTTCTTCGAAATCGCGTTTGCCGGAGGTGATCAGGTTGAGTGCTTTCTTGAATTCCATGTTGAACTGGAAGGATCCCGTGACGACCACTTCCTTGATCGTGATTTTGTGAAGGTCTATCGGCGTGTTTGATGGCTGGATGATCGACAGGATCGAGATCCGGCCTTTGCGTTTGACAGAATTGAGTGATTGGTTGACCGCATGGGGCGAGCCGCTGGCTTCAATGATCGCGTCATAATGGTTCTCCGGCAGATCGCTGTCGCCTGCCACGTAGCCTTTTCTGGCGCCGATCTTGACGGCGAGATCTATCGCTTCCTGCCGGACATCAGTAACATCCACTTTGATGCCATCGGCCAACAACGCCACAACAGTAAGCAGGCCCATCGGGCCGCAACCGGTCACCAGAACCTTGTCGCCCTCCATGGCACCACTCAGAGTGACGGAATGCATCGCACAGGCGAGGGGCTCTGCAAATGTCAGATGGTCGGGATTTGTGTCTTCGGGAACTGGATGGCAGCAGGCGGCTGGAAAATCGAATTCTGCCTGAAAGAAGCCGTCGACATGCGGCACCGTTGTTGCCGAACCCGGAAACTTTTTGGCGGTGCAGTGGTTTTCCTGTCCGGCCAGGCAAGGGGCACACTCGCCGCATTTGATGATCGGGTTCAGAGCCACCAACTGGTCGGTTTTGAAACCGTTCCCATTTGGGTCTGTCACATAGGCGCAGGCTTCATGGCCTAGTGTAACAGGGCGGTTGAGAATGAAACCCGCATTGGCAAAATGCCGATAATAATGAAGATCTGTACCGCATAAGCTGGCAATTGCCAGACGCAGGCGCACATAGCCATCCGGAACAGTCTCCGGCAGGGTACGATCCGTCGTGTCGATTGTTTTTGCTGCGCTGAGGACAGTGGCGAAATGGGTCATGAAACGTCCTTAGAAGCCGATGGAATAGCCGTCGTCGACCGGCAGGGCGACACCGTTGATGTAAGTGGCTTCGTCAGAGATCAGGAAATGTACTGCCTTGGCGATATTCTCCGGCGTGCCAAAACGGTGCGAGGGAATACGTCCCTCTATCTTTTCGCGGCGCGCAGGATCTTTTGCAAGCACCGCACGAGTCATATCCGTATCGATAAAGCCGGGGCAGACCGCGTTGCTGCGGAAACCGAAAGGTGCTGCATCAACCGCGATGCTGCGGGTCAGGCCAATTACTGCTGTTTTTGAAGTTACATAGGCGGCAGCTGATTGCAGTGCCATGATACCGCCCATCGAAGAGATATTGACGATTGCACCGCCGTGATCCTTTTGAAGGTCGACATATCGCCCACATGCGGTGAACATGGCTTTGACATTGATGTCGAGCACCGCTTCCAGCTCGTCGCCAGTTACATCCCAGACAGGTTTCTTGAGGTGGGCGCCGGCATTGTTGACGATTCCGTCGATCTTTCCAGCGGTTTTGTGGATGGCGTCCAGCCAGCTGGTATCGCGCCAGTTGGACAGATCAGCCTGAACAAAACTCAGTTTTTCCTGCGGCAGCGTATCGAGATCTCCGCGTGAGCGTGCGACGACATGAACATGAGCACCCTTTTCCAAGAAGAGTGCGGTCTGGGCAAGGCCCAACCCCTTGTTTCCGCCTGTGATAACGACGTGGTTCATGTCTCGGCCTTTTCGATGTGATGGCGATAAAGTTTGTTCATTTGGTTCAAGAATGCGCGCTCATCCTGGTCTTTCAGGAAGAATGCCGGGAAGACTTCGCAAATGTCGTCGACAAAATGCAGGAACCATTCATCGCGGGGTCGGGTCCAGGCTGTACTGATGGTTTCATACCCGCCTTTCAGAAAGCCAGCGTATTGCGGATCGTTGCCCCTGGTCTTCCATGTGGCAAGATGTGCTGGCTGACCTTCGTTTTGCAAGTAGACACCAGACTGGATCGGTTCCGAGGTGACCCACGCTGCAAAATCCTGGGCGGTATCTGAATAGTCGCGACGCGAGGAAACACCAATTCCAGCTCCGCCGAGAATGGAACGGCGTGCACCAACACCGTCAAACACCGGCAGGTCAACATATTGAAGTTTGTTTTTGCGAAAATCGGGTCGGGCATAGTTGATGTACCCGAACAAGCATGGTGAAGCAGCAAAATCGTTGGTCTCGGAAAGTGTTTCCAGCACCTTGATGGGATTCCAGTCGACCGTTTCAGACGGGCCCATCTTGAACAGGCGTTTGATGATTTTCAGCGCCAGCTCACCATTGTCAGCAGAACAGAACTCTTCTCTGTTATAGGGAAGGACCTCTTCACCGCGACTGGCCACAAGCGTCAGAACCATATCGAAAGCATCTACCGGTTTCAAAGGTGTTAGTAGCTGATAGCGTTCGGCATCGTCAGCCAGGATCTGTTCCCAATTTGTCGGAAATTCCTTTGACAGATCTGGTCGCACGACTGCCATCTGACAGGCTGCATCAATCGGCCATGCCCAGGTTTCTCCGCTCCAGTGGTAACACTCTACTGATCCGCCAAGCGAAATGTCTTTGGATAGCGCGGGCAGGGCGCGCAGGCATCCGCTTTCGGCAATCTGTCCGACATGTGGATGGTCTAGAATGATGAGGTTATAGGATTCGGTTAGCCGTTCGATCGGAACATCGGCGAAATCCTGCAAAGATCGCTTTTCCCAGGTGATCTCGACACCGGTCAGTTGCTTGTAGTCTGCGGAGGCAGCGACAAGGCTGTCATAGGCCCTTGGGTGGTCCCATGTCATTCCGACCAGTTGTGTTCCAGGCTTTACCAATGCTTCCTCCTCCTCATGTTCACGTCCAACTTGAAACATTCATATATAAAAGTAAATATCATATTCGGATTACAAGTAGATATATTATCCGCAATTTGGTGCGATGCAGCAATTTTAAATATAAAAACATACTTGATATTTCAAATATGAGATGTTATTTCAAAATGAACTAGGGGGAGCGTGTGAAGACTGTAGCAAACCATGATGAGTTGCCACTGGATGGATTGAAGGTTCTGGATTTTTCCCAGTTTCTGGCCGGTCCTGCATGTGCATTGCGTCTCGGCGACATGGGTGCCGAGGTCATCAAGATCGAGCGTCCGCAAGGTGGTGATGCCTGCCGAGGCCTGGCAGTCGCCGATCAATGGCTCGGAGATGACAGTCTTCTGTTTCACGCCATCAACCGTGGCAAGCTCAGTGTTGCAGCTGACCTCAAGAATTCCGGCGATCTGGAAACAGTCAAGTATCTGATCGCAGGCGCAGATGTGATGATCCATAATTTTCGGCCAGGCGTGATGGAGCGCATCGGACTTGGCTACGAAGACGTCAGAGCATTGAACCCAAAGATGATCTATGGCGTCGTGTCCGGCTATGGGACTGAAGGTCCGTGGCGGGATAAGCCCGGGCAGGATCTGCTCGCGCAATCACGGTCCGGTATGGTGTGGTTGTCGGGCAATCAGATTGATGATCCGATCCCCATGGGGATCTCTGTGACCGATATCGCTGCGGGAATGCATCTGGCGCAAGGCATATTGGCCGGCCTGCTTAAATGCTTCCGAACCGGCAAAGGCAGTCTTGTCGAAGTCAGTCTGTTGGCCTCAGCCATGGATCTGCAATTCGAACAATTTACCAGCTATCTGAATGACGACCACAAACAGCCGTCACGAAGCGTGGTGAACGGTGCCAATGTCAATGCGACGGCACCTTACGGTCTTTATGAAACTGCCGATGGTTATCTTGCCATCGCAATGTCTCCGATTTCCCAGCTCCAGGAGCTTCTCTCCCTGGATCGGTTGGCGCGTTTTGCGGACCCCGGCGTTGCTTACTCCAAGCGCGACGAGATTAAGGCGGTTCTTCGTGACCACCTTAAAGGCGCTCCAACCGGTCACTGGTTGTCTCTTCTGGAACCCGCTGGAATTTGGTGCGCAGAAGTGCTGGATTGGCCTGCTCTGGAAAAATCCGGGGCTTTGCAGGCGCTTGAAGTGGTTCAGCGTGTAACTGATGTTGCTGGCCGGTCTTTTGAAACAACAGCATGTCCGATCCGGTTCGACGGAAAGGTATTGCGCGGTGAAACTGCAGCTCCGGTTCTAGGAGCTGATACGCAAACCGTCATGGAAGACGGACGCCAAAAAGAAAATGCGGGTGCTGCCGGATGATTGTCGAAGAATTCTTTGAAGATTACGAGATCGGGTTTAGCCGGAAAACATTCGGGCGGACGATCACTGAAGCCGATATTGTGATGCACGCAGGCCAGACCGGCGACTTCTTTCCCCATCACATGGATAAGGAATGGTGCGCCACACAGGACTTCAAACAACGCATTGCTCATGGAACACTAATATTTTCTGTCGGCATCGGCCTGACGGCTTCGACGATCAATCCGCGTGCGATGTCATATGGTTATGACAAAATGCGGTTTGTTAGACCTGTCTTTATTGGAGATACGATCAAGACAAAGGCGACGATCAGCCAGAAACGTGATCATCCAAAGCGCAACACTCATGGCTATGTTCATGAAACCATCGAAATTACAAACCAGAACGACGATGTCGTGCTGGTTTGTGACCACCTTTACCTCGTGGAACGGAAGCAGCCGTCCGACTAGCCTCTGGGAAAAGGACATGATCATGCTTTCGCATGATCCAGGAATTATTGAGATAAATCACTGGGAGGAAACCATGAAATCGACTGTCAAAACACTCTTGAGTGCAACCGCACTGGCGGTAGCATTCGGTGCAAGCGCATTTGCTGCTGACAAAGGCCCTTACGGATACTCCAGCAACGGTTTGAGCTTTCCGTTTGCTGCAGCTGTCGCGAAGGGCTTCAGCGATGCCGCTTCTGAAGCTGGTGCTGAAGCAATTGTTCTGGATGCCCAGGGCGATATCCTGAAACAGACCAACGATATTGACGATCTTCTGGCGCAAGGTGTCAAAGGTATTGCCGTCATGCCACTGGATTCTGCTGTTGCGACTGCTTGGGTCGACAAGGCAACGGAAGCTGGTGTTCCGGTTGTTGCTTCCGCGTCGATGATTGGTGACACCAAAACCCGTCCGATTGACGACGTTTATGAGAACCTGGCAGCATTGGTTACGCAACAGGAAATCGCAGCAGGCCGTGAAGTAGGTTTGCTCGCAGCGCGTCTTTTGAAAGGCACAGACAATGCCAAGATCGCCGTTATCGAAGGTGCGGCGGGTTATGCCGAAGTGCAGCAACGCACTGAGGGTTTTGAAGCTGGCATGAAAGAAGCCGGTCAAACCTACGAAATCGTCGCAGCACAGCCAGGTGACTGGACTGCTGAAAAGGGCGAAGCAGCGTGCCAGAACATTCTGGCGTCCAATCCCGGCATTGATCTGTTCTTCAACCAGGCTGATGATATGGTTGTTGGTTGCGCCCGCGCAGTGTCGTCCGCCAATTCCGAGGCTAAACTCGTCGGTTTCGGTGGTTCCAAACTGGCAATTGCTGCGATCAAGGAAGGTTCTGTAGACGGAACCGTCTGCTACAAGCCGGAAGAGATTGGCCGGATTTCATTCAAGGTCCTGCACGACGTCAACAATGGAACTGCACACAAGGAAGAATTCATCACGTACCCGACACCGGGTGTGAGCATCGACAATGTCGATGAGTGTGTAGGTCAGTGGTAATCTGGCGTGACCTCATTGCCACAACATAACAATGATCAGCCCCTGCTTGAGCTTAGGGGAATCCAGAAGACATTTCCAAATGGAACTGTTGCGCTGAGAGGCGTGGATTTCAAAGCTTATGCAGGTTCTGTTCACGGTCTTCTCGGCGCCAACGGCGCCGGGAAATCCACTTTGATCAAGATCCTTAGTGCTATGTTTCCTGCTTCTGGCGGGGCGCAGCTGTGGCGAGGCAAGAACGTTAGCTTCGATACACCACTTGCAGCCAACAAAGCCGGGATCGCAACGATACACCAGAACATTCCTCTGGTTCCAACACTCTCTGTGCTGGAAAATGTCTTTCTCTGGAAAGAAAATGGCTGGCGGCAGGATCCGGCAGATCGCAAGACGTTTCAGGCGCTTTGCGATGAAATTGGTTATCAGATCAATCCCGATGATCATGTTTCCGATCTGTCGATCGGCACGCGCCAGATGGTGTGCATTCTTCAGGCGCTCAGTTATGGCGCTGATCTGATCGTTATGGATGAACCGACGGCGTCGCTTGCAAAAGGCGAACGCGAGATTGTCTATTCGACCGTTCGCAGATTGGCGGGACAGGGCAAAGGCATCATTTTTGTCTCTCATTTCCTGGACGAGATTGTCGCGCTCACCGATGAATTGACCGTCTTGCGAGACGGCAAGGTCGTCATGTACGCGCAGACTGATAAAGTCAGTGAAAACGACATTGCCGAGGCCATTGCAGGCAAGACGGTTGGAACGCTCGAACATCTGCGCAAAGAACGCGGAACAATTCGCGATGAAATTGTCCTGTCATGTGAAAATCTTCACTCTCCGAGCGGCTTGTCATCAACAGACCTGACACTGCGCGCCGGTGAAGTAATCGGTATTGCAGGTCTCTTGGGATCCGGTAGAAGCGAGCTGGCGCATGCAATCTACGGATCAGACAAATATGCCAGCGGCAAAGTCACCATGCTTGGCAAGGCCATGGGCCGTTCGGTCGGCGGTTCGGTCAAGGCGGGTATGGCACTCGTTCCCGAGGACCGCGACCAACAGGCCGTAATCCCGGTCTTCAATATCGGGCAGAACGTATCTCTTCCCTTTCTGGACAAGTCTGCAGACAACGGATGGTTGATCAACAAGGAAACAGAATTGTCTTGGGCCGAAGAGGCCATCAAGGTCCTAAACATCAAGGCCGAGAGCCCTGAACACATGGTCACCGAACTTTCAGGCGGCAATGTGCAGAAAGTTACTGTGGCACGTTGGTTGTTCGGGGACGTAAAGCTTCTCATTCTAGATGAACCGACTGCCGGGATCGATGTCGGTGCCAAGGCAGACATTCTTGCGCTCGTCCGAAAACTCGCTGCGGACGGGGTTGCAGTCATCATCATTTCTTCCGAATTCGAGGAAATTCTGGCAGTTGCAGACCGGGTTCTGGTGATGCGAGACGGTGCAGTCGTTGCAGAACGAAAGGCCGCCGAGACCGATGATCACGAATTGATCCTGCTGTCGAGTTCCACTGAAAATGCAAATGAAGGCGGGGCATCAGCCGTATCTGCCGGGGAAAAAATTCAACATGCTTAAACCTGACCAGAAACGGCTTTTCGGCCTGCGCGAGGCAGGCGTCTATTATGCTCTGATCCTACTGATTGTGACGCTTGGTGTTGTTACCTATTTTGCCGGCCGGCCCGCCTATTTGAGCGCGACAAACCTGACCAATATCCTCTATCAAAGTTCGATGATCGCCATGATGGGCGTCGCGATGACGGTTATCTTGATCACCGGTAACTTCGACCTATCAGTCGCTTCCGTCGCGGCACTTGGCGCTGCTATCACGGTGGGACTTGCCGGAGCGCTGGGATTTTGGGCTGCTGCTGGCGTCGCGCTGATTGCATGCGCGATGGTGGGTGTTCTCAATGGTACAATCGTACAGATTCTTGGGATCAACGCGTTTATTGTGACCCTCGGGACCCTGACTGCTATCCGCGGTCTGGTCCTGATCCTGACAAATGGTCGATCGCTGATTGTGTCCACGCCGGAAGCAAAGGCGCAGATGGTTCTCTTTGAAGGTGGCAAGGTTCCAATTCAAATGGCGCTGTATGTCATCGGTGCGCTGTTGGTGGTCTGGTTTGTAAAACAATTGCTTGCTGCGCGTTCCAAGGACGAACAAGTCGGAATTTCGGTTCCTGGCGGCATTCTTGGTGGCCTGGTGATGATTCTGGTGGCGTTTCTGGCCGGTCCTGAGCTCAAGGTCGCCAAGCCGGTGATCTACGCAGCGATTTATACGGCGATTGTCTGGGGTGTTCTGAAATTCACCACCGTTGGACGGCGTGTCTATGCGACAGGCGGAAATCCGATTGCCGCGCGGCTTTCGGGTGTCAACGTCAATGTCTACAAAATGGCCGGGTTCATTTTATCGAGTGCGACTGCCGGATTTGCAGGAATTTTGTTTGGTTCCCGCCTAGGGGCTGTGAACCCGACTGCATTGCAAGGCGCGGAGCTGACCGTGATTGCGGCAGCTATCCTTGGCGGTACGTCGCTGTTCGGTGGTGCTGGCAGTGTCATCAAGACGCTCGTCGGAGCCTTGTTGCTATTTACTCTGACCAACGGTTTCAACGTCTTGAACCTTGGTGCAAATTACCAGGGTGTCATTGAAGGCACGGTCGTTGTCGCTGCAGCTGCAATTTACACTGTTGGAGGGAACAGGCGCGGAAAAGCCACAGCTTGATTGCAACCACGGCGGAGTTCAGCGTATGTCTGTCAGCAAATGGTTTGGCTGATTGGAGGAGCTAGCTGATGGTAGAGGTTGCGGAAACCACGAATAAGACCCCTGGGAAATACTCTGTACCGGGATTGGACAAGGGGCTTGATGTACTAGAGCTTTTGTCTGACCGCGCAGCGTCCATGTCGCAAGTTGAAATTGCGCGGGCCCTTGGGAAGTCGACAAGTGAGATTTTCCGCACCCTCAGTGCACTTGAAGCGCGCACCTATATCCGCCGGACAGAGGCTGGTCAGTATCGGCTGACGCTCAAGTTGTTCGAGCTGAGCCGGATGCATTCTCCTTATGAAGAGATGATGCGTGTGGCGCTGCCAATCATGCGCAGACTGTCGGAAGAAATTGGTGAGACCTGCCATCTCACAACCCTTCGTGACGGTGAGATTGTGGTGTTGGCACAGCATGAAAGCCCGAAACCACTGCGGTTGTCGGTGGAAGTTGGATCGAAGCATTCGCCGATCGCGACAACCTCCGGACGGATCATTCTGTCAGCCATGACAGCGGAAGATCGCAAGGCGTTCTTGACGGATTACACATCGTTTGACGAGTTGCCGGACGATGTGAAGACGACGTTTTTGAACCGGGTGAACAATGTCGTCGAACGCGGTTACGAAATCGCGGAAGGCGAAAAATTTGTCGGCGGCTTGGATGTCGGCGTTCTGGTGGGGACGGAAAAGTCCACTGTGAGAGCCGCATTGATTGTCGCGACCCTGCGCAATGCTGATGGGCCGGATACAGACCGGCTCTTAAGCGCTGTACAGGAAGCAGGTGCCGAGCTGACCGAAAGAATTGGTCTCGGCGATTAGGACCGGGGATTAATGGTAGCGAAAAGGGCTCTGCTCTGATCGATATGACCGCCGCATCCTCGATCTCATGAGAGGCAGAAGAGAGCAGGATGCCGGAATTCAATCAAAGTTGGCCCAGGCCAGCAGCGCCACGCCCAATCGTGATCATCGGGGCAGGTGGTATTGTCGTCGACAGCCACATGCCGGCCTATCGTCAGGCCGGTTTCGAGGTTGCTGGGATCTGGAACCGAAACCCTGATCGCGCAAAGGCAGTTGCAGATCAATTCGAAATTCCGAAGGTCTTCGAAACACTTGAGGAAGTCGGCGCGCAAGAGGGTGTGATCTTCGACATCGCGACATCACCGCAGGTGCATGTCGATATGCTCAACATCCTGCCGGATGGCGCACCAGTCCTGATCCAGAAGCCAATGGGGCTGGATCTCGTTGTTGCTGATGACATTCTGGCGACATGTCGGCGTAAGAACCTGATTGCAGCCGTCAATTTCCAGCTCCGCTTCGCGCCTATGATGCTGGCGATCAAGGATGCTATTGCCAAAGGTTTCTTTGGCACGATGACCGACATCGAGGTGCATCTCAATCTGGTCACTCCGTGGCATCTGTTTCCGAATCTTGTCGGCGATCCTCGTGTGGAAATGGTGGCTCATTCGGTCCACTATATTGATCTCATCCAAAGTCTGGTCGGAGCGCCAAAAGGAGTATTTGCACGCAGCTACTCCTATCCGGGATCAAAGCTGACAGATACCAGAACTTCGGCAATCCTCGATTATGGCGATGATCTCCGGGTGACGCTGTCGATCAATCATCACCACGATTTCGGCCGTTCTCATCAGGACAGTTCAATCCGGTTTGAAGGCGACAAGGGTGCTGCTGTGGTCAAGCTCGGCGTGCTTCTCGATTACCCTCGCGGCGAGCCGGATGAACTCTGGATGGGACCACGCGGCGGAACATTGAGCCAGGTGCCACTCAAAGGGCACTGGTTCCCGGATGCTTTTGAGTTGGTGATGGCTAACATGCAGCGCTTTGTAGCGGGAGAAGACGACACGCTGGAAACGTCTGTCGAGAGCGCCTGGACAACAATGGCAATCGTTGAAGCCTGTTACGCATCAGCTAGTCGACCATTTGAAGCGGTCCTGCCATTACCGAAGGAGCTTTGAGATGGAGCGCATGGGATTTGTCATCAAGATCAAGCCGGAGCAGCTTGCCGAGTACAAACGTGTTCACGCCGAAGTCTGGCCGCAGGTTCTGGACAAAATCAGAGATTGCAATATACGCAATTATTCGATCTTTCTGCGTGAGCCGGAAAACCTGATGTTTGGGTATTATGAATACCACGGCACCGATCATGATGCCGATATGGAGCGTATGGCGGAAGATCTGAAAACACAGGAATGGTGGGATCTGTGCAAACCGATGATGGAACCGCTGGAGACGCGCGCGGATGGGGAGTTCTGGGCTTCGATGGACCAAATCTTCCTGATGGAACAATAAGACAGGCATTAACTGAAGTATGACGACTGATCACCTTCCTCTCGATGGTCTATTGGTACTGGATCTTTCACAATTCCTCGCCGGGCCATATGCGTCCCTTCGGCTTCAGGATCTCGGCGCGCGCGTGATCAAGATTGAACGCCCGGATGGCGGGGATCTGTCGCGACAGCTTTATCTCTCCGACACGATGGTCGATGGCGACAGCACAATTTTTCACGCAATCAATCGCGGCAAGGAAAGCCTGACCCTGAACCTGAAGGATCCTGAAGATCATGCTGCTCTGTGCAAGCTGATCGAGAAGGCCGATGTCCTGATCCAGAACTTCCGCCCAGGTGTGATCGAACGGCTTGGCCTCAACTATGAAGAGGTCAAGACATTCGCTCCGAGCATCGTCTATGCCTCGGTTTCTGGCTATGGACCTGATGGTCCCTGGGTGAAGTTTCCGGGACAGGATTTGCTTGCCCAGGCACGGTCCGGCGCGATGTGGCTGAATGGTCATGCGGATGACGGGCCAGTGCCATTCGGCCTTGCCGTGGCCGATATGTTTGCGGGCGCTAATATCGCGCAAGGCATATTAGCGGCCCTTGTTCGCAAGGGGATAACAGGCAACGGAAGTCATGTCGAAACCAGTTTGCTGGAAAGCATGGTGGATTTTCAGTTCGAAGTGTTGGCAACACATCTGAACGATGGTGGCCGCATTCCCGAGCGTTCCAAATTCCGTTCTGCGCACGTCGGATTGTCGGCGCCCTATGGTGTTTATCCGACGAAAAACGGTTATCTCGCCATCGCGATGACCCCGATAGATCAACTGGCGGATCTGCTGGATGTTGACGATCTGAGAGCCTACGGCCATCGTCCAGAAACATGGTTCAAGGAACGCGATCAGATCAAGCTGATTATTGCCCGAAAACTGGCTGAAGATAACACCGAACATTGGCTGGATATCCTGCAGCCCCACGATATCTGGTGTTCCAAGGTTCTGGATTGGCCGGAGCTTTTGGAGGAGGAAGCGTTCCAAAACCTCAACATGGTGCAAGTGGTTCAAAATGCCAAAGGCAGGGATTTACAACTGATGCGATCGCCGTTGCGCGTTAATGGTGGCCGGGGTGTCTCTCTGTCCGCAGCGCCCGGAATAGGCGAACACAGCCAGAAAATCCGCGATGAATTCGGAATCTGACTGTCTGATTGGCCAATCAGATTTTTTGGCATTTTAATGCGAAGAGGATCGGTTAGAGAGCGGCAATCACGCCGCCGACCCGTTCTATTGTCCAAAACAGCGCTATTGCGGTACAGCCAGCAGCAATTGCTGTCCGGATGACTGTTGCAGATCCCGCGCTTTTTCGGGTGATCAGCCACAGTGCTGGCCAGACAAGAACAACGATTGCCAGTTGGCCGATTTCGACACCTACATTGAACGCGAGCAAGCTTTGCCAGATGTTGGGCGAGGTTACCTGCAGGATGTTTTTCAGGACGAACGAGAATCCAAGGCCGTGCAATAGTCCGATTACCCCGGTGACAAGCACCATGGATCGTTCGCTTGGCGCTTTTTTAGAACGCGGCCAGACGGCAATTGCGGCGGCATAGATAATTGACAGGGCTATTGTCGTTTCAACGGCCGGGATGAACCACGCGCCTTTGGGAACAAAACCAAAAAAACCCGCCGTCAGCGTGATGCTGTGGCCAACGGTAAATCCGGTCACCCGCCAGGCGAGGGATGACAGGGTTTTGGCACCGATAACAAGGCACAGGACGAAGAGTACATGATCCAGCCCCTCCAGAATGTGTCGTATACCCTCCTTGATGAAAGTTATGATTGCTGCAAAGGACGAGCGCGAGATCGTCACAGGTTCTTCGAGCAACCCTTGCGAACGGAATACCTTGGTGCCGCCGGGGCCATAGTCGAGGATGAGGTTGGCGGTCTTGTCCTGATCAGGCAGTTCTGGATCAAGGCTGCTGGAGAGCTGGTACTGCGAGATCGTGCTGTTGCTCTGGAGCTTCAGTTTCACATCGACCATGGCATCGCCGACAAAGAGCTGAGACGAAGAGAGGTCAACAGTTGGATTGGTTTTAAAGGCTGCTTTGGCCTCGTCCAGCGTTGCAAAAGAGGGCTGGGTCCCGATCCGATATAGCCGTGTTTCCAGAACTTCGGAAACAAGCGGATCAGTGTCACTTTCGGCATGGACCAGCAGCCCGTCAGCCGCAATTTGTCCCAAGCCGTTTTGATCCTTCAGGAAAGCCTCAAGATCGACCAGATGAACCAGTTTACCTTCTTCCTTGCGATTAACAGTAAAAGGTGCTGGCTCAGGCAATCCATCGTCCTGCTCCGATCCGACGAGACCCGCGACCAGATATGGCATCGGCATTCGAACGTGGAGTTCGAGGCCGTCCGCAGTTCTCTCTATGTGAAAGATCCGAACATTCAGGTTGAGGAGAAAATGGGCCGGTGCCGGAAGGCTGCTGACGAGCAGGATTGCGGGCAGAAGTACGCACAGGGCGAACAATCGAGCGGATGGTTTTTCAAACATCCGGCGGGCAATTTTCTTTTTTAGGTTTATCAAGGTTGCAACTCGGTATCTATTACAGTCAGGCCCGCGAGCCGCCATTCATCCTGGTCTTCGGCGAGGTCGATCCGGGCGCGGTATTTGATCGTGCGCACATGGCTATGGCCCCAGTGTTGTCCGGTTGCCAAAGCGGTCCATTCCGCGAGGCCGGAAAAACCATCACCGGTTTCAAGGGGGAGGATGTCCGAGACAGTCACGCTGTCGACAGAACCGACACGCGCTGTTGTTCCGCCCTGGACCTTGATGTTGATGGCCCGATCCAGTTCTCCAGAAAGTGAGGGGTCTGGATTGCTGGTGAGAATACTGTCCAGACCGGTCTGGCGACGCGATGCATCAACTTCCATGAAGGCCGCATTGGTGTTTTCAAGAATGGCCTTTGCAGCGCTTGAGGCTTCAACTTCACCTGGCAAGCCGGCAACGGGGTTTCGCATCTGGACTGTGCCATAGTCCCAGGCTGCTGCAGCACCGAGACCGAAGGCAGTTGCCATGAAAATGCCAATCACCCGGCGTCCACCCTTCGAGAAGACAGCAAATACAATCGCAATCAGCCCCAGTCCCGAGGCTCCCAGAGAGATGAACGGTATCATGATCATCCGCTCGGATCCGACAAGCACAGGTGTGACCTTTGGTGCCTTGTATTTCAGGAGGTGGTTTTTCCAGGTGTGAATTGGATCCTCTTTGGAAACTTCGGAAGCAAAAGGACCTGCAGGATCAATGGATGTCGCAGGAACCCGGTTCACTCGGTCATTGAAGAGCTGCCATTCGACACTGACTTCCTGCGGGAGTTGAGCCGTTGGGTACGACAGAATGACACCCAGAATAGCTGTTGTCGGATCTAGCTCGCGGTCATCCTCGATTACCTGAACGCCTTTGAGGGAGAGTTCAAGAAACTCGGTCCTGATGGAGGCAGCTTCCGCTGGTACACCGTCTATGAGAACCGGATTCGCATTTGCCAAGAACTGATCTGCCTTTTGCCGGATCTCTGCCTGCCTTTCTGCAGAAATCAAACTGCCTTTCGCCAGGTCCAGATCGATCCATTTGGCGAGATCGCGTAGGCGGATAACCGCTTCGTGGCGGACTTCGCGCGGGTCGACATAAAGGTAGGACGTCATCGGCCAGCGATGATGGCGTTTCAAGTTCGGATTGCCGAACTTCGAGTACCAGGGGTCGTCCCAGTCAAGTTCAAGGGTGACGGCGTCTGTCAGATAGCGGAAGTCGATAACCGGAACTGCGCCGTGATAGACAATGAATCCGGTCGGCAGGATGCTGGGCCCGTTGTCATCCTTTGGCGGAATGATCGTTAGGGTGTCGGGATTGCCCTCAAAGGGATAATCGAGCTCCACATACAGAACGCGTTTGTCTTCCGGCGCTTCCGGTGCTCGCTGCCGGGTCACCGGATTGATCATGCCTGCAAACTGCGACACCCGGTCTTTTCGAAGACGAGGCTCCGTCAACCGAAGCTCAGCATTCAGTTGGGTTGCGCCATTGGCAATAACCTGAAGCTTCTCTCGTGAGAATGAAGCCATTCGTTCGTCGATGGAAGAAAAGGTTGTTGAATTCTCGCGGGCCCAATCGTCCGGGATCAGTTCAGGGACTTTTTTGATGTCATAGATGTAGACTTCAAGGGCGATACGAACTCTGTCATCCAGAACGGTGATTTCCGCAATATTGGGCGATGTTTCTGCGCCGGACAGGTTTATCCAATCGGCAGAAGCTCCGAGGGACCCGTAAACCAGCATCGCGGCCGCAAGGGTGGTTCCAAACAGTATGCGAAGGCCGCTTGGCAGAGCGGTTATAGGAACCGATCGGCTAAGCCACAGAACATTGTATTGCAATGGATTTATGCCTCTAGAACTTGTAGCTCAGTCCCAGAATAGGCCCATGCTCGGTCACATCGTATGCAAATTCGTTGCTACCTGTTCCACTGGAATAATCGATGTCATAGACGCGATATCCGAAGCGAAAGGTTGCATTTTCGGTGAATTTATAGCCAGCAAGGCCATTGAGTGCCCAGCTGAGGTTTTCACCAGAGACACCAAAGCCGGACATGTCACCGCGAACGACCAGATTCCAACGGTCATTGAAGACAAAATTCGCCCGGGCCCCGATGACCGGAGACACCCAGTGTTTGTCATCACCAAGGTTCCGCGTGAACGGGGCGACCAGGCCGGGCGTGACGTCAATTCTCTGCCGTAGATAATTGTAGCGGGCGCCGGCTGTAACATCGAAATCAATTCGCTGGTTGCTGTCTGCGCCCATTGAAACGGACGGCAGCCGGTAACCGACCATTGTATCGATAATACCCTGTCGGATATCAACCTTGACAGTCCCGCCGGACGCCGGTCCGATGTTTTGTTTCTTCAGTCCGAGATTGACGTATTGGGCATCAAAAACAAAACCGAATGCACTGCCATTGGCGACATCCAGCTTACGCCAGGCTTCAGCGCGCCCGGACGCCGCAAATTCCAGCAAATCCACGACGTCGCCTAGATCCAAGTCGAGATTGACGGAACCTCCATCGACGACAGACGTGCCTTCGACAGAGACCGGGACAAAGGCATAAACACCAAGTTCAAATTCCCAGGGAGAAATCTCTTCGACAGGCTCGACAGCTGGCGGCGCACTGTTGTTCAGATCTGCTGCCGTTGCCGGGTAAGCCAGCATAGTTGCAAAGATTGCAAAGGAGCCTAGTTTGGCTGTTTTACTGATCATTTCAGTCACCCTTTTCAGTCAGACAATCTAGTTTGGTCTGATGTAATTCAGCCAGGCATCCATACGAATCATGACCTTGCGGATCAGATGCGTCGGCTGGACAGATTGTGTGTAGATGGCAGCAGTTCCCCCGGACCCACCGGGAAGCGCATCCAGTTCCATTGGAAGATTATCGACGTCGATAATTACCGCAAAAGTCTCATTCGGACCAGCAAGAGAACTCAAGGACGGCAGCAAGCCATTCGGTGGTAATTGGCCTGAGGATGCAAGGGGGACCGACGTTTCAACCTTCCCCGGATAGACTTGGCCTGGTCGAAAGGAAAAAGTCACTTCCACTGGTTGGTCCGGCTTTACATATCGGAGGCGCGTCTGCGGAATGGCAACAACGATACGTCTTTCCGAAAGCGGAATGAACGCCATCCAGGACCGAAGCGGCAGGTTGCTTACCCTTTGTCCCGGCCGGAGGGACAGGGCAGCGACATATCCAGCTTCCGGTGCGCGGACAGTTGTTTCCCGCAGATCGAATTCCGCCTTGCGAAGATCGGCCTCTGCTCGAGCCACAGTCGTATTCACACCATCAATTTCAGACGCATAGGCAAGGTTGGCCTGTTTTGCGGTGGCAAGGGTTCGAAGAACGGTTGCTTCACTGGCGAGGAATGTAAGTCTGCGTTGCTCCACATCGCTTTCGCTGAAGGGAGTGCTGGTTTGTCCAGCCGCAATTGCATTCTCGTTAGCTGTTCTAAACCGGTCGTAATCGTCTTTAGATCTGTCCCTAAGGGCTTCAGCTTCTTTGACACCCGCTTCTGCGGCATCGACAGCTGCACCCAGTTGTGGCACGGCCTGATTTGCTTCGGCAAGGGAGGCTTTGGCGCGATCAACCGCAGCCTCAAATGGCTCAGGATCAATTTGAAACAGGACATCGCCCTCTGCCAACAGAACAAGCGGTCGCACCGGGACGTCAACGACAGTGCCGTTCACGTTCGGAACAATTTCGATGACCTTGTTGTAAGAGCGGGTCGGTCCTGATGGTGCGCCCCATTGCATCGGAATGAAGAGCACAACAAGGAGGAGGACCAACCAGAGAACAGGAGAGATCTTCCAGAAGGTGTTGAGCTTGATAATGCCTGCTTTGACGAGTGCAAACAGAATGCCGCAATAACAGAGAGTTAGAAAGATAATCACGATGCAGTCTCCTCATTTTCAGAAGAGACAGGCGCTGCACCGTCTGTGTATGCCCAGATAAACGCCAGCGGCATCAATAGCCCCATGGTCAACGCGCCCCAATAGCCGCAAATTGTTACGGCTTCGGCGCGAGGATGACCACGGGAATAAGCAATTTTTCCCGGTTGGAGAGCCAGAAAAATCCATAGCCAAACACCTGCGCCGAGCAGAACCAGCAATATGACGAGCGCAAAAATACTTAGTGGATCCATTGATTACAACCGTCAAATGAGTGCGGGTAGTTTGCGCCACGCTATTACGTCTTGAAAGGACTTTCCAGACCAAACCCTTAGGCGATTTGTCGTACAGACCTTTTCATAGGCTCATTTGTTTGGTTCGTACCAGGATTTGCGTGGCCGCCAATCCTGATCCTCAAGTTCATACTTTTTCATATGCTCATCGAGCATCTCGTTTTGAGCGTTGAATGCTGGTCCATACTCTCCGCTCAGGATGAACTCGCTGAACGGGTTCGGCCAATCCGGATCAGGACCTGGTTGTTTGGTCGGTCCCGGAACACCGCTCGCCCGATCTGTCGACGCTGCCATTCTTTCGGTAACACCGTCCTTGGTGATATTCCACACCATCATGTCCTTGGCCATGGACAGCGGCCCATCATAGGTCGTTCTGATGCTGAGGATCAGTTCTTCGTGGGATTCCTCCATGGCGTGATAACCCACAGCGTGATCCGGTTCGATTTCGCTCATGAGCTTCCCGAACGAAGGTCCGGACGTATGGAATTCACAACAGGCCCGCCAAGCCAGCTGGGCAGGCTGATTATAGTCTTTGACGAAGAATTCCGGGCTTGAGAAAGACTCATGGATCACAAAATCGGCGCCTTTGGCGTGCTCAATGAACCACTTGTTTGGTGCTGAATCGCCACCGAACACAAGTTTAAGTCCAGCATATTCGATGATGTAACTCACCGGTCCGTCGCCGGTGTGAATTGCCGGGATTGAACGAATGACGATACCGTTTTCATCATAAACGACTTCGTTTTCACCTTTGTAATTGAATTCGTGAACCTCAATGCCACCTGCGATCGGCGTAATCTGAAAGGCTCGTGTCTGGAAATCCCAGTTATACGCTTTCAGAAAATGCTCTACCGCGTAGGCCGTTCCCATGTCTTCGGTGCGCCCACTTGGCCCCCAAACTTCTAGGGGAACCGGACGGCCTGCCGTCCAGCCACCGGCCCAGAGAGAAGCCAGGTCACCCCAATGGTCGGTATGCAGATGCGAGATGAAAACCTTGGTCAGAAACTCGGCCGGGATCATCAATGCGTTTATGTTCCGCATGGAGCCGGTTCCAAGGTCGAATATGATTTTTTCGCCATTACCGAATTCGAACAGGAAACAGGCAGAAGCTTGTGCCCTGCGTGCATCCGGCATTCCTGTACCGCAGGCAACGACCCGGACCTCGCCTTCTTCCAGAACTTCAGTGCCCGGATAATAAACGTAGCGATCCGGAGCGATGACGTTTGGTCCGTCAACTTTCCCACCCGCTGCAAGCGCATCGACTGCCAAGAAGGAAATGCCTAACATAATGGCACCAATTGTTGCCGCTGTTAGTGGAAAAACACTCTTGATTTTCCGCAAGAACCTTGCGTCGAACATAATTCAACTCCCATTGTCGATCACGTGCATATAATTAATTATACCTTTTGGTATGTTTGTAAACCTATCTAATGAAATGAAACCACAGTTAAGAAGTCGTAATGATAGAAAATAACAATAAAAAACAAAGGTTCAGACAGAGAGACTGGCTTTCTGTCGCAATGGATGTGCTCTCCCGAAAAGGCTCATCCAAGATCACAATTGATGGTTTGTGTTCAGAACTTGGTGTCACCAAGGGAAGTTTTTACGGACATTTTGAAAACCGAAACGACTTCATCCAAAAGCTCATCCTATATTGGGCCGAAGAATTCACCTCTGTCGTCATGACCGAGACCAAAACACTGGACAGCCAACCTGCTGTGGATCGTCTTCGTGCGCTCATGCACATCGTCGCCGAGCGCGATCTGGCCCGATACGATGTCGCGGTGCGTGCATGGGCAACGCAGGAGCCCCTGATTACGGATCAGGTGGACACTGTATTTAGGAAGCGTTTTGAATACGTTCGGGGGCTGTTCCGGGAAATCGGTTTTTCCGGCGCCGAACTGGATCTTCGAACCGAGGTCTTTGTTGCATTTCATAGTTCCCGGTCAAACCGTCACACGATCATGGGCGAAGTCGTCACGCCTGAGGATCTGGATCTGCGGTTTCGGTTCTTCACGACGCTGTCTGGAGCGTCGTGAAAACAGTTTCATGGTGCCGCAATTACTCGGGCATCGGGGGAGGGGTGTAGCCCTTCCATTTGCCAGCGTTGACCGTATCAGACGGCGACTTTTCGTCAGAACGCGGCGCCTTGAGATAGGCCTCGGTCACATCGGGTGGCAGGACATAGTCATCGACAGTCGCCATGCGGGACACAATTTTGTCCTTGGTCACATTGATGACTGAAAGGTCGCGGGACAGCAGCAAAGGACCGTCGTAGGTTTCGCGAACACCATCCATGATTGCGGCAGTGTTTTCAGGTGACAAAACAGAGTGATAGCCGACAGCCAGTCGTGGTTTCACAGTTGCCATGATCTTGCCAAAAGCGGCAGGTTCCGTGTGGATTTGCGTTGCCACGTAGGTTGCCTGTTTAAGGCTCCAGCCGAAATACTCAGCCAGCGCTTCTGGCGGCAGAAATGCTTCGTGAGAGGCTACGTCCGCATCTTTGGCATATTCGATGTACCATTTGTTGGGATAGGTATCGCCGCCAAAGACGTATTTCAGACCGTTCCATTCCAGGCTGTAACTGACCGCGCCATCAAGGCTGTGAATGGCTGGCCAGGACCTGATCACGACACCGTTTTCCTCGTAAACAATACCATTCTCCTGCAGGTAATCGAACTCATGCACTTCGATTTTGGCGCCTGCATCCGGCAATGCGCCCGAACGGGTCTGCAGATCCCATTGATAGGCATCCTGCATACCCTTGACAAAAGTGGCCGAGCCCAGTTCAGGCGTTGCGCCGCTTGGTCCATAGAAGTGGATCGGTGAGTACCGGCCGGAAAGCCAGCCTGCGATGTGAAGACCCATGAAGTCGCCCACATGGTCGATATGCAGGTGACTGGCAAAGACCTTGTCGATTTTGGAGAAATCGGGGCGCAGGGAGAACAGGTTTGCCATCATGCCGGACCCGGCATCAAAGATGAATTTGTCGCCGTTTCCGAGTTCGACAAAATAGGAAATCGAAACGGCTGCGCGGGTCTGGTTCGGCATACCGGTGCCGAGGGCGGTAATCCGCATTTCGTCTCCGCCGAGGATCTCCGTGTTCGGGAAATAACTGGCTGGGTACTTGCCGTCGACAATCGGGGAGGCGGTTCGTCCGGTTGGCAGATTGTCAGGACTGGCTGCATCCTGCGCGATTGCGGTTGTTGCACCTACCGCCAGCAACAGGGCCACTGCTGTTGATCGTATAAACCGTGACATTCAATTCTCCCTCAAATTCGACCTGATATCAGGGCTGAACTATACACGCCAATCTTGGTTTGGCTAAATCCATAGAGTACTCTATGTTGACCAAGGGTAATGGAATTTTTGATAGAGGTCTCTATGAAAAAACCCGTAGGGCGACAACTCGGTCGTGACGATTGGCTTCTGGCAACACTGTCCGCGCTTCAATACAAGGGTGTCGAGGGTATCAAGATTGTCGGGCTCGCCAAGGAGCTCGGCGTAACCAGCGGCAGTTTTTATTGGCACTTCAAGGACCTTAACGACCTTCTGACCAGTGCTCTCGATTTCTGGGAGGCTGAGCTGACTGACAAGATCATGGTCCAGGCGCGAGAGTTTGACGGTTCTGCCGAAGATCGAATTCTCAACCTGATGACTGAAGTTGTCCGCAATGACGCAGCTGCGCCCGATCATGCAATATCGGTCTGGGCCCGTCGGGACACTACTGCTAACAAAGTTTATCAGAGAACATTGGAAAAGCGTTTCGGATTTGCCAGCTGGATGTTCGAGCAGGTAGGCTTTGAACAGGCGGAAGCCGCACTGCGTGGCCGATTGCTGGTGGCCTACTTGATGGGTGAATCGTCGACCAATCTGAAGACCCATAAAACCTGGGAAAAGGTGCTCAAGCAACAACTCCAGATCCTAACTGCGACGGCACAGGAAGATTGAATGGCCAGTCTTATAGGGTCACTTATTCCAAATTTGTTCAAGAACGTCCGGCATCTTCCAGAATAAGATCAGCGCCTTTTTCGCCAACCATGATCGTAGGTGCATTGGTATTGCCTGAGGTGACGGTCGGGAAAATCGAGGCATCGACCACCCGTAGTCCATCGACGCCATAAACACGGAGCCGGTTGTCGACGACATTGTCCTGAGAGTTAGAACCCATGCGGCATGTACTGACCGGATGAAAGATTGTCGAACTGCGATTTCGGGCATCCTCAAGCATGTCTTCATCGCTCTCGATGTGTCGTCCGGGTGTAATTTCGTCTTCAATTATGTCTTGAAGTGCGGGGCACGCCGCGATTTTTCGCAGAAGTTTGCAGCCTTCGACCATTTCCATCTGATCATGATCGGTACTCAGGGAATTAGGATGAATTTCCGGGGTGTCAAAGGGATCTCCCGAGCGCAGCCCGATATGCCCCCGGCTGGTTGGCCGTGTCGGCTGCATACCGAGCAGAAATCCAGGGAATGGATCGGGGTTCATCAGGGCCCGTTTGTGTTTGGGGGCCTTTGTGTAGCTGACCGGCGAAAAATAGAGCTGGATGTTGGGGCGTTCGCGGTCCGGACTTCCTTTAACGAATCCACCGCCTTGGTTGACGCTGAGTGACAAGGGTCCGGTGCGTGTCAGGACATAACGGATACCCTGTGCCAGCTTCCCCCACCAGGGTCGAAGTTGCTGGTTCAGGGTCGGTACCTTGGAGCGATAGAGATGATCCAGTCCCAAATGATCTTGAAGGTTTTTGCCGACGGCCGGGCGGTGAACTATTGATTGGATGCCCTTGTCTTGCAGCTCTGAGCCGTTGCCTATACCCGACAACATCAGGATTTGGGGTGAATTGACAGAACCTGCACTCAAAATGACTTCACGGCGGGCTTTGACATTCCTTTCAGCACCGGCATGCTGGTAAAAAACGCCAGTTGCCTGGTTGTTTTCGATCATCAATCTCGTTGTATGCGCTTGGGTAATGACGCGCACATTCGACCGTTTTTTCGCGCGGTGCAGATACGCGCGCGAAGCCGAAACACGGATGCCGTTCCTGGTCGTGATCTGGTAAAGTCCTACCCCTTCCTGGGTTCGTCCGTTAAAATCCGGATTTCGCGGAAATCCGGCTTCTCCGCAGGCCCGTAAATAGGTATCGCATAGCGGATGGACCTGGTTGTCAGTACTTGAAACATGAAGGGGTCCATCTCCGCCCCGAAATTCATCTGCTCCACGATCATTGGATTCCGAGCGCCGGAAGTACGGCAACACATCATCCCATCCCCATCCTGGATTGCCCATTGCCTTCCAGTCTTCAAAATCTTCCTGTTGGCCGCGGATATACACCATGGCATTGATCGAACTGGAGCCGCCGAGGACCTTGCCGCGTGGCCAATAGGCTGTTCTGTTGTTGAGGCCCGGATCCGGCTCTGCCTGATACATCCAGTTGATCTTTGGATCGAAATAGGCCTTGCCATAGCCAATCGGCATCCAGATCCAGAAATTGAGGTCCGACCCGCCAGCCTCCAGAATGCAGACTGTGTATTTGCCATTTTCCGACAACCGGTCCGCCAATACAGACCCTGCTGATCCGGCGCCAACAATGACAAAGTCAAACTCAGCCATGAAATCTCCTATTGGACCGGTTTATCGTGTTGTATCAGCGTTGACGACAAAGTCAGCAACCAGGAAACGACCATCAGGAAAAAAGAAACGGCATAGGGCATTGAGGCTGAACCAATTCCAGATAACGTGACACGCTAAGGACATCAAAACTGATCGTGCGTGGATCTGGGCCTTTATGACAATGAAGATACAATCGATCGAGACATTCACCACCGAGTTTGTCTGTTTTGTGCGGGTGACAACTGAAACCGGTGCGACCGGATGGGGACAAGTAGCTCCCTACAATGCGGATATCACAGCGCAAATCGTTCATCGACAAGTCGCGCCGCATGCATTGGGTATGGACGCCCTCAACATCGATTACCTGATGGGCATCATTCCGGATCGCGAGCACAAGTTTCCGGGGTCCTATTTGCGCCGGGCTATGGCCGGTCTCGACACAGCCTTGTTTGATCTGCGTGGCAAACTGGAGGAAAAACCGGTTTGTGAATTGCTAGGCGGCAAAGCCGGTAAGGTTCGCGCATATGGTTCGTCGATGAAGCGAGATATTACTGCGCAGGACGAAGCTGACAGATTGAAAAAACAACAGGACGATTTTGGCTTTACCGCGTTCAAGTTCCGGATTGGGTCGGAGTGTGGTCGTGATCGGGATGAATGGCCCGGCAGAACCGAGGAAATCGTGCCTGTCATGCGCAAGGCGTTCGATGACCAAACCGCTCTGCTGGTCGATGCCAATTCATGTTATTCGCCCTCAAAAGCCATTGAGATCGGCCGGTTTCTGGAGGACAACGGCATCTCGCATTACGAGGAGGCGTGCCCCTATTGGCAGTTCGATCAAACCAAACAGGTGACCGACGCGCTTAGCATTGATGTCACTGGCGGCGAGCAGGATTGCTCATTGGTCGATTGGAAGAGAATGATCGACCAGCGTGTTGTTGATATCGTACAGCCGGATGTCTGTTATCTGGGCGGAATGGTACGTACACTGAAAGTCGCTCGGATGGCGCATGCAGCCGGACTCCCCTGTACACCGCATGCCGCGAACCTTTCGCTGGTCACCCTGTTCACGATGCATCTGCTGCGCGCGATACCCAATGCAGGCAAATACCTTGAATTCTCGATTGAGCAGGAAGACTATTATCCTTGGCAATATGATCTGTTTTCAAACTCACCATTCGATATTGTCGATGGCCATGCCACGGTCACGGAGGCGCCTGGTTGGGGCGTTGAGATCAATCCGGAATGGCTGGCAAAATCAACCTACAAAATCAGCTCGCTTGATGGCTGATCAAAGCGTCGCTTAAGCCGTGTTCGTCGATAATCCACTGTCGAACTTTATCTTCTTCTGGTGTCAGTTCGCGGCTTTTTGGCCAGACGATGTAGAAACCTGTTCCGGATTTCAGGTGATGACTGGTCACTTCAACCAATCTGTTTTTCTTCAAGAATACATCGATAATGCAGCGCCAACCCAGCGCGATAGCGTCACCATCAAGAGCCAATTGCAATACCGCGACATATTCATTGGCCCTCACGCCGCGCGCCCGAATAGCAGCGTGGACGCCTGCTGACGTGAGCCACTCCTGCCAGCTGACAGCACCGCGATGCGGTTCGTCCAGATGTGCCAGTTGATGATCGATGAGATCCCAGGGTGTTTCAATTATCGGGTGGTTTGACAGATAGTCAGGAGATGTCACCGCGACAATTTCCTCAGGTGCTAAAAATGCGTGGTGATAGGCTGGCCAGTCCTCAGGTCGTCCGCGCCGTATACCGAGCGGAATGTTTTCTGCCGCCAAATCCAGGTCACGATCTGATGTATGCAAACTGAATTCTATGTTTGGCAGGTCTTGGTGTAGCGCCTGCATCCTCGGAGCCATCCAGAGTGTTGCGAAGGCAGTGGATGCGGAAAGTGTTATGATCGGGTCCGCAGTGTTGGCACGCACAGCGCTCAAGCCGTCAGACATGGTTGCCAGTCCGGTCGATACATCTGCGTGAAGCCGGGCACCTGCATCCGTCAGGCTGACCATTCGATGGCCACGTGTGAACAACAGGTGACCTATATCGTCTTCCAATGCCTTGATCGCATAAGATACCGCAGCCTGTGACATACCCAGCTCCCCGCCTGCCTTAGTGAATGAACCAAGACGCCCGGCGGCCTCGAAGGCGACCAGTCCGCGAAAGGATGGAAGAAGTTGGCGCAGGTTTCCCATAAGGGCAGCTTATGCTAGCCATCAGAATTTTCAAGCGTCACAAAAACTGAATTTATGTCTAGCGTTCTTCTCAAGGCAGTAGGAGACCGTCATGGCAGAGGCCGTCGATATTCTAACCAGTGAGCCTGCACCGGCTCCGCGACGCGGCAAAGGAGGTCGCGCGAAACGGCGGGCCGAGCGGTTGGACACAAAGCCGGTTCTCGGGCGTCCGTTCATCACTCGCAACATGCCGACTTATGACATCCTGTCTGAAGAAAGCCTGGTCCGAATTGAGGACACGTCGGACAAGATCCAGGCGGAAATTGGTATCGAGTTTCGCGATGATCCGACTGCGCTGGAGCTATGGCGAACCGCTGGAGCCGAAGTTGACGGTGTTAGAGTTCGTTTTCCAAAAGGCATGCTCCAGGAAATCCTGAAGACTGCGCCATCGCGGTTTACGCAACACGCTCGCAATCCAGCACATAGTGTCGAGATCGGCGGCGACAATGTTGTTTTCGCACCCGCATATGGCAGTCCGTTCGTCATGGATCTTGATGAGGGCCGCCGATATGGCACTATCAAGGATTTCGAGAACTTCATCAAACTGGCGCAGTCATCACCCTGGCTGCATCATTCCGGCGGTACGGTTTGTGAGCCAGTAGATGTGCCGGTCAATAAACGTCATCTCGACATGGTCCATGCACATATGACGTTGTCGGACCGCTCGTTTCTGGGGTCCGTAACGGCGCAATCGCGCGCGGAAGACTCCGTTGACATGTGTCGCATTCTCTATGGCGCTGACTTTGTTGAGAATAATTGCGTCATCATGGGCAATCTCAACGTGAATTCCCCGCTGGTCTGGGACGGGACCATGACCAGCGTCCTGCGCACCTATGCAGCTGCCAATCAGGGCGTCGTGCTGGTACCCTTCATTCTGGGTAGGGCCATGGGCCCCGTGACCAACGCCGGTGCAATAGCACAGGCTCATGCCGAAACGCTTGCCGGGTGTGCACTGGCACAATTGGTGCGGCCGGGCGCACCGGTCATCTATGGCAATTTCCTGTCCTCCATGAGCCTGCGCTCCGGTTCGCCCACATTTGGCACGCCGGAACCGGCAGCGGGTTCGCTAGTTGTCGGACAGCTTGCGCGCCGGGCCAATTTGCCGCTTCGTTGTTCCGGCAGCTTTACAACATCCAAGTTGCCCGATGCTCATGCGATGAATGAAAGCACCATGTCGATGCTCGCCGCAGTTCAGTGCGGTGCCAATTTCGTGCTGCATTCGGCAGGTTTTCTCGATGGGCTTCTGTCAATGAGCTACGAGAAGTTCATGATGGACGTCGACTTCTGCGGAGCCCGTCATACCTATCTCGAAGGTGTTGTGGTGGATGACAACACGCTTGCCGTCGATGCCTTTCAGGAAGTCGGTCCGGGCAATCACTATTTCGGCTGCGCGCATACGATGAAAAACTATGAGACAGCGTTCTTTGATTCAGCCCTTGCCGACAATGATCCTTATGAAAAATGGGAAGCTTCCGGGTCTCTGGATGCCGCAACACGGGCCAATTCGGCCTGGAAGGAAACGCTCGCCAATTATGAAGCGCCACCTCTGGATGATGGTACAAAAGAAGCGCTCTCCGATTATGTCGCTCAGAAGAAAAATGCTGACGAAGACAGGTGGTACTAGATGTCAAACGACCCGCTTCTCCAGCCCTACAAACTGAAACACCTTCAGCTGCGCAACCGGATCATGATGACCAGTCATGAACCGGCCTATCCGGAAGTAGGCATGCCGAAGGATCGATACCGGGCATATCATGTTGAACGGGCAAAAAGCGGTGTTGCGCTGACAATGACGGCTGGGTCAGTGGCGGTCAGCCGGGATTCTCCTCCGGTCTTCAATAACATCCTCGCCTGGAAGGACGAGGTTGTTCCCTGGATGAAACAGCTTGTTGATGAGTGCCATGATCATGCCACGGCTGTCATGATCCAGTTGACCCATCTTGGGCGGCGAACCCGGTGGGATGCAGGCGACTGGTTGCCGTCGGTGTCTCCGGCCTATGTCCGGGAACCCGCACATCGCGGTTTTACCAAGAAGATCGAGGATTGGGACATTGCCCGCATCGTTTCAGATTATGCGGATGCTGCGGAACGCATGAAAGCTGCCGGACTCGATGGTATAGAGCTTCAGGCCTACGGCCATCTGATGGACCAGTTCTGGTCACCAAGCCTCAACCACCTGGACGCGCCCTATGGAGGCAGTCTGGACAATCGTCTGTTATTCACATTCGAGGTTCTGAACGCTATTCGCCAGCGTGTCGGTGAAGATTTTATTGTCGGTATCCGTTGTGTGGCAGATGAGGACATGGAAGGCGGCATCACGCGTGAAGAAGGCCTTGAAATCTGCCAACGACTTAAAAACTCCGGGCAGATTGATTTTCTGAATATCATTCGTGGGCATCTGGAAACGGATGCTGCGCTAACAGACATCATTCCGGTACACGGTATGAAATCCGCTCCACATCTGGATTTTGCCGGCGAAGTCCGCGCCGCGACCAAATTTCCGGTTTTTCATGCCTCCCGGATCAGTGATGTTGCCACAGCCCGCCATGCGATTGCCGAAGGCAAACTTGATATGGTCGGCATGACACGGGCGCATATGGCGGACCCGCATCTGGTGCGCAAAGTCATCGAAGGTCGAGAGCACCAGATCCGGCCCTGTGTGGGGGCCAACTACTGTCTGGATCGCATTTATCAGGGTGGCATGGCACACTGTGCCCACAATGCCTCTACCGGCCGTGAGCTGGAGCTGCCACACACGATTGCCAAGTCTCCCAATCCAAAACGGGTCGTTATCGTCGGTACAGGGCCTGCGGGGCTGGAAGCTGCGCGCGTAGCAGCTGAACGCGGGCACAAGGTGACTGTTATTGAAGCTGCCAGCAATCCTGGTGGCCAGATACTGTTGCTGACCCAGTCCAGGCGTCGCTCAGAGCTGATTGGCATCATCGATTGGCGCTTCGAGGAATGCACTCGGCTTGGCGTCGCGTTCCATTTTGGAACCTGGGCAGACCGCGATACGGTTATGGCGCTTGACCCAGAAATGATTGTTGTTGCGACAGGAGGTTTTCCGCAGACGGAAGGTCTCAAGTCTGGTGATGATCTTGTGGTGTCGGCCTGGGATATCATTTCCGGTGATGTAAAGCCGGGCCAGAACGTTCTGATATATGACGAAGCCGGTGATCATGCCGCGCTTCAGGCAGCGGAAGTCATCGGAGCGACGGGGTCAACGGTTGAAATCATGACCGCTGACCGAACTTTCTCGCCGGAAGTCATGGCAATGAACCTTGTGCCATATATGCGATCCCTGCAAAAAATGGCGACAATCTTCACAGTTTCCTACCGCCTGGACGCTGTCCATCGCGACGGCAATCAACTGACAGCAACAATCGGCTCGGAGTATGGCGGCATCTCCAAGACGCAGCGGTACGACCAGATTGTCGTCAATCGTGGCATCCTTCCGCTGGATGAACTCTATTATGAGCTCAAGTCGTCTTCAAGAAACCTTGGAGCGGTCTCCTATGAAAACCTGCTGGAATTGGACGGGGCAGTCTTTCCTGAGGCCAACCCGGACGCGGCATTTGATCTTTACCGGATTGGCGATGCTGTCTCGTGCCGCAACATTCACGCAGCAGTTTACGATGCCATGCGAATTGGTGTCAGGTATTAGGTACCCACTTGGGTGTCATTTTTGGTTAAAATCAGGCAGGTTCGGCGACCAGAAGTAATTCACAAGTGACCAATGCTGGACATTTCCCGGGCTGAACTGTTCCGGAGAACAGGTTGCCGTCGAGATCCACACAGCGGACGGGAAGCTCAAAAGACTGCTGTTTTGAGTGTTTTGCGTTCGGTTGAACAAGGATTTCCGAAATCAAACCGGTCATCGGTGGTCCTGAACGAAATTCTGCGCCGGCCAAGCTTCCGAGGCCCATGATATCAATTGTACCCGCAGGCAAGCGTCGCGCCAACTCTTCTACGCTCTCGTGAAGGTCTTCAAACGGCGCCAACGTTGTGATGAGGGCGTTGGTCTGGTCAAATGGTTTTTCTGGTCCGTCTCCTTTTACGCGGAACAGGGTGAATTCTGTTTCGGGGTCCAGGTCTGCTTCGAACCGTGCGCCTTTGATCCCGTAACCGCTAATCTGTGCGTTGATCCCAATCGTGAGCGAATCCGGAAGGAGATGGCCCAGATGGTTCGAACCGTCCTCGTTCCAATAGGCGTGGATATGCGCAAACCAATTCCCGTCACGCCAACCAAGAATTGCGACCGCTTCCGTCAACAGTGCACCTTCGGAGTATTTGGTGTCGCTGTACCAGGCCGCATGGCGATCATCAATTGCCCTGTCGGGCATGACATAGTCGAACGATCCAAGTGTTATGCCAGACACGTCGAGCACTGCAGACGTGAAACCTGATCGATCAGCCCAATCGCCCAGCGTTTTCAGCAGGGTAGTGCTCTCGGCTAGTTGGATCGTTACCGGGTCGGCGCGGCAATGGACTCGTGGCAAACGGTCTTTCGCTTTTGGCCCGGGATGATTGACATCATCGTGTGTTTTAGGAGCTGGACGCCTCATAGAAGACCTATGTCGATCAGATGTTCGCGAACCAGTTTCTTGGTGATTTTGCCATAGGCACTGGTTGGCATTTCATCAATGAACAGAAACCGCGCCGGTATCTTGTAGCGTGTCACTTTGCCGGACAGGAATTCAGTCAATTCCGCATCGGTTACCCTTTGTCCTGGTTCAATCACACAGACGGCGAGGCCAACTTCGCCCCATTGCGGATCAGGAATGCCGAGAATGGCGACTTCCGACAGTGCCGGATGTCCGAGCAGAACCTCTTCGACCTCCTTCGGATAAACGTTTGACCCGCCGGAGATGTACATGTCCGATGCCCGACCGGTCAGATAGAGATAGCGTTCTTCATCCATGTGACCGATGTCACCGGTGCGGAACCAGCCATTGCGGAAGGATTTGGCGTTTGCGTCGTCATCATCAAGATATCCGGCGCAGACAGCCGACCCGATCACGCAGACTTCGCCGGTTTCATGCGGCGAAAGTATCTTGCCGTCATCATCCTGAATGCTGACCTCGATGCCTGTCCGTTCAGTCCCGCAGGTGCCTATTTTGTTGGCCGGTCCGTCTTCCAGAAAGTGGTCTTGTGGGCGCAACACCGTGATGTCGCCAGTGACTTCGCCAAGACCGTAATACTGCACCAGCACCGGCCCCAGTTTTTCTAGCGCCCGTTTCTGGTCTTCCCGGTACATTGGTGCACCAGCATAAATGACGTTTCTGAGGCTTGAATGGTCGTAAGTGTCGACTGCAGGGTCTTCCACCAACCGTTTGACGATGGTCGGAACGGTGAAAATATTGCTGACCTTGTGTTTTTCGATCAGCTCGAATGCGACCGCCGGATTGAAACCACCCGGCGGCATCAAGACATTCGCTGATCCGGACCCAAGCTGTGCGATTTGCTGCAAACCCGCACCATGAGACAACGGGGCGATAACGAGGGAGGCGTCCTGTTCGCTGGTTCCCGGAAGAAGATCCGCCATATAATTGACGACAACAAAACCGATCTGGCCATGGGTTAAAACAACCGCCTTTGGGCGTCCGGTCGATCCGGATGTAAAAAACAGCCAGCACGGGTCATTGTAGTCGACAGGTGTATTGACCAACTGGCCCCCTGAATGCTTGTCAATGAGTTCCTCATAGCTGGTGCCAAAATCGCTTGCGCCGATACTGACGATACCGGCTAGCTCAGGCCGGGCATTGCTGACAGCTTGAGCCTGTGCGGTAAAGTCTGCATCGCAGAGGAACAGTTTGGCCTTGGCCTTTTCGGCAGCATAAGCCGTTTCACCCGGCGCCTGGCGAAAATTGCAAGGCACCCAGACTGCTCCTAGGCGAAAGGCCGCCAGCATGATTTCGCTCATCTGGTTGGAATTCTGCGCCTGAACCAGCAGACTGTCGCCCTTGGAAAGGCCAAACTCAGACCGCAAGGCCGCTGCAAGTGCTGAGACACGTCGGTCGAGTTCTGACCAAGACCAGGTGTTGTTGTCCCAAATGATTGCGGGTCGATCCGGCCACCGGCGAGCACTTTTGGTCAAGAGATGCGCGAGATTTGCCACGCGATTGGAACAACGTTCCGCCATGTGCCCTTATCCTCCCAAGGCAGTGTTTGGCGCCACGTTAAGATGCCCCGTGCTGATTTGACAAGCGATATGAATGCCCTGTGCCCCATTCCGTTAGACAACCAAATCATGCAAGGATGCGAACCGACTTCGAAGACGGGTTCGAACAGGGACAATTGAATGTCAGGACAGCAGATCACCGATTGGGATGATGCTTATGCCAATGGCGCCCATATTGAAGGCGCCGAAACCTTTCCGCCACGGTGGGCGGAAGAGGCAAAAGACTTCCGCAATGCATGGATGAAAAAGGATCTGGATGTGGTCTATGGCGACAGTGATCGCCAACGTCTGGACGTGTTTTATCCGGAAGGTAAAACCAGGGGACTGGTCATTTTCGTTCATGGTGGCTACTGGATGAAATTCGACAAATCCTATTGGTCGCAGCTGGCCAGAGGAGCGCTGGCAAAGGGATGGGCCGTGTGTCTTCCGAGCTATGATCTCGCTCCCGAAGTAAAGATTTCCGAAATTACCCGGCAAATCACACAAGCGGTTATCAAGGCTGCACAGCGGGTCACCGGGCCCATTCGCCTGACAGGTCATTCCGCCGGCGGTCATCTGGTCTCGCGGATGATGTGTGAGGATACGTCACTGCCTCCCGAAGTTCTGGACCGTATCGAGAAAATCGTTTCTATCAGCGGCCTTCACGACATGAGACCACTTAGGAATACTAAAATGAACGAGGCATTCCTATTGAGCGAAGAGGATGCAGTGTCAGAGAGTGCGGCATTGATGAGGCCGGTGCGTGATGTGCCCGTTACCGCTTGGGTCGGCGGAGACGAACGGCCAGAATTTATCAGGCAATCTCAGTTGCTTGCGGATGCATGGCCAAATGCAGAGTTTTATGTGGATGCTGGCAAACATCATTTCGATGTGGTCGAGGGACTGGCGGAGCCTGGCAGTGCAATTACTTCGGAGTTGCTTAAGTGACCCGCTAGGTCAGGGTCAACACTTGGTTTGATTACGGTCGGTTGCCAACTGCTCAGCCATCCATGGCATAGAGTCGTTGGGCGAGCTTTCGGACACCGGAATTCGTAAAATGGCGCAGTTCTGCAGGCGGCAACATGTAAACTACGCCAGCATCCAACCCGTCCCGCCAACGTAGCTGAACTTCGGCGATCGTCTTTGGGCCGACATCAAAAAGGTAGAATTCTTCCGGTAACTCTGTTTGATGGTTGAGCACAATGCGCACACCGCCATGTGACATGTCGCGGATCGTGCAATCGCACAAGAATTGGTAATTCAGGCTTGCGATTTTCGCCGGACGAAGCCGGGTCCGTTGACGAGGATGAAGGCGCCTTTGCACCGCTGCTGCGAGTGAGTGCTGTTTATCAGTCAGAAATTCAAACATGAAACATCCTCAGCGGTTGGGCTCTAGGGGCGCAAGTTTCCTGGGAGGCAGCGGCGGTGCTGGTCTTACCAATGGCGAGGTGTAGGGCCGATAACTCGGGTCGCCGAGCGTTTTGGGTCGGTGCGTAACAGAAGAGGTCGCATTGCGACACTGCCGGTAGGCCATGTCGTAGAGACCGCGCCAGCCACCAGGATAACTCCCAAGATTATCGAGAACAGAGAGTGAACCACCCACTATTGCGCCTCGCCGCGCACCGCCCGGGCCTTGCCAGGCACCTCCCGCAACTGCGCCACGCATGGCGTTATCAACGACTGCCAGATCAGACCGATCCGGATTTATGTAACTGTTCGCATAATCCTGCGCGTAGGCATGACAATCCTGTTGTTGCGCGGTGACAGGTGCGGAGACCAATGCGGAAAAGCCGGTCACACACGTCACAAGCAAACTCAATGACATAGGGCTAGATCCCCGCCATGTCCCATTCAGGTGGGAAGAATGTTGCCGGTGCAAAGTCATGAAATTCTCCGCTCTCGGGGGCGTTTTCAAGCGGATGCAACCCGATGAACAACGCGAAAACGAACAATGCATGCAACGCGAAGGTTGTGTGAACCTTGCGCCGGACCGCCGGAAAGCCGCGGTTTCGACCAGCCTCGGACAAGCTTGATCCTATAGCTCTGGATGCAACCCTTGCTGCTAGGAGGATCTCAATGGAACCGGTGTTCCTGTCCAAACTTGTTTCGAACAACAATGAATGGCTGTCTGTTCGTCAAACGGCGATTGCCGAAAACATTGCCAATGCGAACACCCCGGGATTTCGGGCCAAGGATCTTGAGCCGTTCACATCTGTTATCAGCAAGACGCAACTCGCGATGACCGCGACCCATGGCAGCCATCTCGGCCAAAGCATGGAAGTCGCGCGAGCCTCGGATGTTGAGAAGTCCGACAGCTGGACGGTGAGCCATTCGGGAAACTCGGTAAGTCTCGAACAGGAACTGATGAAGGCAGGCGAGGTGGCACGAGACCATTCGCTCAATTCCAGCATCGCGAAGTCCTTCCACCGCATGTATCTCACAGCCGTTAAACCCTGATTAGAGTGACTTTATTCAATGTCTGATCCGATATCCGCAACGCTACAAATCGCCTCTTCAGGCCTGCAGGCACAGTCTGAACGCCTTCGTGTAGTTTCTGAAAACCTGGCGAACGCACGTTCTACCGGGGAGACCTCCGGCGATGATCCGTATTCGCGCAAGACAATCACCTTTGAGAGCGAATTCAACCGGGCACATCAGGCCAATCTGGTGTCAGTGAAAGCCATCGGGACCGACAAGGCTCCGTTCACCATCGAATACGATCCGGGGCATCCGGCAGCTGATGTCGATGGTTACGTCAAGATGCCAAACGTCAACACGTTGCTGGAACTTGCCGACATGCGCGAGACCAACCGCTCCTACGAAGCCAATCTGAAAGTGATGACCCAGGCCCGTGAAATGGTCATGCGCCACATCGATCTACTGAGGAACTGACCATGATTAACGAAATTTCCGCCCTGACCGCCTCTTCAACAGAAGGCGTTCTGAAATCGAGTTCAACCACGCGGTTCATGTCCAATTCGGTGGAACTCGGCGGCACTGAAGCTACAGCTGGAGCCAGTTTTACAGATGCAATGGCGCAGGTTTCACAAGATGCCATCAACAGCGTGAAACAAGGTGAGGCGGCTTCCATTGCGGGTGTTGATGGCCAGGCCTCTGTCCAGCAGGTTGTCGAAGCTGTCATGCAGGCAGAATCCAGTCTGAAGACCGCTATCGCGATCCGCGACAAGGTTGTCGGCGCCTACCAGGAAATTAGCAGAATGACGATTTGATCGCGAGCGATAAAAGCGCTAACGCGTTAAATGAATATCAGGAGATAAGACTATGAAAGCTCTAGCTATTGCAGCGACCGGAATGAGTGCGCAGCAGCTGAACGTCGAGGTCGTTGCTAACAACATCGCCAATATGAACACAACGTCTTTCAAACGGGCTCAGGCCGAGTTTTCCGATCTTCTCTATCAGGCAGAGCGTCTGCAAGGGGTTCCCAACCGCGGCGGTGAAGACCCGGTTCCGGAAGGTGCTCAACTGGGTCTGGGAGTTCGCACAGCCGGTATTCGCAAGCTTCATGTTCAGGGCCCGCTCAACAATACCGGTAACCAGTTCGACGTTGCTCTGGATGGTCACGGTTGGTTCGAAATTACCGGACCGAATGACGAGACACTCTACACACGCGCAGGGGCTTTCAACACAAATGCCGACGGTCGGTTGGTGACAATCGATGGCTACATGGTGGAGCCGGCGATTGTTGTGCCTGACGAAACGATTGAAGTGGTCGTCAATGAGTCTGGTGAAATCTACGCAAAGATTGATGGAGAACTGAAACCACGCGAGCTTGGCCAGTTGACGCTTTCCAATTTCGCCAATGATGTCGGGCTTGAACCGGTTGGTGGAAACCTGTTCCGCGAAACCGAAGCATCTGGTGGTCCCGTATCCGGTATTCCTGGCGATCCGGGATTTGGTGTCGTCCGTCAGGGGTACCTTGAATCTTCCAATGTTGACCCGGTCAAGGAAATTACAGCGCTGATTTCTGCCCAGCGCGGTTATGAGATGAACTCCAAAGTCATGAAAGCTGCCGATGAGATGGCCGGCACCGTGACCAACGGCATCCGATAAGCGTCAAGGAGATTGTTCGATGAGGAACGTGTTCAAAATACTGGGTACCGCACTCGCGTTTGTGAGCCTGGTGTCAGTCGCAGCAGCGTCAGGCATTCAATTACCGGTTCCGCGGCAAACGATCCCGACAGGTGCGGAAATCGGACATCATGACCTGATTGAGCGCAAGTTTCCAACGCGCACAGCGCAACAGTTCGCGATATCGACCCACCGTAGTCAGGTTGTTGGACTGGTCGCTCGCAGAACACTGCTGCCCGGCCAGCCAATCCCGGTGAATGCCGTCGAGAAGCAGCTTCTGGTCAAACGCGGTGAATCTGCCCGGCTGGTTTTTCGCGAACAGGGCCTACTGATCATCATGCAGGTCGAAGCGCTTCAAAATGGTGGTGTAGGCAGTTTTGTCAGAGTTCGGAATGTCGACAGCGGATTGGTTGTTTCCGGTCGTGTGCAGGACGACGGCACGATCCTCGTGGAGAATTGATATATGACGCGGATACTCGTGTTTTTTCTGGCACTTTTGATGGTGTCACCCGCGACCGCCATGGTGCGGATCAAGGACATCGCCAGCTTGCAGGGTGTTCGTGACAATCAGCTGGTCGGGTATGGCCTGGTGATAGGTCTCAAGGGGTCCGGCGATACTTTGCGCAATTCACCCTTTACCGAACAATCGCTACAGTCGATGCTTGATAGTCTTGGTGTGAATGTCCGCGATACACCTCTCAGGACTCGGAATGTTGCCGCTGTGGTGGTAACGGCAGAAATGCCGTCTTTCATCGGCAAAGGGTCTTCGATTGATGTCAACGTTTCGTCTCTCGGGGATGCGACATCACTTGCAGGCGGAACACTGGTCGCGACACCATTACTGGGTGCCGACGGCCAGATTTATTCCGTTGCCCAGGGACCGGTTGCCGTGTCCGGGTTTGCAGAAATTGGGGCGGCAGAGAGCCTCACGCAGGGCATTCCGACAGTTGGACGTGTTCCAAACGGCGGCCTGATTGAACGGGATTTGCCTGCGAAGTTCTCCCAAATACCGGATCTTGTGCTTGAATTGACCAATCCGGATTTCAAGACTGCAGTGCGGATTACCGATGCGATCAACCGGTTCACGCGGGAACGCTATGGCGTTCGTGTCGCCAAGGAACGCGATTACCGAACCGTTGATCTGAAACCACCCAAAAAAATCAGCGTCACGCGGTTTCTGGCAGAGATTGAATCCATACGGGTACGTCCGGATCAGACAGCTAAAGTGGTGATTGACGAGCGGACCGGAACAGTTGTGATTGGTAAAAACGTTCAGATTTCCACAGTCGCGATTACACACGGTAATCTCACCGTCCGGATCTCCGAAGCACCCGAAGTTTCACAACCTTCGCCTTTTTCCCAAAACGGCGAGACCGTAGTTGTTCCCAGAACCTATGTCGATGCCCAGGAAAGTGGTGGCCAGCTTGCAGTTGTTGGCGGTACAGACTTGCCCACGCTTGTTCGTGGACTGAACCGGATTGGCCTGCGGCCAACGGGGATCATAGCTATCCTCCAGGCGATCAAGACAGCGGGCGCGCTTCAGGCTGAACTCGTCGTTCAATAGCGTAATCCAGGACACAAATCACCCGAAGCGCCGCCTAACACGCGGCGCTTCTTTGTTGCCTGGTACCCAACAGCCTCGCGCAAGGTCGATCAGCGATTGTCCTGTCAAACGTTCACTCACAAAGGACGGCGCAATGCCTATCTCTTTGGACGGATGCCGGGCAATCGCCATCCTGACATTTCTGATCTTCCCATTCCTGTCTCAAGCGACTTATGCGCAAGCACAACCGCCCAAGCAAAAGCCGTCAGTCGAAATCGTTGAGGTCGTAATGCAACAAGCTGCAGCACCGCAGCCACCGAGCGACAGCGAGCTCTATTGCAAGAACATTGCAAGCGCGGCTTCGGATGCGCGGGTTCAGTGGCAGACCTGGAAAATGATCAGCCTCGAAGCACGCCTCAGAGACCGCATCGCGGAATTGAAGCGTCGGGAAAAGAAATTCGAGGATTGGGTAGAGCGTCGTGAAAATCTTCTCAATGAAGTCGAAGACCAGGTGGTGAACATTATAGGTCGGATGCGTCCAGAAGCAGCTGCCGCGCAGTTGTCGACCACGGAAGAAGAAGCGGCCGTCGGTGTGCTCATGAAACTGAAGGCACGTGTCGCCAGCAGTATTCTTGACGAGATGGACCCGGCCCGAGCCGCTCAGCTGACACAATCGATGATGGGTTTTACTGACCCTGAAGCCCAACGGAGCTTTTGATGCGATATACACTTCTCTCGGTCGGCGCGCTGATGCTTGCTGGTTGTGCCGGGCAATTGCAAGATCTTGGCAAAGCCCCTGAAATGTCTCCGGTCGGTTATGGTCTTACCAATCCGGCGGCGGCAGTCTATCCGCTCAGTACATTTGGCCCTGGTGGGATCAAGGATTACAACTCTCTCTGGATGTCCAATCGCGAGAATTTCTTCGCTGATCCGCGCGCCAAGAAAATTGGCGATGTTCTGACAGTGACCATTCAGATCGACGACAAAGCAAATCTTGACAATTCCTCAGATAGACGCCGGACATCCGATATTGGTTTAGGTGGCGAGTTCACTGCCGGAAGCGGCAACAGCTCCAGCGACGGCGAAGCCAGTTTTGATCTGGATTCCGGTTCTGGCTCTGCTGGCTCGGGTTCAATTGACCGGTCTGAGGAAATTGAGCTTTCCGTCGCCGCAGTTGTTACGGACCGTTTGCCTAACGGCAATCTGGTGATTTCGGGTTCCCAGGAAGTACGCGTGAATTACGAAATGCGCATTCTTCATGTTGCCGGAATTGTACGCCCACGCGATATCGAAAGCACCAACGTCATTCCTTACGACAAGGTTGCCGAAGCCCGCATTTCCTACGGTGGTCGGGGCCGGATCACAGAGGTCCAGCAGCCGGGATGGGGTCAGCAAATCTACGACATTGTCACCCCATTCTAAGCGACGAAAAGAGAAACTTGTCGATGAGCTTAACGCCCTACAGTGATGATCAATCCGGTTCAGGAAAATCTGGCCTCTTGGCCGCTTTTATTGTGCTTGGAATGATAGGCGCCGGTGCAGGTGCAGGACTTGCAAAATATGTGTCGGATTACACCGAACAGGAAGTTCATGGCCGGATCCGGCATCAGCAGAATTTTGCCGAAACTTTGCCATTCCCGCCGTCTACACGACTGCAGAGTCTCAAGCCGCTGGTTACCAATCTGACCTCGCCAAAGGGGGCCTGGATCCGTTTGAAGGCGGCGATCCTGCTGGAAGACGATGCCAACGGTGAAGTGGCGATCCTGCGCAAGAAGGTCGAGGACGATTTTCTAAGCTATCTGCGTACACTTAACCTGTCTCATCTGGAAGGCAGCATCGGCCTGCAGCATTTGCGTGAAGATCTGACGGAACGGGCGAAAATCCGCACCAAAGGTCAGGTTCACGAAGTCATCTTGGAGTCAGTTGTTATCCAATGATCCGGTTTTTTCTTATTGTATTGGCCCTGATTGCCATGAGTGGATCTGCGCTGGCGCAGGTTCCGGACCTATCCGCCTTGCTACCGGCTGGAGAAGGCAGCGCGAGTGGCCGGATCATCCAGATGGTCGTGATGCTGACCGTGTTGTCTTTGGCTCCTGGCATCCTGATCATGGTGACCAGCTTCATTCGGTTCGTGATCGCGTTTTCATTTTTGCGATCCGGCATTGGTCTTCAGACTACACCCGGTAATCTCATCCTGATCTCGTTGGCTTTATTCATGACGTTCTATGTCATGGCACCAACATTTGATAAGGCCTGGGAAGAGGGCGTCCAGCCGTTGATGAACAATCAGATCACCGAAATGGAAGCCTATGACAAGATTACAGACCCGTTCCGCGAGTTCATGCTCACCCAGGTGCGCGAACAGGATCTGGTGTTGTTTGACGATCTTGCCGTAGGACGGGTGACAGAAACTGAGGCAGCATCTGCAGATGAAGTTGAACTGCGCGTGCTGGTCCCGGCATTCATGATCTCCGAACTGCGTCGCGGTTTCGAGATTGGTTTCCTGATCGCACTGCCATTTTTGGTAATTGATATGATTGTGGCGACCATCACCATGTCGATGGGGATGATGATGTTACCGCCAACAGTGATCTCCCTACCGTTCAAGGCCTTGTTTTTCGTTTTGATAGACGGTTGGAACCTGCTGGTCGGCAGTCTGGTCCGATCGTTCTTCTGACAGACAAAACCGATCCATGGCGTAAATAGAAGGCGGAGCACCAAGCTTCGCCTTTATCGTATGCGATTTAGTCTTGCTAAAGATGACCAGCGCTGGCTTACCTTGATGTTTTTGAAATGCGGAATATGGGTATTTGAAAACAAAATGATTGGAACGAATGTCGGTAAGCTTCGCGCAAGATTGGTCATTTAGTTTCCTAATCACAGCAGGTTGAACCGCTCCACCCAACTATGGTTCAAAAGCATGACGCTGATCCTGCTGTGCCGGTGTGAACCCGGCATGTCCCCAACCAAGTACCAGTACCAACTGAAACATTTGAAAGGGACATATCATGTCTTCACTGATGACAAACGCTTCCGCAATGACAGCTCTGCAGACTTTGCGGAGCACGAATTCCGGCCTGGCTGAAACGCAAAACCGCATTTCAACTGGTTACCGTGTATCCGGCGCGGAAGACAATGCTGCATACTGGTCCATCGCAACCACCATGCGTTCTGACAACATGGCTCTTGGCGCCGTTGAAGACTCTCTGGGTCTTGGTGCTGCGACCGTCGACGTCATGTACACTGCAATGGACAGCACTGTTGATGTCATGAATGAAATCAAGGCAAAGGTTGTTGCTGCCAAGACGCCTGGCGTCGACCGCGGCAAGATCCAAGCCGACATCACTGAACTGCAAAACCAGTTGCAGTCAACTGCTGACTCTGCAGTCTTTAACGGTGAGAACTGGTTGTCTGTCGATGACTCTGCTGCTGGATACAGTGCAGCAAAAGACATTGTGGCATCCTTCAGCCGCGCAGGTGGTTCAATTTCGATCGAAACGATCACAATTGATACTGCTTCAATCGATCTGTACAACGCTGGTGCAGGCGACGGCGTTCTCGATCTTGACCGTGGCTTTGCAGCCCTGACCAACGTGACTGGTGACGGCATTGCGGATGTTGATATTTCCGCTGTGACTGATGCTGATCTCGCAGGTCTGGACACTGTGATCGCCGGTGTTGATACAGCTCTCGGTGAAATCACTGACGCTGCAACAACACTTGGTTCCGTTAAAAAGCGCGTTGATCTGCAGAAGGATTTCGTATCCGCTCTGCGTGATGCGATTGACCGCGGTGTAGGTCAGCTGGTTGATGCTGACATGAACAGAGAATCGACACGCCTCCAGGCTCTGCAGACACAGCAGCAGCTCGGTATCCAGGCTCTGTCGATTGCGAACCAGGGTTCTCAGAACATTCTGTCCCTGTTCCGTTAATCCAACCGGATTTCTGGATAAGAGGACCGCGCCCATGGGCGCGGTTTTTTTGCGTTTATGCCCCAATTAAATCGCACCAGCACTCCTGGTAACAGGCTCGCACAAGCTCCGTTTCAGATAGTGACATCAAGAAATACCAAGGTGCATGAAGGGGTTATGCATGCCGGGTCGTGAACACGCTGAAAAACTCTGGGCTAATTTGCTGGAACTGGGAGTGCGCAGATTAATCGCACTCGCCTTAGTCGGGCTCGCTACAATCGCAACCGTTGGGGCCGGGGCTTATTACCTGAGCCGACCGGAGCAGACGACCCTCTATACCGGATTGAGTGGGGAAGACGTCACGCGGATTGGCTCCGCACTTCGCGATGCCGGTATTCCGTTTGACGTCAGTACAGATGGCGAAGCCGTCATGGTGAGTCACGCGCAGACAGCCAAGGCTCGCATGCTACTGGCCGAAAAAGGCCTGCCGCGTGGAGGCAATGCCGGTTACGAATTGTTTGATGATCTGGGCTCGCTTGGCCTGACATCCTTCATGCAGGAAGTGACTCGCATCAGGGCCCTCGAAGGTGAGCTCGCACGGACCATTCAGCTGATGAAAGGTATCCGTGCAGCGCGCGTGCATATTGTCTTGCCGGAAAAAGGCTCGTTCCGCCGGGATCAGCAACCGCCGTCAGCCTCTGTAGTCGTCAGTTCTGATGTGCCGGATGATGTTCGAACAGCTGATGCAATCCGCCATCTGGTCGCTGCCGGTGTTCCCGGCATGCAGGCCGACAAGGTCACGGTGCTGGATACGACTGGCGGGATTCTGGCTGCGGGTAAAGACCCGACAAAGGCCTCTGCCGGCCAGATGGCAACGTTAGAGACCGCTGTCAGTAACCGTATCTCGGAAAATGTCCGCAAGACCCTGACGCCATATCTTGGACTTGAGAATTTCCAGGTTAGCGTTGCCGCCGAGCTCAACACCGACCGGAAACGCATCGCGGAGACTATCTTCGACCCGGATTCACGAACCGAACGATCTGTTCGCACGGTTCGCGAGAATGAGAACACCCAGAATTCGAGCGTGGCAGCGCCAACAACTGTTGAGCAAAACCTTCCCGAGGAAGACGTCAACGCTGAAAATGGTGAGCGGTCTTCAGAAGAAAACCAGCGCCGCGAAGAGACTGTCAATTACGAGATTTCCTCAACCAAGATTGAGACATCGCAGGATGGCTACCGGGTAGATCGGTTGTCGATTGCGGTTCTGGTTGACAAGTCCCGTTTGATAAATTCTCTCGGCGGAGAGCCAACTCAAACAGAGATCGATGACCAGATGGTCGAGATCGAGGCATTGGTAGCTTCATCTGCCGGCGTTGATCAGAACCGCGGTGACCAGGTCAAGATATCCATCGTCGACTTTGTTGATGGCGGCCGAAATCTGGAACCGATCCCGCCAATAAGTGTCTCCGAATATCTCCTGCGCCAGTCCGGCAATATCATCAATGCACTCGCCATTTTGACGGTGTCCATGCTGGTGATCTGGTTCGGTTTGCGCCCTGCAGTGGCAGCTCTTGTTCCGCAAGTGACCAGCCAGCAGGCAGAAATGGCCGAAATCGGAATGTTGCCGGAGGGTGAAGACGCTGCCATTGAAGCCATGGATGGGGAACAAAGCTTCCTTATTCCCGCCGATCACACTGATCTTCTTCAGGACCTCAACAGCAAACGCAACCAGTCTGCGTTGAGGAAGCTGGAGTCTCTCCTGGAATTCAACGAAGAGCAATCTGCTGCGATCCTGCGTCAGTGGCTGTATGAATCGGAGCGTGTCTAATGTCGTTATCCGCTGCCCCCCATATCCCCGTGTTGTCAGTCCCGAAATTCAAATCTTTCGGGGTCAGCGATGATGCTCTTGTTGAGGTGCTCGACTATGGCGCTGATCGGGCTCCCGAGCCGAGTGAAGAAGAACTCCGTCAGGCGGAATATGACCGGGGACTGGCAGAGGGTGACGCCCGCACAAAAGCGCATTTTCAAGCCCTTCTGGAGCAGGAACGCGAGGCCCACGCCAAAAGCCTTGAAGAAGAGCGGCTTCGTTTCGAAATGCGGGAATCTGCGAATGTCAGTGCTGCAATAGAAGGCTGTCTCGATGTCATGGAACAGCGAATTTCGTATTCGATGTCCAAACTCCTGACGCCATTTTTGAAAGAGAAAGTTGTCGACCAACTTGTTGCAGCATTCGCCGGAAACCTGAAAGATCTTGCTGAAGACCTGGACGGCAAACTGATCCGATTACGCGGGCCGGAAACCCTGATTGCCCAGGTGCTTGAACAATTGCCGACAATGAGATCCCGGATTGATGTGCAACCCGCGGATCAGGTCGAACTTGAAGCGCTTCTGGATGAAACCACGATTGAGACCCGTCTTGCCCAATGGACTGGCCAGTTGGACACACTTCAACAGGAGGCAGAATGATGTTGGAAGGTGTTCCGAATGAAATCGTCATTGTAAGGCGAAAGAACAGCTGGGAAGATGACGAGCTGCCGCATGGTGTCTGGAAGATCGCTTATGCCGATTTCATGACGGCTCTGATGGCATTCTTTTTGGTTATGTGGCTGATAAATGTCACCGATGACAGTGTCCGACGCGGTGTCGCGCAGTATTTCAACCCGGTCAAACTGGCCTCGACAGCGCCGACGCGAAAAGGACTGAATGATCCGCTGGTCAATGGAGATACAAACCAGAACGGTACCAAACTGTACAATGGAAAACTGGGTGGTTCGGACAGTCCGGCCGATCAGGATGCCAATTTTGGCGACGGTCTGGAAGAAGGCCACAAGGACGTTGAAGTCGAAGAGAAAGCAGCCGAAGGCGGCGCATCAACGTCAGGTCAATTCAAGCAGCGACATCCTGAATCGATCCTGTTTACCGACCCCTATGCTGTGTTGGACACATTGTCAGAGCAAATCCGTGTTGCGTCTTCTGAAGAAGTCAATCCGCAAGGCATTGGGTCCGGTTTGCAAAAACAGGACGGAGCGAAAGGTGGGGAAGCCTATCGTGATCCGTTTGATCCGCTCTACTGGCAGTTCAGGCCCGGGCGCGGCGTCGATGGTGCAGACACTGCAACCACCGGATTACCTTCTGATAGTACAGGGCCAGATGATGGTCAGGGTCTCAGCACCGCTGAATTGGAAGGTCAATTTGCCTGGTCAGCGCCATTTGAGAAAGGCAGTGAACAATTTAACGACACTCCGCAGGATCTAAACCTAACTGGTACGAACCAGAACAGTTTGACCGAGAATGGTCAGGGACCAACGGAATTTGCCACATCAGACGTCGGAAAACCTACAGACCAATTTGGTGCAATGAACCCGATTGTCGCGCATGTGACCGGCAAGAATGGTCCGAACGATGCTGAGGTATTGAAGAACATTAGACCAGCTCGTGTGGCCGCATCTGCTGACCTTTCCTCCAAACAGCTGAATGACCCGTCCAAAGTGGAAGTCTTGGTCGCCCGACTGACTGAAATCCTCAAGGATGCCAAAGGGACAACACTGGAAGAAACCGCGATGCAGATCACCGTGACCGTTGAAGGTGAGGGCGCGTTGATCAGCCTCACCGATGACCAGAATTTTGGCATGTTTGCCATTGGCTCCGCCGAACCACGGCCGGAACTGGTCAAACTACTCGCGCGTTTGGGCAAAACCGTTGCCAAAACACCGGGTCAGATTGTCATCAAAGGCCACACGGATGCCCGTCCGTTCAAGAGCAAGACATATGACAATTGGCGACTGTCTTCAGCGCGCGCGCATATGGCGCTCTACATGCTGTCGCGCGGCGGCGTCGACAAGAACCGTTTTGACAGGGTGGAAGGCTACGCGGACCGTCATCTGAAGATCTCTGCCGACCCATATGCTGCTTCCAACCGTCGGGTGGAAATTTACCTGATGGGTGGTGCGCAATGACCAACGTCAAAATCAGACCGTTTGTCAGAGTTGTTGCCATAATCGGTGGAGCCATTGTCCTATGCTTGACCGGTGCAGCCCTTGCTCAAGAACGGTATGGTGTCCGGGCTGGCCAGTTGCCTTTTGAGCAGATCCGGACACTTCAGTCGCTGCAAGAACAGATTGCGCAAGGCAACAGCCATGCACTACAGGCCCAGCGCGCCTTGCTCGGCAAGATGGACGAAACGTTCCCAAAGCTTCCGGTCGAAATCTGGCAGGATCCGCGAAATGCAAGGGCGGCTGTCATTCATCTGCTCAGCGGCGGTCATCCATATGTCATGCATCAGTTGATCAAACTGGATCCTTTGCCGGCAGTTGACCGAAATCTGATGAACGCCTCGATTGCCTATATCGAGGGCAGGGAAGAGGACATGCAAGCACTGTTGGACGGTATTGATCCGCTGGATCTGCCAGCCGGTTTGGGCGGTCATGTCGCGCTGGTGAAAGCTGCTCCCTACATCCGTACCAATCCGAAAAAGGCAATGGAATTGCTTCAAGTCGCAAGCTTGCTGATGCCAGGCACCTTGGTTGAAGAAGCAGCCCTGCGTCGGGAAGTTTTTGTCTCTGGAATGCTCGGCGATGTTGACCGGTTCCGGGTCCTGAGTATTCGGTATCTTCGCCGGTTTAAGTCATCCGTTTATGCTGGAGATTTCCGGCGGCGGTTTGCGATTGCGCTGGATACACTCGGTTTCGTTCAGAGCGATGACAAGTTCGCGCTGCTGGATGGCGTTCTTCACGAATTCAACGCGGATTCAAGACGTGGATTGTATATCCGGTTGGCCCGCTCGGCGTTATTGGGGGGCAATGTTAATGTCGCTCGCAAGGCAACACGTGAAGCGCTCAGCTTATCGATTGAGGGCACGTCCGAATTTGAGCTTCTCAAGATCTACCGTGTTGCCACGCGACTCGACCCCAACACCATGACCGCAAACCGGGATCTGCTCTGGTCTATCGACAAGTCCTTGTTGACGTCGGATGACCTCGATTTTTTGCAAGGAGTTCACATCGTGATGAATTCCGTTCGTCATTTCCCGGAGCCTCCTGCAAATGTCATTGGTGAGTTCAATGTCGCTAGCAATATGGGTGATCCGAAGAACCCGGAATGGCTGACATCTGACATGGCGCAGGCACAGCGTTTGCTGCGCCGAACAGGAAAATCTCTTTCCTATATGGGAGACCAGCAATGAGTGTGCAAACTCAGGCCATGGCTCGTGGCATATCCAATGCCAGCCAGGTAATTGACGGCCAGTCCAAGGGCGATGACCAGGAAAGTCCAAAAGACGCAGCTGCCAAGTTTCAGTCAATGATGAATGGTTTGCAAGACGGTAAGTCTCGTCAAAAATCGGCCGCCCCCGGTGATCGCGCATTGGATGATGCCGATCAATCTGCCGACCAGTCAGGCAAATCCCAGGATGGTGCTGGATCAGAAACGTCGTCCGCACGCGGCAATGGATCACAGTCGGATTTTTCGACGACAAATCTGACTGACGCCATCAGGAAAGTTTCGCAAACAGTTTTGGCAAAAACAGGCGAGGTTGCTTCGGATGGCAAAGACCAAGCAGACGGGACTTCAGAGCAGTCGAATGAGGCCCAAAACCATCCGACAGCGATTATTCCGGCTACGCTAACATTAAAAACTGTTCTTGCTGCCACTCCGCAGATAATTGCCGGCGGAGGTGGACAAATGACTACCAACCAGAACATAGCGCAGCCGCAATATGGCCTGCCGAACGTGCAAACAACCAGAGAGGCCGGGACACCGAAAACCGGAACATCGTCCTTGTTTGCCCAGTTCGGCATTGAGCCGGAAAGTGTTGCCGAAGGTCAGGTTGGGCGAGGCGGCGCAGCAGGCGCGCTACCAGCGGACGCTGCCGATACGGTCAAGGTCTTGCGCCAGGAAACCCATTTTGCGCCGAACCTCAGGCTGTCACCTGCTCAGCAGGTTGGTGAGCAGCTGTCTTCCGCCTTGAAGGAAATGCCGACCGATTTCGGGCGCGCACAAACGGGTTTGACGACCAAGGCTGAAGGACCGGTTCTGAAAACGCTGGACATCCAGCTGACACCGCATGAATTGGGAACTGTGAAAGTCTCGTTGAGGATGGTCGGCGACACGGTCGAAGTCCAGCTGATTACAAGTCGGGCGCAGACAGCAGAACTGCTGAAACAGGATCGGCAAATGCTGGATCAGATGCTGCGTACCACTGGATTCAACGCCGATACCATAACGATCCAGGCGGCTGACGATCGCGGTACCGTTCTGTCGAGCAGTCAGTCGGGAAACTCGTCCGCACAAAACCAGAATGGCAATAACACCAGTGCGCAGTTCGATGGTCAGCGCGGCAACCAGAATGGTGGCGGCTCAGATCAACCTGATAATAGATCTGGCGAAGATGGTAACGGCGATCATTTTCAGGCAGCTGATTTTTCGAAAGGACAAGATCATGAAGACGGTTCTGACATCCGCCTTTCTGATGGCATCTATCTTTAGTTCACCGATCGCGTTCAACTCAGCCGCTCAGGCGGAAGTTCAGAATGTCTGTGAACGCGAGATGATGGCGGCTGCCCGCAAATACCGGGTGCCACTCGGAGTACTTTATGCAGTCGGCCTGACAGAAACTGGCCGACGCAATTCACTTTATCCATACGCGTTGAATATTGAAGGCAAGTCTGTGTTTCCGCCCAGCCGGAAAGCAGCTAAAGGCGATATCAACACAGCGCGGCAACTCGGCAAGAAGTTGATCGATATCGGTTGCATGCAGATCAACCATCATTATCACGGCAAGGAATTTCGGTCCGTTGATCATATGCTGGAGCCACGCGCAAATGTGCAATACGCAGCGCGTTTCCTGAAAGAGTTGAAGTCCCGACAAGGATCCTGGACCATGGCTGTTGCCCGTTATCACGCCGGTCCAAACAATGACCCGGCACAAAAACGCTATGTCTGCACAGTCATTCGTAACATGGTCGCGTCCGGTTTTGGCAATTGGACAAGCAAATCAAGGAAGTTTTGCGACGCTTGATGAATAGATCTTTGGATCTGATCATTCGAGCGGTTTTCTATTTCTCATATAGATAAAAATTTAGATAAATAAGTATTTGAATCTAAAGAAATAATACAATTGGAACAACAGCTTCACGCAAGATCAGTTGGTTTAACTGTCCTCAGTTGATTTGGAAACTGGAGACGATCCATGGGTCTTTATGGAGTAATGCGCACCGGCGTATCGGGAATGAATGCTCAATCGAGCAAGCTCGGTACTGTTGCGGACAACATCGCGAATTCCAGCACCACTGGTTACAAGCGAGCTGAAACCGAGTTTTCCTCGATGGTCCTGTCTCAGGGCGCTGGAACCTATAACTCCGGCGGCGTGCAGGCGCATACCAAATACGCTATCACCGACCAGGGGTCCCTGAGTTACACCACGTCCAAACTGGATCTCGCGGTAGACGGCAATGGCTTCTTTATTGTTGCTGACAATAACGGTGCGGTGGCGCAGGAAGCGCTGACACGGGCAGGCTCCTTTGTTCCAGATGGTGATGGTTTTCTGGTAAATACGGCCGGTTATTATCTGCAAGGTTACAACATAGCGGATGGCTCATCACCTACTGTGGTTGCCAATGGTCTTGGTGGTCTGGAAGCGATCAACATCTCCCAGAACCAGCTTGAAGCAACACCAACGAGTTCGGCAACGCTTCATGCCAACGTCAATGAGGATTCTGCGATTGTTGCTGCCGCAGACCTGCCTTCTGCTAACGCGGCAACAGCTACTTATTCCCATAAAACATCATTGGTTGTGTACGATAATCTCGGTAACGATCGAACCTTGGACGTCTATTATTCCAAGGTCACTGAAACCGCTGCGGATTCAGACTGGGAAGTTACCATCTACAATTCCGCGGATGCGCCAGCCGGTGGTGGATTTCCATATACGGCCCCGGCGCTCAATTCGCAGACCGTCACTTTTGATGTGACCAACGGCAATCTGGCCGCTGCCAGCCCGACCAACATAAATGTTGCGGTTCCAAATGGTGGAACTTTCGATATCGATTTGGCTGAATCAACCTATCTGAATGCCGATTTCACGGTCACCAAGGTTGACGCCAACGGTAATGCGCCAAGCTCGGTCGAGAAGGTCGAATTTGCTGAAGATGGAACGCTGTTTGCGATCTACACAAACGGGGATCGGCGCGGCATCTATAAAATTCCGCTGGCCGATGTTCCTAGTCCGGACAAACTCGATCCGATGTCTGGCAACCTCTACAGGCCGTCCTTTGACTCCGGTGATGTGCGTGTTGGATTTCCTGGCGATGCCGGAATGGGTGATCTCGAAGTCGGAGCGCTTGAAGGTTCCAACGTCGATTTGGCGAGCGAACTCACCTCGATGATTGAATCCCAGCGGACTTACACAGCCAACTCTCAGGTCTTCAAGGCAGGTTCCGATCTGCTGCAGGAACTTGTGAACCTGGTCCGATAACAAAACCGCTGATTAATCTGAAAGTAGTGTCATGAGTTTGTCCGTCGCCCTGCAGGTCGCCCAGTCCGCCTTGGCTGCCCGTCAGACAGAATCCTCAGTAATCGCCCGAAATGTTTCAGGCGCACAGGATCCTGGATATTCAAAGAAGTCGGTGTTGTTGAGCACCACTTATACCAACTCCGGGCAAGCAGGGGGAGCGCGGGTCGACGGCATCTCCCGTGTCACGGACAGTGCTCTCTACTCTTCATTGCTCTCATCAACGTCGACCGGCAAATCGCAGGAAGCAGTTCTCGCCGGTTTAACCCGAATGTCGGAAACAATTGGCGATACCAAGCTGGAAATGTCGCCAGCCGCGGTGCTTGGTGAGCTGAAACTGGCGCTTCAAAGTTTTGCTTCGGATCCGAACAACGCCATCATGGCGCAGGACGTTCTGCAAAACGCCAAGAACACCGTCAAAACCCTGAATGCCGGTACTGACCTTGTCCAAGGTGTCCGGGCAAATGCAGACGCAGACATGGCGACATCTGTTCGGCAAATCAATTCCCTGCTTGGTCAGCTTGAAGACTTGAACTCCGTCATCGTCAAGGGCACACAATCGGGTGCTGATGTCACGGATGCTTCTGATAGTCGCGATCGGGTCTTGCTGGCGCTCTCCGAAGAAGTCGGCATCACCACGCTGAATCGCAAGGATGGCGACATTGTTGTCTACACAGACAGCGGCGTAACGCTTTTCGAAACAACCGCGCGCGACGTATCTTTTACTCCAACCGTCGTGTTTGATCCAACAACAACCGGCAATACGGTGACGATTGACGGGGTTCCGGTTGCAGGCCCCGGATCAATCATGCCGATTAGCTCCGGGCGGCTTCACGGCCTTGCCGAGCTCAGAGATGATGTTGCAGTCACCTACCAACAGCAGCTTGATGAAGTCGCCAGAGGCCTGATCGAAGCGTTTGCTGAAGTCGATCAAAGTGGCGGTGGTGGACCCGATCAGGCAGGCTTGTTCACGTGGTCCGGCGCCCCGGCCGTTCCGGCAACCAGCACACTCGTGACTGGCTTGGCTGCTGAAATAGAAATCAATGCCAATGCGGACCCGGATCAAGGGGGGGATCTCGACAGGATCCGCGATGGCGGCATATCTGATCCTTTTGACCCGAACTATGATTACAATCCTGCAAATTCGGCTGGGTTTCCAGGGCGACTTCAGGAACTGGTCAGTGCATTCGATACCAATCGTGTCTTTGACGCAGGCGTCCAACTTGACCCGTCAGACAGTTTGAACGGATTTGCCGCGTCATCGGTCAGTTGGTTGGAAAGCGGCCGCAAGACCATGACCAGCAACATCGAAGTGCAGACGGTCATTGTCGGCAGGACTGCCGAAAATCTCAGCAACACGACCGGTGTCAATATCGATGAGGAAATGAGCTTGCTACTCGACATTGAGAGGGCTTATGCAGCTGCATCGCGCCTGATCTCTGCCGTTGACTCCATGCTCGATGATCTTCTGGCAGCAGCGAGGTAAATCCCATGAAAACGACTTATATATCCACGATCTCGTTGGCGGACGCTTCGCGGCGTCAGGTCATGAACCAGTCCAGCATGGTCAACAAACTCGGCGTGGAATTGTCCTCAGGTCGCAAGTTTGACGTTGGTCTGGATCTTGGGACCAAAACCGGCGAAAGCGTCTCGCTGCGAGCCGAGTTTCATTTTCTCCACGGGATCATGGACACCAATGCCCTGACAGCATCGCGTCTCGACGTCAGTCAGGCAGCTCTTGGCGATGTTCTGAAGGACGCCCAGGATTTCATGGCATCAATGGTTGCGCTTCAGGAAAATCCGGGAAGTTCGGAAATTGTGCAGGCCGATGCCGAAGGCAATATGGGCCTTCTGATTTCCCGCATGAATACGGAATTGAACGGCAATTTTGTCTTTGCCGGGATCAATTCCGACCTCACACCTTTCGCAGATTATTCCAGTCCAACCGCACCCAACAAGGTAGCAGCAGATGCGGCCTTTCTGGCGGAATTCGGAATAGCGCAGTCGAACCCGGCAGTTTCCGGAATAACGGCTGCCGCCATGACCACGTATTTGAACGGCAATTTTGAAGCGATGTTCCAGAACCCCGCATGGGGCGCAACCTGGTCAACGGCTTCAGATACGGTGATGACCAGCCGCATATCTGCAAGTGAAACCGTCTCATCATCGGTCAGCGCAAATGAACAGGCCTTCCGGGATCTGGCGAAGGTCTACACCATGATGTCGGATCTCGGGAACGACAACCTTGGCGCTGATGCCTATGGCGTCGTGATTGAAAAGGCCACGGAAATACTCGGCAGTGCAATCGCCGGTATCACCAGCGAAATGGGCAAGCTCGGCAATGTTCAGGAACAGGTCAAGCTGGCCAGCAGCAGGCTGACTGTCCAGACCGATATCCTGAATGGCCGCATAAACGATCTTGAAAACGTCAATCTCGAGGAAACATCAGTTCGGCTCAACACAGCGCTGACACAGCTCGAGACCACTTATGCCGTCACGGCCCGCATGCAGGGTCTCAGCATTCTCAAATTTCTCTGATCCGGTTTTAAGACCTGATCTGCACCTTCAACAGACGACCTGAGAGGGGCCATGTACAATTTATCCTACGCCGAGGTTATGGATGATCTCTGCAGTGATGAGCGTGTCAATGAACATGAGGCTATGTCCATCGTCATCGAAAAGCTGACCTCAGCTAATGAAAAGGGCATCCGCTCGTCCGAAGCTGTGGATGCACTGTTTTATACGCGGCGGCTCTGGAGCTACTTCATGGAGCACCTGGCAGATGATGCCAACGAGTTGCCCATCGAAACGCGTGCCAATCTGATTTCAGTCGGCATCTGGGTTCTGAAGGAAGTTGAAGCCTTGCGCCAATGGGAGCAGGAAGACTTCTCAGACATCATTCAGATCAACTCCATCATTCGCGACAGTCTGGACGGATAATCTTATGAAAATAGGTATGAAAGCAGGCGAGCGCCTATTCCTGAACGGTGCGGTGATCCGGGCCGAACGTAAAATGAATATCGAATTGTTGAATGATGCCGTGTTCCTGCTGGAGGCGCATGTCCTTCAGCCTGAAGATGCCACGACGCCGTTGCGACAGCTCTATTTCATTCTTCAAACCATGATCATTGATCCGGCGGCAGCGGAGTCCGCGAAGGATATGTTTCATCTGGTTTTGGCCTCTGTCAAATCAGCTTTTTCGACCCATGAAGTTCTCGAAAAGCTGGACGATGTAGCAGGTCTTGCAAATTCCGAACGTTGGTTCGAAGCAATGAAAGTTGTTCGCACTCTTTATCCGATTGAAGCCCATCTGATGGCTGCGGACTTTCAATTGAAACGCGAAGACCGAAAATCGCAATTGGCTGCTCAGCAATCGGCTATTAGCGAATGTTTTAAAACTGAACCGCGTCTTGCGGCCGTTTAAGGAGGACCAGCCATGACCAATGTTGCAGGTGTTGCAGCCGCGCAGACGCAGGCCGCAGGTGGTGCCAATGCCGCCCAAAAACAGTTGACAGTCGATTATGACGCGTTTCTGCAGTTAATGATGGCCCAGATGCAGAACCAGGATCCGACCAGTCCGATGGACGCGTCTGAACAATTGTCTCAGCTCGCAAGCTTCAGCCAAGTTGAGCAGTCTATCCAGACCAATGCCAAGCTTGAAACCATGCTGACCAACATGTCCTTTGGCCAGGTTGATGATCTGATTGGCCGAACTGTAACCGACCCGAATGGCACAACAGGTGTTGTTGAAAAGGTTGAGGTGTATCAGGACGGAACAATCCTGGGTCTGGACAATGGCAAGGGCATTCTGCTTGGCCCAGGTGTAACCATATCTTGAGGCAGGCTAACCGCCGATGAACGAAGTTGATGCTCTTGACATAGTCCGATCTGCAATCTGGACAATCCTGATTGGTTCCGCGCCCGCCATCGTCCCCGCAATGGTTGTCGGAATTGGTATTGCCCTGTTACAGGCCTTGACGCAGGTTCAGGAAGTCACGCTGACCTTTATACCCAAAATCGTGGCCATTTTGGTCATGATCGTGGTTGCGGGGCCGTTCATCGGTGGCCAAATCTATTCTCTGACGAGCGTGATTTACAGCCGTATCGAAAACGGCTTCTAGTTCAAGATCAGATTAATCCGGATTGTTGGACCGGCAGTTCAAGGGTGCTTTCAGCGCCGGATGGGCTGCTGGTCTTTTTGTGCGCCTGAATGTCCGAAACCGGTCGCAGAAAAAGCCTCGCGCAAGCTTGGGAAGCGACTTTGCCTTCATCTGATTACAGCAGAGAGAAGGCATGACAGACACCTCGTTATCACCCCTGGCCGATGAGGCACCGGAAAGCCGCCGAGATATAGGGTTCGCCCTTGGTATTGTGGTGATCCTGGCTGTTTTGTTCCTTCCGATCCCGACTTTCCTGATCGACGTTGGTCTTGCCATGTCGATTGCATTGTCGGTCCTGATCTTGATGGTGGCACTGTGGATCCAGAAACCGCTGGATTTCTCTTCGTTTCCAACCATTCTGCTGATCGCCACGATGTTGCGCCTGTCGCTGAACATCGCGACAACCCGCGTGATCCTTGCCAATGGCTATGAAGGCCTGAACGCAGCTGGATACGTGATCAACGGTTTTTCGAAATTCGTGATGAGCGGTGATTTTGTTATCGGGCTGATTGTCTTTGCCATCCTGATCACCGTGAACTTTATGGTCATCACCAAAGGCGCGACGCGTATTGCAGAAGTTGGTGCGAGATTTACCCTGGATTCAATCCCTGGAAAGCAGATGGCGATTGATGCCGATCTGTCTGCCGGTCTGATCGATGACAAACAGGCGCACAATCGCCGCAAGGAACTGGAAGAAGAAAGTTCGTTCTTTGGTGCAATGGATGGTGCATCCAAATTCGTGCGCGGTGATGCGGTCGCCGGTTTGATCATTACCGCAGTCAATATTCTTGGTGGGATCGTCATTGGTGTGACCCGTTATGACATGTCGATTGGCGACGCAGCCGATGTTTTTACCAAACTCTCGGTTGGTGACGGCCTTGTCTCGCAGATTCCGGCCCTGATTGTATCGCTGGCTGCCGGTTTGCTGGTGTCCAAGGGCGGAACACGTGGTTCAGTCGAAAAGGCTGTTCTCGGTCAGCTCGGTGGTTACCCTCGGGCCCTGTTTGTCGCCGCGTTGTTGATGGGGGCTTTTGCCCTGATGCCAGGATTGCCAATGCTGCCGTTCCTGCTGCTGGCAGGTGTGCTTGGCTTTATCGGCTACACCATTCCAAGGAAATTGGCGGCAGCGAAGGTTGTCGAGCGTCAAAAACAACAAGCTGCTGAGGACAAGGCGAAAGCGGAAGAGAAGGATTCCGTCAAGGAGACTCTCAAGACCTCTGAAGTCGAATTGGTTCTGGGCAAGCAGTTGTCTGCTGAATTGATGACCAAACACGGCGAACTGTCACGGCGTGTGGCGAAAATGCGCCGAAAATTTGCCGAGACCTACGGTTTTGTCGTGCCCGACATACGCGTGACCGACAGTTTGACGCTTGATCCTAAAAGCTACCAGATCAAGATCCACGGCACGATTGTTGCCTCACAGCCGATGAAAGTCGGCGAGTTGCTGGTTATTCCGGCAACGGACGATACTCTGCCGGTACCTGCGGATGCTACCCGTGAGCCAGCCTTTGGCATGCCGGCGTTCTGGGTGCCGCCGGCCTACAGGGATGAATTAAAACGCAAAGGGCTTGAGCCTGCGGAAAACAACACGGTCATTCTGACACATCTGAGTGAAGTGATCCGTAATAACCTTCCGCAGCTTCTGTCGTACAAGGACATGCGGGTTCTGTTCAACCGGTTGGACCCAGAGTACCAGAAGCTTCTGGAAGACATCTGCCCCGCGCATACATCCTTTTCAGGTCTGCAGGCCGTGCTGAAGCTGTTACTGGCTGAACGGGTGTCGATCCGCAATCTGAATCTCATTCTGGAGGCTGTAGCCGAAATCGTGCCGCATGTGCGCCGGTCCGAACAGGTCGTTGAACATGTGCGCATGCGTATTGCCCAGCAGATCTGCGGTGATCTGGCGGAAGGTGGGCCGCTTCAGGTTCTGCGCCTCGGTAATCGCTGGGATCTTGCTTTCCACAACGCCCTTAAGCGCGATGGCAAGGGTGAAGTGATCGAGTTCGATATTGAACCGCAATTGGTCGAAGACTTCGGCACACAGATGTCGGATGCGGTCAAGAAACACATGAAGAGTGGCAAACGGTTCGCTGTTGTTGCAGCACCCGATGCCCGGCCATATGTGCGCATGATTGTGGAGCGCATGTTCCCGACCTTGCCTGTATTGTCGCATCTGGAAATTGCCCGTGGTGTGGATGTCGCAGCCCTGGGAAGTGTTTCGTGATTTCCGGCGGTCTGCTGTTCAGCACATATGGAACGTCGCTGTTGCTGGCTGTTTTCATGCTGTTCTGTCGGATAGGCGCCTGCTTGATGGTTATTCCCGGATTCGGCAGCAACCGGATACCGGTGCGCATTAGACTGTTTGTGGCACTGGCGATATCGCTGGCCCTGTCGCCGCTGCTGACGCCGACCATTCAGGCTGCAATGCCGGATGAAACTCCGGGAACCGTGTTTCGTTTTATCGGCGCTGAATTGCTAACCGGGCTATTCATCGGATTTCTTGGGCGGATATTCCTGGCAGCACTCGAAACGTTGACGACCCTGGTGTCCATGGCCGTTGGGCTGTCCAACATGCCCGGCATGCCGATTGAAGGCGGTGACGCATTGCCGCCGGTCGCCAATCTGTTCACGCTGACAGCAACCGCGATGGTGTTCATTTCCAATCAGCACTGGGAAATATTGCGCGGTCTGGCGGACTCCTATGCAGCCATTCCTGCAGGTCAACCGCTTGCGGCAGTCACAAGTCTGGAACAATTCACAGACCAGCTTGCCAAGACATTTGTCCTGGCGCTCAGGGTGTGCAGCCCGTTCATCGTCTACACGGTCGTCGTCAATCTCGCGGTCGGTCTTGTCAATAAACTGACCCCGCAAATACCGGTCTACTTCATCTCGTTGCCGTTCGTTATCGCGGGCGGCCTCTATTTCCTTCATCTCGTCGCAGCCGAAGCCATCATGATCTTCCTCGACGGGTACTTCACATGGCTCCAGTTGGGATAGCTCGATGGCAAGAAACAGTCAGGATATCGAACGGTTGTTCAAGGCGCAGAAGCAGATATTGGCATTTTCGTCTTGGCTTCTGCAAAAGCTTGATGCGCAAGTGTATCAACTCAATGAAAAGGAACGGCGGATCCTGATTGCGCTGTCAAACGGTGACCTGGCACAGCACGATCGTTTTGTCGCCAATGCTGCGGATCGTCTGCGCCGGATCATTGAAGAGATGGCCAAGCTGGCTGAGGCGCGCGCAAAAGTAAATTCGGAATTCGATCGTCAACGCATGATGCTGAAACTGATGACAGAGCGCCTTGCCAAGATGCGCGGCGAGGAAGATCGCGCAGAAGAAGAGCGCAATCTGCAGGAATTCATTGAAAGACGGTATGGCTGAGGCGCCGCTCCAGCTTCCCGCAAGCTTGGAGCGTTAGAACTGTTCTTGCAAACAAGGCCGGGATGAAGCTTCCCAGCTTGCCTTGCCCGGTCAAATGCCTGGTCTTGTTTGCTCTTCATCAAATTCTCCGGAGCGGTTTCATGGCGATTGCACCTCCCTCAGATCTGATCCTGGATGTTGCCAAAGCGGCAGACCCAATGGAGATCAGGGAAGCCACCAACCGTTTACGCGCGCTGGCGGCGACCGCGACAGGCGACGGTTTCAAACTTGCCTACGACAGCGCCGCCGGAGCCGCCAATTCCGGACTGGATCCATTCAGAACATCCGGCTCGGTCGGCAATCCAGCGCAAAAGTCACCGGCAGAAAAATTCGAAGCCATGATCCTCACCCAGTTTGTCGAGACCATGTTGCCTAAGGATGCCGAAATGGTGTTCGGCAAGGGTACAACGGGTGAGATCTGGAAATCGATGTTGGCTGAACAGGTTGCCAATCAATTGGCAGCCAGCGGCGGCATCGGTGTGGCCGAAATAATTTCAGATACGCTTGCACAAGGAACCAAGGCCTGATGGATGCCGGACAGCAGCTCGCCCTTCAGACACAAATTACCGACCCGGTGGTCTCCGCACCACTGGTCGTTGCCATTGAACGGGCGATCGAGATCGTGCGCGATGAAACAGACGCCCTACGCGCCAATCCGACAACGGATCTCAAATCCTTTGAGTATCGAAAAAGTCAAGCGTTGCTGGACCTGACCCGCGCCCGGACCATGGTACCACCGGCAAGTTATTCGCCGGAACTCAAGGAATGTCTCACCGAGTTCAAATTTGAACTGGATGAGAATATGAAATTACTGCGGCTCCACAAAGATGCTGTGTCTGAAGTCGTTGAAACGATGTCGAGGATCATGATTGATCTGGACTCAGATGGCACTTACGAAGCACCATTTCCGGAGCGCGCAAAATGATCAAAATTCTGCTCGCTGGAATTTGGATGTCAACGACTATGCTGGCCTCGGGCTATGGCACTGTTCAGTATATCTCGTCCCAGAAACGCCTTGAGACCGGCGAGGAACCATCCTTTGTCGGGCTCGATTACGAGACGGTCAAACCGGTCAACGTGCCGATCCTGTTTGAAGGCACGTTGCAGGGTTATGTGGTTGCCAAACTGGTCTTCACGGCTGATGGCGATACGCTTCGCAAGTTGCCGGTTCCGCCACATCCGTTCTTGGTCGATGAAGCATTTCGGGTTCTTTATTCCGACGAGACTTTGGATTTCCGCAACCTGGAACGCTACGACCTCGACGGTTTCACCCAAAACCTACGCGAAAAAGCCAATGCCCGTATGGGGCAGGCGGTTGTGCTCGATGTTCTGGTCGAGGAATTCAATTATTTCGACAAGGCGGACGTTGTTACCCATTAGGCCGAGTCGACAAAAACACCTAAGGCGCCTCCCAAGCCTGCCGGCAACCTGTTCATTTGAACAGGTGGCCGTTTTTTTACGGGCACCCAGCATGATAAGGCTATGTGCCAGGCAAAGGGATTCAATTAGGCTTTTTTGCTTCAGCTGGTTTCAAGGCCTGCTCGATCAGTCCATCCAGAATAGTGCGAAGGCTCTGCGCGGCGACCAGATTAAGGCGCATGCGTGCACAAATTCGGGCCTCAGGCGGATTGCCGCCATCTGCTACTGTCTCCGCCAGAGAGATATTGATCATATGATCGCCAATCCGCATTTCGGTCACGACGTCGGGGCAGCATGTTGACACTATTGGGTCCTCGACAATCGCATAATCGATCCCGTTGACCTTGATGGTTTTGGTCGTACTCATGCAGGTGCTGCTCCGAATTGACGGGAATGATAAATGGATTGCTTCAACGCGGTATCGGTAGTTGAAACGTTAAACGCAAGCGAATTTACTTCAGCCGGGCATCCCTGAGCGCGTCAATGAGCAGCTCGGTTTCTTTCTGCTTGTCTCCGGCAGCTTCCGGCACTTCAACGTATGAGACATTCACCGCATTGTCGGGGAATGCAAGGACGACGGTGAAATAGATCCACGCACCCTTGTTCAGGAACTCCATGTCTAGGGAAATTTTAGGGGTGGCGTCCCACTCAAGATCCGCTTCCGCTGCCATCGAATAACGCAGACTGCCGTCCTTGAAATAGAGTTCGGCGGAGGTCTTGATCAATTCTTCGATGTTGCCGTGCTGATCGGTGCGGATATAGGCAGCAAAATCCAGGACGTCGACGAGCTTCAGGTCTTCGATGAACTCAGCCAACGCGGTGGCAATCGCTTCCTGGCGCAGTCTGTCACACTGCATTGACGAAGACCCTTCAGCATCCATTTCCGGCAATTTCTGCACCCTCACGCTCTCCAAATGCATGTCCTATACCGCAGACTTGGTTTGGCGTGAGTAAACGTAACAGATAATTTCTGCAACCGCTCTGTAGAATTCTGCTGGAATCATGCGTTCCAGTTCGCTGGCTGCATAGAGGGATCGGGCCAGTTGTCTGTCCTCGATCACAGGTATGTTGTTGTTTTCAGCAATCTCTCTGATTTTTAGTGCGATCAGGTCCTGGCCCTTCGCGACTACAACCGGTGCAGGGCTCTTATCGCCATCATAGCGCAGTGCGACGGCAAAATGGGTCGGATTGGCGACCACCAGGGTTGCTTGCGGGACGGCAGCCATCATGCGATTTCGGGCACGGTCACGCGCCAAAGATCGTTGACGTGCCTTGACGATCGGATCGCCCTCCATCTGCTTGTGTTCGTCCTTGATTTCCTGCTTGCTCATGCGCAGATTCTTGCGCCAGTGAGAGCGAGACCACAGGACATCAACTGTAACCAGCAAAATGGTGACAATACAGACGCCGGCAACCAGGCGCATGGACAACTGCAGGATAGCTTCAGGCAACGCACTTGGATCAGTGAACATGGCGTTGATCAGGTCCGCTTGGTTGGATTGAAACTGGCCAAAGACGATAGCGCTGACCGTTGAAAATTTGAAAACAGCCTTGAGAAATTCGACAAAACCCTGCGATCCGAAGATGCGAGTCCATCCCTTCTTGAGAGATATCTTGGAAAAATCCGGCTTGATCCGGTGTGGAACGATCCGAGGACTGTTTTGAAGGAATGCGGACGTGAGGCCGGAAAACGCCAAAAGCGCAATGATGGGCGCCATGAACAGGCCAATCTGGACTGAAACAGCGTGAGATAGCATGAGGGCGTCAGCGCCATTGCCAAGATCCAGATCTCCCGAAATGTCCAGCAGATGCGCCAGATTGCCAACAAGATGGCTGGCCCCTGCTTTGAGTGCGAAGCTGCCGATGAGCAAGGTCGCGATAAAAGTGGCCAGGACGGGAGCCTCCCTCGAGACAGGCGTATTGCCTTTCTCGATCGCATCCTGGACCTTTTTCTCGGTCGCTTCTTCTGTTTTTGAATCCTTGTCCGTCTCTTCTGACATCTACGCGCAACGTCCCTAGGCGCATGTCAGGTCAATGAGACAAGGAAGAGTGACATCAGGCAAAAAAGGCTCCGTCGTCCTGTTTCGGATTAAGTTCAATTTCCCCGCGACCAGCCATTTCCAGTGCCAGATTGGTAATGGAACTGCGTGCTTCCAGAACGTCGCGCTGCGCCGCCGGCTCGCCTGCAGCCAGTTCGTGGTCTGCAATACGTCGAGCCCTTGACGTCAGGGATGACAGAATGACTTCGCGGAATTGTGCATTGGTGCCTTTGAGCGACAGAACAATACGGTCGGTCGGGATCTGGTCGAAGATTGCCATGCGGGTACGTGCATTGAGATTGGTGATATCGTCGAACGTGAACAGGAGACCTTTGAGCAACTCTGCAGTTTTTGGTTTGACCGTGTTCAGATTGTCGAGCGCGTCTTCCATATGATCGCGGTCCATCTTGTTGAGGATGTCCGCCATGCGGGCGTGGGAGTCTGCTTCCAGTGTTCCAGACAGATTGAGCATGAAATCTTCATGCATGGTCTTTTCAACATCGCGCATGATTTCCGGCACAACAGACTTGATCGACAGCATTCGGCGAACCAGCTGATTGCGGTCCTTGGCATTGATCTGACCCAGAACCTTCGCCGCAGCACTTGGTTTGATTTTCGTTAGGATCAAGGCCGCGGTTTGCGGGTGCTCTTTCAAAAGATAATTGGCAAACACCGTTTCGGAGACCGTTGTCAGCCGGTCCCAGATGGACCGGTTTGAATTACCCAGAACGTCGGACATGATGTCTGCAAGCTGCTCTTCCGGCAAAACGCCTTCGAGCATCTTTTCAACTTCATTCGCCGAGCCATAAAGTGTGGTACCGGTGGAAAACTGCTGGATGAATTCTTCCGCCAGCTGGTCCAACTCTTCCGATGCCACTGTGCCCAACTGGGCAGCAGTCACCGTAATCATCCGGATCTCTTCCTGATCGAAATGCTGCAACAGCTTCTGTGAACTGGTTTTGCCCAGTGAAAGAAGCAGTGCGGCTACCCGCTGGACGCCGTTGAGTGTACGAACCGGCGGCGGTGGCGGAGTGTGTATCGACGCGGCAGCCGCAACAGCAGCATTGGCAGAGCTCGTCATAGTCGCGTTTTCCTGAAAGACTTACGGGGCTGAACCCGATAATAGCTTGGGCAATTGGGGTGGCCGATCAGGCCTCCAGCGCACCGGATTGGGCCGTGATGATTTCTGTCAGCGATACGCCAAATCGGGAGTTATCATCTTCAACAACAACGACTTCGCCTCGGGCAATGACCCGGCCATTGACCACAATATCGATCGGCTCACCAACGCGATGATTAAGCGGGATAACGGCGCCGCGACCGAGTTTCAGAAGATTTGAAACCAGCATTGTTGCGGAACCAAGGACGACCTGGATGTTGACCGGAATCCCGAGGATAGTATCAAGGTTGCGGTCGTCGCCCATCGTACCGGGATCACTTGCATCTGCTGCTTCGACTGTCGCGAAATTTGCGGCATCAACCGGTTTTGTCTTGATGTCAGCATCTGCTGAAACGTGATCGATTATCGTATCGGACATTACATTTTATCCTTTTGATTCATTGAAACAGAGCGGAATGGGCTTCCGAGAGTGTTGTCGATCCGGTGGACCCGGGTCGGAGTTGTCGGAACAGGTTCGCTGCGGTGAATTGTTGGTCCATCACTACGGGCAACAGTCAGAAAACCGTTTTTTTGCAGAGGTTTGACTGCAACTTCTTCTTCGAACAATTCCAGATCGTCTTTTGTTGGTGTGAACCGCGTAGAGGTTTTCTGGAGGTCTGATGCCTGAGCCAATTCTTTCAATTCCGCGCGCAAGACTCCCTGCTGGCGTTTGGCTTCACGAGTCAGACCGTCGATTTCAGCGATCAGTTCGCGGGCATCGTCCATCCTGCTGCCAAGGGCATTCAGGATTTGTGCACCTTTGACATTGATTTCCGTAATGGAAACTTCAATGCCGTCTAGTGCCAAAGCGGTCTGGTCAAAAACGCGCTGATAATCATCGTGGTAAGAGCCCAGGCGACGCAGTTCCCGGTGCATTTGCACCATGCGGACTGTTGTGATCACCAGTGCGAGCAACAGCACGCCATCAACGATTGCGGAGATCATCGAATAGATCCTTTTCTTCTTCGTGGATGAGCTCTTCGATCTGCAAACTGTATGAGCCGTCGTGCTGGCCGAGCTGGCAGGTGAAGATGGGTTGCTCGTTACAGACGAGAGTCACCGGCGAGCGAGCAGTTGCCTGAAGTTCAAGGACTTGACCCACACGAAGGTCGGACAGGTCGGAAAGCGACATTTCCCGCTCCTCCAGTATTGCTTCCAGCTTGACTTCCGTCCGCTGAATTTCGTTGTGGAAGTGTTGGGTCCATTGTTTGTCGCGGCCGGACATTTCACCGGACAGAACCTGGCTGAGACGCTGGCGCAACGGGTTCAGGGTCGAATGTGGCAGCACGACAAAAACTTCACCACCGCGACCGATGGCTTGTTGCAACAGACGGCCAACGACTGCCGGATTGTTCCGGCGGCCAACAATGGCAAAATCCATCCGGCTTTCAATGCGTTCGATCTTGAGTGTTGTTTCGGCAATAGGTGCAAAAGACTCGGCCAAAGATTTGGCGGCGACTTCGAACATTGTCCGTGCAACACGGGTTTCGATGTTGGAAAACGGCCGTTCTTCGTCAATTGGTGGTTCGGTCCCATCAGCGCCGAACAGCACATCGACCAGTGTGAAGATGAAATCGCGATCAAAGCCGACAAGGACACGAGCGTCCCACTCCGGAGAGTAGAGAACCGCGACCAATGCGTTTGATTCAAACTCATCCAACACGTCGCCTATACGACTGTTTTCGACATAACTTACCGAAATATACGACGGTGATGGCGATTTCTGACGCATCGTATCGGCCATCAGGCGTGCCATCCGGTCAAACACGATTGGAAGCATCGGCAATCTGTCGACCGAGATGCCAGCGGCGTCCAGAAGGCGGTCGGCGATCATCGCCCGTTCGGAGTTTGACGCGTTGGAACTTGCTGTTGCTGCATCAATCATGGCTATGCAGCTCCCTGAAGATCTGCAGCATTGTCTGCAGCTGCGCCAACGCTCATGGTTTCGTTTTCGACTTCATCGATGGTTGGGCGGTCGTAATCGGAGATAGTCTTGCGGCCGTGTTCCAGGGCAATTTGCGGATCAGCGCCGTTCATGAAGGCAAGCAAGGTCTGTTTGACGACAATGTAAGTGCGAAGGCGCGTTTCCCGTACATTCTTGATTTTTGATGCCAAGGGCCCGAACAGTGAATAGGAAAAGAAAATCCCGACGAATGTTCCGACCAAGGCGGCGCCGATCAGGCTGCCGAGTAGCTGCGGTGATTGGTCGATAGCGCCCATAGCTTTGATCACACCAAGAACAGCGGCGATGATGCCAATGGCGGGCAGGGCGTCTGCGACTGCACTCATCGCGTGATACGGTTTCATCTGATCGCGATGGATCGTGTGGATTTCTTCATCGACCAGTGCCTCGATTTCATGGGCGCGGGCATTGCCGACTATTATCAGGCGGAAATAGTCACAAATGAAGGTCGTCAGATTGGCATTCCGCAGGACGGCCGGATATTTCTGGAAAATCGCTGACGTGCTCGGGTCTTCAATATGCGGTTCGACCTGGTTACGTCCTTTGGCGCGAAGTTCGCGCATCAAACCGTATAGCAAAGCCAGAACATCCAGATATTCCCGCTTGTTCGGAACTGCATTCCTCAAAGCATCGGTCACTGCGACCAACGTGCCTCTGATTGTCTTCATCGGGTTAGCAACAATGAATGCCCCGATGGCGACACCCAGAATGATTACAAACTCCCAGGGTTGCCAGAGAACAGAGACTTTCCCGCCAAGGGCAGCAAATCCGCCGATTAAAGAAGCGCCTGCAATGATCAGGCCGATAATTATTGTCACCTAACAGCTCCCAACTGGTGAGGAATGCACTTGCGATAAGTGGACGCTAGAAGGTGAGACTTGTCCGAAGCTGACCGAAGTCACCAATTTGGGAATTTGGATCTGCGGGAAGATGTATGATCGAAACGGTCAGCCTGGCGTAAGCTAAACGCGGGAGTGTCGTGCCATGTAATTTAACTGCATGAGGCAGCGGACATGATCAATACACTGACCCAGGTACAACTCGTCCGGACGAATATTGACCGATCTTTGGAAACCATTGCGTCTGATCCGGCGATTGAACGGCAGACCGAGTATTACCGCGAAAATATTCGGAGCATTAAGTCTGTAGACGAGTTCCTCGCTGATGATCGGATCTACAGCTATGCAATGACGGCTATGGGCCTGGAAGACATGACTTACGCCAAGGCATTCATGCGCAAGGTTCTGGAAGAAGGTGTCACCAAGGACAATACGTTTGCCAACCAACTGGCCGATACGAAATACCGGAAATTCGCCGAGGTATTCGATTTTGAACGTTTCGGATCGTCGGCCACGTCCTTTTCCAAAACCCAGGACGGCATCATTGACAAGTTCGTGCGCCAAACACTGGAAGTAAGAGAAGGGCAGCAAAACCAGGGTGTCCGTCTCGCGCTCTATTTCGAGCGCAGAGCTCCAGACATTACCAATGCTTACGATGTTCTAGCAGATCGGGCACTAGCGGAAACCGTTTACACGTCGCTCGGTTTGCCTCAAGCGTTTGGCCTGTCAGACATCGACAAACAGGCGGCCTATCTGGAAGAACATATCGACTTTGAAAAAATGACAGATCCGGATTATCTCTCTGATTTTTTGAGCCGATTTTCCGCTCTCTATGACCTGAGCAACGGACCGCAAGCCATCAATTCACCCACATTGGCCGTATTCGGCAACAGGTCGGGGGTCGTATCGATGAGTGAAGGCCTTCTTTCCAGCATTCAGAATTTTCGCCTTGGAGGCAGTTAAATCATGCAATCAGCACTTTACGTGGCCCTGTCGGCCCAGGTCGCATTGTCCAATCGGCTTGAAACCGTCTCAAAAAATGTCGCCAACATGAACACCGCCGGTTACCGGGCTGACGAAGTAAAATTCGCCGAATTGGTCTCCAAGGCAGGGCAGGACAAGGTGAGTTTCGCGACCGGCGGAGAAATCTATATCTCGCGGCAGGGAGGCAGCATCAACAAGACCGACAATCCGCTTGATCTCGCCGTCGAGGGGGATGCCTGGTTTGCTATTCGTGACGCCAATGGTGAACTGTCTTACACGCGTGACGGCCGCTTGCAAATTACACAAGACGGCGGTCTGGAAACTGTTACCGGCCAAAAAATACTTGGAACGGGCGGTCAACCGATTGCGCTCAACCCCGAAGGCGGCACACCGTTGATCACACAGTCCGGCGAGATCTCTCAGGGCGACGACGGCATTGTCGGACAGATTGGTCTGTTCTTGATTCCCGCAGATGCGCAACTCAGCCGCCGTGACAATTCAGCCGTTGTTCCCGACAAGCCGGTCACTCCCGTTCAGGAGTTCGACAAAAACGGCATCCGGCAGGGGTATGTTGAAGGTGCGAACATAAATCCGGTTCGTGAAATGACCAAGATGATCATGATTTCCCGGGCCTTTGAAAGCGCGACTAAAATGATCGACAAGAGCAATGAGAGCCAGGAGAAGGCGATCAGGGAGTTGGGAACAACTTCATGACCGTAGTAGATGGAATAGCAGTTCTTGGCCCGGAACCGAGAACGCCGAATAATCATACCGGTCCGCCCACACCGCCGCCGCTTAGGCCGCCGGATGTCAATCAGGCGGCATCTGCTGACCGAAATTTCAGCTTTGGGGATTTTATTGATGTCATCAATCCACTTCAGCACATTCCCGGCGTAGCCGAAGTTTATCGCGCTGTGACCAATGACCAGATTTCCGATCAGGCGCGTAAAACAGGTAATACAATTTACGGAATTGCGCTTGGTGGCCCAGTTGGCCTGGGTGTCATGCTTGCCTACAACGCGCTCGGTGACAGGCTGGAGACAGCGAAAAACGTGGCTACGCCGACGCCAAATCCAGAAGCCATAGCAAAGACGAAGAGCGTTGAGCAGATCACTGTTGGTGACATCAAAATCAGTACCGTGTCGGAAGGAATTGAGATTTCGACAGAGACCAAACCCGATGCTCAACCAGTCTTGGGAAACAAAGTTGCTTCGACCGGAACGATCGGGCCCGGTAAACCGCTTAATCTTGCTGAGGTATTAGCGGGTAACGCCAAGTCCGCTGAGACCTCGAAGAATTCTTCTGACCCTGTCGCTAAATCAGACGCTACCAAGGCATCCTCCGTCGCCTATGTGGAACTGAGTGAAGAGCCGGAAAAACCGGGTCGAATTGTGCCAGATGAAACAGGACTGGACCGTTTGGCAACCCACAAGTCCAACCATTTGCCGCTCGATGTCCTAAGAGCCATGCAGGAACGCCATGCAGAACGCAGCGCATCTTAACAGCCTCGACCAGATCTCTGCATCGCTTGCTGCTCTGGAGACGGAAGTTGGACCGGTGAAACTGAGCGGCCGGGTCACGCAGGTGTCCGCAGAGGCTATCCGGGTATCCGGTCTGTCTCGGCTCGTTTGTCTCGGAGACCTCGTCCAGTTCGAAGGCCGGTCCGGGATACGTCAGGGTGAAATCATTCGCCTCGACCAAAACGATGTTGTTGTGAAACCGCTGGAGCGGGTGACCGACATCGGCATCGGCAATGTCGCCTCTGTTATGGGCGGTTTGGCGATCCATCCGGACATAAGTTGGCGTGGTCGGATCATCAACGCATTAGGCGAACCTATAGATGGCAAAGGACCGCTTGCAATCGGTGTTGAGGCTTTCCTGCTGGACCGAGCCCCGCCGCCAGCCATGAAACGCTCCAAAGTGTCGGATGGTGTCAAAACCGGTGTTCGGGCGATTGATCTGTTTACACCACTGTGCGTCGGACAACGTGTCGGGGTTTTTGCCGGGTCAGGGGTTGGTAAATCGACACTCCTTGGAATGCTTGCCGGGTTCGGAGATTTTGACACGGTTGTTGTCGCTCTTGTTGGTGAGCGGGGCCGGGAGGTTCGTGAGTTCATCGACGACATCCTTGGAGAGGCTCTCAGCAACTCGGTTGTAGTTGCATCAACTGGTGATGAGAGTGCCATGCAACGCCGGTTGGCGCCAAAAACTGCAATGAGTGTTGCCGAATACTATCGAAGTCTTGGACAGAAGGTCCTGTTGATCCTCGATTCTGCAACCCGGTTTGCACATGCGGCACGAGATGTTGCAATGGCGGCTGGAGAGCCGCCAGTTGCAAGAGGGTATCCTCCAAGTGTATTTGCAGATTTGGCCAGATTGATTGAACGAGCAGGACCAGGAAGCAATGGCGAGGGATCCATTACCGGGATCTTTTCAGTTCTGGTTGATGGTGATGATCACAATGATCCGGTATCTGACACTATCCGCGGATTGTTGGACGGCCATATTGTTCTGGATCGCCAGATTGCCGAAGCCGGGCAGTATCCCCCAGTCAATGTTCTGAAATCCACGTCCCGGTTGGCATCTCGTGCCTGGTCACCTGAACAGCAAGAGCTGATTCACCGGATCAAAGGACTGATATCGCAATACGAAGATACAAAAGATCTTCGTATGATGGGTGGATTTCAGGCAGGTGGCGATGAGCAACTAGAGCGTGCCTGTCGGCTTGTGCCGAGGATCTATGAAGCGATGCGTCAAGCGTCAAACCAGGTCATTGCAGGTGATCCATTTGCCGAGCTCGCGCAGGCTTTGGCTGTCGAGCCGTAAAAGAAAATCATCGGAATTCTGGGAGAATGAAAAACACCGCTTTAATCAGCGGTGTTTTGTTTATATAATGTCAATAATTACGAGAAAATGCACGGAATACAGCCGTGTCTATTTTTTTATTCAATATTACAGCATCTTTTAACTGAATGTATTTGATAGTTTTATTTAGATTTATCTGTGGAAATACGAAAAACTATTACCATGGGCTTTAAAATAGTACTCCATCTAGGTAAGAAATGTTGACCCTGCGATGTCAAGTATTTACCGATTAGGGGTAGATATACTGAGGGGCTAACATGTTTATTATCGTTGATGAAAGAGAGATCGTGACCGCTGGTTACGCTTCGGCCTTCGAACGAGAGGGTTATGCTCCTTTGGAGCTTCAACCGGACGAACTACTGGACTGGTTGGAAATCACTTGTTCAAATGACTTGTCTTCAGTTGATGCGTTTCTTCTGGGAGAGTGCGAAGGACGAACAGGTTTTGTCTCCCATATTCGAAGCAAATGTCCGGAAGCGCAAATCGTAGCTTTGGAAGATACGTCCAACCTGGAAAGCACGTTGCAGCTTTTTTCCGCCGGAATGGATGATGTTTTGAAAAAACCAGTCCATGTCAAAGAGATTATTGCGCGCACCGGAGTATTTCGCCGCCGGGTAGCCGCTCGAAACAATTCTTCTGGCACGGGGGCGATTGAGGTCTTCTACGACGGACGTGATCCTATGGTCGCCGGAGACGTGATAGAATTGCCGCGTAGGGAACGCCGTATTCTCGAACATCTGGTCAAGAACAAAGGTCGCCGGGTAACAAAAACGCAGATATTCAATGCTGTCTATGGTGTCATGAACGACGGTGTCGATGAATGTGTCGTCGAAAGTCACATTTCGAAACTGCGCAAGAAACTTCGCAAGAAGTTGGGTTATGATGCGATCGAGTCTACGCGGTACATTGGCTACATGCTCAAAGATGGTGCTGCGACCAAGCAGAAAGTCGGCGATACCCGGCGTCTGGTTCAGGCAAGCCAGCCGACTGTGGCATCCGCAGTACGCCCGCATGAGGATAAATCCCATACTGCGCCGGTCCTGTCTCTGGTTGGTGCCTGATAAACAAAGAAAAATGGATTGTCGGCACCAGTGTTTCACTGTTGCCCTGTCCGGATAACTCATCGGTTTGGATCTGTTTGAAAGTCCGCTTCATCGACGGTTGTCGAACAATAACGACCTCTCGGAACTAAAAATGGACATGTCCAAAGGTCCTAGTCTCAAATAACAATTGATTTTTAAGAAAAATTTAGAAATCCTGATTATTATATTAATAATACAGAAGCCTTTATAAAGTTGGGGTTCGGTTACTTTTGGAAAGGTTGAGCGGTTCCGAATGGCAAACCTGGCAATGGGAATTCGCGAAAGCATTGAGTTGCAATTGGATTTTGATTTAGTTCCATCAGGAATTCAATTTATCGGAAATCTTCCGAAGTCTTCCGCTGCAATTCAACAACTGTTTTCTTTTAGGTGGTTGCTTTGAGTGTAAGTGGCAGCACATCCTTACCATTCGCTGCAAGTGAATTAGGCAGAAACAGCCTCTCCAGGACGTTTATTGTTTATACGCTCGGGTTATTCGCGGTTCTTGGTGTAATCTTTGTTGGTTTATTGACCAAAATCACTTGGGACTCTTCGCACGAGCGCGCGATACGGGTAACCGAAGCATTTTTTCAGGCAACAAAACGTCCATTTGAACGCGCAATCTGGACAGTAAACACCGACGCAACATTGCAACTGATCCGTGGTTTGGAAACGCTTGAAGTGGTCGAAAAGGTCTGGGTTGAGACGCCGGATACTGGTAATTTTGGCGATCCACCTACCCCGGAGCGCAAGGCAGAAGCCCTCAGTTATTCGCTAAATTCACCAAGTACAATTCTGCATACTGATGCAATTGGACAGGTTTTTATTCTGATTGATCGAAATACGATCTCTTATGAAATTGCGTCAACAGTTGGTTTTATTGTCTCGGCGATTGTTCTCTATTTGATACTTTTGGCCGTAGTAATTAGAGCTATTTTTCGACGATTAATTGGTTTGCCGCTTTCGGAGATCATAGATTACCTGTCGACACCCAGATTGATCGAAGACCCACCTTCTGCCGAATTGATGTCCGGTCGAGTAGACGAAATCGGAATTCTTGCCTCCAGTCTCCAGTCGATGGTTCAACGCCGTCATCTGGATTTGCAAAAAATCCAGGAATACCAGACCAATCTGGAAGAGCTGGTCGCGCAGCGCACAGAGCAGCTCAAATTGGTTCAGGAAGAATTGATCCAGGCGGACAATCTGGCGGCACTTGGTGCCCTTGTTGCTGGTGTTTCGCATGAATTGAATACGCCGCTCGGAAATGCGCTGATGGCGGCGACGACCATCAAGGATTCAACGGTCTACCTGAACTCGGAGCTGGAACAGCAAACATTGAGTAAGGATATGCTTGAATCCGAGGTCAAACGCATTTCCGAAACAGCGATTATTATTGAAAAAACTCTTGGCCGCGCGCGTGATCTTGTCGGGAATTTCAGACAGGTTGCCGTCGATCGTCAGAGCGAAAAGAAACGGGCATTCAATTTTGACCACATAATCCGTGAAACACTGGCAACACTTCAACCAACTTTGAGAAAAACGCCATTCAAAGTGGAATTGGAGCTGGATGCGGACATGGAAATTGACAGTTACCCTGGAGCCGTAAGCCAACTGGTGTCAAATCTGGTCGAGAATGCGATCAAGCATGGTTATGAGGGTCGTAATACGGGAACGATAAGTCTTTGGTCGCAAATCGTCGAAGATGAAAGTAATCCCGGTTCACAAATGATCATATTCAAATGCCGCGACGATGGTGTTGGAATACCTGAAAAGAATTTGAAGAAGGTTTTTGAGCCCTTTTTTACGACGAAATTTGGAAAAGGTGGCTCCGGTTTGGGAATGGCAATCTGCTACCAATTGGTTACGGAGGCGCTCAAAGGCGTGATTTCAGTATCATCCAATGTCGGGAAGGGGACAGAATTTACAATAGAATTCCCCGCGGTAATGGCAGAGAATAAAAAGTCGAAATTACGGCAGAAGGTGCACTGATATGGCAATGGACTTCCTTGCACCGTCAGAACCAAAAATCCTTACGGAGTTTGAGGAAACCTGGAAGATCCTGATTGTTGATGACGATCCGGACGTCCATGAGGTTACCAAAATTGCCGTCGCTGGCTGCACGTTTGAAGACAGGTCTTTCGAACTTCTCCATGCTTTGTCAGCCGAAGAAGCTAGGTTTATTCTTCAGGAACATGACGATATTGCCGTCGCATTGGTTGATGTTGTAATGGAAAGCGATACCGCTGGCCTTGGGCTTGTGCGTTGGATCCGAAGTGATCTTGGCAATAGATTTACCCGGTTGATACTTCGCACCGGTCAGCCAGGTTATGCGCCGCAAACAGATGTCATCATGAAGTTTGACATTGATGGCTATGCCGAAAAAGCGGAGCTGTCGCGCACCAAACTCATCACTGCGATTGTAACGGCATTGCGCGGTTACAAATTAGTGATGCATCTGGAAACAAACCGGAAAAAACTGAAGCAACTGAATTCGCATTTTGCGGAAATTGTCCAGAAGAACTCCTTGAGTGAATTTGCAACTGCAGTCCTGGACCACCTAACCGCATTTGTAGGGCATCCTGTTGATAGCCTGTTGTGCGGGTTGGACTCACAGCACCATCATACCGCAACGGATAAGGCAAACATTCGAGTACTTGCAGCTAAAGGGGCGCTTGAAGATAAACTTGATCTTCCTGTTGATGTCATTGGAAATCCGGATATTCGAAGCCTGATCAATAAATGTGTTGAAACCAGATCCGTTTGTTCCAACCATGACGGGGTTGCTTTACCGCTTGTGACCAGAAATGCCATGTCCGGTGCCTTGTATATTGCTTTGCCGGATGATGTTCTGGAAGAACAGATAGGCGCTGAGCTGATCCAGCTGTTTGTCTCAAATGTCGCGCTCGGATATGAAAAAACCGGGTTGCTGGAGCACATTAGGAATCTTGCGTATGTCGACCGTGTAACTGGTCTGTCGACATTTTCCGGGTTTCTGGAAGCATTTCAGCGAAATTCGGGTACAGCAGTGCCGCTCCTCGTCGTGCACACAGATATTCAACGATATCGGGTCATTGTTGATGGTATCGGTGATGAAAAAGCCAGCGAGCTATTGAAGAAAGCCGGACACCGGTTATCTCAGGCATTTCCGGAAGCCTTGTCGATCGCACGGAAGGAAAAAGACGAATTCCTGATCCTTCTCAAGGGGCATCCGCAGAGCGGCATTCAGGGAATTGTATCTCGTATAGAAAATGCGTTTCAGGAACCGGTCCGTATGGATGACGGTCAACTAACGCTAAGGCTTCGTCTGGGATTTGCATTTGGTGCCGATCAAAATGAGACCGCAGAGCAAGTTGCCCGCTTTGCTTCGATTGCACTCAATGAGGTTCGGCAAAAAACCAGTGCCAATTTTGCTGAATTCAATCCATCGATGCAGGAGGCGGCATTTGAACGTTTACGGCTTGCATCCTTACTGACTGGTGGAGATGAAAAGACCGAATTCTCGTTGCACTATCAACCGATAATGCACGCCAAAGAAGAAGGTATTGCATCATTTGAAGCCTTGATGCGGTTCCGGACACCAACTGGTGAATTCCTGAATACCGCCAGAATGATTGAAGCAGCGGAAACAAGTGGCCTGATCTCCGAGATAGGCGCTTGGATGTTCAAGAATGCGTTCTCTGAATTCAGCGAGTTGCAAGGCCTTCAACCGGGCGTGCGGCTGAATGTCAATTTATCACCTAGGCAAGTGTATGCGCGTCGTATCTACAAGGATATTGAAGACGCTGCGACGGCGGCAGAACTACCATTGAACAAGGTGATTTTCGAAGTCACTGAAGGCCTGTTTCTCAACAATGACCAAACAACAATGGAATTGCTCACATGGCTGCGAAGCCAAGGTGCGAGCGTTGTCATTGATGACTTTGGAACCGGGTATTCTTCGCTGAGTTACCTTCGCAAACTCCCGGTCAACGGCATAAAGATTGACCGCAGTTTTATCATGAATATGGATCAGGATTCAGATGCGCTTGCTGTTGTCAGGTCAATTATCGGAATTGCGCAGGCCCTGGATCTGAAAATTACGGCGGAAGGTGTTGAAACAGCAGGTCAACGACACATTATGCAGGAACTCCATTGCGACTACCTGCAAGGGTATTTTTACGCAAAACCCCTGAATACCGTTGACTTAAGGGAGTTTATTCAAAAAACAGATTTGCCTGACGTCGCTATCGGTTGATTGTCGGTCCGTCGACATTTTGGTACTGATCACTCATAATTTCTAGTGTTTCTGACTGAATATTAGGCACAGCAAAGCCCATAAGTGCGCAGAACTGGCGATGATCAAGCCGTTTGAACTTTTATTCCCGATTGCGACGATAAGCGATTGAAATTCTGCGCGAAACAGGCTCTGATACCATCAAACAATTAGAATTGCGTGGGTTCAGCGGGTGAAGTGCTAGGCATTCATTGCATTGGTGCAACTACCTGAAGACGCAATCGTAAAGGTTTGGGGAGGATTACTCATGGACATGAACGGTACTCATCGGATTCCGGCAAAACGGGAGACTGTATGGGCCGCGCTCAATGATCCGGAAATTCTGAAAGTCTGTATTCCTGGGTGTGACAGTCTGGAAATGACGTCTGAGACCGAAATGACGGCAGCTGTCACGTCCAAGATTGGGCCGGTCAAAGCCAAATTCAAAGGCGCAGTGACGCTATCTGACATTAATCCGCCGGAGAGCTACACGATTTCTGGAGAAGGAAAAGGCGGCGTTGCTGGTTTTGCCAAAGGGTCTGCGAAAGTCAGCCTGGTGGAAGAGGGTGAAGAAACTGTCCTGACCTATGAAGCCAAGGCGCAAGTCGGTGGAAAACTGGCGCAGTTGGGAAGCCGATTGATCGATTCCACAGCCAAAAAAATGGCCGAGGAATTTTTTACGAGTTTCTCAGAGAAGGTCGGTGGTGGCTCAACTGGCGATGAGACTACCGAGCTGGATGCCGGGGTTGCTGAAGAAGCCAAGCGGATTGCGATTGAGCAGGCGCCTTCGGAAGTAATGCATGCGATTGAAGACGCGGAACACGCGGTTGAAGACAAAATCCACAAGGCCGAAGAAAATATTGAGGCAGCTGCGGAACGCAATGCCTTTGGAGGGCCAATGGTGTGGGGCATGGCTGTTCTGGCCGGCCTGATCATAGTATTGGCGCTTGCAAGTTGACCACACCCGGCCATTTCTGAAAGGATCGAGAATTGACCAGTCGGCGAAGAGGAGACGCCGACGCTAACGTCTAGTTCCCGGTGCAAAGCCGGGGAATATTTATGGGATCAAGGATCCTGAAACTCATGAGGGAGAGGAATTCATGTCGAAAATCTCAATGGTATTGAACGGCAAGACGGTATCGGCAGATGTCGAAGACCGGACGCTGCTCGTATCGTACATTCGGGAGGTCCGCGGATTGACCGGTACACATGTGGGTTGTGACACGTCGCAATGCGGTGCGTGTGTGATCCATGTGAATGGAAAAGCGGTCAAGTCCTGCACCATGTTGGCAGCGCAAGCCGATGGCGCAGAAGTCATGACGCTAGAAGGCCTTGCTGGACGTGGAGAATTGCATCCTGTTCAGGCAGCATTTCGCGAACATCATGGCTTGCAGTGCGGCTTCTGTACGCCCGGTATGATCATGAGCGCAGTCGACATGATCAGTCGTCATGGTGCCGGTAATCTGGATGAAAAAACCATCCGGCACGAGCTCGAAGGCAACATTTGCCGTTGCACCGGCTACCACAACATCGTCAAGGCAATCAAAGCTGCTTCTGACCAGATGGCTGGCATGTCGCAGGCAGCTGAATAGCTTTAAGTTATTGATATCTAGACGCGGTTTCGCCGCGTGGAGAGCATTCAAAGACCAACCAATTGGAAGTTGCCGGGAGGAAATTGGCAAACCAGCTGGCCGCCAGGTCTTGAAATTCAAAGAGCCTTAATGGGTTCTTGCCGGTTTAATCGGCATCCAGAGGGAAGCCGGGCAGGCGGGGCCGGACCTAAATGATTTAGGGAGAAGAGATAATGGCAGTTGAGGGGATTGGCGCCCGCGCCTTGCGCAAGGAAGACAAGCGCTTCATCACTGGCAAGGGGAATTACACCGACGATATGGTGATTCCTGGTATGGGTTTTGCCGCTTTCGTACGTTCACCGCATGCCCATGCGAAAGTTAAAGGTATTGATTCAAGCGACGCACTGAAAATGCCTGGTGTCGACGCAGTCCTGACAGGCGATCAGCTTGTCGGTGATGGCATCGGCAACCTTATTTGTGGCTGGATGATCCATTCCAAAGACGGCACACCGATGAAGATGGGTGGCTGGCGCGCATTGGAACCGGAAATTGTTCGCCACGTAGGTCAGGCTGTTGCAGTTGTCGTTGCAGATACGCAGGCTCAGGCGCGTGATGCTGCTGATGCGGTTGTGGTGGATTATGAAGAACTGCCAGCTGTTGTAGAAGCAGTAGACGCTTTGAAACCAGGTGCTCCGCAGATCCATCCGGAAGCTGAAGGCAACCTGATTTTCGATTGGGAAATCGGCGACGAAGCAGCCACAAATGCAGCATTTGACAAAGCAGCGCATGTGACGCGGATGGAAATCCGCAACAACCGTCTGGTGCCTAACCCGATGGAGCCACGTGCTGCGTTGGCGGACTATAATGATGCTGAAGAGCATCATACGCTTTATACAACATCGCAGAACCCACATGTTGCACGTCTTGTATTGTCGGCGTTCTATGCGGTCGCACCGGAACACAAACTCCGTGTCATCGCTCCTGATGTCGGCGGCGGTTTTGGGTCCAAGATCTACATCTATCCAGAAGAAATGGTGTGCCTGTGGGCTTCCAAGCGAATTGGCCGCCCGGTTAAATGGGTATCAGATCGCACAGAAGCCTTCCTGACAGATGCGCATGGACGGGATCATCGCTCCGAAGCCGAGTTGGCTCTGGATGCGGACAACAAGATCCTCGGGTTCCGCGTCAAGACAGTCGCGAATATCGGCGCTTACATGTCGCTGTTCTCGTCCTCTGTGCCAACGTATCTCTACGCGACATTGTTGTCAGGGCAGTACAACATTCCGGCAATCCACGCGAATGTGAAAACGGCTTACACCAACACAACACCTGTCGATGCCTATCGCGGTGCAGGTCGTCCGGAAGCTACTTACCTGGTTGAGCGGATGATGGAGACAGCAGCGCGCGAAGTCGGATTGTCTCCGGCAGAATTCCGCCGCAAGAATTTCGTTCGGGAATTCCCGCATCAGACACCGGTTATCATGTGTTATGACGCTGGCGATCACGATGCCACTCTGGATGCGGCTCTGAAAGCCATCGATTATGATGGTATTGGCGCCCGCAAGGCCGAAGCTGCGTCACGTGGCAAGCTGCGCGGCATCGGACTGTCCTGTTACGTTGAAGCGTGCGGTATTGCACCGTCAGCCGCCGTTGGGTCTCTTGGTGCCGGTGTTGGCCTTTGGGAATCTGCAGAAGTTCGGGTCAACCCGATTGGCACAATTGAAGTCCTGACTGGGTCTCACAGCCATGGTCAGGGTCATGAAACGACCTTTGCCCAGCTGATCAGCGAACGCTTTGGTCTCGACACTGACGCAGTCTCAATTGTTCATGGCGACACCGACAAGGTTCAGTTCGGCATGGGGACATACGGCTCGCGTTCCGGCGCGGTTGGCATGTCGGCAATTGTAAAAGCCCTCGATAAAGTCGAAGCAAAAGCCAAAAAGATTGCAGCTCACCTGATGGAAGCCTCTGAAGGGGACATCCAGATCGAAGGCGGCGAACTGAAAGTGGCTGGCACGGACAAGAAGCTGAGCTTCACGGAAGTCGCGCTGGCTGCCTATACCGGTCATAACCTGCCGGAAGGCATGGAGCCTGGCTTGAAGGAAGGTGCGTTCTACGATCCGACCAACTTCACGTTCCCGTCCGGAACGTACATTTGTGAAGTTGAAATCGATCCGGAAACAGGCACGACCGAGATTGTTAACTTCGTTGCTGCTGATGACTTCGGCAAAATCATCAATCCGATGATTGTGGAAGGTCAGGTTCACGGCGGACTGACACAAGGCATTGGTCAGGCTCTGCTTGAAAACGCAGCATACGATGAAAACGGTCAGCTCCTCACCGCGTCCTACATGGATTACACCATGCCGCGCGCGGATGATGTGCCGAACTTCCAGCTATCGACGCACGAAACTCTGTGTCCGGGCAATCCACTCGGCATGAAGGGGTGTGGTGAAGCAGGCGCCATCGGGTCTCCACCTGCGGTGATCAACGCGATCACTGACGCACTTGGCAACAATGACCTGACCATGCCGGCGACGCCGCAAAAGGTTTGGGCATTGGCACAAGCTAGCGCGAAGCAAGCCGCTGAATAAAACATCTGGGCGGGGAGACCCGCCCATACTCAAACACTTGTTTTTCGGGGAGACCCAACATGTATGAAACAAATTATCACAAGGCCAGTTCAGCGGCAGAGGCAGCAGATCTGGTATCCAAGTCGGAAGACGGCAAGTTTCTGGGCGGTGGACAAACACTCCTCCCAACCATGAAACAACGCCTTGCTGCTCCTGTAGACCTGGTCGATGTGACCGGTATTGCTGACATGAATGGCATCCGCGAAGATGGCGGCGGTGTTGCTATCGGCGGCGCAACCACACATGCGGAAGTCGCAGCTTCTGCTCTGGTGAAACAACGGCTTCCGGGCCTTGCATCACTCGCAGGTGGTATCGGCGATCCTGCCGTCCGGCACATGGGTACTATCGGCGGGTCGGTGTCCAACAATGACCCGGCTGCCGATTACCCGGCAGCGCTTGTTGCTCTCGGCGCAACGGTCGTGACCAGCAAACGGGAAATTCCGGCTGAAGGGTTCTTCACCGGCATGTTTGAAACAGCACTTGATGACGATGAAGTCGTTGTCTCGGTGAAGTTCCCGGGTGCATCGGCAAGTGCCTATGCAAAATACCCGAACCCGGCATCCCGTTATGCCATGGCTGGCGTCTTTGTGGCCAAGGGCAGTGACGGGTCAGTGAAAGTTGCTGTGACCGGCGCCGGTCAGGGCGGTGTCTTCCGGATGGGAGACATGGAGGCAGCACTCGCATCCAACTGGTCTGCAGACGCCGTTGCCGGAATCTCGCCAGGACCTGACAACATGCTGTCGGACATTCACGGATCAGCTGCCTATCGTGCCAATCTGGTGACCGTGATGGCCAAACGGGCCGTTGCTGCAGCCTGAATAATTTCTACCAGGAGATTACAGAAACCCGGCTTGTTATGAGCCGGGTCTTTGTTTCTGCTTTTCTGACGCCAGATTGCCGCGATTAAAGAATGAGAACCGGAACGCTGGTGCCCTTGGACAGTGCAGGTGCGTGGGGTGGCCTGATTATCAGAGCGCCGGATTGGGCCAGTAGCCCCAACATTGAGCTGTCCTGTTTTTCAAATGGCTCAACGACCAATCGGCCACCGTTGTCTTCCGACAGGATAGCACGGACATAATCCTGACGCCGGTCGTTGGCAGCAATGTCCTTGCCAAGAATCGCTTCTTTCGGCTTTGACGCAGTAGATATATTGCCCAGCATTGCGGCGATGAGAGGTTTAAGGAACAGAAGGCCGCAAACAAGGCTGGAAACGGGATTACCCGGAAGACCAAGCACTTTGGTTTTTCCAAGATGGCCAGCCATCAAAGGTTTGCCGGGACGCATGGCAATGCGCCAGAATGCGAGATCCATGCCTTCCTGGCCCAGAACATCCTGAACAAGATCATGATCGCCGACGGAGGCCCCGCCGAGAGTCACCAGAATATCGGCATTTTTTTCAATCGCTTCACGGATATGACCAGCAAGCGCGACTGGGTCATCCGGCGAGATACCAAGATCAATTGGTTCGCCGCCGCAGTCTTCTACCAGCGCCGCGATACCTGCATGATTGGAGGCAATTATCTGATCTGGTCCAGGTTCTGCGCCCGGTCTGACGAGTTCATCACCGGTTGCCAGAATTGCGACTTTGGGGCGGCGAACGACTGGAATGTCTGCATGGTTCATCGCAGCTGCCAGCGCAAGATCCCGGTAACTCAGTTTTCTGGGTGGTGCCAGAAGAACATCACCTTTTGAGAAATCCAGACCAGCTGGACGCACGAAAGCGCCCTTCGGTGGGTTTTCAAGGACCTTGATCGTATTGCCGGATCGGTCGGTATCTTCCTGAATCAGGATGGTGTCGGCACCCTCGGGTATAGGGGCCCCGGTGAAGATACGCACCGTTTGACCAGCGCTGACATTACCATCGAAACTGTGCCCGGCGGGCGCTTCTCCAATGACTTCCAAGGTGGCGGCATCTGTGGACAGGTCATCATGCCGTATCGCATAACCATCCATGGCGGACGCTGCAAAGGGGGGTTGTGTGCGGGTTGAGGGCAGGGATGTGGCCAGAAAACGCCCATTCGCCCGATCAAGCGGAACGAGTTCTGTTTCCAGCGCAGACACGCCGGCAGTCAGTTTTTCCAGAGCCTCCGAAACAGGCATAAGGCTCATCAGGTGCCGCCCTCGCTGCCGTCTTTCTCCAGTGTCCAGTGTCCAGATTTGCCACCAGCTTTTTCAACCAGACGGATGTGGCCGATCACCATGCCACGATCAACGGCCTTGGCCATGTCATAGATCGTGAGGCACGTGACGGAACAGGCCGTTAGGGCTTCCATCTCGACACCGGTCTGTCCGCTGACGTTTGTCGTTGCTGTAACAACGAACCCTGGCAGCGTATCGTCGGGTTCGATGTCAATGGAGACTTTGGACAACATCAATGGATGACACAGCGGGATAAGCTCATGTGTCTTCTTGCAGGCCATGATCCCGGCAACTCTGGCTGTCCCTATGACATCGCCTTTTTTGGCGTTGCCGGAGCGGATCAGCTCGAGCGTTTCAGCGCGCATGGTGATGCTGCCGCGCGCGACGGCTATGCGGTGTGTAGAAGCTTTCTCCGAGACGTCGACCATATTGGCCGCACCAGACTCATCAATATGCGTCAGCTTGGGATTTTGATCTGACATGAAAATCAAACAGCCTCGGAAAGAGAAGGGCGTGCAAGCAAGGATCGGGTAGCTGTTGTGACATCAGACTGCCGCATCAGGCTTTCACCAATCAGGAACGTCGAAATGTTGGCTTTGTTCATACGCGCCAAATCATCTGGCGTAAATAATCCCGATTCACCGACCACAATCCTGTCGGAAGGAATTTGCGGCGCCAGCTCCTCGCTGGCCTCCAGACGGGTCTCGAAAGTTTTCAGATCGCGGTTGTTGATACCAACGAGCCTGGACGACAACTTCAATGCTCGCTCAAGTTCTTCGGCATTGTGAACTTCGATCAGGACGTCCATGCCGAGATCAAAGGCTGTGTCTTCAAGCGCCTTGGCGAGATCGTCGTCAACGGCCGCCATGATGATCAGGATGCAGTCGCCGCCCCAAGCCCGCGCCTCATAGACCTGATAGGTGTCGTAGAGAAAATCCTTGCGCAAAGCTGGCAACGAGACTGCATCGCGGGCAGCGGTCAGAAATTCCGGTTTGCCTTGAAAAGACGGCGTATCGGTCAACACAGACAGGCAGGCCGCACCGCCGTCCTCATATGCTTTTGCCAGGACCGGAGGATTGAAGTCCGCGCGGATCAGCCCTTTGGACGGGCTGGCTTTTTTGATTTCAGCAATCAGCGCGTATTCATTGGCTGCATGTTTGCCTTCGATTGCCTTGGCAAACCCGCGCGGCGCATTCACGTCGTGAATCTGCGCTTTCAAATCATCAAGCGAGACCTGGTCTTTGGCAGCGGCAATTTCCTGCCGCTTATAGGCTTCGATTTTTTGTAAGATATCAGCCATAGCTTATCCGTTTGAGGCGTCGACAAGTTTTTCAAGCGTGTCGGAAGCAGCCCCGGAATCAATAGATTGTGCCGCCATTTCAACGCCGTCTTTCAGGTTACTGACTTTGTCAGCAACAATGAGGGACGCAGCTGAATTGAAAAGGACGATGTCACGGTAGGCGTTTTTCGCGCCAGCCAGCACGTCGCGAAGTGCCTTAGCGTTATAGGCAGGTGTGCCGCCCTTCAAATCTTCAGCCCTTGCCGTGGCAAGTCCGGCATCTGATGGTGAAATCTCGAAGGAACGTAGGGAACCGTTATCCAGTTCACTGACAAATGTAGGGCCAGTCGTGGTGATTTCATCCATGCCATCGGATCCATGCACGATCCAGGCTTTCTCGGATCCGAGTTCCTTTAAAGCTTCCGCAACAGGCTCAACCCATTTACGGGCGAAAACACCGGTCATCTGGCGTTTGACACCTGCCGGACTGGAAAGTGGACCAAGCAGATTGAAGATCGTTCGTGTGCCAAGCTCCATTCGAGTCGGGCCAACATGTTTCATGGCCGCATGGTGGAGCGGCGCAAACATGAAGCCGATACCGGCCTGTTGGATGCACTCGGAGATTTTTTCCGGGCCAATGTCAATGTTGACCCCGAGTTCAGATAGGGCCTCAGACGCTCCGGATTTTGAAGAGAGCGACCGGTTTCCATGTTTTGCGACTGGTACATCACAGCCAGCGACAACAAGCGCTGTGCAGGTTGAAATGTTGTAGCTACCCGAGCCGTCGCCGCCAGTACCAACGATATCAATCGCATTCGCCGGAGCATTAACAGGCAGCATTTTGGCGCGCATGGTTGCAACAGCACCAGTGACTTCCGGGATGCTCTCACCTCGCACTCTGAGCGCGATGAGAAACCCGCCAAGCTGGGACGGGGTCGCTGAGCCGGACAGGATCACTTCAAAGGCTTCACGCGCTTCCTCAAAGTTGAGGGAGTTTCCGTCGGCGACCTTTGCGATGAATTCTTTGAAAGTGGTCATACGTCGATCCGTCGCGATCACATTGGGTTCTGATGCAAGCCCATCACCTGGGCAATACCAGCACTGTTGATCTCAACGCCTGCCAGGTTCTCCTGCTCGGTGATGTACTGACCAATCAGGGAATCCCGCATCTGCTGAGAGATCTGGCCATCCAGTGCGGCAACTTCCGGAGCATTGCGATCAAATGCCGGAACACTTGTCTCGCTCACTTTCAGAACGATGCGTCCGCTGCCATCTGCTGATGGGACGGCTGCTGTTGTGCCAACAGGGCCTTCAAAAATAGCAGACAACGCGTCCTGGCCAAGAACAGCATTTGGAGCAGACCGTGTCAGGTCGGCAGCCTTTTGAACTTCGAGATCCTTGGTCGAGGCAATTGCCAGAAGCGGAGCACCGGTCTCGGCTTGTTTCAAAAACTCAGCAGCTCGTTCATCCAGGCGTTTACCCAGTTCGTCTGCCTTCCAGGCGGTAACGACATCAGCTTTCACTTCGCTTAGGTCGCGATCGCGCGTCGGTGTAACCTTGGTCACGTCGTACCAGAGGAAACCACGATCTTCGATCTGAAGAACATCATTTTCAATGCCGACATCACTGGCGAAGACACCTGTGACCAGTCCTTCCGCCTCCGGCAGGGTTACATCCGTGCTAGACATGGACTTTCCAGCTGAATCGAATGCTTGAGGTGCCTGAACCGTCAGGTTGAAGCGATCACCGATTTCATCAAGGAGTGCTCCGCCTGCGCGGGCATCTTCAATTTCGTCCAGCAGATCAAGGATTTCACGTTCGGCCTGTTCGCGGGCGAGGTCGTCAACGATTTGCGTTTTGACCTGCTCAAATGGCGTTGTCTGCTCTGGCAGCAATTCTTCAACATTCAGTATGACTGTTGAGAAGCGCCCTTCAACAGCACCACTGGTTTCGCCTTCGACCAGAGAGAACGCGGCATCGCCCAGAGCTTCATCGAGAAAATCTGCCCGTGCCATGATACCAAGCGACACGTCATTGCTGACGAGATTACGATCGCTCATCAGATCGTCAAATGATTTCCCACCAGCAAGTTCAGCAGCGGCAGTCTCGGCATCGTCCTGCGACGGGAACGACATTTGACGCACCTTGCGGCGCTCCGGTTCAAAGAAATTGTCTTTTGCACGGTCATATTCCGCCCGAGCATCTGCGTCTGTGACATCGCCGGGACGGGCGAGTGAGGTCGGTGTCAGTGTGATGAATTTGATCTCACGATATTCTGGTGCACGGAAGTTTGCCGTGTTGTCATCGTAGTAACTGGCGAGGACGTCATCTGCAGGGTCGGCGATGTCACCTATCTGGTCAGCCGTGATCAACAGATAATCGACTGATCTTGTTTCGCTCTGAAATGCGGAAAGGGCTTCCAGGTAACTGACAGGTGCTTTCATCCCGCCTGCGATGCCTTCTGACAACTGGCTACGTTCCGCAATGTGGCGGCGTTGAACAACATATTCGTCCTCGCGGTAGCCATTTGACTGCAGAAGTTGTTGCAGCCGTCCGCGGTCATATCTTCCGGTCGCTCCCTGAAAAGAGGGATCTGACTGAATGATATTGGCCAGGCGGGCGTCTGATATGCCGAGTTTCAATCCAGCGGATGCATTGTTCATTGCCGCTTCGCCGACCAATTGGCCGAGAGCCTGCTGAACGAGTCCCAGCTGAGCACCTTCCTGAGGTGTCAGCGGGCGGCCGATCTGCTGGCCAATACGATTCAGTTCCTGGCGGTAGGTACGGTCGAATTCAAACAGGGAGACTTCTGAATCACCAACCTTGGCAGCCGTGTTTTGTCCGAACCCTTGCAGGAAGTCGGTTACACCCCAGGCGGCGAAACTGAAAATCAGTAATCCAATGAATAGTTTGGCAATCCAAGTGCCAGCACCCTTGCGCAGCGCGTCAAGCATGACGTCTCCCGTTTCTGTCTTCATTCCGGCGGCGTCAATCCGCGCCGATACTCTGGCAAACCCCTGCCAGAGCGGGCGGATCATAATGAGGCAAGGCCGCGCCCGCAAGACGTGCTGAGACAAAGACATTCACGAAGTTGCGTCTTAGAGTATTTGGCCGCATTGCCACACGGCGACTGTTCTGCTCTATAGGCGGAAAATATTGGATTGCCGCAGGAGCACAAACCCATGGACACCATCAAGCCGCTGGTAGCTGGTAACTGGAAAATGAACGGTCTGAAATCCAGTCAAGCCGAGTTCTTCAAGGTGATGGCTGGACTGTCCGATGAGCTGGCGGAAGTTGTTGATGCCATGATTTGTGCGCCTGCAACGTTGATCGGACTGCTTTCGGATAAAACTGCCGGAAATCCAATGCAGGTCGGCGGGCAGGACTGTCATGCAGCAAATTCCGGCGCACATACCGGCGATATTTCTGCTCCAATGTTGACTGACGCCGGGGCGACAGCTGTCATTGTTGGCCATTCTGAGCGCCGGACCGACCATGGTGAAACCGACGCCGATGTAAAAGCAAAAGCCGAAGCTGCATGGAGTGCCGGTCTTGTTGCGATTATATGTGTTGGAGAAACCGAAGCAGAGAGAAAAGCCGGACAGGCGATCAATGTTGTTGAACGGCAACTCGCAGGATCTATTCCGGATGGTGCAACGGCTGAAAATTCAGTCATTGCCTATGAGCCTGTCTGGGCAATAGGTACCGGACTGACACCAACTACAGACGATGTGGAAGAAATGCACAGTGCAATTCGTGCAGCACTTCATGAGCGTTTTGTTGATGAGGGCGCATCAATGCGATTGCTTTATGGCGGGTCTGTCAAGCCTGCCAATGCGAGGGAATTGATGGCAGTTGCCAACGTAAATGGCGCATTGGTGGGTGGAGCCAGCCTCAAGGCAGACGACTTCCTGGGTATCCTGGCGGCCTATTCATAGTCATAAAGCTTGATACTTCATGGGCGAAGGCTCAATTGAAGGGTGGAAAGCTGACTGCGACTAGTGTAGAAGGCCGCAAATCTTGAATTCAGAACAGAATGGTAATCGATGGAAACCGTAATCATCGTAATCCACCTCATGGTCGTGTTGGCCTTGGTGCTTGTTGTGCTGCTGCAGCGCTCTGAAGGCGGCGCGCTGGGTATAGGCGGCGGCGGCGGTGGCGTTATGTCCAGCCGTGGAACTGCTAACGTTCTGACCAGAGCGACCGGCGTGCTGGCTGTTGCCTTTTTTGCGACATCTCTGACGTTGAGCCTGATTGCTAAGAATCAGGAAAGCCCTGCTTCCATCCTTGATGCCATTCCTGCGGGGACCGTTGGCGCACCTACGGCACCAGCTGGCGAATCGGATGGCGCTTCAGGCGGTATCCTCGATTCGCTGAAGCAACAAAGCCCTTCGGGTCCTCAAGTTCCCGCCGCTCAATAATGGAGCGGCGCCGAACAATCGGCCCTTTCGCCTGACATTTGCCCTGCGGCTAATTTCGCAGGGCATTTTTATGTGTTGAGAACGTAACTCCCGAGTGGTCAAATGGCCCTCGGCAAGGATATGGTATTGCTCCATGGCGCGATACATCTTCATTACCGGCGGCGTGGTCTCCTCGCTAGGAAAAGGTCTTGCTTCTGCTGCTCTGGGCTCATTGCTCCAGGCGCGCGGTTATAAAGTACGGCTTCGCAAACTTGACCCCTATTTGAACGTCGATCCAGGCACGATGAGCCCGTATCAACACGGCGAATGCTATGTGACAGACGATGGGGCCGAGACTGATCTTGATCTTGGGCACTATGAGCGGTTCACTGGTCGTCCTGCCAATCAGCAGGACAATATAACGACTGGTCGCATTTATCAGGACATCATCGCAAAGGAACGCCGCGGCGATTACCTCGGTGGCACAGTGCAGGTCATTCCGCACGTAACAGATGCGATCAAAAATTTCGTGGTATCCGGCAACGAAGACTATGACTTCGTTCTCGTTGAAATCGGCGGGACAGTCGGTGACATCGAAGGCCTGCCCTTCTTCGAGGCAATCCGTCAGCTTGGCAATGATTTGCCGCGCGGTGATGTGGTTTACATCCATCTGACCTTGATGCCGTATATCCCGGCTGCCGGTGAGATGAAGACAAAGCCGACACAGCACTCCGTGAAAGAACTGCGGTCCATCGGTATTCAACCCGATATCCTGATGGTCCGGTGCGATCGGCCAATTCCGGAAACAGAACAACGCAAGCTGTCCTTGTTCTGTAACGTCCGCGAGGGTGCCGTCATTCCAGCTTACGATGTAAAATCGATTTATGATGTGCCGATTGCATATCACAAGGAAGGTCTGGACGCCGAAGTCCTCGCGGCATTTGGTATCAAGGGGGCCCCGGCACCTGTTCTGGATCGTTGGGAAGGTATTTCAGAGGCAGTTGCCAATCCGGAGGGCGAAGTCAAGATCGCCATCGTTGGCAAATACACGGTCCTTAAAGACGCCTATAAATCGATGATTGAAGCGTTGGTCCATGGCGGTATCGCCAATCGAGTCAAGGTCAATCTGGAATGGATTGAATCTGAGACCTTCGAAAAAGAAGACCCAAGTCCGTACCTTGAAGGAATTCACGGAATTCTGGTGCCGGGTGGATTTGGCGAGCGCGGTTCCGAGGGCAAAATCGCAGCGGCGCATTTCGCCAGGACGCACAAGATTCCGTATTTTGGCATTTGTTTCGGCATGCAGATGGCCGTAATCGAAGCTGCACGCAATCTGGCAGGCATCAAGGACGCCAATTCGACTGAATTTGGACCCGCAAAAGAGCCTGTCGTCGGGCTGATGACCGAGTGGACCAAAGGCAATCAGAAAGAGATGCGAATGGCTGAAGGTGACCTCGGTGGCACAATGCGTCTTGGGGCATATCCCGCTGCCTTGAAGCCTGGATCGAAGATCGCGGAAATCTACGGGTCTTCCAGTGTTTCAGAACGTCATCGCCACCGGTATGAAGTCAATATCGGCTACCGCGAAAAATTGGAAGATTGCGGTTTGATCTTTGCCGGAACATCACCAGACGGTGTTTTGCCGGAAACTGTCGAGATTGAAGACCATCCGTGGTTCATTGGTGTTCAGTACCATCCGGAGCTGAAATCGCGTCCATTTGAACCGCATCCGCTATTTGCCTCTTTTGTCGAGGCGGCAGTCCATCAGAGCCGGTTGGTCTGACAATTATCGTTCTTGATTGTGAGGGACAAATGGTGCGTGGCATCGATCATCTCGTCGTTGCGGTGAAAGATCTGGATGCTGCGGCCAAGGCCTATAAAGCGTTCGGGTTCACCGTAACACCAGAAAACAGACATGCTTGGGGGACGGCTAATCGGCTCTTACAATTGAATGGTTTCTTTCTTGAAATTCTGACAGTTGCTGAAGCAGATCTAATTCCCAAAGCCACTGATGACAGTTTTTCCTTTGGCGCTTTCAATCGAGAATTTCTGGATAAGCGGGAAGGGGCCAGCATGCTGGTTCTGGAAAGCAGGGATCCGGATGCAGATCGCGCTGAATTTAGGCAACTCGGATTGAGACTGTTTGAACCGTTTTCGTTCGGGCGTATTGCAAATCTGCCAGATGGCACCACTGCGGAAGTTGGTTTCGATCTGACTTTTGTTGGCGACCCGCTAAGTCCCGGTACTGGATATTTCACCTGCTATAACAAGTTTCCGGAGAATTTCTGGAAACCGGCTTTCCAACGTCACGACAATGGCGCTGCAGAAATCAAGACGATCTATATGTTGGCAGAGGATCCATCGGATCATCACGAGTTTTTGGGCGGTTTCACCGGTCAGCGGGAAATGCGCGCAACAAGCCTGGGGCTGGAAGTCGATACGCCGCGCGGAAAAATCTCCGTGCTCAATCCCGATGCTTATCGGATGTTGATCGGGGACGAGGCCGCAAGCGCTGTAACCGGTGACTTGCCGCAGATTGTTGCAATCGAAGTCGGTTGCAAAGATCTCATGGAACCGAAGTTGATTCCGGCATCGGACTTGTTCGGACTGACGCTCATTCTGTCTCCGCTATAGGTACTTTCAACTATTGGACGTCCGTTGGGAGACCTGACGTGTCGGTTCATTTTCGACATTCAAAAATAATCCCCGAATTTCGCCATTGTTCTTTGATGCCGAAGCGGAATAAACGCTTGTTGTAATTACGAGTCCTTTTATAGTGGGTGCAAATAACCGACTTGGCCAATAGAGGCCATCAGTTGCGGAGCCCCACCGAATGAATTTCCTGCGTTTCGGACCCAAATCCCGATCTCTTGTGTTCTCACTAGTCGCTGCGACTGCAGTCTCTGCCTGTTCAGACGGCGAAAAACAAGAGGCTGCTGCCCCACCGCCGCCATCGGTTACAGTTGCAAAGATCGCATCGCAGGAAATACGGCAAAGTGCCCGTTTTGTTGGGCAGGTCGCAGCAGTCGATCAGGTGAACTTGATTGCTCGCGTTAGCGGGTTCCTAGAAGAGAAAACTGTTCCAGATGGCACAGTCGTCAAAAAAGACGAGCTTCTTTTCAAGATCGAAAAGGCGGAATATGAAGCCGAGCTCGCTAAAGCCAAGGCAGATGTGGCCAGTGCAAACGCTGACGCGGCCTTAAAGGCTGCAGACGAAAAACGCGACAAGGACCTTTTGGAGAAGGGCCACGTTTCAGAAGCAGCCTATGAATCGACATTGGCTCAAATGCAACAAGCGGACGCATCTGTTGATGCAGCTAAATCTGCGTTGCAAACAGCTGAATTGAACTTGAGTTACACGGACGTATCCGCTCCGTTTGCAGGGCAGATAGGCAAAACGACATACAGTGTCGGTGAAGTTGTCGGACCGAGTACCGAACCTTTGGTTAAACTAATCCAACTTGCACCGGTTTACGTGAATTTTTCCGTGAGCGAAGCGCAGTATCTGAATGCTGTGAAATTGCACGGAATTAGCCCCGTTGATATTTCGCCGGAGAATTCACCAAATATCAAACTGACATTGCCGAACGGGCAGCCATACGAAGAAGTTGGCAAGATTGTTTATATTGATAATGCCGTTGATTCATCGACTGGCACGATTTCTTTTCGGGCCAAATTCGAAAATAAAGATACGCGTTTGCTCGCAGGCACTTATGTGACTGTCATTCTGGAAGCTCCCAAATCTGAAACGGGTCTGGTTGTTCCCCAGGCGGCTATCCAGCGGGACCAGCAGGGCTCATTTGCGCTCGCGATTACTGCGGACAAAAAAGTCGAACAGCGGTACGTCGAGTTAGGCCAACAGATCGAAACCAATTTCGTAGTGACCAAGGGCCTCAAGGAAGGCGAAGAAGTCATCGTCGAAGGGCTGCAGAAAGTCCGTCCAGGTGTCGAAGTCGATCCGGTGTTGGCTGCTAAACCGGCGGAGAAAAGCTAAATGTTTTCTCGCTTTTTTATCTACCGGCCAAAATTTGCGCTGGTGATCTCGATTGTGATCACGTTGATTGGCGTACTGGGTTATGTCTCTCTGCCAGTTGAACAATTTCCCGATATCACACCACCTGTTGTGAACGTTTCAGCCACCTACACAGGTGCAAATGCTGAAGTTCTGGAGGAAACTGTCGCTGCCCCTATTGAGGGTCAGGTCAACGGTGTCGACGACATGATTTACATGCAGTCGACCAGCAACGACAGCGGCAACTATTCCCTGAACGTTACATTTGCGGTCGGAACGGATCCCGACATTGCAACTGTTAACGTCCAAAACCGGGTTAGCCAGGCCACAAGCCAGTTGCCGAGTGAAGTTACTCAGAATGGCGTGACCGTTCAGAAATCCAGCACGAACATGCTTCTGATTGTCACACTCTATTCACCCAAAGGCACTTATGATGAAGTGTTCCTGTCGAACTATGCATCCATCAACCTGAAAGATTCGCTTGCCCGTGTTCAGGGTGTCGGCAAAGCCACCGTCATGACGGATTTTGCCTATGGAATGCGTATCTGGCTTGATCCGGACAAATTGACCAGCCTGAGTATGACACCTGCTGATTTCATCAGTGCAGTTAGGGATCAGAACATTCAGGTGGCCGCCGGACAGATCGGTGCACCGCCAGCCCCAGATGGACAGCAATTTCAATATACCATTACGGCGAAAGGGCGTCTGGCGACGAAAGAAGAATTTGAGGAGATTGTCCTCAGAACAGGCGCAGATGGTGCAATTGTCAAGATTGGCGACGTCGCTCGAGTCGAACTCGGCGCGCAGTTCTACAATGCCAGCGGTGAATTCAACGGACAGCCGTCAACGGTTTTGGCGATTTACCAAGCGCCGGGGGCCAATGCGCTTCAAGTATCTGAAAATGTTCTGAAACGATTGGATGGTCTGGCAGGCGCTTTTCCCGAAGATATGAAATATGCAGTGCCGTTCAATACGACGGACTTCGTACAGCAATCGTTGAATGATGTTATCTCGACCTTGTTCCTGACCTTCCTGTTGGTGGTCTCTGTCGTGTTTATCTTCCTGGGCAATTGGCGTGCGACCATCATTCCCACAGTCGCGATCCCTGTTTCTCTGATCGGAACGTTTGGGGTGCTTCTGGCACTCGGCATGTCTCTTAATACGATTTCTTTGTTCGCACTGGTGCTGGCAATCGGAATTGTGGTCGATGACGCCATTGTGGTGGTGGAAAATGTTGAACGCCTCATTGCTGATGAAGGATTGTCGCCAAAGGATGCGACCGCAAAGGCGATGGAACAAATTACCGGACCAATCATTGCGACGACCCTGGTGCTCCTCGCTGTATTTGTTCCGACGATTTTCATGCCGGGTATAACTGGGCGTCTCTATTCCCAGTTCGCTGTGACCATTTCTGTCTCTGTGGTAATTTCGTCGATCAACGCCCTGACGCTGTCGCCTGCACTGTGCGGCCTTGTCTTGAAAGCCAGATCCGGTCCACCGCGCGGCATCATGGGTATGTTTGACCGCGGAATTACCTCATTCCGGGACGGATACTCGTCGATTATCCGCCGGTTGGTGAAGGTTGCTTTTGTTGGTGTCGCGGTGGTTGCCGGTGTCATCGTAATGATCGTTACGCTTGGTGGTTCATTGCCTCAGGGGTTCCTACCCTTGGAAGACCAGGGGTATCTGATGGTCGATGTGCAATTGCCTGACGGAGCAGCTCTTGAACGGACAGAAGGTGTTACAGAACGCGTTGTTGAACTTGCAGAAAAAACGCCTGGTGTCGAAAACGTTGTTGTCGTTAACGGATACTCGATTTTGAATGCGGCGACGTCAGCGAACTCTGCATTGGTAATCGCTACCATGAGCGGTTGGGAAGATCGGCAGGAGCCGGGTCTTCATATAAACGACATTCTTGCCAAATTCTGGGCGGAATTCTCGACCATTCCCGGCGCAAATATAATTGCCTTCAATCCACCACCTATTCCGGGTCTTGGTACCACGGGTGGTGTTCAGGTGATGCTTCAGCAAAATTCCGGTGGTAGTCCGCAAGACTTGGCTTCTGCAACCGGATCAATGGTCTATTCGGCTAACCAGAGCCCTGATATTGCCCGAGCCTATTCGACATTCCGCGCCAACGTTCCCCAAGTGTTTGTTGATCTGGATCGCGAAAAGGCAAAAACGCTTGGCATAGGTGTTTCGGATATCTTCTCGACCCTTCAGGCGTATCTAGGTTCCTACTATATCAATGATTTCAATATCTTTGGCCGCGTCTACAAAGTCATGATCCAGGCGGAAGGTAACTACCGCGACAAAGTAGAGGACATAGGAAATCTCTATGTGAAGTCAGGTGACGGTACGATGGTACCGCTCCGAACTTTGTTGACGACAGAGAACGTATTGGGGCCGCAAATTCTGACGCGCTACAACATGTTCCGCGCAGCATCTGTCATGGCTGACCCTGCACCAGGCGCATCCACCGGTGTCGTCATCAACGAGGTAGAGGCTGCCGCCGCTGAGGCCTTGCCACCTGGTTACACTTATGAGTGGACGGGAACAGCCGTCCAGCAACAGGGGGCTGGCGACATCGTCATGTTTATTCTGTTGTTGTCTATCGTGTTTACATATCTATTTTTGGCCGCTCAGTACGAGAGTTGGTCAATGCCTATCGCTATTCTGATGTCGGTGTCTGTGGCAATTCTCGGTGCTTTGGTGGCCGTGTCTGTGACGGGAGGAGACGTTAATCTCTATACGCAGATCGGGATGATCATGTTGATTGGACTGGCAGCTAAAAACGCCATTCTGATTGTAGAATTTGCGATCGAACAAAGAGAAAGTGGCAAGTCGATAAAGGAAGCGGCATCCGAAGCGGCTCACCTGCGCTTCAGGGCGGTGATGATGACGGCGCTGTCGTTCTTGCTGGGGGTCGTCCCGCTCATGGCTGCGTCCAGCGCTGGTGCTGCCAGCCAGAAGGCGATCGGATTTGCAGTGTTCGGGGGCATGCTGTTTGCGACAACGTTTGGGGTGCTTTTGATCCCGATCTTGTATGTCAGTGTCCAGACTGCCAGGGAGACCGTCAAGGGCTGGTTCGGCGATAAGCCAGATGACGACACAGGACTGCAACAGGCAAGTGCGCCAGCCTCATAGCAGGTCAACTGGTGATGTAGATATAGGAAAGCTTCGGAGGGAAACCTTCGGAGCTTTTTTACTTGAATGCAGGGTCAAGTCCGAAAACTGCAAAGACCACAGTTTTGCATTTCGTATAAGCTAAGTATGGATGGAGAAATTGCTCGCAAACAGCCGCTGCGTCCGATCATGATCGGATCTATGTCTGTTTTATTCTGGAGGATTTCGGAGTGGTGAGCCGACAGGGGTTCGAACCCTGGACCTACTGATTAAAAGTCAGTTGCTCTACCAGCTGAGCTATCGGCTCTCACCATTTCCGAAGAACGTTTTAGCGCCGCAATTTCCGGTGCCACCTCGTTGGTGGCGCTGTGTTTATGACGACACTGGCGACAATGCAAGAGGCAAATTTGATTTTTTCAACAGACGGACAAAAAAGTCTGTATCCCTAGAAATAGACATCAACACACAAAGCAATACTACTCAAAAGATTCATTAATTAGAATATTACAAAATATAAATATAAGTAGTACGTAGGTAATGTAGCTCATGGAGAGCATGTGTATTCTGGATACTAATGAGATAGGTTAAATTTTAAGAAAATAAAGGTCATTCTACTGCGAAAACTGTCAGGTAGCGCGATTATGCTATGTACTGTAAGTTAGTCAGGTACTTGAGAGGTTACATGCATACAACAACAATAGACCCACATACGAGCTCAGTTGAGTTCGATTTCGTGAAAGGGCACATCGCCGCGACGATGACCCTTATTCACGGTTTGATTGAGCAAGGTCTGATTGACAGGGAAAGACTCGATAGTTTCTTTGCAGCATTTGTCAGGGACCTTCCCAACACACGCGAGACACTCGGATTGCGATTGATTATCGATCAATGGCGGGAGGGTTTGCGCAACGGTGATCCTGAAGATGATCTGAAAGAGCAAATCTTCGAAGTCATAAATGGAGGTTTGACGAACTAGGACTACTGGAAAGTGCCGGCCCGGGAGGGGCCGGAGTGACCTGACTACTTAATACATTTTTTGATGCATTATAGGCGCTGCCATCAGGCGAATTGTTTATTCTCCCAAGCTCTAACCTGAAAAATCAACAACTAACCATTCTGGCGTTCAGGTGTCGGTTTTGTTATCTGTAGGATATGAAGCTGCAGCGAAAACAAGATCTCGGAATTCGGCTAAATACGTACTCTATGGTTGAAGTGTTCCAGTCGGCTTATAGCGCGGCGTCGACGCGGAAATCCTGGCAAGCGATCTGTTGGGGTGCTGCAATCTTGCTTGTGGCATCGGTCGCAGCACCGACATATGCCGATGACCAACATTTCATAACCATCGGAACAGCTGGCGTGACAGGTGTCTATTACCCGTCGGGCGGAGCAACCTGCCAAATTGTCAATCGAAGCAGACGAGATCACGGCATCAGGTGCTCTGTTGAAACAGCAAGCGGCTCGATATCCAACATAAATAACATCAGATCAGGTAATCTCGATTTCGGATTTGTCCAATCGGATTGGCAACATCACGCTTTTCTTGGAACGTCGGTCTTTGAAGAGGCAGGACCATTCAAAGACCTCCGCTCCGTATTTTCCTTGCACAATGAAGTCGCAACGGTAGCGATCAGAGCCGGATCTGAATTTACGGAATTCAATGACCTTAAAGGAAAAAAGGTCAACATTGGCGCACAAGGATCCGGGTCTGCAGCAACATGGGCGGATTTAATCGGATCTCTTGGCTGGACCACCGAAAACCAGAAGCAACTGACCACCCTACAAACTTCGGGTCTTGCGGATGCGCTGTGTACGGGGCGCATCGATGCCTATTTTGTTTTGATCGGGCATCCTGCCGGTTTAGTGAAGGACACGCAGGAGCAATGCGATATTCGATTGCTGGGCATCGATGGCGAGGCTGTGACATCTCTTCAGGAACAAACACCTTATTATCGTCCAGCCGAAATTCCGGCAAGTCTCTATAACCTAGACGAACCGATATCTTCGTTCGGCGTTGTTGCAACCTTTGTGACATCAGTAAAGATGCCTGCGAATATTGTCGCAACGCTCGTATCTTCAGTATTTGATCATTTCGATACCTTTACCCAATTACATCCGGCGCTCAGTGATCTCACGCTCATGGATCTGGCTGCATATGACATGCCAGCGCCGCTACATCCTGGCGCATTGAAATTTTTCCACGAAAAGGGCTTATTGCCGCAAAACGGAGCCAAATAGCTCTGGATCTCTCCAAAAGGTGAGAGGCTTGTGTGTGTCTGTGTCTGGCAAAACCGTCTAAACAGAACATGGTCGATCCAAATGCCGCTTAAAAAGCGATTGCACTTCGAAGAAAGCGCCGGAAATTTTCAATGATTCAAGACGTTACAATAATTGGGGCTTTGCTGGCCGGTGTCCTGTCGTTTGTCTCGCCCTGTGTGTTGCCTCTGGTGCCGCCATATCTCGGCTATCTTGCCGGTGTTTCCCTGGATCAATTGACTGGTGAGGATGACGATGACAAGTCTGCGTCTCGTCGCGTGTTTTTAAGCGCACTGGTCTTTGTTCTCGGCTTTTCAACTGTCTTTGTCCTATTGGGGGCAACAGCCAGTTTTCTGGGGCAGTTCATCAGAGAATATCTTGATTACCTCGGCTACATTGCAGGTGCGGCCATCATCGTTATGGGCCTTCATTTTCTCGGGGTATTCAAGATTGGACTGCTTTATCGGGAAGCGCGGGTGCATGTTGATAAAAAGCCCGCCGGTCCACTTGGCGCTTATGTGATCGGTCTGGCCTTTGGTTTTGGCTGGACACCCTGTGTGGGCCCGATCCTAGCGGCAATCCTGTTTGTTGCCGGTGCTAAGGACACCGTTCTGCAGGGAACTGTCCTGCTATCTGCCTACGCGCTTGGATTAGGAATACCGTTCCTTATCGCAGCGCTATTTGCCGGTCCGTTTCTGCGGTTTATGCATCGTTTTAAGAAACATATGGGTGTTGTTGAAAAAACCATGGGCGCGGTTTTGGTGCTTACCGGTGTGATGTTCCTGACTGGACAAATGGCGGTCTTGTCTTATTGGCTTCTGGAGACGTTTCCGGCATTCCAGTATGTCGGCTAGATTTCAAATATTCCGGGATCGGTATACGGCTTAAGTAATCATTGAAGAAAAATTACTGAAAGGCCGTTTCGCGGAAATCTGATGCAGCCACCAAAGGATCACCGTCATAAAGTGCTGGGTGGCAGTATTCGGTGACTTCCAATAGGTGCAAGCAGGCGACCGCCGCATCCGCTGCATTTCCGAATGGTCCAACAAGCAGGGAAACTCCCCCTTCAGCAGAATTTTGATCCATTATGAGAGGACGAAGGTTGCTCATCCGCTCTTCATTCTGGTCTTTGAAGTTTGCCCATGCGTTTGCCGCCTCGGCCAAAGACTGATAATTCCCAACAACAGCGCCAAAATCACTTCTTCTCAGTGTGTTCTGACCGCTTCCATGAAGGCGACCGACTGCTTCTGAAGGTGTTATAATCTTACGTTTGCCGACATTGGTCGTTGGAGCACTGTCGAATTCATTAGATCCTCTACCGCGCGCCTCCGGGTTGATCGAGCTGGTTGATGCTGGATCTTCGGTGGATCTCGGTAATTCTACAATCCGGACAGGTTCAGGCGCTGACATGGTTGGAATGGTCTGTTGCGACTGTTGGCCAGTATGAATGTTAATGCGTCTGGACCTGCCATCGCCCATTGTCTTGACACCAACTTCCGGAATGCGTGCCAAGGAGCCGGAATTGGGTTTGTCGATTTCATTTTCGGTGTTACTTGCTGGCGATGCAAAAAGACGCGGCTTTGGTTGCGGAGCGATGACTTTACGTAACGAAGGCAATGTCGCAGTATCTATAGACGCAACACCCAACGAAGGTTTCGCAGGGTTATCTGCCAAATTTCCCAAGTTGCTATTTGTGTTGGAAACCGAGTTTACCTTCTCCAAGGCACCAATGCGTCTTGAATAGGCTGCATTTTGCTCAGACAACGCGCTCAAACGGCGGCGCAGGCGAACAATCTGCTCTTGAAGCACCTTGATCTGGCTTTGTTCAAGACTTCCACTGGACGATGAATTAGAGGAATCCGGCATTGAAATCACTTCTATGCCGGTTCCTCTTTGATTCGGATTGATAGAAGCGGTCGTTGAAACATCGCCTGCACTCGGCAGGGGAATATTTGCCAGTCCGGATATCATTGTGGAAGATTTCAGGATTGGAGCACCGAACTTATAAGAAGCCAAGCCGACAGTGCCCATCACGACAGCCACAAATGCCCATGACAGCACGCCAACACGTGAAGGTGTAAACAAACCACCGATGGTGTCGCGCACCGTTTTCTTTGGTTGTGGCTCGTACAAAGCGCCTAAGGTCCCGAATCCGAATCTACATAAATTCTACCGTATTTGACACTTATTATGGTTAACGAAACCCAAACGGAAACGATGAGGCAATCAGATCTTCCAATGTTCTGTGGATCGGGGCATATAAGGCGCAAATCGCTTCGTAAGGCGTGCCGACAAATACAGTGGAAAATTCATGACGTTGCGTAATTGCCATTCAATCATCCTGGCTGCCGGTATGGGCACCCGAATGAAGTCCGAACTGCCAAAGGTAATGCATGAAATTGGCGGTTTGCCGCTCGTAGGACATGTGCTGAAAGCATTGAAGGTTGCTGGTTCGGATCGAATTTCGGTTGTTGTCGGACCGGAAATGCAGGCATTGGAAAAGGTTGTGGCGGATCTGGCCCCAAATGGCCGTTGTTTTGTTCAAAAGGACCGCCTTGGAACAGCCCATGCAACTTTGGCTGCAGAGCCAGAGCTGGAACAGCAAAGTGATGATGTTCTGGTGCTCTTCGGCGATACGCCGCTTCTGACAACCGAAACAATTCAGAACGTCCGCAAGCAACTTGAAGGCGGGGCAGATCTGGTTGTTGTGGGATTTGAGACAAGTACCCCACAGGGCTACGGGCGATTACTGATCGAAAACGACCAACTTACAGCCATCCGTGAAGACAAAGATGCGACCGACCAAGAGCGGAAGGTGACCTTCTGCAACGCGGGTTTTATGGGGTTTTCTGGCCGTAAAGCGTTGGAATTGATGAAGGCAATCGGCAACGACAATGCAAATAGCGAATACTATTTGACCGATGCAGTTGAAATCGCCAACAAACGTGGACTGAAGGTCGTTGCCGTTACCGGATCGGAAATCGAAACCCAGGGGATCAACACACGAGCCCAGCTGGCGTCCTGTGAAACCGATTTCCAAAATCGCCTTCGGCAATCAGCCATGGAAAATGGTGTTACATTGCAGGCGCCAGAAACCGTCTTCTTTTCACATGACACAATCGTCGAACCGGATGTTGTCATTGAGCAAAATGTAATTTTTGGTCCAGGTGTAAATGTGACCAGAGGCGCTCGGATCCGCGCCTTTAGTCATCTGGAAGGTGCCAGCGTCGGCGCAGGCAGTGTCGTAGGCCCGTATGCGAGGCTTAGACCTGGAGCCGTTCTGGGGGCAAACACACGTGTCGGGAATTTCGTAGAAGTCAAAAATGCTACTTTTGGCGCGGGAGCCAAGGCCAACCACCTGAGCTACATCGGCGATGCCAGCATCGGGTCAAAGAGCAATATCGGTGCAGGCACGATCACTTGCAACTATGACGGTTATCTGAAGCACCGTACTGAAATTGGTGCGGGAAGTTTTATAGGTTCGAATTCAACCCTTGTTGCTCCGGTCCGGTTGGGAAATGGCGTTTTTGTTGGTGCCGGGAGCGTTGTTACCAAGGATGCTGCAACAGACACTCTGGCGGTCGGTCGAAGCAAACAGGTGAATATGGACGGCAAAGCCAAGACTTTGCGTGATCGGCTGCAGGCTGCAAAAAACACCAAATCCTGAGATACGAAAGACACCTCCAGGTATTGTCATTTTCTGAAACAGGTATTGATTTCAATTTCGTTGGCCGCCTCGTCTAAACCGGGGCGGTCAATTCGATTCAGTGATTAAAGGTTTTTCCTATGTGTGGGATTGTTGGGGTGTTGGGTAACGAAAGTGCAGCTCCGCGTTTGGTGGACTCGCTGAAGCGCCTTGAATACCGGGGCTATGATTCTGCTGGTGTCGCTACACTCGTAGACGGCGCGCTTGTTCGCCGCCGCGCTGAAGGAAAATTGCGTAATCTGGAAGCCGTTCTGGAAACATCACCCCTGGCCGGTTCCAGCGGTATCGGCCATACCCGTTGGGCCACTCATGGCGCACCGACTGTTTCGAACGCGCACCCGCATTTTGCCGGAAATGTCGCGATTGTTCACAATGGAATTATCGAGAACTATCTGGAACTCCGCGACGAAATCTCTGCAGCTGGTGCTGTCCAAGTGACTGAGACAGATTCTGAAGTTGTCGCCCACCTGATCAATCTAGAGCTTGGAAAAGGCAAATCTCCGAAAGAGGCTGTCGCATCGGTTTTGCCGAGGCTCAAAGGCGCATTTGCATTGGCAATGTTGTTTTCCGGCGAAAACAATCTCCTGATTGGTGCCCGCAAAGGATCACCACTTGCTGTTGGCCATGGTGATTGTGAGATGTTCCTTGGATCCGATGCAATTGCTTTGTCGCCGTTTACAGATCGAATTACCTATCTGGATGAGGGGGATTGGGCGGTTCTCAGTCGCACGAGCATCGAAATTTTTGATGGTTCCAATCAGCCGGTTTTGCGCGCAGAAACCCAATCATCTGTAAATTCCGCCTTGCAGGACAAAGGCAATTACAAACATTTCATGGCCAAGGAAATTTACGAGCAGCCGGAAGTGCTGGGTCACACCCTGTCGCGCTATATCGACTACGGCAATAAAAAAGCCAAAGTTGATGGTGCCGAAAACATGAAGTTCAAGGACTTGTCCCGCCTGGTTATTGCAGCTTGCGGAACAGCGTATCTGGCGGGTCTGGTTTCGAAATACTGGTTCGAAAAATATGCCCGACTGCCGGTCGATATCGATGTCGCCAGTGAATTCAGGTATCGCGAAACACCGATGAGCGCTAAAGACAGCGCGCTTTTCATATCTCAATCAGGTGAAACAGCCGACACATTGGCTTCCTTGCGTTACTGCAAAGAGCAGGGTGCTGCAATCGGGGCCGTTGTGAATGTGCCGGAAAGTACAATCGCTCGGGAATCCGATGTTGTGTTTCAAACGATAGCCGGACCCGAAATAGGGGTTGCCTCAACCAAGGCCTTTACCTGCCAGTTAGCTGTTCTGGCGACCTTGGCCATTCAGGCCGGTCGCGAACGCGGAGTCCTGTCTGCCGAAAAAGAGCAAGAACTAATCGATGAGCTGAGCGAAGTGCCAAGTCTCGCATTGAAGGCGTTGGCCGGTGAAGCCGAAATTGAAAAACTGTCCCAACCGCTCTCAAAATCGACAAACGCCCTTTATCTTGGACGTGCCACCAATTTCCCGATTGCGTTGGAAGGTGCATTGAAGCTCAAGGAATTGTCCTACATTCACGCTGAAGGGTATGCTGCCGGAGAGCTCAAGCACGGCCCGATAGCGTTGATCGATGAAAACATGCCGGTATTCGTGATAGCGCCGTTTGACGCGATCTTCGAGAAAACGGTCTCCAACATGCAGGAAGTTGCTGCACGCGGCGGACGTGTCATTCTGATTACAGATGAGCGCGGCGCTGCCGAAAGCGGTAATGCTGCTGAAAACACGATTATTCTACCTAACATGTCCGATATCGTAGCGCCGATCATCTATACATTTCCGGTTCAGATGATCGCTTATCACACAGCGGTATTCTTGGGGACCGATGTGGATCAGCCGCGAAACCTCGCCAAATCCGTGACGGTCGAATAGAAATGTCCAACTCTACTGGCACATTAATCATTCAGTTCGAAGAAAGTTATCGGCACCAGGTAATCGCGCTTTGGGAAAAGTGCGGTCTGGTTCGTGCCTGGAATAATCCAAACAAGGATATCGATCGTTGTCTCAGTGCGCCATCCAGCGATCTGTTTCTGATGATTGAAGAAGATCAGCTGGTTGGGTCAGTCATGGCCGGATATGACGGTCATCGAGGAGCGATTTATTATCTGAGTGTCGACCCGGACCATCAGACGACAGGGCGCGGGAAAGCGCTGATGGAACACTGCGAAATTTACCTGAAGGACCTAGGTTGCCCGAAGATCAATCTGTTCTTCCGAAAGGGCAATGAAAAGGTCATGGGTTTCTACGACAGCCTTGGGTACACAGAGGAAATATCTCCAGCCTATGGAAAACGTCTCATTCCGGATGATTAGGCAGTATCAGATTTGATGCCAATGGGGCCGGAGGGGCGGCTGCCGACATAAAAAGCACACCCGAGCATTCCACAGGCAACGAGGATCGCAAGCCACAATGCCGGTGCAGCGCTCCAATAAAACAGCACATATCCGAATGACATGCCTGTTATGGCAATGATTTTGGATGTTTTGGAGATAGCGCCATGTTCTCGCCAGGCAATCACAGGCGGACCAAACACCGGATGTTCAAGAATACGGGCTTCAAGGGCGGGGGACGACCGAGCAAAACACCCTGCAGCCATAATGAAAAAAATGGTACTCGGCAAAAGCGGTAAAAATGCGCCGACAATTCCGAGCGCGACACATCCGCTTCCCATAAGTTTGAACGTCGTTCGCCGCAAACTTGTCTCCGATATCGATATCAATTGGGCACAAAGGTGAAAATAAAGTCACACGAAGGATACCGCACTGCGATAAGAATGCTTATCTAGGTACGAATGAATGGAAAACGAGCACCAAAAGGACTGTGATCAGGTTTCGTCCATGAGCAAACAAAAACATAATGCAGAAGACGACCATAAGATAGCCCACAGGCCGGGTGCGCCTACGCGTGTGCGTAACTATTTTCTGACTGGCCTGGTCATCACCGGGCCGATTGGAATTACCCTCTGGTTGACCTGGACATTCATAAAATGGGTCGATGGTTGGGTAAAACCATTTGTGCCGACTGTCTACAATCCGGAAACATACCTGCCATTTTCCGTTCCCGGTTTTGGGCTGATTGTCGCGATAGTCCTGTTGACGATGATTGGTTTTCTGGCGGCGAACTTTCTCGGACGCAGCCTTATCAATTTTGGCGAAAATCTCGTCGGTCGCATGCCACTAGTTCGCAATATATACAGCGGCTTGAAGCAAATCTTTCAGACGGCACTTGATCAACGCGGAAGCAGTTTTAACAAGGCGGCCCTGATAGAGTATCCACGCAAGGGTCTTTGGGCGATCGTATTCATTTCAACAGAGACGAAGGGCGAAGTTGCTCGCCGCCTGGATGAAAGCGGCATGGTATCCGTTTTCCTGCCGACAACACCAAACCCGACATCGGGGTTTCTGTTGTTCGTTCCCAAAGAAGATGTGACCGAGCTGGATATGAGCGTTGAGGATGCCGCCAAACTGGTGATCTCTGCGGGACTTGTAAATCCGGAGCTTCCAGAGCAATTGGACAACAAAAAAACCAATCCTAAAAAGGCCAAAAAGGTCCGCTCAAAGGAAGAAGCCTGATCAACCAGCCCTCAGCAACCTGATTGCTGCGTCTCTACCGAACAGGTAAAGCAGGCAACGTAGTGCCTTACCGCGCTCGGTGGTTAAGTCGGGATCCATTTCAAGTATAAGACGCGCATCGTCACGAGCAACTTCCATGAGATCAGCATGATCCTCAGGCCGTGCAATCCGGAAACCGGGTGTGCCGGATTGACGGGTGCCCAGGATTTCACCGCCGCCCCGCAGTTTCAGATCTTCCTCAGCAATCAGGAAACCATCATTTGTTTCGCGCATGATGTTGATACGCGCACCAGCGGTTTCTCCCAGTAGGCCTTTGTAGAGCAGAACACAGGTTGACTGTTTGTCGCCGCGGCCAACACGGCCGCGCAGCTGATGGAGTTGGGCCAGGCCAAAGCGTTCCGCATGTTCGATGACAATGATGGTCGCGTCTGGAACATCAACGCCAACTTCAATCACGGTCGTTGCGACCAAAATTTTGGTGTTACCGGATTTGAAGTCAGCCATCGCGGCGTCTTTTTCATCGGCGTTCATACGGCCATGAACCAAGGAAACACGTTGGCGGAGCGCGTGTTCTAAAACCCTGTGGCGATCTTCAACTGCTGCAAGGTCAATCTTTTCGGATTCTTCAACAAGCGGGCAGACCCAATATATTTTCTGTCCTTCTGATGTCGCGTTTCCAACCCGGGCAATAATCTCTTCCAATCGGTCAAGCGAGGCTGAAACCGTATTGATGTCCTTGCGGCCGGCTGGTTTTTCGGTGAGGCGAGAAACATCCATATCGCCAAAACCAGTCAAGACCAGCGTGCGCGGAATCGGCGTTGCCGTCATCACGAGAACATCGACGCCTTGTCCCTTTGAGGACAAGGCGAGCCGCTGATGGACACCGAACCGGTGCTGTTCATCGACAACAACCATGCCAAGGTTTTTGAATGTTACCGTACCCTGAAAAAGAGCATGGGTCCCGACAACCAAATCAATTTCACCCGCATCAAGCTGTTCTTGCCTAATGCGTCGTTCCTTCTGGGTGTCCTTCCCAGTCATCAAGGCAAGGCGAATGCCAACCTTGTCGCAAAGCGGCCCCATGGAGGTGTAATGTTGGCGCGCCAGGATCTCGGTCGGTGCCATCAGACCACCCTGGGCACCGGATTCGACTACCTGTGCAAGGGCCGCAAGTGCGACCACTGTTTTACCCGAACCAACATCACCTTGCAGCAATCGCAACATGCGGATCGGTTTGGCAAGGTCTTCATTAATTTCGTCAATTGACGTCTTCTGGCTTTCTGTCAGTTGAAACGGCAGAGCGTCAATGATCAATTTCTGGAGCTTGCCGCTTGGTTTCCGGGCTACGCCGCCAAGATTACGCATGTTCGCCCGAACCATCGCCAGAGCCAGTTGACTCGCAAGCAGTTCGTCATAAGCGAGCCGCTTCACATAATCAGACTGAGTTTCGATATCCCGACGCTCTTTCGGAGCGTGCAGTGTTTGGAGCGCGTCGCCGAAGTCCGGCCATCCGGTTTGTTGCAGATGAGGCCCATTCAACCACTCCGGCAATTGCGGAACCCGATCAAGGGCGGCCTTCATGGCCTTCTGGAGTGTCTTGGAGGCCAAACCCGCAGTCAGCGGATAGATAGGCTCAATCGTCGGCATGGCGTCGGCTTCTTCCGGTTTTAAGGAATAATCCGGATGAACCATCTGCGGGCGCTCGTTGAACCATTCCACTCTTCCGGAAACGATTCGCCGTTCGCCTTCCGGAAATGTCTTTTCCAGCCAATCCCTGCGCGGATGAAAGAAGACGAAGGTTATCTGACCGGTCTTATCAAAAGCATCGATACGATAGGGTGCCTTTGAATGTCGCGGCGGTGCCTGATGGCGACCAATTGTGACATCCAGGGTAACGATTTCACCATTTTCGGAATAGGCAATACCCGGCTGATGGCGTCGGTCGATCAGGCTATTGGGAATATGAAACAACAGATCGGCAACGGTTGCCTCCCGGTCTGGTTGTGCACCAACAAGGCTTGATACAAGTTTTGCGATCTTGGGACCGATTCCAGGAAGCGTGGAGACCGGAGCAAATAGCGGATCGAGAACCGGAGGACGCATGGCAGGCGCAAAACCTTTGAGTGCAGGGCAGTTGGGACGCGACAGGAAACAGTGTTCTGCCATGAAGAATGCTCGTTGTGCAACAAATAGAACAATCTGTGAACTTCATCGCTGACAAGACGCTTTCAGACAGCTATACAGGCCGAACCTAATTCTTCGGCCCGGTCTTGCCATTTGGCAGATGGCCTCCAGCATTGGCTGGCTCAGCTCCAAATAGGCTCTTCATGTCAGAGACATCCGGCGCACCAAACGACACATCACCGGGGCCACAAGAGGCCCGTCTCAAGAGAATCCTGTTCCGTTGTTGGCACCGCGGTATGAAAGAGATGGATCTGCTTCTGGGTGGTTTCGCGAACGCAGAGATCTATAAACTTGACGAAGATGAAATCCAGGAGCTGGAACACCTGCTGACGGCTCACGATCAGGACCTTTACGCCTGGATGACAGGCAGAAAACCTTTGCCCGAAGAGTGGGATGGCCCGCTCTACCGCCGGATTATCGCGTATCATGAAGTAGCGGGACCTGCCGGTTTCACCAAATAGATTCTAGAAGGACGGTTGCTGTGTTTGACAGCTTTCTGAAAGACCAGGCCAATGTAACGTTGGCGGGCGTGCCAGATGGTGCGGAGAGCTATGCACTCGCACGTCTGTTCAACGAAAGCAAAGCCAAAGGGCTGGCGCTGGTGTTTATTGCCCGCGATGCAACGCGAATGGCCATGGTCAGCGAGGCTCTCGGCTTTTTTGATCCGACCATTGAAATTCTCCAGCTTCCTGCCTGGGATTGTCTCCCATATGATCGTGTTTCCCCAAACTCCGCGATCAGCGCACGGCGCCTGCTTGCTCTCGGACAACTGGCGCACGGGATTGACGACGGTCGCAAAATTGTTTTGATGACGACCCTGAATGCAGCTGTTCAGCGCATTCCGGAACGGTCCTTCATGGCGGATCAGACCTTCTCCATGGCACCTGGCAATCAGGTGAACATGGCTGCCATCTCGAACTGGATGGAAATGAACGGGTTTTCGCGCACACCAACTGTGCGGGAAACTGGCGAATACGCAGTGCGAGGTGGCATCGTCGATCTGTATGCCCCGGGCGAAGAAGAACCGGTCCGTCTCGACTTCTTTGGCGATACCCTGGAATCGATCCGCTCGTTCAATCCGGAAACTCAACGAACCTCAAAACAACTGAAACGACTGGATCTTGTTCCGATGAGCGAGGTGGTTCTGTCTGAAGAAGCCATTTCGCGGTTCCGGCGGTCCTATCTGGCAAGTTTTGGTGCGGCGAGCCGCGACGATGTTCTTTATCAGTCTATCAGTGATGGCCGTCGCTATGCTGGCATGGAACATTGGTTACCACTGTTTCACGAACGATTGGAAACGCTGTTTGACTATATCGGCGATGCGCCGGTGGTTCTGGACACAAATACGATTGACGCCGCACGCGAACGTCTGGAGCAAGTAAGCGAACACTATACTGCGCGTCAGGATGCCCGCGAAATGGGTATCAGCGCCGGTACGGTTCCCTATATGCCGATTGAGCCAGCAGAGCTCTATTTTGCGCAAGAAGAATGGACAACTGCGCTCGCAGACCAGGCCTCAGCGACCCTGGACGCATTCACACCGCCACCTGGCAGCGGCAAGACCGTTATTGAACTTGGTGGCAAACAGGGCCGTAGTTTTGCAGCTGAGCGCACTGCCGGTGACGTCAATATTTTCGACGCTCTGACGACACATGTCCGCGAGCTTCAAAAAGCAGGCAAAAAGACTGTCATTGCCTGTTGGTCAGACGGCTCACGTGATCGGTTGGGGCAGATCCTGGGAGATCATGGCCTTGGCTCTGTCCAAAGCGTCAATACGCTCAAAGACGTTGACGCACTTTCCGGAAAAACGTCCGGCCTGTGTGTTCTTGGAATTGAGCACGGTTTTGAGCTCAAAGATGTCGTCTTTATTGGTGAGCAGGACATTCTCGGCGACAGACTGGTGCGTAAATCGCGCCGCAAGGCCAAGGGTGCAAATGTCATCACCGAGGCAACCGGATTGTCTGAAGGCGATCTGGTGGTGCATGTCGAGCACGGCATCGGCAGGTTTATCGGCCTGAAGACTGTTGAAGCCATTGGTGCACCTCATGATTGCCTTGAGCTGCAATATGCTGGCAGCGACAAGCTTTATCTTCCTGTTGAGAACATCGAGCTTCTGTCCCGTTACGGTTCGGAAGACCAGGAAGCGCAGCTCGATAAACTGGGTGGCGGTGCCTGGCAGGCGCGGAAAGCCAAACTCAAGAAACGTATTCTTGAAATTGCGGACGGGTTGATCAAGACAGCTGCGGAGAGAGCGCTCAAAACCGCACCTGTGGTCGATGCGCCAGATGGCGTTTATGACGAATTTGCAACGCGTTTCCCTTATGAGGAAACGGATGATCAGCTGACGACAATCGATGCGGTTTTTGACGACCTGTCATCCGGACGCCCAATGGATCGTCTGGTCTGTGGTGATGTTGGTTTTGGCAAAACGGAAGTTGCCCTGCGGGCCGCATTCATTTCGGCAATGTCCGGTAAACAGGTTGCTGTTGTTGTACCGACGACGCTTCTGGCGCGGCAACATTTCAAGACATTTTCCGAGCGGTTTCATGGTCTGCCGATCAATGTTGCGCATGCATCCCGACTGGTGCCAACCAAACAACTAACCCAGACCAAAAAGGGAATTGCCGACGGTTCAGTTGATATCGTTGTTGGAACGCATGCCTTGTTGGGGAAATCGATCCAGTTTCGGGAATTGGGGCTATTGATCATCGATGAAGAGCAGCATTTCGGAGTCAAGCACAAGGAACGACTGAAAGAGCTCAAGTCAGATGTGCATGTACTGACCTTGTCAGCAACACCAATCCCAAGAACTCTTCAACTGGCACTTACTGGCGTCCGCGAATTGTCGTTGATTGCAACACCACCGGTAGATCGTCTTGCGGTCCGCACGTTCGTTTCGCCGTTTGATCCACTTGTGGTTCGCGAAGCTTTGTTGCGCGAGCATTATCGCGGCGGACAGAGTTTTTATGTATGTCCGAGGCTGGCGGATTTGGCAGAGCGTCAGACGTTTCTGGAAGAAAACATTCCCGAGCTTAAAGTCGCCGTTGCTCATGGTCAGATGCCACCAAGCGAACTGGAAGACGTGATGAATGCCTTCTATGAGGGCAAATACAACGTTCTTCTATCAACAACGATCGTTGAATCCGGTCTCGATATCCCGACAGCCAACACTTTAATCGTACACCGGGCCGACATGTTTGGTCTGGCGCAGCTTTATCAGTTGCGTGGACGGGTAGGGCGCTCGAAAACCCGCGCTTATGCACTCTTCACAGTACCTGCCAACAAGACGCTGACTGCGCCGGCAGAACGTCGCCTGAAAGTTCTACAGTCGCTTGAGACATTGGGGGCCGGGTTCCAGCTTGCCAGCCACGATCTTGATATTCGTGGAGCTGGCAACCTGCTTGGTGAGGAACAATCCGGTCAGATCAAGGAAGTTGGATTCGAGCTCTATCAGCAGATGCTGGAGGAAGCTGTTGCCCAGCTAAAGGATGGCGGAGCAGAATTTGGCGAAGAACAATGGTCGCCGCAAATCAATATCGGCACGCCGGTCCTGATCCCGGATGGGTATGTTGCTGATCTTCAATTGCGCCTGCAGCTGTATCGCCGCCTTGGGGATATCACTGAAGCGGAGGAGATTGATGGCTTTGGAGCCGAACTGATCGACCGTTTTGGGCCGTTACCAGAAGAAGTGCAGCATCTTCTGAAGATCGTCTACATCAAGGGTTTGTGTCGCAAGGCCAATGTCGAGAAACTGGATGCCGGTCCAAAGGGTGTTGTCGTCACCTTTAGAAACAGCGAATTCTCCAATCCGGCAGGACTGGTGTCCTATATCGCTGAACAAGGTGTGCTGGCCAAGATCCGTCCGGATCAGAAGGTTGTGTTGACCCGGGACTGGGAGAAAACAGAGACACGCCTGAAAGGCGCTGCGACGATCATGACCAAACTGGCGAGACTGGCTGCAGCATAATTTCCGATTTTGGATCAATCGGTGTTCGAGCTGCCGGACTGCCAGGAATTCTCACCGATCAACGGCACGAAAGAGACGCTGCCCAAATCAGTTACCTGATACGCGTCTCCGCAAGTGCGGCGGATGAGTTTCAGGTGTTGATGTCTTTTGGACGATCCAACTGGAACCACCAAACGACCACCAATTTTGAGTTGATCTCTCAGTTGCGCTGGTTCAACCGGAGCGCCTGCGGCGACATGGATTGCATCATATGGAGCCTCCGGGGGAAATCCCAGACATCCATCACCGATATGAACCTCAACATTGCTGCATCTTGCGCTTTTTAGGTTGATCTTCGCAAATTTAGCCAATTCGCCGATACGTTCGATGCCAATGACTGTTTGTGATAACTCGCCCAGAATTGCAGCGGCATATCCGGAGCCAGTACCAACATCGAGCACTTTGCAGTCTTTTGTGAGTTCCAGAACCTGGCACATAAACGCAACGATGTAAGGTTGGGAGATTGTCTGTCCGTATCCAGTTGGCAAGGGGCGGTCGTCATATGCTTGGTCCTGATCACCTGGTGCGACAAACAAGTGGCGCGGGACTTTGGTCATGGCATCCAGAACACGCCGATCGACGATGTCTCTGCGTTTCAACTGGTCTTCGACCATTCTAGTGCGCCGGATCGAAAATGGGTCCATGAAGCCTTTTGCCTTTCCCCGAAAAATAGAAAAGAATTTAAGTTTCTTAGCAAGATTCTATTAAACCTAAGGCCGCATAGTACCGTGAGTTAAGAGACCATCAGTTTAGCGTCTAAGGTCCGGAAATTGCCACGAGCAGCTACGCGTCAGCGGAAAAAATCTATAATTCGCCGGTTGATCACGCCAGCAATTGCTATTGCTGCGCTAGGATACTTCGGCTTTCATGCAATGAGCGGCGAACTCGGAGTTGTTGGCCGTGCGATGATCGAGCGACAGGTTTCCGAACTGGATGCCGAATTGCTCGAGTTGGTCGCAGAGCGACAGGAACTGGTATCCAGAGTCAGTTTGCTGCGCCCGGAAAGCCTTGATCCGGATATGCTGGATGAGCGCGCAAGACTCAATCTCAATCTGGTTCATGTCAATGAACTGGTTATGCTCCGCCCGGGGCATCGTTACGAAATCAACTGAAAAACAGTTGAATAGTACGGAATAACCGATATCTAGTTAATCAACAGATACGTGTGTAATTGCAACAACCTATATCAATACCGCAGTGCGGTATGAGCGGATTGGATTGATAGATGCCACACGATAAGTTTCTCCTACATGTCTTAGGGGAAACGCGACGCTGAGTTGAGGGATAATGGCTGCACCTAAAAAATCAACTGCTGGTACCCGCGCTAAAAGCGCAGGCCGGTCTAGAGGAAGTGCCAAGTCGGCAGCTCCCTCAGTCTCCAAATTTACTAAAGAACAAGAGCTTCACGCCTATCGCGAAATGCTCTTGATCCGACGCTTTGAGGAAAAGGCCGGCCAATTGTATGGTATGGGCCTCATAGGCGGGTTCTGCCACCTTTACATCGGTCAGGAAGCCGTTGTTGTTGGGATGCAGATGGCCAAGAAGGACGGTGATCAGATGATCACGGCCTATCGAGATCATGGTCATATGCTGGCGATGGACATCGATCCCAAAGGTGTCATGGCAGAACTCACAGGACGTCGTGGCGGTTTGTCGAAAGGCAAGGGCGGCTCGATGCACATGTTCTCCAAGGAAAAACACTTCTATGGCGGCCACGGTATTGTTGGCGCCCAGGTGTCTCTTGGGACTGGTCTCGGTTTTGCGAACAAGTATCGGGAAAACGGTAATGTTTCCATGACCTTCTTTGGAGATGGTGCATCCAACCAGGGGCAGGTTTACGAAAGCTTCAATATGGCCGAGCTTTGGAAGCTGCCGGTCATTTATGTCATTGAAAACAACAAATACGGCATGGGAACCAGCGTCGAACGTTCGTCATCGTTGACTGACCTGTCGCAACGCGGCGCGTCCTTCAACATTCCAGGCGAAAAAGTTGACGGTATGGATGTTCGCGCTGTCAGGGAAGCCTCAGCGCGGGCGCTCGAATGGTGCCGGACTGGCAAAGGTCCCTACATCCTTGAGATGAACACCTATCGCTATCGTGGCCATTCCATGTCGGATCCCGCAAAATATCGGTCGAAAGAGGAAGTGCAGAAAATGCGCACCGAACACGACCCGATTGAACAGGTCCGCGCACGTCTTCTTGATGCCAAATGGGCAACCGAGGATGAACTGAAGGCCATCGATAAGGAAATCCGCGCACAGGTCGCCGAGGCAGCTGAATTTGCCCAGGCCGATCCAGAGCCGGATGCGTCCGAACTTTATACAGACATCTTGCTTTAAGGCGGGGGATAGCATGCCGATAGATATCCTAATGCCGGCCCTGTCGCCGACAATGGAAGAAGGAACGCTCGCCAAGTGGCTCAAAGCCGAAGGCGATACCGTAAGCGCTGGCGATGTCATCGCCGAAATTGAAACCGACAAGGCGACCATGGAAGTGGAAGCCGTTGACGAAGGAACACTAGGCAAGCTTTTGGTTGCCGAAGGGACTGAAGACGTCAAGGTCAACGAGAAGATCGCTATTCTTCTTGCTGAAGGCGAAGATGCCAGTTCCATGGATGCTGCTGCGGCCGCGCCTGCAGCACCGGTTCCGGCTGCCGCACCAAGTGCACCGGCAACACCGGCTGCTCCGGCGGCGCCTGTTGCTTCCGAGCCAGCAGAAGATCCGGAAATTCCGGCTGGCACGGCAATGAAACCATCAACTGTGCGCGAAGCTTTGCGTGATGCGATGGCCGAAGAGATGCGCCGCGATGGTGACGTTTTCGTCATGGGCGAGGAAGTTGCTGAATATCAGGGTGCCTACAAGATCACCCAGGGTCTTCTGGATGAATTCAGCGCAAAACGCGTCATTGATACACCCATCACCGAACACGGATTTGCTGGTTTGGGTGTCGGTGCGGCGATGACTGGTTTGAAGCCAATCGTTGAGTTCATGACATTCAACTTCGCCATGCAGGCGATTGACCACATCATCAACTCGGCTGCAAAGACGCTTTATATGTCCGGCGGGCAGATGGGTGCACCAATCGTTTTCCGTGGACCAAACGGGGCGGCTGCCCGCGTTGGTGCCCAGCACTCTCAGGATTACGCGTCCTGGTATGCAAACGTGCCAGGTCTCAAGGTTGTTCAGCCATATTCGGCTGCTGACGCAAAGGGCTTGCTCAAAGCGGCCATCCGTGACCCGAACCCGGTTATCTTCCTGGAAAACGAAATCCTCTACGGACAATCGTTCGAAATTCCAGACATGGACGATTTTGTACTGCCAATCGGCAAGGCGAAAATCGAACGTGGCGGCACGGATGTGACATTGGTGTCCTGGAGCATTGGCATGACCTACGCTCTTCAGGCAGCAGACGAACTTGCCGCTATGGGTATTTCGGCAGAGGTGATCAATCTTCGGACCATTCGTCCGCTCGATATCGACACCATTCTGGCATCGGTCCGCAAGACGGGTCGGATCGTAACCATCGAGGAAGCGTTCCCGATGTGCTCCGTATCTTCTGAAATCGCCTATCAGGTACAAGAAAAAGCCTTCGATTATCTCGATGCGCCAATTCTGAGGGTCACCGGCAAGGATGTACCAATGCCGTATGCCGCGAACCTTGAAAAGCTGGCGTTGCCGAATGTTGGTGATGTCATCGATGCGGTCAAAGCCGTAACCTACACAGCCTGAGGCGAGGGAGACGGATATGCCAATTAATATCACAATGCCGGCCCTTTCTCCGACAATGGAAGAAGGCAATCTGGCCAAGTGGCTGGTCAAGGAAGGCGATACGGTTTCTGCAGGCGATGTTATCGCCGAGATTGAAACCGATAAAGCTACGATGGAAGTTGAAGCAGTTGATGAAGGCAAAGTCGGCAAGATTGTCTTACCTGAAGGAACTGAAGGCGTTAAGGTCAATGCACTGATAGCCGTGCTTCTTGAAGATGGCGAAGATGCCAGTGCAATAGGTTCAGAGTCGGCAGCTCCAGCTGCTGCAACCGCACCAGCAGCAGCCCAGGTTGCTGCACCCGCCGGGCCAGCAGCTCCGGCTCCCGCTGGTCCAGCTCCTGTTGCCGCAGATGGCTCTCGTATCTTTGCATCGCCGCTGGCTCGCCGGTTGGCTGAGCTCAATGGTCTTGACCTGAAAGCGCTCGGTGGCTCCGGTCCGCATGGCCGCGTGGTCAAGCGCGACATCGAGGCTGCGCTTGCTGCCGGTACCGGCAAAGCAGCGCCTGCTGCTGAAGCGCCGAAAGCTGCTGCACCTGCTAAAAGTGCATCAGCGGATCAGGTTCTCAAACTGTTTGATGAAGACAGCTACGAACTGGTTCCTCATGACGGTATGCGCAAGACCATTGCCAAGCGGCTCACCGAATCCAAACAGACCATTCCGCATTTCTATGTAAGCGTGGATTGTGAGCTCGATGCGCTTCTGGCGCTGCGGGCGCAGCTCAATGGTTCTGCGTCAACGGACAAAGACGGAAAACCTGCCTACAAATTGTCGGTCAATGATCTGACTATCAAAGCGTTGGCCCTGGCTCTGCGGGATGTTCCGGATGCAAATGTGTCTTGGACAGACGATGCCATGGTCAAACACAAACATGCAGATGTTGGTGTGGCTGTGTCGATCCCGGGCGGATTGATCACGCCGATCATTCGCCGCGCAGAAGAAAAGCCGTTGTCCATCATTTCCAACGAAATGAAAGACATGGGCGCACGGGCCAAGTCGAAGAAGTTGCAACCTTCTGAATACCAAGGCGGAACCACTGCGGTCTCCAACATGGGCATGATGGGTGTGAAGAACTTCTCGGCTGTCGTGAACCCACCGCATGCGACCATCCTGGCCGTAGGCGCTGGCGAAAAACGTCCTGTGGTCAGGGACGGTGAACTGGCTGTGGCAACGGTGATGTCCGTGACGCTTTCCACCGACCACCGTGCAGTGGACGGTGCGCTCGGAGCAGAAGTGCTCGCCGCCTTCAAGGGCTACATCGAAAATCCGATGAGCATGCTGGTCTAAAGCCTGCTTCTCAAGGCGCGGTGGCAACACCGCGCCGTTTTTAAACGATGACTTCTTTCGCCGGGGAAAACACCATGGCCGATACCAATTACGATGTAATCATCATTGGCTCCGGACCGGGCGGTTACGTGACCGCCATCCGTGCCGCTCAGCTTGGACTGAAAACCGCAATCGTGGAACGCGAACACCTCGGCGGCATCTGCCTCAACTGGGGATGTATCCCGACCAAAGCGCTGCTGCGGTCCGCCGAAATGATGGATCATGCCAATCACGCCAAAAGCTACGGCCTGAAGCTTGAAGGCAAGATGACTGCTGACGTCAAAGACGTTGTTGCGCGATCCCGTGGCGTTTCCGCCCGGTTGAACGGTGGCATCGGCTATTTGATGAAGAAGAACAAGATCGATGTGATCTGGGGCGAAGCCAACCTTACCAAACCGGGCGAGATTGTTGTCGGAAAATCCTCCAAGCCGGTCGTTCAACCGCAGAACCCGGTGCCAAAAGGCGTCAAGGGTGAGGGTACATACACGGGCAAACACATCATCGTCGCAACGGGTGCTCGCCCGCGTGCACTGCCGGGTATTGAGCCGGATGGCAAGCTGATCTGGACTTACTTCGAGGCGATGAAGCCCGAAGTCATGCCCAAGACCATGGTTGTCATGGGGTCCGGTGCTATCGGCATCGAGTTTGCGTCCTTCTACCTTTCCATGGGTGTTGATGTAACAGTTGTCGAATTGATGAAAAATGTCATGCCGGTCGAGGACGAGGAGATCTCCAAGATCGCCCGTAAGGCGCTCGAAAAACGCGGCATGAAGATCATCACCGAGGCAAAGGTGTCCAAGGTCGACAAGGCTGCCAATTCCATCACGGCGCATGTTGAGACAAAAGACGGTAAGGTCCAGCAGATCACTGCAGATCGCTTGATCTCTGCCGTTGGTGTTCAGGGCAATATTGAAAACCTTGGACTGGAAACACTCGGTATCAAAACGGACCGTGGCTGTATTGTCATCGACGGTTACGGCAAGACCAATGTTCCAGGTATTTATGCCATCGGCGACGTTGCAGGACCGCCTATGCTGGCCCACAAGGCCGAGCATGAAGGAGTGGTCTGCATCGAAAAGATTGCCGGTCTGCCCAATGTTCATGCCATGGACAAAAGTAAGATCCCGGGTTGCACATACTGTAATCCGCAGGTCGCCTCTGTTGGCCTGACCGAAGCCAAGGCGAAGGAAGCTGGTCGCGACATTCGTGTTGGCCGCTATTCCTTCAACGCCAACGGCAAGGCGATTGCCCTTGGTGAGGACAACGGCATGATCAAGACGATCTTCGACAAGAAAACCGGTGAACTGATCGGCGCCCACATGGTTGGTGCAGAAGTCACGGAACTCATTCAGGGTTTTGTGGTCGCGATGAATCTTGAGACAACCGAAGAAGAACTGATGCACACCATCTTCCCGCATCCGACCCTCTCGGAAATGATGAAGGAAAGTGTGCTGGACGCCTATGGACGCGTCTTGAACGCGTAAAGAAGATAAGGTGGTCGGTTGTTCGGCCACCCTTTAGCCAACTGTTTCAAGTTGCCTAGTCACCTATAAATCGCACCAGAAACAACGACACAGGAGCGCGTGATGGAACTGATTGTAACTGTCATTATTGGTTTGGTCGCCGGCGCCGTGGCTCATCGGGTCCTTAATAGTCGTGGCGGGTTTCTTGGAAACCTGCTTGTAGGCCTCGTCGGTGCAATCCTCGGCGGTGAACTGGCCTCAATCCTTAACTTGAATATTACGGGCGGCATACTGGATCGGTTCATTGTGGCCGTTCTTGGTTCGATCCTGTTCCTGTACGTCTGGAAAAAAGTCTTCAAGTAAGGCGATCGGGTTACAGGACAACAACCAATGACATCAGAGCCTGAACAGTTAGACAGTTTTCCGCTGAAAACCAGCGACAAGCTTCGTTATGCCGACACCGATCGTCAAGGGCATGTGAACAACGCTGTCTTTGCGACATTTCTGGAAACTGGCCGGGTGGAAGTCATAATTGGCGAGGCTCTGGCAGAAGAGGGAGCGTCTTTTGTAATCGCCCGCCTGGAACTGGATTTCCTGAGCGAAGTCAATTGGCCGGGAACAGTTGAAATTGGCACCGCCGTTCTTGAAATTGGCAGGAGTTCGTTCAAGCTGGTTCAACGCGTTTATCAGGATCAAATGCCAGTTGCTTCTGCTGTTACCGTCATTGTCCAGATGAATGAAACCACCCGTAAATCACATCCGCTCTCCGAGCGTGCCCGTTCCCGTCTGGAAAAGCTTGTCAGATCTGCAGATACCGCATAGCGGCAACGCGTTCAAAGGCTTGACCTAAGACCAGAAAAACGACACTTAAGGCTCATGGTTACGATCGTCGACACGCTCAATCGCCCGCAGGAAAAACCTGATACCCGTCCGCGCCATCCTGAAAAGGAACACCGGCCGGACAATCCTGTTCAACGCAAACCGAAATGGATCCGCGTCAAGGCGCCAACGTCACCGGTCTATCGCGAGACCCAGAAAACAGTCCGCGAAAACAATCTGGTGACTGTCTGCGAAGAGGCCGGTTGTCCCAACATTGGTGAGTGCTGGTCGAAAAAACACGCCAGTTTCATGATCCTTGGGGACACATGCACACGGGCTTGCGCCTTTTGCAACGTGCGCACAGGCATGCCGGGCCCGGTTGATCAGAATGAGCCTCAAGGGGTTGCCGATGCTGTTGCGACAATGGGCTTGCAACATGTGGTGATCACTTCGGTTGATCGTGATGATCTGGACGATGGCGGCGCAAAGCATTTTGCCGACGTCATCACCGCGATCCGTAATACGGCTCCTGGCACGACCATCGAGGTTTTGACACCGGACTTTCTGCGCAAGGACGGGGCCATTGAAACCGTTGTTGCGGCGAAACCTGATGTGTTCAACCACAACCTGGAAACCGTCCCGTCCAACTATTTGAAAGTTCGACCGGGTGCCCGTTACTTCCATTCCATCAGACTTCTCCAGATGGTGAAGGAACTTGATCCTGAGATGTTCACCAAATCCGGTATCATGGTCGGGCTTGGCGAAGAACGGAATGAAATTTTGCAGTTGATGGACGACCTTCGTGCTGCTGATGTGGATTTCCTGACGATCGGACAATACCTGCAACCATCCAAAAAACATCACCCGGTTATGTCTTTCGTGACACCAGAAGAGTTCAAGGGTTATGAGCGGATTGCATATGCCAAAGGATTCCTGAAGGTATCTGCAAGCCCGTTGACCCGGTCCTCTCACCATGCAGGCGAAGATTTTGCTGACCTGAGAGCAGCTCGCAAATCCAAGCTCGGCCACTAAAGGCGAACGACAACAGGATCAGGCGCGCGGAATGCCCAGTTTTTCATCCAATCATAAGGTCAATCACGGCGCAGATGACATGTTTCGTCTGGTTGCCGACGTTGATCAATATCCGAAATTTGTGCCGTTATGCCAATCCATACATGTGCGTGGTCGCAAGGAGCTGTCTGACAATAGGGTCGTTTTGGTTGCTGACATGACGGTAGCCTACAAGGTGTTCAAGGAGACCTTCACAAGCCGCGTTGAATTGCGACCGAACGAGCGAATGATTCTTGTTGAGTATCTGGATGGCCCCTTCAAACATCTCGAAAACAAATGGACATTTGAAGAGGTGGGCGAGAGCAGCTGCAACGTCGGTTTTTACATCGACTACGAATTCCGCAGCCGCACCCTGGGCTCAATGATGGGTGTGATGTTCGACAAGGCTTTCCGGAAATTTACCGGTGCATTTGAAACCCGGGCAGATCAGGTTTACGGCACCTAGGCTGAAAGGCCGGTTCTCGGCTTGCGTTTATTTGAATTGCTTGAAGGCTTCGCTGATCGTCCGGATTCGGCTCGATTTCATGTCGAGTGGCGCGTTTTTTCGGCGAATTCTCTCAACTTCCTTTTTCTTGAGGCCTATATCCTCAAGGGTTGCGAAAGATGTTGAATCTGCACAAACGGTCTTCCGCGACGATCCCATGTTCTCTTCCAGGATCAGCGTTTGACCGGCGGCGACCTGTTCTTCAGTCCAGATGACCGTATTCGACGTTACCCAGAATGGGCGATCACAATAGTGCGCTTTGTGGTAACCGTCTTTTGGCCGGGTCAGAATTTCATGAAATCCAGAAAAAGTGCCATTGGCGTACTGGGCGCGTATATAGAAGTCGCCCTGGCCATACGCAGTACCGGCTAGACTCGCGGTCAACGAAAAGGTCAAAACTGCAATCTTGTGAACGCGTTTCATATCGGGTCCTAAAATGATTGTTCGCTATGCCCGCCCTCTATTCCCGTCATTCATACACTCAATGCCTTACCCGAGCCTTACCTTGCCGCTGTTTATCGAAGAGCCGCTATTTGGCGTCATGGTAGGAGTTTTTTGAACTGCTGTTGCCCGTCTGACTGAATGCCTTCCGGATCGCAGTAAATCGGCTGATCGGATCCAGCGGAAGTCGACCAAGATGCATGACGACTTTTGGGTCTTCAGTCACTCCCAACTTCTTGAGGTCGACCTGTTGTTCCGGATTATCACAAATAGGTCGCCAACCCTTACCCCGATTGAACTCAATACGCACCCCATTGCCAGCTTCCGTTTCCAGCTGAGTCCAGGCAACCGTTGCATACCTGACGTAATAGGGGCGGCCGCAGTATTGAACTTCAACGAGTCCGTCGGACAACCGGTTGTATATCTTGTGTGACCCACGAAAACTGTGGTGATTGTCCCGGGAAATAATAAATGTATCACCAACCTTCGGTAACGAGCTCTGAGCTGATCCGGAATTGATTCCAGCAATCATGACCCCGCTCAACAGGAGGGCATTCGTAAGGATTGACATATCCGGTTCCTTTACCGCGAAATCATTTCACGATGTTCGATTACTGGTAGATGAACATACCGAACCGCACTGTCGGTAGAGTTGTCATTGGCATACCAATTTGATTAAAGATTTAAGGAAACAAAAAATCAGCGTTACAACAATGCGTTAGAAGAATTCTGCAGATGATTATTATCTGCATGAAATGGGCCTTCAGGATCAGCAGGTCAATCCCGAACAGCGTGCAATCGTTGATAATCGGTTTTTTCGATCATAGGTCTCTTCATATCTCGCAACGAGTTCTTCAGGAGACATGAAAATACCGAGGTCGATCAGCGACACTTCTTCATGTGGCCGACGACAGACCGGTCGCCAACCTTTACCGAAGTTATATTCGATTTGAACTGTGTGTCCGCGATCAAACTCCAGTTGTGTCCAGGCAACGGTATTGGTTCGGACAAAATAGGGGCGATCACAGTATTTGACCATTGTCAGGCCACTAGAGCGTTCAACATATAGTTTGTGGCTTCCCAAAAAATCACCGTGACGATCTCGTGAGATGAAATAGAAATCACCGGCACTCGGAATGCTACCGGCAGTGGCAGATTCTATACATGTAACTAGTGAAATCGTAAGCCACAGGAGATGTCTCATCGTAATCAGTCTGCACTCATTAGTTGTTGTGCGCAGACCGTACCGGCAAAAGAATGGAAGTCCCAGTTGGAATTATATCGATCGTAAACAAGGGTTTACTCAAGAAATTGCATTTAATATCGATGTTAAAGCGGTCTGAATCGTTTCCAGTCGAATAGACTTTCGGCCTCGATCAACAAACCAGCAATGAGAATGGCGTGTTTCCTGTGCTTTTACAGCTATTGCTATATGTACTGTTCCAACGGGTTTATCTGGACTACCACCGCCCGGTCCTGCAATTCCCGTAACAGAAACTGCAATATCCGCGTTTGAGTATTTTAGAGCACCTTCCGCCATGGCGATGGAGACGTCTTTGCTAACCGCGCCCAATTCACCAATTAATTTGGCGGGAACACCTAACATTTCAGTTTTGGCTTCATTGGAATAGGTCACGAAACCACGATCAACCACCGCAGAAGACCCGGCAATTTCAGTAAGAACCCCAGCTATTAATCCGCCAGTACAGGATTCTGCCGTGGCAACCTTAAGGCCTTTAGTTTTCAGGATATCCAGAACTTCTGTCGCCAATGGTACCAAGTCTTCTACACTGTTGAGCTTCAGTTCTTTCATATGCGGGCCTCATTCATCATCATTCATCGGAAGACGGACTGTCACGCTGGCATAAGCTGCAATTCCTTCCTTACGACCTGTAAATCCGAGTTTTTCAGACGTCGTGGCCTTTATTGAGACACGGGTTTCCGGGAGTTTGCAGGTTGCGGCTATCGAAGCACGTATTTTGTCCCTGTGAGGTCCAATTTTCGGTTCTTCGCAGACAATAGTGACATCGATGTGTGCAAGACGCCCGCCTAATGCGGCTACACGGCGGATCGCATCGTTCTGGAATTGATCTGACGCCGCGCCCTCCCACTGCGGATCGCTCGGTGGGAAATGCTGGCCTATATCACCATCGCCAATTGCACCAAGAGTTGCATCGGTTATTGCGTGAAGCACGACGTCCGCATCTGAATGGCCTTTGAGTTTTTTGGTATGGGGTATGGCGACTCCTCCCAAAATGACTGAATCGCCGGTTTCAAATGCGTGCACATCATAGCCGATACCATTTCGGATGTCGGTCAGCTGCGATAGGGGGCGGTCTGCCGGTCTATCGTCCGATGTTGAATTCATCTTTGCGAAGTGCTCTGCTCGTTCCAAATCTGCAGCCGTCGTAATCTTGAAGTTGTCTGTTTCACCTTCGCAGATGGAAATGGTCATACCATCCCATTCAGCAAGACTGGTGTCGTCTGTGAATTGGTTCTGTCCCTCGTTCGCTGCCCGCTCATGTGCTGACAGGATTTGCGGAAAGGCGAACGCCTGGGGTGTCTGCGCTGCCCAGAGCCGGTCTCTATCTACGGTTTCCAACTGCGAAGCCGCAGAGCCTTGACGTTTCAACGTATCAACAACTTGAGTTGCGACGAGAACACCGGGCTTTCCTTCATTCAGCTGGTGCAACAGGCGACTAAGAATTTCAGTGGTTACGAACGGGCGGGCGGCATCGTGGATAAGGACATGATCCGCTTCCTGCAAGGCCAGTGCCTTCAATCCCTGAAATACAGAAACCTGGCGTGTCGAACCGCCATGAACAACAGGAAGAAGCTTTTCAAATACGCCCGGATCAAGTTCAGTTATCGCCTTGTTGTAGAGCCAGGTGTCATCTGGGTGAATAACAGTCAGAATACAGCATATTCCCGGATGTTTCCCAAGGGCATTCAGTGTATGGGTCAGCACCGAGCGGCCAGCTAGTAGTCTATATTGCTTGGGTGTGTCGTTGCCTGTCTTTGCCAGGCGGCTACCACGACCTGCAGCGACAACCAGTGCAGCAGCGGAAATCGGCATTGTCGGAAACTCCTGACGAAACTGGGAATGACATATTGAAACGTTCTTTAGCGAGTATGATGGGTGGACTGCAATTTTTGACTTGCTGACCTAACCAAATTGTCTATTATATAGGCAAATAATAACATGCATAACAAATGGGCACATTTGTAAAGGTGCTGCTGACTAAATGAAAACAATCAAGATAGGTCGACAAGTCCTACCGAACTGCGCGGTCCTCGCTCCGATGTCCGGCGTAAGTGATTTGCCATTCCGCCGTCTTGCCTCCCGCTTCGGTGCAGGCATGGTCGTCAGCGAAATGGTTGCAAGTGAATCCTTCATCAAAGGTGATGCCGAGACGCAGATGCGCGCTGAAGCGCAGGATAAAGGTATTCATGTTGTTCAACTTGCCGGACGGGAAGCCCGTTGGATGGGAGAAGCAGCAAAGGTCATTGCCGGTCTTGGTGCCGACGTCATTGATATCAATATGGGATGCCCCGCCAAAAAAGTAACAACCGGATATTCCGGATCAGCTTTGATGCGTGATCTGGATCATGCCTTGACGCTGATCGAGGCAACCGTTGAAGCTGTCGACATTCCGATCACTTTGAAAATGCGCCTGGGATGGGACGAAACATCGATCAATGCACCGGAGTTGGCCAAACGGGCCGAAGCCGCCGGCATTCAACTGGTCACTGTCCATGGGCGGACGAGATCGCAATTCTATAAGGACAATGCCGATTGGCAGGCGATTGCAGCCGTCAAAAACGAAATCTCCATTCCGCTGATTGCTAATGGCGACTGCACCAGCATTAAGAACGCAAAGACCATGCTTGAGCAATCAGCTGCCGATGGTGTCATGATCGGTCGCGGCGCTTATGGCCGCCCCTGGTTGCCCGGGCATATCGGGCAGTTCCTGAATTCGGGTGAGTGTTTTTTGGAACCAGAAGGGCAGGACCTGGCCGATCTGGTTATCGAGCATTATGAGACCATTCTAGGATACTACGGAACCCTGTCCGGTATCCGGATCGCCCGTAAACATCTTGGTTGGTACTTTGATACTGCGGCGCCGCAGAGTGGATCAGATATCCCGGGTTCGATCAGAAAAACAATTATGACATCCAGCAAACCGGAGGAGGTCATTCGGCTTGCCTATGCCTGGTTTTCATCTTCAAACAAACGGACAGCTGCGTGACGAAATTGGATCCTGCCGATGGTCGAGCGGCTGCCCTTGCCGTTGATGGACCGACAATCTTGGACGCTTTACCGCATCCGGTCTTGCTGGTGTCTCCAGAGGGCGTAATTGAATCGGCCAATACAGCGGCTGAAATTTTCATGAGATCCAGCTTGTCTGTTCTCCGGCGTCATCCGATCAAGGAATTCGTACCGTTTGGCAGTCCGCTTCTGACCCTGATCGAACAGGTAAGTGAACGCGGCGCGCCGGTAAATGAATACAAGGTGGATATAGGTTCTCCGCGCATTGGCGCCCCTAAAGTGGTAGATATCAACGCTGCTCCAGTATCCCACCGACCAGGTGCTGTCGTCCTGATGTTTCAGGAACGCACGATGGCTGAAAAGATTGACCGACAACTGACATCGCGCGGAGCGGCCAGGACCGTTACTGGTCTGGCGGCCATGCTGGCCCATGAAATCAAGAATCCCTTGTCCGGTATCCGGGGCGCAGCACAATTGCTCGAACAGTCGGTTCCAGATGACGATCGTCCGCTAACCCGTCTGATTACAGACGAAACAGACCGTATCGTGAAACTAGTCGATAGGATGGAAGTCTTCTCCGACGAGCGTCCTATCGAACGCGAACCAGTAAACATTCACATCGTTCTTGATCACGTCAAACGCCTATCTGACAACGGTTTTGCTCGTGGCAAGACGATCTTCGAGAATTATGATCCGTCTTTACCGCCAGTCTTTGCTAATAAGGACCAATTGATTCAGGTGTTTCTAAATCTGGTTAAGAACGCCAGCGAAGCAATTGGTGACGATCCGGACGGCGAAATCAAGATCTCGACCGCGTTTCGTCCAGGAGTTCGACTTTCAGTTCCTGGAACAGAAGCACGGGTCAGTCTGCCTTTGGAATTTTGTGTTCAAGATAACGGCCCTGGCGTCCCCGATGACCTGCTGCCGCATCTTTTTGAGCCTTTCATAACCACCAAAACCAATGGTTCCGGTCTGGGCCTTGCCCTGGTCGCGAAGATCATAGGCGATCATGGCGGTGTCATCGAATGTGACACCCGGCCACACAAGACCGTATTTCGAATCCTAATGCCGGCGTTCTCTACTTCCGGACCCGATCAAGCGGCCAAAATCAGCACAGGAGCTGAATAATCATGCCGACAGGTACAATTCTTGTTGCAGACGATGATGCGGCAATCCGCACCGTTCTCAATCAAGCTCTGTCCAGAGCCGGTTACACCGTACGATTGACGTCAAATGCGTCAACGCTTTGGAGATGGGTTTCTGCTGGTGACGGCGATCTGGTGATCACGGATGTGGTTATGCCAGACGAGAATATCTTCGATGTGCTTCCACGTATCAAAAAGATGCGTCCGGAACTCCCCGTTTTGGTCATGAGTGCGCAAAATACGTTCATGACCGCCATCAAAGCCTCGGAAAAAGGTGCCTATGAGTATCTGCCGAAGCCATTTGATCTGAAAGAGCTTACGAGCATTGTTCAGCGGGCCCTGGAAGAACCAAAAAAACGTCCTGCAGTGGAATTGGATGACGCAGCTGAGGGCATGCCTTTGGTTGGCAGGTCTCCGGCCATGCAGGAAATATACCGTGTCCTCGCGCGACTTATGCAAACTGACCTGACTGTCATGATCAATGGCGAATCTGGGACAGGCAAAGAACTGGTCGCAAAGGCGCTGCACGATTACGGCAAGCGCAAAAACGGCCCATTTGTCCCGATCAATATGGCTGCAATACCGCGCGATCTGATCGAAGCTGAACTATTTGGCCACGAGAAAGGCGCCTTTACCGGTGCGCAGAACCGCAGCTCTGGCCGCTTTGAACAGGCTGACGGTGGAACATTGTTTCTTGACGAAATTGGTGACATGCCAATGGAAGCCCAGACACGATTACTGCGCGTGCTTCAGCAAGGTGAGTATACGACGGTAGGCGGACGGACCCCGATCAAGACAGATGTCCGGATTGTCGCGGCGACTAACAAGGATTTGCGGCACCTGATCAATCAGGGGCTCTTCCGGGAAGACCTTTATTTCCGATTGAACGTCGTTCCAATCCGTCTCCCGCCTCTGAGAGAACGGGTTGAGGATATCCCTGATCTGGTGCGCCATTTCTTTTCGCTGGCCGAAAAGGAAGGTTTGCCGGCAAAGCAGGTCGACCAGGGAGCGCTCAACCTATTACGTCGATACCGGTGGCCCGGCAACATCCGGGAACTTGAAAACCTGGTTCGCCGTCTGGCCGCTCTCTATCCGCAGGATGTAATTGGTGAGGGATTACTTGAGCAGGAACTCAGCCAACCGTCGGTTACGGCGCTGGAAGAAGAAACACCTGATGCTGTTAACCTCGGTGGTTCGGTAGAAAAATATCTCGCCAATTATTTTGAGCAATTTGGCGACGCGCTGCCACCTCCCGGACTGTATCACCGAATTTTGCGCGAAGTAGAGTATCCACTTATTAGCGCGGCGCTGGCGGCAACCCGCGGCAACCAGATCAAGGCTGCGGAATTGCTCGGTGTAAACCGTAATACTCTGCGCAAGAAAATTAGAGATCTGGACGTTCAGGTCATGCGTTCAATGCGTTGAAGTTTGTCAGGAATGCCCAACGACTATCTAGCCTGACGAAATTGTCAGTGGACTATTTATGAGTGTCGCAATTTCGCAACATTGTGTGGTAGATTTACCGCCAATAGCACCAACATATTTAGGTGCCGCGAATACGATAACTCTAGAGGCCGAATGGTATTGGATGAAACGCAACATTCTGTGGTGCAATCGGGCTCCGCAGGAAAGTGGGGGCGCCGAATAGGTTTCGCCATTCTTGTAGTTGCCCTGATTTCGATCGCGGTCACCTTCGTGATCCTAATGGGGCTCACGTCGATTGATCCGACCCGCGATGTGATTATGATCGCGATGGCGATCAATGGCGCATTGGCGGCCATTTTGTTCGCTGCCATTTCCTTTGAAATCTGGAAATTATTGCAGGCGAGGCGCAGCGGGCGTGCGGCTGCAAGGTTACATGTCCGCGTTGTCGCATTGTTTAGCGTAATCGCCGCGGTACCCGCTGTCCTGATGGCTATCCTGGCTGCAGTGACCCTTGATCGCGGTCTCGATCGCTGGTTTGAAGACAGAACCCGTCAGATTATCGACAATGCACTGACCGTTGCCCAGGCTTATTTGCAGGAACACGCACGTGTTCTGCGCGGTGATCTGATCGCGATGACCAACGATATTGATCGTGCCAAGGCTGTCTACGAATTCGAACCCACCCGTTTTGACCAGTTTTTTGCCACACAAGTGTCCTTACGTGGCACGCTGGCTGCATTCATCCTGAATGAAAACGGAGACGTTGTTACCCGCGTGGTTCTGGATCCGACGATTGAAATTCCGTTGCCACCGGCGGACAGTTTTTTTAAGGCAAAATCTGGTGATCCAATTTTGATCGCTCCGGGGAGTTCAAACCTCGTGGGCGGCATCATGAAATTGTCCGCCTATGATAATTTTTATCTTTATGCCATGCGGGCGATTGATCCACGCGTTGTAGAATACCTGCGCCTTGCCGAAACAGGTGCATCGCAATACCAACAAATGGAAAACAGTCGGTTCGGGGTGCAGGTAGCATTTGCGCTCGTTTATCTCGGCGTTGCCCTGGTTCTCTTGTTATCTGCGATCTGGATAGGATTCGGTTTTGCCAACCGTTTGGTATCCCCAATTCGGACCTTGATTTCTGCCGCAGATGAGGTTTCAAAAGGAAACCTTGCTGTAAAAGTCCAAACCGAAAAATCAGGTGGCGATCTGGCGAACCTCGGATCAACTTTCAACAAGATGACTGGCCAATTGCTTGGTCAGCGCGATGCTTTGTTGGCTGCAAATGAGCAGATCGATCGCCGCCGCCGCTTTAATGAAGCGGTACTTTCCGGAGTATCAACCGGCGTTATTGGGGTCGATGATGAATCCTCGATCATGTTGATCAACAGGTCCGCCCAGGAGCTGTTGCAAATCAACGAAATTCAGATCCTGAACAAACCATTGGCGGAAGTCGTTCCCGAACTCGGCGACTATATTCACAACGTTTTGGAAATGCCTGGCGAGAAATTGCCTGAAACCCAGATAGAAATCACCCGTGACGGGCGATTGAGAACCATCAATGTCCGCACAACGAGCGAGCAGTCAACTCGGAGTGAACATGGGTTTGTAGTCACGCTCGACGACATCACTGATTTGGTGTCTGCACAAAGAAATACTGCATGGGCAGATGTCGCCCGCCGGATCGCACATGAGATCAAGAATCCTCTGACGCCGATCCAGCTCTCCGCAGAACGAATACGTCGCCGTTACGGCAAACGGATTGAAGAAGATCGTGAGGTTTTCGACCAATGTATCGACACGATTGTCCGGCAAGTCGGCGATATCGGTCAGATGGTCGATGAGTTCTCTTCCTTCGCCCGCATGAGAAAGCCGAAGAAATCAAGCGGTGATTTACGGGAGGCGGTCCGAGATGCGGCTTTCATGCAATCGGTTTCAAATCCGGATATCACAGTTACAGCGGATCTGCCCGACAGCCCGGTTTTGGCAACATATGACAGTCGCTTGATTGGACAAGCCCTCACAAACGTTGTGAAAAACGCCACCGAAGCAGTTAGTGCCCGGACCGAAGAAGGTCTGCCGCCGGGCAATGTAACCATAAAACTGGGCTGTGAGCCTGCCGAAGCACCTACACGTATTGTGATCGATGTCACTGACAATGGTATCGGATTGCCGGAAGAAAACCGTAGTCGATTGCTCGAGCCTTATATGACGACACGCGAAAAGGGTACCGGACTTGGCTTGGCAATAGTCCGCAAAATACTGGAAGACCATGGGGGCGGGATCGATTTGTTGGATGCCCCAAAAAATAACCCTGAAGATACCGGTACTCTGGTTCGGCTGACGCTGGCAGTAAACAGCGCAAACGAACGTGAAGCCGATGAAGAAACAGAACAAGCAGTAACCGTACATGGCGCATGATATTCTTGTAATCGATGACGAAACCGATATTCGGGAGCTGATCGCAGGTATCCTTGATGATGATGGCTACGGGACCCGTACAGCTCATGATTCCGACAGCGCTCTTGCTGCCGTCAAGGAGCGAAAACCATCTCTTGTCATTCTGGATATCTGGCTTCAGGGCAGCCGATTGGACGGTCTCGCACTTTTAGACATTTTCAAGGAAACCGATCCGGACATGCCGGTTGTCATCATTTCCGGCCATGGCAATGTCGAAACAGCAGTCTCCGCGATCAAGCGCGGTGCTTATGATTATATAGAAAAACCGTTCAAAGCGGACCGTCTTATCCATATTGTGGAACGCGCCCTCGAAGCTTCTAGTCTAAAACGCGAAGTGCGGGACTTAAAACATCGCAGCGGCGAGACCAGCGATATCATCGGCGAGTCATCCGCTACACATAACATGCGCCAGACAATCCAAAAGATTGCGGGCACAAACAGCCGCATTCTGATTGTCGGCCCGTCCGGAGCCGGTAAAGAGCGCGCGGCGCGCATGATCCACGATTTGTCGCTTAGAAACAAAAGCCCGTTTGTGGTTTTGAATGCGGCCACTATCACGCCAACACGCATGGAAGAAGAACTCTTCGGCATCGAAGACGAAAAGGGAAATCTGCGGAAGATTGGCGCATTGGAAGAAGCGCACGGCGGCACGCTGTATCTCGATGAAGTGGCAGACATGCCAGCTGAAACCCAAGGAAAGATTCTTCGTGTTCTTGTAGAGCAGAGTTTTTCCCGGGTTGGCGGCACCCAGAAAGTCCAGGTAGATATCCGGATCTTGTCTTCCACCTCCAAAAATCTCGATGAACATATAGCTTCCGGACTCTTCCGGCAGGATCTTTATCACCGGCTAAGCGTCGTTCCTCTCAAGGTGCCCGGTTTGGCAGAACGCCGCGAAGATATTCCGACACTGGTCCATCATTTCATGGAACAGATTTCCGGCGCTTCCGGTATTCCGCGACGGCCGATAGGCGATGACGCAATGGCGGTTTTGCAGACACATGACTGGCCTGGAAATGTCCGGCAATTGCGTAATAATGTCGAGCGACTGATGATATTGAGCCGCGGCGAGCCTGATAGCACAATCACAGCTGATTTGCTTCCGGCGGAAATCGGAGAGACACTTCCGAGCCTTCCGTCATCCGGGACCGGTGAACACCTGATGTCATTGCCCCTCAGAGAAGCGCGGGAAGTCTTCGAGCGCGAATATCTGCAGGCTCAAATAAAAAGATTTGACGGCAACATCTCGCGTACAGCTGAATTTGTCGGTATGGAACGCTCAGCGCTTCATCGCAAACTCAAGACATTGGGCATGACCTAGGTTTGTGGTTTTTGCGATCAATTACAGCTGAGCCGGGAAAGGGTTTCCGATGAAAATCGTCATTTGTGGCGCAGGGCAGGTCGGTTACGGTATTGCCGAGCGCCTGGCGGCGGAACAAAACGATGTCTCTGTCATCGATTCATCACCGCAGCTGATCACGGCGATTGGCGACCAGCTGGATGTGCGCGGGTTTGTCGGTCATGGAGCGCACCCGGATGTGCTATCGCAGGCTGGCGCTGAAGAAGCCGACATGATCGTGGCAGTGACCCTCTACGATGAAGTGAATATGGTGGCGTGTCAGGTTGCGCATTCGCTGTTCAATGTTCCAACCAAAGTTGCCCGGATACGGGCTCAATCTTATCTCCAGGGACGCTGGCAAAACCTTTTCTCGCGCGAAAACATGCCGATCGATGTGATCATTTCGCCTGAAATCGAAGTCGGCGAAATGGTTTTACGTCGGCTGGCTTTGCCAGGCGCTGTCGAAACCGTGCGGTTTGCAGATGACAATGTGGTTGTTGTTGGCATCATGTGTGACGTTGATTGCCCGGTGGTCGATACGCCGTTGCGGCAGCTGACCGAGCTGTTCCCGGACCTTGGCGCTGTTGTTGTCGGGCTCTATCGGAACAATCATCTCTTCGTTCCAAAAAGCAGCGACGCAATCCTGGCCGGGGACTTGGCTTATGTAGTAGCCCGCAGGGACCAGGTTAGACGGACCCTGAGTATCTTTGGTCATGAAGAGCCAGAGGCCGGCAAGGTTGTTATTGCAGGCGGAGGCAATATTGGACTTTATGTTGCAAAAGCGCTGGAACAACGGCAAAGCGGCGCCAAAATCAAGCTGATCGAAGCGTCCCGGGATCGAGCGATTGCGGTTGCAGACGAGTTAAAACGGTCAGTGATCCTCCACGGAAGTGCATTGGACCAGAGCATTTTAAATGAAGCCGATGCTGGTGATGCAGACACAATGGTCGCGCTGACCAATGAAGACGAAGTCAATATCTTGTCATCCGTGATGGCGAAGAAACTTGGATGCAAGCGATCGCTGTCTCTGTTGAACAATCCCAGCTATCCGGCGTTTGCGAATGCGCTCGGGATCGATGCGTTCATCAATCCCCGTGCTGTAACGATTTCGCGAATTCTTCAACATGTTCGCCGTGGCCGAATCCGCGGGGTTCATTCGCTGCAGAACGGAGCTGCTGAGATTGTCGAGGCAGAGGCATTGGATACCTCGCCGCTTGTCGGCAAGCCTCTCCGGGTGATCGACTTGCCGTCCGGTATTCGCGTTGGTGCGGTCTTCAGGAACGGTGAGGTCCTGACACCTAATGGCAACCTGCAAATCCAGGCGCAGGATAGAATCATTATTTTCGCAGTTGCCAGCAGGGTTCGTCAGGTCGAGCAGATGTTCCGCGTCAGCCTTGATTTCTTTTAGGGCTTTATGCCGCTATTCAGCTCTTGCTTTTGTTTTTTGAAACGTTCAAAACTGCATTGAATACCAGTTGGTTTAAATGAGTTCTTGCAGCTCCGGGGGATTTATGAGCCGTATTGCCTACGTCAACGGACAATATGTACGGCATTCTGAAGCAGCCGTACACATTGAAGACCGGGGCTATCAGTTTGCTGATGGCGTTTATGAAGTTTGCGAAGTCTGGCACGGAAAAATTGTCGATATTCCGCGCCATCTGGATCGCCTTTGCAGGTCCCTGAGCGAGTTGAAAATCGACTGGCCTATGGCGCGTACAGCAGTTGAGTTTGTTCTGCGCCAGGTGGTTAGGCAAAATAAAGTCCGAAATGGCATCGTCTATATCCAGGTAACGCGTGGTGTCTCCCGCAGAGATCACTTTTTCCCGTCAGTGACGGTCGCGCCGTCAATAGTGATTACATCCCGCGCTATAAATCCGGCAGCGGGACAGGCGTTGGCGGAAAAGGGGATCTCCGTTTACAGTTACCCGGAAAACCGGTGGCCACGTGTTGATATCAAGACAATCGCTTTGCTGCCAAATGTCCTTGCCAAACAGAATGCCAAAGAGCAGGGCGGCAAGGAAGCCTGGTACGTGGATGCGGACGGGAACGTCACCGAAGGCGGCTCGACAAACGCATGGATTGTTACAAAGGACAATGTTCTTGTGACACGGCCAGCAGACAGTGGAATTTTGAAGGGCGTGACGCGTGCTGGAATTCTGGATGTTGTTGCAAAAGAGGGCTTGGCGTTTGAGGAGAGGGCATTTAGCCTTGAAGAAGCTTATGACGCAAAGGAAGCATTTGTCACTGCAGCAACAAATATCGCAATGCCAGTGATCGAGATCGACAACAAAATCATAGGCAATGGGCATCCCGGTTCGGTTGCAACTCGATTGCGTGAACTGTTCCATACTGCTACTGATTTGAAGGCAGTATGATTCTGATAGCTTGCTGAATGGCGGGCTACTGCAGTTAATGGAGCTGGGGCAGACGGCTCTTGGGTGGGAATTGCAAGGAGCGGGCAGATCGTCAATCTGAAATTTCGGCAGATTAACTTGTTGACGACACACTGCGAAAAACTCCGGATGCTCGGCCGCATCCGGAAAAAACAGGAAAAGAAGACTGATGGCTGAGCGCGCACAAAATTTACAAGACACTTTTCTTAATCACGTACGCAAACAAAAAACTCCTCTGACGATTTTTTTGATCAACGGTGTCAAGCTGCAGGGTGTTGTTACCTGGTTCGACAATTTTTGTGTCCTGCTGCGTCGTGATGGACATTCACAACTGGTTTATAAACATGCCATTTCCACAATTATGCCAAACGGACCTGTTCAACTGTTCGATCAGGCAGAGGAAAATGCAGAAAAGGCCAGCTGATTGAAACCGAAGTCGCGCGCGGACGATTTTTCTAAATCAAACGGGGCTGAAGAGCCCGGCCACAAAACGCTACGACAAAAGGACACTGGGGTAGATCGATTGCCTCAGCCTTTTCGTGCGATGATTATAGAGCCTGTGCTTCCGACACGGGTTGATACCGCACCATCGGATCTCAGGTCCAATCGCAGTCCGGAAGCCCGGTTGAACGAGGCAATCGGTCTGAGTGCAGCTATCACGCTCAATATTCTTCATTCCGGTATTGTGAAGGTCAACAATCCCAAACCGGCTACTTTGTTTGGTGAAGGCAAGGTTTCAGAACTTGCGGGCATCGTTGCGAGCGAAGATCTTGACCTGGTGGTCATTGATCACCCCTTGACCCCTGTTCAACAAAGAAACCTTGAACGTCATTTGAAGACCAAGGTGATTGACCGAACCGGTCTCATTCTTGAAATTTTTGGGGATCGAGCACGAACCAAGGAAGGTCGTTTGCAGGTCGATCTGGCACATCTGACCTGGCAAAAGAGCCGGTTAGTTCGGTCATGGACGCATTTGGAGCGCCAACGGGGTGGTGCCGGCTTTATGGGTGGTCCCGGCGAAACCCAGATCGAAGCAGACAGACGCCAAATTCAGGATCGTATTCTGGCCCTCAAGAGCCAGTTGGATAGTGTACGACGGACCCGGGATCTGCATCGCAAGAAGCGCAAAAAGATCCCGCAACCCGTTGTCGCTTTGGTCGGTTATACCAATGCCGGTAAATCCACTTTGTTCAATCGGCTGACCGAGGCAGATGTCTTCGCAAAGGATCTGCTGTTCGCAACGCTTGACCCGACGCTTCGGAAGATCAAATTGCCGCATGGACGTGAAGTTATCATGTCCGACACTGTCGGATTCATTTCAGACCTTCCAACCCACCTTGTCGCGGCCTTTCGGGCCACACTTGAAGAGGTTCTGGAAGCCGACTTGATCCTGCATGTTCGTGATATTTCGCATTCTGATACCGATGCCCAGGCGGAAGACGTCAAGAAAACGCTGAATGACCTTGGTGTAGATGCCCAAACTGGCGCTCCAATCATTGAAGTCTGGAACAAGATTGATTGTCTCGATCCAGCTTATCGTGAAAAACTTCTCAGCGAAGCTGATGATGAGGGGCCGATTGCCCTGTCTGCGCTGACGGGCGAGGGGATTGAGGGTATCTCGCGGCGCATTGATGCGTTCATGGCGCAACATGATGACATTTTGTCGGTCAAAATTCCGACTTCCGACGGCGCGTTGCTCGCAAAGCTCTATCAGATGGCCGAGGTTCTCGATCGCCAGGACGAAGACGAGATTATTTCCGCAGAAGTGCGGGTTTCGGACAAGCAACGTGGCCCGTTTCGCCAGCTCTTTTCAGAGTACATCGCCATTTAGAGGCGTGGCTTGCCGGGCTCTGGAAGCAAACAACACATCTGCGGCGTCAAGGGTTTCATGGTGACAACAGCATTCAGCCGCCTGAGTCGACGCTGGAATCCTTCTCGTTTGTGCATCGCCAAAACGAGAGGATGTTTGTGCAAAAGGATCGGCGTTGGGTTGATCCCGGACAGTGACAATTCATCAGCAACATGTAACAGGACCTTAGGATCCGTCAGCGCAATATCAATCCGGTCGGCTGCAAGTGTTCGGGCAAGGTCGTGTTCGTTTTCTGAACCCTGATCCTGACCGTAGTGCCTGTCGATAAGTTCTTGGATGGAGTCTGGATAGACATAATTTCGAACAAACCCGATCCTGTAGGAATTAAAAAGCTCCAGTAGATCGGACCAGACAATATCGACACCAGCGCGCTGAACAATGCCGACTTCAGACAGGCTAATCGGTCGTGTAGGTTCAAAACCGCTGACGACCTCTTCCGGCCATGCCGGGAAGTATCCGACATATTCTTCGGACGATGCAACAGCCTTTGCCCTTGTCCACGGCATGAAATCCACTTCCAGCTCTATGTCCAGCTGTTTCAATGCAGACCGAAGTTCATCGATTGCGGTGCCATTTCGATCCAGTTTGGATCCCGAATATGGAGGCCACTCGAGAGAAGCTATTTTCCATGTCTCAGAGGTTGAGGACGTTGCCCCGAATAGTATCAAAATGAACGCAGCTGCAAGCACCCCAATAAATTGCATTAAATCGAAAGCCCTGATCGAGATATTTGTCTAATTATGAGGTTGGTTGTCTCGATTTGTAAATCTTGGAATTATTACCTTTATCCGAAAGACGTATTTAGCCAGCTGTCTTTTTGGCTACTTGCCAGGCAGCTTCCATTTCTTCCAGGGTCATTGCCTCAAGAGTCGTTTCCTGATCAACTGCGCTTTGCTCGATTGCCGAAAAACGGTTCCGAAACTTCCGGTTCGTGCGGCGCAGGGCTTCTTCCGGATCGATATCAAGATGTCGCGCGAGATTGGCGAGAGTAAACAGCGTATCGCCAAGTTCGTCGGTGATCCGGTCTTTGTCCGGGGTTCCTTTGGCGAGTTCTTCTTCGAGTTCGTGTGTTTCTTCCCGGATCTTGTCGAGAACCAATCGCGCGTCATTCCAGTCAAAGCCGACTTTCGAGGCGCGGCGTTGCAGTTTGTCTGCTTCCTGCAACGCGGGGAAGGCTGACGGGACATCATCTAGAAATCCCTTGTCAGGTTCCGCCAGTCCCAGAGCCTCGCGTTCAGCACGTTTTTCCGCGCGCTCTTCTGCCTTGATCCGCTCCCAGATACCCTTGACATGGTCCGCCTTTTTGCCGTCCTCATCACCAAACACGTGAGGATGCCGACGGATCATCTTTTTGGTAATGCCTTCAACGACATCATCGAAATTGAACCGGTCTTCCTCTTCGGCCATACGGGCGTGGTAGACTACCTGAAGCAACAAGTCCCCAAGTTCCTCGCGCAAATTCAGGTAGTCATTTTTAGATATGGCTTCTGCAACTTCATAGGCTTCTTCAAGCGTATAGGGAGCGATCGTTTCAAAGGTTTGTTCCAGATCCCAGGGACAGCCGATGACAGGCGTCCTGAGCGCCGCCATGATTTCAATGAGACGGGAAATATCGCGGCTTGGTTTCATGAAATGGTCCTGCAAATACAAACAAAGGCGCCCGTTTGGAACGCCTCTGTCATTACATGTCTGGATTCAGGCCTCAAGCAGTGTTTGTCATATCAACCGCGTTGTGACGGATGCCAGAATGTGACCGACCGTTCCAGCAGAGCAACGATGCCATAGAATAGCGACCCGGCCAGTGCAGCCACTGCAATTTCCGCCCAGACCATATCGACATTCATCCGGCCGACTTCGGTCGAAATGCGGAAACCCATGCCGACAATCGGAGTTCCAAAAAATTCGGCAACGATCGCGCCGATGAGGGCCAGGGTCGAGTTGATCTTCAATGCGTTAAAAATAAACGGCATGGCCATCGGCAAGCGTAACTTGAACAATGTCTGCCAATAATTGGACGCATAAGTGCGCATCAGGTCGCGTTGCATGGCATCGGACGCCGCAAGGCCGGACACTGTGTTCACCAGCATCGGGAAGAACGTCATAATGATGACGACCGCAGCTTTGGACGGCCAGTCGAAGCCGAACCACATCACCATGATCGGAGCAACACCGATGATTGGTAGGGCGGATACCAGATTGCCAATCGGCAGCAGACCACGGCGCAGGAACGGCACCCTGTCGACCATGATGGCAATGAGGAATCCTGAACCGCAACCAAGCGCATAACCGACCAGAACAGCCTTCATGAAGGTTTGTTGAAAATCCGCCCACAGGATAGGCACAGACGTTGTCAGGCGCAGCCAGATTTCAGAGGGCGCGGGCAATAGCACCTTCGGAATACCGGCCCCGTTCACGATGAGTTGCCAAAGCACCAGCAGCGTAATTCCGAAAATAGCGGGAATGGCCAGATTAACAAGGCGTGCTGCCATGGGCGTAGCAGATTTCCAGATCGCCAAACGCTCGACAAATAACCAGCAAGCGGCCCAGGTCGCAGCAACAAGTGCCCAGAACCCAAGCGCTGCTTCACCTACATGGTTGGCAACCGTATTGATCAGAAGCCACGCGGCAAGTGCTGTCACAAGACCGAGGATAAGGTCACCAATCTTGTTGCGCATGAACCCGAGTTCATAACGGACACCAAGAATTGCCAGTATGACAAGGCAGATTGCCAGACGTGGAATATCCATGATGCCCATATCCGGTGAAAAGATCGTGCTGAACAGGCCGATGATGACCATCACGATGATGAACCAGGCGAGAATGGCAGGCATATCGACCCGGCGACTGGACGCTGTAGTGGTGCTCATGTCGCCATTCCCATGCGCTTCAAGGTGAGTTTTTCAAGAAAGCCAATCAGCGCCACAAGCGAACCGGCCAGGAAGGCTGCCATCAACAGTGCGGACCAGATTTGTACTGTCTGTCCATAGTAAGAGCCAGCAAGCAATCGTGCTCCAAGCCCGGCTACAGCGCCTGTCGGCAATTCCCCAACAATCGCGCCAACGAGCGAGGCCGCCATACCGATTTTCATGGATGTGAAGAGGTAGGGAACCGCATAAGGCAAACGCAATTTCCAGAATGTCTGCAGCCGGCTCGCCGAGTAGGTATGCATCAAGTCCATATGCATGACTTCAGGTGAGCGAAGTCCTTTCACCATGCCAACAGTTACCGGGAAAAACGACAAGTACGTCGAGATCATCGCCTTTGGCAGCAAACCCGAAATGCCGACAGCGTTCAACACTACGATAATCATTGGCGCAATCGCGAGGATCGGAATGGTCTGGGACGAAATCACCCAGGGCATCAGCGATTTGTCGAGCACGCGACTATGGACAATGCCGACGGCCAACAGAATACCGAGCCCGGTGCCGATGAAGAACCCGAGGATCGTCGTGGAAAGCGTAATGCCGGTATGGAAAACCAGAGACCGTTTCGAGGTGATCTTCTTGAGTACAGTTGTCTTGTAGATTTCCTCGATCACCTGATGAGGGGCAGGCAGGACCGGGCGCTCCTGAGCCAGTGTATCGGTAATTAGCTGGCTGACCGGAACATCTGTCTGGCTGCCGCGCTTATACATGTCCTGCTGAAATGGCGTGTTGAGCGCAACAGCGGCGACATACCAAATTGCGAGGATGGCGAGTACAACGACAAACACCGGCCCAACGGTGCCGGACATTAGCCCGGCGAAAGGATTGGTGCTGCGGGGAGGTATTGAAACGGTATCTGACATACGCTACGCCCCGCTCAATCTTCGTACGAGTGGCCGGCCTTAAGGCCGTCACGGACACGATGAGCTATTTTCAGGAATTCCGGGGTTTCGCGAATGTCGAGTGTCCTGTCGCGCGGCAAGTCGCTTTCTATCACGTCATAAATCCGGCCAGGACGCGGGCAAAGCACGACGATCTTGGTCGACAGAAACACCGCTTCGGGAATGGAGTGGGTGACAAAAACCACTGTCTTGTTTGTCTTGGCCCAGAGTTCTAAAAGCTGCTCATTGAGGTGATCGCGAACGATTTCATCCAACGCGCCGAAAGGCTCATCCATGAGCAAGAGATCAGGTTCAACAGCCAGCGCACGGGCAATCGAAGCGCGTTGCTGCATGCCACCGGACAGTTGCCAGGGATACTTCTTTTCAAAGCCGGCGAGATTGACCAGCTCCATGTTCTTGGCGATGCGCTGTTGCTGCTCGGCTTTGGAAAGCCCCATGATTTCCAGTGGCAGAGCGACATTCTTCGCTATTGTCCGCCAGGGATAGAGCGCAGCCGCCTGAAAGACATAGCCATAGCCATGATTGAGACGGGCTTCTTCCGGGGAAACATTGTTGACGGTGATCGACCCGGCAGTCGGTTGCTCCAGATCAGCTATCACACGAAGAAGCGTTGTCTTGCCACACCCAGACGGGCCAATGAAAGAGACGAAGTCGCCTTCGTCAATCTTCAGATCAATATCCGACAAGGCATGGACCGGACCGTCATTCGTCTGGAATGTCAGCGACAGGTTCTCGATGTCGATAACCGGAGATTGTTCTTTCATTGCGTCTTCTAGTCCGTCTTCTATTTCAGCTGCGGTCAGCATACTTGTTCAATTCCTGCAGGGAATCACGCCTAAAAGAGGCATGCAGTCCGGTAGGCGCATACTGGAGCACGCGTCTACCGGACAAATCTGATGTTTTCTTAAACGCCGCTAGCCGGAATACCGGTGCGTTCGACCTTGCGAGGTGCCGTAAGTTCTTTCCAGGTGGACAGCGCCTTGTTGACGGCCTGGTATGGCTCGCGCTGGACGAACTCGCCATGGCCCTGTTGGTGATTGACGGTACCGTCTTCGACAGCAACACGACCACGGGTCAGTGTAAAGCGCGGCAGGCCCTTGACCTTCTTGCCTTCGAAGACGTTGTAGTCGATGGCTGATTGCTGGCTAGAGGCGGTGATTGTTTTCTCTTTTGCCGGATCCCAGACCACCAAATCGGCATCGGCACCAACCAGAATAGCGCCTTTTTTCGGATAGATATTAAGAATTTTTGCGATATTGGTTGAAGTCACCGCAACGAATTCATTTGGTGTCAAACGGCCGGTGCCAACCCCATAAGTCCACAACATCGGCATCCGATCTTCAAGACCGCCAGTGCCGTTCGGGATCTTTGTGAAGTCACCAACTCCTGTGCGCTTCTGGTCTGTCGAGAACGCGCAATGGTCTGTTGCTACGACCTGCAGTGACCCGGACGCGAGACCTGCCCAAAGGCTGTCCTGGTGTTTCTTGTCGCGGAACGGAGGTGACATCACACGGCGGGCTGCATGGTCCCAATCGGTGTTCTTGTATTCACTGTCGTCCAAGGTCAGGTGCTGGATCAACGGCTCACCGTAGGCACGGATGCCATTCTGACGCGCGCGCCGGATTGCTTCATGTGCCTGTTCGGAAGACGTGTGCACGATGTAGACCGGAACACCGGCCATATCGGCAATCATGATGGCGCGGTTTGTGGCTTCACCTTCCACTTCCGGCGGACGGGAATAGGCGTGGGCTTCCGGACCATTATTGCCTTCCGCAAGGAGCTTCTGCTGCAAGGTCGCAACAACATCGCCATTTTCAGCATGGACAAGGGGCAGGGCGCCAAGTTCAGCACAGCGGGAGAAGGACGCGAACATTTCGTCGTCATTCACCATCAAGGCGCCTTTGTAGGCCATGAAGTGCTTGAAGGTGTTGATGCCACGTTCTTGGACAACAGTCTGCATCTCGTCAAAGACTTTTTCGCCCCACCACGTGATCGCCATGTGGAAGGAATAGTCGCAATGCGCCATGGAGGATTTGTTGTCCCACATCTGCAGCGCTTCGAGCAGGGATTGGCCAGGTGAGGGCAGGGCAAAGTCGACAACCATGGTCGTGCCGCCTGCAAGCGCAGCACGGGTCCCTGAATCGAAGTTGTCCGTTGAGAAAGTGCCCATGAACGGCATTTCAAGGTGGGTGTGCGGATCGATGCCGCCCGGCATGATGTAACAACCGGTCGCGTCGAGTGTCTGATCACCAGACAGGTTAGGTCCGATCTCAGTGATCGCGCCACCTTCGATCTTAACATCCGCTTCGTAGGAAAGATCCGCAGTGACGACTGTGCCGCCCTTGATCACCTTGCTAGCCATTATCGTTCCCCTTCATTGAATGCGCCCAGATGCCTCTGGAGGGCATGTATATGAGCGACTCGTCAAATACATTAACGTCGAATTGTCATTCAGACATAATCATTCGGCATATCCCGGATTATCGCGATCCAGGACTTTTTTCATTTCTGTAAAGTGCGAGAACTCTGCGTCTTTGTAGACTTCCCATTCCTGCGCAACTTCTTCGGCTATACCATCATCCATAGGATTCAATTCCTGTCCTGTGGAGTAGGCCAGAACCATCGTCTTGGCTGCACGTTCCAGATGATACAACGCGTCAAAGGCTTCAGCGACGGTGGGCGCAATTGTTGTTACCCCGTGATTTGCCATCATGACAGCTGAATGATTGCCGATCGTTGCCGCAATACGTTCGCCCTCAGCTTCTTCCGTGGCAATGCCGCCGAACGACATGTCGATTGCCAGCCTGTTGAAGAACCGCGCAGTGACCTGATCCAGCGGTTTGATTGACGGATCCTTCATTGTGGCAAGCGTTGTCGCATAAGGCGGATGCAAATGAAGCGCGACCCTCGCATGCGGGACCATTTTATGGATCGCCGAATGGATCGACCAGGCGGACGGATCAGGTGCATCCGGACGATCCATGGTCTGCGGATCATCTGCATCGACCAGAACAAGGCCGGATGCAGTTGCCAGAGAAAAATGCTTCCAGCGCGGATTGATCAGGAACTTACGTCCATCTGCAGAAACCGCCGCGCTGAAATGATTGGCTACGCCTTCGTGCCAGTCATAGTAAGCCGCCAATCGGAGCGCCGCTGCAAGATCAATGCGCAGCTGTTGCTCGTTTACGATTTCGTTTGACTGGCTTGTGATTGTCATTGGTTATCCTACGATCTCCGCCGTCTCGACAACTGCATGAAATAGAACGTCTGTTCCCGCTTTTGCCCAGTCCTTTGAGATCTCTTCTGCTTCGTTGTGTGACAGGCCATCAACACAGGGACACATGATCATCGCGGTTGGTGCGACCTTGTTGATCCAGCAGGCATCGTGACCGGCGCCTGAAATGATATTCTGATGCGAATAGCCAAGACGTTCAGCAGCATCACGAACAGCGGTGACACATTTCTCGTCAAAGGTTACCGGATCAAAACCGCCAACCTTTTCGAATTCAACATCCAGACCCATCAGGTCGCAAATCTTCTTTGCGCCCTTTTTCATGTCCTCTTCCATCGCTGCAATGACCTTGATGTCCGGCGACCGGAAATCAATGGTGAAGACGACCTTGCCCGGGATCACATTGCGCGAATTCGGGTAGACATCGATGTGACCAGCTGCGCCGACGGCATGCGGTTTGTGGGACCATGCAATTTCATCGACCAGATCCAGAATACGCGCCATGCCGAGACCCGCGTTCTTGCGCATTGGCATAGGAGTCGAACCCGTATGGCTGTCCTTGCCGGTGACGGTTACCTGCGTCCACGAAAGACCCTGACCGTGGGTGACAACCCCAATGTCCTTACCTTCTGTTTCAAGGATAGGCCCTTGTTCGATGTGAAGTTCGAACATCGCGTACATCTTGTCTTTGCGGGCGCCAACTTCTTCGTCGCCAACCCAGCCGATGCGCTTCAGCTCATCACCAAATTTCAGGCCTTCAGCATCTTCCTTGGCATACGCTTCGTCCTGCGTATGAATTCCAGCAAACACGCCTGAAGCGAGCATGGCCGGCGCGTAGCGGGTGCCTTCTTCATTGGTCCAGTTGGTGACCACGATCGGATGTTTGGTCTTGATGCCGAGGTCGTTCATCGTACGAACAACTTCGAGACCGCCGAGCACACCCAGTACACCATCATACTTGCCACCGGTTGGCTGTGTATCGAGGTGAGAGCCGACATAAACGGGCAGGGCGTCAGGATCCGTTCCCGGGCGGGTCATGAACATGTTGCCCATGGTATCCAGCCCCATGGTCATGCCGGCCGCTTCGCACCACTTCTGGAAGAGTTTACGGCCTTCGCCGTCCTCATCGGTGACGGTCTGGCGATTGTTACCGCCGGCAACACCCGGGCCAATCTTGGCCATTTCCATGAGACTGTCCCAAAGACGGTCTGCGTTGATCCTCAGGTTTTCGCCTGGAGCTGCCATGCGCTCGTCTCCTATTTCAACTCAACTTCGACGAAGGACATCGGCGTGTCCCCGTCATTGATGACATTATGTTCCACGCCCTCGTCGCGCCGGTAGGCGGTGCCAGCCGGGACGGTCACTGTGCGGACCTGTCCGTTCGGCTCTTCGAGCAGCATGGTGCAGTCAGTGACCGCAGTGATGACGTAGTCGTAGTTATGGCGATGCCAGCCGGTTTCGGCTCCCGGAGGAAATTCGAAACGCGTCACCCGTACACGGTCATCGTCGATCATGATTTCCGATTGAGCTGCTGGTTTCGCCATCGTTTTACCCTAGTCGATCGTGTTCAGAACGGTTCGCAATTTGTCGAACAATTCGTCGATCTCTGCCTTGGAAATGATCAGCGGTGGCGAGAGAGCAATGATATCACCCGTCGTGCGGATCAGCAGCCCATCGTCATAGGCTTTCAGGAAGGCCGAGAACGCACGTTTTGTTGGTTCACCTGCCAACGGAGAAAGTTCGATGGCACCAATTAATCCGAGATTACGGATATCAATGACATTCGGGCAATCCTTGAGGCTGTGCAGTCCGTCTTCCCAGTATTGGGCCAGATCGGCGGCACGGGTCAGCAGACCTTCTTCGTCATAGGTGTCGAGTGTCGCAAGAGCTGCGGCACAGGCAACCGGATGACCAGAGTAGGTGTAGCCGTGGAACAATTCGATCAGGTGATCGGGACCATCCATGAACGCTTCGTAGATCTTCTTGGCACAGAACACCGCGCCCATCGGGATAACACCGCTGGTGAGGCCTTTGGCGGTGGTCACAAGATCCGGAATCACATCGAAAAAATCGACTGCGAACGGTGTTCCAAGGCGACCAAAACCCGTGATGACTTCATCAAAGATCAACAGAATTCCGTTCTGGTCACAGATTTCGCGCAGACGCTTCAGATAACCAAGGGGCGGAATGAGAACGCCAGTTGAGCCCGCAACCGGCTCGACAATCACAGCTGCGATGGTGGATGCGTCATGTAACTGAACCAGACGGATCAGTTCTTCAGCATACTCAGCGCCGTTTTTCGGTTCACCACGTGAGAATGCATTTCGGGAGAGGTCATGAGTATGCGGCAGATGGTCGATACCATTGAGCATGTTGCCGAACTGCTTGCGGTTCGCGACAATACCACCGACTGAGATGCCGCCGAAACCAGTACCATGGTAACCACGTTCACGGCCGATGAAGCGAGTGCGCGTTCCCTGGCCAATTGAACGCTGATAACCGAGTGCGATTTTCAGCGCCGTGTCGACACTCTCGGACCCGGAGTTCGTAAAGAACACATGATCCAGCGGGGAGGGCATCATCGCAGCTAGACGCGCTGCGAGTTCAAACGCTTTCGGGTGCCCCATCTGGAACGCCGGAGCGTAATCCAGTTCGGCAATCTGCTTTTGAACCGCTTCCACGATCTTCGGACGGCCATGGCCGGCGTTGCAACACCAAAGGCCGGCAGTACCATCAAGCACCTGACGGCCATCGGAAGTGGTGTAATGCATGTCCTTTGCCGCAACAAACATGCGCGGAGACTGTTTGAACTGGCGATTGGCCGTATACGGCATCCAGAACGCTTCGAGATTGTTGGTTGCTGCCGGTGCCGACATGCGTCCTCCTTGCGGCCAAAAAGATAAAGGCCGACTCCTGATTGTTTCAAGGAGAGAGTAAGGCACACGACCGCGACCTGCACCAAGCAGGAATTGGTCAAATTTGCCGGGCCTCTCCTCCTGGCTGTTCCAATCGTATCTCTGCCGGGCATCGTGCCTCGCGCCAAAATACGTAAATCTCTGAGTGGCCGTTGTCGGCCTGACCGGTTTTCCGGCTCTATATTCTATGTGATCGAAGTGCAGTCTGCCATTTACGCAATTCCATTGCAGCAAATTGACGGATCGACTAGCCTTCTGACCAACTGGTCAATTTAAGGTAGGAGAGATTTGACCAAATGGTCAAGATGCAAATTAGGTCGTCATGACCAATTTCTAATCATCCCTACCAAGATCTTAGGCTTGACGCTGCGCCGGCTATTGTTTTCTTTAAGAACTTCGAGGCCGGACGGACTTTCAAATTCACCACCCAAGGGGCGGGGCACAGTAAATAAATGGCAAGTCTTGGCGGTCAGACGCCTGCAAAAAACAAAATTGGCGGACTCAGCCGCATACAGGAAAAAAACCGCAACCTGATTCTGGACGCAGCTCTAGGTGAATTCTCGAAATTGGGATATTCAGGTGCGACCGTGGAACGCATTGCTGCCGAAGCCGGCATGTCCAAATCAAATCTGCTGTATTATTTCTCCTCAAAAGGAGCGATTTATACCGCTGCACTCGCGCATATTCTGGATGTCTGGCTAGCTCCACTGAAAACACTTGATCCGGAAGGTGACCCGGCGCAGGAACTGTCTGACTATATCCGGCAAAAGATTGAAATTTCAGCAGAAAACCCTCAAGCATCCAGGCTATTTGCCAATGAAGTCATGCAAGGGGCACCGCAGATCCTGCCCATTCTTGAAACCGATCTGAAACGGTTGGTTTCGGAGAAATCAAAGGTCATCCGGAGTTGGATTGCCGCCGGGAAAATTCGTGAAGTGGATCCGGTCCATCTGATCTTCACAATCTGGGCAACCACCCAGCACTACGCAGATTTTTCTATTCAGATCAAAGCGTTGACGGGCAAAGACCTTTCCGATGAAGATTTCAAATTGGAGACGGAACAGGCCGTTATCAGCCTTATCCTGACCGGTATAGGTTTAGCCGTGCCCGGTGAGCCGGTACACCCAAAATGATCGACGACGACACACCTGCTGCCAATCTATCGTCCAGAATCGAGGTGACCAGCAACATTTATATAGTGAAAGATGACATCACTGAAGATTTCATTCGCGCATCAGGGCCGGGCGGCCAGAACGTCAACAAGGTGTCGACCGCTGTCCAACTGCGCTTCGGACTTTGGCGCAATACAACACTGCCGCATGATTTGAAGACACGAGCTGCGAAACTGGCTGGAAGTCGTCTGACACAAAATGGCGAGATTATACTGCAAGCGGATCGCTTCAGAACCCGCGAACGTAATCGCGACGATGCCTTGGAGCGCCTGATTGATCTACTGAAACGCGCCAGCGAAAAACCAAAGCCGCGCAGGGCCACTAAACCGACACTCGGCTCAAAAAAACGACGTCTGGACGCAAAAAAACAACGCGGTCAAACCAAAAAACTCCGCGGCCGGACCTCCGGATCTGATTACTGAGCGGAGAGGGCAGTGATCCCGTGTCTAACAGACAAACAGGATAAAGGTGTGCCCAAGCAAAAATCGGTCGTTCTGCTGGATGGCCCTGTAGGGGTCGGTAAAACGAGCCTCGGACGGGCTGCGGCAACACAATTGTCGTATGCATTCATTGATGGTGACGATCATTCGATGCCCGGCAATTGGTTAGGCACTATTCTGCAAACCAGTCGCAGGATCGTTGCCGCCAGCGTAGAAGCCCTGCAAAGCCAACCTGTTGTGATTGTGTCGTATCCGCTGCGTTGTACCAACTGGATATTCTATCATCAAACCTTTGAACGGATGGGCATTCAGTGCCGATGCATCGGTTTGTTTGCTGATATCTCTGCAATCACTAACCGGGCGCGAACACTCAGCGAACATGAAATCGCTCGCAGCAGTGAGATGATCGCCCAAGGATATGGCCAACGCTCTTTCAGTGATTTCACTGTCGGCACAGACGACTATGATTTTGATGAAACCTGTATGCGCCTGACACACAAGATACAGCAGGCACTCACAGGCAAGTAGGAGAGAATGGTCAGTGCCATCTTACATATATGAAACAACGCATGTGCGATCCTCCAAGGCTCAGACCCGGAGTTTAGGTGTCGTATTGGAAGACCACAATTAAAGCGAAACATGCTTCGCGCAGTAAACCAGATTTTGTTTACGTCACTTGCGATCGTTTTGGTTGGTGAATTGTGTCTCAAATGAGAATAGGTAGACCTCAAGACGCTAGGTTCGCCTAGAGGGCAGATTGAAGCCGCTGTTGTTGGTCGGAATAGATTAAGCCGTCGTCACATCGTTTTTTCGCATAATCAATATTATGGAACATATCATAGCAACAAGATACCGACGGGAAATCAGTGGGTTGGATCGAGTTCCGTATCGTTCCGGGTATCATCAATGACGTGACGCGCGATTTCGAATGAAAAACCGGCTCTGCACATGGCGGCCAGATCCTTGTCGCGGCGCTCCGATCGTTTGGCTGGATCCCGGTATGGTCCAAGCCGGCGTCGGCGCGCATATTTTTGTGCGGCAACAGTTTCGTCATGAGGTTCCGCCGTCATGACAGTTTCAATCAAATCACGATCAACACCCTTGGCCACCAGATGGGCTTCGATCTTTCTTTGGGAATTTCCTTTTCGGCGAAGGCTTGCGATTTTGGTTTCGGTAAATTGCCGATCATTGACAAGTCCGATGCGAACGCATTTGGCAACCACAGCAGATATCATGTCGTCAAAGGCTCCTGGGTCATGCTCAAGCGCATGACATGCCTTAAAAACCTTCCGCTGAAGAATTGTTTGTAAATTTGCTTCGCTTGAAGAATACCGCTGCAGGTAATGAACTGCAGATCGCGTCAGGCGATCTTCTGTCGGCAGTTTGTATCGTGATTTAGCCCGCATGAACCGTATCTTGTCGGATATTTCCAAGCGCCGAGTTATCCAAAAACAACTGTTGGCCATCGAAAGCCGGTTCAATAGTTTCAGGTAATTCACAGGTCAATTCCTGATAGTCCAGGTCGTTGTGTAAATTGGTAAAAATGGTCCTCCTGGGCGACAAACGTTTCGTCCATTCCAGCGCATCGTCCAGACAGAAATGGCTCGGATGTGGGCGTCTTCGCAGGCAATCCAGTATTAGAAGGTCTAATTTATTCAATAACCTGAAACTTGAGTCCGGTATGTCTGATACATCCGGGATATAGGCTGCATTATCGATCCTGAATCCGAGCGCTGGAATATCGCCGTGACCCACTTTGATCGGTTCAAAATACAATTCCCCACCCGGTCCTGACACGTGTACCGAAGATCCCAGATCTATGGGTTGATGATCCAGTATAGGCGGGTAATTCGACCCCTCAGGTGTTTCAAAACAATAGGAAAAGGCAGTATAGGCGCGGTCAAAAGTGAATGCGTCCATGAAAACGGGCGTTCGTCGGCCACTGTGAACCATCAGCGCGCGTAAATCATCAATCCCGTGAAGATGGTCTGCGTGTGCATGGGTATACAGCACCGCATCCAACCGGTTGACATTGGCAGAAAGGAGCTGTTCGCGAAGGTCTGGCCCGGTGTCAATCAACACGGTTGTGGTACCGTTACTCCCGATCTTTTCCACAAGCAGTGCACAGCGCCTGCGCCGGTTTTTTGGTTCGTTCGGATCGCATTGCCCCCAATCATTTCCGATCCGTGGCACCCCGCCAGAAGACCCGCACCCCAGAATGGTCAGGCGGATACTCATGCCTCGGATAGTCCGTCGGACTTGAGTGTGTCGGGACGCGGAACCTTTGTAAACAATCGGAAGAAATTGTCAGTTGTCTGCCGCGCCATTTCCGCCTCGGAGACACCGCGCGTTTCCGCCAAAACGGCTGAAGTCATGGCGGTATAGGCCGGCTCATTGCGCTTGCCGCGCTTGGGCTGAGGTGCCAGATAAGGTGCGTCTGTTTCCACCAACAAACGGTCCACAGGCAAATCCCGGGCAATATCGCGCAGTTCTTCCGATCTTTTGAACGTCAATATGCCGGAGAATGATACGTAAAGGCCGAGCTCTACACCTGCCTGTGCAAGTTTTTTTCCTGACGAAAAACAGTGCAGGAGAGCAGGAAAGGCTCCCTTCCCCATTTCATCACGCAAGATTTCAATCATATCGTCATCAGCATCGCGGGAATGAATGACCAGCGGCAGACCCGTTTGGCGCGCCGCATCAATATGGATCCGCAAACCCTCAACCTGAGCGTCGCGCGGGGACTTGTCATAGAAATAATCCAGACCGGCTTCACCAATGGCGACGACCTTGGGGTGTTGCGCAAGCGCCACGATTTCGTCCGCTGTAATACCGCGCTCGGCTCCAGCGTTATGCGGATGCGTTCCGACAGAACAAAAGACGTTTGGATAGGTTTCTGCGATGGCTTTGACTTGGTCAAATTTCTTGATGTGCGTGCAGATGGTCACCATCAATTCAACACCAGCGTTTTTGGCGCGCGCAATCAATTCATCCCGTTCACCGTCAAAATCGGGAAAGTCTAGATGGCAATGGCTGTCTACAAGCATGAAGTTCTTCTGTACCGTTATTGTCGCTATTGAATGGAAGGCAACCGTTGCTGACCTTTTACGGCCTTGTAACGCGGAATACCAGACGGTGACATAAGTCACGCCAACCGATGTTCAATTCATCTGCCCAAAAGAAATACCAAATAGCCTGGTTCTAACCGACGACCAGGTTTCGAAGTCTCAGGAAGAAATCAATAACAACCTGCTTTCGGTCCAGATTTAGGGCATCGGAATCCGAGACAGCCTTTTTGGTCGTCTCCCACAATTCGATGTATCGGTTGGCCTCAGCTGTGCCATGTTTCAAGGCATTGCGCATTTGGCCATGCAGCCAGGTTTCAATGACATGCTGAAAGCTCTCCCAATTGTCTGTCTGTCCCCGTGCAGCGACCTTGTCAGAGAGAGAATGTACGGCTTTCAAGTCCAGATTTGATGCGTTTCCAGCAAGTTGGAGTGTTCCCTGAGCGATTGCCAAACCGTCACCTGAAAGAAGTGTCAAAGCTGTCCGCAGGCTTCCGTCGGCAATTTGAGCTATTTGAGTCATGTCTGCTGGTGGATTCGTTGAAAGCTCTTGCAAACCCGCAACAATGTCCTCATGCCGCAACGTGTTCATGTCGAGACGACGACATCTGGACCGAATGGTTGGCAGCAACCGACCGGGCGCATGGCTCAAGACCAGAAACAGACAGTTTTTCGGCGGTTCTTCGAGAATCTTCAATAGCGCATTTGCAGAACTGGCATTCATGTCGTCGGCTGAATCAACAATACAAATACGCCATGCCAAGGTAGAGGCTGTGGTTCCAAAAAAGCTGACTGTCCGGCGGACTTCATCAACTGGCAAATCGGTTTTGAAGCGTTTGTTCTTTTCGTCCCACGGTCGGCGCAAATGAAGAATGTTGGGGTGCCCACCGGCCCGAACCTGTCGGGCGACGGAATGATCATTCGGGACAGAAAGGTTTTCTGCTGCACGCACCGCATCGCTGAACCGTTCGGGATGCGCAATCACGAATTGGGCAAAACGGAATGCTAAAGTCGCCTTGCCAATGCCTTTTGGGCCACCAAGGATCCAGGCGTGGTGCAGGCGTTCTGAGCGATAAGCATCAAGCAATGCTGATTCTGTTTTCGAATGCCCGATTAGTTGATCCCGCTCATGCGGCAACGGTATGCCCGGCAAGGCGTCTACTTCCGGAATATCGATCGGTTCATTCCGCCTGGCCATTTTCATGCACCTCTGGAGACAGATACGGTCGCTTTGTTGCTACCAAGCTCTTCCTGAAAGGCTGCCAACACAGCCTTTCGAATAGAATTCTCGACTACTTCCGGTGCCAAAGTTCCATCTACCACAGCGAACCGGTAAGCCTCCTCGTCGGCCAGATCGAGAAACATCTGCCGTCGTCGCTCATGAACGCGAAGAGTGTCTTCCTCAAATCTGTCAGGGCCACCACTGGTGTCCTCCTGGGAGCGTTTTGCGACGCGTTTCAGACCAATATCTGCTGGCACATCCACCAAAATTGTTAATTCCGGGCGAACACCGGCAACAGCAGCAGTCTCTAGGAGCTGCAGATACTTTCGGTCGACACCGGCTTCACCCTGATAAACACGGGTTGAATCTGCGTATCGATCACACAAAACCCAGTCACCGCGCATAAGCGCTGGTTTTATGGTTGTGTCGACGTGATCGGCACGAGCGGCAGCAAACAACATGGCTTCGCCTCGCGGTCCGAGGTCCTTGGCATCTCCGGACAAGAGCATTTTTCTGATTTTTTCGGCGCCGGGTGACCCGCCGGGCTCTCGTGTGACAATGACTGTTTTTTCTCTCGTTTCGAGAAAGGACCTCAAGCGTGCAATTTGAGTTGACTTTCCAGCCCCCTCGCCGCCTTCGAAACTAATGAAATGTCCTTGCACGCTAAACTTGATCCTATATCCAGTTACGATTGGTGTGGTCCGAATGCTGATTAGCAGATTGCCACTTCGAAGTGGAACACACGTTTATTAGGCTAACCGATCCACCCGAACAGCAATTCTTGAAGGCCATCAATCGCGCGACCAAACATTTCAGACTCTGGGACGTCCTGTCCGGTTTTCAGCTTGGCACGATAGATAATTCCATCGCGGCCAATTACATGGAGTTCGCCAGCGTACAGTCCTTTTTCAACAGGCGCTTGGAGCGGACCTTGATAAACCACTCTCAATCGATAATCCAATGTGTCGCCACGCGGCAAAAATACATTGATATCGGCTTCCGCGATGAGTGGTACGGCACCGGAAACACCGCCAAAGACACGACCATTGACGACGGTGTCGCCTGCCGAAAAGATCGTTTGAACAGCAAAAAACTCCCAAGCACCCTCGACAACTTCCTTGAGTGTTTTCAGCCGGTGTTTATCTGAAGTCAGACCGGCAACAACGGCAATTATTCGGCGACCATTTCGATCAACAGAACCAAGTCCCGAATATCCGTCCTCTGAATGATTGCCGCCGCCAAGACCGTCCAGATTGCGAATCTCTCCAAGAAGTGGATTCTTGTTGCGCTGGAAGATGTTGTTCCAGGTAAATTCCGGAATTGAGAACAGCGCATAATATCGGGAATGGTTCTTCTGGATATACTCGGCCAATCGCGCCTGATCCCGGACAGTTGTCTGATTTGGTTCGGTTTCAAAACCGGTCGGATTGCCAAATTTGCTGTTCGGCATGCCCATTTGATGGGCCAGTTTTGTCATACGTATCGCGAACTTGTCTTCGGTGCCATCCAGACATTCGGCCAGCACAATCGCTGCATCATTGGCGTTGTGGACGAGCAGTCCTTTTAAAAGATCTTCGACACTGATTTCTGACTTGATCGCGGCAAACATTGTCGATGTGCGGGAAGGTGCACCGCCCGTGCGCCAGGCATGCTCACTGACCTTGCACAGTTGGTCAATTTTCAGTTCCCCGTCTTCCAGTGCCTGAAACACCGTCGCCGCTGTCATGACCTTTGTCAGTGAGCCTGGTGAAAAAAGGTTATCTGGTTCTTTGGCAAAAAGGATCGTCCCGGAGCCCGGTTCATACAGGAATGCTGACGGTGCCTTGGTATCGATGGTTTCAGCTGCCTGCACTGGCTGAACGGAATGTGTCAGCGCCATTGCGGTAATCGCGAGACCCGGAATCAACAAGATCTTCTGCAATTTGGAAATCAAGGTCATACCCGGCATTAGACGATCCTGCGGAAGCCGACAAACGTCATCGGGCACAGCCTAGTAAAACATCCATATAGATGATTTGTAGAGGGCTGTCCCTATTTAGCGACGGTTTGCCAATTCGCTCAAGGATACGCCGGAGTCTGCCATCAACGCCAGCAAAGTGTGAGCATCGGACACACGTTTGTTTGCTGCGTAGGATGATATTGAACTGCCCGGGTCGAGGGTAGGTGTCGCGGGTGCAGGTACCCGCAGGACACCTAACGTGCCCGGCGCCAAACCAACGGCGGGTGCAATTGGCTCAAACCGGTTGTTGGACGCGACCTGAACGCTGGATCTACCGGATTCAAATGCCAGTGCAGGATCAAAGGCAACTGTGGTCCCAACAGGTGTAGTAGCTGAATAGGCTGTCAGCATCGTGGCGCTCAAGTATGGCCGCGGTGCTGGCTGCGGCACGTTGCCGAAAATGACCTGTGGTTGAACCTGGGCCATCAACGTCCCTGGACGGCTTGCACCGGGCTCGACAGCACCTGGACCACGATAGGAGGCCATCAGATAGGCTTCATCCTGACCGTGAAGCGGCGCTCTCGCGATGTATTCAACTTTGACTTTGCCGACGCCTTGATCCTTGGTGCCGAGCATTGTCGCGACACGTTCGGACAAATCAATGACCCGGTTTCCATGGAACGGTCCGCGGTCATTGACGCGCACAATCATGGATCGGCCATTTTTCGTGTTGGTCACACGGGCATAAGACGGAAGCGGCATTGTCGTATGGGCGGCTGTCAGCGCATTGCGATCAAAGATTTCACCATTCGCAGTCTTGCGACCATGAAATGTTGGCCCATACCAGGATGCCAATCCGGTCTTTTTGTAATTGGGTTCATGTTTTGGGTAATACCACTTGCCGGCAATCTTGTACTTCTTGCCGACAACAGCGCGTCCGCCCCCTTTGGGAACAGGTTTCCCAGATGCAACGACCTTAGGGCTACCTTTTACGCCATATTTTTTGGGACTGAATTTGGCTTTTTCCGGAGCAGCCGAACTGCAGGCAGCCACAGCAACAGCTGCAAGAACCATAACACCAGCACGCATCTGACCATAGAGCGATGACGATCGTCGCACTCCATGACGCTTGCCATCGGCTGCATCGCCCTGAGACGCCACACCCTTCAGGCAACCTTGCCCGCTAATCCCTAGCATTCCGCCATCCTACTCAACACGCGTCGGCAGCCCCGAAGCTTACGCGCTCTATATACAGGTACGTGTTTTAGTCCGCACTCATTATACAGGCCAATCGGATTGATACGAGAAACAATCCGGATTTCGACGCCAAGCCCCCGCAAAGCGTCCCCCATTTAAACCGTTAAAGCCCAAACCTATTACTCCAAAGTAAATCATTCGTCGAGATGGCAGCTTGCCGCTGGCATCTCGTCAAAGCTGGTTACCAACAAATTAACGGCCGTTTTTTTGCGGTGTTGGACCTGTAAGGATCTGAAACACTGAGGAGTTCACGGGCGGGAGCAATTGTTTTCCATGTGTCTGTTCGTACAAAAGAAGCGAAAAATCCGGATCCGGTCAGGTTGTGACCTGCATCACATCAGGACGATCCTTGTGATCCTACATTGATTTCATTGCTGGTGACCGCCCTGTCACAAGCAATGCTGGATCTCACCTCCAGCTTCGGCCGCCGGTTCAAACCCTGCCCACGACACCGGATCGGCGGCCTTTCCATCTCGGCAATATCCCCAAATCTCTGTGCTAAACATGGTCTGGACGTAGACCCAGAGCGCTCAACCAATTCAGAAAACGCGGCTTGGCAAGTTAATTCCCACACGTTTTTGGCAATTGAATACAGAGCTTGAAATCTTTGGCTTGACATTCGCGACCAGACGAAGGAAACGGGTGCGAGCAGCGACACGTCACAGCGTCAGCGCCCTAAGACGGAGGGGTGGCAGAGTGGTCGAATGCACTGGTCTTGAAAACCAGCGAGCGTGCAAGCGTTCCGTGGGTTCGAATCCCACCCCCTCCGCCATTTCCCCATTTTGCCAGTTTCCTTTCGGTAGTGTTGAGTGCTTGTTAGCGGCTCATTTGAGCCGTTTTGGTGACTTTATGTTTCTTTCCCAGTTTCTCTCGCTTACGTTCACTTACGTGCGTTGCGTGGTATATTTTGTGGTATCCTTGCTGAAGCAGGGAGATGAACTGTGATTTCCGGAAAGCTGACCAAGAAATCCGTGCTGACCTTGGGACCAGGCCGACATGGTGATGGCAACGGGCTCTATCTGGTTGTTGACCCTTCGGATAGTGAGATCGGATCAAGGCAGGACAAACCGTAGAGCCTGGCTGTCTTCCACGAACAAAATGAAATAGCCTTACGTAGTGTAAGGCTATCTACTTTTGACGGCTCTTTCTGCCTAGACCAGCCCGCTGCTGTTGAAATCGGCTGCTGTTGGAGCTGTAATGCCTTGTGGCAGGCCGATTAGCAGGAAGTGCTCCAGCGCGCTTGTGTTCCTGTCCAGCTCTTGCTCGTTCCGGTATGTGGCAGTGTCGAAATAGATCGACGCACTCCGGCCTTCTTGATCGCCGTGATTGAGAAAATGCTCATAGGCACTGGCAAACACGTCGTTGGCAATCGCTTCGGCTACATCCATGTTTTGTGCCAGATAATACTCAGCATCAAAAAGCGGATTGACGGACCGGTTCTCCGAAGAACCGAACAACTCATAATGCTCTGAGGCCGATGCAAAAATACCGGCGGCAATCGCAGTTGCGACATCCGCATTGTCCGCGAGATAGAATTCAGCATCGAACAGAAGGTCTGCGACACGGGTCTCCGAATTGCCGTGCAGGGTATAGTGTTCAGCACCGCTTGAAAAAGCACCTGCTGCAACAGCTGCCGCAACATCCGCATGCGTCTTCAAGTAAACGGCTTCGTTAAAGCCGTAGCTGCCCGTGATCATCGAACTGTCAGGATTGATGACCAGTACCCGGTCCTGACCGGTTCCGTTCGCACCAGTGAATACCACCAGTTCAACCGCGACCAGCGTGTCTGCCCCATCCCCATCCGCAACAGTAACCCCGCTTCGAGTGCCTGACAGGCCAACCTCATCCTTCGTGCGGTCATAGACAACCGTGTCGAGCTTTTTGCCGCCATAGAGCGCGTAGTTGTCGACGCTGCCAAGAAGCACATCATCATTGCCGCTGCCGGCCACCAGATCGTTCCCGGTCGCGCTCCGCCCGGTATCAAACGCGATAACAAGATCTTCAAAGTCCGGAGCAGCCCCTGCTGCCCCCGAGCTGTTTTCAAGACCGAACGTGTTCTCTCCCAAAATCCGGATCTGACCAACACCATCCAAAGTACTTTCACCAATGAAATGCGGCGACCCATCATCGGAAAAGAAGATCGGCGCATAGAAACCTGTTGCACCCGAAACGGTCCATGCTGCCGTCGCAGCAGATCCTGAGTAGAGATATTCAAAACCGCCATCCACAAGGTCTTTGGCATTGGCACCCAATGCCCTGACTTCTGCCAGCGTTTTTCCGTCAATCTTCAAGCTGCCATCGGTTCCAACATCAACGCGTACAAAACCGAACTTGTGATGCGAAGTGCTGGTTCCCGACATTGTGATATCGTGGAGTGTGCCCTGTTCAAGAAAAACGAGTGGAATGTCGGTTTGCCGCTGCGCGTCGGCGAGAATCGCTGCTTCATCCAAGGTGTTTTGAACAACCGCACTAAGCCTGACATCGCCCAGGGTGATGTCATACCCGCCACTGGCGGCCACCTGGAACGTTGCCGACAAGCTGGTGTCGACCCTATCTTGACCGGTCAATTGGGCAAAACGGATCTCCTGGCCTGCCTCCAGATAGACCGATTGCTGGGCTGCAGCTGCTCCAGATTGCCCAGCGCCCAGAACACCCCGGATGGCATCAGCAAGGGTCACGTCTTCACTTGTTGCACCATCTCGGCCGACATAGTTGCCCGATGCATCCACGACATAGAGCAGAACGGCCGATCCGGACGCTGGACCTTGTGCGCCAAGAGTAAACTCCACCCAGTTACCGCCGGACTGGCTGTCAGAATTTGAAGTGGTCTCAAAGGTCAGGCCTGAATTGGTCGACGACTGCGCGAGAGACAACTCATCCAGAGCAACCGTGACGGAGAGCTCTTTCGACTTCCTGCCAATCTGGCTGCCCACTTGATTACTTGTGTTGAAGTATTCGGTCATCAGCACCGTGTAGGTACCATTGCCCAGAGCCTTGCCGGTCGCCGTGCTCCATCGACCGTCAATATCCGCAGTAGCTAGAACCGGTGCGAGGTCCGGACTGCCGGTCTGCATAAAGGTGATTTGGGCCAGGTTTTTCGCACTGATCTTGTTGGTGTAGTCCTTCAGCCACTCATTCGTTCCGGAAGTCGCATTCGGGTTTTCTCCGGTCCAGCCGAACACCAAGCTTGACTGGTTGGTTGTCACAGCATTCGTATCGACACTGGTTTGTCCAGTGATTGCCTCGAAACCACTGTCCTCCAGGACACCCGCGACGACGGCGGTCGGTTCAGCCAGCTGTGAGAGATGGGTCTTACTGGAATTCCAGGTAAACAGGGAGGGATGTAGCGTCGTGCTGCCGCTATAAAGGAAGTCCAATGCGAAATTGACGATCGTATCCGCTGATGAAGATTCCGGAGAAACCATGACCAGGCCATCAGCTGCGACGCTGTCACTCTGTCCCGAGACCGCAGGATTTACAAAAAGGCTGTCCTTTGTCTCTGCATAGACATTGACTGCTTTTGCAGTATCTCCCGAACCGATGACCAGCTGATACCAAACTGTCCCATTTTCGGCGATGGGTATGTTGGAGATGACCATGGCTCCATCAGTCTGTGCCGGACCGGATTGAGCCTCCCAAACGCCTCCGACATCTTGGATGGTCCAATTCTGCCAGAGCGTTTCATTGGCGGCAGGTTGAAACTCAATCGTGCGGAACGTCGGAATGCCTTCTTCATTGCCAACAAACACCTTTAGTGCAACGGGGGTATCATCCTTCAAGATGATGTTTTGATTGAAAAAATTGAGGCTTATGTTTGCGCCTTTAAGATTACTCAAATCAGCAGGCGAATATGAGGTCGCATCTATCTGATCACGAAACAGATCGCTATGACCAGGAGGAGCAATGTAGTTGTAGATAACGGGCTGAGTGTACCCGGATGGCGTCTCACTATCATCGTAAATGGTCAGATCAATCGTCTGGACATTGGCGCCATTGTAGTAGACCGGGATGAGTGGCCCACCTTCCGCATAGGCGCTCATGAGATTGTCAGAGTACCCGGATCCGTAAGAGTTCGATTTGAAGAAAAAGAGTTCTGCGTAAGGATCCTGGAAGACTGCAGCATCACCGGAGAGGTTTTTGCCGAAGGCGTAGGTCGGATCCCAGTTCCAGTTCTTGTTCAGGTCAATGCTCTCGGTGACATTAGCATTGAGCGATTTGCCTGATGTTCCGTAATAACCGCCGGTGAGGCCAGTCAAAATCTGGGTGAGAACCGTACCCCATTGATTGTTAGCCCCAGTATTCATCTCAGAACTGGAAGCCCCTTGGATCGTGTAGGGTGTTGCATCGACGCGGTTCGAATAGATTTCGACATTACCGAGCGTTGAATAAATGCTGTTCGCAAGTTGCTCGGCAGTGATCTTTATCGAGCCCTTGATGTGACTTTCAGCGACTGGGTTGAGCCAGAACGCATTGTCTGTTTCAGACCATTCCAGCCCGTATCCGAAAAAGCCGCCATTGTGATAAATCCCGTTGGCATCTGCGGCTCCATTGAAAAAACCCGACAGCATGATGCCTGTGTCTTTTTTCAAACTGTCGACATAGGCAGTCCAGTCGGATTGAGAGAAGACATCCGGGATCTGGTTTTGCTCGGCCAGCGCGACCGCTTCAGCAGGTGAAATCGCGGCACGATAAGTCCCGGCCAGCGGACCGGTTGTGAATTTTTCAACCGCATTTGCATGGATATCCGAAACTGACGTGAAGATCGTCTCGCCATCAACATCGTACCCCCTGCTCTGCGTGATCAGAGTATCAGAACTGTCCGGCCCGTAGGGAATGTATAGCTCCATAGGGAGCCCAAAACCTTGCACAGAGGTAAGGTTTCCAGCATCTCCAGTCTGATTTAGCAGGGACACCTCAAAACTGTCGACGCGGTACTGGTTGGTTTTTGCATTCTCCCAGTTGATATCGCTTTCCCGGATAATGATGCTCGTTAGATCGGTCTGCGTTGCGGTCGGCGATTGGCTTTGGACAAGAACATAAACCTTGCCGCCATTATAAGGTTCCGGGAGATCCAGCGTCGCGGAAGATCCCGTTCCTTGGACCACACCATTGTCAACCAGGGTCGTCCAGAAGGGTTGGATTGTCCCATCCGTCCCTTCTGCGAAGTAGACGGCATACGCATAAGCGCCGGGATTGGTGAGCTTGGTTGTGAGGGTCTCTGTCAGGCTTATGCTGAGGGCAGTCATAAAAAGTTCCTACAGTTACTTGGTGATGGCATGACAAGATTTAAAGAATCACATTTAAATCATGGTCCGGCGCTTGGTGATCAGCGCATCCAACGCTCTACCCTATTTGGGGTTGCTTTTCGGAAACTGACCACTTTGCGCCCGAATTTAACAATGCACGTAAGTTGATGACGGCGTGCCAACCGAATCCAAATCGCTGGTCGCTGATAAACCAACATTGCCCAAGTGGACTACCCATTGGGGACTGGGTCACTGAGCCAGAAACATCCATCTGACATCATCAAATTCCTGTTCAAAAAATAAACTTAAACCTCTACTAGTTCGCATAGATATTTTACGTGTCCAAAGATAACGTAAAAATTCTTTCGCACATTTTCTGATTGAGTGAAGCCGATCTTGACCGGCACGAAGGTAATATCCGCGCAACAGACTTGGTTGGGCCTGTCAATCTGCACCTTCCTCAGCAAATACGGATAGACCGGGTGCCGCGGGTGTGGCTGGCTGGTTCGAGGGCGTTTGTAGATAGCCTCAAGACCCATCTTGGCCATCAGTCGGCGGACGCGATGACGCCCCACGACGATCCCTTCACGGCGAAGATATGCCGCGATCTGACGGCTGCCAAAGAACGGATACTTCGTGAACAACCGTTCTATCTCTTTCATCATTGCCAGCGTGTCCGCATCAATCCCAACCGGTGCTTAATAAAAGGCCGGCCGGCTGAGTTGCACCAGTTTGCATTGCTGGCTGATGCTCAACTCGTGGTGGTCGCGCTGGATCATTGACCGTTTCTTTGCCAGGCTCACCTTATGAGCCCTTCCGACAAAAATTCGTTCTCAACCGCCAACCTCCCGATCTTGGCATACAGGTCTTTGACCTCAGCCTCAGTCGGCCCGGCTTGCTTGCCACCCAAAACACATCCGCCATTTCGTCGATGGCCTGACGTTTCCACGTGCTGACCTGGTTTGGATGCAGCTGATGCTTCGCAGCAATCTCCTGCACGGTCTTGTCGCCGCGCAGCGCTTCCTATGCCACCTTGTCCCTAAACTGATCTGTAAAGTTCCGGCGCTACGCCATGTTCGTATCCCATCCAAGGTTTGGGATACACCTTAGCTGACTGTCCGATTTCACGGGATCACTTCATGGTAAGGAGTATTTTTGCCGATATCAAATTTCGCAAATATTTCTACAACAATTGCCTCTTACGAATTTCAACTGATTTTACAACGCGATCGCAGACCGTAACGCAGGGGAAATGGAAGCAGCTTTTCGGTAGAGAGCCAGGTACTCGACTGGAAGACGAAACAGCAAATCACAATCAGACTTTCGAGCCGGATGCTGTTTCGAAAATGCTATTGCGAACAACCTCCATCAGGGACCATTTGGGTGGGAAGCGAACCTTCGTTGCTGAGAAAGCGAACGCCTATTCTTACGCCCTGGTCGCTGTTACTCCGAACCCGACAAATTGTTTTGAATAAATGAAGAGCCGCCATGGTGGCAGGGCAGCACGCAATCTGTTTTTGGGAGAATAGTATGAGACTTGAATACGCTTCACGTTCACAACGTTTTGGGACGCTTGCAGTGGCAGCAGGCCTTGTTGGGGTGGCAGGCATGGGAGCACTGTTGCCGAGACCCGCTCAGGCGCAAATGCCCAAGATTATTGTCCAATGCGTTGCGCCTTTGGTGCTCAATGCGGACGGTACTGATTGTGTACGTCCGGCACCGCGGGCGAAGACGTGTCATGCTCCGACCATTCCTGACAACGGGCGGTGCATCGAGCCGACAAGATACATCCGCTTCAGTAATTGCACAGGACCGGCCGGCAAGAATTTTCACTTGGGGTACTACAGTAACAATAGAGTGGTTCTATTCAGGAGTAGCGGTCCCGGGTCCCCGATAACGCCAGCTCAAGCGCAGACGCTTTTAACGGTCGCGAAGGATCATAGCCGTGGGACCGTTCACTGCCAGAGTGTTCGTGGATAGCTGCTACGGGCAAAGAGCGGTGTAGGCCGCTATACCTGAAACATTTAGTTGAACACAAATCGTTCCCATCCCCAGCACGTTTTGCCGCGTGGAACTTCCTCCAGCTGCAATTGTATGACGGAGCCGCCCAGTTATTCGATTGAACAGGAGTAACACCATGAAAATTCTTCAATCTTCCCTAAAAATCATAATCGCCTCCGTCGCCTTGATCGCCCTTTCAGGCGCTGCGCAGGCGGAGTTCTGCAGAAAATACCAGCAGACCCAGTCCAATGCGGGTCATTGCAACAATTGTTTCATAACGATCAAGTCTGACCCGAGCCATCAAATTTACTCCGCCACCTCAAACAACGGTTGGTATGCTGAAATGAACTGGGTGGAGGGTGATTCCTCTGTCGCATTTGGCGGGGGGCATTGGCTTAACGGGCCGAAAGATGAAAAATTCGAGATCGATATGGAACAGCAAGGTCCGACCTTGAGGATGACAATGCAAATGTACAAGAACCAAAAGCGTGGTCATGTGATCAGGGCGCAATTCCGGTGCGTGCAGCGATAAAAAGGCCGCCCGCACCATTTTCGGAAACGACCTTGAACACCAGTCAATCTCGTTTTTTGCTCGAAAGCATCAAGATATCGCACAAGCTGGATCAATGAGCGTTTCTTCGTAAGAAAATCTTTTAAAAGCAGATATGGCTGCAGTTACCCCATGAATACTATTTAAAGTAGGAGATCGAACGTGCCAGCACTCTTGTTTCTGATATGGCTGCTTGCCGCAGCTCAGGTTGCGTTGGCACAAGATGACGTTCCTATTGATGCCGTAGCGCTCCAGTTTATCGAGAAACACCGCAAACAAGTCGAGGTGTCACAAGAAACGGACCTAATTGCCAGCGTTTACCAGGCCGGGTCGGTACTGTTTTTAGACGGTGGAACAGAGATAAATTCCGCTGGCAAGTCCACCTTGGATGCATTGGCCAAAGCACTTGATAGTGATGAAATGAAGGGCGTTGGCGTCATGGCGGCGTCCTATGCCAGTAGTGATGGAAACGCGGAGCGCAACGAGACCATTTCGCAAAAACGAGCTGACGCTGTCATGGAATACCTGCAATCAGTTGGAGGCATTTCGTCGGACCGGCTGTCTGGCAAAGGGTTCGGAGAAACGGCACCGCTGATCAGACTTGATCCCGATGATCCGCAACAACGCCGAGTAGATCTTCTGCTCATACATGTACCGCCGCCGCAAGTTGAAGCCGAGAAGCTGGCCCGGCCATCCGGTCTCAAGCTGACCCCTTTTGGTGCCGGTCTTGAGCCGATCGAAACGACTATATTGGTCGACACGCTGTTCCAGCAGCCCGATGGAGCAGCCATTCCACTGGAGCAATTCGGAACAATCGAATTCTGGGTGATGCCCACTCACGGGCCCAATAATCTGTCTGAAAGCGATGATCCGGTATTACTTGCCATTAATGCAGTCACAGGAACCAAGCTCACCATTCAGATGTCTGCCGACCAGGATGAATTGATTGTCTGGAATGGTGAGGGCCAGGACGGGCTCGCAAGCGTCCCCTATGCGTTCGAAGACGGTGTCTCCCGGCATATTGCGCTGGCGACACTGAATGGCCGCTCGTCGCTTTATATTGATGGAAAGCACCGTGGCACCTTTGACGTCGGCTATGGGCCTGGAACGGCATTCATTGTCAATGTTGGCGCTTTGAACTCACAAAACGAGCTGGCATTTGAAGGTCAAATAGGTGGCCTGCGTTTGTGGCGGCGCGCATTGGGACCAGAGGAAATCTCCGACTTGCCGACTACAAGCGGTGATCCGACGCCCGCTTCACCGCTTTATGATGATCTCCTTGCCTACCTCGGGGACGGCGACCGCTATCTTAGCCAGCTGGAGCCGGCGATTGTGCTGGAGACCGAAGCGTGGACATTGTTTGGCAGCCAATCGGTTTCCATCCAAAACAAGTCGAACTACGCTGCATCCGCTGTATTTTCCCAGAGCCCGGAAGACCGCGCCAAAAGTGACCTTGCGTCCCCCGATCCTGAACTACGCTCAGACCATATCGATCTTCTGAAAAGGTATGTGAAGGATCCCGGCCGGGTCTTCACGTCACATCCGCTCTTCACCATCCAGCAACGGGGAGCCGATCATGAGGACCTGCTTCTGTTCCCGGTGCCGCCTTCCTTTGGCAATGAGGCTCTCCTCCAGATCCCGGTACTTCGTTCTTCAACCCTTCAAAGAAAGACAATCGCACCCGCACGTGCCCGCCTGTCGCGGCTATCGTTCGTGCAGGACCAAACCGGAATTAAGGGCGTCCGGGTCGATTATCATGATGCGGGCCTCGGTCGTTCAAGGCTCGATTTCGAAGGCGCTACGGTCAGTGGTGTATCGCAGGCATCGCCTGAGCAATTGTTGGCTGAAAACGATCAAATCACCGGGCTTTCCGGTTTTGCCGAACCAGGGTCTGGACGGATCGTTTCACTAACGGTGCATGGTACCATTGGTGAGATCGGACGGTTCGGTCCGTTGGACCCCGATGGATTGGAACTGGACGCGTTTTCCCAGTTTCTGCCGGCCGGCACCCCACTTTCAGGCCTTCGCTTTGTCAGTGATGAGCAAGGTTACCTGATTGGAGTTGGCCTTGTCGGTGATCATGATGCGTCGAGACCGACAATTACAGTGACCCTGGAGGACGGCCAGGCCGAACATTTCCTGAGGGTGGACCGCAATCGGTTTCAAAGTATTGCAAGCCATTCCATACTGACGGGTACGCAAGCACCAATGCTGAAAATCATTGCCCCTGACCTTATTGAGCTTGACGGCTTACCGATCGATTTGGTGCCCGTGCACCCGCATCCGTTGCCAAAAGGCGAGACATCGAGTTTCGACAACGTTTTCATCGTGCAGGCAAAAGCCGTCAATCTGCAAGCCAACTATCAGGGTTATGACATAACCGAGATGGACCCGATCCACCTGACGGACAATGGCACGAACCGAAGCGTTTTTGCGCTGCCAGATCCCACGAGCAATGACTATTATGATGCCAACCGCGTGTTCGTTCCAAGCGGGCTACTTTATGTGCCCGAATTCACGGGGCAACAACACAGCAAAACGCATGTCATTACATCCATGAATGAATTCCAGTCCGCTGCCGCGCACAATGTCAGTGCCGGGGGCAGCATCGGCCCGGCTTCTTTCAGTCGCAGCGAAAACCATCAGCGGACTTCCCAGACCCTGAGGCAGCGCAATCATACCATGACACTTGGCCTGTCAAAGGCGATCTTTTATGACCTTGTTCTCGACAAGGCAAGGATGCGGCTTGACCGGCAATTCGTTTCCAGGATCAATCGCTTAAAAGCGCGTGGCGCAGACGCTGACTATGACCGTTTTGTTGCAACGTTCGGCACTCACTATCCCTACGCTGTCATCTATGGCGGCATGGGTGTCTTGCAGATGGAGTATTCTGCCAACAAGATTGCACAGCTGCGGGGAAGCCAAGTCGAGATTGGATATTCGGCACAAGCGTCGTTAACCCGCAAGGTGACGCCGTCTTCCGGTAATGGGCCTGCTCAGACACAGCAGCTTGGTTCCGGCAATTTCAGCAATTCGCGCAGCCAAGCAGCCACAGCCCGTTTTGAACAGGAAATGAGCGACCAGCTTGACAATTTCTATTTCGTTGGTGGCGCCCATGCCGGCGTTTTGAAAGAAAGTTGGGGGGTCGGTGTTGATGGTGTGGTTCCGGTCCATGTGAGCCTTCGCACGCTTGATGAATTGCTGGTCGCGCCATTTTTTGATGACCCCGTTGTGTCCTATGACATCAAACCGAAACTGAAAGCGGCCATTGACAGGCGAATAGCTGCCGCAGCTGCTGCAGCAGGTTCCGGGAATGGCCGGGTTCCAAGATTGGTCGAGCTGAAACTGGTGAAATTCTCGCCCAACAAGTGGACGAACCGTGATGAGCTGGAAGAAGGCGAATATGAACGTTCTGGCGGGCCTGACAATTCGGACGTTCGCTTGCTCGAAATTGGCGGAGAAATTACGGTCGGCAGTAACTTGGCCAATGAAACCAAGTCTCAGCAAACAAGGTTGTTTTTTGATGTGGAACAGCCACCAGCCTTTTCGGGACAATCCGGTATTTCGAACGTTGACGTGTCAGGTTTTCTGCCACGTGACTACTTTGTGAAAGAGATCGATACTGACAATGGGGCCCTGTCGCACGTTTTCGGTGTCGACCCGTGTGTCATCGAACTTGGAGGCACTTTCGAGGTCGATATTGACCTGTATGAATATGATGTCTCGAGATCGCCAGATGCCATGAAAAAAGCGCAGGAATTCGCTTGGAGCGACGCTCTGAAAAGTGGCGAATTAACGCTGCGCATTGCCGGTAGCCGACCACGGCTTGAGCGCTTTGGCTGTGCACCAGAGGACGGATCGATCCAGTGCTATGACTTCGATGTCGAATTTGAAGTTGTCGAACTGGCAACAACGTTTGCAACGCCTGAGGCCAATCCGGCGTGTCCGGCAACACTTGAAGAGTTAAATGCCCTTGCCGAAACCACGGTAACAGGAGGTCAGTGACATGGTGTATTTCGCCAAGCGGATCAAAACACTCTTTCCCGTTCTTGCACTTCTTATGATCCCGGCTTTTTTTGCCACGACCGGCGCTGATGCCAAAGGATTTGAGCAGCATCTCGATGATATAACTAAGAAACACGGCGAGCTGATGCAGGCCCACGACGAAGCCACCGAGAGCTTTGATCAATTTGCAAATATATTGAGTACTGAGGAGCAAAAACTCGAAGCCATTAAGCTACAATTAGCGGGAGCAAACGAGGCCGTACGGCGCATTGCAAACGCAAGAAACGATACTGAAAATCGAGCTCTGGCTGCTGCCAAACGAAAACAGCTAAGACTGCAAGGGATGTATCAGAATATATTGGCCACCGTCGATGCGACCAGGAATCGTCTACAGGAGACGACGCGTCAGGCGATCGATCGCAATAGAAATATCCGGACGGTATTTGGCGGCGGATCAACCGCCGCCAATGATCAACGGGCAGATTCGCGCCAGCAAGAACCCGAACGCCATGGAATTGTTCAAGATTTAGTTGAAGCCTCCGGTGCGGCCATACATAGCCATCAAAAAAATCTTGTCCAACAGTTGGCCGAAACCGAAGCTAAGATAGGTGAAAACCGCGACAGACTGCAGAATAGGTTCATTAGGAAGAAAAAACGTTCAGACAGGGAAGCAGATCAGGAGCGGTTGCAAGGGCAGAAAAATGACCTGATCAGGCAGTTGGGCCAACGCATCCGGCACTATGAGCGGGTTCTTCGTGGACTGGATAGCTTGCGCACAGCCCATCATCCACCTCGGCGCGGCCTGGTTCTACAACGGCCGACAGATCTGCCCCCAGCTGTGCAATCGAACCTTGCACGGGGTGGCCTGCAGTTTTCCGGAACCTCTTCGACGCAAACACCTCAATCACAGCAGTCACGGTTTTCGGCAGTTCCCGGAGGGGACAGACAATATGATCAAGTTACAAGTATGCTGCCACCACCGAACGTAGACGGGAGAATCGGCGGAGCCGCTAACTCCAGGAGCCAGTACACCCGCGCACCTGTCCGGCAGCCTGGCCAAAATCTCTATGATCAACCCGACCAGGATCTTTGATCGTACGGCCGCTTAGGGTTCAAGGCTTTTTGCTATGACGCAATGAACACCGGTATTTGGGAAAAGATCATTTCGAATATCCCTCTTGAAGATCTGAACTGCCGATAGAATGCAACTTCAGGTGACGGGAGCCCTGTCGACTGCGCTGAATGAACTGGTAAGCTTGATCCGGTCATTCGCGCCACTATCATCAAACAGCGACACGGGGCGGGAAGCGAACGGAAACTATGCGGGATTTTCGGACGTTAAAAGTGAGGCGTAAAGTCTGCTTCTCTGATTTTATGACCTGATGCTACCATTCCCCTTCCGGCCCCACTACAGACATTCGGCGACGGTACCGCGAACGGCAGCTTCCGGGTACAAAACATATTCATAGGCGCAGGCACCAGATCCGGTGCTTTACTGTTTTCCCGCTCCCGCTATGCGAGATCAACGAAATAGGCGACGCCTTCGAAATTGAAATGACCTAGTGTGCTTATGATGTTGTCACGTTCGGCCGATGAGGTCGTATAGAAGTGGCTGCCGCTGGTGGTATTGAAAAACCGGTAGAGCGCGGTCGCGCCGGAGCTGTCATCACTTGACGCATAATACGCAACGCCCTCGTCGCGGAAGCCCGTATTCTCGCGAAGACCTGCGGCCTCCTCAGCGTTCACCGTATAAAAGTGGACGTTGTTGGCAAGGTTGAAGAAGCGGAAAACCGCGGTGCCGTTGGCTTCAGTCACGTTGGAATCAAAGGCATTGCCTTCGTAGGACAGCCCATCAAGGTTTTCCAGAACCGAGTTCCGCTCCGTTAGACTGGTAGTGAAGAAGTGCGCCCCGTTGGACGTGTTGAAGAAGCGGTAAACCTGGAAGGCGCTGCTGTCGGCATCCGCCGGCTCTATCAGAGCCGTTGCCAGCGACACGGACGTGCCGCCGAAGCTCAGGGTCTCGACATTCGACAGGGTGTCCTTGCCATCGCGTCCGGCAGTAATGTCGGCGACCATGGTGCGGCCGTCGCTTCGGGTAAAGACTACATAATCGGACTGCGCCCCGGTAAAGGCCGCTGTATCAGTGCCCGCGCCACCGTCGATTGTATCATTACCAACGGCGCCAGTGAGGAAATCGTTGCCGCCATTGCCACTCAACGTATCGGCATTGGAGGATCCGTTGAGCGTATCGGCATCCGCACCGCCAGCCTGCGACAGGGGTGTTCCGAGCGTATCGATGAAAGCGGCATAATTCCCGTTAGAATCCGGAACTGCAAGACCCGTTGCCACGCTCCGGAACGTGGTTGACAGGCCAGTGGCCGTGCCGACCGTTGCCGAGCCATCCACCGTCTGCAGCGTGATTGCGTTGACGAAACCGGCGGCAGCAGTTGCCGCCGCTTCGCCCGTGGAATAGGATAACGGATCACCCGCATAGGAAAGATCGGACCCGTTAACTACCAGCCTGTAGCCGGACAGCTGGATGACGATCTCGTTCGACGATTGGGAGAGGATCGCGTTGTTGACGAGAGCCAAACCGGCATTGCTTGATGATATGTCCACGCTCTGCAACAGCGTGAGAACAGCTGGATCGATCGTATTGGCCCGCAGCGCAACGCTCGCTTCGTCCGCCAATACGGCAGGACTGAGTGGCAATTCCTGGACGACGCCGTTCAGAGTGCTGGCAGCTGTGTTGCTGTCATCGATCAGAATCGACGGTTCCAGATAGACAGAGCCATTGCCTTCGATCAGGGAGACAGAATCACCATTATGCGACGTGTGATTGGTGAACGATGTGGACGTACCGGTCCCGGAGCTGTCACCGAAGATGTTCACACGTGCGCTTGCATCGGAAAAAATGGCAGCTCCCTTCCCAATGGCATCATCAATTGGTATGCCATGGAGCGTTTTTGCTTCGCGCCCAAAAACCTCGAACTCGCCATTGACCAAATTGCTGTCGAAGCTTGTGCTGTCGATGGCGACATTGCCTCCGGCAGCGTAGATTGCACCACCTTCCCTCGCATAGTTGTACACAAAGGAACTGCCGGTGATATCCATGGCCCCGCTGGCATTGAAGATTGCCCCACCGGACCCAGGGCCCAAGACGTCACCGGTAAATTTTGCACCTCCTGTTTGCGTCACTACCCGGTAATTACCTAATTCTTCAAGCACAAGATTGGTTATGCTGACACTACCGCCATCGTTGTAAATGCCGCCACCGTCCAAGGGATTGCTATCTTTACTAACGAGCCCGTCAACGCTCTCGGTGAGCCTAACATCGTGCAGAGCGAAGGTTGCTCCATTGGCAACGCGGAATATCCCAAGATCAGCATTCTGATCGCGAATGGTTGTTTCAGTGGCGCCTAGGCCACGCAGTGTCACGTTGCCTGTGATCTCAAGGTCATCTGTTTGGATAACACTATGAACTCCTGCGCCGAGCTGTACCGTGGTTGGGGTTCCGGCCGCATTGGCCTGGGTGATCGCCTCGCGCAAGCTGGTGACACCGTCATTGGCATCAACAACATCCTCAAGGGTCGTCACCTGGATAACATCGGCCGGGAACAGGCTTTCGACCGAAATCGTCTGATCGCTGAACTGCAGGAACTCGACATCCGTCAGAGTATCGGTCCCCTCCGCCGAGGTGACGATGATGTCGTTGCCGGACCGGGTGATCGTCGCACTCGCACGCGTACTCGAAAAGATGGCCGTATCGACGCCGGTGCCGCCTCGAAGCGTGTCGTTGCCGGCTTCTCCTCTGAGGTTGTCTTTGCCAGCACCGCCGTCGATGATGTCATCACCACCGGCGCCCAAAATATCGTTGGCCGAGTCATCCCCCGTCAGCGTGTCGGCGAAGGCCGAACCCACAACACCCTCGATGTTGACCAGTGTGTCACCCTCGGCATGGCCGCCACTCCCTGTGCGGGCCAGAAGACTGATCACGACTGCCGCGTCGGAACTGGTGTAATAGGCCCAGTCGGTTCCCGGGCCACCGTCGATCTGATCGGAACCAGCAAGGCCCTCGATGTCGTCGTCGCCGTCGCGGGCGGTGATGATGTCGGCATCACTTGTGCCGTTCAGCTGGGATGCACCCTGGTCGTCACCCGTTGAGCCGGTAATCGTTGCCATCTGCCGTTTCCCTTTGGCGTTCGATGCCAGCGCGGGAACCGGCTGGCAATTGTTTGTCTAAGAATTCAATGTCTTCGATGAAGTTTCGTGAATTATTTCCTGAGATACAAAATACATAAGAAAATAATACTTTATTATTATTTATTACATTTAGTATTGGTATAATAATTATGGCGTAATACTTTTCTTATATTGCTTGATATCTTGACGGTGCCATAACTACACTGTGTAATGCGTGGCGAAATGATTGAAAGGACTGTTCCCTTTGGAACAAGAAAATGACACAAAAGACAATCTCCGTCTGATGCAGATGAAGGATCCAAATGAAGCCCTGGGGCTGGCGGTTCGGCTGCTCGTCGGCGAGGCACCGTTTCGCGATATGCCGCTCGGATTTTCCATGGGTGGGCTGGTTCATTCCATCGACAACGGGAATTACTTTTTTGCCCGGCGGGGAGATGTCGCCGTCGGCGTTGCCTTCTGGATGTTTGCCCAGCCAGAAGATGCGGAAGCCTGGATCTTTCGGGGCGAGCGGATCAGCAAGGAAGCCATGGACCGGGGTGGCTCTGTAGGCATTATCCTCGGCGTTCAGGCGATCGAACCCGTGATCGCGAAACTCCTGATACGGACCCTGCGTGACAACTTTTCCGATGTCGATGTTTGTTATTTCATCCGTGACTACGGCAAGGAAAGTAATCGAAAACCTCGGGCTACACGCTTTGTTCGCCCGCGCGTAAGGCGCAAGCCAAAGGATGAGCGACTACCGCCTAACAGCATTTCGACGGAGCCTATTGGGAGGTAGTTTTTCCCGTGTCGGGTTCGGAGCATCAGCGACCAAGGCGTAAGAATAGGCGTTCGCTTTATCAGCAACGAAGGTTCGCTTCCCACCCAAATGGTCCCTGATGGAGGTTGTTCGCAATAGCATTTTCGAAATAGCTTCCGGCTTGAAAGTCTGATTGTGATTTGCTGGTTTTTCTTCCGGTCGAGTTCCCGGCTCTCTACCGGAAAGCTGCTCCCATCCCCCAGCGTTACGGTCTGCGATCACGTTGTAAAATCAGCTGAAATTGGTAAGAGGCAATTGTTGTAGAAATATTTGCGAAATTTGATATCGGCAAAAATACTGCTTACCATGCGGAAATTCTGAAAGTGATTTGGTAGGGAACCGATTTTACATGAAGCACACAGTCCGGCTCGGCCCTCTATGCTTTGACGAAAATTTTGTTTCAGCCATTTCAGACGATGAAACTCTTGTGACGTTTACCAGAGCGGAAACCAGACTGCTGCAGTATCTGGTTCAATATCCCAACCAGGTCCGGAGCCGCGCTCAGCTGCTTGATGCCCTAAGTCAGGGCAATGAAGAGAAGCTGGACCGCAGCATCGACTTCCTGATCAATCGGTTGAGACAGAAATTGGGAGATGATGCCCAGAACCCGACTTTCATCGCCACGCGATATGGAGAGGGGTACATCTGGCTTGCATCGCTATCGAAACAACAATCTTTGCCGCGCAATTGCCATGCCGTCGTTGGCCCCGTATTTGGCCTGAACCACATTGGTGGCAAACGGACTTCGGCGGAGCTGTTCTCACAACAGTTTCAAAAGGCCTTTCAAGCCCATTTCAGTGATGAATTGGCAGTTGCGTTCGATCCGGACTGCCCGAAGGCCGAAGAATATGGCGAAGAAACACCGGAGATCGGCATAGAGCTGAGTTTTGTGCTTGTTGGGGACCAACTGGATTGTGTGTTTCGCGGATATCTGTTTCGCTCCGATAGAACGGTTTTCGCAAAAAGAATATCCGCATCCAATGCATCTACCGCAGACATTAATGCGATATCAGATGAAATCTCCAGCGCGTTGCGAACAGGCCTGGCGACACAGGTCGAAGCACAGGTGCCACTTGCTGTTGGCATGATTGAAGCGGGCAAAACCTTCACGGGAATAAAGGGGCATTGGTCTGAGAATGACCAGGGTCTGCGTACTCAGGTGGACGCCAATCCAACGGACTATCGCGCGAAAATCATGCTGGCGACAAACATCCACACGAAGTACCTGCAAGACAGTGTGCAGATCTTCATGTCGAATGCAGATCCACGAAAAGACGATGAAGATGAAATCGAAAGCCTCGTGACGTCAAGTCTACCGTATCTTCAAAACGAACCGACATTCCTGCTGCCCTCTGCCAAACTGCTGTTTTTCATAGATCGCGGTTACAACGACATGGCCATCAGGATGGCAGAACGCCTGCACAAGGAGAGCACCTCGTTGGCAGCTTCGTTGCCGGTGGTCGGGCAAATGCGCGTGTTTGTCGGCCAAAACGAGGTCGGGCAACACGCGCTTGATCAGGCGCTCGAACTTTGCGAACCGGGATCGCAGTTTGAAATCTATCTGATGATCCTGAAATGCGAGGCCTTGGCGGCGGTTTCAGATCGCGATGGCCTGGACAAAATCCTGGACGAGGTTTGCGCGCGGGTGCCGCAGATAGAAGTTCTCATGCAGGTCCTGTTCACCTGTTCAGAACGGCCTTCGAAGATTGCACAGCAGGCGCTGGTCAACATGCCACCCGCACAGGCACGGGGCATGCTCATGCTCATGCATTATGTTTACGGGCGCTTGCTTCAGAACCCAGAGCACCGGGCTAACGCCTACAAAACACCTATCTCCCTATTCACCAAACAGTTCGGCCCGAACATCATCCCTGATGAAGTGAGGCAGGTGTTTCAGGAAGAGAAGGAACTAGAGGCTGATAATATCAGGTTCCCAAGAACGGCGTGACTCGCCGAAGCCACTCCTTCGTCCAGACCCCGGCCAATCAAGCAAAATCAAGATATTTGATGCTCTGGTGAGGCCCTTCATGGCTGGGCCGGGACAAACCAGCGTCCAATAACTATTTATCGTTTAGGTCATTCCATGCCCTAAAAGCAAAAGTAATCTGCTGAATTCAATTTGTTCTTTCATTCCGAAGCTCGAGGTGTTTTTCCATCCCGATCGGAAACATCATTGCTTTCGCGGTGAATGTCAGCTTTTGGATACTGGCTGGCTATAGTAAACTCGGCGGAAGCAGACTACGAAGGAAATGAAGATTTCCTATCACCAAAAAATCAGATTCGTTGGGGTATTAAATGTGGTATACCTTAGAAAATACAATGAATAAGGCGCGTATAACCAAAATACTAATTGAACGGTTATGCGCCCCCCTCCGCCACCTGTTTTCCCAAAATACCTTTCAGGCTCTCAGATCTCTGCGGCTGTAGCGACGCTTTGACACGTAATCCATTAATCGAAAGACGTTGACACTTGTCGCCAATTTCAACCTGATTTGATCATGGCTACCGACCCAGACGCACATCAACGATCAAATTCTTGGTTCTTCCGAATTTCGGCGGGCGTTGCCCTGATGTTTGGCATGATGACCGTCATATCTGGCGGGACAGTTCTGTTCTCCGGTTCAAAGATGCAGGCCTTGGCCGGAGACACGGTTTCATTTGTGCTCTGGTTCAATTTCCTGTCGGGCTTTATCTACGTCCTTGTCGGTGTTGGAATTGCCCAGCAAAGGCGATGGGCGACTAAACTGTCGATCGCTCTGGCGGTTGCAATTGCTATCGTTTTTTTGGCGTTCGGATTTCATATCTTGCAAGGCGGCGCATTCGAAATGCGCACAGTAGCCGCGCTGACCCTGCGACTGGCAATTTGGGTTGTGATCAGCGCTGTTTTGCTAACAAGCAAACGAGCTCGCTGACGAACCCAAAAAATGAAACTCCACTTATCAAAGGGGTTTAGATTGTCGTTCAAAAATAGCTTAGCCGTTTGCTGTCCGCTTCGGAAAGAACAACGCCTTGACATCATCAATCGCCATTGGGCCGCCGAAGAGATACCCCTGCCCGTTGGTGCAGCCAAGCTGAACCAGGGTGTCGCATTGGTCGACGGTTTCGATCCCTTCGACCAGGACATCAGAACCAAGTGTCCGGGCGATCTCCAGAACCATTTTCAAAATATCAGTCTGCTTGTTGTCCCGGACAGCCTTGGCCGCAAACGTGCCGTCGATCTTTATTTCGTCCCAGTGAATATCCGTCAAATAGGTCAGTGCTGAATAACCCAGTCCAAAATCATCAAGAGAAATACGCACACCCAGTTTCTGAAGATTGGACAATGCCGTTTGAATTCGCTTCAAATCCTGCATGACAACAGTTTCTGTAACTTCAAGCTTGAGCCTGTGCGCTGGCAATCCTGTGCGGTCAAGACATTCCTTGACCATGGCAACCACATCATCATTAAAGATCTGAATGACTGACAGATTGACAGCCAAGGACAATTCACCCGGTAACAATTGCACCTCGGCACAAGAGGTTTCGAGCATCTTCCAGCCAAGCTGGACAATCTGACCGGTGTTTTCGGCAATCGGAATAAATTCAGTCGGTGAAATCCAGCCAAGGTCCGGATGATACCAGCGCGCAAGGGCTTCAACGCCGGTCACACACCCGGTTTTCAAGTCAAACTGTGGCTGAAAATGCGGCAGGCAGTCATTTGCATTGATCGCATATGGCAGTGCGCGTTCGACCGCTGCCCGGCGATCCGCATCCGCTCGCATGGATGGATGATACTCTACATAATTGCGGGTTTCCTGCAGATTAGCATTTTCTGCTGCCAGTTCCGCATTTTCGATTGTCTGGGTATGATTGCGCTCAGTTTCTGCCGCTTCTGAAAGTCCGATGGCAGGTACGAGTGTGCAGGACCCATTCTGGGTGACAACGGGGCGCTTAAACAAACTGAGAAGGGTCTGAACAAATTCCTTTGGTGTTGACCCGACACCGTTGTCCGTCACGATCATGAGCAGAAACCGATTTCCCGAGGCTCGCGCCACACATCCCGAATTGATGTGAAGGTCCGTCGCATGGCGCAACAGATCAGCTGCCGCCATCAAGGCCTGTGGGTCGACCGGCTGAATTTTCAGATCTTTATCGGCAGATTGATTGGCCAGCCGAATGCACACAACACTCAGTTTCTGGTCAGATGAAAGTGATCGGTGGGTCTCCTGCATTCTTTGCAGCAACACACTCCTGTTGATCACTCCGGTGTCTGCATCATGGTTTAACCGATCGATCAAAAGATCGGCTCTTTTACTCTCTGTCTGTCTGGCGCGTTCCAGTTCGTTATTCTGTTTGAAAAGTGTTGTTATCCAGATCGCTGCCAGGGCGACAAGAAACAGTATCAGTGTAACTTGCACCGTATAATGCTGTCGCAAACTGGTCGCATTATCATTGCTGAGTTCTGCAATGGCTCGCCGTACCGAAAACTCGGCGGACTGTAGCTGATGCCTCTGAACTTGAAGGATTTTCAGCACATCTTCCGGGTCATCTACAAAACCCTCTGCACCAACTATTGGCGACAACCGCTCAATATTGCTGCGCAGCCGCTTAATTTGAGCCTGAATAATCCCGGCTTGATCGCCCAGGAAAGAAAAGTTGTTGTAGGTCAAATTACTGAAACCGGACAGGACCGCATTTTCGGCCAAGCTAAGGGCCGATCTATTTTCATCGCTCCGTACAGCAACAAATTGCGCGAAAAGCCCTTCGAGATGTCCCATGTCCAGTTTTTGAAACTTGGAAGTGAGCAATGAAATCTTCTCGTCTGTTCGTCTATCGACTTCTATGGCGCCAACAATTGAGACGACGTTTCCGACCAGTGAAGCCAGAATCAAGAGGAACATGAACGGGAAGAATATGCGCAACATTTTGCCGATGTGCATAGGCCTGTCCGTCTTCTCTAAACAAGGGTACGACCCGGTCGCACGGAGTTAATTCTCTGCAGTCAAGGGCCGCAATGCCATCAACCAGTTATTCGTTTGCACATCAAATCAGGATCCGGTTTTGGTTCCCGAATTTCATCACTAACCCGCGTTGCTTTCGCGAAAGTTGTTTGTCTGTTGAAAGGCGTTGTCCCTGACAATCAACTGATTAGAGATTAGTTTTGCAAATTCAAACGCCATTAGAAAAGCCAAGCCTTAAGGCAGTCTGAATCGTCACAAATAACCATGCAAAATCCCGTTGCGGTTGACTTGGAATAGAAGACAAGGCAACCAAATCATTTAACAAACAGATTCAAATTTTTGTTTTTGGGGTCCGGAGACGAGCGTGACTGTTTTTGGGGTCAAATTACCACGGTGCTTCGTGGACAATTATTCAACCATCGCTCTGGTCGCAGCGGTCAGCGCCTTTGGAGCGTCATTAACACCCTCATTGATGCCGCGAGATCCTTTGATCCAGGCACTCCTGTCCGGGGTGGCAGCAATTCTGGCTTATGAAACGGCACTGCTCGCGCGCGCGCTCTGGCGCTATATGGAGCTGAAGCAGTTTAGCACACGACAGAACGTCTGGTGGTCGATTGTCGGGCTGAGTATCAGTTTGGGCATCCTTGTTTTTTCGCTGTCTAAGGCCTCCAGCTGGCAAAACGCCACACGCTATGCCGTTGATCTTCCGCCATTAGAATCCGGTGCTCCTTTTCTGATATTTTTCTTAGGTGCACTGATTGCCACAATCTTCTGGCTCTTGTTTCGCGGGCTCGGAAGTGTCCGCCGCATTGTTTCCAGTCAAATGGACAGATTGGTACCGCCAAAGGTTGGAGTGGTGCTGTCCATCTGTGTCGTTGGCTGGTTCTTCTGGGCATTGATCGATGGTGCTTTGGTTCGCAATGCGTTCAAGATAGCAGATGCGTCCTTCATGGCTGCAGATATCCTTATTGAACCAAACATCGCCAAACCAACTGATCCGCAAAAAACAGGCAGTGCCGAGTCGCTTGTCAGGTGGGACGAAATAGGCCGCCTTGGGCGACAGTTTGTTGCTACAGCTCCTACATCCGAGGAAATTTCCGTATTTGACGGCGACGATGTTCAACAACCCATTCGGGTCTATGTCGGTCGGCAAGCGGCGGATACGCCAAAGAAACGCGCTCAAATTGCTTTTGATGAGCTAAAACGAGTCGGCGGATTTGACCGTTCGGTTCTCGTCGTCGCAGTTCCCGTCGGGACAGGCTGGATGGACCCGCACGCCCACGACACGCTTGATTTCATGCTTGGCGGTGATGTGGCGACCGTTGCTGTTCAGTATTCCTATTTGACCAGCGCCCTCTCCCTGATGGCACATCCGGAATACGGCGTGGAACAGGCTGAAGCGCTGTTCGACATAATCTATGAATACTGGAGCACTCTTCCCAAGGGCCAGCGACCCAAGCTTTATGTCTACGGTTTGAGTCAGGGCGCGTTCAATTCACAGGCGACCTTGAATTTTCTCGATATGTTGGCCGATCCGATCCAGGGCGCGCTCTGGGTCGGCTCGCCCTTCTTTTCAAATTATTGGTCCGAAGTCCGTGACGACCGGAAACCAAGCAGTCCGGCCTGGCGCCCCAAATATGGCAATGGTTCGCTCATCCGGGTTATGGATCAATATGGCGGCCTGGATGAAAAGTTTTCACCTTGGGGACCGATCAGGGTGGTTTTTCTGAACTACGGAAGCGACCCAATAGTGAACTTCACATTCGACAGCAGCCTGTTTCAACCGGCCTGGCTGGATATGCCGAGAGCTCCGGATGTTTCCGATCAGCTAAAATGGTTTCCGATGATCACCATGCTCCAACTGGCTCTGGACTCAGCTTTTTCGCTGAAGGTTCCGAGATTTGGCCATCTGTATATCGCTGAAGATTACATTGATGCCTGGGCCGCTGTTGTAAATCCGGACGGTTGGACAACAGAGCGCGCCGACAAATTAAAGGAAATCTTCTCCAAGAGAGCGGCTGCGTCTGAAGGCTAAGCGGAGCCCCTAGGTGTTTTCCAGGAGTTTGGCGATACCGCGTTTGAAGTCTTCCTTTGCGGGCTCTGCTGCCAACAAAATTTCTTCGATCTCAAAGAAATCCATTGTCAGGAATTTGCCGATCGGTGGTTCAATGAGAAGATCAGGCCCCGAACAGGCGAGTTTTGCAGCAACAATGGAATGCAAGGTGATCGATACTGATCCAACCCATGTATCCATGCCGCTCGGGATCCCGTTGATATCTGAGAAATCGCTTGCTGTAACATCAACACCGACTGTCGCCGATTTGGTATCGCCAAATACGTCAAACGGTGTCGGATTGACAAACCCGCCATCAATCAAAACCTGATCATCAATGACAACAGGTGTCAGCAACATGGGCAATGCGGATGATGCCGCAATCGCGGGCAACAGCGGTCCGTTTGTCAGGATGACTTCTGATTGTTTGTGAAAATCAGTGGCAATCACCTTGAGCGGAATTTGCAGATCTTCGAAAGAATTGGCCAACCCGTCCGGAAACACGGTTTCGAATAGCACAATTGGATCAATGATCGACGGACGGACGAGATTTAACAACGATCCCCATGTGCGCCCATCATTCAAAAACAGTTTCTGGAATAGCTGAGTCTTCTGCGTGAACAGTTCGACAGTGAATTGGCGAATATCCTTCGCGCTCATACCGCTTGCGTAATAGCCACCCAGTATCGATCCCATCGAGGTGCCTGCGATAGCCTTGGGTTTGATACCAAGTTCATCCATTGCTTCCAGCACAGGAATATGGGCGAAGGCTTTTGCTGCCCCCCCACCGAGAGCCAAAACAAAGCCGTCGTAATACCTGTTTTTATCAGCGTCGGTCTTAGTGGAATGTGCCTGGGTCGGAACGGTCAGAAGCGCCCCGCCAGCGACTGCAGCGGTTTTCAAAAATTTCCGCCGTTCCATAGTGCCTCACAGATAAAAATCGTCATTAGAATTGACCCGGACCCAAAGCCCGGGCCAACAGATATTTACTGCTTATTGTGGCAGTTTGTCGTCAACACCTTTGACGTACCAGTTCATACCGAGGATTGCGCCATCGTCGAGACGGACACCATCAGCAGCGGCTTCGGTGCCATCCTGCTTTGTGATAGGACCGGTGAAAGGCTCCCATCCACCAATGATCTTGGCTTCGGTGGCTTTTGCCATCTCAACCACATCAGCAGGAAGGTTGGTGTATGGCGCCATAACAACATGGCCGGATTCAAGACCATCCCAGGCACTGCCGGAATGCCATTTACCGTCGATCAGTTCCTGAACGCGTTCGATGTAATATGGAGCCCAGTCATCGATGATCGCAGTTAGCTGTGCATCTTTTGCGAAGTTGATCATGTCTGATGCCTGGCCAAAGCCGTGAACGCCGCGCTCCTGAGCAACCTGCAGCGGTGCTGTGGAATCGGTGTGCTGTGTGATGATGTCAGCGCCCTGATCGATCAGAGCCTTAGCAGCATCAGCTTCTTTGCCCGGATCGAACCATGTGTTTACCCAAACGACTTTAAGCTTGAAGTCCGGGTTGACGGACTGAGCGCCGAGCAGGAACGAGTTGATGCCGGAGATAACTTCCGGAATAGGGAAAGATGCGATGTAACCGGCTACGCCGGACTTGGACTGCTTCGCCGCGATCTGACCGAGAATGTAACGGCCTTCATGGAACTTGGAGTTATAGGTCGCAACGTTGTCCGCTGTTTTATAGCCTGTCGCATGCTCGAACTTAACATCCGGGAACTTCTTGGCGACTTTCAGCGTCTGGTTCATGTAACCGAAGGACGTTGTGAAAATGATGTTACAGCCTTCCCGGGCGAAACGCTCGATAGCACGCTCGGCATCCGGACCTTCCGGAACGCTTTCTAGAAATGCTGTCTCGACCTTGTCGCCAAACTTCGCTTCAACAGCCAATCGGCCCTGGTCATGCTGGTAGGTCCAGCCGAAGTCGCCAACTGGCCCGACATAGACAAAACAGGCTTTTACGTCTGCGGCTTGAGCTGCAGAACCAGCAGCGGCAAATGCGACAGCAGCCACTGTTGTTTTCAAAAATGATTTCATTGGTGTCATTCCCCTATGGTTTCAATTCTTTTGTACGATCAAGTTGTTCGGTGCAACTCTGATCGCAGAGAGCTGCACCGTGACCGGCGGCTGGGAGCCCCTACCGGTCCGGAACGAAAGGTTTGCCGAGACAAGCCGGTGTGTTGACAAGTGTCAACCTCCTGTTTGCGGAGATCAGCACAAGAACAGCAATCGTTGCAAGATATGGCAGACTGGACAGGAATTGCGACGGAATTCCGAGACCTATTGCCTGGGCATGCAGATTGAGAACACTGACAGCACCGAACAAATAGGCACCAACAACAACCCGGTATGGAAGCCAGGATGCAAACACCACCAGAGCCAGTGCAATCCAACCACGTCCGGCTGTCATGTTCTCCACCCATTGAGGTGTGTACGCCAGTGACATGTAGGCGCCTGCCAACCCTGCGCAGGCACCGCCAAACAAGACTGCCAGAAACCGGATTTTCAATACGGAATAACCGAGCGCATGAGCAGAGCTGTGATTATCGCCGACTGCCCTCAGTATGAGGCCTGCCCGTGTCCGGAACAGCGTATAGGCAACACCAATCACCAGCGCGAAACCGAGATAAACGATGGCGTCTTGTTGGAAAAAGACCGGACCGATGAACGGGATTTCGGATAGATACGGAATGTAGAGTTCAGGAATACGCAGTCCCGGAACACCGATGTAAGCCTCACCAATCATCCCGGAAAGGCCCAGGCCGAGGATCGTCAGCGCCAAACCGGTAGCGACCTGATTGGCCACCAGCACCAGTACAAGAAAGCCGAACAGGGCTGACATTGCCATGCCGGCGACTATGGCAGCAACCACACCGATCGTGCCCGAGCCGGTTTGGTTGGCGACGGCGAAACCGATCACAGCGCCCATGATCATCATGCCTTCAACACCGAGGTTCAAAACACCCGAGCGCTCTACCACCAGTTCGCCGATGGCAGCAATCAGAAGCGGGGTCGCCGCAGTTATAACGGTCAGAAGAACAGCTTCAAACATGGGAAACCTCCCCGGTTGCAGCAGAACTTCTGAGCGTAACAATCCGAATTCGGTAGAGGATCAACGTGTCACAAGCGAGCACGAAGAACAGCAGCAATCCCTGGATTACGCTTGCGATCTTGTTGGATACACCCATCGCGGACTGAACCCCTTCGCCGCCGATGTAAGACAGGGCCAGGACAAACCCGGCAACGATGATCCCGATCGGATTCAACCGACCCAAAAAGGCGACAATAATGGCTGTAAAACCGTATCCAGGCGAAATTGATGGCAGCAACTGATTGAGCCCGCCAGACACTTCCATGGTTCCGGCCAATCCTGCCAGACCGCCGGCTATCGCAAATGCAAACAACGTCAGTCGCTTCGAAGAGAACCCGGCAAAGCTGCCAGCTCTAGGGCTTTCACCCATAACCCGGATCTCAAACCCCTTGACCGTTTTAGCCAGAACGACCGCCAGAATGATAGCAATGACCAGCGTGATCACCGCAGACATGCTCATGAAACCGCCGAACACTTCGGGGAGCGTTGCTGCATCAGAGAATATCCGCGATTCCGGAAAGTTGTAACCGTCCGGGTCGCGCCAGGGACCACGCACCAGATAATCCAGCAGCAGTCCGGCGACATAGACCAGCATAAGACTGGTCAGGATCTCATTGGTGTTGAATCGGGTTTTCAAAAGCGCCGGAACCAGGCCCCAAAGTGCGCCACCAATAACACCGAAGATCAACATCAACGGGAGAGTAAATGCATTTTCAAATTCTGGAAATAGTATCGGCAGGAAGGAACCGAAAAGCGCCCCAACAACAAACTGGCCTTCTGCGCCAATATTCCAGTTGTTGGAGAGATAACAGACGGACAGGCCGCATCCTATCAGGATCAAGGGTGTCGCCTTGTCGATCGTCGCTTCCAGTGACCATTGTTGTGTCAGCGGGTCAATGAAGAATTTGTAGAGACCTTCCAGCGGGTTGATACCCGAGATGGCAAAAATGATCCCGGCCGAGATCGCTGTCAGAGCAACAGCAATGAGCGGCGACATCAGCGACATCAATTCGCTGTGTTCTTTCCGTTTGACAAGTTCGATCCGCATCAAGCCACCTCCCCTTGCACTTCAGCGCCACCTGCCATCAGCAGCCCGACACGCTCACGCGTCATCTCGCTCACCGGTTCGGCAGCCGACAGATAGCCTCGGGAGATAACCGCGATCCGGTCGGCAATTTCAAAGATTTCATCCAAATCCTGGCTAATCACCAAAACCGCAGACCCGCTGCGCGCAAGATCAATCAATGCCTGGCGGATCAGGGCCGCAGCCCCCGCATCGACACCCCAGGTCGGCTGATTGACGACCAACACGCCAGGTTCGCGATCAAGCTCACGGCCAACTACAAATTTCTGCAGATTTCCGCCGGACAATGATCGCGCTTCCGGGTCATCATGCGACATGCGCACATCAAACGCCTGCTTGATACGCTTTTCCATATCACCGGCCCTGGTCTCGGAGACGAAACCGCCAGACACCAGTTTGTCTCCAGTACTATGACGCGTCAGAACGATGTTTTGCGAGAGTTTCATGCCTGGAACAGCGCCATGCCCGAGGCGTTCTTCGGGAACAAATGCAGCATTGTGTTTTCGGCGCCAGGTGATGTTTTTCTTGCCACTCGGAATGCCGTCAATCACGACCATTTCCGGTGCGACTTTCATTTCACCGGAAATAGCATCGAACAACTCGCCTTGCCCGTTACCAGCAACGCCCGCAATAGCGACAACTTCACCGGCTTTGAGATCGAGAGAAATCTTGTTGAGCGCCGTTGCAAAGGGGGTCGAGGCTTTGGCCGAGAGATCTTTCAAGCCAAGCCTGATTTCTCCAATGTCCGATTTTTTGTCCCCGGCACTTACAGCGACAACTTCAGAGCCGACCATCATGCTTGCCAGCGTTGACGGTGTTTCTTTGGTCGGATCACATTCGTTGACCACTTCACCGTGACGCAAAATTGTCGCGTGGTGACAGATGCGCTGCACTTCTTCCAGACGATGGCTGATATAAAGGACTGCGCAGCCTTCATCCGCAAGCCGGTGCAAGGTCACGAACAACTGGTCAGCCTCTTGCGGGGTCAGAACGGACGTCGGCTCATCCATGATGATCAGTTTTGGTTCCTGCAGCAGGCAACGCACAATCTCGATCCGTTGGCGGATACCGACGGGCAAATCAGCAACGATGTCGGCGGGATTCAGCGGTAGGCCATATTCCCTGGAAACAGTTGCGATCCGGTTTGCCAGATCCGCCATTTTTCCCGGGTTGGGCAAGGCGAGAGCAATATTCTCGACAACAGTCAGGGCCTCAAACAGCGAAAAATGCTGAAAGACCATGCCGATGCCAAGTTCTCGGGCTGCGGCTGGATTGCCTATCTTGACCTTGGTTCCGTCCCACCAGATCTCGCCGCCGTCCGGCTCCAATGAGCCATAGAACATTTTGACGAGTGTGGATTTACCGGCACCATTTTCACCCAGCAACGCATGGATCTCACCCTTGTTGATGGTGAGGTCTACGCTGTCGTTGGCTAGGATATCGCCAAATCTCTTGGTCAGTCCGCGCGCATCCAGCAAAGTGTCCTTTTCGGATCTGTTCTGCTGCATTTGTTTGCTCACCTCTGAATGGAGTGTTTCTGTCACGCTGTCCCCCGAGTGACTGCCGCCTTATTCATCATGTCTTATTGTTGTGCAAGTCTCCCACTTGCAGCGGCTTGTTGAAAACGGGCCTCGCCGCGCTCAAGTAGGTCAACAGCTATACCGGCCGCGATAGCGGCCGGGTGTTTTGAGTTTATTGCTGTTACCCCGATCGGGCAGACCATATTCGATATGAGTATGTCACTCAGTCCTCCGGCTTTAAGCCGTTTTTGGAACCGGACACGTTTTGTTTTGGAGCCAATGACGCCGCAATAGTCAAACTTCTGAAGCAACAGCGCCTGCCCCATAATGTCCTCATCCAGTGCATGGGAATGAGTCATGGCAATCACAAATGCGCCATTTGCAGCGTTCTCAAGAATAGACACCGGATCGGCAGAACAGATCTTGGTGACATTTGCAGGAACGGCCCCCGGAAACTGATCGGCCCGGCTGTCAATCCAGTGGACCGCAAACGGCAGCGGCGCCAGCGCCAGGATCAGAGCTTTGCCGACATGCCCGGCACCAAACAAATACAAAAGTGTTAAAGCTTCGCCGAACCGCTCAATCAAAATCTGACTGGATGTAGAGGTGCTTTCATTTATTTTGAATGCACACTCTGTCTCTCCAGTGATGACTTCACGAGGCGAAAGGGTTCCATCGCTCAGGAAGCACTGCGTGACGAACGGCCTATTAAGGGTTTCTAGTTCGGCGAAGTGGTTCGCTATTTCAAGCGCGTCTGTATTCAGGACTTCAATCGCGATTTGAGCGCGTCCACCGCAGCATTGCCCAAGGTCCGGCCCGAGAGATACCATCTGCAGATCGAGCTGGGCACCTCCCGTGAAGGCAGCTTTCGCAGCCTTGCGAATGATCTCAAGTTCCAGAGTTCCACCGCCAATGGTGCCGTAAAACCCGCCGTCTGGCCGCACGATCATCCGGGCACCGGCTTCACGAGGCGTTGAGCCATCAACACGGGTAACGGTCACGAGGGCACACGCGTCGCCGCTTTTCAAGCAAGCTGAAATGTGTGCCCAGACTTTCATGAAGAAGCCTTTCTCTGGCGGATTTCCCGAACGGCTTTCATGATGGTTTCCGGTGTTGCCGGGGCATCAAGATCCGGTAACTCGCCGGGATTCAGGCTCGCGACCGCATCATTAATGGCGCAAAAGACGGAATTCGCCAGCATAACCGGTGGTTCACCAACAGCCTTGGAGCGGTAAATCGTGTCTTCAGGATTGCCGTTACCTTCATAGAGATTGACGTTAAAGTCTTCCGGAATGTCAGAAGCCGTCGGTATCTTGTATGTCGACGGTGCATGGGTCCGCAGTCGTCCCTTGTCGTCCCAGACGAGTTCTTCGGTGGTCAACCAACCCATGCCCTGCACAAATCCGCCTTCGATCTGGCCTATATCGATAGCAGGGTTCAGCGAATGCCCGACATCATGCAGGATATCGACCCGGTCGACTGTCATTTCGCCGGTCATCGTATCGATGGTGACTTCCGAGCAGGCCCCGCCAAATGCGAAATAGAAGAATGGTCTGCCAGTGGCATTGTCCCGGTCCCAGGTAATGCCGGGCGTTGCATAATATCCCGCATGGGACATTTGAATTCGCGCCATATGGGCCTGTTTGGCAATTTCCGCCAACGAGAAACTCTGTTCTCCGACAAGCACCTTGTTGTCACCAAAGTGGATCGCTTCAGCGTTGCACTGGTGCTGTTCGCTGAGGAAATTGACCAATCGGTCCTTGATTTCCTTTGCCGCCAGTTTGGCTGCCATTGCATTCAGATCAGTGCCTGACGAAGCCGCTGTCGGTCCGGTATTGGGAACCTTGGACGTGTTGGTCGCGGTGATCCGAACCTTGTCCAGCGTGACGCCAATTTCCTCGGCCACCACCTGGGCGATCTTTTGATAAAGCCCTTGCCCCATCTCGGTGCCGCCATGGTTCAGATGAACCGACCCATCGGTATATAGATGAACCAGCGCGCCAGCCTGATTGAGATGCTTCAGCGTAAAGGAAATACCGAATTTGATCGGTGTCAGCGCCAGACCTTTTTTGAGGACAGCGTTGGAGGCATTGAACTCCTTTACCGCCTCACGGCGCGCCCAATAATCCGAGCTTGTTTCCAGCGTATCTATGAGGTCATGCATTACCTCATATTCTTCGACAGGCATTCCAAACGGTGTCAGATTGTGGTCACCGTCGTAAAAATTGAGTTTCCGGACAGTGAGCGGATCCTTGCCGAGTTTGATCGCGATTGCATCGATCATGCGCTCGGCAGCCAGCATGCCCTGTGGTCCACCAAATCCTCGAAACGCGGTGTTCGAAACCGTATCAGTCCGCAACCGCCGAGAGCGGATCAGGGCGTCCGGATAGAAATAACTGGAATCTGCGTGAAACAATGTCCGGTCGTTGACACCGAGCGACAGATCGACGGAGTAACCACAGCGGGACAGGAACTCGAGATCAACAGCACGGATCTTGCCTTCCGCATCATGCCCGATTTTCCAATCAACACGGAAATCATGCCGTTTACCGGTCATGATCATGTCGTCATCGCGGTCCAGTCGGCATTTGCAGGCTTTTCCGGTAGCATGTGCCCCAAGCGCTGCCAGACTTGCCCATTGATTGGCCTGTGATTCCTTGCCGCCGAAACCTCCGCCCATCCGGCGGACTTCCGCTGTAACGCGCGCATCTGGAACACCCAGGACTTTGGCAATTGTGTGCTGGACTTCAGTCGGATGCTGCGTAGAGGAATAGACCAGCATGCCGCCGTCTTCTTCCGGCACGGCCATGGCAATCTGGCCTTCAAGGTAGAAATGTTCCTGCCCGCCAATCCGCATGCTGCCCGACTGAATTTCCTCGGCCGCCGGCATACCTGTTTCCGGTGACCCACGACGGAACTGGTAGTCCGGCAGAACAGTTGTCTCAGCATCAACCGCATCTTCCTGCGTCAGGATTGGGGTGATTTCGGCGACGTCTATTCTGGCTTTTTGCGCAGCTCTTCTGGCTTGATCGCGTGTTTTTGCGACCACAGCAAAAACGACTTGCCCGTAAAAAAGGACTTCGCCTTTGGCAAGGACAGGATCGTCACCAAAGCCAGAAGAACAATCATTGGTTCCCGGCACATCGTCAGCTGTCAGGACAGCCACAACACCTGGCGAAGACTGCACGTCAGACAAATCCAGAGACTGGATCTTCCCCCGAACGGCCTGTTTGGCCGACCCCGGAACGACATGCAGTGTGCCGATCGCTTCCGGCATGTCGTCGATATACGTCGCGGTACCGGTGACATGTTTTGCTGCACTGTCATGCGGCAGGGATTTTCGGACATGTTTCAATGGTATTTCGATGGTTTCCTGCTCAAGCGGCTCTGTCATGATCAGCCTCCCGCTTCGCAAGAACGCGTAAATCTGGTTCCGGTGTTCCGCTGATTTCCATCAGCGCCTTTGCCAGCAGCGCGCGCGCTGTTTCATTCCGGTATTCTGCGCTCGCCCGCATATCAGTCATCGGGGTAAAATCGCCCGCCAAAGCCTGCATGCCTGCACCCCAGGTGGCCGGATCATCCAGAATGGCACCTTTCAGCGCGGTTTCGGCACCCGCTGCCCGCTTAGGGGTCGCTGCCATGCCGCCGTAGGCAATCCGCGCATCCGTTATAACACCCTCATCGACGGTGAACCGGAAGGCTGCCATGACCGACGAAATGTCCTGATCAAACCGCTTGGAAATCTTGTAACAGCGAAATGCCTGATTGCTGTTCAGACGCGGAACAAACAGACCAGTGACAAATTCACCCGGCGACCGATCCTGCTTGCCATAACCGATGAAGAATTCTTCCAAAGACAGCGCGCGATTATCCGTCGCTGATTGCAGCTCCAGCGTGGCCCCGAGAGCGATCAGCGCCGGAGGCGTATCACCAATCGGCGATCCATTGGCAATGTTGCCGCCAACTGTGCCGGATGCCCGAACCTGTTTGGAGCCAATCCGTTTCCACAATTCGCCAAGGTCTGGCGACAGACGGGTCATGGAGGCTTCTGTCGCCTGATAGGTCGCCATTGCACCGAGCAAAACGCCAGAGGGTGTTTCCTCTACTCGGTCCAGACCATCGATCCGGCCAAGCCAAACCATCTTGGGCAAATCGCGCATTTGCTTAGTGATCCAGAGACCGACATCTGTCGCCCCAGCAACCAGTGTTGCGTCGGGATGTTGATCATACAGGGCCGCCAATCCATCCAGTGACGCAGGAGACGCAAAGAATCCGTCACTGTCGCCAATGAAGATATCTCGGCTATCCGCCAATGCGCGAATCTGTTCCCGGGTTTCGTTGGCGCGCCAGGAAAACGCATCGTCAGCCGTTTCGAAACAGGCCAGGAGCGCCGCATCTACAATCGGTCGATACCCAGTACAACGACACAGATTGCCAGCCAGCCATTCTGTTACAGTTTTGCGGGATTTTTCGACTTCTGTTGCATGATACAGCGTGAACAGCGTCATGATAAAACCGGGCGTGCAAAAGCCGCATTGAGATCCGTGTAGATCCAGCACTGCCTGTTGAACCGGGTGGAGGCGTTTGTCCTGCACAAGGTCTTCAACAGTGACAAGCTCGGCACCGTCGATCATGCCGAGCAGCTGAATGCAGCTGTTGACTGGCTGGTAGACCATTTTGCCGTCTATGAGCCGACCTAGTGCGACTGTACAGGCACCGCAGTCCCCCTCGCCGCAGCCTTCCTTTGTACCGGTTTCAAGACGGCGCAGACGAAGATAGTCGAGGACTGTTTCGGTTGAACCGACATCTGTCAGCTCAACAACGTCTCCACCTTTCAAAAACCTGATGGTATCGCGCATTCGTCAGCTCCCGCGATATGTCGAATAGCCGAAGGCCGACAACAGCAGCGGCACGTGATAGTGCCCGTCGACATCTGCAATTCCGAACCGGATTGGAATGATATCGAGGAACAATGGATCCGGCAGGTTCTGGCCAGTCGTCTTTAGATAACTGCCCGCGTGGAAGCGGAGTTCATAGCTGCCCTTGGCAAATCGTTCGCCTTGCAGAATCGGCCCGTCAATGCGGCCGTCATTATTGGTCACATGAGACGACAGGTGTTTCGGATCGCCGTCCATGGCCCAAAGCTCGACCTTCAGGCCCATCGCCGGTTTACCCAATGCGGTATCCAAAACGTGCGTTGTCAAACGCCCCATATAACCTCTCCCTCACACGGCATTGTGCCGCAAATCCATACTTCTGAAAAATGTGCATGAAAATCACGCAGAACCAAAGCGCTCTTTTGTGACCTTTATGATGCTTATTTAGCATCAATGGATGCGATTTGATCTTTCAAAGCGAGCACAGCATGGTCAAAAAACATGCCCGGTGCCAGTGCCAAGGCTCGCAAGGACGACGTTACTACACATAGACGGTCATCCTGAAGCGGCTTATCTATCAAGGGCTTAAAAACCAGATGGCCGGATTCCAGATCATCTTCGCAGCCAATTTGTGTTTGAAATCCAATCACATTTTCGCTTCGTGCAAGCGCCCGCATCAAACGTAGTGAATTGGCTTCCACATAGGTTTTCGAGGCCCCCGGAATTCGGTTTCGCACAACATCAATATGTGTTCGGAGCGATAAACCTTCCGATGGCAATGCTACCGGGAACTTCAAACAGTCCTGCAGGCATAAGCCAGTTTCGGCGGCTAACGGGTGATCAGGCGCCATCAAGGCCCCTATGACAAGGTCATGATGAAACGCGATCGTCAGTGTCGACATATCCGGTGGATCGAATGTGAACCCAACATCTGCTTCTGCGGCTTCAACCTTGCGTGCGACATCATTTGAGGACGACACCACCACATTTACATGAATGCCTGGAAAGGATTTCCGGAACGAACTGATAACGGCCGGTAAGAGCCTTTCGGCAACACTTTCAACAGATGCAATGGAAACAGTTCCGCGTCGCAGGCCTTTCAGAGCGTCCAGTTCCGCAACAGTGCCTCCAAAATCGGAATAGGTTCGGCGGATATGGGCCAGCAAAACCTCACCGGCCTGGGACAGGCGAATACGCCGCCCCACCCGTTCAAAGAGTTGTAGACCAAGCGCTTCTTCCAACCCGAGAATCTGCCGGTTGACTGCGGACGAGGCAACATTCAGGACTCTGGATGCAGCCCGTATTGATCCAGCTTCCGCTGCGGCCAGAAAATAGCGCATCGCAGGGCTGTAAAGATTACGCGATAGATCCTGAGCGCGGCCTGATGTCATCGTCGGTTATGTGACCTTATGGGATCAGAACAGTTGTGCCAGTGGTTTTGCGGCCTTCAAGATCGATATGCGCCTGTGCCGCATCGGCCAACCGGTATTCCTGATTGACACCGATTTTGACGATGCCCTTCGAGACAACATCAAACAGTTCGCCTGACGTCGTCTCGAGATCTTGCCGCGTCGCGATATAATTGAAGAGTGTAGGCCGCGTTGCAAACAAAGACCCCTTTTGAGCCAACAGGGCGAGATTGAAGTCGGTTATAGGTCCTGAGGACTGGCCGAAGCTGACCCATAGACCACGTGTTTTCAGGCAATCAAGCGAACCGGGATACGTATCCTTGCCGACGGAATCATAGACAACATCACAACCCTTGCCGCCCGTGATTTCCTTGACCCGTTCAACGAAGTCCTCGTTCTGGTAATTGATGACATGCTGATAGCCGTGGGCCTTTGCCAATTCGACTTTTTCCACTGATCCGGCAGTCCCGATAACAGTTGCACCAAGATGGGCTGCCCATTGGCCAGCGATCAGGCCAACACCGCCTGCGGCGGCATGGAACAAAAGAGTGGTTTCTGGGCCAACTTGATAGGTTTGCCGTAGAAGATACTGCGCGGTCATGCCCTTCAGCATCATTCCGGCTGCAGTCTTGTCGTCTATACCATCCGGAATGACAACCATACGGTCTGCGGGAACAAGGCGCTCCTGAGCATAAGCACCGAGTGGACCAACATAAGCGACCCGGTCACCTGGTTTGATGTGAGAAACACCCTCACCAACCGTCTGGACAATGCCAGCACCTTCGTTGCCCGGACTGAACGGCAATCCATTTGGTACCGGATAAAGCCCGGACCGGAAGTATGTGTCGATAAAATTCAGGCCGATGGCCGTATGCCTAATACGGGCTTCCCCCGGTCCAGGTTCACCAACATCGATTTGTTCCCAGCGCAGAACATCAGGACCGCCAGTGTCATGAACACGAATTGATTGAACCATTTTGGTCTCCCGGAAGAAGCAGGATCATTGCTGCTTGGCTTTGCGCCGATTGTTCTTGGCGATGACATTGATGAGTTCAACGCCAGCTGAAAAGGCCATGGCAAAATAGATATAGCCGCGCGGAATATGGAAGCCCAGTCCGTCGGCAATCAAGGCTACGCCAATCAGCAACAGGAACGACAAAGCCAGCATTTTGGTGGTCGGGTGCTGCTTGATGAAGGCTGCAACAGGGCCAGAAGCAACATACATCACCATCATGGCAATCACGACAGCTGCGACCATGACTTCAATATGCTGCGCCATACCGATGGCTGTGATGATGGAATCGACGGAAAAGACAAGATCAATGACAATGATCTGGGCAATCACAGCCGAAAAACTACTTTTGACGCTTTTGTTCTCGTCGTCCCCGTTCTCACCTTCAATACCATTGTGAATCTCGTGGGTTGCCTTGACCAGAAGGAACAGACCACCAGCAATCAGGATCAGGTCACGCCAGGAGAATGCATGATCAGCAATCTCGAACAACGGTGCGTTCAAACCAACTAGCCAGGCCAGAACGGACAACAACAGAATTCTGAAAACGAGCGCCAGGGCAAGACCAATTTTACGCGCCTGATTTGCGAGTTTCTCGGGCAATCGCGAGACAATGACTGAGATGAAAACGATATTGTCGATACCGAGAACGATCTCCATGATCGTCAAGGTTACAAGACTCGCCCAGATCTGCGGATCGGTTACCCAAGCCAGCATGGTCACCTCTGAAAGTTGAGTGTTTTAGTCGACCCTGTCGAGCAGCTGCTGAACTGCAGAAACAGAAAACAGATACAGGCTGGCCAACGTGAACAAAATGCCCGTTATGCTGCCCAGAACCATGCCATCAATGATGGCAAATGCAGCCAACCCCATCCAGAGCAAGGTCACAGCCAAAGTCAGCGGACGCCAGCGTTTCACACGCACTGGATGAACAAACCGGATTGGCGCAAAGGTCAGAATACAACACGCAATGACAGCGCCGATAGTGAAGGCTTCAGATGGCGACATGACCATCAGACCGAACACAACCATGTTCCAGCCAGCCGGGAAGCCCTTGAAGGAACCGTCCGGTGTTTTCATGCCGTTGTCAGCGAAATAGAGCGCTCCGGTGAAAACAACGAGGCCGCCGCAAATCCAGTTCCATGGATTGGTCAGCATGAAGCTCCAGGACAGCGCAAACGCCGGCAGAAACACATAAGTCGCGTAGTCAATGACAAAGTCCAGAGACGCGCCGGACCAGCGCGGCATACGTTCTGCTATATTGAATTTTCGGGCAAGTGGACCGTCAATGCCATCAACGAACAAGGCAAGGCCGAGCCAGGCGAACATCTCGTCCCAGTTGCCTTGAGCGCCTGCGAGCAACGCAACCAGCGCAATCGGGGCTCCGGACGCAGTCAGGATATGAATCAAGAAAAGAGCGGGCTGCCGCGCCTCTTTGCCTGGCGTTATGTCCGTCACGGGTTTCCTCACAAAACATCTTCCGCGATGATTGGAATATCTTACGACACACGAGCGCTGACTACTACTCCCGAGAGCAGTTCTAAAGACCGTGATACCTACTATTATTGCAATTACAAGGCAGAGTGAACAGCAAAACGATGCCGAGGCAATTTAGGACACAGTCTTAGCTGCTTACCCGACCCAAAAGTATACCTGCCGCCAACAAACTGCCCCAACTGAGCAGGAACAGTCCTATGACTGCCGGAAAGACACGGCTCGGAAATGTTTTTTCAAGCGCCATGATGCTGCCAAGCAAGGCAATCCAGATAACATTCATCAGTCCAACAGCAAACATCACTGTCATCACCGCCCAACAACACCCAAGGCATATCCAACCCTGCGCGATGCCTTCCCGAAATGCAAAAAACGTAGTGGATTGGCCTCCGGCTGACCCGAATGCCCATCTGGGATACCAACAACGGCGCAAACAGGCTCTTTTTGCAGGAGTAAATTGATAGAGGCCCGCTGCTATCAATACGGATGTCGTGAGGGTCAGACTTGCGGGCGCCATCATGTCAGTCAGTGCACCCAGTTTCGACAAGGCCCATTGGGCAGCTGTTGCCACAACGGCATATCCGAACCAAACGACCAGATATCCTAAGATCACCAGACAGGTTTCTAACGTAATCGTGCTTTTCGCATCGGCAGAACGATACCGATGATAGGCGCGAAGCATGGGCATCGCGGATGGCAGCATCATTGCCAATGCCATCATTGCCCACATCAAGAATATTTTCCCAAGATCTGCATACCCCAATGCAGCAGTAGGCATTCCGAACGTGGATCCAACGGGCAGACACAGCACGGCAAGCGCTGCACGCGCCTGATCGGACAGGCCGTGAAAGAGGTTGAACTGATTAAACAAACCCATGCCTGGGCCAGCTTCGCTCATGTCCATTGCCGGGATCATGTCAACGATCATTGCGACAAGATAGAACCACCCAGAAACACAAAGCGCTGTGACCAGAACCACAACAGGAAACCACCCGCCTGCATTATCCAGGGCCGCCGTTTTTCCAGTTGCCGATTTTTCTGTGTGATTCAGGGTACTCATCAATAAACCAATTGGTTTCGTGCAATTTCGGTTTCATTATACGTGAACAGGTGCCAGCCTTTCGAAGACTTCTTATCACGGGTTGCATGTTCTGGTTATGAGGCAATTACACCGCGCCGGACATGCGTGATTTCGTCCAGTTTGAATTGTCGCCAAGTTGCTCCATGTTAAGGCGCTATTGAATCCAATTAGGTGCATTTATGCCGGGCGTTGAAAAGTCACGAATGTATGATGTTGCAGTTGTTGGCGGAGGGCCAGCTGGCCGAATTGCCGCTTTGGTACTTGCCCACCAGGGCCTTTCGGTGGCGTTGATTGCCACTCAAGCAATAGATTCTGATGGTAGAACCACCGCACTTTGGCAACAATCACTGGATCTATTACGCAGTATAGGCGTCTGGGCGAATCTCGAAGCAAACGCGGCTCCGCTCAAAAAGATGCGGATGATCGACGCAACTGGACGTCTCATCAGGGCTCCAGAAGTCACTTTCGACAGTGCGGAACTTGGTATAGAAACCTTTGGGTATAATGTATTAAATAAAGGACTTAATATTGCACTTGAAGACGCATGCGTCGTTTCTGAAAACATAACCAGCATCACCGAACTCGCAAGCCATGTCCACTTCGGATCCGCCTGCGCAGAGTTTACTACGGAGTCTGGAAAAGTCATCAAAGCGCGTTTGGCTGTGGCAGCCGATGGCCGCAGATCTGTTTTGCGGAACACAGCGGGTATTGAAGTCAAACGCTGGTCCTACCCCCAGGAAGCGCTCGTCCTCAATCTTGAACACTCAATTCCGCATCATTCTGTTTCCACGGAGTTTCATACTCCTACCGGACCTTTCACCCTTGTTCCGCTTCCAGGTCATCAGTCTTCTCTGGTTTGTGTAGAGACTGCTGAGGAAGCTGCACGGCTGAAATCGTTGCCCGCAACCGATCTGGAACGAGAACTGGAGTGCCGCGCGCACTCAATCCTTGGCCGGTTCAAATTTGCTTCGCTGCCGCAGACATTTCCATTATCCGGCATGACCGCAAAATCACTTGTCGGCCCCCGATTGGCTCTTATCGGAGAAACCGCCCATGTGTTCCCACCTATTGGGGCCCAGGGCCTGAACCTTTCCATGCGCGACATCGCCGACCTGGCGAAAGGTCTGTCGGGTGCAAAGCAGCGGCAGATTGATCTCGGAGATCCAAGTATTCTTGAGACTTACGAGAAGAAAAGGTTCAGTGATATTCGTCAACGCACCAATGCGGTCGATATGCTCAATCGGTCTCTTTTAACAGACTTTTTGCCAGTTCAAATCGCCAGAAGTGGCGGGATGTACCTGGCAGGAAAGGTTGGGCCATTCAGACGATTGCTCATGCGGGAGGGTATGGCACCCGGCAATGGTTTTTTACCAAATACCTGAACACCAGCCTTCTCAGGTCTTTTTCCTGACATGATAGGTCAGCGCCATCATGATCATCTGCCGCAATTCACTTGTTGGAAGTGGTTTGTCCAAGTCAAAATGAATACTGCGATCACCACCAAATGTCAGATGCGGATAAAGCCCGCGCCAGTCAGATACAAGTGACGTCTGGCAATTCACATAGAGCGCGACATCACCCTTGTCCGATGCATCGCGGTCAATGCGGATGGTTGTCCCCGATTTGGGTTTTCTGGTCAGATAGCTGGGCTGGCCCCATTTGAGAGTTTCCTCTATGTCGCCGATTTCATTCTGGCCTCCAGCAACATCCAGAATTAGCTGGCGAAGAACGTGGAGCGCGTCCCGTTCCGGATTTGGGTAGCTATCTATGACGCTCAATACTTCATTATTCGCAGACATACAGACCCTTCACCCAATGATATCGGTTAGCCAGTTGCCAGAAAACCCGATGTCAGCGCCCAGATAAACGCGGTCACCGTCACGATCGACACCATCGTTCCAATCAAGACAAAACTCGACGCCCTTTGAACATACACACCATACTGCTGCGCGATGACAAACACATTGGTCGCTGGCGGCAGACACGCCATCAGTACGGCTGTCGCGACCCAGCTTGGATCAAAACCGCCCAACCAGCTGAGCAACAGAAAAATCAAAATGGGGTGCAGCACCAATTTGACGGCCAATACCAACGGCAGTTCTATTGGCATCCGTCCAACCGGCCGCAAGGCAATACTGACCCCCATGGCGAACAAGGCACACGGTGCGGCAGCATTGCTGAGATACAGGATCAGCGTGGAGATCGCTTGTGGTGGTTGAAATTTCAGACCAGCGGCCAGAACACCGGCCAGTGTCGCCAAGATGAAGGGATGGGTGAAAATCTTCCAGACAATCTGTTTCAGCGTTGTGAGGAATGAGTCGTTTTCAGTCCCTGCGACCGCCATCATCAGGGGCGCCAGAATGAACATCAAAGCGTTGTCGAAAGACAAGATCAGCGCTGTTGGAACTGTCGCCTGCTCGCCGAGAACTGCCAGTGTCAAACCGGGGCCCATGTAGCCGACATTGGAGTAGGCACCCGCGATCCCGAGAATCGTTGATTCAGCAATACTTCCCTTCGTCGCGACGACCCCAATGCAAAACGCTATCGCAAACACGATATAGGTCGTGAAGGTCGTCGCCGAAATGAAGGCGAAGTTCGCCAATTCTTCAAATGGCGTTTCGGAAAGCAGACGGAAAAACAGCGCCGGCAGCGCCATATAAACAACGAAAAAATTCATCCAGCTCAGGCCGGCCTCGGGCAGATCCCTTATTTTCCCGGCGGCAAAACCGAGAAATATCAAACCAAAAAACGGAAGTGCCAGAGAAATTACGTTCAGCATTGAATATCAGTGAGCTTTAAACAGAGAATTGAGGTTGGCTTCGGTCACCGGGCAAAGCTTGCATAAGACGCCAGGCTTGGATAATCACGCGGTGCGCGCTGATAAGCACGCAGGCCTGATACCAAACAGGTCTATTGCCACATCGCAAGAGCTGATAGAGCACCAAAAGTTCCGACATGAGTTATTTGTTCCATCAGTCACAATCATCAGGGCCAGCGCCATAAATGTCCGACACAAACAGTAAGGCGACCACACTAGGCTCGCTGGGTTTCAAAAACTGGATTGAAGGGGCACTTCTAAATCTGGCCATCGGCTTGTTCCGTCTCTTACCATTGGACTTCGCATCCTGGCTCATGGGGCGCTGCTGGCGTTTGTTTGCTCCGCTAAACTCCCGTCACAAACGCGCATTGGCTCATTTACGAAAATCACTACCCGATTTGTCCGATCAGGAACGTGAAAAAATTGTTTATGGCATGTGGGACAATCTCGGGCGGGTTGCTGCTGAAACATTTCATATTGATAGATTGCTGCGTCAGGACTACCGGTTTGAAATTGATGCTGATGAAACAACCCAGGAAATCCTGAATGGAGATCAGGGATGCCTGTTTGTTTCGCTACACAGCGGCAATTGGGAAATGTGCGTCCAACCCGCTGTCTACAGGGGATTGGCTATTACAGGCGTCTATCAGGCTTTGAGAAATCCCGGTGCGGATGAGGCACTCAGAAATCTCCGCAAAGACCTCTATACAGGTGGCCTTCTGTCCAAAGGGCATGATACCGCACGGCGAATACTTAGCACGCTGAAAGGTGGCGGTGTTGTCGCCATTATGGGTGACTTGCGAGAAACCCGCGGAATTCCCGTCCCGTTTTTCGGTCAGATGGCCTACGCAAACTCAATCCCGGCGTCTCTGGCGCGTTCCTGTAACGTGCCGATCGTGCTTGGCCGTGTGATCAGATTGAATGGTGCCAACTTTCGCGTCGTTGGACGGACATTTTGGGTTCCAAAGACTGGAGATCGCCAAGCTGATATTGAATCAGCTACGGCTCAAATCCACCAAATCTTCGAAGAATGGATCCGAGAATATCCGGATCAATGGATGTGGATCCACAAAAAATGGGCAAAAATTGGCAACAATGCCGCTGACTAGCTCTCTTCTGAGAGAGAAACAATGTGTTCCCAAACTAATGTACTTTCGTCTTTCGGCGGATGGTTGCAGCGCAGCATTGGCGCTATAAACAATCGCGAAACAGGTGGAGGACAGACTTTTCATGAAAACCCCAAGCGCATTCTACAAGCCCCTTGCCATCGGCGCACCGACGCCCTTTCGTGAGCAACCAGTTGCGCTTGAACGCATGATCCACTTTGTTCCACCGCACATCGAAAAAATGCGGGCCAAGATTCCGGACCTTGTCCAGAAGGTCGATGTTGTTCTCGGTAATCTTGAAGATGCGATACCCGCTGATGCCAAGACGGAAGCCCGCAATGGCTTCATTAAAATGGCGCAGGATAATGACTTTGGCAAAACCGGCCTCTGGACCCGCGTCAATTGTTTGAACAGTCCTTGGTTTTTGGACGACATTCTGGAAATTGTTCCAGCTGTTGGTGACAAGCTGAATGTTATCATGCTGCCGAAGGTCGAGGGCCCCTGGGATATTCATTATCTGGACCAGTTACTTGCCCAACTGGAGGCAAAGAACGGTCTCACCAAGCCAATTCAAATTCACGCAATTCTGGAAACAGCTGAAGGTGTAAAAAACGTCGAGGACATCGCCGCATCCAGCCCCCGGATGCATGGCATGAGCCTTGGGCCAGCTGATTTGGCAGCCTCACGTGGCATGAAGACAACCCGCGTTGGCGGCGGACATCCAGATTATGTTGTTTTGGCAGATGATGGCACTGATAGTCAAAGAACCGCCTATCAACAGGACCTCTGGCACTACACGGTCGGCAAGATGGTCGATGCCTGTCTGTCTTATGGTCTCAAACCGTTCTATGGACCCTTTGGAGATTTCTCTGATACAGCTGCCTGTGAAAGCCAATTCAGAAATGCCTTCCTGATGGGCTGTCTCGGAGCATGGTCCCTGCACCCGACCCAGATTGAAATCGCGAAACGGGTCTTTTCACCAGATCCTGCTGAAGTCAGCTTTGCCAAAAAAATCCTGGATGCGATGCCAGATGGCACCGGCGCCGTCATGATTGATGGCAAGATGCAGGACGATGCAACCTGGAAACAGGCAAAAGTGATCGTTGATTTGGCAAAATTGGTCGCCACAAAGGACGCTGATTTGGCCGAAATCTATGGCCTTTAGAAAATAGCAAGGCAGCTGAGGTATTGTTTATATGTGAGGCGCTTGCATGCGGGACTGCGACAAGCTATCTCGGCTCACATGCAGATTGCGGACAAGTAACCATGCGTACAGCGAAGTTTAAAATTGGACAGGTCGTGAAACACAGGATCTACCCCTTTCGGGGCGTGATTTTTGATGTCGATCCGACTTTCAACAATTCTGAAGAATGGTGGGATGCGATCCCGGAAGACGTGCGCCCAGTTCGTGACCAACCTTTTTACCATCTGTTTGCTGAAAACGAAGAGACCGAATACGTCGCATATGTAAGTGAACAGAACCTTGTCCCGGATATGACAGGTGACCCTGTTCGCCACCCGCAGGTGGAAGAAGTTTTCGAAAAACAAACGGACGGTTCGTATCTTCCGCGCAGTGTCGAAATTCACTGACTAATAAATACAATATTACAAAAAAAAGGCCTGGAACGAACATCGTTCCAGGCCTTTTCTTTAAGACAATACTGTCTATTGATTTGCTTTTTGCGCGTCGATCAGTTTCTGGCGCGCTTCGTCAGCGCGTTTCTGCAGCTGGTTTTGCAGTTCATCCTGACGTTTTTGCAATTCTGCAAGATTCATTGGTTCACCATCATAAACGTCGGTAAAACCGATCAGCGTCATTTTGAAGACGATTTCTTTCGCCTGCTGGTTATACGGAGCAACTCGAACTTCTCCGCCCTGCTTCATGGCAGCTATGAAAGTGTCGTCGATTGCCAGCTCAGCGTAACAGGCATTTGGCGCGCAAATGCTGTATTTTCCCTGAATCGGTTTGCTGTCATCAATTTGTAGTCGCACGCCTGGCTGTATCAAAACGCCGGTCGGAACTGCAACCAGAAGCTTTTTACGAGCTTCGCCTTCGGTTTCCTGGATCGCGATATTTGCAAGGAACTGACCCGTATTGGTCCGTAATTCCATGGAAATAAAGCAGATCTCTTTTTTTGTTTCCGGGTTGGTATTACACGCCTTCGTCCAAGGGTTAGCAGCTTCCTGGGCGATTGCGGGAGCACCAACGAAAGAAGATACGGCCACGAACGCACTAGCTGCGCATCCGAACAATCCTCTTTTCAAAATACTCTTCATCGAAACGTCCTCAATCGTGCGTGTGCAAATCTGTGCGATGTTCTGAGACATTCCTTGGGGAACTGCAAGGCCCTACAGAACAATACAATTGTGATTTTTATGGTAAGGCACCCAAATTGGGCAAGAGGGTGGCCGATATGCAACGCAATACCCAAGATCGAAACAAATCTGAATATCTCACAGATTGCAGCTTGCCTGACGCGCCTGATTATTAACCTTGTGATACCCTGCCGTATAAGAATCAAACAGATTCCAGGCGGTGATAATGAATTTCAGGTCAGACTTCGGTTTCAAAGTTTCCGGTGCAGCAAAGAATGCAGCGCGAATTTCGATGGCATTGCTCGGCCTTGTATTGGTATCTTCGCCTGTTTTTTTCGATGCAGCTTTAGCTGATGACGAAACGGTTCCGTGGAGCCATGCCATTTCAATGCATGGGTCACCTGCACTCGGCCCTGATGACACCTTTCCCTACGCCAATCCAGAAGCCCCAAAGGGCGGAGTCATTACTCTTGGTGTCCAGGGTACGTTTGACAGTCTGAACCAATTTATCATTCAGGGCGGCTGGACGTCGGCCAGAGGTATGCGCGAACGACAATTCGGCAACAATATCTTTGAAAGCCTGTTGGTACGATCCTATGCCGAGCCCTTTTCCCTTTATGGACTAGTGGCTCAGCGCGTCAGAATGCCGGAGAGTCGGGAATGGATCGAGTTTGAACTCAATCCTGATGCGACATTTTCAGATGGCACACCACTGACTGTTGAAGATGTCATCTTTTCACTAGAGATAATCGAAGCAAAGGGGCGCCCGCCTTATCGCAATTGGTATGCGCAGATCAAAGAGAAGATCGTCTCCGAACCCAACCGGTTAAAACTGGTTTTTGAAAACGGTGATAATCGGGAATTGCCGCTGCTTATTTCTCTTGCGCCGATTTTTTCGAAGAAACACACGGACGCAGAGAATTTCGACAAGACCACCCTCACCCCTCCAATTGCATCTGGCCCTTACACATTTGAATCCGTCGAACCCGGCCGACGTGTGATCTACAAGAAAAATCCGGACTACTGGGGCAAGGATTTGGCGGTAAAAGCTGGTTTTGGCAATTTTGATGAAATTAGAATTGAATACTATCGCGATGAAACAACATTGCAGGAAACCTTCAAGAAAGGCCTCGTAGATGTGTTGCAATTCCGCGATCCGGCCCGCTGGTCGACAGGTTTTGATTTCCCGGCCGCCGAAGATGGCAGCGTCATAAAGAAGGAAATTCAAAGAGGCGTTCCCGCCCCAATGCAGGGCATTGCCATCAATACCCGTCAGGAGAAGTTTGCAAACAGCAATGTGCGCAAGGCGCTTCGAATGCTATTCGATTTTGAATGGGTAAACCGCAATCTCTATTATGGTCTTTACCGCCGGACAGCTGGATATTGGGACAACTCTGAACTGTCATCGATCGGCAAACCTGCAAGTCAGCGCGAAAAAGAACTCCTTGCGCCGTTTCCGGATGCTGTAGATGCAGATGTAATGGACGGGTCATGGCGCCCGGCTGAAGCGGATGGTTCCGGACGGGACCGAAAGGTCTTGCGTGCAGCTCTTAATGCCTTTGCCAAGGCAGGCTACACCTTGAAAGATCGAAAACTCGTCAACGATGTCACCGGACAACCTTTGAGTTTTGAAATTCTTGCTAAAAACGAGGATGAAGAGAAACTCGGGCTGGCCTACATCCGAACCTTGGAACTACTCGGAATTGAGGCCAGTGTCAGAAGCGTGGACCCGTCACAGTTTGAAGACCGTCGGACGAAACGCGACTTCGATATGGTGTTCAACACCTGGTACGCATCCCTCTCTCCGGGCGCTGAACAATATGGCAGATGGTCATCGAAAGCAGCTGATGCTGAAGGATCCTTCAACTTTGTTGGAGCCAGGGAACCAGCCATTGACACCCTGATTGACGAAATTGTCGGTGCCCGCAGTCGTGATGACTTTGTCGATGCCGTTCGTGCATTCGACCGGGTTCTGATTTCAGGTGCCTATGCAGTGCCACTTTACCATGTATCAGACCACTGGGTTGCTCACTGGAAGCGTGTTGTCCCTCCGGTCGGCCATTCCCTCTATGGCGACGAGATTGATACTTGGTGGTCAGCTTCAAACAACTAATCGGATCAACGGACGAAAAACAAAATGAAAGCAACGCCCGAAAGCTTGTCAAAAGAGTACCATGAAAGCGGTGTCTGGTCCGATGTGCCGCTCGACGAACTCTTTCGTCAGACAGCAAAATCCCATCCGGATAGAACCGCAATGGTGGATGCTGCGGACCGAACCAAATGGACTGGAGGTACGCCGCGCCGTTTGACCTACGCTGATGCTGATCAGGAAATTGATCGGCTCGCCGCATTTTATACAACAATCGGATTATCTACCGATCACGTCATAGGGGTCCAGGCGCCAAATACTGTCGACACTGTTGTTGCCGTTCTGGCTGCGTTGCGCGCCGGACTGATTGTATCTCCCCTTCCGCTTCATTGGAGGCAGAAGAATGTTCTAGAAGCCCTGAATTCAATTGGTGCAAAGGGCTTTATTGCAGCAGACAGGGTTGAAACCAGAGATGTTGGTGTTGCCGCTCGTGATGTGGCAGCGGATCTGTTTTCCTTGAGATTTGTTTTTGGTCTTGGAAAAAACATACCCGATGGTCTGATTGAGCTAGGACCCATGCTCGAAGAGATGGGGAATGATCTGGAGTTCACTCCGGTAGAGCGACCCGATCCGGCAGATCATGTAGCGACCATTTGCTGGAGCCGAAGCGGCGAAGAAAACGTTCCAGTCAGCAGATGTCACAATCATTGGACCGCTGCAGGTCAATTGATCGTCAACGAAGCAAACATCAAGGATGCAAGCAGTATACTGGTTCCTTATTCCCTCAGCGGTCTGACCGGTCTTGGTGCAGGCCTTGTGCCGTGGATCCTGACCGGAGGAACCTTGCATCTCCACCATCCGACATCGCTGGAAAATCTCGCGGTTCATGCAAACGAGGTCAAGGCAGATGTTGTCATGACACCAGGTCCCCTTGCACAGACGCTAGATCGAAAGTTGACGGAAACGGATACAACCATCCTTGCTGCCTGGAATATTTCGTCTCCTCACCCAGCAACATTCTCCCCGCAGCGTCAGCTAGTTGATTTGCATGTTGCCGACGAGTTTGCGCTGGTAGCAAAGGCCCGAGGGTCGTCTGCGAAGATCAAGGCAACCGCCTTGGGAAAGCATCGGGGGCCTGAAGGGTGCGAAAGCAGGCCAGCCCTGGTGGAATTGTCAGTTTCTGACGCAGCTGACTCCGATTCGCCCAAGCTCTTTGTTAAAGGCCCAATGGTGCCTGATATCGGATGGCGAACGATTAACGGCGAGCAACGCCGGGTTCGATGGGAAGGGACCGGATTTCTAAACACAAATATCCGGGTTGAACGAGTAGAAGGCGGGATCTCGGGGTTCGGGATACCAGGTGTTTATGCGCTTGGAACCGGCAATCTTGAAACCATCGATTTGATCTACGCCAGTTATCCCGGAATTCAGGAAGCTGCCGCCTTTGTTGTCGAAGATCCAATCCTGGGTGCCCGGATGTATGCCGCACTTGTCCCCGAACACGGACAGGTCCCGGACGCGGGCGCCTTTTTTGCATATCTTGATGCTGAAGGAGTAGACCTTGCAAAAATTCCTCATCGGGTGTTGATTCTCCAATCACTGCCACAAAATCCTGATGGCACTATTTGCAGGGAACGGTTGACCCTACGGACGCAGCGATTGCCTGCCGCCGTGGCATAAACGGGGACAGAGTATGGACGTGGAGACCTCGCTGTCGTGGCGCGGGGCTTATTGGTATGCTGGACGTCGGCCGATCAGGTCGGACAATGCGGATTTACCAGAGGACCTTGATGTTTCACTTATCGATGTTTTTAATCGGCAACGGAAACCGCCAACGGCCCTACCTGCCGCTGTTGTCGTAGATGTCACTCAAATTCCCGAAGACATTCGGGAAAGTTTTTTTGCATGGTTGGCCACCCAACTGAAATCGCTCCCCTGCGAAGTTCCTTACTATGTCTTGACCTGCGGCAACGACGATCTTCCCGAAGATTTACGCGCGACTGGAATAATTGGGCGATCAGTGCCGGATGATGTGCTGTTGATGCTGATCTGCATTCAGCAACGCGCAATTCTGCGAACTGAAGAAGCGCGTATCCGCAGGCAGATTTTTGGACGTATCCCTGGTTTTGGCACGGCTCCTCATCAGTCTGGGACAAGTGGATTGCTGGTTGTCGGTTTGAGTGGCAGGTTCCTTGAATGGCAGGCAGCGAGCGAACAAAAAGTCGAGGTCATTGGCGCCTTTGATGGCGCAATGGCCTCAGAATTCATGACACAACGCGCGTTTGATGCCGTGGTCATTGATACAGAGTATGAAGATACCGTCGATTATATGCAGCAGGTTCGGCGAGACCCACGCTTTGCCGGACTTCCGGTCTTGGCTGTCTGTGAAAACCAGGAAGATTCAGTTCTGTTATTCCGTAATGGCGCTTCTGACGTACTCATGGGAACGCATAAAAAAGAGACGCTCAATAAGCGGTTAGCTGCGGCCATACGATTTGGGAAACATCGCCGTCTGGCGGATCGTGTTCTGGCCGAGAGCCATTCCTGGCTACGGCAACAAATCAATGTAGGTGGTTTGGGAACAGAATTTTACTCCGCCTACCTGGAAACCAGCAGCAATGCACTGGCAACCCGTGGCCTGGACTTATGGGAAATGCGACTCACACCCGAATATTTCAATTTCCCCGAAGAGGCGCATCACCAATCCGAGGACTTCAACGGTACGCTGCTCTCGATTGCAGACGCCACCAGCCGGGACGAAGATCTGGTGTGTCTCGTTAGAGACCTTGGACCGGTAGCAGTCTTGAAGAACGAAGCTGGACCACGGAAACTGCAAAAGCGAATAAACTCAATATTGAGTCATACTGTTATCTGAACATTGATATCAGTTGTGTCCATTTTGCAAAATGGCTTGGAATATCGAATGATTACGTTAGGTTCGTAATCTACATGGAACAACGCAAGGTCTCTATATGAGTGATATGCCTCCAATTACTGTCGATGTTGTGTCCGATGTCATGTGCCCGTGGTGTTACATCGGAAAAAGACGATTGGAAGCAGCCCTCAAGTCTGTTCCTGACATACCTGTCCTTGTGCGCTGGCATCCTTTTCAACTCGACGCAACATTGCCAAAATCCGGAAAGGATCGGCAGCAGTACCTCAGTGACAAATTTGGCGGCATGGACAATGCCAACGCTTTTTACAGTCAAATCAAGGCGGCTGGACTGGAAGAAGGCATAAACTTTGCGTTTGACGACATCAAACTGTCACCAAACACATTGGATTGCCATCGCCTGATCCTTTGGTCACGTGCGGATGAGTTGCAGGACGAAGTCGTGGAACGCCTTTTCAAGGCGTATTTCCTCGACGGTGTGGATCTTACGAAATCGGATGTTCTTGTCCGTATTTCTGAAGAAGCCGGTATGCAGTCGGATCTGGTCGAACAACTTTTTGAGACTGACTCCGATCTGGAAAAGACCATTGAGCAAATTGCCAAAGCTCACCAGTCAGGTGTGACCGGTGTTCCCTGCTTCATCATCGATCAAAGATTTGTTCTGGCAGGCGCTGAAAAGGCGGAAACGCTCGCAGCAGCTCTTCAACATGCTCATGAAACACAATCTGATCCGGAAGCCGTTACCGTCAACTGACAACAAGCTTTCCGTGTCTCAACAAAAAAGCCCTGCAGAATACTGCAGGGCTTTTTCGTTTGATAGGCTGCGGGCTTATCCCTTCAGGATTGAGCGGCCTGCATAGATTGCCTGAGGACCAAGTTCTTCTTCAATGCGGATCAACTGATTGTATTTCGCAAGTCTGTCCGAACGGGCCAGAGAACCAGTTTTGATCTGACCGCAATTCGTCGCCACAGCAAGATCAGCAATTGTCGAGTCTTCTGTTTCGCCAGAACGGTGTGACATGACGGACGTGAACCCGGCCTTGTGAGCTGTCTCGACCGCATCCAGTGTTTCAGACAGCGTACCGATCTGGTTGACCTTGATCAGGATCGAATTTGCAGAGCCAAGAGCGATCCCTTTGCGGAGGCGTTCGGAATTGGTGACAAACAGGTCATCACCGACCAACTGGCATTTGTCGCCAATAAGGTCAGTCGTGGCTTTCCAGCCATCCCAATCGTCTTCGGCAAGACCATCTTCGATTGAAATGATCGGGTAACGTGCAGCCAGATCGGCGAGATATTTCGCCATTTCTTCCGGAGCCAGCGTTTTGCCCTCGCCTTCCAGAACGTATTTGCCGTCATGGAAAAATTCGGTGGACGCAGCATCCAGCGCAAGGAAAACGTCTTCACCCGGCGTGTAACCAGCTGCCTCAATGGACTTCATTACAAAGCCAATTGCTGCGTCAGTGGATTCGAGGTTCGGAGCGAAACCGCCTTCGTCGCCAACGTTCGTATTGTGACCGGCAGCGCTGAGCGCTTTTTTCAAGGTATGGAAGATTTCAGATCCCATGCGAACGGCATCGCTGAGGCTTTCAGCACCGACCGGCATGATCATGAATTCTTGAAAATCGATCGGGTTGTCGGCATGAGCGCCGCCATTGATGATGTTCATCATCGGAACAGGCAGTGTCCGTGCAGAGGTGCCACCAACATAACGATAGAGCGGCAGACCGGAAGCCTGGGCCGCAGCACGGGCGACAGCGAGTGACACGCCGAGAATGGAGTTAGCACCAAGGCGCGCCTTGTTCGGAGTGCCATCGAGTTCAATCATGGCATCGTCGATTTGCAGCTGGTCTTCAGCTTCCAGACCACCGATGGTTTCAAAAATTTCACCGTTGACTGCATCAACAGCGTTTTGAACGCCTTTGCCCATGTACTGGTCGCCGCCATCACGCAACTCAACGGCTTCGTGGGCACCTGTCGAGGCGCCTGATGGAACAGCGGCACGGCCAAAGGAGCCATCTTCCAGAAATACATCAACTTCGACAGTCGGGTTGCCGCGGCTGTCGAAAATCTGACGGCCTGTGATATCGATAATGGCGGTCATGAATTACTCCTCATTTGCGCAGGCAAACTGTGTGCCGCGTTATCACCGAAAGACAGCCGTATGAAGGATTGGCTGAATTCCATATAAAGCGGGCCGCAGTACTGCGACCCAATACATTCAGGCAGATTTCTTGACGACCGCATCAATAGCCTTCAGGTCGCTTAGCAACGAGCCAAGGTTTCGAAGGGCTATCATGTTGGGTCCATCAGAAGATGTTGTGTTTTCCGGATCCGGATGGGTCTCGATGAAGATCCCGCCCAAACCAACCGCAACAGCAGCTCGCGCCAGAACGGCAACCATTTCACGATCTCCTCCCGAGGAGCCACCAAGGCCACCTGGCTGTTGCACGGAATGCGTGGCATCAAAGATAACCGGAGCACCGGTTTGGGCCATGATTGGAAGTGCCCGCATGTCACTGACCAGCGTGTTGTATCCGAAACTTGCGCCACGTTCTGTCAGTAGAACATTCGGGTTTCCGGAATCTGTCACCTTACGCAGAACATTCTTCATGTCCCACGGCGCAAGGAACTGACCCTTTTTGATATTCACCACCGCGCCGGTTTCTGCGGCAGCAATCAGGAGATCCGTCTGGCGGCACAGGAAGGCGGGGATTTGAAGAACATCGACGACTTCAGCAACAGGTGCGCATTGATCCGCAGAATGGATGTCAGTCAAAACCGGAAGACCAAAGGTCTCCTTGATCTCGGCAAAAATCGGCAGTGCTTCGTTCAAGCCAATCCCTCGGGTCGCAGACAGTGATGTCCGGTTCGCCTTGTCAAAGGAGCTCTTGTAGACCACCGGTATGCCGAGACCACCGGCAATTTCCTTGACCGCAGCAGCGCACTCAAGGGCATGTTCGCGGCTTTCCAACTGGCAGGGTCCGGCAATCAGGCTAAACGGAGCTGAATTATCGAAAGAGACGGAGCCGACGTGAACAGTACGGTTTGCCTCGGTCATGTAGTGCCCTTTGGTTTTTGAAATCATGCTCAGACAAGGATGTTCTGGAAGCGTTACTCGGTCCATAAGTCCAATTGCGCCCGTTCAATAGCCTTCTTTGCCTCGCACTGCAACACACGCGTAACCGATTACAAGATTGTTCAAATCGATTGAATTCGCAGTTCCGAGTATTTACCAAAACTGCGGAAAAGACCTAGCAGATCCGAATTTGTCGTTTCAAATCACCCAAAGTGTGACAGCGATGACAAAGAAGCCGGAAAGCTCTTCATGTTCCCTTTAGGAAGCAACTTTATTGAGTTATAGCAACGTCACGGAACCTGGCTAAGGCTCTGACATTACATAACTGGATTGAAATAGATGAACAAACGCATTCGCAAAGCCGTTCTTCCCGTTGCCGGCCTTGGAACACGCTTTCTACCTGCTACGAAGGCAGTGCCAAAGGAAATGCTGACCATCGTGGATCGCCCCATCATCCAGTATGTTGTCGACGAAGCACGGGCTGCCGGAATTGAACACATCGTCTTTGTTACAGGCCGGAACAAACAGGTCATCGAAGATCATTTCGACATGGCCTACGAGCTGGAAGACACTTTGAAAGCGCGGAACAAAGTTGAAGCGTTAGAACTTCTTGACCAGCATCGTCCCGTTCCAGGGTCAACCAGCTTTACCCGCCAGCAGGCGCCTTTGGGCTTGGGCCATGCAATCTGGTGCGCCAGGGATATCATTGGCGATGAACCCTTTGCGATCCTATTGCCCGACATGATCATCAAGTCAGACGTCGGTTGCCTCAAACAGATGGTTGACCTTTACGATCAGACCGGCGGCAACGTGATCGCGGTTGAAGAAGTTCCCGCTGACCAAACCCAGAATTATGGCATTGTCGAACTGGCTGACCGCATCAACGATAACTCCAGCTGGATTTCCAACATGGTCGAAAAACCGGCCCCGGCAGACGCGCCGTCCAATCTCATGATCACAGGGCGTTACATTCTGCAGCCGGAAATATTCGACCTTCTGTCGAAGCAGGATAGCGGCGCAGGGGGGGAGATTCAGTTGACCGACAGCATGTTGTCGCTCATGAAAGATCAACCGTTCTCGTCAATCAAGTTCGAGGGAACCAGTTATGATTGCGGCAGCAAAGCAGGATTCTTGAGCGCAAATATAGCATTCGGTCTGGATGATCCTAAACTCGCAGAAGACATTCTGCCGTTCATGCGGGACATGCTGGCGCTAAAGGCAGCAGCAGAATAACAGGTTTCTGAACGAGCCAAAGTTATCCAATCCCCTGCATTACGCAGGGGACTTCTTGGTATTTTGTAAACCGGTTAAGGATTTCAGCCGTATAGTGATCGGGTTCGAGAAAGGAGACCCTGATCATGGTCATATCCCATTTCTGGAAGTTTGCTGCATCAAGCCTCGTCGGCTTGTTCCTTACGCTTGGTCCTGCGCAGGCCGAAACCAGCCTCGATAGCAGCACATTTCAAAAAATCATCAAAAACCAGATGAGCGCCTTTGCAACAGATGATGCCAGCAAGGCATTTTCCTTTGCGACCAATTCTCTGCAGAAACGTTTTCAATCACCTGAATTCTTTATGGAAATAGTTCGTCAGGGCTATCAACCTGTCTACCAGCCACAAAGTGTTTCGTTTGGCCGATCAAAAATGACTGGCTTTGGCCCAACCCAGGAAGTGTTCGTCACTGGTCCAAAGGGGCATGATTGGGTCGCACTCTACAGTTTTGAGCAGCAGGAAGACGGATCCTGGCGCATTTCAGGTTGTTACCTGACCAAATCAGACGGTTTAGCTGCCTGACTTGATACTAGATTCCATGGGTTTTATAGCGCGGGAATATCGCCGCGCGCCCAATCCTCTTTGGTCTTGGCATAGAAATCTTCGAAGCTACCTGCCTCGATGGCATCCTGCATTCCCTGCATCAGGGTCTGGTAATAGGCAATGTTGTTCCAGGTCAGCAGCATTCCGGCGAGCCCTTCGCCAGTCCGTACCAGGTGGTGTAAGTAAGCCCGGCTATAGACGCTTGTCGCCGGGCATACGGCTTCGTCATCAAGTGGCCGCGGATCGTCCGCATGACGGGCATTCTTCAGATTGACCTTGCCGAAACGCGTGTAAGCAAGTCCGTGACGTCCGGCCCGGGTCGGCATCACGCAATCAAACTGATCAATGCCGCGTTTGACACTTTCCAGCAGATCATCCGGCGTCCCGACACCCATCAAATAGCGAGGCTTGTCGACCGGCAAAGCAGGCGTGGTGATATCGAGCATGCGAAGCATGACATCCTGAGGTTCACCAACGGCCAATCCTCCAACGGAATACCCCTCCATTGGAAGTTTTCCGAGTTCTTCGGCTGACCGGATGCGGAGATCAGGCACATCACCACCCTGGACAATGCCGTAAAGCCCCTGCCCCTTGCCCGGGCCGCCCATTGTCTCAAACTGGTTCCGGGACCGCTCTGCCCATCTAAGTGACAATTCCATGGCCCGTTGAATCTCTTCTTTTGGGCTCGGCAGCTTAATACATTCATCAAGCTGCATCTGGATATCGGATCCAAGCAAGCCCTGAATTTCTACGGACCTTTCCGGTGTCAAATGGTGTTTGCTGCCGTCGATATGACTTTGAAACCGAACACCATCTTCGTCCAGTTTTCTGAGCTGCGCCAGAGACATGACCTGAAATCCGCCGCTGTCGGTCAAAATCGTATGCGGCCAATTCATGAACTTGTGTAATCCGCCCAGCCTGGCGACCCGCTCTGCCGTCGGACGCAACATCAGGTGGTAGGTGTTGCCAAGCACAACATCTGCACCTGTTTCGCGAACCTGTTCCGGATACATCGCCTTGACGGTGGCCTGTGTTCCAACCGGCATGAAAGCAGGTGTGTGAACCACACCATGTGGCGTCGTAATTTCGCCGCGCCGCGCCAAACCGTCGGTCTTGATAAGCTTGAAACCGAATTTATTTGGTGTGTCAGACATGAAGCCAGCCTCTAGTCGGCGATGATTTGCGGAAACAACAGCGATCCATCGCCGTAACTGTAAAAGCGGTAGTCATTCTCAATTGCGTGCGTATAAGCAGACCGCATTGTCTCAAGACCTGAAAATGCCGAGACCAGCATGAACAGTGTTGAGCGCGGTAAATGAAAGTTGGTCATCAGCACATCGATTGCCTTGAACCTGTATCCCGGTGTGATGAAGATCGATGTCTCCCCGGCAAACGGAGTGATTTGACCCGTTACCTGCGCCGAACTCTCCAGAATTCGCAAGGACGTAGTCCCGACACTCACGACCTTGTTGCCACGCGCTTTTACTGCCAGCAGGGCCGCTGCAGTCTCTTCCGAGATTTCGCCCCATTCCGCATGCATTTTGTGATCATTGGTGTCATCGGCTTTCACCGGCAGGAAGGTTCCGGCCCCGACATGCAACGTGACGCGATGCTGTTCTACACCGCGGTCGGTGAGAGCTTGCAGCATACCTTGTGTGAAATGCAGGCCTGCGGTCGGAGCGGCAACGGCGCCATCCCTGTCGGCAAAGATCGTCTGGTAATCCTCGCGATCCTGCTCGTCTTCACCGCGTTTTTGCGCAATATAGGGCGGTAGCGGAATGTGTCCGACCGCTGCGATCGCCGTGTCAAGCTCTGGGCCATTGCGGTCAAAAATCAACAGCACTTCACCAGCATCAGCTTTCTCAGCTACATCAGCCCTCAGAACGACACCAGATCCTTCAAACACCAGCTTGTCACCAACGATGAGTTTCTTGGCCGGCCTGACAAAGGCTTTCCAACGGTCTGCACCGGACCTCAAATGCAAAGTCGCGCTGATGCGCGCTTCTATATCGCCTCGAATGCGTTTGCCTTCCAGTTGTGCCGGAATAACCTTGGTGTCATTGAAAACGAGTGCATCACCAGGTTCCAACAGGTCAGCCAGATCCCGAACACCTTGATCACTCAATACCGGCTCATCTCCGGGTCGAACAACCAGCATTCGGGCAGCATCGCGTGGTCGTGCCGGACGCAAGGCAATGCTCTCATTCGGAAGGACAAAGTCAAACTGATCGACGCGCATATCGAGAGCGTGCTCTTTTGTGAAGGTGACGTGAAGACGGTTTTGACCGATGGCATACAAGACCTGCGGACAATTTGTTTCCGCGCTGATAAGTGCAGGATGATCGAAGGTCAACTGATATCAGAATGCAAAACAGCGCGGGCTTATCACCCGCGCTGTCAAATTTAGCTTCTAATGAAGCTTAAGCGTCTGCAGCAACCTTGAGCGATACGATGTTATCGGGATTCTGAACCGGCTCACCGCGTTTGATATTGTCGACATTGTCCATGCCTTCAAGAACTTCGCCCCAGACAGTGTATTGGCCGTCGAGGAAGGACGCGTCACCAAAGCAGATGAAGAACTGGCTGTCACCGGAATTAGGATCCTGTGCACGTGCCATGGAACAGGTTCCGCGCTTGTGGTTGGCATCGTTGAATTCTGCTGGCAGCTTTTTGCCGGACCCGCCGGTACCTGTGCCACTTGGGCAACCTGTCTGGGCCATGAAACCTTCGATCACGCGGTGGAACACGATTCCATCGTAAAATCCGTCGCGGACAAGTTCCTTGATACGGGCAACATGACCAGGTGCCAAGTCAGGACGCATTTCGATGACAACGGACCCCTGGGTCGTTTCCATGAGTAGAGTGTTTTCGGGGTCTTTATAATCAGCCATTTTAGTCTCCGTTAGAAAGTCAGGTATTCATTCAAGGTCAGCCAGCGTCGGCTGCGACCTGCATCTTGATGATTTTGTCCGGATTTGCCGGTGGTTCGCCCTTGGCGACATTGTCGACAAATTGCATGCCGTCAACGATTTCACCAAAGACAGTGTATTGGCCATTCAGCCAGTCACCATTAGCAAACATGATAAAGAACTGGGAGTTCGCGCTGTTCGGGCTGGATGAGCGTGCCATGCCCAGAACACCGCGCTTGAACGATCCCTCGTTGAATTCGGCATCAAGATCAGGTTTTTCGGAACCGCCGCGGCCGGTGCCGGTTGGATCGCCTGTCTGAGCCATGAAGCCGTCAATCACGCGGTGGAAGATGATGCCATCGTAAAATCCGGCACGGGTCAGTTCCTTGATACGCTCAACATGCTTCGGCGCCAGGTCCGGACGCAACTGGATGACAACTCGGCCATCCTTGAGATCAAGATAGAGCGTATTTTCAGGATCAAGATTCTGAGCACTACCGGCAACCGGCAGCATGATCAGGGAAGCCAGAACAGCAAAAACTGCAATCAAACGTGACACGATGGTCTCCTGGGATTCTGTTTGGAAGAAGTGGTTCCTGGTAAAATTCAAGGGTTTGTTCTGCGCCGAAGCGGTTCTGCAATCGGCTTTGGAACAAATTCGGAAATCTCTCCGCCCATTTTCGCGATTTGCCGGACCAATGTTGCCGTAATGTGGCGAACATTTGGCGACGCTGGCAGAAATACTGTCCGGATATCGGGCGCAAGCGTTCCGTTCATGCCTGACATCTGCATTTCATAATCCAGATCGGTTCCATCCCGCAAGCCGCGGACAAGAACATTAGCGTTGTGAGCACGCGCCGTATTGACCACCAGATCCGCAAAAGAAATGACTTCAATGCGTTGTGCATCTTCTGCCTTGAATTCGGCTTGTGCAGATTGGTGGATCAGATCGACCCGTTCCTCAAAGGAAAACAGAGGTTGTTTTCCCGGGTGAATTCCAATCGCCACGATAACCTTGTCAGCAAGGCCGAGGGCTTGCCGCAAAATATCCATATGTCCATTTGTCACCGGATCGAATGACCCAGGATAAAGCGCAATTCTTTTCATGGCTTCATTCCTTACTCCGCCGAACCGCTCCTCACAAGACATCGATGAGCTGCAGAGACACTTTTAGGTCAACGATCATTGTGTGACTGCCGTCACATTCATATTTCCCTTCATAGGACATTGTAGGTCCAACGAAGAAGAGACGACGTGAGCAGGAGGCAGGACAATGAGACATTATGAAACAATCGAACGGACTGCACATCAGGCAGTCCCCCAACCTTTCGCAACCAAGGTGAAAGCCGTTGACCCAATGGCCCACATCAAAATGGCATCCATTTTTGCTGTGGCTTTATTGACCGTCTTGGTTGCCGGTATCATCAGCATGAATACAGGCAATGCGTCCCAGGCACAGGAAATGATCAACCTGGCACCAAAGGGCATGATGACCACCAAAACCGATCGTGTTGCAATTGCTCCGTCAATCGATCATTGCGGAACACAGGCATGGGGCGCCTGGTCTGAAGACTGTGTCACCAAATTGACCGGCCGGAAAAATGTACGCAATGTATCTTTCGTAACTGTCGAAAAGACAACACCGACCGTCAACGAAACAATTTTGGCCCGTTACCCGACGACGAACTGAACTCCAAAAACAAATATCCCCTATAACGACAACAGCGGCGCAGGTTCCACCCTCGCCGCTGTTGTCGTATCTGGCCGAGTTCAATCAGGTTTCAGGCGTATCGTTGCCTTCGCCCTCTGGAGAGCTGTCTGATTTGGGCTCTTCATTGCCCTCAGATGTTTCACCTTCAGCATTGCCTTCGGCAGTACCGTCTTCGTCGTCGAAGTCCTCTTCATCGCCTTCGACTTCAGGAATCCCTTCGACGGAAACAACCAGTTCGTCTTTGGCTGTCTTGAAGACAATCACACCTTGGGTCGCTCGCCCGGCAATGCGGATACCGTCTACCGGACACCTGATAAGCTGCCCGCCATCGGTGACCAACATGATCTGGTAGTTTTCTTCGACCGGAAAGGACGAGATCAGTCCACCATTTCTGTCGTTGACTGCCATGGCAGTGATGCCCTTACCGCCACGACCTGTGACCCGGTATTCGAACGAAGAAGTTCGTTTGCCATAACCGTTCTCCGAAATGGTCAGGATCGTCTGCTCTGCGGCACTCATTTGCGCATAACGCTCCTGAGATAGATCTCCGGCAGCAACACCGTCTTCATCAACACCGCCGGTCTCATCGGCTTCGCCGCGCATCGCCCGGGACAGCTTCAGATAGGCAGACCGCTCTTCGGCATCGACATCAAGATGATGCAGGATCTGCATGGAGATGATGTGATCACCATCTGCCAACCTGATACCGCGGACACCGACAGAGTTTCTGCCAGCGAACACACGGACATCTGTCACCGCGAACCTGATACACTGGCCGAGTTTGGTCGTCAGCATGACATCGGAGAATTCGGAACAGGTGTCGACACTGACAATGCCGTCCCCCTCTTCCAGTTTCATCGCGATCTTGCCGTTCCGGTTGATGTTCACGAAATCTGACAGTTTGTTCCGGCGAACCGTACCGCGTTGCGTCGCGAACATTACATCCAGGTTTGCCCAGCTATCCTCGTCTTCTGGCAGTGGCAGGATGGATGTTATTTGCTCACCTTGTTCAAGCGGTAACATGTTAACCAGTGCCTTGCCGCGAGAAGTCGGTCCTCCGAGTGGCAATCGCCAGACTTTCATCTTGTAGCAAATGCCACGCGACGAGAAGAACAAAACCGGCGTATGGGTATTGGCAACATAAACGCGGGTGACAAAATCCTCGTCTTTTGTGGCCATGCCCGACCGGCCCTTGCCGCCGCGGCGCTGCGCACGATAGGTCGCAAGCGGTACACGTTTGATGTAACCGCCATGAGAAACGGTGACGACCATGTCTTCGCGCTGGATCAGATCTTCTTCGTCGAAGTCCGGACCACCCTCGATGATTTCTGTCCGACGAGGTGTCGCGAACTCTTCACGGATCTCGAGCATTTCAGAACGTACAATGTCCTGAATGCGAGCGCGTGATCTCAAAATATCGAGGAAATCGGAAATTTCCGCGCCAATCTTGTTGAGTTCTTCCTCGATCTCGTCGCGCCCCATAGCCGTCAGGCGTTGGAGACGCAGTTCCAGAATGGCCCGCGCCTGCTCTTCGGAGAGCTTGTAGGTGCCATCTTCCTGCACCATGTGCCGAGGATCGTCGATCAGGCGAATAAGAGCGTCAACATCCTTCGCAGGCCAATTGCGTTCCATCAACTGACGTCGGGCAGTCGCTGGATCCGGTGCACTCCGGATCAGTTTGATGACTTCATCAATATTGGCAACAGCGATACCCAAGCCAACCAAAATATGCGCCCGGTCGCGTGCCTTTTTCAAGAGGAACCGAGTCCGGCGCTGAACAACTTCCTCGCGGAAGGCCACAAAGGCCCTCAGCATGTCGGAAATGTTCATCTGCTCTGGTTTACCACCGTTCAACGCCACCATATTGGCGCCAAAGGAAGTCTGAAGCTGACTGAAACGGTACAGCTGGTTCAGAACAACGTCAGGAACCGCATCACGCTTCAGTTCGATCACGACCCGCATGCCGGTCCGATCGCTTTCATCGCGAATATCCGAAATGCCTTCAACGCGCTTGTCACGCACCAATTCGGCAATTTTTTCGATCATCGAGGATTTGTTGACCTGATACGGGATCTCCGTAACGATCAGAGCCCAGCGATCCTTGCGAATTTCCTCGGTATCAACCTTGGACCGCATGACAACGGATCCACGTCCGGTTTCAAATGCGTTTCGGATACCGGCACGGCCAAGGATCATCGCTCCAGTCGGGAAATCCGGACCAGGAACGATCTCCATCAGTTCTTCCAGCGAGAGTGCCGGATTTTCCATGATCGCGATCGCTGCGTCGATCACTTCGCCAAGATTGTGTGGCGGTATATTGGTCGCCATACCAACCGCAATACCACCGGCACCATTGACCAGCAGGTTCGGGAATTTGGCCGGAAGGACAATCGGTTCGCTTTCCGAGTTGTCGTAGTTTTCCTGGAAATCAACAGTGTCCTTGTCAATGTCATCCAGAAGTCTGTGTGCAACCTTTTGCAGCCGACACTCAGTATAACGCATGGCTGCAGCAGGATCGCCATCGATGGAACCGAAGTTCCCCTGCCCGTCAATCAGTGGCAAACGCAGCGAGAAATTCTGCGCCATTCGCACCAGAGCGTCATAAATCGCGCTGTCGCCATGCGGGTGATATTTACCCATGACGTCACCGACCACGCGGGCCGATTTACGATAGGGTTTATTCCACTCATAGCCGTTCTCATGCATTGAATAGAGAATGCGTCGATGAACCGGCTTGAGGCCATCTCTAACATCAGGAAGCGCGCGCGATACGATAACGCTCATGGCGTAATCGAGATAGCTGCGCTTCATTTCATCGACAATGGAAATCGGTTTGATGTCGGATGGAATTGCGTCTGAGGGGGTGCTGTTGTCCTGGTCGGCCAAGGAAGACACTCATTTCTTTGTTATAGCTGAAGTCTTTATATCCGATTCAATCAGCTGCACCAAATTTCAAGCTGTTTTCTGTTCAACAAATTACCGTCTTTATTCAATAACTTACAAGAGTATACACAGGCTAGAAAAATGATTTGAGCCACCTGGGTCGCAGCAACGTAAAATCCCCTGTAAAAAGGCCGAATTCCGGCACTCAGCACTGCATCGGGGACAGGTGATGATCGAGTTTTATATCAATGCGTTCGCCACCCTGTTTGTGACCATCGACCCTGTTGGTCTGGCACCTATGTTTCTTGCGATCACGGCTGGAATGAGTCGGGCAGATCGCCGAAGAGTTGCCATCCGATCCGTTATTACCGCCGCCGGAATCCTGGGCCTGTTTTTCGTTGCGGGTCAAACCGTCTTGAATGTTCTTGGGATCTCGGTGTCTGCATTCCGGGTATCTGGCGGCATCCTGCTGTTCATCATCGCCATTGAGATGATTTTCGGAAAACGCCAGGAACGCAAATCCGAAACGGCCGAGAAAGCCGTCGAAGGCTCCGATGAACATCATCGCACCGTCAATGAACTGGCAATCTTTCCGCTTGCCATTCCATTGATTTCGGGACCGGCCTCCATTTCTGCGATAATTCTGCTGTCCAGCCAGGCTCCTGACACGCTGACATATGCCGGACTCGCCGGTGTTATCGCTATTATCCTTGTCAGCTGTCTGGGGGCCTTCCTGCTCGCTGACAAGATCGAACGCGCCTTGGGCGACACTGCCCAATTGGTCATAACAAGACTTCTAGGCGTTTTACTGGCCGCATTGTCCGTGCAATTTATAGCCGATGGCATCTTAACGTTTTTGGCGTAGCCCCATTAAGAATGATTAACGCGCCCATTTGATCATTAACGAAAGACCAGCCTCGCGCAATCTTCACGCCCAAACCTACCTTCATTGCGGAAAGTTATTTGTTTTCCGTAGGTTGGTTTGATGGTGATCGACATCGCGTCCTGTGGAATTTGGGTATTCCGCCGCGCAGGGACACTGTCCAGCTGACCATTTTTATGAATCAGAGTGGGCAGAACATCATGTTGGAAGACTTAAACGACCTCGAAAACAGTTCGGCTGTAACTCCGCAACTCTTGCCGGAGCTCAAACCGATAGTTTGCCGTTCAATTTCGGAAATAAACGAATGCCTGCGTCTGCGGTACGATGAATACTGTCTGAACCGTTCCTGGGAAGATGCAGACAGTTTTCCGGAAGGATTGGAGCAGGACGAATATGACGAGGATGCAGTCCACGTCCTCCTGCAAAACAGGTCATCCGGTGCTCCGGTGGGAACAGTCCGGGTAATCCTGAAACATCCAGTATCACCTGAAGATCGCAGCATTCCGTCTTTCCAATGGTCAGACGGGTTCCGGGATCATGTTACAGGCCACTACGCCTCCCGAAAAATGATGGAACTGTCGCGATTCACCATCTCCCGGACCAAATGCCAGTCAGTTAACCGCAGCGATCTTGCGAAGGGCATTTTCCCAGCCCTTGCCTTGATCAAGGGATTTTTGCGCGCAACTGCCAAGGACAAAGTGGAAGTCGTTGTCTTCACGACCACATTGTCGCTCAAACGCATGCTGGAAAAGTCCGGTTTCTTTTTTCATGACCTCGGCATCCGGCTGGAACACCGCGGCACTCGTGCGCCTCTTTATCGCGAGATCAAACCGCTGCTCGCAGACCTCCACAAACACAACAAGGAAATCTGGACCTACGTCACGGACAATGGCCAGACCTGGCCACTGGATACTGAATCGCCGGAATTGGAAACCCGTAGGCTTTGTCAGGCCTGACACTCCCAAACAATCAACCGAGAGATCTGGTCATGTTGAACAAAATCAAACACGAGTTTTCCTATTCCGAAGCCTTTTCAAGAACATTGGGATGGATGACTGCTGAAGAACAGCAGAAATTGCGCGATTCACGAGTGGCTATAGTCGGTCTTGGCGGGGTTGGCGGTGCGCATGCGATAACCCTTGCCCGTCTGGGTGTCGGAAAATTCAGGATATGCGATTTCGACACCTTCGATCTTGCCAATTTCAATCGTCAATTCGGGTCCGGCATGTCGACATTGGGGCAATCGAAAGCCGATATCATCGCAGAACAGATCCGGGACATAAACCCGGAAGCCGAAATCGATCTAAGGTCAGAACCCTTGAAGGTCGAGGAAGCGGACAAGTTTCTCGACGACGCCGACATTTACATCGATTCCATTGATTTCTTCGTGCTGGATGTCAGGCGAGCCCTCTTTGCAGCAGCCCGTTCCAAAGAAATTCCAGCTCTGACTGCCGCCCCGATCGGAACCGGGTCTGCGTGGATCATATTTGATCCAGAAAGCATGTCCTTTGAAGAGTATTTCGGATTTGAAAATGTCGAAACGGATCTGAACTATCTGCGTTTTGCCATCGGTTTGGCGCCCAAGGGATTGCACTTTCCTTACCTTGTAGACCCCAGTCGCTTCGACTTTGCCAACCGAAAGGCTCCCTCCACACCGATGGGGATCATGCTTTGCGCCGGTGTAGCCGCAACAGAAACCATGAAACTGTTGCTCGGTCGCGGTGGCATTAAGCCTGCTCCATGGTTCCATCAATTTGATGCCTCGGCAGGCAGAAAAGTCACCGGCAAATTATGGCTCGGAGCCAGGAACCCGCTGCAGAAAATGAAACTAAGGATGGCCGCCCGAAAATTTCTGAAAACTGATTAGCCACCAGCGGTTCAAAGTTTTTGCGTCTAGTGACAAGGAACATCCCATGGCTATTACTGCAGCCCATGCACGACCCGATCCGGTTTTTCCGATCGATGAAAACGCGCCCAGCCTGAAAATCCTGGACCTCGCCCGCTGGGCACCCAGCGGCGACAACGAACAACCGTGGCGTTTTGAAGACGTTTCCGACTTGAAATTCAAAGTGGTGATTGGCCCGCACGCCCCCGGCAATCCCTATGAATATGCAGACGGTCGCCCGGTGTGGTTTGCTGGTGGCACTTTGCTTGAATCGATAGATCTGGCAGCCAAAAGGCTCGGGTACAAGGCAACCATCGAACACGATGGGCAAAAAACCTGTCTCGCCAATCGGCAACTCCGGTTTCAGGTACACCTCGCCGCAGATCCTAATCTGCCGACAGATAAGCTTGCGCAGTTTTTGAAAACCAGAACAGTCGACCGCTCGGCCTATTCTACAAGGCGCCTGACATCTCGGGAAAAGGCACATCTGCAAATGTCTCTTCCTGAAGGATACAGGCTGACATTTCGGGAGACCCTGGCAGATCGCTGGAAAATGGCTCTTCTGAATTCCCGATCCACTGTTTTACGCCTCCATCTCTCATCGACCTACCCGGTCCACAAACGGGTCCTCAAATTCGGGGAACCGGCACCTGTTTCCGGATTGGCAGTCGAAACAGTGCCAATGGATCCAATGTCTCGCCACTTCATGAAATGGGCACTTGGTACCCAAAAGAGGTTTCGTCTAATTAACAAAAACCTTGGCGGTGCCCGTTTGGCAGCAGTTCAAACAGATTTTGTCCCGGGGATAAGATGCGGTGCTCATTTCCTCATGACATCCAGCAAGGCATTTTCGCAGGATCCGCTGGATGCAATCGCTGCCGGGCGCGCAATAATGCGGTTCTGGTTGACTGCGGAAAGTTTGGGGCTTTCCGTTCAACCCGGATTCGCGCCCTTGTGTTTTGGTCACAACGCCACATCCAATCCAACTGAATTCAAGGCTGATGAGTTAACGCAGGCGAATTTCTTGAGAAATGACCTGTCCAAAATCTGCGATGACTTGGACAAGTTGACATTTATAGGACGGATAGGTGAGCCAAAGCGACGAGACACAAAGTTCAGATCATTTAGGCGGCCGTTATCGGAGCTGATTGAACCGGGTACGGCAAACTGATCACGCCAGACTAATAAAAACTTGCCGATTATTCGGCTATCCTAACTAGATAGGTTTTCGGCGAGACACCATGGACGCTGTCGCGCGCCTTTATGACGACTTCCTTTACGCCATCCGGAATGACCACACCCGATAGGGAGCGGGTGAAAGGTTGCTCGTCGACATGCGGATGCGCCAACACCCGTTCACCCAAAAGAGAACCATCCGGGGAATAGACTGCCCAATGGTCAGCATAATGATCCCATCCCTCATCCGCATGTTTGAGCGTGACCGAAAACGACCAGGTTGATCCAGAGGAGCTCGCCTTGACGTCCAGGATCTCAACATCCCCTGCAAATGAAACCGGGCTGATCATGGCGGTAGCCATAATGATCAGGGCAAAAAATGTGATCGCTTGTGATTTCATGAAAGCCTCTAGAACTGCTGGTCACCCGTGACAGAACTTATGCCAACAATTGCTTGATCATAGTCACGAATGCGTCATAGGCTCCGCTGCAAATAAACGTAACGGATTCTAGTGTTTCAAGAGGGACAAAATGGCGGGTCACGGATCAAAAAAGGTGATTTATGCGGCTCTGGTCGGTAATTCCCTAATTTCAGTCACCAAATTTGCAGCGGCCACCTATACCGGGTCATCCGCGATGTTGTCCGAAGGCATCCACTCTCTGGTCGATACCGGAAACCAGGGCCTTCTGCTCTACGGTCTCAAAAAATCCAAACAACCGGCAGATAAACGCCATCCTTTCGGTTACGGCGCGGAGCTGTATTTCTGGTCGTTTGTCGTTGCCATATTGATCTTTGCGGTCGGCGCTGGCGTCTCGATTTATGAAGGAATTCAGAAAGTCATTCACCCGCACCCGATTTCCGATCCGATTATCGCCTATGTTGTCCTTGGTCTGGCGATGATTTTCGAAGCCTGGGCGTGGATGGTTGCCTATAAAGAATTCAATAAGGTTCGCGGTAAAAAATCGATCTTATCAGCAGTACGGGATAGCAAAGATCCTACTGTATTCACCGTCTTGTTCGAAGATAGTGCGGCGATGCTCGGTCTGATTGTCGCATTTCTGGGCCTTCTCGGCGTCCAGTATTTGGGCTTGCCCTGGCTGGATGGCGCCGCATCCATAACAATCGGCGTCATTCTGGCCGCGACAGCAGCATTGCTGGCATACGAAACCAAAGGCCTTCTGATCGGTGAAGGCGCATCACCGGAAGTTCTTGCCAAAATCGAGAGCATCATTGAAGCCTCTCCAGCTATCAGCAACCTGAATGAAATCCGCACACTTCATCGTGGTCCGCAGGATATTCTGCTCGCGCTCTCAGTCGATTTCATTGACGAAGTCACCGCTGGAACCGTCGAGGAAACAATATATTCGCTGGAGCGGACCATCAAAATGGAGATGCCGCACGTTACTCGGCTCTTCATTGAGGTACAGGCAAAAGAACATCATGAGGAAATGCTGGAAGCCGAGATAGAAGCGCATAGCTGACACAACCTGATGTGACAGGCTGCCTGTTGCGCATAGCAATCAAAATGCTGCAGACTTCCCGTTGATGGGAGCTGTCATGAGTAATCAGGCTATTCGAGACAAGTTGCTGGGGCTCAAGAAGGAACTTGAAGATATCAGCGAGCTGGCGGAAGACGCCCGTGCCACTGTCGCGCTCGATCAGCAAGCTGTAGGTCGCCTGTCACGCATGGATGCGCTTCAGGGTCAGGCAATGGCGCAGGCCTCCGAACGCCAACGGCGAGCAGATATTCAGCGGATAGAGGGCGCTTTGAAACGTCTTGATGAGGGTGAATATGGCTATTGTGTTGATTGTGGTGAAGACATTGCGCCAAAACGACTTGAAGTCGATCCGGCAGCTGCTTTCTGCATCAAATGCGCCAGCTAGCGCACACGCGCAGGCAAATGATGTTTCAGTCCCTGCAAAAATTGACCGACGTTTGAGATAACATCATCAATCGCGAAATCTGCAAGTGAGGCTTCTGTCCAGTCGACTGTCGGGGAAAGTTGTAGCTGCAATTCTTCACGGCGATGGCGTTCAGGCTCGGTCAACGCCAATTGTTTGGCTGAATTCAGCAACAACAACTGTTCGTGGATCCTGCGGAGTACAGACAAAGCATCCCCCATGCGATGGGTTAGCTTCGCGTCATCCTGCCAACTCCGCCCTGAAAAGATTTCCTGGGTGACACGCTGCCCGGCCCCATAACAATTGTAGGCAACACAGCCCCTGAAACCGAGCTGTTGCCGGTCTTCGAAAATTCTGCACTCGCATTTATCGCTGAGATTGGCACAAATCTCACCAGCAGCCTTGTCGATCCCGAAACTCTCAGACTTGTCGAATGGAAAAACAACACAACAAAGCGCAGCGCAATTCAAACAGTCGGGGTTTAGATCAATTGGCTGCAGCATAAGAGATTTTGTTTACCAGGTATGAGTTGGCACGCTGACCATGAAAAAAGAGCCCCAAAACAAGTGGCTTCGCGGCTCTACCCAATCAGGTTACTCCCACTCGATTGTGCCAGGCGGTTTGGAAGTAATGTCGTAAGTCACTCGGTTGATGCCTTCGACTTCGTTGATAATCCGTGTTGCGGTTTCGCCCAAAAACTCATGAGTGAACGGATAATAGTCCGCTGTCATTCCATCGACAGAATTCACTGCACGCAATGCACAGGCATAATCATATGTACGACCATCGCCCATGACACCAACAGTCCGCACGGGAAGAATGGCAACAAAAGCCTGCCAGATCTCGTCGTAAAGACCATGCTTTCGGATCTGGTCAATATAGACCGCATCCGCCTTGCGCAGAATTTCAAGCTTTTCGCGCGTAATTTCACCAGGACACCGAATGGCCAGTCCCGGACCCGGGAACGGATGACGGCCAATAAAACTGGCCGGAAGGCCCAGTTCGCGGCCAAGTGCCCTCACCTCATCCTTGAAAAGTTCGCGCAACGGTTCAACAAGTTTGAGGCCCATCTTCTCCGGTAACCCGCCAACATTGTGGTGAGATTTGATGGTCACTGACGGCCCGCCGGAAAAGCTGACACTCTCAATCACATCCGGATAAAGCGTGCCTTGCGCCAGAAACTCTGCACCATCGATTTCATTTGCATACTTCTGGAAGACATCAATGAAGAGTTTGCCAATAATCTTTCGCTTGGTTTCCGGGTCTGACTGGCCATCCAGCTCACCCAGGAACAGGTCAGATTCATCAGCATGGATCAGCGGAATATTGTAATTATCCCGGAACATGGAAACGACTTCATCCGCTTCATTCTGGCGCAGCAAGCCATGGTCAACAAAGACACATGTCAGTTGGTCACCAATTGCCTCATGGATCAAAACAGCTGCGACGGAGCTGTCAACACCACCGGACAATCCGCAAATGACCTTTTTGTCACCAACCTGTTCTCGGATCTTTTCAATGGCATCGTCCTTATAGGCGCCCATTGTCCAGTCGCCGGTAAAACCAGCCAGTTCGACGAAGTTTTTATAAAGCATCTTGCCGTTTGGCGTGTGGTGCACTTCCGGATGGAATTGAACCGCATAAAAATGCCGGGAGAGATCCGCTGTAATCGCAAAAGGCGCATTCGGCGAGGTGCCAAACACCTCAAAACCCGGCGCCAGTTTGGCGACATGATCGCCGTGGCTCATCCAGACCTGCTCTTTGCCATCGGCAAACCAACCGTCGATTATCGAAAGTTTGTCTTCTGTCGGCGTGACAAACGCCCGGCCGAATTCAGCTGTTCCGCCGCCGCCCGAAATCTTGCCGCCATCAACCCGGCCTCCAAGCTGCTGCATCATGACCTGCTGGCCATAACAAATGCCGAGGATTGGTACCCCGAGGCTGTACATTGTCTCAGGTGGACGCGGAGAGCCGTCCCTGGTCACGGAGTCCGGACCACCAGACAGGATCACTGCTTTTGGATTGAACTCATCCAGAAAAGCATCCGTAACATTCTGATAGGGATGAATTTCACAATAGACGCTGAGTTCGCGCAGACGTCTGGCAATCAGCTGTGTAACCTGGGAACCAAAGTCGACGATTAGAAGGCGGTCATGATGATGGGTCATGGCCAGCTTCTAACCGGTCTTTTTGTGAATTTGAAGCCGGTAATTGCCTCTTTTCTTTCATGACCAAAAAATCAGCGCAGAAGCTGTGTACGGTCGATATTGGCTTTTGCCCCCTCACCGTCTCTCCCTTAGGGTAACGCAACCTGCAGGCCGCAAACCAGAAAATCGGATGCACTGCAAGCGTATCGAGTTTTTACCGGAGCCATGATGAGCGCAGCTGCCCAGGAAGTCTTTGAAAATGCAATTGCGCTGCAGGGGCGCGGCGATGTCGTTACTGCCCTGTCCTATTTTCGCAAGGCCTTGGAGCTTGCGCCACAAGATACGGAAATTGCCTATGGCACAGCCTCGGCAATGCTTCAGGCCGGACAACTCGATGAAGCGCAATCACAACTCAGACGAATTGTCTTTGCCGAACCCGGTCACCTTAAAGCCCGCACCAGCCTCGCCAACTGCCAGCTTCTGATAGAAGATTTCGAAAATGCGAAAACCAATTTTTCTGAAGTATTGGCGCAAACACCGGATAACAAGAATGCGCTCTATGGATTGGCCAGCGTTCTTCTAAAGGAAAACAATCCGATCGAAGCGTCTGTTCCCGCTACAATTCTGCGAGACAAGATGCCTGAAAATGCTGCCGTTTTGACACTCTTTGCCGAAACACAGGCAAAAACAGGCCAGATAGCGGCAGCTGTAGCAGCTTACAGAAAAGCCTTGAAAGCGGACACCCAACACGTACCGGCAATGCTTGGTCTTGCTCAAACGCTGCTCTTGCGAAAACAATTCTCTGATGTGATTGACCTCACGGTGAAAGCAGCACAACTATCCCCCGCGGATCCGTTGCCACTGGAAATGCTGTCACTCGCATTGGAAGGTTTGGGAGAACTGCAGGATGCCCGCGAGGCCGGTCAGGAAGCCGTTAGACTCGCGCCGAACTCTAGCCATTTGCAGACCAGAATGAGTGTACTTTCCCGAAAACTGGAAGAGAATGCCGCAGCCATCAAATATGCCTTGCAGGCCCATGACTGCGATCCTGATCAGCTGGAACCATTAAAGGCATTGGGAGCAGCTTTGGCTGCACACAAGTTCCCGAAAGAGGCCAGAACGGTCTTGACCGATTTATCGTCCAGTCGTTCGCTGGATCCGGAGATAAGGGAAGTCGCAGAAACTCTGGCCAAAACTGCGGTCGTGTCAGCTTCTATCGAACCCAAGCCATCTGTACAATCCGCCAGCAAACCGGCCGTGAATCAAGCGGATGAAAAAGCGCCTGTCGTCGCTGCTAGATCGTCGGATATCGCATCCCGAAATGAGCCTATACCAAATGTTCTTGGACTAAACAGGCAGGACAAATCCTGACAACGGTCTGCAGGGTGAACTACTCTACCCGCTCAACAACAGCTATGAAAAACCCATCCGTACCGGTCGATGCAGGAGACAGCATTATGTCGCCTCGCTCCGATACATGGGTCGGCTCTGTCGCATCCGGCAGAGTTTTGCGCCAGATATCCAGTGCCGACACCGATTTGAAATTTGGATGCGAATTCAAAAACCAATCCATCTGGCCTTGGTTTTCTTCTGGCAAAACTGAACAAGTCACATAAACAAGACGACCGCCTATTTTAACATATTTAAAAGCATTTTCAATAACATGCTGTTGGTCTTCAATGCGATTGTTTAACGACGGTTCTGTGAGACGCCATTTGGAATCCGGTCTCCGCCGCCAAACGCCGGTTCCTGTGCATGGAGCATCAATGAAAACCAAATCCATCTGATCTTCCAAGTCTTCCAGATTGGAACTCGCCGGATCGCGAACCTGAATGTTGCGAACACCACCGCGTTGCAATCGCTCATGAATAGGCGCAAGCCGCAGACGGTCGGCATCATAAGCGTAAAGCTGTCCCTTGTTTTCCATCGACGCTGCCAGCGCCAGTGTCTTGCCACCGCCACCGGCGCAGTAATCCAGAACCTGTTCACCCGGTTTTGCCTGTGCCAAATGCGCAGCCAGCTGGCTGGCTTCATCCTGAAGCTCGAACCAGCCTTTTCGATAACCCTCTTCGGCTTGCACATGCGGCATCCGGCCAAGACCCGGTTTGGCTTCAATGCGCATACCGACAGGTGAATTCGCAGCAGCAACCGCACCTGTATGCGACAGCTTTTTGAGAATTTTGTCGCGATCAGATTTCAGAGAGTTGATCCGCAGATCGACGGGTGCGCGCCGCGCCAGGGCCTTGCCTTCGACCACTGCATCATCCCCGAAGGCTTCCACAAATTTCGGCCAGAGCCATTCAGGAACATCTGCCTGCTCAAACGCCTGCATTTCAGGCGTCTGATCACCGGACAGAATTTCCTGTTCCTTATCAGACAGCGGTTCAGGCGCATGCGGATCCGACAGAGCTGCGTGTAGCGCATCTACGCCCTTGTCCCATGTGAATGCATAAGTCGCCAATACAAGCGCTCGAGGCGTGTTGGCGGTCATTCGCGCGGCTAACGACGCCCGATTACGCATGGCGTCAAATACCAGATTGCCGATAACAGTTCGGTCGCCGGAGCCAGCAAAGCGGTGAGAAGAACCCCACTCCTTCAGTGCCGACTGTACAGGCCTGTGGCGCGTATCCACTTCGGTCAAGACTTCAATTGCCGCCGCCAGGCGTCCACCGTCTCTCATAACAATCCTTATAAGATGACCACCTTGGCCATCCGTTATCGTATCAGTATCACTTAAACGTTCGACGGATAATTCGGGCTCTCACGCGTAATCGTCACATCATGCGCGTGACTTTCGCGCAGTCCCGCGCCGGAAATCTGAACAAACCGCGCTTTTTCCTGGAAGTCTTGTACTGTTTTGCCGCCAACGTATCCCATCGCCGCCCGCAAACCGCCAGCGAGTTGATGCAAGACACTGCTAAGTGGTCCTTTGTAAGGAACCTGGCCTTCAATGCCTTCCGGGACAAGTTTCAGGCTGTCGCGAACTTCGGCCTGAAAATAGCGATCGGCCGACCCACGGGCCATGGCACCAACGGAGCCCATGCCTCGATAGGATTTATAGGAGCGCCCCTGATGCAAGTAGACTTCGCCTGGGCTTTCTTCCGTTCCACCGAGCAATGATCCAACCATCACCGAGGCAGCACCTGCTGCAATCGCCTTGGCGAGATCGCCAGAGTATTTGATGCCGCCATCGGCAACGACCGGAATGCCCTGTTTGTCGGCTTCGTTGACCGACTCCAAGATCGCAGTCAGCTGAGGAACGCCAACACCGGCAACAATACGTGTTGTACAGATAGAGCCTGGTCCTATGCCGACCTTGACGGCATCTGCACCTGCATCGATCAGGGCCTTTGTGCCATCGGATGTTGCAACGTTGCCGGCCAGAACCTGAACCGAATTGGACAGCGATTTTACGCGGCTGACCATATCCAGAACTTTTTGCGAATGGCCATGGGCCGTATCGACAACAACCATGTCTACTTCAGCATCTATCAGTCGTTCTGCGCGGGCAAAACCTTCTTCGCCGACACTGGTAGCAGCTGCAACACGCAATCGACCCTGCCCATCCTTGGACGCGTTTGGGTTTAACTGTGCCTTTTCCATATCCTTGACAGTGATGAGGCCGGTGCAAAAGTGCTTTTCATCAATAACCAGCAGTTTTTCAATGCGGTTCTGGTGAAGCAAACGCTTGGCTTCATCCTGGCTGACATTGTCATTGACCGTGACCAGATTCTGACTTGTCATCAGCTCGTGGATTTTCTGATCAGGATTGGAAGCAAATCGCACATCACGGTTCGTCAGGATGCCAACCAGTTTTCCGGTCTGCAGTCCACCAGTGCCGCCATTGTCGACAACCGGAACGCCAGAGATGCCATAGCGCTTCATCAGGTCCAGCGCGTCTTTGAGGGTCGCTTCCGGGCCGATAACAACCGGATTTACCACCATGCCAGATTCAAATTTCTTGACCATCCGGACTTCTTCAGCCTGCTGGTCCAGCGAGAGGTTCCGGTGAATGACGCCGATACCGCCTGCTTGCGACATGGCAATTGCAAGGCGTCCTTCGGTGACCGTATCCATCGCCGATGACAGGATCGGAATATTGAGTTCAAGGTTCTTGGTAACTTTGGTGCGAAGGTCCACTTCACCCGGCATTACTTCCGAGTGGCCAGGTATCAGCAACACATCATCAAAAGTCAGAGCCTGCGGTCCGGTTGATGGGACAAAGAAGGATGCCATTGCCAAATTCCCTTTAAAAATAGAACTGAGACGCACGCTTTTATCGAAAGCCTGCATCTTCACGAGTCGCTTCGGCTGTGCCGGAGAAGTTGGCGCGGGTCAATACCATGCAGATGACAGAAAGGAAAGAGCCAGAGCTCGTATCGATTTCCTATTCACACCAGTTGAATTTCCTGGCGCGGCACTTCGCTTAGTCGTCGGACAAGTCGCTTCCTCTGAAACCCTTCGCGATCACATAGAGTTCCGGACTTTCCTTGCGGCTCGCCGGTGGTTTCAAGTGTGATACGGTTTTAAATTCTCGTTTGAGGTCGCGAAGCATTTCATTTTCTGTTCCGCCTCGGAATACCTTGGCCAGAAATGACCCGCCCGGCACAAGATTTCGCCGCGCAAAATCAATGGCGATCTCGAAAAGATGTGTGGTCCGCAGATGGTCAGTCTGTTTATGGCCGGTCGTTGGTGCAGCCATATCGGACAGGACAACATCCGGTTTGTGACCGCCCAGTGCTTCCATCAAGGCATCGGGTGCATCATCATCCAGAAAATCTTTCTGCAAGAACACGGATCCGCGCACATGATCCATCTCCAGATAATCAATCCCGACAACTTTGGGAGATTCTACGCTGGACTGAACCCGCTGCACGGCCACTTGACACCAACCGCCCGGAGCGCAGCCAAGATCAACAACCCGGTAACCGGGTTTCAGGAGCTTGTGCTTGTCGTCAATCTCGATGAGTTTGTAGGCTGCCCGTGACCGGTATCCATCAACCTTCGCCCGGCGAACATAAGGATCGTTCAGCTGGCGCGACAACCAGCGCGTTGATGATTCCCGGCGGCCAGCCGACGTTTTCACCTTCACATGAAGGCCACGGTCCCCGGAGCCTCGTTTTTTTGAGCCACTCATGGCCTGTTCCTTTGCCGGTATTGACCGGGGCGGCTACCGGATTTCTTCCGGGCCCAAACACCATCAGCGGCCATCAATTCGGTCAAGATCCCCTCACGTAGCCCCCGGTCTGCTACCCGCAATCGCGGGCAACTCCAGCGCCTGCGAATGGCTTCAAGGATCGCACATCCGGCCAGGACCAGATCCGCGCGATCAGCACCAATACAGGGATTTTCAACACGCGCCTCATACGGCATATCCCGCAATTGATCAATCATGCCGCCAACCTGCGCATCTTCTAACCAGATGCCATCAACACGCCGTCTGTCATAGCGCTTCAAACCGAGATGAATACCGGCAAGCGTTGTCACCGTTCCGGATGTGCCAAGCATGTGCACCTTGCCAGAAGAAATCGCTTCGGTGAGATCATCAGCGAGATTGAATTCCGCCAAATGTCCCGCAGCGTCCTCGATCATCGATTCAAAATCAGCAGAGGTCACATGCACACCGCCATGACGTTCCGCCAGATTGACAACACCAACTGGCAGGGAAATCCAGGACCGGATGAAACGCGTCAATGCATAGCCGCGCGCGCCACATCGGTTCCGAAGGTCCAGCCAGACAATTTCCGAGGAGCCCCCGCCGATATCAAACAGGATCACGCCATCTGCGTCCCGGTCCACAAGCGAGGCGCACCCAGCAACGGCCAAACGTGCCTCGGTTTCCCGGTCGACAACTTCCAGCACCAATCCTGTTTCTGCCTGAACGCGGGAAATGAATTCCTCGCCATTTTCCGCCGCCCGGCAGGCTTCTGTTGCAATCAAACGTGACCGTGTCACACCGCGATCTGCCAGTTTTCGGTGGCAATTCGCCAAGGCATCGATTGCACGTTCCATGGCACCATCGCTGAGTGTCTTGTTAGCCCCTACTCCTTCACCAAGCCGGACGATGCGGGAATAGGCATCAACCACGCGAAATCCGCGCTCCTCAGGCCGCGCTATCAACAGGCGGCAATTGTTGGTACCAAGATCGAGGGCCGCATACAAAGGCGCATGTGACGTTGATACATGCCGCCTTGAAGGAACATGTGCACCATTTCTGCCATGACCACGATGAACATTGTTTGGCGGTCGTTGAACCGTATTCTGGCGAGCCTCTTCTGATGAAACTTCGGCGCCAGCCGAAACAATGGCACCTGCAGAATCTTTCGTGGTCGGCGAAGGGCTGTCAATGTTTGTGGATTGCCAACGCCGCCGCCCGCGCCGTCGCGCAGCCTTCTTGCCCTTGGCAGAGGTTGTCGTGTCGCCTGCGCCTTCGCCCGGAGCGGATGCAGGGACCAAATTCTCTACGTTCCCAATACGGGCTGCGGCGCCGGGTTTCCGGTTCCGACCACGTCGACGTTTTTTCCCCGGTGCCCGCTCTGATGCAGCTGCACCAGCGCTCGCCTCCGCCGGTTGCCCGGCAGATTGGTTTTTATGGCCGGAGCCAGTCTTTGGAGGAACAGCATCAGTGCCTTGAGCGGCAGATTCCAGAGACATGTCTCCTGATGTCTGACCACCTGCACCACGCCCTTTACGACGCTTGCGTCGTCGGCGATTTTGTCCCTGTTGCTCCCGCGGAGCTTGACTGTTTCCGGACACATCAGGGGCACGTCGCCCGATCTCGGGCGGTTCCTGACCTGAATGAGTCACGTTTATGCCTTTCAGCGCCCGGCCTGATGCGTTTCTGTAAACGCACAAAGCCCGGACAAGTCTTTCGTTGCCAAAACAGTAGCAGGTTGCACCCGCCACGCAAAGCTTTTCGATGGCTGAAACAGAGGAAGCTTGTCCGGAGCTTGAGACAACCGAGGCAAATATCGCAAAAAACAGAAATCGACCCTTGCCACGGATCACGGGTTGGATGTATACGCGTCAAATCTATCCAAGGCGCCACGGACGTCTTTGACCGGCGCAGCGCAAGCGCTGCCGGATTGGGGAATAGGTTAACGGTAGACCCGCAGACTCTGACTCTGTTAGTCCTGGTTCGAATCCAGGTTCCCCAGCCAACAAATTCTCAAGTCATTGATATATATAAAGAAAACAGACGTTAAAATCTGTGCTCTCAGTCGATTCGACCAACTGATGCCCAAAACTGGTCCCCGGAACTGGTGCCCAAATGCGCCGTTTCGGAAACGGGATGACGGGTTATGGCTCGACGACACAATGTTCAAAATCTCCAGCGCCGCGGCAACATCTGGTACTGGCGCCCGCGCATACCATCGGTACTTTTTCAATCTGACCTTAACCGGAAGCTGTCATTTAGCTTGCGGCAATCCGATCACGAGCGCGCAAGGTTCATGGCGCGCCGCCTCAACACCATGCTCGCTGAATTGCGATTTCGACGGGATTTGAAAATGACACGGCAAGACGGTCTGAAGAAGTTGTTCAAGGCGGAAATCGATCGCATGAACGACCTGATGGACGACATCGTCACGGCCGCAAAAGCAACGGGAAGTCTCGACAATCCCGGAAGCAACCGCAGCCTACAAACACGGTGCAACTCTATCTGAGTGTCAGACTGGAATTACCTTATAATTTGTGCCGACAATCGACCACGCCAATCACCAAGATTGCGATCGCGACAGAGTTCGCCAACCAGCCCCAATTTTCGAAGTCTTTTCGCGATTCTTACGAAGTGTCTCGGTAATCGCCACCACATCAAGTGCTAACAGCAGCAAGAACAGAAAACGATTGTTAGGCGGGGCGAACCCCGCCTATCGCTAACCACTTGCCAAGACGGATGCAAAGCGTCTCAAAAAACAAGGTAAGCCGCAAAGGTACTTATTGCTCGCAAGCGTTTGATCAACGGAACTGCAATAATCAAACAGCCCACATCGCGATGATCGAAGCCGTCGGCAAAAAACAGTTACTTGCCAAGTACCTCTGTCACAGCCTCGGCCATCGCTGCCACGACCATATCGGCCTCGCCACGAGTCAGACACAGCGGCGGGGCGAAACCCATGATGTCGCCTTGTGGCATGGCACGCGCGATGACATTCCGCTTCAGAAGCGCTGCGGCGATAGACGGCCCGACTTTCTTTGCCGGATCGAAGAAAACACGGTCCGCCTTGTCTTCAACAAATTCAACAGCACACAACATGCCCTCTCCGCGAACGTCACCCACATGGGCATGGCCACTCAGGGCATCAGTCATCGCGGTGTTGAAATAGCTGCCGATTTCACCAGCGTTGGTGACCAGGTTCATTTCATCAATGAGTTTCAGATTGGCAACACCGGCCGCTGCCCCAATCGGGTGTGCCGAATAGGTCCAACCGTGACCGATAGGACCATTCTCGTCAGTGCCCTGCTCCAGCACTTTCCACATGTCTTCACCGATTATGGATCCGGACAACGGCGCGTAAGCGGACGTCAGGCCCTTTGCGATTGTGATAATGTCCGGCTCGATACCGTAATGGGTTGAGCCCATTATTGTGCCAAGTCGGCCAAAGCCGGTCACGACTTCATCAGCAATCAGCAGGATGTCGTGTCTCTTCAGAACCTTCTGGATAGCTTTCCAGTAACCTTGCGGTGGCGGCACAATACCACCTGTGCCCAGGATCGGCTCTCCAATGAACACGGCAATGGTATCAGCACCTTCACGTTCAATGAGGTCTTCCAGCTCACTGGCACAATGGGTGACAAAATCGGCTTCCGACATGGAAAGGTCATCGCGGCGGAAATAGTAAGGCGCTTCGGTGTGAACGACTTGCGACAGTGGCAGATCGAATTTTTTGTGAAACAGATCCAGCCCGGTAAGGGAACCGGTCATCAAGCCTGAACCATGATAACCGCGCCAGCGCGAGATGATTTTCTTTTTCTCGGGGCGGCCCAGGATGTTGTTGTAATACCAGACGAGCTTGATGTTGGTTTCATTGGCATCCGAACCCGACAGACCGAAATAGACGCGGCTCATGTTGGCCGGAGCCCGATCAATGATCATCTTGGCAAGTGTCACGGACGCTTCGGTGCCATGGCCGACATAGGAGTGGTAATAGGCCAGTTCTTTCGCCTGGGTCGCAATCGCATCCGCGACTTCGTGTCGACCATAGCCAATATTGACGCAATACAATCCGGCAAAGGCATCCAGCAGACGGTTGCCGTCCCGGTCAGAGATATAAACCCCGTCGCCACCAGTGACGATCCGGTTCGGTAATTCACCTCGTGCAAACTGGCCGAGGTGGGTAGATGGATGGAAAAAATGGTCGTGATCCCACTGAGCAAGCTGATCGTTGCGCAACATTTTGGTGTCCTTTTTTAGTTTCATGCCCAGTCGCGGCACACATATTTGATGTCTGTGAAGGCTTCCAACCCAAGGCGAGAGCCTTCGCGCTCTAGCCCGGACTGTTTCATACCGCCAAAGGGAATTGGAGCGCCTGTAACCTTGGTTCGATTGACTGCGACCATTCCGAACTGTAGCGCGCGGCTGGCGCGATAAATCCGGCGCGGATCCTGTGTGTGCAAATAGGCAACAAGGCCATATTCGGTGGCATTGGCACGCGCGAAGACTTCCGTCTCATGGTCAAACGCGCAAATCGCGGCAACTGGGCCGAATGTTTCTTCGCGCATGATCAACGCATCGTCGGGTACATCAACCAGGACGGTCGGATCGAAAAACAATGTGCCCTCTTCGCAACGTTTTCCGCCAATCAACAATCGCGCACCTTTGGCAAGAGCATCGGCGACATGCTCTTCCTGTTTGGCTACCGCTTTTTCATTCATCAAAGGTCCGAGATCTGGGTCATCTGCGCCATTTCCGACAGAAAGTTCAGACGTGGCCTTGGAAAACTGCTTGCAGAAATTGTCATAGATTGGACGTTCCACGTAGAACCGGTTCGCACCCAGGCAATCCTGACCTGATGTTGCAAATTTGGCTTTGATCGCTTCTTCGACGGCCTGATCGACGTCAGCATCGGCAAACAGGATAAACGGAGCATGACCTCCAAGCTCCAGCACCAGCCGTTTGACCGTGTCTGCGCTCTGTTTATAGAGCAATTTGCCAATCTCCGTGGAACCGGTAAACGAGACAGCGCGGACCCGCTTGTCATTCATCCACGGGGCAACAACAACTGGTGCGATACCGGTGACGACGTTAAATGTACCGGCAGGAAAACCGGCACGCTCGGCAAGCTCAGCCAGCGCCAAAGCAGAAAATGGTGTTTCCGCTGAAGGGTGAGCAATCACTGTGCAGCCAGCTGCGAGCGCTGCTCCTGCCTTTCGCGTCAACATGGCTGAGGGAAAGTTCCAGGGCGTGATCAATGCGGCAACGCCGACCGGCTCACGCCAGACTTCGACTTCTGCATCAGGAAGATGCGAGGTGACGCTTTCGATGTTGGGACGTTTTGCTTCTTCTGCATAGAACTCCACAAAGGACGCCCCATAGTCGACTTCCCCACGGGCTTCCGAGATCGGTTTTCCCTGTTCAAGGGTGATGATCCGCGCAAGGTCTTCCTTATGCTCAAGTATGAGCTCGTACCAACGCCGTAAAATCACAGAGCGTAGCTGGGGCAAAAGGGAAGACCAGACCCCAAAGGCATCTTGTGCGGCATTGATCGCGACAGCACTGTCTGCAGCTGACAGGCTTGCCACGTCGCCTAAATGATTTCGGTCAGCGGGATTGGAGACCGCAAATGTCTCTGCAGAGGCCCCAGCTGTCCAACGACCGTTAACGTATGAAAAACTTCGCAACAATGAAGGATCAGAGAGATCCCAAGACGTGACGTTAAATCTAGATTGGTCGACATGCATCGTGGCGCTCACAGTAATTTTGCGGTGCCGAACGTTAGCCTCACATAGGAAGACGGTTCCTCTTAAGCGCATGTGATTGACAGAGGATTCTTCTAATTTAGTCGAGCAGGAGCGTTAATCTGTCTGCGGCTCGGTAGATAACAAGATATCAAATGGCAGGGTCGGTGATGCCTTTACCGGTTTGGTGACAATGTAAGTAAAGTAGCGCGCCAGCCCTGTCCCGCGCACCAGCAGGTCATCAATAAGTCGCTGATAGCTTTCGATGTCTTTGGTCACCACATGCAGCAGATAGTCGAACCCACCGCCCAATGCCCAGCATGATGTAATTTCATCATATCCGGCCACCGCACTTTCAAATTGCTGAAAGGTCCCTGCACGGTGGTTTTCCAACTCCGCCATGACAAACACGGACACATGAGGAGTAATGTGCCGTAATTCTATCTCGGCGCGATAGCCGGAAATAATTCCTGCTTTTTCTAGTCGTCTGAGACGCTCCCAACACGGCGTTGCGCTGAGACTAACCCGTTTTGCCAATTCGGATTTTGACAGTCGACCTTCGCGCGAAAGGGTCGCAAGGATCTTGATATCGCGATCATCGAGTTTGATAGAAGCCATACCGTCGACTTGTGCGTCAACATCTGGCACTTGTCAATTGTCATGATAACTGCCAAATACTAATCATGACAATATGGCCACCAAAACCAGATGAATTACGTCGCCCCGTCTATAGATCTCTGTCAGAGGTCATTATCCGTGCAATTGGATCTGGCGAACTCCGTGATGGCGATCGCCTTCCAACTCATCGCGATCTGGCCTACGATCTGGGTTTGAGCGTGCAAACTGTCAGTCGGTCATATGACGAACTGATCCGGCGTGGATTTGTCCTTGGAGAAGTCGGCCGCGGAACGTTTGTTCGTGCGCCCGGTCGAGACACTCAAACACCATTTCTTCCCGATAGCCAGCACGGGACAATAATCGACTGTTCGATGTTGAAACCGGTTGTCGAGGCGCTCCATTTAGACGCCATGCGTGATGGCCTGACCAGACTCGGCAAGGAACTGCCCCCCTCAGCCGTCTCGTCATTCCGGCCATCGGGTGCAAACAGAAAATATGGCGAGACGTCGCGAAAGTGGCTTGCCCGCTGCGGATTGGAAATCTCGACGCAGGGATTGATCCTTACCAACGGAAACACATCGGCGATGACAATTGCCTTGATGACCGCCGCTCGCCCTGGCGATCTCGTGGCAACCGAGGAAATGGGGCACCACGCCCTTAAACCACTCTGCCGATATCTTGGATTGAGGTTGGCAGGTCTGGAGGTTGACGCGGAGGGCATAGTGCCGCGATCATTTGCGCGGCTGTGTGAGAAATCCAGTGTCACAGCGCTCTATATGATGCCGTCTGGCCTCAATCCCAAAGCCACGACCATGTCTCTTGAGCGTCGCACAGACCTCGTAGAGTTGGCACGAAAACACGATGTGTCGATAATCGAAAACGACGCCTGGGGTCCGCTGCAGAAGAACAGACCGCTGCCTGTTGCCACCCTCGCGCCGGAACGGACATTCTATTTCACCAGCTTGACCAAATGCATCATGCCCGGACTTCGGGTTGGGTACCTGGTGGTGCCCGAAACCTGTGAATCTGCGGCCGCAAACCGACATCTGGTCACCAACTGGATGGCAACGTCGATCATGATCGAAATTGCCAATCGATGGATAGAAGACGGTACCGCAGAGGACCTGTTGCAGTGGCAAATGAATGCCCTTGGCGAACGGAATCGAATGGCGGCGGAGATTCTGTCAGGTGTCTCCTTCAGCGCCAGTGAGAACGGGATGCATATTTGGCTTCCAACACCGGGGACCTGGAGCGAAGACGGTTTTGTAGCTCATGCACGCTTGAATGGCGTGGCAATCGGGCCCGGGTCCACGTTCAACATGTCAGACAAAGTGAACAGCTCAGGTGTTCGCGTCTGCTTGGGAGCTGAAAACATAGAGTCTCTGACTCAAGGTTTGATGGTGGTTTCCCGTTTGGCACGCTCCAATCCTGAACCGGCCTTATTGCCCCTTTGAGGCAGCATTTTTCTTGCGCGACGCGCACCGCGTATGGCAACTCAGAACCAATCCGCCACCCATTCAAATTGTCATGATTTAATATAATTATTGACTTCATATTGTCCTTGTTTCAGCTTTCTTTCATCAGAGCGGAACGGGAAGCCCCAGTCGTTCGCCGTCGCTGATGATTAAGCCGCAAAGAAGAATTCCGCCTTTGGCCCCTAGTGTTTCATTTTCCGCAGGTGACTGCCGGATCCGTTATTTGGAGTACTCGAATGAGAACCAGCCCGGTGTCTCTTTCTTCGGAAACGGTCCAATTCAATGACTTTAATGCGACTAAACGCCTTGGACTGATCGCACTTGCGACAGATCTTACAAGCGAAGGCGATTTCTATCGGCAAACCCCAAAGAGCGGCGTCGCTATCCATGTTACGCGAGTTGCCTTTGAAAATCCGACAACACCTGAAAATCTTTGGAAAATGAGGCCTCGCCTCACGGATGCAGCACACCTGTTGGTGCCGGTGCAGCCTTTGCAGGCGATTTGCTACAGCTGCACATCTGCGTCGGTTGTTATTGGAGATGCCGAGATTACAGGGGCAATACAGAAAGCTGTCGGCAATGTACCCGTGGTTACTCCAACAGCTGCTGCCAGAATGGCGTTCTCAGCACTTGGTGCTGAGCGTATTGCTGTTTTGACTCCCTACTCGATTTCCACCAGCGAACCGATGGCGGCCTATTTTGCAGGTCATGGACTGGATGTAATCCGTTTCGATTGTCTGGGTCTCGAAGATGATCGCGATATGGCGCTGGTCAGCGATCGAACAATTATCAATGCAGCAGTCGCTGCAGATGCGCCCGATACAGAGGCTCTTTTCATCTCATGCACAGGACTTCCAGCGATCAGGGTGATTTTTGAAATCGAAAGCCGGATCGGCAAGCCGGTCGTCACGTCCAATCAGGCAAGCGCCTGGGCAATGACACGCCTCAGTGGTTTCGAAGATCACAAGCCGCTCGAGTATGGTCGGTTGTTTGGACATCGGTTGCCTGAACATGCATTCGAAGGTGAAGCGTGAATACTTCCCATAATTTTGTTGACTTGCAGCAGATCGAGCGAGCATCGTCGATTATCGCCGACACGGTTCGATTAACTCCAGTAAACGCTTCTCCTACTTTGTCAGTTCTCCTTGGCGTTCCGGTTCATCTGAAACTGGAACACCTGCAGATCACAGGCAGTTTCAAACTAAGGGGTGCGACAAACGCTGTCGCCAGTTTGAACGAGGACGAAAAACAGCGCGGTGTTGTTGGTGTCTCGACGGGCAATCACGGCCGCGGCCTTGCTTATGCTGCCAAAACGGCAGGCGTAAAGTGCATCATCTGCATGTCATGCCTTGTCCCTCAGGCGAAGATTGACGGCATCAAGGCGCAGGGTGCTGACGTCCGCATTGTTGGTAGATCGCAGGACGAAGCGCAGGTGGAAGTTGACCGGCTGGTGAGTGAAGATGGCATGACGATGATCCCGCCATTCGATCATCCAGCGATTATTGCCGGTCAAGGTACTTTGGCACTGGAATTGATCCAGCAAGTGCCAGACGCTGCCATTGTCCTTGTTCCTTTGTCTGGGGGCGGATTGATCTCAGGTGTTGCGGCAGCCCTGAAGGCGGTTAGTCCCGACATTCAGATCATCGGTGTTTCAATGGAACGCGGTGCCGCCATGCATCAATGCCTTCAAGCTCGGAAGCCTATCCTCGTTGAAGAACTACCAACCCTTGCCGACTCTCTTGGCGGCGGTATTGGACTGGACAACCAGCTAACGTTCCCAATGACCCGTGCCCTGGTCGATAACATCATTCTTGTCAGCGAGACCGAAATCGCTGCGGCTATCCGGCACATTTACTGGCAGGAACGTCAGATTGTCGAAGGCGCCGGTGCCGTCGGTGTTGCAGCGTTGCTGGCCGGCAAAATCACGAGTTCTGGCCCGGTTGTTTCAATCATCAGCGGCGGCAATATCGACATGCAACAGCACCACCGCATCATTTCCGGCGAAGATGTAGATGTTACCAAAGAGACGACATAGATGACCGAAATAAAAATCCTGACAGAGGCCGAATTGCGCAAAGCTGTCGGTCTGGACCTCGAAGCTGTTGAGTGCATCGAGCAGGCATTTGTTGCACTGGCGACCAGTGATGTGGTGATGCCCCCTATTCTCTCTATGGCGATCACACCGTTCAATGGCGAGGTCGATGTGAAAACGGCCTATGTGCCGGGTATCGACAGTTTTGCGATCAAGATCTCACCGGGGTTTTTTGACAATCCCAAAATTGGCCTGCCCAGTACATCGGGACTGATGGTCCTGTTTTCAGGTCGAACCGGCATGGTCGAAGCCTTGTTGCTCGACAATGGGTATCTGACGAATGTACGCACGGCAGCCGCTGGCGCTGTTGCTGCCAAACATCTGTCGCGCGCAGACTCATCAAGTGCCTGTATTCTGGGCGCTGGCTGTCAGGCCAAACTTCAACTCAATGCGTTGTGTCTGGTTCGACCTATCAAACGCGCAACGATTTGGTCGCGTGACAAGAATAAGGCTAGCGTCGCCGCAAAACAGATGAGCAGCGAACTTGGTATTGAAGTCACGGTCAGTTCCGATCTTGAAAAAGACGTTTCTGCTGCAGATGTGATTGTCACCACGACACCATCTGTAAAGCCAATCCTGCAATCCGAGTGGTTGCGGCCCGGTCACCATGTGACGGCGATGGGATCCGACCAGCAAGGAAAAAATGAACTTGATCCGGCCTGTTTCACCAAAGCCGATCTTTATGTCCCCGATCGCCTGTCGCAAACCCGTTTATTGGGTGAACTGCGCTCGGCAATTGAAGCCGGTGTTGTTGCTGAAGATTCCCAGTTTACCGAACTCGGTGATATCGCAGCTGGCAATTCCGAAGGCCGCTTTTCTGACGAAGCAATCACGATTGCGGATCTGACCGGGACAGGCGTTCAGGACACGGCTATTGCCACGTTGGCCCGCAAGATTGCCTTGAAATCAGGCGCAGGTCTCGATTTCAAAAACTAGATTTCACCATCCAAGCGCGGAACAAAGTTCATGCCAGTACCAACCTTGAATTTCAGCCGAGACGAGTATCGGCAACGATTGGAAAAGACCCGCTACGCGATGTCGGCGGCAGGTGTCGAAGTTATCATTGTTTCCGATCCTTCCAATATGGCATGGCTGACGGGCTATGACGGCTGGTCGTTTTATGTCCACCAATGTGTTGTGGTTGGTCCGACAGGTGATCCTGTTTGGTTCGGTCGCGGTCAGGATGCAAATGGAGCAAGGCGCACATGTTACCTGCCTGAGGACGATATCATCGGGTACCCGGACAATTATGTGCAATCCACCGAACGTCATCCGATGGATTATCTGTCTGCGCGGCTCCAGGATCGTGGATGGGCAAATAAGCGCATTGGCGTCGAGATGGACAACTATTATTTTTCCGCCGCAGCCTTCGGCTCATTGCAAAAACACCTGCCAAACGCCCAGTTCACAGATGTGACAGCGCTGGTGAACTGGCAACGCGCGGTCAAATCAACGCAAGAAATTGACTACATGCGCAACGCTGCTCGTTTTGTTGAGCGGATGCATACGACGATTTTTGACAAATGCGAACCCGGATACCGAAAGTGCGATCTGGTTGCAGACATTTACGAAGCCGGACTGCGCTATGATGAGACGCTTGGAATTGGCGGTGACTATCCGGCAATTGTTCCTTTGCTTCCGTCAGGTGCCGACGCGTCTGCGCCGCACCTGACCTGGGACGATCAGCCGATGACGGTCGGTGAAGGAACTTTTTTCGAGATAGCCGGTGTTTACAATCGCTATCACTGTCCGCTGTCACGCACCGTCTTCCTCGGCAAACCGACCCAGACTTTCATAGACGCTGAAAAGGCTGTTCTGGAAGGTATGGAAGCGGGTCTGGAAGCAGCAAAAGCAGGCAACCTGTGTGAAGACATTGCCATTGCATTCTTTGACGTCCTGAAAAAACACGGCATCTCCAAGGACAATCGCACCGGCTACCCGATCGGCTTATCGTATCCGCCCGATTGGGGAGAACGGACAATGTCATTGAGACCTGGTGACGAAACAGTTTTGCAAGAAAACATGACCTTTCATTTCATGACCGGCCTCTGGATGGACGACTGGGGATTTGAAATTACCGAGAGCATCGTCATTGGCGTACACGGACCGGAATGCCTGGCTAATGTGCCGCGCCGCCTCCACGTAAAGGACTGATCGCAATGCCTGCAAATCCCATCACGCCGACGATTGCGCTGGACGCAGACGGAGAACACCACGGCTTTTTGCGCTTGCCCTACAGCCGCGATGATTCAGCCTGGGGATCCGTGATGATCCCCATCACCGTGATCAGGAACGGAGACGGTCCGACAGCCTTGTTGACCGGCGCCAATCACGGCGATGAATATGAAGGACCGATTGCCCTGTTCGATCTGGCGATGTCTTTGAAGGCATCAGACATCAGCGGGCGTGTAATCATCATACCGGCGCTCAATTACCCAGCCTTTCGCGCCGGTCTGCGCACATCTCCCATAGATCGCGGCAATATGAACCGATCTTTTCCGGGCAAACCCGATGGCAGTGTGACAGAGAAGATTGCCAATTACCTGTTCACCGAATTGTTGCCACTGGCAGACATCGTTGTTGATTTTCACTCCGGCGGCAAGACGCTTGATTTTGTGCCATTTGCCTCAGCCCATGTCCTTGACAACAAGGTGCAACAGGCCGCCTGTCTCGCCGCAGTGCAGGCGTTCAACGCCCCTTACACGATGATGTTGCTGGAGATCGACAATGTCGGCATGTACGACACCGCAGTTGAAGACCAGGGCAAGGTGTTTGTGACGACCGAGCTTGGCGGCGGTGGAACAGCGACGGCATATTCAGCTGGGATTGCCAAAAAAGGTATTCGAAATGTCCTCAAACACGCTGGAATCCTGGGTGGTAAAATCGAAACAGGCCCGACAGTCATGCTCGACATGCCAGATGCGGACTGTTTTGTCTTCAGCGAAGATGACGGCATGATCGAGCCGCTGAAAGATCTTGGCGAAACGGTCGAAAAGGGTGATATCGTTGCTCGCGTATGGCCTTTGGAACGCACTGGCAAGTCTCCCAATGACTACCGCGCGAACCGTTCGGGCATCCTTGCCTCGCGGCACTTTCCAGGACTGATCAAAGCAGGAGATTGTCTGGCCGTCGTGGCCGTAGTCTGACCGAAGTACCCGCGAGCTGGCAACTTGACGGTAATCAGACGTTCAATAACGCTTCAGACAAGGAGCAGAAAACCTACAATTGAAGAAGGTAATCAGGCGAACGAGGAGGGTCGCATTCTGTATGCATCTCAGGGCTCCACCCCGTCGTAGCGACAGGGTAAATTGATCCTATCTCCCATCAAATGATGTTTTCCTAATGGAACCGTTTAATTAGGTTTCCCAAGCCAATCACGTCGTTCCAGAAGATAAATCGCGATGGCTGTTCTATCGGCATCGGACAAGAACGCAGTACCGTCACGCACCACTTCTCCCATTGAGCCGCCAAGGACATCTCCATCCGGCATGATGCCGGTCTGCAGGGCGTATTGCAGGGACCGTATTGTCCAGCCACCCTGTTTCAAGGCGGCGCTGGTAATGGGTGGGGACTTGCCACCACCTGGCAATTTGTCGGCGCCCTGCAAAGAGTAGTTTGCCTGTCTGGCGCCCATAAAATTGCGCGGTGTATGACAGGCACCGCAATGCGCCGGTCCTTCCACTATGAACTTGCCGCGGTTCCATTCCTCGCTTTTCTCCGGATCAGGTTCATGGCGACCTGATTGAAGGAAAAGGCCTCGCCACACTTTCAGACCAGCCCGCACATTGAAGGGCGGCACCATTTCATGGGGTCTGGAGGGCTCTGCGACCGGTGGAACAGTCTGGAAGGCAGCCCAAAGGTCAGCAACGTCCTGATCTGAAAAACTGGCATAAAACGGATAAGGGAAAGACGGATAGTAAGCCTTTCCTTCAGGGGAGACGCCCTGCCGAACAGCTTTTGCGAATTGCTCCACTGACCATGCCCCGATACCGTTTTGAGGGTCTGTCGTAAGATTGGGCGAATAGAACGTCCCAAAGTCTGTCGGCAATTTCAAACCACCGGCAAGCGGTTGGCCGCCACCTTCTACATCCGTATGACAGGCGATACAGCCGGACATGCGCGCAAGATAAGCACCACGTTGTGCATCCCCTGTGATGACTGTCAGATTGGAATCAGTTCCGATGGGCCACAAATAAAGCCCGGCGAAGGCCGCTCCTGCTAACGCAAGAGCGATTACCACGCCAAATTGCAGCTGTCGCATGGCTCACTTTTTCTCAATGCGGAACTTGGTATGGCAAGCCGAACAGGTCTGAGCCACTCTGTTGAAAAGGCTCTGGACCGGCATTTTGCCGAGCATTCCAGAACCGGCCATATCGGATGTATTCCCCATCATCGGAGCAGATCCCATCATGCCCCCCTGCCCCATCATGGTTCCCAAACCTGGCTTGCCAACACCAGCGCCCGATTGATCAAGGCCTTTGTCTGCTGCTTCGCCAAGCGCTGATGCAAACACCTTTAACTGGTCGGAAAGACTGGCAAACTCCTGCCAATCTGACCAGATCTCCGGTTTGGCTTCCGACGCACCGCCGCCGCTGCCTTCCGGAAACAGATGAGTCATCGATTCGCCTGCATGAGACTTGATAACATTTGCGCCTCCGCGGACGGCTTCGGCATCATAGGCCACGTCTCCGCGCATAATTGCAGTCAGGGATTTCATGACTTTAGCCATGGACGACATGGCATCCATTCGATCCTTGACGATACCCGTGGCGCCACCATGTGCGATTGCACTCGCAACGCCGGTTACGACCAAAACGCCTGAGACAATTAGTATTGAGGGTTTCATTTGTTTTCCAATATCCAGATAGCAGACGGTCTGACCGTCAAGTTTTGCGAACAGGATCAGGAAAATTTTCGTGGAGGCGGAGGATCGACAGTTGTCGGTTTGGAATAGGCTCGTCGCAAACTCAGGATATCATGAGATTGCAACGTCAAGATTGGCTGTGTCCCTGCCTCATCAACTAGCGATAGTAGATTTGCACCGCAATGCACCGCATCCAGATCAGCATCCGACCGGCTATGGTCATCAACCTGCGCATGGTGATGTTCGCCACCGGCAAGGTGTTGTTGGCTGTGCGTATGACCAGCATCTCCGACTGAATGGTTGAAACTCGCGCCAGCGATCAAGAACATCAGCACGGCAACTGAGGTCAATAAACTTGAAAACAAAGCTGGCAAACGGTGTCTCATTATAGTCCTAGTTTATACCATTGGCACGTTGCAGAGACCGGACATAGGCAACAATCATAGCCACATCCTTTTCAGTTACACCTTCGACCGGCGGCATGTCACCAAAGGGCCAATGGTGGGCTCGTACACCGCTCATGGCAGCGTTCAGGAATGAACCGTCACCATGGTGGTTCGGTTCATAAATCTTGTGAACTAGGGGCGGAGCAACACCGTCCTGTCCTGCTGCATTTTTGCCATGGCAACTCGCACAATTTTCATTGAAGAGGCGTTCGCCGAGTTTGGTGTTTGTATCCAGATCCGGCACCGTAACTGCGACCATCGGCTCGCCGCTAACGGGTGGGCTTTTTTGTCCACCAAGCGTGTAGGCAAAGCTAAGCACCAGAACTGCACCAAATCCAAGAAACGCGAATTGTGCCCGTCGGTCCATGTCTTACGCCCCCGCCAAATCATCAAGGATCGGACAATCCGGACGATGATCACCGTGGCAGTTGTCTACAAGATGGGCAAGGGTTTCTCGCATCGACTGAAGTTGTCCAATTTTTTCGTCAATTTTTGACAAATGATTCTGCGCAACACGTTTCACCTGAGCACTTTCGCGGCCATCGTCTTCATAAAGGGCAAGCAGGACCCGGCAATCATCGATAGTAAAACCCAGTGTTCGGGCTCGACCAAGAAAAGCCAGTTTATGCAATTCAACGTCTTGAAACGTCCGATAGCCGTTTTCGCTCCGCAAAGGGTGCACCAAACCGATATCTTCGTAATACCGGATCGTTTTGGCTGGCAGGCCTGAAAGACGCGAGACATCTCCGATATTCATCAGACTTTCTCCTATTCTGCCGGTGCCAGGAGCGAAGCGCTCGGTAGCATCCGAGATGAGCCATTTTCGTCCATTACCGGCGCTATCGCGCGCAATCTAAGAGCATTCATGAGCACAAAAACCGAAGACAGCGCCATGGCACCGGCGGCCAACATAGGTGACAACAACATGCCAAAGGCAGGGTAAAGCACTCCGGCGGCAATGGGGATCAAAGCCGTGTTATAGGCAAATGCCCAGAACAGGTTTTGCCGAATGTTGCGCATTGTGCGCCGGGAGACTTCACAAGCATTGACCACGCCACGAAGATCACCGGACATCAACACGACATCTGCCGTTTCAATGGCGATATCCGTCCCGGTTCCGATTGCAAGTCCAACATCCGCGTGAGCGAGCGCCGGGGCGTCATTAATACCATCACCGACAAAAGCAACCTTTAGACCACCGTCTCGAAGGTCATCCAGGGCAGATACTTTTCCGTCCGGCAAAACACTGGCAACAACCGTATCGATACCAATTTCAGCTGCAATGACTTCAGCTGTTTCCCGTTTGTCGCCTGTAATCATTGCGACCCGAAGACCTTGAGCGTGCAGTGCCTCTATGGCGGCACGGCTGGATGGTTTGACCGGATCCGAGACCCCAATGACCGCAGCAAGACGGCCATCAATAGCCGCGAACAAGGCCGTGCGTCCCCGGCGAGCCAATTCGGCTTCTTGCCCAGCCAGAATACCCGTATCAATTCCATTTTGTTTCATCAAACGGTCTGCCCCAACCAGGACATTAATTCCATCGACATGGCCACTGACACCATAGCCGGTAACGGATGTGAAATCTTTCACATCAAGTGGGTTTGCACCTTCGGCCTTGGCGGCGCGGACGATCGCTTCAGCTATTGGATGTTCGGATAGGGATTCAACAGCAGCTATTTGAGCCAGAACTGACCTACGCTCAAAGCCGTCCGCCAATAACATATCGGTCAGTTCAGGTCGTCCCTGGGTAACAGTCCCGGTCTTGTCCAGCGCAACAACGTCGACATTGGCCAACTGTTGCAATGCGTCTCCCTTACGGAACAGAACACCCATTTCTGCAGCCCGGCCGGTTCCAACCATTATTGAGGTCGGAGTGGCCAGCCCCATGGCGCAAGGACAGGCGATAATCAGAACGGAAACTCCGGCAACCAACGCCAATGTCAGTGCTGGTTCAGGGCCGATCACCAGCCATATTATCACTGTCAACAAGGCGATCAACATCACCGCCGGGACGAACCAAAGCGTGATCCGATCGACTAGCCCCTGAATGGGAAGTTTGGCGCCTTGCGCCTCTTCAACCATGCGAATGATCTGGGATAGCGTGGTGTCAAAGCCCACACGTGTTGCCCTGAACTGCAAGCTACCTGTGCCATTGACCGTGCCTCCGGTCACCTCGCCACCAGCAGATTTTTCGACCGGGATAGGTTCGCCGGTGATCATGCTTTCATCAACGTGTGAAGCTCCTTCAACGACCACACCATCCACAGCGATACGTTCACCCGGTCGCACGACGATATTGTCACCAATTGCCAGCGCGTCTATGGACACTTCTATCTGCTCACCACCTCGCTGAACACGGGCCGTTTTTACCTGAAGGCCAAGTAGTTTCTGGATCGCCGCACCGGTGCGGCCCTTGGCCCGCGCTTCCAGGAAACGACCGAGCAGGATCAGGACAACAATCACTGCCGCAGCTTCAAAGTAGACCGCGCGCACTTCATCCGGGATCAAAAGCGGCAGGAAGGTCGCAACAACAGAATACAAATACGCAGCCCCTGTCCCGACAGCGACAAGGCTGTTCATGTCCGGGGCCCCTTTCAACAAAGCGGGAATGCCTTTTGTATAAAACTGTCGTCCCGGACCAACGAGAACGATTGTGGTCAGAACGAACTGAAGAACCCAGTTGGTCTGTTGCCCGATGGTGCCGTTGATCCAATGGTGAATGGCTGGCACGACATGACTTCCCATCTCGATGACAAAAACCGGTAATGCAAATGCCGCTGCAACCATCAGCTTTTTAACCAGATCACGTGCTTCTTCCGCCTTGCGGTCTTTGATCTCCTGTGTCGCACCGGTGTCTGGTTCTGAGGCGGGATACCCTGCCTGATTGCTTGCAATCACAAGGTCCGTTACGGACAACGATCGCTCCACATGAGTCACCGTCGCTGTTTCGGCCACGAGATTGACATTGACGTCGATAACGCCGGGTACATTGGCAAGGGTTTTCTCGACCCGGCCAACGCAAGACGCGCAAGACATTGATTGAATGTTCAAGATTACCGTTTCGGTGCGCGCCGGATATCCAAGTTCATCCAGTTTCCTGATCACATCTACAATCAGTTCTGGCCGGTTCACCGAGAATGTCGCGGTTTCTGTGGCAAGATTTACAGAGGCATTCTCAAGACCATCAAGCTCTGCCAACCCTCGTTCTACCCGGCCGACACACGAGGCGCAGGACATCCCTTGAATGGATAATGTCAGGTCATGGTCCAAGGACACGGATTGCTCCAAATGCAGTTGATCAGATGCCATTCACATGGCACTTCCAGTTACTGGAAGGTCAATGCTGAAACAGAAAATAATGTGCCGCCTTGTTTTCAGTCAATGCCGAGACTTCAGCAGGAGGTCTCTTGATGTCAGCCCCTTCGCCGACTTCTAATCTTCTCTAGGATCAAAACATGAAATTCAGTGTTCCCGACATGAGCTGCAGCCACTGTGTTGCCGCTATCACCAAAGCTGTCAAAGCGATGGACACAACTGCAGTCGTGTCGTGCGACCTTGAAAATCGCAAAGTAACAATTGATCACCCTTCGTCGCCAGATCTGCTGAAAGCGTCAATTCTAAAGGCAGGATACAAAGCTGACTTGATTCAGACTGGCTAAGAAAACACAGGAAGACTGGCGTCCAAATATTCCGGCAGTTCTATTTCTTGCGATTGGACAGAGACTTGACCAGCAGTGTCAGTATCGGGGTCAGGAGTGAATTGAGTGCGCCGTCGAGCGGGTTTTTGGAGAAGGACACCAAGCTGTTTTTCAACGCAAGTATCTCGTCGCGAACAGCTTCGACTTCATCTTGTATGTCCTCGGCCTTGGCTTCCAGCTCCTGAAGTCCGGCATCGCGGACGTCCCGGGCAAGATCGAGCTCAGGTCCGGTCGTCAAACGTGAAGCCCAGAGAATAAGCAGGACCGCCACCAGGAAATCAGCCACGGCGACACCAAGAGCCGCATTTACCGATCCCCATTCTTCCTCAAGCGCAAAAAAACCAGCGACATTCAGCATACCGAGGCCAAAAACCAGAATCAGGCCTGCAAACGCTGTCGCACCGATCCGCTTCGTAGCCACGTTGAGCTTGGCCTCAACGATGAGCAGCTCTGCGCGCCATATTATCCTGAGGGTTCGGACAAGACTTTCCATGGGTTACTCCTAGCGGCGAAGGACTGCGCCAACAACGACGCCAACTGCAAATGCACCCAACACAAGGGCGATCGGATGTTCGCGAATTTCTATTTCTGCATCATGAACAAGATCCGACAACTGTTCGCTCAAGTCTTTGAGTTGCTCGGTTTGTTCATCAAGGTTTGTGACCTCGATTTCCGGATCCGGTGCAGTTTGCTCTTTTGCCTGTTGCGACGAACGGGCTCTGCGTCTCGGACTTTTTCTGTCCGCATCAGTCTTCAACTGTGAGACTTCATCTTTCAGAGTTCTGGCTCTGGTCATCATCAGTTTCCTTCACCTTGCGAGACCGGAACCGTATTGGAATTCGTCTCAATAATGAAGACGTGCCGGAAAGAAAATTCTCTACACCCTCACCCACTTCTGTTTTTCCGTAACAGCTAGTTGATCGGCGCCCCTGAATAATTTCAGAAGCTCAGATTTCACGCTTGCAATTATTTACTAAATTTTTTACTTGCCTAATCAAGACCAAAATATGGTGTTCTTTGACCAGCAACTCCGAGGTAACCCATGTACGCCCAATATCCATTGAAGTTCTATATCGGCGGCAACTGGGTTGCACCAACCTCTGACGCTGTGATCCCTGTAGAAAACCCGGCAACAGGCGCTGAAATCGCTCAGGTTGCCTTGGGTACGGAAACGGATGTGAATGCCGCTGTTTCTGCAGCATTGAAAGCCCAGAAATCCTTCCGACAGACAACACCTGCGGACCGCAAAGAGCTGCTGCTGCGCATCCTGAGCATCTATGAAACTCGGGCTCCGGATGTCTCCAAAGCCATTCGGGATGAACTCGGCGCACCCCATGATCTTGCATTCGGCCCGCAAGCCGGTGTTGCGCTGGGCCACCTGAAAGCCTTTGCTGACGCGATCGATTATATGGATTTTGAGCACAACCTGCCAAATGGCAATTCCGTCATCAAGGAGCCGGTCGGAGTTGTCGGCTTGATCACGCCCTGGAACTGGCCGATCCACCAGATCTCGCTGAAAGTATTCGCGGCACTGGCTGCGGGCTGCTGCTGCGTTCTCAAACCAAGTGAAGTAACGCCGCTCAATGCGCTGGTGCTTACCGAAATTCTGGACGAAGCGGGTGTCCCGGCAGGTGTGTTCAATCTCGTCAACGGTGATGGTCAAACCACAGGAGCAGCGCTTGCCCGCCATCCCAAGGTAGCCATGATGTCCTTCACCGGTTCCACAGCAGGCGGTATGGCTGTTGCTCAGGAATCGGCAAAATCCATCAAGAAGGTCGCATTGGAACTTGGTGGGAAATCTCCTTGCCTGATTTTTGCCGACGCAGACCTTGGTGCAGCAATGAAAAGCACAATGTCGAAGGTGTTTGGCAACTCGGGCCAGAATTGCAACGCACCGACACGCATTCTTGTCGAGCGACCAATCTACGAGAAAGCCAAGCAGACAGCGTCCGAAATTACGGAAACATTCACCGTTGGCGATCCACAAAACCGCGGAAATCATATTGGCCCCGTCGCCAATGAGCGCCAGTGGCATCATATTCAATCACTGATCCAGTCCGGTCTGGATCAAGGCGCCAACCTGCTCATTGGGGGTCCAGGCAAACCGGAAGGACTTGAAAACGGCCATTATGTTCAGCCGACTGTTTTTGCCGATGTGACTGCAGACATGGACATCGTAACTACGGAAATATTCGGACCAGTCGTGGTCATGTCACCGTTCGATACAGAAGACGAGGCAGTAAACATTGCCAATGACACCGACTACGGCCTGGCCGCCTTTGTTCACTCAGCGGACAAGGGCCGTGTCGACCGACTGACCCGCCAACTGGAAGCCGGAATGGTATTTTCAAATGGTGCTGATATTTCCTATGGCAGTCCATTTGGAGGCTGTAAAAAATCTGGATATGGCCGTGAGGGTGGCGTTTACGGCATAGAGGAATTCCAGGCCGCCAAACTCGTCTCCTGTTGAATGTCGCAGTGGTCAGCTACAGGCAGCCTTTTGTACAGACTGCAATACTGTAGACGGACGTTGTTGCGGTTATGAAGATCCGGTTGCCTCTTGACCCGCCAAAACAAAGGTTGGCAACAACTTCCGGAACCTTGATCTTGCCCAGCAGCGTCCCGTCCGGATGGAAGCAATGAATGCCATCTGCGGCTGAACTCCAGAGGTTGCCACCGGCATCAACACGCATTCCGTCTGGCAGACCCTTGTCGATGGTCGCGAAGACACGATCACCGCTGAGATTGCCCGTATCATCACAATCAAAAGCCCTGATGATTGAAGGCACATCCGGATCATGACTGGAACCTGACTCAGCCACATAGAGTATCTTTTCATCCGGCGAGAAGACCAGTCCATTCGGCTGCACGAAGTCCGTTATTCTAGCTTCCAGTTTCCCGCTTGCCGAATCGATCCGGTAGACGTTTCGTGTTGGCAATTCAGGGTCTGCCTTGTAACCTTCATAGTCACTCAGGATACCGTAGGTTGGATCAGTAAACCAGATCGCGCCATTCGACTGGACCACAACATCATTGGGTGAATTCAGGCGTTTGCCTTCAAAACTGTCCGCAATCACCGTTCTCGAACCATCCGGCTCTGTCCGGGTCACTGTTCGTGTACCGTGCTGGCAGGTCAACAGTCGACCCTGCCCGTCTCTGGTGTTGCCATTGCTATAATCAGATGGTTTGCGGAATACACTGACCTGACCATCAAGTGTAAGGCGCATGATCCGCTCTCCGGGAATATCGGAGAACAGCAAAACCTGATGATCGGGAAACCAGACAGGCCCTTCGGTCCATTCATAACCAGTCGTGAGCTGGTGCAAATGGGCGTTCGGCTGGATCAGCTCGCGAAATCGCGGATCTTCGATCTGATATGAGGTTTCAAGACGGGTCATGCTGTGCCTTTCCGGCCTGAAGCAGCGGCTACAATTGCAATGATTATGGTTCCGGTCAGGATCAGGCGAACACCAGCGCCCAATCCGTAGGAATTCAACATCGACACAACCAGGAACATGAGCAGAGCGCCGCCCCAGATTCCCGGAACATTGGAATTGCCTCCGGCAATGGAACAGCCACCTATCACGACCACGGCAATAGAGATCAGCAAATACTCAGCGCCCATGTTCAGGGCCGCTCCGCCTGAAAAACTCGCGAGCAAATAACCTGTGAGTGAGGCGAGCACGGCAGAACCGATAAAGGTGATGGCGTTGACGGCCTCAACGGGAATCCCGCTTAAACGGGCTGCACGCCGGTTTTGACCAACTGCGGACACCCAGCGGCCAAAAATCGAGCGCTCCAGCAGGATCCAGCTTACGACTGCGACCAGAATTCCCACGATGGTCATGTTTGGGATGCCAAGGAACGACCCGGTTGTGAAATCGGCGAGAGCTTGCGGTGGTTTGATCCGCAGTCCCCGGTTCCACCAGATCGCCAGCGACTGATAAAGAAACGAGGCAGATAAGGTCGCGATGATCGGCGGAATACGCAGCAGGCGGATTAACATGTAGTTGAAGGTTCCAGCTCCCAGTCCAACCACCAAGGCAAGCCCGAGACCCGGAACAATCATGGATGTTTCGCCGCCCATGAATTTCAGCGACAAGGTGGCTGCCAAAGTCATGGTCGCAGGAATCGACAGGTCGACATTGCCGGGCCCCATCGTGATGACGAACATCTGTCCGATGCCGACAATTGCCGAAAAGCTCGCAAATGTCAGCGCCGCAGTTAGAAGCGCGCCGCCACCGCTACCTTTGGTCAGAGCGAATGTCGCGAAATACGCCACAGTGCATGCCACGAATGCCCAGAACCATGGTCGTTGTGGCAGTTGGATAACTGTCGAAGCAATTGAGTTAGCCATTTTTAGCCGCCCTCCACTTCGTACCACCTCGGGTAAACACCAATCTAACGGCCAGAACGAGGATCAGGATCGCGCCCTGGGCACCGATCTGCCAATCCGGGGACAGGCGCATGAAAGACAGAAAACTACCGGCAAGCGACAGGGTCAGCGCGCCAATGACAGCACCGACTGGCGATATTTTGCCACCAGTAAACTCCCCGCCCCCCAATATTACCCCGGCAATGGACAGCAATGTGTAGCGGAGCGCGATATTGGCATCAGCTGAGGTTGTCAGTCCAACAAGGCAAATGCCGGCGAGCACGCCGAACAAACCAGCCAAAGCATAAGCTCCGGCTTTGAGCTTGGTAACGGACCAGCCTGCTCGCGAGACGGCCTGCGCATTGCCGCCAACTGCACGTAACAACGTTCCAGTTGCCGCACGCATGATCAGGATGTGGGTTACGGCCGCAATCAGCACACAGGCGACAACTGCCATTGGCAGAAGCGGTGGTTTGACCGTCATCAGCGTCCGGATCCAGCCCGGCGCGGCACCGCCCGGCGACGGCAGAAGCAAAACTGCAAGACCGGCCCAGACAAAGGACATGCCGAGCGTTACCACAATGGCCGGGAGCTGGCGTAAGTGGATGAGCGCGCCCATAGCCGCATAAACGAGGATCGCAGCGAACAGGATCGCAGCTCCCAAAAGCGGGGTATCATTCAGAAAAGTCGCCGTGACACAGGCAACAAAACTGACAAATGTGCCAATCGAGAGATCAATATCGTTGACCATGATGACCATCATCTGGGCGATCGTCGCCAAGGCAATCGGCACAGCCAGATTGAACAACAGATTCAAACCAAAATAGCTCATGGTGCGTGGCTGCAAATAAAACACCGCCGCGAGCAACACCGTCAGCGACAGAACCGGCAGAAGGATCCTGTATCGTCCGCTCATGACGCTGCCTCGCGCATTTCAAAGGAGGCTGCAAGGATGTTTTCTTCCGTGATGTCCTCACCGATGAGCTCTGCGGAAATTTGTCCGTTCCGGAAGACAAATACGCGGTCACACTGAACGACCTCATCCGTTTCGGTCGAGTACCACAGGAACGTCCGGCCGGCCTCGGCCTCTTGGCGGATCATGTCATAAGCTTCCTGCTTGGTGCCGACATCAACACCTCGCATGGGATCGTCCATGACAACTATTGGCGCAGAAGAAGCCAGAGACCGTGCAAAAAGAACTTTTTGCTGGTTGCCGCCAGACAGGGACAGGATTGGATTGTTCATATTGTCTGTTCTGATGCCGATTTTCTGTTTCCAGTCCTGCGCCAAGGCGTTCTCGGCCTTTCGGTCGACAAGACCGCGGTTGAGTAAACTGGGAAGCTTGGTCAGGGTCAGGTTCTGCAAGATTGACCAGAGTGCCAGGACGCCGTCGCGGCCGCGATCTCCTGCCACAAAGGTAACTTCAGGAGCCTTGGTGTGCCGGATACCCGCAGACCTTGACATGAAAAAGCGGGCAAGCGCTTCGGCCTGTCCGTGACCTGCCAGACCTGCAAGGCCGACAATTTCGCCGCGCCGCGCCGAAAGGCCATCCGGTGTAGACAAGACATCGTCACCAATACGGGTTTTGCTGTCAGTTCTGGTTCTCGCTTCAGCATCAGAACTCGCGACATGGCCCATGGCGTCAATCAGGCTTTGCTGGGTGAAATCAGCCGTTGGTCTGCTGGCAATGATCTTGCCATCTTTCATGACATCAATTCGAGTCGCGACATCAAACACTTCGCCAAGCATATGGGAAATGAAGATGACCGCTCCGCCAGCAGTACAAAACGCTCGGACATGATCCAGCAACTGCGTCGCAACAGCAGAATCGAGCGAAGATGTCGGCTCATCCAGAATGATCAATCGCGCCGGAACATTGCCTTCGGCAAAGCCAGTCGCTATTTCAACCATCTGGCGTTCCGCCAATGTCAGGTCCCCAACTGTTGCTCCCGGGTCGATACCGTGTCCCGGAAACACCAGATCCAGGGACCTGGAGATCCGTTTGCGAGCAGTCCTGCGCCAACCAAATCCACTGATATCCCTGTGTGGGACCCTAATTGTCTCTTCAACGGTTAGATTGGGACAAAGCGACAGTTCCTGAAACACACTGCGGACACCGCAAGTGCGCGCAATTTTAGACCCGCTGCCTGTACCACCGTCCGGCAACGTATATTCCACAGTCCCGCCAGTTGGTGTCAGACCGCCATTGATGACATTGACGGCTGTCGATTTCCCCGCACCATTATGACCAATCAGCCCGACGCATTCGCCCGGGCTGATCGTCAAGCTCACCCCATCGAGTGCGCGCACGGCGCCAAACGCCATGTGCACATCATCAAGGGCAACCAGCGGGCTTGCCGGTGGTGATCCACCGGCTTCCGTTACCAGTTGCAAGAGGGCTGCTCCCTAGTTGGTTGCCGCAATTACAGCTTTTGCATCGTCGAGGCTGTATTCGACATTGGCAACAGACCCTTCAGGTGTCGTCGCCAGCGCATCGTCCAGCGTATCCTGCGTGACTTTCAGGAATGGCACTGTCAGGTCTTTTGGTACATCTGCACCATCAAGAACCTGTTGTGCGACCCAGAAGGCCAAGGTACCGACACCCGGTGCAATCGACACCGACATGGTTTCATAACCATTGGCATCGCGGGCTTCGGCCCACCATTTCATTTCATCCTGACGGTTGCCCATCACGATGATCGGAATATCCCGGCCAGCTGCCTTGATGGCCTGCGCTGCGCCATAGCCGTCACCACCCTGGGTAACAACGCCGACGATTTCCGGAAGACTTGGAAGTATGCCTGCGACCGCCTTTTGAGCAACATCCTGCGCCCAGTCACCATGGACTGAACCGACGATCTTGAAGTTTGGATTTTCCGTAGCGCCTTGTTCGATACCGGCGTGAATTTCATCATCGACGAAAACACCGGCCAAGCCGCGAATTTCAAGCAGATTTCCGCCATCAGGAATGCGGCCAGCGAGATATTCGACTTGCTGGCGACCCATTTCCTTGAAGTCGACTGCAATACGCCATGCACAAGGTTCTGTGACGATACCGTCGAATGAAACGACAGTAATGCCTGCATCACACGCTTCCTTGACGGCGCCGTTAAGGGCCGTCGGAGACGCCGCGTTGACGACAATGGCGTCATAACCCTGGAGGATCATGTTCTGAATCTGGGCCGCCTGTTCGGTTGCCTGGTTCTCAGATGTTGTGAAGGCATCAGCGGCTGCTACCGCGCCATCTTCAACCGCCTTGTCGCCAACTTTCGCCCAGCTTTCGAGCATTGCCTGACGCCAGGAGTTACCTGCATAATTGTTTGAAAGAGCAATCCGTTTATCTGCAGTATCTGCAACGGCAACCCCTGGAAGGGTGACCGCGGCGAGCGCAACGGCTGCCAAGAGATTCGCTTTGATATTCATATTTCCTCCCAGGCGCACTCGGCACCATCTGATTGAGGACACAGTTCCCAAGCTGCATCCGACATTCAGAGTGTTGGCACTATCAACAACTGTAAAGCCTGATTTACGCAACACAGTTGCGGGTTCCCGCAACTGTGTTGCGTACATCCCAAGACAGTCGACTTGCGAAGGACTGATTGGTGGATCACACTAAATGCCACCAAAAGGAGGAGCTTGTCGTCCTATGCGACAGGAAACCACAAAAGAGCATGTAATCGAAGATCCAAATCCGCTGAATTCCTTGCTCCGCATTTCCAGCCACCTCGCAGGCCAAGTGGAAATCCGCGCAGCTCTTCGATCAGTGAAGGCGGAAATCGAGAACCTTTTGCCGATTGACCACCTCGATGTCTGTTTGGTCGACGATGAAGGGATCTGGAATACGGTCTATGAAGTCGGGATCCGGACCCGCTGGAGCTTGACACGGTCGCTGGTCAACAATTCTCCGATCAGGCGGATACTCCACAACGAAATTGACTACATGCTCAGCGGCAACGCGATGGAAGATCCGCGTTACATTTATGAAGGCGCGCTGGCTGAACCAATTATCAAGCACCAGCTGCGCAGCCGCATCAATGTCGCGATGAAAGTACTCGGCCGTACCATAGGCGCGCTAAATTGTTCTTCACGCCAGCCCAACCTCTATGACGAGAACACTGTCAAACGGGTCCAGCATATCGCAGATGTTCTGGCGCCCTATTTCTACTCTCTTCGCGTCACTGAAAAAGCTCAACAAGCGGCAATCATTCGCGCAGAAGCTCAGGCGCGTGAAGAAGGTTTGCGTCAGGGCGCCCTAGAACTTACGCAGGTCCTGGAGCAAGAGCGGCAGCGGATTGGCATGGATTTACATGACCAGACACTTGCCGACCTAACCCGCATCATGCGCGATCTGGAATCCGCCGAGGCACCGAAAGACAAAGCCATTGTCATCGGCAACATTCAGGACTGCATCGAGGATTTACGTCGGATAATCGATACGGCTGTGCCCACATTGCTGGAGATGTTCGGCTTCGCCCATGCATTGCGCATCCATCTTGAAAAAGCCGTCGGCGATGTGGATGGCATGAGCCTTCTAGTGTCAGACGATACTAATGGAAGAATTGACACACTTGATCCGACCACACGAATTGCACTGTTCCGGATTGCACAGGAAGCGATCAACAACGCCGCCAAACATGCCGGAGCAGATCGAATCTCAGTGAACGTTGGTTTGAAGAATTCGGTCCTGAAACTGACAATCTCAGACAACGGCACCGGAATATCCGGTGCTGGAAGTACCGGACACGACGAAAAGGTCACCGGCGGTGTTGCCCATATGCGCACTCGGGCACGGTTGATTGCTGCAGATTTCAAATTGTCGAAACGATCCGGCACCCGCATTCAGGTTCGTTTGCCTCTGCCAGAAAATGAAAAAATTGAAACGAATGCAGAAGGTCCAATGGAGGCAGTTGAATGAAATTGCTTCTGGTTGAGGACGACAAATTTCACGCTGACTACCTCAAGAAGGCGGCCCAGGAAGCTCTGCCGGAAGTAACAGAAATTCTACATGCGTCTGATGGCCGTGAGGGCGAGGTCCTCGCCCGACAACACGCTATCGGAATCGTGGTCATGGACTTGCAGATGAAGGGGCGCAACGGCATTGATGCTGCTCGAACCATCTGGGCCGAGCGGCCACAGACACGTATTCTGTTTTGGTCAAATTATTCAGACGAAGCTTATATGCGCGGTATTGCCCGGATCGTGCCGCAAGGATCTTCCTATGGTTATGTGCTGAAAACGGCATCCCGGGAGCGCCTTCATCTGGCGCTGAGAGCGGTTCTTTTGGAAGCCCAGATCCTGGTGGATCAACAAGTCCACAAGGTGCAACAACAGACGCAGGCTCACGACACACTGACAGACAGCGAATATGCGGTCCTGATCGATATGTCTCTCGGATTATCCGACAAACTGATTGCAAAACGCCAGGGTATGTCCTTGCGAACAGTCCAGAACCGCTTGTTGTCACTTTATGACAAACTCGGTGTCGACAGCCTGGAATCCGCCCCTAACAATCTGGCGATCAACAAACGCACCCGCGCCATCACCCGCGCACTCAACCTACGGGCGATCAATGCGGAAAGCCTCGAAAGCGCAGATCGGGAGCTGCAAAAATGGCTGCATCGGACGCGATCTTAAAGACCGAAAACAGATGTACATGCAGCAGTATTTCGGATTTTCCCATCGCTTTCGTTGTCCCTTGAATGACGAGATTTACAGACGCAACCCTAGCGCCTGCGTAGTCCAAAACACGTAATTTCCGCCAGTTCATACCTAAGTAGTCTTGAATAGATGCTACCCGCAGATAATAAACTGCGTCCGAATATCGGTGAACTTCAGAATCTTTGATGCTGAAAGTTTGGAACAAACAAATGACCCCTTACAAGATGCATTTCGATAACTCATTGAGGCTGCACTTTCGGGGTTTTGTTCAAGGATGATTATTGAAAATACAAGTGCAGGTTTTGTCGCCAGTTCATCTTTAAGGCTACTCGACAAGCAACCTATGCGCTGTACTGTATTTTCATTGAACTCCCACGCGGAGTTGGTTGACGAATGCATCTGGTCGGCGACCCGGTCGCAATCAGTGCAGAAAAACCACACCAACTGGGAACTCGGCTTATAGCCGAATGTCTGAGCGCGACCGCCTGATGGCTGACGCGTACGGGGGAAAGAGGTTGTAACTGAGTTGCTGCCTCTTTGACATGAACGGATGATGTGGAGGAAACAGGATGTCCGAAAACCCACCCAACAACGCGTATTGGTCAGCCAATGTGCGTTTAATTGTGATCAGTCTCATTATCTGGGCGCTGGTCTCTTTCGGATTCGGCATTTTGCTGCGCCCGATGCTGAGCGGCATTGCCGTTGGCGGCACTGACCTGGGCTTCTGGTTCGCCCAACAAGGATCGATCCTCGTCTTCCTGGCACTGATTTTCAACTACGCCTGGCGGATGAACAAGCTCGATCGTGAACATGGCGTCGAAGAAGAATAAGGGCATCGGAAACAGATGGATCAGTTTACAATCAATCTGCTGTTTGTGGGTGGCTCTTTCGCACTCTACATCGGCATCGCAATCTGGGCCCGTGCGGGTTCAACCTCCGAATTCTACGCCGCTGGTCGCGGCATTCATCCTGTCACCAATGGTATGGCGACTGCTGCTGACTGGATGTCAGCTGCATCTTTCATCTCCATGGCGGGTCTTATCGCCTTTACCGGATATGACAACTCATCCTTCCTGATGGGCTGGACCGGTGGTTACGTGCTGCTGGCACTGCTGCTCGCGCCGTACCTGCGCAAGTTTGGCAAGTACACCGTCTCCGAATTCATCGGCGACCGCTTCTACAGCCAGACCGCTCGCATCGTGGCCGTGATCTGCCTCATCGTTGCATCCACTACCTATGTTATCGGACAGATGACTGGCGTTGGTGTTGCGTTTGGTCGCTTCCTTGAGGTCGACAACACAACCGGTCTTTTGATCGGTGCCTGTGTCGTCTTCGCTTATGCCGTTTTCGGTGGCATGAAGGGCGTGACATACACGCAGGTCGCGCAGTACGTGGTTCTCATCACTGCCTACACCATCCCTGCAATCTTCATCTCGCTGCAGCTGACCGGCAATCCAATTCCGGCGCTGGGCTTGTTTGGTGATGACGTCTCTAGCGGCGTTCCTCTTTTGACCAAGCTCGATCAGGTGGTGACAGATCTCGGATTTAACTCCTACACGGCGCACCATGCAGACACTCTCAACATGGTGTTGTTCACACTGTCGCTAATGATTGGTACCGCTGGTCTTCCGCACGTGATCATGCGGTTCTTCACAGTGCCTAAGGTATCTGACGCTCGTTGGTCGGCTGGCTGGGCACTGGTGTTCATCGCATTGCTGTATCTCACAGCTCCTGCGGTTGGTGCCATGGCTCGTTTGAACATCACTGAAATGATGTGGCCAAACGGCGGTATCGAAGGTGGTGCAGTTACGGTCGAGCAGATCGACAACGAAAAACGCTACGACTGGATGGAAACCTGGCAGAAAACCGGTCTTCTGAATTGGGAAGACAAAAACGGTGACGGCAAAATCCAGTACTACAACGACAAGAACGCCGACATGCAGGCGGTTGCGGAAGAAAAAGGCTGGGTTGGCAACGAGCTGACCAAGTTCAACCGCGACATCCTGGTTCTGGCCAATCCGGAAATCGCCAACTTGCCTAGCTGGGTGATTGGTCTGGTGGCTGCAGGTGGTCTGGCGGCAGCGCTGTCGACTGCTGCTGGTCTGCTGCTGGCGATATCGTCTGCGGTCAGTCACGATCTGATCAAGGGGGCATTCAATCCCCAGATCTCGGAGCGTAAGGAACTGCTCTCGGCACGAATAGCGATGGGTGTTGCAATTGCTATCGCGACTTATCTGGGCCTCAACCCTCCCGGGTTTGCGGCGCAGACGGTGGCCCTGGCCTTTGGTCTGGCAGCTGCATCAATCTTCCCGGCACTGATGATGGGGATCTTCTCGACCCGCATCAACAATTCCGGTGCGGTTGCAGGCATGTTGTCCGGTCTTGTTGTGACACTGGTCTACATCTTCCTGCACAAGGGATGGTTCTTCATCCCGGATACAAACAGCTTCACCGATGCGGATCCGCTGTTGGGCACAATCAAGTCGACTTCGTTCGGTGCGATTGGCGCGATGGTCAACTTCGCGGTGGCTTATATCGTGTCCGGCATGACCAAAGAGACCCCGCAGGCGATCAAGGATCTCGTGCACAGCGTTCGCGTTCCACGCGGTGCTGGTGTAGCGCAGGATCACTAGGCCCTGTTGCAGATAGCCGCAGCGCGGCTGTCTGCCCTTTCGATCCTGTCCTGCCCGGTGCATATCGGGCAGGACATTTTTATTTAGATCAAGGCCTCATAAATGCCCCTCAGTCCCGAACAGATCCTGCGTTTCCTGAAATCCGTGCATCCCTACGACTCCTTGCCGGAAGAAACTCAGAAATCACTTGTTCAACAATTTGATGTCTGGACGGTCGAAACAGACTCCATAATCTATGGCTTCCGGGAGGAACTGCCCGGCCTCTTCATCATTTATGAGGGCGCGGTGGAAATTACTGACGAGAACAATGCAGTCGTCAGCTCACTTCAACTTCGAAACTCCTTTGGCGAACGCGGTTTGTTGCGCGACGGACTTGCAGCGACAACCGCGCGCGCGGATGAACAAACAATCCTGCTTGTGCTGCCGCCGCCAGCATTCCGACAACTGATCAGCGACCAGGACATTGTTGCGCGATTTTTCGACCGGGCCCGGAGGACACAGGCCCGCGCAAAAGATCTGGCAACCAGCCAGGCCGATACGCTGATGTCCAACAAACCAATCACATGCGATCCGCAGATTTCAGTTCAAGATGCTGCCCGTCTGATGCGTGACAAACGCGTATCATCCCTATGCATTACAGCTGAAGAAACCGACTTGATGGGCATCGTCACGACCCGGGACCTGTCCGGCAAGGTGCTGGCCGAAGGCCTTGCCTTGGACACACCAGTCTCAAACGTGATGACTCCGGATCCAATCACCCTCTCCCCGACGGACATTGGGTCCGATGTGTTGCATCTGATGATGGAACGCCGCATTGGGCATGTTCCCATCGTCAACGGTGGGCAACTGGTCGGCATCGTAACCCAGACAGATCTGACACGGTTTCAGGCTGTCAGTTCAGCCGAACTGGTCAGCGAAATCGCGTTCGCCAAATCAGCTGATGACATGGCGAAGGTCACCGCCCGAATACCTAAATTGCTTGTTCAGCTGGTTGCCGGTGGCAATAGGCACGAAGTGGTCACCCGCCTGATCACCGATATTGCCGACACAGCCACCCGACGGTTGCTCACCCTGGCCGAAGAAAAACTCGGGCCAGCTCCTGTACCCTATTTGTGGCTCGCCTGCGGATCTCAAGGCAGGCAGGAGCAGACCGGCGTCAGTGATCAGGACAACTGCCTGTTTCTCGATGATGCCGTCACAGATGCAGACAAGGAAGGCTACTTCGCCCAGCTCGCAAAATTTGTCTGTGACGGTCTGAACACATGTGGCTATGTCTACTGCCCTGGCGACATGATGGCCACCAATCCACGTTGGTGTCAGCCAATCAGTATCTGGAAAACCTATTTCGAAGGCTGGATTCAAAAACCGGACCCGATGGCGCAAATGCTGAGTTCGGTAATGTTCGACCTTCGCCCGATAGGTGGTAGCACTGCTCTATTTGAAAACCTGCAGCAGGAAACCCTGAAGAAGGCGAGCGCCAATACTATTTTCGTCGCTCACATGATCAGCAATTCGCTGAAACACACACCACCGCTAAATCTACTGCGCGGACTAGCCACAATCCGGTCCGGCGAAAACAAGAATGCGCTGGATATGAAACACAACGGCGTTGTCCCGGTTGTCGATCTGGCGCGGATTTATACGCTTCGCGGTGAAATTGAAGCTGTCAACACAAGGGCACGGCTCGTCGAAGCCCGCGAACGCGGCCAGCTCAGCCAATCAGGTGCAAGCGATCTGCTGGATGCTTATGATTTGATCGCCGAAACACGGTTGGAGCATCAGGTAAATCTGATCAAGCAAGAGTTGACACCTGACAACTTCCTGCAACCGTCGATGTTGTCAGATTTTGAACGCAGCCACCTGCGCGATGCCTTTGTTGTGGTCAAAACCATGCAATCATCGGCCGGACACGGACACGGCATGCTGAGCTAGAGTGTTATATCGGGTGCGTTCCGGCAAGGAGGATTGCCGCCGCGCCCGACACGGAGGAACTATATGTTTGTCGAATTGATCGCGACCTTTGTTGCGGGCATCGCAGCAGCCGGTCTTGTCATGTTGATCAACAGGACCGTGGGTGGCCGCCTACCACGCTGGTTTGCGCCAGTAGCAGCTGGGGCAGCCATGTTTGTCGCCACCATCGCGAACGAATATGGCTGGTATTCTCGCACCAGTGATGCCCTGCCTGAGGGTGTTACAGTCGTTCAAACGGTCGAAAACAAGAGTTTCTACCGTCCCTGGACCTATGTGTGGCCGTTCGTCGAGCGATTCGTCTCCGTCGATACTGCGACTATCCGGACTCACCCCGCCCAATCCGGGGTAAAAATGGCTGACATTTATCTTTTTGGCCGTTGGTCTGCGGTCAACAAACTGCCCGTTCTGGTCAATTGCCCGGAAAACAAACGAGCCGCGTTGGCCGACGGCATCAGTTTTGAAGACAACGGCACCGTCAATGGTGCCGACTGGGTCGATGTTCCTGAAAGTGATCCAATAGTTTCCTCGGTTTGCGGAGAAAAGTGATGTTGACCTCGCTCAGTCTGCGTTTGCGCATATTCCTCTTGTTTTTGGGCCTTTTGGTCGCAAGTGTGCTGATTGTCAGTGGAGCGATTTTTCTTGGATTTCAACGGTCCGCAGACACCAGTATTGAATCCGCATTTCTGTATTCCAGTATTGTTTCCGCGTTTGGCCTTCTGGCACTTTGCGCGGGCATCTGGCTGCTGTTTGATGAAAATGTCGCCAAGCCGATTGAGCGCATAGCAGCAATCATGAGAACCCGTGCGACGACAGAAGTGAAGACCTCTGTCGACATGGATCAGGCGCGTTATCTGGGAGACCTCGCGCCAGCGGTCAACGCGGTCGCGGGGCAACTTTCCAAAGTCTCTTCAGGAACCGGCGAATTAGTCGCCTCCGAGACGGCTCGGCTTTCCGCTGAAAAGGCCCAGCTGGCAGCGCTCCTGACCGAGATTCCCATCGCAATAGTTCTGCTCAGCGATACACACCACATCACGCTCTACGACGGACAGGCCGCCGATGTATTGGGCCAGGTACAAGTGCCTCGGCTTAATGCGTCGGTATTCGACTACTTTGAAGAAAATGAACTGCGCTCAGCATTTGACCAACTTACTGATCAGCGCACCGAGACAACGGTCACAGCGCATGGCACCCAAGGCAATCTGACTTTCGAATTGCGCCTGAAAAAATTATCCCAGGCCCCCGGCTATATGATTCTGATCGACCGGACACATGCCCGTATCGCACCGGATGCCGCTCGCCCTCTCATTTATGATTTCGACTTGAGCAATCAGGATACGGGCCACGCATTTGATGCGCGCCCTATTCAGGAGCTGAATTTCGTGGTGTTCGATACCGAAACCACCGGCCTGATGCCAAACAAGGATGAAATCGTTCAGATCGGGGCGGTGCGGGTGGTCAATGGAAGGATTGTACCGGGCGAAACCGTGGATCAACTGGTCAATCCCGGACGACCCATTCCGCCTGCATCAACCAAGGTTCATGGTGTTTCGGATGCGATGGTCGCAGGTGCACCTGATGCCCTGACGGCGGTGTCTCAGTTCCATGGCTTTGCACAAGACGCGGTCATCGTTGCCCACAACGCCCCGTTTGATATGGCTTTTCTGCAGCGTCACGGAAAAACGTCCGGACTGACCTGGGATCATCCGATCCTGGATACGGTGTTGTTGTCGGCGGTACTTTTCGGTGCAAGCGACACTCACACCCTGGACGCCGTGTGTGATCGTCTCGATATCACAATACCGCCGGAACTCCGCCACACAGCCCTGGGGGATGCACAGGCAACAGCCGAAGCGCTTTGCAAGATGCTGCCTATATTGTCGTCTCGTGGACTGGATACGTTTGGCGATGTTATTCAGGAGACCCGGAAACATGGACGTTTGCTGCAGGATCTGAACTGACTCTGCCATATTCTGTGGATTCAAACACGTCGACAGGAACTGGCTGAAAGTTGATCCGGATTGCCGAACATCTGGACTTTCAATGATACATCCAACTGATTAAGGTCCAAGTCTGTTCGGACCTCACACGGTCACCAAGAAGAAAGTCAAAAGAGCCCGTATGAAACATTTCACTTCAGTACGGGCAGCTTTTTTTCTCATTACAGCCACTTTGAGCGTTCCTGCCGCTGCACAAGATGTGCCGGAGTATGTTGGCTCAGAGACCTGCAAATCATGCCATGGCGAGGACGTCGCGTCCTGGAAAACCAGCCACCATGCCAAGGCCTGGATGTTGCCGACGGAAGCCACCGTTGACGGTGATTTCAATGATACCGAATTCACGCATCTTGGCCGGACGACAAGGTTTTTCCAAAAAGATGACGGTTTTTTTATTGAAACCAACGATGTGACGGGCGGACCAAAAGTCCTCGAAGTCAAAGGTGTTGGCGGTATCGCGCCGCTGCAGCAATATCTGATTGAAACAGAACCGGGCCGACTGCAGTCACTGGATGTTGCCTGGGATCAGGAAAAGCAAACCTGGTACCATATCTATCAGGACCAACAATTGCCGCCGGATGATGCGTTTCACTGGACCGGACCTTACAAGAACTGGAATGCTCGCTGCGCAGAATGTCATGCTACCGGATTTGAGAAGAACTACGATCCAAAAAATAAAACCTATCAAAGTGAGCATGCTGAGATTGGTGTTGGCTGCGAAGCCTGTCATGGACCGGCGCAAGCTCATCTGAAATGGGCTGAAAATCCCGAAACCTATCAGCAAAGCCCGTTCCCCGGCACAAACGACAACGGATTGCTGCTCAGCTTTCAGGAAAAATCAGCCGAGGTTGAAATCCAGCAATGCGCCGGATGTCATTCACGGCGTGAACCATTTGCGCAAGGCAACCCCGTTCCCGGTACACAAGTTCACGACAATTACCGGCTCGCACTGCTGCGCAACGGACTTTATCATGCAGACGGACAAATCCTGGATGAGGTTTACGTCTACGGCTCCTTCCTGCAGTCAAAGATGTACGACAAGGGCGTCCGATGTTCCGATTGCCATGATCCGCATACCGCAGAGCTAAAGGCCGAGGGCAACGCACTCTGCAGCCAGTGTCATTCAAAGGCCGGAAACCCGAGATTTTCATCACTCAGTTTGGATAACTACGACGATCCGAGCCATCATTTCCATGAAATGGGAACCGAAGGAGCCGAGTGCAAAACCTGCCACATGATCGAGCGGACCTATATGGGAATTGATGGCCGCAGGGATCATTCCTTCCGCATTCCAAGACCGGACTTGTCTGTCTCACTGGATACTCCCAACACCTGCAATGACTGCCACACAGATAAAACGGCGAGTTGGGCAGCAGACGTTCTCGAAAAACAGTTCCCCGACAGCAAACATCGCGGGCCACATTTTGCAGAGACAATATCTGCAGCCCGTGCCGATGCCAGTGGCTTTGGCAAAGACCTGATGGAGATCGCCACCCACGATGAGTTTCCCGGCATTGTTCGTGCATCGGCACTGGATCTCCTGAGAACACGGGCAACGCCGGAACAACTCGACGAAGCATCGACCTTGATGAATGACCCGGATCCGCTGATCCGTGAAGCTGTGGTCTCACTCCAGGCACTTCGTCCGAAAGAGCAGCGCATTCAGGCAGTTGCGGATGTTTTGTCTGATCCGGTCAAATCAGTCCGAATTGCAGCGGCTCGTCAACTGGTTGGCGCACCTGCAGCTGGCGCATCTGAAAAAACCAGACAAGCCGCGAGTTCCGCAAATCGCGAGTGGCAGCAAACCCTGATTGCGAAGCTCGATTTCCCGGAAACCCATATGATTATCGGCGGCACGGCCTTGTCACTGCGCAACACTAAAGCCGCTATCCGGGCGTTCCAGGAGGCGACATCACTAGATCCGCAACTGGCACAAGCCTGGATCATGCAGGTGCGCATACATATGGCGTTGAGGGATCTGTCGGCTGCAGAATTTACCTTGCAGAAGGCTTTGCGAGCCAATCCGGAAGATCCAGTCCTTTTGGACCTCAAACGTCAGTTCACGCAGCAATAATACAGAATTTTCAGAGTGTCCGAGCTAAACTGTAACGTTGGACTTCCGCCATTGCGGTTTCCAACCCGCCCCAGTTGAAAATGGTTTGCAATTTTCACCTGTTGACGCTTGGGTATTTTCCCGGTCAGATGCCATTGCCAAAAACCAAAGCATTGACACTAGGCACTTATTCGGAGTGCCAACAATGTATCTGGGAAGGGATCAAACCATGTCATTTCGATTCACGCTTATGGCCAGAAGTCTGGCTTTAGGTGCTGTTGGAGCTCTTGCGCTCGCCGCCGCATCGCCCGCCTCTGCGCAGGATTCAAAGCCGAACATCCTCGTCATCTGGGGGGATGATGTCGGCCAGTCAAATATCTCGGCTTACACAATGGGGCTGATGGGGTATCGGACACCCAATATTGACCGTGTTGCCGATGAAGGCATGATCTTCACTGACTACTATGGAGAGCAATCCTGCACAGCCGGTCGATCCTCCTACATCATGGGCCAAAGCGTTTACCGCACAGGCCTGTCGAAGGTTGGCTTGCCGGGAGCGGATCTTGGACAGCAGGTCGAGGATCCGACAATTGCCGGTCTTTTGAAACCG
>JBDWQP010000011.1:0-148512 GCA_039986495.1 Roseibium sp. | reverse complement strand
TACAGATGTCTGTCTGTTGATGACCCGGGTCTGGAACAGGATGACCGCAAACAGGAAGGTGCCGCGAATGACCATTTGCCAATAGGCACTGAAACTGATCCAGCCCTTGCCGTTTTCGAAATTCAGGATGTTGAAGACAAGGCCGAGCAACAAGGCCCCGGCGACCGTGGCTGGAATAGATCCAAGGCCGCCTGTCAGAAGCGTACCACCGACAACGACGGAGGCAATCGCTGACAACTCCCAGCCGACACCTTCCAGGGGTTGGCCAGCGCCAAATCCAGATGCCAAAAATACACCAGCTATGCCTGCACAGCCCCCGGGAGAGAGAATAGGCAAACAACTTGGCGCGATTGACCTTCAATCCCATCATCACAGAGGCATCTTCACCGCCACCGACAGCCAATATGGTTCGCCCCAGGCTGGTCATTTCAAGAACGATCCAGAGCCCGATGACCAGAATAGCGACAACAACTATTGTCCACGGGACAAGGTCGAATGCTTTTTCCATGCCCAGTTTCGTAAAATTGGATCCCCAATCGACGGCTATCGTCTGTGCGCCGGAAAACCCGCTTTGCACACTCCCACACACCGAGAACTCATCTGATCGATTGCCAAATCTTCGTTCGCGTCATTAGGGGAGCCGGATTCTGAGAGCTGATTTGCACGTGGGTCCTGATTGAAACGACGGGGTTTCCAGCGCTCACAACAATCGCGTTTTTTTCCCGGCGCGCTGGCAAGTCAGTCAGCCCCACCGCAAGGCTTCGTAGGGTGGGGCATGAACCTCATTCCCCCCCTAGATCGCTGTCCCTGTCAGACGAAATCCCCGCTGATCAAAAACACAGCATCCGCTTCAAATATACCGCACATTTTTTAGACACTGTAGATCCACTCGTTGATTTTCGTCAGCAGCAAGGTCTACACACATAACTGCAAGCTTTTGTTTTTATTGCACTACATTCTCATTTTCATCACTAAACGCCACTTGGCATCTCACTTGCTTTGTAACTTCTCGTGCAGCGCGCCTAGGGATCCGGTCGACTATCGACGCAGGACCGAGAGGCGCAAGCCGAACAAGGAAACAGATGTTTCGGATAGTTCGGTGACACGGCGGGACAAAAACCCGGGAGACAACTGCACGAGGTTTCGCGCGCGCGAACCTGGCTCCCGGACGTGCGCGAAAAGCCTCATGACGTAAGCCCTATCCAGATCCTCTGGGGCGGGCCCAAGACAGGAGACGCGCACAGATGCTGAAATCAATCGCCAAGGCTTCCCTCCTCGCCGCAGCGCTTTCGCTGCCCCTTTCCTTTTCTGCCGTTGCAGAAGAAAAGACCGACTTCAAGGTCTGCTGGTCCATTTATGCCGGCTGGATGCCATGGGGTTATCTGCAAGACAGCGGCATCATGAAGAAATGGGCCGACAAATACGGAATTGACGTCGAGATCGTGCAGATCAACGATTATGTAGAATCCATCAACCAATACACTGCGGGTGAATATGACGGCTGCTCCATGACGAACATGGACGCCCTTTCCATTCCCGCAGGTGGCGGCATCGATACCACTGCCCTCATAGTTGGGGACTATTCCAACGGCAACGACGGGATCATCCTGAAAGACAAGACAGAGCTGGCCGACATCAAGGGACAGACCGTCAACCTGGTAGAGCTTTCCGTTTCCCATTACTTGTTGGCGCGCGCCCTCGATACAGTCGGGCTATCTGAAAGAGACCTCACCGTTGTGAACACCTCCGACGCAGACATGATCGCAGCCTATGCGACACCGGATGTGACATCGGTTGTTACCTGGAACCCGCTCCTGTCGGAAATCGAGTCCCAGTCGAATGCCACCAAGGTTTTCGACAGTGCTGGCATTCCGGGTGAAATCATCGACGTGATGATGGTCAATTCCGAGACACTGGCCAACAATCCCGCCTTTGGCAAAGCGCTGACAGGCGCCTGGTACGAATTGATGGCCTTGATGTCTTCGGAAGGAGACGAAGGAGCTGCGGCACGGACCGCCATGGCTGAAGCATCCGGCACCGATCTTTCAGGTTATGACGCCCAGCTGGCAACAACCAAAATGTTCTACACACCAGCTGATGCGGTTGCCTTCACCAAGTCCGAAGACCTTCCAGAAACCATGAAATTCGTTGCTGAATTCCTGTACGACAAGGGCATCCTCGGCGGAGGTGCACCGAGCGCTGAATTTGTCGGCGTTTCCTTCCCGGATGGCAGCGTATATGGCGACAAGTCCAACATCAAACTGCGCTTCGATCCGTCCTTTATGGCAATGGCTGCTGAAGGGGCTCTCTGACTGTCCAGATAATCCTGCTCCGGCAATTCCAGTTGCCGGGGCGGTTCTTGGAACCACTAGAGATTGATCGGACACGTTTATGCGCATCATCAACCGCAAGCCAAGCCGGCTTTCGGCCATGGCCCTGGGATTCCTGCCTTTCATTGCGGCAATCCTGACCTACGCGATTGCGAGCCACTATCGGCGGCTCGACAACCCGGCGGACAAATTGCTTCCCTCATTGGAAAGCATGGGTGCCGCCTTCTGGCGGATGGCCGCTGTCCCGGATCGACGTTCTGGCGAATTGCTGTTGTGGCTCGACACGTTTGACAGTCTCGCACGGCTCGGCACCGGTATAGCCGTTGCCAGCGTGATGGCGATCACGCTCGGAATCGCGATCGGTTTTATCCCGTATGTCCGGTCCTCTTTTGCCCCGTTTCTTGCAACGTTTTCCCTGATCCCGCCGATCACGATTCTCCCTGTGCTTTTTCTCACTTTCGGTCTTGGGGAAGTTTCCAAAATCGCCCTGATCGTGATCGGAACAGCACCGGTAATGATCCGATCCACAGCTCAGGCCGTGCTCAACATACCGCGAGAAATGATCATCAAGGCCGAAACGCTTGGCGCATCCGTCTGGCAGATCGTGACCCGGCTGGTACTGCCACAGGTCCTGCCGCAAATGATCACCGCCTTGCGGATTGGATTGGTGCCGGCCTGGATCTTCCTGATCTCGGCTGAGGCCATTGCGTCCACATCCGGACTTGGCTACCGGATTTTCCTGGTTCGCCGTTATCTCGCCATGGATGTGATCCTGCCTTACGTCGTCTGGATCACCCTTCTGGCGTTCATTCTTGACCGTCTGCTTTTGCTGCTTTCGCGCCGCGCCTTCCGATGGCATCACCTGTCAGGAGATGCGCTATGAGCAACGCAGTAAAGCTCTCCGTCCTGGGTCTCAGCAAGTTTTATGACGGCAATCCGGTTCTTGAACGGGTCAGTCTTGATGTCGACGCCGGATCCTTCTGCACCATTGTCGGTGCGTCCGGTTGCGGCAAATCCACCTTTCTTCGCCTGCTGCTGTCCCAGGAGCTTCCAACACACGGCGAACTCCTGCTTGATGGCAAGGCCCTGCCCAAGGAACCCACGCCGGACCGGGGCATTGTATTTCAGAAATACTCCGTCTTTTCCCATTTGACGGTCGAAGAGAATCTAATCCTTGCAGCTGAATTTGAAAGCGCACCGCTTACAGGAAAACTCTTCGGCGCGGACAGAAAGAAAGCCGTTGAGGGCATATCCGACGTGTTGGACCGCATCGGTCTTATGGATGCGCGGCAGAAGTACCCGGCGCAGCTTTCCGGCGGTATGCAGCAACGTCTGGCGATTGCTCAAGCGCTCATAAAGAAGCCATCTATTCTGCTCCTCGACGAACCCTTTGGCGCGCTCGATCCCGGAATACGGCTGGATATGCATGAGTTGCTGATTGGCCTTTGGAAAGAAACTGGCATGACCATTTTCATGGTCACCCATGACATCCATGAAGCTTTCAAACTCGGCACACGGCTGCTTGTTTTCGACAAGATCCGTCACGACCCGCAAGCGCCTCATGCTTATGGCGCCACCGTCACCTACGACTTGCCGTTGAGTGATCAAAATGATCCCGAGACGGTTCCCCCGGAAATTGCAGGTGCACTCCGCCGGCCTGCAACACCAACCCCTTGATTCCGCAATAATCCAAAGAGGAAACCCCATGACCACTTTTGGACCATATGGCCCATCCACCCGTCACCGCGCTGCCGGGCACCTCGGCAGAAAACCAACCTCCCGCAACCACCATCCGGACTTTGACAAACTGCAATTGCGCGGTTGGAAATCGGCAGAAAAAGAGGCTTTGCTGCCTTCGAAAGCCTGGAAAAAGGAAAAGGCATGGGCCTTGCGCATGGGCCTGACCGGCTCCGACAGCCTGACCGACAAGTCAATCCCGACGTTTTCCCGCGGGGAATTGCCTCACTATGCCGGGATAAATACATTCCTGAAGGCGCCTTACATAGAGGATGTTACCCAGGTTGGCGCTTACGATGCGGCGGTCATCGGCATTCCGTTTGACGGCGGCACGACCTACCGGCCGGGCACCCGTTTTGGACCGCAAGGCCTCCGGAAAATCTCTGCGCTCTATACGCCGTACAATTACGAAATGGGCGTGGACCTGCGCGAGCAAATGACGCTGTGCGATGTCGGCGACATTTTCACCATTCCCGCAAACATCGAAAAGACCTTCGATCAGATCACCCGTGCCGTGTCCCATGTCGCGTCCTCAGGTGCCTTGCCTATCATGATCGGCGGCGATCATTCGATCGGCTTTCCATGTGTGCGCGGCATTGCCCAATGCACCTCCAAGCGCATCGGCATAGTGCACTTTGACCGCCACATCGATATCCAGGAAAAGGATCTCGATGAAAGGATGCACACGACACCGTGGTTCCATGCAACAGATTTGGTGAATGTCCCAGCCGTCAATCTGGTGCAGATCGGCATTGGTGGCTGGCAGGTTCCGCGCGAAGGTGTTGAAGTTGCCCGCGAGCGAAACACCAACATCTTCACCATGCGCGATGTTGAAGAGCTTGGCCTTGCCGAAACGGCCGCCAGAGCACTTGAGCTCGCCTGGAAAGATGCCGACGCGGTTTATATCTCCTTCGACATCGACAGCGTCGACTGCGGCTTTGTACCTGGAACCGGCTGGCCTGAACCGGGCGGTTTCCTGCCCCGCGAAGCCCTCGAGCTGGTCTCTCTTGTTGCCAAGGAAGGCATTTGCGGCCTGGAGGTGGTTGAAGTATCTCCGCCTTACGATTGTTCCGACATCACAGCACTTTTGGCGACTCGTGTGATTGTTGATGTTCTGGGAACGCTGGTTTCCCACGGAAAAATGGGATCCCATAAACATATCATCGACAAGCCGGTTTCAATTCCGGCCGGTCCTGAGGTGGAGTAAGGCATGGGACATAACCATTTACACCACCACAGCCATCATCATGGGCATGGCGACCCTCACCATAATCATGATCATGATCATAGGCACCCGCATCCCCATGGCCACAATCACAGTCATGGGGATCACCTGCATTCCCATGTTCATGGAACATCGGCGACTGACCGGGCGGAAGAGCTTCAAACACTTACCACCAGTTTCATCGATGGTTTTAGGGCTGCAGACGACAAGACCAGTTACTTGCGTCTTGCCAACATTCCTTTCCAACGTCCTGGAACCGATGGGCTGAACCAACATCTGGTCGACGCGAAGATCGTCAGCAATTGGCAGATTGGCACCGCCTCTCCGGCCTTTGCTTCGCGGGAACTGGTCTACATTCCCTTTCCGGGTTCGATGATCGCCAGCCGCGAAACCATGAATTTCACCTACGTATCCTTGAGCGAACGCTCGGATATTGACTTGATTGAGCTGTTGTCAGCTCGCCTGAATGGAGAATAGACCTATGAACCGCTTCACAACCATCATGGCCGCTGCACCAGTCCTCCTGCTTGCGGCCTCAAACACAGCATTTGCCCATGGCGGCAATCATGCAGAATTTACTGCCATTGACATCGTCAACCATTTCACGAAGTCGCCATTTCATCTAGCGCCTGTTGTTATTGGAGGATTGGTTTTGACGGCATTTTTCTGGCGGAGAGCCAATAAACGCTAGGCAATGGTGCGCGTCCTCATCTCCATCCATAATAAGGAGACAGGGCGTACTTTTGGCTGGCGAACTTGCAAATACAGGCCAATTTGGCCGACAGAATTGCTGTTTATCTGTCTGGAACAGAAGCTATTCAGCTCTTCTGTTCATCCATCCGAACCGGTACTCGCTGAAAGAAGTTCATAGTTTTCAAGGACAATCTGGCTTCTGCTAACCGATATCAGTCCCTTCTTTTGAAACTTGTCCAATGTCATTGTAACCCACTGACGCGTTGATCCGACAATTGTCGCTAAGTGTTCATGGGTAATCTTTTTTTCAATGAAAAGGCGGTTGCCTTCCTTTCGGCCGTTCGTGTCCGCAAGAATAATGAGTAGCTGAGCCAATCTCTCCGTTACAGATCGGGTACCGAGCATTTGCACAAGCGCGGAATAACACTTCCCTTTGGCGACCAGACCATTAATCAGACAAACTGCGAAAGACGGCATCGTATCGACCAGACGTTTGATGCTGGAGCCCGTCAGATAGAGAAGCCGAACATCTTCTTGGACGTCAGCGGACCACATGTGGGTGCCCCCGCCAAATACCTCTGGCCCTCCAATAAAATGGCCCGAAGTCCAATAAGCCAGTGTGATTTCACGCCCAGATGGACCTACATAATAAGTACGGGCAGCCCCTTCTTCGATCAACCAAATGCCATTGTGCCTATCGCCTTGGAAAAAGACCCCCTCGCCTTTCTTAAATGAACAGGCCGTGCCTGCCGCCCGCGCGGCATTCAGCTCCTCGCCAGATAGGCGATTGAGGAAGTTTGCCCCCTCATCAATGTCGGACATCACCTCACTCAGATATAACGCAGATGCACGATCAGAGGTTTCGACACCAAGGCGTGACGATTCAATTGTATTTGCCAACATGTGTTTCATGGCTTCCTCTCGGGGCGAGACTGGGTGGCTAGAAAATCAGCAAGTGCAGTTATCTCGTGTTCGGTAAGGGATCCGGCAACCGACTGCATAACGGCTCCGGGATCGTTTTGCCGGCGGCCTTCTCGAAAATCCTGGAGTTGTTTCACCAAATAAGTCTTGTGTTGCGCTTCTAGCCAGGGAGCCAGCGGCACATCCGAACCGGTTGAACCGTGACAGGTTTTACAAGGGGGAACCATCTGATTGCCGCTTTGAAAAAGATCCCGGCCAATAGCAATGTCTGCTTCCGGAAATGACTCAGCTGCAGGCGGGGCCGGCAGATTTTCAAAATAGGCCGCAATTGACGACAGGTCGCTGTCATTCACTTCCAACGTGATTGCCTGCATCTGGCCACCGTCATTCGACCGGGAACCCGAATGAAAATCTTGGAATTGCTTTTCAATATATGCAGCGCGCTGTCCGGCAAGTTTCGGGAATTTGGCCATAACACTGATACCATCGAGCGAGTGGCAAAGAGCACAGACTTCCCAAGGCTCCATTCCACTTGTGTCGATCATATCAGCGAACGCCAACGAACCAACCGGCACCCATAGAAAGAGTGTCCGCAGCAGGGCGCGTTGCCCGAACTTCAAAAACGAGCCTTTTCCCGTCCGGTCATCCACTCGCTGCAGCTCTTTCGATGGGCCAGAAGACATATTGCGATCGCCTAGTTCATCGACATCGGGCTGAGGTCATGGTCATGCTGATGTTTTGAACCGCCGTCGGACATCATGACAGCACCTGGTGCGGTCACTTTAGCAGTCACAGCAATCTTGCGTCCGTCCTGGAAATTCAGAGATACCTTGAACTGATCACCAATCTCAAAGCTACGCGTAGCTCCCATAAGCATCACATGCAGACCACCGGGCTTAAAATAGGCAGTTTGTCCTGCCGATATCTCGACCTGCGCTACAGATTCCATTGTCGTAATACCGTCTGACAGTGAGCTCTTGTGCAGATGGGCATGCCTGAAACCAGGGCTTTCGACTGTCTCTAGAACCGCTGTCAAACAACCTATATTTGTCAAAGAAAAATAGAGCGCGGATGTGTTCATACCGGGCGCACTGGCTGGTGACCATGCGGTCTCGACCACGAGACCCCGACCACTCTGATTGGCGTTTGCAGCATCACTTTCAGCGTTTGATATGGTAAAACCAAATGACTGAAAAATGGCCATGGCCAAAGCGAGCAGCACCAGATATTTTTTGAACATGATCAAACTCCTGTCATCAATTCGTCGCTTTAATTCCGCGCATGTGGCGGTACAGATAACTCGCAGTGGTGAAGGGGTGAAATGGAGGACTGATCTTGGCAGTTACATGCCCATCGGGGTTTATGAATGTGACCGCCGCGCTGTGCACCACATCGTAGGCATTGTCCGCTTCCGATTTTTTCTCCAGCCTGTAATAGCCATCGATACTTTCAACCAGACTGTTGATTTCGTCCCGATCGCCGGTAATGCCGGTAAATGAAATTCCGAAATGCTTGACGTAATCGGCGAGAATGTCCATGTCCCGATCAGGATCAACTGCAAGGAAAACCACCTCTGGCAACTTGTCAGGAGAAACCAGTTGGGAAAGCTCTGTTCGAACCGCTTCAAGGTTTGCCAACGTAAACGGACAGACATCTGGACAGTGTGTGAAACCAAGGAATAACAAGGTCCAATGATCTTTTAAGTCTTCCGCCGTATAGGCGGCGCCGGTCTGATCTTTCAATTTGAAGGGCGCTATAGCGGATGGTTCATCCAGGATGACGCCGTTGACCTCCTGGGCCACAACGGGCACCGCCAGAAGCATGTATATTGAAAACGCAAAAGCCTTGATCATTACACCCTCACGCGTTTTGCTGTTCAAAAGCTCTCATGCTCTCGGAGCGGATCTGTTCAAGACACCTCTTCTTCAAAGTCATGAACTTATCGCTGGTGGCCAAGGCAGGATCCCGCGGCCTCGGTAACGTGACCGCCAGGTCATCGATCACCGACCCCGGACTGGCACTCATGACAAGCACGCGATCTGCGAGAAAAATGGCTTCATCGACGTCATGTGTAACAAACACGACCGTGATGCCAAATTCGCTCCAGATGTTCAGAAGGTTTTCCTGCATCATCAGTCTGGTTTGAGCATCCAGGGCTCCAAAAGGCTCATCCATGAGCAGAACGGAAGGATAGTTGGCCAGAGCCCGCGCAATTCCGACGCGCTGTTGCATCCCGCCCGAGAGTTCAGCCGGATATTTGTCTGCAAACTTTGTCAGCCCGACCATTTCCAGGAACGTGTTGGATATGGAGCTACACTCGATATTGCTCCGGCCGGCGACTTTTGGTCCAAAAGCAATGTTGTCGCGAATGGTCTTCCATGGAAACAGCGAGTATTGCTGAAAAACCATCCCCCGGTCCGGGCCGGGACCTTTCACGGTTTCGTTGTCAACCAGCACTTTGCCACTTGTCGGGGTGACATAACCGGCAATGCTGTTGAGAAGCGTGGACTTGCCGCAGCCAGACGGCCCAAGAATGCAAACGAATTCACCAGGTTTGATTTCAAGAGACGTTTTGCGAACGGCCTGATTGAGGTCCGCACCTTTTCCAAAAGAAATCTCGACTTCGTCAATGAGTATATGTCCGCTGTCCCGGTTTCTCGCTGCATGAGGCCGGTGCGGAATGTGTTCCGTCAGACTAACCACCTGTGTGTTCATGCCTCTACACCTTTTTGATATGGAGAATTTGGCCGATTTCTCACGGCTGGATCAGAGCTGATCGCATCATCGCTCGGATCGGCCAGGATAAGAATTCCGGTCATTAGAGATGCCACGCCAAGAAGTGTTATCCACGGACCGACAGGCTCTAGCCAAAGAGCCGTCGACGCGCCTAGTCCGAGCATGGAAAGCCCGACAACCCAGGTAGGTGTAGCGCAACACACAACCCAACTCATTGTTGCCGATGTCATGGCTACACAGACGGCCCCTAGTCCGGCAGCGCTGCTCGCCTTGAGACGATCACCGGTCGCACATAGACGCCGTTTTCCAAGCAAAACAAAACTGGTCGCTATTAGGCTGGAAAACACGAAAACGACGACAACATTGAACGGAATAATGCTGAGCGCCCATTCGGAGATTCCGTTTCCGAAATCGTAATTCATGTAACCAAACTCGATCAGCCACTCTTCAGCAATGATCGGATACATGTCGCTGATGGACGGAGTGGAGTGAATAATGGTCCAGACAGAACCAAGCCAATTGTAGACCACCACGTAGTTTGGCAGCGCGCCAAACTTCAAGACCAGGGCAGCCATCTGCAAGACATAATAGGCAACCGTTAGCCCTACCGAGAGCCCCAACCACCGCCGCCACCTGGCCCGAACAGACTGCCATATTGTCGTTGCTCTACCGGAAAGAACCGCACTCATCAACGCGCCCTCATTTGCCAAGACAACAGGGGCTGCATTGCAAGTTTTACAGCGTATGTTGAAAGCGTCCCCAACCCCCCAATGACAAGCATACCAACGACAATGTCCGGGTAGTTGATCAGCGAATAGGCATCCCAGGTGAAGTATCCAATACCGTATTGGCCAGAAATAATTTCGCCGGCGAGCAATGAGAACCAGCTGACCCCCATCCCTATTGCAAGGCCGGCGGCGATGGATGGCAGAGCAGCCGGCAATATAACATGCCAGAATATCTGCATTCTCGATGCACCGAGAGACTTGGCTGCCCGCACAAGGACTTCCGGTGTCTGTTCAACACCGTGAAGCGTATTCAAAACAATCGGAAACAATGCCCCTAACAAGGTGATGTAGATAATCGAGGCTTCTTCGGTCGGCCACATCAAGATCGCCAACGGAATCCAGGCGACGGCAGGAATTGGACGCAGGATCTCGATATAGGGATAAACAAAGGCGCGAGCCAATTTGGACCGTCCCATCAAGACACCTATCACGATTCCGATTACTCCAGCGGTGATATAGCCTGTCAGGATGCGCTGCATCGATACACCAATGTGAATGTAGAACTCGGGGTCGCGCAGGTGGGTCCAGAACGCAGTCAAAACCTTTCCGGGAGACGGAACATTTTCGAAATTGATATAGAGATTAACCTTGTAAGTAGTCGCCAAGTGCCAAAACAGCAGCCCAACAGCCAACGAAATCAGGCTTATGGTCAAAGTTAGCGCATTTTTCCGGAGTATCGCCAAGGCATTGAAGAACACCCCTGTCACAGCGTTTTGATCGGGACTACTACCAGTCTCCGGGTCGCGACCAGAATTTGCCGTGTCTACAATCGGCGGTGATGCCAGCAGCGGCGTTGACGTTGAAACGGTCTCATCCTCGACCACATTTGTGTTCGATCCGGCGGTGCTCATTCAGCTCTCCCTCTTCGCTACGACACTTCACTCATTTGGAGCGAAGTGAGGGTGCCGATTTGCCGGCACCCTCAATTTCGCGTTTATTCAGATGGAATGAAGGCTGCGACAGCAGTCGGAAGGTCGATGACTTCGCCCTTCACTTCGGAGGCAAATGCCATGGCATCCGGCTTGCGCATAAAGGTATCGTAGGCACCATCGCCGCTGACGACGAAATAGGCGGTCTTGCCAAAGAGCTTCAAGCCGGTTGGTTTGTCGTAGACGTAGGTTGCATTGAGCTTCACCCCGGTGCCCTGGTATTCGGCCACAGCTTTCAGAAACTCAGGCACCGACCCAAAAGTCAAAATGCCATCACGGGAATGCCAGATTTCGACTGGAAGGCCAGCATTTGCAACGGCTGGATCGACAATGCTTACTTTATCTGCAGCATAGTCCAAACCTAGGTCCGCATAGGCTGCCTTGATATAGTCTTCTGTGATCCATTCATCAAAATCCAGTGGCGGAATGGCCTTTTCCTTCACGAGAACAGTGTGATCGAACTCAAGCGCTTCGATCCAGGTATCCTTGATCGTCGGGTCAAGGGTCAAGTGACCGCCATTTGAGAAGTAGATGTAGAGTACCTCCTTCTCCACACCTGTCCATTTCTCCATCAGATCAACGGCTTCGCTCGGATTTTCGTTGATCCATTTGCCAGCTTCGATGACAGCCTTCAGAAAAGCGGTCACAACCTCAGGATGCTCCCTGGCCAAATCTTCACGCACAACAACACCGTGGAGGTAAGGAACACCTGCTTCACTACCGTCATAAATTTTCCGGCCAGTACCGCGGAATTCCATGATTTCGGACCACGGACAAAAATCGGAGTGAGCATCAATCTTGCCCGCTGCAATATTTGCAGCACCAACGGCAGGGCTCTGATTCTTGAGCGTCACTTCTTCCGTTATGCCCTCATCCTGCATAGCCTTAAGCAGCATTCCCCAAGCAGCAGAACCAACCGGAGTTGAAACCGATTTCCCCTTGAGTTGATCGAAGCTGTAAATGTCGGAGTCGACAGGCACGACAACCGCATTGCCACTGCCCTTCAGATTGTAACCGGTCCCGGCGACATAGAGTGTACGCAGGGAATCTGTTGCCTGGAATTTGGCGCCGTTTACGATCAATGGATAATCACCCATTACGCCAATATTCAGCTTGTTGGCCATCATCTGATTTGTGATCGGACCACCAGATGAATAGTCCGCCCAAGAGATATCGTATTCGACGTCCGCGTAGGCGCCCGTTGTTGGGAGGTGCTTTTCGAGAAGCCCTTTCTCCTTCACCACAATGCCCGCCGTGTATGTGTCAGTACACATACTCTGGTGGCCAATTGCGACTTTGATGGTTTTCGCTGTGGCTGAAAGGCTCGGCAGTGCTGCAACCAGCGCAAACCCGAGTCCAAATGCAAGTGTTCTCTGTTTCATATGCTTCCCCTCAACAAATTGCCGCCTGTTTCAAGACGCCAATAGTTCCGCAATTCACGTGCCAACTCGAGGAAGTCTCACCATCAACTTTCGCTAATCAATTGATATTAAACAATTAAATTATTTTGCATCGCAGCAAATAGATTTTGTTTGCAAAACCAAAAACTTAAAAACGCTTACAAGTAGTGCACATGCAAAAGCTTTAAACACCGAAAACACAAAACATCTAATACAAGTTACGACCATTAAAACGCTCGCAAAGTCACATAATTTTACTAAGTTATTGGAAGTGAGAAAGCCCGGAGAACTACATTCACCGAGCTATTTGATTTTCTTTTTGCAAACTACCAAAAACTTTTTCTTAGAGTTTTAGACGAGAGACAAAAGACCTTCTTTCATCTGCGGTGCGTCCCACTCTCGTCCTCCAATGGCGCCGTAGGCAACACTGCCATTCCGGTCCAACAAATAACTGACTGGAAGCCCGCGAATAAACCACCGACTTGGGAGATCCGAATTGCTATCGAGAAGTACACTCAAACCTTCATGGTCAATCTCGTTCAGAAATGTCTGAACTTTCTGCTTCTTGTCGCCAACGTTGACAGCCAGAACGGCGAAGTCTTCGCTAGGCATATCCCGGCTCAAGCGCGCCAGAGAGGGCATTTCCTTTCGGCATGGTGGGCACCAGGTCGCCCAGAAAGACACTAAAACCACTTTGCCATGGTAATCTGAAGTCCGGTGCATTGAACCGTCAAGATCCGGAACGTCCAGGACTGGTGCTTCTATTGCCATCGGCGGCCTGGCCAGGCCAAGCGACGACATGTCAAAATGCGGATTTCCTTTAGCGGTTCCGGTGAATGCCAAAGCACCTATGCCAGCAATGAAATCACGCCGTCGAAACATTACCATCTCGGAACCCTCACTTTGAACTGATAGCTTTCCGGGCGCACATAAAGATATTCAAAATCAATTGGGCTTCCCGAAGCATTATAGGTAAGCCGTTCTATTCGAATGAAATTTTCGTCTGGCTGCATATCAAGTTCCTGTTGTGCATCACCTTCGACAGGAACGATTGTCATCGAGATGTCCGCATAGCCGATCTCAATACCCAGTTCTGTTTCGATCAACGTAAATACGTCTTCATGTGCCAAATCGAGTTTTAAAAGGCTTTCACCAATCTCAAGCGGGAAGAAGCTGACATCCAGTGACATCGCTTCGTTCAGGGCCATACGAAGGCGGCTTAGTTTCACGACTTGCCCGCCGCGTTCAATGCCCAAAGCCGAGGCAACAGCGGGCGGAGCGACAACAACTTCGCCGGATAAAACTCTGGAACAGGTGTTAACACCAAGAGGCGCCATCAGCTCGCCAAAGCCCTGAAGCCGACCCAAATCCTGGACGGCCTGAATGTTGCGAATGAAGTAGCCCTTGCCTTTGTGTCCGACAACCAGGTTTGCGTCCCGTAAAACATCAAGTGCCAGACGGATTGTCACCCGACTGACACCAAAAGCTTTCATCAACGCACTTTCACTTGGAAGATAACCACCTGCCGGATATTCACCCGACAGGATGCTTCTCATCAAGCTATGTCCGATTTCCTGGTACTTTGGTGAGTGACAGACTTTTTCTTGTTTGCTCTCGTTTTTTTCCTTGTGCATTGCAAGGTCGTAAGAGCGCAAAGTATTGTCATCCTCTACCAATTTACCCATCTTCCCAGTCTCCTGGCTACTCTCCAAAATTCATGCAGCGCAACAACACTAACCTATTTGTGACAACGCCCAACGCACATTTTTGCGAACGTCTGGGTCCGGGTCATCAACCAGCGGCTCAAGAAACGGTACAGCTGCCGGATCAGCAATCTCCCCCAGAGCAGCTGCTGCCTCTTTCCGCAGGTTACTAGTCAACTCATTCAACTGCGACGCAATGGGCGCGACTGCTTCTGCCACTTTCAGTTTTCCGAGGCTTCGAACGGCCTTAACGCGCACTTGCCAGTAATCGTCTGCCAGAAGTTCCACGAGCTGACTGCTTGCGGCTCCTATTGACTGCCGGGCCAACACTTCTGCTGCTATTTCTCGGACGGCCCAGTTCTCGTCTTTCAATGCGGTCAATAAGGCCTCTACTGCATAGGTTGAGCGTGAGAACGCCAATGCACCAACGGCAGTTCTCCGGACTTCAGCGTTCTGATCCCGGCATGTCGCTATCAGAGCCGGCAGTGCTTCTTCAGCTTTCAAATAGCCGACAACACCGACCGCCTGTACTCGAACTGCTGGAACAGCATCTTTCAAAGCTTCGATCCCGTTAGCCATGGCATCTGAACGACGAAGTTGTTTAAGCCCCAGTAAGGCACCTTCGCGGACTTTCGGATCTTCATGGGCAGTTAACTCCAGCATTGGTTCGGCTGCATCCGGATCCTTGATTTCCGCGAGGCTTAGTGCAGCAGCACTTGAGACGCGGATGTCTGTATCCTGAAGAGCAAGGCAAAGAGCAGCTGCGGCCTGACGCCCGTCGAATTCACCAAGGGCGATCGCTGCCTGAAGGCGGACTTCGGCGGTTGAATCGGCAACCGCTTTGGCGATCAAGGCAATTGCATCGGGATCAGCCGTGTTAGCAAGGTCCATGACAGCAACTCGTCGAACGGCAGAATCAGGGTCAACTAGCTTGTCGGCCAGATCCTCGAAATCGCTCTCTTCTTCAAATACTTCGAATACCATAAAACCCACCTATCGCAGAAGATAAGGAATGTTCACTGTCACGGCATCCGTCGGGCAATCTGCCTCACACGGCATGCAGTACCAGCATTCATCGTATTTCATGTAGGCTTTGCCGGTCAGATCACTGATCCTCAACACGTCCAGCGGACATACATCTACACAAACGGTGCAGCCCTTCTCCGCTATGCACTTTTCGTCATCAACAATTACCGGAACCGACGTCGGCGTATTGGCTAGAGGCATTTTCTTTTCCTTCTTTATGTCGGCCCGAGATCAGGCTTGAACCTTGATACGCTGATTGGAATAGGCGTCCTTTTCATCGTCCGCGATCGGAATGATGTAGGGTTGAACCTCTCGCTTTTCGCAGGCCATCTTGCCGTCCTGTTTCGACAAAAGGACGTGACACTTCCAGTCTTCATCACTTGTTTCCGGGAAGTCCGAGCGCCAGTGATACAAGCCCCAACGACTCTCTTTGCGATAGAGTGAGGCGTGAGCTGCCATGTCGGCGCAATCCAGGATGCTGGCCACTTCCATGGAACGCATAAGCTCATGCGCATCCCGGGCAACCATCTGCGTTTCCATGTCATGCCTGGCTTCAGCAAGACGCTCCTGACAAATTTCGTATTTTGCCGTCAGTTTTGGCGGCTGCAGATAATCATTCACAAGACGCCGGATCTTGTATTCGATCTGGTTCGGCGGAAGACCATCTTCCCGCTTTGTCGGTGCAAGAACACGTTCCTGCTCAAGTGCGATCGCGTCGTTGTCGAAATCTTCAAAGTCAACATCGGCGGCGTAATCTATTGCATCTTCTCCAGCGATGGCGCCGTTCGTAAATGCACCCAGCATGTAGTTGTGCGGAACGCTGGCCATGTCACCCGCTGCATAAAGGCCTGAAACCGTCGTGCGCGCGAATTCATCAACAAAGACGCCCGATGCGGAGTGACCGGAACAGAACCCAATCTCCGAAATATGCATCTCGATCATGGATTCGGAATACTTCGTGCCACGTTGTTCATGGAAACGCCCCCGGCTCGGGCGCTCAACCGTGTGCAGGATATGTTCGATGTGGTCGGCCGTGTCCTGATGAAGGTGGTTCAACTTGAGAAACACCGGCCCTTTGCCTGACTGAAGTTCGTTGAAGAACTCCTGCATCATCTGCCCCGACCAATAGTCGCATTCGATAAAGCGTTCATCCTTGCTGTTTGCCGTATATCCGCCGAAGGGCCCGGCGACGTAGGCGCAGGCCGGACCGTTATAATCCTTGATCAGCGGGTTGATTTGAAAACACTCAAGGTTCGCGAGTTTCGCACCGGCATGGTAGGCCATTGCATAGCCTTCTCCGGAGTTTGTCGGATTTTCATAAGTTCCATAAAGATACCCGGAGGTCGGCAGCCCAAGACGCCCTGCAGCACCCATGCACATGATGACTGCCTTGGCGCGAATAACCAGAAATTCGCCTGTTCTGGTGTTGACGGCGATGGCACCGGCCGCTTTGCCGGTTTTTCCGGTCAAAAGGCGTGTTGCCATGAACCTGTTGGATATCAAGACACGTGCTCGGCGCAATTGACGGTAAAGCGCCTTTTTAACTGTGTCACCATTTGGCATCGGCAAGACATAGGTTCCCATGTGGTGAACCTTCTTCACATCATATTCGCCGTTGTCGTCTTTTTGAAAACGAATGCCGAAACCGTCCAGCTCCTCGATGATCGAGTAGCACTCTTGCGCGTACTTGTAGACAGCCGCCTGGTCGCAGATGCCATCATTGGCGATCGTTATTTCCTTGGTATACTGCTCCGGAGTTGAATGTCCCGGTATGACGGCATTGTTCAACCCGTCCATCCCCATCGAAATCGCACCGGAACGTTTCACATTCGCTTTTTCCAGAAGAATAACCTTGGCGTTCGGGTTTTTCTTTCGTGCCCTGTATGCAGCCATGGGCCCAGCGGTGCCGCCTCCGATGACCAGCAGATCGCAATCCACTTCATTCAATCCTGCGCGAAGGTCATCCATGTCGTTCTCCGGTTTTTGTAGCCATTAGAAACAAGTCTGGCCCGAAGCCAGAGCGCGGTCGGTCAACTAATTGCAAATCAGAAAATCATCGACAGTCAGAGCCCGTTTTGCAGTCAGCTCACAGACTTCATCACCTACGGGACCTTGAGTATTTTCAGATAGTTGCCTGAGTAATACCCATGGGTAGATCCCGCGGTCATGACCGTCGGAAAAAACGATGTTCAAGGCATATGAACCGATCGATTTGATGCCTTCGATGAAAATATCCTGGCTCGCTGGAACATCGAGACCACGCAGTTTCAAACGCTTAGCACCTGCGGATTGACTGTTGTCCCGCAAATAGGCCGCTGATAGTTCGAACTTGATTCCGTCTGGCCATATCAGGGTCAGTCCCGCACCCTTTTTTTGACGGCGTATTTCGATCGGTGGATCGACCGTTTGCCCTTGAGCCTCAGTATGCGCCTCATCAGCATTTTGGTTTCCAAGTGTCTTCATCATGCGCCCCTTGATTGCTGGGACGAGCTGATCACAAGGCGGAATTTGCCGATAGCAACTAGTTGACCGACGGCTGCAGAAATTGCTGGCAGAAACCTTCCCACTTTATTGGAAGAAGGAACGCGCCATGACGTTCGTCGTCACCGACAATTGCATCAAGTGCAAATACACTGATTGCGTCGAAGTCTGCCCGGTCGACTGTTTTTATGAGGGTGAGAACATGCTCGTCATCAACCCGGATGAATGCATCGATTGCGGTGTCTGTGAACCAGAGTGTCCTGCCGAAGCCATCCTTGCAGATACCGATGCAGAAGCGGCGAAGTGGATTGAGCTAAATGCCCGTCTGGCGGCGAAGTGGCCTGTGATCACAGAGCGTATCGCTCCCCTACCGGATGCCGATGAATGGAACGGCAAGTCCGGGAAACTTGAACACCTGCAGGAGCAAGTCCCGGTCTCTGCATAACTTCAACATTCCATGGCACCGATCCAAGTGCCAACGGCCCGATATGACAAACTCAGGAACGCGAACATGAACGTTATGACCCGCCCAGAAGAACTGACCAAATGCGCTCCTGCCGGTACTTATGTGGAAGTGGTAACGGAAGTCACGCATTACACAGGCAATTTGTTCCGGTTTCGCATGTCACGACCGGCAGACTTCCGATTCCGCTCGGGTGAATTCGTCATGATCGGGTTGTTGATCGATGAAAAGCCGCTTTACCGAGCTTACTCCATCGCCAGCCCATCCTGGGATGAGGAACTGGAGTTCTTTTCCATCAAGGTTCCGGATGGCCCTCTTACCTCATACCTGCAAAAAGTTCAGGTTGGTGACGCAGTGCTGATGCGGCGTAAATCCACTGGAACTTTGGTCAACGATGCGCTCATTCCTGGCAAACGACTTTACATGTTCTCCACCGGAACCGGAGTGGCACCGTTCGCCAGCCTGATCAGGGACCCGGAAACCTACGAGAAATTCGATGAACTCATCCTCACTCATACCTGTCGTGAAGTGGCCGAACTGAAATACGGACAGGACCTGGTTGAAACGATCCGCACAGACGAAATGTTGAACGAACTGGTCGATGTCAGCAAACTCAAGCACTATACGTCCGTCACCCGGGATGATTATCCGTTCAAGGGCCGCATTACTAACCTTATCAAAAACGGAAAACTGTTCACAGATCTAGGGGTCCCGCCCCTAAACCCTGAAACTGATCGGGGAATGATTTGTGGCTCTGCGGAAATGCTCAACGACACCAGTGCCTTACTGGAATCTGCCGGTTTGAGCGAAGGGGCAAACAACCGGCCGGCTGAGTTTGTCATCGAACGCGCATTTGCAGGCTAAAGCCGGTGCCCAGCATCAGAATAGCACCCGGCTTGGGTCTTTGCCTGATTATCGCGGTGCTGGCATTCGCCCTGCAACAATCAGAATTCGCTGTTTTTGAAACGAGGTTTCTCGACCCCTTCACAACTGCCATTCTTGCCGGAATGGCTCTCAAGTCCACTGATTGTGTTCCAATAAACTGCACTGCCGGAATCCAGTTTTGTTCAAAAAGGGCCTTGGAAATTGCGATCGTGGTCCTGGGTCTTACGGTCGATTTCAACCTTATGCTGGGCAGTGGATTTCAGCTGATACTTGCAATTCTCGGGCTTGTCCTCGTGATGATTGCAGTCAGCTTCACAATTTGCCGAGCCTTTGGAATACCGGAAGAAATGGCCATTCTGGTCGCATGCGGGAATGCGATCTGCGGAAATGCGGCAATAGCTGCGGTGGCTCCGGCAATAAAAGCAAAAAGCGAAGATGTTGTCATAGCCGTTGCATTCAGCGCTGTTTTGGGAGTGATTTTCGTTATATTTCTTCCTTTCGTGGCGCCGTTCCTCAGCATGAGCACTGCGCAGTACGGCACATTTGCCGGCCTGACTGTTTACGCAGTACCCCAAGTTGTCGCAGCAACAGCACCGGTTAGTTTGAGCAGCGCTCAAATAGGAATGTCGGTAAAGCTTGTTCGGGTGCTCATGCTGGTTCCGGTCGTTATCTCAGCCCCTCTTCTTATGAGGAACCGGAATACGCCGTCCCTATCGACCGGGCGCCCATATTTGGCCACGGCCAAGATACTTCCCTGGTTCGTACCCCTGTTCGTGATCGCTTCTTTTGGTAATACGTCCGGATTGATCTCCAAAGACACCGCCACAACTGCATCCACGGTCTCCTGCATTCTGTTTGTTGTTGCGATGGCCGGACTGGGCTTGGGTGTCGATGCAAGAACCCTTTCCAAAACGAAATTCAGGCTCGTCGCATCAATTATCCTCTCACTGACTGCACTATCGGCAACTGCCTATTTCATTGCATTGCGCGTTGTCTGATCAACAGGCTTACTGGGAGATTTGGGGGCAGGTATTTGATAAACCCAACTGAGCGCAGGATAAAATGACTTGATGCGACGGGTCGCGATCTTCTATTTAACGCCCCCTTCTACACCCAAAAGCGCCCATGCACATTGTTCTGCTGTTGGCTACCAGCCTAATCTCGCCGGACTGCGGTGAGGGCGAATTGCAAACAGTGCAGCGTGAACTGCTGCACCGGATCGTGCTACCTGTTGATGAAGGTGTTTTCGAGTTATGCTTTACTGATTGCATTGCCGCATCATCGATCCCAAAGGCATATTTAACCACGGACACTCACGGCCGAGGCCGTGAAAAAACGCAAGGCTCGGCAAAGTCTGTAGAACCACGTTCTCAACATTGGTATTGAATGCGTTCAATACTCTTCGAAATTTCTCTGATTTTATGTCTTTGAAGGTGCCGTTCAAGCGAAGTCAATCTCATCGCTATTTTCTTTCAACCTCGGCCTCAGTATGCTCATCTCCATAGTCAGCGAGGTTTCCGTTGTTGATTGAAGTCATAGAGCCGAGTGTTCAGCTTCAATCATTCTTTTTGTTTCCCGGGATTTGGCCTGCAATGTGCGTAGCGACGGCGACAAACAAACCGAAGCCGATCAATATGTAGATTGACGTGAAGATCTTTCCGATGTCGGTTTGGGGCGCGAGGTCACCATATCCCACAGTCGAAAGGGTGATCACTGTGAAATAGAAGGCATCGACAAAACTCCAGCCTTCAACGCTAGTGTAAAACAGGACGCCTGACAGGATCAAGAGAACGAAAAGCTTGAAGAGATTTCGAAATTCAGCGTGCCGAAAAGCTAACCGCAGTGCTCTGGCCAGTCGCCAAATTGTTATGAAGAAAGATGCCACCTGAAGGTCTCCAGTATTTCAAGGAACTTCAACTGCCTATCTTATTTTCTCAAAATCTACCTGCATAGCTAGTTGGCAACCCCATGCACCTGCGGTTCACGAGGTTGCCAGGTTGAAGTCTACTTTTGTGGCGTGTACCAGATCGGGCTGGTGTAGGCCCGCTCCTGACCGGACGTCGTTGCCCCATCCGGAAGGTCGATACCATACCGAAATGCGTCATAGACAATCCAGCGCGGTGTTGGGATTTCCAGAACGCGGGCGTAATAGAAGGCAGATACATCCGGATCGAAGTCCGGGTCTGTCCAAACTGTTCCCAGTTCGGCAGTTCCGATGGTGTTCGACCAGGATGCCGATGCGACGTCCACGGTATTTCCAACAGCAGGCAGTTCGCCATTGTCCCCCATGCTGCGGGCAGCATCCCAGGACACATCATAAACCTTTTCATGGGTTTTTCCGTCCGCGTCCAACCATCCCTTGACAACTTGAATACGGTCCAGATTGGCGCCAATTGGATCGCGAAGCGCATAGACCATAAAGTTCGGCGCGATTGCACTTTCGGGTGCCGGAGCAAGGTCTCCACCCATGGGAACGCCTTTTTCATAGCCGTGGAAGACAGGCTCCCGACTGTTCAAATCGGCTTTCGTGTAATCCCATCCGCCGAAAAAACGCACCGTGATGCGCGGCCCTGTTGTGGCATAGATTTCCTTGCGGTCCATGGCGTCAAAGATTGCAGCGCGGGTATTCTCGCTCGCCCAGGCCGCCGTGATGCCAGCGGCAACCTGCTGCCAACCGGAGATCTCACCAATTTCGTTTTTCATGAAAGGATGCTGGAGTCTTGTGGGTGACGGCTCGGTGCCAGCGTGTTTGCCGAAAAAGTTGTTTTCCTCTGCCGTGGAAAGCGACGTGTGGCTGTCCGTTGCACCGGTGAACCCGAATTTATAAGGATTGGTTCCGAGTTTGGCTTCAAGTACCAGTCCGTTCTTGAGGGCTTCGCGTGCATATTCATATTGCAGCATGTCGTCGGTCTTGGCTTCAGACACATCGAGGTTGCCGACATCCCATGTTTCGTAGTCTGCGAACTCATCATCCGGAGACAGATATGGATGGGCTTCGCCATCACCTTTGATCTGGGTGATTTCGTAAATCCGCTCCCATTTGGCCCGCTGCTGAACATAGAACTCGTCAACCGCCTTGCCGGTGTATTGAGCATCCACCGGAAACATGATGCCATTGGAGAGGTTGCCATTGTGGGCAAGGGCCATGGCTGCACCATTTGTGCGTTTTTCGTAGGCTTCCAGATAGGCAAACAGGTCGAGCGGATCTGCGCTGCCCTTCGGGGGAAACGTCGTGAACGGGACCACTTGACGGGCGCGGTCGCCGCCATCGCGGAAAATCACGTTGCGATGCATGTTTCCGCCTTTGACAAGAGACGTCCATTCAAAGGCGATCAGGGCTGTGAAATTGCCCGGATCATTTGCTTCATCGGCGTTGTCGATCACCTGATCCCAAATAGTCGAATATCGACGAGCGCCAGGGGAATAGTTGGCAAACATGTCCGGATCGACTTTTCCTTGTGAGAAGACGTTGATCATGTCCAATGTAGCATCGACAGCTTCTTGCCCGCCGGCCTTGAAGCCTTTTGACCAGCGTGCTCCTTGTTCATAGGAAGTCACAAGTGGAGATTCTGCCAGAAGGTCATCAATGAAGCCCATGCCATCGGAGTGGTCGGTAATGGAGATCCAGTCCAGCGGTCGTGCCAGTTTGGCTTTTTGCCCTGACGACGTGATGACCTCTTCACCTTTGGCGAACCTATAAGCTTCGCGCGGGGTCAGGCGATTGCCAAACCCACCGGCATCAAATGAAATCGATGTGTGAAGGTGCGTGTCCCCCCACAGCGGAGTTATGGGGAATTTGCGACCGACATAAGGGGAATAGGCCTTGCCGCTGTAGAGGTCGGAAAGAGCACCTTCATTTGCCTGCCATTCCTGGGACAGGGCCGATGTTCCGAGCAGTGCTGGCAGCAAACCCAAAACGGTTGTCACAATCACCTTTTTCATTCAAACCTCCATCACTATCTTCTGATAAATTTTCAGGGATGTACGTCTCTGGACTCAAGTGCGTTTCTGGCTGGATCTGAGCTTGGCCGTTTTAATTCAAGGCCCGGCACAGCACTCAAAACCGGTATGAAAGACGGGCGACCGGCCCGTGCTGGATAACATCCCAGACAAAGCGGTTTCCGCCGGTTTTTCCGTTGTCAAAATCGGCCTGCAATGCCTTGTATTGAAGGTCTATAGCCAATCCGTTTTGGAATTGCCGCTGAATCCCAGCCTGGGCACGCCAGGAGAAATCTGACCCGAGCCCGAAACCGCCGATGTCGCCCTGGCCGATCAATCCCCATTTATGAGCAAAGCCATACCGACCGCGCAAACCGATAATCGGGTCGATCCAGGTGTCCCCTGCTGATCCGGTCCGGGTAATGCCAAACGGACCACCTCCGGTGACACTCAAGTCCTGATTGATGTCCCAGTAACGCACTCCAGCATAGGCTTCTGCCCAGGATGGTCCCTTGGAAACAAATCGATACCCAAGCCTGCCTTCTACAATGTGTTCAGAGAAGGTCAGTCTGATACGACTGCCGCGCGAGGAGGAGGATGCGCCACCCAGATTGGCGTAGGTCACATCAAGCATGGCTGAAAAGCGGTTGTCATATATCGCTTCGGCATCAAAGAAATACCCGAAACGAAGAGCATTCAGAATATCTCCCCCTGTCAGGTTTAAATCAGAGGTCACATCACCGGCCGCTGACGTGCCGTTGACCCAGGGAACAAACCCATAGACCCCCAGGACAAATTCCCATTTCCTGGGGCTCTCCACCGCTTCAGCGGGTGCGGCATTTTCCGGATCAGCGGCTCGAACGACAGCAAGCGGTGCACACAGGAAAAGGATCGAAGCACAAATGAGGGCCTTACACCTCTTTCCAATTCTGTTCATCCCGGGTTCTCCCATTTGTTCTGGCCGCAAACGCAAATACTTTATCAATCGCGTTCTGAGTTAAACCGGTTTTTGCCACGGCCAGCGCCCATTCATCTCGAGGCTGGTGGTCCAGCTAATCACTGTCCTGATGGTGACCATGGCGACAAGAGTGCCCATGCTTTCCAGCGTTGGTATCAGTGTCACGGTCTTTATGATTGTGGCTGCAACCAGCACCTCAAGGCCGATCAGAATCGTCCGGGCCAAAGCGCGGCGGTAGTGCAGCCGGGCGTCCGGCTCGTGTTTGACCAGTGTGTCCCTGACCCAGATCCCGGTCGCTACGAGAAACCCAAGGACGAGCAGCGCGGCAGCGGTCAGTTCCAGACCCGCGATCATTCTGGCCAAACAAGCTTCCAAAATCTCAAGCATCGGAGGCCCCCCGCTCTGGCTGCCATGGCCAACGCCCTTCGACCTGAACCACTGTCGTCCAGCTTACGATAGTGCGCACGACAACAAGGAAGGCAAGGACCAGCAGGGAGCCGTAGGATGCATTCAGTGTGATGGATTCGATAACATCCGCTACGACCAGGATCTCGAGTCCTAGCAGTAAGTCCATGCCAAGCCGCCCGCGGAAAACATGAAATGCCATCTCCCGGTTTTTTGCGCGCCAGACCCTTGGATAGGCGATGGCCCCCCGGAAAAACCCGCCGATGATTACAGCGACGGCGAACAGCTCGATGAGCGTCGCCGCATACTCCAGGATCTCGCGAAACAGTTCAATCATTGAGTGTTTCCCTCCAACATGAGAGCCCGCAGCGAAGAACAACTGCGGGCTTCAAATAGGGTTCTCAGATCCCATTCGGCCAGCGCAATGGCTCGGTTGTGAAGGGTGCGCGCGGCACCGGGCGTCGGGTCAATCCGTTTTCCTGCAGGCGGTACACAAACGGTTCGAAACGGTCGCCGCCAAAGAAGGGTTCGTCCTTCCAGACCATCAGTGGAACGCCCCCGTGACCGGTGCGTGCCATGCCCGCGGCATTGTCGATCCAGACCTGGTCGACTTCCTCGGGATTTTCCCGGATGTATTCAATTGCCTCGTCGTACTCGAGACCGTCGACCCGGTTTACGTACTCCTTCACGTAATTCGGCCAGTGACCCTTAGCTGGATCAGCGGACCCAACTTCAGTCTTCGGGCTCACGACGCCGCTCCAGATCAAATAGGAGACCTGATTGATATAGTCGATCGTTTTGCCTTTCAGTGCGGCATAGCAGGCCAAACGGGTCACCCAGAAAATGTAAGGCTGCTTCTCTGCCGGGTGCACCTGCAGCCAATTCTCAGCATCGGGTTGCCAAACCTGCCAGATTGGATCGGGCACCGGAAATTGGAAGGGAACCCCCAAGTATTTTCCCTGGCGTTTAGCGTCCCAAACCGAGTCGGGCACCTTATAGGTAATTCCGAACAGACCGCCGGCCTTGCCTTTGCCGCCTTTTGTCGAGCGAACAGCCACCGGCAGGACGGGCCGAATGTTCACATTGACGTTGTAGTTGGAGTTCAGCCAGACGAGCCGGTTCAACGCCAGATAACTGTAAGGGCTGCGCATCGACCAGTATACGTCGACTTCGAGCGGCTCGTTCTCCGTTACTATCTGCGTCTGGCGCTCGGGCACACCTTCGACCTTGGGCGGATAAATATTGTCGTCGAAGTGTGTCCATAAAAACGCGTTCGGGTCATGTGCCGGATCATCCGTCACCGGCATTGGAGGCAGTTCCGGAACTGCAGGATCGTTGGGCCAGATCGTATCCAGATTTGCATTCAGTTCATCGTAAAGCTCCGGCGTGATCTTCGGAAAATTTTGCTTGTTGCTCATTTCAATCCCCCGGTTGTTTTTTGGTCTTTTTGAACTCTTTAGAACGATGTTGTTGCCCGAAGCGAAAAAACATGGGCTGAGTCGAACGCTGTTGTATTGGCAGGGTTGATGACGGCCTGATAAGCCAGCGTGGTATCGAGGTCCGGGAACAGCGGGAATCGATAGAAGGTCTCGATACTGGTCTCGTTTCGAGCACCTGCCGTCGCAGAGTCTATCCAGTTGAGCTGGACGCCTATCACATCGTCATCGAATGAGTATTGACCGAACGGCTGGTATCGCAGCAGAGCCAAAGCCGCTTGCTGGTCGTAAATGGCGGCTTTGTTGAAACTCTTGCCGTAGCGCCCGACCACAACGGTTTTGCCATCATTGGTCAGCTCCTGTGAGAGCACAGTCCCAAATCCCCAACCGCTCTGGCCTGTATTCGCATTGATGGCACTTCGATTGTAGGTTCCGTCCGTATGCCAGACCATAAACTTGGAGTAACTGGCTTTTTCTGTTTTAGGCAGGATTTTGAAACCAACTTCCGCGGCCTTGTAGAAATCGCCCTGGTAGATTTTTCCGAAATTGAACCGGTCGCCATTGGAGTCGGCAATCAGGCCGGAGACATAGGCCCGTTTGTCAGCAAAATAGAAGGCCCCCGCAGCGCCAAGCGCTGAATCGGGGTAACTGGCGACGAACATGCCGGTTCCTGCATTCGACAGAAATGTCGTGTTGGGCGTGAGGTGCCTGTTGGTCAGCAGCATTGCATCGGTTGTGATCTTCCCGACGCGGAATACCCAGCCTGCCTCAGGGCTACCCATCCGATAATAAAGATTTCGCAGAATGAAAGCCGGAATATAGGAAGAGAACGAGTTCGCGGTACCACCGGAGGCGCCGACACTGGCAAATCCGATATTTTGCGGTCCGATAGGCCCATAGTCCCAGCGTCCCTCAACCCCGAAGGTAATCGCGCCCTGGGTCGGTTTTCCCCGATTGAACAATTCCCAGGTCCCGACAAAATCAAAGTCTGTTGCAGCCCCGTGTTTGGGCTGACCCTGCACCGCGTTGGTTGTGTATTGGCCTACCGTGTGAAAGGAAACACCAAGCCTCAGATGAGCCGCTTCATAAATGGCGTCGGTCGCAGATTTGAAACCGTCGCGGAAAGGCTGTATCGGCGAGAACGGAACCAGCCCTGTCCGGGGTCCGCGCCGTTCCTCGATCTGGTTCAAAAGGTTGTCGGGGTCCTGGTCACCTTCTACCCAACCGCTCGAAATCCGTTGTGCGGGTGTCGTCGCGGTCTCCGTAGCGGCGTCGTTTGCGGCAGGTTCCGCCGCCCCAGCGCTCGCCATGCAGCTTGTGCCTGCAATTACCGCAGCTATCAGCTTGCCATAAACCGATCCGTGCATTTCAGTCCCCCAATATCATTCGGCTGCCGCAAATTATGATCAGCTTCGCGGCAGAGAACTTGCTGTCTGTCAATCACACCAAGGAAGCCCATTCAGGGGTACTATCTTGGCAGTACGTCTCAAAAGAATGCTTCAAACCCGTACCGGACATCAAGTCCGGTACGGGTTTGAATGGCTCAACCGACGGTGACCGTTCCATCTTCTGCAATGGAAATCTTGTCACCATTTTTCACCGCTTCCATGAACTCATCACCAAGCAAATCGATTGTAATGACCGTACGGTCATTCCAGATCGAATCCATGATCAGACCGCAAGCCGAAATACTGTCGATATGTTTGGAAAACAACATTGCCTTGAAGTTGACTTCGAGCAGGTTCATGCCCATCAGCGCACCAGCTCCCATCGTCGAACCGATGGCTTGCGGTGTACATAAAATTCCACCCTTGAGGTCCTTCTCGAAGAGTTCCTTGTTGTTGGCGTCCGTGCACGGCGCTGTCTCGGTGTTCCCTGCAAACATGTTGGTGAAATAGGATGCCGTGGTGTTGAACGGCTGTTTAGAGACGAGCGCTTCGCCCTCAAGTACTCCGGGCAGGACAGCCCGACCTTTGAATGTTGCCATGATACTTCTCCATTCGATTTCTGCTCAGGCGATCGGGTAATCCGCAGTCGCCAGAATTGTTTCGTTCAAACCTAGACTTTGCCAGTGAGGATGATGTCCACCAGCTTGGCGTCCGGGAAATAACGGATGGTCGAATAGGCTCGTGTTTTGGCGGAGTTGGTGACGCCACGGATACGGTCCGAAAAACCCTTCATACCTGAATAGCTCACCGCACACATGTTGGTGTAGTGCATACCGGCCTCCAATGCCTTGCTGGCCAGCTCAGGATGCTCAATTAGCATGCGCTGACGCACGACAGAGGGCATGAACATGTAGACCGGCATTGCCGTCTTTTCCTGTCCGGCAGCCTTAAGTGCATCGGTAATGTTTTGACACCAGGTCACGACTTCTGGATAAGTATTGTGCGGACAACCTATGAAGGCAGCATTGGGGTCACCATCGGCCTCAGGCCACAGGTTCTTCCATGTATCGAGAATCTTCTGCTGCTCTGCATCGTCAAAGACGTAGGTCTGATAACCCTCGGCTAACATGTCCCTACCCTTTTCCTTGGGTTCGGGCGTCACGCCTTCGACATGGTAACAGCCTACAGCCCCTTCAGCGGCTGTTGTGCTGCCCATCTTCTTGAGCTTCCACATGTTGTCTTCGGTGACTTCCGAACCGATATATTGTTCGACACCGGCGACATATGGAATGTCTTCAATACATTTGCGGCCAATCGCAGCCCCGAGCGCGCCCCAGTCCGGCTCTTTCGTGGTTTTCACGTCGATCAGCCATACCGCTTTGCGGCCTTCGTCGGTCATCAAGCCGTAATAAGGCGCCTTTCCAAGCAGGGCGCAGACCATTTCCATGCCAGCGCCGTAGCGGTTGGTGCGAATTCCGAGAACCGAGTTGCCATAGTTGACGGCCGAAGACTCGCACCAGGCAACTGGCGTGCCCGGCTCAGGCGCATTGCCTACCTCTTTGAGATAACAGGCGCAGGACCTCAAATTCAGGTCTGGCGCACCCAGCTGCGAGTGGACCCAGTCTAGCTTGGGCTGAAGCGGATAGCCCTCATAAATGAGTTGCATGTCGGTAGGGTTGTTTTGAACGTTGTAGACGTCGTATGGACGCGGATTGACCGTATAGGGCGCGTAGGACTTCAGACCAGCTGCGGCACATTCTGCCAGGAGATCAATGATCGATCCAAGGTAATTCGCACCAACATAAAGGTTGCTGTGCGGTGCTCCGCCGAGGTCAACCATTTTAGTCGCGCCAAAGGTTTCGCCGAACTTGACAAGGATCTGCATAAGCTTGGCTTTTTCAGGACCGTCGCGCCCGTCAAGAATGGCCTGTTCGTCATCCGTCAGAACCATCTTCGCCGTAGCAGAATCTGGTGTTGCTCCGGCCTTGGATTGCCCTGAAAAAGTGGCTGTCTGCCCATTGGGCGCACCATCCGGACCTGTGCCATTCATATCAGAAGTGACGAGGGCTTTACCAATCTCCTCCGGCGGGATTGCGTTTGTCGGGGCCGCCGTCGGTTTTGTGGCAGGAGTGCTCGTACCGGTCGCTTGGGCGACCGTGATTTCCTTTGCCGCACCAGCCGCAGCTGCTTCCTCGGCAAGCACTACTGGCGCAAGTGCACCTGCAACTGGAACCGCTGCTGCGGTTTTCAAGAATTCTCTGCGTTTCATGAGTTTTCTCCCCTCTGTAAAAACAATATGGCGTGCAAGAACAGCCGAAATAAATCGTGACTACATCAAGGTACTTGATATGACGTAGCGTCTAGGCAGTTTCGGCAAAAAAGGTCTACAGCTTTGAAAAATACAGCAAATTTTCAGTTTTAATAAGTAGACCTACTTATTATTGGCGAATATCTACTGAAAATAATGTGCGATATTTTGAATGTTTAATCTAAACCATATTACCGATTGTATTGTATTGGAAATTATTGTCATATCTAGAGTGTAATACTGTAATCGCGTGCAGGTTCATGGCCCAAAAAACCTTTGATGATTTTGATGCTTTTGCGGACACAATTCGCGATGTGGACGCGACGATGACACTTCAAAATCCGTCCGATCGGTCGTGGATCGTCGATCAGGCGGATGCCGCTGGCGTAGAGGTTCAGTTTGGACAATTAGGCAGCGGCAACATTGTTGACGGCAGTTCATGGTCAAACGGCTATCTTTTGTACTTGCCGCTTACAGATGGCGTTGATTATTCCATAAACGGACGAAACATCGCTCAAAACGCAGCCGCGATTTTTGAACCGGGTTGTGAATTCTGCCTTTCAACGCGCGAAGCGCACGATTGGTGTACAATTTTTGTTGCCTCGGATGAAATAACCAAGGCAAGCGCACCTCTGGAATCGTTGATGGCGATTGCAAGCCCCGCTGTTCGCCAGTCCCGCCCCAACCCACTGTTGACCGTTCAGTTCCGAACCATGGTGAACGAGGTCATGATGTCAGCTGCAACGACGCCACTTTTTTCGTCTTCGGCCGCTGCGACAAATGCAAAAGCCGACCTGACCCAGCTTGCTGTGTCACTTATTGGGACCAAGTCGGGGAACACGCCCTGCGACAGAGGGCGGCCAACGCTTTCGCGTCGAACCATAATTGAACGCTCCATGGAACTGATTGAACAACAGGACGGAGAAAACGTATCTGTCCGGGATCTGGCGGTTAACGCGGATGTGTCTGAAAGAACATTGCGAACAGCTTTCCAGGAGTATTTTGGAACCGGGCCGGTTCGTTATCTTCAATTGAGACAGCTACATAAGGTTCGCAGAGCGCTGAGAAACACGAGCTCCGATACCTCGACAGTAAGCAAAATACTTGTTCAACACGGTGTCTGGGAATTCAGCCGTTTTGCCGCTCGATATCGCAGGCTTTTCGGCGAACGTCCTTCTGAAACACTGGCAACAAGATAGGGTAGCCCTCTATTTCTATGCGTAAGGGAAACTGGTTCTATTCGGCAAACCCCTACTGAAATACCAGTATTCCGCCTGTGCCACTGGGTTGAACCAGAACACGCGCCGCATTCGGCAGGTTTTGCAACACGCTCCGGGCGGGCGGACTGACGAAACTGTCGCCTTCATTCATCCGTCGGCCGATTAGTTGCACAATTTCCGGAGAATCTGCGAATTTTGAATGGTTGAGGCTTGATGTGTCATCGACCTTCGACAAGTCGATGACTTTGACACCGAGTTTAACAAGTTCGTCGCCGGATTCATCGCCAACCCGGTCAATACCGCCTGCGATCCGCCGCGAGAAGGCCAGAGCCTTGTCATTTTCCGAAATCAGCACATAGAACTTGCGGGCTGTTTTGGGAAAGGGCTGCAACTGTTTCACAAAGACATCTGCATCAATGTCGGCAGATGCCAGAACAATCGTGCGAATTTTCCCGGAGCTGTTGAAGCTGCCCAGCAGCTGGTCCTGCCGCATGGCTTCCACTGTCAGGAGATTGCCCATGGAGTGGGCCACGATGTTCAATCCGCTCAACCCGGTGGATGCCACCACGTCTGCTGTTGTCAGCAAATCATCACGAGCATGAAGGGCACTGTTCAGGTCGTAGACATAGTCGAGGGTCTTGCCGCGCGATGCCCAGGTAAACAGCACCGGAATGCCGGTAAATCCGGAATCATGCTTGAATTGAGCGATACGGAGAACGGCATCAACGAGATCAGTATTGTAGCCGTGAACGAACAGCAGCACTTCGCGCTGATCTCGCGAGCGCGTCTTCAGGTCCTGGTTCAGCGACGCCTTGAAAGGGGTTTTGTCAGCAAAGATCTCCGGCTCGAGAATGACAAAATCATTCTTGGGATCCGGCGGTACAGAGCTGGGGCGTTCGACGTACCCCACCTTGTGATTTGGCGGCACGTAGACGTCGACCTTGGCAAAATTCAGCGACAGCGGTTTGCGCTCTCCGGTAAACAGAACCTCAGGATCATCGGCCTTCGCTCTGGTGGTCGCAATGTAGATTGTATGTTTGGTGGCGCCCTTGGTGGTCGCCGCAGGCGTTGCCGGGTTGTCGACACCGAAGATCGCATCGGGCGGCGACGAACAGGCCGTGAGCGCCAAAATGACCAAAGCAAATACATTTATACGGATCATCCCAACCCCACGAACTACTTCATTCCTGAATTCAATACTAAAACGTGAATTCTATCTGTCTACCAGTCACGCAGACTTTAAGTCCAGGTGGTGCGGCCCCCGGTTTAACTTCGGGTAATCCCGGACTTATGGGGCGAGCGTTTTTTTTCGAGGCAAAGTGTCTTCCAAAAAGGCATCATTCACTTCCCTTGCGATGGAGGATCAATTTGTATTGTGAGGTGTTTCGGTCGACAGCTATGCCGCTTTCTGAGCGTTTCGTTAGAGGTACAAAAACCGAGACTTTTTCGCTGTGTATTGTTCAGCAAATTGGCCAGCGATCAAATGAAGTTATCAGGCACCGGTAAGTTAGCAGTATCTTGCGGCAAATAGCGTCCGACTAGACCGTTAATCGTCTCACGGAACCTTTCTGCAAGGTGCGGATGTATCGTAAAATCAGGATTGCGTTCCAATCTTGGCCAGAAGACGGGTCAACACAAAGGGTCTGGCAATCTGTAGATGCGACTGAGATCCGCTAGTACTACTGCTACCGTAAATGGATATATATTTTGACTTGCTGAAATAAGAGAACAAATAGGAGCGCTGAATTCAATCCGGCAAAGATGCCAATTTCGGGGCGATTTTCAGCTATTGCATACCCGAGCCACAATAGATTCCCGGTTGTTGCGAACAAGTTGCGCCAGATACTCTGAGTTCTTGACTTCGAAGGATGTCGAAGGTTGTCAATTATCTGCGGTAGAGAACTTACAGTAACAACACAACCTGCCAATAGACCGAGGAAATATGCATCCATCGCGATTTCTAAATCGTTCTCTGCAGCATGTATAAATCCCTAGATTCGCCAGATTTAGTACCAATGTTGTAAAAGAACCCCGCATCTTGGAAGCCTAATTTCCTATGAAGTACAAGGGATCCAGCGTTTTCCGAGTCTATTGAAGCTATAACTGAAGCGAGACCGGGCTTGGGCTGAATTAATCTTTCGACGAGCGCAGTGCCAACTCCGTGACCTTGGGCGGAAGTTTTTACATAAACCGAGATCTCAGCTGTTCGTTCAAATCCAAGGGTGGGCTTGAATGGCCCTAAAGAACCGAAACCAACGACTCCTTTGCTACCCTCTGCAATTATAAAACTATGCTTTGTTTTGAACCACTCAATTACTTCTCGCTCCTCCGCAGGGGCATCTCGCCAGACTGCAGATGGCAACTCAACGGCCTGATTGAAGATTTTTGTTACTTCTGGAACATCAGTCCGTTTGGCGTTCCTCACTTCGAGAACGATTGTCATTAATAGCCTCATAGTGTATTTTGTCCACTATAGTAACAATACAATTCTGCGCCAATCAGGTCAATACACAGTGGAAAAAATACACTATGGTGGATAAACACAAGTTGGCGAAAACATTAAAAGACATTCGCACAAAGTTAGACCTGACCCTTAATGGAGCATCCGAGATATCAGGGGTATCTCGATCAATGATCAATAAAATTGAGACTGCAAAATCAAGCCCAACGGCCGAAACGCTCGGAAAACTATCGGCGGCTTACCGGGTACCACTCTCAGAAATGTTGTCTGATAGTTCGAAAACAACAATTCGACGTGCAACGGACATACGTTTGTATCGCGATAAGACAAAAGGGATATTCCGGGAGACACTCTCCCCAGATGACAAGGGAAAACTGCAATTAGTGCGGGTCAAGCTGGAAGCCGGGAACAGTATTAGTTATCCTGAAGGGGCGTACCAGTTTATAGCGCATGAACAGATCCATATTCTGCTCGGCACACTAATACTTAAAGATGGCGTAGATGAATTTATCTTGAACCCCAACGATACTATAGAATTGACATGCCGTAACGCATGCACCTTTTCTGCCCCGGCTAATTCTGATGTAACTTACTTGGTTTTAACTACTAACGTATAGTGATTACATTATGATGTTTGTTGGAGTTTATTCAGAGTTATTGCCTGAAAACTCTTGATAACAGTCTCGTGGACTGGCCTTTTTGAAGATCAGACGCTTGTGCGCTGACCTGCAGAATAGGTGAAAGAACAGGCTGAACGAAAACAGACAATCATCGACATCTGTTCGAAGCGCGTTTCGTGCCGCAGAATTGCCGCTTGGTATGCGATGAAATAGAGCAATTTGGCAAAATGCTTTGGGTGCACTTCGGCCCATTGCTGCCCTGGTCCGTTCAGCGCCAAACAACCACTTCAAGACATTCACAACTGTCGCATAAATCGAGTTTTGGGCGGGGAACAAACTGAAGTGCGCGATCCCCAACCCGAAAAGCTGATTGATATCGGCAAACGGCACCGTGTTTCATCTTGCCGCATCATTAGTGCCAGCTTAGGTTAAGGCGTGGTCGCGATTTCATGATGGCTCGCTTGGCCGGACCCTGACTTTACGACCGGATCAATGGGTAAACTCCTGCACGCTACGGATTGTATGAAAAGATCTTTTCTTCTTGTTTCCGCAATATCCCTGACAGCACTGGGAATTTTTGCAGCGGTCAGTACGTTTTTTGCCGGCGGCAACGGGGAGCCTGGAGACAAGGAAATCATTGTCCTGCTGCATGGCCTTGGCCGAAATGCCAACTCAATGTGGCTGCTTGCATCTCGACTTGAAGATGCCGGGTATTACGTTGAGAGAGTAGACTACAGCTCGCTCCATCAGGATCCCGGGGAAATTCTGGAAGACATCAGCTCCCAGATTAACTCGTGTTGTCAGAGCCATGGTTACCCGGTGCATTTCGTCGGGCATTCCCTGGGTGGTTTGATGGTCAGGGCCTACTTGCAAAACTACGACGTCGGACATCTGGGGAATGTGGTCTTGATTGGCACCCCGAACAAAGGATCGGAAGCAGCAGACCACTTTAGTGGCAGTTGGCTGATGAACATCATGGGCCCGACAGCAAAAACCTTGGGGACCGACGCCACAAGTTTTCCGAAATCCCTGGAGGCGCCATATTACCCCGTTGGTATCATTGCCGGAATTCGCGAAAGCAGTCTCAATGACCCGGTCATACCAGGCAAGGACGACGGGGTAGTCTCCGTGGAAGCGACCAAGATCGATACCATGACGGATTTTATTCTCCTGGAAACAGGTCATTCGATGATGCGCTATGATCGCGAAGTCGCAGATCAAACCCTCGAATTTATAAAAACCGGTACATTCAAATAACGGTAAGAGCCTCACCCTAATTCTAACAGTCTGCCTTGTGGCAAATTAGGCAACCGCATTGGAGCAACAAATGGATCAAACACCGCCCACAATGAAGACGCGAGGGTTTTTGATTTTCTGTTCTGTCGGACTGGTGCCCATTGCACTGGGGTATGGCGCCAACCCTTCAGTCAGTCTCGACGCTCTGTTCGGCATCACTGTCGACACCACCAATCTTACCCACATCATGCGCGCCGTCATGGGCCTGTATCTTGGGATGGTCGTCCTCTGGGTTTGGGGGGCGTTCAACCGCCGAATGACCGTTCCTGCATTGGTCAGCTGCGCCATTTTTATGCTGGGACTTTCTGCCGGACGCATTCTAAGCCTCATTTTGGACGGCATGCCGCACTGGTTGCTGATCGTCTATGCACTTCTTGAGATCCTGCTTGGTCTGGGCGCAATTGCTATTTACCGGGCTGACGTTTCAAGCAGAAACAAACCCTTCGGGTCATGACCTTATTTGCCAGCTGCAGGGTGCGACGGGTCATTTGAAAAGGGAAACCAGAGCGATGCGCAATGCGCTAATTGCCGGTGCGACCGGCGCTATCGGTTCACAGTTGCTAAGACGCCTGAACGATTCCGACCATTACGCGGAAATCCATTGTATCGGGCGGCGGGAGCCACCTATCCTTGGTGAAAAGATAAAAAATCATATCGTGAACTACGATGAGCTGGGCCAATTCGACATATCGCAGCCTATCGACGATGTTTTTTGCACTTTGGGAACCACCTTGAAAGCCGCGGGATCAATCGAGGCTTTCAAGAAAGTGGATCGAGACTACGTTCATAAAGTTGGCAAGTTGGGCAAACGCCTGAATGCAAAAACCTTTTCCGTCGTCAGTGCCATCGATGCCGACGCAGGATCGTCCAATAGCTATAACCAGACCAAGGGGGAAGCGGAAGAGCTGCTGCAAAGCCTTGACCTGCATTCGCTCCGCATTTTCCGGCCTTCCCTCCTGCATGGCACGCGCGAAAAGTTGCGATTGACCGAAGCAATGGGTTTTGGTGCGCTCACGATCATGACCCCTCTGCTGCAGGGGCCTTGGAAGAAATATCGCACCATCAGCACCGAGCAAGTCGCCAAAGCCATGTATGCAAGCGCTCAGCAGGATTACCTGGCGGTACAGATTTTTGAAAGCGATGAAATCCAATGTTTCTGACGCAAAATCGTTCAATTTCGAATTGTCAAATTATTACGTCGCTGTGGTTCACAGATTGGCGTATGGCCGTTCGGGACCGGGCTTGAAGAACCTAGTCCAATGCCTATTTTGTAACTTTGTTTGCGTTGAACGTCAGATTTCGGGAGCGTTTGGAAACGGACGGATGTCCTAAATCGGGGAGCAAGGCCGGTACTGGATGAATTGAGTGCAATTTTTTGGGTACACTGAGCCTGCCCCGAACGCTGGACCACGATTTGCGGTCATTCTCGGCCTTATGGCACCACCAGCTGGTTGGGATTGCCGACGGATTTGATGAACTCCATTGAGGTTTTGAACCCGATCGAGCTGTGCGGACGAACGTGACTGTAGTCATGTCTGAACGCTTCGCATTTTAACCGGGCATCCTCGAGTGACAAGAACCAATTCTGGTCGATGCATTCAGCTCGGACTTTCCCGTTGAATGCTTCAACAAAGCTATTGTCGGTTGGCTTTCCTGGCCTGGAGAAGTCCGGAACAACACCGTTCATATAGGCCCAGAGATCGAGGTCCCTGGAAATGAACTCCGGGCCATTATCGACCCGTATGCTGCCCGTCACATCGTAGTCAGCAGTGACACGTTCCAATGTGGCGACGACATCGGCACCCGTGTAACGCGGACGGACGTCGATCGCCGGTGAGACCTTCGAGAACGCATCAACAATTGTCAGGACACGGATCTTGCGGCCGTCAAACAGCTGGTCGGACAGGAAATCCCCTCTCGGCGGTGCTAGCATCGCCTGCCGTGGCAGCGCATCGCCCAGACATCATTCGGCCCTTCCGGCGCGCGCCGGTCCTCACGCAGCTTCGCAGAAACCTTTCTCTTTGGCCGTTTGCTGCGGATTTGAAGGCCTAACTGCGTGTAGAGCCGATATACTCGCTTGGCATTCACAGTCCACCCCTCACGCCGCAACAGAACGTGAATACGCCTGTAACCGTAGCGCACACGTGTCTCGGCGATCTCTTTGATGCGTTGTTTGAGGGCTGCCTGCGAAGGGCGTCGTGACTTGTAGAAATAGGAGGACTTCTGGAAGCACAAGGTACTGCAGGCCTGCCGGATCGACACACCAAACACCCCCTGCAAATAGTCCACCAGATCACGCGCCTTCGCAGGCTTTACAGCTTTTTTGCCAGCACATCCTGTAACATCGCCTTGTCCAGGGAAAGGTCAGCGACCATCTCCTTCAAACGGCGGTTCTCTTCTTCCAACTGCTTCAGCCGTTTGACCTCAGACGGCATTAAACCACCATACTTTTTACGCCAGCGGTAATAGGTCTGTTGTGAAACGCCGGCCTTGCGGCAGACATCTTCAACGCCAAGGCCATCATCAGCCTGCTTCAGGATAAGCGCAATCTGCTGCTCCGAAAAACGGGATGTCTTCATGGTCTTCTCTCCATAGTCCAACCAAGAACATTATGAGAAAATTACCGCTTCAATTGGTCCAGTTCTCTGGGAGAGGGTCACTCCTTCAAACGGAAATGTACCCAAAAATTCGCAATCAATTCGGACCAAATTAAAGGGTCAAATTAAAGGGTCAAAACCACATAACATTTTCATCCGATTAACAATTTCAGATCCCGTTTGTTTCCATAGATGGTCAGGAACGCAGCTTTGAGGTGGTGCAGATTTATACTGCCGGATTGGCCCTTCAACTTTTCGGCAAAGACCAGAAGTCGTACCAGATCCCGTACAGACGTTTGGCGACCAAAGTGTGCCAGCGCCTTATAAGCCTCTGTGTCCTCCACATTGTAGTCCACGGCGATATCCCGGCAGTCTTCCTCCAGCGGTGAGCCCAGCTCGACACGGAAGCCAAGACGGCTGACAATCTGGTCCAGAGCAGAGTCGTGAATCCGGGTTCTGGCAAGCCGTTTGTCGTTCCCGCTTAACACCAGCGCACAACCGGCCTCTTCATGAATGCGCAGGAGTTCCCTAAACGCCGACAGGTCCAGATTTTGCACTTCATCGACGATCAGAAGACGTTTGGAACTATACCCCTCATATAGGCGCGCCACGGCTGTATCGCTGAGGTCCTTCACGAACCGATAGGACGTTCCAAAGCCTGTCGCCTCAATGATCATCTTCAGCATGCCCTTGACGGTCTTGTCTGCATGCCCGACCTCACAATAAAATGCGCCCAATTTGCGGGCGTAGTGTCGCAAGGCAGTCGATTTCCCCATGCCCGGCTTTGAACTTATGAGCACCGGGTATTTCGGGATTTCCCTGGCAACATCTATCGCTTTTCTGATCTCCCGGCTCGCCGAGATATCAACAAACCGAAAAGCACCAGCCTCCTCTTCCTTCAATGCTTCGCTCATCAATTCCTCCCGATTGTGCGGATAAAGGTATCTCGAGCGGCCGCGATCTCACGACGATCGCGTTCGTCTTCGCTCTCAGAACAAGGTTCGGCATATTCCGGGCGAAGAGCCTGTTGGTGTTCCAGCTCTTGTGTGACGGTGATTGTGCCTCTTGGCACATTTGGAACCGCTTCAGGGACACGATGCGCGAGTTTGACCAACTCCGCTCCAATATCAATGTCAGGCGCTGACCGGTCTGCGTTTCGAAGCGCCCTGTTTCGCCGAGTGTTCCGTTCCGCCGAGCGCCTCGCACCGCGCGGATCGAAAAAGGCAAATTCCTCCTCCGGATGAGCAATCCCAAGCAATGACCCATCCGGTTTGGTTAGCCGCAGGGCGTTGTAACCATGATACTGAGGGATATGGACTGTAACCGTGTCATGGAACCAGGCGTCCAGTTCGTCGCAGCTCCATCGCCGTCCGCCGACCGAGATACCGTGTTGTCTGACTTTGCGGGTTTCCGGTTTCGTGAAGACCGTATTCAGACGATCAGGATCAATGACGGTTGCTGCCCAACCTTGCCGGACGTGCGCTTCAAAGCTCTGACTGGGTGACAATCCTTTAAGCGCGCCCGATTGCGGAATGACTTCATAGGCTTTTAAAAGCCCTTTAAAGACCCTTTTAAAGCCCGCAAAATCACCTGTGAACGGTGTTGGCAGCTTTCCAGGTGCCGGACGTTTGGGGTTCATCCGATCATCCCCAATGTACCCCGGGCAGGTCTTCAGGAACTGTTGTTCAAAATGACCAAACCAGGCTTCGATCGGTTTGGCAGCGGCATTATAGGGCAACGCCCGTATGACCCGCGATTTTCCCGGCTCTCCAACGTTTGGCACCAGCAATTGCATCGCATCATCGAGAAAGTCTGCGAACAGGTATTCCTTGCCATTGTCGCAATAGAGCGTCTTGGGCAGACCAAAGGCGGAATGTTGTGCCATCGCCACAAAGGCCTCGATCACGTCGACATTGCGAACCCCGCCCCTGGTTTCAATGAAGACCAGTTCACACCAGACACGGCGGGTCGCAATATCCATGAATCCGAGCAGCTTCGGGGTGCCCGTCGTACCGTTCTGACGTTTCAGGAGAACATTGATGTGATGGACATCCATCACCACGCAGTCCATCGGCTGCATGTCCGTAATTGCTCGCTTCACTCGAGGCCGGTCATCATCACTCGCCTTGCGGTCATTCTTGTGGCGGTAGACTTTCTTCAAATGCTGTTCTGAGCGGATCAACGCCCGCGGTACCTTGCAGATCCGGCCCAACTCGCCAGGGTCATCTGGATGGATACCGTTGGCGACTGTCACCTTCTTCAGATACTCGCAGGCCAGCACAGCGACAATCTTTCCAGTCGCGCCGCCCTTGACCAGACCCCTCACCTGCTGTCGCAGACCATCGGCAATCTCGGCTTTAATCTCATCATCAAAACGACCCGAGACAGCACGGTCCCATTCGCGCGAGATAAAACAACGAGACTTGCCACGGTCAGAGCGCGCCCGTCGTGACAGTGCGGAGATACTTTGTTCCCGCTCAAACGCTGCACACCGGCGCTGGATCTGACGCAGGCTTGGAGAAAAGGGCTTACCCCGCCAGTCAAACGTCTGTTTTCCAGCAAACCTGCGCATGGCTTTTCCACGCACCTTTGTATTGGGTGTTTTCGTAAATACAGGCTGGAGCAGTGTCAGCCACCAATTGCGTTCGCTGCCCGATGACGTTAACGACGCGACCTGAGTTGAAGACCCATTTTCTGAAAAACCGCCGAACGCTCCGGTGTTTTTGGGTTTTAAACTGCAAAAACTAACCGTCGAGACCTCGTATCGGACACCGGACCTGCCACCGATACCACCAGTACACCTTACAACGAGTACACGCCCCTTCCATGACGAGCGTTTTCCAGACACGAACTCTGAGCAAACGCGACGAACCATTCGATCGGAAACACCGGCTAAGTTTGCAACAGTCTGGGTAGACAACCAATCAGCCAATCTCATGATCCAAACTTCAACAGGTCGTTTGAAAATACCGCATACTCGGCGTGACACCATCAAGGCCAACCAACAGGACAGCTGCCACTATTGTCTGGCGATTCGAATTCGATGTTACCCCTGTCACCCGAGGGGGTGCCATTTCGATAAACACCGCCGGAGAATCATTCTATAATTGAATCTGGCAGTCAATGACAATCTGTGTATCATTCGGAGATACAGTTCATGAATGAATCGGTCAGAGTCTATATCGAGAGACTAAAAGTACATTTTGGCGTTCGCTCGGATGAACAACTCGGCGCCATATTGGGAGTGAAGAAACAATCAGTATCCAGTTGGAGACGGAGAAACAAAATTCCGCTGGCAATCGAGCTAAAACTCGTGCAATCCAACGGAGCTCAGTTCGCATGGTCTAATGAAACGCGGAAGTTAAGCGAAAACCGCGAAAACCAAATCGCTGCAGCTGCCTCTCTCTATTGTTTGATTGAACGCGGCCTCGACAATCCCTTCATGTCCGAACCTGTAAACCTTCTCAGGCATGGGAACATTCTCAACGATCTGATGTCTGACTTTAAAAAGCTCATCCGTGAAAATGATCTCGATCTTGAACGGGAAAGCGCCTTGAAAGCTCTCATTCGGATGTACAACCGGCGTGAGCTCAAGCAGATCAATGCGATCCTGCTTCAGTAAGGCGGACAAGGTCCATCAATCAACCAACCAGAGCGGTGTTCCGCAATAGTTCCGCAATGTTGACCCTGGAGGTTCCGCAATCCGGCATCAACAACACACATTCCGGTTTGTTTTCAATATGTTCCTGAATTATTCGACACCCATGCACATTGCGGAACACGAGGTTCCGCAAACATTTCCGCTCTAGCTAATTGAATTTCAACAGTTACCGCATTTTCAATGCCGTTTATTTGCGGCCAAAAGCACAACTTCCAGTGCCAATTAATTCTGACAACCACACAACCACACAGAACAGTAAGAGAACATTTACGCTTGCAGAACACAATGAGAACAGATAGAGTGTTCCTGATTTGTACCAAACGACTCATTTAAGTCGGAGGAAAGCGATAATGTTGACGCGCAAGCAGTATGAGCTGCTCATGTTCATTCATGAAAGACTGAAGGAAACCGGGGTTCCACCGTCTTTTGATGAGATGAAGGATGCGCTCGACCTGCGCTCCAAATCAGGTATTCATCGCCTCATTACAGCTTTGGAAGAACGAGGGTTCATTCGCCGTCTGCCAAACAGGGCGCGCGCCATGGAAGTTGTCCGATTGCCCGATTCCATTGCACCGGGCCTTGGAGCTCCGCGTCCGAGAGGAAGTTTCTCGCCTGAAGTCATTGAAGGCTCTCTTGGAAAACCGGAAGCTGTCAAATCCGAACCAGAACCGGTGTCGGCCATGACAGAAATTCCGGTCATGGGCCGCATTGCGGCAGGTGTACCCATTGAGGCGATTCAGACCCACAGCCACTCGATTTCCGTTCCCCCAGAGCTTATTGGCAAGGGTGAGCATTACGCCCTTGAAGTGCGCGGCGACTCCATGATTGAGGCGGGCATTCTGGATGGTGACACTGTCCTGATCCGGCGAACGGAAAGCGCTGATAGCGGCGACATTGTTGTTGCGCTCGTCGATGACGAGGAAGCAACTCTGAAACGTCTGCGCAAAAAAGGCGCGTCCATTGCCCTTGAAGCGGCCAACCCCGCCTATGAAACCCGGATATTCGGACCGGGCCGTGTTCGGGTTCAGGGACGTCTGGTTGCGCTGTTCCGGCAGTATTGAGTCTTTCAGGGAAGCTTTTTGCACCTTCGCTAGAAAGTATTGAATCTCGACGGAATGAGCATTACCCAAATGTTTGTGCGGGTGCTCATTTTTTCGGTTTACTCAGGCTTCGGCGCGTCACGGTTCCAAGTCTGTGCCACGGGCGAGGTATTCTCGGGATGGCATATGATATCCGGGAGATCATTGGTTTGAGTGTACGTTTTATTGCAACTTTATTGCTTTGCAGTCGGCCGGTTTTCTGATCTGCGGATTGCTGGGGTTCAGACTGGTATGCAGCTGAAAGCCATATGGAGATGGCCCCACGGCTTTTTCGAATGTTTTTGTCGATAATGATCGGCTCAACGCAATTTCTGCGTGCGACTTTATCGGACACGATAATATCTGCCTTACGGCAGTCCAATCCAAGTGCCTGAATGGTTTTAGGTATGGCAATCTTTAGCGGGATCAGCCGAGGTCCCAAGGCCGACTTTTCCGGAAATGCAAAGACGACGCAACCGGTTTTGTCACATTTTTTTTGAGACGATTTCATCGTGCGTGATTTGATCACCTTCTCCGCTATTCCTTCTGTCTGAAGCCAGATTGCGTTTTGAAAAGAGCCTGATTGGCTTGTCAGTCTGAGCAGGCCTGTTTCGTCCCGTGCTGCCAGTCGGTTGCCGGAGGCTGCAATCTGGATGTCAGGGGGGCTCTCCATATTGACCAATACCATTCCAAGGACAACGGGAACCAGGGACACCGCGCGCAGTCGACCTGGAAGCAACAACAGCGTGAACAACCCCGCGATCAACAACAAGGCCGCTGGCGCAGATATGATACCGATTTGAGCTGCAGTGCCTGTCATACCAGCTGTGAACGCGGCAATGTCCAGCAAAAGCGATAATCCAAATGCCATGACAGTGAGTGGAAATGCTGCCAGACCAAACGGCATCAGCGCCAGAGCCAAAACTCCCATCGGCATGACAATCAGGGAAAACACCGGCATGCCCAGCATGTTACCTATCAATCCATAAGGCGCGATGCGCGCAAAATGATGGGCGCCGATGATCCCTGTCGCCAGCCCTGCAATGAGCGCTGTCACAAATAATCCGGCGACCCAACCAGTCAGGTTTTTAACCAGCCGATACCACACTGGGTCATTGCCAGATGAAAAATGATCTGTGGAGGTGCGTTTGCGCCAGATATCATAGACGGCAACCAATGCGATTACCGCGGCAAAAGACATTTGAAACCCTGGGAAAAACAACCGTTCCGGCGCAAGCACCAACAAAAACAGGCCTGCAATAGCAACACTTCTTAAAGTTAATCCACGCCGACCAACGATCAGACCCAAAAATACCAGTGCAATCATCAAAAAGGACCGCTGTGTCGCCACTGATGCTCCGGACAGCAACAGATAGACCACAGCAGCCATTAGGGCCGACAAGGCTGCGACCTTGTGGATCGGAATTCGCAATGCGACAGCGGGAACCAACGCCATTCCGGCCAGGCACACACTGAATGCACCACCAGCAAACAGGGCCATATGTAAACCAGAGATGGCCAATATATGCGCCAGACCTGCTTGACGCAGATTTTCTTCGTCTTCAGGTGTGATGCCGCTCCTCTCTCCAATTAAAAGCGCCACTGCCAGGGCGGCTTCCGGGCCATCGGGTAAATTGACTGTTATTCTGGCCGCAAGCCTGTCACGCAGCTTGGCCAGAAACTGTTCAAAGCGGATCGCAATTGACCCGATACCCAGATCGATGTGCTTGGGACCTCCATAGGCGAATCCAGTCGCTCCGATTTTCGAATAATAGGCCCGATATGAGAAATCATATCCACCTGGAGTGACAGGCCCTGCTGGCGGGAAGAGCCGGCCCCGGAGCTCAATCCCCTCGCCGGTCTGGATCGTCGACGTCGTCGGAACCCGGATACGGGCTTTCTCGGGGAACACAATCGTCGATATCGAACGATTGTTGACACTCAAGACCTTCAACAGAACCCGTTTTCCTGAATTTCTTCGGTCGACACTCAACACGCGCCCCGTTAGCGTGACAGACATCTCTTCTGCCAGTTTTGGGGCTTCCATCATCGCGGTTCGCACGGTCGCCAGCGTCACCCCGGCGAAAACGGCCAGCGTAAGCACTCCAATTCTTGATAGTCCGTGCGTCTTCCAACGGCCAAAGCCCGTAGCGCTCAAAATCGCCAGTATGGCGACCATGAATGGCCAAAACGGTTCATCGGGCAGTGCGCCATGGATGAAAATGCCGGATGCGACTGCAAATCCGACCCAAAGCAGCCCCTGTGTTTCCCAAAGCTGGTTTTGTGGCAATAAAGTATCGGTCCGCGCGCGTGCAGCAACCCGATTGTTGGTCTGGTTTGCCCTCTTGCGCAGGAATATCCGCAACGGGTCGAGTGGGCTATTGGTGACTATATCAGATTGGGCATTTGTGGTCTGGGCCGTGTCTCCACGGTTTTCATCCTTCAGGTTCGGGTCTGATTTCTCAGTCACCGCCTCCCCTTAACCGAATGGTCCTGTGCCCTGTGCCTGTTGTCAGGCCGCCAAGGCCACAAGAATGCCTGAAAGCCTATTTTGCCTTGTTCAAGCCTGTGCTAAGACCGCGCCACATATCATGATGGCGCATAACGCGCCCCATTCTGACAGAGACTTTCAAAAAGCACCATGGCACAAGACATCGTCACGCGTTTCGCTCCGTCCCCGACCGGTTTCCTTCACATTGGCGGCGCCAGGACTGCCCTCTTCAACTGGCTGTTTGCCAAACATCATGGCGGCAAGATGCTGCTCAGGATCGAGGACACCGACCAGGCACGCTCGACACAAGAAGCTGTCGACGCCATCATGGACGGTTTGACCTGGTTGGGCCTTGATTGGGATGGCGATCCGATTTCGCAATTCTCGCGTCTGGAACGTCACAAGGAGATTGTCGACCAGATGGTCGCAAACGGTACCGCGTACCGATGTTATTGTTCGCAGGAAGACGTCGCCGCCATGCGGGAAAAAGCCCGCGCTGAAGGCCGTCCGCCCCGCTATGACGGGACCTGGCGCGACCGCGATGTCTCTGAAGCCCCGGCAGGTGTTGATCCGGTGGTTCGCCTGAAGGCGCCACAGGATGGTGAAACTGTCGTTGACGACATGGTTCAGGGCCGCGTTGTTGTCCCGAACAAGGATCTTGATGACATGATCCTGTTGCGCTCCGACGGTACGCCCACATACTTGTTGGCTGTGGTTGTCGATGACCATGACATGAATATTTCCCACATCATCCGCGGTGTCGATCATCTGACCAACGCAGCCCGGCAAATTCTGATTTTCAATGCCAATAGCTGGGACGTGCCGAAGATGGCGCATGTTCCCCTGATACACGGACCAGATGGCGCAAAACTTTCCAAACGCCACGGCGCAACCGGTGCAGAGGCCTATCGGGCCATGGGCTATTTGCCGCAGGCAATGCGAAATTATCTGGCGCGCCTTGGCTGGAGCCACGGTGATGAAGAGATCATTTCTCTGGAGGACATGATCAAATGGTTCGGCATGGAGTCTGTCGGTCAGTCGGCATCGCGCTTCGATTTCAAGAAGCTGGAAAACCTCAACGGTCATTATATGCGCGCAACTGACGACCCGGACCTTCTGGCCCACTGGAAGGTCTATCTGGAGCATGCAGACGGCGGTGCGGATGTGCTTGACTGGCTCTCTACTGACCAAAACGAACAAGTTACTCTGACTGCTTTGCCAGGATTGAAGGAACGTGCCAAAACGCTTGTCGAACTGACGGAAAGCGCTTCTTATTTGTGGCGCCAAAGACCGCTGGAAACCGACGAAAAAGCTGACAAGATCCTGACTGAAGACGCCAAGGCCATCCTTGGTGATCTGCATGGGATCCTGACCGCTGCATCAGACTGGGTTGCCGAACCACTGGAGGTCGCAGTCAAGGCGTATGCCGAAGATAAAGACCTCAAACTGGGCAAGGTCGCCCAACCGCTGCGCGCTGCACTCACAGGCCGGGGAACATCACCAGGAATCTATGACGTGTTGATAGCCCTCGGACGGGATGAATCGCTTTCACGGATCAAGGATCAGGCCGCCTGATCATCATGACTGATTTGGCCCGGGGTCGACCAGACCCGGGCCAAAACCTTCCGCATGCGTCAACGCCGCGCATGTGACCAAAGCGTTATGCCGGTCAACTTGCGGCAGTGCGGCAAATAAGATAGGCAAGACCCGACCATTCCTCCAGCGCCGTCCGGCAAATTGGATTGGGTCTTCACAAGAGACCTGCCAACGGCGGTCGCCTAGGGTAACAAACAGGGGGTTTTCTGAATGGCCGACAACAACGCCAAGCTCAACGTCGGTGGCAACGACCACCAATTCGATGTTCTTGACGGATCCATCGGACCGTCCGTTGTAAACATCTCGTCCCTTTACAAGGACACGGGTATGTTCACATACGACCCGGGCTTCACCTCAACCGCATCATGCGAATCCAAAATCACCTATATTGACGGTGACGAGGGAACGCTTCTTTATCGCGGTTATCCGATTGAACAGCTTGCCGACCACGGCGATTTCCTTGAGTCCTGCTATTTGCTGCTCTACGGCGAATTGCCGACCAAGTCGCAAAAAGACGACTTCGTTCAGCGTGTGACCTATCACACGATGATCCATGAACAGATGCACCGTCTCTACGCTGGCTTCCGCCGTGATGCGCATCCAATGGCCATCCTTTGTGGCACGGTTGGCGCACTGTCTGCGTTCTATCACGACTCAACTGATATTTCCGATCCGCACCAGCGCATGGTTGCTTCGCTGCGCATGATCGCAAAACTGCCGACAATGGCAGCAATGGCTTATAAATACCATGTTGGTCAGCCATTTGTGTATCCGCGCAACGATCTGAGCTACGCAGCCAACTTCCTGCATATGTGTTTTGCGGTTCCATGTGAGGACTACAAGGTGAACCCGGTTCTGGCCCGCGCCATGGACCGTATCTTCATCCTGCATGCCGATCACGAGCAGAACGCATCCACGTCGACTGTGCGTCTGGCTGGTTCATCAGGTGCCAATCCATTCGCCTGTATTGCAGCTGGTATCGCTTGTCTCTGGGGTCCGGCTCATGGCGGGGCCAATGAAGCAGCCCTCAACATGTTGTCCGAAATCGGCTCTGTTGATCGCATTCCGGAATTTGTTGCACGGGCAAAAGACAAAAACGATCCGTTCCGCCTCATGGGCTTCGGTCACCGTGTCTACAAAAACTACGATCCGCGCGCCAAGATCATGCAGAAGACCTGCCACGAGGTTCTGGGCGAGCTGGGCATCAAGGACGATCCGTTGCTAGACATTGCGATGGAACTGGAAAAAATCGCGCTCAACGATCCCTATTTCGTTGAGAAGAAGCTCTACCCGAACATCGATTTCTATTCGGGAATCACATTGCGTGCTCTCGGTTTCCCGACCACCATGTTCACTGTTTTGTTCGCTCTTGCCCGAACTGTCGGCTGGATCGCACAGTGGAAAGAAATGGTCGAAGACCCGTCCCAGCGCATCGGCCGCCCGCGCCAGCTGTATACCGGTGCCGCGAAGCGTGATTACACACCAATCGACCAGCGTCGCTGATTTTTACTTTCAAACGACAAAAGAAAAGCCCCGGATGTTTGGTCCGGGGCTTTTTTATAAGACGACAACAATACGGCTGTTCATTCGTCTCCAGGGCAATGCTCTGGTAAAAACCGGAGCAACGCCCCGGTCGATTTCCTGCCCTTTGATGCCTTTGGTTCATTCCGCAGCAAACGACTTCTTGGAACCCAAACTTCTAGACTTCTGCGCCACAGCAGATGGCCGCTATGCGGCCGTCGTTGACTCTGCTCCCTTGGGTGCTTTAGACCTAGGAACATGATGAAATCGTGTTCGCCATTTCAGAACTATTATCCTCAGTTTCTATAGCTGCGGGTCATTTATCATTGGTTTTCCGCTGCCCCCTGACAGCGGTCAACATACAAACGACCTTTTGCCGGGCGGCAAATTCAAAGGTCGAGAGATTGAACAACAACAGAAAAAATCAAAACAAGTCACTAGGCATCGTGGGTTTTGGTGCATTCGGGCAACTTGCTGCGCTTCATCTAGGCAAGCACTTCGAAATATCAGCGTATGATCCATCACCGAGCCTTGCCAAGGTCGCCCAGAAACTCGGGGTAGCTCCCTCTTCGTTGCACTCAGTGACGCAGGCTGATGTGATCCTTATAGCCGCACCGGTGTCTTCCTTTGAGCAGGTTGTTACCGAAATCGCTTGCACTTGCAAACCTGGCGCGCTGATTATCGATGTCGGTTCGGTCAAAGTAATTCCCTCGGAAATCATGCGGCGGTTGCTTCCGAACTGTGTGGACATAGTAGCAACTCACCCGTTGTTTGGTCCTCAGAGTGCGGAGAAAGGAGTTAAGGGACTGAAAATTGCGGTCTGTCCAATTCAGGGGAAACAACACGCGCGGATGGCAGCATTTTTACGAAAATCTCTTGGGTTGACTGTCATTATGACTACGCCAGAATCCCATGACAAAGAAGCTGCTGTTGTCCAAGGGCTCACGCACCTCATCGCCAAAGTGCTACAAAAAATGGGGCCTTTACCAACGCGCATGACAACGAAGAGCTTTGACTTGTTGTCTGAGGCCATTGCCATGGTTCAGTACGATGCGCCGGAAGTATTTGAAGCGATTGAGAAGACCAATCCCTACGCTGGGGCCGTGCGACGGCAGTTTTTTGATTTAGCGGCCAGTTTGAATTTCGATCTGGAAGCAACCTCGACGACAACTTCTCACAACGAAACCGAACATTGATGGAGCAGTATGCAAGTGCAGCTTTGTCCGCAAAGCGGTCATTCGATCATACCTGCAGCGAATTCACACTTCTCGCCCTTTACTGCCATCTATGTCGGGAGTACTCAGCCAAAACTGAAAGTATTCGCTGCAACTGGACGGCGCTTCAGGCCTTCTTCAAACAGCCAATAACAACATTTGCTGCTGCCGCGCTCTGACTGTTACCGTCGGGCAAGCGCATGATGCCATCTAGGCGGGCTAGTTCTGCAATCTGGGTCTGGCGTTCAGGAGTCTCGGACAACAGGTTGATCAGATGCGTTGCCAGTGTTTCAGGGGTCACCGCATCATCCAGAAAGGCCGGAATTGCCTTGTTGCCCAGAATGATGTTGGGCAGGACGAATGAGTCGAAATTGGCCTGTTTCACTATCTTGTTCACTTGCTTGAGAACAAGCACCATCCAATCGACCTTGTAGGCAACCACCATCGGCACCCCGGACAAGGCGAGCTCCAGACATACCGTGCCCGATGCCGCCAATGCTGCATTTGCCCGGCGGAAAGCTGCCTTTTTTGCCTCCAGTCCAAGAACAATTTTCGGCTGAACTTCCCAGTCCTTTACCCCTGCCCGGATCCTTTCCTCGAGATGAGCGACAGCAGGAAGGACAATTTCCAAGTCCGGATTTTGCTTTTTGACACGAGCAACGGTTTCACCGAACACACCCATCAAGCGATCGATTTCCCCCCGGCGGCTTCCCGGCAAAACGAGCAGTGTTTGACCACCTTGATCCAAGGGTTTGCGCTCATCATTCCGGGGGCGAAGTTCATCCACTTTCTCGATCAAGGGATGGCCGACATAGTGAGTGCATGGACCGCCCAACCTTTTGTGCACATCCGGTTCAAACGGAAGAAGCGCGAGCAGCTCGTCGACATAGGCGTTCATTTTCTTCGCCCTGCCTGGGCGCCATGCCCAGACAGAGGGAGAAACATAGCCAACAATCGGAATGGACGGCGCACGCTTACGCACTCGCTTGGCGACATTATGCGTGAAATCCGGACTGTCGATGATCACCAGCACGTCCGGCCTGGCCGCAATCGCGGCATCCACGGTCTGGTAGACGCGCTTCACAATCAACGGCAATCGGGCAACAACCGCCGAAATGCCCATCACAGAAACATCTGCCATGTCAAAAAAGCTGGAAAGCCCGAGTGACGTCATGCGCTCGCCGCCAACGCCGCAATATTGCACACCGGGGCCGAGCTTTTCATTCAGGGCCTTCATCAGCTCGGAGCCAAGCTGATCACCGGATTCTTCGCCTGCCACAAGGCAAATTGTTGGCGGGCGGGCCTTCATTCTTCCAAACGACTGTCATGGGCCATCTGGTCTATCCCGATAACAAACAGGCCTGCTGCATTTGCGCGGGACAGCGTTTCTTCACGGTCAGACACCAGCGCGCCGCCAGCCTCGATCGCTATTCCCGAAAGCCCGGCTGCAAGCGCGAGGTCTATGGTTCTGGGCCCGATGGTCGGCAAATCGACGCGCAAATCCTGATTGGGTTTGGCTGTCTTCACCAGAACGCCGAGGTTATTTTTTGCCTTGACCCGACCGGCCCGTGTGAGTTCCGCACATCGCTCCAGCATCGCATCCGTGCCTTCTGCACCTTCCAGCGCGATAACCCGGCCAGCAACGGCAACGGCTGCCTGGCCAATGTCCAGTTCGCCGAGTTTGCGCGTTGCGGCCAGGGCCAGCTGAATATCCTTCCAGACCGCACCTTTCGGCTGAACTATTCCCAGCACACCAGACGCTGCGAGAAGTTCAGGGGCTACGTCCTTGATACCCACAACGCGAAACTCCTCATCTTCGAAAAACCGGATGACCTTGCTTAAAAGACTGTCATCCCCACCTGTCAGCGTTCGGAAAATTCTCGGCAGTCTTCTCAGCGTTCCGAAGTCTCCCAAGATTGACGTATACTCCGGCCGTTTGGTGATGCCTCCGATCAGGAGCACATCGCGGCATTTGTTTTTTTTCAGGAAACTACAAAGCCTGCCGATTTCGCCCCAGCCAAGTTCAGTATCGGCCAATAGACGGGTGTGTTCATCAGCTTCACCCCTGATCGCAATAACGCGGAAATCCCGACCAGCACTTTTTAAAGCAGCCGTGATCTGCATCGGGATTCGCCCATTTCCCGCGATCAGTGTCACTGGCCCTGTCCCGGCAGAGACAAATTTAGACATAGAGATTGCTCATAAAATCAAGGTGTACAAAAACGCGCGTCTTCCTTCGCCAGAATGAAATCCGTCACGATCTTCACGAGAGGCTGGTCAGCAGTTTCAGCAGCAATGGCTTCTGTACGGCTGCGCAGTGTGCCTTCGTTGCTTTCGAACAACGTCTTGTATGCTGCCCGAAGCGCATGAATATGATCCCGCGGGAACCCAGCTCTCTTGAGCCCAATCAAATTGAGACCACCGAGACTGGCACGGTTGCCGGTCACCAGTCCAAACGGAATAAGGTCGTTCTCGAGGCCGGCCATTCCACCGACAAAGGCATGATCGCCAACGCGGGTGAACTGAATCACAGCGGAAGCGCCACCAAAAATAACGTTGTTGCCGACCGAAACATGGCCAGCAATCATGACATTGTTTGACATGATCACCCTGTCACCGAGATGACTGTCATGACCGACATGCGAATTTGCGAGAAAGGCACAATTATTGCCAATCGTTGTCGAAGCTCCGCCACCCTCCGTTCCCGGGTTGATCGTCACACCTTCGCGGATGATACAGCGCTCACCGATGGTCAGCGTCGCGGCTTCACCGTGAAATTTCAGATCTTGAGCCTGATGCCCGATAGACGCGAACGGAAAAATGGAAGTTTCGGCACCAATAGTCGTATCTCCGGCGACAACGACATGGGATTTAAGTTCAACATTGTCACCAAGCTTCACATCGGAACCGATAACACTATACGGGCCGATTTTAACGCCCTCACCTATAACAGCCCCATCTTCGACGATAGCTGTTGAATGTATTTCAGTCATATACCCTCACGCATCTATCAGCATGGCGCTGACTTCGGCTTCAGCGACTTTCGCACCATCGACTTTGGCGACCGCAGCAAACTTCCAGATATTTCCACGCTGCTTGATTTTAGTGACATGAAAATGGACCTGATCTCCAGGAATGACCGGCTTGCGAAATTTGGCCTTGTCAATCGTCATGAAATAAACGAGTTGCGGCGGAGCACCATCACCGCGAGCATGAACACACAATGCACCTGCGGTCTGGGCCATCGCTTCAATCAATAAAACGCCGGGAAAAATCGGTTTTCCTGGAAAGTGCCCCTGGAACTGAGGTTCGTTGGCTGTCACGTTCTTGATGCCGATACAACTGTCATCGCCGTCCATCTCGATCATCCGGTCGATCAACAGAAACGGATACCGATGCGGTAGCAATTCCATGATTTTCATGATGTCGGCGCTGGCCAGCGTCTTTTTTTCTACGTCTTCCATCACATGCCCCTTGGCGGTTGCCCGCTTAATCAATATGCAATTTACTCGTTTACGATTGGCCGCCGCGTTCTGCAAGTTTTCTGACCGCAGCGACTTCGCGGAACCACTGTTTAACTGGCTTGGCAGGCGTTCCGCCGTACCGTCCTCCTGCAGGCAGATCATCATTGACCACACTCACGGCCGCCACCTGGGCGCCCATTCCAATGGTCACATGTCCTTTAACACCTGTTTTGCCGCCAATTGCCACATAGTCTTCCAGGGTGCAGCTACCAGACAATCCTACCTGAGATACCAGCACACAATGACGGCCGATGACCACGTTATGGCCAATCTGGACCTGGTTATCGATTTTCGTACCTTCTCCAATTATAGTGTCGCGGTTTGCTCCCCGATCAATTGTCGTGTTTGAACCGATCTCTACATCATCTTGAACAACAACGCGGCCAACCTGCGGGACTTTCAAATGCCCGCCTGCGCCCATTGCATAGCCAAATCCATCCTGTCCGCAGCAAATCCCGGGGTGCAAATACACTCTGTCCCCAAGGATTGAATGCTGAACTGTACAATTGGGTCCAACAACGCAATCGCGTCCGATGCGAACTCCAGCACCAACAACCGCATTGCTCCGGATGACTGTACCTGTGCCAATTTCAGCAAAGGCACCGATAACTGCACCAGGTTCGACGGTTACATCAGGCTCCAGGACAGCCGAAGCATCGACAATAGCCTGATCGGATATGAACGCTGGCCGATCATCTTTCGGGTGCATTGCCGCCGGAAAAAGATTCGCGAGAACTTTCGCCCAAGACCGGTATGCATCGGCACATACAAGGGCAACAACGCCCTCGGGAACCTTGTCCTTATGGCGTTTATTCACCAATACTGCCGCAGCTTGAGTGTTTTCTAGTTGTTGCAGATAAGCGGTGTTATCGAAAAACACAAGCATTCCGGCACCTGCGTCCTCAAGGGGAGCTACACCGGAAATATCAATGTTCTCATCTCCGTTTAAGATTTCCGCTTCCGCCCAGAGGGCGACGTTCCGTAAGGTGATACCGGCAGGAAATTCAAAAAATACTGGTTCGGACATCATCATCCCCTTTAGGCACTTAACGAACACAAAACGGCCGCCGGTAACAACGGCGGCCGTTTTGTATTCTCATCAGACCACCTTGTTAGAAACGGGTCCCACCGCTCAAACGGAAGATCTGTGTCTTATCGGAGTCTTCCTTACTAAGCGGATATGCGAAGTCCGCGCGGATCGGTCCAAACGGTGACTGCCACCTGATACCTGCGCCAACCGATGTGCGGACAGAGAAGTTATTTGAAACGACACTTCCACCACCGGCGTTCACAATATTGACCAGATCACTATCAGCATCCCAAAGAGAACCGGCATCAGCAAACAGCGCTCCGCTCAAACCGAATTCCTTCGGAAAAATCGGGAACGGGAATTGCGTTTCTGCTGTAGCTGCAAAATAGAACCGGCCACCCATAGCATCGTCGGTAGAACCATCGCGAGGACCGATACCCTGGTTTTCGAAACCACGCACCAGAGTTCCGCCAAGCATAAACTGCTCCGACACACGCAGGCGTTCATCACCAAGTGCCATAACATGCCCACCGCGCAGAGCCAGGTGACCAATCAGACCATAATCCGACAGAAGTTCGGTGTAAGCGCGACCAGAAGCTTCTGTTTTGATGTAGAAACTATCACCACCCAAACCTGCGAACTGCTGACCAAATGATGAGAAGTAACCGTCCGTCGGATTTAGTCTGCGGTCCAGCGTATCGAAACGCAGCTCATAACCAACCAGAGAAGTCAGATAAGTGCCAAGTGAATCACAAATGGCAAGTGACAATCGCGCTGTGTCACAATTGCCGATCCCAGTCGAGTTGCCATCCGGATCTTCGTTCTTTTCAGAGAAGATGTTGTAGAACAATCGAAGTGTCAGCTCATCTTCACGTAGCGGCAGAACAAATCCGAAACCACCACCAGTTTTATCCTGATCGAAGGAGCGGTAGTCATTTGCGTCCAGTACCCGTTTGTAAACGTCTAGATCAAGCGCAACACGGCGCCCCAAAAAGAACGGCTCAACAAAACGAAACTCATAGCTTTGCTTGTCTTTACCACCACCAACGCCAAACTTAACAAACTGACCCCGACCCAGGAAGTTTCTCTCGGTAATTGAAATATCACCAACGATCCCGTCAACAGTCGAATAACCAACACCAAATGAGAGTTCGCCCGTTGCTTTTTCTTCCAAGCGAACGTTGATGATGACACGGTCCGGCGCGCTGCCTTGTTGTGTTGTGACAGACACCCGTTCAAAGAAACCTAGATTTACAAGGCGACGCTCTGCTTTATCGACAAGCGCGCGATTGAACGCATCCCCCTCATCAATATCGAATTCACGACGGATGACGTACTCGCGTGTGCGGTTGTTGCCAATAACATTGATCCGCTCAACATAGGCGCGCGCGCCCTCTTCAATGTAATAGATCAGATCAATTGTATTCGTTTCGTAATTACGCGCACCACGAGGACGAACCCGCGCAAATGCGTAACCTTCTTGCGACACACGGACGGTAATATCTTCTACTGATTGTTCAACACGCAGAGAATTGAATGTCTTGCCTGACTTGGTGCGAACAAGCTTGCGGAGTTCTTCCGGATCAACGTCGGAAATAGTCGAAATAATTTCCACATCACCGATTTTGTACCTATCACCTTCATCGACAGTGAAAGTGACATAGAAAATATTCTGCTCGCGATCGAGATCAGCACTTACGGAGACGATACGGAAATCCGCATAGCCCTTTTTGTTGTAATACTGGCGCAGAAGTTCTTCATCAGCAGCCAAACGATCCGGATCATAGGTATCTGTACTGCGTAGCCAGCTCAACAATCCGCTTTCACGCGTCCGGATTACATCACGCAGACGTCCGTCACTGAAGGAGTTATTCCCGATAAAACTGATGCGTTCCACACCGGTTTTCGCACCTTCATTGATTTCAAAAACGAGGTCGACACGATTTTGGCCCCGATCAATGATTTTCGGCTCTACAGATGCACCATACCGTCCCGAACGGCGATAGGACTCCAAAACACCTTGAACATCGGCCTGAACTTTTGCGCGCGACAGCATCGTGCGCGGCTGTGACCGCACTGCTGTTTCAAGTGCATTGTCCTTGATCTTTTTGTTGCCTTCAAAAGATACCCGATTGATCATCGGGTTTTCTTTAACCGTGACAACAACCGTGCTACCGCGAGGCGCAATATCAACAGTGGCAAAAAGCCCTGTCGCATAAAGCGCCTTCAGCGATTCATCGACATCTGCAGCACTATAGGAACGACCAGGAACAATGGTCATGTAACTGATAACCGTTTCCTCTTCGATGCGGGTCGACCCCTGGACCTTAATGGTCCGGGCGACAGCCGCTTCGGCTTGAGTAACGGGAGAAAATGGTCCGAACTGTTCCGAAAGAATCGACCCAACCGAAAGGACCGCAGCCGCCAACAAAACGGCCCGGGTTAGTTTCTGCAGTCGCTGCATTAGTGCGCTATGCCTTTGTTTTTAATACCCCTCCCAAGAATCCGCATACACCCCAGCAGAATCTCGGAAACCGAAGATCTTTTTATAGATATTTGCCAATAACGCAACCGCACCAGCAAGCCGAAAGCGATTTAGTCAGAAGACGTTGCGTCAATGTCACGTTGCGTACCGCATCAGATACGAATGAGCCGCCAAATATCATTCCAAGTTACAAAAACCATTAACGCGAGAACAAGACCCAGCCCGATACGGAAGCCAAACTCTTGAACCTGCTCATTCAACGGCTTTCCTCGAATAGCCTCTGCTGCATAGAAGACAAGATGTCCACCATCAAGAATTGGCACTGGAAGCAAATTGATGAAACCAATGGAAACCGACAAAAAGGCGGCAAGATTGATCAATTCAACAAGTCCGAACTGAGCCACGGTTCCGGAAACCTGTGCAATTTGGATAGGTCCACCCAGCTGTTGAGGTGACTGAACACCGACGAACATGTCGCCGATAAAGGCGATTGTGTCATACAAGATTTTGTAGGTTCTGTTTACCGCTTCCACCACGGACTCACCTGACCCCAAACGTCTGAGAACATAAGTGTTTTCGTCACTTGCGATTGCAACACCAATACGAGGTTCCCGAAACTCCACACCAAATTCATTGACATCGTCCACATAAACTGGCGTCACGGTCGCTGTGACATCTTTGCCTTCGCGCTCAATTCCCAAAACAAGCGGCATGTCCGGATTGCGCCGAACAGTCCACTTGAGATCTTCAAAATAGGAAAGCGGCTTGCCATTGATCGATAGAATTCGGTCCCCCTTCTCCACACCGCCCTGTTCAGCCGCAGATCCCTCGACAACTGCAGACACCACTGGAAGCAAATCCGGTTTACCGTAGGCCATGTAGATAGAGGCAAAGATCGTGATCGCCAGAATGAAATTCGCTATCGGCCCGGCTGCAACAATGGCCGCTCTTTGCCACACAGGTTTGGCAACAAACGCTGTTTTGCGTTCTTCATCACTCATCGAGGCAATCAAATCGCGATCTGGAACGCTGGCCGCATTCTCATCACCGGCAAACTTCACATATCCGCCGAGAGGAATGAGACATACTTTCCAGCGTGTCCCCTTTTTGTCATACCTACCATAGAGTTCCTTGCCGAAACCTACCGAGAAGGCATCCACCTTGACATTGCACCAACGCGCGACTGCGAAATGCCCTAGCTCGTGAAAAAAGACAACAATCGTCAACACGAACAGAAACGGTATCAGATAGCCGACCAGAATTGAGTAGGCAGAATAGAGCAGATCCATGAGGACTTCCGAGTTAGTAGATCAGGATATTTTGAAGCATCCTAATATCAATGAAATTACGGCGTGTTAATGGTGCTGGTTCTGTGAGCGGCAATCAATCTGTCATGTGCACCGGTTTTTGATCCAGGTGTCAGTCCACTTTCTGGCTTCCCGGTCCACAAACAGAACGCCTTCAACCGAACCGGCAACCTTTAATTCTCCGCGTCCGTCGAACTCCGACAGAGCGGCTTCGATGGCTGCCGGAATATCCAAAAATCCGATCCGCCCAGACAAAAACGCATCGACAGCAACTTCATCAGCAGCATTCAACACTGTTGGTGCGTTAACTCCCGTTTTCAGAGCCTGCCAAGCGAGCCGAAGAGCAGGAAAACGGGTATAATCCGGTTCTTCGAACGTCAACGTACCCAGTTTCGCCAGGTCCAGTCTTTGGACTGGCGTGTGCATACGGGCGGGATAGGCCAGACAATGCGAGATTGGTGTTCGCATGTCGGGGCTTCCCATCTGGGCAAGAAGCGATCCGTCCTTGTATTGAACCAATCCATGAACAGCAGATTGCGGATGAACCAGAACATCGAGCTGATCAATGCTAACTGGGAAAAGATGAAAGGCTTCAATTATCTCAAGCCCCTTGTTCACCATGGTTGCACTGTCGATAGTGATGCGCGAGCCCATTTCCCAGTTGGGATGTTTCAGGGCCTGGGCCGGAGTAACACTTCGCATTTCTTCCAAAGTTTTCGTTCGAAACGGCCCGCCTGACGCCGTCAATATGATTTTTTCGACTTGATCGGCTTGAGCGTTTTCAAAAACCTGAAATATCGCGTTGTGTTCGCTATCGACCGGTAACAACTCAGCGCCTGTTTCACGGATCTTGGCCATGAACAGATCGCCCGCACAAACGAGGCATTCCTTGTTGGCCAAAGCGATCCTGCGCCCCGGTTTGATTGCAGCCATAGTTGGAGCCAAACCCGCAGAGCCAACAATAGCCCCAACAACAAGATCTGCATCTCGCTCAACAATATCCATCACGGCAGACGCGCCTGCGGAAACACCGATGCCAGTGTTTTTAAGTTGCATCTGGAGATCGTTATAGCCGCGTTCGTCTGCAAGGACGGCTGCATTTGCATTCAAACGTTTGGCCATCGTTGCAAGGGCGGTGACATTTGTGTTGGCGACAAGCGCCACGACATCAAAACGGTCAGGATTGCGTTCAATCAAATCTGCAAGGCTTTGCCCGATGGATCCGGTCGCCCCCAACACGATGATCCGGATAGGATCGTTTGAATTTCCAAAAACGGGATTTCCCGGCACAGGCAGTCTCCAAAGTTAATTCAAGCCCATACCAGTTATCGGGTCGGATAATGTCCCGCCGAACAATATCCCGACAAGGACAGCAAAGATTGCAGCGGCAACCAGACCATCAATCCGGTCCATTATTCCGCCATGCCCCGGGATCAGCTGACTGGAGTCCTTGACGTCAAAATGACGTTTGATAGCAGATTCAAGCAGGTCGCCTGCTTGCGACACAATTGACAATCCGGCAGACAACAATCCCCAGGCGACAAGTTCATTCATCCCAAAGGCTTCGGCAACGCTAATGCCAAAGACAACGGCCAACACCAGTCCGCCGATAGCTCCTGACCAGGTTTTCTTGGGTGAAACACGCGCCCATAGTTTTGGCCCACCAAGGCTTCGGCCGGTAAAATACGCAAAGATATCCGTAGCCCAAACAACGAAGAACAGGAAGAACGTCAACAATAGCCCGTTGGTCCCGTGTCGAATTGCAAGCAACGAAAACAAGGCCAGGCCACTATAGAGAACACCCTCTCCTGCCCAACGACCTTCTCTTGAAAACCGCGCCATTGCGTAGGCACCTAGCGCCCCTATGAACACAATCAACAGTGCGGCGACAGAATTTCCGAGATGGAAACAGCCAACAACTCCAATAAGCGAGGCATACCCAAAGCTTGCAGACGCGGTTGTATGTTTTGTGCCTGTTATCGAAAACCATTCCCACAGAAACAGCACAGCTGCGACGAGACCCAGCAGCGAATAGGCAACACCACCGAAATAAACGATACCAAGAACCAGTGGCCCAAGAATAACTGCAGAGATTACTCTTAGGCGAAGATCTGATTTTTTCGGAGAAGCAGGTTCTGGTTGAGACATGACTGATGGAGCCGCTAGGTTACTGAAGTGGACAACCCGCCATACCGGCGGTCGCGGTTGCCAAAGCTCGCAAGGGCATCTTCAAAGGCAGCTTCATCGAAGTCTGGCCAGTTCACGTCGCTGAAATAAAACTCAGAATAGGCGGCCTGCCAAAGCAGGAAATTCGACAAACGCAATTCACCGCTTGTCCGGATGATAAGATCAGGATCCGGCAGTCCATAGGTGTCCAGCGATTTGGTGATTGCTTCTTCGCAGATATCATCAACAGACAGCTCGCCATTGGCTATCTTCTTGCTCAAGCTTTTAACAGCGGACACTATTTCTTGGCGGGCACCATAATTGAAGGCAACAACAAGCTCCAGCCCTGTATTCTGGCGGGTCAGTTCTTCGGCGTCTTCCAGGAGCTTCAAAATGCCGGGTTCGAGATTTACCCGTTCTCCAATCATCCTGATTTTGACATTGGATTTGTGAAGTTCGGTCAGGTCACGTTGAACAAACCTGCGCAAAAGGCCCATGAGGAACGAGACTTCGGTTTCGGGACGGCTCCAGTTCTCCGAAGAAAAGCTGAATATCGTGATCACTTCGATGCCACGATTACCGGCATACCGGATCACGTTACGAAGTGTTTCGAGGCCCTTACGGTGCCCTTCGGTCCGCGGCAAATTGCGAGCCGCTGCCCACCGCCCATTACCATCCATAATGAAGGCAACGTGTCGCGGCAGCTTCGCACAGGCATTGTCTTGTGCGGCTGTTGTCGCGTTCCGTTCCGGGTTGATGGTCATTGTCGCCCCCAGGCCAAAATTCACTCGGTCCGTCAGACCTGAATAATTTCCTGTTCTTTTTTCTCCAGCATGCTGTCGACTTCGGCAATCATCTGATCTGTCAGTTTTTGCACTTCTTCAGATGCGACCCGACTGTCATCCTGGGAGATATCGCCATCTTTTTCCGCCTTTTTGGAGTCATCCATTCCATCGCGGCGCACATGACGGACTGAGACCTTTGCCGCCTCGGCAAACTTGTGGGCTACCTTGACGAGTTCCTGACGACGTTCCTGGTTCAATTCCGGGATTGGCAGACGCAACAATTGTCCGTCGACCACTGGATTAAGACCGAGGTTTGATTCGCGGATTGCCTTTTCGACTGCCGCGACCATGCTCTTGTCCCAGACCTGAATGGCAACCATGCGAGGTTCTGGAACAGACACGGTTCCGACCTGGCTGAGAGGCATGGATTGTCCGTAGGCATCGACTGAAATCGGGTCTAGCATTGACGAAGACGCCCGCCCGGTCCGCAAACCAGCAAACTCGGTTTTCAACACTGACAGCGCTCCGTTCATGCGGCGCTTCAAATCATCCAGGTCGACACCTTCTACCGACATATTGTCCTCACTGTTTTTTCTTTAGCCGAACACAGATCCGGCGCGCGCAAACATGGCACATACGGATCGAAACACAAGAGCTTCCGCTCATATCCCGCTGAAAACTTTTAGTCGGTGACGACCGTATAAGTACCGGTTTCCTGCAAGACACTGACAAGCGCGCCCGGCGTGTGGATGGAAAACACGATAACCGGGATTGAATTGTCCCTGGCAAGAGCGATCGCTGTTGTGTCCATCACCTTCAAGTTGCGACTGATAACCTCATCATAGCTGAGCGTCTCATAGCGCTCGGCATCCGAGTTCACTTTGGGATCGTCGGAATAAACACCGTCAACCTGAGTACCTTTCAGGAAGGCATTGCATTTCATTTCGGCTGCACGAAGAGCTGCGCCACTGTCTGTGGTGAAGAACGGGTTGCCGGTACCGCCAGCAAAAATGATGACATCGCCGTCTTCCATATAACGATCTGCAACACGCTGGGAAAAGGTCTCGCAGATGGATGGAACTGCTACAGCGGAGAGAACGCGCGCATTCACCTTCATGCGCCGCAAGGCATCCGCAAGGGTCAGGCTGTTCATGATGGTTGCCAGCATACCCATATGGTCGCCAGTGACCCGGTTGCCGCCCTTGGCTGCCACAGCAACTCCGCGGAAGATGTTACCGCCACCAACAACAACACCGACCTGCGCGCCAAGAGCAACGGCATCGGCGATTTCCTTGGCGATCCTTTGCACAATGGCCGGGTCAATTCCAAAAGTCTGAGAGCCCATCAGGGCTTCGCCGGAGAGTTTCAGAAGGATCCGTTTCCAACGCAAAGAAGTCGTCATAGGTGCACCCTTTGGTAAAATGTCTTTCTAAAAAAAAAGCGCCGGACTGACCGGCGCTTTCTTTGGAGCTTACTGCCCGGAGGCTGCCGCCACTTCGGCGGCGAAGTCTTCCTCTTTTTTCTCGATCCCCTCGCCAAGGGCGAAGCGAACGAAACCAGAGAGTTTGACATCAGTGCCAAGTTCTTTTGCAAGCGCTTCAACAGCCTGTTCAACGGTTTGATCAGGGTTGATAACAAAAGCCTGTTTCACGAGGGTAACTTCCTCGTAGAATTTGCGCAAACGACCTTCCACCATTTTTTCAATGATGTTTTCCGGCTTGCCGGATTCACGGGCTTGTTCACTAAATACCGACTTTTCGCGCTCAACAACAGCTTGGTCCAGCTCATCTGTGTTCAGAGCGAGCGGGCTGGTTGCTGCCACGTGCATGGCAACCTGACGGCCAAGTGTGTTCAGCTTGTCCTTGTCGCCGGAAGATTCCAGGGCAACCAGAACGCCGATTTTGCCGAGACCGTCTTTGACGGCGCCGTGGACATAAGTCGCAACAACACCTTCTTTGACAGCCAGAACAGACGAACGACGCAGGTTCATGTTTTCACCGATTGTCGCAATTGCGTCGGTAATTGAATCTGCGACAGACTTGCCGTCCAGGTTAGCTGCAGAAATAGCTTCCACAGCACCGTCAGTTGCAACAGCGACTTTCGCCACGTTGCTGACCAGGTCCTGGAAACCTTCGTTGCGTGCAACAAAGTCGGTTTCGGAGTTTAGTTCGATGACTGCTGCTTTCGCGCCGTCTGCTGCTACGCCAACCAGACCTTCAGCGGCAATACGGCCAGCCTTTTTAGCTGCCTTTGCCAGGCCTTTTGTACGCAACCAGTCGACAGCTGCTTCCATATCGCCGCCATTTTCTTTAAGGGCGGTTTTGCAGTCCATCATGCCAGCGCCGGATTTCTCGCGGAGCTCTTTTACCATTGCAGCGGTAATGCTCATCGATAGCCTCGTGCATGGGGGTTTCAGATAAGACGCGGGTTAGCTCATTGCCTGCCGCGCTTTTACGACGGGACCGCAAAATCTCGCGGCCCGCCTTGCGAATTCAACATAAGTCCGCCGCGCGAACGCGGCGGAAATATCTTTAAGCAGTCGCAGGAGCCGCTTCAGCAGCTGCCGGAGCGGCTTCTTCAGCAGGTGCAGCTTCAGCAGCAGGTGCTTCAACAGTTTCTGCCAGAGCTTCTTCGATCGGTGCTTCTTCAGATGCACCAACATCCATGCCGGAAGCACCCTGAGCGCGGGAAATCCCGTCGATTGCGGCACGTGCAATCAGATCGCAGTAAAGCGAAAGAGCGCGGCCAGCATCGTCGTTACCTGGTACCGGATAAGTAATGCCGTCCGGATTGGAGTTCGAATCGAGGATCGCAGCGACCGGAATACCCAGACGACGTGCTTCCTGAATTGCGATTGCTTCACGGTTGGTATCGATCACGAAGATCAGATCCGGAATACCGCCCATGTCCTTGATACCGCCAAGGTTCCGCTCGAGTTTTTCGCGCTCACGGTCCATGAACAGACGCTCTTTTTTCGTCAGAGCGTTTGCAGCATCGGAATTGAGTGTTTCTTCCAGCTTACGAAGGCGCTGAATGGACTGGGAGATTGTCTTCCAGTTCGTCAGCATGCCGCCGAGCCAGCGAGCGTTGACGAAGTATTGTGCAGAGTTGCGTGCAGATGCCGCAACAGCTTCCTGTGCCTGACGCTTTGTGCCAACGAGAAGAACGCGGCCACCACCAGCAACTGTATCAGATATGGCTTTCAGTGCCTGATGCAGAAGAGGAACTGTCTGGGACAGGTCCATGATGTGAACATCGTTGCGTACACCAAAGATGTACTGACCCATACGCGGGTTCCAACGGTGTTTCTGGTGACCAAAGTGTACGCCTGCTTCAAGCAGCTGGCGCATTGTAAAATCGGGCAATGCCATTCCCGTAACTCCTGATTTTTCCGGTTTAACCTCCGCACGAGGATTTGGGCCGGAGGAAAGTTTCCCGTCGACCACCGGATGGATCCCGATAAGCTCGGTCTCCCCCTCATGCGTGTGGAATGCGCGCCTTATAGGGGGAGCGCTTCCAAAGTGCAAGTCCAAAGCTGTGGTTTAACGCATGAATTCAACGTCGGTTTTCCGCTGGTCGCGGCAACGCTTTATTCGAGCGGTCAGATCCAGACATCCTGAGCAGCAGTAAGATCACCTCCTGCGTCACCCGTGTTGACGATACCTCTCGGTTCGATCAGTAGGATCTGGGCTTCTTCTTCGGCAAACGGTTTGTGTTCGACGCCTTTGGGAACAACAAACATTTCGCCTTCCTCCAATGTGACTGAGCTATCCCGAAAGTCGATCCGAACCCTCCCCTTAATCACCATAAAAACTTCATCAGTCTCCGGATGGTCATGCCAGACAAATTCACCTTCCACTTTGGCGAGCTTGAACTGGTAGTCATTCATTTCCGCGATCACGCGCGGCGACCATTGCTCCTGAAAATGGGAAAACTTGTCCTTGAAATTTATCGGTACTTTCATGCTCGGGCTTTATCCTATTCCAGGTACATATGTTCTTAGTTTGCGTGCTAATGAAGAAGAATGGCAGAAACTATGAATTGTTATTAAAGCTGGATCCCATTGCCTGTCAGATCAATCGGCAAAACCCTCTTGGCATTTACACCTTGCTTTGATTTGATAGACCAACGGGCCACTGCAAATGGTCTTTTTGCTGTCATTCCACCAAATTTATTTTTCAAGACAAGAGAGTTTCCCATGTCCACTATTGGCATCAATCACCTTGGACTCACTGTCCACGATCTGGATCAGACAACGTCCTTTTTCACCGACTGCCTGAATTGGCAGCTTTTGGCCAGAGATGATTCTTACCCGCGAACAACCGTTGCGGACGGGTCGTGCCGGTTGACCCTCTGGCAAGTCGACCAAACCGGGCTGGTTACAGATTTCAACCGCAAAACCAATATTGGCTTGCATCACGTCGCCCTTGAAGTTGCCAGCCAAGAGGAACTGATGGCCATGGCCGACAAAGTTGCCAGATGGCCCGGAGTTGCCGTCGAGTTTCTACCCGAGCTACTATCCGGCGGACCACGCATGCACATGATGTTTGCGGAGCCCGGTGGTATCCGGATGGAGATCATCTGGCCAGCCGCATAGATCAGTTAATCTTAAGCGATCTGTACTTCTGTAACACCGGGGACAGCCTTGAGGGCTCCTGCGATTTCGGGTGACAGGCGGAACCGCCCCGGCAGCTTCACTTCGACTTCACGGGCACCGTTCTCAAGCAGAACAATGACAGTGACATCGCCCTCGCCCCTCACCTGCAAATGTTTACCAAGGCTTTGAATAGGTCGTTCATCTCGGACGAAGACACGCATGCTTTTCTGCAGGCGCGCAGCGACCTTATCGATCGGGTCTACCTGTTCAATGATCACTGACGGTTCATCATCGCGCATATCAGCGCCTACCAGAACCACGACGGACCGCCCCGTCTGGAGAAGATCGCGGAATTGCTCGAGTTTCTCCCGGAACAACAAGGCTTCGTATTGGCCGGTCGCATCGGAGAGACGCGCTATACCCATTTTGGTCCCGGATTTTGTCCTGCGCTCCTGCATGGAGATGACTGTTCCGGCAAGCCGGCCATGGGACGCGCCTTTCTTCACGGCTTCAGCAAACTGCGTCCAGGGTTGAGCTCGCATTTTTTCCAGAATGCTGGCGTATTCATCAATAGGATGCGCTGACAGGTAAAAGCCGATCGCGGAATGCTCGCGTTGCAGTTTTTCCTCAGATGTCCAACCACTGACCTCGTTCAGCTGAAGCGGTTCTTCACTGTCGCTGCCGCCAAAGAGTTCGTCCTGCCCAAGTGTTTCGTTGTTTTCGGTTCTCTGGGCCAGACCCATCATTCGGTCGATACCCTCAAAAACCTTGGCGCGGCTCGGTTCAAGTTCGTCAAAGGCACCAGCAGCAATCAGGTTTTCCAAGGTCCGTTTGTTGAGGGCTTTCGGAGAGATCCTGCGCGCAAAATCCCCAAGGCTTGTAAACGGCGTCTCTCCGCGCATTTCGACAATGTGCTCGACCGCTTGTTCGCCAACACCCTTGATGGCCCCCATTGCATAGAGGATCTTGCCGTCGGCTACGTCGAAGTAAACCTGTGACCGGTTGATGGACGGCTGAACCACATCAATCTTCATCCGGCGCGCTTCCTGGCGGAAGTCACCGAGTTTTTCGGTATTGCCCATATCCAGTGTCATGGAGGCAGCCAGGAACTCAACAGGGTGGTTCGCCTTGAGCCAGGCTGTATGATAGGAGACCAGTGCGTAGGCGGCGGCGTGCGATTTGTTGAAGCCGTAGTTGGCGAACTTGGCAACCAGATCAAAGATCGTCCCGGCCTGGCCTTTATTGACTCCGCGCTCGACCGCACCGTCAACAAACCGGGCGCGCTGCACTTCCATTTCGGCCGCAATCTTCTTACCCATCGCGCGGCGCAGCAGATCCGCCTCGCCGAGCGAGTAGCCGGACAAAACCTGCGCGATCTGCATCACCTGTTCCTGATAAACGATGATACCATTCGTTTCGGTCAGGATCGGTTCCAGCAGCGGATGCAGATAGTCTGGATCCTGCTCGCCATGTTTAACGGCGTTGTAGACCGGGATGTTCTCCATCGGGCCCGGGCGATACAGCGCCACCAGCGCAATAATGTCTTCAAACCGGTCCGGTTTCATCCCGGCAACGGCCCGACGCATGCCCTGACTTTCGAGCTGGAACACACCGAAGGTTTCGCCTCTGGTCAACATCTCGTAGGTCGGCACATCATCAATCGGCAGGTTTTCAACCTCGACAGTGACGCCACGGCGCTCAATCAGTTTCACCGCTGTGTCGATGACCGTCAGCGTTTTCAGTCCGAGAAAGTCGAATTTGACGAGACCGGCGTCCTCGACCATTTTCATGTTGAACTGGGCAACCGGCATGTCGGAGCGCGGATCGCGGTAGAGCGGTACCAGTTGTTCCAGCGGGCGATCGCCAATGACCACACCGGCTGCATGGGTCGAAGCGTGCCGGTAGAGACCTTCCAGTTTCTGCGCCATGCCAAGCAACCGCTCGACAATTTCCTCTTCCTTGGCAGCTTCCTTGAGGCGCGGCTCTTCTTCCAGGGCCTGACCGAGTGTTACCGGATTGGCCGGATTGGCCGGGACCAGCTTGCAGAGACGATCCACCTGGCCATAGGGCATCTGGAGAACACGGCCAACATCGCGCAGCACCGCTCTCGCCTGTAGCGATCCGAACGTGATGATCTGCGCCACCTGTTGGCGGCCATATTTTTCCTGAACATAACGAATGACTTCTTCACGTCGGTTCTGACAGAAATCGATATCGAAATCCGGCATCGAGACACGTTCAGGATTGAGGAAACGTTCGAACAGCAACTGGAAGCGCATGGGGTCCAGATCGGTGATGGTCAAAGACCAAGCGACCAGAGACCCCGCACCAGAGCCACGACCCGGACCAACCGGAATATCATGGGTCTTTGCCCATTTGATAAAGTCGGCAACGATCAGGAAGTATCCAGGGAACTTCATGCGCTCGATGATACCAAGTTCGTAATCCAGCCGGTCCCAATAATCCTTGACTTCCAGGCCCGGCGCCATGCCGTGGGCATCCAGACGAGCTTGCAGACCTTCCTTAGCCTGGCGCACCAACTCGTCAGTCTCGGCCTGGACGGCGTCTTCGCCTTCAGAATCTCCGCTGGTAAATCGCGGCAGGATCGGGTCGCGGCGCATCGGTCTGAAACTGCAGCGCTTGGCGATTTCGACCGTCGATGCCAGAGCTTCCGGCAAATCAGCAAACAAAGCACCCATTTCTGCGCGAGTCTTGAAATAGTGTTCCGGGGTCAGTCTGCGGCGATCATCTTCGATCAGGACCCGGCTTTCAGAGATACAGATCAGGGCATCATGGGCTTCATAATCATCGCGTGCCGGAAAAAACGCTTCGTTGGTCGCAACAATAGGAAGGCCCATTTCATAGGCAAGGTTCAGGAAGTCGGCTTCGGTCTTGCATTCGCTTTCCATGCCATGGCGCTGCAGTTCAACGTAACAACGACCTGGAAAGGTCCGGCTCAACAGTTGCAGGCGGCTTCTGGCAATATCTTTTCGGCCCTGCAGCAACGGCGCGCCAACGGCTCCGAGGCTGCCACCGGTCAAGACAATCAGGTCTTCTGATTTGGAGAAAAGATACTCAAGCGAGATATGCGGCCTCAAACCCGTTTCCGTATCCAGAAACGCGCGTGACGACAGTTCCATCAGGTTGCCATAACCAGTTTCGCTCATGGCGATCAGAACGAGATCTGCAAGCGCCGGTTCACCGCGCCGCCCGCTTTCCAGACCATCATCAAAAAACACGGATATCTGACAGGCTGTAATCGGCTGGATTCCCGCCCCCCATGCCTTGGCAGAAAACTCCTGGGCACCGAACAGATTGTTGGTGTCTGCAATGGCGAGTGCGGGCTGATTATCCGCCTTGGCAAGATCAAGAAGTTTCTTGATCGGCAGAGCACCTTCGAGAAGAGACAGTGCGGAATGAACCCGCAGATGCACATATCCCGGTCCGGAAGCAGCAGGGGTCATGTCGGTAGTTTGTAGATTAGAACCTGTCATGGCGACACTCTTTACGGCTTCCAGAATCAGCACTCAAGTGAAGCGCTTGAATTCCCTGCTGTCGAGCCACCAGAGCGGTTGTCACCGCTGTTCTTTTTGAGGAAATGGCAAACCAAGAGTTCACCTGATGCGTAACGGCAATACCCGCTGCTTCCGACCAGGATTAGCGGGCAACCAAATTGCAGTGTGCGATCAACCGACAGACAGAATGACATCGCCCCATAGAGCAAGCGTGGCACAAAAACAAACCAGGGAACCGAGGGCGGCAAAGTCACGGGCTACATGGAACATCACACTCTCCAACGCTGACAATCAAGCTATAACGGGACTATGTTCCATATATGTTCTCTTTGCAAGCACTTTTTGTTCCCCTTGATACCTAGCACGGAAATTGTCCGGAAATCTCTATGTTTTTGCTTTGTTCCACATGTATTCTTTAATGACGCCTCGCTGAAAGCACATTGCTGTTCCAGCAGATCAACCGGTCTGAAAGTCCTTGATCAGTCCGTCTTCCAGAGTGATCGCCCGGTCCATTCGGCCGGCAAGTTCCAGATTGTGGGTGGCGAACATTGTCGCAACACCCGAGGCACGCACCAAAGCGGACAGGGCCTCAAACACATAACTCGCAGTGTTTGGATCGAGATTGCCGGTCGGTTCATCCAAAAGCAGGATCCGCGGTGCATTGGCAACAGCTCTGGCAACCGCAACGCGTTGTTGCTCTCCGCCAGAAAGTTCTGATGGCCGGTGTTTGCCACGCTCGCCGAGCCGCAGATAATTCAGCAGTTCATCTGCACGCTCTGCCGCTACCTGTTTGGAGAGGCCGCGAATCATTTGCGGCATCATGATGTTTTCCTGAGCTGTAAACTCCGGCAGCAGATGATGGAACTGATAGACAAAGCCTATATCATTGCGGCGAATGGCTGTTCGCTCATCATCACCAAGTTCTGAACAATTGGTTCGACCCAGGAAGACATCCCCTTCGTCCGGCCGTTCAAGAAGCCCAGCGATATGCAGCAAGGTCGATTTGCCTGTGCCGGAGGGCGCTACCAGAGCCACCATTTCACCAGCTTCAACCCGAAGGTTTGCACCGTTCAGGATATCAAGTTTCCGGTCACCCTCGTCAAAAGAGCGTGTAATCCCGGAAAGCTCAAGGGCAGCGGGTTTCAGGCCGGAGGTGCGGCGCGGATCAACAGCCATATTCATCTCCAGGCTCCTTACTCATACCGAAGCGCTTCGACCGGATCGAGCCGGGCTGCCCGCCAGGCCGGATACAGAGTTGCCAGCAGCGATAACAACAGTGCCATGACAAGAACGGTGATGGTCTCACCACTATCTATTTCGGCTGGAAGTTTGGAGAGAAAGTAGAGCGTCGGATCAAACAGCTGTGTTGCCGTCAACCAGGATATGAACTGGCGAATGCTCTCAATGTTGAGACAGACAAGCAGACCCAGCAGGAAACCGGCAATCGTTCCAACACAGCCGATACTGGCCCCGGTAATCAGGAAGATGCGCATAACAGCGCCTCGTGTGGCGCCCATGGTGCGCAGGATCGCGATATCACGCCCCTTGTCCTTCACCAGCATGATCAGGCCGGAAATTATGTTGAGGGCCGCCACTAGCACAATGAGAGTCAAGATGATGAACATCACATTTCTCTCGACCTCAAGAGCGGAGAAAAAGGTCACGTTGCGCTGTCGCCAGTCGGTCACAAATGTCGGCCTGCCTGCAGCTTCCTCAATCGCCCGTGTCATCACGCCGACATTGTCCGGATCAACAACATAGAGTTCTATGCCGGTAACGACTCCGTCCATGTTGAAATAGGCTTGGGATTCCTCAAGCGGCATGAACAGGAATGTTGAATCATATTCGCTCATACCGATCTCGAAGACCGCAGAGACCGGATAGGCTTTCACACGCGGTGTCACCCCCATCGGTGTGACACTGCCGCGAGGAGAAATGATGGTGATGTTGTCGCCAACGGTAATGCCAAGCTGCTGCGCCATGCGCGAGCCGATAGCTACTCCCTCGCCTGCGTCAAAACCATCCAGAGAGCCGGAGCGGACATTATTGGCAATCAAGGGGACCCGGCGCAGATCGCTTTCATAAAGTCCGCGAACCAAAGCGCCAAGGTTTCCGGCTGGTCCGGAAACCAATGCCTGGCCTTCAACGAACGGAATGGCACTGACGACATCGGGCACACCCTGCAGGCGACCGGACACCGGATCATAATCGTTCAGAGGCAAATCTATTGGCTGGACCAGCATGTGGCCGTTGATGCCGAGGATTTTGCCCAGCAACTCGGAGCGAAAACCATTCATCACTGCCATGACGATAATCAGCGTCGCCACACCAAGCATGATGCCAGCAAAGGAAAACCCGGCAATCACCGAGATGAAGGTTTCTTTACGGCGCGAGCGCAGATACCGTCCGGCAATCATCCACTCAAAGGCGGAAAAAGGGCGTGTGGGCGCAGCCGTCTTGTGTTCTTCGCCAACGTCCGCAGTGTCTACCGCTGTCATTGTCCATCCACTTCAGCATTGCCCCAACAGGTCACAGCTGACCGCGACCGAATCCCCGCCCCGAGGATCACCGGACTTGTCTAGTCCGTCAATGCCGCCGTCAACTTGTTCAAGGTTGCGTCCGGGGTCAGCATTTCCTTTTCCCCAGTTGCGCGGTTTTTGACTTCCAGAACGCCGTCTTTCAGGCCGCGCGGACCGGCAACCACCTGGAACGGCAGACCGATCAGATCCATACCGGCAAACTTGGCACCCGCCCGATTGTCAGTTTCATCATAAAGAACCTCGATACCAGCGGCTTCAAGCTTGGCGTAGAGGTCTTCGGACGTTGTGTCGCACAATTCATCGCCGGGCTTCAGGTTGATCAAGCCAACATGAAACGGCGCCACGGACTTGTGCCAGATGATGCCATTCTCGTCATGATTGGCTTCGATCAAGGCGCCAAGAAGGCGGGATACACCAACACCGTAAGAACCCATATGAACCGGGACCTCTTTGCCCTCAGAGGTAGCAACCTTGGCTCCCATTGGCTCGGAGTACTTGGTGCCGAAATAGAACGTCTGACCGACTTCAATACCGCGCGCCACGATGCGTTTGTCTTCCGGAACAGAGGCCTCGAACTCTGCCTTGTCGACCACGTCTTCCGTCGCAGCGTAGTGGGATGTCCAGTCCTTGACGATCGGGCTCAAGTCGCTGTCGAAATCAACGTCCTCACCCGGAACATCCTTGTTGAGGTAGTCCGAGTGGCAATAGACTTCACTCTCGCCGGTATCTGCCAGAACGATGAACTCATGGCTGAGATCCCCGCCGATTGGCCCGGTTTCCGCACGCATCGGAATGGCTGTCAGGCCCATGCGCTTGTATGTGCGCAAATAGGCGACAAACATCCGGTTATAGGATACGATGGAGCTTTCCTGATCGAGATCAAAGGAATAGGCATCCTTCATCAGGAATTCACGTCCCCGCATAATGCCGAAACGCGGACGGACCTCATCGCGGAACTTCCACTGGATATGATAGAGGTTCAGCGGAAGATCCTTGTAGGACCGAACATAACTGCGGAAGATCTCGGTGATCATTTCCTCGTTGGTCGGACCATAAAGCATGTCGCGATCCTGACGGTCGGTAATGCGCAGCATTTCCTTGCCATAGGCATCATAGCGACCGCTTTCGCGCCAAAGCTCTGCTGACTGGATTGTCGGCATCAGGAGTTGAATTGCCCCTGCCCGCGCCTGCTCTTCTTCAACAATCCGCTCGATCTTGCGCAAGACCCTGTGGCCAAGCGGCAGCCAAGAATATATCCCCGCTGATTGTTGACGAATCATGCCCGCCCGCAACATCAGCCGGTGGGAGACGATTTCCGCCTCTTTCGGGGTTTCTTTCAGGATGGGCAGAAAAAATCGGGACAGACGCATAGATGCACTCTCAGTTATCGGCTTTGCCAGTTTGGTGGGCAGTCAAACCGTATGCGGAGGCCAAATACAAGTCTTTTCGGCACTGCCATAGTCTTTTGCGGTGACCGTAGAAAAAACCGCTAAAAACCGCGCATAAAAGCCACAAGTAACACCCAAATAAAACTCCGCACAATTACTAAGGTTTTCGTATATTCAACGGCCGCACAGACAGCTAAGTAAAAAAAAAAATCTTTATGAGACAAATAGGTGACAAGCCTGATTCAATCCGTTAGGTTCCGATCCCATAATAACAAGTTGCTGAGGCAGAAATGCTAAAAGCTATAGGACATCGCGGTCTGAGTCTTGGGAGGAAGGACCCTTTGGCGCACCTTTAAGGTTGCAGCCGCCCCGTAAAATTGGAAAACCAATGCGCGAGGGATTAGGGTCAGTTTAGTCGCGGAACTTTTTTCAAGGCAGAGCTTCGGCTCTGCCTTTTTCTTTTGGTTTAGGCACTAAGTGTAATGCGCTGCAGGAAATGGTAGACGACGGACCGATTTCCTCAAATTGTATCAAGTCGATACTTAAGAAACCTGGTTTCATTGTAATCCACCTCAGAGACATACTCTGCGCCGAGTCTTGCCAAAGCTCCGAGATTCTTTCGTGACGGAGGTAATAGAAAGGTGACATACGGAATTCGGTCATCCGCAATTGCCAGGTCAATCGCTTTTCTGGATATTCGGGTTCCCAGCCCAAAGGCCTCAGGTTTCAGGACAAGTCCATAATCCCACTCATCGCCTTCTTTTTGGAAACCACCCCATCCAACATATTTTCCATCGCAGAGAATTGCCCAGTGCCCGAGGCCGTCTCGCGCCCAGCAGGCTTCTTTGTCGGCAACGAATTTCTCGACGGTTTGACGATCCCACACAAATGTCAAAAGCGGCATGTGTTCAGCAACACGAGGGTCCGACATATGGTCGGCAATTTCCATCGGCGATATGTCCGGCATACGGCCGAATGTTATTTCTGAGGACAATGATTTTCCCTTATTTTCCAATGCCGTTACGACTATAGAAGCGGAAAAAACAATCAATCTCAAATATCTGGAATCGCGGAGACGTGACCGGTATTCTCTTTTGCGTTTACCCGGTTGGCTGGTTGTAACTCTCGCTTGGCGGCGTGAAGAACGGAATATCATCCAGCCCAAATCCAGAGGCGCGAAGGCCCGTGTAGGCTCCAAATACAATCGTTGCCAAAACCGTCGTGATAATGATGACCTTCAGGAATTGCGGTCTTTCCGGGGCGCTTGGCTCTGATCCGGGCAAGACATCCCCGGCCTCTTCCTGGGTTCGGCGCATACCAAGCGGCAGCACTGCAAACAGGATGATCCACCAGATCATGAAGTAGATTGCCAGACCAAACGCAACCGACATGTTTATGCCTCTTCAAGTTCCGTCAGAGTTCCCAAGAAATCTTTCGGATGCAGGAACAGAACCGGTTTGCCATGTGCTCCGATTTTCGGGTTCCCATCCCCAAGGACACGAGCGCCATCTGCAACCAGTTTGTCGCGCGCAGCGATGATATCATCGACTTCGTAGCACACGTGATGGATGCCACCAGACGGGTTTTTCTCCAGGAACTTGTTGATCGGAGACCCCTCACCCAACGGCTCCAGGAGCTCGATCTTGGTATTCGGCAGGTTGATGAAAACCGTGCTGACACCATGATCCGGTTGCTCTTCCTTGGCCGAGACTTTTGCACCAAGTGTATCCCGGTAAACCGCTGTCGCTGCCTCGATATCCGATACGGCGATTGCCACGTGATTTAGCCGACCGATCATGCCAGTTCTCCAAAAGCTAGGCGGTCTATCAAGACCGCCGTCATTCCTATAATTGGGTCACCATCACCTTACAGAGTGTCTTCTTGCCCCAGACATCCAGGATCTCGGCGCGAGCAGCTCGTCGAGCAGCTTCTGCAACAAGGTTCTTGTCCTTGCGACGTCCCTTCGGAATGCTTGTCACCGCGCCAATGACGGCCTTGATGACAATGTCTTCCATCGGATCGCCTTCGTCGTCTGTATCCGGCAGGCCCATGAGAGTCACCGCTGGATCATCCAGAAGATCTCCGGCGCGATTGACCACCAGGGAAAGCACCGCAGCACCTGCATAAGACAGCTTGCGCCGTTCCCGAACACCGGTGACTTCCGGATCATCCAGGATGTCGCCGTCCTTTACCAAAATGCCGGATGGCGCTTCGTCGATGACCTTGGCCTTACCAGCGACAAGACGAATGATGTCCCCGTTCTTTCCGCGCACCACTTCAGGGACACCAAGCCCCTTCGCAAATGCAGCATGAGCGGCAAGATGCAACGGTTCGCCATGAACCGGAAGCACGACTTTCGGCTGTATCAATTTGTAGAGCTGTTCCAGCTCTCCCCGGCGCGGGTGGCCGGACACATGGACCAGTCCGTCGCTGTCGGTGACAATCTTAACATCCAGATCAGCCAGATTGTTTTTGACCTCGCCAACGGCCTTTTCATTACCCGGAATGGTGCGGGACGAGAAGATCACCATGTCGCCCTGTGACAGCGCAATGTTGCGGTGATCACCGGAGGCTATCCGTGCCAGTGCGGCACGGGCTTCGCCTTGGGACCCTGTACAAAGAAGCACAGCCTTTTCACGCGGCAAGTAGCCATAGGCTTCTTCATCATGGAATGCAGGCAAGCCGTCAAGATAACCCAGTTCACCGGCAACGGCGATGACCCGGTGCATAGACCGGCCAACAACAACGACATCCCGTTCATTGGCTGCTGCTGCTTCCGCGATCGCGCGAATTCGGGCAACGTTTGAGGCAAAGGTCGTTACCGCGATCCGTTGCTTCGCGCTCGCCATGACCTTTTTGAGTTCTTTACCGACATCGGCTTCACTCGGGCTGACGCCGTCGCGGACTGCATTGGTGCTGTCGCAAACAAGCGCCATCACGCCTTCGCGGCCAAGTTCAGCCAATCGGTCCATGTCGATCGGACGGCCAACACCTGGTGTCGGATCAATTTTCCAGTCGCCGGTGTGCAGAACCATTCCAGCAGCCGTTCGTATCGCCAGAGCACACGGTTCGGGAATCGAGTGCGCCATTGCGACAAATTCGATGTCGAATGGTCCGAGTTCGATACGCTCGCCCTGCTTTACGATTGTGACTGGGACGTCTTCAGCGCCCGGTTCACTTCCCGTTTTGGCAGCAAGCAATCCCGCAGTGAAAGCAGTCGCATAAACCGGACACTTCAAGTAAGGCCACAAGTGCAGGATCGCACCGTAGTGATCTTCGTGAGCGTGTGTGATGACCATGCCGACAATGTTATCGACTTCATTTTCCAGAAACTTGATATCCGGAAGCACGAGATCAATGCCAGGAAGCTCGGGTCCAGCGAAGCTGACGCCGCAATCGACAATCAGCCAGGACCTATCGTATTCTGGACCAAACCCGTAGAGACCAAGATTCATCCCGATCTCGCCAACGCCGCCGAGCGGCAAAAACACTATGTCGTTTTCGTTCTTTTTGGCCGAAGCCATGGAATTCTCCTTATACCTCCTGTTCAGGAGGGATCTGTCCGGCTAGCTGCCGGATAAAAATACATCGCCTGCATAAATGGTGCGCGTCTGGCCATCATCCAGTTTCAAAACCAGATGTCCGCGCGCATCCAAATCGGCAAACGTGCCGGTAATTGTTTCCTGACCCGCTTTGACTGTGATCTGCTTGCCAAGGTGTGCAGCCCTCTTCAGCCAGGATCTGCGAATGCCGTCAAATCCGTCCGGTCGCTGCCACTGCGTCAAATATCGAGCGACTTCTGTCGCAAGAGCTTCAAACATCCGCTCCGCAGATACCTGATAGCCGAGACTTCTGAGATCGGTCGCGTCGTACAAGGCCAATGGGGGATGGGCAACACAGTTTACGCCAATCCCAAGAACCACTGCTTGCCGACCGTCACTCATTGTTTCAGCCTCAAGCAAAATTCCTGATAGTTTGGCCCCTTCGACCAGTAGGTCGTTGGGCCACTTCAAAGACACCAATTGGAGTGTTCCTGTCGCCTTGTCAACGGCATCAGCCAAAGCAACAGCGGCCAGAAGCGGTAATTCGCCAATTCTGCCCCTGGGTTCCGGGTCAATTAGCAAAAGGCTCGTGAACAGATTACCGGTTGGCGACGACCAATCACGGCCTCTTCGGCCCCTTCCCTGTGTCTGGACATCTGCACGGATCCACAGATGCCCTGGATCACCGGACGCAGCGCGCTCAAAACACGTGGAGCTGGTCGAGCCGACCGTTTCTAGATGCTCCAAACGAAAATCCGGCGCACCTGGCGCCGGACCTTCAATACCAGATTGTGTTGCCATGTCGGTCAATCAGAACAGGGATCCAGCTGCAGCTGCCGCTGCATTGACCACCGGTCCGGGCATCGCCCAGAAGAAGATTACGAAGATCCCGGACAGCGCCAACACGACCTTCAGCTCGGATGGCATCGGTTCAAAGGCCTCAACAGGCTCGTCGAAGAACATGACCTTGATGATGCGCAGGTAATAGAAACAGCCTACGACCGACATCAGGACACCGATGATTGCCAGCGGATAAAGACCAGCTTCGACAGCGGCAGAGAAGACGAACCACTTGCCGAAAAACCCGACCAGCGGCGGTATACCGGCAAGCGAGAACATCAGAAGTGCCAGCATGATTGCCATCGCCAGATTGGTGCGCGACAGACCAGACAGATCGGAAATCTCTTCAACCATGCCATCCTTGCGGCGCATGGACAAAATGCAGGCAAAGACGCCAAGGGTCATGGCGAGATAGGTGATCATGTAAAAGATCACGCCTTCAACACCATTCTGCGTGCCGGCGGCCAGACCAACCAGCGCGTATCCCATGTGACCAATCGACGAATACGCCATCAGTCGCTTCAGATTGTTCTGGCCGATGGCGGCAAATGCGCCAAGTGCCATGGACGCGATCGAGATGAAGACGATGATCTGCTGCCAATCGGTTGTCACCGGCTGGAACGCTTCGATCACAAGACGCACCAGCATTCCCATGGCTGCGACTTTTGGCGCTGCTGCAAGGAAAGCGGTAACCGGGGTTGGCGCCCCTTCATAAACATCCGGTGTCCACATGTGGAACGGCACGGCAGAAATCTTGAAGGCGAGGCCTGCGAGGATGAACGTCAGGCCGATGACGACACCAAGCGAAGCGCCCTGATGTGATAGAACCTCAGCAATACCGGCAAAAGACACCTGTCCGGAGAAACCGTAGACCAGTGACATGCCGTAGAGCAGCATGCCCGAAGAAAGGGCACCAAGGACAAAGTATTTCAGACCTGCTTCTGTCGAGCGGACGCTGTCACGATTGATCGCGGCGACCACGTAGAGCGACAGGCTCTGCAATTCCAGACCGAGGTAAAGCGCGATCATGTCATTGGCAGACAGCATCAGCATCATGCCGAGTGTCGCCAGAACGATCAGGATCGGGTACTCGAAATGATCAAAGGACTGGCTCTTGGCATAGGCCCAGGACATCGCAATCGCAAAGAATGACCCGATCAGCACCAGTAACTTCAACAAATAGGCGAATTCGTCGAGTACGAAAGACCCGCCGAATGTCTCGCCAAGATTAGGTGCCAGCAACAGCACCAAGAAGGTGCCGCCGAGAAGGCCCATGGCTCCGCCAAAGACTGCGTAGCTGACATTCTTGCCGCCAAAGGCGCCGATCATCAAAAGCACCATAGCGCCGAGAGCCAGGATGATCTCCGGCAATACCGGCATGAGATCTGGTAGTTGGGTCATATCCGACATAACTCTGTCTCGTCCTCGAAGCCTTAGTGCGCTGCGGCAGTTGCTGCGTGCTGGCCGACGCCAGCAGCATCAAGTGCTGCACTGTAATTGGTGATCAGATTGTCGACCGCGCCCTGGGTCACATCCAGGATTGCCATCGGATAGAAACCAAAGAAAATGGTCAGAACGATCATCGGGATCAGAATGACCTTTTCCCTCAGGTCCAGATCCAGAATCGACTTGAGGCTTTCTTTCTCCATCGCACCAAAGACAACGCGGCGGTAGAGGTAAAGCGCATAACAGGCCGACAGGATTACGCCACTTGTCGCAAAGACCGCTACCCAGGTGTTGACCTGGAATGTTCCCATCAGAACCAGAATCTCACCCACAAATCCGGACGTACCCGGCAAGCCGACATTGGCCATGGTCAAGATCAGGAACACAACCGCGTATTTGGGCATACGGTTGACCAGTCCGCCATAAGCAGCGATCTCGCGTGTATGCATACGGTCGTAGATGACACCTACACACAGGAAGAGTGCCCCGGAAACAATACCGTGGGACAACATCTGGAAGATACCGCCCTGAACGCCTTGATGGGTCATCGTGAAGAGACCCATTGTGACGTAACCCATATGCGCCACGGAAGAATAGGCAATCAGTTTCTTGATGTCTTCCTGCGCAAGCGCCACCAAGGAGGTGTAGATTATCGCAATCACCGACAAGGTGAAGATCATCGGCGCGAACATATCAGATGCCAGCGGGAACATCGGCAGCGAGAACCGCAAGAAACCATAGCCGCCGAGTTTCAGAAGAACACCCGCTAGTATAACCGAACCAGCAGTCGGGGCTTCCACGTGCGCATCCGGCAACCAAGTGTGCACCGGCCACATCGGCATTTTCACTGCGAAACTTGCAAAGAACGCGATCCAGAGCCAGGTCTGCATGCCTTCCGGGAATTGATGGGCAAGAAGCTGCTCAATGTCCGTTGTTCCGGCATTCCAGTACATCGCCATGATCGCGATCAGCATCAAGACCGACCCGAGCAACGTGTAGAGGAAGAACTTGTAGGATGCATAGACGCGGCGCGCGCCACCCCAGACACCGATGATCAGGAACATCGGAATGAGGCCAGCTTCAAAGAAAACGTAGAACACGACCAGATCCAACGCGCAGAAGACACCGATCATCAGTGTTTCCAGCACCAGGAATGCAATCATGTATTCCTTGACGCGTTTTTGGACGCTCTCCCAGGAGGCAAGTACACAGAACGGCATCAGGAAGGTCGTCAAGATGACGAACAGGATCGAGATACCGTCAACACCCATTTTGTAGGTGATGTTGCCTGCCAGCCAGTCCCTCTCTTCAATGAACTGGAAGCCCGGGTTGGCGTAGTCAAAACTTGCCCAGATAAACAGCGACAGCACGAATGTGACGGATGTGGTTACCAGGGCAACCATCCGGATGTTCTTTTTGCTGTCTTCGTCATCTCCTGGAACCAGAAGAATGAAAAGGACTCCGAGCAGCGGCAAGAATGTCGTGAGTGACAGAATTGGCCAGTCAATCATTAGTGTGCACCCCCGCCGGTGCCCGCACCGGTGAACATCGACCAGGTGATCAATGCAGCCACCCCGATCAGCATCGCAAACGCATAATGGTAAAGATATCCGGACTGCAGTTTCACGACCCAGGTCGTGACATTCTGCACCCGCGCGGCAACCGCATTCGGTCCAAGACCGTCAATCACCGTACCATCGCCCTTTTTCCATAGGACACGGCCAAGCCACATGGCCGGACGAACGAACAGAAAGTCGTAAATCTCGTCGAAGTACCACTTGTTCAAGAGGAACTGGTAGAGACTTTGGTGACGCTTGGCCAGCTGCTTCGGCATGTCCGGAGACCGGATATAGAAGACATAGGCTACGACCAGACCACCAGCCATCATGACAAATGGTGACACGCGCACCCAGCCAGGGACATCGTGCATGGCGTGTAGCACATGGCCAAAGGCCGGCAGTGACCCATTCCAGAACGCTTCATAGCCTTCTTCGGTGTAGAAGAAGGAACCGTAGAACACCATTCCAGCGAAAACAGCGCCAACAGCCAGTAGCGCAAGCGGAACAGTCATCACCAACGGCGATTCATGGACTTTCTTCATGACATCAACAGAAGCGCGCGGCTTGCCGTGGAAGGTCATGAAGGTCAGGCGCCAGGAATAGAAGGATGTCAGGCCCGCTGCGATGACAGTCATCCAGAAACCGTACATCGCCATCGGATTGGCATGCTCGCCAAGACCACCGGCAAAGGCAGCTTCGATAATGGCATCCTTGGAGACAAAACCGGCAAAACCGAGATGAGTGAACGGGATACCGACACCGGTCAGCGCCAGCGTGCCGATCATCATCGTCCAGTAGGTCACCGGGATATGTTTGCGAAGGCCGCCCATCTTGCGCATGTCCTGTTCATCGGACACAGCGTGGATGACGGACCCAGCACACAGAAACAACAGCGCCTTGAAGAAGGCATGCGTGAACAGGTGGAAGATGCCGATTGAATAGGCACCAACACCAAGTGCAACAAACATGTAGCCGAGCTGCGAACAGGTCGAATAGGCAATGACCCGTTTGATGTCGTTTTGCACCAGACCGACCGTTGCTGCAAAGAATGCTGTGGTTGCACCGAAAAATACGATCACCGCAAGTGCAGTATGAGACAGTTCAAACAGCGGTGACAGGCGCGCTACCATGAAAACACCAGCAGTCACCATGGTCGCAGCATGGATCAGCGCGGACACAGGTGTCGGGCCTTCCATTGCGTCCGGCAACCAGGTGTGCAGCAGGAACTGTGCAGATTTACCCATCGCCCCCATGAAGAGCAGCAGGCAGACAACCGTCATCGCGCCATGCGGATCTAGATGATACCCCAGGAATGACAGGACTTCGCCGTGACCTTCGATGAAGGTCGGCGCATCGTTGAAAATGGTCGTGAAGTCGATGCTGCCAAACAGGTAGAAAACGCCGAAGATACCAAGGGCAAATCCGAAGTCTCCGACACGGTTGACGACGAACGCTTTCATCGCAGCCGCATTGGCTGACGGCTTTTTGTACCAGAAACCAATCAGCAGATAGGACGCCAGACCAACACCTTCCCAGCCGAAGAACATCTGCATCAGGTTGTCGGATGTGACCAGCGTAAGCATGGCGAATGTGAAGAGAGACAGATAGGCAAAGAAGCGCGGACGGTGCGGATCATGGTGCATGTAGCCAATGGAATAGACATGCACGAGCGCGGACACAGTGTTGACCACGACCAGCATCACAGCTGTCAGCGTATCAACGCGGATCGACCATGAAACACTCAGATCGCCAGCTTCCATCCAGCGGAACAGGTTGACGACTTCAGCTTCAGCCCCGCCGAGCCAGAACCCGAAGAATGTGATCCAGGAAAGCAAGGCAGTCAGGATCAGCAGGCCACTGGTAATATATTCAGACGCTTTGGCCCCGATTTGACGGCCAAACAGACCCGCGATCAGAAAGCCGAGAAGCGGCAGGAACAGAATTGCAGAATACATCAGCTCCTACCCTTTCATCACGTTGACGTCTTCCACGGCAATGGAGCCGCGGTTTCGGTGGAAGACAACCAGAATTGCCAAACCGATAGCCGCTTCAGCAGCCGCTACGGTGAGGATCAGCATCGTGAATATCTGTCCCATCATGTCGCCCAGAAAGGACGAAAAGGCGACAAAGTTGATGTTCACCGAGAGCAAAATCAGCTCGATGGACATCAGGATGACAATCACGTTTTTCCTGTTCAAAAAGATCCCGAAGATCCCGATTGTGAACAGGATCGCCGCGACTGACAGATAGTGCGACAGACCGATTTCCATTGGCGCCTCGCCGTGCTCCCCTCGTTTAACCCCAACCAGATACCGCACGGAGGAGCGTGCTGGTGTCCGGACTAATCGAATGAACGCAGAATTCCCGCGTCAGATACCCTTACCCGTCTCGACTTTCACGACTTCAACAGAATCTTCGCGTGTCCGACCAACCTGTGTCGAAATGTCTTGACGTTTAACGTTTGGTTTGTGGCGCAACGTCAGGACAATTGCCCCGATCATGGCCACCAGCAACACCAGGCCAGCCACCTGGAAATAGAAGATGTATTTTGTATAGAGAACCGAACCAAGTGCCTGAATATTCGGTACATCGGTCAAGGCCGGCATTGGTTCTGCGCCATGGTTCAGGATCTCAGGTACGATCACCCAGGCTCCAAGCCCCATAAGCAGTTCAACCAACAGAATGATGCCGACCAGGCTGCCGATTGGCAGATACTGAAGGAACCCTTGACGGAGTTCGACAAAGTCCACATCCAGCATCATGACTACAAACAGGAAGAGCACCGCGACAGCGCCGACATAAACAACAACCAGAAGCAGCGCCAGATATTCAGCACCCAGTAGAACGAACAGGCCCGCGCAATTTACAAAGGCAAGGATCAGAAACAGGACCGAAGTCACCGGATTTCTGGCAGCAATCACCATGAAACCGGACGCCAAGGTGACGCCGGCAAACAGGTAGAAAAAGAGGGCTTTCAGGATCATATTGAAGACCTGCCTGTGGTGTGGCCATTTGGCCGGAATGCGGGGCCCGGCCGGATTGCCGAGCATAAGTCGATGTATTCGGTCAGCTCCTAGCGGTATGGAGCATCCATTTCAATGTTGCGGGCGATTTCCCGTTCCCAACGATCACCGTTCGCGAGCAGCTTGTCCTTATCGTAGTACAGCTCTTCGCGGGTTTCCGTAGCAAACTCGAAGTTTGGTCCTTCGACAATCGCATCCACAGGGCAGGCTTCCTGACAGAAACCGCAGTAGATGCATTTGACCATGTCGATGTCGTAGCGTGTTGTCCGGCGTGTGCCGTCATTACGGCGCGGACCGGCTTCAATTGTGATGGCCTGGGCCGGGCAAATTGCTTCACACAATTTACAGGCAATACAGCGCTCTTCTCCGTTCGGATAACGGCGAAGTGCATGTTCCCCCCTGAAGCGCGGGCTTACAGGACCCTTTTCAAACGGATAATTCACCGTTGGCTTCGGCTTGAAGAAGTATCGCATTGCCAAAAAGAATGCGGACACGAACTCCTGCAGGAACAGCGATTTGACGGCTTGATTAAGTCCCATCGCTTTTTGCCTCTCTTTCCTCAACCGACCAGCGCACTGGCGGCCCAATACCCAATGATCGGGAAACCAATCACCGGAATTCCAAAAATCAGTGCACCCAATGGCGCTCTGTACCTGGCTACGACACCACCGTCGCCGCCAGCTTGTTTGTTTTTCGTCTCCGTCGCCTGAAGGATGCCCTTCAGGATTTTCCAATCGAGCCAGCCGACATAAAGGCCGATAGCTGCTCCAATCAGACCGGGGAGCGATATCATCATGCCGACGTTGGCGCCCAACCCATGACCATCAGCACTGCGGCAACGATCACAACCATGGCCAGTGACAGCGGCAGGAAGACTTTCCAGCCAAGGCGCATCAGTTGATCATAGCGGTAGCGCGGCACCATCGCCTTGACCATTGCGAACATGAAGAAGCCAAGCAGACATTTCAAAGTGAACCAGACGATACCCGGCACCCATGTGAACGGTGCGATATCAAGGGGTGGCAACCAGCCGCCCATGAAGAAAATGGTCATCAATGCGCACATCAGGCAGATGGCGACATATTCCGACAGCATGAACATCATGTACGGGGTCGAACCGTATTCCACCATGAAACCGGCCACGAGCTCTGATTCCGCTTCCGCCAGATCGAATGGCGGACGGTTGGTCTCCGCCAACGCGGAGATAAAGAACACGACGAACATCGGGAACAGTGGCAACCAGTACCAGTTCAGGAACGCCAGCCACGGCACACCCAGCATGTCAGCCAAACCGGTCTGCTGGGCATAAACGATCCCGGACAGGTTCAAAGTACCTGCGCAAAGCAGAACCGTTACGATCACAAAGCCAATGGAGACTTCGTAAGATACCATCTGAGCGGCGGACCGCAGCGCAGACAAGAACGGATACTTCGAGTTGGACGCCCAACCACCAATGATCACGCCGTAGATTTCGAGTGATGACACGGCAAATACGAACAGAACACCGATGTTGAGATTGGAAATCACCCAGCCATCAGCGACCGGAATGACCGCCCATCCGGCAAGAGCCAGAACAACGGACACAAGAGGCGCCAACAGAAACAGGATCTTGTTGGAGCCTGACGGAATGATTGGCTCTTTGAGAACGAATTTCAGAAGGTCGGCAAAACTCTGGAACAATCCCCAGGGGCCAACAACATTCGGGCCACGGCGGATCTGAACAGCAGCCCAGATCTTCCGGTCCGCATAAAGAACATAGGCAACGATCACCAAAAGAACGACCATCAGCAGAATGCTCTGGAATGCCATCCAGAGAAACGGCCAACCGTAGGTCGTCATGAACTCAGCCATATCGGTCCCCTACCCCTTATTCCGCGGCTTCTGCCGCACGCGTCTTCGCGAGCGCCGAACACTCAGCCATCACTTTGGAGGCGCGAGCAATCGGATTGGTCAAATAGAAATCTCGGATCACGTTGGCAAAACCAGCGCTGTCCATTTTTGCCGTGGCTTTCGCCAGCTTTGCAATGTCAGCGGCATCGCCTGCTTCGATTGCATCAATGCTGGCCATATGCGGCACGGCTTCAAACAGTTTCGAACGAAGCTCACCAAGCGAGTCAAAGTCCAGTGTCTGACCCAGACTTGCCGACAACGCCCGCAAGATGGCCCAGTCTTCACGTGCGTCGCCCGGAGGGAACCCCGCACGATCGCCCATCTGGACGCGACCTTCGGTGTTGACGTAAATCGCGGACTTTTCCGTGTAGGCAGCGCCCGGCAGGACCACATCGGCACGATGTGCGCCGCGATCGCCATGGGTACCCTGATAGATAACGAAGGCACCCTCGGGCACTTCAACTTCATCAACACCCAGCAGGAACAACACGTTCAGAGCACCCGGCTCGAGCATCGCACCGGTGTCCTTGCCGCCCTCGCCCGGGACAAAACCTATATCGAGTGCGCCAACTTGAGACGCTTCGCTATGCAGGATGTTGAAACCGTTCCAGCCGTCCTTGATAACGCCCAGCGATTTGGCAGCAGCGGCCAGGTTCGCAAGAACCTTTTCGCCATCCGGTCGGTTCAAGGCACCCTGCCCGATAATGAACATCGGACGTTCGGCTTTTGTCGGCGCATGTTCAACGAACTGCTTCAGGCTTTCCGGACCAGCCCCAAGATAGGTCACCGGGTAAGTCAGATCCGCGTTTTCACCAATCAGACCTATTGTGGCGTCACCGCGCGACCAGCGCTTTCGGATCCGTGCATTCAGCACGGGCGCTTCCAGACGCGGATTGGTGCCGATCAACATGATCGCGTCCGCGTCTTCAATGCCCTGAATAGTGGAATTGAAGAGGTAGCTTGCACGGCCGTTTTTCGGATGCAGCGGAGATCCGGCAAAACGGCTATCAATATTGGCAACACCGAGCTTTTCCATAAGGCTCTTCAGAGCAAACATGTCTTCAACACCGGCAAGCTGGCCCGCAAGCGCACCTATCTTGTCCGCTGAAGAGGCTTTGACCTTGTCGGCAATGATCTGGAAAGCTTCGGACCACGACACTGGCTGTAGTTTTCCGTCTTTTTTTGCATATGGCCGATCCAGACGCTGCGTCTTCAACCCGTCCCAAATGTAACGCGTCTTGTCAGAGATCCACTCCTCGTTGACCTCTTCATTCAACCGCGGCATCACGCGCATGACTTCCTTGCCGCGCGTATCAACGCGAATCGCTGATCCAAGTGCATCCATCACGTCGATGCTCTCGGTCTTGGTCAGCTCCCATGGACGAGCGTGAAATTCGTATGGCTTGGACGTCAGCGCTCCAACCGGGCACAGGTCAACAACGTTGCCCTGCATCTCGGAAGACAGCGCAGCTTCAAGATATGTGGTGATTTCAGCATCTTCACCGCGGCCAATCAGGCCCATATCCGCAACACCGGCCACTTCCGTTGTAAAACGAACACAACGTGTGCAGTGAATGCAGCGGGTCATGATGGTCTTGACGAGCGGACCGATTTCCTTGTTTTCGACAGCGCGCTTGTTTTCATCGTAGCGCGTTGTGTCGACACCATAGGCCATCGCCTGGTCCTGAAGGTCGCATTCGCCGCCCTGATCGCAGATCGGGCAATCCAGCGGGTGGTTGATGAGCAGAAACTCCATCACCCCTTCTCGGGCCTTCTTGACCATTTCAGACTTGGTCTCGACGACAGGTGGTTCACCATTCGGGCCGGGACGCAGGTCTTTCACACCCATCGCACAGGATGCGGTCGGCTTGGGCGGCCCGCCTTTCACTTCCACAAGGCACATGCGGCAATTACCGGCAATCGACAGCCGGTCGTGGTAGCAAAACCGCGGAACTTCGGCACCGGCCTCTTCACACGCCTGTAGCAACGTGTAATCGGATGGAACCTCGACTTCGTTTCCGTCGATGATCAGTTTTGTCATCACAATGCCTCTTGAGCTGCTGTGTACGCAGCCAACAGTTCTGTTACTTCAATGCCGTTGATTGTCATGCCCTGCAGCCTGCAATCGCTGACCGAGGCTCCCGCCAAATTCGCATTTGTCAGGCGCAAACCGGACAGGTTGACGTCATTGACAGCCCATCCTGACATGTTGATGTTGGACAATTTACAACCGGAAAAATTGATATCGCTGTAATTCCCGCCAGACAAGTTGACATCGTCAAACTTACACCCCGACAAATCAACATCCTGAAACTGCGATCCGGAAAGATCACTTTCCTTTACAGCAAGTCGTTCTTTTTTCTGATTGATATCCATGATTCTACTCCGCCGCAACCAAGGTCGACGACGACTTCGACTTGGCCACATAGTCATCGATGCGTTGCTCGATAACCGGCCGGAAATTCTTGATCAAACCCTGGATAGGCCATGCAGCCGCATCCCCGAGGGCACAAATAGTGTGGCCTTCAACCTGCTTGGTCACCTTGAACAACATGTCGATTTCCTCATAGGAGGATTCGCCCTTCACCATGCGTTCCATGACGCGCCACATCCAGCCGGTGCCTTCCCGGCACGGCGTGCACTGGCCGCAGCTTTCATGCTTGTAGAAGTAACTCAGGCGCGCGATCGCCTTAATGATGTCGGTGGACTTGTCCATAACGATCACTGCAGCGGTTCCAAGACCGGAACCCATGCCGCGCAAGGTATCGAAATCCATCGCGGCATCCTTGATCTCTGCTGCTGTACAGCAAGGAACGGAGGAGCCACCCGGGATGACTGCCAGAAGATTGTCCCAACCACCGCGAATACCGCCGCAATGTTTATCGATCATCTCCGAGAAAGGAACACCCAGTTCTTCTTCGAAAGTTGCAGGCTGATTGACGTGACCGGACACACAGAACAGTTTCGTTCCGGTGTTGTTCGGATTGCCCAGACCGGAGAACCAGGCTGCCCCTCGGCGCAGGATGGTAGGCGCGACAGCAATCGATTCAACGTTGTTCACAGTAGTCGGGCATCCGTATAGGCCAACATTGGCCGGGAACGGAGGCTTCAGGCGTGGTTGGCCCTTCTTGCCTTCAAGGCTTTCCAGCAGCGCCGTTTCCTCGCCGCAGATGTAAGCCCCTGCTCCGTGATGAACGTAGATGTCGAAATCATAACCGTTCTTGTTGTTCTTTCCGATCAAACCGGCATCATAAGCTTGGTCAATCGCCGACTGGAGGCGTTCGCGTTCACGGATGAATTCACCGCGCACATAGATGTAGGCGGCGATAGCACCCATCGCAAAACCGGCAACCAGACAGCCTTCGACCAGCGTATGCGGATCGTGGCGCAGAATTTCACGGTCTTTACAGGTGCCCGGTTCGGACTCATCGGCATTGACGACGAGATACGCCGGACGGCCATCGGATTCTTTCGGCATGAATGACCATTTGAGGCCTGTCGGGAAACCCGCACCGCCACGGCCACGCAGACCTGAATCCTTCATCTCCTGAACGATCCAGTCACGACCTTTGTCGATCAAACCTTTGGTATTGTCCCACTGGCCACGTTTTTTCGCACCTTCAAGACCCCAGTCGTTGAGACCGTAGATATTGGTGAAGATCCGATCCTTATCCTGAAGCATCTCTTCCCCTTAGTCTTCGCTCTTGGAGGAAGCGACATCGCCAGCTTCCACGCGCTTGGAAAATTCTGTGTCTTCACCAGAGGCGAGGATCCTGGCCTGTGCAATCCAGCCATCTCGTTCAATGCGGCCCTTGAATTTCAACCGGCTGTCGACCCATGCGATCTCTTCCGCGCCCCAGGAAGCGACCTGATCAAAATGGAAGAACCCGAGTTCGTTCAAGGTACCTTCGAGCTTCGGACCAACGCCCTTGAGTTTTTTCAAATCGTCCGGCTTTCCACCGCGAGCTGATTTGAGAATATCCGGCTCTTTTTCAGCAATATCTGCTGCAGTGCTTTTCTTGGTAGCTGCCTTTTTGGCGGGAGCTTTTTTCGGCTCGTTCTTTTTGGCTGCGGGTGCTTTTTCTGCTTTAGGTGCAGGCGCAGCAGCAGGTACGTCAGCTTTCTTTTCTGCCTTCTTCGCAAAATCCGCTCTCACCTTGGCAACAGCGTCTTCCGCCGGTGTCGGTACACCGTCGTAGTCGTTGCCACCACCGTTGATCGAAGCACCGGCGAAATCGTGAGAGGCTTTTTCAGCACCGGCCACAACATGGGCAACCGGAAGAACACCCTGGGAGTTGTCGTCAATTTCGGTCAGGGTTGTCGCGCCGCCTTCGGCCATGCCGAAACGGCGGCCGTTTTGGGGACCTGGCGTCACTTCATTGCCAGCTGAAATATCGTCGATCAGTTTGTTGAAGCTGTCCTCGGTCAGATCCTCATAGGTATCCTTGAAGATCTGGACCATCGGTGCGTTTACACAAGCACCAAGGCATTCAACTTCTTCCCAAGAGAACATGCCGTCCTCGGAAATCTCATGCATGTGCTTAGCAATGCGGGATTTGCAGACCTTGATCAGGTCTTCCGAACCGCGCAACTGACAAGGTGTCGTGCCACACACTTGAATATGGGCTTTTTTGCCGACAGGTTGCAGCTGAAACATCGTGTAGAACGTCGCAACTTCCAAAACGCGGATCTTCGGCATATCGAGCAGATCAGCGATATAGCGGATCGACGGTTCGCTGACCCAGCCTTCGTTCTGTTCCTGCGCTCGCCACAATAGCGGAATGACCGCAGACGCCTGACGGCCAGCCGGATAGCGGTCGATCAGCTTTTTAGCCCAGCCGAGGTTTTTCCCGGTGAACTCGAAGCTTTCTGGTTGTTCCTCGGCAAGCCGGCGAACTGCCATCGTTTCGTCCTCGTTTACTGCGCGACCGAGCGGCCAGGAGTTTCGGTTGATTGCTGGTCATCAACGAGTCCAGCAATACGATCCAACCAGAAATGGCTTTGTGTCGCGAAAAAATCATAACCCTTGCGGCGATTTGTCTTCAGTCGGTTGAGGTCAGCCACATCATCCAACTCGAAAAACTGATTGTCATTGTGAGCAAACAGACGCATGCCGCAGTTTTCGGAAAGATAGCGAGAGACCGCATGACTTGGGTCGTTGCCATGGTCCTCGTAAATCACAAGGACATCTTTTTCGAGCAACGTCTGCGCGCCCTTCAGCGCGTTAATTTCCACGCCTTCGATATCAAGCTTGAGCACAATGGTGTTGTGTTTGTCCGCCCCGGTTGTTTCCACAATCCGGTCCAATGTGACAGAGGCTACCTCACCCAGAGATTCTGTCGCCCCAATAGCCTGTTCAACTGTTCTGGCTTCGTGCTTTTTTCCGTAGAAATGAAGCGTTTCACCGTCCTTGTCGAACACAGCAAGGTTCAGACACTTGTAACGGTCACCGTTCTGGGAAGAATTCGTGACCAATTGCGAGAAATTGTCGGGATCAAGCTCAACTGCAATTGCTGGCCGGTTGCCAAAACGCTTGCTGCTGACTTTGCCTGACCAATAGCCGAAATTCGCGCCGCAATCGAAGAAGATGTAATCGACATCCCGCATCGCCAGCAGAAAATCCTCGACTTCTTCCTCGTAGACATGTCCGGGCTTGAGGAGAATGCTCCAGTATTGGTCGCCATACGGGAAACAGAATGTCAAGTCTTCGTCGATCTCAAGGCAGACCGTCCGGTTGCTTGGAAAAAGAGCCGAGAACAACTGGGCCACATAGGACATCCCCAATCCGTCAAATCTGGCCAACACGCGTGCAGCCGTGCTCATTGCGAGCAAACCGACGCGTTCAACAGCCGTTGCATTTTGCTGCGCACCGTTGAGCCAATTGACTGAAATATGGGGGGACGTCTGTGTCATGTTCTAGCGGTCAACCTCACCGAACACGATGTCCATAGACCCAAGAACAGCCGAAACATCCGCGAGCTGGTGGCCGTTGCATACAAAGTCCATCGCCTGCAAATGCGCAAAACCTGGCGCCTTGATTTTGCAGCGATACGGCTTGTTGGTGCCGTCAGAAACAAGATACACGCCGAACTCGCCTTTCGGAGCTTCAACAGCTGCATACACTTCACCCGCCGGGACATGATATCCCTCGGTGTAAAGCTTGAAGTGATGGATCAGCGCTTCCATGGATCGCTTCATCTCGCCGCGTTTCGGCGGGACAATCTTACCGTCCACTGAAGACACAGGACCGGTTTCGACGGTAAGCTTCTCCAGGCACTGTTTCATCAGCCGGATAGACTGACGCATCTCTTCCATGCGGATCAGATAACGGTCATAGCAGTCGCCATTTTTTCCAATCGGAACATCGAAATCGAGTTCTGAATAGCACTCATACGGCTGGGACTTGCGCAAATCCCAAGCAGCGCCTGATCCGCGCACCATGACACCGGAAAAACCACGTGCCCAGGCATCATCAAGATCAACAACACCAATGTCGACGTTCCGCTGTTTGAAGATACGGTTGTCGGTCAAAAGGCCTTCAATGTCGTCCAGCGTCTGCAGGAACGGATCACAGAAATCCCAGATATCATCGAGCAGATCGCGCGATAAATCCTGATGGACCCCGCCCGGGCGAACATAGGCCGCATGCAAACGCGCGCCGCATGCCCGCTCGTAAAACACCATCAGCTCTTCGCGTGGCTCAAAGCCCCAGACCGGCGGTGTCAACGCACCAACGTCCAGCGCCTGCGTTGTCACGTTCAGCAAATGCGACAGGATACGGCCAATTTCACTATAAAGAACACGGATCAACTGGCCCCGCATTGGAACTTCAACACCGAGCATACGCTCAACCGCAAGCGCAAAAGCGTGTTCCTGGTTCATCGGCGCCACGTAGTCGAGACGGTCGAAATAAGGAATAGCCTGCAAATAGGTTTTCTGCTCGATCAGCTTTTCAGTTCCGCGATGCAGAAGACCTATGTGCGGATCAACACGAGTCACAACTTCGCCGTCCAGCTCAAGCACCAGACGCAACACACCGTGCGCCGCAGGGTGCTGCGGACCGAAGTTGATATTGAAATTACGAACCTGAGCTTCAGCCATCGTCAGCCGCCTTAATTCGTCGTTGCTTTTTCATCGCCCGGTAGCACGTAGTCCGTGCCTTCCCATGGCGAGAGGAAATCGAAAGAGCGCATTTCCTGATTGAGACGCACCGGCTCATAGACAACGCGTTTCTTCTCGTCGTCATAACGGACTTCAACAAATCCGGTAACCGGGAAGTCCTTGCGCAGCGGATGGCCGTCAAAACCATAATCAGTCAGGAGGCGGCGAAGATCCGGATGTCCGGAAAACAGAATGCCGTACATGTCGTAGGCTTCTCGCTCAAACCATTCAGCACCCGGGAACAGCGGAGTCAATGAAGCAACTTGCGTCGTCTCATCGGTCGCGACCTTCACACGAATGCGTTGGTTCTGGAATGGTGACAAGAAATGATAGACAACATCGAAGCGCTTTTCGCGAGACGGATAATCAACACCGCACAGATCCGTCAGATTGACAAACTTGCACGAGCTGTTGTCGCGCAAATAGCGCACAACGTCGAGAATATCGGTCGCATTCACCATGAGCGTCAACTCACCGAATTCGACCTTCCAGGACACAAGGGACTCACCCAAGCCGAGCTCTATATGCTCTGCGAGTTCCTTAAGTGTTTCGTCCATCTTCGACCTCACTCCCCCGGAGTATTCAGCAGGCTTACAAAGCCCAATCATTTCGCGTCCACCGCTTAAACGGCAAATCAAATCAGCGTTCGATGGTGCCTGTTCGGCGGATCTTTTTCTGCAGCATCAAGACACCATATAAAAGGGCCTCGGCTGTTGGCGGGCAGCCCGGGACATAGATGTCGACCGGTACCACACGATCACAGCCACGAACCACTGAATAGGAATAATGGTAATAGCCACCGCCATTTGCGCAGGAGCCCATGGAGATAACGTACCGTGGCTCAGGCATCTGGTCGTAGACCTTGCGAAGCGCAGGCGCCATCTTGTTGGTCAGCGTACCGGCAACGATCATCACGTCAGACTGACGCGGAGACCCGCGGGGTGCGAACCCAAAACGTTCTGCATCATAACGCGGCATAGCCATCTGCATCATTTCAACAGCGCAGCAAGCCAGACCAAAAGTCATCCACATCAACGATCCGGTGCGCGCCCACTGGATCAGGTTGTCTGTTGAGGTAACAAGGAACCCCTTGTCAGCCAGCTCGGAATTCACGTCCATGAAGAACGGGTCGTCTGCCCCGACCGGCTTTCCGGTATTCGGGTCGATAATTCCCTTGGGTTGCTCGGCGATGAGCGGCTTGGCCGTGGTCAATCCCATTCCAGCGCTCCCTTTTTCCATTCGTAGATGAAGCCGATGGTCAAGACTCCAAGGAATACCATCATGGACCAGAAGCCATACCAACCGAGATCGCCGAACACTGTTGCCCATGGGAACAGGAACGCAACCTCAAGGTCGAAGATAATGAAGAGGATCGCGACAAGATAAAAACGTATGTCGAACTTCATACGGGCATCATCAAAAGCATTGAAGCCGCACTCGTACGCCGACAGCTTTTCAGGGTCCGGGTTTTTGTAGGCCAACAGAAACGGAGAAACCAGCAATGCCAAGCCTATCACCAGTGCTATACCGATGAACACGACGATCGGGACATATTCCCGCAAGAGTTCTTCCATGTCTTTCGCGTCCTTGCATATGGAGGCGGACCGGGAGGCGATCCGATTGCCGGGGCGACGCTAGCCTGCCACTTGAAGCAGCTGTCCATGCGGTACCCGTCGGCTTTTGTATGAAACCAACATGCGAGCGCACGCTTAACTTACGACTTGCTGCAACGCAAGACCCAGCCCCGGCCAAACTATTGCCGTATTTGGGCCTGTTTTGCGGCAACGTGTTGCAAAGCGCGCAATTCAGCCAGTTCCGGGATCGACAAATTCTTTGTGCAGATATGCCGCACCTGGGCCGAAAGCCTATCAAAGCCACTCTGGCCCGCAGAATCAAGCCATCCGTAGTTTTACGGTAGAGCGTTGAGGAATTTGGAAGATTTGGGTTTTCTGGCGATCCGCTTGGGGATGACCACGGCGGACCATGTGCAGTTGCAGGCCAACCTCTAGGGATGGGCACCACTCTTCTTCAAGTGGTAGCTCAACAGATTGTCAGAAGAGATTGATATTTGGCAGATAACCGTGAGTGGCGCGAGTGACGGGACTCGAACCCGCGACCTCCGGCGTGACAGGCCGGCACTCTAACCAACTGAGCTACACCCGCTTCGTGCACCGACAAAGCGTCGCTGCGAAGTGGCGCTGATGTACGGCGGCTGAGACACGAAGTCAAGCGCCCTATCGCAACCATTTGGCCGTTTTTTGACAAACGTTCCGCCAGCGCCGTTTTTCCTGTTTTAGTCACCCCTTTTTCAATGTGGATAACTAGGCAAATCAAAAACCAGAAATATTTGAATTCACGGAGAATTCGGCTGTGAAGCAGTGAGCCACTCAATCTCCGACACCAACGTTTGCCAGTAAACGGCTGACACAAACGCCGTCTGCGCCCACCAGCTATCTGGAAGCGCTACTGAGCAGGCACCAATCGTGTTTCCCGCAACTGACCTTGCTGCGCCAAAATCGGCACTGCGACAGCCGAAAACAGTGAATTGATTTCTTTCAGGCTTCTCATGACTTCCATATGCGCATTGCTGGATTCCACAGTCTCAGGCGTCTTGATCTTTAGCCTGTCGATATGTCGATTGTGACTTTCACGTTCCAGCTCCCGCATTCTGTCCTTTTCAGCGATCAGTTCACGGGCCGACTCAAGTTCTCCGGAAACAAGAACATTCAGAGCCAACTGCATGTTCGCCAAAACGCGATTGTGCATGCTGGTCAGTTCTTTCAGGCCTTCAGGTGAAAAGCTGATTTTTCTGCTCTGCAGCTCCAGCGCCAGGTCGTAGAGGTTCTTGGCCACCAGGTCGCCTGCCCGCTCGAGGTTCACGGCGTAACTTACAAGCTCCATACTGCGTTCGGCTTCTTCTGCCGAGAGCTCGCCCCGGTTCACCTCAGCAACATACAGCTTAACATCCGAATGAATTTCATTCACGCTGGCATCGATCTGCTGCAACCGTTTGATTTCCTGCGGGCTGCCGCGCTCAAGCATCATCATGACCGGACCAGTCATGACTTCCACCAATTCCCCCATCCGCAGCAGTTCTCGTGTGGCACTTGCAAGCGCCAAGCGAGGTACATGCACGACGTTCGTATCCAGAGCGCTCTTGGGTGTCAGCGGCTCGTCTTGTCCCTCTGGTGTGCTTGCCAGAGCCATTCTTTCGACCATCCAAGCAACAGGACGTATCAATGGCAAACAGACGATGACAAGGACAAGATTAAACAAGACGTGAAAAGACACGACCTGTTGCCCGGGATTGTCACTGATGAGATGCAACGGGATATCGACATTGATGACCAGCAAGAGTGCAATTACGGCACCAAGCCCCCGGAAAACAAAGTTTCCAATCGGCAGCAGGCGCGCTTTCTGGTCCATTCCCCTGGTCAGCCACAGTGCAACTATGCCCGCACCAATGTTTGCCCCAAGAACAAGCGGAAGGGCAGCATCCAGTGGCAGGTCTGCTTTAAGCACAAAGGCAACGACCATCAGCACCGCAGCGACACTCGAATGCACCAGAAATGCCAGCAGCGCGCCAACACAGAGCGCGGTAAAGGGGTCCGCTGCCAGATACCCGGCAACAACAGGCATGAATGAAGCCTGTTTGAGAGGCTCGGTCGAAGCGCCGATCATTTGCAGCGCAATGAGAATGAACGCAATGCCGATCAGGATGCGACCGGCCTGCTTTGCGGTACGGGCCTCGATCTTGAGAAACATCCACGCACCAACAGCCAGCAGCAGCGGGATCAACCAGCTCAGATCGAACGCCAGGAACTGAACCACCAGCGCCGAGCCCAGATCAGCTCCCAGCAGTACGGAAAGCCCCGCAGCGGTTGTCATGAACCCGGAGACGGTAAAACCGGCGGCCAGGATCGCAACGGCTGTTGCGCTTTGCAGAAGGATAGCGACCACCATTCCAGATGCAGCTCCCGTCACCGGGCTGGAAGACGCTTTGCCAATCGCTCTTTTGAGGGCTGGGCCGGACGCTCTTTCGAAACCTGTTCGAACCATCCGCACTGCATAGAGGAGGAGCATCACTGCTCCGAACATCTGGATTAAGACGAGTATCGCCATCTTGTTATGTATCTACCATTTCATATTATTATTATTTAGCTGCGAAATATAATCCAAAGCGCAAGGAAAAGAAAACTGACCGCCCGATTCTAGAAAATGAACGGCAGTCTGTATTGTGCCCTTTGGTCTGGTTTACATGACCGGTTCGTCGGTACTGACTTGAAACCTCAGGGGCAATTGCAGGTCAACGCCCAGCTTGAACAGCGCTCATGGGCGGCGGCTAAAAAACGCAGGAATGGTCAATCCTGAAAATAGGTCTCGCAGAACCGAATCCTAAAATGGAAGCGTCTGACCAATGTTATCAATTTCAAAGGGGAGAATGGTGGGCGATGAGAGACTCGAACTCCCGACATCTTCGGTGTAAACGAAGCGCTCTACCAACTGAGCTAATCGCCCCCTAACAGGGTGAGACGCCTTTTATGGGCTCTCTTCTTTCTTGGCAAGCCCAAAAAAGAAAGATTTTGAATTCCACCATTACGCCTGTGGATGATTGTCCATCGCTCCGTTGTTTTGGTCAATTCGTCGTGTCGCCAATTCCCAGCGAGTTAAGCCTTCTGCATTGGGACAGACTACGACCGGCCGCACATATGAATGGCTTCGACGCAAATCCGTCGCTCCTAGCTGAAAACGCAAGAACCCCGCCTCTGAGACACCTCAGGCGCGGGGTTCTTTAAGACGAAGTGCCTGTGAAACCGATTAGGAGTTCACAGCGTCTTTCAGGCCTTTACCAGCCTTGAACTTCGGCGTCTTAGAAGCCGGGATCTGGATCGTTTCGCCAGTCCGCGGGTTACGGCCTTCTGTGGCTGCACGTGCAGAAACAGTGAAGTTACCAAAACCGATGATGCGGACTTCACCGCCACCTTTCAGCGTTTCGGTGACAGCTTCAAAAGATGCGTCAACAGCTTCGCCTGCCTGCGCCTTGGTGAGGCCGGTCTTTTCTGCGACAGCCGCGATCAGATCGTTCTTATTCATAGCAGATACCTTTCTAAGAAACGGCTCAGTGCCAACGATTCCTGTCAGCGCCGTTGCGGGAAATTCGGGTGAAATGAGATGAAACGCAAGAGGTTTTTTCGCAGAAAACAGCCAATTCGACCAATTATTCATAAGAAAAGCCCCGGTTTGACCGGGGCTTGACGTTTTCCACTGGTAATATGGCCGATTAATGGGCGAGAACGCTCTTGGAATCTTCGCCTTTTTCACTCGCCTTGGCTGCAGCTTCAGCCGCGTCCGCATCCCATTCGATTGCTTCCGGGACTTTTTGGAGGGCGTGTTTGAGCACGTCTTCCATTCCGGAGACCGGAATTATCTCCAGTGAGTTTTTCACTGAGTCCGGAATGTCGACCAGATCCTTGGCATTTTCTTCCGGGATCATGACCAGCTTGATACCACCACGGAGCGCTGCCAGTAGTTTCTCTTTCAGGCCACCGATTGGAAGCACCCGGCCGCGCAGCGTGATCTCGCCTGTCATTGCTACATCGCGCCGAACCGGAATTCCGGTCATGGTCGAAATGACTGCCGTTGCCATGCCAATACCTGCTGACGGACCGTCTTTCGGCGTTGCTCCTTCAGGAACATGAACGTGAATATCACGCTTGTCGAAAAGCGGCGGCTCGATACCGAAATCAACTGCACGAGAGCGAACATAAGAGGCCGCTGCCGAAATCGATTCCTTCATCACTTCCTTCAGATTGCCGGTGACAGTCATTTTGCCCTTACCGGGCATCATCACGCCTTCAATGGTTAGGAGTTCACCGCCAACTTCAGTCCAGGCCAGACCGGTTACGACACCAACCTGATCTTCCGATTCGACTTCGCCGTAACGGTAGCGTGGAACACCAAGGTATTCCTCGACAACTTCCGGCGTCACCGTGATGCTTTCCTTGTCAGTCATCAGAATATCCTTGACCGCTTTACGAGCAAGGGTCGCCATTTCGCGTTCAAGATTTCGAACTCCGGCTTCACGGGTGTAACGGCGAACAATGAACTGAAGTGCATCGTCTTCAATCGAAAACTCACCGTCCCGAAGACCATGGTCCTTTTCGGCTTTCTGAATCAGATGGCGCCGACAGATCTCGACCTTTTCTTCTTCCGTGTAACCGGCAATGCGGATCACTTCCATACGGTCCATCAGGGGACCTGGAATGTTCAGCGTGTTTGCCGTGGTTACGAACATCACATCAGAAAGGTCATATTCGACCTCAAGATAGTGATCCATGAACGAAGAGTTCTGCTCCGGATCAAGCACTTCAAGCAGAGCTGATGACGGATCACCGCGGAAATCCATACCCATCTTGTCGATCTCGTCGAGCAAGAAGAGCGGGTTGGATTTCTTGGCCTTCTTCATCGACTGAATGACCTTGCCCGGCATGGACCCGATGTAGGTCCGGCGATGACCCCGGATCTCTGCTTCATCCCGTACACCGCCAAGCGACATACGGACAAATTCACGGCCCGTTGCCTTGGCAATTGACTTGCCGAGCGAGGTTTTACCGACACCTGGAGGTCCGACAAGGCACAGGATTGGTCCGCGCAACTTGTTGGCCCGGCTTTGAACTGCCAGATACTCAACGATACGCTCCTTGACCTTTTCCAAGCCATAATGGTCGGTATCAAGAACTTTCTCAGCAAGTGCCAGATCGTGCTTGACCTTGGATTTCTTGCTCCACGGAATACCGATCAACCAGTCCAGATAGTTCCGCACCACGGTTGCTTCCGCAGACATCGGGCTCATCTGTTTCAGTTTCTTGATTTCTGCTGCGGCGCGTTCGCGCGCTTCCTTGCTGAGTTTTGTCTTCTTGATCTTTTCTTCAAGCTCAGCGACTTCATCGCGGCCATCTTCGCTGTCGCCGAGTTCCTTCTGAATGGCCTTCATCTGCTCATTCAAATAGTACTCGCGCTGCGTTTTCTCCATCTGGCGCTTGACCCGAGAGCGAATACGCTTTTCGACCTGCAGGACGGAGATTTCACTTTCCATCATGCCGAGAACACGCTCCAATCGCTCCGCGACGGAAACGATTGCGAGAATTTCCTGCTTTTCAGGAATCTTGATCGCCAGATGAGACGCAATTGTATCAGCGAGTTTGGAGTAATCCTCGATCTGATTGACCGCACCAAGAACTTCAGGTGAAACTTTCTTGTTGAGCTTCACATAGTTTTCGAACTCGGAAATCACAGAGCGCGAGAGAGCCTCGATTTCGATATGCTCTTCATCGCGTTCAGGCAGAACCGTTGCGGTTGCTTCAAAATAATCGGTTCGCTCGGAGTATTCTCCAATTTCCGCGCGCGCGCCGCCCTCGACGAGAACTTTCACAGTGTTGTCTGGAAGCTTCAGCAACTGCAAAACAGTTGCGAGCGTTCCGACATTATAGATGTCATCCGGATTGGGATCGTCATCCGATGCATTCTTCTGAGTCGCCAGAAGGATGTGCTTATCGGTTGTCATGACCTCTTCAAGCGCCTTGATCGACTTTTCGCGGCCTACAAACAGCGGCACAATCATATGCGGAAAGACGACAATGTCGCGCAGAGGCAGAACTGGGTAAACAGACGTGCTGTCCGGTTCGATGGCGCGAGTTTCTGCGTCGCTCATTTTTATTCCTTTCTCAGCGTGTCCCGGCCCCACTCTATAAAAGGCAGCCAGAACACTGGAAACGGTTTTCGGGACATTTCCCGACAGGCCAAACCGCAACACCCCACCTGGGCATGCTGTCGGTCTGCACAAACCGTCGTTTCACCTATTAGGTGGACACCAACCCCTTTGGTGTCAAGGCGCTACATCAAAGCTTACAAGACTTGCCTGTTGACGACTCACACCACCGGTGGATATCGCTCGAAAGACAGGGAATACGGGCACAAAATGCAAAATGCCGCTCGGACCGAGCGGCATTTATTCACCATTAATCGAAGCTCAATTGCTCAAGCTCTAAGCGCTGGTCGCCGAAGTTTCCTCACGGTCCTCGTAAATATAGAGCGGGCGCGCCTCTCCCTTTACGACTTCCGGCGAAATCACAACTTCCTTTACGCCTTTAAGGCCAGGCAATTCATACATCGTATCAAGCAGGATCGCTTCCAGAATAGATCGCAGACCGCGTGCACCGGTTTTCCGATCTATCGCTTTCTGGGCAATCGCGCGCAATGCATCATCGTGGAAGGTCAATTCGACCTGTTCCATCTCGAAGAGACGTTGATACTGCTTGACCAAAGCGTTCTTCGGCTCGGTCAGGATGGTGATCAAAGCATCTTCGTCGAGATCTTCCAGGGTCGCAATCACCGGCAAGCGGCCGACGAATTCGGGAATTAGGCCGAACTTCAGCAGATCCTCGGGTTCAAGCACGGAGAACAGCTCACCAATACGACGATCTTCCGGAGCATGAACCTGCGCCTTGAAGCCGATGGAAGACTGAGTGCCGCGATCAGAAATGATTTTGTCGAGACCAGCAAATGCTCCACCGCAGATGAACAACATGTTGGTGGTGTCAACCTGCAGGAATTCTTGCTGTGGATGCTTGCGTCCACCTTGAGGCGGAACAGAGGCAACCGTGCCTTCCATGATCTTCAACAGAGCCTGCTGCACGCCCTCGCCGGACACATCCCGTGTGATCGATGGATTGTCAGCCTTACGGCTGATCTTGTCGATTTCATCGATGTAGACGATACCGCGTTGCGCGCGCTCGACATTATAATCGGCTGACTGCAGCAGTTTCAAAATGATATTTTCAACGTCTTCACCGACATAACCGGCTTCGGTCAGTGTGGTGGCATCCGCCATCGTGAACGGAACGTCGAGGATACGAGCAAGAGTTTGCGCCAGAAGCGTTTTGCCGCAACCGGTAGGTCCAACCAACAAGATGTTGGACTTCGCCAGTTCCACGTCGTCGCTTTTGGAAGCATGGTTCAGACGTTTGTAGTGGTTGTGAACGGCGACCGACAGGACCTTCTTCGCACTGCCCTGCCCGATGACATAATCATCGAGAACATCGCGAATTTCCTGAGGAGTCGGGATTCCGTCCCGAGACTTAACCAGCGAGGATTTGTTTTCCTCGCGGATGATATCCATGCACAGCTCGACACATTCATCGCAAATGAAAACAGTCGGGCCGGCGATCAGCTTGCGAACTTCATGCTGGCTCTTGCCGCAGAAGGAGCAGTAAAGCGTATTCTTGGAATCGCTGCCGCTGGCCTTGGTCATGTATTCAACCTCGCGTTCTTGGGGTCACTACCCCTTATCTGTCCGGTTGTGGCCAAATTATGGCTCTGTACCGGTCTGGAAGATACGCACACAGTGTGCGGCACTTCAAAATAGGATGTCACCATGCTTCGCTAGTAAAAATCAATATAGGTTTAAGGCGAAGATGAAAACCGGCATTATCTCTGGTTTTTCCGGCCTTAATCATGAATATTGATTCATGATTAAGGCCGGAAACTGTTTTTAGGCGTCAGCTTCGCTGCCAAGGCTTTCTCTGTCTGTTATGACATTATCGACGAGCCCGAATTCCTTCGCGCGATCTGCAGTCATGAAATTGTCACGCTCCAGCGCCTCTTCGACCTGATCAAGGCTCTGACCGGTGTGCTTCACGTAGATTTCATTCAATCTGCGCTTCATGGCCAGAATTTCCTGTGCATGCAGCATGATATCAGCAGCTTGACCGCGGAAACCACCGGATGGCTGGTGAACCATCACACGCGCATTCGGCAGAATAAAACGCATATCCTTTTCGCCAGCAGCAAGGAGCAAGGAGCCCATGCTTGCAGCCTGACCGATACACAGGGTCGAGACCGGCGGACGAATGAATTGCATTGTATCATAGATCGCAAGACCGGAGGTGACGAGACCTCCTGGAGAATTGATGTAGATCGCGATCTCTTTGGTCGGGTTTTCAGATTCCAGATAAAGAAGCTGAGCGCTCACCAGGGTTGCCACGTGATCTTCCACCGGACCGGTCAGGAAGATGATGCGCTCCTTTAGCAGGCGCGAATAGATATCGAAGGCCCGCTCGCCCCGGTTCGTCTGCTCGACAACCATCGGCACGAGAGTGTTCATGTAGATATCAGTGGGATCCTTCATACCTCATCCATAAGCTTGAGATGTTGCCCGGCATAGCAGGCAGGATATAGGCCCTTGAGCGCATCGTTCAGGGGCCTGACTCGAAAAAAGCGACATCCCATATATAGGGATGCCGCCCTCAACGCAAAGTCATGACAGACACGGCATGAAAGCAAGGTTAAAACCCGCACCGTTTCTGACATTTTTTTGAGAAAACGCCTTAAGCGTCTTCTTCATCCTCAGCGACCAGCTTTTCAAGTTCTTCCTTGGTAACCGTCTTGTCGGTCACTTTGGCAAGCTCGAGCATGTAGTCGACAACTTTTTCTTCGTAGATAGGAGCGCGCAGAGTCGCGAGAGCCTGCTGGTTGTTCTTGTAGAAATCGAACACCTGCTGCTCCTGGCCTGGGAACTGACGGACCCGATCATACAACGAACGCTGCATTTCTTCATCCGTAACCTGAATGTCGTTCTTTTCACCGATTTCAGACAGTACCAGACCAAGACGGACACGACGTTCAGCAATCTTGCGGTATTCCGCTTTTGCTTCTTCTTCCGTTGTATCTTCGTCTTCGAAGGTTTTTTCGTTACGCTTCATGTCTTCTTCGACTTGCTGCCAAACAACGTCAAACTCGGAGTTCAACAGTTTTTCCGGCAGGTCGAAGGAGTAATGCTCGTCCAGTTTGTCAAGCAGCTGACGCTTGACGCGCTGACGGGTCATTGCACCGAAATTGGTTTCAATCTGGCCACGGACCAGATCTTTCAGCTTGTCGAGTGTTTCCAGGCCAAGACCTGCAGCGAACTCGTCATCAACCTTGGCTTTACCAGGTGCACCAACTTCCTTGACAACAACGTCGAAGGTCGCAGCTTTCCCTGCAAGGTGAGCTGCCTGGTATTCTTCCGGGAAGTTCACTTCAACGACTTTCTCGTCGCCAGCTTTCACACCGATCAACTGGTCTTCAAAACCCGGGATAAACTGACCGGAGCCGAGAACCAACTGACCATTCTCGTCAGCGCCACCTTCGAAAGGCTCGCCATCGATTTTACCGAGGTAGGACATGGTGACGCGATCGCCATCCTTGGCCTTACCCTTTTTCTCTTCGAAAGGAGCGTTGTTCTTGGCGATCTCTTCGACCTGCTTCTGAACTTCCTCATCGGCGATGTCGACGACAGGACGCTCGATTTCAATGCCAGCGAAATCGACGATGTCGAACGTCGGCAGAATGTCGTAGGTCATTTTGAAGGAAAGATCGGCGTCGCCTGCCAGAATCTTTTCAGCTTCCGCATCCGGAAGATCAATTTCCGGTGTCAAAGCCGGGCGCTCTGAGCGCTCCTCAACGGCTTTCTGAGTGGTTTCCTGGATTGTGGTCGACAGGATCTCAGCCATGGCCTGACGGCCATACATTTTTTTAAGGTGCGCGAGCGGCACTTTGCCCGGACGGAAGCCCTTGATGTTTGCCTTGGACTTCATGTCGTCCAGATAGTCATCAAGTTTGGTGGCCAGATCGCCAGCCGGGATGTCGATTTTGAGCTCTCGCTTGAGGCCCTCGGCGAGGGTTTCGGTTACCTGCATGGGTTTTGCTTCGTCCTCGGTCCGCAGCGGCATACCGCCTCGGAGGTTTTGATTATCAGAATTCCGTGTGCCGAATTGCCCGCACTCCCCTGTTGCAGGAGCGTTCAAACAGCAAAGCATCGCCTCAAACTGTATTCAAGACGCACGATGCAAGCGCGATAAAGGCTGCACCCTAAAGTGTCAAGGGGAAACGGGGTATTTCCTGCTGCAAACCGGGAGTTTAAACGTCTTGCAATCGACCTAGTGCAGACGCGGCTGTAAACCGATCGGACTACTATTTTTTAGTCTTGTAGGAGAGTTATAGGCATCTTCAAACACTGCGAACTTTGGAAAGGAACTGTTTTGGAGCCACCAGAGATGGGATGGGGCGATTCATGGCATCCGGAACCAAATCCGGAGCGGACGGCCGCCCGAACAGAAAGCCTTGGGCCAGCCCGCACCCAAATCCGGCAAACAACTCACGTTGCAGCTCTGTTTCGATACCTTCAATTGTCACAGAGGAACCAAGTTGGCCGGCAATTTCCACTACCATTTCAACAACTTTTTGTGCATCTCTTGAAGTCTTGGTCGTGTCGACAAAACTTCGGTCAATCTTGATTTCATCCCAATGAAGCTTACTGAGATAGGACAGGCCCGAATAGCCGGTTCCGAAGTCATCAAGCGCTATCTTGATACCCTGTGCCCGCATGTCTGCAAGGACCGATTCTGTCCTCTCGAAATCAGAAATCAGGACACTTTCTGTTATTTCCAGTTTCAATCGCTCTGGCGGCAATCCAGTTGCCAATAGTGATTGCCTTACCTTTTGAACGACATCAGAGCGTAGTATCTGGGCCATGGAAAGGTTTACCGATACACCGACTGGCCGCTCCCAAGTCGCCGCACATTTACAAGCTTCCAGCAGAACAAATTCACCAATATCGACAATATCTCCAGTGGTTTCAGCCACTGGAATGAATTCAGCAGGCCCAACTTCACCCAATTGCGGGTGAGCCCATCGGGCAAGCGCTTCAAACCCCATGCACTCACCGGACAAAATGTCGTAGATCGGCTGATAAGCAATATGAATTTCGCGATTAGCGACCGCAGTTTTCAGGGCGTCTTCGATTGCTTCTCGGCGCTTAAGCTGGGTTCGCAATTCCTCATCATAAGCAACAAATCTGTTTTTGCCGCTGGATTTGGCTTCTGTCAGCGCAAGATCAGCATTCATCACCAGATTGAAGCACGTTTCACGCCCATTTGCGGCTTCCGAAAAACCGATAGACAGGCCGAGCGTGACTTTTCCGGACGCAGTCTCAAAGGGCTCTACAAATGATTCCAGCAGCATCCCTGCAAATTGTTCGAGCTCCCAACTGTTGTCGTCAACTTGCAATATGACCAGAAATTCATCACCACCAACACGGGAAACTGTTCCATACTGGGCCGATGAATCGATGACTGACTTCAGTCTTTGAGCAACCGCGCGCAGCGCCGCATCACCGGCGATATGGCCGAACATGTCATTGACCCGCTTGAACCCGTCCAGATCCAGGGCCAACACACAAATCCGCGCGGATTTGGCGCGCCCTTTGGCAAGCTCTGCCAATTCCTCATCCACAGCGGTTCTGTTTGGCAATCCGGTCACCGGATCATGTTTGGCAAGATGCGAGTACTTCCGGGCATTGGACTTTGCCAACTCCGAAGTTTTAGCCAGTGAAGCATTCTGCCGGATCGCAATAATCAGCAAAAAACCACCAACCGCCAACAGAAACTCAACTGCTCGTCTCAAATACGCCTGCTGGGTTTGCAGTTTGTTACGTATTTCAGCAGCTCGAACTAGACTGGTCTGGTTGGCGTTAAAGCCGAGTCTATGTGCTTGATAGGAAAGCTCACTCGCGGCGTTCAGCAGTTCATCAGTATCGGCAAGCTCATCCGATTTTTGAACATAACCCTTTATTAACGCCAGATTTTCCTTCATGCCTTGCAACATGATCTGGCGCCATCTCTCTTCTGAGACAAACTCACCAAAGGATCCATTCGACCAAGTAATGGTCCTGCCTTTCACAATCGCCAAACTGAGGTTGAGATTGCTCTTTGCAACAGAAGACCGGGTCAACACATACTCAATAACTGCCGATTTCAGCTTTTCTGCTTCAACTCGCCCACTGGAGCCGCTCCGGGACATATCCTCGTGCAAAGCCCGTTTCAGCGAGTACTCAGATCCGTTGAAGGAAAATCCACTCAAGATCAGAATGGCGCCAACGACCATAATCCCGGCTATCAGATAACTGAGCCATGAAATCTGGAGTACCGGCCAGCGCATTTACAATTCCTGTTTAACTTCGACCGAATTCATCTGCCAACAGACGCGGAGCAGTAGATTTCCTTCTGAAGCCTTCAATTCCATCGAATGGAAAGATGATATTACACCCAGTCACCAACAAAAAAACTCAAACTGTCTCACAGTTATACAGTATAATCGATTAGTTTAGAATATGTATTCAAGTATCTATTTAAATATATTACATTGTAATTATTACTTAATATACCACCAGAATATCATGGGTATGCTTGAATATCGATACAAATTTACATTGTCCAAGCCCAACTACACACTTCTTGGGATTGTTGATTAGTTATTATCGCAGTCTGTGGTCAATGTAATCTGCGATCGTACAAATGGGTGCTCGCAGAGACTTCGTTATACATAAAGGAAAAATGCTTGGTGCGGATGGAGGGACTTGAACCCCCACGCCTTGCGGCACCAGAACCTAAATCTGGCGTGTCTGCCAATTTCACCACATCCGCACGGCCGAGTTCGATGAACACGGCTGATGAAGCGGGGCCTCTATAGCACCACATTTTTTTCCGTCAAAGCAAAAAGGTGCATTCGCCCTCAGCTTCTTTCACAATTGTCCACAAGCACTTGAATTGCTGGTTTTAATGCTGAAGGCAAATCCTCTGCGATCAATCCCGGACCAGCATTGCTACCTGCTTCTCCGTGCAGCCATACGGCCTGGCAAGCCGCCTCAAATCCCGGCACGCCCTGCGCCAGTAGTCCCAACGCAACACCTGCGAGAACATCCCCGGAGCCTGCGGTAGCCAGCCAGGGCGGCGCATTGCAATTGATGGCAGCGCGCCCATCTGGAGCAGCAATAACGGTGTCCGGGCCCTTCAGGACAACAATTGCGCAACAGCGCTCTGCCGCCTTGCGCGCTCTGGAGAGTTTGTCTTGACCAACAAGATCCGAAAAGAGACGCGCAAATTCACCGTCATGCGGCGTCATGATCGTTGGGGACTGATTGGCCCTGATCAGGGCGAACAGGGTTTCGGGTTCGTCTTCGAATACAGTCAGCGCGTCAGCATCCAGAACAGTTGCCCGCAGCTCCCCCATCAGAGTTGTAACGGCTTCCATGGTTTCCGGATCCAAACCAAACCCCGGCCCGATCAACACTGCATTGAGGCGATGATCTTTCATGAACTCCGGGATTGCATCAACTCCAGAGACCTTTTTCAACATAACAGCTGTCAGATGAGATGCATTGACCATCATTGCACCTGGCGGTGAAGCCAGAGTAACAAGTCCTGCCCCTGCCCTCAAAGCTGCCATGGCTGATAAACGCGCAGCACCGGTGGATGACATGGGTCCGCCGAACACCACGGCATGGCCTTTGGAGTACTTGTGACCGAGAGGGTCCGGCTTGGGCAAATCGCTTACCCATAGCTCTGGAGCATTTATGTGTGTAGCGGGTTCAATCTTGTCCAGGACACCCTTGTCAATTCCGATGTCAGCAACCGTTACATCCCCGCAATGGCAACGGCCCGGATAAAGAATGTGCCCGGGCTTCTCACAAAAGAACGTCACAGTCGCATGCGACTTTATCGCTTCCCCGAGCACTTCGCCGGTGGCGCCATTAACACCGGATGGCAGATCAACAGCGACAACAGGTTTGTTTGATTGGTTGACGCTCTCCACCAGCGACGCAATTGGTCCTTGCAAAGGCCGATCCAGACCAGCCCCAAACATTGCGTCTATGATCAGATCCGCTTTATGCAAGCTGGTAAAGAAGTTATCTGCAGTGTGATCACCGTCACTCAACAAAGCATACGGCAATCCCATCCGCTCAAACGCGAGAGCAGCATCTCCCTTGAGACCTGCCGGATCCTTTAAAAGGCCGACGTCAACCTGAAACCCGCGAGCAGCCAGAATACGCGCAGCGATAAAACCATCACCGCCATTGTTGCCAGGACCACATATGACCAGAACGCGGCCGTTTCGCGGCGCATGATCAGCGGCAACCCGAGCAACTGCCTGTCCGGCGTTTTCCATCAACACAATGCCCGGAACACCGCTTTCAATGGTTAGGCGATCCGCAAACCCCATCTGGTCCGGCGTCAGCAGCGCTGTTGTCATCCTATCCATCTCTCAGCAGTCTTTCTTACGTCCCTAATTTCCACGATCATCTGTGCACAGGATCCACAAATTTGTCGAGCATCAGCTTGTTGCGACCGGACGGAACAGGCAATTGCACATTCAGTAACCATTCTGCCTATTTTTTAGTCTCTTTTGGGCAGTATTGTGCAACTGCAGCATTGACCCGGAAAGGGGATTGCCGTTTTTTGTAGCGGATTTTCCAGCCTCTGGGACGATGCAGGGGCTCCAACAGTATTTGGCACACATCATGCTTTGATTGTGTCAACGGTCACGGGTCGGACAGTTTTACACATTCAAGTGTTTGCGCGTCCGGTCTAAAAGACCTTTCGGATACTTCCGACCTGGATATGTGGAGAGAGAACAAGGTGATGAAAAAGATCGAAGCGATCATCAAGCCATTCAAACTGGATGAAGTGAAAGAGGCGCTGCAAGAGGTCGGCCTACAGGGCATCACCGTGACCGAAGCCAAGGGTTTTGGTCGGCAAAAGGGTCATACCGAACTGTATCGCGGTGCAGAGTATGTTGTTGATTTTCTCCCGAAGGTGAAAGTCGAGATTGTTCTTGGCGCAGACTTGGTGGAAAAGGCTGTTGAAGCCATTCGCAATGCAGCTCAAACCGGCCGAATTGGCGATGGCAAGATCTTTGTTTCCAGCATTGAGGAAGCCGTTCGCATCCGTACCGGCGAGTCCGGCATCGACGCTATCTAATCCAACCAGTTTCCGGCATCCGCCGGCAATCAGAATTCCGGTCTATCCAGACAGATGTGGCAAAGACCTCTGCCAGACCGGAACCAAACCCAACTGTTCAAACGATACTTAAAGGGATGGACACAATGACCACCGCTGCTGATATCCTGAAGGAAATTCAGGACAAGGACATCAAATTCGTCGACCTGCGCTTTACCGATCCTAAAGGTAAAATGCAGCACCTGACAATGGATGTTGCTCTTGTTGATGAAGACATGTTCGCTGAAGGCGTTGCATTCGACGGCTCTTCCATTGAGGGCTGGAAAGCCATCAACGAGTCCGACATGATGCTGATCCTGGATCCTGAAACCGTTCACATGGATCCGTTCTTCGCTCAGTCCACAATGGTTATCTTCTGTGACATTGTCGATCCAATCACTGGCGAAGGCTACAACCGCGACCCGCGCATGACAGCCAAAAAGGCTGAAGCTTATGTGAAGTCAGGCGGTTTTGGTGACACCATCTACATCGGCCCTGAAGCAGAATTCTTCATGTTCGACGACGTGCGCTTTACTGCTGACCCGTACAACACTGGTTTCTCCCTGGACAGCTCCGAACTGCCGTCCAACATGGGCTCCGAATACGAAACAGGCAACCTCGGCCACCGTCCGCGCACAAAAGGCGGTTATTTTCCGGTTCCTCCAATCGACAGCGCGCAGGACATTCGTTCCGAAATGCTGTCCGTCATGGCTGAAATGGGTGTTCCAACTGAAAAGCACCACCACGAAGTGGCAGCTGCCCAGCACGAACTCGGCATGAAGTTCGACCACCTGACACGTTGTGCTGACAACATGCAGGTCTACAAATACGTCGTTCATCAGGTTGCCCATGCATATGGCAAGTCCGCAACGTTCATGCCGAAGCCGGTCTTTGGTGACAACGGCACGGGCATGCACTGCCACCTGTCCATCTGGAACAAGGGTGAGCCGTCATTTGCCGGTAACCAGTACGCTGACTTGTCTGAGAGCTGCTTGTACTTCATCGGCGGCATCCTGAAGCATGCGAAAGCCCTGAACGCCTTCACCAACCCGTCAACCAACTCCTACAAGCGCTTGGTTCCAGGTTACGAAGCACCGGTTCTGCTGGCTTATTCTTCGCGTAACCGGTCTGCGTCTTGCCGCATCCCGTTCACGTCGTCTCCGAAGGCGAAACGTGTTGAAGTCCGCTTCCCGGATCCAACAGCCAACCCGTACCTGTGCTTCTCTGCACTTCTGATGGCTGGCCTTGACGGCATCAAGAACAAGATCCATCCGGGCGACGCGATGGACAAGAACCTCTACGATCTGCCAGCTGAAGAACTGGCCGAGATCCCGACGGTTTGTGGTTCCCTGCGTGAAGCTCTAGAATCCCTCGACGGTGACCGCGACTTCCTGAAAGCCGGCGGTGTCTTCGATGACGACCAGATCGATGCCTATATCGGACTGAAAAACGAAGAAGCAGACCGTTACGACATGACACCGCATCCGGTCGAATTCGACATGTACTACTCCGTCTAATTCATTTTGGACGACAGACCAAAGAAAACCCCGGTCGCAAGGCCGGGGTTTTTTCATGTCCAATTCGGCCAATTAGAACAGTCAGCTGTGTCATTGACGAATGTGTGAATAAATGCAACTTTTGCGATATAGATCTTCAGAATCAACTTCCTAACCTATATTCTCTACCTGTAATGGTAATTATTACCAATACTATTATAGATAGAATTGAGAGTAACATGGGGCTTTACAACGTATCTCTGTCTGATTCAGATGATGGTCTGGTAATCGTCGCCGACAACGTCGGTAACGTCATAAACTCTTCCACGATTACAAATCTCGCCTACGAAATTTCATGGTATCCATGGCATTGGCAAAAAGCGCATTTGGATGAAATCCTAGGTTCTAACACCCCACTCTCAGGCAATGACATTCTCATCGGTGGAAATGGTTCGGATAGTGTCGACAGCGGTGCAGGCAATGATCAGATTTTCACCGGGGTTGGAAATGACATTGCGGCCGGCGGAGACGGATACGACTTGTTATTTACCGGGTCTGGCGACGACATTGGCATATTTGCGTCCCCAAACACCCAAGGTTTTGACAGCTACTTTGGCGGGACTGGAAACGATACTTTAGTTTTGGCGCTTGATTATCAGGATTACAAATTAGCTGAACAAGAAATTATTGCGTATGTAAGCCAGCTGAATTCAGGCGGTGAAAACAATCCTTTCACCTTTAACAACCTTGGCCTTACCGCCACAGGTTGGGAAAACCTCAAGGTTCAGGTAGCACCGGTCATTCAAACCGGTCAATCGGTGGAACTGACCGAGCCTGTCGGAAATAATGGCCAATCCGGCGAAATCACTGCAACAGGTTCGCTTTACTTTTCTGACGATGCATTCTCACAACAGACAGTTAACACAACACTTGTCTTGGCCGACTGGAGCGCTGGAGAACTTTCTGACGAATTAGAAGATTTGTTCGCAGAATCGTTTGGTGGGGCGTTGATCACTGGCCAGTCTGATGTCAAAGCGATCGAGTGGTCGTTTTCCGTTGCGGACACTGAACTCGACTTCCTCGCAGCAGGAGAAAAGCTAGAACTCAGTTACCAAGTATTGGTAAGCGATGGGCAACTTTCAGACAGTGAATTGGTATCAGTTATCGTTACTGGCACGAACGACGGACCAATCGCACAACACATGAGCACCGTAACATCAGAAGACGCGCCTACTGCGACCTTTACCTTAGATTTTTCTGACCCGGATGCGAATGAAACACACACGGTTTCATTTACAACCGAAAACGGAGTTCCAGTGAATGTCACTGACAATGGCGATGGATCCTTCACTTTTTTGCCTGTCGGTAATTATGAAGCCCTTGCAGCCGGTGAAACTGCCACAGAGTTACTGATCTACACTGTAACCGATGCCACCGGAGAAACCTCTTCCGCTTCGATCTCTATCGTCATTGAAGGACAAAACGACGCTCCGGAACTAAAAGATGCCAACATTTCTGGCTCCGAAAGTGCCGGTTCTATTGAAATCGACCTTACGCTTCTTGGCACTGACGTAGACAGTGACAACAATGGCGAAACGCTGAGCTATTCGATTTCCAGTTCTCCTCAAAAGGGTATTGCAAATATAGTAGGCCAGAAGCTGGTTTTTGAGACTGGTGGAGACTTCACTGTTTTGAACGCCGGCGAGACGGAAGTAATAGTGATTGAGGTTACTGCTACCGATAATATTGGCGCGTCTGTTAGCAACACTGTCACGATCTCTGTTGAAGGAACAAATGATCCCAATGCGATCTTGACTGTTCAAGACCTCAGTGCTGCGAAGCTGGGCTTCGAATTTGAGGGGTTTGACCTGGATACCGGTCAGGTGATCACTTCGGACATTCCCGGATTACCGTTAAATAGCGAAACATATGACTTTACCTTCGCCTACAACGGAAACTTCCCGGTTTCCGGTACCAATGCAGTTGTGTTCCAAAACCAGACTTCCCAAACACCGGTCGAGATCGCCTTCATTGACGAAACATCTCTTCTTGATCTGACACAGAACCACGTTGATCTGGCAGTCTTTTCCACAAACCTCATAGATCAACAGTTCGAAAGCGACGACACGATCCTCCTGAAGACGCAAAGCGGAGACATCTACGCCATTGGCAACAGCTCGGAAAACGATCTGCCCGGCCAGGACTTCTCTGTTGATTTCGACTACGCACTCATCTCTGCGCCTGTGTCCAACGACCCTCTTCTGTCTCAGGTCAATGTGACGTCGACCAGCCTTGAGATCGAATTCCAGGCCTTTGACCTGGATAGCGGGACTGCCGAAATGGCTCTTGATCCATTGTTCCTGGGAGAAACAGCAGACTTCAAGTTTGCCTACAATGGCAACTTCCCAACCGAAGAGGCAAACTCGGCACTGTTCCAGAACCAGTTCTCGACTATACCAGTCGAAATCGCGTTCCTGGATGAAGTCTCACTGTTCAGCCTGTCCCAGAACCACGCCGATCAGGCAGTCTTCACCACAGACCTGATCGATCAACAGTTCGAAAGCGACGATACGATCCTCCTGAAAACACAATCAGGAGATGTCTACGCCATCGGAAACTCACAGGAAAACGACCTGCCGGGACAGGACTTCACCGTCAACTTCGACTACGCAAACCTGACTGGACTGTTCTAACCAGAGCATTCCAGCGCAAGAAACCCGATCCATTCCAAAACAAGTTAAGCCCCGGTATCAAACCGGGACTTATCTTGTTTCAATATCGGGATCTTGTCAGTTCAAGTCCGTTCCAACCAATCCTTGAGAGATGGCCGGAAGCTTGTGCCTTTGCCGTGCATGGCAGGTGAGGCAATCATGGCATTCAGTACTGATTCCTGCGTGGTTTCGGCCGCGGCCTGAAACAAGACATCAATTAGATCTTCATGCAGACATTCGCGCACGACAATTGCGCGATCGCTCAAATGGGGAATGCGTTCAGCCGTGGAAAAGGCCAGTGCGATGTCGCCGCTGCCGTTTCCATAGAACGATCCAAGGCGCGCCAGTCCGGCGCCTGCCCGGCGGGCAACCCGTTTCAACTGGCGACTATCCAAAGGAACGTCGGTTGCCAGCACGATGATGACAGAGCCACGTTCAGGATCTGCTACGTCTGCGTCAGGGGCAGCCCGACGCCCATCCGGCAACACAAGATCACCCGCCCGGCCGAAATTGACCTGAACCAGCGCCCCAAGCGTGTAGGTCTTGCCATCAAGTTCAAATTGCCGCGATGCAGACCCGATGCCGCCCTTGAAACCAAATGCGCTGATACCGGTTCCGGCGCCGACGCTGCCCTGCTCGAAATCTTCCGATGCTGCCGTCATCGCGGCAACCGCATCTTTTTCCGTCAAAGCGATCGCGTTGATGTCGCTCAGATAACCGTCATTGCATTCCATTACCACCGGGTTGACTGTTCCATTGGCTCGATCGATCTGGGGGTTTTTGGCAAGTTCACGGCGGATCAGTGCATGGATCCCCTCGCCGACCCCAAAGGTGTTGGTCAAAAGGATTGGCGTTTCCAATGTACCCAATTCATCGACCTGGATGAGACCTGCACTTTTTCCAAATCCGTTGATGACCTCAGCGCCAGCCGCAAGCTTTTCCATGAAAATATTGCCCTGATGCGGAAGGACCGCCGTAAACCCGGTCCGCAGTTCACCCTCAATCACAGTTCTGTGGCCAACCGAAACTCCTTCAACATCTGTAATGGTATTGCGGGACCCCGGTTCCATAGCCCCGCAGATGAGGCCATGAGAGCGGGACGGAGAAGGTCTGGTCGAGGGCATGAAACAAAGGCTCCAGAGAATCGCAATACCGCATTGAACGCCGGAACCACGACAAACGAAACCTCAGTATTCCCGGATTTCAAAACCTTCGTCGATGATCGGCGGTATGAAATGGCGGGTTATTTGTTCAAATTGCTCATCGCTGACATCAAAGGAGTGAAGTCCGCTGGCATTGCGCTCGTGAAGGCGGATTTTGCAAGTCTGGTCCGGTACATTCAAGAAATGCAGAGTGTGGGCACACCCGGTCGTGGTAATGATCGGCTTCATCCAGCCGCGCATGTTCGGTGTATTGGCCGGGAAGTCGAGCACGACAGAAACTCCGCTTGCCAGAAGCGCGCAGACATGGGGTTCCATCACACTGCGCAATCGTGCGGAATAGGTCACATAGTCCTGTATGCTGGTCATTTCCGGACCAAAAAGCGCGCCGAGCCAGCTGTCTTCACTGACCAGAACCGTCCCGGGCTCTGCCGCGAGTTTACCGACAAGTGTCGATTTTCCCGAGGCTATCTTGCCGCAAAGGATATGCAATATCGGCAATTTGTCCGTCATGCGTCTTTCCAACTGACTGTGATTTGTCCTTGTATGTTGTACCTTATGTCGACTGATTGCAGGTTGCATTCGATTTCCCCGTGAAATTCCCTGTCACTTCCGATATAGCGGGCTCAAGAGCATTACGGGCTGGTCCACTGCTGGCCAAACGGAACGGGGTACGAATAGGCATGAGCGAGTTCAAGTCAGAGTTTTTGAAGGTATTGTCCGAGCGCGGGTTCATTCACCAGATCTCGGACCCTCAAGGCCTGGACGAACTTTGCGCCAAGGAAACCGTGACAGCCTATATCGGTTTTGACTGCACGGCACCGAGCCTTCATGCCGGGTCGCTGGTGCCAATCATGATGCTGCACTGGTTCCAGAAGACCGGCCATCGGCCGATTGCCCTCATGGGTGGCGGCACCACGCGTGTCGGTGATCCATCCGGCAAGGATGAGAGCCGCAAGATCCTGACTGAAGAGATTATTGAGGACAACAAGGCCGGTATCCGGAAAGTCTTTGAAAAGCTGCTGACGTTTGGCGACGGGCCGGGCGATGCGATCATGCTTGACAATGCCGACTGGCTTTTAAAGCTGAACTATGTTGACTTCCTGCGCGACATTGGAAAGCATTTCTCGGTCAACCAGATGATCCAGCGCGATTCAGTCAAACTACGCCTTGAGCGTGAGCAGAACCTTTCGTTTCTGGAATTCAACTACATGCTCCTGCAAGGCTATGATTATCTGGAGATTTTCCGGCGCACAGGATGCCGCCTGCAGATGGGCGGGTCCGATCAGTGGGGAAATATCCTTTCGGGCACAGATCTTGTCCGTCGCCTGACGGATACGACAGCCTTTGCGCTGACCTCACCTCTGCTGACCACTGCTTCCGGCGCAAAGATGGGCAAGACAGCCGCAGGGGCTGTCTGGCTGAATGAAGAGCAACTGTCTGCCTATGACTACTGGCAATACTGGCGGAACACGGAAGATGCTGATGTCGAACGTTTCCTGAAACTGTTCACAATCCTGCCGATGGATGAAGTCAAACGTCTCGCAGCACTCGAAGGCTCGGGTATCAACGAAGCCAAAAAAATCCTGGCAACGGAAGCCACAGCCCTCATTCACGGCCGCGACAAGGCAGAAGCTGCCGCAGAGACTGCCCGGAAAGCATTTGAAGAAGGTCAGTCTGCAAAGGGACTGCCAACAGTTGAAATCACCCAGGCAGATCTGGATGCCGGTATCGGCGTTTTGAATGTTTTTGTTACCGCTGGTCTATGTGCCTCAAACGGTGATGTTCGTCGCAACATCAAGGGCGGCGCAGTCAAGATCAATGACAAGGGTGAGCAGGACGCAAACCGCCAGCTGACATCCGCCGACCTGACAGACGACGGCATCATCAAGTTGTCACTTGGCAAGAAGAAACACGTTCTTCTGAAACCTGTTTAAACAACGCCGCTTGGAATTTCGAAAGCCGGGTCATTAGCACCCGGCTTTTTTAGTTGGGCTGGAACTCGAACATTTTGCGGAAGATCCCGGGCGCGATTGCAGAGATCGGATTGACCGTCAAAACCGGATCGGAGACTGCGCCGGAAAGCCGATAGGTTACCCCGATCAATCCTTCGCCGGTGCCGCCACCAAGTGCAAATCCAAGCAGTGGAATCTTGGCAAAGAAGTTATTGAGCGCATACATCGGCACAAAGGTTCCTGCCATGTTCAACGTCTGCTGCGCCAAATTTACTGTCCCACTCACAGTTCCGCCAAGAGACGTTCCGCGAAGAGCGCCGCGGCTGATCGTCATGATGTCGCTATCGCGGGTAAAGCTGATTTCCAGGGTGTCAAAATTCGCAGATCCGTCCACCTCTGTTAGTGCCTGAACTGGATCATCACTGGTCAGGTTGTCGCGCCGATTCTGTCCACGTATGCGCTTGATTGCCGGATCCTCGGTAATGGCAAGGGCTGTTACCTTGAAGTCACCGACCCAGCTGTCTTCGTCAGCCAGGACAATATCGAGTGTTCCGCGTCCACCGCTCATGCGCTGATAGAGATCGAGAAATTTCAAGCTCGCACCGGTATCTGCGAAATTCCCGCTCGCGAGCTGGACACCGCCTTGTTCTTTCAAGGTGAATTTGAAATCCGATCGACCATCCACCAAACCGTTGATATCCGCCGCCATCAGCCCTTTTGGACCAGTATCGATCTTGCCGCTGAAGTCACTGATCCATTTGTCGTTGAAACCAGTCACGCGGTCCAGAGCAACAGAGATCCGTGCACCGTCGGCAAAATCACCCTCACCCTGACTGCCTCCTGGGCTCCGCAAGCTGAGGATCAAACCCCGTCCGTCGAAGGATGTGCCTGAAAAGATGATATCGTACCGGCCATTTTCTGCCCGTTGAATATCAACCTCCGCCTCGTCACCAGGGCGCAACTGGAAACGGTCGAAAGAGGCATCTATGAGCTCACCGCTTAACGTCAGACGCATTTGCCCGAAGATATCTGCCCCGTCGGCGTTCAGAGTGAAATCGTCGATCCGCCGTTCCTCTTCACCTTCCACCAGCTTGAAGGCAGCGGAGGCAGGAACGCCTTTTGCCTTTTTCCAGCCGAGCGCTTTCAAGCTGACTTCAGTTTCCCGAAGATCAATCAAGAATTCCTGACCACCATCCACCTTGGCAACACTCAGTTTCATGCCGCCATCCAGAAAAGCGGTTAAATCAATGCCGCGCTCTTTCAGTTGCTGTGCGGTGACATCAACAACAACATCTTGACGGGCTGCAATCTTGGATCCGCCGAGCGGAACAACCAAATTGATATCAGCTTTGAGGTCATCCAGAATGCCATTTCCGAGGATGGCAACTTGCGTCTTGTCTGCTTCGAATACGATGTCAGCATCCCGAATGGTATGACCCATGATCGGATTTGCGTCCGAAAAATCTTTGGAACCGCCATTCGCTTGCCAATTCACCGCCGCAAAATCAATTGACTTTGCCATAGGGAACCCGGCTTCAATCTCCATCCATCCAGATCCTGAAACACCGCCTTGTTTGAGACCTGCGCGATCAGCAACTTTGAACGGTGCGCTGTTCATGACTTCGCCAATATCTGCATTTTCGCCCTCAAGACGTGCCGACACTTTTGCAGTTTTGCCTTCTCGCCATGGAAGATCGAAAATCTGGAAAACTGTTCTGGCGACAGCGACTTCGCCACCGCTTTCAACCGCAGCTCTGCCACCGGATGCATCAACTGTCAGTGTCTCATCTCTGATCGTGACAGTTCCGGACAATCCTTTGGTTTCGGGAACATCACCAATCGGTAAAACCGCACCGCCAGAAAAAGTCATTTCCATGGTCATGTCATTGCCGGTCCAGCCGGCAAAAGGATCCCGGAAATTGAACCCGGGAGGCTGAATTGCAGCAGTGTAGGAGAAATCCTCAATCAAACCATCGGTGATGCGTTCGATCACCCATTTGCGGGCTGGCGGGACCAAGGTAATCGGCCAAACCTGTTTGGCAACAGCTATCGGAATTTGTTCGCCGTTAGCAGCGATCGCAAGATAAGGCCCTTTTGGCGTAATCTGGAAATTGGCCACTCCATGCACGACCGCCTTGCCTGACCTGGCTGTAAACCTGTCGATCTTCAACAGGCGCTCAGTGGCATCAAATGCTCCGCGGACAGCTATCCCGTCCAAACGGTGCGGAGTTTCTGCAACATCGGAAGAGCCAAACAACGGGTGTTTGGAATCGAGCGTTAGGCGCCAGTCGTCTTCTGCCTTCTTTGGAGGCACTATGGATCCGGTAAAAAAGATCCGCGTATTGCCTCGCATGACATGGGACCGCGTAATCTCAATTTCGTCTTTACCCCGCTGAAAGAGCAGAGAAACTGCGGCATCATCAAAAGCAACAATCGTCCGGCCGAGTTGAAACCAGCCGTTGCTTACCCTGGCAACGACGTTGGAAGAGATAAACTCCCCCTCACTGGTCAAACTGGTTTCGATTTTGGCAGAAGCTGGAAGGCGCAATCCTTTTCCGGTCACTTCACGGGTTTTTGGTCCCAACAGCTCAGCAAGAGTGATACCGTTGACCACGACACCGAGGTTCTTTTGCCGGGCTCCAATCCTTGCCGTTCGAGCAAGATCCATACGCCAGGTCGAGATGCCACCAGCCACAGTAGCCGTGGCCCGAATGGTTCGATCAGCGTCTCGCAAGATGTTTAGATCTATCCGATCAAATGACCTTGGCGCTGGCCCGGTGATATTGAAACTCGCGTCGTTGATCTCAACATCGTTCAAACCGCGCCGGGCAAATTGGTCATCAACCAGATCGGCCATCTTGTCGACCGCTTCCATCAATGGTCCAACATCCGGAATCGTAGCTGGCCCGCCAGTCATCTCAACGGTAACTTTGGGCTTTGACAGATTAAGTGAAGAAAAATGTACTTTTCCGGATAAAAGCGCTTGCCGATTTATTGGTGCCTCCAGGTATGGCAACTCGATTAATACAGACGCTTCACCATCAATGCGCACCGCTGCATCCGTTACAAGGATCCGAATACCTTCAGGAGCAGTAAAGTCCAGACTTGCGCTGTCTATGGAAAGGGATACAGGGCCTCGCGTTCCCTGTTGAGCCAACAGGTTGCCCAAAAGCGGTACAGTTACCGGTCCGCGAGCAAAAAGCACCGCCACACCAGCAACCACAAGAACCAGCCCGAATAAGACAATCCACTTCAGGGATATTCGTTTGCCGGACAATTGTCCTTTAGGTTTCAGAATTTCTGTATCACCCTGCTCTGGCAACTAGGTTGTCCATATTCTGCCTGGTTTTTTCAGGCCCAATCATTAGCTGTGCTGCAAATTTCCCACCGAATTTCATTGCAGCATTGAACGAGTCATCTTGCTGCTTATGATACTGCAAAACGCCCAACAAAAGCGATAGCTGGGTCTGTCCGGTTCGGGTAAACCGGCATTAACGCACAAACTTTGACAGAAGGATGGCAGAATGAATGAATTGACGTTGGGAGAACTGGCACCGGACTTCGATCTGGAAAGTGACGGTGGTGGACGGATCTCTCTCGGCAGCCTCAAGGGGCACCCGGTTGTTGTCTATTTTTATCCGAAGGACAACACTCCGGGATGTACCAAGGAAGCCATCGCGTTCACTGATCAAATCGACGAGTTTAAAAAACTTGGTACGACGGTGATCGGAATTTCGCCCGATACAGCCAAAAAACACGACAACTTTATTGCCAAACACAATCTGTCTGTCCGTTTGGGAGCTGACACCGACACCAAAACATCTGAAGCCTATGGTGTCTGGGTCGAAAAATCCATGTACGGCAAGAAGTATATGGGTGTTGAACGCGCAACATTTTTGGTCGGAGCCGACGGTAAAATTGTGCAGATCTGGCGCAAGGTTAAAGTACCCGGGCACGCTGAAATCGTCCTTGAAGCCGTGCGAGCCCTTTAACCGTATTTGCCTGAGCAAAGCCGATAGAAATTATGACAAGTTCGCTAAAGCCTGCCCAACCGCAGACTCTCGTTGCTGGCGCACGCATGATTGTGGAGGCACCGGACACATCTGAAAAAGTCCAACTGGCATATACTGTGTCAAAGGCCTGGTTTGGCCGGAGCTTGTCCTTGGGGTCGCCGACGAGAGACGGGTTGATGCCGGACCGCCCCGGCCGCCCTGAAAAACCTGTCTTGATGTCTCCAAGGGATATGCCCAAACGTAGTCTGTCGGGAAAAGCCGGACGGTTGGCACTCATTCATTCGCTAGCGCATATAGAGTTGAATGCAGTCGATCTGACATGGGATCTGATCGGGCGCTTTGCCCATATCCGCCTGCCGCGCTCTTACTATGATGACTGGGTCAAGGTCGGCCTGGAGGAGGCAAAACACTTTTCCATGTTGCAAGATCGTCTCGCCAAACTGGACACGGCCTATGGCGACATGCCCGCACATGACGGATTGTGGCAATCAGCTCAGGATACCGGGCACGACCTAGCTGCACGACTTGCCATCATTCCACTGGTCCTGGAAGCCCGCGGTCTGGATATCACTCCGCCGATGATAGAAAAGGCGCGCAATCTCGGAGATGAAGAGACTGCCAAGTGCCTTGATGTCATCTACCGGGATGAAAAGAATCACGTCGCATTTGGTGCAAAATGGTTCCGATTCTTGTGTGATCGACAGGGAATCCGACCTGAACCGGCGTTTCACACCTACGTTCGCAAGCATTTTCGTGGCGCTTTGAAACCACCATTCAACGATCGCGCGCGTTCAGAAGCTGGGCTAACCCCAGGTTTTTACAAGCCTCTTGCTCCACTCATTGGCTGATTTCTTCGAGTCGAAGACGATTTATTAACCTTACCAAACTCTAATCATCACAGTTCAATCGCATAATGCACCAGTGACCGAGTGATGAAGCAAAAGCGCCCAGAATCGACGCAAATCTATCAGGCTCCCGGAGCCAAGTCGCACCATGCGCAGACTCTCAAGGGCGCAAAGTCGACGACTTATATCTTGCGTCCCGTCCAGTTGATTTGCGGCGCACTCACATGTGTGGCAGCAACGCTCGCTGTAGCCGGTACTGCCGGATACTTCATGACACGTAGCGGGTCGACCGAAGTTGCCGGTGAAGAGCGCACGGAACTCGTCCTGCAATATCAAGATCGTATTGCGCGTCTTCGTACAGAAATTGAACGCCTCAACAGCCGTCAGATTGTCGACCGTGAAACTGTTGAAATTCAAGTCATGGATGTCCTTCGCAGACAGCAGGATTTGAACCAGCGTCATTCCATTGTCGCCGAACTGGTTGCACGCGCAGAAAGTGTCGGGATTTATCTGAACTCAGGACAGCCGGTACCAACTCAAAAACCGCCAATAGACGCGCGCAGCCTCGCATCGTTTGATGATGATGGCACCTCGGCAATCGGCGGCCAAAGCGAAATTATCAAGGAACCAGTCAAGGCGTTGGGTCTTCGGGATGCAAAGAACAAGAGTTTTGACCCGCTTACAGTTCTGCAGGGGTCTGTCCCGAGCGCAGAATCTTCTGACGTAAAAAAAAACTCTGAAAAAGAAGCCGCTCTAAGTGCCGTGAAGGCCGACATATCCGAAATGGGAACCGAGAGCACTGTTGCGATTGACGCAATTACAGTCGCGACAGAAAGTCGGATAGAAGATATTCTCTCCATCACCAAGCCACTTGTTCCTGGACTTAAAAAGGTTCTTGTCAAGAACACTGCAATGGGCGGGCCTTTTCTTCCAGTGAGTGAAGGCAAGTTTTCGGATCGATTGGCAAGAGCCAACTCAGCCCTGAAAACACTGAGGCGCATAAAATTTGCGGCCTTGCGGCTGCCTGTAAAACGACCTGTCAGAAACGCACGGATTTCAAGCGGATACGGACCAAGGATGGATCCGTTTCTTAGCCGCCTTGCCATGCACACAGGTATGGACTTCAAAGCCTCCTACGGGGCGCGCGTGTTTGCGACCGCACCCGGCACAGTCATCAAGGCTGGCTGGAAGGGTGGCTACGGCAAAATGATTGAAATCCGCCACGCAAACGGATTTGTGACCCGCTACGCCCACCTTAGTAAAATGCGTGTCCAGGAGGGCGATCACATCGTTGCAGGTGATGTGATCGGAAATGTCGGATCCACAGGTAGATCGACCGGCCCGCACCTTCATTACGAAGTTCGACGACACGACAAACCAAGGGATCCTTACGCCTACATGCGTGCTGGAGAGAAGATGGCCGATCTCTCGCTTTGACAACGATTTTAGAAACGAAAAAGCGGAGCACTCTGGCTCCGCTTTGTGTTTGAACGTCTTTGATAGTCTACCTATTCAATGTCTTCGACATCAACTGGGTCGCCGCCAAAGACCCGTTGAGCCAGCGACGCTTCCATGAACTTGTCGAGATCACCGTCCAGAACATCGCCCGGCGACGTGCTTTCCACGCCAGTCCGTAAATCCTTAACCAGCTGGTAGGGCTGCAGAACATAAGAGCGAATCTGGTGCCCCCACCCGATATCGGTCTTAGAGGCTGCCTCTGCACTTGCTGCTTCTTCACGCTTTTTCAGCTCCGCCTCGTAGAGACGCGCCTTTAGCATGCCCCAGGCAGTTGCCCGGTTTTTATGCTGCGAGCGTTCAGACTGACATTGCACAACAATGCCTGTTGGCTGGTGCGTGATACGGACAGCTGAGTCTGTCGTGTTGACGTGCTGACCACCGGCACCGGACGCACGGTAGGTATCAATCCGGCAATCGCTCTCATTGACATCAATATCAATGCTGTCGTCCACGACTGGATAGACCCAGGCACTGGAGAAGCTGGTATGGCGACGCGCATTGCTGTCATACGGCGAAATGCGTACCAGCCGGTGAACACCCGACTCGGTCTTCATCCAGCCATAGGCGTTCTCGCCTTTAACCAGCAGGGTTGCCGACTTGATACCAGCCTCTTCGCCATCATGATATTCGAGTAATTCGACTTTGTAGCCGCGCTTTTCCGCCCAGCGACGGTACATGCGTAGCAACATTGAGGCCCAGTCCTGGCTTTCGGTACCACCAGCGCCAGAGTTGATCTCGATGTAAGTGTCATTGCTGTCAGCTTCACCGGAAAGAAGTGAATTCAATTGCAGCTGGTTGACGGTTTCCCTCAGTCCACGCAATGCCTCTTCGGCATCATCGATAACTGACTGGTCGTCTTCCATTTCACCAAGCTCTATGAGCTCTTTGTTATCCGCGAGATCTTGTTCCAGCCCTTTGACACCGCTAATGCTGTCATCAAGCTGCTGCCGTTCACGCATCAATTTCTGCGCTTTGGAAGGCTCGTTCCACAATTCTGGATCTTCAGAAAGGGCATTAAGTTCTTCAAGTCTTACGAGTGCCTGATCCCAGTCAAAGATGCCTCCTCAGCAGGCTTATGGCCTGCTTGATTTCAACAACGATCGCTTCCATTTCGGCGCGCATCGGATACCTCGCTTCATGAGTTGAATCGGCCCGGCTCCTCGCGGGAACCGGGCCGGAATTTGGTGCGGACATTAGCTACGTCGCAGGGAGCTGTAAACAGCCACCCTGCCTGACCGATACGGGTTATTTGTCAGTACAACCCGCCTGTACCCTGGAGCACTGCCTGACCAGCTTCTGGAGACACATAGGTCGGTACGCCCATGTTATCCTGGAAGCCAATCACCGAGTAGCTATCCGGCGGAGCCATGCCGGGTTTGAAAGCCTCAAGGATACCGCCTGGCGTCCCGGCTGCAGTACGCAATCCAGTGTTCCGGTTGATAGGAATCAGCTGCAGACCCCGTGGTACCCTGAATTCAACAGGCGGCTTGTCAGACAATGCCTTTTTGACAAAATCGGTGAAGATCGGAGCGGCGATCTGTCCGCCGGTTGCGCCGCGGCCCATAGGTTTGGGGGTGTCGTATCCGACGAAAACACCGACAGCCAGATCCGGCGTGTACCCCATGAACCAGGCGTCTTTCTCGTCATTTGTGGTTCCGGTTTTGCCAGCAACGGGACGACCAACGGCGCGAACCGAGGTTGCTGTGCCACGTTTGACCACACCTTCCATCATCGATGTAATCTGATAAGCCGTCATCGGATCGAGAACCTGCTCACGATTGTCAATCAAGGTCGGCTCGTCCTGGCCCTCCCAGGCATCCTGCGTGCACCCATCACATATGCGGCTGTCATGTTTGTAGATCGTGCGACCATACCGGTCCTGGATACGGTCGATCAATGTCGGACGCACCTTCCGGCCGCCATTTGCAATCGTTGCATAAGCTGTTGTCATCCGCAGAACCGTCGTTTCACCGGCGCCCAATGACATCGACAGCACTGGCAACATGTTGTCATAGATACCGAAACGTTTGGAGTACTCGGCAACCAGCGGCATGCCCATATCCTGTGCCAGGCGTACGGTCATTACGTTTCGGGAGCGCTCAATGCCTGTTCGAAGGGTAGACGGTCCATAAAACTTACCGCCATAATTCTGAGGTCGCCAAGTACCGAGTCCCGGCCCTTGAGAGATTTCCAGAGGCGCATCCATGACCACAGACGATGGGGTGTAACCATTGTCCAGAGCCGCTGCGTAGAGGAATGGCTTGAAGGATGAACCCGGTTGCCGATAGGCCTGCGTCGCGCGGTTGAATTCGCTTTGAGCAAAACTGAATCCGCCGACAAGCGCCAGGACACGACCTGTATAAGGATCCATAGCCACAAGCGCACCAGAGACTTTCGGAACCTGCCGTAATTCGTAAGTGCCCGGTGCAACAGGACTTTCTTCAACATACACGACATCGCCCGGAGCCAGCACATCAGACACCGCATTTGGCTGGCGTCCGCTGACACGCGCCCATTTCATGGTTTCCAGAAACAGAGCACCTGATTTACGGTCTTCAGACAGCTGACCGCTTTCTAGGGTTGACGGTTGAATGCCTACTTTTGCCTGATCCGTTCCACTTTCCAATACGACTGCAAGGGTCCACTCCGGCAAATCGCTAAGAGCTTCAATTTTTGCGAGATCTACACCCCAGTCAGCTCCGATAGAGATTCGGTCGACAGGACCGTTCCAGCTTCCACGTTTCCTATCGAAATTGATCAAACCTTCCATCAGGGAAGCTCGTGCCATGTCCTGAAGCTTGGGATCCAGGGTTGAACGCACCGACAAGCCACCTTCATAAAGTCGCTTTGTTCCGAAGATATCAGCTACTTCGCGTCTGACTTCTTCGGTGAAATACTCCGCAGCCAACAGGCGAGACCCATGTCCTCGTAGTTTCACAGTGATCGGCTTGGCCTTGGCCTCTTCTGCCGCGTCAAAGTCGACAAACCCATCGGCAACCATGCGGTCGATCACATAGTTCCGGCGCGCAATGGCCGCTTCTGTCTTTTTGTAGGGATGATAATTGCTCGGACCTTTGGGAAGCGCAGCCAGATAGGCGGCTTCCTCAAGCGTCAATTCATGAACCGACTTTTCGAAATAGACAAGAGAAGCCGCAGCAACACCATAGGCACCAAATCCAAAATAGATTTCATTCAGATACAGCTCGAGTATCTCGTCCTTCGTGTAGGCCTGTTCAATTCGGAGCGACAGAATCGCTTCCTTGATCTTGCGTTCGATTGACACGTCGTTGGTCAGAAGAAAGTTCTTCGCGACCTGTTGGGTAATGGTCGATGCGCCTTCCGGCCGACGACCAGATCCATAATTTTGAATAAACCGAACACCGGCACGGGCAATCCCTTCCGGGTCGACACCAATGTGCTTATAGAAGTTTTTGTCTTCCGCAGAAATGAACGCCTGCTTCAGGTTGTCTGGCATCGCCTGAATCGGCAGAAACATGCGTCTTTGTGTGGCATATTCTGCCATAAGACTACCGTCCGCCGCATGAACTCGGGTCATGACTGGCGGCTCATAGTTTTTCAGCGCAGAAAAATCTGGCAAACCATCATTCAGGTGTTGCAAATACATCCACACACCAGCGGCTAAAAGAAGCCCCAAGGCAGCACCGATGCCGAACAAATAGCCTACGAATTTCACCAAAAACTTCATACAGCGGGCTCGTCTTTCCCGTATTCCAAGGTTCTAATATCTTAACATGCAACGCAAAATCTGGGCACCCTAAGGCGCATTGCTTCACAGCTCTCAGTCTGCTTACCTCGTGCACCAATATGGCGATGCTGAGGCAAATACCAGACAAAGCTTTCCAGAATCATTGCAATTCAGCTGTTTCTATTGAGATGCTGCTTCTTGCTGTTGTGCCAATCTAGGTCGAAAAAAACCGTGAATAGCTTCGCTCATGGCATTTGCCATGCGCTCCCGCCATTCATCAGAAATCAGCAGTTTTTCATCATGTTCGTTGGACAGATAACCCAGTTCAACAAGAACAGATGGCACATCATGGGCCTTCAACACCCGAAATCCCGCTGATCTGTGCGGATTGTTGATCAAACGGACAGCGCTTTTCAGTTCGCTTACCAGTGTCTTTGCAAAATACACTGAAAAGGACCGGGTTTCCCGTCGAGCCAGATCGATCAGTATATCGGTGACTTCTGTCGGTTCCTCATCCAGTTCGACACCGGCAATAACATCGGACATGTTTTCGATCTCGGCCAACTCACCCGCCAATTGGTCAGAAGCCTTGTCTGACAACGTATAGACAGTCGCGCCGCGCGCCATTTTCCGGCCGACCCGAACCGAATCGGCATGGATTGAGATGAATAGATCAGCCTCAAGTTCGTGCCCGATTTCAACGCGTCTTCCAAGCGCAATGAACGTATCGTCCTGGCGTGTCAGGCGCACATCATACAAGCCACTGTCATCCAGCTTACTCTTCAGCAAACTGGAAAAATCCAGGACAATCGCTTTCTCCAGAGCTCCCGCAACCCCAACCGCGCCAGAATCAATGCCGCCATGGCCGGGATCCAGCAGGATTAGCGGTTTCTTCTTGTTATTCGGAGCTATCAGACGATCGCTTTTACCAGCGCCCTTCTGGATCAAAGCGGCCCGAATTGGTCGCGAGGATTTGATGAACGCTTCGAAGTCCGCGTCAGTCGACTTGATCAGATCAACCACCAGGCGCGCAGGTTGATCGTCGATGGACGGTAGAAAAAACGTCTTGTCGACTTTCACGGGTTCGGTCAGATCGACAACAATCCGGGATTTCCCTGGAGCAAAAAGTCCGTAACGCCAGTCAGAAATCAGACCACGCCCGACCTTGCCGGTTTCTTCGGGAACTGCAAATTCAACTTCAGGAAGATCAATAACCAGCCTGTGTGGATCAGGAAGCGCAGAGATGACCGGTTCAATCTGCTGATCAAGGTCCAAAACGAATCGAGTTCGGTCTTCATCCCCGGCCACTCGTGTTCCGGACACAACGGCTTTAGTCGCCTCTGCCAAAACGCCATTGGGCGCCGCCACCAACTGAAGAACCAGGGCAATAACAGTTGCGACCCACAATCTGGCAGCTGAAACTCGCCTGTTAGCCTGTTTCAATGGGAGAATTTCGCTGATTTGCGGTTCACTCTGTTCGGCCATGATATCCAAATACAACTGCGCCATTTCCTCAAAACTTCCCCCATAAACCACACACGGCAGAAGGAAAATGGTCTATCCGTTTCACATTGCTTGCAAAGCGGGATTACCGATCGTAAAAGTACCTTACGGATTTGGGTTTGAAACCGATACTGTCTAAGATGGCGATGAAGGGACTATATCCACAACGCCATTTCATTTTCGAGCAACAGGAATGATGGAACAGAGGCCGTTCCGTCGATGACTAAACTGCTCGGCTTTTCCCTGACAGTCTATCGGACATTCTTGATGCTCGCCCGTCTCGCTAGGTTATCTCCATTCAATATGGCAGACTAACGGCGAAGACGCTGCGGCCCCTCAGAACAAAGCAATCCGAACTGGAAGTCGATAGATGTGCCTTGAAAGACACGCTGCTTCCTGGTGAAGAAACAACGACTTAACTCAAGGGCCTGCGTTGCCCCGAAGGACCCGCGCGATGAACATGGAGACCAACATAGGACAAGCCCCCGCTACGGCGGCCGCTTGCGTTGGTCGTCCAACCGCGCCGGGCGCAGACGCCCTTTATTATCTCAGCAAAACAAATACGGCAGCCATCCTCCTTTCGGGCGATGCGCAGTTAATACACGCGCACAGTCGCGCTGCCGTGGAGAATTTCAATAATGGCAAACAAGATGCTCATCGACGCGGGCCACCCGGAAGAGACCCGGGTTGTCGTCGTACGTGGCAATCGGGTTGAAGAATTCGACTTTGAAGCGGCGAATCGGAAGCAACTGCGTGGAAATATTTATCTGGCGAAAGTGACAAGGGTAGAACCCTCACTACAGGCCGCATTTGTTGAATATGGCGGAAACCGACATGGTTTTCTCGCTTTCAGTGAAATCCATCCGGACTACTATCAGATCCCGGTCGCTGACCGGGAAGCGCTTATGGCTGCGGAAGCTGCTGAGCGTCAGAAAGACGATCCGGATTCCGAAGAAAAACCAAAACGGCGTCGCAGGACCCGTGCTGCCAAAAACGAAACAGCGGCAGACACAGTAGCCAGTGAAAAAGTCGAGGATCCGGACGAAACAGCGGAAGCCAAAGCCTCTGACGAAGAGGCTACTGCTGCAGATGAAACGTCTGCCGAGGCTGCTGACGACAACGCGGTAACCGACTCCAGCGATGGCGAGGAAATTTCCGCTAAGGCACCAACTGAGACTGATGATGCGGAGACCGCTGAGGAAGCTGACGACGTATCCGAAGACGATCAGGCCGATGCCGCTGCGAACAGCGATGAAGACGAAGTAGAGACAGAAAAGCCTGTTCGCTCCCGTCGCCGTCGCCGCCGGAAGGACGAAGACGATGACGACAGCAGCGATGAAGATGCTGTTGAATCTGTAGGTGCTGAAGATGCGATGGAAGAAGTTCCAGAGCGTCGGGCTCCAATGCGTAAGCAGTACAAGATTCAGGAAGTCATCAAACGCCGCCAGATCATCCTCGTTCAGGTGGTCAAGGAAGAACGCGGCAACAAAGGCGCTGCACTGACAACTTACCTATCACTTGCGGGACGTTACTCTGTTCTTATGCCGAACACCGCACGTGGCGGCGGCATCTCCAGAAAAATCACACAGCCGACAGATCGCAAACGACTGAAGAAAATAGCATCCGAACTGGATGTGCCGGAAGGCATGGGCGTCATTCTGCGGACAGCAGGCGCCAGCCGGACCAAAGCCGAAATCAAACGTGATTTCGAATATCTGATGCGACTTTGGGAAAATGTCCGCGAATTGACATTGCAATCCAGCGCTCCAAGCCTCGTTTACGAGGAAGGCAGTCTGGTCAAACGATCGATCCGCGACCTCTATAATAAGGACATCACCGAGGTCCTTGTCTCAGGTGATGAAGGTTACCGCGAAGCCAAGGACTTCATGCGCATGCTCATGCCGAGCCATGCCAAGAACGTTCAACCGTACCGCGATCCGTCGCCGTTGTTCATTCGCTACGGTGTCGAACCGCAGCTTGATGCGATGTTCTCACCGCAAGTGACACTGAAGTCCGGCGGCTACATCGTGATCAACCAGACAGAAGCTCTGGTGTCCGTTGACGTGAACTCCGGTAAATCGACGCGCGAACACAATATTGAAGATACTGCGCTGCAAACCAATCTGGAAGCTGCGGAAGAAGTCACACGCCAGCTGCGCCTGCGCGATTTGGCCGGTCTTGTCGTAATCGACTTTATCGATATGGAAGAGTCGAAGAACAATCGGTCTGTCGAGCGCAAGCTCAAGGACTGCTTGAAAAACGACCGCGCTCGCATCCAGGTTGGACGGATATCCCATTTCGGACTTCTGGAAATGTCACGCCAGCGTCTGCGGACTGGTGTCCTGGAAAGTTCGACAACGCCTTGCCCACATTGTCAGGGCACAGGCATGATTCGTTCGGTTGAATCCGTTGCACTTCATGTGCTCCGGTCGATGGAAGACAATCTGCTCAAAGGCGCATCCCACAATCTGATCATCCGCACAACAGCGGAAGTGGCGCTTTATATCCTGAACCAAAAGCGCTCTAATCTATTTGATCTTGAAACTCGGTTCGCGGTTGAGATAGAGCTACAGGCCGACCAGATGGTCAACGGTCAGCTCTATGTTCTAGAACGCGGCGCTCCTGTTGACCGGGACCGCATCCCTGCCCCGTCTCCGATCATTCAGCCCGACACCTTCGAGATCGAAGAAGAAGAGATAGAGCAGCCTGAGGTTGAGGAAGCTGTCAAGGACGAGGAAGAAGACAACAGCGACCGCAAGCGTCGTCGTCGTCGCAAGCGTCGGCGGGGCGGATCCGAAAACCAGGCAGAGGGTGATGACACCCAACAGACCCAGTCTGAAAGCGAAGAACCGAATGCCGAAAAAGCGGACGGCGAAGACGATCCGGCACAGCAAGCACGCACTGGTGATGAAGACGGCGATGACGATGAACCGCGTCGCAAACGCCGCCGCGGACGTCGGGGCGGTCGCCGTGGACGCCGTGAAGATGGTGACGACGAAGCGCAGACAGAAGCGAACACTTCTGATAATGGATCTTCCGCTTCTGAAGGTGATGCTTCTGCCAACACAGATACAGAATCCATCTCTGCTGCTCCCGCGCCTGTAAACGATGTCGTGGAACCAGCTCCATCAGAAACTGCGCCTTCCAATGATGCACCCGCATCGAAGGTACAGTCGGATGATATTGTTGTCGAAACACCTCAGTCCGAACAGCCGGTCGCAGTTGAGACCGCCGAAGAGACAAAGGCACCATCGGCTCCAATTGAACCGGTTGTGACCAGTGAAACTTCGAAAGAAGAGAAGAAAGACAAGCAGAAGCGCGGCGGATGGTGGCAGCGCGGCCGGTCATTCTTCTAAGTTTTCGAGTTGGGAAGACACGAAAAAGGCGGCCAACTGGCCGCCTTTTTATTTGAAATTCATTTTGAAACGCCTGTCAGATCCAATCAGACAGGCGCACAAGAGCGAGTTTCATGTCTTCATGTCCACCGGCAAAGGAAAAGCGAATGAACTCGCGTCCATGCACCGGGTCAAAGTCAACACCAGGTGTTGCTGCAACACCGGCTTCGTGAAGCACTCGCTTGGCAAATTCGAGGCTGTCACTGCTGAAACGACTGATGTCCGCATAGACATAAAACGCGCCATCCACGGGCAGTAGCTTATCGAAACCAATCTTCGGCAGACCCTCCAGCAACAATGTGCGATTGGCGGCATAGCCTGCTTTGACAGATTCGAGTTCCTGAACAGCTCCGAGCGCAGCTGTTGCTGCAATCTGTGACAATTCAGGCGGAGAAATATAAAGGCTTTGCGCGATCCGTTCAGTCGGACGTACCAGGCATTCGGGAAGCACCATCCAGCCGATCCGCCAACCAGTCATGCAATAGTATTTTGAAAAGCTATTGATGATGATGGCATTATTGGTCGTCTCAAGAGCGGTTTTCTGCTCTCCAGCATAGTCGAGACCGTGATAAATCTCGTCAGAGATAAACCAGATCCCTTCGTCATTGCAGTAGCGGACGATCTCTTCCAGAGCTTCGGCACTCATCATTGTTCCGCTCGGGTTGGCCGGGCTCGCGACCAAGACACCTTTAACAGAACCGCCCTTCCGAGCCTCTTCAAGGTGATCTGGCGTCAGGCACCACCTGGTGTCTTCGCCGACCTCTATCTCGACAGGCACCAAACCAAGGGCCTTCAGGATATTTCGGTAAGCTGGATACCCTGGTGCGGTCAGGACAACACGGTCACCAGGATCAAAAGCTGAAAGAAATGCCAGATTGAATCCGGCGGAGGATCCTGTCGTTACCATGATGCGCTCGGCGGGCACATCTACGCCGTAGGTTGTCCGGTAATGTGCCGAAAGCGCTTCCCTTAACGGACGAATGCCAAGTGCTTCAGTGTATCCAAGGCGGCCATGCTCTAATGCCGCCTGCGCTGCGGCGATTGCAGGTTTGGGAGCTGGGGCAGAGGGTTGCCCCACTTCCATATGAACGATTTTACGCCCCTGTTCCTCAAGCTTGGCAGCTTCCGACAAAACATCCATAGCAATGAATGGAGCAACATTGCTGCGCTGCGAGGGTTGAAACGGGGCATTGCTCATACGGAGTTCTTTCAAGTCGACTTTGTGAACGTGGCAGGACGGTATCGCGGATTTTCAATGTTCCTGCAATGGCCTGGCAGAACATGACCGGACCGACGACCTGGTGCCTACCCAGACGTTACCTTTCCAAATTGTCATCTGGCTTCGCTTGACCCGATAGCTCACGCTCCATACCTTCGCCACACATATAATTTCAATAGTCTGGATTGCCGCTGACAATGCAGGATGGAGACCGACCGAATTGCCGCGACCAGTTGTAATTGCCGCTTCCCGGATTAGGACGACAGTGACACGAACCCTGAACAGGGCAACAGCACTGCTATGTGCCAGCGCTATCGTGTTCCCAATGACCTTGACGTCAGTCAACGCCCAACAGGGAGGTCTTTCGCTTGTCCGGGATGCTGAAACAGAATCGCTTCTGCGCGACTACGCAAAACCGATCTTCAAAGTTGCCGGTGTTTCCAGTTCCCAGCCCCAGATTATCCTGGTCAACGACAAGACCTTCAATGCTTTTGTTCCTGATTCCCGGCGAATGTTCATCAATATTGGTGTGATTCTGGAGGCCAAGACCCCCGGGGAAGTCATTGGGGTGATCGCGCACGAAACTGGCCACATTGCCGGTAAACACCTTGTCAGACTTCGGGCTGCTGCTGCGAATGCACAAATCATGTCCGTCATCGGTGTTCTTCTTGGAGCAGGTGCTGCTGCAGCCGGGGCCGCATCCGGATCCGGTCAAGCCGCCTCTGGAGGTGCTGCTGCGGCATTGGGAGCTGGGGCCATCGGGCAAAAATCTCTTCTGTCCTATCAACGCGGCGAAGAAGCGTCTGCTGATCGGGCGGCATTACGATATCTGAATGCAACCGGCCAAAGCGCCCGCGGCCTATTGGCAAATTTTCAGCGCATGTCTGAACAACAAATGTTCTCTCGCCGTTTTGCCGATCCCTATGCGCAAAGCCACCCAATGGCGCAACAACGTTACAATGGATTGCTGACAGAAGCCCAAAAGTCGAAATACTTCAACACACCGGATGACTATGTCCTGCAGTATCGTCATGACATGGTCCGGGCGAAGCTGTTTGCCTTTACAAGCCATCCGTCCGCAACCCTGCGGGCTTTTCCCCGAAAAGACAAAAGCCCACCGGCACAATATGCACGCGCCATTGCAGCAATGAAAAGCCGGGGCAAAGGTGCTGTCAAAGACATAGATGCCCTTATCAGGACACAGCCGAACAACCCCTATTTCTATGAGTTAAAAGGTCAGGCTCTTTTGGAGGGTGGCGACCCGAAACGGGCAATTGCCCCTTTCCGTAAAGCCCTTTCGATCAAGTCGAACGAGACACAGTTCATGGTCTGGCTGGGGTATGCGTTGGTTGGCGCCAACAACAAGGCCTACCTTCCGGAAGCCGAGAAAATTCTCAAGCGCGCTATCCAGAGAGACTCCAATTCCGGGATCGCCTACAGCCAACTGGCCATTGCTCATGGACGTCAAGGCGAGCGTGCGGAAGCCGATCTCGCAACGGCCAAGGGATTGATGGTGAACGGTAATTTCGAAGCCGCCAAGCGCTACGCCGCCCGTGCTCAAAAAAGTTTGAAGCGCGGATCGCCAGCATGGCTTCAAGCTGACGACATTGTAGCGTACAAAGCACCTAAGTTGGCAAAACGCCGCTGAGTTTTATCCACGGCCTGATGGTTTGTACTCCAGACCGACGGCTTCAGGAGTTTTCAATGACCCAAAGTCTGAAACTGTGCCCATCAGTGTTCCTGCGCCTTTTGGCGATCGCCGGACTGATGATGTCTCTGTTCACCGCCCCTGCTGTTGCGCAGGAAATCGACCGTGGTGAAATCGAAAAAATCGTCCGCGACTATCTGCTGGAAAATCCGCAGGTTATTGCGGAAGCATTGAGCGAACTTGAGCGCAGAGAACAAGCCGCAGAAGTAGCTGCACGCCAGCAAGTTCTCAGCGACAGTTCGGATATCCTGTTCAATTCAACCCGTCAGGTCGTTCTGGGCAATCCGGAAGGCAGCATCGCTCTGGTCGAGTTTTTCGATTACAATTGCGGCTACTGCAAACGTGCCTATGGAGACATGGTGCGTCTCATTGAAGAAGAATCGGACCTGAAAGTCGTCCTGAAGGAATTTCCGGTTTTGGGTCAAGGATCTGTTGAAGCAGCTCAAATTGCCGTCGCTGTAAACACGGTTGCTCCGGAAAAATATATTGAATTCCATGAAGCCTTGATGCTTGGGCGTGGTCAGGCAAATCAGGCAAGCGCTCTGCAAGCTGCAGCCAGCGTTGGTATTGCCGAGGACAAAATCATGGCGGCGATGACAACCGACGAAGGCGGACAAACCATCGAGGAAGTCTATACGCTTGCCAATCGCCTCGGTCTGACCGGTACGCCTTCTTATGTTGTAGGTGATGAGGTTGTCATGGGAGCTGTTGGTTACGACCAACTGAAGTCCAAAATCGCAGCCCTGCGCAATTGCGGGGAAACAACCTGTTAATCAAGGTTGTTGGAAACAGCTTTTCCGCAAATTCAATGAAAATTCGGGGCTTTTCCTACTCCATTAGTATGCCTATAAGGAGCGTGGCTCGTTTCCAATTTGGAATCGGGCCACAGATCTATGTCCGCTTAGAATTCGGCGGAGCAAACAGTGCATTGCAATAGGGTTTCAAAGCGGGGCTCCGCTGCCGGAACTTGCAGAGCTGGCAAGACCCCGCCAATTTGGCGGAGCGGTCGCACCGGTTCTTCTGATATTGCAGTTGTACAACTTGCGATCCGAGCATGAGAGCCAAAAGATATGAGTAAAGATAACAATAGTTTCGACACGGCCCTGATCCGCGATCTCGCCGTCCTGCTGGATGAGACCAACCTTTCTGAAATCGAACTGGAACAGGGTGAAACACGTATTCGCGTAGCCCGGCAGTTGACCGCCAGCGCGCCAGTAACTTTTGCTGCGCCAGCTCCAATCGCGGCGGCACAGGCTGCTCCGGCACCAGTCGCATCAGCACCGGCTGCAGCAGTAGTTGCCGATAATGTTCCGCATCCAGGCACTATCACCTCACCAATGGTTGGTACCGCCTATATTGCACCAGAACCAGGCGCACCGGACTTCATTCAAATCGGTGACAAGGTTTCCGAAGGTCAAACGATCCTGATCATTGAAGCCATGAAAACCATGAACCATATTCCAGCGACGAAGTCCGGGACAGTCAAACAGATCCTTGTTGAAGACTCCCAGCCGGTGGAATTCGGCGAACCGCTCATTATCGTCGAATAAGGAGCCGCTTTGGCCATGTTCTCCAAGATCCTCATTGCCAACCGCGGTGAAATAGCTCTGCGCATTCTTCGCGCCTGTAAAGAGCTTGGCATTTCGACGGTTGCCGTTCATTCAACGGCTGATGCTGATGCCATGCATGTGCGCCTTGCAGACGAAAGCGTCTGTATAGGCCCACCGGCTGCCCGCGACAGCTATTTGAATATTCCGCAGTTGCTTGCAGCGTGTGAAATCACCGGCGCAGACGCTGTCCATCCCGGATATGGTTTTCTGTCTGAAAACGCCCGGTTTGCAGAAATTCTGGAAGCCCACAACATCGAATTCATTGGTCCGACTGCGGAGCATATTCGCGTCATGGGCGACAAGATCCAGGCCAAACAAACGGCCAAGGATCTCGGAATTCCAGTTGTTCCAGGCTCAGATGGCGGTGTTTTGCCGACGGATGATGCCCATGCGATTGCTCGCGAAATCGGCTATCCGCTGCTGGTCAAGGCAGCTGCCGGCGGCGGCGGCCGCGGCATGAAGGTCGCCGAAACAGAGGCCGATCTGGACACGGCGCTGTCGACAGCTCGTTCTGAAGCAAAAGCTGCATTCGGCGACGATGCTCTCTACATGGAGAAGTATCTCGGCCAGCCGCGCCATATCGAAATCCAGGTTCTGGGTGATGGCAAAGGCAATGCGGTTCACCTCGGTGAGCGTGACTGCTCCTTGCAGCGGCGCCACCAGAAGGTTCTGGAAGAAGCTCCGTCACCGTGCCTCAACGCGGCACAGCGCAACGAAATTGGCGAAATCGTCGCCGTTGCAATGCGCAAGCTGAAGTACCGCGGTGTTGGCACGATCGAGTTCCTTTATGAGAATGGAGAGTTCTATTTCATTGAAATGAACACCCGCCTTCAAGTGGAACATCCGGTCACCGAAATGATCACCGGGATTGATCTGGTCAACGAGCAGATCCGGATTGCTGCAGGCGGTTCACTGGACATGACGCAAGAAGATATCACCTTCGAAGGTCATGCCATTGAATGCCGCATCAACGCGGAAGACCCGGCCACCTTCGCACCGTCTCCGGGAACGATTACCTATTACCACCCACCAGGAGGCCTCGGAGTTCGCGTCGATTCAGGGGTTTATCAGGGTTACAAAATCCCGCCTTACTACGACAGCTTGATCGGCAAACTGATCGTGCATGGTCGGAACCGCGTTGAATGCATGATGCGTCTGCGCCGTTGTCTGGACGAGTTTGTAGTGGATGAGATTAAATCGACCATCCCGCTCTTCCGCGACCTTGTCGACAATCAGGATATCGCCAACGGCCAGTACGACATTCACTGGCTGGAAAAATATCTGGCAGACAAGGCCGACTGACTGAATTGAAGACGGGGCACTGCCCCTTCTTTTTTTACCTGATTTTCCAGGCTTGCTCTCGCTGCATAGCGAAGACCACTGCCCCAAACAAATCTCAGATAAACCCGAGAATCGACTGGGCAAGCTCAGTTGTTGTTTGCGCTTCGATGCAGGGCGCTCCACTCGGGATTGAGATCTCGAATTTAGACTCACCGTCGGCCTCATAGATCAGACCGACAACTGTCAGTACATTGTAATTCTGAGTAGCCGGATATCCGCGCACCACATAACTACCTGCATTGATGGTCAGTTTCATATTGTTCTTCAGACCATCTGCGCGAGTTCTCTGCTTTTGATCCGTGAACTGTTGTCCGGTGCTGTAGGAGTAAGTCTCGCCAACCTCAACTGCACTACCAATCTTGAATGATGGTATCTTGAAGCTGTGCATTGATGATTTTTGATAAATCGTCACGTTTCCATGTGTATCGGTAACGGATCTCTCAAGCGTCAACTCCACCGGATAACTCAATGGATTTTTGACGAACGGTATATCAAATACGATTTCCTGCAGATCCTGGAACAGGGAGTTGACCTGGGTCGTGCTGGGGATCGCCGTCAGAAGGGACACATTGCTTACGTAGCTTCGGCTCTTGCCGGTAAACTGTTCATACGCAACGTTTACCAGCGTCCGGCGCACGGTACCGGCATTGGTGGTAACCAGCATTTTCAGGCCATCATCATTCACCTGCGGCCAGATCTGGTAATCGTTTCGAGGGCGCGTGTTGTAATTCACCACGGCTGCCGCGATGCACTCGAGCAACGGGTTATCATCCTCCACATCATCTTGCGCTTCGGCAAAAATGCTGTCGGATGCCGCGAACAGGATGTCTTGCTCCGGACTTCCTTGCAACACAGGCGTATAGGTCACGACAAACGCTACAATACGGCGCCCATAGCGCGCCGCTTCGCTCGAAGATCGGCTCTTTGTCTCACAATAATACGTTGTGATTTTCGAAATTTCAGACACTTCTGCTAGGTTGAAGACTTGCGGGTCTTCCAGATCACCGCTGGAATAATCGGCACCTGCTGAAACGCAGGCCTGATTTTCCGTACAGGCCTGAATTCTACGCTAAGGATATTGTCCTGCAGGATCTTTGCTGTTTTTGAAGGCAAAGCCGAGCGTTGTAAAATCCAGTGGATACGAATCTTGGGCTATCAATTTGCGACATGGCGGCGCGCTCAGAAATGGATATCCCTCAGGATCCCCGACATTTCCGGCATTGTCCAACCGTGCCAGAAGATTATCTTTCAAAAGGTCACTGATGGTTTGAAAGTTTTGATCCTGGGAAGTGAAATTCACACGCATCCGGTGCTCCTCTTGAGGCATGAGGGTGTTCACTACAGAGACGGCTTACGGAAACGAATGTGAATGGAAGAAAAAGTAATAACAACAAACCATGATCATGCGACCGGCAAGATTCCGTTGATGGATGGCATGTGTCTATTACGCTGTTAATGAATTTGAGCGACAATCATTCTGAGAATTTGATCAATTCTCCATTGGTAGGAACGCATACTCGGACAAGGGATTGGATGTTCGGGTCAAAGGAAAAATACGTAACGCTTCTTCTAAGCAAGACGGTAGCGATAAATGGCCGGTTATAAAGACGACATCGTATTGGAAATCACACCGCAGGTTGTGCTTAAGGCCTATGCATGCGGCTTGTTCCCGATGGCTGAGTCTGCTGAAGACCCGGGGCTATTCTGGCTCGAACCCGAGCAGCGCGGCATTCTTCCACTCGACAGCTTTTATCTACCCAAACGCCTAAGACGTACAATTCGGCAAGATGTGTTTGATGTCCGGGTCAGTTCTGATTTTCAAGGTGTGATTGATGGCTGCTCACATCCCATGCCAGGCCGGGAGAAAACCTGGATCAACAAGGAAATCCGACGTCTCTACGGTGAGCTTTTCGAGATGGGCAATTGTCACACGGTCGAAGCCTGGCAAGACGGAGATCTTGTTGGAGGGCTTTATGGTGTCAGCCTGAACGGTGTGTTTTTCGGCGAAAGCATGTTCACGTTCCGCACCGACGCTTCCAAAGTCTGCCTCGCACATCTCGTTGCCCGGCTGATCAAGGGCGGGTATTCGCTACTGGACACACAATTCGTGACTGACCATTTGAGCAAATTCGGAACACTCGAAATTCCGCAAGAAGATTATAATGCTCGCTTAAGCGAAGCCTTGCAGCACGAAACAGACTTTTACGCGCTCTCGCCCAACGCAAGCGGCCAGGACGTCCTTTCGATTCTGGACGACGCAAAACGTTAATCTAATACAAAAAAGGCCTGCAATTGCAGACCTTTCAAACAATTCATTCAGGTAATGTCCTACTGACCCGGTGTCCACGCTTTATAGTCACCGGCCACTTCCGGACGTTTAGCCGGGGTCACGATCGATCCCTGCGGGCGATAAGCCTCAGATGTTCCTGTCTTGCTTGCCTGATGCGGCTTCTGCCAATGTTTGGCGTGGTATGTCTCTTCGCTTGGCGGAGTATCAACACGGTGATGCATCCAACCATGCCAGCCCGGAGGAATTGACGATCCGTCAGCCAGGCCTTTGTAGATGACCCAACGTTTCTTTCCGGCCCGTTCCTTGTAATACTTATTACCGAACTGGTCTTCACCGACAAATTCACCCTTCCGCCATGTGAAAAAGCGGGTTCCCATGGTTTGGCTGTTCCACCAGGTGAAAATTTCAAGCAGCAGAGTTTTCATGGCCCTGAATAGGTCCCTTGATTGAAGAGTTCATCATTCAAACAGCCGGAAACCCGACTTTCAATTTTCGCCGGACTATGGCGTCAAGAGCCACTTCTGTCCAGTGCAGCAACGCCGCAGCCCCTTGGAAAAAGCCGTTTCAGGTATCTGATCTCGGTGTTTATGTGTCGAATGCTCTAAAGGGCATTCCAAAATGCTAAGGGCACTTCTGAAAATTGCGGGTCTCAATGGAATTTGTGATCGTTTCCAGGTGAAAACCCACCATTTCGTATGTGCCTGGCAGCTGCAGAGTGGCGTTTTTTCGACAGGTCCTTGCTGCGTTTGGCAAATCCGAGCTCGTCCAGCCGAATATCCGGCTTGATATCAAAAGCTTCTTCCACGGCTTCCTGGACTTCCGCACGTTTTTGGGTCGCGATCCTGTGGTAAAGGCGAGCGCCCTCAAGCGACTTCATCTTTTCTGCCTGTTCATCCATTGTCTTTTGGATGCCATAGATATTGTAGAAGCCGGAGTTCTCCAGAATCATCGGCCGGTCATCGTTCAGAAGCCATTGAAGGCGCTTGTAGAGCGTTGAGGGTGAGATCGGCTTAACCAGCACATGGTGTGCGCCTGCCCTGAGAGCCTTGTCGACCAGCGGACGGGTTCCATGCGCTGTCAGAAACAGTACCGGTACAAAACAGAGCGGCTCCATATGACGGTGACGTACCAGCCGTAGTAGCTGATAACCAGAAGTCGGCTCCATTCGCCAATCGGTCAGAATCATGTTGGGTGGTTCTGCAAGACTCGCTTCGAGAGCTTCATCAACCGAATCAAATGTCCGGACCCGAGCGACTTTAAAACTCAAGAGAATCGATCTGATGATCGTTTGCATCGGTTTGCTGTCTTCGACGACAACAACATCCAGATCTTCCACTGCGAGGCCAAAAGCGGCGTGATGCTTCATTAAAACGAGCCCTATCCCTGAGTTCCCCTCAGTAAAACAGACCCGGCTTAAACCCCGTTGAAATCGTCTCGTGCCATTTTCGTCAAAATTTCATAAAATTCGATCTATTCTCATCCACAAGGAGTTATCAGCGCCGGCTGCCAACGCAATTGAAGCGGAATGCAAGCGGAAAATTCCCTGTTCTCCCGCTCTCCCCAGCCACTCCCCACTATCCACACAGACCCACAATATTTTGCGTTTGCCCACAACATGGGCACTACCTGTTGTCTGTCATGCCTTGACCTTAAGAATTCATTTACTTTAGTTTCCTATCAAAGCGATGTGCGTAGTCGGAAGCCTTTCCCGGCACTCCGATCATCCAACTGACCAGTAACCGAGTACCGATTCCGGATCTTGAAATATCAAGTCTGGCGGCGGGATTTTGTGTGCCTTTTTACAGGTACATTTCGTGACAAACCTGTTGATGACTACTATATATAGTGGATACTCAAAAACGACACGCTAGATACAGACTTCAAACCTGTGACATACAGGATCAGCATTCAGCGATAGCGGCAGGCGGCCACACCACGCTGAACATCAGGCAAAAATATGCAGGCCGGTATATTTGACCAGCCGGGCACACTAAGGGGACTAACAGAAATGCGGATTGAGCGGCGCTACACCAAGGAAGGCCAATCGCCTTACGCCGACATTGATTTTCGGACCGCGACAAGCGAGATCCGGAATCCGGACGGATCAATCGTTTTCCGGTTGGAAGATATTCAGGTCCCGACGCAGTTTTCCCAGGTCGCATCTGATATCCTGGCTCAAAAATACTTCCGCAAAGCCGGTGTTCCTGCCAAATTGAAGGCTGTTGAAGAAAACACCGTTCCATCCTGGTTGTGGCGCCACGAAGCTGACGAAAAAGCCCTTGGTAAATTGCCTGAAGACGAGCGTTACGGCTCCGAACTTGATGGCCGTCAGGTTTTCGACCGCCTCGCTGGTACCTGGACCTACTGGGCGTGGAAAGGCGGCTACTTCGACGGCGAAGCCGACGCACACGCATTCTACGACGAACTACGCTTCATGCTGGCGACCCAGAAGGTGGCGCCAAATTCCCCGCAGTGGTTCAATACCGGCCTGCATTGGGCCTATGGTATTGACGGCCCGAGCCAGGGTCACTTCTATGTCGATTTCCAGACCGGCAAACTGACCAAGTCCAAGACCTCCTATGAACACCCGCAGCCGCACGCGTGTTTCATCCAGTCGGTTGGTGATGATCTGGTCAACGAAGGCGGCATCATGGACCTATGGGTCCGCGAAGCCCGTCTCTTCAAATACGGCTCCGGTACCGGGTCCAACTTCTCCTATGTTCGCGGTGAAGGCGAAAAACTCTCCGGCGGCGGCAAGTCTTCCGGCCTGATGAGCTTCCTCAAGATTGGCGACCGGGCAGCGGGCGCGATCAAATCCGGAGGCACCACTCGGCGGGCAGCGAAGATGGTCGTGGTCGATGTCGACCATCCCGATATCGAGGAATACATCAGCTGGAAGGTCAAGGAAGAGCAGAAAGTTGCCGCTCTCGTCACCGGCTCCAAGATCTGCCAGAAGCACCTTTCCGCGATCATGCGTGCTTGCCTCAACTGCGAAGCTGATAACGGCGATTGCTTTGATGCCTCCAAGAACCCTGCCCTGAAGCGCGAAATCCGCGCGGCAAAGAAAATGATGGTGCCGGAAAACTACATCCAGCGCGTCATTCAGTTCGCCAAGCAGGGCTTCACCAAGATCGAATTTCCGACCTACGACACCGACTGGGATTCCGAAGCTTACCTGACTGTTGCCGGCCAGAATTCCAACAACTCGGTCCGCGTCACCGACGGTTTCCTGAACACTGTTACTGAAGACGGCACCTGGGACCTGACAGCCCGCCGCTCCGGCGAGGTACTGAAAACAGTCAAGGCCAAGGAACTCTGGGAACAGATCGGCTATGCCGCATGGGCGTCCGCCGACCCGGGCCTCCAGTACCATTCCACCATCAACGACTGGCACACCTGCCTGCCGGATGGTGAAATCCGGGCTTCCAACCCGTGCTCTGAATACATGTTCCTGGACGATACAGCCTGTAACCTGGCGTCCCTGAACCTGATGCAGTTCCGCCATGAAGACGGTTCCTTTGCCATCGACAACTACGAGCACGCAGTCCGCCTGTGGACCATCGTTCTTGAAGCTTCTGTCCTGATGGCGCAGTTCCCGTCCAAGGAAATCGCGGAACTCTCCTACAAGTACCGCACTCTTGGCCTCGGCTATGCCAACATCGGCGGCCTGCTGATGACCTCCGGTATTTCCTACGATTCTGATGAAGGCCGCGCCCTGTGTGGTGCCCTCACCGCTGTCATGACCGGTGTCTCCTACGCAACATCGGCTGAAATGGCCGGCGAACTTGGAGCCTTCCCCGGTTACAAGAAAAATGCCAAGCAGATGCTGAAAGTCATCCGCAACCATCGCCGTGCAGCCCATGGTGAAACCACCGGCTACGAAGACCTGAACACCAACCCGGTTCCGCTCGATCATGCATCGTGCCCGGATCAGGTAATTGTGCAGCGAGCTCGCAAGGCTTGGGATCGTGCACTCGAACTGGGTGAGAAAAACGGTTACCGCAACGCCCAGTCCACCGTGATCGCGCCGACCGGCACCATCGGTCTTGTGATGGATTGTGACACCACTGGCATCGAGCCGGATTTTGCGCTGGTCAAGTTCAAGAAACTCGCCGGTGGCGGTTATTTCAAGATCATCAACCGCGCTGTTCCAGAAGCTCTGAGCAAACTCGGTTACGCTGAAAACCAGATTGCCGAAATCGAAGCCTATGCCGTTGGCCATGGCTCAATTGATCAGGCGCCAAGCATCAACACAGGCTCACTGAAGACCAAGGGCTTCACCGACGATAGCCTTGCCAAACTCAAAGACGGCATGAAGTCAGCCTTCGACATCAAGTTCGTCTTCAATCGCTGGACCCTCGGCGACGAGCAGATGAAGGCGCTTGGTGTCTCTGACGAACAGCTGGAAGATGGCGAGTTCGATCTTCTGTCCTTCCTCGGCTTCTCCAAGGCCGACGTTGAAGCTGCCAACACCCATGTGTGTGGTGCCATGACCCTGGAAGGCTCACCCTTCCTCAAGGAAGAGCATTATTCGATTTTCGATTGCGCCAACCCGTGTGGCCGCATCGGCAAGCGCTTCCTGTCCGTTGAAAGCCATATCCGCATGATGGCGGCCGCCCAGCCGTTCATCTCCGGTGCGATTTCCAAAACGATCAACATGCCGAATGATGCGACGGTAGAAGACTGCATGGAAGCCTACATGCTGTCCTGGAAACTCGCTCTCAAAGCCAACGCGCTGTACCGCGATGGCTCCAAACTGTCCCAGCCGCTCAACTCGCAGCTTCTCAGCGATGATGACGACGACGCGGAAGATGCAGCCGAAGATCTGGCGGCCATGCCGCAGACAGCCAAGGCAGAAGTTGTCGCCGAACGGATTGTCGAGCGGATTGTGGAACGTGTTGTTCGCGAACAGGAAAAACTGCCCGGTCGCCGTAAAGGTTACACCCAGAAGGCGAAAATCGGTGGTCACACCGTGTTCCTGCGCACCGGTGAATATGATGATGGCCGTCTTGGTGAGATCTTCCTTGACATGAACAAGGAAGGCTCGGCCCTTCGAGCCTTCATCAACAACTTCGCGATCTCTGTGTCGCTTGGCCTGCAGTACGGCGTTCCGCTCGAAGAGTATGTGGATGCCTTCACCTTCACCAAGTTCGAACCGGCCGGCATGGTTCAGGGCAACGACGCCATCAAGAACGCAACGTCGATCCTCGACTATGTGTTCCGCGAGCTTGCAGTCTCCTATCTTGGCCGCCACGAACTGGCACATGTCTCTCCGGAAGTCTTCAGCGGCACTTCGACAAAAGCCGGGTCCCCTGAAAACAAGGACAATCCGGGTGTTGTGTCTCACGGTCTTGTGCGCGGTCAGACGGAACGCTTCCGTCTGGTGTCCGGCACAGAGCCCGCAGGCGAAGTCACGCAGGTGATTACTGCTGAACTGGCAAGTTCACCAGCAGCCCAGACCTCAGCTGTTGCCACGGCCTTTGCCAGAGGAAGCGAAGCAGCTGTGGCCGTCGAGATCGCAACGGCAGCCCCTCAGGTGAAAACTGCAGCCCAACAGATCGCCCAGGCCCGCATGAAAGGCTATGAAGGCGAAAGCTGCTCTGAATGCGGCAACTTCACGATGGTCCGCAACGGCACCTGCCTGAAATGCGACACCTGCGGCGGAACGTCTGGGTGTAGCTAGAGAGACCTTATTGTTGGTGAGAGGACCAAAGTTTTGTTCATATCACCCAATGTTTTGTACCAACCCGAGGGAAACCTTGGGTTGGTGCGAAATGGGAAATGGGTGAAATGCAAAGGTTGCGGCGACACCAGACACTCGTGCAAACGGGCTAATGCTAATTGAAATGTCCCGAGTCGCATAGGATGGCCAATTCAGGCCAATAAGCGGCTCAAACGGCCCTAAAACGACAAAACCCGCCCATCGGAGACGATCGGGCGGTTTTTTCAATATCCGCGAGTTTTGGTGAAGGCTCAGGGCAGGAAGCACTCGTCGATCCGGAGGAAGTGAAGTCACTTATCCGTCGGGAGGACCACGGCGGATATTCGCTTCGCGAAGTCGAGCAGAAGCTGAACGACGCGGGTGATCAAGGCGCTCATCGAGCACAGTCACCTTGATGCTGAAATCGCGGTCAACCCGATCAACCGCTGCCCGCAGACCATCGTGAAGCGAGACGTCCTGACCGCTTTCTGTCCCGAGTCGCATAGGATGGGACGCTGCGCTACCGTGCCCGAAAGGCCGATTGTGATGGCTGCGACCTGAAGCCGAAGTGTTGCCCGAAGGAGCCGCAACGCAAGGTCACAAGGTCGATCCACGAGCCTTCGCGTGATGTCGCCCGTGCCATCTCACACACCACCCAATATGCAATCTCATGCAAGCTCCGAAAAAAGGTCGAGATGCTGTTTGCCCACCTCAAACGCATTTTGAAACTCGACCGGCTTCGATTGCGTGGTCCGTACGGAGCCCGCGATGAATTCCACCTCGCAGCCACCACCCAGAACCTCCGCAAACTCGCAAAACTCATCCCAGCACAGCAATCCGGTTGCCCTGCATGAAAAGAGGCGGTTTGCCCGAACTCAACACACCGATCCAAACCGCAAAACCATTGAGTTTTTCAACGGAATAGGCCGAGAGGAGACAGGCGGGTCTCGGGTGTCAGTTAACCAGAGCTGACATTCGGATGGATTCGGTAGGCTGCCGTTTCCGGCCCTGAGCAGACTTTCTAACTGCTCTCGGCGAACGACGGTACGGAGGGCAGAGCGGAAGCAGCACGTTGCACAGTAGGTGTCCGCTTTTGGCCAACGCATCAAACGGCAGTTGGTATGGCATTGCCTGTTCCGAAGATCGACGCTTCTTCCCGCAGTCTGCTTGATGCACATCAATGACTCTGTCGCCTCTTGGGAGGACTCTTGCGGGCGGAGACAAGGGGAGATTCCAATGAGACAGTTCAGCTTCGGGCTTCTCGCAAGTATGGCCGTGTATGGCGCGGCCATTGCACAAGAGAACCCTCCCAACATTTTGATGATCATGTCTGACGATGTTGGCATCAGCAATCTGAGCGCCTACAGCCGGGGAATGGCGGGCTATAACACGCCCAATATCGACAGGATTGCCAAGAACGGTATCCTTTTTACCGACTATTATGCAGAACAGTCGTGCACGGCCGGCCGGTCCGCCTTCATTACAGGCCAGTCGCCGATCCGAACGGGTCTGACGAAGGTGGGTTTCCCGGGCGCTTCAATCGGCTTGCAGTCGGAGGATCCAACGCTCGCCGAGATGCTCAAGCCTATGGGCTACGTCTCCGGCCAGTTCGGTAAGAACCACTTGGGCGATCGCAACGATTTCCTGCCCACGGTTCATGGCTTCGACGAATTTTTCGGCAACCTCTACCATCTAAACGCCGAAGAAGAACCGGAGAATCCCGATTATCCGAAAGACCCGGCGTTCCGGGCAGAATTCGGTCCCCGCGGTGTGCTGAACTGCACGGCCAGCGACACGATGAGCGAAATCGACGATCCGCGCTTTGGCCCTATGGGCATGCAGCAGTGCGAGGACACGGGGCCGCTGACCATCGAGCGGATGAAGACTGCGGACGAGGAATTCGTGGGACGTGCGATGGATTTCATCCGTGCGCAAACCGAAGCAGGCACTCCCTGGTTCACTTGGCTGTCGACTTCGCGGATGCACTTCTACACGCACCTGAAGGAGGAAAGCGATGGTGTTACTGGGCTTGGCATCTTCGCCGATGGGATGGTCGAACACGACGGGCATGTCGGTCAGGTGCTTGACCTGCTCGACGAGTTGGGTGTTACAGACAACACAATCGTGCTCTACACCGCTGACAACGGCCCGCATTACAACGAATGGCCCGATGGCGGATTAAGTCCGTTCCGCGGTGAGAAGAACACAAACTGGGAGGGCGGCTATCGCGTGCCAATGCTGGTCCGCTGGCCTGCTGAAATCCCCGGCGGTGCGGTCGTGACAAATATCACATCGGCACTCGATTGGGTGCCAACCTTGATGGCGGCAGCCGGGAACGCCGAGATCAAAGAGAAGTTGTTGGCGGGTACGACACTCGGCGAAAAGGAGTTCAAGGTCCATCTCGATGGCTACAACCTCTTGCCCTACATTACGGGCGACACGGTTAAGTCCCTGCCCCTGTTGACCCGCGACGCCGTTGCAGAAGTCGGCTGGCCGCGTCAGGCGTTCTTCTACTGGAACGACGGCGGGGAGTTGGTTGGGCTGCGCTACAACCACTGGAAGCTCGTATTCAAGGAGCAGCGGGCACAGACTTTCGACGTCTGGGCTGAGCCCTTCGTGTCACTCCGGATTCCTAAGCTCTTCAACCTCCGGTCTGACATGTACGAGCGTGGCGATACGGATTCCAACAATTACCGTCGTTGGTGGATTCGCCGAGTGTTCGCCATGGTTCCGGCGCAAACCTTTGTTTCTGAGTACGTGGCAACTTTCAAAGACTTCCCCCCGCGCCAGAAGCCTGCGAAGTTCAACGTAGATGATGCGCTGAACGCTCTGCACAACACCGGCAACAACTGAGGCCATTCTCGGTGGTTGCACAAGGGCGTCCAAATTTGGGCGCCCTCACATCGAAACAACATTTGAAAGATTCGCCCCTCCCAAGAGCAGACGTTCGAGCATGGTATTGCCGGTGTCTTCTTCGCCCGCATTGCGGCCTCTAGTGCAATCCGCAGCGAATGACCGCTTCCCGCCTATTCTGTTGAAAAACTCCTGTTGTTTTGATTGCTGAACGCTGATTCAATCTTCTTATTGATTTGGGAGATATGGGCAATGATGGGTCCGAGACAGGAAGCGCAAAGCGCGCTGTTCTACGAGTTCTCGATTGAGGAT
>JBDWQP010000010.1:0-267368 GCA_039986495.1 Roseibium sp. | reverse complement strand
TGAGCCCTGGACCCCGCTTCGGGTTCCTCTGATCACCAACTTGCGCCGGGATCCTTATGAGCGGGCCCATGTCACGTCCAACACTTATTATGACTGGATGATTGACCGGATCTTCTTCCTGGTTCCGGCCCAGGCCTACGTTGCGAACTTCCTGAAGACCTTCCAGGAATTCCCGCCACGACAGAAACCGGCCAGCTTCTCCATCGATCAGGTCATGGAAATGATGACCCAATCAACCGGATCAAAGTAGGCACTGATTTGTGTTTTGAAAATACAGGCGGTGCAAGTGGCACCGCCTGTGACCACCCCGGGCTGAAGCGCCTCATTAAGTAAACCTGAACAGATTCAAAGAAAAAAGACGGAGTGATCCATGGCGGATTTTGACAAGATAGTAGCCGATCTCAAACAAACACGCGACGAGGTGAAATTGAAAATTCATCTCGGCAACAAGGATCTTCAGGACGAATGGCAGGTTCTGGAAGCTAAGTGGGCCGAGTTCGAGCGCGATGCAAAGCTCAGCGAATCCGCGGAAGGCATCAGCGATGAATTGGCGGATGCCTACCGGAAAATCAAAGCAGCGCTTTGATAGACGAATTCACTCCGTAACACAGTCAATTTTCAAAAACATGCAGTTGCATGGGGGCAGTCATGGCGAACTCTCAGACAGTCGAATTCAGCAAAGCAGTTAAGGAAAACAGTTCCAAAATATTCTGGATCGGTCTCATGATGGCAGCGGTCGGCCTCCTTGCTATCATCTTTCCTTTTGCCACCTCGTTGACCGCGAATTTCATGATCGGTTGGGTTTTTGTTTTGATGGGATTCCTGACCATCTCGACATCATTCACTGTTAATGGGACAGGGCCGTTTTTCGGTGTTTTTCTGGTCGGAGCACTCACTATCGCAGCCGGCGTGTTCCTGATTGCAAATCCTGATCAGGGATTAGTAATCCTGACGTTTATCATCGCAATCATTTTCATGTTTGAAGGCGCTTATTACGTTATGGCCGCATTCGAACTGCGCCCTGAAGACGGTTGGGGATGGATGCTGTTTTCGGGCGTGATCAGCGTGGTCGTCGGCCTCATGATCGTTGCGAAAATTCACGGAGCCTCATTGATCATTCTGGGTCTGATGGTGGGTGTGAATTTTCTATCTTCTGGCATCTCGATGGTCATGATCTCACGAGCGGCTCAGAAGACACCGTAGTCGTCTCAACAACAATTGAGGACCTGAAAAACTGTGTCTCAGGTCCACTTTGTCGAGAAGACGTACAGGGTGCCCTAAACCCCAAATTGTTTCAGTAAATACGGTCAGTTGAAGACGAAGACGCACTGAGCAAGGTCGGAGCGGACCTAGCCAACAATATCAAAAACCATGATGGAAAATGACATGACAATGAAAACAAAACTGATTGCAGCTTCGTTACTGAGTGCGGGTCTTGTTGGCGGTGCGGGCACCGCCATGTCTCAACATACCGCAGGTGGCGTGCTCATTACCCATACCGAGATCAATGTGGGACTCGTTGCCGAAGGCTGGAGCATCGTGAAATTGCTCCGCGGTAAAGTCTACAATGAAAAGGACGAGTTCGTCGGCTATGTCCACGACGCGATTGTGACACCCGAGGGCGAAACCAGTTTTGTTATTGTCAATGTCGCTGGTTTTTTGAATGTCGGAACCAGGTTGATCGCATTACCAACAGCGGCATTTGAAGTGAAAGACGACAGTGATCTGCTTCTGCCTATGGCTACCAAGGAGTCATTGGCCGCATTGCCTGCATTTATCTACGCAGCAGACTAACGCACCAAACCTGTCAACCATCCACGGGGCGACATAGCTTCAAGTCTCCGTGGATGGCATGTGAAAAGATTGAAAACGCTCATCCTAATTTGCGAGTTGGCATCCTGTTGGATGAGATTTTCTGAATGACCGCCAGCAAGGAACGAACAGCCCGATATGGAAGGAGATCAACTTATGAAATCATCTTACTCGATGACCGGATTGTCTTCTCTGTTATCGGTGTGCCTTCTGCTGATGGTATCGGTAACACCTGCAAATGCCGATATGATGAAAGCCTGCAAAACTGAGATTTCCGCCCAATGTAAAGGCGTTAAAAACGGCCGTGGCAGGATAGCTGCATGTCTCTACGCTCATCCCAACAAGCTCTCTGGTTCCTGCAAGATTGAAGTGGACAAAGTTTCCACTGGACGAACAGTCAAACTGGTGATCCCGGCGGGCGTGTGGAAGTTGAGTGGATCGCCCTATGAAGGGAATCTTGTCAAGGCTTGCACGGGTGACGCGCAGCGACTTTGCTCTGGTGCTTCGAGGGATAAACACCGCCAGCTCGCCTGCCTCTATTCTCAGTCCAACAAAATCAGCGGAAGCTGCAAGCAGACGGCCAAACGGATCATAAATCAACTCAAGTAACAACGCCAAAAAGCCATGTAAATGGCCCCAATAACGGCGTCTTTTCTCTTCGAAACTCAATCCGTTGGCACCGTAACAAACGGACGCTGGTTGATAGTATCACGACCAAAACCACCCACAAAATAGGATTAAGTCATGGAAAAATTTGTTGCTGTCGTTTTCGACACAGAAGAAGCAGCCTTCAAGGGTGAAACTGCTCTAAGAGACCTGCATGGTAATGGTGAATTGGCCGTCTATGCCGCCGCAGTAATCGGCAAGGATATTGACGGTAAGGTCGAAATCAAAAAATTTGATGATGAGGGGCCAATTGGAACGGCATTTGGTCTGATATTGGGCGGTGTTGTTGGCGTACTCGCTGGCCCGGTGGCGGTGGCGTCCGGTGCTGCATTGGCCGGTTCAGCTGCTGCCGCTTCGACAGCTGCTGCTGGCATGGCTGCTGGGTCTGTAACTGGCGGAGTTTTTGGAATGTATCGTGATCTTTGGGTCGCCGGCATCGATTCAAATATGCTCGATCATGTGAGCCTGGAACTTCTTCCAGGAAAATCCTGTCTGGTGGCCTCGGTTGACGAAGTCTGGACATCACCGCTTGATGTTCAAATGGAAAGTGCTGGAGGGACGGTATTCAGGAAGCTCCGCGTCGATGCGATTGATGAGCAATACGAAGCGGACTCAGCTGAATTTGACCGCGAGATTGCCGAGCTCAGAGAAGAAATGAACCAGGCTTCCGAAGCCAACAAAAAGGCATTTCACGACAAAATTGAAGCCATCAAGCAGAAGTTCTCCGAGACACAGGAAAAAGTCAAACAGCGGATCGACGAACTGGATCGTCAAACGAAAGCTCGCCTGGCGGCCATTGATGAGCAAATCAAGACTGCGGCCGGCAAGACCAAAGAGAAATTTGAAAAACGAAAAACCGAAATCGAGATAGATTATAAAGAACGGAAGACCAAACTGGACGCCTCATTGGCTATGGCCAAAAGTGCTTTAACCTGAACAGGGCAAAAAGCCCCCTACGGAAAGCAATCTTGCGCCTGTAAAATACCGAACTAAAGGAGGCAGTTGGTGTCCGCTCCGCGCTGGTCCCAACTGCTGACTTGCTAACTGTCGAAAACCAACGAAATTGGGCTCTTGAAGCTCGAACCGACACAAGTCGGACGGGGCATTGATTGCAAGACACCATCGGATATTTGGAAGTCCGCTTTGATAAGCTGCAAAGCAGCATCGCGACACAACTACAAAAGGCAGCTTCGGGCCGGAAACGGCACCCTACCGAGTCCATCCGGATGTCAGCTCTGGTTGATCGACACCCGAAACCCGCCAGTCCGCTCACGGCCTCATACTTGTCGGACCGGTCGGTTATGAACGGCCTGTCCGCTCTGCGTCCCCAAAACGGACATCCGATGATCTAAACAAACATCCCATAAGTCGACGTTCATCGTGAACGAAGTGAATTCAAAGGTCGGGCTGGAGGCGAACATACCAATGCTAAGACCAACCGACACGAAATACACATGGATACGCACCTTAGCATTTCGCGACAAAAGGTTGTTTGGGACTACACACCCATGGATCTGCCTAATAGAAGAAATAGACTAATCTCGGTGGCGAAGCCGATTGGGTATACTTTGGAAATTGACATTTTAAGAACACTTGTTTCTCGTCTATCGGCGCAGTTTTAAGAGGTCGTTTGGTAGATTGTAATGGCTGGTGGGCTCAGAAATGGTGTTGGAAGGTAAGCAATGGTCTTTCACACAATAGCGGTAGGCCTATTGGTCGCGGCGGTCCCGCTTTGGATCGTTCGTTTTGTATTCTTGTTCAACTTGGAGAAACCCGAGCGGCAAATATTCAGGAATTTGGTGAAGCGCAGATTTGAGAATACGATTGGTTTTGCACTTCGCATATTCGGTTATCTTTTTGCAGTGTCCGCCGCCATCGTTATTCTGGTGTTCGGTGTCAGATACATCAAATTCGGAAGTTTACAGATTACGCCGTATCGGGAACTCATTCACTCCCGCCTTTATTCCGGGGTACGTCCGATAGACAATTTACTGGATGCATTTCACTACAATCAGATTATGCCGGTCGCAGTTATTTCTACTTGTCTGCTTCTAAGCATCGCTTTTACGCTGGTTATGGTCGCCCTGCGGGATATATTTCTTATGAGAAAACTGAACAGAAAGATTCAGGGATTAAAAAAGAGACAAGCCGTCACTGGATAATGACGGCGGGATGATCTGGTCATCTAGATATCAGTAAAATCAGCCCTCTCGCAGCTCCGTTACACAGCCCAAGTCGGAGATTTGTCGCGAAATGCTAACGCTGTGTCCCAGGATTCACGATATGATTCTAAACCTATGAATCGTCTGAGTTTCTGGGTTTTGAAGTGCTTAGTGTTTTGCAGTTTCGTACCGTGCTTGAAGTGTCCATTTTTAGGGCGGGTACAACTTCACATTTTTTTTCAAGCGCAATCGTCCCGTTCATCTGGTCCAGCGATCTCAATTCTTTCAGTGCATTAGAAGAGTTTAGCGTGAGGTAAAATCATGAAAATACTTATTGTTGGTGGTGTTGCCGGCGGAGCATCTTGCGCTGCGCGATTGCGTCGTTTGAACGAAGATGCCGAGATTATCATGGTCGAGCGGGGACCATATGTCTCTTATGCAAATTGTGGCCTGCCGTATCACGTCGGAGGTGTGATCCCGAATGAAGCCGACCTTTTGGTCGCCACTGCCGATACCTTCCGCCATCAGTTCGCGATTGATGCCAGAACAGACTGTGAGGCCGTCTCCATCTCGCCAGAGAACAAGACAGTTGACCTTAAAGACCTGAAGACCGGCGAAACCACCACCGAAACTTATGACAAGTTGGTTTTGTCTCCCGGTGCTCCGCCCATTCGTCCGCCGTTGCCGGGTATCGATTTGCCAGGTATTTTCTCCGTCAGAACAGTGCCAGACGCGCGGGAAATTCGCCAGTGGCTGGACAAGGGGACACCGTTTTTGGCCGGCATGAGTTGTTACTCCGGTATCCAGGCAGTTCGGCCAAAGACACGCGCCGTTGTTGTTGGAGGCGGATTTATCGGTCTCGAAACCGCCGAAAACCTTGCTCACCGCGGCTTCGACGTCACCGTTGTAGAAATGGGTGATCAGATCCTTGGGCCGTTGGATCGGGAAATGGCACGGATTGTGGAAGGGTACCTGGAGCGCCATGGCGTCAAAGTCGTCCTAAACGATGGAGCTGCCGAATTCAGGCAGTCGAAAGACGGGTCATTGGAGGCTTATACAAAGTCCGGAGCGATGCATCCGGCAGACATCGTTATTCTTGGTATAGGTGTTCGGCCTGACACCAAGTTGGCCATAGCCGCCGGTCTTGAGATCGGAGAGCGCGGCGGTATCCGAACCGACGATCAGATGCGGACCAGTGACCCGGATATCTTTGCCGTCGGTGATGCAGTCGAGGTCAAGGATTTCATGACTGGTGAAGCGAGCCTTGTGGCACTGGCTGGACCGGCCAATCGGCAGGGGCGGATTGTGGCTGACGTGATTTCCGGGCGCGATTCAAAGTTCCGCGGAACACAAGGGACTGCAATTATTGGTCTCTTTGAAGGAACAGCCGCATGGACTGGCGTGAGCGAGAAAACACTAAAGCGGCTCGGCGATGAGGATTATCAAAAAATCTACCTCTATCCCAATTCTCATGCCGGATATTACCCCGGTGCGAAACCGATTGCATTGAAGGTGCTTTTCCGGAAATCTGACGGGCGTCTGTTGGGAGCACAGGGTCTTGGAGAAGACGGCGTTGATAAACGGATCAGTTCGCTGGCAGCGCTGCTTCAAATGGGGGCGACGATCTATGATCTCGAAGAGTCTGAACTTTGCTATGCACCGCAGTTCGGAAGCGCAAAGGATCCGGTGAATTTCTCCGGTATGATCGCTGCCGATGTGTTGAATGGGGATATGCCGCTTTGTCATTGGGGTGAGCCGGACGAAACAGGCGTTCTTCTTGATGTCCGCGAGCCTTTTGAACTTGCCGTTGAAAATGTCGAAGGGGCAGTGAACATCCCGCTTGGAGAGCTTCGCTCCCGTCTTGAAGAGTTGCCGAAGGGCAAGACAATCCATGTAATCTGCCGGTCGGGACAGCGGGCGTATTATGCGACGCGTTTGCTTCTGCAAAATGGGTTCGATGCGAAGAACATTTCAGGTGGTATGTTGTCCCGTGCGCATACTTCATTCTTCCTGCATGACTGGCCGGATAGCAATTGAAGTCACGTCTTGATCGAATTCCATCTGATCGCGGCAGTGTCGCGAGCAACTTTCGCCGTTTGGCAGGAAGTAACTGGGGATGCCAATGACAGCAGAGATGTTGCTGGTTTTCGCGTTGTTGGCGGCAACGATTGCTCTGTTTGTCAGCGACCGGTTGCGCATGGATGTCATCGCGATCATGCTCATCCTTGCGTTGATGTTGACTGGCGTCCTGTCCGCGTCGGAGGCACTGGCCGGATTTGGTGATCCATTGGTGATCCTGATCGCCGGGTTGTTTGTCGTCGGTGAAGGGCTGTTTCGAACGGGCATTGCATTTTCGATAGGCAACTGGCTGGTCGGTATGGCGGGCACCAGTGAGACACGGCTTCTTGTTCTTCTCATGCTTGTTGTTGCCCTGCTATCGGCATTCATGAGCAATACGGGTGCAGTGGCTATTTTTATTCCCGTTGCGCTGAATCTTGCTGTTAGAGCCGGGGTGGCAAAATCACGGTTGCTCTTGCCCATGGCCTATGCCGCATCGATTGGCGGCATGCTGACCTTGATCGGGACACCACCCAACCTGGTTGTAACGACGGAACTGTCGCGGAATGGATATGAACCATTCGGTTTCTTCAGTTTTGCGCCTGTCGGCTTGTTGGTGTTGGGTGCATCAATTATCTTCATTCTGACTGTTGGATCCAGGTTGCTTCCACGCGAGGAGGTCACCGGTGCTGATGCTTCAACCGACCACCCCACCTTGGAAGATTTGGTCGAGACACATGGTATTCGCGACCATTTCCACTTGTTGGAGATTGGCAGCCAGTCTCCGCTGATAGGACAAACCGTCGGATCGGCAATGCTGTTGACCCGCTTTGGGATCACTGTGATTGCTTTGGATCGCAACAAACGCGGAAGTCATTTGGCGGTTCCGGTCATGATTGACACGGACTTCAGGACTGGCGACGTCTTGATTGTAACCGGGCCGCAATCTGGTGTTTCTGAAATGCTGGCAGCCGTTCCAGAAGTCAATGAAATCGCCATTGGTGATCGGCATCCCGCAGCGATCAGAGAACAGGTCGGCCTTGCCGAATTGCTCATTGCACCACGTTCAAGATTGATCGGACGAACGATCAAGGAGGAAAGCTTCCGCAAGAACCTGGGACTGTCAGTCGTTGGGATTCTGCGCAATGGCAAGCCCATTCATGATGGGTATCAGGATGCTCCACTTGAACTCGGGGATATCTTGCTCGTGGGTGGGGGGTGGCACCAGATTGACCGTCTTCAGCGCGACCCGAACAGCTTTATCGTCCTGACGCTTCCTGCGGAACTCCAGCAAATTGCACCGTATAGGGACCGGGCGCCTTGGGCCCTTGGCATCGTGGCAGTCATGCTTGCGCTCATGACCTTCAGCGTGGTGCCAACCGTTACTGCTGTCCTTCTGGCAGGCCTTGCGATGGTTCTTGCCAGGTGTTTGACGATGGAAGAGGCTTATCGCGCCATCAACTGGCAAAGTGTTGTGCTTACTCGCGAGAGAATGCTGGCGACGGTTCCCGAGACGGCAAAAGCGAGGGATACTTCCCTTGCAGCCCGCGCTGTACCGACAAAATACCGATCCTGAAGCTCATTTGCGTCCGTGATTTCAAGTGTTCTGACCGGCCGCACGATTTCGACAGTTTCGGATGTCGAAGACTCTTCTTGGCACCCCGCCAACATGGCTACCAATGTAATCGCCACAAGGGCAGTTCGTGTGTTTCCATGAACCCGCAGAAAATCCAAAGGTCTAGCCCCATTTTTCTAATGTCGAAAAGGACGTGAACGGATCTGCGTTTCCCGAATGAATGTTCCAAGAAAAATCGAAAAATCACACCGTACACGACACCTCTCGCGATCATAAGATCAACCGGAAAATCAGGTGACTAGCATTTCACGACAAACTGGTTTGAATGTTGAAACGATGATTCAGTTGGGTACGCGCAGCGACCGTCTATGCGTCAAACAAAGGAGGTGCGAATTCTATCCGCCCCAACAATTCACAGTATACGCAACGAATGTTGACTTCGGCCATCGAACGCAATTCATAGAATGAGCGAAATGAGAGAGCGAAGCGGATGTCGGGTTATAACTTTTAGACAACTGGCTTGAGCCGAAGCGTTTACATAAACACTAAACTACGATGTCCGCTTTACTGATCTAGCAACGACATTCTGACAGTCCGCTTGCGGGCCCGTTACAGACAGACTGGTCCTAGTGTGAACCGACAGTCCGCTTCACGCCCCCACATTGGTCGTTCACCACGTTGAAGCCTGCGCCCAAAAGAAGACATTCATTTGAGGCGCAGGAAATTCACAGGATGGGCGGGAAGTGTTCTTTTGCTGCGGTCGGCACCAATAGCGGCTGTGCGGACAATGCGGGCTTTCGCTAGGGTTGCGCCAATGGTCGCTTTTCACAGTGGCTGGCGACTATGGCCGCGTTTGTGTGGTACCAAATTGTTGACGATACTCTGAGACTGAAACACCTGAGATACGCTGAAATACTTTGCCGAACGCAGAGGGGTCCTTGTACCCGACCTCCCAAGCGATCTGATCCAAGGGACGGTTTGTCAGTTCCAAAATACCTCGGGCTTTAGCAACACGGGCCTGTTGGATGTACTCGGTGGGGTTGAGCGAAGTCGCTTTGGAAAAGCGGCGCATAAAGGTGCGCTTTTCCAAATGCGCAACATCGGAGAGATCGTTGAGGTTCAGCGATGCAGTCAAATCAGCGTGGATATGGTGCTGGACCCGCAGGATCGCCTCGTCCCCATGATCGAAATCCGGGATAAACTCGGTGAAAGGAAGCTGCGTGGCACGCGGCGGCTGAATAACCAGAAATCGGGCCGTCGACAGCATTGTGCTCCGTCCGAAGAGACGTTCGACAAGGGTCAGACCAAGATCGGTCCAGGCAAGGATACCGCCCGCTGATATGACGTCGCCATCGTCGAGCACCAGATTTCGGTCGGCAACTTCAACATCCTCGTAGCGTTGTGCAAGGTGTTTGGCGAAGGCCCAATGCGTTGTCACACGTCGGCCTTGCAGCAAACCGCTTTCGGCCAGAACGAACGCTCCTGCACAGATCGAGCAAACGCGGCTGCCCTCTTTGTGTTGCGCGTGAAGCCATGCAGCCTCTTGTGGCATGGTCTGCATCTTGTCGGGCATAACGATGCTGGGCGGGGCAATGACGTAATCCAGGCGATGGGTCTGGTTCGGATGGGTATCCCAGATGCATGTGGGCTCCTTACAATCTTCGGCGCGCCAATGAGTGATCCGAACCCTTCGCGGGTCGTCGCTATCGGTCCACTCACCCGCAATCCGGAACAGATCGGTCAGGCCGTAGATCGCGGACAATTGGCAGTCGGGGTAAATCAACAGGCCGATCTCGCAAGCCCAGCCTTTTTTCACTTCTGTCACTTTTGAACCTCATTTTGTCAATTGTGACATTCGTGGATTGCCAACCAAATTGCAACATTGCCGTCATCGAACAAGCAACGAGGACCCGATGACCATACCCCAAAACGAACTGACCAGACGCACCGTTTTGCAGGCGGGTGCAGCAACCACGTTGCTCGCCGTGATGCCTGCCGCGCTTGCGGCTCATCCGCTTACTCAACAAGAAGGAAATATCACCATGTCGACTATTGAAACTCGCGACGGAACCAAGATTTTCTACAAAGACTGGGGGCCACGTGATGCGCAACCGATCGTTTTTCACCATGGTTGGCCGCTGAGTGGCGATGACTGGGACAATCAGATGTTGTTCTTCCTTGCCAACGGTTACCGCGTCATTGCACATGATCGCCGTGGCCATGGTCGCTCGGACCAGACAGACCAGGGTCATGATATGGCAACTTACGCAAATGATGTTGTCGACCTGGCCGAGGAACTGGATCTCAAGAATGCTGTTCATATTGGTCATTCGACAGGCGGCGGTGAAGTCGCAGCCTACGTGGCCAAAGCTAAGCCCGGCCGTGTCGCCAAGGCAGCGCTGCTGGGGGCCATCCCACCCCTTATGCTAAAGACCGACGCCAACCCTGATGGTGTGCCTATTGAGGTATTTGACGGGTTGCGTGCGGGATTGGCTGCCAACCGAGCGCAATTCTTCATCGACGTACCCTCTGGTCCTTTTTACGGCTTTAACCGCGATGGCGCTGAAGTCAGCCAGGGTCTGATCCAGAACTGGTGGCGCCAGGGGATGATGGGCAGTGCATCTGCGCATTACCAGTGCATCGCGGTCTTCTCCGAGACCGACCAAACCGAAGACTTGAAAGCGATGAATGTGCCGACGTTGGTTCTTCATGGTGACGATGACCAGGTGGTACCCATTGCAAACTCCGCGTTGAAAGCGGTCAAGCTTCTGCCGAACGGAAACCTGAAGGTGTACGAAGGTTTGTCACATGGATTCTTCGCAACACACCCTGATTTGGTGAACCAAGACCTGCTCAGCTTTGTTCAAAGCTAAGCTGATCGAAATGGATTTCTTGCTGGGAGGGTAACGGAAGCGGGTCAAAGACCAGAGACGCCCCTCACGGAACGACTTCACCGCGACGCTGTTTCATTACTTTGTTCTCGAGACTGCAAAAGTTCGCAACTGGAAGGATTTCAACAAGGATATGGAGAAGGTCACTGACAGGCCTGTTGAACGCGGGTTTGAAAGAACGGCTACGGGAAAGGCAATCGATGCCCTTGTCGACAAATATGAAGACGGCTGGGAGTTTCAGCGGAGACGATCCGCAGATCATGACTTCGATGAGTAACGCCGTTCTCATGCCAAGACTCGAGTCCCCCCGTTACTCCCTGGAACGGCGTTCCAGGGAGTAACGGGAAATTCGCGGGAGGATTAGAAATTCCGAAACTGCTCCTTCGAACCATTTTCAACAGGCGACACGATAGTGCTAACTACTATTCAGGTTAGAAGTGTCTCCTAGGCAGGGCCTCAGTTAATTTGACGGCTGCCGCGACGCCATCAATGACCGGGATCTTGAATTTTAGGCTGAGATCTTCTGCAAGATTGGCCATTCCGGCGCAGCCTAGCGCAACAGCACCGATGGCATCCTCTTTCAAAGCCGCAGCAATCTCGGCTTCTATCCGGTTTCGCCCGGCACCGCCCTGGTCCTCAAGCGCCAGAACCGGCACCTCTGACGCGCGAACCCGTGCGCACCGGCCGCTCAAGCCAATCTGACGCAGGTTGTCCTCCAGAACCGGGACCGATACGGACAACGTCGTGACTACCGAAAACCGTGCTGCACTCAAGGCAGCCATGTGATAGGCCGCCTCGCCAATCCCCATGACAGGTATCGGGCTACGCTGCCTTAGTTCCCAAAGGCCGGTGTCATCAAAACAGGCAATGATGATGGCATCCACACGCCGAGGACCAACAAGCCAATCCTCGACAAGTTTAAACAATCCGGGCAGCGCCGCAGCTCCGTCTTCAGGGCCTTGAATGGCCGCCGGACCTGCGCTCGGATTGACTGCTGTAATACGTGTCGTCGAGGCCGAGGCGGCATCGGCAGCTGCACCGATCTTGGTAGTCATCGAGGCTGTTGTATTCGGGTTGATGATCAGAATGTGGAGATCTAACGGTGCCACTTTTCTCACACCATGCCCGATCCGGCATCTGAGCCTTTGACTGACTGACGTTTACGCAGCACGACGACGATGGTCAGAAACGTGCCGATGATGCAGAAGGAAAATACCGTGGTCAGCGTGCCGAGCGCATAGAGCACCGGCGATGTAACATTGGTTGTCATGCCGAAGATTTCCAGCGGCAAGGTGTTATAAGACCCGGCCGTCAGAAGTGTTCTGGCAAACTCGTCATAAGATAGGGTGAAACCAAACAGCGCCACCCCGATCAGCATTGGCGCAATGATCGGCAGGACGACGTGGCGCACGGTTTGCCATGGCGATGCACCAAGATCACGGGCCGCTTCTTCATAGGATTTGTCGAAGCGATTAAAGACTGCAAACATAATCAGAAGGCCAAACGGCAGTGTCCAGGTCAGCTGCGACCCGAAGCCCGATGTTGCCCAATGCACTTCCAGATCCAGAATGTTGAAGATCAGCCCCACCCCCAGCGACACCAGGATCGATGGGACAATGAGGCTGGCAATGATCAGATAAAACAGCACCAAAGATCCCCGGAATTTCCGGCGGAAAGCCATCCCCCCCATCACCGACAACACCACGGTCACGCACATGACCATCAGCCCGAGCGCAAAAGAGCGGCGGAAGGATCCCCAGATGTCCCCGACAGCCTGCTGCTCAAACAGATCATAAAACCAGTGAACAGAGACACCATTCATCGGGAATGTCAGGCCGCCTTTCGGCCCCTGAAACGACAAAATTCCAATGGTAATAACAGGCCCATAGAGGAAGACCACAAAGAGAGCAAAAAAGGCTGCAAGAACATAGAAACTGCGAGACCGGGGTTCCATGGATCAAAGCTCCTTGCGAATGTCGACAAAGCGCATCATCACACCGATCATCAACAGGACGGTGCACAGGAGCACCACGGATGAAGCGGCGGCAGCTGGATATTGCAAGAGCGCAATCTCATTGGAGATGATCCGGCCAACCGAGGCGCTTTGCCCACCGGACATGTGGCGCACCGTGATGAAGTCGCCCATCACCAGCGTGACCACGAAGATCGACCCGATCATGATACCGGGCTTGGCCAAAGGAATGATCACGTTGGTCAGAATCTGATAGCCGTTGGCTCCTGCATCCCTTGCCGCTTCAATCAACGATTTGTCGATCCGCATCATGGTGTTGAAGATCGGCACAACCATGAACAATGCGTAGAGATGCACAAAGGCCAGTACGACTGCGAAATCGGAATAGAGCAGCCACTCCAGAGGCTCATCGATCACGCCAAGGCTGATCAGGCTGCTATTCGCTATGCCGTTGCGCCCCAGAAACGGAATCCACGAGATCATGCGGATGATATTGGAGGTCCAGAATGGAATTGTGCAGACCAAAAACAGGGCCACCTGAACCGGCAATGAGCGGACATGAAAGGCCAGAAAATACGCCACGGTAAAACCAATACCTGCGCAGAATATCCAGGTGAGAACCATGAACTTAAGTGTTTTCAGATAAGTCGCCCAGGTCACCGCAGATGTCAGGTGATAGATGTAATTGTCGACGATGAAATCGGGAAAGAACGACCACTCGTTGAAGTCCCAGAAGCTGACCGTCACGATGGTCAGAATTGGCAAGAGCAGAAAAAAACCAAGAACGCAGGCAAGCGGCGTTACCAGCATCCAGCTGATACGTTCTGCGCGTTTCGACGGGTCTGTCTTTTGGGATGTCTTCATGGGGTCAGGTCTGCCTGAGGAGTATCGAAGGCCCCTGCCCGGCAGATTGCCGGACAGAGTGTTGGTCGGATCATTGCAGTTATGCAGCGATGAACTCGTTCCACTTGCGAACCATGTAACGGTTCTCGTCCATGACCGCGTTCCAGCAGGCAACAGAGCCCATGCGGTCGTAGAAGGATCCGCCATCGCGAACAGCCCCGGCACTCTCCATGACATCCCCGAACGGGTTCTTGATGTCACCTTCGGCCGCCTTGCCTTCGAACCAGAAGCCCCACTCGTCGTCAGACATGTAGTTTTTGGAAGTTTCAGGCACAGCAGAATAGTAACCCTGGCGCATCAGGAAGCCTCCGACCCAGCCGTCGAGGTACCAGTTGATGTACTCATAGGCTGCATCCAACTCCAGGCCGGAGAGGTTTTTGGACAGCCCAAGACCGCCACCCCAAGACCGGTAGCCTTCTTTCAGTGGCTGGTAGACACACGGAATACCCTTGGAACGCACTGCCGTGATTGCCGGAGACCACATGGACTGAATGACCACTTCGCCGGATGCCATCAGGTTGACGCTCTCGTCGAAGGATTTCCAGAAGGCGCGGAACTGGCCATTTTTCTTGGCTTCCGTAAAGATACCGAGTGTCATGTCGATCTCTTCTTTGGTCATATTGCCTTTGTCCGGGTATTTGTATTCACCCATGGCTTCGACAACCATCGCCATGTCCATGATGCCGATTGAGGAAATATCGAGGATCGAGGCTTTGCCCTTAAATTCCGGGTTCAGCAACTCGGCCCAAGTGTCGATTGGACGGCCAATGAGGTCAGGGCGAATTCCGAGCGTATCAGCATTGTAGATGGTCGGGATCAATGTCATCCAGCCGGATTCCTCGGCAACAAAATCCTTGCCATCCGGGCCGGATGTAAAACCGACCGTATGCGGTGCAGTGCCTTGAGCGATGACACTTTCCGGTGTCAGCTTGCCGCTTTTGAATGTTCCTACAATCTTGTCGTAATTCTTGATCTTGGAGGTATCCATTGCCTGCATGTTGCCGGCCCCCCAGACTTTCTTGCAGATCCAGTATTCGATGTCGGCAATGTCAAAGGATTTCGGTTGGGTGGCAGCACGCTGGGTCACGCTGTCGCTGTCGAGCGCGGTCATCTCAAGCGTAAACCCAAGATCTTCCTTCACCTTGGCAGCAACTTCATTGATGTTGGACACACCGGTGCCGAACTGGCGCAGTGTCACGTCTTTGATGTTCTGCGCCCAGATGGTCGGGAACCCGGTGACTGCCCCTGATCCAATTGCAGCGCCAGCGGCAGCGGCGCCACCTTTCAAAATGCTGCGGCGACTAACGCCTTTGTTTTCAAATTTAACGGTCATGATTTACTGCTCCTGTTCCCTGTTGAGGTGTTTGCCCTGGCGTCCCAAGCCAGGTTTTCTGGCGGTTCAAGCCACCAAGGCGTGGGCATCTTCCGGCTTCCAGTTCAGGAAAACGGTGGCACCGATTTCAATTGGATCTGCAAAAAAGGCTTCGTCTGCCAGTGCCGCGGTCAGATCGCCTGCACTGCCTGCATCAAGAGCCAGATTGATGGTTGAGCCGAGGTATTCAACGTCCTTGACCGCAGCCGTCAACATCGCCCCGGCTTCACCTGCCTGTCGCTTGACACCCAGCTTGTCGGCCCTTACCGCAATAGCCTCACTCCCAACCCGCAAAACGTTGTGCCCACCGATAAACTTCGCCACGAATTCGGTATTCGGCGCGTTGAAGACAGTTCTCGGTGCACCGGCCTGCTCAATAATGCCGCCATTCATCACGATGATGTTGTCAGCCAAAGCAAGGGCTTCATCTTGGGAATGGGTGACATGAATGAAGGAAATTCCAAGTTCCCTTTGCAGACGTTTCAGCTCCAAACGCATCTTGATCCGTAAAAACGGGTCGAGTGCCGACAACGGCTCGTCGAGAAGAAGAACCGATGGTTCGGTAATCAAGGCCCGCGCCAGAGCAACGCGCTGCTGCTGACCTCCAGAAAGTTGATCGGGCAGACGATCCGAGAAGGACTCCATATCCACCAGGTCGAGCAGCTCCATCGCCCGCTTCCGTCGAGTGGATTTGTCCACTCCCTTCATTTTAAGAGAGAAGGCCACATTGTCAGCGACACTGATGTGCGGGAACAATGCGTAGTTCTGAAACATCATGGCCGTGCCACGCGCTGCTGGCGGGCGATCAGTGATGTTGACATTCCCGAGAAGAATATCTCCCTCACTGACCTGTTCGTGGCCAGCAATCATCCGCAATGTCGAAGACTTACCGCACCCGGAAGGACCAAGAAGACACGAATAGGTCCCTGACTTGAAAATGTGATTGATGGCATCCACTGCCACGGTTTCTCCGTAGCGCTTGGTGGTTGCAACAAGTTCCAGGTCAAGTGTGTTGGTCATATGCTCGGATCTCGGATCGCCTGACGGTTTCGCCAACTACATCGCAATCACCATGCCAAACTCAATTTCTTCAAGGTTTCTGCCATTTTCAGAATATTTTGGTTAGAGCAACGAAAAAATCAGGTAGAAAAGTGCACAATTTTTAGCCATATCGAATACAGAATGATTATTTATTGTATACAATTATGATTGTACGTCAGAATTGCTGAGGTATGATATCGCCACCCCTGACATCAGTCGGTCCAAGACCCTTTAAGAACACCAACAATGCCCAACCCAAAAGACACTCATAGCCTCCACGATCTATTCCAACTCCCGGCGGGGCGCACGCTCGATATTTGCCTGAAGATCCACGGCGCGATCCTGGAGCACCGCCTCGCCCCGGGGACAAAACTGTCTGAAGATGAAGTCGGCGAGATTTACGGTGCCAGTCGCACTGTGGTGCGCGCGGCATTGCAGGCATTGGCCCATTCCGGATTGGTCACGATCGCAAAAAACCGAGGAGCGTTTGTTGCAAAACCCAGCATCCGCGAGGCCCATGAGATCTTCGAAGCGCGAGCCCTGATCGAACCCCGTGTGGCGCGTATGGCCGCCAAGACCATCACCCAAACCGATCTGGAGCGTTTGGAGGCACACATTGATGCTGAACACAAAGCTCTGCATGCCGGTGACATGGGCAAGGCCCTCTCCTTATCGGGGGCTTTTCATACCGCAATTGCCGACATTGCCGATCAGCAGGTTTTGGCCAACATGGTCCGCTCGTTGATTTCCCGCTCATCCCTGATCATTGCAATGTACTGGCAGCGGCCGGACACAGCCTGCGAAAGCCATTCGCACCATGCCCTGTTAAAGGCATTCGCTGACCATGACAGCGACGCGGCCGAGGAAATCCAAAAAAGCCATCTGATCGATCTTCATTCAGGATTGAACCTTGTTGAAGTTCAACAGCCGGATGGGTCATTGAAGGATATCCTTCAGGCCGGATGATCGTCATGTAATTGCATGAATATTTTTTTCGGAATTCTATAACGAGTTCGTCCGCTCCCTATCTATGCAACAAGAACAAAGGAACTTGGCGTCCCCCCCTATTAGTCGTGGAAGCAAAAATCTTGCGCCCAGCCACACAATGATGTATCCACATACATGTGAGATCGTGCATTGAGATTGATTTTACGAGTTAAAAATCAAATGGTTATGGAGATTGGAGGTTCGTATCCCTCTCCCGCTACCAAATTTTCCTAATAAAATTAGATAGTTACACAAAATCACCTATTCCGGAATGCTCCCAAGTTCGTGAACACAAGTAATCCGCACCCTTAGACCATAAGTCTATGAGCGCTCTTCAAGTTGGCGGAAACATAGTCTCATAATCTTATGATGACGAGGTACTGCCGGACAGTCCAACTGCCTGCCATGACTGGTTCTCGGAACAAACCTTCCAGTGCGGCTAATCATATCCACAGACCCGACAACCGCCCTTTTGGTTACCAAATCACTAGTAGTGAAACGGATCGGTCACGAGGCGCTCTCCAAGCGAAAAGGCATCGCAGACGTGGATCAGAGGTGACATATCCATGTCGCTCTTGCCCGACTTCAACAGACTGGCCATCCGGGCATAAAGGTTGGCGTATTCGTTGTCCTGCCCCTGTTTGATCTGTTGCCCATCAATTGTCAGCAATGCACCTCCATGTGAAAGCGTGGCTGCTCCGTCATCTGTATCAATGACAATATCCCAGGACTGCGGCCCTTCCTGGCGCCAGTCAAATTCGGCACGCATTTGGGCATTTACCGGGTTCGCAAAATCCAGTGAGGCCGCGATTGGGGTTGCCCGGTTTTCCGGAAACTCCAGTTTTGCAGACTTCAGATGGATCGGGAACGGCAAGATTTCCGTCAAAATCGACAAGGCGTTGATACCAGGATCAAAAACACCCATTCCGCCGGGCTCCCAGATCCACTCCTGTCCTGGATGCCACTTACGCACATCCTCTTTCCAGACTATTTCCAGTTTTTTGATCGTCCGGCTGGAAAGCCATTCTCGCAGATCCGGAACGCAATCGGCGTACCGGGAATGCCATGTCGCAAATATTGAAACACCTTGTTCCTTGGCCAAAGTCTCAAGCGTGAAACATTCCGCCAGGCTTTGTCCCGGCGGTTTTTCGAGCATGACATTACGACCAGCATTTAGCGCCTTTGCAGCATAGTCGAAACGTGGTTGTGGTGGGATCGCAAGTGATACGGTTGTGATATCAGGTCGGGCTTCAAGCAGCTCGTCGACGGTCTTGAAATGCTGGACACCATCGACCGTTGCATTTCGGCTAACCACTGCCTCAAGGGAAAACTCAGGGTTATCTGAAATTGCCGGAATATGTTGATCACGAGCAATCTTGCCTATGCCCACCAAGGCAAGTTTTTCAACCATCGATGCGAATCCTTTAATAGCGCGAAGTCGTTGTATCTCGCAATTTGTCAGAATGAGAGAGAAAATCCACTCAAGCAGATCTCTTTCATCGTTCCACAATCCTCAAATCGGACAACATAGGCCTCCGCTCGGAACATTCCTGAACGGAGTCCACATAACCCAAAACAGTCAAGTTCAGGATCATACGACAAGTATTTTGATCGGCTACTTGTCTCACTGCGCTCAATTGTACAGCCACAATCTATTCGACCTTGATGCATTCAATGCTGGTGAGCTCTGGAGAGCCACCGCGTGCTCCGCTGCCTGCTGCGATCCAGAGCTTGTTATCATAGACACAGCAATTGGTTCCGTGCCGGGCCCGGTTCAATGATGGGCCTAGCGACCAGCTGCCATTAGCCGTATCCAGCACTTGCATTTCCGTAAAAGCCTCTTTGCGAAGCGCTTCGCCGCCGACGTAGTGAATTTTCTGGCCGATGACACCCGTCCCGCCAGCAGCTGTCTCAATAGGAAGCTTTTCGGTGTGAACGGACCAATTCCCGTTGTTGAAGTCATAGACATCGACATCGCCAATCGTGGCGTCGAACAAAGCCTCATAGTCTTGCCCGTTGTGACGTCCGGTTTCCCGCCCACCAAAAAAGTAAAGTCTGTCATCTACGATGGCGCAGGGGGCGTGGTCTCGTTTGTTCGGTGCATCTGCAAGAATTTGCCATTCACCCGTCTTCGGATTGATCCGATCAAACCATGCCTGGGTTCCCGAATGGTGACCATCGATGATACCGCCAACGACATAGATCCATCCGTCTTTATGCAACGCGCAGCCAGCTGCTCCTCGTCGACGACCTTCAGGAATGGCTGGTCCATTCTTCCAGTTGTCAGTCAAGGGCTCGTAGATCATAACGGTTTCCAACGGCGTTTCCCGTGGAAACTCACCTGTCATTGTTCCCAGTAGCCAAATTTCATCGCCAATAATAACCGGTTGAAAATGGTGAATCTCCAAAGGTGGTGGAGACCCACTCGTCCAGGAGCTTGTTGCCGGATCAAAAATGTCCACTGGCTGAACGCGCCGACCGCCAAACAGATAGAACTTCCCGCCATACTCAGCAAATCCGTTCTCGTGTCGGCAGTGCGGCGACCCGTTACAGTCAACAGTGATCCATTTTGTCATTTCATTCTCCTGAAAGCCCGCGCTGATCGCCGTCCGATGCCGCAGCTATAACCAATATCCGTTCCACAATCGCGCACCCACGCAATACCGCCAAGTCGCATTTGTTCCGTGACCGACCTGGTGCAATTTTTTTTCTGCTCACAACACACCTCTATAACATACTGTTTTTTTTCAATTTTTCAGCACTTCCCTTGATGTAATAACACACGACTGATCGAAATATCGAAAATCTCTTCAGCGGGTCCATTGCGAAAACAGCTTATCTGTGCGCATTGTATACAAAGAATACAACGATAATAAAACCCGCTCATTTTGTTGCCATCCAGTGAAATAGAAGCGGAAGAGGCATACGTCAGGGAACCCGGAATTGGCTTACAAGAATTCAATACTCATGGGCACGATTGGTGGCTACCGCGACCGTTTTCATCAGTACCAGGTAGATCGCTCATTCAGTGAACGGCTGGATATTGCAAAAACCATTCCGCGAACCCATGGCATCGAGCCGGTTTACCCGCAGGATCTGGGAACTGATGGTTCAGGTGTCGCGGCTGTGAAGGCAAGTGGACTGGCTGTGTCAGCGGTCAATGTAAATATCAAAAGCGAGAACAAGTTTCGCGAAGGGTCTTTCACGCATCGTGATGCCGCAATTCGGGCTGAAACGGTTGGATACATAAAGATTGCTATGGATCTGTCTGTTGATCTCGGCGCTAACATGATCACCGTCTGCCCACTGATTGATGGCTGGGATTACGCCTTTCAGGTCGATCATATTCAACAATGGAAATGGGCAATCGAGGCATTCACAGAGGCCGCTGCGCATCGCGACGATGTCAAGGTGTGCATCGAGTACAAGGCCTATGAATCGCGCAATCATATTCTGATGCCATCCATGGGGAAAACCTTGCATTTCTGTGACCGTGTCGGAGCCAAAAACCTTGGCGTAACGATGGATGTCGGTCACGCGCTGATTGCCGGTGAATGCCCGGCAGCTGAAATGGTAATTGCCCACGAAGCCGAACGCCTGTTTTACGTTCACTTCAATGACAATGATCGCGGCGCAGACTGGGATATGCTGCCGGCCTCTGTTCACCTCTGGCAGACACTGGAAACGCTGCATTACATGCGCAGGATCGGTTTTGACGGCTGGCTCGCCTATGACGTCTTTACCCGCTCCGGCGACAATGCCGAAGCAATCGCCGCGACTTTCGAGATCATGGAAGATCTGGAAAAACTTCTCGACAAGATAGGTGACGATGTTTTCTCCAAGGCGATCCAGGGTGGCATTCCCGCTCAAGGATACCGCGACCTGATCAAGGCATTGCTATGAACCTCGGGCTCGGATCATACACTTACCGCTGGTCGGTTGGATACAAGGGACTTGTTCCAGATGTGCCGATGACGGCAACGGGAATCCTGGAGGTTGCTATTCGCCACCAGCTGAAGGTCGTGCAATTTGCCGACAATCTGCCCTTGCACACTTTGCCAGAGGCTGAACTGAATGGTTTGGCGAGCCGGGCTGCTGACGCTGGTATTGCTCTGGAACTTGGAACCCAGTCGTTCGATGCCACGCAGGTGAAACAGTATATCGATATAGGCAAACGCATCGACGCGAAGATACTGCGTGTCGCTCTTGATGGCCCGGATGCATTAAAACCTGTTCCGGATCTTGCCAAAGAGTTTCAAAAGCTCATTCCTGCGGCAAAAGATGCCGGTATCCGCATCGCTATTGAAAACCATTTCAATTATCCGTCTCCGAGGCTGGTCAAGTTGCTTGAAGCCATTTCGGATAATCAGGTCGGTGTCTGCCTTGATGTTGCCAATTCCATATGCGCAGGCGAGTGGCCGATGGAAACCGTTGCACTGCTCGCGCCACACACGATCAATCTGCATTTGAAAGATTACGTGATTGAGCCGGATCCTTACGGGGTCGGCTTCCGCATTTATGGTGCCCCATTGGGCCAAGGAAAAACCGATTGCCAGGCGGTCCTGAACGCTGCCGATTATCCGGCGGACATGAGCGTCATACTGGAACATTGGTTGCCACAAGAAGAAGACATGCCCAGCGCCCAGGCAAAAGAGCACGAATGGCTCGCGCAAAGCATCAAGTACGCACGATCAGAGTTGGGGTTATAAAATGCGTGTCAGTCAGAATTCGGATACTCTTGAAGACAATGTCTATCGCCAACTTCGCGACATGATCTTGAATGGCGACTTCGTATCAGGTGATAAGCTGGTCCAGGAAGATCTTTCTGCGCGGCTCGGTGTTAGTCGCACCCCTCTTAGAAGTGCGATCGCAAAACTTGAGGGCGAAGGCTTCGTCCATATGACCAGCAGAAGTGAGGCATATGTTGCCGAATTCGGCACACCTCAAATTGCTGACCTATTTGAGATGCGTGCTGTCCTTGAGGGATTGATTTGCCGTCTTCTGGCTCCGACTATCGAGAAAAAGCATGTCATCTATTTGCGTTCCCTGATGACGGCTGCAGCCTCTGCCGTGGAGACCGGAGATGATGAAGCCTACCGCCTCGCCGACGTCGAGTTCCACACATATCTGACCAATCTGATGCCTCAGGGAAAGCTAAGTCGCCTGCTGGATTCCGTTCACGCGATCATGGCGCTGTCTCTGTCACAAGGCATCTTGCGACTACCGTCCGAGACACACCCTGAACATCTCCAAATCATCGATGCGTTGGATGCCCGCGATGCGGACGCGGCCGAACGGCTGATGATCGAGCATATCCGCAAGACAATTGTTCTCCTGCGCAAACAGGTGGCCGAAGGCAGAGAAAAGTAGCTGCACACAGGATCAGCAGGACAACATTCACATCATAATTTTGGGAGGAAGCAATGATGAAATTTCTGAAACTTACAACAGCGCTACTGACGGTCACGAGTGGTTTGACCATGACCTCAATGGCAGGTGCGGTAAGCATCGAATTCTGGACACACACTTATGGTGACCAGATCAAATGGAAAGCGGCTGTTGCCGAACTGGCGAAAGATTTTGAATCTGAGACGGGCATCACGGTCAACCACCAGATTGTTCCATGGAAAGCTGCCAAGAAGACTTGGTTGACGATTGCCCAAGGCGGGGCGCACCCTGATTGTGCAGACATGTTCTGGCTGCACTCCTATTCTGCAATTGGCGGCGACAAATTCGGTCCTATGCCGATCAATGATTACAAATCAAAGTTCCCGAACCTGGAAAAAGAGTTTTACGGAGGTGCTCTGACCGACGCCAAATGGCGCGGCGATTTGTATGGTGTTCCATGGCGTGGTGACATTCGCCCGCTAATCTATCGCACAGACATTGCTGCGGAAGCTGGTGTTACCACTGCACCCGACACCTGGGATGAAGTTGTCGAAGCGTCCAAAAAGATGACCAAACGCGATGCAAATGGAAACGTTGAGCGTTGGGGTTACGGCTTCGGTACATCGAATGTCGTGGCCTGGCTGATGCCACTTTACTGGCAGGCTGGCGGCGAGTTCATGACCGAAGATGGCAAAACAGCAACCATCGACAATGATGCCATGCGAACTGCCCTCACCTACATGCATGACATGGTCAATGTTCACAAAGTTGCTGACCCGGACTCCTTTGAAAAAGGCTACAAGGCACGTCCACGTTTTGTCGCGGGCCAGATTGGCATGATCGGCAGCGCAGAACAAAGCTGGGGCAAAAAGCTCGAAGCCGAAAATCCGGAAGTCAATGGGAAATGGGAATTTGCACGAAGTGCAATGGGCCCGGAAGATCGCGACAGCTTCAGTGGAGCAGGCTACATCGGTGTACTTCGCGGCACAGCGAAGGCGGACCAGTGCACCGACTGGATGGCATTTCTTGCAACAGACGAAAGCATGCAGAAGCTCTCTGAAGCAACAGGTAACGTTGCTACAAAACCGGCTGTGATGGCATCCGACTTCTGGTCAGATCGCCCTTACAAAAAGGTTGTTGCTGTCGCACTTCAGGATGCTCACACATCCCAGCATCCCTCTCCGGCGTGGTCAGCGATCTCTACCGCTGAACCAGGTGGCATCATTTATGATCTGATCTACAGCACGGTCATCGAACAAAAAGACATGAACGAAGCTATCACAAAAGCGCAAGGCCTGATGCAAGCCGAGCTAGATCGTTAACCTTCCTCCCAAGCCTCTGGCCCCGGCACATAGCCGGGGCCATGGGTTGATCTCATTCAGTCAAATTCAACTCCCACCGACATAACACCCGATCCGGGCCTCCAGCGAGCATGCCGCGATGAGCGAAAAGAATATCTTCTGTTACTTTATGGTGGCGCCGGCGCTGTTGCTTACAGCCATTTTGGGTATGTATCCGATGATCAAAACGGTCATCATTTCATTCCAGAAATATGATCTGTTATCCATTCACAGGGACGGTATTACCTGGGTTGGCCTGACCAACTATGCTAATATCCTTTCTGATGAGCGGTTCCTTCAAACGGTCTCTCAAACGGTCATTTTTACAATTCTAGCCGTTGCGATATCCGTCGCAATGGGGCTGTTTTTATCGCAGATCATCAATGCTCGTTTTCGGGGACGCGGCATCGTCCGGACAGTGATCCTCAGCCCTTGGTTTGTACCTCCGGTAACGGCATCTGCAATCTGGATCTGGCTGCTGGATTCCAGCACAAGTCCGATCAATCACCTCTTCCGCGACTGGGGACTTATCGACTCCAACATTCGTTTTTTGACAGATAGTTCCACGGTAGGCCCCTTCAGTATCCCGATGATGTCGATCGTTGCCGTTCGTTGCTGGAACGGCCTGCCGTTCATCATCATTTTCCTGCTTGCTGGTCTCCAGTCTATTCCCAAAAGCCTTTATGAAGCCGCGGATATGGACGGTGCGGGTATTGTGCAGAAATTCCGTCACATCACTTTGCCCATGTTACGCCCAGTCCTGCTGATCCTGCTGGCTCTTCTGTTCCTTGGCGGATTTGGTCACTTCGAAATGAATTACGTCATGACAGCTGGTGGACCGCGCAATCTGACAAATGTTTTAGCGGTCTGGACCTATCAAGAAGGCTTTGAGTTCCTGCGGTTCGACAAGGCAGCAGCAGCAAGCGGCATCATCTTGATCATGACAGTCTTCGTTTCCGCCTTTTATCTTTGGGCGCAGTCCAAGGACAATCTCAAATGAGCGATACTATCTCTATCCATGAGCCAAAAATGGCCATTCCAGAGTCGCGTTTTGCAGATAAACTGACACGTTTTTCGATCTATCTGACGCTCGCGTTGTTGCTGATTTTCATCTTACTCCCAATCATATGGATGGTGAAAAGTTCGTTTCAAACGACGTCTGAAGTTATGTCGATCCCACCAAAATGGTGGGCGGCGAACCCTTCATTTGAACCGTATTTCATTGCCAACCAGATCATTCCGCTCATGAAGTACATCTGGAACTCACTGGTTGTTTCAGCGTCGGCGGCGATAATCGCCAGCATCGTCTCTTGCATGGCAGCTTACGTGCTCGCGCGTTTCAGATTCCCAGGCGCAACGCTGATCCTGGTCATGATCCTGTTGACACAGTTGATCCCTCCGATCACCCGCATATTTCCGGTCTATTTCCTGGTCCAAGATATGGGATTGCTCAACACGTACGCAGGATTGATCTTCGCCTATGTTGGGTTTTCCGTTCCCTACGCTGTGCTCTTGTTACGTGGTTACTTCCAGTCGTCCTGTCCGCCTGAGCTTGAAGAAGCAGCGATGATGGATGGTTGCACGTATTTCGGAGCGTTCTGGCGGGTGATTCTGCCAATCTGCCTACCTGGCATTGCAGCCGTTACCATCTTTACATTCCTGTTCGCCTGGAACGACTTCCTTTGGGCAAGTCTGTTGTTGTCATCTGGTGAAATGCAAACCATTCAAGTCGGGATCGGCGCGTTTGCGGCCGAGGACGGTGCGGGCCAATACCAGAATGCCTTCATGGCAGCATGTGTCGCCTCTACGATACCGGCCCTGATCCTCTTCTTCTTTGTTCAAAAATGGCTCGTTGGTGGCCTGACAAGCGGTGCCGTGAAGGCCTAATCCGGAGTTTCCTATGACTAAAATATCCATTGAAGGTGAGGCATTTTTCATCGACGGCAAACCGACGCACGAAGGCCGTGTCTACAAGGGTCACAAGATTGAAGGGCTCTTGTTCAACTGCCGGATGGTTCAGGCATTATTCGACGATGAAAACGCTGAGACTGTGCACCAGTGGGTTTACCCTGACACCCAGATCTGGGATGCAGAGCGTAATCTGGCGGAATTTATCTCCCACCTACCGGACTATAAGGCTCAAGGCTGCGATGCGATCACTATCAACTTGCAGGGCGGAATGCCCATCACCAAGACTGAAAAGGTTCAGCCGTGGCTCAATACGGCCATTGATCCGCAGGGCAATCTGAAACCTGCCTATATGGATCGTCTGCACCGTCTACTGAAAGCAGCAGCAGACAACGGCGTCGTGATCATTGTCGGTTTCTATTATTTCGGCCAGGACAAATACATGGCCGATGAAGAGGCCATCAAAAGCGGCACGGAGAACATGTGCCGCTGGTTACTCGAGACAGGCCTTGAGAACATTCTGGTCGAGATCAACAATGAAAGTGACATCCCTCATTACAGCCACCAGATCCTGACGCCGCCACGTGTGCATGAACTCATCGAACTGGCAAAAAGCGTCTCCCATGAAGGGCGTCAGCTGATCGTGTCGACATCGTTTGCCGGCGGTGCCTACCATATGCGCCATGACGGCGTATTGGACCCGTCAGACATGGATGGTTTGCGTAAGGGCCTGCCGACCGAGAAGGCGTTGGCTGCCTCCGACTATGCTCTGGTGCATACCAATGAACACAACACGGAGAACACCAAACGCGTTGTTAACTGGACTCGTGAATTGCAGGCGTTCAAGGATCGCCCGATGCCGGTTGTCATCAACGAAGATTCCATTGCAGTCGACAACCTGTTCGCCGGTGCCGAGGTTTATGCCGCTTGGGGTTACTATGATCAGGGCCAGAACAACTATCACGATGGCTACCAGTCCGTGCCTGTAAACTGGGCGATCAACACCCCCGAAAAGAAACGTTTCTTCGACGGTGTGGCAGAGATTACCGGCAAAACCCCGAAGAAGGGCTGTTAACTCATGGCCACGTTGAAAATCAAGGACGTCAAAAAGGCGTTCGGCCATGTCAAAGTCATTCATGGTGTCGATATTGACATCGAAGATGGCGAGTTCCTTATTCTTGTCGGTCCTTCCGGCTGCGGCAAATCCACTTTGCTGCGCATGATAGCTGGCCTGGAAGAAACTACCGCTGGCTCCATCATCCTGGATGATAAAATCATCAACAAACTGCCGCCGCGCGAGCGTGACATCGCAATGGTCTTTCAGTCCTACGCGTTGTATCCGCACAAGACTGTCAGAAAGAATATGGCGTTCTCCCTGCAGCTTGCCGGAACACCCAAACAGGAAATCGAGGCAAAGGTACAAAACGCGGCGGAAGTCCTGGATCTGACACCGCTTCTGGAGCGCAAACCTTCCCAATTGTCGGGCGGACAGCGCCAGCGCGTTGCTATGGGACGTGCGATCGTCCGAAACCCGAAGCTGTTTCTCTTTGATGAACCCTTGTCGAACCTGGACGCCAAGCTGCGCGTCCAGATGCGCACAGAAATCAAGGAACTGCATCAGCGCATCAAAACCACGACCGTCTATGTCACCCATGATCAAGTAGAAGCCATGACCATGGCTGACCGGATTGTTGTGATGAACGACGGTAATATCGAGCAAATCGGGACGCCGATGGAACTCTACGATACTCCGGACACCCTCTTCGTAGCCTCTTTTATCGGGTCCCCCGCCATGAACCTTATAGAAGGTCACATGAATGCAAGTGGATCATTCCATTCGCCCACCGGGCTGGACATCCAGTTTGGAGGTGTCGCTCCCAAAGCGGCATTAAACAAGGAGATCACCATTGGTCTCCGTCCAGAAAACATCAGCACTCAAGACGAAGGCCTTTCAGTTGGCGAAGCTCATATTCGCGTGGTCGAACCGACAGGTTCTGAAACTCTTCTGTCGGCCGACCTGAAGGGCCAGTCCATTTATCTTCTGGATCGTAATCGGCAGACCTTTAGCGCGGGCGACATCCGCCAGCTGAGCACGATTGCGTCTGATGTGCACTTCTTCGACAAAGCCAGCGGCAAACGACTTCCACATGACACTGAATGATCCTCGCGCGATCGAGATCTCCAATGACCAGCTAAGCGCGAAGATCATTCCGTTTGGTGCCAGTCTGACGGATTTGCGCCTTGAGCCCTCAAGGTCACCCTTGGTGCTTGGGTATGAGGACACTGCCGTTTATTTGACTGACGGACAATATATGGGCGCTGTTGTCGGGCGGTATGCAAACCGGATTGCTAATGGCACCGCCGCAATTCTGGATCAGTCTGTTCAGTTGGAACGCAACGAACTTGGTAAGAACCACTTGCACGGCGGTGCAAACGGATTTGCAGTCAAACACTGGCATATAGAGAATTGTTCGAACGACAGCGTTACTTTTTCGCTTGAGAGCCTTGATGGTGACGCCGGATTTCCAGGCCATCTCAAGCTACGGGCTATCTACGAAATTCTGGATCACGGAACACTTCGACTGACCATCTCAGCCACGTCCACCAAGGATACATTGATCAACATTTGCCATCATCCCTATTTCGATTTTTCAGGGACAGGTCAAATCGATGATCATAGACTCCAGATAGCAAGCCAGCACTATTTGCCGTCCGGAGACGATCTAATCCCGCTCGGTCATGTCGAAGATGCAACCGGCGGCCCGTTTGACTTTTCAAACGCGCGTCCGTTGAGCCCACACGATTACAACAACACTTATTGCCTGCATGAAGCGCAATGCGGAAAACTGACACATGCAGCCACGTTATCAGGCCATGGCGTGAACATGGAACTCTGGACCACCCAGCCCGGGCTTCACCTCTACAACGGCTACAAATTATTCCGCGAAACCCATGGTCACACCGGCAAACCGTACCGTCCCTATTCGGGTATTTGCCTGGAAGCCCAGGCCTGGCCCGATGGTCCAAACCAGCAAAGTTTCCCGCCCACCATTCTCGCCGCGGGATCAGTTTATGAGCAAATCACGGAATATCGTTTTACAGCAGTTTTGTCCTCAGCGAGCTCCAGCGCTAATTAAGATACGGCTCACACCTCCTCATAACCAAGTCTGTTTTCTTTGCGAGCAGGGTATTGATCTGTTCACGACTACCCAGTTCACCCGTCCTCGCCAGCATTACGACCCGTTGCCTGCCGTTATGGGTGGATTGTTGGATTGGGCCTGATAGTGTGGCCAGCATGAGTATCATTGTAATCGCGTGGTCGCTTGTTGCGGCAATCGGTTTTGCCATTTTCGCAGTTCAGCTGGCGCTATGGCAAGTCAAGAAAAGCAGCCGGGATTCCTTGCTGGCGGCCATTATGGCTCTGGCGACCAGCGGCGCGGCAGTTTGCGAACTGGTCATGGCCAAAGCGACAAGCCCAGCTGATATCCAGACTCCGATGCTCATTAGCAATCTGATGGTTTTCCTTTTGGTTGTCCCGATGGTCTGGTTTACCCGGCTTCGTCTTGGAACTGGGCCACTTTGGCTGGCATGGTCGATAACAGCGCTTTGGGCGGTTGGCCTCGCCGTAAACTTCCTGCTGCCTGGCAATCTGACCTTCAGTTCAGTTGAACAACTGGATCAACGAATGGCGTTTTGGGGAGAGCCTTTTTCTGTTCCTGTCGGGAAGGCTAACCCGTTTCGTTTTCTCAGCGAGATCGCAACGCTGTTGATAATCATTTTTGTCAGCTGGGCGGTCATTTCGGCATGCCGCCTTGGAAACAGGGTAGCCGCCTTGCGAATCGGCGGTCCGATATTGTTCTTCATCATCACAGCAGGCATTCATACGGTTCTGGTCGATCTGAGCATCATCAAATCACCCTATATGATTTCATGGGCCTTCATTGCGATTGCTGTTGCCTTGGGAATGGAGTTGGTGCGCGATGCCGCTTCCGCCGCCCGGCTCAATCTTGACCTCCATGCAAGCGAGGCCCGGTGGCGGGTCCTGTTGGAAAATATCAAACTTGGTGTCATCAGCTTGTCGGTTGACGGAACCATCACCTTTGCCAACGAGGCAATGCTGTCCCTATTCGGGCGCAAGAAAGACGAAATCATCGGCCAATCGATTACCGAATTTGTCCCATCCTCCTTGCGTCATGATCTGGAGGTGCGCATTGCGGCTGCACGGATAGCGGGACCCCGCCCCCGCTCGGAGTATCCCCTGATAGATGCGGACGGCAATCAACACGAAGTTGCCTGGTCCCTGGCTGCCATTCGCGATGACCACAACGAGATCAACGGCTTCGTGGCCATTTGTGATGACGTCACTGAAATGCGTCAGACTGAAAGTGATCTTCTGGAGACCCGCCGCGCGATTGAAAAACTGGACCGTGCAGCAGCCCTGTCAGAAGTAACCGCGGGCATTGCGCACGAGTTGAATCAACCGCTGGCAGCCATATTGAGCAATGCACAGGCCGGTCGCCGTATTCTCAAGGATCAGTCCGACCTGCCGGACGATATCGCGGAGATATTCGACGACATCATCGCAGACAACAAGCGGGCCAGTGAGGTCATTACCGGCATTCGTAACCTGCTTACGCCGCAGCAAGGGTCCATGCGCCCGATTGCCGTGTCTGATGTTATGGATGACGTCCAGCGCATCCTTACAAGTGAACTTCTGGGTCGCGGCGTGGCCTTGAAAATCCCGGACACCAGCACACTACCGCCAATACATGCCAATAGAGTCCAGATCGAGCAGGTGCTGTTGAACCTGATACTGAATGCTGCCCATGCCCAAACGGAGGCAGCGATCGATCATCCGAATATTGAAGTTCTGGCGCGCGTTCGCGGCAAGTCTCTGGCGCTATTCGTAATTGACAACGGTCCGGGAATTGACCCGTCCTTGAAAGATAAGGTCTTGCAGCCCGGTGTGACAACCAGACCGGACGGGCTCGGAATGGGCCTGTCCATTTCCGGCCGGATTGTTGCAAACCACGATGGCAGGATGGGTTTCATCAGTCGCCAGGGCAAGGGAACCGTGTTTCGCCTTTTGCTGCCACTGGCTGATGAGGTGGTTAAATGAGCACTATGCGCAACATATGCATCGTGGACGACGAGCCTTCGACATGCCGTGCCCTTCAACGTCTGCTCCGCATCGCCGGTTACAACGCAGAAGCCTATACGTCGGCCAAGGACTTTTTGGCCTCTGATCAAAGCACAGAAGCTGAATGCCTGTTGCTGGACGTTCATATGCCGGAAATCGATGGATTTGCTCTTCAGTCCATGCTCACTGATCGTCTGAGCACGCCTCCAATCGTTTTCCTGACTGGCGCCGGTGATGTGCCAATGTCCGTTCGTGCCATGCAGGCCGGAGCCGCCAACTTTCTGCTGAAGCCGGTTGATGAAACCGAGCTCATTGATGCAATTGAACACGCAATGGCGTCAAACCCCAATAGTTCGCGAACAGATCAGAAGTTTTTGCTTGAGCGATTGCAGAATTTGACGGTCCGGGAACGGGATGTTCTCACCGAACTGCTCACTGGCGCTCTTAACAAGCAGATAGCAGACACGCTCAAGATTGCTGAGCGGACGGTCAAGATGCATCGGTCGCGCATCATGCGCAAATTGGAGGCAAAGAACTTGCTTGATCTGGCACCGTACAAGGATCTGCCAGGTAACCAATTGTAACTATTAGCTTTACACGAATATTAAGTATTATTACGTAGCACCTCAGTACAGCTAGGCAGCAGGGTAGACATCTGAAAATATTTCGCGCGTAACGCCGGGTAAACAGATGATCAGCAGGCCATTCCAAGACGACGTGCGACCGGCGGCGAACACTGTTGGCAGGCCAATGTGTTATCAACTGAAAGTCGCTGGCGCCATCGCGGCGTCAATCTGGCGGAAATTCTTAGAGGTATTCAATATGAAACGACTTGCGCAACTGGCGATAGCCAGTGGCCTTGCTTGTGTTTTAGCAAGCGGAGCGATGGCCCAATCAGAAAAGCCCAACATACTCGTGATTTGGGGAGACGACGTAGGTTACTGGAACCTGAGCCACATTAACCGCGGCATGATGCGCTACAAGACGCCAAACATTGACCGCATTGCTGATGAAGGCATCTGGTTTACCGACTATTACGGTGACCAAAGCTGCACTGCGGGACGTTCCTCGTTCATCATGGGCCAAAGCCCAGCTCGCACGGGCCTGACAAAGGTTGGCATGCCCGGCGCGCCCCAGGGAATCTCCGAACTGGATCCGACAATTGCCGGCCTTCTAAAGCCACTGGGCTACATGACCGGACAGTTCGGCAAGAACCATCTTGGTGATCGCGACGAGCATTTGCCGACCAACCACGGGTTTGATGAGTTTTTCGGCAACCTCTATCACCTCAACATCGAGGAAGAACCAGAACTGCCTGATTATCCGACAGGTGAACTGGCGGACAAGATCCGTCCACGCGGTGTGATCCAGTCGACAGTTGATGGTGCCATTGAGGATTCCGGTCCGCTGACCAAAAAGCGGATGGAAACCGTAGATGAAGAATTCCTGTCTTCGACCAAGGATTTCATCAGCAGGGCGAATGATCAGAAAAAACCGTTCTTCGCATGGTTTGCCGCGTCACGTATGCACGTCTTCACCCGCCTCAAGGAAGAAAGTCAGGGCGTGACAGGTGTTGGCCTCTATGCCGATGGAATGGTCGAACATGATGGCCACGTCGGCCAGTTGCTGGATCATCTGGATGAACTGGGCATCGCCGACAACACCATCGTCATATACTCGACTGACAATGGCGTCGAAAAATTCACCTGGCCTGATGGCGGCAACTCGCCGTTCTACAGCGAAAAGGCAACCACATGGGAAGGTGGCGTGCGCGTTCCTGCAGCGATCCGGTGGCCCGGTCACATCCCTGCTGGCAAGGTCGTGAACGGTATCGTCTCGCATCAAGACATGTTGCCGACGCTTCTGGCTGCAGCCGGTGAGCCAACCATCAAGGAAAAACTCCTTGAAGGGCATTCAGCCATAGGACGCGACTACAAGGTTCATCTGGATGGCTACAACATGCTCGACTACTTCAAGTCGGGCGGTGAAGGCGATGGTCCGCGTAATGAGTTCTACTACTTCACGGACACCGGCGGCCTGTCTGCTGTGCGCCATGGCGACATCAAGGTGATGTTCAGCAAACAGGAAGCCCATGGTTTCAATGTCTGGAAGAACCCCTACACGCCTCTTGGCTGGCCGGATGTGATCAACCTTCGGTCCGACCCGTTTGAATCAGCTCCGCATGATTCAATTGGCTGGGCCGACTGGGCGACGCGCCGGATGTATGCCACCCAGGCAGCTGCTGTCGTTGCGACAGATTTCATCAAGACCTTCATTGAGTATCCACCACGGCAAAAACCAGGATCCTTCAGTGTCGATGCAATCATCGAAAACCTGAAAAACGTGGTTGAGAAATCACCGGGTTGACCCCGAAAACCAGTCTGTGCCCGACCACCGGGCGCAGACAATCTCACGTTTCAATGAGGCAAATATGATTAGAACTCTTATCGGTGCCGCAACGGCCGCGATGATAGCCCTTCCGGTGTTCGCTCAGGACGAACCCATGTACCCCAACGAAGTCGACACGCGTATCGGCACGTTGAAATTCGATCATGGGATCCCGACCGAAGAAACCTCGGAAAAGCTTTATGATTATCTCGACTTCAATCGGGCAGTTCAGTCGTATCTCTGGTCCTTGCCAATTGTCGGCCATACCCAGTGGCGGCAAACTTATCTCAACGAATATGACATCAAGCCGAATGAACTGATTTTTGCCAAGCAGTTCAATGAACGTTCGCTCATTCTGACCGCAAACGAGTCAACGCCTTACCTGTTTGGCTGGCTGAATGTGAAGGACAAGGCTGCCGTCATCGAAGTGCCGCCTGGACCGCTGATCGGTCTGATGACCGATTTCTGGCAGCGCGGCGTCGCTGATCTTGGAGTCTTCGGTCCAAATGCCGGGCGTGGTGGTACATGGGTGATCCACGGGCCTGAAACTCCGGTTGCCGAAATTCCGGTTATCGAAGGTGCGGAGTACGTCAAATCCAACACCAACAATCTTTGGTGGCTGATGCGTGTCAACGCCCCACTGGAAGAGCGCGATGCTCTGGCTGGCGGGATTTTGACCGGCTTCAACGGTGAGGACCTTCGCTCCCAACTGCGTGACGGTGAAAACAAGGTTGGTCGCAATTTCCAGCCACGCGGCATGGCTTATTGGGAAATGCTGCACATGATCCTTCAGGAAGAGCCCGTGGAGGATCGCGACCAGTTCTTCATGTACTTTTTGAAGGAACTTGGCGTCGAAAAGGGCAAGCCGTTTAACCCGACAGACCGGCAACGCACAATTCTGGAGGAGGCCGTCGTTGTCGGCGAAGCCATGTCCAAGAACTTTGTCTTCCGTGAACGCCTTCCGGGCGTATTACGCGAAGATGGATGGCGCCTGATTCTTGGCCGTGTCGAGGGTTCAGAGCCAGGCGATGCGATGGATCACACCCAGACAATCGGTGAAATCGGGCGGTTCGATCCCCGCGCGCGTTACACCTATGAAGCAACGACCACCTCGCCGAAAATCGTTTATCCCAAGGTCGGATACGGCATGGGGTATGCGGGCATGTTCCTCGATAGCGAAGAACGCGCATTGGCCGGTGACCGGTCCTACGTGATCAACGTACCCAAGGATCCGCCGGTGGAGATTTTCTGGGCAATCACGGTCTATGATGTCGACACGCGCGGCATGGTTCGCACTGATCAGGAGCGGGCAGAACGCGGATCGCGTCATGAAGGCATCCGGTCCTTGCCGGACGGAACCACGCCGATCCTGATCGGCCCGGACGCACCGCCTGCCGGTTGGGAGAACAACTGGATCAAGTCGATCCCCGGCCGCGCCTGGTTCCCGTACTTCCGCTTTTATGGCCCGACAAAACCCTATTTCGACCAGAGCTGGAAACTGCCACAAATCGAGGAAATCAATTACGCCGATTTACCGAAGTAATCACCCGGCGCCGCGCTTCGGTGCGGCGCCTTTTCATTTTGAGTTCGCCGCAATGCTGGAACTCATCCAGTAAGAGGGAAGAGAAAATGCTGAAGAATTTGCTCCTGACGACGGCGCTGGTCACTCTATCGACAGTCGCACACGCTCAGAGTGTTGGGGACGATCCTGTTGGTCTTGTTCCCAATGAGGCCGATCGCGGTTCATTGCCGGAAGGGCGCAGCTATTCTCCCTATGCGCAACGTGGTTTCCCGACCGAAGTGTTCTGGGGCGATACCCATGTGCACACTGACAATTCACTGGATGCCAAGGGGCTCGGCGTTCAACTTGATGCGGAAGCAGCGTTACGTTTTGCCCGTGGCGAAGAAATTGTTTCCAGCCATGGCATGCCGTTCAAGCTCAGCCGACCGCTTGACTGGCTGGTGGTCGCCGATCACTCCGACGGAATGGGGGCGATGAAACAGATCATCGCTGGCAGTCCGACGTTGATGTCCGATCCAACTGTTCGCGATTGGCACAACCGCATCAGCAAGGGTGGTGATTCCGCTTTCGAAGCCACCTTTGAAGTGATCAATGCCTTTACCCAAGGAACGATCCCGAAAGTTGTTCTGGACAAGAGCTTCCAGCAAACTGTGTGGGATGACTACCTGGAAGTCACGGAAAGGCTCAACGATCCGGGCAATTTTACTGCCATGATCGGTTACGAATGGACCTCGACCGAAAACGGCAACAACCTGCACCGCAACGTCCTTTACCGCGATGGCATTGTCCGCGCGAGCATGATGCGCCCCTATACGACCGCTGAAAGCTTCAATCCGGAAGATCTCTGGACGTGGATGGAGTCCTATGAGGAAAAGACCGGTGGTCGCGTCCTGGCACTTGCCCACAACGGCAACCTGTCCAATGGCATCATGTTCCCGGTCGAGACCAATCCGGCGACAGGCGAACCCCTGACCGGCGACTACGCGGAACGACGCGCGAAATGGGAACCTCTCTATGAAATCACCCAGATGAAGGGGGATGGAGAAGCCCATCCATCTTTGTCGCCAGAGGATGAGTTCGCGGATTACGGCACCTGGGACAAAGGCAATTTGAACCTGACGGTCCCCAAGGAACCGCACATGCTTCAATACGAGTATGCCCGCGAAGCGCTGAAGAACGGCCTGAAAATGGAAACCGAACTGGGGACCAACCCCTACAAGTTCGGCATTGCGGGCTCGACCGACACTCACACGGCTCTCGCCGCGGTGGAAGAAGACAATTACATCGGCAAACACTCCGGCGTTGAACCAAGCGCCGAACGCATGTCTCACCCGGTCCTCAAGTTTGGCGAACAGGTCATTCTCTCGTCCGAAGAGGTCGCATCAGGCTACACGGGTGTCTGGGCAACAGCCAACACCCGCAAGGCATTGTGGGATGCGATGGCCCGCAAGGAAGTCTATGCCACAACAGGTCCGCGCATGAAGGTCCGCTTCTTCGGTGGCTGGAACTACACCGAGGCTGACACCGCAAACCGCCTGCCAGCTGAAGTTGGCTATTCAAAGGGTGTTCCAATGGGCGGCAATCTCGCTGCCCAACCAGAAGGCGCAAAGGCTCCAACCTTCCTTGTTGCCGCGCTTCGTGACCCAATGAGTGGAAATCTCGACCGCATCCAGATCGTCAAAGGCTGGCTCGACGCTGATGGCAACACGCAGGAAAAAGTCCATGACGTTGTCTGGAGTGACATGGACCAGCGCCCCGTCGGAGATGACGGCAAAGTACCGGCTGTGGGCAATACCGTCGATGTTGCAAGCGCTACCTGGACCAACAGCATTGGCGATCCGGAACTGATGACCGTTTGGCAGGATCCCGATTTCGATCCGGCGGAAAAGGCTGTCTACTACGTGCGGGTTCTTGAAATCCCGACCCCACGCTGGACCGCCTATGACGCCAAACGCTTCGGCGTCGCACCGCCAGAAGGTACGGTCATGATCCACCAGGAACGCGCCTACACATCGCCAATCTGGTACACGCCGGAAGGCTAGGCCTAAGCACGCCGGGACCTCTTCAACGGTACGTCGGCAAACGCATCACCAGAATATTTGCGGGGCTTCCCGCAGATCAAAATCAGAAAGGTGACAAGACATGAAACACTCGATTTGGGCTGTAACGCTCGGGTCTGCCTGTCTTCTGGGCAGCCCCGTAATGGCGGCTGATTACTGGGCGGAAGCCGGTGTGACAGGCTGCAAGATCTGGTCAGATACGCCGGTCGACACGGTGATCGCGACATGGTCCGGCCCCTGTGAAGACGACAAGGCGTCCGGTATCGGATCGCTCGTCTGGATCGAGGGTGGCGATCTTCTTGCCACGTATCGCGGCGGCATGCGGGGCGGCAAACTCAACGGGTCGGGCCTGCTTGTCGTCAAGGCGGAATCCGGAGACGGATACGACCAGCTGGAAGCGATTTTTGTTGACGGCGAGCCTGCTGGCCCCGGCGCTATCGCGACTGCAAAGGGCGAGCAGTTTTCCGGAACGTTTCTGGGTGGTTCCAAGGACGGGTTCGGCACGGTGACGGATGCAGAGGGCAACTTCTATGAAGGCACCTTCATAGACGGGTTGCCCGCCGGATTTGGCTACCTGAAAGGCGCAGATGGCGAAACCTTCCTAGGCCAGCTCGTCGCAGGTGCCTTTGACGGAGATGGCCTTCTGCTTCACGCCAATGGTGAGTTCTATGCCGGTGAATTCAGCAAGGGCCTCGCGGATGGCGTCGGCCGATATGAAGACAACGACGGTGGGACGTACACCGGCCTCTTTGCCAGCGGCAAACCCAATGGCGCGGGCACCTATTTCACGGCTGATGGCACCGCAATCCAGGGCCGGTTTATCGATCAGAAACCGGACGGACAAATTCTGATCACATCACCGGATGGATCGCAGACGATTGAAACGTGGAACAAAGGGGAGAAGGTCCAATGAGTATCCTGACGCAAAAATCAGTGTCTCGCAGTGTCTCCCGGATCATGATCGTTCTGGCAGCAAGCCTGATGCTATTGCAATCTCCTGCGGAAGCCGGTCCATTCCGAAGCGGGATCATTGGCGGTCTTGGCGGCCTTGCCATTGGCGGCATTCTTGGCGGTGGGCGCGGCGCTGCCGTCGGTGCCCTGGTTGGAGGTGTGGGTGGCGCGATCGTCGGAGCCACCAGCCAGAACCGACGCCAACGTGCTGTCCGGCGGCCTTATACAAATACGGCACGCGCCGCGGCTCCAAGGCCAAGAGCTGCAATTGCAAGCCCGATCGTCTCCGGCATTCAGGGGGCTCTCTCGGCAAAGGGCTATAACCCGGGAGCCATTGACGGACGCATGGGACCGGCAACAGCGCAAGCGATCAGCGCCTACCAGCAGTCAAGCGGTCTTCTGGTGACGGGCCAACCGTCCCAGGCTCTTCTGGATCACATCCAAAAACAGGGACTGCCACAGGCGTCCAAACCAACACAAAGCATTTCTGCTACGAGCGGGAATTAGACACAGCTTGCATATTCAAAGTGATTGGCGGAATTCACTGTAATTCCGCCAATTGAAATTTAGAATGCGCATTTTCTGCTTTCGACATGGAACAAAGAAAACTGCAAATGTGAGCCTAAATTCCTGTCGGCAGCCCCTCCTCCGCAAATCGCATAACCTCCTGACACCCTGCCGAAAACTCGGTTGTGCAAGAAAAAACCATGCGGCTTGACCGCACTCTCCATTGATATCTATTGTAAACATCAAATTTGACGCGCGATAATTTTTTGCGTCATCCTAACAGACATGTGCGTGGCATAGACGCCAGAGAAACGTCAATTTGTCCGGTATCCGAGTGAGAAAATGGTCGAAAGAAAAGTCAAAAACATGGAGGAGTTTGCCGCGGTAAGTGGCATTTCCCGGCCCACTGTCTCCAAATACTTCAATGATCCCGCCAGCGTCCGCCAATCAACCCGGGAGCGGATCGAAAGCGCGCTCGAACGTTATGATTTCCGTCCCAATATATACGCTATGAATCAAAACCGACGACTGACAAAAAACGTCGGAATTGTCGTCCCTTATCTTGCTGATCCCTTTTTTGCAGAGATCGCAAGAAAGATAGAACAACGATGCATCGAGAATGGATTTCGGCCAACACTCTTCAGTGCCCATGGCAAGCAAAGCCTTGAAATTGATATCCTCGACAGCTTGCGATCTCAAAAACCTGCAGGTGTCCTCCTTGCCCCTCTGGGGCGCGCCTCAGATCGTTCCCTGATTGAAAAATTCAGCAAGGATATTCCAACGATTCTCTTTGACGCTAACATTGAAGGGGTAGGAGAAGCCTTTGTAGGGTCTGACAATTTCAGCTTCGTGCAGCAAACGGTCGAGTATCTCTCACGTACTGGAGCAGCCCCCTGTTTTTTCGAAATGCAGACACCGGCGAACCCGAATGCAAACAAGCGGCGGACGGCCTATCTGGAAGTCATGCAGCAACTGGGTCTCGAGCCACAGGTTATCAAGGTCGACGGCGAAGGCTGGGCATTTGAGGAAATCGGCCAACGAGGCGCCCTTAAGATCTTAGAGACAAGCGGATTTCCCACCGACACAATTCTGTGCAGCAATGACCGCCTGGCAATCGGGCTTTTAGCGGCCTGCTACGAGAAGGGGCTGAGGGTTGGTCATAGCGAAGGGTGCGCCCTCCGCGTGGCGTCACATGATGATCATCCCTTCTCTCGATACACTTGCCCATCCCTGACAACAGCAGCGCATGAATACGATGCTGTGGCGAATTGCGCATTCGATACCTTGAACAATCTGATCGAGGCTGGCGGCCACTTTGGAGAGCGCACCGAAACACTATTTGCTGCGCGCTTGGTTTTACGTGCATCTGCTTAAAAATTTACGCGCGTAAAATTTATTATTGACACGCTCTATAATTGAGCGCACTCTCTCCTCCAGCATCTAGCTTCGGGAGGAAAAGATGTATTCAAGAGTTTCACTTGGTGCGGCGACCGCACTGTCTATGATTTTTGCCGGCAGTGCATTTGCCGAAACCCTCACAATCGCAACCGTGAACAACGGCGACATGATCCGTATGCAGGGTTATACGGATGAATTCACTGCAAAGACCGGCCATGAGGTCGAGTGGGTAACGTTGGAAGAAAACGTGCTGCGTCAGCGCGTCACCACCGATATCTCCACCAAGGGCGGTGCCTTCGACATCATGACCATCGGCATGTACGAAACACCGATCTGGGGTGCCAACGGCTGGCTCGTTGCACTGGATGATCTGTCAGAGGAATACGATGTTGGTGACATTCTTCCAGCCATGGCAGGCGGACTGAGCCACAACGATACACTCTATGCCGCGCCGTTTTATGGCGAAAGCTCGATGATCATGTATCGCACCGATCTGATGAAAGCTGCCGGTATGGAAATGCCGGACGCGCCGACCTGGGAGTTCATCGGGAAAGCTGCGGCGGCGATGACCGATCGCGACAAGGAAATCAACGGTATCTGCCTTCGCGGCAAGGCCGGTTGGGGTGAAGGCGGCGCTTTCATCACAGCAATGTCGAACTCATTCGGCGCACGTTGGTTCGACATGGACTGGAAAGCCCAGTTCGACACAGAACAGTGGGCCAACACCCTTAACTTCTACAAGGACATGATGGACGCATCAGGCCCTCCAGGCTATGCGACCAACGGCTTCAACGAAAACCTGTCGCTGTTCCAGCAGGGCAAATGCGGAATGTGGATCGATGCAACCGTCGCTGCATCCTTCGTGACAAACCCCAAGGATTCGACCGTTGCCGAATCTGTTGGCTTCGCTCTTGCTCCCGATACCGGTCTTGGCAAACGGTCTAACTGGCTTTGGGCCTGGGCTCTGGCAATTCCTGCTGGAACCCAAAAGGAAGCTGCCGCGAAACAGTTCATCGAGTGGGCAACTTCCAAAGAATACATCGAGCTGGTTGCCGCTAAAGAAGGTTGGGCCAACGTCCCTCCAGGGGCTCGTGCTTCACTGTACGAAAACCCTGACTACCAGGCCGTACCATTCGCCAAGATGACGCTAGACTCTATCCTGTCAGCCGATCCTAACAACTCAACTGTTGACCCGAGTCCCTATGTTGGCATTCAGTTCGCAGCAATCCCCGAGTTTGCTGGTATCGCGACCGAAGTGAGCCAGGAGTTCTCGGCAGCCTATGCCGGTCAGCAGACTGTAGAAGAGGCCTTGGCTAAAGCTCAGGCTCTGACCAACGACGCAATGGAAGCTGCTGGCTACCAGTAAGCCCTAGCAACCAAATGTTTCCGGGGGGCGGGTGCGCCCGTCCCTCGGCCTCCTTTTCGCTGAAATTCATTTTGACGACCTATTCCGAGACGGCCATTGGTCCGTCAGCAGAGGAGAAGTGTCATGGCCACTCAGCACTCACGATCCGCAGCCCGATTTATGATGGCACCAGCAGTGATTTTGCTGTTGGGCTGGATGCTAATCCCGCTGTGCATGACGCTGTTTTTTTCGTTCAAGAAATACTTGCCGCTGCGCGGCGACTCGATGGCCAACGGGCTGGAATGGGTCGGATTCGCCAACTATGCCAGGTTCGTCAGCTCAAGCTCGTTCTGGCCTAGCGTACAAGCCACACTAATCATCGTCGGCGGCGTTCTGGCCATCACCATCGTCCTGGGCATATTGTTGGCAATTCTGCTAGATCAGCCAATGTGGGGCCAAGGCGTTGTGCGCATCCTGGTCATCGCGCCTTTCTTTGTGATGCCGACAGTATCCGCTTTGGTCTGGAAAAACATGTTCATGGATCCGGTGAACGGCATCCTGGCGCATCTTTGGAAGTTCTTCGGCGCAGAGCCCATTCAGTGGCTTAGCCAGGCTTCGATGCCCTCGCTGATCATGATCGTGTCCTGGCAGTGGTTGCCATTTGCGACGCTCATCTTGCTGACCGCGATACAATCGTTGGACAGCGAGCAACTGGAAGCAGCCGAAATGGATGGCGCACCAGTCCACAAACGTTTCGCCTTTATTGTTCTTCCGCATCTGGCGCGAGCGATCACGATCGTGACCCTGATCCAGACAATCTTTTTGCTGGCTATTTTCGCAGAGATCTTCGTCACCACCGGCGGGGCATTCGGGACCAAGACATTGTCTTACCTGATATTCCAACGTGTGCTGGAAAGCCAGAACGTTGGCCTTGGGTCCGCAGGCGGTGTCTACGCCATTATTCTTGCCAATATCGTTGCGATTTTCCTGATGCGCATCGTCGGCAAAAACCTGGACTCGTGAGGAGAACATAAATGGCCCGCGCAGTTACAAATAACCGAAAAGCAATCAACACAGCCTTTGCCTGGTTGATTGGCTTGCTGATCTTCTTTCCAATACTGTGGACGATCCTCACCAGCTTCAAAACCGAGGCTCAGGCGATCGCCGATCCGCCGATCTTCCTGTTCTTTGATTGGACCTTGGAAAACTATTCCGTAGTGCAGGAACGCTCGAATTACATGCGTTTTCTGTGGAATTCGATCTTCCTGGCAGGTGGGTCCACGATCCTCGGACTCATAATCGCGGTACCGGCCGCTTGGTCGATGGCTTTTGTACCATCGAAGCGGACCAAGGACATCCTGCTTTGGATGCTGTCCACCAAGATGTTGCCCGCAGTCGGCGTTCTTTATCCGATATACCTGCTGTTCATCCAAATGGGCCTTCTTGATAGCCGCATCGGTCTGACCATCGTACTTATGCTGATCAACCTGCCAATCATTGTCTGGATGCTTTACACCTATTTCAAGGAAATCCCGGGGGAAATCCTGGAAGCCGCTCGGATGGACGGCGCCGGGCTGAAGGAAGAGCTACTCTACATTCTGACCCCAATGGCCATACCTGGCATCGCCTCGACAATGCTGTTGAACTTCATTCTTGCATGGAACGAAGCTTTCTGGACGCTAAACCTGACTGCAGTCAAAGCGGCACCATTGACAGCCTTCATCGCCAGCTATTCCAGCCCAGAAGGTCTATTTTTTGCCAAACTCAGCGCAGCCTCGACCATGGCGATTGCACCGATTCTGATCCTTGGTTGGTTCAGCCAGAAACAGCTTGTGCGCGGCTTGACCTTTGGCGCGGTTAAATAGGAGCTCCAAGATGGGCCAGATCACACTTAACCAGATTACCAAAAACTTCGGCGATATTCAGGTGATCCCACCGCTGGATCTCGAGATCAATGAAGGCGAGTTTGTTGTCTTTGTCGGCCCATCCGGCTGTGGCAAGTCCACCCTGTTGCGTCTGATCGCAGGCCTTGAAGATGTCACAAGTGGTGACATCTCCATCGACGGCCGCAATGCTACAGAAATCCCACCTGCAAAACGCGGATTGGCAATGGTTTTCCAGTCCTACGCGCTCTATCCGCATATGTCAGTGCGCAAGAATATCGCATTTCCATTGCGCATGGCAGGTCTCGACAAGTCGGAGCAGGATGCCAAGGTGGAAGCTGCGGCAGCCGTTCTCAATCTGACTGATTATTTGGACCGACGCCCGGGGCAGCTTTCCGGCGGCCAGCGCCAGCGCGTTGCCATTGGCCGCGCCATTGTCCGCGAACCGTCAGCGTTCCTGTTTGATGAACCTCTCTCAAACCTTGATGCAGCCTTGCGTGTCAACATGCGCCTGGAAATCTCAGAGCTCCATCAGACACTCGCGACAACCATGATTTACGTGACCCATGATCAGGTTGAAGCCATGACCATGGCTGACAAGATTGTCGTGCTGCAGGCTGGTTTCATCGAGCAGGTCGGCTCGCCGCTGGAGCTGTATCACACACCGCGCAACAAGTTCGTCGCCGGCTTTATAGGTTCGCCAAAGATGAACCTGATCGAAGGTGCTATAGCTGCAGAGTATGGTGCCGAAACTATCGGTATCCGACCGGAACACCTTTCCGTCTCCTCAAGCGAAGGCAAATGGTCCGCGAAAGTCACGGTATCAGAGCACCTTGGGTCCGACACGTTCCTCTATGTCGATATGGAGGGAATGGACGAGCCGGTCACCGTGCGCTCCTCTGGCGAAGTTGGTTACCGCCATGGCGATCAAATTCATCTAACACCGGATCCTGAAAAAATTCACCGCTTTGACAAGCAGGGATTGCGGCTCCCATGAAACGACTTGAGGGCAAATCGGCGTTGATTACGGGCGCTGCGCGTGGCATCGGCAAGGCCTTTGCCGAAGCCTATGTCCGTGAAGGGGCAACCGTTGCCATTGCCGACATCAACCTCGAAGCTGCAGAAACTACGGCTACTGAAATCGGTGATGCTGCCTATGCAGTTCAGCTCGACGTGAGCCAGCAGGACAGCATAGACGCAGCGATCAGCACAGTGGTCGGCAAAGCAGGAAAATTGGACATCCTGATCAACAACGCCGCCTTATTCGATGCTGCTGAAACGGTTGATATTACCCGGGCAAGCTATGACAAGCTGTATGCCGTTAACGTTGGCGGCACATTGTTTACAATGCAGGCTGCAGCACGGCAGATGATTGCCCAAGGTTATGGCGGCAAGATCATCAACATGGCGTCCCAAGCAGGACGGCGCGGCGAAAGTCTCGTGGCCGTTTATTGCTCAACCAAGGCCGCTGTCATATCGCTGACCCAGTCGGTAGGACTGAACCTCATCAAACACGGGATCAATGTGAACGCCATTGCACCCGGAGTGGTCGATGGCGAGCATTGGGTACATGTCGACGCCATGTTTGCCAAACTCGAAGACAAGGAGCCCGGCCAGAAGAAAGCCGAAGTCGCGGCGGACGTTCCCGCAGGCCGGTTTGCAACGCCTGAAGACCTGACTGGTATGGCTGTTTTCCTGGCCTCAAAGGAAGCTGATTACATCGTGTCCCAGACGTATAATGTTGATGGTGGCCAATGGATGAGCTGATCCGCCTTTCCGATGCCAACCTCAGCGGGATTCCTAGCGACGTTGCAAAACCGACCTACGATCGGTCTTTGCTTACACCCGGGATTGTCCATATCGGTGTCGGTAATTTTCATCGGGCGCATCAGGCTTGGTATCTACACCGGCTAATGCAAACCGGAGAGGCTCTTGATTGGGCGATTATCGGTGCAGGTGTTCGGGAATACGATGCAGCTCAGCGTGAAAAACTGCGTTCTCAGAATTGCCTTACCACTTTGATTGAGCTTGATCCGTCCGGCACGTCTGCGGAAGTCGTCGGCTCCATGATCGATTATTTGCCGATTGAGGATGGCAATGCACCGCTGATCGCACAATTGGCGAACCCAACGATCCGGATAGTCGCTTTGACCGTGACTGAGGGCGGATACTATTTTGACCCAGCTACCAAGGCATTCGATGCTACCCATCCGGACATTCTCCATGATGCGGCTAATCCTGATTTTCCGAGGACGGCATTTGGAGCGATAATTGCCGCTCTGAAAATTAGAAAAGACAACAGCACTGGCCCCATCACGATCCAAAGCTGTGACAATCTCCTTGGAAACGGCGGAATTGTCCGCCAGACGATTGTGTCGTTGGCGCGTCTTTCAGATCAGAATCTGGCTGATTGGATTAACGACACCTGCAGTTTTCCAAATTCGATGGTCGACTGCATTGTTCCGGCAACGGGTCCACGAGAAATCGAGCTGGCGAAAGAACTTGGCATAGAGGATGCAGTGCCAGTAACTCACGAGAATTTTCGGCAATGGGTGATCGAAGACGATTTCTGTGCTGGCAGACCCGCTTGGGAAAAAGTTGGCGTGACATTTTCAACTCACGTCCACGATTATGAAACGATGAAAATCCGTATCCTCAATGCGGGACATCAGTTTCTGGCAAATCCGGCGGAAATCCTGTCGGTTGAGACAATTTCCGACGCAGTGTCACACCCCGTTATTGGGGCATTCTTTCGCAAAGTGGCCCATTCAGAGATCGCACCGCTGGTGCATTCTGTCCCGAGCATGACAGCCGATGCCTATATCGACCTGATAGACCGCCGGTTTTCCAACCCTGACATCGTAGACACAACCCGCCGCGTTGCTTTCGATGGGTCTTCTCGCCACACTGGCTTCGTCCTGCCAATCATTCGGGACGGATTGGCATCTGGCACTTCGATCGAAGGCCTGACTTTGGTCGAAGCCTTGTGGGCAAGAATGTGTGAGGGAACGCGTGAGGACGGCACTTCAATCGAACCCAACGATCCGTCCTGGGACGACCTGACCAAGTCAGCGAAAGCAGCTCGTCAGCGACCTCGTGCCTGGCTTGAACAACAGCAGATCTACGGCGATCTGGTTGATAATACTGTTTTCGTAGAAACATTCGAACGTTGGTTGAGCGCTCTCTGGGAAAGTGGCTGTGAAGCGGTCCTTGAAGATTTTTCTGGTCATCCAAATGAACTTCAACACGGGTCTGGCGTGTCTGTTCAAAACTAAACTCAGGTTAAACGTGCACCCTTTGCATCGAAGAACAGAGCCTTTTCAGGTACGAAATTCAGATTGATTTCACGGCCCTCAGGCACATCATGCTGGCCGAACAAGCGGGCCGTAATCTGCCGATCTCCGGAACTTGCGATGACATTGGTGTCGCCGCCCAAATGTTCGACATGTTGAACTACTGCCTTGATCGGTCCATTATCGGACAGCATCAAATCTTCCGGACGAATGCCGCAAGTTCTTGTATCCCCAGCTGTAATGGTTTCCGCTGGTAGAAAATTCATGGCCGGTGATCCCAGAAACCCGGCGACAAACTTGTTTGCTGGATTGTTGTAGAGCTCCATTGGACTGCCGATTTGCTCAACTCGGCCATCCCGCAATATGACGATCTTGTCGGCCAGCGTCATCGCTTCGGTCTGGTCATGGGTGACGTAGACCATCGATGTGCCTAGCTGGCGATGCAGATTGGCGATCTCCAGCCTTGTGTTCATTCGAAGAGCTGCATCAAGATTTGACAGAGGCTCATCGAACAGGAACAGTTTCGGTTTACGGACGATAGCCCGCCCAATGGCGACACGCTGACGCTGGCCACCTGAGAGTTCGGACGGATACCGGTCGAGATAATCTTCAAGGTCCAGCATGCGACTGGCTTCAGCAACACGATTGTTGATCTCGTCTTTGCTATGCCGTTCCTGTTTCAAAGCCAGCGACATGTTCCCACGGACATTTAAATGCGGGTAGAGCGCATAACTTTGAAAAACCATGGCAATACCGCGTTTGGACGGCGGTGTGTGGTTGACGGTTTCACCACCAATTTGAACGTCACCCGACGTCGCATCTTCAAGCCCTGCAATTATCCGCAAAAGGGTCGACTTCCCGCAGCCGGACGGGCCGACGAAGACGACAAACTCGCCTTCCTCAACCTTAATATTGATGTCTTTCAGGACCTCAACGGAACCGAAGGATTTATGAACATTGGACAGGGATAAAGCCGTCATTTTTCTGTTCCTAAAGTAACCGTTTGACCTGTGCGGATGCTTTCATCGGCAGCCAGGCAGATGGCAAGAGATTGGACCGCGTCCTGCATATGACGCGACAAGTCGATATCGTCGGAGATGGCACGAACCAAATAGGCCTGCTCGGCATCACAGAGCGCCTGATGACCCGGTTCATCCGGCATATCGATGACGCGATCACCAGCAGGTGTATGGACAAGAATGCTGCCGACCTTGGTGTGACCGTCGATATCGGCCGAGCCGCCCTTATTGCCTTCCGTGATAGAGACGGACCCATTCGGAGAGACGATGTCTTTCACGAAGAATGCAGTCTCCGACATCATCGGGCCCCAGCCAGCCTCATACCAACCGACAGAGCCATCCTCGAAAATCACTTGAAATTGGCCGTAATTGTACATGTCTGCCGCAATTTCATTGGAAAGCCTCAGGCCCATGCCATGAACACGCACCGGCTTTGCATCGGTGATCTGGCACATGACATCGACATAATGCACACCACAGTCGACAATCGGACTGGTGGTCTTCATGAGGGATTTGTGCGTTTCCCATTCCGGCCCTGACGACTGCTGATTGAGATTCAAACGGAACACAAAAGGACCACCAAGATCACGCGCCTCTTCAATCAGGCGCATCCAGGACGGATGATGGCGCAGGATATAACCCACGACCAGTTTTCGGCCGGTCTCGAGTGCCTTGGCAACGACCCGTTCTGCATCTGCAACTGTCGTCGCGAGCGGCTTTTCGACAAAAACATGCGCTCCTGCATCCATTGCAGCGCAGGCGAAATCGGCATGACTGTCGGAATAAGTCGCAATCACCACCAGATCCGGCGCCAGTGCTAGTCCTTCTTCAAAGGTCTTTAGCCAAGGGTAGTCTGCAAGCTCATCAGGCAGATCTACCGCAGACCGATTGACCAACCCAACTACTTCCACATCAGGATGGGTATGGAGGGCCAATGCATGAGAAAGTCCCATATTGCCGAGCCCGGCGATAACAGCACGGATCATTTGACAGCTCCCGAAGTGAGGCCGCGGATTAGCTGGCGGGAGAAAATTACGTAGAGCACCAGAACTGGCAAGATGGCCATCGACAGTGCCGACAGAACGGCGTTCCAGTCGGTGACAAACTGGCCGATGAAGACCTGGCTACCGAGCGTCAACGTCTTGGTTGTTTCCGCCGGAGCCAGGATCAACGGGAACCAGAGATCGTTCCAGATCGGAATCATGTTGAACACAGCCACAGTCGCCAGTGCCGGTCGCACCAGTGGCAGAACCAGACGGAAAAAGATCGTGTATTCGCTCAGCCCGTCGACACGGGCAGCATTCTTTAGGTCATCAGACACTTGTCGCATGAATTCGGTCAGGATGAACACCGCCAACGGCAGACCTTGGGCTGTGTAGACAAGGATCAGGGCCCAGAGCGAATTGACCAATCCGGACGCGACCATCATTTCCAGAATCGCCACGGTTCCGATCCGGATCGGAACCATGATGCCCAGCGCCAAATACAGACCCAGCATCAAACTGCCGCGGAACCGATACTCACTCAGCGCGAAGGCCGCCATCGCGCCGAAAAGCAGCACGAAAAACAAAGAGGCGACCGTAACAATCATGGAGTTCTGAAAATAGAGGAAAAAGTCCCCCTGCTTCATCACGGTCTGATAGCCGATCATGGAAAAGCTGTCGGCGCTTGGAAAGGACAACGGTTCGCGGAAAATGTACTTTCGACTTTTGAAGCTGTTGATCAGGATGATGAACACCGGGAACAGCGCGATCATTGTGTAAAGGATCAACGCGCCGTGCATCGCGATCTTGTTGAATGGATTTGTGCGGGCCTGGCTCATGATCTAGACCTCACAACTGATACCGGCGAAGCCGGGTCTGGATGCCAAAGAGATAGAAGCAGACCCCGATCAAGATGACAGCAAACATGGCACTGGCCACAGCTGCCCCCATATGCGGATCACCGAGCTGCAGCTGGAACCCGAAGAACGTCCGGTAGAAGAACGTGCCGAGGATGTCCGTCGAGAAATCCGGACCGGCCAGCGCTCCCTGCGATGCATAGATCAGATCAAAAGCATTGAAATTACCGACGAATGTCAGAATCGAGATAATGCCGATAGACGGCAGGATCAGAGGAAGTTTGATCTTCCAGAACGCGGATGCACCGGTGATTCCGTCGATCTCGCCAGCTTCCAGGATTTCCTCAGGGATAGACAGCAGCGCCGCATAGATTAGCATCATCGGAATTCCGACAAATTGCCAAACCGAGATCAATGACAGGGTTGTCAGCGCATACGCTTCCTTGCCAAGCCACGGGGCGAATAGGGACTTGAGCCCGACAGCATCCAGCATCGATGGAGCAATTCCCCAGATCGGCGACAGAATGAGCTTCCAGGCAAAACCCACAATCACGAAAGACAAGATCGTCGGAATGAAGATTGCCGAGCGGTACAGCGCGGCAAATCTCAGTTTCGGATGTGACAGGATCGCTGCCAGCGCAATGCCAATTGGGTTTTGCACCAGCATATGAATGAAGAAGAACCAGATATTGTTGCCCAGCGCATTCCAGAACTGTTCAGACCAGAATGGCTCTCCGAAGAGCACCGCAAAGTTTTGCAGGCCGACAAAAATCTGTTCCTGATCAACACGGCTGTAGAGCGAAAGATACAGCGTCTTGAAGATCGGAAAGATCATGATGGTCGTGTAGATCAGCACAGCAGGTGCCAAAAAAACGAGGATATGCCAGCGGATGCGGGGGCGTGCCATGCGGCCTCCGGTGTTAATCCGGGTAGCCAGTTGGCCACCCGGACAATGCAGTTTTAGAGGTTACTTACTTCTGCGGCTCGTACCAGGTTGCAAGACCTTCTTGCAGCTTTGCACCCAATGCTTCTGGTGTTTCTGCACCCTTGATCGCGGCGACACTGGCACCCCAGGTATCGTTTTCCAGGTTCGGAGTACCTCGTGACAGGATCTGGTATGTGGACCGGATCGTCGAGTCACACTTGCCGCGCCAGCTCACGAACTCCTTCGCAAGTGGGTCTTCCAGTTCAACCGGTGTTTTTGAAAGCGGGAAGAATCCTGGCAACGCGTTGCCGAAGATGGACGCAAATTCTGGGCTGGCAACCCATGACAGAAAAGCTTTGGCAGCATCTGCATTCGGGCTCGCGGCATTCATGCCAATACCAATGTCAGTGTGATCCGAGATGTAGCACTTGTCGCCCGCTTTCATAACCGGCGGATTGAAGGCACCCATTTCAAAATCAGCCTGGGTGTTGAACCCGGCAATTTCCCAGCTACCAGCCGGATAAATCGCTGCACGGCCCAGTGTGAACAGGTTCTGGCTATCCGGATAGGTTTGAGCTTCGTAGCCATCACCAAGGTAATTGCCCCATTTGGCCAGTGTGGCATATGGCGCGACCCAGCCATCATCCGTCAGCTTCTGCTCACCCTTGATAAGGGCAAGGCGGCCTTCTTCACCTTTCCAGTAATTCGGACCGATGTTGTTGTAACCCATCGTGGCCGCTTCCCACTGGTCGTTGGTTCCCATAGCCAATGGCAGGTAGGTGCCGTCTGCCTTGATCTTCTCAAGGGCAGCAAAGAATTCATCCTCAGTGTTTGGAACTTCGATACCGAGTTCCTTGAAGGCGTCCTTGTTGTAGATGAAGCCATGGATCACAGATGCCATTGGGACACAGAATGACGCAGATGCATCATCGGTTTGCCAGGCTGATTTGGCGACATCAGAGAAGTTGGACATCGCAGCCATATCGTCTAGTGCCGCCAGATGACCTGCATCATAGAGGGCCAGCGAGGCATCAAACGGACGACAGGTGATCAAGTCACCTGCACTGCCTGCTGCGAGCTTGGAGTTGAGCGCGGCATTGTATTCTGTTGGCGCAGTCGGCGAGAACACAACCTTGATACCCGGATTGTCGGCTTCAAAGGCTGGAATGATTTTTTCCTGCCAAAGCGCGAGGTCGTCGGTCCGCCAGCTTTCGATTGTGAGAGTGACATCTTCCGCCATTGCAGCCGAGCTCACCAATGCAGTGCTGGCAAGCGCAAGTCCTAGAGTTCTCAGTTTCATGTGCTTTTCCTCTCTGTTTTCCCTGATTTTATTCACACTCGGGTCTCTGCCCGAATTTTTTCAAGCGCTGGACGCAACTGTCCTTCGCTGACTTCCAAAAGGCCTAATGCCTGTTCGACATTTTGAGCACCGGCCGCAAGCAATGTCGCGAGTTTGACGTTACCGTTCGAGGCTTCGAGGGCCTTCGTGGCCTCGGTATCCGGGGCATTTGTAATTTCGCTTATTATCCGCCGGGCCCGTTCACGGAGTTTGATATTGTCCGCGCGCAGGTTGACCATCATGCCGTCATAGATGTGGCCAAGTTCCATGGCCATCAGTGTGGACATCATGTTGAGCGCTATCTTCTGTGCCGTGCCTGCGCCCAGTCTGGTGGAGCCGGACAAGACTTCCGGTGGCGTCGGCAGGAAGATCGGATGGTCGCTTAACTCAAAAAGCGGCGCGTCTGCGTTGTTGGCGACCGCAACTACGCTCGCTCCAATAGAAATCGCGCGACGCGCAGCTTCCAGAGTAAATAGTGTCGAACCGCTGGCCGAAATGGTGATAACCGTGTCAGTTGCTGAAAGTCCTGCCAATCCAGTGTCAAGCTCTGTTGTCGCATCTTCCGTATCACCAGGCATATGAGCCGTGGCAGGGACTCCGCCCGCCATGACAATCCGGATCTGATCGACTGATATCCCGAAGGTTCCACCAAGCTCCATTGCATCGGCAGCGCCCATCAGCCCTGAAGAACCGGCAGCAACATAATATAGAGTTCCGCCATTACGGATCGTTCGAGCCATAGTTCGCGAGGCAATAGCAATTGGTTCTTTTGCTGCCTTCACAGACTGAGCGGCGGAAATCTGGCCATCCACAAGAACAGAAGCAACATCAATAGCAGGCCTGGAATCGATGCCGGCAGCAAGATCATGCAGCTTCTCTGTAGTGACGTTCGACACGCAAATCCTCCACGATTTCGATTTATAATACCTTTTTAATACCACTTGTCCATACCCTAATCGAAATTAACGTTTTTGGATGTATTTACGCATCATTCGTTCTTTTGGTCTTATTTTTCTGGTTGATTTTGCTGACCGGTATTATATAGGTATTATCCATGCTGAACGTGATGAAAGACCCAATACTGGCTGTAGACGGCGGTGGAACACGCTGTCGGCTCGCTCTTGTGTCATCCTGCGACAGTATCCGACTTGAAGTCGGACCAGCGAACATCACGACAGATTTTCAAGGCACTGTGGCTCAGCTGAAGGATGGCCTGGTAGCCCTCGCTCAAAAAGCAGATCAACCTCTGAAGGCCCTTGAAAACGTTCCGGCTTACATTGGCCTAGCAGGTTTTCAAGTGTCGAACGATCTCGACCGGCTGTCAAACGCACTGCCGCTCTCCCGGGTCCTATTTGATGATGACAGACCAGCGGCAGTGCGTGGTGCGCTCGGCACAAAGGATGGCGCCCTCATTCACAGCGGCACGGGTTCCTTTTTTGCGGTCCAGCAAAACAAGACCATCCGTTTTTCTGGCGGCTGGGGATCAATCCTCGGCGATCAGGGTTCCGCGGCCTGGTTTGGCAAGCAAGCCTTGACGCTGGTGTTGGACGCAGAAGATTGCTTGCAGGAAAAAACATCCCTGACCCGGGCACTCGTTGAACGCTTCCAATCGCCGTCAGGCATATTGGCTTTTGCCAACATGGCAGCACCGTCGGATTTTGGCGACCTGGCCCCCCTTGTCATGAAACATGCTGACGATCCGATTGCGCAGGTCCTCCTTCAGCAAGCTGCAGAACATTTTGAGAGAAATCTTCGACTACTCGAATGGTCTGTTGTCACCCCTGTTTGCCTGACTGGTGGATTGGCACCACACCTCACACCGTATTTGACACCCGCTGTTCAGAACAAGGTTGTTCCTCCGTCGGGTTCACCGCTGGATGGGGCCATCGCTCTAGCGCGCAGCTTTGCAAATAAGGAGCTGCAGACATGTTGACTGAGTTTCTGACACCGGATCACTGGCTCTCCCAGAATGCAGGCCCCAGATATGTGCAACTTCGCCGTCGGCTTGAAGAAGGAATCGATACCGGTCTTTTACCGCCCAACAGCTCTTTGCCGCCAGAGCGTGAGATAGCGGAGGTCACCGGCCTGTCCCGCGTAACTGTCCGCAAGGCGATCCAGGAGATGGTCAAGGACGGTACTGTTGAACAGCGCCAGGGATCAGGCTCCTTTGTGCGCGAAACGCCGCCGCGCGTGGAACAATCCCTCTCTCAGCTGACTTCCTTTACCGAAGACATGGCCCTCCGCGGTATGAAGACGAGCTCCAAATGGTTGGAACGCGGCGTTTTCATCGCAACAAAAGACGAAACGAAAGTCCTTGGCCTGCCAGAAGATGAGCAGGTAGCCCGCATTTACCGACTTCGGGAAGCTGGCGGACAACCGATGGCACTCGAACGTGCCGCCCTGCCTCTGGATATACTGCCAAATCCACTGGATGTGGTGACCTCCCTCTATGAAGTGCTCGCCAAACACAACCACCGGCCGGTCCGCGCTGTTCAGAAAATCGCGGCTATAAATCTGGAACCTGCAGAAGCCCACCTTCTGGGTGTTGCTGAAGGTACCGCCGGACTACGGATCCAGCGCATTTCTTATCTGGGTGACGGACGTGTGGCCGAATTCACCCAATCCATCTATCGCGGAGACGCTTATGACTTCGTCGCCGAACTCCGCTTGTCCGATCAATAAGGCGAATTGCCATGTCCACATCAACCACCAAAATGAAACAGGAAATTGAAGAGATTCCGGTCGCAGTGGATCGGCTTCTATCTTCGGGCAGCAGCTGTATTTCGGAGATCTCCGACAAACTGAAACAAACCGACATCCGCTGTCTGTTGTCAGTCGCGCGTGGATCTTCTGATCACGCCTGTACTTATCTGAAATACGCTGCTGAACTGCTTCTTGGTTTACCCATGGCCTCCGTCGGCCCGTCTTTGGCGTCTGTTTATGGTGCCAGTCTGAAGGCAGACGGCATGTTGTGTGTGTCGGTTTCACAATCAGGTAAAAGCCCTGATATAACCCGCATGACGCAGTCGTTGACAGAGTCCGGTGCCACGACGCTTGCCATCACCAACAATCCCGGTTCACCACTGGCCGAAGTATCCACGGCAACCATTCCGATCCATGCCGGCCCAGAACTGTCTGTTGCGGCGACCAAGACATTCGTCACATCGCTTGTAGCCGGGCTCTGGCTCATTGCCGAAGTCAAAGGCGATACGGAGCTGTTGGCAGCGATCAGAAACCTGCCAATACACCTTGAAGCAGCCACGCAAAGTGACTGGTCGGCAGCGTCTCCGAGCGCTGAAAGCGGTTCGCTTTTCACATTGGGGCGCGGTCCTTCCTGGGCTATTTCCAATGAAGCCGCGCTAAAATTCAAGGAAACATGCCAAATCCACGCGGAAAGTTATTCATCAGCTGAAGTGCTGCACGGACCAGTGTCCATCGTTGACAGAGGTTTCCCGGTGATCGCCTTTGCTGCAGCAGATGCTGCGGAACAGGCCGTCGTTGATGTTGCCGATCAGCTCGCAGGAATGGGGGCCGCTGTTTTTGTAAACAGTTCCAAGGCCAAACAAGCACAGAGGCTGCCAACAATCCGCACAGATCACTGGCTGACAGACCCGATTGCATCAATCGTATCGTTCTACGGTCTGGTAGAGAGCGTTGCTGCTGAGCAGAATATCAATCCGGATGCCCCCAGACACCTCAACAAAGTGACAGAGACGGTATGACCAATCCGATTGTCTTCAAAGGCGGCGCCGTTTTCGACGGGGAGACCCTGCACAAGGATGCAGCTCTCCGATTTGGCGCGGGCGGCCTGGAGGCAATTGGATCTGTTGGGCAGATCAGCGGAGATGCTGAAGTCATAGACCTTGGCGATGATCTTGTCAGTACCGGGTATGTCGATCTGCAAGTCAATGGCGGCGGCGGTGTCATGCTGAATGCAGCTCCGAACGTTGATGCAGTTCGTACAATTGCTGCGGCGCATTGGTCCCTTGGCACACGTATGCTGCTGCCTACACTGATCACGGATACATGCGAAAAAACCCAGGCTGCGATAACCGCGGTTACAGATGCCATAGCGGCCAAGATACCGGGCGTCATCGGCCTTCATCTGGAAGGGCCGCATCTATCCGTTGCACGAAAAGGCGCGCATGATGCAGCCCATATTCGCCAACTGGAACAGGCTGATCTGGACATGCTACTGCAGGCTGCCGGTACCCTGCCCGCATTGATGATTACCATCGCTCCGGAAAACGTTTCGCTGGATCAGGTGCGAGCGTTGTCAAATGCGGGTGCAGTGGTCTCTCTCGGCCATACAGACGCTGACTTTGCGACCTGCATGGCCTACGTCGATGCAGGTGCGCGCTGTGCCACCCATCTCTTCAATGCCATGAGCCAGCTTGGCAATCGCGAACCCGGACTGGTTGGCGCCGCGCTGTCATCCGGCAAACTGTCAGCCGGTCTGATTGCGGACGGCATCCATGTTCACCCGGACACCATAAAGATTGCTTGGTCAGCCAAACGGGGCCCTGGCCAGATCTTTCTTGTGAGCGATGCCATGGCCGTTGCCGGCAGCCCAATGACAACGTTCGAACTCGACGGACGCCGCATCCTGCGGGCAGACGGAAAGTTGACGCTTGAAAACGGCACCCTCGCTGGCGCAGATCTAGATTTGACGACAGCGCTCCGGGTTCTGGTTACCGAAGTTGGTATCCCACTGGAACAGGCACTAAAGGCCGCGACCAAGACTCCGCACGATATGATGTCCTCAAAACCATTTGAGGTGATCGGCAAATCAATGACCGACTTTATTCGAATTCACCCGGATTTGAGCGGTGTAGCTCCACTTGTCGCAGCTTAGCAGACTACAATTTGGAAAATGTCATGCTGTTGGAAGTTTGTGTCGACACGATTGAAGGAGCCAAAGCAGCAGTGCGCGGTGGTGCCGGACGCATCGAGCTTTGTTCCGCGCTCTCTGAAGGCGGCTTGACCCCGTCACTCGGGCTAATGAAGGCAGCTGCGGATTTGCCTGTTCCGTGTTTTGCCATGATCCGACCGCGTGGCGGGATGTTTCATTTCTCTACCGATGAAGAACAGATCATGCTGTCGGACATTGACGCTACCAAGGCCAGCAGGCTTGCGGGTGTTGTTCTCGGCGCACAGGGACCTGACCACAATCTCGACATTGGTTTGCTCACACGCTTGTCTGAACGAGCGGACCACTTGAGTCGCACCCTGCATCGAGTGATTGATGTCGTTCCGGAACCACTTGTGGCCTTGAACATCGCCATCAAACTTGGATTTGATCATATACTGACATCCGGAGCCGCCCCGTTTGCACAGGACGGCACCCGGCTGATCGCCGAAATGGTGGACCGCGCGAATGGTCGCATCAGCATCATGCCCGGCTGCGGCTTAAACCCGACAAATGTCTGTGAAGTCATTGCCGCGACAGACGTAACAGAAATTCACGCGTCCTGTTCGATCGTTGCACCCGGAGATCCGGCAGTATCCGATTTTGGACCGGCAAGTGGCAGCAAAATCACTTCAGAAACTGCTGTCCGCGATATGGTCGCCGCAATTCAAAGAACTGCATAGAACTGGAGAAGCTGTCCAGTCGAAGAACGCCATTGACCGTTTTTGGCGTCTTCCGTGCGGTCTTCAGAACACTAGCCAAGCACTATATTTCTCCAAGTACCAAGCCTTCTGAAGACCTTCAATTACCCGCAACACTAAAGCACAGCACCAATCTGCCATGGTACGAATTCGGCGCCGCCAAACCCGAGTTCTTCGCTTTTGGTTTTCTCGCCAGAGGCTGCTGCCAGAACCAGCTTGAAGATTTCTTCGCCCTTATCCTCCAAGGATACACCATCAAGCACATCACCGCAGTTCACGTCCATATCTTCAGACATGCGGTCATACATTGCAGAGTTTGACGCCAGTTTGATACATGGCGACGGTTTATAACCGGAGACAGAACCGCGCCCTGTGCTGAAAATGATGATGTTGGCCCCAGACGCGATTTGCCCAGTCACCGAACACGGATCATAGCCGGGGCTGTCCATAAATGTCAGTCCGGGAACATCAATCTGCTCCGCATATTTGTATACACCAGACAACGGCGCTGACCCCGCCTTGGCCACTGCACCCAAAGATTTTTCAAGGATCGTGGTCAAGCCGCCACGTTTATTGCCGGGCGACGGGTTGTTATCGAGCTCCGCGCCATGTTTGGCGGCATACTCCTGCCACCAGGACACACGCTCCTGAAGCGCCTCGCCAACGTCGTTGCTCACGGCACGCCTTGTTAAAAGATGCTCGGCGCCGAAAATTTCAGACGTTTCGGACAGAATGGTTGTTCCGCCATGCCGGACCAGCAGATCCGATGCAATCCCCATAGCTGGGTTGGCCGTAATTCCAGAATATCCGTCCGATCCACCACATTGCATGCCGATGGAAATAGCAGATGCAGGGGCCCGAGCACGTTTGCACTGGTTCGCTTCGCTCGCCAGCTCTTTCAGAATCCCAACGGCCTTGTCGATAGTTTTACGAGTGCCGCCACTTTCCTGAATGGTCATATAACGAAAGCGGTTGGAAGCACGCATCGCCTGATCGCCGACCAGCGCCGGGATCTGCATGACTTCGCAGCCAAGGCCAATCATGAGGATCGCGCCGAAATTCGGGTTCTTCGCGTAGCCAGCCAGCGTGCGGAAGAGGATCTCATACCCCTCACCTTTTGTGGACATGCCACAGCCGGTGCCATGCACGATAGGCACAATGCCGTCGATGTTTTCATATTCCGACAGCCAACCATCGCGCTCAACTGCTTCGGCTACAAACCGGGCAACAGACCCGGAGCAATTCACCGACGTCAGAATACCGAGATAGTTCCGCGTTCCGACCCGGCCGTCTGGTCGGTGATATCCGTTAAAGATCGCCGGTGGCGTGATCGGATCAGCGGCCTGCGCATCAACACCGATCTCGTGATCTTGCTGATGGTCACCCATGCCCAGATTTGAGCTATGAACATGCTCTCCAGGCTCAATATCGCTGGTCGCGAATCCGATGATTTGACCATATTTCCGGACGCATTCGCCGACCGCCACCTTGTTCACCGCGACCTTGTGGCCTGCACTAACATTCGCTTTGGCCGGGATACCGTCTTCAACGATCTCCCCGACTTTCATATTAGACAGTACGACGGCGACATTATCATCCGGATGAAGGCGAAGTGTTTTCAATTTGCGTCCAGTTTCTTGTATTTCAGATGGTTACGACCGCTTTGATCAATATGTTCCGGTATTCAACCAGTTCAGGAAAGCGATTGCGGAATTCCTCATAGGCGACAGTCTGCGAGCATAAAGCGTCTGTGTCGATCAGTTTTTGACAGATTGCCAACATCACTGTTTGGAAACCTTCTTTCGTTGCGTTCCGGCTTCCAATGATTTGGGTTTCCCGCTTATGGAATTCCGGATCGTCAAAGGTAATCTCTGCGTTCACCACACTGACCTCTATGGCGCGAGATCGAATGCCCTCACTAAAACAACTCTCTGCATTCCAGCGAAATACTCTCGGCCAACGCTGCCAGGTTGCGTTCAAGAGATGAGACTTTTGACGTTCCCAACAAAACAGATGCCACATTGGGATAACTGTGAGCGAAGTGCAGCGCCGCTGTCGCCAAAGGCACTCCAACGGCCGTGGTCTGCTGCTGCAATTTCCTGACTTGCTCAAGGATCTCTTCAGACGCAGGCTGGTAGTCGAACCATGCCCCCTCGACAGGTCCCGTTGCCAGAATTCCGGAATTGAAAATGCCGCCAAGAACCAGACTGGTACTCGTCTCTTGGCACACTTTAACCAGCTGGTCTTCAGCCTGGCGGTCCAGCAGCGTCAATCGTCCAGCCAGAAGAATGACGTCAATGTCTGTCTCCGCCATGACATCCAGACAGATCTGACTTTCATTCACACCCAAGCCGAATGCACCAATTTTTCCCTTTTCCTTGAGTTGCCTGAGGCGATCAAGGCCGGAAGCTTTCAGGTCTGACATATGGGCAGAGTTGGCATCACCATGTGTGTAGACACCAATATCGTGGATATAAACGATCTCTACATGATCCGTTTGCAGCAGCTCGAAGCTATGCTCCAGAGAAGCCTCAAGGCCATCTCCGGAATAGTCAAAGCGTACAGAATTCGGCAACGGATCCGAGAAGCCATCGGCTTCGTCCATTGCTTTTCCGGGTGACAAAACCCGGCCGACCTTTGTCGACAGAACATAGTCTTCCCGGTTCATTGGTTTCAAAAACCGGCCCAGCCGTTTCTCGGACCGTCCACGACCATAATGAGGTGCGGTGTCGAAATATCGAATGCCTGCATTCCAGGCGTGCTGAAGCACTGCATTAGCGTCCTGGTCCGAAACCTTACGCCCCAGGTTTCCGATCCCGCCAGCCCCAAAAGAAACATCGGTTACGGAAACATTCGTTTTGCCAATTTGATTGCGTTTCATTCTGCACCTGCCGCAGTTTCAGACTTTACCAGCCCCTCAAGCCGAGGCATTTGCAAAGAAGGCTCGCCCGCTTTGGCCCACTCCAAAAATTTTCCAATTCGCCTTTGGACTTTTTCAGCGTGATTCTGCGCTATATCGGCAAGCTTGTGATCGAGAAATGGATTTCGGAACCTGTCTATTGATGTCGCGACATAAGCTTCCGCCTCAGCTTCCATGCCATGAGCCTCGAAGGCCGGAACAACCTCCCGTTCATAGAGGTCTTTCAATTCCGCCAGATTGACCGGGTCATCCAGATACTCACGCACGAAATTGCATGATTTTCTGTCAGCCGATGTCCAGCGAGACACCATGTAAGTGTGCCCCAGGTTGAGAATGAAGAGCTTCAGGCTCTCCACCTGCTCCAGATCATCAACCCGTTGAACACAAGGATGATCACAAGGGAGGATCAAACCCGGCTGATTTTCGACTGCCCACAATGCGTAAGGTTCGGCGACAGCTCCTGCCGGCTCCAAAGGCTCGGAAACGATCCGGTCAACCAGTGAGTTGACCCACAAAACCTTCACGATGAGCCAATTCTGGAAGTCATCCGGATAGATCTTGGCAATTGTGCAAACCAGATCCCGCAATACTGAACCGTTCTGCGGAATAAGCTCGGCTGGCATGACCTGAATAGGTTCACCGCCTGCCTTGAAACGTTGAAACAGAAACCAGGTGAGTTTCGCCGGATACGACATGTCTGCGGAGAATTCAGTAGACCTGTCTGCTTCCTGCGGCTTGAAGCCCGCGTCCGCTGTGTTCGATATGATGATTCTGGCTTCACCAGCAATGATCGCAGCAACTTCTGCGAGATTCTGCGGAACGGAAAACGCCTTGCTTATGCTGGTGACTGTCGTTGACGTGTCGACCAGCTCGCCATTTTCAACACCCTTGATCTGAACCTCATATCCTTTGGGGTCTGCCAAAGCCTGGACACGGTGAGACCGAGACGGATCACCGCTGCTTTGAACGACGGCGATTGACCCGACTGCGTTACCTGCATGAAGGGCCTCAGACACGAACAGGTCTGCGTGCGCCTGCAGAAAACGACTGGTTCCAAACTGAACGATCAGCGTTGTTGACATTTTCACTCCCATAACGTTATTTGTTTTTTATAATTAAGAACACTTTCGGTCAATCGATTTTCGGCTGGCTGGATCAACGGAACACATTCAGGTTGTTAGCAGGAGACAGCATGATCGTTGATGCGCATCAGCATTTTTGGAAGATCGATCGCGGCGATTATTTCTGGATGGATGACAGTGTTGCTGAGATCCGCCGAGATATTCTACCCGCAGATTTGCTCCCTCATGCAAACACATGCGGCGTTACAGCATCAATTGCTGTGCAAGCTGCCCCGACTGTTGCAGAAACAGAATACCTTCTGGATCTGGCAAAAGAGTCCAACCTGGTTCAGGGCGTTGTCGGTTGGGTGGACCTTGAGAACGCACATGTTGCAACAACGCTGTCACGGTTGGCCACAAGCCCGGACTTCAAGGGTATTCGTCCGATGCTACAGGACATCGAGGATACAAACTGGATCCTGAAACCAAACGTGCTTGCCAATCTATCCATTGTTTCAAACCTCGGCCTCACGCTGGATGCGCTGGTTCAGCCTCGACATCTCGCCACAATCAATGAAGTTGCGACTAAACTCCCAAGCCTGAAAATCGTGATCGATCATTGCGCAAAACCGGCCATAGCCGGTGGCAAGAATACCGGTGACGATTGGAGATCCGACATGTCACGTCTTGCCGATCACGATCAGATCTTTTGCAAGCTCTCCGGGCTCGCCAACGAATATGGCAACGGCTGGTCAGCTGAGACTCTGAAACCAGTGTTTGATCATGTGATGGAGACGTTTGGTGCCAACAGAATTATGTGGGGTAGCGATTGGCCGGTCCTGGAATTGGCAGGCACCTATGAAGACTGGTTCTCCTGTGCCCAATCCCTCGCCAGTGGGATGACGAAACAAGACCGCTTAATGGTTTTTGGCGGCACAGCCTGTGATTTCTACCGGATACAGCTCTCCTGATTTTTTCAGTTTTTTTGACGAGAAGTGAGAACTATTAATGCAACGCATGGGCATGGTTATCGGTATCGACCCGTCTCAAATCGCAGAGTACAAGAAACTGCATGCGGCTGTTTGGCCTGAGGTTCTTGAGCGTTTGCGCCAGTCGAACATCACCAATTACTCCATCTTCCTGAAAGAGCCGGAGAACCTGATGTTCAGCTATTGGGAATATACCGGAACGGATTTCGGGGTCGATGACGCTGCAATTGCGGCAGATCCGATCACTCAGAAATGGTGGAAAGTCTGTGGACCGATGCAGCGGGCTCTGGAAACCCGCAAAGACGGTGAGTGGTGGGCGTCGATGGAAGAAGTCTTCCACCTGGACTGAGGCACCAGAATAATCAGATCTGAAACAATTTGTGTTTTTGCAGGAGGGCGATCAGCACTTCGCGCGCTTGCTGACGATGGCTCCTGTGCCGCTCGCGTGCCTGCTTTGCATCGCCTTCTTTTATCGCATTAAAAACAGCGCGGTGATCTTCATTCGACTTCAAAGGTACGGGGCGGATGTAGAGGGTCATGGCGCGCGCCCGGCGAACCTGATTGCTCATCATCGAGACGATTGATTGGACCCTTGTATTGCCGCCGAGCCTGACAAGCTCTGTATGAAACGCATCATCAGCAATCGCCCAGGCTTCGCGGTCATCCTCGCTCAACGCCCTATCCATGGCCTCGATCGAATATTTCAAATCGGCCAGGTCATCATCGCCGTAGCTTTTCGAAGCCGCTTCCTCGGCCGCAAGGCTCTCCAACTCAGTCAAAACCGAGTAGATTTCCGCCATATCTTTTAAGGACAGCGTGGCAATTCGAACGCCTTTGCGTGGCCGGATATCCAGGAGCCCCTGCTGCGCCAGCATGAGCGTAGCTTCCCGGACAGGGGTTCGCGACATGCCAAGTCGATCGGCCAACTCGCTTTCTAGATGATCTGAGCCTGCAGCCAATTCACCATCGAAAATCAACTGGCGGATCTGTTCCATCGCCAGTGTTGTTATTGTCTTGGGTTTTGGCGCTTCAAGCATCATCAAACTCCCGGATCTTTTGCCCAAGACTATCCGATTGGTAAATCGCCTGTTCAACTGAAATGACTTTCAGATAGTCCTTCGCTTCGTTTTCCAGAGGTTTTCCGTTCACCAGACCATCCACGACATGAAGAATGAGAGTATAAACGCAGTCACCGCCAAAACCATCCCAATCCTGTGCTGCGAGAAGAACGGTGTCCTTCAGATCACCGAAGCGCCGAAGGTTTACAGATCCATCGCCAAAGAGCGACAAGGTTCCACCTGTACCTTCGACCACGGCTTCACCCAGTGTTGTCCTGCAGTTTTCGGCCGCATGATCCAGCAAACGATTACCGTCAAAAAGCGCACGAACCCCATTTGCGTAATCCAGAATGAAGTAGCCTGAATCCTCTCCCTTGATGACCGGATTATACCGCCGAAGATCTGCATAGACAGCTTCCGGTTCCCCAAGAAGAAACCTGAAAGTATCGACCCAGTGAACTCCGGTTTCATGGATCAACAGCTTTGGCATTGTCTGGAAATACGGCTGCCGGTCCAGATAGGCACGAGGCCCCTGACCGTCGCCCGTGCGTAGCCGAAACGTTATCTGAAGCACATCGCCGATCAAATTCTCGTCCATCGCCTGTTTGATGGTTCGGTACCATGGCTGGAAGCGGAAGTTTTCGTGGATCACGACAGTTACACCAGCTTCTTCAGCCAGTGCCACGGCTTCCTTCGCCTCTTCTAGCGATGAACAAAACGGTTTCTGGCAGATGATTGCCTTTACACCGTGCTCAATCGCCGATTTGACTGCACTCAAATGCGTTACTGGCGGTGTAATGATGTCGAGCAGATCCGGCTTGGACATCTTCAACATGCAATCGAGATCACCAAAGGCCGACAAACCTGTCGCCCTGGCCTTGTCGCGATCCTGATCACAGGCGCCAACAAGGCGAACACGCTCGATTTTCCGCCAGGCTTCATAGTGGAACTGCGCGAAATACCCTGCACCAAGACAGGCAACGCGTAAGGCTTCACCGCCTTCAGACATGCTTAACAGCCTCCCAAATCGCTGTTGTCAGCGTTTTTTACGCTGATTTGTGACGGCTTTCCATCAATTCTCCATCGAGCAAACACCGTTGCAGATTTGATAGTTGACATTGCCATCGTTGACAAGGGATTGTGTTACGTATACGCAATTCAATGTGTAAATTGATACGACCTCATCAAGAGGCCGTGGGAGGAGACCGAAATGCATGTAACGAAAAACCTTGGCGGCCTGTTGCTTGGCGCCGCTATCATGGCTCTTGGAGTAGGTGGTGCATCTGCTGCTGAAACACTTCGCTTCAGCCACACAGACAATCCGGGCGGATCTCGCCAGGCCGCTGCCGAGCAGTTTGCTGAGAAAGTCGCAGCTTACACCGATGGCCGTTATGAAGTTAAAATTTTCCCGGCCGGCCAGCTTGCCAATGATCCAAAAGCGATTGAACTGCTTCAGTTGGGCGGCATCGATTTTACCGTTTCAGCGACAGGCAGCTATGCAACACACTTGCCGTCCCTGAACCTGACTGCAATGCCATTCCTGGTCGACACATACGAGCAGGGCTGGGATCTGTACGACAACTCTGCATGGCTGCAGGGTGAGTTCGACAAGCTTCCGGAAAAAGGTTTCCGTGTTCTGTCTACTTGGGAAGCTGGTTTCCGCAGCTTCACAACGAATGAACCGCTTGCTTCACCAACAGATGCAGCAAAAATGAAAATGCGGGTTTACCCGAACGACATGATCCGCTGGTCTATGGAAGCTATCGGATTCCAAACTGTTGTCATGCCGATCACGGACGTTTACCTCGCTATCCAGCAAGGTATCGTGAATGGTCAGGAAAACCCGGTCGACACCATCAAGTCACTGCGTTTTTATGAAGTTGCACCAAACATCACACTGACGCGTCATGTTTACAGCCCACTTCCGCTGACCGTTGCTGAAAAAACCTGGCAGTCTTTCTCTGACGCAGACAAGGCAGCCATCACAAAAGCGGCAGCTGAATCTGCAGCATTTAGCAGGGATCTCGTCAAGAACTCCGTGAACCGTCAGCTGGATGAAATGTCTGAAGATGGCGCTGTTGTCAGCGTTCCAGAAATCGGACCATTCCGTGACGCTGTTCAGTCAGTTTATGCAAAAGCAAAAGATGTTTACGGCGAAGAAGCTGTCGAAAAGATCCTTGCGGATGCGGCAGCTATTCGCGAAGCGCTTCCTGCGAAAAACTGACTTAAACAATTGTGCATCAACTTGGCCGGAACCTCATGGGTTCCGGCTCCTTCTTAAAAAAGAGAAGACCATTGGACTATCGAGTTCATTATCCGGCTGCGCTGCAGTGGCTCAGCCATCTGGTTGACGTGTGCCTGGCCCTTGGCGGCTTTTCCATCGTCACATTGGTGTTTTGTAACGCTTCCTTGCGTGGCTTTGCAGGCTTTGACTTGGCCTGGTCTCTTGAAGTGACCAGTTTCCTCCTGCTCTGGAGCACCTTTATCGGCTGTGCAGCCGCGGTTGCTCGAGGCGCGCATATGCGCGTGACCGAGATTGCAGCGAGGCTTTTCTCCAAGAAAGGCCAGCGTGCTCTGGCGATTGCAATTGACGTCATCATCGCGGCCATGCTGATCAGCCTGATTGTGACGGGATACTCAATTTCCGCTCATACATGGGCCCAGAAGACCACTGTGCTTTATTGGCCTGTCGGGCTTCTCTACGCGTCCATGCCAGTCGGTATGGCCCTGACACTGATTTTTCACCTCTTCAATATGGTGTTCGATATCCGGAATCCAGTTGTTCCTCACGGAGCTCATTCCGATGGCGGTGAGGCAATTCAATGATCCTTCTGTTTGTTGTTGCCGTCTTTCTGACGACGGTTTTTATCGGTATTCCGCTAGTCTGGGCAATCCTGATTACCGCAGTTCTGCCGATCATCGTCTTTGATCTTGGTTATCCGCTGCAGGCCCTGTTCCTGAATTTTATCGGCGGTGTTGAACCAAATCATTTCCTCGCGATCCCGCTCTTCATTGTGGCTGGTGAAATGATGAGCCGCGGCGGTGTTGGCCTGCGCATCATCGGTTTTGCCCGCGCTGCATTCGGCTTTATGGCCGGTGGCCTTGGTATGGTTGTTGTCGGTGCATCGATGATCTTCGGTGGCATCTCGGGATCGGCAATTGCCGATTCAGCTGCCATCGGCTCCGTGATGATCAAGAACATGTCCCGCGAAGGCTACAACACTGCATTTGCTGCAGGTTTGGTCGCAGCAGCTGGAACAATCGGCATCATTATCCCACCGTCTATCCCGATGCTTATCTACGGTTTTGTCGGCAACGTATCGGTCGCTGACCTATTTTTGGCTGGCATGATGCCCGGTGTGCTCTTTGGAGCGCTGTTCATGGCGGTTTGTTATTATGTTGGTAAAACGACCAACTGCGACCCGGGCGGACGTACAACAACGCTGAAAGAACTCACGACATCCTTTATCGGTACATCACCGGCCCTGTTCATGCCGGTACTCATTCTGGGCGGCATCTTCACTGGCTGGGTAACACCGACGGAAGCAGCCGCACTGGCAGTGGTCTACGGTCTGTTTGTCACAACTGTCATCTATCGTGACTTTCATTTGAAAGACCTGCCGCGACTTCTGGTAGATTCCTTTGTAACCAGTTCGGTCGTGATGGTGGTGATCGGGGCGACAACAGTACTCGGATGGCTGATCACGCTGGAACAAATGCCTCAAATCCTCGTCGAATTTGTTGAGGAGTTTTCAACCGGGCCGTGGATGTTCCTGCTGCTAGTCAACATCGTGTTGCTGATCCTCGGCCTGGTGCTTGATCCGGTTCCGGCCATTCTCCTGACGGCGCCCCTCTTCCTACCAACTGCGAAAGCCTTCGGAATTGATCCAGTCCACCTCGGTGTGATCATGACATGTAACGTCGCAGTCGGCCTGTTCACACCGCCGGTCGGTGCAACGCTCTATGTCGCGTCCCGAATTTCCGGCGTGGGTGTTCTGGCAATCGCAAGAAAGATGGCCCCGCTTTACATTGCAGCAATCGCAGCCCTGATGCTTGTCACTTACGTACCCTTTGTGTCTATGGGTATGGTGAACCTGTTCAGATAACATCGAGGTCGAAATGTTTGCGGTAGTAGTCACATTTGAAATCAAGAGCGGCATGATAGATGACTTCATGCCGCTCATGATCAACAATGCTCAACAATCCCTGAAAGATGAGCCCGGTTGCAAACAATTTGATGTCTGCACGGATCCAAAGCTCCCAGATGAAGTGTTCTTATACGAACTCTATGCTGATGCGGCGGCCTTTCAGAACCACTTGAAGGCGAATCATTTTCTGGATTTTGACAAGGCTGTTGCAAATATGATCGCGGACAAAACCGTCCGGACCTATTCAGTGGTTGCATCATGACACCATGGGAAGTTTTTGCCGTTAAATACGCTGATCGGAATGCGCGTACTCGGAAAGACAGTTTTCTTTTCGATGACAATCATGATCAGCCACATGAAATGGATTATTTCATCTGGGTTCTGCGTCGCGGTTCCGAGACGATCCTGGTCGATACCGGCTATGATCAGGAAGAAGCCGAAAACCGCGGACGCCCGATCCGGATGGAACCGGCCGAAGCTCTTGCTCCTCTCGGTATTGTGCCCGAACAGGTTTCCACGATTATCGTGACACATCTCCACTATGATCATGCAGGCGGCCTCAAGCACTTCCCGAACGCCACAATCCACCTACAGGCCGCTGAAATGGCCTATGCGACTGGGCCGTGCATGTGCCACGGAACCCTGCGTGCACCGTTCACTGCAGATCATGTCTGTGAAACGATTCAAAGACTCTATTCAGGCCGTGTCATTTTCCATGACGGAGACGGTGAGGTTACTGAAGGCATCACGGTTCACAGGACAGGTGGGCACAGCAGAGGCTTGCAAGTAGTTCGAGTGCTCACATCATCCGGCTGGCTGTGCCTGGCGTCGGATGCTTCGCACTACTACGAGAATTTCAAAGACGCCAAGCCATTCCCGATCGTTGTTGATCTCGAAGACATGCTGGAAGGTTTTAAAACCATCAAAAGGCTCGCAAGCTCCGAAGATCTGGTTATTCCGGGGCATGATCCACTGGTGAGAAAACTCTTTCCGATCCACGGCCCAGATCATATTTTCCGCCTGGATCGCGGCCCTTTGAAAGGTATCAAACAATGAAGCTCGGTGTTATTGCAGATGATTTCACCGGAGCCTCTGACATTGCCCTCATGCTGTCGGAAGGCGGCATGCCGACCGTTCAGTATGTCGGTGTGCCAAACGAAAAAGCGACGCCGGATGTTGCCGCCGGCGTCATCAGCCTGAAATCCCGGACCGCACCAATCCAGGAAGCAATTGTCACCTCCCTGGCGGCAGTAGACTGGTTGCTGGCTCAAGGTTGCGAACAGATCATCTTCAAAGTTTGCTCGACCTTTGATTCAACACCGGCCGGTAATATTGGCCCGGTGACCGAAGCCTTGGCTGAGAAGCTGGGCGAAACCTCTGTCCTGGTTTGTCCGGCCTTCCCGGAAAACGGCAGGACGGTTTTCCAAGGCCATCTGTTTGTAAAAGACACGCTCCTCAGCGAAAGCGGCATGCAGAACCACCCGTTGACACCGATGACAGATCCTGACCTTCGGCGCGTTCTGGCAGACCAAACATCCTGGGACGTCGGTCATATTGCGACCGATACTGTCTGGTCCGGCCCGGACGCCATGACAAACGCTATGGCTGGTCTTGGAAAATCCATGATCATTGTGGACGCAATCCGCAATGAAGATCTGGTGACCATCGGACAAGCTGCCAAATCCCGAAAACTGATGACAGGCGGATCAGGTATTGCGCTCGGCCTTCCGGCAAACTTTGGGTATTCACCGGCAAGCAACACCTGGACCGGAGAAACCGGCAATGCCGTCATTCTGTCCGGGTCGTGCTCCACGGCAACGCGTGGGCAAGTCCTAACTTACAAGACCCATGCACCTTCACGAGAACTACTCGCTGGCGACATCATGGACGGAAAGATCGTTTTATCAGAGCTCGTAAACTGGGTTCTGGAACAAGACAAAACACCCCTACTCTATTCATCTGCAGATCCTGCAATCGTTGCTGCCGCGCAAGACCGTTATGGCCGCGAGAAGTGCGCCGCAGCAATTGAAGGTCTCTTCTCTGACCTGGCCGGAGCCCTTGCCGATGCAGGTGTTGAACGTATTGTTGTTGCTGGGGGTGAAACGTCAGGCGCTGTGGTTTCAGGCTTGAATGCCAACATCCTGGAAATCGGCCCAAAAATCGCAGCTGGTGTTCCGGCGCTGAAAGTGTCCGGCCGTCCCCTGACCCTAGCTCTGAAATCCGGCAACTTTGGTGGTCCTGACTTTTTCGCTGAGGCGCTATCCATTCTGGAGAGCCGATCATGAGCGAAATAGCTGCGGCTCGTGAACAGATCGCCGTCATGGCGAAGTCGATGTTTGATCGTGGGCTCACACATGGATCGACAGGTAATATATCTGTTCGCCTGTCCGATGGCAGTTTGCTGGTCACACCAACCGGGTCATCTATGGGGTTTCTCGACCCCGGAAACATCAGCCACCTTTCCGAGACCGGAGAACTCCTGTCTGGCAACAAACCGACAAAAGAAATATCACTGCACGCGGCCTTCTACGAGACGCGGCAAAAGACGGGTGCTGTTGTACACCTGCACTCCTGTCATTCAGTTGCTTTGTCGCTGATGCCGGAGATCGACCCGGAAAATGTACTGCCACCACTGACAGCTTACGGAATTATGCAAGTGGGAAAAGTCCAGTTGCTGCCCTTTTTTGTGCCTGGCGATCCAGCTATGGGAGATGCCGTACGCGGGCTGGCCGGCAAGCGTTCTGCAGTGCTTTTGGCCAACCATGGCCCTGTCGTCGCTGGCAAGGATCTGGAAGCCGCTGTTTACGCGATGGAAGAACTCGAGCAGACCGCGCGACTGGCTTTGCTTTTGCGCGGAGTTGCTGCAACTGAACTTAACCCGGATCAGATAGGTCTGGTGGTTAAACAATTTGACGTTGATTGGACTTGATGGGAATGCACCGATGAAAATAGCTCTAATTAAAGGTGACGGTATCGGCGTTGACGTCGCAGAAGCTGCGATGGCAATTGTTGAAGCTACACTGACAAAGGTTGGGCATGCTCTCCCGGTATATGATGAAATTCAGGCAGGTGCCGGATATTTTAAAGAAACGGGTTCGGATATCGAACCGGATGGCGAAGAACGCTGCGGCGCTGCCGATGCGATTTTTCTCGGGGCGATTGGCCTTCCGTCAATTCGCTATGAAGACGGCACGGAAATATCGCCTCACTTGCGGCTGCGGGACCGGTTTGGCCTTTATGCCGGTGTTCGTCCCATCAAGGCCTATCCAAATGCGCCTCAACGCCTCGCCGACCCAAGAGCCGCAGGAATTGACCTGATCATCCTGCGGGAATCGACCGAAGGTCTTTTCTATTCGGCAGCAGCTCACAAGCGCAGTCTGGTGGTTAATGATGATGAGGTGCAGGATGTCCTTCGTATTACGCGCAAAACCACGACAAAACTGCATGACTTTGCCTTCAAACTCGCGCGCAAACGCAAGGAACGCGGCAAGTCCGGGCAACTAACCTGTGTCGACAAGGCGAACGTCTTCACGTCTCTCGCTTTCTTCCGCCAGCTGTTTGATGAAGTGAAGACAAACTATCCGGACGTCTCGACGGGCTACAATTACGTCGATGCCCAAGCGCTCGATCTGGTTCGCAAACCGTGGGAATTCGATGTGCTTGTCATGGAAAACATGTTCGGCGATATCCTGTCGGATCTGGCCGGCGGTCTTGTTGGCGGAATGGGAATGGCGTCCTGTGCCGAAATCGGTGACACGACTGGCCTTTTCCAACCAGCGCACGGCAGCGCACCGGATATCATGGGACAGGACAAGGCAAATCCTTTGGCTGCGATCCTCAGCGGAGCATTGATGCTTGATTACCTGTCTGAAAAGCTTGCTAAACCTGAACTCTCCGATGCAGCCGCACTGATAGATGCAGCAATCGAAGCTGGATTTGAAGCGAACGCCCTACGACCAATGGAATTTGGCGGCGACATGGGAACAGAAGCCATCACCAGCGAGATTCTTGCAAGAATACAAAATGAAGAAGTGGCAACGCAGAAAAGCGCTGCCAACATGGCTTAAAGCTTGCAACAAAAAATCAAAACGCGGCGGGTCAGTTACCAACTGGTCCGCCGTTCTTGTTTCGAAGCATTGCATTCTTGTTAACTGCTGGCTGCAACAGACTATTTGCTGACAACACTCCCTTGACCTATCATAATTGACAGTGCCCGGTTTTAGAGGTTGGGACGAGTAGTTTCGGGAGGAGAGCCTCGGCATGACAGTGACGCACGAGCCATGGCTCGTTGCGCTTTCTCTGATAATGGCATTTCAGGGAAGCTTTGTCGGATTGAGCCTTACGGTTCAGCTTAGCGGTGCTGCAGATGCGCGCCGACGACAGCTGCTGGCCGGATCTGCGTTTACTTTGGCACTGGCCATCTGGTCCATGCATTTTGTCGGCATGTTGGCGGCCCAGTTCCAGGTCGCTGTCGACTTTCTGCTTCTGCCTACCATCCTGTCATTTCTGGTCTGTGTGCTTGTTGTCGGTATTGCAGTCTTTGCAGCCAGCAACAAACGATTGAGCCCTTTACGGCTCGGACTGTCTGCATTCGTGATGGGCGCCGGGATTTGTACGATGCATTATCTCGGCATGTATGCCCTGCACACGTCGCTGATGATGGATCATGACCCAGCCTATGTATTTGCAAGTTTCTTAATCGCCTTCAATGCTTCTGGCCTTGCCATGTGGCTCCTGTTTGGTCTTGGAAAACGGCCACATATCCTCATCTCGGCAGCGGTTCTGGCACTGGCTATCTCGGCCATGCATTATACCGCAATGACAGGACTGACGTTCAGCCCCGTCCAGTCCGCTAATGAGTTCGACGCCCCATCTCTAGCACCTGGCACACTGGCTATACTGGTCTCCTGCGTGGCGTTTTTGGTGTCGGGTCTGTTTCTATTAACGCTGGTTCCCGCGCAGTCGGATAGCTTTGATAAAGAAACACCTGAGACCTCCGGACTGGAACCGGATATTGCTCCATCGCCCAACCACGGGGATGTTGCTGATCAATCGCTCACAACAGATCAAAATACTCACCCCAAGACAGCAGCTGGTCTTCAGGCAGTAGCCGCAGCCTCACCCATCCGACAGGCAGCAGCAGCAAGTCGTGGAACTCTGCCAATTGAATGCGACGGTCAGAAAATCCAGATCAGCATTGCAGATATCGTGGCTGTCCATGCGGACGCACATTACACCAAACTATTCGATGGCAGTCGTGAGTTCTTCTGCCCGCTGTCAATCAGCGAAGCAGAACAGAAACTGGACGCAAAATCTTTTAAACGCGTCCATCGTAGCCACATTGTCAATCTGTACCGTGTGACCAGTTACAAGCGATCCGGCGATGGCGGAGTTCTATTGCTGGATGGAAATGAGGGTCAGAGTGTTCCCGTCAGTCGGTCCCGTTGGAGCCGGGTAAAATCCAGACTGTCTGAAATTGCTGACACGGCGGATAACTCTACTCCAGCCGCAGCCCAATAAATCCCTTTTTACGATTGTTTATGTAACTTGTCCTCGCCTGCCCATCTTACCAACGCAGCGCAACAAGAAGGTTTTTCAGTCGCAGTTCGTGCAAATACACCACAAACAACACCACTTATAAGTGCGCTCACACGCCACCTTTTCCAGTCCATTTTCTCAATATTTTTCTGATATTTACTGATATATCAGCCCTCAGAAAGCCATAAAATGCGTCAGCAGAACTGTCGTATCTGGTGCTCCACAACCAGTATTCCGTGCAGTTTAGCCAGTCCTTTATGAAGCCTGCATTGTGAGTGCGCCGCAACAACGCTCACCCTTTATTCAGATCCGCAGGACATCACGGCCTTGCGGATACATGTCAGTCAAAAAAGGTCTGTTTTCCGACAAGGGAAACAACCTGAGTGCCGATTGAGGGAGGAGAATAACGTGATCCCTGGTGAGTTCGAATATCACCGGCCATCATCTGTGGCCGAAGCCGTCGCCATACTGGTCAAGCACGGAGATGAGGCCCGGCCATTGTCTGGTGGACATAGCCTGATCCCGATGATGAAGCTGCGTATGGCAGCTCCGGAGCATCTTGTCGATCTTGGCAACATCGCTGATCTCAAGGGCATTCGTGAAGATGGCGATGTAGTCGTCATCGGCGCAATGACAACACAACATGATCTGATAGTTTCAGATCTTCTGGCCTCAAAGCTTCCGATCATTCGCGAAACGTCCGAACTGATCGCTGATCCGCAAATCCGCTATCTCGGAACTCTGGGTGGAAACGTCGCCAATGGCGATCCCGGTAACGATATGCCAGCGCTGATGCAGTGCCTTGACGCCCAGTATGTTTTAACAGGTCCGGATGGTGACCGCGAAGTTGCCGCACGTGATTTCTATGAAGCGGCATACTTCACCGCCCTGGCACCGGAAGAAATCCTAACCGCTGTTCGCATTCCGACACCGCCAGCAGGACATGGTTACGCCTACGAAAAACTGAAGCGCAAGGTTGGTGATTACGCCACAGCTGCGGCGGCCGTCGTTTTGACAATGAGCGGCAATACCGTCGCGAGCTGCTCGATCGCGCTCACCAATGTATCCGACACCCCGCTCTATGCCAGCGATGCAAACGACATCCTCACCGGATCGTCTTTGGATGCCGACACGATCAAGCGTGCGGTAGCTGCTGCAGAAGCGATCACGGAACCTGCATCCGACGGACGTGGACCGGCAGAATATCGCACAAAAATGGCTGGCGTCATGTTGGAACGCGCTTTGGCCCGTGCCGCCAAGCGCGCTCAAGGCTGAATGGTCATTAGGGAGAAAATTCATGAGTGAAATTGAAAACATCCCGGTCACCATGACCGTTAACGGCAAGAAGGTGCAGCGCTTTGTCGAGCCGCGCACCCTGCTGATCCACTTTCTTCGGGAAGACCTGAATATCACTGGACCGCATATCGGCTGTGAAACTTCCCATTGCGGCGCATGCACGGTTGAAATTAACGGCATGTCTGTCAAGACCTGCACCATGTTTGCAGTTCAGGCTGACGGCGCGGACCTCACAACAATCGAAGGCATGGCAAATGCCGATGGAACCCTGTCTGCGTTGCAAGAAGGGTTCCGACAGATGCACGGCCTTCAATGCGGCTTCTGCACACCGGGTATGATCACACGAGCACATGTGCTTTTGCAGGAAAATCCAAACCCGACGGAAGACGAAATCCGGATGGGCATCTCTGGCAATCTGTGCCGCTGCACCGGATATCAGAACATCGTCAAGGCCATCCAGTACGCAGCTGCAAAACTGAACGGCACTGACTTTCAGGAGGCTGCAGAATGAACGACATGACCCCAACACGGGAACAGCGTGAAGCCGCCCTTGAAGGTATGGGCTGCAAACGCAAACGCGTCGAAGACGTTCGGTTTACACAAGGCAGAGGTCAGTATGTTGATGACCTGAAATTGCCAGGAATGGTCTTTGGTGATTTTGTCCGCTCGCCTTATCCGCATGCAAAAGTCACAAAAATTGATGCCACCGAAGCATTGAAATTGCCAGGTGTGATCGCTGTCCTGACGGCAGAAGATCTTAAAGGTGTGAATCTTGCCTGGATGCCAACCCTGGCAGGCGACGTCCAGATGGTTCTTGCCGACGGCAAGGTGCTGTATCAGAACCAGGAAGTTGCGTTCGTTGTCGCGGAAAACCGTTACATTGCGGACGATGCCATCCAGCTGGTCGAAGTTGAATACGAAGAACTTCCGGTCCTGACCGACCCGTTCAAATCAATGGACGCTGACGCACCGGTCCTCCGGCCCGACCTCGAAGGCAAGATGGAAGGCGCTCACGGAGCCCGCAAACATCACAACCATATTTTCACATGGGAAGTCGGCGACAAGGACGAAACGTCCCAGGCCTTTTCAGACGCCGATGTGACCATCAAGGAGATGATCTCCTACCACCGCACCCACCCGTCTCCGCTGGAGACATGTCAGTGCGTTGCTTCGATGGACAAGGTGAAAGGTGAATTGACGCTTTGGGGCACATTCCAGGCTCCCCACGTCATCCGCACAGTCGCGTCGCTGCTGTCCACTATTCCGGAACATAAGATCCATGTGATCGCTCCGGATATCGGTGGTGGTTTCGGCAATAAGGTCGGAGCTTATCCGGGTTACATCTGCGCGATTGTCGCTTCAATTGTCACAGGTATTCCGGTGAAGTGGGTTGAAGACCGGATGGAGAACCTCTCCACCACATCATTTGCCCGCGACTACCACATGACGACGGAAATCGCGGCCAAGAAAGATGGCACAGTCACCGGCCTCAAAGTACATGTACTTGCCGACCATGGTGGTTTTGACGCCTGTGCCGATCCATCCAAATGGCCGGCCGGTTTCTTCAACATCGTCACCGGGTCTTATGACTTTCCAACAGCCCACCTTGAAGTCGACGGTGTCTACACCAACAAGGCTCCTGGGGGGGTCGCCTACCGGTGTTCCTTCCGCGTGACGGAAGCGGCTTATTGCATCGAGCGCGGCATGGACATTCTGGCGCAAAAGCTGGGAATGGATCCCGCTGATCTTCGTATGAAGAACTTTGTCAAAAAGGAGCAATTCCCTTACCAATCTGCTCTTGGCTGGGAATACGACAGCGGCGACTATCACACCGCCATGCAGAAGGCGATGGACACCCTTGAGTATCGCAAACTGCGCGAAGAGCAGAAGGCCAAACAGGAGGCTTTCAAGCGTGGCGAAACGCGCGAGATCATGGGCATCGGCGTGTCGTTCTTCACCGAGATTGTCGGAGCGGGCCCGTCCAAGAACTGCGACATCCTGGGTGTCGCGATGTTCGACAGTGCCGAAATCCGTGTTCATCCAACTGGCTCGGTAATCTCCCGAATGGGAACCAAGTCTCAGGGCCAGGGCCACGAAACAACGTGGGCTCAGATCATCGCGACAGAGATCGGCATTCCGGCTGCTGACATCATGGTTGAGGAAGGTGATACGGACACGGCCCCATATGGTCTCGGCACCTATGGGTCCCGATCCACTCCTGTCGCCGGTGCAGCGATTGCACTGGCTGCGCGGAAAATCCGCAACAAGGCCCAGATGATCGCGGCTCACATGCTCGAAGTTTCCGAGTATGACCTAGAATGGGATGTTGACGGTTTCCAGGTAAAGGGCAATCCGCAAGCGCGGAAGTCCATGAAGGAAATCGCCTGGGCAGCCTATCATGCGCCGCCACAGGGCATTGAACCTGGTCTGGAAGCTGTCAGCTACTACGACCCGCCCAACATGACCTATCCATTTGGTGCTTACTTCTGTGTCATGGATATCGATGTCGATACCGGTGTCGCCAAAACCCGACGCTTTTATGCGCTGGATGACTGCGGTACACGCATCAACCCCATGATCATCGAGGGTCAGGTGCACGGCGGACTGACAGAAGCCTTTGCCATCGCGATGGGTCAGGAGATCCGTTACGACGAAATGGGCAATGTCATGGGCGCGTCCTTCATGGACTTCTTCATCCCGACGGCGGTTGAAACACCACATTGGGAAACAGACCATACGGTCACCCCGAGCCCGCATCATCCAATTGGCGCAAAAGGTGTTGGCGAAAGCCCGAATGTCGGCGGTGTCCCGGCGTTCTCCAATGCGGTGAATGATGCGTTCCAGTTCCTGGGCAGCACTCACATTCAGATGCCGCATGATGCCTGGCGTCTCTGGCAGGCGGCCAAGGGTCTGGGCGCACACGACTGATCATTCGGACAAGAGAGCTGCGGGCATAAGCCCGCAGCCTCGGCCTTTGATGTAGATGCATTCGAAACCCACCATCACCATGATTGCTGGCATATGACCAAGTCCAAGGAACAATTGGCTGAGGCTCTCGCGAAAACCGGGTACGTCGCAGATGACGGTCTAGCAACAGCCTTGCTGCTGACCGAAATGCTGAACCGTCCTCTTCTGCTGGAAGGGGAAGCCGGTGTTGGCAAAACCGAAGTGGCAAAGGCTCTTGCGAAATTGGAAGTGACCAACCTGATCCGGCTCCAGTGTTATGAGGGGCTGGACCGGTCAGACGCCATTTATGAGTGGAACTATCAACGGCAACTTCTGGCAATCAAGGCCAGAGAAGGTTCCGGAGAAGATGCCAATACGGTCGAAGAGGCTGTGTTTTCGGAAAAATATCTCATGGAACGCCCCCTCCTGGCAGCCATTCGACAGGAGCAAGCGCCTGTTCTTCTGATTGATGAAGTTGATCGGGCCGACGAGGAATTCGAAGCGTTCCTTCTCGAAATTCTGTCCGACTACCAGGTATCCATTCCAGAACTCGGCACAGTGACAGCGACAACCATTCCACGCGTTGTCCTGACTTCCAACGGCACTCGTGAACTCTCGGATGCACTGCGGCGGCGCTGTCTCTATCACTATGTCGACTACCCGGCACCAGACCGCGAAGCGCGCATTCTGCTCAATCGCGTTGATGGTTTGGACACGGCGCTTGCCCTGCAGATTGCCGACCTCATGGGCAAGTTACGAAAAGAAGACCTGTCGAAGGTTCCAGGTGTGGCCGAAACCATCGATTGGGCAGCAGCACTTGTCGGACTTGGAACGAAAAACCTCCACGACCAACGCGAACTGGTTTTCGACACTCTGGCCTGTGTTTTAAAGACACGGGAAGACCAGTCCCGTGTCACCCGCGAAGTGACGGACCGCCTGCTGGGCAAGGTAGCTTGAACATGACGGAATTGGCCATGACACCAGACGATATGGGAGCAGCCGTCCGATACCGGCTGGCCGGTTTCGTCAGGTCTCTCAGGGACAGTGGGTACAAGGTCGGATTGGCCGAAACACAAGATGCCGTAACGCTATTGAATTCGCCTACCATCCGCCGACCACACAAGCTCAGGGAAGCCTTCCGAACGCTGTTCTGCGGCCGGTTGTCGGACTGGAAAAAATTCGATGAATTGTTCGACGCCTATTGGATCGGCAAGGGGGTCAAATCCGGCATCAAAGTGTCGGGTACAAGTTCCAAGAAGAGCATGAAGACCATCCGCGAACTCGTGGATGCACAGGGTGAAAAGCAGGAAACGATCGCTGGAGATGTTGAACGAGTTCCAGGTGAGGAAGACGAAGCAAGCGACAATACGCCATCCGGCCGCCGGGAAGGCGCAAGCATTGCAGACAATCTTGGCAAGGTAGATTTCCGCAACATCAACGACCCGGAAGCCTTGGCCAAAGCCCATGCACTGGCAGAGAATCTCGCCAAGGCCATGCGCATTCGCCTCACCCGTCGCGATCGGCAGAAGCGCAAAGGCCGGAAGCTCGATCTACGAAAGACCATTCGACATTCCATTGCCCATGGCGGCACACCGATAGAACTGATCCGCAAAGGTCCGCGCGAACGCCAATTGAGGTTGGTGATCCTGCTTGATGCTTCCGGTTCAATGAACAATTACACCGGTGTCTTTACACGTTTCGTGCACGGTATGCTCGATAACTTCCGAGAGGCCGAAGCCTTTCTCTTTCACACCCGCCTTGTTCATGTGTCGTCCGCATTGTCGGAACGCGACGCAGCCCGAGCGCTCGACCGTATGGGATTGATGGCACAAGGCATCGGCGGCGGTACCAAGATTGGGGAAGCGCTTGCCGACTTCAATCGCTGGCATGCGGCCCGAGTCATTCATTCACGCACCTGCGTGATGATCCTGTCTGACGGTTATGACACTGGCACCCCTGATCAATTGGGGGAAGAGATGGCAAAACTCCGTCGACGCTGCAAACGTATTATCTGGCTCAACCCGTTGATCGGTTGGGAGGGATATGAGCCAGTTGCCGGGGGCATGTCCGCCGCCCTGCCCCATGTTGATTTATTCGCCCCTGCCCACAATCTCGAAAGCCTGGCCGCTCTTGAACCCTATCTGGAGAGGCTCTGATGCGATGGGAGATAGTCCTGTGAAACACTCTGATCCTAGCACGCTTGGTGCAGTGTCGTCGGCGCAAACGGATGACCTGACAACCTTGATGAACCGCTTGCGAGGTGAAGCCGAACCCTTTGCACTTGCGACTGTTGTTCGAACTATCTCGGTTACTGCTGCAAAGGCGGGTGCCAAGGCAATCATTGCCCGAGACGGTTCCATTGTCGGTGGATGGATCGGTGGTGGCTGTGCACGTTCAGCGGTGATCAAAGCTGCCAAGGGATCCATCGAAGATGGGGAAACCCGACTGATTTCGATCCAGCCGGAAGATCTTCTAGCAGAGTTAGGGGTCGAATCTGGAGAGCAACGTGAAGGTGTTCAATTCGCCAAAAACATGTGCCCCAGCCAAGGTACCATGGATATTTTCGTCGAACCTGTTCTACCGCGCCCGGCCCTGGCAATTTTCGGATCCAGCCCGGTTGCAGTTGCCCTTGCGCAGCAGGCTCCAAGTATCGGCTTTGATACAACCATCTGCGCGCCGGTCGAAGATCAATCGGCCTTTCGTGATACCGAGAACTTACTGGATGGTTTCGACATTCCGCTTAACAGCAACAGCGAGCGCTATTTCATCGTGTCCACACAGGGACGCGGTGACCTTGCTGCTCTGGAGGCTGCTCTTAATGCAGACGCAAAGCACGTTGCCTTTGTCGGCAGTCGCCGAAAGATAGCGTCCTTGAAAGAAAAACTCGGCGAAAAGGGATTTGAAGAAAGTACCCTTTCGCGCCTTCATGGCCCGGCGGGACTCGATCTTGGCGCCATTACGCCTGAAGAAATTGCCCTGTCCATTCTCGCTGAACTGCTCATGGTTCGCCGAATGGGGCAGCGCGGTTCGAACATCCAACACGTTTAAGAAGATTGACGGAGACCCCTTCATGCAAATGAATGACAGCCAACGGATTGAAGCGCCGATCGAAACTGTTTGGGCGGCGTTGAACGATGCAGACGTGCTGCAAGCCTGCATCCCCGGTTGCGAGGAACTGATCAAGCACTCAGACACCGAACTGGAAGCCAAGGTGAAGCTCAAGGTCGGCCCGGTGAAGGCGACCTTTGGTGGCAAGGTCACCCTCAAGGACCTTGATCCGCCGAACGGTTACACCATCGAAGGCGAAGGTTCGGGCGGTGTGGCCGGGTTTGCACGCGGCGGAGCAAAGGTGCATCTGGAAGCAGACGGACCTGATGCAACGATCCTGACCTATGACGTTGACGCAAAAGTAGGCGGCAAACTCGCCCAACTGGGATCTCGACTGATCGATTCGACATCCAAACGGCTCGCTGGCGAGTTCTTTACAGCGTTCGGTGAACAGCTTGCCCCGGCCGAACCAGAGACAGAAGCAGCAACAGACGACGCAAGTGCTGATCAGGAAACTGCGGCAGCCGACAGCGATAAAAAAGGTTGGTTCGGCGGTTTGTTTGGCGGAAAGAAATCCGAAAACCAGGCCAACGATGCGGCAGAGTAGAAAAATTGCTCCGGTTGCCTATTCTGGTTTCCGGAACACACACTATTTTTGAGAGGAGAACAAGATGACACTTCGGGAAAAACCTGTTCAGTCGACATTGGATGAAATTCGCCAAGACCCATCCTTGATGCTGGCTCTTGGAATCGGGTCATCGTTGACCGTTTTCCTTGCCGTCGCGCACGCCTGCTGCATAGGATTGACAACCCCTCATGTCGCAAATTTTCTACAAATCTGTTCGTCAGCAGGCTAATCTAGTCCGGTGCAAAACTGGCGTTCTGCGAATTCGTCGCCGATCAGGTTGTTATTGAATTCGCGCTGCGCTTTGCCGCACGACCAATTCCACATCCAGAACGACAGGCTCTCCGGACTGTATCATCGGTGTTTTTCCATTCAGACAATCGAGCAAAAGAGACGCAGCCTTGAGCCCCAATGCAGGCCTGTCCTGACGAATTGTTGTCAGTGCCGGAACATAGAAATCTGACAGCTCTATATCGTCGAAGCCCACAACGGACATATCTTCGGGAACTCTGACACCATTTGCCGTTAGAGCCGAGATGAGGCCAAACGCCACCTGGTCTGACGCGCAGAAGACGGCTGTTGGACGTTCTTCCATTTTCAGGATTTTCTCTGCGGCCTCCCGACCGGATTCAAGCGAGAAATCTCCACGAATGATCCACTCATCGCGTACCGGCAAGCCAAGACGTGTCCGCTCTTCGACCATTCCCTGTCGGCGAGCACCAGTCAGAATATTGTCGTGCGGACCTGTGATATGTGCAATCTTCCGATGACCGAGTTCATAGAGGTGCCTAACCGCCAAACGGGCGCCTTCAACGTTGTCACTGCGGACCGACGGAAAACTGGCGCCGTCGACCCACTCACAGGCAAACACCACCCGACCAGCCATTCCATTGGCTTCAAGCTGACCAAAGTCCTGAAGGGTCAATCCACCGTCGAGGCAAATCATACCGTCGACACGGGAATCCAGAAAATAGTCCATAAACTGGTCATCGCCAGAGCGGTTCCCCATGGTATCAGCAACCAGGATCGAATAGTCCCGCTGTGCAAAAGCTTCGCTCATGCCGGCAATAATTTGGGAGAAAAACGGGTTTCCAAGATTGGGAACCAGAATAAGGACCGCCCCGGCCTGCCGCTTCCTAAGATTGCGTGCCGCCTTGTTGACCCGGTAGCCGGTGGAACGGATCGCTTCAAAAACGACGTCTCTGGTGGCTTCCGTCAAAAGTTCGGGGTTGCTGATCGCACGACTGACCGTTGCAGTTGACACACCTGCTGCCTTTGCAACGTCGCGAATTCTAATAGTCTTAGGACCCAAGCCCTTCCCCCCGCTCAGAAAATCCTTTTGAGAACTTTCTTTGTTGACTCAGAAGCAATTCCCGAGAATGATGAATGTAATCGATTACAGGGGAGCAATCAACAAAATGTAATCGATTACAAATGACGGCCTTGGCCGTGGAGGAGTATTTGTCGAACCGCCTAGGTTCGACGGGAGGAAAAGATGAAAGCATTTCGTACAATTCTTGCAGCAACAACTGCTCTGTGCGCTGGCACAGCTGCTTATGCTGCTGATCTGGAAGTCACGCATTGGTGGACATCCGGCGGCGAAGCAGCCGCTGTTGCAGAGTTCGCCAAAGCACTGAATGAAAACACCGAGCATAACTGGGTCGACGGCGCTATCGCTGGTGGCGGCGGAACAGCTCGCCCGATCATGATCAGCCGTATTACTGGTGGCGACCCGATGGCCGCAACCCAGTTCAACCACGGCAAACAGGCGCTCGAGCTGGTTGAAGCCGGTTTGATGCTTGACCTGACCGACGTTGCCGAGGCTGAAGGCTGGAAAGACATTATCTATCCGTCAACGCTTCTCGAAGGTTGCACAGTTGATGGCCGCATCTATTGCGCTCCTGTCAACATTCACTCTCCTGAGTGGCTCTGGCTTTCAAATGGCGCATTCGAGAAAGCTGGGCTAGAAGTTCCGACAAACTGGAACGAGTTTGTTGCTGCTGCTCCAGCTCTAGAAAAAGCGGGTATCGTTCCGCTTGCTCTTGGCAACCAGCCTTGGCAGTCCAACCTTGCCTTTGGCGCATTGACTGTTTCCATCGGCGGTATGGATCTGTGGAAGCAGATCAATCTGGAGCGTGACATGGACGCAGCAGCTGGTGACGGCATGCGCAAAGTATTCGACGCTGCGGTTAATGCGCGTAAACTCGCTGTAAACTCCAAAGTTCAGGACTGGAACCAGGCCACCAACATGGTGATCACCGGCAAAGCAGGCGGCCAGATCATGGGCGACTGGGCACAGGGTGAATTCCAGGTCGCAGAACAGGTCGCTGGCAAGGACTATACATGTCTTCCAGGTATGGGCGACCAACAGTACATCTCCACTGGTGGTGATGCGTTCTACTTCCCAAAAATCGACGATCCGGCGATTGAAGCAGCTCAAAAAGATCTTGCTGCCCTGATGGTCTCCAAGGCGGTACAGGTCGCATTCAACCTGAAAAAAGGCTCATTGCCGATCCGTGGTGACGTTGACCTTGCTGCAGCAAACGACTGCATGAAAAAAGGTCTTGCCATCCTTGCTGCGGGCAACATCAAACCGTCAGGCGACCAGGTCTGGTCTCCAGATACAACCAAGCAGATCGAAGATCTGATGGTTGAGTTCTGGAAGTCGGACCGCATGGACGCTGAAACTGCGCATGCGCGTTGGGTTGAGATTCTCGAAAACGACGAAGACTCTTAATTCTCGTGTCCTCCCTGGCCGCCCGTCCGTTTTTACGAACGGGCGGCCTTTTTTGATGCTGCAAACTTTTCAGGACGGACGGAATGGCGCACGCCAAGCGGCCGCTTAGGCTATTTCACAATCTGAATGCCAAGATCGCTGCGCTACCGATGATATTCACGGCTATGGTCGTATTTCTCGGTGGGACGATTTGGACAGTCACCTACTCATTCACCAACTCAAAGCTACTCCCTCGAGAGAAGTTCATTGGTTTCGGCCAGTACGAACGACTCTGGGGCTCAAGCAGATGGTTGATTTCCATTGAAAACATAATGCTTTATGGCTTGTTTTCTCTGGTCTTCACCATTGTGATCGGTTTCATACTGGCAGTCCTTCTGGATCAAAAAATCAGATTTGAAGACACCTTTCGCACGATCCTGCTCTACCCGTTTGCGCTGTCATTCATTGTGACCGGACTTGTCTGGCAATGGATACTCAATCCGCAATTCGGTATTCAGCACATCGTCCGTTCCATGGGTTGGGAGAGTTTCACATTCGATCCGCTTTACGATCCTGACATCGTCATGTTCGGCATATTGATCGCCGGTCTGTGGCAGGGAACCGGATTTGTCATGTGCATCATGCTCGCGGGACTTCGCGGTATCGACGAAGATATATGGAAGGCCACCAAGGTGGACGGAATTCCGCCCTGGAAGACCTACATTTTCATCGTCATCCCCATGATGCGCCCGGTGTTCATCACAACCCTCGTCATTATCGCCTCCGGTATCGTGAAGCTCTATGACCTTGTGGTCGCGCAAACGTCCGGCGGCCCGGGCAACGCCTCCGAAGTACCGGCGAAATACGTTTACGACTACCTGTTCCAGGCTCAAAACCTTGGCCAGGGTCTCGCTGCATCTACGATGATGCTGCTAACAGTTCTGATCGTGCTCATTCCCTGGGCCTATCTGGAATTCGGGGGGAAGAAGCATGGCTGATGCAATTCTTGAGGGACCAAACGGTGCCAAACCGCGCCCGAAGTTCTCGCGCCGCAATATTATCCTTTACGGCACGCTCATTCTCGTATGCATGTATTACCTGCTGCCACTTTACGTGATGATCGTGACATCGCTGAAAGGCATGCCGGAAATCCGCCTGGGCAACATCTTCGCGCCTCCGGTCGAAATTACATTTGAGCCCTGGGTCAAAGCCTGGGCAACAGCGTGTACCGGTCTGAATTGTGACGGCTTGAGTCGCGGTTTCTGGAACTCTGTCCAGATCACGATCCCGTCAGTCGTGCTTTCAATCGCGATTGCGTCAGTCAACGGATATGCGCTCGCCAACTGGCGTTTCAAAGGTTCTGAGGTTTTCTTCACGATCCTGATTTTCGGCGCATTCATTCCCTATCAGGTCCTGCTTTATCCGGTCGTGATCCTGCTTCGGGAAATGGGACTGTACGGCAGCCTCTGGGGTCTTGTGATAGTTCACAGTATCTTCGGCATGCCGATTTTGACGCTGTTGTTCCGAAATTATTTCGTGTCTCTGCCCGAAGAACTCTTCAAGGCAGCACGTGTTGATGGCGCTGGTTTTTGGACCATCTATCTTCGGATACTTGTGCCGATGTCCCTGCCGATATTTGTTGTCGCTATCATCCTGCAGGTGACCGGTATTTGGAACGACTTCCTGTTCGGTGTCGTTTACACCAAACCGAATATCTATCCGATGACGGTTCAGCTCAACAACATCGTCAACTCGGTGCAGGGCATCAAAGAATACAACGTCAATATGGCCGCGACACTGCTGACCGGCCTCGTTCCCCTGATCGTATATTTTGTCTCCGGCAAATTGTTCGTACGCGGCATCGCCGCCGGTGCCGTGAAAGGTTAAGTGCAATGACAAGTGTGTCAGTCAATGACCTCACCCTGCGTTTTGGTCCGCTGGAGGTTCTCAGTTCGTTGAACCTCGATGTTGAGGAAGGAGAATTCCTGGTTCTCCTGGGCTCGTCCGGGTGCGGCAAGTCTACTCTGCTGAATTGTATCGCGGGCCTCCTCGAAATCACGGAAGGCCAGATCCACATATCCGGCAAAAACGTGACTTGGGAAGAACCCAAGGATCGCGGTATCGGGATGGTGTTCCAGTCCTATGCCCTCTATCCGCAGATGACGGTCGAAAAGAACCTGTCCTTTGGCCTCCAGATCTCCGGAATGCCGAAGGCGGAAATTGCGGAACGTGTTGCCCGCGCTTCTGAAGTTCTACAAATCGAGCCGCTCCTGAAGCGGAAGCCGAGCCAGTTGTCTGGTGGACAGCGTCAGCGCGTTGCAATCGGTAGGGCCTTGGTTCGGGATGTGGATGTCTTCCTGTTCGATGAACCTTTGTCGAATCTGGATGCAAAACTTCGAGCCGATCTGCGTGTCGAGATCAAACAGCTGCACCACAGGCTCAGCAATACAATGATCTACGTCACCCATGATCAGATCGAGGCAATGACGCTCGCAGACCGAATTGCAATCATGAAATCCGGCAAGATCCTGCAACTAGATACTCCGCATGAAATCTATAACCGCCCGGCCAATAAATATGTCGCGCAGTTTATCGGATCTCCTTCCATGAACTTCTTTGAAGGCACCATTGAAGGCGGCAACACCTTGAAGCTGGCTAGTGGCGATGCTTCGTTCTCGTTAGAAGGCTATGATTTCAAAGATACTGCGCCCTCCAATGGAGCTACTTGGTTTGGTATTCGTCCTGAACACATCGCAAGCGGCGCAGACGCAGAGAAGGCTACTATTCAGCTGGAAACGGAAGTGGAACTGGTCGAGCCGCTCGGGTCGGACACGCTCGCTCGCGTCAACGCCAGCGGCGCTTCAATCTGGATCCGCCTGGATGGCCAGGCCAAAGTCAAAGCCGACGACAAGATATTGATCGGGTTCGAACCGGAACGCGCCAACCTTTTCGACAAAACAACAGAACAACGCCTCTGATAAGCGGCTTCATCAAACTACAGGAACTTGAAACATGGACGTTTCATTTCAACTCTATTCTGCCCGGGACTTTACCCCCTGGGAGGACGTTCTCGGCCGAATTTCTGAACTCGGCTATACACAAGTTGAAGGTTTTGGCGGTGTCTACGAAGACCCTGAAGCCTTCAAGGGCCTGCTCGACAAGAGCGGCCTGACCATGCCATCGGGACATTTTTTCCCGATCGGCAATTTTGAAGAAGGCTTCGACAAGTCGATTTCCGCTGCAAAGACGCTCGGTATGGGCCGATTGTATTGCCCGGCACCGGAAGACCTGTGGCGCAATGGCACTGATGCGCCTAACTGGATCGAACTGGCCAAACGTCTTGAAGTCGTGGCAAAACGGATTCAGGATAAAGGTTTGCGGTTTGGATGGCATAACCATCATTGGGAATTCATGCCGCTGCCAGGTGGCGAGATTGCCATGGACCTGCTTCTGGAACATGCCCCGTCGATCGAATGGGAAGCCGACATTGCATGGATCGTTCGTGGCGGCGGTGATCCTCTCAAATGGATCGAGCGCTATGGCGACCGTATCACGGCGGCTCATGTGAAAGACATTGCTCCGGAAGGTGAGTGTGCTGACGAGGACGGTTGGGCCGATGTTGGTCACGGCACGCTCGACTGGACCGGCATCATGGCCGCACTGCGCAAAGTTGATGTCGATCTCTTCATCATGGAACACGACAAACCATCAGACTTTGACCGGTTCGCAAGCCGCTCCATCGAAGCATTTCGCAAGTACTAAGGAAACAACATGACCAAGACACTCGGGATCGGCATCCTTGGCTGCGGAAACATTTCTGCTGCCTACATGCGTCTGGCGCCGCTCTTCAAGGGCATTGAAGTTCGGGCCTGCGCCGATATCAACGAAGCTGCTGCAAAAGCACGCGCCGAGGAGTTCGGGCTGCGCGCTGAAACCGTTGATGGCCTGCTTGCGTCCGATGACATCGACATCATTGTCAACCTAACCATTCCGGCGGCTCATTTCGAAGTTTCCAAGAAAATTCTGGAAGCTGGCAAACACGTTTATTCTGAAAAGCCGTTTGTACTGAGTACCCAAGAAGGCGCGGATCTTGCTGCAATCGCCAAAGAAAAAGGCCTTCGGGTTGGCTCGGCACCTGATACATTCATGGGTGGCGCGCACCAGCTTGCACGCCATCTGGTGGACAGCAATGCGGTTGGCAAAATCACGTCGGGAGCATGTTTCGTGCAAGGCGCGGGCATGGAAAGCTGGCATCCGAACCCGGACTTCTTCTTCAAACCCGGCGCGGGTCCGGTTCTGGATATCGGCCCCTACTACGTCTCCAATCTGATCCAGCTGCTCGGTCCGGTCAAACGGGTCGTGGCTATGGCAAGCTCTGCATCAGATGAGCGGACAATTACGTCTGAACCGCGCAAGGGTGAGAAGATCAAGGTCGAGACACCGACAACGATCCACTCGATCCTGCAATTCCATTCAGGCGCACAGATTACCTTCTGCGCAAGCTGGGACGTTCAGCAACATGGTCATTCCAACATGGAACTCTATGGCCAAACAGGAACGCTTCATGTTCCCGATCCAAATTTCTTCGGCGGCGAAGTGCGCATGACACAAGCAAAGAACTTCGTGAACATTCCCGATGCCTGGTCTCATCCGTTTTCCAAGGCGAACGATGGCACCAACGCCAACTACCGGACAGCAGGTCTGGCAGACATGGCACAGGCCATTTCAGCAAACCGGCCACACCGTTGCTCAGCAGAGTTCGCGTTGCATGTCGTTGATGTGATGACGTCAATCCTGACCTCTGGCGAAACCGGTTCATTCATCGACATCGGGACGACCTGCGACAGACCGGAAGCCCTCGCCCCTGCAGCCGCGCAGGACCTTCTTGCCTGATTTGGAGACTATATGACCTGGACCGCAGCAGATACACGCTACGACACGATGGAATACCGCCGCTGCGGAAAATCAGGGCTGAAATTACCCCTGATTTCTCTCGGTCTATGGCACAATTTTGGAGATGACACGCCTCTTGATACAAAGCGTGCTATCTCCAGAAAAGCCTTTGATCTCGGAATTACCCATTTCGATCTGGCTAATAATTACGGCCCGCCACCGGGATCTGCAGAAACGGCATTCGGAGAACTTCTGCGCACAGACTTTGCGCCGTACCGGGACGAGATGATCATCTCGTCGAAGGCTGGTTACGGCATGTGGCCGGGCCCTTACGGCGAATGGGGAAGCCGGAAATACATGATTGCGTCTTGCGACCAATCCCTGAAACGAATGGGTCTCGACTATGTCGATATTTTTTATTCGCACCGCTTCGATCCGGACACACCGCTAGAAGAAACAATGACGGCGCTCGACCACATTGTTCGGTCAGGTCGGGCCCAATATGTCGGCATCTCGTCTTACAACTCACAGCGGACCAAAGAAGCTGTGGCGATCCTGAAGGAGCTGGGAACACCGAGCCTGATCCATCAGCCGAGCTATTCCATGATCAATCGTTGGGTGGAAGAGGACGGACTGCTCGATACGTTGCAAGATCTTGGTGTCGGTTCGATCGCGTTTTCCCCACTAGCTCAGGGCATGCTGACAAACAAATACCTGAAGGGTATTCCCCAGGGCAGTCGCGCAACACAAGGCAAATCGCTAAGGAACGAATTCCTCAGCGAAGAGAACCTTGAAACGATCCGCTCTTTGAACGGTATTGCGGAACGTCGTGGCCAGACTCTTGCACAGATGGCGCTGGCCTGGGTTCTGCGTAAAGGCCGTGTCACAACAGCCTTGATCGGTGCCAGCAGACCGGAGCAGGTGGAAGACTGCGTTGGTGCTATCGGCAATCTGGACTTCAGCGATGCGGAGCTTCGGGAAATAGAAGAAACCACACGCGAAGCGGACATCAATCTCTGGGCGGCCTCGGCCGAACGCAAAGGACCGTCCCGCAAATGATCCGCAATCCCATCCTGCCAGGGTTCAACCCGGACCCATCAATTTGCCGAGCTGGCGATGAGTACTTCATCGCCACGTCGACATTCGAATGGTTTCCGGGTGTTCAGATCCATCGATCCAAGGATCTGGTCAATTGGGACCTGGCTTGTCGGCCACTCAACCGGGCTAGCCAGCTCGATATGCGCGGTAATCCTGACAGCGGTGGTATCTGGGCGCCCTGCATCAGTTACGCGGACGGACGCTTCTGGCTTGTCTACACGGACGTCAAACGGCTTGATGGGAACTTCAAGGACACTCACAATTACATTGTGACCGCGCCTTCCATTGAAGGACCGTGGAGCGACCCGATTTATGTAAGCTCGCATGGCTTCGATCCCTCGCTGTTTCATGATGACGATGGCCGTAAATGGTTCATGGTTCTGCAATGGAACCACGTCATGAACGCCCCTGATGCCCATCCGGCACATGCGTCATTTGGCGGTATCCTGTTGCAGGAGTGGTCCCAGGAAAAAGGACTATTCGGAGAGATAAAGAAAATCTTCTCCGGCAGCCCGCATGGTTTTTCAGAAGGGCCACATCTCCACAAGCGTAAAGGTTGGTATTACCTCACGGTCGCAGAAGGCGGAACCGGTTACCAACATGCTGTGACCATGGCCCGCTCCCGAACAATCGATGGCCCGTATGAACTTCATCCAAACACCCATCTGATCACGTCCAAGGACAATCCGGACGCGGACCTGCAACGCACTGGTCACGGCCAGATTGTCGAAACACCGGACGGTCAGGTCTATCACACGCACCTCTGTTCCCGCCCGCTTCCGGGCCCGTTCTCACCCTTGGGTCGGGAATCCGGTATACAGAAATGTGTCTGGCGCGAGGATGACTGGCTGTATCTCGAAGATGGTGGCGTCGTTCCGAGGATAGAAGTTGCGGGCCTGACCAACGCTGAGCCGAGACCACCTAAAAAAATCGAACGGGATTTCAAGACATCAGAATTGCCTGAAGAGTTTCAATGGCTGCGAACGCCCTATCCGGAGCGCCTCTTTACGTCGACCGGATCCGCTCTGAGGTTGATAGGACGCGAAAGTGTCGGCAGTCACTTCGAGCAATCACTCGTTGCTCGCAGACAAGAACATCTGATCTATCGGGCGGAGACGAGTCTGTCCGCTTTTGAGCCGACGACCTATCAGCACGCTGCCGGTCTGACGACCTACTACAACCGTCACAAGTTTCATTTTCTGGCGGTGACCTGGAACGCACAGCAAGGCCGTTGTCTGACTATCTTTTCCTGTCTCGGCGACTGGCCGGATGGAAATCTGAGCTACCCGGTAGACCCGATTGCCATTGCAGATGGTCCGATAGAGCTCGCAGTCGACGTCACCAACAGCACGCAGCAATTCTATTGGCGTCAAAGCGGCGACTGGCAGGCATTTGGTCCTGAGCTGGATGCAAGCCTGATCTCGGATGAAGGCGGTCGCGGCGAGCACGCTTCATTCACCGGTGCTTTTGTCGGCATGCTGGCGTTCGATACCACCGGATTGGGCAAGACTACCGATTTCACCCGTTTTTCTTATGCGCCGGAAGGCACGTGATGCCTGTTGACAGCTGTCACCACAGAATTGGATTTGAAGGAGAGTATTATGGCCGGACAAATTAAGGGCCCAGCGATTTTTCTGGCGCAATTCGGCGGTGACGACGCACCGTTTAACTCCCTGCCATCAATCACAAAGTGGGCGGCAGGGCACGGCTACAAAGGCGTACAGATCCCGACGTTTGATGCCCGCCTGTTTGATCTGGACAAGGCGGCTGAAAGCCAGACTTATTGCGACGAAGTCAAAGGAATCTGTGCTGACGCGGGCGTCGAGATTACCGAACTCTCAACTCACCTGCAGGGTCAGCTCGTTGCAGTACATCCGGCTTATGATCTGGCCTTTGATGCTTTTGCTCCCGAGCATGTCCACGGCAATCCGAAGGCCCGTCAGGAATGGGCGGTTGACCAGATGAAAAAGGCTGCAATTGCCAGCCGCAAGCTGGGACTGGATGCCTCGGTCAGCTTTACCGGATCTCTGGCGTTTCCATATCTCTATCCTTGGCCACAGCGCCCGGAAGGTCTGATCGAAGAAGCCTTCTCGGAACTCGCCAAACGCTGGAAACCGATCCTTGATGTCTATGACGAACATGGCGTAGATGTCGGTTACGAAATTCATCCGGGAGAAGATGTCTTCGACGGTGCCACCTTCGAGATGTTCCTAGAAGCACTTGGCGGACATTCCCGCTGTCAGATCAACTATGATCCGTCCCACTTCCTGCTGCAGCAGATGGATTATCTCGCGTTCATCGACATCTACCATGAGCGCATCTGCGCCTATCATGTAAAGGATGCTGAGTTCAATCCGGACGGGCGCCAGGGCGTTTATTCCGGTTACCAGAGCTGGGTCAATCGCGCGGGCCGTTTCCGCTCGCTTGGCGATGGTCAGGTCGATTTTTCGGGCATCTTCTCCAAGCTGGCACAACACGGCTATGACAGCTGGGCTGTTCTGGAATGGGAATGCTGCCTAAAATCTCCGGAACAAGGCGCAGCAGAAGGTGCTCCGTTCATCGAACACCACATCATCGAAGTCACCGACAAGGCATTTGATGACTTTGCCGGCGGCACGACAGACAAGACGCAGCTGCAAAAGATGCTGGGTATTTGAGCATTTCCTGATCTGGGGCGTTACGCGCCCCAGGTGTCGCTCAATCTGTAACCGCTCGGCCAGGGATCATCGGGATCCAGCATATGCTGGTGCGTTCCGGTGATCCAAGCCCGCCCGCTGATCTGCGGCACGATCCCTTGTCGCCCGCCGACCGATTGCTCGGCGATGATCTTGCCGGTGAAGGTCGATCCGATGATCGATGTCGCTTCAAACTCCTGCCCGACAGACATCTGGCCGCGCGCAGCCATTAACGCCATACGAGCAGAGACTGCTGTACCTGTTGGAGAACGATCCACTTTGCCGGGTTGAATTGCCACCGCAGAGCGTCCACGCAATCCATGGGTCGTCTCTACGACCGGCCCGCAGAAAGCGCAAAAGGAAATATGGTTCCAGTCCGGATTTTCAGGATGTGAGAACCCAAGCTGCTCATTGGCTGCATTGGTAATGCGAACTCCTAAACGAGCAATGTCGGCAGCTTCGTGCTCGATGATTTCAAACCCGAGCGCTTTCGCATCAACCACTACAAAACTGTCGCCGCCATAAGCTGTGTCGACAGTCAATGTTCCGAGACCTTCGACTTCCAATTCGGCATCCAGCCTGTCAGCAAAGCTCGTGACGTTTTGAACGTGGATCCGCTCTGCCTTTCCATTCCGGCATTCTGCTCGCACTCGCACCAGTCCACCCGGAGCTTCCAGAACCAATTCAGTCACCGGTTCCTGCATCTGCAATATACCGCTATCCAAAAGAACCGTCGCAACACAAATGGAGTTGGACCCGGACATGGGCGGCGTGTCTTCCGGCTCCATGATGATGAAGGCGGCATCAGCCTCCTGTTGTTTCGGCGGAACCAGTAAATTGACATGGCGGAATACACCGCCACGTGGCTCATTCAGGACGAAATTCCGGAGGGTCTTATCTTTGGCAATGAAACGACGCTGTTCCCAAAGCGTTTCACCGGGCGGTGGCGCAACACCGCCGACAATTACGTCACCCACCTCACCTTCCGCATGGCAGGAGATCACATGAACGGTCTTGGTGCTGCGCATGTCATGGTCTCCTTGGCCGAAGCATCTGATCACAAACGAATACCGGCGCGATATGGGTCTGCTGGATCAAATAATAGATTGGCTTCCGCCGTCACAAACGCCTGTCCGGTGATCGTCGGAATGACGCCACCGTTTAGCCCAGGTTGGTAGCTGATGCAGTAAGTGCTGCCGATAACGCTTTCCTGGATCCATTCTTGTCCGGGTGCCAGAACGTCATCTTCTGCGAGACAGGCAAGCTTGGCGGAGCTCCCGGTTCCACAAGGAGACCGGTCATAGGCACCGCCGGGGCACAACACAAAATTTCGGCTGTTGGCGGCTTCAGATTCAGCAGGGCCAAACAGCTCAATGTGATCAATCCAGGCGCCATCCGCCCCTGTCACACTTGCTTCTTCAAGTGCTGTTCGTATGCGCAAGGTCAGGTCCGTCAACGGCATAATGTTGTCATATGTCAACGCGAGCGGGCTATCCTTGACGAGAAAGAACCAGTTGCCACCCCATGCCACATCTCCGGTCACCGGCCCATAGCCGTCGACCTCGATCGTGACATCCTTTTGCAGACGATAACTCTCGATATTGATCAGCGAGACGGTGTTGGCGTCGTGTAGAAGAATCTCGACAATTCCAACCGGTGTTTCAAACCGGTGTGTACCCGGTTCAATCCGTCCCAGATGCGCCAGAGTGACAGCCAGACCAATCGTTGCATGACCGCACATGCCGAGATTCTGCAGGTTGTTGAAGTAGATTACAGCGGCTGCACAATCGGGCTGGGACGGTGGCAACAGCAAGCCCCCGATGATCGCGTCGTGCCCACGTGGTTCCAGCACCACCGACGAACAGAAATCAATATGCTCAGCCTCCAGGCGCGCTGCCCGATCCGCGAGAGATCCATTGCCAAGTTCAGGCCCTCCGTCGACAACAATGCGTGTTGGTTCTCCCGCTGTGTGGCTGTCGATTACGCGCATTCAGCAATCACTCCGCCTTGTTTTGACCAGTCAGCATACCAATCCTTGAAAAGTCCGTATTGCGCTTCAGCATAATTGCGCTGTGCATCACTCAAGGCATCGGTCTCGTTGAAATGCAATCTGTACTCGTCATCGCCATTCAGAACCATGAGGTGCTTGTAATACAACACCAGATCCGGACCTTCATCAAAACTGGAGAGAACACCAAGCGCGTTTTCCAGTTCTTGCGCCCGCTGGCGGGCTTCAACATGACCTTCTGCGGCTTTCTGGCAAAGCGCCATCAGATGTAAAACCTGCTTGGGAATGGCATTGCCAATTCCGGTGATTGCGCCGGTTGCCCCGCAATTGACAAAACCATGAAAGACAGCAGTATCAACACCAACCATCAGCGTGACACCATCGCTCTGCGACGTGATGTTTTCTGCAGCATATCGAAGATCATCTGCACCACCGAATTCCTTGAAGCCGATCAGGTTAGGGTGCTCAGATCGCAAATCGAAAAACAGATCGGCCCTTGTGGCGAAGCCATAATAGGGGCTGTTGTAAATGATCGCAGGTAGCTCTGGCGCTGCTGCAAGAACCGCTTTGAAGTGATGCTGTTGCGCAGCCGCAGAGGAGCCACGAGACAGGACACGTGGAATAACCATAAGTCCGCGCGCACCAACTTTGGCTGCGTGAGCTGCATGAGACGCAGCTAGTTTGGTGTTGACTGCGCCGGTCCCTACAACAACAGGAACCCCTGCCTTGACGAGGTGTTCCACACCTTGCATCCGTTCTTCATCAGTCAGCAACGGCCAGTCGCCCATGGACCCGCAATAGACAACAGCAGACATGCCCGCTGCAATCAGCTCCTGTCCTTTTCGGACCAACGCATCGAAATCGGGTGTGCGGTCGGGTTTGCACGGCGTCATCAGAGCCGGCATACACCCGTTGAATACATTCAAGGACATGGTGTTCTCCTTATCGATCGATTTGCACTGTCATTTTGATCGCTGAACAGGCCTGCGTTTTTTCATCTGCAAAGATTGATATCTCATATTGGATCCAATATACAATACTAAATATTTACTATTGATTTTCCCTCCCTCAAGGAAGGGGCTCCATGAGAGGAGCACAATCATATGAGGTCGGTATGAAACTGGATTCGATGGACATTTCTGCGACAGCATCCGCGTCGACAATCGTGTTCAATGCCTTGCGAAAAGCCATCATCGAAGGTCAACTCGAAGAAGGTGAAGCTTTGCGACAAGATGAAATCGCCCGCCTCTTCAACACAAGCCGGATTCCCGTGCGCGAAGCGATCTCACGGCTTCAAGAGCAAGGTCTGGTAAAAACGCAGCGTTACAAGGGAGCTATCGTGGCGGGCCTATCGCCCGAAGAGACAGAAGAGATCTTTGATCTGAGATCATTGATCGAGCCGGAAATTATTCGAACTGCCGTACCCAAAATGTCGACTGCGCTTTTGAAGGCCGCCCGCGAGAAATGCGGCGCCTTTTCAGCTTGCAAAGACCCTAATGAATGGGGCGATCTCAATCGCGATTTCCACGACACCCTGTACAGCGCCAGCGACCTGAAATTTTTCATCGAAATTGCCGACAATGCCATTGACCGCGTTGAACGTCAGATCAGAGCTCAACTCATTCTGAGCAACGGCATGGAACGTGCCGGACGCGAACATTTTGGTATTCTGGAAGCCTGTGAAAACGGCGATGCAGATCAGGCCTCACAGCTCATCAAAGACCATATTCTCGGCGCAAAACAGTCCCTTTTGCAGCATCTTCCGGAAAGCTAATAGAGCCAGCGCGGCAACCACGTTGCGATGACCGGAAACACCCAGAGAATCCCGACAGCAACAATCTGCAGGCAGATAAACGGAACAACACCGCGATAGATTTGTCCGGTGGTGATTTCCTTTGGCGCGGCGCCGCGAAGATAGAATAGCGAGAAACCAAAGGGTGGTGTCAGGAAGGATGTCTGCAGGTTGATGGCGATCAGAACCGTCAACCAGATCGGGTCGATCCCCATCACGATTAGCGGCGGGATCAGAACCGGCAGCAGGATCACGGAGATTTCCACGAAGTCCAGGAAGAAACCCAGGACAAAAACGAACAGCATCGCAAAAATCAGTGCACCGGTCGGCCCACCGGGCATCTCGTTGAGGATCGCATGCACCCGCTCCTCGCCGCCCAGCCCGACAAACACCAGCGAGAAAAAGCTCGCCATCAAAATGGTCGCAAAAATCATAGAGGTGACTGTCAGTGTCGACAGAAGCGAAGCCTTGAGCAGACCGTCCCCAATGGCGACTTTCAGAATTCGAAGCACTACGCCCAGCGCGAACAGAGCCAGTCCGGCATAGATTACCGCCAAAACATAACCTGTTGCGGTCACATCAGACCGCTGCAGTCGAACAGGCAAAACTGTTGCAGCCACGGCTAGGATTAGAAGTGCGGCTGCGGCAAGGACAATCAGTTTTGTCGAGACACCCAACCGACGGCCTGCAAGCAGAATTGCTCCAACCGCACCGACGGACGCGGCTTCATTCGGTGTTGCGATACCGCCAAGAATCGATCCGAGTACAGCAAAAATAAGCAGAATAGGCGGAACAACTGCACCAAGTATTTCAGCAGTGGTTGGTTTGTCGACCTGTTCTCTCATGGCCGGAGCGTCTTGAGGTCGAAGCCATGCGCGAGCGAGGATATAGAGGCAATAAACCACGACCAGCAGCAGTCCCGGCACCATCGCAGCCGCGAAGGTTTGGCCCACGGAGATTGTTTCTACCGAGAATTTCCCTTGCGCATATTGCGCCTGCTGAAACGCATTCGACATGACGTCTGCCAGAATGATCAGCAGCGTTGAAGGCGGAATGATCTGACCCAAAGTTCCTGCCGTGCAGACCATCCCGGAGGCCAGTTTTGGATCATAGCCGTTGCGCAGCATCGTTGGCAGCGCAATCAAGCCCATGGCAACAACCGTTGCTCCGACAATTCCCGTTGATGCCGCCAACAGAGCGCCTACAAGGACAACGGAAACACCAAGCCCGCCATTCATCCGTCCGAACAGACGGCCCATGGTCTCAAGCAAATCTTCAGCGATCCGGCTCTTTTCCAGAATAACACCCATCAGTACGAAGAGCGGAATAGCCGTGAGCACCGGGTTCGTCAGGATGCCAAAGAACCGTTGCCCCATCGCTCCCATCAGCTGAATGTTGAAATCGCCTAGCGCCCAGCCCAGCAACGCAAAACCAGTAGCAACACCAGCAATTGTAAAGGCAACTGGATACCCAAGCAGAATGAATGCGATCAGGCCACCAAACATGATGAGATCAAGTGGCAAGCTCACTGGCTGACCTCCTTGAGCCGGACGACATCACGAAGGAATGCTGCAAGTCCTTGAACGAGCAACAGCACGCAATATGCGGGAATAAGGGACTTCAATAGGAACGAAGCTGGAATTCCACCAACGGAAATGGATCCTTCCAAAATGGCCCAACTGCTACGTACGGACGGCCAGGAAAACCACAAAAGAACGAGCAGTGCAGGTGCCAGCAGGAACAGATGGCCGAACAAGTCAATTAGGGCCTGTTGTTGCACGGTACATTTTGAGTAGAAAATATCGACCCGAACGTGGGCATTCACGAGGAACGTATACCCCGCACCGAGCATAAAGAGAGCCGCATGAAAATAGAGAACACCTTCATCCAGAAAAATGAAGCTGTAGCCAAAAACATAGCGCAGAAGCACAATGACAAACTGCAATAGCAGCATGCCGAGTGCTGCCCAGCACAATATATTTCCGATGATCGCATTGATGCGCTCAAGGGCACCAGCAAATCTTTCCATCGAGGTTCAACCCACCGCTACCCTAAAAACAAGTTTCCGCAAAAATGGGTCGGCACCTGAGCGCCGACCCCAAAAATCTATAGCAGCAATATCAGTCGTATTTATAGTCGAGCGAGCGTGCGTTCATCTGACCATTGTCTGCGTAAGGCATATATTCGTTCATCAGCTTGCGATAGCCAAGGAAGCTATCCGTAATCCGTCGAACCAACTCGTCGTCATCAGCTTTCAAATCAGCGATCACTTCGCCTGCTGCATTGCCCATGGCAACAATCACGTCATCCGGGAGTTTTCGAACCTTCACATCATGCTCGGAAACCAGCTTTGTCAACGCCTGAGCATGTTTGGTATTATACTCTGTCAGCACGTCATTGTAGAGACTCGCGCAAGCCTGGGAGACAGCACCTTTGAGATCATCAGGAAGGTCATTGTAAGCCTCCAGGTTGACTGCGCACTCTTCAGCAGATGACGGTTCACCGACACCCGGCCAGTAATAGTTTTTGGCAATTTGGTAGTACCCCATGGCACTGTCGGTCCATGGACCGATGAACTCACCAGCATCAAGCGCACCAGACTGAAGCGCCTGAAACATGGCCGGACCGCTCATGGCTTGTACGGCCATACCGAGTTTGGAGCACATTTCGGACGCCAGACCGGTGGAGCGGAATTTCAATCCCTTGAGATCGTCAACGCTGTTGATCTCATTGCGGAACCAACCTGCCCACTGTGGACCGGAGTTGCCACACAGGAATGGCTTCAGATTAAAGCCGGAGTAGATCTCATCATAGAGCGCCTGACCGCCACCCTGGATCAACCAACCGGCCTGTTCCTGTGCGGTCAAACCGAAGGGTTGAGACCCAAAAAGCAAAATACCCTTGGACTTGGAACCCCAATAGGCAGGAACGGCATGGTACAGTTCTGCGGTCCCCTGACCAACAGCGTCAAACACGCCTTTGCCCGGAACAATTTCGCCTGCTGCAAACAGTTTGACTTCAATCCGGCCGCCGGAAAGGCTCGTGATACGATCTGCCAGCAACTGGGCAGCGACACCGGGTCCCGGCAGGTTCTTCGGCCATGCAGTTACCATGCGCCATTGACGCACATCCTGTGCAATGGCGGGCGCTGCCAGAGTGGTTGCAGCCGCGCCAACAGCACCGGCTTTAAGAAAATCACGTCTTTTCATCTTCATCCCCTGTTTCAAAAGGTTTTCGCTAAAGGGCGTCCCGCCGTTGTTGTTTATCTCCCTAAGATACCCGGCAGGTTCAACCCCTGTTCCTTCGCGCAATCAAGCGCGATGTCGTAGCCGGCATCCGCGTGACGCATCACACCGGTTGCCGGATCGTTCCAAAGAACGCGTTCGATACGGCGGTCCGCATCCGCGGTTCCGTCACAGCAAATGACCATGCCTGAATGCTGCGAGAAGCCCATTCCAACACCACCGCCATGATGGAGCGACACCCAGGTCGCGCCAGAAGCTGTATTCAGGAGTGCGTTCAACAGCGGCCAATCCGAGACCGCATCAGAGCCGTCCTGCATGCTTTCCGTCTCGCGATTTGGTGAGGCGACAGATCCGCTATCGAGATGATCCCGTCCGATCACAATCGGTGCTTTCAGCTCTCCGCTTCGAACCATTTCATTGAAGGCAAGACCGAGGCGGTGACGTTGACCCAATCCAACCCAGCAGATACGGGCGGGCAGTCCTTGAAAGGAAATTCGCTCGCGCGCCATATCCAGCCAATTGTGCAGGTGTGGATCGTCGGGGATCAGTTCTTTCACTTTTGCATCGGTCTTGAAGATATCTTCCGGGTCGCCGGAGAGCGCGCACCAGCGGAACGGGCCGACACCTCTACAAAAAAGTGGACGAATATAGGCAGGTACAAAACCCGGAAAAGCAAAAGCGTCTTCCAGTCCTTCTTCCAGCGCCATCTGGCGAATGTTGTTGCCGTAGTCCAGCGTCGGAACACCCGCGTTCCAGAAGTCGACCATCGCAGCGACATGGACTTTCATGGAAGCCCGGGCAGCCTTCTCGACGACCTTGGGGTCTGTCTCTGCTTTTGCCCGCCACTCGGCAACGCTCCAACCTTGCGGCAGATAGCCATTTATCGGATCATGCGCTGAAGTTTGATCGGTAACGATGTCCGGCTTCACACCACGTTTTACGAGTTCCGGAAAGACGTCCGCCGCATTGCCAATCAGCGCGACCGATTTGGCCTCGCCAGCCTTTGTCCAGCCGTCAATCATTTCCAAAGCTTCATCAAGAGACTTGGTTTTGGCATCGACATAGTTTGTGCGCAGACGGAAGTCAGCGCTCTTTTCATCGCATTCAACAGCAAGGCAACATGCGCCAGCCATGACCGCCGCCAGTGGCTGGGCACCACCCATACCACCGAGGCCGCCGGTCAGAATCCAGCGCCCCTTCAGGTCGCCATCATAGTGCTGGCGCCCGGCTTCCATGAACGTTTCATAGGTGCCCTGCACGATACCCTGCGTACCAATGTATATCCACGATCCCGCGGTCATCTGGCCGTACATGGCCAGGCCTTTTTTGTCGAGCTCATGGAAGTGATCCCAGTTCGCCCAATTCGGCACCAGATTTGAATTCGCGATCAGAACACGTGGCGCATCCTTGTGGGTCTTAAAGACACCGACAGGCTTGCCGGACTGGACCAACAGCGTTTCGTCATCATTGAGTTGTTTTAAGCTGGAAACAATTCGATCGAAGTCTTCCCATGTCCGCGCAGCACGACCAATACCGCCATAAACAACAAGTTCATGCGGGTTCTCGGCAACATCTGGATGAAGGTTGTTCATAAGCATGCGAAGCGGCGCTTCGGTCAGCCACGATTTCGCATTCAGCTCTGTACCGGTTGGCGGAAAAACGTCGCGGGCATTGTGGCGGCGGTCAACCATGGTTCGCGTCCTCGGGTGTCTGATTTTGAATGGCAAGCGACGGCGCAAGGTCTGCAATTGCCGTCAGGATTTCTTTGAGATGAAGGCGCAGCTTGTCTGCTTTTTCCACGTCATAGGAAAACGGCGTGTTTTCGCTCATAAGATGAGTCTTTTGCGCAAGCTCCATCTGAATGGCATGAACGCCGGAACCAGGCTGCCCATAATGACGCGTTGTCCAGCCGCCTTTGAAGCGATCATTTAAAACGAACGTGTATCCGGTAGCAGACTTTGCACCCTGAACAACCGCGGTTTCAATTTCTATCGCGCAGGTTGATCCACCGTTTGTACCAACATTTAAATCCGGCAATGTGCCTTCAAATAGAAACGGAATATGCGAGCGGATCGAATGGCAATCATAAAGGATTGCAACACCATGCTTTGCTCTTACCCGATTGAGTTCAGCTTCAAGAGCAGCATGGTATGGGGCATGCCAGGCAAGACGACGTGCTTCGATTTCCTCAGCATCCGGTTCTTCACCCTGTTGATAAATCGGACACCCGTCAAAATCGGTCGTCGGGCAAAGGGTCGTTGTGTTTTGCCCCGGATACAGGCTGATACCTTCCGGGTCTCTGTTGGCATCAATGACGTAGCGATGGAAGTTGGCCTTTACCAACGTCGCGCTGGACAGCAGACCAGAATAAAGCCGGTCCACATGCCAATCTGTATCGGCAAGCTTTTGACCATCAATGTTCAACCGCGACCGGATATCCGGCGGCACATGAGTGCCGGAATGCGGAAAGCCGAGAACAATGGGACCGTCTCCTTGAGCAACCTCAACCGGTAACATTCTTGCCTCCCAAAACAATGAGGGCAGCGCCTGATATGACAGAGACCAATGCACGAGACCGAACAAGATCAGCGGCAGCTTCAAGATCAGGAGCCATGTACCGGTCTTGTTTCAACGGTTTAACCATCTCCCTCAGCTTCGCGATGACACCTTGAAGACAGTTGCTCGTTTTTAGCGGAGTACGATGCTCAACCCCCTCAGCAGCACACAGCAGTTCAACACCAAGAATGTGAGACAGATTTGTGTTCATGCGTTCAAGACGACGAGCACCATGGGCCGCCATGGAGACGTGGTCTTCCTGATTGGCACTGGTTGGCGTGGAGTCCGTCGAACACGGATTTGCCAAGTGTTTGTTTTCGCTCATCAAGGCAGCTGTCGTGACTTCGGCGATCATCATGCCGGAGTTGAGGCCCGGATCCTGTGCCAGAAACGGCGGCAAATCATGGGAGAGTGTCGGGTCGACCATCAGGGCAACCCGGCGCTGGGCAATCGCGCCCAATTCGGCAATCGCAAGAGCAATCTGATCAGCTGCAAAAGCGACAGGTTCAGCATGAAAATTGCCACCAGATACAATCCGATCCTCATCAATGAGAACCAGCGGATTGTCGGTCGCGGCGTTGGCTTCAATTTCAAGCGTTGTTGCTGCCATGCGAAGGAGATCAACGCACGCCCCGGCAACTTGCGGTTGGCAGCGGATGCAATAGGGGTCCTGAACTCGGGTATCGCCCTCACGGTGGCTTTCCCGGATATCCGAACCGTCCATGATCGCCCGCATTGCGGCAGCGACTTCGATCTGCCCGCGATGACCGCGCAGTTCGTGAATTTCGGGCAGTAATGGAGCCGTTGATCCCATTATTGCGTCCGTGGACAGGCTGGCGGTCATCAACGTCGCTTCTGCATAGCGCCATGCATCGAACAGACCAATCAGCGCGCAAGCAGTCGAAAACTGAGTTCCATTGATAAGGCCAAGACCCTCTTTGGGACCAAGCACGACCGGTGACAATCCTGCTTTCCGTAAAGCGTCCCGTCCGGACATCCGCACACCGGCGTACTCCGCCTCACCTTCACCGAGCAGAACGGCAGCCATATGCGCCAGCGGCGCCAGATCGCCTGAAGCTCCTACAGAGCCTTTCGACGGAACTACTGGTGTGACGCCCTTTTCCAGACAGTCTTCAATCAGCTTCATGACTTCGAACCGAACACCTGAAGCGCCTCTTCCGAGCGACAGAAGCTTCAGCACCAACATCAGTCGTGTGGTTGTCCGGTCAAGCGCTTCACCAACACCGCAACAATGAGACAGGATCAGATTTCTTTGCAGTGTCGCAGTGTCTTCAGCGGCAATCTTGACGCTGGCCAGTTTGCCGAAACCGGTGTTAACGCCGTAGACGGCCTTTCCGCCCTGTGCGGCTTTTGCAACACGTTCTGCCGCCAAATCAATGGCAGCTTTTGCTGACCGGTCAACGCGAACAGACAATTCCTCGCGGTAAATCCGTTCAAGATCAGCAAGGGTGACAGACCCCGGCGTGAGGGTAAGACCACTCATTCAAGAGCCTCCGACAATACGGCGTTCGAGGGAATTGAAACCGATACGGTACGACAGCTCTGCAGGGTGCTGCACATTCCAGATTGCCAGATCAGCGACTTTCCCGGCCTCCAGTGTTCCGAAATCGGAAAGGCCCAGCGCCCTGGCTGCTTCGCGGGTTACGCTGGCGAGAGCTTCTTCAGGCGTCATCCGAAACAATGTGCAGCCCATATTCATGGTCAACAGAAGCGATGCCAATGGCGACGATCCCGGATTGCAGTCTGTCGCGAGCGCAATAGAAACCTGATGCTTTCGCAACAAGTCCATCGGCGGATACTGGGTTTCCCGCAAGGTGTAAAAGGCTCCAGGCAGCAAGACGGCGACCGATCCGCTTCGTGCCATCGCCTTGACACCTGTTTCGTCCAGATACTCCAGATGATCGGCAGACAATGCGCCATACTTGGATGCCAACTCAGCGCCGCCAAGATTGGACAATTGCTCTGCATGAAGCTTGATCGGCAAACCAAGTTCTTTTGCCTTGTCGAATACCGTGCTGATCTGATCCGGCGAAAACGCTATACCTTCGCAGAAACCGTCAACGGCATCGACCAGTCCAGCGGCATGGGCAGCCTCCAGCGCGGGAAGGCAAATCTCATCCAGATAGGCATCCGCCCGGTCCTTGTATTCAGGCGGGATTGCATGCGCACCAAGAAAGGTAGTTCGAACGCGAACCGGGCGGCATTCGGCGATTATGCGGGCAACCCGTAACATTCGTAACTCGGTATCATGATCGAGCCCATATCCGGATTTGATTTCTAACGTCGTGACACCTTCGGAAATCAGCGCATCGACGCGTAATAGAGCCGATTCAAGCAACTCCTCTTCAGTCGCTTCACGTGTTGCCTTGACGGTCGAAATGATGCCGCCGCCGGTTCGAGCGACTTCTTCATAAGAAGCACCTTCAAGGCGCATCTCGAATTCGCGCGCCCGATTTCCACCAAACACAACATGCGTGTGGCAGTCAATCAGTCCGGGTGTCACCAACCGACCTTCAAGGTCGTCGTGAGCCGCTGCGCTATACTGACCTGGAGTTTCCGAAGACGGTCCGCACCAGGCGATCTTTCCGCTGTCAATGACCAGTGCGCCATGCTCAACCAAGCCGTAGGGCGCCCCATTCGAGACAAATGTTGCCAGCTTGGCATTGGTGAGAAGGCGCAGTGACACCAGCATCTCCAGCTTGATTAGATCGCGATATAAGATAATATGCATGCACATATTAGCGTGTCAACGAAGGAAACACCGGCATGTCGAAAAGCGCAGACACTTCGATTTTCGCCGAACATGCATTGCTCAAGAATGGCTGGGCAAAGGACGTCCTGATCAGCGTTGACGCCGGTGGCCGCATTCGCTCTGTTAAATCCGGCACCAGACCGTCGGGCAAGCGTACCGGAATTCTTCTCCCTGCTCCGGCCAACCTTCACAGTCACGCTTTTCAACGGGCGATGGCAGGCATGAGTGAACGCCGCGGATCTGAACCACGTGACAGTTTCTGGACCTGGCGCCAGATCATGTTCCGGTTTCTGGATGTTCTGACACCCGACGATATCGAGGCGATCACAGCATTTGTGCAATTGGAGATGCTTGAAGCCGGTTATGCGGCTGTCGGCGAATTCCATTACCTGCACCACCAGCAAGGTGGTGTGCCCTATGACAACCTCGCAGAACTGTCAGAATGCATTATGGCAGCGGCCGATGAAACCGGAATTGGCCTAACCCACCTGCCAGTACTCTATCAGTATGGCGGTTGTGACAAACGTCCGCTGACACCGGGCCAAATTCGATTTGGCAATGACTTTAGCCGGTTTCAAAAACTCCATGAACTGGCAGCCAAGGCCTTGAGTTCTCTTCCGGCAGACTGCGCACTGGGCGTTGCACCACATTCACTCCGGGCAGTCACTCGTGAAGATCTTTCGCATACAGTCGCGCTGGCGGGGGCATCGCCTCTTCACATGCATCTGGCAGAACAAGTCGCCGAAGTAGAAGAAGTCCAGCTTGCGACAGGCAGACGTCCTATTGACTGGCTTCTGGAGAACCACTCTGTAGCCAACAATTGGTGCCTGATTCACTGCACGCAGACGACACCGGAAGAAACGCTCAATCTTGCAAAATCCGGCGCTATCGCAGGCCTGTGCCCGCTCACGGAATCCAGCCTCGGTGACGGAATTTTTGACGGCGTTCGATATCTGGACGCTGGCGGTGCTTTTGGTATTGGCTCGGATTCTAATATTCGGATTTCGCTGTCTGAAGAATTGCGAACGCTCGAATACTCGCAACGCCTGCGCGACAAATGTCGTGCATCTGTCGCGACACCTGAGAAATCCACCGGGCGCGTCCTTTTTGAAGGCGCTGCCAAAGGTGGTGCTCAAGCAATCGGCAGATCATCCGGGACAATTTCAGATGGTCAATATGCCGATATGGTAGCACTCAACAGTTCGTCCATTGATCTTGAAGGTCGGCAAGGTGATGAAATTCTCGATGCTTACATTTTTGCCGGAGATGATCGCATGGTAACAGATGTCTGGTCTGCAGGACGGCATGTTGTTCAAGACGGAAACCATGTAAAAGGCGATGTCATTCGCGCGCGGTATCGCAGCACAATGGCATCCTTGCGAAGTCGTCTTTAAAGGGACCCTGAATTCTTGGCGTTAAGCGACACCAATTCCTGGACTGGGATACGCGAAGAGCTGCTGCGGCGCATTCACGATCGTGTCTGGCAACCAGGCGAACAGGTTCCGCATGAAGCGGACTTGGCTGAAGAGTTCGGTTGCGCCCGCACCACTGTCAACAGAGCCATGCGGGATCTTGCGGACAGCGGATTGGTCGTGCGCAAGCGCCGGGCAGGTACACGGGTAGCGCTTAACCCGCCGCAAAAAGCAATGCTCACAATTCCGATTATTCGCGAGGAAGTCGAAGCAATTGGCCATGCTTATCGGTACAGTTTGTTGGAGCGCGACCTCAAACCCCTGCCACCAGTGTTGCATGGTGCCTTTCAAGTTTCTTTGGGCGAAGATGTCCTGTTTTTGAAAACGCTGCACTTTGCGGACAACAGGCCGTATGCTTATGAAGAACGGTACATCAATCTGGCAGCCGCACCCTCGGCATCAGAGGCAACCTTCAAGACAATCAGCGCAAATGAATGGCTGGTACAAAATGCCCCCTACAGCCATGGGGACCTGTCTTTTTTCGCACTGAATGCCGACGAAACACTTGCAGCAAAACTGGATACAGCGCAAGGAACAGCTCTGTTTGCCATGGAGCGGATTACCTGGTCCGGGACTGCTCCAATAACCCATGTGCGGCTGGTTTATGCACAAGGCTATCGCATGCGCACCGGCTTCTGATCAAACAACCTATCAGGAACAACATGGTTACATGTTTTGACATCGGCGGCAGTTACATCCGCCAAGGCCGGATCCTTGCAGATGGAAGTGTCCCGGAACAAGGACGGTTGCCAACACCATGCAGGTCCTGGTCAGACTTTGTCTGTGCGTTGGCGAGCTGCCAAGGCGACGATAAATCAGACCCGATAGTTATTTCACTTGCGGGCGCCTTTGACGCCGCCACCGGACTTGCGGATGTTGCAAACATTCCGTGCCTGCATGGCCGTCGAATTGCCGCAGATCTCAGTGTCGAACTTGGCTGTCCTGTTCAGATCATCAATGATGCCAATGCTTTCGCGTTGGCCGAAGCCGTCGACGGAACAGGTGCTGGCAAAGCGGTCGTCTTTGGCATTATTCTGGGAACAGGTGTTGGCGGCGGGTTGGTCACCAATGGCACCCTGATTACCGGCCATGGCGGCATGGCAGGCGAATGGGGCCATGGTCCCGTGATTGACCCGACCGCCGGAGGAACAATTTCCAACGTTCCGCACTACCAGTGCGGCTGCGGACGCACCGGCTGCGTCGATGCAACTTGTTCTGCACGCGGCATGGAACGACTTCATCACAGCCTTCATGGCAAGGCCGCATCAAGCAAAAACATCACCGACAACTGGCACAATGGAGATGTTAAAGCGTCTCAAACCATCGAGATCTACACAACGCTTCTGTCCCGCTCCTTGAGCATGGTGGTCAATCTGCTCGGACCAGATGTTGTTCCGGTCAGTGGCGGGTTGAGTTCGGATGCGACCCTGCTGGAAGAGATCGACAGAAAAACGGGGGAACTGGCTTTGGTAAAATATGACACACCGCTGGTGATGCGCGGCACATTCGCCGACAATGGCGGTCTCCACGGTGCAGGAATATTTGCACGCCAATTATTTCCGCAAGCAGTTCAGTAGTCTTCGAATCTAAGGATGTTGAAGCGTGCAGTTGCCTTTACGGCCCCGGAAATGTCTCACGCCAGCGTCGCAGGAATGTTTGGCGAGTCAAGCTGTCGAGTGCGACCATCAAGGACGGTGAAAGGCCGATTGGCCGTAACGCTGTTGTGCTCAGGACCTCCCCTTCAGCACCATCCTCGGATTCCAGCAGCGGACTGATCAACAATGCGGTGCGGAGCGCCAAAACACCTTCTGCGGACAGCAGAAAATCCAGAAACTCGGTCGCTGCAATCGGGTTTCGGGCACCCTTTTGGATCATCAGCGCACGTGACAGAACAAGTGTGTAATCTGACGGCAAAACGATCCCTATGCGATCATCACTCTGCTGATATCCTTGCGCGTAAGATCCGAGCACATTGTAGGCAATCAGATAACGACCGTTCGCGACGCTCTTGATGATATCAGCTGAGCAGCAGGTCGAGACTGCTCCTGTGCGTCCAAAGGATTCCTGCAGCGCACCGAAGGTCGTGGCTTCCTGCGCATCGGCGAAGGCAAACAGATAACCAAGCCCCGACCGTTCGATATCATAGGTCGCGATCGTCCCGGCGTAAGGTGTGTTTGATGGCCGCAAAAGATCCAGAAGGTCAAAGCGAGATTGCGGGATTTCCTCAAGCGGAACCAGGTCACGATTGTAAACGATGACGGCAGGTTCACGGGTAATTCCCCAAAGTTCATTCCGCCACCTGAGCGCATCCGGAAGCTCATCCGTGAACCCGGAAGAATACGCAGTCGCGCAGGCCTCGTTGACCAGCTGCACCATCTGATGAACACCGGAACTGATGACAACATCGGCATCGGCCTTCCGGTCTCGACATTCGCTACGGGTCAACTCGTGAAGGTCATTTGAGCCCCATTGCTCAAAACGAATTTTCAGCTCCGGACGGGTCTCGAGGAACGCATCGACAACAGGACCGAACACCGAAATGTCCGTTGTCGAACGCAGGATCAGAGTTTCCTCAGCCTCTGATGGCCCGAACCATTCAACCATTTCCTGGGCATGCGTGAGCTGAGCTGGCAGAAAATACAGCAGCATCAAAGCGAGGACATGGCTGAGCCCAATTGAATTGTCTCTCATGTGCTTTCCCCAACTAACGAAGGAAATACAAGAGCTGCCCTGAATGTCTGTTCGTCCCGTTTTTTAAAGACAAGCTGCCCTTCAAATGAAGTCGCAACAGCGTGGGCAATGGCAAGGCCCAAACCGGAACTGTTTTGCCGGGACAAGGACGCCTTGTTGAAGCGTGTTCCCAAAGCTTCGAGCACATCCGGTTCTGGTCCACCGCCGACATCCTCCACCCATACAGACGCTTTGCCTTCGTATAGGGATGCGCCCACCCGGACTGGTGACTGGCCGTATTTCAACGCATTGTTCAGAAGGTTCTTCAGCGCCTCTTCTAGTGACGGTAGATCCGCCATCACAGTAACTGGATAATCTCCAAGATCGAGCAGCACATCCATCTCCGGCATAAGAACCGCATGATCCCCATGTTCGAACACGTCCAATGCGACATCTCTTAGATCAACCGGTTCACGGCGAGCGCTATCACCGCGATGAATGACGAGAGCCTGACTCAGCATTTGATCCAGCAGGCGCCCAAGGCTTGTGGAACGGGTCTGGATACGCTCAATAATCCGTTCCTTACGGGCAATGTCCGCTTCATCAGAGAATAGGTCAGCCTGCGCACGCAAAGCTGCAACTGGCGTTCGCAATTGATGTGCTGTGTCGGAAATCAGATGGCGCATGGAATTCATCTGCCTGTCCAGCCGTGCCATGAATGCATTCAACGCGTTGATCATGACAGCGGTCTCACGCGGAACCGCAGTATCCATCGGTGTGAGGTCATGAGGGTCTCGGGCTTCGAGCCCCTCTGCGATGGCCGCCAACGGCTTGAACACAGCCCTAACCACTACGGCTGCGAGCAGCAGCATGGCAAGCCCGGAGGCCAGCAACACATAGAGCGCTTTACGCGTAATATCGTAAGCCATCGCATCGCGTGCCTGCAGCGTTTGCCCGACGACAATCTGAATGGTTCCGTTCAGAGTGCGTTCGGCGAAACGCCGAGATACCACAACAAAACGGGCTGTTTCACCGAAGAATTCGCTATCGAAAAAACTGTCACCGGATACATCTATCTTTGTCGGCAAAGCGATCTCGTCATAACCCGTCAGCGTTTCACCTTGCGGGCCGATAATCCGATATCCGATCCGGTCATCCGGAGCCAGGGCCAGCAGTTCGAACGCCGAGACTGGAAGCTCCAAGACAGGCCGTCCATCCTGAACCGAGATGGCAGACGCAATATCATTGGCGGCACCAAGCAGCAGGCGGTCATAGGCACTTCGCGCGGCTTCCTTGCCATAGGCAAAAGCCGCGATGGACACCATGATCCCGCCTATCACCAACAACAGGGCAACACCCAGCGCCACGCGCTGTGTCAGGGAAGAAGTCGTCAATTGACGAACAACGTCAGGCATCAACATCCAGCTTGTAGCCAAGCCCTCTTTGCGTCTCGATAGTGATGGCGCTCCCGGACAGCTTCTTTCGCAACCGAGCTACATAGAGCTCCAGCGCGTTCATGCTGACATCGGTATCCTGAAAGCTGAACACACCTTCAAACAGCCGTTCCTTGCTCAATGTTTTGCCACGATTGCGGATCAGCAATTCAAGCAGGGAGAATTCGCGCCGAGTCAGATTCACCGGTACATCGTTGTGCCGAATAACCTTTGCAGATGCGTTGAATGTAATGTCACCCAAGGCCAGTTCTTCCGCCTTGTCAGTCAGTTCTCTGCGATAAAGTGCCCGAATGCGTGCTTCGAGTTCCCGATGGTCAAACGGTTTGACGAGATAATCATCAGCACCTGAATCCAGTGACGATACCCGCTCGTCAACTGAGAATTCCGCGGTCAGCATCAGCACTGGAGTTCGATCACCGCGTGACCGCATTTCCTTCAGGAGATCCGTACCGAGCCCGTCCGGCAAATTGATGTCCAGAACGATCACATCATATTGCTGAACGTCCACGCATCCTCTGGCTTCATCCAGCGTTTTTGCCAGATCGCAGGCAACACCTGACCGGTCCAGCCGGATCATGATTGCCTCGGCCATGTCAAACGTGTCTTCAACGAGCAATAATCGCAAAGATCTGGTCCTCCTCCCCTCTGTCATGCCCGGCTTGGCGGGGACATGCAAGCACCGCAGCATCCGGTGACAGGTTGATGACAGGGTTTCTCGTTACGCTGACTTCAAGTCCGTTGGGAGGATCTGCGTAATGCAGTCCAGCGGGTAATACCGGCCTTCGGAATGACCGGACCATGTGGAGGAAATATAATCATGGCATTTAAAACGACCCGCATTTTGCTTGCGGCAGCCCTTTTGGGCGCATCCGCTTTTGGCGTATCAGCAGCTGAATTCAAACCGGAAAGCCCCGAGTGTATTGCTCCGGCAAACCCGGGCGGCGGTTGGGACTTCACTTGCCGTCAGGTCGGTAAATCCCTTCAGGATCAGGATCTGCTCGACAAAACCATGCAGGTTGTAAACCTTGCTGGCGGCGGCGGCGGCGTAGCGTTTGCCCAGGTGGTCAACAAGCGCGGCGACGACAATGACCTGATTGTTGCAGCTTCTGCAGCCACAGCGACCCGTCTCGCTCAGGGCGCATATCCTGGCAACACCATGGATCAGGTTCGTTGGCTTGCAGCCATTGGCGCTGACTATGGCGTGATTGCTGTTGCAGCTGACAGCCCGATCAACACACTTCCAGAACTGCTCGACCAGATCAAAGCCAACCCGGCTTCAATCTCGGTGGCAGGCGGTTCTGCAGTCGGCGGATGGGACCATCTTAAGGTTCTGATCGCGGCCAACGCTTACGGCATCGACAACGTTCGCTCAGTCAAATACATCGCGTTCGATGGCGGCGGCGAAGCAGTGACCCAGCTTCTGGCTGGTTCTGTTCAGGCTTTCACCGGTGACATCTCCGAAGCCAAGGGTTTCGTTGACAGCGGCGACATCAAAATCGTTGCGGTCCTGTCTCCTGATCGCCTGCCAGGCGAATTTGCTGACTACCCGACTGCAAAAGAGCAGGGCGTTGAAGCGATTGGTGCAAACTGGCGCGGTTTCTACGCACCGGCTGGCATGTCTGACGATGCCTACAACGCCTGGGTTGGCAAGATCGCTGACCTCTATGCAAGCGATGCCTGGAAAGACGTCATGGCAGCAAACGGTCTCGCACCGCTTGATCTGCAAGGCGCAGCCTTCCAGGAATTCGTTGCAGGCTCTGTGGCGCAAATCCAGCAGATTTCCAAAGAGATTGGCATCATTAAATAACAATGCCATCCTGAGATTTAGCGGGGGCGCGGTGACGCGCCCCTTTTGCTAAGACCATAGAACTCTTGTTATGAGCGGTGTCCTATTTTCTCACGTGCCGCTTGCTGGAAGGTGTCCATGAGCGACCGGATATTTGGTGTGGTCGGACTGGTTCTTGCATTCGGATATGCCTGGGCCGCCTTGATCATCGAAGAAAGTTTTCTGTCAGATGCTGTGGGGCCAAAGGCGTTCCCACTGATTATTGCCGGTGTGCTGGCATTGTCTTCTCTGGCAATCATTGCAAAGCCCGATACGGCGCCCGACTGGCCACCTCTTGGCCGTTTGATGGAAGTTGCGTTGGCTGTTCTGGTCATGATTCTCTATGCGATCATGCTGCCTGAACTCGGATTTGTCTTCGCGACGGCTTTGGCAGCGACCTATCTGACCTGGCGCCTGGGATCGACACCAGTTTCGTCCGTAATTGCGGGAAGCCTGACGTCCGTCGGCATTTACGTGATTTTCCACCTTGTCCTTGGCCTTTCGCTTGCCAAGGGCCCACTCGGATTTTAACGGAGCCTGACCATGGATACTTTCGCTTCATTGGCAGACGGCTTCGCGATTGCGTTGACCTTTGAAAATCTGCTGCTTGCTCTTCTAGGGTGTTTTCTTGGTACCATGATGGGGGCCCTCCCCGGCCTCGGACCATCCAATGGCGTTGCCATTCTGATCCCGCTGGCCTTCACACTCGGGCTTGGTGCAACACCGTCCCTTATTCTGCTGACATCGGTCTATTACGGCGCCATGTATGGGGGCCGTATCTCGTCCATACTGTTGAATATACCCGGCGATGAACCGGCAATGATGACCTGTCTCGACGGTTATCCCATGGCCAAAAACGGCCGGGCTGGCGAAGCTTTGTCACTCTCGGGCGTTGCTTCATTCGTTGGCGCATTTCTGGCAACATGGGGCCTCATTTTTCTGGCACCACAGTTGGTCAAAATCGCTCTGTTGTTTGGCCCAGCTGAGTATTTCGCTCTTTTTACTCTCGCATTTGCGACCCTTGGCGGCGTTGCTTCCAGCAATCAGGCAAAGACCGCCTTTGCTGCGGCGCTTGGTATTGGTCTGGCAACAATCGGGGTCGATACACAAACAGGTGTTCCGCGTTTCACGTTTGGCGAAGTTCATCTTTATGACGGCATCGACTTCCTTGTCGCCATTGTCGGCCTGTTTGCGCTGTCGGAGGTGTTCCTTTTCCTAGAACATCGGCACGGCAAAGCAGACGCCAACGCGCACAAGGTAAGCGTTGGCCGGATGATGCCCAGCTTCGCGCTTTTGAAATCCTGTACACCAACGATGCTGCGCACCAGTTTCCTCGGCTTTATTGCAGGCGTCCTGCCTGGTGCTGGCGCGTCCCTCGGATCATTCATTTCCTACACAATGGAAAAGAAACTGGTCGACAAGGAAGGCACCTTCGGAACAGGGGATCCTCGTGGAGTTGCAGCTCCCGAAGCTGGCAACAATGCCGCTGCAGGTGGTGCTCTGGTGCCAATGCTGGCGCTCGGTGTTCCAGGATCGGGAACAACAGCGGTGCTTCTTGCCGTACTGCTGGCGTTGAACATCACGCCTGGTCCCTTGCTGTTCACACAGCAGCCAGATGTTGTCTGGGGCCTGATTGCAGCGCTGTTCATCGCAAACTTCATGCTGCTTCTGATGAACATTCCGATGATTGGCCTGTTCACACGCGTGCTGCTCATTCCACCACGCATTTTGATGCCAATCGTTGCCATGGTCAGCTTTGTCGGTATCTACGGCATCTCCGGCTCATCCTTCGATCTTCTGGTGATGATCGGCTTTGGTGTCATGGGTTGGGTACTCCGCAAGCTTGATGTTCCGCTGGTCCCGATCATCCTCGGCACCTTGCTGGGCAACTCGATGGAGAATAATCTGCGTCGTGCGATCACGATCGATGATGGCAACTGGTGGACGCTGATCGACAGCCCGCTGTCGATTGGATTGTGGAGTATGGCGGCAATCGGATTTGTTCTGCCAATCGTCTTTGGCAAGGTCCTCAAATCGCGGATGAAGCGGATGGCCAAAGATGAAGAAGGATCTATTTCCGACTGATCCTTCGAAGGTCTGATCATTCAAATAATGAGGCCACTCGAGAACGCCCGACTGCACACCGCAGTCGGGCGTTCTTCGTTTAGATGTCTTCACCCCGGCTTCTATTGATTCCGCCAGACTTCAACTTCATCGCTTAAGAGTAAAAAAAAGTCTCTGCATTGTGGATTTTTCTGCATTTTCTGTTATTTTTTCCGTAAACTTGGAGGAAATAGCAGAATGGACAGTTTCTGGAGCGCGTTTTTGGGCTCTCTAGGTCTGGTTATCACACTGGACCCTGACCTTATGGAGATCATAGCTCTCTCCATGCGGGTCACGCTAACTGCTGTCACCATTTCCTGCGTTATCGGCTTACCGCTTGGCGCAGCTGTTGGTGCTTTCCGGTTTCCAGGTCGCACGCTACTTTCCGTGATTTTGAACGCCTTGATGGGCCTGCCGCCAGTTGTCGTTGGATTGCTGGTGTATCTGGTGCTGTCCGCATCAGGACCGCTCGGCCCCTTGCGTTTGCTCTATTCACCAACCGCTATGATCATTGCCCAGACTGTTCTGGTAACGCCAATTGTCGCTGCATTGACACGTCAGGTGATTGAAGATCTCTACCAGGAATATACTGAACAATTCACGTCCCTCGGCGTTGGTTATCTGGATAGAATGACAGCGCTATTGTGGGATGCTCGCTACAGTCTTCTGACCGTCGCGCTTGCCGGATTTGGTCGCGCGGTTGCCGAAGTTGGCGCTGTCATAATTGTCGGCGGCAACATCAATCATGTCACCAGGGTTATGACAACGACAATCGCACTGGAAACGTCCAAAGGCAATTTGCAACTCGCTCTCGCCCTAGGGGTGGTATTGCTTTTGATCGCATTTGCGGTCAATGGGCTGGTGATGGCACTCCGATCTTCTGCGGTGAGGTCTGCCTATGCGTAACGCAGGTCTGGACATATCGGCCAACCCGTCAATTGGCGCAACACCGGACACTCGAAACGTACTGCTGCAATCACGCGCACTCAGTTACGATGTTACTGGCCAACCGCTACTGTCACATATTGATCTCACTATTCGTCGTGGATCTCGCACAGTGATCATGGGACCGAATGGTGCCGGCAAAAGTCTTCTTCTCAGATTGCTCCATGGCCTGATCACACCGCGCGCAGGGAAGGTCCTATGGCAGGGGCATCCACTTAATCGTTCAGACCGCCAAGCACAAGCCATGGTGTTTCAGCGTCCTGTTCTGTTACGAAGGTCCGTCTTCGCAAATATGAAATTCGCCTTGTCGGTGCAGGGCTTTCGAGGCCTCGATAGAGCAGATCAGATCAAGCAAGCACTGGAAACTGCTGGGCTTGCACATCTGGCTCGGCGCCCCGCGCGGGTTCTCTCAGGCGGTGAACAACAACGATTGGCCGTTGTCCGGGCGCTTGCATGTAAACCAGACCTTTTGTTCCTCGACGAACCGACCGCCAGCCTGGACCCGGCCTCAACTGCAGCCATTGAAAAGCTTGTGCTTGAGGCAAATGCAAATGGGGTGACAATCGTTCTGGTGACCCATGACGCCGGTCAGGCGCGACGCATCGGCGAAGAAATTGTTTTTCTGCAAGATGGCAAGATTGTCGAAATTGGCCCGGTCCAAAGCGTCCTGACCAATCCGCAGAGCGAACCCGTTAGAGCCTGGCGAGAAGGCAGGCTTTACATGCCCCAAAACACATCCAAATTGACCTGAATATATCTGGAGGATACCTATGTTGAGACGAGCATTTTTGAAGCTCACGGCACTCGCCGCTTTGGTCATTGGACTGGCTCTACCGACACTTGCTGAAGACAGGTTCATCATAGTCCAGTCCACGACATCTACACAGAATTCGGGCCTGTTCGATGAACTGTTGCCCAAATTCAAAAAGAAGACAGGCATTGAAGTTCGGGTCGTCGCAGTTGGCACAGGTCAAGCGATCAAAAACGCGGCCAATGGTGACGGTGATGTCCTATTTGTGCATTCCAGGCCGTCTGAAGAGAAATTTGTCGCCGAGGGACTTGGCGTTTCCCGCGCTGATGTCATGTACAACGACTTTGTCATTGTCGGCCCGGCAGACGACCCGGCTGGCATCGCAGGTTCAAAGGACGTGGTTTCATCGCTTCAAATGATCGCAGAAACCAAATCGCCCTTCGCTTCCCGCGGCGATGACAGCGGCACTCACAAGGCTGAGCTTCGCCTTTGGAAGGCAGCTGGAATTGATGCTGTCGAAGCTTCCGGTGACTGGTACCGGGAAACGGGATCCGGAATGGGCGCGACGCTCAACACGGGAACAGGTATGGGCGCCTATATCATGACCGACCGGGCAACATGGATCGCATTTGGCAACAAGGGCAACTATCAGGTCGCTGTTGAAGGCGATGCCAAAATGTTCAATCAGTACGGTGTAATTCTGGTGAACCCGGAAGCCCATGCGCACATAAAAACTGACATGGGTCAGCAGTTTATAGATTGGTTATTGTCAAAAGAGGGTCAGGCAGCAATTGCCTCATACAAGGTAGACGATCAGCAGCTCTTTTTTCCGAATGCGGATAAAGGCTCAAGCTGAGATTGACAGATACGGATAGAATGGAGGGCACTCGCAGTTTATTGTGAGTGCTTTTTTCTTGTCATCAACTGGCCAGGGTCGAGACGAACAGACGAACTGGTTGCCTGTTCAGCGCTGGAAAAACCAACCTGTTTCAGAACCTGACTGGCTCCGATTGTAATAACGACGATTGCCGCAAAAGCCACGAGCATCGCTTTCATTGTGTTCCTCCACCGGCCTGTTCAGGCATTGTCGCTGTTCTCAGGTAATCAATAAGGTCTGCCCGGTCTTCCGGCAAGACAATCCGCTGCATCGGCATTTTTGATCCCGGAATGTAGTGATCCGGACCATCCAGAAACAGTTGATCTATTGTTGCTTCAGACCAGATGATATCAGATCCGTCCAGGATTTGAGAATAACTGTAATCTGCCAAGGTTCCAGCTTGCCGACCAAATACACCATGCAAGGTTGGGCCTGCCTTTCGGGCACTTCCTTCGCTCAAGGAATGACATATGGAACATTTGCGGGCAAATTGCCGTTCACCATTGGACATCTCTTCAGGTTTGCGCAGAAAAGCCGGTGTTTCTGCAGCCATCGGATCAAAACTCGCCAGATCCGCAACTGGCCATGAATAGACGATGTTCTCGATCCCGCCAGCATGAAGAACCTCACCATCCGCCGAGAAAGCGAGCGCCCAGATTGGCCCTTTCAAAGCAGCTCGAAAATCGGTCTCGATCTTCCAAGTCTCGGTATTGAAGACAGTTATATATCCATGGCCGTCACCGGTCGCCAAACGGGATCCGTCCGGACTAACCGCCATTCCCAGAATCGGACGCCGCTCCAGCGAAAACTCGTGGAGCCGCTCACCAGATTCAATATCGAGAATACGGGTAACACCATCCTGCGATCCGTAGGCGAGCCAAGTTTCAGTTTTATCGGATGGACCACCTACGGCAATGACATTGATCCCGAAGCCGTTCCGATCAACAATCTGTTTTTCTTCGCGTGCCCTAACATCCCACAGGATGATCGACCCATCCACGGACGCAGAATAAAGCGATTGGCCATCACGAGAAAAAACCACTTCATTGACGCCGGAATTGTGGCCTTCGAGAAATATCGGTTCGCCGCTATCCAAAGACCACAAGCCGATCCGGGTGTCCCAGCTTGCGCTGGCGATCAGAGTTTTGTCCGGGGAAATGGCCAGGCCCATGATCTTGGCCGTATGACCTTCACGTCGCTGTCTTGATCCATCTGTCAGATTCCAGATCATTAGAGCATTGTCATCACCCGCTGACACCACCCGTTGATCATCAATAAACTGAACAACTTTGACTGCAGCCTCGTGGCCATCAAGCCATTCTGGCTTGGTTCCAGACCAGACGCCGACAGAATTATCAAAGCTGGCTGTTGCAACGGCTTCCGTTTCGCTGGAAACAGCAATGTCCATGACAGGACCGCCATGCCCTTTGAGTGTTTGAAACTCGGCAGCATCGGCAGCGTTCAAAAGAACGGAAGTCAGCACACCAACCGCTAACAAGATACCGAGCCGCAGGGTCCACATGTATCGGGTAGGTTTGCTGAAATTCCTATTAGAATTTTGCTGTATCGCAGGGCCGAGCATGGTCGATAGCAGCTGAGCTATTCAGCAGGAACGGCGTCTTTTGCGACGCGCTCTTTTTCTGCCTCTTCGACTTCCGCAACCCAGAGACCATGGTGCTCGCGGGCCCATTGTAGCTCAACTTCGCCGGTGCCCATTGCGTCATAGGCCCCTTCCATGCCAACCGACCCGATATAGATGTGTGCCAACACTATTGCCATCAACACAAACGCCAGAATGGAATGCCAGAGCTGTGCGAACTGCATTTCCCCATGCGGAGCCAGCTGTGTCGCCAAAGTGCCAAATCCGAGAAGTTGCGGCAGACCCGTCGCATTCAGGATTTCAAAGGTTCCGGCAAACATCGGCATTTGGAACGGGAACAGAAGCGACAAGCCAGTAATTGAAATTGATGCGCCGAACAGGATCACGCTCCAGAAAATCATCTTCTGGCCGAAGTTGAACTTCTTGGCCGGTGGATGAACGCCCTTCTTCAATAGGCCGCCTCCAACAGAGATCCACTTTATATCAGTCTTGTTCGGGATGTTATGGGCCACCCACATAACGAAAATCATGACCAGACCCAGAATGAACGCCCAGGAAACGTTGTTGTGAATGAACTTGGAGAGTGAAGCGACAGGATGAAACGCGTCGTGGCCTATAAGCGGAATGACCAGCATGCGACCAAACAAGGTGATCAGCCCGGTCAAACCAAGCAGGATAAACGATCCGCCAAGCAGCCAGTGACCAAATCGCTCAACGGCCTTGAACCGGGTAATCGTCCGGCCGGTTTTTTCACCGTCAATGCGAATTTTGCCGCGCAGCAAATAGAACAGCCCCAGGAACACCAGTGTCCCGATGAGTAAGTAGCCGCCGTAAGTGACAAGAGGTCCCTTACGCCATTCAAGCCACTTCATGCCGCCATCTTGCATGAGAACGGTCGCTGGCCTACCACCAGATGACACAGTGATGTCAGCCGAGCCATATCGCAGTGCGCGCCACAACTCTGGATCAGAAACCCCGCCGAGCGTGCCTCTTTGAGCAGAAAGGGCTGCTGCAGAATTCGGGTCACCAGTCGCTTTGCGTTTGAAGTCGTAATCGACCTTCTCGCCGCGCTGGCGTTTCATGATGTCTTCAAGTGTCTGCGCTCCGCCAGTCGCCGAACGGTCAACATCGCTGTTACCGGCACTTTGGTCCTGCGCATAGACTTGGGTCAGAAAAACGAACAGAACAGCAAAAGCTAGAGCCAGGCGTTTCATGTCTGGGACCTCACAGAGTAAGTCATCTGAAGACGCGTAGGGCGGCATTTAGGCCGCCCCCACAAATATTGGTTTCGAAAGAGGACGAGATGAGCTTCCCCGCCCGGAAAAATCCGGACGGGAACAGTTCGATCTCTTAACCGCCTTTTTGGCCGTAAGCTGAACCCCAACCCCAGGCGCCGGAGCCGAAGCCGCGGGCAACCACACGCTCACGGTAGATCGCGGACACGACGTCGCCATCTCCTGCAAGCAGGGCTTTGGTAGAGCACATTTCCGCACAGAGCGGCAGCTTGCCTTCCGCAATACGGTTACGACCGTATTTTGCGAATTCAGCAGTCGAATGTGTTTCTTCAGGACCACCTGCACAGAATGTGCATTTGTCCATTTTACCACGTGAACCGAAGTTACCCGCTTGCGGGAACTGCGGCGCACCGAACGGACAGGCGTAGAAGCAGTAGCCGCAGCCAATGCAAAGGTCTTTCGAGTGAAGGACCACACCTTCTTCGTTCTGGTAGAAACAATCGACCGGGCACACCGCCATACAAGGTGCGTCCGAGCAGTGCATACAGGCCACCGAGATCGACCGTTCGCCCGGCTTACCATCATTGATGGTCACCACGCGACGGCGATTGATGCCCCACGGCACTTCGTGCTCATTCTTACAAGCCGTGACACAGGCATTGCACTCAATACAGCGCTCAGCATCACAAAGGAACTTGGATCTTGCCATAGATAGGTCTCCTTATGTTGCCGAGATCTTGCAGAGGGTCACTTTTGACTCCTGCATCTGTGTCACTGAGTCATAGCCGTAGGTTTGAGCTGTGTTGGAGCTCTCACCGAGGACATATGGATCAGCACCGGCCGGATATTTGGATCGCTGGTCTTCACCCTGGAAATGACCACCGAAGTGGAACGGCATAAAGGCAACGCCCTCACCGACCCGCTCAGTTACCATAGCCATGACTTTGACCTTGCCACCTTCCGGACCTTCGACCCAGACCTGTGCACCATCGCGGATACCGATATTGTTGGCATCACGAGGATTGACCTCGACGAACATGTCTTGCTGAAGTTCGGCAAGCCATGGGTTGGACCGGCTTTCTTCACCACCACCCTCGTATTCAACCAGGCGTCCAGATGTCAGGATAATCGGATAGTCTTTCGAGAAATCCTGTTTCTGGATGGAAGCATAGAGAGTTGGAAGGCGATAGAACTTCCGGTCTTCGTAAGTCGGATAGTCCGCAACCAGATCGCGGCGGTTTGTGTAGAGCGGTTCGCGATGCAGCGGCACCGGATCCGGGAATGTCCACACAACTGCGCGAGCCTTGGCGTTTCCGAACGGAGCACAACCATGCTTGATCGCGACACGCTGGATACCGCCGGATAGGTCAGTTTTCCAGTTTGTCTTAGGACCAGCAACAGCGTCGATTGCTGCACGCTCCTCGTCAGTCAGGTCGCCGTCCCATCCGAGATCCATCAGCATCTGCATGGTGAATTCCGGATAACCATCCTGAATTTCCGCACCCGGGTTTGACACACCATCTGCAAGAAGGTTGTCACCATCCCGCTCAACGCCGAAGCGTGCACGGAATGTAAGACCACCTTCAGCCACAGGCTTGGACATGTCGTAAAGGTTCGGAGTTCCCGGATGTTTCATTTCCGGAGTGCCCCAGCACGGCCACGGCATACCGTAAAATTCGCCGTCGTTCGGACCTCCAACAGCCTGCAGCGTTGTTCTATCAAACGTATGCTGGTTGGCCATATGGGATTTGATCCGCTCAGGTGACTGGCCAGTGTAGCCAATCGTCCAGAGACCGCTATTGAGTTCGCGGGTGATGCTCTCGACATTCGGCGTTTCTGCATCTTCCATCTCGATATTTCGGAAGAGACGATCAGCCCAGCCAAACTTGTTCGCGAACTTTGCCATGATCACATGATCTGGCAGGCTTTCGAACAGAGGTTCAACAACCTTGTCACGCCACTGGAACGACCGGTTGGACGCAGTCACAGACCCACGAGTCTCGAACTGGGTACAGGCCGGTAGCAGATAGACGCCGTCTGTGCGGTCATGAAGGACAGCAGAAACTGTAGGATACGGGTCAACGACGACCAACGTGTCCAGTTTCTCCATTGCCGTTTTCATTTCCGTCATACGGGTCTGGGAGTTCGGGGCGTGGCCCCAAAGCACCATGGCACGAACCTTGTCCGGCTGATCTGTATTGGCCGGATCTTCCAGAACCCCGTCGATCCAACGGCTCACCGGAATACCGGTCAGGTTCATCAGGTTTTTATCTTTACCGTCAGCACCTTTTGTTTTCTGGAACTGGCCTTTCAGCCAATCAAGATCTTCTTCCCAAACACGGGACCAATGCGCCCAAGCGCCCGCTGACAGACCATAATAGCCAGGCAGCGTATGGCTGAGAACACCAAGGTCAGTTGCGCCCTGAACGTTATCGTGGCCGCGGAAGATGTTGGTGCCGCCACCGCTGGTACCCATGTTACCCAGAGCCAGCTGCAGAATGCAGTAGGCGCGAGTGTTGTTGTTACCATTGGTGTGCTGCGTGCCACCCATGCACCAGATCACGGTGCCCGGACGGTTGTTGGCAAGCGTTCTGGCGACCCGCTTCAGCTGGCTGCCCGGCGTACCGGTTACGCGTTCAACTTCTTCCGGGTTCCACTTTTTAACCTCTTCGCGGATCTGGTCCATACCCCAAACACGGGTGCGGATGAACTCTTTGTCTTCCCAGCCGTTTTCGAAGATGTGCCAGAGAATGCCCCAGACCAACGCTACGTCTGAGCCTGGACGGAACCGGACATACTCGTCAGCATGAGCCGCTGTACGGGTAAAACGCGGATCACAGACAATCACCGGAGCATTGTTTTGCTCTTTGGCACGCAACAAATGCAGCAAAGACACCGGGTGTGCTTCTGCCGGATTGCCGCCGATGATGAAGATTGCCTTGGAGTTATGGATATCGTTGTAGCTGTTGGTCATGGCGCCGTAGCCCCATGTATTTGCTACGCCGGCAACCGTTGTCGAATGACAGATACGTGCCTGGTGATCCACGTTGTTGGTGCCCCAATAGGCAGCAAACTTGCGGAACAGATAGGCTTGTTCGTTGCTGTGTTTGGCTGAACCGAGCCAATAAACACTGTCCGGACCGCTTTCTTCGCGGATCGTCATCATCTGGTCGCCGATCTCGTTGATCGCTTCATCCCAGCTGATGCGTTTCCACTCTCCGCCTTCCTTTTTCATAGGATATTTCAGGCGGCGCTCACCATGAGCATGTTCGCGGACGGAGGCCCCTTTAGCGCAGTGTGCGCCGAGGTTGAACGGGCTATCCCAGCCCGGCTCCTGACCGATCCAGACCCCATTGGACACTTCCGCAACCACCGTACAACCCACTGAACAGTGAGTGCAGACCGATTTAATGGTCTTTACGGAGGAACCTGCGGCTTGTGCATGGGCCTTTGTTACAGAACCGCCAGTGGCGGTGATGGCGGCAAGTCCGCCAACGGCTACACCGGATCCTTTAAGGAATGTCCGGCGGTCTACCGACTTGTGTGCAGCGTCTCTAAGGATACTTGCACCTTGGGGGCGTCTCGCAACCCCATTGGTCTTTTTCCTAAGCATATTTCATTACCTTGCTTGTACCAAAATTGGCACGGCTGGGTCATTCAGTGAACCGGCCAGCGGGCGTCACGCAACCATAGGCCGGGGGCATTTTCAGGGCCCGGTTAGAACCGGGCGCTGTCGTAGTAAGCGCGGGTATGCGCAGTGTCTTGCATCTTTTCAGACAGAAGATCCGGCTCAGCGGCTTGTGCAGTTGAGCTTGCTGTGACTGTAGCCACCGCAACCGGTGCTGACAGAGCAGCCAACTTCAGGAAGTCCCGGCGGCCAGCCCCCTCTTCAGACCTCGCCTTTTCGGGCCGTTTCATAATAGCAATCCTCCTCTCCAAGTGGGCGGATGTGCCGCCCCGTTTCGTCTATACGAACGTTAGTGGGTCAGCATTTCAAAGGCCTCAGCCTCGATCTCCATGAATTGCCGTCCCAGTGATCCGACTGCGCCGTAAAACACGGAGGTTTTAGATGCTTCCAGATCGGTGAAAAAATGCGTGGCCCAAGAGCCAATGTGATCATTGAAAAATGATTTCTGCTCGACAACAGATGTCACTGTGCCGAAGCGTCCGACAATCATGCCCCCCATCATTTCCATGAGAGAGGCAATATTGTCTTCCGGTTCTTTTTTGCCTTCAGCTCGCTGAATACCGCGCTCTGCCATAGACTGGCGCAGATTAGCCAAAGGTTTTTCGTTCAAAAAACCTGTTAGATAATGGCTTGCAAAGGGCAGCAGTTCACCGCGCCCCAAACCGATGAAAAGAGAATTGAATTCTCGCTCTGCAGTATCGGAACTCGTTACGGAAGCAACTTTTGACAGAACACCGAGCGCGCTCCCCAAAGGAGTGTCATCCCCTTTCAAAGCTGCGACCTGCTTCAACAACGCATCGTCAGCCGGGTTGGCCAGCAATACGCCTAAAAAATCATACAGATCCGAACGAGCCCTATCTTCCGGATCGATTACATATTCCGTAACAACTGCGGACATCCGCGGTCTTCCTCCATCGTGCGTGGCAATTGCCTGGGTTTGAACAAGATTCGGCCAAAGTGCTTATGAGTATTCAAATCGCATCCGTCTCTTAGGGCGATGAAATTCCTCATCTTTGGCCGCGTCATATTCTTCCAGATCTTCAGAACCCACGCGCTGGTTATCATCTTGCACCAACGTTTCCGCCGACGTCAAATGAATAGATACATTCTGATTTTCACCAATATCATTGTGCAACGCAGTATCTTCATCTGTCTGCGGCACCTCATCCCCAGAAACCGCTACGTTACTTTCCAAAGTCTCAGCTACGAGTTCTTCATCGCCGCCTTCTTCAAGAGCTTCGACTATTCGCTCAACCATGCCCCGACCGACTTTGTAGACGGTTTGCATATCGGCAATTACCGTTGCAGCGTCTGTGTAATCTTCCCCGTAATCCACCAAGCCATCAAGATTTGCAAATATCGGATTGAGGCCCCAAAGCTTGCGGAGCGCTCGCCGTTTCAAACGCTCAGGAACTGCGACTGACAGAAACTGCGAGAAATCATCTTTTTCGGAAAGGGTGTCGGGATCCGGCAGCTTTAGTTCCTCAAGTATTTCCGCATCAGACTTTTCTTCCAGCTCGGCCTGCTTCAAAGCAATTTCATCAGCTTCAGTCTGAAGCTTCTCATCTTTATCTGCTTGCTGGACTGCAGCCTTTCGGCGCGACCAGAAGTCCGAAGCGGCGTCTTCACCTTCGCTCATTGGAGCGTATCCTTGATTTTTCGGTTTGGCGCTCGATAAACATCGCTTATCTGGCGGATACGCGGATCGCCAATGCCATCTTCCTCAAGATCGATCCGCTTTTTATCGCGGCGCCGTTTGATGAAGATTTCGTCCTTGTGATGAATTTCAACAAAATCTCTTATCCAGGCAATCAACCCAGGTGGCATGGGCACTTTTTCGACTATGACTTCACTGGAGTCGGCGTAATCCTGCCCTTCGTATGCAGAGGCAGTCACGAGCATGACCTCCATTGGAACATCCCTATCCAGCTCCTCGGCGGGACGCATAATGACGTAAGCTGAAGGGATCTTGTCGGAAAGGGCCGTCAGATAGGCCTCCGTATCCGTCCGGTGCAGCTCGAGCAAAAGGGTTGCGGCGTGGTATTCAACCGCTTCGCCTTCCTCGCGCAAAAACTGCCAATCAGCATCACCTGCCCCAGGCAAAAGGGATACGGCCCGCCAGGCCCATTTCTGCCATTTGGTAACACCAGGCAACCGGCGAACGACAATGCCGACAGGCATCGCAATCGTCTTTTCGGTAATCACAGGTGAATGCCCTCCCACGCACCGGAAATTGTTGAACACCTATGCTGTAGCAGTTTGAAGAAATATCAAGCCCAATTGAAGTCGGGCTTGACGTAATCACATCCACGCCCTTGTTATGTCAGTTGGACTTACTGATTTTTCGGGATGAATACCGAAAGGCAGATGGTCCGGGGGAGAGGACGCCAACGCAATGACAGACAACAAGATTCTGCTTTGCGACTGCCTGAAAAGCCAGTCTATTGATGCAAAGCGGATTGAGGAACTTACGGGACTTTCGTGCTCGAAAGTGCATACCGAATTGTGCAGATCGCAGGCGGATATTGCGGAAGAAGCGATTCGAAATGGCAATATTGTCATCGCTTGCCAGCAGGAAAAGCATGCTTTTGAAGAAATCGCAGCTGACCTGGAGGCCGGCGATCCGGTTTTTATTGATATTCGTGATCGTGCAGGCTGGACGAACGATCAGGGCTCTGTAACGCCAAAAATGGCAGCGCTGATTGCAGACGCTATCCTTCCCGAACCCGGCTCGAAAGTCATGGATGTTTCATCCGAAGGAACATGTCTCATTTTCGGCGAGCCTGATGTCGCTTTATCAGCTGCGAATCATCTTTGTGACGCCTTGAATGTTACTGTGATGCTTGATCCTGACGCGGATACTCCCCTGTCGGATGACCGGCAGTTTGATCTCGTCCGCGGTAAAATCAAGTCGGCGACCGGCGCACTCGGCAGGTTCAAACTGTCGTTCGATGCCTTGCAGGAACGTGTTCCAGGTGGCCGCGGCGCATTCAACTGGACCGAGCCCCACAATGGTGGGCGGACTGAGTGCGATATTATTGTTGATTTGCGCCGTGATCCCCCGCTGTTTCCTGCAGCTGACAAGCGGGAAGGTTATTTGCGCGCGGATCCCGGAAACGCTCAAGCTCTTACAAAAGTGCTGCTTGAAGCATCGCAATTGGTCGGCACGTTCGAAAAACCGATTTACGTCAAGCTGAACCAACAGCTCTGCGCTCATTCTAGGGCTCGGAAATCCGGATGTAGCCGGTGCCTTGACCTTTGCCCAACCGGAGCCATCACACCGAACGGTGATCATGTTGCCGTCGACACCATGGTTTGTGCTGGCTGTGGCAGCTGTTCCGCAGTTTGCCCGTCTGGTGCCATTTCCTACGATGCACCGTCGCCGGAGCACACTTTTAAACGTGTACAGACACTGGCCTCGACGTGGCGCAAGGCCAGTCAGGATGTGCCCCGTTTGCTGGTTCATGACAGCAACCACGGTGCCGAACTGATCCGCCTGTCCGCACGTTATGGCAAAGGCCTTCCAGTGGATGTCATACCGATGGAAATGTCTGCACTGGCGAGTTTCGGTCATGCCGAAGCCTTGAGCGCTTTGGCGAGCGGGTTTTCGTCGGTGGGGATGTTGATCTCTCCGCAAACAGAACAAGAAGGTCTGCCTTTCCAGATCGAACTGGCAAATTCCATTGATGGTAGCAACAGGATCCAACTAATAGAGCCCACAGATCCGGATCAGCTCGAAGAGGCGCTTTATCAAACAGTTCCAGCGACGCTGGATATACAGCCGGTACTGCCTGTTGGCACGCGCCGCCAGGTCACTCGTCTTGCAGCAAAAACGTTGGGCGATCCGAATGCCGTGATTGAACTCCCAAAGGGAGCACCTTACGGCGCTCTGGATATGAACGAGGATGCCTGCACTCTGTGCCTGTCCTGTGTATCGCTTTGCCCATCCGGAGCCTTGAAGGAAAATCCGGATCAACCTCAACTCCGGTTCCAGGAAGACGCATGTCTTCAATGCGGCATCTGCACCACGATCTGTCCGGAAAGCGCCCTGACACTCGCTCCGAGACTGAACCTCGGCGATGACGCCCTCACACCTATTGTCCTCAAGGAAGAGGAACCCTTTGAGTGTGTCGAATGTGGTAAACCCTTCGGAGTGCGATCAACAGTTGAACGGATGAAGGAAAAACTCGCCGGTAAACACTCCATGTTTCAGGACAACAAATCAGTTCGCCTGATACAGATGTGCGACGATTGCCGGGTAAACTCGGTTTATCATTCGGAAAACAATCCGTTTGCTGGCGAAGAACGTCCGCGTGTCCGCACTACAGACGACTACATCAGCAAGCGGCGTGACCATTGAGCCCAGTTAACCAAGATTACTGGTATTGGATCGGTGCGCCGAGATCTGCTGGAGGGATGCGGGATACAAAAGCCAGTATCTCGTCGAGATCTTCGATGGTCATTTCCAATGGTACGATGGGCGATGGACGTGACGGGTCGAATGGCGCTGTGACATCCTTGATGATCGTGAAAGATGGGTGCGGATTGAGTGTGAAGAACCCCTCGAACCGCCTCTGCCAGTCCTTGAAGCCACGCATTACGGCGAAGGACGGTGTCGACCCGATCGACGACCGCCGGGTGCGTTCATTGACTATATGGCAGCGACCGCAATGCAGGACCGACAAGGCTTCACCTTTGACGATGTCGCCCTGGATTACCACCGCAGCAACACGGGTTTGTGCAGCATCTGCCGCAACAAACCGGGCACCATCTTTGCCCGAATATCCGTCAATGGTCTTGCGTCCGACCTTTCCGGTAATCCAGTCCGTGAAACGTGACACATGTTCGTTTCCGGCATCAGTAGTTTCGAGGGACCATTTTTGGTCAAGTCCGGAAAAGACCAGCACTCCGTCTGAGGTGGTCAACAACTTTGCCTCGGCAACCTCATCTTCAGAGACCACAACAATCCGAACCCCGGTTTTCAGTGAAAATCGGGGCAGCAGATATTTCAGAAAACCACTCGCGGCCAATTCATTCGGTGCGCTCAAACGGAACGATCGCTCCTCGGCTTTCACCGACCCGGCAATACCCGATAGCGAGACACTAAGCAAAAACACTAATATAATCGCACGACAGCACACGCGCTCCTCCTCCACGTCGCTGGTTGATCCAGCAAAGGTAGAAGCGAAAACCGTTGGCCGTCAATGCGCACATAACTTACAAGGGGTACAAGATGAGCGACGATTTCAACATGTCCATGCGAAAGTTCCTGAAACAGGTTGGCGTTACGTCCCAGCAAGCAATCGAAACAGCGATCCGGGAAGCCGGGCCATCTGCTGGCAAAAAATTCAAGGTGAAAGCTGTCGTAACAATTGAAGAGATCGGTCTCGACCATGTCATCGACGGCGAAATCGAGGGGCAAGACTGACGTGCCGCTGACGCGCGAAACGGTTCTGGGCACGCTCAAAAGCGTCGTTGATCCGGCCACACAAGAAAATATTGTTGCATCCGGCATGATGCGGGCCTTGCAAGTGAACGATGACTCCATTCGGTTTGTCCTGGATATCGATCCGCAACGCGTTGCTGAAATGGAAACCCTTCGGGACTCCGCCGACGCTAATCTGACTGCGCTTGAAGGCTGTCAGAATGTGCAGATCATTCTGACTTCGCACAGCGACCAGGCTGAGCCGCCGAAAGCATCACCGAGTGAACCCAAACCCATCAAGCCAATGCCAACACCACCGGGCACATCAGGCCCTCAAAAGGTTCCGGGCATTGACAGGGTCATTGCGGTTGCGTCCGGCAAAGGCGGTGTCGGCAAATCGACCGTTGCTGCAAATCTTGCGTGTGCACTAGCTGCAGAAGGGCGCCGTGTCGGGCTTCTGGATGCAGATGTCTATGGCCCGTCGCAACCCAAGATGCTGGGCATTTCCGGGCGGCCGTCTTCACCTGATGGACAGACCATTTTGCCCTTGCGAAATCACGGCGTTACCATGATTTCCATCGGCTTGATGACTGCCGGAGAAGAGGCCGTCATCTGGCGTGGTCCGATGCTGATGGGCGCGCTTCAACAAATGATGTCACAGGTCCAATGGGGCGCACTGGATGTGCTGATTGTCGATCTGCCGCCAGGGACTGGCGATGTCCAGATGACGCTTGGGCAGAAATTTGTCGTCGATGGGGCCGTGATCGTTTCGACACCTCAGGATGTTGCCCTTCTGGATGCCCGAAAAGGCATCGACATGTTCAACCAAATGAACGTGCCGATTGTTGGCATGATCGAAAACATGTCGACCCATATCTGCTCCAAGTGTGGTCATGAGGAGCATGTCTTCGGACATGGCGGAGTTGCTACAGAAGCCGAAAAGCTTGGGGTTCCGTTGTTGGCCGAAATTCCTCTGCATCTCAACATTCGTGTGGCTGCGGACGGCGGCACACCGATCACAGTTGAATCGCCGGACGCCCCGGAAGCAGCTGTCTTTCGGCAGCTTGCTAGAAAACTGATTGATGGCGGAAACGCATGAGTGATCTTCAGTTTCCACCATTGTTCAAGGGAGAAGCTGTCACCGGCAATACCGACCCGCTCCAAAGAGCAATGGCACTTGCCGTTGCCGGAACTGATCCAGGAACTGTTGTCTACAATCTGACAGGTGACACACTGAAGGCCTGCATGATTTTCGCACCGGAAGTCTCGTTGGAACAAGCCATGTCAATGGTCCCGGTGTGCGGTCTCGGTTTTCAGGCAGCCCTTGGCGCACTTGCACCGCCAGAAGTCGCAGTCCACCTGGAATGGGCCGGAGCAATCCGGGTAAACGGTGCAAGGTGCGGGCGATTGAGAGTGCAGGCATCCGACAAAGATCCGGAAAATGTTCCGGACTGGCTGATCGTTGGTCTCGACCTAGACATGATAGATTCAAAGCAAAATCCGGGCGAGGACCCAGACGCAACTTGCCTCATTGAAGAAGGTTGCGCTGAAATTACGCCAGACCAATTGCTGGAAAGCTGGGTTCGCCACACGCTTTACTGGATCAATCGCTGGCTCGATGATGGTCCGCGTCCGGTGCATGCGGAATGGCGCGGCCTCGTTCAAAACCTTGGTGAACCGGTTGAAGTTGATAATCTGGCTGGAACATTTGTCGGTGTAGACGAGAATTTCGGCATGCTGCTGCGTATCGACCACGACACAAAATTGATCCCGCTTTCAAGCCGCCTTGAAGGATGACCCAAATGAAACTCGCCCGCGCAATTCATATGGACGAGAGTGACCAGAACGTCTTTTTCTCTCCCGCTCGCACCGGTGAATGGTGTCTTTCCGGCGGCTTCGAATTCTCGGACTGGACAGACTCAGATCTGGTTGGAAAGGCCCGTCAGGCCTTCGCCAATGGCTGGCTAGGTCTGGAGACATTCGGCCGAGTAACTTTTGTCGCGGTCACGCCAATTGAAGAAGCCGAATATGCTTTGCTTATCGAACGTCTGGCCCAGCATTTTGTTGAGGTCTATGGCGCGCCATCCGTTGATGCTGCCCGGGGCGTCGCGAGCGAAGAACTAACCTATATGGCAGACCTCTGCGCCGAGCACGACGATAATTCGCTGCTCGCAATTCAGCGTGAGTTGACGGACGAAGGCGTAAAGGAAGGTTTCACAGCCATCAAACCGCAAGCAGCAGAACTCGACATGGTGGCGGTACACGGAGACATGGATGGGCATTGACTGCTGCGCAACTCCACATGCAGAAATTCCCGCTCAGACCGTCCCGTTTCGCTTGAGCCAATCTGCGACAAACCGCATTGCTTCAGCGAGTTGTTCTGCATCCGACAAGACTGGTTTTTCAGCCGGCTCTCCGCCTTCGATTGGCGCTTCTTCAGCTTTGTTATCTTCATCAACCAGGACGTAATAGAAGTCTTTCTGCCCGTGTTTCTTCAATACACCATCAATCAGGTATTTGAACTCGGTCCATTGGTGCGGTGGGACGGTCTGACAGCCCGCGCTGGAAGTTGTCGTGTTACCTCCGCGGTGTAAGTTTATCCAGAAGAAAGACCCTTTGTTCCGATCAGTATCTTCCCCGGAAACATCTCGAATAACAGTGCAAGGTCCAGCTTGTCGGAATGCCGGATAGGGACCATTGCGCCGACTAAATCCATGCAATCCGGGCTTATAGAGAACTGCTTGTGGTGCTTTTAGTTGAGCGATGCCTGGCTTGGAACGCGACGGGTCTGTATTGCCATTGAAATTATGGACCGCTCCGGGTTCGACAACGAAAATCGCATCATCATAAACACCCCGATCATTCACTCCCGGCCGTCCCAGCGAATTGGTATAGTAACCTCGAACCGCTAACAAATAGACTGCATCTTGCCGTCGCGTTTCTGGCAGAAGGTGGCGGAATTTTTGTAAAGTTGCCTTTGTCTCTGCATCGCTTTGACGTGGTCTGTGCCGCGGCAAAAGGGACGACGAGGGATTGGCGAGGAGCTCTTCAGTTGAAAGGTCTTCTTCTTCGCTGACATTGGTGGTCGGGTCAGGTGCTTCAAATCCCGACAGGAGATTGGAGAGTTCCAATCTGGTCATCGATTTGGCAGGGCTTGACCCACGATTTTTAACCGCAACTCTGTCATCACCATAATCACCACTTTCAAAGATTGCTTTTTCCCGGACACGGCGGCGAACCAGCCCTTCAAGCACCTTCCCCTTGGCCTTGTTCCATCTTGGAAACTCAAGTGCTGCACCAGCCTTGTCATTGTCATTCAATTTGTCGCCAAGGGTCGAATTGGACACACGGCCTGTATTGAAATGCCAAGACACGAGTGCATCGAATTCGGACTGGCTAAGCGGAACGTCAATCTCCGCTTTGACTTCGCGCTCATATTTCTGGAGATCTTGCTGGAATACGCGGACGGCTTCTTCGATGGAAAGTATCATGCCGGGTGTCGGAGCCGGATCTCCTGCAAACCTTGTGTGTCCGACCCCTATCGTCAAGACACCGACACTGTCCGAGTAAGTCTCAAGAACTATGCCTTCAAATGCGATGATCGACAGGCACCCATCCAAGCTCGTTCGCATAATTACACCACCTGTTTGCCACTAAATTTTGCGCCCATTTTCGGGGCGGATTAAAATCATGGAGACATCAAGATGATTCACACCACCACAGGAGTTGAGATTGGTCAATGAATAGTCTGAAGGCGGGAAAGTCATTTGAATACTGCGCAAAAGAAAACCGGAACTCTTACGCCACAATTCATTAAGAAGTGCAGAAAAACCCTGTTTAACATTCTAAACGAATTCAGACGTCGCCGGACAGAGCCTTTTCTAAGATTTTCAGCGCACCGTCTTTAGTGAGCTTGACTGGAATACCGCCGCTGTTGGATCAACAATTGCCATTTCGGCAATCAACTTGCCTGCATCAACACCGGAGCTGTCGCCAAAGACAACCGCTCCATCGTGGCAACTGGCATGGAATGCCTCGACGCCCGCTAAGATAAAGCTGATCCTTAGTAAAATTCACGCAATTACAAATAAATTCACTCTAAAACCGCCGTATTTTATAACCTGACGTATGAACCAAAGATGTTTTCAGAAAAATATTGAATATTTGCATTAATGTTAACGGTAGCATTAATTGATTATTCAATTTAAACAAGAAATTTTATTAACAATAACAATATTGTAGAAATTTTATATTTGCGATTAACAATTTGTTAGGTGTATGTAAAAACCCGAATGCGCTCGATAGAGGATGCCGTTTCATCTCGATGTGACGGTACTCGCGTTGTCGCAGCGTTGAGTGATCTTGTTAGGGAATGAAATGTCAATTGCGTTCAATGAAGCTTATTATCTGAACAATAATCCAGATGTCAGTGAGGCCGTTGCAGCCGGAACTGTAGCTTCAGCAGAAGAGCATTATAACCTATTCGGCTGGTCTGAAGGTCGAGACCCGAACGAGCACTTTGATACATCTTTCTACCTGTTGGAAAATCCGGATGTTGCCGCTGCCGGAGTGAACCCACTTACGCATTTTTGGATGTACGGGGCGGCCGAAGGCCGGGTTCCCAACCCCACAATTGACGCGTTGCTTGGTGCACCGGCCCTAGGTGAAGGCGATGAAGCATTTGATTCCGCAACCTACCTTGCAGCCAATCCCGATGTTCAGGCTGCCGTTGTTGCCGGACTGACAACAGCCTATCAACATTGGGTTCTGTATGGTCAGTTTGAAACTCGCGAGGGTGCTCAGACATTGTCAGGTACAGATTTGTCCGGCGGCACCTCCGATGCACCCTTGGATATTGGCGACGACGATGACGGAGGCGCAGTAGGCGGTGGCGGTGGCGGTGGCGGTGGCGGTGGCGGTGTCAGCCCAACAGGGAATACGATTATTCTGGAGGCCGGAGCCTCACAAGTTTCAGTTGGCGGCATTCCTGTCAACGCGACCAATTCTGCAACAGATCTTAATGACACCATCCAGAGTACGGTCGTAAATGCCGATGCAAGTGTCATAATCGCTGGCGACGGGACAGACACACTGACCATCACAGACAACGCCGGCGGATTGGACGTCGATCTGACAAATGATGCTGGCGGTGCAGACCTAAATATGGATCTGACCGGGTTAGAAAAGGTCATTTTCCAGAACACCAATGGTCACATCTCAATTGGTGACGCTCACAATGGTCAAAACATTGTTGTCGAAGGTGTAAACGGGTCTCTTTGCGCAACAACAACAGCTAACGGCCAAACCATCGAAGTTGAAAACACGATTGGTCTGGACTTTTCGGTTATCACACTGTCTGATCATACTGGCTTGTCGGTCACACTCGGCGAAGCTGATGATGAAGTTTACGACCTTCAAACATCTGATGCGTCTGTTTCGACGGGCCGCGGTGACGATCTTATCATTGTTACCGGAAAAGCTGCTGAAACCGCGAATATCAACGGTGGCAGTGGTTTCGATATACTCGCTGTCGAAGAAGATATCGCGGCGGACACTCACTACACATTCACTAATGTAAGCGGCATTGAATGGCTCGGCATAGAGGAAGACGAGTCCAATGCCAGGACTGTCGATCTGTTTGATGGACTGCTCAGACTTCAAACTCTGGACTCCATTTTCGTCGGAGACCAGACAATAACCGTAAGGGGTAGTGCGGAACAATGGAACGCGCTGACAGACATTGATTTCGATGATACCGGCGCGGCTCACACAATCGTGCTGACTTCAGCAGGGACCGTGGATCTGACAGATGCTGACATACACTTGGACAATATGGGATCAGGTGGTGCGGGCGGAATTCAACTGTCTTCTGGAAACGACACTTTGAGTCTAGATTCGCACAATGCGGAACACATCACTGAAGATGACGGTCTGATTGATGGCGGCGACGGATTGGACACGCTCATAATGGCCGATGCTCTTAAGGGTTCTGCCGATCTTGATGCGGTCAGAAACTTCGAAACGATCGTGTTGAACGGCGGCGCCCAGACCTTTGTTATTGCGGATCAGTCCACAGCTTCTGTAGCCTCCACGACCGTTGACGCGTCGGCTCTAACAGGCGGACTTAAATTCGATGGTGTTTTTGAAACCGATGGTATGCTTCACGTTATCGGCTCAAATTCTGGAGATGACATAATATTGGGCGCGGGAGCCGACTCGTTAACGCTTGGCGGGGGAAGCGATATCATCAGTATTATCGAAGTCGAAAATGACGCCTTGGTGTTTGGTGAGGATGCAATATCCGGCTTCACCGTTGGTGCAGACGCCAGCTCAGGAGATTCGATACTGATCTCCATAGGCGATGTCGATGCCGGTGCCGCCACATCCCTTACATTCTCGACAATTCACGGTGATGGGGCGAACAGCGACATAGGTGCAGTTGGTCGCGGAGCACTGTCAGTATTGAATGTTGCCGGCGGTGCCGTCGGTGCCGTCATTGATGACGGGGAAGAGCATCATGTCATCAAATTTACAAATACAAGCGCGAATAGCTTCGCCAGTGCGATCAATGCCGACACAGTTGACGTGAACAATGGTGCGGCACTAGATGCAAATACCGCCATACTGATAACCTATTTTGATGCCGATCTGGGAACAGGTTCAGCAGTTATCGGATATGTAAGCGATCTTGGTTCAGGCCATCTTTTAGATTCTTCGGATACGATCAATATCATCAGTAGCGTAGAAATGACGGCGGCTGACTACGCAAGTTTCGGCGCGAATTCTCTATTGTTTGCTTGAATCTAGGCTTTTACAGCTTGGATTTTCCGGTGAGTAATCCTGTACTCTCACTGATGGTGCCTACTGGGCCCGGTCATGGCAAAGTCAAACCGAGATGAAAAATTGAAGATTACAACAAAAAAGGGCGCCAAATGGCGCCCTTAAATCATTCTTGCACGTATCAAATTCCAGATCACATGATCTCTTCGAATAGAGCCTTCGTGTTAGCTGCCGTCATCTCAATCGGGTTGCCACCGGTGCTCGGGTCGCGCAGTGCAGCAGCGGTCAGTTCATCAACGTCCGGATCTTTGACGCCGAGTTCGGTTAGCGTCTTCGGGATATTCATTGACCCGTTCAACTCATCGACATACGTGCAAAATCCGTCAAATCCACCGTCAATACCAAGATAGCTGGCAGCCATATCGAACCTGTCTGCAATGGCGGACTTGTTGAACTGCAAGACAGCTGGCATGCACACGGCGTTGGTGGTTCCGTGATGCGTGTGATGAACCGCACCAATAGGGTGACTTAGAGCGTGAATTGCGCCAAGGCCCTTCTGGAAAGCTGTGGCTCCCATGGCAGCTGCCGACATCATGTGTCCGCGCGCTTCCAGATCCGTACCGTCAGCATAGGCCCTTGGAAGATAGTCTTTCACAAGCCGCATGCCTTCCAGCGCAATACCCTGGCTCATCGGATGATAATGAGGGCTGGAATAAGCTTCCACACAATGAGCAAAGGCATCAAGGCCGGTTCCTGCGGTCAGGAATTTCGGCATTCCAACAGTCAACTCGGGATCGCAGATCACCACTGAAGGCAGCATCTTCGGGTGGAAGATGATTTTCTTCTCAGCCGTATCGACCTTGGTGATGATGCTGGCGCGGCCCACTTCAGAGCCCGTACCTGCCGTCGTTGGCACAGCCACGATCGGTGCGATCGCATCAGCAATTGCGCGCGTCCACCAGTCGCCAACATCTTCAAAATCCCAAAGCGGACGGGTTTGACCCGCCATCAGGGCGATTACCTTGGCAAGATCCAAGCCAGACCCACCGCCAAAAGCAACGACGCCGTCATAACCACCTTCGCGATAAACAGCGACACCGGCTTCAGCGTTCTTGTCAGTCGGATTGGGATCGACTTCCGAGAACATGCCCCGACCCAAACCGACAGCATCCAGATGGTCGAGTGTTTTTGTGGTGATTTCCATGCTTGCCAGGCCTTTGTCGGTGACAAGCAGTGGCTTGGATATTCCGGACGCCTTACAGGCATCTGCGATTTCCGAAATGCGACCAACACCAAAACGCATGGCTGTTGGGTAGGACCAATTCACAGAAGGATGCGAACTCATGAGTGTCTCATTGGATTAGAGAGAAACAACCGCAACAGCAGGCCTTAATGGCTCTTGCGGAAATGATAGGATTTCGGCCGAGTCAGATTGTGATAGCCGATGACAGACAGGCCGCCGCCGCGACCGGTGTCCTTGCAGCCCGTCCAGCACAATGCTGGATCGAGGTAGTCAGCCCGGTTCATGAAGACCGTGCCGGTCTCGATCTGGTCAGCAATGGCTTCAGCTCGGGCAATATCCTTGGTCCACAGCGATGCTGTCAGACCAAAATCACTATCGTTCATCAGGGCGATGGCTTCGGCGTCGTCCTTGACTTTCATGATGCCAACGACGGGACCAAAACTCTCGTCACGCATTACGCGCATGGAGTGATCGACGTTTACGAGGATCTGCGGCATCAGATACGCACCGCCGTCATCTTGCGGGAACAGAGCGGCATCAATCAGTGGCTTCGCGCCATCTGCAATCGCTTCTTCGGTTTGCGCGCGGACTTCGGCTGCAAAACGTGCATGTGCCATCGGGCCAAGCGTTGTTTCAGGATCCATCGGATTGCCGAGTTTATAGCCTTCGACAATTTTCACAGCCTTCTCGACGAACGCATCAAAGAGACTTTCGACCACGTAAATGCGCTCGATACCGCAGCAACATTGACCAGCATTGAACATCGCGCCGTCAATAAGCGTGTCGACAGCAGTTTCCAAATCTGCGTCTTCCATAACGTATCCCGGATCCTTGCCACCAAGCTCCAGCCCTACCCCCGTGAAGGTGCCAGCAGCAGCGTGTTCCATCGCCTTACCGCCGCCGACCGAGCCGGTGAAATTGACGAAACCGAAGGACTTTTCCGCGATCAAGGCAGAGGTCGTGTCATGATCCAGGAATACGTTCTGGAAGACATTTTCAGGAATACCTGCTGCATGAAACGCTTTCGCCATCCGCTCGCCGACAAGCAATGTTTGCGATGCGTGTTTCAGCACCACCGCATTGCCCGCGATCAGCGCCGGAGCCACCGTATTGATCGCTGTCATGTATGGATAGTTCCACGGTGCGACCACCAGAACGACACCATGCGGTACGCGTTTGATCATGCGCTTGAAGCCATCATCATCGGCAACTTCAATCGGCGCAAGGCCTTCAGCTGCGATCTCGGCCATGTAGCTGGCGCGTTCGTTAAATCCGCCGAACTCCCCGCCATAACGGACCGGACGGCCCATCTGGTGCGCCAGTTCCGGAACGATCTCGTCGTTCATGTCACCGACCTTGGCAACTGCCGCCTGAACCAGCGATACACGCTCTTCAAGCGGACGTTTTTGCCAATCAGATTGCGCGGATTTTGCGCGCGCGACAGCAGCTCTGGCAGCATCGACCGACAGGACAGGCCGTTCTGCATAGACCGAGCCGTCTATAGGAGAGATACAGATTACGTTTTTAGTCATGATCAGGCTCTTTCGAATCCGCGCGCGATTTCATAATCGGTAACAGCGCGGTCAAACTCTTCAATTTCCCACTCGGCAGCGCGAGCGTAGTGATCGATCACAGCATCGGAGAAAGCTTCACGAAGGAACTTCGATTTCCGCAATGTCTCACGTGCTTCACGCAAGGTGTGCGGAATTTCCTTAGCTTTCTTGGATTCGTAGACATCGCCGGATGTCGGTGCATCCAGTGTCAGTTTTTCATCTATACCGCGCAGGCCAGCTGCAATCTGGACTGCAAGCGCGAGGTATGGATTGAGGTCAGACCCACCGATGCGGCACTCGACACGAAGTCCTTTGGTACCCTCACCACACAGACGGAAACCAGCTGTGCGGTTATCAACTGACCATACGGTTTTGGTCGGTGCGAATGTGCCCTTCTGGAATCGCTTGTAGCTGTTGATGTAAGGCGCCAGGAAGTAGGTGTACTCCGGTGCATACTTGATCAGGCCAGCCATATAGTGACGCATGGTGTCGGACATGCCATGCTCGCCATTGGCGTCACAGAAGACGTTGTTGCCGTCTTTGTCGAACAGCGACTGGTGAACGTGGGAAGATGAACCAACCTTGTCACTGCGCCACTTCGCAAGGAATGACACTGACCGACCCTTGGCCCAGGCAATCTCCTTGACCGCGTTTTTCGCAATCGTGTGGTACTCGGCAGTATCAAGCGCAGGGGCGTATTTGATGTTGAGTTCTTCCTGACCGGTCTCAGCTTCACCCTTGGTGTTTTCAACCGGAATGCCAGCGCCATAGAGACCGTTACGGATTGGCCGCAGAACGTCTTCTTCCTTGGTCGTCTGGAGAATATGATAATCTTCGTTGTAGGCAGAAATCGGCTCCAGATCGCGGAAGCCGCTCTTGCGAATGTCGTCGAAGCTTTTCTCGAACAGGAAAAACTCCAGTTCAGTCGCCATGATCGGCGTCAGGCCGCGCTCGGTCATGCGGGCGACCTGTGCCTTCAGCATGGCGCGTGGAGAATGCGGAATGTCTTTGTGGGTGTGATGATCCTGAACATCGCAGATCACCATCGCCGTACCCTCTAGCCAGGGTAGAAGGCGTAGTGTCGCAAGATCCGGCTTCATGACGTAGTCACCGTAGCCTCCCTGCCAGCTGGTCGCGGCATAACCCTCAACCGTATACATCTCAAGGTCCGTTGCCAGCAGATAGTTGCAGCAATGTGTCTCATTGAAAGCGCTATCGACAAAGTGGTGGGCATGGAACCGTTTGCCCATCAGGCGGCCCTGCATGTCGACGATACAAGCGAGCACCGTATCAATCTCGCCAGAAGAAACGAGAGATTTCAGTGCGTCAAATGTCAGATTGCCAGCCATTTGGATCCAGATCCGTTCAAGAGTTGCAGTGTGTCAGTCAGTCGCCAGCCCGGAATATTCGCTCCGGGCCGGTATTTCTTTAAAGCTCGCCTTAGCCGTAACGGTAAGGGCGTCCAGCTTTCTGCATATCGGCGTTGTACTTTTTGAAGATCTCGACAACTTTCGCTTTTGTTTCAGACTCAGCAGCGATCTCGTCCCAGAACTTGAGAGCAGCGCCTTCAACAGTTGCCCACTCTTCGTCCGGAATAGTTGTCAGTTCCATCTTCGTGCCGTTGACACGCAGGTTGGCTTCGCCGCCCCAATACCACCACTGACGATAATAGTGAGAAGAATCCATAGCCAACTGGACCAGAACTTTCAGGTGATCCGGAAGCTCGTTCCAACGTTCCTGGTTGGCAAAGAAGGACCCGGCCCACGCACCAGAGATGTTGTTGGTGAGGAAGTAGTTGGTCACGTCAGCCCAACCGACAGTGTAATCCTCGGTGATGCCGGACCATGCAATACCATCGAGTTCGCCGGTTTGAACAGCGACTTCGATGTCTTCCCAAGGCAGGGTGACCGGAACAACGCCGAACTGAGCCATGAAACGACCAGCCGTCGGGAACGTAAAGACTCGTTTGCCTTTAAGATCAGCGAGAGACCGGATCGGGTCTTTCGTTGCAAAGTGGCAAGGATCCCAGGAGCCCGCGGAAATGTGCTTTACACCAACTTTCGCGTATTCTTCTTCCCAGATTTCTTTCAGGCCATACTGGTTGAACAGAACAGGCACATCGAGAGAATAGCGAGAAGCGAATGGGAAATAACCGCCGAAAACAGTTACTTCTGTAGGTGAAGCCATGGAGTCATCATCAGACTGAACGGCATCGATGGTGCCCTGCTGCATTGCACGGAAGAGTTCGCCGGTCGGAACCAGCTGATCAGCTGTGTAGAGCTCGATCACCATCTCGCCGTTCGCTGCCTTGTTGAAGGCATCGATTGCCGGCTTGATGACATGCTCGGCAAGGGCTGGTCCGGCGTAGGTTTGCAGACGCCACTTGATTGGTGCCTGACCATGAACAGCCGGAGCGGCCAAAGTCACTGCGCCGGCAGCGGCTACTGTGCCTGTGCCTGCTTTTTTGAGAAAATCGCGTCTATTAGTCATTATCGTTCCCCTTCGTTTCAGTTACGTTCCAAGCGGTTGTCCGTTTACCGGATCTTTTGGTATCAACCGTCCAACTGTTATTCCTCCGGACGTCGATATTCACCCTCAATTCTCTCACCTGGCATAGATGTAGTCTGGCAGCCATAGAGCGATCTGCGGGAAAGCCATGACAAGCACGAGAGCCAGAACCATCACCAGAACAAACGGTGTAATTGAGCCGTAAATGTCCCTCATGGAGATGTCCTTGGGCGCCATCGCGCGCATCAAGAATAAATTGTAGCCGAAAGGCGGCGTCATATAAGCAATTTGTGTGGTGATCGTGTAGAGCACGCCGTACCAGATCAGGACCTGACCGACCGGCATACCAAGATCCAGCGTTGCCACCAGCGGCACATAAAGCGGCGCAACGATCACGAGCATGGCCGTGTCGTCAAGGAATGTCCCCATCACCAGGAATGACAGCTGCATCAGGATCAGAATTGTCCAAGGTGAAAGGCCGAGCTGATCGGTGAACAGGTTCTCGATTGCCTTCACAGCCCCAAGACCGTCAAAAACCGCGCCAAAGCCAAGAGCTGCCAGAATGATCCACATGAACATGCAAGAAATTCCAAGCGTATTCTTCAGGCACTGGATCAAAATTGGCAGTGTCAGTCGACGTTTGGCGATAGACGCCAGAAGCGCGGTCAATGCACCGATGGCAGAGCTTTCCACAAGGCTGGTCCAGCCATTGACGAACGGCACCATCATTGTTGCAAAGATCGCCAACGGCAATAGACCGGCAAGCAGCAGGCGGTTCTTTTCGCCTTTGAATTCATCACGCTCTTCTTGTGTCAATGCTGGCCCGAGGTCGGGCTGAATCCGGCAGCGCACGGCGATATAGATGATGAACATGGTTGCCATCATCAATCCTGGAATGACACCAGCGAGCCACAACTGCCCGACAGGTGCACGGGCGATCATCGCATAGAGCACAAGAACGACAGACGGCGGCACGAGAATTCCAAGCGACGAACCTGCCTGAATCACCCCTGTCACCATACGCTTGTCATAACCACGCTTCAGCAACTCGGGCAGTGCGATCGTCGCACCAATCGCCATACCAGCCACCGACAAGCCGTTCATCGCGGATATCAGAACCATCAACATGATCGTGCCAATGGCGAGACCACCATTGAGTGGCCCCATCCACACATGGAACATCCGGTACAGATCATCCGCGATCTTGGTTTCCGACAGGATGTAACCCATGAAAATGAACATTGGCAGTGTCAGCAGCGGATACCACTTCATAAGCTTCATGGCTGCAGTGAACGGAATATCCTGTCCACCAACACCCCACAGGAGAACTGCGGCAATTGCCGCAATTCCGCCAATTGCGCCGAAGACACGCTGCCCGGTGAGCAGCATGAGCATCATAGATGAGAACATCAAAAGAGCGATCATCTCATAGGACATCAGAGCGTCTCCCCTTTGATGGTGACGATGTCCTTGATCAACTCAGAAATAGTCTGCAACAGCATCAGAAAAAAGCCCAAACACATGACCGTTTTAATCGGCCATAAAACCGGCCGCCAAGCCGTCGGGCTCCGCTCGATATAACCCATCACTTCACTGGCAGCGTCCGGTCCGCCGGTGACGAACGCAGTAATTAGATCCCAATAGAAAACCGGAAACTCCTTGCCGAAATAGCCAAGTGAATAGGCTGTCGAGCTAAGTGCGCCATATAGAAGCACACTGAGATAGAAGATCAGCAACAGGACTGTGAAGGCATCAAACCAGGCCTTCTTCTTGATGCTCCATTCCGCATAGAAGAGATCCATCCGGACATTGGAACCCAGCTGTACCGAATACGGGCCGCCGAGAACATAATAGGCGACCATCGCAAACTGAGCGATTTCCAGGGTCCACAGCGATGGGTTGAAAAACGTCTTCGAAATGGAGGACCAAAGAAGGATCCCCGCCATGACAAAGACACCCCACATGATGATTTTGCCGAGCCTGCGATTGAAGTTGTCGACACTTCGTACATAAAGGCGGGCCAGCTTAAGCATCAGCGCCCCCTTTCGCGTTCAGCGCTGTATCGCTGGCAGACTTTAGGAGCGGCGCCAGCATATCTGCCCAGCGCGCTTCCTCGTTAGCAGTCGAGACTTCGTCATTGCGTATTTCAATCATCAAACAGGGCAATGAACGATCCTCTCCGTGTTTGCGAATGGTGTAATAGACACCGTCTGCCGGAGAATATGGCTCATTGTCACCAACCGTAAGATCACTTTGAGAATTCAGTTCAGCCAAAACGGGATCAGCGATGCTTCGATCCTTGTCGGCGATCAGGCCAATCTCCCAGGGGCGCTTTACCCCCTTGTAGACAGGTGTATAGGTGTGGATCGACACAACAGCAGTAGGCCTCTCCCGTTTCAGTCGCTGATCCAACAAGGTGTCGATTGCTGCGTGAAACGGTCGATGCACCAACTCCAGGCGAGCGTTGATTTCTTCCGACGACAGATCCTGATTGCCTGAAATCTGTGTTGATTCACTGACACAAGGTATCAGATCTGGACGATCCTCCTCACGATTGCAATCGACAACAAGCCTGGAAACTGTTGTGTAAACAAGCGGAGCATCAAGCTTTTCCGACAACGCCCTGGCAACACCCAGCGCGCCCGGATCCCATGCAATATGAGCGGATTTGTCGACCTCGGACAATCCAAGGCTTTGATCATAAGGAGATGGGAGATGGTTAGATGCATGATCGCAGATGAGCACAAGCGAACCGGCTCCACCAGCATTCAAAACTTCAACAGCACGGGTCATACCGCCAATCTGGTGGCTTGATCCCATTCCATACTCCACAGTGATTGTCGGCGCTTATTCTTGTAATGTTTATTACAGTATTGCCGACGAATTCAAACTCTGTAATATTTGATACACAGACTGCGGTCCTGTCAAATGAATTCGTGGACCGGTTCGAAAAAAGGCTGACACCCATGGAACGGCCCCTTCTGGACGACATTCGCGACCGGCTTGAGGAATTCACTGCCACGGAGAAAAAGGCCGCGCACGCACTCATGGCCAACTACCCGATGCAGGGCCTTGGAACTGTTGCGCAATTTGCTGAAGCCGCTGGTGTCAGCTCGCCGACGATCCTGAGATTTGTTTCGCGCCTTGGATTTCCGGGGTTTGCGGAATTTCAGAAAAAACTGCGCGGGGAGCTGGAAAGCCAGCTAAACTCACCGCTTGCCAGAAGCACGCACCTATCCCAGAACACTGATGAAGATCCTCATGTTGGGCAACTTCTCGAAAACGTCCGGGAGACGTTTGCCCATCTTCCCAAAGGCGAACTCAACGGCCTGACCAAATTGCTGGCTGACGAAAAGAAAACCATTCATGTCATCGGCGGACGTTTCACTGACAGTCTGGCGCGCTACATGGCAGCCCACCTTCGCATCGTCAGACCAAATGTGGTGCATGTGGCCGGACAGCAAGGCAACTGGTTTGACCAGCTATTGGGGATAGGCCCCAAGGATGTAATCCTTGTGTTTGATATCCGGCGGTATCAGGCAGAGATCGTTCGATTTGCGGAAGCTGCCGCCAAACAGGGCGCGACCATCGCTCTGGTCACTGATAGCTGGATGTCTCCTGTAGGCCGAATAGCAAGTTATGTATTGCCAGCTCGCGTTGCTGTTCCCTCTCCTTGGGATTCCTCACTCGCATTGATGGCTATTGCCGAAGTGCTGATTGCCGGAGTGACGCGGGAAAACCAGAGCCGCGCCGAGGAAAGAATGCGTGCATTGGAAACCCTTCGAAATGCTGATGACCCGGAAACAAAAAGCCGTCAGGACACACCAGATATCTAGCTTGTCAGATTTCCAACTGCACTTCCAAGAAATTTATTTAGCCGGACAACTATCCAGATCTTCAACAGATCCTAGGTAACTGCTCGCCGGACAGCCAGTCGACAACACGTCCGCCGCCAAAGGACGTCTGCATGACAACCATGTGGTCAGCATCCTCGACAATTTCGCCGATTAGAGCAGACTGCTGTCCCTCGTGATGGTTTTGCATAATATCCAAAATCGTATCTGCATCTGCAGCATCACAGATACAAATCAGCTTGCCTTCGTTGGCCACATACAGCGGATCAAGCCCAAGAATCTCGCAAGCAGCTTCAACATCCGGGTTCACCGGAATATCATCCTCTCGCAACACAACACCAACCTTGGATGCGTGTGCGATTTCGTTCAACGCTGTGGCAAGCCCGCCTCGCGTGGGATCGCGCAGAACCGAGATACCGGGCACAGCGTTGATCATCCGACCAACCAACTCATGCAGCGCTGCGCTGTCAGACTGGATTTCTGTTTCGAATTCCAGGTTCTCCCTTTTGGACAGGATGGCGACGCCATGATCGCCGATTGACCCTGATATCAACACGGCTTGGCCCGGCTTGGCAGATGTCGGCGATATGGACACGCCATCGGGTAATACGCCAATACCGGTTGTCGTAATGAAGACACCATCACCCTTGCCTTTTTCAACGACCTTGGTGTCGCCGGAAACAACCGGCACGCCAGCCTCGCGCGCGGCCTGCGCCATAGACATGACAATCCGCTCAAGATCTGCCAACGGGAAACCTTCTTCCAGAATGAAACTCGCTGTCAGCGAGACCGGTTTCGCCCCCGCCATTGCAACATCATTGAGAGTTCCATGGACCGCCAATGATCCAATATCACCGCCCGGAAAAAACAAAGGCGAAATGACATGGGCATCGGTCGATGTGACCAGACGTCCCGGCGGCACATCGAACACTGCCGCATCATGCCCCTGGTCCAGGATCGGGTTTTTGAGATGACGGTGAAAAAGGTCTTCGATCAATTCTGCTGTCGCCCGACCACCGCCGCCGTGGGTCATATCGACTGCACCCATTCGAAATCTGGTCTGTACATCCGCTTTGGTCACGCGGCGGCTCCCTTGATGGCGAGCGCTGTCTCCCGTTTGCGGCCATAGGTCCAATAGGCAGCGCAAGCACCTTCAGACGACACCATGCACGCGCCCATCGGATTATCAGGTGTACATACTGAACCGAACAGTTTGCATTCCGTTGGTTTCTTCACACCTCGCAGGATAGCAGGGCACTCACAAGACTTGACTTCCCGAGATTTCTTGGCGCTGACAGCAAAGCGTTTCTCGGCATCGAACTCTTCGAATGCATCTCTTATTCTCAGCGCACTTTCTGGTACAGATCCAAGACCCCGCCATTCGAATGTGTTCCGCAACTCCAGAACCTGATCAACCAAGCGCTGAGCTTTCTGGTTTCCTTCTCGCGTGACAACGCGAGTGTATTGGTTCTCGACCTCATGCCGCCCCTGATTGATCTGCCGGATCAGCATCAAGGTCGACTGCATGACATCCAGAGGTTCAAAACCGGCAATCACGACCGGCTTCCTGAAGTCTCTGGCAGCCGGTTCATAAGGTGCCCAACCGATCACCGAGCTGACATGGGACGGGCCGAGAAACCCGTCAATCCGCACGGGATCTTCCCCCGGTTCAGTCGGCGCGTTCACGATGTGGGCGATTGCCGGTGGGGTCAGGACGTGATTGCAGAATACCGAGAAGTTTTTCAGCCCTTCCGCCTCTGCCTTTAGGATCGCAACGGCAGTTGGCGGTGTAGTTGTTTCAAAGCCGATTGCGAAAAACACAACCTCCCGATCCGGGTTTTCACGTGCGATTTTCAGAGCATCCTGGGTCGAATAAATCATCCGGATGTCCGCACCCTCAGCCTTGGCCTTGATCAGGCTTTTCTGCTTGGTACCGGGCACCCGCATCATGTCGCCATAAGTGCAAAGAACAACGCCATGATCCAGCGCCAGCTCAACCGCATCATCCAGCCGACGAACCGGCAGAACACAGACAGGGCAACCCGGACCGTGGATGTATTCAACGTTGTCGGGCACCAGATCCTGAACGCCGTATCGGAAAATGGCATGAGTATGGCCGCCGCAGAATTCCATCAGATGATACCGGCGATCCGGATCAGATTCCTGAGCAATGGCCTTGGCAAGCTTGCGGGCAAGTTTCCCGTCCCTGAATTCGCGGATGTACTTCATGACTTCGCACCGGCGGTTTCAGAAGCCACCATTTCTTCCAGCTCTTCTGCCAGAACACCGGCTTCTGCCATCAGTTTCAGCGTGCGATCCGCTTCTTCTTCGCTAAGCTTGTGCAGAGCGTACCCCACATGAACAAGCACATAGTCGCCAACTGCAACCTCGTCCAACAGGGCTGTTGAGACGGGTTTCTTGATCCCTTCAAGAGCGACCGTTGCCATATCGTCATCATCGACAGAGATCACTTTGGCTGGAATGGCAAGGCACATGGCTTCCGATCCTCCTATTCCGCTGCCTGATCTTGTTGGTGTCCCACCATCTGCATGGATCGGGCGGCGTTCAACCAACCAAGCCAACTGTCCAGTCCATCACCAGTTCGCGCGGAGACCTGCAGTATCTTGATCTTACGGTTCACCTTGCGCGCATTGGCCAGCACAGCCTCAACATCGAAATCTAGATGCGGCAAAAGATCAGTCTTATTCAGGATCATCAGGTCGGCATTGGCGAAGATATCTGGGTATTTCAGAGGTTTGTCTTCGCCCTCAGTCACGGACAGAATCACCACCTTGGCAGCTTCCCCGAGATCGAACGCTGCCGGGCAGACCAGATTACCGACATTTTCAATGAACAGAATACCGCCCTTGGTCAGGGGCAATTTTTCAAGCCCGTGCCCGACCATATGTGCGTCCAGATGGCACCCTTTGCCCGTGTTGATCTGAATGGCAGGAGCGCCAGTTTTGCGAATGCGATCTGCATCATTGGACGTTTGCTGATCACCTTCGATGACTGCCACAGGGATCTCGGCAGATAGTCGTTTCAGCGTTTCGACCAATAAAGTGGTTTTGCCCGACCCCGGACTGGATACAAGATTTAGCGCCAGAACAGCCTTTTCTGCCAGATGGTCCCTGTTCAGGTCCGCATAAGAATTGTTCTTTCCCAGAATATCAGCTTCGATCTGGACCAGGCGGGACTGGTTCATCCCCGGTACAGACGTTCCAGCGTCTCCGGTACCGAAGTGAAGATGATCTTCCCCGTGCTCATGTTGATGGCCGTGATCATGAGGTTTTGTCGAACCGCAGCCGCAAACTGTACACATCACACCACCTCCAATTCCCGGATTTTTAGCTCTTCGCCGCCAGTCACTTGCAATGCCTCGGAACCACATTCCGGACACGTGTCAAAGCGCTGTTTGACCGGCACCGTCTTGAAGCAAGTTAAGCACAATGCTTCAGCTGGAGGGCGAGAAATCTCCAGCTTGGCCCCTTCGGCCAGCGAACCTTTCATGATCACGTCAAACCCGAACTGAAGCGCTTCGGGCTCAACGCAAGACAATGCGCCGACATCAACGGCTATGCGTTTCACGCTGGTAAACTGCCCCTTGGCGGCCTCGTCCTTCAGGATATCAAGAATGCTCTCACACAAAGACATCTCATGCATGAGCTGTTTCCTTCGGGCCGACCTGTTTCGCAATCCAGCTCACCAAGAACATCTCCGCCACCGACAGATTGGCGGCTGCGTTCTCGGACAGCCCTTCTTTCACATCACCATAGTCATAGCCCGAAATACCAAGCACGAATGCGCGTGGTTTGGCACCGTAAAGCGTTTCGCAAAGCGCCAGAACCGTTTCTGGCACCAGACTATGACTGCCGAGAACTTCCGGAGAGCCTGAACTAATTTCCCGAAAAGAAAATTGCTCGGTACCTTCCATTTCTGCATCAGCGAAGATGACCAGATCATGATCAGCAATCGCTAACGCATGTTCAGCCACAAGCTGGTAATCCGTATCAACATCCAAACCTGCCAGATCCCTGGCAGCAATCGCTTCTGACAATGCCGGGCCCAAGCCGTCATCACCGCGCCCCGGATTTCCATAGCCGATCAGAAGCATGCGTCTCTCCTCAGACCGACTGCATCTTGCTGTCCATCAGTGCACCATCAGCACCGAACAACTCGACCTTTAGCGGCATCTGGCCGAGAGCGTGTGTGGCGCAGGACAGACACGGATCGTAGGCCCGGATGGCCACTTCGACATGGTTCAACATGCCCTCGGTGATTTGGTCTTTGCCCGAGAGATGTTTGATCGCGACATCTTTCACCGCCCGGTTCATGCCCTCATTGTTGTGGGTCGTAGAGACAATCAGATTGCAATAGGTGACCTGATCATTCTCATCGACCTTGTAGTGGTGAATGAGGTTACCGCGCGGGGCTTCGATCACCCCGATGCCTTCTTCCCGCCGGTCACCTTTGACAAGCAGATCTTCGCCTTGAAGGTCCGGGTCGTTCAGCAGCTCCTGAATCTTCTCGACACAATGCAGCACCTCGATCATGCGCGCCCAGTGATTGGCGAGGGTCGAATTGTTTGGAGATCCACCTGTGACAGACTTCAGCTCTTGCAAAGCTTCATTTGCGAGCGGCGTATCGATGAAACTCGCCGTATTCATGCGGGCAAGTGGCCCGACACGATACCAGCCAGCCTCGGGGCCAAGTTCCTTGATGAAAGGAAACTTCATGTAGGACCAGGAACGTACATCCTCTATAAAACGCTCATGATACTTGGTGTAGGGAAGCTGATCGAAGATCACCTCGCCGGTTGAGCTGAGCGCTCGCATGGTGCCATGGTACAAGTCCAGCGCGCCGTCGCTTTCCCTCACCAGCGACATGTAATTGGAGGGAAAAGAGCCAAACTCGGCGACAAGATCTTCATGCTCCAGCGTGTAATCGCGAGCAAGCTTCACCGCATCCTGCGACCACTCAATCATTTCGTCGATGGAAGATAGAAAATGATCCCGCCGTTCAATCGGCAGATTTCGATTGATACCACCGGGAATTGCGCCCGTGCCGTGGATTTTCTTTCCGGCTGTCGCCTCGATGATCTCCTGACCGTATTTGCGCATCAGGACAGCACGTTTTCCGAGCTCAGGATTATCCTTGATCACCTCGAATATGTTGCGCTTTTCAGCAGGAGCACCAAATCCGAACAGCAAATCAGGAGCGGCTAAATGGAAGAAGTGCAAAACGTGGCTCTGCATCACCTGACCGTAATGCATCAACCGGCGCATCTTTTCGGCAGTCGGTGTCAGCTGATCGACCCCGGCGATCATGTCCATCGCCTTGGCTGCTGCGAGATGGTGACTGACCGGGCAGATCCCGCATAGTCGCTGCACGATGACCGGGACTTCCCACATCAGCCGACCGCGAATAAAGCGCTCGAAGCCACGGAACTCGACGATATGCAGCCGGGCCTCGTCCACCTCATTATCGGCATTCAAATGGATCGTGACCTTGCCGTGACCTTCGACACGGGTGACTGGCGAGATTTCAATCAGTCTGGGTTCACTCATAACTTCGTTTCTCCCTGACCTAATCGAACTTGATCATTTCACGTTCAAAGCCCCGGAACTTTCCGGTCAAAAGCTTTGAAAGCGTGTCAAAAATTATGTCGCCGCTCGGCGCACAGCCGGGGATCTGATAATCGATCTCGACGACTTCAGAACATGAATAAACTTCATCAAGAAGAAGCGGCAGCGCCGGATCATTTGGCACGTTGTGGGTCGTGTTCCGGATGTACTTGCCAGTGATATAGGCTTCGTCGAGGCATTCGCGCAGAGGTGCATCCGAATGCATGATCGCATTCCGCATCGCGGGCAGCCCGCCCATGATGGCGCATTGCCCCAGTGCAATCAGGACATCGCAGTTGCGGCGAAAATCATGCAACACATGCACGTTTTCCTCATTGCAACAGCCGCCTTCGATGATGCCGATATCGCAACGGTCTGTGAAGCGCTTCTTGTCTGTCAACGGTGAACGATCGACATCCACCAGCTGCATCAGATCGATGAGGCGCTCATCAATATCCAAGATTGCCATGTGGCATCCAAAACATCCGGCCAAAGATGCCGTCGCTATTCGTGCCTTTGGCAGTTCGGTGGGAGCATGCGCATTCATTTCCGCTTCTCCTCGATCTCGTGACCGATAAGTCCCTTGTCGAATTCCCGCTCACCAATCGGAATGGCAAAACCCACACGCTTGCGAATGATGCAGCCGACCGGGCAGACTTCCGATGAAATTGCAAAATCAGTTATGTCAGCATCAGTGTCGGCAAGATTCTCTCCATTCGCGGCGACCCGGCGATGAATGCCCCTGCCGACATAACCAAAGACACCCTTGCCATCGACATCCTGTGACGCACGGATACACCGTCCGCAGCTGATACAGCGATTGGTATCAAGCGCTATATCGGGATGAGAGGCATCCAGTGCCCGGCAGGGTTCCAGATACGGAAACTTCGTCGAGTCCGTCATATCCAGACGATAAGCCATTGCCTGAAGTTCGCAATTACCACTCGCCTCACAGATCGGGCAGAGGTGATTGCCTTCATGGAACAGCATCTCGACGAGATCCCGGCGCATCTTTGTGAGGTGCGCGGTTTCGTTTTCGACCGCCTGCCCCGGAGCCGCCGGTTGGGTACAGGCAGCCACACTGCGCCCACCAGCCCTGACCGTGCACACCCGGCAACTGCCCTGATGACGCAGACCTTCATGATCGCAAAGACGCGGGATATAGACCCCGGCTTCGTCAGCCGCTTCCATGATCGTTTGGCCCGCATAGGCTTTCACGTCGATCCCGTCGATAGTGAAGATGAAGCTCGCTTCCCGCCTGTTGTCGCTCATTGCGTGAAGTCCTTGTCAAAGATGTAGGAACGTCGCTTGGCAATCTTGCGAGCCCCATCAATCGCGGATTGAATGTCGAACGTATCGCGAATGCCGTCCTTGCTGGGTTTGCTCGTTGCCGAATAGACCAGCGGGAAATTCTGAAGCGTGCTGAGGATCGGATTTGGTGACGTCATGCCGAGACCACATCTGCTGGTCTCGATGATCGTTCCCGATAGTTCCTTCAGGTAGTCAATGTCTTCCGGATTGGCCAATCCCTTGCGGAATTTCTGGATCGCCTTTTGAAGGAAAACGTTACCGACCCGGCACGGCGTACAGTAGCCGCAGCTTTCATGCACGAAGAACGACATGTAATATTCGACGATCTCCAGAATGTTGCGATCACCGTTGAAAATGATGATTGCACCACCGGTTGCCAGATCATCAAAGGTCAGTTTGCGATGGAAACTGTCGCGGGCAATCATCGTCCCGCTCGGCCCGCCAATCTGAACGGCTGCGGCATCCTCACCACCGACCATCCCCAGAAGGTCCTGAACGGTGTGGCCATAGGGCAATTCATAAATACCCGGATTCAGGCAATCCCCGCAGACGGAAAACAGTTTTGTGCCATGGCTGCCTTCGGTTCCCATGTCATGGAACCATTTTGCGCCACGATCCAGAATACGCGCTGCATGGCAGAATGTTTCGACGTTGTTGACGACAGTTGGATAACCGAGATACCCACGATTGACCGGAAAAGGAGGCCGAGTTTTGGGTTCGCCCGGCAAGCCTTCGCAGGAGCTGATCAAGGCCCCTTCTTCACCACAGATGTAAGCGCCTGCGCCCATCTGAATGCGAACATCAAATTCGAAGTTCTTGATGCCCAGAATTTCGCTGCCGAGCAATCCGCGACGACGACGGTCGTCCAGCACCTGTTCCAGATGCGGGCGCAGGTAAACATATTCACCGCGGAGATAGAGGATGCCTTCCCGTGCACGAACCGCTCTTGCAGCAATCGTCATGCCTTCAATCAGCAAATGAGGCCGTTCGGTCAGAAGCACGCGATCCTTGAAGGTCCCCGGCTCGCCCTCATCCGCATTGCAAATCACGAACCGGCGTTCAGACTGCTCGCTGGATGCAAATCGCCATTTCCGACCTGTCGTGAACCCGGCACCGCCACAGCCTCGAAGGCCACTTTCCTCAACAGATGAAATGATCTGGGTCGGGCGCATACCAACCGCATTGTTCAGGCCCGCATCATCCGGCACAGGTCCAAGCAAGACTTCTCCGGCGTGCCGGATATTGTTGTCGACCATTCGGATGGCACGTTCATGAGCTGACAGACTGCTGAACCGTTCGCTGACAATCATCTCGGGGCTTTGTCCGGCTTTCAGGTTTTCGGCAATTTGGCGTGCGGTGTCTGCCGTGAGTCTGGTAAGTATGACGTCATTGACCATAGCCGCAGGGGCCTGATCAGACATGCCAATGCACGGCGTGCATTCAAGGGAAAAAGCGCCGTCCGCAGATGTCTGTCCGACCTTGATACCGAGCGCATCTTCAAAGGCTTGAGTGACCTCTTCCAGGCCGCAATAACGATCAACAATATCGTCACACAGGCGAATTGTGATCCGGCCCTTGGGTGTCAGAGATAGAAAAGAATAGAAGCTGGCGACGCCTTCGACCTCGATCCGGGTCAGGCCTGTACAGTTCGCGATCTTGTCCATGGTTGACGGCGAAATGCAATGATATCGATCCTGCACATCGCGCAGGATGTCGAGCATGCGATGTTCGTCATTGCCGACCGTTTCACAAATTTCGACAATTTCGTTTTCCGGAACCGGAACGACATCACAAACGGGCGCACCAGTTCCATTTGATTGCCCGTTATCCATGATCACCTCCGGCAGTCTTTTGCTCGGGCAAGGTCAACGGACATAAATCGATTAGATAAAAATACGCTTCAAACACGATACGGCCGCCAGATTGCTCAATAGACATCACTTTGCCTCAACGGTCACAGAGTTGCCACCCAACGTCTTTGACGAATGTCAACGGACGTTTAGATGAGAGCAATTCCTGCCAAGCGGTGCAATCAATTTTGATAATTCATCGCTTGGCGAGCTGCAATGACCGCCTGCCCCAATGCCAGGCCGCCGTCATTTGAAGGAACGAGGTGATGGTTGAGAACATTCAAGCCTTTCGCTTCAAGTTTCTGATGCACACCATCACGCAGTATCTCGTTTTGAAAAACGCCACCGGACAATACGACAGTGTCTGCGTTCGCTGCACCGAGCGTCTCGAGTGTCCGGACGATCCCCTGAACCAGTCCGTTGTGGAACCGAGCTGCAATGCGGCCAGGTTCAGCATCTTTCTGAAGATCGTCTAATAACGCTTGCCACATCTGAGCGAACGATATGGCCCTTGATGGGGCCTGTATAATGTCGATTGGATAAGCGGTTTCGCAATCGACAAATGGCTGAGCAGCAACTTCCAACGCTATAGCCGCCTGCCCCTCGAAACTCTGTTTTTCAAAACATAGTCCGAGCGCTGCGGAAACCGCATCGTACAAACGGCCAGCGGAGGAAGACAACGGTGAGTTGATTTTCTGCATGATCATCTTGTCAACGGTCGCTGCCTTTGTGCTTTCAAACGCCGCTGTGAATTGCAATCCGCCAATATGGTCACGGTAGTTTTCGCCCAAAACGGTGTGTAGATGCGCGATCAGGTTTCTCCAAGGTTCACGAAAAGCCGCTGCAGCACCTGGCAGAGGTATCTGCTCGAAATGAGCCAGACGTTCATAGGTACTCAGATTGCCCTTTAGAAATTCACCACCCCAAACCGTGCCGTCATCTCCCCAGCCGAGGCCATCCAGAATGACGCCGAAAACCGAACCAATTGTTTTGAGGTCAACTTGATGCTCTGCGAGACATGCCGCCAAATGCGCATGGTGATGCTGCACCTCGATCAACTTCGCCCCGAACTCCGCTGCAAGCTTCTTTCCGTAAACACTGGACAGATACTGCGGGTGTTTGTCGATCGCGATGATGTCCGGCTCAAACTGGTAGAGGTCCAGAAAGAGCCGCAACATCTTCTTGTAGTCTGCAAATGTAGCGACATTCTCGAGATCGCCAATATGCTGGGACAGGATCGCATCCGACCCGTTCAACAGACAAAAAGTCGATTTAAGCTCCCCCCCTAGGGCAAGGACCTTGGGCGCATTGGTAAATTCTGACGACAATCGGATCGGTGCGGGCGCGACACCGCGAGCTCTCCGCAAGATGGCCGGGCCGGATTTGTCGATGCGCACAACACTATCGTCCAGCCGGTTCACGATGTCCCGGTCATGCATCAAAAAACCATCGACAATAGATCCGAGTTTTTGCCGGGCGCATTGATTGTCGATCTCCTGCGGGTCTCCGGAAACATTGCCTGACGTCAGTACAATCGGCCGTTCCAACTTGGCCATCAACAAATGATGCAATGGCGTGTTCGGCAGCATTACACCCAACCGATCCTGGCCCGGCGCTATACTGTCCGCGAGTTCATTGTTGGTTCTTTCCAGCAACAAGATCGGGGCAGCCGGACTATCAAGGTGCCGAGCCTCTTCATCAAACACACAACAGAACACTCGGATCTGATCGACATCGCGTGCCATCAGGGCCAACGGTTTATCAGGTCGCCGTTTGCGCCGTCGCAACCGCTGAACAGCGGCTTCGTTGCCAGCATCGACGGCAATTTGAAAACCGCCCAGTCCCTTGATAGCCAGAATGTCTCCGGCAAGAAGTCTGCTAATGGCAAGGTCGATTGGATCGTCGCACTTCTGGGTTTCTCCAGCTATCTCCAGCCAGAGTTCAGGCCCACACTCAGGACAGGCGTTCGGCTGGGCATGAAACCGTCTATCAGCCGGGTTCTGATATTCGGTTTCACACGCCTCACACATCTGAAAAGAGGACATGGACGTTGACGCGCGGTCGTATGGAATATGTTTCAATATCGAGAGGCGCGGTCCGCAGTGGGTGCAGTTGGTAAAAGAGTAACCAGCTCGGCGGTCTGACAGGTTCTCGATTTCTGCGCAGCAAGCGCGGCACGTCGCAGCATCGGGGACAATTCCGGTTGCAATCTTTCCACCCTGGCTATCGATAATTTCGAAGCCGACCATCTCCTGCGATGAGGAGTGCTCCGACATTTCAAAGCCGTCTATCCGCGATAGTGGCGGAGGGTTTTCCCGGAGCCTTACGACGAATTGGTCAATCGTCTCTTGCACACCAAAGGCTTCAATCAGCACTCCCTGGCCATCGTTGCAGACAGAACCGACAAGTCCCAATGAAGTTGCCACGTGCCAGACATGCGGACGGAAGCCAACGCCTTGAACCATTCCGCGGACCCGAATACGCGTTCCGGCTTCTGCGGTTCTGGTTTTCTCGTCGGAAGAGTTCATGCCTCAATCACTGCAGCACCGGAGCGAATGTTGCAACACTGATTAAAAACGCAAAGATCCGCATGTCCAAGAATCAGACACACGGATCTTACAAATTCAGCATCTCAGTTCGTTAAGGTCGCTGACCAAAGGAATTGATGGTCTCAAGGCGTTCAAGATTGACGATCGCCGCGAGCATTAAACGGTCCTGGCTCCAATCCGCAGGCTTCTGGATCGACAAAGCCGTCATAAAGACAACGGCAGCCAATGGCGCAACAACCAGTGCAACGACAGCTCTATGCGGACGGATACGGCCGGATTCCAGCAACGCTTCAACACGACGGCGCAGTTTCTGGGCTGGAGACCGGCGTAACAAACGGTCCTGAACCTCGATCAACGCAACAGCGGCAACACCGCTGCGATCTTGCCCGACCTGCGCCTGACGTTTCTTTAGACCTGACTGCGCAGCCCGCATAAGGCACATGCAATATGTCTTCAGATCCACATGCGCATTTGCAGCGACTTTTTGATCACAAGCCAGCTCCCGTAACCGCTCGACCTCTGATTTCCAGAGATAGAAGAACGGGTTCCAGAAGAAGAACGGACGGAGCATCTCCAATCCAATCTCCCATGTCACATCGCCTTGCCTCAGATGCTCGAACTCATGTTTCAGGACGAGTTTGAGATCCTCCGGCGAAGCCAACAATTCTGTCGGAATGACCACATAATGCTGGAACAAACCACGAGCAGAAAAGGGTACCAGCGCCGTATCAGAAAGCAACAGCTGCACTTTGCCCTGACGCCTCCATTCATGACAGGTGGACAACATCCGGTTCAGCCGCCGGAAATTCACCAACAACTTGGACCCAAATCCTACTGCCCCAACAAACAGCATTGAGACGACTGCTATGCTCCACACAGATCCAAGGGACAAGATATCCTCGGTTACCCGCGTCCTCAGCCCGAGCAGAGACTGGAAGTCCTGCGCAGGAATAGCAATTCCGCCGCGCATGTATTGTGACACGGCATAGTCAGAGAGATTTACCGTAAAGTTTGCTGGAACAATGCCGGAACTCAGAAGCTCGCGATAGAAGCCCGCGAGCACTGGGGAAATGACGATAACCGCAAACAATCCATTCAGGAGACCTAGCTGGACGCTAAACGCCAATTTGGCGCCCGAACGCTCCATCAAGGCCTTGGCTCCCAACCATACCAAGGCGGTGATCGCAAATGTGATATTCAGATCGATATATAAATCGATAACCTGGCTAAGTAGCGTCATCTGTCCTCCTCCTGTCCAGTAACGCCCTAAGTTCGTCCAGATCGTTCTCCGATAGTTCGTATTCATCAACGAGACGCGCCACCAGCGAGGCGGGCGTTCCGTCGAACAGTTTGTCTGACAGATTTCTGAGAGAACGAGACTGATAGGTGTCTTTGGTCAGCTTTGGGGAATAGATAAATGTCTTCCCTTCTTTTCTGCTGTCCACGAAGCCCTTGTCATCCAAAATTCGCATGATGGTAGCGCAGGACGTATAGGCAAGTTTTCTTTCCGGTGATAGGCATGCGAGAATATCCCGCACAGAGCCTTCGCCGATTTTCCAGAGTTTTGTCATGAACTCCAGTTCGACTTCGGTCAGAAACTCGTTGCTTTTACGCTTTCTCATTATATTCCTGCGGTAACTTCTTTTTGGATGGGCTTACTCGTCTATCATTGCACCATCTGCTCAGAAAGATCCAATTCAAAGTCCTGTAAAGCGCTGCGTTACACTTTTCTGAAACAGAATACGCCCCAACCAAGACTGATCGCCAATGGCCACCAAAGCGGCATGCCGACCAGGCCGAGCCAGGCCAGGAAAATGTAGGCTGTCCCCAGAAGTGTGATGAACAGGCGATCACCGCGAGTAGTCTCCAGCCCCAGAATTCCCACGCGCGCGGCACCACCGGGATATCTGATTTCAACAGCGGTCAGAATTCCAATAGCGGAAAATATGCCAACAAACAGAAATGCTGTCGGCCAGGTCCAGGCCATCCATCCCAGCATTACACCCTCCCCAGGGCAAAGCCCTTGGCAATGTAGTTACGGACAAAATAGATCACGATTGCACCTGGAATGATGGTCAAGGTACCAGCTGCTGCCAATAGCCCGAGCTCATAACCAGCAGACGATGCAGTCCGGGTCATCACGGCGGCAATTGGCTTGGCAGCGACAGCTGTCAGCGTTTTCGCGAGCAGCAATTCCACCCAGGAAAACATGAAGCAGAAGAACGCTGCAACACCGACACCCGCCTTGATAGACGGCAGGAACACTGTCATGAAAAAGCGCGGGAAAGAATAGCCATCTACATAAGCTGTTTCATCGAGTTCCTTTGGCACTCCGCTCATGAAACCTTCCAGGATCCAGACAGCAAGCGGCACGTTGAACAGGCAATGCGCCAAAGCGACGGCAATGTGTGTATCAAACAAGCCAACCGCTGAATAAAGCTGGAAGAACGGCAGAGCGAACACTGCTGCCGGCGCCATCCGATTGGTCAGCAGCCAGAAGAACAGATGCTTGTCACCGATAAAGGTGTAACGCGAAAAAGCGTATGCTGCCGGAAGGGCGACGGAGACGGAAATGACCGTATTCATCGTCACATAAATGATGGAGTTGAAGTAACCCCAGTACCAGGTCGGATCGGTGAAGATCTCGATGTAGTTGTCGAACGTCCACGTCTGAGGGAACAGGGAGAACCCGGCGAGAATTTCGTTTGTCGTTTTGAAACTCATCGCAACGAGCCAATAGATCGGCAGCATCAGGAAGAGGATGTAGATGATGGGAACCAGGCTTTTCAGTCTCATGATGGTTCTCCTCAAGCCTTGTTATCGTTTTTTGTCATCAACGTGTAGAACAGCCAGGAGGCGAGCAACGTGATAGCAAAATAGATGAGGGACATAGCAGCTGCCGGACCAAGATCGAACTGACCGAGTGCGATCTTCACTAGATCGATAGACAGAAGTGTGGTCGAGTTGCCTGGGCCACCACCGGTCAGAACAAACGGCTCGGTATAGATGTTGAAGCTGTCCATGAAGCGGAGCAGGATCGCAATGGTCAAAACCGTTTTCATCTTCGGCAACTGGATGTAGCGGAATATTGCCCAGTTCGAGGCACCATCGATTTCAGCAGCCTGATAGTAAGCATTCGGTATCGAGACGAGACCGGCGTAACTCAGTAGCACCACAAGTGAAGTCCAGTGCCAGACGTCCATGATGATGATCGTTACCCACGCGGCAACAGGATCCTGAGTCATGTCGTAGGAAATGCCCAGAGTGTGGTTCAGGAAGTACCCCATCAAACCGATGTCCGGCAGAGTGAAAATGTTCCACATTGCGCCAACAACATTCCATGGGATCAGCATCGGCAATGCCATGGTCACCAGACAGAACGGCACCCAAATCCCTTTTTTGGGCATCGCAAGCGCAATCGCGATACCAAGCGGCACTTCGATGATCAGGATCATGAAGGTGAAGAAGAACTGGCGTCCAAGTGCGTTGTGGAACCGCTCAGACTGCAGAACTTCCTGGAACCACCTCAGGCCTTCCCAGAAAAACAGGTTGTCGCCAAAGGTCTCTTGAACAGAGTAATTCACCACGGTCATCATCGGGATGAGCGCGTTGAATGCCACCAGCAAGAGAACCGGCAGAACAAAGAACCAGGCGCGTTGATTTTGCGTTTTCATCAGACACCCTCCGCCGACGTGCTGGCCAGCCAGCCGTCTTTGTAGAGACGGGTCTGGGATTGTTTAAAATCGAGCTTGACGGCATCGCCTGCGTTTGGTGCGTCACCCTCAAGGATCGCGTGAACTCGGCTGTCGTTTGCAATCGCCTCGACTACTTTATGGCGACCGATATCAGCGACCTTGCGCACCCGTGCATCTACACCTTCTCCAGATTTTGAAACGGATACGAACTCCGGCCTGATCCCGACTTCGGCGGCTCCGTCAGAAACCCTCGAAACAGGGCCTTCGAGGTTAACTCGCTCGCCGTTGAAGTAAGCTGCCCCATCCTTGACGCTGCATGGAAGCACATTCATGCCCGGCGACCCGATAAAGTGACCGACAAACGTGTGTGCCGGTCGTTCGAAAAGTTCAACAGGGGTGCCGATCTGAACGATTTCGCCGTCCTGCATTACCACCACCTGATCAGCAAAGGTCAGCGCTTCGGTCTGGTCGTGGGTCACATAGATCATGGTCGCCTTGACCCTTTGATGCAGCTCCTTGAGCTTCGAGCGCAGTTTCCATTTCAAATGCGGATCGATCACGGTCAGAGGTTCGTCGAACATAACGACATTCACGTCCTGGCGAACAAGTCCGCGGCCCATCGAGATCTTTTGTTTGTTGTCAGGTGACAGGTTTGCTGCCCGGGTGTTCAGCATGTCAGTGACTTCCAGCATCTCGGCAATCGCGGTTACCCGGGACTTGACGACGTCCTCGTCGCGGCCACGATTGCGCAACGGAAACGCCAGATTGTCATAGACTGTCATCGTGTCGTAGATGACTGGAAACTGGAACACCTGGGCAATGTTGCGTTTCGCCGGTGGAAGATCCGTCACATCCTGATCCCCGAACAGGATCTTGCCTTCAGAAGGGACCAGCAGTCCCGAAATTATGTTCAGCAGCGTAGACTTACCGCAACCTGACGGGCCGAGCAGCGCGTATGCTCCGCCATCTTCCCAGGTCAGGTCGATTTTCTTGAGCGCATAATCAGCATCACTCGAAGGGTTCGGGTGATAGCTGTGCCGCAGATTGGAAAGCGTGATTTGTGCCATGATATCCTCGCCCTATGCCGCCAACTGACCGTCAGGCGCAAAGAAGAAACAATGGCTCGGATCCAGATAAAACGTATGGACCTCACCAACATTGTATGGATGAACGCCTGGAGACAGAGAAACCCAGGACTGGCCATCCATGTCGAAATGGGCGCTGCTTTCTGATCCGCTCAACTCAGTCACCTGGACAGTGCCATCAAGGCTCACTGTGTGCGCGGATGTCTCCACAGGCATCACATGGTTGGGCCTGATCGCAAGGGTATAAGCACCGTCAGCAAGCGCGGCAGCTGCATCGTTCACAGTCCAGCTCGTTCCGGTGTTCAAGGTAACGGTGTTACCCTTTTTCGTAACCGCTGCCGAATTGATAGGCGGGTTTGAAAACACTTTCGCCGCATCAAGATCTTTCGGCTTGCGGTAAATATCGGCGGTTGGACCGAACTGAACCACATGACCGTTGCTCATCAGCGCTGTTTTACCGCCAAGCAAAAGCGCCTCTTCCGGTTCTGACGTCGCATAGACCACAACGGCACCCCGACCTGCAAACAGCTCAGGAAGCTGATCACGCAATTCTTCGCGCAACTTGTAATCAAGGTTCGCAAGTGGCTCATCCAGAAACACTGCGTCGCTTTCCTTGACGATCGCGCGCGCCAAAGCTGTGCGCTGCTGCTGACCGCCGGAAAGCTCATGCGGGTTCCGCTGAAGATACGGCTTCAGTTTCAGAATGTTAGCAGCTTCTTCGACCCTGTCCGCTATTTCCGACTTGGCAATGCCCGCGACCTTTAGCGGAGAAGCAATGTTGTCGAACACTGTCATATGCGGATAGTTGACAAAGAACTGGTGCACCAGACTTATGTTGCGCTTCTGGGCGCTCAAGGTCGTTACATCCTTGCCGTTCAGTATTATTTGACCGGAAGCTAGGGAATCCAAGCCAGCCATCAGCTTGATCAGGGAAGTTTTACCCGCACCCGTTTCGCCAAGTAAAACATTAAAATGACCGGTTTCAAGTGTCAGGCTTGTGTCTTTCACATGAGTGATCTGACCCACGCGTTTGCTGACATTTTTTAATTCTAGAGACATAGATTTTTGTCCGCGTCCGTTCAGGATTTAGAGCGAAAAAGATCTTCGCAACCTGTCACATTCGGATCGGTGGTGGACCGGGGACAAGCCCCGGTCCGGTTCTTGGAGGAAACGTTCCGACGATTACTTTTGCCAGCGGGCAACAAGTTCTTCGTAGTTTACAGTCTGGCCCTGTGGTTTCTCGTTGGCGAGTTTCGCCTTTGGAGCACCTGGTTGGGACAGCCAATATTCCGCGTCTTTTTCTTCATTCAGACGCGGGCCACAGCCACCGTAAACATTGGCACGTTCATCAGCCTGCTGCATGCGAGACATGACGATGTCCATCTCTTCAGCAAGACGATCCATAGCTTCCTGCGGTGTAAAGGCACCGGAGTTCACGTCACCAATCTGCTGCCACCAGATCTGGGCCAGTTTCGGATAATCCGGTACGTTGATGCCAGTTGGAGACCAGGCAACACGATCAGGTGAGCGATAGAACTCGACCAGACCACCCAGTTTGCCAGCACGCTCGGAGAACGATTCATGGTTCACAGAGCTGTCGCGAATGAAGGTCAGACCAACATGGCTTTTCTTCACGTCAACAGTCTTGGAAACCACGAACTGTGCATAGAGCCAGGCAGCTTTCGCGCGGTCTTCAGGAGTAGACTTCAGGATCGTCCAGGACCCGACATCCTGATAACCAACCTTCTGACCTTCTTCCCAATAAGGACCGTGCGGGCTTGGAGCCATGCGCCACAACGGTGTACCCTCATCATCCACGGTGTTGTTGCCTTCAGACTTTGGCTTCACCATGTCTGCGGTAAATGCTGTGTACCAGAAGATCTGCTGAGCAACATTGCCCTGGCTGAGTGCTGGCAGAGACTGGTAGAAGTCAAAGCTCGCTGCACCTGGAGGAGCATAATTGCGAAGCCATTCGTCCCACTTGCGGATCGCATAGACAGCGGCCGGGCCGTTGGCTGCACCACCACGGGTGACAGAAGCACCAACCGGGTTACAAGTACCGGCTTCCATACGGATGCCCCACTCGTCAACCGGAATACCGTTCGGCTCGCCTTTGTCGCCCGCACCAGCCATGGACAGCCATGCATCGGTCATACGCCACCCAAGGTCAGGAGCACGCTTGCCGTAATCCATGTGACCGTAGATTTCGACACCGTCGACTTCCTTGACGTCCTTTGAGAAGAACTCGGCGATGTCTTCGTATGCGGACCAGTTGACCGGAACACCCAGGTCATAGCCGTATTTGTCCTTGAAGGCCTTCTTCAGGTCTTCCCGGTCAAACCAGTCTTTGCGGAACCAGTAGAGGTTTGCAAACTGCTGATCTGGAAGCTGGTAAAGATCGCCGTCCGGACCAGTTGTGAACTGGGTGCCCATGAAGTCGCCCAGATCAAGACCCGGGTTTGTGACGTCTTTAGCTGCACCAGCCATCCAGTCCGTCAGATTGTACGCCAACTGAAGACGGGAATGCGTGCCGATAAGATCGGAATCGTTGACATAGGCGTCATAGAGGTTCCGGCCTGTCTGCATCTGTGTTTGCACGGCCTGAACAACTTCACCTTCACCGAGGATCTGATGGTTCACTTTGATGCCAGTGATTTCCTCAAAGGCTTTTGTCAGAACTTCAGACTCGTAAGAGTGGGTTGGAATGCCCTCAGACAAGACATTAACTTCCATACCACTGAATGGCTCAGCAGCCTTGATGAACCACTGCATCTCTGCAATCTGCTCATCTTTCGACAGAACAGATGGCTGGAATTCTTGATCAACCCACTTTTTCGCTGCTGCTTCGTCAGCGAACGCGGATCCTGCTCCGGCAATTACAGCACCAGCTGCAACTGCGCAAAGTAGATACTTGCGCATCGTAATCTCCTCCCGTGAGAATATGTTTGCCGTGTTTAACCGGCTTCACATACTTGGACACAGCGAAGACGCATTGTCAAACTAAAATATTAGTAGAATAATTGCACTGCACGATAAGCAAATATCTAATTGTTTTAATTGAATTATTCGCATTACTTCATAAGGCGAAATGACGCAGCGCAACCAGATTTTTCCTGTATCAGTTCAACGACTGTGACACAAAACCGCCGTAGAAAGTAGCAAAAAATGCTTTCGTATTTTTCTTTTTAATACAGAAAACGATGCTTTCGATGCCAATACGAGCCTCAAACGAAAGCTATTGCCAGTATTGGACTCTAGTCAGCCGTCTTGCCCAAGTGACAGAATTTACAGACAAGATGGATTGATCGAGTGCAGAAGGAAAAAGCCCGGGCCTGATGGCCCGGGCTAGGTCACTTCAATTCCAGTGACTTACATTTTGCAATCAGGAGCATACGCGTCTGAATGATCCTTCAAACCAGTGGCAATGATCTTGTTAGTGTAAAGATCACCTTCCTTGATCACTTCACGAACATAGATGTCCTGAACCGGATGATGGTTCGGACCGAATTTGAAGTCGCCACGTGCGGAGCTGAAGTCCGCAGCTTTCAGCGCTGCACGGAATGCATCAGCGTCTTTCACATCTGCTTTGCTCATTGCTGACAACAACAGATTGGCTGTGTCGAAGCCTTGCGAAGCATACAGCGACGGGAGACGGCCATACTCAGCCTGGAAGCTTTCGACAAATGCCTTGTTGGTGGCGTTGTCGATATCCTTGTTCCACTGACTGGTATTTTTCACGCCCAAGGCTGCATCACCAACGGCCTGAAGGATACCCTGATCGAATGAAAATGCAGGCCCAACAACAGGAAGATCAATACCACTGCCTGCATACTGTTTCAGGAACGAGATCCCCATTCCACCTGGCAGGAAGAAGAAAACACTGTCTGCACCAGAGGCACGAATCTGCGCGAGCTCAGCAGCGTAATCCGTCTGACCAAGTTTGGTGTAAAGTTCACCCGCAAGGTCACCACCATAGAAGCGCTTGTATCCTGTCAGAGCATCCTTACCAGCCGGATAGTTAGGCGCAAGAATAAAGCTCTTTTTGTAGCCTTGGTCTTTTGCATAAGCGCCAGCTGCTTCATGCAGGTTGTCGTTCTGCCAGGCAACATTGAAATAGTTTGCATGGCAGCCTTTGCCAGCCAAAGCCGACGGACCGGCATTTGGTGACAGATAGAATTTACCCTGAGCGGTCACGGACGGCACAACAGCCATCGCCAGATTGGACCAGATAATGCCTGTCAGAACATCTACTTTTTCAGACTGCACCAGTTTGTCCGCCAGTTGAACCGCGATATCCGGCTTGCGTTGATCATCTTCAACAATAACCTCGAGATCTTCGTTACCGGCTTGTTTCACTGCCAGCAGAAAACCATCACGGACATCGATGCCGAGACCGGCACCACCGCCAGACAATGTTGTGATCATGCCGACTTTCACGGGTTCAGCGACAGCTGCCCCGGTGAGCATTGCGAGCAGGCTTGCCGTCGCAGCAAGTCTTTTCATCATGTGAGTTCCCCTCTTTTGAACTTCGGTGGATCTTGTTTTATGATCCTTATGCCCGCACCTTATCGGGGCAATTCAAATAGGGAAACCTGCTTTTTGTCGAACAACTCGAGGGCCTTGCTGGCAGTGGCGCGGGCTGCAACTTTTAGAGAGCAGTCCGCACATGCCAGAGCTCCGGAAACAGTTCCACTTCCAGCATACGTTTCAGATAGGAGACGCCGCCGGTTCCGCCGGTGCCACGTTTAAAACCGATCACCCGTTCGACTGTGGTCACGTGGTTGAAGCGCCAACGTCGGAAATAGTCTTCCAGATCAACCAGTTTCTCTCCCACTTCATAAAGCGCCCAATGCGCCGATGGATCTCTATAGACCGTTTGCCAGAGGGACATGATTTCCGGCAACTCTTGATGCGGGCAATCTGAGGGAGACAACAAGATCTCTTCGGGCACGTCCAAACCCTGCCGTTTCGCAAATGCCAATACCACTTGATAGAGGCTTTGTTTGAACAATTCTTCTTCAAGCAGCCGAACGCTATCGGCCTCATGCTCGTGCGGTTTGATCATCGCCTTGTTGCGATTGCCGAGAGCAAATTCAATCAAGCGATATTGCAACGACTGAAAGCCCGACGACATGCCGAGATCATCACGAAATTCGGTGTAATCGCTTGGGGTCATGGTCCGCAAAACATCCCAGGCGGAATTGAGCTGTTCCATGATCCGGCTGACTCGCGCCAATAACTTCATGGCTTCCGGCAGATGGTCTTCCGAGATTGCAGTCCGCGCTGAATTGAGTTCATGCAGCATCAGCTTCATCCAGAGTTCAGATGTCTGGTGCTGAATGATGAAAAGCAACTCGTCTGGCGCAGATGACAATGGCGCTTGTGCACTGAGGATTTTGTCCAGCCCAAGATAATCGCCGTACGACATTTTGTCTGAGAAGGACACCTCCGCGCCTTCACGTTCCGGATTGTACCCTGCTCCACCGTTGACTGTTTTATCGGCCATCGTCTCACTCCATCGTGCAGATCACAGGACGCCAACAGCCTCACTGTCGAGCAAACCGAATCCTTCGACCTAATTGGAGAGATCTTTTCTTGCCTCGTTCCTGTTTGGCAAGGGACATTTGGACGCTTTTGATTTCAAGTTCCAATACGATGGCAGCCCGGTTGGTGTTACGAGCGAACAGACTTTCCGTCTGCATCGAAGAAATGCATTCGAGTCTCATCAAAGATAAGTCCGATCCGTGCACCTTCTTCGATCGTATCGCTGCCGTTAATCCGCACCAGAATTGTTTCCAAGCCGTCGAGTGCAACATAAAGAAATGTATCTGCGCCCAAATACTCGGCAACTTCGACTGTTCCCGTACAATGTCCGGCTTCAGGTGCAACAACACTAATATGCTCTGGGCGGATACCAAGTCTGACCGGTTTTTCGGAAGCGCCCGCGTAGGGATAGTGTCCACCCCCATGACCCTGCAGGGAGAAAGCGTCCCCTTCAACGGAACACGGCAGGACATTCATTTTCGGAGAGCCGATAAACTGGGCAACGAACAGGTTGTCCGGACGCTCATAGAGTTCTCTTGGTGAACCAACCTGTTCGATTTCACCCGCCTGCAACACAACAATCTTGTCGGCCAATGTCATGGCCTCGACCTGATCATGGGTCACATAGATCATGGTGGTGCCGAGGCTTTTGTGAAGGCGTGCAATTTCGAAGCGCATCTCGACACGAAGAGCAGCATCGAGGTTAGACAGCGGTTCATCAAACAGGAAGGCGCTTGGCTCGCGCACAATCGCACGACCAATGGCGACACGCTGACGTTGGCCACCGGAGAGCGCTTTGGGGCGGCGTTCCAGATAGTCAGTCAGTTTCAGGACATCGGAAGCTGCATTCACCTTCCGGTCGATTTCTGCTTTGGACTCGCCAGCGGTTTTGAGTCCGAACCCGACGTTTTCACGCACAGTCATATGCGGATAGAGCGCATAAGACTGGAACACCATGGACAGACCGCGCCCGGATGGCGGCAACGCGGTGACATCCTTGCCGTCAATCTCTATTGCCCCGCGGCTGGACTCTTCCAGTCCCGAAATCAGACGCAGGAGCGTGGATTTTCCACAGCCGGACGGGCCAACAAAAATCACGAACTCGCCGTCCTGAATCGCCAGGTCGATCCCTTTGATGACCTGAAGATCACCAAACCACTTTTCGACGCTCTTGAGCTGGATAGCTCCCATGTCCGTACCCCCGAAACTTATGCCGCTTGTTCAACGCGAGAAGGTGATGCCCAGGCGAGCCAGATGGCGGCAGTCCAGGAAAAGGAGCCGCCTCCGGCACCTGCGGCCGTTTCCGGGCTGAAGTATTCCGCAAACCCGCTGGCTTCGATAAGTGCCGCGGTATCGCGGCGCAATTTGTCAGCCCGCACCGCATCACCGCTCTCGGCCAAGCCGCGTCCGATCATGTAATTTATCATCGCCCAGACCGGGCCGCGCCAATAGCGAAGATGCTCATAACGAGGATGATCCGGATCATAGGACGGCATCAAGTACTGGACCTTGCTTGCAATCCGGTCGAAATGCCCCTGAAGCGCTTCCAGGGTCTTGCTATCTCGAATACCGGCATAAAGTGCCAGGAATGACGCGCTTGAAATGCCGTCTGCTTGTTTTCCCGTTCTCAGATCAAGCGCCACATGAGCCTTCAGATCATCATTCCAGAGTTTTTGAACGCCTGTTTCAAGCCGTGCGATCCAGCCTTTGATTTCGGCAGCTTCCTCGGTCTGGTCCATTTTTTCAGCCAAAGCCAATAGGTCACGGCATGCCCTCAAAAAGATAAATGTCACGCCAGGGTCCGCCACGAAAAACGGACAATTCCTGGCAACTTCAGCTGGATCCCAACCGACTTTCCGGCACGATGCAACGATGCTCAGGTAGCGGTCGTAGTCTTCCTTGTGCGGCCGCATGGCCGGATCGACATGAGACGTATCCTTGCGCTCATATGGCTCGATGTCCTTGACCTCAACAGCTCTCAGGGCATCGTCCCAATCCGGAAGATTATCGCGGCCGGACTCCCAAGGATGAATGACAGCGAGAACTCCGTTGTTGTCCGGGTCGCGGAAATTCAGATACCAGCGATGCCACTTCATGAGATTCGGCAACAACTTACCTGCACGTTTCAACGCTGCCCCGGATGGGTCCATGTCGACCATGTCGCGGATTACAGTTGCAGCGACCGGAGGCTGGGAGTGGCCGGAACTTGGAAGCGGCCCTCCATCCGTGCCCCAGACAGAAGGGCCAGGGAAGTAGCTTGGATCATCCTTGCGGAAGAGGATGTGCGGCACCATACCGTCGCGCCACTGACCTTCAAAAAGGAGTTCGATTTCGCGCCAGGCACGGTCCTGATCAAATGTGGCAAACCCCCTGGCAACAAAAACAGAATCCCAGTTCCACTGATAAGGATAGAGTCCTTTTGTCGGAATGGTGTAACCGCCCTGGTCATTGTCGATCAGGATGTTTTTAGCGGTCAGATCTAGGTCGGTATGGGACACGAATAACTCCTTGAGTTTCTTCTGAACTCTTTGATGAATTTGATTAGCCTTTGACACTTCCGGCTGTTAGGCCTTGAACCAGAAAGCGCTCAAACCAAAGGAAGATGACGAGAACCGGCACGGTCGCAATCACGGCGCCGGCCATGAGGTGTTGCCGTGGAACCTCGGAGGAATTCAGCGAGACAACACCGCGTGACAGTGTGAAGATGTCCGGGTCATCCAGGAACATGAAGGCAAACAGGAACTCGTTCCAGGCGATCATGAAAACGTAGAGAGACACAGACGCCAGTGCCGGTAAGGACAATGGCAACGTAATCTTCAGGATCACTCCAACCCGCGTCAGCCCATCCATCAGTCCGGCCTCTTCTAGTTCGGACGGCAGCCCGCGAAAATAGCCCTGCAACATGTAGAGCGCCACCGGAATGGTGGTTGCCGGGTAGACAATCAGCAAACCCGTCAAGGTGTTGCGCAAACCCAACTGCGAAAACACGGCATAAAGCGGGATCACCAGAACTATCGCTGGCACCATGTAAATCAGCAGCACGGATCTGGACAGGAATGCTTGCCCCGGAAACCGCAGCCGCGACACTGCATAAGCGCCCGGCACAGAGAAGAACAACGTCAGAATAACGGTCGCGACGGAGACAAAGGCGGACACCATCAAATAGCGGCCAAAATTGAACTGGGTGAACAGCTCGACATAGGAGCGGAACAGCTCAAAGATACCCTGAGACAGGTCAATCGACAGATCCAGCGGATTGGCCAGTAGCTCTTGCTGGCTTTTCAAGGATGTCATCACCATCACGTAAAACGGCAGAGCCACCATTATCGTGAAGACGACAAATCCGATGCCCTTGGCAATGCGAATGTAAATGACCTCCCGCTCATAGCGGGACATTGCACCAAAGGTGGTATTCGCCAGACAGATCCGATTTGCAGCAGTTACGCTGCCGACGAAACCAAGAATGCCCAAGCCCTGCCAAAAGGAAGCTGTGCTCAGCGGCAATGTGAAGGGGGCAGCAAACGTCCCGATCATCAGAACAAGAAATACTGTCATTGCGGAAAGAGCCCAGGCAGGCATTCCGCCAGCCGTCGCAGAACCTTGCCGCCATACCAGAACAAGCGCACCAAGAATACCCGCGATCCCGGCAACCGTTGCCTGCGGCAAAGCCACTTCACCGGTAATCAACGTGAGTGTCACACCGATTACGACCATGGCGATGACGCCCCAGATAAGACCACTGATAGCGGCCAGAAGAATACTCGCAAGCCTCATAGCCCTTCCTCCTTGGGTGAGAAGCGCAGGAAGATGGTGGCGAAGGTGACCAGCACAACAAAGACCACCACAGCGACCGCAGCACCGGCTCCGAGATTGGAGAGCGCAAACCCCTGTTCATAGACATCAACGGTCAGCGTTCGCGTCCCGGCATTGCCGCCGGTCAGCAGGAAAATGTCGTCGAATTTGTTGAAGGTCCAGATAAAGCGCAGCAGGAACAACACTGATAGGATGCCCATCAGCTGCGGCAGGGACAGGTACCAGAATTGTTGAAGCGGTGTCGCTCCATCCATTTCAGCGGCCTCATACATGTCTGTGTTGATGGATTGCATACGCGCCAGAATGAATAGGAAAGACAGCGGAAAATATCGCCAGGCCTCGAAGGCAATCACAGTCGACAGAGCCAGAGGAAACTCGAACGGAATTCCGAACAAAGTGAAATCGACCGCACGCTGTCCGAAGAAATTGATCGGGTCGGAAACAACCCCCATCTTGGTCAATAGCGCATTTAGGGTTCCGGAGAACGGGTCAAACAGCACCACCCAGGTGAAAGCGACTGCGATAACCGGCGACACATAAGGGAACAGAAAAAGGCCGCGCAGAAAGCTGCGCCCGACAAACACGGTGTTCAGCAATTGAGCCGCGAACAATCCCAGCACCAGCGCACCGGCCGTTCCGAAAATCGTATAGTAGAATGTCACCCTGAGAACGGACCAAAACTCATCTGAATCGAAAATCCGACTGAAGTTGTCCAAGGTGAACTCGAAATTGGTCAGCACATTCTTGGCGTCACCATCGACGACGGGCGTGCTGGCCCGTTCCGGCCGATGCGCTGAAATGAAGGCTTCTGATACACTGCCTTCTATGCGCAGGCGGTCTCGCCAGCCGGGCTCGACTGTTCCAACTGCGCAGGTCAGCGATTGGCCGTCGAGGGAACAGATATCCGGAACGGACGTAACATTGAAGCCAACCGGAATTTCGTCGGTGACCACAACGTTGCGAATGACTTCTTCACGAGATGAATTACGCAAACGGTATTCAAGGGTAGCGGCATCTCCCGGTACTTCGGGATTTCCGCGAACCCGCTCATTCACCAAGACAGTTGGCGGTCGCAGATCGCCAAGCTGCACAGGTTTGAAACTGATCCAGAAATTGGCGAGCAACGGCCCGGCCACGATCAGCATGATGATCGCGAAAGTCGGCGCCAACATAAGATAGGCCAGCCGCATTTCGCGGCGTTGCATCGGGCCAATCCCCTTTGGCGGCGTCGCAGTTTGTTGGCCCTGCTGCTGGTTCTGTGCGCTCATTGTTCCGGGTTCCGGCTCGTGCGTCTCAACGGTGTCAGGTCGAACCTGCCCCTTCCGCTTCAGCACATGACGTCTGGCGTTTCAGGGGAGTTTGACAACCGGCAATCTGCAGACAGAAAGACCGGCCAAAAAATCAATGGAAAGATGCCCCGCTCCATTGGAGGAGCGGGACAGGATTGAATTACTGGATCTTGGCCAGTTCTTCGTTCATTTGCGCAACAGTTGCTGCAGCATCGCGCTCACCGTCGATATATTCACGAACCAGGCGGTTGATCACCTGACTGTTGATGATCTTGGAGGCGAGCGACAGCTGGCCTTCTTTCACACCCCAGCGGCTGGCGGTATCAAGACCGGAAACGATCGTCTCGATGGTTTCCGCATCATAGAGATCAGACAGTGGAGCCTTGCGGTCCACACCCACCGGAAGTTTAGCCCAGCCGTCAACAAATGCTGTTGCATTGTCCTTGTTGCCGCGACGGATCGGAAACTTGCCTTCAGGAGCGATAGACAGCGTCGACATGTAACCATCGTCCATCGAGAACTCGACAAACTTCATGGCCGATTCCGTGTCAGCATCGTTGGTGATGCCGAAATAGCGAACATCGCCCCACGCAGCACCACCCGGATTGGACGGACCTTTGAGCGTCGTGACAATGCCTGTCATGGACGCCAGTTTATTGGACGTCGGGTCATCATTGATGGTTGGCGGCGCACTGTCACGAAGGCCTGCGAGCTCGTCCAGAATGAACGGTGACCAGATGATCATGGCTGCCTTACCAGCGAAATAAAGTTCGCGGGACTGTTTCCAGTAAAGGTCGCCTGGAGGAGACGCTTTTGAGATCGCCTTGTAGAAATCCAGCGCTTCAATGGTGCTCTTTTCGTCGAGTGCCTTGAAACCATTGCCATCAACCGGCGTCACACCATTAGCCAGAAGCACGTGCTCAAGCACCTGACTCATGAAATTTTCGTCAATCTTTGTTGCAGCAACAAAGGCGAACATTTCCGGCGGATTATGCAGTTTTTCAACTGCAGCCAAGATGTTCTCGTAGCTGTCCGGAGCGGCAAGTCCATTCGCTTCGAAAAGGTCTTTGCGATAGACGACCATCTGCGTCCAGCCATCGACAGGAACAGAAGCGATGCCACCTTCGACAGATGCCATTGCGACAGCACCGGGTGCAAATGTGCCTGTGCCAAGCTTTTCAAAAACTTCGGTTGCCGATTCCGTGTCCAGAATGCCAGCTTCTGCCCAAGGCAATGCATACTGCAGCGGGTGGTAGATCACATCCGGCAAATCACCAGCGGCAAAAGCTGCTGTCGCACGGGTTCCAAGGTCAGATTCCGTTACAGGGATTACATCGACTTCGATGCCTGTTTTCGCCTTGAAGGCTGCGGCCATTTCTTCCTGTTTCGCGAGGCGTTCCGGCTGCTCTTCTGTTGTCCAGAAACGCAGGGTGTCCGCTTGAGCCGCGGTCAGACCAACTGCGAGCAGACCCGCAATTGTCGTCGCCAGGAATGTACTCCTCCCAATCATATCACTCTCCATTATTGCCGTAATTAGGCTGTTGGTTCAGCCGAAACCGGAGCGCAACTCCCAGCGCTTCCGATGTTTTTGAGGGCGCACCATCCGAGGAACGCCGGGTCAGGGTTGCCTGAGCAAGCGCCTGCAAACTTGTTGGATCTTTCCCATCCAGAACATCGATCAGCATGCGGGACACACGCCCGCCTGCTTCCTGGGCACTCTGGGAAAAAGTGGTCAGCGGGGGATCGATGTAATCACCAACAGGCAACCCGTCATATCCAATGACCGTGACGTCGGAACCGACCTTCAAATCATGCTCTCTGCAAAACCGGATTGCTCCAATGGCAAGCGCATCGGTGGCACACAATAGCGCGGTTGGCGGCTGATCCAGTGACAGAAGTTCCTTGGCGCCGGCGTACCCGCCCTTTTCATTAAGGTCCTGAAGTGTTTCGAGTTCACGATCCTGCGTTACGCCAAGTGATAATAGTCCGTGGCGATAACCGTTGCGCCGCTGGAGCGCAAAATTCAGTTCCAGAGAACCGCCGACAAAACCGATACGCTCATGGCCAAGGCTATAAAGATGGCGAACACCGTCAGCAAAAGCGGTCTCGTTATCAATATCAAACCAGGCATGTTTCGCTGGAAGGCTTGACCGCCCATGAGTGACAAATGGAAAACCTTGCTCGCTCAGATAAGCGATCCGCGGATCATTCACTTCCGTCCGGGTGATGATGAACCCATCCACCTTGCGCCGTGCAATCAGACGCTGAAGCGTTTCGATCATGTGTTCGCGGGAATGCGCAGTGGTTACCAGCAGATCCAGGCCGAGTTCATCCAGCGCGCGCGCAATACCATCAATGAATTCTGCAAGAAACGGATCAGCCCCGCTGCCATGTCCTACCGGGATCACAATACCGAGAGTATCCTGTCGGCCGCGTTTCAGGTTTCGAGCGGTCGCCGAAGGTTGATAGCCGAGTTCCTTGACGGCCTTGAGGATACGCTCACGGGTGGCGTCAGAAATGTCAGTATAATTGTTGAGGACACGCGAAACAGTCCCCTTCGCCACACCAACATGGCGCGCGACATCATCAATCGTGACGGAACCGCGTAATCGCGACATTTATCCTCCCGGAGGCCTTGGCAGCCCATTCCTTTTCGACCCTGCGTCATTCGAGTGCGCATGATCTTTTCTTGCATTAAGTGTCACAAAACCGATTTTGTAAGTCAACAAAATCGGTTTTGGAGAATGAAAATATTTATGATGCAGAGCGGGAACATGTTGTCTCTAAAGCGAAACTTTTGCAATTTGGTTTCGGAAAGGAGTTACCCAACCACACGTTCAAAGTGCGTTCCCGGACGTCCATACACGCCAACAGAAAAGCCTCATCGTACAAGTTGGTCTAACAGTTAGGGGGATACAATCAGGCGGGATCTAGAAAGGTACACCGGACACAAGAATGATGTTTGCATAGGGCGTGCATTCACCGGTGCGGATAACCGCTCGCGACTTTGTTGTCCTGATTTTGAAATCGTCATGAGGCACACGAACATGCTCTATCGGCTTGCCGGTTTCTGCAGCCCAATGCGCCAGGCGTACTTCGATCTCCGTAACAAGGTCCGCACTGGCTTCATCAGCAAACACTGCCTGTTCGATAATCAGTTCCTGAACCAGAGCGCTCCAAACATCGAGAAAACCCGGAATACCTGGAGACACCGCCAGATCAATAACGGGAACACTCGAAGGAACTGGCAGCCCCGCATCAGCAATGACAATTTCATCGAGATGACCAAGTGACGCAACCAGCTTGCTCAAGTGCCGATTCAAGAGTGGTGTTCGTTTCATACTCTCATCCTTCGAGCTTAAGTGGCTGTCATGTCAACGAGACCAATGCCTCACAAAGCGGTGCCGGGTCATAACAGGGCTGCGCTGGGTTGCTGACGAGATCCAGTTTGAGAAGTTTGATCCCAAGCCCTTCAATTGTCCTTGTCTCATCAGACGAAAGAGACTTGTCAACGATGACAAAATTCAAAAGCCGATCAGTCGGGCAATCAGCACCAGCATCTCGCCTGAGATAGTCCAACAGCGTGTGTACTTTATCAGCGATCGTCATGGTACCGGTTTCCGGATCACGGCCATATCCGGGCACAAACACCTTCGGCACAGTGCGTACCGCCAATTCCGAACCAACGCCTTTAGGTAGAAGATTGGCGATAAGGCTGGTGTAAAAGCTGCCTGGCGCATAGCAGATCAAATCGGCGGATTGTACGATGGTCCGATTTCGCTCCGGAAAAACAGACTGCGCTGGCTCCCTGTTTTTCAAGGATTGACTCAGAAACAGGTTCTTGATCGGCGAGCGAAGCTCCGGATACTCCTTGCCTGTCAAAAGATGTTGCCCGATGACAATCGTGCCGTCATCCAGCTCTGCTCCCAGATGGAGGTTGTCTTCCGAGACAGCCCGAACTGTCCCTTGTACTCCAACCAGCTTGGAGACGAAGAAAATGATCGGCTCCAGCTGCTGGTTCTGGTTGAGATAACCACCTGCAAGGATAAGGTTGCCAAGGCTGGCTCCCTTGAGATCGAAATTGTTCGGGCAAGCTGTCCAGAACATACCAAGCTGGTTCTGAATGAGTGAGCGCATCGGTTGTTCAATTGCCTGGATCAACAAATGAGTCCCGGCGATGAGCTCCTTCAGTTCCATGATCAGCGCACTCTGCTCTTCTTCTTTTGAAAAGCGATGGGTGAACAACCGAAATACATCTGGATGTCCGAGCACAGATTCATCGGCGAGCGCCATCAACCGGCTGCGAAGGTCACCTATTGCGGGCATGTCAAAGGCAAGACGCAAACCTTGCGAACTGCCGCCGGAATCAAACGGCGTCACCAGATGAATGGAATTGTGGGTATAGCGTTTGAGGCATTGCGCAACCCCATTGAGCGCCGTACCGCCGCTGAAGAACAAAAGCCGCGGCCCGAGTTTGGGGTTCGACAAAAACCGTTCGACCCGAAACTGGTCCGGCATCCGCACAGCGCGTGTAATCGTGACTTCCGACACTGTTTTGACGTCTCCACCAGACCTGATCCTTGATCTGGGTATCACGCCAATCCCTTGTCAGACAACGAGGAAGATGGAGATCAGACTTCAGAACTGATCCAGATCGCCCGGAAATCATTGACGTTCGTCAGTGTCGGACCGGTGACGACCCGATCGCCTATCGTCTCAAAGAACGTATGAGCGTCGTTGCGTGCCAGAGCATCTGCAAGCGAAACACCAGCAACTTTCGCCTTCGCCGAAGTTTCAGGTCCAATCATCGCACCGGCAACCTCGGCTGCGCCGTCGACACCGTCTGTGTCACACGCAATGGCATGAATACCGACTGCGCCGTTCAGGGCATTTGCAAGCGCCAGGGCATATTCCGCGTTGGGACCACCAACCCCATCACCGCGCCGGGTGACTGTCAGCTCGCCGCCAGATAACAAGATCAGCGGACTGCTTCTACCGGTACGTTCTTTCTGGCGCTGCATGGCAAGCTCGGCGTGGTGAGCTGCAACATCGCGCGCTTCACCTTCCAGCGCATCTCCGAGGATCTCGACGTCGCATCCATTTTCCTCGGCCAAGGTTCTGGCGGCATCCAGAGACTGGGAAGGCGCAGCAAAGATCGTATTGGTGACATGTGAGATCCTCGGATCGGATGGCTCCAATACACCAGTCCCTGCGTGAAGGGCCGCTTTGACACTTTCTGGCGTTTCGATATTCCATTGATCCAGAATCTTGAGCACATCGACGGCAGATGTCTGATCCCCGACTGTCGGGCCAGAGCCTATCTCAGCCGGATCATCACCGGGTACATCCGACAACAACAGCGCCAGCATCTTTGCCGGATAAGCTGCAGCGGCCAGCTGCCCACCTTTAACGCGGCTGAGATGCTTGCGTACAACATTCATCTTGCCGATGGGGGCGCCCGAGGCGAGCAGCGCCTGATTGACAGCCTGCTTTTCAGCCAGGGAAATGTCTCCGGCAGGCGCGGTCAGCAAGGCAGACGCACCGCCTGATATCAACGCAAGCACATAATCGTCTTCACCAAGACCCGATACCAGTTCCAACAGCCGTTTTGTCGCCGATCGACCTGCTTCATCAGGAACCGGATGGGCTGCCTCAACGATCTCGATCCCCTGACACGGACGGCCGTATCCGTACCGTGTGATCACCAGACCTTCACAGGGATCCCAAGCAGATTCGACAGCTTCTGCCATGCGCGCAGATGCCTTACCAGCTCCGATCACGACAACCCGGCCATCCGGCTTCTCCGGCAGAAAAGCAGCGAGGCTTTTGATCGGATCAGCGACTTCAACGGCCCGGTCGAAAAGGTCGCGCAGCAGAACCTGTGCTTTGGCATTCATTGTGGACGTGCTCCCGGATTGAACAGAATTGCGCCCTTTGAACGCAAAACTGACGGCACCTGCAAGGCTCAATACCGACCAATCTGACTTTTTTGGAACGAAACAATTGCGAAACAGGCTGTTCCGACTGTGCACCATGTCATCGCTTGTCATTGCACCCTGTCGGCACCACGTTCAAACACAGACAAACGCGGAGGATGAGATGACTGTGACCGATGTGCTTAACGCCGACGCCTACAAGGATGCCATCCGCAATCCGGCCAATTCAAATCATCTAATGGTCATAAAGGACATTTCCCGCCGCATCAGGATTTATGCCGGCGACATATTGCTGGCCGACAGCAACAACGCCTTGCGAGTGATGGAAGTTGGCAAGGCCGTTTATGACCCGGTTGTCTACGTTCCCAAAGCCGATCTGGTCGCCAGTTTCCAGCCCGTAGACAAATCCACCTTCTGCCCGATCAAGGGCGATGCCAGTTATGTCGCGCTTAAAGGCGAGGAACTTGGCTGGGTCTATAAATCCCCGCTCGACATGGCCTCCAAACTTGCCAACCATTATGCGTTCTGGCCGGGTAAGGTGCGCGTTGTTGAGGGCGAGTAACGGTTATATACTGATCCGGATCAACCCCGCTTGAGTTGGCCTGAACCCGCATTTGGCATAGAACTGTTCCAGGTGAGGTTCAAAATCCACATGCACCCACTTCACGCCATGTGTTTCGACCAATTCCAGGGACTGTCTGACCATTTTGGTTGCAATTCCGCGGCGCCGGTAAAGAGGGTCGACACAGGTATCCAGTAGGAATGCGTGAATGCCCCCGTCCCACGCAATGTTTATGAAACCAATCAACTGATGCCCCTCAAGCGCGCAAAAATACCCGAGTGAACGATCCAGAACTGGCGTGAAATCCCGTTCAATATGATCACTGCCCCAACATGAACTGAAGAGCCGATACATCTCTTCATTTGTGGGTCGGTAGTCCGCACGAAAATCGATCACCTTTGCTTTTTGATCCTTCCGATCACAAATCCGATCACCCGATCCAGGACCGACAGGGCTCCGAACACGGCCAACAGGCCGACAAAGAACCTCAGATCCGTCAGCAAGGTACCGCGCGCGAACATGCGGGCACCGATGTTGGCATAGATCCAGACGTAATAGGCGATGACGGCCATGACGGTTGTCAGGACGAGGGACACCAAGATCGTTTGCCTGGCAGGTCTTGCGGGAGTATCGCTCATTTCAAAACCCTCGCGGTTGCCAGATCGACCTTGAAGATCATCAGGTCATCCAGTTGTTCGACCTCGCCTTCAACTTCAACATAAAGCGCCAGAAGGTTCTTGATCTCGTCGCCGAGGATGTTGCCGTCCGTATTTGCCATCAGGAAGAAATTACGGCCTTCAACCGGACCGGAGGAGACAAATACCGGCGGGATGCCGCCCGTCAGGCAAAGATCCGCACAGGCCTTGTGAGCAAGACCGCGTCCCGGGCGCATGGCACCCGCGTAACATTTGCCATCACAAATCTCGCCTGTGAGCTTCCAGCGCCCGAGCGACACTGGTTCCGACGGGGTGAACCCGGACAATCCATCATCCGCAGCTTCGACCTTGCCGACCTGGATCATGGTGAGATCACCGCGATTGACCGGAACACCGCGCAGGTTGACCGCATTGCCCTGATTGGCCTCAGTCTGTTTGAAAACACCGTTTTTGCCCTGACCGGACAGCATGTAGGTTTTGGCCGGTGTCTCGCCATCAGCTGGCAGGCGCAAAACCGGATAAGGGCGCAACTCCAGAAGACCGACATTTTCAAAACGATTGCCCCATTGAAAACCACCGCTGCCCGGATCGTTCTGCGTCGATGACAAGGTCAGCGCCGCCAGCCCCAATCCGCCAACGAAGCAGACGGAAAAGACAGCCAGGAACATCATCAGCTGTTTTGGAATGGCATTCAGATAGCCGACAAAGAACGGCGCATCTTTGGTCTGTTTCCAGCTCATGCGGCCTCTCCAATCTCGACAGGGTCAACATGGGTTCCGGGCGGCAGGGCATTTGGGTCCAGCAGGACGGTGGAGCCAATCAGTTTCAGACGATAGGTCGAGATCTTTTCGGTGAATGGCGCGGGAGCCCGGCCATCAGCCAGATTGTACTGATAGCCATGCCAAGGACAGGTAATGCAGCCCCACAAGACCTTACCTTCACCGAGCGGCCCGTTCTGGTGGGCGCAGGCATTGGTGATCGCCGACAGCTTGCCTTCATATTTGAAGATCGCAACACGCTCGTCGTTCGACAGGGTCACCACCTTGGCGCAATCCGGATCGATATCGTCAACCTCCGCAGCGATCAGCCAACCGTCCTCCTGCAGCGAAGCCTTGGCGGTTTTCTCGCCGCGTTCGCGTCGCGCTTCCATCCGGCCGGTCGTAAAATGCAGGGCAGATACCAGCACAACACTGGCCGCAACCACGCTGATGAAGATCGGATCTGCCGGTCCCTGCAAGGCGCCCAGCGCCACATGCAGAACGACAAAGGCATAAGCTGCATAGATCAACATATGCAGCGCCTTCCAGATCGGCGCACCGAGAAAACTCAGCCAGAAATCATGGCTGGTCGCTGCCAGCACAAACAGGATCAAGATGGCGGCAATGCCCAGGGTTTCAAACGGGAACCCGAGGACCTGTCCATAGCTGGTGTTGGACGACAGCAGTGCAGCGTATTTGTCGACTGGCGAAAACGCGAAATACCAGCCGAGCACATAATTGGCATGCACAGCTGCAATGCCAGCAGTCATCACCCCAAAGTGGCGACGGTTATAAAGAAGCGGCAGGAACCTGCGATCCAGTCGGGCAAGCGGCCCGATACACAGGATCACTGTCAGCATCAAAAAGGCGCAGCTGCCAAAGGCCCGCATACGCAGGATCGCGCCATCAATCGGCTTGGTGACATCCTCAAAGGCCGATCCGACCCGGATGAACACATAGAGATATAGCGCCACCGCGATCAGCAGCACCGCGTCATAGACGATCTTGTTCTGGTTCCAGATGACTGGCGTGTATTGAACACTCACTGGCTCACCTCCCCAGCACCATTTTGCGCAAACGGAGCTTCAAGCAGCACAGCCGGACGATCAGCAGGCGGTGTCTGACGCAGCGCTAGAATTGCAAAGAAAGCGAGCGGCAGGGCTATCCCGAGAACGGTCCAGATATGGGCGTGAGCGGTTCGGTGGGCACGTTTCATTCGTGGTCACTCCCGGTTTTCTCCAAAACAAACCAGCGATAAAGAACCAGCGGCCAGATCAAACAGATCCCGGGAATGAGTAACGGGCGAAACGCATAAGATCCGCGCGCAGACGGTTCAATGCGGTCAATGCCTATGACCAGAAACAGGACCGCAACGGCAGCACCTGCGAATAGATAATAACGACCAATCTCAATCAAAAATGCAGCTGTTTGCAATTGTTGCCCCCTTACACCAGATCCGCATCAGTGATGATTTCCACCAGCGACGGCCCATCATGCGCGATTGCTGCAGAAATCGCATCCCGTAATTCCGACGCCTTGGTCACCCGGTGGCCGTGGCCGCCACACAGCCGCGCAAAGGCTGCAAATGACGGGTTGGTCAGATTGGTTTCCCAAACAGGCCATTCTCCGGATTTCTGCTCCTTGGAGATCTTTCCAAGTTCGCTGTTGTTGAGAAGGATATGCGTGATGTTCATGCCATATTTGACAGCTGTGGTGAACTCCATCGCGTATTGACCGAAACCACCATCACCGGAAATCGAAATCACCTTTCGGCCCCTGAACTCTTCAAAGTCCTGCGTTGCGCTCCAGGCTCCCAGCGCAGCGGGAAGACTGAAACCGATTGAGCCGAGATACCCCGACATCAAAATGCGTTGACCGCAGGGTTCGAAGTACCGACCGAAAGAATATGTGTTGTTGCCGACATCAACCGGAATAATTGCGTTCTTGGGGCAAAGCTCTGTCAGAGCCTTAAAGACGGCAGCAGAATGAATACCGCGGCCATGATCCTCAGCAAGACGCTGTTCCTTTTCCGCGCGCCAGATAGCCCAACGCTCGACAAGTTCACTAACCTGATCAGGAGCATCAGCTGGTTCGCAAACGATGTGCTGGATTGCATCGCAGAAAGAGCCGATTTCGCCCCAAACAGGCAAGGTCACCGGATGGAATTTCCCAAGCTGCATGCGCTCGAAGTCCACCTGGATGATCGGCTTGTAAGGCGCGATACCGGTATGATTGGCAAAAGATGATCCGAGCGAAATGATGAGATCAGCTTCGTTCATAAACCAGCTGGCGATTGGCGTTCCGGACCGGCCAAGGACACCACCTGCGAGCGGATGTGTATCCGGAATAAGCCCCTTACCCTTGAACGTGGTCAGAACGGGAGCGCCGATTTTTTCAGCCAGAGCAATCACCTTGTCGCGCACATCCTTGGCACCATAGCCAAGCACCATCACCGGGCGTTTGGCCCCGTTGATCATCTCAGCCGCTTTGGCAAGATCATCAGCGGACGGTGTGACTGTAGCCCCGCTTACGCGGCCATCGGGTTTTCCAGCATCCTTGTTGCTCGGGAGGGTTTGCACATCATCCGGAAAAATCAGATTGGCGACATCACGTTCCACCAGTGTTGTTTTCAATGCCAGAGACATCAACTCAGCATGATTGGAAGAGCCGAGGACAGGTTGGGAGAACCTGGATACAGCATCAAACGCGGATTTCAGATCAATGTCCTGAAAAGCGCCCGGTCCAAAGACTTGCGTCTGTACCTGTCCGGTCAGCGCCAGCACCGGAGATCGGTCAACTTTCGCATCCCACAGTCCGGTCAGCAGATTGGTCGCGCCGGGCCCGGCGATCGTCAGGCATGCTGCAGGTTTACCTGTCAGCTTGCCATAGGCAGATGCAGCAAAAGCAGCTGCGCCTTCATGTCGGATACCAATGTAACCCAGGCTGCCTTTTTTAACCTGCCGGCGAATGGCATCCGCCAATCCAAGATTGGAGTGTCCGACCATACCGAACACACGTTTCACACCCCAGTTGACCATGGTCTCCGTCATGACATCAGTCACTGTGCGTTCATGTTCCGGTTCGGGCTCAATCCCGACTGAAATCTCGCCGTCTTCGATTTTGAGCGGGTATAGTTTCTGGCCGCTGTCTTCATGGCCGCCGGGAGGTGCTCCTGTCAGTGGGTCAAAGTCCCACCCATGCCAGGGACAGCGGATCCAGCACTTGCCGTCTGATCCTTTTTCAATCGAGCCTTCGCCAAGCGGTCCACGCTGGTGCGGACAATGATTGTCCATCGCCGCCCATTTGCCATCGAAATGCGACAGGCAGATAGACGTTGTCCCGGCCGTTACGGTCTTTACCCGCCCCTCAGGCAAATCGTCCACGTTAGCGACCTTGATCCAGTCGAGGTTTTGAGCGTCCATTCTGTCCTCCCTCATATTTCCTGAACCCGGTCAGGCAACACCGCCATAAGCAACACCGGACAGATCAGACATCTCCCGTTTCCATGTCGTCAAGTCTTCAGCTGAAAACTGGTTCAGATGGGAATGACCACAGGCACGTGCCATCACCTGCATCAGCTCGACCGAAGCCTCGAAGAAGTTGGTCAGCTGGCGAGCCGATTTCTCAATCTGCAGGCGATTCACCAGATGCGGTTTCTGGGTCGCGATTCCCACCGGGCAATTGTTGGTGTGGCAAGCCCGCATGGCAATGCACCCGATTGCCTGCATCGCGGAATTGGAAACAGCGACCGCATCTGCGCCCAGCGCCAGCGCCTTGACGAAGTCGGCGGGTTTGCGAAGTCCCCCGGTGATCACCAGTGTTACATCCTTCCGGTCGGATTGATCCAAATGTCGTCGTGCGCGGGCAAGCGCCGGGATGGTCGGTACGGAAATATTATCCCGAAAGATGATTGGGGCTGCGCCAGTTCCACCACCCCGACCATCAAGAATGATGTAGTCGACACCGATTTCAAGCGCGGCATCGATATCCTTTTCGATATGCTGGGCAGACAATTTGTAGCCAACCGGTATTCCGCCAGTTCGACTACGAACTTCATCGGCAAAGTCCTTGACCTGGCTGACATCTGTCCAGTCCGGGAAGCGCGGCGGCGAGATTGCATCTTCGCCTTCCTTAAGGCCCCGCACCTCAGCGATCTTGCCTTTGACTTTTGTCCCCGGCAAGTGTCCGCCAGTGCCTGTCTTGGCCCCCTGCCCACCCTTGAAATGGAAGGCTTGTACCTTGCCGAGCTTGTCCCAATCGAAACCAAATCGGGCAGAAGCGAGCTCATAGAAGTAACGGGAATTGGCTTCCTGTTCTTCCGGCAGCATACCTCCTTCGCCAGAGCAGATGCCGGTTCCCGCGAGGTCTGCACCACGGGCCAAAGCGATCTTTGCAGGTTCCGACAACGCGCCATAACTCATGTCGGAAACAAACAACGGAATCTTAAGTCGTAGCGGTTTCTGAGCATTCGGTCCGATGACCACATCTGTGCCAACCGGATCATCATCCAGCAGCGGGAATTGCTGGAGCTGAGCCGTCAGGATCTGGATATCATCCCAATCGGGAAGCTGATTTCTTGGCACCCCCATGGCATCAACCCGGCCATGGTGTCCGGTTTTGGAAAGACCGTCGCGGGCATATTGCTGGATTAGGCCCGTGTATGGCTCTTCTTCAGTTCCGTGGCTCGTGTCCGCGAAGAGCCCGAGATACTGATCTCGATTGAACGGTTGAGGATTGTCTTTCGCCCAGTTGGCGATTTCATCTGCATCGACATGCACCTGATCGTTTTCGATCCAGCTTTTGAATTTTGGTAGTGCCTCAGAGTTGTTGTATTCTGAAACACCGCTATCGAGCCGGTAGTCCCAATAGTGCACGCCGCACATGAGATTATCACCATCAACATATCCGTCCGACATCAGCGCGCCGCGATGAAGGCAACGGCCATAGAAGACCGAGATCTCATCGCCAAAACGGACAACTACTAGGTCCACATTTTCTACGAGCGCATATTGCGGATCGCGATCCGGCAATTCGCTCATTTTGGCTACAGCTTCAGCTCTCATGTATACCCCCAGCTACTGACAATTTTGCCTTGGCGTTCACAGGTTTTGATGTGTCAATCCTTCGATATTTCCGGCCGTTTCGGTGGCATGGCGGCCATTTCCGCAGCACCCTCATCGGCTTGCATTCTGGCTCCGTACCATTTGGACAGTGGAACTGCGCTCACACCGTGAAGAACGGCGCTAATCCAGACCGCGTTCACAGCAAGGTTGAGCAGATAGTCTCCGATCTCATGATCGATCTGCTCCACGATTAACAGGGCAAACAGGGCGGTCGCCAGACCTCTGGGTCCGAACCAGCCGAAAAACAACTTAGTCATTGGCGCCGCATCCGTCCCAATGAGCGACAGCCAAACGGCAAGTGGGCGAACGATAAAGAGGCTGGTCAGGATGATAGCAAGGCTCGCCACATCAAGATGAGCAACCGCGCCGGGCACCAACGCCAGGCCGATCAGGAAAAACGCGCCCCAGCTCAGCATTTGGCCTTCGCTTTCGGTAAACTCGTAAATGAACGCGCATTGGCCCTTGATGACATTCCCAAAGAACAACCCGGCGACAAACGCCGATATAAAGCCGTTACCGCCTACCATGCCAGCTGCAAGATAGGCACAGCCCGCCATCGCGATAGCTCCAATCCCCTCTATGGTCGCAGTTGTCATTTGGCGCTGCTTGGCAGCCAGGAACAAGACGCCGCCTAGGGCTCCTATTGCGCCGCCAACCAATGGACCGAACACCAATTGCTTTGCCCCAAAGAGGGCCCAGTTGGTTGCGTCCTGCTGCATCATTTCCGCGGTCAGGCTGGCGAACAACAGGATCACCGGTAATGCCAGTCCGTCATTCAGGCCACTTTCAAGTGTCAGCCCGCGGCGCACCCGCTCAGGAACTGCCTCATTCGTTACAACGGCTTGTCCTAGAGCGGCATCGGTGGGAGCCAACAAGGCTGCGATTAAAGCCGCCACGATCAAGGGAAAGGAAGGCAGGAGGAGCGCAGCAGCGAGGGTTCCGAAGAGGATCGACAGCGGCAACCCGACCACCAGCATTCTTAGAGGCCATTGGTGACGTTCTCGCAGGCTTTTCAGATTGATCTGGGCGGCGTCCAGAAACAGCAGGATGATCAAGGCCAACTCGGCGACAATATGAAGAAGGTGCTCGGCTTCTACCAGCGGAAACTGACCTGTTTGAGCCATCAGAAGGCCAAAAGCGAGAAACAGCATCGGTGCCGTTAAAATGCTGTCAGACAGCCTCTTGGCCAGAAGCGTGTAGGCCACCGTAAACATACCCAACATTAACAGACCGCTTGCCACATCTACCCCTTGAAGTGTTAGGGCCTATATTGGTCGGTGCTTACCTCACGTCTCAAATCATATTGCCATGACGATCTCGTGTGAATGGGTTAACCCTAGAAATTTTACGTAGATGCCAAGCCATATTTGCTTTGCGTAGCGTCCAACCACCTCATGGTCGCCCCCTCCGCAATCAATATGAGTTGGCGAAGCTCATCAACCAAACAGGCTTTGTAGTTGTTGATCTATTGATCCCCAAATTGATTGATCAAGCAGATCTGTTGTTACGCTTGGTCATCTCAGCCGTTCATAGCGCTGCCCTGACAAACACGATTGCAGAACAACTTGATTTCACATACAGATCTACGTTCACAAAAAACCGAAACGTTTGGCTTTCATGCAACTGCAAAGGTCAGCTTATTGGTACTCGAGATCCAACTCAATGACACTCGTGAGGCGGATCATTTGCACGGGGCTGTTCCTACGATAGTTACACCACAAAATTCTATGATCCGCTGAACACGAAAATGATCAGAATTTAAGAATCACGAGACCAATCCATGAGCGCCCAAACATCGCTGAAAAACGTAACGCGTCTTCTGGTTACCTACAACAGCGCTGACATTCTTGATTATTCGGTGATGGCAGCGCATCAAATCAAGACACTCGCTGTCGACAATGCAAGTTCAGATAATTCCGTTTTAACAGCACGGAGCCTAGATTATGCTGTTCTTCCACTCGAAGTTAATGTTGGCTATGCCAACGCCATAATGGCTGGCCTTCAGGAGGTGGAAACAGATTTTGTTCTGATCACCAATCCTGATGTCCAGATTTCAATCAATGCAATCCAGAGCATGCTCGCAGCTGCTGAAAAGCACTCAGATTGCTGCTTGTTTGTCCCACGGATATTTAGGCCCGATGGCAGCGAGTTCTTTCGGCACGAAACACGTTTTGACAAACGAGCAAAAGATCGCACAGCACCCCAGAATGACCAGGAAGTGAACACGGTCAGCGGAGCTGTTCTGTTAATTCGAAAGAGTCCCTTTATTCGACATGGCGGGTTTGACACCAACATATTCTTGTACTTCGAAGACGATGAACTTTCACTTCGCTTTAGAACGATGAAACAGCCAATGCGTTTTGTCGCCGCAGCCGAGGCAAAACACATTGGTGATGCATCATCCAATGAAGCGGTCACGATCAACAGAATCAAAGACGTATCGTTTGGTTGGTCATGGGGTTACTTGATGAAAAAAATGCACCTCGGCAACCGCTGGATTACCCTGCTGACTATATTTGCAAAATTACTTACTTATTCAATAGCTTTCCGGTCAAATAAAATCCGCCGACAACTAGGGATTCTAGAAGGTTTCGTTCGGAACCTAGTCGGGCAGCCTGCTCCCTTTTTAAGACAATAATATTGCAATCATTCACAATGCAATTCAGGCGACTGCGCGAGCCAGAGCGCATTGGGACCAGAGATCACTGATCGCGTTGGCCAAATGCTCAACGTCCGCTGCCGTGTGCAGTGGTGTCGGAGTAAACCGCAAACGCTCTTTGCCGACTGGTACAGTCGGATAATTGATCGGCTGCACGTATATGCCATAGGTCTCCAGAAGAATGTCAGAGATCCATTTGCACTTCTTGGCATCGCCGACCATCACCGGAACGATGTGGCTCGGATTTTCCATATGCGGAATGCCGCGCTTGTTAAGAGCCGCGCGAACCTGTGCAACACGTTCCTTGTGTCCATCACGCTCAATCCGGCTTTCTTTCAAATGACGAATTGAGGCAGCGGCGCCTGCTGCCAAAGCCGGCGGCAGCGCGGTCGTGAAGATAAAACCGGATGCAAAGGACCGGACAAAATCCACAACCGTCTTAGAGCCGGTGATGTAACCACCCATCACACCGAACGCTTTGCCTAGTGTGCCTTCAATGATTGTCAGTCGGTCCATCAGGCCTTCGCGTTCGGCAACACCGCCGCCGCGTGGGCCATACATGCCAACAGCATGAACTTCATCGAGATAGGTCATTGCGCCGAACTTGTCGGCAACATCGCAAAGTTCCTTGATCGGCGCGATATCTCCGTCCATCGAATAGACGCTTTCAAACGCGACCAGCTTCGGCGCATCAGGATCATCAGCAGCCATCAAGCGCTCAAGATCAGCAACATCATTATGTTTGAAAACACGTTTTTCGCAGCGTGAATGGCGAATACCTTCAATCATGGACGCGTGATTGAGGGAATCAGAATAGACGATCATACCCGGAACTTGAGACGCAAGAGTACCTAGCGCCGCCCAGTTGGACACATAACCGGAGGTGAAAATCAGTGCGGCTTCCTTGCCATGAAGGTCCGACAGCTCTTTTTCCAGAAGCACATGATAATGGTTTGTACCGGAGATGTTACGCGTTCCGCCAGCACCGGCGCCACATTTGCCGATAACATCCTGCATAGCTCCGACGACTTTATCATTCTGGCCCATACCCAGATAATCGTTGGAACACCAGACAGTTACGTCCTGAACGGAGCCATCTTCGCGGTAGCGGGTGGCACGCGGAAAGCTACCGGACTGGCGTTCAAGATCTGCAAAGACACGGTAATTGCCGTTCTCATGCAGCTTGTTCAAACGCTCTTCCAGATACGCGTTCACATCCATGACCCGGGACCCCTCATTCCGCCGGACTTTTGTCCGATCAATCCTCATAGAAAATACGGCACCGCGTCAGCACCTGCATTTTCCTAATTTCGCGCCCAGCTGAAATCAGCCTGTACTTCACTTTATATCTATTCAAAACTGATTATCAAAGTCTCGACTATGATCAAGATCAAATCAATGTCATGCGGCGAAAAGTCGTAACTCGATTTCAACATTTTTTTGCCGACAGAAATCTACTCCCAGTCAGGAACATTCACATTGGACATTTGAAAACACACTTGCGCAAGGCCTCATCATTTGGAGAGTAGAACTCACGCGAATACTGAAAAAGGCAAATCGGAGTAAGGTTGACGATAACCGGATATCTGATCGATACTCAGCACAAACAAAAACCCCGGCAAATGTCGCCGAGGCTTTTTCAGTTGTATTGTTTCAATTGCGTTAGCGCAGACGTTGCTCTGATTTACCGTCGAAGAAATACGCTCTGGAAGAATCAAATTTGATGGAGACGATGCCATCAGATATCGGCACGTCTTCGCCCTTGGTTTCGACGATTACCCGTTCGCCAGTAGGACAAACCAGGTAGGAATAGGCAACACCGCCGAGCTGTTCGGAAAGGTCTACCTTTGCGCCTTTGGAGCTTTCAGCGATTTCCAGATGTTGAGGTCGCACACCGACAGTAACTTTTTCGCCAACGGCAGGCAGCGCAACTGATGTTGGAACTTTCATTCCACCAAAGGCAGGAATGGCGACTGCCCCTTCCTCAGCAACTCCTTCGACGAAATTCATGCTAGGTGAGCCGATAAAGCCGGCAACAAACTTGTTATCCGGGTCGGCATACAGCTTCATTGGAGAACCAACCTGCTCAATGATCCCTGCCCGCAGCACCACAATCTTGTCTGCCAGCGTCATCGCCTCGACTTGATCATGGGTCACGTAGATCATCGTCGCGCCGATTTCCTTATGCAGCCGCGCAATCTCGACGCGCATGTCGACACGTAGTTCCGCATCAAGATTGGACAGCGGTTCATCAAACAGGAACACTTCGGGACCGCGAACAATCGCTCGGCCAATCGCGACACGCTGACGCTGGCCACCGGACAGTGCTTTTGGCTTGCGTGCCAGATACGGGTCCAGTTTCAAAATCCGACTGGCTTCGCCAACCTTCTTCTGTATTTCTTCTTTCGGGTGGCCATTCATTTTGAGGCCAAAACCCATATTCTCTTCAACGCTCATATGTGGATACAGCGCATAGGTCTGGAACACCATGGCAACGCCGCGTTCTGCTGGATCCGCTTTGGTAACATCACGGCTGCCAATTGATATATTGCCGGATGTGGTCTCTTCCAAACCGGCAATCATACGCAGAAGCGTCGATTTTCCGCAGCCAGACGGACCAACAAAGACGCAGAACTCACCGTCGTCGATTTCAAGATCCACACCGTGAATAACCTGAAGGTCGCCATATTGTTTGACGGCATTTCGTAGGGTAACGCCAGACATGAACTCTTCTTCTCCCTGAGAATAGTTTAAGCGGGGAACTGCCAATCCTCGACCGCTACGGCAATTTTGCCTGCAGCGTCCAGAAGCGCAGGACGGGCACTTTCCAACTCGTCCAGGTTTTTCCGCCGTGTGGAAGTTGTTACGGAAAGAGCCCCCACCGGACGCCCCTTCGATGACAGGATAGGTGCAGCAATACATATGATGCCGGGTTCGTGTTCCTCCCGGTCATAAGCAACGCCGTCTTTTCGGATGACATCCAGATCCGAGCGCAGCGATGTTTCATCTGCCAAGGTTCCCGGAGTATATCTGTAGAACGATTGTTTGCGGATGACATTGTCCAGCTCTTCGGGTTCCAGAAATGCCATCAAGGCCTTGCCGACACCCGTGCAGTATCCGGGGCCAACTTTCCCGGCCTGCGAGAACATATCAATGGGATCAGCCGCATTTCTTTTGTCAACATACAGGACCTGGCCGTTATCCATCTGGGCCAGATGAACCGTTTCACCAACGGTTTCTGCAAGTGACACAACAATAGGCCGTGCAATCGGTGCAATGGAGCTCTGCCGCCAAGCCGTATGGGCGAGGCGCACAAGACGAATTCCGAGGGAATAGGTTTGCTGTCGATCATCATACGCCAACATTCCCTGGTTCACGAGAGTTTGCAGCAAACGGTAAAGCGTGGCCTTTGGAAGTGCGCTCTCGGAAAGCAACTCGGAAAACCGAACAGGCTGACCCTTGGCCGCAACCTTATCCAGCACATCAAGTGCTTTCCCGACGGTACCATCACCTGCCGTCTGTTTGTTCATGAACTCCTCCGCTGACCCGTTTCTTTTCGCTAGGCCTGTTGACAACCTAACCGTTCGTCATCAAAGTATCAATATACAAAACTAAGTTTCACATAATGGAACCTAAAGGGAGGACACCATGCGTTCCATGCTGAGAAAGTCTGCAGCGGCACTTGCCATTTTGGCAGCAACCGCGAGCGGATCACTTGCTGATGGCCTATCAGGCGACTTGAAAATTTTCCTCGACACATCCAATCCGGCGCCTCGTGCGACCATGGAAGAGATGATTGGTCAGTTTCAGGCCAAGAACCCTGACCTGAACATAGAAACAACTGTGATTGATCGGGAAGCCTACAAGACACAGATCCGCAACTTCCTGACGGCGAATGCGCCGGATGTGAACACTTGGTACGCGGCGAACCGCATGCGTCCATATGTTGAAGCAGGTCTTTTTGAAGACGTTTCCGACCTATGGGACGGCACCGAACTCGGTAGCAATCTCGCGTCCACAAAAGGCGCAATGACCATCGATGGCAAGCAGTGGGGCGTGCCCTACACTTACTATCAATGGGGTGTTTACTACCGCAAAGACATATTTGACGAGCTGGGTCTCTCCGAGCCGACAAACTGGGCGGAAGAAAAAGCCAACTGCCAAAAAATCATCGACGCTGGCAAAAAATGCTACACCATCGGAACCAAATTCCTCTGGACCGCTGGCGGCTGGTTCGACTATCTGAACATGCGCACAAACGGTTTTGATTTCCATATGGATCTCCTGACCGGCAAAGCGAAGTGGCAGTCTGACGAAGTTCGCAAGACGTTTGCAAACTGGCGTGAACTCATCGACATGGGTGCATTCATCGACAACCACCAGACCTACAGCTGGCAAGAAGCTTTGCCGTTCATGGTCAAGGGTGACGCGGCTGCATATCTGATGGGCAACTTCGCTGTTGCACCTCTGCGCGAAGCTGGTTTGACCGACGATCAGCTGGACTTCTACCAGTTCGTCGAAATCACTCCTGGCATCGAAAAAGCTGAAGATGCGCCGACAGACACTTTCCATATCCCTGCGAACGCAACGAATAAGGAAAATGCTCGCGAATTCCTGAAATTCGTAGCGTCTGCCGACGTTCAGACCCAGATCAACAATGGCAAGAACCTTGGTCAGCTGCCGGTCAATTCCAAATCAGGCGTGGATGACGACAAGTTCCTGAATCAGGGCTTTGAAATGCTGTCATCCAACTCTCCTGGCGGTGTTGCCCAGTTCTTCGATCGTGACGCACCAGCTGAAATGGCGAAAGTTGCCATGGAAGGCCTGCAGGAGTTCATGGTTCGTCCTGACAACCTGGACAAGATCCTGGCTCGTTTGGATCGCTCTGCGGACCGTATCTACAAATAAGCGTCTCTGCGCTTTACCAACTCTCCCGGCAGCGCCGGGAGAGACTTTTAAGACTGGCAACATGCATTCAGATCATTTGAGAAATGTTTGTTCCGACGCTTTCTAGAAATCCTCTTGCGAGACTGAAATTATGACCGATGCTGCCCAGGCTGACACCAGAAGCTGGTTTCATCGAAACCAGCAATCAATCGCCCCTTGGCTGTTTCTCGCCCCGGGTGTTTTGTTCTTTCTGGTCTATGTGATTTTGCCGGTTTTGCAGTCTTTCAATCTGTCACTTTATGAGTGGGATGGATTGGGCAAAGCCACCTATGTCGGCATGCGGAACTATGAAGATCTCTACTGGGAATTCGTTGACGAGGACGCGTTCTATACGTCTCTCAAGAATAACATAATCTGGCTTGCTCTTTACCTACTGGCTATCCCGGCCGGGCTGTTCATCGCCCTGTTTCTCAATCAGACTGTTACTGGCATTCGCCTTTACAAATCCCTGTTCTTTTTTCCCTTTGTCATTTCACAAGTCGTTGTTGGCCTGGTTTTCAGCTGGTTCTATGACCCGACATTTGGCCTGTTAAACAACGTTCTGGCTGTTTTTGGAGCTGGTCCTGTCAATGTTCTGGGCGACGAAAACCTCGTCACCTACGGCATCATTGCTGCAGGCCTATGGCCACAAACGGCCTATTGCATGATCCTGTATTTGACGGGCCTGAATGCAGTCGATCCCGAACAGATAGAAGCAGGACGTCTGGATGGTGCCAAAGGCGTCAAGATGCTCTGGTATATCGTCTTGCCACAACTCCGCCCAGCCACCTTCATTGCGTTCGTTGTGACGATCATCGGCGCGTTGCGCAGCTTTGATCTGATCTCCATCATGACCGAAGGTGGTCCGTTCGGCTCGTCCCGCGTTCTGGCCTACTACATGTTCGAAGTGGCCCTGTCCGAATACGGTTTCCGTATGGGCTACGGCGCGGCGATAGCTGTCGTACTCTTCATGATCATGATGGGTTTCATCACTTATTTCCTGCGCTCGATGTATCGCGAAGAGAAGGGGCGCTAGAATGTTTCCGGCACCAATCCAAAAGAGCAGCCCCGCCGCTCAATTCACCTATCAAGCGTTCCTGCCACTCGCCTTGATCATGTGGCTTTTACCCCTGATCGCTGTTGCAGTGTTTTCGATCAAACCTGACGTTGATTTTACCAATGCCAACTACTGGGGCCTGCCGTCCAGCTTCGAAGGCTTTTCGAACTACGGCAAGGTGTTCTTTGCCAGTGACATGCCGCGGTATCTGCTGAATTCGGTGTTCATCACCGTCCCAACCGTGATTGGCGCTGTTGCGCTCAGCTCAATGACCGGATTTGCACTTGGCATTTACAAATTCCGCTCGAACCTCTGGATCTTCTTCATGTTCGTCGCAGGTAACTTTGTCCCGTTCCAGATCCTGATGGTCCCGGTTCGCGATCTCACTCTGGAATTGGGTCTTTACAACACCAAGACCGGCCTGGTGCTGTTCCATATCGCTTTCCAGACTGGGTTCTGCACGCTGTTTATGCGCAATTTCATTCGTGCACTTCCGTTCGAGTTGATCGAAGCTGCCCGTGTTGAAGGCGTCGCTGAATGGCGGATCTTCTGGTACGTCGTCCTGCCTTTGATGAAGCCAGCGATTGCGGCGCTTGCAGTGCTGATTTTCACCTTTATCTGGAACGACTATTTCTGGGCGATTGTGCTAACGCAGGGCGCTGAAAGCCAACCAGTCACTGCGGGTATCACCTCGTTCAATGCGCAATACCGGGCGGCCTATCATTTGATGAGTGCAGGCTCGATTGTCGCCGCCTTGCCGCCAGTCGCCATGTTCTTCCTGATGCAACGACACTTCATTGCTGGCTTAACCCTCGGGGCTGTAAAATGACAAAAACCTGGCACCTTGGTGATACACGCCAAAGCCTGGTCCTCGCAAGTTGGAATGATCGTCTGCCGGAAGTGGTTTATTGGGGACCAGCTCTTCCTGCAAATGCCCCGTTGAGCGAGCTGGCAGACGCTTCGGTCATGGACGTGACCGGCGGAATGGTGGATCAGAACGCAGCGATCAGTTTAAATCCTGAAGCATCCCAAACGTTTCCGGGCCAGGTCGGGCTATCTGCTCGCAGCGCAAAAGGTGATATTTTGTCTCCGCGCTTCCGCTTCAAAAGCGAAGCGAAGTCTGCGGGTCACCTCACGCTGGTGTTTACGGACGCAGACCTCAACTTGTCTCTGACGTTTGATCTGCAACTGGCACCGGAAACATCGCTTTACAAGCTGCAGACCTGGCTGGAGAGTACCGCCGACATCCATGTCGATTGGTTAGCCGCACCGGTTCTGCCAGTACCTGCGCATACAGACGAGATGATCGAATTTTCTGGTCGATGGTGCGCCGAATTCCTTACCAACCGTACCCCTTTTGCTCCCGGAGCAAGAGTGCGCGACAACCGCTCTGGTCGGACAGACCACGCGCATTTTCCCGGTTTGATTGTCTGCAACAAAGGCACCCAAAACACGTCCGGCGAAGCTTTCGCGTTTCACTATGGTTGGTCCGGTGGACACAAAATGGTTGCCGAAGAACTTGCCGATGGACGTCGGCAGGTTCAGTTCGGACACGCATATGGCAGCATGGCCTCCGGCAAGGCCTTTCAGACAGCCCCGCTCTATGCGACTTATTCAGCTGACGGCTTGAATGGTTTTGCTGTCCGTTTTCAGCGTCACTTGCGCGACAACATTGTAATGGGCGCTCGGGCGCCACGCCCGGTGCATTACAATTGCTGGGAAGCTGTCTATTTCGATCACAAACTCGACGAACTTAAATCCATTGCCTCTCGCGCTGCAGATCTTGGTGCGGAGCGATTTGTGCTGGATGATGGCTGGTTCGGCAGGCGCGATGACGACACCTCTTCGCTGGGCGACTGGGTCATCGACAAACGCAAATATCCTGATGGCCTCTCTCCGCTGATTGATCACGTCAAATCACTTGGAATGGAATTTGGCATCTGGTTTGAACCGGAAATGGTCAATGAGGACAGCGACCTTTTCCGTGCTCACCCAGACTGGGTTCTGGGACCTTCTGATCAGGTCCGGGGACGCCAACAGCTGGTGCTCGACATGGCCAATGTCGTTGTCCGCGAATATCTTTACAGCCACATTGCAGATGTTCTGACAGCCCATGATGTCGGTTATATCAAGTGGGATCACAACCGCGTTTTGCCCCTGGCCGACGCTGCGCAAGCTGACGGCCTCTATGAACTTCTTGACCGTTTGCGGGCCGATTTCCCGCATGTCGAGATCGAAAGCTGTTCCTCCGGCGGTGGACGGATCGATTTCGGCATAATGGAACGTACACAACGCGTCTGGCTGTCTGACAGCAATGACGCGCTTGAACGTCAGCGCATTCAGCATGACGCTGCGCTGTTTCTACCCGCTTCTGTCACTGGATCACATGTCGGTCCGCGTACATGCCACACATCCGGACGTGTGTTTGATATCAAGTTTCGTGCATGGACTGCCGCACAGCGGCATATGGGGTTCGAGATGGATCCGCGCGAACTGACCGATGAGGAAGCTTCTACGCTGAAATCCGTGACGTCATGGTGGAAAGCCAATCGCGATTGGATGATGGATGCGGATATCCTGCGGCTCGACAACTCTGATCCGGCCGTGATTGCCGAGGAACAGATCGCCCAGGATGGCTCACAGTTTGTCGTCTTTGCCGCCCAGATGCAGACATCAGATCAGATCCTACCGCATCCATTGCGTCTCACTCGTCTGGAACCTGATGCGCAATACCGGGTTTCACTGAAAAACCGCGCAGATGCTCCTCGCCTTTCCCGGGGAAGACCAGCCTTGAAAGACAGGGATCTGACATTCAGTGGTCAGTATCTGATGTCCCATGGCTTGACGTTTCCGTGGAGTTTCCCGGAAACACTCTGGGTCGTTGAAGGCAAGAAACTGTGATTACCAAAACGATCAGAAACGCAATTACAAGGAACCGGACTGATGCACGCAACCTATCCTGATTTAAAGGGAGCCTCGATTTTCATCACAGGTGGCGGCTCAGGTATTGGCGCGGCCCTGACAGACGGTTTTTTGGCGCAAGGTGCGAAAGTCGCTTTTGTACAGCGATCCGATGCAGCTCCGTTTTGCGACGAAATGAAACAAAAACACGGAAACCGGCCGCTCTATCTACCTTGTGACATTACAGACATCACAGCGCTCAAGGCATCTATCGACAATGCCGCGGAAGCTCATGGCCCGGTCACGGTGTTGGTCAATAACGCGGCCAATGACAAACGCCACACTGCTGAGGAAGTTACCGAGGAGTTCTGGGACTGGTCCCAGGCTCTCAATCTGAAGGCTTACTTCTTCGCATGTCAGCATGTTGTGGCAGGAATGCGAGCAGCTGGCGGTGGGTCTATCGTCAACTTCTCGTCAATCTCCTATATGATGGGCGCTTCTGGATTTCCGTCCTACACAACAGCCAATTCCGGCATTAACGGCATGACACGAAGCCTTGCCCGCGAATTCGGTCCTGATCGGATCCGTGTTAATGCGATTGCTCCTGGATGGGTTCTAACCCAGAAACAAAAGGATATGTGGGTCACCCCGGAAGGCCTTGCAGCTCACATCGACAAGCAATGCCTGAAAGACGAACTCGCGCCGGAAGACATGGTCGATCCGGTGTTGTTCCTGGCATCGAAAACAAGCAAGGCTATGACAGGCCAATCTTTGGTGGTTGACGGCGGGGTCGTAGTAACCGGATGACATCCGACATAAAAGCATCCTGGATTGCAGCTGATTGGGGAACCACCAATCTGCGCGTCTGGGCGCTCGACCAAACTGCCGAAATTATTGCGCACCGTTGCTCTGACAGGGGAATGGGCAAACTTACGCCTGAGGAATTTGAACCGGCTCTTCTGGAACTGATCGATGATCTCCTTGACGATCACACCAAAACATCCGTGATTATCTGCGGTATGGCCGGCTCCCGCCAAGGTTGGGCGGAAGCGCCATACAAGACAACACCGTGTACGCCGCCGGATTTGCGAGACGCGACACAAATTTCTGCGAAAGACAGGCGCCTGATTGTCCATATTCTACCCGGGATAAAACAGCTGTCTCCGCCGGACGTCATGCGCGGTGAAGAAACTCAGATCGCTGGATTTCTGGCAAAACGTCCGGGCTTTACCGGAACACTATGTCTGCCAGGCACCCACACCAAGTGGGTTGCCTTGACCAATGGCCGGATCGACCGGTTCCGCACATGTATGAGCGGTGAGACTTTTGCGCTTTTCTCCGAGTATTCCGTACTTAGACATGGCTTGTCTGACAGAGTTCTGGATCGGTCTGCATTCACGGCTGCGGTTGGAGAAGTTGCCGCCAATCCGGAAATATTAGCCAGCGAACTATTTGGCATTCGAGCGGCTGGCCTGGTCAGCGGTTTATCACCAGAGGCTGCCCGGGGTCGTTTATCCGGCTTGCTCATTGGTGCGGAAGTCGCCGCTGTTTCCAAAGAATTCGAGTTGCAGAATTCTGTCCTTCTGGGCAGCGACAAGATTGCTGGCGTCTACGCAGATGCGTTGACAACTCTTGGATACAATACCGACTTGTCGGATGCAGATGCAATCACATTGCAGGGCCTTTCCCTGGCCTATAATTCCACTTCGAAAGTGCCATCATGAGTAGAAATATAATTGCCATCTTGCGCGGCCTGACACCGGACGAGGCGCTGCCCGTTACCGAGGTCCTGATTGCTGCCGGTATCACACAGATCGAAGTACCGCTCAATTCTCCTGAGCCGCTCAAAAGCATCGAAGCCATGGCAAGGACCTTTTCCGGTCAAGCCAACATAGGAGCCGGAACTGTTCTGGAACCTGATCAGGTACATCAGGTCAAGGCAGCCGGAGGAACTCTGATTGTGTCACCCGACTGCAATCCGGACGTCATTCGGACTACAAAAGCAGAAGGCATGTCGTCGTTTCCCGGCGTCATGACCCCGACGGAAAGCTTCAGCGCCCTGCGCAATGGTGCAGATGGTCTCAAGTTTTTCCCGGCAACACTCATCGGACCAGATGGTTTGAAAGCAATGCTGGCCGTCTTGCCGAAAGGAACAGCAACATTTGCTGTCGGCGGCGCAGGACCAGACAATTTCGGTGACTGGTTCAAGGCTGGCGCAACAGGCTTCGGCATCGGCACGGCTCTGTTTAAACCGGGCTTTACGGTGTCAGACATCAAGACACGTGCTGAAAAAATCGTTGCGGCTTATGATGCGGCAGTCGAAGCAAACGGATAAGTTTTAATGAGCGATATTTTTGACGACCGCCAGTGCAAACTTGGCGAAGGTCCTCTGTGGCATCCAGAACGAAAACAGTTTTTCTGGTTCGATATTCTAAACAATCGCCTTCACAGCCGTTTGGGAGACACTCCAAAGACATGGCAATTCGACGAGCATGTTTCGGCTGCCGGTTGTGTCAATCACGACGAGCTTCTGATTGCCAGTCAATCCAAACTCTTTCAGTTCAATCTAAAAACAGAAGCCTCAACGAAAGTCTGCGATCTCGAAGCTGACAATCCGGTCACCCGATCCAACGACGGTCGCGCAGATCCGCAAGGTGGTTTCTGGATCGGCACCATGGGCATAAATGCCGAAGTCGGGGCAGGCGCGATTTACAGGTTCTACAAAGGTGAGCTACGGAAGATATTCCCGAACATTACCATCACAAACTCCATCTGTTTCGCACCAAATGGAAAACACGCTTATTTTTCCGACACAGCAGACAAGACAATTCAGAAAGTTGCCCTAGATGCTGATGGCTGGCCGGTCGGAAAACCTGAATTGTTCGTAGACCTTGGGCCAGAAGGCCTCAATCCTGACGGCTCCGTTGTCGATGCAGATGGCTATCTCTGGAACGCGCAATGGGGTGCCCATCGTGTGGCGCGCTATGCGCCGGACGGAACGTTTGTTGATGACGTAAAGTTTGCCGCCAAACAGATTTCTTGCCCGGCCTTTGGCGGTGACGATCTTCAGACACTCTTTGCAACATCTGCCGGAATTGGCTTGTCTGGTGATCAGGAGGGTAAAACGTTTTTCACGAAAACCTCTGTTCGCGGTCAGCAAGAACACCGGGTTATTCTGTAGAGACTATTATGAAACGTACGCTAGGTACTTGCTATTATCCGGAACATTGGCCGGAGGAAATCTGGGAAGCTGATGCGCGCCGAATGGCAGACGCTGGCCTGACCTGGGTCCGGATTGGTGAATTCGCCTGGTCCCGGATCGAGCCAACACCCGGCGATCTGCAATTCGATTGGCTCGATCGGGCAATTGATGTTCTCGGTCGGGCCGGTCTCAAGGTCGTGCTTGGAACCCCAACGGCAACACCACCACGTTGGGTTGTCGCCAAATATCCGGACATGATTGCAGTTAACCAAAACGGCCAACCGCGCAAATTCGGGTCCCGGCGCCATTACTGCTTTTCGCATGAGGGTTTCCGGCAAGAAAGCGACCGAATCGTCAAGCTGATCGCAGAACGATATGGCGACAATCGTTATGTCGATGCCTGGCAGACAGACAACGAATACGGCTGCCATGATACGACAATTTCGTATTCCGATGCTGCCCGCAAAGCCTTTCGTATCTGGCTGGCGAAACGATACGGCTCCCCAGAGGCGTTGAACCGGTCCTGGGGTAATGTCTTCTGGTCAATGGAATACATGTCCTTTGACGAGATCGACCTGCCAAATTTAACGGTCACAGAGCCCAATCCTTCGCATGCGTTGGCGTTTCGTCGGTTTTCCTCCGATCAGGTTGTAAGCTTCAACAAGCGCCAGGTCGATATCATCCGGACGTATTCTGACGCTCCGATCAGCCACAACTACATGGGTCGAATTACCGACTTCGATCATTTCAAGGTGGGTGACGACCTCGACATTGCGACCTGGGACAGTTACCCGCTCGGATTCCTGGAAGACCGGGTAGGCGCAGATGGCAACCACCAAAGGACCTATGCTCGCCAAGGTGATCCTGATTTCCAAGCCTTTCACCATGACCTCTACCGCTCTGTCGGCAAAGGCCGTTGGTGGGTAATGGAACAACAACCCGGTCCGGTGAACTGGGCACCGTACAATCCAGCCCCCCTGCCCGGCATGATGCGTTTGTGGGCGTGGGAAGCCTTTGCCCATGGCGCTGAAGCAGTTTGTTACTTCCGCTGGCGGCAGGCTTCATTTGCGCAAGAGCAGATGCACGCGGGCATGTTGCGCCCGGACAATGCTGACGCGCCAGCTCTCATTGAAGCCCGCCAGGTTGCAGACGAATTGCGATCTGCGCCCGACGTCTCGGCTCCAAAATCCCCAGTCGCGCTGATATTTGACTATGACGCCGACTTTGCGTGGGCGACACAGCCGCATGGTGCAGGCCTCAGTTACTTCCAGCTGGTATTCGATACCTACAAGGCTCTTCGCAAGCTCGGTCTTTCAGTTGACATTCTGCGCAGCGAAGAACGGGATTTTTCGGATTACAAAATCATCGCGGCTCCCGGCCTGATCTATATGCCTCAAGATCTGAAAGCTGTACTCAGCGAAGCTGGTGCCGAGGTTGTCCTTGGCCCAAGGTCTGCGGCGCGCAATGCGGACATGATCATTCCAGTTCCCTTGCCGCCAGATATGCCAGGTCTTGATGTGACAGTTTCCCGCGTAGAAAGTGTTCGTCCCGACATGCCCATGCCGCTGAAGGGCGGCGGCAATTTCATAGGTTACCGGGAAGAACTGGAAGGCTCAGCGGAAATGATTCTGGAACTGGAGAATGATCAACCAGCTGCGCTCCGATCCGGCACTCTCACCTATGTCGGCGGTTGGGGCGATGAGGAAGCTTTGACTAGGATCTATACGAACCTGTGTGCCAAGGTTGGCATCTCGGTCATGACCCTTACAGGCGGTGTCCGCTGTCACGAGACAGGTAACATGCGCATCTGGACAAACTATGGCGCGGAAGCAGCAAACACTCCCGCAGGCCCTATCGAGGCTGCTGGTGTCTTGTTCGAAAAACTCTAGATGAACCGGGCAAATGCCCGGCTGTACTCTTAATCAAGCCGCTTCACCTTCTACCAACTGCTTCAGGATGGACGCGTAGTTGTCGACCCCTTGTGCGCCAGTGATCAAGTGACGTCGATCAAAGACAACAGCCGGTACACCCTGAATTCCATTCTGGGTCCAGAACCCTTCTTCCTGGCGAATGTCGTCAGCAAACCGTCCGTCTCTCAGAATTTCCAGCGCACCCTCGCGATCAAGGCCAACACTTGCGGCAACATCGGCAAGAACCTCATCATCGTTGAGGTCTTTGCGTTCCTGGAAATAAGCTTCGAAAAGCGCCATTTTCAGTGGATGTTCCTTGTCCGCAGGCCCGGCCCAATGAATAAGTTGATGGGCCTTGAACGTGTTCACCATCCGCATTTCATCTGAGAACTTGAATTCGAAGCCAAGATCATTGCCGACCTCGGCCAACCGGTCGCGTGCCTCTTGAGACTGCTCTTCCGTCGAGCCGTATTTGCGCATGATGTGCTCGCGCAGATTCTCGCCTTCCGACGGCATTTCCGGGTTCAATTCAAATGGATGCCATTTGATCGCTGCCGAAACACCTGTTTGCTCAATTGCTTTTTCCAGTTGTTTGAAACCGACAATGCACCATGGGCAGACAACGTCGGAAACGATATCGATCTGGATTACATCTTCCATATCAAGGTCGGACACTTCAGACATTTGTACTCTCTTTCTTGTGCCTACCCTTAAAGGGTCGGGTCGTCTTTTGGCGGCGGGTTCCATCCACGTTCTTTGCGCTCATGACTGTCTTCACCGCGATCTGTCCGCATGATGTCGTAGAGCGTTTCTGAATGCGCCCGCATTGCATCCAGATAGGATTTGTCGACACCGCCATCATTAAAAATGTCACGCAAGCCATTCAGCATTTCACGATCGTGAACCCGAAAGTCTCTGGCTTTCGTGCGTGCCCGGTAAGGGTGGACACCCAATTCAACCAGAGCCTGCCGCCCGACAGCCATGGCGCCTTCGAAAACTTCCCGTTCCGCGAAATGCGCTCCTGCCTGCTCTAACTCGTAGACATGGTGACGGTCCCGCGCCCGAGCAAGGATTTTCACCCTCGGATAGGTTCTGGCGACATGTTCCACGACCATCGTCTGCTTGTCGCGATCATCGATCGCCGCAATGAACATGTCAGCGTCATGAAGACCAGCCCCGTGCAGCAAATCTGGACGGGTTGCATCCCCATAGAAAGTCCGCATGCCGACTTTTCCAAGATTTTCAACCGTCTTGGGATCATGATCCAGAATGACAACATCGTATCCACTGGTGATCAGAAGCCGGGATACGATCTGGCCGAAGCGCCCCATTCCCGCAATCACGATCCGGCCCTTGCTGTCGATTTCATCCGGAGCGCGGTCAGATTTCGCTATTGCTCTTGGCGCAATAACTTTCTCATAGAGGATAAACAAGGCGGGTGTGAGCAACATCGAAATTGCAACAACGAGCGTCATGATCTGCAGAAGTCCGTGTTCAAGAACACCGGCACTGAGCGCAAAACCAAATAAAACAAAGGCAAATTCACCGGCCTGCGCCAGACCCAGCGCAAATAACCAGCGGTCTGCGCCTTTCAGCTTGAATAAGGTTCCGAGCACAAACAGCAGCACGAACTTGGTGAGGATTAATCCGGCGGCGAGGCCAAAAACTGTAACCGGAGAACCAAACAGCAAATCGAAATCAATCCCGGCTCCAACTGTCAGGAAGAACAATCCGAGCAACAGCCCCTTGAAAGGTTCGATATCGCTTTCAAGCTCATGCCGGTAATCGCTATCGGACAGAACAACGCCGGCCAGAAATGTCCCGAGAGCTGGAGACAAACCGACAAAATTCATCAAGAGTGCAATACCAATCACCAGCACCAATGCGGTTGCGGTGAAGATCTCCCGTAAATGGGATTCCGCGATAAAACGGAATATTGGGCGCAGCAAATGCCGTCCGGCGAAAATGATCGCGGCAATGACCGCCAATATAACCAGACCCTGGGCCCAACCCGGCAATGCAGCGAGCGCATCTCCGCCGTGCCCGCCTGCATCTCCATGATTACCGGCACCTGGATCGCCGGCATGTCCGCTCACAACTAGCAGAGGCATGATCGCAAGCATCGGAATGACTGCAATGTCCTGCGTCAACAAGACAGAGAAGGAGCTTTGCCCCCCTTGTGTTTTCAGCCAGCCTTTTTCGTTCAGGGTCTGCAGGACAATCGCCGTGGACGAGAGCGCCAGAATCATGCCGAGCGCGAGGGCACTTTGCCACGATAATCCAAAGGAAAATCCTATGGCTGCAAAGGCCGCTGTTGTTCCGACGACCTGAAGCCCGCCGAGGCCGATCAATTGCTGGCGCATTTTCCAGAGCACAGCGGGTCGAAGCTCCAGCCCCACAAGAAACAACATCATCACAACGCCAAATTCGGCAAAGTGCTGAACTTCTGTTGTTTCCGAACCGACAATGCCAAGCATCGGGCCGATAACAACACCGGCGATCAAATAGCCAAGCACTGAGCCGAGACCGAGACGGTTGGCAATCGGCACAGCAATCACTGCAGCACATAAATAAACGAAGGCATCGCTGAGCAATTCCATCAGACTGCCTCTTCTTTCAAAATGAAATCATCCAGCACATCAGTCAGCGCGGGAACGTTCATTGCTTTTTCAAGGTCAAGGCGGTCGGCCACCAACGCCTTTAGAAGGTCGTCATATGCATTGCGGTGAACGTTCAGCCGGTTCTCGTCAATGGCATGGCTTGCACCAAATAGAACCAAAGGCGCGAGATACCGCATTCGACAAAGGTTGGCGGTTTTCTCAAACGGGGCTAACAGACTGCGCACATCAGAATGATGAAGACCGCCGTCTGTATAGGTTTCGGGCCGCCCACCTGTACTGATGACATTCTGAAACACCTTGCCCGTCAGTTTCCGGCCGCTATGGCCATAGGCAAAGCCGTACTCTAAAATCAGATCCTGCCACTCCTTCATGATCGAAGGCGCCGAGTACCAATAGAATGGATGCTGAAATATGATGACATCATGCTCAACCAATCGACCCTGCTCGGCATCCACATCGATATTGAAATCCGGGTACTGCGCATAAAGGTCTACACACGTGACACCTTGAACCGCTTGGGCAGTTTCAAAAAGAGGTTGATTTATCTCGGACCGATCTGGTCGGGGATGCGCAAAAAGAACCAAAACCTTCGCCATATATCTCTCCAGGCATGACCAGCAGAACACAAAACCTACTAATGCCATTTACTCCCGGCACCAGAGTTTCTTATTTTTCAATATTATAGGGAGGAATTAGATTGACCGAAAGCCCCAGACAAACGTCAAATCATCGAGCGAAGAAAACAATCAACTGCAAGACTCGAGCTAACTCTTTACTGCGCCAGCTCCCAAGGTTCAAACGCATTATCTGTTTCAGCACCACCACTACAACCGAATCTGATGTGTACGTGATTTCATGTGAATTGCGGCTCCAACTCCCCCTCCCCAAATGAAGTTTGTAAGAAAACAGGAATTGCAGTTCAGCAAATTTCTTAGCCTTACGAGTGATCATTAAGGAGATACATCATGCTAAATTTTAAATCATCCCTGCTGACAATTTTGGCTCCCGCATTTGTCATCGGTGCTCTTTCAGGGTCTGCGAATGCAGATTGGAACGGCGAAGAATCAGAGTCTCCGGGTTGGGTGCAGAAACAAGCTGCTGAGAATGCTCGGGCTCTCGAACAACTCCGCAAAAGTCCGGTTCTGATCCTGAAAGAAATCGGCGACTGGAATGGAGAAGAGCCAGAAACCCCAGGCTGGTTGCAAAAACAGTCTGCCGAAAATGCGCTGGCAGATCAGAAGCAACGCGGCAGCGCTCTTTTGAGCCTGCAGGAAATCGGTGACTGGAACGGTGAAGAGCCGGAAACGCCAGGTTGGGTCCAACGCCAGGCTGCCGACAATGCACGAGCACTTGGAGCACGCTAACACAGTCCAACTTCAATGATTTTCATGGTGAAACGAAAGGGATCAAACCAAAAGCTCTTGTAAAATGCGCAACTGGATGCGCTTGAAGAAAGGGCCGCGCAATCAGCGCGGCCTTTCTCGTTTTCCAACTTAGATCTCATCAACCCCGATAGCCCGGCGCTCGGCTATCGACTTGACGGCAGCTTCAGCCAGCGCCAAGGCTTTCAAGCCATCATCACCACTTGGCGACGGGGCATGTTTACGTTCAATAGCATCAACAAAGGCTGCAATTTCAGCTGCATAGGCTTCCGTATACCGTGTCATGAAAAAATCATGCAGCGGCGGACGCTGATATCCATCTGAAGTCGCAACTTCGATGGAAACAGCACGCTGGTTTTCAGCCGACACAGCTCCCTTTGACCCGTGCACTTCGATGCGTTGATCATAGCCGTAAGTCGCGCGCCGTGAATTCGATATCGAGCACTGTTTGCCAGAGGCCGTTGTAAGGATGACCATTGCACTATCATAGTCACCAAGCTTGCCAATTTCCGGATCGACCAGAACAGAAGCCGTTGCAAAGACAGAGGTAACTTCTTCGCCCAAGAGAAACCGAGCCATATCAAAATCATGAATTGTCATGTCCCGGAAAATACCGCCGGATGACTGGATGTAACTTGGTGGTGGAGCCCCCGGATCGCGAGAGATGATCTGCACCATTTCGACATCGCCAATCCGGCCTGCATCAATTGCTTCGCGCACAGCTTTAAAGTGCGGATCAAAACGTCGATTGAAACCAAGCATCAATGTCGCACCGAGCTCATCCACCTTGGCAAGGCAGGTTTTGACCCGTTCCAGAGAGAGGTCAATCGGCTTTTCACAAAAGACCGCTTTTCCGGCTTTTGCGAGTTGTTCGATAAGGTCCGCATGTGTATCGGTTGGCGTGCAAATGATTACCGCATCAATGTTTTCTGCTTCAGCAATGTCACCAATAGAGCTGACCCGAGCGCCATATTTAGTCGCGAGACTTTCGGCAGCCTCCGAAAACGCGTCAGCAACTGCAACAAGTGACGCACCATCAGTGGCACTGACAGCCTTTGCATGAACCTTGCCAATACGCCCCGCACCCAATAGAGCCACATTCACTGCCATGATTACTTCCTCCAGCGATACAATCAGGTTGCCGGACAGGTGTCAGCGGCTTGCCAAATTAGAATAAAAATTCCAAAATCACTTTTGACGGAACGTGTCAAGCTTGAAAAGAAGACCTTCATGGCCGACGCCAATCTAGAACCAGCCCCGGCAGATGACGCACCAAAATCAACAGACGCGTTTTACAAACGTCTTGGTGGTCAAGCAGAAACTCTGCCCAAACGATTGCGGCAATTTGCCGAGTTCATAGCCGCCAATCCCGACCGGGTGGCAGTCTCAACTGTTGCTGAATTGGCAGAAGCCGCTGATGTTCAGCCATCAGCTGTTATGCGGTTTTGCCAGGAGATGGGCTTCTCCGGTTTTTCTCAAATGCAGAAATTATTCCGATCCGACTACTCCCAGAAATGGCCGGATTATGCGACCCGTCTCGCAAAGTTACGCGAACACGGAACAGAATCGCCCTCAGCCCTTCTCGCAGAGTTTGTCGAAGTCGGTCGCGCATCGCTTGAAAATCTGATGACAACTGTCGATCCAGGAGCTTTGCAACAGGCCGTCGATGTTCTCGCAAGAGCGGAAACGATCCACCTAGTTGGTTTTCGACGTGCTTTTCCTGTGACGTCTTATCTCGGCTACGCCTTTGAAAAAATGGGCGTTCCTGCGATCCTCCACCCCGGAATTGCCAATATCAGTATGACGCATTTGATCCGGCCGAACGATGCAGTGATCGCGGTGACGTTCACCCCCTATTCGGAAATGACCCTCGATATCGCAGCCAAGGGACGCGACCTTGGCGCAGATATCGTTGCGATTACCGATGTTGTCACCAGTCCACTCGCGCGCCTCAAAGCCATACAATTGCTGGTCGCTGAGCTTGATGTTGGTGACTTCCGCGCCCTGTCAGCAAGCCTGTCTCTTGCTATCACATTGGCGGTGTCTGTCGGGGCCCGGAAAAATCTAATTTGATTTTTTGGAAAATTTCTATTGCTAAAAAGTTAAAATAGAATTTTAATTCCAAAAGTGACTTTGACACCTTCAGAGCCACACCGACTTTTGCACGCGGGAGGGAGATAACCCGCAGCACCTGTTCTGGGAGGAACACATGAAGAAGACACTCATCGCGATGGCCGCAGCAGCTGTCGCATTTTCCGGATTATCAGCACCAGCCTCAGCGGAAGGCGAGCGTTTTGTTCTCGTCAGCCATGCACCGGATAGCGATAGCTGGTGGAACACCATCAAAAACGGGCTGGCACTTGCCGGTGAGCAAGTTGGCGCGGAAGTGGAATACCGCAACCCGCCAACAGGTGACATCGCCGACATGGCGCGCATTATCGAGCAGGCTGCTGCGTCCAACCCGGACGGCATCATCACGACGCTTGCAGATCCGGACGTGTTGTCTGGCCCAATCCAGAATGCTGTTGCAAAAGGCATTCCGGTCATCATCATCAACTCCGGCACACCAGAGCAGGCAGCAGATGTTGGTGCATTGATGTATGTCGGCCAGCCAGAATATGATGCAGGTCTTGCTGCAGGTCAGCGCGCCAAGCGTGATGGCGTTGGCTCATTCCTATGTGTCAACCACGTAGTCTCCAACCCGGTGGTCGGTGAGCGCTGCCGCGGTTTTGCTGATGGTCTTGGCGTCGAACTTGGCGCTAGCATGATCGACAGCGGTCAAGATCCAGCAGAAATTAAAAACAAGGTCAAAGCCTATCTTTCTGCTAATCCGTCTACAGAAGCTGTCCTGACACTCGGCCCAACTTCTGCTGATCCAACGATCAGCGCGTTAGAAGAAATCGGCAAAGCTGGCGACATCTACTTCGGCACCTTTGACTTGGGTACTGAGATCGTGAAAGCCATCAAGGGCGGCACAATCCAATGGGGCATCGATCAGCAGCCATTCCTTCAGGCTTACTTGCCGGTGATCATCCTGGCGAACTACCAGCGTTTCGGTGTCCTGCCAGGTAACAACATCAACTCCGGACCAGGTTTTGTCACCAAAGACGCCTTGGCCAAAGTTGAGAAATTTGCTGGCGAATACCGGTAAAATGACTCATCTGGCCGTTCCCCGCGGTCAATCGGAGAGGCGGCTCACCGCCTCTCCCCTCCAAGACTTGCCGCGCTTTAATACACGCGACCAAACCCAAAAAATCTGCGGTACTACCGTATTTTGAAGGCGAGCCGGTAGCGGCACGCAGGAGGAATATTATGCCTGATCCAGACACGGCGACAGTTCCAAAGGACGAGCGCGTCCGCGAGATGTCGCCATTGCGAAAAGCGCTGATCCGTCCGGAACTCGGCGCCATCTGCGGCACCATTCTCGTCTTCCTGTTTTTCCTGAGCATCGCCCGAGACAGTGGCATGTTCTCTGCCGAAGGTATCGTCAACTGGGGCACAGTCTCCGCCCAGTTCGCTATCATCGCTGTCGGCGCATGCCTGCTAATGATCGCAGGCGAATTTGATCTGTCGGTCGGATCAATGATCGGCTTTTCCGGCATTATCATAGCGTTGATGAGCGTTCAGTGGGGATTCCCGGTCTGGTTCGCGATCCTGGTCGCTTTTGCCCTTGCACTATGTATCGGTGCGCTGAACGGATACCTCGTCGTCAAGACCGGTTTGCCGTCGTTTATCGTGACACTGGCGTTTCTTTATATCTTGCGCGGCGCAACAATTTTCATTGCTATCGCAACCACCCGTAAAACCATAATCGGCGGCGTCAAGGACGTCGCAGAAGGTGATCCGGTCGCCTGGCTCTTTGGTGGCAAGGTTTTCTCCGGTCTGTTTGTCTGGCTCGCCGATCTCGGCCTTGTCGGCAAGTTTGTAGCCGGACCCAAGGCAGGCTTGCCGGTTGTTGAAGGCATTCCGATGTTAATGATCTGGGCGGTGGTCCTGATCATATTCGGCCACGTCCTTCTGACCCGGACGAAATTCGGCAACTGGATCTTTGCCTCCGGCGGCGATGCACAAGCAGCTCGCTATGTTGGTGTTCCGGTCAACCGCGTCAAGATATTGATGTTCATGTTCACCGCGTTTTGCGCGACTGTTTTTGCCACCTGTCAGGTGATGGAATTCGGATCAGCGGCAGCTGACCGCGGCCTCTTGAAAGAATTCGAAGCGATCATTTCCGTTGTTATCGGCGGTGCGTTGCTCACCGGCGGCTATGGCTCGGTCATCGGCGCAGCACTTGGTGCGCTCATTTTCGGCGTCGTCCAACAGGGCCTCTTCTTCGCAGGAGTTGAGAGTTCACTGTTCCGGGTTTTCCTCGGCGTGATCCTGCTGCTTGCCGTAATCCTGAACACCTATATCCGCCGCATGATCACAGGAGAACGCTAAGATGACCGCTCCACTGATCGAACTCGTCGATATTGAAAAACACTTCGGCCCGGTGATCGCTCTCAATGGCGTCACTGTTTCTGTCAAGGAAGGTGAGTGTCATTGCCTTCTTGGCGATAATGGTGCCGGTAAGTCCACCTTCATCAAGACCATGTCCGGGGTCCATAAACCGACCAAGGGCAAGATCCTGATGGACGGTAAGGAGATTAACTTCGGCAGTCCACGCGATGCCATGACCGCCGGAATCGCAACCGTCTATCAGGATCTTGCAATGATCCCATTGATGTCGGTAACGCGAAACTTCTGGATGGGTCGTGAACCTGAAAAACGCGTCGGCCCGTTTAAGTTCTTTGACTTTTCAGAAGCTAATGAAATCACACTGTCTGAAATGGCCAAAATGGGTATTCACTTGCGTTCACCTGATCAGGCCGTCGGCACACTATCTGGCGGCGAACGTCAGACAGTCGCAATCTCAAGAGCCGTCTATTTCGGCGCGAAAGTGCTCATTCTTGACGAGCCAACTTCTGCGTTGGGCGTTCGACAAACTTCCAATGTTCTTGCAACAATCGACAAGGTCCGTAAAACCGGCATCGGTGTTGTTTTCATCACTCACAATGTACGCCATGCAATGGCGGTCGGTGACAGGTTCACAGTCTTGAACAGGGGCAAGACTCTTGGCACCGCAGAGCGCGGCGACATCAAGGCAGAAGAACTGCAGGAATTGATGGCTGGCGGACAGGAACTGGCGCAACTGGAAGGGTCGCTTGGCGGTACCATCTAGAAAGCCCTGATCGGCAGTTGTCCAACAATGGAATAATTATGTGAAAAAGCTCGATGTCATCACCATCGGCCGGTCTTCGGTCGATCTCTATGGGGCCCAAATTGGTGGCCGTTTGGAGGACATGGCGTCCTTCAACAAATATATCGGCGGCTCGCCGACCAATATGGCGACCGGAACTGCTCGGCTCGGTTTGAAATCCGGGCTGATCACGCGCGTCGGTGATGAACATATGGGGCGTTTCATCCGCGAGGAGTTGGAACGCCATGGTGTCGATACCACTGGTGTCATCACCGACAAGGACCGATTGACCGCACTGGTTATTCTCGGCATCAGGGATCAGGAGCAGTTCCCGCTAATTTTCTATCGCGAAAATTGCGCCGACATGGCGATTTGCGAAGACGATATCGATCCTGATTTCATTGCTTCTGCAAAAGCAGTGGTCGCAACAGGTACCCATCTCAGCCATCTGAAAACAGAAGCCGCCGTTTTGAAAGCTCTTAAACTTGCGCGTCAAAATGGCAGCAAAACAGCGCTTGATATCGACTACCGCCCCAACCTTTGGGGCTTGGCTGGCCATGGCGATGGCGAAAACCGTTTTATTGCCTCCGACGAGGTAACTGCCAAGCTTCAATCCAATTTGCATCTGTTCGATTTGATTGTTGGAACAGAAGAAGAATTCCATATCGCGGGTGGAACGACCAACACCATCGAAGCGCTGCGGAACGTCCGCAAGGTTTCAAACGCAACGCTTGTGTGTAAACGCGGCCCGATGGGGGCGACTGCCTTTGAAGGCGATGTGCCCGATAACCTTGACGAAGGCGTTTCAGGTCCTGGGTTTCCGATTGAAGTCTTCAATGTTTTGGGCGCTGGTGACGGCTTCATGTCCGGTTTGCTCAGAGGCTGGATTACTGGTGAAGACTGGGTCATCAGCCTTACCTATGCCAATGCCTGCGGTGCTTTTGCCGTCTCTCGTCATGGCTGCACGCCCGCTTATCCAAGTTGGGAAGAGCTGCAGTTTTTCCTCAAACGAGGCGTCAAGGAAAAGGCACTTCGCAAGGACAAGGAACTTGATCAGATCCACTGGTCGACAAATCGTCCGGGTCACTGGGACGACATGCATGTGTTTGCGTTCGATCATCGCATCCAGCTGGAACAGATGGCTGATGAAGCAAATGTTAGTCATGACCACATCGGCTTTTTCAAAAAACTCTGTCTCGACGCAGCCATGAAAGTCGCTGACGGCAAAAACGGCTACGGCATCTTGTGCGATAGCCGATTGGGCCGTGATGCGCTCTACAAGGCAGCGGGTACCGGGCTCTGGATTGGACATCCTGTCGAATGGCCAACGTCCCGGCCGCTGACACTGGAGCCGGAAATCGGAGACGATTTCGGCGGTTTGTCAGAATGGCCGACTGAGCATGTGGTCAAGGTTCTATGTTTCTATCATCCCGACGACACCGGCGAGATGAAAGCAGAGCAAGAAATTGTTCTGAAACGCCTCTATACCGCCTGTCGTCGCAACGGCCTTGAAATGCTGATGGAAGTTATCCCGTCCAAGGTCGGTGCAGTCAACGATGACACGACAGCCATAATCATCCGTCGTCTTTATGAAATCGGCATCTTTCCGGACTGGTGGAAACTGGAACCGATGACGTCTCACAATGCGTGGGAAAATGCCTGCAATGCCATCTCTGAAAATGATCCTTACACCAGAGGGATTGTGGTTCTCGGACTGGATGCACCTGAAGATCAACTTGCGACCAGTTTTGCCGAAGCGGCCCAGTTCGATCTCGTCAAAGGTTTTGCAGTCGGGCGTACAATTTTCGCCGATGCCGCCCGCAAATGGCTTGTCGGAGAAATGACCAATGACGAAGCAGTCGCGGACATGAGCGCCCGCTATGACCGATTGTGCCAGATCTGGGATCAAGCCCGGCTCCAGGCTAACGAGAGCCAAGTCAGAGAACTGGCTGGATAATACTACCCCGAACGGCTAGTCATCCACCCCTCTGAAACAGATTGATCGACAACCAAAGAGACTTTGATATGGCCGACCTCCTCGTCAAACCAACCGGAACAACCGGAAAGGTCCATAACATCACTCCTGAAAGCGCCAATTGGGGTTATGTCGGATTTGGTCTGTATCACTTGAAGTCCGGTGAAAGTACTACTGAGAAAACCGGAGAGACAGAGGTCATTCTCGTTCTGGTCGAGGGCAAGGCCGAGATTTCCGGTTCAGGCCAGGATTTCGGTGAACTTGGCGACCGCATGAGCGTCTTTGAACGCAAAGAACCGCACTGCGTTTACATTCCCAACGATTCCAATTGGGCCGCCAAGGCAACAACCGACTGTGTACTCGCCGTTTGCACAGCGCCGGGCAAAGGTAATTGTCCAGCCAGCGTCATAACCAACATCGGCCAGGTTGTGCGTGGCCACGGCGCCAATACCCGCTACATTCATCCAATTGCCATGGAAGAAAGCGACATTGCTGACAGCCTGCTGGTGACGGAAGTTTTCACGCCGCAAGGCAATTGGTCTTCCTATCCACCACACCGACACGATGAAGACAATTTTCCGGATATGACCTATCTGGAAGAGACATACTATCACCGCCTGAACCCTAAACAGGGCTTTGGCTTCCAGCGCGTGTTCACCGAGGACGGTGAACTGGACGAGACGATGGCGGTTTCGGATGGCGATGTCGTGATAGTCCCCAAAGGACATCACCCCTGTGGCGCACCCTATGGCTACGAAATGTATTATCTCAACGTCATGGCTGGCCCAATGCGCAAATGGCGGTTCCAGAACCACCCTGACCATGACTGGATTGCGCAACGAGATGCCGGTTAAAGCGTGTTTCTTTAGTATTCGACGCTAAATCTGCATCACCGACGAATTCGCCATCCCGCGTCAGGCAGGTTCGAAACAATCTACCAGCGCACCGCGGTTTTGAATAACCGTACCAGCAAGGCGGCTGCCCGCAGCAACACTGGCTTCAAGATCGCCTGAAACAAGAAACTCGGACAAAAACCCAGCATTAAAGCTGTCGCCTGCAGCAGTGGTATCAACAATATTGCTGACTGGCTTGGGTTGGAAAGATTCCCTCTTGTCTGCCGTCGCGCAGATCACGTTCTTGGGGCCATTTTTCACCACAACCATGTCAGCGCCCGCTGCCAGATATCGCGTCGCACTGATATCCGGCGTTTCATCACCGAAATGGGTCAGCTCGTCGTCAAAGGATGGCATGACCAGATCGCACAGACCGGCAACTTCCGTCACCACGGCCCGCATTGTGTCTTCATCTTCCCAAAGACGTGGGCGCAAGTTCGGATCAAAGGCAGTCCTGGCGCCCCGACTGCGGGCTTCCTGAAGCGCAGCAAAGAAATGCTTGCGATCTTCCGGCGACAGGATGGCGATCGTGATGCCACTGAAATAGATCAGTCCTGCTCCGGACATCGCGTTTTTCAGGTCAACCGGATTTGCGGCCATCAAGCGAGCAGCCGCTTGAGAGCGCCAATAGGCAAAGCTGCGCTCACCATCATCCTTCAACTGGATCATGTAAAGACCGACAGTCCTGTCATCAACCTTGCGGATAGCTCCAGTTTCAATTCCAGAGTTTTCCAGGAACGACACCATCTGACTGGAGATTTCGTCGTGCCCGACACCTGTAAAATAAGACACCTGCCAACTCTCCGGCAGGCATTTCCGGGCATACCAGGCCGTGTTGAGGGTGTCTCCGGCGAACCCCATCGAAAAGGTTCCCTCCCCTGTTGGCGCCATTTCGACCATGCATTCACCAATGGACAGAAAGGTTGACGGCACAGGAATCCCCTTGTTTTCTTTACAAATATTACAAATTCCTGCAGTCATAATTTTCCGCAGAAATGCTGGATTTAAATCCATTTAACACAGTTAGGTGATCAAAAAGAAGGCACAATTTCTGAACACGGTTAGTCAAATAGATTAACCGAAAAATTCGCGCAAGAGCGACCAGTACCTATTTTATCCCGGCGCGCATGAAGCTTTGCACGAATTGCCGTTGAAAAAGCAGGAACGCGATCAGCAAGGGACCGGAGGTCATTAGCGTAGCGGCATTGATGACAGACCATTCAACACCGCTGTCGATAGCTGAGAAAATACTGAGGCCAACGGTCACCGGACGTGTGTCGACCGAATTGGTAACAATCAGCGGCCACAGGAAGTTGTTCCAGTGATGACTGACTGAAACCAATCCGTAAGCCAGATAGGTCGGCATCGCGAGCGGAATATAGACCTTCCAGAGCACGCCGAGAACAGAAGCTCCTTCGATCCTTGCTGCTTCATCCAGTTCCTTCGGGATCGTCATGAATGTCTGACGCAACAGAAAGATGCCAAAGCCGGACGCGATGTAAGGCAATGCAATCGCCGGAATGGTGTCGACCAGATTCAACAGTCGCATTGTCTGATAGTTTTCGACCATCAGAATGTCCGGCATCACCAGCAGTTGCAGGAGTACGAGTGTGAACAGGAGACCCCGGCCTGGAAACTGGAATCGTGCAAACGCATAAGCGGCCAAAGTGCACAGGAAAAATTGCCCGGCCAGGATCATCGACACCATAAGGAAGGTGTTCAGAAAATAGCGGGCAAAAGGGGCCGCTTCCCAGGCCTTGCTGAAATTCTCCAGCGTCAGCGGTGCAAAGAGATCAAAGCGCGCTTCATAGGCAGCTGGATGAAACGCAGTCCAGATTGCGTAGGCGAGTGGCAGAAACCAGAGCAGCGCCAATGCCCAGGCAGCAACGGTGTTCAACACGCGATCAAAGGATACGTTGGTGCCGGTCATTTGTAGTGCACCTTGCGGTCGAAGAAGAAGAACTGGCCGATGGCAAGCAGAGACAAGAGCACGAGCAGCGCCACGGTGAGCGTCGCCCCGTATGCAGTTTCCCAGAAGCGAAAGGCAACTTCGTAAATGTAGAAGAGCAATAGCGCCGACGCGTTGTCTGGCCCACCGTCCGTAAGGATGAAGATGTGATCGACCAGTCGGAAAGAGTTGATCACCGCATTTACACAAACAAACAACGTCGTCGGCATCAGCAACGGGAAAGTCACGCGCCAGAAAATTGTCCAGCGGCCCGCTCCTTCGATCTGCGCCGCCTCTTTTAGGGACACAGGCATCGCCTGAAGCGCCGCCAGATAGAAAATCATGAAAAACCCGGCTTCTTTCCAGATCGTCACAACAATGATGGCATTGAGCGCCGTATCCGGATTGCCGAGATAGTTGGATGCCGGCCAACCAAACAGGAACCCGGTGATTTGATCAAATAGGCCAAATCCGGGCGTGTAGAAAAACATCCAGATATTGGCGACCGCGATCAGCGGCAACACAGTCGGTGTGAAATAAGCCATGCGCACGAAACTCCGGCCTGCGAGTTTGTCATTGACCCAGAGCGCCATGACAATCGCCAGTGCCACAGAAACCGGAATGGTGCCGAAGGCGTACAAGGCATTGTTCCACAAGACCTTCCAGAACACCGGATCACCAAACATGCGCTCATAGTTGTCGAGCCCGATGAACTTGGCGGACCTCTTGCCCCGTGGTGTAGAAAAAAAACTGTTCAGGAACGTTGTAACGGCAGGAATATGCGTGAAAGCGAACAGGAAGATCATTGCAGGCAAGAGCAACAACCAGCCATGGACCCAGTCACGTTGGAAGGAAATGTTTGGCCGTCTCATGGTATCAGCTTTGCTTGACCTGAAAGGAAAGAGCGGGGTGTTGAAACATGTTCAACACCCCGCTCCTTATGTCCTTAACGGTATTCGGAAAGGATCTCGTCGGAGGTTGCCTGGGCTTCTTTCAGCGCCGTTGCAGCATCTTTCTTGCCGGTGATAACCGACGCCAAAGCATCATTGAAAAGGCCGGTGATACGCTGGTTCTGGTATGTGGAGAATTCGGCTTTTGCAAACTCAAGCTGATTACGTGCAACTAGGGCCGGAGCGAAGTCAGCCGTGTAGGCTTTCATCTCTTCGGTTTCCCAGGTTTCCGCGCGCGGAGCAACATAACCGGTCGCAATGGTCCATTTGGCGGACTGCTGCGGAGCTGTGATCCACTGAACAAACTCAACAGCAGCCTTGTTCTGTTCGTCAGACGCGCCCTTGAACAGATAGAAGTTGCCACCGCCGGTCGGCGCACCGCGAGTTTCCTTGGCTGGCAACATGGATACACCGAATTCAAATGGTGCGTTGTCGCGAACATTGGTGAGGTTACCTGTCGAGGTCCACATCATTGCTGTCTGACCCTCGAAGAACGCCTTCGGAGTAGCCCCCCACTCGATGATGCCCGGAGCCATCACTTCGTGTTTGGTGCTCAGATCAACGAGGTACTGGAGCGCTTCAACAACCTTCGGGTCATCGAAGTTGGTCTTGTTGCCTTCAGCATTGGCAAGCGTCGCACCATTTTCGATGGCCAGACCCTGGAACAGCCAGTAGGGGAAGCCTGAAGACGGGATGCGAACGCCCCATTGGGAGACTTTGCCGTCTGCGTCTTTTTTGGTCAGTTTCTCGCCGAACTCGACCATTTCGTCCCATGTTGCCGGAGCAACTTCCGGGTCAAGACCAGCTGCCTTGAACGCTTCCTTGTTCCAGTAAAGAACCGGTGTGGAACGCTGGAACGGGATGCCGTAGGTCTTACCGCCGGTCTGGCTGTTTTCCATGAACGCCGGATAAAATCCCTCGATCCATTTTTTGTCGTCGTCAGATGTCAGGTAATCGTCGAATGGGACAATCAGGTCTTCGTCGATCAGCGTGAACATGTCGACCGACAGTATCACGGAGAGCTGTGGCGGGTTACCGCCACGGGACGCTGTGATCGCTTTGGCAACAGTGTCCTGGTAGGAACCTGCATAGACCGCATCGATTTTGACATCCGGGTTCTGAGCGACATATTCGTCAGTCAGGCTCTGGATGGTGTCAGCAGCTTTACCGCCAACAGCAACCGGGAAATAGAATTGCAGATCAACAGCCTGAGCAGACGCCCAGGTGCTGAAGGAAAGAGCCGTTGCAGCAACGGCCCGCAGGAAAGTGGACTTCAACATCAGATTTCTTCCTAAGGTCTGTTTTTCCTAGGGTTTGAACGTCCGCACAAAGCGGTTGATCCACGCGGGCCCACGTAGCTTTTCAGGAGTGCAGCTGCACTCCAATTTCTGAAACGAGATCGTCCCGGCGCTCGCCGTTTTCTGCATCGAAAACGTGAAGCGCATCAGGCTCAAATCCGAGGTCTATCGTCTGTCCGGGCTCGACCGGTTTTGAGGTCGACAGCCGAACCTGAAAAAGCGTGTCAGCAAGACTGCAATCAGCCAGGATATCTGCACCCAGATATTCAACCGACCGGATTGCCGCTTTGATTGGACCATTCTGCTGACGTCGCATTGCTTCCGGCCGGATCCCCAACTGGTGGCGCGGAATATTCGTCAGCTTTTCAAAGGCCATCGCCGGAAAAAGGTTCATGGGCGGTGTCCCGATGAACTTCGCAGCAAACGGGGTTGCAGGGCGTTCGTAAAGATCACGCGGACCTGCGGCTTGCACCAACTTTCCATGGTTTAGCAGCACAACCTGATCCGCCATCGTGATGGCTTCCACCTGATCATGCGTGACATAAACCATGGTAAAGCCAAGCTGTTGTTGAAGTGCGCGAATTTCGACGCGCATTTCATGCCGAAGCTTGGCGTCCAGATTGGACAACGGCTCATCCATCAGACAGATCGGCTTTTCACCAATGATCGCCCTGCCAAGTGCGACCCGTTGCTGCTGACCACCGGAGAGTTGTCCAGGTTTGCGATCCAGAAGCTGCGAAAGGCCGAGCAGATCAGCAACCTTCTTCAGGCGCTCATCCCGTTCTGCTCTGTTCACCCGCCTCACCTTCAAACCAAAAATGATATTCTCCGCGACGGACAGATGCGGAAACAAGGCGTAGGACTGGAACACCATCGACAGGTCGCGTTTTGACGACGGCCTTGATGTGACATCTTCATCACCAATCCGAATGCTGCCGTCACTGACACTTTCGAGCCCGGCAATCATGCGCAAGGTTGTCGACTTCCCGCACCCGGATGGCCCAAGCAGGGCCGTGAACGATCCCGCAGGAATGTCAATCGAGACTGCATCCACTGCGGTGGTTTCGCCCCAGGATTTTGAAACCCTGTCCAGCGAGATCGACTTGCCTCCACTTGAAAACATTTGCTCGCTCATCACCGTGAACCGTTGTTCTCGGCGACAAAGATTTTGGTACGCGTGCCTTTCAAACAGGCCAGAAAATCCGGAGACACCGGCCTGTCGGTAAAAATCGCATCGACATCTCTCAGATGCCCGCCACGCACATGGGCCGTGCGACCGAATTTGCTATGATCGAGCACCAGAAAGGATTTGCGGCTGTTGGTCAAAATGGACTGGCGCGCTGCGACTTCATCTTCATGGAAATCCAGAAGGGTTCCGTCTTTATCAACACCGGCGACACCGAAAACCCCTATGTCGACCTTGTAGTTTGAAAAAAAGGATTGTGCCGAAGCTCCCAGTACATCTCGGTCTCCATGACGCAGGCGGCCTCCGGCTATGGTCACTTGAAATGATGGATTGCTTGAGGCGCTGTAAGCCACATTGAGATTATTGGTAAAGATTGCAAGCCTGTCATGCCCCGTCAGGGATTGCATGACAATTTCCGGTGTGGTTCCGATCGAAAAGGCAATTGACTGATTGTTATCCACCCGGCTGGCGACGAGCTCGGCTATGTCCTGTTTCCCTGGCAGGTTCAGGATCTGCCGGGTTGAATAATGAATGTTGGATGCCGGTGCAGGAGGTTCAACGCCGCCATGTGTCCGGCGCAGAATTCCAAGCTCGCACAGGCCATTTACATCGCGGCGGATTGTCTGGCTCGTGACATCGAAACGGTCGGCCAAATCCTCGACCGAAGCGAAACCTGCCTTTTGTACCAGATCGGCAATCTCAGCCTGACGTTTTGAAATATCGATTTGCCCGAGCATCTACCCAATCCAGCATTCTTTTCGCCCAACGGACCAATTCACGGCCGTCTAACCGCAAGTGTCTTTTATTGATTTGAACCAAATCAACTTCGATGCGCAACAAAACATTTTCATATGAACCTAATTCGACGTTCATATGAAAAGTATGTGACATTTGTGAAAAAGCGAAAGAAACAGCTCGATACGAAATTCAGGAACTTCGTCTAGCTTTTGGACAGGCAGCAGCAAAAACAACTGAGCCCGGCTTGAATGCCGGGCTCAATACATTTTGGTCACAGGTCCTTAAATGCTATCGATAAAGAAATGACGTTCCGTTGCTATCAAAGAGATGAAGCTTTTCGGGTGCGGCTGTCAGTTTGATCTTTGTGCCTCTTGCGATTTTTTGAATGCCCGGCAGCTTTGCGATCATTCCCTGGTCGCCATTTTGCGCCTTGAAATAGAGAACAGTTGTCTCCCCAAGGGCTTCGACAATTTCAATTTCAGCCGTCACGAGATAATCGTCCCCTTCGGCAATGACAAGATCTTCGGGACGAACGCCGAGTTTGACCGTTGAGTCCTTGTCGCTGGCAATTGATGCAATCGGTACATCAGCATGACCACCATCTGCGAGCAGAAGAGATGTTGTCTCACCAGCCGAAATCACATTTCCCTCAAGCAGGTTCATGGCCGGAGAGCCAATGAACTGGGCAACGAATGTGTTTGCCGGGCGTTCATAAAGATCCAGCGGAGCACCAACCTGCTCGATGTCACCGCCATGCAGGACAACAATCCGGCTGGCCAGCGTCATCGCTTCCACCTGATCATGTGTCACATAGACCATGGTGCTTTCAGGCATGCTTTCCTTCAACTGCGCAATCTCGATACGGGTAGCAACACGCAACGCCGCATCAAGGTTGGATAGAGGTTCATCGAACAGGAATACTTTCGGATCGCGAACAATCGCCCGGCCGATGGCAACACGTTGACGTTGGCCTCCAGACAACGCTTTCGGCAAGCGGTCAAGATACGGTTCAAGCTGAAGAATACGCGCCGCATTGTCGATGGATGCATCGATTTCAGCTTGCGGTTTTTTGGCTATCTTCATGCCAAACGCCATGTTGTCGCGCACTGTCATATGCGGATAAAGCGCATAGGTCTGGAATACCATGGCAATACCACGCTGTGCAGGCGGCATGTCGTTCATAACCATGTTGTCGATTTCAAGCGTACCGCCGCTGATAGTCTCCAACCCTGCAATCATGCGCAATAGGGTGGATTTTCCGCAGCCCGACGGACCGACGAACACAACGAGTTCACCCTGCTTGATTTCAAGGTTGATGTCTCGGAGGACCTCAACATTGCCGTAGGATTTGCAAACGTCTTTCAAGGAAAGAGAGGTCATGCCAGCGGCTCCCCAATGATTTTCTTGTTCATGTTATTTCACCGATCCGGCGAGAAGGCCGCGAACGAGATAGCGCTGAAGTAGGAAGAAAACAGCCAGCGGAACTGCAATCGACACAAATGCCGCTGTCGCAAGAATTTCCCAATTGCCGCCTCGAGTTCCCAGCAATTCAACAATCTGCTTGGTCATCACGGTTGTCTCACCGGTCGCGTCAATCAGGAACACCATCGCTACGAGGAGATCATTCCAGGTCCACAAGAACTGGAAAATGGCGAAAGATGCGAGGGCGGGGAAGGACAGTGGCAGGATGATCTTTGTGAAGATCTGGAAATCTGTTGCACCGTCTACCTTGGCATTTTCTATAATGTCACGCGGCAGGCCGACCATATAATTGCGTAACAGATAAATCGCCAGCGGAAGACCAAACCCAGTGTGCGCCAACCAGACGCCAAGATAGCCTTTACCGATACCAACTGCCAGATGCAGCTTCAACAACGGGATCAGCGCCAACTGAAGCGGAACGACCAGAAGGCCGACCACTGCTGCGATCAATAGCGCGCGCCCCGGAAACCGCATCCATGCGAGTGCATAGGCTGCAAAGGCCGCAATCACGACCGGTATAATTGTTGCCGGTATGACAACTGTCAGCGTACTGAAGAACGCTTTGGTCATGCCTTCCCTATTCGATGGGTCAAACAGCATCGTCTTGTAGTTGTCCAGCGTGAATTCCGGTGGCGCAACTGCGGTCACAAAAACCCGACGCCCACGCTTCCCGGTATTCTCCTGGGTGTTTTCCAAATGGTAGTCGCCGTTCGTCTGGACGGTTAGAAGACCATATTTGCCCAGATCCGCTGTGTCTCCCGGCACATAGGCTGCGATAGCCTTGGAAGACGTTCCCCATGACAAGATTTTGGCTTCAGATCCCTCTTCAAAGAGATTGCCCTTGATCACCCAAAACGCTCCGTCTTGCGTCTGGGTATCCGGGTCGGCGGTCCGGAACGTGATATTTCGCTCGGCGGGCAGCATCGACGCCCACCAGCCACTCGAGGAGATCTGATCTGCCGTCCGGAAGGACGATACGAACAGACCGAGCGTTGGAAAGACCCACAGGGAGACGAGAAGCACGACTGAAATGTGAACTGCCCAGGTCAGGCCTGACTTTTTGCCTGCGATTAACGACATAGTTTCAGCCTCCCTCAGCGCATTTCTTTACGCGCGTTGTAGACGTTCCAGATGAGGATCGGCATCACCAGCAACATGATTACAATCGCACTGGCTGATCCGACACCCCAGTCAACTGTTCGGAACATTTTGTCGAACATGTAATTCGCCAGAACCTGCGTTTCCCATTGACCGTTGGTCATAGCGAAAACGATGTCGAAAACCTTCAGGACAACCAGAGTTACAGTCGTCCAAACGACAACGATCGTACCCATGATCTGCGGAACCTTGATCTTGAAAAAGATCTGAAACGGATTGGCACCATCAAGGACAGCAGCTTCAATTGTTTCTTCGGGGATACCGCGCAGGGCCGCTGACAGAATGACCATCGCGAATCCCGTCTGGATCCAGATCAGTACCGCCATCAGGAAGAAATTGTTCCAGAACGGAATCGTTAGCCACGTCTGTGGTTCGCCATAAGGGATCGTCCCCGTAACCAGTGACAAAACAGATCGCGCAGACAACCAAAACAGCCAAGCAGCACCGAGGCCGACCACCACTCGAAGAGGCACTGCCCACCAGGCACCACCACCTTGCCGGGATTCACCCCAGAGCAGCGGCTTGAGCGAAAGAAAGATAGCGTAGACCATGAACGCTGCAAACGCGATCAGGAGAACAGCTGGCAGCAGTCGCAAAACGATCACCGACCAAGGCCCGCCATCAAATGCCAACCAAACAGCATTGAGAACGCCGATCTGCTCCAGATCGGCAGGGCGTGTGTCGTAGATGAGTTTGAAGATCACTGCAGCACCAACGAACGAAATCGCCATTGGCATGAAAATGAATGACTTGGCGATATTGCCCCAGGATATGCGATCCGTCAGCTGTGCAACAAGCAATCCGAATGCGGTCGCTACCGCTGGCACAACAATCAGCCAAAGCATGTTGTTGCGCATGGCTTCCCAGAACTTCGGTTCGCTCATCATCTGAGAGTAGTTGGCGAACCCGACAAAGGCGCCGTCAAGGCTCCGGTCGGTCACAGACAGCCACAGGGTCGCAAAAACCGGATATCCCAAATAGAGACCAAGCGCGAAGATCGCCGGAAACAGGAACAACCATGGCCGAACCATATTGGCGCGATTGATGTTCCGTCCGATGTTTTCACCACGGGCTGGAAAGAGGACCTTGTCCAGAAATTGGTTGGAAAAGTAGAAGTAACCTATGCAGCCGCCCACACCAATAATGATGGTAATGAGCCCTTGTAGTGCCGGATTCATGGTCGCCTCCCCGCTGACCTGCCTCTAGCCAAATTCCTGTCTGCCCGAAGAAAACTGACCCCCCCGGACAGACTGTCTTTCAAGTTCGAAGCTTGTTACTTCAAACCATCCCAGGACTTCTGAATCCCGTCAGCGACTTCCTGCGAGGATTTGCCGCCAACATAATCAACCATGCCTGTCCAGAAGGAACCGGCGCCAACTCCACCAGGCATCAAGTCAGAACCGTCAAACCGGAAAGTCGTGGCGTTCAGAAGAACTTCACCGAGAGCTTTGCGCGTATCAGTGACATAGACATCCTTGTTGACACCTTTAAGTGGGGTCAGGAACCCGCCACCTTCCTGTGACATCCAAAGCTCATGGGCAATCGGAGTTGAAAGGAACTCGATAAAGGCATGTGCAGCCGGGCTGTCATTTGTGATGGCAAAGAGTGTTCCTGCACCCAGCACTGGCTTACCGAGATCCTTGCCTTCATAAGACGGGAAGTAGAAGAAATCGGCGTCTGAACCCACTTCTGTCCCTTCAGGGAAGAAAGCAGGAATGAACGATGCCTGACGGTGCATGTAGCACTGTGGCGGTGCCGAAAACATGCCTTTTGGCGAGTCGCGGAAATCCGTAGACCCTACGGCTCCGGCACCACCGGCGACAAATTTGTCGTTACCAGCAAACCAGCCAAATTCATCGATGGCACCAACAACCTTGGGATCATTGAACGGCAATTCGTTTGTGACCCATTTGTCGTAGACTTCCGGTGACTGCGTGCGCAGCATCATGTCCTCGACCCAGTCGGTCGCAGGCCACCCCGTTGCACCACCGGAACCCAGTCCAATGCACCATGGCGTTCCGCCATCAGCAACGATCTGCTCGGTCAATGCCTTAAGCTCTTCCATGGTGCTAGGCACTTCGTAGCCGGCATCTTCGAAGTTCTCAGGCACATACCAGACCAGAGATTTCACGTCGGCTTTGTAGGGGAAAGCATAGAAGGCTTTGCTGCCGTCCTTGCCAGCATAGCTGCCAAGATCAACCCAGGACTGACCAGCTGCGTAATTGTCCTTCATCCAGCCTTCGGCCTTATCGCCGAGTGGTGTCAGGAAACCCCGCTTGGCGAGGTCAGATGCAAGACCTGGCTGCGGAAAGACCGCAACGTTAGGTGCTGATCCAGCTTCCGCATCAACAACGATCTGCTGTTCCATGCTGTCGGAACCGGTGTAGCGCACATCAACGTTGGCAGCTTCACCGAAGTAAGCCAGCACAGCATCAAATGCATCCTGGTCAGGACCGAGCCATGGACCAAGGATTGTCACCTGTTCTCCGCCAAGATCGTGAGAGTCAGCAAAAGCCTTGTAGCTATCCCAGTTAAAACGCGCATCTTCACCCGGTTTATGCATCAAATCCGCTGCAGATGCGGCGTTGATGCTGAGCGCAGTTGCCATTGCAATGCCTGCCGTGCAGGCCAGAAAACGTGATTTCATGTCATTCCTCCCAGACTGCCCCTTCCCTGGGGCATTCTATTTAAAGTGGCATATTTTGCCACCTGGCAGCAACACTCTGTCTTCTTGCGGCAAGAGCATTCCGGCCAGAACCTTTGATCCAAACCGCTTTGGATATTGGGTTAAAATGTAGTTAGTTTTCGGCCTTGTCAAGCGAACAAGTCGTGAATTATTCTTGCATTTCAATAACAGCATGTTCGGAGGCACGCTTTCAAAGCGTTTTGGTCGGGAATGAGCAAGGGTATCAATCTTAAAGAATTGTCTCGGCAGCTGGGCCTGTCACAAACCACTGTAAGTCGTGCATTAAACGGCTATCCGGAGGTGAGCGCAGAAACGCGAAAACGCGTTGCGGAGATGGCAGACAGTTTGGGCTACGCTCCCAACAGTCAGGCGCGGCGCTTGGCCACAGGCAGGTCCATGGCAATTGGCCACGTAATCCCACGCTCAATTCACGAAATGATGAATCCGATATTTTTGGAATTTATCGCGGGAGCTGGCGAGACATATTCCGACCACGGCTACGACATGATCATTTCCGTGATTGAGGACGACAAGGAAGAAGAAGCCTATCGGCAGATCGCCTCAAGAAAAAAGGCCGACGGCGTCATTATCCATGGCCCGGTAAACAACGAAAAACGACACAAGCTTTTGAAAGAACTTGGCCTGCCCTTTGTCGTTCATGGTCGCATTCCCGGCGCAGAGGCTGAAACATCCTGGATCGACCTGAAGAACCAACGCGCCTTTGAACGCGCAACAAACCTGCTGCTGGACCTTGGTCATACGCGGATAGCGCTGCTGAATGGCCTGGAGCATATGGATTTTGCCCACAGGCGCCGCGCTGGCTTTGAAGCTGCTCTTTCGGAGCGCGGCCTGTTAGCCGACCCAGCGCTTATGCGAAGCGCCGACATGACCGAGCCTTTTGGCTGTGACAATGCCCTGGAAATGCTGGGTTATTCCGATCCGCCGACAGCCTTTCTGGTGTCGTCGATGATTTCTGCAATAGGGGTTGCTCGTGCAGTTGGCCAGGCCGGACTGAAAACCGGTCGGGATATTTCCATAATCACTCATGATGATGCCTTGTCGTTCCTGCCCAACAGCGGCGAAGTTCCAATATTCACCTGCACAAGGTCTTCCGTGCGATATGCGGGACAGAAGGCAGCAGAATTGTTGCTGGACTTGATAGCAAACCCGGCCAAGGGCCCGACATCGCTTCACATGGATGCCGAGTTAATTATCGGTCAGTCGACAGGCCCCGCGCAAGTTTAACCGACCAAGGACCAGATATTTAGCATCAAAGGTGTGTCAGGCCGCATTCTTCAAAGAGACGTTTCATTGTCATCGTGCCTTCAATTCGATGCGACCGCGCAATCGATTCAGCTTTTTCCGGAGATCCTGATTTCAAGGCCTCAAACAAATCCCTGTTGCCGATCGGCAGCGCCGCAGGACCTTTGTTCAAGCGCAACAACACTTTGTTGGCCCGGCAAATCTGATTGAGAAGGACGTCGATTTCCCGTTGCAATCGCGGATTACTGAGACTTCCGATCAACCGATGGAACTGATCATCATGTTCGGCAAAGGCCTCTAAATCATTCTTTTCCAACGCCTCATCCGCCGCATCAATGATCACCGACAACTCATCAAAAGCATGAGCCGGCAACTTGCGTTGGGCGATTATTGACGCGGCCAAACCTTCCAGCATTGAAAGGATTTGATGGATTTCAAGAAAATCCTGCGTTGTCACTGACAGGATGCGTGCACCGCGCCTCGGCACCAGCTCAACCAGCCCTTCAGCTTCGAGTCGTATCAGCGCTTCGCGAACAGGCGTGCGGCTCATCTGCAATCGAGCGGCAATATCAGGTTCTGGCGCCTGATAACCCGGAGGGAGATCTCCGTTCAGGATGTCACTTTTCAGCCGTTCATAGGCATTGTCGACACGTGTGGTTTTGGCTTGCGACAGCATTTATGAGACGCCTAAGGTTCCGTAAAAAGATAAACAACAATCGTATCCGCGCGGCGAACAAATGCTCACTGCGACCCAACGGCAACGTGTTTTTGGAACCAATTTCATTACGTACCAATAATATGATCGCTACAGTTTAAATCAAACAGGACCAGCACTGCCATCCAACGCATGTCAATTCAGATAACTTATTGTTATTATACTTCTTTCTCAATCGATCATTCAACTCGCCGCTCAGCCGATTATTGTGAAGAATCACGATGATTGTTTCAGTTTTTTAATGCTGTTCAGTTTCCCAAGCACCCTTAGCATCAAGTAAGATTCTGCCGAGCGCGGAGGGTCTGTATCAATATTGTTTGGGCGGCTTTGTCATGTGCGTTGCACCAGTCATCTTGCAAACAAACGTTCCCATATTGCCCTTCAGAAATCCGGGACACTTTCACAAGAATTCAGTTAAACCGGAGCGAATGCCCGGAACGTTTCGCTCTCCTGAGCATTGCTTCGGACGGCTATCAACCTTTGGACAGGACACCTTTATGATATAGTCGCTAGGAATATTTCTCCGCAAACAGGTGCTTGCAAGGAACTGGATAGTTTTGACACTTGCCATTCACGGGCAATTCCGAGATCCGCAGTATTATTGCGTCACAGTTTTTGCAATTCCAGTTATTGCAGTATGCGTTGAAACAGAAAACCAACTTAAATTCCTTCAGGATGCTGTCTGTCAGGGAGTACAAGGCTTCCTATTCGGAAATCATCTTCTCCCATCGCAAATAAATTCATCTCGAAGTCCACTCCGGAAAACAAAATCTTAATAAAGATCGATCCATAACATGGATTAATCTTATTAAATACTACGATTACAACAAATTAATATCATTAGCAATTCTTACAATAAACTTCATTCGAAATATCTTTATTTGTGTTAACTATAAACACCAAGAACAAATTACCTTTGATTAACTATAAAACTCTAACCTAGCTGCAGACAACAATTGTGGTGCTGCAATGAAAACTCATCATGCTCCAATGAATTCGAAGCTGTGGTCGCGCGCAGCGCTTTACAGGTTATCAGGCAAGTTTCTTGCGGGAGCTTCCATTATTTCAATGTTGCTGGCTGGTGCTCAAGCCAATGCGCAATCATTGGAAGAGGCGATGGCCTCGGCCTATGCTATCAATCCCGGATTGAAGGCTGAACGCTCCCGCTACGAAGCAACAAACCAGGGTATATGGACCGCCCGCTCCGAGTTTCTTCCGACCGTTACGGGCACATATGTCGGCGAACAAGGTGCTTTTCGCAGAACACGTGATACGCTAAGCAGCGACCGTTCTTTCTTCCATGAGTTTGGTGTTTCCGCATCACAAACGATTTTTCAGGGCTTGGCTGGCGTCAATCGCCTAAATCAGGCCCATGAAGAAGCTGTATCCGGGCGCAATCAGCTCATCGGGGCGGAGCAAACATTGCTGTTTAACACAGCAGACGCCTACCTTCGTGTGGTAAGGGACCGTGGAATTCTTGCCCGGTTAAAATCTTATACCCACGTCGTGCAACGCGAGGTCAAAGCGGCCCGCGCCCGTTACAAATCAGGCGACGCCACCCGAACTGACATTGAACAAGCATTAGCGCGACTTGCCGAAGCGCAAGGCAACAAAGACCAGGCTGTTGGAGATCTGGAAGCATCGGAAGCTCTTTATGCGCGGTTGACCGGACAAAAACCAGGCAAAATCGGCTGGCCAAACATACCAAAAGCTATCGAACCAACTGGTTTGGATGATGCAATCGTCGTTGCCTATCAGAACAATCCGTCAATTCGTGCTGCGACAGCAGATGCCCGGGCTGCTCGTTATGCTGCACGTGCATCGGTTGGCGACATGTTGCCGAGAGTTGCTCTTGAAAGCTCATGGGAAAACGGATTTCGAGGCAATTTGGGCAACAGGGATGAAGAAGATTTTAGGTTAGGCGTTCGTGTCACAGCGCCTTTTTTTACCGGTGGCCGAAATGTGGCGGAAGTCAAAAGAGCCAAATTTACAGCATCCCAAGAAGAGTTTGAACGAGACGATACTCAGCAGATCATTCGTGAAAATGTGATCCGCGCGATGAAACAACGGACGGCCTCACGGTTGCGCGCCAAAGCGGGTTTGCGGGCAATAGAAGCAAACAAACGCGCCGTAAAAGGTTTGCAGGTGGAATTCGACAGCGGACAGAGATCTTTATTGGATGTCCTCGATGGCGAACGGGAACTTCTGTTGAGTCAGGTTGACTATGTCCGCGCACGCTATGATGCCCGCATTGCAGATTTTTTTCTGCTGGCCAATATCGGCAGGCTTGCCCCACAGCATTTCTCGATTATCGAGGAACGCCCGGCATCTGTTCAAAGGATTATTCCTGAATTCAACACATGGGACCTTCGCCTCGGACCAACCGAGAATGATACTTTCCAAACTCAGACAGTTAATGTCGCGACGAACGAGCCAGTATTCATTGAAGTACAAACCTTGGAACCAATTAAATAGACTAGTTTGGTGAAATTTGAAAAAGGCGGGTCGGGTAAGACCCGCCATTTTTGTATTGCATTCAATTAAAGCACTCAGCTCAGTATTGAATTCCTTCGATCTCCGAGAACTCGACCTGGGCTCCATCTGCAAGTTCAATATAACCGCCTGCGTCCTGTGTTAGGGCAATCTCGCCATCGAGTGCGTTGACACTCTCGATCGAGCCCTCGGTCATCGTGGTGGACCAATCAGTTCCATAGGCACCGAGTTCGGTTCCGTCTGCGGCATTGCTGAGGTCAATGATGTCAATCCAGCTGCCACTAGCACCGCCAGATATTGTGTCGTTACCGTCTCCGAGCATATAGGCGAATACATCAGACCCGCCACCGCCATTCAGTAAGTCATCTCCGCCGCCACCGTTCAAGATGTCGTCGCCGGATCCGCCAGCTATTTTGTCGTTGCCGTCCTGCCCGAGCAGAATGTCGTCACCGCCCTTGCCCCATAGCTTGTCGTTGCCGTCTCCGCCTACAAGAGTTTCATCCTGTCCAGTGCCTTTGTCGCGAACGCTGTCGTCTGATGTGTCAACAACATCAAGCGTTATGGATTCGGTATCGGATAGGCCACTGCTGTCGATTGCCGTTACATCCAACGAAATGGATTGTTCGCTTTCGTAATCAACGACCGCGTCATCCTTCAGTTTCAGGACATAGGCATCTCCATTTGCCTCAACTTCAAACCGATCGTCTGAAACAGTGAAAGTGTGAGTGTCACCAGCGTCCGGATCGACGACGGACAATTCGACCAGTTCTAATCCGGCTTCATTTTCAGGCACGTAATAACCATTGCCCCCATCATCATCGTCATCATCGTGACCATGGCGATGCCCGTGATCATCATCATCGTTTGCGTGGTAACGGTGTCCCTCATGATCGTCATCGTCATCATCATCATCGTCATGATCGTGGCGACCTCGGTCACCGTCATCGTGATGCCCATGGTGGTCATCGTGATGATCATCATCATGTCCGCCGCCATGTTTGACTGGAACATAGATTGCTTCACCGACAATCAGATCAGGTGCCGCGTTGTCTGATCCGTCATTTGCGACTTCAATCGGGAAGTCTGCATGAGACATTGTCCCGTCGCTGGATGTTGCCGTGATGGTAACATTGATGATTTCGCCCGGCGTCAGGGTTGCACCGCTGGCAACTGTCACAACACCGGTATCCTCACCAATATCAAATCGGCTGTCATCAATCACATATGTGACAGCGTCACCTGCGTCCGCGTCTTGCGCGAAGGCTGTCAGACCAACCACCGCTCCAGCAGCCACAGAAGCAGCAACAAGATTCTTCGCCGTATCAGTATCCTTTACCGGTCCGACCTGGCTGTTACCGTCCTCGGGCTCAACGTCAATCACATTGATGACAATCGTCTCGCTATCAGAGAGACCACCGGAATCGGTTGCTGTCACGTCTACGCTAACCTGGGTTTCGGTCTCGTAATCAAAAGACTGATCATCTTTCAGTTTCAAGACATAGTTGGCGCCCTGAGCGACCACCTCAAAGCGGTCATCAGAAACAGTAAAAGTATGACTGTCACCGGCATCTGGATCGGTCACCGACAATTCGCCGATTTCTGCACCAAGCTCTTCTTCATAGACAGAAGCTGTTGCATCGGTTTCAAAGACTGTCTGATCAAAGACCGGATCATCAAAGTCTTTGTCACCACCGTCGACCAGATCCTCGAAACCGATGGTCACACCGGATTCTGTCGTGTGATCAAAGCCATCAGGGTTCAACGAGCCATCACCAGAGAAGAAAGCATTTGCTCCCAGACCTTGCAGCTTGGTGCCATCAGCTGCGATCGCTTGCCAGTTGCCATCGCCATCTTTTTCGAACGTGACTGTGTCGCCGCTGGAGAGACCGTCATTGACGTCGGCACCATCAGGGATCAGGAAGTACCCGACCTCTGCAGCTTCAACCCCCTCTAGATAGACCGTTTCCGTATCACCGGCCTTAAGGAGATTCTGGTCGACCCAAACAATTTCGCCGCCGACCGGATTGCCATTTCCATCCATGTAGAAGACTCCGAGAACATTGCTGTAACCGGCTCCTTCCTCGACGAATGTCATGGTAGCCGAGACACCAGGCCCAAGTTCCGGATCGAAATCCAGATCTGGCGCTTCATTCACATCAGTGACTTCGACCTGGAAAGTCCTTGTATTGCTGGAACCATCCGATGATGTCGCAGTGATCTCAACACCCACCATCTGCGTAGCTTCATAATCGAAGCTGACACCGTCCTTCACCGTTAGAACACCGCTGTTCGGGTCAATGTCAAACCGCGGATCATCTGTAGAATAAAGAACTGTATCTCCGAGATCGCGATCCTCAGCCAAGGCTGTAATACCAACGATCTCGCCGCCAACACCATTTTCCGCGACACTGTTCAATGACGTATCGACATCTCTTATCGGACCGAGATCGAATTCATTTTCATCATCGCCAACCTTTATGCGGAATGATTCCGTGACATCGGAACCGTCAGAAGATGTGGCGGTAACTTCCAGGTCGATAAATGGTGTTGTCTCATGATCAATCGATGCGCCGTCAGCAACAGTGACGACACCGCTGTCAGGATCAATCTCGAAGCGCGCGTCCGTGATAGTATAGGTAACGGAATCTCCGACATCCGGATCGTCTGCAAATGCAGTCAATCCAACAACCGTTCCGGCGCCAGAATTCTCCACGACCATATTCGGTGTGTCATTTGAATCTGACAACGGGCCGATTTGTGTGTTCGTGTCATCGATATCGATAACGTCAATGACAATGGTTTCCGTATCGGACAGACCACCCTCGTCGGTTGCAGTTACCTGCAATGTCACCTGGGTTTCGGTCTCATAATCGAGCGCAGCGTCATCCTTCAGCTTGAGCAAATATTTGCCATCAGAAACGACAACCTCGAACCGGTCATCCGAAATGGAGAAAGTATGGGTATCGCCGACATCGGGATCGATGACCGAAAGCGGCGCGATCTCGGCGCCGAAGTATTCTTCAACCACCGCTGTCCGATTGTCCGAAACAATCGAAACGCTGTCGATCAAGGCGCCGCCATTGTTGTCAGAGCCGATCTCGACAAAGGTCAAAGTGTTCGAACCGTCGCCAGAACCGCCTACGATATTGAAGGTGAATGTCTGCCAACCTGATCCGGTGGTCGCTGGATCGATGGTATCGATCAGCTCACCGTTCCAGTAGACTTCAGCAACACTCTGGCCCTCGCCGCCACGCGACTTCATGTCGAATGCAAGCTCGTAAACCTGGCCGTCCAGTTGACCTTCGATTTGCTGTGAAGCCCATCCATTGCTCCGAGCAGCAAGATCGAGATGGTGGTCTCCATCGGTCGCGCCATAATTATTGTGACCCGCCTGATGGACATCAACGTCAGTGTAGGTCCAACCTTCAACGGAATCCGGGTTTTGATACCAACCAGTGCCGTCAGATCCACCAAACTTGCCGTCAAAGACTTCAAAGCTTCCATTGACGACGAACTGTTGAGAGCCGTTTTCCAGATGAACGATCAAGTCCGGAGCTTCATTTCCGTCGATGACTTTGACGGCAAACTCTTTTGTTGATGACGAACCGTCTGTTGATGTCGCCTTCACCGTCAGATCGATTGATGCTTCGGTTTTTGCATCGAACTTCGCCCCATCAGCAACCGTGATGACGCCAGTGTCCGGATCGATTTCAAAGCGGTCATCGCCGCTCAGCTCATAACCGACTGTGTCAGTTGCATCTTTGTCTTCAGCAAAGGCCGTGATTCCTGCAATCTCGCCGCCAGTCGCTGTTTCCGACACCGCATTCGCGGTATCATCGGTATCGGTAACTGGCCCGATCTTAAATTCATTCTCATCACCGATTGCGATGCGGAAAGATCCAATCGAAACAGACCCGTCTGTCGAAGTCGCTTTGACGTCGATATCAATATGCGGTGTTTCTTCCCGATCGATCACCGCACCATCTGCGACAGTGATCACACCGGTATCAGGATCGATTTCGAACCGGTCATCGGTAATCGAGTATGTAACCGTATCGAAAGAGTCCGGATCGAGTGCAAACGCTGTCACTCCGACAACCGTGCCACCTGCCGAGTTTTCCTGGACTTTGTTATCAGTGTCATTTGTATCCGAAACCGGGCCGACCGGCGCCGCGCTTTCATTTACATCTATGACATCAATGACGATCGTCTCTGTATCCGACAATCCACCGCTGTCGGTCGCCGTCACCTGAACCGTGACCTGGGTTTCGGTTTCATAATCGAGAGCCTGGTCGTCTTTCAGCTTCAAGACATATTTGTCACCAGAAACAACAACTTCGAACCGGTCATCGGAAACCGTGAATGTCTGGGTGTCGCCAGCATCCGGATCGTAGACAGAGAGAGGCGCAGCTTCTGCACCGTCAACTTCTTCAACGATCGTGGTTCTGTATTCGTGGTTGAAGGCTGTGGCTTCGAAGACAAAGTCATCGTAGTCCTTGTCGCCGCCATTCGGCAGATCTTCAAATCCGATGGAGATACCGCTTTCAGCCGTATGGTCCACTCCATCCGGGTTCAGACTTTCATCACCGGAGAAATAGACGTTGGCACCTTTGCCGTCGAGCGGACTGCCATCCGGACCAATTGCCTGCCAATTGCCATCGCTATCCTTTTCGAAGGTAATCATGTCACCTTCGTTCATGTCTGGATTGTAATCGGCTCCATCCGGAATGAGGAAATAGCCGATATTCGCGGAATCAACACCTTCGAGCCACACTGAAGCGGTTTCACCAGGTGTCAGTTTGTTCCCGTTGGTCCAGACAATCTGCCCGGCAACCGGATTGCCAGCATCATCCATATGAAAAACGCCGAAGGAATTGCTGTAACCAGCCCCTTCAGATGTGAAGGTCAAGGTTGCGCTCACACCCGGACCTGTATCGGTGTGGAACACCAAGTCAGGCGCTTCATTCACATCCAAAATGTTGACTGTGAATGTTCCTGTGGAACTCGACCCATCTGTCGACGTCGCAGTGATATCCACATCGGTAGTCGGTGTCGCTTCGAAATCGAAACTGACACCGGTTTTGACGGTCAGAACACCCGTATCCGGATCAATATCGAACCGCGGATCATCTGTCGAATATGTGACCGTATCAGTCGCATCAGGATCATCGGCAAAAGCCTTGATGCCGACATACTCTCCGCCTGCGCCATTTTCAGCAACAGAGTTATTGGTGAGATCAGTGTCGACTACATCCGTAATATCAGAATCGTCTTCATCACCGATATCAACGCGGAATGTGCCTGTGTTGCTTGTCCCGTCCGATGACGTCGCCGTCACTTCAATATCGATGAACTCGGTTGTCTCACGATCAATAATAGCGCCATCGGCGACAGTGATCACACCCGTGTTTTCATCAATTTCGAACCGATCATCTGTGATTGAATAGGTAACTGTGTCAGTCGCATCCGGATCGGTCGCAAGAGCTGTCACACCGACAACTGTACCGCCCGCGGAATTCTCCTGCACAAAGTTTGCAGTGTCGTCTTCATCAGTTACCGGACCGATACCAAACTCGTTCTCATCCCCAACCGTTATACGGAAAGTCTCAGTCGAAGTTGAGCCATCTGAAGACGTGGCTGTGACGTCTACATCAATGAATGGTGTCGCCTCGTGATCGATAACAGCACCATCCACCACTGTGATGACACCCGAAATTGGATCAATCTCAAAGCGAAGATCATCCATGGAATAGATGACACTATCAGCTGCATCGGGGTCGGTCGCAAAGGCTGTCACACCAACGACTGTTCCTCCGCCGGAGTTTTCCGGAACCATATTGTCGACCGGATCTTCATCCGTCACAGGACCAACAGGGCCGGTGTTCTCATTGACGTCAATAACATCAATTGTAATGGTCTCAACGTCGGTCAAACCACCGCTATCTTCGACGGTGACGTCAACAGTTACCTGGGTCTCGGCTTCATAGTCGAGCGCCTGATCGTCTTTCAACTTCAAGACATAGCCACTGCCAGTAGACACGACTTCAAACCGGTCATCTGAGACGGTAAACGTATGTGTATCACCAGCATCCGGATCAGTGACGGACAGTGCACCGACTTCTGCGCCCAACTCTTCTTCATAAACAGCCGCTTCAGCAGTCGTTTCGAATGTCGCTTCAGTGAAACGAGGATCTTCAAAGTCCCTGTCACCACCATTTACCAGATCTTCAAACCCAATGATGACGCCGGTTTCTGTGGTGTGATCGAATCCGTCAGGGTTGAGCGATCCATCTCCGGAAAAGAAGACATTCGCACCTTGCCCGGTAAGTGGCGTGCCGCTTTCGGTGAACGCCTGCCAGTTGCCATTGATGTCCTGCTGGAATGTGACTTCATCACCATTGGCAAGTCCGGAATTCAGATCCGCTCCGTCAGGGATCAGGAAGTAACCAACTTCGGCTGCCTCTACACCTTCCAGATGCGTTGTTTCGGAATCCCCGGGGGCCAGACCATTCTGGTCGACCCACATGATTTCACCACCAACAGGATTGCCGTTGCTATCCATATAAAACACGCCAAGGACATTGCTGTACCCGGCCGTCTCATCGACGAACGTCATGGTAACAGACACACCTGGTCCAAGGTCGGCATCAAAATCCAGGTCCGGCGCTTCATTCACATCCAGAATGTTGACTGTGAAGGTGCCGGTCGAACTCGACCCATCTGTCGACGTCGCGGTGATATCGACATCAGTCGTCGGTGTTGCTTCAAAATCGAAGCTGACGCCGTCTTTGACGGTCAGTACACCTGTGTCCGGATCAATATCAAACCGTGGATCGTCAGTTGAATAAGTGACGGTATCGGTCGCATCGGGATCTTCGGCAAATGCCTTTATGCCAACATACTCTCCGCCAGCGCCGTTTTCTGCAACGGCATTGTCGGTGAGGTCAATATCTTCAATATCGGTTACATCGTCTTCGTTCTCATCGCCAATCTCAACGCGGAAGGTGCCGGTGGAACTTGATCCATCAGAAGACGTTGCCGTCACTTCTATATCAATGAATTCATCCGCCTCGCGGTCGATCACCGCACCATCAGCAACAGTTATGACACCCGTTACCGGATCAATTTCGAACCGTGAATCGTCAATGGAGTATCTAACTTCATCACCAATATCTGGATCACTGGCAAACGCTGTTATGCCAACAACAGTCCCTGCATCCGCATTCTCTTGAACGAAATTGTCGATACCGTCACTGTCAGTGACCGGCCCGATGCCAACGCCTTCAGGCTCGTCGTCATCCGGGATATCATCGTCGTCGCCAGGGTCACCAGTTCCGTCATCTTCGGGCTCGTCACCGCCATCAGGGACACCAATCCCGTCATCTTCTGGATCGCCCCCGCCACTAGGGACACCAAGCCCGTCGTCCTCTGGATCGCCACCACCTGGTCCACCAATCCCGTCACCAATCTGGTTACTAGCTGCCCTAACACCCGGACCACCAAGATCGAACTGGGAGAGTGTTGGGTCAAGTCCACGTGCGCCCGGAACATCGCCGTCACCAAGGCCACCACCATCATTCGGTCCACCGTCCGCTGTTTCAACAACGTCGATCTCACCGTCCGGTAACGGCACATTCCCATTCAAACCGTTTTCGAGACCATTCCCCGGAACACCGCTATTTGCGCCGCCATCGCGAGAACCATTGCCATTAAGTCCCTCGCCGCCGTCTTGCCGAGCATCACTGCCCTCGTATTCCAGTGGGACTGCCTGGAACAAGTTGGCGACGGTCGCTTCACCAGTATCTTCCGGTTCAATTGACAGCGCATAGTCATTGTCATCAGCGGTACGATACGGATCACCTGCCTGAGCTTCTGCTCTGGCCATGTTGGCTGAACTGCCTGTGGTGTTTTTTGCAGCTGCTTCCGCAGCTGACCCGTCTTGCGGTTTGCCGTTTTGTACATTGGTATCTGAATCAGCCATGACTAGCACGTGCTCCATTAAATCACGCCCCAATATCACGCAGAGTTGTCTTAATAAAAATAGACTCCAATCTTAGAGAATCGGCCTTAAATCGATGTAAATTAAGATCTTCTGGATTCCTTGGTAAACGATTTTGAAACAATTGGGAGTCTAAATAGAGTATAGGAGGTGCGTGACATGGCTATATTTACCAATAAGATATTTTCCAATACTTCTCTTCCGCACCTGAACTTCCGGTCATCCGAGACTGGAGAGACAATTAATACTCCAGATTTACCTAGATCAGTTATCGTGACATCGGTCCTAATCAATGTATTGGGCCTGGCAATGCCACTAACTATCCTGCAGGTCTACGATCGAATACTCCCGAACAAAGCCACCGACACATTGGTTGTTCTTATTGTCGGTCTGGGGATTGTTCTGGCTATTGATGCAACACTCAAAACACTGCGTTCGTATGTAGTGGGATGGTACGCCTCGTCTTACACCCACAAGGCCAATGTCGAAGCCACAAGGCGTCTTTTGGCCTCCCGTGCAGACACAACAACAGATGCCAGCGTCTCAAAGCATCTGGATTCCCTGAAGTCGCTCCAGGCACTTGGTGATCAGTATGGCGGCGCAGCCCGCCTGCTATCCATCGACCTGCCTGCCAGTATGATTTTCCTGGTAGTTCTGTTCTTGATTGGTGGGCCAATAGGGTTCATTCCGATCGCTCTGCTTGTGCTCTTTTCTCTGCGCACGGCTGATCTGAATTCAAAACTGAATGCCCTGATAGAAAAGCGTTCCCAGCACGATCAGCGTAAATATGATTTCATATTCGAAGTGCTCTCTGGCCTGAACACGATCAAAGCCATGGCATTGGAACCTGTAATTCTGCGGCGGTTCGAGCGCTTGCAAACACAAACATCCCGACTGGGCTACGATTACATCAACCTCAACAACCGCGCCCGAAATTCAGGCAGTTTCTTTACTGTTCTGACAACTGTCAGCGTGGTTTCGTCTGGCGCACTTTTGGTGATGTCTGGATACATAAGCATTGGCGCTGTGGCCGCCTGTACGCTGCTTGCGGGCCAAGTGGTGCAACCACTGTTGCGGGGTATCAACCACTGGACAGACATGCAGCGGATCAACCATGATTTTCGTGAAGCCAGCGCGCTTTTTGAAAGACCGTGCGGCGACACGTCTGCTGCCAACGCTCTTTCAATTATCGGCAACATCAGATTGCAAAACACCGGTTTCAAGTCCCAGGCTGACGTGGTCGTGCCAGTTCATAATCTGAACCTGACCATCAATGCCGGAGAGACAATTGCTTTCGAAGGCAGTGACGGAAGCGGGAGAACCACTCTGGCGCGCCTGATCTCCGGAGCCGTTGAACCCACTTCGGGAACGGTACTGATAGATGCATACGATTTGTACGGGCCGGACCATCGCAGCGTTCGCAGACAGATTGCCTATGTTGGCAATGACGCTGAAATGTTCTCGGGAACTATCCTGCAGAACCTGACTCTCTTTGGTTCACAATCGACACCACAAACGGCACGGATGGCCGCCGACCTCATCGGTCTGGAAAAAGACATACACCTGCTACCACAAGGGTATGACACCCAACTCGGCAATGCGATTGAGGAAAATCTCACCGACTCGATGTTGCAACGCATAGCCATTGCCCGCGCGTTGGCGAGCGAACCGAAAATCCTGATCCTGAATGATGCCAATGGCGCCCTTGACCATCGCAGTGAGGCCGAGCTCATCGATGGGCTAAAACGCCTGAAAGGTCAGCTCACCACAGTGATTGTCAGCCACCGCCCGTCCTTCAGGGCGATCGCGGACAAACAATTCCTCCTGGAGGATGGTGAATTGAAGCCGATTTCCAGGCCAACCAATTCACCACGCATCAAACTTCGCCGCCGCGAACCTGCCAGCGCACAAAAAGCAAGCTGAGGAGCTTGAGATGTCCCTAGCCGCTTTTGAAAATGCAGACACGATCTTTCAGAATGTTGACCCGGCCCGCAGCCGACAACACCTGGAAACACGTGTCCAACAGCATGTCGGCAACGCCACAGCAGGCACCTCGCCCGCGGAAGCATGCTTGCTGCCTTTGCTTGACGCGCTTGGCTGGGACGGCATGGAGCGCCACCTCTTTGAGGCACTCCCGCACCTTGAAGGCGTTTCCGGCATTTTCGAATTGAGGGCTGTGCTTACCCGATTGAATTTCCGGGTAACCCCGTCTGACCGCCCGCTGAAACATCTCACACAAGAACAGTTTCCTTGCCTGTTGAATGTCGGAGAAGACATTTGCGTTGGCCTGGGCAGAACGAGCGATGGCCGCCTCGAAGCCTATAGCGGAACAACCCAGCGAAAAGTCGCCCTGGACCTCGGCGGCCTCAATGACGCTGAACTGTTTCTGATCGAAACAGAGGACCTGGCCAACATCTCCGGGTTCAAACACTGGTCCTCGCAGCTGTTCCATCGTTTCCGTGGAACGCTCACCTCGATTATGGCCATAGGATTTGTGTCCAACCTCCTGGCGCTGGCCTTGCCCGTCTTTGTCATGAATGTCTACGACAAGGCGATCGGTGCGAAATCCGTTTCCGTTCTTGTCACCCTGATGATCGGCATAGCCGTTGTTCTGTGCATGGACTGGTTGGTAAAGGGAACGAAATCAAATTTGCAGGCTTATCTTGGCGCACGCCTGGATGCGGTCGTTGCCAACTCCACCTTCCGCCACTTTCTGCACCTCCCACTCCCACTGACGGCGTCGGCACCTATCGGTGCCCAGATCACACGACTGAAGCAATTTGACGGTGTTCGGGAGATTTTTCATGGCAATCTGGCCAACGCCCTGATCGATCTGCCATTTTCTGTATTGTTCGTGCTGGTACTAGCACTCATCGGCGGATCGCTGGCGCTTCTGCCGCTTGGCCTGCTTACGCTCTATGTCATCGCAGCCTTGCTCATCGTGCCTCGTATGAAACGCGCGATCAATTTGGCAGGCGAGTCCAAATCCCGCATGCAGAACATCACTGTGGAGATCCTGTCCAAGCGCAAAGCCATTCGCGACCTGTCCGCCGATGATGTCTGGGTTGAAAAATACCGGTCTATTTCCGCGGACTTCGCGCTCAAAAATCTGAAGACCCGCCAGCTGTCGCAGATCATGCAGGTCATCTCGCAGATGATGATGACTTTGTGCGGCATCGGTGTTTTGGGTTTCGGCGCAATCATGGTGATGAACCAGAACCTGACCCAGGGCGCCCTGATCGCGGTTATGGCCCTGTCCTGGCGTGCATTGAATCCTATGCATCAGGCTTTCCTCAGCTTCTCGCAACTTGGGCAGGCTCAGCAGACAATCGAACGCATCAACGCACTTTTGAAAATCGACATGGAACGCCAGCCAGGCAAATTGCCGAGCCTGCACCGTCAGTTCCAGGGAACAGTCCGTTTTTCAAACGTCGTGCTGCGCTATCCAAGCAGACAGGAACCCGCCCTGCGCAATTTCTCGTTGCAGATTGAAAAAGGCTCCGTCACCGCCATTACCGGTCCAAGTGGTAGCGGCAAAACCTCCCTGGTTCGTGCTGTCCTTGGCTTGTATCGCCCGCAAATGGGCGCTGTATTGGTCGATGACCTTGATATTCGCCAGCTTGATTCAGGCGAATGGCGCAATGCAATCGGGTATGCCCCTGAGCATTACGACTTTTTCTACGGCACAATTGCGCAGAACTTTCGAATGGCAAACCCGCAAGCCGATAATGATCAGGTCCGGATGGCCTTCGAGGAGTTTGGCCTGAATGCATATGGTGATCTGTTGCCAGAAGGCGTTGAAACACGCCTGACTGGGCAATTGCTGGATCTCCTGCCCGACAACGTCAAACAACGGCTGCTGCTCGCCCGTGCTTTCGTCAGACCTGCCCCTATCTATGTGCTGGACGATCCGGCAGGCAACCTGGACTTCGAAGGCGACAAGCTTTTGATGAAGAAGATCGAGAGCGTACGCGGCAAATCAACGGTGATTCTGACCACTTATCGTCCAAGCCACATGCGTATGGCAGATCACCTTGTTTACATGCGTGGCGGCATGGTGGGCATGTCAGGTACGCCGGATGAAATTCTCGAAGATGTTTTGAGCCAACAGTCGAAATAGCAGCAGCGTGCGCTTCATAAAGCTGCACCTCCTATAACCGCCGAGGGAAATCCAATGGCAACCAAAGATGAACCTGACACATTGCGCAAGGCAGTTTATGGCCGTGTTGGCCTGCCGCTGGAATTGGAAGACGGAGTGCCACCAGCCTTCTATTCCAGACTTCTGACGGGCCTTACAATTGCAACAGTAGTCCTGCTGATTTGGGCGGCCATTGGTCAAATCCGGGAAGTCGCAAACACTATCGGCGAGATCACACCAGCTGGTCAGATCCTGACTGTTGAACATCTGGAAGGTGGCATCGTCCGAGATATCCTCGTCGAGGAAGGCCAATTGGTGAAAGCCGGAGATCCATTGGCTAAACTGGAAAAACAGGACACAACCACCGAGCTTGCCCGAATTCAGAGCCGTCTAAGCTATCTGGAACTCGAAGAACAACGGCTTCGTGCGCAGGAATACACTGACCCAAATACGGTGGGCCTCCGGCTTGACCCGACTGTCGACGGACTGAGCACCCAACAACGTGCTGCACTGACGGCGAACCGCAAGGCTGTTTCTGACGAGCAGGAAGCTTTCACCGCTCGTGTTGCGCAAAAGCAGGCAGAAGTCGTCAGCCTTGAAGCGCAGATAGAACTTCAAAAGCTGCAAGTCGGTCTGGAAAAGGAAAAATTCGGAATCCAGGAAGGACTTTTGAAAGACGGCTACACCTCCCGCCGCCGTTTCCTGGAAGCCAAGGGCGAGTATCAGCGCTCTCAAGTGACACTGGAACAATTGCTCGGCAATCTTGCACAGTCGCGTGAGATGTTGACAGAGGCGAATGCAAGCCTGAACCAGGCCGGAGCGGAAGTAAACCGGGACGTGGCGGACGAGCGCTCCCGAATTGCACAGGAACGCAATGAGCTTCGGCAGGAGATCACCAAGCTGAAAGACCGTCAGGATCGACTGTTCGTCAAGGCTCCCGTCGATGGTTATATCAAGACGCTTGGTCAGACGGGCCGCGGTGCAGTGGTCAATCCTGGCGACATGATTGTTGAAATCGTGCCGCAGTCGGAAAGTCTGGTAGCTGAGGTCAAGGTCAATCCAAAGGATATCGGGCACATCAATGTCGGTGATAAAGCTGATATCACCGTCACCAGTTACGACCCGAACATCTATGGAACTATCTCCGCAGAAGTCGAAACAATCTCAGCGTCCAGTTTCCAGGACGAATATGGAGAGTACTATTTCAAGGCCGATCTGGTGTTTCCCGGCCACACGATAGGATCAGGTTCGACACAGAGCCCTGTTCGTCCGGGCATGCAGGTCAATGCTCAGGTTGTGACGGGATCCAAATCGATCCTGGCCTATCTGCTCAACCCGGTCACAAGGGCCATGCGAACCGTCTTCTCGGAACGCTGAAAATCTCTCACTAATAGGAAAAAGCACCGAAGACCAGATCTCCGGGGCTTTTTTGGTTACTAGAGCAGTACCTGTTTCAATGGGTGGCGGGTGTCACCATCGCACTGATGGTGTCTTGCACGTTCAGGACACCAAGCGGTTTGCCGGCACCGTTGACAACACAACATTCGCCCTGCCCGGTTTCCGCAAACGCCTTGGCTGCCTCTTCAAGCATGACGCCGCTTTGAACGGTCAGGCCGCTCTCCAGCGTTTTTGTCTTGTCCATGACCGTATCGACGATGATCACGCGACCCCGATTCACTTCCTTGACGAAGTCCGCGATGTATTCGTCCGCCGGGTTCAGAACAATCTCTTGCCCTGTCCCCTGTTGAATAACCGCACCATCGCGCAGGATTGCAATCCTGTCGCCAAGGCGCAGCGCCTCATCGAGATCATGGGTGATAAACACAATCGTCTTGTTCAGCTCTTCCTGAAGATCGAGCAGCACGGTCTGCATATCCATTCGGATTAGCGGATCAAGTGCCGAGAATGCCTCATCCATCAACAGAATGTCAGCATCGTTGGTTAGCGCCCTTGCAAGCCCCACACGTTGCTGCATGCCACCTGAAAGCTGGTTTGGATAATGATCTTCGAAACCCTCCAGCCCAACACGGTCAATCCAACGGGCAGCGCGATGTTCTGCTTCCTTGGACGCAACACCCTGGATTTCCAGACCGTAAACAGCGTTTTTCATCACAGTCCGGTGCGGCAGAAGTGCAAACTTCTGAAACACCATCGCGGTTTTATGACGACGAAAGTCACGAAGCTCAGTCTGGGACATCTTGCAGACATCCTCATCGCCGTAAAGCACTTCACCAGCTGTCGGATCGATCAAGCGGTTAATATGACGGATCAGAGTCGATTTCCCTGAACCGGACAAACCCATCACCACCTGGATCTTGCCGCCCGGCATGGAAATGTTGATGTCATTCAGTCCGAGCACGTGGTTGAATTTTTCATTTAGCTCAGCCTTGGACATGCCGTCCTTGACCTTCTGCACCATGTCTTCGCCGTTCGGGCCAAAGATCTTGTAGAGGTTGTTGACCTCGATTCCAGTTGCCTCACCCATGGACCACCTCTGAATGTTTCTGAAGGCGCTTGCCGTAGGCTTGTGTCGCACGGTCAAAGATGATGGCAATGGCCACGATGGCCAGGCCGTTCATCACACCCATTGTGAAGTATTGGTTGTTAATCGCATTCAGCACCGGTTGGCCGAGACCTTTCACGCCAATCATGGACGCAACGACAACCATCGCCAGTGACATCATGATGCACTGATTTATACCGGCCATGATGGTTGGCAGCGCCAATGGTAGCTGCACGTTGACGAGTTTCTGGCGCGCGCTGGAGCCGAAAGCGTCAGCCGCTTCCAGAACATCTGTGTCCACCAACCTGATACCCAAGTTGGTCAGGCGAATCATTGGCGGAATGGCGTAGATCACCACAGCGATCAAACCAGGCACCTTGCCAAGGCCGAAAATCATTACCACCGGGATCAGGTACACGAAGCTTGGCATAGTCTGCATGAGGTCAAGGATCGGATTGACAAACCCCTGAACCCTATCCGACCGCGCCATAAAAATACCTATCGGAATACCAAGAACAATCGCCAACATGGTACAAACCGTAACCATCGCAATGGTACGCATGGTGTCATCCCACATGCCGAATATGCCTATTAGGCTAAGGGCAATCACAGATCCTATTGTGATCCTCCAGTTTCGACTAAGCGCGAAAACGATACCCACCAAAGCCAGCAAAACCAATGGCCAAGGTGATGTGATCAGCAAGCTTTCCAGCCATATAAGAAATATCTTTACCGGCTCTAATAGCTGCTCGAGCGTTTCACCGTAAGTTCGCGTGAACTCCTTGAACGCGCCGTCAATCGTGATCCGCAGGTCACGCAGCGTACCCCGGCTCAACGAAGGAAAATCTATCAAGTCCATTGGTTTGTCCCGATGGTTTTATTGCCCCTAAGAAAAAGCCCGCGCAATTTGCGCGGGCTCGAAGTCATCAGCAGATCAAAGAGCTGCCTTGATTTTTTCTGCAGCTTCCGGGCTCACCCATGGTGTCCATGTATCCTGGAAGTTTTCCAGGAAATAATAAGCCCCATCTTCGTTGGTTGCCTGGTTGTCGCTCATCCACGCCAAAACTTTGCCAGCCGTGCTGTTGTCCCAGGTACGACCTTTGACATAACCCATGGCCGGGCCAGCTTTTTCGGCGAACTCTTTGGTAACAACCGTGAACACTTCCGATTTGGACCATGCATTCGGTTTAGGGTCTGCGCAGTCTTCGATAGACGTGCAGCTGTCCCAATGTTCCTTGTTGTGCTCGACCTCAAAATCCAACAGCGTCATTTCGTATTTGCCCAATGTTGCAGTTGGTGCCCAGTAGTAACCGAGCCAACCCTGATTGCGTTCCTGAGCGCGGGCAATTGATCCGTCGAGACCGGCAGCGGAACCGGAATCGACCAGTTCAAAGCCAGCTTCGTCAAAGCCAAAGGCGCGGAAGAGGTTGCCAGTGGTGATGCGGCAATTCCAGCCTGCCGGGCACGTGAAGAATGCGCCCTTGCTTGTATCTTCAGCACCTGGGAACAACTCCGGATGCTTCATGGCATCGGCAACTGTTTTGATGTTGTGCTCTTCAGCGATATAGGTCGGGATCCAGAACCCTTCGACGCCACCTTCGTTGAGGATCTCGCCACCGACAATCAATTCACCTGAATCAACTGCCTTATCAAGCGCAATCCGGATAGCGTTGATCCAGAGCTCAGGCGCCATGTCAGGCTGACCCTTTTCGCTCATGGAGGTAAAGGTCGGCATTGTATCGCCGGTAACCAGCTCAACATTACAGCCGTAGCCATTTTCCAGGATGATCTTGTCGATCTGCGCGATCGCGCCAGCCGATGCCCAGTTCATTTCAGCAACGGTTACGGTGCCGCACTCTTCGGCAACGGCGGATGACGCCATTCCGAACATCGAGGCGGCAGCTACCGATACAAGCAACTTCTTCATGAGGGGTACTCCTGTGCAGTCTGTTTGCTAAGACTTTGATTGGGCGCAGCGCATGAATACTTTATCTGAAGTATTCACCTCCCGGCGCATCCAATGAAAAAGTAAAACGAGAAGCGAGAATAATACACTCGACGAGGCACTCAGTTTATTTTCAATCTGTAATGCCAACACGCGACGCATCTATTCGAAACTTGCTCCCTAATCCTCGGCACGTCCATCATTCGTGAAAATGAGGTCGATGCTGGTATTTGGTCCAGCTCGAGGCGATACACCCAATACCATTGCATTAAGATGTCGTTAGCACAACAGTACTGGCTTCATTCTTATGGTGATCATACGGGTTATTTCGCCAACCCGCCATCATGCGACATTTTCGTGCCAGTAACCGCCATTTCGGCTAATTATATAATCAGAACTGAAAAAACACACCACACTCATCGCGAGATTGAAAAATTAAATGCCCATCCTTGATTGTATCTATTTGACTTAACATTCCGATTGCGTAGCGGATTTCAGAACATCGATCACAAGTTTGGAGATTTGGGAAACGCCTGCAGAATAACGATCAAGAAACACGATGGTACGTCCATCTATCGAAGCATCCGATACAGCTATTATTTCGAGTTCGGGATGCTGATTTCTAAGCCCTTGCCACACTGGAATGATTGCCCGCCCAAGCCCCTGCTCGACCATTGCAGCAATTGTTTCCAATGCGTCCAGCTCGCATAAGATCGATTGGGAATCGGTCGTCTTCTCGATAAGAGCAGAAACAATCCGCCCACCCCAGGACGTTCGATCGTAAATAATCCAGGGAAGCGCGCCCTGATCCTGATCAGGACAACGCTCATCTGTCGGTCTAATATGACAAAACGGTTGCTGTACCAGTTCGCTCACCCTGACGTCCTTGGGGTTGTTAAACGGCGGCAACACTGTGATTGCGCCATCGAGATCTCCCCTTGTCAGATCCCGATAGAGGCTTTCCGATGGTCCGGGGCGAATATTCAAGTCGACCTTCGGCGCCCGCATCTTGAATTCGCGAATAAGCTCCGGAACGAAGTCGAGCAGTGCAGTCGAAATGACCCCGAGGCGATAGGGTCCACTCAAGCCGTCGAGCTGAAGATAAGACGGCAAACGTTTTGCATTTTGAACCAGCTCTTTCGCAGCTGGTAACATTTGCAGACATTCAGCTGTCGGCCGCGCGGAATGAGCGCCTCGCACCAAAAGCAAACATCCAAGATCAGCTTCCAGTACCTTGATCCGCTGGCTGACAGCCGCAGCTGTCAGGCCTTGCAATCGGGCCGCTCCTGCTATCGATCCGGTGTCTACTGCGGCCAGCAGACTTTCAAGAAAGCGGATATCCAAAATATTTTCCTATGCTGAGGTCAACAAAAACATAGTAATTGTTTTCAGAGGGTTCTGCTATGGAAGGATCGCAATTATCCGGAGACCCCAATGCAGCCCTGTTTTCATCTCGCTTACCACGTCACCAATCTTGATGAAGCACGCGCCTTCTACGGCGATCTGCTCGGCTGCAAGGAAGGTCGCAGTACCAAGACCTGGGTCGACTTCAACTTCTTCGGCCACCAGATTTCACTACACCTTGGCAAACCGTTCGAGACCACAAAAACAGGCAAGGTCGGAGAGCATATGGTGCCAATGCCGCATCTGGGTGTTGTCTTGGACATGTCTACATGGAAAAAACTAGCTGACCGGTTGACGAAAGAAGGCATGGATTTCGTGCTTGCACCGACAATCCGTTTTGAAGGTGAAACGGGAGAACAAAGCACCATGTTTTTCTATGACCCCTCCGGAAACCCAATCGAGATCAAGGGTTTTGCCAGTGAAACCGGGGTGTTTGCTGCATGAAGCCAGTCATACCCTTTGTCTCGGACGCCAGTGGTACAGAACGCCAAATCTGGCGCACGGCGCTGCCGGAAGCCCTTGAAGACATCGCAGACGTCAAAGTGTTTGAAGATCTCACACCAGAAGAACGTGATGCGGCAACCGTTGCTATTGTCGCCAATCCGGATCCGGCCAAGGTCGCAGCGCTCAAAAACCTCGTCTGGGTTCAAAGTCTCTGGGCAGGCGTGGAACGTCTGGTTGCAGAACTACCGGAAACCGGTCCGCTTATTGTTCGACTGAATGACCCACAGCTGGCCGATACAATGGCTGAAGCGGTCCTTGCATGGACGCTGTATCTACACCGCGATATGCCACGTTATATGCAACAACAACGCCAGAAGGTGTGGGCAGATCATCAACTCATTTTGCCCGAAGACCGAACCATTGGTGTACTAGGCATTGGAAATCTCGGCGCCAAATCAGCCCAGCGCCTGAAGGCAAACGGCTTCAATGTCATAGGGTGGAGGCGCAGCGCAAAATCTATCGACGGCATTGAAACCTGCTGCGGGTCAGACGGCTTGAAATCGGTGCTGGCCCAATCCGATATACTCGTTGTCTTGATGCCGTTGACTACAGAAACACACGGAATGCTAGACGCTGACGCCCTCAATTCCTGCAAGGCTGGTGGGAGCATCATCAATTTTGCCCGAGGCCCAATCCTCGTCACACCAGCGCTCCTGTCTGCTTTGGACAGCGGACACCTGTCCCATGCGGTGTTGGATGTTTTTGATCAAGAGCCGCTTCCGGATGATCACCCCTTCTGGACGCATGAAAAAATCACCATCCTGCCGCATATTTCAGCGCCAACAATCACCAGCACAGCTTCAAAGATAGTCGCGGACAATATCGGCAGTTATCTGGCCACCGGGGAGATTCCGGAATGCGTCGACCGTGCACGCGGATATTAGTAGCGCTCGAAGTGATTTTGTCGCAAAACTGTCAAGGATGGCGGCGTATTAGGCTGCCATAGGTTTCTTTTTTGGCAGTAGGTGTTCCATGTCCGATCTTCCAATCCTTGGCGCAGCCTTGATCGTTGAAAGTCTTGAGATCCATCGTGATCTGATGCTGGAAAAACAGCGCGATCTCGAACTTCAGGATTTTACCACGGCAGATGTCCTGAACGGCGACTGGCGACCGCTTGTTGAGCGGGCGAACAAACTACTCGCTGGCCACACCGGACGGGTTGGCATTCATGGGCCTTTCTGGGGCCTTGCTGTTGATACGATGGATCCGGAAATCCGTGAGATCGTCACAAAACGCCTGCTGCAGGGACTGGACGTCTGTGAGGCTCTGGGCGGAACCCATATGGTGGTGCACAGCCCCTTTTCCACCTGGGACCACTTCAACATCGACAACTACGACAAGGTTCGTGAAACGAAGATCGAGCTCAGTCACCTGACCATGAAAGGTGCCGTTAAACGGGCCGAAGACATCGGTTGTGAACTGGTGATCGAAAACATCGAAGATGTTGATCCGACCTACCGCAAGGACCTTGTCGAAAGCTTCGGCTCGGACGCGATTAAAATCTCCATCGACACAGGACACGCGCATTACGCACATGGCCGCACTGGTGCGCCGCCAGTAGATTATTTCATCAAGTCTGCTGGAAAACTGCTGCGTCACATTCATCTGCAGGACGCGGACGGTTATGCCGACCGTCACTGGCCGCTTGGCGATGGCAATATCCAGTGGGCGTCAGTGTTTAACGCTCTGGGAAAACTAGACAGCGACCCACGCTTGATCATCGAACTGCGCAATGCTGCAGGATTGCCGCGATCAATCGCCAACATGGAAGCCCTGGATTTGGCGCAGTAGGACAAGTCTCCTTGCATGACAGACGGCTGGTGGAATAGACGACCTGTACGGAAAGGCTATTCAGAGAAACTCAGGCTCTCCGGCAAGAACGTTTCCTCGATTGTCAAAACCCGATCCGCAAGACCCTGCTCATACGAATACCGAAACAACGTTTCGATTGTTTTCCGGTTGGCCTCAATACCATAGGGGTAATAGTTCGCGCCCATGAGCGCTCGTGTATTTTCCAGCTCCTGACTGTACCAAGGCAACATGTCCGTTGCCCATGTCAACCGGTCCTTCTGCCTGTAGGCTGCAGTCTTGGCTTGGGAATAGGCATCAAAAACCGCTTTGGCCAGCCAGGGATGTTCCTTTGCCGTATCGCGCCGGATTGTAAGGATATGCATGATCGGAAAGATGCCGGTCCGTTTGAAATAGTCTTGCTCAACACTTCTGAAATCTGGAAACAGTCGCGCAATCCGTGGATCGCCTTGCAAATAAGCGGAGGGCGTTGCCGCATGAAACAGTGCATCCACCTCACCGCTCAAGAGCAATTCGGATTCGTCCATTCCCGCAGGACCTGCGGAGACCGAAATTCCATCGGGAACCCGATTTTCCTGCTCTGATATCTTGCCCGCTTCGCCTGCTGAACTGTCCTTGGTGGCGACCACCCATTCAAAGTCGCTGGGTTTCAGTCCGTATTCGTCCTCAAAGATACCCCTGATCCATGTCAGCGACGTGGAGGAGTATCCCGGCGTTCCGATCCGCCGCCCCTTGAGGTCTTCGGGCGCCTCGATGCCGGCCTCAGAGTTCACGAACACGCTCTTGTGACGGAATTGGCGCAACAGGAATATCGGCAGAAGCGCATAGTCCCGAAAGCCTTCATTGGCATGGGCAAGCATGAAAGGATGCAGACCAAGTTCGGTGATTTCATTTTTGCCCGTACCGGTGAAGGCAGCGGTGTTCATGTCGCCGATGGCACCTTGCTGAAAAGTAGCTTTGGCCCCTTCGATCTCCACACTGCCGTCGAACAAGGCTTGTGTGCGATCCAGCAGGTAACTGGACACAGTGATAGGCAAATCAGCGGCGCCGCTTGCAAAACTTTTTGAAGAAAGGATTGCCGGAGCGGACAAAGACGCCACTGCAGCGCCAATAAACGTACTGCGATCAAGCATCATGAACCTCTGGGATAATCAGGAAATACTCTAAGGAAAAACCCGGCCTCAATCACTTGAGGCCGGGCTTCAGGGTTAGTTGCCGATGTTCGGATCCATGGCCGGATCGAACGGGATCTGATCCAGATGCTCGATATATTCAAGAGGATCAAATGGCAGGTTTTTCAGGACCATCTGCGGGTTTGCATGCGCTTTCACAGCATCAGACGCATTTGCAATTCCTGTCCATGGAATACCGTGCTTTTCCGGCGTATCCGGATACTTCTTCTTCCACAAATCGTGGCGAAGCCGCATGCGGTTGAAGGGCCGCTTCAGGTGAATGAGCGGCGTCAACATTGGCTGAACTTCACGCGGATCGCTTGGCAGGAAGTAGAAGGCTGCCGGAATACCGCTGGCCTCACCGACAGGATCCGGTGAAATCATGTGCCGCTTGTAGTTGCCCTTGACGATAGCGCCGAGCTGCGGCCCTGCATAGGTAAACTGATAGTCTCGTCGTCCATGCGTTTCGCCATTCAGGAGAAGCGCTGTCTGATCAAGACCATCGATGATCCGGTCAGTTGGAACGTTGTCCAGAGCACCGCCGAGACTTGCAAACGTTGTGAACAGGTCGGTGATATGGATCATGTCACCAACGATCTGGCGTTCTTCGACCATTCCAGGCCACCAGGCAAAAGCCGGCACGCGAACACCGCCTTCGAGGAAATCGCCTTTACCGCCACGGAAAATGGTTTCAGCAAAACCGGTTCCTGGAGGGGGATCATGAGACATTGGACCGTTGTCCGCCATCGCAATGACAAGTGTGTTCTCCGCGATTCCAAGCTCTTTCAGCTTGTTCATCACCTTGCCGACAAAGACATCGACATTACACTGAATGCCGTCTTGCAACATGGCACGCGCGACCGAACAGTTCTTGGGACGTGTCGGCAGGAAAGTGGACATCATCGGCCAGTTAGCCACATAAAACGGCTTGCCTGCTTTGGCGTTCCGCTCAATGAAATCGAGGGTTCGCTTCTGCGCTTCCGGGTCTATGGCTTCATAGGTTTCGTAGGAATTGTCGCGCCATTGTAGCGTCTCGCCGCCCTTGGTGCCTTCCGCAATCTGCACCCAGTCCTTGGTGATGAAGGTGTCATCCAGCAGGAACGGATCTTTTGGGAACAGTTCTTCGATCAGGCCAATTGAAGCATTTCCTTGCTCTGCGATATCAGAGTTCAAGGATAGGATCTGGTTATAGCCGGTAAAGAAAGCCTCATCGAAACCCTGTTTGTGAGGATAGCTTTCTTCGATATCGCCTAGGTGCCACTTGCCGTGGAACGCTGTCGCGTAGCCTGCATCCGACAGAACTTCCGCCATGGTGACTTCTTCAGCGCCCATGCCATGGCTCTCGAGAAGCATCCCGATGTTGTACATGCCGCTGCGGACCGCCATACGACCAGTTGCAGCAGCTGCGCGGCTAGGTGTACAGCCGACCTCAGTGTACATGCGCGTGAAGAGAATACCTTCTTCAGCCAGCGTGTTCAGGTTCGGCGTTTCAAAACCCCGAATTTGTTGAACAGCCGGAATACCGACATCACCATAGGCCGTGTCATCCCACATGATGTGAATGAGGTTCGGCGGTGTGCCGTGCTTTTCTTTCAGCTCTGCAAGCCGCTTCTGAAGAGCTTCGTCCTCGGCAGCCCACTTTTCACCGTTTTGCGCTTCAAGCACATAATACTCGGCATCGTGGACGATGTTTTCCGCACCTGCTGGCGCAACGATGCCTGCAAGTAAGGGAACGGCCAGGGCCGCACCGAGCTTTGAAAATAGTTCCATAGCTTTATCCCAAAATTAGTCCCAAACTCCCCCCAAGAATTCCAAAAAAGAGAACTGAAACCGAGGGTTGCTCATGACCATAGAGCGGCCGGGCGTGAGATCAATCTGGAGAGCAGCAACAGATTGCACATTTGTTGTAAGAATGATCGATTCTGCGAAATTCAGCGCAAGATAATTGGTAACGTTTGCCCTGGCAGAACCGACAAGGACAACTCAATCATAGCTTCCAGATCGGCAAGCTCAACTCCGGATTGAGCTTTGCCCTAAAGGCGGCGGATTGACCGGCGGAGCCTGACAAGGCGGGAATTCAGAACGTTTCGTAGTGGATCCGGTCTTCCGAAACGCTCAGTTCTTCCAGGTCTGATTTAATCTCAGCCATGAAAGCTGCCGGACCGCACATCAGAAACTGAGAATCTGGCCGCGCGGAAAGAGCAGCAAGGTCCTTGCCGGAAATCCGGCCCTTTTGATCATAATCTGAACCATGGACATCGGCGCCCTTCGGACGACTATAGTAGGTACGGACTTGAATGTTGGACCTGTTTCGCGTGAGACGCCGAACTTCTTCCTTGAATGCATGGTGAGTACCGTCCCTGGTGCCATGAATGAACCAGACCCGACGATCCGTCGTCTCGGCGGCGACCTTATGCAGAATGCTCAACATCGGCGTAATACCAATCCCGGCACTAACGAGCACAAGCGGGCATGTCTTGCAGTTCATAGGGAATCCACCTGCAGGTTTGCGGCTTTGAATAATCGTACCAACGTGCAAGTTGTCATGCAGGTAGGTTGATGCCAGGCCTTTGGCTTCGCGTTTCACCGAAATCCGGTACCACGCATCCGTCGGTGATCCGGACAAGGAATAGGTTCGCTGGATCTTGCCCCGCTTTTCCGGGATATCCAGTTCAATCGGCAGATGCTGTCCGGCTTCGAATGATGGGAGTGGACCGCCATCGCGCGCCTCAAAAACGAATGACGTCACATCTTCGCTTTCCTGGCTTTTGTCTACCAGACGAAGCGAACGCGCAGAGTCTGCATCTTCCTGCCAGCGCAATCGCAGCGCAGACGACAGTTCCCGGATCTCATTGATCTCGAAATTGACCAGTCTGCGGGCCCCAGGAAACTTTTCAATGTCAGCAGACTCCCAGTCGATGGTCGCGGTACCGGTAAGCTGCAGAAGACTGCCACTGGAGAAATCAAGAAATAGGAATCCTGCACGTGGATCGACCAGAAGGTTTCCGAGCGTGTTGTAATGATTGTTGCCAGCATAATCTGGAAACCGGATGTGGCGTTCATCCAGAACCTCGACAAATCCGCGTTCCCCGCCGCGATGAGACGCATCCATGCCGAAAGACGGATCGTCGCCCTCACCGCGATAACCGCTGGCGATAAAAAATGTATCTGCTGCACCAATCCAATCTGTTTGGGATGCGGTCAGTCTCGACCCTGTTGTGAGGGCGGGAGATGGTTCATCCGGGCTGCGCCAATACGCGCGCTCGCGGATATATTGCGGGCAATTGCCGAAGGACTGCTCGACTTCAAAAGTGATACCAACTGCAGTTTTTTCAGCGACGTGTCCGTTGACGCGGTTTCGCCTTCGGGTCGCAAGTTCAATTCCGAGAATTCCGACATCCGCACCAGGTGTGAACGCTGTCTCCAGGGCATCACCCCGGTTGGGTTGCGCATCGAAGGTCAGCGTTTTTGTGTCTGGCGAGGAAACAAATCCGTCTTCCCCTTCCAAAACGGTTGCCCAGGGACGCCCTGCCTCATCACGAGCAGAAAGGATCAGAAACGGTTGCGCTGTGTAAAACCGGCGATGCTGATCGGGCAGGTAATCGCGAATGACCTTTCGGGCAAACGCCTCGATACCTCTCACACCCAAACGCTCTTGCACCCTCTGTTCACCGAAATGAAACGGTGAGGCAATTTCAACAGTCTTCGGCATTGAAAGCGAACTGGTCATCTGACAGACCCCTGTTTGTGGTGCGATGCTATTCCCGGAGCTGAAGGAGGTACGCTAAGCACCTCCTTCCAACAGGTTGGTCAGGCGGCAAGGCCGACTGCTGTCTTCGGCATTGGAACAAAACCCGGCAGAGCTTCGATGCGGGCAAGCAATGCGCGAATGTTCGGATAAGCTTCGAGGGAAACGTCACCTTCCGGCGCATGCGCGGTGTAACTGTAGATCGCCGCGTCAGCGATGGTCGGCTTCGCTCCGACCAGCCAGTCGCGGCCGTTCAGGTGAGCTTCAAGGATAGTGAATGCGTTCTCGGCAATCGCTTTTGCCCGATCAGCATCCAGTTGAGCGCCAAAGACGTTGACCAGTCGTGCAGCTGCCGGGCCATTTGCGATTTCGCCTGCAGCAAGGGACAGGAACCTTTGAACCTCAGCTTCGGCGAACGCATCGTTCGGCAGCCAATCAGGTGCATATTTGCGGGCAAGATACACAAGAATGGCATTGGAATCGGACACGACGACATCACCATCTTCAATCACCGGAACTTTCCCTGATGGATTGAGCGCCAGAAATGGTGCCTGTTTATGTTCGCCTGCGCCGAGATCAACCTTGATCATCTCATGATTGATCCCGGCAAGGTTTGCAAATAACTCGGCCCGATGAGAGTGACCGGATAGTGGAAAGCCGTGAATTTTGATTGCGTTGGACATTGTAAGCTCCTGAAAATTTGGATCTGCGAGACAGTCGTTAGGACCTTTGGTGTCGCGCTGTTTGGAATATACAAATCCTCAATTCAGATATAATCCTTCAATTCATTCAATGATTATGTATAAATCATAGATAGTATCCTTGCGAGAGTTGTTGGATCTTGGACAAGATTGAAACCATCAGGGCGTTTATCGCCGTCGCCCAAGAAGGCTCCTTCACCGGAGCCGGACGCCGTCTCGGAATTTCGACAAAGCTGGTCAGCAAATATGTTCAGCAACTGGAGACACTGCTACAGACCCAGCTGTTCAACAGGACAACCCGCAGCGTATCCCTGACGGATGTCGGTGCAGCCTATCTGGAACGCTCTCGCCCGATCCTTGAACAAATGGACGATCTGGATTCTCTGGTGAAAGAGCGCCAGACAGCCCTTGCCGGCCCAATCCGCCTGACCGCTCCCATAGGGTTTGGCAGCACGAGACTGACCCAAGCCCTGATCCCGTTCTTACGCGAACACAAGAACGTTGAAATCGACATGAAGCTGTCAGATAACCGCGTTGCCATCGTCGAAGAGGGGTTTGATCTGGCTATCCGGATTGGAGCGTTGCGGGATTCAACGCTGATAGCAAAAAAACTATCGGACATGCCCCTGATCCTGTGCGCCTCGCCGGAATATCTGAATGAGCACGGCAGACCGCAAGACCCGCAAGCTTTGGCAACACATATTTGCCTGGCCGACAGCAATCAGGTCGAGGTCAACGTGTGGCGGTTTCACGCCAAGCAAAAGGAACATGTCGTGCGCCTGAACAGCGCAATTCAGGCGAACTCTCCCGGCGCTCTTTCGCAAATGGCAATGGGTGGCCTCGGAATAACGCGCGCGCCCCTATATGCTATCGACGCTGCCTTGAAAGACGGTCGGCTGGAGCATGTTCTTCCAGATTTTAAGCTGGAGGTTTTCGGAGTGTATGCACTTTATCCGCCCAACAGACACCTGACCCGCAGGGTCCGTTCCCTGATAGATCATCTGGCTACGGTCCTCGGGCCACAAGGGTAAGAGCATCTCTTTGAAGATTGTTTTCGTGTTCGCTGCAAAGTCTGCTTAGCCCGGCAAAACCGACAAGGACACCTCGATCATCGCTTCCAGATCACCGAGCTCCACGCCAGACTGCGCCATGACGCCGATGGCTGCGGATTGACCCGCAAAAAAAATGGCGAGCGCCAACTCATCGGTAGCCTCAGGCAGTTCACCTTCTGACTTGGCCCGCTTCAGGCGCGCCAGATAGGCATCCCGACGGGAGATGTTCAGATCGCACACTCTTTCCTTGATGTCCGGATCACCTGCACTGCATTCAAACGTGCTGTTGAGGACAAAACATCCCATGGGCTGTCCGCTGCCCTGCAACGAATGCATCATCCCGCTCAATGAAGCACGCAGCGCCTCTTTCAACGGCGCTGAAGAAGAAACGAGTTCCTCGGCCATGGGGCTGCCCATCTCGTCATTGTAGAGGGCAAGTGCCTTTTTGAAGATTTCGTCCTTGTCGCCCAGACTTGCATAAAGCCCGGGTTTTGCCATTCCGGTTGCTTCTGAAATGTCGGCCATGGACGTGCGTTCATAGCCCTTTTCCCAGAAGGTCATCATCGCGGTTTTCAACGCATCTTTCGGATCAATTTTACGCGGGCGTCCTCTGGGCATTGGCTCAACAATCAGGTCTCGGGCAAATTAAAGTACCTCTCCGTATTTTATTCTCTTGAAATGGATTTTCAAGCACCTAATTAAAATACGATACGGTATTTAATTCCGTGATTTGATATTTCAAGGAACTGAAGAATGAGCAAGATCGCAGGAAAATCCGCCCTGGTCACTGGCGCAAACCGCGGCATTGGCCGGGCATTTGTGAAAGAGCTGCTGGCACTTGGCGCAACCAAGGTCTACGCCGGAGCCCGCAGGCCGGAAACACTTGATGATCTGGTCACAGAAAGCGGCGGCAAGGTTGTGCCGTTAAAACTGGATGTGACAAAATCCGAAGACGTTGCACAAGCAGCCAATAATCTGGATGTCTCTCTTTTGATCAACAATGCCGGGATTGCGGGATTTTCCGGATTTATTGGAGCCAAGGCGAGTGATCTTGGCCGATCCGAGATGGAAACCAACTATTTTGGAACACTGAACATGGCTCAGGCCTTCGCCCCTATCCTGAAAGCCAATGGCGGCGGTGCAATCATCAATCTCGGCTCGATCGCGTCTCACGTGAACTTCCCGGTTCTTGGCACCTACAGCGCGTCCAAAGCTGCGGTCCACTCATTGACGCAAGGCTTGCGCGCAGAGCTGGCAGCACAGGGGACACATGTTATCGGTGTCTATCCGGGGCCGGTCGATACCGCCATGGCCGAAAAATTCGAGGCTGACAAAACAGCTCCGCAAGATGTCGTCAGACAGATCCTGCAAGCATTGGAGGATGGTGACGAGGATGTCTTCCCGGATCCAACCGCCACACAGTTATATGATCAAATCCTTGCGGATCCGGTTGCCACTGCAAAAATGGTTGGTGAGAATTATCTGCCTGCCTGATATTTTTCAGAAAGAATTCAGAGGAGCGCTCCTGGCCAGGGCGCTCTTCGTCTATTTCGAAAACCTAGTTGCCCGGGAGCTCGGAGAAACCCAAAAACGTTACGGATTGGAAACCCATAGAAATCTTGTTCAGGCATAATTCTCCTGAACATCCGGCGCTTCATTGCTGCCGGAATAATCTTCCGGTTGGCGAGCAAGTCCCAAAGTTTCCTTATATGCGGATAACGCCGCCAAAACCTCGTCCTCAGATGGACGAGATGATTCCTCAGAAACAGGCTTGGTATCAGACGTCGAAACCTCTTCGTCCCGATTCAGCGTCTGATCGTTGAGATCAACTTCCGGGTTTGGATCATTCAGGTCTTCTTCTTCAGCCGCAAATGGATCGTCCTCTTCTATGGCAAGAAGATCTTCTTCCTCGTCTACAGAAGTAATGAGATTGTCCTCGGACTCGTCAACCGGTGTGAGTGGGTCATCCTCGATTTCGACAAACGGGCTGATCTTTTGCTGGACTTCTTTTGCAGTCTTGGCACCGTCAACATATTGAACAGCCAATATGGCTTCCGTGCTGAGGCGCGGCACAGAGTTGGTTGGAGTCCGGTTTTCCTGGGTCAGAGCCGTATTGATGGCGACCGTCTTTTTGAGCTGTGATTCCACCTGCGGTCCAACAGGCTCGGGCTTGGCCGTGGGCAACTTTGTGTCCCGCTGAAGGGGATTTATCGGATTACGTATACCGAGATTGACGGTCATGATCAGGAGCAACCATATGGTTTCACTCCACCATAAATGGTCAGTTTTCGACTACCTGCAACCGTTTGAACGCATCAGAATTACCGTAGGGTAAACCCACTCACCTGCTACAGGTAAATGGCTCCAAACCACAGAAGTAAGTCATTGAAATTACACAATCTTTCAGTCGATACACACTTAACGACCCATTAACCATTTAAAACAGAAAACAGGGCGATGACACTGCTCTATCTCGCTTAGGATCAGCGCCCGTAAGGAAAGAACACAGACAGCTGAACTTTATCTGGGCATCCCCGCCACGCTTTACGTGAGCTTCAGGTTTATGACCTCACAGATTACCCCCAGCTGCATACCCATCATCCAGCGCATAGGGTTTGCCAACAGTCGGCCGAAAATTGCGCAGTTTCCTCACTCTCTACTTTCCAGGATCAACATCCGGAATTGTAGCTTCTGTGACAGTGGTCGCAATGAGCGTATAGTTGGTCGTTGCCAGATGGGTTTTACTGCGTTGGACCTTGAGTGTTCCGGTCACCCAGACCGGATCAGCCGTAACATCGATGCCATCTGGAAAACTCACGGAAATCACCTGATCCGGCAGCGGCGGGGGCGGATGACGGCAATCCTGCCGCAATGGCGGGATGAGCAAAAACGCCTTCACATCCTTGAACTCAAACTCTAGCGGATGAGCGTAGCCGGCGATCCGCACGGTTTGGCCGTTCAGGCTGCGGTTTCCCGGTGCACAAGCTTCGTAGCGGCTGGACAACAGCCGCGCCGAGGCAGCTTGCTGCTTGCACTTCGGTTGGGTCTCGTAATTGTCAAGCAAGGCCTCACAGGAAGCCGGGCGATCTGTTCGAAGGTCCGCCCACGAGACGGTCAATGGGTCTGCGACCGCAGACCCATGCCAAACTCCCAGCAGCGCCAGAACGCTTATGGCGACTGTATCAGTTTTTGCCTTGCCCATGCGTAACCGTTAGTGGGTTGAGGTAATGCGGCTCGGTCAATCCCTGTTTGCGCATAGCAATCCCGGTCAGGCATTCACGGATCGTCCGATTGGCGTTGAGGGCTGAAACATAAGTCGGGTCCATCAGCGGAGCCAATTCGACGATCTCGAAACCGACCACATTTGATTCCGCACAGAGTCGGCGAATGATCGGAAAGATTTCACGTGGCATCAAGCCACCTGGTTCCGGAGTTCCGGTGCCGGGCACAAAAGCCGGATCGAACGTGTCTATGTCGAACGAGATATACATGTACTCCGGTCCGTCATTGGCCTCCGCGATCACGCCTTCCATGACAGCGTCGAACCCACGATCCTCAATTTCCGCCATTGTGTGATAACGAAATCCGTTATCCCGCATCCAATCAAAGGCTTTCTCGTCGGGGTAATAACCGCGCAGGGCAACCTGGATGAAGTTCTTGCCTTCGACCAGGCCTTCCTCGATCAGTCGGTAAACCGGCATGCCATGGTTGATCAGATGCCCCATTCCGTATTTGCCAGCGTCGTAATGGGCATCAAAATGCACCACGCCGACATTGCCCTTGCCGTAGACATCCGTCAGAGCAGCTACATCAGGGTACATCAAGGAGTGATCGCCGCCGACGATGAACGGAATGACGTGGCTACCATCTTTGTGTTTGACTTCCGCAGCCTGCCGCACAAACGACCGCACGGCATGGATCGTGCGCTCAGTACTCATGTAATCGTTGGGGGCGTTGCCGTAATCGACGACAGTCATGTCTTCCAGCGGATCGACCATCACATGCATGTGCGGTTGCCGGGTTCCATAACCGAGATAGATCGAGGAGTTGCGCACAGCGTTCGGGCCCCGTGAGGCCCCGCGTGCACCTCCGCCCATGTCTGTAAAGGCACCCATGATGGCTACATCGACTTCAGCAGCGGCAAGGTCCTCCGGTGTAAAGGCGAGTGGCTGGTGCAGGAAGGTGGGAAGCTGCATATACCCTTGGCCGAAGAACCTTTGAGGATCTATGATGCCTGGCGTCCGGCCTTCACGCTCACCTTCAAAACTCGGCAGTGGTGTCCGCCAAGCATTGTAGCTGGGGTCGCCCTTGTCGAGCGGTATGACGGGTTGCTCTCCATCGCGAATGGGAGCCTGCGTGCCTTCATACTCATGACCGAAATACTGTGCATGCGCACTTGTGGCGATGAGTGCGCCCAGAACGCAGCTGCAAAGCGCTGCCTTGAGATTGCTATGATACTGTTTCATGTGATCCTCCAAAACGCATCCTATTAGTCAAAATTGCAATTATCCAATTACCTGGAGAGCCGGCCGCACCAGCTGGCTCACCTTAGAAAAACGCCTGAACCCGAAAGTTGAGAACACCTTCCAGATCTGAAGAAATGTTGGATGGATTACCGATCGCCATCACACCGGTTGTTGCCGCAACAAGCGGTGTCAATTGCAGGCGGTAGAATGTCTCGGCGACATATTCATTGTTCGAGTTCTGCGCTGTCGGCGCAACCCAGCCCAGACCGGCACCCAACCAGTCCTCGTCATTGCCAAATGGTTCTTTCCAGACAACACCACCAGCAGCGGCATGATCAACAGCCCCTTTGCGGCCCCAGGATGCGCCGTAGCGCGCAAACACACCGAATGCTCCAATATCCTGTTCCACAATGAAATTGACACCCTGCGTGCTGGCCTGCCTCTTCGACGTTCCGTTAAAAGTCTCATCAACAAAATAGTAGGCGGCCTTTATTTGACCATCCCCAGTAGCAGCAAAAGGGTTAGATAATTTTGCAGCAGCGGCATAGCCCCACTCGCCGCTATCGAATGGCCGCCCCGGATTCAAATGTCCGTTGCCGCGCGCATCGGCGATGCCAGCCTCGAGGCTGACTCCGCCGCCAAGTTCAACACCGCCAGCAAATCCCATACCCTGACCCGGCAAGGTGCTGGCAGGATAGGCCGACAGTGGTCCTGACATGAAACTGCTCGTGTCATCACACGAATAAGCACAGCCACCCAGGATTCCCGCCAGTTCATGTTGACCAAACCGTATATTGGCCGCGCCACCTGGAAGGTCATAGCGCAGATAAAGTGCTTTCAATGAATCCGAATCGGCAACGGAATCCGAACTTGTGAAATTGATGCCAAGTGATTGGGTAAAATCAACACCGGTGGTGTTTGTAAGCTGGCGAATTTGCAGACCATTGGCAACGATTGAAGCCGTTCCAAGGGTCTCGCTCTGCAACATGCGCCAATACAACAGGACATTATGCTGATAATTGGCTGTCCAGTTTCGATCCGGCCGGGTACTTGCTTGAGCGATCACTGTTGGTTTGAAAAAATAAGTGAACCCAAAATCATTCCAAAGATCACGATTGAGCTTTTCATAGCGGTTCAACACCTGCGGGAACGGATTGAAACGCCCCTTTGCTGGCCAGCCAAAAGTATCGAATTCTTCGTTGCGCTCGATCAGCTCCTCGAGCGATTGCTCGGTTGTTGCTCCGGGCGACGAGTTCGATTGTCCGTAGGCAGGAAAAGCAGCAGCGTTCGCCAGCATCAGGGCTGCCAGTAAAGCGTGACCAATCGAGACCGTATGCATGGGACTTCTTCGCATAGAAACCATTTGGCAATTTTCCGCAGCGCGATCAGGAATTTGAAGTCGTAATGTCATTGAGCGGAGCCTTGCATATTTTTATACACCTGTTTGCTACCGCCGCACCAAAGATCTTCCACCACTTTTGATTTACTAGAAACACAAAACGCGCCCGGCAGCTGAGCCGAGCGCGTCGTAATCGTCAATTCGTAAATACTGCCTAGCCTAATCCGCGCCCAGCAGTGCGGGGGCGACAACCTCCCGGGCGACACCGGTTTTAACATCATAAATCAGGCCGGAAACGACGATGTTTCCGGGTACTTCCGGTGCGGCACGAAGGCGTTCAATATCTTGTAAGAGGCTATCCTCATGATCGTAAATGGCGGACCCGGAGACATCTATACCCAGATGCGTCTTGAGGGCGGCCTGCACATTCGGGTCCGCGAACCGCTCGGCTCCGCATTGCGTGTGCTGAATAATCACCAGTTCAAAACCACCCTGACTTTCCGGATCGATCTGCTTGACCAGAAAGGCCAGTGTTGCAATCTCTTCCAGAACTTCCCGGGTTACCCGGCCACCATTGTTGCGGATGACAACCGCATCTCCAAGCTCAAGACCGAGAACATGAGCGGGGTCGACCCGGGCATCTCCGCACGTCAGGATAACGGTGCGCATCTTGGGCAGGATCGGCATTTCCGCCGCGCTGAATTCTGCTGCAAAGCTTTGATTTCTATCCAGCAGTGTTGCTGTGTTTGACATGATATATCTCCTGCATGTCTATTGTGTATTAATGAAAGTAGTTTGGGCGCTGACGGTCAGGACGCCCTGCGAAACGCTGACTGAAGCGAGTTTGACGTGCGGGCCTTGAACCAGTCTGCGTCATCCTGGCTGAAACGGGGTTCAGCAAGCTGCACATAGTCTCTGGCAACCTGTATTTGCCGGACGTCAATCGAAGGCGTCAGCAGCATTTTGGCGAAACCTGCCATCGCGCCAAGACGTTTAGGCAAGTTCGTTCGCAGGTCTGACCGTGCTTCCACAGCCCGCCGAACGATGCTTTCAAACGTTTCCGGTGTCCGGCCACCAACCATCGCCACATGATCGGTTGGTGCATTGACCGCGAATGTTCCGCGCCGATATTCCTCGGTGTAGATTGCGAGTTGGGAAACGGCCGCTTCGGAGTAATTCGACGGTGGTTGCGACCGCAGCGCCTTGGTCATCATCTTTTCCGAGATATCCATATAGGACACCTTGCGACCCAGCGCGCGGCCCATGGCGGCGGCAAGTTCGTTTGGCGACAACAGCTCGGGACCAGTCGGTCGATAGGATTTGCCGGCGTGCCTGTCCGGGTCGCTCAGCGCGCCCACGACGACACTGGCAATATCCTCATTCGAGGGCGGTGCATTCTTTCGCACAGCGCCATCGCCAAGCGGCATGGCGAACATTCCAAGATGTGCAGCCATATCCAGCACCATCAGATAGTTGTCCGCAAACCAGCCCGGATTTACCGATGTAACGGTCATATTGGACGGCATACGGATCAAAATGTCGCCCAGGTAAACTTCGCGAGTGAAGAGTGACGGATGATCTGCTGCTGACAACCATTGCCCCAATGTAACGACATGCTCCAACTGCGCTTCAAAGGCAGCTGCTGTGAACACCGCATTGAAATGCAGACCATTTGGAGCAGTCGGGGCGCATTGATACGCGCGGCTAACACCCTCCATCGCCCGGCGCATATCACTCAACGAATACAGGTCCCCGACAAAGATTTCGGCTCCTGCTTTGGCGAGCACCTCGGATCGGGCGTCCTTTCGCCGTACGAAAGCCCGAACAGGGTACCGGTTTTCCAACAACTGCAAGGTGACCTGCAGACCGGTTTTCCCCGCTGAACTGGTGACAAGGATCTTGGGTAACGTTGACACGGCAAACCTCCGGGTTAGTTTCTACTTAGCTAAATAAAGTGATCACTTTATTTTTTAAAGTAACAAAACCGTGAGGTTTCTCGTGGCCAAAGCCCGATCCTACAAACTGCTCTGCCCGATTGCGCGCGCCCTCGACCGTATCGGCGACCGCTGGACACTGCTTATCCTGAGGGACCTTCATGCAGGACCTGCCCGTTTTTCCGAGTTACAACGGGGCCTTACGGGAATTGCAGCAAACCTTTTGACAGAGCGCCTTGGAAAACTGGTCGACGATGGATTGATCATCAGGGATGACGGCGGACACGGCACCATGGTCTATGAGCTAACTGATCTTGGCCGACAGACAGGCACCCTCATTTTTGAGCTCGCGACCTTCGGCGGGCAATTCAAACCGGAAGTGGAACCGGTCAAACCAGGCAATTTGAGGACGGTTGCAACAACACTTGGCCAGGCTGCCAACCGCGTTTCCATGGACGGAATGAATTTCCGGGCTGCACTTCAGGTCGACGGCGAAAACATTGATCTGCATGTCCATGATGGCGAGGCACATGCGACCTATGCGCCCTCTCCCTCGCCGGATCTTATCTTCACCACCAGTTATACGGATCTTCTGGCGCTGTCAGAAGGTGAACTCTCGCCGGACATTTTTGCCAGAGACCACGCGGTATTGGATGTAAACACACCCGGCAAGGACCAGGAGTTCATGGCCCTGATGGGCCGAATTGTCGAACTGTTGAACTGTTGAACAGTTAGATTACAGACGACCAGCGTTCCAATGTCCGCCATACATGGCTGCTGTTGCTGATTTTCGACGAGTTCGTTCTCCACGCCAACAACTCTTTCTCCTGCAATCAGCCCATCTGCTTCTAGTGGCGCTGACAGGGAAAACTGACAACGATTGGGTCTGGTTCTGGACGCATAGGCATCTAATCAAGTCCAAAGTCGTTGATTTATCTTGACACGTGAGGAGGCAGTCAGGACGTTAAACTGGAGGAGGAAAACTTATGGGATTGTTCAAGGCAATCGCTATGGGAGCAGCAGCCAGCGCAATGATGATTGGCGCAGCAGCAGCAGATGAAGTTCGCTATGCGTGGTATGCATCCACAGCCCATCCTTATTTTATTGAAGTCCAAAAGGGCGTCGACAAATTCTCCAAGGACTTTGGCATCGACGTGACCAAACGTCTCGGCCAGGACTGGACACAGGACAACCAGAACCAGAATGTCGCAGCGATGGCGGCACAGGGCTTTAACGCATTCAGTATTTTTCCATCAGATGTGACCGGTGCGCGGGGTCTTTATGAAGAACTCGCTGAACAGGGCATAATGATCGTAGACTTTGGCCAGGCGACGCAAGAGCCAACACCGGCAGCCTTTTATGTCGGCACGCAGTCCAAGGAAGCTGCCATGCTTGCCACCGAAGAACTGATCAAATCGATGGGTGGAAAAGGCAACATCATCAACGTTCTGGAAGTTCCCGGTGAAAACACCCGCCTCCGATTGGAAGGTGTAGAGGAGGTGATCTCTAAGCATCCTGACGTGAGGATCATTCAAACCGTTGGCAATCTTTCGACGATTGAGGGCAGTATTGAAAAAGTTCAAAACGCGATTACGGCAAATCTTGGCAATGTCGATGGGATCATTGCGACTGGCTACACACCAACAGTCGCCATTGCCGAATTGCTGAGTGAATATCATGACGGCGGAGGGGACCGGATCCATTTCTTTGGGATCGATACTGACGATGTTGTTCTGGATGCAATCCGCGCCGGTCACATCGACGGAACAATGGCCCAGAACCCTATTGGTCACGGTTACATCTCCATGGTTTTGCTAAAGAAAATTGCGGAAGGTTTTAGGCCGATCGATGGTGTTCATTCCATCGATGCTGGAGTTGTTCCGGTGACGATCGATAACATCGACACTTATGCCTCCGACATTTCGAAGCTCACCCGGAACATTATCGACACTCTCGAAAGCAATTATCTGACCCGCTGATCCGGTTTGCATCCTCCCAGTGGGAAAATGCAGTTAGCCCCTGATGATTATCGAGAATTTGAGCCAATCCCGGGAATGCTATTGTGTTGCTGACCAGCCCCAAGACAGGTGAAGCCCTATTGGATATAGATACCGGAATTCTCGTCGCGGTTCTGATCCTGTTTTTGGCTTTGCGTCGGACAGTAGTTACTGAGCTCAGTGCCGTTTGTGCCAACTGTTGATATCCTTGGCAAAATCGAGCGTTCTGCACCAAATCAACATGTCGATCGGAAAGGGGTTTTTAGAAAGTCCACAGCTCCTGATTGTTATGGAATCATGATTTGTTAGGCAGAAATCAAAATTTGACGCTACGGTAACGATTATGACAATCTTGGATGACAAGATGAAGTTTGTAAGAATTCGATTGCAATAGGGCTACGGAGGGACCGTTGCGTCCGGTTTGTCTTAAAATCCGAAAGATATCGGTGCTTTTTGTAGCTGTGATGGTGTTTCATCAAATGCCAACTGCACAGTCCTTTGCAAGCGAAATCATCAGAATTACAACCCATGATCTTCCCCCCTACAGTTTTCGAAATGCAAACGGCCAAATCGACGGCCAGGTCGGAAGCATCGTAAGCTGCGCCATGGACCAAATGGATCGAGAATTTGAGATTCTTGTAGTCCCTTGGAAACGCGCTCAAATGGAAGTTCAACGAGGCCGTGTCGATGGTTTTTTCCCCGCGTCAGTCAATGGAGTCAGAAACAGCTTTGCAAGAATGAGCACTGCGATAGCCTACCAGAAATGGACCTGGTACCTGTTGAAAGATTCCAACGGCGACCCAAACACTCAACAATTTAGGACAGGCCGTCTGGTTTCCAGTTTCCTCGGAGCTAACATGCAAAGTTGGCTTCTTGCCAATGAATACTCGACAGTGGATTTTCCACCACAAACAAATTCTTCCCTTTTGGAGCTGCTCTTGAGAAAGCGCCTCGATGCCATTCTCGTTGATGAACAGGTTATGGACGCGATTGCGGAGGAAAGGGATCTTGATGGCAAACTGAGGAAAGTCGTGTTGAAGACTGAACCTCTTGGTGTCTATTTTTCCGAGAGATTTCTGAATTCGGAACCGGGCTTTTTTGCGGCGTTCAACAAAGCTGTCGATATCTGCCGGGAGCTTGGCGACAGCGAAAAAGATGATGTAACTAATCAATCAGGGCCCTCAATCATCTCTGCATCATGTTCTGCTCCCTGCCTGGTCCAACGAGCGCTGCCCATCAGATGAAATCTGAGCTGACTGATCGTCGACGCCTCCACTGAGAGAGCATTCCGATTGTCTCTTTTTTGGTCCCTCGATTGTCCTGGGCGCTTAACGCTCTTAGAGGGTATTTGGATTGCATACGCGAATGATCGCTCAACTCCCCCTGACATTCACAAATCTTATCCACGCCCCCTCAAACCTGCCGTATAATCTCCTCGTGTCCGCTCAACGGGCTTTTCGGGGGACCGTCCCGCGAAAGGGAGCGGACCGGGCGTGGGCTCACGGCAGGTGGTAACGCA
>JBDWQP010000009.1:0-883945 GCA_039986495.1 Roseibium sp. | reverse complement strand
CCGTCCCGCGAAAGGGAGCGGACCGGGCGTGGGCTCACGGCAGGTGGTAACGCAATCTGTTCGGGGTTCGGCGTGGATGGGCGGTCGGTGACTGTGTAGCCAGAGCATCGGAGCCTCCCGGTTGGGCCGGCTGCGGCAGCGAATTGACACTTCGCATACCATGGCCTGGCCGGATCAGGTGCCACCGGACGCATAAAAAGCCCGGGCGAGGCGTGACTGTCTTTGCCGAAGAAACACAAAAACCTTTCTGATGCGCAGGCAAAGCCTGATGCGTCTCGCCACTCCCTTGGCTCTCAAGGGAAATCAACAGCCAAACGCCGATGGGAGACCATGCGGCGGGTTTTGTGCTGCCATTTTCGAAAAACCGCCGTCCTGGTTCTAAGCCGGGACACTCTCGTTGCCGACGCCGGATCAAACACCGGCGCCAACTGTGTCCAGATGGAAAATTTACTTCGAAGGCAATCTGAGCGTTTCCAGATCAGTCCCGACGATGACATTTCCGGTGTAGCCCGCACCTGTCGCTGCATCGGCATAATCCGCCTTTGTGAGCGCACCTCCAGGCACCTTGTAAGGTCCCTGATTTTTGGTTCCCAAAGGTGGGATCAGATGCGTCAGCATCAGGTGTTTCACATCAGCCCGCTGGGACAGTGCACCCAGATCAGACGCCGTGCTCTGGCGGAAATAGACAGGCGGCGGAAAACCACTGTCCTTATCCGGTCCCATCACCGGATGGATCGTCGAATGCACCAGAATGTCCGCGCCTTTTGCCAATGCCTCGACACTGGCAGATGTTGACGAGTCGCGCGGCGGTTTTGGCACATCATTACCGGCATCGCCGCCAATCACCACACTGCCCGCAGGCGTATCGACCCGGAAGGACGAGTGACCGGCAATATGGCGCGAGGCAACTGCAGAGACAACAACGTCACCGGACCGCCAGACTTCCTGCGGTTCCGCGGTGCCTTCAAAGGTTACCATGGTCAGCAGGTCCGACGGGCCGCCAGGCAATCGCTTCTTGTTTTCAACCAGCCGCTGGGCGATTTCACCGGACGCAATATAGGCGTCGCCCAAATGTTCCGCGAGTTGGGTGCAGCTCGCCACATGCCCGGGTTTGGATTCGACATCAGCACTACAAACCAGATCCACCTTGGGACCGTGAGACACAAAGTGCCACCGGATTTGCATCAGATCAGCCAAACCATCGGTATGATCAGAATGGATGTGTGTCAGGAATATCGCGTTGATCTTGGCAGGCGGCACCTTGAGCTTGGACAGTTGCTGAAGCGTCCCGCGCCCAACATCAAATTGCAGCAGGACATCAGAACACTTGTTGGCGTCATCTCCGTATCGCACCAGCGTACCCGCACCAGCCTGGCCGTTGAACACCGGAGGTCCACCTTGGGTACCGGTTAGGGTGACTTCCAGGCAAGGCGCGGCAGATGCCTCACCCGCGAGCATAAATCCCGCTGCCATGGCCAGCAAGCCAGCGCTTTTTGTCAACAATTTCATGATTCCCTCCTCCTACGTGACCTCTTCCCAAATATCCGATTTCTTGTTCTTATTTTATTTTTATCGATATTATTACAATTCAGAACATTTTGCAGATTTTTCTGCAAATCAGTTGGAAAGGGCCAAAAAGGTGGATCGGAGACTTACTTGTCCTTGGGCAAAATCGGCGAGGAAATTTCGACAAGGCAGCCGTTCAGATCCCGAACATAGGACACGGTTTGGCCCCATGGCTTTTCAGCGGGGGAACTGACGGGCGTACAGCCGTTGGACGTCGCTTTTTCAAATCCGGCTTCAACATCGGGCGTGACAAAACAGATTTCCCATCCTGCCGGAACGCTTCCCTTCGTGTTGGGCACTATGGCAAGTCCGAGCATCTCGGCGGCTTGCTCACCAGCAAAGGCAAGAACGGTCTCGCCAGTCTCCATCTCCGCATACAGATTGCTGTCATGGACAAAGCGGCAAGTAAGCCCGAAGGCGGCTTCGTAGAATGCGACCGTCTCGGGCACATCAGCTACGTATATGATTGTGTATCCGAGTTTCATGAGGCCGTTCTAGTGCGCTCTGGCTTGTCCGGTCTTGAACAAATCGGACATCACTCACCAAAGAGGTTTGGCAGAGACAAATCTTCCGGAATGCGCGACGGCGGGAAACCACCGAAAGTCTTCATGGCACGGGCCATATGAGACTGGTCGGCATATCCGGCTTCAAAAGCAGCATCGACAAGCTTGAGACCGTGAACACGAACAAGGTTCAAGGCCCGGTGAAACTGAGCCAATCGACTGTAATCCTTCGCCGAAATTCCAACAGCGTCGGTAAAATGCCGGTTCAGGTGCCGCGTGGAGCAATCCAGACGTCCAGCAAGAGCCTCGATCCGAACACGGCCACCTGACATGTGAATCTGCTCGATTACCGGACCAAGCGCCACTTCATCCGCGGACGTTGACTGCAAAGACGGAAGAGTTCCCAAGATCGTTCGCAGGTCAGACAAAACAGGCAAGCAATCAAGTGCAACTTTCAATTCCGGCAGCCATTTCAAAGCTGCTGGACCACGTACGACCTGGTTCCTGGCACCAGGCAGGTCCTTCGCCCAGATAGCCTGGCCGTGGCCCGGGCGCAGACGAACACCAACCCAAGCATCGCCCGGCTCAAATACCACTTGATAGGGCTTTGTCGCCGGGCCGGTCAAAATCGGGCAGGCTGTTTTTTCGGACGTCGTATTGTACCGCAGAATAACATCACACCGGCCGTCGGGCAGGATCGTACTGGTGCCAGTCTGCTCTGCAACATACGACCACACACTCTCGATGTTTCGGGATTGCTCAGGTGTCTTGATCGCTTCGCTATATCCAGCGGGGAACGGCATGAGGTTTCACATTTAGGTCGCGGGAGGAGACATCATCGTTTATGACGAATGAAGAGACTATGGTTCGGCGCATCAGATTTCAGGCGACCACCTTCATCAAAATCAGTGTCTGAATTGAACGGAATTTCCGGAAGGGTGTCAAAGTCCGCGATGGTCTGTTTGTGATCGGACAATGATGATTTCAATCTCGTCTCTAGAGCTCTCTCCGCATCCCCCCTGAAGTAACCGTGCACACCGTGGATCAACTTCGGTTTCAATACCGTCATACCAAGATAGCGCAGTGTGTAAGCCAATGGCCAAAGCAGCATCTGCACATCGCCTTCCTTACCGTCGAAGTTACTCTCTGCCGCCTTGGACCCTGTCGTCACACAAAAGAGCGATTTCTTGTCGCGGCAAAGCCCGGCATCAAAACGCTGATCAACAGTATGCAAGCCGCCATGCGTCAGTGTTCGCTCACACCAGCCTTTCAAAATGGCCGGTGGTCCGAACCACCAGATCGGAAAGTGAAAAATGAGGCGATCTGCCTGTTTGATCTTGTCGATTTCAGCCGTTACGTCATCGGGCAGGAGCTCGGCCTCTGCAGCCTGTTCCTGTGCCTTGAGCGGATCAAACGGCGACAACGGATCTGAATAATGCTGCGGCCCCTCAACAGGATCGAAACCCATTGCACAAAGATCAGACCACAAGACCTCATGACCGCAGGCTTCGGACTGGCGTGCACTTTCATTCGCCCACGCCGCATTGAACGATTTTTGTTCTGGGTGGGCCAGAATGATCAGAGTTGTCGGCATAGAGTAAGCCTCAATGTCTCACTTGGAGAAATGCCCTAGGCCGAGTCAAGCGCGAGGCGATAGTCGTCCAGTCCGGCGTCGCCAGACGATGGTGCTTCGATCCATTCATGGATAGGGTCTCCGGACACCGGATCCTTACTTGGGATCGGCAGCATCATGATGCGTTTGACGGCCGCAATGCGGTCGGCGTCGCTCATATGGTCCTGACGCAGGTTGTCCCAATCCCGCCCGTCCGGATAACCGCCGACAATCAGGACGTCATCGGAACAACCCGTCATGGCATGCGACACACCGGCTGGCATAACGATGACATCGCCAGCTTCGATCCTGACAACAGGGCCATTGTCGCCAAACACCTGAACGTCCATCCAGCCGCTTGCACATCCGAGGCACTCATGAGTGGTTGAATGAAAATGTCCGTAGTCCCAGACACCGGCATTCTGCCAATTGTTGAGCCAGCCACATTCCCGAAAGCGAGCGAGGACAGCGTCGACTCCACCTGGAATTCCGGAGCGATGGATCAGCAACGGAAAGCGGCTGTTGGGCAGCATTCCAACCGGACCCGAGGTATACTTCTCTGTCTTTATCATCGCTTCGTCCTCCCAGACTGTCTGCTGTCTCCTGACATCAAATGCATGCATCGAAAGCAGCGCAGGCTGCGCAATTACCAAATTCAGCCCTATGCTGCAAACCGGTCACATGACCGTGTTAATGAACGCCACCTCTGACATTCGAATTGACAGCTCTTCGTTTTGTGTGTCACCAAAGCCGCGGTTCCAGACGCCTGCTGCTCGCAGACTCAATGTCACGGTGAAGTTCTGGCTACAGTCAATTTCTGTTCCTCCATGCATTTCGTGCTGGTGGCAATGCGAGCCCTTCCTTTTTCGAAATGAAATCAATGGAGAGCAGAATGTCCAAGGACACTGTTCAAGACAATTTCTATACTCATGGCGCACTTGGCAAAGTTCTCGCCAAGACCGCTTTACCTATCATATTCGTCATGGCCATGAACGGGCTTCTAACCGTCGTAGATGCCATGTTTCTTGGGGTCTATGTCGGCGCTGATGCATTAGGTGCCGTAACCCTGATGTTTCCGGCAGCCATGCTTGTTATTGCGCTATCCACGCTTGTCTCCAACGGTATGTCCAGTCTTCTGGCGCGTCATCTGGGCGGAAACCGGATTGACGAAGCGCGCGCCGTGTTTGCAGGCGCCCATGGCCTCGCGATCCTCTTCAGTGCATTGCTGATAGCTCTGTTCCTGATGTTTGGTCCGCAAGTCACATTGCTTGCCGCCAACGGGGTCGCTGATCTCGCGGAGATGGGACACACTTATCTGCTGATTACCGTTCTGTTCTCACCGGCCATGTTTGTCCTGTCGGTAAACTCTGATGCTCTCAGGAACGAAGGCCGAATTGGATTCATGGCGGCCATGAGCCTGCTGGTTTCCGTTGCAAATATAGGTTTCAACTACGTGCTGATCGCAGAGATGGGACTCGGGGTCGCCGGTTCGGCCATCGGAACAACTCTGGCACAGATACTTGCCATGGTGATTATCCTTGGATTCCGGCTGCAAGGAACTACGCCGCTGCGGTTGAGCTGCTTGCTGCAACATCGTCCGACAACCGCCTGGCGGGACATTCTGGCACTTGGAGCTCCCCAAAGCCTCAGCTTTTTAGGGATATCCCTGAGTTCGGCGGCAACAATAGCTGCACTGCAAATGGTTCAGACCGCCAATTATGAAGCAACGGTCGCAGCTTTTGGCATCATGACCCGGGTGATGACATTCGTGTTCCTGCCTCATCTAGGATTATGTTTCGCGCTGCAATCCATGATTGGAAACAACTATGGCGCAAAACTCTGGAGCCGATCAGACAACACGTTACGGCTCGGATTGATCACGTCGCTGGCCTATTGTCTGATGGCTCAATTCCTCATGAATTGGAACTCCGAAGCGATTGGCAATCTGTTCGTCGATGAGGTGGCGGTCGTAGGTGAAGTCCAGAGGATATTGCCGATCATGACGGCCATGTTCGTCCTTGCCGGTCCGATGATGGTCATCGCGGTGTATTTCCAGGCAATCGGCGATGCCGCCCGGGCAGCGATGCTCAGCCTGATCAAACCTTATCTGTTTGGCATTCCGCTGATCTTTGCCCTTGCCTACAGCATCGGGGAACCCGGCATCTGGTTAGCCGGGCCAGCCTCTGAGGTACTGCTTGCAATGCTGACGATAGTTGTCCTGTCGACCTCTGCCAAAAAACAACACCTCCGCTGGGGTCTTTTCATGGCCTCTCGTGAACAGCCGGCTGCCGCCAGTTAACAACAGCAACTTAAACCTGATCATCGGCCTTAACTCTTAGGGCCGATGATCAAGAGCGAACTGTATCTGGAAACGGCGCTTCGCCCAGATTAATCAAACATCGCATTGGGGATCATCAGGGCTATCTCCGGGAAGATGACGATCAGTCCGAGGGTTACAATCATCGCCAGCCAGAACGGCATGATGCCAGCGAAGATCGTTTCGATATTCACATCCGGCACAACGCTTTTAACGATGAAAACGTTGACACCGACCGGCGGTGAAATCAGGCCCATTTCCAGAACAATCACCATGACGACGCCGAGCCAGATCGGATCAAAGCCCATGCCGACAACCAACGGGAAGACAATCGGCAGGGTGATCACCAACAGCGACAATCCTTCGATAAACATTCCCAGGATCACATAGCCGAGCAGGATAAGCGCAAGTGTTCCGTAGGTACCAAGCTCAAGTCCAGTCATGCCGCTGGCAATCGTGGCGGGCAAGTGCGACAGAGCCACAAACGGAGCGAAAACATTGGCCCCAACAAGAATGAAAAACGCCATGCCTGTCGTTTTCAAGGTTTCCGCACTGACATGGTAGAGCGTCGGCAAACTACATTTGCCGCGCAGGACCAACATCACCAAAGCGAAGAACGCACCTACGCCAGCCGCTTCGACTGGTGTGAAAAACCCTGTATAGATCCCGCCAATGGTAATCAGGATAATGACACCGATACCGGTGGCCCGAAACAGGCTTTTGACTTTCTCGCCGAAACTGAACTGAGGTCCCCGGGGGCCCTCTTCTGGCCACAACATCGTGACGATGGCAATTGCGGTCAGGAACATCGTCGTCAGCAGTATTCCCGGCAACACGCCTGCCATGAACAGACGGCCGATGGATTCCTCCGTCAGGACGGCATAGACGACGAACCCCGTTGAGGGCGGGATGAGAATGCCAAGTGTGCCACCAGCAGCGATCGAGCCGGTCGCCAATCTGGCGCCGTAATTGAACCGCTTCATTTCCGGATAAGCGACCTTGCCCATGGTAATCGCGGAAGCAATGGACGACCCGGACAGAGCTGCAAATCCAGCGCAGCCCATGATTGTTGCTGCTGCAAGACCACCTCTGAAATGACCGACTATCTTGTGCGCTGCTTCGAATAGATCCCGACTGAGACCGGCGGAAGACGCCAGATTTCCCATCAAGATAAACAGCGGAATGATTGTCAATTCGTAGACAGTGACTGTTGCGAAGACCTGCCCACTCAGTGTGAAGGCAGCAGCCTGAAATCCAGACAGGAGCACAGTCCCAAAAAATCCAACAATCAAAAGCGCGATGGCAACCGGAGTGCCAAGGGCGAGAAACAGAAAAAGGGCCGCAAAGCCCAGGGCGCCATAGAGCTCTGGGCTCATCTCAACAGTCTTTCAAGGAGAAGAAGCAAGGCTGACAGGCCACAGCCCGCTGCCACTGCATAGTAGGAGGGGCCAAAGGGCAGTTGCAGCAACATTGTGCTTTCACCAAACATGGCCGCTTCTAGTGCGTTGGTGAAGGCACGGTACGCGAGATAGCTGAGGATGCTGACGCCCGAGAAGGTCGTCAACCAATCGAGTAGAATTCGGGCAGGCTTGGGGAACTTCGACACAAGGGTGTCGATCGCAATCAAGCGACCTGCGAGCACACAAAGCGGAAAACTGATTGCGACAGCAAATGACAACAGGATTTGCGCATAGTCATTTGCGCCGAAGATAGGTTTGTTGAAGAATGAGCGCAACAAAGCATCGGAGACTGACAGTCCCATGAGCGCAAAGATGATCAAGGCGCCAGCTATAACCAGCGGCACCTCGAACCATCTGCGCCAGCCTGTTGGAAACAGGCTGGACGCGCCAAAGTTATGCTCCGACATGCGGTCAGTTGCCGCCGAGCGCCGAAACAATCGCGTGAGCGTCGATACCACGTTCTTCGCCGCGTTTGTCAATGAAGGCTGTCAGCGTGTCTGCCATTGTGGCGCGGAATTCGGCCTCTGCGGCAGCATCAATCTCGATCATTTCAACACCGCTGTCAGCTGCCAGTTTCAAACCGGCCTGCCCTGCCTTGTAGAACGCCTCGGCGCCGCGCAGGCTCATTGGACGTCCGGTCAACTCATCGAGCTTTGCCTTGTTTTCATCGCTAAGCTTGTCCCAGCTGGCCTTGTTCATCAGCAGATAAAAACTGTCGAGCGCGGACGGGATATTCGTCGTGACGTATTTGGCAGTCTCGTTCAGCTTGTAGGACCGGATGCCTGACGGGCCGATCATGACAGCGTCAATGACGCCGGTGTTCATGGCGTTGTAGGTGTCTGTTGTCGGCATGGAAACCGGAATTCCGCCCCAAGCTTCAACAAGAACAGCCATGACTGGGTTTGGCGTACGGATCTTCATGCCTTTCATGTCTGCAAGCGTGCGCACCGGCTTTTCGCGGGTGATCAGCACTGACGGATTGTTGGCCCAAAGACCGAGCAGCTTCACATGGGCATATTCGTCCGCAACCAGATCGATGTGATCCCAAATCGCGTTGGTCGCATCGGTGCCGTTGGCAAACAGGCCGGGGATATGGATCATACCGGTCTTGCCAAATTGCTTAGGCGTATATTCCGGGATCCCAAACACGATATCAGCAACGCCGGTTACGACGCGCTTGTACTGTTGGACCGGGCCTTTGCCCAGCTCACCGGACGGATAGATCCGCATGGTCAGCTCACCACCAGTCGCAGCGTTGATTTCCTCGGCCAGCGGCGTCATGACACCCTTGTCCATCGGGTGCATGGATGGCATGAAATGAGCAATTTTCAACTCTTCAGCCATTACTGACTGCACACCAAGTGCGACAACGGCTGATGCCACCGCAATAGATGCCCTGGCACATAAATGCCCGATCCGGTTTCTCATCTGAATTCCCCTCCCGAGAATGTTTCTTATCTAATTAACTTGAATAATTATCATTGTTAACTGCATAAGAGGATATGGGATTTTCCAAGTCAACCAGTTTGTTAAAGGAGCGTGCAGTGTCTGAAGACTTCACATTGCACAACCGGATTGGTTTCAAGGTGACACGTTTGGCGCGGATCATGGAAGCACGGCTGGAGAAGCAGTTGTCGGAACACGGCATCACCCGCCTGATGTGGTGTGTCTTGCGCGGCGTCGGCATGGAAAATGTCACAACACCGTCCGAACTTGCCGACTATATCTGCATCGCCCGACCAGCCATTTCCCGCCTTTTGAAAACCATGGAAGAGCGCGGCTTGCTTGAGCGCAACGGCATTGATGACGACAAGCGATATACGGATGTCGCGCTGACTGATCTGGGCATGGAAAAAATGAAGGCCTGCCATGTTCTTGTTCGGCAATTGAACGAGCATTTTTCCGGGAAACTCGATCGCGAGACTTATGGCGTTCTGATGGATGCAATCGATACGCTCACCGAAGGCGAACATGTCCAGTTGATGCGACTCTAGACGACTTGAATGGGATGTAGGGGAAACCTGGTTTGAAGTATTTTTCCGACAAGAAACGTCCGGTTCACCTAGGGCCATATCCGCTTGAACGTTTGTCGCGGATCGCCGAGCCGCAAAGTCTCAATGAAGCGCCAGCACTTCAGCAGATGCGGTTTGCCAATGCGGACAATCCGCAGAGTATCATCAATGCGATGAGCGAAGCACAGGCGATGCTTGACGCCATCAGGGACGGATTAATCAACACGGCGCAAGCTGATGTTCCCGAAGATCTGGTGGAGCGGCAAAATCATCTGAAATCCTTCGGCTACTTCGCCGACGTATCGATGGCGGGAACCTGCGCGATTAACCCCGACATGTTTTTGGATCTGCCATTTCGAAATGCGGATATTGATCAGCTCGCTGAAAAACTGCGCACCACCCAACCCAAAACGCTCGCCTCCGGCATCGACATGATCATGGCGGATCTTCGCGATGCCATGAACGCACCGCCCAAAAAAGCCGACCACCACAAACATGCTCTGGTGTTTCTGGTTCAGCATCCGCGCGAGGCCAGATCCGATGAACCGGGATACGACTGGTTGACCGGGGCCGGTCCTTATCGCTCGGCATTGCTTGCCAATGAAGCAGCAGTCGTTCTTGCGCAATACATCCGCCTGCTCGGATTTGAAGCCCGCGCACATAGCCACTCGACCTCCGATGTTGATCTGAACCGCCTTGCTGTTGCTTCAGGTCTCGCGACGACCAAAAACGGCGAACTCGTAAATCCTTATCTTGGGAGCGGTTTTTCCATCGCTGCGGTCACCACCGAGTTGGACTTCGCGCATGACTTGCCCTTGGCGCCTCTTGGCGAACAACCGATCCAGGGCATCGCCTGGAAGCTGGGCTATGGGTCTCAAAAGAGCGCGCGTAATCTGGATCCTTTTGCCAAACGCCGGTTTGTAGATGGTGCGCATCCGTTCGAAACGCTCAAGCGCGTTGATGAGCCGACCACCTTCATTGATGAGGCACGTGTCGCCCGCGTTCCGAAGCGCACCGACATGTTTGCCCGATCCCTGTTTGGTGACATGGGCAAAAAGAATCAGAAAGCCGCTACCAACGGTCAATATGTCCGTAAATCCGCACCGTCTATGGCGCAGCGCAGAGCTCTTGGCGCTTTTGTTTTGCTTCAGGATGGCGAAGCTGCACCGACCGTGTCCAAGGCTGCGTCTGATCCACGGGTGAATGCCGATAATCTCAAGGCGATGTCCTATTTCCTCGGCGCTGATGCCGTTGGTGTCTCCCGGTGCCCCGAATGGAGCTGGTATTCGCATGACGCGACCGGCACGCCGATAACGCCACCGCATGACCAAGCCGTTTCAATGGTGATCGACCAGGGTTATGAAACCATGGAAGGCGCGTCCGGCGACGACTGGATCGCCGTTTCGCAATCCATGCGCGCCTACCTGCGGTTTTCAGTTCTTGGCGGTGTTGTTGCACGGCAAATCCGCAGTCTCGGCTACAAGGCAAAGGCGCATTCGGTGATGGATGGCGAAGTCCTTCAGCCACCACTTCTGCTGCTCTCCGGTCTTGGTGAAGTCAGCCGGATTGGCGAGGTTATTCTGAATCCGTTTCTGGGCCCTCGGCTCAAATCCGGTGCGGTGACAACAGACATGCCGCTGGCCCATGACAAACCGATCTCCTTCGGTCTGCAGACCTTTTGCGAAAGCTGCAACAAGTGCGCAAGGGAATGTCCATCCGGAGCGATTACCGCCGGACCGAAGCTGATGTTCAACGGCTACGAGATCTGGAAATCCGACAGCCAGAAATGCACCACCTATCGCATCACAAATGAAGGTGGCGCGATGTGTGGCCGCTGCATGAAAACCTGCCCGTGGAATCTCGAAGGCCTGTTCTCAGAAGCCCCCTTCCGCTGGGCGGCGATGAATATTCCCAAGGCCGCGCCCCTGCTGGCAAAGCTTGATGATGTTGTCGGCAATGGTGAGCGCAATCCGGTTAAAAAGTGGTGGTGGGATCTGGAGCTGGCTGACGACGGTGCTTATCGGCCAACCAAACACGAGGTCAATGAACGCGGCCTGCAAAAGGATCTGGATCTGAAATTCGAGGACCAGACTCTCGCGGTATACCCCGCCAACCTGGCACCCCATCCTTGGCCATTTCCGTTCCCGATGGACCGGGAGAAAGGCATCGAAGCCTATCAGGCGATGATCACCGCCGATCAGTACAAGGCCCGCCTTGCCAAGGGCGAGACAACCGGCCTGGCCCATGAATACAAGATTGAGGGCGATGCCCCTGTCATCCGCGTCGAGATCTCAAAAGCTGAACAGATGACCGACGGTGTGACGAAATACGAGTTTTCCTCCCTGGACGGCCAACCGCTACCAGAATGGCAAGCTGGCGCGCATCTCGACATAGTCGTGGCACCTGAATTTCTGCGGCAATACTCCATGTCCGGAGATCCTGCAGACAGAACCAAATACCAGATTGGTGTTTTGCGTGAAGATGAAGGTCGCGGCGGATCCCAGCTGCTGCATCGCATTTTCACGGAAGGTCGCAAGATCTTCATTTCCAAACCGATCAACCATTTCCCGCTCGATGAGACAGCTGGAAAGACGTTCCTGATGGGTGGCGGTATCGGCATTACGCCGATGATAGCAATGGCCCACAGGCTCCATGCAATCGGGGCTAACTTTGAGATGCACTACTCGTGCTCTTTCGAATCCAATGCCGGATATCTGGGCGATCTGAAAGACTTTCCGTGGGCGGATCGTGTCCATCTTCATTTCAGTGACAAGGGCAGCCGGGCCGATCTCGACGAGGTGCTTGGTACCTATAATGCAGGTGATCACGTCTACACCTGTGGCCCGGAGCGCTACATGCAATCTGTCATGGAAGCCGCCGAACGTATTGGCTTCACGGACGACGAAAGACACATTGAGTACTTCAATGTCCCTGAATTGCCAGAATACGTGAACCATCAGTTCACACTGAAACTCGCTCGTTCGGGCAAGGAACTGACAATCCCCGAAGACAAATCAGCAACAGATGTGCTCGCCGAAAACGGTATTCATGTTGACGTGAAATGCTCGGATGGCATTTGCGGTGTCTGCAAATGTGGGCTTGTCTCAGGCGATGTCGAGCACCGCGACTATGTTCTATCCAAAAAACAGAAAGAAACTGCAATTATCCTCTGCCAATCCCGCGCTGCCGAAGCCGATGGTACGATTGAGATTGATTTGTAATTCCTGTGCCTTGTCTTCGTTCCATCACTTGATTGAATTGCAGCGATGTCAGTGAAACTGGCATTGCACCAATCACCGACACAGCTGCTGTAACCGCAGCAACAACCCCTGCCCCATTCAAAGCCCTGTTTTCCAGATCAATTTCGAATTATTCCACGGTCGAAATCGGCTCTCTTCTGCACTCTTCGTTCGAATTCTTTCGTTTTTATAAAAAATAGGTTTCAAATTGCCTTGAATGATACGCACTGAGCCGTCAATGTCCCTGTATAGGTGGCTCAGTAAGCCGCTGAGAAAAGGCTAAATAATCGGGCAAAAGCGCCCGGGTAGACTACGAGAATAATTCTGGGAGGAATTCATATGAAACGGATTGCAACACTTCTTGCATCGGCGGCGGCTGTCGCGGTGTTTTCATTTGCCGGAGCGGCGCAGGCTGAAGAATGCCCACGCGGCGATCTCGACAAGCGTTTTTGCGATGTTGATGGCGACCTGATTGCCGATATCCCGACTGACGCCAGCAAGCTGATGGATCCAGACACACTGATCTTTGCTTATACGCCAGTTGAAGATCCTGCAGTCTACAAGACTGCCTGGTCCGATTTCCTGACACATCTGGAAGCCGAAACTGGCAAGAAAGTGGTGTTCTTCCCGGTTCAATCCAATGCCGCGCAGATCGAAGCCATGCGCTCCGGTCGTTTGCATATCGCCGGATTTAACACTGGTTCCAATCCTCTGGCTGTAAACTGCGCCGGCTTCCGTCCGTTTACGATCATGGCGTCGAAAGACGGCAACTTCGGCTATGAGATGGAAATCCTGACCTATCCTGGATCCGGTATCGAGAAGGTCGAAGACATCAAGGGCAAGCAGCTTGCCTTCACATCGCCGACATCCAATTCCGGCTTCAAGGCACCATCAGCCATCCTGAAAGCTGACTTTGACATGCAGGCCGAACGTGATTTCGAACCTGTCTATTCCGGCAAGCACGACAACTCCATTCTTGGTGTTGCCAACAAGGATTATCCGGCAGCATCAATCGCGAACTCGGTTCTGTCCCGCATGATCCAGCGCGATGTGATCAAACCTGATCAGGTCATTTCGATCTACAAGTCGCAGACTTTCCCGACAACGGGATTCGGTACGGCTTACAATCTGACACCTGAACTGCAGGACAAGATCCGTAACGCGTTCTTCAACTTCGAGTGGGAAGGCACAACGCTGCAGACTGAATTCGAAAAGTCGAATGAAGGCCAGTTCCTGGAAATGACCTATCAGGAATTCTGGGAAGTTATCCGCAAGATCGATACCGCCAACGGTGTCAGCTACGCTTGCGAATAACACTTTCAGGTGGCCCCCAGCGGGCCACCTTTTTTACGACTTTTAGAATGTAGGGGGCTTCATGCTGCGGCTGAAGAAGCTTGTTAAGACGTACAAGACCGGTGATCAGGCGCTCAAGGCCATTGATCTGGAAATACCACAGGGCCAGGTTCTGGCGCTGATCGGCCCATCCGGGGCCGGGAAATCCACAATGATCCGCTGCATCAACCGTCTGGTTGAGCCAACCAGTGGTGAAGTGTGGCTTGAAGATACCGAGCTGACCCGGCTGTCGTCCGGCGGCCTGCGCCGCAAACGGCGCGAAATGGGCATGATCTTTCAGGAATATGCCCTGGTTGAGCGCCTGACAGTAATGGAAAACGTCCTGTCCGGCCGTTTGGGGTATGTCGGTTTTTGGCGCAGTTTCACACGTCGTTTTCCGCAGGAAAGTGTCGATGAAGCGTTTCGCCTGCTGGACCGTGTTGGGCTGCTGGCCATGGCTGACAAACGCGCTGATGAGCTTTCCGGTGGACAGCGCCAGCGTGTCGGCATTTGCCGCGCCCTCATTCAAAATCCGAAATTGCTTCTGGTCGACGAGCCGACTGCGTCTCTTGATCCGAAAACCTCCCGCCAGATCATGCGCCTGATCTGCGAGCTTTGCGAAGAACGCGGGTTGGCCGCGATCATCAACATTCATGACGTTGCCCTTGCCAAAATGTTCGTTCAGCGGGTGGTTGGCCTGCGGTTCGGAGCTATCGAATTTGATGGCAACCCGGATCAATTGACACCGGATGTTCTCACGACGATTTACGGTGAGGAAGACTGGGAAGCGACCATCGAGAAAGTCGATGAGGACGATCAGTCCGGATCGGGCCCGTCTGCGACCGCTGAGGTTGCCGCACTATGAGCAGCTCGAGCAGCGAACTTGATATGTTTCTGGGGCAACGCTGGAAAAAACCGCCCCTTGTCAAACGACCGTGGCTGCGCTGGACAATCAGTATAGGGTTTCTTGCCTATCTGATTGCCGCTTTCATGACGATTGATGTCAACTGGAGCCGCGTCTATGAAGGTCTCGATAGAGGCGCCGCGTTCATCATGGCGTTCACATCACCGGACTTTGTTTCTCGGGCAACCGATATTCGGGATGGCCTTATTGAGAGCATCATCATGACGGTTGCCGCATCTGTTGTCGGAATTGCGATCTCGATCCCGATTGGCCTCGGTGCTGCGCGCAATATAGCTCCGCTGCCTGTCTATCTGGTATGCCGCGGCATTGTTGCCGTCAGCCGAGCTCTTCAGGAAATCATCGTTGCGATCCTACTGGTCGCCATATTCGGCTTCGGGCCGCTGGCCGGATTCCTGACCTTGAGCTTTGCCACAATCGGCTTCCTGTCCAAGCTCTTGGCGGAAGACATTGAAAGCATGGACAAGGTGCAGGCAGAGGCGGTCAAGGCCTCCGGTGCGCGCTGGATGCAGTGGATCAACTATGGTGTTCAGCCGCAAGTGATCCCTCGGCTGGTGGGCCTGAGCATTTACCGGGTGGATATCAATTTCCGGGAAAGTGCCATTCTGGGTCTTGTCGGAGCAGGTGGTATTGGTGCGACGCTGAACACTGCGTTCGACCGGTATGAATACGATACCGCCGCAGCCATCCTGATCCTGATCATCTTGATCGTCATGTCGCTGGAATACCTGTCCGGCATCGTTCGCGCGAAGGTGCAATAATGCCAGTTCTCGAGAAAAACGGCCTGAAGGTCTGGCAACGCCGGACGCAGGCAGAAACGTTGATCCGATGGGCGTACTGGCTCACCGGAACAGCAATCTTCATGTATTGCTGGAAACAGATTTCTGATTCCACGACCTGGTTCTTTGTCTGGGATGCGCCGCGCATTGCCGAAGACATCTGGACCCGGGCCACACCGCCTCGCTGGGAATACATCACACAGCTTGGTCGGCCGATCTGGGATACGCTCAACATTGCGACGCTCGGTACGTTGATTGCCCTGTGCCTGGCAATTCCGATTGCTTTTATGGCGGCCCGCAATACGACGCCGTCAGCGACGTTCGTTCGCCCGATTGCCTTGTTGTTGATCGTCTCAACACGCTCCATCAACTCCCTGATCTGGGCTCTGCTTCTGATCGCGGTGATTGGGCCCGGTGTTCTGGCCGGTGTTGTTGCGATTGCGATCCGGTCCATCGGTTTTTGCGCAAAGCTTGTCTATGAAGCTATCGAAGAGATCGATCAGTCACAGGTCGAAGCGATCACGGCGACCGGGGCTTCGCGCTGGCAAGTCATGGCCTTTGGAATTATTCCGCAAATTGCTCCCGCCTTTGCTGGCGTTGCAGTGTTCCGATGGGATATCAACATCCGTGAATCAACGGTTCTTGGTCTCGTCGGTGCTGGCGGGATCGGACTGCAACTATCGTCATCGCTGAACGTGCTTGCCTGGCCTCAGGTGAGCCTGATCCTGCTGGTTATTCTGGCGGCGGTCGTTCTCAGCGAATGGGTCTCGGCAAAGGTACGGGAAGCAATTATTTGATTGAAATGACAATGGAAACGGCGTTCGCGGCCTATGAAGCTGCGCGCGACCGTTTGCCTCGTGCCAAACCGGACGGAGCCTGCACCTGGCACAATACACTGGATGACATTGCCGACGACTTCGACGTCTTCCTTCTGGATGCCTTTGGTGTCCTGAATATCGGCGAGCAGGCTATCCTTGGTGTTCCGGAAAGAATTGCGGGGCTACAAGCGCGCGGCAAACGCGTCTTTGTGGTCACCAATGCAGCTGGATATTCGAATGCGATTCTGCACGCCAAATACGCAAGGCTTGGGTATGACTTTGCACCAGAAAACGTCATTTCCAGCCGCATGACAATTTTGCACGCCTTGAAGAGCGGGCCGAAACGTCACTGGGGGGCAATGCTCTCAATGGCTTCCGGGATGCAGGATCTTGAACATCTGGACCTGACGCAACTTGCTGAGGACAAGGCGGCCTATGTCAATGCCGAAGGCTTTTTGTGCCTTGGTGCTGCTGAATGGACTGAAGAGCGGCAAGGTTTGCTGGTAGAAGCCTTGCTGGATCGGCCCAGACCGGTCTGGGTTGCCAATCCGGATATCGTCGCCCCGCGTGAGAACGGTTTCTCGACGGAACCTGGTCACTATGCGCACAGGCTTGCCGACAAGACGGGTGTGTCTCCGGTGTTTTTCGGCAAACCTTTTGCCAATATCTATGATCTGGCATTTGAACGTCTGGGGCCGGAAGTAGATCGCAGCCGGGTTGTCATGGTGGGCGACAGCCTTCACACGGATGTCCTTGGTGCACAAACCGCCGGTGTTTCATCCGCCTTGATTTCAGGATTCGGCTTTTTCGCGGGCTATCCGGTCGATGTTCCGATCGAACTATCCGGGATCCGGCCAGACTACATCCTGAAGCGTCCATAACGACAAATATTCACTTTGAAGGTGTGACGTTTCTGGAGCTCCCGAAGCGGGGGTTTTCGTTGCTAATCGGCAGGTGCAGTGACGAGTGCATCAGCATTTGAAGCAAATGCGTCCCTATACAAACATCATTCAGGAAATAATAATAATTACACTGTCTATAATGACAATATAGGATTCAGTACCAACTGCCCGCGACTTGATGATCTGGAAGACTATCTGGCGAATTTGAGACCTGTTCCCCAGAACAATCCGCGCAGGTGGCAAAGCCAACACTTCCTATATTCGAGATAGACAAATGGAGAGCAGAATGTCGGCAGGCACTGTTCAAGACAATGCCTATATTCACGAGCCAATTGGCTCGGTGCTGACCAAGACAGCCCTCCCGCTTGTTTTTGTCATGGGGATGAACGGTCTTCTGATTGTTGTGGATGCCGTTTGTCTAGGATTTTTTGTTGGCACTGATGCTTTAGCGGCGGTGACACTGATGTTTCCCGCGATCATGATAATCACCGCCCTGTCGACAATAATCGCCAGAGGAACGTCCAGTCTTCTCACAAGCTATTTCAGCGACAACAAGATCGAAGAAGCGCGCGCAGTCTTTGCTGGTGCTCATGGATTGGCGATGACAGTCTGTGCTGTTCTGATCCTGATCGTTTTCATGTTTGGACAACTACTCACGCATCTGGCAGCCAGCGATGCGGTATCCTTGGCGGGTATGGGCCACACTTACCTATTGATCAGCGTTATCTTTTCGCCGGTATTGTTTGTCCTATCCATAAATTCGGATGCCCTCAAAAATGAAGGCAAGATCGAGCTCATGGCGTCGATGAGCCTTCTGATGGCGCTTGCCAATATTGTCTTCAATGTCCTTTTGATAGGCGGTATGGGACTGGGTGTGGCAGGCTCGGCGCTGGCAACGGTTTTCGCTCAAATTATGGCGCTTGGGATCGTTCTTGCGTTCCGAATGACAGCAGAGACCATGCTGCATCCAACAGCTTTGTTGAGATACAATTTGCTGACGGGTTGGCATCATATACTGGCACTCGGAACGCCGCAGGGTCTCAATAAACTGGGTGTAGCTGCCGTATGCGCTGCAATCATTCTGGCGCTTCAATGGGCACAGTTGGCGGACTATGAAACCGCGGTCGCAGCGTTTGGCATTACAACGCGAGCAATAGCCTTCGTGTTTCTGCCTCTGTTGGGGTTTTGTTTTGCTGTCCAGTCGATCATTGGCAGCAATTATGCAGCACAGCTTTGGAAGAGGTCAGACACTGCATTGCGGCTCGCCATTGTCACTGCTCTGGCCTATTGCACGCTCGCTCAGGTGCTTTTGACCTGGAACGCAGATCTGATCGGTCTGTTGTTCACCGATGACATGGCTGTGGTCACCAAAGTCCAACAGATTGTATTGATCACGACCGCGCTGCTGTTTGCATCCGGGCCCCTGCTGATAATCGCAACCTATTTCCGAACGATTGGCGATGCTGATCACGCGGCATTGCTGAGCCTTGTAAAACCTTACGGATTTTCCCTGCCACTGATCTTCATTCTCCCAATCATCTTTGGTGAAGTCGGGATTTGGCTTGCTGTGCCAGTTGCTGAAGTGCTGCTGGTTGTCCTGACAGTTTCAGTTCTCTCTGATACTGCCAAGACCCGGTCTTTGGTTTGGGGCCTGTTTAAGGCACCAGTGCATCAGCAGGTATAAAAGCGCCGCAATGCTGCGGGTTCAAACCTAAAAGACAAATTAAACGTCCGGCTTCAGGACTGAGGCCTGTATTTTCCGCTTTTGGGATCAAGAACCAGCTTCTCGCCCGGTCCATTCGGATCGGCCTTGGCTGCAGCTCGGGAAATCTGGTTTTCAACTTCGGCCATCTTTCGCTTGACCCGTTGAACGATCCAGTACCCTCCAACTGCCAGTGCAGCGACACCAAAAAACTCTGTCATCTGATCACCCCTTCACATCCCAGCAGATCACTATCGCATTACGTCTTTTTAAAGACCATAACGCATCCACAGCATGCGTTCTTCGGCCGCAGAGATCAGTTCATTTCCGAGGCCATCGGTCAGGTTCTGAGAACCAAGTCCAACACCAATACCGGCTTTACGGCCAAACAAACCTCTTGGCGCAGAGATCAGCTTCGGCTCGGCTTTTTCTCCATAGCGACTTTTCAGAACGCCTCGCAGGTCGCCGATGGAATCCACCAGACCAAGATCAACCGAACTCTGTCCTGTCCAGAACTTGCCAGTAAAAAGATCGGGATCATCAGTGAGGACATCACCCCTGCGGGACTTTACCATCTCGATGAAAATGTCATGGATTTCCAGCTGCAAGGTCTTCAGATATTCAACGTCCTTGGGAACTTCCGGCTGAAACGGGTCGAGTGTAACCTTGTTCTTTCCAGCGGTGTAAACACGCCGTTCAACACCGATCTTTTTGATCAGATCAGTAAAGCCGAAGCCCGCAGAAACCACACCGATCGACCCTACAATTGAAGAAGGATCCACGATGATTTCATCACCTGCCAGCGCGATCATATACCCACCACTAGCAGCGACATCTTCCACAAAGACAAGAACGTCTTTTTCGTTCTCTTTTGCAAGATCCCGGATCCGTTGAAAAATCAGTCTGGATTGGACCGGTGATCCACCAGGAGAATTCACGATCAAGGCAACCGCAGGAGCCTTTTTGGTCGAGAACGCTTTTTCCAGGGGCAATGCTGCTGTCGCCAAGGACAAACCCGGCCGCAATGGACTGGCCATGCCAATCGGCCCTTGGAGCCGGACAACCGGTATTACAGGAGCATCATTTTTCAGAAAGCCTGGCAAAAACCGGCGGAAAGAAGACAGCACAAACAAATCCCTAACTAATACAAGATGACGTCGATATAGGGATTACGGGGCGCTTTGCAAACCAATGATGTATGAGACAGGTCAGTTTCGGCGTTTCACACCGAAATCGCCCGAATTTCTTCGCGGTTTTTTCTGTTCTCTATTCGCATTTTCTATCAGGCGCGGCGATTTCGAGGTTTTGTTTCTCAGTTCATTTTTGCCTGAGAATTCCCATAACATCCGGACACCAGCAACACCCGCCCCTCGCCACATGATCTGGCCCTGAACAGGCAGGTCAATTCCACTAATCCTCAGACAAATATCATCCGGAAGTGTGTAAAGCGTATCGCTGGATAAACGGCACCCGGAAAGGCTGGCGTCGATAATCTCACACTTGACGGTTTTGTCGCCTTCTGCAGCGCTGGAAACGCGCGCAGTAATCGAGACCGGACGCCGACGTTCCTTGCGTTTTTCCGATTGGGTGTCATCGTTAAATTCAAAACTGACGACAACTTCATCTTCAAGGATCTTTGAAACGCGGCCCTTGATCATTTTTTCGAAGCCAGAGACGCGAAGGCCGATGTGCTGATCGAGCGTCTTGAGTTTCTTGGATTGGACACGACAACCAAAACGGTTGAAGTCAGATGCAATAACTTCTTCGCAATCCAGTGTTTCAAAATCCAACACCAGAATCCAAAGATTTGCATTTTCGAGATGGAGTTCTGCCAGCTCGTTCAAATCAGCCTCCGTACCGTGCCTTGCCCTAGACAACTTCGGCGACATAGTAGCTGATTTAACAAGCAAACTAAACCAGCTCGCGCAAATACATCGTTATTTATACATATATGCTTTACAGCTACAAACTAATTAAAATGCTGCAGAATTATTTACTTGGACCTGCATCGACCTAAGCAATTGATATCTCCGCACCTTAACGAACAACTTCATCAATTCATCTGAATTTCTTCACTTTGAATTCGCTTCAAATCGTAAACGTGAATTCAATCTCCAAATGCGCTGACACGCTTTCTTGGCTTCCGTTCGCCCGATTTACCGGACCGCACAGCACCGATTGATTCGCTTTCTGCGCCACTTGATTGAGGCTGCAATGGCCAACTGAATTTAACGCCAGCCTGATTGGCACTGCGCCAAACGATGTTTCCGGTCATAGGCACATCGAGTCCGGGAATGGATATTTCAAGTTCTTGCGGCAGCCGTGCGATTTTTTCACTTTCCAGCCGACATCCCGACTTACTCGCATCCACAATCTTGCACTTCATGGTCAGGGCAGTTTGTGGACAGCTGACAATTGCGGAAATGAGAACGCGCTGGCGTTTCTCACCACGACGCTCCTGCGGCGCTTGGACCTTTGCAGAAAAAGAGATTTGGGCTTCATTGTCGCCAAAGGCAACAACAGTCCCCCGCACCAGCTTGTCATATCCAGGAAGACGGAGACCTATCTCTTCCTTGAGCTGATCCACTTTTTCCGAAACGATCCAACATCCATCATCGGCCAGTTTATATGCCGTGGCCTCAAAACAGGACATATCAGACAGATCAATCACTTGCGCCTGAATTGATTTCCCGGTGCTTTGCGGTTTTGGATTAGTATTCAATTTAGCCCCCCAAAAATACTCCTGAATTTTACCTACATAACTCTGAAATACAGGTTAATTTTCGGTAGTTCGGATGTATTTTTGAAATCTATATTAATACCCAAACGTAATGCTTTTGACGTTACGGAATTTAAAAAGACTTTCCCTAATTATAATCAAGTATTTACGAGTCGAGCTTTAATACTGAGGCAATCTCTCCAAGACAATCTCTTTTCCAGTGGGCTACGCAGGAGATAGGCCGGGTGATAAGTTGCAATCGCGGCAACTTCCCTTCCCTCTATCGGATAAGACATCCAGCGGCCGCGCATTTTCCGAATTCCGTCCTGAACACCCAAGAGGGTTTTCGCCGAAGCGGCTCCAAGGAAGACCAGAACTTCCGGCTTCACCAGTTCGATCTGCCGTTCAATAAACGGTTTGCAGATTTCAGTTTCCTGAGGCGTAGGTGTTCTGTTGCCCGGTGGCCGCCAGGGAACAACATTGGCTATATACGCAGACGACCGATCCTGACCGATTGCGCCTAACATCCGGTCAAGCAATTGACCGGATCTTCCAACAAACGGCTTTCCCTGAAGGTCCTCGTCGCGGCCTGGAGCCTCACCGATGAACATCAACTTGGCATTCGGGTTACCATCCGCAAAGACCAGCTTTTTCGCCGTCAGCTTCAAATTGCAGCCTTCAAACGTCTCCAGACATGCTCTCAGGTCATCCAGAGATGCAGCGCCCGCCGCCATGTCCCTTGCCGATGCGACAACTTCCTTGTCCGGGATTACAGCTGCAGATCCAACAATATTGGGTGATGACGGAGCTGGAGAAGATTGCAATGGTGTCGGCTGCTGCTTTGCCATTTGTACCGGCTGAGGAGCATGCGGTACTTCTGGTGCGGAATTGGTGGGCGCGGCGACTCTGGTTGCTGGCGATGAGACTTGCGTCCGCTGTGTAGCGTGTTGAGATGTCAGCTCGAACCAATCGACCGGGTCATTCCCCAGAACACTATCAACTCCCGCCGCAAGATAGAAATCGAGCAAACTTTCCAGTTGACGGGAATTGTTCTCTGTTTCGTGCAATGAGCTGCCTCCGGCAGTCGATATTAGTTTCATCATCAGGGAAGACAAGGCTGCCCGGCAGTAGCAGGACGTTGGGCGGATGTTTATCCAGTATTGCACACAGGAAACAAGTCATGTCATCAAGCAAAAGTATAACGTTTACGTAAACGTCATGATTGTGCTTGACGACCGCTTCCGGCTTTGGTCTATCTGGCGCTGGATTTGGATTTATGGCCTATTTCCGGAGTGGTATGAAAAAACTCGTGTCATTTTTCACGGAATAGGGCAAATAGGGCGATATAGGTATAGCCCCTATGGGCCGAGGGAGACAGAAGATGAGCGAACAAGAGGCGCTTGGCGAACGCGAAAGCATGGATGTTGATGTGGTGATCGTCGGCGCTGGCCCGGCAGGATTGTCCGCAGCTATCCGGCTGAAACAGTTGGCAAATGAAAACGGCGAAGAATTGAGCGTCGTCGTCCTTGAAAAAGGCTCCGAGGTCGGCGCTCACATCCTGTCCGGCGCGGTCATTGATCCGGTCGCCATTGATCAGCTGCTCCCTGGTTGGCGTGAAGAAGAGTCCCCAATCAAAACAGAAGTGACTTCCGATCATTTTCTGGTACTCGGGCCGGCTGGTTCCATACGTCTACCAAACATGTTCATGCCCAAACTCATGAACAATCACGGCAACTACATTGTCTCGCTCGGCAATGTCTGTCGCTGGCTTGCCGAGAAGGCTGAAGCCCTCGGTGTCGAGATCTATCCTGGGTTTGCTGCTTCGGAAATTCTTTATAACGACGACGGCAAGGTTGTGGGTGTCGCAACCGGCGACATGGGTATCGGCCGGGACGGCAAACCAAACGCAATGTTTACCCGCGGTATGGAACTTCGCGGCAAATATGTTCTCATTGGGGAAGGTGCCCGCGGCTCTCTGGCCAAACAGCTCATCCAGAAATTCGATCTCGACAATGACTGCGATGTGGCTAAATTCGGCATCGGCATCAAGGAACTTTGGCAGATCGACCCGAAGAAACACCAAACCGGACTCGTCCAGCACTCCTTCGGCTGGCCGCTTGATGGCAAAACCGGTGGTGGATCGTTCCTTTATCACCTGGAAGACAATCAGGTCGCTGTCGGTTTTGTTCTTCACCTGAACTACGAAAACCCTTGGCTCTCACCTTTCGATGAATTCCAGCGTTTCAAAACTCATCCGGCCATCCGGGACGTTTTTGAAGGCGGCAAGCGCATATCCTACGGCGCGCGCGCCATTACAGAGGGCGGCTACCAGTCCGTCCCGAAAATGTCGTTTCCCGGTGGATTGCTGATGGGCTGTTCAGCCGGTCTTGTGAACGTGCCGCGCATCAAAGGGTCTCACAATGCCATGATATCCGGCATGCTGGCTGCAAAGGAAGTGATGGCTGCGATCGGGCGCGGAGAAGCCAACACTGAACTGTCTGGTTTTGATACCGCTTGGCGCGAAAGCCCTATTGGCAAAGACCTTTGGACAGTGAGGAATGCCAAACCGCTATGGTCAAAGTTCGGCACTGTGCTTGGCATCGCTCTTGGCGGCCTCGACATGTGGACCAACGAACTGTTCGGGTTTTCTTTCTTTGGAACGATGAAACACGGCAAGAAGGATTCCGAAACTCTGAAACCGGCCAAGGATTGCAAGAAAATCGACTACCCTAAACCGGACGGGATTGTGTCCTTTGACAAACTCTCTTCCGTATTCTTGTCCAACACCAACCACGAGGAAGATCAACCGATCCACCTCAAGGTGAGCAATGAGACGCTTCAAAAGACATCGGAGTTCGATGTGTTTGCCGGTCCGTCAAACCGGTATTGTCCTGCAGGGGTTTATGAGTGGGTGGAAGAAGACGGCAGCGAGCCAAAGTTCCAGATCAATTCGCAAAACTGCGTCCACTGCAAAACATGTGACATCAAGGATCCAAACGGCAACATAAATTGGACCGTTCCGGAAGGCGCAGGCGGACCGAACTATCCAAATATGTGATCACCAACAGAACTGCTGAATTCAGCTGGCAGTCATGGCTTTAACCGCCGTGGCTGCCCGTTTTCTTTTGCGTCCGTAACGTGCCCGCGCCTTGCTGGATCGAAGTCTATTTGTTTATTGCGGCCACGAAGCCTTTACGCACAGTACTTCCAGATTTTTTTTTGAGTATTATGGCGCGTGATACTGCAAACACATGATCACTAAGTACGTTTGAAGGCCTGATAGCTTCTGCCTAACACCCGGTCAACGGGGGCTGATAACCACAGAACAAGATTCTGTCTCCATAACGATTCTCAGTATCGACAATTTTGACCTTACGTAAACTTACTAGGCTGTTTGACTTTAATATCTTACTTTGCGAAAAAATTATCCGTTGAAATACATAAAGTTAGACGAACACCTGGTCAGGATATCGAGCTATAAGTTTTTTTAATACGTTAATAAGTAAAGAAGATGCGCCAATTAATTCTTTGAAATTAAAGAACTTATTGAATCCCACACAAGACTCTCACACCACAAACGAGCATCCAAACCGCTTCGGGAAAAATTTTCCCGCCAGGTAAATATTTGTAATTATTGCTCTTTTGGCTTTTCCACATGCAACAGAACTGCAATTTTGCGTAAAGTTGCGAATTCGGATTGGTTAATTTACGTTTACTTCAACGGGGCAAATCAGAACTATCTCTACTCCTCCTCCCGAGAGATTGTTCGACTTCCTTGCGGTACTCCCGCAGCGTCTCCGACATAAACAAATATCGGGCCTTTATTGGCTTGGTGCCTTGTGGACTGGAAGTCCACTGGTCGTTGTCGAACCGCGGCGGTTTCGAGAACGAACATTGTGAGCTTCCAGAAACACTACTCAGAGCGGACATGTGCCAATCTGGACCCATCGACCACAAGGTTTCTCGCCGGGAAGGCCACTTCCCGGCGTTTTTTTCATGCACAACATTGCAAGTCCAAGATTGGGTCAGGCCGCATTCTTGCGGGGAGACGGCCGCTTTTTACGAGGTTTCCGTGACCTTGCCGCGTTGTCATTGTGACCTTGCGAAGAGGACTTTTTGAAACCAGGCTTGCGGGATGCACCGGCTTTACGGTTTCCACCACGTTTCGGCGTACTCGCTGCTGACATTGGAGGAACATCACCACTGGCAACTGCAATATCGATCCCGATCAATTTCTCGATCTGGCGGAATAGTCCGATCTCTTCCGGTGCACAAAGTGCGACGGCCTCGCCCTCGGCCCCTGCACGTGCTGTTCTGCCAATCCGGTGGACATAGGCTTCAGCAACTTCCGGTAATTCAAAATTGTAAACGTGACTGACACCTGGAATATCGATTCCACGGGCAGCAACATCCGTTGCAACGAGTACCTTGATCCGGCCTTCACGTAGGTCCTTGATCGCCCGTTCTCGCTGGTTCTGGCTTTTGTTGCCATGAATGGAACCTGCCTCGATGCCAGCTTGAGACATCTTGCGCATCAGGCGTTCTGCCCCATGCTTTGTCCGGCAGAACACCAGAGACAAATCATCAGGTTGCGCGATGAGACGCTCGATGAGAAACCCGGTCTTTGCGCTGTTTCCAAGAAAATGGACGGACTGTGTAATCTTGTCTGCAGTTTTTCCAGCCGGGGCAACTTCAACACGGGCCGGATCTGTCAGATAAGATTTTGCCAGTTCATTGATCTGTTTCGGCATTGTTGCAGAAAACAGCAGCGTCTGCCGGTCTTTGGCGACAAGCCGCGAAATCTGCTTCAGCGCATGAATAAAGCCCAGATCCAACATTTGGTCAGCTTCGTCGAGGACCAGAAAGGAGGCTGTGCTCAGGTTTACGGCTTTGCGGTCTACCAGATCAAGCAAACGGCCGGGAGTTGCGACAAGAATGTCTGTCCCTCTGGAGAGGCGTTTGATCTGCCCATTGATGGATACACCACCAACGACCGATGTCACTCTGAGTGGAGTGCTCTTTACAAATCCGATGAGGTTTTTGGCAATTTGGTTCACCAGTTCCCGGGTCGGCGCCAGAATGAGCGCCTGCGTTCCCTTAGGCTGCGGTCGTTCCTGGTTGGCCAAAAGCTGCTCGATCAGCGGCAAACCGAAGGCTGCGGTCTTGCCGGTCCCGGTTTGGGCAAGCCCCATCAAATCCTTGCCTTCAAGGATTAGAGGTATGGCTTTTTGCTGGATAGGTGTCGGAGTTTCATATCCGTTGTCTGAAATGGCTTTCAGGAGCCCCTCGGACAAGCCGAGATTGTCGAAATTGTTCAATTCATTTCCTTTGTGGCACTTGCCACGTTCGCATCGCAATCGCAAACGGCGGGCGCTGGAGGGCCGACACCGTTTATCCGGATCGCTTCTAGTGATTGCGCTTATATCAAAACCTGCAACGAATTCCTGAAGGTGCTCCTCACAACGGGAGACCACCTGAATTCTCACAGCACATCCAATTTTCAGAGAATGAACAAGAAAAAGCGCCTTTATCAGTTTAAACTCGCAAAAGTGCGGCTTCAAAAAAACTGAGATGCCGTATATCTTCCCAGAAGTACATAATGTCAAGCGATGGACCGAATTCTCGGTTTCCGTTAACGAATTCAAACAAATATTCTGATTTTGACATTTATTGCTTTATAGATATGAATCATCTTAAAGGAAGTTTCCAAGTTGAGTGAATTCGCAACATATCTGGTCAATTACTTCGGCAGATTAAAGCGCACGCATGTAGACGCACTGGTTATTTCCTTCTTGTCACTCTCTCTTTGGTTGGCCGCAGTCAATATTGATCTTTATGAGAGCATGGGTGAATTTCTTTCTACGCATGAAGACTGGGAACTGGACGAACTAGTAATTGCATTCACAGTCGCTGGACTGGGCGGGTTTGTCTTTGGCGTTCGGCGTTATATGGAACGCGAACGCGAACTGGTCCTGCGGAAGAAAGCAGAAGCGCGCTCGACCTGGCTCGCCCAGCATGACCCTCTTACACATTTGCCAAACCGGCGTTATTTGAAAACCCTTTCCAAAAACATCCGCAACGGCAGCCGGGATTCCCAAAACCTCGCCGTTCTGGCGGTGGATCTTGATGGCTTCAAGAAGGTAAATGACCTGCTTGGCCACGATGCAGGGGACGCACTTCTCAAAATCATAGCCAACCGCTTAAAGGATGCGTTTCCGGACAGCACTGTGCTGCGTCTTGGCGGTGACGAATTTCTGGTTGTGACAACATCATCTGAAGTGTCTGTCGCGGTGGGATGGCAGACTGTCAACAATCTGATCAAGGCCCTAAACGAACCGGCTGATCTCTTCGGTGTGAACACGGAAGTTGGCGCCAGTATCGGCATCGCCTTGATGTCGGATTGTGACGATAAAATCGAAGACCTTGCGCGATCAGCGGATGCTGCACTTTACCACGCCAAGCGTACCGGGCGAAACAATGCAGCATTCTATGAACCTTTCATGGGCGAAGCCCTGAAGGAACGCGCCTCCAATCAATCCCGCATCCGCAATGCCATAAAAGACGGCGAACTTGTCCCGCACTATCAGCCTATTTTGGATTTGGCCTCTCACGATATCATTGGCGCCGAGATCCTAACTCGCTGGCCAACGAATGAAGACGATTCAATTTCGCCAAAGGAAATCATAGAGATCGCCGAAGAACTGGGATTGGTTATCAGTTTTTCCGAACAGTTGCTTCGACAAGCAATTCAATCTGCCAGCGACTGGCCGCAGGAACAATCTCTCTTCTATAATCTTGCACCGACCATGCTTGCAGACAAATTGCTTGCAAGCCGGATTGCAACAATCCTCAGCGAAACAGGATTTGCAGCCCACAGGTTGACGGTCGAAGTCCCCGAACACGCCCTGCATAACAATAAGGACACCGCTACAGCAATACTGACGGAATTGAAGGCCCTCGGCGTGCGTATTGCACTGGATGGTTTCGGCGGCGGACAGTGTAACCTTGTCGAGTTGGCTAAAATGCCGATTGATCTGGTTAAACTTGACCGAGCCCTTCTGACCGGGGCCAGTTCTGGCCAGGCAGAGAAGGCTGTTCTGGAGACCTATTTCGCATTTGCCCACGCCCTCGGCCGCCCAGTGGTTGCCATTGGAGTTGAAACGAAGGATCAGCAGGCATATCTCTCAGAGATTAAGTGTGATTTTGCTCAAGGGTTTCTCTATTCTCCCGCTATTTCAGAAGTAGATTTCCGGGCGCAACTGTCCCACCACGGCAACAATTTTGCGACCTAAACCTGATCAACTGTGCTCCGGGACCAGTCTGATCAATTCTCCAGCGTCGCTGTCTGTAAGAATATAGATAAATCCATCCGGTCCCTCGCGTACGTCGCGGATACGTTCATTCAGATCCGTCAGCAACTGCTCTTCTGAACCGACCTTTCCTCCGTCCAGTTCAAGTTTTGCCAGATGTTGTCCGCGTAGAGCCCCGACAAGCAGATCACCTTGCCAGTCGGGATACTTGTCGCTTGTGACAAATGCCATTCCCGACGGGGCGATAGAGGGATCCCAGTAATGGATTGGTTGCTGCAGTCCGGATTTTTCAGTTCCTTCACCGATCTTGCCACCCGAGTAGTGGCGACCGTAGGAAATCACTGGCCACCCGTAATTCTTGCCAGCTTCGGGTATATTCACTTCGTCGCCGCCACGAGCACCGTGTTCGACGGTCCAAAGTTGGCCTGACGCCGGATTTATTGCCGCGCTTTGCGGATTGCGATGACCAATCGACCAGATTTCCGGCTTATAGGCGCCGTTGCCAAGGAATGGATTTCCGGGTGCTGCATTACCGTCTTGTGTCACCCTCAGGACTGATCCTGCATGGTCATCTGTCGCCTGCGCACGCGGGCCGTCTCCACGGTCGCCCAATGTCATGAACAATGTACCATCTGGCGAGAAAGCAAGCCGCGACCCGAAGTGGCGCCCGCCATATGCCTTGTTGTTGCCGGTGAAGATGGTAGCACCATCCTTGAGCGCAAAACCGGCACCATTAGATTCCAGTTTGGCTTTGAAAATCGATGTGCCAGCCCCTTCGACAGATCCTTGTGAAAAGGTCATGAAGAGAGTTCTGTCACTTTCAAAATCAGGGCTGAGCACAATATCCAGCAGTCCGCCTTGCCCTTGCGCAAAAACCTCTGGTGTTCGGGACACAGTCGTCTGCTGTCCGTGCGGATCAATATGTTTGAGGATACCGTCTCGCTCAGTAACCAGATAACTGCCATCTGGTAAAAAGGCGACACTCCAGGGATATGACAGGCCATTGGTGACTGTTTCCAGCCTCACCTTGGTTTGAGCAGAGGCAATTTCGGAAAAACCTGACAAAACACCGACGACGGCAATCAATGCAGCTGCCGACGAGCAAAACAGTTTGATCAGATTGTGTTTCGCGCTTTGGCGCCACACCCCGTGTTTCATACCAACCTCCCTGGCGAATTCGTCTCGAAACCGGGATGCCGCGCAGCCGTTTTCGTCACAGAACTCTAGAGATAGGGAGTTATCTGCAGCAGAACAGAGGGGACTTCGATAAATAGGTGACTGGTTCTTCAATCACTTTCATCTGAAGCCAACCGCGCAGCAATAGAGCGTTTCTCAAAAGCCACATTCCAGTCGATCAGAGCACGCCAAACCTGTTCGACCTGTTCGCCTTCCAATCCAAGGGCTTCGGCTCGCAATTTCAAAGCATCCACCATCGTTTCGATACGCTCGTGATCGAAAGCCTGGTCAGGGTGCTGTTTTAGCTCCGCCATTCGCCGAACATAGGTTTGTCGACGCGCGAGAGTCTGAAGCAATTCCTCGTCGATTGCATCAATAGCCGTCCGGATGTCGGTTTTGCTGTTGCAGTCTGAAGGGGATTTGAGGTCGGTCATTGCACAGCTTCCGTCAAGAATTCAGCCTTGGAGGGCGTCAGCAGTCCCCTCGTATCCGGGACTGCCGAGAATTCAAATGCGCAAAAAGGTAGCAGCTCATTCCGCGGCGCGGTTCTGAGCCTCTACTGTCGCCAGAGCGGACATGTTGACCACGCCCCGGGATGTCACGGATGGTGTCAGAATATGCGCCGGTTTGGCCGTACCAAGAAGGATAGGTCCGACATGCAATGCCTGAGTGGCCACCTTCAAAAGGTTATGAGCGATGTTGGCCGCATCCAGATTGGGGAACAGCAAAAGGTTCGCTTCCCCGGTCAATTTGCTGTTGGGCATGACGCGTTCGCGGAGCGCAACGCTCAGCGCGCTGTCTCCGTGCATTTCACCGTCAGCTTCCAGATCCGGATAACGCTGCCAGATCAAGTCAAGTGCTGCCCGCATTTTGCGCGATGAAACGGTGTCGCGAGAGCCGAAGTTCGACATCGACAATAAGGCGATTTTTGGCTCAATGCCAAAACGCCGAATTTCCTCGGCCGCCAATGTCGCCATTTCGGAGATTTCTTCGGCTGTCGGGTCTTCAGTAACAAAAGTATCCGACAGGAACATGGCGCCACGGCTGTTGATCAGCAACGACATGGCAGACAGATCGCGCGCAGTCTCACAAATACCGATGACCTGTTTGATATCGCGCAGGTGTTTGGTAAACCGACCTTCCAGTCCGCAGATCACCGCATCCGCATCACCGCGCCTGACGGCTATTGCTGAAATGACTGTGGCGTTGGTCCGGACCACTGTTCGTGCGGCGGTCGGCGGCATGCCCTTTCGGCCAACACACTCCAGATATTCGTCGGCATATTCGCGGTAACGCGGATCATCTTGCGGATTGACGAATTCGAAATCCTTGCCCGGCCGAATTTTCAAGCCGAAGCGTTCGCACCTTGCTTGCAGCACTTCCGGACGTCCGACCAGAATGGGTTGGGCGATATTATCTTCCAGCAGAACCTGAGCTGCGCGCAGCACGCGCTCGTCTTCGCCTTCCGCGTAAATGATGCGTTTCGGGTCTGTGCTGGCTGTCTGAATGATCGGTTTCATAATCAGACCGGAGCGGAACACAAAACGGTTCAAGCGGTCGAGATAAGCCTCAAAATCTTCAATCGGACGGGTCGCAACTCCTGTTTCCATCGCAGCTTTTGCCACAGCCGGAGCAATCCGCAGTATCAGCCGCTGATCGAAGGGAGACGGAATGAGGTAATTCGGCCCGAAGGTTTCTGTCTTGCCACCATAAGCGCGTGCAGCGACATCAGACGGCTCTTCCTGCGCAAGCTCCGCAATTGCCTCAACGGCCGCCCGTTTCATGTCTTCATTGATGGTTGTCGCGCCGACATCCAGCGCGCCTCGGAAAATGTACGGGAAACACAGGACGTTGTTGACCTGGTTTGGATAATCCGACCGCCCGGTACACATCACCACATCGTCGCGAACTGCCTGTGCGTCTTCCGGCATGATTTCCGGATTCGGATTGGCCAGTGCAAGGATCAATGGTCCCTTACCCATTTTCTCAACCATTTGTGGTTTGAGAACACCGGCAGCAGACAATCCAAGGAATACGTCGGCGTCTCCAATGACGTCGTTCAACGTGCGTTTGTCTGTCTTCTGGGCGAAGATCGCTTTCCACTCGTCCATGAGGCTTTCGCGGCCTTCATAGACAACGCCTTCGATGTCGGTAACCCAGATGTTTTCCCGCTTCGCACCCAACGACACCAGCATGTTCAGGCAAGCAAGCGCTGCTGCGCCTGCACCTGAGGCAACAATCTTGGCCTCTTCGATTTTCTTGCCCGCTAATTGCAATCCGTTTCGAACTGCTGCGCCTACAATGATCGCTGTACCGTGCTGATCATCATGGAACACCGGAATGTTCATCTTTTCCCGAAGCTTGGCTTCGATCATGAAACATTCAGGCGCCTTGATGTCTTCCAGGTTGATACCGCCAAACGTCGGTTCCAGAACCGAGACCGCATGAACGAATTTGTCGACATCATATTCATCAACCTCGATGTCAAACACGTCGATGCCGGCAAATTTCTTGAAGAGAACCGCCTTGCCTTCCATCACCGGCTTGGACGCCAGCGGGCCAATGTTGCCGAGACCCAGAACGGCAGTACCGTTTGAAATCACCGCGACCAGATTGCCACGGGAGGTATAGTTGGCAGCTTTTGCAGGATCATCGGCAATTTCAAGGCAGGGAGCTGCGACACCGGGAGAATAGGCCAGCGCCAGATCACGCTGGTTGCCGAGCGGTTTGGTCGCCTGAATTTCCAGTTTTCCGGGCTTGGGATGTTCATGGAAAAACAGGGCCGCTTCGGTCAGATCGCTTTCAGTTTTTTTGGTGTCGCTCATATCGGTCCGTTTCTCCCTGCCGCATTCCCTTGGTCACTGAGTTAATCTCATTTTCGCGCCGGATGCGACCGATCAGGACCTATGAATTTCTGTAAGTAATATCTGAGATTTAACCGGCGCGATGGGAAATGAGAACCCGTAACAGTGCAAAGAGCACAATGCTGTTCAATATATGCCACAGAAAATGGGTCCCGAATGCCCACTGAGCACATAATGGCTCATCCAGCATCCGGAAAACCAGCGAAAGAGTGAACAGCCCGCCTATCGCGAGAACCTGTCCGCCAAGGCGTTTATCGCGTTGATAAAACATGGCCCCGACAACAAGGAGCGCCAGCAGTGCGGGCAGATAAGCGGCCGAAGATCCGATGACCGGTGCCCAGACCTCCCCGACCATTGGCGACAGCACAAAGAAGCCGATCACGATGCAAACTGAAACAACCCAATGCACGTCGAGAAAACGGCGCAGCGCGAACAACAGATAGACATGGATGAAGATAGCAATCGGGATCACATCAGCCATAGACGCCCATTTGGTCGCAAATGTGTGAAACAGGAACGAACCGATGCCGGTTAAAAGAACAACAGCGATCAAAAACAGCGTTGCCATGTCGTCTGGTGTCTTGCGCCGCCACAACACGAACGCTGCAACAGCGGCCACAATAAAGGAAACGTTGGTGACCGCGTTCAACGGTTCTGACCAGAATTCCGGCCCCATGCGTTCGCAGTAATTATTCACCTGGTCGCTCAAGGCCATGCCGGTCTCCGCCTGTGTATTGATCACCCGATCATACAGGTTCGGATGCGACAATCTCTGCAACAAGACGCCCTAGCCTCGAGATCCCCTGATCAATTTTTTCAGGTGAAGCACAGGAAAAACTCAAGCGAAGCGTATTGGCACCACTGCCATCAGCGTGAAAAGCTTTGCCCGGAACAAAAGCGACCTTGGCAGTCTCAACCGATCGCGCCAACAACTCACCTGCATCTACACCGTCCGGCAACTCGACCCAGACGAACATGCCACCTTCAGGACGGGTCCACCTTGTGCCGGCAGGCATATGGGTTTCCAAAGCAGTTAACATCGCATCCCGGCGGGATTTATAGACGGTTCTGATTTTTTTGACCTGTTCGTCAAAGATTGTGTCGGCGACAACGGCCATGGCCTCCTGATTGAGGCTGGAGGTGTGCAGATCGCTTGCCTGTTTCAGCAAGACCAATCGCGAGATCACACTCGAGGCCCCGCAGACCCAACCGAGTCGCAGACCCGGTGACAACGTCTTGGAAAAACTACCACAATAGATCGTGCGTGTGTTTTCTATGCCGCCGGATTTTTCACAATCGAGCGCCAGAATAGGCGGAACGGGATCACCGTCGTATCGCAGGCTTTGATAGGCACCGTCTTCAATGATCGGGCAATTCAGCTCACCCGCGAGGCCCAATAGACGACGTCGCCCTACCAGATCCAATGTTTCTCCAGTCGGATTGGCAAAATCCGGAGACAGGTAAGCAAATTTAACCGCTCCGCCAGCAGCTTCCGCAGTCTTGCGGTAATCGGCGGCAGACCGATTGGTCAGCGGATCGAGCCGGTCATAACACGGCTCATAGGCGTTGAAGGCCTGAAGCGCACCCAAATAAGTCGGCCAACCGACCAATGCGGTGTCACTCGATGACAAAAACAGTTTTCCGAGATAATCCAGAGCCTGCTGAGACCCGGATGTGATCAGGATATTGTTCGGGGTGCACTCGATACCGAGCTTGACCATTTCTCCGACGAGCCAAGTGCGCAGCCGCAAACTGCCTTCACTGACAGAATACTGCAAAGCTGCCGCGGCCTCGCCGCCACTCAGGATCTCGCTGTAGGCTGTCCGGAAAGCCTCTGTCGGAAACAAGGCTGAATCCGGAATACCGCCAGCGAAGGAAATAATGTCCGGTTGATCCAGCAATTTCAGCAGTTCACGGATTTCGGATGCGCTCATGCGTTTGGCGCGTGTTGCCAGAACGGCGTCCCAATTCATCATGTTTGGCTCGGTGTGTTTGTTATTGCTCATTTAAGTCAATAATACTGACCTATTTTGAATGCAAGTGTCGTATTCTTGTTATTTTTTGTAATTTTATTTCGCGAACATGCTCTAAAACCAGTTTGCATAACCACTGGCAAGATCGGCCTCTATCGCCTATCTCTTTGAGACAAAGGAGTTCTGCATGTCCCGTTTCGACGAAACCCGCGCGTTCATTCCGCTCAATATTGCCATCCTAACCGTCTCTGATACACGCACACTGGAAGAAGATAGATCCGGCAACACGCTGTCAGACCGACTTAAAAAGGCTGGTCACACGCTTGCGGACCGAAAAATCGTGACAGATGACGTTCCGGCCATTCAGGCGATTGTCAGGGATTGGATCGTGAGCACGGATGTCGACGTTGTCATCTCGACCGGTGGTACCGGCTTTACGGGCCGCGACGTCACCCCGGAAGCGGTTGAGCCACTTTTTGAGAAACGCATGGATGGTTTCTCGGAAGTTTTTCACCGGATTTCCTATGACAAGATTGGCACATCAACCATCCAGTCCCGTGCAACCGGCGGTGTGGCTGGCGCGACGTACATCTTCGCGCTTCCCGGCTCGCCCGGCGCCTGTAAGGATGCCTGGGATGGCATCCTGAAATTCCAACTCGATTACCGCCACATGCCCTGCAATTTCGTGGAAATTATGCCCCGACTGGATGAGCATCTCAAACGCGGCAAATTGCAACAGGCTTGAGTGGTTCTGGTACAGAGCTGACTACTGCCGATATTGAGGTGAAATGCCGGTTCAACCGCAAAACGACTTAACTGCTGTGTCGTTGTTAGTACCTGATGTGATGAACTCGGCCAAAAGCAATACGTAGTTGGCAAGATTTTTCCATGGTTTGAGGTCTACGAATGTCTCAATAGATTTACGCTCTCATTCGATCATGGTTTGGATCAAAAGGCCCGCTTTCGATGACCCGTGCCAGTGTTGGAACGCCGATGATATCGACAGTCATTTCCGTTTCTGGAGTAGCTAATCCCTGCTCTACAAAAGCATAGGCCAAGTTTAACCCCGTTCGATGTCCCCAGTCGCCCGATGTAACAGTGCCAACGATACGGCCACTTGCCCGGACCGAAGCACCACCATGCGCAGGCGCTTCCTTGGTGTCGACGACCAAAGTGACCAATCGGCGTTGTGGTCCCACTTTAATCCGTTTGAGCAATGCGGCTTTCCCAATGAAGTCAGGCTTGTCCATTTTCACAAAACGATCCAGTCCAGTCTCAAATGGGTCAAACTCCGTCAAGATATCAGCCTTCCAGTGTAAAAAACCCTTCTCCAGACGCATCGTGTCAACGGCACGCGCCCCGAAAAGGCTCAAGTCGTGCGCTTCTCCAGCTTTGCGCAACGCAACATATGCCGCGTGCAGGTTCTCGTTAGGCACGTGCACCTCGTAGGCAAGCTCGCCGGAAAAACTTATGGCCAGAACTGTGGCCGGTGCGATGCCTATGTACGTCTCTCGCACTGACAGCCATGGGAAGGCATCACGTGACCAGTCGCCTCGCGCTGCGCCTGAAAGCACGTCGCGCGCCTTGGGGCCTGCCAGCACAAGGATCGTCTGCGCATTGGTCAGAGATCTGATAGACACATCCTCATCATCCCGCAGATGCGATTGCAGCCAGTCCATGTCGTGAAACTCGGATGCCGCAGCCGAACCGTACCAAACCCGGTCGGGTTTTGAGTTCAATATCGGAATATTGGCGATCGTTGCTTCGCCCTTAAGCATTCCGTGTTCGTTCAACAGATAACCAAGCCCGACACGTCCCCGGCGTTTGGTGACCGTCCCGCAAATCATGCGGTCCAGGAAATCATGAACGTCAGAGCCTATTAGCTCGAACCTGTTGAAACCTGACACTTCGGTTATGCCAACACCGGTTGTAATGGCCTGCACCTCTTCGGCAACAAGGTCGTGCACCTCATTATAGCGAAAGCCCAAAGTTTCTTTAAAATCAGGTGCTGGCTTGATGTAATCGATCCGCTCCCAACCGTTAACGATGCCCATTTCCGCACCTTCAGCGGCCAAAACGGATGTCAGCGGCGTCGTCTTCATAGGACGCCCAGCGGGCCGGTGTTCATGCGGGAAGTGAAAACGGAACTCGTTTTGATAATCTTCAATGGCTTTGAGTGCGGTCAGCTCAACAGTGGCGTGGCCGGTGAACCGGCGCGGATCGATCACCCACATGTCATACTGCGCTTCACCATGAACGATCTGCTGTGCCAGCAGCCAACCATGGCCGCCGCCCTCGCCCAAACCGGCCCGCAGTCCAATGATGCAATAAGCGTTACGTTTTCCGGGGATCATGCCGACCAGCGGCGCGCCGTCGATTGTGTAGGTGATTGGACCGTTGATGACCTGGCGTATACCGGTTTCCATTAGTGTCGGCATCCGCTCGAATGCGCCCTCAAGCACATCCATCACACGGTCCATATCATCGGGGCATAGGGCGTTGGTGAAATGTGGATCGATTCCATCCATCCCCCAGGTGCGGCAGTCCTGTTCATAGAACCCCAGCAACAAACCATTCTTTTCCTGGCGGCAGTAATAGTCGCTGATCGGACACCGCAAAAGCGGCATTCGGTGGCCTGCTTTGACTATGCCCGGGATGTCTTCAGTCAGGAAATACTGGTGTTCCATGGATGCGACAGGATGCTGGACGCCCATCATGGCTCCGATCTCGTTGCAACGATAGCCGCCCGCGTTGACCACGATCTCGCACTTGACGTCACCTTTTTCGGTATGGACGGTCCACGTACTGTCAGCATGTTGGGTTAACCCGGTAACGGGCGTGTGGCGGTTGACTTCGGCTCCAGCCAGGCGGGCACGGCGGGCAAGGGCTTGGCACAACTGCGCAGGATCAATGTGCCCATCCGTTGGGTCCCAGAGGCCGCCTAGCAGGTTTTCGGTTGAGATTAGGGGGTGGCGGCGCGCGCATTCGGTGGCATCAATGACCTCAAAATCAACATCCATTCCGGCAGCCATGGAGGTGAAATGGCGGTAGCCGTCCATCTGCGCCTCGGTATTGGCCAACCGTATCCCACCGTCTCCATAATTGTAGCCGACGGGATATTCCGGGTCATCGCGCAATTCCTTGTACAGTTCAATTGAGTGCGTCTTCAGCCCGACCATCGTCTGGTTCATACCGAAGTTGGTCACCTGTGCGGCAGAGTGCCAAGTCGTACCGGATGTCAGCTCATCGCGCTCTATCAGCATGACGTCCGTCCATCCCTCTTGTGTGAGATGATAGAGCGCAGAGCAGCCAGCTATTCCGCCACCTATAACAACAACTCGTGACTGATTTTTCATCCCGCGCTTCCTGATGCCCGTGTTCATGCCCAGGAGTATTGAAGCACGCCCCCCGGAACGATCAACAGGAATTTGTCGGCGTCTAAAACTTCAGTGCAAGTCTCCTAAACACTTGGGCGAAAATGATCGTTCGAAACATCTGTTCTGGAGTTAGTTGGTGCGTTGTTTCAGGCAATCGCTAACAAGGCTCAGCGCCATCCATAAGCCGAGCCGAACGTGTTCACTTGTACAATTTTACAGCGAAACTGGCAGGTAGGCGCAAGACGCCGACACAAAAACGGGCCAGAGATCGCCGGAAGGACGTCACAACTCCATCACGCGCAGGTTCCCCGGTGGTCACAGCAGCAGCGCGAAGAAATACCATGCGGCGGCGGCCGATGCGTTTAGCAATGTCCAGATCTTCCAGTTCAGCCAGAGGCCGGTGACCACCGAGCGACTGATAAAATTGCCGCGAGATCAGAAGCCCCTGATTGCCACATGGCATACCGAGCAATTGCGATCTAAAACTCGCCAACATCTCGGAAAACCGCGCGCCCATTCCGAAGGCTTCATAGCGAAGGCGAAAGGAAGCTGCCGTGCGAGCGCCATCGGGTGCACGAGAGGCCCGGTCGATAAATGCCTGGACTTCCTGATGCCAGCTACCTTCCAGAAGAGTTTCCGGACGCAGGAACAATAACCAGTCACCGCGCTTTGCCAGGGAGGCTCCATAGGCCAGACGTTCGCTGCGCGGACCATCCAGAACTGCCCATTCGCACCCGGCGGCATCGGCCACCTGATCCGTGTTGTCTGTGGAGCTGCCATCGACAACAACGACTTCGCGAACAACACCTTCAGCTGCTGCAGGCACAAGCGCGGACAGTGTATGAACCAATTCGGTTTCAGAATTTTTAGTTGGAATAACGACGCTGATCATGGCCCTGCCTTTTACATGAAATTTTTTAAAGTGCGAGAGAGAGGGCTTGTTCGAGCGCAGTTTTTCGCTAATGTTCTTCTTATGTTCTCACCGAAGAGTCGTTTTAATCATGACAGCTGCGTTTCCCTCATCACGTCACTCTCTTCCAGATGGGACTCATGAAAGCGAGTTATCGCGATTATCGGAAGACCGGCGGCGTGGACGCGGTGCAGCACTGAACAAATCCGGAAGGTTTGAACCGCATTCCCGCGAGGCTTTTGATGACGGTTGGGACAGTCTCGACGACCTGCCTCCGCTCAAGACCAATGTGCAGGACGAACGTGCCCGCACCATCATCACGCGTAACGAGACGCCTGACATATCCTTTGACCGGTCGATCAATCCCTACAGGGGCTGCGAGCATGGTTGTATTTATTGTTTCGCCCGCCCGAGCCATGCCTATATGGGGCTGTCGCCCGGACTGGACTTTGAAACCCGGCTGTTTGCGAAACCGAATGCGGCCGAGCTGCTGGAACGAGAACTCTCCAAACCCGCTTATTCGCCGCGCGTAATTGCGATCGGCACCAACACCGATCCCTACCAACCGATGGAACGTAGTTACAAGTTGATGCGCGAAATCCTGGAGGTGCTGGAGAATTGTGGTCACCCAGTTGCGATTGTCACCAAGTCGGCACTGGTGACGCGGGATATCGATATTCTTGGCAGAATGGCGGACCGAAATCTCGTCAAAGTCGCCTTGTCGGTCACTACGCTGGACAAAAAGCTCTGCCGGGTAATGGAACCACGCGCGTCTGCCCCGCACAAACGTTTGGGCGCGATCAAGGCGCTAAGCGATGCCGGTATTCCAACGTCGGTCATGATGGCACCGATCATTCCGGCACTTACCGATAGCGAGATCGAAGCTCTACTGGAGGCAGCCGCAGAACACGGTGCCAGTGAAGCTGCCTACATCCTCCTGCGCCTGCCACGTGAAGTCTCCGAATTGTTCCGGGACTGGCTGCTGCGCGAACGGCCAAACCGCTACCAACATGTCATGAACCTCATCCGATCAATGCGCGGGGGCAAGGACTATGATGCCAAGTGGGGCGAGCGCATGCGCGGGCGGGGGCCGTATTCGGAACAGATTTCCAAACGTTTTTCTCTCTGCGCCAAGCGTCTTGGACTAAACTTACGACGCAAGAAACTCTCTACAGACCTTTTTATCCAACCGCAAAAAGGCGGTGTGCAACTCGATCTGTTTTGAGTGATCGGCTTGCAGCAGTATTTTTCCGGCGGCACTCTAATGGGTATGCCTGAAAGCCCGTCCCTCTTCGATCTTGCATTCAAAGACAGTCCGGATCTGAAACTGGAGCGCAAGCACGCGGCCGGTTTCGATGGACTGATCTGCGGTGTGGACGAGGCGGGCCGCGGGCCATGGGCCGGGCCGGTGGTCACCGCGGCAGTCATGCTTGACTACCGCAATGTCCCGGACGGTCTAAACGATTCCAAGAAACTGACGGTAGCCAGACGGGAAGAGCTGTTTGAAAAGATCCTGTCTTGCGCCTTTGTGTCTGTCGCCAGTTCGTCTCCAGCTACAATTGACAGGCTCAACATTCGGTCCGCAACGTTGTCTGCGATGGTCAGGGCTGTCAATGGACTGGCCAAAATCCCGACCTATGTACTGGTCGATGGCCGGGATGTACCGCCCGGTCTAAGACAACCCGGGCAAGCGCTGATCAAGGGTGATGGTCGCTGCTTGTGTGTTGCTGCCGCGTCTATTGTTGCCAAGGTCACGAGAGATCGCATGATGGTGCAGCTGGAAAAACATTTTCCGGGTTACGGCTTTGCCCAGCACAAAGGGTATGGTGTCCCGCAACATCAAGTGGCGCTCGAAAGACTGGGCCCCTGCCCTCATCACCGTATAAGTTTCAAGCCGATCAGACTGGCTGCGGAAAAACTATAGTCCCAACAAAAAAAGCGGCCCAGAAGGCCGCTTTTTAGATTTCCAGCAAAACAAAACTGAACCTTAGTTCAAGTTGTCTTTCACTTCAGCAATGCTCTTGGACAGAATGTCGCCAGCGACCTTGTCCTTGACCTTTGCCGTCAGGATCGTTTCCGCAGCCGCAACAGCAATGTCAGCCGCCTTGGCACGAACTTCGGCAATTGCCTGGGTCTCTGCCTGAGAGATCTTGTCTTCCGCTGCTTTCGAACGGCGAGCAATCATCTCTTCCAGCGCCTGGTTGGTTTCAACCGTCAGACGTTCAGCTTCGGAATTAGCTTCAGCGATGATCGCTTCTGCTTCGCCTTCAGCTTCATGACGTTTGCGCTGGTACTCAGACAGAAGCGCCTGGGCTTCTTCACGAAGCTTGCGAGCCTCATCGAGTTCTTTGCGGATATCTTCAGCTCGGTCGTCGAGCGCACCAGTGATTTTGCCCGGAACTTTCGCCCGGATAATCACTGCAAAGAAGAGAACGAGACCAATAAAGGCCCAAAATGTTGCGTCCATTGTCGCCTCCTCAGTTCATCGCCGACTTAAGCGCTTTTGTAAGATCGGTCTTTGTCGGAGCCTTGCCCATCAGTGCTTCAACAAGCGCTGTTGCAGTTTCTCCGGCAATATCACCAACCTCAGCCAGTGCTGCTGTCTTGGTGTCGTCAATCTGCTTTTCAGCAGCTGCCAACTTGACCGACAGAGCAGCTTCGGCTTTTTCACGCTGAGCTTCGTTGTCAGACTTCAGCTTGGACCGAGTGTCCTGAGCAATGCCGTGCGCCTTGTTCCGAGCTTCGGCAAGAGCCTGCTCGTAAGAGGCAATCGCTTCGTCGGTTTCCTGCTTAAGCCGGTTGGCTTCTGCAAGGTCACCCGCGATACGATCTTTACGGTCCTCAAGGATGCCAGCAATCCGCGGCACAGCCACATTCTTCATGATCCAGTAGAACAGACCAAATGTAACGGCCAGCCACAAGAGCTGTGAAGCAAATGTCGCGCTGTCAAACGGCGGAAATCCAGCCTCTGCATGAGCATCATGCGGAACTTCGGTTCCCGTTTGTGTATCGCCTGCCATATTCGTCTCCAGATGCCGGAGAGGCGGCGCAATTGCGCCACCACCGGTTTCTCATCAGTTGTCGTTTCGATCGAAGATCGATTAGACGACGAACAGCAGCATCAAAGCTACGAGAAGAGAGAAGATGCCGAGAGCTTCGGTAACAGCAAAACCAAAGATCAAACGACCGAACTGTCCGTCAGCTGCTGACGGGTTGCGCAATGCGCCCGCTAGGTAACTACCAAAGATCTGGCCAAGACCAATGCCTGCGCCGCCCATGCCGAGACATGCGATACCGGCGCCGATGTATTTTGCAGCTTCTGCTTCCATGACACGTGCTCCTAATTAGCTTTTGTCAGTTTCACTTGCAGCCCTGATGGCCGCGTGATTGGTGAACTTTTAGTGGGATGGATGAATTGCATCGTTGAGATACATGCAGGTCAGGACCGTAAAGACATAGGCCTGCAGGAACGCAACCAGGAATTCCAGTGCCGTCAGAGCAACAGTCATTCCCAAAGGAAGGATAGCTCCGAAGATACCAACGGCTCCCAGTGTGCTCAGGCTCACGACGAACCCGGAGAACACTTTAAGAGTGATGTGGCCTGCCAGCATGTTCGCGAACAAACGAACCGACAGACTGATGGGACGAGAGAGAAACGAGATGATCTCGATCATCGTCACCAGAGGAATGAGAGCTGCAGGCACACCATCGGGTACAAACAACTTCAGGAAACCCACGCCATGGCGCATGAAACCATAGAAAACCACCGTAAGGATCACGAGCATTGCCAGGGCAAAGGTGACGATGATGTGGCTTGTAATGGTGAAGAAGTAAGGGAACATGCCGAACAGGTTCGCAACGAGAACGAACATGAAGAGCGAGAACACCATGGGGAAGAAGCGCATCCCCTCAGAACCGGCCGCATCTCGCAACATGCCGGCAACAAACTCGTAAGCCATTTCTGACACTGACTGCATGCGCGTTGGAACAAGTCCACGGCCGCTTGTCGTAAAGATCAGAAATGCTGATGCAGCGGCAACAGTTGCCACCATAAACAGCGAAGAGTTGGTAAATGAGAAATCCATTCCGCCGACTTCAATCGGAAAAATTTTCTGGATCTGGAACTGATGGATCGGATCGTTCGCCACCGGTCAACCTTCGCGTTCAATAATTCAAGGGCGCGCAGAGCGCGGGCACATTCAGTCAGATCTGTCATCTTGTTTGGGAGGCTTTGCGCCCGGTTCAGCAATTTGACCTGCTGCCCTTAGCACATTCAAAACCCCCGCCACAAACCCAAGTAGCAAGAAAACAATCAAACCAAACGGTGATGTCCCAAGCCACTCATCCAGGAGCCAACCCATACCCGCTCCGACAATAATGCCCGCAATGAATTCCGAGGACATTTTGACAGCTTGGGCGTAGCCGGTGGCACTTCCTGTAGATCGCCGGGAAACCGCAGCTTCCTCTTGCTTTCTTTCATTCAGTGTCCGGTTCAGTTGATCCCGTCTTCCTGACAGACCGGCTTTCGGCGGATTTGCTCCCGAATTATCATCTTTTTGATCTGGCGAAGAACTGTTCATGCGGTCCTTTCGCGAAGCTCAGAATGAATGATCCGGTTGACTTTCAGCCCCCGTAAGCCGCGCGCACCATAATCGGCGGACCTTGCCCTGTCAAGAACAGCAGATATCTATTTAAGTTATTGTTTTTAATTATAAAATTGGAAGCCAAGCCAAATTCACAAGACCTAAGTCGAATTACCACCAGTCTAAACCACCGGAAATATCCAGATCATGCACTTTCGCGGAATCGTTCCGCTGTTTCCAGATCTACGGAAACCAGCTGGGATACGCCACGTTCGGCCATGGTCACGCCGAACAGACGGCGCATTCGGGCCATCGTGATCGGGTTATGCGTAATCACAACAAAACGAGTGTCCGTGTTGCGGCACATTTCGTCCAATAGGTCGCAATAGCGCTCAACATTGGCGTCATCCAACGGCGCATCGACCTCATCGAGCACACAAATTGGCGCCGGGTTTGTTAAAAACACTGCAAATATCAACGACATGGCAGTCAACGCCTGTTCGCCACCTGACAGCAGTGTCATTGTTTGCGGCTTTTTGCCCGGAGGGCGCGCAATGATCTCGAGACCGGCATCTAGTGGATCATCCGAATCGACCAACTGCAGTTCGGCCGTACCACCACCGAAGAGATGGGTGAACAGCCGCTGGAAATGCCCGTTGACCACTTCGAACGATGCCAACAGCCGTTCGCGTGCTTCCCGATTGAGGTTGGAAATGCCCGTGCGCAGGCGGCGAATTGCCTCAATCAGATCATCACGCTCCGATGTCAGCATGGTTTTCTGTTCGTCTATTTCCCTGAGTTCTTCCTCCGCACGCAAGTTGACACCGCCAAGTCGTTCGCGCTCCGACTTGAGCCGATCCAGCTTGCGCTCCATCGAATCGGGATCAGGTAGCGGTGCCCCGTCCTTTAGGCCGGCAATTTCCGGTAAAGCGGCAACAGAAACTTCAAGGTCTTCATCAATGCGTCGCTCAAGATTCGTTTTCCGCTCTCGTGCAGCCTCCAGACGCTCTTCTGCACGAATCTTCTGCTCTCGTGTGCCGGAAAGTCCCTCCATGGCTGCTTTGGCCGCCCGGTCAACATCGGCCAGATCCAACTCAGCCCGCTGCAACTGATCGTCCCGCTCCTTTTTCCCTTCCTCAGCTTTGGCAATCGCTGAAAAGAGATCTCGGCGTTTGATCTCGATGTCTTCCGGCGCTTCGATCAGCTCTGCGCGTTCTTCTTCTGCTTCATCGCGGCGCTCTGTCAGAACAGCAATCTGCTGAGCAGCATTGGCCGCTCTGGTTTTCCAGCCGTCGTACTCACGTGCGATGGACTCCAGACGCCGATCCCGCAGCTGCTGCTCTCGACCGAGACCTTCAGATACAGCCCTGGCTTCAGCAAGGGCGCTTCGAGCTGCAGTTACCTTGGCCTGATAGTCTTCAATCTGGCTCTGATAGTTGGTTGCACTGGAGGCTGCTTCAAGCTGTTCTTGTGCTTCTTCCAGATATCCCCGTGCTTCGCTACATTCTTCCTGCAATCGCTGAGACCGATCCTGCGCAGCCTCCCGGCGGGATGCCATCTGGGAAATTGCGCGCTCTGCGGACGCCAGTGCTTCGCGAGCAGCGATTGTTTGACGCTGGCAGTCCCGAACCTTCGCTCGAGCAACCTGCTCCAATTCTACCGAGTGGAGAACCCTGGCGGCGGTCTCTTCAAGTGTCTGTTGGAGATCTTCGACAGAACGCTGTGCTGCTTCGATTTCATCAGTAAGTTCAGCCAGGCGATTTTTCTGAGCCAGTCGTTGCGCAGCAGGTGTCGGCGCATTGGCTGCAACAATAAAACCATCCCAACGCCAGAGATCACCTTCTTTAGAGACCAGACATTGACCTGGCTTCAGGGCATCCCGCAATCTCGGACCAACATCCTGGTCAACGATCCCTATCTGCCCAAGCCGCCTTTTGAGTTCTTCTGGTGCATCAACAATAGCCGTGAGCGACTGAACACCGGACGGCAGACCGGGGTCAGCATCGTCAGACAATACCGAGCCCCATTTGACGGCTGCAGCTGCATCCAAAGACGCGTCCAGGTCCTCTCCAAGCGCTGCGCCCAGCGCCGTTTCAAATCCGGACTTCACCGTGAGCAATTCAACAACCGGAGTGTGGTCCTGCTCGGAGTGTACGTTCAGGACCTGCTCAAGTGTACGTGCCTCGGTCTGATAGCCCTGCAGCACCGATTGCGCATCGCCAAGCGGGGCCCTGGCAGCTTGTTCCTGCTCACGCGCAGCCCTTGTGGCGACTTCAGCCTCCTCCGCAGAGGTCTCCGCTTCAACAAGGACTTCCTCAGCCAATTCCAAAGCTTCACGGTTTTCCGAAACTCCATCCTGCTCCGCCATGCGAGCATCCAGCTCTGCGAGAGCCTGCTGAGCTTCCTGGGCTTGTGCAATCAATCTGTCGGCACGCTGGCGACTTTCTGCAACAGCGCGTTCCAGTTGGCGTCGCTCCGCGCTCGCCCTGGCTTCAGCTGCTGTCAGTTCAGACAGTTTGGTTTCAAACGTCTGCACACAGTCTTCGGCTTCAGTGACCTTTTCGCGGGAGGCTTCGGTACGCTCCTGAACCAATTCATTTTCTTCCAGAAGCTCTGCTCGTTCTTCAGACAGTCGCTCCAGAACTTCATCATTCTCGGAGACCATGCTTTGCTCACGGCGAATGTCTTCGGCGAGCTGAACAAGACGACGCTCCAGATCCTGAAGCCGCTCCTTGACGCGTCGTTCTTCTGCGTCCAGCTCGTTGCCCGCGATAACCAGTCGCTGCAGAGCAGCTCCGGCCTTGGCGGCATCATCTCGAAGTTCGGGGAGCTTGTGGGCGGCGATCGCCTGAAGGCGCGCGCTTTCCGCTTGCAGTCCCGCAGCTTCATTGACCTGCTTCTGCGCATCCGAATACTGCGTTTCAGCAGCGGTCAGCGCATCGCGCGCTTCGGTCCAACGGATATAGAGGATGGATGCTTCAGCTGCCCTGATTTCAGAGGAGAGATTACGATAACGCGTCGCCTGCCGGGATTGACGTTTCAGGCTGTCGAGCTGGCCGTCTATTTGAACCAGCACATCTTCCAAGCGCTCGAGATTTTGTTCAGCGGCCCTAAGCCGGATTTCTGCTTCATGGCGACGGGAGTGAAGCCCCGAGATACCAGCAGCTTCTTCCAGAATCTGGCGACGTGCCGTCGGCTTGGCTGCAATCAGCTCACCAATCTGCCCCTGACGCACCATCGCCGGTGACCTTGCTCCCGTTGAAGCGTCGGCAAACAACAACTGGACATCGCGCGCCCGGACATCCTTGGCGTTGATCTTGTAATTGGATCCTTGCTCGCGCTCTATCCGGCGGCTGACTTCCAGGAGATCTGCGTCATTGAAGGCCGTTGGTGCGGTCCGGTCATCATTTTCAAGAAAGAGTGTGACTTCAGCAGTATTGCGCGCTGGTCGATTGAGACTGCCGGAAAAGATCACGTCGTCCATACCGGACGCACGCATATTCTTGTAGGAGTTCTCGCCCATCACCCAGCGGAGGGCTTCAACCAGATTGGACTTGCCACAGCCGTTGGGACCAACGACACCGGTCAGTCCGTTGGCAATGACGAACTCCATGGGTTCGACAAAGGATTTGAAACCGACAATTCGGAGTTTTGAAAACTTCATCGGCGCTCAAATCTCCAGGACTTGAGCGCCGATGTAAATCTGGTCAGATCAGAGCACGCCTCGGCAGCCCGCAGCAAAGCCGCTGGCTTAGAGGTTTTCCTCAATGATCTTGCCCATCTCTTCAATTCGAAGTGCTCCAGGATGCTTTTCGCCGTTGATGAAGAACGTCGGTGTTGAAGTCACTCCGAACTCGTTCGACCCGCGTTCTCTCACAGCATTAACTGCGTCAAGCAATCCCTGGTTTGTCAAGCATTCCTCGAAGGACTCCTGTGTAAATCCGATCTGCTTGGAGAAATCCAGCAGAGATTGGTAGGGATTGTCGGTGAAAGCCCAACTGCGCTGCTCTTCGAACATCACGTCGATGATTTCGAAGTATTTGTCCTGCGGTGCACAGCGCGCCAACATGAAAGCAGCTGCGGCGACTGGATCCAGCGGGAATTCGCGGAAGATAAAACGGACTTTTCCGGTTTCGATATAGTCTTTTTTCAAGTCCGGCCATGTGCGTGAATGGAAGTTGGCGCAGTGACCACAGGTCATTGATGCGTATTCGACGATCGTGACCGGCGCATTTTCATCACCAATGATCTTGTCACCCAGCGGGCCCGGCTTCAGCAAATCCTCTTCGTCCACGGATTGCGCGAAGGCAGGCACGGAAGCGGCGATGCCAAAAGCGGCAGAAGCCAGAGCGGTCGTTTTTAGAAACTGTCTACGGGTCTGGGTCACAAAAATCGTCCTGTTACATCATCAAATCGCTCCACTCCGGAGCGCACATCTTTCCCCTCATGTGCCTCTTCAGGCGCTCAAGGTCAATAAAGCTTAGCAAATGGGGCAAATGAGAGGACGTTACAAATCTGTAATTCACGGTGATGTTATGGCGCGTGAACAGTTCCCGTAACGTCAGGCTGCCGTGTTTGTGTTTTTGGCGATGACCTGCTCGCCAAGCTTCTTCAAAGCTTTGCGCAGTCGGTCATTTTCAACACCATCCAGGCTTTCTTCCAGACGCTGATCTTCCTGTCGCGACAAGGACCGCAGCGTCTTGCGGGTTGTCACAGGTTTGGTCCGCACCGGTCTTTGCATAATCTTGATGCGTCCAATGGCCGCCCAGCCATAAAACGTGTTGATGCGTTCAATCACCTGCGGACTTTCATGGGACAGCAGGAGTGCTGTCGAACCATCTGTATGCACCACCAAAGTTGCCGGCTGTGGAGGCCTTTCCGGGTCAGTCAGCTCAACTTGACGCGGCCAGATCAGGCGATCCGGCTGAACGCGTGTCCCATACCGTTCACCAACAATGTCTGTCCAGGATGCAATGATATCAATGGAGGCAAATCCGCGTTTCTTGCAGGCAGGCGTCATCGCTCTGCCGACAAGGTCGCCGAGCAGTTTTGCCCCTCTGGGCCTTCCCGATGAATTTGCCTTTCCAGCGGTTATAGCCTACCTCCTCTTGGTATTCGGCATGCAATCATAATAATCTTGATCGAAGCTGACATATATGTGTTTACAATAAAATATGACAAAATGAAGACGATTACTTCTCACGTTACAGTGCAAACACTGAAGTTCCTCAAGTTGTCCCCAGGCTTTCCCGTAACAGCATTTGCACACTAACGGTATTATTACACGTAAGATGACCACAACACCCCAAGCCTCTGATCTTCTTGACTGGTACGACAAACACGCAAGGTCACTGCCGTGGCGCGTGAGTCCTGAAGACCGACAGCTTGGCGTTGTTCCTGACCCTTACCGGATCTGGTTGTCAGAGGTGATGTTGCAGCAAACAACAGTGGCAGCGGTGAAAGCCTACTTTGAAAAATTCACCGCCACATGGCCCACCATTGAGGATCTCGCAGCAGCGCCTGAAGAAGATGTCATGAAAGCGTGGGCCGGACTCGGATATTATTCCAGGGCGCGGAACCTGATAAAATGTGCTGACACAGTCGCTAAAGACCATGATGGCCGCTTTCCGGACACCGAGCATGAATTGCTCAAACTCCCGGGTATAGGTCCCTACACTGCTGCGGCGATTTCCACGATAGCGTTCGACAAACATGCTGCCGTCGTAGACGGGAATGTTGAGCGTGTTCTGTCTCGCTTGCGTTTGATTGAAACACCGCTGCCGGATGCAAAACCCGAGATCAAGACGGTCATGTTCGCCCTGACACCTGTTGACCGTCCAGGTGATTTCGCACAAGCTGTCATGGACCTCGGGGCCACGATCTGCACACCCAAACGACCCGCATGTGCACTTTGTCCATTGAGACCAGAGTGCCGTGGATTTGCTGCGGGACTTGCCGAGACGCTGCCAATAAAGGCACCCAAGAAGGAAAAGCCAACACGATACGGGGCAGCATTTGTTGCTGTTGATCCGAAATCCGGGGCAGTTCTCTTGAGGCGTCGCCCGCCCAAAGGGCTTCTCGGCGGCATGAGCGAAGTGCCCGGCTCCGAGTGGTCCGAGATATTCGCGTCAGACACTGCAGTTGATCATGCGCCGTTCCCGGCTGAATGGTCTGCCAGCATCAGGCAGGTCAAACACACCTTCACGCATTTCCATCTGAAATTGACAGTGTTTCGAGCTGATCTTGCGAACCACGAAACTCACTCCCTGGAGGATGCGTGGTGGTCGATGCCAGATATGCTGGATGGAGAGGCGCTTCCGACAGTAATGCGCAAAGTTCTGACAGTTGCTTTCGAATAAGTCGGCACTCGCCTGCCCAACGTCAGAAGATCGCAATTGGATCATCAGAATTAGCGGATAAATCGGAAAAGACTTTTTCCTCATCCAAATTCGAATTGCCGGCGTACTCCCTACCGTTGCAAGCAAACAAACCACGTTCGGAATTCCGGAAACCACATTTCCGGAAGCGTGGTTTCTTTGACAATCAAACGAAAACGGGAGTTCCAACATGAAACTGATCCAGAAACTGGCGTTCGCCCTTCTTCTCGTCCTGCCGCTGTCCGCAGCCAAAGCCTCAGACAAGGACATTGTCGATACCGCTGTTGGCGCCGGGTCCTTCACCACACTGGTCGCGGCTGTCCAGGCTGCTGGTCTTGTCGACACGCTCAAAGGCGACGGCCCTTTCACGGTTTTTGCTCCAACCGACGAAGCTTTTGCAAAGCTCCCGGCTGGTACTGTCGAAACACTTCTCAAACCTGAGAACAAAGACAAGCTGGTTGCGATCCTGACTTACCATGTCGTGTCAGGCAAAGTTATGTCCGGAGACATTGCAGGCAAAAAAGCAGATGTGGCCACCGTCCAGGGTTCCGACATCTCGGTTGATGCGACAAATGGCGTAAAAATTAACGACGCGACGGTCGTCTCAGCAGATATAGAAACGTCAAATGGCGTCATTCACGTCATCGACACGGTTATCCTTCCAGCATCCTGATAACAAACCGGGGCGACATCTCCTCCCCCTGGAAAACTCAGCCCCTGATGGCGCGGTCTCGAAAGAGGCTGCGCTTCATTTTTGTTTGGCTAAAGGCACGCTCCAGATTTAATTTCTATGCCTCATGGAAAATGGGGTTGATTTTGATGAAGCGCTTTACATCTAGTGTAGAATAATTCTAAACTAGATGTAACGCATCACAAGGAGGCACTGCCCATGAAGGGGAATGCAAAAGTCATTGAACGCCTGAACGAAGCTCTGTTTTTGGAGCTCGGAGCGATCAATCAGTATTGGCTTCACTATCGCCTCTTGAACGATTGGGGATTTGCCCGTCTTGCCAAGAAAGAGCGAGAAGAATCCATCGAGGAAATGCAGCACGCAGATAAACTGGTGGATCGCATCATTTTCCTTGAAGGCCACCCGAACATGCAGAAGCTTTCGCCTCTGCGCATCGGTCAGAACATCAAGGAAGTTCTGGAAGCCGACCTTGCCGGTGAATACGAAGCCAAGGCATCTTATTCCAAGTCGCGCGACATCTGTAATGACGCAGGCGATTACGTCTCCATGAAGCTTTTCGAAGAGCTTTTGGCGGATGAAGAAGGTCACATTGATTTTCTGGAGACCCAGCTTGAGCTCTTGTCGAAAATCGGTGAAGAGCGCTATGGTATGCTAAATGCCGCACCAGCTGACGAAGCTGAGTAAGCTTTTCCGATATTGTTAAAAAAAGCGCGGCCCAGAGCCGCGCTTTTTGTTTGTCTTCCAATCATTTATTGGAATGCCGTTTCTGCAAAACTTCTGAGTTTGCGTGAATGCAATCTGTCTGCCGGCATTTCCCGCATTTTTTCCAACGACCTGATCCCTATCATCAAATGCTGGGCGACCTGACGTTTGTAGAAATCGGTCGCCATGCCCGGCAATTTGAGTTCGCCGTGCAGTGGCTTGTCCGAGATGCACAGCAAAGTTCCGTACGGCACCCGGAAACGAAAGCCGTTGGCGGCGATGGTTGCAGATTCCATGTCCAAGGCAATCGCTCTGGATTGCGAGAACCGTTTAACCAGGCCGGGCTGATTCCAGAGTTCCCAGTTTCGATTGTCTAACGATACAACAGTCCCGGTCCGCATGACCTTCTTCAGCTCATACCCGTCATAACCAGTGATCTCCGCAACGGCGTCTTCCAGCGCGACCTGCACCTCGGCAAGCGGCGGGATTGGCACCCAGGTCGGCAAATCCTGATCCAGAACATTGTCATCACGCACATAACCATGCGCCAGCACATAGTCGCCAAGGGTCTGGCTATTTCTAAGCCCAGCGCAGTGGCCAAGCATTAGCCAGACATGTGGACGTAGGACTGCGACGTGGTCGGTGATGGTTTTTGCGTTGGACGGTCCTACGCCGATGTTCACCATCGTAATGCCGGCCCCGTCGGCACGTTTCAGGTGATAGGCCGGCATTTGAGGCAACTTGGCAGGCTCTGTCCCACTACAGGGTGCATCCTCGCCCGCGTTGGTCACAACGTTTCCCGGGCCGACAAAGGATTCATAACCGCTGTCCGGATCGGCCAGAAACTCCTGTGACATCCGGCAGAATTCATCGATGTAGAACTGGTAATTGGTAAAGAGCACATAGTTCTGAAAATGCTCGGCAGCCGTCGCCGTATAATGCTGTAGCCGCTGCAGGGAATAATCAACGCGCGGTGCGGTAAACGACGCCAGCGGCATGGTGCCGTTTGTCGGCTCATAAGTTCCGTTGGCAATGGAATCGTCCATCACAGTCAAATCCGGCAAATCAAAAACATCCGCCAGTGGTCGGTCAAGATTGGCAGCAGCTGCGCCGCCTTCCACGTGGGTGCCATCATAAAATGCAAAATGAAGCGGTATCGGCATCTCACTGTCGCCGATCAGGATAGGCACGTCGTGGTTTTTCAATAAAAGCGCCAATTGGTCTTCAAGGTAATGTTTGAAAAGGTCAGGCCGGGTTATTGTCGAGGTGTGCCGACCAGGTCCCGATACAAAACCGTACGCCAACCGGCTATCGAAACGAATATGACTGTCAGTCACGATCTGGACCTGCGGATAAAAAGCCCGCACACGGAAATCAAAAGGTTTGCCGTCGAGCAGGTCCTGGAATTGGTCCCGCAGGAATTTTGTGTTGGATTCAAAAATTTCGATCAGACGCGCAACCGCTTTTTCTGCATCGCTGAACACTTCCAGCGGATGGGACGGAGCCAGTCGGGTCCGTCGGGGGGTCTGATTTAAAATCACATTATTCGAATTGGACATGTCAGTTCCTTATTGTTGTTATGCCTTCACAGTCCCGCCAAGTTCCCTTTTGGTCAATAGGGATATCAATCGTATTTGAATTTTTTTTCACAACTAGAAAATTTTTGCATTTGCCGCCGCGTATTTTGGCACCGTCTGACCTTTTCCTTCGGACTTGAAGTTTGTAAGGTCCACACAGTTTTCAACTTGGAGTTTGACATGTTGCGTTCGTTTCTCACGCTTGCCACCGCCGTTTCCGCGGCATTCCTGTCCACATCGGCGGTCCAGGCTGACAGTGAGCCGGGCTTGCAAGGCCGTGAAATCGTCATCGCCTCGGAGAACACCTATCCGCCGCTGCAGTTCGTCGATCCAAAATCCGGTGATGCCATTGGCTGGGAATATGATGCCATTGCGGAGATCGCCAAGCGGCTCGATGCAAAAGTGATCTTCCAGAACACCAGCTGGGACTCGATGATCCCGGCGATTGCAGCAGGTGAATATGACCTTGCCATGAACGGCATCACAATCCGCGAAGATCGCGCAGAAAAAGTCGCCTTCTCCGACCCATACATGCGCTCGGAAATGTTCATGCTGGTGCGTGCGGACGAAGACCGGTTCACCGACCCCAAGAGCTTTTCAGCAAATACCGACTTCTTGGCTGGGTCACAGCCGGGCACAACACCTTTTTATGTGACCGTTTATGAAGTTCTGGACGGAGATGAAGCGAATTCACGTATCAAACTGTTTGAGACATTTGGTGCAGCTGTTCAGGCTTTGAAAGTCGGCGATGTCGACCTTGTTCTGACCGACAGCACTGGCGGTCAGGGGTATGTGAATGCGAATCCGGATACCTTCAAGCTGATCGGCGATCCTATGGGATCAGAAGACTTTGGTTTCATCTTCCCAAAGGGCTCTGACCTCGTTGAACCGTTTAACTCGGCAATTGCCAGCATGCGTGCTGACGGCACACTGGATGCTCTGAACAAAAAATGGTTCTTTGACTACAAGATAGCTCAGTAATCCCCATTCCGGCCGCCGGTGGCTGGACATGACAATAAGCGGCCGGTATTCGGGCACGAGCCCAGTACCGGCTTTTTCTTTGCCCAAGCCGGTCTGGTAGGCAAACCACCAGCTAAACACCAACAAAGTCGGAACAGATGTTCGGAAAAAAGACAGCCGCAGGCGACCCGAAAACGGATTTCCCCTATTGGCTTCTGGCGGCATGCGGCATAGGGATTTTCCTGCTGTTCCAGATCGCGACCGATGACATCTACACCCAGGTAATGCGAACTGTGTCGCGCGGTGTTGGCATCACGATTTTTGTAACGCTAGTCGGTTTTTTTCTGGCCTCTGTCCTGGGTCTTCTGCTCGCACTCGCCTCGCTGTCGGGATCTCTGGTGCTCAGGCAGGTCGCCCGGTTTTATGTCGAGATTGTCCGCGGCCTGCCGATCATGGTTTTGCTGCTTTATATCGCATTCGTGGCCACACCCCTTATCGTGATGAGCCTCAACGCCATATTGGAACCGCTCGGAGTTGACGCTATTCGAACTCGGGATTTTCCATTGCTTTGGCGGGCTGTTGTCGCTCTCATGATCGGCTATTCAGCGTTTATTGCAGAAGTGTTTCGGGCTGGCATTCAGGCCGTTGACACAGGGCAGATCGAAGCCGCCAAGGCCCTCGGTTTGAACCGTTGGCTTCGCTTCCGACTGATTGTTTTCCCGCAGGCTCTGAAAACCATCCTGCCGCCGCTCGGCAATGATTTTATCGCAATGATCAAGGACAGCTCCCTCGTATCTGTTCTGGGCGTTGCAGACATCACCCAACTCGGCAAGATCTATGCGGCCAGCTCGTTCCGTTTTTTCGAAACCTATAATGTGGTCGCACTGATCTATCTGATGATGACCATCACACTGTCCCTCGCCTTGCGAAAATTTGAACGGACAAGAGACATCAGTGAACGGTAGATTTTCTCTTTAACAAATCGCTGACGTGAGACAGCAGGAACACGCTGATGAAATCCTTTAACAACATCGAAGCCCTCGCTGCCGAAAGGAAAGGCGGCGCAGACAAGCTCGCTGCCCTTCTGTCTGAACACAATCAACCCAAATCGGAAGCAGAACTTGAGAAAATTGGCGATGACCGCTGGCTGGCCATGTTCACCAAATGCGTGTTTCAGGCAGGTTTTTCCTGGAAAGTGATCGATCAGAAATGGCCCGGCTTTGAAGAGGCCTTTGAAGATTTTGATGTCGCCCGCCTGGCTTTTCTGCCAGATGAAGCTTTTGAAGACCTGCTCAAGGACACACGCATTGTCCGCAATGGCATGAAGATCAAGTCCGTGCAGGCGAATGCAGTTTTCCTGAAAGACCTGGCGCAGGAGCACGGTAGCGCTGCCAGATTTTTCGCCACCTATCCGGCGAACGACCAGATCGGTTTAATGGAGACCCTGAAAAAGCGGGGCAGCCGCCTTGGTGGCAACAGCGGGCAAATCGCTTTGCGCTTCATGGGCAAAGAGAGTTTTATCCTCTCGGGCGACGTGGTTAACGCTCTCATCCGCGAAAATGTCATTGAGAATGACTCCATGTCGAAAAAAAATCTGAAGGCGATTCAAGAAGTCTTTAACGATTGGAAAGCAACTTCCGGTCGTTCTCTCAACGAAATCAGCAGAATTCTGGCCTTTTCGGTTGGCACACCGCGTTAACTTCTCATTTAACTTTTACTATTGTAAACAAAGCATTGATTCAAAGGGATTTTTTGTTTTCATCGATTAACTCCTGATTTACCAAACCCGGTAACCATGACACTCTAAATTGCGTGAGGTATTGCGTCGCAATGAGTGTACTGCGTACTGGGGTGTCCACAGCGGCACCCCTCAAAACTCAAGTTCCGGAAGCATCCGCTTCCTGGTTGAATACGATCCTGAAGGGCGACTGTGTAGCCGCCCTTGAAAAACTGCCGTCCCGGTCTGTCGACCTGGTCTTTGCAGATCCACCTTATAACCTGCAGCTGGGCGGTGACTTGCACCGACCGGATCAGTCCAAGGTAGATGCTTGCGATGATCACTGGGATCAATTCGCAAGTTTCGAGGCCTATGATGCCTTTACCCGTGCCTGGCTTCTTGCCGTAAGCCGGGTGATGAAGGCTGACGGCTCGATCTATGTGATCGGCTCCTATCACAACATCTTCCGCGTTGGCGCGATCCTGCAGGATCTCGGCTTCTGGATCATGAACGATATCGTGTGGCTGAAGTCCAACCCGATGCCGAACTTTCGCGGCAAACGGTTCACCAATGCCCACGAGACCATGATCTGGGCGACGAAATCCAGGGATGCCAAACCGACTTTCAATTATGATGCGTTGAAGACCTTCAATGAAGATCTTCAAATGCGCTCCGATTGGCACCTGCCGCTCTGCACCGGTTCTGAGCGCCTGAAGGGCAAGGATGGCCAGAAGGTTCACCCAACACAGAAGCCAGAATCCCTGCTTTATCGCGTACTGACAGCCTCATCCAAACCGGGTGATGTCGTGCTTGACCCGTTCTTCGGAACTGGCACGACGGGCGCTGTCGCCAAAAAGCTTGGCCGGAACTTTGTCGGTGTTGAGCGTGAACAGGACTATATCGACGCGGCGACTGCCCGGATCGATACAATCGTGACCGGCGATGCGGCCTCTCTGGAGATGCAGCAGAGCAAGCGTGCCCAGAAACGCATTCCGTTCGGCACGCTGCTGGAAAATGGTCTTCTGGAACCAGGTACTGAGCTCTCGTGTTCCAAGGGCAGACATATGGCGATTGTTCGTGCGGATGGTTCGCTGAAATCGGGCGACCATATTGGCTCGATCCACAAGGTTGGTGCACTGGTGCAAGGTCAGGAAGCCTGCAACGGCTGGACCTTCTGGCACACTGTTTCCGGCGGCAAGCCATCTCCAATTGACGAGCTGCGCAAGGAAATCAGATCCCGTCTGCAGGCATAAGCAGGCACTATAAGCGAAAGCGACCTTCGCGTTCCCCGCGAATACCTTGAAGCCCCGTCTCCCAGAAAAGGAGGCGGGTTTTTTGTTTCCCTGCTTTGCCGATCAGCCGGGCACGTACGTGCAGAGTTTGTTGCCGTCCAGGTCCCGTAAATAAGCTCCATAGAAACCGTGCTCGCCGCGCGCTCCAGGTTGCCCTTCATCTTGCGCGCCAAGTTCAAGCCCCTTTGCATGCAAGAGATCAACTTGCTCCCGGTCAGCCATCTTCAAAGCCACCATCATTCCGTTGCCAACAGTTGCAGCTTCGCCGTTGTGGGGCGCTGTCAGAGAAAGGGATGGTTCTTCGCGGTTTTTTCCCCAAACCGCCATGGTTCCATGCTGGAAAAAACATGTCGCTCCTATGCTGGATAAGAGCTCATCATAGAAGGTGAAGGCGGCAGCAAAATCGTTGGTGCCAACCGTTACATATCCAATCATATGCTTTCCTTGTGTTGATGTTTGATCTCAATCATTTGGAAAAAAAGAACGCGTTCGTCGTTCGTTTCTAATTTCATGCAGCCAAAGCTTGTTTCCGGGGATGTGCTTCACCTTTTTCCGCCCAGTACCTGAATTCCTCCAGCACTTTCGGCAGGTCTCGGTTCAGGCCAAACCACAACAGCGGCTGGAGTGGTGTCGCCCACCATTTGAGCCTAAGCGACGGTCTCATGACAACCTTGCTTCGTTTTGGACCTACTGCAATCACTGCCCATGTGTTGCTGGCTGATTTCAGGATGGGCGGACCGCCTTCGGTCAGCTCGTATTCCAGTATCATTGCCGCTTGATCGAGACGCACGATCCTCTCCTCGGCCCTATTCCCGTTTAACTGCTCGCAGACCCGCCGACCGCCAACGGCGACATCGCCCTCCATCCACGAACCTTTCAACAGACTTGTCCATTGTCCGGCCGCTCCGAACTTTTGCGAGATGGCGCTCCAGGCTTTGTTCGCCGGAATTTCCAATCCGATTTCATATGTCTTCGCCATTGTGGTCTCCTTCACGTGATTGTGGAAACCTAAGCTGGATCTGACCCTTACCCAATTCCCGAATAGGGAACAGCGCTGCTCGATTGGAAGAGATTTTCGAAAAACTGGCGGCTGGAAGTGTCGGTCGGAAATATCAATTCGACCCGAACTTCGCTCAATGTAACCTCTGTTGCGTTCTCAAAACGCATTATGGTCGCGAAAGTTGACACCACCGTGTCACCGAATTTCATGCGCGGTGTGAATACGATTGGGTTTGCTGCATCGGCATGGCCAGGCCGTTCGACGCCGCTCAACAGGTCCCCGATCCGCTGCACCTGCGCAGCGAGCCTTGAATTGTTGGAGGCCGCGAGCTCCGATTTCTGACGGTCATATACTTGCCAGGCCGCTTCCTCCCAGTTCTCAAACAACGACCGTATATCACCGTCCGGATTGAAGAACATTTCGATGCGGTCTTCCGGAGAAAGATGAGCAGTTCCTGGGGTAAATGCGGCAAACGCCTTGTTGGCCATCAAGATATTGCCGACGCAATCGAGCGCGCAGGCCGGAAATGGGTCATGTTTATCGAGGATCGCCTCGATGGCAGCCCGGTAAGGTTTGATGGCTTCACCATCAAATTCATATTGCTCATATTCTGGTGCAAAGCCTGCACTGAACATCAACAGATTCACCTCGCGGATAGGAAGCCGCAAAGCTTCGGCTATCCGAAGGATCAAGTCCCGCCCGGGGCGGGAGCGTCCGGTTTCCAGAAAGGAAATGTAGCGCGGAGTTGTATTCGCCAGGCTTGCGAGTTCCAGCTGGCTCAATTTTCGGCTCGTACGCCAATACCGCATTTGGCGGCCAAAACCGCTTGTTTCTCTATTTGCATGAATGTTCATGGCCGGACTTTCCAGATCCTCTTGCAGGATCTCAATTCCCTAAAAGGGAAGCGTCAACCGCGCCACCGGCTGGTTAGTCACTTCTGTGCGAGCACTCAGCAACGCAGCGCACGTCACTCCGCAGTGTCTTCAGCCGACACATACTCCCGAAAGGCTTTCAACTTGTGACCAACGACCACAATTCCTTCCAGTGCCGGGATCAGCTCTTCGCCTAGTGCGGTCAGCTCATATTCGACCGAAGGCGGCGACGTCGGTTTGACAAGACGATTGATCACTCCACGTTCTTGCAGTTCGGATAGGCGTTGCGACAAGACCTTCGAGGAGACTGGCGGGATATCGACTTTGAGTTCATTGAAACGGCGCGGCCCTGCCCTGAGGCTCCAGATGACATTGGGCGCCCAGGCTCCGGAGATCACCTGCATGCATTCTGTCAGCATACAGGGTTCCGGTGGTTTCGGTCCTTGGTTCTTGCGCAATTTGAGCGGCATTTTCAGGTCACCTATAAGACAGCAGGTTTCTCCGTGGTAACTCGATAATCAAGTTACCATCAGAAACCTACTTGTCAACAGTGACTTCAATACGCACCTTCCCGTCATCAATGACACGAAGGAGTTTTCTGATGAAACTGTTTTATAAATCCGGTGCCTGTTCGATGGCCGCCCATATTCTGTTAAATGAAGCGGGAGCCAGCTACAGCCTTGAAAAGGTTGATACGGAGAAAGGTCTGACCGAAAACGGCGGAGCCTATGCCGACGTCAATCCAAGAGGTTATGTACCGGCGCTTCAGCTGCCGGACGGCAATATCCTGACGGAAAATGTCGCCGTATTGCATTGGCTGTCAGAGCAGTTTCCAACACTTGCTGCAGGTCAGGGTCAGTCACTGGACAAGTTCCGGACACTGGAACTTCTGAGCTTCGTGTCGTCTGAGCTGCATAAGGGGTTCAGCCCCTATTTCTCCGGGAAAAGTTTTTCCGAAGAACGGCAAGCCGAAAACATGAAAAAACTCCGGGCCAAGATCACACAATTTGAGAAACTGTTGGCAGAAGGGTCTGACTTCCTGCTCGGAGACCGGCTCACAGTCGCAGATGCCTATGCCTTTGTCGTTCTCAACTGGGCTAATTTCCTCAGCATTTCCCTGGCCGATTGGCCAAAGACAGAAGCCTATGTTGCCCGCATCATGGCACGCCCTGCCACGCAGCAGACCCTTCGCGAAGAAGGTCTGGCTGCATGAGCAATTCCTTCGATGACCTACAAGCAGTGATCTCGGAGTATTTCGATGCGCTGTACCATTGCGACACGGAGCAGCTGCAACGGGTATTTCATCCAAAGGCAGTCTATGCGACTGCCGATGAAACACCTCTGCTCCACCGCACCATGGAAGAATATGTTCCTGTGGTTGCCAAACGTCAATCACCTGCCTCTCGGGGGGAAACACGCACAGACGCCATCGATGAAATTCAGTTGGCCGGCAACAATACGGCTTTCGCCCGCGTCCGTTGCAGCATAGGCCAGAGCGATTTTGTCGACTTCCTGACGTTTGTGCGCACCGATGACCGCTGGCAGATCATGTCGAAGATCTTTCAGATCATTCCGCGCGAAAAAGGAGGTGTCTAAACATGCCCTACGTACACATTCAGGTAACGGATGAAGGGGTCACCCAAGATCAAAAAGCCCTACTGATCAAAGGCTCAACAGATCTTCTTGTCGATGTTCTCGGCAAAGATCCCTCAACCACCTTCGTAGTGATTGAAGAAGTCAAATTGGAGGACTGGGGCATAGGCGGATTGCCGGTTGAGAAGTACCGGACCTTTCAATCAAAAGATTGACTCTAATCCTAAATCTGAAAAGTCATCCCGGCACTCTCCTGGGATGGCTTTTTCGAATTCCTGACTTTAGGTGAGAGCCTCACCGGCTTTGCTTACAGACGGTTTCTATCAACCGATGGCGACAAGACTACCGGATGAAAGACAACATCTCTCCTCGCTTCGTTTGCGACTCCACTTATTGTTCTGCGTTTGTATACTACAACCAATTAGAGAGGTTGTTCCTATGCCCAAAACAGAAAGTGAACCCCAAGTAGTCCATTTTTATACCGTACGAGCCGAAACCGAAACCGGAGCTTTAACCTATGAGAAGAGCATAAAATCTCCAATCACAGACAATGCTGATTGGGTAAAGGCTCTTAATTTTCGCCAACGTTGCGACAACGCTATATTCCGCACAAATGTTCTACTGAACCAATTGTCTGGCGAAAAGAAACAGGAATACAAAGCCCGCAGATCAAAATATCTGGAGGAAATTGTATCATTCGCGCGTGCAGGGCTTGAAAACGGCGATATTGATGGCGCGGATAGCGAAATTGAAACTTTCGAAGCTCAATTCGTTGCCTTTGAGGGCCCAATTGTTCGGCACCGTTTTTTAAGCAACACATTACTCTGTGCTGTCATATTAGGGTTGGCGAGTTTGTTTCTAGGTCTGTCGAGGGCAGGCTTCGAACAGCTTTCTATTTGGAACAGCCAAATAGCGACAAAAAACTTCTTCACTGTTCCAATTTCAGATATTCCACTCGACATCGTCGAGGCCTTTTTGTTCATTTATTTTGGCTGCTGCCTCGGCGTTGCCCTTGCCGCATTTACCCGCAATTTAAATATGACATTTGAAAACCTGGGCTCTTTTGATGCTGCGGGACTGCGGCCAGGCCTCCGTTTCACCTATGTTGGGGTATTGAGTTTTGTCCTTGCTGTTTTTCTTTACGAAAAGATCTTCAAGGTCTGTCTTGGTACGTTCTGCCTAGATGAAACATTTCTTTCGCCAGACCTAAATCGCGGAAAATGCATCATAATCGGCATCATTTGCGGATTGGCAGATATCATGGTTACCCGAGTTCTTTCTGAGACGATTAACAAATCCAACGGTCGGCAATCACCCCGATGACATAGATGGTGTCTCAAAATTATGTCTGAGCCTTGGTTCCTTGAAAAAAGGTCGCAAGGCTCAGACACAACGATACTCACTCAAACCCGACCATCGCCCTCCGACGTTTGCCGACGGACAAGCTTAGGCGATCATTCGCGGCAAGGTCTCCGGAAGAGATTCGGCGGCGCGGGTCTTCAACAATGTTGTTGTTAAGGCGGACAGCGCCACCTTCGACAAGTCGACGTGCATCGCCGTTTGAGCTTGCAAAACCAACGGCAACAACCAATTCCAGCAGCCCCAAACCTTCTGCCAGTTTGGGCAACGGCATTTTATGGGTTGGTTCCAGAATCGCGCCTTCACCAGCAAACAGTGCGTCGCCCTGTACCAGCGCCGCGCGGGCTTCTTCAGGACCGTGAACGATGGTTGTGACCTGCGTTGCCAGGATCTTTTTGGCTTCGTTCAGTTCCGCCCCTTGCAACTCAGTCAGGCGATCGATCTCGCGGATCGGCAACTCGGTGAACAGACGCAGGAACTTTCCGACATCGGCATCTGACGTGTTGCGCCAGAACTGCCAGAAGCCGAACGGCGACAGGTGCTCCGGGTGCAGCCAGACAGCACCGGCGGCGGTCTTTCCCATCTTGGTACCGCTAGCTGTAGTCAACAGAGGAACAGTCATGCCATGAAGCTTGCGGCCATCGCGGCGACCAAGCTCAACTCCATTGACGATATTGCCCCACTGATCGGAACCACCGACCTGCAGCACGCATTCATGGCGTTTGGAGAGTTCCAGAAAATCGACCGCCTGAAGCATCATGTAACAGAACTCCAGAACCGTCAGTGGCATCTGGGCTTCAAGACGCGACTTGACGCTGTCGAACGTCATCATGCGGTTGACAGTGAACTGCGAACCGTAGTCTCGCAGAAACTCCAAAAACCGGAACTCGTTCAACCATTCCGCATTGTCGACAAGCTTGGCACCGTCCGGACCATTCATATCAACAAGACGTTCCACGGAACGGCGGATTGTCGCGATGTTGGCTGCGATCTGACGTTCTTCCAGCATTGGCCGCGCATCATTTCGAAAACTCGGATCACCGATCTGGCTGGTGCCACCGCCGAGAACAATGATCGGCTTGTGACCGAGCTTCTGAAGCCAGCGCATCGTCATCAGCGGCATCAAGTGACCGACATGTAGACTAGCCGCTGTTGCATCGAATCCGGCATAGGCGGTGAGCGGGCCTTCCGACAGGGTCCTGTCGAGTGCTTCGATATCGGTGCATTGATGCACGAGGCCACGCTCAAGAAGCACAGACAGTGCTTCTGACTTGAGTTTGGTCGCCGGCTTTCCGGCTTCGATCATGTGTTTGGTCATTTTCGGCTTCCTGGGACTTCGGAGTTCTCCCGCCAGGGGCCGGTCCGTAGAAACCAAAAAGCCGCCTGACGCGGCGGCTTTTTTGAGGTTCTAAGAGTTAAGCAAGATCCTACGCAGCCGCCGGTATGTCGGTGACGTAATAAAAATATACGAAGGTTGCTGGCATCTTGGTCATGCCGGAATATGTGCGTGAGCTACCGGGAAATGTCAAGCAACTCATTTTCAGATTTTTTGTGAGAGGGTCTTCGGCACCCAAAAAGTGGAGCCATTCAACATCGATTTACGGCAGAACCTTACCCAGAATCCGAATAAGATCATCGGCATCGGCATCCGTCATTTTCTCTGAAAACTCCTGCTTCACAGCTGCTTCATAAGCCGGCCACATGCTGGAAAGAAGCTCTTCGCCGTGAGATGTCAGTCGAACAACGACGCCCCGGCCATCGTTTGGAGCCTTCAGTTTTTCGGCAAAACTGGCCGCCACAAGACGGTCGATCAGACGCGAGACATTGTATTGCGCGAGCAAGATTCGTTTCTCGATTTCGACCGGACGCAAAGTTTTTTGATCCGCGCGGCGCAGTTCCAGCAGAATATCGTACCAGCTCAGCGGCGGATATCCGTCCGCCTTCAACTTTGCTTCCACACGGTCCAGAACCGCAGTGCTTGCCTTTTGCAGGCGCACCCAGGCATCCATTCGCGGCGTTTTTGCCAATGATGAGTCGTCCATCATTTCTGCATAGGTTTTTTATGCAACTGCATCAACCTTGTATTTTCATGCAGCTGCATTTATATATTCATGCAAATGCATGAAGGAGTATAAACATGTCCCCATCTCTCACTTTGGTGAGCCATACCCTGTGTCCATACGTTCAGCGGGCTGCGATTGTTCTCAAGGAGAAGGAGATTTCCTTTGAACGGGTCTATATCGATCTTGCAAATAAACCGGATTGGTTCAGGGATGCTTCGCCTCTTGGAAAAGTTCCGCTTTTGAAAACAGGTACAGACGAATATCTGTTCGAATCCGCGCCAATCGTGGAGTATCTAGATGAAACACTGCCAGGGCAGTTGCATCCGGAAGATCCCATTGCGCGCGCACGGCACCGGGCCTATATCGAGTTTGCTTCACAGATCCTCAACGGAATCGGTTCGCTTTATAATGCCAATGACGCGAACTCATTTCAGTCTGCTCTAGATACGCTCAGATCCAAATTCGAGCACCAGGAAACTGCCCTGCATCCATCCGGACCGTTCTTTTCCGGACCAGACTTCTCACTAGTCGACGCCGCATTCGGGCCAGTGTTCCGCTACTTCGATGTCATTGAGGAATTCACAAATCACGGCCTTTTTGATGGTCTTGCCGGAGTCAATGCCTGGCGTTCCGCCTTGACCCAAAGACCATCCGTCCGGCTTGCTGTTACCAAAGACTACGCGCGTGCACTCAGGGCGTTTTTTGAGAACCGAGACAGTTGGATATCTGGGTTGATGGCAAAGCACGATACAAGCAAGATTGAAGCTGCTGAATAAAACAAATCAGGCGATGCTGATGATTTCCGAAAATTTCATCCGCATCGTCTGGATGGCCTCGGATTAGTTGATTTGTTCCGCCAGGTGGACACCAAGACGTTCAGAGAAGGCAACAATGGATGCAGTCGGGTTTGCATAGCCGGATGTTGTGAAAATCGAAGACCCAGCAACATAAAGGTTGCCCATACCGTGAACACGGCAGTTTGCGTCCACAACTCCGGTATTCGGATCCGAACTCATACGGGTTCCGCCCATATGATGATACCCGCCAATCTCACCATCCTCTGGATAGTCACTGACGTCACGCACCCATTCATCAAGGCGCATGCGACCGATATCCTTCAATGCCAGGGTTGTCCCAAAAAGACGAGCACCTTCGCTCATCGTTTTCCGGTCCAAGTTGCCCTTGCGCCAATGAAGCTCAACCCGCGGCACTCCAGCAAAATCCTTGTCAATCGCAGATAGCGCAACGCGATTGTCAAATTCCGGCGACTGTTCCCAAGCCATGCTGACGCGATTGCCGTAACAATTAAGAGATTTCCCTGTCAACCCAACAAGCCACTCACTTGTATCAGGCATCGCGCACATCAGATCAGATACCATCTGCTTTGTGCTCGAATACTCCAGAGGCCGAATGACGGCATGGAAATTCATGATCTCATTTTTTTTCATCGCATGCTGCGTCGGCGCAAAGAAGGCCACGCCATCGATTTCATGCGGATAAGCCTCGGGACGAAGAATGAGTGCATCACCAACAGTGAATTCCGGATGCTCCATCCAGTATCGGCCTAAAGATGTTGCATTCGGCACCACCGGATCGCCTGATTTTTCATTCGACCACAACAAGAGGCGCGAGTTTTCAATGCCGCCGGTTGCCGCAACAAAATACGGCGCTGAGATGCGCCCGGAAGGCTTTCGATTGGACACTACATTCGCGCCAGTCACTTGATTATCATCAGCCACGAGATCGGTGGCGTAGGTATTTAGAACCACACAAATCAAGTCACTTTTGGCAAGTTCATCGCGGTATTTTTCACCAAAACGGACCGGTTCACTGCGAATAAGGTCGATCCAGTTTATATCGTTGGAAATACTTTCGTCCGGTTCGAATTTCCGCAATCCAAGAACGTCACGTGCCGCCTCAAAAAACGGCTCGATAGCATCGCGGGCAATTGGCCAACCGCTATTGGGTATCCAGTCGCGTTTTTCGAAATCGTGAGCATCAAGGAAACGGCACCAACCGGCCCAATGACCAGACGTACCACCCAGATACCGCAGACGAGCTGCATCCAAATCAAAATAAGGATCGCCGATTGTCTTGCCCTGATAAACGTCCTGTGTGTCCTGGCTGTATTCTTCACCACCCGCATCGAGCAACGCGCACGGTACATTTAAACTTGCCAGTCGCCGAGCAAGAGTTATCCCTGCCGGACCGGCCCCGATGACAACGACCTGTGGCTGAAACCCTGTTGTGCGAAATGCCTCGATACCATCGACGATCATGAGATATCGCTTTCTTTCAGGATCCAGCCGTCGCGCATGATGATGCGGTCAAACACCCTGCCCGCTTTTGCATCAAGCGTAGCGGTCAGAGCGACGACGGCAATCCCGGAAAGCAATGTTCGTCTGCTGAGACGTAGAACCGAAGTTGATTGCATGCGAGGCATCCCGATTAATGACGATGGAACGCTGCCTCAATAACCATAAAAACCGGTTAAGACCAAGCACGACCGCGTCCGTCTGACTTTGCACGCTCAAACGGAAAATCCCGACCTGATGGCCAGGATTTATATTATAGCTGCCACTTCGGCAGTTTGATATTTACTCAGCCGCCTGCGGTGACACTTGTGCAGGCTCAGGCTCGGTCCATTTCAGGATTGGTTTGCGAGCGGCAGAGGTTTCGTCCAGACGGCGACGCGGGGCCAGATAAGGTGCTCCGGCAAACCGTTCGGTTTCCCCACGTTGAGCACTCATCACCAGATCCCGCATTGTTGCAACAAACAGATCGAGCGCCGCTCGACTTTCCGATTCTGTCGGTTCGATCAGCATCGCGCCATGGACCACCAGCGGGAAGTACATGGTCATCGGATGATATCCCTCGTCGATCATTGCCTTGGCAAAATCGAGCGTCGTCACACCAGTATCTTTGAGGAAGCTGTCATCAAACAGAACTTCGTGCATGCATGGGCGCTCGCCGAACGGCAGGCTCATCAGATCCTGCAAACCGACACGGATATAGTTGGCATTAAGAACAGCGTCTTCGGATGCCTGCTTGAGGCCATCCGAACCGTGGCTCATCATATAAGAGAGAGCTCGGACATACATGCCCATCTGACCATGGAAGGCGGTCATGCGGCCGAACGGTTGCTCGGCTTCGGTGGTAGCCTCCTCAGTCTCAACCAGTTCCAAGCCACCATCCGTCTTGCGGATGAACGGGAGCGGTGCGAATGGAGCCAGGCGATCCGACAGAATCACGGGGCCTGACCCTGGGCCACCACCGCCATGCGGTGTCGAGAAGGTCTTGTGCAGGTTGATGTGCATGGCATCAACACCAAGATCACCCGGGCGTGCCTTGCCGACAATTGCGTTGAAGTTCGCGCCATCGCAATAAAAATATGCGTCCGCCGCGTGAATCCGGTCGGCGATTTCCTTCACATCGCGTTCGAACAACCCGCAGGTGTTTGGATTGGTCAGCATGATGCCGGCAATGTTGCCGGTGTGCTCGGCGATTGTGTCCTTGAGCGTTTCCAGATCGACGGTACCGTCGTCCTTCGCGTCAATGTTGACCACCTTGTAGCCAAGCAGCGCAGCTGTTGCCGGGTTTGTGCCATGAGCACTTTCCGGAACCAGAACAATTTGCGGGCTACGGCCAGCGGCCGTGTGTGCCGCCTTGATCGCCATCATGCCACAAAGCTCACCGTGGGCACCGGCTTTCGGGCTCATGGCAACGGCGGATGTGCCTGTAGAGACCATAAGCCAATGCGCCAACTCGTCGATCAACTCCAGAGCGCCCGGAACAGACGATACCGGCTGCAGAGGGTGAACGTCGCCAAAACCTGGCAAACGTGCCAGTTTCTCGTTCAACCGCGGATTGTGCTTCATGGTGCAGGAGCCGAGCGGATAAAGGCCACTGTCGATCGCGTAGTTGTTGCGCGACAGGCGCACGTAGTGGCGCATGGCTTCCGGTTCAGCCAATCCCGGCAGACCAATGTCGTCCTGACGGGCGTGCGAACCGAGTTCAAACTCAACGTCACCGGTTTCATCAAGATCAACACCGGTGGTTTCAACGCTGCCGAATTCAAAGATCAGCGGCTCTTCCATGTCGAGGCCGCGATTGCCGGTGAAGGTTTTCGGACGGTAGCTTTCGCCTGCGTCGCCAGCTGCGGTCGGGCGGCCTTGCGTATTCATGCTCATGCCAACACCTCCTTCAATGCAGCAACAAATGCTGCACGATCTTCATCCGTGTTGACTTCGGTGGAAGCAACAACCAGCAGGTTGGCAAGATCGCTATTTCCAGGTTCCAGACGCGAGACCGGAAGTCCTGCAAGAACGCCTTTGGCCGCAAGAGCTTCCACCACACCATCGGCAGCCTTTGAAAGACGCAATGTGAACTCGTTGAAATAAGCCGAATTAAGGACTTCTACACCCGGCACTCCAGCCAGAAGCCTTTTCAACTTCACAGCATTTCCGTGGTTGATCCGGGCCAATTGACTGAGGCCTTTCTGGCCCAGCAAGGACATGTGGATTGTAAAGGCCAGGCAGCAGAGGCCGGAGTTGGTGCAGATGTTCGATGTCGCCTTGTCGCGGCGGATATGCTGCTCGCGTGTCGACAATGTCAGAACAAAACCACGTTTGCCTTCAGCGTCGACCGTTTCACCGCAAAGCCGTCCCGGCATCTGGCGAACGTATTTCTGACGGGTAGCAAACAGACCGACGTAAGGTCCACCGTAGTTCAATCCGTTCCCAATGGACTGGCCTTCGCCAACCACAATGTCCGCACCCTGTGTTCCCGGAGGCTCAATGAGTCCGAGAGAAACAACTTCGGTGAAGACAGCAATCAACAACGCTTTGTGCTGATGCGCTTTTTCGGCAATCGGTTTCAGATCAATCAGCTGGCCATAGAAGGACGGAGATTGAACAACCACACAGGACGTATCGTCATCAATCTGCGACAGGATATCTTCTGTGCCAGTCGGGTCTGCAGGCAGGCTGACAACCTGGTCACCGGCCATATTGGACAGGCCTTCGACAACTTCACGGTACTGCGGGTGCAGGCCGCCCGACAATACCGCCTTACTCTTCTTGGTAACCCGGTGCGCCATAAGCACAGCTTCACCTGTGCCAGTTGAGCCGTCATACATGGACGCGTTGGCGACATCCATCGCGGTCAGGCGCGCGACTTGTGTCTGGAATTCAAACAGATAATGCAGCGTACCTTGCGTGATTTCTGGCTGATACGGCGTATAGGACGTCAGAAATTCCGAACGCTGGATCAGATGATCCACGGTTGCCGGAACGTGGTGCTTGTAAGCCCCTGCCCCAACAAAAAACGGAACAGATCCAGCCGACGTGTTTTTCGCCGCCATGGCAGAGAGCTTGCGCTCGACTTCCATTTCGCTGGCACGTTTGGGCAAATCAAGAAGACCGTTCAGGCGCACATTTTCAGGAATGTCCGCAAAAAAATCATCTATGGATGACACACCAACACGCGCAAGCATATCGCTGCGGTCGGTATCACTCAGTGGTAAGTAGCGCATTTTATGCGGCTCCAGAAATTACGGCGCGATCAGGCGGAGCGGTGCAGGCTCAACCACGATGTCGCATTTAACGGAGTTGGCGATGAAACAGACATCATGCGCCTTTTCATGCAAGTCGGTCATCCAGGTCGGGTCAGGCTCTTCAGCCGCCTTCAAAGTGATTTCTGGACGCAAGATGACTTTCGAAATTGCCATCTTGCCGCGACCCACTCGACTCATTTCACCCTGTGCATCATCCCGGTAGCTGGCAACATTAAAATTTGCCCGGCGCGCGAGATCGAGAAACCACAACATGTGGCAAGACGAAATCGCCGCTACAAACGCTTCTTCCGGATCGACTGCAGCTTCAACCGAATGCGGCAAGGGCACCACGGTCGGCGACGCGCTGGCCGGGATCTCCAAACCACCGTCGAAGCGCCAGATATGCCCACGGGAGTAAGCATTGGCGGCGTAATCGCCGTCGCATGCCCATTCAACCTGTGCTGTATGAAAGTGCCCTGCCATGAATCAGAGTGTCTCCACGTAGGCCTTGTAGCCTGCTTCATCCATCATTTCGGTCAACTGGTCCGGGTTGGCGACCTTGATTTTCATGAACCAGGCAGCGCCCTCAGGGTCTGCATTGACCTTGGCCGGCTCATCCGCCAGAGCACCATTGGATTCAACAACTTCACCGTCGATTGGTGCGTAGACTTCACTGGCAGCTTTGACGGATTCAACAACAGCTGCTTCATCACCCTGGCTGAGTTCTTTGCCTGCGTCAGGAAGTTCGACGTAAACAACATCGCCCAGCTGTTCCTGGGCGTAATTTGTGATGCCGACGGTTGCGACACCATCTGCTACTGCAATCCATTCGTGGTCTTTGGAGAAATAAGTGGTCATGGTTTTGCGTCCGTTCTCTGGATTTTTTAAGATTTTGGTTTGCGATAATAGCGGTTGGGCACAAACGGCATGTCGGCAACAGTCGCCGGTAAGCGTCGATTGCGCACGATCAGTTCAAGAGCAGTGCCTGACTTAGCGTAATCTGCAAGGACGTAGCCCATGGCAATCGGCGCACCGACAGTTGGCGCGAACCCGCCAGAGGTCAAAATACCGATGACTTCACCATCCGGAATGGCAATCTCTGCGCCTTCCCGGGCCGGCGCCCTGCCGTCTATGCGCAATCCAACTCGGACAGTATCCGTACCTTCCGCGAGCTCTTTCTGGATGCGATCAGCTCCCGGAAATCCGCCTTCCTCGCGGCGGCGTTTCTGCATACAGAATGTAATTCCGCCATCAACAGGTGAGACTGTCTCGTCAATATCATGACCATAAAGACAAAGGCCTGCTTCCAAACGCAGGCTGTCGCGCGCACCAAGCCCGATTGCCTCGACACGGTCATCCGCGAGCAGGGCTCGGGCAATTGCCTCGGCAGCACCGGCAGGAACGGACATCTCGACACCGTCTTCGCCGGTATAACCAGCGCGGGCGATGTGACAGTCGATACCGTCAAATTCCATCGACGAGGCGGACATGAAACCAAGATCAGCAGCTTTCGGCGCATGAAGCGCAACTGCAGAAACAGCTTCGGGCCCTTGCACAGCGATCAAGGCGCGATCTTCAACGATTTCAAGTTTTACGTTCGCTGGCAATTTTTCCTGAAAATAGGCGTAATCAACATCCTTGCGCCCGGCATTGACGACCAGCATCAAGCGCCCGTCATCTTCTGCAGAGACAGACCGGGTCACCATCAAGTCATCGATAATACCGCCTTCGTCGTTCAACAGAACTGTATAACGCTGGCGGCCAAGGCCGAGTTCGACAAAATTGGACGGAGTCAGCGCTTCAAGGGCACGCGCGGTTGTTTCATGGTCCGGACCAACCAGAAAGGCCTGTCCCATGTGAGAAACATCAAACAAACCAGCCTTGGATCGGGTATGCAGATGCTCGGCCATGATACCGGCCTTATACTGCACAGGCATCGAATAGCCTGCAAAGGGCACCATACGTGCGCCGAGTTCCACATGAAGGTCATGAAGAGGCGTTTGTTTCAGATCTGCGTCTGCAACGGTGTCCGCCATAAACGGTCCTCGCATTCGGGGTTACGCAGTCCCAAACCAACCCATTATCGGAATTGGTCTGTCTGCACCCCCTCTGTCCGAGTACCTGAGAGATTTCCCGCAAAAGACAAAGCCTTACGGTTACTCCTTCGGTGAGCAGTCCGCACATATCTGCGGAGCACTGCTTTCCAGAGCGTTGAGCCTATGCGGTCCTTTAGCCTGAGAGTTTCCGGGGCGGTTGCTCCTTCGGCGCCGAGATCATTTCACCCGGCCTCTCCCGCATATGCTTCATCGTGCTTCTCGCACGATTACCAGGGTACGACCCTGACATCTGCCTCAATTGTGCGAGGCAGATACAGTCTTGTCAATATTCGACGCGGCTGCTTGACGCAACTTCCAATTTATTCAACATCGATTGATGTTCGAAAATCTAGCGTCGACGACGGCCTTCATCAAATCCGAAAGAGATGCTAGCCCCCTGATTCTGACCAATAACAAATTTGTTCTCGATTAGGGTCCAGTCCTCACTTGGCGCTCCTGCAGCTAGCGAAACCGGGATCTGGAGCAATTCAGATACAATCGGCTTTTCTCCCTCTGTGGCCGGTAGTATTTCGACGCGCAATGGCAGGACGATTTCGCCACCCTTCCATGCAGGACCCGGAGTTACGCTTCCGGAAAATCCAAGTTTGATTCTGCGTTGTTCAATACCTTCTTTGCTGCAGGTATTTGCCCAGTCCTTGACTGTCGCCTGGTAAAGAAGAGCTTCAGCCTCGTCTTCTTTTCCACGAACAAATTTCCGGATCAGGTAGGTGTTTGACTTAAGCTGCATCGGAGGACACGCGACCGGGGGAGCGAAGGTCTCTGGCGAGACTTCAATAGGTTTTTGCCCACCAGATATGATCTTACCGGCAACTCCATCAGCTCCACCGCATCCACCCAGTACAAGTGCACTGAAACCAAGCGCCAGAAAAGCTTCGATCTTTCCTTTGGTTACGGCCTGAAATGCAGCAATCATCTTTTACCCATTTGAACAAGTGAAATTCAGCGAGGTTTCATAACAGCTGCCGAATTGATTGGCGAGCCTTGTGTTGCCAATTGTTGAACCAACACAATATAGCCGAATTGCCGCTGCCATTTGCATCGCTCACTTGACAGACCGGCGTACCAAGCTCTTATTGCCGCAAAATAAGCTTTCGAAAGCGAATTCATGACCGAAGTACACGCAGGCATGTCGCCTCTTACGATCAAGCTGTGCGCACCGCGCGGCTTTTGTGCGGGCGTTGACCGGGCGATCCAGATCGTCGAGCTGGCACTGGAGAAATATGGTCGGCCCGTTTACGTGCGCCATGAAATCGTTCACAACAAATATGTCGTTGACGGCCTGAAAGCCAAAGGGGCAGTGTTTGTTGAAGAACTGGATGAAATCCCGGCTGGTCACACTGACCGGCCAGTGATCTTTTCTGCCCACGGTGTGCCAAAATCCGTTCCGGAAGATGCTCAGACGCGAAAGATGTTTTACCTGGATGCAACCTGCCCTTTGGTCTCGAAAGTCCACAAGGAAGCGGAGATTCACCACCGCAGGGACCGGGAAATCCTGTTGATCGGACACGCAGGTCATCCGGAAGTTATCGGGACCATGGGACAGCTTCCAGATGGCACCGTCTCACTGATTGAGACCGAAGATGATGCACACGCCTTTGTGCCGAAAACGGATCGGCTGCTTGCCTATATTACTCAGACCACCTTGTCCGTGGACGATACAGCCGGAATCGTTTCCGTATTGCAGAAACGTTTCCCTGAAATTGTCGCTCCCCACAAGGAAGACATCTGCTACGCAACGACAAACCGTCAGGAAGCCGTGAAACAGGTTGCCCCTGGCGTCGAAGCAATGATCGTCGTGGGTGCACCCAACTCGTCCAATTCGCAACGCCTGCGGGAGGTTGCCGAACGCGCTGGCTGTAAAGTAGCTGTGCTGATACAACGCGCCGACGAAATCAACTGGTCAGATTTCGAAGGTGTTAGCTCTCTGGGCCTATCCGCTGGCGCTTCAGCACCTGAAACGCTGGTCGAAGAAATCATCAATGCCTTTAGTGACCGATTTGATGTCGCTGTCGAAACGGTCCGCACGGCGGAAGAAACAATATCATTTAATCTGCCGCGCGAACTGAGAGAGATGGCTCTCCAACCGCAGTCGGCTAACGGATAAAAATATGGCCGTTTATACTGAAGTGACCGATGAAGAACTCAACGGATTCATCGGAACCTACGATATCGGATCCCTGTTATCGTTCAAAGGGATTGCGGAAGGTGTAGAGAACAGCAATTTTCTGGTCCACACCGAGAAGGCCTATTTCATTCTCACGCTTTATGAGAAGCGCGTAAATCCGGATGATTTGCCTTATTTTCTGAACCTGCTTCAGCACCTGTCGGCAAAAGGCCTCTCCTGCCCACAACCGGTTCCGTCAAAAGATAACAAATTTCTGGGAACCCTGGCTGGGCGGCCTGCTGCGTTGGTCACGTTTCTAGACGGCATGTGGGTCAAACGACCCAAGCCATTGCACTGCGCCGAACTCGGCAAGGCGATGGCTGAACTTCATCTTGCCGGTATGGAGTACAATGGAACCCGTAAGAATGCATTGGATGTTGCTGGTTGGCGACCGCTATTTGAACAATGCGACGGACGCAGTGATGACGTTGTTTCAGGACTTGGCAGCGAGATCAAAAATGAACTGGACTATCTGGAAACGAACTGGCCCACAGATCTGCCTCATGGCGTCATTCACGCGGACCTCTTTCCCGACAATGTTTTCTTTCTTGGTGACAACCTCTCCGGACTAATCGATTTCTATTTCGCCTGTAATGATGCGTTCGCCTATGACATTGCGATCTGTCTGAATGCGTGGTGTTTCGAGCCAGACTTGTCGTTCAACGTCACTAAGGCGCGTGCCCTGCTTAACGGCTATACGTCTGTCCGGCCATTGACGGATGCTGAGCATGCAGCACTGCCGACACTCAGTCGGGGCGCGGCCTTACGCTTTTTACTGACCCGACTATATGATTGGCTCAGTGTTCCCGAAGGCGCGCTTGTCACACCGAAAGACCCGATGGAATACGTCAAGAAACTTCGCTTCCACCAGACTATTGACACCACACATGCATATGGGTTGGAGCGATGAGCGAAGAAAACAGGGTAGTTATCTATACAGACGGTGCATGTTCCGGAAACCCGGGCCCAGGTGGCTGGGGGGCTATCCTGAGATTTGGCGAACACGAAAAAGAATTGAATGGCGGTGAATTTGAAACCACCAACAACCGTATGGAGTTGACCGCCGCTATTGAAGCCCTGAACGCCTTGAAACGTCCCTGCGCCATCGATCTCTACACCGACAGCACCTACGTGCGGAGCGGTATCAGCGAGTGGATGGACGGTTGGAAGCGCAAGAATTGGCGAACATCAACTAACAAGCCTGTGAAAAATGCAGAGCTATGGCAGGCTCTGGATGCGGCCCGGGAGCGTCATGACGTGGCGTGGCACTGGGTCAAAGGTCACGCTGGACATCCGGACAACGAGCGTGCCGATGAACTGGCCCGCGGAGGCATGGCCCCTTACAAGATGTAAGGGGCGTTGGTCGTTTCCGGTGCGGGTGCAAACTAATCACCAGCTACTGGCATCATGCACTAATCAGTGAGATGCAGCTTCCGCTGTCGGCATTTTCCGAAGAATTTTTGTCGCCTCGTTTGCAGACACGGCTTCCCCGAAAAAGAAACCTTGCGCGAACTCGCAGCCGAGTTGATAGAGCTCTAGCGCATCAGTCTCGCTTTCAGCTCCTTCGGCGACAACCGACATTCCAAGATCATGGCCCATCGCCACGATCGTGCGCAACAGAACCGGACGGGCAGCTGAGCCGTTTGGCTTCACAAAAGCCTGGTCGATCTTGATCGTATCAAACGGGAAACGCTGGAGATAGGAAAGCGATGAATGGCCCGTGCCAAAATCGTCAAGGGACAGTCCAGCTCCAAGACCACGCAGACGTTCCAAAACCTTGGCGGAGTATTCCGGATTGGACATGACAAGAGATTCTGTCAGTTCAAGCTTTAAAGTCCCGGTTTCGACCGATGTCCTTGAAAGCACAGCTTTCACATCGTTAATCAGATCTTGCTTAAGTAGCTGACGGGATGACAGGTTTACGGACGCGAACAACGGCCGCGGTAACGGAAATTCCTTCTGCCAGAACGCGAGCTGCTGCGCCCCTTTATCCAGCATATACATACCAAGTTCGTTGATCAGACCTGATTGCTCTGCGACAGGAATGAACTCGGCAGGTGATATTTTGCCCCGTTTCGGGTGATTCCAACGCGCCAGAACTTCAAATCCAGCGACCGATTGGTCTTCAAGACGGATAATTGGCTGAAAGAAGACACCAAGCGTTTCTTTCTTGATCGCTTCGCGCAACTCAGTTTCCAGATCAACGATGTTCTTGTCGAGCGGACGCAGGATCGGCCGAAACACTTCCTGACGATCGCCACCAAGTCGTTTGGCATGGTTGAGCGCGATTTCAGCATTGGTCAGCATGTCCTCAACACCCGGCTTACCACCTTCGTGGAAGGAAATGCCAACAGAACAAGTGAGGAAAATTTCGCGATCGCTGAATGTAATCGGTGATCGCACAGCTTTGCGCAGCGAGTCTGCAAGTGCGACGATCCGGTCTGGCTCCTGCTCCGACAGCAGAACGAGGCCATACTGGTCTCCAGAGAGGCGTCCCAGTGTATCCTGCTGACCAATAAGCCGACCGAGACGGCGGGCGACAGTCAGCAATATGCTGTCACCAGCTGATAGGCCGATGCTGTCATTCACCTGCTTGAAGCGATCAAGATTTAGCACCATTACGGTTGGTTTTGTTGTGCCTTCCGCTATTGAGCGCACAGCACTCGTTTTCAGGCGGTCAACAAACAGTTCCCGGTTCGGTAGGCCTGTCAGATTGTCATGGACAGCATCATGCAAAAGACGCTCTTCTGCCGTCCGCTCCTCTGTGACATCCAGAAGGGTACCGACACAGCGGATAACCTCGCCATCCGCCCCCACAATCGGACGCGCGCGCAAACGAAACCAGCGGAAGTGGCCGTCTTCAGAACGCAGACGAAATGTCTGGACAATCTTGCCGCGTCGCTGATCAATCACCGCGTCAAGTGTCGCCCGGAACCGGTCCCGGTCTTGCGGATGGAGCACATCAAGCCAATCCCGCGCCGGACCTTCCAATGTTCCCTGTTTCAGGTTGAGAAGATGTTCGACTTCGTTGCCGGTGTAGATCCGGTCACGATCAATGTCCCAGTCCCAGATTATGTCGCCGGAACCGGTGAGTGCCAATGCCTTGCGCTCGACATCAGAGATCAGACCTTGCGCAATCGCACCGCCCGCGAAGGCATGCTGCATCACTGTGAAGCCGATCAGAAGAACGATCAGAACCAAACCACCGCCGAGCGCCGGTTGAACGATATCATTCGAAAGCTGGCCCGTGATTGTCATCGCCGCACCGACAAGCCAGGCCATTAGCAGACACCAGGTAGGAATCAACAGGATCGCCCGGTCATAGTGCTGGAATGCCAAAACCGCGATTGTAACAAAACCAAGAACGCCAATGATGGCGAGCGACAGACGGGCAATGCCGGCTGCAATGGAGGGGTCCCAAACCGCAACACCAAGAAGACCAAGCAGTAGAATAAGTGTCGTTAGCGCCAAATGCGAATAATGAATATTCCAGCGATTCAGATTGAGATAAGCGTACAGAAAAATGATCAAACTGGCAGCAAGCATGACCTCCGCAGATGCACGAGCCAACTGGCTTCCGCCACCTTCCTGATTAAAAACCATGCCCCAAAAACCAAAATCAATGCACAGGTAGGTCAAAACTGACCAGGCAAGGGCCGCAGTTGCCGGAAACATCACCGTGCCTTTGACGACAAATAGGATCGTCAAGAAAAGCGCCAGCAGACCTGAAATACCCAGAATGATCCCGCGGTACAGCGAATAGGCATTGATTGTCTCTTTGTAGATATCAGGTTCCCAGAGCCTGATTTCCGGCAAGTTGGGAGTGGTCAGCTCGGCCGCGAAAGTCACGATAGACCCCGGATCCAGCGTCACCAGAAAGACGTCGGCTTCCAGGCTTTTCTGGCGGGAAGGTTCGATGCCTTGACTGGGCGTGATGCTGGCGATGCGCGACGAACCCAGATCCGGCCAAAACAGATTTGATCCAGTTAATTTGTAGTTGGGCGCGACGATCAGCCGATCAATCTGTTCATCACTTGTATTGGCCAGCGCAAAGACTACCCAATTCGTGTTTTGCCCGTTGCGCGAGGGAACCTCGATACGCCGGACAATGCCATCAGCACCCGGAGCAGTGGACACCTGAAGACGGGTTCCTGCATCCTTGTGGAGGTCGACAGCATTGGTAATGTCCAACGCCTCGATATCAATCGGGACTGGAATTGGCTCGAGAGCCCTGACAGGCAGAGACACGATCAGACAAACAGCCACAGCGAGGAAAAAAGCTGCGCTTTTCAGTGCTCTGTAATGATGTACCGGCATTAAAATCGACATGGAGCGCAGAACTACCGGTTTGAGATGCATCTCACAAGAATTCTTTCAAAATTCCTTCAACAACCGGTGCCACTTTACCGGGCCGCAGCGCATGATCCTCAGCCAGACACGAAAACAGCAGATGATCCTGCCAACTCCCGTTGATGAGTAGAAAACTGCGTGCGTACCCTTCTCTGTTAAATCCGGCGTTTTCGAGAAGTCGTATGGATGGTGTGTTGGTCGGAATACAAGCCGCTTCAATTCGGTGAAGGTTTAAAACGTCGAAACAAAACGGCAAGATCATGGCGACGGCTGCAGACATATGACCTTTTCCAGAATGTCTTTCGCTCATCCAATAGCCAAGTGTCGTGGTTTGGCTAACACCTCGGCGAATATTGCTCAGGGTCAGACCACCCAGCATCTGATCTGTTTTAGACCGGAAAAGAAGAAATGACAGGCTCCGCCCTTCTTTTCGATCCCGAGCATAACGCCGCAATCGACGCCGAAAACCTGACTTGGTCAGATCGTCAGTTGGCCAAAGTGGTTCCCAGGGTTTCAGAAAAGCGCGGCTTTCGTCCCTGAGGTCCGACCATATCTTGAAGTCGGACATAATAGGCGGACGCAGATAGAGGCCCGCGGACTCAATTATCAACTCAGCGTCGGGTGGTGGTCCTGGTCTTAGCAGCGACATGCTCCCACTCCCCCACACGTTCACATTGAGGCGGCTTGCAATACCGGTGCCTGCCGCAGCCGGTCTGCCAATTGGCTCGCGCTCATGATGCCATCAATTGGACCAATGGCAGTCAGAGTTGGTTTGGTGCCAACAAAGGTTTCATGAGCAACCCGTCGGATATCCTCGGATGTAACAGCCTCGATCTTCGCAGAAATCTCATCGGGGCCGAGTACACGTCCATGAACCAGAATTTGTCGGGCGATCTGACCGGCCCGGGCTGCCGGGCTTTCCAGAGCCATCATCAGACCGGCACGAATCTGTGCACGAGAACGTGCAACTTCATCATCACTGATGGTATTTGCCGCAGAAACGAGTTCATCGGCAATCATTGGCATCAATGCACCGAGATCATCGTGGCTGGTGGCTGCATGCACACCGAACAGACCGGTATCAGAGAATGCCCAATGGAAACTGTAGATCGCGTAACACAGACCGTGTTTTTCGCGGATCTCCTGGAACAGGCGTGAAGACATGCCGCCACCCAGAACCGACGCAAGGATCTGGATCGCATAATAGTCCTTGGACTTGTAAGGACGCCCTTCAAAGCCAATAAGAACCTGCGCTTCCATCAGGTCTTTGTTGCGAAGCGTTTCTCCGCCGCCATACCATGCCTCAACTTCCGTTGAGGCAGGATTCGGGCTTAAATCACTAAACTTCTCATTTGCAAGTGCAACCAGCTTGTCGTGATCAACTGCACCTGCGGCTGCAAGCACCATATCCGGCGCACGATAACGATCCGAGAGGTAGGCGTTCAGCTTGTCGCGATCAAATCCACTGACGGTTTCAGGTGTGCCTAGGATAGGACGCCCGATTGCCTGATCCGGCCAGGCTGCTTCCTGAAAGAGATCAAAGGCCTGGTCTTCAGGGGAATCGTTAGCAGCGCCAATTTCCTGAAGGATGACATGCTGCTCTCGCGCCAGTTCCTGCGCATCGAATGTGGAGTGCTGCAGAATGTCTGCGAGGATATCGACAGCAAGCGGCAAGTCTTCTGCCAGAATCCGGGCGTAATAGTTGGTGTGTTCAATGCTCGTCGACGCATTCAGTTCACCACCAACGGCCTCAATCTCTTCCGCGATAGCACGCGCGTTCCGGGTCTTGGTTCCCTTGAACGCCATATGCTCCAGAAGATGGGTGATGCCGTTTTGATCAAGATTTTCCACACGGGATCCCGTACGGATCCACACGCCCAGGGCCGCTGTCTTCAAATGCGGCATCTGGTCGGTGACCACCGTCAACCCGTTGTCGAGAACCGTTGTTTTTACATTCATATAGTTACACCCCAGCACGAACAGCACGGGCATGTTCTTCGATGTAGCTTTCCACCACACCCTGCTCCGCTGCCAATACCTGCTGACGTTCCTCCGCAATCATCATATGAGTAAGATTTTCCGGCAACTCCGGGTGAACCTTGGACGCCTTCTCTACGGCATCCGGGAATTTGGCCGGGTGCGCTGTTCCAAGGACCACCATCGGCGAATTGCCGTCGTCGTGCTTCTTCGCGACATGCACGCCGATCGCCGTATGCGGATCAAGAAGGTAGCCCGCCTCCTGCCATAGCGAAGAAATGGTTGTAGCGGTTTCCTGTTCGTTACAGCGCCCTGCGCCGAAATGAGTCCGGATTTCGCCAAGCGGGCCATCTTCAATCGTAAAGTTGCCCGACTGGTTCAGCTGGTTCATCATACGCCGGACGGCTTCACCGTCCCGGCCGCAAACCTCAGCCAACAAGCGTTCAAAATTCGAAGATACCTGAATATCCATTGACGGCGATATCGTCGGTTCAACGCCCCGTTTTTCATATCGCCCGGTCTCAAGTGTACGAGCCAGAATATCGTTCACATTTGTGGCCACCACCAGCTTCTCGATGGGTAACCCCATTTTCATGGCGGCATAACCGGCGAAAATATCACCGAAATTGCCGGTCGGAACCGTGAAGGAGATTTTCCGGTGTGGTGCACCAAGGGCAGCACCGGCGACAAAGTAGTAGACAATCTGCGCCAGTATACGCGCCCAATTTATGGAATTAACGCCCGACAGGACCACGCGGTCGCGGAATGCAAAATTGTTGAACATGCCTTTGACGATTGCCTGACAGTCATCAAAGTTACCGGTCAGAGCAAGCGCATGTACATTGCTTTCCGTCGGTGTTGTCATCTGCCGACGCTGGACATTTGAAACACGACCATCCGGGAACAGGACGAATATATCTGTCCGATCCCGGCCGCGAAACGCTTCGATTGCAGCGCCCCCAGTGTCGCCTGAAGTTGCTCCGACAATTGTCGCCCGCAAGCCTCTCTTTGTCAGGACATAGTCCATCATCCTGCCCAGCAACTGCATGGCGACATCCTTGAACGCCAATGTAGGACCATGAAACAGTTCCAGAATGAACGTGTTTGAACCCGTTTGCACCAACGGCGTTACTGCAGGATGACGAAATTCAGCGTAGGATTCCGCGATCATCTCCTTGAGATCGTCTTCAGGGATAGAGCCGCCGACAAACGGTTTGATCACCTCGAAAGCGACGTCCTGATAGGATTTACCGGCAAACGAAGAAATGGTCTCGGTATCAAATTGGGGCCAGGTTTCAGGAAGATACAAGCCACCGTCGCGAGCAAGCCCCTGGAGCAGGACATCAGAAAACTCCAAAACAGGTGCTTCACCACGCGTACTGCTGTATTTCACCGCGCCATTTCCCTTTTTGTATCCATCGCCGCGAGCCGAGCTTTTAAGCTTCCAAGCTCAAGCAGCAATTCCCCACATTACTTGAATTGGGCCAAGTTTGAAACAAACCATGCCACTCTGCCGACTTACGCGCCACAACATTTATGTGCAAGCCGCTTTCGGCGGAAAATGGTTCACGTGATGTCGCCGAAGAAGTCGCGGCACTGGTCTCGACAGGGCTCACGCGTGGCCCGGTTCTGAAAACAGCATGGCAGGATCAACTCCCAGAGATCCAAGCGCGCGATGCCATTTGCTGTTGGAATCCGGATCAAAAAGGATGTCTGGATCCGCCGGCGCGGTCAGCCAGCCATTGGACTGTATCTCGGTCTCTAACTGGCCGGGCTCCCATCCGGCATATCCGAGAGCAAGAATAGCCTGACGGGGACCGTCTCCCTGAGCCAACGCTCTCAGGATTTCCAACGTCGCGGTCAGGCAAATACCATTGTCGATATTCAGGGTTGATTTACCGAGAGCAAAATCGTCGCTGTGCAAAACAAATCCACGCTCGACTTCGACCGGACCGCCTTTGTGGACGGCCATTTCCTTGACCTGTGTCGGCAATCGGATCGCACTCTCGTCGTTGACAATGTCCAATTGCACCAGGAGCTCTTCCAGTGACAGATGGCGAGCGACCTGGTTCACCACCAAGCCCATGGCACCCTGATCGGAGTGCGAACAAACATAAATGACCGAGTGTTCAAACCGGCTGTCGGCCATGCTCGGCATCGCGATCAAAAACTGACCGTCAAGAGTGTCCGTTTCTTCAGATGCGGTCATGGGCGCCTCCGGTTCAAAGGGTGTCCAATCAAAAGCATACTGATTATGATTACCCTTGTTAATGTCTCATTGTGCCACGTCATCGATTTGAGGTCACTATGACGTCACGAGGATATGACCGGGATATCGCAGTGTTGCCGATGACGCTTACGCGAAACTCGTGTAGCACTCAGTTCATGAAACGGCTCTTTTACGCTCTCACAATATTACTTCTGACCAGTTTCGCCCCCGCGAAAGCTGCAATGACAGACTGGACGGAAGTTCAGGGCGGAGCCGTTCGGTTGATTGCCTCTGGACCGCTCGACGATGGACACTATCTGGCGGGGCTTGAGTTCCTCATGGAGCCGGGCTGGCACACCTATTGGCGTTATTCAGGTGAAGCAGGCATCCCGCCGCAGATTTCGTTGTCGGAACAAACCAACATCAAATCCTGGGAAGTCCTCTATCCGGTGCCTGAGCGGTACAATGACGGTTTTTCGGAATCGATCGTTTATCAAGACGGCATTGTTCTGCCGATCAAGGTCACTCCGGATGACCTGCACCAGCCTGCTCAGCTGACGATGGATGTGTTTTTCGGTATTTGCAAAGACATTTGCGTGCCCGGTGATGCATCCTTGACACTTGAACTCACACCAGATGCAAAAACCGATACGCTCGCGCTCAAACTCATCGACCGTGATCTTTCCGCAGTTCCCGGAAACATGGCGCCCGGTGCACTCAAGATCGTCTCAACGGAGTATTCCGGGAAAGCGGAAGGCAATCTGATTATAGAGGCCGAGTTGGTTGACGATAAAACGCCGGACCTTTTTGCCGCAGGTCCGACAGGATCCTACATCGGTCTTCCTAAACTCGTTGAGCTCAAAGGTACCAAAGCAATCTGGCACCTGTCGACCAAAGGCCTCAAGGCATCACCTGATGACAACGTTCTCCGGCTGGTTCTCACAGATGGCAACCTTGCCATAGAACACCTTGAGCCCATCCCATCCGACTGGATAAATTGATTTTTTCACACTTCCTCCGGATAATTACTTAGACCCCTCTCGACGCGCGGATAAAAACGCCCTATCTGCGCAGCGGAACACACTTCTCGTTTATTCAGAAAAGAGGATGTCACAGATGACACTCAAGGTTGGCGATCGACTGCCCGACGCAACGTTCAATCTCATGACGGCGGACGGGCCGGGTGAAATGACCACCAGTGAATTTGCTGGTGGCAAAACTGTTGTGGTGTTCGGCGTGCCGGGTGCATTTACCCCGACATGTCACATGAATCACCTGCCAGGTTTTGTCGAACATGCTGACACGTTGAAAGAAAAGGGTGTAGACGCAATTGCGGTCATCTCCGTCAACGATGTCTTTGTAATGGACGCGTGGAAAAAAGCATCCAACACCGGCAACAACATCACCTTCCTGTCTGATACTGGTGCCGGATTTGTTGAGGCTGCAGGCTTGGGCCTGGGCCCGGCGCCGATATTCGGCCACCTTCGCTCTCAGCGGTTTGCGCTGATCGCCAAAGACGGTGAAGTGACTTTTCTGGCTGTTGAAGACTCACCGAGCGATGCCACTAAAACCGGTGCAGCTGCAATTCTCGCAGCGCTCTCCTAGGCATCATTTCCGTTTTCGTGACGCGGCCACAGAACAGTGGCCGCGTACGCCAGAAAAACACCTATCAAGGTGGTCGCCAGACCGAACCACGTCAGTGCGTATCCCAGATGATCATTCTTGAAGCGAACAATCGTCTCACCCGCCTGTGGCAGACCTGATGCAGGTGTAAACTGTTTATCTAGATCAATGCTATAGGGCGCAAGGGACTGAACCTCTACACCAAGTATGGCTCCCATATTATCCGTATCGCGCGCAAACCAAATGCGGTCATTGGGGCTGGCAGAAGGCGTTGTCCAATTCGGTTTCTCGCCTAGGCGTAATAGTCCGGTGATTTCGGATTTTCCCGTTGGCGATTTCAAAAAGATTGATCGTTCAGAATCCGGAAGCTCCTGCGGAATAAATCCGCGATTGACCAATACGGTCCAACCGTCATTGGTTTTGAAAGGGCTGTAGACCATTAGTCCCGGCCCGCCAAAGTTACCCGCTGGTTTCGCCAGCGCGGTATAATAGAAAGTTGCTCCGTCCAGATATTCTCCAGAGACTGATACATGACGATAATCATCTGGTTCTGAAAGCACTGCCCATTCAGATGGATCTGGTGCCGATACCGGCGCTTTTGCCACGCCTTGTTCCACCTGGACGATCAGCTTCTCTTTCCATTCAAGACGGCCCAATTGCCAGAATCCGAGGTTCAGCAACACCGTCAGCCCCATGGCAGTAGCTATTGTCGGTATTATGAGAGTTTTGGTACGTCCCATGAACAGATAGGTCTCGCGATTAAAAACTTAGTCGTCGTCGCCGGTATCAAGGCGGCCTTCTTCAGCGCTATGGCGGTATTGCAGGCCGATCATCAACCCCTTGAGGGGACGTAGCACTCCTGCTGCCATCACTGTTGTCAAAGGTAACCACAACAGCAGATGAAGCCAAATTGGCGGCTGATAGGAAAGTTCGACAAACAGGACCAGCCCGACAATCAAAAATCCTACAATCATGATGACAAAAACAGCCGGGCCGTCGCCGCTGTCTGCGAACTCGAAATCGAGGCCGCAGACCATGCAGGATTTTTTGACACTCAGAAAACCGTCAAACAGTTTTCCCTGACCGCAACGCGGGCATTTGCCAGACAATCCGGCTGATACCGGGTTGGCGGCTGGAAAATGCGCCTTGTCTTCCATAAGCTGCTTCCCCTGTAGAACTCAAAAACAAAAAAGCGCCCGATCCTATTCCGGACCGGGCGCTTTTAATACTTTTATCAGTGCCCGTTAGTGGGCGGCCGGAGTACCTGCGCCCCAGATGTAAATTGCGACAAACAGGAACAACCACACAACGTCAACGAAGTGCCAGTACCAGGCAGCGGCTTCGAAACCGAAGTGTTGCTTCGGAGTGAAATGTCCAGCCAATGCCCGGAACAGGCAAACAGCCAGGAAGATCGTACCAACGATCACATGAAAGCCGTGGAAGCCAGTCGCCATGAAGAATGTTGCACCATAGATGTTGCCATCGAATGTGAACGCAGCATGCTGGTATTCGTAAGCCTGACAGATCGTGAAGATCACACCGAGCAGAACAGTCAATGTCAGACCCCACTTTAGACCTTCGCGGTCATCATGCAGCAGTGCATGGTGTGCCCAGGTAACAGTCGTACCAGAGCAGAGCAGGATCAGAGTGTTGAGCAGTGGTAGGTGCCAAGGATCAAATGTTGCAATACCATCCGGCGGCCAGTGACCACCGGTTGCTTCAACGCGGGCAAACTGGATCGCTTCACCGGCGAAAAGAGCCGCATCGAAATAGGCCCAGAACCAGGCAACGAAGAACATCACTTCTGAAGCAATGAACAACAGCATGCCATAGCGCAGATGCAGGGAAACCACACGGGTATGATGACCTTCATCAGCTTCTTTGATGGTGTCACGCCACCAAGCGAACATTACATAAAGAACGACCAACAGACCAACTGCGAATAGGCCCCAACCTGTCAGATTGATACCGAGCGGGACAAACTCGTCCCCAGCAGCAGACCGCATCCATCCGATCGCGCCGAGCGCCATGCAAAACGCGCCGATAGACGCTAAAACAGGCCACGGACTAGGTTCCACCAGGTGGTAGTCGTGGTTATTGGTATGTGCCTCAGCCATCGGCTAGCTCCCCAAAAACGTTCAATTCCAGCGCTAAAAGCGCCAATCACTCATAAGTCGTTTCAGCTACGGACGGATTGGTTCGCGCCGCAACCGGTTGTTCCGGTTGTTCTACCGGGAAGAATGTGTAGGACAAAGTTATTTCCTTCACATGCTTCAATTCAGGATCTTTGTTCATCTCCGGATCGACAAAAAAGACGACCGGCATTTCAACGGTTTCACTGGGTTCCAGTGCCTGCTCAGTAAAGCAGAAACAGTCCAGTTTGTTGAAATAAGCGCCCGCAGTCGGCGGAGAAACATTGTACGTAGACGTTCCAACTGTCTGGTTCGCACCGGCATTCGTCGCGACATAAGCCAGCTGGGCGGTTTCGCCCATTTTAAGCGTTACAGAACGCTGCATGGGTTTGAATTTCCAAGGCAGTGTATGATTGACGTTGCCATCAAACCGGACTGTGATCATCCTATCGATTACCAGGTCGCTTTCGGTTTCAGCGACCTGTGTTGTGCCACCAAAACCGGTCACACGACAGAACAGATCGTATAGCGGCACCGCCGCGTAAGCTGCGCCCACCATAAATGCGAACATACCAACACAAGCCATCGCCACCTTGCGATTGCTGTGCGAGAGGTTCTGGCTGGTCTTATTTTCGCTCATACAGCCTCCCCTACCAGGTCCGGTTGATCACGCCAGGTCCCAACTTGATGATGGTAACCACGTAAAACAGGACGACCAGTGAAGCCAGAATGACAGCAATCGCAATCGAGCGACCACGGCGCTTCTTCTTCTGCTCTTCGGTCAGGGTGATCCCTTCGTTCTGCTCAGGCATCGCGGTCATACTCCGGTTACCAGGCTTTCGCCCAAAAGAAGCGCGAACAGCATGAACAGATAGAAGATTGAAAACTTGAACAGACGCATGCAGGAGTTGCGGGCCGCAGCACCTTCACGCTTGCGCCAGACGTCAGCGGCGAGGGTGATAAACGCAACACCGAACGCAGCGGAGATAACGCCGTAGACAGGACTAGCAAAGCCCAAGAAGTATGGAGCTACACCAACAGGCGCCAGCAACATCGAGTACGCCAGAATGTGATGACGGGTAGTAATCCCACCTGCGACGACCGGCAACATCGGGATCTTTGCGGCTTGATAGTCTCCGTTTTTGACCAATGCCAAAGCCCAGAAATGCGGTGGTGTCCAGACAAAGATAATCAGGAAGAGCGCAAAGCTCTCAACGCTGACACCACCTGTCACAGCAGCCCAACCAACCATTGGCGGGAAGGCACCGGCAGCACCACCGATAACGATGTTTTGTGGCGTCGAGCGTTTCAGCCACATCGTATAAACGATGACATAGAAGAAGATTGTGAAGGCAAGGAATGCTCCGGCAAACCAGTTGACCAGGAGACCTAGGGTAACGACAGAGCCAATCGACAGTGTTACACCAAAAGCCAGCGCCTCATCCGGAGTGATTTTACCTGCCGGGATAGGCCGCTTTTGGGTGCGCGACATCACTTTGTCGATGTCTGCGTCGTACCACATGTTCAGCGCGCCTGAGGCACCTGCACCAATTGCAATACAAAGGATCGCGACCGCCCCCAGAACCGGGTGAACGGATCCTGGAGCCAACATAAGACCGACAAAAGCGGTAAAGATCACCAGCGACATGACACGGGGTTTCAGGAGCGCCACATAGTCGCTCACTGATCCCATGCCACCGTTCCAAACGGCAGTGTCCTGGTCCATCATATCCTGGCGCTCTACGAGCGACATGGGCGCGTCCTTTTGAATTCTTGTTACTGCCCGCATTGAATTTAGCGGGTGTTCAGGGCGGCACATCGCCCGTCAGTCTCTTCAAGTCGTGCACCGCGCCGGTATCCGGCGCGGTGCTGGTTGGTATCTGGAAGGCACCCAGTCCTTCCAGCCGAGCATTATTTGATGCGCGGCAGAGTTTCAAACTGGTGGAACGGTGGAGGAGACGTAAGTGTCCACTCCAGGGTCGTTGCACCTTCGCCCCATGGGTTGTTTCCAGCTACGCGTTTCTTGGAAAATGCCTCCACAATACCGAAGAGGAAAACCAGAACCGCAAAGGCGGAAATGTAGGACCCATAGGAAGAAACCATGTTCCAGCCTGCAAACGCGTCCGGGTAGTCAGCATAGCGGCGTGGCATGCCGTTCAGACCCAAGAAGTGCTGCGGGAAGAACACCAGGTTCACACCGATGAACGTGATCCAGAAATGGGCTTTGGCAATGGTCTCGTTGTACATGTACCCGAACATTTTCGGGAACCAGTAGTACCAGGCCGCAAAGATTGCGAACACAGCACCCAGTGACAGAACGTAGTGGAAGTGAGCCACAACGTAATAGGTGTCATGGAAGGCACGATCGAGACCGGCATTTGCCAACTGCACACCAGTTACACCACCAACGGTGAACAAGAAGATGAAGCCGATTGCCCACACCATTGGTGCTTTGAACTCGATGGAACCGCCCCACATTGTGGCGATCCAAGAGAAAATCTTCACACCCGTCGGAACCGCAATGACCATCGTCGCAGCCACGAAGTAAGCCTGCGTTTCTACGGACATGCCGACTGTGTACATGTGGTGCGCCCACACGATGAAGCCGACAACGCCAATAGCAACCATGGCGTAGGCCATGCCCAGGTATCCGAAGATCGGTTTGCGAGAGAACGTTGAAATGATGTGACTGACGATACCGAAGCCTGGCAAGATCAGGATATACACTTCCGGGTGACCGAAGAACCAGAACAGATGCTGGAACAGGATAGGATCACCGCCGCCGGCCGGATCAAAGAATGTCGTCCCGAAGTTACGATCTGTCAGCAGCATTGTGATGGCGCCAGCCAAAACCGGCAAAGACAGAAGCAACAGGAATGCAGTGATCAGCACTGACCAGGCAAACAACGGCATCTTGTGCAGGGTCATGCCCGGTGCACGCATGTTGAAAATGGTCGTGATGAAGTTGATTGCACCCAGGATCGACGAGGCACCTGCAATATGCAGAGACAGGATCGCAAGATCCATCGCCGGACCAGGCTGGCCGGAAGTGGATAGCGGTGGATAGATCGTCCAGCCACCACCAACACCGTTTGCACCTGGAGGTCCCTCAACAAAGAGCGACAAGAGCAACAGCAAGAAGGCTGGCGGGAGAAGCCAGAACGAGATGTTGTTCATCCGCGGGAACGCCATATCCGGTGCACCGATCATGATCGGGACAAAGAAGTTGGCAAAACCACCGATCATCGCCGGCATAACCATGAAGAAGATCATGATCAGGCCATGAGACGTGGTGAACACATTGAACATGTGCGGGTCTGCGAAAATCTGCATTCCCGGTTCTTGCAGTTCCATGCGGATGCCGACACTCAGGGCGCCGCCTACAATTCCCGCAAAGATCGCAAAGTAAAGATACAGAAGTCCGATATCTTTGTGGTTAGTCGAATAGACCCACCGGCGCCATCCGTACGGATGGTCATGTGCCGCATGTGCTTCGGTCGCAGCCATTTTGGGCTCCCTCGTTAGTCTGTCTCAGCGTCGCTGCATCAAGTCGCGCGCATCGCCAATTGGCAATGCCGCCGCGTTATTTCGCAGCGACAGAAATTTGGTTCAGTTCACCTTTTACTGCGAGTTTCTTCTCGTCAGCAATTGAGGCCAGCAGCTGTTCATTGGCTGTGTCCAGATCGTCTTGTGCAGCAGCTGCCCAAGTCTGGAACTGATTGTCGGAAACGACACGAACCGCGATTGGCATGAACGCATGGTCCTTACCGCAAAGTTCAGAACACTGTCCGTAATAGACGCCTTCCTCGCGAGCATGGAACCATGTCTCGTTCAGACGTCCCGGGATCGCATCGATTTTCACGCCGAAAGTCGGCATGGCAAATGCGTGGATCACATCCTCGGACGTCACCTGCAGGCGAACTGTCTTGTCGACAGGGATCACCAGATCATAGTCAACTGCGAGAAGGCGAGGAACTTCGCTTAAGGACACACCGCGCGCATCGGCAACTTCCTGACGCTCATCATCCGCAACCATGATGGAATCGAAATAGAGCTCACCCATGCCATCATCGGTGTACTCATAACCCCAATACCACTGGTATCCGGTTGCCTTGATCGTCATATCGTATTCCGGAATCTCCAACTGCTTATAGAGCAGACGGAAAGACGGGATCGCGATGATAACCAGGATCAGGATCGGTGCGACCGTCCAGACGATTTCGATCATGGTATTGTGCGATGTGCGGGACGGAACCGGGTTCGCCTTTGCACTAAACTTGAAGATAACCAGGATCAGCAAAGCCAGCACGAACAACGTGATCACCGTAATGATCACGAGCGTGAAATCGTTGAACCAGGAGATATCGTCCATGACATCAGTTGTCGCGGCCTGGAAGCCAAGCTGCCAGTTGCTAAAACCGGGTTCTGCTGCCAACGCCGCCGTCGACGCTCCAGCATAAGCGGTCACCAATGTGACCAGATTCATGAGACGCTTGAAGACTGCTTTCACGTCCGCGCTCCCTTCCCTCAGCCGCCAAATCGGCGGCACATACACAAACACCGAGCCAAGCCCGGTCCAAAAACTGTTGCGGCAGTACCGGGCTTGGCGGTCAATCGCAAGCCCAAACTGCTATTCCGAAATCCGGAAATCCGTGTCAGATTCTCGGATAGTAAACACAATCGCCCGCAAAGCGCGACTGCTACCAATGGACAGAGCGGCGATGTGCCGCAGCCTTCTGTCGACATCTTTATGCCGCACAAAAACCACAAGAAGCCGTGCGCTGCAACGGATTTTCCGCTTTTTAACAGGCTGGGAAGGGTTTAACTGCTTGACCGATGTCAAAGACATGCAGATTTTCGACAAAAAGTCGGATTAACAGTACCCTTACCGGTGGCTTGGACTGGAAACACATGCGCGCATGCTGCAATGTCTGGCCAAGATAACGATGATTCGAAAGCTTGGGCATCTGCCTGAAGAGCTGACGGACCAGATAATGATTGGCTGGAGGAATTCTTGTCGACCCAGTTGCCGCGGCCGCGTACCGCACGCTTTAAACTATCCGATTTGTCCAAACTTGCAATTGCTGCTGGATTGGCGCTCGCCTCATTCACTCAAGGAACATTGCCGACTTTCGCTCAAGGGGAAGTTCGTGCAGCCCACGGCGATTGGCAAATGCGCTGCGACGCCCCACCAGGAGCGTCGGGTGAGCAATGTGCTCTGGTTCAAAATGTGACCGCAGCCGACCGAGAGAATGTTGGCCTTTCGGTTATCATTTTAAGAACCGCTGACAAACAAGCGCGAATACTGCGCGTTTTGGCACCGCTCGGTGTTCTATTGCCATCGGGACTGGGTCTTCGTGTTGATAATGCGGACATCGGCCGGGCTGCATTCGTTCGCTGCTTGCCAAATGGCTGTATTGCCGAAGTTATTCTGGAAGATGAACTTCTGACCAAGTTGAAGGCTGGTTCGCAGGCAACCTTTATTATTTTCCAGACACCCGAAGAAGGCATCGGTATTCCGATCTCTCTGAACGGATTTTCTGCCGGATTTGATGCCCTGCCGTGATCGTTTAGTAACGGGACTTTCTAAAAGGCGCCAAATCAGGCGCCTTTTTTATTGAATGGCAGTGTCGTGTTTCTTGGTCTTGGTAATCTTTCGCGGCGTCACGGTATGGAGTTTATCAGCACCAGCGTACATTCCGCCAGCCATCTGTTCCACCAACCGTTCATCATCACGGTGACGAACGTCTTCAACAATCTGGTCGACCCTATCCAAAGGCGTGCCCAGCGCTTCCAAGGCTGCCCGGCCAAAGACAACACTTGATTCAAACGTTTCCCTGATCTGGAAATCCACGCCCTTTTTAGTCAAATCCAGTGCGTGTGCCCGGTCAGTTGCCCGGCAGAATATCTGCGTTTCGGGATACCCCTCCCGTATCAGATCGATTGCCTTGCCCATCACCTTGTCATTTTCGATGCACATGGCAACAAGCGCTGCCGTTCCGGCACCGGAAGCTTCCAGCACGTCTGCCCGGGTCGCATCGCCATAGTAGACTTTGTAGCCAAGCTTTCGGGCATAGGCGATACGGTCCGGGCGGTTGTCGATCGCCGTGATTTCAAGACCCTCGGATGTCAAAATCTGCGCAACGACCATGCCGAACCTGCCAAAACCAATCACCAGCACTGTCGGTGTTGCTTCTTCAAATGTCTCGATAGACGGGTTCTCCACACCTCTCGCTTTGACGCGCGCCGCCAATCTGTCCAGCCCCAAACAGGCGACCGGCGTCAGGACCATCGTCAAAATAACGACGGCATTCAGAATATTGACTGTCTGAAAGTCGAGAATGTTAGTACCCACGGCCGCCGTGAACAGAACAAAGGCAAATTCACCGCCTTGCGGCAACGTCACAGCAATGCGCATTGCGTCGGAGTTGCTCGATCCGGTTCCTCTGGACAGTCCCCAAAGAAACAAACCCTTTACGATCATCACGATTGCCACGCCGCCTGCAACAATCATCCAGTTTTCCATAACCAGATAAATGTCCAACGACATGCCGACGGCCACAAAGAACAGACCCATCAGCAGGGATCTGAAGGGCTCTATGTCCGCTTCCAACGTGTGCCGGAAACTGGATTCTGCAAGCAGCACGCCAGCGAGAAAGGCACCTAGTGCCATAGACAGGCCAACTGCATGCATGACACCTGCACTGCCAAGCGCAACAAGCAGTGCTGCAGACAACATGACTTCACGGGCCCTGGTGGCTGCAAGCAGCAGAAAAACAGGAGATATCAGATACCGACCAATCAGGATAACCGCGGCGACGGCGGCCAAAACAATCGCAACTTCACCGGCAATTTCAGTAAGCGTTGAGGGCCCTTCTCCAGGGGCAAGAATTGTCACCATCGCCAAAAGCGGGACAATCGCGATGTCCTGCAGCAACAAAATTCCGAATGCCCGCTGACCATAGGCCGATGAAAGCTGACCACGTTCCTGCAGGATCTGGAGCGCAAAGGCTGTCGAGGACAGCGCCAGACCGAATCCGGCAACCAGCGCCATTGACCGCGACATTCCGGCAATTTGAGCAAATGCATAAAGGCTGAAGCCAGTCAGCATCACCTGGGCGGTGCCCAAACCAAAGATGTCTCGCTTCATCCGCCACAGTTTTTGCGGATCAAGCTCCAGTCCGATCACGAACAACAGCAACACAACGCCAAGTTCGGCAACATGCAGAACATCTTCGCCAGATCCCAGCAGCTGCAAGCCATGCGGCCCTATCGCAGCCCCTGCAGCCAGATAGCCAACAACGGACCCAAGACCAAGGCGTTTAGCAATCGGCACCGCCACAACAGTCGCCGAAAGAAAGACTATCGCTTCAGCAAATAGGGGAGGTACGCTCTCGGCGGCCATATTGTTTCCAAGGCTGTAAGATTCTGGTTTTAGTTTAACCAAATAAAGACTGGAAATCTCAAAGGATTTCTAAACCCGGCGGCTTATAGGAAGACCCGACTCGTGAAGGCAGGACAGGAAGCCATGATATGTCTTGTAATGATGTACCGCCAGCCCCGCCCTTTCCGCGCCTTCAACATTCTCTAGCTTGTCATCGACAAACAAACAACGTCCGGGCATGTAGCCATATCTGGCGCAAACCCGGCCATAAACAACAGGATCGGGTTTGCGCGCTTTAAATTCTGCCGAAACGTGAGCTTTTTCGCCAAAAATCTCGATCATTTCCGGCGCGCAGTCAGGTAGCGCGGCCTTCAGCATCATGCCGTTGTTGGTCAGAAGCGCCAAGTCAACATGGCGTTTCAGGTCCCTTGCAAGCTGAAACATTTGCTCCCTGCCCTGCATCATCTGCCGTCTAATATCCACCCAGGTCTCAAATTCAATCGGGTGCCCGAGAAGGTCACCATATTGTTTCAAATATCCTTCGGCAGTGTCCGGTGTTCCTGCCTCGGCAGCTGCTTCATGTGGGCCGCCCCAAACGGACTGATCAATGTCCGATGCAGGTCTACCTGTCAGGTCTTCCAGAAGATCGAGCCGGATCTGATGATCGTAGTCGTAGAACACCTCATCCATGTCAAAAATGATGAATTCGATCTCACTCATATCAACCTCTCCGAAATGAAGAACTCTGGCATGACGGCAAATCGACATTGCTGAACATTATGTCAGCGCGCTCATGACGCCTTTTTGATAGGCCGGTCGCTTGGTCAAACGTTCGTACCAGGCTGCCAAATGCGGCAAATCCGGTCGCTGGATATCCATGTTGAACCAGGCATAGGCAAGGCACCCCAAGGGAATATCAGCAACACCGATATCATCACCGAACAGGTAAGGCTTTTTCGACAAAGCCGCGTCAGCGACCACGAATTGGGCCGAACAGTGCTCGATCCCAAGAGTAATTGTATCCTGGTCGCGGCTTGCCGGAGCAGTGCGCACCATGTTCCAGAACAGATTGCGAAACGGCATTCCGAATGAGAATGTTGTCCAGTCCATCCACTGATCAGCCAGCGCCCACTTTTCAGGGTCAGCGCTTACAAACGGAACTTCGCCATATTTTCGCGCAAGATACCGAACGATTGCGTTGGATTCCCATATGACGAAGTTGTCATCGCGTAAACAGGGAATTCTACCGTTCGGATTGAGAGCAAGGTACTCATTGCTATCGACCACACCGAAGGCTCCACCAGCATCAATCTGACGGTATTCCAGTCCCAGTTCTTCAAGACACCACAGAACCTTTCGAACGTTAGAGGAATTGATGCGTCCCCAAACGGTGATGTTGCTGGTCATTTTGTTTCAGAATCGCTTTTGAATACGCACTTTCGAAGGATACGAGACTATCTGTTTTGGACTAGACTGCAGTGCCACCGATTGTCAGGGCATTGATACGCATGGATGGCTGGCCAACACCAACAGGGACGCCCTGCCCTTGCTTACCGCAGGTTCCCATTCCAGGATCGAGCTGCATGTCATTGCCGATCATGGCAACACGCGTCAACGCATCCGGACCATTACCAATCAACATAGCACCTTTCACCGGAGCGCCGACCTTGCCGTTTTCGACCTTGTAGGCTTCCGTACAGGAAAAAACGAATTTCCCGGAGGTGATGTCCACCTGACCTCCACCAAAGGCAACGGCATAAACTCCGTCTTTGACGGATGCCAGAATTTCCTGCGGGTCTTTATCACCAGCCATCATCACAGTGTTGGTCATACGCGGCATAGGGATATGGGCATAGGATTGACGCCGACCGTTTCCAGTGGGCTCCATTCCCATAAGACGCGCGTTTTGACGGTCCTGCATGTAGCCTTTCAAGATACCGTCCTCGATCAGAACGGTTTTGCTTGCTGGCGTGCCTTCGTCGTCAACAGTCAGGGACCCTCGGCGATCGGGAATCGTTCCGTCGTCAACAATAGTGACGCCCGGAGAGGCCACACGTTCGCCCATCAAACCGGCAAAAGCAGATGTCTTTTTACGGTTGAAGTCGCCTTCAAGGCCATGACCGACGGCTTCGTGCAGCAGAATTCCCGGCCAGCCCGGCCCCAGCACAACATCAAAAGTCCCTGCGGGAGCAGGAACAGCTTCGAGATTTACCAGTGCCTGGCGGAGGGCTTCATCGACACCGTTCTGCCAGTTATCAGGAGTGATGAATCGTTCGAAACCTTCCCGGCCACCGCAGCCGAAAGACCCACTCTCCTGGCGTTCATCATTTCCGGCAACCACAGAAATGCTCATGCGAACCATCGGGCGAACATCACGAACCAAATGTCCATCCGCGCGCAAGATCTCAACAACCTGCCAGGAGCCTGCCAATGAAGCTGTTACCTGACGAACTCTTGGATCTTTTGTGCGAGCATAGGCGTCTATTTCCTGAAGAAGCTTGACCTTGTCCTCGAAACTCGGACCACCAAGCGGATTGGCGTCTGAATAAAGAGAAAGATTTGTTCGGGCGGGAGCTGCAGCGTATGAGCCTGAATAGCCGTTTTTGACAGCGCTCACAGCATCGGCAGCACGCTTGAGAGCGCCTTCTGATATATCGCCTGCATGGGCATACCCGGCGGCCTCTCCAGCGACGGCACGAAGTCCAAAGCCCTGCGCCGTGTCGTAATTTGCACCCTTTAGCCGACCGTTATCAAACACTAGACCTTCTGTTTGCCTATATTCGACAAACAGCTCGCCGTCGTCGGCGCCGGACAGTGCCTCCCCGGTAATCCGCTTGGCCGCTTCCAGACCAAGGCCGGAAGATTCGATCAGTTCAGAACTGGAAAGGGTCATATTCTTTTCCTGAGTGCACCGTATTGCGGAGGCTTTGCAAAGGCGGATAATTTTTGTCTTTGGTCCAACATAGGTGTTTGCGCCGACAAATCATCCCAAAAGCTAAGAAATCCACTTGTCAGGCAGTTTGACACTCCAAACCTGTCACTGTGGATAGCCAGACAAACGAATAGTCTCATTTTCAGCATATGCCCTTTTGCAGGTTTAATTGGACTTCAAGAAGCTATGACTTGCCGAAAGACGTCGAAATGCCTTAAAAGACGCAAACCGGACGCCAATGTCCCTGAACCAGTCGATCAAGCAATCATGAACCGTTTCGAAAATCCGCGCATGCCGAGTGAAGCCCGTATCCGTTATCTTGACGGTGATTATCAGGTTGAATCGCCCGGAACCTTCGTTCGCTGTGCTGTTACCGGAACGGCTATTCCGCTGGATGAATTGAAGTACTGGTCTGTGGACCTTCAGGAGGCATATGTCGATGCGCATGCCTCCATGAAGCGTTATCTTGAAGGCCGCACATCCTAGGCAACCTGAGCTGGCGCAGACCTGCGTCTGGACAGTTTCAATCCATCCCGCATATTAAGAGCCAGCAAGCAGATGTTTGTGGCGCCCGCGGCGAGTTCAATGGCTTGAACACCATAAAACCAACTGTCAAAGCTGCCAGATTGCGCTTTCATAGCCAAATATATTGCGGACGGGACGAGCACCAATAGACCGTTTGCCGCGATGATACGCATCCGTCGCATTTTCTGTGACACGACAGGCGAACGCCAACCGCGCCCCAAAAATGCTCCGCTGCCACCCGCAGCCATCATTGCGGGGATTAGTAAACCCAACCCCCAAAGAATTCCGGTTTTCACTCTGACGACACAAGCGACTGTGCCAAACAGCTCCGAGCCAAGAGACGCTGCCCAGAATAGCGCGATCAGGAACAGGGCCAAACCTCCTGCAATTGCATGTATGCGCTTTGTCATTTTCATCTCCATTGGATAGAAGTTAATCGCTATTTTGCATAGCGTGCTATTTATATAGCGATTGCATAGCTTGCTATCAACTACTATCTTTGCTGATATGAGTTTTCAGAAAACAACATCGACCGGTTATCTCGCCAATCACATGGCACGCTTGTTCGCGTCGGCCCTTCAAAAAAAAATAGGTCCGCTGGGTCTGGCACCGGCACAGTTCATGACACTATTGGAATTGTGGGCTCAAGAGGGCCAGACACAGAGATCTTTGATCGAACGGCTCGCTGTCGAGCAGGCAACGATGGCCAATACCTTGTCGCGCATGGAGCGCGATGGATTGATTGTCCGGAAACCACACCCGGAAGACAAGCGAGCCCAGTCAATCTGGTTGACTGACAAAGCCCGTGAACTGGAAATGCCTGCCAAGGCAGCAGCGGCCTCAGTTAATCAACTGGCTTTGCAAAATGTCTTGGAAGATGAGCGCGCTAATTTTCTGACAACAGTTTCTAAAGTCATCCAGAATTTACAGCGCAAAGCCTAATGGATGTTACCTGTTGGCGTGAAAACCACGTCGGCTGAGCGTTTCCTTGAGAAGTCCCAGAAGCCGCACCTCACCGTCGATCTCCATATGAACATCCAAAACGGCTGCACGGGAACTCAGCCACCGAAAAAGCTCGGCATCCGAGGATTTGAGCCTTGTCATGTCCTTGGCCGTAGTTGCCAATTGCAGGCCTTCAGCTTCAGCCTCGGATAGCAGCGCTCGTGCATCTGCCTCAGTGTAGGCATGATGATCGGCAAAACTTCGGGTTTTCCGGACGTCCAGCCCCTGATCTTTCAGGGATTGAAAAAATTTTTCTGGGCGGCCTATTCCGGCAAATGCAAAAAGTCGTTGCCCCTCCAGCAGCTCATTTGGCTCCGGAACGATCCTTGCATGGATGATCGGCAGTCCTTTACGTCCGGCCAAGTGCACTGCCGGTTCGCCAGCCTCGCCCTCTCCGACAAGGACCAGACAATCCGTTTTGAGAACCTGCTTTTGCGGCGGAGCTCGTAACGGCCCGGCAGGAAAACAGAGGCCGTTGCCAAATCCAACAGCACAATCAACCAGCACAAGGCTCAGATCTTTTTGAAGCGCCGGATTCTGAAAACCATCATCCATCACCACAATATCAACTGGTTGCTGCTCCAGCAGCTTGGCGCCAGCCGGTCGGTCTGTAGAAATAACTGTTGGTCCGGCGGATACCAACAACAATGCCTCATCGCCAACATCTTCCGCAGTGTGGTTCGCCGGATCGACCAACAAAGGACCCCTCTCCCGGCCGCCATATCCTCGCAGCAAGAACCCGGGCTGATAGCCCTCGTCTTTTAGGAGCTCGACCAAGCGAAGAGCAAAAGGGGTTTTTCCCGAACCACCAACAACGAAATTTCCAATACATATTACCGGAAGGGCGCATTTGGCTTTCGGCTTTTCCAGCATTCTGTGCCCGGAAATACGCCCGTAAAGCCAACTGATCGGCGACAACAGAAACGCTTTTGCTGTTGCACGAGGTTTCCACCAAAAATCAGGCGCTTTGTTCACTGCTCGTCTCCGGCGGTCGGCCAGTCCCGGCACCACCCAGATAGGGTTCGATCAGAGACAGAGTTTTGTCAACGGCACCACGACCGGCTTTCACGATATCTCTTGCGCTCTCAGCCTGCGCATTGGCGTCTTTTGGATTTCTGAGAAGGTCGGAAACGGCGCCAGCCAATCGATCCGGATCATCCACGCATCGGGCAGCGTTTTGCACCCAGAGTTCATTGTAGACTGTTCGGGCGTTGGCAACCCTCGGCCCGGTAACAAGGGCAGAGCCAAGCAGTGAGGCTTCGACCGGACTGTGACCACCGGCGTCATTGAAGGATCCGCCCAGGAAGGTCACCGGTGCCAGTCGGTAATAAAGACCCATCTCACCGAGCGTATCACCGAGATAAACATCAATTGTGGAACTGATAGTCGTTTGCTGGCTACGACGCAAAGCCCTCAGGCCTTGGCTTTTCAAGCGCTCCGCGACTTCACTCGCCCGCGCTGGATGGCGCGGCACAAGGATCAACAACAAGCCGGGAAATTCCTTTGAAAGCATGTCATGTGCAGTCAGCACAAGATCGTCTTCTTCAGAGTGCGTGAGAGCAGCCAGCCAAACCGGGCGGTCACCAATCTGGCTGACAAGCTCTTCGACATCGGAGAGATCTGCTTCTGGCAATGTTGCGTCAAATTTCAAGTTTCCAGGTGTCTCGACTCGCTGGCAGCCTAAAGCCCGCAATCGTTCTGCATCAGCAGGGCTTTGCGCCAGAACAAGATCAAGACATCCAAAAATATAGGATGAGGTTCCGCGCAGCCTGGACCAATTGCGTGCAGAAGCCGCAGACAGACGTCCGTTCAGCATTACAAATGGGATCTTGTGTGTCCGAACTTCGTCGAACATGCACGGCCAGATTTCAGATTCCACGACCATGGCAAGGTCTGGTTTCCAATGCTCCAGAAACCGCGCCACATAACCAGGCGAGTCAAACGGAGCAAATTGATGAATGCAGCCGTCTGGCAACCGTTTTTCCGCAATCTCGGAAGAGGTAACTGTCACAGTGGTCAGCAGAACCCTGTGACCTGTGCTGAATAGTTTTTCGATTAGCGGCAACACGGACGTAGTTTCACCAACGCTTGCCGCATGGATCCACACCAGTTTCCCAACAGGTCTGGACGCAGAAGGACGGCCGAAACGCTCTCCTTTCCGCGCCACAACTTCCTTGCCGGCGCGGCTACGGTAACCAAAAATCAGATGAAATACGGGTGCCAAGGCTCGAGCCAAAGCCCGGTATAAAGTGATCAAAGCGGGGCGCCGCTCAGCCATCAGTCCGGCCGACCAGTTCGTAGGCTTGGTGTGTTGCCGCATTCAACCCGTCCTCGACCTGCTGGCGATAGGTCTCCAGATCTTCGTCGCTGGCATCTGAAGACACCCAGATCAGATCGTCAACGGCAATGCTGCCGCGCCCAAACGGTAGATTTACGCTCGCCTTGTCCCAGCTGTTGAGCTCAATGCTGCGGCTGGTCGCCACCGCAACCGGCATGATGGGACGACCGGAATGTTTGGCGAGTTGTACGATGCCAACACCCGACTTGCGCGATGGTCCTTTGGGAACATCTGCCGTCATGGCAATACTATACCCGTCCTTGAGAGCACGCATCGCTTCTATGAAACCGCGCATGCCACCACGCTTTTTAATCTGCCGGGCGTCTTTCCCGCCCGATGCTCGAATAAGCCCCAACCCGAGTTTTCGGGCAGCAATCGCATTTATTTCACCATCAGCTGAGCGCGAAATCATGACTTTAGCCGGCCAGTGAGATGGTTTGGCAAACGGCACCATGAAATGCTGGCCGTGCCACATCGCGAAGATGACCGGCAACTTCTCTTCTGTGTCTGAATGAATGTCGTCAGGCTTTATCACAAACCGATTGGTGCGATAAACCAATGTTAGGAATCCGGCAAGCAAGGTTCCAATAGCCGACAGAACCAGCGGATGACGGCCAAAGCGTTTGATCATTTTTCTTATTGCCCGAAAGGGTTTCAGTCAGATTAGGCCGTCGCATCCGGCTCAAGCAAACGGTGCATATGAACAATGAAGTATCGCATGTGCGCATTGTCGACTGTCGACTGCGCCTTTGCTTTCCAGGCTGTATAGGCTTCCGCGTAATTCGGATAAATGCCAACGATGTCCAGCTCCTGAAGATCACGGAAGGTGATTCCCTCCGGCGTTTCAAGTTCGCCGCCAAACACCAGATGTAACAGTTGTTTTGGTGTATCGGAGTCGCTCATGAATATCCTCGCTTTCAATCCGGCAATGCCGCCGTTTAACCGATCAGGTCCCGGAGTGTCGAACAGACAGGTTCGATAAGGCTATCGGATGCCGCAACCAAAGCCGGGTGGCGGGTCTTTGCCTTATTGTAAATGAGGCTTTCTCCCGCAAGATTGGTAATTCTTCCGCCCGCTTCCTGCACCAAAAGGTCCGCCGCTGCAAGGTCCCAATCACTCGGACCGCCACGGGCAGCCCCCACATCGACCCATCCTGCTGCGACGACCGCCAGGCGATAGGCCAGCGAACGCAACACTTGCGTTGCCTCAAAACCGGCGTCTGTTACATCCCGATTTGATATGATGGAGTGAGGGCCAGTAAGACGTGCGCCCGAAATTCCGGTCTTTGACGAGACTGACACTTTTGAAGAATTTAGCACCGTTCCGCCGCCTGCAGACGCCAGAAACATTTCCTTACGGCGAGGACAATAAACCGCACCTGCAATTGGGCGCCCCCGTTCAACAACCGCAATCGAAACAGTCCATTCGTCGCCACCTGCCAAAAAGGCCCGTGTCCCGTCGATTGGATCCACGATAAAGACGCGATCACATCCCAGTCTGTCCGGATTGTCCGCTGTCTCTTCCGACAACCAACCATAGTCTGGACGATTGCTCCGGAGCCGATCAGCGAGAAATTTGTCGACGGCCAGATCCGCTTCGGACACAGGAGACTTGTTGCCCTTGAACCAGCTTTCCGGATCTTTGCCAAAATAGCTCAGCGCAAGTCCCCCGGCATCCCGAGCCGCGGCTTCCAGCAAACTCAGGTCCATATTCAGGTCGCCACGATCAATTCCCGGCAAGAGCCATCCCTTCAATCATGATCGATGGGGCAGCAGCAGAATAACGATTGTCCAGATCACTTCCCGGAACGAGGCGTTTGAACATATCATTCAGATTACCGGCAATCGTGATTTCGCTGACCGGCTCGACAATCTCACCGTTCTCGAACCAGAAACCGGCAGCGCCCCGGGAATAGTCGCCTGTCAGGCCGTTCACACCATGGCCAATCAGATCTGTGACCAGAAGACCGGTACCTGCTTCATTCATCAATTCTTCAAGTGACTTTTCCCCGGGCATCAATGTGATGTTGGTGGACCCCGGTGATGTTCCACTGCCACCCCGATGTGCGCGGCCATTTGGTGTCAGTCCGAGTTCACGGGCGGACGCTCCGTCCAGAAACCAGTGCTGCAGAATACCGTCCTCAACCATATTAAGGACTGATGCGCCGGTTCCCTCACCATCGAACGGCCGCGTCGCTGCACCGCGGCTTTTGAACGGGTCGTCAACAACCTGAATTCCTGGCGCCAGAACGGCTTCGCCCATCTTTTCCCGCAGAAAACTGGTTTTGCGCGCAACTGACGCACCATTTATCGCGCTCACAAGATGACCCAGAATACTTCTCGCAGCACGAGATTCATAAATGACATTTGCAGTTCGCGTAGAGAGTTTCTGCGGGTTCAAACGACGAACTGCTCGCTCTCCTGCACGCCGACCAATTTCCGAGGGCGCTTCCAGATCTTCAAAGAACGTGCGGCTGTCGAAATCATAATCGCGCTCCATTCCAGTGCCTTCACCTGACACGGCTGTCATAGACATGCCAAATCTGGATGACATGTAAGAGCCCTGAAATCCGTGGCTTGTAGCAAGCACGACACCCGCGAGACGCCAAGAAGCACCTGCTCCGCCAGACTTACTCACGCCATCCACCGCCATGCCGGCAGCTTCCGCTTCCAAGGCAATATCAGCCAGCTCGGCCGCAGATTTCTCGGTCGTGTCCAGCAATTCAAGCTCAGGCAGCTCTTTCAAAAGCAATTCAGGATCAGCCAATCCGGCAAAAGGGTCTTCCGGTGCGACTTTGGCCATCGCGACCGCCCGCTCTGCCAGACCGTCCGGATCATCCAGCTGGTTCGCAGAAACCGATGCTGTCTGTTTTCCAACGAAAACCCGAAGCGTGACATCATCGCCTTCCGCACGCTCAGTCTCTTCTACCTTGCCCTCCCGCACATCTATGCCAAGGGATACACCGGTCACGGCAATTGCATCACATGCATCTGCCCCTGCCTTTTTTGCGGCTTGCACAAGTCGCTGCGCGCGCGATTGCAATTCGCTTTGGTCAATCAGTTCAGACATATATCCCGCCTTCATGCTTTGGCTTTGTTTAATCCCAGCGCCAGTCCGCTGCAACCGCTGCAGCCCAATTGACAACAGGCAGTTTGGCCCAAGGTTTGTCATTCCAGATAATGCAGTACTCTGGCGTTCCCAGAGGGCCATGCTAAACAGAGCGTTAGCGCCCTGCTTACAATCCGGTAACCCTCTTTAAAATCACAGTTTTTTAACCGTATATCTTAAGCGGTTCACGACTCTTCGCAGCTAACCTCGTGAGCATAAAGAGACCACAAGGTCCTTCGGAGAGTCATTTTGAGACGTCAAACAGAAATACAGGAAAACTCTACAGCCGGGATAGATGCAGGCAACATGCTTCATCCCGGCTGCCTTCCGGCTCACTTCCAACAACGCCTGGAAGCAAGACCTGGAACTGCCTCTCTGCCTGCCGATATTTATCTTGATCGGGAGAATGCGATCATCAACCGCCGGATTGCCGGTGTACCAATCACAGTAGTGGTGCCAACATCCGTGTTTGATGGTGTCATGGTGCGGATCGTTCCGGGTAACAAGCCGGGCGATATTGTCGCGACCTTGATCCTGAAACATTCAGATCCGGCTCTGTCGATCACTTTGGCTGAAACCTCATCCTCAGATGATCTGGCGACACTTTGGAGCCGCTGGGCCCAAACGCTTAGCCTGCCTATGCTGGTTTGCGATCTAGGCGGCAAGGTCAAGCCGATTGAAGCATTTGAAGCCGTTCCGTCTGCAGCTCCGGCCCCGCGCCGGAAAATGCGCATGCTGACCGGTCGCCGTCCTCGGTTCCTGAATCGTCGTCAGGTTGGCGTTGCTCAAAAAGAACGCCCCAATTTTGCTGCTGAGCGGGAAATCATCGCTCGGAGTTAGATCCCGTTACTCACCAGCGCATCCAGCACGAAGCCGCCGAATACGATCAGGCCATAAGCCTTGTTCGACCGGAACAGTTTCAGGCACTGATCTCCGTCGTCGATATCCAGAACAAGTATCTGCCACCCCAGATGAACGGCTCCGATTAGAATTCCGGCAAATGCTGCTGGGCCTGCATCTACTAGTGTTGCCGCAAGCGCAAACAACATTGATGCAATCAAGTACAGCAGAACAAGAGCGGGCCGGGTCCAATTTCCAAACAATCTTGCCGTTGATCTGACACCGACAACCGCATCATCTTCCTTGTCCTGATGGGCATAAATCGTGTCATAGCCGATGGTCCAGCAGATGCCTCCAAGGTAAAGCAATACCGGTGCTAGGCTAAGAGACCCAAATTCAGCCGACCAACCCATCAACGCACCCCATGAAAAGGCCAGCCCCAGAAACAGCTGCGGCCAGTTGGTGATGCGCTTCATGAACGGATAAATAGCGACAGGCAGTAAAGACGCAATGCCAAGCCAGATCGAAAATGTGTTGAATTGCAGCAGGACAACCAGACCGACCAGTGCCTGCAAAATCAGAAATACTTTTGCCTGGGACTTGCTCACTTGGCCTGCGGGAATTGGCCGTGACCGGGTTCGCTCAACTTGCGTGTCGATATCGACATCGACAATATCATTGTAAGTGCAGCCAGCGCCCCGCATGGCGATGGCACCGATCATGAACAGCGCAAGATGCCAGGGGTCTGGCCAACTGTTACCTACCGCTATTGCTGCCAGAGCCGATGACCACCAACACGGGAGGAGCAAAAGCCACCATCCGATTGGACGTTCCCATCGGGCAAGGCGCGCATAAGGACGTAAAGCGGACGGCAAATGCATATCAACCCAATGTCGCTTCACTGCGTCCGCAACCGGCCCTGTGTCCTTGGTGGAAAAGATCATTTTTGCCTGCCAGAAATTTTCGGGAGATATCCCGATTAAGACAATTGGTTACAATTTAACGGCCCTTCTAACGGGTTTTAAGATGAAATTCATCCCGCAAGAACCCATTGTTTATTGGTGTCTGGGAAACATGATGGAGAAAATCGTGAGAAAAGCATTCAGTGCTGGAACGAAAACCCTCATTTCGGTTGGGGTTTGCCTAACTGTCTTTTCATCTGTTGCCTTGGCTCAAAAAAAGCCGCCACCGCCAAAAGGTGGGAAAGGCCCTGCCGTTCACGAAAGCAGCATCAACAGTTCCGGAGCAAATTCGCTTATCGGGGAAGTCTGGGTCGATAACTGGTTCAAGCTCTACGTCGATGGAAAACCTCTGCTTGAAGACAGTGTCTCCTTGAAAACAGAGCGATCTTTCAACGCTGAAAGGTTCGAGTTCAATGCCGACTACCCGATGACACTTGCTTTCGAGTTCCGCGATTTCATGGAGAACGAGACCGGGCTGGAGTATATCGGGTCCCGCAAACAGCAGATGGGCGACGGTGGCGCGATCGCACAATTCAAGGACAAAACAACCGGTATGCTGCTGGCGGCAACCGGATCGGATTGGCGATGCCTCGTTCAACAAGTTGCACCTGTCGACAAAGGCTGTGCACGTGAACGTAATCCGACAGTCAACAAGGGAGCGTGCGCTCAAACGCAGGTTTCAGTTCCCGAAAACTGGACAACACCTGGATTTGACGACAGCTCCTGGCCGAAGGCAACCATCCACAGCACGCGTGATGTTCGCCCGAAAGACGGTTATGACCGGATCGATTGGGACAAGTCGGCAAAACTTATCTGGGGCGCTGACCTGGAACGGGACAATGTGATTTTGTGCCGAGTTAAAGTGGACGGGTAACGACTAAACGAAGGGCTCTGACGGCAGAGTTCAAGCCCTTCGTAGTGCTTCAGAGTTCCAAATGCATCTCTTGCGAACCACAATCATCTGTATACCGGATCAGTCTGGAACTGGAAAAACCTTCGAGTTCGAATATCCGTGTAAGCGGATCAGCTTCATTCAACTCCGCAACGACAATTGACGCCCCAAACGCTTCAAGATCACCAATCACAGCGCGCAATACACGTTGAGCCAATCCTCGACCGCGAAACTGTTCGAGAAGGTAGATTTTCTCGAAGACGGCCAGACGGCTTGCCAGAAGAATGGAGTGTTGAAAGGAAACGCTCGCGAAGCCGACAGGTTCATTGCGTACCTCAATGAGATAAATCCGTCCGGCGGACGCATCGACCATCAATCTGCTAACAGCTGCCTCATGGTCCTTGCCGAAGAGATCACCGGTCTCTTTCTGACACCGCGCCACAATTGCCAGAATATCGCGACGGTTCGCCGGAGTTCCCAATAACAATTGCCAAGATCGGCTCATAACAACGCCCAGTCGCCATTGGAAACCAGACCTGCATCCGTATTGCCGCTGGGCTGTTTGCAGCTCTGTCCGACCCATGTTAGACCGCGCTCAAATTCGGAAGACAAGCCTGCACTGGTTTGCTCCCACTCCCTTGCGTCCTGAAGCACGAGAGATTGGCAACTCATGAAAATTCTCCTGATCGGTTCCGGTGGCCGCGAACACGCTCTGGCGTGGGCCATGGCAAAATCGCCAAAGTTGACCAAGCTCTATGCAGCGCCCGGAAATGCTGGCATTGCCAAATACGCCGAGCTCACTGATCTGGACGTTTCAAACCACGGTGCTGTGATTTCATTTTGCCAATTGCACAACATTGGCCTGGTGGTAGTCGGCCCGGAAGCGCCACTGGTTGCCGGTCTTGTAGATGATCTGACCGACGCCGGGATCAAGGCATTTGGCCCCAGCAAGGCTGCAGCCCAGCTAGAAGGCTCGAAGGCTTTCACAAAGGGTGTCTGCGACGAAGCGAATATCCCGACTGCCGCCTATGGCCGCTTCGACAATGAAACTGCCGCATTGACTTATGTTCGCGAACAAGGTGCACCAATTGTGGTCAAGGCCGATGGTCTTGCTGCTGGCAAGGGTGTCGTGGTTGCCATGTCCCTTGAGGAAGCAGAAGAGGCTGTCTCCGCATGCTTCGAAGGTTCATTTGGCGAAGCTGGTGCAGAAGTCGTTATCGAAGAATTTCTCGAAGGCGAGGAAGCAAGCTTCTTTGTATTGTCCGATGGTAAAAATGCGCTTGCGCTTGCCACAGCGCAGGATCACAAGCGTGCCTTTGATGGCGACAAAGGGCCTAACACCGGCGGAATGGGAGCTTATTCACCAGCTCCAGTGCTGACTGATGATCTCATTGCCCGCGTCATGCGTGAAACCATCGTGCCGACCATCGCAACACTTGCCAAACGCGGCACACCATTCAAAGGCGTTCTCTATGCTGGTCTGATGATCAAAGGAGAAGCACAAAAGCTCATCGAGTATAACACCCGCTTCGGCGATCCGGAATGCCAAGTGCTAATGATGCGTCTGAAGAGTGACCTGCTTGATCTGTTGCTTGCCAGTGTTGAAGGCACTCTGGATACCTGTACGGCCGAGTGGCGTGACGAAAAGGCGCTTTCCGTCGTCATGGCTTCCAATGGTTATCCGGGATCATATGCCAAGGGCACTGAGATAAAGGGCACCGAAGGCTTGAGCGCACCAGACCTTGAGGTCTTCCATGCAGGCACTAGACAGGACGGAGACAGGGTTATTGCAAATGGCGGCCGTGTCCTGAATGTGACCGCTCTTGGCAACACCGTTGGCGAAGCCAAAACCGTTGCGTATCAAGCAGTAGAAAAGATTGACTGGCCAGACGGGTTTTGCCGGAATGATATTGGTTGGCGCGCCATTGAGCGTGAAACAAAAGGCTGAACGGCATATTAGTTTCTCCGATCATGATTCTTGTATCCAGAATCTGTCCTGCTTAGTCTCCCTGAAGTAATCTGTTTGGGGAGAATTACATGGACACTGCCTTGCCAGACCTGTTTCCGGGCTTTGAAAACCGGTCGATCCAGACCGAACTCGGAGCCATCTTCTGCCGAACCGGCGGAACCGGCCCTGCACTGTTGTTACTCCACGGATATCCTCAATCTCATGTCATTTGGCACAAGATCACACCGAAACTTGCCAAGCATTTCACATTGGTGATGCCGGATCTTCCAGGATACGGGCAGTCGGATGTTCCGGCTTTGAGCGAAGATTATGCAGCCTATTCAAAACGGGCCATGGCAAACGCAATGCTCGAAACCATGCAAAAGCTGGGTCACAATCAGTTCCTGGTCGCAGGCCATGATCGTGGCGGCCGGGTTGCCTATCGAATGGCGCTGGATCATGCGGATAAAGTATTAAAACTGGCGGTTTTGGATATTCTGCCAACATTTGATTACTGGAACAAACTGGACCGTTCATTCGCACTGAAGATTTATCACTGGGCCTTTCTGGCTCAGGCGGCCCCGTTCCCCGAAAATCTTGTTTCTGCGTCTCCGATCGCGTTCCTGGAACACACGCTGGCAAGCTGGACCGCAAGTAAAGATCTGAGTTGCTTCTCAGATGGTGCTCTTGCCCACAATCGAGCATGGTTCTGCAATCCAGACCGTATCGCGGCAACCTGCGAAGATTATCGCGCAGGCGCTCATATCGACTACCTGCATGATGAAAAAGACCGACTGGAGGGCAAAACACTTTCCATGCCGGTATTGGCGTTATGGGGAGAAAACGGGATCGCAAAGAGCATCGAGGATCCCTTGGAGGTCTGGCGTATGTGGTGTCCGCACGTTGAAGGATCTGCTGTTCCAGGTGGCCATTTCCTTCCTGAAGAGGCCCCTGACAAAGCGCGATCCTCCTTGGTAAAATTCTTTTCCGCCTGAGTAATTCCCAGGCATTACTTCTACTGCAAAAATATTCACCCAGTCAGGGCTTGGTTCTTATTGAATTCAAGAAATAGAAAAATAAGATTCTCTTTTCTTAATGATATTTACCATCCGCATTTAATGCAATTTAACCTATCACAACTATTGCTAACTTTCGCAGTGTTAGTTCGTGGCGGCCTTCAAGATTATTCTTGGCAACGGTACTGAACTCCTTCTGCAGGAAACGCAGCCATCGCTGCTTGCGAAATAGGTGTTTGGAGTGAACCAGCGACTTCCAGAAGACTGGGAAAATCAACGATCCGGCGGCCCAATACTGGGTTCGATCAACAATCGTATGGACCGTATTTTATCCCAATGGAGTGAAAACGGCTCTCAAATCGAGAGGCCGTTGAAAGCTGTATTCGTCGTATTTCTGTTGTTTACAATAATGGTTGTAACTGCTCAGAACGTGGTCACTGAGTACCAAACCCTGCTGGCCCCGCACAATCGAACCGCAGTCGCAGCCGAAAACCTTCTTCGAGAGTATAAAAGGCTCGTGACAGATGTGTTGGCGCGGATTGCCAACGTAGTCGAGACCGACACTCGATTCCGAAAAGCCGTTCTTGCCAGAGACTCCGATGAAATTAAGGAATTCACAGACAAGGTATTTACAAACTGGGCTCGGGACGTCCACATCTCCGAATTCTCGATCTACACGGCTGACCAGAAATTGCTTTATCGGGGATTTGGTTCAACGTCACACGAAGATCCTGAATTCGCTTTTCAGTCAGATCTTTCCATTGCACTTTCCAGAACCACAAGCAGTCTGGAATTTGGAAATAATGACGAGATTGCCGCCAGCATTTTCAGGCCCTGGATTTATCAGGGAACCCTATTGGGGTATCTTAAAATTGCGGTCGATATCGAGCATCCCCTGGCCCTTGCTGGCGAAGCCGTGAATGCGGAAATCGTTAAAGTGTACGGGTCATATCCGCATTCAAATGCCGATAAGACATCCTCGCCCGGCGACATCGGAAGAGCAAACCTGCACTATAAGGTATTGGGACCATTAAAAGCGTCACCTGCGGCACTTGAGACTATTCTTGGAGACGGTTTAACTTCGACCAATAGCTCTTCATTTTATCTCGATGGCAACAGAATACTGTTTTCGCAAGATCTTCCGAATAAGATCATTAACAGCGGACCGCTCGCCAAACTGGTTCTCATCCGCGATGTGACAGACAATGTTCTTGTCTTCACAAAGGACACTCTGGTTTCCCTTCTCGCCGGAATTGGTTTGGCGTTGCTTTCCTGGATGGTTTTCAAACGCCTTTTGGACAAGCTGCAACTTTCTGTCAGAACAACGCGCTCCCGGCTGGAAGCCGCCGTCGTCGCGAGCACCAAAGAGCTGGAACGCAGTAGAGCCAAGTTGATTGAAGCGCAGAAGATCGCGTCATTTGGCAGCTGGGAACGCGATATTGAGACAAATGAAATCCGCGCATCCGATGAATTCTATAGAATTACAGGTGTCCCATCGGACATGCCGTCGGACAAAAAACAGGAGCACTTGTTTACCCGTGTGCCAGCCAAGGAACTGGCATTGGCTAAAAAACAGGTCAACGAGGCTATTGCCACCTGCGGCGAATTCGACTTCGAACATACCATCGCGCAAGAAGAAGGCACCGCAAGATGTGTTCATGTTCGCGGTTATGTCGTGGCTGATGTTTATGGCAAACCGTCCCGCGTAATCGGAACCATTCATGACATAACGGAGCGCTGGCAAGCAGAACACCAGAACAATCTTCTGGCCAGCATCCTGTCGAGTTCACTCAATGAGATTTACATCCTCAACGCCGATACATTTGCAATTGAATATGCCAATGCTTGCGCACTCAAGAACCTCGGCTACACACTTGATGAAATCCGGTCCCAAAAGATATGGGATATCAACAGTCGGTATCGTGAAGAATCGGTCAAACGACACGTTGCCCCACTTCTGCGCGGAAAAGTATCCAGCCTGTCTATGGAAAGCACCCATATACGCCGCAACGGAAGCGATTATCCGGTCGATCTCCAGGTTCAGGTGCTCAAGGATCGCGGGCGAAATCTGTTCGTAGGCATTGCAAATGATATTTCCGATCGGGTTCAACGGGATACCGAAACTCGAGAAGCCAAAGACCGGGCAGAACTACTCGCCTATTTCGATCCACTGACGAAACTGTCGAACCGTGCCGGCTGCCAACGGGATGCAAAATCACGTTTTTCTTCGAAGGACAAACCCGCATTCCTGGTTCATGTGGATATGGACAACTTCAAACGGGTCAATGACACACTGGGCCATCTTGCTGGCGATTATTGTCTTGAGGAAACCGGTCGACGTCTCCGCGAAGTCAGTCGAGGGTTAGGGACGCCCTATCGATGGGGCGGTGACGAATTTGTCATTCTTGCCGATACGGACCTGTCTGATCCAAATGAATTGTGCGAACGGGCCCGCCGTGTGATGCGTGAGCCCATGGATTACAACGGCAACCGGTTCTGGCCAACAGTCAGTATGGGCATTGCCCTTTGCCCCGAAAATGGCAGCGCTTTTGATACACTGCTCGTAAATGCGGACCTTGCTCTTTATCAGTCCAAGGATAGCGGCAAAGACAGGTACACATTCTTTACACCCAACATGAAAGTTGAGAGTGACGAAGAGGCCCAAATCGAGCTTGAATTACATCGGGCTGTAAAAAATGATGAGTTTTTCCTGGAATTCCAACCTCAGGTTAATCTGAGAAACCAGAAAATCACAGGCGTAGAGGCACTGGTACGTTGGCGCCATCCGAATCGAGGTGTCATTTCGCCTGGACAGTTCTTGCCTGTAGTTGAAAAAACAGGTTTGGCTCCGGTTCTTGGAAATATAGTCATCAACAAGGCATTTTCCGCCGCCAAGGCATGGCAAGAAAATGCGCTGGATTTCGGACGGATATCCATCAATATCTCGTCGGCTCATCTGTCCTCCGGACAACTGATCGAACACTTCCAATCGGCGATGTCGGTACATGGCATAGCAGCTGACAGGATTACTGCCGAAGTTCTAGAGTCTGTTTTTCTGGATGACGAACGCACTGGTCATTTGTCGACACTGACAGAACTCAATCAATTGGGTGTTCATATTGAGCTCGACGACTTCGGCACCGGTTACGCGTCATTGACCCATGTGGCCGATTTGCCAATCAACGGACTTAAAATCGACCGTTCATTCACAAATCAGATGCTGGATGACCGGAAGAAGGAAATCGTGGTGAACCAGCTCATTCACCTTGCCCGTTCCCTCGATATCGGCGTGGTTTGTGAAGGCGTTGAAACCGAAGCCCAATATGACCGTTTGCGTATGATGGGCGACTTTTCAATCCAGGGCTTTTTGATAGCCCGGCCAATGCCCCTGGACCAGGTAACAAGCTGGATGTCCGATTCCGCGGAAGATCTGTATTTCGTGATCTGAGCTCATAACAGTCACTTGAACAAACCTATCCACAATGGACTTGAATGGTCGAAACACCGCTTGCGCGTTGCATCGGCTTATCGAGCGTTTTTCACAATGCGCAACCAACCGTTTTTTTGGAAAACAGTATTGGCAGTACATTTTCGCTGAAAGCCTCACTGACAAATCAAAGATTGGAATATGAAATTTCTTTTGTTTTCAGTTAGATGTGTTTCTACCCTTCGCCCGGCATTCGAGTTTCTTCACAATTTTGGGCCCACTCAGAAATCTGATACCGAGCCCGACATTCCCAGAAAACAACACTGGGGAAACTTACAAACCCAACAAAACAATCATCAAATATTACTTGGATCCAACCTAGTTATTTTTGTCCAGATAAATAGATTTTATTGAGTCAATTCATGCGCTTAACCTATCGTTAATCAATTCCCTAAATACTTTGCTTAAATATTTAAGGAGTGTTGCAATGGCACTGCCATCAGGATCAGCAGATTTGGAAAATTGCCCGGTATCGGAAGAGCTTCTGAAAAAGCTCCTGGGTACGACGTTGAATGCTGTTGCAGAGATCAGCAACCAGCTTTCAGACGAACAACGCGCAACGCTTGCGGTGTATTGCTATCGCCGATCTCATTTCCGCCGTCTCGGTCTAAGTCTTGCAGCACAATGCAACCGACAGGCACTGATCCGGGAAGCTGGCCATGCGGGTGAGCTGATATTTGCACAATCCCAGAAGTCCGGTTCCACGCCCGAAGACATGAATGTTCGCCCTCGCGGCACCAAAGCACCGGTGAGCCTGCACACTGTTTAATGATTTGATTCCCGGGGCAGGTACCTCCTCCCACCCGCCCCCACCTGGCAACCGCCCTTAAGGTCGGTTGCCTTTTCTTTTGGTCTGCAGCAAACAATTTCGTGTAAGTTTCCGACAGAATCCATTTTCGTCTTGCCCTCACTTGTCAGCAACCTACCCTTAAGGAAGAATGGTTTTCCCTAGGGAGGTTTGAGGCGATGAGACTGGACATTTCAATTCCCATCAGAAGCCTGGCGTCTTTCTTCCTGCGAAGACGGCATTGCATTTCGCTTATTGGTGCTGTGCTGGGCTTTCTGATTGCGGGCCCTGCCCTGGCAATTTGCCAACTGGTGGCAGATGCCCCGTATAAACCTGCGTCACCGGCAAACGCTCGAATCTGGCAAGTCGTCCTGCAATCCGATCAAGTTCAAATCCGATACATCGGGCATTCTACGTTTGAGCTGGAAACACCCAAAGGCGTGCGGATCGCGACCGATTACAATGATAGCGTCCGCCCGTTTCTACCGCCTAACGTTGCCACGATGAACGGCGCCCATACCACCCATTTTTCAGTCGCTCCGGACGCAAACATTGACCATCTTCTCTACGGATGGAACCGGGAAGGCGGACCAATCGATCACGATTTGACTGTCGACGATGTTCGCATTCGTAACATTCAGACCAATATTCGCGGATGGGATGGTGAAACCCGGAGACTGGGAAATTCCATTTTTGTGTTCGAAGTTGCCGACCTCTGCATTGCTCATCTTGGTCACCTGCATCATCGGCTAACGCAAGACGATCTCAATCGTCTTGGTCAGATCGATATAGTCTTCGCTGCGATAGACAATTCATCGACATTGCGGCTCGACAGCCTGATGGATGTCCTTGGGAGTATCGGGCCAGCAATGGTGATCCCGATGCACTTTCATTTCGGAGGGGCGCTGGAGGCCTTTATGAGCCGCGCGAAGGAAAATGGATATCAACTGGTTCAGGCAGACACGCAAAAGCTGATTGTCAGCCGCGCAAAACTGCCCTTCCAAAAAACAGTTTTCATCATGATGCCAGGCGGCGCTTGAGGCGTGCTGTTTACGCCTGAGCCACATATGAAAGAAAAATGATCTGGCTATCGCCAGTTTCACGTCGGTCCAACTCCGAAAATCCGTCTGGGATATTCACATCGACACCTGCCCGCTCTTCCAGAACACAAAGAGTGCCCTCTTTCAACCACCCGCCTGACGCAGCTGAAACCAGAGCCTTTTCACCCAGACCTTTGCCGTAGGGCGGGTCTGCGAAGAGCAAATCGAACGGCTCAATATTTCCGGCGCTTCCCAAACGCGTGGCATCCCGTCGGAAGATTTTTGAAGCGCCGTTGAGGCCAAGGGCTTCCATATTCCTGCGAATTACACCGCGTGCCTCCGCACCTTCTTCAATGAAGGTACAATATCGGGCTCCCCGGCTGATTGCCTCAAAGCCCAACGCGCCGGTTCCGGCAAAAAGATCCAGAACCCGGGTACCATTCAAATCGACATCAAGACCATGAGCAAGAATATTGAATATCGTCTCACGCAGGCGATCACTGGTTGGTCGTGTCGCCTGCGATTTTGGAGCTGCCAGGGCAGCCCCTTTAAACCGACCGGAAACGATCCTCACGAACGCCCACCGCCGCGCGGCGGACGACCACCTCCGGGCCCACCTTTGCGCGGCCCCTTGCGCTCGTCCTTTTCGCGGTCATAGCGATTTTGCTGCTGCTTGTCGTCGACCAGACCATCATCACTCCAAATTTTGCGTTGTGGTAACGGGCGAGGTTCCGGACTGGCATCATTCCGGGGCTTTGGTTCCGAGGTCATCCGAAAACGCGACCGTGGCGAGACTTTTTCCTGGCGCGGGCCTGCATTCTTGCGATTGCCGGGCTTCGCACCTGAGCGCTCTGATTTGGCGGCCTTCCGCCGATCGGTTTCGGACCTGCCTTCGCGCGCAGTCAGCCATTTGCCGTCACCGCCCTCTTTGCGGCCACCTTCGCTGCGACCGCCATCCCGGCCGACGTTGTCTTTGCCTGTACCGCGTTGACGATCACCGGACTTACCGCCAGGTCGTTTGTTACCAGCTGATTTCTTTTCTTCTTCTTGTTTCGGCATATTGAAGATAGGCGCATCGAAATCCGCCCCCGCTTCTTCTGCCAAACCGTCGCCGAGCTGATCGCGCAGAACACGACCACGAATTTCACGAACATCACGCTCTGGCAGATCCATGAGTTGGAAGGGGCCATACGACAAGCGGATAAGGCGGTTCACAGACAGACCTAGGTGTTCCAAGACCCGTTTGACTTCGCGGTTTTTGCCTTCGCGCAAACCGACAGTCATCCAAATGTTGCTGCCTTGCTCTTTGTCCAAGGTCGCTTCGATTGCGCCATAAAGAACACCTTCAATCGCGACACCATCTTTCAGGGTATCAAGATCGGCCTGCGTCACCTTCCCGAAAGCGCGCACGCGGTAGCGGCGCAGCCAACCTGTGGCTGGCAATTCAAGGACACGAGCCAAGCCGCCATCATTGGTCAGCAACAGAAGACCTTCTGTGTTTATATCCAGACGGCCAACCGTGAGCACACGTGGCAAATCATCCGGCAACCGGTCAAACACAGTGGGACGGCCTTCGGGATCCTTATTGGTTGTCACCAGGCCTTTCGGCTTGTGATAAAGCCAAAGACGCGTTCGCTCGCGCAGTGGCAACGGTTTGCCATCCACCAGCACCTTGTCTTTGGCCGTGACCGTAATGGCGGGTGTGGTCAGCAAAGTGCCATTGAGTTCGACACGACCTGCATCAATCCATGTCTCTGCTTCGCGGCGCGAGCACAATCCAGCACGGGCCATGACTTTCGCAATACGTTCCCCGCGGTCCGAGGTTTCGTCAGCCAGGGCGCGCGGTGCCGGAGTTGGATCTGGCTTTGCATTCGGTTTCGGGCCGGATTTGGCACCAGGTCTTGCACCGAATTTCGAGCCAGTTTTCGAACCGAATTTTTGTCCGGGCTTCCGGTCGCCTTTGGGGCCGGAGCTGCGCTTTTCCGGTGCGCGCTTGCTACGCCCGCGTCCATCATCGGAGCCGGGCCGTTTTGAAGAGATTTTTTTTGTGGTCATGGCGCGTCATAGCAGACGTTGAGCGTTTCGGGAATCGCTTGTTTTCACCATTTAATGCAAAGATGCCCCTTCGAAAACGCATAGCTCCCGATACGGGGGCATTTTCAGACGCAATTGGGGCTGACGAAAACAAGGTTTCCCTCTAAATATCGACATAAATCCACGAACGAAGACCGCAAAACATGCCGCATTCCGGGCAACCAGACAAAACCTATATGGAACTCGCCCTAGACGAGGCACAAAAGGCCGCAGAGCGAGGTGAAGTCCCTGTTGGTGCAGTTCTGGTAAAAAATGGACAGGTGATTGCTCGCGACGGTAACCGTACGCTGGAGCTTAATGATCCGACTGCACATGCAGAAGTTCTGGTCATCCGGGCGGCATGTGCCGAGCTCGGAACCCAGCGCCTGCCAGATTGCGACCTTTATGTAACACTGGAACCCTGCCCAATGTGCGCCGGGGCAATTTCGTTCGCGCGAATTCGGCGTCTTTATTATGGCGCCAGTGACGAAAAAGGCGGTGCTGTAGACAACGGCACGCGTTTTTTCTGTCAGCCAACCTGCCACCATGCGCCAGAGGTTTACTCAGGGATTGGTGAGAAGAAGGCCGCTGATGTTCTGAAAGCGTTCTTTCAACCAAAGCGGCGAAATTGATAGTTGCACATAAGCGACACAAATCGCATTTCTCTGACTTTAGCGAGATGTGATGGAAGCAAGCGTGATCTGTCGCGCTTGGTAATCTATAGTTCTAAGCGGCGGGGAATTGTTTTCATTGGAGACACAAATGATCAGGATTGCATTTTTGGCGACGACTGCCGGACTAATGGTGTCTACACTGAGCGCCCATGCAGCTGACTTACCGATTGCCCCGGAACCGGTTGATTATCTACGCATTTGCGATGCGTTTGGTAGCCGGTTTTATTATATCCCCGGGACGGAAACTTGCCTGCGGGTGAGCGGTCGGGTTCGTGCAGAATTTAGAGTTCGCAATTTTGGCAAAGCTGAGAATGCTTGGGGTGCCCGGAACACTGATGGATATCAGTCACGTGCCCGTGGTTATGTTTACCTGGACGCCCGGTCGGTGACAGATTTTGGCACTCTGCGAACCTATATGGAAATCTATGGAACAGCGACCAACGCTAACAACACTTCCTTCACGCTGGACGATGCCTTTATTCAGTGGGGTGGCTTGCTAGCCGGTCGCGCTCCGTCCAATTTCGATTTCTTCACGGGCTATTCTTTTAATGCCCAAATCGAAAGCTACACAGACCAGAATTTGAACCAGGCCGCATACACATTTGACTTCGGCAACGGGTTCAGTTCCACATTCGCAATCGAAGACAGATCCGAGCGCCAGCAAAACCTGGCGGTCAATGGCGGTAATCAGGGATACGGCGGCACACGCCTTCCCGACTTTGTCGCTGCATTCGGTTTGAACCAAAACTGGGGCACCGCTCAGCTGATGGGCGCGCTTCATCAGATCTACCCAAATTCAGCCTACAAAGCTGCCTCAGCGAATTCCAGCAATTCACTTGGATGGGCAATCGGTGGCGCAGTTGAACTCAAATCCAACAGCGTCGGTAATGGCACCAGGTTTTCGGTCCAAGCCGTTTATACAGACGGAGCAAGCGCCTATGGATCCACAGGATGGAATAGCCGGATATCTGATGCGGTCTTTAATGGCACCAATTCCAAATCAACAAAAACCTGGAATATTTTCGGAGGTATCCGGCAAGATTTTGCCGAGACTTTCCAGTTGAACATCGAAGGCGGGTATCACAACGTCGTCGGCGGGACCAATGCGTATGATTTCACGCAATGGGATGCGACCGCAAACATTGTTTGGGAACCAATAAGTGGGTTTATCATGGGACCTGAAGTCCAATACCGAAATGTGGACTTCAGCAACTCCTCCGGATTAAGTGATACCAATGAGTGGTATGGAACTGTGCGGATGCAACGAACGTTTTAGGCGTTTGATAGATCCGCAAAAGACTGAGCCGACGGAGATTTATCGTCGGCTTTTCCTTGTCAAAGGCGTTTCTCATAAGCCGTCATCACCGCTTCCCAGAGGCCATTCTTCCATAAATCGCTGTGGCCAATGCCGTCGATGATCACGAGTTCCTTTGGATCGTTTGCGGCTTCAAAGACCCGCTTGCCGTGTTCAACCGGAATGACCCGATCTTCTGTACCGTGCAGGATAAGCACGGGCATGGCAATGTTCTGAATGCGCTCCCGGGTCAGCATCGGATCTTTCATAAGTATCGAAACCGGAAGCCAGGGATAAGAGGCCGAAGCCATATCCAGCAACGCCGTATAAGGCGCTTCCAGGACGAGAAGTCTTGCGTCAGGCCGCTCAGCTGCGACAGCAGTGGCAACACCGGTTCCAAGGCTTTCACCGTGAACAATGACTGGAATGTCGTTCGATTTCAGATGGTCAAAATGTTCCAATGCATCGGATACAAAACCAGCTTCCGATGGTTTGCCGCCACTGCCTGCATAACCCCGATAACTAGGTGCATAGAGACCATAGCCGCTGTCAACGATCTGCTGGAACCGGTCCCAGCGCGACGACACGTTTTTGGAATTTCCGTGAAAATAAAGCACTGTCGGGGCGTCTGGTTTTGTTGCTTCTGCGGTCCAGACAGAGATACTGGTTCCATCAGCCATCTCAACTGTTTCCACGGATACATCATCCAGTCCTTTTTCTTCCGGTGTCGCCAAGATACCTGACGGTACAAAAACAAAGCTGCGCTGATTGAGATACATGTATCCAGCCGCCATCCCGTAGGCGATAGCAATAACGATCCCAATCCGAACAAGGTATCTGAGAGCCATTTTAAATGCCGAATTCCGGCGATCAGCGTCTGTGTCGTTTTTGCTGGCTTCAAATTCTGACATTTACCACTCCCAATAACCGTCTTTCAGCCGATGCTGGACTGCGATAAACGATCAGTTTTCGACGGTTACTTCCGGCCGAACAGCTTTTCAATATCACTCAATTTTAGTTCCACCCACGTGGGGCGACCATGATTGCATTGGCCGGACAAGGGTGTTGCTTCCATGTCGCGCAGCAATGCGTCCATTTCTTCAGGGCGCATCCGACGACCTGCCCTCACGGATCCATGGCAGGCCATTGTTGCAGCGACATGATCAAGTTTTTCCTTTAGACCATCCGCAGTCTCCCATTCGGCAAGCTCGTCAGCCAAATTGCGGACCATGCCTTGAATATCCATATCGCCAAGCATTGCAGGGGTTTCGCGAACAGCAATTGCTCCTGGACCAAAAGCCTCCAGCGTCAGGCCAACTTTTTTAAGGTCTTCGGAGCGCTCCGCCAATCGGCTCGCGTCTTCTTCCGGCAACTCGACAATCTCCGGGATCAGCAAAATCTGGCGGGCGACTTCCTTCTTTGCCAACGCTTCTTTCAGGCGTTCATAAACTAGCCGTTCGTGAGCCGCATGTTGATCGACGATGACGACACCATCTTCCGTCTGTGAAATCAGATAGGTCTCATGAACCTGTGCTCGGGCAGCCCCGAGCGGAAGTCGTGTTTTTTCAGCTTCAACCGGAACATCATGCGCCCGGGCATCAGCGGACGGCACAACTAGGCCGGAAAACCCGTTTTGGCTGTGCAAGCCCGGCTGCGGATTTTCTGAAAATCCAGTGACCACCGGATTACCTGCTGTGTCGTGTGGTCGGAATGCATCCGATGCCCAATGTTGCCCCAATGCCGGGCGTTGATTGCCTGCCCCACCATGATAACCGCTCGATTGAACAACCTGTCTGTCTGGGCCAGCCTGAACGCCGGCGCCTTGCGCACGGATCGCATCCAGCGCAACGGCGGCATTAGACGTTGACGAGCGATGGCCTGCCTGAACAAGAGCATGTTTGATCGCACCAACGAGCAGGCCGCGTACCAGTTGGGAATCTCGAAATCGAACATCTGATTTGGCCGGATGCACATTCACGTCAACCTGACCCGGTTCCAGATCGATAAACAGAACCACCACTGGGTGACGATCCCGTGCCAATACATCCGCATAAGCACCACGAAGACCCGAGAGAAGCAGCTTGTCTTTGACCGGCCGTCCATTGACGAAAAAAAACTGGTGTTGGGCGTTACCGCGATGATGCGTCGGCAAGCCAGCAAATCCAGTCAGCCGCACGCCTTCACGTTCGGCGTCGATCTCCATGGCATTGTCGACGAAGTTCTGCCCGAGAATTTGTGCAATCCGGGCCAGATGCGGTTCATCCCCTCTGGCCGCTGGCCAACTTAGAGCTTGACGATCTGCACCAGACAGGGAAAAGCCGACCAGCGGATAAGCAAGCGCAATCCGTTTGATGATTTCCGTGATCGCGGCGGCTTCGGCGCGATCTGATTTCAGGAATTTGAGACGCGCCGGGGTCGCAAAAAACAAATCCCGGACTTCAACCTGGGTGCCTGTGGCGCGGGCTGTCGGCACGATTGGTTTTTCCTTGCCGCCATCAACAGCAATTGCCCAGGCATGATCTTCGTCATCATGGCGTGTCTGGATAGCCAACCGAGCAACAGAGCCAATTGACGGCAGAGCCTCGCCGCGAAAGCCGAGTGTTCTGATATCGAACAGATCGTCATCAGAAATCTTGGACGTGCAGTGACGGCGAATCGCAAGCGTCAGATCGCCCTGACGCATACCCGCGCCATTGTCCGCGACCCTCATCAAGGTCTTCCCCCCAGCGGCCGTCACGATATCGATCTGTGTCGCACCGGCATCGACAGCGTTCTCGACCAGCTCCTTGATGACACTGGCCGGCCGTTCGATGACTTCTCCGGCGGCGATCTGGTTGATCACCTGTTCGCCAAGCTGCCTGACCTGCATGAAACTCCCTTTGCCGGTTTCGCACTGCGGCATGTTCCTATATGGTCCGCGCCGTATTCCCTCGATTCCAACCGACCTTATCAGAACTCTATCGACCCGAGTGAGCTTCCATGACCGTTTCTACACCGCTTCTTGTTGACGGGCTTCATGCCTTAGCATCTCAATACAAAGGCGTCCTGTGTGATGTCTGGGGCGTGCTGCATAACGGTATTTCAGCCTTTGAAGATGCACATAAGGCACTTCGCGCCTATCGGGAAGAGACCGGCGGAAAAGTTGTTCTGATCACCAATGCGCCCCGACCTACCAAACAGGTTGGCGAAATGCTGGACAAACTGGGTGTCGATCGAAAATCTTACGATGACATTGTAACGTCCGGAGATGTGACAAGAGACATTCTGGTCGCCCAAGGAAGCAAGACCCTTCTTCATATCGGTCCGAACCGGGATCAGCCGCTTTATCACAACCTCGAAGCGACTTTCACAAGCAACGACGACGAGGCTGAGGCCATCAGCTGTACCGGTCTGGCCGATGACGAGACCGAAACACCGGATGACTACCGTGATCGTTTTCAGAAACTGGCTGATCGCAAACTGCAGATGATCTGTGCCAATCCGGATATTGTTGTCGAACGCGGCGACAAACTGGTCTGGTGCGCAGGCGCCCTCGCGCGACTTTACGAGGATCTCGGTGGTGAAGTCGCCATTCTCGGCAAACCACATGCGCCGATCTATCAGACCGCGATGAAACGACTGGAAAAACTCTCCAGCACACCTGTCTCCAAGAGAGATGTTCTGGCCATCGGAGATGGCTTGCCGACGGACATTCGGGGGGCTGTGTCTCAGGACATTGATGTTCTGTTTATCACCGCCGGAATTCACTCTTCAGATTTCGGCCCGGCTGACGCTCCGGAAGAACATCTGATTCAGTGCCGTCTGGTGGAAGAAGGCTTGCGGGCACGCGCGGCGATTCCCCGGCTTGTCTGGTGAATTCAAGTCCCGCTAATAAAACAAAAAAAGGCCGCCCAATTAGCGGCCTTTTGAATTCTGAAACTGACGACGTTCAGTCGAACAACTTGTCGATATCCGCCTGGGAGTCACCCAAGAGTGCGTCGATATCATTCTGCGAAACGCCTTCGCCTGCATGTTGCGGGCCATGAAGAATGAGTTCGCGCTTACGGCGCTCTTCTTCAGATTCTTCAATCTCGACCTCGAGATCTTCAGGGATCCGCAAATGCTCTATGAATGATGAGACACGCTCGTCAATGTAGTTGAGCGTTTCGACAACTTTGGAAATCCGCTGACCAGTAATATCCTGGAACGTGCAGGCCTCAAAGATGCCAATCATCTTGTTGCTTACGAGCTCCTGATAAGCATCAGTGTCGCTGGTATCAGCGCCCATGATTTCTTCAGCAGCTTCCATAATGGTGTTGGTGGCCTCTTCTGTCGCTTCGACAATGGCGTCGAGCTCAAGACCGGCACTTGGAATTCGATTTCCAGTCATGTCGTTCGCGCGCAGCTGGGATATCTCCTGCTTCATGCGCGAAATCTGCTTGGCAATCATGGTTAGTTCTTCAGTTACTGCCGGCTGCACTGTCGACAGAAAATCGTGCATTGAGCCGGACATGACTTCCGCCAGATGCATGACATCATTGAGCGAAACCTCGCCTTCCCGGTTTTTGTTTTCCTCTAGGAAATCAATAACGCGAGCGACGTTTTCCTGTTTCATGTTAGCCATCAGATCGAGCCTCTCCATTGTGGACGCCGCCTCCGAATTCACGAAGTCTCCCTGGCACAGGATGACTTCACTATAACTCTACAGATTCACCTACCCAGCGCCGGGCAGCCTTACTGGCAAACCAACAGGTCAGGGATCCGACTGACACCAGCGGAGAATAGCCTTTCGGCTCGCCCCGCTTGGTGTGAGTTACTATTCGGAGAAGACAGCCTCGATCTTGCCTTTCAATGTCTGTGCATTGAATGGCTTCACGATGTAGTTGTTCACGCCAGCTTTTTTCGCAGCGATCACATTTTCAGTCTTGGATTCTGCCGTCACCATGATGAATGGCGTTTTGCTCAGGGATCCGTCCGCACGAACCTGCTTGAGCAGTTCGTAACCGGTCATCGGCTCCATGTTCCAGTCTGAAATGACCAGGCCATAACGGCGCTGTTTCATTTTTTCCAAAGCTTCTGTGCCGTCCGCAGCATCGTCGATGTCTTCGAAACCAAGTTGCTTCAGGAGATTACGAATGATGCGAATCATAGTCTTGTAGTCATCGACCACGAGGACCGGCATCTGAAGATCAAGGGCCATTGTCTACTCCATACTGTCAATTTGCGCCCCCCTGGCCAAGAGCCCCTGGATCCGCGTAATGACTTCCGAAGGAGAGCAACACATTTTGTGTTCTCACCTCCCCACACTCAGAGCAATTTAAGCGGAGCAACTGAAAAGACCGTTAATAACAGACACTTTTTTTCTTCGCCCAAAGCATAATTGCCAGAAAACCTTGCGCCGCCTAGCGTCCGCGAAGCTCCAATTCTGAAATTCCGGACCAAAACTGCTATGCTCGAACTGCAAAAACTCTGTTTTGAAGATCTCAATGTAGGTATGACTGAAGAGTTCGTAAAGCACGTCAGTTCTTCTGATGTCGTCGGATTCGCCGAAGTGTCCGGAGATCGGAACCCTATCCACCTGTCTGAGCACTTTGCAGCACGAACACCGTTCAAAACACGTATCGCGCATGGTCTCTATACGGCAAGTTTGATTTCGGCTGTCCTGGGAACCCGTCTTCCCGGACCGGGCGCCATTTATTTGTCGCAGACGCTCAATTTCAAAGCACCGGTCAAAATCGGCGACGATGTAAAGGTCGTCGTTCGGGTGGAAGAGCTGATGGAACGCGGCAACCGAGCTCGGCTGACATGTCTTTGCAGCGTCGAAGACACGGTTGTCCTTGAAGGTGAAGCTTTGGTCAAAGTGCCAGCCCGCGATGAGGACCGATCCGGCCTCTAGCCGATCAAAACTGGCGAAGCTAATAAATTCAGGCCAGCACCAACTTGACCTTTGCAAAATCTGACGGCAGGTTCCACGCGGCTTGGGTTTGCGTTTTAACTCCCAAGATGCGAAATGGCTCATGACAGATCGGTCTGGCCGTATAACTGCGCTAGGGTTGCTGCATGAGCCTCTCGAAATCTTCTGATTTCCAAATTTTCGAAACCGTGGATGCCTTTCCTGTTGAACTGAAGGGCGGAATCGTTGCGATCGGAAATTTCGACGGAGTTCATCGTGGGCACCGTGCCGTACTGGAGGCAGCGCTCGGATTGGGTCATGGCACCCACCATCCCGTGTTTGCAATGAGCTTCGAACCGCATCCGCGAACCGTATTTAATCCTGCCAATCCTGTTTTTCGCCTGACACCACCGCCATTGAAAGTGGAAATGCTTCGCCTCTGTGAACTGAACGGCGCTCTCATCCTGCAATTTACAAAAGAGTTTGCCGGTGTCGAGGCGGATGCATTCGTCCAGGATATCCTGATCGACAAACTCGGTATTTCTCATGCCGTGACGGGTTATGACTTTCATTTTGGCCGTGCCCGCCAAGGAACGCCGGATTATCTGCGCGCAGCCGGTGCCACGCATGGCTTTGGCGTTACGATTGTTCAACGCGAGGAAGATGAAAGTTCCGAAGTTGTTTCGTCGTCAAGAATTCGGGACTGTCTTGCGAAAGGCGATATTACTCAGGCCAATAGCCTGCTGGGATATCGATGGTTTTTTGAATCTGCCGTGCAACACGGAGACAAGCGTGGCCGGGATCTTGGATATCCAACTGCAAACTTGCGTTTTGAAGACAATTGCCCGCTGCTTGAGGGTGTCTACGCGGTTAAAGTCAAAACCGGAGGCAACTGGTACGATGGTGTCGCGAGCTATGGCCGACGTCCGACATTTGACAATGGCAACCCCGTCTTTGAAGTCCATTTGTTCGATTTCGAAGGCGACCTTTACGGACAAGACCTACGCGTCCATCTGATTTCATATCTGCGAGGCGAAGAAAAATTCGAAACTGTCGGCTCTCTTATTGAACAGATGAATTTGGACAGCGCGGAAGCCAGAGCAGCTATTGCATCCATACAGTCCCTATCGGAAATTGACCTGAAGCTTCTGGATCTTTGAACGTGAGGCCGCGTACGCAATCCCGACAAGTCGACCAAAATCCGCTGCTGGCTATTTTTCTGATGACGGCTGCAATGCTGATCATCCCGGTGATGGATATCATTGCGAAGTACCTTTCTACAGATATTCCGCCGCTGGAAATCACGTTCGGAAGGTTTCTCTTTCAGTTTCTGATCGCATTGTTACTCGCTGTAGTTACCGGCAAGCTTCACCGTTTGCGCGGAGAGCAACCGCTGATCAATTATCTACGCGGCGTGCTACTGGCTTCTGCATCGCTGTGCTTTTTCATCGCTGTCAAATACATGTCGGTGGCAACCGCAATCTCAATCTTCTTTGTTGAGCCCATGATCCTCACGGTGCTGGCCGCTGTGATCCTGAAGGAACAAGTCGGTCCGCGGCGCATCGTGGCTATCGTTGTTGGACTGGCAGGTGCAATGATGATCTTGAGACCGAGCCTGGCCGAAGTCGGTCTCGTCAGCCTGCTCCCGGTCTGCACCGCTGTCCTTTTTTCCTTTTATCTCGTGCTTAATCGGCTTTATCCGGTCACTGATGACCTTCTCACCATTCAATTCAGTGCAGGACTGGCCGGAACACTATATCTAGGCGGGGCACTTGCGTTAGGCATCACCTTCCAGATTGGCGATCAGGAATTCGTACGGCCTGAACTCTGGCAAATCGGGCTGCTGGCATTGATAGGATTGATATCCTTTGCCGGCCATGGACTTGTTGTATCCGCCTTTCAACGCGGCAGTGCCAGTCTGTTGGCGCCATTGCAATATGTCGAAATCGTCAGCGCGACACTCTTCGGCTATTTGGTGTTTTCAGATTTCCCTGATGGTCCGACCTGGATCGGTATCGCGCTGATTATCGGCAGCGGCATGTATATTACACACCGCGAACGAATGCTCTCCCGGCAGGCACGGGCAACCAATACAAACACGGCAGCTTGATCTAGCGCCAATGAACACCTTTATTCATTGGCCAAGTGCTGCTATGTCCCATGCCATGCGATATCAGATTCACATAATATCCCGCGCACAAAGCAGCGGAATTACGCGAATTACTTGCCCGGCCCTCGGCTGACGCATTTGCGGCGCCAGGGACCGGGACTAACCTCCATTCCTTGCAGCCTGACAACGGCTGCCTTGATCTATCATCTCAATGATTGCGGGCTAACCGCCCGAGCGACCGGACCCACCAAGCGATGACCGACACACCTAAACGCGATTATTCTGAAACACTCAATCTGCCAAAGACCGAATTTCCGATGCGGGCAGGCCTGCCCAAAAAGGAACCAGAAATCCTGGCGCGCTGGGAAAAGCTGGAAATTTACAAAAAACTTCGCGAACAGGGAAAAGATCGCAACAAATTCATTTTGCATGACGGACCGCCCTACGCCAACGGCAATATCCATATCGGCCATGCACTCAACAAGACCTTGAAGGATATCGTTGCCCGCTCCATGCAGATGAGTGGCTTTGAGAGCAATTATGTTCCGGGTTGGGATTGCCACGGTCTACCGATCGAATGGAAAATCGAAGAACAGTACCGCTCCAAGGGCAAGAACAAGGACGAAGTGCCGATCAACGAATTCCGGAAAGAATGCCGCGAATTTGCTGACCACTGGATCGACGTTCAGCGCAAGGAATTCAAACGCCTCGGCATCGAAGGCGACTGGGACAATCCCTATTTGACGATGCGCTTCGAAAGCGAAGCGGTGATCGCCAAGGAACTGATGAAGTTTGCCACATCCGGCCAGCTTTATCGCGGTTCCAAGCCGATCATGTGGTCAGTTGTCGAGAAAACTGCGCTCGCTGAGGCGGAAATTGAGTACCATGATTACCAGTCCGACCAGATCTGGGTGAAGTTCCCAATCGTCGAAGCTGGCGGTACGGATGAAGCGGCAGCTGAACAACTTCTCGATGCTTCGGTTGTCATCTGGACAACGACCCCTTGGACCATCCCGGGGAATCGTGCTGTCTGTTTCTCTTCCCGTATCTCCTATGGCCTCTATGAAGTCACGCAAGACGGGTTGCCCGACGACAACTGGGTTCAGACCGGTGATCAGCTGATTCTGGCAGATGCACTTGCTGCAGATGTCTTCAAGAATGCCCGCATTGAAGACTTCAAGCTGGTTCGCACGGTTACTGCTGATGAACTTGGTACCGTTACACTTGCCCACCCCTACCGTGACATGGATCTGGGTGGCTATCAATTTGATGTACCGCTGCTGAACGGTGATCATGTTACGGATGATGCCGGTACGGGTTTCGTGCACACGGCTCCTGGTCATGGCGCCGACGACTTTGAAATCTGGATGGCCAGCGCGAAGGATCTGGACGCGCGCGGTATCGACACTTCTATCCCGTTCACAGTCGCCGATGACGGTTTTTACACCAAGGACGCACCAGGGCTCGAAGGCAATCAGGTGATCACCCACAAGGGTGAAAAGGGCAAGGCCAACAAGGCCAATATCGAACTTTTGAAGGATTCTGGTTCGTTGATCGGTCTTGGCCGAATGAAACACCAGTATCCGCACTCCTGGCGGTCAAAAAAACCGATCATTTTCCGCAACACTCCGCAATGGTTTGTCTACATGGACAAGGACCTTGCTGGTGAAGGTGACACACTGCGCGCACGCGCACTGAACGCTATCGACGAAACGCGTTTTGTCCCAGGTGGTGGCCAGAAACGCCTGCGCTCAATGATTGAAAACCGTCCGGACTGGGTCCTCTCCCGCCAACGCGCGTGGGGTGTACCGATCACCGTCTTCATCAATAAGGAAACCTCTGAGGTCCTGAAAGATGAAGCGGTAAATGCACGGATCTACGATGCATTCGTCAGTGAAGGTGCAGACGCCTGGTTTGCGGATGGTGCCAAGGAACGATTCCTGGGTAATGATTATGCTGCCGACGAATGGGACATTGTAACCGATATTCTGGATGTCTGGTTTGATTCCGGATCCACCCATGCCTTCGTTCTGGAAAATCGCGAAGACCTCAATCCAAACCGCAAGACCAAAGGCGGCAAGGACTACGTTCTTTATCTTGAAGGCTCTGACCAGCACCGCGGATGGTTCCACTCTTCACTTCTTGAAAGCTGTGGCACCCGTGGCCACGCCCCATATGATGCGGTTCTGACCCACGGTTTCACCATGGCCGAGGACGGACGCAAAATGTCCAAGTCCCTCAACAACCAGGTGTTCCCGCAAGACATCATCAAACAGTACGGCGCCGATATTCTCCGTCTTTGGGCAGCCTCCTGTGATTATTCGGAAGATCAGCGGATCGGACCCGAGATCATAAAGACCAGCGTCGACAGCTACCGCAAACTGCGGAACACTTTGCGGTGGATGCTTGGCTCTCTAGGACACGCGACCGGAGAAGACGTCGCCTATTCAGATTTGCCTGAGCTGGAACGTCTGATGCTCCACCGTTTGGCTGAACTGGACGCAATGGTGCGTGAAGGTTACTGGGAGTTCGATTACAAGAAAATCTTCCATCAGCTGTTCTCCTTCATGACTCTGGAGCTTTCGGCGTTCTATTTCGACATTCGCAAGGATGCGCTCTATTGCGATCCGGCCTCGTCTGCGCGGCGCAAAGCATCGCTTTATGTCATCGACAAGATCTTTAATTGTCTGGTGACCTGGATGGCGCCGATGCTGCCGTTCACAATGGATGAGACCTGGGTGTCTCGCTATGGCGAAGACAACTCCGTTCATCTGGAACAGTTCCCTGATGTTCCATCTGACTGGAAGGATGATGAGCTCGCTGCAAAATGGGCGAAGATCAAAACGGTTCGCCGCGTGATCACAGGCGCACTTGAAATCGAACGACGCGAAAAACGCATCGGATCGTCTCTTGAAGCGCACCCAGTTGTCTATGTCAGTGATCCCGATCTAATGGCTGCACTGGAAGGCCGCGATATGGAAGATATCTGCATCACCAGCCAACTGACACTGACGACCGATGCCGCTCCATCCGGTGCATTCGCACTGGACGACACAAAGGATGTCGGTGTTGTTCCGGGACTTGCAGAAGGACAAAAATGTGCCCGGTCCTGGAAGATCCTGCCAGAAGTCGGTTCCGACGCGACCTATCCAGACGTGACACCACGCGACGCTAATGCCTTGCGTGAATGGGATGCAGCTCAGTCTGCTGGATAAGCCATAAGCCAAATGACAATTGTGAAGTGACGGATGAGCGATCCACTATCCCCCGCTGACGCAGACACAAAGCGGCCCCTCTTTTGGGGTCGCTTCAGTTTGCTGGTTACCTCTGTGGCTTTGATCGGGGTCATTCTGGATCAGGCGTCAAAACTCTGGCTCGTTTACAATTTCGATCTTGCGGAAAATGGTCCGGTCTCAGTGTTGCCGGTACTGGATATAATTCTGGTCTGGAATCGAGGGATTTCCTACGGCCTTTTCCAGCAATATAGCGACTTGGGCCGTTGGTTGTTGGCCGCATTCACTGTTGCCGCAACACTAGCGCTGTGGATTTGGTCAACACGTGCACCATCGAAACTTCTTGCTCTTTCTCTTGCACTTGTCATCAGTGGAGCGATTGGAAATGGCATCGACCGGATCGCCCATGGTGCGGTCGTGGACTTTGTCTATTTCCATGTTGGTGATTTTTCCTGGTACGTCTTCAACTTGGCTGATGTGTGGATCGTTGCGGGCGTCGTCGGTCTCCTGTATGACAGTTTCAGAAATGGTCCTAATTCAGCCGCAAAATAGCAGTTTAAGTCTGGAAATTGGATTGAGCTGGCAAAGCACTGCCGCTTCTAAACACGAATTATCGAGGAATCTGCTGTGATGCAGGCCGTTATCGGGTTGGTTAAAAAATCTGTCGCTCTTGTGATGCTTGCAGGTCTAGTTGCCTGCCAGGCGGCTGACGGAACGACCCAGGCTCCGGATACAGCACTGGTGGGCAGCCTCATGCGTGGGCTTGGGGCTGTTGATCCCAACGCTAAATCTATTGACTACAAGCCGAGAGCTCCTCTTGCTCTGCCCGCAGAAGGCGGAAAGCTACCTGAGCCAGTGACGGACGTTGCAGGCACTAACTCCGCAGATTGGCCGAAGCAGCAGGAAAGCGAACAGCTTAAAGAGCTGAAAGCACTGTACGCGAAAAACGGGCAGTCTGATGGTTCTGCATTGACCCCCGAACAGATGCGCGGGTTCAAGATCACAGGTGTAACCGGTGCGCAGCAACGTGATGTTATCGCAGAACGCCGTGATTCTGAAATCACGGACGGCGAAGTTCTCACTCGCGCTGAACAACAGGCTGAATGGGAAGCATTGCAGAAGTTGAAAACGCAGGAAAGCGGAGTGAAGCAAGGTACCCTGGCAGCTCGCCGCTACCTAACAGAACCTCCGTCCGCCTATAGCACACCCTCTCCGGATGCACCGATGCCGGAAGTTGTTGCCACAAAGAAAAAAGCGACGCCCGGCAACAATGGCATGAACAGTTCTCCAGTACTGGATCCGAGATGCCTGGGCGGCGACTCCGACTACTGCAGGTAATCCGCTGACCAACCTAGTCAGTTATGACGAAAATGTAACGAGACCTTCGAACCTAACGGCCCTATATGGGAAGTTAAGTTCGAAGGTTTTTTGTTTTAAAGACCAATACCGGGAGTCCTATGTGACCTGTCGAAGACACAAAAACTGGGTCGGTACCTTGCCCACCCACGGTTTCAAAAACAGCTTTTCAGCAGCGCTTATTGCACCGGCACTTTTGTTCGGGAGCCCAATGATCAGTTCGTTTGCCGCTATGGCAGCGCAAGATCAACCGTCCGCGGACATGCTGATCGCTCAGAACCTTGACAGTTTCACTTTAAATAACGGGCTACAGGTTGTGGTCATTCCGGACCGCCGGGCACCAGTCGTCACCCACATGATCTGGTACAAGGTTGGAGCAGCAGATGAACCGGATGGCCAGTCAGGTGTAGCCCATTTCCTTGAACATTTGATGTTCAAGGGAACCAGTAACCATCCAGACGGTGCATTTTCCAAAATGGTCGCCGAACGCGGCGGTCAGGAAAACGCATTTACCAGTGCTGACTACACTGCCTATTTTCAGCGTGTTGCCAAAGAACACCTGCCATTGATGATGGAACTCGAAGCTGACCGGATGGAAAACCTGATCCTCAGCGATGCTGTCGTCGCCCCGGAACGGCAAGTCGTTCTGGAAGAACGCCGATCACGAGTTGACAGTGAACCGGGCTCTCGTCTGCGCGAAGCCATGAATGCAATCACTTTCGTCAATCATCCCTATGGCTCCCCGGTGATTGGTTGGGAGAGCGAAATCGAAGCGCTGAACAAAGATGCTGCAATCGCATTTTACGATCGGTTTTATACACCGAACAACGCGATTGTTGTTGTCGCCGGTGATGTGGACACCCAAACAGTTCGAAAACTCGCTGAAGACACATATGGAAAAATTGAACGACGTGCCGAGCCCGGTGAGCGTATTCGACCAGCCGAGCCACCTTTGTCCGGCGAACGCCGCATTCAGGTGACCGATCCACGTGTCCGCCAAGAATCCATCTCTCAAACTTGGATTGTTCCTAGCCAGTCGACGGGAACAGGCGGCACGCCAGAAGCATTGGACGTCCTGGCCTATATTCTAGGAGAAGGCCCAAGCAGCCGACTGCACAAGTCTCTTGTTCTTGAAAAGCAAGCTGCCATCAGTGCCGGTGCTTACTATCAAGGCGGCGCTCTGGACGAAGGGCGTTTTGGCGTTTACGCAGCACCGCGCCCAGGGCATTCGCTTGCAGACATGGAGAGCATGATTGCTGCTGAGATTGCCATCCTCCTGGAAAATGGCGTGACTGATGAGGAAGTGGAACGAGCCAAACACAGCATGATTGCCAGCTCCATTTATGCTCAAGATAGCCAATCCGGATTGGCAAGGCTTTTTGGCTCTGCTCTCACGACTGGTCTTACGGTCGAGGATGTTCAAACGTGGCCGGCACAGGTCAGCGCAATCACTCGAACCGACGTGCTGGAGGCTGCCCGTACCTATTTGGACGGGTCTCCAGTTATCGGTGAACTGAGAATTCAGGCACCTTCCGATCCGGAAGCTGCACAATCTGCCCCCGCTACAACCGAGAAGAAATCCTGAGCCATGAAAATGCAAAATCGAATTGTTGACGCATTTCCCGTGCTGGCTTCGTTGACAGTCTTTCTGCTGGTCGGAATTCTTCCGGCGCAGTCCGTGGAAATTCAGAAAGTTGTCAGTCCGGAAGGCATTGAAGCTTGGTTGGTCGAAGATCACACCGTACCAATCATTGCTCTGAACTTCTCATTTGAGGGTGGCTCAGCTCAAGACCCGAATGGCAAAGAAGGGTTGACCCGTCTTCTTGCTGCGACACTCGATGAAGGTGCCGGTGACCTGACATCAGAGGCGTTTCAGGCCCGGATGGAAGAGCTTGTTGTGAGTATTGGCTTCAGCACTGGCAAAGACCGGTTCTATGGAAGTCTGCGGACACTGACGTCCACACTGGACGAGGCATCTGATCTCCTTTCAATGGCAATTGCGTCACCGAGGTTCGATGATACCCCGGTCGAACGCATGAAGGTTCAATTGACGGCGCAAGCAAAGCGCAATGAAACTGATCCAAATGCTATCGCAGGGCGTGCCTTGGCCACTGCAATGTTTGGTGACCATCCATATTCACGGCCCACTCTCGGAACGAGCGAAACACTCGAAGGGCTGTCTTCAGAGGACCTAGAAGGTCGCCATCAAAAACTCCTTGTAAGGGACGGTTTGAAGATTGGTGTCGTCGGAGCCATTGATGCCAAAACACTCAAACCAATTCTTGATAAGGTTTTCGGTTCCCAACCTGAAACGTCTGACCTAACGCAGGCTCCGAAGTTATCGCCAAAAACCGGCGAAGACATTTTCGCGGAACTGGATGTTCCGCAGACAAACATCCTTATCGGCCTACCTGGTCTCAAGCGGGAGGATCCGGATTTTCAAGCTGCATTTGTGATGAACCACATTCTTGGCGGTGGTACATTCACTTCTTGGATGTATCAAGAGGTGCGCGAAAAGCGTGGTCTTTCCTACGGTGCGGGTACCTCGCTTTCTCCTTACAAACAGGCAGGTCTCCTGATCGCTTCAGCGGCGACCAAAGCCAGCCGGGCCAATGAGACAGTGTCTGTTATGCTTGAACAGCTTCAACGAATGGCAACCGAAGGCCCATCAAAAGCTGAGCTTGATGCTGCAAAACAGTATTTGACGGGATCCTATCCACTGCGGTTTGACAGCTCAGGCAAGATCGCCCGCCAGCTAGTCGCTCTTCAAAATGCAGATCTTGGTATGGATTACTTTGATCGACGTAACAGTGAAATTGAGGCTATTACGTTGGAAGATGTCCAACGCGTAGCTAAACGATTGTTGTCAGATAAAAAGCCGACTGTTGTCCAAGTCGGTCCGAAACAGAGCTAGTAAAATCCTAGCTTAAAGAAGGTGGCGGTTTATCCCGCCACTTTTTTCCTAGGGCCCGGAGCCGGGGTTCCCTGAAGAATTTCGGCCCGCACTGGTCTCGGCGGCGAGAATAGATTTCCCTGTGCCAGTTTCACGTCATAGTCGAGCAATTCAAGGACCTGTGATTCCGACTCGACCTTATCCGTAATCAATTCCATACCGTAGCGATGCAAAAGATCGCCAAAATCGGACGGATGAATATGTCCGTGTAGAGCTTCCCGGCGGCCAATCAGATAATCCGAGTGCAGCTTTCCAAATCTGAAGCCTCGTCCTGCCAGGGCCTTGAAGTCCATTTTCATATCATCGATTTGATCGACGGAGAACCTAAAACCGACCTCATAGAGCGCGCTGAGACTTTCAAATTCCATCGGCCCCATATTGGCAATATCAGGTTGCGAGAATTCAAAAACCAGCACATCCGCATAGTTCTTGTTTGCTTTAACAAACTCCAGAAAACCCGGAAAGAACGTTTCGTCTATCAAGGAAATGGACGAAATGTTGCAGAACAGAATTGCATTGCGATTGCGCGATGTAAGCCGCCGGATCACTTGGAGTGAACGGAACAACAAAAGATTGTCGATCCGGGCTATCTGACCCGACCTTACCGCTTCCGGCACGAACGCAGATGCTTCGACCAATTGACCATTGCTGTCGCGCAGCCGGGTAAAGGCCTCATAATATTTCACCTGGCGTTGAGGCAAACTGACAATTGGCTGCAAATGCAGTTCCACACGATCTGCGTTGAGCGCTGACATTATGAGTTCCCGCATCGCCATATTCGGCGGCGGGGGTTCGTTTCTCACACTCATCGGCTCAACTGGCGGTCTTACGTTGAAGTCCGCTAATTGATGCCGGTCATCATGCTCAGTCGGCGATGATGCACCAAAGTCAGGATTGTTAAAGTCCTCGCGGGGGGCATGAACTCCGTAACGCCGGTCCAATTCGGCCATATCGCGATGAGACGGAACCATTCCATCGGCATATGGGCCCGGTTGCGGCGGGATCGTTGCATAAGGATCTTGATGCTGCATTTGCGGCGGCCGTTGAGGTTGCTGTTGCTCAGGAACGTATCCTTGAGCTTGTGGCGGCGGTGCTTGCGGATAGCGCGGCAGGGTTTGCATTTGCGGCGGAGGTGTAAGCGCCTGCTGGTCTTCCACCCTGGTTTCAAGATCTGACATGGCTTCTGCCATTTGCTTGACCAAAATACCCAGCACTTCGACCTCAGCAAAGAGCGGATCGATTTCTTCGCGCGTCCGGTGTGGGACGCTGTGCTCCACACCCGTTAACCGACCTTCGAGATTGCCGACATCCTCGTCCAGATCCGACATCCGTTCCTCAAGTCTATCGACAGCTTCGCCGACAGCGCTCCTGTCACGCGCGCGACCTATCAACAGATGCACCAAGATCATGGTGCACATCATGGCAAGCGACAGGGAGACGGCTTCTCCAAATGGACGGCCGAATTGGAAAACCAGCACTGTCGCAGAAGACAGTGCGATAATCGCCATGCATATCGCTACAAATATGGTCCCAGTTCGGCCCATGGCGCTCTAAATGTATCCAATCCGAATCAAAAATTACTGGTTAATCATGCATGAAGATCCACCCTCATCCGAATCCGCAAGCTACTTTTAGGCGTAGAATCCGTGACTTGTCCCCGACTATGCGCTGTTTTGCGCAAATATCACCCTGCATCAGGGAATATATTTCCCACCCGATTTCACAGACGACTGCGGAACTGAGGGCGGAACCAGCTTTCATCCGAGATAACTTGGTAATGATAACAAGTACTGCGTGATCGACGTTCCACAGATCACATCAAATTCCAAAACGGCTTGTTTGATTGTTGCCGAGCGGTAAAGTGCTCAGTCTCAAACAGATAACGAATATAATACCTCCAGGCGGGACACGAACAAACACGTTCGCCGCGACAGAAACTGTCGCAAATCCCTGGCTGATGAAATGTTGAAGACGTTGCACAAATCGAGGTTGTATTATCCGTACTGGCAGACGGTCTATTTGATCCGTCTCGCGTAATCTGGAATATTTTCTTTTGCTAAAATGCAATTTGCGTAATCTGACAACGCTTTGTTTACCCTGTTCGGCGAATTATCTAGTTGATGAATCTTTCGATTTCCGAATGACTCAGAACGAGTGATGGGGGTTGCCCAGCGATGGGGAGTAACAATGGCCAAGTATTGCCAGTAATTATACGGGTACTAGACGCATCGGCATCTGAAGCCGCCCGTACCGCTGCAGTTTGCGCCAAATTATCAACCGACTGCACTGACCCAATACTCTATGCGGACTCAGCAACATGTCTTCAGGATCTGGCTGACAAGACAACCGACATCCTGATCATTGACATTGAAACCATCGGCGGTGAAGACGCTTTGGCATCCTACGCTGTCCGATGCCCAAAGGCAGTTATTATTGCCGTGTCTGTAATGGGTTCGGTTTCCCGGGCTGTGAACGCCATGCGCGCAGGTGCCCATGACTTCCTGACCAAGCCGTTTTCACTCGATGCACTGGCCACCAAGATTACCTTCCAGCTGGACCAGCGGCGCCCAGTTGCGCCATCACCACCTCCAGTTGACGCTGTTGAACACGACGCTACGCCGATTATTATTTCCGAGAAAGCAAGAAAATCGTTTTCGCTGTCGACAAGCCAAACTCAATCCACCGGTCTTGAACGGTTGATTGGACATTCGCAAAAAATGCGTGATCTCCAAAATCAGATATCCCGCATGGCACCGTCACAAGCTCCGGTCTTTATCACTGGCGAATCCGGGACTGGCAAGGAGCTTTGTGCAAATGCAATTCATGACCTTTCCGACAGACAATCCAACCAGTTTATCACTCTGAATTGTGCTGCTATTCCTCGTGATCTGATCGAAAGCGAGATATTCGGTTATGTACGCGGTGCCTTTACAGGCGCAACGGACAACCGCGCTGGTGCGGCCGAGCAAGCAAACGGCGGAACTCTATTTCTTGATGAAATCGGTGAAATGGATTTGCTGCTTCAAAGCAAATTGCTCCGGTTTCTTCAAACAGGGTCATTTCAGCGTCTCGGAGACACAAAAAGCCTCCATGTCGATGCGCGTATCATTTGTGCGACCAACAGAAATCCGCTGGCGGAAATCAGTGCAGGAAGATTCCGTGAAGACCTTTATTACCGGCTCCACGTTCTTCCGGTTCATATGCCACCGCTCAGAGAACGTCGAGACGACATCCTATCGCTCGCAGAATCCTTTCTGAACAAGTATTCGCTAGAAGAGCGACGAAATTTCAAAGGTTTCGATGCTGACGCTGAAACCAGGATCATGTCCTACTCCTGGCCGGGCAATGTCCGCCAATTGGAAAACACTATCCGCCAGATTGTTGTCATGAATGACGGCGTAGCGGTGACCTATGACATGTTGCCTCTGGTTATTCGCGATCAATCCGGCCGGCCTAATTCGGTCATTGACCTTTCCCGTGAAAGATCCCGGGTGGCCCCCCCTGTACGAGCGTTCGGAACAATCGAACCATTGTGGTCTCAGGAACGTCGGATCATTGAAGACGCTCTGGATGCATTTGACGGCAACATCTCCATGGCTGCCGCAGCGTTAGAAATAAGCCCTTCAACCATATACCGGAAACGCCAGTCCTGGACTGCTCGAAGCGGTTAACCGGCGAGTGTTTACTGCAACGCACACATTTCCTTGTTTCAAACCGCAAGTCGGTCTATATCGGCGCAATCGCTAGAACAGGCAAGATGTATGGGCGTGTGGGGATTTATGGCAAAAGAGTTTGGGCTATTGGCTTCTAGGTACGTAATGCGAGCTGCCCTGATTGCAGTTGGCGCCTTCGCTGGCACAATGGTTGCCTCTGCGCAAAACGCCTTAGTACCGGAACCATCGTCAACTTTTCTGAACGCCCGAACAGCATTCAACAATGCCTGGGATGAATCCGATCTTGTCTTCTCGGTCGCGACGTTCACAAACGGTATCAGTGCTGGATACGGTGATTATACGCCAAGGACTACAACAGAATTTACCGGCAGCGACGCCCTGTCTGTCTATGCCGAACCGATCGGCTACGGTTTTGCGGAAACGGCCGATGGTTACCAATACAAACTGACTGCTAGCTACAAGTTGCTGAATACATCCGGCCAGGTACTCGCAGAACAAGGCAATTTTGCTCAGTTCACCGGTACAGGACGCTCCAAACAACGGGAGTTGTCGGCTTCATTGACGTTCCAGTTCAGCGGACTGCCAGCGGGCAAGTATCAACTCGAGACTCTGTTCGTCGACGAAACTAGCGGCAAGCAATCAGGCTTTGCTTTACCGTTCACTGTTTCCACCAGCAATTAGGTTTCCCGCCTGATGAAATCGACTTTGCCCGAATGAGCGGCGAGGCCGGACAGTCTTGGATGTGAATTCTCAGCACCCGTATATGCGTTTATTCGGTGTCCGCCAGCGTTACATGATCATAAAAAACCACTGTTAACCATTGACATTTGGGCCATCGATACATAAATCGATGACGCTGTTAGCACTCGCCCATAGGGAGTGCCAAATAGTGACGGAACAGCCGGATTTGGCTGCCGTGAAAATCAACACCCTAATAATCATGTCTCGCGCGCTGCCCAATGCGTGGGGCGCGCTCATGAGAGGAAACAAGTCTTATGGCATTTCGTCCACTTCACGACCGTGTCGTTGTTCGTCGCGTAGACTCCGAAGAGAAGACCGCTGGCGGCATCATCATTCCGGATACTGCACAGGAAAAGCCTCAGGAAGGCGAAATCGTTTCTGTTGGCGCTGGCGCGCGCAAAGACAGCGGTGAGCTGATCCCGATCGACGTTAAAGCAGGCGACCGCGTCCTGTTCGGCAAATGGTCCGGCACCGAAGTCAAGATCAACGGTGAAGACCTGCTGATCATGAAGGAATCCGACATCATGGGCGTGATCGCTTAATCAGCGAACCGCTTTTGATCGTATCCAAATTCCAATATCAAGTGAGACGACCCTATGTCTGCTAAAGAAGTAAAATTCTCATCTGACGCCCGCGATAAAATGCTCCGCGGTGTCGATACACTCGCAAATGCTGTGAAAGTAACACTCGGTCCTAAAGGCCGTAACGTTGTTCTCGACAAAGCTTTTGGCGCTCCGCGCATCACCAAAGATGGTGTTTCCGTTGCCAAGGAAATTGAGCTCGAAGACAAGTTCGAAAACATGGGCGCACAGATGGTGCGTGAAGTTGCTTCCAAAACCAACGACATCGCTGGTGACGGTACAACAACTGCAACAGTTCTGGCCCAGGCTATTGTCAAAGAAGGCGCAAAGTACGTTGCAGCCGGCATGAACCCAATGGACCTGAAGCGCGGTGTTGATCTCGCAGCTGCAGAAGCAGTTCAGGCTCTGGTCGCTGCATCCAAGCCGATCACAACATCTGAAGAAGTTGCTCAGGTTGGCACGATCTCTTCAAACGGCGACGTTCAGGTTGGTACAGACATTGCCGAAGCAATGCAGAAAGTTGGCAACGAAGGTGTAATCACCGTCGAAGAAGCCAAGTCTCTGGAAACCGAACTTGAAGTCGTTGAAGGCATGCAGTTCGACCGCGGCTACCTGTCTCCTTACTTCGTCACCAATGCTGACAAGATGCTGGCTGACCTTGAAAAGCCTTACATCCTGCTGCACGAGAAAAAACTGTCCAACCTGCAGGCAATGTTGCCGATCCTGGAATCAGTTGTTCAGTCTTCCCGTCCACTGCTCATCATTGCAGAAGACGTTGAAGGCGAAGCACTGGCAACTCTCGTTGTCAACAAGCTGCGCGGCGGCCTGAAAATTGCGGCTGTTAAGGCTCCTGGCTTTGGCGATCGTCGTAAGGCAATGCTCGAAGACATCGCGATCCTGACCGGTGGTACAGTGATCTCCGAAGATCTCGGCATCAAGCTGGAAAACGTCACTCTCGACATGCTCGGTACTGCTGAAAAAGTCGCGATCACCAAAGAAGCTACAACTATCGTTGATGGTGCAGGTTCCAAGGACGACATCCAGGGCCGCGTTGGTCAGATCAAAGCACAGATCGAAGAAACCACTTCCGATTACGACCGTGAAAAGCTGCAAGAGCGCCTTGCCAAGCTTGCTGGCGGTGTTGCTGTTATCCGCGTTGGCGGTGCAACTGAAATCGAAGTTAAAGAGAAAAAAGATCGCGTTGACGATGCACTGAACGCAACCCGCGCTGCGGTTGAAGAAGGCATTGTCCCAGGTGGCGGTGTTGCTCTCCTTCGTGCAAAGAACGCTGTTGCGAAATTGTCTTCTGACAACTCCGACATTGAAGCAGGCATCAAGATCGTTCTTCGCGCTCTTGAAGCTCCGATCCGTCAGATCGTCGAAAACGCTGGTGTCGAAGGCTCCATCGTTGTTGGCAAGATCCAGGAAAACGACGACGCTACATTCGGCTTCAACGCTCAGACCGAAGAATTCGTCAACATGATCGAAGCTGGTATCATTGACCCAACCAAAGTTGTTCGTACTGCTCTGCAGGATGCGGCTTCAGTTTCTGGTCTCTTGATCACCACAGAAGCCATGGTTGCTGAAGTTCCTAAGAAGGACGGCGGCGCGCCAGCAATGCCTGACATGGGCGGAATGGGCGGCATGGGCGGCATGATGTAAGCTGCCGATCCAACCGGATTAATGAAAAGGGCGGTCTTCGGACCGCCCTTTTTGTTTGTTTTTTCAACTTAGCTTCATAATGGCGTTTCAGGTGACATCAATTGCGTTGCAGCATCCCTAATTGAATTCAATTTAATCCCGCGCGGGGATGTTGATCGCTTTCTCACTCGCAGGACGGGCCTTGCAGGTCTCAAGCCAGCGAACCACGTTTGGCCGTGTTTCCAGCTTGACGTGATCTGCTGCTTCATAGAACCCGTCGATATTGCGTACCCAGGGCCAGGATGCGATGTCGGCGATGGTGTAGTCATCACCCATGATAAACTCACGGTCCTGTAGCCGCTGGTCCAGCACACCGAGAAGCCGTTTTACCTCGTCCCGATAACGCTCGAACGGCCGGCGGTCTTCATAGTCTTTACCAGCAAAAATGTTGAAGAAGCCGACTTGACCGGTCATCGGGCCAAGTCCACCCATCTGCCACATGAGCCACTGGATGGATTCATGTTTGCCCGATGCACTGTCGGTCAGGAACTTTCCGGTTTTCTCCGCCAGATAGATCAATATGGCACCCGACTCCCAAAGCGGCAGCGGTTTTCCATCTGGCCCGTTCGGATCGATGATCGCAGGGATCTTGTTGTTCGGATTGAGCGACAGGAATTCAGGCGTCACCTGATCATTTGTCGCAAAGCTCACCAAATGTGGCTCATACGCCAGTCCGGTCTCCTCCAGCATGGCAGAAACTTTAACGCCGTTCGGTGTTGGCAGGGAATAGAGCTGTATCCGATCCGGATACTGCGCAGGCCATTTCTGGGTAATTTGAAAACTTGATAATTCGGCCATTTGAAATCTTTCGGTAGGAAACACAATTGATCCGGGATCGAGGCTGCATGGGGTCTTCGACAACCCATCTCAAGACTGCCATGGTATTACGCAAAACAGTCCGGTCGTCATCTAACGAATTGTTCAACCGACAGACTAAAAAAGGCAGGCAACCCGCTGGCTGCCTGCCTTTCCCAATTCAAAAAATCGAGTTGCCGTGTTTAGGCTACCCTGACCTGCTGCAGGAATTCTTCAACCTGTGCGCGCAAGGAATTGGCGTGGTCAGAAAGATCCGAAGACACTTCCAGAACTTCCTTCGCAGCTGTACCTGTCTCCGAAGCAGCGTGAGCAACTTCACCAATAGTACTGCCGACTGTCGATGTGCTGGCCGCTGCTTGCTGTGTGCTGGCCGCAATTTCCTGTGTCGCAGATCCCTGCTCTGCCACAGCAGACGAGATCGTATCGGAGATGTCCTTGATCTGACCAATGGTTTCGCTGATGGTCTGGATCGCTTCCACAGCATCTCCGGTCGCAGACTGCATTCCGGTGATCTGGGTACTGATTTCGTCAGTCGCCCGAGCTGTCTGCGTTGCCAGGCTTTTCACTTCGCTGGCAACAACCGCAAAGCCTTTACCAGCTTCACCCGCACGGGCCGCTTCAATTGTCGCGTTGAGGGCAAGGAGGTTCGTCTGCTCGGCAATGCCGCTGATGAGGTCGACGACTTCACCGATCTTGCTGGCAGCATCTGCCAATCCGCGAACGGACTCGTTTGACCGCAAAGCTTCAGCATTTGCCTGATTTGAGATATCGGCTGATCCGCTGACCTGGCGATTGATTTCACCAATTGATGCCGACATTTCTTCTGCTGCAGATGCTGCTGTCTGGACATTTTGCGATGCATTGTCAGCTTCCGTGGCAACATCGGACGCCTGTCGACGGGTCTGATCAGCAACGGACGACATGTTCTGAGCAGTTGATTGCATGCGCTGAGATGACTCGGCAACTGTCTCGACGATCGTCATCAGTCGGGTTTCAAAGTCGTCTGCAAGAGCGTTCATGCTCTCACGTTTTTCCTCGGCAGCCTGTTTTTCCCGCTCTACCTTTTCCTGCTCCATACGATCAACTTCGATCGCATTTTGGCGGAACACTTCGAGCGCTTTGGCCATCTGACCGATCTCATCGCGTCGCTGCGATACAGGAACCTCAACATCCGAGTTTCCCTCAGCCAATGCTGTCATTGAACCGATGATTTCGGTGATCGGACGGGAAATCATTCTCGAAATCACAAAATTCAACAGCAATCCGATTCCGGCGACACCAACAGCAGTCATCAGGAACAATTGCATGGATTCTTTAGCGCCGGACATTGTCGCTTCAGTCGCTTTAATCCTAAGCGCATCAACGGCAATATTCAGGTTGTCTACGTCATTCACCAGCTTCTGGTGCAGACTGATAGCGTCGGCCAAAAAGATCGTTGCTGTGGCGACATCAAGAGTTGCCATGTCCGCTGTACCGATACCAGCTTCCTGATATTCGCCTGCATGAGCAATCGCTTCTTCGCGCATCTGTACGATGCTTTCATCGCCAAGTGCCGTTAGATCCAATGCCTCGAACTTCGGAACTACAGCATTCAAGGCGGCGTTCGTATCTTCAAATTGTTTGGCAATTTTCTCTTCATCAGATTCATTGACCGCCGTGGTCATGAGATCGTAAAGAGCCAATTGTGCATCCGCCAGCGTCTCTTTGACCTCACCCATGTCGGCAAATGCCTTGATCTGGACATTGCTCAGGGTATTGATAGCGCTCCGTTGCTGATCAATCGCAAAATAGGAAATCACTGAAACGATCCCCAGGCCAACCAACAGTATGGCCGGTGTAACGAACATCTTTTTCGAAAGCGCGAGATTGGCGAACCAGTTCATTGTTTTCCCCATCCAGGTATTCTTTTCGGCATCCAAAGTGACAAAACACGGAGACCTGTGCGGAGCGGAATGCGTATTCATTCCGCTCCTTTAATGTCGTATTATTTGTAGATGCCGACGCCGCAAATATCGGCTCCAGCCTGCTTCACGACGGAAGACTTCTGTTCGACCTTTTTGCTAACCGGGTTCGGCCAACGATAATCAACCCAACCACCGCCACCAAGGCCTGTGCTGACCAGCTCACCAATGAACAGGTTGCCGTCTGCATCTTTAACCTTCATCAGGTTTTTACCGACCAATTTGGCATTGGCGCCATGAGCGACAACTTTGCCGTCCTTGTCGAAACAGAACACGTACAAATCGCGGTCCTGCCATTCGTTGCCTTTGGTCGAAAAGTCTTTGTAGGCTGTTTCGGATCCAGCTGAGCCGACATGTGCAACTGCATTGTTCAACAATGCTGTTGCTTCGTCGGCTGTTCCGAAGTCTTCAGCTTGAGCGGAATTTGTACCTGCAACAATAGCACCTGCAACCATCAGCATGGCGAATTTAGATTTGAGCATCCGTAATGTCCTCCTGAGAAATCCATAGAAGACAATAGGTGACTCCAAATTGCTAAAATAAGTATAACACCTCTGAAACTAACTATAAAATACACGGAACCTCACATTGCTTTCAACACAAGCCGCAACTAAAGATTGATTTAAATATACATTTGCAACAATTCGAAATATTTCAATGTAACAACTACTAACAACGTGTAGATAGTATCTAAATTTTTGAAATTTACTGTTATTTCTTAATGCACTCATTAATTACATTGTAAAAACCAACTATATTCGAATGCGTCTTAATAAGTCAGCAATGTGAAATAATGCTATTCATGAGCAAGCAAACAACTGATGGAACAGAAATGAATACTGATGCAGAAACCCGCCTGGACAAAGTGGAAATCGAACTTGCTCATGCGAACCAGACAATCGATGAGCTGAACGGTGTGGTTATCGAGCAAGGCAAACAGATTGATCGAATGTCCCGGCTCCTGGCCAATATGACCGATCAAGTCGAAGAGCTAATGGATAATGTTCAACCTGGCCATCAAGTCGAAAAACCGCCGCATTACTAATAAGCGCCTTCTTTAACGCTGTTTCCTAAAGGATCTCCCGTGCAAAACACACGCTACATTTTGAAAGCCCGGCCAGAAGCCAACCTGGGTCCGGAACACTTCGAAAAAACCGAAGAAACGCTTGAATCGTTGGAAGATGGCAAGGCACGTGTCCGGGTGATTTATGTCTCGCTCGATCCGGCGATGCGTGGCTGGGTCTCGGCCAGCAAGGACAGCTATCTTCCGCCAGTCCCGCTTGGAGATACAATGCGCTCTTTGGGTGTCGGCGTGGTCGAGGAAAGCAAATCAGACGATTTTGCCGTTGGAGACTGGGTCAGCGGAATGACCGGCTGGACGAAATTTGTCGATATTGGGTCGGGGCAACTTAATGTCGTTCCCAAAATGCCCCATATTGAAGACTATATGGGTATTCTCGGATTGCCGGGAGCAACGGCGTACCATGGGCTTGTGATCGAAGGTCAGCCTAAGGCAGGCGAGACCCTGTGCGTCACTGGTGCCGCCGGATCAGTTGGTTCACTCGTCGGCCAGATAGGCAAGGCGCTCGGTCTACGCGTCATCGGCATTGCCGGGACCAAGGAAAAATGCGATTGGCTTGTCCATGAACTGGGCTTTGATGCAGCCTTGAATTATCGCATCGATGATCTTGATGCCGGTCTGAAGGCTTTTGCCCCCGACGGTATCGACCTTCACTTTGAAAACGTCGGCGGAAAACCGTTCAACGCAGCTCTCCGCAACATGAAAGCTTTCGGCAGAATGATGTTCTGCGGCTTCATCTCCGTTTACAATGGCGAGCGTGCAGATGAACAACCGGAAATGACGGCACTTGTCAGAAAACGGCTGACCTTCAAGGGGTTTGTGATGACCGACCACTGGGACAGTTTTCCTTCCATTTTCCAGGAACTCGGCAAATTGATGATGCAGGGCAAGCTGAAATACCGTCTTGATATCGAAGAAGGTCTCGATCGGGCACCAGCTGCCTTCAACAAGCTCTTTGAAGGCACCAACAAAGGCAAACTCGTCGTGAAAGTCTCCGATATTTAAGCCGCAACAACCGCTTCAAACCGGGTGGGGTATTCACCCCTTCCCTATTGCAATTGTTTGATCCATGCCAAGGCGGTGCAACTTGTCAGTTCTATTCTATAACTTAACTTCAGGATGGAACTGTGATGCGTTATCTGCGGTTTTTGATTATCATTGGTGTTGGTGTTGCGGCAATTGCCGGGTGGAATTGGTGGAGTGCGCGTCCTCCTGAGGTCACAGTCGCCGAAGTCTACCGAGGATCTGCGGCTGAAGTTGTCTATGCCACAGCGGTCGTCGAACCTGTTCGATGGGCCAAGGTTACCAGCATTGTGCGGGAAAGGATCATCACCCTATGCGGTTGCGAGGGCAACAAAGTCAGCAAGGGCGATGAACTCGCCGTGCTTGATAGTGGTGATGCCCGTGCAACATTAGCCGAACTGGAAGCGCGTCAATCGTTGGCAAAATCGGATAGCGACCGCGCGATCCAGCTCCTCGAACGTCGTGTCATCAGTCAACAGCTCTATGACAAGGCGCAAAGTGAACTGGTACGGATCAACGCTATTATCGCCGCTCAAAAGGAACGGTTGCGGGATTATCGCATCATCGCCCCAATGGACGGTGTTGTTCTTCGTCAGGACGGCGCGGTCGGTGAGGTTGCCGAGCCTGGCGACATCTTGTTCTGGATTGGTCAACCGACACCGCTTCAGCTTGTCGCGGAAGTTAATGAAGAAGACATTCCAAAAGTCATCAAAGGTCAGACGGCGTTGGTTCGGGCTGACGCCTTTCCGGCACAGGAGCTGACAGCGGAAGTCATCAGCATCACGCCGAAAGGTGATCCGATCCTGAAAAACTACCGCGTCTATCTCAGCCTTCCGGCCGAGACGCCTTTGCGTATCGGCATGACAACCGAAATCAATATTGTCACCGAAGAGAAAACGGATGCATTACTGGTACCAGTTGCTGCAATGGACGGAAAAAGGATCCAAATCGTCAGCGATGAAAACCGTGTCTCATTAATCAACGTTGAGACCGGCATAACCGGGACCCGGGCTGTTGAAGTCCTGAGCGGACTCGACGAAGGCGGTCAGGTTGTTTTTCCGTTTCAGGAAGGCCTTATAGAAGACCAGAGAATTGACCCTGTTGCAGAGACGCGCCGATGATCCTTCAGTTTCGGATCGCTGCGACACACGTGCGAAACAGGCTTCGTCAAACAATCGTGTCCACGCTGGGTGTCGCTCTTGGTGTCGGATTTTCCATTGCAATGGCAGGCCTGATGGAAGGCTCGCAGCGCGATTTTATGTTTAAGTTGATCGATGCCATTCCACATGTCGAAATCAAGGACGAGCAAAGGTACCCTGCGCCCCAACCGGCAAGTCAGGTCTATGACGCTGTCGCATTTCACGGGTTGCGTCCGCTTGAAGATCTACGCGGAATCCGAAACCCTACTGAGGCTCTGGCGTCTCTGCGCGATTGGGTTAACGGCAATATAGCCCAGCGCCTCAGCGGGCAGGCGGTGTTGCGTTATAGCGGTCAGGATGTCGGCATGACGCTGATAGGTGTCCGGCCAAAACAGGAACTCCAAGTTTCCAAGATCGGGGATGACATACGTCAGGGTGCCTTTGAAGATTTAGCCACAACGGCAAATGGACTTGTTCTGGGCGATAAAGCCGCAGACCGTCTAGGTGCAGGCCTGGGAGATACCGTAACCTTGACCTCGGCCAACAGTGTCGCCAAGCGGTTCAAAATCGTTGGCCTGTTCCATACCGGGATCACCACGAGCGACGAAGGCCTCGCCTATGCACCGCTCAAGGCCGTGCAGATCCTTCTGGAAAAACCGGACATCATCAACAGCATCACCATTCGTCTGGCTGACCTCAGCCAGTCCAACGCTGTTGCAGCCCGCGCTGAACGGCAATTAGGGTTCAAAGCCGTCTCCTGGGAGGAAGCCAATGAAGGTCTGATGGAGGCCTTTTTCGTACGAAACGTCATCATGTATACTGCGGTTGGTGCTATCCTTGTCGTCGCCGGGTTCGGCATCTTCAACATCATTTCAACGATCGTACATGAAAAAGCTCGCGACATTGCGATCCTGAAATCGCTCGGCTTTCCGGAAGGTGACATCCAGCAGATATTTGTTTTGGAAGGCTTGGTAATCGGAGTTCTTGGCGCTCTTGTTGGTTCAGCGCTCGGATATGGATTGTCGACCTACCTCGCCACTGTCAAATTCGAGGTTACAACTGACATTGAGATGACGAAATTACCGATCTATTTCTCATACGTTCATTATTTGCTGGCGTGCGGACTTGCCCTGACCTCAGCGGGCGTTGCGGGTTTTATACCGGCGCGCAAAGCTGCAGCTCTCAATCCGGTCGATATTATCCGGGGAGCGGCATGACATGGCAGAACCTCAATCCGGTGCCACGCCTCTATTGGAAGCCAAGGACCTAACCCGTATTCTCCCTGCCGTCGTGCCTGTCACTTTGGTTGAAGACATCAATTTTTCAGTAGGCGCGTCTGAATTTGTTGCCATCACCGGCCCCTCTGGCTCTGGCAAATCCTCGTTGTTGTATCTTCTTGGATTGCTTGACCGCCCGACAAACGGCGAAGTTCTTATTGGCGGCCAACGAACCCATGAGCTCTCCAAATCCGAACTTGCAAATCTTCGGCTTGAAAAACTTGGTTTTGTCTTTCAATTTCACTTTCTTCTGCCAGAATTCACTGCCCTCGAAAACGTCATGATTCCAATGCAGAAACTTGGCTCACTGTCCGCCCGTGACCAGAAAGACCATGCTAGCGGATTGTTGTCCGATCTCGGTCTCAGTGATTTCTTCCATCGCCGCCCAGACCAGCTCTCTGGCGGACAGCGTCAACGGGTCGCTGTAGCCCGCGCCTTGGCAAATTCTCCAAACCTGATTTTGGCAGATGAACCGACTGGCAGTCTTGATTCAGTTGCCACAGAACAGGTGTTTGAAACACTGCAGTCAATCGTCGATGACCAAAAGACAACGGTGGTCGCGGTGACACATGACATGGATATCGCGGGACGTATGCAGCGACGCATTCACCTTGTTGATGGCAAGATCGACTATGACCGCGAGCAGTAACACCGCTTGCAAACGTGGCTTCCGACTGACTTGCCAAGACAAAACCGGCATGCCATAAGCCCATCATCATCAAGAGAAGGGCTGGCGCCCTCGCCAACCTGCCTACCGGGCAAGGTGGTTCCATAACAGGGATGCGGCCAATTAGGTCCTCACATGAGGCTCAACGGCAACTAACCGGTTTTTCCAATGCGCCAGTTCTCCTCGGGCAACCGATGGAGGATATTTTGTTTCACGAAGCTATTGCCGGGCATGCGGCAGACTTGATTGAACACCCGAATGCAAACACGGCCGAACCGGACGGGATCGAAGTTTGGGAAAAGGCAGCAGAAGACTGCGTCCTGGCGCGTGTAACAGGCATGCGGATTTTTGGCGGATTGCCGCGCCACAAAGCACCACTGACACCGCAGGAACGCGTCAAGCGGTATCAGACACTTCTTCGGCTTTGGGCCAACGGCTGCACAAGTGTGGTCGACGAAGATCTCTTTGCAGACATCCTCAACCGCCATGAAAATTTGTCAAACAGCTAAGAAAGCTATTTCTTGGGGACCGAACGCGGCTTGCCATCATCATCGACGGCAACCATGGTGAACATCGCTTCTGTAACTTTGTCCCGATCACCATACCGGTGACGCAGGGCCCAGGCGGCCAGCTTGATCTCCATGGATGAATTTCCGACCCGCACCACTTCAGCGTAAACGCACAGGACGTCGCCGACATGGACCGGTTGAATGAACTTCATCTTGTCGACAGCGATGGTGACCACCCGCCCTGCGGCACGTTGCCCGGCAGCAATACCGCCAGCAAGATCCATTTGCGACAGAACCCAGCCGCCGAAAATGTCGCCATTGGCATTGGTGTCAGCCGGCATGGCCATTGTTCGTAATGTCAGATCGCCACTTGGCTCTTCGTCACTCAAGATCAACCCTCCAGCTCTATCATTGAAAGAAAGACTAGCGGGCTGAGCGATGAACACAAAGCCTTCTTCAACAATGATCCGGAAGATCCACAGCAGCGATCCCGTTTAGCAGGACAATCGTGCACACCAGTCAATCCGGATTTGAAGACAATTCCGCCGGGGGTGTTGCTCCGGCATACCCGAATGTTGCCAGCCACAGGCTTTGAGCAATACGTTCAGCCAGCACGATGATTTCGTCGGCAAGGTCGGGAACAAACAATGAGCGGACAACAGGCCTAAAGACACCTAGCCATTCGCCATAATCCGAACTCATCAGCTCTTTCTGCTTGAGGTGGGCCGGGACCGGTTTACCCTTATAGGCACCGTTTTTCAGAAGTACCGATTGCCAGAAAGTTTCCATTCTCCCCAGATGCTCGTCCCAGCGCCCCGCCAATCGGCGCTCGAAGATTTCACCAAGCCGTGGATGCTTGCGAACGCAGCCGTAAAACGTATGGACGAGGACTTGTACAGCATCCTCGGTTACCGTTTCATACCGAAGCATTCGATCTTTTGCCGATTGGTCCAAGTTTTCAGTCGCTTGATGGAACACTTCGTTTTGAGTGCAGGCGCTCATCGCTGCCTCCATAAACATTCATTCAATATGCATCTTTTAAATGTCACAAAAGCGCGCTAAAATCAACATTTCAAATGAATGTTTATGAGAAGATATTTATGCGCCTTAGTCTGGCCAGCGATTTTGCCTTAAGAATTCTGATGGCGACAGGTCAATCGGATGCTCCTCAAACCGTCGACAAACTGTCCTCTCAGCTGGGTCTTGCCAAATCCCACGTTATGAAAATTGTCGCGCAATTGGCCAAGGGCGGTTATCTGGCGACCACCCGAGGTCGAGGCGGCGGTATCAGGATCGCCAGATCACTGGACGACATTCGCCTGGGAGATGTGGTCCGCTTGATTGAACCGGACCTCGGTGTTGTTGGGTGTCTAAAACCGGAGCCGACTGTTTGTACTTTTCTACCGCGCTGCGCCCTTAAAGGGGCCATGGCCAATGCGGCCGAGGCATTCCTGGACAGTCTCAACACACAAACGCTGGCAACAATTTTGGCCGGAACGCAGAAAACTGCGCTACCGATTGGCGCTGCCTAGAGAGTCGAGGCCTGCTCGAGAAATTCAAGCTGCTCGAGACAATAATAACCAGAAATCCGGCTGATGGTACCGGAGCGTTTCCAGTCATTCAGCACACGGCTGACGTTTTCACGGGCCGCACCGGACATATTGGCGATATCTGCCTGGCTCAGCTTGTAGTGGATCAGCATCCGGCCATCATCGAGTGGTTTTCCGAAGGTTTCCGCAAGCTGCAACAGCGTCTGTGCCACCCTTCCCGGTAACGGCAGGAACGAGCGCGCAGCAAGGACATCATTGGCATGACGGAGCCGCTTGCCGACGATTGACAGCATGTGGCGATAAACAGCCGGGTTCTCGTCTGCAAAGCGCGCAAAGGCAGCCTTGTCGACAAATGCCAGCTGCGCTTCTTTCAACGCACTTACAGTCGCCGATCGTGGCCGCCCGTCCAGCAATGCCAGTTCACCAACCAAATCGCCGGGTCCGAGAACCGCAAGAAGCTGCTCATCACCATCAATCGACAATATGGAAACTTTTAAAGAGCCTTCGATGACCGCATAAAATCCGTTTCCAGGATCCCCGTTTTCAAACAGAATCGAGCCAGCAGCAAGTTTCATCGGCCGTGCAAGGCGCGACAGGCCAGACGTCAGTTCAGGATCCAGCCCTTCCAGTGAAAAACTGTTTTTCAGAAAATCTTTGATTTCCGACACGCATTCCCCCTGCCGCAACACCATTTGCCGCGATTTTTTTCAGCCCAACCGCCACTTTGTGATCTGCATCACGTGTAACAGCGCAAAGTAACCCCATATACAATGACATGGAAGCGGGGCCGCCCCTCCCCTCTTTCATGACCTCCACGAAAAACGGCCCTGTTCCCCGCAGAGCCGTTTTTTCGTTTTAGGGCGTCAATTCAAAAACACGTTCGTCTTGTCCAGCGTTCTGAAAAACCGATCGCTTGCCAAAACCTCATACTGGCATTCACGAACCGCCACCTTCTCGCGCGGTTCGTCCCGTCTCAGTCGGTCATCCGCCCGACCGGGAATACCCGCAACGAAACTCATATCCGTCAATCCATCAAAATGATTGTGCAGGAGCTTTTGCAGTTCTTCAGGATCACTAGTCTCCGGCAACGGGTCTGCTTTGGGCAAGACTGAAATGCCATACGGCTTTGCCATTTTAGCGAGCCTTGATGTTCTGCGGCCGGAACGCTCAGACGCGACAACATATGGTGGTCGGTCAAAATCGGCGTGCTCGATTGCCTTGAGCACGATCCGTGCAATTCCGGGACGTGCCAGCAAACCTTCCCGGACAGCGACAAAATCCGGCTGACGTTTCATCAGAACCGAATAGCGCGCAAGCTGGGCCTTGGCTTCTTCCAGCAACAAGTCCTCGGGAAGCAGACGAAATGCAGCTCGCCAATTCAGCTTCTCGCGGGAAAACATCCGGTCGCCGAGTTTTTCCTGCAACTTGGTGCTGACGGGGTGAACACGATCCCCACTGAAACACAACGTGATTCCGAAGAGCGTGCGGGAACCGACCTTCTCGGCAGTTTCCTGGAGGGGGCGGAATTCACGCGGCCAAAGCTCAGTTGCAACCATGGCCCCAAGTGCGCTCAGGCGACCTTTTTCGACAAGCGCCCGCAATGCCCGGTCAACCCCGAAGGCTAAACCGTAATCAAGAGCTCCGAGCGTAATTCTCTTCATCATTGTTTGCAAAAAGACCGAAAAAATGAATTCAAGTTCTTCCCTGCGGCATTCCCGGCTGTATTGCAAGAGGGAGCAGCAAGAAGGAGCAGGTCTTAAGCCGGATTATTTGTAGGTGACTGTTTCCAGAACCGGGCCGATGCGCCCATCAACTTTGTAGACCAGCAGGTCTTCCAAAAAGACACCCTTCACAGTGCGTTTCAGAATTGCAACCTCTTCTACATTCGCGAAAGATGTCTTCAGCCGGGAGGCCTGATCTCGCCGGCTTTCCGTAACATAAAGTCCGGGGCTATCAAAAAGCGATTCATCCGGATCTGGAGCCATGATGTAGCGAATGCGCTCGGACACCTGATGAACGGGTAGACTGTCCTTAAGAAGAAAATCCAGTTGCCCGTTCAGGCCGTAACCCGTGGTTGTTACAAAAACGGCGTGTTCACGATCCGCAATTTTCTGAACCTCGCTACCTATTTCAGGCCACCCGCGGAGCTGGAAGGTCGGGTCCTTGCGAGCAAATTTTCCGGTGATCGGCCAGACAGCATGAAACTGAACAATGACAGCAATCATGCCGCCAAACGCAACGCCTGCAACTGCCAACCGTTTCCAAAGCAAAGCACGTCTTTCCAGATTGGCAACGAAGACTGCGGCCATCAAGGCAATGACCGGGAACAGTGGTGCAGGCCAATTGGCCTGAACACGTGCATGCAGGGAGTGATAGAAAAGGTACACAATGAACGGCAACGAGGTCAGGATCAGCAAGGAAGCTGTCATGTCTTTTCGCAAGAACTTCTTGAAAATGCCGATTGCGCCGAAGGCCGCCAGAATGGCGATTAACGGATTCAGCAATCCAATCAGCGCACCAACAAACTCGAAAATGTATTTGGCGGTCAGCGTACCGCTGCCTGCTCTACCGAATTGTTTGTAGAAACTCACCCATTCATGGGCATTGTTCCAGAAAAGCACCGGCGAAAAGCACAACACCGCTATCAGTCCACCGGCCCATAGCTGCCAGGAGGACCACCAGCGACGGGCATCCGGAACCCAAAGAAGCCACAGCACAATGCCTGCACCGAAGAACAGTAACGAGTATTTGGCCAGCAGGCCGCATCCAGCCATCAGGCCGATCACCAGCCACCAGTTTGCATTTTTCGAAATTGAGAGTTCTGCGAGCGCCCAAAAGCCAAGTCCCCAGAACAACACTGAGGGCGCATCCGGTGTCGCCAGAATGCCACCTATGCCAACCAGAAGACTCGTGCTTAGGAACAGAACCGCCCACCCGGCAGTGCGTCCGTCAAAAAGGATTTTGGCTGTGCGCCATAGAGCAAGCGTTCCGATCAATCCGGTCAAAACAACCAGAGCCCGTACCGCAAAAATTGTATCCCCAAAGACTGACTGACCGGCAGCAATCCACCAGCCAATCATTGGCGGGTGGTCGTAATAGCTCAGCGCCGGATAGAGCCCCCAAATGCGATAGTAGGCTTCGTCTTCAACAAAATGAGCATTACTGGCGGCAAAGATCTTAAGAGCCGTCAGCGCCGCAACGACCAGGCACAAGCCTGATGGTCGCAGAAAAAACGGAAGATCCTCTATGGCCTTGTCGCTCACCACACAGCCCTCAGGATTTGCGCCAGGTCAGCGCAGAGCTTGCAGCGTAATTCCAGACAGCGCCCATGATGGCACCAGCGGCACCTGCAAACCACCAATAGGTCGGATCTGCATAGATCAGGTTGGCAACGCCGACATTGGCGAGCACTCCAACAGAACAAACGGCATAGAAGGTCAGCAGGCCGATGACGGCGTTCACACCGCGCAGACGCCGATCCCGGTAGGTAAGCTGATTGTTCAGGAAGAAATTGGTTGTCATGGCCACAAATGAGGCTGCCGTCTGAGACGCGTTGAAGCTCATGTCAGAGAGCAGAAAAACGCGCAGCGCGAACAAATGCACGACGAGACCGCTCGCACCGACCAAGCCGAACATCAGAAAGCGGATGGAAACGACATCGCCAAAATACTTGGCAAGCAACAGCCCGAAGTAATCAAGGGTTACCAGTGTATCGAGCTTGCTTTCTCCGTGTTGGCGTTCCCGGAACGTGAATGGCAGTTCCCTGATTTTCAGAGAACCATCAGCGGATGACACAAGATCCAGCAAGATCTTGAAGCCTTGTGGCGACAGTTTGTGTGCCAATGCTTCCGCTTTTTCCCGGCGCACCATGAAAAATCCGCTCATCGGATCCTGAAGCGTTACGTTTAGAAGCTTCTGCGCCAAACCGTTTGCGATGTCAGAACCCCAGGCCCGTATACTGGACAGACCTTCGCCAACCGTTCCGCCGTCAACTTTCCGGCTTGCCACGACCAGATCAGTCTCATCGGTCTTGATTGCGGTCAGCATTTTTGGCAACAGCGTTTCATCATGCTGCAGGTCGGCATCCATGACGGCCACATAAGGAGCTGATGAGGCAAGAATGCCCTCGATGCATGCACCTGATAGGCCGCGCCGCCCAATGCGACGGATCACCCGAACCCGTGGATCGGTCAATGCAATTTTCCGAGCAACTTCAGCCGTGCCATCTGGAGAATTGTCATCAACGACAATCGCTTCCCAGGCAATTCCGTTCAGCGCTGTATCGAGCAGCCCGACCAGGATTGGAATATTGTCAGCTTCATTAAAGCTTGGAAGAATGACACTCAATTCTGCGGATGCGACAGGAGACGACTTCGAGCCGACACTTGCGCCGCCGCCAGCTCTGTTTCCCGCAATGCCTACCGCATCATCCATACTCAAACCGTTTCCAATGCACGCGCCCTTGCACTCTTCACATATCGATCAAAGGCATTCTATCTTTTGTTCCGCTCTTTTAGCGGCAACTGTGGTGCAAACAAGACCCCGGAAGGGCTTTATTCGATCGGCTTCCCCCTATCCTTAATCATCCGAGGCCCGGACTACAGCCGCCACCTTGCCCTCAAGTCCGCTTTCGTCTAGGACAACCGCAACAATATCAATGCTTGCACCGGAAAATAGCGCGCCGCGCAACCTGTCAGAAACCTCGCCGGGATTAAGAATACTTCATGGCCAAAAAACCGAACAAACTGAAGGCTCGCTTGCCGCGCGGCTTTGTAGACAGGTCTGCCGTTGACATCCGTGCGACGGATGAGATGCTGACAAAAATCCGTGCGGTCTATGAGCAATACGGCTTTGACCCGATTGAGACACCGGCCTTTGAATATACAGATTGCCTCGGCAAGTTCCTCCCTGACACGGACCGTCCGAATGCGGGTGTCTTCTCCGTTCAGGACGACGACGAACAGTGGATGAGCCTTCGTTATGACCTGACTGCGCCGCTTGCCCGTCATGTTTCAGAGAACATCAACGAGATTCAGCTTCCCTACCGCACCTACCGCAATGGCTGGGTGTTCCGGAACGAAAAGCCTGGACCTGGCCGCTTCCGCCAGTTCATGCAGTTTGATGCCGATACCGTTGGCGCTCCGGGCGTTCAGGCTGACGCAGAAATGTGCATGATGATGGCCGACACGATGGAAGCCCTCAGTATTCCTCGTGGCGACTATGTCATCCGGGTCAACAACCGCAAGATTCTCGATGGCCTTCTGGAAGCCATCGGCCTAGGCGGTGATGAGGAAGCCGACAAGCGCCTGACCGTTCTGCGAGCCATGGACAAGTTCGACAAGTTCGGCGCTGAAGGGGTTCGTCTTCTGCTCGGTGAAGGCCGCAAGGACGAGAGCGGTGACTTCACAGCTGGCGCGGGTCTGTCCGACACAGCAATTGATGCAATTCTTGTCATATTGAATTCAGCAGCGCTCGACGATCTCATCGATGATACAAACGATTTGACTTTCAAGGCGGCTGCGCTTTCCAAATTCGCGATTAATCAATCATTTGAAGCGGGTTTCAAGGAATTGCGCTTGATATCGGATCTGGTTCAGGCAGCTGGCTATAAATCGGATCAAATCACGATCGATCCATCGGTTGTTCGCGGACTCGAGTATTACACCGGTCCAGTCTACGAAGCTGAGCTGCTATTCGACGTGAAAAACGAAAAGGGCGATGTCGTCCAGTTCGGATCGGTCGGTGGCGGCGGTCGTTATGATGGCCTGGTGAAACGCTTTACCGGGCGCGATGTTCCGGCAACCGGCTTTTCCATCGGTGTCTCTCGTCTGATGTCTGCTCTGAAGAACCTCGGAAAAATCGAGACTTCAGACGTCGTTGCTCCGGTTCTGGTGACCGTGATGGACGGCGATGTCGATGCACTTGGTCGATACCAGAAAATGGTTCAGGATCTGCGCCAGGCCGGTATTCGCGCAGAGATGTATCAGGGCAACTGGAAGAAATTCGGCAATCAGCTGAAATACGCTGACCGCCGCAATTGCCCGATAGCGATTATTCAAGGCTCTGACGAACGTGATGCGGGCGAAATCCAGATCAAGGATCTGATCGAAGGCGCTCGGTTGGCATCAGAATCCACCGATGTCGATAATATCACCTGGCGCGAAAGCAGGCCTGCGCAAATCACGGCAAAAGAAACAGACTTGCTTGATACCGTTCGAGGCATTCTGGAAAGTCAGGCGGAAGACCGCAGACGGGCTAACGAGGGTTAAAATGACGACGGCGGCACAGCAACCGGCATTGGAACCGGCTAAAATTGATGCGGTTCTCGAGCTCTTCAAATCCGCAGGACATGATCATGTCAGCCCACCGATCCTGCAGCCAGCTGATGTGTTTCTGGATCTGACTGGCGAGGACATTCGCCGTCGTCTGTTTCTGACCAACGGCACTGACGGTGCTGACTTGTGCTTGCGCCCGGACTTCACTATCCCGGTTTGCCGTCATCACCTTGCTCAAACAGCTGCGACACTGCCTGCATCGTATTGCTACCACGGGCCTGTGTTCCGCCAACGGCCTGATGGACTGGGCGAGATCCCTCAGCTAGGCGCTGAAAGCCTGGGTCGTAGCGATATCGCAAATGCAGATGCCGATCTTTTAGCTCTATCAATGCACGCGCTGGAAATCGTTGGCCTAAACGATGTTGCTATCCGTATCGGCGACGAGACGCTATTTGCTGCCGTGCTTGCGGGCCTTGATCTTCCGGTTGTCTGGCGGCGCCGTCTGCGCGATCTTTTTGGTGAGACCGACAAGCTGGCCGCAGCGATAGATCGTATGGCTGGTGGCAACACCATTGAAGATGATAGTCGCGACGTCCGGCTCGGATTTTTATCCGCGTTGGAAGGGGCCGATCCGGAAGCTGCGCATGCTGTCGTGGAAGATCTGTTGTCGATCGCTGGTATATCTGCTGTCGGTGGACGCACACCTGGCGAAATCGCCGACCGGTTCCTGGAACAGGCCGCCCTTTCAAGTGGCGTTGGCGGTCAGGAAATAGCGGCAGACACTCTGAAGGCCTATTTGGCGATTAAAGCAGAAGGCGCCAAAGCTGTAGATGCCCTGCACTCATTCGCAGCTCAGAGAAGCCTGGATTTGAGTGCTCCGATTGATGCGTTTGAACAGCGTATGGCGGCACTCAGCAAGAAAGGCATCGACCTGAACCGGTTGACCTTTGCCGCCGAATTTGGTCGTAGACTCGATTATTACTCCGGCTTTGTTTTTGAAATCCACGCCGATGCCAGCAAGAGTGAAGGGCCACTTGTTGGTGGCGGTCGTTATGACCGATTGGTGACACTGCTTGGATCCGAAACTGAGGTGCCAGCCATCGGCTTTTCAATGTGGCTGGACCGGATTTCAAAAGTGATTGGAGGCTGACCTGATGAGCAAACTTGTTATTGCCATTCCGTCGAAGGGCCGCCTTCAGGAAAACACCCAGGCCTTTTTTGGCCGCGCCGGTTTAAAAGTCATGCGACCCGGTGGCGCACGGAATTATCGCGGCGCAATCAAGGGCCTGCAGAATGTCGAAATCGCATTTCTGTCAGCTTCCGAGATTGCCCGGGCACTGTCCGACGGAACAGTACATTTCGGCATAACCGGGCTTGATCTGGTTCGTGAGAACATCGCGGAACCAGACAACACGGTTCACATTGTAACGCCGCTTGGGTTTGGTGGCGCAGATGTGATTGTGGCAGCGCCTAAAGCCTGGATCGATGTAGAAACCATGGCCGATCTTGGCGATGTCGCCTCGGACTTTCGGAGTCGTCATGGTCGTCGTCTGCGTGTTGCCACGAAATACGTGAACCTCACACGATCATTCTTTGCCGAATACGGTATTGCAGATTACCGGATCGTCGAGAGCGCAGGGGCAACCGAAGGCGCACCGGCAGCGGGTTCTGCGGAACTAATCGTAGACATCACGTCAACTGGCTCCACACTTGAAGCCAACAACCTGAAAATCCTGTCGGATGGTGTGATTCTGAAAAGCCAGGCGAATCTGGTCGCCTCACTCAATGCCGACTGGACCGAAACAGCCCTTGCAGGTGCCCGCGATATTCTGGATCGCGTAGCTGCGGAGGAATCTGCCCGCAACGTCAAGCTGGTCAAGGCCGTCGTGGATGACCGGATGCAGGCGCTAAGAGCCGTCAGCAATGTCGGCGCTGTGCAACGGTTTTCTGATGCCCCCGACGACAATCACGTCAACATTCTGTGCCCCAAAGATTCAGTTGCGGATTGCGCCAAACTGCTGATTGCGGAGGGTGCCGACACAGTGACCGTTGAAACTCTGGACTACATCTTTTCCAAAGAGAACCAGCTTTTCACTCCGCTTAAAAGCAAAGTTACCGGATAAAGGAACCCCGGGACAAGGTCCCGGTGGAGTCCTCAGTGCGGAAGGACTAAGTCTGCTAGACCTAGTACCTTTACGCCTCGATGCAATTGTCGGATCATTTTGGCCGCACGAATTCGTCGCGGGCCTTTTCGACCGGACCGCGGCAACAACACCCTTCAAGATGATCATTGACCATGCCCATCGATTGCATGAACGCATAAACGGTCGTTGGGCCGACAAAGCTCCAGCCTCTTTTCTTCAAGTCCTTTGAAAGTGCGGTGCTTTCATCCGTCTTTCCGAGGGTTTTGACCGTTTCAAAGTCGAGTTTTTCCGGGCGATTTTCCTGCTTAGTCTCAAAGGACCAGAAATAAGCCGCAAGGGACCCAAATTCAGCGCGCAACTCTAGCGCTTTGTTCGCGTTGTTGATTGTAGATTCGATCTTCTTGCGATGGCGGACGATACCGGCATCGTTCAGACAGCGCTCGACGTCGGATTCAGTAAATCGGGCAACCTTTTCAAATTCAAAGTTCGCAAAAGCCGCTCGAAACGCATCGCGTTTGCGCAGAATTGTTAGCCAGGACAAGCCGGACTGAAAACCTTCCAGACAGATTTTTTCGAACAGCCGACGGTCTTCCGAAACCGGCCAACCCCATTCGGTATCGTGATAACGCTCGTAATCTTCCAGACCACCGTGCCACCAGCAACGATTTTGACCATCCGCACCTTCCAGAAGCCCTGTAATTGGGTCTCTTTCCGGTTTTTGCGGCTTTTCGGTTTTCGCTTTGGTCATCAACGCCTCGAATTCATGTTTTGTTCTCTGTCGAGTAACTTGATCTCAAAAATTACGCAATGAGAATCTCAAACCGAGTTGGTGGCCAAACATAAAAAGCCCGGCGGAGTGCCGGGCTTTTGAAACTTGAGTTGAAATTCTGCTAGGAGAACAAGGCGTCGATATCGTCCTGACTTGCAACATCAACATCGTTGTCCAATGCAGGACCATTGAGAAGCGCAGCGTCGCCTTCTGGAAGATCAGGTTGATCCAGTTCGATATCCTGAAAGCTCTCAATTCCGCCCCAGATATCCATCATTTGCATGATGCGATCTTCAACAAAGCGCAACGTGCCGACAACTTTGGTAATCCGCTGGCCGGTGAGATCCTGGAAGTTACAGGCTTCAAAGATCTGGACGACTTTTTCCTGAATATCACCGGCGAGATCCGCATCTTGGCCTTTAAGTCGTGCGGACAACGTATTTGCGGTTTCATCAATAAATTCGGCGGCCGTCAGAATGGTTTCTGTCGCGCCTTCAGTGCCGTCCACGACAGCATCCAGCTCGTTGGTGACACGCGTCATTTCTTCGCCTTCTGCACCGGTCGTATGGTGCAGCGAAGCAATTTCCTTTTTGGTTTGGGAAATCGCGTCGTAGATCGCGTCCAATTCCACTTTGAGTTTGGCCGCTTCTGACATTTCCTTCCGGAATTCGCCGATGAACTTTTTGCTCATCTCTTCCGGGTCAAGCGCTTCCTGCTGTGCCCCACCGCTACCGATCATGGTCTTCAGGCTGGCGATTTCAGCCAAAACTTCCTGATGTCGGCGATCTTCAGCAAACGCGGGATCATCATTTGCCCCGGAATTCATGCGTATCAAGCTTTCCGCTCGAAAGGATCTTTTCACCGCGGCCATGCCTACTCCCCGTCCCTTGCCCCTGCAGGCAATAATCCAAAACTGTTCCAAGGGTTATACGGGGCGAAGTTTAAAGAAATGTTTTTCCAATACCCAGAATCTAAAAAAACAACGTTTTTATTGCTTTAACTGATCTTTGACTTCCAAAATCGAGAGACACTGGCTATCCTCAGTCAAACAAAATCAACCATCAATTCAGTGTTGGGCACATCACACCTGCTAATTATACATAGAGATACAATCCTTCTTCCGTAGTTGTTTGTGAAAAATCACCTTATTGTATTCATCATGCGCTGGTCCCTGATTCTCATCTTCTTGGTATTTCAAGTCCACATTGGACCTGCTCGCGCTGCCAATGACACGTTTTCAATTGAAGAACTTCTCAATGGATTCGAGAAAACTGTCTTCGGACTGGAATACAGAAGCTGGAGCTGGCGGCCCTATCAGGTCAAAAAATTCACCAAACCAGTCCGGTTCTATATTCATAATCTTTCTTCACGAGATCGACGCAAGACTGTGAAACGGTTCATACGGGAAATCGATCAACGAGTCCGCGGACTTTCAACCGGTTTTGCAGTCAATCCTGCCGAAGCAAATTTCGAGATCTACGTGGTCGATCGGCGGCAATATGAGCCGGTCGTGAAAACGGATGTGTACAAGAACCCGCGCGCTCGTGTTCCGGGTCGTTGCCTTGTTCGGGTTGTCTCGGGAAAGAAGGGTATAAAACGATCATCAGCGGTAATCGTCTCAGATGAAGGCGAATTCCTGTTTCGCAGATGTCTCGTTGAAGAGGTTCTGCAGGGCCTCGGACCGATGAACGATGATGAGAATCTTACTCATTCGGTCTTTAACGATTCATCACGCCACAGCCGTTTCACGGTTTTTGATCAGATCATTTTGAACATGCTTTACGATCCGAGGATCAAACCCGGTATGTCATCGAAGCAGACTCGGGACGTTCTCCCCTTGATTGTTCGCGATGCGCGCAATCGTGTGCGTTAACCAATGAAGTCGCGATAACCCATAAGATTCAATCCTATTTTTCGGGGGTAACCGTCTCGGTCAGGTGCATTAAGATTCGATTCAGCTACTTCCTCAACCAACAGCTAACCATAGGAAACGATTATCTATTTTCAGGATAGCTGATTCACTATTGGGACAGGCCCGCCTCTTATTATCATTGCTAATCCGTTAACCGGCGACCGTAAAATGTCGCTGAACGTGGTCAATGACAAGTAGAGAGTGCTGCCATGTTCTTTAGATGCAAAATGTCCCCGAAGGCTCTGAGCGTTGCAGGAGCTGTTCTTATAGTTTCCGGGATTGTGAGCGCACCGGCGTCAGCCGGGCAAGTTGCTCCACCACCACTTGTTTTGAGCCCAAATCTTACTGAACCGTGGGTTCTGCAACTTCGGCCGCGCGGCACCCGCCGAGCCATAGCACCTACGCAGCGCCGTGTGCAGCAGCCACAGGTTCGCCGCGCCAACTGGTGGTCACCACGTCAACAACCGGTACGCCAGCAACCAAAGCAGCAGTCCAGATCCCGTCAAGTCGCGCCCCAATTCCTTCCGACGGTTGTGCGCTATGATGGCAGGCATAAGCCGGGAACAATCATCATCGACACGAATACCCGCTATCTCTACCTGGTTCAGAAAGATGGCACTGCCCGCAGGTATGGTGTCGGTGTCGGCAAACCGGGTTTTGAATGGGCTGGTACACACAAGATCACCCGTAAGGCAGAATGGCCAGACTGGCGACCGCCAGCAGCCATGCGCAAACGACGCCCGGATCTTCCTGTCCATATGGCAGGTGGCCCGGACAACCCATTGGGCGCACGAGCGCTTTATCTTGGCTCGACGCTCTACCGCATCCATGGTTCCAACCAGCCCTGGACCATCGGCCACGCCGTTTCATCAGGCTGCATCCGCATGCGCAACGAAGACGTCAGCGACCTCTATGAACGCGTTGGAGTCGGTACCAAAGTTATCGTTATGTGAATGCCTCTTCGGGAATTCAACATCTTTCCTTGAAACGCGCAGCTTCGCTGCGCGTTTTGCGTATTCAGAACTATTCCTGCAGATTATTGGCGTAATCAGCTATTTCCGGTTCCGCAGACAAATTTTTCAAAGCCAGAGGCTGTATGACCCAGAAGTTCCTCTCATTTTCAGCAAAATCTGATGCTGGCTACTTCATGAAAGCTGCACTGGTTGGCATTCTGGTTGGAGGGCTTGCGACCGGGTTTCATGCCGGACTTGAATTTCTGTTCACCCACTATTCCAATCTGCGAGCATCCCTGGGAACTGGTTTGCTGCCCTATGCCGGTTCCATGGTCATCTCGGCACTGTGCGTTACCGGTGCCTTCTTGTTGGTCCAGAAAGTTGCTCCGGAAGCTGCAGGTAGCGGTATTCAGGAAATTGAAGGCGCCATGGAAGACAAGCGGCCGCTCAATTGGGCGCGTGTTCTGGTTGCCAAATTCTTCGGTGGTCTGCTTGCGCTTGGATCTGGCTTGGTGCTTGGGCGCGAAGGGCCGACAATCCATATGGGTGCGATGACCGCTGAGGCTCTTTCCAGATCGCAGGGCCTGTCGCCATCTGACCACAAAGGACTGCTGGCTGCAGGCGCTGCGGCAGGCCTCGCGGCAGCGTTCAATGCACCGCTTGCAGCGATCCTGTTCATTGTTGAAGAAACCCGCCGACAGTTCCCATTCGGCTATCGAACCTATATGGCGGTGATCATTGCCTCCATCCTGAGCGCGGCCATAACGGAACAGCTCACGCATGTTGGTCCGCCCTTGCAGATCGACGTGAGCTTCATTCCGGTATGGAGTTTTGTTCTGCTTGGGCTACTCGGTGTGTTTCTTGGGGCAATGGGGGTGTTCTTCAACTGGGCCCTCATTGCCGTCATGGATCTGTTCAATCAAATCCCGAAGGGCAGGAAGTGGTTGCCCGCATTCACCATTGGAGCCATCACCGGGCTGCTTCTGGTCGCATTTCCCACTGCAACAGGTGGCGGTGAAGACCTCGTCCACGATCTCGTTGCCTCAAAAATAGGTGTTCTGGCGCTGCTTCTGCTCACTCTGCTGCGGTTCGGCGGGGTCCTGTTTTCCTATGCATCTGGCGTGCCCGGCGGGATCTTTGCGCCGATGCTGTCCATTGCAACATGCGCAGGTCTCGCGTTTGGCGCCCTAAGCATAGAAGTTCTGCCACTGGAACAGGATTTTCGCGCCGCTTGCGCAATTGCCGCGATGGGCGGCTTTTTCGCAGCTTCCGTTCGGGCCCCTTTGGTTGGTGTGGTCCTGGTGATGGAGCTGACCGGAGGGTACGCGTTGCTCATGCCTGTTCTGGTGACATGCACCACAGCTGCTGTGACCGCACACCAACTTGGCGGTCGCCCGATCTACGAACAGCTTCTGGAGCGCACATTGAGGCTTTCAGGCCAAGCTTCTGCGGAAGAACCAGACAAGACACCGGTTCAACTTGGAACCCGTGAAAGCTGACCTTCAGGTCGACTATTCCGCAGCTTCCATATCGGCTGGAACAGAAGCCAAGCTTTCGGGTCTTGGTCCACCATAGACCCAGTCCAGCAATTCTGCTGTGTGCACAATAGGAATATCCGTGCCAAGGCCAATCTGGGTCATGCAGCCGATGTTCCCGGTCGCAATTACATCCGGTATCGTCTTTTCAATGTTGGCGACTTTCCGGTCTCGCAACTGACGTGCGATTTTCGGTTGGAGAATATTATAGGTACCGGCAGACCCGCAGCACAAATGGCCTTCCGGAACATCCTTCACGATAAACCCGGCACTCTTGAGGAGGTCCTTGGGCTGACGCGTAATCTTTTGCCCGTGTTGCATCGAACAGGCGGAATGATAGGCAACCGTCAGACCCGGCTGCACAGTCGGCTCACCCAGATCTATTTCGCTCAGATACTCGGTGATGTCTTTAGCCATGGCGGAGACCTTTGCAGCCTTGTCAGCATAGACCGGGTCATCTTTCAGCATATAGCCATAATCTTTGATTGTTGTGCCGCAGCCGGATGCGGTGATCAGAACTGCGTCCAGCCCCTCGCCGTTGACCTCATTCATCCAGACATCGACATTCTGACGAGCGTTTTCCAATGAGGCTTCTTCTTTGCCCATGTGGTGCACCAGTGCACCGCAACACACTTCACCTTTTGGCAAGACAATCTCATAACCTTTCCGCTTGAGAAGGCGGATGGTTGCATCATTGATACCGGGATTCAGGACCGGTTGCGCACAGCCGCTGAGGATTGCAACGCGCCCCTTGCGCTCTGGAGCTTCTGCCTTGAAGACACCTGGCCCTTCGAGCTGACCACGCATCGGTGCGCGCGCAGGTGCAAGTTCCAACATGGCTCCCATTTTCGCCATCGGGCCACCGAACTTCTTGAACGCGCCTGCCAATGGCCGACCGAAGTACGCCCCGATCAATGCCATGCGAAACCGCTTCGGGTATGGAAGAACGAACGCCAGAACGGACCGGATCAGACGGTCACTCAATGGTCGTTTGTAGGTCTTTTCAATATGAATTCGGGCGTGATCTACCAAGTGCATAAAATGCACACCTGACGGACAGGTCGTCATACAGGCAAGGCAAGACAGGCAGCGGTCGATATGTTTGACGATCTTTTCGTCAGCCGGCCGATCATTCTCAAGCATGTCCTTGATCATGTAGATCCGACCGCGCGGACTATCGAGTTCATCGCCAAGCAAAGTGAACGTCGGGCATGTCGCGGTGCAGAACCCGCAATGCACACATTTGCGCAGGATCTTTTCAGACTCCGCAACATGGACATCTTTCAGCTGCTCAGCGGTGAAGTTCGTCTGCATAACTCGTTTCGTCCCTCATCGGCCCACCAGAATATGGACCAGTCCCCTCAGTTCGCCGGATCGTAAGATCAGACGAAATACCGCACAAGGCACCTTTCCGGCAAAAGGGTTTTGCTGAACCGGACAAGCTGTCACAGGCGTTTTAGTGTTTAAAATCGCATCACTTAGCTTGCAGAAAACTCAAAATGTCCAGGTTTCTGGATCTGGAACAGCTTCCCCGCGCGCGGCGAGTTGCAGGCCCTTGACGCAGCGGATAATGACCCAGATTGCCAGTGCCAGAAGCACCAGAAACCCGATCAGCACGAAGGTGAGAACCACTCCGACGATGCTGCCGATCACCGATATCCAGAATGTCCGGATCTGGAATGTGTAGTGGCTATCGACCCAACCAGCCGCCTTGCCGCGATTGATATAGGCGAAGATGACCCCAATCAAAGGCGTCAACCCGATCAGGAAACCAACAAGGTACAGGATATAGATAAGCGTGACGTTTTTACCGCCTGCATCCAGGTACCCATCGACGTCTGACTGTTGGTTCATACTGTTACTCCCATCGAATTGAAGACGGTTATTTATGCATCCGGACTACACCCCGGCAACCATACGCCCCGGATTGAGTACACCATTCGGATCAAACTGATGTTTGAGCCTGCGTTCCAGAGCTGCCAAAGGTGCCGGTTGTGGTTGGAAAACAGGTACATGGCCTCGAACCGATGCCTCAGCCCGCACCAGCGTTGCATGTCCGCCGCCAACCATTTCAATTGCAGTCCGGATGGTGTCATTGTGATCAATTCCATCGAGGCATGACAGCCAGACAAGCCCGCCACTCCAGTCGTAATAGGCGTGAACGTCCAGCTCATTTTTCAGCAATTGAACAAATCTTGGTCCCGCAGTCGGCGCAACGGAAATGCGCCAGACAGGTGTCGCCCCACCGACATACGGCTCCACATCCCGGATCGACTTCCAGAGCGCTTCCGAGCCTGTTTGCGCTACACGAGAAACAGACCCGTATTTGCCCAGCAGTTTCTCTAGCGTCTTAAACCGATAGTCGACTGACGTTTCAAACCCCTCCAGCCGCAGTACAGTTTTGCTTGACGTGCCATTGATCTCGGCGGGCAGATGGGCTGCGCCGGAAACTTCAGCAGAAGATCCCATCGCAGCACACAATGCCTTGATGGCATCTTCGTCAGTCAGACCTGACAGTTGGAAAGTTGCCGAAGTTTCCGGTTTTGGATTCACCTTCAGTGTTACTGTTGTCGCAACGGCCAACGTCCCGAAAGAGCCACAGAGCGAACGAGGCAGATCATAGCCGGTGACATTCTTGACTACCTTGCCGCCTGAATTGAAAATTTCGCCACGACCGGAAACAGCTTCCATTCCAAGAATATGATCGCGCGCAGCTCCGGCTTTGATACGGCGAGGGCCGGAAAGATTGGCCGCAAGTACGCCGCCAATTGTGCCCTGTGCAGGTTCTTTCCCGTGCAGCGGTCCGTAGTCGAGCGGTTCGAAAGAGAGTTCCTGACCATTATCATCGACCAGCTTTTCAACGTCTGTAATCGGTGTTCCCGCCTTGACAGTCAGAACCAGCTCCGCAGGTTCATAGCTTACAACACCGGTCAGGTCAGATAGATCCAGTACATGGGCAGTTTGGACGGGACGGCCGAGGCCGCGTTTTGATCCCTGTCCAATGACTTCAAGCGGCTGTTCTTCGGCCGCCGCCCATTTTACGGCGTCTTCTGTTTCCTGCGTATTCCGTGGTTTTAATCCAGCACTCATTTCAAAGACCTCAGAACCGTGGAATGTCAGGGAATGGAAGTTGCCCTTTGTGCACATGCATCTTGCCAAGTTCGGCGCAGCGATGCAGCAAAGGAAAAACCTTGCCCGGGTTGAGTAGGTGTTTTTCATCAAACGCGCATTTGACGCGTTGCTGTTGCTTCAGATCTGCATCAGTGAACATGTCTGTCATCAGATCGCGTTTTTCGATGCCGACACCATGTTCACCGGTCAGGACACCGCCAACTTCCACGCATAGACGCAGGATATCCGCCCCGAAAGCTTCAGCTGCATCCAACTCACCTGGCGTGTTCGCATCATAAAGAATCAACGGATGAAGGTTTCCATCACCGGCATGGAACACGTTCGCGACGCGTAGGCCGTGTTTGTCTGACAGTTCGCGCATACGCGCCAAAACCTTCGGCAACTCGCGGCGCGGAATGGTGCCGTCCATGCAGAGATAATCTGGTGAAATCCTGCCGACCGCCGGGAATGCTGCTTTCCGGCCAGCCCAGAACGTCATGCGTTCTTCTTCACTCTCAGAAATCCGGACATGGCTTGCCTGATTGGCCTTGGCTATTTCGTCCACCCGGTTAATCAGGTAATTGACTTCATCCTCCGGGCCGTCCAGCTCAACAATCAGAAGCGCCTCGACATCAAGCGGGTAACCCGCATTGACGAAGTCTTCAGCTGCCTGAATGGCAAGCTTGTCCATCATTTCCATGCCGCCTGGAATAATTCCAGCGGCAATAATCTCGGCAACGCAGCGGCCACCATCTTCGCTGGTCGGGAATCCGATCAGTAGCGCCCGCGCTGTTTCCGGCTTCTGCAGAATACGAACGGTTACCTCCGTCACAACACCAAGCAAGCCCTCAGATCCGGTCATCAATGCCAGAAGATCATAGCCTTCAGCATCCAGATGTTTGCCGCCGAGTCGGATCACTTCTCCGGTGATCAGAACCATCTCCAGGCCCAGAACATTGTTGGTGGTCAGGCCATATTTCAGGCAATGAACACCGCCAGAGTTTTCTGCAATATTTCCGCCGATTGAACATGCGATCTGCGATGATGGGTCCGGTGCGTAGTAAAAGCCCTCGTCTTCTACCGCTCTCGTTATCCCAAGATTTGTGACGCCGGGCTGGACCACTACGGCACGATTCTCATAGTCGATATCCACCACCTGATTGAATTTCATCAGCGACAATAAGACGCCGTCTTCCAGCGGCAAAGCTCCGCCTGAAAGCGATGTTCCAGCTCCGCGCGGTACCACTTTGACATTGTTGTCGTAGCAATACTTCAAAACTCTGGAGACCTGATCAACCGTTTCCGGCAGCACGACAATCAACGGCAATTGACGATAGGCTGTCAGTGCATCCGTCTCGTAGGGACGCATCTCGCGCTCATCGTGGATGACCCCTTCACCGGGCACAATTGCTTGTAACGCCTTGAGAATTTCCTGGCGTCGATTGAGTACGTCCTGATCGGGCGCGGGCATTGCAATCGCGGTCACAGCAATTTCCTTCCAATGTCAGTTCGCGCATTGATCCGTATCGGTTTCTAATGCGTAATGGGAACTGATAGAACATATTCGTCCCTGAGTCTGACAGATTCCAGACGTTAGGAAAACGACCGCCAAGACATAATAGTCTTTCTGAGAGTTTGAAAATGAGCAATCTGACGGACATGGAAATTTTCGCGCGGGTCGTAAGCGCAGGCAGCATGTCCGCTGCGGGCCGCGAGATGAACTTGTCCCCAGCTGTTGTTTCCAAACGCATTCGGCGGCTTGAAGAAAAGCTGGGCAGCCGTCTTCTTCAACGGACAACCCGGCAGATCGCAATGACCGAATCCGGCCAGGGATTTTATGAACGCGTGATCGCCATCCTGGCGTCGGTGGAAGAAGCGGAATCTTTTGTCTCCCGCGGCTCGGCCAAGGCTCGTGGCAACTTGAAGGTCGCTGTCCCGACATCTTTCGGACGCCTTCATATCGCCCCGCACCTTGGAAAATTTCTTTCGGAAAATCCTGACCTTACTGTGAACCTTGATTTGTCGGATGATTTTGTCGACATCGTTGGCGAAGGCTATGATATGGCGGTTCGCATTGCGGAATTGTCTGATTCCAGCCTGGTTGCACGTCGCCTTGCACCGGTTCACCGGATATTGTGTGCCAGTCCAGACTACATTGAAAAACACGGGGTGCCGGAGACGATTGAAGAGCTGACAGCTGATCACGTCACACTGGCGGCGCTAAACCAGGACCCCTGGAGGCTTGCCGGTCCAAACGGGATCGAAACAGTCAGAACACAATCACCGGTGAAGACAAATTCAAACGAAGTCGTGCGGGAATGCCTGATTGCTGGTGTCGGCATCGCGCTTCGGTCCACCTGGGACGTCGGTCCAGAACTTCGCGACGGCAAGCTTCAGATTCTGCTGCCTCACTACAGGGCCTCCAAAGACGTCGGCCTGTATGCGGTTTATCCAAGCCGCCAGTTCCTGCCAGCAAAAGTAAGAGTGTTTATCGACTTTCTGGCAGCGCTTTATGGATCGTCTCCGTATTGGGATGACGGCCTTGAGGAGTGGCTGCGCCTGCCACGGGCTGCACAGGCAAGCTGATCCTCTGTCTTTCAATTCATGACAGCCAAGAGCAAGAAAAACAGTGTGTATTCAATCAATCACTGTTTCCACCCTCGGCATGGTGTTTGCGAATACGGCGCACTGTCCACCAGATAACCAGCACCACGATAGGAACCGCCAGAGCGGTGGTAATGTTGGAGGACGGCATTGGAAGACCAGTGTCTTTCGCACCTTTTGCAAGATAGGACAGCAGGCCGACAACGTAATAACTGACCGCCGCAACAGAGAGCCCTTCGACCGTCTGTTGCAGTCTGAGTTGTAATCGAGCGCGCCTGTTCATCGATTGCAGCAGCGATCGGTTTTGCTGTTCCAGATCAACATCTACACGGGTCCGCAGCAACGTCGTCGCCCGTGCAAGCTTGCGTGACAGCATTGCCTGTCTGTCCTCAATGGACTGACAAGTGCGCATGGCTGGAGACAATCTCCTTGCCAGGAAAGATGCCATGGACAATTCGCCTGGTGCTGCAACTTCCTGCATTGTCGTCAGTCTTGCTGTGACAATCTGGTAGTAAGCCCGGCTAGCGCCAAAGCGGAACGTCGACGCCGTCGCGCCAGCTTCCAGAGACGCGGCCAGCGCTGTCAGCTTATCTAAAAGTTCACGATTGGCATCAAGGGCAGAAGCGTCCTTCATCTGCTTTGTCAGGTCTGCCAATTCGATCTCGGCAAGACGAATTTCTGGCTGCAGACCACTCGCCTCGAACAATCCCAACATGGCCAATGTCCGGTAGGTCTCGACTTCCAGCAACCTTTGCACAACAGCGCCGGACTGAACCTCTGTCAACGACTGGTCCAGCACCAGGAAGCGCGTCAAACCATTTCCATCCTGCCGGAAGTCTGTCGCGACCGTGGCCGATCCTCCCTCGAGATAGGAAACGGTCAAGCTGCCTACGTCAAAATGGCACCGCCAGTTATCATTTACTTGTTCGGGAAACAGTTCCAGGCGAACAGCAACAAGCAAATCACCTGGAGCTTGAAAAGCCGCGCCAAACGGGTGTGCAGATGGTATCGGACCAAATACCGCGTCGAGGTTGGCGGCCCCATCCCAGGTGTAGGTTGTGAATTCTGCGTGCTGCTCCCAGCTAAGAGTGCCATCTCCAAAAGACATGGAGTGATGGCGAGCACCCTGTGTAGGCCCTGAAATGCCGCGAGACGTACAGAATTCTGTCAACCATGCATGATCAGCAATTGCTTCGGTCGTATTGGTAAGAAAGGCATAGTGCAGAACTGTGCGCGGGGAAGACAGCGGTCGGAATGGCCGGGCATGTACTTCGCCAAGAACTCTTTCGCGAAGCGGTGATGTTCGAAATGACGGAAGGGATGATCCCGGTCCAAGCTCAGTCCCCACAACATGCCCCCAATTTGCATAACCAGTTCTGTTTCACTCGGTACCTTGCCCTGTAGAGGAGAGGAAGACTACCGGGTGGGTCCGAAATTGTTGAAAAAGGGAACCATATGTCGCGCCTTCAAATAATTGGACAATTTATTTGACCAATTAAAACAAGCCAGTTACTTTGCGCCAACTCTTAAGGGCAATCCTGCATGTTTCAGCCTATTGATCATCACAAGACAGCGGACGCAGCTGTCGAACAAATTGAAGGTCTTATCCTGAAAGGGGTACTGGATTCCGGAGATCGATTACCGGCTGAACGGGTTCTGGCCGAACAGATGAATATTTCGCGCCCGGTTCTCAGAGATGCGTTGAAGATCCTGGAAGAACGCAATTTGATTGAAGCACGTCAGGGCGGCGGCACGTTCGTTAGCGACCTGATCGGTCCTATCTTCTCCGAGGCGGTCGTTCAGTTGATCGCGCGCCATCCGTCTGCGACCAACGACTACTTCGAATTTCGTCGGGGTATAGAAGGGCAAGCCGCATCGCAGGCAGCCATGCGAGCCGCTCCGTCCGATATTGATCGTATCGGAGAAATTCTTGAGCAGATGCGCAAGGCGCACAATGAGGATGATTCTGAAAAAGAGTCGCGCTTTGACGTGAATTTTCATCACGCAGTTGGCGAAGCCGCGCACAATGTTGTCCTGTTACATACGCTGCGCTCTTGTTATCGCCTGCTGGAAAATGGCGTCTTCTATAATCGTGGCCGACTTTACAACCATCCGACTGCACGCACAGAAGTGTTGCAGCAACATTCGACCATTTATGAAGCGATCCGCGCTGGTGACCCGATAGGTGCGCGCTGCGCCTCCGAGCAACATATTGACTATGTTCGCGGAACTCTGGCGGAAGCAGAAAAGCTGGACCAGCGAGAGAAACTTGCCGGTCTACGCCGGTCAAAACACCCAAGTATTGCAGCCAAAAGATAAGCTTGCCGGAGGATAATCCATGCCTGTTGTAACCGATGTTGCCGATATGAAGGCCCTTGCCAAACGGCGAGTTCCGAAAATGTTTTTCGAATATGCGGATAGTGGATCCTGGACACAAAGCACTTACCACGACAACGAAGCAGCCCTTCAGCGCCAAAAGCTGCGCCAACGGGTCGCTGTCAATATCGACAATCGCAGCACCAAAACATCGATGATTGGTCACGATGTTTCCATGCCTGTGGCACTGGCTCCGGTCGGCCTGACAGGCATGCAGCATGCTGATGGCGAGATCCTGGCAGCGCAGGCAGCAGAAGAGTTCGGTGTTCCTTTCACACTTTCCACCATGAGCATCTGTTCGATTGAGGATTTGGCAGCCAATACCAAGAACCCATTCTGGTTTCAGCTCTACGTCATGCGAGATCGCGGATTTTCCGAGAATTTGATCAAACGCGCAAAGGCTGCAGAATGTTCTGCTCTTGTCCTGACATTGGACTTGCAGGTGCTTGGGCAACGTCACCGCGATCTGAAAAACGGTTTGAGTGCTCCGCCCAAGCCGAAACCACATGTTCTACTTGATCTTGCTCTCAAACCGCGCTGGTGTCTTCAGATGCTTCAAACCAGTCGCCGTCAATTTGGTAACATTCACGGCCATGTCAGCGGCGTTGACGACATGTCTTCGCTCTCGGAATGGACCAACAGCCAGTTTGATCCGACACTCGACTGGTCATCGGTTGAATGGGTCAAGAAACACTGGGACCGCAAACTGATCCTCAAGGGGATCAATGATGTTGAGGACGCGAAAATCGCTGCGGACATCGGAGCCGATGCCATCATTGTATCAAACCATGGCGGTCGTCAGCTCGATGGTGCCCTAGCATCATTCGATGTATTGCGGGACATAATTGACGCCGTTGGTGACAACGTCGAAGTTCATTTCGATGGCGGCATAAGATCAGGACAGGATGTCTTCAAAGCTACGGCGATGGGAGCCAAGGGAACCTATATTGGTCGTGCCTTCGTCTATGGCCTCGGTGCAATGGGCAAGCCGGGTGTCACCAAGGTTCTGGAGATGATGCACAAAGAGCTAGATATCACCATGGGTCTTTGCGGCGAGACTGACATCGCCAATGTCGGTCGACATAATCTGGTGCTCTAGGTAGCCCTTCAAGCGCGAGCCAGTTGTCTGGCTCGCGCTGTTATAACTCCCGTAAAACGATTGTATTTCTGCGACTGCCCTTGCAACACGAAGCCCTATACAGCCTCTATTCATTTGCAGAATTGATAAGAACATCAAAAACTATCATTTGAGTTGAACTATTGGCAGGAACACATTGAGTTCAGAGTACCTCCCTATTTTGGACCTGCCATGACCATCGCCCTTTCGAACAACAATTCGCAATCCGCTCGACTGAGCAGCACGGACTATACGCTTTACGCGGCCACTGTGCTGGCGTGGGGATTCAGTTGGATCGCAATAAAAGGCCAGGGAACACTTGTTGCACCCGAAGTTTCCGTGTTCTGGCGATTCGTCCTGGCTGCTTGTGTCATGATGGTTTGGGCAAAAGTGCGTGGACATGACCTTGGTTTTTCCCTAAAGGACCACGCCCGGTTTGCAGGGCTTGGGGCCTTGCTGTTTTCGACCAACTTCACTCTTTTTTACTATGGCGCTACCCACCTGCCGTCCGGTCTGTTGGCAGTGGTGTTTTCGACCGCGTCAATCTTCAACCTGTTTCTCGGATTGATCCTGTTTGGTCAACGTCCAACTGCTCAGGCTCTGGTTGCTGGAACACTGGGTTTTGCAGGCATCGCATTTATGTTCTGGCCAAATCTGGTCGGGGCAGACCTAAATCATGAAGTGGCCCTCGGACTGGCTCTCTGCATCTGCGGCACACTGTCGTTTTGCTGCGGCAACATGCTGTCCGCCGAAACACAGCGTCGCGGTATAGCTGTCACACCGGCTACAGCCTGGGGCATGGTTTATGGCGTGATCTTTTTGGGGCTGTTTGCGTCCTTGCGCAGTCAGAGCTTTGCCATCGAGTGGACCACCACTTATCTCGGCAGTCTGGTTTATCTGGCAATCGTGGCCTCTGTTATCGCATTTGGATCTTATCTCACCTTGTTGGGCCGCATAGGATCTGCGCGCGCAGGATATGCAACGGTCATCTTCCCGGTCGTTGCATTGACAGTGTCGACTGTTTTCGAAGGATATCAGTGGACACCGCTTGCCATTGCAGGCCTTGCCTGCGTCCTTACAGGCAACTTCCTGATGCTGCGGGCTCGATAAACAGGCACGGAACCCGATATTATTTCAATTCCAGAGTTATCTATTCGGCTGCGACCCGACTGCTAACGGTTCCCACATTTCCAATCGCTGCAATCAAGTGATTGCAAAGTGTGTCATGCATTGGTTCACGGGCAGTGTCAGACCTCAGCATTGCGATGTCACAGTATGGAAGAGCCGGATAACCATCTCGCTCATCTAGGATCCGCATCCCGTCGCGAATGGCACTTTCAGGAAACACAGCCACTGCAAGACCTGCCTGAACCGCACCCACTAATGCTATCGCACTGGAACTTGTATATGAGACCCGGTACCGCTGCCCGGAACGGTCAAGCGCTTCCATGGAAATGCGGCGCCAACCGCAAGTCGTGGGGCCCAGCGCTAGCCGGACCACGTCCTGTTTGTGTGCGGAATGCTCGCTACTGGTGACCCAGTAAAGTGGCTCGCGGCGAATGATCTCGCCATGCAGTTCACCAGTGTCGCTAGAGGTGGTGATTGCAACATCCAGCGATCCTTCCCGTATTGCTTCGGTCAATCGGGCACTGCTCAGGCATTCGACCTGCACTTCAATGGACGGATTAAGCCGATTGAAAGCAGCCAGAACCTGCGGCAGCAATCTGTCCGCATAGTCATCCGGAACGCCGAATTTCACGTAGCCGACTTCCTTCTTACCATTGAATGCCGTCAAGGTTTCATCGTTCAACGTAATCATGCGCCGCGCATATTCGACAAGGCGAAGTCCATCGTCCGTCAGACGGGACTGGCGTCCATCCTTGATAAAAATCGCTTGCCCGACCCGCTCTTCCAAACGGCGCATCTGCATGGATACAGCAGACTGCGTCTTGTGCACCGCCTCACCGGCTTTGGTGAAGCTGCCAAGTTCTGCAATTGCAAGGAAAGTGCGAAGCTGATCAATGTCGAGAGCGTGGTTCATGGAAGGTCCCGTAGACCGCAGCAAAAGCTCGGTGATAAGCGTTTTGAATTGATAACTGCAATATACATGAATAATGCTGACGTTTCAATTTGATTTCTGATCATAATTGCAGCAACAAATCTTCAACTCAACGTCAGGATATAGTCTCGTAACCAGGCAACTCTTATTGCGCAGCTTGGGGTACCGACAGGTTATCGAGCGAGGAGACAATGTGCTCGATCAGCGCATCCGTTACTCGAGAACTGTTGTGCCAGGATCTCATGATCCCAATCTCGCATTCCGGTAAACGCGGGAAACCATCCGTTTCGGTCAAGACACGCATTCCGGACCGGAGAGCCGATTCAGGCAGAACAGATATCGCCAATCCAGCAACAACCGCTGCTCCGACAGCCGTAGAATTCCAACTTGAATACAGCAGTCGATACTCCCGAAGCTGATCTTCCAGCGAACTCAGCGCTGCCTTGCGCCAGTCACAAGTTGCCCGTCCCAACGCCATTGGCAGCGGCGACTCATTTTCAACCGCATGTCGTGCCGACGTCACCCAGAGCAAAGGTTCGCGCCGAACCACTTCAACCTGTTTGCGGCCCTTTTTCTGAACGTGGGTGATAATTGCAACATCCAGCTCACCCTCCGCGATCATATCTGCAAGATTTGGAGTAGGCGCGCACACAACACTGACTTCCGCCTTCGGATTGGACCGCGAGAATCGTGCAAGAATTTCCGGCAGGAACCGATCCGCATAATCATCAGGTGTTCCAAGACGCACAAGACCGGCCAGCTCGGTATCATCAAATGCGGCCAGGGTTTCGTCGTTCAATTGCACGAGCCGCCGGGCAAAGTGGAGCAGGCGTTCTCCGTGCTCTGTCAAACGGGATTGACGGCCAACACGCATGAACAGCGGTTTACCGATCCGTTCTTCCAGTCGTCGCATCTGCATCGACACAGCCGACTGGGTCTTGTGCACGTTTTCGGCAGCACGGGTAAAGCTGCCGGTTTCTGCAATCGCAACGAATGTCCGCAGCTGGTCAAGGTCGAGCATGGCGATCCTATTAATAAGCGTTGATCATACCTAACATGCAATTCATTCAATCAGGAAATGATTTCCATCTACAACCCTAGATGAGATCCGGATCACTCGTCGAAAATCCAACATCACAAAAACTAATCATTCTCATCACAAACATTCGTTGGAATAATAGATCGACTTGCGCCACTTAGAGCATGTTCCAAACAAAAGATGAGCCCGACGGGCAAGGAACAAGCTGCCGGAAATTCCTTCGGCCGCTCACAGGAGAATTATGCCATGACACATACAGCACACCATCCAATTCTCGCTCTTTCCGGGCAACTGGTTGCCCGTGTTTGGCGTTTGTTTGCAAACCGCCAGAAGGCGGTGGAGTTGACGTCACTAACCGACGAACAACTGCGCGACATCGGTCTAACCCGGGGGGATGTTCGACGAGCCCTTACGCTTCCCCTCCATACAGATCCGACATCTCATTTAAAGGCGCTGGCGAGCTGTCATGACGGTCTGGCCTACCAATCCGCACTGGTAGCTGCCAACTCTGACAAAGCCGTGCCAAGCATTTCGCAGGCCCCGACTTTCGAAAAAGCGGAACTCGCCGCCTGACATCGAATGGGTTTTGCAGCCCCTGTCGGCAAGCCTTGCTGACATAAACTGACCCGCCTTCTGGCGGGTCTTTTTTTATTCAAGGCTTGAAGCTTATTTGTCGCCAGAATCCTTGGCCGCCTGTTGGAAAAAATTATCGAATGCCTTGAACTGGTTCGACTGGAAATCCCGGCCTGCATCCATCCAGCCTGAGACCATTTCTTCGAATTCAGATCCATCGTTTTCCGGAGTCCCGTCTTCCGGCTCTTCGTTTTCGATTTCCGGTTCGGGCTCTGATTCGTTTTCAGGTGTGTTGCTGTTGGCGCCGGTCGGACTTGCAAAAGCACCCCAAAAGGCCTGCATGGCATCGGTGTAGCCCTGAAGATAATCAACCGGTGTAGGTTGGGGCTTTGGCCGACCGCGCGCGAACCCGCGCATATAGGCATCCAGAAGATTGCGCGCTTCACCCTGCACAAAGGATTTTGCGACCTGACCAAGTGCAAGCGTTGCCGCGACCGGCATCATTTCCTGGATTGCATCACTTTGCAGACCCGTCAGACTGGCGATTTGCGAAGCCACCGCCTGCTGGACCGCCTCAGGCCCGAAAAACGGTGTCAAACCGGCATTTGTCGGGCTTTGGAACATGTTTGTTCCACCCGCGAACGGATTGAAGGCAAACGGATTTGAAGGAGCTGCCTGACCGAAAAAATTCGAGAACCCGGGCACCGAGCCACCAAAATGCTGGAACCCGTTCAGCGCGGCTGGCATCAATTGTTCCATCGCCCGATTGAGGTCGTCGTTGGACCAACCAAAACGCTCACGCACATCTTCGCTGATTGTAAATATATCGAACGGCGGTGTTTTCTCGTCAGTCTTCGGCATCACGCTGTCCCCGGCTCCCATGCGCAAGGTCTTGTGAAACAAGACCAACTCAAGTCAGAGTGACCGGTTGCGCAGGGAAGGTCAATTCGCGCTAATACAAACAGCAAACACGAACCACAGCATTGACCTGTTTAGACGCCTTAATAGGCGTATTCCTGGAATACCTTGGTAAGGTCCTTCTCCCAGGAACCATTGTAGCGCTGCAGGAGAATGTCAGCCGGGCACATGCCCGATGCCAGTCCCTCTTCGACAGGTGCCAGATGCACCCGCTCATCCAGATGGCCATCGCTTAAGCGGTTGCGGCGCTTCAGGCCTTCCTGAGCAAGTGCAAGAACTTCCTTGGCAACATCAAGAACCTGCCCATCTCTGAACGGGGTTTGCAGACCGGTTTTGGGAACATCCGACCGCAAGGCAGCGCGCTCTTCTGCTGTCCAGTCTTTCACCAGCTGCCAAGCCTGATCCAGAACACCCTGATCGTACATCAGACCGACCCAAAGTGCAGGTAACGCACAGATCCGGCGCCATGGACCGCCATCAGCCCCGCGCATTTCGATGTATTTTTTCAGCCGGACATCCGGGAACAGGGTCGACAGGTGATTGTTCCAGTCACCAATATTCGGTTTGGCATCCGGAACCCGGCCTTCCAAAGCTCCGTTCATGAAGGCGCGGAACGTCGTGTCTGTCACGTCGTAATAAGTGTCGCCGCGCTTGACGAAATACATCGGAACATCGAGTGCCCATTCCACATAGCGCTCAAATCCAAATCCATCCTCAAAGGCGAATGGCATATCGCCGGTGCGATCCGCATCCGTGTCCGTCCAGATATGGGCCCGGAAGGATTTGAACCCATTTGGCTTGCTGTCTGTGAAGGGTGAATTTGCGAAAATGGCTGTAGCGATTGGTTGCAGGGCGAGCCCAACCCGCATTTTTTGAACCATGTCGGCTTCGGTCGAGAAATCCAGGTTCACCTGAATTGTCGACGTCCGATACATCATGTCGAGGCCAAGTGAACCGACCTTGGGCATGTAATTGGTCATGATGTCATAACGCGACTTCGGCATGCGCGGCATTTCTGCGCGCGACCATGTCGGAGCCATCCCAAGACCGAGGAAACCAACTCCGAGTGGATCGGCAACCTCGCGCACATGCGCCAGGTGAACATTGGTTTCCCGGCAAGTCAGATGAAGATTGTCGAGCGGAGCACCTGACAACTCGAACTGACCGCCCGGCTCAATGGATATCGCACCGCCGCCGACATTGTCCGCCAGACCAATGATTTTCCCGGCGTCTTCAATACGTTCCCAACCAAGCAGCTTTTCCATACCAGTCAGAACTGCTTCAACACCATTCGGTCCTTCATATGGAATCGGATTGAGATTCTTGAGGCAGAAGCCGAATTTTTCGTGCTCGGTCCCGATCAGGAACTGATCGTCCGGTTTGCATCCTTCCGCGAGCGTCGCAGCTAGATCGGCAACAGATTCAATCGGTGTGGAATCTACCGTATCGCGGGCCATGAAACCGTCCTTAGTGTATTGCGGCGCAAACCATAAGGACCCTCTGCCCTCACATACCGCCATAATCCTGTGCTTTTTGCATTCGCTCAAGCTTGCGTGATTTAGGAGTCCTGAAAGTAGATTGCAAGCAGGGATGCGACATCGAATTGTCTATTACGCGATCCTGAAGATTGTGAGAGGGTCGTCTCGCCCTCTCAACTGAACCTGACCAAGACTGATCGCACTCGCACCTTCCGGCAGTTGCGCCATGGTTTCGCCACTGGCTAACGCAATGACTTTTGCGTCAGCGTCTACTTGTTTGCCATATTCCTGCAAACGCGCTGCGACATTTACCGCATCGCCAATCACGGTGTAATTCATCCGGGCGGCGGACCCTATGTCGCCGACAACGACCTTGCCGGTATGAATACCGATCCGAATGCGCATGTTGCCTGAAGTGTCATTTTGAACATGATCCGCAAGTGCTTTTACAGCTGAAATCGCTTTGGCTGCGTGATCAGGTTGATCAGAAGGAGCGCCCCAGAAAGCCATCACGCCATCGCCAAGGAACTTGTCGATTGTGCCATTCTGTGCAGCTATCGCGGTCGAAACAGTCTCAAAATATCCATTCAGATAGGCCGCTGTTTCTTCTGCGCTTAGATGAGACGCCATGTTGGTGAAACCGGCAAGATCTGTGAATACAATGGTCATCTCGCGAAGCTCAATGTTGCGCGTGTCGGTCATGCCTTCTTCAATCAAGCGCGACACGAGCTGGCGCGGGACATACTTGGCGAAGGCGTTCAGCGCTCCAATAGATCCGTTGAACGCCTGATTTACATCGTCCAGTTCTGCCAGCCGTGACCGTGGCAGGCGTTCTGCTTCCGAAAAATCGAGTTGGCGCAAGTCTGCAGCCGTTTGCGCCAGTCGTGTCAAGGGACGACCCAGCATGCGGCCGACCATGAACGACAACAAGGCCCCGACCACCAGAGCGACTAGGGCAGCATAAAGAACGATCCGAGTTTGATCCAGCGCAGCCCCGAATTTTGAGGCCTCATAGAGCATTCCGATATGCCATCCCTTGGCCGGACCGCTTGAGATTTCCGCGAAAATCGCCGTGTACATACCCCGGAGACCGGGAAATACCCGACCGCTCATGGAACCGCCCATATTATGGGCCCGCGGCTGGGGTTTCCAAATCAGATGAAGTGGCGTTTCTGTCAGACTGGCAAGTTCAGGCAAAGGGGCGCCCGGTTGTGCACGAAAGGCCGTTTCAGGCAGCCCGTCCACAACGATAGCCTTGTCCTTGCCCGACAGCATGAACACATTTTGCCGATCTTCCCAGATCATGTCGCTGGACAAGGCGGCGAACACCGGCTGCGGGTAAAATGCCAGCAACGTCTGTCCGCTTCCAAGCTTCAGTTCTGCTGTCTTGATGCCGGTGGCAAATCCTTCCCGGTATTCAAACGGCCGCCATCTGACTTCAGATGTACCGCCTTCGTCAGCAGACTGCCTAAGACCAAACTCGGCTTCCGCAGGTAGCAGGTGCTTATAAGAGATCAGGTCTTTTTGGTCGAGTTTTCTGTTCAGAGAATTGCTTTGGACCGCAATGGACTTCAGAAGAACTTCCTGTTCCTGAAAAAAGTTCAGCAGAATGGTTTCATTACGCTTTAGAACTGCAACGCCCTGCTCATCAAGCAGGCGACCGGCGATGCGTCGATCAGAAGCTGCCATATAGGTGATGATCACACCGCAGATAACGACCAGAAGCACCGAAAATACCAATCCCAATGCGACACCGACCGGAACCCTGAAGCCGGTTCTACCGCGTTGATGGTGTGGTTGCTGATCATTTTCCGTCGGAAGCCCTTCCGGTGCGGATCCGGACGTATTGTCTGGAGGTAGGATTTCCTGCGCCATTTTATTTCCAGTCACCGACGGTTGCCTGAATGACCGCCAATGCGGCTACAGCCGCGGTGTCTGCTCTCAGGATACGAGGGCCCAGCGGAATTGGAGTGACAAAATCCAGACCTCGCAACAAGGCCCGCTCATCTTCTGAAAAGCCACCTTCCGGGCCGATCAAAACCGCCACGGATTCTGTTCCAGTTTCCTTCATCTGCGCAAGTGTCAGCAATGGATTTTGAGTTGTCTCACCTTCATCGCAAAACAACAGCTTTCGGCCTGGCTGGGTTTCAGGCCAGGCCTCCAGAACATCTTTGAGCGGTTGCGGAACCTGAACGTCCGGAACGCAGAGCACGCCACATTGTTCGGCAGCCTCGATCACATTGGATTCCATGCGCTCAAGGTTCACCCGGCTGGATTGCGTATGCTGCGTCATTACCGGCTTGAGACTACCCACCCCCATCTCGACGGCTTTTTGAACCATGTAGTCCAGACGGGCATGTTTGAGCGGAGCAAACATATAGAGCAGATCATTCTTGTCGGTCTGCTCACGTGTGCGGTCCATTAGTTGAAAAGCACAATCCCTGCGTCCCGAACTCTGGATCTTTGCGAGCCATTCGCCATCACTGCCATTGAACACCTGAACGTAATCGCCGTCTTTCAGCCTCAAAACATTCATGAGGTAGTTCGCCTGACCGCGATCGGCCTCTATTCGCGCGCCATCCGCAAGAATGTGCCTCAGGAAAAGACGCTGCATGTTGAATTCATATTTGCCCATTGAATGAGACTGGCGGCCGATCGTGGCAATTTCAATGCGGCGTCGGCGACTTTCTCTGAACTGTGCACACCCATTTGAGCTTTTGGACAATCTGAGAACTTCCTGTGCTTCGCCTTGACCAGTCACTTTGAAGTCGCCACTTTCAGGCCAGTAGAAGGAATCACCTGGTTGTCTGACTCCAAGTCCAATGTCGCTGAATTTTCCGTCTCGGAAATCTCGTTTTCCATCAAACGTACGATGGAAGATACCTTCGGCTATGTGCGCGTGCGTGGTGAACTTGGTCGGATATCCAGACCGGGTTCCGGACACATCTATCTGGATTTGAAAGACGACCGGTCTGTGCTGTCCGGAGTGATCTGGAAAGGCGTTGCTTCCAAGCTGAAAATCCAGCCGGAGCAAGGCCTGGAAGTGATCGCCACCGGCAAGATCACGACCTTCCCCGGCCAGTCCAAATACCAGATGGTCATTGACGCTCTGGAACCGGCTGGCGCAGGTGCGCTGATGGCGCTTCTGGAAGAACGCAAGAAGAAACTGGCCGCAGAAGGTCTGTTCGCGGAAGAACGGAAACAACTTCTGCCGCCGCTGCCGAAAGTCATTGGTGTTGTCACCTCACCAACCGGAGCGGTCATCAGGGATATTCTTCACCGGATCTCGGACCGTTTTCCGCTGCACGTGCTCGTCTGGCCGGTCAGGGTCCAAGGCGAAACATCCGGCGCTGAAGTTGCCAATGGCATTAAGGGTTTCAATGCACTTGATCCCAATGGTCCTATCCCGAGACCGGATCTGCTCATCGTCGCCCGCGGCGGTGGCAGCATTGAAGACCTCTGGGGTTTCAATGAGGAATCCGTTGTTCGCGCAGCAGCAGACAGTCAGATCCCGCTGATATCAGCTGTTGGCCACGAGACCGACTGGACGTTGATCGATCTTGCCGCTGACTTGCGCGCGCCAACACCGACTGGCGCTGCCGAGATTGCGGTGCCAGTAAAAGCCGAACTGATGTCGATGGTGGACGATCGGGCACGTCGCCTCTCCACGGGACTTCAGCGGTTTGTCACAACCCGGCGCACCGAACTCAGAGCTGCCAGTGCAGCCCTGCCCGCACCACATGAATTGCTCGCTCTGCCGCGCCAGAAATTCGATACTGCTGCGAGCAGCCTGGAACGCGGGTTGCTTTTCAATACCAAACACCACCGGACTAACTACCAAAACGCGTCCGGTCGTTTATCACCACTTCTATTGACCCGGCTGAGCACCAAAGCACGGCAGGATCTCATCGCGATTAGCGATCGGCAGCAACGGGCCTTGCATGTTGCTGTCGGACAAAAGCGACAGGCCCTGTCAGCTATCGAGGCCCGATTGACGCCAGCGCGCCTGGCTCAACAAACAACCTTAGGCAAAGAACGGGTCAACGGTCTGGCTGACAGACTGAACAGAGCTTATCTTGCTCGTGTCACCCAGGAAAAATCGCGCCTTGATGGACTGCAGAAACTTCTGAAATCACTGTCTTACAAAGATGTGCTGGCGCGCGGCTATGCCGTAGTTCGAGATGACAGCTGTCAACCGGTCAGATCGGCTGGATCCGTTGCCTCAGGTGCCGCGCTTTCCATTGAATTCTTTGATGGAACTGTCGATGCAGTCGCCATGAGCGAGAGCGCTGTGCCCAAAAAGCCGAAGCCCAAAGCGAAGAAACCTTCCTCTGATAAATCCGGTCCGGTGGATCAAGGCAATTTGTTCTAAAAAAACCGCCGGAATTTCTTCCGGCGGCTATTGAATTAAGCATTGTATTTCAGCGCCTATCCCATCAACGATGGCAGTATCGTGATAATCGACGGGAAGGCGAGCAAGCCTGCGATTGTCAGAACGTCTGCCACGAAGAATGGAATACAGCCGCGGAAGACTTCCTGAACCGGAATGTCGGGCCGCACACCGGAGACGACAAAACAGTTAAGTCCTATGGGCGGTGTGATCAGACAAAGCTCTGCCATTTTCACCACCAGAATTCCGAACCAGATTGCACAGGCTTCGCCTGACATGCCGAAGGCGCTGTCGGCTGCCGAAACACCTTCTCCGCCATTCAGCGCAATGACCGCCGGATACACCACTGGCAGTGTCAGGATCAGCATGCCGATGGCATCCATGAACATGCCAAGCACAGCGTAGGCCAGCAGAATGCAGATCATCACAATCCAGGGCGAGAACTCCAGCGCAACGATGAAGTCCTTGAAGGCATCCGGCAGACCGGCAAAGCCCAGAAACCGCACATAGACCAGAACACCCCAGATCAGGGTGAAGATCATCACCGTGAGTTTGGCAGTCTCGTGCAGCGCCTGCCCAAGCTGGTGGAACTTCATGCCCTTTGCAAAGGCCACGAGCAGCACGACAAACGCACCGAGCGACCCGGCCTCAGTCGGCGTTGCCAGACCAAAGAAGAACGAACAGAAAATAATCGCGATCACGGCAATGATCGGCAACGTGCCCGGGACACTTTCAAAGCGCTGTTTCCAGGTGAAACCCTTGATCGCTGGCGCATCGCCGCGCCAGGCGGAAACGCCAACAATGATGGCCACATAAATGAGCGCCGAGAAGACACCCGGCAGGAAACCGGCGATCAACAGCTTGCCAACCGATTGTTCCACCAGGATCGCGTAGATGACCAGAATGGCAGATGGCGGGATCAGGGAGGCCAGCGTCCCACCAGCAGCTACAACGGCTGCGGACAGGCGTTTGGAATAGCCTTCTGCCAACATCTCCGGGATGGCAACACGGGCAAAGACAGCAGCGGTCGCAACAGAGGCGCCTGACACAGCCGCAAAACCAGCCGTGGAGAACACTGTACCAACAGCCAGACCACCCGGCATCCAGCCAAGCCACCGTTTGGCAGCCTCAAACAGCTGCTTGGTGAAGCCTGCATAAAAGGCCAAAAACCCGATCAGGATAAATGTCGGCAGCACCGATAATGCGTATGTGACCGATTTGGAATGCGGGATCGTACCGGCCATCTTCAGCGCAACAAAAAAGCCGCGCTCAAAGCCCATTTTCATCGAAAAATGGATGATCAGGCCCGTCAGACCAACAAAGGCCGCAGCGAAGGCTACTCGAACCCCGAGGATGACAAGGACCAGCAGTACGCCGGTCATCAGAAGACCTACTTCAAACGGTGTCATTTGCTGTCTCCTGCAATAATGTCTTCGCCAAAGGCTTCTTCGATTTCATGTTTGGCGACTTCTTCGACATCTTCGATCACCGGAACAGCAACAGCCTTGCGGGTCGGATCGGCCACCAGGCGTGCGTAGCCATAGATCTGCATCAGAAGACGGAGCAGCAGAAGACTGAGAGCAGTCGGAATTACAAGTTTTGATGGCCAGGTTGGCAGACGGATGTCCATCGTGCTGTCACCAATCGACCAGGAACGGTCGAAGTGATACAGCGAACCCCAGATCAGCAGAGCAACCGTGAAGGCAATGACAATCACACCAATCATCTCGGCGATGTAGAGCGAACGCCCCCTCAATCTGCCAAGAACGATTTCCATTCTGATATGGCCACCGACACGCTGACAATAGGCAACACCGGCGAACGCAAATATCGCCATGGCCTGCTCGGTGATGTCGATAAAACCGGGGATCGGTGCATTGAAGAACAGGCGCCCAAACACCTGAGCAACAGCCAGCAGCATCAGCGCCAAGATCGAAAACGCGGCAATCATATTGAATGCATTTTCAACATGGCTGAGCCAGCCGTCGAACTGAATATAGGTGGCCGGTCGTTCCTCGTCGGAACGTCCACCGGGATCTTTTGTGGTCATGAGTGTCAGCCCCGAGAAAGGTCTCTCCGGCACACGATGCGCCGGAGAGGTGTCATATCAAGCCAGATTGGCTGAGCTTATTCGGCAATGGTCTTTTTGACCATGTCGAGCAGCTCCTGGGCCGGCAAGCCGTTGGCTGTCTGCTCTTCGATCCAAGCAGCCTGAATCGGACCTGCTTTTTCAGCAAAAGCTGACAGTTCAGCATCGGAGTATTCGATCTGGGTCACGCCGCGCTTTTCCAGCTCAGGCCACCACTTGTCGTAAACCTTCGCGTATGTCGCGAGGTAGTGAGCAAGTGCCGGGTCAACAGACGCATCAAGAGCTGCCTTGTGCTCGTCGGACAGAGCAGCATAGGCGTCTGTGTTGACAACAACCGGACAATGAACTGTTCCCGGGTTCAGGTTTTTGGTCCACCAGTCAGCAACTTCAACGACCTTGAACGCAAGGTGCGCATGCGGCGCAAAACCAGCAGCTTGAACAGTACCGGAGTCGATTGCCTGATAGGTTTCAGAAGCGGTCACAGATGTCGGAACCGCGCCAGCTGCTTCCATCAGCTTGCCGAGACCGCCCAGCGCACGAACGCGCATGCCGTCAAAATCGGCAACTGAAGACGGAACATCGCCTTTACCAGCGAAGTTATACTGCGGCATTGGAGATGGCATCAAAAGCTTGGCATTCCAGCGACCGAGGTCTTTTTGAACAGCTGGATGAGCGTAAAGCGCCTTGGCAACTTTCACTTCGGTTTCCAGATCTTCAACACCGAGGAAAGGAAGTTCCAGAACGGTCAGCGTCGGGTTTTTGTCGGCATGGTATGAGGCACAGAACTGGGCCATCTCGAAAGCACCGAAGGAAATACCATCAAGGTTTTCACGGGACTTCGACAGTGCACCGCCGTAATGCAGTTTGATTTGAAAACTGCCGTTTGTTTTTGCGGAGACTTCTTCAGCGAGCTTTTCAACATGCTCGGTGAATGCCCGGCGCTTGCCCCAGAGGGACACGTTCCAGGTTACGTCAGCAGCGAAAGTTTCGGTGGCAAATACCAACCCCAGCGCAGCCGCAGATACAGCGGTCGCGGATTTAAGCGAAAAGAGCATGCAATCCTCCCAGATTTTTTTGGCTCAATTCCTTGGTCCCTCAGCCCATCCGCTCTCGCGCTACAGGCCCGTGCCAAGTCGTTGAGCAATAAGCATGACCCGTGCCAGCTCGAAATGACAACACCCAATCGGCAGAATTTTGCCAAAAAAGCTGGAAAGCCGACTGTTATGCCGCACCGCACCTAGGCGGAATCTTGCCTATAGCTGCAAAGCGTCGGCCATATTCCGCCTAATCCTGAGGGCTCGATGTCTCAGCTTCAGAGGGTTGCTCCCTGCTGAGACCGAGGCGGGTCATCTTTTCGTTCAAGGTTCGCCGCGGCAAATTCAGTTCTCGCATCACATCGGAAATGCGGCCTGAATGCCGACGAAGGGCACCTTCGATCAAGCTTCGCTCATAGGAATCCATAAGTTCTTTGAGACTGCCTCCGGTGCCCGAACTAGCTGTGTCAGATTGCCCTGTCACCAAGGCTTCCAGAGGTTTCGGGTTTACATCGGCATTGAGAACAAATCGTTCCGCCGCATTTCGCAACTCCCTCACATTTCCGGGCCAGGCATATGTCTGCAGAAACGCTTCATCCTGTGCAGATGGGACCGGAGCGTCGAGATTGTACTGCGCAGCAAATCGATTGAGAAATGTGTCGAACAACAACAGACTGTCCCGGCCGCGTTCCCGCAAAGGGGGAACTTTCAATTCGATGGCGTTCAGGCGGAACAGGAGATCTTCCCGAAGACGTCCTTTATTCACTGCATCCATTGGATCAAGGTTGGCCGCGCTGATCAGGCGGATGTCGACATCAACCGGCTTCACACCGCCAATCCGATCGATCTTGCGCTCTTGCAAGACCCGCAATAACTTCGGTTGCAGCGCCAATGGCATGGAGACAATTTCATCCAAAAACAGCGCACCACCATTGGCCACCTCAATCCGACCAATTCTTTGTCGGTCTGCACCGGTGAAGGCCCCAGCTTCGTGACCGAACAACTCTGCTTCAACCATGGTCTCCGGTAATGCCGCTGCATTGATTGCCATAAACGGAGCATCCTTTCGCGCGCTGAAATCATGCAGTGCCTGGGCAATCACTTCCTTCCCGGTGCCTGTCTCTCCAATGACGAGGACTGCTGCATCGGTCTTGGCAAAATGGAGGACCTGCTTGCGAAGCGCCTGCATTGCAGGACTGGTTCCAATCAATTTGCTTTCAAGGCTATTCACGTCCGCAAGCTGCGTCCTGAGTTGCCGGTTTTCCAGTACCAAAGACCGCTTGCCGCAAGCCCTTTTGACGACCTCGGCGATGTAATCCGGATCGAACGGTTTTTCGACAAAATCATAGGCACCGGCCCGCATGGCCTCAACAGCCATCGGCACATCGCCGTGTCCTGTTATCAACACCACTGGAAGGTCACTATCAAGGCGGCCTAATCTGCGCAGGAGATCCATACCGTCATCACCATCCAGCATGACATCGGTCACAACACAGCCCTGAAACTCCGGAGACAGTTTCGCCAACGCCTCGTCTGCTGTTGCCACCTCGATCGTGTCGAAATCAGCAAGCCGTATCCATTGACGCAAGGCTGCACGCATGGACGGATCATCATCCACGATCAGGACAGGGATATTCGATTTGGCTTCAGTCATTCGGCGGCGTCTTGATCCATGGATTTGCTGTCGGTGCGATCTGCAGTCGCTTTAACAATTGCTGGCAGGGTCAGATCGAACCGGGCTCCTTTAGGCAAATTCGCGCTGACTGACAAGCTGCCGCCGAGATCTACCGCGAGACGCATGGAGATTGCCAGACCAAGTCCCATGCCTTCTGAACTTGTCTTGGTCGAAAAGAACGGATCAAATATTCTCTCCATAAGATCTTCAGGGATTCCAGGGCCATTGTCGGTAATTCTGAGGCGTATCATTCCGCCGTCGTGCGATGCTTCCAAGCGCACTTCGGCATTGTCTTCGCCAACGGCTGCATCAGCGCCATTGCGCAGCAGATTGGTGAGGATTTGCTCCACGCGCAGCGGAGCCGTTTCAACATCGAGCGAATCATCAGGAAACTCTAAAACAAGGCGGACACTTGTCTCTTCAAATCGTGGGCGAACCAGCTTTTCAGCCGCCCGGATACTCTCGCGCAGATCTACTTTTTCAATACGACTTTCTCCAGGTCGCGCGAATTTCTTCAATTCCTGGGTTAAATTCGCCATACGCATCTGCAGGGAATCTATTTCATGGAGGTTCTCTGCCGCAGTATCAGTGTCACCGTTTTCCAGAAACTTGCGGGTTCCAGCGACAAACATGCGCAAGGCTGCCAGCGGTTGACTGAGCTCATGAACGACAGCGGCAGACATTTCGCCAACAGCAGCCAAACGGTTGGATCGTGCCAGTCCTCGTTGCGCTTCGAGGAGTTCGTGTTCAACCCGGCGACGCTCCTGAATTTCACCAACGAGGCGCGTGTTCAGCTGTTTCAAATCCGCCGATTCCTGGCGCAATTCAACAGACGTTTTCCGAAGGCGTCGCCCTCGCATCACCAGCACCACCACCGCGTACAGAAGGCAAAGCGTGAAAGTGACCGCCCAGATCGGCAACGCGCTGGTGTGTGTTTCTTCAGCGGGTACAAGAAAATGCAAATTCCAGCCAAGCAGTCCGACTTCCGTGGAATTGTGCCGATAGACCTTGCCGTCAATTGTGAGACTGTTGCTCGACCTCACGGCACCCTTGCTGATCGGCTCAAGTGCCTGACCAACATATTTGCGAGCCGCTGCCAGCTTCTTTCGAGCATCCGGCGACAATGCCGATAGTGTTCGATAGCGCCACTCCGGTTGGCTTGACAGAAAAATCACCCCGTCCGCGTCAGAAGCAAAAACGAGTTCACCGCCCTCAACCCACGCCCGCTCCAATTGGCTGGTGTCGACCTTGACGACAGCAACGCCATTGGGCGTCCCCTCGACCGGTGTCGGCCGCGCTAGAAATAGGCCAGGTCTGCCAGTGGTCATCCCGATCGCGAAGTACTGCCCTTCGCGGCCTTGCATTGCTGCTTTAAAATATGGTCTGAACGCATAATTTCGGCCAACAAGCGATTGAGGTTCCTGCCAGTTGCTTGCAGCCAGCGTGGTTCCATCCTCGTTCATCACGTAGAGAATTTCAGCGCCCGAATTCTGCGCCATTTCCTCAAGAAACTGATTGGCGCTTACAACCGGATGCCCCAGACCCAGCGCGGATGTGGCTCTCGGGTCCCGGGCAATCATGTAGGGCAGATAACGAAATTTTTGATATTCGCCGAGAATAGTCTGCCGGTAGAGCGTCAATCGCTCGCCAGCTTTCAAGTCAACGCTGTCTTCGTCCAGCTCCATAAACAGCTGAACCAGAACGGAGGCAGCACTCACCAGGATCAATGGTGGCAGCAGCAAATAGAACCAGCGTTTCGACATGGCCCCATATTGCTTATTTTTTTCAAAATCGCCACCATTTCAAAGTCATCGAATGATCCGAGGATTTGACACGCGTCAAGGACGCTAACAACGTGCCTCCTATAGATTTTTGACGAGGCTGGTCGATGACCGGCATGACGACAGGAGGGATAAATGCCCATCAAAGACATTTTGACTGTTTTGGATTTGTCTGGCGAACAGCCTGCGGCCAAGTATGCGCTGGAATTCGCAAGAAGCTACGATTCGCACGTAACCGGGCTGGCCGTATCCTTTGAGCCTGTCGTACCTGCTTTTGCAGCGGCACCAATGCCGGTCGACTATCTTCAGGCTGCTCATGATCAGGCAATTGCAGCAGCCAAGGAATCAAAAGGACAGTTCGACGAGTTTGCCCGTCTTGCCGGTGTGAATTATGAGAGCCGATTGGCCGAAATCCTGACCGGCGGCCCCTTGGAGAACGTTCTGGTTCATTGCCGGATGACCGACCTTGTTGTCATCGGACAAAGCAGCCCGGACAATCCCGAGCCAATGCGTGAACTGATGATCGAGACCGTTCTTTTTGAGAGCGGTGTCCCCGTCCTTGTGGTTCCCTATATTGGCAGCAAAGCATTTCAGCCCAAAAATGTTCTGGTCGGTTGGGACGGCAGCTCAACTGCAACACGGGCAATACATGCAGCCCTACCCGTATTGGAGAAATCTGAAAAAATCACAGTTCTTGTGATTCAGAAAGACAAAGGTTCCACACAGGGCCAGCCAGGTGCTGATGTTGCCAACTACCTCGCTCGCCACAATATGAACGTGACAATCGAGGTTGTTTCCAACCCGCAAACAGGTGTCGCCGACACCGTGCTCAATCATGTCTCGGACAATGGCAACGATCTTGTTGTCATGGGCGGCTATGGTCACAGTAGAATGCGTGAATTCCTGTTCGGTGGTGCTACTCGGGAAATCCTCGAAGCCATGACGGTTCCGATCTTGATGGCTCACTAAATAGCTGTCGAATTTGACGCACCCGCGACCTGCCAAAAAGCAGGTCGCGGGTATTTTTTTGCCTTAAACATTCGATAGGCAAATTGCTGTCTACTTGTATCCAAAAGGATCAGAGCTGTGTCCATCCGCAATCTTGATGGTTTTTTCGCGCCAAGCTCCATCGCCGTTTTCGGTCCAAACCGACATCCGGTCGTTTTGAAGGGCAAGCTGATCGAGCGCTTGCACAGCCTTGAAACCAGCCATCATGTGACGCTTGTCGACATAGAATCGCCGAAAGCCTTCAATGGCCAAGTGGTCAAATCACTGGAAGAGATGGAAACCGCTCCAGATCTTGCGATCTATCTGGCAGAAGCGGAAGCTTTACCGAAAGTAATCGCAAATCTCGGTGCCCGTGGAACGCGCGCGGTTTTGATACCCTCGCCTGGTTACGAGGCCTGGCCTGAAACACTGGTCCAAGCCTGCCGGGAAGCGGCCCGCAGTTCCAATCTTCGCCTCATTGGCCCTGGAAGTCTTGGGTATGCAGTTCCGGCCCGCGGATTGAACGCCTTGATGTCTGCAGAGCCGCCCACCAAGGGAGATGTTGCGTTCTTCTCCCGCTCCGACGCCACTCTCAATGCCACGCTCTCCTGGGCCAAGACCCACAATACCGGCTTTTCCTCCGTCGTCTCGCTCGGCGCACGTATGGATGTCGATGTCAGTGATCTGATCGACTATTTCGCGCAGGATTACCGAACCCGGTCCATCGTTCTTCACCTGGAAGGGATTGCCGTTCCGCGCAAATTTATCTCTGCAGCGCGAGCAGCTGCCCGCAGCAAACCGGTCATTGTTCTGAGATCAGGACGTAATCGCGATACCGGAGGGACCGGGAGAACCCATGCTGGACGTCTTGCCAAGACCAATCTGGTTTATGAAGCTGTCTTCCGCAGGACAGGATTGTTGCGCGTTCATGACCTTGATGAAATGTTCGAGGCATTGGAAACCCTGTCCCAGATCCGCGTTCCGCAATGCAGAAACGTTGCGGTCATGGCCAATGGCCGAAGCCTCGCCAGCCTTGCTGTAGACCGGTTGACAGATCTCGGAGCCACTTTCGCAAATCTGAGCCCTGAAACACGCACCGAACTGGCAAATTTCACCGCCGCGTACCCAGACCATGCGGATAAAACGATGATGAATTCATCTGTCATTTTGCGCGAAAATACCGAACCGGAGGATATCACCGGTGCAATCACTACACTTTTGAAAGACCCAAATGTTGATGGTGCATTGGTCTTGCAGTCGGCCAGTGCTTTCCAATCGCTGGAGACACTTGCCGGAGCGGTTGCAGATGCCGGAACGCTGGATCGTAAACGCACAGGTCGGCGCAAGGCTCTGGTCGCGGGACTGATCGGTGGAGACAGTGCATCACGTATAGCGCTCACGGACGCCAAAATACCTAATTACAGCAGCCCGGCAGCAGCAGCTAGAAGTCTCATGCATCTGGCGCATGACGCACAATCGCGAGAATTCCTTATGGCATCTCCGCCAAGCCTGCCGACAAACTTCACACCAGATGTTGGGAGAGCGCGGGCAATCGTCGAACAGGCTTTGAAAGAAGACCGTATCTGGCTAACTCCCAGAGAAGTCTTTGACGTCCTGAGTGCCTATGACCTGCCGATAATGGCAACTGACATCGCTGCCACTCCTGGTGAAGCTGCGATCCTTTCCCAGCAGGTTTTTGAAACATCAGAACGGTGTGTCGCGAAGCTGGTGTCGCCTGAACTTCCCTTCAAATCCAAAATTGATGGTGTACGCCTGGGTCTCGAAACTCCGGAGGCTGTCAAACAAGCAGCACACGAGCTGATCCGGAATACCAGCAAGAACTATCCAGACGCTCAAATTCTCGGTGTCTCAATCCATCCGATGCTCGAAGACCGACATGGGCTCGAGCTTTATATGGGACTTGCTGAAACACCTGAATTCGGTCCGGTGTTGGTCTTTGGTCATGGCGGTACATCGATTGAGGAAAGCGAAGACGTCTCGTTCGAGCTGCCACCGCTTGACCTGAACCTTGCAGAAGCTCAGATCAACCGGACCCGGATTTCCCGTTTGCTGGATGGCGGCCCGTCCAGGCCAGCACTCGACAAGTCTGCGCTGGCAGAAGCTCTGGTCAGACTATCGCAAATTACCATCGACATTCCGGAAATTCAGGAACTCGATATCAATCCGATGGTGTCACTCCCGAACGGATTGGTTGGTCTGGATGCTCGCATGTCGCTCTGTCATCCGGAACGGCGGCCCGGACGGACCGGCGGGTCACGCCTGGCAATTGCGCCATATCCACAGGAGTGGGAGCAAACGCTGACGGTAAAAGGCGATAAGCAGGTTTTTGTTCGGCCAGTCAGGCCGGAAGACGAAGATATATTCAAGGCGTTTTTTGAGCAGATCACTCCGGAGGACTTGCGCCTACGGTTCTTTGCGCCGGTTCGTGATTTTAATCATCGGTTCCTCGCCCGATTGACTCAACTGGATTACGCAAGAGCGATGGCCTTTGCAGCACTCGATCCGGAAGACGGAACGTTGCTCGGCGTGGTGCGCCTTCATGCTGATGCCAATCACCACACCGGCGAATATGCCGTGATGGTTCGCTCTGACTTGAAGGGCACTGGGCTGGGCTGGGCCTTAATGAAACTGATCATCAAATATGCCAAGGCAGATGGCATCGAGACCATCAAGGGCGAAGTGCTCAAGGAAAACACGTCGATGATCTCGATGTGTCATGCGCTTGGCTTCAAGGTTTCAACGTCACCAGATGACCCAGGTGTCGCTCTGATGACGTTGCCGGTGGCTGGCATTCCGGAAGATATTGCCTGATCGCTACTTGGCTAGCGCAGCGTCCCGGATCTCGCTCAAGGACGCAGCCGGGGTGATGGCCTCCGGATCCAGCTTCAGATGCAGGATTGCAGGGACACCAGAAGCTCGCGCTCGCTCATAAGCCGGACCAAATTCGTCGGTGGTCGTGACAGTCTCCCCAAAGGCCCCATAGCTGCGGGCAAGGGCTGCAAAATCGGGATTGACCAGTTTTGTTGCGGAAGGCCGCCCAGGATAAGTCCGTTCCTGATGCATGCGGATTGTGCCGTACATGCCATTGTCGATCACCAGAACGATGATGTTGGCGCCATCCTGACAAGCTGTACCGAATTCCTGCATGGTCATCTGCAGGCAGCCGTCACCAGCAAAACAGACCACTTCGCGTTCAGGAAAGGTCAATTTGGCGGCAACCGCCGCCGGAAGACCATACCCCATCGAACCAGAGGTTGGAGCCGCTTGTGTGGCGTAGCGGCGGAAGCGGTGGAACCGATGCAGCCAGGTCGCGTAATTGCCTGCACCATTGGTGCAGATTGAATCTTCGGGGAGATTGCCTTCCAGCCACTCCATGACACCTGCCATTTGAAGATCGCCGGGTGTTTGTGGCCGAGCACCCGACCAGTCCAGATATTCCTGGTGGGCCTGCGTGGCAGCTCCAGCCCCTTTGATCTCTTGCGGTGGCTGCAGCCCTTCTGCAGCCTTGCAGAAGGCAGTCGAGCTGGCATGTATTGACAGATCCGCACGGTAAACCCGCCCGAACTCTTCTGCGTCCGCATGAACATGAACCAGCTGTTGTGACGGTTTCGGAATATCCAGCAGGTTGTACGATTGACTTGGCATTTCCGAAAGCCGCCCGCCAACCAGCAAAATCAGATCGGAATTCTTGACCCGAGCCAGAAGTTTGGGATTGATGCCGATCCCAACATCTCCAGCGTAGTTGCCATGGAGATTGTCGAACAACATCTGACGACGGAACGAACAGGCGACCGGCAGGTCAAACCGCTCGGCAAATCGCGTAAACGCGGCAACCGCCTCTTCGGACCACCGGCTTCCGCCAAGGATGGCAATCGGACGTTCTGCCGACCAGAGCCGTTTTTGCAGATCCGCCATAACAGTGAGGCCCGGGTGTGTTTCGATCTGCTGCCAAGCCGGGGGCTGAGAAACTTCAGCCATCTCGACCAACATGTCTTCCGGGAGCGCCAGAACTACAGGCCCGGGTCGCCCCGATGTGGCGACATGGTATGCACGTGAAATAAATTCCGGCACCCGGTCGGCGTGATCGATTTCAGCGACCCATTTGGCGATTCCGCCAAACATCTGCCTATAGTCGATTTCCTGAAAGGCTTCACGCTCCCGCATGCCGCGCTCGATCTGGCCAATGAACAGGATCATTGGAGTGGAATCCTGAGCGGCAACATGAACACCGGCGGAAGCATTCGTCGCGCCAGGACCACGGGTTACCATGCAGATACCCGGTTTGTTTGTCAGTTTCCCGTAGGCGTCAGCCATCAATGCGGCTCCGCCTTCCTGACGGCAGACAGTCACCGGTATCGAGGCATCATGAAGCGCGTCCAGAACTGCCAGGTAGCTTTCGCCGGGTACACAAAACACCCGATCGGCCCCATGACGCTCAAGGGCTTCCACCAACAATTCGCCGCCGGTCTTCTGACTCATGATCTGTGTCCTGCTCCAAAAAATTGTTGTTCATTCTATAACGTATGAAAGAACCTACTGGCAGAGGCCAAAACCAGATTAATTGGCAATGAGTTCATTCCCCTTTGGAAGAAACCTACAGAATTCTTTAAAAACAAAAGAAGGCCCTGCCTTTCGGCAGAGCCCTCTTCCGGAAGAATATCTGATTTCAGGGTTAGATCGTTAAAACAGTCACGACCTGGAAGGTGTGCAGGTCACCGTCTTCATCTTTGATGGACACATATTCACCAGGATTGAAGGCATGCGCTCCAAATCGATACCCGGCTTCATCGTCATCGTCGCCATCAATGTCGTAATGGAAGGCCCAAGACCCGCCTGGCCGATGAATCAAATGACCAATTTCTTCCTCTTCGCTGCCCCAGAAGCGGCGGACGCGGCATTTGTCCCGCTCCTTCTTCCAGAGACCTGCGTCAATATGGCCAGTCTCATCTAGCGGAGCTGTAAACTCGTAGCCATGGCGTGCCGAGCCCTGCGGATGTTCTTTTGTCCGGGCCAGGTTCAACCTGATCTTTTTCAAAGCGGGGAAGTCGCTCATGAAGCTCTCCTTTGCTGACATTCACGGATAAATGTGCCACATCCCAGTGACCTCACATTGAGGAGGATCAATTTGACGGTTTGGCCGCTGCGGCAAGTTGTCTAAGTGGTGATAAAAGGACGAGAAATGGACCAGACCACATCCCAGAACGCTGCCTTGGAATATCTCGCCAGCCTGCCGTCAGACGATCCTTCTCGGCCGGATGTGAAACGCATCGACACCCACGCAAACATCGTGTTTCTGGTTGGCAGCAAGGCCTACAAGGTCAAACGTGCCGTCAAATATCCGTTTCTTGATTATTCCACCCTTGCACTGCGCAAGGAGGCCTGCCAGGCGGAAATCACATACAACAAGTCAAACGCACCCAAGATTTATCTTCAAGCCCTGCCAATTGCTCGAGACACTGACGGAACGCTTGCACTTGCCGGAACAGGTGAAATCTTGGAATGGGCTGTCGAAATGAACCGCTTCAAGCTCAGCGACGAGCTTGAGGTAAAAGCAGGCAAGGCCGCGATCGAAGATGCTCTGTCTGAACAGCTCGCAGACATGATGGTCGCAGCCCATGCAGAAGCCCCCCTGCGGGAAGGTTCTGGTTTTTATCAGGAGCTCGCAACCTATGTGGAGCAGAACAACGAAGCCTTTCATGAACATCCTGACCTGTTTCCGACAGATCAGGTCAGACACCTGACCGAAACCTCTCGAACAGCGTTGGAGTTCATTCGCGACCTTATTCTGAAACGCGGAGAGCAAGGGTTGGTCCGCCGGTGTCATGGGGATGCGCATCTCAGAAATATTGTCCTGATTGATGAGCAACCAGTCCTGTTCGATGCCATTGAATTTTCCGATGCAATCGCAACCAATGACGTGCTCTATGACCTTGCTTTTCTTCTGATGGACTTGTGGGAGCGTAATCAGCATCGCGCCGCCAATCATGTATTCAACCGTTATTTGGATAAGACCCGGCTAGATGAACATCCAGAAGGCCTTGCCGTTCTGCCGTTCTATTTGATGATGCGCGCTGCTATCCGTTCCAAAATTGCGGCAAGCTCCGCTCTCAATCAATCAGATCCAAAGCAGAAGGCTGCTCAGCAAGAGCAGGCCAGAACCTATTTCAGATACGCGCTCGATTTTCTGGAACCATCCCAGCCACTACTAACAGCCATCGGTGGCCTGTCGGGTTCGGGAAAAACCACCCTCGCCTATTCCCTTGCTCCAGACATTGGACGCGCACCTGGAGCACGGGTGATGCGGACCGACGTGATGCGCAAGCGCATGCTGGGGCTCAACGAATCCGATAAAGCACCAGACACGGCTTATACAAAAAAAGCTTCGGATGACGTCTACCACGCGATCGATGGCGACATTCAGTCGGTGTTGGCAGCTGGTCATTCAGCGATCTTTGATGCGGTTTTTGCTTCTGAATCGGAACGGAATCTCATTCAGAACATCGCAGCGCGCGTGGAAGCAAGTTTCACAGGACTTTGGCTTACTGCGCCGACCGATATCCTGAAAAAACGGGTCGCCAATCGGGAAGGCGATGCATCAGACGCCACAGTGGATGTTGTCGATCAGCAATTGAACTATGAGCTTGGAACCATGTCCTGGGCCGAAATCAACGCTGCAGACAACGAAGCCGCGACGTTGGCTGACGCTCGCTCGGTGATCAGGAAAGCTTAAACGCCAACTGCTCTGAGTGCTGCAGCTGCGGCGGCCGCGAGAAAGACTGCGATATACTCTTTTCTCAAGCGGATCTGCGCACCGGCAGCAACCAGCAGGCAAAAACCAACGATCACACCGCCCTGCAAGACAATCGGCAGGATTGTCGACACAATGATGGCTCCCGGCAAGGCTTCCATCCCGCGCCTGACCCGTGGCGTGAGAGGCATACGCCCCATGATCCAGTAGCCACCTGCTCTCAGGGCGTAGGTGACACCCGCCATTCCGAGCACCAGAACAATGAACATTTGATCAGCGGAAATCATGCTATCACTCGTCATAGTATGCCCCCGCAATTGCACCTGCGATGGCACCCGTCAGAATACTCCAATAACCGCCGAGCAGCATCCAGGTCACTGTCGCCACGGCTCCTGCGATTAGCCAGCTGACTGTTTGGCGTTTGCCTTTCCATAACGGGATCAAAAGCACCGCAAAAAACGCCGGCAGAATCATGTCCAATCCGAAGACTTTCGGGTCTGCGATCAAGCTGCCAGCAAAATATCCGGGAATGACAGCCAGCGACCAGATGGTCCAGGTCATCAGACCACTGCCAAGATAGATGCCCCAGTCCCGAGCGCCCTTGTCATATTCCGACAAAGACAGAACCCAATTCAGATCGGTCAAAAAGAACAAGGCCGGATAGGTCTGACTGGCTGGAATCTGACCTAACCAAGGCCTCAAGCTCGCACCTATCAACAGCATCCGCATGTTGACCGCAGCCGTTACACCGACCATGGCGATAACAGTTCCCCAAGTCAGCGGAGCATCATAGAGTTCCATCGCCACAAATTGACTGGCACCGGCAAACACGATTGAATTCATCAATAACGTTTCCAGAAAGGTCAGTCCCTTTTGTGCAGCGACAGTTCCGAAGACCGCGCCAAAGGCGATGATCCCCGGAAGCACAGGTACACACAGATAAGCACCCTGAATGCAGCCCTTCAGGCTGAGGGTGACATTTCGTTCCAACATCATGTTCCTAAATCAGTTGACCAGCAGCGAGGCCGCCGCCAAATTTGCACGCACTATTCCCGAAATGCGTCTCAGGTACCAATAAAACCTTTTGATCTACTCATCAGCGAAAACTAAGCCCAGTCACATCAGCACGCCATAAATCATGCGCAGGCCGGTAAATCCGAGGAATAGCGCAAAGATCAGCTTCAGCTTTGAGGGATCAATTGCGTGCGCAATCTTGGCTCCGAGCGGCGCTGTGTACGTAGATGCCGGAATGATCAGAAGGAAGCCAATCAGATTGACATAACCGAGTGAAAACGGTGGTCGGCCATCAACGCCCCAGCCGAAATAGACTGATAACAGCGTACCGGGAACCGCAATGATCAATCCAATCGCAGCAGCGGTGCCGACGGCTTTGCGGATCGGGTAGTTGAACAATGTCAGCGTAGGAACACCTAGTGTTCCTCCGCCAATACCCATCATCACCGATATCCCGCCGATGAGGAATCCGAGTGTTTCCTTAAGCGGAGACCCAGGCAACTTGTCCGCCAGCGCAGCACCCTCTTTTCGCAACAACATGTTGGCCGAGACAGCGAGCGCGACAATACCGAACACCAATGTCAGCGTCCCGCCAGAGATGTTCCCGGCCAGTGTCGCTCCGGCTACAACCCCAAGCGCGATTGCCCACCACCAGCGTTTCAGAAGATCCATATCAACGCTGCCGCGCTTGAAGTGCGCTCTTGCCGAAGACGTTCCGGTCGCCAGGATTGTTGCCAGAGACGTTCCGACAGCGACGTGCATCAACACCGTTTGGTCCACATTAAGTGCGGTGAACATGTAATAGAGCACCGGAACAATAACGATGCCACCACCGACCCCCAGAAGACCTGCGATAACACCGGCAACAACACCTGTCGCCAGCAGGGCAACTGCCAACAGACCAAGAGAAACCAGGCTGAGATCTTCCACCAGCTCACCTTCATAAATCCAGGATCAAATCGCATGACTGACACGAAAAATGTCGTCAATCGACGCGCACAATAGACAGGCTTACTCAAAACACCAGTCCACAAGTGCTTTTCCGTTTCTGAACGAATGGAATCGCACGAACCCAAAAAGGCTGTGGGACGGAAAAGACACACGCTCTACCGAAACACCGGAGCACTTGCTATTTCAGGTGTATTTGTCGCCCATTTTGAGCAAATCTCAGGCTATTGAGGATTCCCGGAGCCCCCGATGACCAAATCTGTGCTGGCCGTATACACGTTCAACCAGTTTATCGCTCCGTACAATTCGCCCGCGATAAAAGGGTTTCGGGAAGCTGAGCCGGGTGCATTTGCCGAACTGGAACGATCATACGGGTTTATTGCAAGGTCGGGCTATGACGGTGACGAGGGACCCGACAGTTGGGGCACACAAGTCTTTCCAAGTTGCTGGACGGACAATGGTGACGGTTTTGCGCCCTCAACACTTTCGCTCTGGGTATCTCTGGAAGCACTCATGGCGGCGACCTATCACGGTGCCCACAGCCAAGCCTTCAAGCAGGGGCACCTTTGGCATGATCACAACAGCCAATTGCCGGGTTCCGTGTTCTGGTGGGTTTTGAATAATCATCAACCGGACTGGAGCGAGGCTGTAGACCGGTTTGAGAAACTGAGGGCAGATGGACCATCGCCTGAAGCCTTTACCGCGAAAAACGCATTTGACCCGAACGGGCAACCGTACAGTTATGATGCTAAACGCGTCAGAGACCTTGCTGTTCGAAACAAAGCCAATTCACCGGCAGACCGCGTCAGCTAGCTTCGCATTATTGTTCATTATTTGAAGACTAATCGTCAAATTTTTGGGTGATTGTTAAACCGCTTACTCTTCACAATCTTAAGCCAACAGCGCAGGCGAAGTGTTCCGCATGCCAAAGATTGGGAAAGGATTGTCATCATGAACCAGATTTTTCGTCCGTCGGATGCGCGCGGCGATGTCGACTTTGGATGGCTGAAGAGCAAACATACGTTTTCCTTCGGCTCCTATTTCGACCCGAATTACATCGGCTTTGGGGCCTTGAGGGTAATCAACGAAGACAGGGTTGCACCCTCTGCTGGCTTTCCGGACCATCCACATGAGAATATGGAAATCCTCTCTTATGTGGTCAAAGGTGGATTGGAGCACAAGGACTCGCTTGGTACCGGCTCGGTAATCAGGCCTGGCGACTTGCAGCGAATGAGCGCCGGTACCGGAGTACATCACAGCGAGTTCAATCACTCAGACACAGATCCGGTTCATTTCCTGCAAATCTGGATTGTCCCGGAAACTGAACGCCTTCAGCCCAGTTATGAGCAAAAGGCTTTTCCGGATGTCGATCGGCAGGACACCTTGCGTTTGATTGGCTCTCGAGATGGCCGGGATGGATCTGTCGTAATCCATCAGGACGTCAACCTTTTTAGCTCCCTGCTGTCGACGGACCAGAGCGTGACCTACGAAATCGAAGTCGGTCGAAAGGTTTGGGTGCAGCTGATCAAGGGCGCTCTGAACATCAACTCTCAATCGCTTGCTGTTGGTGACGGGCTCGGAATTCTTGAAAACGGCACCATTACGTTGAGCGCGCAAGACAATGCAGAATTCCTGCTGTTTGATCTGGCCACTTGATCACTTCAGAAAAACACTAGTCGCGCGGGGACATTCCGCGCCCGTAATTTGGAGATTTTTATGACCGAGACATCGCTTCCAAAGATCACCCTGGAACAGGATGGAACCAAGGGTCGATACATTGCTGAAGTTGTCGGGATAGGTGAAACAGCCGAATTGACATATTCAGTCGTCAATGACCACCTGATCATCGCAGATCATACTGGTGTTCCGGACAGCATGCGTGGCATGGGGATAGGAATTCGGCTTGTCGAAAGGCTGGTCGCGGAAGCCCGCGAGAAGCAGGTCAAGATCATTCCGCTTTGCCCGTATGTAAACGCCCAGCGCCAAAAACATCCCGAATGGGCTGACGTCTTTCAGGGCTAGCGGCCTGCATCTGCAAAAATTGCAGCTATCTATGGTAATATGAGAAGAATGGTACAGACGAGTGGATTTGAACCACCGACCTTCGGAGCCACAATCCGACGCTCTAACCAACTGAGCTACGTCTGCATAAGGTCTGAAATTAGCGCGGACACTACTTGTCCGGTCCGCCAATTGCAAGGCCGTCTTCTAACGGTGTTTATTCCAACCGGCAAGCGGCAATTTTCATAAAATGTGGGTCTGTTGAAAAGCAAATGCCCGAGGCGATTGCCCCGGGCATTATCAGCTTACCAGCACATTCGTGCCTTGCCGTATTAGTTGACTTTAAAGCCTTTGAAAGACTTTTCTACAACGTCCTTGACCGGAGCAGAAACGTCGGAACCGAGTTTGGTTGCAAGTTCCTGTAGATCCTTGGTCTGTGCAGTCAGCGTTTCGAACTGCTGACGAGCAAATGTGGACTGCAGTTCTACAGCTTCAGAAACGCTCTTCGCGGACATGATGTCCTTGAAGAAAGAAAATGCAGCGTCAGCATTGTTCTTCGCAGCGTCGACAGCCTTGTGGTTAAATTCGACAACGCCCTGACGTGATGTTTCGAAAGTGTCTTCCATCAGGTCGGTTGCGTCTTCAGCAGCCGACTTGACGTTGGCATAAGCTTCACGAGCGTTCTCAAGGCCTTTTTCGCTAACTTCGCGAAAAGCAGCTGGAACTTCCATTTTAGGCATTGCGAAAGCTTCGAAATCCGGGAATGCGGCGCCAGCAGCAGGAGCTGCTTTAGCTTTGGTTGCGCGGGCTTTAGAAGCAGTTTTTGCTGTTGTTGTATCAGTCATGATCTCATCTCCTTCAAGAGTTCGGATGCGATCACTGGTGCAAAATAATTCCGCCGAACGTACCGTCGACGGACCCTGTCGTCATCCGCAAACTCAATATAGGATAGCCATTGCTGCATTGCAACATATTTTTGCGCTGCACAATAAAATAACTTCGGGTCGGCCTCGTTTTATAAAGTCCATGAGAAACTAATAGGCGCCCAAAGCAACAATAATCAGGATAGGAACACAAAAAAGACCAAACCGACATGTTTTGAGAACACGCCGGCTTCGCACTCAACAAGTAACTTAGAAGTCAGTCTTTCTTGGACGCTGCCTTGGCGGCCTCCTGGGCGGCCTTCGTGGCACTATTGGAAAACTCACGAGTTTGCTCCCCAAGTGTCTCCATCTGCCTTCGCAAATAGTCCTGCTGGAGAGCCATCATGTCCTCGACATTGCCGGACTTGACCAGGTTCTGTGCGAATTCAAAGGCCGCATTGACATGCTCTTCGGCATACCCAAGCGCTTTTTTATTCACGTCAGCTGCACTGGACTGAACTGCATTCGTGCTGCCCTCAACATTGCTGACCGCTTTTTGCGTTGCTCCCATGAAATCGTCGAACGCCTTGCGTGCCTGGTCTACGCTTTTTTCGGCAAAATCTCTCATTTGCTCAGGAACTTCATAACCGGGTTTATCATCGCTCATTTCGGCGCTCCTAGGGTCGTTGTATGCGTTGGGCTTAATTCCTGCCAGATCTTTCCTTGCCAAAAATTCGTACCATGCAGAGGACAATCGGGCAAATGTCACCTTTCCGATTAACCACGCCTTCATGTAACCCCTTTAGCAACCGAGCTTATCGTGGACGATGTCCTGTTTTGGCTGTATTAACGGAGTGTTAACTTTGCAGGCAAAACCGGCCCTCGCAACCTGAACGTCCGGTGTCGCAAGACCAGTTTGGAGCAGAGCATGGACCATCAGACCCAGAGCTTTATGGACCTGAGCGCCATCAAAGATTTGGCTGAGCTTGTAGCAGACCCGCGCGCTGCATGGCTCTGGTCGGCTGACGGTGCAAAAGTGCTTTGGGCCAATGCTGCCGGTGCAGCCTTTTTCTCTGCTCGCTCTATTTCTGATCTTGCTGGCCTGACGTCGCTGGAGCGGTCCCCTGCCCGTCCGCACATTGCTCGGATTGCCACATCCGGCCTGGAAGACCGGTTCAGTATGGAACGTCTTCGGTTTTACCGTGGCCTCCGCGTGATGCTGCTGACCTGCCAGTGCAGGAAAATCCCTCTGGAAAACGGCAGCTATGGCGCTTTGATCATCTGTGGCGACAAGGGGCTAGCGACTACCAAGGATCCGGTTAGCACATTTGCGCGCTTAATATCGTCCGGTTCGCAAACTGTGTTTGTCACCACAAATGGTGCGGTCACCGAGACAGTCGGCAAACTTGAAGGTTCGCCGGAAGACCTTCCCCTGCCGGAAGAACAAACAGCACTTTTTGGCCCGTTAGATCTCAGCGGTGCGTTTCATGATGGTGTTGTCCTTCAGGCCTCATCAACACAGAAGTTGATTGTTCTCGACAACGAACCGCTACGTGATGAGCTGGAGACGGATCAAGCCGAAGACATGGAGGACGGTAACGCGGCGGCCCCGGAAGCTGCACGCCTAGACGTTCCCGATGTACCAGCATCTGAAGAGAATGTTGCAAAAGAAACGCCGAACGAGGCGACCGACAATCATGACAACTCGTTAGAAATTTCCACTAAAGTGTTCGAAGAGGCCGAAGCTGGAACTGCTTTATCCGACGAACTTGATGTTCCTGTGATTTCAGTTGCCGAGAGTTCGCTCAGCAATGATCAGGTTGGCGAGCCTTTCGAAGAAGCAATCGATGAAGAGGTTTCGGCACCATCAACTGGTCTTGAAGAGTACGCTTCAACTTCTGAGGCAGTAACATCGGAAGAAGAAGCGCAATCCGCCGACCCTGTCGTAGAGCCAGACAACACTGACATTGCCGACCGCGTTGAGACTGAAGGTGAGGAAGAGCAAGAAATCACATCAGCGGAAACCGCCGATGATCCCGAAACGAACGAATTCATCTTCCAACCACGCCGCCGATCGATCCGGTTTGCCTGGAAGATGGACATCGCACAACGCTTTACCTTTTTGTCGGACGAGTTTTCCGATGTTTTGGGACCTTCCTCGACGGACATCATTGGCCTGACTTGGGCAGAAGTTTCCGAAAAATTCAACCTTGATCCACGTGGCACGATCGCACGCGCGCTCGATCGCCGGGACACCTGGAGCGGCAAAACCGTCAATTGGCCTGTCAGCGACGCAGCCCTTCGGGTTCCTGTCGATATGGCGGCATTGCCCGCATTTGACAGAAATCGGAAATTTGAAGGTTATCGTGGCTTTGGCGTCTGCCGAACCGCAGATGCGCAACCAGATGAAAACGGTTCATTGGTCAGTCCGGCCATGGCGGCATTCGATGAAACATTCGCTGCAGAGCATGTCGAAGAGCTGGTACCTGACGAGGTAGATGCAAGCGATTTGGCTGATCTCAAGGCTCTTGACGCCCCAACCTCGGACGAAAATATCAACCTGTCCGACGACCAATCTGTTGCAGACACCTCGACAAAAATCGATGAGCCGGACCACTCAGAAGTGGGCAAACCCGAAGGTACAGTATCTCCATCCGAGAATTCAGTAGACGATCTGAAACCTGCACAACCGAATTCTCTTGCTGGAAAAACATTCATTGGTGCAAGTGCAAGCGCTGTTGTGGGAACGCTGTCGAAGTTTACCACCCGCTCGGAAACTCCGGCGAGCAAACCACAGGCCGATAACTCTGACGAGGCAGATGAGCCGCAGTTGGCACAGGAAGCTGAACCAACAAAAAGTCCGGCCCATTCCGAGGCGACAGATCCTGCGAATGAAAATGACGCAACGCTTTTAGAAGAGACAGTTTCCGAAATCGAGGACGTCGAAACTTCGGAAAATGTCGCTGCCTCCACTCAGCCTGCGGTGCAGAACGAAGAAGCTGTTTCCGTTGAGGCAGAAGTGCCGACCGAGGCCGCAGATCCAGCTGACGAGCAACAGTCGAAAACTGAGGCAACTTTGGGCGATTCCGAACCGGTTGGGATCTCCGGATCTGCGCCGCTCGATCCTTCGGAAATCGAAAGTGCAGTCAAGTCGCTGGCCAAGAACTACAACAATGCTCCAAAACCATCGCTGGATCTGTTCGATGAAGAGAAAACGATTTCGACATCTGAGGAGATAGAAGACACTTCCTTGTCAGAACACACAGATGAACAGGAAACGTCTGCAGCGAGTACTAAGGAACTCGATCCTGCGAATGATTTGTTTGAGCCAGAGACCTCTAATGAGCCGACAGAGGATCAAAAACGCCCGACACTGAAGTCCGTCACCACAGATACAGCTCCGGACAATGCAGATGGCAAAACTGCAGATTCCGACAATCTGACTGACGACGAACGCGAGTTTTTTGAAGAAACAGCGGCTTTTGAAGCCAAGGACAAGGCTGCCGAGACGGACGAAACACCTCCGGAAGATGACGAACCCGTTCAACGCACCGGACAAGTCATTCCTTTGGTGACAGCCCGACCGCGAATTGTACCTGTGGATACGTCCAGTCTGTCACGTCCCGAACGCCAAGCATTTCGCAAAATCGCGGAGGCCCTGGGTGCCCGACTGGAAGGTGATCTTGAGAATTTCGATGAACCTGACCCCGAAGAAGAAACCGTTGCCGAGTTGCCGCCTGAAATTCCAGAGGCAGGACCAATAGATCCGAGCCTGCTCGATCGGCTTCCCATCGGCATCGCAATCGTTAATGACCGCGAAGTGTTGTACGGCAACAAGGCGTTGCTGAAGCTTTTGGGCTACAATTCGGTTGCAGCCCTGTCTGAAGCAGGTGGCCTGGAAGCTCTGTTTATTGATGATTCCGAAGACCTTCCGGATGCAGACGGCATGGACGGGGAAGTCGACGAACCAATGAAAGTGCGCCATGCTGATGGCGGTGTTCGATGTGTCGATGCGCACATGCATTCTGTTCCCTGGAATGAAACCAAGGGGCTGATGATTTCAATTACTGAACGTCCATCAAAAGCTGTTCAGCCAGACGTACCGGCATCACCAAACTTTTTCGCAGAAGTGCGCTCCGAGCTGGATAGTGCCCGCGATCAGATTACCGAGATGGACACAATCCTCGAGACTGCGACGGATGGTGTTCTGGTCCTCGATCAGAATGGCAGTATCGTCAAGGTCAACGGATCTGCTGAGGCTTTGTTCAGCGCCAATCGGGTCGACATGGTCGGCGCGCCATTCACAGACTTCCTTGCTCCAGAAAGCCACCGAGCTGCAGCTGATTATCTCGACGGACTATCCCGCAACGGGGTCGCCAGCATCCTGAATGATGGCCGCGAAGTGCTCGGAACGGTTCCATCCGGCGGCCTGATCCCGCTCTTCATGACCATGGGCCGGATTACCGACACCAAGGACGATGCAAAGTATTGCGCTGTGCTGCGGGACATCACACAGTGGAAGACGGCAGAGGAAGAGCTTACCCAGGCCAAACGTCAGGCAGAGAATGCAAGCTCTCAGAAATCGGATTTCCTAGCAAAGATCAGCCATGAAATTCGCACACCGTTGAACGCCATCATAGGTTTCTCGGAAGTGATGATGGAAGAACGCTTCGGTGCCATCGGTAATGACCGTTACAAGGACTATCTGAAAGACATCCGCACCTCAGGCTCACACATCATGAGCCTGATCAACGACCTTCTCGATCTGTCCAAGATCGAGGCAGGCAAGATGGATCTCAAATTCTCGGCCGTCTCAACCAACGAGATCATCAATGAATGCGTTGCCCTGATGCAACCGCAAGCGAACCGGGAACGGGTAATCATTCGCGCCAGCCTGCCGGATTCGGTGCCGAATGTCGTTGCCGACCCCAGGTCCTTGCGGCAGATCGTCTTAAACCTGTTGTCCAATGCCATCAAATACAACAAGTCCGGAGGGCAGGTAATCCTGTCGACAGCGCTGGAAACGAATGGCGAGGTTGCTCTGCGCGTTCGTGACACCGGCACTGGCATGACGGCCAAGCAGCTAACTGCAGCCCTTGAACCATTCCGTCAGTTGCACACTGCCAGTCGTGGCGGCGGCACCGGGCTTGGCCTGCCACTTACCAAGGCGCTGGTCGAAGCGAACAGAGCCAACTTCCATATCGATTCCACGCCGGATCAGGGGACCTTGGTCGAGATCACCTTCCCGACCCAACGTGTTCTGGCAGAATAGAATTGCCTGATGCTGCCTGTGTCTGATGACCTCAGATGGTCACGCAATTAGGTCACGGTTATGCGCAACCAGGTGCAGCTAATACTGCCGAGTATAAAAAAGAAGATGGAAGTTTTATCCGATATCTGACGTTTGTTTGACCTTCCGGTTTTCGGACAGGCCAAACTTGCCAAGCAGCGATCTAGGGACAGGTGAATACCTGATCAGCAACCCCCTGTTTTTAAATCACTTTCCACCCAAATAGTTGACTCATTTACTCAAGATAGTTTTGAATAATTCTAAACTATTGAATTTAAAAGACTTATTGACTTATTGCAACGCCTAGATCATAAACTTGACTGTAGTCTTCAGCTTAAATTGCTGAAGCCAGAACAATCTTGAACTCCCGGGAGTAACCCATGCGTTCCACACTCCGTGCCCTGACCGGTGTATTTGCACTCACCACAGCGTCTTTCGCAGCCGCACCGGCAATTGCCGATGGTGAAGTCAATATCTATTCCTATCGTCAGCCATTCCTGATTCAGCCGCTTCTGGACGCATACACGTCCCAGACTGGTGTTAAGGCAAATGTCATTTACGCCAAAAAGGGATTGGGTGAGCGTATTTCGGCTGAAGGAGCAAATTCTCCGGCTGACGTTCTTTTGACAGTCGACATTGGTCGTTTGGACGGCGCGAAGCAACTCGGTATCACACAGCCAGTCGTTTCTGACGTCGTGAACAAAAACATCCCTGCTCAATACCGTGATCCGGAAGGCCACTGGGTTGGCCTGACCAATCGTGCCCGCATCATCTATGCATCGCGCGATCGTGTTGATCAGGACAGCATCACATACGAGGAACTGGCTGATCCCAAGTGGCATGGCCGTATCTGCACCCGCTCTGGCCAGCACGTCTATTCCATTGGTTTGATTGCCTCGATGGTCGCACACCACGGCGAAGCAAAAGCTGAAGAGTGGCTGGTTGGCGTTCGTGACAATCTTGCTCGCAAACCAGCTGGCAATGACCGTGCGCAGGTCAAGTCAATCTTTGCAGGTGAATGCGACATCTCGATCGGCAACACCTATTACATGGGTAAGATGGAAACCAACGACAAAGAGCCTGAACAAAAAGAATGGGCCAAGTCTGTCCGCATCATGTTCCCGAATTCAGAGAACCGCGGCAGCCACGTGAACCTCGCTGGTGTTGTTCTGGCGAAAAACGCGCCTAACAAAGACAACGCGGTCAAACTGATCGAGTTCCTGACGTCAGCAGATGCTCAGAAAATCTACGCTGAAATCAACTTTGAATACCCGGTCACTCCAGGTGTGGATGTGTCTGAACGGGTCCAAAGCTGGGGTGAATTGAAACCAGATGCCCTGCCACTTGCTGATGTTGCAAACAACCGCAAGACCGCCAGTGAACTGGTCGACAAGGTCGGATTCGATAACGGCCCGGCATCGTAAGCTTTAAATAAATGACAATAGAAAGCGCCGTCCTTGACGGCGCTTTTTTTTGTTTTCCGGCAATACCCAAAACTGGAATCATCAATCATTCAAAGCACTGTGCGCTGACTATTCGCCATTTATCGAATCGTACAACGCTAGTAATGGAATGACCTAAAGCAGGCAATGTTCGCCTAATTCAGTTCCCAGCACGTTTTTTCAAATCACTTCCACCATAGAGAACAATAATCCAATCACTCTATCCACAGTATATAATAGTACTTCACACGTTAAAATCTGTTTGTAACCCTCTACAAAACATCTTCCAGTCAAGCCAAACAAGACACCTTGGAGAGACTCTCCCGAACAAAAACATAAGGAGCATCAACGCAAATCCACCTCCTCTATTTACCATTCATGTTATTTTTAACAATTACCAAATACTTCTAAGTATAATCTAATATTTTACATATGATCTTGATGATATTTTCCACATATACCACTAATTAACCTTAGGTAATTCATCATCTACTAATCTAAGGTTGCAAAATGTGGAAATGAGTCGATGCATACTTTCAATTTCAGCACTATGTTTGGACGCTATAAGGTTGCCAATCGGATTCATCTCCTGTCGGCACTGGGTGTCTTCAGTGTTATTGCCTTGATGAGCACTTACTGGTTTGGCGAAACCAAGGTAAATGCTGCTATTGATATGGAAGTTCAGGGTGTCAAACTCCTGCAACTGTCTCGCCAGGTCGAAGTTGACGCCTTGCAGATCAGACGGCGCGAGAAGGACTTTTTCCTGCGCCTCGACAAGAAATACCTCGACAAATATCGAGCTGACCACGCTAGCGTCTCCAGCGCATTGAGCAAGATGCAGAACCTTGAGATCGCATCACAGATTTCCGGCGAAGTTCAGCGGCTCAAAACCGGCACCGATCTGCATTCCGCTCACTTTGCCAAAATTGTGGAGCTTTACGAGAAGCTCGGGTTCAACGAAAATCTCGGCCTACAGGGCAAGCTGCGCGCCGCTGTTCATGCCGTTGAAAAGAAGCTGGGCGAATACAACGCCGATAAGTTGACCGTCAAATTGCTGATGATGCGACGGCACGAAAAAGATTTCATGTTGCGGGCAAAGGAAAAATACATCGTGCGCATCGACGAGCGCCGAGCAGAGTTTAGCGCTCTAATGAAAGCGTCAGATATTCCTGTAGCAGAGCAGAAAGAGATTGTTGCGCTGCTTGATGATTACCACAGCAGGTTCAAGGCCTATGCCAACGCTAGTTTGGAGTTGAACCAGGAAAAGCCTGTTCTGAGTAAAATCTACGCTGAGATGGCCCCCGACTTTGCAAGGCTCTTTGTTGTTGCCGCTGAAATTGCCGAAACATCAGAGGCACATCTCCATGCTGCCACAACACAAACAGAAACCATATTTTTGATCGTCAGCGTCATCATGCTTATCCTGATGATCATTCTGGGTTTCATCATACCACTCAGCATCATTCAGCCGCTGCGCGATATCTCTGCTGCATCCAAGAAGATTGCAGGCGAGGAAAATGAGACCGAAGTGCCTTGCCTTGAACAGCACAATGCCATTGGCCGCCTTGCCCAGACCATTCAAATCTTCAAGGACAACAATCTCGAGCGCCATCGTCTACGCGAGGAAGCCGAAGCAGAGCAAAAAATACGCACACGCCGCCAGGAACGCATCGAGGAGCTGGTCCATGACTTTCGCTCAACCTCATCTGATGTTCTCGGCAATGTCATCAAAACGGCTGGTGGAATGGAGACCACTGCGGCTAATCTAACTTCCAAGTCGGAAGAGACAACCAGTCAGGCCAGCAATGTGGCGGCGGCTGCCGAGCAATCCAGCACCAATGTCCAGGCTGTGGCAACTGCTGCTGAAGAATTAACGGCTTCGATCAACGAAATCACGCGCCAGATCGAAACCACATCCGGTATTGTTGAACAGGCGGTCAGTGCCGCACTGGAGACAGATTCAAAGGTTGCCAATTTGGCTGAATCAGCGACTAAAATTGGTGAAGTGGTGTCCCTCATCCAGGGAATTGCAGAGCAAACCAATCTGCTGGCGCTCAACGCCACGATTGAAGCAGCCCGCGCAGGGGAAGCTGGCAAGGGATTTGCCGTCGTAGCCTCTGAAGTCAAGGAACTGGCCACCCAGACTAGTAAAGCTACGGAAGCAATCTCAGAGCAAATCACCGCTATTCAAACCGAAACCCAAACTGCCGTTGGCTCCATTCGAGAGATAGCCGAGACCATGGAAAAGGTTGGAACAGCAACTGATTCCATTGCCGAAGCGGCCAAACAGCAAAGCAGTGCGACAGTTGAAATCAGCTCGAATGTCCAGCAAGCCGCAGCAGGCTCCACAGAAGTTTCCTCTAACATTGTTGGCGTGACCAACACTGCCAGCGACAATCTGAAATCCTCCAATGAGGTCCTTGGTGCAGCAGAACATGTCAGCAGCAGCGCCGCCGACCTGCAGTCTGTCGTTGATCACTTCCTAACAGAAGTCGAAGCGGCATAGAGCTTTTTGGAGCACAAGTTTGATCCATGAGTGCCCGGTCAGGCACCTGTAGCCCCCAAACGCAAATTCACTAAGGCTGGCTTTTACCTTCAAAAGCCAGCCCAGAACACTACACCACATCAAAAGTCTGCGACCACTCGCACCGAGGTCAACCGCACTCCATTCGTCGCTCGCAAAATCATGGCAAATTGTCGGACTTAAATCACGCTCCTTGTGTCAAATCCTCTGCGAGCATAAGGGCATTGCCATCAGGATCGTAAAATGTTGCGGTCTTGACCATGCCCTCGATGACTTCGGTTTCGCCATCAAACCTAACTTTGGCCTGTTCCAGTTTTTGGCGGGCAGAATCCAAATCGGCTATCCCGAATACAGGAACGCAGTTGCCCGGGACGGGCTTCGTATGTTCCCCGAGTCCAATTGTGACACCTTTGGTCTTGGACTGCAGCTCAGACCACCCCGCCTCATCCGCATGATAGATCGTCTCAAACCCAAGCATGCCGTTGTACCAGTCTGCACTTGCGTGACGGTCTTTCACGGACAGTGCGATCGTGAGGGTTTCTTCCAATGAGACAAGTGACATGGGCTTTCCTTTGATTATTAAATATACTAACTATACAATATGGACATAAAATTGTTTGTCAACATCACATCAAGAGCCTGGGCGCTCCCTATTTTGTCGAGCCTGCACTCAGGGGTGGCCGGACGGCAGGCGCCATTGTTGGCAGCGACCGGAGCGAGCAGAACCGCTTTCGCGCAGAGCATGGACCATCTGATTTCGATAGGCTTATTGGAACGGAATCCTGGACACGGGCATCCACTGCGCCCGGAATTCCGGCTCACACAGCTCGGAGTTTCCGGTGCCGCAATCGCCAGCAAAGTCCAAAGTTTATCTGCAGAGGAAGATCAGTATTTGCTTCGCCGATCATGGACATTGCCGGTGCTGAGTTCGCTTCACACACCAAGCCACTTCAATGATATCAAGCGAAGCCTGACGACAATTACAGATCGCGCTTTGTCACAATCGTTGAAATCGATGGAAGATAGAAACTGGGTGTGCCGAAACGTTGATGAGATGGCACGCCCACCCAGATCGATTTATAGCGCGGTGAATACCGGCAGCGCCATAAGTAAGGTAACTGCACCTGAGATTAGCTTTGTCTAAAAAAACAGTTGTTCGCTCAAACAACAGGAACGGCAGTTTCATTCGCTAAGGCTACAGTTCATTCATTTTTTCGGTAAATGACGTCTGTCCATCGATTGCTTCCCCCACTCACTTCATACACCACACCAACTAGGTGGTTTTTGCTTTTTGGGGCGAGACCCGTTAGAGCTTTTGCGACGCATTCCCAACTTGAAGAACCGCTTTGCTGCGCACACCCTCCCTCACCCTCATTGATCGTTTCTGGCAGTTGTCCGCGCTTGTCATCGCAGTGATGGTGTTACTGCCGCTCGCGGCCATTATCTGGATTGCCTTCACGCCGTCAGGGGAAGTCTGGGGACACCTGCTGCGCACTGTTTTACCAGGATCGCTCGCCACAACATTGCTCTTGATGCTCGGTGTTGGCGTGTCCACCTGTGTCACCGGCGTATTGGCAGCCTGGCTGGTGACGATGTGCGAGTTTCCCGGTCGGAAGATCATGGACTGGGCCCTACTTATTCCTCTCGCAGTCCCAACTTACATCGTTGCGTTTTCTTACGTGGAAGTGCTCGATTATACCGGCCCCGTTCAAAGCCTGATCCGGTCCATCTTTGGCTTCAAGACATCGCGCGACTACTGGTTCCCGGAGATCCGGTCTTTGGGCGGTGCTATTTTTGTCATGGGACTGGTTCTTTATCCGTATGTCTATCTGACCACACGGGCGAGTTTCCTTATACAATCTGCCTCGACACTGGATGTTTCGCGTACACTGGGTGCGTCTCCATACGGCCTGTTCTTTAGAATAGCCTTGCCGCTGGCCCGCCCGGCAATTGTGATCGGTGTCTCGCTGGCGCTTATGGAATGCCTCAATGATATCGGCGCGGTGACGTTCTTCGGCGTCAAGACGCTGACGTTTTCGGTCTATGACACCTGGCTGAACCGCTCCAGCCTCGGTGGAGCTGCCCAGCTTGCGCTTGCCATGCTGGCCATGGTGTTTTTGTTGCTCTGGCTGGAACGATTTGGGCGCCGCAAACAGCGATTTGACAGCGGTGGCGGTTCCAAACACCGCCCGCCGACCCGGTTTGACTTGAAAAGCTGGAAAGCCTTGCTGGCGTTGGGACTGTGCCTCCTGCCCGTGACGCTTGGCTTTATAGTGCCCGGCTTGCTGCTCGCGGATCGAGCAAGCCGACGTCTGGACGATTTGTCTTCCGACAGTTTCCTGGTCACGATCTGGAACAGTTTCAGTCTGGCGACGGTTGCGGCTGTCATGACAGTCGTTATCTCAATTGCCCTTGCATATGCATTGCGACTTAATCCAAGGGGCCCGCTGAAACTCGGTGTGCGCCTTGCCTCAATCGGTTATGCGATCCCCGGTACAGTGCTTGCGATCGGCATTTTGATCCCGATGGCCAATTTCGACAATTTCCTGGATGCGCGAATGGAAAACTGGTTCGGCATCAACACCGGCCTGCTTCTGCTCGGTAGCGGAACCGGTCTGGTCTATGCCTATGTTGTTCGATTTCTGGCGGTTTCTTACGGTCAGGTGGAAGGCGGCTTCGGCAAGATTTCACCTCATCTCGATATGGCAGCCCGAACCCTGGGGCGGAATTCAGGACAGACCCTAACGCAGATCCATCTGCCAATCCTCAATCCGGTACTTCTATCTGCAGCATTGCTCAGCTTTGTTGATTGCATGAAAGAACTGCCGGCAACGATCCTGCTTCGGCCTTTCAACTTTGAAACACTGGCAACAACCGTCTTTGAAGCGGCCTCCCGCGAGGCCTTCGAGGAAGCGGCCCTCCCCTCCCTCGCGATTGTTCTGGTCGGCCTGATCCCGGTGATCTATTTGGCCCGCTCCAGCGCCACATCCTTCCGCAACAAACAGTCCAAGCGACAGGTTGCTCCTGTCGTCTAACCGTCTGCTGGTTATCTTGACAGACCCCTGTCAACACGCCCCAATGCTCACGGAAACACAAATAAATGCGGTATCAAATAAATGATCGCCTCATGGCAACAGGCTTACGGTGGGCGTGGGCTCGAAGGTTCGGAGAAAAGGTATTCGACATATACTAACGCTCATAGGCAGGATTGATCTCGCTCTGCAGGTCCTGATTGGATTATTTGCCGGTCTATTCGCGGGTCTTTTTTTGGGTGACCTTGCCGCGCCATTAAGCATCGTCGGAACCGCATTTATCAGGCTGCTTCAGATTACAGTCATTCCGTACATTATGGTCGCGCTCATCACAGGTCTTGGCCGTCTAGAAATTGGAGAAATCGGAAAACTGGCCCGCAGTGGCGGCGGCGTGCTGCTCCTTCTTTGGGTGCTCGGTATTTGCATCGTTCTTTCAATGCCGTTGGCCTATCCAGACTGGCCGCAAAGGTCGCTTTTTCAAAAAGCGTCTCTTGAGGCAAGTGCACCAGTTGATTTCCTGTTACTCTTCATTCCCTCGAACCCGTTTCATTCGATGGCGAATGCAATCGTTCCGGCCGTTGTTATCTTCAGCATTTTTGTCGGGCTTGGACTGACCGTGACCCCACGGCGGGAGTTGGTTATTGATCCCCTGCTGGTGTTGGGTGATACCCTATCCAAGATCACCGGCGCCATCTCCCGCTTGTCTCCGATCGGCGTATTTGCTCTTGTGGCGGTACTTGCAGGTACGGTCAGTTCTGAAGATCTCTATCGGCTGCAAGTTCATGTGGTCGTATCAGCAACCGTTGCCATCATCGCAGCCCTTTGGCTGCTGCCCGCCATCGTCGCAGGCATCACACCGCTCAAGCATCAGAATATCCTCCGCGGACTGCGCGCTCCAATGCTGACGGCTTTTGCGACCGGGAGTACTTTGGTCATTCTTCCCATGCTGGCACAATCCTGCAAACTCATGATCGAACAGTCGATTTCCGAACGGCCAAAACTCATTTCACAGGACGAAGCCGAAGAAGAGCGAGAAGTGCAATCCTCGGTTGATGTCCTCATCCCCACTTTTTACAGCTTCCCGACAATTGGAAACGTCCTTGCCCTCGGGTTTGTTGTATTTGGCGGCTGGTATGTCGGAACCCCTTTGGAGGTTTCACAATATGCCACCATGGTTCTTGGAGGTATTGCCAGTCTTTTCGGGGGGACCGCAATTTCGATCCCTTTCACGCTGGATCTGGTCGACCTGCCAACCAACCTTTTCGGCGTGTTTTTGTCGATCGATTTCATCGGGAGCCGGCTTTCGGCGCTCGCCGGGGTGATGCACTACGCTACGATTGCGCTGATCGGGACCTTCGCTCTTCAACGGCAAATTTGGTTCCGGTTTTCTGTCGTCTTCAAAAACGTGCTTCCGGGCGTATTGGTGACAATCGCGTTACTTTTGGGGTTCCGTGTTGTCTATACCAACCATGTTGTTGTTCCCTACACAGCGGCGGATGTCCTGTCTGAAGCGCAATTTCTGGGCCCCGAGAGAGACGCGGTCGTTCACGTTCACGAACCTGAGAAAACAGATCCAAGTACGCCCAGATCCTACGATGACATCTTAGCTTCTGGCATAATTCGGATCTGCTATATACCGGGCAATTATCCCCTTTCGTTCTTCAACAGCGACGAAAAACTGGTGGGTTTCGATATTGAAATGGCACACCGGTTCGCGCAGCAATCCCAACTAACACCGGTTTTTTTGCCTCTTGATAAGGTCAGTCAGGCCGCTGAAAAACTCAACTCCGGCTATTGCGATGCCGTCTTCAATTCGACAACACTTACCCTGGACCGAACGACCGAGACTTTGCAGACCGAACCACTTGGTCTTGCAACGCTTGCATTGGTTGTTCCAGATGATCGCCGCAAGGACTTTGAAACATGGTCGGACATAAACAACGCTAATACCGTTAAACTCGCATTTGGCGGATACCACGCAATGCCGCGCGCGGTTCAAACCAACCTGCCAAAGATCGAGTTCGTCTCCTTAGAGGACTTTGATGCCCAAAGGGCCTTTTTTGAAAGTGATGGGTCTGGCGCAGATGCATATATTGACACTGCTGAAGAAGGGGCTGCATGGACTCTTCTCTACCCTCGTTTTTCGGTTGTAGTACCAAGGCCGATCACGCGGCTGCCCGTCATCTACATGACCGCTCGGAAAAACCCGCAGGTTCTCAATGCCCTGAATACCTGGCTGTTAATAGAACGGGAAGCTGGAGGCATTCAGCAGCTGGAAGAATACTGGATTGAAGGCAGACGTGACGCAGTCGCGGCTCCGCGCTGGTCAATCCTTCGCAATGTGCTTGGTTGGATTGAATAGCAGTACAGCAAGATTGGCGAAGATCCGCTACTTCACATTCCCTTGACAGGCCGGACACAAGTTACGCCAATGAAAGACAGACGGTTGGCTAGCCTGGAAACGGACATTCATGGACAAGAAATTCCAGATTAATCTTTGGTACGCGTTTATCGCCATGATGTTGGTGATGCTTTTTCAGAGCTGGTGGGCAACCGAAAAGACCATTGAACAAATTCCCTACAGCCAGTTCGAGCTTTATCTGAAAGATCACAAGATCGAGGAAATTGCCATCAAGGAAAACACCATTGAGGGCAAATTCAAGGAACCGCTGGCAGACGGCAAGCAGTATTTCATCACCACCCGGGTTGATGTTCCGCTGGCCGAAGAATTCAGCAAATACGGGGTAAAATTCACCGGAGTTGTTCAAAATACAATTGTTCGGGATCTGCTGTCCTGGGTCTTGCCTGTTCTTCTACTCTTCGGCCTGTGGGCATTTTTCATCCGGCGCATTGCGGAAAAACAGGGTTTTGGCGGCATGATGACCGTCGGCAAATCCAAAGCAAAGGTCTATGTCGAGACCGATGTTGACGTCACATTTGAAAATGTCGCCGGTGTCGATGAGGCAAAACGGGAATTGAAGGAGGTCGTGGACTTCCTGACGGACCCGCTGGCCTATGGCCGGCTTGGTGCTCATGTACCGAAGGGCATTTTGTTGGTCGGCCCGCCAGGCACTGGCAAAACTTTGCTCGCCCGTGCTGTTGCCGGCGAAGCGGGCGTTACCTTCTTTTCCATTTCCGGCTCCGAATTTGTCGAAATGTTTGTCGGTGTTGGTGCAGCCCGCGTCCGGGATCTGTTCGATCAGGCACGTAAAGCTGCTCCCGCAATTATCTTCATCGACGAACTGGATGCCCTTGGCCGGACACGTTCGGTCGGTCCGATGGGCACCAATGATGAAAAGGAACAGACTCTCAACCAGCTCTTGTCGGAACTGGATGGATTTGATCCTTCAGGCGGCGTCATTCTGCTGGCCGCCACCAACCGTCCGGAGATTCTCGATCCGGCCCTCTTGCGCGCGGGACGCTTCGACCGACAGGTTCTGGTCGACAGGCCCGACAAGATCGGTCGCAGGGCGATTCTGGATATTCATGCCAAAAAGATCGAATTGCATCCTGAAACCGATCTGGACCAGGTCGCGCAGCTGACGGCCGGATTTTCAGGGGCGGACCTGGCCACCCTCGTCAATGAAGCGGCACTTCTTGCCACCCGGCGCGGCGGAGAAGCAGTCCGGCTCACGGATTTCAACGAAGCCATTGAACGGGTGATTGCCGGTATTGAAAAACTCAGCCGTGTCCTGTCTGAAAAAGAACGCAGGACTGTTGCTTTTCACGAGATGGGCCATGCGCTGGTTGCCGCCAATCTGGACGGCTGCGATCCGGTCCACAAGGTCTCTATCATTCCGCGTGGCATCGGAGCACTCGGGTATACGATGCAACGACCGACTGAAGACCGGTTCCTTCTCTCCACTCAGGATTTGGAAAACCGCATGGCAGTGCTGATGGGCGGACGAGCAGCAGAAGAGATTGCTGTTGGCGAAATCTCAACCGGTGCATCCGACGATCTACAAAAAGTCACTGAAGTCGCCCGGGATATGGTGGTGCGTTACGGTATGGAAGATACACTCGGCAACCGCGCTTATGCCAGCCCACAGCAAAGCTTTTTGGGGCAACCGATGAATGACCGGGCGGACGTCTCCGAAGAAACCCAACGGGAGATCGATTTGGCAATCAAGGCGCGCGTCGAGGCAGCTTTTGACAGGGCAAAAGAGATCCTGACGAGACATCGCGCTGATCTCGATGAAGGCGCGGAACTGTTGTTGGCAAAAGAAACCCTGACCGATCAGGATTACCCTGGCATTCGACCTATTGCAGACAGACGCAAGAGCGACCAGGAGACGTAGTATCCAAAAAAACGCCCGCGAGTTCGCGGGCGCTTAGCATTCTGACATTGAATTTTAATCAGATAATTGTGGCTTCTGTCTTGGATTGAACTTCAGCAAGGCTGACGTCCGTCGCAAGATCAACCACGGTCAGGCCGTGAACCGTCACATCAAAGACACCGAGATTGGTGATGATGCGGTCCACACAGCGCACACCTGTCAACGGCAACGAGCATTTCTTCAGAAGCTTCGGATCACCCGCTTTCGAGGTGTGATCCATGATAACCACGACGCGCTTGACGCCAGCCACCAGATCCATCGCGCCGCCCATGCCCTTGACCATCTTGCCCGGGATCATCCAGTTGGCGAGATCGCCATTCTGGGAGACTTCCATCGCGCCAAGAATCGACAAGTCGATGTGACCGCCGCGGATCATGCCGAAGCTGTCGGCAGACGAGAAATAGCTGGTCTGCGGCAATTCGGTAATTGTCTGTTTGCCAGCATTGATGAGGTCAGCATCGACTTCATCATCCGTCGGGAACGGTCCCATGCCAAGCATGCCGTTTTCCGATTGCAGTGTTACGTGCACGCCGTCTGGAATGTAGTTCGATACCAGCGTCGGGATGCCGATGCCAAGATTGACGTAAAACCCATCGTGAAGTTCTTTTGCCGCGCGCGCGGCCATTTCGTCACGTGTCCAGGCCATGTTTTATCTCCTCAACTCGCTCAGGCTTCGCGCGTGGTGCGTTTTTCGATGCGTTTTTCGTGGCTGCCGACAATGATACGGTCGACAAAAATTCCAGCGGTATGGATGTTGTCCGGGTCCAGCTCGCCAACTTCAACCAGCTCTTCGACTTCCACGACAGTGGTCTTGCCAGCTGTCGCCATCATCGGATTAAAGTTGCGGGCCGTTTTCCGGTAAACCAGATTGCCTTCCTTGTCGGCCTTCCAGGCTTTGACAAGCGCAACATCGGCAACCAGACCGGTTTCCATGATGTAGGTTTCGCCGTCGAAATCCTTGTGCTCTTTACCTTCGGCGATCAACGTACCAACACCCGTCTTGGTGTAGAAACCAGGGATGCCTGCGCCGCCAGCACGGATGCGTTCTGCAAGCGTACCTTGCGGGTTGAACTCAAGTTCGAGTTCGCCGTTCAGATACTGCTTTTCGAATGTGGCGTTCTCGCCGACATAAGACGACACCATCTTCTTGATCTGACGGGTCTGCAGCAGAAGACCAAGACCAAAATCGTCAACACCGGCATTATTTGAAATGGCGGAGACGTTTTGAGCCCCGGAATCGCGCAGCGCGACGATCAGATTTTCCGGAATGCCGCAGAGGCCGAACCCGCCGGCCATCACTGTCATGCCGTCAAAGGTCAGCCCCTCCAAGGCCGCCTTTGCATCCGGATAGATTTTGTTCATGGTTCACTCCCACTCAGTGTCGAAATGTGTGTTTGCGGCACATTCCATGCTTGGTACTGCCCGGTCAAGTGATCTTTGGTGCAATGCAGCGAAATGCCGGACATAACCGCCATCTCGCGCAATTTACCCTGTTCAACAATTATCCGAACCAGGCCAACACTAATGCCGTTGATCAGGTTTTTCACCGCTTCAGATATGGTATGTAAATCGTTACCAAGTAAAGCTTAGACAGCTTGACGATCTGATAAATGGCCGGGTGACCTGACGGTTCCCCTATCAAAACGGGAAAGACGCGCGCACTTTGTCACAGTTTCTGTCGACCCTTTTGAAAATCGCAGTGTTCTCGCTGCTGGTCGGCGTCGGCCTGTCATTCGTCGACATTACAGCCGAGGACCTTCTAGCGTCCGTTGGTCTCAGTCCGATGGAGCTGTGGGTCTATCTGCACCTGTTCATTGACTGGGCGATCCCCAACATGATCTTGGGTGCCGTCATCGTCGTGCCGGTCTGGTTGGTATTCTTTCTGCTCCGCCCGCCGCGGGCCTGATCAATCAACCTTCTGCGAACGCAGCTCTCTCCTCGCGCGCTCTTCGGGTTTGCTGGCGCTTTGTCACCACTGATGCCGCGATAACCGCCGCTGTCACAACAGCGACCAAAATGGTGCAGACTGCGTTGATTTCCGGGGTCACCCCGAGACGCACCTGCGAATAGATTTTCATCGGCAAGGTTGTTGCCCCCGGCCCAGTTGTGAAGCTGGCGATCACCAGATCATCCAGCGACAGGGTAAAGGCCAACATCCAACCTGCAATCACACCTGGCAGGATGATTGGCAGCGTGATCAGGAAAAAAGTTTTGACAGGTGGGCATCCGAGGTCCTCAGCCGCTTCTTCCATCGATTTGTCGAAGCCGACCAACCGCGACTGGACAACGACAGCGACATAACACATTGCAAAGGTCGTATGGGCCAACATCACTGTCCAGAAACCGCGTGCCTGTCCCATTGCTACAAACAACAATAGCAGCGACAGACCAAGAATGACTTCCGGCATGACAAGCGGAGCAAAGATCATTCCCGAGAACAGTGATCGGCCCAGGAACCGGCCGGAGCGTACCAGAACAAGTGCGGCCATGGTGCCGAGAACCGTCGCCACAGAAGCTGACACAAAAGCAACGCGAAGCGTAACCCAGGCAGCATCGAGCAGTTGGTCATTTTGCAGGAGCGACACATACCATTTGGTCGAAAAGCCGCCCCAAACTGTCACAAGACGGCTTTCATTGAATGAATATATCACCAACAGGACGATAGGCAGATACAAGAACGAAAAGCCCAGCGCGAGCGAAGTGACATTGAACCATGTGGGACCGCGTGTCATCCGTCGTTCTCCGCCATTTTCTGTTGCTGGTTCTGGAAGAGAACAATCGGAATAACGAGAATGAGAAGCAGGATAACTGCCACGGCGGACGAAACCGGCCAGTCACGGTTGTTGAAGAACTCTACCCAGAGCGTTTTGCCGATCATCAGCGTATTAGACCCGCCCAGAAGGTCAGGAATAACAAACTCACCAACAGCTGGAATGAAAACCAGAAAACATCCGGCAATAACGCCCGGAAGTGAAAGCGGCAGTGTGATTTTCCAGAATGCCTTCCAGGGCGGACACCCAAGATCTTCAGCTGCTTCCAACAGACTGCCGTCCAGTCGTTCCAGACTGGCATAGAGCGGCAGGACCAGAAACGGTAGGTAGGAATAAACGATGCCGATATAAACCGCGATATTGGTGTTCAGAATAACAAGCGGTTCGTCGATAACTCCAAGGAACATCAAAAACTGATTGAGCAGGCCCTCATTCTTCAAGATCCCGATCCAGGCATAAACGCGGATCAGGAAGCTGGTCCAGAACGGCAGTATCACCAACATCAACAGCGTTGGGCGCCAGGCCTGCGGACTGCGGGCCATGCCGTAGGCAATCGGATAGCCGATCAACAAGGTCAAAAACGTCGAGATGCCGGCGATAACGACTGAAGACACATAGGATTTCCAGTAGAGATTATCTTCGGTCAGCCAGATGTAGTTTTCTAGCGAAAACGCAGTGATACCGTTCCAGAAACCTGTCAGGCCATCGGCCATATCGAATGTTGGCAGATAGGGCGGAATGGCGACAGCCACCTCCGAGAGAGAGATTTTAAATACAATCAGGAACGGCGCCAGGAAAAATAGAAGCAACCAGAAATGTGGAACCAGAATAAGGCCCCAACCGCCGATGGAACGCTTTTTGGGAGCAGGTATCTGGTTTTCCATATCGACCTCCCTAGGCTGTCAGGATGACGCCGGCATCACGGCCGAAGGTGAGCGCCACTTCATCGTCCCAGGTGATCGGATTTTCCACCAACCGGGAGACATTAGCCATGGTTGCACGCACGATATCGTGGCCTTCCTCGCCAACCTTCGCGTGGAAGATTGATACATCGCCGAGATAGGCAATGTCCCAAACCAACCCGTTGATCTGGTTGACGGTGTTTTCATCCCGCCTACCGATCTTGATACGGACCTTTTCCGGGCGGATTGCATACCAGACAGTCTCCCCGACACTCTCGTCAGTGGTCTGTTCCGTATCGATCGAATACGCGCCAGTAACAGCCACCAGCTTGGTTCCTGCATCGGATTTCTCGGTGATTTTGGCTTCAATCAGATTCACATCACCGATGAAGTCAGCAACAAATTTCGAGTTCGGTGTTTCATAGATTTCTGCCGGGGTCGCAACCTGCACCAATTGGCCATGATCCATGACAGCGATCCGGTCAGCGACCGTCATGGCCTCTTCCTGATCATGTGTCACAATCAGGAAGGTCATCTTGAGGTCTTCCTGAAGAGCCATCAACTCGAACTGTGTTTCTTCACGCAGTTTACGGTCCAGAGCTCCGAGCGGTTCATCGAGCAGCAAGACTTTTGGTCGCTTGGCAAGCGATCTGGCGAGAGCGACGCGCTGACGCTGACCACCCGAGAGCTGATGCGGCTTACGCTTGGCGAATTGCTCAAGCTTGGTCAGCCGCAACATTTCGGCAACCCTGTCAGAGATTTCCGTCTTGGGGACCTTGTCCTGCTTCAAACCAAAAGCAATGTTCGCCTCGACACTCATATGCGGGAAGAGTGCGTAGGACTGGAACATCATGTTGGACGGCCGACGGTAGGGCGGAATTCCTGCGAGGTCCTGACCGTCGAGAAAAATCTGTCCGGAGCTTGGTGTTTCGAACCCCGCCAGCATCCGCATCAAGGTCGTCTTGCCGCAGCCTGAGCCGCCAAGTAGCGCGAAAAACTCACGCTCGTAGATTTTAAGGGACAGGTCGTTGACGGCAATGAACTCACCAAATCGCTTGGTGACATTGCGAAATTCAATAAATGGCGCCTGAGCAGGGTTCTCCCAAGGAGTAAAATCCCGTCGCACCGGTCCGATAGATTTCTTCGCCAAAACAGTCTCCACCCCTAAGACGTTCTGTTGTCAAAGCATCAGGCCGGTAAAACCCGGCCTGATGAACCCTGCAGCCTATTCGCCGGTTTTTACCTTTGTCCATTCACGTGTGCGCACACGCATCGCTTTGGGAGGCTTGGTCGTTGTGGAGAAGAGATTGTTGACGGTCTCCTCATTCGGATAGATCGCCGGGTCTTCCAGTACTTCCTTTTCAACGAATTCGCGGCTGGCCTTGTTGCCATTTGCATAGAAGACGTAGTTGGTCGCCTTGGCGATCACTTCCGGCCTCATGATATAATTCAGGAATTCATGAGCCTCTTCGACATGTGGCGCATCAACCGGGATCGCCATATTGTCGAACCACATCATCGCGCCCTCTTTCGGGATCACATATTCAACAGACACGCCATTGTCGGCCTCTGCAGCACGATCACGAGCAATCAGAACATCGCCCGACCAACCGACAGCCAGACAGATGTCACCATTCGCCAAAGCGTTGATGTATTCTGACGAGTGGAATTTGCGAACATACGGGCGAACGCTTTGAAGAAGTTCGGTCGCTTTCTTGAAGTCCGCTTTGTCACTGCTGTCCGGATCAAGTCCGAGATAATTCAGGGCTGCAGGGAACATTTCATCAGCAGTGTCCAGCATGTAGATGCCGCAATCTGCGAACTTGGATGCAATCTCCGGATTGAAAACCATGTCCCAGCTGTCAACGGGAGCATCCGGCATGATTTCTTTGATCTTGTCCACGTTGTAGCCGAAACCGGTCGTACCCCACATGTAGTTGATGGCATGCTCGTTGCCTGCATCGAACTTTTCGACACGCGCCATGATTTCCGGCCACAGGTTATTCAGGTTTGACAGCTTGTCCTTGTCAAGTTTCTGGAATGCACCGGCCTGAATTTGGCGACCAAGGAATGTACCCGTCGGGACAACAACATCATAACCGGTTCCACCGGCGAGAAGCTTGGTTTCCAGAACTTCATTGGAGTCAAAGACGTCATAAACGACCTCGATGCCGGTTTCCTTGGTGAAATCTTCAAGGATCGACTCGTCAATATAATCTGACCAGTTGAAGACATTGACGGTCCGGTCCTGGGCGATTGCGGCACCGCTCATCAAGCTGAGCGCTGCGACACCGGACAGAATTGCTTTCAAGTTCATTTTGTAACTCCCCTGCGAAGGCTGGATGGCAATTTTTGCTTCACCCATTAATCCAAACGGAACCAACCGCTTGCTGGTTATGTCTCTCTGCACCAATCTTTGTCGGCGCTTGGTATTTTTGTCCAGTACGGATTTTGAGCACGCACTGCCTCAAAGATAAGTCTGACGTTCCAGAGACGAAATTTCTCTCCCGAATTCGTTCAGTTCTTCCCTTTTTATCTCTGTCAGAACCTTGTGCATTTCCTTGCCCACGGCCTGCTTCATCAATTTGGACGCTTCAAAAGCATCAATGGCTTCGTCCATCCACGGCGTCAGACGTTTTTTGCGTTTTTCATAGGCGTTGCCAGTGACTGGAGCAGGCGGATCTTTTTGAAGTCGCAGCCCTTCCATCATGCCAGCCAAAACGCCTGTCAGAACCAGATACGGATTGGCGTCCGCTCCGGCGATACGGTGTTCGACACGCGCAGCTTCCGGCGAAGATGCCGGTACACGCAGTGCAACAGAACGGTTGTCATACCCCCAACATATCGACGCTGGAGCATAGGACCCCGGTTGCATCCGGCGGAAGCCATTGAAGGTAGAGATGAAAAGCAACAGGGCTTCCGGCATGGTTTTCATCAGGCCATTGATGGCATGCCCCAGACGGATAGGGCCTTTCTCGGGATCAGCAAACAGATTGCCGTTTTCATCTTCCATCGAGACATGCACATGCATGCCGTTGCCCGGCCATTCAACGAATGGCTTGGCCATGAAGGATGCTTTCAATTCATGTTTGCGCGCAACACCGGCCACCAGGCGGCGGAGCAGGACAACATCATCAGCAGCCAGAAGCGGGTCGCGGCGATGGTGCAGATTAAGCTCGAATTGACCAGGCGCAGCTTCTGACACCGCAGCATCAGCTGGAATACCTTGGGCTTCACAAGCGCGGCGCAGATCATCTACGACCGGAAGCAACGCCTCCAGATCGGACAGCGCATACATGTTTTGGCGCGCCGGACCGAGATGCGTCGAAAACAAAGGCTTCGGCGGCTCACTCCAGTCGCCGTCGCTTTCTTCAAACAGATAGAATTCCAACTCGAACGCGCAGGTGGCCGAAACACCAAACTCGGTTTTCATCCGAGCAACAGTGTTCTCAAGGACGTGACGCGGATCAGCCAGGAAAGGCTCGCCATCCCGGTCATACATAGACAGCAGAACCTGTGCCGTCTTGCGATCTGCCCAGGGCACGAGCTTCAGTGTTTCCGGGATTGGCCAGCAAACGCCATCCTTGTCACCGGTTTCCAGATGCATCCCGGTTTCCTCAACTTCCCTGCCCCAGACATCCAGTCCAAAGAGGGAGTATGGAAAGGCGACACCTTGCTCGAACACTTTTGGCAAGGCATTTCCGGGCAACCACTTTCCGCGCAACACGCCGTTGGTGTCTGGCAGGACAACTTCCAGGGTATCGAGGTCTGGATGCTCAGCAAGGAATGCTTCGAATGCAGACTTCCAACCCGGCTCTGCCGGATGTTCCAGGATCTGGTGAGGAAGTTCATTCATAGAATTACTGCTTTCCGGCCAATCGGCTTTTGTTGCACCTACGGGCAAAATGTGATCACTTTCATGAATGCCTGTCAAGGCATCCGAAATTATTGCCTCCGTGCACACAAGGATTACGGCGTTGCCAGTTCGGCGTTCAATTTCTGCTTCCGAGACAACATCGGACAACGGAACTTCCAGCTCTCGTGGCGCTGCACGCGATCAGGTGGACACAAGCATTCGCTCTGGTTTGTTAACTGGCCAGTTCATTCCAGGAAAGGCAGTCACTATTCGGGGACTTGCGGCTGACATCGGTGTCAGTCCTATGCCTGTCCGGGAAGTGCTCCAACGCCTGGCTGCAGAGAACGCCCTAGAGGTTAAGCCAAATGGCCGGGTGCAGATTCCGGATATGACTCCGGCGCGGTTCTTTGAAATTTACAAGGCCCGGTTTCTGCTTGAACCAGAACTCGCCGAACTTGCCCTTCCTCATTTGTCAAGGAAGGACGCCAAGGAACTGAAGCGGATAGACGATGAAATCGACGAAAAGATAAACTCCGGGGATGCCGAAGCTTATCTGAGGCTAAACCATGCTTTTCATTTTCATATTTATCGTGCCTCGGGATCAAAAGTGCTGCTGCCCTTGGTAGATAGTTTGTGGCTACAATTCGCGCCGTTCATGCGCACCGTTTATGGCCGTGTCGGGACAGCAAATCTGGTCGACCAACACAAGGCGGCTATCCGGGCAATTGAACGCAATGACGTAGCCGAACTACGTGCTGCCATCACTGCCGACATCTCGGATGGCATGGGAATTCTGGAGCCAACGATCCTTGAGAAATCCAACTCAGGTTGATCACAGCTCCACACTATGCCATTTTGTGATCACAAAATAGGAACTGCTATTCGAAATCAGGCGTTAGAAGTTCGTTCAGCCCTCAGGCAAAAGAAACGTCCCATAAACGCCGTGGCCCCATCCGGTTTCGATCATAGCCAAACACTGGAGCCAACTCGTGAGCGACGGATCGCCAGATAATACCCCGCAGGAATCACTGGACAGCCGACGCGGCGTGGCGAATGAAGAGGCTGCACGCGAGTGGCTGAGTTCCCGAAACATCCAGGACATCGAATGTATCGTTCCGGACCTTGCAGGCGTAGCGCGCGGCAAGATGATGCCATCGGAAAAATTCTTCTCTGGACCGGTCATGACAATGCCGGCATCCATTTTTGCGCAGACGATCTCCGGTGATTATCCCGATGATGACGAGCGTTTTCAGCACAATCCGATTGATGGTGATCTTTATTTCCGCGCCGACTATAGCACGCTGACCACTGTTCCCTGGGAAAGTGACCCGACTGCCCAGCTCATTCATGATGCCTATAAACGCGATGGTGAACCCGTTGAAACCGCGCCTCGCAATGTGCTCAAGCGCGTCTTGAAGCTTTACGAGGACAAGGGCTGGGAACCCGTTGTTGCACCGGAACTGGAGTTCTATCTGGTTCGACCGAACACCGACCCGGACTACCCGCTAGAGCCGCCAACAGGTCGGTCGGGCCGTCCGGAAGTCGGCCGCCAGTCCTATTCGATATCGGCACTGAACGAATTCGATGACCTGATCGACGACATTTATGATTTGTCTGAAAAACAGGGCCTCGAGATCGATACGATGATCCACGAGGAAGGCGCGGCGCAGATGGAAATCAACCTGCGCCATGGCAATCCATTGGTGCTGGCTGATCAGGTGTTCCTGTTCAAACGGACGATCCGGGAAGCGGCTCTTCGGCATGACATGTATGCGACATTTATGTCGAAGCCGATGTCGAACCAGCCCGGTTCTGCAATGCACATCCACCAGTCCGTGATCGACAAGGCTACTGGTAAAAACATCTTCTCGGGCGAAAACGGTGAAGAAACTCCCGAATTCCTATCTTTCATTGCCGGGCACCAAAAATACCTGCCGAAGGTCACCTGCATCATGGCGCCCTTCGTGAATTCCTACCGACGTTTCTCCAAGACATCGACTTCACCGGTCAACGTCTATTGGGGTTACGACAACCGGACGGTCGGTTTGCGCGTTCCTTATTCAAGCCCGGATGCGCGGAGACTGGAAAACCGCATACCAGGTTCCGACGCTAATCCTTACCTCGCCATCGCGGCGTCTCTCGCCTGCGGCTATCTCGGTATTATCAATGGATTGAAGCCGGATTCTCCAAAAGCCGACGACTGCACCGAGCGCTTGAAGTCTCTGCCGCGCGGATTGCCGGAAGCGATTTCCAGCTTTGAAAAATCCGATGAGATGGTTGAGATATTCGGCGAACAATTTGTCGCCACGTATCGGGCAATCAAATACGAAGAATTCGAAACCTTCATGTCCGTGATCAGTTCCTGGGAGCGGGAATACCTCCTGCTCAATGTCTGATCCCGAAGTCTCGCTTTTACCGGAGCATAAGCCATGACGGCGCATTCCAACATATACCCGACCAAAGCTCTGCAGGAACTTGATGCTGCCCATCACTGGCACCCTTTTTCCGACATGAAGTCGTTGAATGAAGAAGGCAGCCGCATTATCACCAGCGCAGATGGCGTCTGGCTAACGGATTCAGATGGTACAAGGATTCTGGATGGCATGGCCGGGCTCTGGTGTGTTCAGGTTGGCCATGGTCGCTCAGAAATCACGGATGCTGTTGCCAAGCAGATGAACGAGCTGGCCTATTACAACACGTTCTTCAAGACGACCCATCCGCCTGCGATTGCGCTGTCTGAAAAACTGGCGAAGCTGGCACCGGATCACATGAACACCGTGTTCTATTGCTCGTCCGGATCTGAAGCCAATGACACCGTTTTCCGCATGGTTCGTACCTATTGGGACAAGATGGGTAAACCGGACAAGAAGGTCATAATTGGCCGCTGGAACGGTTATCACGGCTCCACGCTTGCCGGTACGAGCCTTGGCGGGATGAAGGGCATGCACGAACAGGGCGACTTGCCTGTGCCAGGTGTTCGCCACATTGATCAGCCTTACTGGTTTGGTGAAGGTCAGGACATGAGCGCCGACGAGTTCGGCGTTCAAGCTGCCCGCAAGCTCGAACAGGCGATTGACGAACTTGGCGAAGATAAGGTTGCGGCCTTTATTGCCGAGCCGATCCAAGGAGCCGGTGGCGTCATCATTCCGCCAGAGACTTATTGGCCGGAAGTTCGTCGAATTCTCAATGAGCGCGATATCCTGTTTGTCTCGGATGAAGTTATCTGCGGATTTGGACGTCTCGGAGAATGGTTCGGTTCAACCTATTACGGAATGGAACCAGACCTGATGTCGATCGCCAAGGGCCTGACATCAGGCTATCTGCCCATGGGCGGTGTTCTGGTATCGGATCGTGTTGCCGAAGGCCTGATGAATGCAGGCGATGACTTCAACCACGGCTACACTTATTCCGGCCACCCGGTCTGCGCCGCTGCGGCTCTGGCCAATCTCGAAATCATCGAGCGCGAAGGTCTTGTTGACCGGGTCAAAAACGATATTGGACCCTACCTGAAAGAGCGCTGGTTAAAACTGGGCGAGCACGAGCTGGTCGGTGAAGCCCGCATGGCTGGGCTCATGGGCGCGCTGGAACTCGTTCCGGACAAAACCAACCTGTCGAAACCATTCTCTGATGTCGGTGTGCCGGGAATGCTGTGCCGCGATATTTCATTCGAGCACGGCATGGTCATGCGCGCGGTTCGCGACAGCCTGATCATTTCACCTCCTCTGGTTCTTAGCCACGAAGAAGCTGATCATTTGGTGGCAACAGCAGAAAAAACGTTGAATGATACCCACCGGATACTGAAGCGTGACGGCTGGATGGGGTAAGTGCCCCAAACGGGAGTGTATCTAAACGAAGGACACCACCCGCTCGATAAACCAGTATGCAGACCAGCCACCAATGGCATAGGCAAGCGCGACCGTGACTGGTCGCAAGTCCAGCAGTGACTTCTGTCCAAGAACCCTGGAAAGCAGCCACAAAGCCACTCCGGCAACAAAGACGAACGCCAACTGGCCAGCTTCAACGCCAATGTTGAATGCCAGAAGAGCCAGCGGAATGTCGGTTTGCGGCAAGCCTATCTCCTTCAAGGCTCCGGCAAAACCCAGTCCGTGCAACAGACCGAACGCAAACGTCACCAACCAGGGCGCGGATTGCGACAGGCGCGGTTTGTCCGGGGCAGACAATGCGATTTCGCACGCGAGAAAAACAATCGACAGAGCAATGATTGCTTCGACGGGCGGTGGCGGCAATGTGAACCAGCCCAACGCGGAAGCGGCAAGCGTGATGCTATGCGCAACAGTGAAGGCTGTTACGGCGCCGACCAGTCGCCAGAAATCCCGGATCAGGATGAGCAGCGCAAACAGGAAAAGCAGGTGATCCCAGCCTTCCAGAATATGCTCAAATCCAAGTGAAGTGTAGCTGGCGAAAACATCCCAGGCATCAGGCGTTTCCGGGACCAGGATGGAGGGATTTTCCGCAGTCAAACGCAAGCTCTGAACAGGTTCCTCCAACGGTGCAATCCGCACCAGGACATCTGTCTTCGTCTTCTCGAGGCCCTGAATAATCAGCGTCTCACCGGCCAAGTCGCCATTGCAAGTGGCTACCCAGGAAGTTTCCCAGGCACCTTGCCTCTGACTTGGCGCAGCTCCGGTCTGCGGCGCGCAAATTTCCGGCAAGGCCAATTCGATCGGCATGGCTCTGCCGGACACATCCGGTTTGCGCCAGAATACTTTCCAGGTGCCCTCGCCAATTTGGTCAAGCGCTGCGTAACCAGGTTCTAACGCATGGCCAAATGACTGGTTTGGCAGCACAAATGCCAGAGCTCCGAAAAGCCAGATGACAGAAGCGGAAAGCACCCTCATTGAGCAGGCTCCGTCAGGACAATTTCATACTGTCCCTTCAACCCTTCAAACTGCATTTGTTTGAGTTCATCCGCTTTCTTGAGAACAAAATTATCAACGACATGCGCTCGAATGCTGTCCCAAGGGCGTTCTTCAGAGTTCTGGCGTTCATCCACTCGAATGAGATGATAACCAAAACCCGACCTAACCGGTCCTTGCCAGCCATCTCCGTCGAGCGCCATTAGTTGTTCAAAAAAACCGATCCCGAACAGACCATCTACCCGCTGCAGGACAGACAGCTTCACCACTGTAGCAAGCATGGATTTTTGGCCAAGATTGTCCGGGGCTTCGCCAGCGGCCAGACGCGTTTTCACGTCTTCGACAGCCGCCTCATCCAATGTCTCGCCGAGGTATATCTGTGAAAACGCAATTCTGCCGGGACGCATGTAAACGTCTTTGGTGTCTTCGTAATACGCTTTCAGTTCATCTACATCCGGTGTAATCGAACGCGCAGCAGATGAAGCCAGAAAATCCATTTTCTGAACCAGTCTGCGGCGGATAACAGTGTCATCCCGGTTTAGCTCGAGCTTCAGAGCTTCCCTGACCAGAACCTCTTCACGAATGTAATTTTCGATCAGGTTCTGACGTTCATCCTCCGTGGCATCGCGTTGCCAGACAGCCCGGAATTCAGTTTCCAGACTGGCTACTCTCTCTGGACTTACGATGATCTCGCTGCTCGGCTGATAGCTGGTACCACTAGTCTCGACCTCTACGTCTTCTTGAGGAACCAGACTATAGAGCGCGAAAATCGCAGCCCCGATTATCAAAAAATGCACAAGAGGCTGGCGGATGAATCGACTGAAAATTGACAAAAAGCACTTCCCGAATTTGGACAAGATACACGCGATGCGTTTACTGCATCGCGTGTGCCAAAATCAATACATCAGGATTCTGGCGTATACCAGATAGGTGAGGTATAGGCCCGCTCCTGCTGGCTAGTCGGAGCACCTTCCGGCAGTTTTGCTCCATAACGAAAGTGGTCATAAACGTACCAGGGCGGGGTCGGAATTTCCAGGACACGGGCATAATAGAATGCCTTTTCGGCTGGATCAAAATCCGTATCAGTCCAGACGGTTGCCAGTTCGGATTCCCCAATGGAGTTAGCCCAGCTGGCAGTCGCAACATCTACGGTGTTTCCAACTGCAGGAAGCTTGCCATCGCTTCCAGCTACACGGTCTCCAGACCAGGCAACATCGAAGACTTTTTCCTGGGTATTGCCATCGCCATCAACCCAACCCTTGACGATCTGGATACGATCCAGATTTGCGCCAATGGCATCGCGCAACGCGTAGACCATGAATGACGGTTCTTTTGCCTCATCTGGTTTCGGCATCAGGTCCGAACCCATCGGCACACCCTTCCGATAGCCAAGCACAGCCGGATTACGTGTCTCCATATCCGCATCGCTAAAACCCCATCCGCCGAACAGTCGGACCATCATGCGGGTTCCGGTGGTCGCATAGACCTCTTTGCGTTGCATTGCATCAAATATGGATTCGCGTGTGTTTTCACGCGCCCAGACACCTGTGACTCCGGAAGAAACCATTTGCCAGGCGAACAACTCACCCTGATCAGTTTTCATGAAAGGATGTGTCAGCCGTTCGGCCGAAGGTTCATATCCGGTATGTTTTCCGAAGAAATTGTCCTCTTCGAATGTAGCAAGCCCTGTATGGCTGTCCGTCGCACCGGAGAACCCGAACTTATATGGATTGGTTCCAAACTTGTCTTCTAGCAACATGCCGTTCTTGAGTGCTTCACGCGCATACTCACCCGCCAGCATATTGTTTGTCTTGGCGACCGAGACATCCAGGTTCCCGACATCCCAATTGTAGTAATCGGCAAACTCATCATTCGGTGAAAGGAACGGATGTGCTTCTCCATCACCCTTGATTTGGGTAATTTCGTAGAGAGGCTCCCATTTTGCTCGTAGTTCGACATACTCTTTGTCAATTGGCTTTCCAGTGAACTGCTTGTCGACCGGGAACATGATGCCGTTTGACAGATTTCCATTGTGCGCCAGTGCCAAAACAGCACCGTTGGTATTGTCTTCGTAAGTCTGCATCCATTTGTACAAATCGAGTGGATCTGGACTTCCATAGGGTGGTGTCATGGTGAAGGGAACGACCTGACCCGCCCTGTTTGCATCGTCACGGAAAATCACATTCCGGTGCAGGTTGTTTCCCTTATCAAGCGAAGTCCACTCAAACCCGATCAATGCAGTAAACTTGCCGGGATCATTGAACGTATCTGCGACCTTCACATTATCGGACCAGATCGACGCAAAGCGCCGCGCACCGGGCTGGTACTGCTTGAAAAGATCCGGGTCCACGGTCCCCTGGCTGAAATTGCCGATGAGATCGAGCGTCGCTTCGACAGCTTCCTGACCACCGGTACGATACCCTTCAGACCATTTCCGGCCTTGCTCGAATTTGGTCACATTCGGCATGCCATCAAGAATATCCGTGATCAGGCCCATGCCATCGGAGTGTTCGGTGATGACCATCCAGTCCAGCGGACGAGCAAGACGAACAGGCTGCCCGGAGGAGGCCATGACCTCTTCACCGCGCGCAAAGCGCCAGGCTTCTTCCTGGGTAATGCGCGCACCAAAACCGCCAGCATCCATAGACTGCCCGGTGTGAAGGTGATTGTCGCCCCAAAGCGGCACTTCCGGAAATGCTCGGCCTGCATAAGGAGAGTAGGCTTCCCCGGGGTAGATTTCACTTAACTGGTCGGAATTGATTTGGAACTCTTGAGCAACGGCGACCGCCGGGCTCAGGCACATGGCAATCGTGAGCAGCGAAACATAACGCATTGAAACCTCCAGGGGGACACGGCAAGCTAGGTCATTACTGCACACCATTTTTCCGAATATAAGACTTGAAAGTTGATTTTTTTCAATTTGTTGCATGTCTCATCCAGGAAATCGCCTGTACACCACACGTGCGGAGTTTTTTTGCGGCGATCTGTCGGATAATATCGGCTCCATCCGTTCCTTGGTCACCCAAAAGGAGGCTGACCCATGCTGTTTTCAGTTTTGATTTACAATGACGAGACCCTTGTTGACGCTATCAGCAAGGACGAAATGGATGAACTTAGAAGCAAACACGGTGAGTTTCACCGACACACCAAGTCGGGAAACAACTTTGGCGCAGCGGTCAAACTGATGTCGACCGGGACAGCGGTTACCATGCATCGTGACAATGCCGAGGTTGTCGTGACCGATGGCCCGTTCGCTGAAACCAAGGAACAGTTTCTCGGGTTCTATCTGGTTGATTATCCGACACTCGATGATGCAATGGAGGCTGTCAAATTGCTCCCCATCGAGCACGGACGTGTCGAAATCAGACCTATCGAGTTTTTTGAAGGCGCTGACTTCAGAAACGGGGAGCACTTCGTCGTTAATGAAGCCTTTCTGCATGACGTAAAAACGATGCCCTCTGAGACGTGATCAAATAGGGTTTAAAGTCTCACATGCCGGATCTCTGGTTATCAACGCATCTCAGAGCTGCCCGCCCACGGGCATTGGCGGCCCTCAACCGGTTTTTTCAGGATATTGATCTTGCAGAAGACGCCTTTCAGGAGGCTTCTATCCGGGCGGTCAACACCTGGACTACCGAGACACTTCCCAAAGATCCGACAGCATGGCTGATTGTCTCCGGCAGAAACTTCGGCATCGACCAAATCCGAAAGCGAAAACGGGAGACCTTGACGTCTCCGGACGACCTTGCCCCGGTCGCAGATGAAACCTGGCAGCCGGAATCCATTCCTGAGGCGATTGACCGCGCGCATTTCCGGGACGATATATTGCGGCTTCTGTTCACCTGTTGCCATCCGATATTGCGCCGCGAGCAACAAATTATTCTGTCTTTGAAGATTGTTGCAGGGCTTTCGGTGGAGGAAATTGCTCGCGCCTTCCTTGTTCAACCCAAGACAATGGAACAAAGGATCACTCGCGCCAAGAAGCGCATTCAAGCAGCAAAGCTGGATTATGAAGAACCGGATGCCGCCCAGCGTACAGACCGGCTCCAGTCCGTTGCCAATGCAATCTATCTCGTGTTCAATGAAGGCTATTCAGCCTCTCAAGGCGAGAACCTCATTCGCGACACCCTTTGCGAGGAGGCCATTCGTCTGGCCCGGTTGCTGGTTCGTCTGTTTCCGGAAGAACCGGAGTTGCGCGGATTGCTCGCCTTGTGCCTTACCCAGCATTCACGTCGGAAGGCTCGCATTTCAAGTGATGGAACACCGGTCACGCTGGAACTTCAGAACCGCAGTCTCTGGGACCGCAAGCTGATAGCCGAGGGGCATGTGCTGTTGGAGGCCGCTTTGCTCAAACGCCGTCCGGGGCCGCTCCAGATTGAAGCCGCAATTGCTGCGACCCACACCCAAGCCAGCACATATGACCAAACGGATTGGGCAGAAATTTATCGGCTTTACAGAGCGCTGGATCACATACGCCCGTCCCCCGTCGTCAAGCTGAATCGGGCGGTCGTTCTGGCAAAACTCAAAGGCCCGGAAGACGCGCTTGAGCTGCTCGATACATTGAGTGCTCCGCTCGCGCGATATGCCAGTTACCATGCAGCACGAGCCTCCATGCTCGGCGAACTCGGCTTTTCGGAAGACGCAAAAACAGCGTATGTGCAGTCACTTGAATTGGCGGGGACCGAAACGGAACGCGCCTATATCCGCACCCAGATCAAAAATCTCGAATAAACCATTCAACCCTGTCGGATTTGCCAATCACCGACCGTCCTCTGTTCACCTGGGCCAACCAGGCAGCATTTATCAAGAGGACAAGACATGAGCGATTCAATGCAAACGCACGGCAGCTTCAGCTGGATGGAACTTTACAGCGGAGACGGCTCGAAAGCCAAGGCATTCTACACTGACCTTCTGGGCTGGGGCACAGAAGACATGGAAATGCCAGGTGCCGCCTATACCGTTATTACCAACGCTGGCGACAAGGTCGGTGGATTTCCGCCAATGGCGGCAGAACAGGCACGCTGGCTTCCATACGTGACTGTCGACGATGTCGATGCCCGCGTTCAAAAAGCCAAATCTCTCGGTGCGACCATTTTGGCAGAACCTTTTTCCGTACCAGGTGTTGGCCGAATGGTAACCATCTCCGATCCGGTCGGCGGTGTCATCGCGCTGATCACCTATGAGTCGATGCAAGGCTGATTTTTCGTTTTCATTGAAGCTGTCGGGAGCTCCCCGCCAGCTTTGATCATCTGGATCCTCAGGAGAAAAATATGGACCTTTTTAGTCCGCTATCTGTGACGTTGTTGTTTGTGGCGGTATTCGCGTTGCTACAAATCCCGATTACAGCGACCGTCGGGCTCCGCCGTCAAAAGTTGGGAGTACACTTTTTGGACGGCGGCGATGAGGTTCTTTTGAAGCGTATGCGCGCGCACGGGAATTTCACAGAAACCGTTCCTATGGCACTTCTGGTCATGGCCGCAGCAGAAATTTCCGGTGCCCCTTATCAGGTCATTTGGGTCGGCGGCATATCCCTACTGCTAGGTCGGACAATACACTATCTGACACTCGTCACGGTCGGTCATGGACCGGGACGTGCGATCGGAATTGGACTGACAATGCTACCGCTGCTTGTTTTCTCAGGATGCGTCCTACTGCGTTTAACAGGGACGGCTTGAGCATTTTTCGACTATCGGGTCAGCAACGGGTTGTCAGACCTTTGACAAACGCTGGAGCGCAACTTCCAATACTTGAGAAACTGGCAAGGCAACATCGATTGTGAAGCCGGTTTCGTCGCCCTCAAGAGGTTCCAATGTCGCCATTTGGCTGTCCAGCAAACCGGCGTCTACAAAATGCCCGGTTCTGTTGGTCAGCCGGGAGGCGATCAGGTCTTTTGAACCGGTCAAATGAATGAATTTGCAATCGCCGAGGACTGACCGAAACACGTCACGGTAAATACGGCGAAGACTGGAGCAAGCTACGATAACACCGCTGTCAGAAGCAGCTTTCTGTTCGGCAGCTTTGGACACAGTTTGCAGCCACGGTTTGCGATCTTCATCCGTGAGGCCTATGCCCTTGGCCATCTTGGCCCGATTGCTGTCGGAGTGAAAGTCATCCGCCTCAATCATACTGAATCCAAGCTCTTCCGAAAGCTGTGTTGCCAGCTTGGATTTGCCGCATCCGCACACGCCCATCACGATGATGGCATTTCTACTCAAATCAGATGATTGTTGCCCGGACATGAAAAACTCCGCTTCCCAAGGAGAGCGGAGTTTAACCTCAGGATCCAGAAAGCCCAGACCTATTCTGCGGCAACCGCAATATCGCGAAACGAACGGCGGGCCCATGGGCGTGTACCAGCCGGGATTTCCTCGATCGAACCGAATGCAGGCTGAAGGTATTTGGTGACTTCCGGCCATTCTCCGGCTTTCAAGGCTTTCAGAACTTCAGGCTTGGAAATCTCGAAACTGGAAACGCCACAGCGACGGGCCAGGGGCACCTGATCGAGAATGTACTGGCCGACGGCGCGGATATCGCCATGATAGTTCATATGCTCGCGCAGATCACGGGCTGTCGAAAATCCGCGGCCATCAGCAAAGTTTGGGAAGGATACCGCGATGAATGCAAACTGATCCAGGTAGGACGCTGCCTTTTCAATCTCATCGCCCGGCTCCACAACCACTGCCGTTTCGCCATTGCGGCCGAGATACGCATCGGCGTCTTCCAGAAAAAGCGTCAACGGGACCAGCAGATCACCTTCAGCGGCCGCGCCGGTTTCAGCGTCTACGCGGACCCAGGTTTCTTCGACGAATTCACCGTTCTTATAAATCGTTGCCATTGTTGCTGCCCTCTAATCTCTGATTTCGGTAGCGATCAAATTCCGCTGCCATCAATTTCTTTTCCGTGTGTCGGCCAGTGAATGCCGCATTCTGTCTTGTCCTGCCCACGCCAGCGCCCCGAGCGCGGGTCTTCACCCGGCGCAACCTTGTCCGTGCATGGAATGCATCCGATTGATGGATAGCCCTGTGCGACCAGGGGATGGGGCGGCAAGTCGTATGCCTTTGCGTAGTCCAGAATATCGGCTGAAGACCAATCAACAATTGGATTGACCTTTACTCTGCCCTCGTCGATCTCAAATGTCTGAAGGTCGGCGCGAGATGCACTCTGGAACCGTTTCCGGCCAGAAATCCAGGCATCGAATCCGCTTAACGCTCGATCAAGCGGCAACACTTTACGAATGTTGCAGCACGCATCAGTGTCGCTCATCCAGAGCATTCCGGCCGGATCCTTCTCTGCCAGATCTTCTTTGCTCGGCGTATGGGTACGAACGTCCGTAAGGCCCAGCTTCCCGATGAGAGCATCCCTGTGCTGAACCGTTGCCGGAAACAGTTTTGCCGTATCAACAAAAAGTACAGGCGTTGTCGGATCGATCTGCGCCACCATGTGAAGCAGTACGGCCGAATCTGCACCAAAGCTTGAGACCATCGCGATCTCGCCTGCGAATTGATGCCGTATGGCAGCGTGCAGAATGTCGTGTGCTCGTGCACCGGCGAACTGGGAATTGAGAGAGGCAACTTCCGCCCGCAATCCCAGTTCCGGATCAACGCCTAGACTGAATGTCTCATGCAGCGCCATAAAGGGCCTCCTTGAAGGGCTCCTCCCCTACGCGGCGATACGCCTCGAGGAAAGTTTCTTCCTTTGCCGTCCGCAGGCCGAGATAGATATCGACCAGCTTTTCGATCGCATCGACAACTTCTTCAGACGAAAAGCCGCGCCCGATGATTTCGCCGATGGATGCGTTTTCATTGGCTGAACCGCCCAGGGTCACCTGGTAGAATTCTTCGCCTTTTTTCTCCAGGCCGAGAATGCCGATATGGCCAACATGGTGGTGACCACAAGCATTGATGCAGCCGGAGATCTTGATTTTCAGCTCTCCAATTTCTGCCTGCCGTTCCGCAGCTCCAAACCGTTCGGAAATCCGCTGCGCAACAGGGATTGAGCGAGCTGTTGCGAGCGCGCAGTAATCCATGCCCGGGCAGGCGATGATGTCGGTGATGAGACCGGCGTTGCCTTCGGCAATTTCAGCGTCGACCAGTTTGTCGAACAGGGCTGGCAAATCGTCCAGCTTCACATGTGGCAAGATCACGTTCTGCTCATGCGAAATACGAAGCTCATCCTGGCCGTAATGTTCTGCCAAATCAGCAATCACGTCCATCTGCGCATCGGACGCATCCCCCGGAATGCCGCCTATCGGCTTCATGGAAAGTGTGACCGATGTGTATCCCGGCAAGCGATGCGGGTTGAGGTTATGCGCTACAAACTGGGCAAATGCCGCATCAGTTTCACGGCGCGCCTCAACGGCTGCAGACGTTTCAGAACCAACTTCAAGCGGTGGCGGTGCGAAATAGGCTTCGATGCGGCGAACTTCTTCGTCCGGCAAGCGCAGAACGCCGTAACGGATTTTCTCAAATTCCGCCTCGATGTCAGCTTTCAATTCTTCAAGACCGGTCTCGTGAACCAGAATCTTGATGCGCGCCTTGTACTTGTTGTCACGGCGGCCATAGCGGTTGTAGACGCGCAGAATCGCTTCGGAATAGGCCAACAGGTCTTCTTCAGGCAGATAGTCCCGCACCTTGCGGCCAATCATCGGCGTGCGACCGAGACCACCACCTACAAAAACCTCAAAGCCGATTTCGCCTGCGTCATTGCGGGTCAGTTGAAGGCCGATATCATGAACCTGAACTGCAGCACGGTCGTTCGGGGCGCCAGTGATGGCGATCTTGAACTTGCGCGGCAGGAACGAAAATTCCGGGTGCAGCGATGACCACTGGCGCAGAATTTCAGCGTATGGACGCGGATCTGCGATTTCATCGGCTGCAGCGCCTGCGAAGTGATCTGCCGTCACATTACGGATGCAGTTGCCGGAAGTCTGGATGGCATGCATCTCGACTTCAGCCAGCTCTTCCAGAATCTTTGGGGTGTCTTCCAGCTTCGGCCAGTTGAACTGAATGTTCTGGCGCGTGGTGAAATGACCGTAGCCCTTGTCGTATTTACGCGCGATATGCGCCAGTTTGCGCATCTGGCGTGCATTCAGCGTACCGTAGGGAATGGCAACCCGCAGCATATATGCGTGAAGCTGCAGATAGAGGCCGTTCATCAGGCGCAGTGGCTTAAACTCGTCCTCGGACAATTCTCCAGCCAGACGGCGGCGAACCTGATCCTTGAACTGTTCAGTGCGCTGGTTGACGAAACTGGCGTCAAATTCATCGTAGCGGTACATCTCAATACTCCTGGGTGGGCGCCGCCGTTACAGGCGCGGCCACTGAATTCTGTTTGTTACGCCGAGACGGCCTGGGCTTGTTTGCCAAATTCAGGATGAGTGGTGGGGCCAGCTGCACGGATTTTTTCGCGCAGGCGAACCGGGACAATGACACCATCTTCTACGGCCACAGCCATCTCGTAGACGCCAACGACTTCCTGGTTCTTTTCGGCTTCAGCGCCGAGCGACAAGCCAGTCTGTACAGCGTCCTTGCCATCAAAAACCTTGGCCAGAGTGATGCGCTCAACCCAGTTCTTGTTTTCACCGAGCCAGACAACGTCGCCATTCAACAAACGGTTTGCGGTAATGACATTCATTGGTCTTCAGTCTCCTTATGCCGCAACATCACGGGCCGCGAGTGCAGACACTCTTTGCGGCGCCAGTGATTCGGCATGTTCCAGGGTGGCGTGGCCAACAGCCTCGCCGATCACAATCAGGACAGGCCCATCGATTTCTGCGCGGTTCGACAGCACCGCGAGTTCAGAAAGGGAGCCAGCGAATTGGCGTTCATCCGTGCGAGCCGCATTTTCGATGACAGCTACCGGAGTTCCGGAACGCAAACCTGCGCCAATCAGTTTTTCAGCAACACCGGCTGCAACCGTGCGGCCCATATAGACGGCGACGGTTGAGCCTTTGAGCGCGAACCCAGCCCAATCGGGTAACGTCTCCGACTTGGCATTGTGACCGGTTGCGAACACAAGGTTAGAGGCCACGCCGCGCAGTGTTAGTGGAATTTGAGCCGAAGCTGCTGCGGCAAAGGCTGCAGTGACACCTGGAACAATCTCGAACCCGATTGATCCTGTGTGCAGAGCTTCCATTTCCTCAGCCGCTCGGCCAAAGATCATTGGATCGCCAGCCTTGAGCCGGACAACCTTGAGGCCCTGCTTGCCAAGGTCTACAAGCAATTTACAGATTTCTGATTGAGGAACGGAGTGCGCGCCCTTGCGTTTGCCAACCGAAATGCGCTCCGCATCGCGACGCCCCATGGCAACAACATTCGCCGGGACCAGTGCGTCATGCACGATCACATCAGCTTCCTGCAAAAGACGTTGAGCCCTGAGAGTGAGGAGGTCCTCTGCCCCAGGTCCTGCCCCGACCAACCAGACAAACCCTGGTTCTTCTGCCATTGAGTTCAAAAGGCGCTGCGCTTCCGTGCGGGCGACATCCGGCTTTCCAGCGTAAAAATTGGTGGCAACTGCGCCAGAGAAGAACCGCGCCCAGAAATTCCGACGCAACGCACCGTTCCGAATGACCTTTGCGGCCGCATCTCGAAAACTTTCCGCCAGACGTGCAAGCGCTCCTGTAGAGCGCGGCAACATACCTTCGATGCGCGCGCGTATATGACGCGTCAATACAGGCCCAACACCGGTAGACGTGATCGCAACAGCAATCGGAGCACGGTTGACCAGAGCGCCAGTGTAGAAGTCGCAAAGCTCGGGTTTGTCGACTGCATTGACCGGTACACCCAAGATGCGCGCGGCTTCAACAACCGCAGTGTCAAGATCGAGATCCTCGCGCGCAGAAAATACCATCGCTGCATTGTTCAAGTGCGCGGGACGAAAATCTTCGGAAACATGATCTGCTTGAAAAAGTTCGATGGCTTCGACGAGGTCAGGCTCGATATCTTGTCCGACAACAACGATCCGGGCATTGGTCTCCCCAAGCAACCGCACCTTGGCCGCTGCTTCAGCGCCATGCCCGACGACCAGCACGCGCTTGTCCGCAACCTTCATGAATGCTGGAAATACATCCAGTCTATCCTGACGGTTTTTCGCAGTTTTCGCGTTGTCGATTTGGCCACGTGCCATCTCAAGGGTCTCCAATCCCAATTTGATGGCTTAAATGTAAGCGTCCAGCGCCCTTAGTGCCGGGTACTCGTTTTCAAAGCTTGGAAGAAAAGCGGAAAACTATTCTGGTATTGCGCCCATAAGGCTGACAGGATTTCGAAGCCGCCGGGAATCTAATCCACTACGATGGCAACACCTTCACGGCGTTGATCGCCAACCCCGTCAAACTGACAGTCTGCATCGGCCCGTACAGCATGAACCCCACCAAAATACATGTTCTTGTTCGACCAGGTTTTATGATCAGGAAACGCACCAGCGAGTTGGCTCATTTCCTGTCCGGGTAGAATGGTTTCTATGTCTAGATGACCATCTTCAACATGGAGTCTGGGTGCATTAATCGCTTGATGGAGATTAGCCGACTCCAGACACAGCCGTGCCACACTCTGAAAGATCGCTGACCGAATTCGGCTGGAGCCACCGGACCCCAAGGCAATCAGACAACCATCCGACGTCTCGATCAAAGTCGGGCACATCATCGACGCCAATCTTGTATTCACCGGCCAGTCGAAAGATCCATGCGGATTTACATCCTCCTCCCCCAGAATGTTGTTCAACATGAAACCATAACCGCTGACCATTTCTCCGCTACCGGTTCCGTTTGAAACGGTAACCGCGCAGGCATTGCCATTTGCATCGATAGTTGAAATGTGAGTGGTCCCCTGCTGCCGCATCGGGCGGTCCAATAGAACACTCAAGTCACTTCGCGCGGACAATCGAGCCGCGTCCGTCTCCTGCAGCGCCTTGGCCAAATCCAATGTCTCGCAACGCTCAAGTTGAGCGAGTGCATACCGGATCAACGTCCCGCTCGCAGCTGGCAACGGGTTCAAATGAACCTTCGACCCGTTAATTGAGACAAAAACCGGCTGCCTTTCGACCACCTGATAGCTTTCGAGATCGTCTCGGATCAGGTGACCATCTCTCGCCTGCTCGCTCAGGAGCTGATCTGCAATACTGGTCTTCACCCAGTCGCCATGAGAAGCCTCCCGGAACATCCCGGCCAACTCCGGATTTCGAAATACGTCGCCTGCCTGCGAAAGCTCGCCGCCAGGTGCGAACAGGTCACGGGCAGCTTTGGTGGCTGTCAGAATTGGCCGCACGACCGTCGACAAATAGTACTGATACGCGGTGATGTTGTGACCTTGTTCGGCAATTTGAATTGCGGGCGCATAAAGGTCCGCGAAGGAGAATGTAGCCCCCTTGCCACGAAGCGCAGAAAGTCCGGCAAAGAACCCGGGTGCTGCGACCGTTGCCGGACCAATGTGAAAAACCTGCGTAGTCGCACCGAAATCGGCCTGAATATGCCGGAATCCGTTCGTGCTGTTTCCGCGCCTTGCCCGGGGCGTTTGCGGAAAGAAATCTATCAAGGTTGTTTCGCCGCTCTCCCCGTCCCGAAGCATGGCAAATCCGCCACCACCCGGTGATGCCAGCACAGGCTCGCAAACACAGGCGACTGCCAGCGCAGCAATAGCCGCATCGACAGCACTGCCGCCCTCGCGCAACATGTCCGCCCCAGCTTCGGCGGTTAGTTTATGGCCAGCGGCTATTGCCCCTTTTTGCTGTCGGTTCATGCAGTCGACAAATCATGCAAGTGGCAGGAACGCAAGCTTTGGTTGCCTATGCGCGACGATCAGGAATTCATTCTATTCCAGAAAATCAAAGTGGTTATCAATTTGCAAGATTGAATACCCGTTAAATGACGCGAACCACCAACCAATAGATAACTGCCATTAAACGAAAAAAGCCGACGAACCGTCGGCTTTTTTGTAGCAGAGGAGCGTTGGCTCTATTTCATAGCCTGAAGGATCGAAACGTAATTGGCGACCGCTGCGCCGCCCATATTGAAGATCCCACCAAGCTCCGCATCCGTGACCTGAATATCACCAGCTGACCCAGTTAGCTGCATTGCCGTCAGCACATGCATGGAAACACCTGTGGCGCCAATCGGATGCCCCTTGGCCTTCAGACCACCGGATGGATTGACCGGCAGTTTGCCGTCCATCTCCGTCCAACCTTCCAGAACAGCCTTTGCGCCTTCACCTTCCTTGGTCAGGCCCATCGCTTCGTACTCAATCAGTTCGGCGATCGTGAAACAGTCATGGGTTTCTATAAAAGAAAGGTCTTCAATAGCCAGGTTAGAATCGCCCAAGGCCTGGCCCCAGGCCTTGGAGCACCCTTCGAATTTCAGAATGTCACGTTTGGACATTGGCAGAAAATCCTGCACATGCGCCATACTGCGGAACGCAACTGCCTTCTTCATGCCAAGCGCTGTTGCTGGATCAGTCAGGACAAGCGCAGCCGCTCCATCTGAAACCAGCGAACAATCAGTGCGTTTCAATGGCCCTGCAACAAACGGGTTCTTTTCACTTTCAGCCCGGCAGAATTCGAAGCCAAGATCCTTGCGCATCTGCGCATATGGATTATTGACACCGTTCTTATGGTTTTTTGAGGCGATCTTTGCCAAGGCATCGGATTGATCACCATACTTCTGGAAGTAGCCATCAGCGATCTTGCCAAATACACCTGCAAACCCTGCAGGAATGTCGCCTTCTTCCTTGAGATAAGAAGCTTTCAGCAGATTTTTGCCGATTTCCGGACCAGGTGTCGTGGTCATTTGCTCAACACCCACGACCAGTACAAAACGAGCCTGACCGGAAGAGATTGCACGAACACCTTGGTGAACTGCTGCGGATCCGGTCGCGCAAGCGTTTTCAACCCGCGTCGCCGGTTTGAAACGAAGTGCAGGATCTGCTTGAAGAACCAGAGAAGCTGTAAAGTCCTGAATGGAAAAGCCTGCGTTAAAATGGCCGAGCAAAATCTCGTCGACATCTTCCGGCGAGATGCCCGCGTCGTGAATGGCATTCGTTGCAGCCTTGACGATCATGCTTTCGACCGTCTCGTCAGCGTGTTTTCCAAAAGGCAAATGCGCCCAACCAACCATGGCAGCGGTCATGTACTCTCCTCCAGATTTCAAAATCTTAAAGCGGGCTGCTTGTTACCCGATCTTAGCATGCGGCCTTCGCGAGAAATACCGCAGCGCAATACAATGCTGGACGTGACATTTCCAGCTTACCCTCTGATTTGCAAGAAGAAATTTACCTAAACGTAATTCCTTTTTCTTTAACCTTTTATTTTCAATAGTTTGAATAGATTATCATCAGTTCGTAGGAGGCTTTACCTGGATTGATTTGGGGCCTAAGCAACCAATTCTGACTTGTCGCTAGGACACAGTCCTCCCGCGGCTGAAGACTTTTCACTCCGGTCATTATTGCCTAGCATAAGGGGAACGCTTCAAACCATATCCTGTTTCGACCCTTGCGCCGTCGACTGCCAGTCTTGCTCTGCGGGGCCAGTTGTTGCATGACATTTATGCAGATAAATCCACGCCCTAATGACTCGATCCCCGATTTACACCCGACAATCTCCAACATTTTTTCACCAGGTTACTTGACCTGATCAATCGCTATCTGTAGCGCTTCAAAGCGCTTTGGAGAAACATCCAACGCCTATGATGCGGAGTTGAGGCAGCCCATGTTTGAAGAAGCCGAAACAGGCCAGGAGACTGACATGTCAACACATTTGATCAAGGACCCTGATTGGTGGAAAGGCGCGGTGATCTATCAGATCTATCCCCGGTCCTTTAATGACACCAACGGAGATGGAATTGGCGACCTGATTGGCGTCACTGAGCGCATGGATTATATCGCGTCGCTCAATGTTGATGCTATCTGGCTATCGCCGTTCTTCAAGTCTCCGATGGAAGACTTCGGGTATGATGTCTCCGATTACGAAGATGTCGATCCGATGTTCGGATCTCTTGCCGATTTCGACCGGATGACCAATGCGGCCCATGAGCGCGGTTTGAAGGTGATCATTGATCTGGTCATTTCGCATACATCAGATCGACACCCCTGGTTTTCCGAAAGTCGAGCCTCAAAGGACAATGCAAAGGCAGATTGGTTCGTTTGGGCTGATGCCAAGCCAGATGGCACAGCGCCGACCAACTGGTTGTCGATCTTTGGCGGGCCTGCCTGGGAGTGGGACAGCCGCCGCTGCCAGTACTACATGCATAATTTCCTGGCCAGCCAGCCAGACCTGAACTTCCATAATGAAGACGTGCAAGATGCTGTTCTATCTGCAGCCAAGTTCTGGCTGGATCGCGGTGTTGACGGGTTCCGTCTTGATACAGTCAACTTCTACTTCCATGATCAAAAATTGCGGGACAATCCGCCACTAAGTGCTGATGAAGCGCCATCGACTGTCGATCCAACAAACCCTTATGGATTTCAGGACCATCTATACGACAAGACTCAGCCGGAAAATCTTGTCTTTCTGGAAAAGCTGCGGGCATTACTCGACAAGTATCCAGGGACGACGTCTGTGGGTGAAATCGGCGCAGATGGCCAGGCTGTGGAACTAACAAACGCTTACACGGAAGTCGGCAAGCGGATCCATATGGCCTACAGCTTCGATCTTTTGACACCGCAGCACTCGGCCTCCCATATTCGCAAGACAGTCGAAGAAATGAATGCAGGAATTGGATCGGGTTGGGCAAGCTGGGCGCTTTCCAATCACGATGTTCAACGCGTGGCAAGCCGGTGGGGAAACAAGCTGGATTTGAGCCGGTTTGCCCCCCTTGCTGTCGCACTGTGTGCCAGTTTGCGCGGAACACCGTGTATCTATCAAGGAGAGGAACTCGGCCTCCCGCAGGCTGACGTTCCATACGAACAACTTCAGGACCCCTATGGCATCCGGTTCTGGCCCGAGTACAAAGGCCGTGATGGCTGCCGTACACCGATGCCCTGGACCAAGGACAATGCCCACGCCGGATTTTCAGAAACCAACCCATGGCTGCCAGTTGCCCCGGAACACAGGGAAATTGCCGCGTTCGAACAGGATAAAGACGACAAGTCCATTCTGAACCGAAACCGCGCATTCTATGCTTGGAGACAGCGGCAAGCGGCTCTGAAGCAAGGCGATATGACTTTCCTCGAAAGTCCGAGAGAAACGCTGGTGTTCACCCGCTGTTTTGACGGAGAAACAGTTCTTTGTGCGTTTAATCTCGGCGAAACTGCGGAGACTGTAACACTGTCTGGATTGGAGCTGGAAAACCTGAATGCACCCGGCTTTAGTGGAACCGTCAACGGCGCGTCTCTATTACTGAACTGCGTTGATGCGGTTTTTGCCAAAGTGAAAACCTGATTTCCACTCTTCAAAACTTCACCCGGCGCGGCTAAATAGACGCGCCGGGATTTTCCGGCCGACCAGATTGTCTTGCAGCCGGATCATTGATGACAAAGCGCCTAGCCCTCTCAGTATTCATTATCGCCAAGAATGAGGCGGACCGAATTCCGCTCACCATCCAGAGCGTAATTGACTGGGTTGATGAGGTCATTGTCATCGACAGCGGATCAAATGATGAAACTGTGGCAGTTGCGGATAAATTCGGTGCCAAGGTTATTATTAACGACTGGCCTGGTTACGGGCAGCAAAAACGCTTCGGCGAAGACCAATGCCAAAATGACTGGCTGCTCAATCTGGATGCTGACGAGGAAGTCACTCCGGATCTGGCTTCGGAAATCAAGGCCAGGTTTGAAGACAAAAGCTACAGACAGGCTGACTGCTGGCGGATAATGATCAGAGACATGTTCGCCCATGAAGACAGACCAGCTCCTTGGGCATACGGATATCATCAGATACGGCTTTACGACCGGCGCAAAGGGCGTTTCTCGCAATCACCAGTACACGATACCGTCCGTCCAGAAGATGGTGCAAAAATCGCCGATCTGAACGGCATCGTAGCTCACCGATCTATCCGGTCACTTGAATTTCAAGTTGGCAAATACAATCGGTATTCAGACATGCAAGTCGATGACATGCGCACCCGAGGGCGCAAATTGTCGAAGTCTCGCCTTGTTACTGAATTTCCAATCAGCTTCTTCAAAGGCTACTTCATCCGGCGATACTGGAGATATGGTTGGTGGGGTTTCATCCTGGCGATCAATTATGCTCATGCCCGGTTTCTTCGCGTCGCAAAGGCCTATGAGGCAGAGTTATCAGACCAGTCGAAGTAGGACAAATAGTGCCAGAAATCAGATTATGCGGAACTGTAAATGGCCTGTTTTGTAACTTCGTGACGTTCTACCCGGATAGGCTGTCGAACGCCTGAAGCCTGGTTGAAATGCTCCAGACGTCGAATGGTCGTTGGCGTCAACAAGTGTCCACGGGAAAGCACAAGCTCATGGCTGGAATCTGTGAGGACGTCATCAACCAATATGTCGCCCGGTTGCAGCGAGCGGATGTAGCATTTGGTGACGTTTTTCTTGCGTTTATCCGGTACGTCATCAAGCAGCGCATTCTTTGCCATGTCCAACAACACCGGATCGTATTTACGCCGGTTGATTGTCAAAGCCTCAAATGCAGCAGCATCCGGACCACCTTCAGGACTCGCATACCAGAGATCGGTCAGAAGTCTCAGCAACCGTGATATCTGCGGAATATCCTTGCCGGAAGGTCCATCCTTCGGAAACCCTGAGCCGTCAAATCCACGAGCAGCCAAATAGAGGTACTCTGATACCTTTTCCAGCTGCGGAATGTTTTTTAGAAGCTCCCGTGTTTGAACAGGAGAGTTTTCAAGTATCTCTCGCTCCTGTTCCGTGAGGCTGCGTGCAGCCCGATATCGTGCCAGAATTTGCTTTGGCAACAATGCCTCGCCCAAAGGCGACAACATAACCGCCATTTCCAGTTCCCAAGTCTTGGTAATTCCCACCATCTTGGCAAGTTTCAAAGCCTGTTTGCGGACGGTGGTAGTTCGGCTGAAAGCTTCCGGATGAAACAGCGATAACATCTCAATCAGCATTTTGACCGAACCTGCAAGCGTTCGCTCTAAAAGCGCGCGCTCCTTGGCAAGCTGTTCATGATAGGCCACGGCAGCTTCCATGGCGTTCATCAGTTCATTTTTCTTGCAAGGCTTTTCCAGATACATGAAGGCATGGCCTTCATTTATGGTTTTTTTTATCGCTTCTGCTGAGTTTTCACGTGTCAGCATCACGCGTGTGGCGAGCGGAGAAATGGACTCTGCTGCCCGTAGAAAGGGAATGCCGCCACGGCCCGGTAGATTAAAACAAGAAAAGATAACAGCAGTGTTTGGATTTTCCTTCAGGAACTTGAGCGCTTCATCAGATTCTGAAAAACAGACAACCCTGAAAATCCCACCAAACAGACGAGAAAAGCCGGACTGAACTCCGGTATCCGGGTCTGCCACCAGGACAATCTTGTTACCTGTTTCCATTAAGCTGAACCCTCAACGCGCTGCTGTTAAAAAATATTCGACAGCCGAAATTCTCAACCTTTCTTGAACATTCTCACAAGACAGATAATAAAGTCTTGATAATACTGAATTTGTTTGGCTCAGATGTTTGATGTAATCATAGGTAATTCTTTTATGGTTTTTTGCCCCCCAGCCGGACTATAAGGCGACATGCTTGATGTTTTGATCGTTGGTGCTGGCCCATCCGGGCTGAAAGCTGCTGAAGAGTTATCCCTGACCGGTTATAGTGTCACGATCATTGATCGAATGCCTTCGCCTGCCCGTAAATTTTTAATGGCAGGTCGCGGTGGGCTGAACCTCACCCATAGTGAGGAGGAAGCCGCCTTTCTAAGCCGGTATCGACAAGCCAACTCGTTTTTGGCGCCAATCATCGAAGAGTATTCACCAAAACGACTCATTGAATGGTGTCACGATCTCGGCCAGGAAACCTTCGTCGGAACAAGTGGCCGGGTGTTTCCGAAAGTCATGAAGGCGTCGCCTCTTTTGCGTGCTTGGTTGCGCCGCCTCGAAGCGCAGGGAGTAAAGCTCAGGACACGTCAGGATTTCTGCGGGTTTTCTGAAGACGGAATGGCACTTGTAAAAGCTGAAGACAGTGCCCCGACCCCCATACAGGCAAGATCGATCTTGCTCGCACTGGGTGGAGCCAGCTGGCCGAAACTCGGGTCGAATGCTGCCTGGGTAGAACCAATGCGTGACCACGGCATCACGATCAACGAATTCCAACCAGCAAATTGCGGATTTCTGGCGCCATGGAGCGATGTTCTGAAAGAGCGTTTTTCTGGACATCCACTCAAAGGGATTGAACTCTCTGTCGGTTCACGAACTGTCAAAGGCGAAGCCATTGTTTCCGAACGAGGCCTGGAGGGCGGAGTGGTCTATACGCTGTCCGCGGAAATCCGTGACTCCATCAAACTGGCCGGGAAAGCCGAAGTACGCATTGATCTGCGGCCATCCCTTTCCAGTGACGATTTGGTTTTGAAGCTTTCTCGTCCACGCGGCAAGCTATCCATGGCAACCTATTTGAAAAAAGTCCTAAAGTTCAAACCAGTCGAGCACGCACTAATACGCGAAGCTGGCCCAATTCCGAACGATCCTGAAGACCTTGCTGCTCGCATCAAGTCTGTTGCTGTGACCTGCCATGCGCCTTATCCAATTGATCGCGCCATTTCATCAGCGGGTGGTATATCTCTGGACGAAGTGACCGAGACTTTGATGCTCAAGAAAATTCCGGGCGTCTTTATTGCCGGCGAAATGCTGGATTGGGAAGCGCCAACCGGCGGCTATCTTCTTCAGGCATGTATTGCCATGGGACACTGTGCAGCAAAGGGAATTGCTGCTTATCTTGACACCGATAACACCGGAGATAATCTGGGATGACCATCCTTTATGTGGACGCAGATGCATGTCCGGTCAAAGACGAAGCTATTCGGGTAGGTGAACGTCACAACGCCCCGATCAAAATCGTCTCCAACAGCTGGATGCGTTTACCGGAAGGTGACCTGATAGAGCGGGTGGTCGTGCCGGAAGGACCGGATGTCGCCGATGATTGGATTGCCGAGCGTGCAGGCAAGGGCGATGTGGTCATCACTACCGATGTTCCGCTTGCCTCGCGCTGTGTCAATGCAGGTGCCCAAGTCATTTCGCCGACAGGCAAGCCTTTCCGCGAAGATGCGATGGGAATGCGCCTGGCGATGAGAGACCTCAACACCCATCTGCGGGAAACCGGTCAGATAAGAGAGAGCGGTCCCGGTTTTACCAAGAAGGACAGATCGCGATTTCTAAATGAACTGGAAATTATGATGCGCACGGCCAAACAACAATCACAGTCTGGCTAATCCGCAAATTATAAGCCCCGCAAACGTTTTTCCATCCGTCTACGGGGCTGCTGGAAATTGCGCCCAGCTGTTATAAGCTTAACTGCAGAAACGGTATTGACCGGAATAGGCAAGGAAGTAACCAGTCTGTGGGTTGAACGAGCGGTATTTGCTGGCACAGTAATTATACCAAGCGGGTGACCACGGCGCAGGACGATAGGACACTACCGGCGCCCGATAGGCCGGGGCTCGATATGCAGGAGCGGGATAATAGGCTCGTGGTGCAGCATAATAACGGCGTTGATTTAGTGCTGAACCGATCACTGCACCTGCGACCAGGCCGCTAGCAACTCCAACACCGACTTGCCAACCTTCAGCTGCTTTTGCAGATTGAGTTGGGATTATGACGGTAGCACCTGCGACAAGAGCCAGCGCGGCGGAAGTGGTTACAAACTTCTCAAACATGACTGCGTCCCTTCTGGTTTCTGAAGCTTTCACTTGCGCCTCAGTTGATAAAAACAGGATGCAGCCCCGACGTCATTTCATCTGTGACACCGGTCACACAGACACACTTTTTCAAATTGCCTTCCTCAAGCGCCGACAAATTCGCTCTCGAATCTTTCCCTTGCCGGAATCCAGTAACGGACCTACATTGATTTTCATCGGTGCACATTGTGCCGTACGGGACGTGACGTAGACCGGGTGAGACTGACTTCGGTGGCGCTCCATTAAGCGCCACTCTGAATTGCCAAGCTTTCCGTTTCTTATTGACTTCTCGTTTATTCGCTCGGCTTTCCGGCTCGGAAACCGCGCATTTTAGAACTACGGAAAGGTCTCTCGATGCGTGAGAACGGCACAATTAAATTTTTCAATCATGACCGCGGATTTGGTTTCATTACGCCAGATGATGGCGCCAAGGACGTATTTGTCCATGTAACTGCATTCGAACAGGCTGGTATTGGTACTCCTGTTGAAGGCGCAAAGATTTCTTTTGTCGCTGAAGATGATCGTCGTGGTCGCGGCAAACAAGCCGCTCAGCTCGAGCTGCTCTAAGCTCCTACAGATTAATGCGCGCCCAGATGTTTTGTTTGGTGTGATGCGCAACAAAAAACGGGGCCAAATGGCCCCGTTTCATTGTCTTCCAGTAAAGACTGAAGACAAAACTATACCATGCAACCCAACAGCTCGTGTTCACCGATCACACCTACGATGGCGCCGTTTTTTTGAACTACTACCGGTTCTGGAGTGGACTTCTTGAGTTTGGCCACTTCGCGGATCGGCGTGTCGCTCTCGCATGACAAACCGCTTGCCAGAGATCCGGGCAAGCTTCCGGGTGGCACCATGATATCGCGCGCTCTCAAGACATTCAGCGGATTCATGTGGCTGACAAAATCAGCGACATAATCCGTTGCAGGATTTTTGACGATTTCCTGTGCCGTACCGAGCTGGATCACCCGCCCACCTTCCATGATAGCAATGCGCGAACCAATTTTGGCGGCCTCATCGAGATCATGGCTAACGAATATGATTGTCCTGTTCAGTTCTTTCTGCAGATCCAGAAGCTCATCTTGCAGCTTGTCGCGGATCAACGGATCAAGGGCCGAGAACGGTTCGTCCATGAGGAGGATCGGTGCATCTGTCGCGAATGCCCGAGCCAGACCAACGCGTTGCTGCATCCCGCCAGATAACTCGTGGACATATTTCTCACCCCAGCCAGAAAGCCCGACCAGTTTGAGTTGCGCGTCCACTTTTTCCGTGCGCTCTTTTACTGCCATGCCAGCCAGTTCAAGACCTAAGCCAACGTTTTCTGACACCGTACGCCAGGGTAACAAAGCAAACTGCTGAAATACCATTCCGATCCGGCTACGGCGTAGTTGGCGCAAATCGATTTCGGAACAGGTCTCCGGATTCACATAGCCACTGCCGTCAAATACCTGAACCTCACCGCGGATGACCGGATTGAGGCCGTTCACTGCCCGTAGAAGGGTGGACTTGCCTGAACCAGACAGGCCCATCAACACGATGACTTCACCCTCGTGAATGTCAAAGGTCGCGCCGGCAACTCCGAGAATTTGTCCCGTTTCGTCCTGTATTTCCTGCCGGGTCTTCCCGGCATCAATAAGTGGGAGTGCTGTTTCCGGCGTATCGCCGAACACAATATCCACGTCCTTGAACGAGACAATTGGAGCGTTTTCTGAAGAGGTCATCGTTTGCCTCCTTCTTCTGCTCGGAAGAACCGGTCAAGGACGATAGCGATCAGAACGATACAGACACCAACTTCAAAGCCTTTGGCTATATCAGCCCTGCCAAGCGCGCGTACGATTTCGGTGCCAAGACCCGGAGCGCCAACCATACCCGCGATGACGACCATAGACAGAGACAACATGATCGTCTGCGTCAGCCCGGCCAGGATTTGCGGCAATGCGTAGGGAAGTTCAATTTTCCAGAGAATCTGCGACTTGGTCGCGCCAAATGCCTGCGCGGCTTCGAGGAGATCCTTGGGCGTTGACGACACGCCGAGCTGTGTCAGGCGGATCGGAGCGGGAACTGCGAAGATCACCGTTGCGATCAGGCCCGGGACCATCCCAAGACCAAAAAGGATCAGGGCCGGTATCAGGTACACAAACGTCGGAATGGTCTGCATCATGTCGAGAATGGGGCGCATGAAAACAAAGAGCCTGGGGCGATGAGCTGCCGCCACACCAACCGGAATACCTATGAGCACACAGACGAAGGTCGCAGCAACGACAAGCGCCAGCGTTTCCATCGTTTCTTCCCAGTAGCCCTGATTGATAATGAAAAGCAGGCTGACGGCGACAAATGCCGGGAAGGAAATTGTTCGGCGAACTGCATAAGCAAGGCCTGCAGCGACGACGACGATCACCAAAGGATGTGGCGTCAGCAAAATCCAGAGAATGCCGTCGATCATGATTTCAAGGGCAAGCGAAATGCCGTCGAAAAACCAGTAGGCATTGTCAGTCAGCCAGTCGACAAAGGTGCGCGCCCAAGGGCCGATTGGTAGTTTATTCTCGGTCAACCAGTCCAAACTGACACTCCGGAATATTCATCATTAAAAAAAATGCGCCGGACTTTCAGGTCCGGCGCCATAACATCTTGGATTAGAGGCCCAAGGAACTCTTGACCGCGGCAAAGGAATCGCCGCCATCAAAAGTTTTGACTCCTGCGAGCCAGCTCTCAAATGTTGCCGGATGTTCCTTCAACCAGGCTTTGGCAGCCGCCTGAGGATCTTTGCTATCGTTAAGGATCGCACCCATGATTTCATTTTCCATGGCCAGCGAGAATTCCAGGTTCTTGAGAAGTTTGCCAACATTCTCACATTCTTCGGTGTAGCCTGCACGAACGTTCGTATGGACAGTTGCGCCGCCAAGATTAGGGCCAAAAATGTCGTCGCCGCCTTCAAGATAAGCCATCTCAAAGTTGGCGTTCATTGGATGCGGTTCCCAACCAAGAAACACGATATCCTTGTCGCGTTTGGTTGCGCGAGCAACCTGAGACAGCATGCCCTGTTCTGACGATTCAACAACTTCAAAGCCTTTCAGGTCGAACAGGTTTTCGTCAATCATGCCGATGATGAGGCGGTTGCCGTCATTGCCCGCTTCAATGCCATAAATCTTGCCGTCGAGTTCGTCGCTGAATTTGGCGATGTCCTGAAAGGTTTTCAGGCCTTTGTCATATGTAGATTTCGGAACAGCCAACGTGTATTTCGCACCTTCAAGGTTTGCCCGCACAGATTCAACTGAACCATCTTCGCGGTAGGCCTTGATGTCGCCTTCCATGGTCGGCATCCAGTTGCCGAGAAAAATGTCGATGTCCTTGTTCTTCAAAGAAGCATAAGTCACAGGCACGGACAGGATCTTGACATCCGTGTCATATCCAAGTGCGTCGAGAACCACAGTTGTGGCTGCGGTTGTCGCTGTGATGTCTGTCCAGCCGACATCCGAGAACCGGACCATTTTGCAGCTATCAGGCTCGGCAGCCAATGCTGTTCCGGACATCATAAGTCCAAGAGCCAGTCCACCCGCGATTTTCGCAGCAATTTTCATTTTGGTACCTCCAAAGGAAAGTTGGTTTTGTTTTCTGTCGGCCGCCTGATTGTTCAATCGGCTTTGAACAATTGACCGCTGTCTATCCCCTAATAGCAGCCTGAGTGACCATAATGGAAACATCCATCAGAAAAATTTGCAAGTTTTCATTGATTGATTGATCAATTAAAAATAAGACGCTGTGAGCTCAGGAGAACAAAATGCCAAAGGTTGGAATGGAAGCCGAGCGGCGTCGGAGCCTAATTTACGCTACCGTCGATGCTATTCATGAACGCGGATACAGCGATATTACTATGGCGCAGATAGCGAAACGCGCAGGTGTGTCCGGCGGGCTGGTCCACCATTACTTTGGCTCTAAAGATCAATTACTTGCCGCAACAATGCGACACCTTTTGACCGAGCTTGGACGGGAGATACGAGACGGGCTTTCAAAGGCGGAAACACCGCGCGAAAGAATATCCGCGATCATTGTCGGCAACTTCGCCATTGATCAGTTTCAGCCTGCTGTCATTGCGGCCTGGCTGGCCTTTTATGTCCAGTCACGTACGACAGACAGCAACAGCCGACTGCTGAAAATCTATGCGGCCCGCCTTGCCTCCAACCTTACCCACAACCTTCGAGCTTTCATGCCGCAGAGCGAAGCGCGCCGGATCGCAGAAGGAACAGCCTCGATGATCGACGGCGTCTGGATCAGGCAAGCCTTGAGTGACGCCACGGCCGATCGGCAAGCCGCCATCGCCCTGGTCGAAGACTATGTCGAAACCCAAATTTCAGCTTTCGTGTCGAAACGCGCAGTGAACTAGAGCGCATCGGAGCCCTTATGGCAGACCAGTTTGATTTCATCATTGTCGGTGCAGGCTCGGCGGGTTGCGCTTTGGCCAACCGGCTTTCCGAAGATCCGCAAAACCGGGTGCTTGTTTTGGAGTTCGGCGGAACGGATGTCGGACCCTTCATTCAAATGCCGGCAGCCCTCTCCTACCCGATGAACATGCCATTTTATGATTGGGGTTATGAGAGCGAAGCCGAACCGCATTTGGGTGGCCGTAAGCTGGCGACCCCGCGCGGCAAGGTCGTTGGCGGCTCGTCTTCGATCAACGGCATGGTCTATGTGCGTGGTCATGCCTGCGATTTCGATACCTGGGAAGAGATGGGGGCAAGTGGTTGGGGATACCGCCATGTACTTCCCTACTACAAACGTATGGAAACCAGTCACGGCGGACAGAATAATTGGCGCGGCACCGACGGGCCGATGCATGTTCAGCGCGGCACCAAATGGAACCCGCTATTTGAAGCCTTTCAGGATGCCGGTCAGCAGGCAGGTTATGGAGTGACCGCCGACTATAACGGCGAGCGCCAGGAAGGCTTCGGCGACATGGAGATGACGGTCCACAAGGGCCGTCGCTGGTCGGCTGCAAATGCCTATCTCAAGCCCGCCCTAAAACGCGGAAATCTGGCCTTGATCAAAGGTGCGCTCGTCCGCAAAGTCGTTATCAAGGATGGCCGGGCAACCGGTGTTGAATTCGAAGTTGGTGGTGAAATTCAGACAGCCAATGCTACAAGGGAAATTGTCTTGGCCGCTTCCGCCATCAACTCCCCAAAGATCTTGCTGCAATCCGGTGTCGGGCCAGCGGGTCATCTAACTGAACTTGGTATTGAGGTTGTTGTAGATCGACCTGGTGTCGGTGCTAACTTGCAAGACCACTTGGAACTCTATCTGCAGCAGGCCTGCATCCAGCCGATCACGCTTTACAAACACTGGAACCTGTTCTCAAAAGCCCTAATCGGGGCACAGTGGTTGTTCCTGAAAAAGGGCCTCGGTGCCTCCAACCAGTTTGAGAGCTGCGCTTTTATTCGCTCCAAGGCTGGTGTGAAGTATCCTGATATTCAGTACCACTTCTTGCCGTTTGCAGTCCGCTATGATGGCAAGGCAGCGGCAGAAGGCCATGGCTTTCAGGCCCATGTCGGCCCGATGCGCTCAAAATCCCGAGGACATATTCGTCTGAAGTCGAGCGATCCACACGAAAAACCGTCGATCCTCTTCAACTACATGTCTCACGAAGAAGACTGGGAGGACTTTAGAATCTGTATTCGTTTGACACGGGAAATCTTCGGGCAAGAGGCCTTTGCGCCTTATCGCGGTAAAGAGATCCAACCGGGCGACCAAGTTCAAAGCGATGATGAGCTCAATGGCTTTATCAGTGAGCACGTCGAAAGCGCCTATCACCCGAGCTGCTCCTGCAAAATGGGAGCGAAAGATGACCCGATGGCCGTCGTCGATTCGGAATGTAAGGTGATTGGGGTCGAGGGTTTGCGAGTCGCAGACAGTTCGATATTCCCCCAGATCACCAATGGCAATCTAAACGGGCCGTCCATCATGGTTGGTGAAAAAGCCTCAGACCACATTCTCGGCAAGACACCGCTGCCAGCCTCCAATCAGGAGCCCTGGATCCACCCGACTTGGGAAACCAGCCAGCGCTAACATAAGATTATCCGGATCAATCCGGTTCGTTATTTCACAGGAGCCACTTCATGCGTGCCCAACCGCAAGCGTCTCACTATATCGGCGGGACCTATGTTGAAAGCCAGAGCGGTACGCCGTTCGATTCCATCTATCCGGCGACCGGCGAAGTCATCGCCAAGATCCACGCCGCCGATGATGCGGTGATTGACGCCGCAATCAAAGCCGCCAAGGAAGGCCAGAAGATTTGGGCCGCCATGGCCCCGGTGGAACGCGGGCGTGTGCTTCGCAAAGCTGCCGATATCTTGCGTGAGAAGAACCATGAGCTTTCCGTTCTGGAGACACTCGACACGGGCAAGCCATTGCAGGAAACACTTGTTGCCGATGCAGCCTCTGGCGCGGACTGCCTGGAGTATTTTGGCGGTCTGGCCGCGACACTCACCGGTGAACACATCGATCTGGGTGGTTCGTTTGCCTACACAAAACGCGAACCGCTCGGCATCTGCTTTGGCATTGGTGCCTGGAATTATCCGATCCAGATCGCTTGCTGGAAGGCAGCGCCTGCGCTGGTCTGCGGCAACGCCATGATTTTCAAGCCATCTGAAGTGACGCCACTCAGCGCGCTCAAACTTGGCGAAGCCTTGAGCGAAGCTGGTCTGCCGGACGGTGTTTTCAACGTCATCCAGGGTTTCGGAGATGTCGGCGCCAAGATGGTATCTCATCCGGACATTTCGAAGGTCTCGCTGACGGGTTCCGTTCCAACAGGTGCCAAAGTTGCGGCGCTGGCCGGAGAACACCTCAAGAAGACCACACTGGAACTCGGCGGAAAATCACCACTGATCATCTTTGAAGACGCTGATGTCGAAAACGCTGTTTCGGCGGCAATCAATGCCAACTTCTATTCAACGGGCCAGATCTGTTCGAACGGCACCCGTGTATTTGTCCACACTGCCATCAAGGAACAGTTCCTGAAACGACTTGCAGAGCGTACCTCAAATGCCGTGCTGGGCGATCCATTGAATGAGGCAACCAACATCGGGCCCCTGGTGTCCAGGCTACAGCTCGACAAAGTACTCCACTATATGCAGGTCGGTCAGGATGATGGTGCACGGCTGATCTGCGGCGGTGGCATCGCCAAGGTCGACAGTTTCCCGGATGGATACTTTGTTCAACCGACTGTCTTTGCCGATGTTAAAGACGACATGCGCATCGCACGAGAGGAAATTTTCGGCCCGGTCCTCAGCGTTCTTGATTTCGATGACGAGGACGACGTTATTGCGCGCGCAAATGACACAGAGTTCGGATTGGCTGCTGGTATTTTCACAAAGGATATTCAGAAGGCACATCGCGTGATTGATCAGCTACAGGCAGGCACCTGCTGGATCAACACTTATAATCTGACACCGATCGAGATGCCGTTTGGTGGATATAAAAAATCCGGAATGGGCCGCGAGAATGGTCATGCAGCTATCGAGTATTACAGCCAGATAAAAAGCGTTTATGTCGAAATGGGCGGCGTCGAAGCAGCATTTTGACAAACAACTTCGCTCGAAGAAATTATGAATCCTCGGGGTGTTTCCCGGGGATTTTTTTCTCAAACTGCATTGCAAGTCCATCTGACGATTGATCTTTGAAAGTTTACGACCAGATTAGAGACACGATCCAACCTTCGTCCCGGAGATTTGATGACTCTATCCGTGCTTGATCCAGCCCCACGCACCTACGCCGAAAACATCTTTTTGCTTGTCCGCTCGTCTCGCGGCCCGGCTTGCGCTCCGCGAGATCAGTCCATCCAAGATGTCGTTGACTGGCTGCTTCATGAGGCGGCGAGAATTGATGACGTCATACTGATGTTCGAGGAGTTCCTTTGGCGCTGCTGTGCAGTCGGTATTCCGGTAAACCGCGCAACCTTGCACATTGGAACACTGCACCCACGCATGGTCGGTTTTTCTTGGGTTTGGAGTTCACTGGACGGTATTTGTGATGAAATCGCCGCTTCTGTCGAAGCGCTCGATCATGACTCGTATAAAAACAGTCCGCTTTATAGAGTGATAAACAATGGTGAAACCATTGAAGTGGATCTGGAAAACCCTGCAGATGTCGGAACGTTTCCTCTGATGCCGGAACTCGCCGCGCAGGGGTATACGTCCTATGCAGCCATGCCACTGAGTTCGACCAGCAAAATGAACAACGCCATGACATTTGCAACCACAATGCCGGGCGGTTTTGACAAAAACAAACATGATGGCGCGCAGCAGCTTCTGAATCTTTTCGCGCTTCACGTTGAACGCCATATTGTTCAGCGAATTGCCCGCAATGTCGCCGACACATATCTCGGCCCCATCGCCGGTCAACGCGTGCTTAGCGGGGAAATCAGGCGAGGCGACGGTGAAGCGATCGAAGCTGTGGTTTTGATGGCTGACATGCGAGGTTTTACGAAGTTGGCTGACCGGTTAAGCGGACCGGAAGTGACTGCCATCTTAAATGCGTACTTCGACCGGATTTCATCTGCGGTTATCGGGCACGGTGGCGACATCCTGAAATTCATGGGCGATGGTGTTTTAGCCGTCTTTGACCAGAAGGCTCTTGGTGAGCATGCAGCGGCAGAAGCGGCTGTGAAAGCAGCCAGAGCAGCTCTTGCCGCGATTGACGAGCTTAACGAAAATCCTCCGAGGCATTTGCCCGACCAGATCCATTGGCATCCACTCAAAATCGGAATCGGTCTTCACAGAGGCGAGGTGTTTTTCGGAAATGTCGGCGGCGAAGAGCGTCTTGATTTCACAGTGATCGGGCGGGCTGTCAACGAGACCAGTCGCGTTGAGGCCCTTTGCAAACCCCTGGACCGGACTTTGTTGCTGACGGAGCCCGTGCGTGCGGCGCTGTCTAAAGATGTTCAAGCAGATCTCAGTGCTATGGGCAATCATGCTCTGCGCGGCGTTGGTCAACCTGTTGCGATCTTTGCGGGCGAGGCGTCAGCCGCCTCGCTCCAATGAACAGGCAATCTGAAGATTACTTTGTCAGAATCAGTTTTCCCTGTTTGGTGATAGTCAGCCGATAGGTGTCATCATTGTGCAGGATATGAATTTCACGGGTTCCGCTGAACAACTGATCAGACCTCATTTGCGGTTTTTTGTTTTGAAAGGACCTTTTGGAGAACACGGTTTGAGCCGGTGCAGGAGCCAATGACAAGCGTTGTTTACGGATATTCGTTGAAGGGGTCATGGCGTTTGGTTCGTCCTTTGCCTTGTTTTTCCAGCCATCTCTCGGGTTAGGAATCGACGGCTATCCAGAGCTAATATAAAAGGTGAGTATCAAACTCCACTTTATACTTGACAGTCATACTCAAGTTTTCCTATCAAGGCAATGCCTGATCGAAACGGAACTGGAAATCGCGTCCTCTGGTTTCGGGAAAATCAGGACCTCTGAGACTTCAGAGTGCCAAATGCCCGGCAAGCCAACCGCCCTCTCCTCTCCCTCAGCGGTCAGCCAGCTTGGCCTTTCTCCCAAGGAAGATTTTTCAATCCCTTAAACGACAAAAGCCGCCCAGTGGGCGGCTTCACGAAATCACTGAACGAAGTTCAAGTCGTCAGGCGTTGGCAGTTATCGGTTGATCAATGCCTTCAATTTTCAACAGATCTCGCATACCAAAGCGATCTTCCGAGAGATCGGCAATAGACTTGCTGTCCAAAACTTCCATGAACGCTTCAAGCGCTTCGTGAAGCAATCCATTAAATCCACAGGACATAATGAGCGGGCAGTCCTTGGAACCAGAATCAAAACATTCCGCAAGAAGAAAACTTTCCTCAGCTGCGCGAACCACTTCGCCAACCCTGATTTCCTCTGCCGGTCGACCTAGCATGACACCACCATTTCGACCGCGAATGGTCTTGATCAGATTTGCATCGACCAGAACCTTCATGATTTTGAAGAGGTGGGTTTCCGACATATCGAAGCTGGATGCGATATCCGCAACCCTGCTCGGCTTATCCGGATTCACAGCGCAATACATGAGCGCGCGAACGGCGTAATTTGTCTGATGTGTCAAGCGCATTACACAGATATGCGCCGCAGGATACCAAAGGTCAATCTAAAATTGGAGTTTTAGAGACTACTTTAAGCTAAGCTCTTCAGATAGTATCGAAAACCAAATTGACAGAGTGCTTCAATCATCGCTGGGCAGATTATCTTTCAGGAACACATCGATTCCGATCCGCTCCTGACCTTCATTGATTGGTGTGCCATCGCAAAGGGCTTTCAACACACGAATGGCGCTGCGGATTTCATGTCCAGGATCTTGAGCGATGATTGCATCAATCACATTCTCCTGAAGCGCTCGTCGCGTAAAAGGTGTCAGTTCGTGGCCGATAAATACTGTTTCTTTGGCCCTGCCGCTTTTTGACAGGGCAGCAATTGCTCCGCGGTTGCCCGCGCCAATGTTGTAAAGCCCGGCCAGGTCCGGATGGTCAGTCAAAAGCCTGCGGATCAAGTCTTCATTTTTGGTGTTGTCATCGCGGCCCTCACGAACTTTCAAAAGCTCCAGATAAGGATAATCTGCGTCGATCACTTCGCAAAGCCCGGCGTACCGATCTGCATGGTCGCGTAGTCCAAGCGATCCTGCAATCAAACCGATTTTTGCGGGTTCCCTCGGCAGGAATCGACCAAGCAGCCGACCTGCCGTCCTACCTGCTGCGACATTGTCGATCCCCACGAAGTGTTGGCGAGAAGAGAACGGGTGATCCGAGACAAGGGTCACCACTGGAACACCACGATCCTGCAGTCGATCGATGGCAGCCCGCACTTCGGGAAATGCAGGGGCCACCACCGCAACGCCGTCACATGCGGATTGATCCAGTATCGCCAAAGTGCCCGTGACCCGATGGCCATCAAAGGCATCTATCGGTTCCACATGCACATGCATGCGCTCACCGCTCACCGTCTCCGCATGAGATTTGGCTTCCAAAGTCAAATCTTCCATGAAGGCGTTTGGTCCATTCGGGATCAGGAAATGAAACCGATACAGGCGCTTTTTCGCAAGCCCGGCAGCAAATACATCCGGCGTATAATTGAGTGTCGCGACCGCTTGTTTGACCTTTTCAATGGTCGCTTTTCGAACGCCGGCACGAGCATTGAGAACCCGGTCAACAGTTGCCAGGCTGACACCTGCGGTTTCAGCCACATCATGAATGGTTACGCGCTTCATGTGTCCCTCGATTTTCAGCAGTATAACGAGGAATGAGGGGCGGTCATCAAAAAATGCTGCATCGCATCGGATTCATTTGAATTGTATGATTGGGTTCAAACGAATTGCCCTGCGGCATGCCCGGATGCCCAGGCCCATTGAAAGTTGAACCCGCCCAAATGACCGGTTACATCAACGGTTTCTCCGACAAAGAAAAGCCCCGAAACCTTGGAACTCTCCATCGTTTTCGATGAGAGTTCTTTGGTATCTATACCGCCAAGTGTTACTTCAGCAGTTCGATACCCTTCTGTTCCCACTGGCGTCAGCTGCCAGCGATTCAACTGATCGGCGGCGCGGCGCAAGACCTTGTCAGACTGGTCCGCCATTCGGCCCTTGAGCTGAAACGCTTGTGACAGCTCATCAGCAAGGCGATTTGGCAAAAGTTGCCCCAGGGCAGTCTTCAGATCCTGCTTCGGGTTGTCCGAGCGCGCGGTTCTCAATTTCTCATAGATATCCGCGTCAGGTAGCAGATTGACGGTTACGGGTTTGCCTTCCTCCCAGTAGGAGGAAATCTGCAAAATGGACGGCCCCGACAATCCACGATGAGTGAACAACATGCCTTCGCGGAAAACAGTCTTTTGAAAGGAAACAACCGCATCCAGAGACACGCCGGCTAACCGTCCGCACAGATCCTTGTTGGCATCCGAGAACGTCAAGGGTACCAAAGCAGCACGCGGCTTGACGACACCAATGCCAAACTGCCTTGCCAGCTCATAGCCGAAACCAGTCGCCCCCATTTTCGGGATCGACGGACCACCAGTTGCCACGACCAGTGATTTTGCTCTGAGCGGCCCTTTTGACGTTGAGACCGTGAACTGATCATCCGGCTTGCTGACCGACTTGATATCTGTTTCCAGCTGAAGTATTCCGCCTGCGGCTTCCAGCTCGTTCAGCAGCATTTGGATGATGTCTTTGGCGCTGTTGTCGCAGAAAAGCTGCCCGAGCGTTTTCTCGTGCCACGAAATGCGGTGCTTTTCGACCAACGTCAGAAAATCCTGCTGAGTGTAGCGCTTGAGCGCAGACACACAGAATCGCGGATTCTGAGACAGGAAATTCGATGGCGACGTGTGCAGGTTGGTAAAATTGCATCGCCCGCCACCCGAAATGCGGATCTTCTCCGCAGGTCGTTTGGCATGATCAATCACCAGCACCTTGCGACCGCGTTTCGCGGCTTCAATCCCACACATCAGCCCGGCAGCCCCACCGCCAAGCACAAGAACATCAAGATCACGCATGATCGGGCTTATACACGGTTCCTAGCCTCAGAACAGGTACGCAATAGAAAACCGGCGGCTCTTTCGAACCGCCGGTAGCAAATAAGTACTTTCAGAAGAAAGCCCTATTTCATTTCGGTGATGACTTCAAAACCATCAGCACCAACTTCGAACAAGGCATATGTGCCCGGCACGTCGCCGTTTGCATCGAAGTTATGGTCGCCAGCAGCACCCTTGTAATCGATGGCTTTGCCAGCTGCGATAGCTTCCTTGGCTTTCTTCCACTCACCAGGCTGAATGGCTTCGCCTTCGCCGTTGGAGATTTCAACCAGAGCAGCACCGACGCCGTCTTTCTTGCCACCGGTTTTTTCAAGAGCGAGAGCAAGCATGAAGGCTGCGTCGTAGGATGTGTTCGCGAAGATCGCATCCGGGTCACCGCCAGCATCCTTGAATGCCTTGTTGAACATGTCGAGAGAGTCAGACTTCTCGCCAACAGGAGATGAAGAAACGAAGGTTGCAAGGTTTTCAGCGCCAAGCTCATTGATCACTGCGTCGGACTTCATGCCGTCGCCGCCAACAAACTTTTCAAAGAAACCGTTTTCCAACGCCTGGCGCAGAATTGTCAGGCCAGTGCCGTCGCCGTAATCGAAGATCACAAGAGTGTCGGCGCCGCCCTTGGCAAGTTCAGCCAGGTTCGAACGGTAAGACGCCTTGTCGGTTTCGTGACCAGCGTACTGGGTGATTTCGCCGCCTTGAGCTTCAAACTCGCCCTTGAACGCGCCGGCAAGACCAGTGCCGTAGTCATTGTTGAGGTAAGCTACAGCGACCTTGTTGTAGCCCTGTTCTTTCAGAGTGCGTGCCAGTGCGCGGCCCTGATAGTCATCAGAGGGAACAGTCCGGAATACGGTGCCGTTGTCTTTAAGGCCAGTGATTTCAGGAGATGTTCCGGACGGTGTTACCAGAACAACGCCAGCTGGAATTGTTACAGAACCGGCTGCTGCCAAAACAGCGCCTGAACAATGCGGGCCTACGATACCGGCAACGCCTTCAATGTTGACAGCCTTGGTCGCAGCATCTGTTCCGCCTTGCGGGTTACAGGCACTATCGCCAACAACACCAACCAGCTTTTCGCCAGCACCAATACCACCTTGATCATTGACCTGATCGATTACCAACTTGGCGGCATCCATCATGGCAGGAGCCATTGCTGCGATCGGGCCAGTCACGCCGCCGATCAAGCCGATTTTCACGTCAGCTTTGACTGGAACCGTGGCAAGGGCTGTAGCAGTCATAAGGCCTGCTGCAAGCGTCAGAAGCTTGGTTTTCATTGAAATACCTCCTCATTATCCGGTCTTTGCCGGGTCTTTGATTGTATTTGGGTAACACACTCTCTGGTGAAAGCGCCACCCGAACACGGGCCGACTAGCGGTCCGCGTCAGTCTTTGTCTTCCGCTGGTCTCCTCTGACGGGCTCTGGAAGAAGCCCTTCAGGCCTGAAGCGCAATACTAGCTGCAGCATTAGGCCGATCAAAAACAAGCGGATGTACTTTGCCTGAATGGCATATTCATGCGGAAGCTGATCAGTTGCAATCTCTGATACCGACCAAATGGTCCAAACCACTGCTGCACCAAGGATTGCACCGCGATTGTTACCCGATCCTCCAAGGATCAACATGATCCAGATAAGGAAGGTCGCGACCATCGGGTCAATTGCTTCCGGTGTTATGGAGCGATTGAAATGTGCAAACAGCGCGCCGCCAAGTCCCATCAGCGCTGCACCAAAGACAAAGGCTTCCAAACGCCGGTATTCGACATCCTTGCCCATTGCCTTTGCGGCATCTTCATTGTCTCGGATCGCGCGCATCATGCGGCCCCACGGCGCATTGAACTGACGCTCAACCAGATAATAAGCTGCAATCAGCACGGCCACGACGATGATCAGGTAAGCGACCTGCGATTCCATGTAGCCAATTTCACTCATCGGCCGGGGAATTCCCGGAATACCGCGCGCACCATTGGTAAGCTCTGGTTCCGACTTGATCACCAGACGGATGATTTCGGCAATCCCAATTGAAGCGATCGCCAGATAATCAGACCGGAAGCGCAAGCAGATCTTACCAATTGGCCAGGCAACAAGGGCTGCTGCCACCATCGCCCCAATCCACCCAATGATGAAGTGCAGGTCAAATCCGCCGAGCCTCCCCTCCACATCGGGGGTGGACAGAATCGCAGAGGTATAAGCACCGACTGCGAAAAACCCTGCAATCCCGGCATTGAAAAGACCAGCAAAGCCCCACTGGATGTTGAGGCCCAGCGCCAGAAGCGCGTAGATCCCTATAAAGATGCCCATGAAAAGGGCGTAGTTCACAAGACCCAAAAGTTCCATCTTGTTCCCCTCCCCTTAAAGCACCTTGCCCTTGAGCAACCCGGTCGGGCGCACAAGCAGCATGAATAACAAGATGGCAAATGCCATCGCGGCTTTGTATTCGCTCGGGATCACCAGCACCGAAAGCTCTTCGGCAATCCCCACTATGAGGCCTCCCAGCACTGCACCTTCAACCCGGCCAACACCCCCCAAAATTGCTCCGGCGAACATTGGAAGAAGCATATGCCAGCCCATCATCGGCTTGAGTTCAGTGTTCAGTCCCAGGAAGAAACCCGACCCGGCACAAAGACCACCTGCGATGATCCAGGTCAGAATGACGACTTTCTTGTTGTCGATCCCCGAAAGCAGAGCGAGGCTCGGATTGTCTGACATCGCCCGCATCGCCTTGCCCCATTTTGACTGGGTCAGGAACAGCTGCAGAAAGCCAACAAGCAGGAGCATTGCGACAACCGTGTAGATTTCACGATCCCGGATCCGCAGTCCGAAATAGTCATCAGGACGAACGATCCCGCGCGAATAGGTCTGTGTATCGACGCCCCAGACAACCTGGATGACGGCACGAATCATGAGCGCAATACCGAGCGACGCCATAACAGTAACGATTTTGGGCCGTTCACGCAGGTGTTCATAAAATACCTTGTCGATCCCCACAGCCACGGCTGCTGTAGCCAGGATTGCGACCGGAAGAGCGGCTAATGGCGAGATCCCGAAACTGGTCACAGCTGCAAGAGCAATGAAGGCCCCAAGCGTTGCCAGATCTCCATGGGCCAGATGCGCATAACGCAAGATCGCAAAAATCAGCGTTATGCCAACGGCACCCAGCGCATAAATAGACCCGAGCACAATACCCGGAATGACGTAGAAATTCAGAAGTTCAAGCAGATCCATCTCGTTCAGCCCCCCAAGAACATTTCGGCGACTTCACGATCAGCCAGCAGGTCGGCACCAGTGCCTTCATGACGATTTTTACCGGCAGCAAGGACATAGCCCCGGTCAGCGAATGCAAGTGCTTGTTTGGCGTGCTGCTCCACCAGCAAGATGGCAACACCGGTATCCCTGACATCCCGGCAAATCCGGAAAATCTGCTCCATATACTTCGGCGAAAGACCAGCTGTTGGTTCATCTAGGAGTAAGAGTTTGGGATCAAGCATCAAGGCACGACCCATGGCAACCATTTGCCTTTGTCCACCGGATAGGCTGCCAGCAGCCGTTTTGCGGCGCTCTTTCAGATCCGGAAACAATTCATAGATCCGGTCATAGGATGCGGACAGGTCTCCCTTCTTCAGGAACCCGCCCATCTCTAGATTTTCATGGATCGACATCTCCCGGAAGATGTTATCGACCTGAGGGACATAACAAATGCCGCGCTGAACAATGCGATTAGGAGTCCATTTCGTTATGTTATCTCCATCAAACAAGATAGTGCCACCGCGGATCTTGAGCATTCCGAAGACCGACTTCATGGCAGTTGATTTACCGGCCCCATTGGGCCCGACAATCACAACAATCTCGTCCGGATCAACATGCATGGAGACGTCAAACAGGATATCGGCATCACCATATCCGCCTGTGAGGTTTTCCATTTTCAGGAGAGCGCTCATGCAGCATCTCCTGTCGTTTCACCAAGGTAGGCTTCAAGGACTTGCGGATTGGAGCGAACTGTCTGGAAGTCACCCTCGATCAACACTCTCCCTTCAGCCATACAGATGACCGGCGCGCAGAGCTTTTCGATCATTTCCATATCGTGTTCGATCAAGATGAATGTGTAATCGCGTTCTTTGTTCAACAGCTCGATTTTGGTTTCGAGCTTTCGAAGCAACGTGCGGTTCACGCCTGCAGCCGGCTCATCAAGCAGAACCAGCTTGGCGTCAGTCATCATGGTGCGCCCAAGTTCAAGAAGCTTCTTCTGGCCACCGGAGAGATTTCCGGCACGCTCGTGTGCAATGTGGCCCAATTCGAGAAACTCGAGCGTTTCATAAGCCTTACGCTCTACATGTTTCTCCGCTGATTTCACGTTGCCCCAGGACAGCCAATTGGAAAACAGGCTCTCTCCCGGTTGAGATGGCGGAACCATCATCAGATTTTCGAGCGCAGTCAGCTTGTGAAATTCATGCGGGATCTGAAAAGTGCGCACCAAACCTTTGTGGAACAGCTGGTGGCTGGCCAAGCTGGTGACATCCTCGCCCATAAACCGGATTTTACCGCTTGTTGGCTGCAAAGCGCCAGCGACAAGATTGAACAACGTGGTCTTCCCGGCCCCATTCGGGCCGATCAATCCGGTGATGCTGCCCTCCTCGACGCGGAAAGAACAGCCATTGACCGCTCTGAATCCGCTGAAATCCATGACGAGCTCATCAAGCTCCAGCATTCATGCTCCTCGCCGCCCCCCGCGGTCTTTCTTTTTTCATTTTGGCCGCAACGTTCTTGTTTTCCAAGATTATCCGTTTGATTGCGAAGGATCTAAACGGGTTACGGCAACTAATTCTTCTAACTTTATTGGCGGAGCAATCAACACATATTCACCAAAAGGCCCTCCAGAAGGGCAGGAAAATCCAAAATCAAGAATATTTTGGTGTGTGCGGCACTGGGTTTGTTGAATTTATGAAAACCACAGCGGCAAAAAACCAATTCTTACCGATCGACTCCCTTTTAAAAGAGGCCTTGTGGCTCAAAAAGGTAACGGTTCATTGATATTTTTCCGGATATAGTAAGATATCCGTATGAGAATACTACCTAACAACTTGCGAGTTTTTAGGTATAAACAATCAAAAGTCAACTTAGATTGGAATTACAACCTATATCGTATGAATACCTATAGACTAGAAAAGGAAGGAATTTATCTCTCTAATTCCAAACACTTAAAGTTATCACGTTGCATAGATAAAATTTAAACTTGTTCGTTCATGCTCAAGGTATTTATTCGGATTAGAAGAGACATAACCGCCTGTTGTCGTTGAGGCAGGCAAAACAGAAACTAACTAACCGGTGATTGTGCAAACAGAGTGCCTGAATGTTGATTCTATGGCAAAATGCGCATCTGATGTTGGAGAAAGATACTGTCTGATCATCTGAAACTTGCCAAGTTTGAGCGAGACCATATGGACGATTCTGCAGTTTTGAGTCTTCCGTCACATGGCACGATGGTTGATGCTCGGCTGATCAACAGCATTTATGATCGGCTGGACACCGCTCTTTGGATTTTCGATTTTGATGAGAAACGCATCATCTGGGGAAACCTGAAAGCGCTCGAGATCACAGCGGCAACATCTGTTGAGGAATTACGGTCACGCGATATGGGGGCCGACATGTCCCCTTCAGTGGAACAACGGCTGCGCCAATACCAGCAAGATTTCTGTAATCGAGACGTCAGTTTTTCCGAAATCTGGACACTCTACCCAAAAGGCAAGGCTCGCGTCATCCAAGTCGTGATGAGCGGCATTCGCTTGAACGACGGACGCATGGCCATGCTGTGCGAGGGCCGTGAACATCATGAGCAACAGCCGGAGACGCTCCGTAGTGCTGAAGCGCTGATGCACACAACTGTGATGATTTCACTGTTTACCAAAGACGGCGTTCCTCTATACCGAAACACTGCGGCACGCGCTGCATGCCTTGATTTGGGTACCAATTTTTACCAGCAGTTTTTCGACGCGGCGGACATACAGCACCTGAAGGATCAACTCGATCAGGATCACAACGCGAGGCTTGTTGCTCGTATTCTCACGAATGCTGGATATCGCTGGCACGAGCTGACCGTCAGAAATTGTAACGATGCGGTGACCGGGCAACCGGCGCATCTCGTTACCGAAATTGATGTTACCGAACTGCATGAAACGAAGGAACGCGCACAGTATCTTGCAAGCCATGATGCGCTCACGGGTCTTTCCAGCCGAACATATTTGTCCGAACGCATGGCAAAGGTTCTGAAAACTGCTGCCGCAAATGGTCAGCAGGCGACCTTCTATTTGGTTGATCTCGATGACTTCAAACTGATCAACGACACCATGGGGCATGCTGCCGGAGATGCACTGTTGCGGCTTGTTGCTGACAAATTGAAAGAACTGGCAGGTCCCCACGACATCGTTGCGCGTTTGGGCGGTGATGAATTCCTGATATGCCATCTTGAAAAACCGGAAACTGAAGATGCGGACTGGTTTGGCAAGTCCCTGTTGGGCGCGTTTGCCTTCCATCAGATGATTGACGGCAAACCACGCCATGTCGGACTGAGCATTGGCTACACACACTATCCGGAAGACGGCAAAACAATTGATGAACTGATGCGCAATTCGGACCTTGCGCTTTATCAGGCCAAACTGAACTCAAAAGAAAAATGCGTGCGGTTCGAATCCACAATGCGCATGCGCCGTGACGAAAACCTCGCGCTCAAGAAAGACCTTGAACGGGCCATCTTGAATGATGAATTCCTTCTTTATTATCAGCCTATAGCTTGCACACGGTCAGACAAGATCATTTCGGCAGAAGCGCTGATTAGATGGTTACATCCGGAACGCGGATTGGTCCCACCGGATCAATTTATTCCGTTGGCAGAAGAAACCGGCCTCATCAATGAGATTGGCGCTTGGGTGAGCAGAACGGTTGCGCAGGCTCAAGTTCGTTTTAAAACTCGTGGTTTTAACATCCCGATCTCGATGAACGTCTCGCCTTGGCAGTTGTCAGATCCGGATTTTGTTGCAAGCATGCAAGGCCTGTCGACCCGGTATAACTGCAATCCAGCGGATATTTCACTTGAGATTACCGAAAACGTTCTACTCGGTGAGATCCCTGACGCATTTAAGGCGTTGTCTGCCCTGAAGACCGCCGGCTATCGGATCGTGATTGATGACTTTGGAACCGGATATTCCAACCTCGCCTATCTGCACGACTATCCAATTGATGGCATTAAAATCGATCGCGCGTTTATGGCGGATGTCACATCCGGTGGCGAAATCGTCAAACTGATCCTGTCACTGGCCAATGCTCTTGGGGCAACTGTTGTCGCCGAAGGTGTTGAGACTGTTGAACAACGCCAGTGGCTCTCAGACAATGGCTGCACTCGATTCCAAGGCTACCTGTATTCTCCTCCTGTTCCGGAAGACAAGTTCATCAATTTGCTCGAGACACATGTGGACTGCGAATCTTAGGTGACTTTTGACCGAGCCTTGAATTCCGGCTTGTCCCAGCTGCCAGTCTTTAAAATGTCCGCGAGAATTACAACCGCATCTATGACATCCTGATGTGAGATGTAGAGCGGCGTGAAGCCAAAGCGCATGATATCCGGTGCCCGGAAATCACCTATCACGCCTCTAGCAATCAAAGCCTGCATGACGGCATATCCTTCGGAGAATTTGAAAGATACCTGACTGCCGCGCTCAAGAGCGTTTCGTGGGCTTGCAAGTGTCAACTGTGGACACTTAGCCTCGACCTCTGAAATGAACAACTCACTCAGAGATATCGACTTCTTCCTGATATCGGCCATGTCAACGTCATCAAAAACATCCAGGGCAGCATACAAGCTCGAGAGAGACAGGATAGCAGGCGTACCGACCGTCATCCGACTAACGCCATTCACCGGGCGGTAATCAAGATCGAACGCAAATGGCGCATCATGCCCCATCCAGCCTGTCAGTGGTGATCCAACTTTGTCCTGGTGTTCTGGCGCCACATAAAGGAATGCAGGTGCGCCGGGACCACCGTTCAGATATTTATATCCGCATCCGACTGCAAAATCGGCATTTGCTCCAGATAAATCGACAGGAATGGCACCGGCAGAATGGGCCAAGTCCCAAATGACCATTGCCCCGCTCTTGTGGGCAATTCGGGTCAGGTTCGTCATGTCATGGAGCCTGCCCGTCCGGTAATCGACCTCGGTCAACATCATGACAGCTACATCTTCAGAAATCGCATTCTCGACCTCTTCCGGTGCAACAATCTTCAGTTCGTGTCCATTGTCCAGTAGGGCCTGCAAGCCTTGAGCGACATAGAGATCCGTCGGGAAGTTGCCGTTGTCTGACAGGATGACTTTGCGCTCCGGTCGTAATGACAATGCAGCTGACAACACCTTGAAGACATTGACGGATGTGCTGTCGCAAGCAACGACCGTACCTTCAGGTGCTCCGATTAAGCGGCCTATACGGTTTCCGACCCGTGTTGGCAGGTCGATCCAGTTGTGTTCATTCCACGATTTAATGAGGCTGTTACCCCATTCCTTGGTGACGACATCCTGCAGTTTTTTCGGAACATGCTTCGGCAACACACCGAGCGAATTTCCATCCAGATAAATCAAGCCATCCGGAATCAGAAACGCTTTGCGCTTGCCAAAGAGAGCGTCATTTTGATCGGATGGATGAGGTGATGTCATCTGGAACTCTTTTGTGTGCAAAGCGCTTGAAGTGGGAGCGGCACGCTATCAAAGCCTCATTTCCGGGACAAGCAATTCTGACACCGGTCACAACGGGAAAGCGCCACAGCCAGCAAACATGTCGGAATTAACACATTAAATCGCGTTTGAAGGAATGACATTCAAGTCATATCTGATAGCCTTCATGCAGAATTCGGGGTGTCACTGCGATCTCCTCGGTCAAATTTTCTAGCGACGGATCAGATGTTTATTAGCGTCTTTGACATTTTTAAGGTCGGCATTGGCCCATCCAGCTCACATACGGTTGGCCCGATGGTCGCAGTTCATCGATATCTCGAACGAATTCGACAGCTTCCAAGTCTGGAAAATCGGGTTTCGCGTATCACGGTTACGCTTCATGGATCGTTGGCCTTCACCGGCAAGGGGCATGCGACTGACAATGCTGTCTGCCTCGGTCTGTTGGGCGAGCGTCCTGACACGCTTGACCCCGACAGCGTCGAGCCGATGCTGGAAGCTTTACAGGCTGAGCAGAAACTCAAGGTCGATGGTTTGCCGGAGCTTCGGTTTAATCCCGAACAGGACGTCATATTTGATTACGGTCCCGCCCTGCCCCTTCACGCCAACGGAATGACATTCCATCTGCTGGATGCTTCAGGCGGTGTCGTGGACACATTTGTCTACTACTCCATCGGCGGCGGATTTGTGGTCAGCGAAGCTGAGCTTCGCAAGACGACTAACGAACCGGTCAATGAATTAGCCCTTCAGGATGTGCCGTTCCCCTTCGCATCTGCCAGCCAGATGTTGGAAATGGGACAGGAAGCCGAGCTACCAATCGCCGAAATGAAACTGCAGAACGAAGCTGCTGACAAATCCCGCGAAGACGTTGAAGCCGGTATAGACAATCTTTGGAATGCAATGGATTCCTGTATCAATCGCGGCATCAGTCAGACCGGCATCCTGCCGGGAGGGCTCAAGGTAAAACGCCGGGCATCCGAGATTTATCAAAAACTAATCCACGAGGGGCGCAGCAATCCTCCATTTGAACATAACGTAGTCGACTGGCTCGGTGTTTACGCGATGGCTGTCAACGAAGAAAACGCTGCAGGTGGGCGAGTTGTAACCGCACCGACCAACGGTGCTGCCGGTGTAATTCCCGCAGTGACACGCTATTATCTCGACCATTGCTCTGGTGCGGACAAGGACGGCATTCGCACGTTTTTGCTGACGGCTGCCGCGATTGGCGGCATCATCAAATCCAACGCTTCCATTTCAGGAGCCGAAGTCGGTTGCCAGGGTGAAGTTGGATCTGCCTCAGCAATGGCGGCTGCCGGACTTTGTGCAGCGCTTGGTGGCACCAATGAGCAAATTGAAAACGCAGCCGAAATTGCACTTGAGCATCACCTCGGCATGACGTGCGATCCAATTGCCGGGCTTGTTCAGGTTCCATGCATTGAGCGCAACGCTCTTGGTGCGGTTAAAGCGGTGACGGCAGCATCCCTTGCCTTGCGCGGCGATGGCTCCCATTTTGTACCGCTGGATGGCTGCATCGAAACCATGCGCCAAACCGGTATGGACATGATGGAGCAATATAAAGAGACGTCACAAGGCGGGCTTGCGGTCAACATTGTCGAGTGCTGATTTAAAAGTGAGGCGGGCAGGAACGCTCCTGCCCGCCGCCCTAAATTTTAGCCATTGTAATACGGCGAGTACATTTCCCGGCTTGCCTGCTCAGTGATGCTGGCATCAAACACCCGGGTATAAAATGCGCTGCCGAGTTTGGCGGCTGTGTCTGGAAACGCGTTGATCGCAAAATCGAGCGCATCGTCCAACGTATCGAACGCATCAAAGCCACCAAGCGTATGAGTGGACACACCGCTCAGCCAGATCTTGTTTTGCAATCCGTTGACTTGTTTCAGCGCTTTATTGCGTTCGTGCCAGGCAAACGTACCAAATGGCTTTGAATACTGAAGCTCGGTATAGACAAATGCACCCGGCTTTTTATTCACCGCTGCTCCAAAATGAACAGAACCAAGATCCAGGCTCGCCTCCTTTACGATTTCAGCATCAAATACGCGGGTGTTATGGGCCACGCCAAAGGAACGCGGTTCGGTAGGGAAATATCCGGTAACAAATTGTCTCGCGTTATCGATGCTATCGAATGAATAGATACCTCCAAGGGTCTGTGTCGAATGACCTTGCAGCCAGGTCTTGTTCAGAAACCCTTGCTGTTTTTTGATGTCTTCATTGATCTTTTTCCACGGTGCGTCGTCAAACGGAACCGAGATAGCGACTTCTGTGTAAACGAATGCTTTGGGCGTCATATTTCTCGTTTCCTGAGCTTTGAGACTGGATGGGGAAAGTAATGAAACGGCAGTGGCGGCTGCAGCACCTGCCAATACCTTTCGTCTTGAAACTGCCAACGCATCAGGCTGCGAGTTGGCTGGACTTTCGTCGGACATTTACACCTCCTAATTAACTTGCATTATGCAAGTTGACTGGACATGTGTATTTCACTTGTTTTTTACAAGTTATTTTTTAGATTTTTTTGACAAAAAAGGCGTGATCAACCACAGAAATATTGAAGATCACATAGGCAAGGGCAAACGACCCTGGGACCCGGCGCTTTTGGAAAAGCCGGAATTCAGATTTGCTGAAGACGCGTTTTGTGCGCGTGAGCGATGTGAAGCCGCGCTGCGGTTTCCGCGGCTTCGCCATTGCCATCAGCAATAGCATCGACAATGGCGGCATGCTCTTCAACAGCGGTTTCGCGGCGCTCTGGCGTATCGAGGGTGGTGCCTGCCATCAGGATGAGTGACAGACGCAGATGTTCGATTTGATCAACCAGATAACGGTTGTGGGAAGCCAGACAGAGACGACGGTGGAATTCCCGGTTTGACCGAACAAGACTGTCTTCATCGGCAATGCGTTTTCGGTCTGCTGCCACCAGATCCTGAAGGATTTCGATTTCGGGACCTGATGCGTGTTTTGCTGCCAGTCCCGCTGCCGTTCCTTCCAGAATCTCACGCATGAAATAGACTTCGTTGATCTGACCATGATCCAGCGTGGTTATTACCATGCCACGATTGGGCTCATGTACTGCCAGGCCTTGTGCTTCCAACCGTTTCAGGCCTTCGCGAATAGGCGTTCGGGATACGCCGAAATCCTCTGCCAGATCAGCCTCACGCAACCGGTCACCCGGCTTCAATGTGCGTTCTTCAATAAGGCCTATCAGCCGCCGATAAATTTCAGATCCATTCATGCAATCTGGTTAGCCTCAAAGTCGAGACCTTGCAAGGTCGCGCACGATGGCCCTTTGTTTGGAGCTGGCTCACTCAGGCAAAAATATCCGCCCACCTATCACCGCATGTTTAGCACCGGTTGTTTCTGGAAAGGTCGTTGGCAGATTTGCTTTGAGTCGGGCTCCCAGAAATGCCATGGCCTGCGCTTCAAGTGCATCTCCATCGATCATGTAAGTGTCGGATGGCACGACTTCACCAGTCAGCCGGCTATTGAGCATCTTCATGAGAGTCGGATTAAGACGCCCCCCGCCGCACACCAGCCACAGATTTGGTTCTTTCGGCAAAAGGTCTACAGCTTTGGCAATCGCCTCAACCGTGAACGCAAGCAGCGTCGCTGCGCCATTTTCCAAGTTCAAACCTTCAGCAAATGCGCCAGAGAAGCTGTAGCGATCAAGCGACTTAGGTCCGGGCTCAGACAGGAACGGATGCCTCAGCGCATCAGCCAGACGGTCATGTTGAACTTTGCCCCGTGCAGAGATCTCGCCGTTTGCATCATAGTCACCTGCACCATGCGTGCGCACCCAGTCGTCCAGCAGAGCATTGCCCGGCCCAATATCAAACGCTTGAAGATCATCGCCATCAATATAGGTGAGATTGGAAACACCACCGATGTTCAAAAGACAGACCGGCTCCTTGTCTTTGCCAATCAACGTCTTGGCAAGAGCCTGATGATAGACAGGCACCAGAGGTGCCCCCTCACCTCCGGCCTCCATATCGGCAAAACGAACGTCGCCAACCACTGGTAGCTTTAAAGCATTGGACAGCGCTTGCGGATTGCCAAGCTGAACCGTTTCGCCGGCTTTTGGATCATGCCAGACAGTCTGACCATGAAAGACCACCGCATCGGGCTTCAGGTTATGTGTTTCAAGATACGCTGAGATCGTTCTGACATGATCATCTGTTACCGCACGGGCAAGGTCTGACCATCCAGTCCGATCCCCGCCTTTGTTGGCGGCAGCCCTTAGAACACGCGCTCTAATGTCTCCCCGATAGGGTGTGGTTTCAGAAGGGCCAAAGCGGGAAACAGTTCGGCCATCAGTCTGAATCTCAGCCAGATCGATGCCATCAGCGGATGTCCCGCTTATGGCACCGACGATGGACCATCCCGTCATAGACCCGCCGCAACTGAATTGATGCTGTTTTCGACTATGTCGAACATCTCATTGACTTGCTGCTCAGTGATGATCAGGGGCGGGCAGAAGGCCAAGGCGTCCAGTATGTTGCGCGAAATCAGCCCGTTCTCATGGAAGATCGTATTGGTCTTGCCACCCAAGGCACCAGGTGTGTCAGCAAGTGCTTCGTGGGTCAGTTCCACAGCCCCAATCAGGCCAACTCCGCGCGTCTCGATCACAAGCGGATTGGCCGCAAGATCCCTGAGACGTTTCTGGAAGACAGGCGCGATCGCCTGCACATGAGCGACCAGTTCCCGCTCTTCGATGATTTTAAGGTTTTCCAGCGCGACAGCTGCGGCAACCGGATGACCACTACCGGTAAATCCATGTCCCAAAACACCGATGCGATGGCTTTCGTCGGCAATCGGCTGATAAACAGTGTCATTGATAAGCAAGGCCGAAATCGGCTGATAAGAAGACGACAGCGCCTTGGACAATGTCATCATGTCCGGCTGCAGGTTGTAGGTTTCCGTGCCAAACATTTTGCCAGTTCGACCGAATCCGCAAATAACCTCATCTGCAACAAACAGGATGCCATATTTTTTCAGGATCGGTTGTACTGCCGCCCAGTACCCATCGGGTGGCACAATGACACCACCAGCTCCGATGACCGGTTCAGCAAAAAAAGCCGCGATGGTTTCCGGACCCTCTGTCAGGATCAGATCTTCAAGATCCTGCGCACAGCGTTTGGCGAAATCAGCTTCACTCTCGCCGTTCTTTTTCATGGTCCTGTAGTGCGGGCAGGTCGTGTGCAAGACCTGCGGAAGAGGAAGGTCGAATGAACGGTGGTTGTTCGGCAGGCCGGTCAGGCTGGCCGAGGCAAGCGTCACGCCATGATAGCCGCGTATGCGTGAAATGATTTTTTTACGTTCCGGTTGGCCCAGCGCATTTGACCGGTACCAGATCAGTTTGAGGGCTGTATCATTGGCCTCGGATCCGGAATTGGTGAAATAGACTTTCGACATCGGCACAGGTGCCATCTCGATCAGCTTTTCTGCCAGTTCGATCGACGGACCATGGGTCTTGTAGGTAAACGTATGATAATAAGGCAGCTTCTCCATTTGCCGCGCTGCTGCATCCACCAGGCGTTTTTCACCAAAGCCGACTGCGACACTCCATAGGCCTGCCATCCCTTCGATGTAGCGTTTGCCATTGATATCATCGACGTAGATCCCATCACCCTTGTCGATTACCAGGGCGCCAGTCTCCTCCTGACGGCGGGCATCAGCGTAGGAATGCAGCTGAACAGCAGTATCGCGAGCTTCAAGGGAATTGGGGTGTTGCGTCATGATACGTCTCAATGGTCTGAGAATTGGAAGAAGCACCGGACTGCGACTCTAAGGACTCAGATCCACGTTTTTCTCACGTGTAATGCGCAAGAACACTTGGCACTAGGCGCATATCCGGAATTAAGTGGGATTTGACGGTAATTGGCGATTTTCGACTAGGTTCATTGGCTTTATCCGACAACAGCTGCGCCATTTCGAATGGCAATTGTGGTTTGCTTGTATCGACTGCGCAGAAATCTATCGCCATTTTTTTTGAATATCAAACACTGCGTGATTTCGAGGTGGGATCTGAGATCGTCATCGACCTCGCCGGATCATACCTCAGAATGCGCGCAATGTTCTGCGGATACACAGTGTATGTGGTGTGAGTATTCGTCGAAGGTGGGAACTGGCTAAACGCAAAATACCATATGACACGTTATGCGAATCCATCCTTTGAAGTAGGCTCCAAAGATGAGTTGTTGGATCAATGGCAGCTGAGCGGACAAATTTGCCGTTGTGGCCGCGGGTGCGAACGACCGCTTTTGACTGACGCCTAACTCGGTGAGAACTCAATCTACATCAATGGGAGCTTAATATCTGTTCTCAGTTCGGTTGATGGCGTCGTTTTTGGATCACTTATGTATACCTCCAGCGGAGGCTCATCTCTTGGTTCCATACCTGAGTTTGGCAGCCAATGCCCGTATAGCCAATCGTAAGCCGCCTTCAAAGTCGAATACGGTCCTTTGTGTTCCAGAACGACATATTTTCCGCCAGCTACTTCGAAGTAATCAAGCCCGCTTAGCTGATCTGGAAAGCCGTGGAGCGTGGAGACAGCAACATGGGAACGAAGCTCCGGCTCTGGTTTGGAATCAGGAGGGTCGTGATAAATGATAAATAACTCACCCACGCAATTCATCAGAGAATTGGCCATCAGCGAGCTACCAAGCGTTTTGAATGCGCTGCCAATTTTCCGGTAGGGGCCAATATGTGAGACGCCCGCTGCACGAACACTTACAAGTTCTTTCATAGTGACTGGGTACATTTCGTCTCCCTTGGAACACGTGTTCAAAAAGTTGTTGATCTTAGCGCCTTGCTCGCGAAATGCGTTTGGTGAAACACCGTGTGCAAGTTTGAAAGCCCGAGAGAAGCTCGCGAGATTTTCATAGCCGACCTGTTCCGCAATCGCTCGGACAGGCGCGTCCCCCTCAACGAGTGCATTGGCTGCCTTGTGCAACCGCAGCCGTCGCACAACATTTGACATTGTTTCACCTGTCATCGCGCGGAAGACGCGATGCCAATGACATCGGGACATGCACGCGATGTCGGCGAGTTTTTCCAAGTTCAAGTCATCATCAAGATTATCATAGATGTACGAAAGGACGCGATTTAGCCTTTCTTCGTACGCAACAAACGAGCGGTCTCTCGCAACCATGTACTAACTCCTGATCTAGCTTGAGCGAGCATATGTCGGATCGAGTATGCTTGTATTGCTGTATTTGAGGTTGCGGAAAAAGTGGAAGCTGACGTTCGTTGGCCATGCAGCATTCAACACGATGGGCTCGGAGCCGACTTGCGGCACTGCAGAGGGACGCTGGGTTCTGAGGCCAATTGAATGTCGGCTTCAAATACCTTGGCACGGCAGGCTCGCACTTGCCGCGAATTCACACTCTCCGCCCTTATCAGTCTCTGGGTGCGAAGCAACAAAGGCCTCGAACGGGCTCCAAGCCGACCTTTGCTGCAACTTCATCAAATGGCCGCTCCCTTAATTTGAAAACTGTTCTGAAAAATTCTAATCATTCGGTAGATCCCCCGCAGGTGGCTGCCAAAGTTCAATCGCATTCCCTTCAGGGTCGAGAAAGCGGAAAAATCTGCCGTACTCTTCGTCGTCGACCCCAAGTTCAGTGACGCCATCCGTCCTCAGACTTGCTATTAACGCATCTATGTCGTTCACCCGGAAATTGATCATAAACTGGTTTTCAGAAGGGCCGAAATATGACGTCTCTGATTTGAACGCTGCAACAACGGACGGGCCTGCATTCTGATGCAGCCAGGTACCCAAATTGATGTCGAAATGTTTCTTATAGAACTCTGCTTGCCGGACCGGATCGGTACACTTGAAAAAAACTCCGCCGATGCCATCAATCTTGGATGAACTTGCCATAGGCTACAACCCCAGTATAATTAAGACCCAAACAACATGGAAACTTATTATTCTAAAAGCCATATCCTACGGTCTTACTCAGATGGTTTTAAATAGCGGCCCAACACATATCCCGATGGAATTTGGGTATCGGCCGTCGTGACTTGGCACCATGCCCCGCCAAGCAGTTCCAATTTTTCGTCATGAGAAGACAGATTAAAAACTTCGGAAGCGATGTCGGGCGTACACTGCTCTATGCTCAGACCTGTTGTGGTCCACATGAGCCCTGCCAGCGCTTTGGATTTGCGACTTGGCCCCTGCCGCAATACCAGCGATCGTCCTTCCGGTACATTTCTGAGGTGGAAAAAATGATCGAAGCCTTCAGATCCAGAGCTTTCGTAATCACCACTGTCTTCGAACTCACCTTCATAGGCTCCCAACCGTTTGAGGGAGACGGACGTCTGTCGGCCTTCATGCGTCAACAAGCCGGTTATTCTGCCTTTCGGTGACTGTGGAAGATCAATAACAAGCTCTCCAGAGAGCTCTTCGCCGCCCGAAGCTGCAAAGGTCACATCGAAGTCGACCCCGGCCTGACTACGACTGCTCTCATCGAGTTTAACCTTCGAACGTTTGCCTGCATGTGTATTGTCGTCAAGCTCCCCGAAACCACCCCAAGATCTTGTACCGGTCGCAAAGATACGCAACTCCCCGATTCCCGTGCCGCCGTCATCTTGGACTTGCCAGATGGCGGTCATGAATTGCCCGACACTTTGATAAACACCAAATCCGTTTTCTTTCGGTGCAGGCATCGAAGACAGCCAGCGCGCATGAGCATCGGCACGGCCATCCTTGTTGAGGTCAAAGGTTCCAAAGAACTTCGGGTTTTGCAGCAAGCCAATTGCCGCATCGTCGTTCCTGGCAAGTTCACGCAACCTGTCTGAAGAACATTGCGCCTGTTCGCAAAGGTGACTGTCAGGTTTTGAATTCGCTTCAGCGTCTACGCCGCGTAAGGGGTGGTAGAACCTGACAGCCGCAAATGGCGCATCGCGGCCACTCCGTTTGACGGCGAGCATCCGGACTGTTTCCTCGTCGGAAAAACCAAAGGCGATGAACGCCTCTTTGTCGCCTTCGTACAAGACCCCGAGCACCTGGTTATCGAAGGCATCTGGATCGCCCTGTTGCGCGCGATCCGCCAGTTCCTCGCAAAAAGCTGGATGCGCATCACGCGGACATTCATCCGGTCGACCGGTCGGGATGAAGGCGATAGCGGCAGCACCAGTGCGCGAGTTCGCAAGTTGATCAAGGTCAATCGATATATCAGTTGCACCAATGCCTGTTCTGAATGCCCCATACCAAGGGCCGAATTCCGCTGCCGAGGATAGTGTCGAGGCAAATGCAGCGCCCAAGTTCAGGCCAAGCAGCACGGATACGGCGAGACCGTTTTTCATCACAGAAGACCCTGATTTTGCAATTCATCAGTTGCCGCCAAACACTGTTGCTTGTCATTTGAGGAAATGTCCGAGATGAAGGTCAAATACAAAACACCTTGAAGTTTGGAGACCTCGCCAGGCAAATTTCGTTTGAGAATCAGGATGATCTGATCGGCAAGAGCGATGCACTCCAGTGCGAGAACTGCTCTTGTATTGGTCGCGGACAACAAGGTACCAACAGGCGCGAAATCCTCAGCACTTCCAGGTATTTCAGCGCCGCCCTCAATCATTGTGCGCGGGTCTTCACCCTGGAATTCAGGCGAGGATGATAGGGACAGATCGATTGCGCCCTCCGCGATCAACCCTGCCTTGGCAAGATCTATGGCTATCTGACGGCAATCGCCCGCGGATGCGCCTGCGAGATCGAAAACGCCTACACTTTTCAGGACAAGCATCAGGCCCGAACGCTGCACAGCGCCGTGTTCACCGCGCAATAGGGGACCAATGACGATAGACAGGGCATCGCAAAGTGCAGGATCATCGGAGGCCAAACCTGCGTGTTGCCGCAGGGGAGCTTTGCCTAATATCTCGTCCCACATTTTCGTTCCGGGTTGACCAATTGCCTGACCGCCTTCGCTTTTAGGCTCTCTGGTATTGATGACAGGGCCCCATTCAAAGCCCGGCACCAACGCACCAATCCTTTCCAGTTCCGGGAGCAACCCGTTTTGCAGCGCTCCATCCAGAACGGCTTCACATTGTTGCGCTGTCTTGTTCGCAAAGTCCGTGATCCCCGCTCGATCCAGCAATTCGTCGTAGAGACGCACAAGATCCGAACGGTCATAGGCCCCTACGCTGGCAGCAAGGTCTTCAACTTTTAGGCACACCTCACTTTGACCACCGCTATTTTGGGAGGTTTGCATCTCCATTGAAAAAATCGGTTTATCGGTACGGGCGAGCTCTATCTTGATGTCCATCTTGACTTGAGCATCTTGTGCCAAAAACTCAAGCGTTGCCGAAGGTGCCGAGACGCGTTCGGCAATGACCTCCACCTTGATGGGAAAACCTCCCCAGCTTGGCATAGTACCTGCAAAACTGGCGCTTCCCACGCGATGCAGTTTGACAGGAGGGCTATCAAACTCCTTGGGAAGGGTAAGAACCATCGCGTCGACCTCGGGTGTGAAAACGACCTTCCCCCTTTTCTCGACCGGGGCTGGTTGAGTTCTCCCCAACATAGAGATGGTGCCTTGCCCCCCGGTAACCTGGTAAGTAAACAGAGAGGTCAGTGGCTCATCCCCGGCAGCAGCAATGTACTGCATGTTTGCCCATCCACTCAGGGTACCCAGAAAAATTTGGCAATAACCATTGCGGCATAGATTGGTCAGCTCGACTTCACATTGCCCGACGCCTACGCCACCGACGACGGGGGCGTTCGCATCCGGCTTGCCGTAGATCTCTAGTGAACTTCCGTCTGGTGCAGAATCAATACAGGCGGCCTTGGCAATTCCGCCGCAAAGCAGCATGGCAAAAGCAGTAATCAATAGACGCGAAACAGGCATTGTGCCTCCGAGAGAGTCTCAATCAAATGTCCGAAATAATTCAGGTGACCAAAAGCCGCCCATCACCCGGCGTCGCTAAGCGTCAAGTTCACCGTCATGTCCATTTTTATCTGGCCGTTGTCGGCAAAAAACTCAATCGACGCAGTCGAGGTCGAGACATCTTCCGCGAGGACTTCAACCTTGATGGGAAAACCGCTCCAACTTGGCATAATCCCGGAAAAACTTTTATTTCCAACACGATGCAGCTCCACAGGGGGGCTCTCGAACTCTTTGGGAAGAGTGAGGATCATGACGTCGCCCTTGGGGGTGAAAACGACCTTGGCGTTTTCCTCGACCGGGGCTGGTTGGCTTACTCCCAACATGGCGACGGTGCCGTGCCCCCCGGAGACCCGGTAGACAAATTGCGTCGGCAATGGATCATTGCTGGCAGCAACGACATATGGCACGGCCATACGAGCGTCCGGGCCGTTTGAGAAAGGATCGCAAATTGTCCCGATGCAAGCAGCGTTTGCCGGGCCGCTAAAAAGCAGCACAAATAGAACTGTAGCCAGAAGGCGTGAAACGGGCATGATGTCTCCGATAAAGTCTCTGAGTTTTCGAAAATGATCTAAACAACCGGCAGCCAGACAAACCAGCTAGGGATTTTGATAGGTGCCGAATGCGCAGTGCGGCAGAGCAATGGCACCGCCAGTTATGGCCTTTGCCAGTGCTTCCTCGCGTGTGGAAGCACCGAGCTTTCGTTTGACGTTCTTGAGATGGAATTCGACTGTCGCCGCCGAGATTCCCAACAAGCCTGCGATACACGAAGTGCGACTCCCTGAAGCCAGATAGGACAAGCACTCCTGTTCCCGTGGGCTCAGGATGGACGCGTGCTCAGAGTCGCGGATTTCATGCAGATGCAAGGCTTCCAACCGTTCATGAGCATAAAAGCCGATCAACTGAACTTGTTGCCTGACTTGCGGATAGAAAGGCTCGAAGTGCTTCCTGCTCAAACGAGAGCCGAAGTTCCATCCGCCACAACGCCGATTGCCGATCAGGCGAACCGGGCTGGCAAAACCTGTTAGACATCCGGCTTCGCCCGCCAATTCCACTCTCTCCCTCTCGGCAGGCGAGAGAAGGGGGTACAGATCGAGATAGTCCGCACCGGTGCGGCGTGGCTTCAAGTTTCCGCAAAATCTGAAAAATGGATCTGAACAAATATGCGCGCTGTCAAAATAGGTATCTGCCCACCAGCTCGGCATTGTCGTTAGTGCTATTGGCCCGTCGTGAGGGGCATCCAACCGCAAGTACATATACGTAACGTAGTCAAAACCAAATTGCTCTAAGGTGCCTACGCAAATACTCCATAGTTCTGCGATGCTATTGATCGATTGAATTTGGTCAAGAAAACCATCAATCTCAGAACCACTGCTATCAACTTGAGCTGTAGAATGCTTTTCCAAATCAGTTGCCAATCTCTCTTGCCAATACAAAGTGTGATTTCCACCACGATCGTCGACTGCAGAATATGCCCATATGGGTATTGGCATTTGGAAAGCTGAGGTAACTGCATTGGCAATGGAAACATTCTCCAACCGTCTTCTAGAGTATCTGGAGACGGGAGAATTCGGATCACTCACCACCGCTTTTTGCGAGCAACGAAAGGAGTTAAGTGCATTTTTGGCATTTAGCATGCGCGATCTGACGACACCGGACTTTCTCGGTTCCCAACGGGTCGATCCCGCGTTGGTGAATGTGATGCGATCGAACTACCTAACCCCGGACAGCAATCCGGTGATTGCGGCATTGCCCTACGCTGTTCCAGGCAGGCTGTTGCATAAAACCGAACTTGTCAGGCCAGAGCATTTCGACAATCAAGGCGTCTACGAGAATTTTGTCAGACCCTCCGACACTGACCATTTTGGTACAGCGTTGTACAAAGGACGCTCCGGCTTGTTCATGTTTACGATCGGCCATCGCGCTGCCTACGACTGGATGAGCGAGGGACTGGCAAAACAGTCTTCCCTGATGCTGGGAGAGATCGTGCGCGCCGTAGACCTCAAGCTCAACATGGAAGTCGGCTCATCACCTTACCAATGCGAGCTTCTGGTTGATGAAGATAAGGTAATTCGCTGTTTCAATAGCCGCCATAAAGGAGTCGTGGACCACTGGTTTTCGAACTTTGAGGGCAAGTTGCGTATGCGGCTGAAAAAAGATGAGTGGCAACTTGATCATGCACTTGAAAGAGCCCTCTCCGGTCAGCCGAACATACTCTCCCTTTCCGACGAAGATGGTGCTGGCATGTCTGTTGAATGTATGCGCGGGCCGTGTTTCCCCTTTAGACGCACAGTGCGAATGGTATTCAGCAGCTTGAAAAGAAAAACCTGGGATATTGAAAGCCTGGGCCTCGCGTTTGGCCTGACACAAGCAGAATCTGCCGTTACGCTCGATCTACTGGTTGGTCTGGATGTTCGTGAGATCGCAGCTTTACAGAACCTGAAACATAGCACCGTGCGCACTTACCTCAAGAAGGTCTATTCCAAGACCGGCAAGCATGGTCAAGCGCAGCTGGTCTCCCATCTATTGAACTGACAGTCAGCCTGCAGGTTTGCGGCAACTAAGTGGGCGACCCTACCGATTTCGGTAGCTAGGCAGGCCAGAACCACCCAAATACGGTATTGGCTCATAGTACGTGGAGCCATTCTCGTGATACCTATTGTCCGCGCATTTTTGCATATTGCGCTGTTTTTTTTCGCTTTTCATCTCAATGCCCATTCTCTGAGCGCTCAGACGCCGAATGACAGGGCGATCATTGTTTTCGATGCGTCCGGCTCCATGTGGGGCCAGATCGACGGCAAATCGAAGATCGAAATTGCGCGCGAAACGCTGGATCGTTTTGTCGGAGCGCTGCCGCAGGACCTTCAGCTGGGCATGATCGCCTACGGTCATAACCGCAAGGGGGACTGCAGCGATATTGAAACCATGGTCAATATCGGGCCCGCCTCCACAACCGGTCAGAGCATCGCGCAGTCCGTACGCAGAATAAGTCCGAAAGGGAAAACCCCGCTCACGGAAGCGGTGAGAACCGCTGCAGAACAACTGCGCTACACCGAGGACAAAGCCAGCGTCATTCTGGTGACGGATGGAGTTGAGACATGCAACGCAAATCCATGTGCCCTCGCCGATCAGTTGGAGCAAATCGGTGTTGATTTCACGGCCCACGTTATTGCTTTCGACCTCTCGGATGAGGAGGGAAAGCAAGTCGCTTGCCTCGCAGAAAACACTGGAGGCCTTTATCTCAAGGCGGGGAACGCAGATGAGCTCACTGCTGCACTCAACAAGACTGTGGCACCGGTTCAGCCTGCCGTGTCCCCTGTCCCAGAGGCTCCGACACAAGAAGCGCCAGAGCATAATTTTATCGGCAAACTTGCCCTGGTCGAAGGGGGGCCGACTCTTCCTAAAGAATCAGTGGATGGTTTTACATGGTACATACAGCCATCACCGAGCCAGGAAAACATAGGCAGAAAACATCTTTTGGGCCGCGAACACGAGGTATATTGGTCCGGGTCAGCTGGCCAATATGACCTTACCGTCGAATACCGCCTTGGTGGAAGAACCAGCGACACTATCACGCTTGATCCCTATAACGTCACAGAAAAGGTTGTTGCTCTCGATGCGGCACGCGTTACCGGAGTAGGTGCCTTTATGTTCGACAGTCCGGGGGTTGACTGGGCCAAGCTCGAATGGAGATTTCTCAACACCGATACAAAGCAGGGCTATTCGTTTTACGGGTATGAACTCGATCAGATCGTCCCAGCTGGCCCTTACGAAATCAGCTATGGGATGCGCGGCGAAAAGGCGACCGTAAATCCTCCCCGTTCCGTCATATTGGCGGCAGGCGAGGAGAAACAACTGGATTTCATCCTGCCCAACACCGAGTTTGCGGTGAACGTCGTTGAAGCCAACGGCGCACCCAATACGTCCATTCGCCAACATTATAAAATTCTCAAGGATGACGGAACTGTAGGTGCGACAATTCTCTACGACTCCAGTGCCAAGCCGGTGTTCCTTCGGCCTGGAAAATACCTGATGTCCATAGAGCTGTGGGACGGGACCAAACGCCCTCCTTTTGAATCCGAGATCGAAGTTGGCCTCGGCGAACGCACAACATTTGATGTGAAACTGCCATAACCACCCCACCTCGTTCCAGTGAGAAATATCAATGACGCTCCTAACTGTTCTCATTCTCTTTGCCGCGGTGCTTGGCGGTTATGTTTATTGCTACAATGGTTTGGTCAACTCGAAGCTTAAGGTCGATGAAGGTTGGTCGGGAATCATCGTCCAGCTCAAGCGCCGCCACGAGTTGATCCCAAATCTTGTAAATGCGGCACGCACCGCGATGAGCCATGAAAGCGGCATCCTCGAGAGCATCCTGGAAGCGCGCTCAAACGCGCTTGCAGCGCTGGCCGACGGAAACCACGACACAGTGAATGAAGCGGAAGCTGCGCTCACCTCGGCGCTAAATGGTTTTGTTGGCTACACGGAAGACAATCCGGAAATCACCGCCACTGATAACATCCAGTTGCTTCAGCGCCAACTCGAAGAAACCGAGGACCAGATCGCTGCTTCCCGGCGCCTGTTTAACGGCAATGTCCAAGCCTTCAACACCAAGGTGATGTCGATCCCGTGGAATTTCATCGCGAACATGAAAGGTTTCAGGCCCGAGACAATGTTCGAGGTCGACGCGACGGAAATGGTGACAATCAGCAAACCAACCGATATCGCAGCCCTCGGCATGGATGGAGACCGAAGATGATCAGCATCATTCACAGCCTCAGAAACGTTTTCCAGGCGAAGGTTGAACCATGAGCAAGACTATGTGGGACCCTTTTGTCGGTGAGGTCGATTTTCATCAGCAGAGTGTAGCAAATCCGCGCGAAGGTATAAAAATGCCGAGTTCAATACGCAGTCTGGCCGGCGTTCTAGTGCTGGCTGGATTCGTCATTTGCTTCGTCGGGATTTTCTACCGCGATGCCCTTTGGCTGGGCGTCCCCAGCCTCTGCATAGGCCTAGTTGGTCTTCTTGGTATCGACCATCTCAACAACAAAGATGGTAAGATCAGGTGGCTGCTCTACCAGCTTGCAGAGGCGAACAGCTGGGCCTTTGAGGTACTCCCATCCACCAACGCACAGAAAAACGAAGCGCTCAAGAAGCTTGTCAATCAACCTCGTGAAAACGGAAGTGCCAGGCAACCTGGCGAAATACCGATGGACCCACGCGTGCGCCGCGTTTACGATCGGGTTGGCGATTTACTGACTGGGAAGGTTGGTCGCGTCACCGTGCTCGACATTGATGCCTTCTTCTGGGGGGAGACGCGCAAATCTGTTCCCTTCTGGATGGCGATTGGTGTTGTGCAAGCCGATATGACCCTCGCCGCACCTTCTTTGAAAACTGACGCATACGGCAATACAGGCAATCAGGCCTATATGCTCCAGATGCTGTGCGCTTACCGACTTGATCGCGACACCGGCATACGGGCCCGCCTTCTCCATGAAAGCGTGACCGGTGAAAGCAGGCGTGATTTTCAAACAGAATCCATCGATTTCAACCGAAAGTTCAACATTTCCATCGCCGACAGAAAGGGAAATACGCCCGAGGACGCAGACGCGCAATTTCAGGCACTGCTACAGGCATTGTCACCAGCAACACAGGCGACACTTATCGAGTTGAAGCGAATATACGACGTTCAATTGGTAATAGACGGAGATACAGTTTTTTACGCCGGGTGGGACAAGGTCAACAGCAGTGATTTTTCGATCGTTGCAGAGCACATTGTCACCGTGACCGAAGCTTTTTCCGAAAGCGCAGTGTCATTCAAACACTATATAGAATAGTTGAGGCCCGGGGGCGTTATAAGCGGGCAAACCTCATCCGGCTACTCGTCTTCCTGCATCGCCTGCAGCTGTTTCTTACAGGCTGCCTCAGACGATTTTTGACCGGGTACAAACCCTGTTTCCTTGAAATAGAGACGTTTTAACGCAGCCACGCTTTTACCACCGTAGACAAGGTCAAATTGTTGTCCGAGCGCTTTGCGGTTCATTTCAATAACATGACCGGCAAGCTGGCTACACCAAGAGCCTGTTTGATTTCCCTGGGGATCAATTCTCAGTCCCGCTCCTTTGCTGTCTGAGGTGGTCCGGTTGTTGGAAACTTCCAGCTCGGTGTCTGGCTCCTCGCCTTCCGCATCAGGCTCAATAAGGCCAAGATTGACCGCAGACCGTGGTCCAGCGTTCGGGGCAGGCTCAGCACGTCTCCTAAAGGCAATTAAAGCTGCTGGTTATAACAACGGCCGGATTATTAATCATCCAGATGGCCGAATCGAGCTAGTCGGCGAAGACAACCCGTCCAAGCCGTCTTCTGCATCGCTTTCACCATTTGAGCAATGGGAAGCTGTCAATGCGAACTCATCTTAAAGGCATCAACATCATCCGGCGCAAGCTCGCTACCGGCGACTAGCGCAATTACTACTATCACCGTCGCACGGGCAAACGTCTGCTGGGCGAACCTGGTTCGCCGGAATTTCTTGCGTCTATTTCCGCTGCTGACGATAGCGCACAAGCTAGGGACAATGGCACGTTGGCCGGGCTGATCAGGGGCTGATCCTCCCCCTTTGAAGTGGTCCCGTTATGTTTAGAAGAACGGAGGATCAACATGGCGGAAGTGTCAGTGCTGTCACAAACAGCGTCTGGGGCTGAGAGCCGCATGTGTACGGTGGAAGAAGAACTCACCGGACTAAGTGGGGCCAGCGTGGACACATCAATCGTCATTCCAAACCGGGCCGTTGTCTGCGCTTAACGCCGAGCAGCAATCCAAGGTTCTGGACCTGATCTTTGGCGACAATCCCAAAGCCACATCAATTGCTGACGCTCTTGTCATCACCCAAGGCCGCAAACCGGTCAGCGAACCCTTGATGCTTCCGGCGTGAAGTCCGGAGCTCGGGAAAGTCAGCGGGCGATTTCCGGCATTGGCGAGACCGCAGAAACCGCCGCCTCTGACATGGGCAGGTTGTCAGCTGCTGCCAATGCTACAGCTTTTGCAGCAAGAGCTCAGGAAAATGCCTTTCGAACCGCAGGATTGGCTGCGGCCAATTCCAATCGGCTGGCTGCCTCCGAAGTCAATATCCTCGCCCAGCAGATCTCTGATGGCGCAATACAAGTGGCAAGCGGGCAGTCCCTTTTTACAGCCATCATCCAGCAAGGCAGTCAGGTGCAATTCCTGCTCGGCTCCAAGGGTGTCAACTCGATTGGCGGATCCCTTGGCCTCCTGAAACAGGGCCTGATCGGTTTTCTCAATCCAATCAATCTGGCCATTGTTGGCCTGGCTGGCGGTGCGGCTGCAGCCTCCCTGCTCTATCGCACGATCGCAAATGACGACAGCGCCACCCAGGCACTGGAAACCCAAGGCGATTTGATCGAAGCACTCGTTGAGCGTTATGACGAAGTTGGTGTAGCCCTTGATCGCCTGCGCGGCAAACAGGGCCTCGTCATCATCGATGAGGCTGCCTTTGTCGAGAACCTCAAAGAACTGCTCAAGGCCGCAATGGCATTTTTGATGTGGGGCGGACAGGTGGTTGTCTGCTCCACTCATGACGGCACCGAAAACGAATTCAACATCCAGATCCAGGACATCCTGTCCAAACGATCCCCTTATGCACATTTGCGGGTTGATCTGGATGACGCGCTTAAAGACGGTCTGTTCGAGCGGATCTGCCTGGTCCAGAGCAAGGACTGGACAGCGGCAGGTGAAGCCGACTGGCGGCAGAAGATCATCGACTTTTATGCAGATGGTGCAGATGAAGAATTGTTCTGCATTCCCTCCATGGGCTCCGGGGCCTGGTTATCAGCGCCCCTGATCGAAGCGCGCATGAGCGAAGGCGCTCCGGTTCTGCGGCTGGAACTGCCTGCCAATTATCTGCATTTGAACCACCTGCAACAATCGCTGCTGATCGACCCGTTTCTGGCGGAACTGACTGCCGCGCTGGAGCTCCTGCCCGACGATGTTCTTTTTGCCTTCGGATTTGACTTTACCCGTGTTGCCGACCTGACCGTCGGCTGCCTGCTGGCGCTGGAGAAAAATCTCAAGCGCCGCGAGGTGCTGTCCTTTGAACTGCGCAATGTGCCGGGAAGCGAACAAAAGCTGATCACCAAAACCGTGCTCGATGCCGTTCGCACCCGGTTGGTAGGCGCAGCTTTTGATGCAACCGGCATGGGCTGGACGGTGGCCGAAGACATGGGCCGGTTGTTCGGACTGCGCGAAGATCCAAATGGCGCTGGCATCGTCATGCCGATCCACTTTTCGCAAACCTGGTACCGGATCGAAATGCCGCCTCTTAAAGCTGCATTTGAAGACGACATGATCGAACTTGGCGCGGACCGGGATCATGTCAGTGACCTGCGCCTGGTCAAGATGATCCGGGGCATTGCCAGCGTGCCGCCGGTTCGTGACGGCGAAAAGGGCAAAAAGCGCCACGGCGATTACGCGATTGCGCTGGCTCTTGCTCACTATGCCAGCCGCATGCAGTGGCGCGAGTTCGACTACACGCCTGTCTCCACCCTGCCTGGCCGACATGACGAGGTATCCGACTTTGGCGACAGGGACGGTCCCTATCGCATGGCCTCCTTGCGCAATTCACGAGGTAACTTCTGATGGCTCCCTCTCCGCTTGTTGATCAATTTGGCCGTCCGGTGTCCTCCAGATCCCTGAAGAGCGAACAGGCAGGACCTAACGTGCAGGCCATTCATCGCTCCAGCTCAATGCACCCAGCAAGCGGTCTGACCCCGCCGCGCCTGGCGCGCATTCTGGTTGAGAGCATTGACGGTGATCCGGAACCCTATCTGGCGCTTGCCGAAGACATGGAAGAGCGCAACGAACATTATGCCGGAGTGCTTGGAACCCGAAAGCGGCAGGTCTCCAGCCTGGAGATCACAGTCGAAGCGGTCAGTGACAGTGCAGAGGACATCCGCGATGCTGACCTGGTGCGCGAGATTATCGAACGTGATGCCTTCCGCGATGAACTGTTTGATATTCTGGATGCGATCGGCAAGGGGTTCTCTGCAACGGAAATCATCTGGGATACATCCGAGGGCCAGTGGCGACCGCAGAAATTCAAGTGGCGGGATCCGCGCTGGTTCCGCTTTGACGATCTGGACCAGGAAACCCTGCTGCTGCGCGGCCCCAACGGCGACGAGCCTCTGAAACCATTCGGCTGGGTCCGGCATTTTGGAAAGGCCAAATCCGGCATTCCGATCCGGGGCGGTCTTGCGCGCGGCGCTGCCTGGGCGTTCCTGTTCAAATCCTTCACCATGAAAGACTGGGCGATCTTCTGTGAGGCCTACGGCCAGCCATTGCGGTTGGGCAAATACGGGCCCGGCGCGACGGAAGAAGACAAGGCCAAATTGCTGCGGGCGGTTGCCGGGATCGGCTCGGACTTTGCGGCCATTGTGCCCGAGAGCATGCTGATCGAGTTTGTTCAGGCGAAACTCAGCGGCTCGCACGAGCTTTATGAAAAGCGGGCTGACTGGCTCGACCGGCAAGTCTCCAAACTGGTGCTGGGCCAGACGGCCACCACCGATGCCATCGCTGGCGGGCATGCCGTCGGCAAGGTCCATGACGAAGTGCGCACGGACATTGAAGAAGCCGATGCACGCCAGCTTGCAGCCACGTTGAACCGAGACCTGGTTCGGGCACTGATCAGCCTGAACCATGGCCCGCGCAAAAAATACCCGATCATCACCATTGGCCGTCCGGACGAAGTTGATATCGACAAGCTGGTCCAGAACGTTGCGACACTGGTTCCGCTCGGTCTGAAGGTCGGCATGTCCACGCTGCGCGACAAGATCGGCCTGCCAGATCCGGACACGGATGAGGAGTTGCTGACGCCTACCTGGAAAGATCCGCCTCCTGAAAATCAGGACAATCCAAAACAACCGGCGAAAGCCGAGGCCTTTCGGTCCGCCCCTCGTCTGCAAAAGCCGGATGCGATCGAGCGGGCGATTGACGATGTTCTGGCAGATGACGGCTGGGTTCCACTGGTCGAACCGGTGATTGCCGGACTAGACGAAGAGCTTGCGGACGTCACAACGCTGGACGAAGCCCGTGCGATCTTTGAGCGCCGCCTGGAAACCCTCGGTGTGACCGCGTTGGCCGACAAGTTGGCGCAGGCAAGTTTTGCGGCGCGGATCTCCGGTGAGGCGGACGAGGATCTTGAGTGATCATGTCGACGCATTATGAATAAATTAGAGAAAACTGTAGCCACATAACGTCAGATCAACGCAACTTGTGGTATATTTTAGGACCAAAAATCTGGGAGGTTCGAATGTTCAAAAAAATACTCGCGATGGCGATCTTGATGCTTGGGGTGTCACCACTTTTTCCTGCAATGGCCCAATCTCAAGAAAATCAAGTTGAACACGTTGAGTTTGGAATTGGATTGGACGGAAGACTTGAACCCAAGAGCACTCCAATAGGAGATCTGATGAAGGGTTCAAATGGGAGTCACAATAACGAGTCTGGATGGATTCCATCTTCGAATACTGCGAACCCCTATTCAGCGCTTCAATGGGACGGCGTAAATAAGATACTCGAGGACCAAGATATCTATCTGACCAAATCGTCAGAAGGGGCTGTCGAAGCTCTCACAACTTTTCCTAGAGGGGTTGCTCCCCCAGCCGATTTTCTGACTAAATTGCCTACGGGTGCTGCTGTTGAAAAGGTCGCCTGGAATGGCATGTTTGACTTCTTAATTCCGAGTGAAGAACAGGTCCGACAAGGGTACACCGAAGTAGTGAACCGGACTATTTCTATAATATGCAGTGCTAACCCTCGGCCTAAGGAGATAAGTCCAAGCTTTTCAATCGAAGTCGGAGCAGGCGTTTCCGGAACTTTTCAACTCACATCTACATTTGAAACTGCTGACATTTGCGCGGGCACGCCAGCCAACCCATGAGGGAAACAAATTGATGGCCCCGTTCCCAAACTTCTATGCATTGAGTGATCATGGCAGCTGATCTGACACCGCTGCCGCCTCGGGCTGCCATCGCTGCGCTGAAAGCCCGTGGGCTCGACCTGCATCCGACTTTCGCCTGGCAGGATGTCTATGCAGCTGACCACGCGGCGATGTTCACGGTCGCCAAATCAACCGGACATGACATTCTGGCAGCTATCTGGAGTGCACTTTTAAAGGCGCTTGAAGACGGCGAAACGTTCGAGAGTTTCGCGCGGCGGATCAGGCCGGAGCTGGTCAGGAAAGGCTGGTGGGGCGAAGCCATTGAAAACGATCCGCTGACAGGTGAACCGGTCAAGGTGCGCCTTGGCTCCATGCGGCGGCTGCGCACGATCTTTGATGCCAACATGAATGTCTCCTATGCGAGTGGCCACTGGCAGATGTTCGAACGACTGAAGGAGAGCCGCCCGTTCTTGAGATATGTGGCGGTACAGGACGGGCTGACCCGGCCTGAGCATCAGCGATTGCACAATCTGGTGCTGACGGTGGACCATGCGTTCTGGGATATCTTTGCGCCGCCCAATGGCTGGAATTGCCGGTGTGTGCTGCAGAGCCTGTCACAGCGGGATATCGACCGGTTGATTGGACAAGGCGAGGAGCTGGTGTTTGAAGCGCCGGTGATATCCAGCCGGGCCTGGACGAACAAACGCACGGGTGAGGTCCGGCAGGTTCCGGATGGGATTGATCCGGGGTGGGATTATAATCCGGGAAAGGCCGGGCACGCGGCGACGGTGAGGCGGGTGCTTGAGAAGGGTGGGCCGGGGTTTCGGGATATCTGACAGCAAGGTCGTGGAAAGCGGTTTAGAGGGGCAGATACATCCTGACGCCCAAAAATGGCTGATGGCGCTCCTGGCTGTTTAAAGGGTGTTTAATGGCGGCGGAAATGAATTGGTGAGCAGCCGCTCCGGTCTTGTTTCTCTTACCGGACTATTTCCTCAGTCTATTGTTGCTCTTTATCAGCCCTCTATCCTAGGTTACCGATTGCGTTGTATAGGCTAGTATGTGGCACTATCTACAAACACAGATTTATTGCCACAATATAGGTACTTTTTGGAAATCGTTGATGTCAGAATTCTCTTTCCGTTGGCTGCATTTTTCCGACTTACACTTCGGGATGAAGGATCAACAACCGCTTTGGGCAAATCTCAAACACTTTTTGTACGATGACCTTCCACGGCTGTTTGATCAGTCTGGTCCATGGGATCTTATGATTTTTTCAGGTGATATCGTCCAAAAGGGAGATCCAGAGGAATTTCTCGGCGCTACAGAAGTTTTAAATGAACTTTACAGCCACCTCGCCAAACTTAATTGCAATCCACGGTTCATCGCTGTGCCGGGCAACCATGATCTAGTCCGACCCGACAAGGACGATATGGCCGTTATGTTGCTACAAGACTGGCAGAAAAAAGTAGCCGTTAGAGAGAAATTCCTGAACGACACATCGAGCCAGTACAGAACGACGGTAACCAACTCCTTAGCTAATTATCAGGCATGGTACGAAGACCTTTCCAATGCTGGAATACCTGTACTTGAAACTAAACAAGGCTTGCTCCCAGGTGATCAAGTAAGGCGCATTGAAATAGAAGAAGGGAAAGTTGGAATTGTTGGCCTGAATTCAACATGGCTACAACTCAGCCAAGATACGAAATCAGGAGATCTTCACGTCGATCATCGGCAACTGTCGTCAATGCTGCCCGATGCAGAGGGTTGGTGCAGACAAAATCACTTCAACTTGCTAATCACGCATCAGCCTGTGGATTGGCTGAACGACGATAATTTGGCCACTTGGAAAAAAGAAATCGCACCGCCAAGTCGTTTCGATATCCACCTGTTCGGCCACATGCACGAGCCTGCATCAGACAGCCGGTCGACCATGGGATCGTCCCCAATTACAACTTTCCAATCCCCGTCACTTTTTGGCCTCGAGTATTTGGCCGATGGGACCTCCGAACGAATTCACGGATATAGTGCTGGCGAACTTTCGGTTTTCGAAGGGAAACGTCAGCTCAGAATATGGCCTCGAACGTACATGGTGACGAATTCTGGCCAAGCCAAAATGACACCGAATTCGCAGTTCATTCTTACGGACAACTTTTGCACAGAAACGCTTCTTCCTGCCAAGACTGCGGCAGTATTACCCGGCACCACTGTAAAACCGTGCAAAAATACCTTGTCATCTGGCCAAAAGCTTCAGATCTTTAAAGCTTCGGAAGATAATGAACCTATAAAGTTTTTGGATCGTTTCCGTCATTACATATTGCCATCCGGACCTCACAGATTAGTCAGAAGAGTGGAACAGAACACCGCGAAAAACGCGCTAAAAAAGCGCTGTTTTTGGCTAGTTGTAGACTGGGGATTGAGTTCGGATGAGTTTATATCATCCGTCCTTGAAACTTGTTCAATATCGTCACGACCACTCTATCGTATTGACTTCGGTGAAATACCTTCAGATGCCAGCAATTTGCACCAAGAAATCGAGGTTCAAATAGGATTGAGAATTCAGCAGTTGTCTGAAGAATTGGCCAACGCAGAAGAGGCCATATTAATGTTCGATGACATTACACTGGGTGAACGTCCACCGGGAGTGCTCCCCAGAGAGTTGTCATTAGAAAATCTTGCAGAGACTGTACTTGATTACTGCCCATCGTTGATAATCATTATGCGAACCGGGACAGATCCAGAAAATAAGAAATTTGAGAAAGTACACTTGGGAGCCCTCGATGAGGCCGATTTGCAGAGTTACATTAATTCACACCCAGATGGAGGGCAAGATCTAGCTACTCCTAGTGTAGTAGGACAACTGTTTAACATCTCTGCAGGCGTTCCAGAACGTGTAGACCATGCGCTTAAGTCTTTGAAGGTTGTAACTTTATCTGAGCTTGTCGCTAGTCACGAGGAAGGAGGCAACGTAGTTGGGCATGAAGGACACCAGGGACTGCATCGCGCTATAGAAAAGCTGGGGAACACCAACGACCCTTCACTGCTACGCGCCTATCAAATGCTTCAGGCATTATCCACATTTCCTCATGGTGCCCAGTTCGAGCACATCAAACGCTTCAACGGCGTTCATGGCTTCTATCCAGACAACGCTACCGAATTACGGCAACGTGCCCTCATCACCTCTTCTACACTTCCTGGACTGACCCCCCAGAGCTTACCTGAAACGCAAAGGATATTGTCAGTTCCACGAACAATTCGGGATGTCGTAAGGAATAAGATGTCCGAAGGCCTACTGGACCGGCACAACAGGCGCGCGGCAGAATTGTATTTTGGATCGAATTGGCGCGCAGGCTCAACTAGTTGGCCACCAGATCGGAAATACTCCAGCCAAAAGTGTTCACATTACGAGATCGAAAACGCCTCCGCAATCCTACTGCGTTTGTTCAAAGCAGCTCTCCATGCAGAGGTCGAGGAAGAGATTGTAGCGCTAATGCACCTAGCAGCTGCTTATGTTGACGCCCTGCATACTGGATCACATTACTACGGAGCTGCGGAGTTCGCTTCTTCATTCCTTCATACCGCACCATCGGGTGTCGCTGACAAGATGATCGACCGCGTAAGATTGGTTCATGGCCAATCGTTACGAATGATTAGTGAAAAGGAGAAAGCAATCGAGATCTTAGAAGGCCTTGATCCGTCTTCTTTAAGTAGATCAGATCGCGAGTCTTTGCTGCTGGATCTCGCGTTAGCCTACGAAAGCTACGATAATAATAAAGCCGTTGGGTTTGCGAAGAAACTATTGGACACAACAAAATCTGGTTCGATTAAGTTTCAGGCTCAAGCTATTGTTCTCGAAGCGGAACCAGATGGCCCGAAAAGACGTTCAAAACTTATCGCTTTAGAAAGTGATGCACGTAAAAATAAGTACTATGTTGTTGCTAATAATCTAGCTCTGACACTTTCGAAAGAAAGCGACGACCCAGAAGAAATAAATAGCTACCTCACAAAAGTTATCGATCCTGTAGGTGAATCTAACAATATTTACAACATGGTCAGAGCAACCTTGGCTTTAGCCGAGCGCTGTTTCAATACTGACGAGATTTTGTCGAATGCAGATCATTCTCGGTTGATCACTGCTTACCAATACCTTTTTATTCAGCGAATACCCTCATTGTTTGATCGCTGTCATACAGCGCTTTGGAAAAGTTTCATCCAACGAGGAGAGATACTGAATCTATTCGCATTGTTTCGCCACAGTTCGTTCATCTGGCGGATCAGAGGAGTGGTCCCGACAGAAAAGCAGTGCATCGCCTCACTCTCAAAAATCGCGGACCAAAATACCATTGCCGTGCCTCAGAATCGAGACGGGAGCTATTTCAATGCCCGTGTACTGACCGCGGCGTCCAAAATGGATACGAATGCACGATGACGCTAATGAATTGCACTATATCGTGTGATCTTTCATACTGACGATCTCCGCGGAAATGCAAAACAACTTAGATAATCTCCACCCGTGCACCCGCGCGGGTGTTTTTGATTTGGCTGCATGGGCACTCTCAGCCCATGAGAAAACACACTCCGTTCCTGATTGCTGCTGCCGATCCGGTCACCGCTGAGACCAGCGAGACCTGGATCAAGCTGATGCCCGCAGGCACGTTTTCGGCACGTGATGGACGTGGGCCATTTGTGTCCGGTGATCAGTCTTCCATGGACGCCATTGTCCAGCGGACAAAAGACTATCTCGGCACGACCGATCTGATGGTCGATTACGACCATCAGGTGCTGACCACAGGCGAACCCGGTGGCAGCGCCAGGGCAGCTGGCTGGATCAAAAGTTTCGAGGTCCGGGACGACGGTATCTATGGCCAGGTTGACTGGACCGATGCTGCCGCCGCCGCCATCGGCTCGCAGGAATACCGCTATCTCTCCCCGCTCTTCCTGACCGATGCAAAAGGCCGCGTGATCCGCCTGACCAACATGGCGCTGGTCAACACACCCGCGCTGGATCTTGAGGCGATTGCCGCCCGCGCCAAACTCACTCTCACCAAAGGATCAGACATGGACCCCATTCTGGAAGCCCTTGGCCTTGCCGAGGGCGCAACGGAGGCAGATGCCCTGTCCGCCATTAAGGCCCTGCAATCCGGCCAGTGCCAGATTGCCCTTGCCGCCGGTCTCGACAAACAGGCAGACGCTCACACCATTGCCGCTGCCGTCAAAACAGCAACCGAGACGGCTGTTCCGGACCCGGCCAAATTTGTACCGATTGAACAGGTGACCGCCCTGCAGGCAGACCTCAAGTCCCTCACCGATCAGGTTCATGGCGACAAGGCCGAGTTGATCGTGACGGACGCGATTGAAGCCGGAAAACTGGCACCGTCTTTGAAAGACTGGGGCCTGGCGCTAGCCACCAAGGACATTAGCCAGTTCGAGACTTTTATTGCCAAGGCCCCGTCCCTGACCGGAGCGCAGCTTGGCGACGCCGCCAAACCCCAGGGTGATGGCGAGCTCACGGATTCCGATCTCCAGGTCATGTCGCAGATGGGACTTTCCCGCGATGACATGATCGCCGCCAAGACGGAGGACGCTGCATGACCGCTCTTGCGACCGACCGGCGTACGCCGGAAAGAAATGGCGACCACCGCGAGTTCCCGCTTGCTGCGGCAACGCGGCTTTATGCCGGGTCCATGCCTTTGCCGACAATCTGATCACTGGCGCTCTCACACCAACACGGCGGGTCTCAGAGCCGCATGTGCACGGTCGAAGAAGAGCTCACGGGATTGAGCGGTGCCAGTGTCGACACATCCATCGTCATTCCCAACCGCGCTGTTGTCTGGTGTGTCTCGACCAGGACATCAACGGCCATCACCGGAGCAGCGTCCTATGACTGCGGTATCGCCGGGGAGACGTCGAAGTTCGGTGGCTCGCTCGGGATCGCGGATGGCTCGACCAATGCCGGGGTGATCGGGCCGCAGGCGTTTTACTCAGATACGGCTGTGAGGCTAACAGCGAATGGCGGGAGTTTTACAGGCGGAGCGGTGAAGGTGGTGTTGCATTATATGCTGCCGGTGGTTCCGCAAGAATAAGAAATACGGGTGGTCCGGACCCGAAGATCCGGACAGCGGGCCTCCATCGCCAAACTTCAGCCCGCCAGCAGTAGTCTGAAGATAACTGCCGCACCCGCTGCTCGCGCGAGCTAGCAGAGTGTCGGTGATTCTCTTCAAGGTTGAAATGAACGAAATCCGATGCGGTACTTGCCGCAAGTTGCTTTTGAAAGCAAACCCGGCCGCGATCAGCGGCACCGTTGAAATCAAGTGCCCGCGATGCGGCACACTCACTCATTTGAGGCCAGTGGCCACCGCGCCCGACGAGCCCTTCTCCGAACGCCATAAGAGCGGCTGAACATTGGAGAAAGACTATGGGCAAAGGCGCACTCTACGATAGCTTTATCTATCCGCCCTTTTCCGTCCTCGACGCCCGTGCCGGTTGGTGGCAGGAGCGCAAGAAACGCTGGCTGTCCCTCGGGATCGAAAGCGCCAAAGGGCGCAAACCGGATCTGCTGAAAGGCTATTCTGATGCGATGGAAAGATGGAATACATCCCGCAACGTGTCCCATGAGGCCGCCGACTGGATGGCAAAAAGTGTCTTTGATCCGGTTTTAACCGAGCTTTTAATCGCTTGGTTTTGCCCGCTAGGCGGTCGTGTCCTGGACCCCTTCGCAGGTGGATCGGTTCGCGGCATTGTTTCCGCGCTTATGGGCCGAACTTATCTCGGTGTTGATATCAGCGAAGACCAGATAGCCGAGAACCGGAAACAGGCCAAGGCGCTGCAGGTTGCCAGCCAAGCGCGCTGGAAACAGGGAGACGCTGTCAGGCTCTATCAGGCCGGGGTGCGCGGCCTGCACGACATGATATTGACCTGTCCACCCTATGGCGATCTGGAGTGTTATTCGGAAGACCCCAACGATCTGTCGAATATGCCCTATGACCTGTTCCTGGGCGGCTTCCGACAAGCGATAAAAAACAGCGCTGCACGGCTGGCCGAGGATCGGTTTGCAGCCTTTGTTGTTGGTGACTTTCGCGACAAGCAGGGGATGAACCGAGGCTTCGTGGCCGATACAATACAAGCCTGTAAAGATGCGGAGTTGCACTTCTATAACGACGGGGTTTTGGTGACCCAAGGCGGGTCTCTTCCCATGCGGGCAAGGGGGCCGTTTGAAGCTTCCCGGAAGCTCGGCAAGACGCACCAAAACGTCCTTGTGTTTGTGAAGGGAGATCCGAAACGCGCAACGGAGCATATCGGCAATGTCACGCCCTTTACCTTCCCCGATCCTTGAAACTCATGACGGCATAAATGTGGTCCGCGACGACCTTCTGCCAGGCGGCACCAAAGCACGGATCTTTCGCGATCTGATCAGCCAATCCAAGGCCGATGAATTCGTTTATGCAGGCCCGGCTTTTGGTGCGGCTCAGATCGCCCTTGCAGCGGTTGCCTATCAGCTTTGCAGACAAGCAACCCTGTTCGTGCCATGGCGGGCTGAACGGTCGATCTACACGGCCAAAGCCGCCGACTATGGGGCAAAGATTATCGAGGTCCGGCCGGGGTATCTGTCAGTGCTGCAAAGCCGCGCCAAAGCCTATGCAGCCGAACGGTCGGCCGAGCTGGTACCGTTCGGCGGCGGCGATCAAAGCCTCGCCGTCACAAAGGCTGCAAAAGGGCTCAGGATTGCCCCTAAGACTGTGTGGTGTGCCGGTGGCAGCGGAACACTCGCCAAGTCGCTCAGGGCGGCATGGCCGGGCGCTGAGTTGCACATTGTAAAGGTAGGCCGGGAGCTGCCAGCAATCAGCGGTGCCACGATCCATGATGCAGGCGTTCCCTTTGCCAAGGAAGACCGCCCGGCCGCGCCGTTTCCGGTTCATCCGAACTATGAGGCCAAGGCGTGGCGCAAACTGCAATCAAACCGCTCAACCGGCGATGTTCTCTTTTGGAATGTGCACGGCTGACTGAATGGCCTAACATGCCCCCAGACGGATTATTGGCGGCCTCCGGGCCGTTTCTTTTTGGGGGCGGGATGTTTCACCGGAATTTGGACCAAAAACGCGGTCAAACACCCGGTAACGTAGACGCCTGGGAATTCGGAACTTTTTCATGAATACAATTCGCGAGATTGTGGGTTTTTTTGTCTTCTGGGGCGCGGTGTCCCTGAGTGTGGTGTACGGCTTTTATGCGTTCAGCATCGCCACTCCACAAATTCTGCAATGCTCGGGCAACTGGGGCTTTGCGGATTACACCGGTCTTGTGAACCGTTTCGGTGTTTTGGAACTCAAACACTCATATCGTTACTGCATGGACCTCAATGAATTTGGTGATTTTTTAGCGGGTAGTTTCGGCCCTTTGGCCTTCCTTTGGCTGGTACTAGCTGTGTTTCTTCAGCGGAAGGACCTGAAACTTGCGAGAGTTGTTGCTGAGAAACAACTTACCGAAATGGCCGAACAGGCAAGTTTCATGGGAAAACAAGTGGAACTGTTGGCTGAAACAGCCCGTCTCAACGGCGAGCAGCAAGCTCGGAGGGATCTTGATACGTTAGCTGAAATGCTGGCACTGGATTTGGTGGGTATCGGTGCAGGAGGGCCAATGAACCAAGCAATAGAAGATGGCCGAACATACCTATTACGATATGGAAAACAAATAGCCAGTGTTGTGAAGCAGGCGATAGACCGCGATCTAGGACAAGATGTAAATAATCGGATAATTCGAGACGCAAAAATCATTAGCGGTAGAGCTTTGGAGGGATTGCAAACTCTCGACGGGCGTCTTGGAGCTTATGACATGTTCCGCTACAAGCAATTCGGGTTGGACGACTTAGTCGCCCAATTTGACAGACTGCCAGACGAATAGATTACCTTGAGACTGTAATGCCAACCAAAGCACCAATTTCCTTATCAACGCTCGGGGAACTCGCGACGGCTGGCTATGCCATCTTTGGCCATTGCCTGCACCCACATTGCGGGCGCAGCCGCGAGCTTGATCTTGACGCTATGATTGCCAAGTTCGGGCCGGATTATGAAGTGATCAACGAAACCCGGATTGCATCGGCTCTGGTTTGCCAGAGCGCTACCTGCCCGAGAAAGGGCCTACGCGGCGGCCAGATCACGCTACACCCACCCACATGAGCCAAGAGGCAAGGGTTGCCGGATGCCTTTAATGGGCCTTCAAAGATGCTTTAAACTGGATGTCATTTGAAGTTGCGCGTTATGCCAAACGAAGTTGCGCGCTACAAGTAATCTGCTTACACAGTGCTTATACAGCCCTATTTTCGTCATCACGAATATATGTTAAGCTATTGAAAGTAATGGCGCACCGGAGAGGATTCGAACCCCTGACCCCCAGATTCGTAGTCTGGTGCTCTATCCAGCTGAGCTACCGGTGCGTATGAAGCAAAGACCGTAACAATTGCATCTGATGCATGAGCGATCCTGCTCGTTGCCACGCTGCGAAGACCGCCGCGGACAGGGCGCTTATCTACTGCGGTCCGGCGGGGGATGCAAGGGACTTTTCGAACTTTTTTTCAAAGAACAGTCACACGTACCAAATTCCGGCGAAAACCGGTGAAATCAGCCCTTGGATAACTGCAAGACGTTAGAATTCAGCCTAATCACGCACCTGTATCAGGCACCTCTATCAGGCAACTCGATGCAAAAACACGCACCAGGTTTGTTTTCATCCAGATGGATGGAACCGCCATGCGCTTTCAAGAGCTCAGCAACAATTGCCAGACCCAAACCGACACCGCCCTGCTTGGAGCTGCTGTGAAATGCCTTGAACAGTGCTTTGCGAGTGTTTCCTGGAATTCCCGGCCCGGTATCCGAGACGGTGATATGAACGCAGCCGTTCTGGCGTTGGGCATCCAGTGTAATGCGCCGGACAAGGCTGTCGTCTTTTTCCGCTTCCAATGCCTGCAGTGCGTTGCGGGTCAAATTGAGCAGAACACGGAAGATTTGCTCGGGATCGGCATCGACTTCCAGTTCCTCAGGAACCTTGTTTTCAAATTGCACAGTCTCGTGATCAACGAGACCAAGCACATCGGCAATATCATCACCCACTCGGCGCAGCGCGATCAAACGGCGCTCGGGAGCCCGCTCCTGTGCCTTGCCGTAAGACATAACAGCTTGTGTGTATCCAACCGCTCTGTCCAACGTTGCCAGGATCTTTGGTGCCAGTCGATTGACGGTTGGATCCGGAACATGTTCCAGTCTCTCCAGAAACAACTGGGCTGACGCCAACAGATTGCGAAGGTCATGATTGATTTTCGAAACCGCAAGCCCGAGATCTGCCAGACGTTGCTTTTGGTGCAGGGCTCGTGACAGTGCTTCTTCCATCGCGGCAAGGCGAATTTCAGCATCTCCCAGCTCGTCGCGACGACCGGACACATTGATAATCCGTGACGTGTCCTCAGGGTTTTCGGCAAACCGTTCCATCGACTGTGTCAAACGCCGTAACGGGCGAATGAATACAGCACGCAAGGTAATGTAGACCAACGCCGCTGTGATAATAGAAATCACAAATGAAAGCGCCAGAATACGGACGGAAAATCCAAGCATTTCCTGTTGCAGGAGATTGACCGGAAAGACCACATCAACACGCTGGGTCGGCAACATCTGGCCAACCCCGATAACGCGCAGAACGCCATCCCCGCGATAGGTCAGAATAGCAAAGCTGCCTGCGATCGAGGACCAGGGCGACACGTTTGCCATGTCGATCACAAAATCAACATTGGTCGGCACATCACTCATGGCAATCAGACTGCGACGGGACCCCTGATCAAGCGCAATAGCAATAGCGCCGGTAGTCTTCAGCAGTTCTTCCTGCAGCCTTGGAGCAATTGTATTGGTTTCAGCTAGCACAGAAGCTGCCACGCCTGCTGTGGTCAGGCGATCCATCAGCCAAGTGTTGCGGAAATTGGCAATCGAGGGCACGTAGATAAAGATTTCCGCTACCATCACAAACAACACTGTCAGCAGCAGCAGTTTTCCGGACAGACCACCAAAGCGGTGGTGCCCAAACCGAGTGTCCGCGTCCAGGTCCGCAGGCACTTTGCCTGGTCCGGTCGACGGAGCGAGCGACCCGTTTGGCGAGCCTTCATGCTTCATATCAGGTCAGTCCTAAACCGGGTTCCGGGGCAGCGGTTCAGCTGCGAACCATTAGCCAAATCTGCGCAACAATCCAATGACACGGCGTACCCAAACATTTTTCGGGGCTTCCGCATAGTAAGAGATTGCAGCCCTGCGTACCAGCTCACCTAGTGTCGGATAAGGCGCAATGAAACCCGCAAGGTCTTTCATTGTCATCTTTTTTGACAATGCGAGCGACAGGAGATTGAGAATTTCGCCTGCCTGGGCACCGACTATATCAGCGCCTAATAGGCGACCTCCCGGACCGGCAATCAGTTTCAATCGGCCAGTTGTGTCACCTTCTGCCTGTGCACGGTCATTTCCGGAATAGTCTGCATGCAAGACTTTAACCCTTGGACCATGCTTTGCACGCGCTTCAGTTTCGGTCAGACCGATGTGACCAAGCTCTGGCGAGGTATAGGTCACCCAAGGCACCAGATCGTTGTTCATTGAGATAGGCATCCGGAACAATATCGAGCGGATGGCTAGCCCTGCCTGATAACCAGCTAAATGCGTGAATTGCAGTCCGCCGCTGACATCACCAACTGCGTAAATCTTTCTATTACTTGTTCGCAGCCCTTTATCGACCTCAATTCCCCTTTTGGTGAAATCGACACCGGCAGCCTCAAGGCCAAGACCTGAAACGTTGGGAGCTCTCCCCGCGGCGACCAGAAGGTGGCTTGCGGAAGTTTCAACGACCTGCCTGCCCGCTGTCCTTGCAATCACTTTAATCCCGGCATCATCCTTTTCGATACGCTCGACACCTGTTTCTTCATGGACCTTAATTCCTTCGGACCGAAGCTGATCCAATACGATTGCAGCCAGTTCCGGATCGTCCTTGCCAAGCGCCTTCTGAGCCTCGAACACGGTTACCCTGGTTCCAAGACGCCGGTGCGCCTGGGCCATTTCGAGACCAATTGGACCTCCGCCTATGATGGCCAGATGATTCGGTTTCTCACGAAGTTCGAATAGCGTCTCGTTTATCAAATACGGAACCTGGTCCAGTCCAGGGATCGGCGGTACAAGAGCCGTTGACCCGGTTGCGATTACAAACCTGCGAGCGCGTATTTCTTGATCACCAACAAGAACTGTATCGGGGCCGGTAAAGGAAGCTTCTCCTCGCAGCACGGTCACACCGAGCTCTTCGAAACGTTCTTGCGAATCGTGCGGCTCGATCGCAGTTATGACACTTCGGACATGATCGTTTGCCTTGGCGAAGTCGACTGTCTGATTTTCTGTCTGTACGCCGAATTTCTGGTTTTTGGCTTCGCCAGACGCAGCTTTGCCTGCCGCCAATAGCGCTTTGGACGGAATACACCCATAATTGAGGCAATCGCCGCCCATGAGCCCTTTTTCAATCAGAACGACATTAACCCCGAATGCGGCAGCGGCGGCGGCCATCGACAGGCCGCCCGAACCGGCACCAATGACACAAATATCCGGGGTCAGAAGGGTCGCCATCAGAGGCTCCTTTTCTTTTAAGCCAGTAAACTGAGATGAGGTTAGCGGGATTTGATCCGCTTGAGAACGACAGGGATCAGGCTGGCGATCCCCAATGCGAAGAATGCGACAATCAGCTGCGGGGTCACCAATGCAGAAATCTCGACAGCGCACGTTCCGGCAGCCGCACAGCCAGGGTTTGCAGCTTCCTGTGCTTCAATGACGCTATCGAGGCCTGACCCGATAAATGCGAAGGCAAATGTTCCCGGAATTATGCCAACAAAAGTCGCCAGCACATAGGATGGCAAATGCATCTGGAAAATCGCCGGAGCTATGTTGACCAACCAGAACGGAAAAATCGGCGTCAACCGCAGGAATAGAAGATAATGGAAAGCATCTTTCCGGAAGCCTTCAGCCAGTTTTGACAGAAAAGGTCCAGCGCGCTTGGTCAATACTTCACCGAACGATGACCGCGCAATAAGAAACAGTAACGAAGCGCCAACAGTTGCGCCCAACACGGTCGCAAGGCCGCCGATAATCCACCCGAACAAAAACCCACCTGCAATGGTCAACAATGCTGCTCCAGGAAAAGACAGGCTGACGGCGGCAGTATAGATTGCAATGTATGTGACGATCGCGAAAACACTATTCCGGTCGACAAAACCGGCGAGTTGCTGACGCTCCATGATCAGATTCGACAGAGTTAGGTGATTATGGAGCCCCTGAGAGAACGCGACAGCCATCAGAATGACTAGTGCCAAAAGCGGAAACCATTTTTTCAAACGCATAGCTATCGTCGGGGCTTCGCTGGAAACGTCCGTTGAATTGCGGTCGTTTGGTTTGTTCGCGACTTCAGCCTCTTCTCCCGTCATTCTTTCTTCCGCCTCGCCCTATTTAACCCGCATTTTGGATTTAATGACCTGCTTCTCTAGTCAGATGTACCCTAAACCGCTTGTAAATAACCGGACTTCACTGAGAAGTGACGCTGGATAGCGCTGTGATCACCTGTGCGTGATTGGAAAAGTGGGTGATAATTTGGCGGCTCAAACGTTGACTCAATACACCATGACGCTTATAAGCGCGCCGATCGGGACATGCATTCGGACCCAATGCTGGTAACAGCTGCGCTTTTTCAGCGCTTCGAGTGCTTCCTCCAAAGAATTTAAATGAACAAGGGCCGCGCCTAAGCCGCGCGGGGAAGAACAATGAAGCGTACGTATCAACCGAGCCGTCTTGTCCGCGCTCGTCGCCACGGCTTCCGCTCACGTATGGCAACCAAGAACGGTCGTCAGGTGCTTGCTCGTCGTCGTGCCAAGGGTCGTAAGAGCCTCAGCGCCTAAACGGCGATAGCCCGCAGTCGCCGGGTTGGCGGCGTCTGCCAACAGCCGACCGGCCATTATGGACACACTTAAAAAGCGCTCCGAATTCTTGGCCGTCGCCAAAGGCGGCCGATTGGGTCGGCGCGCTTTTGTTGTTCAGGGATTGCTGCGTGCGTCCGATGAACATCCGCGTGTCGGCTATACGGTTACCAAAAAAACCGGGAATTCAGTAGCGCGCAGTCGGATCAAACGACGCCTTCGCGCTGCCGTGGCTGAGCTTGCACCGCAAGACGTTCCGCAAAAAGCCGATTTTGTATTGGTTGCGAGAGACAGCGCGCTCACTCTCCCCTTTCAAAAACTTGTTGCAGACCTTAAGTCGGGGTTCAAGCAAGCGCTAGATCCGGATACTCCACGTGGCAGCAGAAGACCGCGCAAGAGCAACCGGGCACAACAAACAAATCCGAGCAGGAAACAGGGGTAAATCCAGTTGATTTCTGAAAACCGCAATACGATTCTCGCAATCGTTCTGTCCCTGGTCGTTCTGCTGGGTTGGCAATATTTCGTCGCAGGGCCTCAGCTGGAACGCCAGCAGGAAGCGCTTCAAGCACAGCAGGAAATTGAGGCGGCTCGCCAGGCAACAACTGGCGGTGCTGATGCGAACGCACCTCAGCCTTCGGTTACCCCTTCAGGAAACACAGTCGCACCGGCAGCAGGCTCGCAAAACGCTTTTGCCAATCGCGATCAAGCTCTTGCTGCAACAACGCGGGTGAAAATCGATACACCACGCCTTGAAGGCTCTGTAAATCTTACGGGCGGACGTCTCGATGACATTCGTCTCAAGGATTACCATGAGACGGTTGACCCCAACAGCCCGACAATTGTTCTGTTTTCGCCAAAAGGCAGCCCGAACCCATACTATACCGACTATGGCTGGGTTGCTGATCCTGGTTCGAATGTCGAACTGCCTGGATCCGATACAGTTTGGTCAATCTCAGGTTCGGGTAACCTGACCCCATCGACACCGCTCTCACTGACCTGGGACAATGGAAATGGCCTGACTTTCACACGGACGATTTCGATCGACGAAAACTACATGTTCACTGTCGATCAGTCCGTTGCGAACAATTCCGGCGCAGACGTCACACTATACCCTTACGGCCTTATTGCCCGAAATGGCACGCCGGAAACAACCGGGTTTTATATTTTGCATGAAGGCCTTCTCGGCGTGTTTGGCGAAGAAGGCCTGATGGAAGTCGACTATTCCGACCTTGAAGAAGACGGACCAGTTCGTCCGGCTAAGGTTGATCAGGGATGGCTCGGCATCACCGACAAGTACTGGGCGGCAACGCTGATCCCGACACCGGGTGAGGAATTCCAGCCAAGCTTCAGTCACACTGCCGTAAGCGGTAATTTCCAGGCCGATTATCTCGGCAATGGTGTTGCTATTCCAGCTGGTGGAATCGGAGAAACCAGCTCCTTCCTCTTTGCAGGGGCTAAGGAGACCAACCTGATTGATGGTTATGAAGAGGCCCTTAGTATCAAGCAATTCGAATTGCTGATCGACTGGGGCTGGTTCTACTTCCTGACCAAACCGATGTTCTTTGCCATCGACTGGTTCTTCGCCCTGAGCGGCAACTTCGGTGTTGCAATCCTTCTGGTGACCGTGCTCGTCAAACTCATCTTCTTCCCGCTGGCCAACAAGTCCTACGTCAGCATGAGCAAGATGAAACTTGCGCAACCGAAGATGACAGAAATTCGCGAAAAATACGGCGACGATAAACAAAAACAGCAACAAGCGCTGATGGAGCTCTACAAGAAAGAGAAAATCAATCCGCTGGCAGGGTGCCTTCCAATTCTGATCCAGATTCCGGTGTTCTTCTCGCTTTACAAGGTTCTTTTTGTCACCATTGAGATGCGTCACGCGCCATTCTTTGGCTGGATCCAAGATCTGTCTGCACCAGATCCGACATCGCTGTTCAACCTGTTCGGACTTATTCCTTGGGATCCGCCACAGTTGCTGATGCTCGGAGTCTGGCCGTTGATCATGGGTATTACCATGTTCCTGCAGATGAAGATGAACCCGGCGCCGCCAGATCCGACGCAGCAGATGATCTTTACCTGGATGCCTGTGATCTTCACTTTCATGCTGGCATCGTTCCCGGCTGGTCTCGTGATTTACTGGGCTTGGAACAACACCCTTTCGATCACTCAGCAATATGTGATCATGCGCCGTCAGGGTGCGAAGGTAGAGCTTTGGGACAACCTCAACTCACTCATCAAACGGAAAAAACCAGCTTCGGACGACAAGAGCTGACAAGCTTGAACCAAACTGCTAAAAATCAGGCCTCGCCAATCGGCGGGGCCTTTTTGTTTCAAAGGAGTGCACGGCCAAATGATCCAGTAAAGCTAGACCTAATCCGCAAGGCGAAGTCGCTCACCGGCAGGTCGACCGTGTTTCAGAACACGTTTATCTTCCCTTGTAATCTATGCTTTTTGGAGGTCCCATGCACGGTCCGTCCCCTGATACTCTTCACCCTTTGAATGGCGAACCGCACACGGTTTTCCTGAAAAATGTCATCACGCGCGCCAACATTGAAGTTGGCGATTTCACGTATTTTCATGATGACAACCACGCGACGGAATTTGAAAACCGGAATGTCCGTTATCATTTCGATTTCAATGGAGACAAACTGAAAATCGGACGGTTTTGTGCCTTAGCAACAGGCACAACGTTCATAATGAATGGCGCGAACCATGCACTCGGTGGATTTTCCACCTATCCCTTTCACTTGTTCCGAGGAGGATGGGAAGAAGGGTTCGACACTTCCGTATTTCATAAAGAGGCCCGCGGCGATACGATCGTAGAACACGATGTCTGGTTTGGCACCAATTCGGTGATCATGCCGGGTGTTACGATATGCTCCGGGTCCATAATCGGATCTCAAGCGGTCGTTGCTTCAGATGTTCCGCCCTACTCCACTGTCGTCGGCAACCCTGGCAGGGTTGTTCGTTATCGCTTTGACGAAGCCACAATAGAGAGACTTCTGGATATCGCCTGGTGGGATTGGCCGCGTGAAGACATCAGCCTAAACCTAGCGGATATTCAAGGTGCCGATATCGATGCGCTGGAACAGATTGCTGCCGATAGACACACCAAGCTCGACGTCACGTCAAAGGCAGGTTAGAAGGCTGCCATGAGTGAAGATCAAGATTATTCCGATGAACTTCTGGAGGCAGGTCGGCTTTTGTTTGCCCGCCCCTGGGACTTTCTGACCAGTGTGACTGACATGTCCAACCTGCCGGAAGCGGCAGGTATTGAAATTGCGTTTGCCGGTAGATCAAATGTTGGCAAATCCAGCCTGATCAATGCACTGACAGGTCGCAAGGGACTGGCAAGGACATCATCCACGCCGGGCCGAACGCAAATGCTGAACTACTTCGTGGCACCGGATACGCCTCTGACAATCGTCGATATGCCTGGTTATGGCTACGCGCAAGCACCCAAGGAGCTGGTAGCGGCCTGGACAAACCTGGTCTTTTCATATCTTCGCGGACGGCCAAACCTGCGGCGCATCATTCTCCTGATCGACAGTCGTCACGGCATCAAGAAGAATGACCTTGAAGCGATGGAGCTGCTCGACAAGGCCGCAGTCGTCTATCAGGTCGTTTTGACCAAGGCCGACAAGATCAAGCCACCAGCGCTTGTCAAACTGCTGGCCGACACCAAGGATATTCTTGCCAAGCGGGTTGCTGCACACCCGGAGGTTATTGCGACGTCCTCGGAGAAGAACCAGGGTGTTGACATTGTTCGGGCAGAACTCTGCTTATTGGCAACCCAATAGATCAACAGGCCGCGGTTCTTTCTCGGCCTGTCACAGTCAGATTGTGAAGCCCAGCCAAACCGGCTATAGCAGTGACATCCGCAGACATTCTTTCAAGATTACCTGAGTAACACTTCTCCATGACCAGTCCAGATTCGGCCAACCGCGCCCATGTCATCGCCCATGCCCTGCCGTACATGCAGCGCTACGACGACAAGACCGTTGTTGTGAAATACGGCGGACATGCCATGGGCGACGCCGAGCTTGGTCAGGCGTTTGCGCGAGACATCACTTTGTTGCGCCAGTCAGGCGTCAATCCTGTTGTTGTGCATGGCGGCGGGCCACAAATCGGCAAGATGCTGCAACGCCTGAACATCGTCAGCGAGTTCAAGGGCGGCTTGCGCGTCACCGACAAGGCAACTGTCGAAGTGGTTGAAATGGTTCTCGCCGGATCAATCAACAAGGAAATCGTTCAGCTGATCAATGCCGAAGGTGGTCGCGCAGTCGGTTTGTGCGGCAAGGACGGCAACATGATCACCGCCAAAAAGCTTCAGCGAACGGTTGTTGATCCGGACAGCAACATCGAAAGCGTTGTTGACCTCGGATTCGTCGGTGAACCCTCTGAAGTCAATCCGACTGTACTGAAGCTTGTTCTCAAGGAAGATATTATTCCAGTCGTCGCCCCCGTTGCACCGGGCGGTGACGGTGAGACCTACAACATCAATGCTGATACTGCAGCTGGTGCAATCGCCGGATCGTTGAATGCAGAACGTCTGCTGTTTCTAACAGATGTTCCGGGCGTTCTCGACAAGGACGGCAATCTGATCAAACAACTCAGTGTCGCCAAGGCCCGTGACTTGATCGCAGATGGCACTATATCAGGTGGTATGATTCCAAAAGTCGAAACCTGTATCGAAGCCCTGGATCGCGGCGTCAAAGGCGTTGTGATCCTGAATGGTAAAGTTCCTCATGCCGTGTTGCTGGAACTCTTCACCGATGGTGGTGCCGGGACATTGATCCGCCCGTGACAGGAAAACGCACAATACCGCTAGAAGGCCAACACGCCCACAAGCAGGATTTGAGGGTATTCAGGGGGGTTGAAGCCTGGGTCTTCGATCTGGACAACACCCTTTATCCGCATGATGCGGATCTGTTTCCCCAGATTGACGCCCAAATCTCGAAATACGTACAATTGGTATTGGGTGTTGATCCTGACGAGGCCAGAACTTATCAGAAATCACTTTATCATGAGCATGGAACCACACTTAGCGGGCTGATGAAGGCCCATGAGATTGATCCGAACGATTACCTCCAGTTTGTTCATGACATTGATTATTCAAACCTCGCAGCGGATCCAGCCCTTGGAAAGGCGATCGACGCCCTTCCTGGTAAAAAATTCATTTTTACAAATGGTGACCGTCCGCATGCGGAACGCACTGCTGACGCACTTGGAATTTCGGATCACTTCGAAGATATCTTCGACATCGTGTCTGCGGACCTGATCCCGAAGCCAAACAAGGAAACTTACGACAGGTTTCTGGATCAAACAGGTGTATCCCCGGCACGGGCAGCCATGTTCGAAGATCTTCCGAAGAACTTGAAAGTCCCTCATCAATTGGGCATGCGTACCGGCCTGATTGTGCCAAAAGAATCCCGAAATATCTTTATGGAAACCTGGGATCTGGAAGGTGATCCTTATCCCTATGTCGACTTTGTCACCGAGGATTTGGCGGGTTTTCTGACCGCAGTGAATGGCGCCAATTCCTGAACCGGTGATCCGCACTAGCACTGAGACGTCAACTCTCCTAGATTGAGCAAAACTCAATCAACGGAACCCCTTTCTTATGGCGTCCCTTCGCGCGCTTCATGCTTTTTCCCTTCTTGCACGTCACGGACGTGCAGCTTTGGCGGCTGAAAAGCTCGGGGTTTCTCCCTCTGCGCTGTCCCACCTGATGCGCAAGCTTGAGAGCGAACTTGGCGCGACATTGGTCAACCGCGACGGGCGCGGCCTCACACTGACTGAAGAAGGTCAGCGCCTTGCTCTCAGTCTTGGCGACGCATTTGACCGGATAGAAGATGCGGTCGACAGTTTCAAAAGACGCGGACGGACTGAACTGAGGATCAGCACCGTTTCGACATTTGCGACCCGTTGGCTGATCCCCCGGCTGCCTCAGTTTCAGGCCGGTCAACCGGATGTCGAGCTACTGCTGTCGACATCAACACGGATGATCGATCTGGACCGTGAAAACTATGATTGTGCAATTCGCCTCGGGACCGGCAATTGGCCCAGTGTGGAAAGTCAATTGCTCTGGAAAGAGCATCTGACTGTTGCGTTGGCACCCAATCTGCTCAGCGGAGCTGACCCGTCAGATCCCAAAATTCTCACAAAGTTGAAGCTCCTGCACAGTGCCTCACGGCGCAACGACTGGAGCCAATGGTTAGCTAAAGCCGGGCTCGATCATCCTGACGTCAATTCTGGTATGGTGCTGCAAAGTCGCGATCTGGCTATTCAGGCCGCTATTGCGGGTATGGGGGCGATTGTAATTGACAGTCGCTTTGTCTCACAGGAGCTTGATGCCGGTCACCTGATCATGCCGGATTGGGCATTGCTGGAATTGGAAACCGGCTACTGGTTTGTTCGCTCGCCAGCCCGAACATTGACGCGCCCGGTCGCAACATTTCGCGACTGGTTGCAGGAAACAGCTTAACCAGCGACTACTCAGCGCCACAAAACAATGCCGAGCACGGCAACAACGATCAGCACGCAGCCGAATATTTCCGATCTTGCGATCGCTTCCTTGAAAACAAGCCAAGAAACGATGAAGGTGAAGACCAATTCGATCTGGGCGAGCGCACGTACATAGGCGACATTCTGCAATGTCATTGCGGTAAACCAGCCAATGGACCCGGCGACACCGGAAGCCCCTACCCAGACGGCTGACCTCCAGGCAACCGCGCTTGCCAGCAACTGATCACGATCCCGCAGCAACATCCAGACAGCCATGACACTGGTTTGAAACAAGGTCGCATAGGCAAGAGCAAATCCGGCCTGCATCGGAATACCGGTTCCTTCAAGGGACAGGCTTGCAACGCGGTAAGCTGCAGCCGATGCGCCAAACAGTGCTGCTGATGTCAAACCTATCAAGGCTGGTCGACCCAACAAGGATTGGCGAAGGGACGCTGCCGTAATCTTGACTCGAGCCAGGGAAATAACCACTACGCCGATGATGCCGACCAAAATGGAACCGCCCGCAATCCATGAAATTTTTTCACCCAATAGCAGAAAACCAAACAGCGCGGCCTGTATCGGTTCTGTTTTTGAATACGCTGTTCCAACAGCGAAATTGCGGAAGGAAAACAAATAGACCAGCAAGAATGTCGCGAAGATTTGCGCCAATCCACCCAAAGCACCGGCAACCAGGAACGTTGTGTTGATATCTGGAAACGGAAAGTCGAACACCAACGCCAGAACAGCGACATACAGAAGCGCAAACGGAAATCCATAGCCAAAGCGAACAAAGGTTGCCCCGGTCGTCCCAAGTTGGCCTTTGAGATGTTTTTGCATGGCCGAACGCAGGTTTTGGCAAAACGCGGCGAACAGCGTAATCGGGATCCAGAGTTCCATGATCTGCTTTCTTGCCGGAGATTTCGGCTTCATTAACTTGGAACGCAGACCCTATTGGGCTTTCATCTGGATTCAATTGACTTGTGCTCAAGTAAACATGATTGCTAGAATTTAAAGATCGAGAACTTCAACTGCCGGGAGACAGTAAGATGGCGACTTACGAATGCAAAATTTGTGGAATGAGCGTCAATGCATCATGCGGAAAGTGCAACACTCCGCTCGTGAACGACACGCTCAAACTGGATGACGGCCGCGAAGTCCAGATTTCCAAGTGTCCGAATGGCGACGGCAAAATCAAATCGCCCATGTGTTGCGGTGAAGACATGGTCTGCGAAGCGGCCTGACACGTCGTCATGCACTGCAAACAACTTGATTAAGAAGTGCAGTTGAACGTTCAATCTCATTTTACATTATCGGCGCCCCAAGTGACCGGATTGCTTAGCCTTGAGCTTGACACATCCCGGCTGCAAGGCTTAGGTCCGGCCTGACTTTTTCAATCCCTTCCGGAGTCTAATATCCAGATGACACAAGACCTTGCCGCGCTTTCAAAAACCATCGATGCAGCGTTCGAGGACAGCGCTACGATCGACACAACCACGACCGGCGAAGTCCGCGATGCAGTCAAAACGACCCTGAACCTGCTCGATCACGGTCAGCTACGCGTTGCAGAAAAGAAGGATGGTGACTGGGTCGTCAACCAGTGGGCAAAGAAAGCAGTGCTGCTTTCTTTCAAGCTGAACGCGATGGAAGTTATCCAGGGCGGCCCGGGCAATGCAACGTGGTGGGACAAAGTCCCGTCAAAATTTGATGGCTGGCGCAGCGCCGACTTCGAACAGGCAGGGTTCCGCGCGGTTCCCGGTTCCATTGTCCGGCGAGGTTCATTCATCGGCAAAAACGTGGTCCTGATGCCATCCTTCGTCAATCTGGGTGCTTATGTTGATGACGGCACAATGGTTGACGGTTGGGCAACAGTCGGTTCTTGCGCGCAAATCGGCAAAAATGTGCACCTATCCGGTGGTGTCGGAATCGGTGGTGTTCTGGAGCCGCTGCAGGCCGGACCAACCATCATCGAAGATAACTGTTTTATCGGTGCACGGTCCGAAGTTGTTGAGGGCTGCATTGTGCGTGAAGGCGCAGTCCTTGGCATGGGCGTCTACATCGGCAAGTCCACCAAAATCGTCAACCGGATGACTGGTGAAGTCTCCTACGGTGAAGTTCCGCCATATTCGGTCGTTGTTGCCGGCTCCATGCCAAATGACAACGTGATGGGCAACGGCGCAGCCGCGCCGAACCTCTACTGTGCCGTCATCGTCAAAACTGTAGATGAGAAAACCCGGTCCAAGACCGCGATCAACGAGTTGCTGCGCGACTGATTTTTCCGGAAGAACGAATGCAAGACCCGTCTCCTCGAGGCGGGTCTTTTTATTAAACCGCCCAGAGACGTCCGGCGAGTTCACCAATCACAAGCGATAGCAGGATATCGAGAAAGACGATCCCTATAGAAAGGCTGACGGAAGCCTGCAACGCTATCCGGGCGACCAAAAACCTGTACCACAACACAACAATCAGGCAGGTGAACGACAGCAGCACCATGATGCCGGATGAAACCATCCCGGTCAGGTATAAAAGCCCGGTAATAAGATAGGGAAACGAGGCCAGAATACTCGTCCAATTGCGAACGGCAATAAACGGCACATATTGGCGCGATATTCCTATTGGACCGGCAAGTAGGGCGAGCAGGAGTGGTAAGGTGATCCAGTCAACACTTAGGCTTAGAAACTGCGCCGTCCAATAGGTGTTCTCCGGAAATGTCTCAGCAGAAACAACATTCTCGGACAACAGCAGCTTTTTTTCTGCAAGGGAGCTTACAATGAATATGGGAATCAGCAGGAAGATTGCCTGAAAGGATCGCCAAAACCCCTGCAATGATTGGTCAAAGTAGGCCATGCCTTGTGGCTGGTTGCGCAAAAGCAACCAGGAGCCAACCAGGGCTGCGCGAATTTCGCTATTGCTGATCAAGTTCAGTCTGCTCCGGCAGAAGGTCCAAAATAGCTTGTCAGGAATCGTTTGTAGATCGCTGCAAGCTGGTCAAGATCATTGACTGCAACGCATTCGTCAACCTTGTGCATCGTCTGACCGACAAGACCAAATTCTACGACCGGACAGTAATTCTTGATGAAACGCGCATCCGATGTCCCGCCACCTGTCGAAAGCTCAGGTGTGCGTCCGGTCTCGACCTGAACTGCTTCGCTCAATGCCGCAATCAGGGCTTCATCTTTCGTGAGAAAGGACTCACTGGCATCACGTTTGAAACTGATATCAAGTTGAAGATCACCAAGATCCACGCTCTGAAGCGTATCCAGAATTTTGGCTTTGAGACTGTCCAGCGTCCACTCGTCGTTGTACCGGATGTTAAAGCGGCATTCGGCGCGCGCCGGGATCACATTGAATGCGGCGTTGCCAACATCGACCGTGACGATTTCCAGATTAGATGGCTGGAACCGTTCATTACCCTGATCCAGAACCAGCGCGTTGAGAGCACTCATCAGCTTTGTCAGCCCGGGAATGGGATTGTTCGCCAGGTGCGGATAGGCGGCATGGCCCTGAACACCTGACACCGTCACAATGCCGGAGAGTGACCCGCGACGCCCTACCTTGATGGCATCACCAAGTTCTGCAGGGTTGGTCGGTTCACCCACGATACACGCATCGAAAGTGTGCCCATGGCTTTTTGCCCATTCCAGCAGCTTGACTGTGCCGTTGACCGCCGGACCTTCTTCATCTCCGGTGATCAAAAACGAAATGGTTCCGCCGAAGTCAGCGCCATTGTCATCAACGAACGCGAGGGCAGCGGCAGCAAAAGACGCAATGCCGCCCTTCATATCTACAGCGCCTCGACCAAAAAGAATTCCGTCAGAAATAGCACCCTCAAATGGAGCGTGCTGCCAGTCGTTTTCTGCACCTGCCGGAACAACGTCTGTGTGCCCGGCAAATACGAAATGTGGTTTGCCCGACCCGGTCGAAGCAAACAGGTTTTCGACGTCCGGCGTATCCTCATCCTGAAACGTAATACGCTCGACCCGGAAACCGGCATTGCCCAATAACGACTCAAGTGAGTTGAGAGCACCGCCTTCAGCAGGCGTGACCGACGGACAACGGATAAGGTCTTGAGCTATTTTCGTGGCAGCAGAAATCGACATTTTCAAAGAATTCTTTTGTTGTAGAGACTCAAAAGCAAACAGGTGAGTTCACTTTTTGCGCCAATAACTGTTTGGCAATGGCCCATGGCGATTTGGCTCGGCCTGACTTGGAACAAATCCCGCGATGATCACCACAAGGATGTTCAAACCGGGAACGAAAATCAGCAACGCCAGGAAGCCCGACAAACCGATGTCTTGAAGGCGTTTTATGACCAGTGCCAGCTCGAACCATTGCAGCGCGAAAAACAGAATTGGCAACAATGGATTGGAATCCATAAACGATGCCAAAGCATTCGCTTCGGTTGTAAATTCCACAGCGGAGGAATTGAACCACAAGTTCACTGCAATGGCTATGACGGTCCAAACGAACGCAAAACAGAGCCAATAAGGCTCCCTGCCCATTCTACCAATCGGGCTGAGCAAGGCCCAAACGGGCCCGGGGGCAATGTTCGCGCTCGGCGGTGAATTGTTCATAAAAATCCGCTTGTCTTTAAAAGGTCCGGGATGGAGTTAGTCCCTAATGCCTCGGCGATCAAGCACCGAGACCCGGCGTTGTATCTTAGGATATCAAAATAGCAGTGCCGAATTGACGTTCGACAACCTTCCGCGAGGTATTTTTGATGGATTTTGAACAAGATACAGGTCTATCTTCCAAATAACGTAGTTTGACACCGTCAAGGGGACTCACGCATGACCGGTGCCTGGAATATAAAAAATCTTGCCTGTGCATTATTCGCAAGCCTGCTCATTGCGGCAATTTCTGTCTTTCCAACTTCAGCTCAGGAAACAGCTTCAAGCCTTCCACCAGCGCTTCAGCAAGATGCTATGGAGAAACTGGCTTCTGATCTGAAACCTGATCAGGTTGAAGCCCTTGCTGATCTGTTGACGCTTTTACAGAGCAGCGCAGGGGCAGACATTTCTGATGGTTCCAGTGTGGCAGTTGGCCCAAGTCTTCTCCAGCAGGTTCAGACAATTCTCGGCAATTTCGGCACCATGGTCTCCGGGCACATGCTTAACCTGCCTAATCTGGCGTCAGGTATCATAAAAGGTATTGGAGCACTATTTTCCGGCGCAATTGCAGGTCCAATTCATATTCTGATTGGTGCATCAGCACTGATACTGGCGTCGGGTATCGCGGCGGAATTTATGTTCAACCGGATCGCAGCGTCCAAGCGGGAAATCATTCAAACCCGAAAGCCTGAAAGTCTATTCGAAACGGTCAAAATCGTTTCTACACGAGCTGGCCTTGATCTGGGTGGGTTGATTGTTTTTGCAATTGTTGCGTTGGTTGTCGCAAAACTGGCGATATTGGATGAGACCACCAGATCGTTCGCGCTTAAGGCTGTGTTCTGGATAGTATTTCTGCCGCGCCTGATTGCCGCGCTTCTTCGATTTGCACTGGCTCCCAATCGCAACGAGTTGCGCCTGGTAACAGCAGACGACAGCACTGCCAAATCTCTGTATCGCAGCTTTACAACGTTGTTTGCCATTGTCGGTATTGCCTTTTTCACCCGCAGTGTCATGGATGCCGCAGGGGTTGGCGCAGGCGGAACCTTCCGGTTTTTTGTCGGATTTGGTGTCAATGCCTGGATCATCGCAATCATCTGGAAAGCACGTCATGGGCTTACCAGCATCATTTTGGGGGACGATGCCGAGCCGACGAATGGATTGGAACGCATGGCACATTTTTGGCCATATTTTTCGATAGCGTTCATCGCGTTTAACTGGTTGCTCGTGCAGTTGGCAGCCGGAATGGGTATGGAAGCCCTGACGGCCGGTCGGTCACTTACCATTATAGCACTGGTGATTTTTGCGCCGTTCCTCGACACAATGGTGCGCGGAATTGTGTCTCATATCGTTCCCCCCATGCAGGGTGAAGGCCCTGTGGCCGAAGCTGCCCACATGCAAACCCGCCACAGCTATGTGCGAATTTCCAGGGTGGCTTTGCTGGCATTTCTGATTTTGGTCGTGGGCCGGATTTACGGTCTGAACCTGCTGGCTCTGGGAGCTGACGACGGCTCGGCTGTTGCCCGACACACTGTCATATTCCTGCTCATTCTGGCAGCAGGTTATCTTGCCTGGGAAATTACCAACCTTTGGGTCAGTCAGCAGTTGGCAAAAGACTCTCCACCGACTGAATCTGCTGATGATGATGCAGAAATGGGTGGAGCGGGTAAATCGCGTCTGGCAACAATCCTTCCGCTAATACGCGTCGTCCTGCAGGTGACCATCATCACGCTGACCGGACTGCTCGCGCTTAGCCAACTCGGAGTCAACATCACTCCCCTTCTCGCTGGTGCCGGTGTAGTCGGTCTGGCTGTTGGTTTCGGCGCACAAACTCTGGTCAAGGACGTGGTTGCGGGCATTTTCTTCCTGATGGACGATGCCTTTCGCATGGGAGAATTCATCGACACGGGCGGCACACTTGGCTCGATCGAAAAAATCTCTATTCGCTCGCTGCAACTCCGGGGCACCCGAGGCGCAATCCATATCATACCTTATGGCGAGATTCCGAAGCTCACCAACATGTCGCGCGACTGGGTGATCATGAAGCTGCAATTCACCGTACCCTTCGACACGGATGTCGAAAAGGTCCGCAAGCTCTTCAAGAAAATCGGTCAGGACATCATGGAGATGGATGAATACAAGGACGATCTCCTTGCCCCATTCAAGGGCCAGGGCGTGTCGGGTGTGGATGATGTCGGCATTCTCGTGCGGGGCAAATTCACAACCAAACCCGGCAAGCAATTTGGAGTGCGCAAGGAAATCTATAAACGCGTGCAACAGGCGTTTGACGAGAACGGTATCCAGTTTGCCCGCAAGGAGGTCCGGGTTCAGCTGCCTGACAATGCCAAACTCAATGATAGCCAAAAAGAAGCTGTTGCAGCTGCTGCAGCGGAAGCAGCTGAACCTAAATCGGCTGTCTGACATTCGGGAGGGCGTATACGCCCTTCTCCTCATTGTTTATCCGTTATCTGAGTGTTTATCATTGAGGTGCCGGACCCGGCAGGACAAAGCTTTTGGGAGGAAGCTAATTTATGAGCGATCAGGAAATGGCTGAAGCCGGTTTGCGGCCCATGCCCAAAGTCAACAAGATCACGGTCAATGATGTCATTGACGCGTTGGCCGCCGGACTGTCGGATTTCCGGCGCGCGCCCGTATACGGATTGACGATTGGTGCTATCTTTGCGTTTGGCGGGCTTTTTGTCGTCTTGAGTGCGGCTGCGCTCAATATGAGCTACCTCTCCTATCCAGCCGCTGCAGGTTTCGTTCTGATCGGCCCTTTTGCAGCTGTCGGGCTTTATGAAGTGAGCCGCCGACTTCAAAATGGCGAAGAACTCTCCTGGGGCCTGATCCTGAAAACCATCTGGGCGCAAAAAAGCCGCGAACTTTCCTGGATGGCGTTTGTCGTTCTTTTCATCCAGATCATGTGGATGTACCAGGTCCGGTTGTTGCTGGCGCTGTTTCTCGGCTTCAGATCATTCGCTTCCTTTGACGAATTTCTGACCGAAGTCATTACGACACCTGAAGGGATCATGTTTCTTGCCATCGGCCACGTCGTCGGTGCTGTGCTGTCTCTTCTACTGTTTTCTCTGACGGTTATTTCATTCCCGCTGTTGCTGGAAGAAGACCGGGATTTCATAACGGCCATGATCACCAGTATTCGGGCGGTCGTCTCGTCGCCGGTACCGATGATCGGTTGGGCATTTGTGGTCACAGCCATATTGATAGTGTCGATGGTCCCGGCATTCCTGGGGCTGATCATCACGTTGCCCATACTCGGTCACACGACCTGGCACCTATATAAAAAATGCGTCGTGCCACCAGAGAAACAAACTGGCGACTAGTCGTCGGTTTGTCCTTCGGCCTTGATCGCAACCTTCGGGACTTTCCACTCGGCATATTCATCAAGATCAGCTTGCACCGAACGGTAGTCTACCTTGGTCAGGTAAAGCCCATCAGCTGGTGCCACAGGACCACATGCCTTGCGGTCCTTGGCGGCAAGCGCCTTGGTTATGGATCCCGGTGACCACTTGCCGTCACCAACCAGTCGCAGAGACCCAACCATTGAGCGTACCTGATTGTGCAGAAATGACCGGGAGGAACATTCTGCAATAATAAACTCGCCGTCTCTGAAGACCGAGAAATCGTCCAGGGTCTTTTCGGGGCTCTTTGCTTGGCACCGGGTGTGCCGGAATGTTGTAAAATCGTGATGGCCGACAAATTCCTGCGCTGCTGCATGCATCGCATCAGCATCAAGCTCATGTTTCACGTGCCAGGCTAGACCCCGGTGATGGGTAAGTGGTGCCAATCGGTTGTGAATGCGATATCGATACGACCGCCGAATCGCCGAAAACCGGGCATCAAAACCGTTGTGCATTTTCTCACAGTCCAGAATGACAACCGGATCTGTTCGACAATGAAAGTTCATGGCCCCCATGATGGTATCGACCGGCCAGTCCTTTGACAGATCCGCATGGCAGACCTGTCCCGTCGCATGAACACCTGTGTCTGTGCGCCCTGCACCGCCAATTGTGATTTCTTCGCCGGAAAAGGCCTTCACCGCACGCTCAAGAACCGCCTGCACCGATGGTGCGTTCGATTGTCGTTGCCAACCACTATAGGGCCGACCGTCATATTCCACCGTCAATTTGTATCGCGGCATATCTTATTCAAATTCTTCAAATGGTGTCGCGAACGCGACTTCTATTGGTAGATCCCGAGATCCGGCTTCACTGAGGGCAAGTGCCATGAACGCGGACCCGGCATAAGGACCTTTGACTTTTTGGGCAAGCTTCGGATCAAAGCCGAATCGCGGATAGTATGCTGGTGGTCCAAGCACGAGAACCAGATCCTCGCCTGCCCCCTTCAGATACTCCAGAGACTCAGTGATCAAGGCCGACCCAATTCCACTGCACTGTTTACCTGGCCAAACGGATATAGGTGCCAGACAGACAACTTGAAGCGCCTGTCCCGGTCCAATTGCAGCAGGTGTAACCCGGCTATAGGCGACATGACCGACAATGTCGCCACTGTTATCGATAGCCACCTGTTCGAGCACCAGTGCCCCGCAATGGCGAAGTTTATGCACCAGCCGCGCTTCCATGTCTGACGGAAAAGCAGTGATTAAAAGCTGTTGGACAATCGTCTCGTCAGCCGGAATCACGTCGCGAATAGTCATTGTCGGTGGTGGTGATTTGTCAGCCATAGGTCTCTCCAGGGAACTAACCTAGTCGAGAACCGTGCTGTCAGAAAGAGACGCACCACGAAGGAAATCTGCACCGCTCATTGGTTTTTTCCCAGCCCGCTGAACCTGCTCCAATCGTACAGCCCCCGTAGCACAAGCAATCACTGGAACATCACTGGTGTCCAAGACAGTTCCCGCTGTACCATTTGCATCAGTCAAAACACTTCGCAGAACCTTGATGCGTTCGGTCTTGCCGCCGAGCTCCATTTCGCACCAGGCTCCCGGAAATGGCGACAAGCCACGGATGTGATTGTGAACCTCTTGCGCTGACCTGGACCAGTCAATGCGGGTTTCCTGTTTGGAGAGTTTGGCAGCGTAGGTAACGCCGTCTTCTGACTGCGGCGTATCTGTCAAACCACCCCAGGATAGTGCGCCCAAAGCTCTCCGGATCAAGTCACCGCCGAGGCCTGATAGCTGATCATGCAATTCACCGGCCGTCATGTTTTCACTGATCGTAATGGATTCAGACATGCAGACAGCACCTGTGTCCAAACCTTCTTCCATGCGCATGACTTGAACTGCTGTTTCCATGTCGCCTGCCATGATCGCCCGATTGATCGGAGCAGCGCCGCGCCAACGCGGCAATATCGATGCATGGAGGTTAAGGCACCCGTGTTCCGGAGCATCCAGAATCGCTTTTGGCAGGATAAGGCCATAGGCGACAACAACAGCGACATCCGCATTCAGCGCAGCAAATGCAGCCTGTTCATCGGCGTCTTTCAGGCTCATGGGTGTGAACACCGGAATTCCGAAAGACTCTGCAGCCTCATGAACGGGAGATTTTTTCAGATCCATTCCCCGTCCCGCCGGGCGGGGTGGCTGCGAATAGCAGGCAACAACGTCATGGCCCTGACCAACGATTTCCATCAAGGTCGGCACCGAGAATTCGGGAGTGCCCATAAATACAACGCGAAGAGACATTTAGAGACCTGAATCGTTGAACTGTTTGAGCGCTTTATCGCGCGATTAGGCGAGGCCGGGCAACAGCGCTTTCAAGCTGCTGACCATCATTTCCATGGCAATTGCCGCCAGGATCATCCCCATCAGACGGCTCATCACGCTGGTTGCGGTTTGTCCGAGGAACCGGGACAGGAGCGGCGCTGCAAAAAATGTTGCGATCAAAACGCCAATCGCAGCCGCGATTGCTGCAGCGTAAGCAATTTCACCTGAAACGTCGGTTATCTGACCACGATAGACAATCATGGTTGAAATCGTTCCCGGTCCGAGCAGGATTGGAACGGTCAGAGGATAGATAGCCGGATTTTCCTGAGCAGCGTGATGCTCTTTTTCTTTATCGGTTCCATGATGTGCTTTGCTTTGCTCACCAGAAATCATGTGGAGCGCAATCAGTAGGATCAGGAACCCACCGGCAAGTCGGAACGCATCCAGACTAATGCCGAACACCTTGAGAATGTCGTCACCGGTCACACCGATGATGACCGCGCCAAGCGAAAGACTGATCAACAGGGTGAAAGCTGTTTTTCGCTCGAAACTAGCGCCGCGATCCGCCGTCAGTGACAGAAACACCGGCAAATTGGCAATCGGGTTCATAATCGCAAAAAGAGCAGCGAAAAGTTTCAGGAATAATGCCTGATCCATAATGTCGCCCCCTGATGCGGTTACAGCGTGCCAGCCAGTTTTGCTTGTTTGGTGAATTTCTTGATGACACGATCACGCTTCAGTTTTGAAAGATAGTCAATGAACAGCTTGCCATTCAGGTGATCAAGTTCGTGCTGAATGCAGGTCGCCAGCAATTCGCCCGCCTTGACTTCCTGTTCTGCTCCATCCCGGTTCAAAAACTGGATGGTGACCTCCGAAGGCCGTTCGACATCCTCATAATACTCCGGGATCGAAAGGCAACCTTCCTGATAGACGGACTGTTCTTCACTCGACCAGACGATTTTCGGATTAATGAAAACCATCGGTTCTTTGGGTGCGTCTTCCTTGGCAACATCCAGAACGAAGATACGTTTCAGGATGCCAATCTGGCTCGCAGCCAGACCAATACCCGGCGCGTCATACATGGTTTCCAACATATCGTCTGCCAGTTGACGCACGTCATCATCGACTGCTTCAATAGGCGCGCAGACTTCTCGCAAAACCGGGTCAGGAATGGTGATAATCGAACGTTTTGTCATGCGCCTGACATAGGCAATCAGAGCGCAGCGGTCAACGCGCAATTCTCCGCTGAACCCAACACTGTTGACCATTTGAAACTGGGCCGCCCACTGCACAATCTCGCGAATCGTTCTATGTTTGTTTCATGAATGAGATCCTGTTTGAGTTAAGTGGCCGCCCGGTGTCCGTTTTGGAAACGGCCATCGGGTGCGGGCTGTTTCTTTTGGCACTTATCGTTTGGCTGGTCATGAAGACCATGCGCGAGATCCGATTGCGGGGGGAAGCTGACACGGCAGCCGCAGAGCGCGTTCATGAGCTGGAAGCCCATCTTTCTCAGCTACTAAAATCTCAAGGCGAGATGACAGGAAGAATGCAGACCATGGCCGAAGTTTTCGGATCACGGCAATCCGACATGATGCGCGCTGTGAATGAGCGCCTTGATGGCATGGGCCACAAGCTCGGTATATCCATGGCAGATACCAGCAAGCGGACGCAGGATGGTCTTCGACACCTGCATGAACGCCTTGCAGTTATTGATCGGGCACAGACCACAATCACCGACCTTTCCGGACAGGTGGGTCAGTTGCAAGCGATCCTTTCCAACAAACAAACCCGTGGAGCGTTCGGTCAGGGGCGAATGGAAGCGATCATTCAGGATCAGCTGGCGCCGAGTGGTTTCTCGTTTCAGGCAACACTCTCAAACAATAGCAGACCCGACTGTCTTGTTCATATGCCGAATGGTGCGCCACCACTCGCTATCGATGCCAAGTTTCCACTCGAAGCTTTCAACCTGCTGCGCGAAGCTGAATCTGATGAGCAATTGAAATACGCCCAGGCTCAGTTCCGGCGCGACTTCACAAAACACATTCAGGACATCGGTGAAAAATATCTGCTCCCCGGTGAAACACAGGACACAGCCTTTCTGTTTGTTCCGTCCGAAAGTGTCTTTGCAGAACTGAACGAAAACTTCGAAGACCTGGTCCAGAAGTCACACCGCACGCGGGTAGTGATCGTATCGCCTTCTCTGCTGATGCTCTCAATCCAGGTGATCCAGTCTGTTCTGCGTGATGCCAAAATGCGCGAACAGGCTCATCTTATTCAGGCCGAAGTTGGACATTTGATTGCCGATGTCAGCCGATTGAATGATCGGGTTGGAAAACTGCAATCCCACTTTACGCAGGCCAACAAGGACATCGACCAGATTCTGATTTCAAGCGACAAGATCAGCAAACGCAGTCGAAAGATCGAAGATCTGGAACTTGGAGAGCTTCAATCCAGTGCAGAAGACAGCGTGACATCAGATCAGCAGCTTGCCTTCACACCCGAGGCCTAAGCTTTCAAACGCCGAGCCTTGGTAATCGCCCCCCATTCGGTGGCAGCGATTCGTTCAACTGCTTGATTTAGTGGTTCATACGAAACAGTCATCGTGTGGCCATTGGCATGCAGGAGTTGATTTGGGCCGGAAACAATGCCGACATGGCCCTTCCAGAACAACAAATCTCCACGCGTTAAAGCCATGAGATCATTAAACGGGATTTCATAGCCCGCCTCATTTTCCTGCATATCGCTGTCGCGCGGCAAAACAATCCCTGCAGTTTGCACCGAAAGCTGTACGAGCGCTGAACAATCTATCCCCAGACTGGAGCGTCCACCCCAAAGGTAAGGTGTTCCGAGAAACTTTTCTGCAACAGAAACCCAATCCCCGTCCTTCTGTCCAATCGGCACCAGATGTTTCGCCACAACAAAGGACCCATCGGTCAAGCGGACGTATTTCAGACCTCTGGTCTCAACCTCATCAGTAGTCGTAACCAAAGAACCTATGGACACTAGACCAAGGGGCGGGAACTTCAGATCAGGCCCAGGATATCGATAGGTTCTGAGGGATCTGACACGATGGGTTGGCGTAGTGACCGGACCAATGTCGGCTGAAGACAACCAACCGACATAACCGTCTGTTTCCAGCTGCCCCCATGCCCACCCTTCCAGTGTCTGTTCATAGACAGTGACTAGCTCGCCGAAGAGCGCTTCTGTGTCGATAGAACGGTCGGACCGTGGTTCAGGTCGGAAAGACAGCTTGTCGGCGGTGATCTGCAGCCTTTCGCCAGTGACAAACCGTTCAGCATCAACCCGGCTTTCATAGGATTTTGCAGCTAGGTCACGTCTTACCGGGTGACGACGGCGATCAAATTCAACTGACATAGAGATCAGACTTCCAGAATTTCCGAGCGACCGGCTAACGCGGCAACTCCTTGGCTTTTTCAACGACAAGATCACCAAGTTGCTCCAAATAGAGAGCCCCTTCAACCGTCCGCGTGATAATGACGTTTCGTTTATCTGCTTCATCTCGCTTGCGCGATAACAACCGCAAGCTTCCGAGTGTGTCGAGCGCGCGGGTAATAGCCGGCTTTGTAACATTCAGTTTTGCTGCAAGCCCTCTGACGGTATGCGGTGGCGGTTCCAGATAAACGGTCAATAGGATCGTTGACTGCCGGGCAGACAGATCCTGTTCTCCGTCGCGAACCAGCGCCAGATTGACCTCGTGCATCAATTTCAGCGCCTGCGAAGCGCGCATATCGACAGCCATGAATTCAGATATCCCTACCCGTGTCCATGACTATCAAAGCACAAAAACGTTTCGGAGCCGTTATTTTTTAATGGCAAACCGTTCAGTGATCATATCGAACAGACAACGGATACCTTGCGCTTCCCCACCGCTTGGTTTGCCAGGTTTGTCACTCGGGCTCCAACCATAAATATCAAAATGCACCCAGCTCCCGGTGTTCTCGACAAAGCGTGACAGGAACAACGCCGCAGTGATCGATCCAGCGAATCCGGCACCAGATGTGTTGATGTGGTTGATATCGGCAACCTTACTGTCGAGATACTTCATATACGGCTGCCAGAGTGGCATCCGCCACAACGGATCATTTGCAGCTTCCGCCATCACCGCAATGTCTTCCGCGAGTTCGTCATCGTTGGTGTAGTAGGGCGGCAAGTCCGGTCCAAGCGCCACACGGGCAGCGCCGGTCAGCGTTGCCATGTCAATCAGTAGATCCGGATTTTCCTCATCAGCTAGAGCAAGTGCATCCGCCAACACTAGTCGCCCTTCCGCATCGGTATTGCCTATTTCGACTGTGATCCCCTTTCGGCTTGGCAAAATATCACCAGGTCGGAATGCATCACCTGCAATTGAATTCTCGACACACGGAACAATAACACGCAAACGCACAGGCAATTTGGCGGCCATGATCATGGATGCCAAGCCGAGCACATTGGCAGCGCCGCCCATATCCTTTTTCATGAGTGCCATTGACCCTCCAGGCTTAATATTAAGCCCGCCGGTGTCGAATATAACGCCCTTGCCAACCAAGGTGACCTTTGGGTCGCTGTCGTTGCCCCAGGAGTAGTCCACTAGGCGTGGTGCGCGTGAACTCGCCCGACCGACCGCATGTACCATCGGGAAGTCCTGTTTGATCAGGTCTTCGTCAACAATTATTCGGCCACTACCGCCATTTGCTTTGAACAGGTCGACAATCGCGTTAGAGAGCTCTTCTGGCCCAAGATCATTGGCAGGAGTATTAATCAGATCCCGCGCCATTTTCACGCCATCAAGGACCTGCCCGATACGCTCCAGATCTATCCCATCCGGGACAACCAGACGAACTACCTTTTCTGAAGGCTTCACATATTGTTCAAATCGATAGGTAGAGAGCGCAAACCCGAGAGCCGCCTGTTCAGCATCCGGAAAACCGTCTGCCAGATGGTAATCTCCAGCAGGTAGCGCTTTAGCCAGGCCGCCGAGTGCAAACGCATCAGAAAAACCCGCGTCCCCCACCCCGAATAGCACTGCGGCTGGTTCACCGCTTAAGCCCGGCACAAGCTGATGCGATGAAGCTTTGCCCGAATATCCATTTGCCTTGCACCAGGAAACTGCGATCGCCCCAAGTCCGGACAGGACATCCGGCAGATTGGCTTCGGTTACCGCAATAATAGGTGTCGTTGACTTGGCTTCGCTTTTACGGATCAGGGTTTCATGCACAGGAGCTCTCCGGTTGCCGTCATTACTGGTTGCATCAACACGTAAGCTGGAGTTGGTGACGAGGCAAGTTCGTCCTGACCAATCAGCGTCCGGTTTCGCAATTCGCCAAACCACTTAACCAAGCATTAGGGTTAATTATCTATTTCTAGAGAGGAACCACACTCGGTGCCGACAACAAGGATGTTGAAGATGCAAGCGCCCAAAACCGGATCTATGACAAGACGCACTCGCCTCACCTCGACGTTGATGGTGATGACTGCTCTTGCGCTTGTTGGCGGCTGTGCATCGAACAAATCCACTGGGACGCATTCTTCTGCGTCTGGCATTCATTACTCAGCTCCGGGCTCCTCTCAAGCACGTGCAGCAGTGTCCAAATGGGGCAAGGCTTACGAGAAGGACCGGAAGAACCGGGCCGCTGTTCTCGGGTATTCCAATGCACTTAGTCAAAACGGGCAAATGCCGCAGGCTATGGCGGTACTGCGGTCGGGCGTCATTGCCCATCCAAAAGATCGTGAAATATCATCTGCATACGGCAAAGTACTGGCCATGAATGGTCGATTTGATGAAGCTCTGCGGGTTCTGAAAGGCGCACAGCGGCCAGATATGCCCGATTGGAAGCTAATGTCTGCTCAGGCTGCCATCTATGACCAGATGGGAAGCCACGGTGATGCACGGAATCTTTATAAACAAGCCCTGAAAATTCAGCCTGACGACCCGAGCTTGCTTAACAATCTGGGTCTTTCCTACCTGTTGTCAGATGAGCTTCCGGATGCGGAATACACGCTCAGGAGAGCAGCGACACTACCAGGAGCAGACAGCCGGGTTCGCCAGAATCTTGCGCTCGTTTTGGGTATACAAGGCAAGTATGATGAGGCCATCCAGGTCGCAAAGGCGGAGCTTGACCCTCGTCAGGCAGAAGCCAATGTTGCCTATCTGCGCACCATGATGCAGCAACGGCAAGGCTAGGTGTTCTCATCTAACGAGATTGCTGAAACTCCGAAGCACCAAATACAGCATTTTTTTGGCAGAATACTGCCAAGCTAACCGGGCATATGTTTGGGCAAAAACGCTGCAACAAACTCAGTTAAAAACTATCCATGACCTGCATTACCGCTGGTCCCATTATGATGAAAAACAGCACAGGCAGGAAAAACAGGATCATCGGCACGGTTAGTTTCGGCGGCAATGATGCAGCTTTCTGTTCCGCCATTTGCATCCGCTCCTCACGGGTATCGTCTGCCATTGAGCGTATCGCGGTTCCAACTGGCGTTCCATACCGCTCTGCCTGAATCAAAGCCATCATCACGTTTTTTACACCGTCAACACCGGTACGTTTTGCAAGGTTTTCATAAGCTGTACGGCGTTCACTCAAATAGGATAACTCTGCTGTCGTGAGAGACAATTCTTCTGCGAGCTCGACAGATTGCACGCCGATCTCCTCGGCAACCCGCTGGAACGCCCCCTCAATCGACATTCCAGACTCGACGCAAATCAGCATTAGATCCAATGCATCCGGCCAAGCCCGCTGGATGATCTTCTTCCGTTTGTCGATCAGGTTTTTCAAATAAACATTCGGGAGAAACACACCAAACCCGGATAATGCCAAGCAAAGCATTATTTTTGTCAATGTGGGCAGTTCGTTTTCCAAGATGAGAAAGGCATACAACAGGGAAACAACAAACAGTACCCCAGGAATAACAAGTCTAGCGGTTAGAAAATAATAAAGAGGTGCTGCCCCGCGATAACCTGCCATCCTCAACTTGTCTTGAGTTTGGTCATCAGCAAGCATTTCCTTAAGATTTAGTCGGTCAACCAAAGATTTCATCTGCGCTTTCGGCTGATTTCTCAGAGAAGCTTTGGCATCCAGTTTATTGCTCTGTAGCCGTGCTCTTTCCTGAGCTCTCAACCGATCCCGCTCAAGCGCTACCGTTTTCATACGTGCTTTCAGCGTGTCTCGCGACAACAATGGCATGACCAACGAAAAGATGGTTCCGGTCACTGCAACCATCGCCAAAAGTGCTGCTAAAAACTGTGTGGAAGCGAATGTTTCGAGACTCATATCGCCTCCTAAAAATCAAAGTTGATCATGGACCGCATGACCATGACGCCGATGAACATCCAGGACAGGCAGCCGCCAATAATGATGTTCCCGCCGGTTGTCGTGAATAGGAGCGAGATGTAATCCGGCGCGATTAGGTACATTATCCCACCCACAGCGAAGGGAAGTGAACCGATAATTCCTGCGGATGACTTGGCTTCTGCGCTCAATGCTCTGATTTTGCGTTTCATTGCCTTGCGTCCACGCAATACGTTCGAGAGGTTGTTAAGCGCTTCGGCCAAACCCCCACCAGCCTTCTGTTGAATATTCACGACAATCGCGAAGAAGTTCGTTTCCGCAAGTGGAACGCGATCCGGCATTTTGGAGACCGCATCGGCAAGGGAAATGCCCATAACTTGAGTTTCTGTAATTTTCCGGAATTCCGACGCAACTGGTTCACGGGCTTCACGCGCGACCACCTTGATGCAATCTCCAAGCGGAAGACCAGCTTTGACACCACGGACGATGATGTCTACGCCATTCGGTAATTCTTCCAGGAACTTGTTGAATCGGCGCTTGCGCTTGCTGGAGACATACCAGCGAGGGAAGCCCAACACTCCAGCGAATCCAAAACCAGCACCGATCAGCAGGTTGCCGCTTGCAATAATTCCAACAACTAAAAACACTACCCCGCATGCCAAACTAAAAAGCACAAATTGCTTCATTTCCCATTCGAGGCCGGCTTGCTCCATTTTGGTCTTCAGAGAGACTTTCTGCTGCTTGTCCTGTTTCGCCTTCTGACGATCCTCAAAATCCTTCAGCTGATCCTGTATAGACCTTTTCCGGCGATCACTATCGCGGAGTTGTTTTCGTTGTGTATCTGACTGAGGTCGGGCTGAGACAGCTTGAACGCGTTGATCCCGCCGTTTCGCTCCCGATAATGCAGGAAGAAACAACCCGTAGATAATACCTCCCACGCTGAGCATGACCAAAATTGCAACTGCTAATCCAGTTACTGTTGGCGTCATGAACTCTTCAAATCCGGACATCAATATCCTCAATCCGCTACATATTCTGGCATCTCAGATGCATCAAGCGCTTGGGCCAGACGAGCTTCTTCTCCGAAATATCGGGCTCTTTCCCAAAATCTGGGGCGGCCAATTCCTGTCGAGCGATGTCGGCCGATTATTCGTCCGTTCGGATCCTCGCCAACCATGTCGTAGAGGAAAACATCCTGGGTGGTTATGATGTCACCTTCCATCCCCATTACCTCAGTTACGTGTGTTATCCGGCGAGATCCATCACGCAGGCGGGCCGCCTGCACCACAACATCGATCGAGGATACAATCATTTCTCTCAAGGTCCGGGACGGCAGCGAAAACCCACCCATCGTGATCATGGATTCGAGACGGGACAATGCTTCTCTTGGTGAGTTTGCATGCAGTGTTCCCATCGAGCCATCGTGTCCGGTATTCATAGCCTGCAGTAGATCAAAGGCTTCCGGCCCACGCACCTCGCCAACGATAATCCGCTCCGGACGCATACGAAGACAGTTTTTTACGAGATCGCGCATAGTGATTTCACCTTCACCCTCGAGGTTAGGCGGACGTGTTTCGAGACGCACAACATGCGGTTGCTGCAGTTGAAGCTCGGCGGAATCTTCGCAGGTAATTATGCGCTCGGTGTTCTCGATGTATGCCGTCAGACAATTCAATAGGGTCGTTTTACCCGATCCCGTACCGCCTGAAATCAACACATTGCAACGGGAGCGGCCAATAATCTGAAGAATGGTCGCACCATCCGGAGTAATAGAGTCAAACTTCACCAGCTGATCCAATGTCAGCTTGTCCCGCTTGAATTTCCGAATAGTGAGCGCTGGTCCATCAATGGCCAATGGAGGCGCTATCACGTTCACTCGGGATCCGTCAGGAAGACGTGCATCACATATGGGACTGGAATCATCCACCCGGCGGCCAACCTGACTCACTATCCGCTGGCAAATGTTCATGAGCTGAGCATTATCACGGAACGCAACACCGGTTTGTTCGACCTTACCCGATGTTTCAATGTAGACTGTGTGAGCACCGTTTACCATGATGTCGGCTATATCATCACGTGCAAGAAGCGGCTCCAATGGACCGTAACCGAGAACATCATTGCAGATATCCTCCAGCAGGTCTTCCTGCTCGGAAATCGACATCACAACATTCTTCAATGCAATGATGTCATTCACGACATCGCGAATTTCGTCACGCGCATCTTCAGCATCGAGACGGGCCAATTGGGATAAATCGATAGCTTCGACCAGCGCACTAAAGATCTGCGCTTTCGTCTCATAGTATTCACTATTCTTTTTTCGTTGAGCCGGAGGTTGAGGCAACTCCGAAGAAAGCGTTTCTGCAACTGATGCAGCAGCATTTTCGTCCACAACCAAACTTTTTTCAGCAACAGATTGCGTATTGTGACCGGCACCTTCTGAAGGAACAGAAGTCCCCTGCAGATCCGGAATGCCTTCCGGTCTGGCATCTGTCACTCCAGAAGTTGAACTGCCGCGTCTACCAAACATTACGACTTACTGCTCCATCATTCGAACCGTTTAACCGGTATTCCGCTTCAATTTCGAAATTAATCCGCTGAACGGAGATCGCGAAACCTTGCTTGGTTGGGCTTTTCCAGACACTGCTTGGGCCAGATCGTCAAACATGCCGCAAATGGCATGTTTTGCGTCAAGTTCGCCTATCATTTGGCCATTGTTGGCTGCTGTCCCAAACAGTGACGGGTCGAACGGGATAGCGGCTTGAACGGTCAGGCCCAACGCACTTGCAAATTCTTGAGGTTTAATCTCAGGGCGTTTGGGTACGTTGACTTTATTTATTATCAGACAGGGAGGTCGGTCGTTCGGTCTCAACTGGTTGAGCAAATCCACCGTATTTTTTGCGTTACGCAAGTTAGCCAAATCCGGCTCTGCGACCAAAACAATTTCATCAGCATTCAACAGTGTGTTTTTTATCCATGCGTTCCAAGTATGAGGAACGTCCAGGACAACATTCGGCGTGCTTGCTCTCATAGTGTCAACGAGCAGATCAAATGTTTTTTCACTATGATCGTAGGTACGCTCAAGTGTCGCCGGTGCCGCCAACAAACTCAAATGCTCATTGCACTTGGACAAAATTCGATCCAGGTAGGTTTCATCCAGTCGCTCAGGGGAAGAAATAGCTTCATACACGCCCTGAAGAGGATCCTGATTATAATCCAAACCAGCAGTGCCAAACGGCAGATCCATATCCGCGACGATCACTTCGCATTGAAATTTTCTCGCCAAGCTCCACGCACCATTGTGGGCCACTGTCGATGCGCCACATCCGCCCTTTACACCGTAGAAGGCAATGGACCTACCGAGCGGTTCGGCTTCCGGATCATTATAGAGATTTCCGATAGATCCAATCAGCTGAAAAACTGAAACCGGTGCAATCAGGTACTCACTTACACCTCGAAAAATCAACTCTCTGTAGAGCATGACGTCATTGACATCGCCAATGACAATGACCTTTGTCCCAGCATCACAATATTCAGCCAGATGATCCAGACTGGACAATAGGTTTTCCCGTTGTCCGGAAGTCTCAATGATGATGAGATTTGGCGTTGGCGCCTGTTCAAAAGTGCTGATTGCAGCAGGAATTCCGCCCATATCCAACTTGAGGTGAGCCTTCGCCATTCGGCGATCTTCAGTTGCCGCTTCAATAGTGTGCATGGTGGAGTCATTCAGGCAGAATCCGTGCACAGTTATTCGCGGTATCAATGCAGCGTGCATAATGTCTTCAGCACCAGACTGACCTGAAGCCATGTGTCCAGTCCGTTCTTCCGAGGTATCAGACATGTGTTCATAGTCCGGGTCAGCGTTCATTTCATTTACTCCGCGATCTCTGCGCCAACGCCTTCTTCGAACTGACCGGCCGTGATTTCACCCTTGCGATATTTCTCGATGACGACTGCCCGGCGCCCTTGATCAGATGGAGTACTTGCTCTCGGAGTGATTAAATCAGACGGATTCACAACCATAGCAGCGAGATTTGCTTGGCTGGAACATCCAAAATTCTCATAATCTGTGTTCTCCCCTACTCCACCACCGATATTCCGGGGCCAGGCACCACATTCCCCTGCAGTCGCCTGCATACGAGAATAGGAAAGCCGAATAGGCGCATCAGCAGATGCATCTTCAGCTACATAAGTTCGCGTGGATACTCTTGAGCGCGCAAGCCCCCCCCGCTGCAGGGCTCCGCGAATGTCTCTCGTGACCGCGTGAACAGCTGCTTCATTTGCAGATCCTGAGGGAACCAGGATCTCAACGCTGCCGTTTCCCTGATGCTGGGCTTCATTGGCAAATGCTGTGATCGTGTCAGCTACAGGACCATAAATACTACGGGTGTTCCGTCCAACTGGAATATCCAGTGTTTCCGGAGATTCCGTAATCACAATCGGGTGCCTAAGCCTGTAATCATTAGATGCTAAAAGGGCTGCATTTGATTGCGGTTTGGACTGACATGCAGCCAACAGCAGTACACCAACAACCATCATCCCAATTCTGCAGACCGCTTGCGAGCGGATTAGTCTTTTTGTACTCATCCGTTCGTCCTCACTTGTAAATAAAGCCGACTTGACCGTGGTATGTACCTTCGGACGCGCCGCCATTCGGATTGAAAATTTTGTTAAGCCGGTTAAGGAAAACTGTTTCCGCATCAGAAGCCGGGATAAGGTTTTTGTCCGGTCGCACCATTTTTTGTGCTGCAATCGGCCTCACGATATAAGGCGTAACAAATACCGCCAATTCTGTTTGATCTCTCAGGAAGTCCCTGCTTTTGAACAAGGATCCGAGGATTGGAATTTGCATAAGGCCCGGAATACCATCGATCGCCTGCGAATAAGATTCCTTAAGCAAACCAGCCATCACCAGCGTGCCGCCTGACGGCATTTCCATTGTCGATTCAGCGCGGCGTACTTTAAGCGCGGAGATGGTGATCCCGCCTGCTGAAACAGCACCTTCATTGCTAAGTTCACTTACTTCTGTTTTCACACGAAGGCTTATTCTGCCTCCAGATAGAACCACAGGGGTGAAATCCAGGCCGACACCAAATTTCTTGAACTCAACCGAAATCTCGCCATCCCGGTTCGAAATCGGAATTGGAAATTCACCACCTGCAAGGAAGCTTGCATTCTCGCCGGAAATCGCAGTGAGCGTTGGTTCGGCCAAAGTTCTGATGACACCTTCACGCTGCAACGCATCAACCTGGGCGCTGAAGCTTGATGCGCCGGCATTGAACGCGACTCCGCCGACGGCTTGATTTATGATCGACGGATTCACGACAAAACTGGGCAAGCTTGATAAGTAAGGAGCAAAATTGCCGGTCCCAAAAGTCCCTTGAAAACGAACTCCAAGCTGTTTGATGATCGACCGCTCTACTTCGGCTACAGTGACTTTGAGATGGACCTGGTCCTTGCCTGATACAGAAATCAGGTTGACGACTTTCGTAGCAGAATCTGCGCCCTGAAATTTTGCTGCAATGTCAGCAGCCTGCTGCGCCTCAATTGTGCTTTTTGCCGTGCCGCTTAAGATGACATTTCCATTTACCGATTCCGCTGAAATGTCGGTCCCAGGAATTAACTTACGGATGATCCTGCTCAGATCTGATGTGTCTTTTTCAACCCGAATGTCCAAACTGGCCAATTCGCGGCCGCTGCGACCGAAGAGGACCAGTCTGGATTGACCCGCAGTGTTGCCGAGCACAAAAATTCGACGCGGGGTTCTTAGAACCGCATCTGCGATTTCCGGATTGGATACAAGAACATCCGCGGCGTCTTCAGCAAGATTAATGACCACCGAACGGCCTATGCCGACATTCAGGATGCGACCCGTTGCCCGCTCTCCCGCTGCGATGTGAATCTGATTGGGAAAATTACCCTCGGCTTCCGCTACCCGTGCCGAAAGTCCTGCAAAAACAAAGGCCAATAGGAAAAGACATGTGAACCGAAATGTCAGGCCCTGAAGTTCCTTCAGGCGAAAAGGCAGATTTGAACGTATGAGGATCATTTCACACCTGCCTGACTGCTAATGCCGTATTTCACAAAACTCACACCGCGCTGAATATCAGTTACTTCTGCGTCGTCGGCAGAATCCTGAGCACTTCGAAGAGCCAAAGCGATGGTCCCAATCTGCTGTGATTGCGCGACAATTTCGGACTGACTCAAGGTGAGTTCCAGTGTCGCAGTTCTTTTCGGAGAGAGGTTTTTCTGGTCCTGCTCCCCTGCCGTTGTTTCGTCGATTGCCAAAACCCGGACATTTTCAAGAATCGTCTCGCTAATTGCGCTGTTGTCTAACTGCTTGGTGAGAATCACATCCACCTTATCGCCAGGAAGGATGAACCCGCCTGCCGAGGTCTCCGCTTCTACACCTACAGCGATTGCTCGTTTTCCCTTGGGAAGGATTGCGGACATGAAACCTTTGTCTGTCGTGATAAGGCGTTCTGAACGGATAGGTTCACCTGAAAAAATTGGAGCTTTTGCGATTCGCCCTTGAAACTCCTCGTCTGCGCCTGGATTTGTTTCTTTTGTAACCGCACCTGCAGGAACAGCGGTTTCCGGCCAGTCCGCCCAAATCAGATCATCTTCTGAGAGTTTGGTTCCCAGAGGGATATCTTTGTTTGCAATGAGAATTTGAGTATTAGCCGTTTCGACTACCGTCGGCGCCGCAGCGGTTTCCGTTTGTGACCCTCCGGACAACATAACCATCCGAAAGGCGAGGACACCTGCCGCTAACGCAATAGCTAAAACCAATAAACGGGCTATTTTCATGATTAAATACCCAACAATCCAACGAGCAAACCAATTGATACTGGGTAGAATGGAGTCAATTGGTCAAAACATGGTTAATGATAAGTAGATAATACTGGTTAATTTCAGTTAACGATTATTAACTATCTAAAAATTTCTTCCGCAATAAGAATGCCGACTCTCAAGTCAATCGAAAATACTTACAATTTAAATATCCGGGATAATCCACTTCATCGCACGGCAGTTCCTATTAAACTTGGGCTGTCGTCGGCGTTGCGATTACCGATTGATGGACTGAACTGGTTTGGTAGCAATTGCAAACTTGAACTCAACCCAACCACTCAAACTAAGGCGGGCGAAATTCTCAATTACCAAGTAAGGAAAACCAGATGGTCGAAGGATAGACGGCGAGGCCCGCCGCTGAAATGGCGATCCCATATGGTATCCCGCTGCGCTTGTCGTGCAATCGTGCAATCCATTCCTGACGGATTAACAAGCTCGGCATGATGACATTCGTCCGGACAAACAAAAGACCTAGTGTCAAAATCATCCCAAAAATGGAAACAAACACCAAAAAACTGGTGAGCTGTGGGTTGAAACCTACCCAAAGAGCTATTGCGCTAATAAATTTTACATCGCCTCCGCCCATCCATCCCGCTGCAAAAAAAGCAAAGCAAGGTACAAAGACAACCAAAAGTGCCAAACCATGCAGCCCCCATCGCTCCAATGGAAGTCCGGTCAGGAGAGCAATGATGACAAAACCGCATATGAGTAGGACGGACACCCTGTTTTGTATGGTCATTGTGAAGAGATCTGACGCTCCACCGAAAGCGACGAGCATTGGAAATACAATCAACAAAGCTGCTTCAATCATCTCAAGGCCATCTTCAATTTGCAAACCGGGCGTAATGCTCAGCTATCTTGCTGTTAATGAAGAACGTCCCACAAAAAAGAAAACGGGCGGTAAACCGCCCGTCTTCATACTGCCCTTAGGCAGTCGTAAGCTTTGACTATAGAAACAACGATTATTATCGCTGTTTATTCCGCTTTTGAAAGTTCGGTATCGATAGTGGTGAACACGACGTTCAAGCTAGTACCAAGTGTCTGAAGTGCTACAACAATTACGACAGACAGCAGGCCAGCGATCAGACCATATTCGATTGCAGTTGCGCCAGATTCGTCATTTACGAAACGAGAGATAAGAGATTTCATGTGTTTGCTCCAAGTACCACTGAATTGACAGCTTCAATCCGACGGATCTTTTATTAGTCCGTTCGGCATGACGTGAAGGTAGGTTAGAGACATTGCCAAGCAGTTAAAAATATCAAGAGGTCTTGAAGTATCGGCAGCAAAATCAAACATGGTTAACAGTAACTTTCAAAATACTCAGTCGACATTATTTCGACTTATGTCAATTCTTCTTCTTAATATCATTCACCCAGCTATTATATTTGGCACTCAATCTTAGTATTTATTTATAAAAGTCAAAAAATATATACTATTATTCGATTTGCAACATAGTTTTTTGATTTTTATCGCATAATATTACACTGTATTTTTAATAAATACTTATTATTATTATAATTCAATTTTGAATTCACTAGACTCCAATCTATTACGTCAGATATCGCAGATTTACTATTCCTTTAATGCCGTGTTAGCAGATCGTTCACCACGTTTGCTGCATTATCTCGCTGAATGAAATTCAAATGGGATAATAGAAGAATGCGCGCATATCTGATCAGATTATCGAGCATCCTGTTTCTTGCTACGATCGCAAATACGGCGATTGCAGAGAGCGGTCCGGTCATGGTGACAGTTGATCGAGCCAAGGTTTTTCAAATTGAAGACGGGGCAGCAGCTGTGATCGTTGGAAATCCGTTCATTGCTGACGTGGCTATGTTCGACAAGAATACAGTTGTGATCACTGGTAAGAGTTACGGAACAACCAACCTGGTCATTCTTGACAGCGACAACAAGCCGATCGTCGATGAAGTTATCACCGTCCGGGCTTCTGACAGTGACATTGTTTCAATCTATCGGAAGTCCTCTCGGACAACGTTATCTTGCCATCCGAATTGTGAACCGACACTGCGGCTTGGCGATGCAGATGTTGCATTCAAGGAAGCTGCCGAGCAGGCCACATCGCGAAATGAACTCGCTGTTGAAGCTGCCGGTGGTGGAAGTAAGAACTGAGAGCTATGAACAACAACGTTCGATCAAAGAGCATATTTGGTGTACGTCAATTGCTTCTTCGGCGGATTTACAAGCCTTTTGTTAAAGACAAGAAAGGGGTGACGGCTATTGAATTTGCAATGGTTGGAGTTCCTTTTTTCACCATACTGTTTGCAATTATCGAAGTTGGACTGGTTTTTCTCGTCAACAGGATGGTCGACAATGCAGTCATCTCTGCGGCGCGAATGATCCGGACTGGTCAAAACCAATCTGAAAGCTTTTCAGCAGACAATTTCGCCAAACAAGTCTGTGATCACATGCCACCGTTTCTTTGCAAGCCAGAACGCTTTTTGGTTGATGTTCAAAGCGTTGATTCTTTCGCAAAAGCACCAGGAGCGGACTCACTCTATGACAAGGATGGCAACCTTAAGGAAAAGCACAATTATCAGCAATCAAACGCCGGAGACATCGTTGTTGTCAATGTAGTCTATAAATGGCCAATGTTCACATCGGTCATGAATCTAAACGACATGGATCATGGCAACGAACGTCATCTATCATCGACCATGGTTTTCCGAAATGAACCCTGGGAATAAAGCATTGTGGAAACGACTTATCGCGCAGAAATTCTCGCACGTCTGGACGCAGCTTTGGCGCAACACCAAAGGCGTATCTGCTGTTGAATTTGCCATGATATTGCCGTTCATGTTGCTCCTGTTTATGGGCACCGTTGAGATTACGGACGTCTTTGACAAGGACCGGAAGGTCAATCAGATCGCAAGTACGATTACCGACCTGACAGCTCAGGCACAGACTGTAACAGCAGATGAACTAGATAATGTCCTTAATCTCGGAGAAGTCATTCTGGGTCCCGATTCCGACACACAATTGGAAGTCATTCTCGCAAGCATATCATTTGATGACAAAGGCAAGGCAACAGTGGATTGGAGTCGCGGCAATAAAAAGGCCGCACCTTGGGATAAAGGCAAGGCTCCTTCTATCACATTGCCGGGCACTATAGCCGTTCCTGACACTTCAGTCGTAGCTGGGCAGGTGAATCTGACTTACGTGCCACTGTTTGCCGGATTGTTGACCAGCCACTTCGACCGCGCATCTTCAGTTGAACTAAGTGAAATTTACTTTTTGCGACCTCGACTGACTGGCACAGTTGAATGCTCAGATTGTTGAATACCCAATATTCATATTGCTTCGTACAGAATATGAAAGCCACTTCCCCCTATTCGTTCTGTTACTTTTGATACGTATTCTCCCGCCACTAAATTGCATTACAACTAGAAGAAAATTCGGAGATCTCCGGGCAATGGCCACGAATAAAACATATGACCAGATTTCGATCGGCGACACCGCCGAGATTGTCCGGGAATGCTCTTCAAACGACCTTTTAGTCTTTGCTCATGCGTCAGGTAACCTGAATCCGATCCATCTCCCTGATACCGACTGGACAGGAGACGGCCAGATCGACAAACCAGTCGCTCCAGGAATGTGGGTCGGCACTCTGGCATCTGCGGTCCTGGGTAATATTCTTCCGGGCCCGGGAACTGTCTACAAGGCTCAATCCTTCCGCTTCCTCGGCCGGGCGGCAGTCGGCGACAAGCTTCATGTCAAAGTCACGGTTACTGAGAAAAAGTCCAACAACATTGTTGTTCTTGACCTTTCCGTGACACGCGGAGATGGATTTTGTCTCGTTGATGGTGTTGCGGAAGTTATCGCTCCGATTGAGACCATAGAATTTGATGCGGATGACCTTCCCGCCATTCTGGTTCAGCGGCACCGGCATTTCAATCGCATGATTGAGCTTGCAAAAACACTTCCCGCACTACCAACTGCAGTTGTTGCACCGGACGATCCAAATTCACTGGAAGGTGCATTGAAAGCAGCTCGCGAGGGCCTGATCGAGCCGATTCTTATTGGTGCAAAGTCCCGCGTCGAAACAGCCGCAAAGACGCTGGGCGAAGACCTGAACGGCTACAGTATTGTCGACATCGAAGATGAAATTGAAGCAGCGGGCCACGCCGTTGAACTGGTCCATAGCGGCCGTGTGAAAGCCATCATGAAAGGGCATTTACACTCAGATCACCTGCTGCATCACATCGTCAAGCGTGACGGGGGGCTGCGAACGGGTCGCCGGATCAGCCATGTCTTTGTGATGGACATCCCTGGGCGTAAGACCCCGGTTCTAATTTCAGATGCTGCTATCAACATTGCTCCTGATCTCAAAACCAAGGTCGACATCACTCAAAATGCCATTGATGCAGCGCGCTCACTGGGCCTTGAAACGCCTCGTGTCGGTATCCTTTCAGCGATCGAAACGGTCAACCCCGCGATCCCGTCCAGTCTGGACGCGGCAATCCTGTCAAAAATGGCGGAACGTGGTCAGATCAAGGGTGCTGTGGTGGACGGTCCGCTTGCAATGGACAATGCCATTGATGTTCAGGCGGCCAGAACAAAAGGCATAACTTCCCTGGTCGCGGGTCATGCCGAGGTTCTCATCGTTCCTAATCTGGAATCGGGCAACATGCTCGCCAAGGAATTGACGTTTATTGCTCATGCTGAAGCTGCTGGATTGGTTATTGGCGCGAAGGTGCCAGTGATGCTGACGAGCCGGGCTGATGACACCAGGGCTCGCCTTGCGTCTTGTGCTCTGGCACTGTTGTACAGCCACTGGAATGCGAACGGCGCACCAGTCGCTATGTTGGACCGGTATGGCGAATGACGTGGTACCAAATCTCGCGGTTCAGAACCCCAGATCCTTTCGCAACTATTTTGGCTTTGTTCTGGAGTTGCTGCACAAATTTCTGATTGATTATCGAGACCTCTTGCGGAACCTCATATCTCCTCGAAATCGAATGCGTCCGTATACAGAAGCATGCGCGGGCTAGGACAGGAAGCTGGTGCCTAACAGTGGCGCGGCAGCACCCATAACTCCCGATCCGCACACAGTTTCCTTACCTGGTTTCAGGCTTCAGTATTGGTGCTAACTGGTCTTCGTAAGTCCGTAAAACTGGTCGGTAATCACCATGTACTACGGGTTCAAATCCACCTGGTAGATCCGGTTCGATAGCGAGAAAGGCGCCAGGTTGCTCGCGCCTTAGATCCATCAATCCTGCGCGCAAACGCCGTTTCAAAGTATCTGGAAGGTCCGAACTGACAGTATGAGCTGAATACGGGATCGGTGGCGATCGCCAGACAATTTCAAGGTCATCGAAATCACGTCCGCCAGACCTGTAGTAGTCATTCAAGGTGCCAGACGTAAATCCGTTTTTCGGTTCGCCTGCCAGTGAAGACCACCCCAATGAAGCTTGGACACGTTGGTCCAATACGGCCCGAATACCTTCTAGAGGATTCTGCACTTCCACCAGTGATTTGAAATGATTCCGGACATTGATACCGTCTGCAGCAAGGTTTGCTAGTGGAACTCTGTACCCAGCGACAGACTGCGAAGACCCCACAGCAAGTCTGGCACCCTTTAGATCAGCCAATGTCGTGGACTTGTCTCTGCGTTGAGCAATCAGGATTGCATAGAACCGGGCTGGAAAATCATCCGGTCCGGCTGTTACCAGTGGTTCAATACAGGAGCAAAGTTGATACGTTGCAGCATAAGCTGAAGGCGACAATCGTATGTAATCGATGTTCCCGGATGAAACAGCTTCAATAGCCTCGCCCATTGTAGGCATCATAAACAGGTCCACTGGCAGATCTGCTATGTCCTCCAATGCGACGCGGAATGCCTCTATGCGTTCTCTGGCGCTTTCATCAGCACCAACGATCACACCAAGACGCAATCGGTCAGGGTTGGTCTCCACTCCTTGAGAATTACCGGTAGAGAGGCCCCAAAACACAATCCAAAACATTGCTGTTGCAAAGATTTTTTTCAACAAACCAAACCTTGCCCGTTCAATCGATGTTATTGACTTTCCAGTTATTTCTAGAGAAGCAATTATTGGATTATACGAATGAGCCAACCAATAACGACTGTCGTGTTTGATATAGGCAATGTTCTTATCGAATGGAATCCGGAATATCTCTATCAAAAGCTTATTCCAGACAAACAGGAACGAGAAACATTTCTCAACTCCATCTGCTCGATGGAATGGAATCTGCAACAAGATCTGGGACGGTCTTGGGTTGAAGCAATCGAAATTCTCATTACCCTTCACCCTGAGAAGGCCGACCTGATCAGAGCCTATTCGGAGAATTGGCATGACATGGTTCCAGGCGAAATCCCGGGTACATCAGATATCCTGGCGGAACTTAAATCCGCAGATACTCCTCTTTTTGCAATTACAAATTTTTCGAATGAAAAATTCAAGGAAGCACAAGACCGGTTCCCGTTTCTGAAAACAAATTTTCGCGATATCGTTGTTTCAGCAGAAGAACAACTGATCAAACCTGACCTTCGGATTTATCAGGTATTGTTTGAACGAAATGACATCGATCCTAAAACGTGTTTCTTCATTGACGATTCGATTGCGAACGTTGAAGCAGCACGCCAGGTTGGCATGGTCGCACATCATTTTTCGCAAGCTTCGACGCTGCGAGCAGATCTCGTCCGACTGGGATTTCTTGATGCTTAACTCTCGAATCCTTCGAGAACATTGACGCAATTGGTGCCCAGAGCATCAATTGCGTACCCGCCCTCAAGTACGAAAATAGTAGGCACGCCAACTTTTTTCAGCCGTTGGCCAAGACTGATATAGTCTTCGCTTGTGAACTTGAACCCCGAGATTGGATCATGTTCGTAGCAATCCAGACCGAGTGATATAATAAGCGCATCCGGCTTATAGACAAGCAACCACCTGCAAGCTTCTTCAAGCGCAGGCTGATACCCCTCCCAGTTTGTTCCGAGCGGAAGCGGCCAGTTACGGGTAAATCCTGTTCCGGCGTGCTCACCGGTCTCGTCGGCATAGCCGAGGAAATAGGGATACTCGTCCTTCGGATCTGCATGAATTGATAGAAATAGAACGTCTGGCCGGTCATAGAACAGTGCCTGTGTTCCATTACCGTGATGATAGTCAACATCGAGAATGGCGATACGGTTCAGGCCATAATCGCGCATGTACTGCGCGGCAACAGCTGCATTGTTGAAAAAGCAGTATCCGCCAAAAAAATCATAGCCCGAATGATGACCGGGCGGACGGCATAACGCAAAAACGGATTGTTCGCCGTCGAGGACCATTTTTGCAGCTGTAAGTGCTGTATCAGCGGACGCCCGTGCAGCCTTGTAAGTGTTCTCGCCAATCGGAGTACCCGCGTCCATGGAATAACGACCTAGCAGTCCATCGATGTGCTGGATTTCTGTATCCTGCCTTAAACTACGAATAGGCCAGACGAATGGAAAGGCTTCCTTGCTGCGCCCTGAAGCAACCCACCGATCCCAAAATCCTTCGAGAAATGATACATACTCTGTAGCATGCACACGTTGAAGTGGACGGATTGGAAACTCATCGGGTGTCAGTATATCGCCGACTTTCCGATCCCTGACTGTAGACAAGACAAATTCAGCACGGCTTGGAATCTCGACGGCGGGCTTGAGTTCACCGTCGGAAATCTCCTGTGCGGGTGTATGCACGAGCTGGGTGTTAGAAAAAACTGTCTTCACAAGTCACTCCCCATCCCGTTCTAGCCTTATGCAATGAGCCTAATCTAGTTCAAATTAAGAAAATCGGAATTCCGTTATGTGGTTGTAGGTCTCTTCCGGTCTTAACAACGTATCGGGGAACGTCGGTTGGTTGACCGAATCCGGCCAACCTTGGGATTCCAAACAAAGGCCTGCATACGGACCGTAGCGCCGTCCATCTGAACCGACAACGGGAACGTCCAATTTAGCGGCATCATAAAACTGAATACCGGGCTCAGTTGTCCAGATTTCCATTCTCAGATCGCTATTACCGGCTTCAACTGCTGCTGCAAACTCAACTGCATCACGCTTTTCTTCGGTGAGGCAAAAATTATGATCGTAAACCACTCCATCTTCACCGGATTTCCGGCGAACTGTCCGGCCATCCTGAAAGTCGTATGGCGTCCATGCCACTTTCCTGATTTCACCGGTCGGAATCAAGACATCGTCGACAGGAAGATAACTATCAGCTGCGATCTCAACTGAGTGATCGAGAATCGTATCGCTACCGTCGAGATTAAAGTAGCTGTGCTGGGACAGGTTAACGGGCGTTGGTTTGTCAGTAGTCGCTGAGATTTTTATCCGTAGAGCACCGGCACCGGTCAAGGTATATCGCACCAGCACTTCAACGTGGCCGGGATACCCCATATCGCCGTCTTCCGAAACCAGTTTGAGAAGAACACTCGCCTTATCGCTTTGTTCAATCTGCCAGTTCCGGTTTGAAAAACCTTTTACACCGCCATGAAGTTGATTCATGCCATTTTCATTCTGGTCCAGCTGATAGGAGACCCCGTCGATTGTCATATTTCCGTTGGCAATTCGATTTGCGCAACGGCCAACAACTGCACCAAAGTAATTCGGATAGTCGAGATAGGATTGAAGCGCATCGAATCCCAAGACGACAGGCTGGCCATCTACCTTAAGGTCCCGAATTATTGCACCGAAGGTCAATATAGATGCTTCGAGCTTGCCCTTCTTCAAAGAGATTTCCTGGACGTTAGAGCCGTCGGGAAGAGTGCCAAAATCCTGGATCATTTATCGCTCTCCAAAAGGCGAAACGCAGCATTGGTCAGAAAAGGCAGCATAACAATTCGCCGCCTTTTCCGAAAAAAAACAAGAAGTTAAAGTGTCTGATTGTACTCGCCAACTTCCGGGTTTTCTCGCAGAATTCCGTCGACGGCTTTGAACATCTCATGAAGCCGCGCTTCTGACGTTGGGCTCTCGACGACAACGACCAGTTCAGGCTTGTTGGACGATGCACGCACCAAACCCCAAGTCCCGTCTTCATTGACCACGCGAACTCCATTCACGGTGATCAGGTCCGTAATGGACTGGCCGGCAACCTTTTCGCCATTTTCCTTCATGTCCTTGAACCGCGCAACAACCCTGTCAACGACATCGTACTTGATCTCGTCGGCACATTTTGGGGCCATGGTCGGTGAGCCCCAGGTCATTGGAAGCGCCCGGCGCAGGTCCGCCATGGTCTTGTCCGGATTACGATCCAGCATGTCGAGAATGGCTATCGCCGAGACGATGCCATCGTCATATCCACGGCCAATTGGAGCGTTGAAAAAATAGTGGCCGGACTTCTCAAAGCCAACAACCGCATTCAGTTCGGTCACACGACGTTTGATGTAGGAATGTCCCGTCTTGTAATAGTCGGTTTTCGCACCATTCGCCTTCAGGACCGGATCAGTATGAAACAAGCCTGTTGACTTCACATCAACGACAAATTGACTGTTCGGATAGAGCGCGGAGATATCACGCGCAAGCATGACACCAACCTTGTCGGCGAAGATTTCTTCGCCTTCATTGTCGACGACACCACATCGGTCGCCGTCTCCGTCAAAACCAAGACCGAGATCTGCGCCAACTTCCAATACCTTGTCCCGAAGGGCATGAAGCATTTTCATGTCTTCCGGATTTGGATTGTATCGCGGAAAGGTATGATCCAGCTCAGTATCAAGTGGAATGACCTCCGCACCGATCGCTTCCAGGATCTTTGGTGCAAATGCACCTGCCGTTCCGTTTCCACACGCAGCAACCACCTTGATCGGCTTTTTCAGCTTCACACGATCCGTCAGGTCCTTGAAATAGAGGTCCTGGAAGTTGTCGACAAATCGGTAGCTGCCGCCATCTTTCAGTTTGTACTCAGCTTCGAGAACAATCTCTTTTAATCGGCCCATTTCATCCGGACCAAAAGTCAATGGGCGGTCAATCCCCATTTTGACACCGGTCCAACCGTTGTCGTTGTGAGACGCAGTGATCATTGCGACTGCAGGAACATCCAATGCGAACTGTGCGAAATAGGCCATTGGCGACAAAGCCAAACCAATGTCATGGACATTGATGCCTGCTGCCATGAGCCCATTCACAACAGCCATTTTGATCGAGGATGAATAACCGCGAAAATCATGACCGACCACGATATCCGGACGCACACCGCGCTCATGGATAAGCGTACCGATCCCCATGCCGAGCGCCTGCATCCCCATGAGGTTGATTTCTTTTTCAAACAACCAGCGCGCATCATATTCCCGAAAGCCGGTTGGTTTCACCATCGGCGTCGTTTCGTATTCAAACGTATTCGGCGTCAAATTCGGTTTTGGTTTGGGAAACATCAATGCCTCTTTGTGACTGCAGGAGTTGGCAGCTTTATACCGTAATTTCGTGAAATAACATGGACCTTATTGAACCAGTACTAATGTCCCGTCGGAGAAGTCAAACCGGTCCAGTTTGTTGAGTGCAGACATGCCTAGAAGCGGTGTACTCAGGCTTTCATCCTGCAAAACCATTGCATCTATGTTCTTGAGGTAAATTGACCCAATCTCCATCCGATCAATCACGACACGCGCACCAAGTGTATCGCCGTTGGCTGTTCCGATACGGAATGCAAAATCTTTTCTTTTCAGAAAAATTCCAATTTCTTCAGCGACCGAGACCGGAAGCGCTATCCTGCTTGCCCCGGTATCAACGAGCATTTCGACAAGGCGGCCATTCAGCTCTACATCAGTCACATACTGACCATGCCGATTCACTGATATCCTGTGCCTTCCGCCATTTGGCAGTTTATCTGCGCGGGAAACATTGAACGCCACCTTTCCCGATTTGCCAAGATATTCCTCAAGAAAGTCCGGAACCAAAGGTGCCAAACCGACAAGGATCAGAAGAATGAGAACAAAACGCCACATGATAAGCCTCGTTAAGCGCGAGAGGTATGACCTATCATTCTTTCCTTATCAGGCTGTAAAATCCGAATTGGTGATTTGATCGGCAAGTTGACCAATATCTTCTTTAAGAGGAGCACTCGATTGCGCACCCGTTACGGTACAAGCTAGCGCTCCGGCAGCAACTCCTTCTTTCAAGGCGCGTTCAAAAGGTTCGTTTCGATCCAAGGCTGCCGCAAATGCCCCACAAAATGCATCTCCAGCACCTGTTGTATCGACTGCAGAAATTTCGGGAGACGTCAATCGAAAGCGATCAGGACCTGCGCCTGCCAGAACGCCCTGTGCCCCTAAAGTGACGACGACAGACCTTTTTGGCGTCACAAGGTTTTGGACAAAGGCATCGACATTCGCTTCGAACCCAAGCACAGCGGCCAATTCCATTGCCTCTGTTTCATTCACAATCAGGGTGTTGATCGCATCAAGGCAATTCGCAATATCTGCATCCGGAACTGGCGCCGGGTTCCAGAGAACGGATGAACCTGCTTTCTCGGCGATGGAAATGGCACGGCTTATCTCTGAAAACGGTGCTTCCCCTTGAAGCATTAAAATCATGTTTTCCGTCAGATCTTCTACCAACCAGTTTGCATCGACGCGCGCATTTTCACCGCTTGCGACGATAATCTGGTTTTCCCCTGACGGATCAATTCCGATGAACGCCAGCCCGGTTGAGCCACCAAGAGCTCGAACGCCTGAAAGATCGACAGTTGCATCCCGCATATTGGCCAAAGCCAAGTCAGCAAAACCATCAGACCCGACAGCACCAACCATACGAACATCTGCACCGGCCCGTTTGGCCGCCAAGGCCTGATTGGCTCCCTTACCGCCCGCAAAGCACTGATGATCCGGTCCGCTGACCGTTTCTCCTGCAGTCGGCAGCCGTGGTACTGCGACCACAAGATCCAGATTGATCGACCCAAATACAGTGATCATCATTCCCCCCGTTTTCTGAAAGGTTAGGCAGATGGTCTCTCAGCACAAGAAAAAAGCGCGGAAGTTATCCCCGCGCTTTCCATAAAACGGAAATTAGCAAGATTACTTCGTGCCGTACATGCGGTCGCCAGCATCACCGAGGCCGGGAACGATGTAACCTTTTTCGTTCAGTTTCTCGTCGATCGCAGCTGTATAAATTGGCACATCCGGGTGGCTCTCGACGAAGTTAGCAACACCTTCTGGTGCTGCCAACAAACAGAGAAAACGGATGTTGTTTGCGCCGCGTTCCTTAAGCTTTTGAACCGCAGCAATCGCCGAGTTGGCAGTCGCAAGCATCGGGTCTACAACGATCACGAGACGCTCATTCAGATCTTCTGGAGCCTTGAAGTAATATTCAACGGGATGCAGCGTTTCCGGATCCCGGTATAGGCCGACATGAGCAACACGAGCCGACGGTACAAGATCCAGCATGCCTTCCAGCAGGCCATTGCCAGCGCGAAGTACTGATGCGAACACCAGCTTTTTACCGGCCAGTTTGGGTGCCTGCATTTCTGACAGTGGCGTTTCGATGGTCTGATCTGACAGCGGCAGATCGCGTGTCACTTCGTAACACAGCAACGTGGAGATCTCGCGAAGCAGACGGCGGAATCCCTGCGTAGACGTTCCCTTGTCGCGCATGATGGTCAGCTTGTGCTGAACCAGCGGATGACTGATGACATTGGCTCCGGACATATCTGCCTCTCTTGGTGGGGGCCTGCGAATGATCAGGCCGATCTTGTAATCTATCTATGTTCTGGACCTATGCCCCGAACGGCAACCAAAAAACAGACCCCGGGTTCATGAATTTACCGAGATTTTGAACTTGAGCCCCGTTTTCCCGCAGAATCTGGCCACCTGCCCGGCTTGTCCCGCCTTCCAGGATGCAAGTCATTGGAAGTTGATCTGATGCAACATTCAACTCTTTGCGCAGCATATCTGACAACCTGTCTGTGAGGGCTATCGTAACAGCCCGTATTTCAACCATCCTGTCTTGGGTAATTGCAGCGTCTGCAATTTCGAAATCCGTTCCAAAACCGAGGACATTCGTTTCAGCAAACAGCACTGCATGGATTAGATCTGAAGGGCCAGAGAGCGCATCGAGATTGGCAACTTCACAGCCTGCCCAGGCAAATGGTTCGACGAGCGAATAGACCATTTCCTGCGCGCACAGATGAAATGGCATGATCTCGAGGGTGTTGGCAGCAGCCGAATGAGTGAAACTGTCACCCAATGTGATCTCTTCAAGAACTGCGCCGCCGTCCCAAACCGGAACCAGAGCCTCAAGAAGCTGATCCAGCACAGCATTTGCGCCCACTGTTCCATTTCCGGTCTCAGCCAGATGTCTTGCGAGCAAACCCGGACGCGTTGTCTGTCCCTCGCCGAAAAGATCGGATCTCAAGGCCAAGGCCTCACCAAACCGTTTCAGGAGCCGCTGCATCTTCTGAACAAGATCATCGTTACGGAGCTGATCCCATTGTAGTCCGGTTGCAAGCTCCTCTGCAGGTATGCGGATCAATGTCTCGGCATCCACACGGAACGGATCGGATAAATCTGCGGAGAAAAAGCCCGCTGAAAACATGTTGAATGCTGCAAGTGCGCTTGCGGACTTTCCTTCGGCCTCAGCGCCTGTGTTTGGTTCAGTGTAGGACCAGTTTATTGGACGAGTTGTGTTCATAAGCGCTGTTAGGATCGCCAGGTCCGCTGAAGCGGTCAGCATTTCTTCTGCGCTCTCAAACGCTCTGGCGTTGGCAATTGCGCCCCACCGATCGACACCGCCAACTTCGAAGTCCCGCCAAACGCCATAAGGCGGGATCTGAAAATCCGGATATGTCGATTTGGTCGTTTCCAGAACCCTGATCAGTGCCTTCGGTAGGTTTTCCAGATTGACGCTGACATGACGGAGTTCACCGGCAATCGCTCTTTCCAGATATCCGTTAGCAAGTTCCCGAATTTTAGCCGGTTCAAAATACCGCAAACTATCGGAGCGCTTTTCGGAAGGTGTTGTCATTTGTGTTCAATTCAACAGTTTTGGCGTCCGGTCCAAAGACACTACGCAACAAAGTGATTTATAGAGCTGCAATTAGGCTTTCACGCTGTCCAGACGAACCAGTAATCTTTTCTTCGTTGCATCATCACAAAACGCGGCCTCAATAGCAGTTCGTGTCATATCCAACTGGTCCTCATGCGACCAATTGAATGTCCCGGCAACCGAGGAATACTCCTTGCCAAGAGTCGTTCCAAAGAATGGCGGATCGTCCGAATTCAGAGTGATCTTTACGCCTTCACGTCGCAGGATGTTGATCGGATGAAAACGAAGAACTGTATAGACCCCAAGCGATATATTGGACCCTGGGCAAACTTCCAGAACAACCTGGTTGTCAACAAGGCGCTTCACAAGATCCATGTCTTCGATGGCCCGAACCCCGTGCCCAATGCGTTTGACCTGTAGGAATTCAAGCGCAGCAATGACGCTCTCCGGTCCACCAAACTCGCCAGCATGGGCCGTCGTGCCGAGGCCAAAATCTGCGGCCATTCTGAAGGCTTTGGCGAAATTCGCCGGGTGCCCGGACCGTTCATCACCCGCCAAACCAAAACCTGTGACCAGCGGATGAGGATTGCCGGCAACTTCCTTGACGACCCGTTCAACGGACGCGGCCCCAAAATGCCGGACACCAATCGCAATCATACGCCCTTCAATTGCTGTATCCGCCTTGGCGCGCTCAATCCCGGCTGCTAACCCTTCGACATAAGAGCGATAAGATATGCCTGCTGCCTGGGCATGATCCGGGGAAATGAAGATTTCGCCGTAAATGGCGCCTTCGGCAGCCAGCATCCGGAAATAGGTTTCCGACAGAAGCGAATAGTCGGCAGGAGTTTTGAACACCGAACTGGCTTTGTCATAGGCTTGCAAGAACGTCGTGAAATCCGACCAGATGTATTTTCCATTACCGTCAATGATGTCGGTAACATCAATTCCATGCTGGTCTGCAAGCCGGATAACGAGGCTCGGCGGAGCCGCACCTTCAATATGGCAGTGCAATTCTGCCTTAGGAACGTTGATCGGATCATTCATGTCGGCTTGACCATGTCTTTTGCAATTGAAGAATCACTTTACAGAAAGCTAGTCCCATTAGGCCCTGACGCAACACCAAGATGGTCAGCAACGCTTTCGCCTATATCAGCGAAGGTTTTGCGCCCACCTATGGCTTTTGCTGAAACACCAGGTCCTGTACCTATAACCGGCACATGTTCCCGTGTGTGATCCGTACCTTTCCAGGTTGGATCGCAACCATGATCAGCGGTCAGGAGCAAAAGATCTCCATCCTTCATCTTGTCGATCATCTCAGGAAGACGTTTGTCGAAATGCTCGAGCGCTGCAGCATATCCAGGAACATCCCGGCGGTGACCGTACAGAGAATCAAAATCGATGAAATTGGCGAAGATCAGGTCACCATCTAAAGCGTGATCCATTGCTTCCAGCGTTCGATCAAATAACTGGTCATTACCAGCGCCCTTCAGAACCTTGGCCACTCCTTGATGAGCAAAAATATCCGATATCTTCCCGACGCCTATGACTGTCCGCCCGGCAGCAGTCAATCGATCAAGCAGTGTGGGCTCTGGAGGCAGGACTGAATAATCACGGCGATTTGCCGTTCGCACAAACGTATCAGCCGTCTCACCCAAGAAGGGTCGAGCAATCACACGGCCAATGTTGTAGCCGTCTAAAAGCCCTCGGGTAATTTCACAAAGCCTGTAGAGTTTTTCGAGACCATAATGCTCTTCATGGGCTGCAATCTGGACAACAGAATCGCCCGACGTATATAAAACCGGTTTCCCCGTCCGGACATGCTCTTCACCGAGTTCAGCAATGATTTCAGTTCCGGAAGCGTGTTTGTCTCCGAGGATTCCGTTCAGTCCCGCTTTTTGACTGATTTTTTCAATCAAATCAGTGGGAAACGTTGGAATAGTCTCCGGGAAGTAACCCCAATCGAATTTGACCGGAACACCTGCAATTTCCCAATGCCCTGAAGGTGTGTCCTTGCCGTTGGACACTTCGGCGGCGTAGCCCCAAATGCCCAGTGGCTCACCGCTGTATTCCAGACCCGGAATGTCATTGCCAGTCGACAACCGGCCTGCTGCTCCAAGACCCAATTTGTCCATGTTCGGTAAAGACAAGGGGCCGCTGCGCAGACCTTCCTTGTCGCCTCGCCCATCCGCGCAATATTGCGCAATATGACCCAGGGTATCGGAGCCAGTATCACCAAAAGCTGCAGCGTCAGCAGCGCCTCCGATACCGAAGCTGTCCAGCACGCACAGAATTGCACGAGGCATGGGTATCTCCTCATTTCATAAATTGCCGGTTTTCAGAACCGGCGATGCACCACTATGCCTTTTCTGGTGCAGATAAATTACGGTGCAATGCGCTCGACAACACTCGGGCGATCCACGACGTCTATGGCTGCTCCGACGGCGTATGCCGCACGAATGGCGACTGCCGCTCTTTCAGCATCCGCTTCCGATTTTGCATGAACAATCGCGAGTGGTGCATCTGCATCGACGGTATTGCCTATACCTGCAAGACTCGTCAGACCGACAGAATGATCAATTACGTCAGCAGCGGCTTTTCGCCCGCCGCCAAGCTCAACGACCGCGACACCGATTGCGCGAGCATCGACACAAGTAACGGTGCCCGACTGATCGGCATAGATGGGGGCTTCGACAGGAGCATTTGCCAGATAGAGTTCGGTCTTTTCCATGAAATCGGCTGGGCCACCGAGGCCATGAACCATCTGTGCAAACTTCTCTGCAGCGCTACCGCTTTCAAATGCCTCACGCATCATCGTGCAACCGGCCTCCGCGGTTTCAGCAAGTCCGCCGGATGCAAGGAGTTCGCCACCTTGTGCAACAGTTACATCCCATAGCCTGTTATCGATCGCAGTACCTTTTAGAAAGTCGACCGCATTCTGCATTTCAACCGCATTACCGGCAGCAGAGGCCAGGCACTCATTCATGTCTGTCAAAAGGGCTGTGGTTTTAAGACCTGCGCCATTGGCGACAAGAACAAGGCTTTCGGCCAAGGCTCGAGCTTCTTCGATGGTCGGCATGAATGCGCCAGTTCCCCATTTTACATCGAGAACCAGTCCTTGCAGACCAGCGGCCAGTTTTTTGGACAAGATTGACGCTGTGATTAGGTCTATGCTCTCCACAGTTCCGGTCACATCGCGGATGCCATAAAACCGTTTGTCTGCCGGTGCCAGATTGCCAGTCTGCCCGATGACCGCGCAGCCAACTTCCTTGACGATTTTCTTGAAAAGGGTGTTGTCCGGCTGCGTCTGATACCCTGGAATGCTGTCGAACTTATCGAGCGTTCCGCCTGTATGACCCAATCCACGACCAGAAATCATCGGAACAGCAGCACCACAAGCAGCGAGAGCGGGTGCCAACATCAACGAAACATTGTCCCCAACACCGCCAGTGGAGTGTTTGTCTAGAACAGGGGCATCTACATCTGACCAATCCAGAACATCACCGCTGTCCCGCATGGCAAGCGTCAATGCAACACGTTCGTCGACGGTAAGTCCCTTGAAGAAGATCGCCATGGCGAGCGCCGCCACTTGGCCTTCTGTCACTGAGCCATCAGCAAGACCTTTGACGAAGAACCCAATTTCCTCGGAATTGAGGTTCCCGCCTTCGCGTTTTTTAATGATTATTTCCTGGGGCAGCATTCTCAGTATCCTTCGCCCACTGTCGGAGTATCGCCCTCAAGCGTCGCGATCAACGCGTCGAGAAGACCGCTTGCTCCAAAGCGGAATGTAGAGGCGGACACCCAGTTGTGTCCCATAATCTTGTCAGCGAGCGCCAGATAGGCTGCTGCATCTTCGCTGGTCTTGATACCGCCTGCGGGTTTAAATCCGATCACACGGTCAACATGGTCGCGGCGCGCTTCCTCGATAGCCGTCAGCATGATTTCAGCAGCATCCAGGGTCGCGTTGACAGGCACCTTGCCGGTCGATGTCTTGATGAAATCTGCACCTGCTGCAATCGCAACATTTGAGGCTGCATGGATCAAAAGCGGATCCTTGATTTCACCGGTTTCCAGAATGACTTTGAGGATCGCGGGTGCCGGGACAGCTGCCTTGACCCGAATAATCTGTTCCTCGGCAAAACCTTTGCGGCCTTCTGCAAATGCCTTGTAAGCCATCACGAGATCAATCTCGTCGGCGCCATCTGCAATCGCCTGTTTGGTTTCAGAGATTACCGCATTAGAGTCTTCGCCGCCTGCCGGAAAATTGACGACCGTAGCGACTTTTACGCCCGTACCGGTCAACTCTTTAACGGCCTGTGCGACAAATCGTGGCCACACGCAAACAGCTGCAACCGAACCGTGATCGGTCACCGTCCGGCCTGTCAAATTGGTGATGTCTTTTGCCGAACAATCATCATTGAGATTGGTGAGGTCAACCAGGCCAAGTGCCCGTTTTGCTGTTTCGATCATATCGGTCATTGGCCGACCTCCTTCACAAACGCCCGCACCAGCTCTTTCATGCGTTCCATCCCCAGCAAGGCGACAGATTTTGTTTCGTCATGGGAAAGCGCGTGAGACTGCATGCCAGCGCCATAGTTGGTGATGATCGACATAGCTGCGACACGCATTCCGAGGAAACGAGCCATGATGACCTCCGGTACCGTCGACATCCCGACCACATCTGCACCTAAAAGCTTGGCCATCCGGATTTCGGCAGGTGTCTCAAAGGATGGGCCGGAAAACCACATATAGACACCTTCAGCAACAGGGTCACCAGTCTGTTCCGCAACCTTCTTCATGGCTGCCCTTAGATCCGGGTCATAAGCCGCGCTCATATCGAGAAAACGCTTTTCGTCTTCTTCTCCAATCAGCGGGTTCTTGCCGGACCAATTGATATGATCGGCGATGAGCATAGGGCTACCGGGAGCAACTTCATCACGCAAAGAACCGGCTGCATTGGTCGCTAGCAAAACCTCACAACCGAGCTCTTTCAAAGTTTCGACCGGTGTCCGCATGACCGTTGGATCGCCACCCTCATAATAATGAGCACGGCCGGACAGGATTACGACTGGCACACCGACCAGAGACCCGGCGACCAGTTCACTTGAGTGCGAAGTAACGGAAGAAATCGGAAATTCTGTCAGATGCGAATACGGGATACGAACAGCATCTTCGACTTCCTCGGCCAACGCGCCGAGACCGGATCCAAGGATCATGCCAATCTTGTAGGAACCCTCTCGGGCAGCACGAACGATATCCGCACACTCACGGCCATAACCACTCATCGGGGTTAGTCCTTCTTATTTGTCTTCAAGTTCAAATGCAGCTGGCAGCAATTCACTCATCGTGAAGCTGCGCCGAATACCATTGAGATCCGCGACATGGACAACAAGATCGTCCGTGCCGAATTCCTTGAGCCTCTGTCGGCACATGCCACATGGCGTGCAAAGAGAGGCATCGCCAATAACGACGGCCTCTGCAATTTCGCGATATCCCGCAGCAATCATAGCACTGACGGCGCCACCTTCGGCACATACGCTGACCGGATAAGACGCATTTTCAACGTTGCAGCCAGTGAAAACGGTGCCATCCGGTGTCCGCAGCGCAGCCCCCACCAGAAAATTGGAGTAAGGTGCATAAGCTTTTTCGCGAACCGCCTTTGCGGCGTCGAAAAGATGATCAAGTTCACTCATGACCGTTCCTTAAGATAGGGAACACCGGCTGCTTTCGGCGGAATGGCTTTACCGATGAATCCTGCGAGCAGGATCACCGTCAGAATGTACGGAAGTGCCTGGAAGAATTGGCTTGGAACTTCACCGATCAACGGCAAAGACTTGCCTTGCTGGCGAAGGGCAAACGCATCGAGAAACCCGAAGAGAAGACACGCCAACATAGCGTTGACTGGCTTCCACTTTGCAAAGATCAGTGCTGCCAGCGCGATAAACCCTTTACCCGCGGTCATGTCCTTGATGAAACCGGATGCAAGGGCAATCGACAGACTACTACCCGCCATACCACACAAAAGCCCGCACATCATGACAGCACGATACCTGAGCCAGGAGACTGAAATACCTGCTGTGTCCACAGCAGCAGGGTTTTCACCAACAGCGCGCAGATGCAGCCCGAACCTTGTGCGGTACAATACCCACCAGGTGACCGGAACTGCCAGGAAGGCCAGATAGACGAGAAGATTATGTCCGGAAAGAAGCTCCGAATAAATGGGCCCAAGGAAAGGCACACCGCGAACTTCATCAGCAAACGGGAAGACTATGTCCATGAACCGACCACCGTCCGGCAAAGACGGTGTGCGTCCACCCTGACTGAACCAGTATTGTCCCAACAGAACTGTCAGGCCAGCTGCAAGGAAGTTAATCGCAACACCGGACACAATTTGATTGCCGCGATTGGTGATGGACGCAAATCCGTGCAGCAGTGCCAGCAAAACAGCGACGACGATACCGCCGACAAGGCCCAGAAATGCATTGCCCGTGACATAGGCAACAGCGCCAGCGCCAAAAGCAGCTCCCAGCATTTTTCCTTCAAGGCCAATGTCTACGATCCCGGATCGCTCTGAATAAAGACCAGCAAGACAGGCGAATAACAACGGCGTTGCGAGGCGAAGCGTTGAATCCAGGGTCAGGATGAGCTCTTCGAAATACATCTCAAACATTGCTATTCCCTCCTACGCCGACACCGTCCGGGAGGACGTAAAGAGTTTGATGACCGCTGGACGGAACATGTATTCAAGAGCGCCTGCAAACAGGATCACCAGACCCTGGATCACAATGATCATGTCTCTTGTAATGCTGGGCATTTCGAAGGAGAGCTCGGCGCCGCCCTGGTAGAGCATTCCGAAAAGGATCGCCGCGAGAATGATCCCGACCGGATGAGCGCGACCCATCAACGCGACAGCGATGCCGACGAAGCCGTAGCCGGTGACAAAGTCCGTCAATAGCCGGTGCTGGGAACCCATGATCTCGTTGATCGCCATCAGTCCCGCCAAACCGCCAGAAATCAACATTGTGATCACGATGATCCGGACTGGTGAAATCCCTGCATAAACCGCAGCTGTTGCATTGGCACCGAATGACCGGATTTCAAATCCGAGTCTGGTTCGCCAAATGAGTAACCAGACCAGCACACAGGCCAATAGTGCCAAAAACAGGGACAGGTTTACAGGCGCATAGCCGAAGCCGAGGGATGGGAAAACATCGTTCAAAAACGGCAACCGCCCGCCATCCTCAAATGTCCGGGTCTCAAGCTGCATGGATCCCGGCTTTTTTAGAACCCCGTTCAACAGGTATCCCATCAAGGATGCAGCGATGAAATTGAACATGATTGTGGTGATCACCACATGGCTGCCGCGCGTTGCCTGTAACCACCCTGGAATGAGTGCCCAGGCGGCCCCCATAATCGCAGACCCGACAACCGCAAATGGCAAGGTGACATACCAGGGCACATATTGGTCCAGAGCCAGACAGGCAAAGGCCACGCCCAGACCGCCTATATAGGCTTGTCCCTCGCCGCCAATATTAAACAAACCTGCATGGAATGCCACGGCGACGGCAAGACCTGTGAAGATGAAATTGGTCGCATAGAAAAGCGTGTAACCGAATCCTTCAACAGTCCCCACCGAACCGAGGAGCAGATAGTAAACCGCACGCAAGGGGTTCTCACCGATCAGAAGAACAACAACGCCGGAGACAAGAAACGCGGCAGCAAGGTTCAAAAACGGTATCAGGCCCAGATCGACCCAACGGGGAAGCTGTCCGGCACTCATCGGGCGTCTCCTTCAGCGGCAATCCTGTTGTTTTCAACTCCAGCCATCAGAAGCCCAAGATCCCCTTCTTCCGCATTGGCGCCCCTCTCACCGACAATCTTGCCATCGAACATCACAAGTACCCGGTCAGCCAAAGACCGGATCTCATCAAGTTCCACCGAAACCAACAGAATGCCCTTGCCGGAATCGCGCATTTCAACAATGCGCTTGTGAATGAATTCGATGGCCCCGATATCGACACCGCGAGTCGGCTGACCGACCAGAAGCACTTCGGGATCTCGCTCAATTTCGCGCGCGAGCACAATTTTTTGCTGGTTACCACCGGAAAAGCTGGCTGTTTTCAGCAGTGGATTGGGTGGGCGAATGTCGTATTTTTCGATCTCGTCAACGGCGTTCTTCTTGATTGCGGCAAGGTCCATCAACAGGCCCTTGGAATAGGCCGGATCGCGATGATATCCGAGGATCGAGTTTTCATATTCTGCAAAGCTGTTGATCAGGCCCATTCGGTGCCGATCTTCCGGAACATGGCCCATGCTCTTGGAGCGCATGTCAGCAGCATCCAGTGTGCTGCGCCCGAGATCGATGACTTCGCCGTTGATCTTCAGCGTGCCGGATGTGGCGCGCCGTATACCTGATAGTGTTTCCAGTAAATCCGACTGACCATTCCCGGACACACCCGCGACACCGACAATCTCTCCCGCCCGAACTGAAAAGGAGACATTTTTGACGACTTCAACGCCTCGGCTGTCAATGACAGTAAGATTTTCGACTTCCATCACTGGTGCTTTGGGTTCAGCGGGTTTTTTATCAACCCGAAGCAACACGCTCCGCCCAACCATCAATTCGGCCAGCTCTTCCATAGACGTGTTTTTGGTTTCACGTGTTGCGACCATTTCCCCGCGGCGCATCACAGATACTGCGTCCGTTGCTGCCATGATTTCACGCAGCTTGTGCGTAATGAGAAGAACGGTTTTGCCCTGGTTTTTTAGAACATCCAGAATCTTGAAGAGGTGATCCGCTTCCGCTGGCGTCAAGACACCAGTTGGTTCGTCGAGGATTAGGACTTCTGCGCTGCGATACAATGCCTTTAGGATCTCGACACGCTGTTGTAATCCGACGGGCAGATCCTGAATGAGAGCATCCGGATCAACGCGCAATTCGTATTCTTCTTCCAGTCGTTTCAGCTCGGTCCGGGCGCGAGACAGTCCGCCAGCCAGCATTGCGCTATCCTCAGCGCCCAAGACAACATTCTCGAGAACAGAGAAATTATCAACCAGCATGAAGTGCTGATGAACCATCCCGATTCCCATGCCGATCGCAGCTTTTGAATCGGCAATGGAGACCCTGTTGCCGTTAACGAGGATCTCTCCGTCATCAGCCTGATAGAAGCCGTAAAGGATAGACATCAACGTCGATTTTCCAGCACCATTCTCACCGATAATTCCGTGAATGGAGCCTTTCTTTACGACGAGGTCGATATCCTTGTTCGCATGAACTGCACCAAAACGTTTGTTGATCTTGCGCAGTTCGATTGCCGATATTTCGTTCATGCCTTCCCCCAGGCCTGACGTTTCTCTTTTGTCATTGTTTTTAGCCCCCTAAGCAGAAATCCATTCTCTTCAGAACGGACATGCCCCCTCGGTGACAACGTCGTGAACCTTGATGCTTCCATTCGAAATACCAACCACAGCAGATTCTGCAGCAGATTTCATGTCATCAGTGATGAGTTGAGCATTGTTTTTATCAAGCACCCAGTCCATGCCCCCCTCAGCCAACCCCAGCACTTGAACACCAGCTTCAAACGTTCCGTTTTTCGCTGATGAAAAACTGTCGTAAACCGCATTGTCGACACGTTTACGGATTGACGTGAGCACTTTTCCGGGATGCAGGCCGTTTTGATTGCTATCGGTTCCCATACCAAGAATACCGGCATCGGCCGCCGCCTGAAGGACACCAATTCCTGTGCCTCCAGCAGCCTGAATCACAACGTCAGCACCCTTGTTTATTTGCCCCCTGGCAAGCTCCCCGCCTCTTACTGGATCGGCAAAGGCGGCAGGTGTATTGCCTGCCATGTTGTAGAGAACATTGACATTTGAATTGACGGATTTGGCACCTTGTTTGTAACCGCACAGGAACCGATGAATAATCGGAATATCCATCCCCCCAACAAAACCAATTGTTCCGGTTTTTGAAGCCATTGCAGCTAGCAGGCCACCAACATAGGCGCCTTCATGTTCCTTGAAGACATATGATCGGACGTTTGGTTGATCGACGACCATATCGATGATCGCAAAATTCGTTTCAGGAAAGTCAGGAGCCACATTATTGAGCGCATTCGCTTGATTGAACCCAATGGCGACAACTGGTGTTTCACCGCGGCTGGCGAAATTGCGCAGTGCCTGCATGCTCTGTGCATCGCGGTCCAGCTCAAACTCGCGCACTGACTGGCCAGCCTCTTGCTGGAACCGTTCTACGCCGCCAAAAGCACTTTCATTGAATGAGCCGTCGAATTTACCACCAACGGAATAGACAATGGCAGGTTCAGCGACGGCCGCACCGCTAAAGAGAACTACGAGAAGACCAAAACAGAAGCGGATCATGAGACCCTCGCATCAATTCGATGGAAATGATTAGACGAAATAACTCCCGCACCCAAAAGTGGCGCGGGAGTTTGTGCCCAATTCTTAGAAGGGGCAGGACTGGTCAGACATGTAGTCGTGAACCTGGATGTCACCGGAGATGATTTTCGCAGATGCAGCGTCAACAGCAGTCTTCATATCAGCAGAGATGAGTTTGGCATTATTATCGTCCAGCGCCCAATCAACACCGCCTTCTTTCAGGCCGAGGACTTCAAAGCCTGAAGACCAAGCATCGTTCTTTGCATCTTCAAAAGCCGTGTAAACAGCGATGTCAACGCGCTTCAACATGGATGTCAGAACGGAACCCGGATGTAGAGCGTTCTGGTTGCTATCAACACCGATGCCCAGTTTGCCAGCATCTGCTGCTGCCTGAAGTACGCCGATGCCGGTGCCGCCAGCAGCGTGATAGACCACGTCCGCGCCGCGATCGAACTGCGACTTGGCAAGCTCACCACCCTTGACCGGATCGTTCCATGCTGCACCTGTTGTGCCAGTCATGTTTTCAAAGATCTCAGCATCTGCGCTGACAGACTTAACACCTTGCTTGTAACCACAGGCGAATTTGCTGATTAGCGGAATATCCATACCGCCGATAAAGCCAACTTTGTCTGTTTTGGAGGACATCGCTGCGAGCATGCCAACGATGTAAGAACCTTCGTGCTCCTTGAACAGGATTGAGCGGACATTCGGCAGATCAACAACCATGTCCACGATCGCGAATTGCAGATCGGGGAATTCCTTGGCTACTTTCTCAACGGCGTTTGCCTGAGAAAAGCCGATTGCCACAATCGGGCTCATGCCACGCTTGGCAAAGTTCCGCAAAGCCTGTTCGCGCTGGCTGTCGTTCTGGATCTCGAAGTCGCGGAATTCAACACCAGTGTCGGCTTTAAACTTTTCTGCGCCATTATACGCAGATTCGTTGAACGACTTGTCGAAGCGACCACCCAGATCATAAAGAACAGCCGGTTTGATATCCGCGGCCAGTGCGCCTGAAACAGAAAATGCCAGTCCGGCAAGAGCTGTGCCGATGGTTAGAAACTTTTTCACTTATATGTCCTCCGACATGCGGGGGCTGATTTTTACAGCCCGTTTCCCCTCGAGACCCAGCCGCGTTATGCGGACTGCGCCAACTGCAATCCAACCCGTAAACTCAAAGCCCTGGCAAGGGTCTCATCCGTCACAAGGTCGGTTATGACACCGGTCCGCAAAGCAGCAAGCGTGGCGTCCACCTTGCTCTCTCCGCCAACCAGCGCAATCACTTTACTCCCACGCACTTCATTGAAGTGCAGCCCAACGGCACAATCACCAAGCGGGGCCGGAGCCAATTCTCCATCAATCGTCAAAAAGCGCCCCATCAGATCACAGACAGAGCCGCCTGACATCAGGTTTTCTTGCTCTTCTTTCGAAATCATGCCGCGTTGGACCAAGTGGCCCTCATTTTCGACAGATCCAATCCCGACCAGAAACGCATCAGACTCGCCAGCGCGAGTCATCAAGTCCTGCACGCTTCGTTGGGTAAGAAACATTGCCTTCTCATCCAGGTTTTCAGCGAAGTAAGGCACAGGCAGGTAATATCCGATGCCGCCGGTGCGCTCCTGCATTTTCTGAACGATGTCGTATGGATTCGCGGCAAGGGTCCGTGTGAGCGATCCACAAATGGACATGATTTCAAGATCGCTGCGCGAGATCCGCGGCAAAGCCTCGACTGCAGCAGTTAAAGTTCGCCCCATGCCGACACCAAGACGTTTGACGCTACCGCCACTGAGGAGGCCAGTCAGATATTGGGAGGCTGAGACGGCGACGGCTCGCAAAACACTGCTTTCGTCACTCGCTCCGATGTCTGGCGCTATGATGCAATTGGCCAGGTTGAATTGTTCTGCAAGCTTCATTTCAAGCTCGAGGCACTCTTTTGGACGACCATCAATTTGGAATTTTACATAACCGGCTTTTTGGGCATGGGCGATCAAACGGTGAACCTTGGCTGGAGAGACACCCAACTGCGCGGCAATTTCACCTTGTGTACGACCACCAACAAACGACAACCAAGCCGCTCTGATCGCCATATATGATGTCCAATCGTCCTCGCGTATGTTCATTGCGCGACGATTCCTTCCCTCACTGCTCGGCGCCCAAATCTCCCGAGACGCCAATTCCCTCACTTCTTATTGAGGTTTTTAGTATGCCTGTATCCATCGACAGGTAAAATTCGAAAAAATATTCACCTGATGAGAATTTCTTCAGATCATGCCTGCACGAAACAGACGCCGTCAACTAAAAAATCTAACAAAATATCGGAGTTTCGCCGCTTTTTCGGGCATTTTCCTGAGATACAACCTGTCATTTACCAGGCAATAATTGCCTACCTATCGCAACAACGTGAGTAAATGTGGAAAAATGTGCCTAGCGAATACGGCAACAATTACCCATCTGTGGAATAACCGCACTGCGTACGTAAGCAGCTTTGCTGGATAATCGGACTTACGCTACGTTGGCATATCGATTGCAAAGTAAATCACCAATCCGATTCGAGTAAATAAAGTTACCGATCGTAGGAATGACGAGAAACGAAAAGATAAGACTTATAACTAGATAATAAAAACAATGGGGAGACGTGGCAACACGGCCGTAAGGCCGGAATATGGAGAAAACCATGCGTCTCGACAAATCAAAGTATTGTGCACAGACAGCCGTAAAAATGCTGTCCATAGTAATTGCGGCATTTGTATTGGCCGCCCCATCAGTCGCCAGGGACTATTTCCCGGCCCAGATTGCGTCGACAAAATTTATCTATGATCCCACCAACGAAGTTGATGTGGAGCTGGTGCTTGCTGTCGACATTTCACAATCCATGGACACTGAAGAGCAGGAGGTCCAGCGAGCAGGATATGTCTCTGCTTTGACTTCCCAGGAATTCTTGGATGCGATCCATGTTGGCCCTATTGGCCGCGTCGTTGTAACTTATATGGAATGGGGCGGTGTCGATGAGCATTTCATCGTTGCTGACTGGACCGTCATACAAGATGCATCATCAGCCTCTCATTTTGCCTCAAAAATTGCTGAGGCCCCGCTCCGTCAGGTCCAAAGAACATCTATCGCATCGGCTTTGGAAAAGTCGGTGCAAATGGTTCAAAACAACAAATACACAGGCCTCAGACAGGTCATCGACATTTCCGGCGATGGTCCGAACAATCAGGGTGGCTCCGTCACTGATATGCGAGATCGGATGATTTCTTCCGGCGTGACCATCAATGGGTTGCCGTTGATGATGAAGTCGAACAAAAACACTTGGCAAGCCATGCTGAACCTCGATCACTACTATGAGGATTGCGTGATTGGTGGCCCCGGATCCTTTGCAATCCCTGTTCGGTCAAAAGAAGGATTTGCTGATGCGATTCGGATGAAACTCGTAATGGAAATTGCAGGTCTGCGCATGCCAGAGCCATCCAACTACCTTCATAGAGCATCTGGCCGGGAACCGGTTCGCTGCAACCTGTTTGACTAGACCCGCCACGTCTACCATCTTCTTCATTTCTGCCGCGCTCTCATCGGGCGCGGTTTTTTTATGCCATTCAGCGTCTTCGCGTAGAAATATTTTGCACCATTCAAAGCGCTTTGGTACATCTTTCTTTGCGCGCTAGCGGCTTTCTCGTTAAACACGTGACCGCTGCTATCTGTTATGCAAAAAGGATGCGAATGTATGTCCGCCAAACCGACCCTTGCTCTGGTTGCTCATGATGCGAAGAAGGACGCTATGGTAGAGTTTGCTAAGCGGCATGAAGACAAACTTCTTTCTTTCGACCTTGTCGGAACCGGAACCACTGGTGGACGTATCCTGGAAGCTTGTCCGTCACTAAGCCTAAAACGATTGAAAAGTGGCCCACTAGGCGGTGACCAGCAAATCGGTGCTATGATTGCTGAAGACCGGTTGCAAGGCCTCATCTTCTTTATGGACCCACTTTCGCCTATGCCGCATGACGTCGATGTCAAAGCTCTGATGCGACTGGCCGTTGTCTATGACATGCCAATGGCGCTCAATCCGTCGACAGCGGATATACTATTGCGGTCAGCTCGGCTGGCAGGGTTGAAAACAACGTCTCAAACACCTGAAGTCAGCACAAATTCATCATGATTTTTCCGCCCCCTTCCCAAACACTTTCCTATCCGGTTCTTGTTGCAGATATTGGCGGTACAAACGCCCGTTTTGCGCTGGTGGATAATGCTTCGGCGCCCACGCAGACATGCGGAAAGACCGCAACGGCCAAACATGACGACATCTCATCCGCGATTCGCGAAGTTGTCTTACCGAAAACCGATGTAAAACCGCGTACCGCCATTATTGCTGTTGCCGGTCCTGTTACCGGGAATGCCATCCCGCTGACAAATGCAAAGTGGGTAATCGAACCGAAGAAAATGATTGCGGACCTGGAATTGGAACAGGTCATTGTTCTCAACGACTTCGAAGCACAGGCTCTGGCCTTGCCCGGTTATGGCGGCGAGGATGTGGAGCAAATCGGGGGCGGTGTCATTCGTCAGAATGCCGCTAAATTTGTTCTGGGACCCGGCACGGGCTTGGGGGCAGCTTCCATGATCTGCGCATGCGGTACTTGGGTTCCTGTACCCGGCGAAGGTGGTCACGTGGAAATTGGACCGGTTACATCTGATGATTTTGAAATATGGCCGCATATCGAGATGTTAGGTGGCCGAATTGGGGCTGAACAGATCCTTAGCGGAACCGGATTGCCGTGTCTTGCACGTGCAGTCTCCACGTGGATGAAGGCAGAACGCAACTTCGAAACACCTGCAAGCATTACACTCGCCGCTGGCGACAATGACCCAGTCGCTGTCAAAACGCTGGAAACTTTTTCTCGGGCTCTTGGTCGACTTGCCGGAGACTTTGCTCTCACAGTCTTGGCGCGTGGCGGCGTCTATCTCACTGGTGGTATCACACCCCGCATTACGCGCTTTTTAACCGACGGAAATTTCAGGTCAGCCTTTGAATCCAAGGCACCTCATGAAGCCTTGATGAAAAAAATCCCGACATTTATCGTGCGTCATCCTGAACCTGCTATTGAAGGCCTAGCTTCCTTTGCTCGTACACCTGATAGATTTGCGCTCGAACGGCTCGATCGCGAATGGGTAGCTAACAAAATGCCCGTGACGACCTGATCGCTGATTACAGTGGTAACTCGCAAATTCTCGGCGTCCCCCTTACCAATCGATGCGGTTCTTCCTGCGCTGTGCGATGCGCTGGAGGCAAATGCCAACGCAGTTTTGGTTGCCGAACCGGGCGCGGGCAAAACAACCCGCGTTCCACTCGCATTGCTTGATGCTGATTGGCGAAAAGACGGCAAAATCCTTGTTCTCGAACCCCGCCGACTGGCTGCACGCGCTGCAGCGAGACGGATGGCAAGCGAACTGGGTGAGAAAGTTGGCCAAACTGTTGGTTATCGTGTGCGCATGGAAACCAAGGTCAGTGCAAAGACCCGGATCGAAGTTGTCACCGAAGGTGTTTTTACGCGCCTGATTCTCGAAGACCCTGAACTGGTGGGAATCGCAGCAGTCCTGTTTGACGAGTTTCATGAAAGGTCGCTCGACGGAGATCTGGGGCTCGCCTTGGCCCTGGACGTTCAATCTGCGCTCCGCGAAGACCTCCGAATTCTGCCAATGTCTGCGACACTGGACGCGGCCAGTATTGCAGGTTTGCTTGGCAATACCCCGGTGATTGAGAGCAAGGGACGCAGTTTTCCGGTCCAAACACTTTACCTCGGTCGATCATCCAGAGAACGAATTGAACCCCAGGTCGTTCGTGCTGTGCAAAAGGCGCTGGCCGATGAAACTGGATCCATTCTTGTGTTTCTTCCCGGGCAGGGCGAAATCAAACGCACAGCAGATTTTTTAAACGGCAAGGTGCCCGGTTACTGCCAGATCGCTCCGCTTTACGGCGGGCTCGACAGCAGGGCTCAAGACGCAGCTATCAATCCCGCACCGGTCGGAACTCGTAAGATCGTACTGGCAAGTGCGATCGCGCAAACATCCCTGACGATTGAAGGCGTTCGGGTTGTAATTGATAGCGGTTTGGCACGAGTCCCCAAATTTGAACCACAAACAGGCCTGACGCGGTTGGAAACCGTCCGTGTTTCCCGAGCTTCAGCTGATCAGCGACGCGGGCGGGCTGGACGAACTGAGCCTGGCGTCTGTTATAGGTTGTGGGATGAAGCGCAGACTGTGGCGTTGCCTGCTGCTGAAAGCCCCGAAATCCTGGAAGCAGATTTGACAGGACTGGTGCTTGATCTGTCGGTATGGGGCACATTGAACACGTCGGATCTATCTTTCCCAGACCAACCGCCACAAGCAGCTTGGAATGAAGCGATAACACTGCTTCGTGATCTTCATGCGCTGGATGCTTCTGGACGGTTGACCCGGGATGGCAAGGCCCTGGCAAACCTTCCGCTGCATCCACGTCTCGCTCATATGGTGTTTGAAGGAACGAAACGCGGCCTTGGTTACACAGCGTCATTGGTAGCGCTTCTGTTATCGGAAACCGGTCTGGGCGGTCGTGATCCGGATATTCGGAATCGACTGAGGTCTCTCGGAAACGATAAAAGCCAACGTGCAAAAGACGGTCGGACGCTGGCCGCGCGGTGGCTCAAACTGGCTGGCGGCTCCGGAACCAGTCTCGATATCGAAAGTGCAGGATTCCTGCTCGCCCTAGCCTATCCGGATCGCGTCGCACAAGCGCGTGGTCAGATGGGTCGTTTTCGACTTGCAAATGGGCGTGGCGCTGAACTTGCAGCGGAACATTCCCTGTCCGGGGCAGATTTCCTGACTGTTGCTGATATTCAAGGCAAAGCGGCAAGCGGTCGTATTCAACTCTGTGCGCCAATTTCCAAATCCGAGATAGAAGATCTCTTTGCTGCAGATATCCAGGTCGAAGATGACGTCCAACTCACAAAGGATGGGATTTTCAAAGCCCGGCGAGTCACTCGCTTTAATGCCGTTGAATTGAGGTCGGTTGCCATTTCAACACCGGCCCCCGAAGCGATCCAACGCGCATTGATTGCTGAAGTTCATCGGCGCGGCATATCGCGTTTACCATGGAGCAAGGAACAGCAACGTCTTCGCAGGCGCGTTGCCTATGTGCGGGAGAATGGCGACGATAGCGTGCCAGATCTGTCCGATAGGGTTTTGACAGAAACACTCGCAGTCTGGCTCGGTCCGTTCCTCTTGGGCTGCGCCAGTGTCTCGGCAATCGATACTGGACTGCTTGGAAGCGCCCTCGCGAGTTTGTTGCCCTATGATGCATCAAACACACTGGATCGCCAGGCACCGTCCCACTTCACGGCACCGACCGGCAGCAATGTTCCGATCGATTACGGGGCGGCGGCCGGGCCAACTCTTTCTATTCGGGTGCAGGAACTGTTCGGTTTAACAAGTCATCCAGCCGTTTGTGACGGGCGCCTACCACTCATTCTGGAATTGCTGTCTCCCGCCCAGCGCCCAATCCAAATAACCAAAGATCTGCCCGGGTTTTGGGCAGGCTCCTGGGCAGACGTCAAAGCCGACATGAAAGGCAGATACCCAAGACACCCTTGGCCGGACGATCCGACATCTGCGGCGGCAACCAGACGTGTAAAACCCAGGAACAGCTGAACCATTTGCGCCACCTGTGGTAGCATCTTCAAAAAAGAGGCTCGATGGACCGGCGAGACATTCTCACTCAGTTATCAGACCGATCTGCCTATCCGGCAGATACAGTGCGCTATTGTCTCGACCATCAAGACCGCACGACGTCCGTTTTCGTGCCTTTGTTGCGAAAATCCGCCGAAAACAACCCGATTGAAACTGTTGAAGCAGATGCGCTTTTTCTTGGATTACATGTGATGGGCGAACTGCGTATTCGAAGTGCGTTCTCACCGTTGCTGGAACTGTCGCTAAAACACCCGGAAACCCTTGTTCGGATTTTTGGAGAAGCAGGTATTGGCGCAACGCTTCCTCGCGTGTTGATGTGTCTGTGCCAGGACCAAAGCGACAAGCTTTGGCAAGTCGTTCAAAGCCAGCATCTTGATTTTCTGATCCGCGACGCCTTTCTTCGAGCATGGACATTCGAAGTCTTTGAAGGCCGGGTGTCACAGGCTGTAGCGGTGCAGAAGCTCTCCCATATGCTCAATGATGAAACTGCACCGATTCCAAGCGACCCAATCTGGAATGGTTGGCTGACTGCAATTGCTGACCTTGGCTTCAAGGATCTGGAATCCGTCGCAAATCATGCTGTTTCGACGGGCCAGATTCTTGCCGATCCTGGCGATCTGACGGATATCGAAATTAGAGATTTTGAAGCGGCAATGCTGGAAACTCAAGCGTCCGAAGACCGCTCTGCCTTGCAAATGCTACGAGGATATGTACCGTTCGGCGATGCCCCAGGGGACTGGGGCAAAGCCTTTGTCAATGCGCCGAATTAGTCGTCAGATGCAGCCACCAAACTGGCATTGCCGCCAGCAGCTGCCGTGTTGATCGAAACGACTTGTTCCAGAGCAAAGCGTGTCAGATAGGCCGGACCTCCGGCTTTAGGGCCGGTGCCCGACAAACCTGAACCACCAAATGGCTGCGTCCCGACAACAGCTCCGATCGTATTCCGGTTGATATAAACATTGCCGACGGAAAGCCGATCAACAACCTTTTTAACCGTCGCATCGATCCGGCTATGAACCCCGAGCGTCAGACCATATCCCGTTGAAGCAATTTGATCGAGCACAGCATCAATGTCTTTGGCCTTGTATCGAACGACATGCAAAACAGGGCCGAAGACTTCCCGTGTCAGGGCTTCCGCCTTATCAAGTTCAATAATATGCGGCGCGACCCAGGATCCAGCCGATAGTGAAGCGGTCGGGATAGTTCCCGCAAAACGAAGTATCTGGGATTCCCGCATACCATCGATATGAGCCATGATGTTGCTTCTGGCTTCATCGTCAATGACTGGGCCAATATCAGTTGACGGCAACATAGGATGCCCAAGGCTAAGCTCTTTGGCCGCCCCCTCGAGCATCTGCAACATGTTATCCGCGATATCTTCCTGAACGAACATTAGCCGCAAGGCAGAGCACCGCTGTCCTGCTGACCGGAAAGCTGACATCATCACGTCATCACAAACCTGCTCCGGCAATGCTGTCGCATCCATAAGCATCGCATTGATACCGCCGGTTTCAGCGATTAATGGCACGATCGGTCCACGCTTCATTGCAAGCGTTCGGTTGATTGCCCAGGCTGTTTCGGTTGACCCGGTAAAGGCAACACCTGCCACATCCGGATGAGTTGTCAGTGCGGCACCGACTTCTCCATCGCCCGGTAACAGCAAGAATGCATCTTCCGGAATTCCTGCCTGATACATCAGCTTGGCAGTTTCATAGGCAATTAGCGGCGTCTGTTCCGCAGGTTTTGCAATGACTGCGTTGCCTGCCAGCAAAGCAGCACTGATCTGACCAAGATAGATCGCCAGCGGGAAATTCCAGGGTGAGATACAAACAAACACACCGCGCCCACGATACCTATAACGGTTTTCTTCCCCTGTCGGCCCTGGCATCAAACGGCCATCACCAAACTGGGTACGCGCTTCATCTGCATAATATCGGCAGAAATCTACCGCCTCGCGGATCTCGGCAATCCCGTCTGGCAAACACTTTCCAGCTTCCAGAGCGAGGATCGTCATCATACGATCACGATTCTCTTCGAGAAGATCCCCAACCTTAGCCAGCATGGCGGCGCGATCTTCGACCGGGCGCCGCGACCAGGTTTGAAAACCTATTTTTGCGACTCCAATTGCTCTGTCTGCGATTTCCTTATCGGCAAATCGAACCGTACCGACCTTGGTAGAGCCATCTATCGGAGAAAAAACTGGACTGGCATCTCCGTTGAAATCTAATCCCAATCCAAGCGGGGTTGCGTCTATGAAGGGAGGCTCCGTTTTTGCCATTCCTTCAACCAGCAAAGCCCGTTCTTCGGCCCAACCGAACTCAAGTCCTGCTGAATTCTGCCTGCTCTCACCATAAAGGTCCTTTGGCAGCGGAATGGAACGGTTCATTGTGTGATGACCGTTGTCGAGGATTTTCTTTGGCCGCTTTAGCAGTGCCTCAGTTGGCACAGAGGCATCGCCCACTATTGTGACAAAGGAGGAGTTTGCACCATTTTCAAGAAGACGACGCACCAAATATGCCAATAGATCTTTGTGCCCTCCAACGGGTGCATAAATACGCGTTGGAAATCCGTCCCGCTCGCAAATGGATTTATAGAGGCTTTCTCCCATCCCGTGCAGCCGCTGGAACTCGTATCCCTCAGATGAACCACCGGCCAACTCGATAATTTGTGCAACGGTCAAAGCATTGTGGGTCGCGAATTGCGGATAAAGGACATCCCGCGCAGCCAGCATGCGTTTTGCGCAACATAAATAGGAAAGATCCGTTGCCGCCTTTCGGGTAAAGACCGGATAACCCTTCGTACCATTTTCCTGGGCATGTTTAATCTCAGTGTCCCAGTAAGCACCTTTGACAAGACGGACCATCAGTTTGCGATTGGTTTTACGAGCAGCATCGACCAACCAGTCGATCACTTGCGGTGATCTTTTCTGATAGGCCTGAACCGCAAGGCCAAAACCATCCCAACCTTGTGTGACCGGATCTGACAGAAGTGCTGCAATCACATCCAGTGAAATCTCCAGCCGATCTGCTTCTTCTGCATCGATTGTGAAATTCAGATTGTGGTCCTTGGCCATCTGCACCAGCTCACGCAGGCGCGGCAGCAACTCATCCCGCACACGTTCGCCGTTAACAGCTTCATATCGTGAATGCAGCGCCGACAATTTGACCGAAATACCTGGACGATCTGGCAGAGACTTGTCGCCAGCCAGATTTCCGATCGCCTCAATAGCATTTGCGTAAGACTGGAAATAACGTTCTGCGTCACGTGCGGTCCGCGCGCCCTCACCCAGCATATCATAAGAATACCGGTAGCCTTTGGCTTCCTGTGTCTTCGCGCGCTCGAGAGCTTTTTGAATGGTTTCACCCAGAACGAACTGATGACCGAGAAGCTGCATGGCTTTGCGGGTCGCCAATCTGACCGTTGGCGTGCCCATGCGCTTTACGAGGCTTGAAAGAATGTTCTGCGGTGTATCGCCCGGATGCAGCAAACGGGAAGTCACACCCAGCGCCCAGGACGACGCCGATACCAACCAGGTGTCTGATTTTGGTCCGCTTGGATCATCAAATTTGGCAGCCGCCAATTTGTCTTCAATGAGTTTGTCTGCGGTATCGGCATCCGGCACCCGCAACAGCGCCTCCGCCAACACCATCATGGCCAAACCTTCGCGGGTTGTCAGACCGAACTCGCGCATAAAATCTTCAACGCCGCCCAGACCAACTTGAACAGAGCGCATGTCCTCGATGTAGCCGCGCGCGCGTTGATCAATCAGTTTCTCAACAACAGGATCAACTGCAGCTTCCTTGAGCAGGGTTGTTACCAGGGTTTTGTCATCAGGTGCATAATCTGCACGAAACGGTTCGAGATCTTTGTGATCTTCAGTTTTCATGACGGCTGCAATTGCGGACATGAACACCTCCCAAAACGGCCCATCGGCCAGGACAATACATTTGCCTAAAATACAACATCCCATATAGTGTTTATCTCTATATTATAATCAAATTCCCGGATATTATCTAAAATTCTGGATAATATACGAGATAAACACTATGATAGATGCGATAGACCGGCGAATTCTAAAAGTCCTCCAGGAGGACGGCAGGATCACAAATACGGAGCTTTCTGAAAGCATAAATTTGTCGGCAACAGCGACCGCCGAGCGTACGAAACGATTGATGCGGGACGGGTTCATTGAAGGGTTTTCAGCAAATCTCAACCCCAAAAAGGTTGATCGCGGCCTTCTTGTGTTTGTCGAGATCCGACTGGAGCGGACATCACCGGAGATATTCGACGCATTCAAATACGCAGTCGAACGATCAACCGATATCATGGAATGTCATATGGTTGCTGGCGGCTTCGATTATCTGATAAAAAGTCGCGTCAAGGATATGGAAGCCTATCGGACATTTCTTTCAGATGTGGTTCTGGCGCTCCCCGGAGTTCGGGAAACGCATACCTACGCGGTAATGGAAGAAATCAAGGACACACACATCCTGCCGGTGTGAACTTAGTTTCGCCGTCTATTCTGAAGTGTCTGCTGACTTTGCCTGCAACAGCGAATAATTGTCGATACCAATCCGTTCGATCAAAGCGAGCTGCGTTTCCAGATAATCAATGTGGCTCTCTTCGTCACTGAGCAACTGTTCAAACAGTTTCATCGAGACATAGTCGCCAAGTTCACGGCAAACTTCGCGGGCCTCATGATAGAGCGCTCGAGCAACATACTCAGCTGCCAGATCTCCTTCGAGACATTCTTTTACCGATTGACCGACGCGTAAAGGGTCCAGAGCCTGCAGATTGGGAAGACCTTCCAGAAACAGGATCCTATCCATAAGGTCCTGTGCGTGCTGGCGCTCTTCTTCGGATTCTGCCAGTTCCTTGGCAGCCAGCTTGCCAAATCCCCAATCCGCCAACAAACGGGCATGCAGCCAGTATTGGTTGACTGCTGTCAACTCATGGCGCAGGGCCTTGTTCAGGTATTCTATGACGCGTGTTTCACCCTTCATAAGATCCTCTCAAAGCTCATAGGCTTGCTGCTGTTTTTTGTTTGGGATTTTTTGCTGCCTCAGACATTTGTTTTTCTGAAACATCCTCGTGGATGATGTCAATGACCGACGGAAAACACCCACCACATCGGGGACGACATCCCAGATGGCGAAAAACTGCACCTGGTGTTGGAACCTTACCTTTCGGATCAGCTCGCATTTCCCTTGCGGCTTCGCGCAGCTGCTCGTCAGTCAACACATTACAGGAACAAATGAGCATTTCCGGATCCGGTGACAGCCTCTTCTGGAGAGTGACTTGGGGGTTTCATCGTTTCGCGCAGTAACAATACTATACTTTAATAGTCAAGTTTTTCAGACCTGCAACAGGTCCGCAAGCCGCATAACTACCAGTGATTGTGTAACTTCTCAATTCACTCAGGCTATTACTCGTTAAAGTGCTCGAACGCATGAAGATGACTTAGATGTAATTTAAATAAATTCGATTCACTTAATTATCTCAAAATCGAAATTGTGTAATTATTACTTTAACATACAATTTTCACTATGTGTTTTACCCAATTTCCCTAGGTATTATTTACGAATAATTCCGGCCAGTTTACCCTAAATTCACAGCTAAGCCCCATGGTTGCAGGAACATTAAAGCTGTTGCTCCAGCAGTGCGGGGAAAGAATGAAACGTATACTTAGATTACTGGTCGACTTGAAATTCGGTTTCAAGGTTGGCGGTGGGTTTGCGGCAATTCTGTTGCTGACAGCTGTTGTTGGAGCCGTTGGTTATCTGGCCATTTCCAATCTATCCTCACGCTTCGAGGTTGCTGACCTATCAGCAGGTGTCGCAAGCAAGGTTCAATCAACCTCTCTTGCCCGTGAAGATTATCTGAATGCACCCTCTGAAGAACAGGCAAACAAGGCCCGGCAGGAGATCGCGGACTTGAATTCTGCACTGGATGCACTTTCTTCCGGTGTATCGGACAATGATGATGCTCTTGATCAGGTCGCGGGAGCGAAAGAGGCAGTTAGCCAGTTCTCGACAACATTTGATGCAGTTGTAGACCAAACCACACAGCAGGCCGACAGACTGGCCATGCTTCGGGAAAGTGGCCGTAGCCTGGAAACTCTCTCGTCCTCAATCCTGGAGATCGTCCTGAAAGAAGAAAAGCAGGTCGACGCAAATTCTATTGAAGTCAACGCGACAATGGATCAGGCTGATCAGATCCAGCGCACCATCTTTGGCTTGCAGGAAGACGTTGGTGTCATCCAGCTTGCTTATCTCAAAGGTAGCGGAACCCTTGAAGGGGAAGCCCTTGAAAAGGCTCAAGGCATGACTGCTACGCTCGTCGAGCAGACCAAAGACCTTACCTATCTCGAGATCAATGGCGTCAGCAGCGAAGGTGTGGCAAAACTCGCCGAAGAAACCAACAATCTGAACACCGCGGTTCTGAGATTGTCAGAAGACCTCGGATTTTCCGAAGCCTATGAAGCACGAACCGCAGTCGGCACAGGTATTGATGCGGTAAGCACGCAAGCCAATGAAATTCGGGAACAAGCAGCAGCGGCTGTCGATCAGTCCAAATCGGCAGTTATGGCCGCAAGTGCGCGCCTTAAAACGATCCGTCGAATTGCTGACCGGACGAAAGTCTTGAATGAGTTGGCTCTTCGCGCCCAGGCAGAAACTCTGAATTTATTCGGAAACTTTGGATCGGCAGACCCGGCGCCAGTCGAAGCGCAGATCGCCGCATTGGCCAAACTTGAAACCAAACTAGTCGTGTTCGGCAAAATTTTGCCTGCGGTAAATGATCCCCTCAACGAAATTGCGACCTCAGTTGCTACGTTCGACCGTTCCTTCAAGGAAATGTTGGCAGCCAAGGCTGAATTGCTCGACAAGCGCCAGCAACTCGACACTTTGACCCGTACTGTCAGAGCCGACATTTCGACAATTACCAATGCCCAGTCCCACGCTGCAAACACAGCTGCAGGAGCTGCTGAAGTCCAGATCGGCTTCACTGTCCTGCTTGCTATTCTCGGTGGTGTCGGTCTCGCCTTTGTCCTCAACCTGGCGATTACACGTCCGATCCAGAACATCACAAACGTCATGGATCGCCTCGCGAACGGCGATAATGAAGTCGAGATTTCCGGCATTGATCGTGGCGATGAAATCGGTGAAATGAGCAAAACCGTTCAGGTCTTCCGCGACAACGCAATTGAACGCGCTCAACTTCAGGAACAGAATTCTCAGGAAGAAGCTTCCCGCCAGGAACGCCAACATCGGGTTGACAATCTGATCGAGACTTTCAGGGCGACTGCTGGAGATGCACTTGGATCTGTCGAGTCAACGGCTGGCAGCCTGGATTCAACAGCAACTGCCTTGACCGAAATCGCGCGTGATAGTGCTGGTTACGCAACGGAAACCCAAAACTCTTCCAATGAGACAACAAACAACGTTCAGACGGTTGCAAGCGCAGCAGAAGAACTGGCGGCGTCGATTGGTGAGATTTCCCGTCAGGTCTCTCAGACTACCGAGATCGTTGACAAGGCAAACACTGGAACACGCGCAACCAATGAGAAGGTCGAAGGCCTTGCGGAAGCCGCAAACAAGATTGGTGAAGTAGTCGTGTTGATCCAGGCGATTGCGGAGCAGACCAATCTTCTTGCTCTTAACGCCACGATCGAAGCGGCCCGTGCAGGTGAGTCCGGCAAAGGATTTGCAGTGGTGGCTGCTGAAGTGAAGGAACTGGCGAACCAGACATCCAAAGCGACCGAGGAAATTGGATCGCAAATCACGGAAATCCAGAACGCGACAAAAGAGTCCGTCATTGCGATCGGTGAGATTGCTGAGACGATGACCGAAGTAAACAGTTACACAGCTGCGATTGCATCAGCAGTCGAGCAACAAGGCGCTGCAACAGCAGAGATCTCCAAGAATGTTCAACGTGCGGCGGAAGGTACCGGAGCGGTATCATCTTCCATGGGGGAACTTTCTCAGGCAGTTGATCAGACTTCGTCCTCAGCGGACATGGTCCTGTCAGCATCCGGTGAGCTGACCGAGAAAACCGGTCAGCTGAAATCGGAAGTCGAGCGGTTCCTCTCAGAGGTCGCTGCTGCTTAATCGGCCTCATTTTAACAAACTGAAAAGGCGGGTCAGCTTTGCTACCCGCCTTTTTTGATGCGCAGATATCCGTGATAACGTTGACCTGATCGCTTGAGGCCACTAATGCGTGAACCCGAGCACAGTAAAAATGAGAGATCATCGTGGCGGAACAATCAGACGCCTCTTCCTTCACTTCGTTCGGGCAACCGCCTGTTCAGTCCTGGCCTGTCGTTCTTGAGACCAAAGGCTGGTCCGATTACCGACTGCTGGATATGGGCCGAGGTCAAAAGCTTGAACGCTATGGGCGGTTCACAATTGTCCGGCCTGAGCCTCAAGCGATGGGAAACCGATCGTTGAAAGACGGCGTTTGGGATCGGGCCAACGCGGTCTTTACCGGTGACACGGATGAAGAAGGTCCGGGTCGCTGGAAATTCTCAGGAAATGTTCCTGAAATATGGCCAATGACCTATGGCCCGGTCAGCTACAATGGCCGCTTCATGTCGTTCCGCCATGTGGGCGTCTTTCCGGAACAAGCCGCACATTGGGACTGGGTGAACTCCAAAATCCGGACTGAAAAGCAAAAGTCACCGGATAAGCCACTGAAGATCCTGAACCTGTTCGGCTACACCGGATTGGCCTCGCTTTTACCTGCGACCGAGGGTGCGCAGGTTACACATGTTGATGCCTCCAAAAAGGCCATCGGGTACGCTCGTGAAAATCAGGAATTGTCCGGGTTGCAAGATCTACCCATTCGCTGGATATGCGAGGACGCTTCAAAGTTCGTTGCTCGGGAAGTTCGTCGCGGCAATCACTATGACGGCATCATCCTGGACCCACCCAAATATGGTCGCGGCCCGAAAGGTGAAGTCTGGGATATCTATTCGAGCCTGCCCGGCATGCTGGACGACTTGCAGAAGCTCCTGTCCAAGGACGCACTGTTCATGATCCTCACGGCCTATGCCATTCGATCCAGTTTCGTCTCGATTCATGAATTGATGGCCGAAACACTTTCCAAACAAGGCGGACTTCTGGAATCTGGTGAACTGGTCATCCGCGAAGAAGACGGCAAGAGAGCTCTATCCACCTCGCTTTTCTCGCGATGGAGCAGTCGATGACAACTAACAACCAAGGAGCGGTGAAACAAATCACCAGCCACTCCAATCCAATCGTCAAGGAAGTCAAAGGCCTCGTTGCACAGCGCAAGCACCGCAGCCAATCCGGTCTGTTTGTTGCCGAGGGTTTGAAGCTTGCGACGGATGCGCTGGAAGCCGGTTGGGACGTTCGATACCTGGCCCTTGGCCCGGAAGCCCGCGAAAACCCGATTGCCCAGAAAGCCGCCGCCACTGCAAAAGCACGTGGGGCCTTGATTTTGGAGGTCTCAACTGCCGTTTTGTCCGCTATGACCCGAAAAGACAACCCGCAAATGGTTGTCGGGGTTTATGAACAGCAGATCCTCAGCGCGAGAGACATTAATCCTGCTGACGCGGCAGTCTGGGTTGCTCTCGACCGGGTTCGGGATCCGGGAAACCTGGGAACTATCATTCGCACAGTCGATGCAGTGGGTGGAACGGGCGTAATGCTTGTTGGCGACTGCACAGATCCGTTTGCTGTCGAGGCTGTCCGGGCAACTATGGGGTCGCTCTTTCATGTGCCTCTTGCCAAACTTGACAAGCAGGACTTCATAGATCTGGCGGCGAAGTGGCCGGGCACAGTTGCCGCGACTCACCTTAAAGGTTCCGTCGATTACCGCACACCCGACTATACGGAGCCCACACTTCTGGTCATGGGCAACGAACAAAAGGGACTGGAAGACGATATGGCAGCGGCCTGTTCGACGCTCATTCGCATTCCTCAGGTTGGTGAAGCGGACAGCCTCAATCTGGCGGTCGCAACTGGTGTATCGCTTTATGAGATCCGCCGCAAAAAACTGGAGCTTTGAGTGATGCGCCTGTTTGTCTTCGGAGTTGGATTTTCATCCAAAGCCTTCATTGAAGAAGTCCGGAAAGATTTTGACTGGATCGGCGGAACAACACGTACACCTGAGAAAGCAGACGACCTAAGAGCAAACGGCATCGAACCGTTTCTGTTTGACGGCGAAAAATCCGGCGAAGGCATTGCCGACGCGCTCAAGCAAGCCACCCACATTCTTGTTTCCATTGGACCGAATGAAGCCGGTGACCCGACCTTCAACCAACACGGCGATAATATTGCCGCATCCAAGGCGAAGTGGATCGGTTACCTCTCTACTGTCGGTGTTTACGGAAACCATGACGGCGACTGGGTCGATGAAACAACTCAATGCAAACCGGTGTCCGTGCGCTCCAAACAACGTGTCGCTGCCGAAGAAACCTGGCTGAATTTCTCAAAGACCAATGGCATTCCGGTACAGATTTTCCGCCTTTCAGGAATTTACGGTCCAGGTCGCAATGCGCTTGAGAATTTCAAAAAGGGGCGCGCCCGCCGATTGGTCAAACCGGGTCAGGTCTTTAACCGAATCCATGTGTCCGATATTGCGGGTGCCGTGTCTGCCGCAATGACCGAACCAACAACGCGCATTTTCAACATCACCGATGATGAACCGGCCCCACCGCAGGATGTTGTGACGTTTGCAGCTGACCTTCTCGGGCTCGCCCCGCCGCCTGAAATACCGTTCGAAACGGCGGACCTGACCCCGATGGCACGATCTTTCTATGGCGAGAACAAACGCGTTTCCAACCAGCGGATCAAGGATGAATTCGGTTACAAATTCCGGCATCCGAATTATCGGACCGCATTGAAATCACTGTTGGAGACCTGACTGGTTCTAGTGTGTCCAAGATCACAACAATGATCTGACAGATCAGTTTACCTGAATCTGTCTCTAGAGATTGGTTGTCCTATGCGCATAGCCTGGAAAATATTTGGAATATCCCTGATCGTTTTTGCGGTTATGGCTTCAGCAGCAGCGTTCTCGATCTACAAGGTCTACGAGATCAACAAAGAGCTGCACATGATCTCCAACGTCTATTCCCCACTCAGGCATGAAGTCGCCCAGATCGAGGTCATTGCGCTTCGGGAAGAGCTTGACCTGGAACGAGCGGAGAAACTTGAAGCCGAACTCAGGGCCGACCGTCTGGAAGCATTGAGCATCGGCAAATCGAAAAGTGAAATCGATAGCGCTCTCGAACAGTCCCCAGAGCTGCAGAAGCGGATAGCGCATCTGGAAGAGCGGCTAGAGGACGATCTGAAGGTCTTTGAGGAACACGCTAATACAGTGGAAGACCTGCTTCATTCCGCGGAAATCCGGGTCCGCAATGCGCAATCGACAACATCTTCGATCCACGACAAGCTCGAGCTTGCTGCTCTGTTCCCAACTCTGGTGGCAATTGAAACACAGCACAGCAATTTCCATAACAATGCCCTCAATCTGATCACTTCGACAGATATCACGACAAAAACCAGAGAAAGATTAGAAGAACAACTTGAGAGCGAGGCAGAAAAACTGACTGATCGGCTCGACGGTCTAAGGGAACATGTCACCGACTTCACTGACACGGCGATCGAAACAGCTGCCTTGCATGAACAACAGGCACTTTATGCAAGTATTGCCGCAACTGCAGCAGCTGGTCTGCTCGCCTTGTTTCTGTCCTCGTTGGTAATCTCTGGAATTCTGCGCCCAATGCGCGCCCTTTCAACGGGTGCAAAACGCGTTGAAGAGGGCGATTTCGAAATCGAATTGCGACCGCAATCACAGGACGAAATTGGCGCCCTGACGACCAGTTTCAACACGATGGTGAGCGGTTTACGCTCGACACAGAAAATCAAGGACACATTTGGGCAATATCTCGACCCCCGTGTTGTATCCGGGCTCATTGCGGACCAGTCGGATGCAACAGCCGGTGAAAAGAAGATTGTCACGGCCTATTTTTCAGATCTTGCCAATTTCACTACAATCTCGGAACAGTTCACACCGTCAGGTCTGGTCCGCGTCCTGAATAGATATCTCGACCTGATGTCTTCGGAAATTACTGGCCGCCAGGGTGTCATCGACAAATACATCGGTGACGCAATCATGGCGTTCTGGGCGCAGCCTTTCTGTGACGATGGTCAGCAAGCAACCCTGGCGGTCAAGAGCGCACTCAAGAACATCGAACTGATGACGCAATTTCAAAAGGAATTGCCTGAGTTAACAGGTTTGCAAAAAAATCTACCAACCATTAGTCAACGCATTGGCATTGCAACTGGTGACGCGGTGATTGGTTCGATCGGGTCAGAAAAGACAAAGAACTACACGGTCATGGGAGACACGGTGAATCTGGGTGCGCGGCTTGAAGGTGCAAACAAGATTTACGGCACGCAGCTGCTGGTTTGCGAGCGTACCCGGGACACGGCGAAAGGGATCGAGTTTCGTGCGGTCGATCGCATTCAGGTGAAAGGCAAGACTGAACCGACGAGCGTCTACACCGCTCTCGCCAACACCGAAGATATGACCGACAGTCTCGAAAAACTACAGCAAAAATCCGAATTGGCTCTCGCAGCTTTTGCCGAGGCCCAATGGAATGATGCACGACAACTCTATAACGAAGTGCTGAGCATTTCGCCTGATGATCAGGTCGCACGCGTATTCGTCAACCGCCTTGATCTGATAACAACAGAGGGTGTTCCAGACAACTGGGACGGCGTATGGCACTTGAACACAAAATAAAAAAGGGCAACGCCTTGTTGCCCCTTACAATCCAATTTAATGCGCGTGACCCAACCTATTTGGGCTGAGGAACAACTCGCAGGTAAGGCTTGAGCGTTTTCCAGCCTTCCGGAAACTTCTCTTTTGCTTCTTCATCGCTCACAGCAGGCACGATGATGACGTCTTCACCTGACTTCCAGTTTACCGGTGTTGCAACCTTGTGCTTCGCAGTCAACTGAAGTGAGTCGATCACGCGGATGACTTCGTCGAAGTTTCGACCAGTCGATGCCGGGTACTCGATTTTCAGTTTGACCTTTTTGTCCGGCCCGATGACAAACAGCGAACGAACTGTGAGCGTGTCATTGGCATTCGGATGGATCATGCCATAAGCCGTTGCAACAGTCCGGTCCGGATCAGCAATCAGCGGGAAATTCAGGGCAACGCCCTGTGTATCTTTGATATCGCCAATCCAGGCATGGTGATCGTCAATCGGATCAACTGACACACCAAAAACCTTTACACCACGCTCGGCGAATTTGTCTTTCAACTTGGCTGTCATACCCAGTTCGGTCGTGCAGACGGGTGTAAAATCCTTGGGGTGGGAAAACAGGACTGCCCAGGAACCATCGATCGCCTCGTGAAACTGGATCGGACCATCAGTCGTGTCCGCTTTGAAATCCGGAGCCTCATCGCCAAGTAATAGTGCAGACATCAATTTTCTCCAATTCATAAATAGTGTGTTTGATGATGATAGCAAACACGACACAAATGAGGGTTTGTCTGGCACTTGTCCAGAGGCAGCCCAAAATCAAGCAGCACTAATTGCGCTTGACATTGGCCCACACCCACACCAGCTTCAAACCATCTACACGTTGTATTTATAGCGAAATTCGCGCTCAAGAAAGGTCTCTCGATGACTGCATGGAAGGTTTATCTGTCCGGCGAAATTCACACTGATTGGCGGGAGCAGATCATCGCAGGTACCGAAGCGCTTGGATTGCCCGTTAGTTTTTCCGCGCCGGTAACGGATCACGACTCCAGCGATGATTGCGGCGTGGCTATCCTGGGATCAGAAGACAAGAAGTTCTGGTATGATCACAAGGGAGCCAAGGTCAATGCAATCCGCACCCGCACGCTGATCGAAAAAGCCGATATCGTGGTGGTAAGGTTTGGCGACAAATACAAACAGTGGAATGCTGCCTTTGATGCCGGCTACGCCTCAGCACTTGGCAAGTCTTTGGTCGTTGTTCACGATCCATCACTAACACATCCACTAAAAGAAGTTGATGCAGCCGCACTTGCAGTAGCGGAAACTTCAAATCAAGTCGTAGATATCCTCAAGTATGTCATTCAGGGAGAGCTGAACAAATAGCCGAATTCTTGACATTAGGATTTGCTTTACCATATTCTATTATCTTGGGAATTTGCAGAACCTGTGCTTTTGCAGAATTGATCTCTTCCGATGTGAACTCGAGAGACCACGCAGTCTGGGGATTCCGGACCGGTTACGAATTCATTTTTGATATCGGGGAAGAAGAGATCAACCAATTTATAACTACAAAAATAACTGTCATCAAAGCGTTGAGGTTTTGGGTTAGACAGCCCTGTTCGTTGCTTTGATGCAAAAGTAAGAAAGAAATGTCCATGAACCATGGAAATGTAAAATGGTTCGACCAAGGCCGAGGTATCGGCAAAATCGAACCGGTAGATGGCGAGGATCTTCTCGTCGAAATTTCCGCATTACGACGGTCCGGCATCGACACATTGAAAGAAGGTCAACTGGTGGCTTTCGACAAGGAATGGCGACGCGGCCGAATGATGGCGGAAGATCTGAAAGTCCTCTGATACAAGAGAGATCTTTTAAGCAGCAAGGGCGGTTTCACCGCCCTTTTTTGTTGCCTGCAGGCTGCTGTAAAACTTTGCGTTCCGAATATGTCGCCTGATAACTTGCCAGGCTTGCAAACCAGTTCTGAACAGCTTTAATCATCCTTCGATTTCATATTGTAACTTCAGCGCTCAGGAACCACGGCGTGCCATCCAGACTTAACAAACGCAGTGCATTGATATTCATCTTTATCACATTGACCATCAATTCGATGGGCATCGGGCTGATGATGCCGGTGATGCCTTCGCTGCTGATTGAGTTGACCACACTTCCTGTCGGCGAAGCTGCCCGGTGGGGTGGAGCCTTGAGTGTTGTTTATGCCTTGATGCAATTTGTCTTCGGACCAACACTTGGGAATCTTTCCGACTGTTTTGGCCGCAGACCGGTGTTGCTCGTATCCATGCTCACTCTGGCTATTGATTACCTCATCATGGCGATCTCCTGGCATTTGGCTGTGCTCTTTGTCGCTCGCACTCTTTCGGGAATAGCGGGAGCGACCTATTCGGCAGCGTCTGCCTACATTGCCGATGTTTCGTCCAAGGAAGACCGCGCCAAGAACTTCGGTATCGTCGGTGCAGGATTCGGTGTCGGATTCGTTCTTGGGCCCATTATTGGCGGGCTACTCGGCGAATATGGAACACGGGCGCCGTTTTATGCTGCAGCCGCATTGTCGTTCGCCAATTTTCTGTTCGGTTATTTCATTTTACCCGAAACTCTCAAGCCGGAGAACAAACGCAGCTTTGACTGGAAACGGGCAAACCCGTTGGGAGCTCTCAAGCAGATCTCCAATTACCCAGAAGTCCGAACCCTATTGATCGCGGTCTTTCTTTTTGACATTGCGCACTATGTCTACCCGGCGGTATGGAGCTACTACACTGCCGAGGTCTTCGTATGGTCGCCCGGCGATATAGGCCTCTCACTTGCAGTTGTCGGGGTCGGATTTGCTTTTGTCCAGGGATACCTGATCCGGGTGCTTGACCCTAAATTCGGTCCGGGACGAGTGCTTCTGATTGGCCTCAGTGCAAATCTGGTCGCCTTTATCGGTCTGGCCTTTGCCACCACAGGACTACAAGCCTATCTGCTCATCGGCTTTGCCGCTCTTGGGGCTTTGGCTACGCCCGCCTTTTCCGGTCTGATGTCGATCCGGACTCCAGACAATGCACAAGGGGAATTGCAGGGATTGATCTCCAGCGCTGCAGGGTTGTCGATGATTGTCAGTCCATTTGTCATGACGCAGAGCTTCGCCTATTTTTCGAGTACTTCGTCAGAGGTCTATTTTCCCGGAGCACCATTTGCGATTGCGGCCTTGTTGATCCTATTGTCCATGGCAATTGCCATTCCGTTCATCCGTGTACCCGGCGGCCCTCCGGCGGACTTGATTGCCGACAAACAAGAAACGTCAGTTGAATAGATGCGCAAACCCCAAGATCAAACACTCCTTGATGGGCCCCGCTTGCAGCCACTGTCTGGCGATGACGCGAAACAGCTCGTCGTAATCCTTCACGGCTATGGCGCTGATGGGTCGGATTTGATCGACCTTGGGCGGGCATGGCAACACCTACTGCCTGATGCCGCGTTCATTGCTCCCGACGCCCCGGAGAATCTGCCCTACGAGGCACTGGGCGGGCGGCAATGGTTCCCGCTGGAAGAACGTTCCCCGAAAGAGTACGAAATTGGTGCAGAAGCCGCGCAATCAATTCTTGACAGGTTCATTGACCGGGAACTCTCCAGATTGAACTTGGACGAACAATCACTGGCTTTGGCCGGGTTTAGCCAGGGCGCAATGATGACGTTTCAGGCAGGACTGCGCAGGCGCAAGTCACCGGCAGCACTCATCGCCTATTCCGGGCTCCTTCCTGGTCTCGACCGGCTAACGAACATTGAAACCCGAACTCCTGTCCTAATTGTTCATGGCGCTGAAGATGATGTTGTTCCTGCCTATCATCTGGAAGGCGCAGAGAAGGCTTTGAGCGCCGCAGGCGTTTCGGTTGAGGCCCACATTCTGTCCGGTCTTGACCATACAATCGATGAACGCGGAATTTTCCTTGGCGGCCAGTTTCTAGAGAATGCCTTTGCTGAACAGTCGTAACTGCGCACCAAAATTTGGTTAATGGGTTCTTAACGGTTTTGCGGAATGCTTGGGAACGACCTGTCGGTCAGGATTGGACCAGCCTTGCCAGGACCCTAGCAAATGCAGATTTCCATTGAGACAACCACGCAAAGCAGCAGCCTGTATTCTGCGACGTTTTCAGGCAATGGCCAAGGATCTCTGAAACCGGGTCCTGATGACAACTCGCTGCTGGAGAATGCCAAACCTCAACCGGTCAATATTCTCGAAGCTGCCAGCAAAAAAGCTGAAGAAGACGCCGTAATTATTGCTGCGCTTCAGGATGCTGTCGACAAGGGGCGCGAGGAAGACGACGAAGACAAAGAAGGCGGTCTTGCGACAGTAGAGGATTATCAGAAGGCAGCTGGCCAACTGAAATCAGCGCTTGGTGAAGACGAGATGTCTGCTTCATCTGTAGCGTATGAAAGCGCAACCATCTCCACAACGACGATCGAGGCAGAGATTGGCGGCGAAACGGTCTCCGCACAATTTGTGTCTTTCGAACGTGTATCGTTTAACAGCGAAACCGGCCTGTCTGTCCGATCCGCCAGCGCATCCTCAATTGAGGGCGACTTTGACAATGGCTCGTTCAGTTATCAGGGCGCTTCGGTCAGCGAGCTTTATGCAGGTACTGGCGACCAGATTTCCAATCTCGCCAGCCTTGTTGCCTGAAAGCAAAATAATAAGGGGAGCCTAAGCTCCCCTCAACTTCGGTAATCCAAACCTCAGGCCTTTTTCAGATAGGCTGTCAGAATATCCAGCGCCGCCTGAAGATCAGACTTCTGGGCCATTTCCGTGACCGTGTGGATGTAACGGGTTCCAACAACAATCCCGACAGCCTTGGCACCAGCCGCCGCCTGTTGAGCCGCGGCACCGTCCTGACCACCAGCTGCCAACATTGTACGCTGGAACGGAATCTTTTCGTTTTCTGCAATCGCCTCGACTTCTTTCACCAATTCGCGATCAGCAATGAAGCTGGAATCCTTCACATGAAGGCCAAATCCTTCGCCTTGAACAGTGGTGCGGTCCTGTTCGGGAACACCTGGCGTGTCGCAAGAAAGGGTGACATCAATGCCGAGGCCGATGTCAGGTTTGATTGCAAAGGCCGCTGTGCGAGCCCCGCGTAGACCGACTTCTTCCTGACAAGTGAAAGCGACATGGATTTCACACTCATGTTTGGCTTTGCCGAGCGCCTTGATAGCTTCAATGCCGAGCCAGCAGGCAATCCGGTTGTCGAGCGCCTTTGATACGACCTTTTCGCCAATTTCGATCAACGGTTCATCCATGGTGACCATGTCACCAACCTTGACGATTTCCTTGGCTTTTTCACCAAGTCCCATATCGATGACAAAGTCTTTCGGTTCCGGGACTTTTTTGCGTTCTTCCGGCGAGGAAATATGAATTGGCTTGCCGCCCGGATTCATAACACCTTTAAAGTCTCCATCATCCGTTGAGATAAGCACTCTACGCGAGAACAGGTTCCGCGCATCGAAACCGCCTACCGGCTGGACATGCAGGAACCCCTTGTCCGTCACGTGCGAAACCAGAAAACCGATTTCATCCATGTGACAGAGCAGCATGACCTTTTTCGGGCCGCCCTTTTTCGGTTTCTTCTTTGAGTCTTTGCGGCACAACAACGACCCCATCGGATCGATGGTCACATCATCAAACAGGCCTTCGATTTCGGAGAGTATGAGTTCACGAACCCGGTGTTCATGACCAGGCACACCTGGCGTTTCACAAAGACGGCGAAGAAGATCGATATTCATGGATGTTTCCAACTGAGGTTCAAATTCGAGCTGATCCTAGTCTAAAACCAGCACCCGGATAAAGAGTGTTGTAGCTCTATAAAATCCAATCCAACGCACCACACATTGTCTTGTCGACTTCCGCCTGTCGTTTCCGGCGATGTGCTCACTTTCGTTTTTCAGCGCCAAGCGCGATGAATGCCATTGAGCTGACGCAATTGAAGACAAACATGCAAGGTATGATTTTCCGGGCGTTCAAGACGGCCAGCCGGAATGCGCCCCTTCATTTGCAGTCCTATGGACGCGAAAGGAGATTCTGATGCCGCAGAAGAAACGTTTCATTCTGTCTATTGATGGTGGCGGTGTGCGTGGCTTGATCCCGCTTCGCGTTCTCGAATCTCTCGAAAGCCGTCTAGCTCATCGCGGTGTTTATACACCGATGTATCGACTTTTTGACCTGATGGCTGGAACATCGACCGGGGGATTAATCGCAGCTGGCCTGTCCGCGCCGCGCCCTGGTGGAACAGCTGGAGAGGCGGCTGCAACCATTCCCGAGCTTCGCGATTTTTATGAACGGGATACCCGCGAAATCTTTACCCATTCGCTCAGTGCGCGTCTGGCACGTGCTGTTACCAATCCGCTTGGCCTTTTCGACGAAACCTACGATGCCCGGCTGCTTGAAAAGTTGCTGAAGGAACGATTTGGCTGGACCTCCATGGCAAGTGGACTCACCAAACTTGTTTTGACCGCCTATGACATTGAACAACGCAAAGCCGTGTTCATGACCAACGGCCTGGAAGAAGATGGCAGCAGACCCAGCGACTACTATTTCTGGCAAGCCGTTCGGGCCACTACCGCAGCGCCGTCCTATTTCGAACCGGCTCGTCTGGAAAATCTGACGCTGAAACGTCAGGAAGCCATGATCGATGGCGGCGTGTTCATGAAAGATCCGACAATTGCTGCATATCTGGAAGCCAAAAAACTTGGATGGGATCAGGATGAGCTCGTCATCCTCTCACTGGGAACAGGTCGAGCCCAAACACGTTCCTTCCACTATGAAGATGCCGTCGGCTGGGGCGCATTGGGCTGGATGCAGCCTTCGAAAGGAGCGCCAATCCTGTCGATATTTTTTGATGGTCAGGCGCAGACGGCTTCCTATCAGGCAGCCCATCTATTCAAAGACCTGCCAAACGTTACATACCATCGCATTGAAGGTGAACTGGCGCCCGAGGCCGAAGGTATGGACAACGCACGCCCTGGCAATATCATCGCCTTGAATGGTACGGCCGATCGCATGATCCGGGACAACACTGTGCTTCTGGACAATGTTGCTGATCTGTTGAAGACACACATTGTGGCGCTGGAAAAAAATGTCTCCGAGCCCGATTTGGTGCATGCTGCCTGAAGACAGTCTGTCTGTTTGCCCACAAGGCTTTATTATCTGACGCACTCATTTAACCCGTCGCCTAAGGTTAGCTGTGAAAATGCTCCGAACTGCATCGCACCAACCCAAAAATACCTTTCCCAGTTTGATGGTGAGTGTTCTGGTCTCGTTGCTTGCAGTTAGCCCAGCTCTCGCGATCACCCCGGTTCCAGCCTCCAAGCCAGGCTCCCTTTCGCCTTCAAAGGTGCTGCCGAACGTCAACACCGTGTCCGCAACACCAGTTCCGCGGCGCAAGCGTGCAGTGCCGGAGGGTTACCAGCCTTCCAGGCCAAAAACCGTGCTGCGCGGCAATCAACCCGCAAAAGACTATTTTGGATATGTGGACGGACCAGCGCCGCTGAAAGCCCGGGCGATAGGTTCCTATGCCAAAGGGTGTCTGGCCGGCGGAGCGATGCTGCCCAAAGACGGTCCGACATGGCAGGCAATGCGATTGTCCCGCAATCGCAATTGGGGTCACCCGGAATTGGTCGATTTTCTGAAGACCCTTGCGGCCGATGCCCCAAAACTTGGCTGGAATGGTTTGCTGGTCGGCGATCTTGCTCAACCCCGGGGTGGCCCTATGGTTTCAGGCCACGCCAGCCATCAGATTGGGCTGGATGCAGATATCTGGCTAACCGAAATGCCGCAGCGCCCCTTGAGCGTTGAAGAACGGGAACAGATATCGGCGATCTCCATGCTAAAAGGCCCGCTTGATGTAAAAGGCGCTGATCGGAGCGTTGATCCGGGGAAATGGACAGATGCCCATGCCCGGCTGATCCGTCATGCGGCATCAGACAAGCGGGTCGCGCGGATTTTCGTCAATCCGACAATCAAGAAGGCGCTCTGCAAATTCGAAAACGGCAAGGACCGGGAATGGCTTCGCAAAGTCCGCCCCTGGTGGGGACATCACTATCATTTCCATGTCCGGCTTGCCTGTCCAAAGGGAAGCAATGGCTGCAAAAACCAGAACCCACCGCCAAAAGGAGACGGCTGCGGCAAAAACCTGACCTATTGGTTGTCCGATGAACCTTGGGTTCCCAAAAAGCCGAAAGACCCAACCAAAAAACCAAAGGTCGTGAAAAAGCGACCCATGGCATTAGCTGCGTTGCCCAAGGCCTGCCGGACCGTTCTGACAGCTAATTGATTATGCGGGCGGGCTTTGCATATCCGGCGAGATAATCTTGCTCACGAACACCAGATCCAGCCAGCGACCAAATTTTGTTCCTGCTTCCGGGATGGTGCCTGAAACCGAAAAACCAAGCTTCTTGTGTAACGCGATGGAGGCAGCGTTTTCTCCGTCGATAACTCCGACCAGCACATGAACGCCTTGGGTCGAAGCGCGTTCAATCAAGTCGGCTAGCAATCGCGTTCCTGTTCCGGATTTATGCTGTTTTGGATCGACATAAACGGTGTGTTCTGCTGTTAGTCTGTAACCCTCTTTCAGCCTAAAGGGGCCAAAACTGGCAAAACCGACGATCCTATCTTCTGTATCTATTGCAACAGTCACCGGAAAATTCTGGTTCCGACGGTTCTCAAACCAGGTGATGCGATCATCAAGTGTCTCTTCGTGCATAGTCCACGCCGCTGTGGTTTCGCGAACGGCCTGATTATAGAGCTCCAAAATTGCAGGAATGTCTCGCGGCTCGGCGTTACGAATGGCCATGATTTCTCTGTGATTTCGATGATCAGGTACATATTATAGCAGGCCAATATTTCACACCAGATACGTCAAATACCCCTCATCAAGAAAGACAACCGTCGCGGCTGCAGCTCCGTTGGTCCTTCGGCAGAGCGGTCAACTTGTAAAACTCTTTTAAAAACCTTCCTTTTTCAGCAAGAACTGGATGAGTTCCACTAGTCGAAATCAAATTGCAGTGGTAAACGGGCGCCATGACGACCAAAAAGCTATCCAACATTCGCAATTTCTCCATCGTGGCTCACATCGATCACGGCAAGTCGACACTTGCTGACCGATTGATCCAGATGACCGACACGATGACCGACCGCGAAATGACCGACCAGGTTCTCGATTCCATGGATATCGAGCGCGAACGCGGCATCACGATCAAGGCGCAGACTGTGCGACTGGTCTATGATGCCAAGGACGGACAGCAATATACGCTGAACCTGATCGACACCCCTGGTCACGTTGATTTCGCCTATGAAGTCTCTCGCTCACTCGCTGCCTGCGAAGGCTCACTACTGGTGGTCGATGCCAGTCAGGGCGTTGAAGCGCAGACGCTTGCCAACGTATATCAGGCGATCGACAACGATCATGAGATAGTCACGGTCCTGAACAAGATCGACCTGCCGGCGGCCGAGCCTGACCGCATCAAGGAACAGATCGAAGACGTTATCGGCATCGATACGTCTGAATCCGTTATGATCTCCGCCAAGACCGGCATGGGTGTTGAAGATGTTCTGGAAGCGATTGTCACACAATTGCCGCCGCCGGAAGGTGACCCGGACGACACTCTGAAAGCCATGCTGGTTGACAGCTGGTACGATACCTATCTCGGCGTGATGGTTCTGGTGCGCGTGATCAACGGTTCCCTTAAAAAGGGCCAGAAGATCAAGATGATGGGCACTGGCGCTGCTTATGATGTCGATCGTGTCGGTGTGATGACTCCCAAGTTTCTTCAGGTCGAAGAAATCAAGGCGGGCGAAATCGGCGTTTTGACCGGTTCCATCAAGGAAGTGGCCGATACCCGTGTTGGTGACACTATTACCCTCGACAAAAGACCTTGCGCAGAAGCACTACCAGGCTTCAAACCGGCACAGCCGGTCGTTTTCTGCGGTCTCTTCCCAGTTGATGCCAATGATTTTGAAGACTTGCGCGCTGCCATGGGCAAGCTGCGCCTGAACGACGCCAGCTTCTCTTATGAGATGGAAACATCGGCGGCTCTTGGCTTTGGATTCCGCTGCGGCTTTCTGGGTCTGTTACATCTTGAAATCATTCAGGAGCGCCTCTCCCGCGAGTTCAATCTCGACCTGATCGCAACAGCTCCATCCGTTGTTTATCAATTGTCGATGACCAATGGCTCGGATATCGAGCTGCACAATCCGGCCGACATGCCAGATGTCGTCAAGGTTGAAGAGGTTCGTGAACCATGGATCCGTGCAACCATTTTGACACCTGATGAGTATCTTGGCGGCATCTTGAAGCTCTGCCAGGAACGTCGGGGTTTGCAGGTCGACCTTTCCTATGTCGGGTCGCGCGCAATGGTGTCCTATGACTTGCCACTCAATGAAGTTGTTTTCGACTTCTATGACCGGTTGAAGTCGATCTCCAAGGGCTATGCGTCCTTCGATTATCAACTCTCCGACTATAGAGCGGGCGATTTGGTCCGCATGTCGATCCTTGTCAACGACGAGCCGGTGGACGCACTATCCATGTTGGTTCACCGCAGTCAGGCGGAACGCCGCGGACGCGCCATGGTCGAGAAGCTAAAGGAATTGATACCGCGGCATATGTTCAAGATCCCGATTCAGGCAGCGATCGGTGGCAAGGTTATTGCCCGCGAAACACTCTCTGCTCTGCGCAAAGACGTAACCGCAAAATGTTACGGCGGCGATGCCACCCGTAAGCGCAAGCTGCTGGAGAAGCAGAAGGCCGGTAAGAAAAAGATGCGCCAGTTCGGTAAAGTCGAGATCCCGCAAGAAGCGTTTATTCAAGCGCTGAAAATGGAAGACTGATGTCACTCGAGACTGAATTGAGGGAACGCGCGTCCGGAGTTTGCGAACTGTGCGGTGCAGATAAAGATCTAGCGTTGCATTCAGTCAATTCAGATGAGGCCACATCGGTCGATTATGCAGTTCTGACCTGCGGCACCTGTTCAAGCCAGATCAACGGAATCGCAGATCTGGCTTTCGATCATTGGCGCTGCCTGAATGACAGCGCCTGGAGCCAGACCCCTGCTGTGCAGGTCATTGCATGGCGGATGTTAAACCGGCTCTCGGATGAAGCCTGGGCACGAGATCTTCTCGACATGCTGTATCTGGATGATGAAACGCTGGAGTGGGCCAAGGCAGGGTCAGCTCAGGCTTCATCTGTGCCAGATGACGAAACGGTTGTCCATAAAGACACAAATGGCAGTGTTCTGACGACAGGCGACACTGTCACGCTGATCAAGGATCTCAAGGTCAAGGGCGCTGGTTTCACTGCCAAGCGTGGAACCGCTGTCCGCAATATCTCACTCGTCCACGACAATGCTGACCACATCGAAGGCCGCGTCAATGACCAGCGCATTGTCATCCTGACAGAGTTTGTGAAAAAGGCTTAAAGCCAATCTGGCCGGTAAGTATGTCAGAAACCAGAAACGGCGCCAGGGTGATCCCTAGGCGCCGTTTTCTGATTTGATCGGTGATTGACCGGCACGAGCCGGGCAATTTTTTCGGGACCGGCATTTAACCGATCAGCCGCGTTTATCGGCGATTGAGAGGCAAGTCAGCCAATTCACGTGGGCTCATGCGCTGAACGACCGGATGTGACAGAGGATCGGTTCTGTCATAGCCGAATGCCGATTTTGCTGCAAACTGGCGGCGCAAGAAGAATTTTAACATAATTTTCAATTTCCTTATTGTTGTTTTTGTCATCACCAAATCCCTTCTCTGAATTTAGCTTGGCTGGACTTATACGCGCTGTTTCTTAATTAAAAAATCGACTTTTTCTGCATTTCAATATAGCTTTACTATAATGAACCATCTCAACCAATTTCACCTGTCAGGCTTCAGGGCCATCGAGGCCGTCGCACGTCTTGGATCTATCAAGGCTGCAGCAGACCAGCTTGGTGTGACTGTTGGCGCTGTCAGCCAACAGGTCCAGAAAACCGAAGCCCAGCTCGGTGTTCAATTGTTTGAACGCAAAAACCGGTTGCTGATACCGACAGTCCACATGCTGGCCATGCAACCGCATCTGACCGCTGCCATGTCGTCGTTTTCTACTGCGATTGCCACCACCCAACGGGGACGCGAAGATTCATTGATCATCTCTGTCGCCCCCGTTTTCGCCGGAAAATGGCTGGTGTGGCATCTCAAACACTTCAGCAAAGCTCATCCAGGCATTCGCGTTCGTGTGGAGGCATCAATCGATTTGACCGATCCGGATACCAGTGATGTGGATCTTTGCATTCGTGTTGGAATGGGTCCCTATCTGGGCCTGAACGCAGAGAAGCTTCTCAATCAACGTGTGTTCCCAGTTTGCAGCCCCGCACTTGCCGCGCAAATCGAGAAACCTGCCGATATAGGCAGTTTACCAATCATTCACGACCCAGGCCAGATGTTCACGTGGAAGACATGGTTAGACCTGTTTGGTCTGGACCAAAGCATCTTGCAGGATGGCCCAAGTTTCTCGGACGGCTCGTTATGCCTTGATGCGGCTATCGCCGGTCACGGTGTGTTTCTGGCTTGGGAAACACTCGCCGTTTATGCCGTTAAAGCTGGCCAGGTTGTCTCCCCGTTCCCCGACAGACCAGCCACAGGACTTGGGTATTGGCTGATCAGTGGCAAAAATGCCCCGCAAACAAAAGCAAAGCAGGCATTTACCGAATGGTTGAAGGATGAGTTGCAAAGCTCTATCGGCCGACCCAAGGGAAGTGATACGGCTCCCGAGTTCAATCCTTAACCGGTAATTCCAGATTACAGCATTACACCTTGCTTTCAGGGTCTCGATCCTTAAAGTGGCGGCATGTATAGCTGCATATCAAATACTGAAACGTTGGCGCACACGGTCAGCAACCGTGCTGCTGAGACCTTTGTTTTGCGGCTAACACACCTTCAAGGTCCGGCCTGCGGCCGATTTATGCGCTAATGCGCTCAAATCACGGCGCTTTTGAATTCACATGCCTCCCACGCATTTATGCAAGCGAGGCCGTGGTATTGTGCGCCATTATTCGCTAAAAGACCCCAACTTTCTGTTTCGATGAAACCGCGCCTTGCGCGAACCGACGACCGAGTACGCATGTCAAACCTCGATAAACTTGAATCCGATATTCTGGCTGCCATTGAAGGCGCTGAAACTGAAGCGGCCCTTGAAGAGGTCCGTGTTGCCTCTTTGGGGAAGAAAGGCAGCATTTCCGAGCAAATGAAAACGCTCGGTAAAATGACCCCGGAAGAGCGCCAGGTGATGGGCCCTGCCCTGAACGGCTTGAAGGCGAAAATCACCGAGGTGATTGCCGCCCGCAAGGACGTTCTGGCAGAAGCCGCCTTGGAAGCCCGACTTGCCAGCGAAAGCGTTGATGTAACCTTGCCGCTGCGCCCGTCACCTGTTGAATCCGGCCGCATCCACCCGGTCAGCCAAGTGATCGATGAACTGACAGCAATTTTTGCCGACATGGGATTTTCGATTGCCGAAGGTCCGGATATTGAAACAGACGAGTTAAACTTTACGGCTCTGAATTTCCCGGAAGGGCATCCGGCGCGCGAAATGCATGACACGTTCTTCTTCAATCCAAAGGAAGACGGCGAACGGCTTTTGCTGCGGACGCATACGTCTCCGGTTCAGATCCGTACAATGCGCAATCAGGAACCGCCAATTCGCGTGATCATCCCGGGACGGACCTATCGGTGCGACAGTGACCAGACCCACACGCCGATGTTCCATCAGGTTGAAGGTCTGGTGATCGACAAGACAAGCCACATTGGCCATCTGAAGGGAACACTTGAAGAGTTCCTGAAGGCATTCTTTGAGGTCGACAATGTCACACTGCGGTTTCGCCCAAGTTTCTTTCCGTTCACAGAACCTTCCATGGAAGTGGATGTTCAGTGCGACCGATCCGGAGCCGAAGTTAAAATCGGAGAAGGCAATGACTGGATGGAAATCCTTGGCTGCGGCATGGTGCATGCAAATGTACTCCGCAACTGCGGTCTTGATCCTGACGTCTATCAGGGCTTTGCCTGGGGCATCGGCATCGACCGGCTCGCAATGTTGAAATACGGCATGCACGACCTACGCGCGTTTTTCGACGCAGATGTGCGCTGGATCCAGCACTATGGCTTCCGTCCGCTTGACCTGCCGACACTGTTCGGCGGGCTTTCCAGTTAATCCCGAGGACCACAATTGGGGCATCATACATGTCATTCCTGACCCGACTTTTTCTGGTTGCAGCCTTGATGTTTGCTACCGTACTTCCTGTCGCCGCACAGACTGCCGACAAGGACGTCCGCGTAGCGACGCCAACGTCTTTCCTGGAAGCTTGCGCCGAGAAAATTGAAAGCCGAGGACGACTGCGGTTCTGCGATACATATTTCCGCGAGAAGCTCGGCACAGAGGCAGATGCTCTCTTGTATCTGCGCGATCGGATCACCCGCCTTCGCGCGGCGCATGAAGCAAGCTCGAGTGAAAAATACGAGAGCTTTCTGCAAGCGATCTACATTGTTGCATTCCTGACAATTGCTTCCATCGTTCTGATCGCCAGTGATCGTCGCATTGGCGGGACTGCCAAATGGGCTGGATTGACCAGTACGGCAGCCTTGTTAGTGATGGTTGTGATCGTTGCTATGGGATGGCTTGGAAAATACCGAGCTGAGTATTCAGCGCAGTTTGAACTTGGTATTCTTCGCGACCGGATCGAGGCGGAGGCGGCTCAGGCGATTGCAACTGGCCAGCAAATCACACCGAAAATGGTTACCGAATGGACCGTTGATTTTTCAAAAATCGGTCGCCGATTTGCCCAGAATTACGGCGCTGCAACCGTGCTGCCGGAAATTGACCGGTTCGGCGACTGACACCCTTGAGCAATTTTCGCGGCAATGCCGCACGACCGATAAAGAGAACTTGTTATGAAATTCACCCTTTCCTGGCTCAAGGAGCATCTGGAAACCGACGCCAGTCTTGATGAAATTCTGGAACGATTGACCATGATTGGTCTTGAAGTCGAAGAAGTCACCAATCAGGCAGATCGTCTAAAGTCATTCAAGATAGCCAAGGTCCTGGAAGCAGAGCAGCATCCTAACGCGGATCGCCTGCAAGTGCTGAAAGTCGATACAGGCGAAGGTGACCCGGTTCAAATCGTGTGTGGTGCACCAAATGCGCGCGCTGGACTTGTTGGCGTTCTCGGCAATCCGGGCGATTACATTCCGGGTCTGGACATCACCTTGTCTGTCGGCAAGATCCGCGATGTTGAAAGCTTCGGTATGATGTGTTCTGAGCGCGAGCTGGAGCTATCTGACGAGCATGATGGCATTCTTGACCTGCCTGGCGACGCACCAGTTGGCGCCAACTATGCCGAGTGGGCAGGCTTGGACGAGCCAGTCATAGAAATTGGCCTGACACCTAATCGCCCCGACTGTACCGGCGTTTACGGCATTGCCCGCGATCTTGCAGCTGCTGGTCTTGGGTCTTTGAAGGAACGCTCGCATGAGCAGATCCGCGGCGACTTCCCGTGCCCCACTAACGTTACCCTGGACTTTGGTGACACCAAACCAATGTGCAAGGCGTTCGGTCTGCGTTTGGTAAAAGGTGTCAAAAATGGTCCGTCGCCCAAATGGCTTCAGGATCGGCTGACAGCAATTGGCCTGCGTCCAATCAACATTCTGGTCGACATCACAAACTACATCACCTTTGATCAAGGGCGTCCACTGCATGTGTTCGACGCCGACAAAACCAAAGGTGACCTGGTGGTTCGCCGTGGCCGAAAAGGTGAATCTCTCGACGGTCTCAACGGCAAATCCTATGATCTCGATGAGAGCGTATGCGTCATATCCGATGACAATTGTGTAGAAAGCCTCGGCGGCATCCTTGGAGGTGAACCATCCGGCTGTACCGAGGAAACCGTCAATGTCTTGATAGAGTCTGCTCTTTGGGATGAAGACGTCATTGCAGCGACCGGTCGCAGGCTTGGCGTCAACACGGATGCTCGTTACAGATTCGAGCGCGGTGTTGATCCTGACTACATGATGCCAGGCCTGGAATATGCGACCCGTATGGTTCTCGATCTTTGTGGCGGTGAACCGTCGGAGGTTATCCAGACCGGCCAAATCCCGGACAGCACCAATATCATCGAATTCCCTTACTCCGAGATAAAGCGCCTTTCCGGTATCGATGTGACTACGGCGGAAGCCAATGTCTCTTTGAAAGCCCTTGGATTTTGGGTATCAGGTGCTGGCAATACCGTCAAAGTAGCCGCTCCAAGTTGGCGACCGGATATTGAAGGCAAAGCTGACCTTGTCGAAGAAGTCGTCCGCATCATTGGTCTTGACCGGGTTCCATCGACACCACTGCCAAGTCTGGGAACTGTTGCGCAAACGGTATTGACGACAGGTCAAATCCGCCGTAACAAAACACGGCGCGCATTGGCTGCTCGCGGATTCAATGAAGCCGTCACATGGTCCTTCATTCCAAAAGACCAGGCTGAAATGTTCGGTGGCGGAGCACCGGAACTGGAGCTCGCCAATCCGATTTCGACCGATATGTCCGATATGCGTCCGAGCCTTCTTCCGGCTCTGTTAACAGCAACACAGCGAAACGCAGATCGAGGCTATGGCGATGTCGCCTTGTTCGAAATCGGCCAAGTGTTTGAGAACGACACACCAGACGGTCAGAAGACGGTCGCTGCAGGCGTTCGCAGGGGTACCGCCAAACTCCAAGGTGCGGGACGTCATTGGGGCGGCTCGTCCGAAGCCGTCGATGTCTTTGATGCCAAATCTGATGCAGAAGCAGCACTTGCAGCAATGGGTGCGCCAGTTGACAGGTTGCAAGTGTATACAGATGCACCTGATACTTTCCACCCTGGCCGCTCCGGTTGTCTTAAACTTGGGCCAAAAAACACACTGGCTGTGTTCGGAGAGGTGCATCCACGGGCATTGCAGAAGCTGGATATTGAAGGTCCGTTGGTGGCTTTTGAAATCTACCTTGACGCTTTACCAAAACCAAAATCAAAGGGTGGTCGGTCCAAAGGTGCCCTTAATGCATCGGACCTGATGCCGGTTCGTAGGGACTTTGCTTTCCTGATCGGCAAGGATGTCTCTGCGGAGACAGTTTTGAAAGCGGCACGTGGCGCCGAAAAGAACCTGATCGCGACCGTGACACTGTTTGACATCTATGAAGGTCAAGGCGTTCCGGATGACCAGAAATCAATGGCTATCGACGTTCATATTCAGCCACGACAGAAAACGCTGACCGACGAAGATATCGACACCATTTCCAAGAAGATTATCGCCAATGTCGAGAAAGCAACCGGCGGAACACTGCGCGGATAACAACAAAATCAACAGCCGTGTAAGACATTCACACGGCTGTTGTTACCCTGAGGCCGGCTAAAAGACATCTGCTAGATTTCAGGCTTTCAGCACTTCGTTATCGGCCATTTACCACGCGAGCCTTGTAGTTATTTCAGTTCAGTTTCTCGTTTGATTTCGGAAACATCGATACCCAACAGCACATTTCTTGTTGTCTTTCGTTTGGGCATATACCGCCCTCAGGTTGTTTTCATCGACTTCACAGAAGCCAGCGTGGGCTACAAATCGTTCGAAGGTACTGCTACCGGTGGTCAAGACGACCGAGCCTTGCTTTTTCACCAATGCCTGAGACTGTTTGCAGGTCATTTGCCGCGTGTCTGGTCTGCCTGACTGGGCTTGCGCACTCAAAGCGAAAGTCATTGAAGCTCCCAAACAGACCATCAATGCCATGGAAAACAGCTTCAATGGATCCCAGTGTTTTTTTGCCATCGTGATAACTCCGTTTTGGTGCCCAGCATAACAGGCTAAAGTCTTTCTTGTTCCGACCGGGGATTATCACTGTCTATCAATGCGGAATGGAGTGAACTGGTCGCATCTTTCAACGAAACATTTCGGGTTGTCTTTGGTCTTAACAAAGTCCCGAAACAAGACTTCACCAGCTTCACAAAAATTCCTGTTCGCAACATATCGGTCAAAGGTATGTTGCCCGGTACCCAACACCACAGAGCCCCGCTGTGAAATCAAAGACTGGACCTGTGTGCACGTCATTCCTTGTGTGTTTGGTCTTCGAGATTGCGCTTCTGCCGGAAGACCCAGAGAGATAGACAATCCAATCACTGAGGCTCCGATTGATACCTGCTTCCACCTACAGGCAGATTTGTTTTTATCTGAAGCTGACATTGTTTTTCCTTTTGACTTCCGCCACATCACTATCTTGGTTTGATTGTACCCAAGGTCAAGTCAACAATAAGAAGCCGCTTTTTCTACTGGTGACATAAACGACTGACAAGCGCTCCGGACAGGAGGCGTCAGAATCAACTAGCATAACTTTTGTTTTCATTTTTGGATCGCCAATGTCGAATGCAATTATTCAAAAATCAGAGTTTAAGCGGCTTGGGAAACCCGGTGAAGTCGAAGAAACGGAGCGGCTTCGGATGCTTGCTGAGATCTTACATTCAATCCCGCACCTGATGGCAATCCTGTCCTGCATTAGAGACGAACACTTGCCGGATGCCTGGTTGGTGTCCGGTGGTATTTACCAGACGATCTGGAATGTGATGACCGGACGACCGCTGACGCACGGTATAAAGGATTATGACATCATCTATTTTGATGGTCTTGATCTGTCTTATGAGGCTGAGGATGCGGTCATTAAACGTGTCAATGCAACGCTTCCTGAGCTTGCTGATGTTTTAGAGATCCGTAACCAGGCCCGTGTTCACCTTTGGTACAAACAGCGTTTTGGACGCTCCTATCGACCGCTCGACTGTTCAATGGATTCGCTGACATCCTATGCCGCTCGCACTCATGCCGTCGCAGCGCGCCTCGACAATGAAGACAAGTTAATTCTGCATGCCCCATTCGGATTGGTAAATCTCTTCGGAATGCGGCTGGTGCCAAACTATTCCCAGCCAAATCCTGAAACGTATTCGGAGAAGGCTGAACGAATGAAAGTTCTTTGGCCGGAGTTGGAGATTATACCTTGGGAAGACAGTGAATTCATATCGCTTCAAACGAAGTCGGATTAACACGCTTTGCGGCCCGCTTGCGCCTCAATTCGGCCATCACTGTGTTCAGATGGTTCACGCTTCAATCCGGACATGAGACGCCCACGTACCAATCCGCGGACCGAGTTTCCGACAAAAATGTCGTCAGCATCTTCCAGATCTGTTCGTGTCAGATCGGCCTCGCATACCACTCCAGTTTCCAAAAGTCCTGCGCGGAATGTTCCAGGCAGTACGCCATGTTTCAGCGCGGGTGTCAGCAGTTTTCCGCTTTTTCTCACGAATAGCGTCATGTAACTTCCTTCCGTCAGAAAGCCATGCTCGTTTTCAAACAACACTTCCTGACAACCCGTCTCGGCCTGGTAGCGACTTCGAGTGGTGTCGTAAAACGCCCTGTTGGTTGTTTTGTGGAACAGGAACGGATCAGTGGATCTCGTTGTTTCGTTTGCCAACACGAGATTGAAGACCGTGTTTTGATCCACCGAGGTCAGATCAGTCGTCGTAATGGAGACAGTTCCGACGGGGCTCAACAACAAGCGAACCCGTTGCGCAGTGCAGAAGTCTTCGGCTGTTTTTTCAAGAATTCTGCGAATGACAGCATCGTCAAACACAAACCCGAAGTAAGCTGCCGACTTCTGAAGGCGCTGCAGATGTCGATCAAGAAGCAAATACCCTTCGTGTGGATCAAATGCCATGGTCTCGATCAGATCAAAATCCTGAACATCGTCCGTCATGAACTTCAGTTTCAGGACACATTCGTCATATTCGGGCGACGCACCGGAATCAAAAACCACACCGGATCCTGTTCCTGCCTCCCCGGTTCCGTCATTCCGCAAGACCAGTGTGCGGATCGCCACATTAAACCTGAAATCACCATCAGGGGCCAGGTAACCGATAGACCCGGTATAAACACCGCGCGGACCGGTCTCCAGATTGTCAGCAATTTGCATGGCACTGAGTTTGGGTGCTCCGGTGATTGACCCACACGGAAACAACTGCTCAATGACAGTTGAAAAACCAACGTTCTTGAATACTTTCGCTTCGATGGTAGACGTCATCTGGTGAAGGCTTTTATAGCGTTCAACTTCACAAAGTTTCGTCACCTTGACGGAGCCAGTCTCGGCAATGCGTGACAAATCATTGCGCATCAGATCGACGATCATTGTGTTTTCGGCGCGCTGCTTCGGATCGTTCGCAAGCTCTCTTGCAATACGGCCATCTTCAGACGCAAACCGACCGCGTGGCGCTGTACCCTTCATTGGTTTTGCGCGCAGTGTCTCACCTTCGCGCTCAAGGTACATTTCAGGCGACAGGGACAAAATGGATCTGTCTGCCATTTTTACAAAGGCTGCAAATTCGACTGGCTGCCGCTTCAACAGATCAAGGAACAAATGCTCTGGGGCGCCTTTAAGGTTAAACCGCGCCCGCATCGTCAAATTGACCTGATAAATGTCACCCTTTGCCAGATGGTTCTGGACTTTGCCGAAAGCATCTTCATAAGCGGCCCGGCCCATATCAAATGAAGGCTTGCTACCCGAAGCGCCGTGATCATCTGCGTTGCCTAACAGTTTCCGGGCATCATTTGCGCTGATTTGCTTGCGAGCCTTGTAAAGACCAAACCACAAAAGCGGCTCGCTGGTTCCGACAAAACGCTTTTGAAGTTTTTCTTCAAACGCAAAACCCAGTTCATAACTCAGAAAACCCGCAGCGTGCAGTCCGTTAGATTGAGCGTCTTCCAACTTCGCAAGACAACCACGAACATCTTCCAACCGGGTGCAGGTGACGATTTCAATCGGATCCTCAAAAAGCAGAGCTGAGTGATGCTTCAACGCATCCAGCAGCACCACTGATCCGGGCTTTAAGGCGCTCTCAGGCATTTGGCGGCGCGATTTCCTATGCGAGTTAGGACACACGACCATATGTGCCGTCATTTTGGCAACACAAGTGGCTTGTAAGAGGCGGCACATTGCACCCATGCGACAGAAGGTCAACCCTATTGCTCGGTGCAAAGAAAAAAGGCCGACTGAGGACCAGTCGACCTTTCAATTTTATCCACTTTTTCGTTGGTTAAGCGGCGACATCCTTGAGGAATTCGTCGATCGCCCGGCGCATATCTGAAGCTTCCGCATTCAGCACTTCGGTTGCATCGACCATGGATGATGCAGAAGAACTGGTCCGTTCAACGGACTCGCGCACACCGCCAATGTTGGTGGCAACGCGGCCCGTACCGTCTGCTGCTTCAGCAACATTGCGGGAAATTTCCTGCGTTGCTGCGCCCTGTTCATCGACAGCGGCTGCAATTGCCGCAGTGTAGCTGTTCACCTCGTCCATAGTGGCCGCTATCGCGCCAATGGATTCCACAGCATCCTTGGTTTCTTCCTGGATCGCAGAGATCTGCGCTCCGATTTCTTCCGTTGCCTTGGACGTCTGGGTCGCCAGTTCCTTGACCTCTGAAGCAACAACAGCAAAGCCCCGGCCAGCGTCACCAGCTCTTGCCGCCTCAATAGTTGCGTTCAAGGCCAGCAAATTGGTCTGTTCGGCAATTGCCTGAATCAGCGTGACAACTTCACCAATGCGGCTTGCGGCTTCTGCAAGGCCGGCAACCTTCTGGTTACTGGTCTGTGCATTCTCGGTTGCCTGAACAACAATTCCAGTTGTCTGTTCAACCTGACGGGAAATCTCGGCAATAGAACTGGAGAGCTCTTCTGCTGCGGATGCCACCATTTGAACATTCGACGAAGCGGTCTCTGAAGCGTCAGACACGGAAGAAGCCCGGTTGGTCGTGTCTTCAGCGACGTGGCCAAGTTCTTCCGCAGAAACCCGCATCTCACCGACCTTTTCGCCGACACTGGTCAGCTTGGCAGCAATCTCGTTTTCAAATGCCGCAATCCGCACACCTATCTGTTCCTGCTTGTTGTGCTCGTTTTCGCTATGCGCTTCGTTTTCCTTCCGCAGCAGCATCGCTTTAGACTGAGCTTCGACGGCTTCATCACGTGCCTTGTCTGATGCGCCAAAGGCCTTTTCAAGACAGTCTGTTATCCACCAGAGCGTTGCGACTTCCGCAATAATGATCGTTGCATGGATGACAACCCGTGTGAAATCGGAACCATTGGGGAAGACGGCCCACGGCATCGCGAAATTGAGTACTAGATGATGGACTGCCACGACGCCTGCATAAGCAACAAGCGCGCGCCAATCCACCCATCCTGCCAACATGGCCAGGACAGCAAAGAAATACATGTGTCCATCAAGCTGATAGGAGTTCGCCGGATCGGGAGTCGACAGGGATGCAACAAGGAGAGCGACGAGTGCCGCCAGTGACATGGCCGTTGCCAATCGCGTTTCGACGCCAGCGCCGAATTTCACCCATGTCGCGGTTGCCGCGACACCAAGCAAAAGCGCCCCACCGCATACAGTGACAAGCGATACGTTGCCAACCCACCAGGCGGCACCGATTACAAGTAACACATTGAACCAGGTGAAATAGATCACGATCTTGCAGAATCTCTCCCGCAACGTGTCCAGCCCAGAAAGTGCCGTTACTGATTCACTCATTTCAGTTCCCCCAAATCCACCCCGGTTAGCCGGGCGCAGGCATATGCGACTGCAGAAGAAGCGACAAAGCTAGCGCCAGAATTGTAGAGGCTAGCGATGAATTCACTACCGGTGGCTTCAGTCAGTGCCACCCAGGACGCGTCGTTCAGGAAAATGATACGACCTTCGGCTTTAGCGACCACTTCAATGGCGGACGAGCCCCAAGGTTTTCCGAATACCAGAACTGGCCCATGGCCGCTTGGGATGACAAATCCCAGGATCATCACCAGACAGCACCCGACGAAATACACCGCGGCAAAACCTTTGGTAGATTTCGACATGCCCTCTCCCACGACGCAGATACGTCACGGGAATTGTCTCAGAGGTGATTTAACAAAACCTGAAATAAATAAGAGTTTAGCCCAAGAAAATGTTGTTTTTTCATATGAGCATAAAAGTCATCGCCGACACGTCAAAAGTGTGACTTAACGTCACCTATTACTCTCCAAGCCTACCGGGCAGACAACACCTGTCCCGCCAATTCCGCAGTATCCGGATGGATTTTTGGCGAGATACTGCTGATGATAGTCTTCTGCAAAATGGAAATCTTCCAACTGACGAATTTCTGTCGTTATTGTTGCAGCAATACCGTTGCTTTTCAAAGCTTTCTGATAAGCGTCCTTTGACGCAGTCGCTTCTTCCAATTCAGCTTCTGATGCAACATAGACGGCAGATCTATACTGTGTACCTGTGTCGTTTCCTTGCCTCATGCCCTGGGTTGGGTCATGATTTTCCCAGAAGATCTTCAAAAGATCCATGAAGGAAACAGCTGCTGGATCATAAACAACCAACACGGCTTCTGTGTGGCCGGTCCGCCCTGAGCAGGTCTCATTGTAAGTAGGGTTTGGCGTGTACCCACCGGCATAACCGACGGCAGTGACGAATACTCCCGGCAAGCCCCAGAAGATCCGTTCAGCCCCCCAAAAACAACCCATTCCGAACAATACAGTCTTCATCCCATCGGCATAGGGCCCGACCAGCGACTTTCCATTTACAAAATGGGGCTCAGAGGGAACAATTTCATTTGCACGCCCGGGCAAAGCTTCTTCCTTGCTGGGCAAAGAGAATTTATTGGTCAACATGGTCATAAAAGACATCAGGTTCCCTCAAGGTTTAGAATGCTGATCTGGAAACCTCGCAAGCCAGCCATAAGTTCCACTATTAATCTAATCTGGAACAGCTTCCGGTGAAATCCAACCAAATATGTCTGAAACGCGGTTACTGCTCACGTAAACAATATTGTTTGCTTACGCTCGGATGCCCCGCCCCACAACAAAAGCATTCCCAACGGAGCTAAAACAACCCAGGCAGGCCATGTCAGCAGCGTCTGGATTACCGGATCCCAAAGAGTTGGATGGACGTAACGCTGAACGACAGCTTGGGAGGTATTCAAGGTTTCCGGTGAAAGTTCGAACCAGACCTGCCCAAGCGGCGCAAGAACAATTTGCGACTGCGCAATGGAGCTGCTGGCGTCCGACACACCTGCAACGATGGCTATCGCTAACACAATGCAGCCGGACACACGCAGTACGAACTTTAAAATACTAAGCATTAAGTTGCCTTACGGCTCAGTGTTGAGCCATTTATTGGTCAATCGTTATCGATATAGTTGTGAACTCTTCTCTGAATAAAAATTCAGTCTGTCACCAGCCCCTTACGTAATAACTCAGAATATCGGTTCAAGAATTGATGTCCAACACAATTAAATGAGAGATACCGGTTACAAATCCGGGATGGTTGAAAATGATGTGCCGATGCATTGATCAACAGGTTCCAATGTCGTTAGAATAATTGTCATTTAAGCGCTTGCACTTGGTCAGCGCATGAGTATATTGCGCGGCACTCAGGCAGCAAATACGCCTGTGTTGGACAGGTGGCCGAGTGGCTTAAGGCGCACGCTTGGAAAGCGTGTGAGCGTGCAAGCGTTCCGAGGGTTCGAATCCCTCTCTGTCCGCCATTTCTTCCGATTGAAAATCGAATAACTACAATTCAGGCGAATTCCTTGAAATTATCCAGAGCCTCCCGGCTATAACCGTGAGAGGCGGTCCAGAGCTGGCGGGTATAATCGTGTTTGACTTCGCCACTTCGCATTTGCTCTTCGGTCATCTCTTCAATTATTTCGCCACGATTCATCACCGCTATCTTGCTGCACAAATGGCCAACAACCGCAAGATCATGACTGACCATGATGTAGGTAAGCTTGTGGGTCTTGCGAAGCGCAGAGAGCAAGTTGAGGATTTCAGCCTGCACGGAGACGTCCAGAGCACTGGTTGGCTCATCCAGCAAAATGACCCTTGGTTCCAGAATCAGCGCCCTGGCGATTGCTACACGTTGTCGTTGCCCACCTGAAAGCTGGTGCGGGTATCTGAACCGGAACTCCGGTCCGAGGCCAACCTCATTGAGGATCCTGATGATGCGGTCATCGCGATCTCCCAGCTTGTGAATGACCAGTGGTTCGCTCAACGTATCATTGACTGTCTTTCGCGGATGGAGTGAACCGTAAGGATCCTGAAAAACCATCTGCATGTGCTTACGCGATGCGACGGTTCGTTTTGACCCGAGGGCCTGACCATCCACGATGATGGATCCGGTAATCTGCGCGTTGATACCAACCATTGCCCGCAGGATGGTTGATTTGCCTGAGCCGGATTCTCCAACCAGCCCGTAGCTCTCACCTTCCGGCACGCTCAAGCTGGCGTTTTTGACTGCGTGGATCTGGTTGTGCCCCGATCCAAAGGTGATGCACAAATCCTTGATGTCAATCATCATAGAGAACGCTCTCCGATCGCTTCACCTTCTGTCAGCCACTTTGGGTCCCGTTTGAGGACAGGCAAATCTTCATGCGAGCCATCCAGCCTAGGCAGGCAATTCAGAAGGCCCTTCGTATAGGGGTGCTGCGCCTGATCAAGGCGTTTGGCATCAAGGGTTTCCATTATGCGGCCCCCATACATGACCAGAACGCGGTCGCAAAAGCTGGAGACTAGATGCAAGTCGTGGCTAATCAGGACAAGGCCCATACCGCGTTCCCGGACCATGTCATCCAGCAAGGCCAGAACCTGCATCTGCACCGTCACATCAAGCGCAGATGTCGGTTCATCGGCAATCATGACCTGTGGATTGGTGATCAGCATCATGGCGATCATGATGCGTTGCCCCATCCCCCCCGAAACCTGATGCGGGTACAGATTGTAGACCTTTTCCGGTTCGCGAATACGAACTGTTTCCAGCATGGCCAGGGAACGCTGTTTGGCGTCCTTCTTGGAAATGGCTTCATGCCGTCGGCAGGATTCAGCAATCTGGGCGCCAACAGTCATGACCGGGTTCAGTGAATATTTTGGGTCCTGCATGATCATTGATATGCGTGACCCGCGAATACTCTGCATGGTCTTTTCACTGGCCTGCATCAGGTCCATGCCATCAAATGTCATGTTATTTGCTTCGATTGTCCCGTTCCCGGCTGTGAGGCGGAGAAGTGCACGCCCCGTCTGGGATTTTCCGGAACCGGATTCTCCCACAATACCCAGTCGTTCCCGTCCCAGATCGAAGCTGACACCGCGAACCGCATGCACAGGACCTTTCGGAGTGGAGAAGCGAACATGAAGGTCCTTTACCGAAACCAGAGGAGCCTCATTTGGAGATGTGGGCGCAAAATCCGGTCTTGCAATGTCATTCATCGGTCAGTGCCCTCCCGAATTTCGAGGATCAAGCACATCGCGCAGTCCGTCACCCAGCAGATTGAAGCCAAGTGAAACGACCAGAATGGCAATTCCGGGAATGGTCGGCACCCACCATTGATCAAGCAGGAAATCGCGCCCCGTGGCTATCATGGCTCCCCATTCTGCCAAAGGCGGCTGTGCGCCGAGGCCCAGGAATCCAAGACCGGCAGCTGTCAGAATGATGCCTGCCATGTCCAATGTCAGGCGCACAATGGTTGAGGACAAGCACATCGGCATGATGTGAGCAAACAAGATTCGGATTCTCGAAGCCCCCATTATCTCGGCGGCCATAATGTATTCGCTGCTGCGCAAGGTCAGCGTTTCGGCTCGGGCAAGGCGCGCATAGGGAGACCAGGTGGTCAGGGCTATCGCTAGGACAGCGTTCTCCAGTCCCGGGCCAAGTACAGCGACAAAAGCAAGTGCCAGAATAAGACGCGGAAACGCGAGAAAAATGTCGGTAATTCGCATCAAAACCTTGTCGAAGACACCACCCAACAACCCGGATGCTGTGCCGACAATCAGACCGATCGGCATGACAATGATCGAAACAAGAAAAATGATGTAGAGGGTGACGCGGGAGCCCCACACGATACGGGCAAACACGTCACGCCCAAGCTCATCAGTACCGAACCAATGCTCCATACTTGGTGGCTGTAATCGGTTGGAAAGCTCCTGCGTATTGCCGTCTCCGCCAGCAATCCATGGCGCAAACAACGCCACCAGACACAGAAAGGCGACGATGATCAGTCCCAACATGGCTATCGGGTTGGTTTTGAAAGAAAGCCAACCGATGTAGGCCCGCTGACAACGCGCTTGAAACGCATTTTGAGGGAAATCCGCCAAAAGCCAGGCGACCAAACCGCTATCTTGTTTGATTGAGGTGTCTGACACTACTTCGCCCTCGGATCGACAATTCGGTAGAGAATGTCGGACAACATGTTGATGAATACGAAGGAAAGGCCAACGACCAACGTTCCGCCAATGACCGCATTCATGTCTGCATTAAAAAGTGAATTGGTGATGTATTGGCCAATACCGGGCCATGCAAAAACGGTCTCTGTCAGAACAGAACCTTCAAGCAGACTTGCATAGGTCAAGCCTATTATGGTGATCAATTGAACCAGAACATTGCGAAACGCATGATGCCAAATCACCGAACGCTCGTTCAAACCCTTTACACGGGCAGTAAGAACATACTCCTGATTGAGCTGATCCAGCATAAACGATCGTGTCATGCGCGAAATATAGGCGAGGGAGTAAATCGCGAGCATTGAGGCCGGTAAAATGACGTGCGAAACGGCATTTTTAAACACATCCCACTCACCAGCTATCGCAGCATCAATCATGATGATACCGGTATACGGTTCGACAATACCGTCGTAAAAGAAGTCTATCCGGCCCGGGCCAGCGACCCAGTCAAGCTTGGCATAGAAAATCAGAAGAGCGACCATTCCAAGCCAAAATATGGGAATGGAATGTCCCAGAAGTCCAACAATACGAACAATGTGATCGATCAGCTTTCCTTGCCGAACAGCCGCGAGGACACCTGCCGGAATTCCAATGACAATGCCTACAATGGTGGCGATCGTTGCGAGTTCGAGGGTCGCCGGGAAGAACCGCTTGATGTCCTCGAGAACAGGACGCGTGGTCATCACCGAGTTCCCGAAATCTCCATGAAGAACATTGCCAAGGAAAATGAAGTACTGTTGCCAAATGGGTTTATCGAGGCCGAGTTGGAAATACATAGCCTCGTAAACTTCTTTCGAGGCGCGATCACCAACAATCGCAACGACAGGATCGTTTGGCATAATACGGCCGATTACGAATGTAACAGCGGTCAGACCGATAAAGGTGAGGAGAAGCATAAAAATGCCCCCACCAATCGTTTTGACCACTTTCACATAGGGGCTGAAATCCACTGCCGCTTTCTGCACTGTGGAACTGTCCGTCATCAAAGATTTCCCGGAATTGGCAACCAAGCTGGTTGTTATCTAGCGTTTCGCCGCGGGTTACTTCTAATCCCGGACTTCCAACAAACAAACATGAATGGTGAAGCCTAACCACTCGACCACCTAAAAAGGGTGCCAAATGGTTAGGTGTAGAACCATTGGCTGCCCGCAAGGCCCTTTGCAGGAGATGCGAGCAGCCGTAGTGATTTACTTGGTTACGGTCCGATAGTAGGCCTGATCGGATGTCACGCCATTGACGAAACCATCGACATTGGCGCGTTGACCAAATGTTCCGATCGCCTGGAACATGATGGTAAACGGCGAATCTTCGCGCACTTTTTGCTGAAGATCGGCGTAGATAGCTTCGCGCTTTTCCGGATCAGATTCCGCAGCAGCCTGATTGGTCAGCTCGGTAAGCCCTTTTGCATCCCAAGCATTTCTCCAAGTGAGTTTTCCGGTCAGTTTTGCTTCGAACCGATTATCCGGGTTGTGGGCAAATGCATCTGCATTGGAGTGAGGATCTGAATAATCCGGGCCCCAGCGTGCGACGATCAACTCGTGTTTACGCGCACGGTATTTCGGCCACAAGGTCTTGCCGTCAGACAGCGTGATCTCAGAATCGATACCGATTTCTTTCAAGCTGGCCTGAACACTCTGGGCTACTTCCTTGAACGGAGACTTGTTCAAGGTGTCGATCTGAATCTTTGTCCCCGGCTCAAGGCCAGCGTCTGCGATCAGTGCCTTCGCTTTGTCCAGATTGTAGTTGTAAGGCGTCTCGAGGGACGCGGCCCACATTCCTGATGGCCAGAAGCTCTGGTGGACCTTGTACTGCCCTTCAAGGAAGGAATCAGTCATGCCCTTGTAGTCCACGATATAGTTCAGTGCCTCGCGAACTTCAGGTTTGGACAGAACCGGATGATCCATGTTGGTCGCCAGATACATCAGATATCCTTTAGGATACTGCTGTGCAGACACATCGGAGTTTCCTGCCAGGCCTTTTAGCTGGTCGGATGTCAGTTCCATCGCCGCATCCACATCGCCTTTTTCAAGCAACAGGCGCTGGGCAGACGGTTCTGCAACATGACGGATCACGACCCGTTTCATGGCCGGCTCGCCATGACGGTACTTATCGAACGCATCCAGCATGACCAGCTCATTGGCCTTCCATGTCTTCAGCTTGTACGGGCCAGATCCGGCTGAATGGTCTTTCAGCCAAGCATAGCCCATGTCACCGTCTACTTCGTTTTTCTGGACTTCTTTCATGTCCACAACAGACGCAACACTGGATGACAAGAGGTTTAGAACCAATGCAGGTGAAAGGTCTGCAAGAATGTCGATCTTCACAGTGGTCTCATCGACGGCTGTCACAGCGCTTTCGATGTTATCCGGGGTCCAGCCGATCTGCTTGATGATGAATGCCGGCGTCTTGTCGAGTTTGATGGCTCGCGCAAAGGAATAGGCAACATCGTCAGCAGTCACCGCATTTCCGGAATGGAATGTGAGTCCTGGACGGAGCTTGACGGTGATGGATTTGCCATCATCAGCAAATTCGTAGGATTCTGCGATGCCACCAACCAGTTTGGTCAGGTTGTCCGGCTCGAACATGAACAGACGCTCGTAAAGATTTGCAACAATACGGCTGCCCGTAAACTCGAAGCATTCTGCTGGATCAAGTGTAATGGCGTCAGCTGTATTACGCGCAATAACGAACGTGTCCTTGGGTGTTTCGGCAATGGCAGGGAAAGCCACTGATGTTGCCAAAATTGCTGCTAGAGACAAGCTTTTGAGTGTCGATACTGGTGTCACGATTATTCCCCCTCTGGAACAACTCAATTTGTTAATTGTCGGCAACAGCCGACCTCATGGTGCAGCGCTGCTTCATTTAGTGAGCAGGAATTCTGCATTCGGATGACTTCTTCAGCTTAACTCGACGGATTGAATTCAACCAACAGACTTGTTATGCAAATTTTTCATAGTATTTTGCAGCGCTTATAATTTCGGCTTTTGGATCAGGGAATGTGCAGTGGACACCAATTGGCTGACTGATTTTCTTGTACTCAGCAAGAGGGGTAATTTTTCTCAAGCAGCCGCTGAGCGAAACATTACTCAATCAGCCTTCAGCCGCAGGATCAAGGCACTTGAAAACTGGCTGGGTACCGAACTTTTTGATCGCAGCAGCTATCCGGTTTCACTGACGCAGGAGGGCCACGTTTTTCAAGATACCGCTCAAAATGTTTTACGAGAACTTGAGCTCAATCGGGTGGAGTTCCAACGACGCAATGTCAGCGCAGTCCCTGATATTCGTCTGGCAACAGCAACAACGCTGGCACTGAGCTTTGTTCCTGAATGGCTTAACCAGATCAAGGAGACTTGCGGCAATTTTTCGGTCTCTATCGACACCTACGATTTCTACGAAATGATAGAAATGCTGGGAGACCGCAAGGTAGATCTGGTGTTGCTCTATTATCAACCACAAGTGCCCGCATTTTTTGAGCATCACGAGTTCGATTCCATCAAGTTAGGGGAAGATGTTATGCATCTTTGTACTGCACTTGATGAATACGGGTCTCCCGCGTTTGATGTCGACAATCCTCCCGACGGTGGATTGGAATATATCGGCTATGGTCACACTGGTTATTTTGCCAAGATCGAGGATCTAATCTTCTCCGGCATGACGCCACAGGATCCAAACTTCGTGTGCACTTCCCAAAGCGGGACATGCGAGTTCATGAAAAAGCTCGCAGTTATCGAACAAAAGATGTTGTGGCTACCGGGTTTTAGCGCTTATGACGGCGTCCGCTCCGGTCAATTCGCCCTTGCCGGGAACGGCAAATACGATACTGACGTGGAAATCTGGGCTTATAAAAAACGCGATACAACGTCGCCGCTTGTTCAAAATATCTGGTCCCATCTCAAAACAAACTCCTGCGCGGATTCCCTTCAAAAGTATCGGCTCACATAAACCGACTTAGGCGTGATTGAGTGTTTTGAGATGGCACCCACTGTTTTCTCAATTAGGACTACTGAGGCCCGATTTTTCCCCGCCTAAACCGTTTGTAAGGACACTACAGTTGCGCAGGTACAAACGAATGTTGGAACGCAAGTAGATAACAGAAATCCGCCTGTTGCGTTTACCGACAAACTGGCGTAATTCCCCGCTCCCGTTTAATTTCAACGATAGTCTGCACGACTAGTGCCTTGCCGACACTGCAGTTTAGTGACGGACGACTGTCCTGCCGAAGGTTCCAAACATGACGCAAGTAGTCGGTCTAGATTTCGGAACCTCCAATACGGTTGCAGTCGCTTCAGATGGTGGTGTTTCGACAGTGCCAATCAAATTCGGCAACGATGCAGAGGCCGTCACATCCCTGCCTTCCGTTCTCAGCTTTCTGGATAGGGGTTCCCTGAAACCACCGCACCCGGAAGTCGGTCCCTGGGCCATCCGGCAATTTCTGGAGAGCCTTGGCGATGTCCGGTTCCTTCAATCACTAAAAACCTTTGCTGCCAGCAACACGTTCAAGGGAACGGGTATTTTTGGGACAAGGTTTGATTTCGAGTCACTTATGGCGACATTCCTCGCAAGCGCTTTTGAGCGGGCGACTCCAGTGCTTGATCCTGGTAACACCCGACTGGTTGTTGGTCGGCCGGTCGAATTTGCCGGTCATGCACCAGATGGTGCTCTTGCCATGTCTCGCTACCGAGCAGCATTTCAAAAACTCGGCTTTGAAGACATTCTCTTTGTGATGGAGCCTGTTGGCGCGGCCTTTTCGTATGCGCAGTCCCTGACCGAAGATACGACCATCCTGGTGGCTGATCTCGGCGGCGGTACGACAGATTACTCCTTGATGCGATTTGAGAGGAATGCCGGGCAAATGACGGCGACGCCGCTTGGGCGAGGTGGCATCGGGGTTGCTGGTGACACATTCGATTATCGGATCATCGACAATGTCGTGCTGCCAAAACTCGGCAAGGGATCACTCTATCAAAGCATGGGCAAGACACTTGAGATCCCGCCAAATCTTTTCTCTAATTTCGCTCGCTGGCACATGCTTTCGATCTTCAAGGCATCAGACGACTTCAAGGAAATGAAACGCCTTATGCGTTGGTGTCTCGAGCCTGAAAAGATCGAGATGTTTATCGAACTGGTGGACGAGGACCAAGGTTATCCGCTGTATAAATCAGTATCTGAAACCAAGGCGAAGCTTTCATCGGAAGACGAAACGGAATTGACATTCTCGCCTCTCGGATCAAGTTTCAAAGCCGAAATCACGCGCAAAGATTTTGACTGTTGGATCGCGCTTGATCTTCAGAAAATGGATAAAGCGCTGACGGCAACGCTGGAAAGGGCTAACCTTCAGGAAAGCGATATCGACCGCGTTTTCATGACGGGCGGAACATCCTTTGTTCCCGCTGTCCGCAAACAGTTTGCTGAACGTTTCGGACAGGAGCGCATTGCTGGCGGTGATGAATTGACCTCAGTAGCCAACGGCCTTGCTTTGATCGGTGCGCGCGACGACGCTCGGGATTGGGCGATATCAGTCTAACCCGTTTCAAAGGCCCGGAAGCACCAGTCGCAGATCCACTGTCACACTGTCTCCCTCAGAAATTTTTTCCGATTTCCGGACTGCAGCTTTCAGGGGCAATAAATACGAGTCGGAAGTCTTGTCCGGCCAAATCGTTGTATCCCAATCCGACGAGCCAATTCGGGCCTTTACCTTGATCATGCCCCAACCCTTTGCTTTCTGACCCGACATCAGAAATCTGATCTGGTCCGCAATATCTGTTGGCATGGTGACAAAGGTCCAAGCTCCCTGCCCTTTGCTTTTCCAGGCTTTGGCAGAAAAAGTGATGTCTTCAAGCACTGGTGTTTTCCGGAAGTCAGCCTTGTTCAGGCGCCGCACAGCAGGGTGCGGTCCACAACGTTTTCGCCGTTAATCGTCCAGCAGATTTATATCCGCCATCAAGTCGCCAGCGGTTTCCTGAAGGGCTTCACTCAAGTCCGCCGGTGAAAGTCCGACTGGCAGTCGCAGATCCGCAGATGCCTTGAACATGGCTTCGCCTTGCATCGAACCGGACGAAATCTCCGTTTCAAGATTCTCGATGCTGACAGAATTTTTGCTGAGGACCTGAGTGATATCGCGCAAGATCCCCGGGTGATCCTGTGACACCAGTTCCAGTCGTGCGGACGCCCCCTGAGGTTTGCTGTCCGCCGCTGGATCCGAGCGCAGCGTGATATGGATGCCATCCGCGGACAGGGCTTTCAAACGCGCATCCAGCTGAGCTGATTTGTCTTCAGAAATGGCGATACGCACGATACCGGCGAATTCGCCGCCGAGTCGCGACATCGAGCTGTCGATCCAGTTTCCACCCATGTCGGCAACTGCGTCTGCAACCAGCTCGACCAAGCCGGGGCGATCCTGCGCAATCACTGTGAATACAAGGTGGACGTTCATGGCGTTTTCCTTCCCGGACAACCTCTTGTTTGCTTTTCATGGCATCGAATGCCGATTTGCATCGGAGGTCAATGACTTGTTTCAAATGAGATCCGAAAACACTGATCATACGTTTTGATGATGCGGCCAGGCCGCACCATCTTTTTTAACGCTTAGCCGACAGCTCTACGCAAAACCGGGATCCGCTTGATCAGCAGATAATCAAGAGCCAGCACAGTCACCAGCGTGATACCGACGAGCGGGAACGCGAGAGACAGAAGCAGCATAATGATCATGGCTCCGCGCCAATGCGGCAGGTTCTCAGGTGTCTTCGGAGCGAACACCCTGAGAGCCGATCCTTTCGGTCGCCGCTGCCACCACATCACCAGACCACTGACGCAGAGGAAAATCACGGACAGACAGACAATCGTGTTGATGATCAGATTCCACAATCCGATCAGGCCCATATGCAGCGGAATACCGACGGCCATGGTCTTTCCCGCCAAGGAGTAATCAGCGAACCCGACGGAAGCCAGAACCTTGCCAGTATACTGATCGACATGGGTCGTGCGGTCCGAAAACGGATCTTCCGCGTCAGCGCTCATTGTATCCTGATTGATTGTCCAGACACCCTCGGCACCATTTGGAAACGCAATCCGATACCGGGCATTGAAGCCGATGGCTTTCGCCAAATCTGCAATGCCATCAATATTGACCGCTACGCCCTCTGCAGTTCCGGTTACACCAGCATCTGATCCGGACGCTGGCATCTTGGTCTGCTCCAAAGCCCATGGCACATCAGAAGCGGCGTCATGGTTCATGGATGCGTGTGTATCGTCAGAGAGCGGAACATTGTCCCATTTCTCGGCCGGAAACGTATTCCAGGCCTGAACGAGTTTGCTGCCCCAAATACCGGTCCACGACATGCCGGTGAGCAGGAACAGCAGCAAAATGACCGACATCCAGATGCCAATACTAGCATGGAGAGAACGCCAGAACGCACGTCCTGTTTCCTTTAGATTTGGCACCAGCGCTGAGCCGACACCGACATTACGCGGCCACCAGAGGTAAACGCCGGTCACAGTCAATACGATGGCGAATCCGGCTGCAATCTCAAGAATGCGATCACCGGTCACACCGAGCATCAATTCGCTATGGAGGTTGTCGGCAGTATCATACCAGCCGTCACGACGCACCCAGCTGTCAACGACGTCACCGGTGAACGGATCGACCGCAACCATTGTCTGGCCGTCCTCAGCCTTGACCCGGAAGACTGACACGCTATCCGCGCTTCGGCCTTTGAGCCATTCAATCACTTTGCCACCAGATATATGCGCCGCAGCTGCAGCAGACTGGTCCGAGACGCTGATGGCCTGGGCGTTGACCGGTACTGAGACGGTCATTTTTTCTCCGTCCCGACCGTCAAACCACCCGATATACATCATCATCAATCCGGTGACGGCCAGGATCATAAGAAACGGCACGACAAAAATTCCGGCATAAAAGTGCCATCGCCATGCGGCCAGATAGAATTGTGAATGTTGGGTCGCGTCTTCCGCGCCCTGAGAAACTTTACTCATGGATTATCCTCGCTCAGACCCGGAAGCGCACAGCGCATTCAGCAAGCCAGCTCTCAATTATTGAATATGTGGAAGAGAGTTCAGATGAGGATCGGTGGCGCTCTGGCACCTAGCTGAGCGTTGGTCTTGTCCTGGAACAGGTCGTGACTGACTACTGACCAGTGTAGAGGAGTCCCGGTGGCAGAAAATCGCTCGTCATGCGCCTGCGCAGAAATTGCGAAATTCGCAAGGACGCTGAACACACAATGATCTTTGATGGTCTGGGTGTCGTCCTGCCCGCTCGGATCCGGAACTTCCTGACCATTCTCATCTAGAACAACAGTACGAAGACCATCGGAAGTACAGATCGTGACTGTAAAGCTGCCGTCATCAGTCGATGCCGGCATGAAGCCCTGAGGAATGGCCGAAGCAAAAAGGAACGGCAGCAGGAGCAATGCTCCCACCAGTTGCCGTACCTTCTTGCTTGTCTGTCCGATAAACCGCACCGGCCTGAGCCCCTCACTTCTCAATGCCGGTTCCCCTATATGGTTTTACCCGCCCTGTAAATTCCCTCATGCTACCAAAGCATCATGTTCCTATGCCCATGCTGTGACCCAATGGCGCAGCTAAACGAAATGATGTCGGATTGATGCTTGATCCGACAAATGCACTCCCCTAATGTGCCGCAACCTAACGGCGTCCTATTAGGGACTGAAAGCGATTCTGGATGCGGTTGACCCATGTCGGGGACCAACGCCGGAGCTGTTGAAGGCACAAACTGATGTTTCCGTCTATCGGCGGCGATGTGGCTTGCCTTTCTTTCTTCCCTGATCAACGCCTCTCTTTTGATTTGCCAAACCGGCAGCAGCTTTGTGGGAAGACCATGACCAATCGGATCATTCTATCCGCCCTCTTCGCAGTGCATTCACCCGCCCTGGCCTTCGCTCATAGCGGCCACCTTGGCGACCTGGCCGGGCATTCCCACTGGGTTGGAATCGCAGCACTTGCGGGGGCCGCGCTCATTGCAGGTGTCGCAGCCTGGGCAAATGGTAAATCCGATAATGCCACAGAAGGCGACGAAGACACTGCGGTTGATAGCGAAAAACCAGCGAATGAGGCCGCTCAATGAGTGAAAAACTTGGCTTGATGATTTGCGGCCATGGCAGCCGCAACAAGGGCGCAGTCAAACAGTTCGCTCAGCTCGCTGAAGGATTGAAGGCACGTTTTCCGGATTGGCCCGTTGAATACGGTTATCTGGAATTTGCAAATCCGGTGATCCATCACGGCTTGAACAGCCTGCGCGAACAGGGCTGCACGCATGTACTCGCTGTACCGGGCATGCTGTTTGCTGCCGGACACGCAAAAAACGATATCCCGTCAGTGCTGAACACCTATCAGGCAATGCATCCGGAGATGAAAATCTCCTACGGCCGGGAACTGGCAGTCGATGTCCGCATGGTGAAGGCTGCGGCAGCTCGAATCCAGGAGGCAATTGACGCTGCAGAATCTGACGTTCCGCTGCATGAAACTTTGTTGATGGTTGTCGGGCGTGGTGCTTCGGATCCGGACGCAAATTCCAATGTCACCAAGATCACACGACTCCTTTGGGAAGGTTTCGGATTTGGTTGGGCTGAGACCTGTTATTCCGGCGTCACATTTCCACTGGTTGGCCCTGGTTTGGAGCATGCTGCCAAGCTTGGATACAAGCGGGTTATCGTATTCCCGTATTTTTTGTTCACCGGTGTTTTGGTTCAGAGGATTTATTCAACGGCTGATGAAGTTGCTGCCGAGCATCCCGATATCGAGTTCATCAAGGCTGGCTACCTGAACGACCACCCGCAGGTTCTCGATACGATGGCAGACCGTGTGCAGGAAATCCTGCAAGGCGCCAACCTGATGAACTGCCAGATGTGCAAATACCGCGAGCAGGTCCTCGGCTTCGAGGCCGATGTCGGCCAAGTTCAGGAAAGCCACCACCACCACGTGGAGGGCTTGGGTGCTGAAGCGGAATGCCAGCTTTGTGACGAAATCTGCACTGGGGCGTGCGAAGAAAAAGTTCGTGCAGCAAGTCATCATCATGATCACTCCCATGACCATCATCACGGGCACGGGCATTCTCACGATCATGGCCACCATCACCCCCCTTATCCGCATGCTGACCATCCGCATGGGCGAAAATCCTTGGACCGTAAGGGATAACTGCGGCAGTGACCGACAACCTGACACCAGGCTACGCATACGAGAAGGATCCGGCGGCGATCTACCGCCAGTCGTTTTCGATTGTACGCGCGGAAGCGAATCTGTCTCATCTTCCTGATGATTTGCATCCGGTGGCTATTCGTCTGGTTCACTCCTGCGGTATGACCGATTTGCCTCTTGATCTAGCCTGGTCTGACGATCTGCTTACTGCAGCTCACGACGCATTCTCAAATGATTCTCCAGTGTTCTGCGATGTGGAGATGGTTGCGCATGGTGTTATCAAATCCCGCATCTCCGAAACGACTGACGTTATTTGCACACTGAATGACCCCACAGTTCCGGATCTGGCGAAACGTCTCGGTACAACAAGGTCAGCGGCGGCTGTTGATCTCTGGAGAGATCGGCTTGAAGGAGCCATTGTTGCGATAGGAAATGCACCAACAGCGCTATTTCACCTTCTGGAAATGATCGCAGCAGGCGGTCCCAAACCTGCGTTGATCTTGGGATTTCCGGTTGGGTTCGTCGGCGCGGCTGAATCCAAGGAAGCGTTGATCGCCAATCCGTTCAATATTCCCTATCTCGCTGTTAAAGGTCGCCGCGGTGGCTCTGCAATGGCGGCAGCTGCCGTCAACGCACTAGCTGCCGGCCTACCGGAGGAAAGGTAATTTGACCGGAGATCAGGGCATAAAAGGATTCAAGTCAGCCGGAGCCAACAAAACATTGCGCTCTCGCGGTTTTCTCTCGCAACCCGGTGGACAAATCGCTCAGTCGGGCCAAACCGGCGACACCACCGTTCATCACAAATCTCGTGGTGCAAAGCAGGTGGTCGTTTCCCGTGACGGCAAACCTCAAGGTCTTGCTGCTAAACCTGCAATTCGCCCGTACTCGTTGGAGGACGAATGACCGCGCCTTGGCTCACTTTAGTCGGTATCGGTGAAGACGGCAGTTTTTCTGAAATTGCCGGTTCTGTCCTGAGATCCGCAGATTTCATTTATGGCAGTGCCCGCCATTTTGAATTGGCAGGCACGTTGTCGGCGGAATGCAGGCCTTGGCCGTCACCATTTTCGACTGTGTTCGACGAACTGAGAACCCTAAAGGGGAGCAAAGTTGCGGTGCTCGCAACCGGCGATCCGCAATGGTACGGCATTGGCTCCAGCCTTGCCCGCCATATCCCCTCAGAAGAGATTACGGTGTTTCCGGCCCCTTCTGCCTTTCAATTGGCCGCCTCACGCCTTGGGTGGGCACTTCAAGACATTGAATGTCTTTCAATCCATGGACGGCCTGTAGATCTTCTGCGCTCACAGCTCTATCCCGGAGCGCGCATTCTGACGCTGACCAGCGATCAGAATGCCCCTAGGAATGTCGCCGATCTTCTTGCTGACGAAGGTTATGGCAGCAGCCACATGAGTGTCCTTGAACATCTGGGCGGCCCAAAAGAACGGATTATCCACGGAGCAGCTGAAACCTGGACAGAAGACGTTGCCGACTTTCACACACTCGCCATCGAAGTCGTTGCTGATGCGGGCGTGCGGTTCCGACCACGCATCCCGGGATTGCCTGACGACGCATTTCGCCATGATGGCAAGATGACCAAGCAAGAAGTCCGCACTGTGACACTGGCTGAACTAAGACCTTTTCCCGGTGCTCTTCTATGGGATGTCGGGTCCGGTTGTGGTTCGGTTGCCATCGAATGGCTCCGTTCAGCAAACCGAACAAAAGCAATTGGTCTTGAGCCGCATGATGTTCGCCGACAAATGTCAGCTGAAAATGCATTTGCGCTTGGTGTGCCACATCTGAAGTTAATGGACGCCACCGCGCCAGATGATCTGTCGGACCTACCTCAACCGAACGCCATTTTTATCGGTGGCGGATTGACTTCGCCCGGTGTTGTTGATGCATGTTTGGCGTCGCTCAAATCCGGTGGGCGGTTGGTCGCCAATGCTGTGACTTTGGAAAGCGAAGCCATTCTTGTGGCTGCCTACAAATCCAATGGCGGTGATCTGAAACGATTGTCCATACAGCGGGCCGGTGCAGTTGGTGGACTGACAGGATGGCGTCCAGCAATGCCGGTCACCCAATGGAGTATCACCAAAACATGAGTGGCACCCTCTACGGTATTGGCCTTGGTCCGGGAGATCCGGAACTGATGACCTTGAAAGCGCACAGACTGATTACATCTGCGAAAGTCATCGCTTATCCTGCGCCCGATTCCGGCGAAAGTTTTGCCCGCTCGATCGCAAAAAACTCAATTCCAGCAGACGTCAAGGAAATCCCGATCATCGTGCCAATGCGCGTTGACCGATTCCCGGCCCAAGAGATTTATGATCATGCTGCGGGCGAGATTACCGCTGTTTTGGAAACCGGAGAAGACGTCATCACGCTTTGTGAAGGCGACCCATTCTTCTATGGCTCTTTCATGTATCTGTTCGAGCGACTGTCAGATCGTTTTGCCTGTGAAGTTGTCCCTGGCGTGACGTCTTTGACGGCTTGCGCAGCTCAGCTGAGACGCCCACTAACCTCCCGCAATGATGTCCTGACTGTCATTCCCGGACCACTTCCGGATGTCGACATTCGTGCCAAGATCGACGAGGCCCAAGCTGTTGCCATCATGAAAGTCGGACGGCATCTGCCACGCCTCAAAGCCTTGTTGACCGACATGGGATTGATCGATCAGGCTGGATATGTCGAGCGGGCGAGCCTCGACAAACAACAGGTTCATCGCCTCATCGACCTTGAGACGGACACCGCCCCCTATTTTTCAATGATCCTCATTTACAAGGGAGACGAAGCGTGGACGCTTCCCCCATCCTACTCGTCCTGAATCAGGCCGGTCTTGATACTGCAGAAGATGTTGCCAAGCGTTTTTCGACGGCTCGTATCCACGGGCTGGCCGGACGCGTGCCGACGGCTGATACTCAGTTCAATGAAACGCTGGAACACATCCAATTGCTCTTTAAAGCCGGACATCCGATCATTGGCTTTTGCGCCAGCGGCATTCTGATCCGCGCACTTGGTCCGATCCTGTCGGATAAAACCACTGAACCGCCAGTGTTGGCTGTTTCAGAAGATGGGTCGAGCATCGTCCCTCTCCTGGGCGGGCACCGCGGCGCCAATGCACTGGCACGACTGCTGGCCAAGGCACTCGGTGGCCATGCAGCGATCACAACCGCGGGCGATACCGCTCTTGGTGTTGCACTGGACGTCCCGCCACCGGGCTGGAAGCTGGCAAACCCGGAAGATGCGAAACCGGTCATGGCAGAACTGCTCTCTGGTGCCAGTGTCGACTTGCAGGGTAGTGCGGATTGGCTGCAAAACGCAAAATTGACCCTTTCTGAAGACGCAGAGCTGAGCCTTCTGGCAACTGACGAACCAGTGGAAGGTGCCCCAACCCGGCTGGTTTATCATCCTCAAAGGTATGTTGTTGGCGTTGGGTGCGCACGAGGCTGTGATCCGCAAGAGTTGATGGATCTCGTCGATACGCATCTTGCCATTAACAGTATAGCCAAAGGGGCTATCGCTTGTATTGCGACAATTGATCTGAAGGCTGATGAAGCCGCGATGAATGCGCTATCAGCACATCTTGATGCACCGTTACGACTGTTCTCTGCCGAGCAACTGGAGTTCGAAGCTCCAAGGCTCAAGAACCCCTCTGAAATCGTTTACTCGGAAGTTCGATGTCACGGTGTTTCCGAAGGAGCTGCGCTTGCAGCTGTCGGTCCGGAGGGGCGCCTTGCGATTGAAAAACAGAAAACCGCCAATGCCACTTGCGCCATTGCGCGAGCCAAAGAGCCTTTGGTCGCTGAAACAGTTGGTCGTGCGCGCGGACACTTGTCGGTTATTGGTATTGGCCCGGGAAAAGACGACTGGCGCACGCCTGAGGCGACAAAAATGCTGGCGGCAGCGACCGATATCGTCGGTTATTCTCTCTATTTGAAAATTGTCGACCAACACATTATCGGCAAAACCCACCACAAGTTCCCACTTGGCGCGGAGGAAAACCGCGTGCGCTTTGCGCTGGAGGAAGCTGCCAAAGGCAAAAACGTTGCGCTGATTTCTTCGGGAGATGCCGGAATTTATGCGATGGGCGCGCTCGTCTACGAACTACTCGATCGCGACACTGACAACGGCGGCGTTTCTAATGCAGCCAAACGGATCAGCATCACCAACGCACCGGGTATTTCGGCGCTTCAGGCCTGTTCGGCCAAAATCGGTGCGCCGCTAGGTCATGACTTCTGTGCAATATCTCTTTCAGATCTTCTGACCCCATGGGAGGCGATTGAAAAACGTCTTCATGCCGCAGCCGAGGGTGATTTTGTCGTTGCCTTTTACAATCCGGTTTCCCTGCGTCGCCGGACCCAGCTTGCTGTTGCCAGGGATATTTTGCTGGAGCACCGACCCGCGAACACACCTGTGGTTCTTGGTATCAACTTGGGTCGCCCGGAAGAAACATTGAAGGTGACCACACTTGAAGCGCTGTCAGTTGACGACGTCGACATGCTGACCACCGTTCTGATCGGCTCTACGAATTCAAAAACAGTTATGCGAGGTGACGGAAACCCTTTTGTCTATACGCCGCGCGGCTACGCAAAACGAATTGATGCGCCTGAAATAGCCGACAAGAAAGAAGCAGAATGACCGTTCATTTCATAGGCGCAGGCCCCGGTGATCCGGATCTGATCACCGTTCGCGGATTGAAGCTGATCCAGTCCTGTCCGGTCTGTTTGTACGCCGGTTCCCTGGTCCCCGAACAAATCGTTGAAGCCGCGCCAGATGGAGCGCGTGTCGTCGATACCGCACCGATGACCCTCGATGATATCATCGATGAAATTAAGGCAGCCCATGACAAGGGCCTCAATGTAGCGCGTGTGCATTCTGGTGACCCGTCCATTTATGGTGCGACTGCAGAACAGATGCGCCGACTTGATGCGCTCGGGATCGACTATGACGTGACTCCCGGTGTACCCGCTTTTGCAGCAGCTGCAGCCGCGCTCAAGACCGAGCTGACCATACCCGAAGTGGCGCAAACAATCATCGTCACGCGGACTGCCATGAAATCCTCGGCAATGCCCAACAACGAAGATCTGGACACTCTGGGCAAGAGTGGTGCGACTCTGGCGATCCATCTTTCCGTTCGAAACCTGCGTGAAGTCGAACGTCAGCTGACGCCGCACTACGGAGCGGATTGCCCGGTAATCGTTGCGTACCGTGTCGGCTGGCCGGATGAAGCTTTCATACACGGCACGCTTTCCACCATTGCAGCAAAAGTTCGCGCGTCAAAAATCACCCGAACTGCACTGATCTTTGTCGGCCATGCCTTGAAGCCGGATGAGAACTTCCGCGATAGCGCGCTCTATGACGCTAACCACGTGCATGTTCTAAGGCCGAAGAAAAAGGCGAAAGCTTAAGGGACCGAAATCACATGCGCAAAGGAACCCATCACTGTTCCCTTGCGCAGGCCCAAATTAGATAACTGATTTCCTTCCGCATCGCTGGCAGCGAACAATCGGTCTGCGTCGCCTTCAGAGACGATGCTGGCGTAATGGAATTCATGCGCTGCAAGAGATCCGCTCCACGGCAGATCACTCAACGGTTCGAGTACTCGATATCCCAGATGTCTTTTGCGTGCCTGAAAGGATGTCTCCAGCGGTAGCAAGCCGAGCATCTCATGTCGTTTGCCATTGCTGTCGACCAGACCTTCACCCAGTGCCATGTATCCGCCGCACTCGCCGTAAATCAGTTTGTTAGCAGCAGCGAAAGCCCTCACCGCCGATTTGAAAGTGTTTGCCTCGGCGAGCTTTCCTGCATGCAATTCCGGATACCCACCAGGAAGAAAGATCGCATCTGCATTCAGATCTGGTGCTTCGTCAGCAAGTGGTGAAAAGTAACTCAGCTCTGCTCCCTGGTTGGTCCAGTGGTCCAGCAAATGTGGATATGCAAAGGCAAAGGCAATGTCTTGGGCGATGGCTATTCTCTGCCCCAATGGCCTGGGAAGAGAAACGTTGTCTCCGTCCAAAACCCCTATTTCTGACGCGATAGCTTGCAGTTTTGCGAGATCAAGGTGTTCTGAACAAAGATGAACCGCTTTTTCCAAAAATGCAGGCATATCTTGATGTTCATGCGCCTGAACGAGGCCCAAATGGCGTTCCGGCAAAACGAAATCATCCGAGCGCGGCAGTGCTCCGAGGATTTCAAGATCCAGACCGTTCAGAGATTTGCGCAACATCGTTTCGTGACGCGCGCTGCCAACCCGGTTTAAAACGACACCTGCTATGTGGACATCGGATCGGAAATTCTGAAAGCCGCTCACAAGCGCAGCAACGGATTGCGCCTGTTTGGCACAATTAACGACAAGGACGATAGGCAGATTCAAAGACGCCGCGAGATCAGCCGCCGATCCCATTCCATTTGCAGCGCTGTCGAACAGGCCCATTGCGCCCTCAACAATCAGAAGATCGTGTCCAAAAGAATGTGACCCGGCAAGTGCTCGCAGAGTGCTTGCATCCATGGCCCAGGCATCCAGATTGACGCAAGGGTGTCCGGTCGCTGCCTGATGAAACTGAGGGTCAATATAATCGGGGCCGGACTTGGCCGAAACGACAGATCGGTCACTGTTTTTCAATGCACTTAGAATTGAAAGTGTTGCGGTTGTTTTTCCGGCACCGGAAGACGGGGCGGCAATTAACAGGCCTTTGGCTTTACCCTGTTGATTGTCAGATGACATCGGCCGCGCATGCACTTTCGCCACGCCCCAGCGGGTCAGACGTCAACGTTCGACCTGACATGGCCCCGAGCCAGTCCAGCCCAGCGCGCAAACGAACCACCTCTCCGACGCAAACAATTGCCGGAGGTTTAATGCCGGAATCTTTTACATCAGCAGCGCATTTTCCGAGTGTAGTTTCCAGCACTTCCTGATCGGCCAAAGACCCGTTGCACACGATGGCGACGGGTTCGTTTTCCGCACGTCCACTCGCAATCAATTTCCCGGATATCGTTTCCAAATGTTTCATCGCCATATACATGACGATGATCTGGGATCCTTTAGCGATTCCATCCCAATTGATGGCATCGGGTGCCAGTCCTGTCTGATCATGACCGGTCAAAAAGGTCACCGCCTGATTACAATCCCGATGGGTCGCGGGAATGCCTGCATATGCAAGACCGCCAATGCCTGCTGTGATACCTGGAATGATCCTGAAAGGGACGCCAGCCTCGACGAGGCCTAAAGCTTCTTCCCCACCTCTGCCAAAGACAAATGGATCGCCACCCTTGAGGCGCAATACCCGTTTGCCGTCGCGAGCATAATCAATCAGCTTGTGTGTGATGTCGCGCTGCTTCGGGCTCGGTTTGCCACCGCGCTTGCCTGCAAAATCAGTAACTGCACCCGGTTTCACCCATTCGAGAATTCTACTGTCGACAAGCGCATCATAGACAACGACATCTGCATGCCGCAGGCCATTGAGCGCATGCAACGTCAGCAATCCCGGATCACCCGGCCCTGCTCCGGCGAGCCAAACCCAACCGGCTTCGAATTCCGGCAAAGCCTGTGTTTGCGGTATGAGATCACTGTCGATGTTCATGATTTTTGTTTACCGCGAACACGCACATGCGCCAAGTCTTTCGCCGGTATAAAGCACTGCAAATACGACATTTCATCGTGATACCGCGCATCTTTCAAAAACATCGTTTATAGAGATTTCATGGCCGACGCGGAAATTAAGGAACTGAGACGTGGTTGGACGACGGGCGCCTGCGCCACGGCGGCCACCAAAGCGTCCTATCAGGCGCTGCTGACTGGCACATTTCCAGATCCGGTCAAAATCTCATTGCCACGCGGTGGCACTGCCGATTTTGTTTTAACACATCACACATTGTCCAGTAGCTCGGCCTTTGTCACGATCACAAAGGATGCTGGCGACGATCCGGATGTTACGCACGGTGCACAGGTGACATCAACAATTACGCTACTGCCGACAGGAAGTGGCGTTTGCTTCAAGGCTGGCAACGGTGTTGGTACTGTTACGCGTGCAGGGCTTCCAATTCCACCCGGAGAACCTGCCATCAATCCGGTCCCGCGTCAGATGATGGAAAAAGCAATCACAGAAACTGCCTCCGCATTCGGCGGCAATGGTGACGTTGAAATCGAGATCTCGATTGAAGGCGGCGAAGAGCTCGCCCAAAAAACGATGAATCCGCGACTTGGTATTGTCGGGGGATTGTCTGTTCTCGGGACAACTGGAATTGTAAAACCGTTTTCATGCGCTGCGTGGATCGCGTCGATCCATCGTGGCATCGATGTTTCACGTGCGGCAGGCTTGGATCATGTTGTCGGTGCAACCGGTTCCATGTCGGAAGAAGCCGTTCAGAAACGTTATACGCTGGACGAAGCAGCCTATCTGGATATGGGTGACTTTGCTGGTGGGCTTTTGAAGTACCTGCGCAACCATCCAATCCCTAGGATAACCATGGCCGGTGGCTTCGCAAAATTCACGAAGTTGGCGCAAGGTGCACTTGACCTGCACTCCGCCCGCAGTTCCGTGAACTTTGAATTTCTCCAAAACTTGCTTCGCGAAACAGAAGCTCCTGAACGATTGATTGAACATGCTCTAAGTGCAAATACAGCCAAGGAAGTCCTGGATCTAGCACTAAAAGAAGAGATAAATCTCAGCACACCGCTGGCGCGGCATGCAAAAACTTCCGTTCAGACGATTCTGCGAGACGCCCCGATAAGTGTGGAAATTCTCATCGTGGATCGCCAAGGAATCGTGCTCGGGGAATGCGGTTTTGACGGCTGACCAACATCACATCCTGTTGTTGGCCGGAACACTCGAGGCCCGGCAGTTGGTAAAACAAATTACCGGAGCCTTTCCGGACTTTCAACTGACCGCATCTTTTGCGGGTGTGGTTCGTGACCTTCCAGATCTTGGTGTTCCAACTCGCATCGGCGGATTTGGTGGCGTTGACGGGTTGGTCGATTACGCATGTGCGGAAAGTGTATCTCTCATCATTGATGCGACGCATCCCTTTGCTGCGCAGATGAGCTGGAACGCTTTAAAAGCTGCCGAAAAACTGGGCTTGCCGTTAATCCGACTGGAAAGGCCAAAATGGCAACCAGGGCGCGGGGACCAATGGAACCATGTTTGCTCCATGGCGGATGCCGTCTCCGAAATACCTTCCGGGGCACGCGCCTTTTTGGCTGTTGGACGCAAGGAGATTGGAGCTTTCTACAAACGTTCAGACATCTACGGTCTTGTCCGGATGATCGAACCGCCGGAACAAGTCCTGCCATCAAAGTGGGATCTGATTCTGTCCCGGCCACCGCAGGATCTGAATGAGGAAATTGATTTGTTCAGGAACAATCGTATTACGCATCTGGTCACAAAAAACAGCGGTGGGACAAGATCATTTGCAAAAATAGAAGCTGCGCGTCAGATGTCTCTACCGGTCATAATGATTGACAGACCGGACCTTCCAGAGACCGACACAGCACCTAATGCTGCTCAAATGAGAGAACACATCAGCGCAGTTCTCTCGATTGGAAAAGCTAGGACCTAAGAGGCTACAATCCGAATTTCAGCTTCAAGATGACTATCAGAAACTTTGGAATTCCAACGGCATAACGGTAAACTAGCCGTCTTGGCTCCTGAGCTAGTCGGAACAGCCATTCGAGTCCGATTGCACGGATAAACCTTGGTGCTCGGGCAACTGACCCCGATAGAAAATCGAATAGCGCCCCGACACCGATCGTTACTCCAACATCTAGGTGATGACGATTTTCGACAATGAACTTCTCTTGACGCGGATTTCCCATTGCGACAAGCAGAAGGTCCGGTGTCACGGCGCTGATTTTTGCACACACTTCCGGACAATCCGCATCGCTGACATATCCATTTCTGTGACCGACAATCACATGCGCCGGATACGTTTTTTCCAAATGGGCTTTGGCGAGGTTAACCTGGACATCCTTTGCGCCGAGCAGATATATTCGAAGCGGTCTATCGATATTCTCAAGAATGAAAGGAACCAGATCGGTTCCATTCAGATTGTCCGGAAAGCCTTCTCCGTGCAAAATCTTATTCGCTAGATTGACTCCGATACCATCATTCAAAAGGACCATCTTGCCAAGTACAGCTGCGTAGTCAGCGTCCTCGAATGCCGTCAAAGCCGTATGGGCGTTGCATATGGCGATATCCAGCTGGGCTCTTTGCTCCAGCGCGGCTTGGACCAGTTCAACTGCTTCAATTCGGTTAAGGCGCATCACGCTTAACGGCCCTATCGGCGATATCTTGCTATCGGCCCGAGAGCTTGTATCCAGTTTTTTAGCTAGCAAGTTCGCCTCGAGTCCTGGTTCGCGATTTCCCGCGCTTCTTCCTCTACCGGATACCCGACGACATCATAACGTTCAACGGTCTAAATCATATTTAATTTTACATGCCTGCTCTTCGTATACTTAATAGCCCGGGACAGGGAAGGCAGAACCCCAGAAGAGGGTTTGTTAAGCCAGACCACTAACCGCATCCTGGTTCCAGAGTAAGTTCATCTTTGCGAAGCATTAATGATGTTTGTTTACGGTTTCTGGCAACTGCGTTCGTGAATCTGGATCTGCATGGACATTTGTTTCGCAGTGATATCTATCGCATTTGCGATACCAATATGTGGCACACAAAAATAGACAATACATGATCGAAGTATCTGACATACCTGCGATTTTGAGACGCAATCTCATCTGGCTCCTGTTTGTCCCGGTGGTCATGGTTGCGCTGGCTATCGTCTATTTGACTCTGAAATCACCAGTTTATCGTACCGAAACAGAACTTCTCATCCAGCCTCGAGATGCAGAGATTATTGCCGGAAACCCGGTCGCAAATACGAACCAGAACAGCCAGAGAATGGACATAGACAGCCAAACCTATGTCATTTTATCCGCACCGGTATTGAACAAGGTCGCCAATCTCCTGGATCTCGACAATTCTGCAGAATTTAACCGACCAAGGCTCCTGCACAGATTACTTGGCATTCAATCAAGCGGCTCCAGATCTTCAAGTGATGTCCGTAACAGAACTCTCGCCAGACTACGGGATGTCGTTCAGGTAAACCGCCTGGACAGATCATTTGTTTTTCAAATTCAGGTCACACTGTCCGATCCCGTTCTGGCCGCAACTATCGCGAACGAGACAGCGAACGCATATATCCAACAAAACCGGGAAAATCGGAACAGCTCACTCGTTGAGGCCAGTGCGATACTGGGCCAACAAGCCAGTCGGCTGATCGCCCGGGTGGAACAATCTGAAGCAGCCGTTGTTGCTTATCGTGCCAAACAGGGATTGATCAGCACCGAAGGTGGCCTTGTTGTCAATCAACAGATCGAATCTCTGAACACACAGATCACAAACGCCAGGGTTGACCTGGAACGTGCTCGAGCAATCGAAGACCTGGTCGCGCCGCTTACCGCCGCCGACGTCGAAGCCGGAGCGGTTCCGCAATCGATCTCCACCTCGGTTCTTGCATCACTCCGTGTTCAGTACGCGGGAATTGCTCAACAGGTGGCTGAGGCCTCCACCTCGTTAGGAGCTAGCCACCCAAAACTGCGGGAACTCAGATCACAGTTATCCAACGTCCAACGGCAGATTGGCGCTGAACTGCAACGTAACAAAGTGAATGTTCGCAGTGAATATGAACAGGCAAAGGCAACCTTGATAGCGCTCGAGGGACAGCTCAAGGGTCTTCAATCACAGAACACGGTTCAAGGTCAGGCGCTCATTGAATTGAGGCGCTTGCAGAGTGAGGCGGATGCAAACAGGGCTGTCTATGAAGCCTTTTTGAATCGGTCGCGAGAACTGGAAGAGCTTCCGGAAATTGACTTAAATGCGACCCGCATCTTGTCCGAAGCCCCCATTCCGACCTCCCAAAGCAGCCCGCACAAAATAATTGTCATCGGTGCCGCTGCCATTTTTGGCTTTGTTCTTGCCGCAACAACTTCTGTTGGATTCGCGATCATGACGGGCCAAATCAGCTCCGAGAGAACACTCGTCAGCCGAACCGGAATACCGATAGTGGCGAATGTTTCGTCGCGGTCGCGGACTTCTTCCAGCTTTTTGTCAATTCCGAAAATATTCGGTGGGCGTTCAGGACCTGAACAGAAGCAAATTGGATTCGCCCATACGCGAATTGCTTATACCTTACGACAAGCCTTCGCAGATCAACGTCCTGCCAATGTTCTGGTCCTGTCTGTTGGAAATGTTGGGGACACATCAGGCTTCGTACGACAAATCGCAGTGGAACTGCATGAAATGGGCGAGGAAGTCTTGTTTGCACACACCACGTCCCGCAACGGTTCGCAGCGATCATTAGCCAATAACTCTTCGGTCACCGCTACCAATTCTAAAATCGGTGTCCTTAACTCAATGGCCTCTCAGCTTGGGGCTACTGGAGGACATGCGGTGATGAACGGCGAGAACACGAGAAAAGGCGGCCTGTCAAGTTTTCTGCATGTGGAACAGATTGACGCCCGCAGGAAGTACTCTTCAAACGGTGTGCTCGATACAAATGGTGAGGATTTTCTGATCGTGGATGCTGGAAGTGCCGACACCAGTCCCATGCTGCCAGTCTTGTTGCGCCATTGTGATGGCATTCTTTTGATGACTGCAATGGAAGACACCCGAACAGCTGATATTGAAAGAACCATTGCCTATTTGGATCCCTGGTATGACCGGATAATCGGGAATGTCGTCGTTTAGTCCGGCAGGCCATCCCAGATTAAGAACAGCGCTCGATGATGCAAATCAGCGCCGTTACCAAGGATGGCTGGCTGCTGTCTACAGCGTCATTTTGGCGACTTTACTGTTCAATCTGGCGCTTGCGTTTGTTAACACCAACGTGTTTTCGGTCAGGGAGAGTTACGTCATTCTGTCGGAAATGGTGTTGCTCTCCCTGGCGTTGTTCCTCGCCCTCAGCCGAAGTGCAACGCTCTACATAATTCTCATACTCTATCTCGGATACATGGCTTTCATAATGGCCTTGCGTCCGGAGCTGGACCTGAAAGCGGTCCGCGACATGCTGATTCCGATCATTTTCTATTGCCTTGGTTCTCAAATCCGGCGGATAGAAGATGCTGACAAACTCATTTGGATCAGCTCCATTGTCGTTCTGGCGATTGGCTTTTTCGAGTTTTTCTTCATCAGTATCTACACTGAAATCGTCGACATCTTTGAGTACTATGTTGCGCGCGGCACGCTTGAAGCGGACGAAAACTTCAACAGCGGTTCAAACCTCTTCGTTTCAAGTACGCGTATTGGCGGTCGTAATTTCTTCGGATTCCTTGGTGAACTCAGGGCATCGTCCGTTTTTCTTGAACCGGTCACAATGGGAAATTTTGGCGCATTTCTCTGCCTGTGGGCGCTATTTCGATCCGGAATGAAACGTCGATGGTTGATGTTTCTGGCAGCATTCGTTGCAATCATTCTTTCCGATGCCCGCTTTGGCATGATGGTGTGTCTGGCGTTCTTCCCGGTAGCGATCCTTTACCGCTTTGTTCCGCGTCTGGTCTGGTGGTCGGTGCCTTTCTTGTTCATGCTGGGATTGGCGCTTTATGGCGGGTGGACCCGGGAGGTTTACTGGTCTGATGATCTGCTTGGCCGAATTCTTCATTCAGCTCAACTCATGATGAAACTGACACCTGCCAGCATCTTTGGAGTTTCAGATGATGTCCCATTTGTGGCCGATAACGGTTTTGCCTACACACTGACCCAAATCGGTCTCATCGGCACATTGGGCCTTTGGACGCTCTATATGTATGCGCCTTCAAACAATGCGAAGGCACTTCAGTTCAAGGCGTTGGCCGTCACATTCATCTGTCTGAACATGACAATTTCCAATTCTTTCTATTCTATCAAACTGGCAGCTCTTTTCTGGCTCGCAGCAGGTGTCGCCGACGCTTTGAGCCCTAAGAAGAGTGATCAATCTTTGCCAAATAGCAGAGATTTTCAGAAATACCGGAATGGGGCGGATATCGACGAGAGACCTACTGCGCCAAGGCACGTGCATAAAGCTCGTCGTAACGCTCAGCAGCAATTGACCAACCGTAAGCGCTTGATGCGCGCTCAACGTTTTCCCTGAGGGTTTGACCTGCTGTCATTTTATCAAAACAGCAGTGAATGGTTTCTGCGGCCTCATCTGGTTTTGAATAATCAGCCAAGGCGATTTCTTCGTGACGTTGTGCGAATGCCTGAAACGCTTCATTTGGATGAACTATAGGTATCAAACCGGCGCTCATCGCCTCAATTAGCGCGATACCAAACCCTTCATATTCAGAAGCGCTGACAAACAGACTGGCGTTTCCGATAACAGCCGTGACGCCCTCGTCATCCAAGCCGGTGTGAACACTGACTTTACCCTCTAACGAGCGCTCGGTGATCATCCGCTCAAGGTCCAGAACTGTCAGATCTGACTCGGCTCCGATGATATCCAGGTTCCAACCCTGATCACCACTGTTCAGACACGCAAGAACATCAAGAACACGATCCAGACGTTTGTTACGCGACATACGCCCCAACGTGACCAAATGCCTTGCCGGTGTTTTGGCGGAAGCGTTCTCGAATTTTTTCAGGTCAACACCGTTTTCGATCAACGACACACGCTTTGGAGCAATTCGTGCAAACTGCTGCAAGTCGCTTTCACTGCAGCACGCAATCTGCCTGTACTGACGTGCAGAAAACCTTGTGAGCGTGTTGAACCAGATTTTCTTGAGCATTGCATCATTTTTGGTATGAAAGAACCCACCATGAGTGGTCGCGACAAGAGGTTTTCGATGCCAGAACCGTGTGATTGCAAGGGCATCGAAGAAAAAATCGACGGCATGGACATGCACCAGATCCGCTCCGTCAAGTTCCCTCAAGATTGAGGGTGCGATCGGATAACGACTGCTTCCATGGAACGGGATGCGATGAACTTCGACACCATTGATTTCGACATGATGCGGGAGAACCGTCGCTGGATCTCTGAACAAACGATCCAGCGTAATGACCTTCACAGAAGCGAAACGGCCAAATTGTCGGGCTGTCAAATTGGCAACAAAATCCTCCAGTCCACCTATATTCGGCGAATACTGGCGAACAACATGAACAACATGAGTTTTGGAAAGATCCAAGAAAGCCTCGTGATCTCGAGCAGAGTATCATGCCCATTAGACATTTTTCTAGGGCAACGCTCAGATAGGAACAGAACCATTGGACCGCAAACTAGCACCCTGATTTGAACAATGTGTTTATTATCAGTCCCAATAAGGCCGATGTTAAACTTCCTCGCTTATTTCAAGACACCCACCTATTAAATCGACCTAGCAAAGGCATTCTTCTATTCATGAATTCCAAGTTTTCTAGGACCAGCTTCTGTCGTGTTCTGGCGATGAATGCTTGCCTGATCAGTTTCACGACCAACACCCATGCGGCAACCTGCTTGCGGGGTGTAAATATTGCCGGAGCAGAATTTGGCGATGAACTTGGTGGTTATGGCGAAGCGTACATCTATCCGTCAGATGAGACGCTGGAATGGGCTGCCAGCGAGGGAATGACAGCAATTAGGCTTCCTTTCAAATGGGAACGTCTTCAGCCGACTTTGTTTGGGTCTTTCGATTCTCGTGAACTGGATTTTCTGAAAGATATTATCGCAAAGTCCAATGCACTCGGACTGACAGTCATTCTGGATCCGCACAATTATGCAGAATATCGCGGAACACGAATTGGAAATGGCCAGGTGAACGCAGCCGCATTTGCAGACTTCTGGCAGCGACTGGCTCCTCAGTTTTCGGGGAACTCCGAAGTCGTCTATCTGCTGATGAACGAACCCGCCGGCCTAACTGCCGCGACCTGGTTTCCAGCTGCACAGGCAGGTATCCATGCCATCAGGGACGCTGGTGCGAACAATCTCATTATGGTGCCGGGAACTATATGGACTGGAGCGTCTCACTGGTTTGATGAGCAGGACGGCGGATCAAATGCAGATCTCTTTGAAAACATAGAAGACCCGCTTGATAACATGGCGTTCGAAGTTCATCAGTATATGGACAAGGATTATTCTGGCACCAACTCAACTTGCCCACGTTCCCATGATGCCATCGAAGCTCTCCAAGACATGGCGACGTGGTTGAAAACGCATGAGTTCAAAGGTTTTGTCGGCGAATTTGGTGGAACAACATCTCCTGATTGCCTGGCTGGGCTCTCTGATATGGCAGCTTATCTGAACTCAGATAGCGAAACCTGGATTGGTTGGTCAGCGTGGGCCGCCGGCGAATGGTGGGGTGACTATGAGCTTTCTTTACAGCCAATTGACGGATCCAACACGCCGCAAATGAAGGTGCTTGCTCCTCATTTGAATGATTCTTCCAATCAATGCGGCTAGACGCCCACCGTTGAACCAAATCGTTGTGAAAGAGCGTATTGATGCCTAAAAAGATTCTTCTTGTTTCCCGGCATGACTACCGAACCGGCTGGCGCGCAAACCTGCATTTTCTGGCAGATGCTTATCGGGACAACGGGTGTTCCGTGCAGTTTATTTCAGTTGGTTTCAGCCCCTTGTCGCTGTTGGCAAGCGATCATCGGAAGCATCTTTTCAAGACCGCAAATCACTGGGAAACCATCGACGGAATTGACTGCTTTTTGTGGCGTTCACCGATACACCCTTTTGGAAAAGGTCTTGGCAATCTCCAATCATTGACAAACCAACTGTTCAAATGGTGGATCCAGTCATCCTGCCCGGCGCTTGATAAAGCTGCCTCACAAGCTGACTTGATAATCGTTGAATCCGGGATTGGCGCAGCCTTGTTGGGTCGCCTTCGACGAGCAGCACCAAATGCCACTTTGGTTTACCTCGTTTCTGATCTCCTAGAGACTGTTGGTGCACACCCCTATATTGAAAGCCAGCTCTTCCGAGATCGAGCCTCAATCAGCGACATTGTCGTTGTCGCGCGCACCATGGCCGAGCATTTCAATACTTTCGGCCGCCCGGTCCATTTTATCCAGCATGGCATTTCAAAGGCCGACTTTAAAAGTATTGGTGTTACTCCGTATTCGGCACCTCAGAATATCGTTACAGTCGGATCGATGCTTTTCGATGCCGAGTTTTTCAGAACCGCTTCGACCAGTTTTCCTCACGTGCAATTTCATTTGATAGGAACGCCTGAGCTAGAGTTTAAATCAGACAATATAACGGAATACGGCAGGATGCCTTTCAAAGAGACACTGCCATACCTCAAACATGCAAACGCTGGTGTTGCTCCGTATCACGATCAAGACCATGCCGATTATCTCGCAGATTCCAGCATGAAACTGATGCAGTATGAGTATCTGAATTTGCCAGCGATTTGTCCTGACTTCGCAGCAGGCGACAAGCGGAACAGATATGGTTACAGGCCGGGCAATACTGCTTCCATTACGAACGCAATTGAGCAGGCACTCGCGACTCCGTTCACTGCAGAGGTGACCGAAATTCTTGACTGGAAAGATGTTGCCAATCAATTGATGTCGTTAGGTCATTCTTGAGATAGAAGCGCAACCATTATCAATTGTTAAGCCACCCGACCTATAGATGGGTGTCGAAAGATCCAACTGCCTGACTTCAAGCCGATCCATGCTCAGATTGTGAATCGGCGTTCCGGATCGCCGAGCATTGTATTAAACAACATCCCAAACGTGGTGTTCAAACACGATAGGTTTTGCTGAATGGCGTCTATGTTGCGCATGTCAGTCGTGAATACCTCTGCAGGCATGCTGTCAATGCTTGCCGGATTCATCTGTAGCATTATTGTTGCCCGGGTGCTCGGTGTCGAAGGTACCGGATTGGTAGCCTATGCGCTCTGGTTCATGACAGTTGCGACAATTGTTTCCGACAACGGAATGCCCCAGGCCGCGCTTCGATTCATCAATCGGGACGTAACTGACACCGCCCCCTTTAGCGTTCTGTTTCAAAAGCTGTTCCGCAGGTTTGTTGTCACAACCAGTCTGATGGCAGTCGGTATTTTGGGGTATTCGCTTTGGCTCGCGAGCCAGGGCAACTTGAACGGAAGTCACGTATGGCTAGTGACCGTTTTCCTTTTCCTCAGCTATGCCTATTCAACCATGGGAATTGGGGCTGCTCAGGGACTGGGCCAATTTGACCGCGCTGCACAGATGACGTTCATCGGCTGTCTCGTCCAACCCTTTTGTGTATTGGCTGGGGCGCTCATCCTTGGCCCGGTAGGTGCCATTGTCGGCCACGCGATCCGCCATTTACCGCAAGCGCTGGACTTGCGTCGTTATGTTAAACGCATTCCTTCCGACAACCAGCAAATAGCTGACGATATTCGAAGATATGCGCGCAACAACTGGTTTTCAGGCAGCGTTCTAGCCCTGTTTGGCGCCCGAATTGAACTTGCGATCATCGGTTTCTTCTTTTCGATTTCTCAGGTTGGGTATTACTCTATCGGCCTGACAATGACCGGGATGGTGGCTCAACTCTCGTTGTTCATCGTCGCATTTGTTGTCCCACAATTTGGTGCCCTGCATGACCAAGCCGATGATGTTGCCTTTGCGGATGCGTTTGAGAAAACCATCCGATGGCTATCGATCATCATCGCTCCTATAGCGATTGGCGGAGCTTCGATTGCTCCGGAACTCATTCCACTTGTATTCGGTTCGGATTTTGGACCTGCAGTTATGCCCGCTATTATCCTGCTGGTTTTCTCCATAACGCACGCGCTGGCATCCGTAATCTCAAGAGCTATTCTGGCGAAAAACCGGAGTGCTGACGAGTTGCGCATGACCCTCGTCTGGTGCGGGATCACAATTGTCTCTTTGTTGCTGGTCGTCCCGTCCTATGGACAAATTGGTGCTGCGTGGGTTCGAGCTGGTGCTAATCTCCTGCTGTTGTTGATCCTGGGTGGGTATTGCATTCGGATCCTAAAACTCAGGTTTCCTCTTTTCGCTCTCATCAAGTGTATTCTGGCAGCGTCTCTGTGTGCTGCAGCGGCTATCTATGTGTTATCAGCGATATCAGGAGCAATTGGGTTGTTGTTGGCAGTCAGTGCTGCAGCTCTTGTCTATCTCGCAGCTCTGCTGATGTTTCAAACTGTACCAAAGTCCGAAATCGCACCATTGGTTGATGAGGTTAAGTCTCGTTTGAAACCTAACAAGCCTGTTTAATTTCCAGCGCTCAGCTTGATTAAGGCGTTGTTATTTAGGTCGTCATAATATTCGAGACGCATGACGTAGAGTGATTATCACATACAGTTAAAAGTCATTCGCAATTAAGTTCCGTTGCAAATCTCAGTTTGTGCCAAACAGGAAAGTATACTTCGAGCATGTCCATTACGAACGTCTTTGGTGAACACTTTGGCACGTTTCTTCTGACCATCGGTCGGTCTCTGACCGAGAATGTCGTGAACCGGATATCGGTAGGCTTTTATGCTCTCATTGTTTTGGGCACACTTTCGCTCGCCTATTTCAATCCGGTCTACAATTGGGACATTCTCGCCTATGTCGGGATTGCGGCGGAAGACCAGCTCGACAGTGCTGAGGAAATTCATGCTCTGGCCTATGGAGAGGTCAAGGATGCCGCTTCGGATACACAGTTCTACAAAGTGACCGCAAGCATTCCCTACCGGGTCGGGCAATACGAGAACCCTGACCATTTCGTCTCCCTGTTTCCTATGTTCAGGGTGAAAGTCGCCTATATCGAGACCATAAAACTCCTGAGCGAATTTTCCGGGCGCGTGCATGCAACGACCATAATCTCAACCTTGTCGGCTGCACTTGTCGGACTATTGATCGCGGCTTGGAGCTTTCGGCAGAAATTCATTCAGGGGCTGCTGGTTGTTGGCCCGGTATCCATCTTGATCGGCTATGCGTTCTCGGCCCGCGAAGCAACGCCAGACCTGATGATGACTGTATTCAGCTTGTCCGCGATCTACTTCATTTGTCGGGAAAAGGCATTTTTTTCAGCCCCATTCCTGTTCCTTATGTTTCTGGTTCGACCAGACGGAATTTTGCTGTTTTTCGCGCTTTTTCTGGCAGCACTGGCAGTGAGCAAATACCGACTGATTTACTTGGTGTTTTTTGCCGCTTGTGTCTTCCTGTATTTCCCTGTTGTCGGTTCGGTGGAACATCCTGGATGGTGGCCGCATTTCTATTATGCCAACATCGAATATCAGGATGACATGCGAGGCTTCGCCCCAGCATTTGATGTGGTTCTTTACATCAAAGCCTTGCTGATAAACCTGGCGCGAACGGTCCAGGCCTATAATTGGTTGATGATCTTGGCCGTCTTCCTTTTGGGGTTTGCGCTTCTGGTGAGAAGGGGTGTGACGATCACACGGGGGCAATGGATGGCCGTCATTGCGCTAACCCTCTGCATGGGTGGAAAATTTGTCACCTTCCCATTGCCCGATGACAGGATCTACCTGCCTTACATGTTCCCGCTTCTGCTGGTTCTGGTAGAGATTTGGAAGCCAGTATTTTCATACGCAGGCGACCCAAAAGCTTCCATAAAATAGAAACTAAAACCTTCGAGACAAAGACACAAAAAAAAGAGCCCGCTTACAATGCGGGCTCTCTTGTTTCGTTTGATCGGCTTGGCGCTCGCTTATCCAGCTTGGGACTTGATGAAATCCTTGACGATGCTGACGATGCCCTTTGACAGAAGGTCATCCAATGCATCGCAGAATGTATCGACATTTTCTTTTGTACATACCAAAGGTGGTTCCAGTCGGATTACGTTGCGATTGTATTCCGTGAAGGCAACAAGAATGTCGTAGTCACGCAGCAGCTGTGCACCAATGAAGCCCGAAAGCGAGCCTTTCAGTTTGTCATCCAAAACGGACAACATCGGCCGGATGACCATCGGCATTGTCTTTGAGAAATCCTGAAATTCCAGGCCAACCATCAATCCAAGGCCTCGAACATCCTTGATGATCTTCGGATACTTGTCCTTGATGTCGTTGAGACGGGAAATGAGATGTTCTCCGACTACAGCGGAGTTTTCGATCAGATCCTCGTCATAAAGAACGTTCAGCCCTTCAATGGCTGTAATACTGGCTTCGCCAATCCCGCCGAAAGTTGCCTGCGCATGGATCATTGCCGTTTTCGGTGTGCCATAGGCTTTCATGTAGATATCACGTTTGGCGATCATCGCCCCGACGGCTGCCTTGCCTGCCCCAAGGGATTTTGCCAATGCAGTTACATCCGGCACGACGCCGTAGTGTTCAAACGCATAAAACTTGCCGGTCCGGCCATAGCCGCATTGCACTTCATCCGCGACCCACAGCACATTGTGCTTGTCGCATAAGGCACGAACGCCTTGCCAGTATTCTGCGGGCGCAGAGACGATACCGCCGCCGCCCTGAACTGTTTCAAGCACCACAACACCGATATCCGGATCGGATTCGATAGCCTTTGTAAGAGCTTCCAGATCGCCAAAAAGAACCTTCACCCGATTATCAACCAGGTTGAAATCGGCTTGGTAAAGGTCCGAGTCCGTGATCGACAGAACACCCTTGGTCTTGCCGTGGAATGAATTCACTGCATGAACGATCTTGCAATTTGACCGTCCGGATGCCCGTTCAGCTAGTTTGACAGCTGCCTCCATGGCTTCTGAACCAGAGGACCCAAGAAACACCATATCCAGTTCCCCGGGAGAACAGGCAGCCAGGTTCTTGGCGAGCGCAGACGCATATTGCGACAGGAATGCTATTGCAATTTCATGCCGGTTTTCTTCCTGAAACTTCTGACGGGCAGCAATCACACGAGGGTGGTTGTGGCCGTGAGCCAAGGACCCGAACCCACCGAAGAAATCCAAAATTTTGCGACCATTTTGATCGACGTAATACATTCCCTCAGCCGTTTCGATCTTCACTTTATGAAAACCGAGAAGCTTCATGAAATGATACTGTCCCGGATTAATATGCTCCTTGAACAGATCAGCCATGGTTTGCACGTCGAGCGCTTTTGCACCCTCAACCGTAATCAGTTCAGGCTTTGTATGATCGTCGTTTTCTATTGGCTCCGCTACCGGGCTCACATCTGGCTTCGTCAACATGTTTTATCCTAATTTGCCGGTTCGGCATTGCCGTTAAACTGTGAAGATTTGACACTCTTCTGGGCGCGGTATTCGTCATAGGCCGCGATCAGCATGTCTTCGTCGCGATATGCAGGCACCCATCCAAGGTCACGCTCGCCTTTGGAAACATCCAGGACGCACATTTCATCAGCAATCAAATACTGTTCCGGATCCATGAGCGGCATGTTTATGGCATCAAGAAAATCGAGCGTCTTTTTTACTGCAAAACCCCAAGTGGGTATCAGCATTGACTTGGACCCGGCATGTTCAACCAGATCACCTAACAGTTTTCTGACCGGAGGTGGATTGAGAGAACCAAGATTATAGGCCTCGTTCGGAACGTTAGCCTTCCAGGCTCGATGAGCTGCGTCGGCACAGTCAAAAACCGAAATGAACTGGTATGGGTTTTTGCCCGAACCAATCATCGGAACCGGCAAGTTCGCATCGATCAACTTGAAGAGTTTTGCCAGAATTCCGAGTCGGCCTGGGCCGATGATCAAACGTGGACGGAACAAGGTGATGTTCATCCCGCGTGTCCGCCATTCCTCGGCCAGGATTTCAGTATCCAGTTTCGACTGACCATATTCACCCAACGGAGAAACTGGATGATCCTCAGTCATTGGATAGGTAACGGTGTGCCCGTAGACCATATCAGTCGTGAAGTGAACGAGCCTGAACGCACCAGTATTTCCCATCACTTCCATGATGTTCTTCGTCCCGTCGTAGTTGACCGGATAAAAGAATTCGTGGCGCTTCGCTCGTACTTGAATTGGCGACAACATTTTTGCCGACAAATTGTAGACCATGTCGTCTGCGGACATCGGGACAGCAGCCACAGCCGCCAGATCGGTCACATCACATTTGACGAACATCGCCTTTGAATACATCGACCGGTTGGCGTCGCTGATGTCAGCCACGATAACTTCTTCACCCTCGTTCAGAAGGCGTTTTGCGATCTGACGACCTACAAATCCATCGCCACCAAAAAGAATATGCTTCATTTTGAGTTTTCCTCGAAAGCAGCAGATTGACTATTTGATGGGGCCTGCGCCTGACTGCTTGATGAGCCACTTTGCGCAATAAACACGGTTCCCGCACAGATCAGCCCGATGCCTATGATCCTTGCGGTATTCAAGTCTTCCTGAAAAACGAAATAGGCATACAAAAGCACTACGACATAGGCTAGCGACAGGAAGGGATAGGCATAAGACAGGTCAACTTTGGACAGCACGTACAAATGCGAGACCATCGAAATCACAAATGCACACAGGCCCAAAAAGACGAATGGAGAGAACAAAATCTGCAGTAACTTGGACACCGGATTTCCCGGGAGCAAATTGAAATCACCAATTCGTGTCACGCCATATTTCAGCAGAATCTGTGCCGCCGCATTTGTAAAAACCGTAAACAATATGAAAGGGAGAAACTTTCCCATATTCAATTGACTCCATGTATCGGAAATTCTTGGAGTTACCTTGCGATACATTCGATTAAATTACATTAATTCGCCGACTCTTATCCGTCGGATTTTTTCTATGAATAACAAAGTGTTACTCGTAGCTTTAAATTTCTATAGATCGTGTTTTTTAGATCAGTTTCAGCGCAGTTCGGGTCCAGAAGTCAGAACACAGAGCCGGATCACGCAACGCTTCAAGCTTGCGCCATTGAGGGAACGAAGCAGCGAAGGTCTCAGGTGTCATGCGCCGATCCTTATATGGATTAATCGCACCACCCATTGAAAGTGTGATGTCGTCCAGTTTTTGAAGAAGATCCAGTGTCACTTTGCCCTTATCCGGAAAGTCCAGGGTCAATGTGTATCCGGGGCGCGGAAAACTCATAAAACCGGGACTTGGAATGGCGCCGAACCTTTTCAGAACCGTCAAAAATGACCCAAGTCCCGAGATATGTGTGCATTCCAAAAGAGATTTCACCGCTTCAAATCCGCCTGCTTCCGGCAGAACGCTTTGATGTTGATGAAGGCCCCGCGGTCCGTAAAGCCGGTTCCAGTGTCCCAAACGATCCAGTGGGAAAAAGAATTTGTCGAATTGCTCCGTCTTTGTGGACGTTCCAGCTGGCGCTCCGCGAAAATAGATCTCGTTGAACAGCCTGAGAAACGGTCCCTGCAACGGGGTTATGAAAGGTTTGAAAGGAACGCTTATCGCTGCCTTGGCTCTGCTCTGCGGGAACGTACCTGCCTCGGCATGATCACCGGCAATCAAATGCCCCCGGCCAAATTGTTTGCCTTTGCTCAAGGAATCTATCCAGGCAACAGCGTATTCGTGTCTCTCGTCGGCAGCTGCAGCTAGTTCGAAGTAGGTTTCCAGATTTTCGAAGCGGGTCGTTACCTGACTGATCTGTGAAGCACCTATCGGCATAAGTTGAATGCTCGCTTTGCGGATCAACCCGGTAAGACCCATCCCACCGATTGTGGCTTCGAAGAGTTCAGTGTTTTGTTCAAGTTTCTGGGGGCAACTTGGCGCGTCGGAACGGTCCAAATGTATGTCCAGGACATGACATCCGAATGTTCCGCGCTTGTGGTGGTTCTTGCCGTGAATATCATTGGCAATCGCACCACCCAGTGTCACAAATTGGGTTCCAGGAACAACTGCCGGAAACCATCCGTGAGGTGCAACATGTGCAACAATGTCCGACAGAAGAACTCCCGCTTCTGCTTCCAGCTTGCCGGTTTCAGGGTCGAAGGACAGGATTCGGTTGTTTGACTGGGCGAGGATTGTATGTCCTGCGGCATTTAAACAACTGTCGCCATAACTACGACCATTGCCAAAGGGTAATGCCTTGTTTTCCGATAAAGGTGATGAGGCAAAATCGTCCGGGGCCAGAACATCGGGCTCGGTAACTGTCAGTCCGCCCCAGCTGCCAATAGAATGCTGCGACATCTCGGTCACCACACTGCGGCTACAAGAAAGAGCAGTCCTCCGCACCCGATCATTGCCAGACTACGCCAGTCACGCATGATAAAGACAATCGGGTCTTCATGCATTTCATCCCGCCGGGCCAGAATCCATATCCGCAAGATGATGTAGAGGACCAGAGGGCACAGCAGCCAAATCAGTTCTGGGAGAGTGTAGCCGATCTGGATTTCCGGGCTCTGAATATAGAGAGCCAGAACCAGCACCGCAGCAAACCCTGATGTCATACCGGCCTGAGAAATTGGCTCGAGATCTGAATGGCGATACCCGCGTCCTGTTGAAGCGCGCGTCGCATTTTCGCCCACCTGTTGCAGCTCCGTAAAGCGCTTTACCAAGGCCAGAGACAGGAAAAAGAAAACAGAGAAGGCAAGCAACCAGAAGGAACTCTCGATACCTGTTGCAGCAGTCCCAGCTAGAACACGAACGGTGTACAGGCCCGCCAGCACAAACACATCCAGTAACAACATCCGTTTGATCGCGAAGGAATAAGCGGTTGTTGTTGCAAAATAGAGCGCCATGACGGCGGCAAATTGGACAGGAAGGAAAGCTGATAAAGAGATAGAGGCCCCTATCAGGACAACAGCAAGTCCAAGGCCTGCCGGAACGCTCAAGTTGCCACATGCAAATGGCCGGTTTCTCTTTGTCGGATGTCGACGGTCGGAATCCAGATCCAGCAAATCATTCACAATGTAAATCGCGGAAGCAGCAAACGAGAACGCAAAGAATGCAATCAATGCACTGAAGAACACCGACGCGACAAAAATTTGATGATCGAGAACTGCCGGGACAAAAACGAGTGTGTTCTTCAGCCATTGATGTGGCCTCATAACCTTGATCGCAGCTTTCAATTCGCTGTGGGAATCCTCAATCCGGTTTGCTCCTGTCTGTTTTTGCCATCTGTCTGCAGCGCTATCTGGTGCAACAACGGTTGCCTCAGCAGCAGCTTCAAACAAGCAAACGTCTTGGCGTGAATTACCGTAATACTCAAAACCTACAGAATCGCACTCGGACTGGATTCGTTTGAGTTTTCGACCTGCCGTCAGATTTGTTTCCTCATCAGACGCCAAAACAGCATCGAAAATCCCAAGATGTGCAGCGACACCATCAGCAAGTTTCTGACTGGATCCGGTCGCCAAAACAATGTGGCGTCCTTTCGATTTCAAGTCTCGAAGCTGTTCGACCAATTCTTCACGATAGGGAAGGATTTCAACATCGATATCCGCAACTTCAGCCAATCGGGCTTTGGTGTAGGCAATACCATTCAAGATCCAGCCAAAAACAGCTAGAAGGGTTCCCGGGCGTTTGCGAATAGCCTGAAACAGGCTTTCCCAAAGCAAATCACCGCGCAGAAGCGTGCCGTCGAGGTCCACATAAATGGTCCGGTTCGACACATCAAAGCGCTGTTCCATCGTAAATGCCTTATGTCAGTCTTCTGAGATCTCGGTTGACCAGATCAATTCAGCCGCTTCTGAAAGCCATCAATCCGCCAAGAACTAGATAACATGTAAGTTGTAACAAAAGAATTAATACTTATACTCGACTCATAAACGCTTAACCATAGACGTTGAATTCTTATATTTCTTATCTCACAATAGCATTTTCATTAGTAAAAATCTTCATTCAGAAATCTTTAATTGCATCTGATAAGTAACAAGACAAGAACTTCAGCTTTCGTCTCGGAGGACAGCGAGCATCATTTGGGTAACACTACAAAATCCAGATGACTGATAATCATTGTCAGCTCACCAGCTTCAATCTGCTTCAAGCGCTGGTTCCACCAGTGTTTGAGTTGGTCAGGATCCAGTTTCAGCTCATATCCAACCCGCAGACATCCACGCAGGAACTCACCAAGAAAGTCTCTTCTTTCGACTAAAACATGCCAATCAGACGAGCCCTGAACCACCTCAAAGCCTTTTTCCTCGAACATCTCGACGGCACGTTTTGCAGCGTCAGGTCCAAGCGCAGGCCCAAATCCCTTGTCGGTGTGTTGATGCTGATTAAGCGCACCAAACAAAACGCTGTCAAAAGGGTCGGCAGGACCGCATTCAGTCCGCCCATCATAGGTCAGGCTGGCTAAAAACGGTTTTCCCGCCACTACCACTCGTTCAACCAGTCGGGTCAAAAACTCTTCGGAAACCAGATCGAGAAATGCAGACGTTGTTACTGCATCCACATCGCTAAAAGGCAAGGTTTCCAGATTCTCCGCAAGATCGATTTGGCGAGTGGAAATGCTGCAGCCAATCCGTTTTTTATGCCTAGTTTCTGCAATTTTCAGCAAGTCTGGATCATAGTCGGTCAATAACCAGCTTGATGGAGATGGGATTTGCCGCGATAATGCAGCGACTGAAGACCCTGCACCACTCGCAAGATCCATTATTTTGGGAGTGGTGGATGGTAAAGCGTTCAAAAAAGCCTGCTCGACAGTTTGGTTTCGTGCTGCAAGATCCAGAGGTTCACGAAGTGCCAACCAGTCCGATGTAAACCCACTCATTTCGCCATACCTAATAATACTCGTTCAAATTCAGCTGCTGCGTCTTGCCAACTCGGGAGTTTCTGTGCGGTATCACGCGCCAAACGGGCCAAAATGCTGCGCTTCTCTGGATCGGACATCAATAGGTCAAGTGCTTCCCGAAGGGCGTCTACGTCCTCGATTCCGCAATAGAGCCCTGCCCCACTTGCCAAAGTTCCTTCAACAGCCCCTGCCCCGCTTCCGATCACAGGGAGACCATGTGCCATCGCCTCGGTATAGGCCATACCGTAACCCTCATACCTGCTGGCAAGCACAAAGATATCCGCTGACTGATAGAATTCCGTTAGCGCTCCTTCCGGAACACCACCGTGAAATGAGATCTGATCGGACAATTTCAGGTCTCTGGCCATCTTGACGAGTGCGTTGTAACAATTCACATCAGAATCTGTTCCCCCGACGATACTCAGATGCCAGTTCTCATGTGAGACCCCGGACAATGCGTCAAACAGCAGGTCATAGCCTTTACGCGGCACGACAGTCCCTACGGACAGAAGATTGACGGTTTCAGAAAGTTTTCGATCAACTGGATCAGGAATGTCTGTCCCCGGAACTATGGTGCTGATTAGGCCCTCCGGCACCCCGAACAGCCTGGTCACCTGTTCAGCCGTCGCCGGACTGGTCACGATGACTTTCTCAACGTTCTGAAGAGCCGTGTTTTCCGAGAATTGAAGACTGCATGCCTGCTCCGGTGAAAGTCCATTTTCCTGGCACAGAGGATGATGCACCAATGCGATCAAGCGCAAATTACCAGAATATTTCTGAGCAATTTCCGGCATTGCACCGAACGCAAGTCCGTCAACGATAACGAGGCTGTTTTCCGGCAGCTCAGACAGGACGTGTTCGGCGTTTGCCAGAGTCTCTATTGAAGGAAACGGAAATCCGTCCCCAAGACTGACTGTTTCAACATCCCATCCACTTGCACGCAATCCAGAAATAATTCTGCGGTCATAGCCGTAGCCACCCGTCGGTGTCTCAAGATTACCGGGATAAGCAAAGAAGATTTTTTGTTCGGGCATTATCAGATCGCAGCTTCGTACCAGGCGCGCGCCACATGCGACTCAGAGATCGTCACGCGAATTGCACCGAGCTCGCTTCCCGGACGTCCCAGACGATCCGCACGAGCTGCATCGGCTAAATGATCATGAATATGTTTCGTCAGAAATTCAGTTGTGGTGTTGATGCCTTCAAACTCGGGAACAGCATCGAGATTTTTGTAGTTTAGCGGCTCCAGCACTTCCTTGAGGGCTTCATGAGCTCGTCCAATATCAATCACAACACCATTCGCATCGAGGGTATCGGCCAAAAAAGCTGCATCGATAACAAAAGTCGCCCCATGCAAAGCCTGCGCAGGCCCGAACAGATCGCCCTTAAAGGAATGAGCGATCATTACATGGTCGCGAACTTCTACTGCAAACATATCGTGTCCTGGGTTATTGGAGGGTAAGAAATAACAGGTTTCAGTGTTCGTGCTGGTCATAAACGATCAGTGCCGCAAGAACATCTGATCTCTTGTTCAAAATTTCGGGAAGTCGCTCCGGCGCCTTTTCCAAAGGCAGTCGGTGCGTGATCAGCTTGTCCAGAACTGGGTCTTGCAACAGCAACATGGCGGTTTCCAACCGCCGCCGGTAATTCCAACGCGCCTGACGTTCCGCAGGTATAGAACCCACCTGGCTGGAGATCAGTTTAAGTCGACGGCTATGAAAATCCGCACCGAGAGGGACCTGAACGTCCTCGGCTCCAAACCAACTCATCTCAATGATTGACGCACCATCGCCTGCACTGGCCAATGCCGTTGCCAATCCTGCAGATGATGCACTCGTATGGAACACAAGATCTTGATCGCCTGGCGCATCTTCAGGCAGAGAAAATGAAAGCCCAAAATCCGAGGCAATTCCTGCACGCACCGGGTTGGTGTCGATCAATGTAACAGTTGAACCGGGCAGTTTCTGACACAGATATGCCGTCAGGAGACCGACAACTCCGCCACCGACCACGGAGATTTGATCCCCAGGTGATGGTTTTCCATCCCATAAAGCATTTAAAGCAGTTTCCATATTGGCAGACAGCGCCGCGCGCTCTGCCGTGACAGACTTCGGAACCGGGACGCAAGATTGAGACGGAACAGTATAAAAACTCTGGTGGGGATAGAGCGAAAACACGATGCGACCAACCATATCCGGTGCGCCCTCAAGAACTTCGCCGACACTTGCATAGCCATATTTGACCGGGAATGGGAAACTGCCGACTTGAAACGGAGCGCGCATACGCCGCCATTCGGATTCAGGTACATCCCCGCGAAACACCAGTCCTTCGGTGCCCCGGCTTATACTGCTGTAAAGGGTACGAACAAGGGCCTCATCGCCGCCCGGAGATTGAACGCTAACGTCTTTTACACAGCAGTTCTGCGCGCTGGAATACCAAAGCGCTCTGCCGGTAAATGCGCAAATGTCCTCGGTAATGTCAGTCATATTCCGGTATCCCAGGTTCGCATAGCGCTGTTGTCACGATTGCGCCAATTTGACATGCGCACTATTGCGATGATTTCGACGATTGGAAGTCAAAAATATGTTTGAAGTCTTTGACAAATCCCGTTCCAAACCATCTGCACCGGCGATGACCGCACGGCGGATCGTATTTGCGGCACTGATATTGCTGACCTTTCTGGCGTTAACTGCGCTGATGATCGTGACATTATCCCCGAACGGGTATTCAGTGCTCGATCTGTTTATTGTGGTTTGTTTCATGATCACACTTCCCTGGACCATCATCGGTTTCTGGAATGCGGTCATCGGCCTTCTAGTCATGCGCCTGGCAAGAGACCCTGCGAAAGCTGTGTGCCCTATCGATGACGGCGGGGTTACAACAACTCTCACAAGTTCGACGGCACTGTTGTCTTGTGTCCGCGATGAAGATCCGGAATCGCTCGAGATCAACCTGAGCACGATGGTGTCCGGCCTGATACGCGAAAACCAGGCACAACACTTCACGCTCTATGTGTTGAGTGATACCTCCATAGAGGAGATCGCCCGCAAAGAACAACAGCTGACCGCCCGGTTGTCAGAGCGTTTTTACGGCCAGATGGACATCGTCTACCGCCGCCGATCTGTCAATTCCGGCTACAAGGCAGGCAATGTCGAAGACTTCTGCGACAACTGGGGCGACCATCATGATTACGCCCTAGTTTTGGACGCCGATAGCTACATGTCGGCAAGTGCCATGGTCGGTTTGGTTATCCGGATGGAAGCCAATCCAAAACTCGGAATTCTTCAAAGCCTTGTTGTCGGATTACCGACAGACAGTGCTTTTGCCCGCGTATTTCAGTTTGGCATGCGGCTCGGAATGCGGTCCTACACCATCGGCAGCGCATGGTGGCAGGGGGATTGCGGCCCGTACTGGGGGCACAATGCAATTCTCCGCCTGAAACCGTTCATGGAGTATTGCCGTTTGCCGGAACTCCCGGGAACCGGTCCACTGTCTGGCACCATATTATCCCACGACCAGGTGGAAGCCGTTCTGATGCGCCGGGCCGGATATGAAGTGCGCGTCATCCCAATGGAAACCGGGAGCTATGAAGCAAATCCGCCGCACCTTCTGGAGTTTATCCGCCGCGACCTGCGCTGGTGCCAAGGCAACCTTCAATACCGCCGTCTAATAAGTCTACCGAACCTGAAACTGGTCAGCCGGGCTCAGCTGTTTCTCGCCATTTTAATGTTCATGGGATCCCCAGCTTGGATCGGATTCATGATCGCTGCCGCAGTCCTTGGCCTGACGACAGATGCCTCACCGTTTCGGCTGGATACCGGCGCCATGTTGTTTTTCACCATCCTGACAATGGTCTTCGCCCCAAAACTTGCCACGGTCGCTGACGTTCTACTGCGCCCGGATCTGCGCAGAGCGTTTGGTGGTTCGGTCCGTGTGGTGCTCAGCGTGTTAGCTGAAATCTTTTATTCCGCGATGCTGGCACCCATCATGGCAGTCGCCCATACGTTGTTCATGGGAGGATTGATGTTTGGCAAGACAATTGGTTGGGGGGCCCAGGCGCGTGGTGTTGCCCGCTTACCGGTAATGCTGGCAATACAAAAACTATGGCCTCAAACCCTGTTTGGTCTGGCTGGACTAATTTGGGTTTCCCAACAACCTTTGAACCTGGTCTGGCCGGTCATTCCGGTCGCGATTGGACCATTCTTGGCCACGGCCATTGCCGTCCTGACATCGTCTGAGACGCTTGGAAAGCTGGCTATCCGCTCGTCGCTTTGGCGTATTCCCGAGGAAACAACGCCGCCAGCAGACTTTGCAGACCTGCATTTACCAGCCTTGACCCGCGGCGCGCAAACACCCACGGAACCGCAAGACTTGGGTCAGGGTCAGCCGAAACCGGCTGAGGCAGCATAATAGGCCAGCATTGCCGACCGAAGTAACTATATGGTTTTCTGGGATAATTAGGCGGCGTTTGACGACGCGATTGGTCGGGTCAAAAGAGTATAAATCTCTTCGATATCCGATGATGCGCGCAGACCCTGAGTTACCGAGCCATCCCGCAATTGGCGCGCAATACGTGCGAGGGCTTTCAAATGATCCGCACCAGCGCCTTCCGGGGCAAGCAGCAAAAACACCAGGTCGACCGGTTCATCATCAAGAGCGTCGAAGTCGACAGGTTTATCCAGTTTGGCAAAAAGACCGACAAGTTTATCGAGTCGGGTCAGTTTTCCATGCGGAATTGCGATGCCATGGCCAACGCCTGTGGATCCCAAGCGTTCACGTTGCAACAATGTGTCGAAGATTTCCCGCTCGGAAAGACCGGTCAGCTCAGCCGCTTTCCCAGCGAGCTCCTGAATCGCCTGCTTCTTGCTTTTAGCTTTCAGCCCGCCGATTACCGCGTCTTTGCCTAAAAGATCACTAAGATCCATTCGTTTACCTGTTTTTGTGGGATACCGGCTTCCATTTAGAAGCCGGTCCCGTCTGCATCACTATTCGGCAGCAGCAGTTGTTGCTACCAAGGCAGGGTCAATCCACCCTATATTGCCATCTGGTCGGCGATAAACAACGTTGACACCGCCATTTGCCGCATTTTTAAACATCACAACCGGTGCTTCGGTCAGGTCTAGTTCCATGACCGCCATACCGACCGTCATAGTTTTCACCTTGGCCGAGGTTTCAGCGATAACAAGTGGATTGAAATCCACCGGAACCTCTTCATCCTCGTCTGGCGACGCCAGCACATAAGACGCTGCTTCAAAATCCTCACGACCATTGCCATTGTGGCTGTGATGATCTTTCAGTTTGCGTTTGTAACGTCGCAACCGTTTTTCGATCTTGTCCGCAGCCTGATCAAAGCTCGCACGAGGATCGTGATCCTGCGCGGAAACCTGAAGCACAATGCCTGTGTCCAAATGCAATGCACATTCAGATTTAAAGCCCGTACCTTCCCTGCTGAGCGTAACGTGGCCGGTGAATCCGCCCGTGAAATATTTCGTCAGAGCATCTTCAATTCGGTCTGTTATGTGAGTACGCAGTGCATCGCCTACATCAACATTCTTACCCGAAATCCGCAAAGCCATGGGGACCTCTTCTTCTTTTATTGACCGGTAGGTCACCGATGTCGCCATCGGTGCTGAAACGCGAAACGCTTCAAGCCCACAGAATGGACCAGTAAGCGCAGAAGCGCCATCCCCAGTTTACGATACGAGGCCGGTGCTATAATTGCGCTGGCTCAAAGAGTCAATTCTTTATGAAAATACCTACTAACAACCGCGATCAGGCTTCACTTGCAGATAAGTAATTCTTATCTCTCACCGATTTCATGTCGTTTAACTCAATACATTTTGCTGGTTTTCTTGTGAGAATGCCTAAAGGCGGGAGTTTTTCTCTCTGCGACGCTGTACTGAAGATCCAATCTTCATGGCCTCCCGATACTTCGCTATTGTTCTTCGAGCTATATCCACACCATCGGCCTTTAGATTTTTCACAATGGTGTCATCGGACAGAATCGACTTTGGTTCTTCTGCATCAATCATCTGCTTGATTCTATGACGAACAGATTCGGCAGAATGGGCATCTCCACCTACCGTCGCCGCGATTGCTGACGAGAAGAAGTATTTGAGCTCATAGATCCCACGTGGTGTTGCCATGTATTTGTTTGACGTCACTCGGCTCACTGTCGACTCATGCATTCCGATTGCATCCGCGATGATCTTGAGATTCAACGGGCGCAAATGCTCAACACCGTACGTCAAAAAACCGTCCTGCTGACGGACAATTTCGGTGGACACCTTCAGGATTGTTTTTGCGCGTTGATCCAGACTTTTCGCCAACCAGTTGGCTGTTTGCAGCGAGTCGGTGAGGTATTCTTTTTCCGTCTCATTCCGCGCTGTTTTTACGACTTTGGCGTAATAGGTCTGGTTTACCAGGACTTTCGGCAAGGTGTCCGTATTCAGCTCAATATTCCACGTGCCGTCATTTGCAGGACGCACAAAAACATCAGGCACCATTGGCTGCACAAGCGCACCGCCAAATACGCTGCCAGGTTTGGGGTCCAGAGCGCGTATTTCCGCGACCATTTCCATCAGATCTTCATCGTCAACACCGCAGACTTTTCGAAGAGTGTTGAGTTCCCGCTTCGCCAACAATTCAATATTATCAATCAAGGCTTCCATAGCAGGGTCAAAGCGATTCTTTTCGACAAGCTGCAGCTTCAAACACTCGGCAAGACTGCGCGCAAACACACCCGCGGGTTCAAAAGTTTGCAAGACGCTCAAAACGCTTTCAACCCGCGCTAGGTCAACACCGAGCTGCTCAGCCGTCAGGTCGAGGTCAAGATAAAGATACCCATTCTCATCCAAAGAGTTGATCAGGTGCCCCGCAATGAGTTTGTCTGCTTCTCCAGAGAGAGCCAAATTCATTTGTTCTTCAAGCGATGCACCAAGAGATGCTTCTTCGGCAACAAAGGCCTCAAGATTATAATCTTCGGAAGATCCGCTGGACCCAACATTCTTGTAACTGTCGCCACCTTTTAGGGCAGCGGGGTCAGGCGATGCCGGAACGCCTGGCTCGTCGGGAAAAACATTTCCAAGATCGGTATCCATTCTGGAGGCGATCGCTTCCGATCCGGTTTCCAGATCACTTTGCATCCAGTCACCGACATCTGGCTCACCCGAATTTTGAAGCGACATCTCATTCGACTCGGCGCCACTGTCAGATCCGTTCTCGCCTTCGCTAACGGATGCTGTCTCGGCCTCGCCAACTGGTCCTTCACTTTTTTCCAGGAGAGGATTTTTCTCGAGCTCGACTTCAACATAATCGACCAGATCAAGATTGGACATTTGCAACAGCTTGATCGCCTGCATGAGCTGCGGCGTCATGATCAGCGACTGGCTTTGCCGCATCTCCAGCTTGGTTGAAATTGCCATTTACGTCTCAGGCGCCTTTTAGGTCTTTTTGGTCTGCTTCTTGCTTATCTATTGCAATGCGACTTTATAGCCTAGTGTGACGTCTGTCATCAAAGCGTAAAATGTTCACCCAGATAAAGTCGCCGAACATCCGGATTGGCAACGATGTCCTGGGGCAAGCCGTCAGTTAGAACGTCGCCTGCAGCAATAATGTAAGCCCGGTCAATGAGACCAAGGGTTTCCCTAACATTGTGATCCGTAATCAGGACACCGATACCACGCTGCGTCAGATGACGAACGAGCTGTTGAATGTCTCCGACTGCAATGGGATCAATGCCGGCAAACGGCTCGTCCAACAGCATAAAAGATGGTCTGCTGGCAAGCGCACGGGCAATTTCAACGCGCCGACGCTCACCGCCTGATAGTGCAATACTTGGCGACTTGCGCAGATGGGTAAGGCCAAATTCCGCCAACAGGGAATCCAGATCGTCTTTGCGTTTTTTCCGATTGGGTTCAATGACTTCAAGAACAGCGCGAATGTTCTCTTCAACCGTCAATCCTCGAAAAATTGACGCTTCCTGAGGCAAATAACCGATTCCAAGCCGCGCTCGGCGGTACATCGGCATTTTGGTTATGTCAAAACCTTCTAGCGAAATCCGGCCCTCATCTGGTCGAATTAGGCCTGTGATCATGTAAAACGTCGTGGTTTTACCGGCGCCATTGGGTCCAAGCAGCCCGACAGCCTCACCAGGTTTTACGACAAGACTGACATGTTTCACCACCTGGCGACGACCAAAGGTCTTGCCAATCCCCTCCACAACAAGCGCTTGGGACAAGTCGGGCGCAGGAGGCTCATAGCCGGAGCCCTGCGTCTGATGTCCCTCAAAATCAAATGTGGTGCGATTCACAGGTGTGTCGTCCATGGGGGTTTTCTAAATGGCGAATGATGTTTTCAGCAGCAAGTTATTGTGCCGAGGGCGGTGTTTCTTCTGCGTTACTATTTACGCTATTGGGTAAAATTCTTACCTTTACACGACCGGAACCGGTTCCATTTTGATCCGCTCCTCCGCCCGATGCTGCCTTAAGATGGGCCTGGCCGGTTTTCAGGTTAACCGTCAAGTGATTTCCGACAACAACATTCGGCCCCTGGTTCAGAACCACCTCCCGGCCGGTCATGATCATGATTTCGCGTGCCATATCGAAACTGGCGGCATCGCCTGAAGCTGTTTGATCTTTGGATGAGATATAGACACCCCCGTCAGCTTCCAGACGGGAAATTTCTTGCTGAGCAGGGACGGCACCCACCGAAGCAGCCCCACCATTTTCGTTTCCATTTCCGTCATAGAAGACTTTCAATTGCTGAGTTTCCAGGCGGGTCTCGCCCTGGATTACAACGACATCACCAGTGAAGGTCGCCAGCTTCGAGTTATCTTCAACTTGAAGCTCGCTGGCTTCAATTTCAATCGGCTCTCCGTTACTCGATCCAAACCCGGCAAAAGTGTCGTTAAACGTTTGCGAAAACGCCAGTCCACTCATGACAGAGACAAGACCCGCACTCACAAGGCTTCTCTTAAGAGCTGCTATAAACATCAACTACTGTCCTTTCGCCGCCGGATTGATCGTCACTTTGACACCATCGGTAAACCGGACAATCGTCTGTTCTTTATCATATGACACTTTACCAGAAGTAAGGCGCCCTTTTTCGGAACTAATGGAAATGGGGTCTGAAGAAGAGAGCGCGCCAGTTTTCAGGTCAATATCCACTTCTTTAACATCCACGGTATAGCCTTTGCTCCACCCCAATTGGACACCTTCGTAGAGCTTAAGTGTTTCCAACGCATTGTCATAAATACCTTTTAGCGAGATAACTTCCGCCCCCTCTTCAGGACCAAGCACAATCTCAGCGTGGATCGATTCAAGGTCGAGAATTCTTGGGTCACTCAATCTTTGAATGGCTCTTCTTGCGGTAACTTGATAGGAGCGATCTCCATCATGTCCGGATAATTTGGGATGATCCATCACCAGACCGTCACTGGTTAGAATGACGTTCGCGGCCCCGAATCCATTCAGTATGTTGAACAGAACCACAAGTCCAACCATTCCCGCCAGAATCAATATACCAGTCGCCGGCAACAACCATCGCAACACACGAACAAATAGACTGTGTCGGCGTGCGGCCCTCTGTACACGGCTTTCCATGTGCCGGGGAAGAGGCGTTTGAAACAGGGTGTCGGCAATGGTCAAATTCGTCTCCAAATGCCCCGATGAACGGTTGCGATTGGCATAACCCCATCAGGTTCAGGAATGTGCGAAAATATCGTTCTCTTCCCAACCTTTAAGATCAAGGTCTGCTCGTGTAGGCAGAAAATCAAAACACGCTTTGGCAATGTCTTCACGTTCCTCACGCGCCAGCATACCTTCCAGTTTTTCCTTCAGAGCGTGCAAATGCAGCACATCTGACGCCGCATAGGCCAACTGTGCATCTGACAAGTTTTCTGCCGCCCAGTCTGAACTTTGTTGCTGCTTGGACAGGTCAACACCTAGAAGCTCGCGCGTAATATCCTTCAAACCATGCCGATCCGTGTAGGTTCGCACCAGTTTTGAAGCAATTTTTGTACACCAGACCGGTGTAACACTGATAGCCAGATAGTGTTTCAAGACCGCAACATCAAACCGGGCAAAATGAAATATTTTCGGCTTTGACATATCGGTCAGCAATACAGACATGTTGGGTGCCTGGGTCTGTCCACGCGCGATCTGGACGACATCCGCCGTTCCATCTCCTGGCGAAAGCTGTACAACACAGAGACGATCCCGGTGCGGTTTAAGACCAAGTGTCTCGGAATCGACTGCAACAGCCTGTGCGTTTTGATATGCATTCAAGTCCGGCAAGTCACCGCGATGGTAGCGAAGGGTCATGTCGCCAGTCTCCTGTAATCGTATCCGGACAAATTTGCATGTTCAGTGGTGCACATTTCACGATTTTGAACGTCAGGTAAAACAAGACGGGCTACGTGACAAGTCGCATCTTGGGTTCGTAGCCTGCATCAGGACTGTTGCAGACTTCTTTCAAAAACGAAATATTTCGTAGCCCGAAATGGATTTGTAAGCGACTGTATCAAAAGGAGCGAACATACAAGCCGGACTGATCCGGTTTTCCGCCATGATTAAGACTTCAATAGTGGCCGCCAAAATAAAGCAACGGGCAGCAGAGTTGTTTCCGTAAACTCAAACTGTCTGGCGTTCATAAATTTCTCAGAACCCAGCATAAAAAACCAAAAAACCGGCCCGAGGCCGGTCTCATGATGATCTCTCCCAAATCTCTGAGAGAGAGTTTTGGTGCCCAGAAGAGGACTCGAACCTCCACACCCTTGCGAGTACCAGCACCTGAAGCTGGCGCGTCTACCAATTCCGCCATCTGGGCTCAGGACCGCGCTTGTAAGGGGCAGGTCTCACCTTGTCAATTGTAGCCTGCGACTTTTTTGATCATTTGCAGCCAGCCCTTCACACATCGGGCGCAAAGGTCTAAGAGACTGTGTGAAAGGCTCGGCTTTTTCCTTTACCGATCCCTCTTTTGGCACGCGACAAAAGGCATTTTCACGATGTCCACTCCACTCAACGGCAAACTTGTCACTGTATTTGGCGCATCGGGTTTTCTCGGGCGTCACATTGTTCAGGCATTGGCCCAACGCGGCTACCGTGTTCGCGCGGCCGTTCGCCGCCCGGACCTTGCAACACATTTGCAACCGCTTGGCGCTCCTGGTCAGATTATGCCTATACAGGCCAACCTCAGATATCGGTGGTCGATTGACCGGGCTGTTGCAGGTGCAGATGCAGTCGTCAATGCCGTTGGCATTCTGTCACCAACCGGCAAGCAGTCGTTTGATGCCGTCCACTCGTTCGGTCCGCATGCAATTGCCGAAGCTGCAAGAGCTGCGGGATTGTCCGGAATCACTCACATTTCGGCAATCGGCGCTGATGCGGACAGCACATCCGCCTATGCACGCTCCAAGGCGACTGGTGAAGCCGGGGTCCGGGACACATTGCCGGACAGTGTTATCCTGCGGCCATCCATCGTGTTTGGCCCCGAAGATGATTTCTTCAACCAGTTTGCCGGTATGGCCCGGTTCACTCCCGGCCTTCCACTAATTGGTGGCGGTGAGACCAAGTTCCAGCCAGTCTACGTTTGTGATGTTGCGGAAGCTGTTGCCCGTTCCGTCGACGGCGAGCTGACCGCCGGTGCGGTATACGAACTTGGCGGTTCGGAAGTTCGCAGCTTCAAGGAATGCCTTGAGGAGATGCTGGAGATCACACGGCATTCACGATTTCTTCTGCCGATTCCTTTCCCGATTGCCTCCGCTATGGGCAAGATCATGCAACTGTTCCCTGGCGCACCGATTACGGCAGATCAGGTCGAGCTTTTGAAATCCGACAACGTCGTCTCTGATGAAGCCGAAAAGGACGGCCGGACGCTGAAAGGCATCGGCATCACTCCTGCGACCCTGGCTACTATTCTACCGACTTATCTGGATCGGTTCCGCGAACACGGACAATACGACGCTCACCGGGCGGCATAAGACAAGAGATCAGGAAATTGGAATGGCGGGCTTGTAGCCCGCCTTTTTTTGTCGTCCGCCTCTGACACTTTGCTGCCGCCTAGTGATTCCAATAATCCGCGCCCAAACGATCTTGGTGCAGCTTCCTGTAGCCCGTCTGGGTTTTTACCAGACCGATATCTTTCAATTCGTGGCTCGTCAGGCGAGATAACGCCCTGTTGGCTGCCCGCTGACGCATGCGCTGGTAAATCCAGTTGGTACAAACGCGAAGGGCGGCCAAGACAATGCTGCGGCTTTGCACGCGGCTTCGAAATACGGTTTCCATCTCATGACCCATCTTACTTCTCCTGCGGAAATCACTGACCCGTTTTCGGGAACAATCACACTCTGACAGGTCAATCCTGACAACAGGGAGTCAGGTTTGATCCCTGTCTGTTCCCGTAGTAGGATTTTTTCTCCAACACCCTGAAGGGCAGGACTCATGAACCCGATAGAACGCGCGCTCGGCATATTGTTGTTGCTGACCGGAGGAAAACTTGTTCCTGCAACGGTCTTGGCCGAGCGGTTCCAAGTCTCTTTGCGCACGATCTACAGAGATATCGATCGGCTAATCGCTCTCGGCATTCCTGTTGATGCTGAACGCGGAGCAGAAGGAGGATATCGCCTTGCGAAAGACTACCTTCAGCCGCCGGTTGCCCTGACGCGAGATGAAACAGCAGCGCTTCTGGCAGCCATGGCATTAGGGCGCAACAGCCGGACCGTGCCGTTGGCAGACCATCTATTGTCGGCCGAAAAGAAGCTTCTCGCGACGTTGCCGAAATCCGTTCACGGTCTCTTGAAAGAATCAGAAAAGCTGATCGGCATCGAGCCAATCCCGGCCGACATCTTTCACTCCGGTACCAAGGCAGAACCGGCCGACAACTGGCAAGAGGCACTGGACGGTTTCATGACCGGCATTCTGGAAGCGAAAAGGGTTCGGTTTGACCACTCCAATCCCAGCCGCCAGACTCAAAAGTCGCACGATGTTGAGCCCCACGGCATCATGTTCGATCGGGATTTATGGTACCTTGCCGGGCGTTGCGTCGATACGGATACAATGAAGGTTTATCGGGCTGACCGAGTGCAAAATTTCGAGGTTAGCGGTCTGTTCTTCAGGCCCCAGAAGGACTTCTCCATACAGAGCCTTCTTGGCGGAACCTGGCTATCACAGGCAATGCGCCGCTGGGAGCGGGACGAGCAGATTTCGAAAATCCGCGTTACGGCCCATCAGGCCAAGAAACTAAGCGCTGACTGGTATTACAAGCACGCAGTCTTCACACCGTTGGCAAATGACAGCATTCTGATTTCGATACCCAGCATTTCACCAGCGCGGATCTTGCCACTTGTGCGATGGCTCGGTGCGGGCGCAGAGTTGTTGGCTCCCAAGGACCTCAGGCACGAACTCTCGCAAGAGCTGAGCTCATTGTCAGCCCTTTATGCCGATAGCACACCGCTCGAGAAATCAGCCTAGAAAATAAAGCCCGATAAACCCGGCAATTCCGACGAAAATGCGCCACCAGGCAAATGGTGCGAAGCCATGACGGGACACAAAATCCAGTAGGCCTTTGACCACAAATACACCCGCAATAAAGGAAGCAACGAAACCGACAGTGATGATCATGGCATCGTCCATCGACAAGACATTGCGGTTTTTGAAAAGGTCATAGGCAAAAGCGCCCGCCATTGTCGGCATAGCCAAAAAGAATGAAAACTCCGCCGCAGAGCGTTTGTCTGTCCCCATCAACAGGGATCCGGCAATCGTCGCGCCGGACCGTGAAACTCCAGGAACCATCGCAAGACACTGGAAAAAACCGATCTTGAGACACAGGGAGAGCGGATAATCCATCACGTTGGTATATTTGGGCGTGAGTGGCAGCCGGTCGATCCAAAGCAGAATGACGCCGCCAACAAGAAGTGTTGTGCAAATCAGTGCAGGCGCCTCAAACAGCACTTCCTTGATAAAACTATGCGCCATGACTCCAATCACGGCGGCTGGCAGGAACGCAATCAATATACCCAGAACAAATCGCCGACTGGTCGGATCGCTCGGCAATGTTGTTAGCAATGTCCACAAACGCCCAAAATAAACCGACAGAATTGCCAGAATCGCACCTAACTGGATCAGGACTTCGAAGGTTTTGCCAGTGCTTTCAAATCCAAGAAAATGACCAAGGAGAAGAATATGTCCGGTTGAAGAGACTGGAATAAACTCGGTCAGGCCTTCGACAATTCCCAAAATGAGAGCATTTACAATCGTTTGGCCATCCATCGTGTATCAATTCTCCAAATGCCTTGATGCGTTCAGGCAAGACCCGCTAAGTGTCCGGGAAACAATCGCTCGCCTATTTGCCGGAGAGCATGGTCGACGTCAAACCCTTGATAACCAAATTGAGGGCACACTACGGCCAGACTGATTTGTTCGTCCGGCTTAGTCTTGCCACAGTTCAGGCCCTAAACCCCTTTATGCTCACGCTTTATCACCATCCTTTTTCGCCGTCCTCCCGGTTTATCCGACTCATATTGAGCGAATACGGTGCAGCGTTTGAAGAGCGCCACGTCAATCCCTGGGAACGGCCCCAGGATCTGCTGGCATTGAATGCCGCAGGTTCTGTTCCGGTTCTGGTTGAAAACGAAGGCCCGGCCATCTGCGGTCCATCGCCGATCATGGAGTATCTGGATGAAACACGCGGCTATGCAGTCGCTGACAAGCGCCTGATGCCGGATCATCCTGAAGCGCGTGCCGAAACACGTCGGCTCGTTGAATGGAGCCTCCTCAAGTTCGACCAGGAAGTGGTTGGACATCTGGTACGGGAACGCATCTACAAACAGATCATGCCCAAGTCCGCAGGCGGCGGGGAGCCTGATTCAGCTGCCCTTCGGGTCGCCCGGGCGAACATCGATCATCACTTGAGGTATTTTGGCTATCTGGTTGCCTCCCGCCGCTGGCTTGCTGGCGACAGATTGTCCTTTGCAGATTTTGCACTTGCCGCCAGCCTGTCCTGTGCGGACTATCTGGGTGAAGTGAAGTGGAGCAAAGAAGAAGATATCAAAAGCTGGTACGCACGGGTAAAATCCCGACCAAGCATGCGTCCGTTGCTTGGCGAAAAAGTCCTCGGAATGCCTGCTGCCCCGACCTATGCAGATCTAGATTTCTGACCAAAACGGCCAATCGGCTTGGATAAAAAAACACAAAAAATGCTTTCGGCCTTTCAGGAAAAGGCAAATCAGCTCGGATTCGATGCCCTCAAGGTTGCCTCCGCTGACAGCATCCCTCATGCGAAAGAACGGCTGCAGGCGTATATTGATCATGGCTACCATGGCACCATGGCTTGGATGGCGGAAACGGCAGAACGGCGCTCAGCACCAGGCGCGCTCTGGCCGGAAGTAAAATCCGTCATCATGCTGGCGATGAATTACGGCCCGGATGACGATCCGATCAACGATCCGCTCGCCCACCTCCAAGACACCAATACTGGCGGCATTTCAGTTTACGCCCGTCACCGGGACTATCATGACGTCATCAAGGGGCGTTTGAAGGAGCTTGCGAGTTTTCTCGTTTCGCGAGCGGGTGGCGATGTCAAAGTGTTTGTCGATACAGCGCCGGTCATGGAGAAACCACTGGGACAGGCCTCCGGTCTTGGGTGGCAGGGCAAACACACAAATCTGGTGTCTCGTGAACTTGGGTCCTGGTTTTTTCTGGGTTCCATTTTTACATCCCTTGAGCTGCCGCCGAGCGGAACGGAACCCGATCATTGCGGGTCATGCCGTGCGTGTCTGGACAGTTGCCCAACCGATGCTTTCCCGGCGCCCTATCAGCTGGACGCGCGAAGGTGCATTTCCTATCTCACGATCGAGCACCCGGGACCGATCCCGCTCGAATTTCGCAAGGCCATGGGAAATCGGATTTACGGCTGCGACGATTGTCTGGCCGCCTGTCCGTGGAATAAATTCGCCCAAGCCGCCAGTGAAATCAAACTGATCGCGAGGGATGACTTGAAAGCACCCCTGCTTGCGGACTTGTTGAAGCTCGATGACCCGGAATTTAGAAAACTCTTTTCCGGCTCACCAGTCAAACGCGTTGGACGAAACAGGTTTCTGCGCAATGTTCTGATCGCTGCCGGAAATTCCGGGCACAATGCACTCCTTGAAAGTGTTACGCTTCACCTTCAAGACCCGGACGCAACTGTCAGAAGCACGGCTGTCTGGGCGTTTCGTCAACTTGCTGACGATGAAGTTTTCGAACACCGAAAAGCGGACGCGCTGGCCCACGAAACAGATGTCCTCGTGCGCACTGAATGGTTCATTTCAGCGAGTGACAACTCGCAGCTATAGATTCGACGTAATTTCGGGATTGGTTCATAATCATGGAACCAACAAGGGTCCCTCATAATTTCGGACCACCACCGGTCAACCGGTTCAGCCAATCCTTCGATTTGGAGCCAAGATATTGTTTATCCGGATTTTCATGAATAACAGCAAATGCACAAACCTAGTCGTTGCCGGTGCAATGTCCGTGCTGATGACCAGTACAGCGCTTGCGCAGACAACAGGGCTTGACGCTTTTAATGCCTATGTTGAAGGTTTGGAAAAACTGGGATTGAAGATCGAGAACGGGTCCATTGACTACGATGCAGTCAGCGATAAGCTGACTCTGTCCGATAGCACCCTGTCGTTAAGCGGCATTCTCAAGGATATCCCGACCGAAGAGCCTACCGAGACTGACGTTGATATCGACACAGAAAAACTTACGGATCTGAGCTATTCGGTGTCCCTCTCATCCGATCAGGTGACTATTTCCGGCTTGGCACAGGATGGCAGTGTCTTCTCATCCAAGAACTGGACATATTCAGATGACACCGAACTCCTGATAACTGGTGCAGCAACGGGTGAAGGTCGCTTTAAAATCGACGGTCGCCTGGCCGGGACAGCTGTCACAAATTTCACCTTCGAGATGCCAACGCTGCCAGTGCAAGATGCCGATCATCAGGTGAGCCGCTGGCTACCATTAGTAAAGACGCTGGCTCTTAACTCCTATGACGAAGCCCGCATGGACACGGCAGCCCTGACATTCGAGGCGTATGCTGGAGAAAAGAACGATGAAACCCTTGTCATGTCCGGCACAACGCAGATGGATGGCCATCGCGTCAGCAATGTGACAGATGGCCGGATCGGAGAGTATTCGATCGACAAGATCGTCCAGACATTTCTGACCCGTGATGAGGCAACCGGACAGATGCTGTCGCAAACAACAAATCAGGGAAAGTCGTCTTACGAAAATATCGATGCCGCTGCCCTGATCGCGTTGTTTGATCCAGATGTACCGGCGTCAGATGATGAACGCACGCTGATGAGTTACGGGTCGACTGTCGACTATGAGAGCAGTCAGGATATCGGTAATGGCCTGACCATCGGTGCAAAGATCGGCCGCAGCGCAATCAGAAGCCTTACCGTGAAAAAGCAGGACAACAACGTTCTTGAACTGCTGGACCAGCTACTGGTGCAAAAGGAACCCAAACCTGATGATCTGATTGGCGGCGTTTTCCAACTGTATCGTTCTTTCGGTATTGAAGACGCCCGTATCAGTGGCATTTCAGTTGATTTTCCGAGCCCCGACGGGACCGCATCCTTCGACATCAGAGAGATGGCGATGACGGATGTGAACTCGAATGGTATCGGGGAGATGATGATTGTCGGTCTCGATGCGCCCGATCTTCCAGATGGGGCCTCCTTCAAACTCGACTGGGCCGCCATCGGCGACATCGAATTTGCAGACTATCCGCCCATGCAGGCCATGATCTGGACGCTGATGAAAGATCCGGACTATGGCGAGCGGAATCCATTGGATGTGGCGCGAGCTCTGCTTCCACGCTCCTTCAGCTATGAAATCGAAGGGCTTGATGTCAATGTTCCGGATACCGGACGTACGCAAGTCGGCAAGGCGGAACTAACTATTTCATCGTCGGTGCCGCCTATCCCGACAAATATCTACATCAAGAACGATGATATTCTGATTCCGGTAAGCTCGATCGAAGATCAGGACATTCAAGCCCTCCTGAAGGCTTTTGGACTCACTGATGTCGTTTGGTCGGATGAGACCCGTTTCACCTGGGATGAGGCCACAAAGGACCTCCGTCTGGAGCGGTTGAAACTGAACATTGACGGCCTCGGAACGGCTGAAGCTTCCGCGCATTTCGCAAATGTTCCCCGCGAGTTCTTTGACGATCCTGCCGGTCAGGGTCAGATGGCCTTGATCACGGCCCAATTTGTCGATGCTCAAATCAGTTTTATCGACGATGGCCTGACAGATAAGGGCCTTGCGCACATGGCGGAGGATCAGGACATTCCTGAATCTGTCTTCCGTGAGGTATTGGTTGCGCAGGCCGTGGAGGCAACGGCTCAGATCCGGAACGCTGCATTCACTGAAATGGTGAGAAATGCGGTCTCTGACTTTCTGAACAAGCCAGGCAAAATTTCATTCGCCATGAAACCGGCAAACCCGGTGCCTCTTGCTCAGATCCTCGGAAGCCTGGCTGCACCGCAATCACTGCCGGATCTTCTGAATGTCAATGTAACGGCTGAATAATCAGGTATGATCGGGCCATCGGCGCAGCCCGCATACCATCAATAGCTACTCTGCTCAGAAGGAGACGGAGGAGTGCTCTGGCATCCAGAAACCATCAGCCCGCACACAAACAAAACCGCAATAAATCCTAGACGCATGACTTCTCTCCCAGTTTATGTGACCTAATCCTAAAGCTAGGGGAATATGATGGGAAGGAAACGCCTCCCCCTCTCACTGGCGGAAATTTTTATTCTGCAGCAATCACACGATGCGATTCCGGAGAAATTCTTGCAGCGCAGAATTTGAATTCCGGAATTTTACCAAACGGGTCCAGTTGTGGATTGGTCAGGAAATTCGCCGACGCTTCAAAGAAACAGAACGGGATAAACAGCATGCCGGCTGAAACATCACGGTCTGCACGCAATGTCAGTGAAATCGCACCGCGTCTGGTTTCAACCTTCACCTTTTGACCAATCTCCAGATCTTGAAGTTTGATGTCTCGCGGATTCATCGAAACCACCGGTTCTGGCTCAATGGCATCAAGCACAGCCGCCCGGCGTGTCATTGCGCCTGTGTGCCAATGCTCCAGCATTCGTCCGGTCGTCAGAACCAGCGGGAATTCGTCGTCGGGCAATTCATCCGGAGGAACCAGATCCGTCGGGACAATTTTTCCACGACCATCCGCCGTCGGGAAAGACTGCCCGAACAGAATCTCATTTCCCGGTTTGTCAGGCGCATCTGCCGGATAGGTGACCGTTCCTTCCCGCTCCAGCCGCTCCCAGGTTATGTGGTCCAGAGACCCCATGTGGGAACACAATTCTTCGTATATCGTCGGAACACCATCATAAGACCAGTCAAGCCCCACACGGTTGGCGATTTCAATCATGATCTGCCAATCGGCACGCGCTTCACCTGGCATTGGAACGCAAGGTCGTCCGATCTGGACTTGCCGGTTGGTGTTGGTGTACGTGCCGAGTTTTTCCGCATGGGCTGATGCCGGAAGAATCACATCGGCATGCCAGGCGGTTTCAGTCAGGAAGATATCCTGAACCACCAGATGTTTGAGACTTGCCAGCGCCTTGCGCGCATGGGCCTGATCCGGATCGGACATGGCCGGATTTTCGCCCTGCACATACATCGCCTCGATACCGCCAGCGAGAATGTCGTTCATGATCTCGACAACGGTCAGGCCGCGAACCGGGTCAAGTGTCCGCCCCCAGGCGTCCTCGTATTCCGCGCGGATGTCCGGCGTTTCAACAGAGCGATAGTCCGGAAAGACCATCGGGATCAATCCAGCATCGGAAGCGCCCTGAACATTGTTCTGGCCGCGCAACGGGTGCAATCCGGTTCCCGGTCGCCCGATCTGTCCGGTCGTCAGCGCCATCGCAATCAGGCATCGAACATTATCCGTACCATGAACGTGCTGGGAGATGCCCATGCCCCAATAGATGATCGATTTGGGGCTAGACGAATACAGCCGGGCAACCTCGCGCAAAGTGTCTGCCGCAATGCCGCAAACTGGTTCCATTGCCTCCGGCGTAAACTCGATGATCTTCTCTTTCAGCGCTTCGAAGCCATCGACATGTGCCGCTATATACTGCTCGTCATAGAGTTTCTCAGTGATGATGACATTGAGAATGGCATTCAGCATGGCGACATCAGTGCCAGGCTTGAATATCAGGCCGTAATCAGCATAACGCATCAAGCCCTGACCACGCGGATCCATAACGATCAGCTTGGTGCCGTTCTTCACCGCCTGCTTGATGTAGGTCGCTGCCACCGGATGGTTCTGTTCCGGGCGAGCGCCAATCACAATCATGCAGTCCGCATCTTCTGCAGCATTGAACGGCGCTGTTACAGCGCCCGATCCGATGCATTCCATCAAAGCGGCGACGGACGAGGCGTGGCAAAGACGTGTGCAATGATCCACGTTGTTGGTCTGGAAACCCTGACGAATAAGTTTCTGGAACAGATAAGCTTCTTCGTTGGAGCCTTTGGCAGACCCAAAGCCAGCAATCCCGGGACCACCCTTGGCATTGAAAGATGCCATGAGGCCGCCAGCGGCACGATCCAGCGCTTCCTCCCAGCTCGCTTCGCGGAAATAATCCAGGTGATCGTCTCGCGACATGGATATGTCGCCGCGTTTCGGCGCATCATCCCGGCGGATCAACGGTTTGGTGAGGCGCTCCGGGCTGGAAACATAGTCAAACCCGAACCGGCCTTTGACACAGAGGCGATTTTCGTTCGCCGGACCGTCTCGGCCTTCGACCTTGACGATTGTTCCGTCTTTTACAGAAACCGACGTCAGACAGCCAACACCACAAAATGGACAGACACTGTCGACAGTCTCGTCAGAATAGACTTCACGGACCTTGCCGGTGTCGTTCAGCAGGCTCTTTTCCATCAATGCGCCCGTCGGACACGCAGAAACACATTCCCCGCAAGCGACACAGGTCGACAATCCCATCGGGTCGGCAATGTCGAACACCGGTACTGTGTGATGACCGCGGTCTGCCATGCCTATGACGTCGTTTACCTGGACTTCGCGACAGGCGCGCTCACACAGATTACAGGCGATACAGGCATCAAGGTTCACGGCGATGGCAGGGTGCGAAATGTCCTGTTCGGGCTTTTCGGCAGCTGTAAATCTGCTACCTGATACGCCAACCGCGTCCGACCATTTCCAGAATTCACTCTCCGGATCCGGGTGCTCAGATCGGCTTGGCTGGTCAGCGGCGAGCAGTTCAAAAACCATTTCGCGAGCCTTGCTGGCCCGTTCTGTTTCGGTTTGAACAATCATGCCGTCCGAAGGTGTCCGGATGCACGAAGCGGCCAACGTGCGCTCACCTTCTATATCCACCATGCAGGCGCGACAATTTCCATCAGAGCGATATCCCGGTGCATCTTTGTGGCACAAATGCGGGATAGATGTGCCTTCGCGTTTGGCTACCTGCCAAATGGTTTCGCCTTCCTGCGCAACCACCTCTTTGCCGTCGAGAGAGAAAGTGATCTTGCTCATTTCTCCAACTCCTCAGGGAAAAACTTCAGGACAGAGGCAACTGGGTTCGGAGCGGCCTGCCCGAGTCCGCAGATAGAAGCGGACCGCATCACGGCATCGAGATCACCGATCTTGTTTTTGTCCCACTCACCCGCAGCCAGCAGATATTCCATTTTCTCCGTCCCGGACCGACAAGGTGTGCATTGCCCGCAACTCTCATGCTTGAAAAAACGCATTAGATTAAGTGCCACATCGCGCATGTTGTCCTTGTCGGAAAACACCACAATTGCATGGCTGCCGATGAAACAGCCATGTTTGTCGAGTGTGCCAAAATCGAGAGGTTCGTCAGCAAGAGAGGCTGGGAGGATACCACCTGATGCGCCTCCGGGAAGATAGGCTTTGAATTGGTGACCGTCTTCCATGCCTCCACAATACTCTTCCAGCAGCTCGTTCATGGTGATGCCAGCAGGTGCCAATTTAACACCAGGTTCTTTCACGCGACCTGAGATCGAAAAAGAACGAAACCCTTTGTGGTCCCGACGTCCTTGCGAGGCAAACCATTCTGGACCTTTTTCGATGATATCCCGGGCCCAGAATAAGGTTTCGATGTTGTGATTAAGGGTCGGCCGACCGAACAACCCAACCTGCGCAATAAAGGGAGGACGATGGCGCGGTAATCCACGCTTGCCCTCGATAGACTCGATCATCGCACTTTCTTCACCGCAGATATAGGCACCAGCCCCGCGGCGCAGCTCAATATCAATGCTGGTGATGATTCCGGCATCGCGAAGTGCTGCGATCTCAGTCTTCAGTATTTCCAGAACCGCCGGGTATTCATCGCGCATATAAAGATAAATGCGATCAACGGAGATCGCATGCGCCGCGATCAAGGCTCCTTCGAGCAAGCGATGCGGATCATTTTCGAGGTGGTAACGATCCTTGAACGTGCCTGGTTCGCCTTCATCACCATTGATTGTCAGAAATTTGGGCCTAGGCAAATCATGGACGATCTTCCATTTCGTTCCAGTCGGAAAACCTGCACCGCCAAGCCCACGCAGCCCCGCCTCCAAGGCCATATCCGCGAGGCTTTCAGCTGTCAGTTCGCCCTTGCGAACCCGCTCCAAAGTCTTGTAGCCGCCACCGGTAAGATAGGCTTTCAGCTTGGTATACGCTGGAATGCTCGGCCGGGTTTTGCCTTCGGACATCACCAATCGAACGGAGGAATCACTGGCACTATCGACAGCATGTTGACCAACCTGGACAGCAGGCGCACCAGCACACCTGCCAATGCATGGTACCTTTTGTATGCGGACTTTTTCAGGGTCGCTACCAACCTTCAGTGCCTCAGCCAGCGCATCTGCACCCTTGAGGGAACACGCGATACTGTCACAAACACGGACCGTAAGCGGTGCCGGTTTCGCCTCACCTTCTTTGACGATGTCGAAGTGATGATAGAAACTTGCGACTTCGTAGACTTCCGCTTGTGATAGCCGCATTTCTTCGGCCAATGCCCGCAAATGACGCGCTTCCAGACAACCAAATGCATCCTGGATCTTGTGCAAATGCTCAATCAACAGGTCACGGCGACGGGGTTCTTCCCCTAACAGGGATTGAACTTCGCTTAGGGCCGCATCTTCCAATTGACGCCCTTTTGGCTGGGATGGCTTTCGTGAAAGCCCCTTGCCGAAAGACATTGGCATTCCTCCAAAGTGGTTGTGTTGAGAGGATCGTAGCGGTCATAAACTGTTCTGTCTGTTTGAAAAACGACAACCGACCTTCAAATCTTGACGCTTTGAGGATGTACAGGAGAGGCGTTCAACCGGTGAGGTGCGAGAACGCCGCAACGACCTTGTCATAAACCGGGCGTTTGAACGGTACAATCAGTTCGGGAAGGCTTGCGACATCTTCCCAACGCCACTTGTCGAATTCCGCTGAATGGCCGTCAGGTGGGGTCAGAATATTGATTTCATCATCTGATCCGTCAAATCGATAGGCAACCCAACGCTGCGCCTGGCCACGGAACTTGCCTTTGCGAGTCGCACGGACGATCTCCAACGGATAATCGTAGGCAAACCACTCCGGTGCTTCTTCGAGAAGCGTTACCGATTGAACTGAAGTTTCTTCATAGAGTTCGCGGCGGGCAGCGCCTTCCGGTGTTTCGCCTGCGTCGATACCGCCCTGCGGCATTTGCCAAGTGTATTGGTAGCCGTTCTTGTTTGCGCCTTCCGAGCGGCTTCCAATCCAGACTTTGCCAGTCCGGTTGATCAGCATGATCCCGACACAGGGCCGGTATGGCAGGCCTTCAGAAGGAATTGGGAAACCCGGTCCGAGATCCAGTTTGCTCAAGGGAACACCTTATCGCGATTTTTGAACTACCGATCTCTATCGATGGTCGCGCTGATCGGTACAAGCTGCAAACCTCGTTGTTCCAGATCTTGTACCCACTTTTCCAGCTGGCGAACTGTAACAGGCAGAGCAGAGCCTGCGGCAACCGCAAATCCGCGCGCGCGCGCGACGCTTTCAAGCTGCAGGAGTTTGGCATTGATGTCGTCTTCGCGTGGTACTTCATCTAGCACCACGTCCACACCACTGTAGGGCGTTCTGGTTTCTTCCGCCTTTTCCGCGGCAATGCTTCGCGATGACGTGCCGTTGTCAACGAACATCAAACCGCGAGACTTGAGTGTCTCCAACAGATAGTGCATCGATGGCTGTGTAGAGGAAAACCGGGCTCCCATCTCGCTGATGGTGCCGACGTAGTTGGTAACCCGCGTCAGAAGGAACGCCAGACGGTTCATCATTTCACCGGGACGCAAGTTGACAAGCAACGTATGCGGGCCCGGGTCGTTGTCAGGAAAATCAAAGGGTTCGAGCGGAAGCTGCAGCAACAATTCATGCCCTTTCATTCGAGCCTGCTGCATCCAGAGATCGAGATCTTCACCATAGGGCGCCAGAGAAAAGGTCACATCAGCCGGAAGACGGTCTATCGCGTTTTGCGTACCAGTCCCGCTCAGGCCCAGTCCGCCAATGATGACCGCTATTTTGGGAATGGACGTAAATTCGGTGACAATTGGGCGCGCATAAGCATCCAGTGGGCGAACTTTTGCTGGGCTTATCATGGGCAGGAAACCAAAATCAGAACGCTCGCTGACGCGAGTATCCGGATTGATCGAAAGTCCGGTCACCGGAGCTTCTGGTCCAAGTCCATCAGGACGAATGACCATCTCGTAACGCGGGCCGAGCAAATCAGCACTCGATTCCGGGCGTAGATTCGGTCCCAGATCGCCGTCAACAGTCGGTCGGATTTCAACGACCTCAATATCCTGCGATGTAATACCTTCCACAACAGTATCAAGCGGAAGGACAGCGACCGGCTCACCGCCGTAGGGGTCGTCGACAACAGCAACCCAAATGAGCGTCGTTGTCACGAACACGCTCAACAAGCCAGCACCGATCAGCCCAAACGGCAGCCTGACAAACCGCCGCCGCCCCATTCCCAGGGGAGCTGTGAGATCTTCGCTCGACATACCGTCCTAAGCCTTTTGCCGGCCTGAAACCGGTGTTCTCATTGTTTTCGGGATACGCAAAACGAAAAGGAGATTAAGCGCGCTGGGTATCCAGCGCGCTTTTTAGTATTAATTCGGAGCGGCTGCCCGATCCGACATTGGTGGGAAAGCGCCGTTGACCTGAACACCGCGAAGAAGATCAAGCGCCAGTTTCAACTGGACATCATCTTCCGGATCTGGCGGCACATAAGCCTGACTGCCCGATTGCTCTTCACCGTCGGCTTCCAAGTGTCCGCGAAGCCCGGCTTCACCTTTTGTGTCGACGCGACCGACGAGCTCTTCCGGCAAATCCTGTAAAGCTTCGATATCCGGTACGATACCCTTTGCCTGAATGGACGTGCCTGACGGTGTGTAATACCGCGCAGTTGTTAGACGGATCGCACCATTGGCACCCAGCGGAATGATAGTTTGCACAGATCCCTTGCCGAATGACCGAGTTCCGAGAATTGTCGCCCGGCGATGATCCTGCAGTGCACCGGCTACGATTTCCGATGCTGACGCTGATCCGCCATTCACCAGGATAATCACCGGTTTACCGTCGGTCAGATCGCCTGACCGAGCATTGTAACGCTGTGTCTCATCCGCTTCTCGGCCACGTGTGGAAACAATCTCTCCACGATCCAGAAATGCGTCGGAAACCGCAATCGCCTGATCCAAAAGTCCGCCAGGGTTATTGCGCAGGTCGATGACAAAACCTTTCAATTTGTCATCAGCAATATTTTCCTCGATCTCTTCGATACCCTTTTTCAAGCCATCGAATGTCTGCTCGTTAAACTGGGTGACACGGACATATCCGACGTCATCTTCTTCGCGCCAGCGAACCGACCGAATTCGAATGATATCGCGCGTTATAGTGATATCGAGAGGATCTGCTCTGCCTTCACGGCGAATGGATACGATAATGTCCGTTTTGACCGGACCCCGCATCTTTTCCACTGCCTGGTTGAGGTTCAGTCCCTGCACCTGTTCGCCGTCGATAGCGAAAATCAGGTCACCAGCCAAAACGCCAGCCTTTGCAGCCGGGGTATCGTCAATTGGAGACACTACTTTCACCAAGCCGTCTTCCATGGTGACTTCGATACCGAGACCACCAAATTCACCACGTGTCTGCACTTGCATATCGCGGAAACTTTTTGGCGACATATAGCTGGAATGCGGGTCCAGCGATGTCAGCATGCCATTGATGGCGTTTTCGATGAGCTGAGCATCATCAGGAACTTCCACATAATCCGAGCGAACCCGTTCGAAGACGTCTCCAAACAAGTTCAATTGCCGGTATGTATCGGTTGCTGCAGCATTGGCAGCACCAAACATAGTCAACGGCATTTGGGACAGTGTGGTAACTGCCGCTGCCCCCATAAGGGCGCCCACTACCAGCAAGGAAGCTTTCCGTATCATCCGCGAGCCTTTTCCTCTTCTGTGCGGTCCCACCATGGTGTGGGATCAATCGCACGTCCGTCCTTTCGAAATTCAACATATAATATCGGCTGGGTCGAGCCCATACCGAATGTTGATGCGCTTGCCCATTGGGTCGCGCCCATTATCCCGACCGGTTCACCGGCCAAAACAAACTGTCCCAATTCTGCATCAACCCGATCCATCCCGGCCAGGAGCACATGGTAGCCGTCTCCCGTATTCAGGATCAAGAGCTGTCCAAAAGACCTGAATGGGCCTGAATAAACCACCCACCCGTCAGATGGTGCCGTTACATTAGACCCCGGCCTTGTGGCAATAGATTGACCTTCTGTCACTCCGCCGAAATCATCGTCCTGTCCGAAGTCCTTTAACATGGTACCGGAAACTGGTCTCGGCAACTGCCCCATTGTGTCCTGAAAGGCAATTGCAGGTGCCAACCGACCAGGATCCGAAAACGGATCAAAACTCTTCGAACCACTTCGTTTGTTACTTAACGCAGCTTGTCGGGATTTCTCTGCAGCCTCGCGTGCACTGTCAATTTCAGACTCCAAATCGGCAATCAACTCTTTGAGAGATCCGGCCTTTTCTGCCAGTTCCTGTGCTCGTCGTTTTTCATCCGCGAGATTCAGAACCGTCTTTTTATGTTCCTGCCTTTTTGCACTCAAGAGAAGTTCCAGCCTGGACTTTTCCTCAGCCAATCTCATGGCGTCGCCCATTAAACGGGTTTTCTCTTCAGCAATGACGGATTTTAACCTGTGCAATTCCTCAAGATCGGCAGCCAGGGCTTCCGTTTCGACCTTCAGTTCCGGCATTACAGCATTCAAAAGAATCGCACTGCGAACAGCAGAAAGTGCATCACTTGGCCTTACCGCCATTGCCGGAGGTGGTCTTCTTCCTATCCTTTGAAGCGCTGCCAATACCTCAGCGAGTATATCGCGGCGCGCAATCAAAGACAGTTTCAGTGTATCTTCGTTTTCGCCCAGACTCCGCAGGCGGCGTTCTGTGTTGCTCAGTTCCGTTTCCAGACCTTTTATGGTGTCTGCGGAACTGATGATTTTCGTGTTCAGTGTTTCGCGGTCGCGATCAAGCGCTTGAATTTCACGGCCAATTGCCGCCTGCCGGTCAGATGAAACCTCAATGTCTTTTGAGAGAGCCGCCAGTTCGGCTTCTCGCTGCTGTTTTCGCAAACGTGCAGATTCCATTTCCGGATCTACGTCAACAACTGCTTCCGGCTGTTCAACGATGCTTTCCGTCGCAATGCCGTATTCTGGAACGAAAAATGCGCACATCAGGACGCTGCCCAAGAGCGATCTACTGATGATCTGCTTCTTAGGACCGGAACGCACAGCATTTCTGCGATCCGAAATCAAACTGCCATAGCTCCCAACGGTTTCACGATCTGCGATACACTTTCGGCGTTAACGAAGTGTTTACCGAGATAACCAACTTGTTAACAACCATCCTCACCAGTACCGCGAGATCAGGCCCTCTCCGATACGGCTTGAATGCGGCGATATACGGGCAAGGTTCTACTTTGCACCCATTCCTGCTGTTAAAAACTGATGGTCAGCCGACCCAACGCGCAACACTTCCACATCGTGAAGTGCAGTAGTGAGTTTGGGAAACAGTCACCAATGCCGCAGAACCAGATCGCCTTTATGCGGTGGCTTGGCCGAAGCATCCAGCCTGGCACCCAATCGCTCTGCCAGATTTCGTGATTTAATGTTTTGCGGATCCATGCAGCTTACCAGCGTCGGGAAACATTTGTCGTTCAGCGCCCAATCCCGCAGGGCTTTCGCTGCTTCAAATGCAAAGCCTTTGCCTTCTGCCTCTGCATAGACATACCAACCCAGTTCATGCTCGGGATCGAGAGGGCCGTGGTTTATGCCAATCTGCCCCAGACATTTACCGCTTGTTCGCTCGTCGAACATCAATGCACCGAGCCCTAACAAGGACCATTGGGCGATGTCCTGACAAAACATTCCCCAGGCTTCTGCTATGGTATGCGGCCCACACATGAAGATCGCGCGATCTGACTGCATCAATGCGGCATATTCCGGCCAATCGTCCATGGTCATTGGACGCAGTATCAAACGTTCTGTTGTCAGCGTTGGAATATAAACCATGCGATTATCAATCGAATTCTAGGTCGGCGTATAGATTAAACCCTGTGGTACGGATGTCCTGACTGGATCGTCATAGCGCGGTAAACCTGTTCTGCCAGCAGGATCCGGGCGATTTGGTGCGGCCATGTCATGCTACCCAATGCCAATTTGAGGTCTGCGCGGGCAAGCACTTCCGGACCATGCCCGTCAGCTCCGCCAATCGCAAAGATGATTTCCGGAACGCTGTCGTTTTTCCAGGCTTCCAGTTTGTCGGAGAATGCCGGACTGGTCAGACTTCGTCCCGTTTCATCCAGCGCGACCAGCTTTGCTCCAGCTGGAATATTCTGAAGCAGAATCCTGGCTTCCTCGGTCTTTCGATCGTCGGGCCGCTGCGCACGACTTTCAGCGCTTTCGGACAAGGCGACATCTGTAATGCCCAGACCCCGACCGGTCTTGCGCGCACGATCCATGTACCGGTCGAAGAGATCTTTATCCGCACCGGATTTCATTCGCCCGATGCAAGAGATTGTAAAGCGCATAAGATCCTCGCCGGATTCCTATCCGGTTTCAGTTACAGCACTTGGTCGCCAAGGTTCCTGACTGCGGAACCCGCGCGCCTGCTTAACTGATAAATAGTGGCGCGTCGTCCGTGTCCGGTGCCCACATCTTTTCAAGATTGTAGAAGCCACGCACTTCAGGACGGAAAATGTGAACGATCACATCACCAGCATCGATCAGCACCCAATCACAGGTCGTCTGACCTTCAACTGTCGGAAATCCGGTTCCGGAAGCCTTCAGATCCCGTGTCAGATTGTCAGCGATTGCGCCAACATGACGATGAGATCGTCCAGATGCGATCACCATGTGATCCGCAATGGAGCTTTTACCCGCGATGTAGAGAGTAACGAGGTCCTCAGCTTTGGAATCGTCCAGGCTGGCGAGGACTGTTTCGAGAAGATCTGCCGGAAGTTCATTACTCTCGGAAGCCTTCACAGGGGAAGACGAAGGTGTCTGCCCGCTTTCAAGGGTCATGGTCAGGTGTAGTGCCTTTCGCTGTTTTGTCGTCCTGCGCCAAACGTCGTCACAAACTTCAATGTCCGACTTCGTACGTCACCCGTTTTGGTGGCAGGACCGGTTGACAGTACCATGATCACGCTCATCGCGACCATGTCCATAATACCGCGTCCTGTTTGGCAATTTCAAGACGGCTTAAGATTCATAGGAAATCTTGTGTTTATCATGTCGTTTTCCGCCTCAAACCAGTTGACGATGTCTGATCAAGAGGTGTGTGCAGAAACGTCCATACAGGTGCTTTCAAATCAGGCAGTATCGCAGCAGCCTCTTCAGGAAGACGATGATTTTCAAAGGCTTTCGCCATTGGAGATGACATCACTGACAAAGACGCACCGGGACGATCGACAATCGCAATTGGCAGTGAATCGACAATTTCTCGCCAATCTTGCCAATGATGAAAGCCTGCCAAATTGTCAGCACCCATGACCCATACGAATCGCGCTGACGGGCGTTTTTCCTGCAACGCCTTGATTGTTTGCGCCGAAAAGCTGGTCCCAAGGACCACCTCAAAGGCAGTCACCTTCATCCTCGGGTGTTCCGCCAATTCGCTGGTTCTACGCAGACGTTCTTCCAAAGGTTCGAGATGTGAAGGATCCTTCAAAGGATTTCCCGGGGTCACAAACCACCAGACCTGATCCAGTTTCAATCGTTTGAGCACAGTCTCGGCCACGAGGCGATGCCCGGAATGCGGCGGATTAAACGACCCGCCGAACAGACCGATCCGGTTGCCCGTTTCAGAATGCGGCAAGGTCAACCACTCACGGTTCAGCTTAGTTTCAGGGCTTGTAGGCCTCATGGACGTGTTTGGCCCGTCCCGTGAACCTTGTATTTGAAGCTGGTCAACTGCTCGACACCAACAGGGCCACGAGCATGCATGCGTCCGGTCGCGATACCGATCTCCGCACCCATACCGAACTCGCCGCCATCTGCAAACTGCGTCGATGCATTGTGAAGGACAATTGCTGAATCGACTTCGGCTTGAAAACGGTCGGCTGCGGCCTGATCATCAGTTATAATGCAGTCGGTATGGTTGGATCCATACTTCGAAATATGGGCAATCGCAGCATCCAGATCCGGTACAATTTTCGCCGACAGGATTTTATCCGAGTACTCTGTTGACCAATCCTCTTCAGTGGCTAAGAGAATACCGGAACCGATACCCCTTACACCGTCATCCCCCCTGATTTCGCAGTCACCTTCATTCAAGGCGTCCAGGATTGCAGGAAGATGGCTTTTGGCAACATCTTGATGAACGAGCAACGTTTCGAGAGCACCACAGATTCCGGTCCGGCGCAGCTTGGAGTTTTTCACGATCTGGACAGATTTCTCCAAGTCAGCAGCCTTGTCGACGAAGATGTGAACTAACCCTTCGAGATGGGCAAAAACCGGAACACGCGCTTCATTTTGAACGCGTTCAACAAGGCTCTTGCCACCGCGCGGAACCAGTACATCCAAATTTCCCTGAAGGCCGCGCAGCATTTCACCAACCGCAGCCCTGTCCGTTACCGGTACAATCTGAATGGCATCTTCCGGGAGACCCGCAACTTTCAATCCGGTCTGAAGAGCAGCATGAATGGCTCTGTTCGAATGGATTGTGTCTGAACCACCACGAAGTACAACCGCATTGCCTGCTTTAAGACAAAGAGCCCCGGCATCGGCTGTCACATTCGGGCGGCTTTCGTAAATGACACCGATCACACCCAAAGGCGTGCGAACACGTTCTATCTTGAGACCATTCGGACGTTCCCAAGCAGCAATGACACTGCCAACAGGGTCTTCCAAAGCAACGATGTCCTCAAGCGCCTTGGCAATTGCTTCGATGCGATCTTCAGTCAAGGTTCCGCGGTCCAGAAATGCAGCGGTCTGGCCATTGGCTGTCATCGCTTCGATGTCCAGTTTGTTGCCAGCCATTATTTCGGGAGTAGCCTTACGGACCGCGTTAGCCATCTGGCTCAAAGCCTTGTTCTTTACGTCAGCTGGAGCATTGGCAAGTACCCGGCCAGCAGCCCGCGCACGCTGACCGATCTCTGCCATCAGAGCTTCCGTCGTCATTGCCTCAACCTTGTCCAACATAGTTCACTCAACTCCCTTTGGCCGGAACAACCACCGGCAACTGTCAGATTTTAGCCCGTTCCATTCAAAAAGGCATCATCCAGGACCAAATCGTCCCGGTGGATCATTTCCGCCCGGCCCGGATAGCCAACAATCGCTTCAATCTCGCGGCTGTTGCGTCCGATTATCAGCTGCGCTTCATCGGCATCATAGGCAATCAGTCCGCGTCCGATGATTCCGGCATCCGGATCCAGAACCTTGACAGCATCTCCGCGTGTAAACCCACCTTCAACGGCGGTTACACCTGCCGGGAGCAGGCTCTTACCTGATTTTAGCGCCTTGACGGCCCCTGCATCCAGTTTGATTGCACCGCTTGGTTCCAAGGTTCCGCCTATCCAGGCTTTTCGAGCCGATGCTGGTGTTGCCAGTGCCGGGAACCACGTTGCCCTTGAACCCTCATTCAGCCGATTAAGCGGATTCAGTTCCTTGCCGGACGTAATCACCATGGATGTGCCAGCTGCCGTCGCAATTTTACCTGCATCGATCTTGGTCTTCATCCCACCGCGTGACAATTCTGATCCCGCACTCCCCGCCATTGCTTCAATATCCGGCGTAATCCTTGAGACTTCCGGCAGGAACACTGCATCAGGGTCCTGTTGCGGAGGAGCGGTGTAGAGCCCGTCAATATCAGACAACAGAACGAGGCAATCTGCGCTTGCCATTGTTGCAACGCGCGCTGCCAAACGGTCATTGTCGCCGTAACGAATTTCAGACGTCGCAACGGAATCGTTTTCATTAATGATCGGCACTGCACCGAGTTTGAACAGTGTGCCAATTGTGGCACGCGCATTCAGATATCGCCGACGCTCTTCCGTGTCTCCAAGCGTCAGCAGAATTTGACCCGCCTTTCGGCCATGGGTTTCAAGCGCATCGGAATAGGCTTTGGCCAAGGCAATTTGACCGGCCGCTGCTGCCGCCTGGCTTTCTTCCAGCTTTAGGGGACCGGATGCCAATCCGAGCACGCCTCGGCCAAGCGCAATGGAGCCGGAAGACACAATCAGGACTTCCGCGCCGCCTTCCAACAGAGCCACAACATCAGATACCAAAGCCTCAAGCCAGGCACGTTTCAAGGCCCCGTTCTCGACAAGAAGGGCCGAGCCGATTTTTACAACAATCCGACTGTAATTTTTGAGGCGGCTAACGTCAGACATCAGGGATGCCAGCCCTCTTGTTCAGGTGACGGCACCTGATTGGCTGCATCCTGCTTGTCCTTGTCGATGGCCCGCATGATCATGCGCAGAGCTCGGTCAACATTTTGACCAGACGCTGACGACAGGATCAAGGGTTTTTGTCCGCACGCAGCCTCCAAACTGGCCGATTGCTCGGCAATCAGGTCATCGGTCAGGGCATCACATTTGGACAAGGCGACAATTTCAGGTTTGTCTGTCAGGCCTGCGCCATAGGCTTCCAGTTCGCCGCGCACCACCTTGTAGGCTTCTCCGGGATCTTCCTGACCAGACCCATCCACCAGATGCAGAAGAACACGGGTCCGCTCGACGTGCCCGAGGAACCGGTCCCCAAGACCCGTTCCTTCATGAGCACCTTCGATCAAACCCGGAATATCAGCCATGGCGAAGCTGTTACTGTCGATCTGGACAATGCCGAGGTTCGGATGCAGGGTCGTGAACGGGTAATCAGCAATCTTCGGCTTTGCAGCAGAGACTGTCGCCAGGAATGTGGATTTACCTGCGTTCGGCAAACCAACCAGACCGGCATCGGCAATCAGCTTCAGTCGGAGCCAGACCCACTTCTCTTCACCTTCCAGACCTGGATTGGCGCGGCGCGGTGCCTGATTGACAGAAGACTTGAAGTGCGCGTTGCCGAAACCACCATTGCCGCCCTTCATGAGGTGAATTCGCTGCCCCACCTCTGTCAGGTCGGCAATGACAGTGTCATTGTCTTCTTCAAGTACTTGTGTGCCGACCGGCACCCTCAGCACTACGTCTTCTCCGTGAGCACCCGTCCGGTTTTTACCCATTCCGTGAATGCCCGTATCAGCCTTGAAATGCTGCTTGTATCGGTAGTCGATAAGCGTATTCAGGCCATCAACACATTCGATAATTACATCACCGCCCTTACCGCCGTCACCGCCGTCCGGGCCGCCATATTCGATATATTTTTCGCGTCGGAACGAGACACACCCTGCTCCGCCGTTGCCGGAACGCACATAGACCTTGGCCTGATCGAGGAATTTCATTTTCTTCTCTTTAGTCCTGTATCAGGCCCAGATCGTCTCGATCAAAGGCCAGTCAAATAATCTACCCGCGACAATTCGGTTCGAATGCCAGGGATTGTGCTCCCGCGTGATACGCTGGCGCAGCCAACTTCACCAATGACCCTAAAACCCAGTTTTTCCATAACTTTCAGGGACGCCGGGTTCTCGGTCATTGCCTCGCTGACAACACAGGCATGCCCCGTGTTTTGAAACAGCCAACCGATCGCGGCCGAAACAGCTTCGCTCATAAATCCCTTGCCCCAATAAGGCCGCCCCAGCCAATAGCCGATCTCTGGGGTTTCTTGCAACTTTTTGAAGCTCAAACCGCCGATCATTTGACCATCATGGTCAATGTGAAACACCAGTTCCTCAGCTAGATGCGGTTCGTTCCAGTTTTCAGATGCCCTTCCAAGATAAGCTTTTCCGAGCTCAAGATCATAAGGATAGGGCACACGTGACAACATTTTGGCGACTTCATAATCACCCAGGAGTTCGGCACATTCTTGAATATCGTGAAGCGCTGGTGCACGCAGCAACAGGCGTTCGGTCCTGATCCCCGAAAAGCTCATGCCACCTGCCTCCGCTCTTCAAAATCCACCTTGTCCAGACGCACCACCACATTGGAGACGCGTCGGTCCAGCGGCTTCGCAAATAGCTCGGTCAAGCTAAAGGGTTTGAACCCCAACTTGCGAAGGAGTGTTCGGGACCGGCTGTTGTCTTCGTATGCACGAGCCGCAATTCCGTTCACCTTGAAGGCCTCGAAACCCCATTCCAGTGCGGCCTCTACGGCTTCGGAAGCATATCCATGCCCCTGGAAAGGACGACCGAGCCAATACCCAATCGATGGCAGTTCCGGCAAGTCATCCAGATCTCCGGGAGCTTCAATTGCCACCACACCGATAAAAACACCGCCCAATGTAATAGCAAAAATGGCTTCCGTTTCCATGGGATTGGTCCCGACAACGGTCTTCAGGAATTCTTCCGCTGCACCTTCTTCATACGGCCAGGTGTACGACGTCAACCAGCGTGCGACGTTGAAATCCTTGCCCGCAAGTTCGGCGATCGCGGTGGCGTCTTCCAGACAGACCGGTCGCAAGATCAATCGGCGTGTTTTCAGGTCTGGCAGTATACTCATCGTCCCTGCCCCCATCCTTTGAGTGACTTCCAGACAGTCCGTTCAAGCGTGTACCGCTCGATCGGCACCGACCCTCCCGCTCCGACCGAACGGATCATGGATTGATCCCGGTACTGAAAGCCGGATTTGATCAACACGCGCCGTGATGCCGGATTGGTGAGACGGCAAGAGCCCTGCAACTCCTGGATCTCGGTGTACATGAAAGCATGATCGACCAGGGTGTGGACAGCCTCGGTGGCATACCCCTGCCCCCAGAAGGGCTCGCCCAGCCAATAGCCAACGTGAATTGGCCCGCCTTGTTCCACGTTTGCATAGCGGATGACGCCGATCAGCCGACCTGTACTTTTAAGACGGATCGCGAACATCGCCGAGTTCTGAAGATTGAGATCTGCTTTCTCAACCAACTTCCGGCCATCGTTTGTCGTGAAAGGATACGGCATCGTGGCGAGATTGGCTGCAACAGTCTTGTTGTTCGCCAGAAACACCAGATCCGATAAATCGTCCATGCGCGGTTTGTCGAGCCGCACACGAACCGCTTCCTGCGGCAACGGGGCCGCACCCAAACTGCTCTCGTCTAAAAGACCATCACTTTCAACAACCATTTTTTCCTCCAGCCAAAACAAAAAAAGAGAGAGATGGCATCCCATCTCTCCCTTTCAATCTTGACTGGTCTGAAGTTGCTGACCTGTCTCAATTTGCCGGGGTCTGATTGGGACACCGGCGTTTTGAAACATCACGTCGGCTTTACTCCGCAGCTTCCGCCACTGGGACCACATTAATAAAAGTTCGCTTATTCGCTTTCGCTTGGAACTCTACTTTGCCTTCCACGGTGGCGAAGATGGTATGGTCTTTACCCATGCCCACACCGGTACCTGGATGCCATTTGGTTCCGCGCTGACGAGCGATGATGTTGCCGGAAATCACAGATTCCCCGCCATATTTTTTGATGCCAAGACGGCGGCCTGCTGAGTCGCGACCGTTGCGGGATGAACCGCCTGCCTTTTTATGTGCCATCGTGAGAACTCCTCGTTCTTCGAATACGTATCAGATCAGGTTTATCAGAGCGGAGGCTTATTTGCCTGCCAGTTCCTTGGCCTGCTCAACCCAGTTACCGCGCTCGAATTTGCCCTTGAGGGACGTTTCTTCTTCAACGCGTGTGATGTCGTCAGCGCTCATTGCTGCGATCTGTGCGAAAGAGGTGATCCCTGCTTCATTCAGTTTCTTCGCAGCTGCGGCGCCAAGGCCATCCAGTTTCTTCAGATCGTCTGCTGTGGCTTCTTTAGCCGCTGCAGGCGCTTTTTCCTTCGCTGCAGCCTTGGGAGCTGCCGCTTTTTCTTCAGTTTTCTTTTCAGCCGCTTTCGGCGCTGCCTTTTTCGGCGCTGCCTTTTTAGCTGGCTTCGCACCACCGGTCAGGATGTCTGTCACCTTTACAAGGGTGTAGGACTGACGATGGCCGTTGCGACGACGGGAATTCTGACGCCGACGCTTCTTGAAAATGATGATTTTGCGGTTACGGCCCTGATCGACCACTTCCGCAACAACGCTGGCACCATCAACCATAGGCGCACCAACGGTGGTGTCTGTGTCGTTGCCGACCATCAGCACTTCATCAAATGTGACGGTGCTGCCAGCTTCGGCATCGAGTTTTTCGACCTTCAGAAGGTCATCAGCGGCCACTTTATACTGTTTGCCACCAGTTTTGATCACTGCGAACATGTCTCGCACGTCCTTCTTTTCATTTTTGAACAGCGGCTATTGCCGGTTGTTGTTTGGGTCGAACCAAGGCGCCTGTCCCGCCAGATCATCCGATCTGAATGACAGGTCTTTAGTACCGGGTTTCGCAAGAAGCTTTGTGCCCGTTAGGCCTGATACGACAAAAAGAGCCCAAAAAGACGAAGCTTTTCGAGCCCGCGCAATATAGCCGGGAACATCTCAGAGTCAAATGATAATCCAAGGCAGTGCCAGCCGCTATTTAGACAGTCATTCTCTTGATCCTGCAATCACGCCTCACCGCTGAATCTACGTGATCAGAAAAACCCGTTTTGGTACAATTCAGTCTCTTGCGATTGCTCAAACGCTTGTCTATGGTCCGCGCCACTTGAGACCCATTTGCTTAAGTGCCGCGGAGAGGTGCCAGAGTGGTTGAATGGGACGGTCTCGAAAACCGTTGAGCGCGCAAGCGTTCCGAGGGTTCGAATCCCTCTCTCTCCGCCATATTTCTTCATAAATTACTGTTTTTATTCGGTGTTTTTTTGATTTTTCGTCCCAACCCTAAATCGAACCCTTAACTTTGGTCACCAACCAACACCAGATAGTATCAGAGTGTCCGAAGCTACATTTTTAGATAGCTGCACTGATACTGATCGAAACAATGATTTGAAAGAAATAGTCGACTTTCATTCTATTAAGATTTTGATTTTCTGTCACCTTCCCAATGTCTTACTTCATCCCTGCTTTCACGATTTATGGGGATAGCCAGTAGCGCAGCTTATGAAAGCTCCACATACCTTTCTCCGCGTAACTCGACAGCACCATTCTAAGCAGCAATAGTGGGTTATTCTATATTGAATGGTATTGACCCTATGCGCTTGATTGTTGCAATCCTTTTCCTGGGTATCGTCTCTTTTTCTGAAGCTGCTGAATTTCGCACATCTGAAGATAGATCAACCATCTCAATTCATGGAAAAATTGAAAGTGGCGATTACGATAGTTTCTTACTATCTCTGCAGAATAGTCCGAGCGCTAAAAAAATCATATTGAACAGCCCTGGCGGCGCAGTTTGGGATGCGTTGCGCATCGCTAACAGCATCAGAAAAAGCGGTCTCTCTACAGAAGTGCCATCAGATGCAGTTTGTTTGTCGGCTTGTTTCTATCTAGCGATTTCGGGCAATGACCGCACTGTTAATGGTGAGCTTGGTGTGCACCAAATCTGGACACCTGGTGACAACCAAATCAATGCCGCCGCAATTCAACAGATACTTTCAGAAATTGTAACATACGTAATCGAGGCAGGTATCGACCCTTGGACCATCCCACTAATGCTCAAAACACCCAAGGACGGCATGTACGTTTTCAGCCGCCGGGAAATTCAGGAATTTGGTATTGCCAAGGTCTTAGAAGCAAAAATCGAGACACAGAAAAATATTCGCCTTCTGGAAAAAGAAAAATACTATATTCGCCCAAAATTGTTCTCACCAAAAAGATACTCTGCTCAATGCCGTACTAGTATTGAATCGGGAAACGAAGCGTCAACGGAGTACACGTCAACAGAACTAGTTATAAGTAGTTCGCTTAGTTCAAAAGGCACAATTATTTATTCTTTTGAGTTTCCGCTGATTGAAGTAGTATCAGACGGAAATCACTTTAGACGCCGCTATTGGGGCCAAAAAGCATATCAAGAATTTAGTCGTAATGGTGATTTGGTCGCCATCGACATCAATTTCCCCAACCTCAAACGCGGCTGGCTCGACCTCGAAAAAGAGGAGAATATGACTCTGGGACTAGGAGCCATTTGCGCCCTAAATATGCTTCAATATAGCGCCGCATTTGGATCAGAAGTTAAAATTGGATCAATCGAAGTTTTCAATTCTGATTTCACAAAAAAACTCATTGAAGCAATAGTAAAATCAAATGCATTTAATAGAATTACCAACAACAACAAAAACACTCAAAAAGAAATAGAAGCACTTATAACTCCAACAATTGACAATATTTTTAGTCAAAATGAAAATTTCAAATACATCGATGTTAACAGAATTGAATACATTGGAAATGAACTGAATTTCTTTTTTGAGTCCAATCATAAAATGGCTGACTTTAAACACCGAACAGAAGAAGGAGAAATTCGGATTTCGATTGATGAAAAAAAGACTGGTAGTTTCAACTTGGAAACTGGCATAATTTCAAACACTTCAGCTGTTTCTATCATGAAAATTCCTGACGATAACAATACTAAATTGACTATAAGAACCATAGTAAAAGAACTTAACTTTCCAATACCAACCCCTAAACCAAACTAGATTTTAAACGAACCAGCTGGTTCACCCACTTGCGCCGTTCCTCGGATTCCTTTGTCCTGCCACCGTGCTTGTAAGCGGGACAGTCCTTTCCGGGTCTAGATCCACCGCGAGCACCGTGCATCCTGCAAACTGACCATCCATTGACAGCCGGGGCCTTGCATAGTTCGCCAGACCGCTTTGATTTGGCAGTGCAACGCGGCGACTTGTGCATGAGGTATCCGTCAGTTTTTTTCATTCTCGGATTTTCCCGTGCTGACATTACCGACGATTGCCTGCCCGCCATCAGAAACATTTAGGTCTCGGACTTTCACCTGAGGCGTCTCCGTTCGATATTTCTTCAATGTCTCCATCTGCACTGCAAAGGTTCGACAGAGCTTGTTCAATGCCTTCTCGGCGTTGTCGATTTGTTGCAATGTTTTGGCGCTCTGAAGCCAGTCGCTGGCCTGCATGGAAGCCATGTGAATCGCGGCCATTTGTGTTGCGAGCATAGCTTCTAGAGGGTCTCTAGGCTGCGCACCTTCAACCATAGAAGCAACATAGCTGGTCACTTTGTCATTCAGGTTATTAGAGCGCGGATTGGCGACAGATAAAATGTGACCCGCGATGCCTTGAACGAAACATTCGTCCCGTGACCCAAAAAGCAGTTCGCCCTGCTTGTGCTTGAGGACAACGCTGCCATCATCGCCAACGGATATTGGCTTGTCTGTCTTTTGAGTGATGCTCATGTCTTTCTCGATCAATTGATCTGCCGATAATCCTGCGGCGTTTCAAATCCTCCAGTTGTGCATTGGGTGACTTGAGCGACAGCCATATGGTTTAGTATTAGCGCCCCGTTTCAGAACCGACAAAAAACAAGAACGCCCCTCCATCGGTTCTGTTTTGAGCCCATTGAAGCACCTATTACAATTGTTCGGTTCTAGTTCGGGTCCATCAACCACTTCGATGGCCCCGTTTCAGAACCGTGTTTTGTTTTTTCGGTTGATTTTTCGGGCTGTTTGGACTGCCAGTTTCGGGTTGCCGGATGGCCTTCACATCTACAATCTGTCAGCCGCCATTCTGCAGCTTGTCGCCCGTAAAAGTATCCTGCTCTCGTTTTCACGATAAAGCCTTTCTGCTCTAATTCTATTTGTGCTCTGCGGACTGTTTCCTTCCCTATGCCCAGCGCCTTCGCACCATCTTCAAGACTTAACCGGATTTTTCCGTTGTTCGAGCCATTGAACCGGCTCCGCATCTCAATGAATACCTTGACGGCGCTACTAGACAGAGACCGCCATACGGGATGCTGCGTCATGGAGTACGGAAGGGACATATACTGCCCCTCCCGCTTGCTCCGGCCATTATGAGTGTGACCCCGCCCGCGTTTACCCATGAGGTGCCGGGGCTCCTTTGGATTGAACATGCACCTTCACGTCAGAACGAAGCACATAACGGGCATGAGTGCCGCTGTAGGGCCCTGCGTGTGGCTCTGTGATGGTTTCTATGTCCACCCCGTCACAACGCAGGCTGTGGACGTAGGCGCTCCACCGTGGCCCAGGTGTGTCGATTGGGGTGCATCCCTTGTCGCCCGCCTCAATTAGATGGAATAGCGCCCAAGCGTTGCGACCGGAACAAATGAGTGGGAATGGCCCTTCCGCCGTTTGGATTTCCACGCTGAGTACATAGGATGTTTTCATCACAGCACCTCTATGGCATTGGGAAAGTGAAGCGCTACATGCGCATTGCATCGGCTGGATGACCATCCGGTTTGGGCCTGAATGCGCCGCCCAATTAGCGTGCGGGGATGGTGAGAGGTGGTTTGCTTATCTGCCCACTCAAACAGTGGCAGGCTTTGATTGCGCGCACGGCGGCGCTTTGCTAGAAGACTCATTGTCTCTAGGTCCTTGCTTAAGGGATTTGAGATTAAGTCCCCGGCGCACTCGGTACGTTTTCCGACCATCCGATTGCGAACCGGGGATTTGTTTAGGCGCTGGGTTTGCTCAGTTTATCGAGCCAATCACCAGAACTTTCGACCGCCCTAAATCTTCGGCAACGCATCTAGCCAGGCCTGCAGGTCCGGTTCGAGAATGACTGTTTTTCTACCGACTTTGCGGGCAATCAAACGACCGGTATTGATTTCTTCATAGGCTTTTGTCGCGCCCATAATACCTGCCTCTTTGAGCTCACGAATTGTGTGGCCACGTTTTTTCATTTTGAAGTCCCTCCGACATTCCGGTCGGTGCGCTCAGCGACTCGATTCTTCGCCGATGTCCGAAAACTAACGAAACAGGAAAACGCACCAAAAAAACGCGGTCATCGATCAAAAAAAGACTTTTATTTCAATATATTAAAACTTTTTCCGTTCCGAACGGTATTTCTTCCACGCGCGATCAACTGCCGATTCCCGAACAAAGAATCCGAATCTTTTCGAGAAGATGGAAACAGCAGCCCGTATTATTTTTGGACGGATACCATTGGGGAATTTTGCCAAAAATACTTCCGGCATTTTTTTTGCCCGTACATCACGGATATCCAGCAGAAATTCAGCTGCGTTTGCAATGTTTGTTGGCAAAGCGTCTTCATTGATTTTTCCTCTAACAACCATATTCACTAGTTCGTGGGAAGAGCGACCTGTACCAATTGGGTCGTCGTTGTAAGGCAAGTCTTTCAACCAAGCTTGGTTTGACCTTAGGTTAGTCTTTGAGACAACACGATTTGCGTTGATCTTAGTCTTCGCGTTCATAAATTGGATACAGCGGTGCTCACAGTACTTGCCAATTTCGATTGATTGGCGATACAAAAGCTTTTGCTTCCCTCCAGCACCCGGTCTTCGACCACCACTAGGCATGCCGGACTAGCTCAATGACCGCATTTGAACCTGAACATGCGGAGAGCCAAGCCACCATCATTTCCCTCCGGCGTTCCAAGGCATCGCCACGCCGATAGGCCCGTTCTGTCGCATCGCCAATTGTATGCGCAAGCGCAGCTTCGGCAATTTCGCGCGGAAAACTTGTTTCTTCCGCAGCCCAATCTCGAAACGCACTGCGGAATCCATGAACGGTATATTCGCCCTGTCCCATACGGCGCATTTGCATTGCCATAGCCATTCCAGAAAGCGGCCTGCCCTGCTTGTTGCCGGGAAACAGAAAGTCGTCTTCCCGGCGCAGCACCGCTAGCTTTGTGAGAATTTCCAGTAATCGCTCTGTCAGCGGTACACGATGCTCGCGACCAGCTTTCATGCGCTGGGCTGCAATCGTCCAGACCGCATTCTCCCTGTCAATTTCCGACCAAGTGGCATTTAGCGTTTCGCCGCTTCTCGTGGCCGTCAAAATGCACCATTCCAACGCAAGCGCCGAGAAGCTTTCGCTAGCTCTGAGAGTGTTCATAAAATCTGGCAGGTCATTGTAAGGCATGGCAGCGTGATGGCCGCGTGTGAGCTTCTGACGCTTTGGCAACAGCGCATCCAGATGACCGCGCCACCGCGCCGGGTTTTCTCCCGACCTCAATCCTTGTGCCTTCGCAGCATCCAGTACCCTTTCCAACCGGCCACGCAAGCGGATAGCTGTTTCCGGCTTTTCCTGCCAGATGGGTTTCAATACAGACAACACAGCCGCTGTATCTATTTCGTTCAGCTGTTTGGGGCGCAGTGGCGCGGCGTAGTTGGTCAAGGTCATTCGCCACTGGGCAATGTGTTTGGCGTTGCGGAATCCCGGAGCCAAGTCGTCTATGAGCAAATCTGCAAACTCACCAAACGATTGAGCGCTATTTTTTGCTTTTTCGGCTTTACGCAGCTCAATTGGATTGACGCCTTTTGCGACCAGCGCCCGCGCTTGCCCAGCGCTGTCTCGAGCATCTGCAAGAGAAACAGCCGAAAGCTTCCCTAAGCCCATTTCTGTTCGTTTGCCGTGCCATTGAAATATGAACCGCCAGGATTTCGAACCAGATGCTGTGACAGCCAAATAGAGCCCGTCGCCATCCGCATGCAATCCCGGCTTGGAAAGCGCTTGAACCGCTCTTGCTGATAGCCGTTTCGCTACCCTCGCCATAACCACAATCCTATTCGACCCTAAAACTACCCCTAAAAGATAGAGCGGATTATGGCGAATAGCAACGGTTACCTGTGGACGGTAAAACTAAAAAAATACTATGTTATATCGACTTATTCGAATTACAGAGAACGTGGGAGAATACATGTTTGGCGGACTCTCTCTCCGCCACAAACCATTCGCGAACCCGAGACAAGGCCCCAGTGTGGGCCTTTTTCTTTTGGTTCAAAGGGGTTTAACGAGGCCATCCGACTTTTGGAGACTGGCCGTTGGCCCGAAATCGGTTTCTGAACGCCCCGCGTCTCCTTTCCCCTGCCCTTCACTCAAATCGAGACACATTCAAAACTGTCCGTCTTTTCAGATGCTTGCCATAAATGAATTGCGCCGCAATTGAGGCAGGTTCAACCGCTATCGAAACACTCAGAGACACCTGAAGGCGGCGTGGATGTGCGGGATGATGCGAGATTGTTGACCGGTTCGGCGTGCGGTTTCCGCTGGCTAAGCAGTTAGGGAAACGATGATCGGCAAGAGTAGGGTGTAGCTCACTCTTGTTTTGTATGCGTTTTTGGTTATATTGAATACAGATGAGATTAAAGGTGCTGTGCCATGTCCCGAACGACCACGATGACCGTCCGCCTTGGTGGGGCACTGAGTGACTTCGTGTCGGCCAACGTAGGCGATGAGGGGTCCTATGAGAACGTCAGCGAATACATCCGTGACCTGATCCGGCGTGACAAAGAGCGGGCGGAGCAGGAAGCCTTCAACCGGCTGAAGGGCGAGCTGACCCATGCCTTCGCGGCCCCGGAGGAGTCGTATCAGGCGCTGACGGCAGCCGAGGTGATCGCACGGAACCGGACCTGACTCCGTGGCCGCCATTCGTATTCAAGAAGGAGCATCTCATCGCCTCGATGACATCTACCGCTACACCCGTGACAGGTGGGGAGATGATCAGGCCGAGAAATACATCACCGGTCTGTTCGCCGCCTTCGACAAGATAGCAGCGCATGGGGTCGCGTCGAAACCGATCCCAGCCGAGTTTGGTGTTGAAGGGTTCTTCTTTCGATACGGGCGTCATTTCGTCTACTGGCGACATCTCTCGAACGGCAACATCGGGATCGTGACCATCCTGCATGAGCGCATGCATCAGATTGACCGTTTCCGGGATGACTTTGGCTTAGGCTGATCGGTTTTTTCCAAAAAGCGTCAGATTTGCGCAGGGTTTCGCGTGGGTCCCTCGGGGTCCGACGCTGGCACGAGAGAGAGTTCGTTGCATGTGTCATCCCCTCCGTCATTATTTTTTGACTCCGTCCGATATTCAGTTTTTTGACCCGATTTCCGGCGGCTCCAGTGCTAATTGCCGGATTTCGTCACACACATGGGGTGCGCCTATGCTGCACACGGCAATCGGCTGTTTATAAAGTTACAGTAGAAACTATTTCGGAAGACTAACTTGTCACTCGATTGACTTCATTAAATCTTCACCACAGAAAAACAAATAAAAATTACCGCCGTAATTTTTGACAATACTTATCAATTCTACCATTTGACAGAATTTTCACTTCATGAAAAGATCGAGCCAAAGAACAAACATGAAAAAGTAAAAGCAAAATGTTCTTGGCCGCGACCATGAGTATTGGAAACAGATTCCTACTGATCGCAGCATTGTTCGTACCGCTGTTGTCGCCTGTCGCGGCAAACGCCGACGCCGAGCAGTGTGAAGCGCCACTTTTGTCGGGCCCGCCAATTTGGCCGCCCTTCATCAATCCGGAAGCTGATGACCAGGAACGAAATGGATATGCTATCGATTTTGTCGACACGGTCTTTTCCAAGATAGATGTCTCTCACAAGATCGATCGGGCAAAACCCTGGCCGCGCGTGCTCAAGGAACTGGAAACCGGTGACCTCGACATCGTCTTCACGATATTCGACACGCCCGAGCGACGTGCAAAATTTACCTACACCGAGCATTGGATTACCGATTTATATGCAGTCATCACCTACAAGGGCCATGAATTCGACTATCAATCCGTGGATGACCTTCGAGCCCGTCAAGGCCTCACCTATAGCGGTATGCGGTTTCCCCCTCCGCTAAATGAAGCAACAGTCGACAACGAGAATTTCACCACGGTGAACGATGTTGAATTGATGCACAAAATGCTGCGGCACAAACGGGTCGATTATGTCATCGCCTCGGTCGCAACCTTCATGAACCTTCTGCCAGATGGTTTCTCGGCAGATGAATTTACAGCACTTCCTGCCTCAGCGGTCAGAATCCCGGTCTATATGGCGATCTCGAAAAACTCGCCTTGTGAGTCGCTGCTTGGCTCCATCAACGAACAAATTCGCAAACACCGCGATGCGCTGTTCGATACTGTCTACTCGGACATCATCACGAACTGACAAAACCCCGAGCGTTTTGGAGACTGAATCGTCGGCTGATACCGGCCTATTTTGCACCAGCCACTTTTGGCAGCGTGCATGGTCGCGCATCTGCTTCTTTTTGGCCGGACCCTCGAAAAATGTGTCCAAGCAAATTGAGTGGCAGCGAAACAACCTCGCCAACCGCGCGACCGGCTCCAGCGTTTCTCACAATGACGTCTGGAGCCGACAAAGTACCTTTCAACTCAAAAGGCGAAACGATTTCGACAAGCTGCTTGCGTTTCGCCCTCGGCGTAAATGCCAGGTTCAATGCGCCACTGCGAAAATCAACCGACCCGGCGCCAACAAGTTGAACATTTTCTGTTTCTATGACCAACGACTTGGATGACGCTGTTCCATTGTTGAAATGGAGCGGCAGAACTGCGCAGACCAGTTTTGATGTCTTGCCATTTCCACTGGTGACCAGCCAGGTGAATACGTTCAACCCGCTCAGATCCAGCAATCTGTTGGGCAGATCTCCGCCCCAGAGAGACGTGGTGGCCCGTCCTGACAAGGTTTTTATCAAATCCAACTCTGACGAAACATTCCCGGTCACATCAAAGCTTGAATAGACCGTGCTGGAAATCGGTGATGCCAGTCCAAATTCGTTCATCAGATTTTTGAGCGGAAATTTTTCCATTCGCCCATGAGCCGATGCCAAGTTGGGGGTCTTGGAGTAATCGATCCCGAAATCACCTCGTATGGTGCCGCCGATATAATTGACGCTCAATTTGGAGAGCTTGAGATTTTTCTGATTGTAGAGGGCCTTCGCAGATAGGTTTCCGGCCTTGATGTTTTCCGAGACAAGCTCTTTGACGGAGAGGTCAACATCAGCGCTGAATTGCGTACTGATCTCGCCCGTAATCTTGATGTGCTCGCCCGGGTCGGCAAACCTGAGCTGGGAGAATTGCACCAAACCGGAAAGATCCGAAAAATCCATCTGGTCTGATGCAATCGAACCACCAAGCAGCCAGCCAGCGTGTTTGTCCTGCAAGCCGAGATTTACATCCGCTTCGATTTTTGTTTTACCAGACGTAAGGGTCCCTTCGAAATTCGCACTATTTTGTTTGAGCCGACTGGAACCGATGAAACCCAACTGCGGCAAGGACCGTTCGATTTTAGTGTTAAAGGCTTTCAGGAACGCAGACGGTTCTGGCATGGAAAAATCTGTCGAGAAGGTCAACTCGTCAACAACCCGCAGGCCTGGCACGGCAAAATCAAACTGCAAATCATACAGATCTGTTTCGCTTGATTTGCCAGTGAATTCCTCCAACCCCAAGTCTCCGGCTGCATCGTTCACACGGAGCGTGCCTTCAACAATTCCAAGATCGATTTTTGTTGCAAGGTTTCCGCTAAACAAAGGCGCTACCGGAAACCGGTAATTACCTGCCAGATCGACGCCATTCAGACCAATAATGTCCTCGATCTGACCGGTCAGGACAAAATACGGGGCATCTAGCGGGCCGTCCCGAATGACAATATTCTCAAGGCCAACTCTGTTGTCAGGCTGTTTGACAATTCGACCGACAGATATCGGGCCGATTTTGTTAAAGTCCAGAATTGCTGCATTTGTATAAATCTGAGCCGCTTCGATCGCCAGACTGGCAAGCGGCCCTTTCACCTTTCCCGAAAATCCATCCAGTTTAATTGCAAGCGATTTTGGATCGTCCTTCGGCGGGGGGGCCAATTTGACGTCGAAATCCAGGTCGATAACCGGATTGATCGTGGAATCTGTAACCGAGCCGGATAATCGAAATCTGTTGCGGAGATCTGTGTCGACTATGGCTTCAAGGCCTGAGAGATCCAGCTGGTTGAGCGGGCCGGAAAAAGCGTAAGCCAGCGTTGCTTTGCCGTTACGTTCACTTACGAGTCCCAGAGATTGAAGAAGTTGGGCAATAGAGTCTGTCTTTGATGAAGCTTTTCCCTCGACGCTGGCAACACTAGTCGACGTATCGATGACCCCGGTTGTATGGCTCTCCAATCCCGGAAATCCTAGCTTCAGATCAAATCGACTTTGGTTTCGAACATTCGGTTGGTGCAGTCTTTCAACCGTGCCGTTGATGGTCAGCGGCGTCCCGTTAAGGATCGCATCAAACCGCACGGCGATATCGCGTTGATTTTCAGCCGTTACCAGATCAAGGGAATTGATTTTTAGAGTTTCATTCCAACCATCTCTCGTATCGAGATACCGAACGACCACATCGGATAATTGAAGGTTGTCCAAAATCGGATTGTTCAGAACGAGGGATGGAAGCTCAAACACCTTTGACATTCTGAGATTCTGTTGCGCCCTTTGAGCAAGAATTTCAACTTCGGCGCCTGACATCTGAAAATTCGAAATGCTCGAGACATCGCCTGTCAGCAACGAGTAGTTTGCATCAAACTGCACAAGTTCGAACGCCCGGCCTTCTTTGCCAGGTGTTGCAAAAGACGATTCTACATAAGCATCCTCAATACGGACACCGACTCGACCATCAAACGCCAACGAGACGGGCCCGCGGACGTCCACTTGCCTATCGATTATTGAAGTCAGAAATTTGTTTGCTATCTGTTGGCGCAGCGGCAGAAACACGTCCAGCGAGGCAACGGCCATGAATGATCCTGCTGCAAGCAGAATGATTCCGGCCAAACCTACCGCAAGATAGCCGAAGATCTTCCAGAGCCGCCGAGCACGGATTCGCGATCCGAGTTTCATTTAGTGAATCGCCTATCTATTGCGCCAGTGAATTCGAAACTGGCTCAATTCTAAAGGTCAAATTCGCCGTGTCTATTGCCTAAATCATTGCCGAGCAGTTGTGCGCCGATACTGTTGTTCCAATTCGATCAGTTTCTGTTTGCGCCAGAGCCCGCCGCCATAACCGGTCAAGGAACCGTCTGCACCCAGTACCCGGTGACACGGAATAACAAGTGCAATCTGGTTGGCTCCATTGGCGCGCGCAACAGCCCTGACTGCCTCAGGGCGGTTCAGAGCCTTGGCGACATCGGAGTAACTTCGCGTATCACCTGCGGGTATCTTGAAAAGTTCGCGCCAGACATCGCGCGTGAACGGTGTGCCATGAAAAGCCAACCGGGTTTGAAACACGCTGTTTTTGCCGTCGAAAAATAGATTTAATTCTTCCTGGATCTGGTCGGTAATTGTTGTACGGCCAAAACCAATTTTACCCTTGGAAATTATTTGAAGTTTCTTGAGCTCGGTCGGGAGCGCTTTACGGTCCAGAAATTCCAGCAGGTGTAGCTGCGTCTGGTCTGTTATGGCCACCAACGGACCCAATGGTGTCGACACCCAGTCAGCCTTCAGGATCGGCTTGGCTGAAAATGACCCGGGAGCCTGCCCGGTCAGTTTCGCGAATGCATCCCGAAACGCGCTTGGTGAGTCAAATCCGGCGGTCACCTGCGCTTCAATCACCTTGCCCCCGTCCGCCAGCGCAGAGAAACCTTCCTGAAGCCGCCGTTGCCGCGCCATTTCTAGAAATGTCATGCCAAAATGCCGTTTGAAGGCCCGACGCACTGTAGAAGGATCCAGTCCCATGCGTTTGATGTCAGGTTCGCCCCACCGATAGGCAGGACGGTTTTCCAACGCAGTTATCAATGGTTTTACAACCGGGTCTGCACTTGCCTCCGGCGTTGTCGGGCGGCAGCGTTTGCAGGGACGGAATCCTGCATCAAAACACTCTGAAACGGTCTCATGGAAGGTACAGTTTTCCCGCTTGGGCTTGCGCGCAGGGCAGGTCAACCGGCAGAAGATACCGGTTGACGAGACACAAACATAGGCCCGTCCGTCATAGGACGGGTCACGGGTTAAAAGTGCATCATAGAGCGTGTCGAAATTCGGTCGGATCATAAGCATGAACCAAGACTAGCCCGATCCCGGATAGGCTACAGCCGAAAATCGGGCGTTTATTTAAATTTCTGTCCCGCAGGATTCCTGCCTACCGATAGACTTGGTCGTCGGTCGGGAAACTCCGGTCCGACACTTCTTCAGCGTAGGATTTAACCGCTGCTTCAATCCGGCCACCGAGATCACCATAGACCTTGACGAATTTCGGCGGCGTCGGATTCAGGCCGAGCATATCTTCCAGAACCAGAATTTGCCCGTCGCACTCGGCGGACGCTCCGATCCCAATCGTCGGAATGGAAATCTGTTTTGTAACCCTTGCGGCCAACGGTTCGACCATCCCCTCGACAACAAGAGCAAACGCTCCAGCCTCGGCAACAGCCTTCGCGTCTTCTTCGTGAATGCCCCACGTCGTTTCGTCTCGCCCTTGCGTTTTAAAACCACCCATCGTGTTCACGGATTGTGGTGTCAGCCCAATATGCGCCATCACAGGAATGCCGCGTTCGGTCAGGAAACGGATCGTTTCGGCCATACGAGCGCCACCTTCCAGCTTCACGGCACCGCACTGGGTTTCCTTCATCACCTTGGCTGCATTCCTGAAGGCGACTGACGGACTTTCTTCGTACGTTCCGAAGGGCATATCGACGACAACAAGAGCACGTTGAGTGCCGCGAACGACGGCTTTGCCATGCATGATCATCAATTCGAGCGATACGCCAACGGTGGATTCCATGCCGTGCATGACCATACCGAGGCTGTCGCCCACCAGAATGAAATCGGCGTATTTGTCGACGATGGCTGCTGTATGCGCATGATAGGATGTCAGCGAAACAATCGGCGCGCCGCCCTTCCGCTTGGCAATCTGCGGAGCAGTGATCCGTCGTATTGGTTTTTGGGAGCTCATACTGTGTCCTTTCGCAAGGGCTTGAGACCAAAGAGGTCAGGCGGCAGGGGTAATCACCCGCTGATCAATCAAGAGAACGGCACCAAACCTGACAGCGAGCAAGACAACTGCTGGCTGGTCTAATGCTCCGGATAGTTCTTCCAGTGTTTCGGCATCCCGAATGTCGGCACTCATGACCTCGGCAGAGGGTGAGGTTGCCAGAACATCACGAATTGCGGTTTGCAAATCGGCAATTTCGGGACCGGTCTTTGCAAGGTTTTCAGCCTCTGCAAGTGACTTGCTCAACACAAGGGCTTCTTGCCGGTGCGCCGGTGTCAGGCGCACATTGCGAGATGACATGGCAATCCCATCAGATTCGCGGACTGTCGGATGACCAATGATCTCTAACGGCATGTCTAGATCTCGAACCATCTGCCGGATCATCGCCAACTGCTGGTAGTCTTTTTCGCCAAAAACTGCATAATCCGGCGTCACGATATTGAAGAGTTTGCTGACAACTGTGGCAACTCCCCTGAAATGGCCGGGACGTAAAGCGCCTTGAAGGATACCGGTCAGCGACGGCACCTCTACAAAAGTGTCTCCCCGCTCACCGTACATTTCCTCGACACTTGGTATGAAGACGGCATCGACACCTTCCGCTTCCAGCAGCGCCAGATCCCGTTGTTCGTCGCGCGGATAGCTTGTCAGATCTTCGTTCGGGCCAAATTGGGTGGGATTGACAAATATCGTCGCGACAACGCGGTTCGCGGTCTCATTAGCTCTGCGAACCAAAGCCAAATGGCCCTCATGCAAATAACCCATTGTCGGCACAACACAAACGGAGTCACCGCTCCGTTTCCAGGCCGAGACAGTTTCGCGCATGTCCGCCTTTGTCTGGCAGATCTTCATTGAGTGTCCTCCCTACCCCGCAAGCGAGGCCCGCTCTTCGCACGTGCAACATAAGCAGCTGCGACAGGAAGGTCCAGAGGCTCGTCGATTATCTAAAAGGCACCATCATAGGCTCGAGGAGCAATGCGGCATGCCAATAAAGTAAAGCCATCCCGAACCAGAGCGGCTTTTGCCTCGACCTGCAGATCATGTGCATTTTCAATCCACACACCATGGCCTCCATATGCATGGGCAATTGCTGGAAAATCCGTTTCACCAAAATCAACACCAACATTGGGTCTCTGGCTGTTGCGTTGTTTGAGCTCGATCAGAGACAGGCTGGTATCAACCAGAACGCAGATGATCACCGGTATTTTCAGATCTCGTAAAGTGGAAAGTTCGCCCAGACACATCTCCAGACCGGCATCGCCGACAAAGGCAATTACAGGTGCCATTTCATCAACAAGCCGATGGCCCATTGCCAAAGGGACGGCGCATCCCATCGTACATAGTGCTGAAGATTGCAGCATCTGTCTGGGGCCGGAGCTCTTCCAGATCTGACTCACCAGAATACGGTGAGCACCACTGTCGGCGGTCGCCACCGTGTTGGCTGGCATAACTTTCCTGAGAACATGAAATGCAGTTCCAGGGCCCCATCCGGACGATTCAGGCGAAAAGGCTGCTGCCAATTCGCGATGCACCTTGCCTGGCTCCCCATTCACCCACGAGGGTTTGGATTGGTCGCGGGACCGGCTCAGGAGTTCCAGCGCCGGTTTCACGGAGCTGCGCAAACTGGCGGCAACGCTGTGCATGCCATGCGTCCGCAATACAGGTGTCACATCGATGACAGGCGCATCTGCCGTCCAAGGCTCGCGCCAATTCACTCGCATTTCTATCGGATCGTATCCTAGCAACAGAATACAATCACTCTGGTTTATCAGCGGCAGCAGAAGACCGTCAGCCTTGGGAGAAAGACCAGCTCCGCCCAGCGCGAGTGGATCATTCTCATCCAGAAGACCTTTGCCCTTGTAACTTGTCACCAGCGGGATTTGGTACGTCCGGCAGAATTCAGAGATCTCCTCAGACGCATTCTCATTGACCGCATCAACACCGGCAATCGCGATCGGTCGCTGGGCCTTGGCAAATAATGCCAAAGCGTCGGTGAGATCCGAACCTTGAATCGGAGCCGAGTTTGCCGGAAACGACTTGAATACATTCGACCAGGTTTCGTCCGTGTCCGTTTCAGCAACCTTGATCGGGACATCTATGTGGACAGGACCGGGTTGACCGTCCAAGGCAATCGCCAGAGCCTTCTCCATCATCACATCGAGTGCACCCAGCCGAGCCGAGAAACTAGCCTTGACGATAGGACGCAACAGTTGCTGATGGTCAAACACCTGATGGGTATAACTTTCCGCTTCGCCCTGATCGACACACCCCGTCAGGAAGATGAGCGGCACCCTGTCCTGCCAGGCATTGGCGACAACATTGATGGCATTGGCAGCGCCCGGGCCAAGGGTCGCCAGAAGCACTCCCGGCGCTCCATCCGCATGCCAGCCGCCTTCTGCCATGAAACCACCGGCGTTTTCATGTTTGACCAGAACGAACTTCAAATCCGCTTCGTCCAGCGCCTGCATCAACGCCAAAACTTCGCCGCCAGGAATGCCAAAAGCGTGCCTGCAACCGGCGGCGTGAAGTTTCCTTGCAATAATGTCTGCGCCAGTCGTCATGTTGCCGATGTTCCTTCGTTGGCCGGTTCTGTGCCGGTGTCGAGAATGCCTCTATCGCAAAGTTCTTTGATCTGGTCAGATCCTAATCCCAAATGTTTGGTCAGGACGTCTTTCGTATCTGCGCCAAGCATTGGCGGGGCGTTTCGGTAAGCAACAGGCGTCTTTTCCATCTTGATGGGAGAGCCGATCAGATCGACTGTACCGCTGACTGGATGTGGCAGCGAGATATGCATGTCTCGCGCCAAAACGTGAGGATCCTTAAAAACCTGCGCCAGATCATTCACCGGACCACAGGGCACTCCGGCGTCCTCAAGCATCCTGATCCAGTCGGCGGCATCTTTTTCGATTGTCAATCGCCGGATGATCGGAACGAGTTGTGTGCGGTTCCGGACCCGGTCCGCATTTGTCGCGTAAAGCGGATCGTCAACCAGTTCTGGAGCACCAGCGATCACGCAAAATTTCCGAAACTGGTTGTCATTGCCCACTGCGAGAATAAAAGGGCCGTCTGCTGCCGGAAAGGACTCGTAAGGTACGATGGTTGGATGCCCATTGCCGAGACGGCCGGGTGTTTCTCCGGAAAGGAGATGGGCAACACCCTGATTGATCAACCAGGACACCTGTGCATCCAGCAGCGAGATATCGATCTGCTGGCCTTCGCCGGTGCTGTTTCGGTGGTTGAGAGCTGCCAGAATAGAGACCGTCGCATACATGCCGCACATCACATCGGCAATACCAACACCGCATTTGGTCTCTGTTCCGCCCTCATCATCCGGAAAGCCAGTCAGAGACATGATCCCGCCCATGCCCTGGATCAGGAAATCATACCCTGCCCTGTGAGCGTAAGGACCTGTCTGGCCAAAGCCGGAAATAGAGCAGTAAATCAGCTTCGAATTCCGCTGTTTCAGCGTGTCGTAATCAAGCCCACGACGTTTCAGATCTCCAACCTTGAAGTTTTCGACCAGAATGTCGGCCTTGGCGGCAAGATCACCGATTAGCGCCTGACCTTCATCGCTCGCCAGATCTATGGCAACAGACGCCTTATTGCGATTGGAAGAAAGGTAATAGGCACTTTCCTGTGTCTCGTTGCCATCTTCGTCTCTTAAAAACGGCGGCCCCCAGCCTCTGGTGTCATCACCACGTTTGGGGCGTTCGATCTTGATGACCTCGGCCCCCAGATCTCCCAGGATCTGTGTACAGGTCGGGCCTGCCAGAATGCGGGAGAGATCAAGAACGACGAGCCCGGATAATGCACCGGGGGATGGCTTGGGTTGCGACACGGGTCACCTTGCTGATGTGTTTGACCGCAAAGGACACCAAGGTACACCGCTCGTCAATATTGAGAATTCCAAAGCCGGATCGCTTTGTCTCACTTTCCTGTCAGGAACAAGTGACTTCAGCCTTCTGAGTTCCAGCCCTTCATCTCACCCAGTTGAAGCCAGGCGCGTTTGATCCATTCTGCACGAACGCTGTGTCCGCCATCATGCAGACAGAGCTCCAACACACCGGTTTCTGGAGACCAACGTTCACAGGACAGGCCGCCATCCGTCATCTTAACAGGTTTGGTCTCATCAAGACCGACTTGCCGGCGCCAAACATCAAAACTCTCAAACACGTCGCCTTGTTTCCATTGGCCGCCGCCAAGCCACCGGCCCGCTAACGGAACAACCGTATCGCTCTTTCCATGTACGTGAAACAGATACGGCGGTTCCGTTTCGCAATTTGTTGGCAAAGGTTCCCAGAAAGCACCAGCAATTGGGGCATACCCGCTGAACCGGTCTGATTGTTTGCACGCCATATACCAGGTCATGAAACCGCCGGAGGAAAATCCGGACAACATAGTGCGATCCCTGTCGACACCAAAACGGTTGGACAGATCTGACAGCACTTCATCAAAGAAAACATATTCGTCCCGGAGTGATCTGGGCGCTGTCGGAAAGGACCAGGTCCCATTGACGCCTTGCACGGCGACAAATGCAACGCCGAGTTCATCGGCCATCCTTTGGAAATTCTTGTTGCGCAGGGCATTCAGGGCTTTGCCGCGATGGCCATGCAGATAAAAGATCGCCCCAAGCGGTTCATTCGCCTCGTGATCGACCGGCAGGTGTATGAAATACTCGCCGTTGGAGATTTCACACGGGATCTCTTCGCCGCAAGCTACGCTTTCGCTAGCGTACGAATTGAATAGCGTTGTTGAGGAAAGAAGTGTTACGGCAAAGGCAAACATATATTTGAAATTCATAGCTGAACCCGAACCTCTTTTGCGCCAATCGCGCAGAATCTCGCAAGCGGGCAATCGCCCTGACCCGCTATGAGAATGGTCTGGCAGCCGGATTTGTCCAGAAATGGATGATCACATCTAGGAGATCGAAGTCAGGGACGAGCGCTAATCCCAGGCGCCTTCAGTCGGGATGTTCAGCGTGCGGCCACAGTGTTTGCAGTGAACTGCATCCGGATCATGACGGCTCAGACCGCAATCCGGGCAAGCAACGCTGGCCTTAGCCGGACGAAAGATCGTCTGGACCAATCTCAGGAACAGTGCAACGCCAAAAATCATGATCAGTACTGTCATGAGACGCCCGACCGTATCGGTCATGGTAATGTCGCCAAACCCGGTCGTGGTCAGGGTCGTGACGGTAAAATAGAGCGCGTCCAGGTAATTGTTTATATTCTCGTTTTGGTCATGCTCGACAACAAACACGATGGCCGTGACGACGAATATAAAGACAAACAGATTGATTGCTGAGTGCAAGATTTCTTCGTTGCGACGGAACCAGTTCGATGTTTCCCGAAGTTCATTGAGAAGGTGATAAGACCGCAGCAGTCGCAGCATGCGAACAACCCGCAAGAATGCGAAATTCTCAAAGAATGCCGGAACTATGAGTGAAATAATCACAACGACGTCGGCGAGCGACGTGAAGCTGAAGAAATACCGGCTCCAGGTCGGCGCAGCGATTAATCGCGCAAAATAGTCGAGTGTCAGGACAGCTGCGATGAAATAGTCCAGCTCATGATGATGGCGATCCGGGTCAACCATGGCGGAGACGATGAAATAGCCAATGGTGATCAGGTCAAACGCCAGCAGAACATACCGGAAAGTTTTGGCGCGAGTGGTGTGGCCGAAGTAAAGCTGGCGCACGAAGGTTTGCAAAGCTGAATTGTCCGCCGTCATTCACGCTGCCCCGGTCTGTCGGTCGCGAGTATTTTCGCCACCACAACTAAACAAACAGCGAAATACCTTATTCGTGAGGAAAATGCACGACAGTCCTGCTTTTCAACGGTTTATTCCTTCGACCTGGCGCACTAAAGTCGCGCAACAAGTTTTCGGCCTGAATGGCCTAATGAATATGAGGAAATTGTATGTTTGATCTGTCGGGACAAGTTGCGTTGGTGACCGGAGCAAGCCGTGGTATCGGTGAAGCGGCTGCGCACAGCCTTGCCAAATACGGTGCAATGGTCGTTCTCGCTGCCCGCTCAAGCGGCGACATCAATCGCATTGCCAGTGAAATCAAGGCTGCGGGCGGATCAGCTATCGCGGTCACATGTGATGTGTCCAGCTATGAGGATGTCACCAAGGCCATCCAACATGCCATCGACACATTCGGCGGGATCGATATTCTGGTGAACAATGCCGGTGTTATCGACCCTATCTCCCGAATTGACGAGTCAGACCCCGAAGAATGGGGCAAGGCGATCGATATCAATGTGAAGGGCGTTTATCACGGTATGCGGGTCGCAATTCCGCATATGCTGAAGAAAGGCTCCGGCACCATCGTCAACATCAGTTCTGGTGCGGCAAGTGGTGCATTGGAAGGTTGGAGCGCATACTGCTCTTCAAAGGCCGCAGCTCTTTCCCTGACAAAATGTGGTGACAAGGAATTTGGCGAAAAAGGCCTCCGGATTGTCGGGCTGAGCCCTGGGACAGTTGCGACCAAAATGCAGGTTGATATCAAGGCGTCCGGGATCAATCCGGTCAGTCAGCTTGATCCCTCCGTTCATATCCCAGCTGAGTGGGTTGGCGAAACAATTTGCTGGCTCTGCACGGATGCCGGCGACACCTATCGCGGTGTCGACTGTTCGCTGCGTGATGAAGACGTTCGCACGGCAGTCGGCCTCACCTGACCCCAGACCGCAAAAACAAAAGAGGGCCGCGATGCGGCCCTCCCATGAGATCGAATGACTAAAAAGCCCGGATCAGATCCCAGTGAAACCGTTCAGTACAAGAGGCTGCTCCGGCACCGTTCCATTCCACCCAGACTTTCTGGCCAAAATCGGATACTCACTAGACATGGGCATACCTCCTTTCATCTGTTGCTGATGATTTAAATGTGTGGGCGTTTCATCGGTTAGGCAAGCCCCCAATCTCCGCTTTCCCACTGCAAAAACACGCATTTGATCGGCGTGTTACTACTCGGCAACAGCTTTTTCTGCGATCGCCGCAAACACCTGATCGAGTTCCCCTGCCAGTTTTGCGAGGGCCGCGCCGCCTTCATCCATATAAGGCGAGAAGACAAAGCTCGGCGTTTTCCAGGACAATGTCGCCGTACCATCTTCGTTGTCTGTCACGTAAAAACGGATAGGCGCTTCAATACCGGCAGCAACCGACGCGTCCAACATGCGCACGGCATAATCATTCCGGTAAACGCCGATAATCATGTTTCCCGGAATGATCAGATCACGTCCCTTTGCGCCAGCTGAAGCGCTCGCCCGTGTCACCAGACCCATCTTTTCGGACTTGACGGCTGCATTCACACGCTCAACCAGATCCGGGTAGGAATGTTTTGTCGGAATAACAGTCCAGCCTTCCCGGTCAGCAACTCCACCAGCCTGAGCAGGACTGACCGCAAAGAATGCGGCGATGATGATCAAAAGCAAATGACGCATGAAGAACTCCTGAATATTTGAACCCATCGCTGGCACAGTAACGACCCAGCAGCGGATCGCTGCTCACATTAAGGTGTAATGATCGGCCTATCTCATACCGAGACGAAGACGCAGCCGGGTGCCAAGCACCGATCCCAGAAAACCGAACAACAGCCACAACCAACCATGAACAGAGCCTGATACGAGACCGCCCAGATACGCACCAATGTTACAGCCGTATGCCAGCCGGGCCCCATACCCCATCAACAAGCCACCTGCGACTGCCGTCAGCACATCGCGGCGGGTCAGTTTCCAGATTGGTGCATATTTACCGGCGAGCGCAGATGCAGCCATCGCGCCGAAAATTATCCCTAAATCCATCACCGAGGTCGTATCTCGGAGGACGGAGTTTTCCAGTGCCCCCCGTTGCCATGTCCAGTAGGGCCAGGTGTCGACCGGAATGCCCGCGGCATGAAAAATCTTTGCACCCCAAAGCGCAAAAGCTGACGTGATACCCCATGGCCTGCCGACAACCACAAAGGTTGCGATGCCAACCACGGCCAACATGACCGCACCAAACATCGGCGACCACGGCCCTTTCAGAAAAGATACCGTTTTGCGTTGTGGCGCGACATCACCATGTTCCTGCCTTTCGAGCCGGATCGTCAGGAAAGCAATACTTCCCAGAACAAGTGACGTCAGCAGAAATGCGCCATGAGGACCGAATTCCTTTATCAACGAGACGGGCGGCAGTTTCGGAAGACGACCCCATAAATGCATATGTGCCGTTGCCACGACCGAACCAAGAATGAAGGCCGCGAGTGTAATCATCATTCGGGTAGATCCACCGCCAGCGGTAAAGAGCGTGCCCGATCCGCATCCACCGCCGAGCTGCATGCCCGCGCCGAACATGAATGCACCCAGCGCTGCGGCAAATCCGAATGGAAACACAAATCCACCGGTTGGCCATCCCAGCTGACCGCCCCAGGCAATCAGCGGAAACGATACTGCACTGGTCAGAATGATCAGAACAAACTGAGCTCTAAGACCGCCACCGCGTTTCTCGGTAACAATGCGCCGCCAGGCTGCCGTAAACCCGAAACTTGCATGATAGAGCGCTACTCCAGCCAGTCCGCCGATCACCGTTGCGACGGCTTGGCGCGGACCAGCTGCTGCATAGGCTCCGGCTGAAATCAAGCCGAGTAGTCCAAAGGCTATTCCTGCAATCCAGATCTGAGATCGCTGAACAGATTGGTTCATGTCGTCTGTTCCAGATTTAATTAGAGCTGGTCAAATAATCCTGCAAACCATCCTGTCATCAGCTGCCATATTTTCGCAACGAAGAAGTTCTTTTCTCTCCTACACATTGCCAACACCATTTTGTGTTTTGCAGTTCAAGTGAATGCTGCGGATTTTAGCGGTTAGATTTCATCCTCGCGGATGCATGCTGCGTAGACACCTACACAGTGAAAGAACATGGTTCCAACACGCGGACACAAAGGCCGATTATGCGTCTCAGTGATCAATTCGGATATGACATTACACTTTCCGACAAGGGTGCCTTAGCAGCCTGGAACAAGACCGTGAACGCCTTCCTGGCGCACGGCAAGACAACACCGGAACATCTTGAGGCCTGCCTGGGCGCAGCGCCGCAATTTGCACTCGGGCACGCTTCTCGCGGCCTGTTTTGTCTGTTGTTGGGACGCCGTGAGCTTGTAACAACGGCTCAAGAGTGCCTGGCAGTAGCGCGAACCTCCACCAACAATTCGCCGGTCACAGACCGGGAATTGGCAACAATCGACGCCTTGACAGCCTGGCTGCAGGGGTTTCCAACCCGCGCCGCTGATATTCTGGACGCTGCCCTGATCAGGGCTCCTCGGGATGCATTCCTGATGAAACTCGTTCATGCGATCAGATTTGTCCTTGGCGATGCTGACGGCATGCGCCAGTCGATCGAACGCGTTCTGTCCGACTATGACGAAGATCATCCCTCATACGGATATGTGCTCGGTTGCCGCGCTTTCTCATTGGAAGAAACAGGAGATTACCGGCAAGCAGAAGCCGCTGGCCGCAGAGGACTGGAATTTTCCCGGGATGATGCCTGGGGTCTTCATGCGGTTGCTCACGTCCATGATATGACGGGCCGGTCTGAAGAAGGCTCCGGGTGGCTCGAAAACCATCCTGATGGCTGGGCGCATTGCAACAATTTTGGTTATCACGTCTGGTGGCATCTTGCCCTGATGTACATGGACAAGGGTGAGACTGAAAAAGCTCTGGTGCTGTACGACAGCGAAATCCGTAAAGACAAGACTGATGATTATCGCGACATCTCCAACGCTGCTTCGCTTCTGTCTCGGCTGGAACTTGACGGTATCGATATCGGCAGTCGGTGGGACGAGCTTGCCCAGCTTTCCGACAAGCGCTCCGAAGACGGCTGCAACGTCTTTGCCGATCTGCACTATCTGCTCGCACTCTTGAACGGCGGTCGCCGGATGGGCGCAGACAGGCTGCTCAACGGTTTGAAAGACCGCGCCAAAATGGAAACCGACATCGGGCGCATCAGTTCTGAAGCCGGGCTGCCAACAGGCCTTGGTTTGGAGCAATATCGGAAAGGCAACTATGCCTCGGCCTTTTCTCTGCTGACATCTGCCAGAGACAATCTGCCGATTATCGGTGGCTCCCACGCCCAGCGTGATGTTTTCGAGCGCATCACCATCGACGCCGCTCTTCGGGCAGGCCTTTCGGGCGAAGCAGAAAACCTGATCAATGACCGCCGCCGAAAGCGTGGTGCCCTTGACAGATTTGCCGAACAACGGCTTGAAGTCTGCGACAAGATGCAGCGTGCTGAAAAGGTCATGGAAGATGAAAACCTGCGAGCAGCAGATTCCGTCTGATCCAAAGCCGCATGCTCAATAAAACCAACTATAATCGACATGTGACCAACGTGAACGCTCATACACAGACCAAACGCCCCCGTGATCCGCGGCTCGACTTCTTCCGCGGTCTCGGTATGTTCATCATCTATATTGCCCATGTTCCCTGGAACTGGTGGACACTTTGGATTCCGGCAAGATTTGGATTTTCTGACGCGACTGAAATCTTTGTCTTCTGTTCCGGAATGGCGTCAGCTCTTGCGTTCGGCAAGATCTTTGACGTGCATGGTTGGGGTATCGGCGCTGCCCGCATCGCGCATCGCATGTGGCAGGTGTATTGGGCGCATATCGGCCAATTCCTGATAATCGCCGTTGGCCTCTTCATGGTCCATCAAAGCGGTTATCTGGAGCGATGCTGCGACCTTACTCAGGATTATGTTGTCTCCTTGAATCTTTGGCATCTGTTCAACAACACGGAACAGGCGCTTCCCGGCATCATGACTTTGACCTGGGTGCCTAATTATTTCGATATTCTGCCGATGTATGTCGTCATCCTGGCGCTGATCCCGGTGATCATGCTGGCTTCAAGAGTATCCGTCGTCGCTGCGTTTGCAGTCTCTATCGGTATGTGGCTGGCGTCTCAATTTGGGTATCTCGACTTGCCTGCGGAGCCTTGGTCAGACCGCAAATGGTTCTTCAATCCATTTGCCTGGCAGATGCTGTTCTTTACCGGATTTGCCTTCATGCGTGGCTGGATCCCGGCTCCGCCGGTCAACAGGAAGCTGATTGTGCTGTGTGCCGCGATTGTCTTGCTGACAATCCCGTTTGCCTATTTCCGCGTCTATAGCGCAAGTTATTGGGACTTCGAATGGGCCCGCGAAATTCGCGCATATATCAAACCGCTCTGGATCAAAACCGAGTTTGGCCTGTTCCGATACCTCCATTTTCTGGCGCTCGCATATCTCGGATGGATTGCGGCGGGCGAACACGGCAAATACCTGTTGGGCCATGGCAAAGTCTGGGGCGCATTTGTACGTGTAGTCCAGAAAGTTGGCCAGCAGTCGCTTGCCGTCTTCATGGCAAGTCTGGTCATTGCTCAGGCAGCGGCCCTGATGCGGGACATGGTCTGGGGTCGCGGAGAATGGTTGCCGCAGATCCTGTCCAACTTTGGAGGCTTTGCCGCCCTGATTGCCGTTGCATACGTCGTATCCTGGTACAAAAGCCAGCCATGGCGCAAACCACCCAAGACTGCAGCTGGCGGGCTCGGAACACCGGAAGCACCTCCAAAAGCCGCACCACCAGCGCCCAATACAAATGAGGTAAGCGCCAAGGAACCGGCGCTCACTTAGAATAAAAACACCGGCTCAAAAGCCGGTGTTTTTCGTTGTCGCGTTGGTTCATTCAAGCTCAGTGCAAGGATGCCATTTCAAGATCAGCCTCGAATGCATTGGCAACGGCAGCCTCACGGCTGTCGGCCAGTAGGATCGGAGTGCCATCTGCATTCAACAGCGCGTAGAGCGTCATGTTGTCTTGCAATGGCGGAATTTCCGGAAACATGTCCTTCAATTCCTGAGCCTTGATCGCCTTGATATAGGCAATGTCGCCAGTACCAAGCTCTGTAAATTCATCGACCGTCATGATCTCGGCGAGATCGTATTGGTCTGCCCAGGCGGGCGTGTCGGGATCGTGCATCAGTTCGTCTCCGTTTCTTGGCTGACGAGGGTCATTCGCCGCTGGAGATTTCTATTTTTCTTATGACGCGCTCCGGTTCGGGACGCGCCAGATCAATCGACAAAAGCCCGTCTTTCAGATCGGCTCCGAGGATTTCGATACCTTCGGCAAGGACAAATGCCCTTTGAAACTGCCGGGCCGCAATACCGCGGTGCAGATACTGTCGGCTCTTGTCGTCCACTTGCCGACCACGGATCACTAACTGGCTTTCCTCAACGGAGACATCCAACTGTTCCCGCGTAAAACCGGCAACTGCCAAGGTTATCCTGATAACATCTCCCAGACCGTCTGACTGTGGCAGCCTTTCGATATTATAAGGCGGATAGCCGTCATTGGCGGCTTTGGAAACGCGATCAAGAACGCGCTCAATATCGTCGAACCCGAGCATAAACGGGCTGGAGAACGCTGACATGCGTAAAATCCTCAAAGTCCTTGTCGAAGCGACCTTGCATCCAGACCCTTTCAATAGGCATCCGGACAGGAGTTTTTGAAGCTCCCTTCGCTATTAAATATGGAGACATGTTAAAATTGATTCAAGGCGAACGTGAAATACTCTGGTTTCGAGCGATATTATTCACTTGCCGTCCACAATTATGGATTGAGCAAAGGACCTGTCTTCAACAAGGTTGAAATCGCGGTGACAGCTTTACGGATGATCGGTTCATTTCGCTCATCCTGATGCATGACCAGCCAACGTTCGGTTTTCAGCTCTTCAACTGGATCACCAATCTTGTCCAGATCTTGAAAAGCATCGCCGACAAAGGTCGGCAGCAGCATGCGAGCGTGACCCTGTCGGACAAGAGACAGTGCCAGACTGGATTTATTGACTGTCATGATGGTCTGGTCCGCGTGATGCTCCCGTAACCAATTCGCTGTTGGCGTGTTGGCATCATCCTCGACAACACCGATCCAGCCGATATCAGTGGTCTCGGGTACACGGGTCAATTGATAGGCCGCAAATTCCACTGATCCCACTTTCTGGCCTGCCAGCCAGGGCTGAAGCGGGCGTGCATTTCGGATGCCGATATCAACCTGCCGTCGAGCGATATCCCGATTGCGCATGTCTGACAGGAATTCCGGAATCCAGCCAGCATCGGGAGACCAGAAAGTGTTGGCATTGTCGATCAGCAGACGCATCGTCCAATCACCGGCAGATATGCGAATACGGCGGTGCACGGATTTGCCATCCCGCCAGGTTTCAATGGATTGCGCTGTATGCTCCATGTCTTGGGCATATTGAAGCAGGTCGTTTCCGGCCTCGGTCAATGTGTATCCGCGCGCGCCACGCTCCACCAAACGGGCATCGAGCGACTTTTCAAGCGCTGCGACACGACGGCCAACGGTCGCCGGACTGATGCCTGTCACTGTCGCAGCCCCAGCCAATCCACCGGCCTTTGCGACCGCTAGAAACACTTTCAAATCTTCCCAATCAAGACTTTGTTTCATTTTTGAAATTCAGGTTTTGTTATTAATGACTGCCAATTACCGGCTGAAAGCCCGATATCTCAGCGTAGGCAATCATGTCCCTACGCTGAACAAAAGACAATACCATGCACCCATGCTTCATAAATGCACTGTCACTTTTGCATCATTCTGAGCCGTTGCGGAAAAATGATCCGCGTAGAGCGCTTTACCCACACGCAGAAGAGTTATGGGGGCGGCCTCCAAGAGAGCCAGACACCGCGACTAAGGCCGAACGCGAACAGCCTGTTGGTCTGTCACAGGTCAAAAAGGGTCGAAAGGACGCTAAACCGGCTTACAGTTGGCTGAAAACCTTTGCGTCCTGGGTTGGTTTAAAAAGAAAAAGAGCGGAGCCGCATAGCGATGTATCTGTTCGCTGCGCGGCTTCGACAATCAATTCACCGCTGATTGAAGCAGATGGCTGCCGTGAGGGTTGTCGATGACCATCTTCCAGCTGCCATCTGACTGGCGGCGCAGGACGGCGACAGACAGACCTTCACCTCCGACTACATTTCCTTCCGGATCAGTCCCTTCCATTTTCCAAGGGGCGATATGCACGGCGATATCACCTTCGACAATGACCTCATGCCCTGAATAGCTGAACTTCGGTGACAGAGCGGTCCATTGTTCAAAAACCTGGCGCGCCACCGCACTGTCGGACAACGGCTTACCGGGTTCAAATGCGATGCTTTGTTTGGCTTCATAGGTCTGCATAACCGCATCGAGATTTCCAACCTCGAATGAGCTGGTCATCTTGTCGATCGTCGCCAAAACATCTTTCTGGTCTTGTGTCATGTTGCTATTTCCTTCTGCGAGTACTGGATTTGAGGTAACCATGAAAACGAGTGTTGCGGCGCTCAGGATCGTTGTTTTCAAAAGTGTCACTATGGATCTCCTGGTTGAAAGTTCGGCAAAGCGGTGCCAGTCCCGCTTGTGGCCAAGCTGGTTGAATGGTCGATTGTCTGGCTGATCTGCGGCCTAGCGGGGCGGCGACAGAATTTCGGTCAATTGAATCCGGATCGTGTCCGGACAGTTTTGTGTCGGTACAGCTTGCTGAAGTTTGAATGTTTTCAGATCATCAATAACTGATCCGATTTGCGTGCGAACCGTCTCAAAGTCATCTTTGGATTCCGTCGAATTCGGATAACTTCCCGGCTGAACACGCCCCGTTTTGAGTGCTGCTGGCAATCTGCGCGGACAACTGCATTTTGCCGTGTCACTGACCAGCCCACAGTGCCGGGATGTGAAAACATGAACATCACTACGCGCCCGGGAAAGTTGCTTGCGGTAGGCGGCAGGTTCAAGACCAAGAATGCTGGACGCTTCCCGGTGGTCGAGTTCAAAAACATCTCCCAGCACATAAGCCAGCCGCAGATCGATCTTCAAGCAAAGCAGCATCGCCATCGTGCACGACACCCTGAGTTCATTGAGAAGCAAAGCCTCATCAGGTGCCTTTGGGGGGGCAGCAACCAATCCGTTTTCGAGATCAGCCGCATACATCTCGAATGTCAGGCCCGGATCTCGCGCCAGCATCTTCTTGGTGCTGACCAGATAACGGACCGCGATGCGATAGGCCCAGGTTGAAAATGCGCTTTCGCCGCGAAAAGTCGACAATTTCGTCAGAATGAGGATCAGGATTTCCTGCGTTGCCTCTTCAGCATCATCCGGATTGACGAGCACACGTTTTGCCAGCGTGAACATCTGGTGCCGAATGCCTTCCAGCACATTTTCAAGCGCTTGTCGGTCACCCTTCTGGGCAGCCAGAACAGCGTCTTGTGGAATTGTCATAACAGTCATCAATGCGCCCCGTCATTTCCGGTGTCTCATAGTATTAGAGGGCCATGGGCCGGAATGTGTGACACAGTTTTTTGATTTTCTTGCGGGCTTGCACCAAACCTCCGAACAGGTCACCTTCTGGCATCACACCTATCGGCAGCCATACCATTCATTTTTATGAGTTTTCATATGACCCGGGACGAGTTCGATACTTATTGCAAAAACCTTCAGGCAACGACAAATGTCATTCAGTGGGGCAACGCGTCTGTCTGGAAAGTTGGTGGAAAGATCTTTGCGATCTGCTCTGGGTGGGGCGAAGGCTCCCATGAGAAATTCAGCTTCAAGTGCTCGGACATTTCCTATTCCCTGCTCATCCAGCAAGACGGCCTGATCCCGGCACCTTATCTTGCCCGCGCCAAATGGGTGCAGCGGGAAGATGAAACCGGCATGTCCGACGAAGACCTCAAAGCCTATATCGAAGCTGCCCATAAAATCATCGCAGCCAAACTGACGAAAAAACAACAAAAAGAACTTGGTCTTGCAGACTGATTGTTCCGGCAAATGGCGATCCCTCGGCATACTGATGGTAGCTGAGATCGCAGGCATGAGCCTGTGGTTCATGTCAGCTGCGATCTTGCCGGATCTGACACGTGAGTTTGAGATATCCGAATTCCGTCAGGCCGCACTTTCAAGTGCGGTCCAGATCGGATTCGTCGTCGGAGCCCTATTCTCTGCCCTGCTCGGCCTTGCCGACCGCATTGATCCGCGCCGTTTCTTTGCCTTTTGTGCGATCACGGCAGCGCTGTTGAATGCCAGTCTCTTGATCGTTGAGCCCGGCGGCTGGATGTCAATCTTTGCTCGCTTTGCTACTGGGGCATTGCTCGCCGGTGTCTATCCCGTTGGCATGAAAATAGCTGTCGGCTGGGGGCAGAAGGATCGTGGTTTTCTGGTTGGCACACTTGTCGGTGCCCTGACATTGGGATCGGCTGCACCACATCTTTTGGCATTACTGGGTGGAACCGATTGGCGCTGGAGTCTGGCAGTAGCCTCTTCTGCATCGGCGCTGGGTGGTTTGCTGTGTCTGCTTGCAAAGCTGGGCCCTTTTCATGGCACGGCGCCACGCATGCAGATCAAGTCCATCATGATGGCGTGGACCAACCCCAAAATTCGATATGCCTATGCTGGATATCTCGGCCACATGTGGGAACTCTATGCCATGTGGGCCTGGATCGGCGTCGCCCTGACGGTTTCCTTTTCCATTCAAATGTCCGCAGAGGAAGCGCTTCCGCTGGCCCGGTTGATCGCCTTTCTGGCAATCGCTTCAGGCGGTGTCGCCAGTGTTCTTGCCGGGATTGTTGCGGATCGGGTCGGCAAGGCGAATATCGCGATCGTTGCCATGGCGGTCAGCGGCACAGCTGCAATCGCCAGCGCGCTGACATTTGGCGGACCAGTCTGGCTGACAATCGTCTGCGTGTTGATCTGGGGCGCTGCAATCTTGCCGGATTCGGCCCAGTTTTCGGCACTGGTGGCCGATTACTCGCCGCCGGAACAAGCTGGCAGTCTGATGACCTTTCAGACAGCCCTCGGATTTGCGCTGACATTTGCCACCGTTCAGGCGACACCATTGCTGGCGGATCTGATTGGGTGGCCGAACGTCTTCGCAATAATGGCCATCGGCCCAGTCCTGGGGATTGCAGGCATGTTGCGTCTTAAACAGATTGATCCCGACTAGACCTCAACTCACATTATCCTGCGCCCTGCGTCCTTTTGGAACCGATCCATTCAACAGGACGCCAAGAGTATGACCAATACGGAGAAACAGGGTATCGACGTTTCATTTTGGCAGGGCAAAATAAATTGGGCGGCCGTCGCCCGCCACGGCATCGACTTCGCGATCATCAAGGCTAGCGAAGGCGCTGAGATGAAAGATCCCAGATTTTCAGAAAACTGGTCAGGGTGCAAAACCAACCGCATTTCTTGTGGCGCGTACCATTTTTTTCTTCCGGCCTACGATTTCGAACTCCAGTCAGATCTCCTCGTTGACCAGCTACAGTCGGTGAGTTTTGATCCTGAAACCGACATTCCGCCAGCGATCGATTGCGAGGAAATGCAAGGCTTAAGCCCGACAACCTACGTTTCGGCGCTTAAAGCGCTCATGAAGCGTCTGGAAGAAAAACTAAAATGCAAACCGATGATTTACGTGTCACCATCGTTTTGGCAAGGACTTAGAAGCCCGAAAATGGACGGGCACCCGTTATGGATTGCCAATTACGAAGTTGATAGCCCCAAGATCCCATCTCCCTGGAAGAGCTATCGTTTCTGGCAATACTCCGATAACGGCAGAATTGATGGTATCGACTGTGCGGTCGATCTGGACTGCGGCCATTTAGAGCCAATTGCGTGAGACCGAATTCGATCGCCTTGCCGATTTCAACCTTCCGGCATCAATAGTTCGAACTCAGAGAAACCAAAATCCTGTCCGTTGACCCGCACACTAATCGCTTGGGTACCACCGTAATAAACCCGCGTGGTGATCGGTTTGATCCCGTGGTTCCGGCTCAATGACAAGGTTTCTCCCGGAACAAGCCGTGCTTTTGTCCACTTGAACACTTTTGGCGCCAGTTTGCCGTTCGCTTTCTTGAAGTGGATCAGATAGTCCAGAACCAGATCCTGCGTCTTGGTACCAGTTGATGTTACTTCAACCGAAAAACCGACCCCGTTTCCGTAGTCAACGGTCCTTTCCGAAATCACAGGCCCCATCAATGTGATTTCAGGAGGGTTGAGGCCAAAGGCAGCCAGCGTGGCCGGATGCCCCTGCTTGATCAAAGACCGGCAAGCATGACGGACCAGCTTTTCGCGGTTCTTGTCAGCATCTTTCAGCCAACGTGCAGCAATCTCTGCAACCAGATCAGGGTGATCCTTGGCGATATCATTCAAATGATTGGCGACAGATCGGCGAACGTATTCTTCCGGATCGTCTTTCATGGCTTCAAGCAGCGGCAATGTCGGGGCCGGATCGGCGACCAGCTGCTTGAGTTGCATTCCCCATGGCAAACGCGGCCTTGTACCTTCAGACACCAGACGGCGGACATGAACACTCTGATCTCTGGTCCACGGTGTCATGATCGCAAGGGCGCGATCCTGATCGGCGTCCAGAAACGGGCGCACTTCGAATTCGGCAGTGGCGCGGCGGGTCATTTCCTTCATGAGGGCAAAAGACTTGTCGAAGTCGCCCAAACCACAATCCGCAACGATCATACCGAGTGGCATCATGCCCCAGCCTCGGATACCGCGTTCATCACTGTCGCGATCAACAGCCACATCCGTCAACGGGTGCAGCATGGCTTCAAGAATGGCGAAGCGCTCGTCCAGATCAGCAGGTAAAACACGATGCGTAACATCAGCAATCAGGCGCGCCCGTAGTTTGAGTTCAAGATGATCCAGCTGTTCAAGGATTTCGGTCTCATAAGCCATAGGATCAAAGCCGCGAATGTGCTTGCCCAGATGCAGGCTCAGACACCGAACCAAATCAGGTGATATCTTATTCTTGAATGGTTCCACGGTTTCTGCCCCTTGAGATCAACTTTCCCCACTGGTGCCAGAAATCTCGGACAGCGGATAGACACGTTTGGCAAACTTCCTGACACCTTTCTGTCAGGAGATGTCACCTGCCCACATGACAAAAAACCACCCCGGTTTCCCGGAGTGGTTTTCTTGTTCACAGTAGTAGAATTGACAGCTGCCAATCTCTTGCTTCAGAAGCAGTTAGTCAATTCGGCGACCAGAATCCGCATCGAAGAAATGGACATCCTTCGCAGCAGCTTTCAGGTACATTTTTTCGCCCGGCTCATGTTTTGCATGACTGGATACCCGAATGACGATTTCCTTGCCGCCATCAGGGAAGCTGGCATAGACGTAACTCTCTGCGCCAACTGGCTCCAAAACATCAACAGTGACTTCCAGGGCTATACCGTCACCAGAGGATGGACTGTCTACGACTTCCAGATGTTCCGGGCGAATACCAACTGTATAACTGTCTTTGCCCTTGGTATTGGCACCCGACAGGCCCGGCCCTTTTGCAAGGGTCAGACCGTTGCCATCTGCTTTGACATCCAGCAGATTCATCGCCGGAGAGCCAATAAAGCTCGCCACAAATGTCGAAGCTGGCTTGTCGTAAACATCAATCGGCGCACCGATCTGTTCGATGTTGCCACCGTTCAGCACCACAAGCCGATCCGCCAAGGTCATGGCTTCCAGCTGATCGTGGGTCACATAAACGCTGGTTGTTCCGAGTGATTTTTGGAGCCGCTTGATTTCGACCCGCATCTGCACGCGCAGTTTTGCATCCAGGTTGGACAGAGGTTCATCGAACAGGAATGCGGCTGGCTCGCGGACAATAGCGCGACCCATTGCAACACGCTGACGCTGACCTCCGGACAACGCCCGTGGCTTGCGCTCCAGATAATCACCGATTTCCAAAATGCGAGCAGCTTCCTTCACCCGGCGATCAATCTCGGTCTTGTCCATACCGCGATTTTTGAGGCCATAGGCAAGGTTGTTGTAGACCGTCATATGCGGATAGAGCGCATAGTTCTGGAAAACCATCGCGATATCGCGATCGGCAGGATCAACCTTGTTGACCAGGCGGTCACCAATCTTGATGTCACCAGACGTGATGTCTTCCAATCCGGCAATCATGCGCAGAAGTGTAGACTTGCCGCAGCCTGACGGCCCGACCAGAACAATGAACTCACCGTCGGCGATATCAATGGAAACGCCTTTTACAGCTTCCACATCGCCGGCATACACCTTTCGAACGGTGTCGAGAGTAATCGTTGACATTTAGAACCTCACTTATCGCTCTCGACGAGCCCTTTAACAAACCAGCTTTGGAAGATCACGACCACCAGGACTGGCGGCAACATGGCAAGGATCGCCAATGCCATGGCTTCGTGCAGTGCCGGAATTTGCGCACCCACCCAAACCTGGAGGATCTGCTTGATCCCGCGGACCAAAGTGAACAAAGATTCATCGGTCGTCATCAGAGTCGGCCAGAGATACTGGTTCCAACCGAAGACAAACATGATGATGAAGATGGCCGCGATCATCGTTTTTGACAGCGGCAACAGAATGTCCTTGAAGAACTTCCAGGGACCAGCCCCATCAATACGGGCGGCTTCCAACAGCTCCTCGGGAATTGACATGAAAAACTGCCGGAAAAAGAACGTCCCGGTCGCCGAGGCAATCAGCGGCACAATCAGTCCTGTATAGGTATTTACCAGGCCAAGTGACTGAACAATTTCATAGGACGGCAGAATGCGGACTTCCAGTGGCAGCAACAGGGTTGCAAAAATCACCCAGAAGCAGAACGTCGCCATTGGAAAGCGGAAGTAGACGATTGCATAGGCCGCAAGCATCGAAATGACGATCTTGCCGATGGCGAAGCCAAAGCCAAGAATCATCGAGTTCTTCAACATGACGAAGCCATCGACCTCCTTGGTGAAGCCGCCTGCCTCGAACAATACCTTCTCGTAGTTTTCCAGGAACTTGCCACCTGGCGCGAATTGCATGCCCTCTTTGTAGATGGTGATCGCTTCGTGCGTGCTGGAAAAGAACGCCAGTGCGACCGGTGTCACCATGAAAAAGACGCCAAGCAAAAGGATCACATGATCCCAAATCTGATTTTTTCTCATTTCCGCCCCTTACGTGTAGTGCACGCGCCGCTCGATCAGGCGGAACTGAATGACTGTCAGAATGAACACAAGTGCCATCAGGATGACCGATTGAGCCGAAGAACCGCCCAGATCGTTGCCGCGGAAACCGTCCAGATAAACCTTGTAGACAAGGGTCACCGGGTTGTTGCCCGGCTCGTTCTTAACGATCACGTCGATGATGCCGAATGTGTCGAAGAAGGAGTAGGTGATGTTGATGATCAGCAGGAAGAAGCCTGTTGGCGCCAACAGCGGGAATGTGACCGACCAAAAACGACGTATGCTCGAACGACAATCAATGCTGGCCGCTTCCTGAACCGATTTTGAGATGCCCTGCAAACCCGACAGGAAGAAGATGAAGTTAACCGGAATCTGTTTCCACACGGCAGTCGTCACCATGGCAAAGCTGGTGTCGAAATAGTTCACACCGATCTGCATTTTCCAGCCGAAAAGGGCAAAGAAATCGACCAACGGGCCGACATGTTGATCAAACAGCATGACACCAATCAAGCCCGCTACAGGCGGTGCAACGGCATAAACCCACATCAAAAGGGTTTTGTAACTGGAGGCACCGCGTAAAACCTTGTCGGCCTTGACTGCGAGCAGAAGCGCAAGCCCCAGCGACAAAAAGGTCACCAGGACCGTGAAGACTGCGGTAAATTTTGCCACCCGGCCATAGTCGGAAGAGGACAATGTGTCCGTAAAATTTTCCATGCCGACAAAGGTGGAACTGAACCCGAACGGATCTTCGAGATAGAACGATGACTGCACAGCCTGAGCTGCCGGCCAAAGGAAGAATATCGTCACGATGGCAAGCTGCGGAAAGAGCAGCATGTACGGGAGCCACCGGGACTGGAACTGGACTTTTTTCATCACGTCACCGGAACGGGGGAAAGCGGGCCACCAGACTAACAGTCGGCCCGCACTTCTCAAAAGGAAATGGGGGCGCCGGATAGCGCCCCCATAAAGGGGTAGGTCAGGTCAGCTTAGTTGCCGGTTGTCTTTGCAAAACGGCCAAGAAGCTTGTTGCCTTCTTCTTCGATCGCCTTGAAAGCGTCTTCCACGGAAGCTTCTCCGGACATGATCTTACCGTATTCACGGTTCATCACGTCACGGATCTGGACGTAGAAGCCCATGCGGTAGCCTTTGGTCCACTCGCCGCCCGGAAGGGTCAGCTGCTTGATGCCAACTTCAGCAGCAGGTGCGCGGTCATAATGACCGTCTTTCTTGGCCAGCTCATAGGCAGCATTGGTGATCGGCACATAGCCGGTCTCTTTGTGCCACATGTACTGAACTTCAGGAGACGTCAGGTACTGGAAGAAAGAAGCAACACACTTGTTTTCTTCGTCCGGCTTGCCAGCCATTGAGAACAGAGCTGCACCACCGATGAATGTGCCGGTGCCTGCGCCGTCAACTGCATCCCAATAAGGCAGATACGTTGCGGAGAACGGGAACTCGACAGTTTTGGAGATACCGCCGAAAGATCCCGAAGACCCGAGCCACATGGCGACCTTGCCTTCGTTGAACGGTGTCTGGTTGTCACCCCAGCCGGTGCCGTAGTAACCAAACAGGCCATCGTCCAACCAGCCCTTAACAGCCGTGAAGTGGTTCTTGATCGGCTCACCGAAAACCAGTTCTGTACCTTTGGCGCCTTCGTAACCGTTGTTGTTGGTTGCGAACTGCAGGTTATGGCGAGACTTGAAGTTCTCGGTGAAGATCCAAGGCAGATGCGACTGAGCGAGCGGCACATAACCGGCATCTTTCAGCTTTGGTGCGATCGCCTGGAAATCTTCCCAGGTTTTAGGAGCTTCTACACCGGCTTTTTTCAAAGCGTCTTCATTGTAGTACAGAATTGGCGTGGAAGAATTGAACGGCATGCCGATCATCTTGCCATCGGAGTCAGCATAGAAGTTGCGGACACCTTCGATGTAATCTTCAATGTTGAACTCAACACCAGCATTTTCCAGGATTTCCTGTGCCGGGATGGTCGCACCTTTTGCTCCGATGATTGTCGCTGCACCAGCGTCAAACACCTGAAGAATGTTAGGCTGCTCGCCAGCGCGGAAAGCCGCGATGCCTGATGTCAGGGTCTCTTCGTATGTCCCTTTGAAAACCGGTGTGATTTTACACGCGTCCTGCGATTCGTTGTAACCATTTGAAATGTCTACAACGACCTCACCAAGACGGCCGCCCATAGCGTGCCACCAGGAAATGTCAGTCGCCGCGTATGACGCGGAAGATGTGCCCAGAAGGGCCGCCGCAGCGACTAGGCTGGCGACAGTCTTACGGTAAGCCATTTGTTTGCTCCCATCTAGCAGGGCTTTGCCCTGGTCAGCAGTTGGATCATCAAGACACTGAGGCTTAATCAGTGCGAGAAACGATAACGCCTGCGTTTCGTATTGTTTTCATATGAACGTTCGATGACGTTCATATGAACATTAAACGACGCCTTTGCCCGTGCTGCAAGAGAGAAGTCTTCAAAAAGAAATTTTGTTATGCCGACTAAGTTTATAGTTGCATTCTTTCAAGATGCCCTCACTCAAAATATTGAGCTTTCTGGAAGTATCACATGCCTCCACATGAAAACCCAATCACGTCTAATTCACTCAAATTTATAATCATTTAGGAGCGTCGCGGTCATTCCGTCGGCAAAGCTTTGTTTCCCAAGACCAGCGCATTCTCATAGTTGACCCAATGCGGCCCCGCTGACTGCAAGTTGGGTCAACAGAACTGCCCTCGCGACTTTCACACTGCTGAATCCGAAGATGGTTCGCTTAGAAAAGGAAAAAATCCGAAAACGCTAAGCCAATTGGAGGGCCAAAGTCGCGACAATCACGTACCTGGCAGTCTTGGCAATTCCAACCAGAAGCAAAAAACGCCACCAGGGTTCCTTAAACACTCCGGCGACCAGGGTGATCGGATCACCGATGAGCGGCATCCAACTGGCCAACAAGCTCCAGAAACCGAATCTCTGGTACCAGTCTTCGGCCGCCTTATACCATTTTGATTGTTTCTTCGGATCGTCTGATGCCTGGACAAAACCGACAATACCACGCCCAATCGCCCAGTTGACGACCGAGCCAAGCGTATTTCCGAGGCTTGCCACTGAAATCAGTGCAACCATGTCTTCAGGATGCTGGGTAAGAAGGTAGGCTAGACCCAACTCGGATTGAGCCGGTAACAATGTCGCTGCCAGAAAAGCAGAAATGAATAGTGCTATCATTTTCCGACCTGATACCCCGAACAAGCAGCCGCGTTCTTTTTTTGCTAGTCTACGAGTGTGATCATATTATTAGCGCTGGTACGTTCTACGTTTCCGGGTGGGCAAATATTCCCGCAACTCTCGTTTCCCTGACCGCCTCCACCAAAAAAACCGGCAACCCTTTATCGAATTTGGATACGAGCAGTTTCGCTTCCGATTGTTACGAATAGACAATGGCATCTATGTAGCGTTTATTCATTTCTCATTTTAGATACGGAACAAAAATCCCATGAATTATTTATTCGTTGCAATACTTTTACTTACCGGAACTCTGGGTTTCGGATCAGCTAATGCGAGTCAACAAATTGTCTCGGCTGCCAATGGCAGCTGCCTTGCCAATCCAAAAGGCAGCCTGAAACCGGCTACCCGCCTTGTTGTGACACCATGCAATGGCAACCCCAATCAGCTGTGGGAGTTTTTCGCCGATGGGAGAATTGTAAATGTAAAATCGGGTTTGTGCATGGGCGTTCCCTGGAGCAAGAAAGATCAGAGAGCTGGCGTTTATCAAGGTGAATGTGAGGAAAAAAAACATCGGTTGTGGCAAGTGGAATTTGTTGGAGATGCAACCATCGTTGTGCGCTCCGAAGCAGGTGGTCTTTGTCTGGATATCGAGAACAGAGCAAAAACGGAAAAATCAAAAGCCGTTCAGGATCCCTGCGCTGACATTCCAAGCCAGATATGGATGACAACAGGGGCGGGCGTCGCAAAGTCACATGCCTCAGTCTTCGACCCAACAGTACCTGTAAGAGAAATGCTGGCCGTAACTTCCCATAACTTTTCATCTCCTGACGTTGATCAGCTGGAATCCTATTTTTCAGATAAACGGCTTGAACGACTTTATAGTGAGGACCTTGCCAGTTTCTACGATAGAGCACTCAAGACAAAATGGGCGCGACAAATGGGTGGCGTTGTTCCGGACTACGACATCATTACAAATTCCCAGGATGGTTGCCCGCTTGAAAATCTAACTATAGAGACCGAGCAACCATTTGAGACATCTTGGGATGTCACCGTACATTTCCAGTTTCAAACTTGTTGGGGGGACCAGGCCCGCTCAAAAGTCGTGTTCCTGATCGTTGAAGAAGATAATCAACCAGTAATTGATGACATTTTTACTTATGAAAACGGGAATTCTCAATCATTGAAAGTCGCTCTGGATCAAATATACTTGCAAAATTAGTAGGCGATACTTCTCAACAGAAAATCTGCGACTTGCAATTTTTAAATGAAAAACAGACATTTCACTTTGAGTGGAATGGTGGAGCCAAGCGGGATCGAACCGCTGACCTCTTCGCTGCCAGCGAAGCGCTCTCCCAGCTGAGCTATGGCCCCAAATTCCGAATACGCCAGCTTGGGTTTCTGGCGCTGATGGACGCGGAACATAGTCACACCGCAGACCAAGATCAAGCAGAAAATCAATAGAAATTCTGCTCTCTTTGTGGAAAAGACCGGACAGCTGAAAACAGCTGCCCGGGCAATACCTTATCGGTCAGTATCGTCGTCGATTTCGACAACAATGCCTGGAACGGCGTCATCATCTTCATCATCATCTTCAATGAAGACGTCATCCGTTGAATCGTCGTCGTCATCGTCGACGTCGACATCATCGCCTTCGAGATCCGGCACATCATCGCCGCCCTCGGCTTCGGCATCAGCTTCTTCCAGCGATACGGTTTCCGGAGCTGCCGCGTCTTCTTCTTCCTCTTCTTCCTCTTTCTGCTTTTCAGCAGCCTTGGCCGCCTTGGCCGCACGAGAGGTCAGAACAATCTCGAATATCGTGCCGCATTTCGGGCAGGTAATCGGATCGCGATTAAGGTCGAAATATTTTGCGCCGCAGCCCGGGCACAGCCGCTTTGTGCCAAGTTCAGGTTTTGCCACTGTGCTCACCCTTCAATAGTTTAATGGTCAACTTAGAATTTGAGTTCGCCGCCCATAGCCTTAAGTGCGGCCTGGTGTCAAAGCCAAATCAACGTTTTTTGTAACTTGCTCCACTTTTCTGCACGAAGCGTTGCAAATTTCAAGCGGCCTAAGTGGATGACGACAGCGCTGACCCATGATAGGACGTGTCACCTTTTGACAACCTTTAACGCTCCGGACATTGAAAATGTCACACAATTCTGCGCCTACTCCCCTTACATCTGCGATGGGCGACCCGCTGAAAGGCACCATAAGAGTTCCTGGTGATAAATCCATTTCCCACCGTTCTTTGATGTTCGGTGCGCTCGCCATTGGTAGAACAACCGTTATCGGACTTCTTGAATCGGAAGACGTACTCGCAACGGGCGATGCCATGCGTGCGGTCGGTGCAAAAATCGAAAAGCACGACGATGGCAGTTACACCGTCGATGGAATTGGCCTTGGCAGTTTGCTGGAACCGGAAGATGTTATCGATTTTGGCAATGCCGGCACCGGTGTCCGCCTGACAATGGGCATATTCGGCAGTCACAATATCGCTGCGACGTTTGTCGGCGACGCCTCTCTCTCCGGTCGTCCGATGGGCCGTGTGCTCAATCCGCTCAGGGAAATGGGCACAAATGTCATCGCCCGTGATGGCGACCGCCTGCCCGCGTCTATCAGAGGCGCGGAACAAGCATTGCCGATCACCTATCGGGTACCGATGCCGTCAGCTCAGGTGAAATCCGCAGTTCTGCTTGCCGGATTGAATGCCCCAGGTATAACGACGGTTATCGAACCGATCGCGACCCGTGATCATACGGAAAAAATGCTCGCGGGCTTCGGTGCCGATATCTCTGTGACACTCAATGAAGATGGTGAGCGTGTTATCAAACTGACTGGGCAACCCGAACTGAAGCCGCAACACATTGACGTTCCGGGCGATCCATCTTCCGCGGGTTTCCCGATTGTCGCCGCTCTGATCATTCCCGGATCCGATGTCATCATCGAGAACGTCCTTCTGAATGAACACCGTACTGGCTTGATCACAACGTTGATCGAGATGGGCGGTGACATCGAGATCCTGAACCGTCGTGAAACCGGCGGCGAGGAAGTCGCAGACCTTCAGGTCAAAGCCAGCCAGCTCAAGGGCATCACCGTTCCAGCCGACCGCGCCCCTTCAATGATTGATGAGTATCCTGTTTTGGCTGTTGCAGCTGCATTTGCCAACGGTGACACTTTCATGCCGGGTCTTGAAGAATTGCGCGTCAAGGAATCTGATCGTCTGGCAGCTGTTGCCCGCGGACTGGAGGCCAATGGCATCCCGTGCGTCGAGACCGAAGACACCCTGACTGTGACCGGCGGCGCAAACAATATCGGTGGCGGCACCGTGATCACGCATCTCGATCACCGGATCGCAATGTCGTTTCTTATTCTCGGCATGGCCGCCCACAAGCCAGTCACCGTCGATGACGGCGCAGTAATCGCGACCAGCTTCCCTACATTCACCAGCCTCTTTGAAGGTTTGGGTGCGAAAATTTCAGCCAACACAAGTGAGGCCGCATGATTATCGCCATTGACGGTCCCGCAGCCTCCGGCAAGGGCACACTGTCGCGCCGCATCGCGGACCATTTTGGCCTAAAGCATCTGGATACCGGCCTGACCTATCGGGCTGTCGCTGCCGCATTGCTCGCCAAGGGTTTGCCGCTCGGAGACGAAGCGATCGCCATTGAGATCGCCCATAACCTGGATCTTGCCCAGATGGACAAGTCCATTCTGTCGGCCCATGAAATCGGTGACGCCGCTTCACGTATCGCCGTTTTGAGCGGTTTGCGGAAAGAACTCGTGGAGTTGCAGCGACGCTTTGCTGACACACCTCCAGGTGCAGTACTGGATGGCCGCGACATCGGTACCGTCGTCTGTCCCAATGCTACGGTCAAACTGTTCGTGACAGCTTCGGCAGAAGCACGCGCTCGTCGCCGCACGGACGAAATGATTTCCAAAGGCGTGGATGCAAATTATGCGTCTGTTCTGGACGATCTGAAGCGCCGCGATGAGCGGGACAGTCAACGCACTGTCGCGCCGATGAAACAAGCTGACGATGCGGTCTTGCTTGATACGACAGAAATGGATATAGAAAGCGCGTTCCAAGCTGCGGTGGATGTTATTTCCAAATCCGCAAGCGTCTAGGTTGACCTGGGGCTCACCAACGGTGCGCCCCTATTTGTGCATCCTGACGGAATCGGCCAAGTGGCCATTTGTTCACTTTGAACAAGACATCATCGGCAGGACGCTTTTTTGCGTTCTGTGAGGAGACCGGATTTTCCGTCGCTCGCCTCCGCCGGCCCGCTTGTTTGAGCGGCAGAACCTGACGATACGTCGGTTCCGGGAGACAGACGATCCGGAGTGCAACACCAACCCGCCGGCGGCGCGCCAAATGGCGCTAGGAGAATATATGTCTGATTTTAATCCCTCGATTGAGGATTTTGCGTCTCTTCTTGAAGAGTCTTTCGTCAACAACGATCTGTATGAAGGTGCTGTTGTCAAAGGCACCGTTGTCGCCATCGAAAAAGACCTCGCGGTTATCGACGTAGGCCTCAAGGTTGAAGGTCGTGTGCCGCTGAAGGAATTCGGCGCCAAGGGTCGTGACGGCGAAATGACTGTCGGCACCGAAGTCGAAGTCTACCTTGAGCGCGTTGAAAACGCACTCGGTGAAGCTGTTCTGTCGCGCGAAAAAGCTCGCCGCGAGGAAAGCTGGGTTCGTCTGGAAGTCGCATTCGAAGCAAACGAAAAAGTCAACGGCCAGATCTTCAACCAGGTCAAAGGTGGTTTCACCGTCGATCTGGATGGCGCTGTTGCCTTCTTGCCGCGTTCACAGGTCGACATTCGTCCGGTTCGCGACGTAACTCCGCTGATGCACACGCCTCAGCCTTTCCAGATCCTGAAAATGGACAAGCGTCGCGGCAACATTGTTGTTTCCCGTCGTGTTGTTCTGGAAGAAACACGTGCCGAACAGCGTTCGGAACTGGTTCAGAGCCTGGAAGAAGGTCACACAGTCGAAGGTGTCGTCAAAAACATCACAGACTACGGTGCATTCGTCGATCTCGGCGGCATCGATGGCCTGCTACACGTCACCGACATCGCGTGGCGCCGCATCAACCATCCTTCCGAAGTTCTCACGATCGGTCAGACCGTCAAGGTTCAGATCATTCGCGTCAACCAGGAAACGCATCGTATCAGCCTCGGCATGAAGCAGCTGGAAGCAGATCCGTGGGATGGCATCGAAGCCAAGTACCCGATCGAAGCCAAGTTCTCTGGCCGCGTGACCAACATCACCGACTACGGCGCATTCGTCGAACTGGAGCCGGGCATCGAAGGCCTGATTCACGTTTCCGAAATGTCCTGGACCAAGAAGAACGTTCATCCTGGCAAAATCGTTTCCACTTCTCAGGAAGTCGAAGTGATGATCCTGGAAGTCGATCCGGTCAAACGCCGTATTTCTCTCGGCCTCAAGCAGACCTTGCAGAACCCATGGGATGCGTTCGCTGAGCAGTTCCCGATCAACACCGAAGTTGAAGGCGAAGTGAAGAACAAGACTGAATTCGGTCTCTTCATTGGTCTCGACGGCGACGTTGACGGCATGGTTCACTTGTCCGATCTGGACTGGAACCGTCCGGGCGAACAGGTCATCGAAGAGTACCAGAAGGGCAACATGGTCAAGGCCATCGTCCTGGATGTTGACATTGAGAAAGAACGTATCTCTCTCGGCATCAAGCAGCTTTCCGGTGATCCAATGGAATCCGGCGCAGCTGGCGAAATCCGCAAGAACTCTGTTGTGACTTGTGAAGTCATCGAGATCAAAGACGGCGGCCTCGACGTCAAGATTGCAGACAGCGACCTGACAGCGTTCGTTCGCCGCGCAGATCTGTCCCGTGATCGTGAAGAACAGCGTCCGGAAAAATACTCCGTTGGCGATAAATTCGATGCTCGCATCACACAGTTCGACAAGAAGACCCGTCGTGTTTCCGCGTCCATCAAGGCCCTGGAAATCTCAGAAGAGAAAGAAGCTGTCGCACAGTACGGTTCTTCCGACTCTGGCGCGTCTCTCGGCGACATCCTCGGTGCTGCTTTGAAAAAAGCTGGCGACGACGACTAAAAACAGTTTCGCTGAACCTTCAGCTAAACGAAAAAGCCCGGCGGAGACGCCGGGCTTTTTTTTTACTCTGAACTGACTGAGCCAGACTTTACTTTTGAATTCGTGCAACTACCTTGAGCTCTGCGGTGTTCACCTGCAAAAATTATGGGTCTCAAATTCACCTGATAACAGAATCGCGAAATGCTTTATGACTGAAGCCAAAAGCGGCGACACAATTCGTCTGCACTATAAAGGTACCCTGGACGACGGATCTGTATTCGACAGCTCCGAAGGGCGCGAACCTTTGGAATTCACCGTCGGCTCCGGCCAGGTCATTCCAGGTCTTGATAGCGCCATACCAGGCATGAAGGTCGGTGACGAAAAAACCGTCAACATCACTCCTGAAGATGCTTATGGACTGCACAATCCAGCAGCTCAGCAGACAGTGCCACGCACCCAGGTGCCTGATACCATGGACCTCGAAGTCGGCATGCAGCTTCAAGGCCAAACAGAAGACGGCCAGGTCATGAGCGTGACGGTTGTTTCCTTCTCGGACGAGGAAGTTGTTCTGGACGGCAATCATCCTCTGGCTGGCAAAAACCTGACCTTCGAAATTCAAATCACAGGCATTAACTGAGAACTGGCTCCGTCAATTCGAGTGTATTTGTGACATCCGTTTGGTTGGCGAGCATCGGATGTGCGCCTTTCGAACAGGATTGGCAGAATTCCAGATTGCGCCATTATTATCTGTGATAATGATGGAGACGTTTGCAATTAGAGGTCACCTTCCCTAATCAAGACAATAACTTGAATTCCAGATTGGAGTGTCTGACGTAATGGCAATTGATGTGGACGCACTGGTTGATCGACGACGCCTGCGACGGAAAATAACCTTTTGGCGCGTTGCAACGTTTCTGGTGATTGCCATCGCTTTGATCAGCAGCCTGATTTATGTCACCGGCGTTGTCGGATTGTCCAAACGCTCCGCCCACATTGCGCGAATTCCAGTCGAAGGCGTCATCACAGAGAACCGCAAGGTGCTGAAGATGATCGAGACAATCGGCAAATCCGATGCAGTCAAAGGCGTTGTAGTCTCGATCAATTCACCTGGTGGCAGCACGACTGGCGGAGAAACCCTTTATCAGGCCCTGCGTGAGCTTTCCAAAAAGAAGCCGCTGGTGGCCGAGATCCGCACCATCGGTACATCTGCAGGATATATGGTCGCCCTGTCTTCAGATCATATCGTAACGCGTTACAACACGATTACCGGCTCCATTGGCGTGCTGTTCCAATTTGGAAATATTGAAAAATTACTCGAAACGGTTGGCGTAAAGATGGAAGCTGTCAAAAGCGCCCCATTGAAGGCCGAACCTGATTTCTATTCGCAAACCTCACCGGCTGCCCGAGCCATGCTGAGCGCACTGGTCAACGACTCATATGACTGGTTTGTTGCGCTTGTTGCGGATCGTCGAGGACTCGAAGAAGGCAAGGCCAAGGAACTGGCCGATGGACGCATTCTGTCCGGCCACCGAGCCCTCCAGGAAAAACTGATTGACGCTGTTGGCGGAGAGGCTGCTGCCATTGAATGGCTGGAGACCGAAAAGGGCGTCACCAAGGATCTTTCCATCGTCACATGGACGACTGACGAAAACCTAGAAGACTTGCCATTTTCGTCCCGGATCTCGCGAGAATTCGGAAAAGGCATCGCTTCAACCCTCATTGAGCCACTAAATGACGCTAAGGGGCTGATTTCTCGAGGCCTTACGCTTGACGGGCTCGTATCCGTTTGGCAGGCTCCAGAGGCGGCAGGAAAAAGACCGTAAACGAGGGGGCTACTCATGATTAAATCTGAACTTGTTCAGCAAATAGCCGAACAAAACCCGCATCTTTACCAGCGGGATGTCGAAAACATCGTCAATGCCATTTTGGACGAAATCACAGAAGCTCTTATGCGTGGTGATCGTGTCGAATTGCGTGGATTTGGTGCATTTTCGGTGAAAAACCGTCCTGCACGTGTTGGCCGCAACCCTCGAACCGGTCAAAAAGTGGAAGTGGATGAAAAGTTCGTTCCGTTCTTTAAAACCGGCAAGGAAATGCGTATTCGGTTGAATGACGGTGTGGACCACGGTGACGACTGATACTACATAAGGTCTACCGGTTCATCTGACATTAGAATCGATCAGAAATCACTCGGGAGACAACCGTGACTCGCTTTATCAAAAACGTGATTTTGCTTGCAATTGCGGTGGTGCTCGTACCTCTGTCGGTCGCGAACCGGCACACTGTTTCTCTGTCTTTGAACCCCTTTGATCCTCAGGATCCAAGACTTACAGTTCCGGATATCCCCCTCTTCTGGATCATTTTTGCAAGTCTCGGGATTGGCATCATCATCGGCGGACTGGGCGCTTGGGCCAAACAGGGTCGCTGGCGCAAGGAAGCTCGCGTCAAGCGCCGCGAAGCTGACAAGTGGCACCAGGAAGCTGACCAGCTGCGTGAGATGAACACCACCGGCCAGCCACTTCCGAATGCAAAGGGACTGCCAGGGCCTGGTGATCGCTCGGCTGCTTGATCGCCGTTCTTTCCCAAATCATCATTACCTGATTGGCGCGAACTGAGGTGATTGCAGTGTGCGTGACGCTCGGTGGTGTGTTTGATGCATGACCGTTCACAGCCAGTTTTTTAGCCTGAAGACTTCTGCTAAGCGATAGAATCGCCGAGCCGAATGGCCTTGCTGAAAAGGCAAAACGCGCTGACATAATTCAAAATCGCGCGTCTGGCCGTCGTTCCTATGGGGCCGGAAGCGGTGTTGTTTACATGTGCAACACACATTTTATTGAAATCGTCAGATCTGGAATTTTCCGTAACTATCACCAAATCTCTCATCATCAGGGGGCAGATCCCGGAAGCGAGGATAGTTCAGGGTTGCTCGGAGCGCCTTAGTGCATCACGAGCCCGCTTTCGATTAAAGTCGTATTACAAAGGAACAGGTTATGTTCACGACACTTGCCTATTCGGCAAGTCTGCCAGCGATAGCAATCGGATTGATCGTTTGTGTGTCGGCTGGCTACGGGCTTGTATTTTAGGGATAAAAAGCTGGTTCATTTGGAACCGGCTTTTTTGTATCTCGACCTATTCGGCAGCCGCTGGTGTCATCCATCCCTGAATTGCACCGCCAACATCTATCAACGTCGCGATCCGGCCGATACCGGGTACGTCGAAAGGCGGCTGGATGATTTCCGCGCCATTTGCCTTGGCCAGCTCAAGCCGTTCGTCAATGTTGTCGACAGCGATATAGGACATCCAGTGTTCCGGAACACCGTCAAATTTTGGTCCATTCATCGGAAAAATGCCACCGACAGGTTTGTCGCCGAGATTGGCGACTACATAAGTGCCCTCCTCCATCGGCATTTCAGTAAATGTCCACCCGAGCGACTTGCCATAAAAATCCCTGGCCTTGCCGGTGTCGCGGGTCATCAATTCATTCCAATAGAAAGTTCCGTGTTCCCACATGATCATCCCTCCGCGTTCAAGCCATGTACCTTTGAACCTGGGCACACCAAGCTGGTCACATCATGGCATAAATAACTAGGTCAGGTGCCCGATTTGTTGCTATACCCGGGCAAGGTCCAGCCATACAGGATAGCACTACCACGCAATGCCAGTGCCAAACCACCAGCAATCAGGGCTGCGATCAGCGCAGGGACACCCAGCAAGGACAGCACGACAAAACTGCCAGCCCCGGCAAAAGCCGCGCTGACATAGATGTCACGTTTCACAATTGAAGAAGGTTCTCTGGCAATTGTGTCTCGAAGGATACCACCGAATGTAGCGGTTGAGACTCCCATCAAAACGGCAACCAGAACCGTGTCGCCAACACTCATGGCTTTAGCAGCGCCCATGACCGAATAGGCTGAAATTCCGACAGCATCTGCCCAACGCAGCGGCTTGCTCATCTTTTCAATCAAATGTGCGAAAAACCAAATGATTACCGAGATAACCAGGCAAACAACCAGATAAGCTTCATTTTCGACCCAGAAGACCGGCACGCCTAAAAGCAGGTCGCGGAGTGTTCCGCCGCCAATGCCGGTCAATGTCGCAAAGAACAAAAAAGCAATAAAGTCCAGCTGTTTACGAGAAGCGACAATCCCGCCTGTTATCGCGAACACCGCAACACCCAGATAGTCAAGCATCTGAAAAAGCATATCAGACCTTCAATAAAAAAAGCCGCCTCACCAGAATTGATGAGACGGCATGTTTGATCACGTTTTCAAGGGCGCGTCACGCGCTCTTGTCGACGGTCTCTCCGGGCTCACCACCAGCATCTGCCTTCGGTGCGTCTTTCGGGCCACCGGCGGAAACACCTACCATGGCAGGACGCAGCACGCGCTCACCGATCGCGTATCCAGCCTGAACAACCTGAACGACGGTTTTGTTCGGTACGTCCGGGTTTGGAACTTCGAACATCGCCTGATGGAAATTCGGGTCGAACTTCTGCCCTTCAGGATTCAGTTTCTTGACGCCGTTCTTTTCCAGCTGATTGAGCATATCACGCTCGGTCATTTCCACGCCCTCGATCAGGGCGGCAATACCGGCGTCCGCATTCTTCCGGTCATCTTCCGGCAGCGTATCAAGGGCACGGCTGAGATTGTCAGAGACAGTCAGCATATCGCGTGCAAAACTCGACACGGCGTACTGGCGCGCGTCTTTCAGCTCTTTTTCGGTCCGGCGGCGCAGGTTTTCCATTTCCGCCATGGTCCGCAGTGCGCGATCTTTCAGATCTGCATTTTCAGCCTGCAACGCTTCAATCGGATTTGCGGCCTGTTCTTCAGGCGCAGCGGCTTGTTCGTTGGCAGCTTCAGCTTCCGTGTTCAGCTCTTCAGGCTGCTCATCCGGGGATTTGTTTTCGTCGCTCATGGAGTTTCCGTTCGGATCAGACACATTTTGCGGTTGCTTATACGTCCGGTCGCAAAAATTTCAAAGGATATCGGCGGAAAGCCTGTCGCTTTTCCGCCGATGCCTCTCATATAGACAGTGACCACCAAGGGCTACTGCAAATCGGGATTAGAGGGCGCTTTTGATCCAGTCGGACAATTTGCCCTTTGGTGCAGCACCAACCTGTTGTGCCATTGGCTCACCGCCCTTGAACAGGATCAGCATCGGAATGGACCGGACGCCGTACTTCATGGCCATGTCCTGATTTTCGTCGATATTCAGTTTGGTGATTTTGACGTCACCGCCCATTTCTTCGGAAATTTCTTCCAGAGCAGGCGCGATCATTTTACACGGTCCGCACCATTCGGCCCAAAAATCGACAACGACCGGCGCATCAGAATTCAGAACTTCGGCTTCGAATGAAGCATCTGTGACATGAGTGGTAGCCATAACAACATCTCGTGGTTCGGAGGATCTCGCCTACACTATGTAAGCGCATCTGTTGGCACGAACGTAGGTATCCCAAGCCGCTCCGTCAAGCAGGTCTGCCATCAGGCCGCAGCCCTTGATAGGTTTCATCCAGAACTTCTGATGGGATTTCCATCATCGCCGGTGTGGACGTCCACAACAGATAGGCAGAGACAGGTTTGTCCGGGTAAATCCGAGTCAGCATTTCCTTGTAAACACAGAGCTGGGCGCGATATTCCAAGGGCACATCAGCGACAGTTTGCGGCGGAGCGTAATTGGTTTTGTAATCCATAATCACAATGCGGTCATCCTCAACCACAAGCCGGTCGATCTGACCGGAGACTTCCACTTCAGAGCCATCCTTCGAGCGAATCGTTCCGACAAGCGAAACTTCTGCGCGCGCCTTGTCGGAAAACACGGACACAAACCGGGGGTCTGCAAGAATAGCTCCCACTTCACTTAAAAGAGCATTTTGATAGCTGGCGAATTCAGGCTTCAGGGCAGTTTTCAGGAAGTTTTCTGCAGCGACAATCCGGTTTTCGACTGGCACATCAGGAAGTAGCTCCAACAGACGGTGAACCAGTCTGCCCCGCTCCAGTGGCCAGGATGTCTGTTGACGCCTTGCCTCCAACCGGGAGGCAGCTGACGTGGCCTCAACACCTTCCTTTTCTTCCATGGCTTCAAAGGCCTTGGACGGCTGAAGTCGTGTTTTCTTTGGCAATGGCTGAACAGATTGGTGCGCCCAGTCAGGGAGCCGCACAGCCGGCACTTCGGAAGCCACTTCCATTGGGTGAACGGCTGCAGTTGATGCCTCCGGGATGTCCGGTGTCTGCTGCCATCTCCAGGCAACCACATCGCCCTGCTGATTGGTCAGTTCTCGGGCTTCCGGTTTCAAGGCACGCGAAACCATTGAATACCAGCAGTTTTCATGCGCGCCGCGCTTCGGTTCCCAGCCGCAAACCACCAATCGGTCTTCCGCTCTGGTCAGGGCCACATAGAGCAGCCGCCGATATTCTTCTTCCTGCGCGTCCCGAAGCCCTTCGATTGCTTCGTCGTGCCACGACATCCGATCGGTCTTGGTTGGTAGCCAGACGAGCGCTGGTGGAAGAAGATCGTTGTCCAGCCGTTTACGCGGAAGAAACGCCGGATCATGAATTGCGCTAACTGGCGCGGCTCCCGGATCCACCAGAATGACAATTCTGGCTTCCAACCCCTTCGAGCCATGCACGGTCATGATCCGCACCATACCCTTGGTGTTGGATAACTCGCGTTTGATCTCCGTAGGGGCTGCATCCATCCAGGCAAGAAACCCTTCAAGGCCGGGTGTTCCAGCCTGTTCATAGGCTATTGTGAGCGCCAGAAACTCGTCCAGAACATCATCGACTTCAACACCCAGGCGTGCACGGAAGGACTGGCGTCCACCATCAGCCCCCAACAATCTGGCATAAAATTCATAAGGCGGGACAAAGTCGGCCCGCGAGCGCCATTCTTCGAGTGTTGTCCGCACGACCTGCCATTTTTCGGAAGTCTCAGAGCGCTTCACCAGCATCTGCCATAAGGTGCCGGGCCGGACTTTCTCTGCAGTTTCGCGGGCGACCTCCAGTAGGTCGTCATCAGTCAAGTCGAAAAGCGGGCTCTTCATGACGGCAGCCAACGACAGGTCGTCTTCCGGAAGCAGAAGAAATCGCCCGAGCGCGGCCAGATCCTTCACCGCAATATGATCTGTCAATACCAGACGGTCACTTCCGGCAGCCGGAACGTTCAGTTCCTTTAGTTCCCGGTTAAGAGCCTCCACGAACGGACCGCGTTTGCGCACCAGGATCATGACATCCCCCGGATCTGCAGTTCCATTTTGCATCCAGCCTGCAATTGTAGAGGCGATGCGTTTGGCGACTTTCAACATCGGGCTGCTGGAGCCGACATGATCTATCGGCGTACGCCAGTCATCCGGCTCGTCAATATCGGCTTCCGCTTCCAGAGGCCAAAGATCAATAATACCGGGATCCCGCCGGATCGCTTCATGCACCGGCGGTGTAACCTCCTGCGACAGTCCGCGATGAGCACTCTCGTCCTGGAACACCTTGTCGACCGCCCCGAGCACATCCGGTGTCGAGCGGAAAGACAGCTGTAAATTGACCGAATGAAATTCCTGCTCCGCTGCCACTGCCTTTCGGGAGAATTCACGTCGCATTGCATCGAAATACGCAGGCACGGCTCCCTGGAAGGAATAGATCGACTGCTTTTCATCTCCCACAGCAAACAGTGTTCTGACTTTTTCCCGGCCACTGTCGCCAACGAAAAACTCTGCAGCCAGCGATGTCACCACTTCCCATTGGCGCGGGCTGGTGTCCTGGGCTTCGTCGACGAGAATATGGTCCAGCCCCTGATCAAGCTTGTATTGGACCCATTGTGCTGCGTCTGACTTGGCGAGAAGTGTCGCCGATTTGACCACCAGATCTTCAAAATCAAGATAACCTTGACCTGTCTTGGCGCGCTCATAGTTGCGGATAACAGCATCAGCAAGCCTTAGCAGCGCTGTTGTTCCTTCAAACGTCGCGACTTTACGACGTTCAGTCAGCAACTCAAGCAATCGGCTTTGCTCATCCAGTAGTGCATCGACCATGTCCGGAAAGTTTTCTGCAACTTTCTTCGTCGCCAAAGATTTCCGTGGGTCAAGCTTTCCGGTCAAAAACACAGGCAGCCAAGCTTCCCGGAATGCGGACGGATTGGTCAGTTTGGCGGCAGCGACAAGTGCATCAGCCCGGCCCTGATCTGTTTTACCACCGGTATTCAAAGCTTCGGCGTAGCTGAGACAGGTGTTCAGATCGAACGGACATTCAGACTTGAAACGGACATCAAAATCGCTGAGCTTTAAGCCGGTATCAACGCCGAGGTCTTCCGCCAACTCACCAAGCGCGGTTTCCAGATTTCCGGCATCAACAGTCCATCTCTTGAACGAGTCGCGGTTTTGAATGAGTTCATCAAGTGCTTTCTGTGCACCGCTGTCGCTCATCAGATCAATAACTGATGCGAGCGCTTGCCCGAACAGGCTGCCCGGTTCCATCTCAGCCTTGTGAAGCACGATGGCGCGCGCATTTGCCATCAACTCTGCCGCAATGCGGTCGTCCAGAACATTGAAGTGCCCGGCGACATTGGCCTCCAGCGGAAACTGGTGCAGCAACGCCTCGCAGAACCCATGGATCGTCTGGATTTTCAAACCACCTGGCGTTTCCAGAGCACTCGCGAACAGACGACGCGCCATGGCGACCCGCGTCGCATTTGGCGTCTTGCCTTCGATGTCGGTCAGTTCATGGACGAGCGCGGCGTCATCCATTGTCACCCAGGTGCCGAGAATATTGAAGACGCGAGTGGCCATTTCGGCGGCAGCGGCCTTGGTAAAGGTCAGGGCCAAAATGCGCGACGGGTCCGTACCATCCAGAAGAAGGCGCACAACTCTGCGCGACAGGACAAATGTTTTACCAGATCCGGCATTTGCGCTCACCCACGCGGAGGCTCGGGGGCGTGATGCCAGGTCCTGCCGTTGACGCGTTACTTCGGGGATCTGGAATCCGCTCATACCGGTTCCTCTCCACCAAGCGCCCATTCCTGCGTACGGGCGAGATGATCATAAGGACCATCCATCTGCCGCCCGCGCATTACCCGAGCTCGGGAAAGATATCCGGTTTCAGGTTTAGCATAGTGCGCGATTAGTTGTTCTAGACGCGCCCAGGCATTTTCGATCAGACCTTCGAGCGGAATGTCCTTCGGATTGCGCAGCGCTTCAATGACGGGCTCAGTTCCGCCCTTCAATTGCAAATACAAAAGATCCGCAATTGGCTTGTCAGACGGAACATCCTTGAACCCCATGCGCTGGATCATGGCAGCTTCCAGCGGCAGCTGCGGCGACAACAAAGCATCAATTTGTTTTTGCGAGGGAACCTGACCGGTTTTATAGTCAATTACGGAAAGACCGCCGGATGTCAGGATATCAATCCGGTCAGCCCGTCCTCGCAAACGGAATTCCTGACCAGGCAGATTCAAATCGACACCGCCGCCAATTTCCAGAAAACGCTGCTCTATATGCGGTAAGCGTGCCCCCTCGTAGGCGACAAACCCGGTAGCTATACGCTGAAAACGCGGCCACCAGAGTGCTCGAACTGCCGGAAATGCGTCCAACGGCTCAAACAGTTTCTCACCGATTTTCAGCAACTCCTGTACGGCGTTGTCGTCAAAGGGGCCATTCCACGCCAGAAGAAATTGCGCCAGGGCATCGTGAATAAGATTGCCCTTATCTGCTGCATTTGGCTCTCCCCCGATCGGATCGACAGGTTGGAGTTCCAGAACATGGCGGGCAAAAATCGCATAAGGATCCCTGACCAGTCGTTCGATCTCGGTGATCGACAGACTTTTTGGACGTGCTGCGATTGGCGGCACTGGTCCGGGGCGTTTGGCAGGCTGGATTGTCCCAGCCTGACGGTCGAGCAATTCAGCAAATCTGGTGTAGGTCGCGCCGCGTTGTTCCATGGCAAAAGTGACTTGCGGCCCTGCGAGCGTCGTCAATCGTTGCAGCCAGCGTGAGGCAACGGTTGGAGCGCCATCGGCCCGCGTTGTTCGAGACAGCAACACCCGCTTCGCGCCCATACCTTGGGAGAAGTCATGCGCTGCAGCGCCAAGGCGGCGCTCGGGTGGCTCCAGTCCCATGTCGCGTTTCATTGGTCGATTCAACCATGGATCATTGCGCGTGCGTTGTGGCCAGACACCTTCATTGAGCCCACCCATGACCACCAGATCGAAGGATTGCAGTCGCGCTTCCATGGGACCCAGGATCTGCACACGCGGATCGCCGGGCAGGCGTCGACGCACGGCTTCACCCGCCATCAGCGCCGAAAGAACCGACGGCCATTCATTGGGCGGGATCTCCAGTCCGCTTGCATCGACTTCTAGCAGATTGGTGAAAAACCCGGCCAGTGCTTCGCCTGCTTCGGCTGCATAGAGTTCATCAGCAGAGCTATTTTCGTCGACTGACAAGCATTGCATGACGTCAACATGCGCCTGTGCCAGCAACTCGACAGGAACCGGATCAGATTGCCCCGCCAGATCCTCAAGTGGCGCCAGCGCAACGCCCAACCGGTCGACCAGTTCTGTGATCACATCCCAATCGGCATCATGAATTTTTTTCCATCGCGGCGTGTGCGCGCTTTCGGCTTCAGTTCGGCAAGCTTCGACCGCAGCTTTCAAGCCAGCTGTTCCTGGCCGTGCGCGTGGTCCCCGGACGACACCGCGCTCAAGGGCACGGGCTGCAGAGCGAATATCCTTGATTTTCATACCCAATCGGGCGAGCGGGTGTTTTAGCAGCGCCAGTAGATCAATCGGATCGCAGCCCTTGAGCGCCAATTTCGCCGCCAGGATCGCAAGGATTGCTGGAGCCGTCTGGTCGAGTGGACGACCCGCACTGTCGTCAACCTGAATGTTCCAGCGCGCAAGTTCCGCTGCCACCCGGCGGGTCAACATACGATCAGGAGAAATCAGTGCAGCTGTTTCCTGCCAATCAATTGCTTCACGCAGCGATATTGCAACGCTCAAGGCTTCATCAGCCTCGTTTCGCGCCGTCATCAAGGCAACATTTTCCAACGCTGCAGCTCGATGATCTTCTGTTGTCTCGGCTAAAAAGGAAGTCCAGCCATCGGATGTCTCCGCGGGCCGCAGAGCTTCAGACACCAACGTCTCCCGAAACGTCAGTTCGCTTGATGCTGATGATCCAAGGGTCTGGACATCCGAGCGGTGACTGTTCAATCGCTCAAGAAGCTGTTTCAGAGAATACTGTGGGTGCGATGACAGGGAAGGTTGGTTCGGTTTATTACCGGATTTTGATGATGTGGCTAACGGTCGACTGCCAAGGATGTCCCATGACCGCTCATCCAGATGATGGTCCAACCCGGGCAGAATGATCACGCCCTGTTCAAGGCCTGCGACAACCTTCAAGAGTTCGGCAGTCGCCGGTACAGAGCCGGTTACCCCCGCAACGATGACAGGACCGCGTGGCGGACTGGCGGCAAGGCGCTCTGCCTCCCGGCGGATCAACAGGGACCGCCTTGCCTTTGGGTCCATCTTGCCAAGTTCCCGAAGATGCGTGGGCCAGGCCTCCTGAACGATTTTCAAGAAATCCAGCGTGATCTGCCAATAGCGGGCGTGATCTTCAGGAACAAGATCAACTAGTTCAGTCCATTCCGCTTCTTCGGTCTCGACCTCATCCATGAGCGCCAGCAAATCGCTGGCAAGCCAAGCAGCATCCGCGGTTGAAGCGGGCAACCCAAGTGGTTCATCAGACCGGAGACTGAGCGCTTCGCGCCGCAGCGCGCCTTTCCAGGCCATGACCAACCGAGTCATCGCCAAATGACGCTCCAAGAGAGGCATTGCCGGAGGTAACGGTTCAAGATCGGTTTGGGCGGTTAGCGCCTGAGCGTCTTCATCAGAATCGCCAACCGGTCGGATGGTCGGCAACAACACCGGTAGTCCGGCGAATTTCTTTTGAAACAAGTCCGGCAACAATCGCGCCGCGCGACGGGTTGGCAAATACAGTGTTGCAGAAGAGAGTAGCAGGGGATCGTCAAGCGGCCTGAACCCCGGCACAAGCGTTCCGTCAGCAAGCGTATCTACAAGAGTATTCAGGAATGAAACAGATGGCGGAACGGTAAACAGTCGTTGGTGTTTTGCCATTTACGCGGCGCTCTCGCGTACGGCATATTCCGCAGCACGAATTGCCTCAGGTGTTCCAATGTGAAGCCAAAGGCCTTCCATCTGAACACCAAACAGTCGCCCGTTTTCAATGGCTTTGTTGAACAGGACATTCATGGAAAACGGGCCATCAGGCGCACCTTCAAAAAGGCGTGGGTGCAAGATGGCAGCGCCTGCATACGCAAAGGGTGTGACACCTTTTTCCGACCGCCTGGTGAGGCTTCCATCCCGGGCCATGTCAAAATCACCGCGACCGGAATACCCGACCGCCTTGACGGTTTCCGCGACCAGCAAAAGCACATCCATGCGGGACTCGTCCCAGGCATCGACCATATGATCCAGGTTCGGTTTGACGCCCTCGACCCAATAACAAGTGTCTGCGTTCAACTGGAAAAATGGCTCGCCGCCAAGAAGCGGCAGGGCGTTCTTGATACCGCCGCCTGTTTCCAGAAGTTGCTCGCGCTCATCGGATATGACGACACTCATGTCCTGACGCCGACGGGCATGAACTTCCACCAAATCGGCCAAATAGTGAACATTTACGACGCAGGTTTTCACACCTGCAGCTGACAAACGATCCATACCGTGATCAATCAAGGCCTGACCGTTGACTTCAATAAGCGGTTTTGGCGTGGTTGCAGTCAGCGGGCGCATCCTTTTGCCCAGACCGGCGGCCAGGATCATGGCATTTGATGGACGAAACTGCTTGTCTGTCATTGTGTCACTCAATTGCGTGCGAACTATCGGCCAGTATAACCGAATTCAGTCCCGGAAACCGGCATACCAATTTTTCAAATCCGACAGTATCGGCTTATCCAATACCCGATCGAGATAACCTTCCATACGCGGCAAATGATCCAGGTAATTCGGCTTGCCGTCACGCCGTGCGAGTCTCACAAAAATTCCGAGAATTTTTGTGATCCGCTGCGCAGCCATTACGGCATAAGCGTTTGAAAAAGCCTCTCTATCAAAATCATCAGAATGATATTTCCTTGCCGTGACATAAGCATCAAACAGCTCGATTTCCAGTTCTGGAGAGATGTCTGTTCGAGCATCCAGAAGCAAAGACGCAACATCATAGGCAACCGGACCAATCACCGTATCCTGAAAGTCGATCAATCCGATCCGGTCAGTTCCCGACGCTTCTTTTTGCCAAAGCAGGTTCGGCGAGTGGAAATCGCGTAACACCCAGCCGGTCTGGGCATTAGAGATATTCTTGAGCGCATCTGCCCAAAGTGCCTCAAAGACCTTGCGGTCATCTTCGCTTGCAGCTTCGCCTGTCCGTTCCGGCAAATACCAGTCCAGAAAAAGCGATGCTTCCTTGATCAAGGCCTCATTTGAATAGGGCTGAACATAATACTGGCCGTCATTTTCGATCTGAATTGTTCTGGGCCATTTCTGGTTATGCATAGCAGCCAAAGCATCGACAGCCGCATGATACCGTTCTGGAACTGGTTCGCCATTAGCAACAATTGTATCCGCTCCAAGATCTTGCGACAGGATGACGCCCTTATCGACATCTGCAGCCATGACCACCGGTGCAAGAAAACCTTTGCTTCTTAGCGTCGTGCCAATCGCCAAGACCGAGCGGCAATCCTTGGCAAGATGCACGGTGTCCATATAGCTCCGTACAGCGTCCGGGACACTGTCTTCTTGAAACGGCCAACGCATAAGGACGGAAGAAGTCTCTCCCGAGATTACTGTCTCAAAAGTTCTGAGAGAAGCATCTCCTGCAAGAAATTGACGCTTTGCTTTAGGTCCAGCACTTGCGCTCAGAAAATTACGAACCTCAAGTGTTTGTTGAAGTCTAGACTGCCAATCGGAGTTTTCCGATGAAAACACTAAATGTCGAGACTCATCAGTATCATTCGGTTGGGTGATCTGGATCCATAGAGCCTTATCGGGCAAAAGATCATCGGCTTTTTCCGGCCATTCAATCAACGAAGCACCAGTCTCAAGAAGATCATCCAGTCCAAGCTCTTCCAACTCTTCGGGATCTTCAAGACGGTAGAGATCGAAATGGGACAGATCAAACCGGCCGACTTCGTAGGTCTGGACCAACGTAAACGTCGGGCTAGGGACTTCCAGTTCCGGATCAACGGCAAAAGATCTAATGAGCGCTCGGCTCAAGGTGGATTTTCCTGCGCCAAGATCTCCGGAAAGGCACAGAACATCGCCGACCTTCAAGATCATGGCAATATCGTTGGCAAGTTGCGCCGTTGCAGCTTCGTCCGACAGGTCGAGGGTCAGGAAAGAGCTAGGTAGAATGCGCAGCTGATGATCTGCCATAAGGCTGGCGTCCTATTCAGCGGCGGCTTGACCCGCTAACTCGGGTTGCGCCGGGAAGGTACATATCACAGTGGTGCCTTTGCCTTCCACGGAATCGATATCGACTTCTCCGCCATGAAGCTCAACAAAGCTTTTGACGATGGCAAGGCCGAGACCAGCGCCCTGACGACGTGCGCCGGTGTCGTGGCCAACAAAGCGATTGAACACTTGTTTCAAGATTTCAGCAGGAATGCCTAAACCGTGGTCTTTAACGACGAAAGTGACTTGATCGTCATCCCGGCTACAGCTGACATCAACAACACCATTTGGTTCCGAATAACGGACCGCGTTTGAAATCAGGTTGAACAGGACCTGGCGGAGGCGTTTTTCATCGGCAATCATGTTGCCAATGTCATCAGGCACCTGTGTGCGCAGACTGATCTTGGCTTCGGCAATCCGGTCTTTCAGCCCTTCAACAGCGGCAGACACTGTCGAGGCAACATCCACATCGCCGAGATCCAGCTCCATAATACCGGCATCAAGTGTTGCCAGGTCGAGAATGTCGTTGATGATTGCGAGAAGTGCTGAAGAGGAAGTCTGAATATACTCTGCGTATTCGCCCTGTTTCTCGGACAGATCACCAAATTTCGGATCTGCCAGCAGCTGGGCAAAACCGATGATGTTGGTCAGCGGTGAACGCAACTCATAGGAAACGTGTTGAATGAAGGCGTTTTTAATCTGATCCGCCTGTTCCAGCGCATCGTTCTTTTCAAGCAGTGCGCGCTCGACATTCACGCTGTCGGTAACGTCAACGAAGGTGACCAGAGTACCGCCATCCGGCAAAGGCACTGTCGCATAGTCAAGAACATCGCCATTGTGGCGTTCCAGGCGACTGACCTTTTGCGTGCGGTTGTCCAGAAGGCCCGTGACATTTCCAGCCAGCTTGTCCCAGGCTTCTTTCTCGATATCGTTCAAGGTGCAGGATGAAACAACTTCATTGACATGCGGCAGCGCGGCAAGCTGATCCTCTTCCAGGTTCCAGATCTGGCCAAAGGCCGGATTCCACAAACGCAGTTTTCCGTCGGAACCAAACACGGCCACCGCTTCAGACAGATTGTCGAGTGTTTCGCCTTGAACCCGCGCCAGTGCATTGAAGCGGCTTTCCAGATCGATCTGTTCGGTGACATTTTCATATATATAGGTCACGCCACCTTGTGGATGCGGGTTGGCGATCACACGAAGCGTGCGTTCATCTGGTAAATGCCACCAGTTTTCACGAGCTTCAAGAGACTGATAGCTCTCCAGCATCTTGTTGCGCCAGACGCGGTAATCAACCTGTTCCGGGAGTTTGCGCGCTGCGCGCAGTGCATCCAGAACAGCACCATCTTCCGGACGACTTTCCAGAAACGCCGGATCAAGATCCCACATCTGGCGGAAAGCTGCGTTGTAGAACTGAAGTTTCCGGTCACTACTATATATGGCGACTGCGGCGGCCAGTTGATCGAGCGTACGGCCGTGGAATTCTTCGGCCCGGCCCAGCTCTTTCTTCGCCTGCTCCAATTCGCTGATATCAACCGCTATGCCAGCGCCACCCACATTGGCATTGACGTCTGTGATTTCAAATACACGGCGCGCTCCAGACGCCACAATCGGGATCCGCGCATTAAAGCACCCGTCTTCTGTACGCTGAACGGCCATTGCGGTTCGAGCTGCTGCATCCAGGAAAGTTGCACCTTCCTTGATCGCGGTTTCTGCATCCGGGCTATCGACGGCTTCCGCATAGGCAGCATTCGCCCAAATCAGGTGACCTTCAGCATCACGCTGCCAGGCGGGAGCCTGCATGGTATCCAACAGGGCCTGCAGCATATGAAGTTCGCCAGATATTTTGGCGTTCTTGGCGGCAAGCTCCGCCTGCATCTGGCGTTCACCCGTCAGATCGCGCAATCGCAGAACCACTGCTCCGCCAGTCGTACGGCCCAACGCTTCAACATAGCTGCCGGAGCGCGTTTTCAAAGTCGCTGTAAAACATTCGCCCGTTCTGAATAGAAGATCCAGATAGCGCTCCAGGTCACCTGCGCACTTTGCTGTCAACCAACTACCAAAGGCCAACAATTGAGCTGGCGGGCGCGGAACACCTGACTTTTCAGGCAACACACCCCAGATTTGAGGCATGGCACCGTTCCCGGTCCATACAATTACCCGTTGCTCATCTGTATTGAGCATGGCTTCCAGACGGTCGATCCGGAATTTCAGGTCACTTTTTTCTTTTTCGAGGGTACCGGTAAGATGTGCAGATTGTTTGCGATGGCGGATCAAGGCCACGGCCGCGGTAACGGCAAATGTGCACATTCCACCTAGTGCACCAAAAAGAATCATCGTATCAGGATTTATGGCTGCGGTTGTTTCTGACAGCAGGGAAGCAGATGCGGTTTCAGCAGACAGCAAAAGTGCTGTGCCAGACACGCTGGTGCGCCTAAGCGTCTTTAGACTCCGATCTCGCCACGTCGCGCCATTACGCGCGCCGTTTCTGCTGCCTTTCGGCATGTTATGATCCCCTTACGCCGCCTGGTCCCGTTATATACGGGTTGAGCTTCCGATTTCTGGGAAGCAAATCAGTAGCATTCGCCTCGTGGCCCCTGATTCGCTAAACCATAACCTTTTTGAGAATCACGCAGAAGAGTCCGTAACTGAAAAGTTAACAGGACCCTTAAAATTAAAGGGTCCTGCATTTTTTTGTTCACAAGATCGAATCAGCACCATCACTACATGTAGTAGATGGACGCGACCCAGTCAGTACTTGTAGTGCTCAGCCTTGAATGGACCGGTCTTATTAATCCCCAGATATTGGGATTGTTCGTCAGACAATTCAGTTAACGTGACGCCCAGCTTTGCAAGATGCAGACGTGCAACCTTCTCATCCAGGTGCTTTGGCAGCACATAAACTTCGTTTTGGTACTCATCACCCTTGGTGAAGAGCTCGATCTGAGCCAGCACCTGGTTGGTGAAGCTTGCAGACATAACAAAGCTTGGGTGACCCGTCGCGTTGCCGAGGTTAACAAGACGGCCCTGTGACAACAGGATCATGCGCTTGCCATCCGGGAACTCATACATGTCTACCTGGTCTTTAACCGGACGCAGTTTGGTGTTCTTCAGCGCAGCGACCTGGATCTCGTTGTCGAAGTGACCAATGTTACAGACAATTGCCATGTCCTTCATGCCACGCATGTGATCGAAGGTGATGATGTCCTTGTTGCCGGTCGCAGTGACATAGATGTCGCCTTCCGGAAGCGCCTGTTCCATGGTTTTGACTTCATAGCCGTCCATGGAAGCCTGAAGGGCACAGATCGGATCGATTTCGGTGACGATCACACGAGCGCCCGCGCCAGCCAACGACTGGGCGGAACCTTTGCCCACATCACCGTAACCGCAAATAACTGCAACTTTACCGGACATCATGACGTCTGTGCCGCGGCGGATGCCGTCGACGAGGGATTCACGGCAGCCGTAACGGTTGTCAAACTTCGACTTGGTAACGCTGTCGTTGACGTTAATTGCCGGGAACGGCAGCTGGCCACCCTTCTGCATTTCATAAAGACGCATCACGCCAGTGGTGGTCTCTTCGGTAACGCCTTGAAGCAGATCGCGCTGCTTGGTGAACCAGCCCGGGTTTGCTGCCATACGCTTCTTGATCTGGGCAAAGAGAGCAATCTCTTCTTCCGAACCCGGATTTTCAATGAGACCTGTTTCACCAGCCTCGACCCGTGCACCGATAAGAATGTAGAGAGTAGCGTCGCCGCCATCGTCCAGGATCATGTTTGCGCCGTCGGCAAAATCAAAGATCTTGTCGGCATAGTCCCAGTACTCTTCCAGAGTTTCGCCCTTGATGGCGAAGACCGGAACGCCGGAAGCTGCGATTGCTGCTGCAGCCTGATCCTGTGTGGAATAGATGTTACAAGATGCCCAGCGAACTTCTGCGCCCAGCGCAACCAGCGTTTCGATCAGGACTGCTGTCTGGATCGTCATGTGCAGGGAACCTGCAATGCGCGCACCTTTAAGTGGCTTGCTGTCGCCGAACTCTTCGCGGCAGGCCATCAGGCCCGGCATTTCGTGTTCTGCAATTTCAATTTCTGTGCGGCCCCAGTTTGCGAGCCCGATATCTTTGACGATGTAGTCAGCCATGAAAAGTTCCTGCTGTTGGTGCCAGCTTTTAATGCCGGGCCAAGGTTATCTGGCAGCTTGAGATCCATATTGATCCGGAGGAATTCCGTCAGCATCCCAGCTGCAACCGGTCATGACATAGACATGCCCCTATTCCGTTGACGGCGTTATACAGCTCATGTGGGAAACACGCAATAAAGATATAAAGAAATCTTTATATGCCTAATCTGCCGTTAAGGGAACTCACCAAACAAGTACCGTCGACCCGCTCTTCGGCAACCACGAGGGCCATCAGCAACAAAAGATTAAGGATAAATACCCAACACCTCAAAGATAGAGATCTTCACGGGTCGGCGGCATACCAGACAGGCCTTTGGTCCGTTTCGTGGCAACTGTCTGGAAAATTCCGATTGAACCGCGCTCAAATCCCAGCGAAACGCCACACAGATAAGCAAGCCAAAGCCGGTACTTTTGTTCGCCGATTTCAGCGATAGCTGCCTCCTTGAAGGCCATCAAGTTTTCTGCCCATAGCTTTGTCGTACGGGCATAGTGTTCCCGCCAGGCTTCGACATCATGAACTTCAAATCCATGCGCCTCGAGATTGGTCAGCGTCCAGCCGATGTGATCAACCTCTCCGCCGGGGAAAATGTACCGGACAAGTGTTTTGTATTCAGCCTTCTTGCGACGAAATTTTTTCAGATCCTTCTTGCCCCGGCGGGTAATAGCATGATGCAAATAAAGGCCGCGCGGGTTCAGAAGGCGATGTACGCTCTGATAATACTCATCGTAATGATCAATCCCGACGTGCTCGAACATGCCAATTGACGAAATCTTGTCGAATTGGCCTTCCATTTCCCTGAAATCTTTCAGTTCGACCGAAATCTTGTCTTCCAGGCCTCTCTCTCGGATACGATCACGAGTCAGACTTGCCTGTTCTTCTGACAGGGTTACGCCAACTGCAGTGACATCATAATTCTCCACTGCATAGCAAATCAGCCCCCCCCAACCACATCCGATATCCAGTAGCCGATCACCCTTTTGAAGGCGCAACTTCCGGCAGATCATCTCCAGTTTGTCACGCTGTGCCGTCGCCAGGTCATTCTCCCAATCACGAAAATAGGCACAGGTGTAAAGCATCTCCGGATCAAGGAAGAGCTTATAGAAATTGTTGGAAACATTGTAGTGAAAGGCAATGTCGATCTTCCGACTGCCAGACTCATTCGCATTTTCTCCAGCATCCATGACGTTGGGTACTTGCGAAGCAGCTTTTCCTCGCGCCCCCATTAGCAGCGGCAATACGCATTTGAGTAGCAGCGCTTTATTCAGTCGTCGGCGGACTTCACGCCCTTTGACCTTCGGTCTCTTATTGGCAAAGTCAAAAATAGTGCCGCCGCGAAGATCAATCTGACCTTCAGCATAGAGATCAATGACGGTTTTCAATCCCGGTCGGCGCAGCAACCTGGTAAGAGCGGTCTCTGATAGCGCTATACGCATGCCGTCAGCGGATGCATCGGCAGGAACAAAAGAGCCATCCCAAAGTTCAAAACTGAATTCCAGATTCAATGCCTGATGAACATGCTCCAGCGCAGTTCGGGCGGCATATAAAACTTTTTCTTGTGACTGACCAAACATCGCTTCCCTCGATTACCGTACCAAAATTTGCGGATGTCGATCGGGAAGGCAAGTTCAAAATATGTATGAGAGAACGCTGATTTGCGACGCCGGCGTTAATCGGTTTCGCCAAACCCGTTTTCGACAAGCTCGGTTATCGCAAGCATGGCTGTTTCAGCGTCATTACCATCCGCCTCAACTTTGATACTGCAGCCAGTGCTTGCCGCCAGCATCATCAGACCCATAATTGAGGTCCCGCCAACAGTCTGGCCATCTTTTGAGACTTCGACATGAGCGTCAAAGGTCTCGACCAGTTTCACCAGTTTTGCTGATGCTCGGGCGTGAAGTCCGCGCCGATTGACGATCGTCAGGTCTTTTTCCAACACGTCGTTGCGCCGTCCTGTCTCTATTTCTGTCCGGACAGCACTTGGCTTGCGACGGAAATGTATTTTTGACCCGCCTGGCGGGCCTCATCCACGGCTTGTGCAAGATCCCGATCTGCTCGGACACTGGCAAGTTTGATCAGCATCGGCAGATTGACACCGGCAACAACTTCGACCGATTTGCTGTCCATGACCGAGATCGCAAGGTTCGATGGTGTCCCGCCAAACATGTCGGTCAATAAAACGACGCCTTTTCCGGAATTGGCTGCTTCAACAGCGTTCAGGATATCCTGCCGCCGCTGTTCCATATCGTCATCCGGGCCGATTGAAATTGTCTCCACCTGCTCTTGTGGTCCGACAACATGTTCCAATGCTGCTTTGAATTCTTCAGCAAGGCGTCCGTGAGTGACGAGGACAAGTCCGATCATATGCCTAAAGATCCGATTATCTTGATACTGTGAGCTCTGTTACGAGCCGGGCGTTTATCAGTCTGCTGCACTCTCGACAACCGCATCGTCGGTTGCAAGCAAAAAAGCCCGAGTGTTCCCTAAATATAGTCCCTGGTCTGAGGAAACAGCGACCGCAACGCCCATCTGATCAAACGCACAGAGGTCAGCGGATCATTTGCCGGGCATCTTAATGATGGAACTTTCACCGCCTTGAGCAGAATCTGCGTGATTGGACTATCAGGAAATCTTTCCATTTCCGGGGCCGGCCGGAGATCAATAACGAGATCAACTGCGGCTTCTTCAATGAAAGCACAATCAACAACGCCAAAGCCTCTAACTTCCAGTTTTCCTCTGATTGGATCCGGTACACTGGCAACCAAACGCCCTGTAATTTCAGTCAGAATGACCCGGTCATCCGAGACAAGTGCACCCAGATTGCCGCGCTCTTTCGCAAAATCAATCAAATGATCGGATAACAGTGATTTCCCGCTGCCGGAATCACCTCTTATCAGGATTCCCTTGGTACCGATCACCAGACAATTTGCATGAATTGTCGGTGTCATTTCCCGGTACTCGCTGGCAATAGGATGGTGAACCTAGCCCCTGCAACCACTTCTTTGCCATCGTCATCCATCGCTATTCGGTTGGCTGCATCAAGGGTTCCGGCATGGGCTTCAATGATTTGGCGCGATATGGATAGACCAAGTCCGGAATTGTTGCCGAAACCCTCGCCATCCGGACGATCTGTATAGAAACGCTCAAAAATACGTTCCGTGTCTTCAGCACGGATCCCTGGTCCATCGTCATCCAGAGTTATTTTGATCCGGCGGCCTTCCCGGCTCAAGTCCAGACGAACTGATCCGGTTTTCGGCGAGAAAGATCGCGCATTGTCGAGCAAATTGCTCAGAACCTGGCCCAAGCGTATATCATGACCCAGTATGAAATAGAGGTCGGAGCCAGGAGCATCAGCCACTGTCAGTTTGACGGTCGCTTGGTCTGTACCGGCGCGCTCGTTGGACGCTTCGGTTATATTGCGAAGAAATTCTGCGATATCGAGCGGTTCGGCCTGAATACGTGCCAGCTCCGCATCAAGCCGTGATGCATCCGAAATATCGCTGATCAACCGGTCGAGACGCCGGACGTCGTGCTGGATGACCTCCATAAGCCGGTCTCTGGACTCTTCCGATTTTACAAGAGGTAAAGTTTCAACAGCGCTGCGCAGTGATGTCAGGGGGTTTTTCAGTTCGTGCGCAACATCGGCAGCAAATTGTTCAATCGCATCAATCTTGTTGTAGAGCGCATTGGTCATTTCCCGGAAAGACCTGGCCAGATGACCGATCTCATCTTGCCGGTCCGAGAAATCAGGAATCTCCTCGCGGGAATTAGATCCTCGCCGGACCCTGTCAGCAGCAGCAGCCAATCGGCGAACAGGTCCCGCAATCGTTCCGGCCAGCAGGATCGACAACAGGATCGTCACAGTCGCGGCAAACAGGAATACCCGAATAATGGCGATCCGTTCCGCGCGGACAATCGCATCAATATCTCCGCCCTGGGTCGACAAAAGCAAAGTGCCGAGCACGGCACGGAAACGCTGGATCGGAACAGCCACAGACACGATCAGTTCTCCGCGCGGAGAAATTCGTGTGACACTTGCCGGTGAACCTGCAAGAGCCGCCTCGACTTCCGGATAAGCGCGACCGTCCCCTGCCCCGACCTCCTGATAGAGCGGAAGATCGCCTTGGCGCACTGAGCGCTTCACCCATTGCCAAATCGCGCCCCACATCCATTCCTCTTCTGCCGTTGGCGGTGGCAGATCGAAGCGCAGTATTTGCGCATTTGAGTAAAGGTGCCGGGAATCCAGGATCAAAATGCCTTCAGGATCGTAGATCCGGGCGCGTGTCTTTGTCGGAGAGATCAATCGACGCAGGACCGGTCCAACCCGCTCCGGATTGATCGGGAAATCGAGATTGTCGAGTTCATCGCTCGTCGTAGGCGTAATGCTTTCACCGGCCTGCAATTGAAGCAGACTTTCCGGGTCGATCGTTATTGTTCCAGTGTCGACAGTTGCAGATGCGGCAATGGCCCCGGCAATGATTTCACCTTGAGTGAGAAGGCTCTGAACCCGAGCATCAATCAGACCTGCTCGAAACTGGTTCAGATACAGGATACCGATCACCAGAGCGATCAGACCAACCAGGTTGATCGCGATAATTCGCCGGGTCAGTGATGATAGAACATAGGTTCCGAATAGGCGGCCCATCTTGCTGAGCAACCGACGCCATAGTCGCTTGTTGCCCAGGCGGCTCAAACGCGAGCGCTCCGACCCCGCTTCGGGATCAGAGGTTGAAATCGCATCTACGCGCTCGCTTTCAACCGCCATTCAGGCAATGCCTTTGAGGTTTTCAGGCCTCTTTAAACCGGTAACCAACACCATAAAGGGTTTCGATCATGTCGAAGTCGTCGTCAACCACTTTGAATTTCTTACGCAGACGTTTGATGTGGCTATCGATAGTGCGGTCATCGACATAGACCTGATCGTCGTAGGCGGCATCCATCAGTGCATTCCGGCTTTTCACCACACCAGGGCGTTGTGCCAATGCAGACAGAATCAAGAATTCTGTCACAGTTAGTGTCACCGGCTTGTTGTTCCAGGTGCAGGTGTGACGCTCCTGGTCCATTACCAATTGCCCGCGCTCAAGCAGCTTGTCGGCATCATCGCGCGGCGTAGAAGCATCGCGGGGTTGCGCCCGGCGCAAGACGGCCCGAACCCGTTCGACCAGCAGACGTTGTGAAAAAGGTTTGCGGATAAAATCATCCGCACCCATTTTCAGGCCAAATAATTCGTCAATTTCATCGTCTTTGGACGTCAGGAAAATGACCGGTACATCCGAATTCTGCCGCAGCCGACGCAATAGCTCCATGCCATCCATACGTGGCATCTTAATATCAAAGATCGCCAGCTCGGGTGGGTCGCTCTGCAATCCATCCAATGCGGACGTTCCATCGGTATAGGACTGGACGCGATAACCTTCCGCTTCCAGGGCAATAGACACCGAAGTCAAAATGTTGCGGTCGTCATCGACCAGGGCAATTGTCGGCATTCTCTATATTTCCATTTCCGGCAACACACCGATGGGGCGCATCCGTTTTACTGTAACACACTGCCTTTGGCCTGCTAAATGCGCATAAATTAAGGCACTCTAAACTTTCCAGGGCTTTCTGGATCTTTTATTCTGACAGTATTCCTGTCTTGGGTTTCCGCCTGCCTTATTTCAAGTGCGCAATCAATTTGAGTCCCAAGTGCAACGCAAAATCTCTTTCACACCGCGAATTACGCTCGATTTCTTTCATTTCAAACGGCAATTCGAAATTAGCGAAGGTTTCAGTTTTTAGTTCGCTGTCCGAATTAATCATTCAAAAATTAATGCCCAATTTTAATCGATTTAACAAAGACATAGCACCTTTCGTAGTCTTGCCGCTGTTTTGACGTTCCACTAGTTTCGCAGCCCTCGCTGTCGGAGTTTAGAAATTCTTAACGTTGCTGCGATGGCGAAGTAACAAATGCCCACCTCATGAGGACTGCGGGACTATGCAAGAATTTGGTGTCAGGAATTCATCCATCAGCTGCGAAACTTCTGGTTTCAAGGGCTTAAAAGCACTCTATTGGAACCAGAATGAACCTGCACTTTATGAGTATTCGCTGTCCCGTGGGGAAAGCAGGCTTGCAGCAGGCGGTGCGCTGGTCGCAGAAACGGGTGTTCACACAGGCCGTTCCCCGAAAGACAAATTCGTCGTTCTGGACGATGAAACAAGAGACACAGTCTGGTGGGACAACAATGCTCAAATGAGCAGAGAACAATTTGACCTGCTTCATGCCGATTTCATGGCCCATGCGGATGGCATGGAGTTGTTCGCTCAAGACCTTTATGGCGGCGCCGATACAACTCACCGTCTACCGGTTCGCGTCTTTACCGAATACGCCTGGCACTCCCTGTTCATCCGCAATCTGCTGTTGCGTCCAGACGTGAGCGAACTGGAAACATTCGCACCGGACATGACAATCATTGATCTGCCGAGCTTCAAGGCTGATCCTGACCGTCACGGCTGTCGCACAGAAACCGTGATTGCGGTCGATCTGACACGCAAGATCGTCCTGATCGGCGGGACATCCTATGCAGGCGAGATGAAGAAATCTGTCTTCACCATGCTCAACCACCTGCTACCGGCCAAAGGCGTGATGTCGATGCATTGTTCGGCAAATGTCGGTGACAATGGCGACACGGCAGTGTTCTTCGGACTATCAGGGACTGGCAAAACAACACTTTCCGCCGATCCAAATCGCACACTCATCGGAGATGACGAGCACGGCTGGAGTGAGAGCGGTATCTTCAACTTTGAGGGCGGCTGCTACGCCAAGACGATCAAATTGTCTGCGGAAGCTGAACCGGAAATCTATTCCACCACTCAGCGTTTTGGGACGGTTTTGGAGAATGTCGTTCTAGACGAAAAGCGCGTTCCGGATTTTGACGATGGTTCAAAAACGGAAAACACCCGTGCCGCTTACCCAATCCACTTCATATCCAATGCCAGTGACACTGGCTGTGCCCCGATGCCAAAGACGATCATCATGCTGACAGCCGATGCGTTTGGTGTCATGCCGCCTATCGCTCGACTGACCCCGGCGCAGGCAATGTACCATTTCCTTTCCGGCTACACCGCGAAAGTCGCCGGCACAGAAAAGGGTGTTACCGAACCGCAAGCAACGTTCTCTACATGTTTCGGGGCTCCATTCCTGCCGCGACACCCGTCCGAGTACGGCAATTTGCTGAAAGACCTCATCGCCCGACACAAAGTCGACTGCTGGCTGGTGAATACCGGCTGGACTGGCGGTGCGCATGGCGTCGGTCACCGGATGCCTATCAAGGCAACTCGCTCCCTTCTGCAGGCTGCACTGTCAGGCAGCCTGAATAACACCGATTTCCGGACCGATCCGAATTTCGGATTTGAGGTTCCGGTTAACGTGAAAGACGTGGACAGCAAGATCCTGACTCCACGCGAGACCTGGGTCGACAAGCAAGCCTATGACGCCCAGGCTGCCAAGCTGGTTCAGATGTTTGTAGACAATTTCGAAGACTTCGAAGAACACGTCGATGGTGCCGTTCGCAGCGCCGCGCCAGCCGTTCAAATCGCAGCCGAATAACAACAAGAACAATATCCCCCCAACCTTTAAAGGCACCGGCCCTGCAGCTGGTGCCTTTTTCTATTGCAACAGGGACTTTCATCCAGATACGGAACCGCTATATTCAAACTTGATTTAGAGGAGCTTCTGCAATGCCTGCCGATGACAGCCACACCATTCCGGATATTCTCTCAACGGCTGAAAGCTGGTCCAACTCTGGTCGGTCTGTCGCATTGGCGACTGTCATCGAAACCTGGGGGTCCGCTCCACGCCCCGTTGGCTCCCACCTGGTGATTGATGCAGACGGAAATTTCGAAGGTTCCGTGTCCGGTGGGTGCGTCGAAGGCGCAGTTGTTTCCGAAGCCATCGATGTAATTGACACAGGTAAACCTACGACTTTGGAATTCGGAGTCGCTGATGAAACCGCGTGGCGAGTTGGCCTCTCCTGTGGTGGCAGAATCCGTGTCTATGTAGAGCCCGTCAACTGATAGAGACCAGACCTTGCCCCCATTTGAAACGCTCATTGCCTTTTTCATGGCAGCAGTATTGTTTGCTTACATGCCAGGCCCGGCGCTGCTTTATACAGCTGCGCAAACAATTGCGCGCGGACGCCGCGCCGGTTTTATGGCAGCTCTTGGTATTCATCTGGGTTGCTATGTTCATGTCATAGCCGCTGCCTTCGGTCTGTCTGCAATCTTTGCCGTTGTCCCAACCTTCTATCTCGCGCTTAAACTCGTTGGTGGTGCCTATCTGATCTATCTTGGCGTCCAGATGATCCGAACAAGGATCTCTGCCTCTGGACCGATACCAGATATGCCTGAGAAATCCGGAAAACGCGCTTTTGCGGATAGTATCCTGGTTGAAGTTCTCAACCCGAAAGTCGCGATATTCTTCATTGCGTTTCTTCCGCAATTCGTCAGTCCCGAAGCAAGCCTCCCGATCTGGGCGCAATTCCTGATTCTGGGCACTTTCGTCAATTTCGCGTTTACATCTGCCGACGTGGTCACCGTACTCTTTGCCTCGGAAGTCAAAAAACGGCTCCAGAGAACATCCCGCTTCCAACAGCTTACCCGTTGGCTGGGCGGAACGCTTTTGGTTGGCCTTGGCCTCAAACTCGCTTCGGATCGGGGATAAGGCATGGATCTTTCTCTGCTTTCGCAACTAAATGCCGAACGCGCGTCGCGAAAAGCCGCCATCCTCGTGACCAACATGTCAGATGGCAGCCAACGACTGGCCCGCAAAGACGACCCTGATCCATCGGATCCACTGGCATCGGAATTCCAGAAGCGGTTCCGCTCCGGGAAATCCGGCATGGTCCAGAGCGATAAAGGCGATGTCTTTCTGAACGTCTCTGTTCCCTCCCCTCGGCTGGTTGTGATTGGAGCTGTCCATATCAGTCAGGCCCTCGTCCCAATGGCCGAGATTGCCGGCTTGGATGTTACGGTAATCGACCCGCGCACTGCCTTTGCAACAGAAGACCGTTTCCCGCGAAGCGCACTGAAGGCAGAGTGGCCGGAAGATGTGCTGAAGGAGCAACCGCTGGATGCCTTTACGGCAGTCGCGGCAGTCACGCATGATCCCAAGATTGACGATTATCCGCTGATCACTGCGCTCAACACCGGATGTTTTTATGTGGGAGCACTCGGCAGCCGAAAAACACATGGCAAACGTCTTGAACGGTTTACAGAAGCTGGTGTTGATCCTGAGCTTTTTGGCCGGATTGAAGCGCCAATTGGTCTGGATATCGGGTCCGCCTCACCAGAGGAAATTGCCGTTGCCGTGCTGGGATCTGTGATCAAGGCGCTCCGCAAACCCGATGAGACAACCGCATGAAGTTTGGCCCGGTCGCTCCACAGGAAGCGGAAGGTTGCCTTCTGGCCCACGCGACCAAGCTGCCCGATCAAAAGTTCAAAAAGGGCCACCTTCTCACCGCCCATGATTGTGCAGCCCTGAAAGAAGCCGGTTTCGAGACAATCGTCGTTGCCCGGCTTGAACCGGGGGATTTGAATGAGGACGTTGCTGCCACACGCCTTGCAAATGCAGCTATGGGCGATGGACTGACCACGGATAACGCCTTTACCGGCAGAATGAACCTTTATGCCGACAAAGACGGTGTGTTGGTTGTTGACGAAAACGCCGTCACGGCTGCAAATCGAATAGACCCGGCGATTACCTTCGCAACTTTGCCGAATTTTGAAACCGTCTCCGTCGGAAGAATGGTTGCGACCGCCAAGATCATTCCGTTCGCAGCGCCTGAAGACCTCATCAAGCAGGCAGAAACTGCGATTGGCGGTGCAGTTAAAATCGCCGGATTTTCGCAGAAGAAAATAGGCCTTGTAGCAACGGAATTGCCTCATCTCAAACCCCAGACAATGGACAAGACACGCCGTGTTCTAGAAGATCGGCTTCGGCCAAGCAGAAGTGTTATTCTGGCAGAAAAAAGAGTGCCTCATGCCGATGATGCAGTAGCAGCTGCAATGCAGCAGCTACTTGGGGCAGGTGCAGAATTCCTGATCCTGTTTGGCGCATCAGCTATTGTTGATCGCGACGATGTCCTGCCAATAGCCCTTGAAATGGCCGGTGGAACCGTCCGTCATCTCGGAATGCCGGTTGATCCCGGTAATCTTCTGATGCTTGGGGAAATCAAAGGCAAACCTGTACTCGGGGCGCCAGGTTGCGCACGAAGTCCGAAAGAAAACGGATTTGACTGGATACTGGATCGTCTGCTTGCCGGGCTGGATGTGTCCCCGGAAGATATCACCTGCATGGGTGTTGGAGGATTGCTGATGGAAATCGGAACCCGGCCACAGCCACGCGAAACAAGAAAATCGGCCCCCGCACCAAAGATCGCTTCGATTGTCCTTGGGGCTGGCAAGTCTTCTCGTATGGGTGGACCCAATAAATTGCTTGCAGAGCTGGATGGCAAGGCTCTGGTCAGGCATGCGGCCGAAGCCGCGCTCACTGCCGGATTGCAACAAAACATACTCGTAACCGGTCACCTGAACGAGAAGATCAGCAACGAGGTATCTGACCTCGACATCGCACTCATCCACAATCCGGACTTTGCCGACGGCATGGCCGGATCAATTCGCGCTGGCATGAACGCGCTGGAGCCGGACATTGATGCGGTCGTCATTTTGCTGGGTGATATGCCAAGAATAGACAGCAAGGTCATTGAAAACCTGATCGCGACGTATCGTGAGAACGACACCAATCTGATTGTTACAGCAACCGCTGACGGAAAACGTGGCAATCCTGTGCTTTGGGATCGGCGGTTTTTCGATGCCTTGAAGTCGCTCTCGGGTGACATCGGAGCCCGTCATTTGATCGCGGAAAATCCCGGATTCGTGGCCGAGGTGGAGATTGGGCCGGCTGCCAGACTGGATCTCGACACGCCTGAAGCATTGCGGGCTGCGGGCGGCTCCTTTCCCGATTCTGATCTAAGTCACTGAATGCACACCTCTCGTTTACGTCACAGGCATATTTGAATAAGACTCTATTAACTCGCTATGCGGCAGACGCAGACCGGTCATGCCAGCTATTCTATTGCATTTTTGTGACATGCCGCTTATGTAATCGTTGCGCTCGCTGAAGAGCACCCTACTTTCAGGGTTGGACACCGGATGACGTCCCGGGCGCCGATAACATCCGATTCAATTCAAGTGCTGTTCGGATCCTCTCCTCCCGAGGATGCTCGAGCGCTTTTGACGCGTGTAATAAGAATGAAGGAAAAAACTATGGCGGATATGTCTCTCCCGCGTCCGGGTTGCTGCAAATGGGCAGAAGGTGATTCTGGCAACTACACCTTCCCGTGCTCCACCCGCGTTGAGCAGGGCGTCTCATACTGCGAAGAGCATCGCTCTATCGTATACATTCCGCCGGAAGAGCGCCGTCGCAACCGTTCAGGCGGTGGCATGAGCCTGTCTTTCCGCCGCGCGGCATAAGTTTAGAGCTGCTAGACAAGAAAAGCAGACATATCGTGGTTCGCCACGTTCCTTAAAACCCGGTCTTCAGACCGGGTTTTTCTATTTGTACAAGTATATTTTTGACTGTACACGCTTTTTGACTCCATATAACAAAACGCAACCATTCTTTGTTAAGCGACATACTAGTCGCCCAATCCAATACACTTGTTCTTTCTGATCTATGCTCTTTTTGTTTTCGAAATTGCTTATCAATTTCAATTGTCATTAGTAATTTTACAGATGTATTTCCAAACAGATCTTTTTCGGTGAGTTAATTCTTTATTTCGGTTCTCCGCATAGCTTTAACTCTAAGGAAGTACGGCATGTACCGGGCTCCAATGGAAAACGTCTATGAAGACTGTGCGCAAAAACAATGAAAATGAGCGTCTCAAAGCTCTTCATTCTCTCGGTATCATGCATTCTGAACGGGTGCCGGAGTTTGATGCTGTTGTTGAGACAATTGCATCCATTTTCGAATGCCCGATCGCACTAATTTCTTTCGTAGACAAAGATGAACAGTGGTTCAAAGCACGCTGCGGCCTGGATGCTGATGGAACGTCACGAGACGTCTCCTTTTGCCAATATGCACTCTCTTCAGACAATTTGCTCGTCGTAAACGATGCTCTTGACGATGAACGCTTCCGGGATAATCCACTGGTAACCGGAGAACCGCATGTCCGGTTTTATGCGGGATGCCCGCTATCGCTAGATGGCCAGAACTTCCTTGGAACGCTTTGTGTTATCGACACGAAGCCGAAATCTCCAACTACGTCCCAATTGGAGCAGCTCAAACGGCTTGGCCGCGTTGTCGAAGGGCTGATCAAGGCTCACAGGGCGGTTAAGGACAAGGAAAAAGCTTTTGCAAAGGCCCGTGCAGAACACCAACTCGCGGTGCGCGAGGGTGATCTTCTTGAGGAAGTCGCGAACGTATCAGGCGTTGGCGGCTGGGAACTGTGCCTGAAAACGAACGAACTCACCTGGACTTCGAAAACCCGGGAAATTCACGAAGTTGACGATGATTTTGAACCAATCGTCGAACGCGCCTTGGAGTTCTATCCTCCAGACAGCCGGGAGCAAATTTCCAGGGCAATAGAAGTTGCCATCGAAAACAAGACCGGTTGGGATGTCGAGCTTCCCTTCATCACCGCAAAAAAACAGGAAATTTGGGTTCGAGCCGCCGGACGCCCGGTTATTGAAAACGATGAAGTAACCCGGCTTATAGGCTCGTTTCAGGACATTACAGGGCGCAAAAAATCCGAAGATCAAATCCGGTATTCGGAAGTTGTCCAACGGACGACTTTGCAGTCGCTTGACGAGGGTGTCCTCTTGTTAAGCCATAGCGGTGAGATTCAATCCATAAACCCGGCCGGGGCCCGGTTTCTCGGATATGGTCCAGAGGAACTGGTGGGCAAACGGGTCCGCGATCTGGATATCGAACTCAAATTCGACGGGGTGGGCAAACGCAAGTCCAATGCCTTGCTGCAACTTGCGGCCACCCATCCTGATAAAGTCGAAGATGTCGTTGCTTATGTAACCCGAAATGGGTCCGACTTAGGTTCGTGGTTACGTGTCAATGCTGCTCTGGTCGATGAGGACAACGAATACGGTGTTGATGGAGTTGTTGTCTCCCTGAAAGACGTGACGGATAGTCGTCGGCAGGAAGAGACGCTCAGGGCAGTTTTTGACAATTTCCCCGGTGGAATTGTCTATCGCGACAAGGACTCGCGCCTTGTTGCCTGTAACGATGTCTTTCAGAAAATTTTCGATTATCCAGATTGGCTGATTGAGAAAAAAGCCGACCGGAATGAGTTTATGCGGTTTTTGGCTGAACGAGGAGATTATGGCCCGGGAGAACCCGAGCAACTCGTTCGGGATCGTTACAAAACCTGGGATCTGTCAGCTCCTACCCAGGAAGAACGGACGACAGCAGACGGCCGGGTTCTGGATGCCCGTTCCACGCCACTGCCGGACGGCGGGGTCGTTTTCAGTTTTTTTGATATCACCGAGCGCAAACACGCCGAACAGAGAATAAGTCATTCGGAGGCCGTCCAGAGAACAACGCTTGAAGCGCTCAGGGAAGGTATTCTTCTCTTAACGCCAGAAGGCGAAATCCAGTCTGCCAACCCGGCCGCTTCCAGACTCCTGGGATACACCGCTGAAGACCTGACGGGGCTAAGCGTAAAACAGCTCAAAGTCGATATGACCTGTAATCTGGACGGGGGCATCACAAACAACGATCCGCTTGCTCTGGCCGCCAGCGATCCGCTCATGATGCAGGACGTTGTTGCTCAACTGTCCACGGGCCCGGAGCATCCAACCATTTGGTTGCGCATAAATGCACGTCCGATCGATCCGGACCAGCAGATCGGATTTGAAGGTATTGTAGTATCGCTGACCGATATTACAGAAACCAAACAACAGGCAGATACGCTCAAGGCAGTGTTCGACAACCTGCCCGGCGCAGTGATCTATCACGACAAGAACATGCGTTTTGCGGGCTGTAACGACGCCTTCAAAAAGATCTTCAAGATACCAGATGAAATGGTCGCGAAGAAATTACATGCACGGGAATACGCCCTACACTCTGCAAAACAAGGTATCTATGGCCCCGGTGACCCCGAAGAAATTGCCTCGAGTAGACTGAACTATGTAAAAGGGGCTGAGGCCAAGGCGACACAAGGTGAATTGGAACTCGGCGACGGGACTATTCTCGAAACACGCCGGACGCCGCTACCAGATGGCAGCACGGTTGTCAGTTTCTTCGATATTACAGAGAGAAAGTTAAGCGAGCGAAAGATCAAAAACTCTGCGGTGGTTCAACGAACGACCCTGGAAGCGCTCAGCGAAGGTATTCTTCTTTTGACTCCGGCTGGCGAGATCCAGTCTGTAAACCCGGCAGCCGCCAATCTTCTGGGATACGCTATCGAAGATCTGGTTGGCGTGAATGTAGGCGAGCTGGAAGTTGATCTGACCTGCGAACTTGCAGGTGGAAGCCATGTTACTAATCCCCTGACGCTCGCGGCACAAGACCCGCTCATAATGCATGACGTACCAGCAGAACTTTCAACAGGTGACGCTGGTTCAACCATATGGCTTCGCGTAAACGCGCGGCCGATAGAGCAGGATGATGAAATCGACTTTGAAGGCATTGTTGTCTCTCTGACTGACATTACGGAGACTAAACAACAAGCCGATACACTTCAGGTTATTTTCGACAACTTCCCTGGTGCGGTGGCACATTTCGATGCACATTTCCAACTGGCCGGTTGCAATCAGGACTACGGCACGCTTCTCGGTTACCCAGATGAATTCATCACCCAAAAACTTCACATACTGGATTATCTGAAATTCTCGGCGGAACGAGGTGACTACGGCGAAGGTGAACCTGAACAGCTCGCGCTGGAAAGATTCGACCTGCTGCAAGGGGAAGATTTTATCTCCTTTGATCGCAGCACTGCGGATGGAAAATACCTGGAAATCCGCGGAACGTCTCTGCCCACCGGCGGGTCGATATACAATTTCTTTGACGTCACAGAACGCAAAAAGATGGAAAGAGAGCTCGCTGAAAGTGAGCAATTGGCCCGCAATCGCCTGGAGGAACTTGAAGCAATTCTTGCCAACATGCGGCAAGGCGTCAGCGTGTTCGACGAACACGGCAAGCTGACCCTCTGGAACCAGCAATATGTTGATATATTCGGCAAGCCTCAGGACGAGGTCACCAAAGGCAAGAGCCTCATCGAATTGATCTCGGCTGAAAAGGAACGGGGTGAATTTGAGGGAGATGTCCAGGAACATGTTATGGACCTGATGATCCGGCTTTCGTCCGGAGAAGTCGTCCGTTCAAAATTCACACATTCGAACGGTAAGATCATCAGCGTCATTCAGGCTCCTCTTCCTGGGGGCGGATGGATTGGGACCCATGAAGATATTACGCTTCGCGAACAGGCTGCGGCCAAGATCACCCATGCAGCCCATCATGATGAACTCACCGGTCTCGCCAATCGCACGCTATTCAACGCAACCCTGAACGAAACGCTGGTGGGAGCCCAAATACAGGGAACCCACGGGCATCTGTTGCTCATGGATCTGGACCAGTTCAAACCTGTCAATGACACTTATGGCCACGATGTTGGTGATGAGTTGCTCAAGCAGGCTTCTCAACGCGTAAAGGATTGCGTCCGCTCTTCAGACCTGGTTGCCCGTCTTGGCGGTGATGAATTCGCAATTGTCCTGCGTGGAACCGGCCCAAATCCTGATAGAGCCGCTGAAATAGCCGAGCGTATAGTTCAGAGCTTGGAAATTCCGTTCTCTGTCTTCGCCCACAAGATCAAGATCGGCGTCAGTCTTGGCGTCGCCCGGATCAACGAAAACTCCGATGGGAGTGCTGCTATCATCAAGGAAGCGGATATTGCGCTTTATGATGTGAAGAAAAACGGGCGAAATGGCTTCCAGTTTTTCGACGATGCACCGGTCATACGCGCAGTGCGCAATTGACGGCCCGGATACTCTACCCACAACACAAAGAAAAACGCGATCCGTTTCCAGATCGCGTTTCAAATTCCAAAAAAAGCGTGCGCCGAATTAGGCCGCTTTGAGCGCCTCAACGACAGCTAACAGCTGAGCCAGTGTTGTCTCGGCTTTTTGCTTTGTAGCGTCATCCTTGGCATCAGCAACATCTTCTTCCGCATCCTTGATCTGTTGATCAAGCTGCTCGGTGCTAATTTCCTTGACCGGAACTGCCTGCTCAGCCAGGACCGTAAGGCCACCCGGCGCAACATCGGCAAATCCGCCACGGACGAAATACTCGACCAGTTCGCCGCCGTCAGTCCGGACTTTCAGAATGCCCGGCTTGATGGTGGTCATGAACGGGCTATGGTCCTTCAACACACCATACTCGCCTTCAGAACCGGGTACGATGACCTCGGCTACCTGTTCGGAGAGAAGCTGGCGCTCCGGTGAGACCAACTCAAACTGGAAAAGTTCAGCCATTTGGCGTCTTCCTTGTCAGTCTACGTTTCAGATGGTCAATGCCATCAAACACGGTGAATACCGGGCATCCTGAACGGATGCCCGATCAATCAGGTTAGGCCGCTTCCGCAGCCAGGCTCTGTGCTTTCTCGATGGCTTCATCAATGGAGCCAACCATGTAGAAAGCAGCTTCCGGAAGGTGGTCGTAGTCACCGTTAACAAGGCCTTTGAAGCCCTTGATTGTGTCTTCCAGAGCAACCAGCTTACCAGGAGACCCGGTAAAGACCTCAGCCACGAAGAATGGCTGTGACAGGAAGCGTTCGATCTTACGTGCACGAGCTACGGCGAGTTTGTCTTCTTCAGACAGTTCGTCCATGCCCAGGATCGCGATGATGTCCTGAAGAGCCTTGTAGCGCTGCAGAACTTCCTGCACGCGACGTGCAGTTTCGTAGTGCTCATCACCAATGACAAGCGGATCAAGGATACGCGATGTTGAATCGAGTGGATCCACAGCCGGGTAGATACCCTTTTCAGCGATTGAACGGCTCAGAACCGTTGTCGCATCCAGGTGAGCAAACGATGTCGCAGGCGCCGGATCGGTCAAATCATCGGCAGGGACGTAAATCGCCTGAACCGAAGTGATCGAGCCTTTGGTTGTTGTCGTGATGCGCTCCTGCATCGTGCCCATATCCGTCGCCAGCGTCGGCTGATAGCCCACAGCGGAAGGAATACGACCGAGCAGGGCGGACACTTCGGAACCGGCCTGTGTAAAGCGGAAGATGTTGTCGACGAAGAACAGAACGTCCTGGCCTTTGTCACGGAAATCTTCCGCGATTGTCAGACCTGACAGAGCAACACGGGCGCGCGCTCCAGGAGGTTCGTTCATCTGGCCGAACACCATGGCGCACTTGGAGCCTTCTCCGCCGCCTTCCTTGTTCACACCGGATTCGATCATTTCCCAGTAAAGGTCGTTACCTTCACGGGTCCGCTCGCCAACACCAGCAAACACAGAGTAACCACCGTGCGCTTTCGCGATGTTGTTGATCAGCTCGAGAATGAGAACCGTTTTGCCAACACCAGCACCACCGAACAGGCCGATTTTACCGCCACGTGCGTATGGAGCAAGAAGGTCAACAACCTTGATGCCTGTTTCCAGAACAGCTGCTTCTGTTGACTGCTCAACAAAAGGAGGTGCGTCCTGGTGGATTGCGCGGCGGCCAGATGCCTTAACCGGGCCAGCTTCATCAATCGGCTCACCGATGACGTTCAAAATACGGCCAAGCGTTTCGTCGCCAACCGGCATTTCAATCGCAACACCTGTGTCAGTCACTTCCTGACCGCGCACCAGACCTTCAGTCGCATCCATCGCAATGGTACGAACTGTGTTCTCGCCAAGATGCTGAGCAACTTCGAGCACAAGACGTGTGCCCTGGTTGTCCGCTTCAAGAGCGTTCAGGATCAACGGCAGGTGGTCATCAAACTTGACGTCGACCACGGCGCCGATCACCTGGGTAATTCGTCCGACTTTATTGTCAGCCATATCCCAAATCCTCGTCTTGATCTCGTTACAGCGCTTCAGCGCCAGAGATAATTTCAATCAGTTCCGTCGTGATCTGCGCCTGGCGCTGCCGGTTGTAGCTAACCGACAGCTTGTCGATCATGTCACCAGCATTTCGGGTTGCGTTGTCCATGGCAGACATACGCGCGCCCTGTTCAGAAGCAGAATTTTCCAGAAGTGCCCGGAAAACCTGGACAGAGATGTTTCGCGGGAGCAGATCCTCAAGGATTTCCGCTTCATCCGGCTCATATTCGTAGATCGCAGTCGCTTCCGACGAGTCAGAGCTTTCAACCGGCAGGTCTGCCGGGATCAACTGCTGAGCTGTTGGAATCTGTGAGATCACCGATTCAAACTTCGAGTAGAACAGTGTGCAGACATCAAATTCGCCTTCTGCGAACATAGACAGCACTTCCGAGCTGATCTCTGTTGCGTTGGCAAAGCCGACGTTTTTAACACCGCGAAGTTCGATCGTCTTGATCACATAGGATCCAAGGTCGCGCTTGATCGCATCATAGCCCTTCTTGCCGACGCAGAGGATTTTCACCGTCTTGCCTTCAGCAATGAGACTGTTGGCTTTCTGACGAGCCAGTTTGGCGATGTTCGTATTGAACCCGCCGCACAATCCGCGTTCAGCCGTTGCAAGCACCAGGAGATGAACCTGATCTTTGCCAGAACCGGCCATCAGCTGCGGTGCGTCATCACGGCCTTCGAATGCGGCTGCGAGATTTGCCAGCACCTGCTCCATGCGTTCAGCATAGGGCCGCGCGGCTTCCGCTGCTTCCTGAGCACGACGCAGCTTAGCCGCCGCAACCATTTGCATGGCTTTGGTGATCTTTTGCGTCGCTTTCACGGAAGCGATACGGTTTCGTAAGTCCTTAAGGCTCGGCATGGCCGCCCCTATTCGTTATCCGACTACGGTCTCAGGCGAAGTTCTTGGCGAACGTGTCAAGCACAGCTTTCAGCTTGCCTGTCAGATCGTCATCGAGTGCCTTTTTCTCCCAGATTGCATCCAGAAGACCGGCGTGCTCACCACGAACGAAAAGCAGCAGACCTGCTTCGAATTCACGGACTTTATCGACAGGGATCTGGTCAAGGTAGCCATTCACGCCAGCGTAAATGACGACAACCTGTTCCTGTGTCTTCAGCGGAGAGAACTGCGGTTGTTTCAGGAGTTCTGTCAAACGTGCACCACGGTTCAGCATGCGCTGAGTGGTAACATCGAGATCAGAACCGAACTGGGCAAAGGCCGCCATTTCGCGGTACTGAGCCAATTCACCCTTAATCGGGCCGGCAACCTGTTTCATCGCTTTGATTTGAGCTGAAGAGCCCACGCGGGAAACAGACAGACCAACGTTCACAGCAGGACGGATGCCCTGATAGAACAGGTCGGTTTCCAGGAAGATCTGACCGTCGGTGATCGAGATCACGTTGGTCGGAATAAACGCGGACACGTCGTTGCCCTGCGTTTCAATCACTGGAAGCGCGGTCAAGGAACCGGCACCATGCTCTTCGTTCAGCTTAGCAGAACGCTCAAGCAAACGGGAGTGAAGGTAGAAAACGTCGCCCGGGAACGCTTCACGTCCTGGTGGACGACGAAGGAGCAAGGACATCTGGCGATAAGACACAGCCTGCTTGGTCAGATCGTCATAACCAATCACAGCATGCATGCTATTGTCGCGGAAGTATTCGCCCATCGCACAGCCGGAGAACGGTGCAAGGTACTGAAGCGGAGCAGCTTCGGAAGCTGTCGCAGCAACAACGATGGAGTATTCCAACGCGCCGGCGTCTTCGAGAGTTTTCACGAACTGAGCAACAGTCGAGCGCTTCTGGCCGATAGCGACGTAGATGCAATACAGTTTTGCATTCTCGTCATCGCCTTCATGAAGCGCTTTCTGGTTCAGGAACGTGTCGAGAAGGATCGCAGTCTTACCAGTCTGACGGTCACCAATAACCAGCTCGCGCTGACCACGACCAACAGGGATAAGAGCGTCAATGGCTTTAAGGCCGGTCGACATTGGCTCGTGCACGGATTTACGCGGCAAAATGCCAGGCGCTTTTACGTCCACGCGGCGCTTTTCAGTCGCCTCGATCGGGCCTTTGCCGTCCAGCGGGTTGCCGAGCGGATCAACAACACGGCCGAGCAGGCCTTTTCCAACCGGGACTTCCACGATGGCGCCGGTCCGTTTAACGGTGTCGCCTTCTTTAATGTCACGGTCAGAGCCGAAGATAACGACACCGACGTTATCGGATTCCAGGTTCAGGGCCATGCCCTTGATACCACCTGGGAATTCGACCATCTCACCAGCCTGAACTTTGTCCAGACCGTAAACACGGGCGATACCGTCACCGACGGAGAGCACCTGACCAACTTCAGAAACTTCGGCTTCCTGGCCAAAGCTCTTAATCTGGTCCTTGAGGATTGCGGAAATTTCCGCGGCCCGAATATCCATCAGCCGACCTCTTTCATCGCGAACTTGAGTGAATTGAGCTTGGTACGCAGAGACGTGTCGATCATGCGGGACCCGACCTTGACCACGAGGCCACCGATCAGAGCAGGATCAACTTTCGCTGCGATGTTTACAGTTTTGCCTGTGGAAGCAGAAAGCGCTTCTTTCAGGGCAGCGACATGTTCGTCGGACAAGGCGGATGCGGTCGTAACCTCAGCCGTTGCCTCACCACGCATATCTGCGAGCAGTACGCGGAATGCCTTGATCATGTCGGGAAGGACGAAGAGGCGCCGATTACGGGCAGCCAACTTCACAAAATTTGCAGCCAGGCCTTTGAGGCCTGCCTTGTCGAGAAGTGCTGTGAGCGCTGTAAGCTGCTCCTCAGCACTGAATGCCGGGCTTTTCACAAGACGTACGAGATCTTCGCTATCGGCAAGCATGCCTTCAAAAGCTGTCAGATCCCGTTCCACGTCAGCGGTTACGCCGTCACCTTCTGCGAGGTCGAGAAGGGCGGACGCATAACGTTGTGCCACGCCGGATACGAGAGATACGTTGTCAGTCACCAGGTCCGTGCTCTCTGACGATTTTCATGCCTAAAAGCGACTACCGCTTCTAAAGCATTGAAAAAATGAATGATTTCGAGGACAGAAGGTATGGCGGTTAAACCGTTCCCCCAAAGCCGCGCCTCAATTAGCACAGGGTTTCTCAGTGTGCAACTTCGCCTAAAGGCTGTTCTTGTCGATTCATTGCAGTTTTTTGCAAGAGACCTACAAAAAGTGTTGCGGATCAATGTCTACCTGGACCCGTAATCCTTTAGACGGTTTTGGTCCAAGGCTTAGCCATTGGCGCAAATATGACTGCAGATCGAACTGTCTTGGTGCCATTGCAAGCAATCTGTAGCGATAGCGTCCACGAACCATGGCCAGTGCAGCCTCTGCCGGACCGAGCAGCGTTACAGCCTGCTCCTGTGGCGCAGCCCGGACCAAGGCGCGGGCATATCCTTCCGCAAACAGCTTGTCCGGGCCAGAGACAACGACAGCAGCCAAACGCCCGAAGGGTGGCAGACCTGCCGCACGGCGCGCATCAACCTCGGCCTGATAAAAAGCATGTTTGTCATTTGCCAGAAGTGCCCTGATCACAGGGTGGTCGGCACTATAGGTTTGCAGAAACCCCTTGCCGCCACCAGTCACACGCCCTGCCCGACCTGTCACCTGTGCCAGCAACTGAAATGTTTTTTCGGCCGCGCGCGGATCGCCATGGGCCAACCCGAGATCAGCATCAACAACGCCGACCAGTTTCATTTTCGGAAAGTTATGCCCCTTGGCGACAAGCTGTGTACCGATAATGATATCTGCACCGCCATCCTCGACGATTTTCATTTCACGCTTCAAGCGCTCCGGACCACCAGGCAGATCGGAGGATAGAATCAACGTGCGCGCCTGAGGAAAAAGATCGGAAACCTCTTCCGCGATTCTCTCGACACCGGGACCACAGGCAACGAGGCTGTCCTTGTTGTTGCAGGACGGGCAGACCTCCGGAACTTTCTCCGAATGTCCACAATGATGGCAGACAAGTTTTTTCTGAAACCGGTGCTCGACCAGCCATGCGCTACAGTGCGCGCACTGGAACCTGTGACCGCAGGTGCGACATAATGTCAGGGGCGCGTATCCACGCCGATTCAAAAACAGAAGCGACTGATCGCCAGCTGCAAATGTTTCCTTGATCGAATTGATGAGTTCTGGCGCCAGCCACCGGCCGCGTTCAGGGCCTTCGACACGCATGTCTATGGCCTGAAGATCCGGCAGAGCGGCGCCTGAGGCTCTCTCCGGCAATTCAATCAGTGAATATCGGCCGAGATCTGCATTGACCCGGCTTTCGATAGACGGCGTCGCGGAGGCAAGCACCACCGGGAACCTGGAGATATGCCCACGTACGACCGCCATGTCTCTGGCGCTGTAGGGAACCCGATCATCCTGCTTGAAGGCCGCATCATGTTCTTCGTCAACAATGATCAGTCCCAATTCCTTGAAGGGCAGGAACAACGAGGATCGTGCCCCAATGACCACCTGCACATCACCGTTGGCGACACCTCGCCAGACTCTGGCACGTTTTTTTGGTGTAATTTCAGAATGCCATTCGGCCGGATAAACGCCAAAACGCTGTTCAAACCGGCGCAGGAATTGTTCCGTCAGTGCAATTTCGGGAAGCAGCACCAATGCCTGTTTACCCCGGCGGAGAGTTTCTGCAATCGCCTCAAAATAGACTTCGGTTTTGCCCGACCCGGTTACGCCATCGATCAAGGATACACTGCCGCTGCCTTCAAATCCCAAAAGAAGGCTTTCGACAGCGGACTGTTGCGCCGGGGTCAGTTCCTTTTGTGAATAATCGATCTGCGGTTTGGGCGGCGGCGGCGCTGCAGGCATCGAAATGACTTCGAGCACCTCTTGCTGAACCAGACCATCTATCACCGACGGACTGACACCAGCCGCATGAGCAAGACCACTCTTTGTCCAGGCAAATCCATCTTCCATGGTTTCAAGGACGCGTTTGCGTGCGGACGTGACGCGATCCGGCTCGGCTCCTTCGATCCGGCGCACACCGGAGATCGGGGCCTCCGGCTCCAGCGCCTCTTCGGATCGCAAGATCATACGAACAACCATGCCCGGCGCACCGAGGGTCCAGTTGGCGACCCAGTCGACAAATTGCCGAAGGTCTTTGTCCAGCGGGGGCGTTGTCTCGTAGATATGAGAAATGGACTTCAGTTTTTTCGGATTGATTGCAGCGTCCGGCTCCGTGTCCCAGACTGCACCGATCACTTCCCGTGGGCCAAGTGGCACCTTGACGATTGACCCCGGCACAACCGACTGCCCGGCAGGTACTTTATAGGTATAGGCCACCGGTACCGCGACGGGCACCAGCACGCTGGCAATTGTTTCTGGTGCTTCCGGATCGTCAAACAGCACGTGCGTTCATGGCCTCAGTGTTTATTTTGCTTGCTCCCGAAACAGCCGGGATCCAATCGCATTCCCCTTCGACATCGCCCGAGGCTGCGTAATTCGCAAGCCATGTCCGTTTTGAGGTACGTACCACAAAAAAATCATCCACCGGGGAATCAGGGGTTCTTCTCGTCATCATCCTAGGGTAAAGAAGGCACAGCTGACCACGCAATCGTTTTGCTCCGGGCTTCCGGAGCCAGTATCCGGCGACCGATCGGGCGCTCTCATTGGAGTTACATTCATGAAATTCTTCGTCGACACGGCTGAAATATCAGACATCCAGGAACTGGAATCCACCGGCCTTCTCGATGGCGTCACCACCAACCCGTCGCTGATCGCCAAGTCCGGCCGCGACTTCAAGGAAGTGATCGCCGAGATCTGCAAGATCACCGAAGGCGACGTTTCTGCTGAAGTTGCTGCAACTGATTTCGACACGATGATCAAGGAAGCTCATGTCCTGCGGACGATCGCCGACAATGTTGTCATCAAGCTGCCGCTGACATTTGATGGCCTGAAAGCCTGTAAGCAGCTGACCGAAGAAGGCACCAAGACCAACGTCACGCTCTGCTTCTCTGCAAATCAGGCGCTGCTCGCAGCCAAAGCCGGTGCAACGTATATCTCACCGTTCATCGGCCGCCTTGACGACATTCATGCCGATGGTCTGGAATTGATCCGCGAAATCCGCGTCATCTATGACAATTACGGCTTCGATACGGAAATCCTGGCTGCGTCCATTCGCACAGCCAACCACGTCAAGGATTGCGCAATCATCGGCGCAGACGTTGTCACTGTGCCGCCTGCAACCCTCAAGGGTCTCGTCAAGCATCCACTGACCGACAAGGGCCTCGAAGCGTTCATGAACGACTGGGCCAAAACCGGCCAGAGCATTCTGTAAGGATTGCGACCGCAAAACACGAAAGCCCGGGCAATCTGCCCGGGCTTTTTTTTGATCCCTCTATCGCAGCCGTGTCTGATGATATTAGGCCGCTATTTCCGAAGAGGACCGGTCTTCCACCAAGGCTGCCAGCACCTCGCGCAGCGACTGGTTCAAGCCCTCATCTGTCAGTTTACCGGCTTCGCTGTCGAATTTTTCAGTGAACGGGCCGACTGAAAGGCTGCCACGTATATCGGCTCCGAAGAAACCTGCGGACCCCAATGCAGAATTCAAAACGCTGGCCGCGCCGCCCGGCCCCATGGACGCCGACAATGCCACCATCGCCTTGTTCTGGAACACCTTCACACTTATGCGCGAGGCCCAATCAAACACGTTCTTGAAGGCCGCAGTATACGTGCCGTTGTGTTCTGCGTAGGAGACAAGCAGCGCATCGGCATCGCCTATCTTGTCGAAAAAGAGCTTGGCTTTCTCAGGGATCCCGCCCTCATTTTCCCGGTCAATGCTGTAGATCGGCATTTCAAAATCATTGAGGTCGATGATCTCGATCTCTGCGTCGCCCTCAAGATCCTTCCGGATCATGTTTGCCGCAGCCTGGACCAACTGCTTGTTGATGGACTGACGGCTGCTTGTGGCGGCAAATGCAAGAATTTTCATGGCTCAACCTCAATGGTGATCGTTAGTTTTATTGTGCTGAACCAGAGATAGTATGTCGTATATTTGTTTTGAAGCGATCAAAATTGACACTTAGTGCGCGTAAATGCGACAAGTCTTTATGAAACACTGGACAGAAATCCGAACGGCAGCTCGTGTTGCCCGTCTTGGAACCGTGACGGCAGCAGCAGAGACCCTTGGCGTTCACCGGGCAACCATCAATCGCCATATCGACACGCTGGAGTTGGCCCTTGGCGGCAAACTGTTTCAGCGCCATGCAAAAGGCTTCACGCCAACCGATCTTGGCCGCGAACTCTTACGGATTGCCGATACCGCCGACGAGCAATTTGAAGAACTTCACCGAGCGGCAATAGGTCAATCTGAGGAACTGCAGGGCGACTTCACCGTCACGTCAATTGCCACCTATACGTCCACGCTCGTGCCTATCTTGAACACATTTGCGAACAAACACCCGGCCCTTACAATCCGGTATCTTGTCGGTGACAGCTTGCTGAGACTGGAATACGGCGAGGCGCATGTCGCCTTTCGGGCCGGTGCAAAACCCGACAACCCTGACAATGTCTTGCGGGAAGTCGAACATATAGAGATGGGTCTTTATGCCCACGCCAGCTACATCTCAGAATATGGCCAGCCTGCGGGGATTGACGACTTGGTGCATCATCGTTTTGCAGGATCAGATAGCGGAACACACCGGGCACCGTATCTGATGTGGCTGCATAAGACTGTTCCGAACAAAAACATCGTTTTTCGAGCCAACGCCATTACCGCAATGTCAGACGCAGTTCGCTCCGGGATCGGTATCGGATTTCTGCCACGTCACTCTGCAAAGGATCAAGGCGACCTGATCGAAGTCATACCGCCGCAGCCCGATTGGGTTTCGCAAATGTGGATGGTCACCCATATGGATCTGCACAGATCTGCAAAGGTTCAGGCGTTTCTTCAGGAACTCGATCAATTGAAACGAAGCGGCAGCTGGCTCGGGCCGGATGAAGTTGCATAAACTTCACATCATTAACCAAACACTGGGGAGTTCTTCGTAGCTTTGACACCATGACTTCCACCGAGACTGATGCCTTGCTTGTCACCGCCCGGCCTGATCTGAACGATCGGCTCAATCTATGGCTGGACCACCTGTCCGATGAGCGCCGCCTGTCGGACAAGACGCTGATTGCCTATGAGCGAGATTTGCGTCAGTTCCTGCGGTTTTTGACCAATCATCTGGGTGGTGCTCCAGCCCTGAAAGACATCGCGGACCTGCGTCCGGCCGATTTTCGCGGATTTCTGGCGCATCGTCGCCGCGCCAAAGTTCAAAGCCGGTCACTTGCCCGAGGCCTTGCCGGAATCCGGTCGTTTCTGAAGTTTCTTGAACGGCGCGGCGAAGTAAATGCAGCTGCCTCTGATGCTGTCCGCCCTCCCCGTCAGGCACGCTCGTTGCCCAAACCGGTTTCCTCAAAGGATGCGATCGATATCACCAGCGGTGATCTGGCCATGGAAAGCGACGCCTGGATCGAGGCCCGCAATACGGCTGTTCTCACCCTGCTTTATGGCTGCGGCCTGCGAATTGCCGAAGCTTTGTCGCTGACAGGCAAGATGGCGCCCAAACAAGGCACCAAAACCATGCGCATCATCGGCAAGGGGCGAAAGGAACGGATCGTCCCGATCCTGCCGGCGGTTACCGAAGCGATTGATCACTATCTGAAACTTTGCCCCTATGCGGTCAAAGCCGATGGACCTTTGTTTTTGGGCGCGCGCGGCGGCCCTCTCAATCCGCGCATGATCCAGCTGGCTATGGAACGACTACGAGGTGCACTCGGCCTACCGGACACTGCAACACCGCATGCCTTGCGCCATTCGTTTGCGACGCATTTGCTGGCCGGTGGCGGCGATCTCAGAACCATTCAGGAATTGCTGGGTCATGCCAGCCTTGCCTCTACCCAGATCTATACCGAGATCGACAGCGCCCATCTGCTGGCGGCCTATGACAAGGCCCATCCGCGGCGTTAGTCAGTATTAAGGAACCTCGGGGCGCGGCAACTTGTAGACCGTCCGCGTCTTCCCGTCAGGGAACGTTTCTCTCGCCAATGCCTCACCACCCAGTTTCAGAACGAGCTTTTTTGCAGCGATGTTCGCATCGTCCATATGGGTCTCCACGAGCGGCCACCCGTAAATCTCATAGGCATGGTGGATTGCTGCCTCGGACACTTCCATAGCTGTTTCGGTTCCGCGCGAATCAGGCAGAAGCCACCAGGTGAGTTCACGCCTTGGCCAGCCCATCGGCCAGACAAAACCACATCCGCCAACCGCTGTATCGTTGCCTTTGGGAACAATCATCCACATCCCGTAGCCACGTAGATGCCAATGGCCAATATGTCCGGCCAGAGCTCGCCAGGCCTGATCTTCCCGCAAGGGACCGCCATAAAAGGCAGATGCTGCTCCATCCATATAGAACGCCTTGTAAACCGGAAAATCGTCCTCTGTTGGTGGCCTCAAGATAAAACGGTGGCTTTCAAGACTGTGCAATTGGTTGCTCTTGTGTGACGAATGAAACATGGCATTGTTTTGCATCATGACATGGGTACTCTTGTCATGATTTTCTGACGGCATTCTTTAGGTTGAGTCACAACCTATGGCAATCGCCCTGGCAGTCTTGGCTGTAATTGGAGGATCTGGATGCTGAAGACATTTTCAACCCTGTTGCGCAGACGCAACCACATCTTTTTGGTTTTTCTGGCTGCCAGTTTCCTTGTCGCTTTCCATGTCGTTGGCGGATCGATTTCCCAGACATTTGCCCAGTCGCAAACCGGACGGATCTACTGCCCGATTCCGGAAGATGGGACATGGGTGAATCCGGACGCCAAACCGAAGGAGGTAAGCCGGATCGAGGTGGAAAGCCGCTGCGAAAACGACCAGGTTTTTGTACGCGCACGGGCGTTTACTTCCTGTATTCCGCGCGATTGCAAATGGGGCTGGACCAAGGGCGAAATGCGCTCAGACGGCGCGATAAAGGTCCTGCTGATCGGATTTCTGAAAAGCAAACAGATGACGCTTCGCGCATTCGGCGACCTTTTGGACGCCCGTGTCATCAATATTACCAATGATCTGTCCGAACCGAATATTGTGAAGGTTTACAATCTTCAACGGAAGTAGCGTCCGCTTAACTTTGAATTTGATTCAAATTCTCTTTTTTCTTGCCAGATCACAGGATTGTATTACCCTAGGGTATGTCGCGATATACGAGCGACGCCGAAAAGGAGGGTTCACATGCGCCACCTGAGTACCGGCATCTCTGCCCTGGCTCTCATCGCATTTGCCATTGTGCCTGCAAGTGCTTGCTCCTGGGGCAAGTCCGCCAAAGCAAAAGACAACATGACAGTAACTGAGACGATGATCGCCCCGGATGTCGACACCGACATTTCAATTGCGACCAACGATCTTAGCGACGAAGCTCTTAAAGACATGATCTTGCTGCCGGACACGGCTGAAGACCCTGCCAAATAGCTTCAACCCGAATTGACATGCTTCACGTTCAACCCGTTGCGAAAGCGACGGGTTCTTTTTTGCCGCATACCATTGCATTTCATCGAAACCTGACCATTGTATATGAATGAGGTACGCACCTCAGTACTTACATGCGATAAATCAGGCGAACGAGAGCAGTACACCAAGGGACCTTCGAAAGGCACCAGAATGACGGACTTCAAACTCGATCCGGAATTTGCAATTACCGACGAAGACGCTCTTCGAGACCTCTATCCGGACACACATGAGCTGGCGGCCTTGAAGAGCCTGACCCTGCTCGACGAACATGCTCAGGCATTTATCAACCGGTCGCCGTTCCTGTGCCTTGGCACACACAATGCGGATGGAAAGGCCGATGTCAGCCCACGCGGCGATCCCGCCGGGTTTGTCAAAATCCTCGATCCACACACACTTGCGATCCCGGACCGGCCGGGCAACAACCGGCTCGACAGTCTGGCCAATATCGTCGCCAATCCAAACGTCGGTCTGCTGTTTATCATTCCGGGATTTGACGACACGTTGCGGGTCAACGGCAAAGCGACACTTGTGACAGATCCGGATGTCCTAAAAACCATGAGCGTCAAGGATCTTGCTCCCCGACTTGCCATCATCGTCAAGGTGCACGAGGTTTTCATGCACTGCGCCAAGGCCTTCCGGCGGTCGCAATTGTGGAATCCCGATCATTTTCAGGATCGCAGCGAAATGCCGTCGCTTCTGAACATCATCCTGGATCAGACCAAAGGCGTTCCGGACGACCCGGAAGAAATGCGCAAGATCGATGAAGACCTGGAAGAGACATACAAACAGACGATGTACTGATTTCTGGCAAGGCGCCCGTCTCAATTGCAGCGCGTTGCCGGTGAAGCAGTGAGTTTGTTGCCTCCCCTCATTGAGGGTGCGTCTGCTGTGGTTCAACCACACCAATATTTCCGCCATGCCTGTATTCCGCAAAAGCCTGACGCAGAATCTGGATTGAAGAGTTCAGGAACAGACTTGCCATCAAGCCGGCGACGATTAGATCCGGCCACGCAGTCGCCGTACCCCACACCGCCAATGCGGCCAGCATCACGGCAACATTGCCGATCGCATCATTGCGCGAACACAGCCAAACTGAGCGGACATTGGCATCACCGTCCTTGTAACGGACCAGCAACATCACGCTGGCGAGATTGACGGCCAGCGCCAGAAAGCCGATCGAGCCCATGATTTCGGCCTTCGGCAGCCCAAAAACCAGGAATTGATAAGCGGTCGATCCGCCAACCCAAAGACCCATCAACAACAGGCTGACACCTTTTGCGAGCGCTGCGATGGAGCGGGTTTTGAGGCTCGACCCGATGACCGCCAACGAAATGCCATAAGTCACGGCATCACCGAAGAAGTCGAGCGCATCAGCCTGCAGTGCCTGGGATTGCGCCATTTGACCGGCAGTCATCTCGACCACAAACATCGCGGCGTTCAAGAAAATGACGACCCAGAGCCGACGCTTGTAATCCTTCGACAGACCGTCAAACTGAGTGTTTGATCCGCAACACGCGCCCATTGATTTCGCTCCTCGCCTGAACGGCTGGCTTGAATTCTTTCTCTTTTGGCGTTGTAATACCTATAGCGACTAGAGGTTCAAGAGGGTTTTATGGATTTTTCCATCGGTGATCTGTCCAAGGCGACAGGCGTGAAGGTACCGACCATCCGCTATTATGAAAAGGAAGGCCTGCTGGAAGAGCCTATCCGGACAGAAGGCAATCAGCGCCGCTACAGGAAAAGCGATCTGGATCGGCTTCGGTTTTTGAGACATTGCCGGGACCTGGGTCTGGCGATGCCTGCCATCCGGGAGCTGATTGATCTCAGCTTGCACCCGGACAAACCGTGCGAAGACGTCGACCGAATCGCGGCAGAACAGCTGCAGGCAGTGCGCGACCGCATCAAACACCTGAAAATCCTCGAAAAGGAACTCGCCCGCATTGCCGCCAGCTGCGACGGCGGCCACCCGGTTACCGAGTGCAACGTCCTGAAAGCCTTCGCCGATCACGGTCAGTGCGAAGGCGAGCATTGAGAAGGATCGCTTTGACAGAGCCTCAATTGCGGGTTAGCGTCCGGCCAAAGAGGAGTGCTCTGAACGTGAACAAGTAAGACCCAATTTATTTAGCGAGTTTTCGAACTCAATGGGACTTACATGTGGAGCACAATAATGCATCCGATCATTTATGACGTGGCCGTTTCTCTGGACGGTTTTATTTCTGGCCCGGACCAGGACATTTCCGGATTTGCCCATAAAGGGCCGGTCGTCGACGATTACAACAGCCGGATGGCAGGTTACACCACCGCTATCATGGGCCGGGCGACTTATGAATTTGCCTATCAATTCGGTCTTCAGGTCGGGCAAAACCCATACCCGCACATGAGAACCCTGGTGTTTTCAAAAACGATGAACTGCCCGGAGAACTCCGATATCGAAGTTGTTCGCGCTAGCCCGGAACAGGTCTTGAAAGACCTTAAACAAAATACAAATGGACCAATCTATCTGTGTGGCGGCGGCGCGTTTGCAGGATCGCTTTTGGAGCTGGGGCTGATTGATCGCCTCCGCTTCAAACGCGCACCAATTGTCCTTGGCAGTGGCGTCCGTGTTTTCGGAGCTATCTCCTATCCGCACCAGCTGACACGGCTGAAGACCACACCGTACGACAACGGCTATCTGCTCGAAGAGTTTGGTTTGTAACAAGACAAGAACTGCTGCCTCTGCGTTTTCTGCTACGAGGCGGCAGTGTACTATGGTCAGCTCTATGGGGCTGTTGCGATCATTCGTTGAAATTGGAAGAAATGACCGGACTAGGTTGAAACCTACAGCCTGTCCAATTGGTCCAAATGCCCACTTTTTCCGCATCTTAATGTATCATTCCCGTGCCCGCACACGCCTCATCTTCAATGCGAAACTGCAAAGGTCTGCTTTTTCGACCACCAGTTTCGTTCACCATCTTGAACAATCGATCGATTTTCATATATTCGCTTCGCTTTGAGCTGACCCGATAGAGACCACAAAGGAACAAATAATGGGCGACGAAAACAGGAAAGAGACATTCTCGTTTCAGACAGAAGTGGGTCAGCTTCTCGATATTGTTGCGAGTTCGCTTTATTCCAACCGCGAAGTTTTCCTGCGCGAGCTGGTGTCCAATGCATCAGATGCCTGTGACAAACTTCGTTACGCAGCCTTGACAGACAACGCTCTGGCGCAAGGGTCGGATGAGCTGGCAATCACGCTGGAGATCGATAGCAAGGCCAAGACGCTTTCGGTTGCCGACAACGGTATTGGCATGAACCATGACGACCTGTTGGCGACATTGGGAACAATCGCAAAATCGGGAACCGGTGCTTTCCTTGAGGCGCTCAAATCCGAAGAAAAAGATCAGGTCGGTCTGATCGGGCAATTCGGCGTTGGATTCTATTCTGCCTTCATGGTCGCCGAACGCGTAGATGTCCTGACACGCAAGGCCGGTGAAGACACAAGCTGGTTCTGGTCATCGGACGGCAAGGGCCAATTTACCATCGAAGAGGGTAACCGGGAAACCTGCGGCACCACCGTCCTGTTGCAGATGAAGAAGGACGCCAAGGAGTTTCTGGAAGAGGCCCGCGTCCGGCACATCATCCGAACCTATTCCGACCACATCAGCTTTCCGGTGAAGCTGGGTGATGACAGTTTGAATTCAGCCGCTGCACTCTGGACCCGCCCGGCCCGGGAAATTACCAAAGAACAATACACCGAGTTCTACCACCACACCGCTCATGCCTTCGATGAGCCTTGGCATGTCATGCACAACCAGATTGAAGGCGCGGTCAACCATACGACCCTGCTGTTTGTCCCTTCAACGGCACCATTTGATTTGTTCTCAGGCGAAAACAAGAGCCATGTGAAGCTTTATGTGAACCGGGTCTTCATCTCCGACACGACCAAGGATCTTATCCCTGCCTTCTTGCGGTTCCTGCGCGGCATCGTCGATTCGCAGGATCTGTCTTTGAACGTCTCCCGCGAGATGCTCCAGTCGGACCCGATGCTGGTGAAAATCAAGACCTCAATTACCAAGAAGGTCCTGAGCGAACTGAAGAAAAAGGCCAACAAGGCGCCAGAGGACTATGCTGCGTTTTGGGCAAACTTCGGTGCCGTGTTGAAAGAGGGATTGGTGGAAGAACCGGCATTGCGCGACCGCATTCTGGAGATCTGCCGCTTTGCCTCAACTAACAGCAGCGCACTGACTAGCCTGAGTGACTACGTCAGCAGGTGCAAGGACGGGCAGGACGCCATCTATTACATTACCGGAGACGACGCTGTGAAGATCGAGCACTCCCCGCACCTTGAAGGTTTCAAGGCCAAGGGCGTTGAAGTGCTGATGTTGTCCGATCACGTGGATGAATTCTGGCTGCAGCATGTCACCGAGTTCGAAGGTAAACCGTTCAAGTCGATCACGCGCGGGGCTGCCGATCTTGACAAGATCGCGTCTGAGGATGATGCAGACGAGGACAAAGACGAGGCAGATCAGGAAGACCTGTCCGCACTGATTGCGTCGATCAAGCTGGATCTTGGCGACGCGGTTAAGGATGTGCGTCCTTCCAAACGCCTTACGGATAGCCCGGTGTGCCTGATCGCCGATGACGGCGACATGGACGTCAACCTTGAAAGGCTGCTCAAGAGGCATGGCCAGGTGCAGCATGGCATCCCCCGGGTGCTTGAGCTGAACCCGAACCATCAAATCATCATCAAGCTCGCCGAGCGTGCCAAATCAGAGGATGCCAAGTCAGATGACCTTCTGACGGATGCAGCGCATCTGCTGCTGGACCAAGCACGAATTGTCGAGGGTGAAGAGCCGCTGGAACCTGCCGAATTCATTCGGCGTCTGGGAGCCGTGATGGCAAAGGCACTGTGATTGCTTTTCCGTCCTGCTGATTGGCACCGCTGATAGAGCGAACCTTGGAGACCGATCCAATAACTACCGGTCTCTTCCCGACGCGAGTTCTTAAACTTCCAAACAAAAAGGCCGGGCAATGCCCGGCCTTTTACAATTGAAAATCCACTTGCCTTATCAGGCGTGGATCGCCTTGCCAAAGGCGGCCATGGCAGCTTCCTTGACGGCTTCCGACATGGTCGGGTGTGCATGACAGGTGCGGCCGAGATCTTCGGCAGACCCGCCGAATTCCATCAGCACGGCTGCTTCGTGGATCATTTCGCCAGCGCCAAAGCCGACGATGTGAACCCCCAGAACCTGATCGGACTTGGCATCGGCCAGAACCTTGGCAAAGCCGTCAGTTGCGTTCATGGCGCGCGCGCGGCCATTGGCAGAGAAGTTGAACTTGCCAGCCTTGTACTCGATGCCCTCTGCTTTCAGCTCTTCTTCCGTCTTGCCGACTGAGGCGACTTCCGGCTGGGTGTAGACCACGCCCGGAATGACATCGTAATTCACATGGCCCGCCTGACCAGACAGGATTTCGGCGAGGGCAACGCCTTCATCCTCGGCCTTGTGGGCCAGCATCGGGCCAGCAACCACATCGCCGATTGCGTAGATGCCATCAACATTGGTCTTGTAATGCTTGTCGATCTGCACGCGGCCACGCTCATCCAGCGCAACACCGGCAGTTTCCAGACCAAGGCCCTCGGAATACGGACGACGACCTATGGCAACCAGCACAATGTCAGCCTCGATGACCTCCGCATCGCCGCCCTTGGCCGGTTCAACGCTGACAGACAAACCCTTGCCTTTCTTGGCAACACCGGTGACCTTTGAACTGAGTTTGAACTTCATGCCCTGCTTTTTCAGCATGCGATTGAAGTTCTTGGATACATCACCGTCCATAGGCCCAAGGATCTTGTCCATGAACTCGACAACGGTGACTTCAGATCCAAGACGGTTCCAGACCGAGCCGAGCTCAAGACCGATGACACCGCCGCCGACGACAACCATCTTGCCCGGGACCTTGTCCAGTTCCAGGGCGCCAGTAGACGAAACGATCTGTTTTTCGTCGATCTCGACACCTGGCAGCGGCATGACTTCCGAGCCGGTGGCAATGACGATGTTCTTTGTGTCCAGAACGCTGGCCTTACCATCATCTCCAGTGACTTCGACCTTGCCTGCGGACAAGATCTTGCCTGTGCCGGTGTGCACATCGATCTTGTTCTTCTTCATCAGGAAGGCAACGCCGTTGACGTTGGCATCAACCACATCGGTCTTGTGCTTCATCATCGTCGGCAGGTCGAGTTTCGGCTTGGCGACCTTGATGCCGAGCTTGTCAAAACCGTGCCCGGCTTCTTCAAACATTTCAGAGGCGTGCAGCATCGCCTTGGACGGGATACAACCAATGTTGAGGCAGGTGCCCCCAAGTGTCGGGCGCTTTTCGACAACTGCGGTCCTGAGCCCAAGCTGAGCTGCCTTGATTGCGCAAACATAGCCACCAGGGCCGGTACCGATGACGACAAGATCATATTGGGACATTGTGGGTCGCCTTTGCCTTCTTTAAGGTCTTCAGTTCCGCATCCAGATGCGGGTCAAGGTAGTATTGCGCGACCACCGGAAACATCCAGGATCGCACCCGTTGTGTAACTTGCTTCGTCCGACAATAGCCACTTGATGGCTTTTGCCACTTCATCTGCCGTGCCTGCTCGTTTCATCGGAAGATTGGCTTCCAGTTCCGCAACACGATCAGGCAGGCCGCCGGACGCATGAATTTCCGTATCGATAATGCCGGGCCGAACCGCGTTCACGCGGATGCCTTCGTCTGCAACTTCCAGCGACAGGCCAATCGTCATCGTGTCGATGGCCCCTTTTGAGGCTGCATAGTCAACATACTGATTGGCGGAGCCTAATTTGGAGGCCGCCGAACCAAGATTAACGATGGCGCCGCCCTTACCGCCATGGCGTGTCGACATGCGTTTGACCGCTTCACGAACACAGACAAATGCCCCGATGACGTTGATCGCATACATGCGGGTCAGGCGGTCGACGGACATTTCGTCAACGCGCTGCGGCCTGTCGACAACGCCCGCGTTGTTCACCAGACCAACAAGCGCACCAAAGTCATCACAGACGGCATAGATTTTCAGAACATCAGCTTCGGACTGAACATCACCCTGCACGGCAATGGCCTCTCCGCCAGCAGCCTTGATCTGCGAGACGACCTTGTCTGCTGCGGCTTTGTTGCTGACATAATTGACCACGACCGCATTTCCGAGTTCAGCTGCGCACAGGCTGGCGGCTGCGCCGATCCCCCGGCTGCCACCTGTCACAAGAACAACGGTCCGCGCCATCGTCTCAGTTCTCCGCCAGCGCCAAACGCAAGCCGAAGCCTGCGAACGTGACCGCAATAGTCCGGCGCATCCACAACATGACCTTGTCGCTGCGCAGCACACGTTCACCGACAAGCGCCGCAAAGACGCCATAGACTGTGAACACTGCGAAGGTCATCGCCATGAAAACGCTGCCATACACAAGCATTTCGGCGGTTGGGTTAGCCGCTGTCGGGCTGACAAATTGTGGCAGAAATGCCAGAAAGAACACTGACAGTTTGGGATTGAGAATGTTGATCAGGCAGGCTGAGCGCGCGATGGCCACAAGTCCCTTGCGCGCATCCTTATCCGCCTTTAGTTCCAGTGGTCCGCTGGCTTTCAATGTCTGCCATGCCAGATAGAGAAGGTAGGCAACACCGGCGAATTTAACGACCTGAAAGACCAGCGCACTGGTGTGCATCACGGCAGCAAGGCCGACGACCGATGCAACCATCGCCGGAATGATCCCGATTGTGCAGCCGACAGCCGCGGCGATTGCCGCCTGCCGTCCTTTGCCAAGTCCGATCGCGACTGTGTAGACAACGCCGGATCCAGGAACCAGCACCACAATCAGGGCCGTGATCAAAAACTCCAGACTCATATTCCAGCTCCCTTGAGCATCGGGTCAGGACAGGACCCGGATCAGAGATCCAGAATCAGACGCTGTGGGTCTTCCAGGCTTTCCTTGACGCGCACCAAGAAGGTTACGGCTTCCTTGCCGTCAATGACGCGGTGGTCATAGGAGAGCGCCAGATACATCATCGGACGAATTTCCACTTGACCATTCACCGCCATCGGACGCTGCTGGATCTTGTGCATGCCCAAAATACCGGACTGCGGCGCGTTCAGGATCGGAGAGGACATCAGCGAGCCATAAACACCACCATTGGAGATGGTGAAGGTGCCGCCAGTCATGTCAGCCATGCCGAGCTTGCCGTCACGCGCCTTGCGGCCGAGATTACCGATTTCCTGTTCAACTTCAGCAATCGTCATCTGGTCAGCATCGCGAACAACAGGAACCACGAGGCCCTTGTCCGTGCCAACGGCCACACCGATGTGCGCGAAGTTCTTGTAGATGATGTCCGTGCCATCGATCTCAGCATTTACGGCCGGAACTTCTTTCAGCGCATGGGTAACAGCCTTTGTGAAGAAACCCATGAAGCCGAGCTTTACGCCGTGCTTCTTCTCAAACAGGTCCTTGTACTGCTTACGCAGCTCCATGACCGGGCCCATGTCCACTTCATTGTAAGTGGTCAGCATGGCCGCCGTGTTCTGGGCATCTTTAAGGCGGCGCGCTATGGTCTGGCGCAGCTTGGTCATGCGCACGCGTTCTTCACGGACTTCGTCGTCTGCTGCGACCGGACCGCGAGAAACCTGTAAAGGTGCCGGAGCGGACGCTGCTGATGCTGCACCGGACGCAATCGCGTTGATGACATCGCCCTTGAGGACCTGACCGCGCTTGCCGGAACCTGCGACCTGTTCACCTGAGAGGTTGTTCTCGGCCATCATCTTGGACGCGCTCGGTGCTGGCGGCATGCCGGTAGCAGCGCTGGCAGCAGGGGCAGCCGGTGCTGGAGCCGATGCGGCAGCGGCAGGAACTGCAGCAACACCTGCGCCTGACGGATCAATCTGGCAAAGCAGAACACCCGGTTCGACCGTCGACCCGGTTTCAGCCGAAATCTTGACGACAGTTCCGCCGACAGGAGCCGGGACTTCCTGAGCCGCCTTGTCGGTTTCCAGTTCGACCAGAGTGTCGTCAGCCTTGACGGTGTCGCCAACCTTGACGCTCCACTCGCCGACTTCGGCTTCGGTGACGCTTTCACCGGCGCTCGGGGTCAGGACGTCGACCAGCTCAGCCTTGGCTGCAGCTTTTGTCTCTTTCTTGACCGGAGCAGCAGCAGGTGCCTTTGCTGCGCCGGCACCTTCTGCGATCTGTCCCAGGAGTGCGCCGACTTCAACAGTGTCGCCTTCCTTGACCAGGATGCTTTCCAGTGTCCCGGAAGACGGGGCTGGAACTTCAACTGTCACCTTGTCGGTTTCCAGCTCAACCAGCGGCTCGTCTTGAGCGATAGCATCACCCGGTTTTTTGAACCACTGAGCAATTGTTGCTTCAGAAACGGATTCACCCAGCGTGGGCACGCGAATTTCGGTTGCCATGGTCGCCTTCTCTTAAAATTACCCGGCCAATTCCTGAAGAAGGGGCGAACGCCCCTTCATGATTAGTTTCCTAGAGCCTCTTCGAGGAAGGCTTGCAGTTGCGCCAAATGCGCAGACATCAATCCGGTCGCGGTCGATGCCATTGCAGCACGGCCAGCGTAACGCGGACGCTTGTGCTTGGCATCGATCTGTTCAAGCACCCACTCGATGTAGGGTTCAACACAGAACCAGCTGCCCATGTTCTTAGGCTCTTCCTGACACCAGACCATTTCCGCCTGCGGGAAACGGCTGAGTTCAAGCATCAGCGCCTTTTTCGGGAACGGGTAAAGCTGCTCGATGCGCATCAGATAGACATCGTTGATACCGCGTTTCTCGCGTTCCTCGTACAAGTCGTAATAGACCTTGCCAGAACACATCACGACACGCTTGATCTTGTCATCCTTGACCAGTTTGGTTTCGGATGCCGGATTATACTCTGCATCATCCCACAGCAAACGGTGGAAGGTGCTGTCCGGACCAAGTTCCTCGATTTTCGAGACCGCCTTCTTGTGACGCAGAAGCGATTTCGGTGTCATCAGAACCAGCGGCTTGCGGATATCGCGATGCAGTTGACGGCGCAGGCTGTGGAAGTAGTTGGCCGGCGTCGAACAATTCGCCACCTGCATGTTGTCTTCCGCACACAGCTGCAAGAAGCGCTCAAGGCGGGCCGAGGAATGCTCAGGACCCTGACCTTCATAGCCATGCGGCAACAGGCAGACCAGACCGGACATGCGAAGCCATTTGCGCTCGCCCGAAGAGATGAACTGATCAAAAAGGACCTGCGCACCGTTGGCGAAATCACCAAACTGGGCTTCCCATAAGGTTAGCGCCTTTGGCTCCGTCAACGAGTAGCCATACTCAAACCCAAGCACAGCTTCTTCGGAAAGCATCGAGTTGATGACTTCATACCGCTGCTGCTTCGGATCGACATGGTTGAGCGGAATGTAACGGCTTTCGTCTTCCTGATCGTACAGAACCGAATGGCGCTGCGAGAAAGTGCCACGTTCGCAGTCCTGACCGGACAGACGCACCGGATGACCGTCCTTGAGCAAGGTACCGAAGGCAAGAGCTTCAGCAGTTGCCCAATCGATGCCTTCACCGGTTTCAATCATCCGTTCACGATTTTTCATGAACCTTGCGATGGTGCGGTGCGCATTAAATCCGTCCGGCACATGGGTCAGCGCCCGGCCAACGGCTTTCAGCTGGTCGATCGGTACTCCGGTCTGGCCACGGCGTGCGTCTTCTTCGTCATCCGCCCGTTTCATTCCAGACCATTTGCCGTCCAGCCAATCAGCCTTGTTCGGCTTGAATGCCTGACCAGCGTCAAACTCACCGTCCAGATGTTTGCGCCACTCCGCTTTCATCTGATCGACTTCTTCTGCACTCAGCAGACCTTCATTGATCAAACGGTCCGAATAAAGCTGCAGGGTTGTCGGGTGCTTGCGGATCTTGCGGTACATGATCGGCTGCGTGAATGCAGGCTCATCACCTTCATTGTGACCGAAACGACGGTAACAAATGATGTCGAGCACAACCGGACGGCCAAATGTCTGGCGATATTCAATCGCGATCTTGGCCGCAAAAGTAACTGCTTCCGGATCATCCGCGTTGACGTGGAAGATCGGCGCTTCGATCACCTTTGCCATATCTGAAGGATACGGAGATGATCGCGAGAAACGCGGATTGGTCGTGAAACCGATCTGGTTGTTGATAATCACATGGACCGAACCACCGGTGCGGTGACCGCGCAAAGCCGATAGACCGAAACACTCAGCAACCACACCCTGACCGGCAAAGGCTGCGTCACCGTGCAAGAGCAGCGGCAAAACAGTCGTGCGATCAACTTCGGTGGTGTTGATGAAGGTGCCGTCATCCTCGGACGCCAGCTGATCCTGCTTGGCGCGAGCCTTGCCCAGAACCACCGGGTTGACGATTTCCAGGTGTGACGGGTTAGCCGTCAGGGACAGGTGAACGTCATTGCCATCGAAAGAGCGGTCAGAAGATGCTCCCAGGTGATATTTAACGTCACCGGACCCTTCGACTGCGTCAGGGGTATAGGAACCGCCCTTGAACTCGTGGAAAACGGCGCGGTGCGGTTTGCCCATCACCTGGGTCAACACGTTCAACCGGCCACGGTGGGCCATGCCGAGCACGATGTCCTTGAGGCCCATCTGGCCGCCACGTTTGATGATCTGTTCCAGCGCAGGGATCAGGGCTTCACCGCCATCAAGGCCGAACCGTTTTGTGCCTGTGTATTTGACATCCAGAAACTTCTCGAAGCCTTCAGCCTCGATCAGCTTGTTGAGGATGGCTTTTTTTCCTTCAGAGGTGAACTCCACCTGCTTGTCCGGTCCCTCGATGCGTTCCTGCAACCAGGATTTCGCAGCCGGGTCAGAAATATGCATGAACTCGACGCCGAGAGTGGAGCAATAGGTCCGCTTCAGGATGTCCAGCATCTCGCGGATGGTCGCATATTCGAGACCCAGCACATGATCGATGAAGATCCTGCGGTCCCAATCAGCTTCAACAAAGCCATAGGAAGACGGGTGCAGCTCTTCATGGTCGCCCTTGCCGGCCAGACCGAGCGGGTCCAGATCCGCATGCAGGTGGCCCCGCATCCGGTAGGCACGGATCATCATCAGGGCGCGAACGGAATCCCGTGTCGCCTGAAGGACTTCAGCTTCGGATATCGACGCGCCCTTGGCGTCAGCCTTTTTCTTCAGCTTGTCGCCGAGCTTTTGTTCAATCGGCGCCCAATTACCGTCAAATGCATTGACGAGGTCGCCATCGGCTTCAATTGGCCAGTCTTTTCGTTTCCAGGGTGCTCCGCGCGCTTCCTTGAGGACGGCCTCTTTCTCATCGTGGAAGGAAGCAAAGAAATCCTGCCATTCGGCATCAACCGAATTGGGATCCGTCTTGTAGCTGGCGTAGAGATCTTCGATATAGGCTGCGTTGGCGCCGTAAAGCAACGACGTCAGTGCGAATACATTGTTCGCTTCCTGCCGGGCCATGTTCACTCAGCGGAGGGCTGCTCCGCCCTTTTTGTTTGGCGAGCCATCAGACAGGCCCGCGGCCGTTTCCCTTCAAAGACCAGTGCAGATCACCAGTCCCCTCGAATAATGGTTGCGGCATGTCGCCGCGCCGCAACCCATCCTTCCATCATGCAACAGGAAACGTAAACAGTTTCCGTCCCCTGCCACAAAGATTTCCTCGACTTTAGCCCTTCAAGACTTCGAGAAGTGTCTCGCCGAGCTTCGCCGGAGACGGTGACACCTTGATGCCAGCTGCTTCCATAGCTTCGATCTTGTCTTCCGCGCCGCCTTTACCGCCCGAAATCACCGCACCAGCATGCCCCATCGTACGGCCCGGAGGTGCTGTCCGACCGGCAATGAAACCAGCCATAGGCTTGGAACGGCCCTTCTTGGCTTCATCAATGATGAACTGTGCAGCTTCTTCTTCCGCAGAACCGCCGATTTCACCGATCATGATGATCGACTTGGTGTCGTCATCGGCCAGGAACATTTCCAGGACATCGATGAACTCGGTACCCTTGACCGGATCGCCGCCGATGCCGACAGCTGTTGTCTGGCCAAGACCTGCATTGGTGGTCTGGAAGACCGCCTCATAGGTCAGCGTACCGGAGCGAGACACAACACCCACAGAGCCCTTCTTGAAGATTGAGCCCGGCATGATACCGATCTTGCACTCCTCAGGGGTCAGGATACCTGGGCAGTTCGGACCAAGCAGACGGGACTTGGATTTCTCCAGTTTCGCCTTGACCTTGACCATGTCAGCAACCGGGATGCCCTCGGTGATGCAGACGATGAACGGAATTTCCGCATCGATTGCTTCAATAATGGCAGCGCCTGCACCTGCTGGCGGAACATAGACTACGGACGCATCTGCACCTGTTGCTTCTCTGGCTTCGCCAACAGAGGCAAAGATCGGAAGCTCAGCAGCGCCCTCAACACCGGATGACCAGGTTGAGCCGCCCTTTTTTGGGTGCACACCACCAACCATCTTGGTGCCGTAATATTCAAGCGCCTGTTCCGTATGGAACGTACCGGTTTTACCAGTCAGGCCCTGAACGATAATTTTCGTGTCTTTATTGACGAGGATCGACATTACGCGCCCCCCTTAACGGCTTTCACGATTTTCTGGGCGGCGTCGTCGAGATCATCAGCGGCAATGACGTTCAGGCCACTTTCGTTGATGGTCTTTTTGCCGAGTTCCACATTGGTGCCTTCAAGGCGCACAACGAGGGGAACCTGCAGGCCAACTTCCTTGACCGCAGCAACAACACCTTCAGCGATGATGTCACAGCGCATAATGCCACCGAAGATATTGACCAGAATGCCTTTGACGTTCGGATCTGACGTGATGATCTTGAACGCTGCCGTAACCTTCTCTTTGGTTGCACCGCCGCCAACATCGAGGAAGTTGGCAGGTTCCGCACCGTAGAGCTTGATGATGTCCATGGTTGCCATGGCAAGACCAGCACCGTTGACCATGCAGCCAATGTCGCCGTCGAGAGCTACATAGGCGAGGTCATACTTGGACGCTTCGATTTCCTTGGCGTCTTCTTCGGTCTCATCGCGCAGCGCCATGATGTCGTCATGACGGAACAGCGCGTTGCCATCGAATGACATTTTGGCATCCAGAACCCGAAGACCGCCGGTTTTCAGAACGATCAGTGGATTCACTTCCAGCAGCGCCATGTCTTTTTCGACAAACGCCTTATGCAGGAGCGGAAACAGTGTCATGCCGTCTTCGCGCACTGCGCCATCCAGCTTCAGCCAATCGCAAAGCTGCTTGGCATTTGCTGCTGTCACACCGGTTTCCGGATCAATCGGCAGATTGTGGATCTTTTCCGGGGTTTCTTCGGCGACAGCCTCAATGTCCATGCCGCCTTCCGTGGAAACCACAAAAGCCGGACGTCCAACGGTGCGGTCTACCAGAATAGAGAGGTAGAGTTCGCGCTCGATGTCTGCACCGTCTTCAATGTAGAGACGGTTGACGACCTTGCCGGCATCGCCGGTCTGGGCCGTTACCAGCGTATTGCCGAGCATGTCCCTGGCATGGGCTGTCACTTCATCCAGCGAAAACGCGAGGCGCACACCGCCCTTTGCGTCAGCGCTGAGTTCCTTGAACTTGCCTTTACCGCGACCACCAGCATGGATTTGGGATTTGACGACCCAAAGCGGGCCCGGAAGGCTTTTTGCAGCAGCTTCTGCTTCGTCAGCAGAAAAGATCGCTACACCTTCAGCCACCGGAGCGCCGAACTTTTTCAGCACTGCCTTGGCCTGGTATTCATGAATATTCATGTGTTTCCCCCGTTGTCGGAGAACCGCCCCACGAAGGGGCGGCTGCTAATTTCTCGAGGCGGGCGCTTAAGCGAGCGCCGGCTGAATTTTCTTACACGCGTCGACCAGACCGCCAACAGATGCGACCGATTTGTCGAACATGCCTTTTTCATCGCCCTGCAGGTCGATTTCGATGACACGTTCAACACCGCCAGCACCGATGACGACCGGTACGCCGACATAGGTGTCTTTCAGGCCGTATTGACCATCAAGAGCCGCAGCACATGGCAGAACGCGCTTTTTGTCTTTCAGGTAGCTTTCAGCCATCTGAATTGCAGACGCTGCCGGAGCGTAGAAAGCTGAGCCGGTCTTCAGGAGACCAACAATTTCCGCGCCGCCGTCGCGAGTACGCTGAACGATCTCTTCAAGACGATCAGCTGTGCACCAGCCCATCTTGACCAGATCCGTAAGCGGAATGCCGGCAACAGTGGAGTAGCGTGTCAGCGGCACCATTGTGTCGCCGTGGCCACCAAGAACAAATGCAGTGACGTCTTCGATAGAGACGTTGAATTCATCAGCCAGGAAGTAGCGGAAGCGTGAACTGTCCAGAACACCCGCCATGCCAACAACCTTGTTCTTCGGCAGGCCGGAGAACTTCTGCAGGGCCCAGACCATCGCGTCGAGCGGGTTGGTGATGCAGATAACAAAAGCATCCGGAGCGTATTTCGCGATACCCGCGCCAACCTGCTCCATAACTTTCAAATTGATCTCGAGAAGATCATCGCGGCTCATACCCGGCTTGCGCGGCACACCTGCCGTCACGATGACAACGTCGGAGCCTTCGATGGCTTCGTAGCTGTTCGCGCCAGAGAGCTTGGCATCAAATCCGTCGACTGGTGAAGATTCGGCGAGATCAAGCGCCTTGCCTTGCGGCACACCTTCCGTGATGTCGAAGAGAACGATGTCTCCCAGTTCCTTCAAACCTGCCAGATGAGCGAGCGTTCCGCCGATCTGACCTGAGCCGATCAAGGCAATCTTGTTCCGCGCCATATTTAAAGTTTCCCTTTACGTAAGATGGAACTCTATGCCATCCGCCGATGACTGACGATGGCACTACTCCCTTTGCCGCCCTTGCGCAACCTCGCCAAAAGAATATTGCGCTGGCCGCAGCAAATATTTCCGGTTCTTCCCGCCTGCGTTCCTCCACTATAGGGAATGCAGACTCATGATTGCATCTCTCGCCGTTCTCCCGCGAGGTATTCTTCCGACCGCATTTCGATCAATCTGGATGCGGTTCGATCAAATTCAAATGCCTCTGTCCCGCCTTCGGCCTCATAGAGATTTTGAGGTTCAGCTTCGGCCGAGACAACCAACTTGATGCCGTTGTCGTAAAGTGTGTCGATCAGGATAATGAAACGCTTGGCTTCGTTTCGTCTGGCCCTCGACATTACCGGCACATGATCAAGAAACACCGTGCCGTAGGCATGCGCAATTCGCAGATAGTCGCTAGCGCCCAACGGCTGCATACACAGTTCATCAAATGTGAACCGGGCGGCATCAGCAGCAGTGCAAGTCACCGGAATTTTTCGGCCCTTGTTTTCAAGCTCTTCAGCATGAGGCTTGATGCCATGGGTCAGCTTTGCCCAAAGGACGCCCATTTGACTGTCGGCGTCATCGCCTAGCGGGCTGATATACACCGGCGCACCAGCCAGTTTCTCCAGCCGGTAGTCGGTCGTGGAATCAAGATGAAGCACTTTTGTCTTCGATTTCAATTGCTTGATAAAGGGCAGGAACAGCTGCCGGTTCAGGCCGTCTTTATACAGGAGGTCCGGATCGACATTTGATGTCGCGACCACGATTACACCCAGATCGAAAAGCTGCGTGAAAAGACGGCCCAATATCATCGCATCGGCTATGTCTGTGACGGAAAATTCGTCAAACAGCAGCAACCGGGTTTCTTCGGCGATCTGCGCGGCAACTGGCGGGATCGGATCATCGCCCTTCACCTCGCCGCGTTTATGCGCCTGACGATGCTCATGAATACGCTCATGCACATTTGCCATGAACTCATGAAAGTGGACGCGCCGCTTCCGATGAATGACGGTCACCTCATAAAAGAGATCCATCAGCATGGTCTTGCCACGCCCAACACCGCCCCACATGTAGAGCCCGTCGACTGAGGACCACAACTGGTTCTTCTTTTTGGCAAAAAGCCAACCCAGAGAACTCTTTTTCGAAGCAAGGCGGGTTTCGGCAAGCCGGGTATTCAGAACATCCAGGTGATGTACGGCTTCGCGCTGCACAGGATCTTCCGAGATTTCACCGGCAGCGACCAGCGCATCATAGCGCGCGCCCAAGGCTCGGTTGACCGGCAATTCCATCGTCAAGGCTGGCGCTCCATCCATGAGAACTCATGGGGTTATTGGAAGTGACCAAATTTGTGCAGCGGAAATACGGTTAAAACACCGCCGATGCAAGTCGTGAAAATGTTCAATACCGCGCCCAAGCTTAACAAACATTTGTTTAAACGATTGAAATCCAACGTCGTTGAATATCTCTCCGCTTGACCTTGTCCTTTGGAAGTCGCCCGAATGGCTGTCCGCTTGTTTTGCCAGCCAACGAATCGACCTTCACGTTTTCTTCAAACAGAGAAAGGTCTTGGTGTTTGGACTCAAAAAAACTCTCTCCACTTTACATGGAGAGAGCAAGACAGGGGACGTTGCATGAAAATCCAACGAGGGAGGTAAATTAAAGCTGCAGCAGCGTTGAGTTTCTGCCTGCCTGGCATTCCTGGAGATACAGCAATTGGGCAACGAGGTTGCATTCCGATTGGTCGTCCAGATTGGCCTTGCGCCCGCGACCGTCAGTCAAAAGCCAGGCATTCCCTGCTTTGACAACATCACACTCAGTCGCAACTTTTGGATCAATTCCGGATTTTTTGACCAGCAGATGGCCAGTTTGATCTTCCGACCCTATTTCCCCGCCTTTCATTTCCAGCCTTAACCCGCGGTAGAGCTGTTGAATGGATTTCGTCGCGACAATCACCGTATTGATGTCGTCACCATCCATATAGGCAAAGCGGACGACCCCAGCTGTTGTTGGAATTGTCGTGTTGGAGCAAGGTGTCTTGTGAACGTCGCCCAGCACTGTCCATTCCGATCGCAAGGTGACAGTCACCGGCTGGCGTATTGCCGACATTTCCCGGTTCAGGCGCTTTTCCGCTGCCTTTTGCGGATTAACTGCATGCCGACTGAATTTTGCAGTGCCGTTTGCAACCGGAGTGCCACCAATACGGAGCCGCCGGAAAACGATCACATCCCGAGGAAGGTCTGTCCGATCGACTTTCCAACCGGCATCCAGCCATGCATTTTGGTGGACAAGACTACCGCCGGAGTTCGCCCACCAGGTTCTGTGTTCGCGCGCACTTTTTGGGAGGGAGGCGCCCAAAATTGATTCAACATCATTGAGCTTTGCAGCCCAGACAACGTCCTCTAATCGAGCGAGGTGTTCGCGAAGCGGTTCGTATTTTGACATCTGCACAGCCCTATATTAACCATGCAAATATACACTCATTCCGCGTACTGTCTAGATAAAATACCGATGGTTGTTAACGGTAGAGCGAAATCGGCGCGCCGGTCGCTGTCTGTCCGTTAAACTGACCGGACTGACTGGAATAGAGCTGCGCAACGATCTGCCCGCTACCATCTTTCAAGACAACCTGATTGGCGTTCAGATCCCAGGCAGCAATCCCGGACAATACCGGCGTAACACAACCTCTGGTATTGGCGCGATACCCGCCAGACCATGTGGTCAGGGTCATGAATGCCATGCAATTGTCACTGGCGGAAGACAGTTTCCAACCGCCAAGCAAATCAGAACGTCCGATCTGCTGTGCGCCTGCCGGTGCCGTGACAGGATTGGTTGCCAAATCTGTAGCGCCCGCATTCGGATCTGTCACAGTCGACCCAACCAAAGGCGCATTCGGGTCAAGCGGCTGCAAATCACCGGAATTAACTGGTGTCGTCGGCGTGGCAGGAAGCGGCGCGGCATAGTTTCGTCCACTGGAAAGCCGCTGACAGCCAGCTGCCAGAACCACCAAACCAAAAACCAAAACCAGTTTTGCCGCACGCGTCATGACGAATCAGTCCCTCAAGTCCGTCCCAATATGACGCATGTATTAGCCTACAATTTGGCTAAAATCCAAAATCTGCAGGAATTCTTTGGGGATGTCTGGATCAGGCAGCATTCTGGTCAGTAGCAGGCTGAATGGAGCTCGAGCGGTCAACCAGTGAATCAATGCACGACCTGATCCTCTTCAAATACAAATCACACGCTGACAAATCCTCAGCAAACGGCGGTTGAGGCGCAATACTCCACCAATGACTTGAGGTCGTTCGCTTCCAGATAGGAGGCTGCGAAACCGGCTTCATTTCACTGAGGTAAATAATCCGGTCGGGTATCACCGAGTGCGGCATCAAGAATACGTCAACAGGCTTCGGTTGAAGCCCCTGGGTTCCGATCCCCAGTGGGCGCAATAATCGATCAACTGACGGATTGATCTTTTCTGCAGGTGACAGTCCTGCAGAAAATGCCCTCATAAAATTCCCCAGACGGGCGTTCAAATAGGCTTCTGCCATTTGCCCCAGCAGACTGTTATCTGCACACACAAACAAGACAGTGGTTTTTGCCACGGGACTGCCTTTCAACCGGATTAAGAATGCGCCGAACCACGCCGCAGCCTTTCTTTAGAGCTTCATTTGCAATCGCATATGACAGTTCGTGAATATTTCCGCGATTCTACCAGAGCATTTCACGCCCGAAACACCAGGCCTCGGACGCTAGAGAACCTCGCGAACACGGATGAAAACCGGACGCTGTGCTAGCCGTCCTCTGAGAAAGCGTCAAAGGCTGCAAGCGCTTCTGCGCCATAGATCATGGAAGGTCCGCCACCCATGTAGACAGCAACACCGATGGTTTCCATGATCTCTTCACGTGTTGCACCAAATTTTGCTGCAGCCTTTGAATGATATGCCAGACAACCGTCGCAACGCGCGCCAATGCCAATGGCCAAAGCCATCAATTCTTTTGTTTTTGAATCAAGAGCCCCCGCCTTGATGGCAGACCGCGCCACTTCATGAAACCCTTTGGCGACACCCGGAATCCCTTGGCGAACTTCGGCCATTCGGCCATCTGTTTGCGTAACAAAGGCCTGCCAATCCGATACCGACATTCTGTCTCTCCTTACCGTTTTCATGCACTGCCGCTTCGGCCGACATGGCCGAACTTCAGCAGATCACGACAATTAGTTTCATATAATTGAATATAATAACATTGACCTTCGTCAAGGCACCTGAAACAACGACATCTTCCAGACCGAGTTCCACGAAAGGTTTCCTTTATGCCGATAGCCATATGGTGCGTCCTGATCGCAGCAGTTCTGCCGATCCTGTCCGCGTTTCCTGCCAAGCTGAACAAAGGTTTCGACAACGCCAATCCGCGCAATCCTGATTTTTGGAAAGACGGATTTAGGGCTCGTGCCCAAGCAGCACAATCCAATGGCTTTGAGGCATTCCCTTTTTTCGCTGTTGCCGTTTTTGTCGGACTGGGTCAGGGCGGCGATGCACACTGGATTGACCAGATGGCCATCCTTTTCATCTTGCTCCGCCTGATCTACATCTTCTGTTATTGGACAGATCGCCCGAGCCCACGGTCAGTTTCCTGGGGTGCAGCATACCTGACTTGCATTGCCCTGTTCACCAGTCCTCTGTGGAGCTGAAACGCAACAGCACGATTATAAAACGAATTTCCAGTTCGGAAAATTTGCACACCCAGCCGTGATTGTTTAACGATGCTGCCACTGATCGAGTAATTTTACCGACAGGGATGAACTGTGCGGCCGACTGATCAAACAACGACCACACTACCGCGACGCGGCGCTGAGGCGGTTAATCGCCGCCTAGTAGACCCGCACATTGTTGACGTTTTAATTGCCGAACGCGGCAAGAAGGTCATGTCGAGCCCTTGGTGGCCTCTGATCCGACCATTTGCATTGAGAATTCTTCGCTATCGGTCTGCTGTATGTATGGCTGACACGATTAATCAAATGGAAGCGGATGAGGTGTTCAGCCATCTGAGCAACCTGCTTCAACTCAATGTGTCTACGCTCGGACTTGAACGAATTCCGCGGGAAGGACCTGTTGTCCTGGTGTCGAATCACCCGACAGGCATTGCTGATGGGGTGGCGCTGTTCGATGCCATTAAAGAACGCCGATCCGACCTTTCCATTTTTGCGAACAGGGATGCCATTCGGATCAATCCCCGACTTGCAGAAATGATTGTTCCGGTGGAATGGCGGGCAGATTTCAAAAGCCGACAGAAATCCAAGGAAACAATCAAGCTTGCCTCTTCGGCTTTTACAAATGAACGGGTCATTGTGCTGTTTCCCTCCGGCCGTCTTGCTTATTGGCATGAGGGCAAACTGACCGAGCGCCCCTGGATGACCTCTGCCCTTGCTCTGGCCCGGAAAAACAAGGTTCCGGTCATTCCGATGCATATGGGTGGTCGGAATTCCGGCCTGTTCTATTTGCTTGCCCGCGTTTCTACCGAGCTGCGCGACATGACCGTTTTCAACGAATTGCTCAACAAGAAGAACGCAGAATTTCGCGTCCATTTCGGCAAACCGATCCGGCCTGATCGGCTCGAAGGCGACGTCAATGAGCTGACGAACCAAATGCGAATTCACTGCGCTGAAACGCTGGCAACAAACCCAGACGCTGAGTTTTAGGCTGGATCAAAAATTCATCCACAAGCCGGAATTGCTCAAAGCTCGCGAATAAGACAATGTGCGGTGAGTTCAAGGGAATCACCTGCATATGTCCGATTCATCTGCGCTCGCCGTAGAGGAAATAAATCCGATTCACGATAACGCAGCTCCGAGCATACGCCCGGAACCGAAACCTCTTGCCGTTTTGCAGGAAGTATTTGGTTTCAGCGATTACCGCGGCGATCAGCAATCTGTCATTGAGACGATTGTTGACGGGAACGACGCTGTTGTCCTTTTCCCGACCGGTGCGGGCAAGTCACTGTGTTTTCAGATCCCCGCCCTGTGCAGACGGGGTGTCGGAATTGTCATCTCCCCGCTGATTGCCTTGATGAAAGATCAGGTCGGCGCGCTGACGGCAGCGGGTGTTCGGGCCGCTGCACTGAATTCAACTCTGTCTCCAGACCAACAGGATGACTTGAGGGCCCAGCTTAGGCGCGGCGAGATCGACCTCCTCTACGTTACACCGGAACGACTGAGCAACGAGGGTTTCCGCCGATTTCTCGACGCTTTGGAAATTTCACTTTTCGCCATTGATGAAGCCCATTGCGTTAGTCAGTGGGGTCATGACTTTCGGCCCGAATACCTTTCGCTGACAACGCTCGCAGAGCGGTATCCCGGAGTACCGCGCGTCGCGCTGACAGCAACGGCTGATCCACACACACAAAAAGATATTCTTGAGCGTTTGAAGCTGGAAAAAGCGGAGGTTTTTCTCACCAGTTTCGACCGTCCGAACATCCGATACGAGATTGTGGAACGCACCAATCAGCGCCAACAATTGCTGGACTTTCTGAAAAAACACAACGACGAAAGCGGTATTGTCTATTGTCTGTCACGGGCCAAGGTGGAAGATATTGCTGAGTGGTTAAACAGCAAAGGCATCAAGGCTCTTCCTTACCATGCTGGTCTACCGACAGAGCAAAGAGCGGCCAATCAGGATGCATTCCTACTGGAAGAAGGCCTTTGCCTGGTTGCGACAGTCGCATTTGGCATGGGCATCGACAAACCGGATGTCCGCTTTGTCTCACATCTCGATTTGCCATCATCTGTGGAGGCCTATTATCAAGAAACCGGACGTGCGGGCCGCGACGGAGCACCGTCAGAAGTCTTCATGGCCTATGGCATGGCCGATCTGGTACAGCGACGACGCATGATTGCCGAAGGCGATGCACCCGACGAAGTGAAACGCGCCGAGAATGGCAAACTCAATGCTCTGCTCGGAATTTGCGAAACAACCGGCTGTCGTCGCCAGGCCCTTCTGGCGCATTTCGGCGAGACTTATCCGAAGCCTTGCGGCAATTGCGACACGTGTCTGTCACCGGTTGAAACCTGGGACGGCACAGAAGCTGCGCAAAAACTGATGTCAGCTGTCTATCGCACAGGACAACGGTTTGGCACCGGGCACGTCATTGATGTGCTGACCGGAAAAATTACTGAAAAAACGACACGGTTTGGTCACGACAGCCTTTCCGTTTTCGGTATTGGCGAGGACGTCGCCTTAAAAACATGGCAGTCGATTGCCCGGCAATTGGTCGCTGCAGGTTACATCGATGTGGATCACGCGCAATTCGGCGCCTTGATCCTGACTGAGAAATCCAGAACGATCTTGCGCGGAGAAGAGACTATTGCCCTTCGAAAAGATCGAAGCGCAGCCGGTCTCAAGAAAACCAGAGCATCCCGGTCTGCATCCCTTGCAGACGAACTTGAACAGGACGACCGCCTCCTGTTTGAACGACTGCGGCGCTTGCGAACGCAAATCGCCAAAGACCAGAGTGTGCCACCCTATGTGGTCTTCCCGGACGCAACCCTTGCCGGCATCGCATCAGCTCGACCGGTCACACCAGATGCACTTTTGGAAGTCTCCGGGGTGGGGCAGTCAAAGCTCCAAAAATACGGCGAAGCATTCCTCGATCTGGTCGAAGCTTTCGAGGCCGGGGTTTAACCAGCCTTCTATTTAACCCGGAAACTGTCGAGATCGGCTAGCTCAGATTACGATCCGACCTTCGGAATCCCTTTGTAAGCTTCCGATCCCCAGACCGACTTGACCCGTTGATCCCGGCCGCACGCCTTGCGGTAACCTTTGTAGGCATCAGCGCGTGAGACATAGCCGAAGCGTGTCAGGGTTCGTTTGCTACTTTTGTAATAGGCTTGATGATACTCTTCTGCAGGCCAGAAAATGGCCGCACCTTCGACTGGAGTGACGATTTTTTTGCCGAGGGCCTTTTCAGCCTTGGCTATTTCCTGTTTAGCAGTCTTTTTCTGAGCATTGTCCTTTGGGTGGATCGCGGTTGAATAGCCAAATCCTCGATCGCAGAACTGCCCGCCGCTATCGGTGACATCAACAGTTCTCAAAAAGATGCCCAGCAATTCACCGTAACTGATCTTGCTTTCATCAAAGTCAACCTGCACCACTTCACGGTGGCCGCCGCGCTCATACGTCTTGTATGTCGGATTTTTTGTTTTGCCGCCGGCATAGCCGGAAACAACATCGCGAACACCCGGGAGTTTTTCGAGATCAGATTCGACACACCAGAAACACCCACCGGCAAAAATCGCAGTTTCAGCCTGGGCGGCACTCAGAGGTATGCCCATCGAGATAACTGTAGATAGGGCCAGCGGGATCAAGTGTTTCATGTCAGTTCTCCATGTCTTGCCGACAGAACTAACGCATCCGGTCACGAAGGCAACTCAACTGAGCTCATACTACCGCACATGTCTGTGAGACGTATGTGAGATAGACCCGAGGCCGCGCGAAAATGCTCAGACCCCGACAGGTCGTGCGCCAAGGTCCTCATAAAAACGCAAGAGGTAACCATCCGGGTCGGCAACGACAAACTGGCGGTTACCGACTTCTACGTCATCTTTGCGATACCAACGCTCTTCAAGCGGAAGATACAGCGCAATGGCGTGATCCTTCAAGGAAACTAACAAAGGATCTGTATCCTCGACCCTGATCTGGACATTGAGTCCCTTTCCAAACGGAATACTTGTCGGGCTATGTCTATTCTCGAAAGTCCGACCCAATCCGATCTGATCAATCATAAGCACTGCCTCACCCAGCTTCAGATAGGCGAACCCTTCCTCTGGTCGCTCATAGACCAACTCGAAGCCGAGCACGTCACAACAGAAGGCTTTTGATTGTTGCCAGTCAGAAACCGAGAATTCGGGAATGAGCGCATTTGACATTGGAAACGTCCTTTAAAGCCCAACGACAGATCAGACACCTCACAAAATCGCCATTTATACCAATGTCAATATCGAGTATTTGTCATCACGGCATAGTTGCTAGACGAAAGTTACAAGTAAAACAGGTTTATGGTTAATAGGAATTATACATTAATATACTAACGCAACGTCATTCAAAAAACTTCCTTTTAAAACAACAAATTGTTTATTATCAAATTGATGAATGTTGCCCCGTTAACCTTTATTAATACAGTCAATTTGCTGGTCATAAGATGAATTCCTTCGCAACCGGGACTTGTCATTTGGCGCCAATTGTAGGTAAACAAATCCTTAATTAGAGGCCAGAAATATGACACTGTTGAATGAAGCGGCATATCCAGCACGCTCTCCTTATGCGCGGCGAGCTGATTATCTTCCTGCATTGGTGGAGCGATTAGACCTCGCCAAATGCGAGACTCATCGGTTCATCCTGGTCGCGCATTTGTTTGATGACACAATGCGCATGATCGACGCTCTTTCCGGGATCATGGATTTCGATGCCATTGTCGGAGTGCCGTATTCGTCCAGCAGCGACAGCACCCGGATCAAGTGGCAAGCCAAATACGGCAAGACTGTCCATTGTCCAAAAACCGAAGACATCTTCAAGGAAACGCTGGCGACGGCGCTGCAGAAGAGCTTTCTGGCGTGCCGCAGCTCCGGGCAGAAGTTGATCGTTCAGGAAGTTGGCGGCTACGTCATTGAGCTTCTTCATGAAAAGTTTGCCGACCAGCTCGACCTTGTCGAAGGTGTGGTCGAAATCACCAAACAGGGTGTCTGGCGGGCGGATCAACCGGGCTTGAAAATCCCGGTTCTTCATTGCGCAGACAGCGAATTGAAACGATTAGAGGCCAAGCGCTGCGGTGAAACCATTGTACGCTGCCTCGATGGTCTGGCGCGCGATCTTGGCAATTCTCTGGCTGGTCGCCATGCTGCCGTGTTTGGCGCTGGCTGGATCGGCTCCGGTGTTGCGAATGCATTTCGGCGCCTTGATGTCATCCCGACAGTGATCGACACCGATCCACTTAAAGTGGCTGAGGCACGCCTTAGCGGCCTAGATGCCAATATGGCGCCTGTTGGGCTGGAAAAATGCGATCTGGTGGTGGGCGCTGCTGGGCGCTTGTCCATTACAAAAGACATTATCGACCAATTGCGGGACGGCTGCATCGTAGCAAGCGCCAGCTCCCGCCGAATCGAGATCGATGTCGACTATCTGGAAACCATGCCGGTTTCCGAAGTCCACCCATCAATCAATGCCTATCACTTTGCCCATGAAGATGGCGGAGCGGAACGTCAAATCTGCCTCGTCAACAATGGCTACCCGGCCAACTTCATCCCCGGGTCCGGCAGCGTCGCAGACGAAATCGTTGAGCTCATCCTTGGTGAGTTAATCGTGCTGATGGCTGACCTGACCGTCTACTCCTACGAACCCGGAATCCACCGCATTGCCTCAGAGGGGGAGGCAGTTTGCACCCAACTATGGATCGAGCAGAGAGACCGCAAATGACCGATGTGACGAGCGAATTGACAGTCCATTCGCAGTATCTTGTAAAAAAACTGTCGAACTCCAAACCGAACCTTTATGGCACGGTGAAATTTGACGTCGTTTCCCGCGAGATCCGTAAATGGGCGGGCGGCCTGGATCGCGCACCACGCATTCTAGACATCGGCTGCTCGACCTCGATTTCAAAGAATTATCTGGCCGAGACGGGGCTGGAATTTGAGTATTGCGGCGCTGATTATGAAGCAGCCTTCCAGCCGGACATCGTACTGGATGCCACCAAGCTGACCGACCACAAGGAAGATCTTCCCTGGCGTCCCGATGTGATCACCATGCTGGACGTTCTGGAGCACCTTCCGGGACAGGCAAATGACATTGAATCTGTCATGCGCCAGTGCTGTGAAGTTGTTGCGCCGGGCGGTCTCGTGCTCGCGGTCGTACCGCAGCTGTATCGCCTCGACCGGCTGAAGCTTAAGCACCTGCATTATCCGGAGCATCAGGTCCGCTATACTCTGAAAGAGTGGGCAGATATTATCGGCAAGGCCGCCAGCATCGAATCCGTGCATGGCATCGGCTACCTGTCCTGCCTGCCGTATATGCCAATGCTGAGCCCGTTCTACAAAGAAGACAACAAGCACGGCAAGCTGTTCTACCACTTGCGCGGCAAGACCTTCGAATGGGGTCCACTCAAGCCTGCTGAAAAAGCCCTGACCCGCACCCTTGGCCGTCTGCCGGGCATGCGCGGCTGGTGCAACAGCTCTCTGCTGGTCTGCAAAGCCAAAGGCTGACTTTCCAGGACGGTGTGTTCTGCATAGAAATATGAAGTCCCGGCCCTGTGCCGGGATTTTTCATTCTTGCTTTTGATAACCTCAAATTGCCGGACGGTCAGTCATATCCCTGTTCTGAAAGAAATCGGGTCTTGACCCAACCGACAATTAGGTCGCCTTCAGATCGCCAGACGATTTTTGTCCAGAAGTTCTGACGTTCAAATGCATTGAGATGCGATAGGTCATCGCAAGAGATTGGCACTTGATCCACGTTCTGCAGATTGGTCGCATCGTGAGATAGCTGGCTGACAATTCCGAACTTCACACCGGGACCGGACCTGACGTTCAAGACATCGGTGGGGGCGACGTTCGCAACCTGATAAAAATCCGGCCCATCTGCACACGCGTGAACGGGGTTATCCCCGCATAGAATCAACAAAAAAATGACACCAAGAAACGACACTTTGAATTGAAAGTTGGTCATGATTTGCTCCTGTTGGCATCTGACCATTCTGGTTTCAAAAATGTAGCAATCGATGTGCGTATTGCAAACCAGCAGAAAATTTCCGCGATTTCTGCTCACTTTTCAATCACAAAGCATAACCCGCACATCACTACGAGCGCCCATATAGAAAAATGCTCCGGATAACAGACCCCATATCCAAATAGGAGTTTGGATTTCAACACCACAAAAAACATGAAAGCTGGATGGGTTTTGACCAACCCAAAATCTGGCCATACACTCAAATCAAGGAATCGGTCTGATCCGTACAGCGGTATTCCTGAAGCCGGAACAAGAGGTGGACATGGCAGACTGCTCATTCAAAACCGGTGACATTATTTATTCGGCTGGAGACCAGTCGGATCATACCTTTATCATCACGTCTGGCCATGTAACCATTACCTTCGAATTGAATGGCAAGGTGATCGCGATTGACGCTGGTCCCGGCGATTTTATTGGTGACAGCGCCGTTATATTCACTGAACCGGACACTGGCGGCGGCAGTACTTACAAGGCGACCGCGACCGCCGATACTGACGTCACAGCAGTCAAGTTACCCATTACAGCTTTGAAGCAGGAGCTGGAACAGGCATCGCCGATCCTCAAGAACTGGATCGCTTCCTTCGCTGACCGGGCCCTCAAGGTTGTCGCGAAAGCGACGGAATGACAGATGGAAATCAACACCACTTCCAGTTTGCAGCCCTACATGACCAGAGCCCGAGCGGATCTGGTAACGGCCCTGTCTGATATGTCTTCTTCGACCATGTCCGCCAATGCGTCTACACAATCATCGCCGCAAGCGACTCAGCAGGTTGCTGCACCGACCTCCAGTCACTTCCTGCAAGAGATGACGTATGCGACGGAGGTTGCCGTCATGGATGCACAGGTCAACGAAGCCGACGTGGTATCCAAGTCCGAATTGGACCAAGCGAACTATCAGGCCGACATTGACAGAGCTGAACAAGCGCTCCGGGACGCGGCATTGCTCGTCAATGATGCGCGGCAGAAAGACGACCTCATGGAGATCTTTCAAGACGCGATAGATCAGAACGATGAAGCTGATGAAGGGGAGAATGAGTTGCAGGACAACTATCTGGATGGCGTACAACGCTTTTCGGCAGCAGAGACCAAATTGACATTTGCGGAAGCCCGCGACTCGCTCAATGAACGCTCAGACGTCGACAATACGCCGCAAGTCCGGTCGATTTTAATCTAACTGCATCAAGGATGGTTTTTCTTGGAAGAGTCCAGAGTATTCGGTCCGAATGAACAGATCTACGCCGAAGGCGATGCGGCATCACATCTCTTTCTGATCCAGCAGGGAAGTGTCACGACGCATGTTTCCGGCGAGGACATTTCGTTCGGGGAAGGCCAGATCTTTGGCGATGGTGGCCTGGTCACCGGCAAATACAAGGTGACCGTCAAAGCAGGGCCTCAGGGATGTACCGTTTTTCCGATGCATCTTGACCGGCTAAAGGCTGAAATCGGTCGCTCGCCGCCGATTGTTCGCCTGTTCATCACCAACATGCTCGGTCGCTTTGAAATCATGTCCGAGCTGCTCAAAGACTGACATCTTACCGACAGATAGTAAAAAGCCTCTCCCCAACGGGAGACGCTTTTTCGTTTGGCTAGCCAATTGCGCGTGGCCTATTCAGGTGCATGGCAGACGGCTTCAATGTTGTGGCCATCTGGATCCAGGACAAAAGCACCATAATAATTCTCATGATACTCAGGCCGAAGGCCGGGACCCCCGTTGTCCTTGCCACCAGCTGCAATCGCAGCTGCATAAAACGCATCGACCAATTTCCGGTTTGACGCTGTGAACGCCACATGCAGCGGGCCGCCAAGATATTTCGCTCCGCCGATCCAGAATTGCGGCTGATCTGCCCCGTAGCCACAAAAGGCGGAGCTGCCGGTCTGCTCGGCTGTGACTTCCATTTGCACCGTGATGCCAAGGGGCGCCAGTGCCTTGTCATAAAAACCTCGTGCGGCGGCATAGTCTGACACTTCAAAACCGATATGATCGAGAATGGACATGGCAGTATTCCTTTGAAGGATTGAGTGAAAGCAGTCGGCAGGAAAGTATGCCTATCCTACGCCTGCTGACACCCTCCTGTCAGGAGTGTCTGTGCGCCAACCCTTTGTTCACCGAAACCGCCACAGCGCCCGAATACAGTTGGTCGACACATGGACGGAAGGACCGAACACTGCAGGCGCTTTATGGAAAACAAAAGATAAACAGTGATTCAGTAAGATTTAACCCAGTTCCTTAGCTTAGGTTTAGCAACTTATACCTATTATGATTTCCAGAGTACTTTTTAGCGCAAGCTGAATATTGTAAGAAAGCGTTGGTTCATGCCCAAGATCAATTTGTGTCTCAAGGAACTTGGATTCATCACAGACACGGAACACTGTGAAGTGAATCAGTCAGCTTCCGGTTACAAGTTTCCACCGCTCAAGAAAATCAATGTCGCCATTCAAAAGATCGTCGAGGGATCACTCCTTGCCGAAATTGAACTGGATCCGATTCCCGAATACGGTTTCGACTCGGTCAGCGAAAGGGACTCCTGAGACCAGCGGAACTCCGGAATCGTGTCTTGCGTTGACGACATCAAGCGCGGCGAGGCCCTGCCCCGCGCTGCTGACAACAAAAAATCTTATCCACGCCCCCTACACCCTGTCGTATAGTTTTCTCGTGCCCGCTCACATGGGCCCCTGTCCCGGACCGGCCGGCAGGGCGGAGCGGGACGGGCGAAGGCTGAGAGCGCGGGGTAACGTCACCGTTTCCGGTCTGCTGGTCGAGACGCCAAGCGGTCTTCTGCAAGATCCGGCGTTCCTCCCGGTTGGGTCCATTGTGGAGGCGATCTGACACATCGCGCGGACCTGGCTGGAACCGAGGCATTGCCTTCCAGATGAAAAAGCCCGGGCGAAGTGTGACAGCTTTTGCCGAAGAAACAATTATTACTCAAAATGCACAGGCAAAGCCCGGCGCACCTCGCCACTCCCGTGGCTAACAAGACAAAACGAAGCAAAACGTCGAAGAGAGATCTTGCGGCGGTTTTTGTGGTGCCCACGCCCAACTCCGATGGTCATCCCCGACTTGATCGGGGACCCAATCCACCTATCGACAGTTTTCGGAATTTGAGAAAATGCGCTGACGGATCGGGGCCAGAAACCGGAATTCAATCCCTCTGGAAACAAGTAGATCCCCGATCAAGTCGGGGATGACGAGAAAAAACACACCTAGTTTCACGAAACCGTGAGCACGGATTCCGCAATGCTCCGCCTCCACCAACTCGGATTTGGCCACAAATGCCCTATATCTTCGCGGATAGCCGACAACGCTCTCGTGAATTCCGCAGACACGATGTGTTTGAGAGGAGAATGCCTTATGACGACAAGCCTCTTTACCCGCCGCTCCCTTCTGGTCGCTGGCAGCAGCATAGCAGTAGCCGGACTGTCCGGGACCCTTCTGCCTGCCAGTGCAAATGGCCTTGCAGCGACGCGATCCATGCGAGGCGGGTCCAACAATTATCTGCCGAACGCGCCTGTCGTGAACCGTATCGGCAAAGGTGGGTTCTGGATGACAGGCACCGTGCGCCGTGCCGGTGACGGCGCTCCGCTTGCCGGCCAGCGCATCCAGATCTGGGCGCATACAACGGAAGGGCATGAGCGCGACACCCGCAGTCACGGGGCTACGCTTACCGACGAGAACGGCGTGTTCCGCCTGGAAATGCCGCAAATCGTGCCAGCCTTTGGCCAGGCACATGGCCATCTCGCTTATGACAGTAGTGACTTTGAAACCGTCTTCCTGCGACCTGTGATGCCAAGCTCAAAAGACACCAGTCTTGAGGCTCATTTCGTCCTCCAGCCGGTCTGATCACGTTGCGATCAAAGACGACAGGCTGCGCTCGGGATGCTTTGATCTGGTTTTTTCTGGCAACAGCTGTTGGTGTGCCAATTGCTGCTGCGGCAGCAAGCCCGTTACTGGCCTGGCGTGATCCGGTCTATATCACCGCCGGGTTCGCCGGTGTGATTGCGATGGCACTTCTGCTGGTGCAGCCTTTGTTAGCTGGTGGATACCTGCCAAACCTCGCAGGGCAACGCGGGCGGTTTACGCATCGTGTTGTCGGAAGTGTTTTGATCTTAGCCGTTGCAATTCACGTCGCAGCGCTCTGGATTACCAGTCCGCCGGACGTAGTTGACGCGCTTCTCTTCAGATCACCAACACCGTTTTCCGCCTGGGGTGTGATCGCAATGTGGGCTGTCTTGGCAGCTGCGCTTGTGGCCATGCTTCGTCGGCGATTGCCCCTCAACCCACGTATCTGGCGCTTCTGTCACACAGGTCTGGCAGCGGTGACCGTCGTGGGAAGTATTGTCCATGCCATGTTGATCGAAGGAACCATGGAGACCCTATCAAAGGCAGCGCTATGCACCCTGGTTCTCGTGGCAACCGGGAAAGTCATGATTGACCTAAGGGTGTGGGCGATCAGAGTGCGTCGAAGATTGTGACAGTATCCGGAACAGAACATTCAGACGATCAATAGCCGTCTCCTCCACCGTCATTCCAGACAAGCACAGCAAAGCTGCGCGCAGACCTGGAATGACGACGAAGGAAAATACAAAAAACGCCCCACCAATGATTGGCAGGGCGGTTTCCAAATTTGGGAATTTCCAGAAAAATCAGACGCGGCGTTCGACCAGCATTTTCTTGATCTCGGCGATTGCCTTGGCCGGATTGAGGCCTTTTGGACAGGCTTGAGAGCAGTTCATGATGGTGTGACAACGATACAGTCGGAACGGATCTTCGAGATCATCCAGACGCTCGCCGGTCGCTTCATCGCGACTGTCAATCAGCCAGCGATAAGCCTGCAGCAGGATGGCCGGGCCGAGGTAGCGGTCGCCGTTCCACCAGTAGCTTGGGCAAGACGTCGAGCAGCAAGCGCACAGAATACATTCGTAAAGACCGTCCAGCTTGACGCGGTCTTCGTGGGATTGAAGCCACTCTTTTTCCGGGGCCGGAGATACGGTTTTGAGCCACGGCTGAATAGACTGATGCTGCGCGTAAAAGCGGGTCATGTCCGGGATCAGATCTTTCACGACGGCCATATGCGGCAGCGGATAGATCTTGACGACATCGCCCGCAATCTCGTCCGTTCCCTTGGTACAGGCCAGCGTGTTGGTGCCGTCGATGTTCATGGCGCAGGAGCCACAAATACCTTCTCGGCAAGACCGGCGGAACGTCAGGGTCGGATCAACCTTGTTCTTGATGTAGATGAGGCCATCAAGAACCATCGGGCCGCAGTCATCGGCATCGACAAAATACGTGTCGACACGCGGGTTACGGCCATCATCCGGATTCCAGCGATAGATGCGGTATTCCCGAAGATTGGTGGCGCCTTCCGGCTTGTCCCACACCTTGCCTTCCGTCACCTGTGAGTTCCGGGGAAGCGTCAGCTGAACCATCTCGTACCTGCTCCGCGTTGGGCCCTGATTTCGCGCCAATCAGGCATTTAGGGCCGGATAGCGTTCAGCTCATCTTGAGCTCGAACACCATGTTATCATTTGTCTGGCCGGTGACCTCGTAGGACCGGTTTGCCAGCTCAGGCAGGCAATCCTCGGACCAGTAGGGTCGGCAATTCGTTTCAAGCAAGATCACGCGGGGCCATAGGCTTTTGTCCGCGTGCCTCAAAAAGGGCAGAAGAACTCGATCCTCATACCCTTCCACGTCCACTTTCATGACATCGATCTTTGTCAGACCGAGATCATCGGCAATTGTTGTCAGCGGCTGCACGTCAACGAAGGTCGGCGTCCAGTCGCCTGCCCATTCGCCGGTGGTCAACTCCTTGACAAAGGTGGCAAAACCGAAATTCGACGGCTCCATCCAGAGCGGCATCTTGTCCTGACGCGGCCCGACAGCCGAATTGACGATATCGACATTCTCAAGGCCATTGGCCCTGACATTAAAGCGCAATTTATCCGCCGTGTGCGGGTTGGCTTCAATCGACAGAACGTCCGCGCCGAGACCGGCTGCAAAGATCGAATAGGAACCAATGTTGGCCCCGACATCGACAAAAACCTTGCCGTTGCCCAGATGGGGCGCAATCAGCCTGTGCTCTTCGCGCTCCGGCAGACGGCCTTTCGCCAGGATCTTGCGATCATCATAGTTCTCACCGGGATAGATCCGGAACTTCAGACCTTCGGCTTCGAGATCATACGGACCCTTGAAGATCTTGGACACCAGAGCCCGGATCCGCTTGCGCAGACCCTTGGACAGATCATGCCGGTCGGCAAGACGCCAGGCAGCCCGGACCATCCGCTCGGCAGGATAGGTGCCGAACGGACTTCTTGTGTCCAAAAGGGTTGCTACCTGACTCAACTCACAGATCTCCGATCAGTAGACGCGGGCTTTCGGCGCAATCTTCTTCGGATCGATACCGCCGTCCTTGAACTTGGTCAGCGGCTCGGTCACGACACCCCGGTAGTCGAGTTTGACGTCTCCGGCCTCGTTCACCCAGGCAAGGGTATGCTTGCGCCAGTTTTCGTCATCCCGGCCAGCGAACTTGCCGTCCTTGTAGTCTTCACGGGCATGTGCACCGCGGCTTTCCTTGCGGGCTTCCGCGCCATAAACCGTGGTGATCGCATTGGCCATCAGGTTCTCCAGTTCCAGTGTTTCCACCAGATCGGAATTCCAGATCAGCGAGCGGTCGGACACTTTCACGTCCTTCAGCTCACCCCAGATATTGGACAGACGCTTGCAGCCCTGCTCCAGACTATCCTGGGTGCGGAAGACGGCAGCGTCTTCCTGCATGGCATGCTGCATCTTGTCGCGCAGATCAGAGGTCGGCGTCGCACCATCTGCATTGCGCAGTTTGTCGAAGCGATCCATGATTTTTGTGCAAGAGGCTTCGTTTGGCGTCGGCGTCGGTTCTTTCGGATCAACAACTTCCGCCGCCTTGATTGCCGCCGCGCGGCCAAAGACCACAAGATCGATCAGGGAATTGGACCCAAGACGGTTGGCACCGTGAACAGAGGCACAACCTGCTTCACCAACGGCCATCAAACCCGGCTGGATACGATCCGGATTCTTTGAATCCGCATTCAGCACCTGGCCCCAATAGTTGGTCGGGATGCCGCCCATATTGTAGTGCACCGTTGGCAGGACCGGAATTGGGTCCTTGGTGACATCGACACCTGAGAAGATGCGCGCACTTTCAGAAATTCCTGGAAGACGTTCTGCCAGCAGCGCCGGATCGAGGTGATCCAGATGCAGGTGGATATGGTCTTTATTCTTGCCGACACCGCGACCTTCCCGGATCTCCATGGTCATGCAGCGGGAGACAACATCGCGCGATGCCAGATCCTTGGCAGACGGTGCATAGCGCTCCATAAAACGCTCACCTTCGGAGTTGACCAGATAGCCGCCTTCGCCGCGTGCGCCCTCAGTGATCAGGCAGCCGGAGCCGTAGATACCGGTCGGGTGGAACTGGACGAATTCCATGTCCTGCATCGGCAGGCCGGCACGGGCTACCATACCGCCGCCGTCACCAGTACACGTGTGGGCAGAGGTCGCAGAGAAGTAGGCGCGGCCATACCCGCCTGTCGCCAGAACAACCATCTTCGCGGAGAAGCGGTGAATGGTGCCGTCGTCGAGGTTCCACGCAATCACACCCTGGCAAACGCCATCATCGGACATGATCAGATCAAGAGCGAAATACTCGATGAAGAATTCAGCGTTGTGGCGCAGCGACTGGCCATAAAGTGTGTGCAGGATAGCGTGACCGGTCCGGTCAGCTGCGGCACAGGTGCGCTGCACAGGAGGACCTTCGCCGTAGTTCTGCATGTGGCCGCCGAACGGGCGCTGATAGATCTTGCCATCTTCGGTCCGCGAGAACGGAACACCGTAATGCTCGAGTTCGTAAACAGCCTTCGGCGCTTCGCGGGCAAGGTATTCCATGGCGTCGGTATCACCAAGCCAGTCGGATCCCTTCACCGTGTCGAACATGTGCCATTCCCAGCTGTCCGGCGTCATGTTTTTCAACGACGCAGCAATACCGCCCTGGGCAGCAACCGTGTGGGAGCGGGTCGGGAAGACCTTGGTGATACAGGCTGTGCGCAGGCCTTGTTCGGCCATGCCGAGTGTTGCGCGCAGGCCAGCGCCACCGGCACCAACGACGACCACATCATAGGTGTGGTCGACGAATTCATAAGTCTTGGCCATCCGGGTTAGCCTCCAAAGCCAATCTTGAGCACTGCGAAGATGCAGCCGAAACCGATAAAGACACAGAAGAAGGTATTGGCCATCAACGTCAGGAACTTGATGCCTTCGCCGTGAATGTAATCTTCAATGATGACCTGCATGCCGAGCTTCATGTGATAGACGCCGGAGAGGATCACCAAGAGCAGGATGATGGAGACCAGCGGGTTCTTGAGGGTCTCGACAACATCGCTATGGGTAGAACCCTGCATCGCGATCACCAGGATCACAAAGAAGGAAATCAGGAAAACATTGGCAACAGCTGTCATCCGCTGACGCCAGAAATGATCCGTGCCTTCCTTGGCTGAGCCAAGACCGCGGACTTTATTGAGTGGGGTGCGCATATCGCTCATGACACTCTCCTATCGAACCGCGTAGCCGATGACCCAGAGGATCAACGTAAGGGAAACGGAACCGACGATGGTCGCCTTGGAAAGCCACATACGGGCCTTTTCACTGAAACCTGCGCCCATGTCCCAGACAAAATGGCGGAGGCCGCCGAGCATGTGATGCACCAGTGCCCAGGTGAAGCCGAACAGGATCAGGCGTCCGATGAAGGAGCCGTAGATATCATTGACGAAATCAAAATAGGCCGGGCCCGCAGCAGCTGCGATCAGCCACCAGGCAAGCAGGATGGTGCCGAAATAGAGCGCCGCGCCGGTAATGCGGTGCAGGATCGACATGACCATCGTCAAGATCGGCTTATAGATCTGAAGATGGGGCGACAGCGGGCGATTGCCTCGCAAATCGGCGTTCGACATGGACTTCCTCTCCCGTACGACGCAAGCTAACGTTTACGCAAACGTAAGCAAATCAAAGCGTTGTCTTGATGCGTTCTAGCGCCAACGCCTTCAAACGTCAAAATATCCTAATGGCCTAAATGGAGGGAAACCACTTCTGAATCGTTTAAAATCAAAAGTCAGTTCATTTGTCGCGCATTTTATCGCGGAAAAGTCAGATCTGGACACCTGACGAAAGACGCTTGAAGAGATGCATCATGAAGATGGTGGCAAAAATCGGTGTCACCAGATTGAGGATTGGCACCGCCAACAATGCTGCAATCACCAGACCACCCAGGAACACAGAGCCACTGCGGGCCTTGCGGAAGGCCTTGGCCTCCTGGGGAGGCATGTGCCGCATTGCGGCAAACTCGAAAAATTCACGACCAAGCAGGTAACCATTCACCACAAAGAACGCGATCAGATTGATGCCCGGCACCAGCAACAACAAAAGAGCAAATAGGTTTCCGAGGATCACAATACCGGTGAACTTGATGGTCTGGGTGATAGATTTTGCAACTGGCAAAGCCGTTCCGGGTCGATTTCCGGGGTAATCCCGCGATTCGACAATATCTGCGATCTCGTCCTGAAACAGTCCGGCGAACAGCGCTGATATCGGCGCAATCAGAAACCCCAGCGCAAATATCGCTCCAACACCTGTCAGGATCGACAGGGCGGTTTCGAGCCATGGATACGGCAGCTCCACAAAACCGGCGATCATGCCCTGCAGCCCGATCCAGATCACCAGCAATACCCCGAGGGTAAACCCAAGCATTTTCCAGAATATTGCCCGAAACTGCGGTTCGAACACCTGGGACATGGCACGGGAAGCTGCTTGGAACATGAGACCTTCAAGGTTTTGTGATCGACCGCCTCGACATAAGTGCGGAGGCTGGTCGGTGCAAGGGCATCATTATTGATGATCGGTCGCAACGAGCTAAACTGCACCGGTGTCGGCTTTTGAGCGATGAATGCCTGTTATGTCCGTTTGTTCTTCATCATATGGGCATCAAGGGCCGCGATCCCTTCATCAAGATTTGTACGGCCAATGCCCAGCCGGAACCGGTCTGTGGGTGTCGGCCCCAAATCCGACGAATAGATAGTGCTTGGCAAAAACAGCACACCACTCTCTTCCACGAGAGAGGTGCAGAAGGCATCTACACTATCCGATCCTTTATAGCGCGGAAAAGCCATGCAGGAGCCATCAGGATGCCGCCAGTCAAACAGATCCGCATGATGGGCAAAGAACGCATCCCATTTCGGCAGGTTCTCATCTACGATGGCGCAGTTGCGAGCCAGGATCTTGTCGCGATTGCGCAAGGCGATCATGCTGAGTCGCTCACTCGGTCCGGAATTGCAGATCGACAGATAGTGCTTCATCCGCTCCATTTTGGACAGAACATCAGCATCCTTGCAGGCAATCCAGCCGATGCGCAGCCCCGGCAGGCCGTAGGATTTCGACATGACATTCAGCGACAGGCCGCGTTCATAGACATCTGCAATGAACGGCAGATGCTGCGCACCTGTTGGCCCAAGCCCGTTGAAAATCTCGTCGTGCAAAATGTAGATGCCATGTTTGCGGCAAAGATCAACTAGCGCCTGATACCGGTCCCTCGGCAAAATCGTACCGGTTGGATTATGCGGAAAATTGATCGTCACCAAACGGGTGTTCGGCCGGATTGCGGCGGCAACTTGGTCAATATCCAGCGACCAGTTGTCATCCGGATCAAGCGGTACACCTGTCGCCTCACAAATGGCAACGGGCAGGGTTTCATGCGACTGGTAATTCGGCGTGACGACAATCGCATGACTGTCCTTGTCGAGGATGACGTTGTTGGCCGCAAAAATGCCCTCACTGGCCCCGGCAAAACACAGGATGTCCGATACAGATTGATTGGTATATGTTTCGGCAATGGCTGCGCGCAGGTCAGGCGCACCAAATGTTTCTGTGTACCCGAGCCACATTCCTTCGAACGCATCGCGCTCATCCGGTGTGGCCATCGCCATCAGATCGCGCATCGACATGCTCTGCGCATCTGAAGCTGTCATGTGATAGCGCGCTTTGAATTCCCATTTGGAAAAGTGTGTTTCCAACCGGAAGTCGGGAAGTATCGGCATTGATCTTTGTCTCTGCGAATATGGATGCAAAATGATTAGCGTAAGCCGCCCGGAAATCGAAGCCCCAATCGACTTTGCTGAGCCAGCCACTGCGGTCGAAGTGGTTTACCGTGCCATTTGATTTTGAAGCTTGTTCTATGGACTTCAATGAACGGGATCTGAAAACGCCAGCCAGCCTAAGGCGTTGAAAATCGGGATCCACTGCTTCCAATAAACTTATTGTTGTATTACCCATATTTGCTAGTTTAACAATTATTATCACTCCAAATGCCGCACATCCCTGCCGCATCTCTCTGGTACGACATGCCCCTGGAAACAAACACATCCGGCACTGGATCTGAATCCCAGAGTGAGGCCGACCAACTATCGTTCTTTCGATATGAGTGGGGCATCTATCTGAAACTGGTGCGCTCCAATGCGATGAACCACCTGGATATTGCAGCTCTACTGCGGCAATTGATCGATAGCCGTCTCAACCTACCATTTTCCTTTATCGACCTTGCCTGCGGCGACAGTTCGCTCGCACATTCAATCCTGAATGGAACTCAAGTCGGCAGCTATATCGGCATTGATCTGAACAGGCGCGCACTCGACCTTGCTTCTGACATCATGAAAGACGTTCCCTATGATGTGACGCATTTCGAAGAAGACATGGTAGCGGCCATCGAGAGCAGGCCAGATTCTGCCGACATGATCTGGTGCGGTTTTTCAATCCATCACCTGAAAACCCCGCCCCAAAAACAGGAAATGCTCGACGCGATCTATCGGGCCTTAAATCCAGGTGGGTTTTTCGTCTGTTTTGAGCCAACCTGCCACGCTGATGAAACGCGCGACTCCTTTATCTCACGCGGACAGGAACAGGTGCGAGAGCGGTTCAGTGTTTTGTCAGATAAGGAATTTGCTCATATGTGGGACCATATCCGGGCCCATGACTACCCGGAATCGTCGGAGACCTGGATGGCGATGGGAGAAACAGCAGGGTTTTCCCAAAGCCGAGAAATCTTCCGTATGCCCGGAGAACTTTTCTGCGCGGCCTATTTGTTCGAGAAGTGAATCCTAAAACTTTGATCGGGCTTTCAGGGCCTGTGTCAGGGTGCCCTCGTCGAGATAGTCAAGCTCACCGCCAACCGGAACACCGTGAGCCAGTTTGGTGACGGTCACATCGAGATGAGACAGCTGGTCCATGATGTAATGGGCCGTCGTCTGGCCTTCGACTGTGGCGTTAATAGCCAGAATGACTTCCTGGATATCTTCCGAACTACAGCGATCAATCAGGGTCGCCAGATTGAGGTCGTCCGGACCGATGCCATCCAGTGGAGAGAGCGTTCCGCCAAGCACATGATAACAGGCGTTGATCGCACCGGCCCGCTCCAAGGCCCAGAGATCAGCGACATCTTCAACAACAACCAGGAGAGATTGGTCGCGCTTTGGATCACAGCAGATAGTGCAAGGATCGGAGGTGTCGACTGTGCCACAAGTGGCGCAAATGCCGATCTCGTTGACCGCAACGCCCATCGCTTCGGCAAGCGGTACCAAAAGCTGATCTTTTTTCTTGATGAGATGCAGGGCAGCCCGGCGCGCAGACCGTGGTCCAAGGCCCGGCAATTTGCTGAGAAGCTGAATCAGCCGCTCAATTTCCGGCCCTGCAACACTTTTCTGCGCCATTCGTGCTCGTCCCGAGTTTTCTTAGAACGGCAGTTTCATGCCAGCTGGCAGGCCGAGGCCACCCATCATTTCCTGCGTCTTTTCCTGCATGACCATTTCGACTTTCGCCTTGGCTTCATTGTGAGCTGCCAGGATCAGGTCTTCCAGGATCTCGACATCATCTTCCTTGAACATCTCGGGACTGATCTTGATGGAGCGCAGATCACCTTTTCCGCCAATCTTCACTGTGACCATGCCGCCACCAGCGGATCCATCGGCTTCGATCTCGGTAATTTGCTCCTGCAGCGACCCCATTTGGGACTGCATTTCCTTGGCCTGCTTCATCATTTTCATGAAGTCCATGGGATCTCTCCTTGAATTCTTATGGGGCAGCTTTGACCGCACGCCTTACCATTTGGGATCTGCGTTTAGAAGAACAATAGGGCAAATACCACCCCAAACCATCAAACCGAAGCCCAAATTTCTAACCCAATCGGGCAGTTTTCATGCTGCAGACCTTATTAGTCAGCTGGATTTTGAATATCGCCGAATTCCAGCGGTCAGCTTCGAAAGCTCACGTTTTCTTGAGGCAAAGATAGAAAACCCTTACTGCGAAATACATCCCTATAAAGAAGAAAATACAGACCAGCGAAACGGTCGATATCAGCTTCACGTATTCATCAATATTCATTTTCGAAACGAACAGCATCGACAACAAACAGACAACCCCCGCTATGAAAAACAGGACGACGTTCTTTCGTATTGTATTGTCGTTCATTTTATAAGGATCCTGAGTTCGCAGACACTAGTCATCTTCGTCATCACCGAGCGCTTCATTCAGCAGAGGATCGCTCACCAGCGGGTCGGCCAACGCAGCCTCATCTTCTTCAGAAGCCTGGACTTTCACGTCGACAACCTTGGCGCCCGGGAACTGAGCGAGTAATGCAGCAACCGTCGGATGGGATTTCGCATCAGACAGGAGCTGCTGCTGATTGGCTTCATTTTCTTCGTGAATGGTCGGCCGACCTTGTGTTCGCGACACCACGACAAACCAGCGCTGGCCGGTCCATTCAGTCAGCTTGCGGCCAAATTCCCCAGCGATATCAGATGGCGCGTCATCGGTAGGCTGGATTTCGATTTTACCCGGCTCAAATTTAACCAGACGCATCTGCCGCTGGATCGCCACCTTCATAGGGACGTCGCGCTTTTCAGACGCCAGTGCGACACAGTCCTGAAGCGACTTCAGATTATAGGCTGGTTCTGCCTGAACAGGTTGCTGTTGCGGCGCAGTTTGCGGAGCCGATTGTGTGCTTGGCAATCCCCCCTGGATCGCAGCCAGCTGGGGTCGCCCGCCGCCACTCATCGCAGCTGGGCCACCATTTGCCCCACCGTTCTGCGGTGCGTGCTGCATACCAACGGCCATGGCCTGAGCGCCGCCACCTGTAGGAGCACCGCCCGCTGGAGCACCAGCACCTGAACTGGATGGCATACTGCCAGCACCAAGCGGATTTTGACCGTTCCTGATTTGCTCCATCAACTCACCGGGATCAGGCAAATCGGCAGCATAGGCCAGACGCACCAGAACCATATCTGCAGCTGCAAGCGACTTGGACGATGCTTGTACTTCCTGAACACCTTTCAGCAGGATCTGCCAGGCGCGAGACAGCAACCGCACCGACAGTTTCTCTGCAAATTCCCGACCGCGCCCACGTTCTGTTTCGGTAACAGACGCTTCGTTTGCCGCTTTCGGAGCAACTTTCATCCGGGTGACCAGATGGGTGAAATCGGCAAGGTCTGTCAGCACAATCGCCGGATCGGCGCCAACTTCGTATTGAGCCTGTAGCTCGGCAAGGGCTTCTTCAATGCGGCCAGACATCAGATGTCCAAACAGATCGATCACGCGGGCCCGGTCTGCAAGGCCCAGCATCTGACGCAGATCATCCGCCTCGATTGCTCCGCCCCCATGCGCCATCGCCTGATCAAGCAGCGAGAGTGAGTCGCGGGCGGAGCCTTCACCGGCCCGCGCGATCAGCATCAAAGCTTCATCGGAAATCTGAATACCTTCGGCATCCGAAATCCGGCGCAGCAATCCAACCTGTTTCGCCTGATCAATGCGGCGCAGGTCAAAACGCTGACAGCGGGACAGCACGGTGATCGGAACTTTGCGAATTTCAGTGGTCGCGAAAATGAATTTCACATGCTCCGGCGGCTCTTCCAGCGTCTTCAGCAACCCGTTGAAGGCTGCGTTGGAGAGCATGTGGACCTCATCGATAATATAGACTTTGTAGCGCGCGGTCGCCGGACGATAGCGGGAAGCATCAATGATTTCCCGGATATCTCCAATACCGGTGTGCGAGGCTGCATCCATCTCGATGACATCAACATGGCGACCTTCCATGATCGCCTTGCAGTGCGAGCCTTCCTGAGTAAGTTTGACCGTCGGCTTGTCAGTCTCTCCCGGGACTTCATAATTGAGGCCACGGGCCAGAATGCGGGCGGTCGTTGTCTTGCCGACACCGCGAACTCCCGTCAGCATCCAGGCTTGCGCAATCCGGCCAGTGTCGAACGCGTTCTCCAGCGTTTGCACCATCGGTTCCTGGCCAACCAGGTCCTCGAATGTCTTCGGGCGGTATTTACGCGCCAGAACACGATAGGCGCCATCTTGCGATGCCGGTTTTGCAGGTGCCTGATCGCCGATCAGACCCGGCGCGTGATCAGCGCCCTCTTGAGGAAAGCCATTGTCATCCATGAGCCGCACCATAACGATTTTTTCAAAAAGGGGGACGGGGTCCAGAAAGTTTTTCTGTGAATGGAAGCAGACAGCACAAACAAAAAAGCACCGCGGAGGTCCGTCGGTGCTTTGAAGTCCACTTCAAATGATATTTGAAGGGTGGGAGGCTGGCACGGTGACCCGTGCCGATGCTCGTTAGGGCTGCTTCCTTCCGGACCTGACCCGGTTGGCGAGTGGCTCGTCCACCACCAACCTCCCGATCGCCTTATATCAGAACCCACATGGGGTTTGGCAAGGGCAAAGACTCAGAATTTCAAATTCAATATTTCTGCGCCCATACCACCGATTATGGCTTGAGGCTGGCGAGCTTCAACCCAAAGCCCATGAAAACCAGTCCGGTGACGCCTTTGAGCCATCGCTGGAAGGCCGGACGGCTGGCCGCCCTGCCGACACGGGACAACATCAAAATCATGCCGCCAAACCAGAGTGCGTTGATACCAGCGTGAACCCCGACTAGCATCAACGAGCCCGCAAAAGCGCCCTCACCTGCCGGGATAAACTGCGGAAACGCCGCCAGATAGAACATCGAGACTTTCGGATTGAGCGCGTTGGTCAGGAAGCCTTCACCAAACGCTTTGACAACAGTGCGTTTTCGTTTGGCTGGCTGGACTTTCAGCGCGACGGTTTTGTGCATCACTGCGTCTTTCAGGGCCTTGAAACCGATCCAGAACAGATAAGCTGCACCAACCATCTTGAAGACAAAGAAGGCATCCGCCGAATGGACCAATATGGCCGAAATTCCGAGGATGGACAAAAGCCCGTGCAGGAAGAACGAGACGACAAATCCGCCGACATTTGCGAATGCAGCAAAGCGGCCGGAAACGGGAAACGTTTTGGCGACAAGGACACCATTTGGGCCTGGAGACATCACCAGAAGCGCCGCTACAGCTGCGAAACTAAGTACTAATTCCAAGGACATTGACTTCATCCAAAACAAAAACGAACCGGATTGATGGCAGGTGTGAAAAGAGTTTCACTTGTCGGCCACTCTAGTCATATGCTGTGCGAAATCAATCAGAGGCCGTGGTCGGGCTGAATTGCCCTTCCGACACCTCAATCCGGATCGACACCAATGAGCTCCTTTTCCCTCAATGCCCGGCTGGAAGGTGACAGTCTGGCAGTCTTCGACCTCCCGCTCTGCACTGTGCGGCTGTTGAAAGATGCCAACTATACTTGGCTTTTGCTGATTCCCCGCAAGGCCGACATGGTTGAAATTATCGACCTGGATGAAGGGGACCAACTTCAGCTGATGCGCGAAATCGCAGCTGCCAGCCGTGTGCTTCGATCTGTAACCAAATGCGAAAAACTCAATGTCGGTGCGCTTGGCAATCAGGTTTCACAGCTTCATGTTCACGTGATTGCACGCTTTCGCGATGATGCTGCCTGGCCGAACCCGATCTGGGGGGCTGTTCCGCCGCAACCATATGATAACCCGACGGCAGATCATTTGATCACCCGATTGAACGAAGCTTTTGCTGATGAGGAGAATTCTGGACAGTAGCTCGGTCAGCCCCTAGTCTCACGCCCGATAGAACCCGCCTGACACCTTTCCAAGGACTTCCTAATGCGCGCATCTGCGGCCGATCTCCCCGCAATGGAGATGAGCTTCCTCGGCAACAATCTTGACCGGCAGTCAACGCGCCGTGGCAATACAGCCTATTTGGCGCAATTGCTGGAAAAGCCGGATACGCTGATTGTCCTGTCATCAGCACGGACACTGGTGTTTCAGGTATCCGAACCGCTTGTTGTCGGACACAGTCTTGAGGCAGCCAAGGCGCTTGGAGCCAAACAGGACGAAATGGTTTTTCTGGGTCTGCGACCGGAAACGGGAACTGCACTGTTCGCAACGACATTGCCGCAAAGCGACGAAGAACTTGAAGAGCGTGATGACCTGCATCTGCAGGATCTGCGGAACCTGGCGATTCAAAAGACCTTCACCCCTCAGGATCTTGGTGCACTTGCGCAGGCGCGTGCCGTCATTCACTGGCACCGGACGCATCAGTTCTGTTCGAGATGTGGAGAGAAAACCAATCTGGCGGAAGCAGGCTACCGCCGCGATTGCCCGTCCTGCGAAGGACAGCACTTTCCGCGCACCGACCCTTGTGTGATCATGTTGATCACCGACGGCGACCGTGCCCTTCTCGGCCGCCCGGCACGTCTGGCGGAAGGGGTCTACACCACACTCGCCGGCTTCATGGAGCCGGGGGAGACCATAGAGCACGCAGTTCGCCGCGAAACACTGGAGGAAAGTGGTGTTAAGGTTTCTGATGTACGGCTTATCTCCAATCAGCCATGGCCCTTCCCGGCCAACCTGATGCTTGGCTGCATTGGCGACGCAACAACAACTGACATCGAGATTGAAGACGATGAACTTGAAGCCTGCAAATGGTGTGACCGGGACGAAGTCCGGCTCATGATGGCAGGCACTCATCCGGAGGGACACATTATCCCGCCATCAATTTCAATCGCATATGAACTCATAACTGGCTGGCTAGACGGATCAATTTCATGACCTGGTGCATTTACCTCACCCATCCTGAAGTCGAGATGGAGCCGGACGTTCCGATTCCTGAATGGAGCCTGTCAGACATTGGCCGCGAAAGAGCTGCCTTGTCTACGTCTCTGCCCTTCGCGAAAGATATCGAACGGGTGATTTCAAGTGGCGAGGTCAAGGCTGTTGAAACAGCTGAAATATTCTCAAAGTCTTTTGATATGAAGCCATTGGTTTTGAAGGCGCTGCACGAGAATGACCGGTCCTCGACCGGCTTCCTGCCGCCGGAAGAATTTGAAAAAGTCGCTGATGAATTCTTTGCTCATCCGGACAAGTCGGTTCGGGGCTGGGAACGCGCGGATTCCGCGCAAACGCGAATTGTCACCGCCATCCGGGCGTCTCTTCGCCCGGTAAAACCGGAGTCTCCTGTGCTCTTTACCGGACATGGCGCAGCGGGAACACTTCTGATGTGCCATCTGATGGGGATTCCAATCTCACGAAGCCATGACCAGAAACGCGGTGGCAGCTGGTTCCGTTTCGAAAAAGAGTGGCTCGAATCCCAAGGCGGCAGCAATTTGGCTTGGACAGAGCTGTAACGCCTGTCGGTCTGCGATCCGGATCATGTTACGCTTGCCTTTGGATTTTCCTGAAGGAGCGCAACGTGATCCGCAGAGTGCTGAAGACCATTCTTGTAATTTTTGCAGGCAGTTTTTTGTTCACGGGACCTGCGGCAGCTGGCAAGTATGATGCAGCTTTTCGAACGTTCCTGACATCTGATGTTGCGCCGGATGCGCGCCAAGCTGGCATTTCCCAAAAAACGCTCGACCGTGAACTGAAAGGCCTGACACCTGACACGTCGTTGGCTGGCCTTGTTGGGCCGGGCGGCAAGGGCAAACCGCCAAAGACCAATTTCCAGGCCGAATTCAGATCTCCTGCGCGCTATTTCCGGGACAGTCAGTTCAATGCACTGGTGCCGGGTGGCCGCCGCCTGATGCAAAAACACACCTCTACGCTCAAGAAGATTGAAGCGACATACGGTGTTCCCAAACGCATTATTCTGGCCATCTGGGCGCGTGAATCCGGTTATGGCGGTGCCAAAATTCCTCATGATGCGGTCCGTGTTCTGGCAACCCGCGCCTTCATGGGGCAGCGTCCGGACTTTTTCAAAGCCGAACTGATTGCAGCGCTCAAAACCCTGCAGAACGGTGATGTCTCCCGCAGCAAAATGAAAAGCTCCTGGGGCGGAGCCATGGGACAACCGCAGTTTCTACCGTCCTCCTATCTGAAGTACGCAGTAGATTTTGACGGTGACGGCAAACGCAATATCTGGACTTCCGAGATCGACACGATGGCCTCCATCGCCAATTACCTTTCCAAACATGGCTGGGTAAAGGGGCGCGACTGGGGTTATGAAGTTGTTCTGCCAAACACAGTCTCCTGCACACGCGAAGGGCCGGACAACCGGCTAAAAATCTCGGCATTTGCCAAGGAAGGTGTCAACCGTGTCAGTGGACGGCCGTTCCCTGCTCATGAGGTCAATCAACCGGGAAATATCCTCCTGCCTGCGGGGCGTTATGGCCCGGCTTTCATTGCGACCGAAAACTTCTATGTCATCAAGGATTACAACGAGAGCGACACCTACGCGCTGTTTGTCGGCCATCTGGCCGATCGTTATGGCAGCAACAAGAGCTTTGCCGGTGACTGGAAACCGATGAAGGAAACCACGCGCGGCGCTGTTCGCAATCTGCAGATCCGCCTTGAAGGGCTCGGCCATGATGTCGGCGGCGCTGATGGTCTTATCGGATTCAAGACCCGCCGTTCCATTGGCAAGGATCAGGAAACAAACGGATTTTTCGCGACGTGCTGGGTCGGGTGACGGTCAAAACCTGATTGATTTGTTTAATCCGTCGCACTGCTAGGGCAGCAGCTCTTCCAGCAAAGCGGGTAAGTCGTTTTCCAGATCCGCCTTGTCCTGAAAGACAAGCAGTTCCAGTCCGATAAGCCCGGCATAGAGCAAGCGGGTCTTTTGCCTGGCTTCGGTCTCACCAGCGTAAAGCTGCGAAAACAGACCGAACAGGTAGTCCAATCGCCAACCATCGACTTGCTTCAGGGTTCGAGCAGCATTCGTATCTGAACGGCTCCATTCCCGAATAACCGGCTCCACAACAGGGCCCCCATAGGGTTCGCTGGCGTCACCAGCGGCAATTTTCACCAAAAAACGAAGTCGTTCCGCAGGATCTGAGGAATGGGCATCAACAGCTTCAATGATTTGTCCGGTTGCCTGGTCACGCCAATGGCTCAACATGGTCGCCTTGAGGTCCGGTACATCCTTGAAATGCCAATAAAAAGACCCTTTGCTGACCTTTAGGTCACGCGCGATGGCTTCTGCGCGAATGGCTCCTGAACCACCCTCGGACAACGCCCTGAAAGCTGCCTTGATCCAATCCGTTCTCGAGAGCTTTTGAGACTGTGACATACCCAACCATACGCCAACGTATTGACACCCTCAATCAATAATTCTACATACGGCAGCGTATGGAAAAGGAAAAAACGATGCTATCCGCACTTGCCTGTACCCTGTTCGGCATTCTCACTCTCGTCTCTGGTGTTCATCTTTATTGGGGGTTCGGCGGCCTTTGGCCTGCAAAGTCAGAACTTGAGCTCGCCCGAACGGTCGTTGGCGCAAACGGCATCGAAACAATGCCATCAGCCCCGCTGACGATCGTTGTGGCAGTCCTGATCTTTGCAGCTGGTGTGTTTCCGGTGGCGTCAGCCAATCTTCTGCCTATGCCGACCTTCATTCCATCGGTGTTGGTTTTCTTCGGCATGATCGCCCTGACGGCCATTTTCCTGCTGCGCGGACTGATTGGCTTTACGCCGTATTTTGCGAAAATGAATGCTGAAGAGCCGTTTCGCACGCTGGACCGGAAATACTTCAGCCCGCTGTGCCTGATTATTGGCATAGGGTTTCTGGCGCTAACTATCGTTTAAGCGGCGCACTTAATGCGCTGCGCGGACATTTCGGGCAATTTCGTCAAAATGCTTGTCCCATGTGCCGCAGCATCCACCCCAAATGTCGATATGCGGAAACCTGCGCGCGAGCCCGCCCATGCGGCGACCGAGATCTGCTGGATCTCCCTCTTCAAGATGGCCAATATCGCACAGGTCCATCTTGTCCATATTGGCGGCGTTCGGACGAAGGCATCTTATACGGTCTGTCCAACCGCCCGGTTCCAGCGCCGGTTCGAACTCCTCCGGGTGAGAACAATTGATCCCGTAGGAATCCGGCCTTGCATCGCCCGTCTCAAGATCGGTCACTTCAATCGCTTGTTTTAGCGTCTGGCCGGATTGCAATTTGCTGGAACTGTCCAATGTGAACGAGACGGTAATCGGAACACCAATCTTGGCTGCTGCACGGCTGACACCAATAGCCTCGGGAACATTGTTGAAGGTCCCGCCCCAAGCAAAATCCACATCGAGGTCCTTCAGCGTCTGTAACTGGACGGCGTGATAATCTTCGGCCTCGTCTGCGGTAATGTCCCTGTTCAGCAAATAGGCATCGCCCTTGGGACCGATGCAGCTGCAGATCACGATCCTGGGCAATTGACCTTCATAAGGTTTGGCGATCTCGCGCAAAAAATCGATACAACGGTGCTGCATCTCCGCAAGGCCTTGGCCAGAATAACCGAGCTTCTTTGCCCAATCCGGGCTTGCCCGGTAGTCCAGCCCGGCCATGAACGCACCAAACCCGTGTTTTGCGGCAACGTCCAGATAGCGGCGATACATGTCCCGGATATCGGCGAGTGCTGCCGCATTCTCCAGTAGTTCAAACATGGCAAACTCACGCAGCTCATGGCCATACCGGTACATGATTTCCGTTTCGGTACCACCTTCCGCCAGATACAGCAGGCCTGGTTCCTGAAGATGAAAACGGTCCCGACCGGTCATGAGGTATTCCTGTGGCGCGCCAAGAAGACCATTTCCCGTGAAGTGCCCCTAAAAGCTGACCTGTCCCAAGCGCCATAGAGTTCATCGACGTGAAACCCGGCAGCACGAAGCATGCCCTGGAGGTCTTCGCAGCTGGCAAATCGCAATCGACTTTTGGAGACAATTGACTCATCTTCAAAAACATATTCCTGATCAAATTCGAGAATCTGATCTTCGTATGAAAGCATTTGAGAGTTTCGCCGTACGGGTCCTTCCGGGGTCTCCAGATCTTTCACGCTGTTCCAAACCGCAGTCCAGTCAAAACCCGGATTACGGCTTTCAAACGCAAACAGACCGCCCTTGGCAAGATGCGTCCGTACAGTGGTCAAGGCAGTGGCGATATCCTCATCCGTCAGGAAAACCTGAAACGCGTGACCGGTCATGAAGATATAATCATAGGTTTCGTGTTCAGAGAAATTTTGGGCCGTCGCATTCACCCAGCGGACTTCCTCACCGCCTGATTGTCCCCGACCAAAATCCAGCATGGCCTTTGATGGATCAGCCGCCGTTACCTTGTGACCGAGCTGCGCCAGACGCCTTGAAATCAGGCCTGTGCCCGCACCAAGTTCCAGAATTGTCTTGGGATCACGGCCGACAAGCGACTGATAGAAGTCCCTGTCACTGCTCCAGCCAGAACAGCTGTCGTATATCCTCGCAAGGCGCGGATTCACGTATTGCTCATCAAGCCTGACCAAACACTTCCCCCTAAACGCCGACAACCAAATGGCGACCAACGATCCACTCATCGCCCCTCAGGCCGGTTCTCGAGTCGGCACGCTTATCAGTTTGAAGACATTACACCACCAAAACCAGATCGCCCTGGTCGTCAAAGGCATATTCAAAAGTGAACCACTTCTTTTTGTCGCTTCCTGTTTCGATGCGGAAAGCGGCAATCAGGCGCTCCCCATTGGTCTTGACGTAAATTGTCCCGTAAACAGTCACATTGGACCGGCCCAGAGTCCAGATGTCGTCGATTATCTTGTTTCTGAGCTTGGTCTTGGGTTTGTCATGGAGTTTCAGGACATTGTCCGCGAGCTTGCGGACCAACCGCTCGTCTTCCGCTTCCCGCGTTGAGCGTTGAAGTTCGGTCGAGAGAATGACTGGTGTCTTGCCTCTGCCCAATCGACCAAGGCGGCCGAGGAGATCAGGGCGTGGATGAATGTGGCCTTCCTCATCACCTGACGAAATAACAAATGCGCCTGGAAAAACCGTTTCCAGAAATGCATCCGTCACCTTTTCAGATCCGTGGTGGCAGACTTTCATCAAGTCAGAGCGAAACCAGTTCGCAGCCAAATCGATCATCTCGCGATAATCTGGAGTGTCCTCCTTGGGGAACCGTTTCTTTCCGCTGTAGTGCTTGAGCAGGAATTTCTCTGCCTTGTCGTTCAGGTCTCCGCCAAACAGGATTTTGAAGCCACCGTAGTGAAGTCGCATTAGCACCGAATGGCCATTTTTGGTTTCTCCATAACTGCCAATTCTCCGCAGTCGAGGTTTGCCGTTCGCATCCATTTCAGCCACCGGACCGATCACCTCGATTGAATACCCACGATCATCGGACGGAGCGAACCCTGGCAACCAGGTGCGCCCGTCTTCCTTCGTCCCGTGTTCGGTGGAGAGCATGGCAAAACTATTGATGTTGGGATTATCGAGCGCGTTGCGCATGACTTTTGGATATTCGAATGCTCCCAGATCAACCCCTTCGCCAAACAGGTTCTCAATATCTGCGGTGCCAATCGCCAAGTCTTCGATGTAACTCGTTCGCGTTATCGAATCCTTTTTAAGACCGCCAACTTTCTGGAACGTTCCGCTCACCGGTCGCTCGGCCATGCCATTGTGATAGACCTTTTCGAAACCAAATGCGGGCGCCCTGAATATTGTTTCAAAACCAGCGTAGTGATCCAGGTCCGGATGCGTGATGATCGCGGCATGGAACTGAAAAGTGTTTGCATAAGGCCTGAAACGCTTTGAGAGGAAATCGTGCATGTGCTCTGAAATGCCAGCGTCAATCACGATGACTGCTTCACCAGAGCCCCTCTCCGGCGTTATCAACACCGCACCATCTCCTTGCCCGACATCCAGAAACACAATTTCCAGCGGTCTGGTCTCGGCGGTATGTGCCTTCGGAATAAAGAGTTGTTCGGGGTTGGCGCTGTTGGGTGCCCAGTTGATCCTGAGCCAGCCGTCAGCTTCTTCACCATCAATGTTCAGCCAATCGCCCCACAAAACCTGACGAACCTTGGTTTTCCGGTTTTGCTTAAAGAGGTAGGTTTTTTTTGCTTTTCCCTTGGCATCCCTTGGGAGCCCAACAAAACAATTAGCCATCACATCCCCCACCTGTTTCCCGGCCACCGGCTCAGAACAATAGCCAGGAGGTCTAAAGGTATGATGCGGCAGCAACCCTGGACGCGGTGCTGTTCTTCACCTTCTTTTCTCGCATCAAATGTAGAAACTCACATTACACGCCTTGATAATTGCAATACAATAGGAAGCTCAATTGGACGCTACGTTATGGTCCGCGTTCAATCCGCGTTTGAATTTGTCTTGATTGCTCGGAGGAACACCGTAATGACGATCAAAATCAATGGAAAAAAACAACGCATTGGGCTCGCACTCTCTGGTGGCGGATTTCGCGCTGCCGCCTTCCATCTGGGAACATTCCGAAAACTGGATGAGCTGAAACTACTTGACAAGATTGACCTGTTTTCCTGCGTCTCCGGTGGCAGCATTGCTGGTGCTTACCTTTGTGCAAACTGGGGAAAATCAAACGTTTTGGACAAGTTGGAAGATTATCTCTCCAACACCTCAATCGCGATTTCATCCGTTTTGGGCGGGATTTTCAGCCCCTTCTCCTCCCGATTGGACAAGCTCGCCGAAACGTATGACCGCGATCTGTTCAGCGGTGCAAAACTGAACACGTTGAAGGATGGTCCACGGATCTATCTCAATGCCACCAACCTGGCGACGGGCAACATGTTCTTCTTTGTTGCCGGTGGCGGTGCCTCAAAAGACATCGTGTTGGGTGAGCATGAGTTGGGGCAGAAGAATGCCAAAAACTTCCTGATCAGTCACGCTGTTGCGGCCTCATCTGCATTCCCGCCTGTGTTCCCACCTCTAACACTCGACCGGAAAACCTACCCAAATGACAAGACGGACTACGTGAGCCTTTCCGACGGCGGTGTCTACGACAATCTCGGGATCAACCCGCTCATGCGGGTCAAAAGAAACAATCTTCAGTATGCAATTGTCAGCGATGGCGGAAAGCCATTTGCTATTGATACAACACCAACAGAATCCGGATCTATTGTCTTGAAAGAAGCCATCGGAATTCTGATGGAACAGGTGCGCGGATTGCAGTTCGAGCGGTTGAGACTGGCCAATGCTGCCGGGCAAGGTCCAAAACCCCTGTGGTATTCAATTGATGCGGACGAAGACGGAAAGCTGGCGGAGGACGCCGAATTTGCCTCCAGTATTGGCACCAACCTCAAGGCACTTTCCCAGACCGAACTGAAAGTCCTAAGCCGTCATGCCGGAGCGCTATGTCAGGCCCGTATCGAGAAATACGCGCCTGAACTAATCAGGTGATGCCAGGGACCTACATACTCACGACACCTTCCGGCGCTGTCTCCAGCCGGAAGGCAGCGGCCATCAGGGCCTTGGTATAGTCAGTTTCCGGTCTGTCGAAAATCTGATCGGCAGGCCCGGCCTCGACCACTTTCCCCTGCCGCATGACGATGACTTCGTTCGCCAATGCACGGACGACTTTCAGGTCGTGGGAAATGAACAGGTAGGCCAGACCATGCGCCTTTTGCAGATCACGCAGAAGGTCAACCACTTGCGCCTGCACACTCATGTCGAGCGCCGAGGTCGGCTCATCCAGCATGACAAACTTCGGCTCGAGAACCATAGCACGTGCTATGGAAATCCGCTGGCGCTGACCGCCGGAAAACTCATGCGGATAGCGGTGCCGCGTTGAAGCATCAAGGCCAACTTCTTCCAGCGCCGCTGCAACCTTGCGGTCCCGCTCGTTGTAGGTCAGATCCGGGAAATGCACCTGCAGCCCTTCTCCGACGATGTCGGACACGGACATACGCGGTGACAGCGCACCGAAGGGATCCTGAAAAACAATCTGCATGTCGCGGCGCAGCGGCCGCATTTCCTTCCAGGACCCTTCCTGAATTTGCCGCCCCTTGAAGGCAATCTGTCCGGTCGAGGAAATCATCCGCAAAATGGCTAGACCAAGCGTCGTTTTGCCAGAGCCACTCTCGCCAACGATGCCGAGAGTCTGTCCTTCCCGAACCTTGATGTCGATGCCGTCGACCGCCTTGATATGATCGACCGTCTTGCGCAGAAATCCACGTTTGATCGGGAACCAGACTTTCAAATTATCAGCCTGAACGATGATCGGCTTGCTCTCATCCGTTGTCGGTGGGTCGCCCTTCGGCTCTGCAGCGAGCAGATGTTTGGTGTAATCGTGCTGCGGATTGTCAAAAATCTCGGCAACAGGCCCTTGTTCGACGATCTTGCCCCCCGTCATCACGCAGACGCGGTCGGCGAATTTCCGGACAATACCGAGGTCATGGGTGATGAACAGCAGCGCCATGCCCTGTTGTCTTTGAAGGTCTTTCAAGAGCTTCAGGATCTGGGCCTGAACAGTCACATCAAGCGCGGTGGTCGGTTCATCTGCGATCAGAAGATCAGGTTCATTGGCGAGGCACATTGCGATCATCACCCGTTGGCGTTGACCACCGGAGAGCTGATGCGGGTAAGACTTCAAGCGAGTCTCGGGATCGCGAATGCCAACCTGATTGAGCAGTTCCAGAACCCGAACGCGGGCCTGTTCATCGCTCATGCCGCGATGAATCTTCAGAATTTCCGCAACCTGCTTTTCCACTGGATGCAGTGGATTGAGCGAGGTCATCGGTTCCTGAAAAATCATCGAAACCTGATTGCCACGCACCTTGCGCATCTCGTTGTCACTCGCCGTCAGCATATCCTCACCGTTCATGAGGATTTTTCCGGATGGATGCGAGGCCGCCGGATAAGGCAACAGTTTCAGAACGGAGAGCGCAGAGACCGATTTTCCGGAGCCACTTTCACCAACAATCGCGACCGTCTCGCCCTTGTCAATTTCGAAGGAAATCCTGTCGACAGCGAGCGTTTCCCTGCCGCCTTGGGTAAAAGCAACAGAGAGGTTCTGAACGGAGAGGAGTGTGTTTCTGGTCATCTATTTCTCCTCACGCCAGGCTCTTGCGCGGATCAAACGCATCGCGTACCGCTTCGCCGATAAATATCAGCAGACTGAGCATCAGCGAGATCACCACAAAGCCGGTGATGCCGAGCCAGGGTGCCTGAAGGTTGTTCTTTCCTTGTGCCAGCAATTCACCCAGCGAAGCTGATCCCGGCGGCAGGCCGAAACCCAGGAAGTCGAGCGCGGTCAGGGTCGAAATCGAACCATTCAGGATGAACGGCATGAAGGTCAGCGTTGCGACCATGGCGTTGGGTAATAGATGGCGCCACATGATCACGCGATTGGACACGCCCAGCGCGCGAGCCGCCGATATGTATTCAAAGTTCCGGCCACGTAAGAATTCCGCTCGAACTACGCCGACAAGGGCCACCCAGGAAAAGGCCAGCAGGATAGTAAACAGCGTCCAGAATCCGGGTATCAGGACCGACGACACGATCAGGATCAGATAGAGCGTCGGGATTGCTGTCCAGATCTCGATGAAACGCTGGAAGACGAGATCAACCCAGCCGCCATAGTAGCCCTGCACAGCACCAGCTGCGATGCCTATCACAGAGGATGCCAAGGTCAGCGCCAGTCCGAATAGAACGGAAATCCGGAATCCGTAGACCAAACGCCCGACCACATCGCGGCCCTGGTCATCGGTACCGAGCCAGTTCCAGTTGCCGACGACACAATTGGGATCGTCAGCGCCCATCGGATAACGCGAGCAACGCTCTTCCTTGCTCATGGTCCAGGACGGCGGCGCGGGAGCCGGAACCGGAATTTCGTTGTTTACCGTGCGATAGGAATAGCGAATTGGCGGCCACAGCATCCAGCCGTTGGAGCCGATCTCTTCCTGAATGAATGGATCACGATAATCGGTAATTGCCAGGAAACCGCCGAATTTTTCTTCCGGGTAATCAATGAAGACAGGTGCAAGTATCTCGCCCTTGTAGGACACAAGAATTGGCCTGTCGTTTGTGAGAAATTCAGCCCCCATTGCCATCCCAAACAGGATCAGAAAAATCCAGAGTGACCAGAAGCCACGGCGATTGGCCTTGAAGTTGACCAACCGGCGCTGATTGATGGGCGACAATCGCATCTTCCGGGGCGGCGGCGCCGTTTCTTCGGCCAGCGGATTGAGAACATCGTATCCGGCGTTTTCGAGGTCCTTGTTCAGACGTGTATCCATCCTCAGACCTCCCGGCTTTCAAAATCGATCCGCGGATCTATCCAGGTGTAGGTGAGGTCCGAGACGAGGTTCACGACCAGCCCGAGCAGAGAGAAGATGTAGAGGGTCGCAAAGACCACCGCATAATCCCGGTTGATGACGGATTCAAATCCCAGCAGGCCAAGACCATCCAATGAGAAGATCGTCTCAATGAGCAGCGAACCTGCGAAGAACGACGAAATAAACGCCCCCGGGAAGCCAGCAACCACGATCAGCATGGCATTGCGGAAAACATGACCGTAAAGAACCTGACTTTCGCTGAGGCCCTTGGCGCGGGCTGTCACCACGTATTGTTTGCGAATTTCATCAAGAAACGAGTTTTTGGTGAGCAGGGTTGTCGTAGCGAACGCCGATAACACCATGGCCGTTAGCGGCAGGGCCAAATGCCAGAAGTAATCCAATATCCGCTGCGGCCAGGAGAGGTCTTCCCAGTTGTCCGAGGTGAGGCCACGTAACGGAAAAATATCCCAGAATGAGCCGCCCGCAAACAACACGATCAGGAGAACAGCAAACAGAAATCCCGGAATGGCATAGGCAACCACAATGACCCCGGACGTCCAGACATCAAAACGCGAGCCATCAGAGACCGCTTTCCTGATACCGAGCGGGATCGAGACTGCATAGGAGATCAACGTCATCCAGAGCCCTAGCGAGATGGAGACCGGCAACTTCTCGGCAATCAGGTCCAGTATTCGGATATCCCGGAAATAACTCTCACCAAAATCGAACCTTGCGTAGTCCCAGAGCATGGTCAGGAAACGCTCAAGCGGCGGTTTGTCGAAGCCAAATTGAGCTTCCAGTTCCTTGATGAACTCCGGGTCCAGTCCTTGCGCGCCGCGATACTTCGACGATGTACTGTCCGCTGCGGCCCCACTGCTGCCCGAGGCATCATTGCCGAAACTGGCCCCATCATTGCTGCTACCGCTGATCCGAGAAGTTGCATCAACATCGGTCCCGGAAAGTTGCGCGATTACCCGTTCAACCGGACCGCCCGGTGCGAATTGAATGATGACAAAATTGATCGCCATAATCCCGACAAGGGTCGGTATCATCAACAGCAAACGGCGAAGGATATAAGCGCCCATGGAGTTCGTGCGTTCCCTTTATTCCCAAGCCTTCTGAAATGGGCTGGAGATGTCACTAATGGAGTCTAACCGGCTTTTCCGAGCTTTTCCGCTTTTTCGGGATCTATCCACCAGAGTTCTTCAACAGGAAAATCATATTGCGGCGGCGCATCCGGATAGCCGAAGATGTCCCAGGTAGCGACCGTGTGAATGCCCTTGGTCCACTGCGGCACCCAGTAATGACCGGAGCGCAACACACGATCCAGAGCCCGGCCTGCGACATACATATCTTCCCGGGTTTCGGCTGCAAGAGCTGTATCCATAAGCGCATCGATCACCGGATCGGCTATACCTGCGATGTTATAGGTTCCAGGTGTTGCCGCTGCTTTTGAGCTCCAGAAGGTCCTGACCTCTTCCGAAAGGGTCGGAGACAGCGAATATCTACGGGTTGCGACATCGAAATCATAGTCATTGAGTCGCGATTGATACTGAGCCGGATCGACAACTCTGAAACTTGCCTCGATACCGAGACGTTCAAGGTTCTTGATGAACGGCATCGTGATCCGTTCATACGATGAGGAGTTGTTCAGGAACTCGATGACAAACGGCTTGGCATCCGGTCCGATCAGCTTTGATCCCTGGCGCGTATAGCCTGCCTCTTTCAGAAGTTCACTGGCCTTGCGCAAAAGCGCCCGGTCAAAACCGGTCCCATTGCTGACCGGCGGCGCATAAGGTTCGCCAAAAACAGTATCAGGAACCTGTCCTTTGAACGGTTCCAGCAGGGCTAATTCCTCTGCCGAAGGCAAACCCTCTGCTTTCATCGGAGAGTTTTCAAAGAACGAATGCGTCCGCTCATAGAGCCCGTAGAAGAGGTTCTTGTTCGACCATTCAAAGTCGAATGCGAAACTCAATGCCTGACGTACTCTAGGATCCTTGAACTTGTCGCGGCGCAGGTTCAAAAACCAACCTTGTGCGCCTGCCGGGCGGCCATCCGGAAACTCCTTGGTGACAACGCGCCCGTCTTCAACAGCCGGAAAGTTGTACTCGGTCGCCCAGATCTTGGAGCTGAACTCTTCCTGGAAAGTGACATCGCCTTTCTTGAAGGCTTCGAATGCGACTTGGTAGTCCCTGAAGAACTCAATCCGGATCACATCAAAATTAAATCTGCCTGCAAGAACGGATAGATCCTTTGCCCAATAGTTGGCTACCTTTTTGTATTCCACATACCGGTTTACGGCATGTTTTCCGACCTTGAACGGGCCGGACGACAGCGGCGGTGTCAATGTGCTCTGCTTGAAATCGTAGGCGGTGTAATACCGTTTTGACAAGATCGGCAAATCTGCAACAACCAGCGGCAATTGACGCGATTGATTGCCCGAGAAATGCACTGCAACCCGATACTCCTCCAGAACTTCAGCTTCTGTGAATTCCTGAATAGTCTGGGTGATCTGCGGATGACCGTCTACCTTCAAAAGATTTAGTGAAAACACAACATCTTCGGCCGTCAGTTTGGACCCATCATGAAATCGGGCTTCCGGGCGAAGATTGAAGAAATAGGAATTGCCATCTTCTGAGACTTCCACCGTCTCGGCAACAAGGCCGTACATGGCATCTGGTTCATCAACAGCCCGAACCATCAGACTGTCGAAACACAGTTCCATTCGCGGCGGGGCATCCCCCTTCAAAATGAAAGAATTGAACGAATTATAGGTTCGTGCATTCTGATTATACTGCCAGGAGGGCGCTCTGAAACGAAAAGTGCCGCCTTGCGGGGCATCCGGGTTGGCATAATCGAAATGAGTGAAATCCGGGCCATATTTCAGATCTCCGAAGACTGACAAGCCGTGACTTGGTTCAGAGGCCGAACCGGTTTCTGCAAAAGCTGAGTTTGCAGTCCAAGAGCCAACGGTTGATGCAATTGCAGCGGTTCCGGTCAGCTTCAGAATTGTGCGCCGGGTGAGACTATCAGGAGAAGTCATTTCGCCGCCCCGGCTTTTGCGGCCTTTGCCTCGTCAAACCACCAGACTGTCGGGAAGCCGTTGCTGTACTCCGGCAAGTTTTCCGGGTGAGAGAACCTGTTCCAGCGGGCTGTGCGGGTTTCATCCGAATAGAACTGCGGCACGACGTAGTGGTTCCAGAGCAAGACCCGGTCGAGCGCATGGGTCGCCGCGATCAGCGTTTCCCTGTCCTCAGCAAAGACAACCTTCTCGATCAGATGATCAATCGCCGGATTTTTAATTCCGGAGTAGTTTGCAGAACTTGGGTTATCTGCTGATTCAGAGCCCCAATACTCCCGCTGTTCGTTGCCCGGTGACAAGGATTGTCCGATGGCCAATACAGCCGTATCGAAATCACGGGACCTGATACGATTGATGTACTGCGGCGTATCGATCAAACGCAAAACCGGCTTTATTCCAATGCTTTCGAGATTTTTTGCATAGGGCAGAAATGTGCGTTCGCGTCCCTTGTCGGTGTAAATAAACTCAATGCTGAGCTGCTCTCCCGTATCCGCCTTGATCATCTTGCGGCCATCGAGTTTGTATCCCGCTTTGCGAAGAAGCTTGACGGCTTCACGTAAGTTACCCCGGACATTCTGCGGCGATCCGCCAACCGGATTTTTATACTCTTCCGTAAAGACTTCAGGCGGCACCTGATCACGCACCTCTTCCAGAATCTCAAGTTCTTTGCCAGTTGGCAGCCCTGAGGACGCCAGTTCGGTTCCGGCGAAGTAGGAGTTGACCCGTTTTAACAGGTTTGCCGACACGATTTCATTGGTTGTTTCAAAATCATAAGCGTAGTTCAAAGCCTGTCGAACAAGTGGATCCTTGAACTTGTCGCGGCGCAGATTCAGGAAAAACCCCTGCATGACGCCGCTGGATTTGTCTGGAAAAATCTCTTTGACGACCCGTCCATCCTCAATAGCTGGAAAACCATAGCGTTTCGCCCATTGGCTTGAGCTGCGCTCGTTGTGGTAATCGTATTGGTCGCCTTTAAAGGCTTCGAATTGAACTGCATCATCCAGAAAAGAAAAGTAGCGAATTTCATCAAAATTGTTGGCACCAACGCGCAACGGCAAATCCTTGCCCCAATAGTCATCAACCCGTTCGTAGTTTACCTGACGGTTGGCTGTGAAGTCCTTGATCCGATAGGGAGCTGAACCCAAGGGTGGCTCCAAAGTCGCCTTTGAAATATCTCTTTGTTCGCCTTTGGTATTGGTCCCTTCCCACCAGTGTTTGGGGAGAATGGTCAATTGGCCCATGATTTTGGGAAGTTCACGGTTGCCTGCAGCGTCGAAGGTAAACCGAACACCGTTGTCGTCAGTAATCTCTGTTTTCGCGACGTTCTTGTAGTAAAACTTCCGTCGTGGATCGAGCTCAATCGCCTTTTCAAAGGACCAGACAACATCTTCGGCAGTTACCGGCTTACCGTCATGCCATTTTGCATCCGGATTCAATCTATATTCGACCCAGGAATAGTCTGCGGGAAACCGCACAGCATCTGCCAAAGCACCATATTGGGCACTGATATCGTCCTCATCAAGGGAGGATTCCATCAGACTCTCATAAACAAGCAGGACGCCGGGAGCGATGTTACCCTTTTGCGCAAGAAGGTTGAACGTATCGAACCCGCCTCGACTGGCCAGGCGAACCGTGCCGCCTTTAGGAGCATCGGGATTGACGTAATCGAAATGAGGGACATCCGGGCCATATTTCGGAGTACCATTGAGGGCAGACGCATGTTGCCATTCAGGTTCCTCAGCCCGTGTAGGCCCGGCGTCAATCCCTGTGAGTGCCAAACTGCCGACCAGAAGGCCCAACATCGCTGTTGGTTTGAATGACTGCCATCCGAGTTTCATTGAACGCTCCGTACCAATTGTCCTGTCGCGTGAATAAAGCGAATTAGGAATAGTGTAGGGACCGTCAGGGCAAACGTCACCAGCTGGAAGCGCTTATGACAGAAATTTAACTTACGTGCGGAACTTCGTTACCGGAAATGTCTTCTTGATCTTGCTTGGACTTGGCCTTTTGAGCGTACATTCGACCATCAGCAACCCGCATCAAGTCTCCGATCGTCGCAGCATCTCCAGGATAACTAGCACTCCCGATACTTACCTTCACATCAATGCGCACCCCGGAGTATTCAAATACCTGGGACACTTTTTCATTGAGCCGTTCAAGAAATGTATCTTTTTCGGCCCGGCGCATGTTGCCAGGTGTCAACAAAATGAACTCGTCACCACCGACACGAGCAACTGTATCCGTCTGGCGGGTTTGCAACTGCAGCCTGCGGCCGATTTCGATCAACAATTGGTCCCCAACAGCGTGACCATAGTTGTCGTTGACAGGCTTGAAGGCATCTAGATCAACATAGAATATCTGGAACCCTGTTCCTGATCGTTCCGCCATGGCCGCAAGTTGCAGCATGCGATCTTCGAGCAAACGTCGATTTGCAAGCCCGGTCAAGGGATCCTGAAGCGCCATGGACCGCACTTTGTAGACTTCGTTGATCAGCAGAAAAGCCATTATGGCAAACACGGCCGAGATCAGACTGCCGACAACCTGGGTGAGCCAAGTTTGCTCCCCGGAACTGGACCAGCCCATGTCGGGATACCCCAACAATTCCCAGTTCAACCCACCCGGCAGATGGAGTGGCAAGGATACATAGTCATTTTCAGCGATGTTTTTTCGTCCGAAAACGTGCAGCGATTCCGAATTGGCGGAATTCTTGTTGATGATCGCAATGCCAATACCGTTGATGATGTCCGATATTCCAGCCGAACTCAAAAGCCCCTGTTGGTCCAGCACAAGTGTTGCGACCCCCCAATAGGCACGCTCCTTGATCGGCTGTCCGGGAAACGCTGATGGGAATACGGGTACTCTGATCAGAAGCGATCGCCCCCCCTGAATCAACTCAATAGGGCCGGCAATAACCACTTTGCGCGACAGCATCGCTTGCCGGATTGCAGGCCATTGCGCGGTATTCATCCGATAATTCAGTCCAATTGCTGCCTTGTTGGGTTCAATTGGATAAACGGCGCGCAGGATATTGTTCGGCGCAAGGCCCACCGAACGAATAGACGGATTTTCCGCGATCAGGTTAGTCGCAATTTCCTGAAAAGTTTCCGACGTGAATGGTCTATCGTCCATCTGCGAGATAAAATCCCGAATTCCCAAACCATGGGATACCGTGCTGCTGATTGCGCCTTCAAGGCGCGCACGCGCTTCGGATATTTTGGCAATAGCATCGCGTTTGTGTTGAGAAACAAGTTCATTGCGGACCAGCGAGCCAATGTGCGCGGTCACAGTAATACCTGCCAGAAAACAGGCGATCGCAACCATGGAGGCAATCCATGTCCCGTTCGTTTTCAAAAACAGCTGGCGCACCAATTCCATTCCTGCCGTAACCCGATACGCTCTTTTCAACACTCACCAAATACTACGTAACGTAAGTTTGGTTAAAATTCTATGCTCCGGCAATAAAAAAGCCGGGTATGCAACCCGGCTTTTCTATAATGTGCTGTTTATCTGCAAACAATTAGTCTGCGTTACTCCGCAGGTAACGGCTGCGGTGCGTCTGCTTGTTCTCTCAGATACGCAATTATATTTGCGCGATCTTCGGGCTTTCTCAGACCGGCAAAACCCATGGAGGTTCCTGCAACTTCCTTTTTTGGCGCTTCCAGGAAGGCGTTCAGGTTCTCATAGGTCCATGTCGAATTGGTATCGCCGTATTCCACCATGGCTGATGAATACCGGAAACCATCGGCTCCGCCGGGCTTGCGACCAACGATGTCCCAAAGTGCAGGTCCAACCTTGTTGGCGGCACCTTTATCGAACGCGTGGCAAGCGGCGCATTTTTTCGCAACCTTTTCGCCATCCGTCGCAGATGCTGCAAGCAGGAGTTCGGAAATCGGGACCGCATCGGGTTCTGCCTCAACTTCAGACGTCGTGTCTTCCGCAGAAGCAATAACAATCTCGTATCCAGGTTTCCCAGGAATGGTTGGCTCAAATATAATGTCGGAAATAATTCCAACACCCATCATCAAAATCGCAACCATCAGAACCGCACCAGCGGCCTTGTTTAGCGTGAAGGAATCCATTCTCTCCGGCTCCAGGCTCATACGCATCCGGGCCCGTAATTAGCGATCACGAACCCTGTCAGCTTTTTGAAAATTTGCCGGAACCTACAAATTTTTTGACCTCGCTGTCCATAGCTTTAAAAGGGCAATTGATAAGACATTCGGACGTGGCGCGTTTTTTTACCAGAATTGCCCGTTCAAATCGGACTTCAGGAGATCAGTTTGAGCGCAGCTCTCGTCATCATTCCAGCACGTCTTTCGGCAACACGGCTACCAGATAAACCCTTGGCCGATATTTGCGGAAAACCAATGATTGTGCGCGTTCTGGAACAGGCCCGGAACGCAGACATTGGCCCCGTTGTGGTCGCTACCGATGATCAAATGATTGCCGACGCGGTTCAGGATCATGGCGGGAAAGCCGTTATGACACGAACAGATCACGAGTCAGGGTCCGACAGAATTTTCGAAGCGGTCGAGATTGTTGATCCCGACAGAAACCATGATGTTGTGCTCAATGTGCAGGGTGATGTGCCGCTAATCGAACCGGATGCGATTCGGGCAGCTTTTGCTCCGTTGGCCATTCCGGACGTTTCCATCGGAACGATCATGACCGAATTTACCGATCCGGACTATCGTGACAATCCAAATTTCGTGAAGGCCGTGACAACACCAAACGGGCACGGTCAGCATAGAGCCCTGTATTTTACCCGCGCGATGGCACCGAGCGGCGATGGGCCGCTCTATCATCATATTGGCATCTACGCTTACCGGCGGGAGGCTCTTGCGAAATTCGTCTCGCTTGCGCCCTCCCCGCTTGAACTTCGTGAAAAACTCGAGCAGCTTCGAGCGTTGGAGGCAGGTATGCGGATTGATGTTTCAATTATCAATTCAGCGCCTATGGATGTAAATACACCTGATGACCTTGAACGTGCCCGAGAAGCCTACAAGACCGCTTAATCATTTCTGAAAGATCTGGACCTGAACACTATGAGTAAACCAAAGAAAATTGTCTTTCAGGGGGAAATTGGTGCCAATTCCCATATGGCTTGCCGTGACGTTTATCCGGACTATGAAGCCATACCGTGCGCGACGTTCGAAGATTGTTTCGGGGCGATGTCGGACAATGCGGCTGACTTGGCCATGATCCCGATCGAGAATTCGGTCGCCGGACGCGTTGCTGATATTCACCATCTGCTTCCAGATTCAAATTTGCATATCATCGGCGAATACTTCATGCCGATCCGGTTTCAGTTGATGGCACCAAAAGGAGCGGTGCTAGACGGCCTGACGACGGTGCAGAGCCATGTTCATGCCTTGGGACAGTGCCGCAACATCATTCGCGAATTGGGGCTGACTGCAGTTGTTGGTGCCGATACAGCAGGCTCCGCCCGACAGATTTCGGAACGCGGAGACCCAAGGGTCGCTGCGCTTGCGCCCGAAATGGCTGCCGAAACCTACGGACTGGATATTCTGCGCAGAGATGTCGAAGACGCAGCTCACAACACGACCCGCTTTGTCATTTTATCAAATGACAAGATGGAAGCAGCCCATAACGGCCAATCGGTCATTACCAGCTTCATTTTCCGCGTCCGCAACGTTCCTGCTGCGCTCTACAAGGCGCTTGGTGGATTTGCAACAAACGGGGTCAACATGACAAAACTGGAGTCCTATCAGCTGGAAGGCCAGTTCTTCGCATCCATGTTTTACGCCGATGTTGAGGGCCACCCAAAAGACCCATCAGTGGCATTAGCACTTGAAGAACTTGCCTTTTTCTGCGCTGAACTCAAGATTGTCGGCATTTACCGGGCCAGCCCGTTCCGCGACAATATTCAAGAACCGGAAGCTAACCGAGCCTTAAGGCCTAATCCGCAATAATAGTTCAGCTGAAATAAAACCAGAGGGTTTGATGACTGATATCCGCTTTGATGCCTTGTGCATCGGGAATGCCATTTGCGATGTCTTTTCCCATGTTGAGGAAGACTTTCTCGTCGCCGAAGACCTGGTCAAGGGCTCCATGCGCCTGATTGATGCAGACGAAGCCGTCAAACTTTTTGGGAAAATGGGCCAGACTGTGCGCGTCTCAGGCGGCAGCGCAGGCAATACGGCTGCAGGCATTGCTTCTCTGGGCGGTCGACCAGCCTATTTCGGCAAGGTGGCCGAGGACGAGCTTGGCGATAGCTATTATCACGACATGAACGGGACCGGCGTATATTTCAATACGTCACGTTTACGGGAATGGAAGCCTACTGCCCGGTCCATGATTCTGATTACCCCGGACGGCGAGCGCACGATGAATACCTACCTTGGTGCGTGTACGGAATTTGGTCCGGCAGACGTTGACGAAGAGGTGGTGGCCGCCTCTGCAATCACCTATATGGAAGGATACCTTTGGGATCCTGAAGAAGCTAAAAAGGCATTTCTTGCAGCAGCTGAGATTGCCCACAAGCATGACCGGAAAGTTGCACTTACTCTCTCGGATTCATTCTGTGTCGATCGCTATCGTTCCGAATTCAAAGGTCTGCTGTCCGATGGTGTCGTCGATCTGATGTTCGCAAATGAACATGAGATCAAGGCGCTTTACCAGACTGGTGACCTCGACTCGGCTATTGAAGCTGCCCGTACCAGCGGAGCGATGACCGTCCTAACGCTCGGAGAATACGGCGCGATGGTCATAACCAAGGACGATGAGGTAAAAGTTCAGGCGCAATCCGTAGACAACGTTGTTGATCTAACCGGTGCTGGAGACCTCTTCGCGTCAGGCTTTCTATTCGGCCTCGCCCGTGATTATTCCTTGAAGAATGCTGCTGAACTTGGCTGCTTATGCGCATCCAGTGTCATTTCACACGTCGGGGCCCGGCCTGAGCGGCCGCTGCAAAATCTGGCAAACCAAAGCGGTTTCGAAGTTTAGTCTCTTGGAGATGTTAAAAGGGCGGCTGTTGAAGCCGCCTTTTTTTGTTCATTCGACATCAACAACCTGATGCAACATTCGATAAATACCGACGCTGTCGAGACAGGCAATCAGCCTGCAAGATCCTGAACGCTCAGGACTTTGCCGTCTTCATCAAGCCGATAGATGATTGGCGTGCCGGTGCCAAGTTCACGCTTCAGGATTTCGTCAGAAGATAATCCTTCAAGTTCCATGATCAGGGACCTTAGGGAATTTCCGTGGGCCGCAACGATGGTCCGCTTGCCGGAAAGAACTTTCGGCAGGATTTCCGCCTTGTAGTAAGGCAATACACGTTCAGCCGTCATCTTCAGGCTTTCACCGCCTGGTGGCGGCACATCAAATGACCGACGCCAGATATGGACCTGCTCTTCGCCGAACTGTTCGCGAGCCTCATCCTTGTTCATGCCTGTCAAATCGCCGTAATCACGCTCATTGAGCGCCTGATCCTTGATGGTTTCCAGACCAGTCTGACTCAATTCTCCCAGGATAATATCCAGGGTCTTTTGCGCACGGGACAGAACTGAAGTGAACGCAAGGTCGAATTCCAGCTTCAGGTCACGTAGCTGTTGGCCAGCCTTGTGGGCCTCTGACACACCCTGATCAGTCAACCCCGGGTCTTTCCAACCCGTGAAAAGGTTTTTCAAATTCCACTCACTTTGCCCGTGGCGGACAAGCACAAGAAGGCGTTCCATGCCAATCTCCTTAAATCTGCAATTCCGTGAAGCTTACGAGTCCAGACCGAGCACATCGGCCATGGAATAATATCCTGGTTTCTGGTCAAAACCCCATAATGCAGCTTTGACTGCACCACGTGCGAACAATTGTCGATCTTCCGCGCGATGGGTCAATTCAATCCGCTCGCCGTCGCCGGCAAGAATGACCGAATGCTCACCGATGACCGACCCACCGCGCAGCGTTGCAAACCCGATATCCCCAGTGCGACGCGGATCCATTATTCCGTCCCGGCTGCGAACCGAATGTTCACTCAGGTCAATTCCGCGGCCAGTCGCTGCGGCTTCTCCGAGCAGCAGCGCCGTTCCCGACGGTGCGTCCACTTTATGTTTGTGATGCATTTCAAGCACTTCAATATCAAAGTCGGCATCAAGTGCTTTTGCGGCCTGTCGCACGAGGCTCGCCAACAGATTAACTCCCAGGCTCATGTTGCCGGACTTGATAATGCGAGCATGACGCCCGGCAGCCAGAAGCGGTTTGTCTTCACCCTCGGCCCACCCGGTTGTCCCAATTACATGAACGATACGGGCTTGAGCAGCCAGTTCCGAGAACCACAGGCTTGCCTTGGGCACTGTGAAGTCGAGCACCCCGTCAGCGCGGGCAAACGCTTCTAGCGGATCATCGGTAATGGGAACATCAAGCGATCCAACTCCAGCCTGCTCACCAGCATCCTTGCCAAGAGCATCTGAACCTTCCAGTTCGATTGCGGCGACAATTTCCGCCCCATCGGTTTCACTGACAGCACGTATCAGCGCCCGGCCCATTCTGCCGCCAGCGCCAACGACCACCAAACGCATTTGCCCCATACCTTTTATCCTTAAGCGATAGTCGCCGGGGTATAGCAGTTAATACGCTGGTAGCAAATGTTCGATTTTCGGTGCTAGCCGTTACTAATTCTTTGAAAACAACCATCAAATAGTACGGCACCGCTCTTTTGAGATTTCAACATTCTATTAATAAACAAATTCTACCAAACGCACTTTTACCTTGTTTGCTTCACTGTTGATAAACCTGATCAAGTTATCATTCATTCAAATCGGCAATAGACCGATAAGAACACTTGGGGCGACAGCGAAATGATTGACAAGATCTTAAGATCAAATTCTCCGGACTTCTACCGGTCACTCAACCTCCGATTTCACCGAGCGGTCAAGAATTAGGATTGCGCGTATCCGACAGGTCTAATCGGACTGCAAGAAACGCGATCATTTGTTGTTACAGAAGAGTCAGGAGTAAACGGGTGCAGTTCAAACCCTCCATTCCATTCAGCCGCCTCGTCATGGCGCTGTTTACTCTTGGGTTGTTTGGGACCGCTGTAGCGCTCTTCTGGATTACCTATCTTGGAAGCCTGTCGATCGCCGAACATGAGATTTCCAGGACGGCAAAATCTGACGCCGCGCTCGCGCGTTTGGCATTCACCCAGCATTACGACCACCTGGAAAGCCAGATTAGAACAATTGCCTCCAGCCCGGAGATAAGATCAGCGCTTGAAACCGGCAACAGCATTGCTGCGAGTGAAATTGCTGAACAGGCCACTATGGGCCTCAATAGTGCGGCCCTGGATATCCTGGTGATCGACAAACCCACGGAACCTGGCTGGGTGAACGCCAGTCTCGGCCTTTTCGACATCAGCCACCAACTGCCAATTGGCGTCCGCAAGGCAATGCCGCCAGACCTCTGGATCTCGTATGCCGATCCAACCGCTGACGAATTGCTGGTGACAATGGCAATCTCCATTCCCGTTCTCGACAAAGATAATGGAACAGTTCTGGGTAGAGTAATTGGCGGGACGTCAATTTCAGATTCCCATTTCCTTCCTGGCGTTTTGGCCCATGCTCTGCGCATTGAGGATTTGGGCATATTTTTTGACGGTCAGTTCATTGCCGGAATTGGACAGCTCGCGACTGAGGCTATCCCAGAAAAACTGGCTGGGAAACCGAATGACATACACCAACATCTCCAGGAAGATCAGCTCTACATCTATTCTCCACTGATGCCAGGCCGCGAAGGGCATCAGCTCTCAATTGTCATTATGCGACATGTCGACACCCGGCAGAACGTCATGGAAACCTATGGCAATCTGTTTACCCCATTCCTCTTGTATACTGTCCTTCTGGCATTAGGCGTTGCTGTTCTGTTTAATCGAATAGCCGGATCCAGCCTTAGGCGGCTTTTGAACTACACGCAGAACCTTCAGCACAATGCCGCAATCTCTATCCCGTCACCCGGGCCGATAAAGGAATTCAACCAACTGGCTTCCATGTTCCAGGCAGCCTTTGAATCTGTCCGAAATCGTGAGGAGCAGTTTCGCGAATTGATCGACGGGTCAATGCACGGCGTGATCATTCACGTTAATCACCAGATTCTCTACGCCAATGACGCCCTTCTTGAAATGCTGGGGCATCCACCGGGACAATTCGGAAAGCTTGTCGGCTCCGCTACATTTTCAGTTTATGCGCCGGAAGAACATAACCGGTTGCGGAGTTATTATGACTTCGGAGAAAATGGTGGAGCGCCACGCGCATTCGAGATCAAAGGCTTACGCAAGGACGGTCAGGTCATCTGGCTGGAACAACACGTACGGATTATCGAATGGCGCGGTGAACAAGCTTTTTATGCCACAATAACCGACATCAGCGAGCGGAAACGACAAGAAGAATTGGCAACCAAAAATGCCTATTTTGATATCCTGACGGAGTTACCCAATCGTAGGCTTTTGATTGACCGATTGCGCCAAACGATCGGGCGTGTTCACAAATCTGATGAATCCTCAGCCTTGATGATCCTCGATCTGGATCGTTTCAAAAAGGTCAATGACACCTACGGCCCGAAAACCGGCGACCAGGTTATCAAAGGTATGGCAACTCGGCTCGTTAACCTGCTGGGGAGCGACCAGACTGTCGCCCGGATGGGCGGAGACGAATTTGCAATCATTTTGTCCAACCGGGAAGACGGCTGGGCAATTGAAAATACGGCCAAGGACATTTTGCGCGAATTGTCCCGCGCGATGGATCTTGAAGACGGAAGCCAGGTCGTATTGACCGCGAGCCTCGGAATTGCTCTCATCACCGATGGCGAATTTGATGACGAAACGCTGCTGCTTCAAGCAGATACAAGCATGTATCAGGCAAAATCGGAAACAGGTTCCAGTTACCGTTTCTTCTCTTCTCAGGTAACCGAGCAGATTGCCCGGGCAAGTCAGATTGAAGTTGCCTTGAGACAAGCTCTCGAAAATGGCGCCTTACATCTCAATTACCAGCCGATCGTTGATTACAGAAATGGCACTTTGAAGTCGTGCGAGGCGCTCGCACGTTGGGATGATGAGGTGCTCGGAATTGTCCCGCCAACTGAATTTATTGCTGTCGCCGAGGAGTCAGGCTTGATTGTTCCTCTGGGGGAATGGATCCTGAAAGAAGCCTGCACATTCTTCCAGTCCTGCTCCCAATTTGGCTTCCCGTTGGACGGGATCAGTGTAAACATCTCGCCGCGCCAATGCAGGGACAGCGGCTTTGTGGACATGCTCACCCACATCCTTGAGGCAACAGGAATGGATCCAACGTGCCTCCATCTGGAAATTACAGAAAATGTGATGTTCGAAGATCAACACGTTGATCCGGTAGAGATACTGAAAGCAATTTCGGCTCTCGGTGTCAAAATCTCCCTTGATGATTTTGGTACTGGCTATTCATCGCTGAGTTATCTGAAGCGCCTACCAATAGACACGCTCAAGATAGACCGGTCCTTTATCAACGGCCTTGAGCGGGATCACGACGGCCAGGCACTGGTGAAAGCAATTGTTTCCATGGCAGACAGCCTGGGGCTCGAAATCATCTGTGAAGGTGCTGAAACACGGGAACAGTGTGATCTGATAGTCGATCTGGGCTGCTCACTCATTCAGGGCTACAGCATTGCGCGCCCGATGGACGCTGACCACATGCAGAGCTACATTTCGCGTCACCAACCCCGCCCCCAGAAAACAGCCAGTGCCATGTAAGCCATTTTACGCAGAGTTTCATTGACAAATACTTCATTGACGAAATTACTGTTGTTTTTCAATTAGATTTATCAATTCAAAAACCTTGCTCATAATGATAAATACTTATGTATTTTACTCTTGGTTCACAATAGGTTTTTATACTACCGCAAGGCAATGGAGTTGGAGCCAACGAGATGTGTCTCAGGGAGTATGCTCGTGTCCGGACTGGGCCTAATCAGATCGCAGCATTCTGCACCTTTGCGATTGCATTCTTTCTTATATCGCTTCCGGGTCAAGCATCAGATTACCATGCAAGAAGTCTGGATGATTTCTGGACACTCTATGAATTCAATCAACTCAATCAGAAGCAAAAAAAGAACCATGCTGCATTTGCTGAGCGGGTACGTGAAGCTGCTGTGCCGGTTGAACGAACTGCGGAACCTGTCCGAATAGTCGTTATTTATCCCGGACAGCAAGTTTCGGATTACTGGCGCAGAAGTCTTGTTTCTTTTGAAGCGCGCTTGGAAGAATTGCGCCTTCCTTACGAGATCAATTCGTTTTTCTCAGGGTCATCGTCTTTCGTCGACAACCAAGCCTCACTCATCAGTGAGGCGCTCAAGAACGATCCTGACTATCTTGTATTTACCCTGGACACCTTACGCCATAGACCCATTGTTGAGCGACTGATAGCCCGCGGTCGGCCTAAGATACTACTTCAGAACATCACTACTCCGGTGAAGGCTTGGCGCGATAAACAGCCGTTCCTTTATGTAGGTTTCGATCACCTGACGGGGACCGACCTCCTGATTCATTACTACAATCAACGGATAGGCAAAAAGAAACCATTTGCCATACTTTTCGGCCCTCGTGGTTATGTCAGCCGCGCTCGCGGCAACACTTTTCTTCAAGCCTATTCAGACCCCGTTATCACCAATCTGAGAGCGTCCTATTATGTTGGTTATGACCGCGAAAAAGCTTTCAATGCCGCAACAGAAATACTCCAACTGAACCCGGATCTGGAGTTCATTTACTCCGGGTCTACCGATATTGCCCTTGGAGCCGTGAAAGCAATTCAGCATCAAGGGCGTGGGCAAGCAGTCCTTACCAACGGATGGGGCGGTGGCACCCGCGAACTGGATGCCATCATAGCGGGCCAGCTGGATGTTACAGTGATGCGCATGAATGATGACAATGGTGTCGCAATGGCTGAAGCAATCGCTCTGGACGCCGTTGGAAAAGGTGATCAAGTGCCGGTGGTTTATTCCGGTGATTTTGAACTGGTGACATCAAAGGACTCCGCTGAGAGAATTCAAAATCTCAAAAAACGAGCCTTCCGGTACTCGCAATGAACAAAGGCAAAGGCATCAGATTTAACTGGTTGATCCTGAGCCTGTTTTTTGTGGGACTGATGGTCACCGCCGCGATACTCTTTGGGATTACGTATCTCGGTAGCCTGTCCATTGCAGAACTGGAGGTCGAAAGACGGGCCGAAAGGCAACAATCCCTTTCCAGTCTGGTTTTTGAGACGCATCTCAGGCAGTTGGAAAGTCAATTGCGAACAGCGGCCGAGGATCAGGATCTTGTTGAAGCCATCAAAGACTATGACAGCGGACGGGCAACACGAGTTCTCGAACTTCTTGGTCAAAATTCAACTGGTTCGCAGCCGGATATTTTGATCCTGAATCATGAACGTCAGTTGGGTTGGCTCAACGCAAGCCTTGCACTTGTGGATGTTGGGGCCGTTATTCCCAGTCGTGCCCTAATAACCATGCCACCTGATATTTGGCAGATATACATTCACGAAGAAGAAACTCCAGCAACGATAATTGCGGTCATTGCTATTCCGATAATAGATGCCGACACTGGTCGTATGATCGCTCGGCTTATTGGCGGAAGTTCGATCAATGATTCCTTTTCACTTCTGAATTCACTAGCCAACATTCTGGCAGTCGAAGATCTTGCAATCGTTTATCGAGATCAAAACGTTGCAAGTTTCGGACACTTCTCCGACAGGCAATACCTGGACAACGTCCTGGCTGCGTTAGATGGCAACAAATATGTGATTAGAAATGACACCCTCTTCACCAGTTCCACGCTCCATCGCGAAGAAAACGGCATAAGTATTCATGTTATTACCTCCGAAATAAGCGACACAGTTCAGAATATACAGAACACTTATCTGGAAATATTTCTTCCGTTCCTGGTCTACATTGCGATCGCCTGCGTGGCAGCAGTACTGATCCTAAACAGTTTTACCGCCCCATCTTTGAAAGCACTGATACAGCACGCCACTGCCCGACGGCGGGATGGTGACTTGAAGAACCACGAGCCGGGCCAGATAGCGGAATACAATCTCCTGGGCGACCTGTTTGACGAAGCATTTGAGGCTGTCCATAGGACCAACGCCCAATTCAGGGAACTTATCGACGGGTCCCTGCAAGGTGTTGTCGTTCATGCAGATCAGGAAATTCTATATGTAAACAGCTCCATGCTGGAAATGCTGGATTACCCGCAAGATGATCCCAGCACCCTCGTCGGTAAGTCGATTTTTTCGATATACGCGCCGAACGAACAGGAGCGGCTGCAGAACTATCATGATCTTCGCAAGTCAGGTGAAGTCGTTCCTACAGTCTATGACATTCTCGGTATGTGTCAGTCAGGCGAACACAAGTGGCTAGAACAGCACGTACGCATGACCAATTGGAATGGGCGTCGCGCTTTTTACGTCACCGTACTCGACATCACGGACCGCAAAGAGCAGGAGAGACTCATTGAACAACATGCCAATTTCGATGCTTTAACAGGCCTTCCAAATCGAAATTTGTTCCTCGACCGCCTCCGTCAAGCTCTAAGTCAAGCAGAGAAATCCGATACTATGGGTGCGCTCCTGATGGTCGACCTGGACCGGTTCAAAGCGTTCAATGACATCTACAGCCATGGGTTTGGCGATCAAATCCTAAAAACCATCGCAAGCCGGATGGAGTATATTCTTGACCCCAGCGAAACAGTTGCCCGACTTGGCGGCGACGAGTTTGCAATTATTTTGTCCGGTTTGGAGGACGAATGGGAAATCGAACGTAGGGCGCAGGAAATTCTCCATGTGGTTTCAGTAGAAATGCAGGTAGACCATGATAAAACCGCAAATCTGACGACCAGCATCGGCATATCCGTTTTCCCGAATGACGGCCTTAATGAAGATGCTTTGATGAGACAAGCAGACGCAGCAATCAATCAGGCTAAGGAAGACGGCGGAAACAAGTTCCGATTCTTTTCAACTAAGAGGAACGAGCGGGCCGCCCGCGCTCTTCAACTCGAAACTGCACTGCGTAAAGCTATCGATGACGATATGCTGCAAATTCATATTCAGCCTGTCATTGAAATCATAAACGGAACGATTTTTAGCTGCGAGGCACTTGCCAGATGGGATGATCCCGATCTTGGATCTATTGCACCCGGCGAGTTTATTCCAATCGCTGAAGAAACCGGGCTGATTGTTCCACTTGGCCAGGCAATCCTCAGGAAAGCCTGCGAATTCTATCAAGAGTGTTCCAAGCGCGGATTTGAAGTCAAAAGCATCAGTGTCAACATATCTCCGCGTCAGTGCCGCGAAGACGGTTTGATAAACTCGATAAGTACCATTCTGGATGAAACCGGAATGCCAGCCCGCAATCTCCATCTGGAGATCACCGAGAGCGTTATGTTTGACGATAACCGAATTGACCCGGTTTCTTTATTGAGGGCGATCAAGAGCCTCGGCGTCAAAATCTCTCTCGACGATTTTGGGACGGGGTATTCATCACTTAGTTATCTGAAGCGCCTTCCAATCGACACGTTAAAGATCGACCGATCCTTTATTATGGATCTGGAAAACGATGCTGACGACCAAGCGCTGGTGAATGCGATTGTGACCATGGCGGATACTCTGGCCATTGGTGTCATCTGCGAAGGTGTTGAAACCCGGCAACAGAACGACATTCTGAAGGAGATGGGGTGTCGGTACATACAAGGATATTATTTCGGCAGGCCCATGCCAGCAGATGCGTTTTTTGAGTTTCTTATCGATAAACCTTACAAAACGGAAGCAGAGCGCAAGGTCAGCTGACAACAAAAAACGCAGGTACTTTGCAGCACCTGCGTTTTGATTTTTCAGGTTCCGAAGAGCTTATTCAGCGTCTTTCGGAATTTCCTTGCCAGTTTCCTGGTCAACGACTTTCATCGAAAGACGGACTTTGCCGCGCTCGTCAAAGCCCATCAGCTTGACCCAGACTTTGTCGCCTTCCTTGATCACATCAGTGACCTTGGCAACTTTGTTCGGAGCAAGCTGGGAGATGTGCACCAGGCCGTCTTTCGCGCCGAAGAAGTTCACGAATGCGCCGAAATCAACGCATTTCACGACTGTTCCTTCATAGATCACACCAACTTCCGGCTCTGCCGCAATGGAGTTGATCCAGTTGACAGCAGCCGTGATGGCCTTGTGATCAGAAGACGCGATCTTGACTGTACCATCGTCATCGATATTGACTTTGGCACCTGTCTTTTCGACGATCTCGCGAATGACCTTACCGCCCGAACCGATGACTTCACGGATCTTGTCGACCGCAATTTTCATCAACTCAATGCGTGGTGCATGCTCACCAAGCTCTGCACGACCTTCGGTGATGGCGTTGGACATTTCGCCGAGGATATGAACACGACCATCTTTCGCCTGAGCGAGAGCGATCTTCATGATGTCTTCGGTAATACCGTCGATCTTGATGTCCATCTGCAGGGATGTGATGCCGTTTTCGGAACCAGCCACCTTGAAGTCCATGTCGCCGAGGTGATCTTCGTCACCCAGAATGTCGGACAGAACTGCAAAACGTTCGCCTTCCTTGATGAGACCCATTGCAATACCTGCAACAGGTGCCTTCAACGGCACACCAGCATCCATCAGCGACAAGGATGTGCCGCAGACAGTTGCCATCGAAGACGAACCGTTGGACTCAGTCACTTCAGAGACAACACGCAGTGTGTACGGGAACTCATGGTGCGGCGGCAGCATTGGGCGGATAGCACGCCAAGCCAGTTTGCCGTGACCGATTTCACGACGTCCCGGAGAACCCATGCGGCCAGCTTCACCAACCGAATACGGAGGGAAGTTGTAGTGCAGCATGAAATGAGACTTGTAGGTGCCTTCAAGGGCATCAACAAACTGCTCATCTTCGCCTGTGCCGAGCGTTGCAACAGCCAGCGCCTGTGTTTCACCACGGGTGAACAGGGCTGAACCATGCGCGCGCGGCAGAATGCCAACTTCAGAAACGATCGAGCGAACCGTCGACAGGTCGCGGCCATCGATACGCTTGCTGGTATCAAGGATACCGCCGCGAACGATTTCAGCTTCCAGCTTCTTGAACTGTTCACCAAGAACAGTTCCTTCCGGAGCATCGTCACCGCCATTGGTGATCAGTGCTTCGACGACCTTGGCTTTGGCCGCATCAACAGCTGTCTTGCGTTCGGTCTTCGCCGTAATCTTGTAGGCTTCCGCCAGATCACCAGCGGCAATGCCCTTGACCTGTTCAAACAAGGCTGAGTTATCAGGCTGGCTGAATTCACGCGGCTCTTTGGCAGCTGTTTCTGCAAGCTTGATGATTGCATCGATGACAGGTTGAAATCCCTTGTGACCAAACATCACAGCGGACAGCATTGTGTCTTCGTCGAGTTCCTTGGCTTCGGATTCAACCATCAGAACCGCATCGCCTGTTCCAGCAACGACAAGATCAAGATCGGAATCAGCCATATCATCGACAGGCGGATTCAGGACGAACTCACCATTGATCATGCCAACACGAGCGCCGCCAATCGGGCCCATGAAAGGAACACCGGAGATGGTCAGGGCAGCAGACGCTGCAACCATGGCCAACATGTCCGGAGCATTTTCCATGTCATGTGAAAGAACCGTCAGAACGACCTGTGTTTCGTTCTTGTAACCATCAGCAAACAGCGGGCGGATCGGGCGGTCAATCAGACGAGACGTCAGTGTTTCGTGCTCGGACGGACGGCCTTCGCGCTTGAAGAAGCCACCCGGGATCTTACCAGCGGCAAATGCCTTTTCCTGGTAGTTCACTGTGAGCGGGAAAAAGTCCTGGCCCGGCTTTGGGGATTTGGCGGAAACAACAGTAGCCAGCACCTTGGATTCGCCGTAGGTCGCCAAAACAGCGCCATCAGCCTGACGAGCGATTTTGCCCGTTTCAAATACGAGCGGACGTCCGCCCCAATCAACTTCTACACGATGAGTATCAAACATCATCTGTCCTTACAGATTTGCCTGTCTTCGCTGTTTTCGGCACAGCCATTTGAAGACAAACACATTCCCGGTCGGCCCCGGATGGGCCGGTTACCGGCGGACAGGTCACGGGCAAGACGACAAGCTGCTTTCTTACGGAAGTTCTGAAAGAAGCTGGCAATCCTGCCCCATGACATGTCACGAGGTTTCTATAGAGCGTTTGCCTGAAAAAGGGAAACGCTCAAAGGGCAGGAACCCTAAAGAAAAACGCGGCAGGCATTGAGGCCCACCGCGCTTTGAGTCGTATGCGTTCTTAGCGGCGAATGCCGAGACGCTCGATGAGCGTTTTGTAACGCTCTTCGCTTTTGCCACGCGCGTAGTCAAGAAGGGACCGGCGCAGTGCCACCATCTTCAGAAGACCGCGGCGAGAATGGTTGTCCTTGCCGTGGGATTTGAAGTGATCGGTGAGGTTGTTGATGCGCTCTGTGAGGATCGCGACCTGGACTTCCGGAGAACCGGTGTCACCGTCTTTGATGGCGAATTCTTTCATGAGCTCAGCTTTACGCTCTGCAGTAATCGACATCGCTCTTTCCTTTCAAGAGAAGGGCCCGTTAACCGGGCGCGTTGAACTGCCGGAGGACCGGCCTGATCCGAACGTTTCCAGAGCCGAGATGTCGGTCAGCAAAGGATCTTTTCGGACGAATTGGACATCAGTGCCCAATGGCGGCGGAATATGACCGAAAACCGGTCAAAAAGCCAGCGGTTTCTTGAGAGCGTCTGAAGGTCTAAATTATACGTCGAATTCGCTAAAGTCAGCCAGTTTCTGCCCTTGTCATTTGAGCTGATGACCACAACAACTTTTGGGATCACTCTGCGAGTTCATCATCGATAAATTTGGCTGCCTGAAGACCGCTGAGATAGGCACCGTGAGTGGTACCATGATAGGCAAATGTTGTATGTTCACCTGCCAGTAAAACCGTATTGGCGATTGGTTTTGTGAGACCGTCAAAATCTCCCGGTTTGTTGCCAACGGCTGAATAGGAATAGGCGCCTTGCGTCCATGGGTCCTCGGACCAACGGGTCGCCAGATGGTCGATTGGATCGGGAATGTTGGAGCCGAGCATTGACCGGAGCGCATCCATGCAATCTGCGACCATTTCAGCTTCGGTCATCTTTTCTGCTACCAGCGGATAGTCCCCGACAGACAGCCCCAGCAGGATATTTTCAGAGCTGAACGTCCGGTAATTCAGGAAATAGTTCCAGCGGCCTTTTTCTTCACCCATAAAACCAAAATACTGGACGTCTTCGGGCCAGAATGGCTCGTCGAATTTCAACGCCAGCTTGGTGACGTTTCCAAAGCCCAGTTTATCGATACGCTTTTGATAGGATGTCGGTAGCGGCGGATCGAATTCGATAGCACCCTGCTTCAATACACCCAGCGGCACAGTGCAGATGACAAAATCGGACTCGTATGGGCCGTCTGATGTATAGACGGCCGCGCCATCGCCGTCTTCGTACTCTATACCGTCTACAACAGTGTTTAATCGGATGTCTAAACCAGCGGCCAAACTGGCCGGGATCTTGTTGTAGCCTTCCAGCAGGATGACATCATCTCCCGAGAAATCATCATCTTCATCGAAGTAGAAAGCTGATAAGTTCTCAATCGGCGCTCCGGTCGAAAATTCTGTGTACGCACTTGCCATCCAGTGCAAGACCGGGTCTTTCAATCCGGTTTTTGAGATCCTGCCAATGGCTTTTTCAAGCGATTGGTCCCCATTGAAGCTTTCATCGATCCGTTTGTAGATCCTCTGAAGGTCCTTGTATTTCTTGATGATCACGTCTTGAGACTTAAGCTCACCGGTCGCCGAGAATACCTGAAAATTTCCGTCATCTGTGACGAATGTCGGTGCGTCGATGGCCTTGGCAAATTTGGAGATCGGGTTTTTATCCGGTCCATGGATCCATCCTGCGCCAACTTCGAAAGGCGCGCCAAGCTGCCAGTCCGTCTTGATCCGACCACCTATTGTGTCGTTGGCTTCCAAGACAACGACTGAATAATCGAGATCCACCAGATATCGTGCGGCCGCAAGCCCTGCAATTCCGGCACCTATTACAATCACATCGAATTCATCATTTTGAGACTTCGCAGTACGCGTAGATAGAAACGGAGCTGCCAACAATGAGGACGAAGACGTCTTTAGAAATCTGCGGCGGGTAACTCCCTTGCCCATCTAACAATTCCTGTAATCATTTTGTCCGGTATTGCATTGTCGGCTCTTTTGACCGGCAAAATCCCACTCGCTGCCTTAAACCATTTCTGAGTATGTGCTCATTGGTCCGATTTTCGTCCGGTCAAAACAAAAGTGATCATTTTTCCGCGCCCTTTGACGTCAATCGTACCGCGCCTGAACAATACAAACGCATCTTTGAGTTTCTCATAGGTTGCTTCGGTCACCTGGATCATTCCGGTTTCACCGGACGACTCCATACGGCTTGCGATATTGACGGTATCGCCCCACAGATCATAGATGAATTTCTTCTTTCCAATGACACCGGCAACAACGGTCCCGGTATTGATACCAATTCGAATTTGAAGCGGGACTCCGAGTTTCACAGCGAACTCTTCTGTTACCGTGATCATACCGAGCGCCATGTCGGCAATCGCTTCGGCATGATCTTCCCGGTATTCGGGCAATCCAGCGGCAACCATATAGGCGTCACCGATTGTCTTGATTTTTTCGAGGCCAAGGGATTGGGTCAGATCATCATATCTCGAGAAAATGCCGTTTAGCATTGTGACGAGATCCACCGGTTCCATTTTTGCCGATAGGGGTGTGAACCCAGCAAGATCCGCAAAAAGAACAGACACATCCTTGTGAGAGTTTGCAATCGGTTCTTCGGTGCTTTTCAGCTGTTCAGCTATCGATGCCGGGAGAATGTTGAGAAGCAGATTTTCTGCCCTTTCGTGCTCTTCGTCTGCTTTTCTCCGACTGACCTGCAGCTGTTCCAGCATCCAGTTGACGGTCTTGCCCAGACGGCCCAGCTCATCGGGTCCATCTACAACTACCCTTGCTGAAAGGTCGTCCCGCCTGCCAATCTCCGTAACTTCATTACCGAGCCGTGCAACGCGTCTGAGAACCAAACGGTCCAACAGCAGGATTACACTGACAATCAGGATCACCCCGATAATGGCCATCGCAGCAAGCAGAAACCGCAGGCTTTTTATCCCTTGCTGAAAAATGTCGCGCTGAATTCTTACCGACCACAAAAGATGCGGCTTACCCAACATGTCCGGCATCAAGATGTATCCGACGAGTTTCAGGTCATCTATCGGAACAATCTCGTGAAGCGGATTTGCCAGCGAAAATGGCTCCGTCAGGGTGCGCTCGAGTATCTGGTCAACGTCGGAAATACTTCCAACTGACGGATCCACCACCGAAAGGTTTTCGAAAGTCAAATCCAGCTGAGTCTTGAGGCGCAGCTCATCAAGAGCGGCATCGTCCAGAAATCGCCCAATCAGCATATGGCCTCGAGCGGGTCCTGTGTCATTGCTGCGCAGAATCGGAGCCATGGCAATCGCCATAGTTCCAGTACCAACAGTGATCAGGCCAAATTCTTCTGGATGATCCTCATATAGATCTCCATCCAGGCTGAGCAACTGCTTCAATTGATCAAGTGTGCGCGCTGCCCGTTCCTCCGGGACGTTGTATGAAGTGGTGTAAACTGCGTCCCCATTGTCGTCAGTGATCGCAACAAATTCGATACCGGGAACCGAAAATGTATCAGCTGCAAAATTGGATGCGATATAGCTTTCATCATGACTCCTGACGAAATCATAGGTGTCATCCCAGGACGCAAAGTCTTCCAGAACCGAAAAAAACCGTTTCAGATCGGTCGTGAATACCTTTTCCAGACGCTGAAGGTCGCGGTTCGCGCTTTGAACTTCAATCGTTTCATAGCTGGTCGTTGTAATAGAGGTTGCCAGATACATGAGCGCGGCGGCAGATGCCACGAATGTCGTGACGATCAAGGCGAGTGTCTTTGGCCGTAGATTCATTCAGCGACATTGCCACACCCGATTGGCAGGGTCTAAAAAATGTCGCTGTCGACATCTTTTTCGCCGCCTTCAGCCGAATTTCTATCCGATCTACAAATGAAACACGCGACTGGGCTGAAAGCGGCCCTTGTCGACAGAACCGATGGCTACTGGAACATTGGCATGACTGGCGAAGGCCACTTCCGTATTCAGTGGTGCTTCCCTGCCCCGAAGAATGACATCCATACCATTGCGGATCCTGGCGGCATCTTCTTCAGATACAGCGACTTCCACCAAATCGTCCATCGCTTCGCGCACTGGCAGAATGAACTCGGCTACAAGCGCGTTCAGATCGCTGTCCTCGCCTTGGCTCTCGACCATCTGAACAATCTCATCGAAGTCTATCAGGTCTTCTTCACCGAAAGGGCCAACCAACAGCCGGCGCAACTCGGTGACATGGCCACAAGTTCCAAGACGACGGCCCAGATCACGGGCAATCGCCCTGACATATGTGCCTTTTCCGCATTCAGCTTCGAAAACGGCTTTATTTTCATCCGGACAGTCGACCAGATCCAGACGATGCACATCGATCGGTCGCGCTTCCAGCTCAACATCTTCGCCATCGCGGGCCAGATCATAAGCACGGGCGCCATCTACCTTGATGGCAGAAAACTTCGGTGGCACCTGCATGATCGTGCCGACAAAATCCTCTAGAACAGCCCGAATATCATCTGCTGTTGGCCGCACGTCAGATGTGGCGACCACTTCACCTTCGGTGTCATCGGTGTTGGTTTCAGAGCCCCAGGTGACTTCGAACCGATAGACCTTGCGGCCATCCATAACGAATGGGACCGTCTTTGTTGCCTCGCCAAACGCAACCGGCAACAAGCCCGATGCTCTTGGATCAAGCGTGCCGGCGTGGCCGACTTTCTTCGGCGAAAAGATGCGTTTGATCTTGCCCAGGGCATCATTCGACGTGATGCCATACGGCTTGTCGAGCACCAGCCAGCCGTTGATGACGTTCTTTTTTCTTTTGAATTGTTTTTGCCGCGCCATCTTAGGTCCGCTTGGAAATTCTAGTCGTCGTCACTATTGCTGTCGTCTGTATTCAGATCCCGGGTAACTTCCGGGGAATGCAGCAGAGTTTCGATGCGATCATCATCATCAAAACGGGTGTCGAGAACAAAGCGCAAATCTGGTGTGTATTTCATTGTGAGCCGTCGGGCTACCTGACCGCGCAGGTATTTGGCACTGCGGTTCAGAGCCTTTTCAACGGTCTCGGCATTGGCGCCGCCAAGCGGCATTACCAGACACGTCGCAAGGCGCAAATCCGGGGTCATCCGGACTTCCGGAATGGTAATGATTACACCGTCTAGATCCGGATCGGAGAACCTGCCGCGTGTTAAAATGTCAGATAGTTCCTTGCGCACCGTTTCGCCTACACGCAACTGGCGTTGCGACGGTCCGCGGCTGTCTTGTCCGTGTTGTCTAGCCATTAGTCGTCCTAACCGGAGCCTGACAATTCGACTCCAAATGCAAGGGCGCCGGCGTGATCCTTCAGGATCCCGCCGGCGCTTTTATACTCATTTTTGATCCGGCGATCAGAGTGTGCGTTTGATATGCTCTACGCGGAAACACTCGATGACGTCGCCAGCACGCATGTCCTGGTACTTGACGAAGTTCATGCCGCATTCCTGACCGGATTCGACCGATTTGACTTCGTCCTTGAAGCGCTTGAGCGTACCAAGTTCGCCTTCGTGGATGACCACATCGTCGCGGATGAGGCGTACCTGTGCACCGCGTTCCACAACACCTTCGGTAACCAGACAACCTGCAATCTTGCCAACTTTGGAGATATGGAAGATTTCCTTGATCTCCGCGTTGCCGAGGAAGGTCTCGCGGCGCTCTGGTGTCAGCAGACCTGACATGGCTGCCTTGATGTCATCTACGAGATCATAAATCACGTTGTAGTAACGGATCTCCACACCATCGCGACGAGCTGCTTCACTCGCCTGTTTGTTGGCGCGAACGTTAAAGCCGAGGATCGGTGCGTTGGATGCCAGAGCCAGTGTGAGATCACTTTCCGTGATCCCGCCGACACCTGACAGCAAGATGCGTGCGCCAACTTCGTCGGTTCCAAGTTCATTCAGCGCATGCACGATCGCTTCCGCAGATCCCTGAACGTCAGCCTTCAGAACAACAGGGAAGTCCTTGCGGCCTGTCTCTTGCAGACGGTTCATCATCTGCTCGAGCGAACCACGGGCTCCAGAAGCAACTACAGAGGCTTTTTCACGAATCTGGCGTTGACGATAGTCCGTGATCTCACGGGCACGGCCTTCGCTTTCAACGACGGCAACCATGTCACCTGCAGCAGGTGTTCCCTGGAAACCAAGAACCTCGACCGGCTTCGCCGGACCAGCTTCTTTGACCTGTGCGCCATTCTCGTCGAGCATTGCACGAACACGGCCCCACTCAGCGCCTGCGACAATGATGTCGCCCGGCTTGAGTGTACCCTTTTGAACCAGAACGGTTGCAACCGAACCACGGCCACGATCAAGCTGAGCTTCGACCACGATACCTTCTGCTGTACGTTCCGGATTGGCCTTGAGTTCAAGGACTTCCGACTGCAGCAGGATCATTTCGAGCAGCTTGTCGAGATTGGTTCCGTTCAGAGCGGAAACTTCGACGTCGATCACATCGCCGCCCATGGATTCCACAACAAGTTCTTCGCTCAGAAGCTCTGTGCGAACACGGTTCGGATCTGCGCCTGGCTTGTCGATCTTGTTGATCGCAATAATGATCGGAGCACCGGCAGCCTTGGCATGCGCAATCGCTTCCTTGGTCTGCGGCATGACACCGTCATCTGCGGCCACAACTAGGATCACGATATCCGTCGACTTGGCACCGCGAGCACGCATCTGGCTGAACGCCGCATGGCCTGGTGTATCGATGAATGTAACCTTGTTGCCGTCTTGCTCGACCTGGTAAGCGCCAATGTGCTGCGTGATGCCACCGGCTTCACCAGTAACAACCTTTGACTTGCGGATTGCGTCGAGAAGCGATGTCTTACCATGGTCAACGTGACCCATAATGGTCACGACCGGAGGACGCGACTGCATTGTGGAGACATCGTCTTCCTGAGTGAAGAGACCTTCTTCAACGTCAGCCTCGGAAACACGCTTGACAGTGTGGCCCATTTCCTCGGCGATCAGTTCAGCCGTATCTGCATCGATCACATCGTTGATCTTCAGCATCTGGCCTTGCTTCATCAGAAGCTTGATCACGTCGACAGCGCGTTCCGTCATACGGTTAGCAAGGTCCTGGATCGTGATTGCGTCAGGAAGCGTAACTTCGCGCATGACCTTTTCACGAACGACCGGTTGCTGGCCACGTTTCGCCTTTTCCTGGCGACGACGCATGGATGCGAGCGAACGCGCGCGCTGACCATCGTGACCGCCAGTTGCAGCAGAAATCGTCAGCTTGGACCGGCGACGATCATCGCCGGTACGCGGACGGGTTGTTGTCGGCGCAGGAGCCTGTTTCGGACGTTTAACAGTCCGCAGTCCCTTATTGCTGCGATCTGCCTCGGCAGGAGCAGCTTCCGGTTTTGGAGCCGCTGGAGATGCATTGTTGCGCGGGCGCCCCATATCGTTGAGGTTCCGTGGCCGACCTCCATCTGCATGCGCTGGTCTGCGCACGGTACGGTTAGCATCAGCACCAGTTGATTTCGCAGGTGTCTCAGCGGGTTTCGGCGCTTCCTCGACAGGAGCTTCCTTGGCCTTTTCAGCAGCAAGGCGGGCCTCTTCGGCTTCGCGCTTGGCATTTTCTACGGCGTCAATCTTCGCCTGCGCTTCCGCTTCGGCTTGCCGTTTGGCATCCTCTACAGCCTTACGCTTGGCGTCTTCTTCACGCTGCTTGGCTTCAACAACTTCACGTTCCTTGGCGAACTGAAGAGCAGCAGAACGAGCAGCAGCTTCTTCCTTCGTTAAGGTCCGCAGAACGTTGCCATTGCCTTTTTGGCGCTGGCCTGATGCGGATTTGCGAGCCTGTTTGGCCGCTTGCGGATCAGGTTGCTGCGGTTTGCGCGGTGCTTCGGTAGGTTTGTCGAGGCGCTGGGTGACTGGCGCAGCGGCTTCCGGTTTTGGCTCTTGCCCCGGAAGTACAACACGGCGCTTCTTCTTTTCCACGACGACGGCTTTCGTCCGGCCATGCGAGAAGGATTGACGAACCGTTCCCGAATCGCCACCTCCGCGCTTGAGGCCTAGCGTTTTACCGCGCTCAACGCTGATTGTTTTGTCGCCTGGATTCTTCGTATCGCTCATATTGCCTTCAGTCCTGCGCAACCGCCCTGCGATGCGTTGCTTTGTTCGCCAGTTACGGCGGAATTGGTGCGAAAATGCTCTAAAACGCGCGATCGCGCCAGAAAATTTTCACTCGCCTGCCCTGCAAGCAGTGCAGCATGTATCACATTTGACCGACCCAATGCTAAATCCAATTGAGTCGAATTGAACAAACGGACGATTTTGTATCCGGTTGCCAGTTCATTTCCACTTGCGGCCACCGCCGCCAGCTTCCTCACCCCATCTTCCGAAGCGTCCGAGGCGTGGACCAGGCCTGCAATCGAATCCCGACGCAGGGCCGCTTCTACTTTCGCGTATCCGGTCACAAGTTCACCGGCCTTCCGCGCTATCGACAGCGCCTGCAGCGCCGCCTTTTCCAATAACGCATCCAATCGGTCCGCTAAACCGGGTTCAACATTGGCTTCCGTTTTAAAGCCTCTGCCGAATACTTTCTTTCTGTCCTTCTCGGCAACAGCAACAATGTCTTTTGTCGCTGTCACCCAAACTCCGCGCCCAGGCAAAACTCTTTTTAGATCCGGTACAACCTGACCCTCGGGGTCAAGGACGAACCGGATTAACGAGCTCGTCGGTTGAACCTCCCTGGTGACAGCACATTGCCGTTCGGTTGGCTCATTCTTCTTGGGCACACTTCTTCTCCTAACGTGGAGGCTGACCGCCTCGCTCGTTTTATCCGTTCAGGATTACGCCGCTTGGAGCTTCTTCTTCTACAACAACAACTTCTTCTTCGGCTTCTTCTTCGACCTCTTCGGGACCAGCCATCTGAGCTGCAAGCTCTTCTTCCGTAATCCAGCCAGCAGCCACACGGGCTGCCATGACCATGTTTTCTGCCTCAGTTCTGGAGACTTCAAATGCGGAAAGAGCACCTTCAAAACGCTTGGTTTCACCATCCTTGCGTTCGGTCCAGCCAACAAGGTCATCGGCGGCACAGCCTGCAAGGTCTTCCATTGACTTGACGTCGTCCTTGCCGAGCGCAACCATCATAGCCGTGGTAATGCCGTCAATCGAGCGCAGATCATCTGAAACTCCGAGAGAAATCCGCTCTTCGTCAAGCTTGCCTTCAAGCTCACCCAGGTAGTCACGGGCACGCGCCTGGATTTCAACGGCAGTATCGTCGTCAAAGCCTTCGATCATGGAGATCTCGTCGCTCTCCACATAGGCGACTTCTTCAACGGAAGTGAAGCCTTCGGTCGCAAGCAGTTGACCAACCATTTCGTCGACGTTGAGGGCATCCATGTACAGTGTTGAGCGTTCTTGGAATTCTTTCTGACGACGATCAGATTCTTCCTGCTCGGTCATGATATCGATCGCCCAACCAGTCAGCTGTGAGGCAAGACGAACGTTTTGGCCACGACGACCAATCGCAAGCGACAGCTGGTCATCCGGGACAACAACTTCAATACGCTCGGCATCTTCATCAAGAACAACCTTGGCAACTTCTGCAGGCTGAAGCGCATTGACGATGAATGTCGCAGCTTCGTCATTCCACGGAATGATGTCGATTTTTTCGCCCTGAAGCTCACCGACAACAGCCTGAACACGGCTGCCGCGCATACCAACACAAGCTCCGACAGGGTCGATGGAAGAATCTTTCGAGATCACCGCAATCTTGGCACGGGAACCCGGGTCACGAGCAACAGACTTGAGCTCAATAACACCGTCATAGATTTCCGGAACTTCTTGGGCAAACAATTTTGCCATGAATTGCGGATGTGTACGCGACAGAAATATCTGCGGACCACGTTGTTCGCGGCGAACATCATAGATAAGCGCGCGGATGCGATCACCGGTGCGGAAAACTTCGCGCGGGATCAGTTCGTCCCGGCGAACAATTCCTTCACCGCGACCAAGGTCCACAATAACGTTGCCGTATTCAGCACGTTTGACGACACCGTTGATAACTTCGCCAACACGGTCCTTGAATTCATCAAACTGACGGTCACGCTCGGCTTCGCGCACTTTCTGTACGATGACCTGCTTGGCGGATTGTGCTGCAATGCGGCCAAAATCAAGCGGTGGCAACGGCTCGGCAATAAAATCACCAATGCTGGCTTCCGGATTGCGCGCCAATGCATCGTCAAGCGAAATCTCGGTCGATACATTTTCGACAGTTTCCACGACCTGAAGAAGGCGCTGCAACCGGATGTCACCGGTTTTCGAGTTGATTTCAGCACGAACTTCCGTTTCCGACCCATAGCGGGAGCGGGCCGCCTTCTGGATCGCATCTTCCATTGCGTTAATGACGATCATCCGGTCGATCGACTTTTCGCGTGCAACCGCATCAGCAATTTGCAGCAGCTCAAGCCGGTTTGCGCTGATTGCCATATTCCACTCCTCTTGCGCCAAAAAGTCGGGTCGGGCGCGTTTTTCAATTGCCGCTAAGCCGTATGCTTAGTTAGGCGAGTTGTCCTGTTCCAGATCTTCACTTTGGCCACGGCCGGCAAGAGCCGCCTTTTCTGCCTGAAGAGCTGCTGTAATCAAATCATCGGTCAGCACCAATTTTGCTTCTCCAATGTCTTCCAAAGGCAATGCGACCGTATCACTCTCACCTTGCGGAGCGTCCGGCAAACGAACTTTCGCCGTATTATTTTCTTCGCCAAGGAGAGTGCCACGGAAACGTTTGCGGCCATCCTGCATGACGGCCATCTCGACCTTCAGTTCATGACCAGCCCAACGCTCAAAATCGCCAGCTCTCACGAGTGGACGATCAATACCGGGAGAAGATACTTCGAGGTGGTAAGCTCGGTTGATCGGATCGTCCACGTCGAGAGCTGGAGACACTGCCCGGCTCACCGTTTCACAATCTTCAACCGACATGGTGCCATCTGGACGTTCGGCCATGATCTGCAGCGTGCACCCATTGGCAGCGCTGATCCTGGTGCGGACCAATCGGTAGCCCAGGTCTTCGATGACCGGCTCCACGATTGCCGCAACACGGGCATCAAGCCCCTGTTCCGTTACTATCCTTGGTTCGTGTGCGTTCACACTTGGCTCCATATTGTAGCCGTTGCCGGCCATCAATTTCAGCAGGATATGCTTCTGAAAATCAGTTTACATGGTGCAGTCCTGCTCGAATTCAGTACGTTTCCAACTAGGCTAAGCAAAAAAGAGCGGGTCCCCGTTGGGCCCACTCTCAACGTGCTCAGATAAGCCGTTTGAGGTGAAACACGGGCTGTATAACGCCAAACCCTTCCAGAAGGCAAGAGGCTCGGCCTGAATCCTTCAAAGAAGTTGGCTATCAATGCCGAAGCTGGGAATTCGCCTCTCCTGACACTGTAGCCTAAATGCGCTTGAAAGTCAGGTAACGACCGATGCGACCCTCGCGAATGGCCTTGGCCTCGTAGCGCGTTCCAGGCCAGCCTTCCCAAGGTGTTTTCCAGTCACTAGAGGTGTTTGCCATCCAGTCGAATGCGTCATGATCCCTGCAATGACGGAGAGCCCAGTCAATGTAAGTGTCGATGTCGCTGGCGAAGCGAAACTCACATCCTGGTTTCAAAACGCGGGCATATCGGTCGAGATTCTGGTGATTGATAAACCGCCGCTTCCAATGACGTTTCTTTGGCCACGGATCTGGATAGAGCTGATAGGCAAGATCGAGAGACGCTTCCGGCATCCAATCCAGAACCTTGACTGCATCATCTTCGTAGAGACGAACATTTGTCAGTTCTTCTTCGACAACAGCGTGAATGGCTTTGGCCATGCTGCCGACAAATGGCTCAATACCGATAAAACCCACGTCGGGATTGGTTCGGGCTCGATGCAACAAGTGCTCTCCGCCGCCAAATCCGACTTCAAGGCAAACGCTTTGAACATCACCTTCAAATAGATCTTTGAGATTTTCCGGAGAGGGCGCAGCCAGATTCAACCCCAAACGCGGAAGCTCCTTTTCCATCAGGGCTTCGCGGCGCGGGCTTAAAGGCTTGCCAATGCGGCGGCCAAAAAAGGAACCTTCGTAACGGTCAGTCATGGGCATAAAACAGATCGCCGACCAAATAGGTCGGCGATCTTCATCTCATTTTCTTCGTCAAAACCTGACGCTGCTTATCCTGCAAGCGAACGCAGTTCGTCAACCAGGTTTGTTTTCTCCCAAGAGAACCCGCCATCGGCATCAGGCTGGCGGCCAAAGTGGCCGTAAGCTGCTGTGCGTTCATAAATCGGGTTGTTGAGATTCAGATGCTGCCGGATACCACGTGGACTAAGGCCCATGACATCGCGTAGCGCTGTTTCCAGCTTGGCTTCATCACACCGGCCGGTTTCGTGCAGATCAACATAGACCGAGAGCGGCTCTGACACGCCAATTGCGTAAGACAACTGAATAGTACAGCGGTCTGCAAGGTCTGCAGCAATAACGTTTTTCGCCAGGTAGCGCGCAGCATAGGCTGCAGAGCGGTCTACCTTGGTTGGATCTTTACCGGAGAATGCGCCGCCGCCATGCGGTGCTGCACCGCCATAAGTGTCAACAATGATCTTGCGACCCGTCAACCCAGCATCGCCGTCCGGACCACCGATAACAAACGCACCGGTCGGATTCACATGCCACGCCGTCTCATCAGTCACCCATCCGCTCGGCAATGCCTGCAGGATATAGGGCTCGACGATGTTTTTGATATCCGAAGATGTTTGTTTGGCGTCCATATGCTGCGTCGACAGGACGATTGATGTCACACCAACAGGCTTGCCATTTTCATAACGGACAGTGACCTGGCTTTTGGCATCCGGACCAAGGGTAGACTCCTTGCCGGATTTGCGCGCTTCCGCCAACAGTTGAAGAATTCTGTGCGAATACAAAATAGGAGCTGGCATCAGCTCTTCTGTTTCGCGGCAGGCATACCCGAACATGATGCCCTGGTCACCGGCACCTTCGTCCTTGTTGCCACCGGCATCAACACCCTGCGCGATATGGGCGGACTGGGCATGGAGATGAACTGCAATATCGCAGTTTTCCCAATGAAAGCCGTCCTGCTCATAGCCGATGTCTTTGACAGCCAGTCGCGCCAGGTGAGCAAGATACTCATTTGTTATTGTTGCTGGCCCGCGTGTTTCACCCGCAATTACAATACGATTTGTGGTCGCCAGCGTTTCGCATGCAACTCGCGCTTCAGGCATTTCTCTGAGGTAAGCATCAACGACGGCATCGGAAATGCGGTCGCAAACTTTATCCGGATGTCCTTCGGACACAGATTCGGATGTAAATAGATAATTCTGACGTGCCATTGGCGATCGTCCTTCTGGGAATGAATATAAGAGAAGCGGCGAAATGCATCGCCGCTTCAGGTGTCATCAATCTTAGAAGATGGGGACCACGTCAAGCGAAAGACTGTATTTTTTATTCGTCGCCTGCGAGGGATTTCACCAGATCAACGATCCGGCGGCGCACTTTGGGGTCTTCGATCCGCACGAACGCCTTGTTCAGGGACAGGCCTTCAGAAGAAGACAGGAAGTCCACGACATAAGATGTCGGCTGGGTTTCGCCAAAGCCTTCTGCTTCGTCAGGCGTGCCGGGCGCGTCTTCAAAGAAGAATGACACCGGGACTTTCAGGACAGTCGCGATATGCTGAAGTCGACTGGCGCCAATTCTGTTGGTGCCTTTTTCATATTTCTGGATCTGCTGGAAGGTGATACCTAGGGCATCGCCAAGTTTTTCCTGGCTCATTCCAAGCATCATCCGGCGCAAACGAACTCGGCTTCCGACGTGGATATCAATCGGGTTTGGAGACTTCTTACTGGGCATTTTGCGTGTTTCTCTCTTGTATCTTTTGGCCGTAACCGGCCTATTTTTGTACAAGCCCCCCCGCAGCCTTCCCACAAAGACCGCAAAGAACGAGATTTGCCCGCAACTCTACGCTTGCACTTCGATTAGCTTCAATCAGCTATTTCACGGTTGTATCACACTTCCTTCACTCAACTCAAACAAAAAAATCAATTTACGCGCGAAGATGGTTTACTGCGGATAATAACAGTAAATACTACAATACAAAGCATCGATATTATGACGAAAATATCCCCAAAACTACCGTAGATGGTTCTATCTATCCGTTGCGGAAGGTTGCCGTCTATCACTCCTTTTTCAAATATAGACAACTTGTGAATCACTCTGCCGTACCCGTCTACAATCGCGGAAACCCCTGTATTTGCTGCACGAATTAGCGGGATGCCCGTTTCAATCGTTCTCATGCGCGCCTGCGCAAAATGCTGATAAGGGCCCGGAGTTCTTCCAAACCAGGCATCATTGGTGACATTCAGCAAAAAAGCGGGGATTTTGTTTCGTTCCGGGACTTCAACCGGAAAGATTATTTCGTAACAGATCATAGGTAGAAAACTGAAACTCCCGGCTGTCTTCAGTGAGCGCCGTGAATACCCTGCCTCGAATCCCTCCATCGGCCCGGCAAGGTTTGACACGCCAATCCGTTTCAAGACATCCTTGAATGGAATGAACTCTCCGAACGGTACAAGCCGGACTTTGTCATAAAGACCGGTAATATCTCCGCTACTACTGACCTTGAAGATACTATTGTAATAGTGAGACCCACCTTCTCCAGCCTCCACTCTGATAGCACCAGTTGCAAGTTCCGCATTTTCTCCAAGGACCCGGGCGATCCGCAACAATGCTCCCGGCTCCTGCGTCAACAAAAACGGAACCGCTGATTCCGGCCACACCACAAGACGAGGCACGCCAACTCGAGCCGACCCGCCAAGAGGCGCTTCACTCATGTCCAGGTAGGTCTGGAAAATTCTGTCCCGCAGTTCGGGCTGCCATTTATCCTTCTGATCGATCGAAGGCTGGACGATTCTGATATCCAGGTCCGCGACATCATTTGCCGCTGACCCAAGCCGAACAAAACCATACCCTGCCATGGAAACAAGTACGGCCCCTGCTACTGCCAGGGCACCAAGCCGTTGTTTAAGCGGTCGTGCATCTGCAAGGATAGCAGGAGCGGCGCATATACACAGAACAAGAAAACCCAAGCCATAAATGCCAAAAACACTGGCGACTTGAGACAATACAAGATTGTCAGACACCGCATAGCCGAAGGAATTCCAGGGGAATCCGGTCAACACGTTGCCGCGGAGCCAATCCGATAAAGTGAGGCAGGCTGTCAGCAGCAAAATTCGATGACGTCGGTCAGTCCAGAGAGCGGCAGCAAGGGCTGTTCCCAAACCGGTGAAAAACGCCAGACCAAGTGGCATGGCCAGGACAGCGAGTGGCATTAACCAGGCATATCTTTCAGCCTCGACAAGAAACGCTGACCCAATCCACCAGAGCCCCGCCAGGAAATATCCGAAGCCAAACAACCAGCCAAGCACAAACCCGGTCCAGGCTCTCTTTCGATGATCGGACTGCGCGGATTCAATTGCGCCATCCAAAATCCAGATGAAACCGGGTAGTGTCAGAAAAAGCACCAGATACAAGCTAAACGGCGGCAATGCCAGCGCAGAAAAAGCGCCGCAAATAAGACACAGAATTCGACGCCGCCAGCCCCAGGACAGCAAAAATGCATTCGGGAGAATTGAAAGTTTCTGAAAAATGGAATGCATACAGGAATCGCTCCCCAAGGAATTCATGGGGAGGTGTGTCGTCTCACATAAGACCGGTCAAGGCTGAAAACATGCATTATTGGCCCTATCGGATTGGCTACGCCGAATTTGATGATGTTTTCACTTTCGAGGCAGCATTGGCGTCTGTCGAATTCGCTTCGGTGTCTGTCTCTGCGGATCCGAATCGTTTTCCCCGTCGCCGCTGATCGGGTTGTCGCGCTTCTGCTCTGCTTCTGCGGATTTTCAAACGCTTGATCCGTCGGGGATCGGCGTCCATTACTTCAAATTCAAATCCGGGCACATCCTTGACGACAAGCAACTCGCCGCGGACCGGCACGCGCCCTACAGATACGTAGAGCAATCCACCAAGCGTATCAACATCCTCAGACTCTTCGCCATCGTTCAGATTGGTGCCCAACTCCTTGTCAAAGTCTTCCAGCGGCAAGCGTGGATCAGCGATCCAGAGGCCTTCGCCCGCCGGAGCCAACATGTCCTCTTCGTCCTCATCGTGCTCGTCTTCAATGTCGCCGACAACTTCTTCCACCAGGTCTTCAAGTGAGACAAGACCGTCGGTTCCGCCATACTCATCAATGACAAGCGCCATCTGGATACGGCCAGCCTGCATTTTCGCCATAAGATCAGTCGCTGGCATGGAAGGTGGTACGAATAACAAATCCCGAACCAGGTTGGTCTCTTTCAGGGTTTTCGAAAGATCAACGCTGGACAAGTCCAGATCCGGCAGATTATGGCCGATTTTCGCCGATCCATTGCCATTGGATTTATCCTTGAGATCAGGATCACCATTTTCATCTGTGGCAGTCTCAGGACGGCGCTCAGCGCCACGTTCGGCGATATAGGCCATCAGGTCCTTGATGTGGACCATTCCTCTTGGATCATCAAGCGAGTCCTCATAGACCGGCATCCGGGAATGACCGCTTTTTTGGAACAACTCCATGACCCGGCTAAGGCTGGTATCTATATCGACGGAATCAATGTCGGCACGCGGGATCATGACATCGTCAATGCGTAATTCACGTAGACGAAGAATGTTTCCCAGCAACATCCGCTCTTCGGGCGAAAACGCGGTGTCTCCTGCACCTTCACGTGCAAGTTCGTCTTCCAGATTTTCACGAAGGCTCGAGCTGTCACGGCCGAAGCGCAAGACACGTTTGAGTATAGTCAGGAGCGCCGCAGATCTCTGCGGCTTTATCTGCTGCGGGTCTTCCCCGTCTGGCGACTGTCCGGATTTGGCGGCAGGAGGCTCGCTGGACGGACTTTGCGGTTCACTAGCGTTTATCATCTATCGAAATTAGTGCCTTGAGCTTTCATGTTGCCACTCATTGACCATCGGCCACAAGAGGCCGGTCTTCATAAGGATCGTCTATTCCCAAAGAAGTCAAAATGACTTTCTCCAAACTTTCCATCAGTTCAGCTTCGTCACTTTCCTGATGATCATAGTCGAAAAGGTGAAGCAAACCATGAACAGTCAGATGGGATAGGTGGTCGTTGAATTCAATTCCCAGATCATCCGCTTCGCGAACTATGGTCTCCAATGCAAAGACGATATCACCGAGTATTGGTCCATAGACATCGCCATGCGGGTCGCTTCCGGGAAACGACAGGACATTGGTCGGTTTGTCCTTGCCGCGCCACTCTTTGTTCAGTTTCCGGATCGCGGCATCATTGGTGAACAGAAGAGACACTTCGGCCTCCTCCAAAACTTCCAGATCAGTTGAGGAAAAAGTGGCCTTTATGGCTTCCTCGACCAATGGACGCAAAGCGTCTTCTTGAGGCCAGTCACCAGCCTCAACAGCAATATCAACCTGAAGGCTTTCGGGTAAAGATGAGGTCATTTGCTCAAGAGGCCTTCATGAGCCTGTTGCTTCCCGGGACTGCGTTTTATTGCCGTCACCATCAACTGTGCGCTTACGTTCAGCGGCGTAACGACGCTCACGCGCTTCGGATTCTTCGCGCGATGCATTGTCATAGGCCGTCACGATGCGGCCAACGAGCTCATGGCGCACGACATCGGTCTCGTTAAAGCGGACATGTGCAACAGCTGGAATGTCACTCAGAAGACCAAGTGCTTCCCGTAGCCCTGATTTTTGGCCCGGCGGCAAGTCAATCTGGCTTGGATCGCCCGTGACAATCATTTTTGACCCATCACCAAGCCGGGTCAGAAACATTTTCATTTGCATTGTCGTCGTATTTTGCGCTTCATCGAGGAGAACAACGGCATTCGACAACGTCCGACCACGCATGAAAGCGAGCGGAGCCACTTCGATCATTCCGGATTGCAGTCCTCGATCAACTTTTTCCGCTGGCATCATCTCATAAAGAGCGTCGTAGATCGGACGCAGGTACGGATCGACCTTGTCTTTCATTTCGCCGGGCAGAAACCCGAGTCGTTCACCTGCTTCAACAGCCGGACGTGACAAGATCAATCTCGCAACATCGCCGCGTTCAAGAAGGGCCGCTGCATAGGCAACCGCGAGAAAGGTCTTCCCTGTCCCGGCTGGACCTGTTCCAAATGTCAGATCAGCCCGATCCATTGAGCGGATGTAAGCGTCTTGCGTTGGTGTCCGGGCGACGATTGTTTTTCGCCTGGTCGCGATTTGGGCAAATGCCAGCCGCGACTTGGGCTCAAGTGTTGGCAACGGCAATTGAGCATCGGCAGCAGCAGCCATCCGAAGCGCGCCATCAACATCCCCTGGATGAATTTCCTGGCCCTGAAGCAAACGTTGATACATGGCCTCAAGCGCCGTCCGCGCCTGCATACATCCGGCTTGAGACCCTTTCAGCGTAACCTGATTTCCGCGTGCTATTGCATCGACCCCAAGCCGTTGTTCAATCAAAGCCAGGTTCTGATCAAATTGGCCAAACAAGTCGCCAATCAGCCTGTTGTCTTCAAAGGCAAGGACTATGTGGGTCATGTCAGAGGCCGAAGCGGCAGTTGCTGTTTGATCCGGTTGCTTGCGGGAAGAAGATTGGCTGTCGCGCGTCAAAAAACGTCTCCTTAAGCCGCCGGGGACGGGATGACCCCGGACACGTCTTGAGCATCTTGCCCGGCAATCAGGCGTCCGAACAGCGAATTAGATCCGATGTCTAGGATTTCCACCGCTTGTATGCTTCCAATCAAATCCACAGGCGCTTCAATCTGAACCGGCTGAAGCCAGGGCGATTTGCCAACCAGCTGTCCTTCATTGCGACCCTTCTTTTCCAGAAGAACATCACAGGTCATTCCCTTGCGAGACGCATTAAAGGCTTTTTGCTGGCCGGCAACCAGTTCTTGCAGCTCTTTCAAGCGCGCAGATTTCACATCTTCCGGAACCTGATCATCCATGGTTGCACCTGGAGTGCCAGGACGCTGGCTGTATTTAAAGGAAAAGGCCGAGCCATATTCAACGCGCCGGATCAAATCCATCGTATCTTCAAAATCCTGATCCGTTTCGCCCGGGAAGCCAACAATGAAATCACCAGACAAGGCAATATCCGGAGAAACTTCACGAAACCTGTCCAGAATGCGGAAATAATCTTCGCGTGTATGGCGCCGGTTCATTGATTTCAGGATCTTGTCCGATCCTGACTGAACAGGCAGATGCAAATATGGCATCAGGCTCTTCAGTTCGCGGTGCGCTTCAATCAGGTCATCATCAACATCACGTGGATGACTGGTGGTGTAGCGCAACCGATCAAGGCCCTCAATTTCGGACAGGCGCCGCAAGAGACGGCCCAGTCCCCAGGTCTCTCCATCGGACGCCTCACCGTGGTAGGCATTAACGTTCTGACCAAGTAAAGTGACTTCCCGCACACCAGATGAAGCCATGCTCACAGCTTCATCGACGATCTGCTCGACAGATCGGGAGACTTCTGCTCCGCGCGTATAGGGCACCACACAGAAGGTACAAAACTTGTCGCAACCTTCCTGCACGGTCAGAAATGCCGAGGGAGCCCGCTTGAGAACCGTTCGTTCAGCGCGTTCGGACAAGTGATTGAATTTCGCATCGATGTCGAATTCGGTTTCGACAACTTTCTTGCCGTTTTTGGCCTGTTTCAACAGCGATGGTAGCTGATGATAACTCTGAGGCCCAACCACCATATCGACGATCGGTGCACGCCGGGAAATCTCTTCACCTTCCGCCTGGGCGACACAGCCGGCAACGCCGACCATCATTTCTTTGCCTGCTATTGCGCGCGCTTCTTTGACTTTTCGGATTCGGCCGAGTTCGGAATAGACTTTTTCCGCAGCCTTTTCCCGAATGTGACAAGTATTCAGAATGACAAGGTCGGCATCTTCCATGTCTTCGGTCGCCTGAAAGCCTTCAGGCGCCAAAACATCGGTCATGCGCTCACTGTCATAGACATTCATCTGACAGCCATAGGTGCGCACAAACACCTTGCGAGTGTTGTCGCCGCTTTCCTCAGTCTGCTCACCCACAACACCAACGGTCTGGGATACTTCTTGGTCTGCTTCCGGGCGGCTTGTCATTCGCTCCTCGTGGCCTGATTGGGCCTGCCAATTTGTCTAGAGTGAAAGTGCCTCTGGTGCGGGCGACTAATTCTCGCGCACTCTTTCAGATGTTGCTATCAACTTCAGCGGACGGCACTAAAAAATTCAGGCGCCAGCTTTAACGGTTTTTTCCTCGTTTGAGAAGAACTCAGATGGGTCGTTTTGATCTGAATCTTGCGTTCTGACCGGTCTCTGACGCAATGAAGCAACAGTCATGGCTCGAACATCTGATTCCAGGCGCTTTGTTAAGGCTTTTCGATCTGTCGTCCGATCCACCAAAACCGGGTCTCCCCAACGGATAATCACGTCCAAGGCGCCGCTGGTGAAGATCCCCCAAAGATGCCCTGCCAGCTCCATGTCGCCGTACCAGGCAGCATGTGGCCGATGCGCCCGCCCCATGGGAACACCATAGAATCCCTGATAAGCAATCGACAGTGGCTGAACCCAAACCTCGGCCCCATCCTCATCGCCAAGTGCCCTGGTTGCTGCTCCCAACAGTGCTGATCGGAATGGCAGGACACAGTTGCCGTCGTTGGAAGTCCCTTCTGCAAACAGCACCATCGCATCACCTGTTGCCATCCTCTCAGCAATGATACTTGCAACCTGTCCGGTTTCGGTTCGTTTAGTGCGATTGACAAACACGGTGCGCTGGAGTTTCGCCAGCAGCCCGAAGATCGGCCATCCAGAGACTTCGGACTTTGCGATGAATGATAACGGCATCAATGATCCGATGACCGTGATGTCGACCCATGACGCATGGTTGGACGTAATCAGGAGCGGTCTGTCACAGGATGGTTGCCCAATCTGTTCAATCCTGATGCCAACCAGCCGAATGGCAATGACATGCCAGATCTGTGGAAGTTTTCTTTGAAGCGAAAGATTGAGTTTCATGCAGATCCACTGCAGCGGGATCAGGACAAGAGAGACAAGCGTCAAAACGAAAATCGTCAGAACGGCTTTGATCTCAGCCATTGTCGTCATTGTCCTTTTCAGGATCGATTGGCACACCGTAAAGCTCCAGTCGATGATCCACCAATTTGTAGCCCAGCTTCTTGGCAATGAATTCCTGCAAGGCTTCTATTTCCTCGTTGCGAAATTCAATCACCTGACCGCTGCGCAAATCGATAAGGTGATCATGATGCTCGTCTGGCACAGTTTCGTAACGGGAGCGCCCGTCCCGGAAATCATGACGTTCGATCATGCCTGCGTCTTCGAACAATTTGACGGTTCGATAGACGGTCGAGATCGAGATTTTCGAATCGATAGCAACAGACCGGCGATAAAGCTCTTCGACGTCAGGATGCTCGTCAGACGCTTTTTCTAAAACAGACGCGATCACACGACGCTGCTCGGTCATGCGCATGCCTTTGGCAACGCATGTTTCTGCAAGCGATAGCTGCTGTTCGTCTGTCATGGATCTTCTCGCCTTTCGGTTCCGATCAGTTGGCTAAGCGATTACCCAACATCAACGCGCATGACAAGCGCTGTGCCATCTCCTCCACTGTCGCTGTAGTAGCTTTTGCGCTGACCGACTTCCTTGAAGCCGAGGCTGCGGTACAAAAGAACAGCCGATTCATTTGAAGAATCCACTTCCAGAAACAGGCTTTTGCAACGATCTGAGTAAAGCCGGAACAGGCCTGCTTCCATGAGCTTTTTTCCGATCCCACGTCCGCGTTGACGCGGATGAACAGCAATGGTGAGAACTTCGGCTTCATCGGCTGCCAGCCTGAGGATCAGAAATCCGAGTGGCGCGCGTGTGCCATAGGGGCTTGAGCGGCGGGAAACCAGAATGATCGTGCCTTTTTGCGCCTTCATGCGCGCGAGTTCGGCAGCTCCCCATTTATGGGAAAACGAGCTCGCATGGATCTCGGCAAGCCTCGGCAGATCTTCGTCCAGCGCCTCTTCAACAACCGGCGGCTGGGTCCAGAACCACCAAAAACTCATTGCCTCTCAATCCTTCCCTTTTTCTGTGGTGTCGCATCCGGCGGCCGCAGATATAATGGAGATGGCGTCGAGACGACCGGGTCCGCAACCATTCCCAGCTCGGCAACGTCCCTGATCTCAGGATACGCACATGTCGACAGAACCTGATCACGATTTGCACCGAGTGCGTCCGCGACCTTTTCCGCTGCGGAGCCGACCAACCTTATTCCGCCAGGAAGGCTGCTTGCAAGATCTGACAGGGTGCGAACCCCGGCCTCGCTCATCGATTTACCGGTATCGGAAAACTCCTGGCAATAGACTTCCTCACCCTTGCCAGTAAGGGCAACTAGAACCGGTCCGCCAGTATCATTCGGCGCACTGGTGCGCGCAATCGCGGCCAATGTGGTGATCCCGACGACGGGTTTTCCAAGAACCAATCCGAAACCTCTCGAAACCGAAAGCCCGACCCGCAATCCGGTAAAACTGCCCGGGCCGACGGTGACAACAATTCGATCAAGATCAGAAAACGCGGTGGAACTGTCCGCCATGACATCGCCGATCATATCCATCAGACGTTCGGCATGGCCGCGCCCGATTTCTTCACTCTCGGCTTCAAAGCACGCGGTATCACTGCCGTTGTCAAGGACTGCGGCAGCACAATTGGCCAGAGCTGTGTCGATGGCTAGAACGCGCATAATACCTGCCAGTACCTTGCTGGCCCCCAAGAGTCGAGCCGCGCTTTGGGCCTAAGTCCAATGGCGGTCTTGCGTTCCACAAACATTTTTATTTGAAAAGTAAAACGCCCGACTGAAAGGCCGGGCGTTTGAAAAAGGAATGTAATTCCAATCAGATCGGTCGAACTTCCTCAACTTCCGGTACGAAGTGGCGGAGGAGATTTTGGATGCCGTGCTGCAGAGTTGCCGTTGAAGACGGGCATCCGGCACAGGCGCCACGCATGGAAAGATAGACAATTCCTTCCTTGAAACCCTTGAAAGTGATGTCGCCGCCGTCCTGCGCAACAGCAGGACGAACGCGCGTTTCCAGAAGTTCCTTGATTGTATTGACCGTTTCCTGGTCATTTTCCTCGAAGAATTCACCTTCTTCCAAATCTTCACTCTGACCGGCAGTCATCACCGGAACACCGGACATGAACTGCTCCATGATCACACCGAGGATCGCCGGCTTCATGTGCTGCCAGTCCGTGTCGTCCTTGGTCACGGTGACGAAGTCATGGCCAAAGAAAACCGCTGAGACGCCGGGAACATCGAACAGTTTCTCGGCAAGAGGAGAAACACCTGCATCCGCCTTGTTGCGGAAATCATAAGTGCCTTCTTGCAACACAACCCGGCCCGGGAGAAATTTCAGGGTTGCAGGATTCGGTGTGGCTTCTGTCTGAATAAACATGTCTGATGTCCTTGCGCTGGTGTGCGCTCTTTGAACTTTGTATCTCGCGATCTCTCCATCATCGCAAAACACCGATAGATACTAATAACGTATCCTGATTCAGTTTGGAACTATTAAAAACTAGATAGGTATCAATCGGCACCTATCAACCTTTTGGATTCGATATCACCAATTTTAAGCCAGGGCAGCAATCGAATCATCATCCAGATTACCCGGTACGATCGTGACCGGTATCGGAAAGGTCCCTGCCGATTTACCGGCAATGGAGGAGACCAGCGGTCCCGGACCTTCTGATCCTGTGCTTGCCGCCAGAACCAATATGGCTATGTCGGCATCAGCCTCAATCAGGTCCATGATTTCTTCTGCCTGGCCGCCCTCACGGACAACCGTCTCAGACTCGGTCCTCGCAACTGTTCGCACGCGATCTGCTGCTTTGGCGAGCGTGGTTTCGGCCACTTCCTGCGCTTCAGCGCGCATGATGTCTTCCACCCCCAGCCAATGCTGGAAGTCGCCCGGCACAATAATAAAGAGCAAAGTTACAACGCCGCCAGTACGCGCGGCACGCTTCGCCGCATAGACAATAGCCCGATCACTTTCCGGGGTATCATCGACCACAACCAGAAACTTCCGGCGATGGCCTTCTTCATTGCTTTTCCGAATAGCTACCATAAGTGCATGCTGCCACCAGCTTCCAGACTTCGCAAGCGGTGAAATTGCCGCGCTGCAGTTGCTGGCAGTTAGAGAATGAACTTCGAAAGATCGACGTTCTTTGCAAGATCGCCAATATTATCACGGACAAATTCTGCGGTGATTTCCACACTCTCCCCGGATCGGTCTGGCGCCGTGAACGAGATCTCATCCAGAATTCGCTCCATCACGGTCTGCAGACGACGTGCACCGATGTTCTCGACCGAGCCATTCAGGTCTACCGCAACCGAGGCAATCTCTTCAATCGCGTCTTCAGTGAACGACAGTGACACTTCTTCTGTTTCCATCAAGGCAATGTACTGCTTGATCAAACTTGCTTCCGGCTCTGTCAGGATCGCCCGGAAATCTTCTTTTGTCAGTGCCCGTAATTCAACACGGATTGGCAGGCGACCTTGCAGTTCCGGCAGGAGATCTGACGGTTTTGAAACGTGGAAGGCACCAGAGGCAATGAACAGAATGTGGTCTGTCTTTACCGGACCGTGTTTCGTCGAAACTACGGTTCCCTCGATCAATGGCAAAAGATCCCGTTGCACGCCTTCACGGGAGACATCGCCGCCCGAGCGCCCTTGTCCAGCGCAGATCTTGTCGATTTCGTCGAGAAATACGATGCCGGCGTTTTCAACCAACGAGATCGCCTCTTCGATGACCTTTTCCTCATCAAGAAGCTTGTCAGATTCTTCATTGATCAGCAGCTGATAGGATTCGACGACTGTCGTTTTCTTGGACTTGGTTTGACCGCCAAAGGCTTTACCAAGAATATCGGACACATTCATCACGCCGACACTGGCGCCGGGCATTCCGGGAAGGTCGAAACTGGGCATCTGGGCTTGTGCCTTCACCTCGACTTCGATTTCCTTGTCGTCCATTTCGCCGTTGCGGAGCTTGGCTCGAAAACTGTCCCGCGTTGCCGGGCTGGCATTGGCACCGACCAGGGCATCAAGCACGCGCTCTTCGGCAAGGACATGCGCTTTAGCCTTGACCGCTTCGCGCTTTTTATCGCGGATTAACGAAATACCGGTCTCGACCAGATCACGAACAATCTGTTCGACGTCACGCCCGACATAACCAACTTCAGTAAACTTGGTTGCCTCCACCTTTGTGAAGGGCGCGTTGGCGAGTTTGGCAAGGCGGCGCGAAATTTCCGTTTTGCCGACACCGGTTGGGCCAATCATCAAAATGTTCTTCGGCAGAACCTCTTCGCGCATGTCGCCTTCAAGCTGCTGGCGGCGCCAGCGGTTGCGAAGCGCAATGGCGACCGCACGTTTGGCGTCTTTCTGGCCAACAATGTAGCGATCGAGTTCAGAAACGATCTCACGAGGAGAGAAATCAGTCATGATGGGTCTTTCACTCAGAAATTTCAGTTTATAGCTGGCACAAAGCGCATCAGCGCCGTGCTCGAGAAGGGAGAAACCAGGGTGCGGCGGACAGTGCGCCAGGCAGACCCGAGGAGGAGAATAAAGCAGCCAAGCAGAACCAGTGTGACCGCCAAAGTGGCCTCGCTGGAGACATCGGCTTCGGTCATCAGAACACCAATTGCCGCTCCAAAATAACCAAGTCCAGACACCAGAATTGCCCGCCGGTCAACGATGATTGCCATCAAGCCCAATGTTAAAAACAGTCCGATGACAAGAAATGCATAGCTTGCACCTTGATCGCCGCCTTCGCCGGCCACGATCACAAGAAGGGAATGAACGATCATCGGAGCGGCCAAAAGGTGCAACCAAAACGCCTTGTCACTGTTTACCGTCACACGTTCCAAATCACGGGAATCGAAGTACATGGCCAACAGAAAACACGCAATCCCGGAGATCAGTAAAAACCAGGCTATGTGGTTATCCAGCGGACCAGGAACTACGATTTCCAAAAGCACTGCTGCCAGAAATACACCACCGCCAGCAATCATCGCCAACCCGACAGGCACTCTGAACCTGAGGTAGTGCAGCGCCGCGCCACCTATGGCCACCAATGTCGGCAGAATGAGTTCCGACGGTTCGATCTGGTCAAATGTAAAGAGGCCGAGAAATCCTTGACCGGACTGTCCGCTGATCAGTCTTATACAAGCGATAAAAAAGACCGGCGTAAAGGCGACCGTCAAAAGGAAGGAAGGTAGCGCCATGCGCATCTTGCGTGCAAATATTTCTGAAAGGACCCAAATTGCGATAGCCGTAATCCCTGGTCCGACACTACTCAAACCCATAATTCGGAGACCGTAACTCAGGCCAAACAGGAAAGTAACAATTCCGATCGCGATGAAGATGTCATGGAACCCACGGACAAATCGAACTTCTTCAACATCAGCATGAGAGACAGGTTCTGCATCGTCTGCAATACGTTCCTGCTGCACCCAAAACGCGGCAAGCCGATCTGCCTGTGCTCGCCGGAGTATACCGCGCGCCACAGCTTCATTCAGCCGCTTTTTGTCCAGTCCAGCTGTCTCCTCATTGGCAAATTCCAAAGTATCGTTCACGAACTCATTCCATCTTTTGCCGGTACAGGATCCGAACTCACGTGATGCTCCATTATCAGACTGTCACCAGTACGGCCAATAAGATCATCTATCACCTTGAACCCTGTTTTTTCATACGCCCTGACGGCGCGATGATTGCCAGGATCCGGATCAATAATAATCCGTGTATGACCATCCCTGCGTAACTTGCGAACGAAAACCTGGAGAGTTTTAGACCCCAATCCCCTGGACATTTCATCGGGATGCGCAAGTGACAAATCAACACCAACAGCTTCGCCGGGAAGCAACTCCAACCAAGGATACTCCTTGACCCATTCCGTCCCTTGCTGATTTCCAATAGACCAAACCTGAATGTAGCCTTTGTCCTCGCCATCTAACTGGAAGATGAATGGCATCGTAGTGTCGCTTCCGCCAAGCATATCCTTGATGTAGCCGAGCTCAGTCTCAGGATCGCCCCACCATTGCCGCCAATGTGGCCTTGCCAACCACTCGGCAAGCATTGGCAGATCGTATTCAGTTACTGGGCGAAACGAAATCACGAGCCCTACTCGGCTGCATCCAGCGACTCTACCGTGACGCTTTCGTTGGTATAGACGCAGATTTCCGCTGCTACTGCCATGGCTTTGCGCGCTATCGTTTCCGCATCAAGGTCCGTATCGGCAAGGGCGCGGCCGGCGGCCAGAGCATAATTGCCGCCGGAACCAATCCCCATGACGCCGCCTTCCGGTTCCAGAACATCGCCTGTCCCTGTCAGCACCAACGACGTGCTTTTGTCTGCAACAAGCATCATTGCTTCAAGCTTGCGCAGATACCTGTCGGTCCGCCAGTCTTTGGCAAGCTCCACACAGGCGCGCATCAGTTGCCCCGGATACTGTTCCAGCTTGGTTTCAAGGCGCTCAAACAAGGTGAATGCATCAGCAGTCGCACCGGCAAAACCGGCTATAACGTCGCCTTTCGCGAGGGGACGGACTTTGCGGGCCGTATGTTTGATCACGGTCTGGCCCAGAGAGACTTGGCCGTCACCTGCGATCACGACCTTGCCGCCTTTGCGCACCATCATGATTGTAGTGCCGTGCCACACGGCCGGTTCGCGCGTGTCATTCATTTGGTCCTCATGGGTTCACGTTCATTGGTATTTATTTAATCAGGATTGCGGCGGTTTTGAAGCAAACACTATTGCGCACTCACCTGGGTTGCTTAACTGCCTAGTGAGAAAGCTCGAGTTTGGTAGCACGCAACATTGCATCAACCAACCGGTCCAATTGTCCCGCAATCCGTTCCTCTGTCAGGTCACCTTTTTCATCAAAGGCCGAGGAGGCTTTGGGAATCGAGACCATTTGAGGCAGCACCATTGCCCCGAACCCGACCTCGAGGATCGTCCGCATTCCGAGCAATCCGCGCATTCCCCCAAATCCACCCGGCGAAGCTGCCCCTAATGCAAAGACTTTCGTCTTGAAGGCTTCGCCCGGCTCCTTGACGCGGCTTATCCAGTCCAGTGTATTTTTGAGGAGCGGTGTGATCCCGGCATTGTATTCTGGACAGGCCAGAAAAATTCCATCTTGTTCAGAAAACAACCGCTTGAGCTTTTGAGCGTTGTCTGGAACTCCATTGTCCGTTTCCAGATCACCGTCATAAATCGGCAAAGGATAATCTTTCAACGACAGGTGCGTGACTTGCGCATCCAGGATCGCCAGTTTTTTCGCTGCGAGTGCTGCGAGCTTTGAATTATGTGAACCCGCTCGGGCAGACCCAGAGCAAACAAGGATTTTCGGATTGCGCATCAACGCTTTCCTTTTCGATTTCGTGGATTCGCATTGGCTTGTTTCGAATCAGACATTGGTGAGCGTCTAGTGCGCTTTGCGGTAGACCCAAACCCTGGCAGGTGGCAGGTTTTTCCAGATCCATTCTGAACTAAAAACCGAAACTCCGCGCTGCAATGGTTTCACCGGCGCAAGCAGTCCATAGGAAAATTGAATGAACGGAGCGCCTGGCTTCAACAACTGCAAGGCTTCTTCAAGCAGCGCCTGACGAATTGGTTCAGGACGGGTCAAAAGCGGCAAGGACGAAACGATACCGTCCAGAACATGACCCGCGTTGGATTCGCCTGACAGAAAACCAGCTTCCTGTGACAACGTATCCCGCAAGGCATAGGCATCACCCTGCAATACAGGAAGGCCTGGATAACGACTCTTCAGATGCTCGCAAAAATCAGAACTGTATTCGATGAGATTGAGATGCCGGTTTGAAAACCCCTCATCAAGCAAGGCTTTGGTCACCACACCGGTACCGGGCCCAAGTTCAACAACTTTCATGTGCGGACGAGGGGTCAGAAAAGACGCCATTCTCGCCGCCAATTCTGGGCTGGAGGAGACTACGGCACCAGTGCGAAGCGGATTTTGAGCCCAGGATTTTAAAAACCGGACTTCATCCAGCACTTTTGCCCGAACCGCATTGGCTTTGTCGAGTTTCTCGCGGAAAGCGTCACTACGGCTGCCAAAGCGTCTCAAATTCTCACCTCACTGAAATAATTGTTCAAGATATAGGTGTGTTTGAGAGCAGTTTCTACAGACGTTTGGTCTGAAACTCCGGTTACGCACCAAGATTGTCGATAAAATCTTTCACTTTGGAGAAGAAACCAGCCGATTCGGGATGGTTCTCGCCAGAAGATTCCTGTTCGAATTCCGCCAGAAGTTCACGCTGCCGTTTTGTCAGGTTGGTTGGTGTCTCGACGGTCACCTGAATGTACATGTCGCCATGCTGGCTAGAGCGCATGATTGGCATGCCCTTGCTGCGCAACCTGAACTGTTTTCCGGTCTGCGTGCCATCAGGGACTTTTACCCTGCTCGTTGATCCATCAACGGTTGGCACATCGAACTGACCGCCAAGTGTCGCCGTCGACATGGAAATCGGAACCCGGCAATAAAGATCTGCGCCATCGCGCTGGAAAAGCTCATGCGGCTTGACGGACAGGAATATGTAGAGATCTCCGGCAGGCCCACCGCGAACACCAGCTTCGCCTTCGCCTGCAAGACGGATGCGTGTGCCATCTTCGATGCCGGCCGGAATATTGACTGAAAGCGAGCGATCCTGGGTTTTGCGCCCGGAACCACCGCATCCCTCACAGGGATCTGAGATAACCTGACCGCGACCCTGACAGCTTGGGCAAGCACGCTCCATAGTGAAAAACCCTTGCGCAGCGCGAACACGGCCAGCGCCGCCGCAAGTGCCGCAAGTGGTTGGACTTGTGCCCGGTTTTGCACCAGATCCAGTGCAGATATCGCAGGTTGCGCTGGTAGGTACTTCGATTTCAACCGTTTTACCGGCGAATGAATCTTCCAGTGAGATGTCCAGATTGTATCTGAGATCAGCGCCGCGTTCGCGGCCGCCTGAGCGACGTCCGCCGCCACCGCCCATACCGAAGAATTCCTCAAAGATATCCGACATGGTCGAAGAGAAGTCATGGCCGCCAGGACCGCCACCACCGTTGCCAAATCCGCCATTTTCAAAAGCAGCATGACCAAATCGATCGTAAGCCGCCCGTTTCTGGTCGTCCTTGAGGGTGTCGTAAGCTTCGTTGACTTCTTTGAACTTGGCTTCAGAATCCGCATCGCCCGGGTTGCGGTCCGGATGGAATTGCATCGCCATTTTGCGGTATGCGCTTTTCAGCGTTTTGCCATCCGCCTCACGCGTTACGCCCAGCACTTCATAGAAATCAACTTTGGACATCAAGATCTCTCGGTCTTGTTGCGCTGTCGGCTGCCAGAATAATAATTCGGCGCCTTTTACAGCGAAAGCGCCGAGCGCAAATGCCCTGATCAACAGGCAAGAAGCAACTGGCGCCAGAAAGTCTACAGCCAGCCGAGAATTCGGCTGGCTGCGGTTTTTTGGTTAGGCAGACTTCTTGTCGTCGTCGTCTTTGACTTCTTCGAAGTCCGCATCAACAACGTCGTCTTCTGCTGCTGCCTCGGCACTTTCTTCGCCGCCGTCAGCTTCAGCATCGGCCTGTGCCTGCTGATACATGGCTTCGCCAAGCTTCATGGACGATTCGGCAAGAGCCTGGGTCTTTGCCTGGATATCTTCCAGATCTTCGCCTTCCAGCGAAGCCTTCAGTTCTTCCAGAGCAGTTTCGATCGCAGACTTGTCGTCTTCGGAAACCTTGTCGCCATAATCCGCGAGGGACTTCTCCGTAGAGTGGACCAGAGATTCGCCCTGGTTCCTGGCTTCCACCAGCTCTTTACGCTTCTTGTCGTCGTCAGCATGCGTTTCCGCATCTTTGACCATCTGCTCGATGTCGTCGTCGGACAGACCGCCAGATGCCTGAATGCGGATCTGCTGTTCCTTGCCTGTGCCCTTGTCTTTGGCGGACACATTGACGATACCGTTGGCGTCGATGTCGAAAGCAACTTCGATCTGTGGAACACCGCGCGGTGCTGGCGGCAGACCGACAAGATCAAACTGACCGAGGACCTTGTTGTCCGCAGCCATTTCGCGCTCACCCTGGAAAACGCGGATCGTCACAGCCGTCTGATTGTCTTCAGCAGTCGAGAACACCTGGCTCTTCTTCGTCGGGATCGTCGTGTTACGGTCGATCAATCGGGTAAAGACACCACCAAGGGTCTCGATACCGAGCGACAGCGGGGTCACGTCGAGCAAAAGAACGTCTTTAACGTCGCCTTGCAGAACACCGGCCTGAATAGCCGCGCCCATGGCAACCACTTCGTCCGGGTTCACACCCTTGTGGGATTCCTTGCCGAAGAACTCGTTCACGGTCTCCTGGATCTTCGGCATACGTGTCATGCCGCCGACCAGAACTACTTCATCGATGTCCCCAGGCGTCAGACCAGCGTCTTTCAACGCGGCTTTCATCGGAGCAATCGTGCGCTTGACCAGCTTGTCTACCAGCGATTCGAATTTTGCGCGGGTGAGTTTCAAGGTCAGATGCTTCGGACCAGACGCATCAGCCGTGATGAACGGCAGGTTGACTTCAGTCTGGGACGAAGAAGATAACTCGATCTTCGCTTTTTCAGAAGCCTCTTTCAGGCGCTGCAAAGCGAGCTTGTCTTTCTTCAGATCAATGCCCTGTTCTTTTTTGAACTCGGCAGCAAGATAGTCGACCAGAAGCATGTCAAAGTCTTCACCACCAAGGAATGTGTCACCGTTGGTGGACTTCACTTCAAAAACGCCGTCGCCGATTTCCAGAACGGACACATCAAAAGTACCGCCGCCAAGGTCATAGACAGCGATGGTTTTACCGTCGTTCTTGTCGAGGCCGTAGGCCAGAGCCGCTGCAGTCGGCTCGTTGATGATCCGCAGAACTTCAAGACCAGCAATCTTGCCGGCATCTTTTGTTGCCTGCCGCTGAGCGTCATTGAAGTAAGCCGGAACCGTGATAACGGCCTGGGTAACAGTTTCGCCGAGGTAGCTCTCGGCAGTTTCCTTCATTTTCTGAAGGATGAATGCTGATACCTGGGACGGAGAGTATTTTTCACCGCTGGACTCAACCCATGCATCACCGTTGTCTGCCTTGACAATCTCGAACGGAACGAGCTTCTGGTCTTTGGCAACAGTCGGGTCGTCGAACCGGCGACCGATCAGGCGCTTGACTGCGAACAGTGTGTTTGTCGGGTTGGTAACTGCCTGACGTTTGGCAGGCTGGCCTACAAGGCGCTCACCGTCATCAGAGAACGCAACCATTGACGGCGTGGTGCGCGCGCCTTCTGCGTTTTCAATTACTTTTGGATCTTTGCCGTCCATGACGGAAACGCACGAGTTTGTCGTGCCGAGGTCGATACCGATGACCTTTGCCATAATAGCCTCTCTTTCTAGCAAACCGAAAGGACCCTTAAAGGCGTCATTCCGGCTCCTTATACTATATTCATCAGGCAATACCTGACTGCTGCGCCGGAGTATTTACTCAAGATTTGGCGCAACGCTTGACCGCTATATAGGTGGAGGACACTCAGCCTGCAAGCCACCTTTGCCCGGACATCCTCAGGCGATACGCGTCTTCGTGGAAAAAATGGCCACAAGGTTACCAAAACGGGCTGCGCCAGCTCAACGACTGCATTAGATTGGCATTATGCAGAGCATCCCGATCAACGGCCTTGAAGGTCTTCACTATCACCCAGATTTCTTCGACCGTTCGGCGCAAGAGGCTCTTTTGGAACAAATCCGGCAGTGTGTAGCCGAGGCTCCACTTTTCCAACCTGTCATGCCCAAAACGGGAAAGTCATTTTCGGTTCAAATGAGCAATTGCGGCCCGCTCGGCTGGGTATCGGACATCAAAGGCTATCGCTATCAACCAACGCACCCGGAAACGGGCTCCCTCTGGCCGGCCATACCCGAAGCGCTATTGCAGCTTTGGAGAGACGTTGCACCGGGCGCCCCTGAGCCCCAAGCCTGCTTGATCAACTACTATAAAGACAGCGCGAAGATGGGCCTGCATCAGGACCGGGATGAGCAGATGTATGACGCACCGGTTGTCTCAGTCTCCTTGGGCGATACCGCTACATTTCGCGTTGGCGGTCTGAACCGGAAAGACCCGACCAAGTCCTTTCGTCTGCAGTCCGGCGATGTCGTGGTGCTCGGCGGCGAGGCGCGCCTCGCCTTTCACGGCATCGACCGCATTTTGAAAGATACGTCGACACTTTTGAAGACTGGTGGGCGGATCAATCTGACATTGAGGCGGGTGACGCCTCACACCTAGGTTCAGCCAACAACAATTCCGATTTTTCCAACAGACGCCTTGGACAAGAATGCTTCTTGCGCATCGGCAAGATTTTTCAATGGGTAGGTCTTTGAAACAGTCGGCTTGATTTCACCTGCTTCAATGTAGCTGACGAGATCCGCAAAAACAGTCGGATCCTGACGTGTGCAGCCTAAGAAAGACAGATCTTTCAGGTAAAGTGTTCTAAGGTCCAGTTCGACAATTGGTCCGGCAATAGCTCCGGCGACAGCATATCGGCCACCATCACGAAGACAATCCAGGAGCTGCGGCCATTTCGGGCCGCCGACCAGATCCAGCACAACATCAAACGCCTTGACCGGGATATCGTCATCGCGGCCCAGTATTTCGTCCGCGCCGAGCCGTTTCAGCTCCTCCTCCTTGGACAAACTGGTTATCGCGGTAACATGCGCGCCGCGCCGTTTGGCGAGCTGAATTGCCGCTGAGCCAACGCCGCCGGATGCGCCTGTAATCAACACCCGTTCGGCCTTCAGGCTACATCGCTGGATCATTCCTTCCGCAGTTGAATATGCACAAGGGAAAGAGGCCAGCTCGACATCACTCAGGCCCGAGGTGATGGAGATCGCGTCTTCAGAATATGTCACTGTGAATTCCGCAAACCCACCATCATATTCAGAGCCAAAAGTGACCAGCGGTAGGTGGGTATGGGCCGCTTTTGGCACTTGTATGGCCCGCACCAGAACACGCTGGCCAATTCTGGTGTTCAGGACATCTTTTCCGACGGCAACAATTACTCCGCAGCAATCAGCTCCCTGGACGCGCGGAAATTTCAGCGCTTCACCGGACCAACTGCCATCTTCATCTGCCTTGTTGCCAAAACCATCTTCAGCGCCCGCTGCCGTATCACCGCGAACGGACTTTGAATACCAGCCGATCCGGGTGTTAATATCGGTGTTGTTGACTGCCGCAGCCCCGACCTTGATGAGAACTTCCCCCTTACCAGGCGTTGGAATTGGCAAGTCATCTCGCCATTGCAAGCAATCAAGCCCACCATGGCCGGTCAGGACAATGCCAGACATTTTTTCAGGAAGGCTGGACATCATGGCTCCGTGCAAAAGGATGACTACCTAAAATTGGTAGAACGATCATTCTACCAAGTCAATCGCCATGACACTGAATGATATAAAACTATCAGAACGCCGACAGCGGAGGTCTGCCGGTCACAAGAATTGATAGATCAGTAAAACTGGGCCACAGCCATAGCGACCATCGATATTGCAATGACCCAAAGCGCAACCCGCCCTGACCGGGTGTAACGGGCTTCTGCCTTACCGATGGCTTCGGCCGTTTCGTCGCTGAACCTCAGACCTTGCGTGGTCATCTTTTCAAGTTCTTCGGACATACGCCCGATACGATCCGCGAACAACGGCATGTCATTGGCGACACGAGCAAGCGCAGATATGGCATCACCAACGTCCCTGATCTTGCCAGTGGGCCCAAGATGCTCTGCGATCCAACCGCCGACAACGGGTTCGGCCGTCTTCCACATGTCGAGATTTGGATTGAGCGTCCGTGCGACCCCTTCCACAACAACCATGGTTTTCTGCAACATGATCAGCTGAGTCTGAGTACTCATGTCGAACAATTCGGTGACTTCGAGGAGCTGTGTCAGCAGCCTTGCCATCGAAATTTCGCTGGCATCATGACCGTGAATCGGCTCGCCAATCGCGCGGATCGCCTGCGCGAACATGTCGACATCCTGATCAGCCGGGACATAACCTGCTTCGAAATGAACTTCTGCCACGCGCTTGTAATTGCGCGTGATAAAACCGAAGAGGATCTCGGCCAAAAACCGGCGCTCGCGTTTGTTAAGCCGACCAACAATACCAAAATCGACCGCAATCAGCGTTCCATCGGGCCCGACGAACAAGTTGCCCTGGTGCATGTCGGCATGGAAGAACCCGTCTCTCAGCGTATGACGCAGGAAACTCTGAATGACAAGATCACCAAGAGCTTCCAGATCGTGACCATCTTCGGTCAAACCTTCGACGTCCGACATCTTGCGGCCATCGATCCACTCCATGGTGAGCACACCCTTGCCGGTGCGTATCCAGTCAACTTCCGGGACCCGAAACCCATTGTCTTCAGCCGTGTTCTCGGCCATCTCGGAAAGACCAGCCGCTTCGAGCCGAAAATCCATTTCCATGGCAACGGACTGGGCAAGCGTGTCTACAACAGCGACCGGGCGAAGACGCCGGGAGGGCGCATGAAACCGCTCCGCAAGTCGGGCAACAAGATAGTAGCTATCAAGGTCTCGCTGGAAGCGCTTGGCGACACCCGGACGAAGGACTTTCACCGCGACCTTGCGCTCAACACCCTCGTGATCTCGGACTACAGCGGGATGAACCTGCGCGATCGAGGCTGCAGCAACCGCTTCACCAAATTCAACAAACAGTTCTTCTACCGATTGACCAAATTGATTGGAAACAGCGCACCTGGCAGCCTCGTGATCAAAGGGCGGCAACTGGTCCTGAAGGGCTGCAAGATCCCGTGCAGCATCCTTGCCAACTACATCGGCACGGGTTGCCAGAAACTGTCCAAGCTTGACGTAAGACGGCCCGAGCCGATTGAGGGCATCGGACAAGCGCAATTCAGCGCTTTTGGTTTTGACTGAACGGCGTTCAAGCAACCGCGCGCAGGCAATTGCAAAGCGCGGACCGGCAGGTAGATCCGGCAGGTTCGCCAGACTGAAGACGCCCTCACGGGCCATCACGAAACCGGCCCGTGCAAGACGGAAAATAGGCATCACAACAAACGCCATGGATCAGAGTTTCCACCCGGTATGCAGAGCGGCAATTCCGCCGGTATAATTACGATAGCTTACCCGCTCAAAGCCCGCTTCACGGATCATCTCCGCAAAGCGCTCCTGGCTCGGGAACTTGCGGATGGATTCCACCAAATACTGGTAGGGATCACCGTCGCCAGTGACCCACCTGCCCATCACCGGGATCGCCTTGAAGGAAAACGTGTCGTAGACCTTGTCGAGAACCGGCACGTCTACTTCAGAAAACTCCAGGCACATGAACCGACCGCCACGCTTAAGAACACGCCGCGCTTCACGAAGCGCTTTTGGAATGTCCGGTACATTGCGGATGCCAAAGGCGATTGTATATGCGTCAAAGCTTTTGTCCGGGAATGGCAGTTCTTCTGCATTGCCTTGCGAGAAGGTGATCAGGTCAGACAAGCCTGCCTTGATCGCCCGGTCCCGGCCAACACCCAACATGGATTCGTTGATATCGCAGACAACAGATTCGACAGTCTCATGTGATTTGCGCACGACACGGGTGGCGACATCACCAGTCCCGCCGGCAACATCCAGGTGACGCCAGCCAGAGGATTTGTTTTTTGGCGGTGCCAACTGCGACACCATCGCATCCTTCCAGATCCGGTGAAGCCCACCAGACATCAGGTCGTTCATCAGGTCATAACGGCTGGCAACCTTGTGAAAAACATCGTCCACGAGAGCCTGTTTCCCGCCCTCCGCAACCTTGGTGAAGCCGAAACTGGTCGGCATGTCTTCCGGTGTGCGGTTTTGCCCGTGTGCTTGCTGCGTCATCGGAACGCCTCCTGGCGGATCAAAAATCTGTCAATCTCTTCAAAGTGCGCCGGACAATAGTACAAGCGCTATTCAAGCGCTATCTTTGTAGACCAGAAACACCATATGCCGCAGGGCTATAGCGCGGTGTTCAGAAGGAGACCAGAGTTTAATGCCTGAATTGCCGGAAGTGGAAACTGTGAAACGTGGCCTGGCGACTACTTTTGAAGGTGCCACCATCACAAGTGTCGATCAAAATCGCCCAGATCTGCGGTTTCCGTTTCCAGATAGATTTGCAGAGCGGTTGACTGGCCAGACGGTGACCGGACTGTCCCGGCGCTCCAAGTATCTGTTGGCGGACATTCAATCCGGCGACGTCCTGGTCATGCATTTGGGAATGTCAGGTTCGTTCAGGGTCGAAAATGGACCTAACAGCAAATCTCCAGGTGATTTCACTCATGAGCGCAACAAGAATCCGAAACATGACCACGTTGTCTTCCACCTGAGAACTACGACCGGGGCAGATGCTCGCATTATATATAATGACCCACGACGATTTGGTTTCATGGACCTGATTGCACGCGACGCTCTTGGCGAACATTCGTATTTCCGAGACCTCGGAATTGAGCCTTTGGGCAACGCATTAAGCGGTGAAACACTCGCCGGACTGTTCGCCGGCCGAAAAACACCGCTGAAGTCTGCCCTGCTGAACCAGAAGCTCATCGCTGGGCTCGGCAATATATATGTGTGTGAAGCCCTGTGGCGGTCCGGGCTCAGCCCGAAGCGGCTTGCCGGCACACTGGCCACCGGGACGGGCAAGCCAACAAAAAAGGCTGAAGAATTGGCGGGCAATATTCGTCAGACCCTGGAGGACGCCATCAAGGCTGGAGGATCATCCTTGAGGGACCATACGCAGGCAGATGGTTCACTTGGTTATTTCCAGCATTCATTTGCCGTTTATGACCGGGAAGGCGAAAACTGTCGCACACCAGACTGTGGCGGCACCATTGCCCGTCTGGTGCAATCCAACCGCTCCACATTCTATTGCCCGTCCTGTCAGCATTAGCCAATAGATTACCTGCGGACGCCCAAGCCTTGCCATTGAGGGTAATGGTCGGCTAGGCATTGCGGCACGTTATGTATGTGGCTGTCATTGGGAGCAGGCAAAAATGGGTTATGAGAGTATTCGCGTTGAAAAACGCGGCAAAGTAGGTTTGATCACGTTGGATCGCCCGAAAGCGCTTAACGCGCTGAATTCGGCGCTGATCGCCGAACTTGGAACTGCGCTTGACAGTTTTGATGCTGACGAGCGCATTGGCTGCGTTGTCATCACCGGATCCGAAAAGGCTTTTGCTGCCGGCGCTGACATCAAGGAAATGCAACCGCATAACTTTTCGTCGGCCTATCAGACTGATCTCATCACGCCATTTGACCGGGTTTCGCAGAACCGCAAACCGATCATTGCAGCTGTTGCTGGCTATGCACTCGGCGGCGGATGTGAGCTGGCTATGTTGTGTGACTTCATCATTGCAGCCGACACAGCCAAATTCGGACAACCGGAAATCACGCTTGGCGTTATTCCGGGCGCCGGTGGCACCCAGCGCCTCACGCGCTTTGTCGGTAAGTCCAAAGCCATGGATATGGTTTTGACAGGGCGGATGATGGATGCAGAAGAAGCCGAACGTAGTGGCCTGGTCAGCCGGATCGTCCCCGCTGACGATCTGTTGGAAGAAACAATGAAAGCGGCCGAGAAAATCGCCGATTTCTCCCTGCCCGTTGTCATGATGGCCAAGGAGAGTGTCGACCGGTCCTACGAAACGACGCTATCGGAGGGCGTGCGTTTTGAGCGCCGTGTATTCCAGGCAATGTTTGCGCTGGAGGATCAAAACGAGGGCATGACTGCATTTACTGAAAAACGGGCACCACAGTTCAACAACAAATAAACTCCGGCTGGAGGCGACAAAGCCGTTGACGTTCAGCCCTAGCACGATTATAAGCTGCGCCAAATCGGTGGCGGTCTTCTGCCGCCGTTGTTTTTTGATCGGGACCAATTGCAAATGTGCATCAACCCCGATCGCCACCGGACACTAGTCCCCACTACCGATCAGGATTGAGCCCATGGCCAACACACCATCGGCCAAGAAGGCGGCCCGTAAGATTGCCCGCCGGACGGCCACGAACAAAAACCGCCGGAGCCGTATGCGCACCTACCTGCGCACCGTTGAAGAAGCGATTGCTTCTGGCGACAAGACTGCTGCAAGCGACGCATTCAAGGCAGCTCAGCCGGAAATCATGCGCGCCGCCTCCAAAGGCGTAATGCATGCAAATACGGCCTCCAGAAAGGTTTCCCGTCTCAATGCCCGTATTAAGGCCATTGGCGCGTAAAACCTTCGCGGAAATAACGTTTTAAAAACCCGGCCTTCGAGCCGGGTTTTTTTTAGCCATGTAATTTTGTGGATTGCCAACGACACAGAATTGTGTGTCGGGAATTGTCAATTTCTCCAAACGCATTGCTCGCAGAATTATATTAATAATTTCAATTACTTACCTATATGTACGACTTCACACATTCATCCAAACGGGATTCGTAGGGAGTCAATACATCAAGTCGTAAATTTTTTTAATAATTATGATTCAGGCCATTTCAAAGCAGCCTTGAAAGCGAAAAATCGCTGCACCTGAAAGCGTTTGCTGCATCGCCCACAGATAGCCACATATTGAAGTCAAACGGACTGAAACGGCCTTGGGAGCCCATTCGCCGGAAGCCGGTGTTGAACACAGCGATTGTGTCTGTATATTGTCCCAATGCTGACGAACAAAAGATCAGCGATCAACTTAAAAACAGTGCTTGGGCCAACGATGAAAAAGTCAAACATATATTCAACTAAGCACTTTCGAGATAGAACACAGAATGAATACATTGATGTATTCATCATCCAAGATATCTAATTATATTTCTAGTTAGATACTCTTTCTAGACAATCTGAAATATTTTAGCTCAGTAGTATTCGTACTATTGAAGGGGGTTTTTGTGCGCGGTGATTTTGGCTATGCTGGAGATGTGAATTCTCAAGGCGCTTTCGAGGCGCTGGAAGGTGATCAGAACGCAGTATTAATCGATGTGCGCACTCAAGCTGAATGGGCCTTTGTCGGGGTTCCAGATCTGCGGTCAATCGGAAAAGAACCTTTCCTGGCTGAGTGGCAGAGTTTCCCACCAAGTGGACCGAACGAAGGCTTCGTCAGCGCCGTTTCTGAACTTCTGGTCAAAAAAGAACTTGACCTCGCGGCTCCAATCTATTTTTTGTGCCGCTCCGGCGCACGCAGTCAAGCAGCGGCAATCGCACTCACGCAAGCCGGATACACTAACTGCTACAACATATCTGACGGTTTTGAGGGGCCCCTCGACACAGACGGGCACCGCGGGACTTTATCTGGCTGGAAAGCAGCCGGACTACCTTGGAAGCAAAACTAGCCCCTCAATTAGAAGGGGATTGGGTCCGAAAAAACGCGGACCAACAAACAACCGTCCCAAAAGGGACTCAATAAGCTGCGAAGCAGCAGGGCGCCTAAGAACAGCTGTGGCGGATTGTTCTTAGACTCAACAGGAGGCACATAACATGCAGGTTCAGGAGGCAGGCGGCTCCGAACAATGGAAGCGAGTTAAGAAACAGCTCCAGGCTGAACTCGGTGACGATGTTTTTACAAGTTGGTTTGCACGCGTAGACTTGGAGGAGCACCAGGACGGCACTGTTCGCCTGTCTGTTCCAACACGTTTTCTCAAGCAATGGATCCAGAACAATTACAATGACCATTTGATGGGTCTTTGGCAACGTGAATGCGATAATGTACATCGCATCGAATTAACCGTGCGCGGTGCAATTCGCCCACGCCAAATACCGTCTACCCAGCCAGCCCTCGCCTCTCCGGCAGGTGTAAAACCAGTTTCGCTAGATCCGAGGCGGGATGGTTTGGGTGAAGCGGCTCAGGTGACTCGTGCGCAGGCTGCAACTGCCGCTCTTGGACGCGGCGACCCGATTTCCGACAATACACGGGACGTATTGCAAGGCGCGCCGCTTGATCCGAAATACACATTCGAGACTTTTGTCGAAGGCGAATCCAACAATCTGAGCCTTGCTGCGGCAAAGCAGGTTGCTTCGGGCGGAGCAGTTACATTCAACCCGCTTTACATCCATGCATCCGTTGGTCTCGGCAAGACACATTTGATGCAGGCTGTTGCTGCCAAGGCACGTGCCGGTGGACGCAAAGTGCTCTACCTGACGGCTGAGCATTTCATGTATAAATTTGTCGCAGCTCTAAAGTCTCAATCAGCTCTTGTGTTCAAAGAGAACCTGCGCTCCATCGACCTCCTCTTGATCGATGATATGCAGTTCCTCCATGGCAAACAGGTTCAACAGGAATTCTGCCATACGCTCAATGCCCTGATTGACGGTGCGCGTCAGGTTATCGTTGCAGCTGACCGAGCACCATCAGAACTGGACACACTAGATGATCGGGTCCGTTCGCGCCTTTCCGGTGGACTCGTCGTAGGCATTCAAGAACCTGATTTTGTTTTGCGCCGCAACATTCTCAACACCCGTGTTGAAGCTGCGCGCAAATCCTATCCGCAATTCGAAGTGCCTGATAACGTTCTCGATTATGTTGCGCGTCATGTCGCATCTTCGGGCCGGGACCTGGAAGGCGCATTGAACCGCCTCATCGCTCATAATCAGCTGACCAATCAGCCGATTACCCAGGAGATGGCGGAATTGACGCTGCGGGATCTAGTACGATCCAGTGAACCTCGCCGGGTCAAGATTGAAGACATCCAGCGCGTTGTCTCAAAGCATTACAACGTTACCAAGGCTGATCTTCTCTCTGCTCGCCGGACCCGTACAATCGTACGCCCAAGACAGATAGCAATGTTCCTTGCAAAGGTGATGACGCCGCGGTCACTTCCTGAAATTGGCCGCCGGTTCGGCAATCGGGATCACACAACCGTGCTGCACGCTGTGCGGAAAATCGAAGAGCTGGCTCGCGGCGATTATGCTCTGGCGCAGGAGCTGGAGCTGCTGAAACGCATGCTCGACGCCTAAGGGTAAAATACACAATATTCTAACAAAATTGAGGGCGTTCCGGTGGAGCGCCCTCTTGCATTTGAAACGGGTTAAGGGCAGTGTCTTCCACCCCGCTCCATACTGGAGCCCTAATGTTCAGTTTGCCGGACAGATCCGTCCGGCCTTTCACGAGTACGGAACGAGCGTATGAAAGCGACCCTCGAGCGGACCGACCTTCTCAAGTCCCTGACCCATGTTCACCGCGTGGTAGAGCGCCGGAATACAATTCCTATTCTGTCGAATGTTCTCCTGCGTGCTGATGGTGGCATTTTGAACCTGAAAGCAACCGACCTCGACCTGGAAATCGTCGAGGGCGTCCCTGCCATGATCGAAATGCCCGGTGCGACGACGGTGCCAGCACACATGTTCTACGATATTGTGCGGAAATTGCCGGAAGGCTCTCAGGTGGTTCTGGAAACCACAGGGGATGACAGCACCCTGGAAATTCGCGCAGGGCGGTCGAAGTTTACGCTTCAGATGCTGCCGGAAACAGATTTCCCGGATCTCACAGCCGGTGATTTCAGCCATGGGTTTGAACTGACAGCAAGCGATATACGCAAGCTGATCGACACGACGCAATTCGCGATTTCGACAGAAGAAACCCGTTATTATTTGAACGGTATCTATCTCCATACTGTCGACACTGAAAACGGTCACAAATTCCGCGCAGTTGCGACAGACGGTCACCGTTTGGCGCAGGCGGAAGTTCCGGCACCATCAGGCTCTTCTGGAATGCCGGGCATCATCGTACCGCGCAAAACCGTCGGCGAAATGCAAAAGCTTCTGGAAGATCCCGAAGCAAATGTGCAGATCGAACTGTCAGACACCAAGATCCGGATCACGACCCAATCTGTCGTGCTGACTTCCAAGCTGATTGATGGCACATTTCCCGACTATGGCCGCGTTATTCCGCAGGGCAATGACAAGGAAATGCGTGTCGACAGAGATGAGTTCAAAGAAGCCGTTGATCGCGTTTCAACGATCTCTTCCGAGCGTGGCCGTGCTGTAAAGTTGGCATTGGTTGAAGGCCGTCTGGTTTTAACCGTCAACAATCCGGATTCGGGTAGCGCGACTGAAGAGCTCGCTGTTGAATACGACAACGAAGATCTCGAAATCGGCTTCAACTCGCGTTATCTGCTCGATATCGCCAACCAGCTGAGCAGTGACACGGCCCTCTTCCGTCTGGCAGATTCTGGCTCTCCAACACTGATTCAGGACAACACGGTTGATGATTGCCTGTTCGTTCTGATGCCGATGCGGGTTTAACGACCTAACGCCAACCATTGCGGAAATGGGTTTATGACTGAATTCCGGTCGGCGCAGCTGACCCGTCTGACATTAACCGATTTTCGTAATTACGTTGGCCTCCAGATTGAGGTCGCGGCGAGAATGGTCGCATTCGTCGGCGCCAACGGCGCCGGCAAGACCAACATACTCGAAGCAATTTCCTTTCTGACAGCAGGACGAGGTTTACGCCGCGCCGCCCTTGCCGACATCGCCAGGACCGACGGATCTGAAGGCTGGAGCGTTGCCGCCAAAGTCCAGATCAATGAAATGGAAACCGCTATCGGCACCGGCCTGGTATCGGGTACGGCAGGGCGAAAAGTCCGCATTGATGGTGAAGAGGTACGCGGATCCGAATCCCTCCTGGAATATATGCGGGTGCTCTGGCTCGTACCGTCCATGGACGGGTTATTCACCGGCCCCGGTTCTGACCGGAGGAGGTTTCTGGATCGGCTGACGCTTGCAATCGATCCAACACATGGTCGACGGGTCAGCGATTTTGAAAACGCGCTCCGGCAACGCAATCGGCTACTCGATCAACGTGGTTCAGATTCCTTCCTGAACGCTCTGGAACAACAGGTTGCTGAGCTTGGAACCGCAGTCTCCATAGCGCGTAGCGAGACCGTTGGTCTTCTTTCCCAGATGATTTCGGAAAGCGCCTCAAAACATACTGCCTTTCCTCATGCTACTCTAACGCTGGAAGGTACATTTGAAGCTGAAACCATTGGACTTTCTGCCTCAGACCGCGAAGACCAGTATCGCCGTATGCTTGAAGTTGGCAGACCGCGCGACCGGGCTGCAGGCCGAACCTTGAGCGGGCCGCATTTGAGCGATCTGAAAGTCCGCCATGCTGCCAAGGACATGCCCGCTTCACAATCCTCGACAGGAGAACAAAAAGCGCTCCTCATTGGTCTGGTGCTGGCCCACGCCGAGTTGACGGCAAAAGTCACCGGAATCACACCCGTGCTACTGCTGGATGAGGTCGCTGCACATCTGGATCCGGACCGCCGGGCTGCGCTCTTTTCACGGCTAAATTCATTGGGTGGACAGGTCTTCATGACCGGTACGGACGAGGCCCTTTTTGAAGCCCTGCCGGAGAGTTCGGAAGTGTTTGAGATAAAAGATCGCGAAAGCAGGCTTATCAGGTAGCCATTACGCTCCTAAAACCGCCAAATTCTTGTGGTTTTCCACCATAATCCGAAGGCATGAAGGCCAACAGCTTCCGCGTGGTTGAACGCCCGTGGGAACCCCGTATAACGGGGTAAGAATAGATAACCCGATTGGTGATTGATTCGCATGAGCGACACGTCCACACCCGAAAACAATCCGACACCTGAAGCCAGTAACGGCGGCGAGTATGGAGCTGACTCCATCAAGGTCCTGAAAGGCCTTGATGCGGTCCGCAAACGCCCCGGTATGTATATCGGCGACACCGATGACGGTTCCGGCCTACACCACATGGTTTACGAGGTCGTGGATAATGCCATTGATGAAGCGCTGGCCGGCCATGCCGATCACGTCACTGTATCGCTGAACCCGGACGGATCCGTTACGGTTTCAGATAATGGTCGCGGCATTCCGACAGATGTGCACTCCGAAGAAGGTGTTTCTGCGGCCGAAGTCATCATGACCCAGCTGCATGCTGGCGGAAAGTTCGACCAGAACTCCTACAAGGTCTCCGGCGGCCTCCATGGCGTGGGTGTTTCAGTGGTGAATGCCCTGTCCACCAAACTGGAATTGCGCATCTGGCGGAACGACCAGGAACACTTCATGGTCTTTGCCCATGGTGATGCCCAGCAGCCACTCGAAGTCGTTGGCCCGGCAAACGGCAAAAAAGGAACGGAAGTGACGTTCTTGCCGTCACCGCAGACCTTCACAAAGATTGATTTTGATTTTGGAACGCTAGAGCACCGCCTTCGTGAACTCGCGTTCCTGAATTCAGGTGTCCGCATCATATTGACCGACAAGCGCGGTGTTGAAGAAGTCGCTGAGGAACTCTTTTATGAAGGCGGTCTGGAAGCGTTTGTCCGGTATCTCGATCGAGCCAAACACCCGCTGATCGAAGACCCGATCATCATGCAGGCCGAGCGCGATGGCATTACCGTTGAAGCGGCCATGTGGTGGAATGACAGCTACCATGAGCATGTTCTTTGTTTTACAAACAATATTCCGCAACGTGACGGCGGTACACATCTTGCTGGCTTCCGGGGGGCGTTGACCCGTCAGATCACAAGCTATGCGGACGCCACCGGTATCATGAAAAAAGAGAAAGTCTCCCTTACAGGCGACGATTGCCGCGAGGGACTGACCTGCGTTCTATCCGTTAAAGTCCCTGATCCAAAATTCTCGTCACAAACCAAAGACAAGCTGGTTTCCTCCGAAGTTCGCCCTGTTGTTGAGAACCTGATTTCCCAGGCGCTTGCAGATTGGCTAGAAGAAAATCCCGCACTCGCCAAAACAGTAGTGTCGAAAGTTGTTGAGGCTGCGTCTGCCCGGGAAGCTGCTCGCAAGGCGAGGGAACTGACCCGCCGCAAAGGTGCACTCGATATTGCGTCCCTTCCCGGCAAACTTGCCGACTGCCAGGAACGCGATGCTTCCAAAGCTGAACTCTTCCTGGTGGAGGGTGATTCCGCGGGCGGCTCTGCCAAACAGGGCCGTCACCGGGGAAATCAGGCCGTTCTTCCGTTGCGCGGTAAAATCCTCAACGTTGAACGCGCACGGTTCGACAAGATGCTATCGTCCAACGAGATCGGCACCCTGATCACGGCTTTGGGCACAGGAATAGGCAAGGAAGAATTCAACGTCGAGAAGCTGCGCTACCATAAAATCATTATCATGACCGATGCGGATGTGGATGGTGCGCATATCAGAACCTTGCTGCTGACATTCTTCTTCCGGCAAATGCCGGAACTGATCGAAAATGGTTATATCTACATCGCGCAACCACCGCTCTATAAAGTCAAGCGCGGGCAATCTGAACAGTATCTAAAGGATCAGGCGGCTCTGGAAGACTACCTGATCGCACAGGGTTCAGAAGATACATCGCTCACCATTGCCAATGGCGAAGTCAGGATGGGGCAGGATCTACGACAAGTCGTGGAAACAGCCCGAGCGATTGCAGATATCTTCGACGGCCTTCATTCACGCTACAATCGCGATGTGGTCGAGCAGGCCGCGATTGCCGGAGCTTTGAACGCTGACATCCTTGATGACCAATCAAAAGCGGAAGAAGCCGCGGCCTATATTGCGCGCCGGATGGACATTCTGGCGGACGAATTTGAACGGGGTTGGGTCGGCGAAGCTAAGGAAGACGGCAGCCTTGTTTTCACACGGACTGTCCGCGGCGTAGAAGAAGTGGCGACAATTGATGCCGCTCTGCTCGGATCAACAGATGCACGCCGCCTTGCCGCTCATGCTGAACACCTCAATGAGGTTTACGGGAAAGCTGCCATTCTTCGACGCAAGGACCTGCCGATGGAAATCCGCGGTCCGCGTACATTGTTGCAACAGATTTTCTCGTTCGGCCAAAAAGGCAATTCGCTGCAGCGTTATAAAGGGCTGGGCGAGATGAACCCGGAACAGTTATGGGAAACGACACTCGATCCGAATGTCCGTTCTCTTCTGCAGGTGAAAATTCGCGAAGCTGATGATGCCGACGACATCTTCACCAAACTGATGGGAGACGAGGTCGAACCACGCCGGGAGTTCATTCAGGATAACGCACTGGCTGTGGCCAACCTGGATATCTGATCAGAAAATCAATTTGAATATGGAAAGAGCGGCTCTAGGGCCGCTCTTTTTCGTTTATGCGTCCGACCATGGTTTCGGCCTGCCGAAATGAAACCCCTGACCAGCCTCAATGTTGAGATCCTTGAGCACCAGGGCTTCTTCTTCGGTCTCCACATGCTTCGCAATGATCTTGATACCCAGGCCCTGCGCCACACCAACAAGGCCTTTCAATATAGAAGCCTTTGAAGGATCTTCCCCCACTTGCTGAGTCAACCCCGACGCCAATTTCAACCAATCGACAGGAAGATACGTCAACCGGGAAAAAACCGGCCAATGCCCGGCAAAATCATCAATCGCAGTCTGACATCCCAGTTCGGAAACAAACTTGAAAAACGATTCAACAGTTGCTGGCTCTCTCAAGAAGTCCTTTTCGGAAATCTCAAGGCAAAGTTTCGCTGCCAACAAGGGATTTACCGACAAACGATGGAATAGCACATCTCTGAAGTTCGGATCCTTGGCTGACCTTACCGACACATTCATTGTCAGAATAGAGCGTTGCGCATTACGCTCCGCAGCATCAAGAACCTTGTCCAGGGTCCACGCATCTACTTGAGCAATAAAGCCTGAGCGTTCCGCAGCCGAGATCCACGCACGCGATGACAGCCCGCTTGCTCTTTCACCTTGCAATCGCAACAAAACTTCCGAACCACATTGCTCTTGCCGTTTCAGGCACATAATCGGCATGGAGTAAAGCGTCAGTTCGTTGGCTCTGAAGCTTCCCGGCTCCGGCAAGTCTGCAAGTTCTGCGACCTTTGGACCACAGTCATTCGACTTAACCGCGTGGATTTGGACCGATTGTCCGCCGAACCTTTTGCCGCGCAAACAAGCCCGGTCCGCCAATCCCAAAACAGCAGAGGCATCGCACTCTGATTGCAACATGTCGTTTTCGACAAATGCGACGCCTATCGAACCACCGATAGTGAACACCCGGTCGGATATTTCCAAACGGATACCAGCGAACCCGTCAAGGATCTGCTCCGAAATCTCGAGGGCAGCATCGGCATTTGCCGCCGGAATCATTCCGGCAAACTCATCTCCGCCTATGCGAGCCGCTGTACCGAAGTCTCCAAGTGTCATGGCGAGGCAGGACGCAACACGCATAAGCATGTCATCGCCCGCGTCGTGCCCGCCAAGATCATTGACCTTCTTGAATTCATCGAGATCAATATAAAGAACAGCCAGGCCACTGGTGCACTCATCTGTCGCGAGCCGCTGCATTTCCAGCTTGAGAGCTCTTGTGAAGGCTCGTCTGTTGGCCAATCCTGTAAGAGAGTCTTGATAGGCCAGACGCCGGTTTTCCGCTATTTCATGCGGACAGTCGACATTCCGGCGAATAATCGCCATGGACGCACCAACTTGATCCGAAGGACCGCTCATTGTTGGCAAGGGCACCAAACGGATTTCGCACATCCTGCGATTAGCGGTGTATTCGCCTGTTCGCAGGCCATCAGTTTCCGGAACATAAAGTGTTTGCGGCATGTCGGATGTGAGATCGATGAGGTTTTCAGCGAGCAGATCCGGATCATAAGAACTTCCAATGAGATGGAGCAGACGTTCAGCCTTTTTGTCAGGGCTTTCCGATCCATCAAAAATCAGAACATCATCAGGAAAATGCTTCAAAAGCTTGTTGGTTACATCGGCAAAGACATTGCCTGGTCGAGCAGTCGGATCGTCGCGAACACCAAGCGCCGGATCGTTATCTTCACCTGCGACCTCCAATTCGAACTGGACAAGAACTGCCGGATGAGTGCCCGTCAGAGATACAAATGAGGTACAGACAAGGTGGTTGCAGAAGAGCTCCCCGGATCGGAGAGCTATTTTACCGGTCGCCTGCGCCGGAACACCTCTGAAAGCAGCGGACAGGACAGCTTCACACCGTCTCCAGCTGGAATGTGACAAAAGCTTCGATAAACAGTCCGGAACCGACGCCAACCCGGCATCAGCACAAGATTCCACCATCTTGCTATTGTGCAACAAGATATTGCCATCGCAACCAACATATGCGGCGGCGTGCGGAAGTACTTCCAACAACGACATATGAAACCCTGCGAGAGCACGGGTTTCTGCCCCCCCTGGAATTTCCTGCTGATCCTGAACCAAAACTTGGCTGACTTGCACCAGACTGTCCTTTCAAAAACCTGTCTGTATGACGCAGAACTCAAAACACCGATGCGTCGCCTCTAATCGCCAATTATCTAGCATAGATTTACTGTAAATAATGACCCGTAATAACTACTCACAGGACTTAGAATTATTATAGTTAATTTATGTTAAGTCTTTGTTTTTGATTTTTATTCAAATTTTAATCAACTAATACTTTGGTTCTGTTTAACGTAGCGCGCGCCTTATTTTCATCACCTCGTAAAGCTATTTGTCTTCAGAGAGTTCCATCAAAGCCCACCGCAAATGCGTACACACCAGCCGAATAATTTCCGGCCGACATGTAATGGAGTAACCTCTGTGAATAAGTATCGCGCGTTCTCGTTGGCTCCGCTCATTGTGATGATCAGCGTTGTCGGCATCAGCCAGTTCAGTTCCGACGTAGAGGCGAACAGTGAATTTCTGCAGTGCGGTAAGGCCTCGTGGTACAAATTGACAGGCAAGACCGCCAGTGGAGAAAAAGCCGACCCCAAAGGGATGACTGCTGCTCACAGGACACTCCCTTTCGGCACACTGGTAGAGGTAACCAACCTGGCCAACGGTCAAACCGTAACCGTCAGGATCAACGATCGTGGACCCTTTTCGAAAAACCGGGTTATCGATGTCACATTGGCTGCCGCGCAACAATTGGAGTTCGTCAAACAGGGAATCGCAAACGTGAAAATTACCGGATTGACTGATGAAGTTCGCGCGAAATCAGTGCCAAACTGCTCATAATTTGTAATTTTTTGTAATTTTTGAGGTAATATGTGACAATTCAGCAGTTAATTATATTCATTTAAGATATTGTTATATATATTCTTTTTTCCTAATTATCGTTCACATATCATAATTCAGAATGAATAACGATCAGTCGCATTCAAGTGAATCAAAAAATAAAATATTTTACGGTAATGACATTCTTCAGATATGCCGCTAGAGTTGCGCCCGTGGTCGATGGGGCCACGTGCACAGTAACTTTATCCGCGCAGTCTTTCATGGCTGCGCGTTTTTTTTGTCTTCTGAATTAATTATAAGATTGAAGCCCGCCAAACTTCCGCAGTCATTCCGCCGACCACTTCATTTTAAAACACTTTGAACGGCCGCCAGAAGTCTTGGCACCATTCAGAATTCCAACTCTCAGGTCGTATCTAAAGACCATGGTTAATTTTACGTACTCTATAGCCGGCTGGATTGCAATATCTTCAGACCCCAGCGCCCGGCTTTATCTGAAGATAAGCTGATTTGGGAATGCTCAATGCTTTTCAAATGCTCGGGAATGCTCCATCCGGCCCGGAAGCTGTTTGCTTTATTGAAAAAGCCGTTGCCGAAGAAAGCCGGATCTAGTATCAGACCCATCTATCCACCGCGCACTCTGTTTGCGCGGACTAGGCACCCGTAGCTCAGCTGGATAGAGCGCTGCCCTCCGAAGGCAGAGGTCACAGGTTCGAATCCTGTCGGGTGCGCCAATTTCATCAATGCATTCCTGTCTAAAACTCTTCAAAAACGCTTTTCATAGGAAAAAGCCGGACCAGGGATTATCCCGGCCCGGCCACAAAACAGCATTGTCTGAGTGACAGACGCTTTACTGGAATGTTTTCAGATATGCGATGACATTGGCAACATCATCTTCCTTGCGCAGACCAGCGAAAGACATTTTTGTTTTAGGTACGACTTCTTTCGGCTTTGTCAGGTAAGCGGCGAGAGTTTCGTCATCCCAAGTCAAACCTTCGTCAGCTGCAGCCAACATGCCTTTTGAGTATTTAAAGCTTTCGTCCTTGCCCGCAGCCTTACCCGCAATGCCATTCAGCTGTGGGCCGACCTTGTTTTTGGCACCTTCACCTACAGCATGACACGCCTTGCATTTCTTGAATACTTTTTCACCCTTGGCAGTGTCGCCTTCAGCCAATGCCGGGGAGGCCAGCGCCAATCCCAGTGCGGTGACCAGGCCGTAAAATGCTTTGTTCATATTTAGTTCCTTCTACTCATGCCCTGAACCGCACCCGACCAGGTACGGCATGACAGAAACTGAAAATCAAACCGGGTCAGGAGTTCGCGCCCAGCCGGCTGAAATGGTTATTCTGCTAGCAATAGTCATAGCACAAACAATCCGAGCCCAATAGTCAGCCTTCGCCACACGCAGAGAACGGCTATTGATGTTTCAAGACCTTGATTTTCATCAATAGTGCCGCGCCTTATTCCGCAGCAAGTGGTTTTCTGGCGAGCTGACATTCGTTCCACAATGAATGGAGCGCTCCGACCAACCGGTCAATATCTGCCTCGTTATGAACCGGAGAGGGTGTGATCCTCAGGCGTTCGGTCCCCTTGGGAACAGTCGGGTAGTTGATCGGCTGAATGTAGATCCCGAATTCCGTTAAAAGCGTATCCGACAGAAATTTGCACTTGGCCGGGTTGCCAACCATCACCGGAATAATATGGCTTGGATTGGCGACATGTGGAATGCCCAGTTCATCAAGCCGCCGTCGCACATTGGCGACAATCGCCTTGTGAGCCGTTCGCTCAACATTACTTTCTTTCAGATGGCGAATGGAGGCGGTCGCTGCGGCTGCGACTGCAGGCGGCAGGGCAGTCGTAAATATGAATCCACTGGAGAAACTGCGAACAAAATCACAAAGTTCAGCCGAAGCAGCAATGTAACCGCCGACCACGCCAAAAGCCTTGCCCAGCGTGCCTTCAATGACAGTCAGGCGGTCCATGACGCCTTCACGCTCGGCAATACCGCCGCCGCGAGGTCCATAAAGGCCAACAGCATGAACTTCATCGAGATAGGTCATGGCGCCATATTTGTCGGCAAGATCACAGATCTCCGAGATAGGCGCAATATCGCCGTCCATGGAATAGACGCTCTCGAACGCGATCAGCTTTGGTTTCGCAGGATCGGCGGCGGCGAGTTTGGCTTCCAGATCTACAAGATCATTGTGATTCCAGATGACTTTTTCGGCGCGAGAATGGCGAATACCCTCAATCATGGAGGCGTGATTCAGACTATCTGAAAAGATGATGCATCCGGGTATCTGAGCGCCGAGGGTGCCAAGAGCTGCCCAGTTGGAGACATAGCCCGAAGTGAAGACAAGCGCGTCTTCCTTGCCATGCAAATCGGCGAGCTCTTCTTCCAGCAACACATGGTCATGTGTTGTTCCGGAGATGTTTCGTGTCCCACCAGCACCAACGCCGCATCGATCTATCGCATCATGCATGGCGGCTATCACGCTGGGATGCTGACCCATACCGAGATAATCATTTGAACACCAGATCGACACATCGTTAGCGCCATCTTTGTGCGTCCATGCGGCTTCAGGAAAATTGCCACGCTTGCGCTGCAAATCAATGAAGACCCGGTAGTTGCCTTCTTGCTTCAGGGAAGCCAAACGGTTCTTGAAAAAGGCTTGATAGTCCATAAAATCCCCGCTTTCTCCACTTTTTTGCGAAGCTAACTGCAGGGTCAATGCCGGTACATGACTATAGTCAAGCATTTCGGCTTTTTAAGACCGCCTATCCGCATTACAACGTACATGAATGGTCAAGCGGGATCGTGTAAAAGGGCTTTCAAAGTTGATGAGCAACACCGGTAATCTTGGGGGATTGGAACTGGTATGCCGAATGAACGTCGCAGGAAAATAGCCCTGTCATCGTTATTGCTGCGCAGTTTTCCGAAGGAAAGCCTGGACATGGTGCTCAGCATGTCCAGCTGGCGGGAATACGACCGCGGCGAAACGCTGTTCCTTCAGGATGAACCGGCCAAAGCCATCCATATCGTGATCGATGGTTGGGTGAAACTCTACCGTATCGCGCCGAACGGCGGCGAAGCGGTGGTGAGTGTCTTTGCAAAAGGCGAGAGCTTTGGCGAAGCTGTCGCGTTCAAGGGACTTCCTTATCCTGTGTCTGCCGAAGCCGTGACGGGCTGCGAAGTCATGCGGATTCCGAGTGGTGCTTTGCTGGAAGCCATGCGCAAGGATGCGGAAATCGGCGTGTCTGTTTTGGCGTCCACATTTGCACATCTCCATTCCCTGGTTTCCCAGCTTGAACAGCTAAAGGCGCAAACCGGGCCGCAACGCGTCGCCGAATTCATTCTGGAACTCTGTGAGCAGGAAGCGGGCAGCTGTATTGTCACGCTACCTTACGACAAAGTACTGATTGCAGGAAAACTCGGAATGAAACCGGAAAGCCTGTCGCGTTCCTTTGCGCGGTTAAAAACGGTCGGTGTTCACATCAAACGCAACCACGCCGCTATTGATGATATAGACCGTCTTCGCAATTTCTCTGAAGACGATCCGGTGGAAGCCTGGCAAAAAGCAAAATGACAAAACTAGAAAAAGTACTTCATGCAATTGATGAAGCAAACGCGGCCGATCCCAAATCGGAAGACGGCCAACCTACTGCCCGGCTTTATGGGCTGCGGATGAGTGAAGAAGTCAACCGCTTGTTCCCGAACGCATCGGACGCTTTGCAAATCGCTGCGCGCGGACAGCATGTCGAACGGTGGGTTTTGGCACGCAAAAGCTATCCGGAAGGCAAAGCCGGTTACCACACCTGGCGCCGTGATCTGGCAAAACACCATGCCAGCCGCGTTGCCGAGTTCATGCAGGACGCAGGTTATTGCGATGACGATGTTGCCGCGGCTGAACGCATGCTGCGCAAGGAAGGCATCAAGCGCCACGACGATGTGCAGGCACTTGAAGATGTTATCTGCTTTGTGTTTCTGAAATGGTATTTCGCGCCATTTGCAGCGAAACATGATGAAGCCAAAATACTGGATATCGTGCAAAAAACAGCGCGGAAAATGTCAGACGAAGCCAGACAGCGGGTGCTGCAGGAATTTGACCTTCCAGAGCCCCTGGCTTCAGCATTCAACCTGCAAACGCAGGAATGAGATACAGGCCAAGCAGCAACACGCAGTAAAAGGCAAGCACCCAATTAAATCCGGACCTCCAGCTGGGCGCCTGCCAAAGGCCAAGGTAGCGGGAGAGGATGACTCGCGCCTTCATCCAGGCCAGCATCAGGATTACAGCCCCGATCGCAGCCTGATTGAACCCGGCCGGAACAAGATAGGCAACCAGCACGGATGCTGCACTCAGGGCCAAAAGGCCGAGCCAGGCACGCAAGATTGGGTCTTGAAGTCTCGTCATGATCACCTGAGAAGATAGATAACCGGAAATAGCAAAACCCAAACCAGATCCACCATGTGCCAGAAGGCTGCTGCGACCTCTATATTGCGCGGAGTTGCAAACCATGTGACCAGTCCAAGAATTATTATTCCTGCGATCACGTGAGCTGCATGAAACCCGGTCAAAAGATAGTAGAACGTGAAAAATGGATGGGTCTCGGTCGAGATCCCGCGCTCTATCTTTTCGGCGTATTCCCAGAACTTGATCACCAGGAAAACAACCCCTAAGGCCATTGCGCCGAACAGGGACACGCGAGCAGCTGTCGTCCGATCCGCGATAGAAAATCGCAGGGCAATCGCTGCCAAAAAACCGCTTGTGATCAGGACTACGGTGTTCACGCCGGCCTGCATACGATGCAGATGATCCTGCGCCTCTGCAAAACCAGCCGGGTCGGTAATCCGGACACTGAGAAACGCCGCGAGCCCCGCCCCGAAAACCAGAAGTTCGCTTATGATGAGAACCCACATCAGGAGCTCACCAGGCAACTCTTCCAGAGAACCGGGTCTGGGCTGCTCGCCGGAGGCGTCCATGTTAGCCCCCGATGAGCTGGTGATAGATCTGCGGTAACGCCTGGGTCAGCTTGTCCGGATGCGGAATCACGGCAAATCCACCCTGACCGAACAATCGCGGGAACCAGGATTTCCCGGTCTTATCAATGGTGACTCCAAAGACAGACTGCCCTGCCCGCCGCGCTTCGCGAACGGCCATCCTTGTGTCTTCAATCCCGTGGCGACCTTCATAGTGGTCCAGATCATTTGGCTTACCGTCGGTAATCACCAGAAGCAATTTTCGTTTGCGGGTTTGTTCTGCGAGTTCTGCAGATGCGTGCCGCATGGCCGCACCAAGACGGGTATAGAATCCCGGTTTCAAACCGCCAATTCTTTGCTCTACAATTGTCGACATGGTTTCATCGAACCGTTTGCAACTCTGCAGATAAACACGATGCCGTTTCAGGGATGAAAACGCATTGATGGCGAAATCATCCCCACAAGCATTCAACCCCCACGCCAAGGCTGTCAGGGCTTCGCGTTCGATATCGATGACAGCACGTCCGGTGACCGCACTTTCCGTCGAACGGGAGACATCAAGCAAAATGGAGACAGCAAGATCCCGAGCTTCCGGACGGGTCTGCATCCAGATCCGTTCATTGCCAGACCCCGTTGCAGTTCGTTCCACAGCTGATCTGACAGCTGCATCCATGTCTAGACCATCGCCTTCAAGGTGGCCGCGTGTTGTCACCCGGCCTGGGCGAAGTGCTTCGAATTGTTTTTTAACGGATTTGATCCGGCGAGCTGCACGAGGATCACTTGCCGCTGACAAATGATCCGGGTCTACAGTGGCAACGCTCGTCAGCACGCAGACATGGTCCGCCAGATAGGCGCCGCTGCGCGTATCCCATTCCGGATAAAGCGTCTTTCCGGACAGTTTTTCTCGGTCGACATCTTCTGGCGCAAGATCCAGATGTAGTTTTAGCCTCGTTGCCGGAGCCTTGGAGATTTGACCGAGGCCAATTTCGTCCTGATCGTCGGCAGCTTTTTTGGCGTCGTCATTCTCGTCATCGTCAACACGGCGGTTGAGGTTCAAGAATTCGGCCCAGCTTAGAATGGCTTCGAATTTGTGCAGGATCAGGCTGTCATTTCGCTCGGCCTGATCGGCTTTACGTCGCCGTGCCCGGACTGTTTTTCCGCTGGCCTCTTCCGATTCGCCATCGGTTTCCCGATTTTCAACTTCATCGCCATTTGAGAACACCAGATCGCGAAGTTCCGGCCAAAGCGAAACAGGTCTGAACGGCTTGTATCCGCGCGGCGCCTGGAGATCGCCAAAGTCGCCGGATGCAATCGCATTTTTTAGCTCCAGGACTTTTGGAGAAAGCTCCGTGGTATCGCCGAGCATATTGCGGATTATAGCTTCGATCTTTGCTTCCATTCCAGGAAGTTTCATGGCTGGTCGTTGCCGAAGTGTGCCGTAACACAATTCCTTGTAAAGACCGCTCAATCCCGGTGCGGTGTCGATCGTAGCCGCCGACATGTCGCCGGCCATTTTCAAGGCACGAAGATCGACCAGAAGCGGATCTGTTTCTGCGGCACGTGGCGCGGCATTTGCGGCCATTGCGGTCAGCCAGATATAGAGTGCCGCATTGGCTTCACGGATCGGAAAGACGGCAAGCTGCGCGGGCAAGCGCAGAACTTCCCCATCAAAACTGGTCCGTGGAAGAATTTCAGCTTCAGTACCCAACCGCCTCAGAAAACTGAGGCGGTGCTGGGAGGATTCCTCGGAAACCGGGCGGATTTCGACGCTGTGGCCGCCACCCAATCCCCGAAAGAAAACTGCAAGTCGCCTGCCGACCTCATTGAGGCCGACCGCGGCTCCATGATGCACCTCAGGCGCATCCAGGCGACTTGCAAATGCGTGCCACAGTTTCCCGACAGTTTCTTCGGGTTCCCATGGCTCGATTTCGATCTTGCCCATCCGTCTGGCCTCACCCAAACACGGCTGTAACAAGATCAAGGAGCCCGCGTTTCACGTCCTCATCATCTGTCAGCGGCTCAATCATGGCCGCCAGAATGGCACGTTCGACAGGCATGCCCTGAGCGATCAGGGTGGCGGCATAAACCACCAACCGTGTCGAAACGCCTTCTTCCAGATCCTGGCCCTTGAGCGCTCTCAGCTTGTTTGCAAGCCGAACCAGGGACATCACCCTGGCGCTGTCCAGACCACTTTCAGAGACAACAACTTCTGCTTCCAGCTCCGGAGCCGGAAAGTCAAATTCCATCGATATAAAACGCTGACGCGTCGACGGTTTCAGGGTTTTCAGTATGTTCTGATACCCGGGGTTGTATGAGGCAACCAACATGAAACCAGGTGCTGCAACCAATTCTTCACTGGTCCGGTCAATCGGCAATGTTCTGCGATCATCGGTCAGTGGATGAAGAACCACGGTCACGTCTTTACGGGCTTCGACGACTTCATCGAGGTAACAGATGGCACCTTCCCGCACGGCGCGAGTCAGCGGACCGTCAACCCAGATGGTTTCACCACCCTTGAGAAGATAGCGACCGATCAGATCTGCGGCGGCCAAGTCATCATGACAGGCAACCGTATAGAGCTTGCGGCCAAGTTTTGCCGCCATATGGGCGACAAAACGGGTCTTTCCGCACCCAGTTGGACCTTTGAGCAATACCGGCAAACCATTGGCATGGGCTGCTTCAAAAACTGCGCACTCGTCACTCTGGGGCAGGTAGAAAGGGGCGGTTGCCGCCCCTTTCGTCAAGGAAATACTTCCTTCCATCGTACTCACTCCGCTGGGACGCTAGATGCGTCTCCGGATTCGATAACTTCTTTTCTAGGAACAGCAACCGCGTAGATGAACAACAATGCTCCGATCACAACGGCAAGGCCTGAACCAAACCGCATCCAGTAGAACAGAGCCAACTGATCCTGCACGTCCATGAAGTACTCACCATTGACGCGTTGCAGATGCGTTTGGATTGTACCTGCAAATGTCAGCACGAAGGTCATGAATGCCATACCGCTGGACATCAGCCAGAAGGACACCATGTTGAGCACCTGGTTGTAAGGATCACGTCCCCGAAGGATTGGCATCGCGTAACTAATGATCGCCAGATTGAGTGCCACATAAGCCCCGAAGAATGCCAAGTGACCGTGAGCTGCAGTAATCTGCGTACCGTGAGTGTAGTAGTTCACGCTATGCAAAGTGTGCAGAAAGCCCCAGACGCCAGCGCCGAAGAAGGCAAGCGTTGCACACCCGAGTGACCACAGAAGCGCAGCCTTGTTCGGATGATCGCGGCGACCTTTCCAGACCATGACGAAAGCGAAGGCCATCATCGCGAAGAATGGAACGACTTCCAGTGACGAGAATATCGAACCTATCCATTGCCAGTAACCGGGTGTTCCGATCCAGTAGTAGTGGTGACCTGTTCCAAGGATTCCGGAGAACAAGGCAGCGGCGACGATGACATAGAGCCATTTTTCGACGACTTCCCGGTCAACACCCGTCAGCTTCAGCATCAGGTAGGCCAGAATCGAGGCCATGATCAGTTCCCAGGTGCCCTCAACCCAAAGGTGGACGATGTACCACCAGTATTGTTTGTCGAGCGCCAAGTTACTTGGATTGTAGAAGCTGAACAGGAACAGCAGTGCCAGACCCCAAAGGCCTAACAGCAAGATGTTGGTGATCGCGGTTTTCTTGCCCTGCAACACAGTCATAGTGGTGTTGTAAAGGAAGATGAGTGCGGCAACGACAATTCCGGCCTTGACCCATTTGGGCTGCTCAATGAATTCGCGACCTTCTTTACCCAGCAACCAGTTACCGTCAAAAGGATTGAAGATATAAGTTAATACAGCACCAAGTGTGCCGACTACCAAAATCAACAACTGCAAATAGGCGAGCTTCGTTGAGTAGATTTCCCGCTCAGCTTCCTCTGGAATGAGAAAATAAGCGGCCCCGAAGAAGCCGAGCAGCAGCCACACAATGAGGCTGTTGGTATGCAGCATTCTGATGATGTTGAAGGGAAGAAGTTCCGACAGGAAATTCGGTGACACGTAAACCCATCCAGCCAGCAAACCGCCAGAAACCTGAATGGCAAAAAGGGCCATAGCGACAGCAAAATACGCCAAGGCTACCTTTTGAGATTGATACTTCATCTTAAAGTCCTTTGCTTTCAGATTAGCCGGCGTCGTTTGGTGGCCAGTCTTGGGCGTCGATCTTGTCAGTCCAAATCAGGAAATTCGCCAGATCACGGATTTCTTTGTCTGTCAGATTGAACTGTGGCATCTGGCGGCGACCTTCGATGCCGGTCGGCATAGCTTCCATCCACCCTTTCAGGGTTTCAAAAGCAGCATCCGGATCATCCAATACGCCCCAGCGCGTCATTACGTTGCCAACTTCGGGCGCAAAGTAAGCTCCTTCGCCCAAAATCGTGTGGCAGTTGATACAGGCTTTGTTTTCCCACACATGCTTCCCGGCGGCGACGCTATCGTCAAGCGTACTAACGTCAGTGGAAGTCGTCACGATGTAGTAGTGACTGTGGATAGACAAACCCAGGAAGATGATGATGAAGAACAGTGACCCGCCATAAAATATGTTACGGGCCATGCTTTTAGTCATGACTTCGCGCATATTGCGCTCCTTTTCCCCCGTGTTGAACCTGGGCGGAGAGTGACAGGGATGGCCGGAAAACCCATTGACCAAAGTCAAGCTAACGGACGAGAAACGCGACGAATGGCCAATACGGCATAAATAATCCGCCTTCGACTGTGCAGATTGCCTCGAATCCATGCTTTTGCGTGTAGGCCCCCGGAAACTGCAGCGTCATTGATCTATAGAAGGACCTATACGGAATCAGTCGGTAGGTGCCGCAGCGTCGAAAATAAAAATCAAAAGTGGCGAAACCCCCAGTATTTGTTCGGATTGACATACATAAAAGTGTCGATCGCGCCTTCTACAATTGAACCTACTTGCTTTATGTCAAGGAAGAGATCCGGTGAATGCGCAAACTCATGAATGCCTCACCAGCATTTGGAGTTTGAGAATGTTACAAGGAAAAGGGAAGGCAAGGTCAAGCCGCGCTTTTGCGACTAGCCTTGCGCTGTTGTTAGGCAGCGTGACAGCGCCTGCCTTTGCGGAAGGTCCAACACTAAGCGAAGAAAAGTTTGAAAGTTCCAAACAGCTTTACTTCGAACAATGTGCTGGCTGCCACGGCGTCCTTCGTAAGGGAGCCACCGGTAAGAACCTCGAGCCGCATTGGAAGAAAACCGCAGCAGATGGGAAGGTCACTGAAGGTGGCACTCTGAAGCTCGGTCAAGAGCGCCTTGAAAAGATTATCGCCTGGGGAACCGAAGGCGGTATGAACAACTTCTCGGACATTATGACCGAGCAGGAAATCAAGGATATGGCAACCTACATCATGATGGAGGCTCCAAAGCCGCCTGAGATGTCGCTTGCTCAAATGAAAGAAACTCGCAAGGTTTATGTCGAGGAAAAGGATTACCCAACCAAGCCAATGCATGGCCGGAATTGGGAAAACTTCTTCGTCGTTATCGAGCGTGACGTAGGTAAGGTTGCTGTCATCGACGGCGACACAAAAGAAGTGCTTGCTCACATCCCGACCGGCTATGCCGTGCACGTGTTGAAAGCATCCGAGCACCATAAGCTGGAAGAGCCGGAAAATCCTGGCCGCTTCTGGTACACTATGGGCCGAGACGGAAAGATGACCAAAATCGATCTCTGGCAGACGCCGGACAAGATGTTGGTTTCCGAAGTCAAGATTGCCTATGACGCACGCGACGTGGCCGTTTCCGGCGACGGTAAATACGTGATTGGTGGTGCTTACTGGCCTCCACACTTCGCGATCGTTGATGCTCAAACCATGGAACCGATAAAGGTTGTCTCAACCCGCGGCGTGAACGTGGACGGTGATTATGTGGAAGAAGCCCGTGTGGCCGCAATCTACACAACACCTAACGAGCCAACATGGATCGTGGCCGTGAAGGAGCTGGGTCAGCTTTGGCAGGTCGACTATACCGATCTTGATAATCTTCGGATTGACAAGATCAACTCTGCCAAGTTCCTGCATGACGGGTTCTTCGACCCAACAGGCCGCTACTTCCAGATCGCCGCGAACGCGTCGAACAAAATGGTCGTCGTGGACACGAAGACCCACAAGCTTGAAGCGATGATCGACACTGCTGCTCTGCCCCACCCTGGGCCAGGTGCAAACTGGGTCGACCCTAAATGCGGACCAGTCGCAGGTACGACGCACCTCGGTGTTGGTACAGTGACAGTTTGGGGCAACGATCCAAAAGATCATCCGGATAACGCCTGGAAGGTTTGCTACGAAGTTGAGACAGATGGTGCAGGACTCTTTGTCCGGACACATCCGAAGTCAAAATACATCTGGGCTGACCAGACCAAGCACCCTGAGCCTGAAATTCAGCAATCGGTGCAGGTCATCTCGAAAGAAACCGGTGAAATCGTGAAAACGATCCAAATCACCGAGGACGAAGGCTCTGCCGCTGTCCATTTCGAGTTCAATGCGGATGGAACGGAAGTCTGGGTCTCGAAATGGAACCTGTCTGACTCGAAAGAGCCAAACGGCCAGATCGTTATCTTCGACGCAGAGACACTTGAAGAAATTGGACGGATCGAAGGCCTCTACGCCCCGACCGGCAAGTTCAACGTCTACAACCGTTCGAACCACGTCACCTAATGCGACCTGACGCACTTTTGAAGGGCGGGCAAAACGCCCGCCCTTCTTTTTTCACAATGCCTTTGGACTGCATTGACCGGAGTACGAGCGGAAATAGCAGACTCGCTCTTCGCTTCCTGCAGTTCGACCGTAACCGGCCCGTCGAGAAAGGGTCGACAAACAAGACGGAGCCTGTTCATGACCGAGAGCAGCAATACAGACCAGAAGAAGCCAATCTGGCGCCGATATTTTCTCTGGGGGATGCCGGTTGCAGGCATCATCGGGATTTTTGTCGCCGGTATCGTTTTCTGGGGCGGATTCAACACCGCCATGGAAGCCACCAACACGGAAAAGTTCTGTGTTTCCTGCCATGAGATGAACGATTTTGTTTATCAGGAGTACCAGGGCACCATTCATGATGTGAACCGCTCCGGCGTTGGCGCTGTTTGTTCGGATTGTCACGTTCCCAAGGACTGGGTCCACAAGATGATCCGCAAGGTCAAAGCGTCCAGAGAGCTCTGGGGCAAAATGACTGGTTCGATTGCGACCAAGGAAAAGTTCGAAGCCAAACGCTTGCATCTGGCCATGAACGAATGGGAACGGATGAAGTCGACCGATTCGCGCGAATGCCGCAATTGTCACGGCTTTGAATCCATGATGCCTGAATTCCAGAAACCACGGGCGCGCCAGCAGCACTTGAATGCCATGGAATCCGGCCAGACCTGTATCGATTGCCACAAAGGTATCGCGCACCAGAATTTGCGGGATCGGGCCGATCAGGACTATCTCGAAGAACTGGAAGCTCCAAACCCTGCTTTTGCACGCAAGGTTCCTGAAGAATATGTGGCGAGCCTCGCTTTCATTACCGAAAAGGAAGCAGAAGCAGAAGCCGCGGCAAAAGCTGTCAAGAAAGCCGAACAGGAAGCGGTTCAAGCTCAAATTGCCGCTGCAGTGGAAACTGCACGTGCCGAGGAACAGGCCAAAGCGGCAGGTACTGCCACAGAGGCGTCCGCCGGTTCAGGTGAGGGTGGAAACGTCGCCCCGAATGTTGACTGGGACGCTGTTGCCTCTGCCGATATGACCCTGTTCTACCCGGGTCAGGCTTCGTTTGAATGGGTCCAGAACGGCAAAACCCACGGCGGTGCACGTCCGCTGACCAAGGGTGGTGATGCCTGCACGACCTGTCATGCCAAAGAGCTTGAAACAATCGGCAACAAGATCGTCGAAGGCGGCGAATTGGAACCGACACCAATCCCAGGCAAGCGCGGTATCATCGACGCAACTGTTCAGGCTGCACATGATGATGAAAACCTGTACATTCGGATGCAATGGCCGGATGCCGGTCACAATCCTGCTCCTTTTGTTGACGGCGGTAAAATGGACCCCGACAACCAGATCAAGGTGGCAATGATGATCGTTGGGAACGATATCGAATTGGGGGAAGCAGCAGGTTGCTGGGCGTCTTGTCACGCAGACAACACCTACATGCCGTTTGATCCAGGTGCAGATGCAATCGCTGCCAATGCAGACGTTGCTGCACAGCTTCAGGCCAAGGACACAATCACAAAGTACCTGACTGAAAGCCGCACCAAGGTGGAAGTTCGCGGAAAACGCGGCAAATCCCAGGGCGGCTGGGACAAGCTGAAATCTCAGGAAGAGATTGATCAACTTCTTGCAGACGGTACTGTTCTGGATCTGCTGCGGGTTTATGCCGATGGCACCGCAAGCAACGGTTATCTGCTTGATCGCCGGGTCACGAACGAAGGTGAAATGACCGCTGAAGCCAACCTGTCAGGTGGTATCTGGACTGTTGTGTTCTCACGACCGTTGAACTCCGGTGCTCCAGGGGATGTTCCGCTGGAAGCTGGCAACACATACACAGTCGGGTTTGCGATCCATGACGATTATGCAGCTGCCCGTTTCCACCATGTGACGCTGAACACCAGTCTCGCATTGGATGACGATACCGTTCAGATCAATGTGATCAAACAATGATCCAGTGACGTGGCCGGCAATCGCTGGCCACGTCTCTTTTTGCTGCGAGGGAGAATACACATGCGCCTGAAGTCATACCGTTTTCCTGCCGCTTTGCTTTCCTGTCTTCTTTTTTCCTCCGCCGCGATTGCAGACGACAAAACCGCCGCCATCTGCGCTGAAGCAGAGGAGCGGTACGTCGACCTTTTCGGTAACCCGTCTTCCAACGAAGAAGGTGTCACCGTCGTGTTGATGTACAAATACAAGTTCTGCCCGGAACAACTCGAAGTTCCGATGGGCACGACCGTCCGCTGGGTCAATGTCGACAAGCGCACAAGTCACAGTGTGATTGTAAAGGACTCAGACACGCCGGAATCAGACCGGCTATTTTCTGAAGAGTATACTGAATTCACATTCTACATTCCGGGTCCTCAGGATATTTTATGCGGTCCTCATTGGGAAACCCGCGACATGCTCAGCCGTATAACGGTAAAGCCTTGACCGGAATTCAAAAAACCTAGCAGCTCTTGCGGATACCTTGATTATGATCAAGCCATTTCAGCGCGAAATAGGCGATCATGTCTTCATGAAACGCCTCATCACATATCTGGCTGCATCAGCCCACGGTGACCTTGGAGGCATGCTGCGGATGCCATCGGTTTGTTCAACAAGCCATGCATCACAAAGAATTCTCGAGAAACGAGGTCTTTCATGACTGGAAAAGTCTTTCTCATCGGCGCGGGCCCGGGCGATGTCGAACTGCTGACACTCAAGGCCATGCGTATGATCCAGGCAGCCGATGCGGTGGTGTTTGATCGGCTCGTCTCACCGGAAATCCTGGCACTCGCCCCGGAAACGGCGAGGAAAGTCTCTGTTGGAAAATCTCCCGACAGTCATCCGGTCCCCCAGGAACAGATCAATGAGATTCTCGCCGAACTGGCACAAGAAGGGTTGACTGTTGCCCGGCTCAAGGGCGGCGATCCACTCATCTTTGGTCGTGGGTCTGAAGAGGCCGCGCACCTTCGTGATCTTGGTATTCCCGTTGAATATGCACCGGGCATCACGGCAGCACAGGGCGCAGCAGCGGCCAGTGGTGTTCCGCTGACTCACCGGGGTCTTGCAACAGGTGTTCGTTATGTAACCGGGCACCGACAAGCCAACGGAACCCTTGATCTGGACTGGAAAAGTCTTGCCAGTGAAGAAACCACTTTGGTTGTCTATATGGGTGTTGCCAATATCGGACAGATCGCGATGCGTCTTGTCGCCGAAGGCTTGAGCGAGACCACTCCAGTTATGGCGATTGCCAATGCGACAACGCCGCGAGAGACCAGAATGTTCTCGCAACTCGGCCAAATCGCTCTGGATGCCCGCGAAGCAGAGCTTAAAGCCCCGGTACTGTTTGTGATCGGAAAGGTCGTCACCCTGTGTGCGGAGTGGCCTGCAGAATCCTTCGAACCGGTGAAAGTCTCGGTTGATGGACGCGCAACCGGCCAGCGAACCCATGCATAGGCTGCTGATAATACTGGCTTTATGGTGCGGTTCGGCGATTGCCGAAGAAACCGCATCTCACGATGCCTTGATCAATTTTGTGCATCAGGACTGTGGTTCTTGCCATGGGCTGACCCTAAAGGGCGGCCTCGGACCGGATATTCGTCCAGATGCTCTGTCTCACTATGATGTCGAGACACTCTCAACCGTTGTTCTGGATGGAATTCCGGATACGGCAATGCCGCCTTGGCGACCGCTGATGAGCGAAACCGACGCGAAAAAGATTGCCGAATATCTCTTGCAAGGAGAACTGAAATGAAGTGGCTAGGCAGTGCTTTCGTGGCATTTGCGATGATGTCTGCCGTTCAGGCGGAGACAATTGTCACAACAGGTGATCTTGGCCTCGTTGTTGAACGCGCTTCCGGATCTCTTCTTCTTGTCGATCAGTCCGAACGGGCAACAATCGCTCGTATTGAAGGCCTCGGTGACCTGTCTCATGCAAGCCTGGTCTACTCACCGGATCAGAGATATGCCTATGTCTTCGGACGGGACGGTGGCCTGACCAAGGTCGATATTGCCGAGAAGAAAATCATCAACCGGGTGCTCCAATCCGGCAACGCCATCGGTGGCGCGATCTCGGATGACGGAACACTTGTTGCGGTCTCCAATTATGAACCTGGTGGTGTGCGCATTTTCGACGCCGACACTCTCGACATGGTTCTGGATATTCCCACCGACTCCAAGACTATTGGCCTTGTCGATGCACCTGGCAAACGTTTTGTTTTCACGCTTTGGGATGAAGGTGAGACCTGGATAGCGGACTTGTCTGAAGACGAACCGGAAATCACCAAGATCACGGACATCGGCAAAAACCCATATGACGCCCTGATCACCGGCGACGGCCGTCTCTATATTACCGGCCTCTTCGGTGAAGACGGACTAACAGCTATTGATCTTTGGGACCCTGAACCAAAACCGATCCGCGTTCTGCCCAATTATGGCCGTGGACAGAAAGACATGCCGGTATACAAGATGCCTCATCTTGAAGGTTGGGCAAGAGCTGGGCGGGAGTTTGTCCTTCCAGCTGTCGGCCATCATCAGGTTCTCTGGATTGACGGTGAAAACCTCAATGAAACCGGGCGCACAGACACTTACGGCCAACCTGTTTTTGCCATGGCACGGCCAGACGGGCGGCAAGTCTGGGTGAACTTTGCCCATCCGCTGAATGACACCATCCAGGTGATCGACACGCTCACCAAGGAAGTGGTTCACGAGTTTAAACCCGGCCCGGCTGTCCTCCATATGGAGTTCACTGCACGCGGCCACGAAGTCTGGATCTCGGTGCGAGACGCGGGGAAAGTCCAGGTTTACGACACGCGGACTTTTGAAAAGCTCGCAGAAATCGAAGCGGAAAGCCCGTCGGGCATCTTCTTCACCTCCCGAGCCCACAGAATGGGGCTATGACCGATGGACCGCATTTGCGATGCATTTGACCTTCAGTTGCTGGATGACTGGCAGCGAGATTTTCCTCTGGTGTCACAGCCCTTTGCGAAGATCGCAGAGCAAACCGGCTGCGGCGAAACAGAGGTTCTCAATCGCCTGAAGGCATTGCAGGCGTCAGGCCGGATTACCCGTGTTGGGGCCACCTGCGCACCCAATACGGTCTCTGCCAGCACTCTGGCAGCTCTTGCAGCGCCAGTTGAAACCCTTGAAAGGGTCGCTGAAATCGTTGGCCGCCAACCAGGCGTGAACCATTCTTATCAACGCGAAAATCACTGGAACCTCTGGTTTGTCGCCACTGGACCGGATCGCGCCCACGTCAATACGGTATTGGACAATATCCGCTCCCAGACAGGGCTTCAGGTTCTGGATCTGCCGCTTGTCCGGCCATTCAATGTAGATCTCGGGTTCAAGATGGTTGGCGACAACAAACGCCCACCAGCACCAAAACTCGTTCAACTGGACCTGCTCCAGGATGGTGACCGTGATCTTCTCCAGACATTGACCAGCGGCATGCCTCTGGCTGACTGTCCATATAAAGTCATTGCAGATAATCTCGGTTGGACAGAAGATGATGTCCTTGCCCGCATATCCGTTTTGCTCGATGCCGGGATCATAACCCGTCTTGGTGTCATTGTGCGTCACCGAGCCCTTGGCTGGCGATCGAATGCAATGGTTGTTTGGGACATCACATCAGAACAGATTGATGCCGCAGGACCTGTCTTGTCAGCGCATCCGGGCATAACGCTGTGTTATGAGCGCCGACCGGTCGAAGGTGTCTGGCCATATCGGCTCTATTGCATGATCCATGCACAAAGCCGCGGCAAGGCTCTCGACATCCTTACTGAAGCATCCAGTTTGCCGGAGCTGGGTAATATTCCATACCGGATCCTATTTTCCAGCCGCTGCTTCAAACAGACCGGCGCAATGATAGCCCCTCAGGGAGCTGCAGCATGACGAGTAATCTCACCCAACTGGATCGCGATCTGATCAACCGATTGCAGGAAGACCTGCCGCTGACAAACCGTCCCTTCGCGGAAATTGGTGCTGAATTCGGCATTTCCGAAGACGAAGTGATCGAGCGAGTAAAACAGCTCAAGGAAGACGGTATTTTGACAAGATTCGGCCCGTTTTTCGATGCTAAGGAACTTGGTGGGGCCTTTTGTCTGTGCGCTATCGCTGTTCCTGAAGAGAGATTTGAAACTGTTTTAACTCAAGTCAATGCTCATGCCGAAGTTGCGCATAATTATGAGCGGACACACAGGTTGAACATGTGGTTCGTGCTGGCAACGGAAAGTGAAGCCGGGATAGCCGAGACCGCCGAAACTATTGAGCGCGAGACTGGCTTGAAAGTTCTCCTGTTCCCGAAAGAGCGCGAATTCTTCATCGGATTCAAGGTAGCAGCATGACATTGCATCCCACAGACAGGGCGATTGTCGAGGCAACACAGGCCGGTTTGCCGTTGGTACCGGCACCTTTCGAGGCTGTCGCCGATACGCTCGGTATAACGGAAACCGAATTGCTCGACCGTCTGGATCGCCTGAAAAAGCAGGGAATCATCCGGCGCATCGGCGCGGCACCCAACCACTACAAGCTTGGTCTTGTCTCAAATGGCATGACAGTCTGGGATGTTGAGAACGCTGTTGTCGATCAACTGGGCGAAAAGGTCGGTGCCCTGCCCTATGTCACACACAGCTATCGCCGCCCGCGCGCACTGCCCGAATGGCCTTACAATCTCTTTGCCATGGTTCATGGCCAGAACCGCGACGAGGTTCTGGAAAAACAAAAAGAGATTGCTGCCATCCTGGGTACAGCCTGCCGGGCCAATGACATTTTGTATTCAACACGCATCTTGAAGAAAACCGGATTGCGTCTTCGCCGGAAGGACGGCTAGTTAGATGTTTCGTATGTCCGAATACATGCATCAGTTGGTCGAACCGACTCCGGTGCGCATGCGACGCGGCTCTGCCGGCGTCAAACCCGTAGTAATTTGGAATCTGACGCGACGCTGTAACTTGCGCTGTCGGCATTGTTACACGGTGTCAGCCGATGTTCAGTTCCCAGGCGAACTCAGCCACGAACAGGCCGTCGCCACGTTGGACGACCTCGGACGCTTCAAAATTCCGGCACTTATCCTGTCGGGTGGGGAACCGCTGGACCGTTTCGACGTTTTCGATCTTGCCAAACGGGCGAAACCGCTCGTGCGGATGCTGGCGCTTTCCACAAACGGCACAAAGATCCATGGTGAGACTGCTGACCGTGTCGCCGAAATCGGCTTTCACTATGTCGGTATTTCTATAGATGGCGTTGGCAAGACCAATGACTGGTTCCGAGGTGTTGACGGTGCCTACAACGACGCTGTTCGAGGCGTTCAGGAATGCAAAAAGCGCGGCATCAAGGTTGGCCTGCGCTTTACACTGACAAAAGACAATGCGGAACAACTGCCGGACCTTCTGAAACTCTGCGATGACGAAGGTGTCGACAAATTCTATCTGTCTCACCTCGTTTATGCAGGTCGCGGCGACAAGAACCGCGGTGAAGACGCGGAGCATGATCACACCCGCAAGGCGCTGGATCTGTTGATCGAACGCGCCTGGACTGGTGTTACTGGCGCCCGTCCGCTCGACATTGTAACTGGCAACAACGACGCTGACGCCGTCTATCTGATGAACTGGGCCGCAGAGCGCTTCGACAAGCCGCTCATGGATAATCTGCGTGATCATCTGGAAGCCTGGGGCGGGAATTCCTCCGGTCTCGGCGTCGCCAATATCGACACCCAAGGCAATGTTCATCCAGACACCTATTGGTCCGACTACACCATCGGCAGTGTCAAGGACCGTCCGTTCTCCGAACTCTGGACCGGCGACGACCCGATGCTGGCACAGCTCAGAATGCGCCCTCGGCCGCTCAAGGGCCGTTGTGGCGAATGCCAATTCAAGTCTGTCTGTGGCGGCAACACCCGCATTCGAGCCCTGCAATTGACCGGTGATCCCTGGGCGGAAGACCCTGCCTGTTATCTCGACAATGACGAAATCGGCATCGGCACCACTGACCGCCTGACCGTCGCACCGTTCCGGGGAAAGAAACATGATCCGATTCACCGCTTTCTTTAGTGCGCTGATCCTCTCTGCAGGCGTTGCGTCTGCAGAACCGGCAGAAAACTACGCGGACACTTGCGCCGAATGTCATGGAGCAGATCGCCTCGGCGGCACCGGTCCGGCGCTCATCCCGCAAACCTTGAAACGGATGCGCGGACCAAACCTTGAAAAGGTGATTGCAGACGGGCGCGCCGCAACCCAGATGCCAGCGTTTACTGATGTCTATTCAGGCGATGAAATCGCCGCGCTTGCAGCCTATCTCCACACCCCGCTTGGGACCGTCCCTGAATGGGATCAAGACCAGATCACCGAAACGCTCTGGCGTGATCCAGACTATAAGGCGGCCACAGCGCCTGTCTTCGATGCCGACCCGATGAACATCACGCTGGTGGTTGAAACTGGAGATCATCATGTCAGCGTCCTGAACGGTGACACATTTGATGTTCTCGACCGGTTCGAAACGCCCTTTGCGGTTCACGGCGGCCCGAAGTTCAGCCCGGATGGCCGTTACGTCTTCATCATGTCTCGTGACGGCTGGGTCCAGAAATACGACATATGGTCCTTGCATCAGGTGGGTCGTGTCCGGGCAGGTCTCAACAGCCGCAATATTGCCATGAGCCATGACGGCAATTGGCTGGCTGTCGCCAATTACCTGCCAAACACACTGACGATCCTGTCGACTGCTGATCTGTCTGTCGCAAGGGTCCAGGAAGTCAAAGGCAAAGACGGAACCCCGAGCCGCGTGTCTGCGGTCTATCAGGCACCGCCGCGCGAAAGCTTTGTGTTGGCGCTCAAGGATGTTCCTGAAATTTGGGAAGTCTTTTACGGAGACAATCCGCCTCAGTTCGGATTTGCGCATGACTACCGGATCGAAGGGCCTGTTAAAAATCCTGATCCGTTTCCAATCCGCAAGATCACGACACCGGACTACCTGGACGATTTCTTCTTTGACCAGAGCTACGAGTATGTCATGGGCGCGTCTCGCAGCGGCACAGGCGGATTGGTTATCGATCTGGTCATCGGACACAAGATCGCGGACCTGGATCTGCCGGGCATGCCGCACTTGGGATCCGGCATTACCTGGAAGTATGGCGACACCACCGTCATGGCGACACCGCATCTGAAAGATGGAACCGTTTCCGTCATCGATATGAAGTCCTGGGAGACGGTCAAGCGGATCGAAACGCTCGGCCCCGGCTTTTTTATGCGCAGTCACGAAAACACGCCCTATGTATGGGTTGATGTGTTCTTTGGTCCAAACAAGAATGTCATGCATGTCATCGACAAACAGAGCCTTGAGATCGTGAAAACCATGCGTCCGGAAGCCGATGCAACCGTCGCTCATGTAGAATTCACACGCGACGGACGTCATGCGCTGGTCTCAATCTGGGAAGATGATGGAGCCGTCATCGTTTACGACGCAAAGACACTGGAAGAGATCAAGCGTTTGCCGATGCGCAAACCTTCAGGAAAGTACAATGTCTGGAACAAGATCACCTTCTCTGAAGGAACCAGTCACTGAGGCGATTCTCGTCTCACACGGACAACCTTCTGACCCGCAAGGCGGAGAAGAACGGCTGTCTGCGCTTGCCCAAAAGGTTCGTATTGAATTGCCGGAATGGACGATCCGATCGGCCACTTTGGCCGCTCCAGAGCAGCTGGATACTGTTCTTGAGGCGTCCGACTCCGAGCCGCTGCTCATGCCTATTTTCATGACCGATGGTTGGTTTACAAACACGATGCTTCCGGAACGGCTTGGGCAAAGACCTGTCCAGCAACTTGCCCCTTTGGGTGTCGATCCGGAACTCCCTCGAATGACAGCACGACTGCTACGCACAACCGCGGAGCAGGCAGGCTGGATGCTGGAAGAATGCGAAGTTCTGCTGACAGCTCATGGATCTGCAACAAGTGGAGATGCGGCTACATGTACTTTACAATTTGCTGATGCGTTGAAGCAGTTTTTGCCAGTAAAGGCGCTGCGCACCGGATTTCTTGAGCAGGAACCCGGTATTGCTGAAATTGCATCTCAGTGCGGAGTAAAGACGCTGGAACTGCCATTCTTTGCAGCCTCCGGAGGACATGCGCTGGATGATGTCCCCGAAGCGCTTGATGAAGCGGAATTCATGGGAGTTCGACTTCCGGTGCTGGGTGAAGCCTGGTTCATTCCGGAACTCATTGCCCATTCACTCAAATGCGCTTCGCTCAAAAGGATTGCCGCATGACTGCAGCCGAAAAACCCTGGTCCGTTAAGAAACTGGCGATTGTGCTGTATCCATTCGCAGCCGGTGCCGTGGCGGTCAATCTGTTCATGCTGAGCTTGATTGGAATAGCAGTGGGCTTGCCGGCCATTTCACCAGTGAACGCCGTGATTGTCAGCATTCCGCTTGGCGTGCCCGCCACCTGGTTGGCAGCAAAATGGGTGCGCAGCATGATGGACGAAGCCGACGGCAGAAAGCCGCCAAACAAATAAATCCAATAGTGAATGTTCAGTAAAACTCCGCGCTTTAAGCGCGGAGCCAATCGGTTTGCCCGGAGTCACGCACCACGAACATTTCCGTATCCGGGAGCTGCGCAAGAGCCGAGACCAAAATCTTTTCGCCAGAGACGAGCGCCGCCGTCGAGAGCCCATCGGCAACCGCTGCGGTGTTGGAAATGACACTCGCTGCCCGGAGATCATTCTGGACCGGCAAGCCGGTTCCTGGATCGATAATATGAGACTGGGAACCATCTTCATCAAAGGTCGTGCCCTTGCGGGCGGAACTGGCAACAGCCTTGTCAGTCAGCTGAACCTTGACCTGAGCACTTGCCAAGGACGGATCAGGGCGCAGGGTTACTGGCCACCCGTGTGTGGCATTCCCTGACCCGACTAACTGATCACCCGAGACGGAGATTTCACCGAGATCAACAACGATATCGCTACACCCGTGTGACTTCAGAAGCTGTGAAACCTGGTCGGTGATGTAGCCTTGGGCAATACCGTTCAGGGTCATCGCCATACCGTTTTTAAGGTATGTGATTTCGCCGGTATCGACACGCACGTTATTCAGGCCGGTTTTGGCAAGCGCACGATCCAACTCCTTCGCATCGTCGCGGCGCTCGGCATAATAGGCCCACAGTGGTTGGACTGTCGGGTCGAAAGCACCTTCCGTCAGATCATAAATTTTGCGAACAGTTGCCATCAGCTCAAGCATATCGAGCGACGGGCCAATCAGCCTGCCGGTTTCGTTCAAACGAGCCAGTTCGCTGTCCGTCCGATAAAGACTGAAGATGGACTCCAGTCGCCGAATCTCGGCTTCGACTGTCCGGAACAGGTCCTGCGCTTTTGCCGGATCATCATGAAGAAGATTGATTTCTGCCTTCGCTCCGAGCGCGATACCGTTCCACCGATGCAACGTTGGCGCAGACATGGCGAACGCTGGCTGTATGGCAAGGCCAGCAATGCCAGCCGCGCAAACTTTGATGAAACGCCGACGGTTCAAACTGGAACCGTTACTTGCGGAGTTACTCATGGTTGACCCTTATCAGTGTCGGGTTTTAACAAATCCACGGCTGCTGAGATTTCAACTGGAGCAAACACATAGGATTCTGGAACCTCGGCGAGGCGCAGGACACTGCCGCCGTGTTCTTCCGCGAAATTCAAGGCGCCTGCTTCCGTTCCAAACGGGATCACTTCAGGGGCGCCCATGCCGCCTGCCTGACGGCTGCCAGTAACGAACCAGGCATTATCCGCGTCAATCCAGTTGTCGAAACCGGGCTGATCCCAGCTTTCTGCCTTGTCCATGTCATTCACATAGATCGCAGCGATCTTGTCTGTTTCTTCCGGAGACAGCTTGAAAGCAACCGCATCCCGCACCTGGGTGAACCAGAGTGGGAACGGAAATCCGGCCAGGTGGATCTGGGCTTTCGGGCCGTTGTGCTCAAGAACTGTCATTTGGCAGTAATGCCCCGCCGATTCCGGCGTGAGCTTTATGGCTGCCGGTTTGGCGATCTGCACCTCTTCCTGACATCCGGCGAGGAGCAGCGTCGCAAGCAATACAAAACCAAGGCGTATCATGGTGTTATTCTCCGAATGAGAACGGTCGCGATGGATAGTGCGGCACCGGCGAATACAACAAGCGACGCCAGCGCCAGAACAGGATCGAAGGGCAAGGTCTCGGCAACTCCGGCCATTCCGCCGACAAGATCACTGGCATTCAGTGCTGCAAGATTGAACAGGCGGAAAGCATCAGCAGGGTTCAGCAAGACAGCGTAAGGAAAGACCTTCGCAGCAAAGAAACCACTTGGATTGGCAACCAGCGCACCCAGGAGCGCGAGGTCATAAAGAACGACCATGATGAGCCAGACTGCGATTGCGGATGCTGCTGCAGTACCGGTCTGCCGCGTCAGGCAGCTCAGAACATAACCGATGGCAAGGAAGCATTGACCGAGAATGACAGACGTCGCGACCAACCGGACAAAGTCGATCAAGCTACTGACAGAGCCTGCACCTGTCGCAATCAGGAAGGCTGCGGTCGACCCATACCCGACAACCAGTGCAAAGATCAGCACCATCGAATGGCCAAGCGCTTTACCGATCAGGAATTCCGGCCGTGAAATCGGGCAGGAGAAGGTCATCAGCAAGGTGCCGCGCTCGATTTCTCCGCAGACTGCATCAAAGGCGAGCAACAGGGCAATCAACGGGACGAGATAAACCGACAGGCTTGCGAGCGAGGCGACCGTGATCGTCAGGCGGTCTACGCCGAGCGTTCCTGCAGGTGCTGATCCGAGCAGGGCAAGGGCGAACGAAAATGCAGCCAGAATAATGGTAGCGAGCAGGATCCACTTGTTGCGGATACCAATCCGAAGCTCCTGCAAGGCCACTGTTGTGATGCGAGAAATCATATCTCAAACCTCCTTCTGGGCGGTTTGGGAAAAATGCTTGTAGACATCGTCCAGGCTTGGCGCATGAACATCTACATCTTCCACAAGGTGGCTGAGGGCACTGATCGCGGAAAGGGTTTTGACTTTTTCATCGATGCCACAATCAAGTTCAAGGGATCGCCCGTTCATGCGCGTGCGATCGATATTGCCGAGTTCTTCTGCAACCTGCTCGGCCGCGCCCGGACGGGTCCAGATCTTCACCCGGATTGGTAGACCAGCCTGAGCGCGCAGTTTGGCGAGCTCGTCATCGGCAACCAATTGACCTTTGGACAGGATCAGGATGCGATCCGTGCGGACCTCGAGTTCGGTCAAAGCGTGGGATGACAACAGAACCGTTGCGCCGTGATCAGCAATCTCGCCGATCAACTCATAGACATTCTGCCTGGAAATCGGATCAAGCCCGGTGGTCGGTTCATCAAGCAGAACCAGCCTTGGCTGGCCGATCAATGCCTGCGCCAGACCAAGGCGTTGCCGCATGCCTTTTGAATAGGTGCCTACCCGGCGCTTTGCTGCATCCGCCAGACCAACCCGGTCCAGAATGTGCATGACGCTTTTTGGCTTCTGCCCCTTCAGGCGAGCGTAATAACTAAGCACTTCCTTGCCAGTCAGTGCTGTCGGGAAAGCCACGGATTCGGGAAGATAGGCTGTTCCCAGCCGGGCATCATCACTGCCCGGTACTGTGTCCAGAACAGAGATTTCACCGTTATCGCGCGGCAAAAATCCCAAAATCATCTTGAACAAGGTGGTCTTGCCAGCGCCATTGTGGCCCAGAAGCGCTACTCGCTCGCCGGGAGCGAGAGAAAACGAAACCTTATCAACAGCGGCAAAAGATCCGAACCGCTTGCTGACGTCGTGAACGGTCAGACTCGTAATGGTCATCCCTGAACTCCAGAATTAGGCATGGACCGGCCCGGCGGATGCATCAAAGGCGCATTGTCGACAATGCCGCCTGGCAGCAATGCCGGAAACTGGGTCTGCGTCCAACGCAACAACTGCACGGCGGGGCTGCCTATCAGCATTTTCGCTGAAGGCTGGGTCCACAGCACCTGATCGACCAGATCGTTGGGCCGGTAGGCTGTGTCCGCATAACCGTCGCCATTCATGTCAAAAGCAGCGTGGTCGCTCCAGAAATTTCCGCGACCTTCGGTACTCCAGTCGAGAGAGCGACTGCCGACATATTTGACTTGTGTCTTATTGCCTATGAACGCGTTGCCTTGAAACTTGTTGTTTGCAGATCCTGCAGTGAAATGCACCCCGATAGGGCATCCCTCGAACAGGTTGTCTACGACTGTATTCTTGTTGGCATTGTACATGAACAGGCACTTTTCGCCGCCACCTGTCACCTGATTGCCGGTAATTTTTGCGCGATTGGCGAAGTTCAACATCAAGCCATGATGCTTGTCACCTATCGAGACATTGTCTTTGATCTTCAGACGGCTGGAAAACATCAGCGCGTAGCCGATGTCGTTGCCATCAGAGACATTGCCTTCGACAACACCGCCATTGCCATGCATGTAGTGAATTGCAAAGCGGACATTCTCGAAGTGGTTGAAGCGAAAAGTGTCTTTGGGACTGGTGTTGACAAATACACCGTCTCGGCCATAGCGGATCGTATTGTACTCAGCGGTAAGCCCCGGTGAATTCCAGACGTAGATACCGTTGCCGCGCTCGTTCATGCGCAGGTCCTGGCGACCTTCGATCAAATTGTTGGAGACAACTGCATCATCAGCACCGTGAACATCGACACCAGTCAAGTTGTTCAGGATCCGGTTGTCGGTAACGACAGCCCGATCCGCTTTTTTGGTCAGCTTCACGCCCGCATCAAGGGTTTCATGAGACAGACCCGATCCCGTCAGGATCAAATTGGTGATTTTCACGTCGGTCGCATCAACAGTAATAACACTGCCTTGGCCGTTTCCGATTATCCGGGCATCTCCTGTACCTTCCAGTGCAATCGACTTACCAATTGTAATCGGACCTTCGTGGTCACCTGACGCAAGCCGGAGAATATCCCCGGCTTGCGCAGACTTGAGTGCTTCCTGCAAAGCGCCCTGCTCTGCCGGGACAAGCCATTCCTTTGCAGCCAGCGGCCCACAGACCACCAGAACCGCAAGCAGAACGGTTGCTCTTCCCAAGCATTTGAACGGGGCGCACAGCATGGCTTAGGCGTTCCGTGGCTCGACAAACATCCGGCCGCGCATTTCCATGTGAAGTGCGTGACAGAACCACTGACAGTAGAACCAGTGAACACCCGGGCGTTCAGCAATGAAGGTCACGGAAGCCGTCGCCTGCGGCGCAACTTCCATCGCAACACCGTAGTTCGCCAGACAGAAGCCATGTGTCAGGTCATCAATATCATCTATATTGGTGACATAGACAGTGACTTCATCGCCCTGTTTGACGGTGAACTTCTCCAGGCTGAAGGTCGGTGCAACAGAGGACATGTAGACACGGACTTTGTTGCCATCACGGATGACATCGGCTGCGTCTTCCAGATCAACACCGTCGGCCTTTGCTTGCTCTACAGCATCGGAGAACATCGGATCATTGCGTTCCCAGACAATTGCCGGGTCCACTTTTGAACGATGAACGAGAATGCTGTCATGAGGCTCGGCAAATGTCGGACCATCATGGACAACTTTCATCTTGTCGCCGGAGATGTCGATCAGCTGCTCGTTTTCAGGTTTCAGCGGACCAACGTTCAAGAAGCGGTCTTTCGAGAACTTATTCATCGAAATCAGCCACTTGCCGTCAGCTTCAGCAGTTTCGCCCATGGATGTGGAGTTGTGACCCGGCTGATAATGCACATCGACCTTATCAAGGATCGGATCGACTTCTTCACCGGCATAGGCGCGGATGGCCTTGTCGATGTTCCACTTGACCACCTGGCTGTCCAGGAACAGCGTGGTGAAGGCATTGCCCTTGTTGTCAAACGCAGTGTGAAGCGGGCCAAGACCAAGCTGAGGTTCTGCAACAACAGCAGAGCGTGGATCAGCATTGTCAGCAAACAACGCATCTACCTTGGTCACATCGATAACGGAAGTTGTCGGTGACAGCTTGCCGTTGATGACGATGTGTTTTTTGTCCGGAGCAGCATTCACACCGTGTGGGCTGTTTGGGATCGGAATGTAGCGTGTGAAGTTGGAGTTTGCTTCCTTCCGGCCATCAACGACGGCTACGCCCTTGAGTTCCTGGTAGTCTCCAGCCTTAACAGCTTCTTCGATTGCCTTGATATTGAAGACAACAACGTGATCCAGCTCGCTTTCGGTCATCTCGGCAAGGTTGGTACCCATTTCCGAGTTGTACGAAGTCGAGAAGGCGTATTTGCCCTGATAGTCGCAATCGGTGTTATCCAGGTTACCGGACACAATCACCTGCCAAGCCACTTTCATCTCATCGCCATCAATGGCGGTAAAGATGCAGGAGTACTTTTCAGGCTCATCCAGAATGCTACCGTCATTGATCAACGGAGCTTCGTGCTCACCGTTGGCAAAGACATAACCAGTGCGTGGATATTTCTGCGGACGCATACCGTGGATGTCATGCGCATTCGGGATCTCGATGATCTTGTCCGTCTTCATCGTGTTGATGTTGACACGAGCCACACGGGTGTTCGCCTTGTCGTTGGCGAAGATGTAGCGACCGTCATAAGTCCCGTCAGTAAAGGACATATGCGGGTGATGAAGGTCACCCTGATCATAGGTCACCTTACCCTGAGCTGCGAGAAATTCCTTGGTTTCCGGAAGCAGGCCTTCGGTCAGGATTTTCAGGGATTCGTTGGTCTGACCCCAGCCGGTCGCGGAACAACGATTGAAAACTGGAACACGCATCAGTTCGCGCATTGATGGAACGCCCAGCACGCGCATTTCACCGGCTTGTCCTGATGACCAGAAGCCATAGTATTCGTCCAGCTCACCTGGAGCCAGATGTGCGCTCTGACCGCCTTCTGCGGCGTTTGCAGGAGTGTTGCTTCCAAGCGCGACTGCGCCCATTCCGGCAACTACTGCGGTTTTTGCTGTGCCTCCCAGCAAGGCTCTGCGTGACAGCGCCTTCTCTTTAAAACTCTCACTCATGACATATCTCCTTGTGCCGTCGTCGGAGGGTTTACTCAGCCGGGGCCGGAACAGGTTGCCCTGTATTGGGTCCCGGATTTGAGATGCCGGTCTGCTTCTCGAACTTGCGCCTTTTCGCGACTTTCTTGATGCAAACAGGACATTTCTGATCGTGCTGATACAGAACCTGACAATGCAGGCAGTTCAGACACTCGTTCGGATTGATGTTGCCTTCAGGGTGGATGGCCTGGACCATGCATTCCTTGGCGCAACGCTGACACGGTTCGCCGCATTCGCGGTACCGTTTCAGCCAGTCGAACATCCGCAACCTTGCAGGGATCGCGAGTGCCGCACCCAACGGGCAAAGGTAGCGACAGTAAAACCTTTCGATGAACAACCCCGCGCCCAGCAGCGCGACAGCGAACAATACGAAGGGCCATGCCCGTTGGAATTTCAGAATAATTGCCGTTTTGAATGGTTCAATTTCGGCATAATGCTCGGCAACGTCGAGCGAATAGAGTGACAGGCCGAACAGCCCCAGGAAGATCATGTACTTGAGAGGCCACAACCGCTCATGCAGACCCCAAGGCACTTCGATCTGCGGAATACGAGCCAGTTTCGCCAACCGGTTGGTCAGCTCCTGAAGAGCGCCAAACGGGCAAAGCCAGCCACAATAGGCGCCGCGTCCCCAGAAGAGCAGGGCGGCGGCAACCGAGAACCACAACAGGAAGACCAGCGGGTCCATTAGGAATGCATCCCAGCTGAAACTTGTGGTCAGGGCCGAGAAGAATGCCATCACGTTGACAACTGACAACTGGGCATTTTCTATCCAGCCAAGCCAGACCAGCGTGAAGGTCAGGAACCCGATCCGGAACCAGAAAGTGAAGCGCTCGTTGCGGGTCACCTGCATCTGGAAGAAGAACACCAATGTCAAAATACCAATGGCACTGCCGAGCACAATGGCATCGGCCTTGCGGTCGTTCCAGATGCGCATCCATAGTTTGGATACGCCCTCGTCCGCGCTCATAAGACTGCCTGTGGATTGGCCACTGGTCTGTTCACCGGGAGCCAGAGCAACAGTCTTCAGATATTGATCAGGCAACTGGTAACCCAGGTCCTCGGTCAAGAAAACCTTGTCGATCGGACCGACAGCGCGTTGAACCAGAAGCTGCAAGCGAAAATCTTTTGCTGGATCAAATCCAGCATCGGCCGGAATGATAAACAGGTCCATTTCGACAAAAGCAGGTGATCCGGTCGCGAGGATTTCGCCAACCCGCACTTGTTGCTTATCAAAGAACCGAACTGATACGTCGTGCTGAATCAGCTGAATGCGGTCAAAGATACCGCCACGAACGTAACCTGAGCCTTTGAAGGAATAGCGGCCGCGCCCCATGACGAGCAATGCGTGCTCACCTTCTTTCAGCCGGTCTTTGAGATTGCTGTATTCCGCCTCGCCAAGCAGCGAAAGGCCGATGGAAGGAACATCGGCAAGAGCGAGGTAGAGATCGATAAAGGTGTCTGTGTCCGGGCCCGGCTCAGGGCGCTTGATTGCCCGCGGGTCGCCTTGATCAACAAAAGCCTGATTGACCTGGGCAATGTCCAGCGACAACCTGCGCACAGATCCATCGCCTGTCAGTGTGACCCAATCGGAGACTTCCCGTTTGTCGTAGTCTATTTCCTTGCGCGGGCCGGTGTCGGGAGCGTCCGGAACAAGTCCACCCAGGCTCAAGGCCCGGGCGACTTTTATACCACCACGGACAATGGAATCATCAATCACCATAATGGTGACCGTTGCGCCGGAAATAATATCGAGATCGTGCGCAGACCCGCCTTGTTCGGCTTCGATTTTCAAATCGAGACCCGCATACCCTTCGGTGACTGCGTTGATCTTCGAATCCGGGATACCGATCAGAACAATTGGTTCCGAGTGTTTGACGAGGCGCACACCGGTAACAATTGCATCATCGTCGACGCCGACGAGCGTATGGATCGGCTTGCCGGAATACCCGATCGTGGACACAAAATCGGATGTCAGAAACACCCAGCCAACCGGAGAACCTGCTTTCAGGGCCGGAACAACCGGAATATCTTCCCGAACGGCGCCATAACTATCAGCACCTGGAACCAACTCGCTGACCGGGACTTTATCTAGGAAACGGGAGACTTTTGCTTTTGCTTCGCCTGTCGATTGCGCATGGGTAATCGACACCATAAAGGCCAGAAAAACAAAAAGGGCACACAGGAGTAAATGAAGGCGTTGCACTGGCTGCGCTCCGGCGCTTATTGATTATTACGCCGTAACATTTATGGACTTCAGGCCGTCGCGCATTGACGTTTGTCAAGTAACCGCACTCTGAATCACGTTGCGGAAATTCTTCGTAACAACAAACGCTTCCGCTTTACCTCGGAAGGGCTGGTCTTGGTTGAGTCAGGATCGGAAAAAAGACAATGGAAAACAGGCCAAATCCGAGTATCCAAAACGCTCCAGACACCAGCATGACCAAATAATAGTCCCAGTAGAGAGCGCCTAGTGCGCGGATCAGTGCTGCAGAAATTACAAACAGATAAGCCGCAACAACCGCACCCGAGACGGTCAAGGGGCGCCCGCTGTGACCAAGAGAGGCGCGCGTCATCATGGCAAGAGTCATGCTGCCGACCGCACCGACTGCAATCAGATGAAGCGCTGCTGTCGCACTGATAATGTCGAAGAGAATGGCCGTTCCCAATGCCAGATACCCGGCACACAGCAGCAGAAATGACGCGTGAAGAATCCAGACAATCGGATTTCCCAGTGTTGCCAACCCCTTCCAGCAGGAGAGTCGCACCAAATTTGCGAAGCCTGCGGTGAGACAAATGGCACCGAAGACCGGGTCAGGGATAAACGGCAGGCTTGCAAGAGCCGTCAGAAGCGCCAAGAGAATGCAGGCACGATCCAGCCAAGCATAAGACTGCGGTAAACTCCCCTTGTAACCCTGACGGTTCAAAGCATTCCGGGTAAAGGCTGGCACAACCCTGCCACCAATGATCACGATCATCGCCGCACTGGTGAGGATACCAAGTCGTACACCAATCTCGGCTGTTCCGTCGGCCCAACCCATCCAGTCAAGATGCATCAACAGGTTACCGGCAAACAGCGCGCTCAGCAGCGCCAGAAAAACCATGTTTCGAGCCTGGGATTTCTGGGCAAGGCGCCCGATTATTGCTGTTGAAAGAATTGGGATGAATGCCAGATCCAACACAGCGACGAGAATCGGGTCGAGCAATCCTGAGAACCAGATTGCCAGTCGCCCCAGCATCCAGACGGATCCGCTCAACATCACGAATTTCGCACCGGCTTCCTTGGTTCCGGTCCAGTTCGGAACCGCAGTCACAAAGAACCCCGCTATAACAGCGATCGTGTAGCCGAACATCATTTCATGGGCATGCCAAAGATGCGGTGCCATGCTCATCGGAATGGCGACCAACGTGCCTCCGGCTGCATGAACACCAAGCCAGATGTTCCAGGCCACCATTGCAAAAACCGAAAACAGCCCGGCAGCCAGAAAATAGAACCGGAAACCGGCCGTAAAGACGGTTGGGATTCTTAATCGATGATCTTCTGATGCGGACTGCGAAATCGGACTCATTCAAAACCAACGTCTGGAACACAAGACAAATGCAATATTTCAACATTGCATGCGGCATAGTCAGCCATCTGGCGCAGCGGCGTCTTGATCATCATCAAGTTTGTAGAAAAATCTTGAATGTAAGTTTCAGATATTATCTGTATAGGCCCATTGATGGTTATATACGCACAATTTCAGAAGCGAAGAACTGATGTTTGACTCTGGCTGGACAAACTATTGCGCAGCATTCGCTGTGTTTTTTGCCTCGCACATGATCCTGGTGCGGCCACCAGTCCGACCATTGCTTGTTCGTCACCTTGGTGAGCGCGGCTTTCAGGCTGGGTATTCTCTTCTTTCAATCGGAATCCTGTATTGGCTGATCGATGCGGCCCAGACTGCGCCTTACATTGAGTTATGGCCCTGGGCCGAGTGGCAAAACTGGGCTCCGATCATCGCAATGGGTCCGATGTGCCTGATCCTTGCGCTTGCTATCGGCACACCAAATCCGTTTTCATTCGGCGGCTGGAAAAACGATAACTTTAATGCTCACGAACCGGGGATCGTCCGCTGGATGCGGCATCCAATTCTGGTTGCTTTGTTTCTGTGGTCTGCAGCCCATATCGTGCCGAACGGAAATCTGGCGCATGTCATCCTGTTTGGAACGTTTGCACTGTTTTCCCTTCTCGGAATGCGGATTATTGACCGCAGACAGAAGCGTGTGATCGGAGAATCGTGGATTGTCCTGCAGAGACAGACCAATGAAGTCCCCTTAACTCAGGCCATTGGGATTCGTGACGTGACCATCCGGTCTTTGATTGGTGCGTTGCTATATAGTGCGCTCACACACCTTCATCCGGTGATCATCGGGGTATTCCCGTTCGCATAATCGCATAAGGTCGACAGGCGTTTGCGAGGACCCGTTGTGAGCCCTCGCAAGACATCAAGTTGGACTTGGTTAGCGTTTCGGAATGATGTTGTGCTCCGGACCGAACGGAAATCCCGTTATGTTGTCCGAGCCGTCTTCGCCGACAATCAGGATATCGTGCTCACGGTAACCACCGGCACCCGGCTGTCCTTCCGGGATCATGATCATCGGTTCCATCGAAACCACCATGCCCGGCTCAAGAACTGTCTCGACATCTTCACGAAGCTCAACAGAGGCTTCACGACCGTAATAGTGGCTCAAAACGCCAAACGAATGGCCATAGCCAAAACTCCGGTACTGCAGCAAGTCGTGGCTGCGATAGATATCATTCAATTCAATCGCGATATCACAGCAGCGCGCGCCGGGTTTGATCAGCTTGAGACCTTCGCGGTGTACATGGCAGTTGATCTCCCAAAGCCGCAGATGCTCGTCTGAAGCATGTTCACAGAACAAGGTTCGCTCTAGTGCGGTGTAATAGCCAAAAATCATCGGGAAGCAGTTCAGGCTGAGGATATCGCCCGCTTCGACAAGCTTGTTGGTCACCGGATTGTGGGCCCCGTCCGTGTTGATTCCAGACTGGAACCAGGTCCAGGTGTCCATCAACTCCACAAACGGAAACGACTTGGCAATCTCGCGGATCATGGCATTCGTCGAGGTAATGGCGATTTCGTGCTCCGGCACTCCGGCTTGCACTGCATCAACCAGTGCCGCACCACCGAGATCACCGATGCGGGTACTTTCGCGGATCAGTGTATGTTCTTCCGCGCTTTTGATTGTGCGTTGGGACATTGCATCTGCTGCGATGTCAACAAACTCAACGCCGGGCATAGCTGCTTTCAATTGGGTGAGGAGATCCAACGACACGTGGTCGAATTCAATGCCGATCCTTTTGATGGAACTGTTCGGCAAACCGAGTAGTGACTGGATGGCATGGAAATAGTTGTCCCGACGCCAGTCCGTATAGATTACCGTGTCGCCATGGGTCCGCCGCCATGGCTGCCCGCCGTCAATGCCAGCTGCAATGGTCGTTGCTTTATCCTGCGTGACAAGAAAGCCGTATTTCCGGCCAAAATAGCAATAGAGGAAGCCTGAGTAGTAGCAAATGTTGTGATACGAGGTGAACAGACAGGCATCGACTTGCCTGTCGGCCATAATCGCTCGCAACCCGGCCTGTCGTCGGTCCATTTCGGCTGGCGAAAAGGGTGAAAACGCCTTCTCGCCATTGTTCATTTCGTAGATGCGGATCATGTCATTGCTCATTATGTTGCTCCTTTTTTCAGAACCTGAAACAGAAAACGGGCCGACTTCTGAAAAAGAAGTCGACCCGCCAGGTCCAAATCCAAATTGTTTCTGCCGGGAAGGCTCCTATCCTTCCACCCGGTGACTGGCGTGCCGTTACCGGTTCATCTTGAAAGCAGTGAGGCTGGTTTTAGCCCCTTGCCGGTCAGCCCGGCGTCAATCCTCTCATCCGCTCAGACCGGCGCCGGAGCAATTCCAGCACCGTCAGAAGTACAACTGATATAGCGACCATCAAGGACGCAACCGCCAGAATGGTCGGTGAAATCTGTTCGCGCAACCCTGTGAACATTTGCCATGGCAGGGTTTTCTGTCCGGCGGATCCGAGGAACAGCACCACGACCACTTCATCAAACGATGTGATGAAGGCAAACAATGCACCGGAAACAACCCCCGGGATGATTAGCGGCATTTGAACCTTGAAGAACGTCGTGACCGGATTGGCGCCCATGCTTGCTGCAGCGCGAACAAGACTGCGATCAAAGCCGACAAGTGTTGCCGTCACCGTAATGATCACGAACGGCGTGCCAAGGGCTGCATGCGCCAGAACCACACCCCAGTATGTCCCCTGAAGGCCAATACGGGAATAAAAGAAATACATGCCGGCAGCCGAAATGATCAGCGGCACGATCATCGGCGAGATAAGCACTGCCATGATCGCCGGTTTGTAGGGCACATGCGACTGGGAAAGACCAATCGCGGCCAGAGTTCCAAATCCCGTCGCCAGGATGGTCGCAACAGGCGCGATCATGACGGAGTTTGTCAGCGCCTGCTGCCAGTCCGGATTGGTGAAGAAATCATTGTAGTGTTTGAAGGAATAGCCCGCCGGATCCAGCGACAGCATCTCCTTGGTAAACGTAAAGAAGTCCTGAGCATTAAAGCTAAGGGGCAGGATCACAAGGATCGGAAAGATCAAAAAGAAGAAGATCAATCCGCATATGATCCGGAATGAATAATACCAGGTCCGCTGGAGAGGGGACGCATAGGGTGGAAGTGCGCTCATATCGTCCTATCCCAGTTTAACGTTGTCGATGCCGACGATGCGATCGTAGACGACGAAGAGGACCATAACTGCTGCAAGCAGCATGGTTCCAAGCGCGGCGGCCAATCCCCAGTTCAACGACGAGGAGATGTGATAGGCGATCCGGTTGGATATGAAGATACCGGACGTACCACCCACCAGTTCCGGCGTGATGTAGTAACCGATAGACAGGATGAAGACGAGCACGGCACCCGCGCCGATCCCGGGCACAGACTGAGGAAAATAGACCCTCCAGAATGCGGTCCAGTCATTCGCACCCAAGCTTTTCGCTGCCCGGACATAGGTTGGCGAGATGGTTTTCATGACCGAATACAACGGCAGGATCATGAACGGTAACAGGATGTGCGTCATCGCAATGATGGTACCGGTCTGGTTGTTGATCATGACTAATCGGTCTGCGTCAGAAACAAGCCCAATCCAGACAAGAAAATCATTTATCACCCCCTGTTGTTGCAACAGCACTTTCCAGGCAGATGTACGCACCAGCAGACTGGTCCAGAACGGCAACAGAACCAGGATCATCAAGAGGTTCGAAGACCGTAAGGGGAGTGCTGCCAACAAGAAAGCGATCGGATATCCGAGCAAAAGGCAGGAGACCGTGATCATAATGGACAGGAACATCGTCCGAGCGAACAAGAGCATGTAAATCCGCTCGTCTGCCGGTTTCAGCTCTATTCCGTCGGATGTGCGATGCGCATCCACCGAGTTCAAAAAATAGCCGTCGGTATAGCGGGGCGAGAACCGTTTCAGCGTCTGCCAGACACCGACGTCAGCCCACTTTTTGTCCGCGCTCAGGAATTGTTCCTTGAACGGTGCGGCTTCGTCCATCTTGCTGATACGACGGCCCGTTTTGCGAAAGAGGCTGGAAATTCCACTTTGCTCGTAATTTAGACGCGAGCCGAGGCGCGTGTGTTTTTTCGCTTTGACAGCAACAGCCAAGTCGCCGTGCAGAGCTGCGAAGACTGCTTCACCCGGCGCTTCGCCGGAATCCGGATCCCAATCCTGAAGAGCGATTACCGTACGCGGCAGGGTGTCAGCGACAATGCCATTTTCCACGGATCGGAAAAGCATGTCGGCAATTGGCGCAACAAAGGTAATCAGGACGAATATCAACAACGGCGCAATAAGAGCCAGCGCCCGCATTTTCTCGCGGCGCAAAGCTTTAGCAAGTGATGCTTTCAGCGGCTTGCCGTCTTGCGTTGTCAAGAGCTGGTCGGCGGTGGAATCGCTCATAAAAAAGTCTTCCGCAAATTCTTTAGGAGTTTCCGGGTGGGGGATCCCCACCCGGAACTCAGCCTAGAGGCTTACTGTGCAAGCCAAGCTTGGAATTTCGCGTCGATGTCGTCGCGATAATCAGCCCACCACTCGTAGTTATAGAGGAAGGTGTTTTTGGCATTGTTCGGATCGGTTGGCATATGTGGTGCCATTTCGATGCCGAGGTCTGCATGTTTTCCGACCAAAGGTGCGGAAGATTTACGTGCAGGACCGTAGGAGATGTACTTCGCCTGATCAGCAAGACGCTGTGTGTCGGTTGCGAACATAACGTAGTCCTTAACCTGTGCGAGACGATCTGCTGGAAGACCAGCTGGGATGATCCATCCGTCCAGATCGAAGACCTGAGCGTCCCAGAGCATTTTGACCGGCTGCTTCTGCTCTTCGATCAGAGCAAAAAGACGACCGTTGTATGTGGAACCGATCACGACTTCCTTGTCGGCGAGAAGCTGAGGCGTTTCCGCACCAGCGGACCACCAGATCACGTCGTCTTTGATCGTGGCGAGTTTTGCAAGTGCGCGATCCAGACCTTCTTCGGTCTCAAGGACATCATAGACATCTTCCTTGGCAACACCGTCGCAAAGAAGAGCCCACTCAACATTGTTGATTGGGCGTTTTTCCAAAGAACGCTTGCCTGGGAATGTTGCCGTATCAAAGATGGCACAAATGTCCGTAGGCTCTTTCCCGCCCCACTCGGCAACGTCAGAACGGTAGCCAAATGTAGTGGAGTAAACGATCTGCGGAATGAAACACTCGGAGACCAACAGATCACCGAAGTCGTCAGCAGCAGACGTTCCGTCAGGAGCTGCAGCCAAATCGGTAGCCGGGTTAATCTCCAGAGCCAAGCCTTCATCACAAAGGCGGATGGCGTCAGATGCAACAACATCAACCAGGTCCCAAGTGACGTTGCCAGCTTCGTTCATTGCACGAAGTTTAGCCACAGCTTCAGCGGACGATTCATCATTGATGATGTTAACGCCTGCATTCTTTTCCATGTACGGCTTGTGATATGCGTTGTTCTGTGAGGCGGAGTATGCACCACCCCACGATACGATTGTCATATCTGCTGCAAGTGCCGCAGTGCCTGCAAAGGCCATAGCGGAACCGGCAAGAACCAATGTCTTGAGCTTCATTTGAACTAGCTCCCTCTTTTAGGATTTAACGGATTGGTTTCCGTTGATTTCGCCGACGGTCAAGGCCTGGCCGTCGGGCGACTTTTAGACAACCGCGTCGAGCGCTTTACAGTCGTTGAGTGCCCAGCCCACAGGGACTGTATCGCCAACGTGAAGTTTGCGCTTCTCTCCGCGATTGCGAACTTTAACGATGAACTCATCATTGCCAGCCACGTTCATGCGAACACGAATGTGGTCTCCAAGATAAATGAGCTCCTCGACGCGACCATTGACAAGATTTTCCATCTGATCGTGTGTATCGAACTCCACCCGTTCCGGGCGGAGCGATAATGTGGTGCGATCACCAACAGCTGCAACGTTGACCCTGTCGGCCTTCAGCTGGGTTCCGTCATCAAGCTCCACCTGACATTCTTCTCCTTGAACGCCGATGACTTTGCCGCTCAACTTGTTGTTCTCACCGATGAACTGGGCGACGAACGAGTTCTGCGGATCTTCATACAGATCGTCCGGTGTAGACAGCTGTTGGATGACACCATCATTAAAGACGGCAACGCGATCCGACATTGTCAGCGCTTCGGTCTGATCGTGCGTCACATAGACAACAGTAACACCCAGATTTTCATGGATATGCTTGATTTCGTACTGCATCTGCTCGCGCAGCTGTTTGTCGAGCGCGCCGAGCGGCTCATCCATCAGCACCAATTCAGGATCGAACACGAGCGCGCGGGCAACTGCAACCCGCTGCTGCTGACCACCTGACAACTGCGCCGGGCGTCTATTGCCAAAGGCGCCAAGCTCGACCATGTCGAGCGCGCGCTGCACTTTTTCCTGCTGCTCAGCCTTGTTGACCTTGCGAACCTGCAGCGGAAACGCGAGATTTTCGGCCACCGTCATATGCGGGAACAGGGCGTAGTTCTGGAACACCATGCCAATTCCGCGTTTGTGCGGCGGAACATTGTTGATTGGCTTGTTGTTCAGAAAGATCTCGCCATGGGTTGCCGGCTCAAATCCCGCCAACATCATCAGGCAGGTGGTTTTTCCGGATCCGGACGGCCCCAACATGGTCAGGAATTCGCCGGGCGGTATGTCCAGATTGAGGTTCTTTACGACAAGGCTTTCGCCGTCATAGCTCTTCTGAACGCTGTCATACTTAACAGCAGCGCCCCTGTTATCCGCCATAGTGTCCCCAAGTCTGCTTCATTCATTATTATTACGTAGCCAAACAATATCCGCTAGATGATCACAACCACCTGCCAGATATCCGTCAGCTCGTCAGATGGACAGAAGAACAAAAAAACGCTCACAATGAAAGGGGGTTACGAAAATAAATGCATATTTTTTAGACAGTGAACGGCGCAATATTTTGCTGCTCTGCAATATGAAGATTTAATTACTATTTGCAGCGATTTTTGGAGTTATTTTACTTCTCATACGCTCCTTTTATTTGCAACGCAAAAAATATCAGTACAATTTTCTTTAGCCTTAGAGATCGACGACATCGACAATTCCCCAGTGTAATTCATCTTCACAAGGGTATTCCGCTACGCTTTTTTGGCTTTGCTTTTCCAGAACCAGTAGCCCGGCCGAGGGTCATAAATTATCTCTACAGGCCGGTTCTGCCTTGCGTGGCTTTTCCTATCCGGTAAGGTCCGGCTTAACGTGGAGAACCACTTGAAGACGATAGATGACAAGCCGCCGCAATATCTGACAACCAAGGAAGTCGCGGATCTCCTTCGGGTCAAGGAGCGCAAGGTCTATGATCTGGCAGCTGCCGATGAAATTCCGCATCGTCGCATAACCGGTAAACTGCTGTTTCCGGCCATCGAGATTCGGGCCTGGATAGAAGGATCCGGTTCGCTAGCAGCTCCGGAGCGTCCTGCCGTTGTCACCGGCTCCCATGATCCGCTTCTGGATTGGGCAATTCGGGATTCCGGCTGCGGTCTGGCAACCCTGTTCAACGGCAGCCGGGATGGTTTGGCCTGCTTTTCGGACAATCGCGCAGCGCTGTCCGGGCTTCACATTCCAGAGGACGATGGCTGGAATACCAAGTCGGTACAATCTCTGGAACTCACTAATTCTGTTCTCATCGGTTGGGCCAAACGCAAGCGTGGATTACTGGTCGCAGATGCTGCCAAAGGTCAGATCAAGTCCGTTGAAGACTTGAAAGGCAGACGTGTTGTCTTGCGTCAACCGGGCGCCGGGGCTGCAGCGCTTTTTGCCAGATTTCTGGCGGCGTCAGGTCTCGGTGAAAGCGACCTGAAGCCAACAAACGGATTTGCCCATACCGAGAGTGAGGCTGCTGCAACTGTCGCCAGCGGTGACGCAGATGCGGTTCTTGGCGTCGAGGCGATGGCCTTGCAATACAAGCTCGGCTTTGTGCCGTTGCAAGAGGAACACTTCGATCTGCTGATCGATCGTAAATGCTATTTCACCGAGCCGGTCCAGCGCTTGTTGTCCTTTGCCCAGACATCTGAATTTATCCGAAAAGCGGCATCCATGGGTGGTTATGACCTGACTGATTTTGGCACAGTGCGTTGGGTCTCACCTTAAGTTCCTGTCTCTATCTCTTGACCTAATGGATTTTGCGAATGACTGATGTCCGACCCAATGAAATCGCTATCCCGGTCTCTCCGGCGGAAGACGCACAACTCCGCTTTATCGGCATAATTCATACACCATGGACGGACCGAAAAGACTGCCCGCGTCAAGGCAAGCACGACGGACCGGATTGCTGGATCGAGATTTTCGAACCTTGGGTGCAGGCACTTGCAGGCATTGAGAAATTCGAGACCCTTGAGGTGCTCTATTGGCTTGATCAGGCGCGGCGGGACTTGGTTGTGCAAAGCCCATCCAAAGGAAATATTGTCCGCGGAACTTTCGCGCTTCGCTCTCCGGTTAGGCCCAATCCTATCGGAACTTCCATGGTCAAGCTTGTTTCCGTGGAAGGACCTATCCTGACAGTGCGCGGCCTGGACTGCCTTAACGGCACGCCGCTTCTGGATCTGAAACCAGATCGTTGCTCCTTTTCTCCCAAAGCCGATTCCACGACGTAATCATCCTTTAGGGCACCTTGACAGGCATCCAATCAAGTTGCCAAACCTAGTGCAATGCAGCATTCAAACGCTGCGCAGGGAGGATCTTGAATGAACACCAATTCGCAGGCGAACTCCGGAGAAGCAACCGCTGTTGTCTCCGTTGAGAGACTTGGCGACATCGCGCTGATTGCACTGAACAATCCGCCAGTCAATGCAGCGTCACATGCTGTTCGCGAAGGCCTGTGGAATGCTGTCGAAGACTTGCAGAAAGATACCGCCATCAAGGCGATTGGCCTCTATGCCCTTGGCCGCACTTTTATCGCTGGTGCCGATATCCGAGAATTTGGCAAGCCTCCACAAGACCCATGGTTGCCCGACCTTTGCAATCATCTCGAAGCCTCCAAGACACCAATTGTCTGTATCCTTCATGGAACGACATTGGGTGGAGGCCTGGAAGTCGCATTGAGCTGTCATGCGCGCATTGCCGTTCCTGGTACAAAAGTTGGTCTGCCGGAAGTCACGCTTGGTATTTTGCCGGGAGCCGGTGGTACCCAGCGAGCCCCCCGTTTGGCAGGTGTTTCTGCATCGCTTGATCTGATCACCAGCGGCAAACCGATTGCTGCGGACAAGGCCCTTGAGATAGGCTTGGTCGATGGAATTGAGACCGGAGAACCACGAGACCTCGCAATCAACGGCGCTAAGGCATTGGCTGACGGCACTCTGAAACATCGACGGACTTGCGATCTTCAAACCATTGACGATCCGGAAGCGATCAGTGCCTATCGAGCAAAACTTCAAAAGACACAGCCTCTGCTGTTTTCACCACACAAATGCGTTGATGCCGTCGCTGCTAGTACCTTGCCGATTGCCGATGGTTTGACGGAAGAACGACGGCTATTCACGGATTGCATGGAAAGCCCGCAACGGGCGGGACTGATCCACGCATTCTTTGCAGAACGTGCCGTTACCAAAATCCCGGAAGCAAAAGAAACACTGCGGCCGATTGGCAAGATTGGCGTGATCGGCGGTGGAACCATGGGATCAGGTATTGCAACTGCCATGCTGCTGTCCGGGTTTGATGTGACGCTGACGGAGCGGGATCAGGACGGGCTGGATCGCGGACTAGCGACAATTTCCAAAAATCTGGACGGAGCCGTCAAACGCGGCAAGTTATCCAGCGATGGCAAAGACCAAATCCTGTCTGACAAACTCGTTGCGGCGACAGATCTTTCTGCACTCTCCGAAGCTGACCTCGTCATCGAAGCCGTCTTTGAGGACATGAGCGTCAAACGCGACATCTTCGGGCAGCTGGACACGATTGTAAAACCGGGCGCAGTGCTTGCGTCCAACACATCCTATCTCGACATCAACGAAATAGCCGCCGCAACAAACCGCCCAAATGATGTCATCGGTCTGCACTTCTTTTCACCAGCCCATGTCATGCGTCTGATGGAAGTTGTTGTGGCGGACAAAACTGCGCCGGACGTTGTCGCGACCGGGTTTGCACTTGCCAAGAAACTCAGGAAAATTGCCGTTCGGACAGGCGTTTGCGACGGATTCGTCGGCAACCGCATCATGACCTTCTACAAGAAGGCTGCCGATTACATGATGATGGATGGCGCGTATCCAGAAGAAATCGACACAGCCATGACCGGATTTGGTTTTGCCATGGGTCCTTATCAGGTCGCCGATCTTGCCGGTATTGACATCAGCTGGGCCGCCAACAAACGCCGCGCGGCGACCCGCCCAGTCGAAGAGCGCTATATTCCGATTGCCGACGAGATTTGCGAAAAAGGCTGGTTCGGCCGAAAAACCGGGCAAGGGTTTTACGTCTATGACGACAAAGGTACGCGGCCAAATCCGGCAGCACTTGCGGTTATCAACGAAGAACGGGCAGCGGCCGGTGTCTCACTACGTTCATTCACCTCGGACGAGATCGTCGACCGTTTCATGACCGCCATGATCCTGGAGGCAACCCGTGTTCTCGAAGAGGGCATTGCGCTACGGCCCATCGACATTGATGCCGTGTTCCTGTTTGGCTACGGTTTTCCGAGATTTAGGGGCGGCCCATTGCACACAGCCGACCAGATTGGGGCCAAAGAGCTTGTCCGCCGGATCGAAGAATACGCAAAAGAAGATGCCTATTATTGGCAAGTGCCTGCTCTGCTTCGGGAGATGGCCTCAAGCGGCGAAACATTTACTGAAAAAAACAGCTGATCAAACTTAATTACAATTGATCACATAGCCGATATTTGGGATCAAGACTTATCTCTAGTTGTGTTAGTCAAATATATCATCTTAACTTCGGGCCTATAACAACAATCTATCAATGGAACTCATCCAGAAACGTGAGAAGATGAGCAACTATTACCGGGATCAAGATTTGATATATTTACTATCACGGCCACTTTTATGTCTAAGTATAGCGTCATTAATCCTAGTAGTTAAACTCGAAAATGCTAATGGCTCCGAATGTATTGAATTGCACCGAAACTCGCCAATTCAGGTTGATCTACAATACCTATTAGACACCAATCAAATGGCTGCTTTAGAAGCCTATCGTGCTGAAGACGATGCCCAAATAGGCAAGAAGATTTTCAGCTATGTTGAGCTGATAACGCTAGGAACAGCAAGCTCCGAAACTGATGGAAAATTATATCTTAGTAAAAACACGCCGCTAACAGGAACTGTACTCAACAAACATCTATATTACTTACATACATTAGATGTTAAAGACAAAAATAACACCAAACTGTTCAACACTAATTTAAAAAAAATATTAGACATCAAAAACAAATACTGCATTTTTTCGGAATATGAAGCATTTTTTAATTTACTTAATCTGAAATACTATGGTTTACAAGAAAGAACAATATACGTTTCAGCTGAAATAGTTCATGCATTGAGAACCATATTCCTCAAGTTAAATGACGATGAAATTCTCGATGTTTATTTAGCGAATATCGAAGCATCCAAGAATTTTGTTTTATCTAGAGAAATCTCTTTCTGGGAAAGCTTTACAGCATATGAAGGCAAGATATGTAAATCTCAAAATAGCAATAAGTGCTTGTCGGAGTTGCGGGAATTTTTGTTGAAGACAGCCCAATCATCAGACGTTTTGGACAACAGGTTGCCTTCGACTGACTACCTTCTAAATTTTCTCTGCAATATTACAATAATACACAATGACAGTCTGATCGAACTTAACAAATGCAAATAGTGTTGACCGTCGATACTATAATGCAACTTTATGGCTGAAAGCGACAAATCACCAAAGGTATCCCAAACGCCCTTCACTCAACTAGCCTCGCAATGGCGGCATGCGGATTATCCGAAACTTGAGATCAATTAGTAGGATCAAACTGCGGTCAGGCCGCCATCGATGGCTATTGCCTGGCCGTGGACTGCGGAGTTGTTGGGATCGGCAAGCCAGAGCACAGTGTTGGCGACTTCGGCAGCTGTGATGACACGGCCCATAGGGCTGCGACGGGTAAAGGCAGTTTCTGTTTCTTCCATTGACAGTTTTTTTGCCTCAGACATCTGTCCGGCAAGGCGTTCATACATCGGTGTTGCTGCAAAAAACGGGCAAACCGCATTGATGCGGACGCCTGTTTTGCCGTTCTCATCTGCCGCTGCCTTGGTCAGGCCAACCACGGCATGTTTGGATGCTGCATAGGCAGACAGATGCCCAGCGCCGACCAACCCGCTGGCAGAAGCCATATTGATAATCGACCCGGTTCCGGCTTTCTGCATCAACGGGATCTGGTGTTTCATGCAAAGAAAAATGCCGCGAACATTCACAGCTAGGACCCGGTCCAAATCGGTAACAGACAGTTCCGGCAAGGGTTTGAGATCGTGCGCAATACCGGCATTGTTGAAAGCGATGTCCAGAGATCCGAACCGCCCGATGATCTCGCTGATGTGTGTTTCGACCTGTTCTTCTTTGGTAACATCCAACACACCGGACAAGACTTCGGCTCCCAAAGCAGTGATCTCTTCAACGATCAATTGGAGGCCAGTTTTATTGTGATCCGACAACGCCAACCGGGCACCTTCTGCGGCAAATTCGCGTGCAGCTTCCCGGCCAAATCCCCCAGCGGCACCCGTAATCATGACGGTTTTTCCTGTGAACCGATCCTCAGCCACGTTTGATCGCCTCCAGTCCGCCGATCGCATAATCGGGCACGCTTGCACCGAGCTTCAATCCAAGCTCCGGATTGGACGCGTTGCCGTCCAGTGCCCGTTTTTTTACGCCTTGCAGGATGGCGCCCATGCGGAAAAAACAGAAAGCCAGATAAAACCCGAAATTCGGTATTCCGGGCAGCCGCATTCGCGCGCAATAAGCATCAACAAACGCCTGATCTTCAGGAATGCACAGCGCCTGACGATCCACACCGGCAAGGCCACGGCCTTCTTCGCCCGGCGGTCGTTGCCATTGCATGATTAAGGCCGCCAAATCGGCAAAGGGGTGCCCGATGGTCGAGAGTTCCCAATCAAGGACGGCAACACATTTCGAACCATCTTCCGCAAACAGCAGGTTATCGATCCGAAAATCACCATGAACCAGCGTCACTCGGCCATCCTCTTCCGGCACATTCCGGTCAAGCCAGTCAATCAACTCATCCATCTCTGGGATCGTCCCGGTTTCGCTCGCCCGGTATTGTTTGCTCCAGCGATCGATCTGCCGCCGATAGTAGTTCCCTGCCCTGCCGAAATCTGACAGGCCGACGACATTCAAATCAACTGAATGAATTGCCACAAGAACACGGTTCATATCGTCGTAGATACTGGAGCGGGTCTCGTTATCGACGTCTGAAATGCGCGGATCATCAAAATTCCGCCCACGCACCAGCTCCATTACATAGAAAGCCGAGCCGATGATCGTCTCGTCTTCACAAAGGACATGCATCTTTGCGACTGGAACATCCGTTCCCCCGAGCGCTTTTTGAACCCGAAACTCCCTGTCAACGGCATGTGCTGACTTCAATAAAACTCCTGGCGGTTTCCGGCGCAGGACATACTCACCGGTCGGCGTTTCCAGCCGAAACGTCGGGTTGGACTGACCGCGGCTAAATTTATCTGCACGAACAGGACCCTGAAGGCCATCAACATGCTTTTCCAGCCAGCGTGTCAGAACTTCAAGATCCAACCCGGTTTCTGACGACGCCATGATCACACCTTGGCGTTGGAGTATTTGCGCAGCTCGGCGCGGGCGACTTGACGACGATGAACAGCATCGGGACCATCGGCAAAGCGCAGCGTTCTGAGATGGGTCCACATGGCGGCCAGCGGAAAGTCCTGACTGATACCTGCAGCTCCATGAACCTGCATGGCTTCATCGACGACTTTCAGCGCCATCAGCGGTGCAACAACCTTGATCTGGCTGATCCATGGCTGCGCTGCTCGTGTTCCTTGTGTATCCATCATCCAGGCGGCTTTCAGGCACAGCAACCGCGCCATTTCAATTTCCATACGCGCGTTGGCGATGATGTCGTAATTTGCCCCGAGATCAATCAGCTTTCTGCCAAACGCTTCGCGGCTCATGGCCCGCTGGCACAGCATTTCCAGCGCCCGCTCCGCCTGACCAATAGCCCGCATGCAATGATGAATTCGCCCAGGACCAAGACGGCCTTGCGCAACTTCGAAACCGTGACCTTCTCCGAGCACAAGATCCTTTTGCGGAACCCGAACATTGGTGAATCTGATATGCATGTGGCCGTGCGGCGCATCATCTGCGTTAAAGACATGCATTGGCCGCAGCACTTCCAGCCCCGATGTGTCAGAAGACATCAGGAACATGGAATGTCGGCTGTGTTTGTGAGCATCCGGATCGGTGCAGGCCATAACGATATAGAGCTTGCAACGACTATCTCCTGCGCCGCTTGCCCACCACTTTTCGCCGTTCAGAACCCATTCGTCGCCGTCGCGGACAGCAGACAGGGAAATATTGGTCGCATCGCTCGAGGCCATATCCGGTTCGGTCATCAGATAGGCCGAGCGGATCTCACCATCCAGTAATGGCTTCAACCAGCGCTCCTTATGAGCATCCGTCCCGTAGCGTTCCAGAACTTCCATGTTACCGGTGTCGGGCGCATTGCAATTGAACACTTCCGCAGCAATGCCAACCTTGCCCATTTCCTCGGCAAGATAAGCGTACTCAACTGTCGATAGGCCAAATCCCCGATCGCTGTCCGTCAGCCAGAAATTCCATAGACCACGCTGTTTTGCTGTGGCCTTCAGCTCGTTCAGAATCTGCAGCTGGCGTTCGGTGTGCTGAAAACGATCACCAGATGGATGTTTGCCGACTTCACTGTGATATTCGGCGTCGAGCGGTACGATATCTGTTTCGACCATCTGCCGGACTTTTTCGATCAGCGGGCGCACCCGGTCGGAAATTCCAAGATCCATGTGTTTCCCTAACAAATTTCGTCGCGCATACGTTGAAGCGCCGCGCGGTATTCGGTTTCCAAACGGTCCACCAATTGGCTGACTGGCCCGACTGATCTGATTGCTCCTATCCCCTGACCGGCACCCCAGATGTCCCGCCAGGCTTTGGGTTGATCGCTGCCATCGGGAATGACAGAGGTCTCCCAGGTGTCTGGCAGATCATTCGGATCAATCCCGGCCTTGGCAATGGATGCCTTCAGATAGTTCGCCGGATGACCAGTGAAGAGCGATGACAACAACACATCTTCTGCACCACCCGCGACCATCATGTCCTTGTATGTCTTTTCCGCAAAGGCTTCGTCCGTTGCCACAAAGGGCGAGCCGACATACCCAAAATCGGCCCCCAGAACCCGGGCCGCCAGCAAGGCTTCTCCGGTCGATACTGCACCGCCTAGCAGCAGTGGCCCGTCAAACCATTCCCGAATCTCGCGCACCAAGGCAAAAGGCGATTGCGGGCCGCCGTGTCCTCCTGCACCGGCACACACAGCAATCAGGCCATCAGCACCCTTGTCTACGGCTTTACAGGCGTAGGTGTTGTTGATCACGTCATGCAGCGCAATACCGCCACAGGAATGGGCAGCGTCATTCACCTCCGGCCGCGCACCCATCGACGTGATCCAGATCGGTACTTTCCAGCGCGCGCAGATTTCCACATCCCGTTCCAGACGATCATTGGAGCGGTGCACAATCTGATTGACAGCAAAGGGCGCAGCAGGCCTGTCCGGATTGGCCTGATTATGGCGGTCCAGTTCATCTGTGATTTCTTTTAGCCATTCCTCCAGCATCACTGGGCCATCTGGCTCATCACGGGCGTTCAGGGCCGGGAAACTTCCGATAACTCCTGCCTTGCACTGTGCTATCACCAGTTTCGGGCAGGAGACAATGAAGAGCGGTGCAGCAATCGCCGGAAGCCTCAAATTCTGCAGAACCTTTGGAAGGGCCTTCGACTTCAGCATGTATTCTCCTGCCTCATGTTAGCCAGCCGCGCCAGTCAAGTAGAAGCGGTTGAGCCACTCGGCGGACAAGGCCGGTCGCTTGCCACCTTCAATCTCGACTGTCGCCTGCCAGGTAATGTCGATTTCGTCTGGCTTTGGAGATTTGAGACTCTGAAGCACAAAACGACCCCGAACCCGTGCCCCGGTCTTGACGGGTACCAAAAACCGGACCCGGTCAAAGCCATAATTGATACCCATGATGGAGCCCTGGATCTTAGGTTGCGCTTCGACACCCATTGCAGACAGTAGCGACAACGTCAGAAAACCATGGGCAATCGTGCCGCCAAAGGGCGTTTGGCCAGCCCGTTCCGGATCTACGTGAATGAATTGATGATCCTTTGTGACATCGGCAAACGCATCAATCTGTGTCTGATCGACCAGATGCCAGGATGAGACTCCAACTTCCTCACCAATCAGGTCGTATAATTCCGAGACCGACAAGATGCGGTCCAGCGTATCAACCGCCACTCAGTAAGCCTCCTGAAAAAGGTCCGGTCCGGTTTCCACATTGATGCCGCCACTGATCGGCAGGATTGCACCGGTGATATATGATCCGCCGCGCCCACATAGGAATTGCATCACCGCCGCGATATCTTCCGGTCGTCCAACACGGCCAAGCGGCACTTGTGCCCCGACCCGGTTGCGCACGTCTTCGTTAGCCGTCGCAAACGCGGTCATGTTGCTGACGAAAGGCCCCGGCGCAAGCGCGTTCACGGTGATCCGTTTTTCGGCAAGTTCCTTGCCTAGAATTTTCGTCATATGATGAACAGCCGCTTTGGAAGCTGCGTAACTATAGGCTCGATCGCCATGGGGGATTTCTCCCATGACGGAGCCGACATTGACCACACGGGCTGGATTGTCGTCAGTTGACGAGGCTTCCAGCAAAGGCAATAGGCTTTGGGTCAAATGAAACAAGCCCGTCATATTGAGCCGCATGACCCGGTCCCAGGCAGCATACGGGAACTCGCCAAGCGGTGTTCCCCAACTGGTGCCAGCGTTGTTCATTAGAATACCGAGCCGGTCCGTCCGATTGTTGACTTCAGCGACAAGAGATCTGATGCCCTCTTCGCTAGAGACATCACCGCCAAATCCCTCAGCCTTACCTGAATAACCAAGGTCATTCAGATCAGAAGCTGCGTCTACACAAGCCTCTGCCTTGCGGCTGGCGATCAGGACACGCGCCCCTGCTGCAACCAGACCTTCCGCTGCCATCCGACCAATACCCGTGGCACCGCCCGTTACAAGGGCTGTTTTGCCCTTTAGTCCAAACAAGTTGTCCGGGGTCATGTATCACCGTCAGCAAAGGTTTTTCGCAATGTCAGTTTGGAGACTTTGCCTGTTGCCGTCAGCGGCAGACCGTCAACAAACACTACATCATCCGGCACCTGCCATTTGGCGACGCGCTCGGACAGCAGGCTCAGAATGTCTTGCTTTTGAGGCTCGACGCCATCCTTTGCCTGAACGATCAGAAGCGGCCGCTCATCCCATTTTGGGTCCGGCACCGCGATCACCGCACAGCCGGCGACGCCCGGATGCGACATGACGATATTTTCCAGATCCAGAGAACTGATCCACTCGCCTCCGGATTTGATCAGGTCCTTGGAACGGTCCGTGATCGTCAGGAAACCATCTGCTCCGATTGCCGCAACATCCCCGGTGCAAAACCAGCCGTCACCGTCAAAAACTTCAGAGGATGCCTCTGAGTTTTCGAAATACCCGGACGTGATCGTATTTCCGCGTACATACAAATGGCCGGACGTCTTGCTGTCATGCGGCAGTCTTTCGCCGTTGTCGTCAACGATTTTCAAGTCGACACCAAACACCCGCCGACCTTGTGACTGTTTTTTATCCATCCGTTGATCGAACGGCAGATCGTCCATGTCCGGTGGCAGATTACATTGGGTACCCAGCGGGCTCATTTCGGTCATGCCCCAGGCATGACAGACATTGATACCTTGCTTTTCAAACCCCTCGATCAGCGAACGCGGCGCAGCAGAACCACCGACAACAATGTCGCCGAAACCTTCCGGGAGCTTTCCACGCTGATTGATCTCATTCATCAAGCCCAGCCAGACAGTCGGAACACCCCAGGCCGAATAGACTTTTTCCTGATCCATCAGGTCGAACACGCTTTTGCCATCGAGTGCACCACCAGGAAAAACCAGACTGGTGCCGGACAAAGGCGCACCATAAGGCAGGCCCCAGGCATTTACGTGAAAGAGCGGAACAACTGGCAGTATGCGCCCGCCCTCCTGCAAGGCCTTGGGAAGCGTGACACACATGAACAAGGCATGCAGCACTGTGGATCTGTGGGTGTAAAGTGTTCCCTTGGGATTGCCTGTCGTGCCGGAAGTGTAACAAAGCCCGGACGCTGTATCTTCCGGGAATTCTGGCCACTCGATCTCTTCCGGTTGACCCGCCAGAACCTCTTCATAACAGAGAACATCAGCCAGCGATGTCTCGGGCATATGCGCGCGATCCGTCATGATGACGATGCGCAGATCTTCTGGAAATCTGTCGCGCAGCTTTTCAATGATCGGAACGAAAGTCACATCGAGGAAAAGCAAACGGTCCTTGGCATGGTTTATGATGTAGATCATCTGCTCGGCGGACAGGCGCGGATTGATCGTGTGGCAGACCGAACCGATGCCCGAAATCGCATAGTACAATTCGAAATGCCTGTAACCGTTCCAGGCTAGCGTGGCGACTCGGTCGCCCATCTCGATGCCAAGCCCTTTCAGGCCATGCGCGAGCTGCGCAATACGTTTGGCGGTTTCGCGATAAGTGGTCCGATGAACATCGCCTTCTGTCCGGACTGATATGATCTCGCCGGACGGATACGTATCCGCCGCAAAAGTGATGATATCCGCTATTTTCAGCGGACGGTGCATCATCATGCCCTTCATGTGCTTCCTCCCAAAAACACTAGAATTGTCTGATATTTAAGATCATAGGCGGGTTTTGCTCCGGGAGACAAACGCTAGTTTTTGAAAAGATCTTTTTCTGACGTCACCTCCGAACGGCGTAGCGCTTTGTCACAAGAATTTCCGTAGCGTTTTCGCCACATCAGCTCGAATTCACACAGGACCTGTCTACTGCTAACGGATAAGCTGGATTTTTGCCGGCAGCGTTTCGACAGTCATCCTGGTTCCGTGCAGCGGCTCACCATCAAGATTGATCTGGAGCGGCTCCGATGTTTCAACGGTGACATTCTGAACGCGTCGCATGATGGCTATATCCTGAACATTGCCGCGCTCTCCTTCGAACAGGGACCCCAAGAGCTCCGCCATGTTGTTACGATCGGGCATCGGGATAATGGTCAGGTCCAGAAACCCGTCGTCGAGGATGGCTTCCGGACATAACCTGATGCCACCGCCAGCGCGTCGTCCGTTTCCGATGGCCAGCGCCATGAAAGCACCTTCCCAGCTGAAGTCCTCGGCTTCGATTTTGCCTTCACACGCTGCCAATTCGGAAAACCGGTGCAGTCCTGTGAACAGATAGGCCGCTCCGCCCAGAACTTTCTTGAGGTTAGGATCCGTCTCAGCCGTAACTTTGGTGCCAAAACCGCCCGTTGCCATGTTGACAAAGACCTTGCCGTTCACCCGGCCAACATCTGTCGGTTTGGCAGTTGCCCTGACTGCAAATCGCAAGCAGGAAGTCAGGTCCGTCGGGTCGAGCTGGATGTGGTGGGCAAAATCATTGGCTGTTCCGAGTGGCAGAACTGCAAAGGAGAAAGGTGGTTTTTCTCCGTCCGGCAATGCGGTCAATACCGCATCGACAACACCGTGGATGGTTCCATCCCCGCCGCCGCTGACAACAGTATCAATGTTCTCGGAGGCTTGATCGCGAATTGCCTCTCTGGCGAGACGTTCCGTATCTCCGGCTTCATATGTCACGCGGACCGAGACGTCGTGGCCCATGTCTCGTACAGCGTTGACTGCAGCACGTACATCGGGACGGCTTGCGGATTTTCCATTCAGAATCAACCGAAGGTGACGTTTTTTCAAGCTCTTCTCTCCAAGTCCGGTCCTAGCCCGGCAACATTGTTTCGCGATCAGTCCGCGCTGTTCTGGCTTCTTCTGAAAGCCATTGACGGAACGCTTTCACAACCGGGCGCATTGTGCGCCCTTCCGGATACACAAAGTAATAGGCGGTTTTCTGGTCCAGAGACAAATCGAACAACCGCACCAGTCGCCCGGATGCAAGTTCATCTTCAACAAAGAAGCGCGGGATCAGGGCAGCCCCGGCATGATGGATCGCAGCTTCCGAGATCATGACAAATTGTTCGAAACGAGCGCCCTGGAATGCCGCGTCGGTCTCTACACCAGCCATATCAAACCACTGCCGCCAGGCAAGCGGGCGGGTCGCCAGTTGGAGCCGAGGGACGTCCGCCAGATCCGCCGGAGAGCGGATATCATGCCGGTCGCGGAACGCACGTGAGGCTACCGGAATGACTTCTTCATCGAAAAGTCGTTCGGCTATGGCCCCGGCCCAGACCGGATCACCATGATGAATCGCGCCATCAAATGGCTCTTCACCAAAATCGAATGGTTGAAGTCGCACACTGAGGTTCAAGCCCGCATCCGGATAGCGGCGCGTGAACTCGGCAAGGCGCGGTGCAAGCCAGCGGGTGCCAAATGTTGGCAGGACCGCAAGGTTCAGAACATCTGCACTTCCGGCATAGGACATCACCTGCCGGGTCGCCGCGGTCATCTGTTCCAGAGCGCCGCGAATATCATGAAGATAAAGACGACCAGCATCGGTCAACACGATGCGCTGGCGGACCCGGCGAAACAGTTCGACCCCAAGGCGGTCTTCAAGATGACGCACCTGCTTTGACACCGCACCTTGTGTCAGATGCAATTCCTCGGCTGCTCTGGTAAAACTCAAATGCCGGGCAGCGCATTCAAAAGCGATCAAGGTATCGGCCGGCGGCACAAAGGCGCGTTTCATTCCAAAACTCTAGTTCATTCCATTCTGTCATGAATGATGGCGCATGTTTCGCTTTTCTGCAAACAAAAATACAGCAACACTAGCTGAAACAGAATGACTGGCGCCAATTTGCGCCGAGTTGACATCGTATGAGACCGGCCCAGGGCGGCCAGGGAGAGCACCATGAATGCACCGGCAAACATAAAATCATCCCCTGCTGGCGGCGGCGTTTTCGACTGGCAGGATCCGTTTCGCCTTCGGGACCAACTGAAAGAAGACGAGCAGCTGGTCATGGACACGGCCCGCGCTTACGCACAGGACAAACTCCTGCCGCGCGTCATCGAAGCCTATCGGGAAGAAAAGACCGATCGCGCTATCTTCAATGAAATGGGTGAACTTGGCCTTCTCGGTACCACTTTGCCAGAAGAATATGGCTGTGCTGGTGCATCCTATGTGTCTTACGGTCTGGTCGCTCGAGAAGTCGAAAAAGTCGATTCCGGCTATCGTTCCATGATGAGTGTCCAGTCATCTCTGGTCATGTACCCGATCTACGCCTATGGGTCAGAAGAACAGCGGCAAAAGTATCTACCGAAACTGGCCAGCGGCGAATTCGTTGGCTGTTTCGGCCTGACCGAGCCGGATGCGGGTTCCGATCCTGCTGGAATGCGGACGCGAGCGGAAAAAATCGACGGTGGCTACAAGCTGACCGGCTCGAAAATGTGGATCTCGAACTCCCCGATTGCTGACGTGTTTGTTGTTTGGGCAAAATCCGAAGCTCATGACGGTGCAATCCGCGGCTTTGTGCTCGACAAGGGCATGAAAGGCCTGAGCGCTCCGAAAATCGGCGGTAAACTCTCGCTGCGGGCTTCTATCACCGGCGAAATCGTCATGGACAACGTTGAAGTTGGCGAAGACGCCATTCTGCCGAATGTATCCGGCCTCAAAGGCCCCTTCGGCTGTTTGAACCGCGCTCGCTACGGCATCGCCTGGGGCTCTATGGGAGCAGCTGAGGATTGCTGGATGCGCGCCCGTCAGTATGGACTTGATCGAGAGCAGTTCGGGCGTCCGCTGGCACAAACACAGTTGTTCCAGAAAAAACTGGCAGACATGCAGACAGAAATCACGCTCGGACTTCAGGCCGCGCTTCGAGTTGGACAGCTGTTTGATGCCGGACAAGTTGCTCCTGAGATGATCTCGATCATCAAACGCAACAACTGCGGCAAGGCGCTCGAAATTGCTCGCCAGTCACGCGACATGCACGGTGGCAATGGTATTCAGGAAGAATACCATATCATGCGCCACTCCCAGAACCTGGAAACGGTCAATACCTATGAGGGCACGCATGACGTTCATGCGCTGATCCTTGGCCGTGCGCAGACCGGCCTGCAGGCGTTTTTCTAAGACCACTCAAAAAGTTAAGCGCGGACCTATTTGGCACGCAAATCGTTATTAGGGGGCTTGATGGCGGACCAAACTGCGGATGTCGTCATAATCGGCGGAGCCGTGATGGGTTCTTCTGTGGCGTGCCATCTGGCCCAGCGCGACGACTTCTCCGGTCGTATTGTGGTGATCGAAGCTGATCCGGCCTATGAAATCTGCGCATCGGCGCGGTCAGCTGCTTCTGTCCGTCAGCAGTTCTCGACCGCAATCAATATCGAAATTTCACTCTACGGAATAGAATTCCTACGGGAGATCGGCACGCGGCTGGCCGTTGGCGATGAGAAACCGGTCATCGATCTTCATGAAGGCGGTTATCTTTTTCTGGCAACGCCTGACAAGCTTCCTATTCTTGAGAAAAACCACAAACTGCAACAGCAGCTTGGCGCAAACATCGGTTTCTTTGATCCAACCGGTTTGACTCAAAAATTCCCATGGTTGGAGACAGATGACCTCGCTGCTGGGTGCCACGGATTGACCGGAGAAGGCTGGTTCGACGGATATGGATTGCTGCAGGCCTTTCGGAAAAAGGCCCGTTCTCTCAACGTCGAATATGTGTCGGACAAAGCCGAGATCCAGCGCAATCCCGTTGGTGATTGGACAGTCAAGCTATCATCCGGCGAGACAATTGCGACCGCGATCGTCGTCAATTGTGCAGGCGCTTCAGGTGGGACAGACCTGTGTCGGCAAGCCGGCCTTGATGTTCCGATTTTTCCGCGCAAGCGCTGTGTCTTCACATTTGAGTGCCGAGACAAGCTTGACGATTTTCCGCTGCTGATCGATCCGAACGGAACCTATGTGCGTCCGGAGGGAACCGGCTTCATATGTGGTTCGGCACCACCTGGGCAAGATCCTGACTGCACGGATTTTGACGTCGATTACGGTCTTTTCGAAGAGCATATCTGGCCAACACTGGCGGCGCGGGTTCCAGCATTTGAGGCTATCAAACCCGGGGCATCCTGGGCCGGGATTTATGACATGAACCTCTTTGACCACAACGCGTTCATTGGACCAGTTCCGGACATCGATGGCTTTTATCTTGCACTCGGGTTTTCAGGACACGGCCTGCAACAATCGCCAGCTGTCGGGCGCGGCCTGTCCGAATTGATCGCAACAGGTAGCTATCAGGCACTTGACCTGTCAGCGCTGTCAATTGATCGGCTTGGCAAAAACAAGCCAATTGTCGAGATAAACGTCGTTTAAATTCAGCTGCAGCTTTATTCAGCAATAAGAAGCGGCTTGACGGGCCCATCTTCCACTTTTCCGATTTCCGAGGCTCCTGCGTCTGGCAAGGATGCCTCAGTCAGTGGGGTCACCGAACCCGATGACGTTTCAACCAATTGGTCTTCGAGGGTTGTGTCACTGGCATCGGCTACCGCATCGCTATCCTGCTCCTGGAAAAGACTGTTGTCCTCACCTGATAACGCTCCAGCTGGTGGCATACCAGCCCAATCAATCAAGCGGGAGAGGCTGTCTTCCATAATTGTTCTCAATCGCCGAACTCTGGTCTTGTCAGGTTCAAAAGGCGGAGATTCATGGCGCAAATAGGCCCGCTGGGCAAACAGAAGAGTCATTGCATGCAGGTTGCGATCAGGGCGCCCATAGGATTGCGTTATGAACCCGCCCTTAGCCTTATCGTCGACTTCTACAGTGAACCCTTTCTGGCCGGTAAATGATCCAACCAGAAGATTGCGTAAATCCGGATCACAGGATGTGCCATCGAAACTGCCGATACTCACAAGCGGCAATCCCTTGTCGGTCACACCTCTGATATGAGAACGCATGGATTGGCAATCGAGAATGATGACTTTGTCATGCAGTCTCGAAACCCGCTCGATCTGTTGTCTCAGCGCCCTGTGAAAAGGCACATGAAACAACAACATACGCTGTTCAATTTCAGTCGATCCGGGCTCTTCTTCGTCCTGATAGAGGTTTTTACCATCCAACGTCGTGGCCGGGCACAACGCCACTGTTGGATCCATCGCTTCGCTCAACGGCGTTTCAGGATCCTTGTCGAGGTCGATTACATAGCGGGATATGGTCGATCGAATGACCGTAACACCCAGATCCTTGCGTGTATTGAACACATCTTCCAGGCGCCAGGACAGGTCCGTCTGAAGACGTCCGGTCGCATTCAATCGTTTGGTAATAGCTGGAGGAATATCCGTCCCGCTGTGAGGCAGGCACAGAATTAGAGGGCTCTGTCCTTCGTCCACCAAAATCATGTTGCAACGCCTAAGAGAAGGTCAAGACCAACCACTAACTTGGATAATTTACTTAACGGAAACAAGACATTTTCCCGCTTGCCGGACACACTGTATATCGCATCTCAAACCATGTGCCTCAAACTCACATATAATTCAATCTGTTATCAACCCTTATCTAAACACTTAAAACTCCGCGTAGAAATGACAATTTACCCGCATAGATTGATATTCGGTTGTATAGATGCTGTCAGAACGGCTTTTATCCAAAAATGCTGCGGTTGCGTAACACCCTCCTCTTGACGACGAGAGTGTCGCGAGCAATTTTCTCAAGGAACCTTCCGGGCTGAACCAGTTCATTTCATTCCCGGTCTCCGGATCAGAGCTGCAAACGAGGAAAACGCCATGTCACTTCGAAATGGCAAGGAATTCTTGATGATTCCGGGACCAACCAATGTCCCCGACGAGGTCCTTCGGGCAATGCACCGTCCTGCCGTTGATATCTATGAAGGGCCTCTGCTTGAAACGACAGATTATTGTCTGGCGGGTTTGAAACGATTGTTTCGAACTGACGGCAAAGCTTACATATACGCCGCAAACGGTCACGGTGCATGGGATGCAGCTCTCAGCAATACACTCAGCCGGAACGACAAGGTTCTGGTTCTTCAGTCGGGCCTGTTCGCTATGGGGTGGGGAGACGCCGCCAGATTAATCGGACTGGATGTTGAAGTCCTGCCTGGTGGGTGGAACGAAGCAGTCGACCAAGCTCGCGTTGAAGACCGGCTTCGGAAAGATACGGCAAACGAGATCAAGGCAATCCTCGTGGTTCAGGTTGATACAGCATCGGGCGCCTGGAACGACATCGCGGCAATTCGAAAGGCGATTGATGCAGCCAGCCACCCGGCACTGTTCATGGTGGACACCATCGCATCGCTTGGCTGCATTCCGTTCGATATGGATGGGTGGGGCGTTGACGTCGCGCTGACCGGTTCCCAGAAAGGGTTGATGTGCCCTCCTGGCCTGTCGTTTGTCGCAGCCAATTCAAAAGCGGACAAGGCGCATGAAACCGCAAACCTTCGAACCAATTATATGGATTGGACATTCCGTCAGGGTGAGGTTCATTACCAGAAATACTGCGGCACACCGCCCGAGCATCTGCTGTTCGCTTTTCACAAGGCGCTTGATCTGATCTTTGAAGAAGGCCTCGAAAAAGTCTGGCACCGGCATGCGCTTTTAGCAGAAGCCACACGTCAGGCTGTTTCTGTCTGGGCTTCAAAGGGCGCGATGAGATTCAACATCTCCGACCCGCAAGCCCGGTCCAACAGCGTCACAGTTATCAAATTTGACGGAATTGATCCGCAAGGTCTCCGAGATTTTACGTCTGAAACCTGCGGTGTCACGATTGGCGGAACAATTGGCGATACCAGAGGAACCGGTATCCGAATTGCCCATATGGGTCACGTCAATGCCGTGATGCTTCTTGGAACTCTGGCCTCTGTGGAACTCGGCCTAGCAAAGCTGGGCATTCCTCACGGCAAAGGTGGGGTGCAAGCTGCAATGGATTATCTGGCATCTGTTCTTTAGTTTCTGGTCCCAGAAATGTCGCCTCCGAGCGACAAGATCAGAGCTTGTTTTCCAACCGGTCGCAGATAGTCTTCAGAACCTTGACGCGTGCATGGCGCTTGTCTTCCGAAGATACGAGCGTCCAGGGCGCGTGATGCGTTGACGTCCGGTCGACCATATCACCGGCAGCAATGGCGTATTGATCCCATTTCAAACGATTGCGCCAATCGTCATCAGTGATCTTGTGCTGCTTGTAAACGGTCTCTTCGCGCGCCTTGAAACGGCGAAGTTGCTCTTCTTCCGAAATCGCCAACCAGAATTTACAGACAATGAAACCAAAGTCTGTCATTTCCTGCTCGAACTCATTGATTTCATTATAGGCTCTCAACCAGTCTTCATGACCCGCATAGCCTTCAACCCGCTCGACAAGAACACGCTCATACCAGGACCGATCGAATATGGCGATGTTGCCTTTGCGTGGAACCCGCCGCCAGAAGCGCCACAAATAGGGCCGTGCAAGTTCTTCGTCTGTAGGTGCGGAAATCGAATGAACCTTGTAGATGCGGGGGTCAAGCGGACGAATGACACGGCGGATTGCTCCACCCTTCCCAGCTGCATCATTGCCTTGAAACACCAAAACAACACCGGTCTTCGACATCGACTTTCTATCGGTCAGGTCTGCCAGTTTTTTCTGGTACTTGTCTCGATGCTTTTCGTATTTTGCCTTGTCCAGCTTTTCAGTCAGGTCGATCGCATCGAGCGCCGTTTCTCCATGCACATCTGCAATGACGGGCGGTGCTGCAAATGACTTTGGCGTGCCATTTTCCAGTTTCAACTTCATGGAACGCGCGACAACCTGCCCCAATGTTGCATCCCGAAAGGCCGGATCCTGAGAAGGAATCACGAACCAGGGGGCGTGGCCCGTACTAGTCTCAAGGATGATTTTCTCGCCGGTCCTGGATGCTTTTTTGTAATGCTTCAGCGCTGTCCAATCCGCCAAGACATGGCGCGCCGCTTTCTTTTTATGAATGGATCCAAGCCGCTTCTTTTGTACCGATTTTGGCAGAACAAACCAGAACTTGAGTATCAAAACCCCCTCATTTGCGAGCATTTCCTCAAAACGCCCAATGCGCGCCAGTCTCTTTTCAAAGTCATGATCATCGATCTTCTTGTAGATCCGGTCTCGCAATAATTTCTGGTACCAGCTGCCAAAAATAATTGCCGTTTCGCCCTTTGCCGGAAGGTCTCTCCAATACCGCCACAAAGGCGGGCGCAACCGTGCTTCATCCATGAGGTCACCATAGGCGTTACAAACCAGATGACGCGCGTCCATCCAGCCGTAAAGCCGGGCAACCGCTTCTCCCTTGCCTGCACCGTCTAGGCCATCAACCAGAATAAGCGTCGAGAACGGCTTTTTTTCGATGACCGGCAATTGCGCGCCGAGCAAGGCCTCGCGAACTTCCAGTTCAACTTTCTTGAAAGCCTTCTTGTCCATCTTCTGGGGCAGGCGGGCAGACTCAAACATCAAGACCTCCGGAACACTGAAAAGGCGCAGTGTGGAGCAGCTCGGACTGAATTGCTATTGCCCAGACATATCACCGCCATCACTGAAAACTATTTTTTGTCTGTTGGAGATTAGAATCGGCTCTTATATGAAGCGATAACCAATTCTGATTATGGATACTGCGTCTTACACATGAACCTGCATGCGCCTGATGTCTTTCAAAGCGGCAACCGTCTGTGACTGATTTTCTTGATCCGGTCCTGCATTTCATTGCAGCGAATCCTTCGCTGGCAGGGTTGATCTGCTTTCTGGCAGCCATGGGTGAGGCCCTGTTTCTAATCGGGTTATTTGTTCCAACCACCGTGGTGCTGGTTGGCGCCGGAACGCTTGTCGGCCTTGGCCAACTCGATCTCACACCACTGCTGATCTGGACAACGCTTGGCGCAACGACAGGTGACGCCGTTTCTTACTGGATTGGCTGGAAGTACAAGGACACGATCAAAAACGTTTGGCCACTTTCCAAGTATCGACACATCGTTGAAGCCGGGGAAGACTATTTCAAGCGCCATGGCGGCAAGAGCATCTTCATCGGGCGGTTTGTTCCCGGTGTAAAATCCGTTGTTCCGGGCATTGCCGGAATGGTCGGCATGAACTTCACGCGCTTTTCCGTGGTCAATGTTACATCGGCATTTGCCTGGAGCGTTTCACATATCGCCCCCGGCGTGATCGCGGGTTCGGCGCTGAGTGCGGTTGGACAGGTCAGCGGGCGTCTCGCACTGGTACTGGGTGCTTTGTTGCTGGTCATCTTCCTGATTGTCATTCTCGGTCGATGGCTCATCCTGATCATCTTGCCACTGTTTCCCAATACCCACGTCGCCATTGTTGGCTGGTTTTCCAGACGGCAAGACCCGGTATCCCGATGGATCGCCACCAACTTTGATCCTGCCCACCCAAGATCTGCAGGCATGCTGGCCTCAACGCTGCTGCTGCTGATCACCATGCCGACATTCTTCTGGCTGGTTGGAGAAGTCGCACCGGGCGAGCCGATGGTGCGTGCGGATATCGCGATCCTGAACCTCTTTGACAGCCTGCGAACACCTGTTGGCGACAAGATCATGGTGTTCATGACGTCACTCGGCGACGGTGTGGTTGTCGCAAGTGTTGCTGTCGCCGTGGCAGCCTATCTGTTCTTGCGAAAAGCCTGGCGCCGCGGGATCGGATTTGCCATCGCAATGGCCGGAACCGCGATGTTCGTACCGTTGTTCAAGGAACTGCTGCACCGGTCCCGCCCGATAGAACTCTACGCCGGAGCCGATGCCTATAGCTTCCCGAGCGGGCACGCGACTTTGAATGCTGTTCTCTTTGGCATTTGCGCTGTTCTGATTGCCCATGATCGCAGCCGATGGATGAAAGCCAGCATTTTCACTGTCTTTGCAGCCTATGTGATCACCATTGGCTTTTCGCGGATTTACCTTGGAGCCCACTGGACGTCTGATGTTCTTGCAGGTCTTTTGTTCGGAACGGCAATAGTCTCTGCGTTTGCCTTTGTCTTTGGGCCTATTCACAACGAAAAGATTGGCCAATTGACAGTTGCCGGGATTGTTGTGCTGACGCTTGGACTGTTTGGCGGCTGGCATGTCTCCCGGACATTCGAAACAGCGCTCGTCACTTATGAGCCCCGGATCAACACCGAAACCGTGACCGCCGGTAGTTGGCGGGAAAGTACCTGGCAGACATTCCCTGCAAGACGCATCGAACTGAATGGCGATATCGAGGAACCGCTGGTTATTCAGTATGCCGGACCGCTTGAACAGTTTGCCGATGTTGCCGAAAAATCCGGTTGGACGCGCCCACCTAAATGGTCCCTGACAACAGCAAGTGGGTTTGTCGAAGGGAAGACGCCGCCAGATTCCCTGCCGATTCTTCCGCGTAGCCAAAATGGACGTCAGCCCAAGCTGGTGCTCATCAAGAATGATGAAAACGGGCACAAGAGTGGCCGGTGGGTCATGCGTCTATGGCCCAGCCGTTTTCAAATTCTGGAAGGTGGCAGTCTACGACCGCTCTATCTCGGGAGTGTCGTGCATGAAGACATTGTCCGGCCGATGGGCGAGTTCTCAGGACCCAACACTGACCGCGACACTCCGTCCAGCGCTGATAATCCTGCGCACCTGATCCCTGGCGCAGTCACTCGAACCCGTCCAGGCGGTACGGACGTAATCTTGGGCCTCGGAACTTCGGTACAGTCCGTTACCAACTAACAGTCCCTGTTCAAGAACCGTTCTATCAGTCCAAATGTTTCTCCTCTTGGCGATTTGAATAGCCATGCTTTTCAAAATCGGGAAACTGAGGAAGTATTTTCAACCAAGCCCTATTGATACTTTCTTCTTATATTCATATATTCGCATATAAGATAACAAGGGATCATCATGACCGAATTCACCCCCCTTCTCAGTTTCGCTGGCGGAACGCTAATAGGACTGGCCGCCGTAGCCTTAATGGCGACCCACGGGCGCATCGCCGGCATCAACGGCATCGTAGCCGGTTTTTTGACCACAGACATATCTTCTGACTGGGCATGGCGCGGCGCCTTTATTGCCGGAATGATCACCAGCCCATTGGTTATACTGGGGTTTTCAGGTCAGCTGCCGGAAATATCAGTGCCGTCATCACCACTGTTGCTGGTGATCGGTGGATTTCTCACCGGTTTGGGCACCGCCTTCGGATCGGGCTGCACCAGTGGGCATGGTGTTTGTGGAATATCGCGTCTGTCAACGCGTTCAATAACCGCCACAGTGACCTTCATGGCAACTGCAGCCATTACAGTCTTTCTAACCCGTCACGTATTCGGAGGTTAACATGCTGAAAACTGTTTCCGCTTTCGCATTCGGCCTTCTGTTTGGCTGTGGTATTTTGATTTCAGGCATGGGCAACCCTGCCAAGGTTCTCAACTTTTTCGATCTGGCAGGAACCTGGGATCCGAGCCTGGGTTTTGTCATGGGTGGCGCTCTTGTGATGACGGCCATCGGCTACCGTCTCGTTTTCAAGATGAATGCCCCAATGTTTGCATCGGCCTTCTCACTTCCAACCAAACAGGATCTGGATGTGAAGCTGATCAGCGGATCAGCTATTTTTGGCGTCGGCTGGGGCCTCAGTGGTTTTTGTCCGGGCGGTTTGGTCCCGGTGCTTGGCCTTGGGATGATGGAACCCGTGATCACAGCTGTTGCAATAGTTGTCGGAATGCTCACAGCTCGCTGGCTTGGCAATCTTGGCTTTTTCCAAAAATCGGCGCAGGCTTGATCAGATAACTGACTTGGTCAGAGATATGGGAGTTTAGGAATGAGCAATTCGAATTATCCGATTGATATGGCAGTCATTCCGGACGTGAAGGCCTTCTTTGATCCTGCGACGAATACGATCAGTTATGTGGTCAGGGATCCAGGCTCCAAGTCCTGCGCTGTCATCGACAGCGTCATGGACATCGATTATGCCGCAGGCCGGATCACCTATGACAATGCTGACGAGATCATTGCCTATATCAGGGAAAATGACCTGGAGCTGGAATGGCTGATCGAAACGCATGTTCATGCGGATCATTTGTCCGGTGCGCCATATATCCAGCAGCAACTGGGCGGCAAACTCGGTATTGGCGACAAGATCACTGTCATTCAGGAAACCTTCGGCAAGGTGTTTAACGAAGGCACCGAGTTCCAGCGTGATGGTAGCCAGTTCGACAAATTGTTCCAGGACGGTGACACTTACCAAATCGGTGGTATGACAGCTTTTTCTATGTACACACCGGGACACACGCCAGCCTGCATGGTCCATGTCATGGGCGATGCAGCTTTTGTAGGTGATACGCTATTCATGCCGGATGGTGGATCCGCTCGAGCTGATTTCCCGGGCGGAGATGCAGCTGTCCTGTACGATTCCATTCAGCAGGTCTTGGCTCTTCCGAATGAAATGCGACTTTTCATGTGCCACGATTACGGGCCCAATGGCCGTGACATTCAGTGGGAGACCACGGTTGGTGCGGAAAAAGAACACAATATCCATGTCGGCGGCGGCAAGAGCCGGGATGATTTTGTCAAATTCCGGACCGAACGGGACGCCCAACTGGATATGCCGAAGCTGATCATACCGTCCCTGCAGGTCAACATGCGCGCAGGCAAAATGCCACCCGCAGATGACAGCGGAAAAACGTTCCTCAAAGTACCAGTCAACGGCCTGTAACGCGGATATTCCGGGAAGAAGTTGCAATGAATTTCAAGGCGATTAACGGCCACCTGTCGGTGAGCCCTCAGATCAGCGCTGCGGATCTGACTGATGTTGTGCAGCAAGGCTTTCGATCAATCATCTGCAACCGCCCGGACGGCGAAGGTGCGGACCAACCGACATTTGAAGAAATTGAAGTGGCTGCCAAAAAACTTGGCCTTGAGATCCGCTATCAACCTATCGTCGCGGGCAAGGTTCGCGATGAAGATGCGACCGACTTCGGCGAATTGCTGAACACCCTGCCGAAACCTGTCTTTGCCTATTGCAGGACCGGTACGCGGTCAGCAACACTCTGGTCGCTGTCACAAGCCGAAACAATTCCAGTTGCTGATATTCTCGCGCAAACCAAACAAGCTGGTTACGACATGGCCGGTGTTGTACGCAGGATCGCCAATGGTGGCCGGACCCCGACTGAAACGGCGGAAGATGCACGGTTTGATGTTGTGGTCGTTGGCGGCGGCGCTGCAGGAATTTCCGTTGCCTCCAGTCTGCTGGCGCGCAATTCGGCTCTGGACATCGCCATCATAGATCCGGCTGACGTTCATTATTATCAGCCTGGCTGGACGATGGTTGGCGGCGGCATTTTCAACGCAACTGATACTGCCAAGACAATGGGCTCCCTGATCCCATCCGGCGTCCACTGGATCAAATCCGCTGTTGCGGCCTTTGAACCCAAGGATAATGCCGTAATCCTTGATGGATGCCGGGTGGTGAAATACGACCGTCTGGTGGTCTGCCCGGGCCTGAAACTGGACTGGCATGGCATTGATGGCCTGGTGGACACTCTGGGCAAAAACGGTGTCACGTCCAATTACCGCTATGATCTTGCGCCTTACACGTGGCAGCTGGTTCAGGAGATGAAATCCGGTCGGGCCCTGTTCACACAGCCGCCCATGCCAATCAAATGCGCTGGCGCTCCCCAAAAAGCGTTGTATCTCTCGGCAGATCATTGGACCAAAAACGGACGTCTCGGTGATATCGATATTCAGTTTATGAATGCAGGCGGCGTTCTGTTCGGGGTCAAGGACTATGTTCCGGCCCTGATGGAGTACATAAAACGATACAATGCCGACCTGAATTTCTTTCACAATCTGGTCGCGATTGATGGGCCTAACAAAACGGCGACGTTTGAATTCAAGGAACCTGAAAAAGATCCGCGTCGGATCGATGTGGAATTCGACATGATCCACGTAACACCGCCGCAGACAGCTCCTGATTTCATCCGTGTTTCACCCCTCGCTGATCCCAACGGCTGGGTAGATGTCGATCAGGCAACACTTCGGCACAAAGAACACGACAATATCTGGTCGCTAGGCGATGTGATGAACGCCCCGAATGCAAAAACAGCTGCTGCTGCTCGCAAACAGGCACCAGTCGTTGCAGATAACATTATCTCAGACATCGAAGGTCGAAGCGCTGTCGCACAATATGATGGCTACGGTTCATGTCCGTTGACAGTAGAGCGCGGCAAGATCGTGCTCGCTGAATTCGGTTATGGCGGAACGCTGTTGCCGAGCTTCCCGCGTTGGCTGGTGGACGGGACCAAGCCGACGCGAACCGCGTGGCTTTTGAAAGAACGGATTCTTCCACCTGTCTATTGGCGCGCAATGTTACGCGGCAAGGAGTGGATGGCGAAACCGGAAAAAGTCACCGCAGCGTAAGAAAACCCGCATATACAATGTCCCATCAATCAACCTCGAGCCGGGAAACCGGCTCGCTTTCTTTTGAGCATTTCAGGCGCGCAACATGATTCATCTGCAACGCTACTTTCCCATCCTCAGCTGGGGGAAGCAGTACAACAAGGAGACCGCGACAAGCGATCTTGTTGCAGCGATTATCGTGACGATCATGCTCATCCCACAGTCACTGGCGTACGCCTTGTTGGCGGGTCTGCCGCCTGAAGTGGGTCTATATGCATCGATTGCACCACTGGTCGCCTACGCCGTATTTGGAACGAGTCGTGCGCTAGCCGTCGGCCCGGTTGCAGTTGTCTCGCTGATGACAGCCTCCGCCGTTGGAGAACTCGCAAGTCAGGGCACGCCGCAATATCTTGGCGCGGCCATCGTGCTCGCTCTCATCTCCGGCCTGATGCTGGTGGTGATGGGGTTGTTCCGGCTTGGATTTCTCGCCAATCTGCTCAGCCACCCGGTCATTTCCGGCTTCATCACCGCGTCTGGACTGCTAATTGCCTCCAGCCAGCTCAAACATATTCTGGGTGTTCCGGCCAGCGGCCACACGCTTTATGAGATCCTGCTGTCTATTGGCAACCAGATAGGCGACCTGAATTGGATCACTTTTGGCATCGGCGTCAGTGCCACCGTCTTCCTGTTCTGGGTGCGCAAGGGCTTGAAAAAACTGCTTCTCGGTCTCGGTTTCAAACCATTTCTGGCAGATATCATAACCAAGGCCGGACCAGTTGCGGCTGTCGCGGCAACCACCATCGTGTCAGCAAGTTTTCAACTTGGAGAACGCGGTGTTCGCATTGTCGGTGATATCCCCTCCGGTCTTCCGATCCCGCAGCTTCCGGATTTCGACAGCGAACTATGGTTGGCACTCATAGGTCCAGCACTTCTGATATCCGTTATCGGCTTTGTAGAATCTGTATCCGTGGCGCAAACCCTTGCTGCCAAGAAACGCCAGCGCATTGAACCCGATCAGGAACTGATCGGCCTCGGAGCTTCCAACATCGCCTCTGCGCTTTCCGGCGGCTATCCGGTGACCGGTGGTTTTGCACGTTCGGTAGTCAATTTCGATGCCGGTGCGGCAACCCCGGCCGCAGGGGCATTCACCGCAGTGGGTATCGCCCTTGCCACCTTGTTCCTGACCCCTCTTTTGACTTACCTGCCTCAAGCAACGCTGGCTGCAACGATCATTGTCGCCGTGCTATCGTTGGTTGATTTTGGGGCAATAAAACGGACGTACGCTTATTCAAAGAGCGACTTTACGGCGATGGCGGCAACCATCCTGGTCACTTTATTTTTCGGCGTCGAGCAGGGTGTTGTCTCAGGCGTAGTGCTGTCCATTGCGCTTTATCTTTACCGCAACAGCCGTCCGCATATGGCGGTCGTGGGCGTTGTTCCGGGTACCGAGCATTTCCGGAACATCGATCGGCACAAAGTGGTCACTGGCGAAAAGGTTCTGACCCTGCGCGTAGACGAAAGCCTGTTTTTTGCCAACACACGATATCTGGAAGACAGGATCTATGCTCTGGTCACAGAAAAACCGGATATCGAGCATGTTGTTCTGATGTGTCCTGCGGTTAACGAAATCGATGCCAGCGCCTTGGAAAGCTTAGAGGAAATCAATCACAGACTGTCGGATTCTGGCGTTTCGTTCCACCTCTCGGAAGTAAAAGGCCCTGTGATGGATCGCCTGAAACGAACCGATTTCCTCACTCATCTCACGGGCCAGATTTTCCTGAGCCAGTATGAAGCGTTGTGCACGCTGGATCCGTTGACAGCTCATATCGCGGAATCGCACACGCCAAAAAAGAACGCTCAATCAGGCATTTGGAGCGGGCCGGAAATCTAGATCGTTAGTCGCTCGAGGCTGCTTGCAGAACAGGGATGATTTTTTCACAAAAGCGGAAATAGACGGGCGGTCGCTCACCTTGCTGTACCATCAGCCCGTTGGAGCCGCGCGGTCGGACCGTGACCAGTTCAATCGCCTGCCCGCCATCGTTCAGGAGGCAGTTGATGGCCGCACGCTGAGCCGACTGATTGTGTTTCTCCGCGCCATAGACCTGACAAATCCGGCTGGGTGTCTCCATCAGTCCTCGATAAAAGGCAATTGTGGAACCGGGAGCACTCTGATCGATGCGCGGGGCCGGGCATTTTTCCAGATCCCGAACCCAGATCCCCTGGGCAAAATCAGCGAACCTGAGATCAAGCGTTTTGCCCTGCAAAAGGGGCGCTCTTTTGGGAACCGAGATTTTCAGGTCTCCCTTGCCCGCATAAGCCGGTGGCGCCATTGCACCCAGGATCGCGACCAACATCGCTCCCAAAACTGATTTAAAACCCGACAAACACAGACCTCCTACGGGATTGACCTACGAATGTAGCCTCCTCACAATCCTTGTGTCAGTGGACGCAATTTCAATCCGTTCGTCAACTTCCGCGATTAGATGGCTTGTATTTTTCGAACAAAAATGGAACAAAATAGGAATGAACGCTGATAATCACCAACAGACAGGGCGAATCCATCTCAATGATCCGTTGATAGACGGCCGCCAGTCAGACACCGCACTCAAGGTCTGGCGCGGTGCAGCAAGGATGTTGCGACAACGCCAGTTCGCCTGTCTTTCGGAGGTGACGCTGGCCTCAGCCCGCCGGGCGGACCTTTTGGCAGTAGGTCCGAAACACGAACTTTGGATCGTGGAGGTCAAATCGTCGATTGCAGACTTTCGCGCAGACACCAAATGGCCTGACTATCGGCAACACTGCGACCGGCTGTTTTTCGCTACACATCCTGATGTTCCAGTCGATATCTTTCCAGAAGAGGCCGGACTGATCATTTCAGACGGTTATGGCGCTGAGATCCTTCGTGAGGCGCCGGAGCACAAGTTGTCTGCAGCCACCCGAAAAGCAGTCACACTGCGCTTTGCACGGCACGCAGCTCACAAGCTTCATGATCTGTCCGACCCGGACAAACGCCTCGCTTACCGGGAGTTTTAATCCGTATCAAAAACGAAGAAGGCCGCGATCTGCATCGCGGCCCTGAATTCAGTCTGAAACTTACCGTTTTAGACGAACAGATTGACCAGGCTTTCCAGGTATTCCTGGCGACCTGACACCGGCTGAGGGTCTGAGTCCTCGCCGTGGACCCGCTCTGCCAAGGCTTCAAGCGAGCTGCCACCCTTCAGAATTTCTGCGTTTTCCGGCTTCTTCCAGCCAGCATAACGATCTTCGACGAAGCCTTTCAGGCGGCCGTCTTCCATCATTTCCACTGCGCCTTTGAGACCACGAGCAAGTGCATCTGCAGAGCCGACATGTGCCTGAATCAGATCAACCGGATCCAGCGACTGGCGACGGAGTTTGGCATCGAAGTTCGTGCCACCAGTCGTGAAACCGCCAGCCATCAGAATTTCGTAGTAAGCCAGCGCCAGTTCAGGAACATTCATGCCGAAGTGATCGGTATCCCAGCCACACTGGTAATCGTTCCGGTTCATATCGACGGAACCGAATATCCCGAGCGCGCGCGCCATGTGCAACTCGTGCTCGAATGAATGGCCGGCCAAGATCGCATGACCCTGCTCGATGTTCATCTTGATTTCGTTCTCAAGTCCATAGGCCTTCAGGAAACCATAGACTGTGGCAACATCAAAATCATACTGGTGCTTGGAGGGCTCCTGCGGCTTCGGCTCGATCAAGATCGCGCCCTTGAAACCAATCTTGTGTTTGTACTCGACAACCATGTTGAGGAAGCGACCGAGCTGGTCCTGTTCCTGTTTGATGTCCGTGTTGAGCAGCGTTTCGTACCCTTCACGGCCACCCCAAAGAACGTAGTTCTGACCACCAAGACGGAAAGTCGCATCCATTGCGTTTTTCACTTGCGCGGCTGCGTAGGCGAAAACATCCGGATTCGGATTGGTCGCTGCACCGCTCATGAAACGGCGGTTGGAGAACATGTTGGCCGTGCCCCAAAGCAGCTTGACGCCGGTGTCGGACATTTTCTTTTCAAAAATGTCGACAATGGCATTCACATTGGCATTGCTTTCCGCCAGCGTTTTGCCTTCCGGGGCAATGTCCCGGTCGTGCCATGTGAAATATGGCATGTCGAGGATCTGGAACATTTCGAAAGCAACGTCTGCTTTCAGCTTTGCCTGCTCCATTGGATCGCCGCCAGCTGCCATCCATGTGCGATTAAAAGTCTCGCCGCCGAACGGGTCAGATCCCGGCCAGCAGAAGCTGTGCCAATAACAAACCGCCAGACGCAGGTGATCTTCCATGCGTTTGCCAAGAACGATTTCATCCTTGTTGTAATGGCGATAGGTCAGCGGATCCTTGCTGTCAGGACCGGAGAACTTGATTGGCTGAAGGTCGCCAAAGAATCCAGTGCTCATTGATGTAGCTCCTTAAAAACCGGCCTGCTTGAGCGCCGGATAGAATTTACGCCATTGGCCATAGGCCTCGGCATATTTCTCTGTGAGGTTGGAGACAGGATCGATGCTGGCCTTCAAGGCCGGCTTGTCGAATATCCCGTCTGTGTTTCCAAGGGCTGCAGCCTGTCCAAGACGGGCGGCGCCAAGTGAGGCTCCGAAATCGCCGTCGACCGGAACGTCAATCGTGACGTTTAGAAGACTCGCTATGATTTCCAGCCATGTCTGGGAATTGGACCCACCGCCCACGGCCAGAACACGATCAACTTTGGTTCCGGCAACACTCAACGCTTCCAGGCAATCCTTGAGCGCAAAGGCGACACCATCAAGAACCGCATGGGTCAGCACTGCGTCATCTGTTTCATGCGAAATGCCTGCGAAACCGGCCCGAATCTCAACATCGTTATGCGGAGTGCGTTCACCGCCAAGATACGGCAGGAAACATACTGGCGACGGACCAGAAACGGTCCCGAGCGCCGTCGTCAGATCACCAGGCGATTTCTTCAGGGTTTTTGCGAGCCAGTTCAGGCTGTCGGTTGCAGACAGGATGACACCCATCTGGTGCCAGGTGTCCGGAACCGCATGACAGAAAGCATGAACCGCGCTTCCGACGTTCGGCGAAAACTTGTCGTTGGTGACAAACAACACACCCGATGTTCCGAGTGACACAAAGGCAGAACCTGGCGTGATCGCACCAACGCCACAGGCAGATGCCGCATTATCGCCGCCGCCTCCGGCGACAACAGGTGCCGCATCCAGTCCCCAGCGGGAGCAAAGCTCAGGCTTAAGGCTGCCGGAACTTTCAGATCCCTCAACAAGTCTCGGCATCTGTGATCTGGTCAGCCCGGTTGCTGCCAGAAGCGCATCGCTCCAGTCACGTTTGGCAACGTCCAGCCAAAGTGTGCCTGCGCTATCGGACATATCACCGGCATACTCGCCGGTCAGCTTGAAGCGAACGTAGTCTTTCGGCAGCAGAACCATTGCGGTCTTGGCAAAGACTTCCGGCTCATTCTCACGGACCCATTGCAACTTCGGTGCGGTAAAGCCCGGCATGACCCGGTTGCCGCCAAGGCTCAGGAATTTGGGTTCAGCTTTTTCAAGGTCAGCGCATTGTTTGCCGGAGCGACCGTCGTTCCACAAAATGCACGGACGCAGAGGATTGCCGCTCTTGTCCAGCAGTGTTGCCCCATGCATATGGCCGGACAAGCCAATGCCTCTAACGGAAGCAAGTTCCTTTGGCGCTTCAGCCTTCAAAGCATCCAGCACTTTTTCACAGGCTGTCCACCAGCTATCCGGGTCCTGTTCAGACCATCCGGGGTGTGGACGCTCAACCGTCAGATCAGTCGTCGCTGATGCAATCAATGACTGGTCTTCACCCAATAAAATGGCTTTGACCGAACTGGTGCCTATATCGAGGCCGATATACATGAGGTGCGTTCCTCAGAGTTTTGCCAAATAAATGCCGATCCTCTTTGCAGAAGCGCTCGGCACTCAAGATGTCAGACGATGTCTATGCCGAAATCGTCGGCCAATTCGTCCAGTTTTACGGGCCCACACCTAATGCCGGCGCGGGCCCGATTTGATTTATCCGACTACCGTATCGTCAGCAAGAGCACCTGGTCCCGGTGTCGCGCCCGCAGGACACTTGCCGAGAATGATCATTCCCAGCACATCGTCGTCAGTGACATCGGTTGTCTTTGCCGTGCCCACCAATTGCCCGTTTTTCATCACGGCCAAACGATCACATAGCTGGAAGACATCGTGGATGTCATGGCTGATCAGGAAGATACCGAGGCCCTGTTTCTTTAGCTCCTGGATCAGTTCGGCAACCATCTGGGTCTCGTGGACACCCAAAGCAGCTGTCGGCTCATCCATGATGAGGATCTTGGCGTTGAAATAGACCGCGCGCGCAATCGCAACAGACTGGCGCTGTCCACCTGACAAGGCTTTAACCGGCGCATGGAACTTTTTGAAGTTCGGATTGAGCCGTTTCATGATCGTGCGGGTTTCCGCTTCCATGGCATCGTCATCGACGAAACCGAGTGGAGTGGTAATCTCACGACCAAGGAACAAGTTAGAAGCTGCATCGAGATTGTCTGCCAAAGCTAGTGTTTGGTAGATTGTTTCGATATTTTGATCCCTGGCATCGCGCGGTGAATGAATATGAACTTCTTCACCGTTGATGCGGATCTCTCCGCTGTCGCCCTGATAAGCACCGGACAGGATCTTGATCAAGGTCGATTTACCAGCACCATTGTGGCCAAGAAGGCCAACAACTTCACCCGGAAACAAATCAACCGAGACGTGATCCACTGCGCGCACTCCACCAAAGGAGATGCACATGTCTTTCATTTCTACGAGAGGTGTTGCCATTGTTCTTACTCTCCCGTGCGCTTGCGATAGATGATGTCGACCAGAACCGCGACAACAAGCACTGTTCCAACAACAATGTTCTGAAGAGGCGCATCAACGCCGACCATGGCCATGCCTGACTGGAGCGACTGCATGATCAAGGCTCCAAGGATGGCGCCATAAATCGTGCCGACACCGCCTGCCAGTGCCGTCCCGCCGATAACTGCGGCCGCAATGACGCGCAATTCATCGAGTGTCCCGATATCATTTGTCGAGAAACCGAGGCGGGCTGCAGCAACTGCACCAGCCAGGGCGGCGAGGCCACCCATGATGGCAAAGATCTTGACCGTCAGGAACCGGGTGTTGATGCCGGACAATTCTGCTGCGTCCGGGTTGCCACCAGTTGCAAAGATATAACGGCCGAGACGGGTGCGTTTTGCGACAACAGTCATCACGACAGTGACGACAATCAGAAGAACGACCGAGTACGGAATACCGTATCCCATCGTCAGGCCTTCAGGCAGTGTTTCGCCCGCCGCTTCAAAGATCCGCTTCAGACGAGCCTTTGGAATATCGTAAGCATTCAGTGTCGCAACGAAACTCAAAATGGCAACGGTTGATATCGCTCCCATGGTGACTTCCGCCCAGACAGGTTTGACGGGAAACCCATGCGACGTTTTCCGGCGGCGTGATGTGAGCTGCAACCCGAGGACTGCCAGCACAGCCAGGACACCGAAGATCCAGGACGCGGTTTCGCCCATGGTTCCGCCAATGCCGCCAATTTTTGTAAAGGTCGCATCGAGCGGGCCGATTGTCTGCCCCGATGTGATGAACCAGGCAACGTTACGCCAGACCAGAAGTCCACCCAACGTCACAATGAACGCAGGAATGCTGAGATACCCGATCATCCAGCCGTGGAATGCGCCAATCGCGACACCAACGAGGACACCGGCGATAATTGCCAGGATCCAGATAGCGGGATTTCCCAATCCAAGAAGCGGTGGGAGAACATCTGTTTGAACAACCGCCATCACAGCTGCAACAGTCGCAAGGAGCGAACCGACGGACAGGTCAATGTGGCGGGTGACAATGACGAACACCATTCCGGTCGCCATGATAGCGACAGAAACAGTCTGGATCGTCAGGTTGAATATGTTGCGCGGTGTAAGGAACCGGCCGTCCGTAAACACATTGAAAACCAGACACAGAACGACAAACGCTCCGATCATGCCAAGAAGGCGTGTGTCGAGCTGCAATGCGCCAAATATGTTTCGTGCTGTCGGGCCTTTGTCGCCAGACAGTGCGGTGTCAGACATCGAATAACTCCTGCTTGGAGACCGTTTTAGCTCTCGCATCGGGAGGCCTGTCCCGAGGGCCGCTAACGCGGTGATCCCAAAATAGGCCCCGGCTACTCTAACCGGGGCCACTCTTTTTGCGTACTGTTATTAGTTACAAGGAGCCGCACCACCAGAAACGCCTTGGCAAAGGTCGTCTTTGGAGATCCAGCCTGCATCTACTACAGCAGTCATGTTGTCTTGAGTGATCGGCATTGGAGCCAGGAACCGAGCAGTCATTTCGGTGCCGGACGGTGACGTCCAGGAAGCAGAACCGTCGATTTCGTTCAGCTCAGAACCGTCAGCCAGAGCAGCAGCGATTTCACCAGCAGCCTTGCCGAGCTCACGAGCGTCTTTCCAGACTGAAACAGTCTGGTGACCCTTGGCAACACGGTTCAGAGCAGCGTGATCGCCATCCTGACCGGAAACCGGAATGCCTTCCATGCCCTGTGCTGTCAAAGCAGCAACAACACCGCCAGCTGTACCATCGTTGGAAGCAACAACAGCGTCGACCTTGTTGTCAGCAGCCGTCAGGATCTGTTCCATGTTGCGCTGAGCGTTCGCCGGCAACCAGCCATCGGTGTAGGCTTCACCAACGATTTTCACATCGCCAGAGTCGATTGCAGCCTGAAGGATTTCCTGCTGTCCACCGCGCAGGAAGTCTGCGTTCGGGTCAGTCGGGGATCCCTTGATCATCACATAGTTGCCCTTAGGCTGTGCAGCAAAAACAGCACGTGCCTGCATCCGGCCGACTTCGACGTTGTCGAATGTCAGGTAGAATGCGCGCGGGTCTTCGATCAGACGGTCATAAGCAACGACAGGGATGCCTTCATCGGCAGCAGCCTGAACAGCCGGGCCAATTGCCTGGGCGTCCTGTGCCAGGATGATCAGAGCAGTTGCGCCCTGTGCAATCAAAGCTTCAACGTCGGACAGCTGCTTGGCAGAGGAGCTCTGCGCATCAGCGGAGATGTAAGATGCACCAGCAGCTTCGAGAGCGCCTTTGATTGCAGCTTCATCAGTCTTCCAACGTTCTTCCTGGAAATTCGACCAGCTCACGCCGACGACAGCGTCGTCTGCATTGGCAGCGGTCAGAGCAGTTGCGGACAGCAGAGCGCCCGCCAGCAAAGTGGTAATCATACGCATCGCGATGTTTCCTCCAGTTGATGCAACCTACATCGAGCGGCTGCACCTAAAATGCGTCAAAGTCACAAACGGATATCTTCCGTTCGAGAAAGGACAGCCTTGTTGTTATTTTTTTTGGTGCCCGAAAAAAAGTTGCTCTAAAGCGTCGCTCCTGTCAACATGGTTTTGCAAAACTCTGCTCCATGAGACAAAAAAACTTAACGTCAGGGCAGAAAACCGGGAGAAATCCGGGATTGAGGAAACACCTTGGGAAAGAGCTGAGCGCACATGAATCGCAAGGCAGACCGGGATCAGATCCGGCGACAGAACCGAAGTATCATATTGCAGGCCCTCCGGAGGAACGGTCCGACGGCGCGGATCGACTTGGGAAAACTGACTAGTTTGAGCCCGGCGACGGTAACTGCAATTACATCCGACCTACTCGCCCAAGGGTTGATACTCAGCCTTGAGAGCGACGAGCCAAAGACACATCAGGCACGTGGACGACCTCGAACACTGCTTAAGCTAAATCCGGATGCGGTCTATACGATCGGTGTTCGGCTATCAGTGAATACGATAGACTTGTCTCTAATAAATTTCGCCGGTGATGTCACCCGAGACAAACGCGCCCAATTCGACAGTGCGACGGCAGATGCAGAGGTATTTCCGCAAAAACTGGTCGGCGCCATTCAACAGTTTCTGGATGAAGCTGGTATCAGGGCCTCTCGCCTTCGAGAAATCGGAGTTGCCGCACAGGGCGTTGTTGAAACGGAAACCGGCATTGTTGCCTGGAGCCCGGCCTTTGCAGGCCGGAAAATTCCGGTCGTCGAACCGCTCAAAAAAGCGTTTGGCGCAGAATGCTATATTTCCAACGATACCAACATGATTACCGAGGCGCTGCATTGGTCTGACCCGGCCAAGTACAACGGTACATTTGCCGTTATCATGCTCGACTATGGTGTCGGCATGGGCCTCTATCTGAACAATCGTCTCTTTTCGGGTGCAAGCGGAACAGCCGCAGAATTTGGACATGCCAACCACATTCCCGGTGGTGCGCTTTGCCGGTGCGGGAAAAAGGGGTGTCTGGAAGCCTATCTGTCCGACTACGCCCTGGTCCGTTCAGCAACACATCTGCCCGACGATGCCGATCCGATCAGTATCAAGGCTGGCGTCGAGGGCCTCGGTCAATTGATTGACCGCGCCGGAAATGGTGACAAGGACGCCCTGACAGCTTTTGCAGAGGCTGGCCGCGTGCTCGGATACGGGATCGCCCGATTGATCGCGATGATCGACCCGAAGCGTGTCGTGCTGACCGGTGCTGCCATGCGTGCCTTTTCCTTCATGGAAAAGGGAATGTGGGAAGGGCTTGAAGATGCACTCGTCGAAGATCTGAGAAACAACTTTTCACTCGATGTCATGCCCTGGAACGAGGATTTCATTCGCAGTGGGTTGATTGCGCAATCGATGGAACGCCTCGATATGGACTATCAGGGGACCGCAACCAAGTCCTCAAAAAAGAACCCTGAAACGGGTCAGACTAACGAGGTGTCTGCATGAGCCGAGTTTTTTTTCGCGCGGCCTCCATGGCGGCGTTCTGTTTGGCAAGTCCACTAGAAGCTGCAGCTGATCCGGGTCTTGTTCCGTGGACAGAGAAGGCGATTACCAAAGACGTCGATATCGAGCAACTCGCCAAATCCGGACAGGATGCGATATCGGTCTTGCAGCCGCTCGGCGAAGAACTGTTTTCCGCGAAATTCACCACCCTTGACGGCGCTGGCCGTCCGGACGCGACTGGGGCGATCGTTCCCACCAAGGTTCGCAGGCGTGGACATCTGTCTTTCCAACGTCTGGCCGGACCCGACGCAAACGCCTGCGCGTCCTGTCACAACGAACCCGTCATCGGCGGTTCGGGAGCCTTTACTGTAAACGTCTTCGTCTCCGAAGGCTTTGAAAGTGCCGATTTTGATACGCTTGATCCGCAATTTTCCAATGAGCGCAATACAAATGCGATCCAGGGTGCAGGGCTGATTGAATTGCTGGCCCGCGAAATGACAGCGGACCTGCGCAGTCAGCGGAAGGACGTGCTGGCAAAAGCACGTGCCAGCGGACAGACTGTAACTGCTGATCTTGAAACAAAAAGCGTATCTTTCGGCTCTTTGACTGCTCACGCGGATGGAACCTTGGATGTCACCAAGCTCGACGGTATCGACGATGACCTGACGCTTCGGCCGTTCAGCCAGAAGGGTGTCTTTACTTCCCTGCGCCAATTCACCGTCAATGCCATGAATGCGCATCACGGTATTCAGTCAAGCGAACGATTTGATACCCAGTGGACCGGGACCAACGATTTCGACGATGACGGCTTTGACAGCGAGATGAGCCGAGGCCAGATTTCCGCTCTTGTTGCCTGGCAGGCGACACTTCCAGCTCCGACAATCAAACAGGATCTGCCGGATGTCTGGCAGGAAGCCGCCAGCAAGGGCGAAGGCCTATTCTCTGACATAGGTTGCGCCTCCTGCCATGTACCATTTCTACCGTTGGACAGCCTGATCTTCCATGACCCGGGGCCGTTTGATACTGCAGGCACCCTGCGCCAAAGCGATGTTGAAACACCGCTGGCGCTGGACCTCGGAACACTGGACTGGGTGAAGGATCTTCCCCGTGATGATCTTGGACGGGTCCTTGTTCCGCTTTATGGCGACCTGAAACGTCACAAGATCGCGGATGCAGCCAACGAGACATTAGGCAACGAGCTTCTGGCCCAGCGCTTTGTCGCGCGGGATGTCTTCATCACATCAGAACTCTGGGGTATCGGCAGTACCGCACCTTATGGTCATCGCGGAGATCTGACGACCCTTAATGAAGTCATTCTGGCACATGGCGGTGACGCAACGGACAGCCAGAAAGCCTATTCCGATCTGGACGAAATTGATCGCCAATCGATTATCGCATTTCTGCGCAGCCTGGAGATAGCCCAATGAACCCGGTTATTCTGACTGTTTCCGGATTGGCGCTCGCAGTTACGATAACCAGCCCGGCATTTGCGAGTGGCGATGACCAAAATGGCTCACTCGCCCCTACACCGAAGTTTGTTGAGGAAGCTAAGGCAGCAGGTATCGACCATACCTACGACGGTGCCTGGGAATACTTTGTCGGCGGCGGAACTGCGATTTTCGACTGCAATGGTGACCGTCGGCCGGACATGTTCCTGGCAGGCGGTAAAAACGCTGCAAAACTCTACCGCAACAACAGCACGACCGGCGGAGCTTTGAAGTTCGATATAGTCGAAACCGGTTTGGCGGAAAAATTGCTCAACAAAGTGCTCGGTGCCTATCCGCTTGATTTCGACAATGACGACGTTCTTGATCTTGCTATCCTGAGGCTCGGAGAAAACCTGCTTCTAAAGGGCAATGGGGATTGCACATTCGACGTAGCCAATCGTGCGCTCGGATTTGATGGTGGCCGTGAGTGGACGACGGCTTTTTCGGCTACCTTTGAAGACGGCTCGGACTATCCGACGTTGGCGTTTGGCAACTATGTTGACCGGTCCAAGCCGGGGTCACCTTGGGGGACCTGCCACGATAACTTTATATTCCGACCTGAAACCTCGGCCGACGGCCAAGTCTCTTACTCAGATCCGACGCGGCTTTCTCCAGGGTATTGCTCCTTGTCGATCCTATTCACTGACTGGAACCGGTCCGGTGAACCGTCTTTGAGGGTCTCCAACGACCGGCATTACTACCGCGGCGGCGAAGAGCAACTTTGGGCTGTCTCGCCCGGCAAACCACCACGCGCCTATAAGAAGACAGATGGTTGGCAGCATTTGAAAATCTGGGGCATGGGGATCGCATCCGTAGATCTGGATGTTGACGGTTATCCCGAATATGCACTGACCAGCATGGGCGACACCAAGATCCAGAAACTGGATGACGATGCGGATGAAACCGTGCCTGTCTATCAGGACATTGCCTTTGATCTCGGCCTGACAGCCCACCGGCCCTACACTGGTGATGATCTGAAACCCTCGACCGGGTGGCATTCTGAATTTCAGGACGTCAACAATGATGGCCTCTGGGACCTGTTCATTGCCAAGGGCAATGTCGAAGCAATGCCGGATTTCGCAGATTTCGATCCGGACAATCTATTGCTCGGCCAATGGAACGGAAAATTCACTGAAGTCGGCAAGGAAGCCGGGATCAGTTTGGACAAACGTGGCCGTGGCGCCGGTCTGGCCGATTTCAATTCTGATGGCTTGCTGGATTTGGTCGTGGTGAACCGGGCAAAACCTGTCAGCCTGTTCCGCAGTGTCGGTCAGGGAACGGCTGATGCGCCCAAGCCAATCGGCAATTGGCTTGCGATCGACGTGCGTCAACCTGGTCAGGCAAATAGCCGTGCGGTTGGAGCAAAAATCAGCGTCAAGACCGGTAACCGGACTGTGGTCAAGGACATTCAGATTGGTGCAGGGCATGCCTCGGGGCAATTGGGTTTCTTTCACTTTGGTGTTGGCGTAGCAGAACGCGCAAATGTACGAATCAAATGGCCCGACGGAGACTGGAGTCACGGCTATCGAGTCTTCGCAAATTCCCACGTCATCATTGAACGTGGATCTGAAGGTGCACAGCAGTGGCTGCCGGAATAGGCTACGCAGTTGAATGATGTGATCGTGCCTTGCAGGCCGCCTCAAACCGGGCGGCCTGTTTTGCTTTCGGTGGATACCTCTAAGCTCTGAAATCATTCACAGAATTTGATTTCGATTCTTTAGTTTAGAATTAGAAAAATTCCAAACTATTGATTTTATTGAAAAATATCTTGCCAAACTGATTTCGATGCGTATGGTCCACTTAAACATGACTTCAATACTCATGTTTAAGTCTTAAAACTCAACGACCGCCCCTGGAGGCCATATGTTGCGAAACCTTGCCGTTTCGCGCACGCGGAGACGTGCGCCCTTTTCAACCTTGTTCGGGATCCTGACCGCCATCACTCTGACAGTTACCAGCGCTATCGGTTTGGCCAAGGCTGAAACAATCACAGTCACGGATATTGCTGGCCGGACCGTCGAAGTGACAAAAAACCCGTCACGCATTGTATTGGGTGAGGGCCGGATGCTTTATTCGCTCGCTCTGCTTGATCGGGATAATCCGTTTAAACGCGTCGTTGGCTGGAAAGACGATCTGGTCAAATATGACCCGGATGCCTATCGCAAATATCTCGCGGTTTTCCCTGAAGCTGCAGATATCCAGAATCTCGGCAGCCCCTATTCCGGTGAATACAGCATCGAGGCTTTGGTGACGTCCGACACCGAAGTTATTTTCCTGAACCTCGGAAACCTTTTGAAGGCCCAGGAAAGCGGCGTTCTTGAAAAACTCGAAAAAGCGGGCATTGCCGTGGTGTTCGTCGACTTCCGTCAGCGTCCGACCACCAATACGGTCCCAAGTCTGCAGATCATGGCGCGAGTACTGGATCAACGGGACAACGCAGATGAATTCATCGATTTTTATGTCAAGAACATGAATGCGATCTATGGCACCGTTGAGAAAATCTCAGATGCCGACAAGCCGATCGTCTTCATTGAACGGGCCGCTGGCTACAATCCGGCAAAGTGCTGCAGCACGTTTGGCAGTGCCAACCTTGGACGTCTTGTTGACCTGTCCGGTGGCATAAACTGGGGCACTCGCAAGTTTCCCGGTTTCAGTGGGTCCGTAAATCCGGAAGCTCTGTTTGTTGATGACCCGGACGTAATCATCGGCACTGGTGCAAACTGGGCAGAAGCGAAGCCTGATACTGCGGCTGTCCTTCTTGGCTATGAAGCAACCGAGGACTCTGTTCAGGAGCGTTTGGCTGCATTGACCGCCCGTCGTGGTTGGTCGGAACTGGCTGCCGTGAAAAACGGCCGTTTCCACACCGTCTATCACCAGTTCTACAACAGCCCGTACCACTTCGTTGCCATGCAGGCTTTTGCCAAATGGGCCAATCCGGAGCAATTCAAGGATCTGGATCCCGAGGCGACCTTCAAGGAACTGCACGATCGCTTCCTGCCAATCGACTTTAGCGGCGTCTTCTGGGCAACCATCAAACAGTAATCCAATGCAGCCCTGCAGCTCCCTCTGCAGGGCTGTTTTCTCAAGCTTGAAGATTTCTCATGACGTCAATTTCACAGCCAGCTGGCGAAATCTCCGCATATGGCGGTTTGATCCAGCGCCGTATTGCCATCCTTGTCGGCGCCTGCATTCTTCTGGCGTTAAGCTTTCTTGTCGACATCACGAACGGGCCGGGCAACTTCCCGATTTCCACTGTCATGGAAATTTTCTGGGACAAGGCTTCCCATGGCGTTCGAATGGAAGTCATCGTCTGGGACTACCGCCTGCCGATTGCCGTCACGGCCATACTTGTCGGCGCGATGCTCGCTGTTGCCGGTGCACAGATGCAGACGATCCTGAACAATCCGCTGGCTGAACCTTTTACACTCGGCGTCTCGTCAGCTGCCAGTTTCGGTGCGGCATTGGCCATTGTTCTGGGCTGGAGCATTGTCCCGGGTGTTGGTCATTTGATTGTAACGGTCAACGCCTTCCTGTTTGCGCTTGGAACCTGCGCATTTATCCTGTTGGCTACGCGGCTCAAAGGGGTCGGTAGCGAGACGATCATCCTGTTTGGGATCGCAATATTTTTCGTCTTCAATGCTGCCCTTGCGATGATGCAGTACATGGCATCTGAAGATCAGTTGTCGCGAATTGTATTCTGGATGATGGGGTCGCTGACCCGTGCCTCCTGGGAGAAGATCGGCTTGGGCGCGGGATTGCTCGCCGTCGTCATGCCGATCTGCCTGATCCGAAGTTGGCAACTGACGGCCCTTCGCATGGGCGAAGAAACGGCGCGCAGCATGGGCGTTGACGTCGGTCGTTTGCGGGCTGAAATGCTCGTCATAATCTCTATTCTTGCCGCAACAGCTGTTGCCTTTGTTGGCACCGTTGGTTTTGTCGGTCTTGTCGGCCCTCATATTGCCCGGTTGATTGTCGGTGAAGATCAACGTTTCTTTCTGCCGCTCTCTGCTGTCACCGGAGCCTTGATGATGTCGTTGACCTCAATCCTGTCGAAGATGATCACACCCGGCATTCTCTATCCAATTGGCATCATCACCGCATTAATCGGTGTTCCGGTGTTCATTTCCGTCATTCTCTCTACGCGCAGGGAGCGCTTGTCATGACGCTTTCTATCAAAAACCTGACCGCTGGATATGGCCGCACGACCATTCTTCGAAACCTGAGTGCTCCGGATATCCAATCTGGGCAGCTGGTCGGTGTCATTGGTCCGAATGCTGCTGGCAAATCGACCCTGTTCAAAAGCCTGACCGGGATCGTAAAGCCGAAGCAGGGAGAAATACTCCTCAATGATGTTGATTTGATCTCGCAAGGCCGAAGTTCCAAGGCCCGGCGGGTTGCCTACATGCCGCAGACCTATTCCTGCAATGCTTTGCTGTCGGTTTTTGAAAGCGTCTTGCTGGCGCTGAAACAGACATCGGGGTGGCGGGTAAAATCTGACAATCTCCTGCGTGTCGAGACCATGCTGCGTGATCTGGGACTACAGCATCTGTCATCACGCGGATTGTCAGAACTCTCCGGCGGACAATCCCAAATGATTGCCGTTGCAAGAACACTGGTGCGCGACCCTGAACTCGTCCTCCTGGATGAACCCACGAGTGCGCTCGATCTGCATCACCAGCTGTCGATCATGACGTCCATCAGGCGTGCAGTCACACGTCGCAACATCATCGCAATGGTCGCACTGCATGACTTGAACCTGGCTGCGGAATATTGTGATCGTTTGATTCTGGTGCGGGACGGGCAAATTCTGGCTGATGGAACGCCCCAAACCGTGTTGGCCATGTCAGAAATCGATGAAACCTATCGTGTTGAAGCCAGTCTAGAGACAACAAAACGCGGTTCGTTTTATGTAGACGCCCGTTTGAGCGCTTAATCGCCTCAGGCCCAGGGCAGCTTCCGACAGCATCGAATTGCTGGCCACAGTTCCATTTCCCGATCGTCGACCATATCTGTCTTGAGAGGAGAGTTGCTCTCCTCTCCCGGCCCAAATACCTGATGGTTACGAGTGATCTTAATCGCTCTCTTCCTCGTCCTGAAATTCCATCCATTTCCGGTTTTTCATAAGTCCCAGCGCGCCCGTTTTTTTCGGAAGATGCGCAGAATTCAGCATGCTTGCCCCTTCTTGGCACGTATTTTCATGCCATGGCGCATATTTAATCACTTGCCCAAAAACGACTTAACGTTTTGAAATATATGTATCTTTATTTCTGACTTTTTGACTCCACTTTTTAATCGTTCTAAAAAAAATTTGACTAACTGTTCAAATTTTTGCCCAATACCCTCACGAGCCTCCTCAATGAATGAAGGAAGCCGCATCAAAAACCGATCGCCAACCTTCCGGAGATCTCTATGACCCAGACCAAAGCCGGCCCGGATATTTCCGCCGGGCGTTTGCCTGAGGAAGCCTACGCAGAGAATTTCAGCGACCTGCATCCGTTGCTGGACCAGCACGAAGCGCGTGTCGAATCCGACCGCTGCTATTTCTGCTACGACGCACCTTGTATGCAGGCATGTCCGACCAGCATCGACATCCCACAATTCATTCGCCAGATCTCGACCGGCAACCCGACCGGATCTGCGAAGACCATTTTCGAGCAGAACATCCTGGGCGGCATGTGCGCCCGTGTCTGCCCTACTGAAACCCTGTGTGAGCAGGTGTGTGTGCGTGAAGTCGCAGAAGGCAAGCCGGTCCAGATCGGCCAGCTGCAGCGCTACGCCACAGACCATTACATGTCCGAAAACGAAAGCACGCCATTTTCGCGTGGCGCACCGACAGGCAAGAAAGTTGCTGTTGTTGGCGCAGGTCCCGCAGGCCTTGCCTGTGCGCACCGTCTGTCAATGCACGGCCATGACGTCACACTCCTCGATGCCAAGGACAAGGCTGGCGGACTGAACGAGTTCGGTATTGCCTCGTACAAGTCTGTCGACAATTTCGCAGCGCGCGAAGTCGAATTTGTCCTGTCCATCGGCGGCATTGAGTTGAAGACTGGCCAGCGCCTCGGCGAAAACATCGACCTTGCCAGCTTGCGCGCCTCTTACGACGCTGTGTTCCTCAGCATCGGACTTGGCGGCGTGAACGCACTCGGTCTCGACAACGAAGACAAGAACGGTTCCATCGACGCGGTCGATTACATTGCCGATCTTCGCCAGTCGGACGATGTCTCCAAACTCGCAGTTGGCCGCAACATTGTCGTCATTGGCGGCGGCATGACAGCGGTTGATATCGCGGTTCAGACAAAACTGCTCGGCGCTGAAGATGTCACTATCGCCTACCGGCGTGGCCAGGACCGGATGAACGCATCCGAGTTTGAGCAACAACTGGCTCAAACAAACGGTGTCAAGATCCTGACATGGGCTCAGCCCAAGGCTCTTGTTGCGGAAAACGGTTCGATCTCCGCGATTGAACTGGAACGCACCGAAGATCAAAATGGTTCCCTGAAAGGGACCGGCGAAGTGGTCACTCTTCCGGCAGACATGGTTTTCAAAGCTGTTGGCCAGACACTGGTGCAAGCGGATCTTGGTGGCGCCCTGACACTTGAAAAGGGCCGGATTGTCGTCGACGCGGACCGCAAGACCAGCCTCGCTGATGTGTGGGCGGGCGGCGACTGTGTTGCTGGCGGCGAGGACCTGACGGTCGCAGCTGTTGAAGACGGCAAGGTAGCCGCCGAAGCCATCAACGCCGCTTTGAGCGCCTGAACCGGATCATGAGGGAGAGCCATCATGGCTGATTTGACTTCAAATTTTATCGGCATCAAGTCGCCGAACCCGTTCTGGCTGGCCTCAGCGCCGCCGACCGATAAAGAATACAACGTTGTCCGTGCCTATGAAGCTGGCTGGGGCGGCGTGGTCTGGAAAACACTTGGTGACGGCGACCCGGTCGTCAACGTCAATGGCCCGCGTTATGGCGCAATCCATGGCAAGGACCGGCAGCTTGCCGGTCTCAACAACATCGAGCTGATCACCGACCGCCCACTTGAAATCAACCTTCAGGAAATCAAACGCGTCAAGCGTGACTGGAAAGACCGCGCACTGGTCGTTTCCCTGATGGTTCCGTGTGAAGAGCAAAACTGGATTGACATCCTCAAGCAGGTGGAAGACACCGAAGCTGATGGCGTCGAGCTCAACTTTGGCTGTCCGCACGGCATGAGCGAACGAGGCATGGGATCTGCCGTTGGTCAGGTACCGGAATACATCGAAATGGTCACCCGCTGGTGCAAGAAGCACACGCGGATGCCTGTCATCGTCAAGCTGACACCGAACATCACTGATGTTCGCAAGCCCGCCCAGGCTGCCAAAAATGGCGGTGCGGATGCCGTCTCCCTGATCAACACCATCAACTCGATCGTCAGTGTTGATCTGGATGTCATGGCGCCAAACCCGACCATTGATGGCAAAGGCGCTCACGGCGGTTATTGTGGCCCTGCGGTCAAGCCGATTGCGCTGAACATGGTTGCCGAGATCGCTCGCGACCCGGAAACACATGGCTTGCCGATCTCCGGCATCGGCGGCGTGACCACATGGCGCGATGCAGCGGAATTCATGGCGCTCGGAGCTGGTAACGTTCAAGTCTGTACAGCTGCCATGACCTATGGCTTCAAGGTTGTAGAAGACATGATCGAAGGCCTCAGCGACTGGATGGATCAGAAAGGTCACACGTCTGTTGATCAGTTTGTCGGCAGTGCCGTTCCGAATTGTTCTGACTGGCAACACCTGAACCTGAACTACATTGCCAAGGCGAAAATCGATCAAGATCTCTGCATTGAGTGTGGCCGCTGTCATATCGCGTGTGAAGACACGTCTCACCAGGCCATCACCAACATGGTCGACGGTGTGCGCAAGTTCGAAGTCATCGACGACGAATGCGTTGGCTGTAACCTGTGTGTCAGTGTTTGCCCGGTCGAGAACTGCATCACCATGGAAGCCATGGAGCCGGGTACCACCGATCCGCGCACCAACAAGGTGGTTGAAAAAGACTACGCCAACTGGACAACCCATCCGAACAACCCAATGGCGGTTACGGAAGCAGCTGAATAAACCGGCCGGTTGACGGTTACAAACGAGAACGCAGGTGGGCTTCCGGCTCATCTGCGTTTTTCGTTTCAGGGATTGGAAACATGGGAATGGAACTCCATCCTTGCATTCGATGCATGTTCCTCTAGCGTTGCCAGTCAGATATTCTTTTTGAGGGCATTATGCCGGACAACAAACTTCTTCTAGGCTCATCGATCAGCCTATGCGCCATCATAGGCATTTGGGGCGTCATAGATCCGCAAGGCCTCCAGGTCATAGCCAAAAGCATCGTTGACCAGTATTTCATCAGCCGCGGCTGGTTTGTGATGCTGTCCGTCACGATCATGTTGTTGTTCTGCCTTGGCCTGACGTTCACCCACTACGGCGACATTCGCCTCGGCGCTGATGATGACCGGCCAGAATACTCCACGCCGACTTGGATCGCGATGCTGTTTGCCGCCGGAATGGGCGTCGGCCTGTTGTTCTGGGCTGTTGCAGAACCTCTGACCCACCTCGCCTTCCTGGAAGGCAAAATCTCGGTTCCACAAGCTGCGAACGGTGCTTTGCTAGCCACGAATATCAACTGGGGCATCCATGCCTGGGCCGTCTATGGAACGACGGCGCTGGCCATTGCCTATTTCAGTTTCCGGCGCGGAACACCGATGCTGGTCAGTGCCCCAATCAAAAACCTGTTTCCTGGAGAAAAATGGGCGGCGGCAATCGGTTGGTTTTCTGATTTCATGGCAATTGCTGCCATCGCCATCGGTGTTGGCGGGTCTGTTGCCATGGGGGTCTTTCAGGTCGCAGATGGCGTATCCATCCTGGCCGGTTCGGAAACTGCTGCTCCGTGGCTGATCGCTCTGGTCCTTGTTGTCATGGTTGCTGCCTATATCCCGCCTCTCATGGTGGATCTCAGTACCGGCATGGCCAAGCTTTCCAATATTGCCATGGGCCTCGCAATCAGCCTCGTCGCCTTCACGATCATTCTTGGCCCGACTGAATTTCTGATGAACTCCATTTTAGGTGGCATTGGAATGTATATTGCGGACGTCATTCCGGCTGGCTTCAGGACGTTCACCTTTTTTGGTGACGAAATCGGCCGCTGGTTTCAGGACTGGACCCTGACCTACATGGTCTGGTGGATCGCCTGGGGTCCCTTTGTTGGCGTATTTGTCGCCCGCATCTCAAAGGGTCGCACCATTCGCGAATTTGTCCTTGGTGTTCTGATCGGACCGACTCTGTTTTCGACCATCTGGTTTGGCGCTTTCGGCGGCGTTGGAATCTATGAGACGCTAAACGGCAGTGGCCACCTTCTTGCCATGACACAGACGAATGTCGAACGCATGACCTTTGCCCTATTGGAGCGACTTCCCTTTTCAACAATCACCACACTCGTCACAATCCTTGCGGCGTTCTTGTTCATTGTGACAAGCGTGGTCAGCGCGGCTTTTGTCCTTGGTATGTTTTCAACCGGCGGAAATCAGAACCCGAGCGTGAAGATCAAGGTCACATGGGGGCTTTTGCTCGGCGTCCTGGGTGCGGCCATGATCCTGTCCGGGTCGATGTCTGCCGTCAGAACGTTGATCGCGCTCGGTGCATTGCCGTTTGTCTTCATCACGGCACTTTTGCTCGTCTGTCTCATACGAGCTCTAATCCTGGACGACCGGAAGGAGGCCCAAAATGCTGATCGGTGACCCAGTAGACACTTTGATGAATCTTGGGACCTTTGCCTTTATCGGCTTCCTGTTCTGGGTTGCCATGCGAAAGGAACCCGGAAATGGCGATTGAGGCCAACATGAAAGACAGCTCCAAACACGAAAAAGGCGGGCCAAAGAGCCCGCCTTTTTGTATTCACTCACCGTTACCGGCAATGCTGCCCTAAAGCTTGTCGGTGACCACTGTGGATGTAGCACCCTCAGGGAACTTGGTGATGACTGGTGCAGAACCGCCTTTGAGAAGGGACTTCACGGTCCGGTCAAAGGACTTCATGTCGAGCGTACCGTCAGAGCCATCGACCAGCTTGACGATCTCACCAACCATGCGGACCTGATGCTTTTCAGTCTGAGCGCCGGAGGCATCATTTTCAAGAACGATGTCAGCAGCCTCTTCCGGGTTTGCAGCGGCATAGGCCCAACCCTTCATGGAAGCTCTGACGAAGCGAGCCAGCTTGTCGACCATGGCGTCGTCCTTGAGGCTGTCTTCCAGCACATAAAGACCGTCTTCCAGTGTCGCAACGCCCTGGTCTTCATATTTGAAGACAACCAGTTCGTCTTCCGGAATACCGGCATCGATGACCTGCCAATACTCGTTGTAGGTCATTGTGGAAATGCAGTCCGCCTGCTTCTGAAGAAGCGGATCGACGTTGAAGCCCTGCTTCAGGACTGTGACGCCATTGTCGCCACCTTCGGTCGACAGACCCAGCTGGCTCATCCAGGACAGGAAAGGGTATTCGTTACCGAAGAACCAGACACCAAGAGTCTTGCCTTTAAGATCTGGCGGAATTGCAATGCCTGTTTCCTTGCGGCAAGTCAGCATCATGCCAGATTTCTTGAACGGCTGTGCGATGTTGACCAACGGCACACCTTTTTCGCGTGAAGCAAGTGCGGATGGCATCCAGTCGACGATTACGTCAGCACCGCCGCCAACAATAACCTGAGGAGGCGCTATATCGGGGCCGCCCGGCTTGATCGTGATATCCAGATCTTCTTCTTCGTAGAAGCCTTTGTCTTTCGCAACATAGTAGCCAGCGAACTGACCCTGTGTAACCCATTTCAGCTGCAACGTGAGTTCATCAGCAGCCTGTGCTGCACCGGCCACGAAGCTTGCGCCAAGGACAGATGCGAGGGCGAGACCTTTGAGTGCCTTCATTGCCATTCCCCTATTTGTTATCGGGTCGACCGAAATCGATACGACCCTTTTCTGGAACTTTTAAACCCGTGACGAAACGAGGATCCGAGTCTCTCCCGAACTCTCCAAGCATTCCGCACGATTTGGCCAGATGAATCTGCGTGGGCATTTTTGCCTTCTGCGCAAACAGTCTGACCAATTGGTCAAGAAAATTTAGGAAGCTGCTGCCTCACTGGTCAAGGTTATTTTTTAATCAAAGTGCTTTTTAATCGTTCCAAGGCGTAAATATCCCTGTTGACCGCCCTTCAAAAGCCTGTTTCACAACGAAAACTGTCGTTCATCACGTTTTCGATTCATTCCGGCAGGAGGCTGCCGAAACCAATCTGGCTCGAATCGGTAGGAATAGAGACACTCAAATTCGCCAGATTTGTTATCCGGCAGACCTGATCACTGTGGGAGCCCTGGACAGATGCCGTGCAAGCTTCTCCAACAAATCACTTCGCTCCTGACTTCCATCGGCCGCATAATTCAGGTTCTTGAATAGAGAGGTTTGCTCGGTGAAGAATCGGCGCGCTGCATCCTTGTCTGGGAAAGCAAAATCAGTCCTGGCGATCTTGTAGACAAGGTCAAACGTTTCCTGCTGGCGCTTTAGCGGTGCCGAAATATCTACATCATCAAAAGCATCTTGCTGCAGATAGACCATGTCCAAAAACAGCGCCTTTTGTTGCAATACAAAATCTTCTGTTGAAACGCCTTCTTCACCGGTCACCTGCATCATGCGTGAAATTTCGTCTCCCTTGCCAAGCAGCTCGATCATTTCCTCGACACGCGGGACCCAGTCCGGCCCGATATTCTCGTCATACCAGGCCCCAAGCTGTGTGGGATATCGGGACCAGGACAGCAACGGATCGACCGCCGGATAGAATCTCTTGTAAGCACGCTCTGAAGACAGGCCGAGGAAGGTTTTTACGGTACCGAGCGTCGATTGGGTAACCGGCTCTTCAAAATTGCCGCCGGCTGGTGACACAGTGCCCATCATTGTCAGGCTACCGGTATCACCACTTGCTGTGCGAATTACGCCTGCACGCTCATAAATGCCCTTGATTGCAGAATCGAGATAAGCGGGGAATGCTTCTTCACCCGGAATTTCCTCCAAGCGGCCTGATGTCTCGCGCATGGCCTGCGCCCAGCGCGACGTACTGTCGGCGATTAGCAGCACGTCATACCCCATCTGGCGATAGTATTCGCCGAGCGTGATGCCGGTATAGATGGAAGCTTCGCGCGCCGCGACAGGCATCGAAGATGTATTGCAGATGATCACTGTGCGATCCATCAGAGTACCGCCACCGGACGGATCCGGCTGGTTCGGGAATTCGGTGATGGTCTCAACCACTTCACCGGCGCGTTCGCCGCAAGCCACCACAATCACTATATCCACTGCAGAAAAACGCGAAATCAGAGACTGGAGGACTGTTTTACCAGCTCCGAAGGGACCTGGAATGCAGCCCATGCCGCCTCGCGCAATCGGGAAGAATGTATCAATCAGCCGCAAGGTCGTAATCAGCGGTTCACTTGGATACAACCGTTCGCTTTGGCCCGCTTTGACCAGGTTTTCAGGAAGCGCCCGACGCACCGGCCAATGTTGCACCATGGTCAGATCGCGCGTCTGACCCCGGTCATCTTTGAGCGTGACCACAACCTCATCAATCGTGAATGTTCCCTTGCGCACCCGCTCGACTGACCAGACACCTTTCAGCGACAACGGTGCCATGATCTTATGTTCAAACCGGCCTTCGGGAACGATTCCGAGCATATCTCCCACTTTGATCGGATCACCGGATGCCACCTTGGGCTCAAAGGCCCACTTCCGGGTGCGATCCAGTGCCGTGGTCAAAACACCGCGCGGCAAGAAGAAACCATGCTCAGCAGCGATGTCGGCCAGCGGGTTCTGCAAGCCGTCAAAAACCGTGCTGAGAAGTCCCGGTCCAAGTGCAACAGACAGCATTTCACCACTTTGAATGACCTTGTCACCGACCCGAACGCCTGCCGTGTTTTCAAACACCTGCGCTTCTGCGGTCTTGCCGCGCACACGCAGAACTTCCGCCTTCAGGTATTCTCGCGGTTTGCCTTCGCGTTCCGGGCCATGCGGTATGATGTAGACCACCTCGTTCTTGATCAGCGGTGCATCACCTAGGGGCGACAAAGTCACAAGATCGTCCTGAACCGCGATGATCTCCGCTGTGGGATCGGGAAGCTGAACATGGCTCGTCATGAAGGGGCTCCCTCAAGGGATGAGGTGGTTTCTGAAAATATGCCGGGTGGTGACTGGCTTGCCGACTCGTCCAAATTCGTGCCTTGCAAGGCTGCAGCCACAAGCGCTTCCAAACGGGTCCGCGCATCTACCGTATTATACCGGGTCCACCGTTCGACAACGACCCAGCGCTGTACGTAGACACAAACAGCTTCAAAATCGAATTCATGTGTCCGGTCATAATGGTCCAACTGCTCGAACACCTGTCTCAAGGCCAGCCGTTCCATTGAAATATGATCTCCGGACTGCATCAGACGATGCGCCTCGGCGATCCAGGGCATGAAGTGGCTCAAACCAAAACCGGGATCACTCCAATTGGATTTGATCATGCTGCACCAGCGACCAAATCCCCAACTTCGAATGTCACCAGCAGCTTCCTGTCCGTCCCGGCGCTTGCGGAGAGCTGCGATGATCGTGCGTGTTTCCATGCGCCCACTGACCAGATGCTGAAGATCAGGATAGTCCTGAAGCTTTTCGATCACTTTGAGAGCGCGCGTGATGACATCCAGGTCTTCCTCCAGCGAGGAAACACCAGCCCATGTTGTGACCGCGATGATTTCTTTCAGCAGAACTTCATGGTCCGTCTCCAGCATGGAGAGACGTTGGCGCAGCCGGTAATCCGAAATCGGCACCTCTTTGCGGGCAAAGAGGTTTCCCAGATGCGGTAAGCTGGTCATCAGCGCGATATACTGGTGCGGACTGGACATGATGCTAGCGCAACACCCCTTCCATTACGGCCCGCAATCGTGGCTGCAGATGTTTCTTCAAAAGCGTTGCGATGGCTTCTTCTGTCAGGTCGATGGTGACATTTCGGTCTGTCAGTTTCACCTTGATGCCGTCAAATCCTGTCGCTGAATTAAAGGTCACACCCTCCCGAAGAACATCGCCGGCCAGAGCAATAACAAAATGGGTCAAAGTGCCAGGCTCGACCGCTTCGGGAGACTGTTTCAACTCCTCGAATGTCACAATCTTCTCCGGCAGAACGACTTCCATCGGTTCGGCTTCATCGACGGAGGCGTTGTCCTTGGCATTTGCCGCCATTGCGAGAATGAGTTTTTGCAGGAAAGCTTCGTCCGCAAGTGTTGTTGCAACCAAACGACCAGCCTCCTGCTGAATGCGGTCACCCAGTTCATTGCGCATGCTCAAGACAAGATCGCGGGCTGCAACCTTGAGGCCGTCTTCGGTCGCTGACTTTTCCTTGGACGCTTCGGTACGCGCTTCGGTCAGTAGCGCCGCAGCCTTCTTGCGGGCATCCGCCAAGAGTTCATCCGATTTTGCCTTGGCCTTTGCCAGGATGTCATCAGCTTCTGACTGGCCCGCCGCAACACCTTCGGACTTCAGCCGATCGATCAGAGCTTGTACACCAGCACCAGCAGCATTTTCCAGATCGTCGACGGTCTTGGAGTTTGACATGTCAGCCTCCTAACTCGGGATCGAACCGGCAAGTACCAGCGCGAAGACCAATGCGAACACCGAAAAACCTTCAAGCACCGCTGCCGGTGCCAGCGAAATACCAAAGATTTCAGGTTTGGCCTTGGAAGCATGAATGGCCGATGCCAGAACTTCGCCCTGACGGATGCCGGTGAACAGCATGGTGAAGCCGGACAGCACACCTATGCCGAAGAGGGCTGCTCCATTTGCTGCATCGACTGTCGGCTGCTGAAGAGAGAACATGATCACGATACCGTAAATTACCTGAGAAGATGGCATCAGCGAAACACCAATGAAACGGCCATAACCACCATCGCTGTCCAGCATGGCACCAATAGCCGCACTGCCGCCAAGTGCACATCCCCAGGCACTGCCAATCGCCCCAAGAGCAACTGGCGCATAAAGCCCAAACCAACCGAGAGCCACAACGAATTCGTTCACAGGCGTGTCTCCTCTTTTTTGAAAGGACGGAAGGGTGTGCCTTCGTCTTTCAAACCCCAATTGAAAAATTCGATAACGTTCAGGCGCAGACCATGAACACAGCCAGCGATCAGGCCAAGCCCAATGTTGATCGCATGGCCAATCACAAGCACCGAAATCGCAATCAACAGGCCAATGCCCGGCACGGCGTCATTAAGCTGACCCGACAGGTTGTTGATCGTCTCGGCAAGCGATGCGGCTGCAAGCCCAAGTGCAAACAGGCGCATGTAACTCAGGACATCGGAGAATATGTTGACGATGCGCGCAAGCGACGCCAGGCCATCGAAGGCCCGCATGCCGCCGGATGCCAGGGACTCCACTTTCCGATCACTGCCGAAAAAGCCGATCATCAACAGGCCAAGCACAACAGCACCCGGGGCCATGTCTCCAAGACTTGTTCCCTGCGCAAGAAATGTCACCAGGCCGCCCAACGCCACCAGACACCAGCCAATCGGCTGCATCCGGCCGCTCAGGCTATTTTCATGAAAACTGCGCATCAGGTTCGCCAGCACAATGTGCAGCACACCGATGGTGAGCGTAATTTTCATCATGGTGTCGACATCCTTGAGATGAAGCACCTTCAAATTCGCTAGCAGACTGCCTTTGGGTGGAGCGACTCCAAAGTAACTGCCGGTCGCGATCCCGAATGCCGTTGTCGATACCATCAACCAGATGGACATGCGGAACATACGCTTGGCAAGCGCGCTGCCCTCGAACCTTTTTCGGAACAGGAACAACAAGGCCAGCAGGAGAAGCCCATAACCGGCATCGGTCATGATCATGCCGAAGAACACAACAAACGACACATATACAATCGCTGACGGGTCCCACCCACGGTAACCGGGCGTCTGATAAAATTCGACCAGATCCTCGCCAGCCTCGATACCGGCCGGGTTTTCCAGAAGTGTCGGCGGATTGTCGTCTTCGGAAACGTCGTCGAAAACAGCAGCAACTCCAAGCCGGAGAGCAAGCTCTTCTATATTCGCAATTTGGTCCTTGCGCGCCCAGGCCTGCAGAACAAAGACATGATCGACATCAGCCGTCTCCAAAGCCGCTCTGCGCCGGGCACCCTGATCCTTGGCAGCGGCAAGATTTTGCGCCAGCAGGTAACGCCATTTGGTCAGGGAATGCCTTTCCAGCTGCAGTTCTTCCAGTTCGATTGCAACGTCTTCAAACTGACGTTTCAAGGCGGACAACGACACCGCACCTACATGCACGCGAGGAACCGGCATGGCACCAGCCGAAGGTTCTTCCGGAGACAACAGGATCACATAGGCGCGGTATTTGTCCCGGTGAACAATCTCCAGAACCTTGTCTGTCGGATCAACGTCTTTCAGCTTTCCTGTTGGCACGACATAGAACCACAACCGTTGATCACCGAGATCGGCAAGATCGGCAAAACTGAATTCGCCCCAGGGTTCAACGTCCCTGATGCGCTTTTCAATCTTGTTGAGACGGTCTTCACAGTCTTTCAGGGCATGCCGGTTTTTAAGCGTTTGAGCGACAACCGCATTCAGTTCGAAGTGACCGTCATTGGTCACGGGCCGTCGCTGCGCTGTGAAATCAACCAGCCAGCGCAGCGCTTCAACAGCATCGCGGCCACGACCTGTGGGTACTGCTTCCAGTTCTTTCTGCGCCGAGCTTAACGGGATAAGATGCAGCGCTCCAAAGGCTTGTGCTGCTTCAAGAACCTTTTCTTTGTCACCCAAAACGCCGACGAGATTAACCTTGGTGAGTGGCACGATGCTCATAGCGCATCCATCCCGGCAACCGCGCTACGGGCCGCTGTCTTTCGCTTGGAGATCTTGGCGCGGACCACGGCATCACGCTCTCCATCAGCCAGTGCCATGCGGATTTTCTTGATGTTCCGTTGCGCTCTTGGAATGAGCACTTTTTCAAACAGATTGACCCGTCGGGAGATCACCGCTTCAGCTGCGATCAGTGTCTTTATCCGCTCTTCGGCCACCTGGCTTTCAAGGTTCAAACGCAACAACTCCTGCAGGCCTGCAACAGTCGGATCGACCCAATGAGGTCGTGCTAAAAGGGCGTAGTCCTTGGTCTCGATCTCGACTTCTTCCAATGTCGGCAATCGTGTGCCAGACAGGTTTTGCTCACCACGAACCACGTTTTTCAATGTCACCAATCCTTCGACGGGGACATGCTGGTTGGCAAGCATTGGCAGTGAGGCCGCTATATCGTCGAAGCGCTGTTCGTATTTACGTTTCAGCCGCAACGATATTTCCTTGGCCTTTGCCCGCTCGGCCATGATTTGCAGGCGTTTGAGTTCAAGAGATGGCAAGAACCGTTTGTATTCATCAAGCTGTGTGCTTTCCCTAGCAAGGGACGATTTGTTCAGCGCCAGCTTGGCCATCAGGCGACCTCCCCTTCAGAACTTTCAGGCACCTGTTTTGCATCGGGGAAGTATTTGTCGATCAAGCCCTGTTTCATCAAAAGCTGATCCGGTTCGAAACACTCAGCAAGCGTCTGCCAGCAGAGATCAAGCGCTTCCTCCAGCCCTATAGAGACATCGATATCCATGAAGCGTTCGCGGAACAGCGCGCCAAATTTCAGGAGCTGTCGATCATAATCGGACAGATCGAAGGCCATAGATTGTTTCTGCTCGGCATCTCGCGCACTGGAATAGAGCCGTATCATGGTGTTCATGATCTGGTTGTGATCTTCGCGGGTCACCTTTTCGATAACATGCTGTTTCAAGCGAGACAGCGATCCGAACGGGTCCAGCATCCCGCTATGGAGGTAGAACTGACCTTCCGTGATGTAGCCGGTGTTGTCCGGCACCGGATGAGTGATGTCATTGCCTGGCATGGTCGTCACGGTCAAAATGGTGACGGAGCCCGATCCTTTAAAATCGCAAGCCTTTTCATACCGTCGCGCCAGTTGCGAATAGAGATCGCCCGGATAACCGCGGTTGGCTGGCACCCGCTCCATGGCGATGGAAACTTCCTTCATGGCATCGGCAAAAGCGGTCATGTCGGTCATTAGCACCAAAACCCGCTTGCCTTCTTCGACGGCGAATTTCTCAGCGACCGCGAGCGCCATATCCGGAACCTGCAGGCGTTCCACCACCGGATCAGAGGCCTGATTGATGAACATGACGGTGCGCGGAAAGACGCCGGCATCTTCGAACTGCTTCCGGAAGAACGCGTAGTCGTCAAAGATCAGACCAAGCCCGCCAAAGACAACGATATCGGCATCAGCCTGAATCCCGATCCGTGCCAGAAACGCGTTGTAAGGCTCACCGGAAACCGAGAAGATTGGGATTTTCTGACTTTCCACGAGGCAATTGAAAACATCGATCATCGGCACGTCCGTGCGGATCATGCGTGACGCCAATACCCGTTTCATCGGATTGGCAGATGGCCCGCCAATCGGCACGGTCGGGTCTGTCGCCAGGTCCGGCCCCTGATCAATCGGATGGCCCGCGCCATCAAAAACCCGACCCAGAATATTGTCCGAATAGGTAACTTTTGCAGCTTCTCCCAGAAACCGGACAGAGGCATTATTCGCCAATCCCTTGGTGCCGGAGTTCACCTGCAGGGAGACCATGTCCTGATCAATATTGATAACCTGTGCCAAGGACGAAGACCCGGTTCCGGTCTCAACAATAGCAAGATCCCCGAGGCACGGCCTGCCTTCCGATTCTGATCTGGAAGACGACACCTTTATTCGGATGATGTCGCCGACAATATCGACAATCCGGGTATGGGAGACCAGCATTTATGCCCCCTTGGAGATGGGTCACATCAAAACAAAACGCAGTTCTGGCAATCGTGGCGTAGAGCCATTTGCCTCCAACGCTGCGCAATTTCATCTTAGGCTTGTTGCTCTGTTGGGTACAACAGAGATCTGTCATCAGACACCAACACAGGCACTACAGACCTGAAAGTAATATCTGTTTCATGATCTCTGTATGACCTGAATCATTTTGAACAAAGTTTCACTCGAGTCCGCCAGAATTTCGCAACTGCGGCGGTCATTGTCTCCATGAACCGGCATACGAACAGGTACGATACGAGATCATCTGCACTTGATGTCTTCCAAAGTCCTTGCAACAATTCCGGTTCCTGCAGATGGAACACCCGCTTCAATTCTCTCATACAGTTTCCGGACAAACTTCCCATGACGACCAGCTTCCTCTCCAATTCTGACCAGAACGGACACTTTCTCGGGCGCGTTTGGTCGCCGTCTGCCGGTGGCCCATGTGTTGTGACCCTACGGGCTGGACAGGTTATCGATATCACTTCCCGAGAATGCCCGACCGTTCGCGATATATGCGAACTTGATGACCCCGTCGGATATGTTTCGGGCGCAGAAGGTACAGCTCTCGGGTCACTGGGAGAGCTTTGCGCCAACAAAATTGGCGACGCGGCCAAACCTTACTTCCTTGCCCCTTGTGATCTTCAATCCATCAAAGCCTGCGGTGTGACATTTGCAAGCTCCATGGTCGAGCGCGTCATCGAAGAACAGGCAGCTGGAGACCCACAAAAAGCGGAAGCGATCCGGAAACGCGTTGCAGAGGCCATCGGCGACAGCCTCAAGAACATCAAGGCCGGGTCTGCAGAAGCGGAAAAAGTGAAACAGGCGCTTATTCAGGAAGGTCTTTGGAGCCAGTACCTGGAAGTTGGTATCGGTCCTGATGCGGAAGTCTTTTCAAAGGCCCAGATTTTATCATCCGTCGGACCATCTGCTGATGTCGGTCTTCATCCGATCTCCAGCTGGAACAACCCGGAGCCTGAAGTAGTCCTGACTGTGTCCTCCAAAGGCAGAATTGTCGGCGCATGCCTCGGCAATGACGTGAACCTTCGGGATGTCGAAGGCCGATCCGCTCTCTTGCTTTCCAAAGCCAAGGACAACAACGCATCCTGTTCCATCGGGCCAATGATCCGGCTGTTTGACGATACATTCTCGCTGGATGATGTACGCAAGGCGGAATTGACGCTGACCGTGGAAGGCACCGACGATTATGTCCTGAACGGTCATTCGTCCATGTCGGAGATCAGCCGGGACCCTGAAGATCTGGTGAACCAGACCATTGGCCGTCACCATCAGTATCCGGACGGCCTTATGCTGTTCCTCGGGACGCTGTTTGCTCCGACAGAGGACCGTGATGTTCCAGGTGAAGGGTTCACGCACAAGATCGGTGATGTTGTCCGGATATCTGCGCCGGGACTTGGCTCATTGGAAAACACTGTGCGCCTGTCAACCGAATGCGACGAGTGGACGTTTGGTGTCAGCCATTTCATGCGAAATTTGGCGAGCCGCGACCTGATCTAACATCACAACGCCAAGCGGGTCATCCTTCAATCCAGCCCAAGACTGGATTGGCGTTTGATCAGTTCGACATCGTAGCGTTTTTCATCCAGCGGACGCTTGCCATCGACGATCCAGTCCAACATGGCGTCCGCTGCATTTTTTCCAAAAAGATTGGTGTCACAGCGCACAGAACTCAGGCCCGGATAGGCGAGAGAACTCTCTTCGATATCGTCAAATCCAACGATCTTAAAATCCCGCCCTGCCTGAACACCAGCTTCAGCAAAACCGCTCAACATACCGAGCGCAACCAGATCACTGAAGCAGATCGCGGCGTCAATTTCCGTGTATTCGGACAAGATCTCAAAAGCTGTTTCGCGGCCAAATTGCCGTGACGGACGACCGTAAAATGCCCTCGGATCAAACCGGTTAGCCGCCATGACCTGATTGTAGCCTGACATGCGCTCCAGGGTAATCGGCCGGTCTTCGAGACCGCCGACAAAAGCTATGTTTCGGCTACCGACCTCAATGAGATGCTCCGTCGCCGAAATGCCGCCAGCAGCATAGTCATGGGACGCAAACGGAAAGAGGTCGGTACGATCATCCAGATGCCGCAGCACCTGCATGGTCGGAATGCCTGCTTTTTGAATTCTGTCAAACGGTTGATTGTTACCGCCATAGGTCGGCGAGACAACAAAAGCGGACACACCATGCTCGATCATGGAGTCAATGACTTGCGCCTGAATAGCCGGATCTTCGTCAGTGTTGGCGATGACCGTGGAATAGCCCTTGCTGGCAAAGGTCATTTGCGCACTGGCGGCAAATTCGGTGAAAAATGGATTTCGCAGATCGTTGATGATCATGCCGATCAGTCCAGACGCCGCGCCACGCAATCCGGCTGCTGATCTGTTGTAGACATAGCCAATATCGGCCATTGCCTTTTCAACATCGACGCGCGTTGCTTCTTTTACCAAAGTTGATTTTTGAAGGACCAACGAGACTGTAGACTTGGAAACACCTGCCTGCCGGGCAACATCAAGGATCGTTGGTCTTTTGTTCATTTAGGACTAGCCAATGCCGTGCAATTTCAAAAGCAGCGCCATTCTTTCAACGGCAACATCAGGCTTTGACAACAAACGCGCCTTGTCCGCAAGTCGGAAAACTTCCGCATAGTGAGCAATTTCGCGAGAAGACTGAAACCCAGCTGGCATTATAAAGTGGCTCTGCGCGTCATTAAGCCAGGCAAAAAAGGCGATACCCGCCTTGTAAAACCGGGTTGGCGACTTGAAGATCTCACGGCTTAGCGGAACGGTTGGTGCGAGCAGCTGATGGTAGGTTTCGAGATCGTCCTGAGCCAACGCCTCAAGCGCTTGGCTCGCCGCAGGAGCTATCGCTGCGAAAGCACCAAGCAAGGCGTGCGAATAGCGCTTGCCATCGCCTTCAATCAAATCGGCATAGTTGAAATCATCACCGGTGTAGAGACGAACACCGTCCGGCAATCGTGCCCGAAACGCTTCTTCGTGAGCCTGATCCAGAAGCGAGATCTTGATGCCATCGACCTTGTCGGCATTTTCCCGAATGATCGTGAGAACTGCGTTAGATGCGGCGGCAACATCAGTCGATCCCCAATACCCTTTGAGCGCTGGATCAAACATGTCTCCCAACCAATGCAGGATCACTGGATCAGACGCCTGGTCCAGTAAACGGCCATAGACATTGGCGTAGTCATCAGGGCCCGCACTAATCGCGGGAAACGCTTTTGACGCCATGATTATCACCTGACCGCCAGCTGCCTCTATGGCCTCCATCTGGGCGGTGTAAGCCTCAAAAATGTCATCAACCGTCTTGATAGTTTCCAACTCGACATGATCTGTTCCGGCACCACAGGCAATCCGTGGTTTGAGCGGGTGGGCCTTCGCTTCTTTCATTGTTCGCTCGATTAGCTCCTTGGCCGTTGGCCAATCAACTCCCATTCCGCGTTGGGCCGTATCCATGGCTTCGGCCAATCCCAGACCCTGATCCCAAAGCCAGTGGCGGAATTTGAGGGTATTTTCCCAATCAACTGCCGGGCGCCCAATCCACGGGTCACGCTCCTTTAGCGGATCAGAAACAACATGGGCCGCAGCAAAAGCCGTTCGGGTTAGCGGTACGCACGGCGCACGCGGTATCAGCGGGTCCCCTGAAAGCCGGTAACTCTCAAGCCGGTTGTCCTTGGTAGGCAGCGTCAGCATCTAAAACTCCGAAAAACTAACCCGGCCGATTAGCCAGCCACGGGAATATCCAACACCAAAATACCGTCGATCCCGCCGACAGCATTTTCAACCAACTGGCCGCCGAGTGCCTTGTGATCTTCATTGTCGGCATAGGTTTTAAGCGCATCCCAACTGTCGAAATCGATAACAAACCCATGCTTGTAACCACGCTCTATGTTCTCCGGACTATCGCTGCGGCCGCCACCGAAGTTACGAGCACCGTCCAGTCGTTCTGTGAGTTCCGACAAGCCTGCATAAATGCTGGCGATCTTGTCTCCTGGCGTTTCCGGTTTGAATTTCGTCAATACGATATGTCTGATCATTTGGTTGCTCCGTGGTCCTGGTGGATCATGTCCGCTGCCTTTTCGCCAATCATGATGGCCGCTGCATTTGTGTTGGAAGAAATGACGGTCGGCATGATGGAGGCATCAACGACACGCAATTTGTCGATGCCGTTAAAGCGAAGTCGCGTATCGACGACAGCCTTGTCATCAGGCCCCATGCGGCATGTACCGGCTGCATGGTGAGAAGTTTTGGAGTGCTCACATATGAAACGGAAATAGTCTTCATCGGTTTTGACGTCGGGGCCTGGAAGCCGCTCCGCCTTAATGTACTTCTTGAGCGGACCTTGCGCCAAAATGTCCTGTGTCAGCTTCAGTCCACGGATCGACATTTCGCGGTCTTGGGGATCTTGAAGGTAATTCGGATCTATCAGCGGTGCAGCCGTTGGGTCAGAACTCTGAAGGCAGACGGTGCCTCTGGAACGTGGGCGCAGATAGCAGGAATTCAATGTCACGCCGCCGTCCGGCATTGCGGCCACACCAGATTCAATTCCAGTTCCCAATCCCAAATGAAATTGCAGATCCGGCGAGCGTGCTTCCGGATCCGCATACCAGAACCCGCCAGTCTCGAACAGGCTGGACGAGACCGGACCGCGTTTGGTGAAGAGATACTGGAGACCCGCAATTGCTGACAGGTGCGGCTTGGCATAACGGTCATAAGTATGCGGGCCACTGACCTCGCAAATACAATAAAGATCGAGGTGATCCTGCAGATTGGAACCGACCTCCGGTTGATCAACTACTACTGAAATGCCGAGACTACTAAGGTGATCTGCCGGACCTATTCCGGAAAGTTGTAGCAGCCGGGGTGAGCCAATAGACCCGGAGGAAAGGATCACTTCAGACGACGCAAAAAGATTTGTGCCGTCGAGCAATTCGACCCCAGCTGCTGTCCCGTTTTCGACGATGATTTTGCGGACCTGCGAGCCAGTACGCACATGCAGGTTCTTGCGGCCTCTGTTAGGCGCCAGATACGCCATGGCAGCTGAGGATCTTCGGGCGTTCTTTTGGGTCAACTGATAATAGCCGACGCCATCCTGGTTTCCGCCGGTCAGATCATGATTGCGCGGAATGCCAAGCTCATTGGCAGCATCAAAAAAAGCATCACAGATCGGCAGCGGCGCGCATGGCTGGGAAACTCCGAGCGGTCCGCCCTTGCCATGGTATCTATTGTCGAACGTGTCATTGTCTTCTGCCTTGCGGAAATATGGCAGGACATCGTCATAGCCCCACCCCTCGCATCCCATTTGGCGCCACTCGTCATAATCCTGAGCGTTGCCTCTGGTGTAAATCTGCGCATTGATTGCCGAGCCGCCGCCAATAACCTTGGCCTGAGTGTAGCGGAAGACACGATCATTCATGTGCTTTTGCGGAACGGTGCTCCAACCCCAGGAGCCGATACCCTTGGTCATTTTCGCAAAGCCAGCAGGCACATGATAAAATGGATGCCAATCCCTCCCGCCAGCTTCCAGCAGTAAAACCTCAACATCGGGATTTTCAGATAACCGGGCGGCCAGAACTGACCCCGCGCTTCCGCCGCCAATGATAATGAAATCGTAACCGTTCTTCATGGGTTTCTTTCAAAAACGCGGAATGGAAAGACCGCCATCGAGCGGGATCGCAGCACCGGTCGCAAACGCCATCTGCCCTTCCGCAATCGGCACGACGACAGATGCAATATCTGCCGGATAGCCCCAACGGCGGGCCGGAACCAATCCATCCTCGATGCGCGGTGTGTATTTGTCTTTGACCCCTGCCGTCATTCCGGTCTCGATGATGCCGGGACGCAGTTCGAAAACGCCAATGCCATGCGGGGCCAATCGCACCGAAAACAGGTTTGCCATCATCGCCGCCCCCGCCTTTGACATGCAGTATTCGGCGCGCTCCTCGGACACCATCTCTGCGCTGACGGACGTGATGAAAGTAAGAGAACGATAGATCTCATCAGGTTGGTTCAACATGCGCCGGGCGACTTCCTGCGCAAAGAAAAAGGCCCCTCGAAGATTAACTCCAAGAACCAGATCGAAACTATCTGGTTCCAGGTCAAGCATGTCACCGCGGTTGTTTGCGGGAACACCTGCGTTGGAGACCAGTGTCGTAATTGAACCGAACCTGTTTTCGACCTTATCCAGAATTGCAGAGTTTTCTTCGATCTTTTGAAGGTTGTGACAGAAATAGGCAGCCCCATCCCCGAGGCTTTTCAGCGCGGCGTTGACTTCGGGCGCATCCGACTCGTCTTTTGAGACCATCGCTACTTTGTAGCCAACACCAATCAAAGCCTTCGCAACACCAAACCCGATGCCTGTATGTCCACCGGTAATGAGCGCAACCTTGCTCATAACGAAAGCTCCTGTTTGATCTTGCCTGCGGTCCGAAGTGCCAGGGCAGCGACAGTTAGTGCCGGATTGACTGCCGCAGATGTCGGCAAGGCACTGGCATCAGACACATAAAGGTTCGGGTGGTCCCACGACCGGCAATCCGGATCAACAACCGAAGACTTCCGGTCAGTCCCCATGCGAAGCGTACCGCATTGATGGGATGGAACCCGGCCATCGAACAAACGGGTCAATACAATCGGAAAACCGGCCTTGCGCAGGGTTGCTTTTGTCCTGGCGACGAGCTTTCGGTGAGCAGTCATATTTGTTCGCTGCCAGATCAGTTGCACCTTGCCGTCTTTCAGGACAATGCGGCTTTCCGGATCCGGCAGGTCTTCGGAAATGGCATAAAGATCAAGCGCATGACCTGACATCCATCTTGCTACAAACATCGGCAGCTTTGGCACTTGTATTTTCAGAATATCCGGTGTGACACGACCTAAGAGCTGAACATTTCCCAGCGGCTTGTCGTCTTTTCCGTCTGAGAAATACCAGTCATTGATACCGAAGGTTTTTTGATAGACTGAATCATTGCAAAAACCTGGGTCAATCGCGATCAGCGCTGTTGCATTGTGGTTCATGAAACAGCGACCGACATATCCGGAACTGTTTGCAATCCCGGACCGAAGCAGCAAGGAGGCCGACTGCACGGCTCCTGCGCAAACAACAACAGTTTTCGGGCTTAACCGAGTTTCGACACCACCCTTGGAAAAACAAACCTCATCAATCTTCCCGGTACTGGTGTTCGCATTCAGTCCAGTTACTTCAGCTCCCGTTACAAGTGTTACATTGCCATGGGTGAGTGCTTCGGCAAGGCCACAGGTTTCCGCATCCATCTTGCCGGATCTGAGATCTGGGTATCCATCCCAACCGGTGTTTCCATTTGACAACCAACGGTCGATATCAACGCCAAGCGGCAGACTGAAAGGCTTGATACCTGCGCTTATCAAACGAGATCGGGCGTTGCTGATCGCTGGCTCATCCGGCACAGGCGGAAACGGATAAGGTGCCGAATGATGCGGTTCCGATGCATCAGAGGAAACATCGCCGCGAACCTGATAAAGCTTCTCAGCTTCGTCGTACCAGGGAGCCAGTTCCTGATAGCTGAATGGCCAAGCAGGTGAAACACCATCATAATGCTCCAGCTCTTCAAAATCACCTTCGCGGTAGCGTAACAGCACTGCTCCGTAGAGCTTCGAATTACCACCGACGTTGTAATAGTTGCCGGGCTCAAAGGGTTGCCCACGCTCATCAAGCCAGGTTTCATCCGCGCGAAAGGCGCTGTTTGTGTAAATGCGCCAAGGATCGCGAGCCGGGGCGTCTTCCGGGATCTGATAACCGCGTTCAAGAATGGTGATCTTGGCCCCTGTCGGCGCAAGACCTGCGGCCAGCGTCGCGCCGCCCATTCCGCTTCCGATGATCACAATGTCCGGCGAAGTGGTCATGGTTCAGGCGATCCGGTTTTCGCTTTGTGGATCGAATGCGACCGCTTTCTCCATATTGAACGCAAACGGAAAAACGTCTCCGGCATTCACCGAGACATCCGCGCGCAATCGTCCGGTCACGTCTTTGCCGCCAATCTGGCTGACCACGAACGTGTCAGATCCAGCAGGTTCGGTCACCTCGACAGGTGCGTTGACGATATGAACTGACTGCGAATTTCGATCGGCCCCATCCCGGTCCGTGATCGCTTCAGGACGCAGACCAAGAACGATTTCACGCCCGACATCTGACGAAAGGGTGCCGTTCGCGAACGGGATAGCAGTGCTGTTGCCGTCAGCAAGCTGAACTTCCGCGGCTGGTTTTCCGTCCTCAGACACTATTTTTGCCGGAAACAGGTTCATCGACGGCGATCCCATGAACCCGGCAACGAACATATTCGCCGGATTGTCGTAGATTTCCTTCGGTGTGCCCAGCTGCTGAACATATCCGCCAAACATGACGGCAATGCGCGTCGACAGGGTCAGTGCCTCGATCTGGTCATGAGTCACATAAACGATCGTCGTGCCAAGCTTCTGATGGAGTTTCTTGATTTCCGTGCGCATATCGACACGCAGTTTTGCATCCAGATTTGACAGCGGTTCATCAAACAGAAAGACATCCGGTTCGCGCACCAGGGCGCGGCCCATCGCAACACGCTGACGCTGGCCACCTGACAACTGTCCCGGTTTGCGGTCGAGCAAATGAGTGATCTGCAACAGGTCAGCCACCTGACCGATGCGGTTTTCACGCTCGGGCTTGGCGATGCCATGCATTTCCATCCCGAAAGAGACGTTTCCGCGCACGGTCATGTTCGGGTACAGCGCATAGGACTGAAACACCATGGCGATGTTCCGGTCAGACGGTTTGACACCATTCATGCTGTTGCCACGGATTGCGATTTCACCGCTCGTGATGTCTTCAAGTCCGGCGATCATATTGAGCAGCGTGGATTTTCCGCACCCGGATGGGCCGACCAATACCAGAAACTCGCCTTCTTCAATCGAAATGTTGGTTTCCTGAAGAACCTTCACGGACCCATAGGACTTGGTCGCTTGTTTGATGTCGAGGAAGCCCATTTTTTTATCCTTTTACTGAGCCAGCCATCAGGCCGCGAACGAAGTAGCGGCCGGCGACGATGTAGACGAGAAGAGTGGGAAGGGCTGCCATGATCGCACCGGCGAAATGGACGTTGTATTCCTTCACACCAGTCGAGGACTGCACCAGATTGTTGAGCGCAACAGTCATGGGTTGGCTGTCGAAATCGGAGAACGAAGCTCCGAACAGGAAATCGTTCCAGATGTTGGTGAATTGCCAGATAATGCAGACGACCGCGATTGGTCCGGAAGACGGCAGCAGGATGCGCCAGAAGATCCGGAAGAAACCGGCGCCGTCGATCTGTGCGGCCCGCACCAGTTCGGTTGGAAGTGCCGCATAATAGTTACGGAAATAGAGCGTCGAGAACCCAATGCCATAGACGAGATGAACAAAGATCAGACCCGGTACTGTCCCGGCCAGTCCCATCAGGCCCAACATGCGGGCCATCGGGATCAACACCATCTGAAACGGGATGAAACACCCGAACAGCAGCAATCCGAACAGTACTGTCGCACCGCGAAACGTCCATTTGGTCAGCACATAGCCGTTGAGCGCCCCGAGTAATGTTGAGATGGCAACAGCTGGCACCACCATGACGATGGAATTGAGAAAATATGGGCGCAACCCCGTCGGCTCAACGCCAATTTGCGCGGACGACCAGGCGCTTGACCACGGAGCTGTTGTCCAGTTCTGCGGCATAGCCATCATGCCGCCAGCGGTGATTTCGGCAAGTGGCTTCAGCGAGTTCACCAACATCACGTAAAGCGGCAGCAGGTAATAGATGCAAAACAGCGCCAGCATAAGGTACAGGAAGATACGCGGCAGATTGAAGGATCGGGATTTCGAAATCGTGGCCATCACTTTTTCTCCCGCAGTTCCGACCAGAGATATGGAACGATGATGGCTGCAATTGTCATCAGCATGATCACGGCTGAGGCTGCACCAATTCCCATCTGATTGCGGCTAAACGTATAGGAATACATGAAGGTTGCTGGTAATTCGGTCGCCGTTCCCGGGCCGCCGCCGGTCAAGGCAATCACGAGATCATAGGATTTGATTGCCATGTGAGCGAGCACGACAAAAGCCGACATGAAGGCTGGACGAAGCTGCGGAATGACAATCCTGCGATAGAGCGCAAATGTCGAAGCGCCGTCGATCTGGGCAGCCTTCAACATCTCGTTGTCGATGCCGCGCAGTCCCGCAAGAAACATCGCCATGACAAAACCGGATGTCTGCCAGACTGCTGCTATGACGATGGTATAGATCGCCATTTCGCGGTCCTTGATCCAGTTGAACCGGAAACTCTCCCAGCCCCACCCCTGAACGACAGCTTCAAGACCAATGCCCGGATCGAGAAACCATTTCCAGGCAATCCCGGTGACGATAAAACTCAACGCCATCGGGTAGAGATAGATAGTGCGTATGAAGCCTTCGGCACGGATCTTCTGGTCCAGCAGGATCGCAAGCAAAAGGCCAAGTACACAACAGACAACGATATAGAGCACCCCAAAAATCACGAGGTTCGAAACAGCAGTATCCCAGGCCCGGATACGGAAAAGATTGTTGTAGTTCTGCCAGCCAACCCAGCCGAAGGACGGCAGAATTCGGCTATCGGTGAACGACAGGTACAGCGTGAATGCGATGAAGCCATAGACGAAAATCGCAACGATTGCGATCGTCGGGCTGAGCACCAGTTTAGGCAGCGCATCGCGCAGTCTGTCAACAACAGACCCTCGTGGGGTCGTCGTTTCAGTGTAGGACATCTAAGAGCTCCGGACCGGGATGAGAGCGGCAAAATATCACCGCTCTCGATTGGTCATCACTTGTTGATTTGAACTGCAGTTACGAGTTCTTCAACTGCGGTCTGGCTATCGTATTCGCCGTTGAAATGGGCGGTTACAACATCGTAGATCGCATTCTTGATGGCAGCCGGATTTGCATGACCATGAGCCATGGAGCCAAGAAGATTGCCGCTTGATGCCGCCGCCTTCAGTTCTGCCATACCCTTTTTGCCGCATGCATCGAAACCATCATCCGACATGTCTGTGCGCGCCGGAACAGACCCTTTGACGACATTGAACGCTTTCTGGAAGCTTGGCGCCAAGATTGCAGTCGCCAGCGCAGCTTGCTCTTTGCCGACTTCAGATCCTTGAGCAAACATTGCGAACTGATCGGCGTTGAAAGTGACTTGCTCCTGGGTTCCCGGGAAGCGGAAACAAAGGAAATCCTGATCCGGGGATTTGCCAGCATTTAGGAACTCGCCCTTCGCCCAATCGCCCATCAACTGGAATGCGGCATCGCCATTGATGACCATCGCTGTTGCCAGGTTCCAGTCACGTCCAGAGAAGTTGTCATCGACATTTTCCCGGATCACGGCCATGCGGTCGAAAGCTTCTTTCATGGTGTCCGAGCCAAGCACTTCTTCATCAAGATTGATGAAGGCGTTCTTGTAAAAATCCGGACCACCGGTCGACAACGCAATTGCGTCGAACACAGTTGCGTCCTGCCAGGCCTGACCGCCATGAGCGATCGGGGTCTTGCCCGCGGCTTTCACCTTGTCCAAGGCAGCCGTGAACGCGTCCCATGTTGTCGGAACAGCAATTCCAAGCTCATCCAGAATGGCCTTGTTGGCCCAGACCCAGTTTGTGGAATGAACATTGACCGGGGCAGACACCCATTTGCCGTCATGCTTGGAAAAGGATTGCAGTGCTTCAGGCACAACAGCATCCCAACCTTCCATGCCAGCCAGAACATTCAAATCGGCAAGAGCACCTTCTTTTGCCCAATCCTGAATATCAAAGCCGAGCATCTGGACCGCGGTTGGCGGATTGCCGGATGTAACGCGGGCGCGCAGAACCGTCATGGCTTGCGTGCCACCACCGCCGGCAACCGGCATGTCTTTCCAGCTGATGCCCTGCTTCTCAAGGTCTTCCTTCAGAACGTTCAAAGCAGCTGCCTCACCGCCAGATGTCCACCAATGCAGAACCTCCACTTCCTGTGCCTGAACATTCGAACTAGCGATCATCAAAGCCGCAGCAGCGGTTGCCATTTTTGTGAATTTACGCATAGATTCCTCCCAAAATCGCCTAGATTAAGATGATACCGCAGTGTCTAGGCAGCCTGCGGGTCAACCCAAGGCGCGCGCGTGCGGCCGATCCGCATTGTCACGGTTTTCGCCTCGAGAAATTCTTCCAGTCCGTATTTTCCAAGTTCGCGACCCTGGCCACTTTCTTTCATGCCGCCGAACGGCATTTCCGGAAATCCATCCATCCAGTTGTTGGTCCAGATCGTTCCTGCGCGAGCCTTGCGCGCGAAGTCCAGGCAGGTGTGGACGTTCTCGCTCCACACACCTGCGGATAGGCCGTAGTCAGTGTCATTGACCAGGGTGATGGCTTCATCGAACGTCTTGAACGTTAAAACTGTTAGTACTGGACCAAAGACTTCGTCGCGCGCGATGGCCATGTCGCTCGTGACATTACCCACGACAGTTGGCTGGTAGAAATGTCCGGTCAGGCCGGGCACTGACAACGTGCTTCCGCCCAACCGGACATCTGCACCCGAATTCACCGCTTCTCGAACATAAGAGTCTATATTTTTCTGATGTTCGGGGGTGATGATTGCGCCGACTTGGGTCGATGGGTCCAATGGATCACCAAAAGGAACCTTGCGGGACAGTTTCACGGTCCGCTCAATGAATTCTTCGGCGATATCCTCGTGCACAATTATCCGGGATCCTGAATTGCAGCATTCTCCTGCATTAAAGTAGACGCCGAACACAACAGCATCGACGGCGCTTTCCATATCCGCATCAGGGAAGATGACTTGCGGATTTTTTCCGCCAAGTTCCAGAGAGACCTTTTTCAAAGTCCGGGACGCGGATTTCACGATTGATTTGCCGACCGCCGTCGATCCGGTGAACGTCACCATGTCGACGCGCTTGTCAGTGGTCATCGCGGTTCCAACCGGATCGCCATATCCAAGAACGATATTGACGACACCAGCCGGGATGCCTGCTTCCTGACAAAGTTCGCCCAGAATGACCGTGGTTGCCGGTGTCATTTCCGATGGTTTGATGATGGCCGTGCATCCTGCGGCCAAGGCAAACGGCAGTTTCTGGGAAATGATCAGAAACGGAAAATTCCATGGGGTGATCATGGAGACGACCCCGATTGGTTCTTTCAGAACCATGCCCAGCATATCGCTCCCAAGGGAGTTATGACTTTCGCCGTGCATTGTGCGCGCCAAAGACGCCGCATAGCGCCAGAGATCGGCAGCGCCTTCAATTTCAGCACGCGCCTGACTGATCGGCTTTCCAGACTCAAGCGTTTCGAACAGCGCAATGCGCTCGCGATCACGGTCAATCAGATCGGCGATCTTCAGAAGCAGTGCGGCTCGTTCCTTGCCGCTTAATTGCGACCAATGACCCTTGTCAAACGTCGTCCGGGCTGCGGTGATAGCTGCATCTACATCAGACAAACCGCCTTTAGAGGCAATTGTGACAACAGTGCCGTGCGACGGTGACACCCGTTCAAAGGTGCTTTCATCAGCACTGGCTTGCCAAACACCATTGATGAGATGACGCGCGACAAACGGACTTGCCGGAGTTGGCGTTTCACTGTTCGAGATGACGCTGAAATCGTTCATTTTCTATTTTCCGGAAAAATTGGGTTTGCGTTTCTCACGAAAGGCGGCGACGCCCTCTTGCCGATCTTCCGTCGGGCCCATCATTCCGGCCCCGAGCGCCTCGATCATCGCGCCCCGGTCTTCATCGACGGCCGCATGGATCATGTATTTCGCGATCTCGATCGAACGGGATGATTTTGCGGCCAGGCTTTCCGCGATTTCGAAGGCTGTTGTTCTCGGGTCTTCCGACAGCTCGGCAGCAAAGCCGGCGGCATACGCCCGCTCAGCTGAAATACGCCGACCAAATAGGGCCATTTCCTTGACCATCGGCTCACCAAGCAAACGAATGAGCCGTTGGGTCCCGGACCAACCCGGCACAATGCCGACCGCTGCTTCCGGCAATGCAAGGCTCGAGGCTGGTGACATCACCCGGATGTCGGACGTTGCGGTGAATTCCAGACCGCCACCGAACACATGACCGTTGATCGCGGTAATGGTCGGTTTATGGAGCCGCGCCAGACGGTCAAATACTCGATGGCCATCGCGCACCCAATGACGAGCGAAATCGAACGGCTCGAGCTCGGACCATTCGTTGATGTCGGCTCCTGCGCAAAATGCCCGGCTGTCTTCCGCCGTTATGACAACAGCCTTGATCGACGGGTCTTGTTCCAGTTCCGTACAATAGGGCTCAATTGCATTCAGCATTTCGGACGTAAACGCATTGAGCTTTGCCGGATTATCCAGCCGCAACTCGGCAGTTGCGCCGTGCCGTATCAGATGCAAAGCACTCATAGGCTCAGCTCCATAGCAGCTTCGCGAAGAAGAGCTTTTGGCATTTCGATCACGGTGTCAGCGAGACGAATGCGGCCGTTTGATGCTTCTACGATGTCCTGTTCCGGCTTGATTCCGGGCATGACCTCGGTGGCAATCAAACCATTGTCCGTCAATTTGATTACACAACGCTCGGTGACGTAGAGAACGTCTTGCCCAAGCTCTCTCGCCCGCCGACCGGAGAAAGTGACATGTTCAACCTCGTCAACCATTTTTGTGAATTTGCCCGGTGATTTCACCGTCAGGGCATCGTCTGTCAGATCAAGGTCTGCTCCGGCTGCAAAAAGTCCGGAGAAAACAATCTTCTTTGCATTGGCCGTGATATCGACAAACCCACCGCAACCGGCTGTCAGATAAGGTTTTTTGCCAAGCTTGGAGACATTGACGTTGCCTTCCAGATCAATCTCCAAGAACGACAGGAACGAGACATCAAAGCCGCCGCCCTGAAAGTACATGAACTGCTGTGGTGACGGCATATAGGCATCCGCATTGGACGCACATCCAAAGGCAAAATCGGTCAAAGGCATACCGCCTGTTGCCCCTTGCTCAATCGCCCAAGTTACTGCCTGCTCGTGCCCTGCTTCCAGCAGAACACGCGGCACCATCGCTGAAATGCCAAAGCCGAGATTAGCCGTCTGGCCTTTGCTCAGTTCCATGGCAGCACGGCGGGCGACAACTTTTTCGATGCCATATTCGGCCAGAGAAAAACTCGACCACGGTCGCATGACCTGGCCGGAGATAGCCGGATCGTAATCGGTCTCCGTGGTCTGGCGCTGGTCCGGATCGACAACGATCAAATCAACCAGATGTCCTGGAACCCGAACATCATGCGGGCGCAAGGACCCGGAGGCTGTGACACGTTTAACTTGAGCAATCACCAGCCCGCCGTGATTGCGCACGGCAAGTGCCTGCTCCAGGCCGCCGAGATAGGCACCTTCATGTTCATAGGTAAGATTGCCGCGCTCATCGGCAGTCGTTGCCCGGATAATGGCGACATCGGGGACGATGTTCGGGAAATGGAGCCAGGTTTCACCATCCAGCTCGAGGCGAGACACAATTGGCGTCTTGGCGGCGATGTCGTTCATTGCGCAGCCTTGCCGGATTGGATCGACAAATGTGTCCAATCCGACCTTTGTCATCACGCCGGGACGCCGACAGGCAACATCGCGGTGCATATCGAACAAAATTCCGGAAGGGACGTTGTAGGCTGCAACACGATTGTCGACGAGCATCTGCCAGATCCCCGGCATCGGCAATGAAGACGGGCCGGACGGATAAGACCCGGCGATGATAGTCGACAGGAGCCCATCCTTGGCGATGTGGTCAATACCCTTGATACCGTACATGTCTCCGGCAGCGATCGGATGCAGCGTCGTCAGGTTTCGCGGATGCCCTTCTCTGTCGAAACGCGCACCAACCGCCTCAAGAATCTTGTCCGGGCAGCCCAGACCTGAAGACGACGACACCGTCACCACTGCGCCATCCGAAATTCGGTTGGCAGCTTCCTCCATGGAGACAACCTTGGACGCCATGGATCAATAGCCTCCGTAGTCGACAGTGACCGACCGACCGGATTGCGCGGCTTCGCGAACAGCAAGTGAAACTGCCAGCGATTTTATGCCGTCAACGCCATCAGCAGATGGCTTCCCGGAGCCCTTCACTGCCTTCAGGAACAGACCGAGCGAGCGGTTATAGAGATTGTGCTTGTCGTACTGGACATCTTCTTCGCCTTGCGCAGTTACAAGACGGATCGAGCCGACAGGTTCCTGTGTCATGACATTGCGTGCGAAAATCGACCCTTCGGTTCCGTGAAATTCGATCCCGGTGCCAGCAAACTGATGCGTGAAACTTTCATGTGACTGCACCATTGCGCCGGATGGCATGGACCAGACGGACATGACGCTATCCTCAACGCCCTCACCCATTCCGGATGTTCCCGCCTTCGCAACAACATCAATCGGATCTTCATCCAGATGAAACCGCACTGTGTCTGCGTCATGGACCGTTATATCCGGTATAACGCCGCCGCCAGCTGACACATCGTTGATGCGCCAGCCTCGCAGATGTTCCGGCAAATTGACTGCGTGAAAAACGCGGACACTCAAGATCTTGCCGATACGACCGGAAGTGATGAGCTTCTTAACTGCCAGATGCGATCCAGCGTTGCGCAGATGATGATTTGTGGCAAAAACAACACCCTTGTCCCTGGCTGCCTGCACCATCTCGACAGATTGATCCAAGGTCATTGCCAATGGCTTTTCGCACAGCACATGTTTGCCGGCTGCTATTGCTGCCAGGGCTTGCGCGTGATGTTTTTCGTTGGTCGTTGAAATGTAGACAGCTTCCACGTCCTCGTTGGCGAGCAGTTCATCCAGGTCGGTCGTGCAATCCGTAATTCCGTTTGCATCAGCAAATTCCCGGCCCCGGACCTGATTGGAACTCAACACACTCAGAACTTTTGAACCATTCTGCGCACGGATCGCATCGATCATGTAACTCGACGCAATCCGACTGGCGCCAATTAGAGTCCAACGCATGAAATCTCCCAATAATATTTTTTGGATCGTTCCAATTTCTTTTTTCAAACAATTACTGGAACGATCCAATTTCGTCAAGCAAGGGACCCTGATTATTTTCGAATAGACCTTGAAAGCCGGTTGCTCTGCGTAAAAAAGATGGCGCCAGTAATCGCAGGTTTATCGATATACCTTGACAGGTTTATCGATTGCGCAGTATCGCTTTTGGAATTTCGGAATTTCCGACTACCAAACTCACGTCAGTGTGTTTCCACTATTAAGGATCAATTCGTGACCATTCAGGCCAACACCCCAGAAACAACAAAACTCCTGAACACCGGATGGTCCCTTTCGCAGGTCGGCGGTGATGTGTCGGTCCAAATGAACTTTCCCGGGGACGTTCTCTCCGCGCTCCTCGCCGACGGGAAAATCAGCGATCCCTATTGGCGAGACCGTGAACCCGAACTCGACTGGATCCACGAGAGTGAATGGCGAGCAGAAAACTCTTTTGAGGCAGCGCCCGAAGCAGGTGTGCATTACATGCTCACATTTCATTCCATAGATTGTCAGGCAATCGTCTCCCTCAATGGCGAAGAAATTGGCCACTGTGAAAGCCAGTTCATCAGGTGGGATTTCGATGTAACCGCTGCCTTGAAGACAGGCCAAAACAGGCTCGAAATTCTGTTCCTGTCCAACAGCAAGGTCGCTCGTGAAAAGGCGGATAAATCCGCCATTACGATACCCTACTCAACAGGCAACAATAGACTGCCGCATTATAATTTTTTGCGCAAAACCCAATGTCACGCCGGTTGGGACTGGAACATTGCCCTGTCGCCCTTTGGCATTTACGGCAATGTCGAACTCCGCCGCACAGATTCCTGTCGCCTCGATGATGTCATCGTGCGTCAACATCACCATCCTGATGGATCGGTCGAACTGGAAGCAGAATGTGTCTTTGAAGCTCTTGATGCAGGCCTTGTAGCCGCTGAAATCGCCATCGATGGACAGGTCGCGATTGCTGAAAGACAAGTCTATCCGGGTGAGAACCGTATCCGTTTGACTGTTCTGATCAAGGCTCCTGAATTATGGTGGCCTGCCGGGCAAGGATCGCAACATCGCTATGATTTGAGTGTCCGCCTTGGCAGTGAAACGCGTCAAATGAAGGTTGGTCTGCGCTCGGTCGAACTAGACACATCTGCGGATGATATTGGCAACCGGTTCGCCTTCAAGGTCAACGGGCGAGACGTATTCATGCGTGGCGCCAACTGGATACCGGCCGATGCCTTACCGTCCCGCGGATCCCCGGAAGTCGTTCGCGATCTGCTACAATCGGCAATCGATGCCAATATGAACATGATCCGTATCTGGGGTGGCGGCCAGTACGAAGCGGACTGGTTTTATGACCTGTGCGACGAACTCGGGCTAATGGTTTGGCAGGACTTCATGTTCGCCTGCAGCCTTTACCCAGCTCATGAAAGAGAGTGGCTTTCCCTTGTTCGCAAGGAAGCCCGGCAGCAAGTTCAACGCCTGTCTCATCACGCCTGCCTTGCGCTTTGGTGCGGCGACAATGAGCTTGTCGGAGCGCTGACCTGGTTTGAGGAATCCCGCAATGACCGGGACCGCTATCTGGCGATCTATGACAGACTCAATCATGCGCTGGAAGAAATCGTCGATGACGAATCCCCAAGCGTGCCGTTCTGGTCATCATCTCCATCAGTCGGGCGCCTGAATTTCCAGGATGGTTGGCATATCGACACGGCAGGCGACATGCATTTCTGGGATGTCTGGCACGAAGCCAAGGACTTTGAACACTATCGTTCTGTAAGGCCGCGGTTTTGCTCTGAATTCGGCTTCCAGTCCTTTCCATCTATGAAAGTGATCGAGAGCTTCACAGAGCCGGAAGACCGGAATGTGTCTTCCAAGGTGATGGAAATTCACCAGCGGGATGAAGGCGGAAATGCGCGGATCGTGGAGACAATACAGCGTTACTTCCGGTTTCCAGAAAAATTCGAGGATATGGTCTATCTCAGCCAGCTCAGTCACGGGCTTGCGATGAAAACCAGCATCGAGTTTTGGCGCTCAAACACGCCGCGCTGCATGGGAACCCTTTACTGGCAGCTGAATGACACATGGCCTGTAGCAAGTTGGGCAAGTCTGGAATACGGCGGCGGCTGGAAATCGACCCATTATCAAGCCCGCCGGTTTTTTGCACCGGTCATGGTGACCGCACAGCCGGACGCCGAGACAGGTGAGATCGTCCTGTTCGTTGTCAACGACACACCAGGCGCGGTCTCGTTGAACCTTGAAGTCCGCAGTGTCTCGGTTGCTGGAAACATCTCCACTCTGAAAGAGGATTCAGTTGTCGCAGGTACTGAAGGGGCGCAAGAAGTATTTCGATTGCCAGCCGACACGCTCAAGGACGATGAGTTCTTACATTTTTCCTGGGTAGATCAGGATGGTCTTCACCAAGGTGAAAACGAATATCTGGCCAAACGGCCCAAGGAATACGCGTTTGGCGAACCGGATATCCAGGTCGTGAAACGCAACAATGATGTCATCCTGACTTCAGACCGCCCAGCCCTCTTTGTGACCTATGATCATGGCGGCAAGGCTGTCTATTCCGACAATTGTTTCACGCTGCTGCCGGGAGTACCGAAGGTGCTCAAAGTGGTCAGAGATCGCGGGACGCCGCCGGATACTGAACCAAAGAATGTCTGGTTTCTGAAAGGCTGAAATCATGCCAACCGGAACGCCAATCACGATGAAATCGATCGCTGATGAACTCGGCGTCTCGGTCACGACCGTTGCCCGTGCGCTCGGAGGCGGTGAACGGATTAGTCAGGATACAATCCGCAAGGTCAATGAAGCAGCAGATAGACTTGGTTATGTCCGCAATCTTGATGCGGTCAAACTTCGCACCGGCCAGTCCTTTGTTGTCATGACCTTTTTGCGGTTTTCTTCGGAAGAAGAAGTTGGCGATTCCGGATCCGTCGGTCTCTTGAACGGCATCCACAAACGGCTTGCCGGGTCGGATTATTCTGTCCGGGCAACACCGGTCACGATGGAAGAAAGTGGCCTCGATCTGGTCAAGCAGGTTGTTAACGGCCGCAATGCTGACGGCATTATTCTGGACCACACCACGCCGCAGGATGAGCGGGTCAAATTCCTGCAGGAAGCAGGCATTCCATTTGTTACCTTCGGGCGAACGGCAATGCCCGATCAGCATGCCTATTTCGATCTGGACAATGAGTTTGCGGCCTATCAGGGCACAAAAGCCATGCTGGATCAGGGCTATCGCAGGATAGCGCTTCTGGATGCCGACGAAGGTTATTCCTTTGTGGCTCAGCGACGTATCGGCTACATGCGCGCCTTGGAGGAAGCCGGTATCTTGTTCGATGACAAGCTTGTTCGCCACATCGCGCAGACTGCGCCCGCCGCTCGCCATGAAGCTAGGGATCTCGTAAGCAACGGTACGGACGCGATTGTCTGCGTCAATGAAGTGGTTTTTCTCGGCGCACGCGCTGGTGTTCGCGATCAAATGGGAGCTGACGCGGAAACAATCGGCTATTCCGTGCGCTCCGGCACGAACCTTGGCGCTTACCTGAGTTCACCAATTTCGAACGTGCATTTTTCCAGAACGGACGCCGGCTGGACCCTTGCAGATCTGCTACTCAAACGGATCTCCGGCGCACCGGCAGACCAGTGCCAGAAAATTGGCCGCACAGACCTTCGCTAGGTCGCGCAGCAATACCACTGGGCAAGCGACGTAGAGCCGTTACCGGCTTATGGCAGCCTGTGTGTTCTTGCTGCTGTAATACAGTCCAACAACGTGTTCGGCTTCGGCAAAGAAGAGCCAACGCGATGCGAACGTTCCCAAAAGGAAGAACGAGGTCGCAATCACGGCCGACACGAAACCAGTCGGCAGAAGAGCCAAAACGGCAGCCGGTAGCACGATCATCCCGGCAAACCCGAGAACCCGCAGTTTCTGCGCGTGTTTGCGTCCAACGATGTAAACCATTTCCTTGAGCAGATAATTTGTCCCGGTGTGCGGTGGCTCATAAAGCCGCACGCTGCCGAGGTCACCGAGGCCTGTCGCCGTTTCAGTGGTGTGCCCACGTTCTGCAAAACGGCGATCACCAAGTATCCAATGAAGGGCCTGAACAACACCGGCAATTGCGAGCAAAAGCAGTGCAGCGCTGCCTTGCTGCGCCAGGATAGCGCCGCCTGCGAGCGACAGGCTCAACAGATGCAACGGTGTCAGCCAGTGGTTCCAGCGCGGGATCGTTGCCAACTGCCCATAGATCATCGCCGTGGCAAAAACCGTCGCAACACAGAAGACAGCGCCGATCAGGCCGAGCGGGGCAATCAACGTGTCAAAGAACACTGCGCCAAACGCATAGAGCCCCATGAAGATCAGTGCCAGAACCGAAAGCCAGGCCTCACGCGAAAGCCAGCTTGTCTGCCATTGTGTAAAAGCCTTCAACGCGCGCTGCGGATTACCCAGGTGAAAGGTTGACGCAATCAGGCCTCCAACGGCCGACGCAAAACCGAGCGCATAACAGAAAAACGCGGTCCAGCCGGTCACAGCTGGCAGACCCAGTCCGAGCCAGGCCAGAAAGCCAAAACCGAGGCCGGAAAGAACTGTAAAAATGATTACCGAGGGAGCCGGATGCATCAGATAGCCTCCAGTGCTTTGTCGAGCCAGCCAAGCAGCCCTTTCGGACCATCAACGACCGGTGCCAATTGAGGCGCAGACGCATCGAGATCTTTCATGGTGTCTTTCGGACGCGGTGGCAGATATTTATTGACCGGGCTGGTACCCTGTTCCGGCATCAGGTCCATGCCACCGCGCTCTTTGGTCAGGCGAGATACGTTGCTGTCCGGATCGGCGAAATCGCCAAAATGACGCGCACCGGCTGGACATGTGCGGACACAGGCGGGCACACGGTCTTCTTCAGGCAGGTTTTCATTGTAAATCCGGTCAACGCAGAGCGTGCATTTTTTCATCACCCCTGCCGCCTGATCAAGCTCGCGTGCTCCATAAGGGCACGCCCAGGCACACAGGCCGCAGCCAATACAGGCATCTTCATTGACCAAAACAATGCCGTCTTCCTGACGCTTGTAACTGGCCCCCGTCGGACAGACCGTCACACACGGCGCATCATCACAATGCAGACAGGATTTCGGCATGTGGATCGTCTGTGCAGGGCCTGCCGTTGGCCGCACTTCAAATGAATGCACCCGGTTCAGGAATGACCCGACCGGATCACCGCTGTAGGGATCGATATCGCTCAGCGGTGCACCATAGTTTTCCGTGTTCCAGCCCTTGCAGGCGGTCACACAGGCATGACAGCCAACACAGGTGTCCAGATCGATGACAAGCCCGAGCTTCTTGTCCGTTTGGGTCGGCAACTGGGTCATGAGCGCACCTTCTGACGAACAATTTTAGGACCTTTTCCGACCGGTGACTTGATTGCCGGGAATTCAGGTTGGCTTTCCGTTGGCGGATCGGTCTTCTCAATCCGCACCCGAAGATCAAACCAGGCAGCTTGCCCGGTAATCGGGTCGGAATTGGCCCAGCGCAACCCGTCGCCTTTTGGTGGTAGCAATTCGTGGATAAGATGATTGAGCAGGAAACCTTTTGTGGCTTCCGGTGCGGTCTCGTCCAGCGCCCAGGCACCCTTGCGCTTGCCAATCGCATTCCAGGTCCAGACGGTATCGTCATTGAGGGCGGCCATATGCGCGACCGGCACCGCGATCTCACCATGGATTGAGGTAACCTTGGCCCAATCACCTTCCTGAAATTCGTTTTCCGCCCAGATCTTGTTCGGAATATAAAGCGGGTTTTGACCATGGATCTGGCGAAGCCAGGCATTCTGGCTGCCCCAGGAATGATACATCGCCATTGGTCTCTGGGTCAGGGCATGCACCGGATAGTCTTTTTCATCCGCGTGAGCATCCTCTAGAGCCGGATACCAGATCGGCAACGGATCCATTTTCTCCTTGATCTGCTCACGCAGATGTTCCGGTGGTTGCCGGTCTCCATGTCCTTCTGCCGCCAACTGGAAGCGGCGCAGGGGTTCGACATAGAGTTGGAACAGATACGGCTGTGGCTTGTCATAAAATCCGAGTTTGACCGCCCAGTCTTGATAGGCCTGGTTCCAAGGCTTGTAAAAGGTCGCTTCTTCAGGAACATGTTCAACGAAGAAACCACCGTTTTCGATGTATTTGTCCAGCTGATCCGGATTTACTTCACCGCGCCCGAACTGCGTACCGTCTTCGCCCCTGAAACCCGCCAACGGACCAATGCCTGGACGGCGCTGGTGATTGACGATGTAGTCGGCGTAATCCTTGTATTTCGCGCTGCCGTCTTCATTAATGAAGCCCGGAAGACCAAGTCGCACACCAAGATCGACCAGAACTGACTGAAACCCGCGCACATCACGATCCGGTTCGATAACCGGCCAGCGAATGGCGTCTGCAGCACCATCTGCCTCGCAAATCGGGCGATCCAACAGGCTGATACAGTCGTGGCGCTCAAGATACGTCGTATCCGGCAGGATCAGATCGGCATAGGCGACCATTTCGGATGAATAGGCATCAGAGTAGATGATATTCGGAATGACATAATCACCATTCTCGTCCTTATCCGTCAGCATTTCCATGACACCTCGTGTGTTCATGGACGAGTTCCACGCCATGTTCGCCATATAGAGGAACAGCGTGTCGATCTTGTAGGGATCACCGGCATGGGCGTTGGAAATCACCATGTGCATCAGACCATGCGCGGACATGGGATTGTCCCATGTAAAGGCCTTGTCGATGCGTGCTGGTGTGCCATCTTCTTTTAGCGCCAAATCGTCCGGACCGCGCACGAATCCAAGATGTGGTCCGTCGAGCGGACAATCCGGTTTTGAATGGCAATGCGGGGTCGGATGGGCTTCAACAGGTTTCGGATAGGGTGGTTTGAAGCGGAAGCCACCGGGAACCTCAACGGTTCCCAACAGGATTTGCAGCACGTGCAGTGCCCGGCAGGTCTGAAAGCCGTTGGAGTGGGCAGAAATGCCGCGCATTGCATGGAAGCTAACAGGTCGGCCAACCATTGTTTCATGGCGTTCGCCGCGAAAATCCCTCCAGGGCTGCTTCAATTCGAATGATTCATCAAATGCCACACGGGCCAGTTCAGCAGCAATCGCGCGGATACGGCCCGCAGAAACACCGCAACGCTCTTCAACAGCTTCGGGGCTGTACTCATCGCTCAAATAGCGTTCAGCCATATGTTGGAACACCGTGCGATGGGTTTTACCATCCACTTCGTAGGTTGCAGCCAGGTTAGGACGGACACCCTTCTGATCAAACGGTGTCGGTTTCCCGGTCGCGCGATCAATGATCAGTGGTTTGTCGTCAGCGTCGCGCAACACCAGCCCGTGGTTTGGTGAAGAAGGGTCTTCATTCAACAGGCATGGCGCATTGGTGAATTGGGACAGGTAACTCAGATCGATCTTGCCAATCTTGAGAAGCACATGGACCAGCGACAGGATGAACAGGCCGTCTGTTCCCGGTGTGATGCCAACCCATTCATCAGCAATTGCGTTGTAACCGGAGCGGATTGGATTGACGCCAATAACCTTGCCGCCGTTCCCCTTGAGTTTGCCCAGTCCCATTTTGATCGGATTGGAGTCATGATCCTCGGCAACGCCGAAAATCATGAACAGTTTGGTGCGATCCCAGTCCGGCTGACCGAATTCCCAGAAGGCTCCGCCCATCGTGTAGATGCCGGCGGTCGCCATGTTGACTGAACAAAAGCCGCCATGTGCCGCGTAGTTGGGCGTACCGAAATTTTGTGCCCAGAAACTGGTAAAACTCTGCGACTGGTCGCGGCCGGTAAAGAACGCAAGTTTCTCAGGGGCGGACTTGCGAAGAGGATCAAGCCGTTTAGTGGCGAGTTCCAGCGCTTCGTCCCAGCTGATTTCCTCAAATTCGCCAGAGCCGCGTGGGCCGGTTCGTTTCAAGGGCGCGCGCAGTCTGGACGGTGCGTTGACCTGCATGATCCCGGAAGACCCCTTGGCACACAAAACACCCTTGTTGACCGGGTGATCGCGGTTGCCTTCGATATAGGCGACCTTGCCGTCTTTCATATGGACATTGATGCCACAGCGACAGGCGCACATGTAACAGGTGGTCTGGCGCACTTCATCAGATACAGCCGGTGACGTATCGAGGATCGGCTCGTTCATGGCCATCAGCTGGTCTCCATTACGGAAAGGGCGTTGCGTGCGATCATCCACTCTTCTTCGGCCGGAACGATCCAGGCAGGGACCCTGGATGCAGCGCTGTGGAGGGACATAGAATTGGCTTTGTTGGCGTCAATATCGGCTTCAACACCTAACCATTGAAGGCCATCGAGAATTCTGGCGCGGACGTCGGCATCATTCTCTCCGATGCCGCCGGTAAAGGCGATGCCGTCGAGGCCGCCCATTGCGGCAACCATCGACCCGGAATGGCGGATTGCCCAATAAGAAAAATGCTCGATTGCGAATCGGGCTTGCTCAGTGTCCTGTGAGTGCAGCGTGCGCATGTCCGAATGGCCACCAAGTCCGAGAAGACCACTCTCGCCATTCAGGATTTCAGAGGCCCGTTCAACACCTTGTTCAGACGCTATGCGAAGCACGACATTCGGATCAACCGACCCTGACCGGGTACCCATTGTCAGGCCTTCTAGCGGCGAATAACCCATTGTTGTCGCAACAGATTTTCCGTCTCGAATAGCGCACAGGCTGGCGCCATTTCCAAGATGAAGAGCGAGAAGTCGATGCGGCAGGGCTTTCCCGGAAACCTCCGGAAGCGTTTGCACCAGTCCGGCATAGGAAGTGCCATGAAAGCCGTAACGGCGAATGCCTTTTTCGGACAACTCGTCCGGGATAGCGTATCTTTGGGCAACTTCAGGATTGGTTGTGTGAAAGGCAGTGTCGAAGGTCGCACATTGCGGCAAATCCGGCGCGACTTCCATCATCGCGTAAATCGCCGAGAGATTATGCGGATTATGAAGCGGCGCGAGCGGATTGCAGCGCTCTATTTCAGCCAGAACATCAGGTGTTATCCGGCAAGGTGCGCTGAGTTTTTGACCGCCATGAACAACCCGGTGGGCAGCCGCTTTCAAACTGGAAAGATCAATGCCCTTGGCGCCGAGCGCCAGAAAAATGGCTTCAAGAGCCGAGACGTGATTTTCCAGCGGCAGGCTCTTGCCGACACCATCTACAACAAGACTGGAAGCGCCGCCAATTTCGACAGCGCTCCCATTTGTCTTTTTGCTCAAGTCGTCCGCGAACAAAGCGAATTTGATCGAGGAAGAGCCCGAATTCAGGACAAGGATGTCTCCCATACCATCACTTAACCTGTGTTATCAGCCGACATTTTGCGGGCGCATATCGGATTTTGAAATCCCAGCAACCACAACCGGCTTCTTCATTGCATCGCGCCGGAAAGGATCGCCAAGCTCTTGATTTAGAAGCGCTTCGATCAACGTGGTTTTGCCATGTTTCATCTGGTTTTCGATACTCTTGTCGAGCAGATCGGTCAACTCGGACATGGTCCGCGCCTGAACACCTTCAAGGCCACAAGCTTTTGCGATTGCCGCGTAGCTGACGTTCTCGTCGAGTTCAGTGCCTACAAAGTTGTCGTCGTACCAAAGCGTCGAATTGCGCTTTTCCGCGCCCCACTGGTAGTTGCGGAAGACGACCATTGTGATTGCTGGCCATTCGCTGCGGCCAATGGCCGTCAACTCAGTCACGGCAATGCCGAATGCACCGTCGCCTGCAAATCCGACAACAGGTGTGTCCGGACACCCGATTTTAGCGCCAACGATTGCTGGCAGGCCGTATCCGCATGGGCCGAAGAGACCTGGTGCAAGATATTTTCGACCGGTTTCGAATGACGGATAAGCGTTGCCGATGGCGCAGTTGTTGCCGATGTCAGAGCTGATAATCGCCTCTTTCGGCAGAGCGGACTGAATGGCGCGCCATGCTTTCCGTGGGCTGAGCCAATCCGGCTTGGCTTCACGAGCACGTTCGTTCCATGTTGTACCGGGATCATCCTGTTCGTGATCCATCGAAGATAGTTGTTGCGCCCAGCGTGATTTCGTTTGGGAAATTGCATGCTTGCGGTCAGCGCGGTCTGTATTTCCGGCATCTGAGTCCAGATTATCCAGAATGGACGCTACAACCTTTTTGGCGTCACCAACGATCCCGACAGATACCTTTTTCGTCAGGCCGATGCGGTCCGGGTTGATGTCGACCTGGATGATTTTTGCGTCTTTCGGCCAGTAATCAATGCCGTAACCCGGCAATGTCGAGAACGGATTGAGGCGCGTGCCAAGAGCAAGGACTACATCTGCTTTCTGGATCAATTCCATACCGGCTTTGGAGCCGTTGTAACCAAGCGGTCCAGCGAAAAGAGGATGTGATCCAGGGAACGCATCATTGTGCTGATAGCCACAGCAAACCGGAGCGTCCAGGCGCTCAGCCAATGCTATAGAGGCCGGAATTGCATCGCCAAGAACAACGCCTGCGCCATTCAAGATGACCGGAAACTTGGCTTCGCTCAGCAATTTTGCAGCGTCTGCAATTGCTGCTTCTCCGCCGCCCGGTCGTTCGAAGTCCACGATTGCAGGTAGGTCGATATCAATGACCTGCGTCCAGAAATCGCGCGGCATGTTGATTTGTGCCGGTGCGCTGGCACGCTTGGCCTGCATGATCACCCGGTTCAGGACTTCAGCGACACGAGACGGGTCGCGAACTTCTTCCTGATAGGCAACCATATCCTTGAACAAAGCCATCTGTTCAACTTCCTGGAAACCGCCCTGACCGATGGTCTTGTTGGCAGCCTGAGGCGTGATCAGAAGAAGCGGCGTGTGGTTCCAGTAGGCGGTCTTAACCGCTGTCACGAAGTTCGTGATGCCCGGGCCGTTCTGAGCAATCATCATGCTCATCTTGCCACTAGCGCGAGTGTAACCGTCAGCCATCATGCCGCCGGAGCCTTCATGGGCGCAATCCCAAAACTGAATGCCAGCCTGCGGGAATATATCGGAAATCGGCATGAATGCTGAGCCGATAATACCAAAAGCATGTTCGATACCATGCGCCTGAAGCACTTTGACGAAAGCTTCTTCGGTCGTCATTTTCATGTCGGATACTCCGGTGAATTCACTGAAATGTCTTTGCGGATGCAACGTTGAAGTTGTTTAAACCGTAAAACTCGTTGCGCACTTAGGGCCAGATCAGGCGTCTTGATAGAGCCAGAATGGACTTATGAAAAGCTCAAGATACCGACACTTGGAATGTGCTGATATCTTGAGCGAACTTTGGTTCGACTATCTTCAGAGACTAGCTAAAGACTTTGCCGATTGCTTCATCAATGGCCGACGAAATCGCATCAATATCATCTGCTGTCGAAATCAGCGCCGGTGCCAGGCACAAGGTGTTGTTGAAGCCCGGCAGCGACCGGTTGGTCATCCCGATGATGACGCCTTGCTGGCGACAATGGGCAACAACAGCCTGAACCATGGCCTCATCAGCCGGTTCACGCGAGTTCGGGCTTTTGACCAGCTCTGCGCCAACCAACAAACCTTTACCGCGAACATCGCCAACGACCGGATATTTATCCTTGAGAGCTGACAGGTTGTTGATGAGGCGATCGCCCATCCTGTCCGTATTGGCCAGCAGATCCTCGTCTTCGATGATCCGCATGTTTTCAAGAGCAGCGGCAGGTCCCGCGGTGCATCCACCAAATGTCGAGATATCGCGGAAGAAGTTCAACGGGTCCGAGGAGTCATCCTTAAAGAGGTCAAAGACTGCTTCGGTGGTGACTGTGCAGGAAATCGCTGCATACCCGGAGGCAACGCCCTTTGCCATGGTCACAAAATCCGGTTTGACACCGTATTGCTGATAACCGAACCATTTGCCGGTCCGGCCAACGCCGCAGACCACTTCATCGATATGAAGCAGGATATCGTATTTCTCGCAGATCTGCTGAACCCGCTCCCAATATCCCTTTGGTGGCACGATGACGCCACCGCCGGCAGTGATCGGCTCAAGACAAAGCGCGCCGACTGTGTCAGGACCTTCGCGCAAAATAACTTCTTCAATGGCGTTGGCTGCCTGCTCACCATAATTGTCGGCGCTATCAAACTGATTGCGGTATTCCAGACAATGCGGGACTTCGACAAACCCCGGTGTGTACGGACCGTATTGCGCGGCTCTCTGAGGCTGGCCGCAGGCAGACAGGGTCGTAATCGTCGTGCCGTGATAATCGCGTTCGCGGTACAGGATCTTGCTCTTCAGCCCGCCATGGCGCTGATGCGAAATCTGCCGCACCATCTTGAAGACTTTTTCGTTCGCTTCAGATCCTGAATTTGAATAATAGACCCGGCTCATGCCCGGCATTTTTTCAATCAGCTTTTTCGCGAAACGGGAACCTGGCACGGAGCCGGCCGAATTGGCGAAATAGTTCATCTTGACGAGCTGGTCGCGAACCGCATCCGCAATGCTTGTTCGTCCATAGCCTACGTTGACTGTCCAGACGCCACCGGAAACCGCATCAAGGAACTCACGACCATTCGCGTCCCAAACGCGCATGCCTTTGCCTTCAATGATGATCTGCGGATCGTTGGTCTCAAGCGCCTTGTGCTGCATCAGATGATGCCAGACGTGGGCACGATCAGATTCGACAATGTCGGATATATCGTTTTTCGACAAAATAGCTTCCACGACGCTTCTCCTTATACCTGAACTGAGATCACCAAAAACGCTCAGTCATGCTGAAATCTGAAGTCACATATGCATGGGGCTTTCGGGCGGAATAGGGCCAAATACTCAGTAGCAGTAGGTCCAGAATCGCCGTCAAGCGCATTGAATTGAGGCGACCGTGAAAAAGACTTTGACTCTTTCACGAGAATAATGAAAAAAACAAAGAAAATTTCATTTCTGAATCTATCGAGTCATAGGACGCATTCGATGCCGATACCTCCTTCCAAAGCGCGCGTTGTCATTATAGGTGGCGGTGTCATTGGCTGCTCCGTTGCCTATCACCTCACAAAAAAGGGTTGGACAGATGTCGTCCTTTTAGAGCGTAAACAGCTGACCTCCGGCACAACCTGGCATGCTGCCGGTCTGATCGCCCAGCTGCGCGCGACGCAGAACATGACGCGCCTGGCGAAATACAGCCAGGAACTTTATTCCGAACTGGAAGCAGAGACTGAAGTCGCCACAGGTTTTCGCCGGAATGGCTCCATCACCGTCGCCCTGACCGAAGAACGCCGCGAAGAGTTGCTGCGTCAGGCCGCAATGGCGCGGGCATTTGGTGTTGAAGTTGAAGAAATCGGCCCAGACGAAATCAAAGCCCGATATGACCATTTGAACATGGATGGCGTCGTGTCCGGTGTTTACCTGCCGCGCGACGGTCAGGGCGATCCGGGAAACATTGCGCATTCCCTTGCCAAGGGTGCTCGTATGCGCGGCGCCAAGGTTCTTGAGCGGGTGAAGGTAACCGACCTTGTCAAAGAAGACCGGAAAGTAACCGGTGTGAATTGGGAGTCGGAAGGCGAGACTGGCACAATTGAGTGCGATCACGTTGTGAATTGTGGCGGCATGTGGGGCCATCAACTCGGCAAAATGTCGAACACAAACGTTCCACTTCATGCCTGCGAACACTTCTATATCGTCACGGACAATGTCCCGGGCTTGACCCAGCTTCCTGTTTTGCGCGTTCCCGACGAGTGTGCCTACTACAAAGAAGATGCGGGCAAGATCCTGCTCGGTGCATTCGAGCCGACAGCCAAACCGTGGGGCATGAACGGCATTCCAGACAGCTTTGAATTCGATCAGCTGCCGGAAGATTTTGATCACTTCGAGCCTATTCTGGAAGCTGCCGTCAATCGTCTGCCGTTGCTGGCCGAAGCTGGCATTCACACGTTCTTCAACGGCCCGGAGAGCTTCACACCTGACGACGCCTATCACCTTGGCCTGTCACCGACGATGGACAATGTCTGGGTCGCCGCAGGCTTCAACTCGATTGGCATTCAGTCGGCGGGCGGTGCCGGAATGGCGCTGGCGGAATGGATGGACAGCGGCGAAAAACCATTTGATCTCGGCGATGTTGATATTGCCCGCATGCAACCATTCCAGGGCAACAAGCAATACCTCTTTGAGCGGTCCAAGGAGACCTTGGGTCTGCTATATGCCGACCACTTCCCGTATCGCCAAAAGGCAACGGCGCGCGGAATTCGTCGCTCGCCTTTGCATGAAATCCTCAAGGCCAACGGCGCCGTTTTTGGCGAACTGGCCGGGTGGGAACGGGCGAACTGGTTTGCTGATGAAGGCCAGGAGCGGGAATACCGATATTCCTGGAAGCGTCAGAACTGGTTTGAGAATTCCGCTCGTGAACACAAGGCAATCCGCGAAAATGTCGGTCTTTACGACATGACATCTTTCGGCAAAATCCGCATTGAAGGTCCTGATGCCGAACAGTTCCTGAACTATGTCGGCGGCGGCAACTATTCCGTTCCGGTCGGCAAGATCGTTTATACGCAACTTCTGAACAACACGGGCGGTATCGAAGCTGATGTTACCGTCACGCGGTTGTCAGAGACTGCCTATATCGTTGTCACTCCGGCCGCGACCCGCCTTGCTGATGAGACTTGGCTGCGGCGCAATGTTGGAGACTTCCGGGTTGTCATCACGGACGTAACATCCGGTGAAGCTGTCATCGCTGTCATGGGACCGAACTCGCGCAAACTACTGGAAGCGGTTTCGCCAAACGATTTCACAAACGACGGCAATCCCTTCGGAACCGCGCAGGAGATTGAAATCGGCATGGGCCTCGCCCGTGCTCACCGGGTGACCTATGTCGGAGAACTGGGGTGGGAGATCTACGTCTCCTCCGACATGGCAGCTTATGTCTTTGAAACAATGCATTCGGCCTGTCAGGACTTGGGTGGCAGGCTCTGCGGCCTGCATATGATGGATTCCTGCCGGATCGAAAAAGGTTTCCGCCATTTTGGTCACGACATCACTTGTGAAGATCATGTTCTGGAAGCCGGTCTCGGGTTCGCGGTCAAGACAGACAAACCGGACTTCATTGGTCGGGATGCCGTCCTGCGCAAAAAGGAAACCGGCCTTGAAAAACGCATGCTGCAATTCCGCCTGACCGAGAGCGAACCACTTCTCTATCACAATGAACCTATTCTGAGAGATGGCGAAGTCGTCAGCTATCTGACCAGCGGTAACTATGGTCACACATTGGGTGGTGCTGTTGGCCTGGGCTATGTGCCGTGTGCTGGCGAAAGCCCAAGTGAGCTTCTGGGGTCCACATTCGAACTCGATGTCGCCGGTGTTCGTGTCAAAGCCGAAGCCTCGCTGAAGCCTCTGTACGACCCAAAATCAGAGCGCGTGAAGGTCTGACAACTAAACCACATCGCTCCAAACCGACTATCGACAATCGCTTTTCGAGGATAATGAGTTGAACAACTACTGCCTAACTGTTTCCTGCCAATCAGCTCGCGGAATCCTTGCCGCGATCGGCGGTTATCTTGCCGAAAACGGCTGCAATATCCTGGACTGCTCGCAGTTCGAGGATACGCAGACTGATCGTTTTTTCATGCGGATGAGTTTCCTGTCCGATATGGGCAAGGGTCTCGAAGCCATTGAAGCCGGATTTGCCGCTGTCGCCGAACCGTTCGGCATGAGTTTCTCGTTCCATGACCAGAGCGAGAAGATGAAAGTCATCATCATGGTCTCGCGCTTTGGTCACTGCCTGAACGATCTGCTCTATCGGTCCCGCATCGGCGCTCTGCCCATCGAAATCGTCGCTGTGATCTCCAATCACATGGACTACCAGAAAGTGGTCGTTAATCAGGACATTCCATTCCACTGCATTAAGGTAACGAAGGCGAACAAACCTGAAGCGGAAGCAGCACAAATGCGCATCGTCGAGGAGACGGGCGCAGAGCTAATCGTTCTCGCGCGCTACATGCAGGTGTTGTCCGATGAAATGTGCCAGAAAATGGCTGGCAGGATCATCAATATTCATCACTCGTTCCTGCCGTCTTTCAAGGGGGCCAATCCTTACAAGCAGGCTTATGAGCGCGGCGTGAAACTGATTGGCGCAACGTCTCATTACGTCAACGCAGAACTTGATGAAGGTCCAATTATCGAACAGGACACCGTCCGCGTAACACACGCTCAATCAGCTGAAGATTATGTCTCACTTGGACGAGACATTGAAAGCCAGGTTCTGGCTCGTGCGGTTCATGCCCATATGCATCGCCGCGTTCTGATGAACGGCAACAAGACTGTGATTTTTCCGGCCTCTCCGGGCTCTTTTGCATCAGAGAGGATGGGCTAGGAAGGAAACAGAAAGGCAAACGCCACACCTTCATAGCCTGTGTAAATTGCACAAAGCCCCATCGGAAACGCCCGGCCTCAAAAAGAAGCCGGGCGTTTTTATCTTTCAGTATTTTGGGTTTAAGCTTACGCCCGAATGCGCTCATTCTCCGGATCCCACAATGGCTGATCCGGCTGGACGGTCGCCTTGCAACGCTTGCCGTAGATTTCGACTTCCACTTCGCAGCCTGGTTCGGTCAGATCTGTTCGGACGACTCCGAAGGCGATCGACTTTTCGATCCGGTAGCCCCAGCCGCCTGACGTCACTTCGCCGACCTGTTCGCCGTCCTTGAAGATGGTTGCCATGTAGGGCGCATCACAGTCACCAGCCTCAACGGTCATGGTGACAAAACCTTTAGTAGAACCCTGCTGCTTTTCGTTCAAAAGCGCCGTTTTTCCGGGGAAGTCCTGAGCTTTTTCGAGGCGAACAAACCGGGAGAGGCCTGCTTCCAGCAAGGAGTAGTCGGTTGAGAGGTCGCCTTTCCAGCTGCGATAACCTTTTTCTAGCCTAAGTGCGTGGAGTGCAAACATACCGAACGGGACCGCACCGCCGTCAAGAACTGCGGCATAGATTGTCGGCATATCCTCAAAACTGGCATGAATTTCCCAGCCTAACTCTCCGGCAAAGGAAACACGCAACAAGCGGGCGGGTTTTTCCCCGACAGTTGCATCCTGGTGCGATAACCAGGTCAGGGACAGGTCGGCGTCCGAAATACTTTCAAACAATGCCCGCGATTTCGGCCCGGTGACGATCAAGGTGGTAAAATCGCGAGTCCGGTCGGTGAGTGTCAGGCCAGATGGCAGAACCGCTTTCAGGACCTCAAAGTCGTGCCACTGCGCCGGCGCTGCCGTGATCAGTGTGAAGTCATCCTCATCGTGGCGGACAATCGACATTTCTGTCAGCACCCTGCCACGATCATCCGGGAAGTAGCCCAGCGTCATGCGGCCAGCTTTTGGCAATGCTCCGGCAATATTTTCCCGCAAAAACTCTGCAGCGCCCCCTCCGCTCAAGGAGTAGCGTGAGAAGCCGGGCAGATCCAGAACGCCGACGCCGTCCCGGACAGCTTCACATTCTTCGCGAACACGCGGTTCCCATGGACCGGACCGGCTCCATGTCTGTGTTGCTTCTTCGGACGTATCATCACCGTCCTTGGCAAACCAGTTGGCCCGTTCCCAACCGGCAAAAGCACTCATCTGACCGCCGAGCTCCAACACTTTGGAGTGGTTCGGAGATACTTTCCGGTCACGGGCTGCCGGCCAGGCATGATGCGGGAAATGCATTGCATACTCGTGGCCATAAACTTCCTTGGCCTTGTCGATGCAGTACTGCGGGTCCGTATAATCAGTATAGCGCCGTGGATCGACGGCCCACATGTCCCACTCGGTTCTGCCATGCATGATCCATTCGGCTGTTACTTTACCGGCGCCGCCGCCTTGCGCGATGCCAAATGTGAAGGAATGGGCCTCAAACGCGTTCGGCACACCCGGCATCGGGCCAATCATCGGCAAACCATCAGGCGCATAAGGGATAGGGCCATTGATGTTGCGGCTGACGCCTTGGGTTCCAAGAAGCGGCACCCGCTCCATGGCATCCATGATGTACCATTCGAGACGATCGAGATCGTCCGGATAGAGCTGGAAGCTGAAATCTTCCGGCATCTGATCATCCGGAGTGACCCAGGCTGCCTGACAATTGCGTTCATAGGGGCCAAGGTTCAGGCCAGTTGTGTCCTGCCGCAAGTAATAGGAGGAATCCACGTCGCGCAGCATCGGGATTTTGCGACCGTTTGCCTTTGTCCATTCTGCGATTTCAGGGATCGGCTCGGTGAGAAAGTACTGGTGGCTCATCACGGCAGCGGGCACCGGACGGCCACCATGTGGAATGAACCATTCGCCAACGCGTGGCGCATAATACCCAGCCGCATTCACCACATATTCGCAGCGAATATCACCTTTGTCAGTGTGGACGACCCATTCACCATTGTCGCGACTAACATCGGTCACAGGTGTAAACCGGGTTATCGTGGCGCCCATGGCCCGGGCGCCCTTGGCGAGCGCCTGTGTGACCTGCGCGGGGTCTATGTCACCATCGAGCGGATCCCACAGACCACCTTCAAGATCGTGGGTTTCCATGAATGGGAAATGCTGCTGCAGCTGTTCCGGTGTGCACATGTCCATCTGCAGACCCATTTGCCGGGCCATGCCGGCAACATGGTCAAACTCCATCATCCGCTCATGGGAATGCGCCAGGCGAACCGCGCCAGTCACATGATAATTGATGGGATAATCCACCTCGTCTGCCAGACCGCGATACAGCTCCAGGCCATATCGCTGCATGTTCATCACACCATAACTGGCGGAGAAATTCGGACAATTTCCGGCTGCATGCCAGGTAGAGCCTGCTGTCAATTCGTTCTTTTCAAGAAGAACACAATCGGTCCAGCCATTCTTGGCCAGATGATAGAGCGTCGAAACACCGACGACACCGCCACCAATGATGACAACCCGGGCAGTAGACGGAATGGACATTCGAGTTTCCTTAGGTGTGCGTATCAGTAGACAGGAGGAGAGATAACCCAGACGGCAATTGCCGGCGCGTCATATGGATTTGCCCATCGGTAGGACACATCGCGAATTCGGAAGCTGTCGCCGGTCTCCACAGTAAATTTGTCATCATCCAGCCAGATGTCGAGCTTGCCCGAGACCAGATAGGCAACCTCTTGTGTCGGACGCGTTATCGGCTCGTCTCGATGAGATCCCGGTTCAAAGGTCGAGTGGATCATCTCGAAACTGTCTGTCAGATCTGGCGATATCAGCGTTTCAACAAGTCCGCTGTCTCGCTCACCGATCACACGGCGCGCAGCAGAGCGAACAATACGCCCCTTTTCATTTTCAGGTGCTTCGGCATGACCAAAAAAGAGGGAAAGCTGTACCCCGAAAACATCAGCGATCTGACGTAAATCAGACAGGCGCGGGACGGAGATGTCACGCTCCACCTGAGACAACCAGCCGACCGACCGCCCAAGTTTTTGCGCCAGATCTTCCAGCGTCATTTTGCGCGCTGAACGAAGGGCGCGGAGGTCTTCGCCCAAACTGCTTTTACTGGCCATAATGATCCGTTCGTGAAAATTCGAACTATAATTTCATACAGGCTCGTGAAAAAATCAATGAAAATCTCATTTCATTTCATTGATCGCCTTGGCAATCAGCGAAATCCCGCCCGGAATCCGCGCAGCAGCAATCGAAGAATACGCCAATCGATAGTAACCCGGCTGCTCCTGTTCGTTCGCGAAAAAGGCTCTGCCGGGCTCTATGAGCACACCGTCCTCTCTCAATCGCATCGCCAATTCTGAACTGTCTATGCCATCTGGTGCCTTCATCCAAAAAGACGATCCTCCAAATGTGTCCTGACCGGACTGGGTCAGACCATGTTCACGCATGCTGTGCTCCATGGTCGATCGGCGCTTGCGGTAAGTGCGGCCCATTCGCGTGATCTGAGCATCATAGTGCCCAAGCGACAGGAAGTAGGCCGCCGTGCGCTGGATAAGACCCGGAGGATGGCGCAACACGAGCGATCGAAGAGCCCGTGCTTCTCGAATGAAAGGTTCAGGTGCAACGATGTAACCAAGCCGCAAGCCCGGAAACAGGGACTTTGAAAAAGATCCTATGTAAATCACAGACCCGGTTGGATCGATCGATTTCAGGGCCGGAGATGGCGACTTGAGGAATGAGATTTCGAACTCATAATCGTCTTCAACAATAATAAAACCATCGCGGACGGCCCGTTCCAAAAGTTGTCGGCGGCGCTTGAGCGGCATGGTGGCGTTGGTCGGACAGTGATGGCTTGGCGTTGTAAAAACCACATCCAGAGCTTCCGGCAGTTTTTCGGGCGGCAACCCAGCTCCGTCAACATCGACTGCAATCGTATTGCATCTCGTCTGTGTGAGAATTTCCCGCAGGCCCGGGTAACACGGGTTTTCCATCACAGCTGTGCGTCTTTGCGTCAGCAGAAGCTGCGCGGTAATCCAAAGTGCATGCTGAGCGCCCATGGTTATGAGGATTTCTTCCGGGCGCGCATCTATCCCGCGCCGTGGCAGGATCTGGCGCAGAATGAACTCAACCAGCATCGGATCATCGCGCTCATAATAATCCGTCGCCAGCGTATCAAAATCCTTCCGGCCAACAGCCTGGAGCGCACAATTTCGCCAGTTGTGATGATCGAACAGGCGAGCGTCGGACTGACCGTAGATGAAAGGGTATTCGTAGTCTCGCCAGTTTGTCGGGCGGACGAGTGTTTTGTGCTCCGAGTATCGTTGACCGATCATTCGACCCCAGTCGACCTGTGTTCTGTCGGATTGGTCGGGCAAGTCAAATTTTGGTCTGCTGGGAGCCGTTTGGGCAACGAAATACCCGGAGCGCCCCTTTGAGACGAGATACTCGTTGGAAACCAACTCGGTGTAGGCAATTGTCACAGTGATCCTGGCAATTCCAAGATGCTGGGCAAGTTTCCGGCTCGACGGCATTTTCTCGCCGGGCAAGCAGCGGCCGGATAGAATTGCCTCGACCACGAGCCGCTGAATCTGTTGCTGAAGCGTTGAATCATTGTCAGGTTCGATAAAGAAGGTTTCTGCCGGAATTGCCATGCTGGCCCTAATTCTCCGCTCAACTGGACCTATACGCTACCCGATCCCTTCCATTTGGCAACACTCGTTTGCGACAATTATTTGTCATCATTAGCGATAATCGCCGGAACTTCATGCTTGGCCATCCGGTCTGTTTCCACTTGCCTCGACCACTTGAAATTGAAGTCGACAAGCAACTGTTCCGCGTCAGGAAGCTTGACTACTCGCGATAGAGAGATGCACTCTGATAAGGTTGAATAGCTGACCCTTGCACCTCGGCTGTGCATGGTTTGCTTGTTTTGTGAGCAGACTGCCAGGTTCAACAATGGCACATAATACCAGATCCAGACTTGGTGTAGATCCAGAATGGTATTGCTATTGTCACGAAGCGGTTCTGCCGTAAGCATTTTCACTTGCAGATAGGCCGAGGTCCCCGCGACCCGGTTTCAGACGGGAAAACCTGCGGGTCTGCAAGGAAACACGGGAACAGTTGGGAAACAATCTATGACTTCCAAATCAAAACTATGCAGCGCTTTGGCCGCGATGACCCTGCTTGGCAGTGTCCAGTCCGCCTCTGCCGCAGACGAACTCACCGTCGCCTACTTCCTCGAATGGCCTATGCCATTCCAGTATGCCAAAGCGACCGGAAAATATGACGAAGCCCTTGGTGTTAAAGTCAATTGGGTGGCCTTCGACGCCGGAACAGCCATGTCAGCTGCCATGGCTTCAGGAGATGTTCAGATCTCCGTCAGTCAGGGTGTTCCGCCATTCGTTGTTGCTACGTCCGCTGGCCAAGATCTTCAGGTCGTTGATGTTGCTGTCAGCTATTCTGAGAACGACAATTGTGTTGTCGCAGCCAAGCATGAAATCGACAAGGACAGCGCTGGCGAATTGGCTGGCAAGAAAGTTGGCGTGCCGATCGGGACAGCTGCTCACTACGGTTTCCTGAAACAAATGGACCATTTCGGTGTTGATATCAGCACCATGGACGTAGTCGACATGGCCCCGCCAGATGGCGCAGCTGCGTTTGCGCAGGGTAGCCTGGATATGGTTTGCGGTTGGGGTGGCGCTCTTCGCCGCATGAAAGAACATGGCAACGTCCTGTTGACTGGCGCGGAGAAAGAAGAGCTCGGCATTCTTGTCTTCGACGTAACGTCTGCACCTGCAAACTTCGTTGCTGAAGAAAGCGACATGCTTGCCAAATTCCTGAAAGTCACTGCGGACATGAACGCAATGTGGAATTCCGGAGAGCACACAGCAGAAATGCTGCCAGTGATTGCCAAGGATGCAGGTATGTCCGAAGAAGACACCGCCAGCACAATCGCGACCTTTGTGTTCCCGTCAGCTGAGGATCAGCTCAGTGCCAAATGGCTCGCTGGTGGGTCTCAGGACTTCATGAAAGGCGTTGCAAAGGTTTTCGTGGACGCTGGAAGTATTCCTAAAGCCCGCGATTCCTATGACGGAGCAGTCAACACCGGTGCATTGACCGCTGCCAGCGGCATGTAAATTGCCTGATTATTGATCGATAAAGTGCGGGCGGTGAATCTACAGCGTTCACCGCCCATTTTTTTGAAGTCCAGTGTTCAAGGGGTGTACACGTGGGATTATCAATCGAAAATATTTCAATGCGGTTTGACCTTCCAAACGGGGGATCTGTGCAAGCGCTAAAAGACGTTTCGCTGGATATCAAGGATGGCGAAATCCTCTCGGTTCTTGGGCCATCAGGCTGCGGCAAAACTACATTATTGAACATTCTGGCCGGGTTTCTGGCACCAACTGAAGGCCAGGTTGTCCTGAACGGCCATAAGGTGACCGGGCCAGATCCGGAAAGGGGTATGGTATTCCAGAAGGGCGCGCTCTTCGAATGGATGGATGTACGTTCAAACGTCGACTTCGGTCCACGTATGAAAAACATGCCTAAAAAGCAACGCGACTACATCTCGGACCATTTGTTGGAAGTTGTTGGCCTTCAGGACTTCAAAGAAAAAGCAGTCTATGAATTGTCGGGCGGCATGCAACAGCGTGTCGCGCTTGCCCGGTGTTTGGCCAATGAGCCCGACGTCATCCTGATGGATGAACCGCTCGGTGCACTGGACGCGCTGACCCGCGAAAAAATGCAAGGGCTGGTACTCAAACTCTGGAAGGAAACCGGCAAGACGGTTATCCTGATCACGCACTCTGTTGAAGAAGCCTTGTTGCTCGGTGAACGACTGATCGTCATGGCGCCAAGGCCCGGCCGCATCCATCGGGAATACTCTCTCCCGTTTGCCGACAACGCGGTAAACGCCGACCTGCGTGCCATCAAGAAAGACCCGAAATTCTCGGAAACCCGCGACGAGATCCTCTCCATGATTTGGGAAATGGAAGAGGAAATCATGGGACGAACGGAGGATGCGGCATGATTATTCTAATCACGTATATCGCAATCTTCGTCGCTGCCTACGTGGTGGTTCACTTCATCAGTACCAGGATGGCACATAGAGCGGACTTCACCAGTTTGAAGACCGTCACATTCGGCGATGAAAGCACCGTGAGGTCCAACAGAACCGCATCGATCATTTCTGTCGTTGCAATCTTCTTTCTCTGGGGCGCTTTCACCGGCTCAAAACTGGTCCCTATCCACGTTCCCGGACCTTTTATCGGCGACACGGAGTTCACGTACACTGCAAAAAATGCAGCCGGCGACACAGACGGTGGTACGGTCACTGTTGTGGTTCACAAAATCGGCGACGAAGTAAAGCTTCCGGACATTCAACCCGGTGACGGCTTTGCCAAGAATGATGTTGCCAAGGTCGGAGCCTGGCGCAGTGGCCTTATCAAGGTCAACAGAAATGACGAAGGTGCCAAGGAAGACGGTTTTGCCATCACCAAGGTAGATGGCTCTGACATCTCTGTTGGAAATCCGGTCGCTGTCGCTGACGGGTCTGTCGCGCTTACGCCAAAAGGGTCCCTGAACTTCACGCCTTACAAGGGCATGCAGATGGAACCAATCTGGATGCCCTCTCCGGAGGCTGTCTGGTATCGTTTTGTCGAGATCTTTGGTGATGGATACCAGGGAATCACGCTGGTAGACCACGTTGGCTGGTCACTGATCCGGGTGTTTGCCGGATTTGCAGTCGGCAGTGCCATCGGAATTCCACTCGGCTATGCCATGGGCCTTTCCGGTTGGTTCAGAGGCTGGTTCGATCCGATCGTCGAGTTCATGCGACCAGTCCCGCCACTGGCGTTGATCCCGCTGGTGATCATCTGGTTCGGAATAGGGGAAACCGGCAAAATCATCCTGCTGTTCCTGGCCGCTCTCTGGATAATGACGATCGCAGCTCGAGCGGGTGTTTCGGGCGTGAACATATCGAAAATTCACGCTGCCTATTCACTCGGGGCATCAAAAACCCAGATATTATTGCATGTCATCGTGCCCAACTCCTTGCCGGAAATCTTCACTGGTGCCCGTGTCGCAATGGGTGTTTGTTGGGGAACAGTGGTTGCCGCCGAACTTGTGGCTGCGGAAAAGGGTGCCGGTAAAATGATCGTCGCCGCATCCAAGTTCCAGCTGACCGACATTGTTATCATGGGCATCATCTTGATTGGTATTATCGGCTTTGCCATCGACGTTTTGATGCGGAAGGCGGAAGCCTGGTTGGTGCCTTGGAAAGGGCGTTCGTAACTCGGGCGAGATATACTCTCCTCCTCCAGACCACATTCGATAGATGTTCCGAACAAACAATAATGGCGTCGCCCCAGGGTGGCGCCATTGTTGTTTTTGGACGGTCTGTTCGGCGAATTCTGGCCTGCCGACGAGGGTCATCAAGGTGTATTGCCGACCCTCAAACCATACTCGGAATGAAATGATGAACCAGGCCGAAAAAGTGAGTGCCGGACTCAAACGATTTTGCGCTACATCCATTCATATAAACATTTCAAACAACTAACCTCTCTTGCATTCATGTATACATGTATGCAAGCATAAATCGATACGTTGCGAGAGAGTGTGAATGGCCAAATCAGTGAGTTCCGACAAACAGGTTGATGAATCTTGCACGCTGATGATTTCAGAGATTGACCGGTCGCGGCCAATCGGAGCTCAGATCTACGACATTGTTCGGCTCAACATCATTCTGGAAAACCTGAAGCCCCTGACACCAATCAATGAAACCGACCTGAGCCGTTGGCTGGGAGTCAGTCGTACGCCTGTGCGTGAAGCTTATCTTCGGCTGATCGACGACGGACTGATCAGTGCGCGCAGCAAAGTCGGAACGATGATCGCGCCGATCGATAATGCGCGTGTCAGCGAAGGTATTGTCATCAGGCGCGCACTTGAACGTGAAGTCGCAAAATCAATCTGCAGCAACGACGCTGATTTACGACCTCTAGAGAGTATCCTTGCGCTTCAAAGCGTTGCGGTTGGACACAATGATTACATCGAGTTTTTCAAACGAGACGAGGAATTCCATGCAGCTCTCGCCGAGCTTGCCGGGATACCGTCTGCCTGGCGTCTGGCACATTCGGTAAAAGCGCATACCGACCGGGCACGGATCATGCTGACCGCTAATCTGCCGAAACGGATCAATCTGGCCTTCGGAGAACATCTTGAAATTGTCGAAGCCCTCAAGGCACGCGATGCCGAGTTATCTCAGGCCTTGATCAGCAAACACATAAATTCTGCCTTTGAAGCGGTCAAAGAGGAAGCCGCTGAATTGGACAGAACGACGTAACACCGGACGTCAAGATCTGGGACTTGAATAGCGGAGCCGGAAGCTCCGGATTTTTGATACTACGGGAGGAAACTATGAGACTGACATACGCACTTGCGGGTGCTCTCGCAGCAATGACCATTTCAGCGCCGGCGATGGCCGAATGGCCTGAAAAACCAATCCAGCTCATCGTGCCGTGGGGCGCGGGTGGCGCAACCGATCAGGTGACGCGCGTTGTCGCGGCCGAACTGGAAGGTGCGCTTGGACAAAGCGTTGTGGTTGTGAACCAGCCGGGCGCATCGGGTTCCATCGGATCGAAAGCCGCATGGGATGCCCCGCATGACGGATATACATGGACCGCAGGCGCAGCCAAGGATCTTGGCACCTACGCAGTCACCGGCAAGATGGATACATCCATCAAGGATTGGGACCTTTACCTGAACTCGGCCCTGGCAAGCGTCATCAGTGTTCCGGCCAGCTCGGACATCAATGATCTCGACGGATTTCTTGCAGCCCTTAAAGCCGGTGGCCTGAAGGTTGGCACATCTGGTGTAAACTCCGCCGGACATTCGGCAATCGAAGCGCTTTCCAGTGCTGTCGGCGGAAGTTATGTGCATGCCTCCTATGATGGCGGAAGCGCAGCTGTTCTTTCCACGGTTTCGGGTGAGACCCAGGCCACAACACAGTTGATTTCCGAGCAAATCGATATGCTACGAGCCGGTCAACTGAAAGCAATCGCAATCATTTCCGATTCTGATGCCGAAGTGCCTGATGTCGGGACAATCCCGGCAATCACCTCGGCCTTGCCGGAGTTTACCACTGCCCCAATCTATTTCGGTGTCTTTGTACCGGGCGATGTTCCTGCTGAAGTCAGCGACAAGCTGGAAGCTGCCTGGGGCTCGGCGATCGCCAACTCCGAAGCTCTCGCGGAGTACACGGCAGGTCGTGGTTCCATCATGACTGTCCATTCCGGTGATGACGCACAAGCGCGCGTCTGGCCATCGATCCAGGCCAATGCCTGGCTCTTGCAGGACAGCGGTCAGGCAGCAACCAGCCCTGACACGCTGGGCATCCCGCGTCCATAAGAGGTACGAAGGGCCGCCTCTGTGAGGGCGGCCCTTTTTGCATGTCTGGAGGGTAACGTGAACAATCAATGCCTGGACCGGATATCCGGTATCGTTTTTACCTGCATCGGTGCGGCTGTTGCCTATGGCAGTTGGGTCATGCCGCGATTTTCAGAGCGCGGTGCATCCATCTATGAAGCGCCAGGGCTAACACCGGGATTGCTCGGCGTGTGTTTAGGGCTTTGCGGGCTGGTCTTGGCTTTGCGCCGGTCCGGATATGCCGCGCAAGATCATTCCTTCTGGGAGAGCGTTGCTGGTTCGCCAGCCAACCGAAAACGGGCCCTTGTCGCACTAGTGCTGACACTGACGTACGGAGCCTTCCTTTTTGGATCTGTTCCATATGTCTTGGCAACATCACTCTTCGTTTTTGCCTTTATCGCTGCATTCGAATTGTTTCTCCGTAGCCCGGACGATGAGGCTTTGAGGCCGCCAACTGCCCGTGTGCTGAGCATGGCTGCTCTCGTCGCTCTGGCCACGGGATTTGGCACGCAATACGTATTTCAATCGCTGTTTCTCGTGCAGCTTCCATAAGACAGATTCATGCCCGACTTCAATTTGATCTCTTCTGCTTTTGCGACCGCCCTCAGCCCAACGCATCTTTTCATCACTTTGTGGGCAACTCTGCTGGGTGTGATGATCGGCATGATGCCCGGCTTGACCGCCACGATGGGATTGGCGCTCCTGACCACATTGACGTTTCAAATGGAAAGCGGCCCGGCCATAACGGCGCTCTTGGGCATGTATGTCGGGTCAATCTACGGCGGCAGCCGGACAGCGATCATTCTGAATATGCCAGGAACCCCGGCAAGCGCTGCAACGACGCTTGACGGCTATCCGCTTGCCCGGAATTCACAGGCCCGGGAAGCCCTAGGGCTTGCAACAATCGGTTCGATGTTCGGAACGCTGGTCGGGGTCATCCTGCTGTTGTTTACAGCACCGATTCTCGCCAGTTATGCCCTCAAATTCGGATCATTCGAGTTCTTCTGGCTGGCTTTGTTTGGTGTCGTGATATCCGGGCGGCTGACGTCCATTGAAGATCCGCTGAAAGGTTGGATAGCGGGGTTTCTGGGTCTGATCATTGCGATGGTGGGTCAGGAACAGGTGTTTGCCTACCCGCGTTTTTCTTTCGGAAACACAGATCTGAGTGGCGGCATTAGTCTTATTCCAGCAATGGTTGGTGCATTCGGTTTTGTAGAGATCCTCAGCGGGATATCCAACAACACTTCTCCGAAGATTGCAGAGAACAAGGGTCGTCTTTTGCCCCGGATGCGGGACCTGTTTCGTTATTCCCCGACAATTGGTCGCTCCGGCGTCGCGGGCACGATCATGGGCCTGATCCCTGGAGTTGGAGAAGATATCGGGGCTTGGGTGTCCTATGCGATTGCCAAGAGGTTTAGCAGGGAAAAAGATCAATTCGGCAAAGGTTCGAAAGAAGGGCTGATCGCTGCAGAGACGGGCAATTCAGCAGCCGTACCCGGCGCCATCATTCCGGTTCTGACATTGGGCATTCCGGGATCTGCGCCGTCAGCTGTTTTGCTCGCTGCTATGGTTATTCACGGTGTCCGTCCGGGACCATTGATCATGATCCAGAGCGCCGACATGGTCTATGGCGTGGTTGCCGCTATTGTACTCGCCGCCTTTGCCATCACTCTTTACGGCGTGGCTCTGACCGGACCATTGTTGATGGTCCTTAGAATTCCACGCGAGCGGCTATTGCCGATTATTTTCGTGCTTTGCGTTGTTGGTGCGTTTGCAATAGCCGCGCGTGAATTTGATGTCTGGGTCATGCTGGCATTTGGGGCAGTCGGCTTTGTTTTGCGCCAGATGAATTATCCGATGGCACCGCTCGTTCTTGGCCTGGTCCTCGGGGATATTCTCGACAAAAGCTTGCGCCGCGGTCTAATCCTTTCAGAAGGTTCACTGGAACCATTTTTTACGAGGCCTATCAGCGCCGTACTTGCCATCGCGACGCTCTCGAGCATCGCGATCCTGATCGCGTCAGGACTAAGGGCTTTGAAGAAGCGGAAAGATACGGGTTAGCCAATCCAGGGAATCTCTCGCACACCCATAAAAGCTGATATCTGATCGGGCCACTTTTGCCTCTCGCCGCTTGACGTTCTGCAGTGCTCACGGGTTTTTCGCATCCAAGCTCGCCCTTGGGTTATATGTTGGTCGTCTGTGTATATTTTGGATGGATTTGGTCAATAAAAAACCCGCCGTTGTGGCGGGTTTATTTGGTTGCGGGGCCTGATTACACTGAGACTTTAACGCTTGGTTTTTTCACTGCTCTATTTTCAGTTATCGCTTCCTCTTTCGGGACGAAGGGCCGGAGTTCGAATCCTCTCACTCCGGCAATATCCTTTCCTTCGATAGTTTTGGGTTTAAATCGATCTTCGCTTGGGTGAATTCTGTGCTGGTTTCCCTTTTGGACCAATGATTGGGCCAACGTTTCAAGCTGTTTTGTTGGATCTCGGTATTTCTCGTTGTCTGCGCACTTAGGTGTTACGGTTGTCCTGCCCGGACGGTTTGCTCTATTTCAGTCTATCAGATCCGGACAAAACATTCATAAGGAATCGCAAAACAAACCGGCTTCGAAAGATTTGGTAATGGACCACATGAAGACAAAAACACCTTTACACCAGATGTCTGCTTTGCGTCCTCATTTCGGACATTCAACAGCTTGAGAACGAACTTCGAAAACCTACATTTAATTGAGACGCAGCGATTCTACAGAATGGGCGGGAGGACTAAGCCGCTCGCGCGGCAATTTCGCCAGTGGTGAGCATGGTGCGCTGATTTGAGCGCGTATATTTATGGACGGGCCGTTTTGCCTGACGATTGAGGCCTTCTCAATCATCAGACAGGAGGTTGCCATGACGGGGGAGAGAACCACACCGCTGCGTGAACGCATGATCGGGGATATGCGTATTCGGGGCATAGGCGAGAAGGCGCGTCAGAGTCATGTGCAGGCGGTCAAAGATTTTGCATCCTTTCTCGGGCGTTCGCCCGACACAGCGACGCCGGAAGAGCTGCGCAGCTATCAGTTGCACATGACGAATGAAGGCGTCTCGCCGTCGACCTTCAATGTCCGGATTGTTGCGCTGCGGTTCTTTTTCGGCGTGACCTGCGGGCGCGAGGAGATGAAGCGGCATATGCAGTTCCGGCGCAAGCCGCGGCCACTGCCCAATGTCCTGAGCGTCGAAGAGGTCGTGGAGCTGATGGCCTGCGTTCCCGGACCGGGCCTGATGTATCGCGCGGCGCTTGGCATCAGCTACGGTGCCGGGCTGCTGGCCTCGGAGGTCTGCCATCTCAAGGTCAGCGACAGCGACAGCATGCTGATCCATGTCGATCAGGGCAAGGGCGGTAAGGATCGCAAGGCCATGCTGTCGCCCGCTCTTTTGGACCTGTTGCGCGATTACTGGCGTGAAGCACGGCCCCCAGGGCTGGCTGTTTCCGGGCAAGCCGAAGATCAACCCGATATCTGCACGTCAGTTGAACCGGGCCTTCACCTTAGCCAAGCGCATGGCAGCCATCGCCAAGCCCGCCACACTGCATACGCTCCGCCACAGCTTCGCCACCCATCTTCTGGAGGCCAACACCGATGTGCGGGTCATCCAGGTGCTGCTCGGCCATGCCAAGCTGACAACGACGGCCCGCTACACCCATGTCGCCACCAGAACGATCCGCGACACGGTCAGTCTCTTCGAGCGACTGAAGCAGCTACAGGACCAGGCACTGAGGCACGAACCGGAATAACCCGCACAGGGTGTCCCCCTCTCGTCGATTGCATTGCAATCGACTGCCAGCCCGTGGGCATAAGCTGGAGATAGCGGACATCTTCCAGGCATTTGGTCCGGCGTGGCGGCGGGCCAATGCCGGACATGTCAGCCTGAACCAGCTCAAGGTCATGTCGGCCATCGAGACCTATCGGACGGAGGCGCTCGGCGGGCATGTGGCGGCTTGCACTCAATGCGGCCACCAGCATATCGCCTATTATTCCTGCAAGAACCGGCACTGCCCTAAGTGTCAGGGACCGGCCGCACGCGACTGGATGGCGGCGCGGGCCGATGATCTGTTGCCGGTGGCGTATTTCACGTGGTCTTCACCCTTCCGGCGGAGATCGCGCGGATCGCCTACTGGAACAAGAAGGCTGTCTATGGCCTGTTGTTCCGCGCTTCAGCCCAGACGCTGACCACCATCGCCGCAGATCCCCGGCACCTGGGGGCGCGCATCGGCATGACCAGCGTAAAACCCTCGAAACCGACACAAAGACATCGCCGGAGCTGCTTGCCAGAAAGCCAATGCTCACCGCTACGCCTGACGATTTGCTCCTGCGGGCCCAACGCCCTCAATCGAGATCCGCAACCCGCAGCTTTCCCCATAAATGCCCCGCCAAGCCCCCGCGGCTTCCTCCTTCCGAGGTTTGTCAGCGCGGGCCGATCTGCGCCACGCGGCGACCATGTCCCAGCGGCCCGCATCGAAAAACCTTCGGGATCAGGATACCTTCAGGATTCCGGACGTTCGCCGCGCCCTGCACCAACGGCCGCTTTGCGGTTTTGGCCCCGCACGGATTCAGGTATCGCCGACAAATTGCCTGCCCACTGACTCCGTCGAGATGTTTTTCGGAGTAATACGTCAGGCTGCGGTGATTTCGTTGCATGAAGCAACCTTTGACCTCTCCCACTCCTCCAACTCGGTCCAGGACTACAATCGCCTTTAACCAAATTTTTTGGGCTTGGAGAAACCTGGGTTTGAACCTATGGCCCAACGCCAGAGCGTTACTTCGCCAATGGAATAGTGAGACATGACCTCCCGAGAAGTGATGAAAACGCAATGCGTAGATTCTGCGTATCGCCAATCCTGTATTAATTGTTCGAAACGATTCAACTCTCGCGATCGACTATGGTAAAGTTGCATCTGATCTCGCCAAATAATTGTATGCAACAGTCATTTAACTGCATCCATTCCAATTCAATCACATTGCAAATGGATACAAGTAATTTACTCACCAACTGAAGCATAGGTGGGGGAAATTCGACACCCGTGTTTGCCACCCAGTATCTACTTTTGAATAGGTTCACTGCGAGACTACCGGAACGTTAGGGATATCGGTGCGGTGCGAACGGCGGTTTTCACAAATCTGGTGCTGGTCTTCAGCGTTGCTCTCGGCATTTTTACCGCCTGGTTAACAAATGCACCTGTCGATGCTACTGGGCGACGCCTTTGTCATCGGCGGCGTAGCGCTGACCAACAGATCGCGACGGACGGTTATACCTTGCGAAGCGGAGGTACAGGCACAGTCCGGCAACGGTATTGGATCGTGAACCCGGTGCGGCAATCCTCTGCTGCCCTCTTTCAAAAATCATCGGGTTCATATTATCCTTCTCCTCAGGATGGTCTTCTTGCGTGATGAACCATCCGCCCTGAGGAGAATGTCTTGCGATTCATTATTATTCTAGCCGGGTTTCTTGCCGGTATCACAACCGCATCCGTGCAGAACGTAACTTTTGCCAATGCGCCTGTCCAGCGCCTGCTCGAACGGCATGGATCCGAGACCGCATCGGCGCGCAAAGACAATCAGATCGCCGATATTTATCATTCCGGCTCGATCCTGTTCCTGAACGGCGGTTCCAATATCGATAACGAGGGCACAAACTGTCTTGATGTGCTGGCCGAGGCGCTGGCGACGCCTGAAATGGCCGATGTCAGCCTCATTTTGACGGCGCATGCCATCAAGCGCGCAATCTGGCGCTGACCCAGCGGCGAGCTAGCGCCGTCACCGACTATCTGGTCGACATCGGCAATCTGCCCAATGATCGGATTTCCGGTAAAAGCCACGGTGACACCGCCCCCTGGTGGATATCGACCCCGAAGACCCGCGGCAGCGCCGCGTGGAAGTCTATGTCGTCTACCGGGTGCCGGTGGGCGAGGGTCCTGAAATACTTGACCTGCCAAAGGGTCTGGTCCTGACGCGCCATGGTACCGGCACATCGCTATTCGATACACCGCTCCTGTTCGATCTCGACACCAGTGATCCCAACGGTGCTACGCTGCCGCTCGATCTTTATGGCACTATCGAATTCTGGGTCAGGCCCGCCGAAGCGCTTGCGTCGGACAACGAGAATATCCCCGTACTGCTGGCGCTTCATGGTGAGGAGCAGGTCAAGCTGTCGATCCAGATGCCACGCGAAAACGACCGGTTGATCATATGGGACGGCACGAACGAGACCGGACTCGCGGATGTCGCCTATGCCTTCACAAAAGACATTGCCCGGCACGTGGCGCTGGCGACACTCAAGGGCCGATCATCGCTGTATATCGATGGCCGGCACAAGGGCACATTCGGCACCGGTTACGGAGCCGGTCTGGCCGGGCAACTGGTTGTCGGCGCGCTCAATGCCGACAATGAACTGGCCTTTGATGGTGATATTGGTAGTGTGCGCCTGTGGCGGCGCGCCCTGGAACCGAACGAAATCGCCAAACTGCCGGAAACCACTGGCCAACCGTCCCCCTCTTCGCCTGTCTATGACGACCTGATTGCCCATGCGTCCAGGGATGGCACGTCGCTTCTGGTACCGGACCGCGCGATCCGACTAGACCTGAGCGCCTGGAAACTGTTCGGCAGCGATAATTTTTCTGTGCGCAACAAGGCAGCCTATACCACATCAGCGATTTTCAGCGATCATCAGCGTGACGCGGCCGACACGTCGGCAGATCCCGATGTGCGTTCAGAGTATATAGCGTTTCTGAAACAGCATATGAACGATCCCGAACGGGCTTTCTCAAGTTATCCGCTGTACATCATTCGTCAAGTTCCGGCTGACCGCTTCGGATTTGCTGCGACGCCTGTGCCGGGATTTTCGGGAGCGAAAGCGCGTTCGACCTCGCGATCATCAAACCCGCGGATTCTGCCAACGAGCTAGACCTGCCGGAACGGGCCACGCCGAATGCCCTGTTTTTTGAAACAGACGAATCCGGTTTTCGGCGCATCAGAATCAATTATTGGGACCGCGATATCGAGGATCGTACCCACAAGTTTCCCGGTACGGCAGGAATTACCGGATCCAGCATGCCCGGCACTTTCATCTCCGAGGGCCGGCGGATTGTCGGTCTTTCGGGCCGGGCCGACATCGCCAGCGGTCGCATTGTCTCGCTCACGGTCTATGCCAATGACGGTCCGGTCTCGACCTGGAAGACCCTGACCGACCCAGACCCCGAGGCCGTCACGGCAACCTCCAGGGATCGACCCTCACGGTCGTTCTCGCAGTTTCTGGAAACGGGCGTTCCGTTCGCGGGTTTTGATTTCCTCAGCGACACCGACGGCCATCTGACGTCGATTGCGATAAAGAGCGATCAGGATACGGCGCGGGCATCAGTTATTGTCACACTAGAAGACGGCAAGTCGGAGCAGTTCGCGCGCATTGCCCGCAATGTCTATCAAAGCAACGCGGAACGCTCGATCCTTTCAAAAGTGTCGAGACCGAAGCTCACCATTTTCGGTCCCGAATTGATATCGATCGACGGTTTGCCAATCGATATCGTGCCGGTCCACCCGCACGAGGCGCCTAGGGGCGAGACCTCCAGCTTCGACAACGTCTTTATCGTCCAGTCGAAAGCGGACAATCTGGAGAGCAGTTACGAATCCTATGACATCACGGCGATGGATCCGATCCACCTGACGGAATCGGGCACCAACCGACGCGTTTTCGCCATGCCGGATCCGGCCAGCAACGATTGTTACGATGCCAATCGCATTTTCGTGCCGCGCAGTCTGCAATATGTCCCCGAATTTACCGGCGACCAGCATACCAGGACCCATGTCGTGAGTTCGATGTCGGACTTCCAGAGCGCAAGTGCCCATAACGTCAGTGCGGGCGGTAGCATCGGACCGGTCGCTTTCTCGCGCAGTGAAAGCCACAAGAAGACCAGCCGGATCTTACGCGGCAAGAACCGGACGATGACTCTCGGCATTGCCAAGGCGATGTTTTATGATCTGGTGCTCGACAAAGCGCGCATGAAACTGGACCGCCAATTTGTCTCCCGGATCGAAAGACTGAAGACGAACAGCACGGATGAGGACTATGACCGGTTTGTCGAAGCCTATGGAACACACTACCCGAGTGCAGTCATCTATGGCGGCATGGGCGTTCTACAGATGGAATACTCAGGCTCTAAAATCGGCCGTATGGCGTCCAGCGAAACCGACATTGCCTATTCCGCGCAGCTGACCCTGAGCCGTCAGGTGAAGTCTGGGGGTGGCGGAAAACCGACCACCCAGCAACTCGGCTCAGCGCAATTCGGCAACTCCAGTAACACCGGATCCGGATCGAGTTACGAACAGGAAATGGGCGACCAATTCGAGAATTTCTATTTTGTCGGCGGCGCCCATGTCGGCCTGTCGAAAGATAGCTGGGGAGTCGGGCAAGACGGTGTGGTCCCGGTCCATATCAACCTGCGTTCGCTGGAAGAATTGCTGGCGCCGCCGTTTTTTAACGATCCTATCATCAGTTTCGACGTGCGGCCCCAGCTCAAAGCCGCGATTGAGCGCTACATCCGGGTCGCCAGGGGCGAACTGGTCGTTGATGTCAATACTATACCTCGGCTGTACCGGCTGACACTACTCTCTCTTGATCCGACAAAATGGATCACGAAGGACGAGGACGAGGTGGCTCTGCCCAAAGCAGACGAAACAGTTACGGAATTCCTGGTACTGGGGGGAGGATCACGGTCGATTCCGGACTTGAATCCGAACATGAATCACAGCGAAAACGGTTGTTTGTCGACCTAGAGCAGCCGCACGACTTTACCCTTGATGAAGGTTTCTCCAATCTGGATGTGCGCGACAATATTCCCTTCAATAGACGTTTCACGGCAGCTGACAGCGGCGATGGCAGCCTGAGTCATGTGATTGCCGTCGACCCTTGCGTCATCGAGCTGGGAGGTACGTTCGAAATCGATATCGACCTGCGCGAATATGACCGACGTTCCCAGGCTGATCCGATGAAACGGACCGTTCGGCGGAAATGGACGGATGTCGTGGTGGCGGACAAGACGTTTTCGGGCGGTTTGAAGAAAAACCAGTTCAGCGTCCGGGTCAAAGGCGATGTCCCGTTGCGGCCCGAAAGGGACGGCTGCGACAATGCTTCCAGCGATGTGAATGAATGCTACGACTTCACCCTCGTTTTTGAACTCGCGGAGGTCGACTCGACACTTGGTACTCCGGCGCAAGAACCGGCCTGCCCTGCCACACTGGACGCGTTTAACACTCTTGCGGAAAAACGTCTGACGGGAGGACAGTAGGATGGATCTAGTACAATTTTCACGTCCGGTGCTGAGACTGCCCCTAATCACCTTTCTGGCTGTTGCCTGCCTTGCCCTGATGGCCGGGGCACCGGCAAGCGGCAAGACCACGGCTGAGCACACCCGCGACGTTTATCGTGAACACAGGCAGGTTGCCCAAAGCCATGCGGAGGCGAAAGCGCGGTTCGTACAGGCCGCGCAGCGTTACCGAAACGCTGTTGCCGACGGACGTCCAAGACTGTGGACCTTACGTGATCAACTGGGCAGAGCACATACCCAGATCGCCACCTACCAGAAACAGATTGACCAGTTCAGGAGATCGGGCGTGCGCACGGACGACCCCAGAATAGAGGTGATCAGACAGCGAAAAGAGCTCGCGGAAGACAGCGCCGAAGCTATTTCTGGACAAATTCGGGCGACCCGCGGGAGTATTCAATCCTCGGCCAACACGCTGCGAGACGCGACGCGGCAAGTAGGATTAGCTTCTCAGGCGGTACGAGGAACTTTCACCGACGAAAAACCCCAGCCAATTCCGCGAAACCCGCCTGCTGATCAAAATTGGGAGCAGGCCGCGGAGCGCATTGTCAATACCGCCGATCAGGCCATCGCGCACCAGGAACGGCAGGATCTAACCGACGCAACGGCCCGGAACGAGGCCACAATCCGCTCTTTTGACGAGGTCATTCAAACCCTGCCGGAAGGAAACACGCAACGTCAAAATCTTGAGAGATCGCGCGCCTTGCAACGTCAGCAGACCTTGGAGGCCCTGGGAGAATTTCGCCGGGCGGAACGGCAGTATCGTGCCCTCTTGAGTGCGTTGGATCAGTTTCATGCCGACGACCGGCCGCCTACGGCCAACCTCACACCCGCCAACTTTGCGCAAGCGCGCGCCGGGGCCGGCCGCTGCCGCGAACCTGACGCGGGGCGGTTTCCAATACTCCGCGCCACCGGTTGTTGCGGGCGCGCACCCGGCGGCCTCCACCCCGCCATCCACCTATGATGTCGTCACAGCTGCCCAGATGGCGGCGGGTCCCGCACATGATTATGAAGGCGCGGATGAGCTATTTGAAAGGGATGCGGCGGCCGTGCCTGCCCCGCAAGCTGCGGCCGCGCGGATCGACCAAGGTGTCGTCCACCACAATCAATTCGCCGCCCCGCCGGTGGAACAGGTTCCGTGGGCAGATCAGTTCTGAAGCAATTCCAGCAAAACTACCAAAACAGGGCAAGGCAGTTCCGGGCTATATCCGATTGGATGGGTCGATTACGAACTGGTAAGTGGAAAGCATCTTTTGCCCCAAACGACAAAACCCGACGTTGGGCCGGGTGGATTTGGTTGCAGGGGCCTGTTCACACCGAGACTTTATTCTTTCAAGTCCCGGAAATGTTTTCCCGCGCACTGCGGTTCAAATCCATCATAAAGACTTTGGGTCGAAGGTTTCACCCAAAGAACTCGTCGGATAATCGCGTTCACGTTACCATATTGCTAGTTGAGCAAAATTGGCATCATATTTGACGCAGCAACATGTAGAATTTGATCCAATTTGCTTTAGTCTCTATTTCGATGACCCTGTTTGAAAATGATGTGCCCGCTCAAGTAGACAGAGAGGGCTGCTAATCCTCGCGTATTGCCTAGATTATGAAGTAATCGACCTGGGCACTATCATAGAGCACATAAGCAGCGCCACTGTTCCCGCCACCTGCAACGTAAAATTGAGCTCCAACGATCAAGTCGTCATAGCCGTCCTTGTTGATGTCGCCGGCTGTTGAGACGACGTTGCCTGCATCGGCGTTCGCGGTCTAGCCAATGATCTTGAAACCAGCTCCGATAGGCGGGTTGGACAGGAGTATGCCTTCTCTTTCGAAACCATATTCGACATGGTTGGTGACATTGACGGTTATTGTCTGAGTACCTGTGATCTCGGCACTGTCTGTGGCTGTAACCTCGACTTCATAGGTGTTGTCACTATCGGCACTGCCTGGATTCTCGAAGTCCGGAGCACTGACAAAGGTCAGGGCAGCGGTGGACGCATCAAGGGTAAATGCTGTTTGGTCTGCACCGCCGGTGAGAGTGTAGGAGACGTGTATTGATGCATCCCCATCGCTGTCGTCTTCAGCGTCCGTTGTTGAAGGGGAACACAATCCTCATCAACGGTCGGAACTGTTGTCAACGCAAACCACCTTCAGTTACGCCAAACACACCGTTTCCCACCCCTACGCCGTAAATAGAGCCGCAGAACGCTGTTAACGTCAAGTTGAAAGGTTAGCGAAATATTAATGGACGCGCACATGCGCACTTGATAGTTTTCTCAAGTCGATACTTTTAATCTGGAAGGAAATTGCCAGCTCCGCAACTAGCGAAGAACTCTGCAGTAGCCGATATTACTCAATCCGTTGAAGTAACGCTTATTTGGACGTCCGATCGCCTTGGCCCTGACCCAAGAAAGTGCGGAACACAATTTTGATATCAAAGAGAAGTCCACGGCGTGCAATGTATTCTGCATCCTTGCGCGCAAGACGCACCGGATCGCTCATGTCGATCCCCTGGATTTGCGCCAATCCGGTGATTCCCGGGAGAACCTCCAGAACACCGCGTTTTGTGCGCTCCGCCACCAGCTCTTCCTGAACCGGCAAGCAGGGGCGGGGACCTATCAGACTGAGTTCACCTTTCAGGATGTTCCAGACTTGCGGTAGCTCGTCGATTTTAGTCTTCCGCAAGAACGCGCCAAATGGCGTCACCGCGCTTTCGGAAACCTCGTGGGTCCCAGCCTGGCGGGTATCCTTGCCCATCGTGCGGAACTTGTAACAAGTAAAGACCTTGCCACCTTTGCCGACCCGATCTTGCACAAAAATGCCGGGACCTTCCGAACCGGTCTTGACCAAGACCCAAACGATCAAAAGCACCCACCAAAAGAGCAGGATCACAGACAGGGCGAACCCATAATCGAGCAGCTTGCGGCCCAGGCGATAAACAACATTTTCATCTTTTTGGTCCGCCAGAAAGACAGGCTCCTCCGATGATACTTTATTCAGATCCTGCGTAATAAAATCCGCTATCCGGTCGATATAAACCGTCGGGGCGAAAGCGGACAGAATACCAAAAGCAGTTTTGCGCAAGAAGTCAGGAAATTTGTCCAGGACCGCCAATTTACCTGCATTACAATCCCCATGGACAGCCGGTAGGAACAGGTTGATGACCTTAATGCCCTCTACTGAATTGAGCGCCTCCACACCAGCCCGTTTACTGCGCGCATAGGGCGTGTCCGGACCATCTTCCAACGCGTGAAAACTGCAGAAATTCAAAAAAACCGGCACACCAGCATCGCGCGCGTCTTCTGCAATACGGCGCGCAAAATCCACGTTGACTTCGAAGAAATCCTTATCTGCTGCTTCGATATTGTTGTTCAAGACAGCAAGGTGAATCAGAACATCAAAGCCCTTGGCTTTGACGGTCAATTCCTCATACCTTGCGGTTTTAATGACAGGGAATAATCGAGAAAGCACATCAATGTCGCGCCCTGCAAGGAGAACCCTGTTATCTAAACGGTTTAGTCGGCTAACAAGCTGACGTCCGAGGAATCCGGAAACACCGGTGAGAACAAGATTCAATTAGGTTCCTCTTTCCGCTTCTCAACATTTTGCAGTTCAATCAGCCACAGCAGGCTTAAAAGGGCAATCAGACACCACCACCACGCTTGCCAAGCTCCATGGCTGACCAGAGAGACTGCCCACACCGCAGTAGCAGTGGTCAACAATGCAGGCAAAAAGACATCCGGAACTTCCCTAAGGCTCCGGAAAAACAAATATACCAGACCTGAAAACAGAACCACACCGATCAAACCCAGTTCATACCAGACCTGTATCGCAAAATTGTGCGGGTGGCCCCAGATGAGAAACAACTCCGGAATTCCGCTATTTTTATAGTCCTCAGCGGCCATAATACTAGCTTCTACGCCATGACCCAAGATTGGCGAATTGATCAACAGACTTGCGTGCGCAGACCAGATATCAGCCCGTATCCCGAAAGACCCATAAGGCAGTTGGCTTTCAACGGATTGCGGAATCAACGACATAAGGTGTGGCACGATAATCGGCATTGCAACCAAGCTTAAAAGCACCAGTCCCCCAAGGAACCAGATCCCTCTGATCCTTAACAAAAGAAACACCGGAAAGGACACAAGTACCACTACAAAGGCAAGTTTTGCAGATTCACTTTCAGAAGAAAATGCGGCAAAGCCCACCGCCAACAAAGCAACAATTCGAAGAACCCAGAAGGCAAAAGTCTTTGGCAATAATGTAAGCGTCACAGGTAAAAACAAGACGATCGCAACCGCTGCCCGATTCATCCGAAATGCTTCATCAGACCCACCCAATTGCCCCCTGATCGGAGATCCCAGGTGCAGTTCGCAGAGAATGATTGCAGCAGCAGCAATCAGCGCAAGTGGCAGGACCCATGACCTTAGGGACAAACGTAGGTCCAAAACTGCGAGAGCCGCCAGCGACAAGGCAAACATCAGCAGGTTTCCAGCCAGATGTGCAGTTGACTCCAAACCCCTAACTAAGGACGTCGACCAACTCGAACTGGCAGCCATAAAAAGGATCAACAAAACAAAAACGGCCGTGACCTTGCTGGTTGCTAATATCTTTATGGATCGAAAGAGCCTATCCGGGCCCTGCTCTTTCCAGGCAATCGCGGCCAACATCGTTGTGACAACAACAAAAACGGGAGATGCAATATTACGCGACAACACCATCAAAAAAGGCGTTGCAATGATCAACGCTGCGACACTGTTTAGATTCAAATACTTGAAAGATTTCATATATCCGATTTCGATTTGTTATCAGGGTGAGGACCGTAATCACGCGGATAAAATCGGGCCAACCAGAAAGCCAATCTTGATTAGCAAAATATGCATACTTCACCAAGGTAAATTGCATTCTTTCCCATATGGTGTTAGCCGACGCATATAACAGCACACTCGAAAACGCGCAGGCGTAATGAAGTTTCTAAACAAAAGACTAGTTGCGATTGTCCATGACGCCTTCATGTCCGGATTGGCTCTGTTCACGGCGATCGTAGCACGCTACGGGATAGATTATCTGCCACCGATGCAGACAATTGCGCCTTGGATAGCTATTTTTGTTGTCATTTCCGCAATCGTCTTCAAATTTTTGGGCCTTGGTCGTGGCCTATGGCGTTTTGCGTCCCTTGCCGATTTAAAGGCGATTGTCATTGCCTCAACGGCAAGCATTATAATTTTTGTCCTCTGCCTCTTTCTCATTACACGTCTGGACAGTTTGCCGAGATCGGTCCCGTTTATAACCTGGTTCGTCATGGTCGTTTTGATAGGGGCACCAAGGCTTGCATATCGTGCGCACAAGGACGGCAGTCTAAACCTACTTGGCGGGATCCAAAAACCGGCCGCAGGAACCAAACATGTCCTGCTGGCAGGGCATGTTCGGGATGCTGAACACGCCATCCGGACGCACCAGTTGGAAACTTCTGGCCTTTATCAAGTGCATGGCCTCGTTTGTGCAAATGCGGCCAAAAGCGGACACAGCATCCGTGGTATTCCTATCCTGGGCAATATCAATGACCTTAAGGATCTGGCTAAACGGTTGGAACGATCTGGGACTCCTGTGGAAGCCATCCTTTCCGTCACGCCCCGCCCGCCTGCGGACTTCACCAAGGCACTGACCCAGTCGGCAGCAGAACTTGGAATACCGGTAAAGCGGGCAACGCCTAGACCGTTGGATTTAAGCGAACCTGATTTTTCTGAGCTCACAATCGACGACCTGCTGGGGCGTCCGCCAATTAAGCTCGACACCAGTCGGATGAGCAACCTCATCAATGGCCGTACAGTTTTTGTAACCGGTGCCGGCGGCAGCATCGGATCAGAAGTGGTGCGCCAGATCCTGAAGTATGATCCAGCCCGTCTAGTTTTGCTCGAGAATTCTGAATTCGCACTTTATAGGATCGACCAAGAAGTACAAAGGACAAAGCCCGGTTTGCCGTGCCGCGCCGTGATCGCTGATGTTCGCGACCGGAGTCGAATCCTCGACGTTGTTCAGTCTGAAAGACCGGCAATTATCTTTCACGCCGCAGCGCTTAAGCATGTGCCACTGGTCGAAGACAACCCGCTGGAGGCCATCCAGACAAACATTATCGGCACGCGAAATGTGGCCGATGCCGCTGTCGCAGCCAAGGCCGAGGGCTTTGTTCTGATCTCCACCGACAAGGCAGTCAGACCGACCAGCATCATGGGCGCGACCAAGCGGGCCGCAGAAACCTATTGTCAGGCGCTCGATGTCTCTGGCACTGACACGCGGTTCATTACCGTACGCTTTGGCAATGTATTGGGTTCAAATGGTTCGGTCATTCCCCTTTTCCGCCAACAGATCGAGGTAGGCGGTCCGGTGACCATCACCCATCCGGATATGCGCCGCTATTTCATGACTATCCCGGAAGCCTCGGAGCTGGTTCTTCAAGCGGCCGCATTTAGCATCGACAATTCCAATCAACGCGGACGCATCTACGTACTGGATATGGGTGAGCCTGTGAAAATCACCGATCTTGCAAAGATCCTGATCTCACTTGCTGGCCTTAGACCTGAAAAAGACATCGCACTCTCTTTCACCGGTCTCAGGCCAGGAGAAAAACTGTTCGAAGAACTGTTTGAAAGCGACGAAGAAAACCTTCCATCAGGCGCCGATGGCGTGATAGTGGCAACAGCCAATCTGATGGAATTGGAGAAAATCGGGTTCTTGGTCACAGAACTGCAGACATCGTCAGCCAACGGCGAAATAGCACTCAGCATCGCACATCTTTCTGAAATTGTCCCAACGCTGACAAACGAAAAACAGCAGAAAAAGCAAGCTTAAAAGGCCTAATCCCAAATCGCATGTAGGTAGGCGGCTGGTTGCCCAGTCTTGTATAAGTCGCGGACATTCCGAAAAGTCCTGCTATCCGTTTTCGGAAATCGCCAGCAATCCAAGCGCCGCGATCGTTGGCGCATCCTTAATCAAGCCGGAGGTGATCATTTCATGAATATCCCTACGGCAGAACTTTTGCGTGAGCATATCCTGTTCTTCTTTGTCCCGGTTCGGTTGCCCTGGCTCGAGACCGGTTGCCAGAAAGACGTGGAAGCCCTGATTTGAATAACCATATGCCTCGAAAAGATGGCCCAGCTTGTTCAAGGACTTTGCCCGAAAGCCTGTTTCCTCCTCAAGCTCCCCCAAGGCTACCCGTTCAGGATCCGCACCGGGTTTGGTTTCCCATGAGCCCTGCGGAAACTCCCAATACCGGTCACCGACCGGATACCGGAACTGCTGCACGAGTTGAAAATGGCCATTATCATGCCGAGGTATTACCAGCGCAAAGTCTTCTTTATCGACAATGCCAAATATACCTTGTGTACCATCAGGAAACATGACTGCGTCTTCGTGAACTGACATCCATCTGTTTTTGTAGACAGTGCGACGAGAACGTTTTTGAATAGTATTCATCTTAGTAGTCCGTCTGCGAGACTATATTGCAAAACTTCAAAGACTTTGGCCGCGCCACAAAATATGTGCAACCCATGCCTGAAGGAAGGAATTCGTCTCAGTGAATTTAGACGGACTTTTGAATTGGAACGGACGGATATGTCCTGAAAAAGCAGAGCCACTCAAATCGCAATTAGTGCCAAACAACATTTAGTCTTAAGCCTTACTTCAGTCTATATTTTTCCTTGAACGTAATTTCATTTCATAATTAGATAGAAGTATTGCTGAAATATTATTCAGGCATAAGTGAAAAATCGGAGCTACAACATGGCGACGAATTATTACACGAATACGTCCGAAGACTCGATCGATGGTGACGAGCAGACCCTCTACAATTTGATTATGGATTACCGAGCAAGTGTTGGCTTGGCTTCAATCGCCTTGTCCAAGGGGTTGACCGCAGTCGCAGGCCGCCATGTGCTTGATACCGTATACAACACAGGCGCTTACGAAGGCCACGCTTGGAGCGACGCTCCTTATGATAGTAGCGATTCCAGCACATATCCGAATATGTGGACTGCGCCAACACGTATTGGAACCACCTACTCTGACAATGGATACGAAATCAGCACCGGATACGTCGGCTCGTCAGTGACAACCACACCTATGACGCCACAAACGGCCCTTGACGGTTGGAAATCTTCACCTGGGCACAACGCTGTCATTATCAACGAGTCGCCCTGGCTGCAGGATTGGCTGGCCATCGGCGTGGCCATACACAAGGGCGTTTCGCATGTTTGGTTTGGTAATTCTGTAGATCCGGGAGGGGCACCTGTTATCAATACAGCGGTTGCAGACTCTGGTTCAGAGACGTTTGTGACTTTGCCGGTTGATACTCCTGATCCCGACGGTAGCCCATTTCAAATCTACCGGTTCTACAACACACTGACCGGGGCTCATTTTTTTACGACAAGTATCGATGAGCGTAATTCCGTCATTACCAACACACCAACCATGACGTATGAGGGCAATGCATTTGACTCCAATGCCACCGACGCCGGCGGCGGAGCTGCGGTTTTTAGATTTTTCAATTCCTCAAGCGGTGTCCATTTCTATACTGCAAGCGCCGACGAAGCATCGAATATTCGGGCCAATTTGCCTCAATTTATTGATGAGGGTGTGGTCTATTATGCGAGCTTGACGGCTGGTAGCGGCGGAACGCCGCTTTACCGGTTCTACAACACTCAAAACGGCACACACTTTTATACAACTTCAGAATCTGAGCGCGACAATACCATCAATACACTCGGCCAATACAACTACGAAGGTATCGCGTATTATGTAGATATTGCGTAGGCGAGCTTTACCCACTTAATCTCAAAAAATTTGGAATTGGCTCTAGCCGCGCACTACAATGAAAACTGACAAGATAAAAGCCCGATTTGATAAAGGTTTAAGCCTGTTTGATGACGCCAGAATTAGTGACTACTATTGACGCCGCACGGCAGTCTGCGGGGTTTTTGACCATTTCTGAAACGCTAGAATTAGCGTCAAACGGAAACAAGATTCTGGATCCATTCTCGGTTCTGATTTCGGAAGGGGTTAAATTAGGAACAGGCAATACACTCTATCCAGGAGTAACCATCCTAGCTCGAAAGAACGCTAAGATTATCATTGGTGACAGTAATCTGTTCCAGTCGAGCACCCTTATCGAAGCCGTTGACGGCGACATCGTAGTTGGCAATAAGAATCAGTTTGGTGAAGGCGGCTTTACTGCAAAAACCAATCAACCGGGATCTAGGATTACAGTCGGCAATTGTGGCCGCTATATGAACAATCCAGCAATCTATGGAACGACAGAGCTTCAAGACGGCACTCAGATCCTGGGAAGCATCACTGCGATTTCCTGCACACTAAGCGGAGGTTCTCCTTATCAGGAACCGATTCCTGATCTGCGCGCGGGACTATTGAAAGGTTTTGGAGTCGCGAAGAACATCACCGTTTGTCAGGGGCAGGTCATTTGTGGCCAAGGTTCATTTCATGAGGAACAGGCACTACCGCAATCCGCATATCATCCCAATTCTGCTTCGCATTCAAAGCGTGATTAATTGTATGTAAGGTTTGTGATATAAAGCGCTCGAAACACATTTGGGCGTTCATTGCATTGCCACATTTATTCTTATAAAAGACCCCAATGAATTGAAATTCGGCAAAATTGCGCCGAATATGTTACGTTTCTTCAGCGAAGCAATTATGGGACCTACTATGGTATCGAATACACCGCTCCAAGCTGCCTACGGCAAATTTCGAGCCATAATATTCACGACGTTTGTTTTTAGTTTTTCAATCAACATGTTGCTGTTTATTTCGCCGCTTTACATGTTGCAGATATATGATCGTGTACTCGGTAGCCGCAATGAAATAACTCTTTTGATGATTTCGATTATCACATTGTTTTTGTTGATTATTTACGGATCATTGGAATTTGTTCGTTCCCGTATGCTGGTGCGTGCTGGTCAACAGTTCGATGATGTTCTGTCCGAAACACTCTTCAGTCGCGCTGTAAAACTCAGACTTGCCAATCCCAATGCCGGTGCTGAATATATTCTTTCTGACGGTGATAAAGTTCGAGAGTTTTTGACCGGAACAGGCATTCTTGCGTTTTTTGATGCACCATGGACACCCATTTTCATCGGCGTTTGCTTTTTGTTCCATCCTTGGCTGGGTTTCTTGGCGCTAGCCGGCGGTATTATCATTTTTATGCTCGCACTCATCAATGAGTTTGCAACCCGAAAACCTCTAAAGGAAGCGAACACAGCGGCTCAAAAAGCAAGTCAATTTGCTGGTGCAGTGCTTCAGAATGCTGAGGTAATCCGGTCGATGGGCATGGAAAAAGCACTTGGCAATCGCTGGCGGGATCGCCATGGCGTCGTTCTGGATGCTCAGGCAAGTGCAAGTGACAAGGCTGGTGCAATCCTGACATTTCAGAAATTTGTCCGAATTACTTTGCAGTCGGCTATTCTGGGACTCGGGGCATATCTCGCGATTCATCAGCAGATTTCACCCGGCATAATGATCGCGGCCTCAATTATGATGGGACGCGCCCTTCAGCCACTGGAACAAGGCGTGTCCCAATGGAAGACATTTGTCGCGGCCCGCCAGGCGCACGCTCGCTTGAAAAACCTCTTCGATAGTGTTCCCGGAGATGAGAAGCGCACGGAATTGCCAACACCAGAGGGTGTGATTGCCGTCGAAAACCTGTCTTCAGTCATTCCCGGCACGCGTACCGCCTTTTTGAAGGGTATCAACTTTCAGGTTAACTCCGGCGAAACTATCGCTGTAATTGGGCCGTCAGGCTCAGGCAAATCGAGCTTGATCCGCCACTTGGTGGGTGTCTGGCCAGCCGCAGCTGGTACAGTTCGAATTGACGGAGCTGATATTTCTCATTGGGACGCAGAGCAGCTAGGGCAACATCTGGGATATCTTCCGCAAGAAGTGAGGCTCTTCGCTGGCAGTATTGCAGAAAACATCTCCAGGTTTACCGGCGGAGAATCCGAGGCCGTTGTCAAAGCGGCACAACTGGCTGGTGTTCACGACATGATACTGCGCTTGCCAGATGGCTACGAAACCCAAGTGGGAGACAATGGACAACAACTGTCAGGTGGTCAGCGTCAACGGGTTGGCTTGGCGCGTGCCATGTACAACATGCCGCGAATTATGATCCTTGATGAACCGAATTCCAATCTTGATAGTGACGGCGAAAATGCGCTTCTGGAAGCTATCAAGACGATGAAAGCGGAAAAAGTTACGGTTGTTCTGGTAACACACAAAACGAACCTTCTTGCTATATGTGACCGCGTAGTCGTCTTGCGCGATGGTGCAATGCAAGCCTTTACAACGCCGCAGGAACTCTTCAAGCCGACGGCACCATCTCCAGCGCAAGTACCTGCCACTGTCCCGGTCGGTCAGGTTACGGTTCCAACGCAGCAAAGTGCCTAAGTGTGGTGAGTATGAAATCTAATATGAAAACAAGCGGCAATCCCAAACCGTTCATCATCGCTGGCTATACCTTGATCGCTCTGACTTTCGGGGTTGTCGGCGCATGGGCAGCAATCGCAAAGCTGGACAAAGCTGTAATTGCTTCGGGAATAGTTGAAGTCGAGGCCAACCGCCGTGAAATTCAGCACCTTGAAGGTGGCATCATCCAGTCAAAGGACGTCAAAGAAGGACAGATTGTCAAAGCTGGGGACATTCTGATTGAGCTGAACAATGTTCAGGCAAGAGCCAACCTTCAGGTCGTGACCATACGCCTACGTATAGGAGAAGCGGTCGAGGCTCGTTTGCAGGCTGAACGAAACCTGGCCGAAGAAATCGAGTTTTCGGACTCTCTTCTTGCCGATACGACGCCAGAGGTTGTTGACGCTGTTGCCGATCAAAGGCAAATTTTTGCTGATCGCACATCCATCCTCAAATCAAAAGATGATATTCTTTCCAATCGCGTCGAACAGCTGAAGCGTGAAAAACAGGGCCTAACTCAGCAAAAAGAAGCCTTTGATGAACGCGCCAAAATTCTGCTGAAGCGGTTGGACAGACTAAAAGAAGGTCTTGAGAGTGGCTCCATTCAAAGGAATCTCTATGCAACTTATGAAGACGAATACATTGAAATTCGTGCTAATGTTGCCCGCATGGATACAGAAGAAGCCAAGGTTGAAAAATCCATAGGCGAGACCAAATTCCAGATGCTGCAAACACGGCAGGAATTCCGTGAGCGGGCGTCTACGGAATACAAGGACGTTTATGGTCAAATTCAAGAATTCGTAGAACAGCAAAAAGTCGCCCAAGACGTCTTGGACCGGACAAAAATCCGAGCTCCAATTGATGGTGTCGCCCAGAATATCAAGCTGAATGGCTATGTCATCCAGCGGGGACAGACATTATTGGAAATTGTCCCTGATACAGATGAGATGATTATCAATGCGCGTGTTCAACCACTGGATATTGATAGTGTAACGGAAGGATTGGAAGCTGAGGTAAAGTTCACCTCTTTCCCATCGCGCTTTATGCCGATCGTTACCGGCACCGTCCAAACAGTTTCCAAGGGAACGATCACACCAGACGATACCCGCGAACCACCATACTACCTGGCCCGTGTCTATGTCAGCAAGGAAATGGTTCCGGAACATGTGCGCGGCCGGTTGAGTGCGGGCATGCCCGCTGACGTCCTGATCACCAGCGGCGAACGTACCGTCGTTGATTACATCATCTCGCCTCTGACAGATGCCATCTGGAAAAGCATGGGCGAAGATTGATCTTGGTATAGTTTAGTTCTTCTATAAGGCAATTCGGAAGAAACGGCGGCCACAGGCCGCCGTTTCTGTTTGGAGAAATCAAGCTCACGCCAGATCGACGTAATAGGCAACACCTTCATAATTGTAATGGCCAAGTGTATTTATGATGCTGTCTCGTTCTGTTTCCGAGATTGTGAAGAAGTGGCTGCCGTTTTGGGTATTGAAGAACCGGAAGAGTGCCGTACCTCCATTACTGGCATCCAGTGACGCATAATAGGCAACGCCCTCATCTTGAAACCCACTCTGGCTTTGGCGAAGGCCTTGTGCTTCTTCTGCGTTGGCTGTGTAAAAATGTACACTGTTTGACGTATTGAAGAACCGGAAAACGGCGACCCCATTTGCTTCGGTGACATTTGAATCGAAGGAATTGCCCTCGTAGGACAAACCATCGAGCGTTTCGATGATCGAATTGCGCTCAGTCAGGTTTGTCGTAAAGAAATGTGATCCGGTACCAGTGTTGTAGAACCGGTAGACTTGGTAGGCGCTACCATCAGCGTCCATTGGTTCAACAACTGCTTGCTCAGTGGTTACCGTTGAGCGTCCAAAGGTGATGTTCTCAACGTTGGTCAAAAAATCCTTACCGTCTCGACCGGCTAATGTATCAGCGACCACAGTTTGCCCTTGTGACCCAGTGAAGATCGCATAATCGGATCGGGCACCGGTAAATATCACCGTGTCGCTGCCGCCGCCGCCATCAATTGCATTGTTAACGGAATTTCCTGTGAAGGTATCCGCGCCGCTGCCGCCTATTGCATTTTCGATCGTCACCCCATTTGCGATGGTGAAGCCGCCCTCAATTCCCGACACCCAAGAAACGTACCCACCCGCGTTGACACCGGTTAACGGTGCCGCATTCAAATCGATTGTCAAGCTACTGGCCGCTGCAGCACCTGAAATGGTATCAATGCCGCCGGTGTCCCAAATTGCGTCCCAGCCGCTGCCGACCTGGTTGGCTATTGCCAGCGTGTAGGTGTTGTCGCCAGTTTCAGCTGCCTTGGCACCATAAAGATATTGAACGGCAGCGATATCAAAAGCCATCGGACCAATGTTGGTGCCGAAGTCCAGCGAGGTGCGTGGTTGGCCGGTCCAACCGACAGCGTAGGACATTGTTGTCCAGATTTGCTGGTTGAGCCCGTTGTCACCGGTGTCCTGGTCGCTATTCAGGGGCACCCCTGGAAACGTTTTACCGCTATGGGGGTGATAAAGACCTATGGAATGGCCAATTTCATGAACCAGCGTTTGAAACGTATCTCCTCCCGGCTGAATATACGTAAAAGCGTTGTTTGCAACGCTATATTCAATAGTTGGCGGATTCACACCATCGGCCGGAGCTGTTGTTTGCCCAAGTACTTCGGTTGAATTGGTCAAGACCTGTAGAATGTTGGCATCGGCACGCACAACAGTCGCGACAAACGAGATATTCGCAACGGCTTCCCAACTGGCAAACGCCGAAAGCGCGGCTGCCTTTTCCGCGACCGACCAGGCTCTTACGCCAGCGTCGTCAAAAAAGACTTTTAATGGGGCAGTTGACGCCCAACGTATGGGATTTGGATTGGCAGGTTCGGTGATCAGACCGGCAACATAGTCATTGGTCGGTATTGTCGAAACAGTTACAAATTCTTGCATGATTCCCCCCAATATTTCGCCATAAAATCGACAACTGGCACCGGCACACTTACATCGCACAAGTTAGACTTGGCTTTGCAGGTCATCTTAAGCAGACTTAGGCTTATTGATCCAGAACGATTGGGTTAATGACGTAGAGTTATACTCTGCCTTCTTATTTCCTTCTCGCATCGGAGCAAATTTGGTTGCGAGCCGTTGTGTAAGTCGGATTTCGGGATGAATTTGGGAAAGGCAGCTATATGAGTAATCGGCCGTATGTGGCCCTATTGTGTTTCATCGGTTCGCTCGCTGCAGTGCTGATGATACCGGCCTGGTTAACTGCTACTGCTGGACTCCAGTGCGCGCCGCAAACCGTTCAGGTCAACAATCAATCCTCTCATAAGGTCGATATCATTGAATTCCAATGGCTGAATTCCAGAGGCAACGGTTGGTTATCAGAGGACATTTCGCCAGCGCCAATTGCGCGTGGAAACAGCTGGCAGACGCAGATCCTGTTGACCGATTTGTTAAACCCGGAAACTTATCTAAAAGCACGCTACCGGGTCCTCGGCAGTCAGATATCGGATCTGCAATTCACGTCCCAGCGCCATGTTCCCTCCTGCTTAAACGCCGGTACAATCATGATCCTGATTGTCGACAAACGTCGATAGGGCCGTCGCAATGCATGACCGTAAAGCAGACAATAAAAAACCCCTCCGAAACCGGAGAGGTTTTTCGATAAATGCAGATAAACTAAAACTTATGCGTCGTTCTTTGCCAATGCACCGCTCAGCGCTTGAGCATAAGCATTGCGTGCCGTCTGATAGATCGCAATTTCCTGCTGCAGATCAGCGATCTTCCGATCGACAACCGTCATGCTGGAGAGTTGATTCAAAGCATCCTGCGAGAGATCTGAAACCGCATATTCGCGACCATCGATCGTGATTTTTCCGTTTGGTTGTTCGGACATCCTGGATCCTTCAGTGACTGTTTTTACATAGTCCGGGCTTAGCGGACCGCACCGTGACTTCCAGCATTGCTTATCGGGTAAAACCGCAAAGATCAATTTGAAAGAATAGATTGCCGAAACCTGACACAGGTTTTACAGAAGCGCAAACAAACCAAAACCGGAATCGGCCGGGGAAGTTGCCTAAGACACCGCCAGTTCCTTGTTCGGCTTGAGGCGGGACAGTTCTACATCTACGCTGCTTATACCGCGCAAAAAAGAGGGGGCAGAAAACTGCCCCCTCCCGAGTTCGGAAACTTCGATACCGATTAGGCAGTAATGAAGTTCGTGCCGTTCAGAACGGAAACGTCTGTCAGACCAGTGATCTGGACCAAGCCGTCGTTGTCGGCAAGCGCTGCGCCAGCAGCGTTGTGCAGGACGTAGCCGTTGCCGCCGTAGATGAAAACGCTGACTTCAGTTGCCGTGGTTGCTGCAGCCGCAAGATCGATAGCAGCTTCGAGGGTAGCTGCTCCTGCGATGTTCGCCAGCTCTGTGTTGGTAAGAGTATCACGCCCTGAACCGACACCAGCAAGATCAATCACGTCAGCCGAAGAGTCGAAATCAGTGATCGTGAACAATGTATCTGCGAAGTTAGCCTCGTCAGTAACGTTGATCAGCGAGTTGATGTCGAAAGTGTCGTTCCCGGCACCACCAGTCATCATCAGAAGCTTCGTCGGTGTAGCAGAGTCTGCCAAGACGAGTGTGTCGTTGCCAGCACCACCATCGACAGTCAGATCAACAGTAGCAGTGCCGTTCTGGTCGAAAGTGATCGAGTCATTGCCAGAACCACCAGTAATGGTTCCAAGCTTGGTGAACGCAGTAGCACCAGGGTCGATGGTCAAGTTGCCAGTGGAGCTGGACATGTCCAGTGTGGTCAGGATTGTAGCATCAGCTGTCAAAGTGACCGTGCCGTTGCTTGTCAGACCTAGATTAACGGTCGCCAATGCAGTTGTACTACCCCCAACGTCCACAGTAAGTGCGCCTGCACCACCCACTGAGCCGGACACGGTAGCAGAAGATACGCCGCCTGCGGTTGTCTCAGAGACAGTGACGACGGAAGCAGTGGCAACACCATCGAGTGCAACAGAAACGGATGTCACTCCAGCTGCAGCAGTTACGTCCCCGTCACCGGCTCCAAGTGCAACACCGTCTTTGAAACCAGCAGTCTGGCCAGTTCCAACGATCGCACCTGTAGTTGCGAAGTCATTGACCTGCCATACAGCAGTTGCACCGCCGAACTTGGTTGCGTCAAGAGACGTGCCGTTGTTTTCGACTACGGCCCCAGCGGCTTCGGACTGGACAAACACGTTTTCGATGTTGGAAGAGGAAAATCCTGTCGGCGTATTAACGGCCGCAGCACCTGCTACCAGGATGGTCAGCGTATCATTGCCAGCCAGGCCGTCAGCCGTGTCCAGAGACTGGATGTTCGCACCTGTGCCGAGGATACCGGTGAAGGTGTCATCGCCAGTGGTACCAACAAGGTTTTCACCAACAGTGTCGGTAAAGACGAAGGAGGAACCGGTATTCGGGGTAGTTACTGTCGGGGCGCCGGAACGGCTCTCGAACTGACCAAAGATAACCCAGTGCTCATAAAGCTGCGAATCAGTCGTGAGACCAGCTGCAGCAAGATCCGGGTTCGCAGCTGCATAATCAGCAGGAACAAAAGAGGATGCCGGAAACGTGCTGAACGGAACGCGCATTTCTGCAGCACCGAAGCTCAGAAAGTGTGTGAACGGGTTAATGCCAGCAGCAGCAACGTCTGTGTAGATCGACAGATAGTAGCTGGTGTCAAAGGACGCTGTCGGGTTAGTACCTTCCACGTAACCGAAAGTGTTATAGTGCTGCTCAGCAAACGCTGCCCATGTCAGGCCCGTAGAACCCTGAGTAGCGACGAACGCGTTATATACGTCCGGACGCTGCGCCTGATAGTATGTTGAGTCAAATGAAAGAGACATGCTCATTTCTCCAAAGATCTAGTTTTTAGTGACGTACGTCAGGTTTGTCGGGTGATCAGTCCCGACCACCGTTGTCATTCCCAGACTGAAAAAACAGGCTGCCGAATTACGGATGTACACCTAACACTGTACAGTGTGGCTTTCAAGCGCTTTTTTTTGGATAATTCGATTTTTTTCGCAGAAAATCAGTAAGGAAATGAACATCTTACCGTGCACCTCAACTATAAGCCGCAAAAATAACTCATAGCAGTTAATCCGCGAATCATCCACTGATTCGCGTTCGGTCTATTTGGCACCCTGCCGTGCCACTATCTGGAAATTCCCACCCACACAAAGAGTTTAATTTGCCTCAACCGCCTCTAGCGGATTCTCAATGCACGAGATTTCTAAAAGCAATGACTGACAACCTAAAACACTTCGTTAACTATTGTACACCCAGCAAACCCTTACGTAAAGAAGCTGATGTCGCTATTACGCTGCACTCATGCAGCGTTTTGGTTAAAAATGAGTTGATACGTTGTCGGCTCGTAGAATTCGAGCATCTTTTTAGCAAAATCTCCCGCCGGAAATCCGAGCGCTTCGGCGTAGACTTCATAACGCTCCGGCGGCAATCGTCCCTTGCCGCTCTCGATTTGCGATATGAATGTATAATACAGCGCACCCATTTTTCCCGCCAGCTCCCGCTGAGACAGCCCGGCATTTTCGCGGCCAGCCTTAAGCCAGGCACCAGCTTGTGCACGCAAATCCTGTTTTTTATCGTCCGCCGTTTGCGCGCTGTTCTGGAATTGCATACCTAATTTGCCGCCGTTGTGGGGTACTGATGATCGATAACAGCCTTGTACAGCATTTAATGTACAAAGACCAGTGCCGATGTGATATAATTGTCGAATACGCCCTAAACTGACGGAACCGGCGACAAGACACTGGACGGTTATCCCCCTTGGGGATATCTTGCCGCCAATAGTAACTGCAGAGATTGAGAATGGTCGAAATCATCGCCTTTCCAGGCACGTCTTCCTCATCTACCGTTGATACATCCAGGATTAACTTGCCAGACAATCTGGTGACACCGGTTCCGCAAATCGGGGCGACTCTCGACGGAACACTGGTGCTGAATGCGGTTGTTGAAGAATCAGATTTTCCAAATGGCGACTGGAGCAACCAGGAGCTCGCCGATCTCTACCGTGTCGAATCGCTGCTGGTTCAAGCGGGCATCAAACTGACCACTGGGCGCGGCGTAAGCGACGAAAACGACCCCTGGTTTGTGTTTTGCCGCGACGACGGTGATGTCTTTGTGCATCTGGCACGTTCCGATGGCCGCTATCTTCTGGACAGTCCCGGCTTGTCAGGTTTGCTGGAAGGCCCGGATTTTCCGACGCTGATCGACCGTTTCGTAAACCAGCTGGCAGCATTGCGCCAGCCTGAAGACAATGGCAATGTTGTCAGCTTCAGGCCTAAAATGCTGAAGGACAAAAACACTTTACTGCATCCTTCGGTGCTACTCGCCGCACTGGTCTGGACGCTTTTTCTGGCCTCCGATGATATTGCCAGCGCAGCTGAAGAAGCAGGCGCACTCGCCGAGAGCGCGTTTTTACCGGTTGACGAGCTGCTGGCATTTGACCAAGCGCCGGACAATGCTGGAGACGATTCCCACCTGCCATTGGGTGACAATGACACCGGACGGCACGAGACAACGATAGATAGCGACGAACATTCCGCCGATCGATCCGCTTACGCTAGTCAAAGTGCGGATCGTTCAGCGCCAGGTCCTGATCGGTTGGTCAATGGCTTCAGCGCAATGGTCTCGAGTGCCTCGCCCGCTGCACAAGCAGTATCAGCTAGCCTGGCGGTGATTGCGTTCAGCTATGGTCTTTATGGAACGCAACCAACAAAAAGCAGTGAGGAAACCGACAACGATTCAGCACTTGCAGGTCTGCACGCGTCATTGCGGCAAATTGCTGAAAAAGACTCTGCAGTATCCCGGATACGTTCCGAAAATACACCAGTTGTTGTCCAAACCGAATTGGACACAACCCCGGTGGTTTTGAAAAATTCTGGCGTTGACCTGTCGCTTCAGGTGACCGCAAATCTAGGCTTTGAGCTGGATCTGAAAAACGTGGCTGTTGTGCCTGTTCAGGATGCAGACATGCCAGTGGAGCCGGACGCAATATCGACACCACGCGATCGTACAGCCGTGGTAGCGGAAAATGCGGGCACTGAAGATCCCTCAACTCCGATAGAAGAATCCGTTGCTGAAAAGACTGCAGAGGAAGCCTTGCCGACGCCAGTCAGTCAGGGGTCCGCAGAATCCGAACCTATGGCCGAGCCGCTGATCGCCATGTCTTTCGTGATGGATCAGCTCGGATCGGGTTCGAGCTACCAGTTCGATAATGGTGTGGTCTCTGCGACGCTCGATCATGACGGACTCGACAAGGTTATCGGGCATTTCGATAGTCTTGATCTGAACCTCGATCAAGGGCCCGTTCTGGGAGCATTGCCGGAACCAAGCTCCGGCATGCGGAACCCGTTGCATGACCTTGTTGACGATGCCGATTTGGATCACGGCCCTGTCGGCGGGGAGCCGGATGATAATCCAGTTACGACACCGGCACCTGGGAATGATCTCTCGGTCGTGGGCGCACAAATAGGCCAATATGATTCGCGGGCCGACCAATTCGTGATGAATTTTATATATAAAAGCGCATCAGTCGAGATCGTACACTTCCAAACCGAACTCGTGATCATAGACATGACGGCAATCGATGACGCCACGGATCGAGCCTATGCGCGTAGCTGGATCACAGATGAAGGCCATGTGATATCAACGGTCGGTCATTATCAGAATTTCATAGATTACGGCATGGCCTGATTTCATGTCCGAGAAAAACCCTCCACCTGGGATGGTGTCCCGGGTCTGCGGAGTTGTGGTTACATATCATCCCGACATAACGGCACTGACACAGCTTCTGGAGCTAATTGTCCCCCAGGTCGAGACGCTGGTCATTGTAGATAATGGATCTGATACTGACCTGGTCGCGATCGCAGAGAAATTTAACGTAAAGCTCCAGCTGCTTGGTGAAAACTTCGGCATCGCACGAGCGCAAAATGTTGGCATCAAGCTTGCCGGCGATCTGGGTGCAAACCAAGTATTATTGCTTGACCAGGATAGCCTTCCAGCACCGGATATGGTTGAAAAGCTAACAGCAGCTGCACAGATCCTTCTTGATCAAGGTAAGACTGTGGCTGCTGTTGGAGCCAATTATGTCGATCCTCGTCAGGGCGATACAGGATCCTTTGTCTACCGCGAAGGGTTGGTATTGAAACGACGCCCGATGAAAACTCCAAACTCAATTGTCGAAGCCGATTTCCTTATCGCTTCCGGCAGCCTCACCTCAATCGAGGTTTTCGACCAGGTCGGCGACATGGTCGATGAATTGTTCATCGATTATGTCGATATTGAGTGGGGGTTGAGAGCTCGCAGCATGGGATATTTCAGCTACGGAGTGTTCAATGCCCATATGGAACACGCGCTTGGCGACGATCATATCCCGTTCCGTGGACACCGGGTGCCTCTTCACGGCGCGCTCCGTCATTACTATCAGCTGCGGAATGCGGTCTGGCTAGCGCGCCGATCATGGATACCCAGAGTGTGGACCCTGCTTCTCGTGTGGCGCATGTTCAGACAGTTCTTGTTTTTTTCCGTAGCTGCTCCAAAGGGTTTGACACATTCACGAATGATGACTGCTGGCATTCTTGACGGTCTGCGCGGGCGCATGGGGCGGAAGTGAATGATGGATGCTCAGTCAAACATCCCTGATGTCAGCAGACCGTTTCTTACCGTTTCGATAGTCGTTTATAGATCAGACCCTGCCGAACTGGCGGTGACCTTTGAAAGCTTGAACAGCGCGCTAAAAGAGATCGGTCGGAATGACATTGAAATTTTCGTCATTCAGAACTGCACTACAAATAATATCGCGGAAATTGCTGAGAAGACCTTACGCGATGTTTCCTATTCTGTAGTGAAGGGGCACGGCAATATAGGATTTGGCAGGGCGCACAATCTGGTGCTTTCGCGGACAGGAGAATTCCACCTTGTCTTCAATCCAGATATCGAAATGGAGCAAGACGCTATTGCAAATTCGCTTGAGTTTATGGATGTGCATAAAACATGCGGCCTGCTGACCCCGAATGCCTGCTGGCCGGACGGCACACGGCAGTATTTATGCAAGCGTTATCCTGCGTTGTTTGATCTGCTGTTGCGAGGATTTGCACCGCAAACTGTCAAGAATTTTTTCTCAGAACGACTCGCCCGTTATGAAATGAGCGATGAAACCGGCACCGACGTTTTTTGGAATCCTCCAATTGTCAGCGGATGTTTCATGTTTTTCCGGGGCAAATTGTTTCGCCAACTTGGCGGCTTTGATCCCCGATACTTCCTTTATTTTGAAGATTTTGATTTGGCGCTACGGGCTTCAAAAACCTCTAGCACTGCCTATGTTCCCAGCGTGCGGATCGTGCATGAAGGAGGTCGGGCCGCGCACAAAGGCATCAAACATATTCGTCTGTTCGCAACATCAGCTTACCAGTTTTATAAGCTGCACGGATTGCGCCTGTTCTAGCTCCAGCGTCACTGAATAATTGTTCGCTCACTTCTTGGCGTTTATCACACGCCACATGAGTTCTGGCGCCGTTTTCTCCAGCGCGAATTTGCTTTCAAAAAGAGCGCGCGCTTGACGTCCGTATTCTTCAGCAACAGCCAAATCCGTAACAAGGCTTCCCAGGGCTTTAGCCATCAGCGCAGGCTGGCTCGGCGGCACAAGACGCCCTGTCTTACTGTCCAATATGGCTTCCCTGCAACCATCGGCATCGGTTGAGACAATCGGCAGGCCAAATGCCATTGCGTTCAACAAAGCAAGTGGCAGGCACTCCATAGTCGAAGACTGAACATATACAGAGGCTGCAGCGTAATGCGCTGCCAGTTCATCCGGAGACAGGTTCGGAATCAATTGGACACTGCCGCGCAGATCATCCCGCAATATCCGACACAAAAGGTCCCGGCTCAATGCATTATGCGCCGGCGGATGAGCTCCGATGATATGTAGTTCGGCTTGCTTCGGAATCCAGCCCTTTTCCCGTCCAAGGGCAAAAGCTTCAATCAGACTGCGCGTGCCTTTTCTCGGACCTGTCGATTGAACCGACAGGATAACAGGCTTGTCTGCCATTTTATCGTAACTAACTGCCTCGAAAAGGCGTCCACAAGACAGGTCGAATCCGCTCCAGTAGAACACTTCACCATCAAATCCCTCTTCGGCCCATTTCTGCCGTGTCGCATCTGATCCGAACAGGAAAGTCAGGTTGCCTGCCTTCGCACGAGCTTCAAGACGAGCCAATTGCTTGCCGGAACGCATCACCAAGGACGGCTCATAGGTTTCGTGAATGTACCAGAAAGCCGGTCCGGTCCACTTCTCAAGAAGCGGTAGTGCAAGCGGCCAACTGGCAAAGGAATTGATCAATAAGGAGCCATTTCCGGATGTCTTGGAACGGTAATGCCACAACCGGAGACGTGAGCCGACCCCTGCCGATCCCTTGGCAGAGATTGAAAAAAGTGGGCGCATGAAACCCGGGAGCCGGGGATCAGCGGCTAGACGAGACAAGAAATTGCCAGCCCGGCCCAACAGACCCGTCACACATCCAGACGTGCGTCGCTATTTTATGAACATACTAGAAACCTTCGTTCTGATCCTACAGGCGGCAGCCTTTAGCGTCGACAATTCAAATCAGCGCGGCCTGATCTATGTCCTCGACTCGGGCAATTCGGTAAAAGTCAAAATCTGATTTAGCCGACCGGTCTCAAGTGCGTAAAAACTCTGAACTTACCTCCACCAACCTACAGCTCGGCGAAAAACTGTTTGACAATCTTTTGAGAACAATGAGGAAAATCTGCTTTCAGGCGCGGATCGCATGATCGTGGCAATGGCAAACCAGATAGTACTGGAAATCGATCGAGTAGTAGGTCACCGACATTCAAACAGCCACCGCAAAAAGCGATGCGTCCTAGAGCGCTGCGCATCTCTCCGCCATCGTGCCGATACTGACCTACAATTAGTTTGAGCGGAAACAAGCCTGATTGGCATCTTTAGTCATGCTGTTTGCAACGGGAATCGCAACAATTCGGCACAGGGACCGTTTGTTATACGATCACGGGAATGTGATTTAGCTGTTTTGATGTCAGAAATGCTGAAAGTAAAAATGCCAAAACTTAATATTCAATCTTCTAATTTTCTAACGAACACTTCGATCCGGACAGGTTTATTGCCTAGTAACTTTTGACAAACAAGTATCTGACATTATTTATTAATAACAATTAATAGATTTCACTTTTTAGCCAAAAAAAATGTATTTTATTCTGCTTTTTTAAATTGAAATTGTTTTGGAAATTGCAGCCTATATTAGATGTCAATCTATATACGGAAACTAGGATAGAAAAGTTTTTCTATCATCGCGATTAGTTTTCCCTAGTATAAAAAAGTAAATTTACATAGGGGAATACAGTATGGCTACTTCTGACGATGGTCTTTTTGACATATATCGCTTCTTCAATACGCAAACCGGAGCGCATTTTTTTACGTCAAGTGAAACTGAACGGGACGCAGTTCAGAATACGCTTCCTCAGTTTTCATATGAGGGCAACGTTTTCGACAGCAACGCGGTCGAGGGCGAAACCGGATCGGTCCCCGTCTACCGGTTCTACAACACCAACACTGGCGTGCACTTTTATACCGCCAGCGAGGCAGAAAAGAGCCAGGTAGAAAGCCTTCCGGGATTCAATTTTGAGGGCACGTCCTACGTCGCCTATGAGTCGAGCACCAGCGCCTCAGAAACCATGCCGCTCTACCGGTTCTACAACACGCAAACCGGCACACATTTCTACACCGTCGATGAGGCAGAAAAAGACAGCATCATCGCCAACCTTCCACAATACAATTTTGAAGGCGTAGCCTATTACGTTGGCGGCCCTGCAGAAGTGCAGCTTGACCTAACAACGACAAGTGGCGACGCTCAGACAATGGTAGCAAACACTGCGACCTCGAGTTCGTTTAAGATTGGTGGCGGAACCGGAACACCAATCACAACTGATGGCACCGATGCCTCTACCTATTGGACAGTCACAGGCGTTGAAGCTTCAGATAAATTCGAGCTAACGACCACAACTGGGCCAACCGGCGGACCGGGGACAAACAACCAAGGAGACGGCGGCAATGGTGGTGTGACATTTGATTTCGCACCGCTCACAAACTCCTCATCTAACACTTTGTCGCTGACCCTCGCTGGTGGTGTCAATGTCAAAGGGGGCGACGGAGGTATCGGGGGTGAAAACAGCTTCAGCTCCAGCCGGAGCGGCGATGGCGCGTCTGCAATCAACGCTTCGAATTTCGAAGCCCTAAACATCACGTCCACCGGGAGTTCCGCAAACTCAATTCTCGGTGGGTCGGCTGGCTCAAGCGCTGACAACCAGCCCGGAACTGATGGAAAATCAATTGTTCTTGCTACCGGAGCAACAATATCAGTTTCAGGAACTCAGGCGCTTGACCTTGGGACCTTGGGTGGAAATGGAACAACCATCAACGCAGGCTCATTCGAAGGAAATTTGAGTGTAATCGCCGATAGCGGCAACAACACAATGACCGGTGGTTCGGGTAATGACATGCTCGGCGGTGGAAATGGCCAGGACACGATTACGCTTGGGGGCGGCAGCAATTTTGTTGTGATTTCCGACGGTGTTGATGTTCTGCTTAGTAACCGCGCAACTACAACAGTGACCGATTTTGAAGCAGGTAGCGACAAAATCAAGGCAAATGCAAACAATGATGTTGTCGGCAATCAGAGCGGCGCCGGATCAGCGGTCACAACGACAAACGGCAAGATTACTGATTTCAGCAATGGAAATCAGGCAAATAGCACCTTGGCAGAAAAGCTGGCTCTGATCGAGGATGATGAAGGAGCCGGAAAGATCGGCACCAACCAGGTCGCATTCTTTGAGCATGGCGGAAATACGTATGTGTATTTTGAAAACTCAAGCGAGAATGTGGACAATGACACGAGCTCAGACAGTCATGTCGTTGTGCTGACCGGTGTCACCGGTCTAAGCAGCTTGACTGAAACACCAGCAGGTGAATTCACGCTGGCTTAATCACAATCAAGCCTTTTCGCATTTAGAAACAGGCGCTTTTCCAAGCGTCTGTTTTTCTTGTGAAGCTACAACTGCTTTATCTCTTTGTTCTCAGATGCGCACAAAAAGTGAGATCCGCGCATCGTTCCCGACGGACTAGTTTCGATCTTTCCTTGCCAATTGAGCCAGTCACCATCATCAAACGTTTCACGATAGAATTCGTTCGGATTATCAGCGGAAAATGAGAACTGCTCTTACTGCTCCGTCGGTATAATTATCTGCACCATCTGTATCATCTACACATTCACCTTAATATGTTTATGTATTATTTTTCGGATATTACTCTTCTTACTTTCAAATCACATAATGTAAATACACGAATACAAATGTGTATTATACTGTGGATCGCGAATTTACTATACGGGATATTTGTTTTTTGCAGACGATCTCGCACCGCGAAACCAGAACCCTGCCCACAACAGTCCTCTCACCAGTCCCGGTCGCAGAAACGCGGAGATCTCGGACCTGTGACTGGAGCAGTCCCCGGGGCTGGGCCAGGGACGCAAAGTGTTCAAGGGCCAGGGTGGCGTCGGCAGACAAAATGTGTGAGGCGATTGAGATGTGCCAAAACCTAGCTGAATTACTCTCCAGATTGCTTCGACATTGTCAAGAGACCGATCGCGGCAACATTTGAAGCATCTTTTACTTCGCCGAAGCGGATCATGTTGGTGATGTCTCAACTGCAGAATGCGGCAGTTGCTATGCCTTGCTCAGCTATCTCCCGATTGACCAGTCCGGGCATCAGCCCTTCGGCGAGAAAAAATTCAAATTCCTGATTGGAATAGCCGTAGGATTCGAAGAGATAGCCAAGCTTCGTCATGCGCGGAACAAACAGCGCAAAGTCGGGTTTTTCGACGATCCCGTAGATACCCTCCGACCCGTCCGGAAAACGCACAGCGTCCTCATGAACCTGCATCTACCGGTTCTTGTAGACAATATAACAGGAGAGATTGTCCATTGGATTGATAGACCCTAACTCCGTGAGGCAAGTGGTTCCGATTGCGAGGTTCAGGCTTCAGCAAAGAATGGTGTTTTAAGCATTTTCTGCCGTGGGCAAAAATCCGTAAAGCTGTTGAGATAGGTCATATTCTTTATTTCATAATTATGAATATTTTTCTTCTACTTGATGGAGGAGCAAATGGTTGAGATCTTCAAAAATGATACAAAAGCCACCGCGACAGATTTGGGCACACTGGCGTTCACTAGCAATCTGCCGACGGAAGTCATCGCCAAAACCAACATCTGGACATTCGATCATGTTTTCAGCTTGATCGATCCTCTAATCAGTGACGATATCTACGATTATTACAGCTTCGATCCATTCCAATTGGCTTCTGTTACGGTGTCCTTTCATGCAAGAAGCACAGGCGATTATGCAGACTATGTGACTGGAGCTCACCCCGTTTCTGGTCCGGTTTTCATGCAACTTTTCGGGTTTCGTTCAGTTGGGCTGCAAAGTCGCTCGGCGTCAAGTTTCCGAGCGATGAATGCGGCCGGTTTTCGTTGTAGTCGATCCTCCATTCATTGATC
>JBDWQP010000008.1:0-449719 GCA_039986495.1 Roseibium sp. | reverse complement strand
TGAGCCCTGGACCCCGCTTCGGGTTCCTCTGATCACCAACTTGCGCCGGGATCCTTATGAGCGGGCCCATGTCACGTCCAACACTTATTATGACTGGATGATTGACCGGATCTTCTTCCTGGTTCCGGCCCAGGCCTACGTAGCGAATTTCCTGAAGACATTCCAGGAATTCCCGCCACGCCAGAAACCCGCAAGCTTCTCCATCGATCAGGTCATGGAAATGATGACCCAATCAACCGGATCAAAATAATATATAGAATTGGAGGGGCAGCTGTTTGCTGCCCCTTGCTTTTGTTGAAAGGACTAAAAATGGCAGATCTTCAATCTGTAGTCGACGAACTCAAACAAACCCGTGACGAGGTTAAGCTCAAGATACATCTTGGCAGCAAAGAGTTGCAAGACGAGTGGAACGAGTTGGAAGGTAAATGGGACGACTTTGAAGCCAAGGCAAAACTCGGTGAATCTGCCGATAATGTCGGCGAAGCTGCTTCAATGCTCGGTTCTGAGCTGGCCACAGCTTTCAAAAAGATCAAGTCGGCGCTCTGATAGCTGCAGCTCTCATGGTCTACATAATTGAACAGGCGGCGGAATTTTAAAGTCTGCAGCCTGTTTGAAACAATGGTTATTCCCTAGATTTGGTAGCAAAGTATCCAGCGCAACTCGATCTTAGTTTCAATATTAATTTAATGACCGGAACACTTGATGACCGAAGCCATCCAGCAGATCCAGGCGCTTAAACAGCGGATGCAGAAATCCATTATCGGTCAGGAAACCGTCATCGACCGGCTGATCATCGGATTGTTGGCAAATGGCAATTTGCTGGTCGAAGGTCTTCCCGGACTGGCGAAAACGCGTGCAATCAAGGCAATGGCAAAGAATCTGGAGGCAGATTTCAGCCGAATCCAGTTCACGCCGGACCTTCTGCCGTCCGATGTCACCGGTACAGAGGTTTACCATCAGTCTGGCGGCACGGGGACTTTCCGATTTGAGCAAGGCCCGATCTTTGCCAACATCGTTCTTGCCGACGAAATCAACCGGGCACCTGCCAAGGTTCAGGCAGCTCTTCTGGAGGCGATGGAAGAACGTCAGGTCACAGTTTCAGGCACGACCCACAAGATGGATCCGCTGTTCATGGTGATGGCGACCCAGAATCCGGTTGAGCAGGAAGGGACCTATCCATTGCCGGAAGCGCAGATGGATCGCTTCCTGATGCACATTCTGATTACCTACCCGCCCCTTGAAGATGAAGTGAAGGTCATCCAGTTGGTACGCGGTGAAGAAACTGCGGCCCTCCAGAAACTTGATTCAGATAACGGAAAACAGTCATCAACACCAAAGGACAGCGAAGCACCAATCGCACAGGAGGCCGTCTTTGCAGCCCGCGAAGAGATAGCAAGGATCCACGTCTCTGATGCGATTGAACGCTACATGGCAGATCTAGTGTATGCCACACGAACACCTGGTGTTTATTCCGAAGATCTCGGGCGCTGGATCGAGGTTGGCGCAAGTCCACGTGCATCGATAGCGCTCGATAAATGTGGCCGCACTCATGCATGGCTTGCCGGCCGTGACTATGTTGATCCGATGGATGTTCAGGCAATTATCCACGATGTCTTCCGCCACCGATTGACCTTGAGCTTTGAAGCCGAAGGCGATGGCCTGTCTCCCGACATGGTCATTGACGAAATCGTCAAGAACGTCGCCCTGACCTAGTCTGCCGACCTGGAGGAGACGGAAATGAGGGACCGCGTAGCCAGAACACGGACAGGCCTTTCAGCCGCAACTGCTGTTCAAGATAGTTCGACTGACGCGCGCGTCCATGTCACCTTGCCGCATCTGCGGTCTCTGGAAAGCCAGGCACGGGCGCTGAGGTTTCTTCCCAATCAGCCAGCAGCAAGTGTGTTGAACGGTCGTCATGCTTCCAGGCTTCGTGGTCGGGGATTGAATTTTGAAGAAATGCGGGGTTACCTGCCGGGCGATGACCCTCGGACCATCGACTGGAAGGTTACGGCCCGAACCGGCAATCCACATGTCCGTGTCTATAGTGAAGAACGGGACCGACCTGCCCTGCTGGTTGTCGACCAAAGAATGTCGATGTTCTTCGGCACCAGACACAATATGAAATCAGTCACGGCTGCAGAAGCCGCAGCGCTCGCAGCTTTCCGGATACTTGACCAGGGAGACCGGGTCGGAGGCATCGTCTTTGGGGATGACTTTGCTGCTGAAATCAGACCGAAAGCCAGCAAGACCGCGCGCGATCAGTTTTTGTCGTCGCTGATACGCGCCAATCATCAGCTTCGCGCTGATGCTCCAGCCATTCATAACCCGTTGTCTCTCAATCAACCCCTGACCACCGTCGCCCGAATGGCCAGGCGGAACCATCTGATCATTGTTTTCAGTGACTTTGACGGTATTGATGACAAGACAGGGTCGTTGATTGGAAAAATAGCCCGCCGAAACGATGTGATTTTGTGTCCCGTCACCGACCCGATGTCGAATGAAATCCCGGAAGATATGAAGTTGGTCGTTTCCGACGGAGAACTTCAGGTCGAACTCGACACGACGCAAGGCGAAACCCACAGACGGCTAAAAGAGTTCAGCTCAGGGCGTCTTGCCGAAGTGTTGACTTGGCAGAGGCGCTATGGCCTGCCGGTGATGCCGCTGAACGCTGGTGAGGATACCATTCCGCAAATGCGCCGGTTGACCGGATTTGCCCCGATTGTTCCGGGTATTCGCTCATGAATGAAGACTGGAAAGGGCTGAATCTCCCCGATCTGATTGATCTTCTTGCCCCTGTTCCGGAACCTGCGCCCGTTTCCATGGTGCCGCAGACAGCCGGGTGGATCTGGTTGGGACTTGGCCTGCTCGCAGTTCTTGCCGCAATTATCTGGAACATCAGGATCCACCGAAAGAAGAATGCGTATCGACGGCAAGCCCTTGAGGAATTGAAGACGTCCGCCGATACGGCCGGAATTGCACAAATTCTCCGGCGGACAGCGCTGGTCGCCTATCCACGCGCAAATGTCGCCTCACTGAATGGCGATGCCTGGTTATCGTTCCTCGACAACAGTTACAGCGGTAACGGGTTTTCCAATGGTCCGGGAAAACTGATTGCGGACGGTCCGTATCAGAGAGATGTCGAGGCTACCAACCTTGTTCCACTGGCCCGTAAATGGATCAAGACACATCACAAGGATGTGCCATGATTGAATTCAGCCAGCCACTTGCCTTCCTGTTGTTGCCCCTTCCCCTGGCAATCTACTTTCTGGTGCCGCCGCATCAGGAGCAGGTTTCAGCGTTGCGGTTTCCGTATTTTCGGAAACTCGCCGCCGCAATCGGGCTGGAGCCCAAAGCCGGATCTGTCATCTTCAATCGAACGCGCCTGCAGAATGTCTCGGCAGTCCTGATCTGGTGCCTAGTGGTGGCAGCCCTCGCCCAGCCGGAACGTGTTGGCGAAGCAATAGTGCAGGAAAAAGCGGCGCGTGACGTCATGCTCGCTATCGATATATCCGGTTCAATGGATCAGAGAGATTTTGCGTCCAAAGACGGCGAACGCATTCAACGTTTGGACGCGGTTAAACGGGTCGTCGGCGAATTCATAAGCGCCCGCGACGGGGATCGGATTGCCCTTATCGTTTTTGGTGCCAGAGCCTTTGTTCAGGCTCCCTTTACAGAAGACCTTGCGTCCGTTCGCGGCCTACTCGATCAAACGGAAGTCGGCATGGCCGGACCACATACGGTACTCGGTGATGCAATTGGACTTGCCATCAAAACCTTTCAGACCAGCCAGATTGAACAGCGGCTGTTGATCGTGCTCAGTGATGGCGCTGACACTGGCAGCCGAATGACACCGGTCAACGCAGCGACAATTGCGGCTGGCGAAGGGATCGACATCATCACGATTGGCGTCGGCGACCCTGCAGGTTCAGGCGATCAACGTCTCGACCAAAACACACTCAGGAACATCGCTTCTGCCGCAAACGGGTCCTACTTCTTTGCCGGGGATGAAACGGCGCTGGCTGACATTTACACCAAGATAGATGCCCAGACACCGAGGAATGTCGAAACGACCACGTACCGGCCGCGCGATTCACTCGGTCATATCTTGCTGTTGCTGGCCACTTTGATCGGCCTGCTGTCGCTCGCCATTCTCCACTTTTCCAAACAGCGGCGGGAGGCGGTCTAACCATGGAGACAATGCTTCCTGACCTGTCTGGCTTTCATTTTATCCGGCCTCTTTGGCTCTTTCTGGTACTGGCTGTCGCCCTGATCTGGTGGATCATTCGCCGGGCCGCAACCCGCGGCATCGACCTGCCCGCAGCTATCGCGCCACATCTCTCTGAAGCATTGACCGTTGGCAAGACGGACACAAGACGGCTGCGACCAATCGATATGGTCGCAATCATGTTCGCCCTGCTGGTTCTGGGAGCATCCGGGCCGACGTGGTCTCGCATTCCCAACCCGCTGGTTGCCGACACCGCACCGCTGGTCGTAGCGTTGAAAGTCTCCAAGTCGATGATGCAAACGGATGTCCCGCCAAGCCGGTTGGAACGCGCCAAACACAAGATCACAGATCTCATCGGCGAACGAGCCGGTGCAAAGACTGCCTTGCTTGCTTATGCCGGAACAGCCCATCAGGCAGTGCCGCCGACAGAAGATCCAAACGTGATCAAACCGTTTCTGGAAGGCCTGACCCCTTCGGTTATGCCGCAGGAGGGCGAGAGTGCCCGAACCGCACTTCGGTTAGCGAACGAAGTGCTGGCTTCACTGGAGGCACCTGGAGCGATCCTGTATCTGCTCGACCGGATTACCGATGCGGACCCGTCGGCGTTTACCGAACATGCAAACAACAATGGGGCTCCTGTCCTGTTCTGGTTTGTTGGTCGCGATAAAACAGCCAGAGCCAAACTCGAAATAATCCCAGGATCTAATGTCATCGACATAACCGCAGACACCAGTGACGTTGGACTGGTTCTTGGCAACATTGAAGCGGCCTATCAAGAAGCTCTTTCAAAGGACGATCGCCAGAAATGGAAAGATGAAGGCTGGATCTTCACCTGGCCGGCTGCACTCCTGCTGCTGTTCTGGTTTCGGCGTGGTTGGACCATGCATTGGGCAGTGTTATTTGTCGTGGCTGGTCTGTTTCTTCCGACTCCGGAGGCCAGAGCCGACAGCTGGCAAGACTGGTTTTTTACCCGTGACCAACAAGGCCAAATGGCATTTGACGATAAAGAATACCAAAAGGCCGTGGATCTGTTCGAGGATCCGATGCGGAAGGCCTACGCGCTCTACCGACTCGGGAAATACGAAGAAGCAGCCGAAATTTACGCCTGGCAGGACAGCGCAGACGCCGCAATTGGCGAAGGCATGTCCTTGATCAAGTCCCGGTCCTATCGTCCAGCCATAGCGGCCTTTGAAAAGGCAGTCGAACGTGAACCTGACAACGCTGCCGCCCTGCATAATCTGGAGCTGTCCCGCTATATTCTGGACTATGTCGAAACGTCCCGTGAACAGTCTGACACTGGCGAAGAAGGCGGTATTGGTGCAGACGATGTTGTCTATGATAACGAAGCGGACCGTGGTGCTGACAGCCAGTACCAGTCTGACAAGGCTTCAGGCGATGCTGCGCCGGAAACAGCTGAACAATGGATGCGCACGGTCGATGCAAGAACCGGTGACTTCCTGAAGAGCCGATTTGCTCTCGAAGCAGCGAGGGGCACCAAATGATCCGCCTCCTGGTCCTTCTTACGGCTTTGTTGTTTTCGCTGCCCTCATGGGCGCAGGAAACTCCCGTTCCCCTGATAAAGACCTCTCTGGAAAAAGATACGGCAATTCCGGGGCAACCTCTGATCTTCCGGATAACTATCCTTGTTCCCACATGGATGCCGAAACCACCGGTCTTTCCAAATTTTGAAGCCCGTAATGTCATTGTTCGGCTGCCATCGCGTGCGTCAGGACCGGCAAGTGAACGCGTCAACGGCCAAACCTGGTCCGGTGTTACACGCGCTTACAGGTTTTATCCGATGGTACCCGGCAAATTTCAGATCCCCTCCGGTACGGTCCATCTGACCTATGCCGATCCTGAAACTCGGAAACCGGTCGAAGTTGATGTCGAAACGGACGCCTTTTCCATTTTCGGCAAAGCGCCAGCCGGTGCGGAAAAACTCCAGCCATTTCTGGCGGCCAACTCCGTCACTCTTGAGCGAAAAGTCGAGGGAACGCCAGAACAACTCGAAGCAGGTGATGCTCTAACGCTGACTACGACCGCCCGGATCTCTGGCGTCTCACCAATGTTTATCCCACCATTTGGAGAAACATCAGGAATAGAAGGCCTTAGCATCTATCCAAAGGCACCGGTTGTAGAAGAAAAGGATGATCGCGGAAAATTGTCCGGTCACAGAACAGAAACGGTCACGATTGTTGCCGAGTTCGCCGGAGAATATCAGATCCCGGAAACCAGCCTGTCCTGGTACAATCTTGATAGCGGCAAAGTCGAGACGGTGTCAGTTCCCCCTGTAGCCATCAACGTTACCGGGGTCGCACCAACAGTCGAATCCTCCGAACCGATAGATTGGCGTTCGGTCCTGATAAATGCAGCGGGTTTGTTGGCGCTGTTGGCAATTACAATCAAAATTGCCCGATGGATCAGTCCGAAAATTGTGACCTTTGTTCAAGAGCAGCGGACCAGATATCGCGCATCAGAGACTTTCGCTTATCGCAAGATGACTGAGGCTATCAAAAATCAGGATGTAAACGCGTTTTCCCAAGCTACAATTGTCTGGCAGACGCGAATAAACCACATCGACCCGGATCTCGACTGGTCCTCGTTTGAAGCAGCAAGCCTCGACCTTGGGCGCGAGTATTTTGATGACCAAAATGAAACTGTCCGCGTTGTACGCAACACCGGTTGGCATGAAATGCGGAGCACGCTCAGGACGATCAGAAAGACAGCTCGCGCCAACCGAAGTAGTTCGCAAAAACGACCCCTGCCCGCACTCAACCCGTCAGTTTGAAAAATGCCTCAAGACCGAAGGACCGATTTTCATCAGGCAACCTGTTCGGCGTTCGGCGTTTGTGGCTGCCCCATCAGGACGGGCACAATCTGATCCGGCGAACCTGCCATGGCGATCTGACCTGATTTCATGATGACAACCCGGTCTGCCATTTTCATATGGCTTGGCCGCTGTGTGCTCATGATGACAGTCGCTTTCCCTTGCAGATTTTTGACCATCTCCATGAAGCGTTTATCACCTTCAAAATCGAGATGGGTTCCGGGATTGTCGAATAGGTAAAGCGGTGCTTTCTTGATGAAAGCGCGCGCCAGCACAATACGCTGTTGCATGTTGTTGGGGATGCGTTTCAGGACCTCACCGTTTAACCGTGTTTCCAAGCCTTCGAAATTCTCGTTGAGATATTGCAACAATCCAAGCTGGTCTGTGACCTCAATGAGGTCACTGTCTCTCGCACCAGGATCTGCCAGCAACAGGTTCTGTTTGACAGTTCCATAGAAAAAGTCGAGATCATCGGGCGCATACCCGATTGAAGCCCGCCACTCTGCAGCATCCAGCTGACGTACATCCAGTCCATCGAAAAGAATAGACCCGACTTGCGGTTGAAAAAGGCCGGTAATCGCCTGAAACAAAGCAGATTTTCCAGATCCGCTCGGACCGGTTATTGCAAGTGTTTCGCCCTCTTTGACGGTAAAATCGATACCTTTCAAGGCAGCTTCCGTTGTCCCAGGATATCGCATGACCAGCGATGAGAACTTCAGATCGCCTCGAATGTCACGGGTGATTTTGGGAAGATGCCCGGGTTGGCGTTCCAGCGGCACCTGCATCAAATTGTTTATCTGTTCTATAACCGTCCGGCTCTGCGCCAGCTGGGTGATACTAAGGAAAGCCTGGTTCATCGGGTTCAAGACGCGCCAGGATAATGCCATCGTGGCAATCAGAGCCCCAAGGCTCATATCACCATTCATGACACTATAAGCACCAATACCGAGCACCATAATACCGCAGATAGTCATCAGGGTCTGCGAGACAATCTGCAGGATGTGCGTCAGATGCCGGGCATGAACATTCAGCTTGTTGAAATTCGCAGACATATCTGAGAACCGGTTCAACCAGACATCATCAGCTGACAGGTTTCTCAAGGAGCGCTGGTTGCGGAAAGTCTCAATCATGAAACTGTTCAATCTGGATTTCTGCTCCCCAACAGCAGAAACCTCTCCCTGAACTTTCGGCAGAACATAAATCGCCAGGAAACAATAGATGCCAAGCAGGACCAGCGGCGGCAAGGCGACCACGCCACCGATCAGGAAGATCGCGGCGATGAAGATGAGTGTGAACGGGATATCGATTATCGCGTTGAACAGAGAGCTTTGAAAAATATCCCGGACGCTGTCGAAAAACCGCAACCGCATGACCTGCGTTCCGATCGGCGCTTCTGAAAGCATCGAATAGGGCAAATGCAGGATCCGCTCGAAGGTCTTGTTGCCGACAATCGAGTCTATCCTGCCCCCAAGATAGGATTGGAGCCTGGACTTGGTTTTCCTCAGCGCAATTTCGGACAATACGATTATGCCAAGCCCGATTGCCATTGTAAGAAGGACATCATAGGCTTTGGCGCCCATGGCACGGTCGTAAATCGCCATGATAAACAACGGCGGACCAAGTGCCATCAGGTTCAGCACAAACCCCATCAGCAGGATCGAATAGATGCTGACCTTGAATTGTTTGAAGACTTGCGAAAACCAGCTTTTCCGTGTGTCTTTCTGGGTATCGGCTTCTGTTTCTTCATGAACAGAATACAGCTCTGATTTTGCCAGTTCAGCCGGAGAAACAATTACAGCTCCACCGCTTTGTCCCGAATACGCCCGAATGTTTCCGTCAGAGGTCTTGTTGACCAGGATCTGGATATCAGCATCCGTGACCCGTATGCACGGCATGTGGTTTTGGCCAAGTTCTGCTGCGCTTTTCGGGATTGAATGCGTCGCAATATTAAGCCGCGCCAGAACGGCCCGCAAATCCTGAAAACTCTCAACATGATCGAAATGTGGCATGGCTTCAAAGAGAAGCCGGTCGTTTCCCTGCCAACGCATTTCACGAAGAAGCGGGATCAGGCATTTCTCGGCTGTTGTCGCATCCTTGCCAGTGTGGCCAAATTCCGTTTCGGCGTTGCTGTCAGCGACTTCTGGCCACTGATTGTGACTGGTCGGACTGCCATCATCGAAATCGCGGAGATCAAATAACCTGCGGGTCATGCCGACATCTCCACCGAAGCTGGTTGAGGAGCAGGTGTTGCAACCTTTATTTCTACAGGCTGGATAGTCCCGTTAGCGAGTTCGTATTGGTTGTCGGCCACTGCCAGCATAGATGGTCTGTGGCTTACGATGATGACCGTCAGATAACCTTTCAAACGTTGCAACGCAGTGATCAGGCCCTTTTCCGCTTCCTGATCCAATTGGGCATTTGCCTCATCCAGGATCAGAATTTGGGGTTCACTTGCCAATGCACGGGCTATCCCGACCCGCTGAAGCGTCGACGTTGGCACTTTTCCACCAAGGTCAGCACCAAGAGGTGTTTCATATCCCTTTGGCAACAAATGGATCTCTTTTTCAAAATCGATCAGTTGCGCAGCCATACGTGCATGGGCGATGTCGGAAACCGCCCCGAACATGGTGATGTTTTCCAGGATGGTTCCGTTGAAGATAGCGACCTGACTGTCGACATAAGCAACAGTCTTCCGCAGTGCGTGATGATAAGGCCCGCTATAATCATGACCGCTAAATCGGATCTGCCCTGAACTGGGTTCTATCTCACCGGTCAACAATTTCATCAAACTGGATTTGCCGCTGCCATCAGCGCCGCGCAACCCAATGAATTGTCCCGGTCGCACCGACAGGTTCAAATCCCTGAAAACCGTTTTCTGATCATCTTCTCCAAATCGCAAACCGACATTGACGAGTTCGATCGAACCATCGGTTTCTTCCAGAAGATTTGCACGTTCATCAACCGGTTTCAGATGGAAAAGCGTTTTCACCTGTTCATGATCATGTTTCAGGCGCTGCATGTCAGTCCACTGGTTGATCGCTCGCAAAAACGGCTGAATGAACTGCCCCGACAAAAGCGTCGCCGCGGCGACACCACCGACACTGAAGTTCCCCTGAATCACCATCGCTGCACCAGCCAACACCACACAGATCGTTGTCATAGTACCGAATAATGTAGATCCATCACGCGCTTCGCTGGAAAGCTTCATGTATTTCGCGCTAAGGCGCGCGGTCGTCTTTTGCAGACGTTCGAACCGGCGCATTATCAAGGCTTCCATGGCAAGCGCCTTGACGGTCTTGGCACCGCTCAGAACCTCCAGAACAAAATCCGATTTACGGTCATCATGATCGGCCCGATCCGCAACAATTGTTTGCAGAACCTTGTTCCTTTTGAGCGCGAACACCATGAACAACGTCAACAGGCATACCGGCACCAAGGCCAACGGCCCACCGATAAAAATCAACGCAGCGAGATAGATTCCACCGGCCGGAAGATCAATTGCCAACAAACGCGCTTGATCACCATAATGGTCGGAAATGGATTGCAGCGAACGAAGCTGATGCACCTGGACGGACACCGGCGTTTTGGAAAAGCTTTCTGGCTTGGCATTCAACACACGGCGGAACAGTTCCAGGTGAGCTTGATGATTGAACCCTGCTCCCAGCCGCCCGACGACGGCAACACGCGCAATCTTGATAACCGCGTCAGCAATCAGAATCATCACCACACCGGACATCAAAACGAGAAGTGTGTCGGTTGCTGTATTCGGCAAAATGCGGTCATAAACCTGCAGGATTGCCAACGGCATGGCCAGACCAAGAAGGTTGGCAAATACAGACGCTGTCACAACATCTCGCGGCAAAGACGGTGAGGAAATCCATTTATCGGATAGCGAATGCCGGATCCGAAGTTTTGGTAAAAAGAAACTGGAGAAAACAGATTTCAGCATAAACCGGCCAGACTCAGTGTGCGCACTAGTTAAATCTGAACGGGTTCGGTTTAAAAAACGTTTACCCTACCAACGAGTTCCAGTGATTTTATTAGAAATTATAGAAGATTAGACGAACCATTTTTCCCTTTGTTAAGGGTGTCAGGATTGAGTGACCGTAACGGAAACTATGCAAAGTAAGACCGTAATGGCCAAAGATACCGATATCCGGGAAACCGACGTTCAAAAGACCACTTCTGCGGAGGGTGGCGAAAGCAGAACCACGTTGTCTTCAGATGACTATCTGCATTCAGGTCTATTGGACTCGCGCGATCCTCATCTCGACAAGGTGCATGACTATCACCTTGATCAGGACATGGGCGAGAGCATGGAGCAGGTGAATGCAAACCTGCATCTTGGGTCTAACGAGGACGAAGAAAACAGCCTTCTGGCCGGGCAAGACAGTAATGAAACTCGCGGTACAGAAGAAGAGATATCTCAATCCCAGGCATTTGCGGTCCAGGAGAATGGATTAGATCCGCAACTGGCAGCGAACAGCACAATTAGTTCCGACAATATACTTGGTCGACCAGACAACAATACAGGTTCAGAACCACTTTCAGATGCCGATGCGGTCGACGTTCAATCCAATCTGACGTCTGGCAGTAGCCAAAGCCTAAATGGCATCAATAGTACGGAAACTGAATACAAACTGAACACAAGCAACGGTTTTGACGGAATTCCAACGGCTACCACTGCGTTAGCGGATCCGACTTCGAATTTGGATAAGGCAATTGAAAGTAGTTATACAACTACTCAACCTTCAACTGACGACATACAGCCGCCTGTCGTCGAACCAATGCAGCCGATAGACCCAACACAAACTGTGGAACCATTACAACCGGCGGACCCACTTCAGCCGGTGGACCCTGTAAAGCCGGAAGATCCGGTACAGCCAATAGACCCTGTGCAACCGGGAGAAATAGTATCCAATTTGTCGGAAATCGTTGACGCCGACCTTTCTGAAAACAAAGCTTCCGAAGCTAGCGGGATCGGAACAGAAACTGGCATTCAAGCATCTGCAAATGTCGCAAGCGGCGCGTCGGTTATCTACAGTCTTGTAAATGACGCAAATGGTCTTTTTTCAATCGACCCCGTAACCGGCGTAGTGTCTGTTGCTGGTGAGCTGGACGCTGAAACAGCCGAAAGTCACAATATTGAAGTTTTGGCAACCGCCTCGGATGGCGCGACTGAAACTCAAAATTTCGTAATCAACGTTGAAGATGCAAACGAATTCGCAACAACTCAGGTCACCGACACAGACGGAACAGCAAACGGATTTGATGAAGATACGGTAGCTGGCGCGAGTATCGGGATTTCGGTAAACGCAACCGATCAAGATGTCAGTGATACGATTAGCTATTCCGTTGACGACCCTCGCTTTGAAATTGATGAAAACGGTGTAGTAACTATTGCAGACAATGCCAGCTTTGACGCCGAAGCAGAACCAAACGTATCAATCACCGTCACAGCTAAGTCGACTGACGGATCCAGCACGACAGAAACCTTTGATCTGACAATTGCCGACGTCAACGAGAGCGATGTATCTGCAGTCACTGACACGGATGGTTCGGCCAACACCATTGCAGAAGATGCTTCTGGTGGTGCCTCCACAGGTATCCAGGTGTCTGCGACAGATACCGATGCATCCGACAGCATCACCTACTCGGTCGATGATGCCCGCTTTGAAGTGGCAGCAGACGGCACGGTAACCGTTGCCGCTGACGCAAGCTTTGATGCCGAGACCGAAGCCTCCATCGATATCGTCGTCACAGCGACCTCGACAGATGGCTCGACCTCAAACGAGACCTTCACGGTCAACGTCTCCGACGTCAACGAAAGCGATGTATCTGCAGTCACTGACACTGACGCGACGGGAAACAATGTTGATGAAAACGCTGCTGCCGGAACAAGCATTGGCATTACGGCGTCTGCATCTGACAGCGATGTGTCTGATTCCGTGACTTATTCGGTTGACGACAACCGCTTTGAAGTCGCGGCTGATGGAACTGTGACGGTTGCAAGCGGCGCCAATCTCGATTTTGAAGACGGCTCACAGCAAATTTCGTTTACTGTTACAGCTACTTCGAGTGACGGATCCACATCAGACGAAACGTTCTCGGTCAATGTCGGCGACATTGCAGAACACATTCAGCTTGGAAATGGCGGTGTAACGTTCACCGATACCGGTGTCGCCGAACTCTCCATCACGGGCGGCTCCGGCAACGATACAATCACTGGGCATGATGCAGGTGCTGTGATCGACGGCGGTGCGGGAAATGATACGCTTTATGGCGGCGCTGGTGATGACACGATCGATACCGGCTCTGGCACGGACTATGTTGATGGCAAGGACGGGTCAGACACCATTCTCCTGGATGATTCCGATGGTGGCACCTCAAACACAATCGTTGACACCGGTAATTCCGGAACGGATACAATTCAATTAAGCACAGGGTCTGGCACTTATCGTATTCAGGGCGACTTCTCCTCCGAAGACGGAATCGAAGTCATTGACGGGTCTGCTGCAACGGGCGACCAGCTCGGGACGCAAGATTCCCAAGCAAATTTTGATTTCAGCAATGTCACGCTCGAAGGCGTCGATGAAATCATCGGAACCGGGAACGATGACTCAATCATTGGTTCTTCCGCTGATGACACTATTTCTGTTGGCGACGGAGATGACGTTGTAACTGGAGGGGCTGGTGACGATATCCTTGACGGCGAAGGTGGTACAGATACCGCTGTATATTCAGGCAACTTCGATGACTACGAAATAACGGAAAATGACAACGGAAGTTTCACCGTAACTGATTTGGAAGACGGCGCACCAGAAGGCACTGATGTTGTCTCGAATTTCGAAAATTTCCGGTTTGCAGACGGTGACGTTTCAGCGGCTGATATGGTTGAACATGAAATCGGTGCCGTTTCGGACACAAATAGTAATACCAATACGCTTCACGAAACCGCAGATGGCGGGACCAATGTCGGTATAACGGCTCTCGCTACTGACAAAGACGGCGATGCAGTTACCTATGCTGTTAACGACGACAGATTTGAAGTTGGTGCCGATGGATCCGTCACAACAGCTGATCATTCCTTTTTCGACAGCCAGGTTGAAAATTCGATTGATCTTACCGTTACGGCGACATCGGCTGACGGTTCTGAGGCATCAGAAACATTCAACATTTCCGTAAGCGGTGATTACGACAACGAATTCACTGGCGGTATGGGCAGCGGCTCCTACGACGAATCCGAATCGTCTGAAACCCATAGCGTCGACGGTGTCGGTGGCAGCGATCACATTGTTTCCGGTAGCGGTAATGATCGCCTTGATGGCGGAACTGCCGATAATGGTAGTGATGATATGAATGCTGGCGATGGCCGGGATATACTGTTTGGCCGTGATGGATCAGACAATCTCCACGGCGGCGGGGGAAATGATGTCCTCATCGGCGGTGAAGGCAATGATACATTACACGGAAATGACGGGTCAGATCTGTTCATGTACGGCCTAGGGGATGGTAGCGACAATCTCGATGGCGGCAGTGGCGGAGGCTGGACCGATGTCATAGACCTCGGCGGCGGTCCCGGCGTAACGGCCGCTGGTGATTATGGTACTGACTGGACGGTTACCGTTTACAGCGGCAACGTTGAAAACGTTGATACAGATAGCAAAAAAATTGAGTTGTCAGATGACGCAGATGGGTACATCGACTTTGCCGACGGCGAAAAAGTCGACTTTACCAATGTAGAAGAAATACGATGGTAGCAGTTGTCTTTGGGCAGCGGTAATTGAAGAAAGCCCCTCCGGAAACGGTGGGGCTTTTTCTGTATCAAATTAGATCATCAATGAGTGGCGCGGTTTAGCGTTCGCTGAGTGGATCACCGATTGCGCGGGTAACTGGCTTCATCATGTATTGAAGCACAGATTTTGAGCCGGTTACGATTTTGGCGTCCACGACCATACCGGGCGAGATGGTTTCTGCGCGCGAACCTTCACCAATCCGGTTTGTGTCTAGTGGTATTTTGGCCTTGAAATAATAATTACCATTTTCGTCCCGAAAACTGGACGCAGAAATGACCGAAACTTCACCGGTTAGCGTGCCCTGAATATTGGGGTCGAACGTAGTGATGGCTATTTCCGCCTGGTCGCCCAGCTCAACATGACCAATGTCGCGAGGAGATATACGAACTTCTGCAACCAGATCACTGTCCGTCGGGACAATCTCCGCCACAACATCGCCAGGAGCCAAGACACTACCAGCGCCTTTCAAGGCCATTGCCTTTATGTGTCCGCTGATAGGCGCCCGAACGTAGAGCCGGTCAAACCGGTCACGCTGTTTTTCTGCTTCGAAAACCAGCTCATCTCGCTCTTGCGCCACCTGGCTGCGTTGTTCTGCCAGTTCTTCTTCTGCCTTTGCTTTAGATCGGGCAAAACCGGCCTTGGCTTCCGCCAGTTGGGCTTGGGTTCGACCTTCAAAACCGCTAAGTTCACTTAACAGTGCCTGCGCATTCTGCAGTGCAGACTTGCCATCCAGATAACGTCGTTTGGACGTATACCCTTGATCATAAAGGGACTCTTGAATAGCGAATTTCTCCTGTTCAATTTCGACCTGCGTTTCCTGGAACGCCAGGCGTTGAACTATGCTGGTGAGCTCGGCTTCCTTTTCGTTGATTCGGGCCTGTAGAGCCTGCTGTTCCTGCTGAAAAGCCATCTGCTGGGCCTCAAGCGCAGCTTGCTGGGCTTCACTGAACTCAAGACCAGTTCCGAGCCGCAGCCCTTCACTTCCATTGACTGGCGACTGGACAGACAGTCTCTTTTCTTCGCGCGCCAAAAACTGAAGCCGGTTCTGCACTTTTTCTAAATCGTTGAATGTCGCGGTTTGTTGCAGGCGCAAAAGAGGTTCGCCGACTTCCACCAGTTGACCTTCTTCAACAAGCACTTCGGCAACAATGCCGCCCTCAAGGTGGCCGACTGTCTGGACTTTACCGACCGGAACAATTTCACCAGTAGCCTTGGCGACTTCTCGCACCTGCCCTATTGCAGCCCATGTCATGAATGCAGCTGCGCTGACAGATAGAATTTGCAGCACGCGTTTATAGGCGACAGAAGGCGGCCCCTCCTCGAGTTCGAGAGGCATTTCAAGGGAATAGTCTTCCTCTGATGCTTTACGCGTGAACATGCTGACTAGATATCTGCCCTGTTTGTCGAGGTTAACAATCGGCTATCTAGGTAAATAACAACTGAATCAATATGCGTTATCATGCTGAAATTATTCAGTATCGCTGATCATTCGGCATATTTTTTCAGCTAAAGGTTTTTCCCCGGCTGCAAGATCTGCGAACCGAAAATTCGGCGAATCTATCAATCCACCTTTGACCAAGTGGATATGAAAGTGCATAAATATCACTATTTTTGCATGTATATCACTATTAGTGTGATGCTTTGGAGGATGTAATGGCGGAAACGCCCTCAATTTTAGCCGAAAAGAATGGTCTTGTTCTAAAACTGATACTCAATCGACCTGATCGATTGAATGCGTTCAATGAAGACATGCATGTTGCCTTGCGGGAACATTTAGCCGCCGCGGGCAAGGATCAGGACATCCGCGCCATTCTGTTGACAGGTGCTGGCCGAGCCTTTTGTGCGGGTCAGGATCTGTCTGACCGGGATATGCGTTCCGGCAGTGAAGCACCAGACCTCGGGCAGACGCTGGAGACGTTTTATAATCCACTTGTCCGGCTAATTCGCTCTTTGGAGAAACCGGTCATATGTGCCGTCAATGGAGTTGCTGCCGGAGCGGGTGCAAATGTTGCGCTTGGGTGTGATATCGTCCTCGCAGCCCAGTCAGCCAAGTTTATTCAGGCATTCTCCAAGATAGGCCTGGTCCCGGATGCCGGTGGCAGTTGGCTATTGCCAAAGTTGATTGGCGAAGCCCGCGCAAAGGCGCTGACAATGACAGCAGCTCCCTTGATGGCTGAAACGGCTGCTGACTGGGGTTTGATCTGGAAATCTGTACCAGATGATACTTTGATGACGGAAGCTCAAGCGTTGGCAGATCAACTCGCAAATGGTGCAACCACCGGTCTGGCGCTGACCAAACAGCTGATTCAGGATGCTTCAGGTCAGACGCTGGAACAGCATCTGAATCAGGAACGAGATACCCAAAGAAAGGCCGGTCAGACAAACGACTACCGTGAAGGTGTCGCTGCGTTTCTCGACAAACGCCCTGCCCGGTTCACCGGCTCATGAGACCATACGAAATAGCAGAGGCGTGCGCCAAGCAGATGTGGGCGAAAGACACCGCATCTCAGGATCTTGGTATGAAACTGGACCAGGTTGAGCCCGGCGTTGCCAAAATCTCCATGACGGTCAGCAAAGCCATGACCAACGGGCATGGAACCTGCCATGGAGGCTACATCTTCACACTGGCCGACAGTGCTTTCGCCTTTGCCTGCAACACCTACAACCAGATTACCGTCGCACAGCAGTGTTCGATAACCTATCTCGCGCCAGCTCACCTGGGCGACCATTTGATCGCTTCGGCAAAAGAGATCTCGCGGCAAGGTCGGTCCGGACTCTATGACGTGACGATAACCAATCAAAATGGCGACAGAATTGCAGAATTCAGAGGCAATTCCAGAACGACTAAAGGCACGATATTGCCAAGATAACTGCGGGAAATCGCGCTATTGGGAGGAATATATGGAAGATTTGGCACCAAAACCGGGTGATCTGGATCCAATTGAAACTGCGTCCCGGGACGAGCTTGCCAATGTGCAATTGGAGCGCCTGAAGTGGTCAGTCGCTCATGCCTACGAAAATGTGCCTTTGAACAGGCAACGCTTTGATGAGAAAGGCGTTCATCCGTCAGACCTCAAGACACTTGCGGATCTATCGAAGTTTCCGTTCACCACCAAGACGGACTTGCGAGACAATTATCCGTTCGGCCTCTTTGCTGTCCCGCGTGAAAAGATTGTCCGGATCCATGCGTCTTCAGGCACAACCGGCAAGCCAACCGTTGTTGGATATACCGCAAATGACATCGAGATGTGGGCCAATCTGGTAGGGCGTTCGATTCGCGCATCTGGCGGACGGCCCGGTGACATCGTTCACATCGCCTATGGTTATGGCCTGTTCACCGGCGGCCTCGGTGCTCACTATGGTGCAGAAAAAATGGGCTGTACTGTGGTTCCGGTTTCCGGTGGCATGACAGAACGTCAGGTGACCCTGATCGAGGATTTCAAACCGCGTATCATCATGGTGACACCATCCTATCTGTTGTCGATTCTGGACGAATTCCGCCGTGAAGGCATCGATCCAAGGGAATCTTCCTTGGCTGCAGGTATTTTTGGCGCCGAACCCTGGACCAACGCGATGCGACAGGAAATCGAAACTGCCTTCGACATGCATGCCGTCGATATTTATGGTCTTTCAGAGGTTATGGGCCCAGGTGTTGCCAATGAATGCGTCGAGACCAAAGACGGTCTGCATATCTGGGAAGACCATTTTTATCCGGAGATCATTGATCCGGAGACAGGCGATGTCCTGCCGGATGGCGAGTTGGGCGAATTGGTATTTACCACACTCACCAAAGAAGGCCTTCCGATGATCCGCTACCGGACACGGGACCTGACACGGCTTCTGCCAGGCACTGCCAGAAGCATGCGGCGTATGGAGAAAATCACTGGTCGCTCTGATGACATGATCATTTTGCGCGGTGTCAATGTCTTCCCGACACAGATAGAGGAGCAGATCCTTAAATGTGACGGCTTGTCACCGCACTTCCAGATCGAGCTGACCAAGGACAACCGTCTCGACAGAATGACTGTACATGTCGAGGCACTTCCCGAAGCAATGTCTGCTGAAGCGCGCCAAGGACAAGCCAAGGAACTTGGCCATCACATCAAGAGCGTCATCGGGATTTCTGCTGCGGTTAACGTCAAAGATCCGGGACAAGTCGAGCGCTCCGCCGGCAAAGCCAAGCGCGTCGTCGACAACCGAAAAGACTGATACAAAAAACCTCCTGACGAAAACATCTTCGGCAGGAGCCAATTTCATTTAAAATGAACCTTTACTAGTCAGCGAATTAGGTCGTCGGCCAGTCCTTTGCGACCATGGTCAGAACATCATATCGAGCGACCGGTTCACCGTCCTGATTGCTGACCAGACAATCCCAACGAACTTCGCCATAATCTGCCGAAATTCGCGGTGAAATCTCCTTGGCCGTCAGTTGAACCTGCAGGCTGTCTCCGACATTTACCGGCGTCATGAACCGAAGATTGTCTATGCCGTAATTCGCCAGCACAGGCCCCTCGTTCGGCTCGACAAACAGACCTGCAGCGAACGATACAATCAGGTAGCCATGCGCGACCCTGCCCTCAAAAAACGGGTTCCGCTTGGCAGCAGCTTCATCCATATGCGCGTAAAACGTATCGCCGGTGAAAGTTGCAAAATGCTCGATATCTTTAAGGGTGACCGTTTTGGAGGCTGTCTTCAGCTGATCACCAATCTTGAGCGTTGCCAGTGACTTGCGGAACGGATGGACCTTTGGATCAAGGCCCTGTGCGCCATCCACCCAACGGCCGGTGACAGCACCAAGCAAATCCGGTGCGCCCTGAATGGCCGTGCGTTGCATATAATGTTTGATGGACCGCAGACCGCCCAATTCCTCGCCGCCGCCCGCGCGCCCTGGTCCGCCGTGAACCAGCATCGGCAGCGGTGACCCGTGACCGGTCGACGTTTTGGCACTCTCCCGGTTGCCTATCATGATGCGACCATGAAACGGAGCCATTCCAAGAACTGCCTGTTCCGCAACATTTTGGTCATTGGTGAAGACGGACGCAACCAGCGACCCTTTGCCCTTGTGGGTCAATTCGACAGCTTCGTCGATGTCATCATAGGGCATCAAGGTGACCACCGGCCCAAACGCCTCGACGGAGTGAACGGCTTCAGACTGTAGGGGCTTGTCGCAATAAAGAACGCTGGGCGCACAGAATGCCCCGTTCAACAATCCACTTGCACCAGCGCCGTCAAACACGAGTTCCGCTTCGGCTTTTAGCTCGGTAATCCTGTCGGCAACCTCGGTACATTGATCAAGAGATGCCAAAGGCCCCATCGTGACGCCGTCATCCTGTGGGTTGCCGATTACCGTTTTGCCGAGGCGCGCCACAAGCGCATCCCGCACGGCATTGGCTGCCGAGCGCGGCACGATGACACGGCGAATGGCAGTACATTTCTGTCCCGCCTTGACCGTCATTTCACGCGCGACTTCCTTTACGAAAAGATCAAATTCCGGATCGTCCGGCGTGACATCCGATCCCAAAACAGCTGCGTTCAGGCTGTCGGCTTCCATTGTGAAACGAACAGAATTTTCAACGATTGACGGATGTTGCCGCAACATCTGACCGGTGGCCGCAGATCCGGTAAATGTAACAACATCCTGTCCGTTGACATGATCAAGCAGATTGCCTGCAGAACCGCTCAGGAGTTGAAGCGACCCTTCTGGCAGGATGCCGCTAGCGACGATATGTTTGACCATCAATTCGGTCACATACGCGGTTTGGCTTGCTGGCTTCACCAGACATGGCACGCCTGCGATTAAAGCGGGTGCGATCTTTTCCAACATTCCCCAGCACGGGAAGTTAAACGCATTGATATGAACGGCAATGCCCTGCAGTGGAGACAGGATATGCTGCGCAGAAAAGGTATTGTCGCGTGACAGCGGCTCAACAGCCCCTTCGGTGAACACTTTGGTATTGGGCATTTCCCGTCGTGCCTTGGACGAATAGGCAAAGAGTGTCCCAAAACCGCCTTCGATATCTATCCAGCTGTCTTTGCGTGTGGCGCCGGTTGCGAAACTTTCCTGATAGAAAATTTCCTTGTTGTCCATCAACGACTGGGCCAGCGTTTTCAGCATCAACGCCCGCTCATGGAATGTCATTTTGCGCAAGGCCGCGCCGCCGCGATCCCGGCCATAGGAAAGCGCCGATTCAAGATCCAGTCCGGAGGCATCAATCCGGGCGACAGGTGCCCCAGTCGATGCGTCCAGAAGCTCTGTTCCCTCGCCTTTCCCCGGTCGCCACTGGCCTGAAAGATAGCTTTCCAGAACCCGGATGTTTTGCGGGGCTGCAGTCATGGATAATTTCCTGTCTGAATTTCGAAGGTTTTAGACGGCTTAAGCGTCGTATGTGACACGAAGTGTTTTTGTGAGCGGCCGCGATTGGCAGGTCAGAATATATCCATCGCGGATCTCATCGTCCTCCAGAGCATGATTGGCAGCCATTTCGACCTCACCATCCAACACCCGGCCTCTGCACGTGGAACAGACCCCGGCACAGCAGGAATACGGCGCATCGATATCGCTGCGATGGGCAGCTTCCAGAATGGTTTCGCCCGGTGCCATCCGAATTTCCCGAGAAGTCCCATCAAGCGTCAAGGTCATAACGGCGGAATGGTTTGAGGCAATCTCTTCCTCGGAGACCGCTCTGACTGGCAGCCGTCCGGGCTGATCAGACTTGAACAGTTCCCATTTAATGTTTTCGGCAGCAAGACCGCGTTTTTCGAGGCTTTCGCGGATTGTTTCCATCATTCCATGCGGACCACACAGGAACGCAAGATCGATCGATTTCGGATCAACGATAGTTTGGAACAGCTGGTCTAGTTTTTCAGCGTCGATACGGCCACTGAAAAGGTCCGTCTCCTGGGTATCGCTCTTGAGGATATGAATGATCTGGAACCGCCCCAAATACTTGTTCTTCAAATCCTCAAGTTCCTCGCGGAACATGATGGATGTGACCTGCCGGTTGGCATACACCAGTGTGAAACGAGAGTCAGGCTCCCGGACCAGCACCGATTTCAGGATCGACAGAACCGGTGTAATTCCGGAACCGCCAGCAAACGCGACATAGTGTTTTGATGTCTCCGGCTCGATCGGCGCATGAAAGTTGCCGATTGGCGCCATGGCCTCAACAACATCACCCGGTTTCAGGTTTTCATTTGCCCAGGACGAAAATGCGCCACCGGCAACCCGCTTGATACCGACCTTCAGGCAGCCTTCATCCGTACCGGAGCAAATTGAATAACACCGCCGAATTTCCTGGCCATCGAAATCATGTCGAAAAGTCAGATATTGTCCCTGAGTGAATTGGAACAGACTCTCTTCACCCGGCTGTGGCTTCAACGTCACGACAACCGCGTCCCGTGTTTCGGGACTGACATCTGTGACGGTCAGGTTATGAAACCTTGACATTTCTTTCCTCCCAAAGGGCCGTTAGTGGCACTTGAAATAGTCAAACGGCTCCAGACAGTCCTGACACCGATAAGCGGATTTACAGGGCGTGGAGCCAAACTGGCTTACTTTTGTTGTGTTCCTTGAAGCGCACCACGGACACGGCACAACGGGATCTCTGCCGGACAACAAACGGGTGACCCTGTTGCTGTCGGTCGCGGTATCCCGGGTCGTTTGAACTGGTGGCGCAATGCCATAGCCGCGCAACTTTTCGCGACCCTCGTCAGTCAACCAGTCTGTTGTCCAGGCCGGGCTGAGCTGTTGTTCAAGCCGCAAATCCTCGATACCGCAGGATCGCAGCTTTGTTTCTATGTCGAGATTGATGATCGCAGTCGCCGGACACCCTGTGTATGTCGGCGTGACAGTGACAACGAGTGTCTCGTCATCCCAGGTCACGCCCCGAATTACACCTAGATCCGTCAGTGACAGAACCGGGATTTCGGGATCAGGGACTTCAGAGAGCCATTGCCAGATGGTATCCGTTGGCACCACCATGATTTACCAGGTCGCTCCGGGATAGGCACGTTGCAGAAACTGCATATCGGCCAGAATATGCCCGAGATGTTCGCTGTGACGACCTGTTGTTCCACCGGTATGGGCAAATCCACTATCAGGGATCTTGAGCGTGGCTTCATCCATGACCGTATGGATCATGTCTTGCCAGGCAGCTTTGAGATCTTCCGGCAACGGTGCATAACCGGCACTTGCCATGTCCTTGTCAACGGCATCACCGATGAACATCTCACCGGTGAATGACCACAAATCATCCAGAGCATCCTGCATGCGTTTGTGACTTTCGGGTGTGCCATCCCCAAGACGGATGACAAGATCCGCAGACCGGTCAAAGTGATAGTTGGCTTCTTTCAGGGATTTCACGGCGATTTCAGCAATGCGCGGATCTTTCGATGACGCCAGCGCACTGAGAAGCGACACCTGATGGGCATCAATGAAGAGTTGCCGCATAAGCGTTTTGCCAAAATCACCATTTGGCTGTTCTGCAATCAACAGGTTCCGGAAATCCCAGGCATCGCGCAAATAGGCAAGTTCGTTTTCGCCGCGGCCCTTACCTTCCACTTCACCAGCATAGGACAACCAAAGCCTCGCCTGCCCGATTAAATCGAGCGCGATATTTGCCAGCGCGATATCTTCTTCCAAAACCGGAGAATGGCCACACCATTCCGAAACCCGGTGCCCGACAACGAGTACCGTATCGCCGCGGCGTAACAACCAGTCAAACAACACCTCATCGGCAACCAATTTCTTCGCAGCCGACATTACATTTTCCCCACTTCGTCCGGGATATCGTAGAAGCTTGGATGCCTGTAGATCTTGTCAGTCGACGGATCAAAGAGCTCAGATTTGGCTTCAGGATCCGACGCTGTGATCTGTGTTGACGGGACCACCCAGATCGACACGCCTTCATTGCGCCGCGTGTAAACGTCGCGCGCGTTCTTGAGCGCCATTTCAGCATCGGGGGCATGCAGACTGCCGACATGCCGATGGTTGAGACCGTGCTGGCCTCGGATAAAGACTTCCCAGAGGGGCCATTCTTGCGTCAATTTGTTATCTCCCGAAGTCTTAGATTTGTGGCGGCAATCATTCCGCAGCTTCTTTGGCAGCAGCTTTCTTGTTGGCATGCGCCATCAGGCCGTCGCGCACCCATGCACCATCGTCCCAGGCCTTGATCCGCGCCGCCATCCGTTCCTTGTTGCAGGGGCCATTGCCCTTCAACACTTCAAAGAATTCGCTCCAGTCCGGCTCGGAAAAATCGTAGCCGCCCATTTCCTCATTCCATTTGAGGTTTTCGTCGGGAACAGTCAGTCCGAGATATTCGGCTTGCGGTACAGTCTGGTCGACGAATTTCTGGCGCAACTCGTCGTTGGTATTGATCTTGATTTTCCAGGCCAAGGATTGAGCGGAATGAACAGAATCCTTGTCCGACGGCCCGAACATCATCAACGACGGATACCAGAAGCGATTGAGCGCATCTTGCGCCATATATTTTTGCGCATCCGAGCCATTCGCCATCTTGTTCATGATGTCGAAGCCCTGACGCTGATGGAAACTTTCTTCCTTGCAAATCCGGATCATTGCGCGCGAATACGGCCCGAAAGATGTTCTCTGCAGCGGCACCTGGTTCATGATGGCAGCCCCATCAACGAGCCAGCCAACTGCGCCAATATCCGCCCAGTTCAGGGTCGGATAATTGAAAATAGAGGAGTATTTCATCTTGCCGGCATGCAAGAGCTCAATCATTTCGTCGCGGCTGACACCGAGTGTTTCAGCAGCGCAATAAAGATAGAGCCCATGGCCAGCCTCATCCTGAACCTTGGCCAATAAAATGGCCTTGCGTTCAAGTGTGGGCGCGCGGGTAATCCAGTTGCCTTCCGGCAATTGGCCGACAATTTCAGAATGAGCATGCTGGCCAATCTGACGAATGAGCGTCTTCCGGTAGCTTTCCGGCATCCAGTCTTTCGGCTCGATCTTCTCTCCCCGGTCAATCCGCTCCTGAAACGCCCGCTCGTCCGCAGACATTTCTGAAAGATCAAGGACCTTGTCGGCATCCGTTTTTACCATCTGTGCGTACATGACGCCTCCTCTCGTCATGTGGAACATCAAGAGATGATACCTTATAAAACATCACATCAAAAGATCATTTTTAAATATATTCGTGATGTTTTATATTTCGCCAAATCATGCCTCGTATAATAAGGCGTTCGCAGCGTTACGTCCTATGAATTCATTGTGCCGAGACGCTCGAGAACAGCTGCTGGACGTGGTGCAAGCGGCCCATCACGGCCGTGCAAATGGTCCCCAATGTAAGAATCAACCAATTCCGACAAATGACCATATGTATCTGCAAAAAGATTTCGCGCAGCCGTACCAGGCCAGTCTTCTGCCAGGACTGACACCGGCAAGCGGGGATCTATGAACCGTATTGCCCGATAGGAATGCACCAGGGCCAGACGCAAAGTCAGAGCCATTTCTCCAGATATGCCAGACAGCTGAATACTTTCAAGCGGCTCAAACCGTCGAATAAAAGTGTCGTACTGGGCAGCCAGTGTTTCCAGTTGGAAAGTTTTTTCGAAAAAGGTCTGACGTCCCCGCGCACCATCCTGACTGGCATTTCCAGAAACTTCGAACCGGGTACCGGACAGCTTGCGCCCGGGACGATGAGATCCGACGAACATGTTGCCGCCAACACCCGCAAACCCTTGCCGCAGCAAGTCCTCCTGAGCCGTTTCGTTATCCTGATGAAGGAAAATCAGCGCGCAGTCGCTGTCGGCAGGACCAAAGAACAATTCGGCGGCAGAGTGAAACTCTCTCCTGGCTGAAGCTGTCAGGCCATAAAAGCTGCGTCGCCCGGCGCGTTCCCCGTTTAGCTGTTTGCGCGTAACAAGCCGCGATACAGCGGTCCTTACCAGAGATTCATTGACGCCAAATCCGGCACACAGCGTAATTAGGTCTCCCATCCAGAGAACCCCGCCGCGAGGTTCAACTATGTCACCATAAATCGTGACTATCAGCTGAGCTGCTTTTGGCGGAAAAGGGTCCAGGAATTGGTCCAGCACAGGCGCATCGGGTTTCGGCATGCAGTTAAAGGATCCAGATTAGTTTTTCCCATCTTATGGGTGCGGTACAGACAATCCAAGCCGAAGGCAACCAGCCGCGCACAGGTCTTTTCAATTCCCTCTTGCAGAAGTCATTGGCTAACGTTATATCATTACACGTTACAACATTACATAATAGCAAAGTCCTCCCGATGCATTTCTTCCAAGACGCTCTTCGCTCCAATCACGAAGTACGGTCCGGCCTGACCAAAACAGGATACGCAATCGCGCTTTCAACCTGCTTGCTATCATCCACTGCAGCAGCTGATGCTCCAAATGTCGTCACGACAATCAAACCGGTCCATTCCATTGCAGCCGCCATTATGGACGGCGTAGGGACACCGCATATTCTGATTGACGGCGCAGCCTCACCCCACGGCTTTTCTCTGAAACCGTCTCAAGCGTTCTTGCTGCAAGGTGCAGACGCCGTTTTCTGGGTCGGCCCTAGTCTTACCCCCTCATTGGACAAAGCCATCCATTCGATGGCGGCGGGTGCAACAGTTGTTGAACTGATGGAGCTGGATGAAATCGAACATCTGGGAATTCGTGAAAGCGACCAGTTCGATGGACATGATCATGATCACGGTTCGGAAGAAGAGCACGACGATGACGATCATGAAAAACACTCATCTGAGGAAAATCATGACCATGAAAAAGATCATGGTGACGAACATGAACATGAAGAAGAACATGCTCATAACGACTCGGACGATCACGACAAAGACCACAAGGACGAACACGCCGAAGGTCACGAAGATGATCATGAGGAAGGGCATGCCGACGGCCATGAACACGAAGGTAGCCGTGATGCGCACATCTGGTTGAACCCGGAGAACGGCATCACCATCGCCAAGGCTATGGCCGAGACTTTATCGGAACTGGACCCTGAGAACGCTAAAACCTATCAGGAAAATGCGAAACAGTTTAGCGACCGTATCACTTCTCTGAATTCGGAAATCGCCGGCAAACTTGAAGCAGTCAAGGGCGGGAAGTTCATCGTCTTCCATGATGCCTACCACCACTTTGAACATCACTACGATATTGAGGCGAGCGGCTCGGTCACAGTCACACCGGAAGCCCTATCCAGTGCAGATCGCGTTTCAGAAATTCAGACCCGTGTCCGATCACTGGATATCAGCTGCGTGTTTCAGGAACCTCAGTTCGAGTCAAAGCTTGTCGATGTGGTCATCGAAGGCAGCGACGCAAAAGTAGGCACGCTCGATCCTCTTGGCACCATGCTGGAAAATGGCCCAGAACTCTACCCTGCCCTTCTCGACAACCTTGCAACATCCATGGTTGATTGCTTGAAGTAAGAGTTGTTATCGGGCTACGAAAACAAAAAAGCCCGCCGGAATTTCGGCGGGCTTTTTCATTTAGGGTTTGAAAGTGCCAGATCAGGAGGCTCGAGCCTTTGCCCGGGCATCCTCGGTTTTTTCGAGCGCTTTCAGAAGATGTCTGTCGCGGTCATAAACATCGGTGTAATAGGAAATGCCGCCATCCAATTCCGGCCAGGCTGTGAAATAGGAAACATATACAGGGATATCGCCTTGGACCTTCTCCTGTTCGTTGCGGCCGGCTGAAATCCGATCCGTCACATAACCTTTGGACTTGCCCAGGACTGCAGCGGCCATGGCTTTCGGATCATGCAAGCGGACGCAGCCATGACTGAATGCGCGCGCGTCCTTCTTGAACAGGCTTTTTGAAGGTGTGTCATGCATGTAGATGTGATGTTTGTTCGGGAAGAGAATCTTCACTTCACCAAGCGCGTTGGATCGGCCCGGATACTGGCGCACATTGATAGACTGCTGCTTGGACGCAACCGCATACCAGTCGACGGATGCCGATGAGACTTTCCGTCCACCCGGTGTGCTGACTTCATATCCGGCCTGATCGAGATAACCCGGATTCTGAGCCAGTTTCGGCAACATCTCATTGACGATGATCGAATACGGCACGCCCCAGTAAGGGTTGTATTCAACGATCTCGATCTTGTCGTAGAAGAAGTTGGTCTGGTTTGACTTCTTGCCAACCACAACACGCATGGATAGTGGCACTTCGTCCGGCGCGGTATAGGTCGCCGTGTAAGCCGGCTGATTGATGAATACCTTGCGCTCACCAAGCTCTTCCGGGAGCCAGCGGCTACGCTCCATCGCCAGTTCGACCTTGGCGATTTTGGCAGCATTGGTCTCACCGACCATCGCATTGATTGAGTTCTTGCCGACAATGCCGTCCGGAGTTAGCTTGTTTTCCTTCTGGTAAGCCTTCACCAGATCCACCAGTTCCGGCGAATAGAGATCCGCGCCGTCATAGGCTTCCAGAGTGGCTGCATGCGCAGTTTTCAGCTCCTCAGAGCCATTCTTCGTTATGGCAGCTACAATGTTTTTCATTTCCGGGCTGGATTTTCCCGCCTTCAGAAATGTTCCCGGAGCGATGACGACCTGATCTGCTTCGTCATCCTCTGCCTTGAGCCGGGCTAATTCGGCAGTCAAAGCCTTGAAATGATCGTTCTGTGGCTGATGAGCAACGAGCTTTTTGTTTACCCGATTGTCTGACTTCAGATCTTCAAGCGCTGCAACAAGATCAACCTCATGGCGCGGAAGGTCGTGATACTGCGAGATCCGGTTCGGATCGACCCGGCCGCGTGTTGCGTCCAGGATATAGGTCATCGCGGCTGCGCTGAGTTCCATCTCAAAGCGCATGACTTCGGCATCGCGTTCAGCGTCATCAAGTCCGGATGTCTTGGCCAGGGCGACAAAATAGTCGTCCGGGTTCAGTCCGAAACGGTCCACGCTTTTCAATGTTCTGCGCAATACGGCAGCGTTGCCAGTCGCCCGGCCGTTTTTCATCCAGATGAAATCCGGATGTTCACGATAATAAGCGATCAGCGCTTCGCCCACTTCCGGCAAAACCGTTAGCTTCATGTCTTTAAGCGCCGGACGCGCTTCGTCAAAAGCGGTCAGAACAATTGGTGCTGACGGTGTTACGTCGGTATCCTGCAAGGCATCGGCGTCTGCAGTTTCAGGTGTAGCGCTGTCTTCAAGTTCTGCGGTTTTCTTTTCAGACAGCGGCGCCAGAGAAACAGCCTTCCAGGCATCTGCCGAATAATTCAGATAACGCGGCGCGGAAACACGTACCTTGGCCGCCTGCTTCCGCTGAAGCTCACGTTGTTCACGTTCCCGTTGACGGCGATGGGCTTCCGGATTGAAGAGACGTTGAAACAACCCCTGTGCTTCGGCCGGTTTCATCGGAACAGCACTAAAACCGGTCGCCAGAACCGTTGCCATCAAAACAACTTTAAGGCCGTGTCCGATTGTCTGTCCGGTGGAAGTGTTGTGGCTGGACTTGGAACCTGACTGGTCTGACTGTCCCATTTCACTAGTTTGCATCAATTCAACCCGCAATTAAATTTCCAATACGACCGGTTCCCCGCCTGGAACCCCGGCTCTCGCTAATCCTGCCAACACCTATAATGAGCAGTTCTGCCGCCGCTCGCCCGCTGCATTTACCTAAAGGCAAATCCATATTGGTCCGTTTCAGACCAACCCAAATTATTCTCCACCGCCTTCAAAGCAGCGCTTTTGACACTACACCAAGCCTGCACCTCTGGTTAAGAGCGCAGGCTTGGCCAAAGACACCAAATCAAAACAGTGTGACGATTTTGCAGCAAATATGCCGTAAAGGCATGCACCATCGACATAATTTGTCTTTGGATTAGAGGCGAAAATACCTCCGGAAACCAAAATCAGAACGGAATTTCGTCATCCATCGGTCCTGAACCACCGCCGGATGGACCACCGAATCCACCGCCGCCGCCAGCACCACCACTGCTTCCGCCGCCATAACTGCCACCGCTGGAACCACCTCCGAAGCCACCTCCAGAACCGCCACCGCCGATGTTTCCACCGCCGCTGTCGTTGCCATAATCGCCAGATCCACCAGACTGACCGCCGCCTTCACCGCGACCATCAAGCATGGTCAGCGTGGAGTTGAATCCTTGCAGGACAATCTCGGTAGAGTACTTGTCCTGACCGGATTGATCCTGCCATTTACGGGTCTGGAGCTGGCCTTCAATGTAGACCTTGGCCCCTTTGCGGAGATAGTTTTCGCAGACCTTGCAAAGACCTTCGTTGAAGATCACCACCCGGTGCCATTCCGTTTTCTCGCGGCGTTCACCAGAATTGCGATCACGCCAGCTTTCAGAGGTGGCAATCCGCAGATTTGCAATCGGTCGCCCGTCCTGTGTCCGGCGAATTTCCGGATCGGCTCCAAGGTTTCCGACCAAAATGACTTTATTGACGCTACCCGCCATCCTCAGCTCCTGTTTCATCTATTGCTACCAGCGCTCCGATGAGCAGCGTGGCTGGCAAAGGCATGTTTTTCTTTAACTGCCGCCGATAGAACCCAAACCCTAATGGTCCGCCAGCATATTTTCCCGGTTTTTCCGCATACCTATCCTATTTTCCACAGCGTTGGCCTGCAACACGCATCTCGGAAGCGCATTGTTCCGTAATAAGTGCATACACATGACAATGTACTTGTTTTGTTCTTACCATTTCAGTAAAACCAATTCAATCTGGAATGACCACCCATGTCACAGTTCGTGGGAAGTTTTAAAACTCCATCTGGAAGCCGCAAAAGAAACTGCTATATCGAAAGCAAGAGCATCTGTTGGTGCCCGACTTAATAGCAATATGCATCGGTTTGGCCGTGCTGCGGACAACCGAGATCAGGATAAACAGACATGACGACACCCGAAACACCACTTTCAGACGGTTGGCAAAATGACCGGACAAAAGTGATCAGCGTCAGAGGCGCGCGGGAGCACAATCTCAAGGGTGTCGACCTCGACCTGCCTCGTGACAAGCTGATTGTCATGACCGGACTGTCCGGCTCCGGAAAATCCTCTCTCGCCTTCGATACGATCTACGCCGAGGGCCAGCGACGCTATGTCGAGAGTCTGTCCGCTTATGCCCGCCAGTTTCTGGAAATGATGCAAAAGCCGGATGTCGACCAGATAGATGGCCTGTCACCGGCAATTTCCATCGAGCAGAAAACCACGTCGCGCAATCCACGCTCGACGGTCGGCACAGTCACAGAAATCTATGACTACATGCGGCTGCTGTTTGCCCGGGTCGGCATTCCCTATTCTCCGGCTACCGGTTTACCCATCGAAAGCCAGACGGTCAGCCAGATGGTTGATCGCATCATGGATCTTGAAGAAGGTACAAGGCTTTACCTTCTGGCGCCTATGGTCCGTGGTCGAAAAGGTGAGTATCGCAAGGAACTTGCCGAGTTGATGAAAAAGGGATTTCAGAGGGTCAAGATTGACGGCACCTTCCATGAGATTGCCGACGCCCCTGCCCTCGACAAGAAATTCAAACACGACATCGATGTTGTCGTGGACCGGATAGTCGTACGCGATGATATCGCGGGTCGATTGGCGGATTCCGTTGAAACGGCCCTGAAACTTGCGGACGGCATCGCGGTTGCGGAATTCGCTGACCAAAAAGAGGGCGAAGACCCGCAAAGACTGATTTTCTCCGAAAAATTCGCCTGCCCGGTCTCCGGTTTTACAATCGCCGAGATCGAACCGCGCCTGTTCTCCTTCAACAATCCATTTGGTGCCTGCCCGACCTGTGACGGCCTTGGAACGACCTTGGCATTTGAGGAAGATCTGGTTGTGCCGGATCATACGCTGTCGTTGCGCGAAGGCGCAGTTCTGCCTTGGGCAAAAACCGGCTCGACCTCCCCTTACTATGCGCAGACCCTGGAAGCCCTGTGCAGCCATTACAATGTGTCCATGGCAACGCCCTGGAAGGATCTGCCTTCAGAAACCCAGGACGCTATTCTGCACGGCACCGGCAAGACAGAAATCGAATTTGTCTATGACGATGGTGTGCGCAGTTACCGGGCGTCGAAGTCATTCGAAGGTGTGATCGGCAATATTGAACGCCGCTGGCGGGAAACGGAATCCACCTGGGTTCGTGAAGAACTGGCACGTTACCAGTCTGACCATTCCTGCCCGGCCTGTCAGGGCTTTCGACTGAAACCGGAGGCGCTGGCTGTCAAGATTGCCGACAGGCACATTGGACACATTACCCAGCTGTCAATTCGGGATGCGGGTCAATGGTTCGAGACGCTGCCGGAGAAACTCAACTCCAAACAGACCGAAATCGCAGGACGTATTCTGAAGGAAATTCGGGAACGGCTGAAATTCCTGAACGACGTTGGTCTGGAATACCTGTCGATGTCCCGCTCTTCGGGCACGTTGTCCGGTGGTGAAAGCCAACGCATTCGTCTGGCATCCCAGATTGGCTCTGGTCTGACCGGCGTTCTCTATGTTCTGGATGAACCATCAATCGGCCTGCACCAGCGGGACAACGCCCGGCTACTGGAAACCCTCAAACATCTGCGTGACCTCGGCAACACGGTCATTGTCGTTGAGCATGACGAAGATGCGGTTCTGACCGCTGACTATGTTGTTGATGTTGGTCCTGGCGCTGGAATTCATGGCGGCGAAATCGTCGCCAGAGGCACGCCTTCAGATGTCATGAACAATCCCAAATCCCTGACCGGACAGTATCTGTCAGGTACCAAGATGATTGCCCTGCCTGCAGAACGGCGGAAGATCAACAAAAAGCGCAAGATTGCTGTCAAAGGCGCGCGCGGCAACAACCTGAAAGATTTGGATGTTGATGTACCACTCAGCACCTTTACCTGTGTCACCGGCGTATCCGGTGGCGGTAAATCCACTTTCCTGATCGATACGCTTTACAAGTCGGCCGCCCGACAGCTGAACGGTGCACGACAGAACCCGGCGCCACATGACCGGATCATCGGGCTCGAAGCGCTCGACAAGGTCATCGACATTGATCAGTCCCCTATTGGCCGGACACCCCGCTCCAATCCGGCGACCTACACTGGTGCCTTTACGCCGATCCGCGAGTGGTTTGCGGGTATGCCGGAGGCCAAGGCACGCGGCTATCAGCCAGGACGTTTTTCATTCAACGTCAAGGGCGGTCGCTGTGAGGCCTGTCAGGGTGACGGCGTCATCAAGATCGAAATGCACTTCCTTCCGGATGTCTATGTCACCTGCGACGTATGCCAGGGCAAACGCTATAACCGGGAAACCCTGGAAGTTGAATTCAAGGGCAAATCCGTAGCAGACGTCCTTGATATGACTGTTGAAGAAGCCGCCAGCTTCTTCTCCGCAGTTCCGGCTGTCCGCGACAAGATGAAAACCCTCGCACGTGTCGGCCTTGGTTATATCAAGGTCGGACAACAGGCGACGACTCTCTCGGGCGGCGAAGCCCAACGTGTCAAACTGGCCAAGGAATTGTCCAAACGCTCTACCGGTCGAACGCTTTATATACTGGACGAGCCGACGACCGGTCTGCACTTCCATGATGTTGCCAAACTGCTCGACGTTCTTCATGAGCTGGTTGATCAGGGCAACACGGTGCTTGTCATCGAGCACAATCTGGAAGTCATCAAGACAGCCGACTGGATCATCGATCTGGGTCCGGAAGGTGGAGATGGCGGCGGAATCATTGTTGCCACGGGACGCCCGGAGGACGTTGCAGAGGTCGAAGCAAGCTATACCGGCCAGTTCCTGCAGGAATTTTTACATCGCCGTCCGCATCGGGCAACAGATGCAGCTGAGTAGGACAGACCTCAGTACACACTGAGATTGTATTGTGCACTGCACACAATTTCTACATCATTACAATTATGTGACTATTTCGGATTATTTGAATTTTTAAGTAGGCATTTTTTGCTGCATTGCACCAGACGCATGCCTGTCATGCAAAGATCGCACTTCATTAATTTCGATGGCTGAATTATATCAAAATCAACAACGACGCAGCGAGCTGAACAAGCTGGCTTGCCAAGAAGGAAAAACAAAATGTTCGATACTGTGGTTCGCAAATACAACACTTGGGTCAGCTACCGCCGCGCGGTTGACGAACTGTCCCGCCTGTCCAGCCGTGAGCTGAACGACCTCGGCATCAGCCGCAGCGACATCAAGTTTGTCGCTCGCAACGCAAATGCTGTTTAAGAATTTTGAAATCGCGTCCTGAGGCATCCTCCTCCCAGCCAATGGACGTGTGACACGCAGGGCATCCTCCTCCCAGTCCTGCAACGTCGAAACAACGCCCGCCAGCACCTCCTCCCGCTGGCGGGTGTTTGTTTATCTGGCGTCTGAATACCAACTCCCAAAATATTTCATCATCTTGTTGCCGCGCGCTTTGTGCCTTCGCATGCGCAACATAATCAACTGTGCCTTGAGCCAAATCGGATGATAGCGCTCTGCCGGATACGCATGTTAACTATTTATAAACCTGCGTTTTTTGCATATCAGCATCGCGCTTTACCCACTACCTCGCACTGCACAAAACGCCTATCTTCTGAATTGTAAGAGATGACCGGGCCAGACGCCGATCCGCGGTGCCATGGCCAAGAGATAAGCGAAAGGCCTATAAAATGCTCGATACAGTCGTACGTAGATACAACAGCTGGAAAAACTATCGCCGGACTTATGATGAACTGGCTAGCTTGACCAACCGTGAATTGGACGATCTGGGTATCGCCCGCGCAGACATCGAACGTTACGCACGTCAGTCTGTAAAATAATCAGCTTCGCGGCAAAAAGGTATCTCCTCCCAACCTTGTTGCCGCATCCCTCTACGGTTCAGACCGTAGAGATAAAGAAAAACGTCTGCCGGATCCTCCCATCCGCAGGCGTTTTTTCTTGTCTAAAGCGCAAACCACATAGGGCATCACCCTTGTCTGCGGGCAAACCACTCCTCAATCGGAATTACATTGGGTTTCTCGCCATTTGCGCGCACCCAGGAATCGACGGCATAGGCATTCCCGGTCGTCTTTTCCGTGATCGTCGCCGTCGCATGCGGATAGCGCCCATCCAGGAAAAAGCCACGTGCGACCGGTGAACTAACTTTATGATGGTGAAGAAAGCCGTGTTTCTGGGCCATCAACAGCAGAGAATTCGTGTTGGTACTCTCGTCAATGCAATCCATCTGGCCGCGTTTGCCAGCGTTTCCCATATCAAATCCGCCGACATCATTGTGAGATCCAGCTTCTGAAGCGACCCTTATTTCTTGCCATTGGACAGCTTTTGCAATCGCCTGACGTTCTGCAGCTGGAGAATCCTTACCGGCACTGAGAATATCTTCGAGCTTGTTCAAGTCCCCGGATGACAAGCTGACCGGTGTTTTATAGGCACAGCCGAAACCGTGACAGATGTAGATTTTGGTATTCTTCGGCACGATACCATTGTGGTTTCCATACCAGACATTGGCATCACCCAAAGACTGAGCCGCGCAGGCGTTCAGACTTACGGCTGCAAAAAGCGATATAATAATCTGCCTCTGCATATCTCCTCCCAATGCCCGCTCGTGCTCACTGCGACTCAGCACGGTGAGCCATGATAACCCGAAGTTATTCGATTGCGGCAAGCCCCCAGAGATTGTAATCAAGGCTCAATGAATTATGCGCAGCTGTCCTTGTGAGATAATCCAGACAGCAAGCAGCAAAACTCCCAAAGGATAGCAGACCATGACAACCATCCATGTGATTGGCGGCGGCCTTGCCGGTTCCGAAGCTGCCTGGCAAATCGCACAGGCTGGTATTGACGTCATTTTGCATGAAATGCGTCCTGTTCGGAAAACCGATGCACACCAGGGCGAAGGATTGGCCGAGCTTGTTTGCTCCAATTCCTTCCGGTCTGATGATTCTGAACAAAATGCAGTCGGCCTTATCCACCATGAGCTGCGCCAACTCGGTTCTCTGATCATGGCATCTGCCGATACGCATCAGGTTCCCGCAGGCAGCGCATTGGCTGTCGATCGTGATGGTTTTTCGGATGCTGTCACAAAAGCACTCGAGGATCACCCTCGCATCACTATCGAACGCGAGGAAATCGCGGGTCTTCCGCCTGAAGACTGGGAAAAGGTCATCATTGCGACCGGTCCATTGACTTCACCGGCATTGTCTCAGGCTGTACTTGAGAAAAGCGGCGAGGATTCGCTGGCATTCTTCGATGCGATTGCACCGATTGTGCATTTCGAATCCGTTGACCTGAGCAAAGCCTGGTTCCAGTCACGTTATGACAAGGTCGGCCCGGGTGGCACTGGCAAGGACTACCTCAATTGTCCGATGGACAAGGACCAATACGAAGCGTTCATCGATGCTCTGCTCGAAGGAGACACGGCAGACTTCAAGGAATGGGAAGAAAACACACCCTATTTCGATGGTTGCCTGCCAATTGAAGTCATGGCATCGCGAGGTCGTGAAACCCTGCGCCATGGCCCGATGAAACCGATGGGCCTGACCAATGAGCACAACCCAGATGTGAAAGCCTATGCGGTCGTGCAACTGCGCCAGGACAATGCTCTTGGCACGCTCTACAATATGGTCGGCTTCCAGACAAAACTGAAGTACGGCGCGCAGGCCGACATTTTCCGCATGATTCCAGGTTTGGAAGAAGCTCAATTTGCAAGACTAGGCGGGTTACACCGCAATACGTTCCTGAATTCACCAAAAGTCCTGGACGAGACGCTTCGCTTGAAAGCGGATCCGCGCATCCGCTTTGCCGGTCAGATCACTGGCTGTGAAGGGTATGTGGAATCAGCCAGCGTCGGCTGCATGGTTGGGCTTTTTGCCGTTATGGAGGCACGCGGACAAGACATCGTAACGCCTCCGGAAACAACCGCCATGGGCGCCCTGCTCGGCCATATCACAGAAGGCCATATCAGCCGGGATGAAGGTGCTGGAAAACCAAAATCCTTCCAGCCCATGAATGTGAATTTCGGATTGTTTCCGCTGGTAGACGTTCCCACCAAGGACGAAGACGGCAATAAAATCAAAGGCAAGGAAAAGACGAAAGCCAAGAAACTTGCCATGACAACTCGCGCAAAAGTGGATTTTGCAGACTGGCAAAACAAACTGGGACTGCGGAGCCTGGCTGCAGAATAGTCCGGAAACGTTAGGCTTCAGCGATCGGCGCCGAAGAAATCAGTCGGCGCTTTTCATTGTACCATTCCAGGGCAGTTTTCTCGATATCAGCGGCAAATTCCTGTTTGCCGTCCACATAGCCGTCCCGATCGCCATCATGATCCTGAACGAGTTTTCGTTTTTTGTCGGCATAGGCACTGGCAATGTCCGGGTGGGCAATCAGGTAATCGCGAAACACCAGATGCCGCAAAATATCCGGCGATCCGAATTCGAAAACATGAAGATGGTGGCTCCGGTTGCCGTCCTGAGCTGTTTTCCGGAAAAACAATCTGCCCGGAATACCGTATTCCCCCATGGCAATATATCCGAGACGAGCTAGCGCATCCGTAGTCGCATCGCACTCTTCGAGCGACGTGACGCCACCTACCATATCAATGATAGGCTTGGCCAGCAGTCCTGGAACAGATGTACTGCCAATGTGGTGGATTTCTCGCAGGTTTTTGCCGAGCAGTTCCTTGATGAGATCAGCTTCATATTCAAAGGCTGACCGCCAATGGCGCTGATACTCGGAGAGTTCAACTTTCATCGCTACGCCCTAAAGCCTTGAGAACTCTTTGCCTGTTGAACGCCACAATAGCCATTGGCGACGCAATTGCGAAATCTCGGCGACACTTTTCAACGGATCAAATTCAGACGCGTCCAGCTTCTTCAAATAGGGCTCGACAAGTGCCAGGGGCAAATAGGCAGTCCTGCAACAGTCAGGCACAGAATCAGCAGCCTGTTTCACGCGGCCCAAGTGATGCCGGACATGATCACGTAACTCCTTCAGTGCTGCTTTCAGCTCTGGTGTGGTATCGCCCTTGAAGAGGGTTGTCAGATCGACATTGTGCCGGTCCAGAACATCTTTGGGCAAAAACGTCTGGTTCCTCGAGGCATGCCAGGGCAATGCTCGCATGAGACCTGTCAGGCAATACGCAACACCGGCGTGACCAGCTGCTGTCGACGTTCCGGGATCATCGCCATTATTCAAGACATAACACGCGAGTTGAAACAGTCCAGAGACCGTTTCACCGGCATACCCTTCCAGGTCATTCAGGCTCGGCATAGGATCATTATAAAGATCGAATATCCGCGCTTCGACCATCGATATCAGACCCGGTATGGGCAGATTGTAGGTCTCAATCGTCCGCAACAATGCATTTGCAACAGGATTGGAAGCAACGGCTCCGTGTTCCGTTCCCTCAAACAGATCGCGCCACCATTGCAGGCGAACCTCACCAGGTAGTGGTTCAGAGACATTCTCGCGGACCCGAGCAATCTCTGCATTAAATGCGTAAAGGGACATCAAGCCATCACGATGCACTTCAGGCGCAAGGAGCGCGCTCAAGTAACGATCCTTGTCATATTGCCGGACAATATCAGCAGCGTAATGGAAATCAGTCGTCATGGATGGTTATTTGGCCCTGAAGCGGCATTAGTCCACCGCCAGAAGCGCTGTTGCGACTGCCCGGTCTTCTGCCAACAGAACATTGTAAGTCCTGATGGCTGCGCCGGTAGACATCGGCTCTGCAAGAATACCGGCTTCGCGAAACGCTTCCTTCAGCTCCTGCGGCAGTGGAACAAGATCCGGTCCTGTACCAACGAGCAACACCTCAATATCGTCGTTCTCGGCAAACACCCGCTCAAAAGCTTCTGCTGAGAACTCCTGAGGAGTAGTCAGGTTCCAACCGTAAATTCCGCTTGGAACACACAACAAGGAGCCGTGGTGAGACATGTCTGCAAACCGGAACCCACCATCGCCATAAGCGTCAAGCGGGGCCCGGTCTGGAAAGTGCGCATCGCGTATTTCCATGCGCCGATCCTTTAGGCTGTTGCCTCATTACCCGAATCTTTTCCGCCATCTTCGTCCTTTTTAGACAAGGCATCCGGACGCAGGTTGAACAGGATCAGGAATGGCGCTGCCAGGAAGATCGACGAATACGTGCCAATCACAATGCCGAAAATCATGGCGAGTGTGAATGACTGGATGACTTCCCCACCGAAGATATAGAGCGCGATCAGCGCCAACAATGTGGTGACAGAGGTCATCGTTGTCCGGGACAGGGTTTCGTTGATCGACATGTCCAGAAGATCCGTCAAAGGCCGCTTCTTGTATTTCCGGAGATTCTCTCGAATCCGGTCATAAACAACAACGGTATCGTTGAGCGAATACCCGATAATCGTCAGCACAGCTGCAATACTGGACAGCGAAAAATCCAGCTGCAGCAGCACAAATAACCCGATGGTGATGATGACATCATTTGCGGTGGTCAGGATTGCACCAACGGCAAACTGCCATTCAAAGCGGAACCAGATGTAGAACAGGATAGCCAGCAGAGCCGCAACAACAGCAATTGCACCGGCCTGAGCCAATTCACCCGATACACGCGGTCCAACAACCTCAACGCGGCGGAAATCCACGTTGTCATCTGCAAAGATTGTCCGCACACGGCTGACAACCGATTGCTGGGCCAATTCGCCACCCGGCTGTTCTTCAACCCGGATCAGAATGTCGTCCGATCCACCGAATTCCTGTACCTGGACATCGCCCAGGTTCAATGTTGACAGCTCAGAGCGGATAAACCCGATATCGGCAGGGCCCTCGGTTTTGATCTCGATGATCGTTCCGCCCTTGAAGTCGATACCGAAATTCAGGCCGACAAAGGAAAAGGCAGCCAGAGATGCAATCACCAGCAGAATGGACGCCGGAAAACTGAATTTCCGCAGCCACATGAATTTGAACGTTGTGTTGTCCGGAACGAGTCGCAGCAACATAGGTGTTTACTCCCGGATCAAATCGGCAATTTGGACGGACGGCGGTAGCGGACCCAAAGGGCCACCAACAACCGGCTGAACGTAAACGCCGAGAAAACAGTTGTGAAAATTCCGATGGCCAGCGTAACCGCAAAGCCGCGGACCGGACCGGATCCGAGTTGGAACAGGATGATTGCCGCAATCAGCGTGGTGATGTTGGCATCAAGGATTGTGCCAAGTGCCCGTTTGTAGCCGGCATCAATTGCGGAGATTGCCGACCGGCCTGCCCTAGCCTCTTCGCGAATGCGTTCGAAAATAAGCACATTGGCATCAACCGCCATACCGATGGTCAATACGATCCCCGCTATACCGGGCAACGTCAGAGTCGCCTGCAGGAACGTCAAGGCACCAAAAATCAGGAAGATGTTGCCCGTCAAGGCAATATCAGCAATCACACCGAACCGACCGTACGCAAGGATCATGAAGACAATCACGAGCATACCAGCAATGATCGACGCCATTTTACCAGCTGCGATAGAATCGGCACCAAGGCCCGGACCAATCGATCGCTCCTCGATGACCGTCAGCTTTGCCGGCAATGCACCAGCCCGCAACAGAACGGCCAAATCATTGGCACCTTCAACGGTGAAGTTACCGGAGATCTGACCCGACCCACCCAGAATAGGCTGCTGAATGACCGGCGCAGAGATGACTTCATCATCCAGAACAATCGCAAACGGACGACCAACATTCTGTTGTGTGATCGTCGCAAATTTACGAGCACCTGATGTGTTGAAACGGAATGTCACCACCGGCTCGTTCGAGCGTTGATCAAAACTGACCTGTGCATCTACCAGGTCTTCGCCGGACAAGAGCGGCGCTTCTTCCAGAAGATAAGGAATTGGCGGATCGTCGACAGACATCAGAACCACAGTCCCGACCGGTGGACGGCTCTGCATGGCTTGCTCACCAGACATGGAAACGTCAACCATGTGGAAAGTCATCTGGGCTGTTTGTCCGACAAGATCTTTCAAACGCTCCGGATCATTTTCACCAGGAGCCTCGACGAGGATCCGGTCAGTGCCCTGACGCTGAATGTTCGGCTCAGTGGTTCCCAGTTCATCAACACGGCGACGGATCACTTCAATGGATTGCTGTACAATTGCTGCCAGTCGGTCATCAAGGCCTTCGTCGGTATAGGAAAACCGAACGAGACCATCATCGGTCACATTCAGTTCGAATTCATCAACCGGCTGACCACCAAAGACGTTTGAAACCAGCGGATTGACCAAAGGTTGTAACCGCTCTTCTGCTTCAGCAAGTCTTGTCAGATCGCGGATCCGAACCTGCGCTGTCTCGCCCTGAACACCAAGACCGGTATACCCGATGCGCGGATCTTCACGCAGTGTCGCCCGTATGTCGCTGACCACGGTCTTCATGCGCTTTTGGACGTAATCGTCCTTATCTATCTCATAGAGCAGATAAGCGCCGCCCTGCAGGTCAAGACCGAGAACCATCTGGCTCTTCGGCAGAAAATCCGGCCATTTTTCGAGAGTCTTGGCGGAAAAGAAATTCGGCAGCGTGGATAGGATGCCAGCGGCAATCACTATCACGATCAGCGCGATTTTCCAGCGAGCGAAATAGAGCATGGTCAAGCCTTAAAAAGCGGACGGGCCGAAAGGTCTTCGGCCCATCAAAACGATGTCGTCAGCGATGAAAATCAGGCGCTGTCTTTGGCAGGTTCGCCTTTGGAGCGAACTTCCTGAACCATAGACCGCACAACGCGAACCTTGACACCTTCAGACAATTCAACCTGGATTTCGCCGTCGTCAACAACCTTGGCAACCTTACCGATCAGACCACCTGTTGTGACGACCGTATCACCACGACGCAGGTTGGAAACCAGTTCCTGATGCTGTTTCATCCGCTGACGCTGTGGCCGGATGATCAGAAAATACATGATCGCGAAAATAGCCACGAATGGCAGTAGGGACATGAGGAAATCAGGTCCGCCAATTCCGGCAGTTTGCGCATAGGCTGGTGTAATCAACATAAATCTCTCCTGAGCGGCGTTTTCCTAAGCCTCAGTCAATAGATTGACTTAAGCAGAAACGCTCTAATTCTGGTGGCGCGGACTATAACGGCGGCGCAATTCTTTTCAAGCGTTGCGAACGTTTTCCAGCGTACCACAATGGGAAAAATTGCCGTTTTCGCCGAAACATTACCGTGATAGTCCTCTGACCACTTTATTCCGGCCCTCACATGGGCTTTTCCGAAGAAGGTTGCAAGAATAAATGAGCGCGCCTAGCGACATTACCGCACTGAACACCAAACTCGATACATTGATCGAATTGATCTCCCGGGCGGTTCCTTCTGATCCGGTTGAAACCGACTGGGCAGCTGCAGATGCGTTTGTCTGGGCACCCAACCCGGGCGAACTAAATCCTGTTCCTAAAGTAAACCGTGTTGATATCACCCTGCTCTGCGCTGTCGGTCATGTGCGTGATTTGTTGCTGGACAACACAAGACGATTTGCAAAAGGACTGTCAGCCAACAATGCCTTGTTGTGGGGCGCACGCGGTATGGGCAAATCATCACTGGTTAAAGCCGCGCAGGCAGCAATCAACACCGAGCTTCAAACAAATGTCCTGAAACTGATCGAAATTCACCGGGAAGACATCGAATCGCTGCCCAAACTCATGGCAACCATCAAAGCGGCACCGTTCCGCTTTATCGTTTTCTGTGATGACCTCAGCTTCGATAATGACGATACGTCTTACAAATCGCTGAAAGCCGTTCTCGAAGGTGGCATCGAAGGCCGACCGGACAATGTCATGTTCTATGCGACATCCAACCGCCGCCATTTGCTACCGCGCGACATGATGGAAAACGAACGCTCCACTGCGATTAATCCGTCAGAAGCTGTGGAAGAGAAAGTGTCTCTCTCTGACCGTTTTGGCCTGTGGCTCGGCTTCCATAAATGTAGCCAGGACGATTATCTGGATATGGTGCAAGGGTATTCTGATCACTACGGGCTTCAACACGCTGAAGAGAGCCTTAGGGCCGAGGCGCTCGAATGGGCGACAACACGCGGCAGCCGCTCGGGTCGGGTTGCCTTTCAGTTCATTCAGGACCTTGCCGGACGGCTTGGCAAAAACATTGACTGAAACGAAAAAAGCCCGGCTGAAACCGGGCTTTTCTGTATAGACACATATTCTTATCTGGTCGGCAAATGCTTGAGCGGGTCAACTGGCTTGTTACCCCGGCGCAGCTCAAAGTGCACTTGCGGCTGCGTTACGGACCCTGTTGCTCCGGCAAGTCCGACTGTGTCACCGCGCCGTACCTTGTCACCGCGTTTCACATTCAGCTTGCTGTTGTGCGCATAGGCAGACACCCAGCCCTCGTCGTGACGCACCAGCACCAGATTGCCGTACCCTTTCAGCTCGTTACCGGAATAGATAACGGTTCCGCTGTCGGCAGCCTTCACAGCAGTACCTTCCGGAACTGCCAGGTTCACGCCTTCATTGCGTCCACCACCCGGTTTTGCACCGAAGTCAGAAATAATCCGTCCGCGAACAGGCCAACGGAATTTGGCGGGAGCAGTTGCATCATCGGGCTGAACACTGGCAACGATCTGAGGTGTCTTGATCGGAGCGGTCGGCCGTGCCTCATCCAGTTGTCCAGGAGCAGGCAAGTCGGACGTTTCAACTGGTTCGGTTGGTATCGCTTCAAGAGCTCTCGGAAATTTTGGCTGCTTGCGCGGTGTCGGTACTGCCCCCGTACTGGACGGAGAGGGAATGGAAGCTGTCGTCAAAACCTGACTTTGTCCGGCAGGTTTGCGCTTTGGCGCTGTATCGAACTGAGCAATCTTCACCTTCTCGACTTTAACCTGACTCTTTGTCAGATCCGCGAAGGTTGGCTGGCTTTGCGGTTTGCGCACAGGCGCGGCTTTTGCGACTGTCGGAATTGAACCGGTCACGATCTTTTCGTTGCTGGCAACTTTAGGCAGTTTGACCTTGCCGGTTTCGCCTTCCGTTGCACTGCTGGAACCATTGCGATCGGAAAAGACGTAAGTCGGAATGATAACTGTTTGGCCGGGGCGAACAGAGGACGGGTCCTGAATTCCGTTTACAGCAGCGACGGCCTGGATCGGAACACCAAAGCGCCGGGAAACAGAACTCAGACTGTCACCTTGGCGAAGCTGAACCTTGGTTCCGCCTGCTGATGTCCAGCCTTTCCAGCTTTTGGCATTTGTTACAGATGCAGCACTGGCAACCTCAGGCGCTGTCAGCGTTGGCACGGGCTGGCTTTTTGGCACAGCAGCAACAGGAGCCGAATAGGTCGGAGCAGGCAGAGGCGATGTTTGCACTGGTTGGCGGTTTTCCGGAATAGATCCGGTCGTTACAGGTGCAGAACTGGCTTTCGGAAGTCCAGCCGTCGTTCCACCAGGACCATTGACGATGTCCTGATAGCTCGGTTGTTTGGAAGCACCGTTCAGTATTTCCCGCTGGTTTTGAGTATTACCGGTGTAGACCGGTGCCTCTCCAAGGCGTTCTGTCGCAGAGGAACAACCAGCTAACACTGCTGCTCCAACTGTAACACTTGCAACTTTGCCCAGAAGATCCCTGCGGAGGGTACGCATCCGCTTTTTCATCGCCTTAACTCTAACTGCTGACTATGGCTGTTATGGTTAAGATTAGAAGCGAGTAAGGTTTATAAAGGCTAAAGACACTGGAAAGATTCAGCTTTTATTTTTTAAAGCCCTGAATACCAATCCAAGTTCAAACGCCTGTTCAGACGACTTGTAAAAGTGGAATGTATTCAGCGCATCGCACCCGACCTGCTCTCGCGTCAGGGTCAGCTTAGCACCCATAAGCAGATCAGAGTTTGTGGGCCAACCCCGGCTGCAACATCACGGTTTTCAGGTTCATCAGGTCTTCTGCCGAAAGCACGTTATCCCCTTTCTGATACCGAATAAGTTCCTGAGGCTGTTTTGCCAGTCCAACCGGTGCAATCAACAATCCGCCGGGCCTCAATTGCTGGATCCATGGATCCGGTATTTCGTTGACGGCGCCATTCACAACGATTCTGTCATATGGCCCTTTTGACTTCAGACCATCAAAACCGTTGGCATGATGTGCCCTGACATTCTCAAGTTTCAATGCGGCGAACCGGCTTTTCGACAGATCGGTCAATGTTTTGTACCGATCAAGGGTCTCCACCTGTCCTGCCAGATGGGACAAAACTGCAGATTGGTACCCGGAGCCGGTCCCGATTTCGAGGACCCTGTGGTCTTGCGAAACTTGCAATGCCTGGACCATGAAGGCGACCAGGGATGGCGCGGAGATCGTCTGTCCACATTCAATTGGTAGAATGGCGTCTTCGTAGGCAAGGCCATGGTGCCTTGCAGACAGGAACAAGCGTCGTGGCACAAGTTCAATGGCCGAGAGAACGTTTAGTGCACCTATACCGCGTCTGCGCAACCCCAGGACAAGAGCGGCTCGCGCTTCTGCTTCGTCGGGAAGTGCGGAATGGTTATGTGCCTCTGCCTCGCCGGGATTAAGTCCGGCCATACGCTGCTCCACTGCTTTAGATTATTGAAGCGCGCCTGCCAGATCACCGACAAGATCATGCGCCGTTAAATCTATGCGTAGCGGGGATACGGAAATATATCCATCTGCAATCGCGTGCATGTCTGAATTTTCAAGAACAGATTTGCCCCTGTCCTGAAATTTCAGCCAGTAATAGGGATTGCCGCGACCATCCATGCGCTCATCAATCGATATTCCGCTCTGCGCATGGTGTCCCTGTACTGTCACCTTCACACCTTGTACCGCTTCCGCGCTGCAGGGCGGGAAATTGACGTTGAACAGTGAATACGGAGGCAAAGTGAAAGTCATCAGCTTTTTGAAAAGCTCCGGTCCGTGAGTTTCAGCAACCGCATAATCAGGTTCTGCACCAATGCCCCAGCTGTAAGCCTGCGACACGGCAATCGAGCGAATGCCGAGAATCGCAGCTTCCATCGCCCCGGCAACTGTCCCCGAGTAGGTGACATCTTCGGCAATGTTTTGGCCACGATTAATGCCAGACAGCACCAGATCGGGAAGTCCGGGCAACACTTTACGGACACCCATGATGACACAATCGGTTGGTGTACCCTTCAAGGCAAAATGCCGTTCATCAATCTGCCGCAACCTCAACGGATCGCTCAAAGTCAGGGAGTGAGCCACACCGCTTTGATCCGTTTCCGGTGCAATGACCCAGACATCATCTGAAAGCGTCCGCGCTATCCGTTCGAGAGCATCCAGCCCCGGGGACTGAAAGCCATCATCATTTGTTATCAAAATGCGCATGAAACCTGTCCCGGAAATCTGATTGGAAAGACTGAGGGAAAATGCCCTCAGCCGATTTTTTCAAGGCCACCCATATATGGTCGCAAAACCTCAGGCACAGTGATGGTGCCATCACCGTTCTGATAGTTCTCAAGAACAGCAATCAGGGCCCGTCCAACGGCAATCCCGGAGCCATTCAGCGTATGAACATGAACCGGCTGCTTGGAATCAGTTGGGCGATAGCGGGAATTCATACGACGGCCCTGGAAGTCACCACAGACTGAACAGGACGAGATTTCGCGATAAGTATCCTGCCCTGGCAACCAGACCTCAATGTCATAGGTCTTGCGAGCGCCAAATCCCATATCGCCGGTGCACAGTGTCATCACACGATAATGCAGGCCGAGGTTCTGCAGGATTTTCTCAGCGCAGTCGAGCATCCGCTCCAGCTCATTTAATGACTCGTCCGGCTTGGTCACCGATACCAGTTCGCATTTCTGGAATTGATGCTGACGCAGCATGCCGCGTGTATCGCGCCCGGCAGAACCGGCCTCAGAGCGGAAACAATAGGTCAGCGCGGTAACGCGAACAGGAAGCTGGTCTTCCGGCAGCAATTCGCCAGAAACCAGATTGGTCAACGGCACTTCAGCTGTCGGAATCAGATAATGATCAGTAGTTGTCTTGAAGAGATCTTCTTCGAATTTAGGAAGCTGGCCGGTGCCATAAAGCGGATCGCTGTTAACAAGAAGTGGCGGAGACACTTCCGTGTAGCCATGCTCCTGTGTATGCAGGTCAATCATGAACTGACCAAGCGCGCGCTCAAGGCGTGCTATCTGCCCCTTGAGGACAACAAACCGCGAGCCGGACAGCTTTGCTGCCTTGCCAAAATCCATTGCGCCCAGGTCTTCGCCCAGCTCGTAATGCTCTTTCGGCTTTTCATTGAACGTGAAAGTCGGCTTTTCGCCATGCGTTCGATAAACAACATTGTCAGCTTCATCGGTGCCTTCCGGAACATCCTCGTATGGCAGGTTCGGGATCACAGCCATAGCCGCTTCCAGATCAGAGGTCCGCTTGCGCTCTTCTTCTTCGCCGGACTGAATGAAGGCCTTGATCTGCGCGACTTCGTCGATCAGTTCCTGCGCCCGCGCATTGTCTCCAGATCCCTTGGCCTTGCCAATTTCCTTGGAGGCAGCGTTACGACGTTCCTGGGCTTCCTGAAGCTTGGTGACGTGAGATCGACGGGAATCGTCCAATGCAATCAGTTTGGCTGAGGAAGCTTCATAGCTTCTTCTTGCAAGGGCCTTGTCAAAGGCGTCTGCGTTTTCCCGGATCCATTTGATATCAAACATCTTCGCTTCCCGAACGACGGTCGTTGCAATTACAGACCTGTCGCCAAACCGGAAAATGAAGATGAAGAAACTTAGGCCGCGGCGTCTTCCGCTTCGCGCTCAGCTTCCCGTTCCGCGCGTTTGCGCTCAACCAGTCTGACAGACAGAATGGAGACTTCGTAGAGAAGCAGCGTAGGCAGCGCAAGACCGATCTGCGATATTGGGTCCGGCGGTGTCAAAATTGCAGCAGCGGCAAAGGCACCAACAATTGCATATTTGCGTTTGTCCTTGAGACTTTCAGCACTCACGAGACCAGCCCGACCGAGCAAAGTGAGCACCACCGGCAGCTGAAACACCAAACCAAAAGCGAAAATCAGCACCATGATCAAGCCGAGGTACTCACTCACCTTGGCAAGATGATGAATCGCGACCTGGCTTGTGCTTGCCGCTTGTTCCTGTGACAGGAAGAAGCCCATCGCCATCGGCATGATCAGGAAGTAAACGAGGCAGGCTCCGATCAGAAAAAGGATCGGCGTTGCGACCAAAAACGGCAGGAACGCTCCGCGCTCATGTTTGTACAGGCCCGGAGCAACAAACATGTAAATCTGGCTTGCTATCACTGGAAACGCCAGAAACAACGCACCGAAAAGCGCCAGCTTCAACTGTGTGAAAAACCACTCCTGAGGCGCGGTAAAAATCATCTCGACATTACCGGAACCACCAGCAGCCTGGATATAGGGCACGGTCAGGATGTTGTAGATGTCAGTGGCAAAATAAAAGCAGATGACGAACATCACAAGAACAGCGCCGATTGACCACATCAACCGTTGGCGCAGTTCGATAAGATGTTCCATCAGGGGAGCCTTGGAGGCTTCAACGTCGTCCTGGCTCATGCCTTAACATCTTCTATTGCAGGCGCTGATTTGGCTTCAACCTTGGGCTCAGGAGCCGGTTCTGGGACCGGTTTTGTCGATGCCACAGCGGGCTCGGCTTTTTCAGCTTTTGATGTTTCGGTCTTCGGAACATCCACCTTTTTGAAAGCCTCTTCTTCGATCGACTTTTTCAAGTCACCAAGCGGATTGAAATTGGCTGCCTCGTCCACGGTCTTTTTCATGTCGGCAATATCAGCCTGCTGCTCTACTTCTTTGAGAGCATCATTGAAGGTTGACTGGAACTCACGCGACATCTTCCGCATCTTGCCCATTGTCTGACCAAGTGTGCGCAGCATTCGCGGCAAATCTTTCGGCCCAACCACGATGATCGCAACACAGGCGATCACCATAATTTCCGTCCAACCGATATCGAACATGAATAAATTCGTCCCTTAAGGAGACGCGATGCGGATTAAGATCAGCTCGCTTTGGACTGATCTTCGGACTTCGTGGCCTCTACGGTCTCACTGGCCTGATGATCGATGGTCTTCGCAGAGTCAGCAGTTTCGTCCTCTGCCATGCCCTTCTTGAAGCTTTTAATCCCCTTGGCAACATCGCCCATGAGGTCGGAAATCTTGCCACGTCCAAAAAGCAGAACCACCACTACCGCGATGATCAAAATCTGCCAGATACTAATACCCATACGCCAAACTCCTGATAATCGGCATGAAAGCCGTTTGTGCCCTTGTACAAAAACGGCTCAGCCGCTGCAACACACACTCCTGAAACAATTCAATTATTTTCAGAACGCTGAATAGGGCAAACTCACTCTACACTTGGGATTGTTTGCGGGAAAAGACAAGCACGTCTTTCGGATCAGTCGTCACCGCGACGTCCATACCCTTTTCCCAAGGGCTGCCAGCCCGCACTCGCGCTTGCAATGGGCTGTTAAGGCCTTCGATCACTATGGACAGCAATTCAACCTCGCCTACAAACCGTTTTGACCGGATGCGTCCCTTGACGCCGCATAGCCCAGCCTTGTTCAAAACAACGCCTTGCGGACGGATACAGACATCGACCTTTTCGCCTGCCTGTACGCCTGACGCCGGAACGATACCGACAGGCGTTTCCACACCGTCGGATGAAACAATACCTTCAAGCTGATTCAATTCGGAGAAGAAACGCGCTGCGAACAGGTCGACCGGGTGTTTGTAGAGGTCTTCGGCTGTCCCGTGCTGCACAAGTTCACCGCGCCGCATCAGGGCAATGCTGTCGCCCATGCGCATTGCTTCTTCCGGATCGTGCGTGACGATTATGCAAGTTGCCCGTGTTTCGCGGATAACAGCCAAAGTCTCATCGCGTACGCTGTCGCGTAGGCGTTTGTCGAGACCGGAAAATGGCTCATCCATCAACAGGATACCGGGACGTGGTACCAGTGCCCTTGCCAACGCGACCCGCTGCTGTTCACCGCCAGACAAGGCATGCGGATAGTCGTTTGCATAGTCCACCAGACCGACCCGTCCCAATGCAGCAAGCGCTGCCGTCTGCGCTTCCTTTTTCGGCATGTTGGTCAAGCCGAACATGACGTTGGAAAGAATGCTCATATGCGGAAAAAGAGCATAATCCTGAAACATCAGGCCAACACCACGTTTTTCCGGAGGCAGAAACAGATCGCCATCAGCAACAGCACGACCGTTGATAAGAACCGTCCCTGCATTTTGCTGCTCTACCCCAGCTGCAATGCGCATCAATGTGGTTTTGCCGCAACCGGAATGCCCCAAAAGGCACAGGATTTCACCTGGAGCGATCGACAGGCTGAGGTCGTGGACAGATCCAACACCATCATAATCGTGAGACACGTTCTCAAAGACGAGGCCGGCAGCAATGGTCGCACCAGCTGTTCCCGGTGCCCCCCAAGTTGGCGGGTGTACGCCACCATTTGTTTTTTTACTATTGAAATCAAGCATCAGGTTTCGGCGGTCTCATCCGTCTCATCATCAAAGAGCGAGCCATCTTCCAATGGATCTTCATCCTCGGTCAGGGCTGCATCATCATTCGGTGTTGGTACCATGAAAGACGCCGGAACCGCGCTGTCGAGCAATCCGGCACCCTTGAGTTCTTCAAGGCCCGGAAGGTCTTTAACATTCTCCAACCCGAAATGGATTAAAAAGTGGTCTGTCGTGCCATAAGTGACCGGCCGACCGGGTGTCCGCCGCCTGCCCCGCATCCGGATCCAGGTCGTTTCCAGAAGAACATCCAGTGTCCCCTTGGATGTCGACACCCCTCGAATCTCTTCTATTTCCGCCCGTGTCACCGGTTGGTGGTAGGCGATGATCGCCAGGGTTTCGAGCGCGGCTCGTGACAGTTTGCGTTGTTCTTCGACATTGCGTTGCATCAGGAAGCTGAGGTCTTCTGCAGTTCGAAAACACCATTTCCCGGCAATCTTGACGACATTCACACCGCGAGTCGCGTAACTGGTCTCAAGCTCTTGTAACAGTCCGAGGACATCCGCCCCCTCGGGCAGACGAAGCGTCAACTCTTCAAGAGATAGTGGTTCGCTGGACGCGAACAGCAAGGCTTCCACCATACGCAAACCGGACAAGTCCGATCCGGGAACGAAAGGCCTTTCTTCGAAAGTGGTAGCGGAATCGCCGAGATCCAGAAGATCCTCATCAGACATCGTGATCCGGTTCCTTTTCGATCGAACGGATATACACCGGTGAAAACGGTTCGCCCTGGCGGATTTCCACTTGGCCTTCTTTTACCATTTCAAGACTTGCGGAAAAACTGCTGGCAACCACGGTTGCCCAATCCTTGTTGTCATATAGGTAATCCCGCAAATAAGCATTCAGCGGTGCCCATTCGCTGACCCGACCGACAAGCCTGGTCAAGAGCTCCCTAGCCTCCTGCAATGACCAGACGGTTCGCTTTAAAACCCTGACCGATGTTACTGACTGGCGCTGGCGTTGTGTCGCATAGGCAGACAACAGATCATACACTGACGCCTCCCAGATGCTCTTGTGTTGTACAGACATGGTTTCAGGGTCACCACGATGGAAGACGTCTTTGCCGACCCGGTTCATTGCCATTAGCCTGGATGAGACTTCCCGCATGGCTTCAAGCCTGCGCAATCGAAAGGCAAGCGCTGCTGCCAGTTCTTCGCCAGTCGGTTCGTCTTCGTCTTTCTGTTCAGGCAAAAGCAGCTTGGATTTCAGGAAGGCTAACCAGGCGGCCATGACCAGATAATCTGCAGCAAGTTCCAGACGCATGCGCCGGGCTTCGGTCACAAACTCCAAATACTGCTCTACCAGAGCAAGAATGGAAATACGGGCCAGATCGACTTTCTGAGTGCGCGCCAGGCCGAGGAGAAGATCAAGCGGGCCTTCGTAACCATCGACATCAACAACCAGTTGCGGATCGGACAGGGTCCGGTCCTCGGACAAATGAACAGTGCTCAACAGATCAAAAGATCCGTCGTCGTCCTTCCCCGATTGTGGCTGTTGGTCTGTCTCGGCCATCCCTGCCCCTTTAAACGCCGGCCCAGCCGGTCAGCGCTTGAAATTCATCCCATGCTGCCACTCTGTCGAATGCTGCATCCGGCATTGGCAGCTGGGCTAGTGCGTTTTCGCATCTTTGTTTGGCCTTGCCGTCTAGGTCCGGCATGGCGACCGCGACAGCTTTCATTTCGTCCATATCGCCATTGCAATGCAGAACCAGATCACACCCGGCACCCAGGATCTTTGCCGAACGACTTGTTACGTCGCCACCGAGGGCCTTCATCGAAATATCATCGCTCATCAGACAGCCATCAAATCCGATTTCTTTCCGGATGATGTCCTCAATTATCCGTTTGCTCTGCGTTCCCGGTGCACTCTTGTCTATGTCTTCATAGAGAAGATGCGCAGTCATTCCCAATGCAACATCTGAAAGTGCCTTGAAGGGCACAAAATCAACCTTTTCCAGTGCAGATTTCTCCGCATGAACCTTTGGAAGCACCAAATGGCTGTCCACCTTGGCCCGGCCGTGTCCCGGAATGTGTTTGATAACCGGCAGAACACCGCCCGCCAATGCCCCGTTCACCATTTCGCGGCCAAGTGTTGCGACTGTTTCAGGATCTGAGGACAGCGCGCGGTCACCGATGGCATCTACTGTTTCGGGAAACCGGACATCGAGGCACGGCAAGCAGTCAATGTTTATGCCAACTGCAATCAAGTCGGATGCTATCAGCTGCGCCCCAAGAAAAGCGGCGCGCATTCCGGCGACCTTGTCGGTGTCATAAAGATCTCCAAACAGCTTTGGCGCCGGGTATTTCGACCAGTGAGGCGGTTTGAGGCGTTGGACCCGTCCGCCTTCCTGATCAACAAGAACAGGGGCATTGTCCCGTCCGACAGCATCCCGAAACGATTGTGTCAGACGTCTGACCTGATCCGGTGTGTCGATATTTCTGGCAAACAGTATCAGCCCCCAGGGGTCTTCTACCCGGAAAAAGGCAATCTCTTCGTCACTAAGTGTCAAACCGGCACAGCCGGAAATAAAGGCCTTGGTCATGTATTTGGATTAGCGGCCCTGTGAAACCCCGTCAAGAAACGCTTGCCGCCTCTTGCACCGCTCAAGCTAACTTGCAATCTAGATGCACAACATCAATTTGCTGATCGGACTTTTTCATGCGCGCCCGTCCTGACATTCCTGCCGGTATATTGCACAGAATTACACAGACGTCGGAGATCCTGCGGCGCAATCGGTTGGGCGATACGGCAACACGAGACATCGTTGTCTATACACCGCATGGCCACGAAGGCTCCGGACTTCCCTTGTTGGTCGATATCGTTGGTTATACCGCTGGTGGCCCGGCACATACCAACTGGAAAAACTTTGGCGAAAATCTTCCAGAACGTCTCGACCGCCTAATTCACGACGGAAGTTTGCCGCCAGTTGTCGTCGCTTTTCCCGACTGTTTTACCCGCCTTGGCGGTAATCAGTACATCGATAGCGATGCCATGGGCCCCTGGGCAACCTGGTTGACGACCGAGATGCTGGATGCCGTGGAGGGCAGATTTCATTGCGGTGGATTTGGAAAACGTGGCCTGTTTGGTAAATCATCAGGCGGCTATGGCTCCATCATTCATGCGATGAAACATGCAGATGTCTGGTCTGCTGCAGCCTGTCATTCGGGCGATATGGCATTTGAGCTCTGCTACTTGCCAGAAATGCCGAGCGCCCTTCGTGCAATGGCAAAAGCGGGATCAATCGAGGCTTTTGTCCGCGACTTTGAATCAGGACCAAAATATCCAGGTGGCTCTTTCCATGACCTGATGACATTTGCCATGGCGGCAACTTATGACCCCGATCCGGATCAGAACGTCTTCTGCGGTATTCGTTTGCCTGTCGATCTCGAGACATGCGAACTAATTGAAGATCGTTGGAATACTTGGTTGGAATGGGATCCCGTCCATATTGCCGACCGCCATACCGAGGCCCTGAAATCCATGAAAGGCCTCTGGATCGACTGCGGCGACGTCGATCAATACAATCTCGTTTATGGCGCGCGCCGTTTGGTCCGAAAACTGGAAACCGCTGGCGTTGTTCACGTCTACCAGGAATTCAATGACAATCACTCATCCGTCGATTATCGCCTGGATGAGAGCCTGCCATTCCTGGTCAAGGCGCTGCTCAGCTAACTGGGGCAATGCGAATTCCGGCCGGTATGCATACTCATTCAGCGGTCTTTGACTTACCAAAGAGACTGCGAAGTGTCAGGTGCTGCGCCCGCTATTGCGAGTATCATTGCATCTGAATGAAAAATGGCCGGGGAAACCGGCCACCTTCAATATTTGAAAATACGTCTTATCAAGGTGCTCGCCGCACAAAACAATCACCACCAGCGCCTTGCAACTGTTCGCAGAGCCGCACAGCGTCATCCCGTGACCCGGATGGAATACGGGCACGATAGAAGACACCGCGATCCCCAAGGTCAGCCGAGACGATTACAGCATCGCGGCTGCCTAGAATATTTGGGAAACGTCGTTGCAAACCTGAATAGGCATCGCTTGCGGCCGCAGCTGATCGTTGTGAGGTCACCTGAACAATATAGGTCCCTGGCGCTATTGAGCCCGATGCCGTGTTGGTGCTTACCGTCGTTGCAGGGGCCGTACGAACAGGCGCTGTTGCCGGTTGAGCAAGATTCAGCGGACCATCGTTGTTGGCAGCTGGCACTGGTGTTGCGGCTTGCGTCGGAGCCTGAGCCACACGCACAGGAGCATTCGGTTTCGATCTCGGCAGAACCGACGGCACAGGTGCAACAGGCTGGCTTACGACAGGCTCGCTTGGTGCAGCCGGTGTAGGCTGGCTGCCATTGAGAATAGCTGGTGTTGTCGGGTTCGATTCCGGTGAAACTTGCACCGGCTGCGTTTGGACAGCCACAGGTCCAGATGTCACAGGAGCAGCCGGTTCCGGTGCAGCTCCAGAAACGATCGGTGTTGTCCTAACGACTTTCGGACTGTCCGAAACGCTCGGGCTTGAAGGAGTTGATGCCGGGGCCGCATCGTCATTGGATATGATCGTTCCATCAGGACGAACAACCAGTGTTCGCACACGCTTGGGTGCGCCCGGAACAAGCTCGGCTCCATTTGACGTTCCAGCTGGAGCTGGCGGAAGCGAAGCAGGTTCAGGGGATTCTGGACGGACCAGTCTGTCTGGGCCGCCTTCAGACGTTCCATCCACCCGATCGTATATCAGCTTGGCGGATTGATCATCGGCCGGATTTTGCGTTTCATCCGGAAAAACCTTCAAGGGTTCCTGGAGGCCAGCAATTACTGGCGGCGGGCCATCTGGTGTCGAAACCGCGCTTCCGTCGATCAGAAAGAAACCGGCGATCCCGAGAACAGCGACACCTACGACACCTGCAGCGACAAAGATACCTCTGCGAGACCGTTCAAGTCCCATAGGCGCAGCAGCCTTTTCGGCTGCAGGATGCGGTGGCAATACGCCGGAGCCCTTGAGGCTGGGATCGCTTTCCTGCATCGCACGTGCAACTGCATCCAGATCATAACCTTCCGGCGGTGGCGGAGTTTCGTCTTCCGGTGCATCCGGGACAGCAGATGCTGCGGCTGGCCATGACATATCATCAATGTCGTCACTTGATGATAACTCTGATCCCGGCTTAGGTGCAGACAGCTCCTCAAATTTATCAGCTTCTGGAGTGTGACGGCGTTCAACCGGATCGGGGAAATCTAGATCCGCAAAAATGGCATCCATTCCGGCTGAGCCCGAGGAGGCATTTGTATCACTCTCGGAAAGAGTTCCAGCACCAGAAGATGAATTCAAAGCTGCAAAGAGATCATCTTCGTCGATTCTCGGACGCTCGTTTGAGCGATCAAGTCCAACTGATGATTCAAAACTATCGGAACCGGACGCAACAACAGGAGACGCAGAAAGCGACGGCGTAAAACCTTCATCCTCAGCACCACGGGATATATCCACAGACTCTAGTGAGCCGAAAACCGGTCTATCCTGGCGCGGCGAACTTCCCAGAACCGAGCTGGTTTCCGTACCTTCGGAATGCAGGTCATAGCCGCTGTCCAGTGTTGGTGTTGGTGCTGCAACAACGGGCTCCGGTGCAGGCGTACTGTCAATGTTACCAATTTGAGGGTCGTGTTTTGGAGTTGGCGGCGTGTCAACTGATACCCGCAATGCCCCAATCAACTCATCTTCAAGACCGGCGGAAAACTCTTTATCGAGATCGACCGCACCGGCCCGCGTGGCGCTGAAATGATCAGGTTCCAGAGGGGCAGCAGGCTGCGGCGGCTCAATCGGGCGATAGAACGCTTGCGATTCCGGTATCTCACTCTGGATTGGATGGTCAGCTTCGAAATGCTGGTCGATTGCCGGGTCTTGCTGGCCAAACACCGGTTCAACGCGGCTGTCGTCTGCAGCCTGCTCTGAACTCTGCTCGGTAGTAGCAGAAGTTCCGGCAAAGTCATCCAGTTCAGCAAAATAGTCAGTGCTGCCAACACGGCCGCTACTTACATCCGCCCCTGATGGTTTGTTTTTATGGACAATTCTCGCGAGTTCGATCAACGGATCTTCCACAGCTGGCCGATCTCCGCCAGTGTCCTTTGGAGTTCCTGTCAAATCAGATCGCTTTGTGTCGTAATCTTCAGACATGAGCGTTATGACAACCGGTCCTAAATACGCAACGTTACAATATCAGTGTGTGTCGAGTGTCCAAGTGACTTAATTCAGCGCATTTCTTCGGGAGCATTCACTCCAAGAATCGCAAGACCTGAGCTAAGTACCAAAGATACTGCACGAACCAAAGCAAGCCGCGCTAGGGTTAATTTCGCGTTACTGGCCTCAATAAAGCGCAATTGCGGCATTTCCTTGCCACGATTCCAGTGCCCATGCAGCTCACTTGCGAGTTCATGTAGGTAAAAAGCGATTCTATGAGGCTCGTGTGTGTCAGCGGCAGCTTCGACAATTTTCGGCCATTCTGCCATCTTGGCAATCAGATCAAGTTCACCGCTATCCTCTAGCAAACCGTAGTCCGCGGCACCAAGAGCTGCATCGCTCAGATCACTGCCGGAGAGCTCTTCAGCAGCTTGCCGTAAAACAGACCGGCACCGGGCATGCCCGTATTGAACATAGAAGACCGGGTTGTCTTTTGACTGTTCAGTGACTTTTTTGAAATCAAAGTCCAGGGGTGCATCGTTTTTGCGGTACAGCATCATGAACCGGACAGGATCAGACCCGACTTCATCAACGACTTCACGAAGCGTAATGAAATCGCCGGACCTTTTGGACATCTTTACCGGCTCGCCATCGCGCATCAGTTTCACCAGCTGGCAGAACCGGACAATAACCTCGGTATCGCCGCCAGAGACTGCCTTGCCGACGGCCTGCAGCCGTTTGGCATAACCGCCGTGGTCAGCACCCAGCACGTAGATCGCTTCCTTGAAACCGCGCCGGAACTTGTCTTCGAAATAGGCAACGTCCGCAGCAAAATACGTGTACGACCCGTCGGACTTCTTCAAGGCACGATCAGTGTCATCGCCATAGTCAGCTGCGCGGAACAGTGTCTGCTCGCGGTCTTCCCAGTCTTCAGGCACCTGTCCCTTGGGCGGCGGCAATGTGCCTTCGTAAACAAGGCCTTTCTGGCGCAGTCCATCGAGCATCTGATCGATTTTGGAGCCATCAGATCCGCTGCGCTCATGCAAGGATTTTTCCGAATAGAACACCTCGTGCTCGACCCCAAGAGCGGCAAGATCACTGCGGATCAGTTCAAGCATAGCGGCCATTGCGGCTTCCCTGACCAGCGGTAGCCATTCATCTTCAGATTTTTCAAGCAACGACGGCCCATGCTCATCTTTAAGCATGGTACCAACCGGGACCAGATAGTCGCCTGGATAAAGGCCGGTCGGGATTTCACCGATGTCCTCACCCAGAGCTTCCCGGTACCGCAGAAAAGCGCTGCGGGCGAGCGTATCGATCTGGGAGCCAGCATCGTTGATGTAGTATTCCTTGACAACATCAGCGCCAGCGAATTCGAGCAAGTTTGCAAGAGCGTCACCAACCACGGCACCGCGAATATGCCCCACATGCATCGGTCCGGTTGGATTCGCAGAAACGTATTCGACGTTCACCTTTGGATTGTCTGGATCTGCAATTGACCCAAAACGAAGACCGGAAGACATGATCTCACCGAGAATCCGCTGCCAGACAACAGGGGCAACCCGAAGATTGATAAATCCGGGGCCAGCGACCGTCGTTTCGGTAATGTCACTGTCTTTCGACAACTCCTCGACGAGTTTTTCGGCAAGATCACGTGGTTTCATGCCAAGAGGCTTTGCCAGCACCATGGCCGCGTTGGTTGCCAAATCACCATGAGAAGGATCGCGAGGCGCTTCAACAACAACACGGGATAGATCCGGAGAAACGCCATTCGCATCTTTTAATTCAAGTGCTTCCAGGCATTTTTTAACGCGTTGCGTAAAGTCCGCAAAGATATTCATTCAGGCACCGGTCCGGTTTGGTCGTTCAAGCACAAAGTCCCCGCGCGCTGTAAAGGAACTTGCCTCCAGCGCTGCAGGGTTCAGGAATAGCTCCTGCGCCTACCCCAAATCAGGGGTGTCGTCAAACAATCTACGATGTTCTTCAATTGCATATCGATCGGTCATACCCGCAATATAGTCGCAAACCCTGCGCGCACATTCCTCATCGGATAGCACCTCCAGATCTCTGTTCCAGGGGCTTGGCATCAATTTAGGCTCGGCCAAAAACTTGGCGAAAAGATCCCGAACCACACGGGAGACGAGTTTGCGAACGGCAAGCACATCCTCGTGGCGATAAACCCTCGCGAACAGAAAGCGTTTCACATCCTTTTCGGCTGACGCCATTTGATCGGAAAATCCGACCAGACATCGCCCGGCCAGTCTCACGTCCTGGCAACTTTGCGGATCAACCTCACCGAGATTGCGAAAGCCCTCCTGAATCACGTCTTCAACCATCCGGGTGATGGAGCGGCGAACAATTTCATGGATTCGTCGGCTTTCCTCGAGACCCGGGTACTTTGTATCGACCTCGCTCAAAATTTCGGCCAGAAACGGCACATCGCGCATGTCTTCAATGGCAAACAGACCTGCCCTCAAACCATCATCCAGATCATGGGCATCATAGGCAATGTCGTCCGCAATCGCAGCACCCTGTGCTTCTGCACTAGGCCAGGTCTGCAGCATCAGATCTTGTTGTTCAGCGTAGCTTCGAATTGCAAACGGCAGCTCACTATCCTTGAACTTGCCGAGCGGTGCGCCGTCGGCATCCACCAAAGGTCCGTTGTGTTTGACGAGGCCCTCAAGGGTTTCCCAGGCAAGGTTCAGTCCGTCGAACTCAGCATATCGCTGCTCAAGATGGGTCACCACCCGGATCGATTGCGCGTTATGGTCAAAACCGCCAAACGGTGCCATGCATTCGTGCATGACATCTTCTCCTTCATGTCCGAAAGGCGTGTGCCCGAGATCATGAGCAAGTGCCAGACATTCAGCAAGATCCTCATCGAGGCGCAACGCGCGGGCAAGGGAACGCGCTATTTGCGACACTTCGATTGTGTGGGTCAGCCGGGTGCGAAAATGATCGCCCTCGTGGTAGACAAAAACCTGCGTCTTGTGTTTCAACCGCCTAAATGCGGATGAATGAATAATCCGGTCCCTGTCTCGTTGAAACGGTGTCCGTGTTCGGCTTTCCGGTTCCGGGAACAAACGCCCCCTGCTTTCAAACGGGTTCTGTGCATACTTTGCCCGGGACTGGGCCCCGTATCCGAGATCCGATTTTATTTGCTGCCAACCGCCGCTCACTACACTACCTCGTGTTTGAAAGACCTGTATTGACTGCGCAGCTCATTGACGCGCGAGGGTCCAACACATACTTATCTGAATAAATCAGGTTTAACGCGCCAAGCAGATGCTTCGGCCTAGCGAGTCAGTAAACTATGACCGAAACGCTTGAAAATCGAGTAACAGTCAGTGAGCGCGCTGCCAAGCGCATTGCTAAAATATTGTCCGGCGAAGCTACCGGCAGCATGCTCCGAGTAAGCGTCGAAGGTGGTGGTTGCTCTGGATTGCAATACAAATATGATGTTGTAGATGCACGAGAAGACGATGATTTTGTTATCGAAAATCCGGGCGCAACAGTCCTGATCGACGCCATTTCACTCCAGTATATGGCCGGATCAGAGGTCGATTTTGTCGACGACATTATTGGTCAGTCTTTTCAGATCAACAATCCAAACGCCGTTGCAGGGTGTGGTTGCGGAACAAGTTTCACGATCTAAAGTGACTGGCTCCCAGATACTTTTGATATCAACTAACTGCCGCGAACAAAGCTGAAGGCTTACGCTGTATGAAGATCGCCACCTGGAACATCAATGGCGTCAAAGCCCGGCTTGAAACTGTCCTAACTTGGTTGAAGGAAGAATCGCCGGACGTCGCTTGCCTCCAGGAGATAAAGTCCGTTGATGAAAACTTCCCGCGGCAACCTTTCGAAGATCTCGGCTATAATCTGGAGACCCATGGCCAAAAAGGGTTTAACGGCGTTGCGCTGTTGTCCAAAACACCCCTGGAAGACATCCAAAGGCGATTGCCGGGCAACGATGCCGATGAGCAGGCTCGATATATCGAGGCAAGTGTGTCCGTCGCCACAGGGGCAATCCGCTTTGGCTGCCTGTATCTGCCAAACGGCAATCCGCTCGGGACAGAAAAATTTCCCTACAAGCTGGAGTGGATGGATCGGCTGATAGTCCATGCTGAAAATCGCCTTTCAGAAGAGACACCATTTCTGTTGCTCGGCGACTACAACGTTATTCCGGACCCGATTGATGCAAAGAACGCCGCCAATTGGGTAGACGATGCACTGTTTCAGCCGGAAAGCCGACAGAAATTCAGGACATTAATGAACCTGGGGTTCACCGAAGCCGTGCGATCTTGCACAGAAGCGCCAGAAACATTTACATTCTGGGACTATCAGGCAGGTGCGTGGCAGAAGAATAACGGTATCCGGATCGACCACATTTTGATGTCTGCTCAGGCGACAGACAAGATGACTGGTTGCGGGATTGATAAACACGTTCGCGGTTGGGAAAAGCCGTCTGATCACGTGCCTGTCTGGGTCGAGATAGCCGCATAGATCCCGGCAAGTTTTCGCAAAACTTGCCAATTGAGAGCGTCATGGTACCCTGCTAACGTAATGGGGTGACGACTAGCCGTTTCCAGTCCGCTCAGGCGACATGCGGACCAAAGCGTTCGGTGCTTGAAAAAAGCACTGCAAGATTGCCTTTTGCTTCTCTCTTCATCGCTGTATTCATATTTGGACCGATCAGCACTCTAAGTGCGGCTGCACAGCTGGCTGGCACTCCAAACGTACCGTGCACGTGTCGCTACAAGGGTGAAGATTTTAGCATAGGTGACTCGATTTGCCTGAAAGGCTCGAATGGAATGCGTCTCGCCACATGTGCAATGGTTCTGAACAATACATCCTGGCAGACAAGCAAATCGCCTTGTCCGTTCGCCAGTGTTGATCAGCCGGATATGTCGCTCCCAGACACGAATGCATCAGTGCCTGAGTCTGCGGAAAACCGGTCTGACTCCCAGTTGGTGCGAATGGCTGACCTGGAAGAAAGTCGCTAAAACGCATTCCCGACCCGGCTACAATGAAATCGATTTATTGAGATTGGGCCTGTTGCGCTGTCAGCATGTCCGGACGGTACCGCTCTATCCAGCCATCCGCCAAAATCCGCGCCATCTCTCGAACCGGTTCAGAAGACAGGGCAAAATACTGCTCGTGTTTCTCGTTGATCCAATCCGAATTCGAACCGGTAGCTTGTTCACGCGCAACGGTAAGCCACATCAAACCACGGGCCTGTTTCTTTTCTGAAGATCCCAGAGAATAGAGTGTTTCGCCCAGCCGCGCTTGAGCGCCGACATGTCCCTTGAGCGCTGCCAGATTGTACCATCTGACAGCCATCCGGCTGTTATTGCCTTGATTAAGACGCCCCAGTTCATACTGAGCTTCGGCATCTTTATAAAGTTTGGCCGCAATATTGAACGAGTATTGAGCTTTCCCGAGGTTCTTTTCGACAACCCCATCGATACCGTTCTTGTAGTACTTTCCAAGCGCTACATAAGCACTGCGCACAAAAGGTGCATTTGCGCCTTCCGGCTTGTCGGCACCATGTTCGCGAATGATCTGAATATAATACTGAAACGCCTTGAGATCATCTTCATCTACGCCGTCACCAACAGCGTACATCTCACCCAGTTTCCAGGCGGCACTCGGCTGACCATTTTCCGCTGCATACTGCAAAGAGTTAAGCGCTGCGGTCTTGTCTCCGGAATAATACTGCTGAATTCCGGTTTTCAGGGCTTCCGAAGGCGTTATCTCCTCCGGATTAAATGGGCTGGTAGGTGTTGTTTGTCCATCAAATGCGAATACGGGCGTCGCAAACCCAACGACGATCAGCGCACACAATGATGCCTTGCTGATTCCAAAACACTGAGACACTGCGTTTTTAGGTTCAATTCCGGTCACGTATTTATCAAATGGTGTGGGACCACCACACCACCGGCAAAACGCTCCAGTCAGTTTTTTTGTCAGCGCAGTGCGCATTTCAAAGTCTCTTCAAGTCGTCGAACCGCATATCCAGCGGCACCTTTGTATTAATCCATTCCCATATTGGCCGATCATTTCGACCTTTGTTGGGCCATTTGGGGCCAAAACCAGATCATTTCTGGACTGGTTCTGCCATAAATTTTCTGCGTCCAAATTTCAAAATCCAGACACCAACAAAACTGAGATGTTACCGGTGCAGGCGAAACATGGCCGAACATTGGCAACAGGATGTATCGTGAACTCCTTGTGACACTTTCAAATCAAGTGTTGCGGATAAAACACAATCCACTTCCCAATCCTGTTCATTGAGACCACAGGTGGGTTGATGATCGGTTTCCAGCCCGGCACAAATCAATCATCTCTGTTGAAAACGGGGGTTTCGGGCCAATATTCTTGGTCGTTCTATGTTTGTCCTTCAAAATCACTTCTGATTCGGTGTAGGTACCGACGCAGAACATTGTTCCAATCAGTCAAACTGGCTAACAGGCGATACTAAATGAGCGCGAAAGACGATCTATTTGCAGGCAACGCGGCAGTCTCGGCCCCATTAGAGCAAGAGGCCCCTGCCCCAGTTCCGCAAAAACCGCGCGCTGTTGCATCTACCCCACCGCCTCCGGCAACGACTGAGGATTATTCTGCTGCCGATATTGAAGTCCTCGAAGGACTGGAGCCTGTCCGCCGCCGCCCAGGTATGTATATCGGCGGTACGGATGAAAAAGCGCTCCATCACCTGTTCGCTGAAGTCATCGATAACTCCATGGATGAAGCAGTTGCCGGACACGCAACCTGGATTGATGTCAGCCTTGGCGCAGACGGTTATCTGACAATTACCGACAACGGTCGGGGCATTCCAATCGACCCGCATCCGAAATTCAAGGACAAGTCGGCACTTGAAGTCATCATGACAACACTTCATGCCGGCGGTAAATTCGACAGCAAAGTCTACGAGACCTCCGGCGGTTTGCACGGTGTTGGTATATCCGTGGTCAACGCCTTGTCTGAAGAACTGATCGTTGAAGTTGCCCGGAGCCGTAAGCTCTATCGACAAATCTTCCGCAAGGGACACGCTCACGGTCCGCTGGAGCTTGTCGGAGACACGCAGAACCGGCGCGGCACTCTGGTAAAATTCAAACCGGACGAAACGATTTTTGGCAAGGGAGCCAAATTCCTGCCTGCTCGTCTTCTGAAGATGGCCCGGTCCAAGGCTTACCTGTTTGGTGGTGTGGAAATTCGTTGGCACTGCGCACCGGAAATCATCCTTGAAAAAGACGAAACACCTGCTGAAGCGGTTTTTCATTTCCCCGGCGGACTCAAGGACTTCCTGGAAGAGCGTCTCAAAAAAGAACGCGGCGTCGTCGACGAGATTTTTGCAGGTCGAACAGCCAAGACCGGTAAACATGGCGCCGTTGAGTGGGCTGTCAATTGGTTTGCTGGCGACGGCTTCGTCAATTCCTATTGTAATACCGTACCTACGCCAGAAGGCGGCACACATGAAGCCGGATTCCGGTACGCACTTCTGCGCGGCCTCAAGGCTTATGGCGAGCTCGTCAACAACAAGAAAGCTTCCATTATCACCGGGGATGATGTGATGACCTCTGCGGGTGGGATGCTATCTGTCTTTATTCGGGAACCGGAATTTGTGGGCCAGACCAAGGACAGGCTTGCGTCCAACGAAGCGACCCGCGTTGCAGAAACTGCCGTCAGAGATGCCTTTGATCACTGGTTGACGGCATCGCCGAACCAGGCGAACAAGCTTCTGGAATGGGTGATTGACCGGGCTGAAGAGCGCCTTCGGCGCCGTCAGGAAAAAGACGTTGCCCGCAAAACAGCCGTTCGCAAACTCAGATTGCCTGGCAAACTCGCAGATTGTTCTGCCAAACAGGCAGAAGGCACCGAACTCTTTATTGTGGAGGGCGACTCGGCTGGTGGCTCTGCCAAACAGGCACGCAATCGGTCAAACCAAGCCATTTTGCCGCTAAGAGGCAAGATCCTGAACGTCGCCAATGCTGGTCGGGACAAACTTGTTGCCAACCAGCAACTTGCAGATCTCATTCAGGCGCTTGGCTGCGGTACACGCTCGCAATACCGGGACTCCGATCTTCGATACGAAAAAATCGTCATCATGACCGATGCGGATGTCGATGGAGCCCACATTGCCTCATTGCTGATCACATTCTTCTATCGCGAAATGCCTGAGCTCATTCGTCAGGAACACCTCTTCCTTGCTGTTCCCCCGCTCTACCGCCTGAGCCAGGGCGGCAAAACCCTCTACGCCCGCGATGACGATCACAAGGACGAGCTGTTGGCGACAGTGTTCAAGGGGAAATCAAAGGTCGAGATCGGGCGTTTTAAGGGTCTGGGTGAAATGATGCCCCGACAGCTCAAAGAAACCACAATGGATCCGTCCAAGCGCACAATGATGAAAATCCGCGTTGAAGAAGATGCTATTGGCGAGACCAATGATACGGTTGAACGTCTGATGGGAAATAAACCGGAAGCCCGTTTCCGCTTCATTCAGGAAAACGCCGAATTCGCTGATGATCTGGATATCTAGGACTGCCCCGCAAATCAGCATAAACGTATGCTGATCATCTGCGGAATGCGCACGCAACCTAATAGTGCATATTCAACATGCTCCCCTTGCTATTCTTTAAGGTCAAGTTGAACTGAGCTCCTTTTCATTCTTCATGCAATCGAAACGGGGCTCACAATCCGTTGAATACCGTCAATTAAGTCATTACCCGTAGTTAATTTAATTTCAGAGTGGCATTTTACGTTCCCTCAAGAAGCCACATTAACTGAGATGGCAAAACATTGCCGGATTTACTCGTTTTTCTACCCATTTTACCTCTGCAATGCATTGACACTGAGACGAACGAATGTAGTGTGTGCCCACGTCGGCTGAGGCAATTCTTTTTGCCCAACCGCTTTGTCATCTCAACACCCGGGCACCCTGCTCTATGTCATTTAATACTCTCGGCCTGAGCGAGAAGGTCCTCGCTGCAGTAGATGCAGCAGGTTATAAAGATCCAACAGCAATTCAGTCAGGCGCCATCCCGCTGGTACTAGAGCGACGCGATGTGCTCGGAATTGCCCAGACCGGCACCGGCAAGACCGCCAGCTTTACGCTGCCCATGCTGACGCTCCTTGAAAAAGGACGCGCTCGGGCCCGTATGCCGCGGACACTCATCCTGGAACCAACCCGGGAACTGGCAGCACAGGTTGAGGAAAATTTCGTAAAATACGGCACCAATCACAAGCTAAATGTCGCGCTTCTGATTGGCGGTGTATCTTTTTCCGAGCAGGATAAAAAATTGGATCGCGGCACGGATGTGTTAATCGCAACACCCGGACGCCTTCTGGATCACGTTGAACGCGGCAAGCTTCTGCTGCAGGGCGTGGAAATACTGGTGATCGATGAAGCTGACCGCATGCTCGACATGGGATTCATCCCGGATATTGAGCGGATCTGCAAACTGATCCCGTTCACTCGCCAGACATTGTTTTTCTCTGCAACAATGCCGCCTGAAATCCAGCGCCTTACAGAAACATTCTTGCAGAACCCTGCACGGATCGAGGTCGCCCCAACGTCTTCGACTGCCGAAAACGTCAAACAGCGACTGAAAGCTTCTCCATCCAAGGATTTTGACAAACGCGCGACACTCAGGGGTCTCCTTGAGCAATCAGAAGATTTGAACAACGCTATCGTTTTCTGTAACCGCAAACGCGATGTCACAACGTTGTTCCGCTCTTTGGAACGCCACGAATACAATGTTGGTGCACTCCATGGTGACATGGATCAGCGAACCCGGATGCTGATGCTTGATAATTTCCGCAAAGGGAACATCAAGCTTCTTGTCGCAAGTGACGTCGCCGCACGCGGACTGGATATTCCGGAAGTCAGTCATGTCTTCAATTACGACATCCCGATCAACGCGGAAGACTATGTCCATCGCATCGGTCGTACTGGCCGCGCGGGCCGTTCTGGCACTGCCTATTCTCTGGTGACAGACAACGATCAGAAGAACCTTGTCGCGATTGAAAACCTGATCAAAAAATCCATCGAATGGTTGGACGATCCGATTGATTTCGAAGCGGCGGCGAAGGAACGCAAGTCGAAAAGACGTCCGGCCAAAGGCGCAAAACCCCAAGCTTCCGGCAATGACAACGACGTGGAACAGGCCAAACCTGCACCGCGTAAGAGAGCTCCGTCCAGACGACGTGAACCTACTGAAGCAATCGAAAACAAGGCCGCACAGCCCATGCAAGCAACCGTTTCCAGTCTTCCGCAAAAAAACAACACCAAGAAGACAAGAAATGGTCCAAGCGCCCCGGCCTTTAGCGAAGGTGTGCACATCCCCGCGTTCCTTCTACGTGAGCCTCGACCTAAAAAAGCTTCATAAACCAGAAATTGTGGCCGGAATGCAGTTAGCTTAACGCGTCCTTAAGTCTTCCAGTCGAATTTGTACTTCATACCTTACGTCCGTTTAATGCGGATTCGCGGGAGTAGTACGAGAGAAATTCGATGGCCGAAAAAGATGACCATATCAGAACCATCACCTACGGTGAATCTGCTATTGGATATATAAAAAAGAACACACTGCCTGCTTATCCCAGGTCGTATGAACTTTGGTATAATTATTCGGCTGGCTACAATCAGGGCCTTAATCGAGCAATCAACGAAACGATAAAAAAACATGGAACTGTCAGCACAGAAGAAATGCTGACGCTCTATGGAAGATTCCTTTCGCCGACTAGGCTGGGCGATCGTCTTGATGAGGTCGGATCAAAGGTTTCCAAGGAAGTTGAAGAGCTCGTAGATACGCTCAAGCTCAGCGCTGATGCCACATCAGATTACGGCAGCGCTTTGGAAAAGACTGGTGAACGCATCAGGTCGGTAGAAGATCCCAAAAAACTTCAGATGTATGTGACGCATTTGGTCAAATCGACCCAAAATGCGGTTGCATCAAACAAGAAGCTTGAAAGCCAGCTTCTGGAATCCAAAAACCACATCGAAACACTGCAGTCGTCCCTGGAAGCCATTCGCTATGAGTCGCTGACGGACGAATTGACGACGCTGAACAATCGAAAACATTTTGAGAATTCAATCGAACGCGTGATCAATCATTCTGAAGAGTCGGGTGATGGTTTTTCTCTGCTGATGACCGATATTGATCATTTCAAGAATTTTAACGATACGTACGGCCATCAAACCGGTGATCAGGTTCTTCGCCTGGTCGCATTGGCGGCCAAGCAGAACATCAAATCTGAAGATATTGCCTGCCGCTATGGCGGCGAAGAATTCGCAATCATTCTCCCGCACACATCGCTTGAAGATGCAGCGGCAATTGGCGACAGAATTCGTGAAGCTGTCATGTCCAAAGAACTGGTAAAACGATCAACAGGTGAAAACCTGGGTCGTGTGACAATTTCTGTTGGTGTGGCAACCTACAGGGAACACGAAACGGCACAGACCATTGTGTCACGGGCTGATGCGGCCATGTACGCTGCAAAGAACGCCGGGCGCAATTTGGTGAAAACCGAAAATGACCTGAGTTCAGACGACGAAGCAGAAAACGTCGCCTAACCAAACACCCGCAATCTGCGACCTTGCATTATAGATCTGCATATCAGGTCCGGGCATTCAGACCCATCTGCCAGAAATCGGCTTCCAGTCGACTTGCCTTTTCAAACAACGATTGAACACGCGGATATCGCGCCTCAGTCAGATACAGATCTGCCGTCTGGTCCATCCAGTTACCAAAGCCAACTGCCAACTCCTGATACATGCCGCTGGCATATTCATCGATCCAGCGCTTGTAAGGATTGTCGTCACTCGCACAGCCCTTGTCTGAGAGCGCCCTGCCTATTTCCGCATATCCGATGATGCATGGAGCGAGCGCTGCCTGCAGGTCGAGAAGGTCACCGGCCATGCCTGCGTCGAGCACAAAGCGGGTATAGGCCATTGTTGGCGTATCCTCTGGTGAATGTTCAATTTCTTCGCGTGACATGCCCCAGGAGCCACAGAGTTCCAGATGCAAGTCCAGTTCAACATCCAGAATGGCTTTCACGCCTTCCAGAGACTGGCGCATATCAGTGACGCTGGGGCTCTTATAGATACCCAGCGCATAAGCACGAGCGAATTGAATCAGAAACAGGTAATCCTGAACCAGATAATGTTTGAAACAGTCCAGCGGCAAAGATCCCTTGCCGAGCTGATCCACAAAGGAATGGTCCACATAGCTCGACCACTGCACAGCAGAATCGGATTTCAAACGCTGAAATAGGTTCACGTTGTCACTCGTATAAAAATAGGGAAATTAGGATCGCGCAAACGCGCTCATGTCCGCTTCCTGCAAGGTCACGGATTCGCCGCAGCCGCAAGCGGACGTTTCGTTTGGATTTTTGAAAACAAAGCCAGACCGGAATTTGGTGACTTCAAAATCCATTTCTGTGCCCAGAAGGAACAAAACGGCAGATGGGTCGACAAAGAGCTTCGCGCCCTTGTCCTCGATAACATCGTCTCCTGCCTCGGCTTCATCCACCATGTCCATGGTGTATTCCATACCGGCGCAGCCGCCCTTTTTGATCCCGACCCGCAAGCCAATTGCACCGGCGTCAGAATTCTCGACTAGACCACGAACCCGCTCTGCTGCGGTATCAGTCAAAGTCATCACCTGAAATTTGTTCGCGGTGGCCATGCAGTCCTCGTTCCGGTTCACAGATCCAAAACCTGATATAGGTAGTCAGCTTAACGGATAAAAGGTTTTCAATTCAATACCAACAAATCCGGACTCAATACCAGTTGAGTGCGACCTTGGCTTCATCGGACATGCGTTCCGGTGTCCATGGCGGATCAAACACCATATCGACATTGACCGGACCAACACCCGCAACCGAGGCAACAGCATTCTCTACCCAGCCCGGCATTTCACCTGCCACAGGGCATCCCGGCGCTGTCAGGGTCATATCGATATTGATCGAGCGGTCATCCTCGATGTCTACCTTGTAGATCAGGCCAAGCTCATAGATATCGCAAGGAATTTCCGGATCGTAGACAGACTTGAGGGCGCCAACGATATCCGTTGCCAGCCTGTCGATCTCGGCAGCCGGAATTGCGCTCTTGGCGGTGACTTCGGCTTGCAGCTCTGCGCCATCAGCGCTGGCATCGATTTTGGTTACGTCGTCCATGGATCCGTCCTTAGCCAAAAAAGCTTTGTGCTTTCAACAAGGCTTCATGCAGCGCATCGACTTCTGCGCGGGTGTTATAGAGCCCGAAGCTCGCACGGCATGTAGAGGTTACACCGTATTTTGCCAAGAGGGGTTGGGCGCAATGTGTCCCTGCCCTTACAGCAACACCTGACCGGTCGATGATTGTCGACACGTCGTGTGCATGGGCTCCCTCAATCTCGAACGAGATGATCGCGCCTTTATCTGGTGCGTCTCCGAAGATTCGCAGGGAGTTGATTTCCCGCAGCTTCTCGTGGGCGTAGATCTTCAGGTCCTCTTCATGGCGCGCGATATTCTCGCGGCCAATAGAGTCCATGTAATCAAGCGCCGCACCAAGGCCGATTGCCTGTACAATCGGCGGCGTACCGGCCTCAAATCGGTGCGGTGGCGCGTTATAGCTGACGTTGTCCTCTGTCACATCGAGGATCATCTCACCGCCACCCTGGAACGGACGAAGAGCCTCCAGACGTTCTTTCTTACCGTAAAGCGCGCCGATGCCGGACGGACCATAGACCTTGTGGCCGGTGAAGACGTAGTAGTCGCAATCGATGTCCTTTACGTCGACAGGCATGTGCACCGCAGACTGGCTACCGTCCACCAGAACAGGAATGCCGCGCTCATGAGCGATCCGGCAGACTTCCTTGACAGGAACAACCGTGCCCAGAACGTTGGACATATGCGTGATCGCGACCAGTTTGGTGCGTTCGGTCAATGCATTTTCGAAGGCTTCCAGATCAAACGATCCGTCTTCGCGGACATAGACCCACTTCAGTTTAGCCCCGTGGCGTTCACGGTGGAAATGCCAGGGTACGATATTGGAATGGTGCTCCATGATCGACAGGACGATTTCATCGCCTTCGGCAAAAAACTTTCCGCCAAGACCATAGGCCACCAGATTGATCGCCTCAGTGGTTCCCTTGGTGAAAACAATGTTGTCGGCGGATTCTGCGTTCAGGAAACTGCGCACCTTTTCGCGCGCAGCCTCGTAATTGTCCGTCGCCGTATTGGAAAGGTAGTGCAGGCCGCGGTGAACATTGGCGTATTCATGCGAATAGGCCTTGGTTACCGCATCAATCACCGCCTGCGGTTTTTGAGCCGAAGCGCCATTGTCCAGATAGACCAGCGGCTTGCCATACACTTCACGGGATAGAATCGGGAAATCCTTGCGGATTGCCTCGACATCATACCCGGTTGCTCCGGCAGTCTGTTCAGCGGTTGCGACCGTCATGCGGCGCTGCTCCTTGTTCCAATTCGGCTTTGCCGTGTCTCAGTGACCGGCGAGCCAGTCACGTACACGTGTTTCCAACCCTTCGGTCAGATCATCTTCGCCGTATTCTTCAATCGCTTCTGAAAGAAACGCCAGCACAAGAAGTGTCTTGGCTTCGTCTTCCGGAATACCGCGAGCACGTAGATAGAACAGCAGCTCTTCGTCAATCTGACCGCTCGTCGCACCATGCGCGCACAGCACGTCATCTGCGAAGATTTCCAGCTCAGGCTTGTTTGCCATCTCCGCGTCCTCAGAGAGGAGCAGTGCCTGGGTCATCATTTCGCCGTCAGACTTTTGAGCATGCTGGGCAACGTTGATCCGCCCCTGGTACACACCCTTTGCACGGCCATCGAGCACTGTCTTGAAGTACTCGCGGCTGTTACAATGAGGTACCGCATGATCGACGATCAGCGTGTGATCAGCCAAGTCTTCACCACCTGCCATGGTGACGCCATAGATTTTGGCTTCAGAATTCTCGCCGGTGAAATTGACGAATTGCTGGTTACGGACAAAGCGCGGTCCGGCAACAAAGCCAAGCGACTTGAATTCAGCGTCAGCACCAATTGTCACAATGCTGGTGAATAGCCGCGCTGCAGCTGTTTTGCCGATGATTAGCCGGGTTGCTGCCACGTTGGCATTATCTGCAACGTCGTAGTCGAACACTGTGTTGATTTCGCCCTCGCCGGTATCGCCTGCAAATGTCTCCAGCAGGCGCAGCTTGGCACCCTTGCCGACAGAAATCTTGTTGCGAACGGCCTGGGCACCTTTGGATGTTGCGATCTGAACCAGCTCAACCGGTTTTAAGACCTCAGAGCCTTCCTTCACAGTGATGACAACGCCGCCCTGAACGAAGGCAGTGTTCAGGGCCACGACACCGTCATTGGGACCCGTTTTCGGATAAGTCAGCAATTGGGCGCCGTGTTCACCAGCCAAACCGTTAGACAGGTTGGTAACGGAAACCCCCGCACTCGCCAGCGCATCGGTGTCCGACAGATCAGCCAGATAATCGCCGTTGGCGATAACAATCTTGTAGCGATCCAGGTCGCCATAGCTGTCAAGATTGTCCAGCGCGGCCTTGGCCGCAGCGCTATCCGCCTTGGCTACCAATGGAGCAGCAGACTTCATGAAAGCCCTGAGATCAGAATACTTGTATTCCTCAACACGGCGATGCGGCAGGCCCTTGTCGCGGATCTGTCCGAGCGCGCCTTCGCGCAAGGCGGAAACTGCCACCGACCCGGAGAGTGCGCCCTTTGCCGCTTCAAAGCGGTCCATCAGGTCACTTTCAGCCTGGGTATTCTTGATGGGTGCGTTTGCGTTCATATCGCGGCTCCCTTAAGCGGCTGCATCGACATAGTCAGCATAACCGTTTTTCTCCAGCTCAAGCGCCAGATCCTTGCCGCCTGTCTTGACGATCCGTCCTTTGGACAGAACATGGACAACGTCCGGTACGATATGATCCAGAAGACGCTGGTAGTGCGTAATGACGACCATTGCGCGATCCGGACCACGAAGCTTGTTGACGCCTTCCGAGACGATCCGGAGCGCATCAATGTCGAGGCCAGAATCTGTCTCATCAAGAACACAAAGCTTTGGCTCCAACAGCGACATCTGAAGGATCTCGGCACGTTTCTTCTCACCGCCGGAAAAACCAACGTTCAGCGGACGCTTCAGCATATCCATGGACACATTGAGGTGGCTGGCAGCCTCCTTGACGCGTTTCATGAAACTAGGAATGGACAGAACCTCTTCGCCGCGCGCCTTACGCTGGGCGTTCATAGCTGTCTTCAGAAATTCCATTGTGGCAACACCCGGAATTTCGATCGGGTACTGAAACGCCAGGAACATGCCAGCTGCAGCCCGTTCATCGGGCGCCATGTCGAGCATGTTTTCACCGTTGAACAAAACCTCGCCTTCGGTGACTTCGTAGTCGTCCTTGCCTGCAAGAATGTAGGACAGGGTCGACTTGCCCGAGCCGTTTGGGCCCATGATGGCATGAACTTCACCAGCGTTGACGGTCAGATTAACGCCGCGCAGGATTTCAGAGCCGTCTTCGGCGATACGGGCATGCAGGTTTTTGATCTCAAGCATTGAGATGTCTTCCTTTTCACCACAGAACCTGTTCCGGTTCTCATAGTTGAGTTTTAGTTTATCAGCCGATCAAAGAAGTCGACCACCACTTCGATGAGTTTCCGGACAAGGCCTGTCGACCATTCCGGAAACCAATATGAAACCACCGCCAGCACGAAAAAAAACGGCGGAAATATACTGGGCCAACTCCCAGTACGGCCTGATCACCAGACCAAAAAACAATCCAAACGCGAACAGGATCTTTGGTACAAAAAATAGAACAACTGCCTTCCGAACGAACATCGCCATTCACGCTGAGTTCCGATTGTATTAGCCCACAGACCCTTCCAGGCTGATCGAGATCAGCTTCTGCGCTTCAACGGCGAATTCCATTGGCAGCTGCTGGATGACATCCTTGACGAAACCATTGACGATCAGCGCCACAGCTTCTTCATCGCTCATGCCGCGTTGCTGGCAGTAGAACATCTGATCATCTGATATCTTTGAGGTCGTTGCCTCGTGTTCAAAGACAGCCGACGCGTTCTTGCTTTCGATATATGGCACTGTATGCGCGCCACACTCCTGACCGATCAGAAGAGAGTCACACTGCGTAAAATTCCGCGAGTTCGAGGCTTTGCGGTGTGCGGATACCAGACCACGATAGGTGTTCTGCGATTTACCCGCCGAAATACCCTTCGAAATGATCCGGCTGGACGAGCCCTTGCCGAGATGGATCATCTTGGTGCCGCTGTCGACCTGCTGGTAGCCGTTGGAAACGGCAATCGAATAGAACTCACCGCGTGAATTCTCGCCGCGCAGGATGCAGGACGGGTACTTCCAGGTGATTGCAGAGCCGGTCTCGACCTGTGTCCAGGAAATCTTGGAGTTCCTGCCGCGACAATCACCACGTTTGGTTACGAAGTTGTAGATGCCGCCCTTGCCTTCGCTGTCACCCGGGAACCAGTTCTGGACGGTGGAGTATTTGATCTCCGCATCGTCAAGAGCCACCAGTTCGACAACAGCCGCATGAAGCTGATTTTCATCGCGCTGTGGGGCTGTACAACCTTCCAGATAGGAGACGTACGAACCTTTCTCGGCGATGATCAGCGTGCGTTCAAACTGGCCCGTGTTCTGCTCATTGATGCGGAAATATGTCGACAATTCCATCGGGCAACGCACACCCTCCGGCACATACACAAATGACCCGTCCGAGAATACAGCCGAGTTCAGTGTCGCATAATAGTTGTCAGTGACCGGAACCACAGAGCCAAGATATTTGCGCACCAGCTCAGGATGCTCACGCATGGCTTCGGAGATCGAACAGAAAATGACCCCGGCTTCCGCCAGTTCTTTCTTGAACGTGGTCACGACAGAGACGGAATCGAACACCGCATCAACCGCAATACGGTTTTTCGGCTCAACACCCGCCAGGATTTCTTGCTCTTGCAGCGGAATACCGAGTTTTGCGTAAGTAGCCAGCAGTTCAGGATCAACTTCATCGAGGCTTTTTGGGCCTTCTACGGATTTAGGCGATGCCCAATAATAAAGGTCGTCGAAATCAATCTTCGGATAGGACACGCGCGCCCAGTCCGGCTCATCCATATGCTGGAAGCGGCGCAAGGCATCAAGACGCCAGTCCAGCATCCATTCCGGTTCGTCTTTTTTAGCGGACAGAAACCGTACGGTCTCTTCGGAAAGACCCTTGGCAGCCTTCTCCGACTCAATGTCCGTTACAAAGCCGTATTTATACTGGTCAACATCGATGGCTTTAACCTGATCGATTGTTTCCTGTACAGCTGGCATCCCTTGCCTCCATTTAACGAGCACGTAATCCGCGCCCTATCAATCTTCCAACCATCCGGCAAGACCGGAACTGGCTATATTATTGGCAGTATCCTGCCGAAACTTTTCTCTACGCCGCCTTGTGGCGAGCTTCCGGGTTGAGCCGGTCAACGATTTTGGGCCAGACATCCAGAAACCGGCCTATGTCAGCGTCACTGGTGTTCCAACCCATACTGATGCGGAGTGCACAGCGGGCGATCTCTTCATCAACACCCATGGCAGTCAGAACATGTGACACCGACACTTTGCCGGACGAACAGGCCGAACCCGATGACACTGATACGCGCTCCAGATCAAGGGCGATCAGTGCCGTCTCGGCAGAAATTCGCGGGACCGCAAAGCAGCAGGTGTTTGGCAGACGATCCGCGTCCAATCCAAAGAAGACCGTGTCAGGACAGACAGACAGAAGCCCCTCTTCCAGTCTTGCCCTCAGACTGCTCACATGGCTTGTATCGGCGACATCTTCAAGAGCGCGTTTGGCCGCAACCCCAAAGCCTGCAATTGCCGACACGTTTTCCGTACCGCCACGCCGCCAGTTTTCCTGGCCGCCGCCAACCATCAACGGTGAAGGCACTCGCGCGGTCGAGCGAACCACAATCGCGCCAATACCCTGCGGTCCGCCGAATTTATGGGCTGACAGCGTGATGACATCTGCTTGCCAGGCATCCAGATCGATTGATATACGGCCAGCGGCCTGCACGGCGTCTACATGAAAAAAGTGATTGTACTTCGCGGCCAGCGCACCAATTTCTGCCAATGGCTGAATGACACCGGTTTCATTATTTGCCGCCATCACCGAAATCAGGCATGGATCTGCATCCTTGATCAGCTCTTCCAACTGCTCGAGCTGAACCAAACCATTTGGCTCCACAGGCAAGATGACCTGATCCATTACAGCAAAACGTCCACCGGTCACGACAGACGGGTGTTCGACTGCACTTCTGAACAATTTGTCGAGATAGATCGGAGCGCCCTGATCCTGCCAAGCCGGTGACAAGGCAGTCATATTCGCTTCTGTGCCACCGGATACAAAGGTTACGGCACGGATTTTGGCATTGCAAAGCTGCGCAACAGTCTCACGCGCCTCTTCGATACGGCTCCGCGCCTTGCGGCCATGACCATGGACAGAAGACGCGTTCCCAACGTCCGTCAGAACCTCAATCATCGTCTCACGCACGTCTGGGCGCACCGGCGCTCCAGCGTTATGATCGAGATAAATCGGGTCTGCACTTCGCGGCATGTCGCTATTTGGACCTAAAGAACGTTGTGTTTAGATTTCGAATTCCGCTTACTTGTCAAATACATGTACGAAATCTCTTGATATTTTCCGCTGTGATGACGATAAACGCCCCAACCAGTCGAACAGAGTGTCGTCGTCCTACCAGGGCAGTAACACGAAGTTTCGAATAATTCTAAACAAGGTTCTAGAAACTCGGAGACTAAGAGTCAAGTTTTACCTCCGGAAAAACACGTACAGAACCAGGTTCCCGCGGCCACCCGGCCCGGCATATAAAACAAGGATAAAGTGCTTCATGCCTGAGGTGATCTTTAACGGTCCCGCTGGCCGGCTCGAAGGCCGGTTTCATCCCGCGAAAAAGCGCAACGCACCGATAGCAATGGTTCTGCATCTGCATCCGCAATTTGGCGGATCGATGAACAATCAGATTGTTTATCAGATGTACTACATGTTTGCGAAACGTGGCTTTGCAGTTCTGCGCTTCAATTTCCGTGGTGTCGGCCGCTCTCAGGGCACATTCGACCATGGCCAAGGTGAACTCTCTGATGCAGCAGCAGCGCTGGACTGGGTTCAGACAATCCATCCGGACGCCCGTGCGTGCTGGATCGCAGGTTTCTCGTTCGGTGCGTGGATCGGAATGCAATTGTTGATGCGCCGCCCGGAAGTTGAAGGATTTATCTCGGTTGCGCCGCCGGCCAACCTTCATGACTTCTCATTCTTGGCACCCTGCCCGTCTTCGGGCCTGATCATCCATGGTGAGCATGACAAGGTTGTACCTCAGAAGGACGTTCAGACACTGGTCGACAAGCTGAAGACCCAAAAGGGTATCGTAATTGATCACCAGACGCTTCCAGGGGCGAACCATTTCTTTGAAAACGATATGGACACGTTGATTGGAAATTGTGGCGATTATGTCGACGGTCGATTAGGACTGACACCAGCCGATTACATCGACATCGACTGAATACAGAGAAACGAAGAGCCCGCCAAATTGGCGGGCTTTTTCATTTAGGGGTTCCGCGAGATCTCATGACACCGGTCAGCAACAGTTTTCGAATTCGTCCTGCAGAGAACCGTGATTTTTTCGCACTGGCCGAGTTATATCAGCATCTTATCCCCGATGACGTCCCGGCGACAGAAGCCGTTCAATCAAGGACGTTTGAGAAGATGTTGGCGCAGCCGGGGATGACAATCCTGCTTGGCCTTGCGAAGGAATTACCAGTTGCAACCTGCACCGTGATTGTTGTTCCGAATTTCACCCGGGGCTGTGCATCCTACGCAATCATCGAGAATGTCGTGACCCATCAGGACCATCGCAGCAAAGGCTATGGCGAACACCTGATGCAAGCCGCCGCTGACCTGGCCTGGAAAGCTGGCTGCTACAAGATCATGCTGATGTCAGGGACCAAAAACACCAAGGCGCATCGGTTTTATGAGCGGGTTGGTTTTGCAATAACAAAGGTCGGCTTTGAACTGAGAGCACCCGGTTTTCCGCCACGGGAAATTCGCAGATAACACTCAGCCCCGGAATGGTTTGGGTCGCGGAATACCTGGTCCAGCCTCAAGTCCGTCATCCGGGCCGGCCAGCGGATCTTCACCCTCAGCCACTACACCTTTGATCTCCGGACCATCATAATCGTCTGGTGGCGGCACAGTCGATGCCAGTTTGCAGTTGGTCAACCAGATATCATAGACCGGGTGTTCAACTGCATGCAGACCGGGACTTGCCGCATACATCCAACCTGAAAATATCCGCCGGACTTCATTGTTCAGGGTGATTTCATCGACCTGGACAAAGCCGGTTGTCAGTGGAGATTCCGTTTGGGGCCGCGTGTGACAGACTCTTGGTGTCACTTGCAACGCACCGAACTGAACTGTTTCGCCGATGTAGACATCAAACGTGATGATCCGACCGGTGATCTTGTCGAGACCGGAAAAAACAGCGACCGGATTCTCGATTTTTTCAGACTGTGCCGCTGCCGGTATTACTGAAAGAGCCAGCCCGACAAGTCCTGCACCCATTATGGTCTTTTTGGCAAAATTTAAAAAATCAATCACGTCAGCCATCAGCGTTCAACAGATTCCCAAGGAACAGGATACTCAAGTTCTGGCTAGCGGCGCTACCATCGAAATGCGGCCCGGAAAAGACAAGACGCTTTTCCGGGCCGAATTGTGTGCAAAAGCCTCAACCTCAACCAATTTCGGCAAGACGCGACAAGGCTATCTGGATCTTTTCAAGTTTTCCCGAGGCCTCGGACACTTTTTCCCGTTCACCTGCAACTACTTCATCGGGAGCTTTTTCGACGAACTTCGGATTGGTAAGCTTCTTCTCTATCTTGGAGATGTCGGCTTCCAGTTTACCAGCATCCTTTTCAAGACGGGTTCTTTCGGCTCCGAGATCGATGACACCGGCGAGCGGCAGACAGACTGTTGCTTCGCCGACGATTATCTGTGCTGATCCTGCTGGTGCAGCATCAGCAAAAGAGATATTTTCCGCCCGTGCAAGCCGCAGGATTGCCGAATCGTGGGTCGCAATACGGCCCTTGCTCACGTCATTCGCACCGCACACCACCAACTGGACTTTCGCTCCTGCCGGGATATTCATTTCGGCGCGAACCGAGCGGATCTCCGAGATCAGATCAACAAGCCAGTTGATCTCGCCGGCTGCAGCCTCATCGCTCACGTGAGCTTGCGGCCATTCGCTCAGCATCAAAAGTCCATCGGCCTTTTTGCCCTCATCGCCGAGCCGTTCCCAAAGTTCCTCGGTCAGAAACGGCATGAACGGATGAAGGACTTTCAGGATCTCGTCGATGGCCCAGGCAGCTGTTGCCCGGGTTTCCGCCTTTGCAGCTTCATCATCGCCGTTGAAGATCGGTTTGGCGAGCTCCAGGAACCAGTCACAGAAACTGTTCCAGACAAACTTGTAGACACCACCGGAAGCATCATTGAAACGGAACTCCTCCAGCGCTCTGGTAACTTCGTTAATGCAACGGCCGGTCTCTGTCGCGATCCACCGGTTTAGAGTGTGCTGCGTCGTTGCCGGGTCGAAACCATCAACACGGGCACACCCATTCATTTCGGCAAACCGGGCCGCATTCCAGAGTTTGGTGGCAAAACGCTGGCCACCTTCTGCGGCCTGATCAGACATGCGTAACGTCCGGCGACCCTGAACTTCCTGGCTTGCAAGCGCATACCGGGTGGCGTCCGCTCCAAAGTTGCCAATCAGTTCCAGTGGATCAAGAACGTTGCCCAAGGACTTGGACATTTTCTTCCCGTTCTTATCAACCACAATGGAGTTGATGTAGACCGTGTGGAACGGGACTTCCTTCATGAAGTGAATGCCTTGCATCATCATCCGGGCGACCCAGAAGAAGATGATGTCAAAGCCAGTGACCAGAACATCGGTCTTGTAGTAGCGCTCCAGCTCCGGCGTTTTGTTCGGCCAGCCAAGGGTAGAGAATGGCCACAGCGCAGACGAGAACCACGTGTCGAGCACGTCGGGGTCACGGCAAATCTCAACTCCCGTGACTTGCCCTCCTCCGCTATCATTACCAGCCGTAATACTATAGGAAACAATGTTGTGAATTCCGGTACCCGAGCCATATGATTTCGGATTGACCGACACCCGTACTTGTTCCCCATAGTATTGTTCTGCCTGCTTTATTGCCTCCTCTTCAGAGGAGGCACAGAACATTTTCAATTTTGACCCGGCGTCGCCCTTTGACTGCAGATAAGATCCTTCTGGGAGATCAGGCCCGTACCAGACCGGAATCTGGTGCCCCCACCAGAGCTGGCGGGAGATACACCACGGCTGAATGTCGTTCAGCCAGTTGTAATACGTCTTGTCCCAGTTGCCCGGAACAAACTTTGTATCACCATCCTGAACAGCCTTCAGAGCCGGTGCGGCCAGCGTCTTGGCATCAACAAACCACTGGTCGGTCAGCATCGGCTCGATAACCACTTTGGAGCGGTCGCCAAACGGCTGCATGATCTTCTTGGATTCGACCATCGGCAGCTCAGCAGGGCCTTCTTCGTCTTCTCCCAGCTTGCGAATGACAGCTTTGCCAACATGGTTCCATCCAGGAGCTCGGCCCTTCATCCAGGCAACTTCCGGATGATCCGCGGGAATCGTGACTGCAAGGCCTTCCGCTGTGATCTGGTCGATAACACGTTTCCGAGCGTCAAAGCGGTCAAGGCCGCGAAGGTCATCTGGAACAATATTGATGAGATCAACCTCGTTGATCGTCATCTCCGCACCGTCAATGATCGCCTGCGCCTTTTTGGCTTCTTCGTCATAAGGTGCGCCGTCGGCACGCATTGCACCCTGGCTGTCCATCAGGCGGTACATCGGGATTTTATTCCGGAGTGCGACCTGGTAATCATTGAAATCATGGGCGCCGGTAATCTTCACCGCGCCGGATCCAAATTCAGGGTCCGGGTATTGATCCGTGATGATCGGGATCAGGCGGCGGTGTTGTTTCGGACCGACTGGAATCTCGCACAGTTTACCGACGATAGCGGCGTAGCGTTCATCCGACGGGTGAACTGCAACGGCGCCATCACCAAGCATGGTTTCCGGACGAGTTGTCGCGATTGAAATGTAGTCACGAGTCTCTCGATGGGTGACGCTACCGTCTTCGTCCTTCTCGACATACTCATACGTCTCACCGCCTGCCAGCGGATACTTGAAGTGCCACATATGGCCGTCGGATTCGATGTTCTCAACTTCAAGATCGGAGATGGCAGTTTCGAACTTCGGATCCCAATTGACCAGACGCTTGGACTTGTAGATCAGCTTTTCATTATAAAGATCGACAAAGACCTTCAGGACAGCGTCCGAAAGGTTGGGCGACATGGTGAACTCGGTCCGGCTCCAGTCACAGGACGCACCAAGCCGCTTCAGCTGACCAAGAATGGTGCCTTCAGATTTTCGCTTTTGCTCCCAGACGCGTTCCACGAAAGCTTCACGCCCCATGTCGCGGCGGCCTGGTTGCTGATGTTCCATCAACTCGCGTTCAACGACCATCTGGGTCGCGATACCAGCATGGTCTGTGCCCGGCTGCCACAAAACATCAAACCCTTGCATGCGTTTCCAACGGACAAGAATATCCTGAAGCGTGTTGTTGAGCGCATGCCCCATGTGCAGGGACCCCGTCACATTCGGTGGCGGAATTACGATGGTAAAGGCATCGGTGCCATCCTTAGCGCCAGCTCCGGCCTTGAAAGCCTCTGCCTTTTCCCAGGTTTCGTAAATCCGCGGCTCAACGCTAGCCGCGTCGTAGGTTTTATCCAGCATCAGGGTCACTCAAAAAGTGGAAGTTTAGAGAAAATCGTGAGCCCCGTGTAAATCGGAAGCGCCGCTTTGAGTCAACCGGCAAACCGGCGCAGTATCCTCGGAAACATCTGATCAGCCCGGGATTTATTCCCATATGGTTTCTGACTTGGGCTCCAGATAAATTTCTGCAATAAGCGATGCATGACCGTCTCAATTCGCCCTCACCATCTTTTGTGCATGTTGACCTATATGGGAAAAGGCTATTCGCCCGAATTTGTCAGCGGTTTTTCAAAGATCATTCGGCGATTGAACAGCGGCGAAGCAATATCTCTCATTACCGGGCCAGACGAAATTTGCCAGCCAATGCTGAATGCAGTTGACTGTCACTGTCATAATGACAGCGTGTGTGAGCGGGATAAGACTGCTCTTCAGGAGATAGGAACCCTTCTGATTGGCAAACAACTGTCACTTGGCCAATTGCTTATTGCCTCGAGCCATCTGCCAATTTTGCGACAGGCATTTCAATCCGGAGACATTCGCACAGCCTGTAATGGCTGCGAATGGTTTGATCTGTGCTCGAAAGTCGCCCAGAACGACTTCAGGGGCTGCCGTTTCCAGCTGCCCCCAAACTAATCCAGCGCAAATATCGCTTACGGCCGTCCGCGCGTTACCCGTTGGATTTCTTTTTGCACCATCTGCTCAACCATGCCTGGAAGGTTTTGATCCAGCCATGCCTTCAGCATTGGCCGAAGCATTTCCTTGACCAGTTCTTCAACAGTTTGCGCCTGAGAGCCGACGAACATATTGGCCAGACTGTCAAATGCCTCATTGACCGACGCACCTGTATTGGAAGACGTCAACGGTCCTTCAGCACTTACTGTTGGCAGCACATCCGGAATTGGAAGCGTGTCCATTGTGGACGCCGGTATCGGTGGTGGCGCTGGCGCGGGTTCAAAGACAGGTTCCGGCTCAGCTTGAAAGACTGGCTCTGGCTCTGGCTCCGGCTCCGGTGCAAATGAAACGTCATTTCCCGGATTGTCCAAGTCATCTGGAAGGCCATCAACCAAGTCAATAGCGTCATCGTCAGAGACAGCAAGTTCCTCGGTCAGTTCCAGTATATCGTCGTCTTCATCCTCGTCATCGGCTGCATCGGCTTCCATGGCTGCGGCCATATCATCGGCGCCGTCATCTTCCGGCAAATCATCATCTGTTGGCAAATCATCGTCGTCACCGTCCATGTCGAACAGCTTGTCGAGATCGTCTTGGGACATTTCTGAGGCATCGCCCATATCGTCAGCCGCCTCTTCTGCTACTGCGGTTACGTCTGTTTCACTAGCGCTGGACTCGTCAGCTTCGGTTGTCTGGGAGTCTTCGTCAGATATGATGCGGCGTATCGATGCGAGGATTTCCTCCATCGACGGCTCTTCAGCCTTGCTCGCCTGTGCCATGACCACCCCCAATACTTCCGGCTACTCTACTCCACACCCAGAACTATCTGAATGATTCGTTAACTGAAATTATGGAGTGTCATTAATAAATGCGCAAAGCGGACGCACTGCTTCTGAACGCCTTTTCCCCTTTTACTTCGGCATTTATAAAATTACATCGAGTATTTCAAAGACCAAAACCAACATAAATTGAGTTGACGGCGAGACCAATAAAAAACGGCCGAAGTGTTCACTTCGACCGTTCTCGTAACGTCAATTTGTTATCGTGGCATTACCGACCGTCTGGAGTACGCAATCCAAGCCACTTGCCACGAACCGCGTCGTAATGTTGTTTCGGATTATAACGGGCCACGTTCAATCCAAGCGATTCTGCGTCGAGCTGTCCGATAGAGGCAACAAGCTGGTACCCGCCAGTAATCCGATTGCGCTGCGCTGAAACCAGATTTGATTGCTGCGTTACAAGTTCACGTTGAGCATCCAGAACATCAAGCGTAGTCCGCTGACCGACACGTTGTTCTTCGATGACGCCTTCCAAGGCAAGCTGCTGCGCTTCAACAGCTGCTTGAGCGGCGACAATCGATGCCTCGGCAGCCTGATAGTTTCCCCATGCAGAAATCACATTGGCACGGACCTGATCACGGGCAATATCAAGCTGTAACCGTGTCTGGCCGAGTTCTTCCTTAGCCTGGCGCACCCGGGAGGACACAGCACCACCTTGATAAATCGGGATGCTGACATTGCCGAAAATTTGAGCATTGTCATTGGTATCCACGTTGGCGGATGGGTTCCAGTCTCTTCCGATACTTCCATCCAGGGTAACCGTTGGAAGCAACTCACCTTCGATGCCCTTGATATTGAAGATGGCCGCATCAACGAGTTGTTGTGCTTGACGGATCAGGGGCTGCTTATCTTCACTTATCTGAAGGGCCACATCCAAAGATTTTGGAACTTGTCTTTTGATGGATGTATCGGCAGAAAGATTGTTAGCTTCAATTCCAACAATTTGCCGATAGACAGCGCGGCTTGCATTCAAATTGGCCAGCGCCACATTCAAGCTTGCGCGAGCTTCCGCTGCACGGGCTTCTGCCTGGGAAACATCCGTACGCGTGCCTTCACCAACTTCAAACCGGTCTTTTGCCGCGCGAACCTGTTCCTGCAAAAACTTCAGATCGCTGCGCTGCAGGGATACCAGTGCGGTATCCCGGATGACGTCCACATAAACCGTTGCGGCACCGAGGAGTGTATCTTGTTCCGTCGAAAACAGACTTTCGCGCTGAGCCCGGACAACTGCTTCGGCCTGGCGCGTTGAGTTGATTGTTCTAAATCCGCGAAAAATTGTCTGGCTTATCGTCAGCGAAATCGATGCATTGTTCCTGTAGGAATCGAACCGATTATCTATTCTGGAGCGAATACCACCTGCTGACGCTCCGGCAGTCACTGTTGGACGCCAGCCCGACAGTGCTTGAGGCACATTTTCATCGACGCCGCGCAATTGAGCGCGCGCTGCATTCAAGGTCGGGTTGTTGGTATACGCAATCGAGAGAGATTCACGAATAGTTTCCGCTTGGACCGGTTCGACGGATGCACTTGTTAGTGTGGCAGCTGCAACACCGCTCATGAGCCCAAAGTTCAGAGCAATAATTTTCAGCGTTGAACGACCTGACACCCCGAACTCCTTCTGGATCTTTTTCTCTAAAGTGCTGAGTAAACAAACGATTGTCATTCTTCAACCACTGATAAGTTGCAAACTCAAAAATTATCCAAGTGCGGCTTAATAGCAACAAACGTTTCACGTAAGCGGGATTAAATCAAAAAAAGCCCTATTCCAACAAAAGAGGATCCGAATATATTCATATATTACAAATTCTTAGAATGTAAATTCGGCTTCTCGGGCAAAGCTGGGCAGTAATCCAACCGAGGCATTAAACCCGAATCGGCCACTAACTGCATCACCAGACTTTTGATAGAGTTTTGCGACTCCGGAACCACCTTGTCCCTCAATTGCAACAAGCCTGCCGTCGTCCTTCAACTGCGCAAGCAACTCATCGGGCAAGACTTCAATTGCGCCGTCAATGAAAATGACATCATAGGGCCCTTCAGACGAAAAGCCTTTGGTGAGCTGACCATCAACAACGACTGCATTTTCGATACCGAGTTCAACCAGTATTTCTGTCGCAACTTTTGCAAGATCGGCATCTTCTTCCAACGCAACGACAGATGCTGCCAATTTGGAAATAACGGCTGAGCTGTAGCCGTTGCCTGCCCCGACAACCAAAACCACATCGCCTTCACGGATAGCGGCGAGCTGAACAAGTTTGCCGAATATATGCGGCTTCATCAAAACCCGGGTCGAGCCTACAGATCCAACGGGAAGATCTTCATCAATATAAGCGACTTCACGTTTGGATGCTGGAACAAACTTTTCGCGCGGCACCAGTTCCATCGCGTCCAGGATCCTGTGATCCGTCACATCGTTGGTGCGCAGCTGGTTGTCCACCATCTTCCGGCGGGACTGGTCAAAGTCCGTCATATCGGCCCTCATATTGAAATGCCGGTTTCCCGGCCCCTCTTGTGAGGGTTCATTAACGAGGCAAAGCCGCCCTGACAAGCTTCAGATGCACCTGAACCCCAAAACCCATTCAAATCACCGTAGTTTTCCGCATAGTGCCGCAGCAAAAACGACCCCTGCCGGTAGGAGTGGTGGAAATTCCATAGCCGCCGAATTCAGGACTTGACCAACGCTCACAAGTGTTTGATAAGGCGCGGCACACCACCAAGGGGCCCTGTGGCGGAGTGGTTACGCAGCGGATTGCAAATCCGTCTACACCGGTTCGATTCCGGTCGGGGCCTCCAAAATTTTTTCTTCCCATTGTTTTTATTGAGTTTTTTGAGGATAATCGTCCCACTTTTGTTCATCCTCTGATCCATTACAGGCGAGACTGTGATCAGCTAAGTTCGAAAAGACAACACACTAAGATATAGACCGCCCAAATGAGCTGAGTTCAGCAACTCTCAGCGAAGGCGAAAACACCATCTTTGTTAGCGAGCATTTTCTCGCCCCTGCAACGTATAGTCTGCTACAAGGCCATCAATCGATTCCCATTCCTGAGAGATTTATGACTATACAGGTTGTCCTACCGAGCCAGTTTACAGCGCCAGAAATTTTCCCGGTAATAAGAGACAGTTTCGGTACATTTTCGGAGATACCTACTGAGGTAGACTTCGATTTTTCAAATTTAAGATTTGTACGGCCCTCCGGAATCGTCTTCTTAAGCAACGTAGCCAGATATTTGCGCCGTAGTGGTTGCAGGGTCACTTTCTCGGGCATGAGAAGGGAAACTAATTGCATAAGATTCTTAGACGATTCAAAATTTTTTGAGCAACACATTGGTCAAGCGATTTGTGAAGGCAGCTCGCCTAGATCCACCACACAGCCTCTTCGTGAAGTTCGTCACGAACAGAGCCATAACTGGCTGCGCAGCACACTAAATACCTTGGCTGTCGATTTCATCGCAGGTGCCGGAACATGATTTGTATAATGTTCAAACTTGCATTTCTGAGATTTTTAACAACATCAACGACCACTCGAGCCAAGACGTTGGGAGCATTTTCGCGCAGTGGTATCCAAATGAGAGGCGCGTAATAATTTCAGTAGCGGATTTCGGCCAGGGCATCCCATACGCCGTTAGAACAGTCGAAGGCGAGCTTTCTGATCCTCTCGCGATAACTCGTGCTTTCGATAATGAGTTCTCATCTAAGAGCACTCCGAGGAACCGTGGGGTGGGCTTATTTGACTTAAAGCAGAATGTTGTGGGAAGGTTTGGTGGCAGAGTTACAGTTCATTCCTTGGGTGGCGCTGTAGAATTCCGGAATGTTGACGGTTCGGTAAATACATCCACTCATAATGTTAACGGGTACTGTCCTGGAACATTAATTGATATTGAGTTGAGCACAGATCGTATTGAAATTACGAGCGGTGAGAGGGAGAGTTTCACATGGATATAGTTGTCCGAAACATTGTTACGCATTGCGATACAAATGCCGACGGTGCTGCTGTAAAAACTGCGTTGCGCCCGCACCTACTAAAGACCGACATTGTTACCGTTGATTTCGCCGGAATTAACAACGTCACGTCGTCGTTCATTAACACTGCTTTCATTGAACTTATCGAAGAGCACGGTATTAAAAAATTCAAAGATTCGGTAAGGGTGGCGAACGCTACGAAGCAGATCGCAGATGCTCTTAAGGACCGCATATCTGCTAGGACTGCAGCATTTGCATCTGCCGCGTAATTTAAATGTTTTGATTGTTGGTGCTTCTTTGTTGCTCAGAAGCACTAACACCAAGGCGACTTGCTACCGAGGCAATCTTCGCAACAAGAAAAATCGGGCCCCAACCAACAAGCAAAAAGTGGGATATCTGGCACAGTAAGTATCTGAAACATATAATATAAGAAACGTCCCACTTTGACTATAAGTCGTTGATATTTTTGAATTTAGAAATCTCGGTCGGGGCCTCCTTTTTTCCAAGTCATCTTTTTCGAATTGTCTTCAGCGCTTGCGTTATCCGCAATAATCCGCGCTTGACGTATGGCCTTTTTGCTCTCCAATCTGGATAAATGAAAGAACCCAGCTTCAGTATTGGTGTCGAGGAAGAGTACCTCCTCGTCGACAAGTCCACTCGAAAACTGGCGAGTTCCCCGCCGCCGGAATTGTTCTCAGCGTGTGAAAGTGCCCTTGAAGGTCGCGTCAGTCCCGAATTCTTGCGATGCCAGATTGAGGTTGGAACACCGGTCTGCACGACCCTGACTGAAGTTAAGTCGGAACTTGGCTCTTTTCGAAAAACAATCGCCAAGGAGGCCGGTCGGTATGGCCTGGCACCGATTGCAGCGTCCACGCATCCGTTTGCAGAGTGGACCGAACAACCGCATACCGACAAGGAACGCTACAATGTTCTTGCCCGCAACATGCAAGTCGTCGCAAAGCGGCTGGTTATCTGCGGAATGCACGTTCATGTCGGCATTGAAGATGAAGAACTGCGGATGGAGCTCAGCAACCAACTGGCTTACTTCCTGCCGCATCTATTGGCTCTCAGTACATCGTCGCCGTTCTGGCGCGGACGCAACACCGGGCTGAAGTCTTACCGCCTGTCGGTCTTCAATGAGCTTCCACGCACGGGATTGCCTCCGCGTTTTGGCAGCTATTCAGAATACCGACGCACCATCGATGTTCTGGTAACAGCCGGGGTCATCGAGGACGCAACCAAGATCTGGTGGGATCTGAGACCTTCCGACAGGTTTCCGACACTGGAAATGCGCATCACCGATGTTTGCCCACGTCTGGACGATACGGTTGCAATTGCAGCGCTCTACCGTTGCCTTTGCCGGATGCTTTATCGGCTGCGCCGAGCCAATCAATCCTGGCGGGATTATTCGAGGTTCCTGCTGGCGGAGAACCGTTGGCAGGCACAACGTCATGGCGCATCTGCAAACCTGATAGATTTTGGCCGAAAGGAAACCGTTGCGTTCAAGGATCTCATGGAAGAACTGATCGAGCTTGTCGCGCCGGACGCTGCCTATTTCGGCTGTGAAGCTGAAATCAGCCACATCCGTACGATCGCAGCACACGGCACATCCGCTGATCGGCAATTGGACCTTGCCGGAGACATTCCGGAAGACAGCCCGATGGACCGATCCAGGCTGGATGCGATAGTGGATCAGCTTATCGAAGAAACACAGTTCGGTTTATGATGTCCAACGGATCGCCAGGCATGGAAAATCAGCGATTTTTTCAGCAATCAATGCAAACTTCCGGCGTTTTGGCTGGAAAGCAGTCCTTCGATCTTTTCGGCGTCCATCGGCCGGCCGGTCAAAAATCCCTGCACGTCATTGCAATTCAGGGCCTTTAACTGTTCAAGCTGGTTTTCAGTTTCAACGCCTTCCGCAATCACCCGCATTTCGAGTTCCTGACCAAGTGCGATGATTGCCCGCGCTACACCGATACCGCTGGTACTGTTTTCCATATTTTGAACGAATGACCTGTCAATTTTCAGTTTGTTCAACGGAAATACACTCAAGGTACTCAGGCTCGAATAACCGGTGCCGAAATCATCCAGGGCAATCCGTACTCCCTGTTCACGAAGCGTGTTCATCGTCTGGATACAGTGATCTGGATCCTTGACCAGACTGCTCTCGGTCAACTCCAGTTCAAGCTGATTGGGATCAAAACCTGTCTCATCCAGGACCCTCGTGACATTCTCGACAAGGTCTCCGCTGAGGAACTGATGCGCTGACACGTTGACGCTCACAACAAGCTGATTGCTGCCTTTCGCCTGCCAGAGACTTCCCTGTTGACAGGCTTCATACAGAACAAAGTTTCCAAGATCCGAGATTAGACCGCTTTCCTCTGCAGCCATGATGAATTTTCCCGGCGGAACCCGTCCCTTTTCCGGGTGCATCCAGCGGACGAGAGCTTCAACACCTGTGATTTCACCGGTGTTCAAGTCATATTGGGGTTGGTATTCCAAGAAGAACTGCTGCTTTCGAATCCCGATCCGAATATCCTGCAGCAGCATCAATTTGGCCGCATCGTCATCCGCCAATTTGGATGAATAGAACCGGAAACAATTCCTGCCCAATGCCTTGGCTTCATACATTGCATCATCGGCGTGTTTCAGCAGGGCTTCAGCATCCTTACCATCCTGCGGATAAAGGGAAATTCCCAAACTACTGCAGATTTCGAAAGACTGGCTTTCAAGCTCAATCGGCTCCGAAATAGCTGCCTGGATACGCTCCAATACTGGCTTGATCTGTTCAGGTGCTACAGCGCCCTTCTCCATCAGGATTACAAATTCATCCCCGCCAAAGCGCGATACAAAGTCTCCTGGACGAACACAATTGTTCAGCCGTTCGGCAATAATTTGCAGGACCTTGTCCCCTACTGAGTGACCCAGACTGTCATTCACATTCTTGAACCTGTCGAGATCGACAAACACAAGACTGAATTTTTGCGTTTCTGAAATGTCGGCTTTCACCAGTTCAGTAATACGCCCTTCCAACATGTTTCGGTTCGGAAGTTCAGTCAGGGGATCATTTTCTGCAAAAAACCGAATTTTGCTTTGGGCCTGGTCCCGTTCAATGGCGATACCGGCAATACGCGCAGTCTCATATATGAGCGCTTGCTGAAGCTCGTTCGGTTTTGACACTTCCTCTGTATATATTCCGACAGTACCGAGTACCCGCCCGGTCAACGCCTTGATCGGTGTTGATGCGCATGACCGCAATCCGGTTTCCAGAGCATGGCGCTTGTAACCAGCCCAAAGAGGGCTGGCGGCGATATCTGCAACTACAACATCTTCACCGTTGAACGCTGCTACGCCGCAGGAACCGGACTGGGGTCCGATCAACAAGCCATCCATTGCAGAGTAGAAGTTTTCCGGAAGACTTGGGGCGGCGCCGTGATGCAATTTGGTGCCATCCGGGTTCAGCAGCATTATGGAGGCTTTTACGCCTCTGATATGCTGCTCGATCAGCAACAGAAGTTCCTTCAGAACGAAAGCAAGGGGCTCTCCTGCGGCAATCATCTCAAGAACCTTGCTCTGCCGTTCTCGAAGGAGTTCTGAGGTCTTTCGGCGTGTTATATCGCGACCGATCCCAAACAGGCCAATGGTGGTGCCATGCTCATCGCTGAGCGGGATCTTTGTCATTGAAAGCCACTGTGTGTCGCCGTTCGGCAAATTGACATATTGCTCATGCGCAACCAAAGCATCATTGCTTGTCATGAGTTTCTGTTCTTCGCGGAAAAAACCGTGAGCAAACTCGGGCGTATGCAACTCTATATCCGACTTGCCGATAATGTTGCCTGTGTTTCCACCGGAAAAGTGGCTCAACAAGCTTTCGTTCGCCATAACAAAACGGCTTGCGCGATCCTTGAGAAAAACCGGATCTGAAATGTAATCAGCAATTTGGCCGAACCAGAGCCGATAGGAATCCCAACTTTTGGATTTTCGCGCCACCAGCTCGTCTGCGAGCACTTTCAAAGATTCATATTCAGCCGCAATTGATCTAAATTCTTCTTCCGCCTGCGCCGAATTTTCGATCCGAGAGCTATCAAAAGAAACCAAAGCGCGTTGCTTGTTCATGAAGGTACCACCATTTCCTCAGGATTAACCTAAGGTACGGTAATTACTTCCAAGCAAAGAAAGACAGTAAATCGGGACTTAATTCGATACTAGACATATGCATACTATAACATCGTATACTTCATATTTTTATGTACGCTATAGTTGCAGCCCGCTCTTCCAGTAATTCTTCTATCATGCTTGCTGACATCGGTCGGCCGGTCAGAAAACCTTGAACATCGTTACAATTCATTGCCTTGAGTTGGTTCAGCTGATCCTCGGTTTCTACCCCCTCAGCGGTTACGCGCATTTCGAGTTCTTGGCCAAGTGTAATGATGGCACGCGCAATACCGAGCTCACGTTTGCCGTTTTTCATATTCTGGATAAATGACTGATCAATTTTCAATTTGTTCAGCGGAAATGAACTCAACGTACTGAGGCTTGAATACCCGGTCCCGAAATCATCCAGGGCAATGCGGACCCCCAGTTCACGGAGTGTATTCATTGTCTGGATGCAGTGATCCGGATCCTTGACCAGGCCGCTCTCTGTCAATTCAAGCTCAAGCAAATTTGGATCAAATCCTGTTTGATCCAAAACCCTCGTGACATTCTCGACAAGGTCTCCGCCCAGGAACTGATGCGCCGAAACATTGACGCTGACAACGAATTCTCCGCTGCCTTTCGACTGCCAGTCGCTGCCCTGCTGACAGGCTTCAAACAGAACGAAATTTCCAAGGTCCGATATGAGGCCGCTTTCTTCTGCCACCAAGATAAATTTGTCTGGCGGAATTCGTCCCATTTCCGGATGCATCCAGCGGACAAGGGCTTCAACGCCAGTGATACCACCGGTGAGCAGATCATATTGCGGTTGGTATTCCAAAAAGAACTGCTGCTTGCGAATTCCAATCCGGATGTCCTGCAGCAGTGACAATTTGGCGGCATCATCGGCTGCTAAATTCGATGAATAAAACTGATAACAGTTCCAGCCCAATGACTTGGCCTCATACATGGCATCATCTGCAGTTTTCAGCAGAGTCTCGGCGTCCATGCCATCTTGCGGATAAAGCGCAATTCCCAAACTGCTGCAGATCTCAAAAGACTGATTATCAAGCTCAATTGGTTCCGAAATTGCGGCCTGAATCCGGTCCAGAACCGGCCGGATTTGCTCAGGTGCAAGGGCGCCCTTCTCCATTAGGACAACGAATTCATCTCCGCCAAAACGCGCAACAAAATCACCAGGGCGGACACAATTGCGCAAACGGTCTGCAACTATCCGGATTACCTTGTCTCCGACCGAATGCCCCAGACTATCATTGACGAGTTTGAACCTGTCGAGGTCGACAAGCACGAGACTGAATTTTTGCATCTTGGAGATGTCGGCTTTCGCCAGATCGTTAATGCGTCTTTCCAACATGTTCCTGTTGGGAAGTTCAGTCAGAGGATCATTTTCCGCCAGGAACCGGATTTTGCTTTGTGAGCGATCCCGTTCAATGGCAATGGCCGCCACACGCGCAGTTTCATGAGCCAGCGATAACAAAAACTCGTTTGGTGCCCCTACATTGCCGGTAAACATGCTGAATGTACCAAGTACGTGCCCCGACAGTGATTTTATCGGGACCGTGGCACATGACCGAAGCCCACAATCGATTGCCTGTTTCCGATGATCGGCCCAAAGCGGGCTCACCGCGATATCGGCAACGAGGACATCTTCACCACGATAGGCAGCAGTCCCGCATGACGCTGCCTTGGGGCCGATCAACATGCTGTCCATTGCCGCGCAATACTCTTCGGGCAAACTGGGAGCGGCCCCCTTCTGAAGGGTTTTCTCATCCGGACCCAGCAGTTGAATTGATGTTTTGACGCCCTTTTGATGCTCTTCAATGAGGACCAGCAACTCATTCAGGACAGTCGCAAGTGGTTCACCTGCGGCTATTAACTCCAGAACATCGCATTGTCCTTGCCTTAGAAGTTCTGCCGTCTTGCGGCGGGTAATATCCCTGCCAATTCCGAATAGTCCAATGACGTTGCCCTGACCATCGACCAACGGAACCTTTGTCGTCGACAACCAGACTTCATCACCGTTAGGCAAATCTATCGGCTTTTCATGCCCGACCATCGCCTTGTTATCGAGCATGAGATACTGTTCTTTGACGTAAAACAGTTTTCCGAATTCATCTCCATGCAGCTCAAGATCTGATTTTCCGTAAATTGAATCGATGCCGTAATCTGAGAAATTCTTCCTCAGGGCCGAATTGGCCATGACAAACCGGCTTTCCCGATCCTTAATGTAGGTTAAATCCGGAATATACTCTGCAATTTGACCGAACCACTGCCGAAATGCTTCCCAACTGTTGGAGTCTGGGTTGGATTCCTTTTCGGCAATAGCCTTCAGTTCCTCAACCTTTTCGGTCAGAACTTCAATATCTTCTATTCTCTGAAGTTCATCTTCAGATATTAAAGCGCTTTTATTCGGCATAAATCCACCAGTTTTCCGAAACTTACTTTACCGACTGGTGGTTACACATAAGAAAATAAAGACAGTTAACACTCATATAAAACTACAAATACTTAACTGTACTTAAGGTTGTTTTTAATTTTCTTTCGCCTTTGGTGTCCCATGGGCTTTCAAGTGGAAATGGTCGCGCGCTCCGGTCATGACGAGCGCAAACTCATCTATCTCGGAAATTACGGCGTCCGCTGACCGGGCCAACCCGGATTTCGGTTTCATGATCGCGTGCGCCTCCACCAATGCGCATCGCGCTTGGCTCAAGGTCGTCAAGAGTTTTTGACGGTTAAAGTCCATCGGGGTTCGGCTGCGTCTCTCGGCTGACATGAAAATTACCTCGCACAGAACTGTTCTTCTTTTGTTCTTTTTCCTCTCAATTTTGCGCACTGTCAAGACATGACATGTCCGCATCCTATAACCTGCAGGGTGCTCAACTCTCGGGTCAAAGGCCGTTTCTGGCCAACCACCTGTCGTGTACGGCTGTACTTTATCGTTTGGGAACGGCTACATAGCGAACAAACAGCACGACAGCCGATTTACGCTGCAACAGGACTACTAACGAATGAAACACGGCGGAGATCTGAGCCACGCGATAGAACGTTTTGGCGGAGCGCAGGCTGACTGGCTTGATTTGTCGACCGGTATCAATCCGCACAACTATCCAGTTCCTGGAACATTTTCGTCAGACACCTGGACCGCACTGCCATCACAATCCGCGCTGGAACACCTGATAGGAGCAGCTCGGCTGGCTTATTCCGTGCCGGATCATCTGGGCCTGGCAGCCGGACCGGGTACACAGCTGCTGATCTCCCTACTGCCAAATCTCTTGCCTTACGGCCCGGTGGCCCTTGCCGCACCGACGTATTCCAGCCACGCGACAGTCTGGACACGTGACGGCCGAAAACCTGTTGAACTTTCCAGCGTCTATGCCCTTCCCGCTGACGCCAAGATCGTAATTCTTGTCAATCCGAACAATCCGGACGGGCGTCTCATAGATGTCAAAAGCCTCCTTGAAATCGCAAGAACACTGACGGAACGTGGTGGTTTTCTGGTTGTCGACGAGGCCTTTGCAGATGTTGTCCCCGGTGGCAGTCTGTTGCCACATATCGGTGATGAAAACATCCTGATCCTGCGGTCTTTTGGAAAATTCTTTGGGCTGGCGGGTGTAAGACTTGGTTTTTTGGCAGGACCACCTGAAATCACCGCAGCTGTAACTGCCATGCTTGAAAGCTGGTGCCTCAGTGGCCCGGCATTGGAAATCGGCACAACAGCACTGAAAGACACAGCCTGGCAAGAGGCGATGACGGGGCAACTTGCCGATGAAATGGCTGATTTGACGCTGACACTGTCTGAAAACATGCTCAGCGTCTTCGGCGGAACGACCCTTTTTGCGTTGGCCGGTTTGAGAAATGCATCGGCTCTTCATGATGCTTTGGCGCGTCGGCACATCTGGACGCGCATATTTGATTACGCGCCAACCTGGATCCGCTTTGGCCTGCCCGGAAGCCCGGAAAACAGGGAACGTTTGTCCGAGGCGCTTGCCGAGGCGCAAAAAGAACTCTAACCAGCTCTTATGCTGATCTACGACAACATCTTGTGGCTGTTGCTGGTGGCCTTGCTTCTGGACGCCGTTGTCGGCGATCCGGACTGGATATGGCGCCGCCTGCCACATCCAGTTGTCTGGATAGGCAAAGGCATCGCATTTCTCGACAGGAATCTTAACAGGTCGAACCAGCCGGAACATTTTAGAAGGTTGGCCGGTGTTTTTGCACTTGCCTGCCTGGTGTTTTCTGCCGTTTTAGTCGGCATTCTACTGCAGAATATTGCAGCTGCACTGCCTTATGGCGATCTGCTGATCATTGTCGTTACCGCCGTCTTCGTCGCCCAGCGAAGCCTTTATCAGCATGTTGCAGCTGTAAGAGATGGACTGGGGTCCCGCGGATTGGAAGGTGGCAGAAAAGCTGTAGCCATGATTGTTGGTCGTGATCCTGACCAGCTGGATGAAGCCGGCGTATCGCGGGCTGCAATAGAATCCTGCGCAGAGAATTTTTCGGACGGTGTTGTTGCGCCGGTATTCTGGTTCGCACTGCTCGGCCTTCCCGGGCTCCTTGCCTACAAGGCAGTCAACACAGCAGACAGTATGATCGGCCATAAAACCGAACAATACTTGGACTTCGGATGGGCGTCTGCCCGGTTCGACGATCTGATCAATTTGCCTGCATCACGCCTGACCGGCCTGTTGTTCGCTCTCTCGGCACCTCTGGTTGGCGGATCGTCCAGCGAGAGTTTGAAGAACATTGCCAACGATGCAAAAAAACACCGCTCTCCCAATGCAGGCTGGCCGGAAGCAGCGATGGCCGGAGCGCTGGGCCTCGCGCTTGCCGGACCACGAACCTATCCCGGATATACGGTCGATGATCCGTTCATGAATGCATCCGGGCGACGGGACGCAAATGCGAACGACATATCGAAAAGCCTCACATTGTTGTCAGGGGCTTGCACCGTTGAAGCAATTGTTGTTCTGCTGGCAGCAATTGGATCGTCATCCATCTGAAGGATCATCACTTGCTGCCCTTTTCCGCTGCTGCCGACCGAAACAAGGAGGTTGTCCTTGAGGCTTTGAAGCCAATTTTCGCCACTCAAAACCGGGTGCTCGAAATCGGGAGCGGCAATGGTCAACATGCGGTTCATTTCACCAAGTCTCTGATGCATCTGACCTGGCAATGCAGCGACCTAAAAGACAACATCTCCGGAATTGCAAATAGGCTTGATCAGGAAGGCAACGAGCGCACACCGGCTCCGCTGGCACTTGATGTCGCCAGCCCGCCTTGGGAGATCCCCAAAGCCGACCAATCAGATGCATTTGATGCAATCTTCACAGCCAATACGCTGCACATCATGTCTTTTGAGCACGTGACACACTTCTTTGCGCGCGCAGGCGAGCATCTGCATAAAACTAACGGCATCCTTTGCGTCTATGGCCCTTTGAAATACGCTGGCAAATTCACAACAGACAGCAACGAAGCATTTGATGCCCAATTGAAGAGCTGGAATCCCGTCAGCGGGATCCGCGATTTAGAAACTCTGGATGAACTGGCAATCAAAGCAGGCCTCACCATTGACGCGGACCACGCCATGCCGGCCAACAATCAGCTGGTGATCTGGAAGCAATAGAGCGAAAGAAATTCGTATTCGCAGTTACCAGCATTCGTCCACGAACGCTGCTGAGAACCAGCGTTTGTGCATTCAAGATTAGGCACCCCTTTTTTCATTCTGAAGTTTAGGAAAGTGAGATCATAGCCTACCGGCGGAATTACTCAGATACCTAGCAATTTTGGCAAATCATGCATTGATGAAAACGCTAGAGCACCGTGGGAGATCAATTCGTCTGGATGTGTATCGGCAGCATAGCCAAGGCAACTCATTTCAGCTCGCTTTGCGGCTTGAGCTCCCGTTGGGCTATCCTCAATAACAATGCAGTCGGAAGGAGATACGTGCATTTTCTTGGCCGCATGCAGGAATAGGTCGGGCTCGGGCTTCCAAACACCTAGGTCATGGGCCGAAAAAATGTGACCATCGAAATGGTCCAATATGCCACTTGCTCCAAGCATAATTTCCATTTTCTCGCAGCTTCCGTTTGATGCCACACAAATCTTGATTGGTTTCGCATTGGCGCTTTTTAACACGTCCCTGATGCCCTTGATGAGAGGGACGCCGCGTCTAAGACGTGAGAAAATCTCCTGATAGATTTCATCAATCCAGTGATCTGGCAAGGAGGCACCTAGCGCTTGCGCTGCCTTTCCGATCTCTGACATTTTCCCTGCACCGAGCTTGTCACGGCAATCAATAGGAGAAATTTTGAGGCCATATTTTGCAAAGTTTGCTGACAGGACATCGCAGTGTGCCATGACGCTGTCGACCAATACGCCATCACAATCAAATATGATAAGTTTAGGTGTTTGTATTTGCTGCATGCTTCGCCAATTGGTGTGCTCGATACAATGTATAGATGCTCGACACGTCAATAATTGTAGTGCCGACCATGGTCCAAATGTTTGGGTGACCTTTGAGCGTTATGAAGAACGTAAATCCAGCTTCGGGAATCGACAGGCTAGATAACTACGCGAACTCTGTTGTTTACATCACCTAAATGAGAAAAAACGAATTGCCTAACGATCCCGGGCAATCTCCAATATTGCCTCGACATCCATGGATTGCTCAAGATGAGCTGCCAGATCGTCCAGAATGGCGTCAATGCTCTGGTTATAGGCAAGTTCCGACACTGTGCCGAAGCCTTCCAGATACACTTTCCGGAAACTGTCATCGGTGAAGAGGCCATGCAGATAGGTACCGACAACACGGCCATCTGCAGATTGGGCGCCATCCAGTTTCGGTTTGCCGGTGTCTTCGCGAATATGCAGCAGGGGTCGGGCACAGTCTGCGCCGTCCGTTCGGCCAATATGGATCTCGTATCCCGACACATCAGCGCCTGAAGCAAGATGTTTGCCGCTGGCCGCCACAAGAGACTTTTCGGATGTCAGCACTGTGTCGACATCGAGATACCCAAGCCCTTCTACAGTTCCGAGCGTTCCCTCTACGCCATCCGGATCGGAAATCGTCTTGCCGAGCATCTGGTAACCACCGCAGATCCCCAGAATATGGCCACCGCGGCGATGATGGGCATGAAGATCAACATCCCAGCCCTGTTCGCGGAAGAATTTCAGATCGCCAATGGTGGATTTGGAGCCCGGTAACAACACCAGATCCGCATCGCCTGGAAATGGTGTTCCGGGCTGGATCAGCTCGAGTGTGACACCTGGCTCTTGCCTCAAGGGATCAAGGTCATCGAAATTGGCAATCCGGGATATGACCGGAACGACGATCTTGATGTCGCCAGACCCATCACCGCTCGCCAGGTCCAGCGCATCTTCGGCTGGTAGTTTACCGGCATCCGAGAACCACGGCACGACACCAAGGCCTTGCCAGTCTGTCCGCTGGACTATTTCGCTAACACCGTCGTCAAATAGGCTTGGATCACCGCGAAACCGGTTGATGAAGAAGCCCTTGATCCGCTGTTGTTCGTCAGGTTTGAGAACCGCATGTGTACCGACAACAGACGCAATCACACCACCGCGATCAATGTCTGCACAAAGGACCACCGGCAGATCGACAGCCTCCGCGAATCCCATATTGGCGATATCACCGGCACGCAGATTGATTTCCGCCGGACTGCCCGCGCCTTCGACGATCACCAGATCTGCCTCGGATTCAATTATTGAAAAACTCTTCAGAACCTTTGGAAGTAATTCCGCTTTTTGCTTGCCGTATTCGCGCGCGCGCATGGTGCCGAAGCGTTTGCCCTGCACGATAACCTGTGCCCCGGTGTCTGTTTCCGGCTTCAAAAGCACCGGATTCATGTGGACACTCAAGGGCGTTCGGCAGCCCATTGCCTGCAGCGCTTGTGCTCGTCCAATTTCGCCACCATCTGCAGTAACGGCTGCGTTGTTAGACATGTTCTGCGGTTTGAACGGCCGAACCTCCAGCCCGCGATTGGCAAATAGGCGGCACAGCCCGGCGACAATCAGGCTTTTGCCAACGTTAGACCCCGTGCCTTGGATCATGATGGCAGGCGTTTTGCCCTGAGACCCACTCATCATACAGACTTGTTGTCGTCAGATGCTGCAGCCCCATAGGGTCGGAACTCCTGAGGGACGGGCAAATTGGCGAGCTGTAGTTCCAATAAAAGCCGGATGCTTGGGCGCACGGCAAATAGGATGGAACCAACCACAAACAACCAGGTCCCCGCATAAATCAAATTGTCATAGAAAAAAAAGACGCTGCCAATAATGAAGGCAACTGCCGCCAGAAATTCAACAAGCGTGCGATAGAGCTCGTATCGGCGGACAGTTTCCGCGTGGTCCGGAGAGGCAGATCGAATGCTATGATCGAAGAGCTTGCTCATGCTCAAATCGCCTTTTTGAATGTGTGGAATGTCATGTAGTTCTGAACATCGGTCTCACCGGTTTCAGAATAACCAAGTGAGCGAAAGAACCGCTCGGCTGTCGCCGTGCTTTTTACATGAATGTCATCCAGTCCCCGGTCCTGAAAACAGCTTTCCAATGCGCGTATCAAGGCTTTGCTGACACCGGTAAACCGTGCTTCAGGCAGCACATAGATCAGCAACACGTGCCCATCCAATCGTCCCAAAGCAACCCCGAGAACTTTCCTGTTTTCGTCGATTGCTGTGAAACATTTGCCGGTCCCGGAAATCCAGGAATCAACGTTCTCTGCAGTCTTGTTGTCCAGCCAAGGTTCGTACCGTCCGGGATCTCCTGCATGGTCATCAGTGCACAGTTCGATAATCGAGCGGTGCAGAAGTTTGGCAATCTCGTGCGCATCGACGCTGTTTGCGGGCTCAACAGTGAATGGCATGAACTTAAAACTCGATGCCTTCTTGCGGCTTCACGCCTGAGCGGAACGGATGTTTTATCTGGGTCATGTCGGTCACAAGATCGGCGATTTCGATCAGCTCGTCTTTCGCGTTACGACCGGTGATGACAACATGAACGTCGTCCGGCTTCTCGTTTTCCAGGAAGTCGACAACGTCGGCGATATTGAGGTAGTCGTAGCGCAGGACGATGTTAAGCTCATCACAGAGGATAAGCCGGTATTCACCGGACTTGATCATGTCCTTGGCAACTTCCCAGGCCTGGTTGGCCGCATCTATGTCACGCTTGCGATCCTGTGTTTCCCAGGTAAATCCCTCGCCCATGCGTTTGATGGTAACAAGATCTGAAAAACGGTCCAGCGCCATGCGTTCGCCAGTTTCGATACGGCCTTTCACGAACTGGACAACTCCGACCTTGTGACCATGCCCGAGCGAGCGGAAGACCATACCGAAGCCGGCTGTCGATTTGCCTTTGCCTTTGCCGGTATGGACGATCAGAAGGCCCTTTTCGATGGTCTTCGTTTCCATGATCTTGTCACGCGCAGCCTTTTTCTTGCGCATCTTGTCAGCGTGGCGTGCGTTGAGTTCTTCTTCGGTCATCTCGGGTTTGTCTGCAGTCACGTTGTCCGTCCCCTAAACCAGTTGTTTCAATTCGCTGAGTGCAGCATGTGTCGAATTGCGGCGCGGCGTCCAGAGGCCGCGATCAATTGCTTCTTCAAAGCGGGCGATCATTTCGTTAAACCCGGCAGGATTGGCGTCTTTCAAAAAATCGCGCACGACCTCATCATCCAGATATGCTTCATAAAGTTGATCAAAATGATGATCTCCAACTGCCCGTGTTGTCGCTGCAAACGAGAACAGATAATCAAGCGTTGCGACCATCTCGAATGCGCCCTTGTAACCGTGGCGCATGACACCCTTGATCCATTTCGGATTTGCCGCGCGCCCGCGGACTACCCGGCCTATCTCTTCGGACAGCGTGCGGACCACCGGACGTTCCGGCCTTGAGTGGTCATTGTGGTAGATCTTCGGGGCATCGCCCTTGAGAGCTTCCACAGTCGCTGCCAGACCGCCTTCAAACTGGTAGTAATCATCGCTGTCGAGAAGATCGTGCTCGCGGTTGTCCTGATTGTGCAGAACCGCATCGACGCCCGAGAGCCGGCTTTCCAGCTCGCCGCGCGCGCCTTCGCCTGCAACACCGCCGCCATAAGCATAGCCGCCCCAGGTCAGAAATGCTTCGGCAAAATCGCCGCGCTCATCCCAGATACCTTCGTCTATCAGCGCCTGCAGCCCCGCACCATAAGCACCAGGCTTGGATCCAAATACCCGAAAGCCTGCACGGCGCCGGGCATCGTCCTCCGATACTCCACCAGCAATCAGCTTTCGGGCCTCAGATTTCATACGCGCAGTAACGGGATTGGCGTCTGCGGGTTCATCCAGCGCGCCAACGGCACGAACTGCGCTATCGAACAGGTCCATCTGATGTGGGAAAGCATCGCGGAAAAAACCCGAAACCCGGAGCGTCACATCAATGCGCGGACGGCCAATTTCAGACAACTTGCGAACTTCGAACCCAGTCACCCGACCAGACCCCTGCTGCCAGACTGGCTGAACACCAATCAGTGCCAGTGCCTGCGCAATGTCATCACCGCCGGTGCGCATGTTGGCCGTTCCCCAACACGTCAGAACCAGAGATCTTGGCCACTCGCCTTCTTCTTGAAAGTACCGCTCTGCTACCAGAGACGCCGATTGCTCACCAAGCCGCCAAGCCGTCTCGGTCGGCACTGCTCGCACATCAACGGAATAAAAATTCTTGCCGGTAGGCAGGACGTCTGGACGGCCACGAGACGGTGCTCCGGAGGGACCCGGTTCAACAAAACCGCCGCTCAGCGCAGTCAGAACAGCTGCTGTTTCCGCCAGGCCTGATCCGGTTACTGCCGGCCTGATGTCTTCATTCAAACTGCTGAGAACAGCCTGCGTGTTTTTCCAGTCCGTTGACGCGCTTTTATCGCCCGCGATCAAATCTCGACACAGCATTTCAATACGTTCAACCGTATCACCATTTGACCGCCAAGGCGCATCGGATGCAGTCTCAAGAATGGTCGGCTTTGATCCGTTCCATGAATCAGAAAACTCACACTCCAGCGGATCGAAGCCGGTCAACTCGAGATCATCTGCAATAGCGCGCTGAAGGCTGTTTTGTTCTGGTGCCTGACCACGAGGAACGCGGGCCAACGCCGCCAACAGATCCGTCAACAGATCGCCGTCCGGGCTATCGCCCAGAATATGCAGACCATCACGGATCTGCAGTTCCTTCAGGTCGCATAAATGGGCATCAAGGCGCGCAAGACGTGTGTCCTCATCCATGTCATCGGTAATGCCAATGTCCTTGTCGAGGCCGTGACGACCTGCAGCATCCAGAATATCGCGGGTCAGCGCCTTCAGGCGGCGCGGATCGACACCGCTGGCAAGATAATACTCGTCGAGCAGTGTTTCGAGTTCTTCAGCCACGCCGTGACTTTCTGCACGCGTGAGCGGCGGCGTCAGGTGATCGACAATGACAGCAGATGTGCGCCGTTTGGCTTGTGCGCCCTCTCCCGGGTCATTGACAATAAACGGGTAGATGTTTGGCGTTGGTCCGAGCACCGCTTCCGGAAAACAGTTTTCAGAAAGAGCCAGAGCCTTGCCGGGCAACCATTCCAGATTGCCGTGTTTGCCAAGGTGAATGACAGCATCGACACCAAAGCTCTGGCGCAGCCAGATATAAAACGCGAAATAATGATGCGGCGGCACCAGATCAGGATCGTGATAAGTCTCTTTCGGATCGATATTGTAACCACGAGCCGGCTGGATACCGACGACCTGGTTGCCGAAACGATGCAGCGCCAACCGGAATTCACCATCCACGATTTGAGGATCACCTTCCGGAGCCCCCCAACGCTCCACCACCGCAGCCTGGACTGTTGAACTCAATGCGTTGAATGCGGATTTGTAATCAGCAAGCAACAGGGTTTCGTAACCAGAGCGGTCAGCTCGTCCCTCCAGAGAATTGGTGACACCACCTGTCAGGACATCCATCAGGCCGGCTGATGTTTGCGGTGGATTGCCAGCATCGTAACCAGCCGACTGCATAGCCTTCAGCACGTTGACGCAGGATGCAGGAGTGTCCAGCCCAACACCGTTCGCTAACCGTCCGTCCTTGTTTGGATAATTGGCCAGGATCAGCGCCGTTTTCTTGGCGTCGGCTGAAACATGACCGAGCCGGGCCCAATTACCTGCGAGATCTGCAACAAAACGCAGTCGGTCAGGCACTGGTGTAAACTTGACCGGCGTTGACTGGGTCACTTCATCAAAGGTGCCTTCTTCCTTGAAGGATACGGCCCGTGTCAGCAGACGTCCGTCTATTTCCGGCAGGACTACATGCATGGCGAGATCACGGATGGACAGTCCCTGATCGCTTTCCTCCCAGCCTTCTTTAGACGATGACGAAAAAACCACCTGCAGAACCGGTTTGCCCCATTTGTCGAGCGGTGTTGGTTGATGCGCTGCACCGGCCTTGGACACGGCGAAAGCCGTCCCGTTCAAGACAACATCCGGTTTGGCCTGCTGAAAGAGCGCATCCAGAACAGCAATGGATTCGGCTTCTTTCAAGCTGGAAACATAAATTGGCAGTGCGTTGACGCCAGCCTTGTCCAAAGCTTGCACGAGCGCATCAACGGGAGCCATTTGGGACCCCTGAACAAGCGCTCGATAAAATGTAATTGCAGCGACAGGTCTGTTTGGCTCCGACCAGCTGGCTTTGAGCGCCTCGATATCCGGAACAGAGTGCCCCGTAAGATAGATGCCAGCCCGCGGCAACGGCACAGGGTGCGCAGGACTTTCGGCCGCGTCAATCAGATGGGCGGCAAAACGCAAGGCGTTGCTATAGTTTTCTGAACCGCCTTCAACGCAATAGCGCCAGAACCGGCGAACATCTTCATCTGGCAGCGTTGACAGCGACGTCAGCGCTTCGTCCCACTTATCGTCGCCTGGAATGACAATCAGATCGAGACCAGAGGCTCTTGCTTCTTCCTCAAAACGCTCCAGCCCATAACGCCAATACTCTATCCCGCCAAGAATACGCAAAATGACCAGTTTCGAACCGCGCACGGTCTGTTCGGCATAAAGGTCAACCGAATAGGGATGCGACAGCGCCATCAAGTTGGCGAGGCGAAGGCTGGCTTTGTTCTCGTCTAGCCCCGCATGCGCGGCAGCAAAACTGCCCAGTTCCGTATCCGCTGCTGACAGAAACAGAATATCGGCTGGTGACTGACCGAGGTCGACCGCGTCACCGCCGTCATCAATCCGGCGTGTCTGGCTGGCAAGAATATGCATATGATCAGGCGGCGGCCTTTACCGATTGAAGCAATTTGGCGGCTGACGACAGATCAAGCCCCTTCAGGCCTATGACAACCAGCTTTCCAGCGCTGTCTGCACCAGCTGCAAACCAGGTCTCAACTCGCGGGCCAACCGCCTGAACCATCGCGGGAGCGGCCTTGCCGTCGATTTGAACAGCGCCCTTGATCCGCAAGACCCCCTTCAGCGCCATTGCTTCCAGAACCTTGGCTTCAACATCCTTCATCGATGCGAATGGCGATACTTCCAGCACGTGGCTTTCAAAGTCATCATGATGATGGTGGTTATGGTGATCGTGGTCGTCATCATGGTCATGATCGTGATCATCATCGTGATGATGATGGTGATGTTCGTGACGGGCAGAAATATCGTCTTCAGCTGCGGAATCTCGACCGAGAAGAACCTCGATCGGCAACGTGCCGTTTTCAGACGCCACAATGTGGACGGTCGGGCGAACATCGGCAGAAATTCTATCGCGCACAGTCTGCATTTTGTCGTCCGCGACCAGATCGGCCTTGTTGAGCACCACGAGGTCAGCGCAACGAAGCTGATCGTGAAACAGTTCTTCCACCGGGCTTTCATGATCCAGTGCATCGTCTGCAGCGCGCTGGGCTTCCAGTGCGGCTTCGTCCAGAGCAATACGCCCTTCTGCGAGAGCAGCAGCATCCAGAACCGTAACGACACCGTCGACAGTTACCTTCGGTTTGACCGATGGCCAGGTAAAGGCGCGCACCAAAGGTTGCGGCAGCGCCAGACCGGATGTCTCGATGACAATATGCTCTGGTGGATTGTCCCGTGCGAGCAACATTTCCATTGTTGGCAGGAAATCATCGGCGACCGTGCAGCAAATACAGCCATTGGTCAGCTCGACCACTTCCTCGGCAGCACACTCCGGATCGGCACAGCCGTTCACCAGGGAACCGTCAAATCCCATGTCGCCAAATTCATTGACAATCAACGCGATTCGCTTGCCGTTTGCGTTTTGCAGAAGATTTCGGATCAGCGTGGTTTTGCCAGCGCCAAGAAACCCGGTCACGATTGTTGCGGGAATTTTGGCACCCGGCTGCAAGGAAGATTTGGTCATAGGGTGATTTCCGGTTGGGAATTGGGTTTCATTAGAATTGGTTGGCCAGCAGCCACGAAAACGACCTGATCGCAAGCCTCGGCAATATCCTGGTTCAGCCGCCCTTGAGCATCGCGGAACGACCTCGACAAGCGGTTCTCCGGCACGATGCCCATCCCCACTTCATTGGAGACAAACAGGCAAGGTCCAGCCAGTCCTGACAAGGCATCAACCAGTCGGGCCGTCTCGTCAGCGATATCCTTGTCGGCAAACATGAGATTGGAGAGCCACAGGGTCAGGCAATCGACCAGCAGGACACGGGTTTCGGAAGCTTCCCGTGCAATTACGCCAACCAGATCGATTTGCTCTTCAACAGTGGTCCAAGATGAACCACGTTGGACCTGATGCCTATCTATCCGGTCTGCCATTTCGGCATCAAAAGCAGCGCCAGTCGCGATATAGATTTTCTGAAGGCCGCAGTTTTCGGCAAGAGTTTCCGCAAACCGGCTTTTGCCGGATCGGGCGCCTCCAAAAACAAATGTGGCGCGTCTGCCTGTCTTGTCCGTCACTCAAGTTCTCCTCCGCCGTCCACCCGACAGCGCACTGGATTGCACATATATGACGGCCGGTCTCCTGGCTCACGGCTCGCCGCGCCAGGCACCCCTTCCCGGCTGATTGTCAGCCAGTGGGCTACGTGCAGGCGCTCACCGTTCACAGTTGCGGGGGCAGCTCCGGCTCAGCTGATAATGCCTACCGGATTCCCGTTTCATCCGGACTGAGTTACAGCCCGAAACCGTCATGAACCTTCCTAGCTGGATTATGCGCGGCAGACAAGCTTGCAGCTGTTTGTGGTCAATATGCCCTGCAAACCCATGATTTCCGTAAGGAAGCAATTTCCACCGCAATCCAGCTCTGCGTAGTCTGTCAGCGGGAGCTACAGATCGAAGGAACGATATCTTGCTGAAATAACTGAGGTTTTCCACATACCAACCAAAAAAATGACGGCATGATGAAAAAAACACCTTCAGGGGCTTGGCAAATGGATAACGCCTTTGATATACGCATCTTCATCGAAGGGGCAGCGACAAACTGCCCCCACGTGGTGATCCCCGATAGCTCAGTTGGTAGAGCATTCGACTGTTAATCGAATTGTCGCAGGTTCGAGCCCTGCTCGGGGAGCCATCACCACCTTCAGGTGTTCTTCAAAAAATCCGAAACTGTGTTTGCGCCAACAAGGCTCTACTGCCTTATCGTTAAGACACGATCAGGGAAACGCACGTACGTCTAACATAGATCACACCTGAATATACGTAGCGTCATAATTCGTTGATCAAACAAAGATGCTGTTAATCTAAAATCCTCTTATAGAGTCTGACCAAAAACAACAGTAAATCGATTGACACTCATCAGGTCGCCACCGCAGGTCGTGTATTCTCCTGATTTATTACAAGGTAATTCAGATCAACAGTAAGTGAAATTGCTTGCATTCAAGCTTTGAAACCACATTTATTAACGGAAAGTAACCGTCATCGCGCCAATTTGTGATGTTTATTACATTTATTCGGCAGATTGTGGTGCGATAATGGTTAAATCGTGATTGCGCTGCAGGGGTGCATTTAAAAACAGTTGGAAAAACAGGTCATTCAGAGTCCAAAAGGACCAGATCAAAAGTGCCCCGAGCGTGTTGTAGTGGTTGTATGAGCCTTGGGAGGCGAATATGCAACGGAATACCAAAGCCGGAACTTTTGCGCTTGGCCTGATCTTAGCACTTGCCGGAAGCGCGTATGCAGATCCATTGCCGCAGGAAACCATAAATCTTCCTGAGGACCGCCTTGCAGTAACGGTCGCTTCAGCATCACTGGATCAAAAGGATCCGTTGGAAAGCGAACTGACCATCTGGGTCGGTGAAATTGAGCTTGAGGGTCGAAAGACCGTCTGGGTCGAACTGATCGATTCCTACGGCGAAGTCATCTACGATTCGGAAGTTGCGACCAACGAAACCCACCTGTTGCCAGATGGCCGGGCAGTTGTTGTCAGTGCCCTGGCACCGGAAATTGCCTTAGCAAGCAAAGATGAGTCGCGCCTTGATACCGATGGTGCCCTAATGGTCACTCGCCGCGTTATCAATGAGGGAGCGGGTGCGACAGCTGTGGAATTGATTGAAACCGGAAACGAGCCAGTCAAAAAAGGCACCATGCTGGAAATTGCTGATTTTGGCGATACAGTCTGGAACAGGATAGTTGCTTTCTTTGATGCCGCGAAGATGCGTGTGCAAGTCGCTTGGACCTGGATCGTTGATACACTGCAGGCTTAACCAGAGCCAAATCGTCGTTCACAATCCACTCTCCCCGCGTGGATTGTGAACGACGCTGCTGGATACATTTTTCGGACAATGTCCGGAGAACTGCGACAGACTGGCTAAAATCCTTAGCCATTTTATCGCCTTGAGCTTGCCTATCCAAAAATTCTCATAAAATTCATGATCCTGCATGATCCGCCACATTTCGCGGTGCGTAGATGTTTTTGAACAACGCTTCTACGTTTCTATTCGAGGCAGCCCACACTCGGGTCATTTGAATTCGCCTCACCAATTAAGGAAAAAGACATGCGGATTGCCGTTATCGGCTCGGGTATCTCCGGCAATAGCGCGGCCTGGGCGCTGAGCGACCGCCACGACGTGGTGCTATATGAAAAACGTTTGCGCCCGGGAGGCCATAGCGCGACGGCAGACATCGATTATGACGGCACCAAGATGTCCGTCGACACCGGTTTCATTGTCTATAACGAGTTGAATTACCCGAATTTCACCGCACTGCTCGATCATCTGGGAATCGCAACCGAAATCAGCGACATGAGTTTTGCCTTGTCTGCAGACAATGGTGCACTTGAGTGGTCGGGTACGTCTCTCAATGCGGTTTTTGCACAGCGCAAGAACATCGTGTCACCGCGTTTTCTGAAAATGCTGCGGGACATTTTCCGCTTCAACAAACAGGCCGTGGCTGATTTGAAAGCCGGCAAGTTGTCTGGTGACACACTTGGTGGCTATCTTGACCGAGAGCGATACTCCGCCAGCTTCACGAATGACTACCTTCTGGCAATGGGCGCGGCAATCTGGTCAACACCGATCAACGAAATGCGCGCTTATCCAGCCGAAAGTTTCGTCGCCTTCTTCGACAATCACCGACTGTTGTCGTTTGATCGCCCTTTATGGCGGACGGTGTCCGGTGGTAGCAGAAATTACGTCAACCGGTTGATATCTTCGCTGGGATCCAACATCCGTCTTGGCTGCCCGGTGACACAAATTCTGCGTCAGAACGGTGAAATCATCGTCACGGATGCAACTGGAAACACCGATACGTTCGATCATGTGATCCTGGCCAGTCACACGGACCAGAGCCTCGCGATGCTTGGCGACCCAAGTGAACAAGAACAGGATATTCTCGGGTCCATTCACTACCGGCCCAATGAAGTCTATCTACACCGCGACGAGAAACTGATGCCAAGGCGCAAAAGTGTTTGGGCGTCGTGGAACTACATGTCTGATCGCGAAGCAGGTGAAACCCGCGACGTAACAGTCAGTTATTGGATGAACCGGCTTCAGACACTCGATCATAGCAAACCGGTCTTTGTCACGCTGAACCCGTTCGAAGCTCCTGATGAAGACAAGACGTTCGCCAAATACGTTTACGATCATCCGCAGTTTGATGTGGACGCACTCGCCGCCAAGAAACGCCTGTCTGACATCCAGGGCGTCAATAACACCTGGTACTGCGGTGCCTGGGGCGGTCATGGTTTCCATGAAGATGGACTGGTTTCTGGCTTGAACGTTGCCAAAGCCCTTGGCGCTGTTTTACCATGGGAGAGCTCGGATACCTCTGAAATGGTTCTTCAGGCAGCCGAATAATGGCAAAAACGAACAGCAACCGGATGCAAGATAACGGTCCACAGCCGGAAGGCGCGGTCGGCCTCTATTCGGGGTCTGTCATGCATACCCGGATGAAACCAAAGGAACACCGTTTCACATATTCGGTGTTTTCCATGCTGATGGATATCGACCGACTTGAGGATGCAGCCAAAACGAGTTGGCTGTTTTCCATTGGTCGATTCAATCTCTTGTCATTCCACCAGAAGGATCATGGTAAGCGCGACGGATCGAGCCTCAGGACCCATATTGATCAGCTGTTGAGGCGCGAAAGCATCGCCCCTCCTGCGCGCATTCTTCTACTGGCCTATCCACGACTGCTTGGGTTTGGCTTCAATCCGCTCAGTGTGTTTTACGCCTATGATGACACTGACCGGCTGACGGCTCTTGTCTACGAGGTCAGGAACACGTTTGGCGGATTGCACACATATGTTGCACCGGTTAGAGCCGGACAGGTCAGCGATGCAGGCGTGCGGCAAGACCAGCCAAAAGAATTCTATGTGTCGCCCTTTCTGGATATGGAGCAGCATTATCATTTTCGCATGCTGCCACCCGGCAAGTCAGTGCGTGTCCGTATTCTTGAAAAAGATCCTGAAGGTCCAATTCTCTCGGCAACCTTCGCCGGAGACCATCGTCCCGCAAACACATGGAACATCTTGCGCGAATGTGTCCGGGTCCCGTTCCTGAGCTTCAAGATCATGGCGGCTATCCATTGGGAAGCCTTCAAGATTTGGCGCAAACGCATTCCAATTCAATCCCGTCCCACTGAAGATTCCGTAGGCGCACGGGCGACACAACCGGCCATTCTCACTGCCCGGAAATCACATGACTTACAATTCAGGAGGTTCGGCCATGAGTGAGCCAATTGTTCTGACACAAGCCAATATCCGCAACGAATTGAAGGGCAGTCCTCGATTGGCCCGTTTGGCTGCAAATCTGGCTTTGAAAATTCGCTTTGGGTCGCTGAATATCACTTTTCCCGATGGTGGCTGTTATGTCATTCACGGTTTGGAAAACGGTCCAAGAGGCGAGATCAAGATCCACAATTGGCGCTTCTTCAAAATGGTCGTTCAAGGCGGGGATGTCGGCATCGGCGAAGCCTTTATGGCGGGATACTGGTCCTCTCCTGATGTGACAACATTTCTGGAAGTGTTCTGCATTAATCAGGAAACCATGATGGAGGCCCTGCAAGGTCGCCCGTTCACCCGGTTCCTGTTGTCATTCCGTCATTGGCTGAACGCCAATACAAAACGCGGTTCGAAACGTAATATTTCAGCGCACTACGATCTTGGAAATGCCTTCTACAAGAAATGGCTCGATCCATCGATGACCTATTCCGCAGCGATCTACAGCAATGAGACCAGTAATCTCGAGCAGGCGCAGGCTGAGAAATACGCTTCGCTGGTCCGACAAACCGGCATAGAGCCAAGCCACAACGTCCTTGAAATCGGGTGCGGCTGGGGTGGATTTGCCGAGCATGTCGCCAAGACAGTTGGAGCCAATGTCCGCGCGTTGACAATCTCCCAGGAACAATACGACTACGCCAAAGAACGAATTTTCAAAGCCGGTCTTAATGAGAAAGTTGACGTCGTTTTCCAGGACTACCGCGATGAACAAGGTGTATACGACCGCATTGCATCCATCGAGATGTTCGAGGCCGTTGGCGAAAAATACTGGTCGACTTATTTCGAAAAAATCTCCAACTGCCTGAAACCTGGTGGGAAAGCTGGTCTTCAGATCATCACTATTCAGGACAAGATGTTCGAGGATTATCGAAGCGGTACGGATTTCATTCAGCGCCACATATTTCCGGGCGGGATGTTGCCGCCACCGGGAAAGTTGTCAGAGATCAGCAAATCTTTAGGCCTGGATCTCGCTGAACAGACCATCTTCGGTCAGGACTATGCCCGCACCCTGTCAGAATGGCGCCGGAGTTTCCGCACCGCTTGGCCACAAATCCGACCGCTAGGTTTTGATGAACGCTTCAAACGTCTATGGGAATTCTATCTGCACTATTGTGAAGCCGGGTTCCGGTCCGGCAACATCGATGTCCGGCAAATGATCTATGTGAAAGAATCCTGACGGACAATAAACCGGAGAAAGATGAAGGCCGGATTATCCGGCCTTTTTCTTGTCCCATCCGGTCGATCTGGCAATCAGCTTGAAATAGAGCCAGGAAGGCAGAATCTGCAGTATCTTTAGCTGACGAACAAAGGATCGCGGGAAGGCAATTTCGAATTGGGACGGATGTCGCAATCCGTGAACAATTTCCTGGACAGCTTCCTCGGGCGAAATCAAGTGTGGCATCGGAAAGGGATTGGACTTGGTCGCAGGTGTATCGACAAACCCGGGATTGATCAGCTGGATTCGGATTCCGGTCCTATCCAGATCGAATTTCAGGGATTCTGCGAAATTGATCAGCGCGGCTTTGGTTGCTCCATACGCTGCCGATGTCGGCAATCCTCTATAGCCGGCAACTGAGGAGACAACAGCAATCTGACCTTTGCCACTTTGCTGCATGGCAGAGATAACTGGCAATACGACATTGAAGGTTCCCATCAGATTGACATCAAGGCTGCTCCGGTATGCCGATATATCACCTGAGAGGCCATCCTGCGGCAGATAAACTCCAGCATTCGCAATCATCAGCGCAATATTACCAAGCTCGTCATGAATGGACTGGCAGTGCTTGGCCATCAACGCTGTATCAGATACGTCTCCCACATAGATATGAATGTTACCAGGCAGATCCATAGCTTCTGAGCGTAAGGACTTCAGTGCGTCTTCAGATCGCGCAGTTACCGCGACTTGCCAACCACCACGCACCAATTCCAGCGCAAGAGCCCGGCCAATGCCCGAGCTGGCACCTGTAATCCAGGCACACCCGTCTGCTGATGTTGCAACATATTGTTTCTTGGACAAGGTTCACTCCTGCGTGGGTTCTGTACGTCTACGCAGAACCCCAGGAGACTGGATTGATCAGCCGCGCATAAAAGGTGCGAACCAGCGACCGACAGGCCCGGTCAATTCAAGCTTTCCGGCCGTAACGGCAAAACAAATGCAGTCTTCACCTTCATCGGCAACAGGTACATGATCGACAACATCGTCTGCAAAGGCAACATCTCCGGCGACGTAATGGCCGCCTTCGTCCTTGAAGCCACCTTCAAGCACAAGCGTCAATTCAGTGCCATGGTGTGTATGTGCCGGCATTTTTCGACCAGCCCGGATCCATAAAAGACTGCTATTGCAGCCGTCTATTTCTCCCAGTTTGCATTCCTTGACGCCAGGAAGAAGGGTTTTCCAGGGCAGGTCGTCCATGGACGACCCAATGATCGTCCGCAAGGATGCTGGGACCGACGATACTGTTTCGTCAGTAGAACTAACAATTTCGGTCGAAATTTCTTCGTCGAATATTGAAGACAGAGCGGTATCGCGATCGGACAGATCAACCGGATCGGTATCAGCTAGGCTGGTCCCGGCAAGCGTTTCCAGAGAATTCACATAGCCTCGGTTCAGATCGCTCAACTCAAGATGAGCTCCCATCAGGGCCTGCGCCGGGTAGGACAATGTTCCGGCCGCATATCCGGCCAGCAACTCATCCATTCCAGTCACGTTCTTTTCCATTTCAATTCTCATTCAAACCTTAAAGCTCGCTGTTGTTTTACGCAGATACGTAAACAACACCAAACTGGATCATCACATTGACCTAATTATCCGATATGTGATGTTTTTCCAGCCCTGCGACAGAAAAATTCAGAAGTGATTTTCAATGTAACCTCGGGATTCTGATGACCGTCGCACTTCAATAGCTGGCAATCGTCCCATGAAGTCTTACATTGCAATCTTGATCGAGTTGGCAAGGACCTTTAGCGTCCAGACAACGAGCCTTTCGCCTGCCCCAAATTTTGGTCAGGCCCGAACCGTCAGGATTGAATGCATGTCTGTGTCCGCTTCTGTTGTCGATGCCATCGGCAACACGCCTCTGATCCGTCTCAACGCACTGTCTGAAGAAACCGGTTGCGAAATTCTCGGCAAAGCGGAATTCATGAACCCTGGCCAGTCGGTCAAAGACCGCCCTGCCCGGCAAATGATCCTGGAAGCGGAAGCGCGCGGTGATCTCAAACCAGGTGGCGTCATTGTTGAAGGCACCGCTGGAAATACAGGCATTGGCCTTGCGCTGGTAGCAAGCGCACGCGGATATCGGACCGTCATTGTTATTCCTGAAACGCAGACACAGGAAAAGAAAGACATGCTGCGCATGTGCGGTGCAGAACTTATTGAAGTTCCTGCAAAGCCGTTCAAGGATCCTAACAATTATCAGCACGTCGCCCGGCGTCTCGCCGAGGATCTCGCAAAAACTGAACCCAACGGCGCGATCTTTGCCGACCAGTGGAACAACATGGACAACCGCAAGGCCCATTATCTGACGACCGGTCCTGAAATCTTCGAGCAAACTGGTGGCAAAATAGACGGCTTCATTTGTGCGGTCGGTTCCGGCGGAACGATTGCAGGTGTCTCGACATATCTGAGGGAACAAAAACCGGGCATTGTCATCGGCTGTGCCGATCCACTGGGCGCTGGCATGTATCATCTGTTCAAGGATGGTCAGGCAAAAGCAACGGATGGCGGATCAATTGCCGAAGGCATCGGTCTTGGGCGCTCAACTGCAATTGTCGAAGACATCAGGGTGGAGTACCCGTACTCCATTCCGGATACCGAAGCGCTCCCACTGGTGTTTGATTTGGCAGAACATGAAGGTCTGCTGCTGGGTGGCTCCTCTGCGATCAATCTTGCAGGCGCTCGTCGCCTCGCCATAGATATGGGGCCTGGACACACCATCGTGACCATCCTTTGTGACCACGGCACACGCAGCCAGTCGAAGCTCTACAATCCAGACTTTCTGCGGTCCAAAAACCTGCCAGTCCCGGGTTGGATCGAGCGGAAGGTGATGCTTCAGCCGCCTTTTGCCTAAACGCTTCAACCAATTGAGGGTTCATGGAGCCGGATAATCCCGCAATCACTAGCGACGGATCAGTTGCCCACAAGGTGATTCAGGATGCGGTCGCGGAAGCGACTTTTCTGGATGTTCTGGCCAATAACCTTGGCCTCGTCGCAGCATTTCTGTTTGTTGTTTATCTGACTGCTGCCTTGTGCGCCGTTCGGGAAATCATGAATTCCCGAACCTCACAGGGGTCGGTGGCCTGGTTATTGTCTCTGTTTTTTCTGCCCTACATCACAGTCCCGCTTTATTTCGTTTTCGGATGGCGGTCCTTTTCCGACTACGCCAAAATCCAGACAACACTCGGCCGTGCTGAACGTGCGCGCCGAGCTGATGAACTCGGACTGACAGATTTTGAGGAAACCCGCGACTGGCCTGTGCTGTCGCGGGTTGCCGGTGTGCCCTTTCTAGCCGGGAACACTTCAGATCTTCTGATTGATGGTGATGCCACGTTTTCTGCAATCAAGGACGGCATTGCGCGAGCTGAAACGGCTATCCTGTTCCAGTTCTTCGCCATTCATGACGATGAACTCGGACAGGAGATGGCAGGCGCCCTGATCAAGAGGGCCAGAGAAGGCATCGAAGTCTATTTCCTTTATGACGATGTCGGCAGCCATTCCCTGCCCAACAGCTTTCTCGCAAAGCTTTCTGATGCCGGTGTAAAAGTTTGCGGATTTAATGAAAACCACAGGTTCCTGAAAATCATGGGGCCAATGCGGCTGAATTATCGCAATCACCGGAAACTGGTTGTCATTGATTTCAGCGAAGCGTTTGTCGGCGGCCACAATGTCGCTGATCAATATGTTGGTCGGGATCCGAAATTCGGCCATTGGCGTGATACCCATGTCAAAATAGCAGGACCAGCTGCGATCGCATGCTCGCTGTCCTTTGTTGAGGACTGGTTATGGGCGAGCGGAGAACTCATCACCCTGCCGCCGTTGACCGAAATTCCGATGCCTGGCGACGAACCGGTCCTGGTGATGCCGACCGGGCCCGCCGACCGATTGGAAGAATGCGCGATAGCGTTCGTTGAAACTGCAGCGCAAGCAAAAGAACGGTTCTGGATTACAACGCCATATCTGGTGCCGTCACTCGATGTGCAAACGGCACTTTGTGCAGCTGCCATGCGCGGTGTTGACGTCCGGATTCTGCTGCCGGAAAAACGCGATCACTGGACCGTCTGGCTCGCCAGTCATGCCTATGAGGACACGCTGGTTCAACGCGGCGTTAAAGTCTATCGTTACACAAACGGTTTCCTGCATCAGAAAGTCACTCTGATGGACGATGAACTGGTTTCAATCGGAACCGTCAATTTCGACAACCGGTCCTTCCAGATCAACTTCGAGATGACCCTCTGGTTTACCCACGAGCGTATGATTTCGAATGTTACCAGGATGCTGGAAGATGATTTCAAGAATGCCAAATTGACCTGGCCAGATGCGTTCCAGTCCCGCAGCTATGTGTTTCAGGTTCTGGCTCAGGGCGCCCGATTGTTATCACCGATTTTATGAAGACGATTCGCTGCGGCTCCCAGAATAGGACACCATTTATTCAATAACCCATTTCAACTAAACGTTTTAATTGCGATACAACCGAACCCATTGCCCTGAAATTGAAATTTTTCTCTAATCTTTGGGATCTGACAAATGACCAAGAAATACAGCGGAAAGTGCCTCTGCGGCGCTGTTTCCTATGTGGCAGACGGGAAACCGATCATTGTTGCGCAATGCCATTGCGAAGAATGCCGACGGCTGAGTGGAACCGGTCACACTGTGGGCGCAATGTTCAGTTCAGAGGCGGTTACTCTGGACGGAGCTTTGACTGAGTTTGAATACAAATCCGAGAACAGGTCCAAGGTAACAAAGGCATTTTGTGCGACCTGCGGCAGCCCTATTTATGGCAAGAATACCAGATTACCTGACCATATAACGCTCACACTAGGAACCATGGACGACGCGAATGAATTAAGCGTCGAAGTCGTCATCTTTGAACGTCAAAAACAATTGTGGGACCAACTTGGAGAAGACGTCATATCGTTCCAAACACAGCCGGACTGGAAGCCAGAAGGCTGAGCTTAGCAACATATATGCAAGTAATCAGCCATCAGCTTGGTCGAACAAGCGGCCAACTGAAGCTTCAATCCCCTTCTTAGTCATCCCCACTTGGTACGGCCAGTTTGACGGCACCACCTGCAACAGTCGTGGCGGTTTTGACGGTTGTGCCAACAACTGTTCCGGCTGTTCCAACGACCGCGCCACCAACAGCAACAGCCGCGCATCCGGACAAAGGCCCTATACAAACCAGGTACAAAAACAGTTTGAAATGCGGCACGAGGTTCCCCTTGTAAATTCCCCGATGACTTTATGGCGGCGAGGAATGAAGAACCTATAAAAGCAATCGCCGATTATGTGTTTCATGCGTACTGTGAAGCCGTTCTTTTCCTTTGACAGTCCGCGCTGTTTGCGGTGTTGTTGCTCCAAGTCTTCAACACACCCGTCGTGAACACTGATGCCCGATTTCCTGCCCTCTTTTGCGGTTCTGTCAACATTCACTGCCGCTTCCCTGATACTCATAGCAACTCCTGGTCCGGACATGACACTGTTCATGAGCAAGACGCTGACTCAAGGCCGGAAGGCAGGGTTTGCTGCGGTTCTTGGTGCAACAACTGGCCTGATCATCCATACGATTCTGGCAGCTGTCGGTATCTCCGCCTTGCTGGCAGCTTCAGAAACAGCATTTACGGTGTTGAAAATCGTTGGCGCCGGTTATCTGATCTGGTTGGCCTATCAGGCGATCCGCAACGGCACGTCCATATCGCTTGAAGCTGCAAGCAAACCACGGCAACCATTTCATCAGGTTTGGCTAAAAGGTCTCGGGATCAACATACTCAATCCGAAAATCGTCCTGTTCTTCGTGACGTTTCTGCCGCAGTTCATCAGCGCAGGTGATCCGAACGCCGTCGGTAAACTCCTGTTTCTCGGAAGCTATTTTGTTTTCCTGGGCATGCCCATGTGCGGACTGATGGTGCTTGGTGCCAATACGTTTGCCAAGTTCATCAAATCGTCGCCGAAGGCAATGCGTGCGTTCGACTGGATGTTTGCAGGTATCATGGGAAGTTTCGCCCTCAAGCTTCTGGTCGCCAAGTCCAACTCCTGAACGACACACCCGAAACAGCAGATCCACTATAGTCAACTGAGCAAAATTTACGTGGCGAATACAGATTGACCCCGCGCTATTGGTATGTACGCTTTTGAACTATTCGATTTGAAGGAAAAGGAATTCCTAAATGACGACGCCATTGTTTCGTGACGATGCCTATCTGCGCAGCTGCGAAGCGGAAGTCGTGTCCGTAAACGACCGTGGCGGTATCATGCTGGACAGAACAGTGTTCTATGCCATGGGCGGTGGACAACCGGGTGACAATGGCTATCTGGAACTGGAAGATGGCAGCCGGATCGAAATTGCAACGACGGTCTACGATGAAGACAAGACGACAATCGTCCATGTGCCCGCTGAAGGCCAGGCCCTCCCGGCATCCGGAACCAAGGTGGTCGCTCATCTGGACTGGGTGCGCCGGTACCGCTTGATGCGCATGCATACAGCCCTGCATCTGCTATCCGTCGCACTTCCCTTCCCGGTGACCGGTGGGCAAATCGGCGATGGCGAAGGTCGACTAGATTTTGATATGGGCGATGCTACGCTCGATAAAGAGACCCTGTTGGTCACCTTGAATGATCTTGCAGGCGGCGATCATGAAGTCACAACTGAGTGGATCACCGACGAGGAACTCGATGCCAATCCGGGATTGGTCAAAACCATGAAGGTCAAACCGCCTCGTGGATCAGGCAGAGTGCGCCTTGTGCGCATAAGCGGGGATGTTGATCTTCAGCCATGCGGCGGTACACATGTCACCCGGACATCAGAAATCGGCGTTCTGGAACTCGGCAAGAGCGAAAAGAAGGGCAAACAAAACCGACGTGTCCGGATTCGCCTGGTCGAGTGACAAGAACACCTGGAGTTTTGAGATGAAACTGTCCGGAGGATGCCAATGCGGCGCGGTCTCGTTCGAGGTGGAGAGCAAGACCCCCTACCCTTACATGCGCTGCTATTGCTCGATTTGCCGGAAAATCGGGGGCAGCGGCGGTTATGCCGTAAATTTGGGTGCTGATGCCGGAACACTGAAGGTTCAAGGAGCTAAAGCCAAGGACGTTTATCATGCCACCATCGACGGCAAACAGAGCCCGGCGGAACGGCATTTTTGCAAATCTTGCGGGTCACATTTGTGGGTTTGGGATCCACGATGGCCTGAACTCTTGCATCCACATGCAGGAGCCGTGGATACGCCCTTGCCAAGCCCGCCTGAAACCGTCCATATCATGTTGAAATACAAGCCGGAATGGATTGACGTTCCGACGGGTGCCAGCCACCTGCAATTTGACGAATACCCGGATCTATCGATTGAGGACTGGCACAAGTCCCACGGATTGAATGAGAACAAGGACTGATCCATGACCTATCATCCACTCGTCAGCACTGACTGGCTCGCAGATCACCTGGATGCGCCCGATGTGGTCGTCGTCAACGCCTGGATGCCGCCGGTCACAACACCAGATGCAGATCCTATCTATCCTGAGAGCCACATTCCAGGCTCGGTCTTCTTCGACATCAATGAAATCTGCGACAAGAACTCTGACCTGCCGCACATGCTGCCTGCCCCGCACATTTTTTCATCCGCCATGCGCAAACTCGGCATCGGCGATGGCCAGACAATTGTTGTTTACGACGATTTCGGCTTTTATTCAGCACCACGGGTCTGGTGGACCTTTCGCACATTCGGTGTCGAACAGGTCTTCGTTCTGGATGGTGGAATGCCCAAGTGGCAATCTGAAAACCGCCCGCTCGACGATATGCCAGTGCGCCGTCCGGAACGGCATTTCACCGCTCGACTCAATCATGGCGCTGTTTCAGATGTAGCAGACGTCAAGAAGTCTCTTGGCACAAGTCAAGTTCTGGACGCTCGCTCTGCAGCACGGTTTGCCGGATCGGCTCCCGAACCGCGTGCCGGCCTCAAATCTGGCCACATGCCAGGCGCCCTGAACCTGCCATTCGTCAATCTCATTGCAGAAGACGGGACATTCAAAGGTAAGGACGGGCTTGCCAAGGCCTATGCGGACGCAGGTATTGATCTCAATAGCAAGATAACAACCACCTGTGGCTCTGGAGTCACTGCGTCAATTCTGACTCTTGGATTGACCATCCTCGGTGCTCGCGACTTGTCGCTTTATGACGGCTCGTGGAGCGAATGGGGTGGCCGGGACGACACAGAGGTCGTCACCGGCAAATAGGCTTACCCTCAGTTTTCTCTATCACCTGTTGGCAGAAAATCTGACTGAAGACGAGTTTGTGACCCGAAAGGGTCGAAGCGAGCCTACAGGATACCTGCATCAAGACTGCCCACCTGCCGCTGTTAGACGCGCACCATCTTGCGTTGTTTTTCGCTTGCCGCTCAAATTAATCAAAAAATCAGCTCGTGTTCCGGCCAAATGATGGTTTGTCTTGATTTCAAGAGCAGATTTCAAGTCACCAACTGGCTGCAATGCATACACTTCATCACGATTGTATTTTTCAACCCGGAGTTTTCCCAAACCAAAGACATCGCACATGGCACCGCGCGATAACAGGTGTGCTTCGGCTCCGTGAATGCGTTTTGAGACATATCCATTCAAATGCAGTCCGATGGCATCCGCTATCTGCCGAACCCTGGCTCGGTCATGACCTTTGGACACCAAGTGGTTTTTACATCGTTCGGCACCATGAACCACAAAACAACACGTACCTGGGTGGACAGGACGGTCTTTTGCCAGGCCAAGATCATGGAGGATGGCAGCGGAAAACAGGATTTCGCGATCAATAACCAAGTGCCGGTATCCACCCAGTAGCATCGCCCAATAATAGGTTCGCCAACTGTGGCGCATCAGGTCCAGTCCTTGTGTTTCCTCGGCAAAGTCCAGACTGTCACGAACCAAAGCCGTTTCTGGCGGCAGAAGGCCGTCGAGATCAGCACCATAGGCGTTTATCAAACCGGCCTTATCCAAAACGACATCAAGTGCCTGCAGAGCGCTCATACGTCCGAGGTTCATCAATACTTGACCCTTCTCAATCCGGGTCAGTCGTCCTTTGGAAAAGGCGCCTCTGCGTTTGCCCCATGCGATGGTGCCCATAAACGGTTTCACTTTCTTTGTGACGCAATAGTCCATTTTCTATCCATTTTCTTTTTGTACTGGCTCGCACATTTATAGACATCAGGCCTTTTTTATGCAAGTTGGTATAAAATGATGACAGAGACAAAACGTGGACGACCGCGCAAATTCGATGAAGATCAAACGCTGGACAAGATCATGCAGATCTTCTGGCAACATGGATATTCCGCGACCAGTCTGGATCAGATTTCGGCAGGAACCGGTCTCAATCGCCCAAGCCTCTATGCTGCGTTCGGCAGCAAAAAAGACATGTATCTGAAAATCGTTGGCCGGTTTGCGGATCTGATGCAAACGCATTTACGCAATGCAGGGTCAACGGTAATAGGTGCCAAACCCAAGCTTAAAGCCATTATGAATGCTGCAATCGATCTTTATACGGGCAAAACCGAAATGGTTGGCGCGCCCTTCGGCTGCCTGGCAATTTCCACTCTTCCTGCAGAAGCAGCACAGGATAGTGAATTCCGCGCAGCCCTTGAGGCTGTTGTAGCCCGCATGGACAAAGGTTTTTGCCGCCTCATTCTGACAGAGAATGAAAACCGCATCACGGAAATCGAGGCGATGGAGACAGCACAGCACCTAGCCTTGTTGCTTCACGGACTTTCCATCCGCGCGCGAGCTGGAGAACCTTCAAAAAAGCTGAAGCAACTTGCCAACAGCGCAGTCGACAAGATCATGAAATGAAAAACCCCGAGCAATGCCCGGGGTTTCTTGTCGGCAAAGTGTCAGTCTCGCACTGACGCTTCACATCATCAATGATGCAGGATCTGGCTGAGGAACAATTGGGTCCGCTCATGCTGCGGATTGGTGAAGAACGGCTCCGGCTCGTTCTCTTCGACAATCTGGCCAGCATCCATGAAGATCACGCGGTTGGCCACTTTGCGGGCAAAACCCATTTCGTGGGTCACACACAGCATGGTCATGCCTTCTTCCGCAAGACCAACCATCACGTCCAGAACTTCCTTGATCATCTCCGGGTCAAGCGCCGACGTCGGCTCATCAAACAGCATGATCTTCGGGTTCATGCAGAGCGAACGGGCAATCGCCACACGCTGCTGCTGACCACCGGACAGTTGCCCCGGGTATTTCAGGGCCTGTTCAGGGATCTTGACGCGCTCGAGATAGTGCATCGCGATCTCTTCGGCTTCCTTCTTCGGCATCTTGCGAACCCAGATCGGCGCAAGCGTGCAGTTTTCAAGGATGGTCAGATGCGGGAACAAGTTGAAGTGCTGGAAGCACATGCCGACTTCACGGCGGATCTCATCGATCTTTTTCAAGTCATCCGTCAGCTCAATACCATCAACAAGGATGTTCCCTTTCTGATGTTCTTCCAGACGGTTGATACAGCGTATCATTGTGGACTTGCCGGAACCGGACGGACCACAGATAACGATCCGTTCGCCGCGCATCACTTTGAGGTTGATGTCGCGAAGAACATGGAAGTCGCCGTACCATTTGTTCATATCCTTGATTTCGATCGCCACATCGGTATCCGAAATCGTCATTTTTGAGCGGTCAGCAGCGAGCTCTTCCGCGTTTACTGCATTCTCTGACATGAGTATTACTCCAGAAATTGGTCTGTACGGGGCGCCGCGTTCATCCGCGCGCCCCGCCGAAGATCGCTAGCGTTTGTGCCCGGTATGCAGCTTGTTCTCCATATAAATGGAGTACCGCGACATGCCGAAGCAGAAGACGAAAAACACCATCGCCGCAAAGAGATAGCCAGTATGCCCCTGACTTGGCGTAGACCAGGTCGGATCTGTAAAGGACGACTGGATCTGTCCAAGCAGGTCGAACATGCCAACAATCAGAACGAGGGTTGTGTCTTTGAAGAGACCGATAAACGTGTTCACGATGCCCGGGATCACAAGCTTCAATGCCTGCGGCAGGATGATGAGATACATCATCGGCCAGAACCGAAGTCCGAGAGCCATCGCGCCTTCATACTGCCCTTTCGGAATGGCCTGAAGACCACCACGAACCACCTCGGCCATATAGGCTGCCGAGAACAGGGTCACACCGATCAACACGCGGAGCAATTTGTCGAATGTCACGCCTTCCGGAAGGAATAACGGCAACATGACTGAGGACATGAACAGAACCGTGATCAATGGAACACCACGCCAAAACTCGATAAAGACAATCGAGGCCAACTTGATGATCGGCATCTTTGACCTGCGCCCGAGCGCCAATGCGACCCCCAGCGGAAGCGACGCAACAATCCCGGTAACCGCAATCACCAGCGTAACAAGCAACCCACCCCATTGAGGTGTTTCAACGATTGGCCAGATGACCGTATCCCCGATGACCAACCCGGTCAGAAGGAAATAGCCAACAATTGGGAATACAACCAGAAACAGGATTGCATTGATCTTCTTGAATGGTGCACTCGGCATTGCCAGCGGCACCAGAAGCAACGCAAATAACGCATAGACAATGTCCACGCGATAGCGCTCTTCAACCGGATACCGGCCGTAGATGAACTGCGGGAAATATGCTTTCACATAGGCCCAGCAGGCACCGCTATGGCCACCGTCCTGCGGCAGACAGGCTTCACGATTTTCACCCGACCAAACCGCATCAATAAACGCGAATTGAATGAATGGTGTAATCAGCGAATAGGCGATGTAAATGCCGACGAGTGTTAGAAGCGTGTTGCCGATAGACGAGAACAAGTTCTGCCGCATCCAGCCGATAACACCGGTGGTCGAGACAGGCGCCGGAAGTAGTGGCGCCTCCTCGGTTCTGATTTTATAGACATCAGTATTTGTCATGGATCCCGCTCCCTATCTTTCCACGAGCGCCATGCGCTGGTTGTACCAGTTCATAAAGGCCGAAGTGATAAGGCTGAGCGACAGATAAACTGCCATCCAGATACCGATGATTTCAATCGCCTGCCCAGTCTGATTGAGCACTGTTCCGCCCATGGAGACGAGATCAGGATAGGCAATCGCAACCGCTAGCGACGAGTTCTTTGTCAAGTTCAAGTACTGACTGGTCAGCGGCGGAATAATCACACGCATCGCCTGCGGAATGATCACTAGACGCAACGTCGGGCTTTGACGCAGTCCCAATGCATGAGCAGCTTCCGTTTGGCCATGATTGACCGCCTGAATTCCGGCACGGACAATTTCGGCAATAAACGATGCCGTGTAGATCGAAAGCGCTGCTGTCAGTGCGAGAAACTCCGGAATGACGTTAATACCAACGTTCAATTCAAAGCCACGACGCAGGATAGGACCAGTTTCAACAAAGTTTGGATGTTCCAGATGCATCGGCATACCGGTGACAAGGTATGTGATGATCGGCAACCCGATAATCAGACCAAGTCCCGTCCAGAACATCGGGAACTGTTGACCGGTCTCATCCTGGCGCTTGCGTGCCCATTTGGAGACGAAAAAGGATGCAACGATGCCGATGATAAATGCGTAACCAATCCACGCAGACCCTGGTTCCCAAATGGGTTTGGGCAAACGCAGGCCACCAATATTCAGATGAACACTGTCAAAGAAGAAAGACCACTTGTCGCGTTTGCCGGGAATGGCGCGCAAAACCGCAAAGTACCAGAAGAAAATCTGTAGCAGCAGCGGGATGTTCCGCACCAGTTCGACATAACAATAGGCTATACGCGAAATGACCCAGTTGTCAGACAACCGTGCGATGCCTACGACGAAACCTATAACCGTTGCAAAGAAAATTCCGACTATGGCAACAAGCAGGGTATTCAAAAACCCGACATATATTGCTCTGCCGTAACTTGACGATTCCGAATAATCGACCAATGACTGATTGGTTCCAAATCCGGCTGTATTCTCAATAAAACCCCAACCCGACGCAATGTTTTGCCGTTCAAGGTTGGCAATCGTGTTCGAAACGATGAAGTACCCAAATAACACCAACGCAGCGACTGTTACCACCTGGTAAAAGATGCCGCGAACTTTGGGATCATTCATCAGCGAAGCACGCGCCGGCGCCCCCGCCGAGTCCTGCTCCATTACTGACATAGAACCTCGCCCAAGTTATCACGAAAGAGCCCGGCTATTAGCCTCTCCTCTATCGTGTCTTGGTCTGCTTAACCCAAACGCCTGTTTTGGCGTTCCCCTATCGGCTGATAAGCAGACTCTGTTCCCCCCACGCGTTTCCGGATATTTTCCGATATTTGGTGCGTGGAATTTATTAAGGGTTCCGGCAGTGTTACCTGTCGGAACCCCGAAACCCTCAAAATTTCAGAGGATTAGCGTACCGGCGGTGCGTAGAGGAAACCACCATTGGACCACAGAGCGTTTACGCCGCGAGAAATACCAAGCGGAGTGTCTGGACCAACGTTTGCGTTGAAGGTTTCTTCGTAGTTACCAACGTTTTTGATGACGTTGTAAGCCCAGTCATTGCCGATGCCTATGGCTTCGCCAAAAGCACCTTCAACACCAAGAAGACGCTTGATGGACGGGTTGTCAGAACTCTTCATTTCATCAACGTTTGCAGATGTAACGCCCATTTCTTCAGCGTTGATCATTGCATTGAGTGTCCATTTTGCAATGTTGAACCACTCATCGTCGCCCTGACGGACAACTGGACCAAGAGGCTCTTTGGAAATGATTTCCGGCAGAACCATGTGATCGCCCGGGTTCGTCAGCTTCAGGCGCTGTGCATACAGACCGGATGCATCTGTGGTGTAAACGTCACAACGGCCAGCGTCATATGCAGCTACAACTTCGTCAGCTTTTTCGAAAGCGACGATTTCGTATGGCATGTTGTTGGCACGGAAGTAATCAGCAACGTTCAGTTCTGTTGTTGTACCAGTGTTGGTGCAAACAGATGCGCCGGACATTTCCAGAGCAGACGTGACACCAAGGTCCTTACGAACCATGAAGCCCTGTCCGTCATAGTAGTTGACGCCAGCGAAGTTCAGACCGAGCTGAGTATCGCGGGACATGGTCCAGGTTGTGTTACGGGACAGAACATCGATTTCGCCGGACTGGAGAGCAGTAAAACGCTCTTTAGCAGACAGCGGAGTGAATTTGACAGCGGAAGCGTCGCCAAACACTGCAGCGGCCATAGCGCGGCAGAAGTCAACGTCGAGACCGGTCCAGTTCCCCTGGGAATCCGGATTTGAGAAGCCCGGAAGGCCCTGGCTCACACCACACTGAATGGAGCCTTTGGCTTTCACGTCTTCCAGTGTCGTCGCGCCGGCAGCTGTCGAAGCAGCAACGCCCATAGCAGCGCCGAGTACGAGCGGAAGGATTTTATTGGACATGGATATGCAGCCTTTTTTGTTACCCATACTTTTCTTTAGTCGGATGACACTTGAAAGACGCCTCGTCGTCGCGTTTACCGGACAAACCTCAGCCTTATTGGCTGATTTCCTCCAGACATCTTCCGTCCCACCCAACAGGCACATACGATGGTATTTAGTCCCTCGGGTCAAGTACTTGCTGCGTCTATCTCATCAAATTTCTACGTAGATGCACTTTTTTGCGCATCGTTTGATGTACAAACGGCGAACATGGTTAAATCGAAATCAGTCAATGCCTGAAATGGGTTCAATCGATTAGACACGGTATAAACAAGGTTAACCGGGTCGATAAAAATGGATACTTCAAAACGATAGTTTCAGGGCACCATTTTTGATGGTTTTGCGCGGGATGTTTTGTTGCAGAGGCGCGCGCTTTGACTGATAGTTGCCACACAACAGATCTGTCCTTTCCAGACACGACCAAATCACGATGAGTAAACAAGAGCGCTGATGACCAGTTCAAACAAAACACCGCCTAAAAAAACCGACACCGTCCTTGCTCATGCTGGCCGTGATCCTTTGGGCTTTCACGGGTTTGTAAACCCGCCAGTTGTGCATGCTTCTACGGTCCTTTATCCGGACACCAAAACCCTAATTACCGGCAAACAAACCTATTCATATGCGCGGCGTGGCAATCCAACGACAGACTCTCTGGAAGGTGGCCTGAAAGAACTGGAAGGTGCTGCGGGCGTCAAACTCGCCAACTCCGGCCTGAACGCGATTTCGCTTGCGATATTGTCCTGTGTGAAGTCGGGCGAACATATATTGATTGCCGACACGGCCTATGGTCCGACGCGGCACTTCGCAGACACCATCCTTCCGGGTCTCGGCATTTTGGTTGAGTATTATAGCCCCTCAGTCGGCAGTAATATCAAATCCCTATTCCGCCCGGAAACCACGGCTGTCTTCACAGAAGCGCCCGGGTCGCTGACATTTGAAATGCAGGACGTCCCGGCAATTGCAGCTGCGGCGCACGAGATCGATGCCGCGGTTTTAATGGACAACACCTGGGCAAGTCCGCTCTTTTGCCAGCCGCTGTCTCTGGGTGTTGACCTCTCCATACAGGCAGGCACGAAATACATCGTTGGCCATTCCGATGTCATGCTCGGTACAATAGCTGCCAGCGAAAAAGCCTGGGATAATCTGGACGCTGTTTCTGGCGCAATGGGCAGCCATGTTGGCCCGGACGATGTCTACCTCGGTTTGCGTGGCCTTCGAACTTTGTCTGTGCGTCTGGAACGACATGAGCGAAATACAGCAGAGGTCTTGAACTGGTTGAAAGACCAGCCAAACGTCGGCGAATTGAGATACCCGGCTCTGGAAACTGACCCGGGGCATACGATCTGGAAGCGTGATTTTTCCGGGGCCACCGGTCTGTGCGGGTTTGATTTCAAGTCAGGCACGACACAAGAACAGGCTCATACCTTCCTCGATTCTTTGACCCTGTTCGGACTCGGTTATTCCTGGGGCGGTTTTGAAAGTCTTGCCATACCGGTTCGTCTCAAAGGCATGCGAACGGTAGATCCAGTCGATCCGGAATTGCACTCGGTGCGTTTGCACATCGGGCTGGAAGATCCGGAAGATTTGATTCGGGACATCAGTCAGGCGTTGGACAAAGCCTTCAAATAAGTGATCAATGACATAAAATAATATCATGATTGAACCCTCTTGTGATCAACGTTTCCAGAGGCAAAATGTTGAGAACCGAAGTCACTAGAAGGGTTCAATCATGGAAATTCTACGCATCTCCGCTTTTTCCGAAGGCGATACCGGAGGTAATCCTGCCGGAGTTCTCATTTCTGACGCACATCCCTCAACGGAAAAGATGCAGGAAATTGCAGCCGAGGTCGGTTTTTCTGAAACCGCCTTTGCCATGCGGCAAGGGAGCGGAAGCTGGCGGGTCCGGTATTTCTCGCCGCAGTCCGAGGTGCCTTTCTGTGGCCATGCGACCATTGCGCTCGGCTCCGCCCTTGCGCGAAAATTCGGCGATGATGTCTACAGTCTCGAATTGAACGAAACGGACATTACTGTTGAAGGCAAATCTGCTGGCAACCAGTTCCAGGCAGCACTTCAGTCACCCAAAACACATAGTCAGCCGGCATCTGAAGACCTGACAAATCAGGTTCTAGATCTCTTCGGCCTTCACCGGGACCAAATCGACACAAGAATTCCGCCAGCTGTTGTGCATGGCGGCGCAAATCACTTCGCACTGACGCTGAACTCGCGGCAGGCGCTGTCAGATATGGTCTACGATCAGGAAACAGGCCGAAAACTGATGGAGGAAAACGGCTGGGTCACCATCACTCTTGCGGTCAGTGAAAACAATCAGCTGTTTCACACCCGCAACCCGTTTGCTTCCGGCGGTGTCTATGAAGACCCGGCAACAGGTGCTGCATCGGCAGCCTACGCAGGATATTTGCGGGACATTTCCTGGCCACATCAGGGAAAGATCGAAATCATTCAGGGTGTCGACATGGGCGCACCAAGTCGCATTTTTGCTGAAATTCCGGACGAAAAAGGCAGCTCAATCCGGGTGTCTGGTTCAGCCCGGCTTATGGAAGCGAACTAATATCAAAACCAGGAACAAAAGTAGGCGTGATCAAATTGTCGGATCGCGCCGCTTTTCCTTGTAGATCAGCCAGAGATTACGGAAATAGATAACCAGTCCCAGGCCCTGACCGAGAATGATAATGGGCTCTTTCTTGATCACCCCATAGGTAAAGAGCATTACCCCTCCGGCAATCGAAAAGAACCAAAATGCGATCGGCACAATGGAACGCCCTACGCGCTCAGATGCCATCCATTGCACCATGAAACGCATCATAAACATGGCCTGTGCCGCCAGTCCGAAGAGCAACCAAAAATCAAATTGCGCAACGAATACCGCATGTAGCCAGTCGAAGAGGGCAGTCATAGGGAATTCCAGTCAGTTGATAAGCCAGCAATCAATTATCTAAAAACCAATCACGTCGCAAATCAGGTTAGCGGGCGAACAATCGGAATTTTCTTCCGGCGGCGGCGCAGCCACCAGACGCCAACCAGATCCAGCACGCCAACCAGCGCCCGGTCAAAGATGCCATATTTGGAAGTCCCGTGGCGGCGCTGACGGTCCTGCACATCAATATGCACAACACCATACCCCTCACGAATGACAAGCGCCGGCAGGAACCGATGCCAGCTGTCAAAGTAAGGTAGCTGCAAAAACACTTCTCGCCTCAAAGCTTTCAGGCCACAGCCGCTGTCGCGTGTTCTGTCCTTGAGGATGGCACCGCGAAGCTTGTTGGCAAACCTGGAGGCATATCTCTTTGCCAGGCTGGCTTTTCGCCCGAGCCGTTGCCCAGCAGCAAGCGCAACAGAAGGCCCTGCCTGTTCAAGCGCATCAAGAAGATCCGGGATATAGGCCGGATTGTTTTCACCATCACCGTCAATTGTCGTGACAACATCACCGCGCGCATGCTGCAATCCGGTGCGAACCGAACAGCTTTGACCGCATGATTTTTCATGGCGAATGGGACGAAGCCAATCATGCGTTGCCGCAAAATCCTGAAGCACAATGTCCGAGCCGTCAGATGATCCATCATCGACAACGATCACTTCAAACTTTCGACCGGCAAGTGCCGTTTCGATCTCATCGAGGAGGATTGGCAGGTTTTCTGCTTCATCCTTTGCCGGGACGACGACTGTTACTGCTACAGACCCCTTCGCCGCAGCAAGTCCTTCCAGATAACTTTGTGTCATGAACCTGATCGCTCCGTATCATCGAACGGCGCTGCATCCGGCATCACACGGTCTGTACCACGCTGGCCGCGCAACGCTTGCCAGGACGCTCTCAGACATGCTTTTGCCGAAAGAGAATTGATGTTCGGCAGGATCTTTCCTGCCTCTGTGAAATGGAACCCAATCCGCCTGCGCGCCAATGCCCGCACGGTGAAAAAAGTAAATGTGATTCCCAGCAAAGTTCCCGCAATCACATCACTTGGATAGTGGGCACCAGCCATCACCCGGCTAAACGCCAGCCAGAACGCAGTTACAACAATAAGCCATCGATAAGATGGAAAGATAAAGTAGAGCGACGTTGCCAAAGCAGCGACTGTTGTCGAATGTCCGGATGGAAAACTCGTGTACGTCCCGTGAAACGCCAGAAAATCGAAATGAACTGGTCCCACCTGCTCATAGAGTTTCGGTCGTGCGCGCCCCAAGGTCCATTTCAATGCAAGAACGATCACCCCGGAGGCTACGACAACATAGAAAATAAAGGCTGTATAGGTGAACACAGAACTGATCGCCATTCGTATACGAAATGCGTATTGGCTGGCATCCTGTGCCAGCAGGGCAAGACAGATCAATCCACTGGACAGCAGGATCCAATCTGCCTTGCCAAGATCTGTAAATGCCCGGAAACCCAGTCGGTATTCGCTCGGAAGAGAATTCAGCCAGGGATAAGTCGGCGCATCAAACGCCACCACGGCAATGCCTACCGTCAATAACAACACAGCCAGGATATCCTGAGGACGTTGCCCGGGAGGCAACGGACCACGATTTCCAACTCCACGGCTCTTCCGCCCGGAAAACAGAATGCTTGCGCGCCGGGCATTGCCCCGCATCCGCTCCAAAATCCGTTTGATGCTGCTACTGCTGCTCATTGCCGTTATCTAGATCTGACTGACCGGTTGCGGCCTGATAGAGAGCGATATCAACATCGTCTCCGCCATTAATATTGAGGCCCTCTACCCTTTTTCGAACCTCAGGTACAAGACCAATTTCTTCAGCAGCGGCCAAAAACGCCGCTTCTTCCCGGCTTTCTATAGCCGCAATCCGGCAAACCGGTTCCGAATACGATCTCGATTCCGCGAGAAACTCGGCGGCTCCTTGCGCAGGAATGATGAGTGTATTGGTGCCTTCCAAGAAAATGAAGCTTGGTTCGTGAAACCCTGCGGTGACGACTTCCCGGCTCGATTTGTCAGAGCACCCTGATATCTGATCCATTGCTTCGACCAAGCGCGGGCTGACCCATATCGTTGTGAGTGCAGGACCAACAAAGCCCCAAATGCCGATGGAAATACAAATCGCAGTCGCGGCAATTGGTGGCAATGCGCGCAAAGCCGGCCCACGCAGGATGCGTGATGCTGCATAAACAGCAAAAACAGCCCCGATCGCAGTTACTATCGCACCTGGGGGGGATGGCCATAATCCGAAAAAGAATGGTCCGCCGAAAGCCCCGACTGCCAGACCTATGGCAGGCACTGTCAAGAGAACTGCAGCAAGCCAGCGAACCCATTTTTTTGTGTCCTGACCAGCACCTTCAATCAGCGCAGCAGCAACAACCAAAGCCAACGCCGGAAGAAGTGGCATCGTGTAATGCGGTAACTTGGTCGCAACGAGCTCATAGACTATCCAGCTGGGTACAAACCAGCTGATAGCAAAGACCACAAGCGGACTTTTTCGCTCCCGCCAGATAACTGGTAGAGAGATAAGGAAAAACGCAGGCAGCGGCCAGAAGACACCAAACATTGCGCCCAGGTGCGTCAAGGGCGGCGCACCATGACCTTCTTGCCCCTTTCCAACCTTGCCCAAAAGATCCTTCCCGATGGCTTCGGAAAAGAAAGTGCCGTCTGTGGCAATCCAGATAGCAATAAACCAGGGGCAAACAAGAACAAGAAACCAAGCCAAGCCAAGGAACGGCGAAGCTGCCTTGAACCAGGCAGCTTTCCGTCTGATGAGCATCAGGCTAACAACGGTCAACCCGATGACCATGGGTCCGACCGGCCCTTTGAGGAGAACACTGGCCGCAAGTGCCGTCCAGAACAACAGCCCAAGCCCCCAGAGCCGTTTTCCGGCATCTTTCAGCCAAATACGGGCAAGCGCACCTTGCGCGATAATAATTGTTGCAAAGAGCATCGCGTCGGTTTTGGCAAGCCGTGCCTCAACACCTATGATAATCGCGAGGGCAACAAAAGACCCGACAATCAAGGCCCCCGCAGGTCCCATGAAGGCACGCGCCATCCAGAAACTCGCCAGCACGCTTAAGGTGGCACCGATGATCGACGGCAGCCGGTAGACCCAAAGTGGGGCACTTGCATCATGCCCGGTCAATTTTACTGCAGCTGCCTGCAGCCAGTAAATCCCGACCGGTTTCTTGTGTCGTGCCGTTTCCTGAAAACGGATATCGATGTAATCGCCGGTTTCCAGCATCTGTTTGGTGGCTTGTGTGAAGCGCGGCTCGTCGCGGTCCAGCGGTGGAACGGTCCATTGTCCGGGAACAAACAGGATCAACGATAAAACCAGAAGCAGTAGCGGTGCAGACAAATCATGGCCGAACACACGGAGCCAGAACGGTTTTTTCATCCCGTACCCTTGGTTGGCGGCTGGCGCCGAATCTGGTGCTTCCCTTTCCACTCCAACTGGATCATCTTGCCGCGTTTCTGACATCGAAACCTGTTTCCAATATTTCAACTTCAATCGGGTATTTGACCCGCCGAAAAGATATGTGTGCATCTCCTACATGAGCTTTTCAAAAAGGGAAACAACTGCTTGCCCCAAACACTGTCTCGGGTATCGTTTGTCAGCTTGCAACTCTGTCGTTAAACCTGACCACAAGGCACAATCCGGAGACAAATAATCATGAAACTATTCTCGCGGCGAAACTATGCATCGAGAATTTTCATTTTGATCCTAATGGCCGGATATCTGGCGTCTTGCGGAGCATTACCGGGAAATGACGATCTGAAAGATCAGACGAAATTGACCGACGTTTCGGTCAATTTCGATCAGATGCTTACTTTGCTAAACAACTACCGACAGCAAAACAGTTTGCCGACTCTGCAATTGGACCCTGCGCTCAACAATGTGTCTCAGGACATGGCACAACATATTGCCAAACGCGACAGCATGGACACTTGGGCACACAGCGCATTCGGACTGTCACAACGACTGGATAAAGCCGGATATGCGAATTACGCAGGTGCAGAGAACCTTGGCGCGGGCTACGCCAATCTGACCGCTGCATTTCAAGGCTGGCAGGGATCTAAAGGCCATAACAAGAACCTGCTCAATCCCTATGTGACGCGCGTTGGAATCGCTCGAACAAATCGCAACACTGGAAAGTGGCGTAGCTTTTGGGTCATGACCCTTTCACGCCCGATAGGAGACGGCAGACCTGATCAGGTGCGCTGACAAGAGCGGACGAGACTTTTCGCATGATCGTACCGAGCAAGCTCAATCGACGCCAAAATCCTGCTAGAATGGAAATGGCCGTGCTGCAAATTCCGCTTCAGTCGCAGGAGACTTGCGCAAACCACGTTTGACCACCCCGTCAAACAGTCGTGTTTTTCCAAACCGCGGTTCCCAAGTGCAAAGGTCGGGTGAAAAGAGCTTGATACAAGGAACATTGATGTCTGGCCGTGTTGCATCAAATTCCCAAACGCTCAGGCCACTGGCCTTCAAACCTGCCTGCAAGCCTTCAAATGAATAACCCTGCTTGAAGACCTCTTCCTCGACATGTTGAAAGTCCGCAAAAGGGAGATCTTCAAGGATGGAATTCGACCGTGCATACCGAAGTGCAGACGGGATCTTTGTCCTGCATCCCGCCGAACTGTCGTTCTCTGGATAAGCAGACTTCACCATCTGAAGTGAATTTTCATTCTGCAGCAACTCTCGGATCGCACCATCAATGGTCGATGACAGATCCCAACCTGCCGATGATCCGAAGGCAGCCCAACGACCACCTTCCAGATAGGAGAACGCCATGACGACATGAGCTTCCAAATCGGTTGCCACTGTCAAAACTGCCCATTGTCGGACGCCTTCTGTCAAAAAGTCGAATATTTTTTTAGGCAGAAATTTAGCCAGAATAGGCTTTGGAAGCAAACTTATCCCCAAGCGGTTGTACCAGGCCTGCGCGATAGCATCCCGCTCTACTAATTCCAAATAGGCCCGCTGTCGTGCCCCTGGTATATTCGTCCACACCGCGCATCCAATGCTCGAAGCCAAACGAGGCACGTCACCGGTTTCAGGCCGGGGCTCACCGAACAATGCAACGAGGCTCGGCAATTGTGCCGATACCGAAAACTCTGAATTAGTAGTTCTGATCCGACGTTTTGTCAGACTGTTCCACTCTATATTTTCTCCCGGAATCAATTTTTCGAAAGTTGAATAATCACGTCCAAGATCGTCGATTTGCAACAAGCTGTATCCGACACATTTACTCACATCGAGATCAATCAAATCATCAGTGCGATTAAACACCCTTGGATCATCGGTCCCAAAAGAACAGAGACTTAGACGCTCGGCCAGTTCGCCTAAACAACTCAGAGACGCAGAGATCGGATCATAACCTTGACCTCCCCCAGGAAGCGGCCGCAGGAATTCTCGCTCATCATTTTGCTCGTTCACAGAGCGAAGAATTCCCGTACAAAAATAAACCGGACACCCAGTTCTGGAGACCGGCATTAACGTCACATCGAACCGCATCAGCATAGGTGAAAACAGTTTGATGCCGTCTGCAGCTCGTTCGTCTGTTGGGTAAAATTTGGATTTTGAAATATACCCCAGCCCAGCCCGCACCAGCTCACCGATGCAGTTCTCCGACAATTCGAACATGCCCTGCCCCCTTCGAGGCGGCCATAAAGCCGTCTCACGGAAACCACCATACCCAATTAAAATCATCAACACACCCAGTGATTGTGCTCGGGAGTTATAGCAGTTGTATTATTGAATTAGTGAACCAATTGAGCATATCTTTCCCATGGATAAAGTCAAAGATACGTAATTATTCCTTTGACAGGATCTATTACAGACTCACGACTTTTATCGGGGCAAATAATTACCAATACTTATTAAGTCGCAATCAGACTATTGCGCCTTGAGCTACTGGAGATGACTATGACAATCAAAACATCTACTGAAAGCAACTTTGAATTAGGCGCAAAACTTGGTGCGATCATTCAAGACAGCGAAAGCCGGTCCAAATTTGCTCAGACACCAAATGAGACACTCCATGAGCTTGGCGTCAAGGCAAATGTGACCGTTTTGGCAGACACAGCTGACATGGTTCACCTGGTAATCCCTGCATCAATTGATGAAAAACGAGCAGCAGCGGGCGACGAGTCCTATTTCGAAGAGCTTGGCCGTCTGGCACTTGGTAGCTGCATGTACGAAGACATGCCTGACTAATTATCTCGTTTGACCACCAAGGCTCATTTCGGCCTTGGTGGTCCCATAGAATTCTATTGTCTGGAACAAACAATGGCGCGTTTCCCACATTACAAGAAGAATATTGTCGAGTTGGGAAAATTACTTGCGCGTGCCCGCATCGACACCGAATTTCGCGAAAGGCTCCTCGCCAATCCATCCAAGGAAATGACCCGGATAGGATTGCCGGAACAGGTTCAGCACCTGATGACATTCAAAATTGTGGACGCAACGAAAGATAACGTCGTTGCACTGCCCTACAAACTCAATCAAAAACGATTGACTGAAAAAGATCCGGACTATCTAGGGTCAATTGCGCAGCAGTTTTGCAACGTCAACTGACGGAAGCGCGCTCTCCGAAAAAGAAACGTCTCACCAAGTCGACGCCTTTTTCATATTTTCCACGCGTTCTTGGCTCTTGAAAAAAGTTAATCCTGCGCGCCCATTCGTTCGGATCCCCTTGGCCAAGACCTGTGTTGATTATTTTTTGCGCATAGGTTTCGCTGTGCCTGTTCAGAACCTCAACAGCTTCAGCTTCCCGTCCTGCACACACTAGTGCTGCTACCCTTGTGACCAATCCTGAAATGCTGTTGTAGGAAGAACGCTCCATCAATTGTGCAGACGTGTCGTAGTCCTCAGCTGCAAAAAACACATTCGAATAATACTCATAAAAAACGCGCGGCACCGATGTAAACAAATCCATAGCAAGATCCGCTTTTTGCTTTGCGAGCTTCACATCTCCTGCAAAGGCCAAGCCTTCGGCGACCGACATCAAGTTCGATGGGTCGACAGAATTCAGCCGCCCGGCATTTACAAAAGCGCGCCGGGCCTGGTCTCTCATTCCCGATTGTGTCAGAGCCCAACCATGAGCTCTCTGGTTGAGCGGTTGCCAAGGATCCAGCATGACAGCGTGCTCGGTTAACGACAAGATATCGTCTAGTCCAAGAGCGTCTTTTCGATCTGCAACCGGGTAATGAATCAACTGCTTCATGTTGATCAATGCTTTCCCGGAGAACAGCATTGAAAACGAACTGTGTTTCCATTCGAGCTCGTTCAGGATCTCCAGTGCTTTCTGGTCGGACTGAAGATTAAATTCCCACATCAAGGCTTCGGCCTGACACCATTTGGCAAATGCGGAATTATTGCTCGGGTTTCGCAGTTTTCCAATGGAATACAGATGAACCCGGCTTATCGTTTGGCTGGCGGCAGCCTGAATGCTGTCCCATTGCTTGAGGTCGACGATTTCACTGAAGACTATCCGGCCATCTTCACGGTCTTCTAGTTGCACGGTGACCTTGTCTGTCAGGTCGCTGTACAAAAATCGCAATAGATAACTGCCGAATTCATCGCCGTGCAGCAATGTCGGTTTTGGAACCTCATCTGATCCGAAATAGTCTGCGTGATACAGGTCGAAGGATCTATACGAAGAGAGGCCAGCGACGATTTCTTCTTTCAGGTGACGGGCTTCCGACAAGCCGATGTTATCCAGCTGTGATGAAACAATCGAAATACTCGGTAAGACAATCTCGTCACTGATATCCGCGCGGCCCGCATGTGTCGAAACAACTTCTACTGATTGTCCGGGAACAGCTAACTGGCGTCTGCCAATACTGCTCCTTTTAGCCAGCAAGGCGATTGTTTCGTCACTCGGGCTTTCGTCAAAATGGAGTTTCAGTTCCCGCTTGCAGGCCTTGAATTGCTCTTCGGCGCGTTCTTCCTGATCCTGTGCCAGATAGTAACGAATCAAGACCTGGTGAGCGACTTCGAGTGCCGGATCCAGATGAAGTAGAAAACGCGCAGCATTTTCAATGTGATCTTTCCCTCCCTCGACAGCAGATGCATCCAGATGTTTGACCGTCTCGGAGACTATTTCCGATTGAACTCTCTCGCGTTCAACAAGCAGCCATTCCGAAAATTCCTGATCGAGATCTTCGTACCCTGCCAGAAATTGTCCGCGCCAAAGGTTCTTGGCCTTTATAAAGTCTTCTGAACTTCCACGCTTCAGGAGCAGAAACAGTTCATCAAGATCAGCGTGAAATTGTGTGTTATCCAGCTGTACAACCGCATTTGTGGATTTCACGATATCCAAACCTGCCGCCTCTTCCGCAGATTTCAGTTGCCGCAAAGCCTGTCGAAGGGATTGCATTGCTTTTTGGCGTTCTGCGTGGCTCCACAGAACATCGGCGATGGCGCTACGAGGGGCCGAACGATCAGAAGATCGATACAAATACCCAATAATTGCCAATGCCTTTCGGGTTTTGACCGAAACAGGATCGTCATTTTCATTTATAAGGAGAGGTCGCCCCAAACACGCAAAACAGTTACTTTTTGCCATCAATACCCCATGATATGAAGGCCAACGACACAGCGAAAACAATTGCAACTATGAATGTTAGCCAGACAGATCCACACATTCAGTCTATCACGCTGCTATCACGCCGCAAGAGCATGTTGGGTGTACGAAGGTTTTCGTCGATGACGGAATTTCAGGCTAAAAAGTACTGGTGGGTGGTAAAAATGTCTAAATCTTCTGGCAACCAGATAATGTCGAACGTTGAACATGAAGCAGCGGTTGAAGCCATAAAGCGTATGATACGATACACGAAGAAAGAAGCTGACAAGGACGGTCGGAATTTCTGCTGCTATTTTCTGGATATGGCACTTCAATCTCTTGAAGATGGATCGGAAGATGTCGATTCCATCCTGAAAACCAAGGTTACTCCGTTGATGGTCGGAAAAAGAACCCCGAGCAGCGCAAGCGCCAGTTCCAATTGATCTCTGGGATTTTTTATTGAGCAGACCACCAAGTCTGCATCAGTGACTCCAAGCACCAACTTATTACCCGGGATTCCATTCCGGGTTTTTTCTCCGCATCTCCAGAATCGTTGAAGTCCATTTTGGAAAATGGCGACCCCGACAGGATTCGAACCTGTGACCATTCGCTTAGAAGGCGAGCGCTCTATCCAGCTGAGCTACGGGGCCGTCTGGTTGCGGTCTTCGTCCGCAATTTCAATGGTTATGCGCACCAAACCAAGTTTGTGTCGACATGAAATTCCAAGTTTCAACAAGCGAGCAAACAGTATCAGCGTTCATCACACCTAAGCTGCAAGACCAAAACGCACTAAACTAGTGTGTCCAGGGCGCAACCCGATTGAATTTGAAATTGTCAGCGTACGCCGCGCCGCGCACTTTGCGCGCCTGTGTTTTTTCGATTTTGTGAGCAATGCCATTCCGTTTGGCATAGGAAACAGCTTCTTCCTGGCTGTCAAAATAGAGACGGATTTGCTGTTTCATGTCCGATGATGATGTGTACCCCATCAACGGCTCCACAGATTTTGCCGCTTCCGGCTCATAATCAAGAATCCAACGCTGCGTTTTGGCCTTGCCAGATTGCATCGCTGTTTTCGCCGGACGGTAAATACGTGCGACCATGTGATAAATCCTTGCTCAAAGCTATGGAATTAGGCGTTATCCAGCTTTGCTTTTTCCCATCTTTTCGGTGGAAGTCAATACTGATGTCGGCAATCGACAACAATTGCACAGCTTCAACTGCTGTTAATTACCTCACTGAAGACAGAAATTGCCTGATACATGGAAGTTTATATGGCTCTCAATTTGTTTCCGGAACCATATTGATGGCGCCACAAGGACATTCTTCGGCGCACATGCCGCAGCCCTTGCAGTAATCGTAGTTGATCTCAAAACGATTACCTGCCCCGAGTTTCACAACAGCATTGTCTGGACAAATCCCGTAACAATTGTCGCATTCAAAACAGTTGCCGCAAGAAAGACACCGGCGCGCTTCATAAAGAGCGTTGTCTTCGGTCAGCCCTTGCAGAACCTCATCAAACCCGGTCTGACGACGCACCAGTTCAAGCTGGGCCTGCTGGGTCTGTGAGGCATCTGTGTAGTACCAGGTGTTGAGTTTATCGAACCCGGCAATCTCATGTTTGGCAGCGGGTTGATATTTATCACCATTGAGCCATGAATGGATATTGCGGGCAGCTTTTTTGCCGTGACCAACGGCAACTGTCACCGTGCGTTCAGCTGGTACCATGTCCCCGCCAGCAAACAATCCAGGCCGCCCCGTCATCATCTGATCACTGACGCTGACCACTCCGTCCTTGGCTATCTCTACACCGGGAACTTCTCCGAGGAAGCTTGTATCGACATCCTGACCAAGCGCCAGGATCAATGTGTCAGCTTCGATGGTCTCAAACTCACCAGTTGGTTGAGGTCGGCCATTTTCATCAATAGCCATCTTTTCGACCTGAAAACCGGTCTCGTCGAGCTGCTTGATCGTGCGCAACCAGTGGATCATGACGCCTTCTTCTTCGGCCTCCTGGGCCTCGAATTCATGGGCGGGCATTTCGTTTCTGGAGCGGCGGTAGACGATCATGGATTCTTCAACACCGAGGCGTTTGGCAGTACGGGCAACATCCATCGCAGTGTTGCCGCCGCCGTAGACGATGACACGTCGACCAAGTTGTGGTGGTTCCGCGCCGGTTTCCATGTCCCGCAGGACACTGACAGCATCGAGAATTTTACCGGCGGCATAACCCGGAATATTGATCCGTTTGGCAAGATGCGCCCCGACCGCAACGAACACCGCATCGAAACCTTCAGACGTGAAAGTCGCCTCAATGTCATCAACCTTGGTGTTCAACTCCAGTTTTACGCCCATATCCAGAATGCGCTGAATTTCATAATCCAGAACATCGCGCGGTAGGCGATATTTAGGGATGCCGAACCGCATCATGCCACCCGCCATTGGACCAGCTTCGCGAAGCGTGACGGCATGGCCCAGACGGGTCAGGTGATAGGCGGCAGAGAGACCACTTGGTCCTGCGCCCACCACCAGCACTTTCTTGCCTGATGGTTTTGCGTTGATGCGCGGTGTCCATTTTTTCTCCCAGGCCATCCGACCCAGAAAACGCTCTACGGCATGGATACCAACGGCTTCGTCAAGCTGTGCCCTGTTACAGGCATCTTCGCAGGGATGATAACAAACGCGACCCATGACGCCGGGTAGCGGATTGTCCGCCATCAACACTTGCCAAGCCTGCTCGTAATTGCCTTCTTCGGCGTGGAATAGCCATTCCTGAATGTTCTCTCCGGCAGGACAGGCACTGTTACACGGCGGCAGCTTGTCTACATAAACAGGCTTTTCCGTTCGCCAGGATCCGGTCTCATTGGCAAGACTGGTTCCCGGATCAAGAGTGATTGCGAAGGGCAGGTCTTTGCTCATGATGATGTCCCTTCTTCCAGAAGGTTGAACCGCTTGATATTGCTGTCAGCCATACGCTGAAGGATGGCGAGCCGTTCCGTATCTTCCTTGCCCTTCTTGAACAGATGGGCAAAACGCTTCTGTGGTCTCAGATAATCCTCGATCGGCACGGGACGCCGTATCTTGTTGGACCGCACCACTTCACCGTGTTCAGCTTCAAACAACGGGAATATGCCGGACGCAACAGCAAGACGCGCGAGCTTGATCGTGTCGCAGGGCGCAGAGCCCCAACCGAGCGGACAAGGCACCATGATGTGGATGTATCGCGCGCCTTTGATGCTCATGGCATGGGTGACCTTGGCTTCCAGATCATGCAGGTCGGCAACACTCGCAGTCGCGACATAGGGGATGTTGTGCGCCATGGCGATCAGCGGCATGTTCTTGCCAGTACCGAAAACATTGCCCGGCGCATCACCGACAGCTGGCGTGGTGGCCGTGCGTGCAGCCGGCGGTGTTGCGGAAGATCGTTGAACACCGGTATTCATGTAGGCTTCATTGTCGTAGCAGATGTAGAGCACGTCATCATTGCGCTCGAACATGCCGGACAGGCAGCCAAAGCCGATGTCGGTGGTGCCACCATCGCCGCCCTGGGCAACAACCTTGACATGGTCTTTTTTCTTGCGCCGCATAGCCGCTGCAACACCGGTGGCAACAGCAGGTGCATTGCCAAACAGCGAATGCAGCCAAGGGATTTGCCAGGATGTTTCCGGATAAGGCGTTGTAAACACCTCAAGACACCCAGTTGCGTTGACAGCAACAAGCTGCCCGCCTGCGGCCCGCATTGCGGTATCCAACGCATATCGGGCACCAAGAGCCTCGCCGCAGCCCTGACAAGCGCGATGACCGGATGTGATAGCGTTAGAGCGATCCATGGAGGCTTGAACACTACGGGACGCATCGTCCATCAACCGGTTGCCGACCGTATGGGTGCCAGTTTGGTAGAATTTTACCCGTTGCAAAGCGCTTTGATCACTCATGAGACTGCTCCCGCACTATCTGTCGGTTTTGTCGAGCCGAGTTGTTTCAGGATGTTTTCTGCAGCCGGACCGGAACGCCGTGTTGCCTTGGACCGTTCGATTTCCCGGTCGACAACCTTCCTGTCGAGATCTAGGAAATGGACGTTTTCCAAAGCACCGGACGCGGCTTCAGTAATAACGCGGCGGATAGCCGTTGTCGTGATTGGGCGTCCGCCAAGGCCAGCGATCACTGTTCGGACCGGAAGCGGCGTTTCCTGCAGCGCCATGCGAACATTGGAAGCAACAACGCCGCCAAGACCGGGCGCCAGGCTTTTTTCAACTACAACAACGTTTTTGGCTCCTGCCAGTGCTGCTTTCAGTTCCGCCAGAGGGAACGGTCTGAACGAACAAATGGTTATGGATCCAACTGATGCGCCTTCGTCGCGCATTTCGTCGACCGCTTCCTTGATGGTGCCGTTGACCGAACCAAGAGCAACCACAATCGTTTCAGCGCCGTCCGTCCGGTATGGATGAATGAGTCCGCCTGATTCCCGACCAAATACGTCCTTGAACACGGACGCGATTTCAGGGATCAACTGCAATGCCTGCAGCTGCTTGTCATGAGCCAGATAACGCACTTCGGTAAAGGCATCGGGACCCACCATCGCGCCGATTGAGTAAGGATCAGCCGGGTCCAGAACCTGAACCGGGTCATAAGGTGGGACAAAAGCGTCAACTTCTTCCTGCGTTGGCAGGTCGACCCGCTCATAGGCATGGGTCAGGATGAAACCATCCATGCAGACCATCACCGGGCAACTCAGTTCTTCTGCCAGCCGAAAGGCCTGAATATGCAGATCAACGGCTTCCTGATTGGTTTCGGCGAATAGCTGGATCCAGCCGGCGTCCTTCATGGACATGGCGTCTGTGTGATCATTCCAAATGTTGATGGGCGCACCAATAGCTCGGTTTCCAACCGTCATGACGATGGGAAGACCAAGCCCTGACGCGTTGTAGACAGCTTCCGCCATGAACAGGAGCCCTTGGCTTGCGGTCGCTGTATAAGCTCGGGCACCGGCCGCCGAGGCACCAATGGCGACAGACAGCGCAGCAAACTCGGATTCAACGTTGATGAATTCGCAGTTTTCAAGCTCTCCGGCTTTAACCAGCGCTCCGACACCTTCAACGATATGCGTTTGTGGTGTGATCGGATAGGCGCACACCACTTCGGGGCGGCACAAGGCGATTGCCTCAGCAACGGCCACCGATCCTTCAACCTGCTTCAGCATGGTGTTCTCCTCTACGCGGCCTGCGCTATCTCGAAAGCTTCTCGTGCGGCTGCCACATTGGCGACGCCCACTGGTCCGGGAAATTTCTGCCCGATCGCCTTTTCGACAGACTCAAAATGAATTTGTCCCGATATTGCCGCGAAGCCCCCGAGCAAGGCTGCATTGGGCACCGGTCGACCGACATGTTTGAGCGCAATTTCTGACGCGCCAACATCGCAAACATGATGGGCCGGGAATTTCGAGACAAAGTCCGCAATACCAAGATCTTCAAAGGATCGACGCGAATTGATCAGGATAAATCCGTTTGGATTGAGGCCCTGGAAGACGTCAACCGATTGCAAAAGTGTCGGATCCTGAATGATCAGCGCATCTGGCGCGAGTATCGGTTCCCGAGCCCGTATTTCCTTGTCGTCTATCCGGCAGTAGGACACGACCGGTGCGCCCATTCGCTCTGACCCGAAACTTGGGAACGCTTGCGCGTGTTTGCCCTCCAGAAAGGCAGCGATGGACAGCATCTCTGCTGCGGTCACCACACCCTGGCCGCCTCGACCGTGAATTCGTACTTGAAACATTCCGTGCCCCGCTCTGAAATCGTTGAGCGTCGCGTGCAAAATGACACGCAGCGATAGGGCTAACTTCGCGCAGGTTGCCGGTCAGGAGCCTTGATATCGGTCAAATCGATTAGACACCAGCTTCAAATCTGCAAATTCTAAAGACGGCAAATTTCCAAATTCTCGGCTTCTTTTCGATGAAATGTAGCTGGCAGACTTACAGGACCAATCTCATGTGAGCTAGGCTGACAGAGAACAATAGGAGTTTGTCTGGAATTCAAACAATTAGCCGTCAGACAATTGGCTGGGAAAAAACGACACCTGACAAACTAGGTCAGCAAAATCAAATAAGTCATTGGAAAAAATGGTCGGGGCAGCAAGATTCGAACTTGCGACCCTCTGGTCCCAAACCAGATGCGCTACCAGGCTGCGCTATACCCCGACGTCCTGATTTGGGGGATGTAACCGCAGTTTCTCTGCCAGTCAAGCGAATAGGCGCACCAAATGTCATCACCTTGTGAATATTAATACTTACTCCAATGACATAGAGGCGCTGGAAACCTGATCACCGACGGATATTCCCAGTGTTTTGGCCATTCCAGCATTCAGTTCCAGAACAAATCGTGCCGGTGCACCGGACGGGATAACCTTTTCTGAAAATGGAACTGTGTTCTGTGCAACGCTGACGATTCTACCTGCTGCGTCGATGTAAATGATGTCCAGCGGCAGCGGTGTGTTTTTCATCCAGAAGTACCGATCGCCCTCCCGATCAAAGATAAACAGCATGCCATGCTTTTCAGGCATTTTTTCCCGAAACATCAGTCCTTGTGCCCGCTCTCTGTCGGTCGCTGCAATTTCTGCTTCAAATTCATGAATTCTCTCGCCGGAAATCACTTGCAAGGGCTCTGTGCGCAGTTGCTGGCTTTTATCATTTGCTGACGCTGTTGAAGCCAACAAACCAGCCGCCAAGAACAACGTGACAAAACGGGTGGTGAACGGAAATATTGATCGAAAACTACGCATGTAGACGTCCTGATTGCCCTGGGTAACTGGGACCATGCCTCAGAGAATTGAAATAAAAAAGGCCGGAACTGTGTCCGGCCGATAACGTCTTTGATACTGAAAATTCTGGATCAGTGGGATGCCGGGATATGTGTTCCGGTTCCAACTGGCCGAATTTCGGCAGCCATACGCCCTTTTGGACCCGTCCCAAAGCGCACGAGAACATCCTGGCCCGGCCGCAGTTCGGTAATTCCGTAGCGGCGCAGCGTCTCCATATGAATGAAGATATCTTCGCTGCCCTCACCCTGTGTCAGGAAACCAAATCCCTTCACTCGGTTGAACCACTTTACAGTTGCCGTTTCAAACCCGCTTTCGGGCACAACTTGAACATGGGTTCTAGAGGGAGGCAGCTGGGATGGATGTGTCGCACCTGACTCATCCATGGAGAGAATACGGAACGCTTGCAAACCTCGCGGTCTGTCCAGGACTTCGCAAACGACCCTTGCGCCTTCATAAGCGGTCTGGAAGCCGTCACGCCTCAGACAGGTTACATGGAGCAGAATGTCTTCCTCACCGTCGTCCGGAACGATAAAGCCATAGCCTTTACCGACATCGAACCACTTGATGGATCCGGCAACCTCAAAAACATCAACAGCTATATCATCTGTCAGGTTTTCGACTGCATTGGGATCCTGTGCGGTTTTTACTCCCATAACCAAATGTCCCGTCTTTGGTCCGTGTTACAAAGCTGAAGGGGCCGCTCGACTCACCTTCCGCTGATTCCTGACCAAAAGGATAACACCGCCCTAATTCCCCGAAAGAGAAATTGTCGCACTAACCACAGGCCATTTACCATTTTTAACCCTGATTTATTGCGAACCCCTCGAAAGTTTCAGCAAGTGGCGTTCGGATCACAGTTGACGCAAGCGAATCGAGGGGCGTTTCCTCAGCATTGAGAATCACCAGTTCTGCTCCGCCTTGCACCGCAAGTACTGGCAATTGCGCTGCTGGATGGACTACGAGCGAAGATCCAAGGACTACAAACAACTCGCAAGTTTGCGCGGCAATCGATGCCTCCTGCAATGCTTCAAGCGGCATTTGCTGACCAAAACTGACGACCGCTGCTTTCAATAAACCATCACACTCAATGCACCGGGGGCTATTTCCAGAGTCGACTACCACCTTTTGAGTCTTGATATCTGCATGGGTCCCACATGAGAGGCAGCTGGCGTAGGTAGAATTTCCGTGCAGTTCGATCATCCCGAGATCCGGAATACCTGAGCGTTGGTGCAAACCATCCACGTTTTGAGTAATCAGCAAATCAAGACACCCGGTCGCGGACATCTTATACAGAGCCTCATGCGCCGCATTTGGCTGCGCCTTTTCAAAGATCGCCAACATTTCGAAACGGCGGTTCCAATCCTCCAATCGGCTCTTTTCATCCGAGACAAAATCCTGATATTGAACTGGTGCACGCGTTGACCATATGCCACCAGGAGATCTGAAGTCCGGAATTCCGGACTCAGTCGAAATGCCCGCTCCGGTCAAAGCTACAATCGAGCCTTCGGTATACTCGCCGAAGTGTGAAACAAAATCCTGTGCTTCATTTAGGCTTGTGATTACCTTCATAGGCCGGTCCCCTGCTCCTCGTTTAGACCCTCGGGTTATCAAAAAGGATATGACATGCGTTATTTACACACGATGGTTCGTGTAACTGATCTGGATGAATCTCTGGATTTTTATTGCAACAAAATGGGGATGACGGAAGTCCGCCGCCATGAAAACGAAAAGGGTCGTTTCACACTCATTTTTCTCGCAGGTTCAGATGATGTTGAAGCTGGCAAGTCGAGTTCAGCGCCCTTTGTGGAGCTGACCTACAACTGGGATCCGGAGGAATACACTGGCGGCCGCAACTTTGGCCACCTGGCATATGAAGTCGACAATATCTATGAATACTGTGAAAGCCTGCAGAACAAGGGTGTCATCATAAACCGGCCGCCGCGCGAAGGTCGGATGGCATTCGTTCGTTCACCTGACAACATTTCAATCGAGCTTTTACAAAAAGGCGAAGCCCTTGAAATCAAAGAACCTTGGGCATCCATGCCCAACGTTGGCGAATGGTAATCCAGCGATGTTTTCAACAACAGCAAGCCCGGGAAACCGGGCCTGCAATTTTTTCTCCTAAAGGCTCTTGCAGGCAAATCATTTCCCGCCTATAAGCCTCCCCACGACGCAGATGCGTTGTCCGTGCGCCCATCGTCTAGCGGTTAGGACGCCGCCCTTTCACGGCGGAAACAGGGGTTCGATTCCCCTTGGGCGTACCATTTTTACCACTATTTATTCTATCCTATCAAACACTTCTGCGTATCTGCTGATGTAATTTCTTCATTCGCATTATGCATTCGTGATTGTTTTTCGATCTGTACTTCCAACCGCCCAAAATCAAATGCGTCACAAAATCCGTTTACGATAACTGGCTGATCATCTTCCTTGATCCAACAATTGTGGAATTACGTAACGGTCTCCGATATAGTATTGGCAATCTGGTCAAGGTCACTCTAAACCTTGTCCCAAACTGACATGCCAAGTTTCAAACAGGATGTGGGCCAATTTTCCGCAGTTCCTGTGACACGTATTACAGAATCCTAAGCCAATTGATGCAATGGTCATGGATAATAAAGACCGCAGTTATAACAAGACCGGCTCAGCCGGCAGGCAATTATAGATCAATGAGAGGACATTGAGATGTTCAAGCACGTGATCGCCGTGCTGGCAATTCTGATTACAGGAACAGCCCCGGCACTCGCAAAGCGCATCGCGCTTGTTATCGGCAACGGCGCATATGAACACACTGTTCCGCTGCCTAATCCTGCCAATGACGCTGAACAAATGACCACCAAATTGCGTGGACTTGGTTTTGAAGTAGTCTCCGGCCAGGATCAGACCTACAATGACATGCGCCGGACGGTCATGGAGTTTGCCAAAAAGGCTTACGGGGCCGAAATCGCGATTCTCTTTTATGCCGGGCACGGCATGCAGATCGCCGGGCAGAATCTTCTTGTCCCCATCGATGCTAAAATCGAAGACGAGACTTCGCTCGATTTCGAAACAATTTCCGTCGATTTCATTCTGCGCCAGATGTCCAAGGACGTAAAAGTGCAGATGGTGTTTCTCGACGCTTGCCGTGACAACCCGTTGTCCCGCACCCTCGCCCGCCGCATGGGGCCGAGCCGGTCCGGCAATGTTGGTTCAGGTCTTGCCGAAATCAAAATCCAGGAAACTGGCGGAGAAGGCTCTGTAATCGCGTTTGCGACCAGCCCCGGTGATGTCGCTCTGGATGGGGACGGACAGAACTCCCCGTTCACCACTGCGCTTATCAAACACATCGATACGCCGAACGCATCTATTCAAACGGTCATGACCCGGGTTACCGGTGACGTTTACAACGAGACTGAAAAACGTCAACGGCCATGGGTCAATGCATCCTTGATCGGCGAAGTTTTTCTGAACAAGACAGCGCCCGAAGCGACGATGGAAGTGGCTTCACTCGGGCAAGCGGCTACTGCAGCCCCGCAGAATTCGGTCACCACCACAAATGCGACAGAAAGCACGATCACTTGGGAGCGGGAGAAACTGGTATGGAACACCGTCAAGGACAACAACACTGTTGCAGACTATGAATCCTACCTCTCAGCATATCCAAACGGTACATTCGCAGAATTTGCCCGCAACTCGATCAAGCGACTTGAATCGTCAACCCAGGTAGCTTCGAGAACACCGGATGCAAGCGCCGTACCGGCAGCAACCGCCACACCAGGTATCCAGACGTCTGCTACAGTACCTGTACTGCCGGACCCGCAAAAAGCGGTTCCCGGAACTCCGCAAACTGAACAGTCTCTTGGATGGAACCGCACATCGCGGCGCGAAGTCCAGACCCGTTTGAATTTGTCAGGGTTTAATGTTGGTCGCCCGGATGGTTCATTTGGCCCAAAAACCCGAACAGGTGTTTCAGGTTGGCAGACGGCGAATGGGATCATTCCGACAGGCTATTTCACTCCTGCTCAATACGCGCTTCTGGTAACCCAAACGGCACCGCAGTTTGCCGCATTCATGGCAGAACAAAAACGCAAGAACGCAGCAGCTGCTGCCACCCGCAGTACGCAACGCCGGACACCGACGGCTACCAACACCAAGCGCAAAAAAAGCGGCGGTGGTGGTGTCAACCCGGCTGGAGCTGCCTTTATTGGAGGTGTTGTCGGCGGGATCATCGGCGGCGCGATCGGCAGATAATAGTTCTGAAACTAAACAAGGAAAGCCGGTGCCCTAAGCGCCGGCTTTTCTTTGTTTCTGAAATTTTTAAGGCCGACAATCAGTTCCCTGCACGCATCAGATCATCTGACAAGTTGAAGCCCTAGCGTATCTGCGTTTTAAGTTCCGGCTGCGCTACTCCAGATGGTATCGTCTCGACCGTCATGTATACGGATGGCATATCGAGAGTAAACACCGCAGTATCTGTACTCAGTCCTCTGAGTCTGTCTTTCCAGATCTGTTTGACCGGGAATGTTCCTGAAAGTCCATCAGCGACAGTTTCACTCATCGCCAGACGGACATGCATATCTTTTGCAACGGATTCAATTCGGCTTGCCGTGTTGACGGTTGACCCCATGACAGTGAACGAGCGCCGTTGTTGGCCGCCGATGTCTCCAACCAGAACAGGACCACCATTCAGCGCAATGCGTAGATCAAGCGCTTGTTGTCCAGTTGTTTGGCGCAGGTTTTCGAGCAAATCGATGATCTCAATGGACGCTTTAACCGCAGCCTCTTCAGGTTCTGTGACTTTATTCGGGGCGTTCCATACGGCCATTACCGCGTCGCCAATGTATTTATCGATGTACCCATCATGGCTGGTGATCACCTGACCAATCTCATCGAAACACGTATTCACAATTTCGACGACTTCCTTGTCCGGAAGGCTTTCAGACATTTTTGTAAAACCAACGATGTCTATAAAAGCAACAACAACCTCTCTGGTTTCCCCTCCGAGTGCGGGCAATTGTTCAGACTGGGCCATTTGCCGAATGACATCCGGTGAAAGGTAGTGCCCAAAGAGCCGGACCAGCGCCCTTTGTCTGCGTTGCAATAGTCCAACTTTACCGACCGCAGCTGCCATCATGGCAGTGAGGAAGGCTACAGGGGCGACACCAGGGGCAATCAACACACCGGAATTCAAACCTACCAAATCCAGCGCGAGCCCAAGTCCGACACCAAAAACGGCGACAACCGGCAGGTTTCTCAGTCGCAAAAACAAACCTGCTAACGCCCCTCCAAATGCGAAGGCTCCCGCGATCACATAGAGCGTCCAGGGCGGCGGAGAGACAGCTGTTCGGTCAGATAGTGCAGCTCCGATCAGATCCGCCAGAACATAAACACCCGCCGTTGCATGGCGCACCGGTGGGCGCCCGCTTGAGCCGGTTTCCGCGCCCTCTGGTATTTTCGGTGACAGAAATCGATCAGAGTAGAGATGTTCATCCTCATTCGGAATAGTACTGCCAAAAAGAACCGTCCGGCCCCGCGCGAATTTCTGGAGATCAGCACGCCCTTCCGGACTATGTCCCATGTCCAAGACATCGATCAGCGAGAGGTAGGGTAGCGAACTCGCCAATCGTGCGCTCGGAACGGCGGTATAGGCCTCGTTGAGGTCCAAACCCGCCTTTTCAAGGAAAGCGTCAATGAACCGCGTCGAGGATTCCAAGGGCAATTCTGGTTCGTGTTGACGTACAACACCATCCGGATCAGGTGTGACTTCGGCAAACCGGACACCCGTTGTTCCAGCTGCAGCAGATACTGCGCGGTGCGGAACCCCGGTTGACGTGCGCGCAACAAAAACATTGCCGCGATTCTTGTAGAGATAAGCCAGAAAAGGCCGATCATATCCGCGCAACAATGCTTCCCCGGACACCGGATCTGCAAAAGCATCCGCACTGAATGCAAACACAAAATCATAACCAACGGCTGTAGCTCCGGCATCGAGGATCGTCTGCCCGGCTTCTGCCAGGACCGGCGCCATGAACACGCGCGGAATGGTCGACAATTTTTCAGAAGCAAGGGCGACTCGATCTAACCCGACAACGGCAACCGGGCTTCTCGAAGACGCCTGTTGAGGCTGCAGCAACGCTCTGACCTGGAAAAGTCGGTCAATAACCCATCCTTCCCAGATCGCTTTCTGCGCCGATAACCCGACAATAACACCGGCTGAAACAGCAGCGAGCGCTATGGCTACTATCAATTGTTTACGGCCAAGACCTGCGTCGCTCGACGCACCTTCTCCTGTCATTTTACAATGACAACAGCAGTCTTTCGTCCGACTGAGGCCGGATCGATCGTAAATTTGCGAGTTACGATCTGACCGTCATCCGATTTACCTTGGAAAAACAACTCGACATCGACAGCCTCACCCTCGTCATCACGCACTGGCATGTCGGTCAGTATATTATCGCCCATGTCGAAACGTCGGGGTTCGCCACCTTCAAATGCTACAAAAACCGTTTCGTATTCTTGCCGCAATTGATCATCAAATCGCAGCATCAGAGACGCCGCCATCTTGTTGGCCGATTTCAGACTCCGCAGTGTAACCGTCAGACCCTTGTCTGCCGTGACAGGTTCCGTACCGCTGTCCGCCTTGAGGCAGTTGCCTGCACGCAACTCCGTTTCCTTACCGCCATCAAGGGTAAGGCCCTCTTGGGTAACAGTCACAGTTCCGGCTGTTATTCTGACCTCACGGCAGGCCGTATAATCCAGCAAATCTATATGCCCGGAATTTCCAAGTTCAATGACGTCGCCTGGCGCCAATTCGGAAAATGCTGGAAAGGCCACGGCTTCAGACTTGTCGAGCACCAGCGCAATGGAGTCTGCCTGAACCGCAGATGCAAATGTGACTGTTCCAGTCAATAGGATTGCTGCCCAGGTCTTTTTTAAAAAACTCCGCCGGACAACGGCGATCACAGGCATAGCATTCATAACGGGCTCCCAAGTTTGAGACACGCATACCTGACTACGGGCATCTCAAGAATTCAATCTTTGCTGAAGATTGTGCCCTTTATATCAGAAGATGAAGGTTTGAGTGTGGCTTTGATCACATTGAAGGGTTTTGCAGCAGCAGATCATCGTTGTTTCGGTGCAACCCAATCGGCCTATACCGACACTTGTCCTGTATCTTTCGCCATATGCGCTTTTCAACCCTCGTCGAGTCATTTTAGAGTTGGTTCAAAAGAACCCAATGGTCACAACAATTCGGAACTTCGATGTCTGAAACCCTTCAAATCCGCCCTATGCAGCCAAACGACCTTCAAAACGCGCTGGATATGGCGGCTGACGAAGGCTGGAATCCGGGTATCGAGGACTGCGCTGCCTTTTTTGCCGCTGATCCAACAGGATATTTTATCGGCGAGATCAATGGCGAGTTGATCAACGTTATTTCAGCGGTTCGCTACGGAGACAATTTCGGCTTTATCGGTCTGTATATCTGTAAAACCGAACACCGGGGAAAGGGTTATGGCCACCTGATCTGGGACCACGCATTGGACTATCTGAAAGGTCGCGTTCTGGGCCTTGATGCCGTGAAAGAACAGACTGCCAGCTACGCCCAGCACGGTTTCAAACCCGTTTATCGCAATATCCGTCAGGCCGGATTATCGATATGTAACGTGCCGATGGACGAACGAATTATACCTCTGGGACATGACCTATTCCCGTCAGTTCTCGATTATGATCTGCGCTTCTTTCCTGCCCCACGTCCCGGTTTTCTGAAAATCTGGACTGATTCCACACTGCAAAGCCGGTGCGGATTAGCTTTTGTGGAGCATGAAATCGTCAAGGGGTATGGCGTTTTGCGGCGATGCCAGGACGGATTCAAAATTGGTCCGCTCTTCGCCGACACATCTGAAATTGCAGACACACTGTTTCGGGCACTGGCGGGTCAGGTCAAGGGCCAGACCGTCATCCTCGACACTCCGGAGCCGAATGCTGCAGCACTGTTGCTTGCAGAGAAGTATGATTTGTCGCCGGAATTCGAAACGTTCCGAATGTATAGCGGTCCTGTGCCGAACCTTCCGCTGGATCAGACCTATGGAATAACTACTTTTGAACTTGGTTAGACCGAACGGCTGCTAGCCTGTTGAAAGTTGTTGTAGGCGAGCGTTGCGCCAGCAAGATCCTTAAGGGCAGCGCCAACAGACTTAAACAAAGTAATCTCGTCATCAGAACGACGGCCAGGATGTCGTCCACGACACAAATCGTAAAAGTCCGCCCGGATATCCTGTTCTGTAATAACGCCGCTTTTCAGTGGCTGAACAATATCGCCACCTTCCGATATGCATCCGTCCATGGTGTCGACAAACAATTCGGCGCGCAGGACTGTTTCGTCGTCGCTTTCCCGCATGCTCGGCTTAAATGCACCAATCAAATCGACATGTGATCCCGGCTTCAGGAGCGCGCCCTTGATCAGCGGCTCTGTCGATAACGTTGCCGCGCTGACAATGTCGGCTTCCGGCAATGCTTCGTCCAGATTTCCTGAGACCGTCACTTTTACCGGATAAGCGGCGCTAACCTTTTTTGCAGTCTCTTCGGCCTTTTCCACTGACCGCCCCCAGATCGTTACCGTTTCAATGGGGCGAACAGTCATATGAGCCGTTATCAGATTGAGAGCGACCCGACCTGTTCCGACAATCAGCAAGTTGTGTGCGTCGGACCGGGCCAAATACCGAGCCGCCAAGGCTGATGCGGCAGCGGTTCGCCGTGCTGTCAATTCTCCGCCATCAACAAGAGCAAGCATCTCGCCTGTTCTCGCATCCGACAGCAGATATTGCGCCGACACTGCTGGCAGGCCGCGTTCTGAATTTCCCGGCACCACATTGACGACCTTGACCCCGGAAAACTTCCCCGGAACCCAGGCAGGCATTAGCAGGACAGTACCATCTGCTTCTCCGGGAATTTCCATGTCGTGATGATGGCGGACAGGCATGACGCAGCCAGCGCGGAACATATCTGCAAGCGCATCAATAAGATCAGGAAACGGCAAGCATTGCCGAGTTTGTTCTTCAGAAAGAAGCAGCATCAAATCCCCACCAGACAAGAGAATTCTTGTGATCGCACCAAATCACACTTGCTCTTCTGAACCAAGCGACGGAGCAATAGTTTGACCGAAGATTCAACGCCCCAATCAGACTTTTCGACAGGCTAACTCAGTTAACGCAGCGTCAGAAGGTCTTGCGTGGGTGCCAACTGTTTTTATCAAAAAAAGACCGGCGCATAGCACCGGCCTTTCTTGTTCAAAGAGTGGCTTGATCAGATGGCAAGGTATTCCTGACGAAGCTCGGCATTGTCGAGCACTTCCTGGGCCGTACCATCAAAAACAACCTCGCCCATGTCGAGGATCACCGCACGGTCAGCAAGGTGCAAGGCCGCAATTGCGTTCTGTTCAACAATAATCGTGGTGATACCCAGTTCCTTGACACCCTCCAGGATGCGTTCAATCTCCTGAACAATAACCGGAGCAAGACCTTCATAAGGCTCATCAAGCAAAAGCAATTTGATGTCCCGTGCCAAGATTCTGGCGACTGCAAGCATCTGCTGCTCTCCACCTGACATGGTGACAGCATCCTGCCCCCTTCGTTCTGCCAGTCGCGGAAAATGGTCGTAGATACGCTCCAGAGACCAACCTTTTGGTTCTGCAATCTGCGACAGTTCAAGGTTTTCCTGCACAGTCAGACCCTGAATGATCCGACGATCTTCCGGCACCAGGCCTACGCCGAGGCGAGCAGCCTGATAACTTTGCATATCATGCAAAGGCTGGTGATCCAGCCAGATTTCACCATGGGTCAATCCCGGAGCATCCATCCGGGCGATAGTGCGCAATGTTGAGGTCTTACCCGCACCGTTTCGACCCAGTAGCGCAAGAATTTCGCCTTCACGAACATCAAAGTTGACGCCCTGAACAATGTAGCTCTCGCCATAATAGGCATGAAGATCCCAGGCCGAGAAGAAAGCCGGCGCACCGCCCTTGGGTTTTACCGGTTTCACACCGGGCGCAGATCTGCCTTCAAACTGGTTTTCGAGAATGGTTGGCGTGCTCACAGGTGCGCTCCTCCAAGATAGGCTTCCTGAACACGTGGATCGCCTTTGATTTCTTCCGGTTTGCCTTCAGCGATGATCGCGCCCTGTGCAAGCACCGAGACTTTGTCTGCTAGCGAAAACACAACATGCATGTCGTGCTCTATCACCACTTTTGTGATACCGCGATCGCCAATCCGTTTCAGCAGGTCAATCGTGTTGTTGGTGTCTGCCCGGGACATTCCCGCAGTTGGCTCGTCCAACAACAACAATTTGGGATCCTGAGACAGGCACATGGCCAGTTCAAGCCGCCGTTTGTCACCTCGCGACAGAGAGCCCGACACGAAGTCCCGCTTATCCGCAAGACCGACGTCCTCGAGCATGTGCATCGACCGATCAAGAATTTCCTTGTCCTGATCAAGCCGTTTGAACGCATGGAGTGCGAACACTCCATCACGCTTGGCCATCGTCGGGATCATGACGTTTTCAAGAAGCGTCAATTCAGCGAAGATTTCCGGTGTCTGGAACACTCGGGACACACCTAACTGATTGATTTCATAAGGCTTCATACCCGTCAAAGAAACATCGCCAAATTTAACACTGCCGGTATCAGGCGCCAAACGGCCGATCATGCAGTTCAAGAAGGTCGATTTACCGGCCCCATTCGGGCCAATTATCGCATGAACATTTCCCTGTTCGACGGCAAAGTTCACATTGTTGAGGGCTCGAAGTCCGCCGAACGACTTGTTAACGCCCTCTACTCGTAAGATTTCCATATCTGTATCCCTTACTCAGCTGGGGCGGTGGAGCCACCGCTTTGTCCGGATTTGGACGAACGACGCCGGAACAGACGGCCTATTCGCGAAAATCCTTCCATCAAGCCACCAGGCAAGAAGATCACGATCAGCATAAACAGAACACCGAGCGTCAGATGCCAGCCTTCACCGACAAACAGACCAGTGATTGCGACGACCGGGAATTCCAGGAAATCCGGTAGAAATCCGAAAATTTCATGCAGTGTTTGCTCATTGAACGCGGAGAAGATGTTTTCGAAGTATTTGATGAGCGCAGCCCCAAAGATAGGCCCCATAAGAGTACCGGCACCACCAAGGATGGTCATCAGGACAATCTCACCGGAAGCAGTCCATTGCATGCGTTCCGCACCTGCCAGTGGATCAGTGATACACATCAGTGCTCCCGCTAGACCAGCATACATACCGGAGATGACAAACGCTGCCAGCGTGTATGGACGTGGGTTCAGACCGGTATAGATCATACGGTTTTGGTTGGTTTTAACGGCCCGAAGCATGATGCCGAACGGCGAGCGGAAGATCCGCTGCGCAATGAAAAACCCGATCAGAAGGATCACCGCACAGAAGTAGAAGCCGGAATAACCGGTCATTTCTATACCGAACAGGTTCGAGATAAGTGGGCCGTCTGTCGCACCTTTTGTGTCAAATATCCGTGGATCGCTTTCCAGAACCCGAAGACCCGTTTCACCATTGGTGATCGGCGTCAGGACCGAATACGCAAGATTATAGGACATCTGGGCAAAGGCGAGTGTCAGGATCGAGAAATAAATCCCGGACCGACGCAGAGACACATACCCGATTGCCAGCGCAAATATGCCTGAAGTCACCACGGCCATGATCGCGGCTGGAACCGGGTTCATCCCAAGCAGTTTAAACGTCCAAACTGCGGTATAGGAACCGACACCCAGGAAGGCCGCATGGCCAAAGGACAGATAACCTGTCAGGCCAAACAGAATATTGAAACCGGTGGCAAACAAGCCAAAGATCGCAAATTTCTGCAAGAGATCCGGATAACCGGCACCAATCGGCGTTAGCCAGATCGGCATGGTGAGGACAGCGACCGCAAAGATCACGAAATATAGGAGATCGCGTGTCGGAGATGTTTTTGTGAACATGTTCTTAGTTCTCCATCACGCCTTTGCGACCCATCAGCCCGCGCGGACGCACGAGAAGGATGATCACTGCAACGAGATAAATGATGATCTGATCGATACCCGGCAGAATTGCTTTGACTTCGTTCATGGAAGCAAAAGATTGCAGAATTCCAAGCAGGAAGCCGGCAGCAACAGCGCCTGGCAGGGATCCCATGCCACCGACAACAACAACAACAAAGGACAACACAAGGAAGTCCATTCCCATATGATAGTCAGGCGGCAAAATCGGTGTGTACATCACTCCGGCAGTACCGGCGACAACAGCTGCTATCGCGAAGACGATCGTGAAGCGGCGCTGGATGTTAATTCCAAGCAGGCCAACAGTGTCACGATCAGCCATACCTGCACGCACAACCATACCAAATGTTGTGAATTGCAGGAATGCAAAGACGGCGGCAATCACGGCAGCGGCAAAGCCGAGATAGACCATTCGCCAATAGGGATAGACGATAACGCCGGGATCAAATCCAAAGACAGCGCCAATGTCGGCAGCGCCGCGGACCAGTTCAGGCGCAGACTGCGGAATAGGATTTGCACCGAACATCGACTTGATGATTTCCTGAACCACAATCGCCAGCCCGAAGGTCACCAGAATCTGGTCGGCATGGGCACGATTGTAGAAATGCTTGATCAGACCGCGCTCCATGACGAAGCCGATCAGCAGCATGACCGGAATGGCAAACAAAATTGAGAAGGGAACCGAATAGTTGAGGACCCAGGCACCAAAATCCCCCAGATACGCCTCAATGTAAGGAGTGCGAATCTCAAGCGGTGATCCCCAGGCCGTCGTTTTGGTCGGGTCAGTTGTTACAATTTCAACACTGAGAATCTTGTTGAATGTTACAGCACAAAAAGCGCCGAGCATGAACAGCGCCCCGTGAGCGAAGTTCACGACACCCAGGGTCCCGAAGATCAGGGTTAGGCCAAGCGCAATAAGCGCATATGCGCCGCCCTTGTCTAGGCCGTTAAGCAGTTGAAGAAGGATCACATCCATGATTTTGCCGCTGGTTACAGAGCCTTAGTGCTCGTTCATGAAAACAGCCGCCGGAGAGCATAACACCCCGGCGGCCGCTTTTAGGTTGGCTTAAACGCCGTTGTTGCAAGTTCCGAGATCACCTGCGACATCAGCCATGTCCGGAGCGTACTCAACCTGCGCACGCGGAGTGACTTCCACCACTTCAAGCAGATCGAACTGTGATGCAGGGGCTTCTTTACCCTTCACGACCAGAACGTCCTTGAAGCACTGGTGATCAGCGCCACGATACAAGGTTGGGCCGTTGCCGAGACCGTCGAAGTCAAAGTCTTCGAGAGCTGCTGCCACTGCACAAGGCTCAAATGTTCCTGCGCGCTGACAGGCATCTGCATACAGAAGAGCCTGACAATATGTGGTGTGCGCAGCCTGGCTCGGCGGGAAGCCGTATTCCTGACCGAAGGATTTAACGAATGCTTTGGAGCCTTCGTCCTGCAGCGACCAGTTCCAGTTGGTGGAACCAAAAATGCCCTTGATGTTTTCACCAGCACCCTGAGCCATCAAACGAGAGAACAGCGGAACAACGATTTCGAAAGTCTTGCCGTTTACCTGCTTGTCGCGCAGACCAAACTGAACTGCCTGTGTCAGGGAGTTCACCATGTCCTTGCCGTAGTGGTTCAGAACCAGGACGTCAGCACCGGAGTTCAGAACCGGAGTGATGTACTGTGAGAAGTCACCTGCGCCGAGCGGTGTGCGAACAGCTGCAGTTGTTTCCCAGCCGATCTGCTCGGTGTACTTCTTGATAGACCCTTCCTGAGACCAGCCCCACGTGTAGTCGGCAGTCAGGTGGTAGGCCTTACGGTCGGAACCGAACGCGTTTTTCAGCACTGGCGCAAGTGCGGAACCGGTCATTTCAGTATTGAAGAAGTGACGGAAACCGTTGGCACGGCGGTCTTTGCCGGTCGTGTCATTGGAGTGTGTCAGGCCAGCCATGAAGACAACGCCAGCTTCCTGGCAGAGCGACTGAACAGCAATCGCCACACCGGATGAAGAGCCACCAGTGATCATGATTGCGCCGTCTTTTTCGATCATGCGCTTGGCAGATGCGCGGGCCGCGTCAGACTTGGTCTGCGTATCACCCGTCACATAGGTGACTTTCTTGCCGTTGACGCCATTTCCGCCGAGAGCCTTCGACGAGAAGGTGTTCAGCATGCCGCCGTCGCCTTCACCGTTGATGTGCTTTACGGCAAGCTGATAGGCGCGCAGCTCATCTGCACCCTCATCGGCATATGCGCCTGTTTGTGGAACGTTGAAGCCGAAGACAACTTCGCCCCCAGTTGGCTCGTTCAGATAGCCTGCAGACCATGCACGGCTTGTAAAGATGGTCGGCGTTGCCAGAGCGGCACCACCCAACGCACCAGCGCGCAAGATTGAACGACGATTTAAGGGTTTACGAATTAAGCTCATTCTTTCCTCCCAGAAAGGCATTACGCACCCACCCTGGGCACGCCTGCTTTAGCTGTACAGCTGCAAGCAATTTCGACATCCCGGTCCAATCACCGGCTCCTCCACGTCAAAATCACAAGCTGGCCCGACTGTAGAAAAATCAAGAACGAAACAGCAATACGACTATTGGAGCCCTTCTCGCAATTGTGACCTTATACTTTCGAAGTAATACCCGCCCATATTCTAGATGAAAATCAGATATATATTGCATCGCACAATTCTATTTCGCCAAGATTTACTTGCCGTTTTCTACCTTCGCTTCGGCAACGCAATATTACTTTGACGTAAAGGTCAAAGAATTTCAGCGAATTGTTGAATTTGCGTATTATGTCGGCAATTGCAGTCAGGTACTTCGAAACTTGGTGAATCGACACTGCGTAAAAGTACCGTTAAATTCCTCTTTCCCGCTGAAACTGATTTCCTGCATTCCGGATTTTATTGAATGACTGTTTTGAAAACGATTGAAGCCCTTGAAACGCATTACGGAACACCCGGAGAAGCCTCCATCATCAAGGAAGTCGATCATCTGACAAATGCGTACCGCCGGATCGTGGAGATTGCCCCTTTTTGCGCGCTAACGACGTGCGGCCCAGAGGGGCTTGACTGTTCGCCGCGCGGCGATGCCGGGCCCGTCGTTCAAATAAGGAACGAAAAAACCCTGTTGATGCCGGATCGACGCGGGAACAACAGGATCGATTCCCTTCGAAATATCGTGCGCGACCCACGGGTCTCACTGATGTTCATGATTCCGGGCTGGAACAATGTGCTTCGTATCAATGGTAAAGCAGAAATCTCGGTCGATCCCGATCTGCTTGCCAGTTTCGAGATGGAAGGCAAACAGCCGCGATCTGTAATCATCATAACAATCCAGGCAGCCTATTTCCAATGCGCCCGCGCCATCATGCGCGCAGACCTGTGGAACCCGAGTAAACTGGCGTCCAATGGCGACCTTCCGACCCCGGGGCTCATTATGCAGGAAATCAAGACCGGTTTTGATGGCGCGACCTATGACAATGAGTGGGCCGGTCGTGCAGCAAAAAGCATGTGGTAGGAATTGATGGAATACGCAGCTCTGTTGAAAGCAGGATGGTTGATTTCAAGCCACGCGTTGGCAGCAATGTCGGCCTTTGTGCTGGGTCTGGTTCAATTCGCAGCCCCCAAAGGCACCCTGCCCCACAAAACACTCGGCTATATCTGGTGCGCGCTGATGCTTTGGGTCGCGGCCTCCAGCTTCTTTATCTATGACATTCGAATGTGGGGGCCTTTCAGCCCAATTCATATCCTGTCACTCTTTGCATTGTTCGGTCTTGTCAGCGGCGTCAAAGAAGCACGGCGGAAAGACGTCAAAGAACATCGCAAAACCATGATTCTTCTGTTTTCCGGAGCCTTGCTCATTGCGGGAGTCCTGGCCTTCATGCCAGGCCGTCTGATGCACAAAGTTGTATTTGGCGACTAAGGCCTTGGAATAGCCCACCGTCTACGCCATATCTTGGCATCAGAAACTGAAATCATTTTCCGAGGACTTTCATGACCGCCAACCCGCTTCTTGCTGACTGGAACACACCGTTCGAATTGCCACCTTTTGAGACGATCGAACCACAGCACTATGAAGAAGCCTTCGAGACAGCGATGAAAGAAGCACGTGCTGATATTGATGCCATTGCGGACCAGGAAACGGCGGCGACCTTCGACAATACGGTCATTGCCATGGAAAGATCCGGCAAGCAGCTGACCAAGGTTGCGCGAACATTCTTCAATCTGTCCGGTGCTCACACCAGCGAGGCCCTGCAAAAGATTGAGCGCGATATTGCACCCAAACTTGCCAAACACGGCTCGGACACGCTGTTGAACGCCAAGCTCTATGCGCGGATCGCCTCTCTTTGGGATACAAGGGACAGTCTCGGATTGTACGAGGAAGATGCCAAGGTTCTGGAGCGTTATCACAAGATGTTCCAGCGTGCCGGTGCCGGTCTTGATGGACCTTCAAAATCCCGCATGGCGGAAATCTCACAGGAACTTGCCACACTCGGTACATCCTTCTCCCAGAACGTCCTGAAAGACGAATCTGAGTATCAACTCGTTTTGGAAACGGATGAAGATTGCGCTGGGTTGCCGGAGTTTCTGCTGACCGCTGCCGCAGAAGCAGCAAAGGAACGCGAACTGGATGGCAAGCACGTCATCACCCTCTCCCGGTCTTCCATAGAGCCTTTCCTGCAGTTCTCGACCAATCGCCGCCTGCGCGAAGAAGCCTTCAAGGCCTGGTCGTCACGCGGAGAAAACGGCGGTGACACCGACAATCGCGCCATTATCAAGGACACCCTGACGCTCCGTTCCGAAAAAGCCAAACTGCTTGGCTTCGACAGTTTTGCCGATTTCAAACTCGACGACACGATGGCGAAAACGCCTCAGAACGTGCGGGACCTGCTAACCAAGGTCTGGTCACCGGCTGTGATCCGCGCTAACGAGGAAGCTGGCAAACTGGCAGATATGGCCCAGAACCTGGGCGAAAACCACGAGATTGAAGCCTGGGATTGGCGGCATTATTCGGAAAAAGTGCGCAAGGCAGATCATGACCTCGATGAGGCGGAGCTGAAGCCCTATCTGCAGCTCGACAAGATCATCGAAGCGGCCTTCGACACGGCAACACGCCTATTCGGAATTACCTTCCGCGAACTAAAAGACATGCCGGTTTATCACCCGGATGTTCGTGTCTTCGAGGTCTTGTCAGCGAGCGGCGATCATGTTGGCCTGTTCCTGGGGGACTATTTTGCCAGATCTTCGAAACGTTCCGGTGCCTGGATGAGCGCATTCCGCTCGCAGCACAAGCTCGAAAGCAACGTGACACCAATCATCGTCAACGTGATGAACTTCTCGAAAGGAGCGCCCGGAGAAGCAACCTTGCTGACTTTTGACGATGCGAGAACTCTGTTCCACGAGTTTGGCCATGCACTCCATGGATTGATGTCCAATGTCACTTATCCGATGATTTCCGGAACAAGTGTCGCGCGCGACTTTGTCGAGTTACCGTCGCAGCTTTATGAGCACTGGTTATCGGAGCCGGAAGTTCTGTCTAAATTCGCGGTTCATTACAAAACCGGCGAGCCAATGCCGAAAGATCTGCTGGAAAAATTGCTGGCAGCAGCCAACTTCAATCAGGGATTTGCGACGGTCGAATACACCGCCTGCGCGCTCTTGGATCTTGAATTGCATCTGCTGGACAATCCTCAGGATCTCGACACCTCAGCGTTTGAGGCGACTGAATTGGCCAAGATCGATATGCCGAAGGCGATTACCATGCGCCACCGCATTCCCCACTTTCAGCATGTCTTTTCTGGTGATGGTTATTCGTCCGGATACTACAGCTACATGTGGTCCGAAGTAATGGACGCAGATGCCTTTGGCGCCTTTGAGGAAAAGGGCGACATTTTTGATCGCGATACCGCCGACAAGCTTCTGAAACACATTTATTCTGCGGGTGGGCGACCAGATCCCGATGCGGCATATGTTGCGTTCCGCGGTCGCGCACCTAAGATCGATGCGTTGCTTGAAAAGCGCGGACTGTCCGCAGCCTGAAGACTTTGGTGGACTGGCCGCAAAGGCCAGTCCTACACCATGCCGGGAAATAGTATGACGACCAGATCGATATATTCGCAGCCTACACCGACATCCAGGCTTTTGTATCTGTGCCTGATCCTGTCGGGGCTCAGCGGTGCAATCGGCGTCATGAGCCTGGCCTTGTCAGCCCACTCGGATTCCATTGGATTGCTGCGCAGCGCGGCGCACATGTTGCTGTTTCATGCGCCAGTGTTTTTGGCGATCGGCATCCTGGCACAAATCCGCCGAGTTCCCTTGTTACCAATCGCACTACTCGTCCTGGTAGCAGGCGTTTTTCTGTTCTCTGGCGATCTGATGGCGCGTGTCTTCTGGGATCACAGACTATTTCCCATGTCAGCGCCGACCGGCGGCATGCTGACCATCCTCGGCTGGATACTGCTGGCCTTCAGCGCCGTACGTGTACGCCCGAAAGAATAGTGCAATTGAACAAATGTTACCTAGCCCTTTAACCTCTCAGCATGCCAGGCGACATGATCACGGGCAAAGGTCGAAATAGTATAATAGGAATGGTCGTAGCCATCCGTTAGCCGATAACTATGTGCAGTTTTGGTCTCAACCATCGCCGCAACAAGCGCCTCTGGCTTTAGAAGATCATAGAACTGATCATCCGCCCCCTGATCGACCAGGATGTCACCTGTCCAGCCCTTGTCCTTCAGTAACAATGATGCATCGTGCGCGATCCAGTCAGCCTCGTTGGACCCAAGATACGCTCCGAGCTGCTTGCGCCCCCAGTCAGACTGGGTCGGATTGGCAATTGGTGCCAGGGCAGACAGGGATTGATAGCGCTCTGGATATTTCATCGCCAGCGATAAAGCTCCATGACCGCCCATGGAGTGTCCTGTGATACCGTGGCGCGTTGACACGGCGAAATTTTCAGACACCAAATCACGCAGCTCGCTGGCAATATAGGTTTCCATTTGAAAATGCGGCGCCCAAGGCTCTTCTGTGGCATTCACATAAAACCCGGCACCTTGCCCAAGGTCATAAGCCTCATCATTCGCAACATTCTCACCGCGCGGGCTTGTATCCGGAAAGACAATCGCAATACCGAATTCCGCCGCATGCGCCTGAAGTCCAGCCTTGGCCATAGCGTTTTCGTGCGTACACGTCAGACCAGACAGATACCAAAGGCACGGCACTGGGCTATTGTCGGCTTGCGGCGGCAGATAGACCGCAAATGTCATCTCGCAATTGCACGCTTCAGACATGTGACTATAGACACCCTGAACACCGCCAAAGGCCTTGTTTTCGGAAACAGTTTTCATCAAGGTTCCGCCTTTAATACAACACAACGGAGCGGATTGACTCGCCAGCATGCATCAAATCAAATCCCTTGTTGATGTCTTCGAGCGGCATCGTGTGCGTGATCATCGGATCAATCTCGATCTTGCCGTCCATGTACCAGTCGACAATTTTAGGCACATCTGTGCGCCCGCGTGCGCCACCAAAGGCAGTGCCTTTCCAGGACCGGCCGGTGACCAACTGGAACGGACGGGTCGAGATTTCAGCACCTGCTGCTGCGACACCAATGATAATGCTTTCACCCCAGCCTTTGTGCGCTGATTCCAGCGCTGTCCGCATGACATTGACATTGCCGGTCGCATCAAACGTATAGTCCCCGCCGCCTTTGGTGAGGTTCACAAGATACGCAACCAGATCACCATCGACTTCACTCGGATTGACGAAATCTGTCATGCCGAAACGCTCGGCCATTGGTTTCTTTGCATCGTTCAGATCAACGCCAACAATCTGATCAGCACCGGCCAGACGCAGGCCCTGAATGACGTTCAGACCAATACCACCAAGGCCAAATACAATCGCGCGCGACCCAATCTCCACCTTGGCTGTATTGATCACCGCACCAATGCCGGTGGTAACGCCGCAGCCGATGTAGCAAACCTTGTCGAACGGCGCGTTCGGATTGATTTTCGCAAGGGCAATCTCGGGAACGACTGTGTAGTTGGCAAAGGTCGAAGTGCCCATGTAGTGCAGGATCGGGTCACCATCAAGTGTAGTGAACCGCGAAGATCCATCTGGCATCAGGCCCTGCCCTTGAGTCGAGCGAATGGCCTGGCACAGGTTGGTTTTCGGATTAAGACAATACTCGCAGCTCCGGCATTCCGGCGTATAGAGTGGAATAACGTGGTCACCCGGCTTCAAGCTTGTCACGCCCTTGCCGACCTCAACAACAACACCTGCACCTTCATGGCCGAGGATAGCCGGAAACAGTCCTTCCGGGTCTGCACCCGACAGCGTGAATTCATCCGTGTGACAAATTCCGGTCGCTTTCACTTCGACCAGAACTTCAAAGGCACGCGGACCTTCCAGATTGACTGTTGTGACTTCAAGCGGCTTACCCGCTGCAACCGCAATCGCTGCACGAACTTCCATTGGAAGGTCTCCCTGTTTTCTGTTGGGGCAACAGTTACCGCCACTGAAATCAAATGCAAGAACCGAGGCGACATTTGATGCCGGAAATTCACGGGTGGAGGATTAGCGGTGGTGTAATTCGTCAGTTTCACCAATTGAAATTCCTGTGTATTTTGCGCGCCTTGCTCCTATTCTTCGCGAAGTAGCAGGTAGAAACGCATCCATGTCGCTTTCTGACCAACCAGCGACCGAAACCTGATATGCACACTCATGCGCAATCGCGAAGATGCGCAACAACAGACAATAGCTGGGCCTCGGGCCATGGTGTTGTCTCTTCAGTCTTAAAGATGAAGATCGTACCGACATTCAAAGGAATGCCGGCACGGTCCAAAACGTGCGGAGCCGCTGCTTTATGAAGCGTTATTCCTTCCTGGAACTGGCGAAAAACGTCTTTTCTGCGCACCAGAACTGGGGCCGCCAGTGGCGGGCACCGGAACCAAAAGCCGAATATGACGTCGTCATTGTCGGCGCCGGTGGTCATGGTCTCGCAACCGCCTATTACCTTGCCAAGGAACATGGCGTGCGCAACGTCGCTGTTCTGGAAAAAGGCTGGCTCGGTGGTGGCAATACAGGTCGGAACACCACCATTGTGCGCTCCAACTATCTTTGGGAAGAAAGCGCTGCTCTTTACAATCATGCGATCGGTCTCTGGCAGGGATTGTCGCAAGATCTGAATTACAACGTCATGTACTCGGCGCGCGGTGTGATGATGCTCGCGCATACGGTTCATGATGTTCAGGTCGCTCAACGCCATATTCACGCCAACAGGCTGGCCGGTGTGCAAAACGAGTGGCTGACACCCGAAATGGCCAAGGACTACTGCCCGCCCCTGAACATCTCCAAAAACATCCGTTATCCGGTGATGGGCGCGGCCCTGCAGCGCGTTGGTGGAACGGCACGCCATGATGCGGTTGCCTGGGGGTATGCCCGCGGCGCTGACAACATGGGCGTCGACATTATTCAGAACTGCGCCGTGACCGGCATCAAGCGCGGCCAGGACGGTTCTGTCGAAGGCGTCGAAACGTCAAGAGGTTTTATCAAAGCGAAAAAAGTTGGCGTTGTTGCAGCCGGACACACATCCACGGTCATGGAAATGGCCGATGTGCAAATGCCTTTGGAGTCCTACCCATTGCAGGCGCTCGTTTCCGAACCCGTCAAACCCGCCTTCCCGTGTGTGGTCATGTCCAACACGATCCACGCCTACATTTCCCAGTCAGACAAGGGCGAGCTAGTGATTGGAGCTGGCACAGACCAGTTCATTTCCTATTCGCAGACGGGCGGTATTCACATCACCAACCATACCATTGATGCGATCTGTGAACTCTTCCCGCATTTCAGGCGCATGCGCATGTTACGCAATTGGGGCGGCATTGTTGATGTGACACCTGATCGGTCGCCTATCCTCTCCAAGACCCCCGTATCCGGCCTTTATGTCAACTGCGGCTGGGGCACCGGCGGCTTCAAGGCGACACCCGGATCAGGACATGTCTTTGCGCACACCATCGCCAAAGACGAACCCCACCCGATCAACGCACCTTTCACCATTGACCGTTTCCGGACAGGTCGCCTGATCGACGAAGCGGCAGCTGCCGCGGTCGCGCACTAAGGGAGCTCAGACATGTTATTGATATACTGCCCTTACTGCAAAGTTGAACGCGCAGAGACAGAATTCCATTGCGGCGGCGAAGCCCATTTAACCCGTTTTGCAGACCCAGAGAAGACGACTGATGAAGACTGGGTTTCTTGGCTTTATTTGCGCTCCAACACCAAAGGCGTTTACGCCGAGCGCTGGCGCCATCTTCATGGCTGTGGCCGGTTTTTCAATGCCATGCGCGACACCGTAAGCGACAAGTTCCTCAAGATTTACAAGACCGGAGAAGCAAAACCGGATCTTGAAGCGATTGCCAAGGAGGCCGGCAAATGAGCCAGCCATTCCGTACTGAAAAAGGCGGTCGCATTGACCGCAATCAGCAGCTGACCTTCACCTTTGATGGCGCGGAAATGCAGGGGCATAAAGGCGACACGCTTGCCTCTGCCCTGCTTGCCAATGGTGTTCACCTGGTTGGCCGATCCTTCAAATATCACCGCCCACGAGGCATTCTGACTTCAGGTTCTGAAGAACCTAACGCCCTCGTCGGGATCTACCGAAAAGGCGATCAGACACCGAATATACGCGCGACTCAGGTCGAACTTTATCAAGATCTCGAAGCAATTTCGCAGAACCGGTTCCCATCGCTCGGCTTCGATGTCGGCGCGATCAACGATTTTGTGGCGCCGTTCATACCGGCGGGTTTTTACTACAAGACGTTCATGTGGCCGAAGTCGTTTTGGGACACGGTCTATGAGCCGATCATTCGCGCTGCAGCGGGTCTCGGAAAACCGCCCAAAAACCCGGACCACGATCATTACGGCAACATGTTTGCCCATTGTGACGTGCTGGTAGCAGGGTCTGGACCTGCAGGGCTTGCTGCAGCTCTTGCAGCTGCGGAAACCGGCGCGAAGGTAATCTTGTGCGATGAACAGGCTGAATTTGGTGGGTCTCTGCTTTCGGAAGAAAACACCAGCATAGACGGCAAGAAGCCTGCAGATTGGGTTGATGAAACTATCGCCAGGCTCGGCGCGATGGACAATGTCACACTGCTGACCCGGACAACAGCTTTCGGCTATTTCGCGCAAAATTACATCGCGCTGGCCGAACGCGTTACCGAGCACCTGACAGATCCCGATCCAAAGTTGCCGAGAGAACGTCTGTGGCAGGTCCGGGCCAAGGAAGTCGTTATTGCAGCGGGTGCCATTGAACGTCCGATGGTGTTCCCGGAAAATGACCGTCCAGGCATCTTGCTGGCCGACGCTGGTCGGACATACCTTAACCGCTACGGCGTCAAGGTCGGCCACAGGGTTGTCGTCGCCACTGCCTGCGACACAGCCTGGCAGGCAGCCTTTGATCTGGCCGACCACGGTGTCGAATTTGTTGCAATTGCAGACATGCGCGAATCTCCGCCGGAAAACCTCATGGCAATTGCTAAAGCACGCGGCATTAGAGTTGAAGCTGGCTGCGTTGTCACCGGCACGTTGGGCCGTACCCGCGTTAAAACCGCCCTGCTTGGACGATTGATGCCATCTGGTCAGGTTGCCTCTGCTGGTCAGGTCGACTGTGATGCGTTGCTGATGTCCGGTGGCTGGACACCGACAGTCAGCCTGTATTCGCAATCCCGCGGTAAAGTCGTCTGGGATGGCGACAACGGCTCTTATGTGCCTGGAAAGTCTGTCCAGAACGAACGTTCTGCAGGCGCTTCCAAAGGGCTCTATGGTTTGCAGGCAACGCTTGAGGACGGATATGCCGCTGGCGAAGATGCCGCAAAAGCTGCCATCGGAAAGTCCAAAAAAGTAACTTATGCAGTCGCAACGGGCGGGGAAGCCGGATCAGGCGGAACCCTTGGCGCCTTGCCGCATGACCGCAATGCCTCCCGCGTCAAAGCCTTTGTCGATTACCAGAACGATGTCACCGCGAAAGATGTCAAGCTGGCTGTGCGCGAAGGCATGCAGTCCATCGAGCACATCAAGCGTTACACAACGACAGGCATGGCAACCGATCAGGGCCGCCTGTCCAACATGAACGCGCTGTCCATCGCCTCAGGCGCGTTGGACCGCCCGATGACAGATGTTGGACTGACGACGTTCCGCCAACCGTTCACACCGACCACATTTGGTCTTTTTGCAGGTGTCGCACGAGGCGACTTTTTTGATCCGGTCCGCAATACCCCGTCTCACGATTGGGTCGTTGAAAATGACGGTGTCTATGAAGATGTCGGCCAGTGGAAACGGACATGGTACTTCCCGAAAGCGGGCGAAGATATGCACGCCGCAGTTGCCCGTGAATGCACAACGGTTCGCGATAGCGTTGGACTGTTCGATGCTTCAACTCTCGGCAAGATCGAAGTGGTTGGGCCGGATGCGGCTGAATTCCTGGAACGCATGTATACCAATCCGTGGAAGAAGCTGGCACCGGGACGCTGCCGATATGGTTTGTTGCTCAACGATGCCGGTTTCATCGTCGATGATGGTGTTATCGGCCGCCTTGCCGATGACCGCTTTCATGTGACCACGACCACTGGTGGCGCACCGAGTGTCTTTGCGACGATGGAAGACTATCTGCAGACTGAATGGCCCGATCTTGATGTCTGGATCACGTCAACAACCGAACAATATGCCGTCGCTGCGGTTCAGGGACCCAGAGCTCGTGATGTCATTGCACCCTTCATCGAAGGCATAGACCTGTCCGCAGACGCCTTTCCACATATGAGCGTTAAGGAAGCAACCTTTTGCGGCGTCCCCTGCCGCCTGTTCCGGATTTCCTTCACCGGCGAGCTTGGTTTTGAAATCAACGTCCCGCGCCGCCATGGCAAAATGATGTGGGAGACGCTCGCCAGGGAAATCGACAAGCACAACGGCACAGCATACGGCACCGAGACCATGCACGTCTTGCGCGCTGAAAAAGGTTACATCATTGTCGGTCAGGACACCGACGGCACTGTGACACCACAAGATGCGGGAATGAGCTGGGCGATTGGCAAGAAAAAACATGACTTCGTCGGTAAACGGGGTCTCCAACGACCCGATTTGGTGGCCGATGGCCGCAAGCAACTTGTCGGACTTCTGACCAAGGATCCAAATGTGAAACTGGAAGAAGGCGCGCAGGTGACTGTCGCCAAGAACCCCGTAACCGGAACGCCTGCAGAAGGACATGTGACCTCGTCCTATTACAGTCCCGCACTGGGGCGCAGCATAGCTTTGGCCATCGTGAAGGATGGCCGCGCCCTGGAAGGTAAAACGCTCCATGTGCCGATGCCCGAAAACAGCATCCCGGTCGAAGTGACCGGTCCGGTATTCTTTGACAAGGAAGGAGCGCGGCTCAATGTCTGATCTTCTGGCCAGCGACCTGATCACACCGGACGCCGGTGAAGCCCCGATTCTCAGCCTCAGCTCTGTTTCAATCCTGAAAACTGTTCCGTTATCCCGATTGTCTTTCCGGGGACGTGATGCATCCCTGAAGGATGCAGGGACTGCTTTCGGAGCAACACTTCCCACCGTCCCTCTGTCCGCAACAGTCAAACCAAAACGCGCAGCGCTCTGGATGGGGCCAGATGAATGGACCTTGATGGCACCGGAGGATGACCTCAGAGAAGTGTTTGATGCGATCGAAGCGAAACTGGCTGGCAAACCGCATTCAGTTGTCGATATTTCGGACCGTTCGGAAGCCATCATTGTCAGCGGCGAAAAAGCAGCTTGGCTGCTGAACACCGGCATATTCGTCGATTTTTCGACCGACAAATTTCCTGTTGGCACGGTCACGCGAACACTGTTTCACAAATCTCCAGTGATGATCTGGCGTATTGGCACGGACAGTTATGTCGTCGAAGCTTGGGTGTCTTTCATGGATTACGTGTCAGGGATACTGGTCCAGGCCGCGCAGGAGCTAAAGGCAGCCTGACGAGAAATTACTATCGGTAGCTTTTCATGCTGCCGGTTGATGAAGTGATATGAAGCTTGATCTGTGCGAGAGAAGCCTGCAAACCTTTCGCCATGCTCAAGATCGGTTCCTACAACATTCAAAAATCCATCGGCGTTGATGCAAGACGGCGACCGGAGCGCACCTTGAAGGTCATCAGCGAACTGGAATGCGATATCATTGCGCTCCAGGAAGCAGATAAACGGTTTGGGCCCCGACAAAGTACGCTGGACAAATCGATGATCACGTCCGAAACAGACTTTCGGCCGGTTCCATTCGCAGTTGGTGATCACAGTCTTGGATGGCATGGCAACGCGATCCTGGTCCGGAATTCGATCGAAATACTGGACCACCGCAGGATCGAACTACCGACATTGGAGCCACGCGGCGCAGTTGCTGTGGATCTGGATATTGGTGGCCACAGAATCCGGGTGACTTCAATGCATTTGAGCCTGGTGGCTCATTTTCGTAAGAAACAGATCAGTTCCCTGATGCACCAGCTGCATGAAGACCTGGATTACTTGCCGACAGTTCTAATCGGGGATCTAAATGAATGGCGGGGTGCATCCGGCAGTATCAAACTTTTTGAAGAACGTTATGAAGTGACAACACCGGGGAAATCATTTCCGAGCCCCCTGCCCGTTGGCAGTCTGGACCGAATTATCACCAGCCCGGAGTTCACCGTGCAAAAGGCCGGTGTTCACAAATCAAAGACGGCTCGGGTCGCGTCCGACCATCTACCGGTCTGGGCTGAGCTAACAATCGACAAGGCAGAGCATCTGCCAACCTAGGGCACGGTCAGACCTGCGAAACGTCGCCGGTTATTTGATCAGATTGACCATCACGAAGTAGAGCGAACCGGACAGGATCGCAGCTGCCGGGACGGTAATCACCCAAGCGGCGATGATCGTCATGAAGTGCGACCGGCGTACGAGGTGTCGACGCGTCTGCTCTTCGCGGTTTCGAACAGGACGAACCTTCGCTTCACCACCGCCTTGACGTTTGTTGACATATTCAAGACGTCGTTTGGAGCGTTCCGTATAGCGTTCGCGGAAGAAGCCGACGCCAAAGACTGCACCAACTGCAATATGCGTTGAGCTGACCGGCAAACCGAGACCTGAGGCAATGATCACCGTGATGGCCGCTGACAGCGAAACACAATAGGCCCGCATCGGATTGAGCTTGGTGATTTGCTGACCAACCATGTTGATCAGTTTCGGGCCGAACAGCAGCAGTCCAAAGGAAATACCAGCAGCTCCAACGGCCATAACCCAGAGCGGGATGCTGACCTTTGCGGCCACATCGCCGAATTCGGCAGTGTGCACGATAGCCGCCAGTGGCCCGACAGCGTTGGCAACATCATTTGCACCATGAGCAAAAGACAGCAGCGCAGCTGAACAAATCAACGGGATTGAAAACAGGATACGCAAGGACTGGTTCCGGTTCTCCAGTCCTTCGGATTGCTTGCGAATGATCGGGCGGACGATGGCCCAGCCAATGACGCCAATAGCAGCTCCAATAACAAGCGCTGTCGGCATATCGATCTTGATGATCTTCTTGAGACCTTTAAGTGCCAGATAGGCACCAAAAGCACCTGCCATGATGCCGATCAGAACCGGCACCCACTTGCGCGCAGAAGCGATCTTGTCATCCTGATAGATGATGAAGGTCTTGATGAACGCCAGGAACCCGGCTGCGATCAGACCACCAAGAAACGGAGAGATAACCCAGCTGGCAGCTATGCTGCCCATAGTGCCCCAATCAACCGCGCTGAAGCCTGCCGCTGCTATGCCTGCTCCCATCACACCACCGACAATTGAGTGGGTGGTGGAGACCGGCGCGCCAACCCAGGTCGCAAGGTTGATCCACAGCGCTGACGACACCAGAGCGGCCATCATGGCTGCCATGAAAATATCGGGATCAGAAACAGAGTCCGGATCAATAATGCCCTTGGAAATGGTGCTGACCACATCGCCGCCGGCAATCAACGCGCCTGCGCTTTCAAAGATAGCTGCGATGATCAAGGCCGTGACAAGTGTCATCGCCCGTGATCCAACAGCCGGACCGACATTGTTGGCGACATCGTTGGCACCGATATTCAGCGCCATATAGGCACCAATAGCAGCCGCCGCAACGATCAACACGCCACCCTGCGTATTCGACATGGTCGCTGCAGCGCCGAGGGCACACAGGACGATGAAGACAAGCGCAACGCCGGGCGCAATCAGCCCGCGACTGAGCGTACCAGCCGCTTCTTCCATATAACTGAATTTATCGAGATCTTTGTCGAGCGTCGGCTTTTTAAGGTCTTGCATCAGCGTTTTCGGGTCCAGATCCGTCTAGCAGGCGATGCCGGGCTCGGCATTTCTTTTATGCGCCTGCCATACCCCAACTCTCGAAACGAGATCAACCTCGGCCCAGTCAAATCAACGGAATTAATTAACCGGCTCATCGTCCAGTTGGCGCAGAACCTTCACCAAACCGGGCTCATCAGCCAGCTTGATCGCTGCAGGTACAGAAACCCAACGTACATCCCGCTTGCCGGATTCAGGAAAATCCTTGGTGGTTTCCGTGACATCAACCCGGTAGACCAAAACACGCGTCCGCAACCGAAATCCTGCTTCCACCCCTTTGAAGGACTGAAAACTTCCGATAGGTTTCTTCCGTGCTTTCCCAATAATGCCAGCTTCTTCATAGGCTTCGATGCTGGCTGTTCGATGCGCCCTACGGGTCATGATCGGCCAGCCCTTTGGCAAAATCCAGCGGCGTGCAGACTTGGACGTCACCATAAGCACCTGACGTACACCGGCACGTTCGCGCACGCAAAGTGCAGCGATCTGCAATCGCGCGGGTCGCCGAAACATGCCTTGCAAGATTTGAATCCAGGAAGAGCCGTCATAGGAGTTCGTCTGCGTAAGTGTCATAAAGCCAATTCGAATCGATGGAATTTATCAGTAGATACACTTAAGAATTAAATGTGTCCACAAAAAGTGCACTATGTGCACAATGTCGAAAATATATGCTTAGAGATCAAACCTCTTTGATCGTGACATGATCAGCAGACCATGCCCCCGGCCATACCTCTGCCGCACCTGTCCGCAAATTCCTTAGCTGGTGGACGGGAACCCTTGCGGTCAAAAATGGCTCTTCACCGTCCTCGCCACCGGTTGCCGGTATTTCTCCACCAATACCTAGGAAGCCAAATTCTTCCTCACAAGGAAGGTAGAGAGCTGCGCCGGACACGTTCGTGTCATTCTGTGTTGTACCTTTGGAGACACCAACCGAACCGCATACTGCGACCGCACACATGAGCTCGACAGCGCGCGCCTTGGCACATCCGAAAACGCGGCTGTATCCGGACAGTTTCTCAGTCATTGAAGGAACCAGCAGCAGATCGACATTCTGCTTTGCCAACAAACAACTTAGAGCGGGCATTTCGATATCGAGACAAATCAGGATAGCCATCTTCACACCATCCAGCACAAAGACTTGCAAATCTGTTCCAGGTGTCAGATGCCAGACATTCGGATCCTGTTCAAACGGGGTCAGGCTGAGTTTGTCCTGTCGAATGATTCGTCCGTCTGCAGCGAGCAAAATAGCTGTATTGGTGACACCGTTTCCTGTTCTAACTGGCCAGGATCCCGCCAATAGGGACACACCGTACTTTTTCGGTAAATCAGCGAGAAGCGGTATCAGTTCTTCGCCAACGTCCGCCAGAAATGCCATTTCCTGTTCCGGCGCCAACCCATTCGGTTTGAAGGCCAGGCAAGTTTCAGCCAGATACTCAGGGAGAACCAAAAGCTTGGTGCCCTCACCTGCAGCTCTCTCAAGTCCTTCGGCAATCATCTGCGCCAGCGAGGCGACAGACGAAGGTGCGCGGCCAAGATTGAAAGACCAAAGAGCTATCGGGTAATCAGACATGAAAAAGTGCTCACTGTAATTGCAAGCAACAGAGATACGTCGTGGCCATGAAGGAGATCAAGTGCGGTGGGAAGGCCGCCAACTTTTAGTCGATAAAAAGCGCTACAAAGAACACAAACGAAGTCAACAGCGCCGTATTAATGACAATCGGCTTGGGTTCTTTTGGAAGAGCTCGTATTTTAGCGGAATTCCGCACTTCACGAATGCCCTTCAAAGCGCGTTCCGTACGCTGCTCTATTTCGATAAAATATGGCGAAAGCTCATTCTGAGCACGCATGCCTAACCCCTACGATTTCTTCGTATGGCAAACGCTACGGCAAGAGCGTTAGTGTAAGGTTAAAGTCAGTTTATCGGGAATTGATCAGATGCGAACTTTCTGAGGGTCGGCGACATCCAGAATGCGTAGCTGAACTTTCGGAGTGCCTTGCCAGGTATCTATCGACAGAGTTCCAGCAACATGCAAATTGCGCCCGCGTCCATCCAGCAGCATTTTGCCATGCGGTTTGTCATCCGCTTTGAAGCAGATGCCTTTGAGGGTCGATCCGTCACCGACCGCAAGTGTCGCCCGAACGTGGCCTTTGCCAACAACATCGGCAAAGGAAATCCTGTGGGCCGGAAACGCAAACACAGGTTCTGAATGCCCGGCTCCGTAAGGGCCTGCTTTTTCCAGAAGACTCATCAGGTCCAGCGTAGCACCTGTAGCGGTGAGTGCTGCGTCAATCTTGATTTCACGGTGTGCTGTGGCTGCTTCAACATCTTGCTTGAGGGCCTCATTAAAGAACACCTCGAGCTCGGCAGCTTTGTCCTTCAGCACAGTCAACCCGGCCGCCATGGCATGACCGCCGCCTTTTTCGAGCAATCCGTCATGGACGGCTTGGCGCACGGCCTTCCCGAGATCGACGCCGGCAATCGAGCGGCCGGAACCTGTGCCCTTGCCAGTCTCATCATAGGCAATGGCAAATGCCGGACGCCGATGAGCTTCCTTGAGGCGCGATGCAATCAATCCGACAATCCCCGGATGCCAGTCATCAGAACCGGTGAGCAAAACCGCAGGGTCGCGACTCTCGATTGCCATCGCAGCTTCAGCACCCGCCTGCTCCAGCATGACCGCTTCCATGGCCTGGCGCTCGGTGTTGAGCTGATCGAGCCGTTCAGCGATGGCTCGCGCTTCATGTGTATTTTTGGTTGTCAATAGGTGCGCACCAAGCGCCGCGTCGCCGATCCGACCACCTGCATTGATACGCGGACCTATCAGAAACCCGAGATGGTAAGGAGCCGGTTTTCCGCTAACCCGAGCCGTATCAGACAAGGCGGTCAGACCGTAATTCTGCCGTTGATGCATGACCGCAAGACCGCGGGTGACGTAGGCTCTGTTGAGACCTTGCAATGGCACCACATCGCAGACGGTTCCAAGAGCCACCAGATCCAGTAGCGCCATCAAATCCGGCTGCTGTCTGGACTGAAACATCCCGCGTTGCCGTAGTTCACGGTTTAAACCAACGATGAACAGGAACGTTACCCCTACCGCAGCCAGATGACCCTGGCCCGAGAGATCATCCTGCCGGTTCGGATTGACCAGCGCACATACTTCGGGAAGTGTTTCGCCGACCTGGTGGTGATCAAGAACCACGACATCGAGGTCGAGCTTCCTGGCTGTCTCGAAGGCTTCGAAAGACGTGCTACCGCAATCAAGTGTGATCAGCAGCTGCGCGCCATCGTGATGCAATTGTTCGATTGCCGGACCATTCGGACCGTAACCTTCAATAATCCTGTCCGGAATATGGATGACCGGGTCTAGGCCGAGCCATTGAAGATATTTGGCAAGCACTGCGGAAGAGGTCGCGCCATCGACATCATAGTCGCCGAAAATCGCTATCTTGTTGCCAGCCTGGACGGCATCAGCAACACGAGCAACGGCTACATCCATATCCACCAGTTTCGACGGATCCGGCATCAGGGCCTTGAGTGATGGCTCCAGAAATTCAATGGCGTTGTCCGCCGAGACACCACGTGCCGCCATGACCCTTGAGAGGACATCCGGCAACCCGTGGTTCTGGGAGATAGCCATCGCCGAGCGGGTTTCAGCCTCGCTCAACCGTTCGCGCCAAGCGTTGTCATTTGCAGATCGGGCGACTCCTAGAACGAGCCGCCTCTGATTGTCATCGCCTGATCCGGGTTGCATTCATTTGCCGTCTTAGTCGAGATGGAATTTTTCAAGGTCCGTGTGCTGCGCCTTGATATAACGCACGGTTCCGGTGGAGGAACGCATCACGACTGTATGAGTGGTGATCTGGTTCCGGCCAAAGCGAACACCTTGCAGGAAATTGCCATCGGTCACACCAGTCGCTGCGAACAGAACATCCGGGCCGGCCATTTCTTCAAGCGTGTATTTCTTCTTGATGTCTTCAATGCCCATGCGATGCGCCCGCTCAACCTGTTCTTCGCGGGTAATCACCAAGCGGCTTTGCATCTGGCCGCCAATGCAGCGCAGTGCGGCGGCTGCAAGAACGCCTTCCGGCGCCCCGCCGATACCGGCATAAATATCGATTCCAGTTTCGTCAGGATCGGTTGTGTGAATGATGCCAGCAACATCGCCATCACCAATCAGGCGGATGGCAGCACCGGCTGCACGGATATCTTCAATCAAACGGGCATGGCGCGGACGGTCAAGCACACAAGCTGTGACATCTTCAATCCCGACACCTTTTTCCTTTGCAACCGCAGCCAGGTTGTCCGAAATCGGTGCATCGAGATCGATCAAACCGGGCGAGTACCCTGGTCCGATTGCGATCTTGTCCATGTAGCTGTCCGGAGCATTCAGAAGATCTCCTGCTGGCGCAAGCGCGATGACTGCCAGCGAATTCGGCAGGTTCTTGGCGCAAATGGTTGTGCCTTCGAGTGGGTCCAGAGCAATATCGACCTTCGCGCCCTGTTTGGTGCCAACGCTCTCGCCGATGTAAAGCATCGGTGCTTCGTCGCGTTCACCTTCACCGATGACAACAGTTCCGTCTATCGGCAGCCGGTTCAATTCACGTCGCATGGCATCAACAGCAGCCTGATCGGCAGCCATTTCGTCGCCATGGCCGCGCAACCGGGCAGCCGAAACAGCTGCCCATTCACTGACGCGTGCCAATTCCAAGGTCAGAATTCGATCCAGTCCGCTAGACGGCTGATTTTCGGTGGTGGACATCAACATCTCCAGTCTCTCCCCGCGACGCTAAAAAGCGAGGCACGCAACATTCAGTTTAATTTTTCAATTCGGATCATCTGCGGCTTTTCGGAGACAACGCCTTTCGACATTATCACTTCAAGCGCCTCTCTGATCGCAACTTCTGTCGTCTCATATGTAATGAGAATAACCGGCTGCGGCGTATCTTTCCCGGCGTTTACCGGCACATCAACCGCATGCCGTTTCTGGACAATGGATTCCAGCGAGATTTCCGCCTCACCCATACACCGTGCGATTTCCGCAAACGCACCCGGACGGTCATAAACCGACAGGCGAATGTAATAGCCACCTTCATGCAGACGCATGCGTGCCCGTTCATATTCTCTCAGATCACTCGCAGGCATGCCAAGTACGGGCGTTTTGTCGCCACGTGCAACATCCGCAATATCGCCGACCACAGACGACGCTGTTGCATTGCCGCCAGCACCCGGTCCAACCAGAACAATCTCACCGACATAATCACCGTCAACCGCAACGGCATTGAGAACACCATCGATACGCGCAATTGCAGAGGTCTTCGGCACCATTGTCGGATGGACCCGCTGTTCAATGCCCGTTTCGGTTCTCTGAGCGACACCCAGAAGCTTGATCCGGTACCCGAGTTCATCAGCTGCCTGGATATCTGCAGTGGTGATGGAGGTGATACCCTCCATGAAAATGTTGTCGTCGGCAATCTTGGTCCCAAAGGCCAAACTTGTCAGAATAGCCAATTTGTGGGCTGTATCATTGCCTTCGATGTCAAATGTCGGGTCCGCTTCGGCATAACCAAGTCGCTGTGCATCAGCAAGGCAGTCCTCAAAGCTTATACCTTCGGCTTCCATACGAGACAGAATGTAATTACAGGTCCCGTTCAAGATGCCATAAACGCGGCTGATCTCATTGCCAGACATCGACTCACGCAGTGTTTTGACGATTGGAATACCACCGGCAACCGCTGCTTCATAGTTCAGGCAGGCATTGTTAGCTTCTGCGATCCCGGCAAGATCAACACCGTGTTTTGCCAGCAACGCCTTGTTCGCCGTTACAACATGAACACCACGGCCGAGCGCAGCCCGGACACTGTCTTCTGCAGCACCGCTGTCGCCGCCAATGAGCTCCACAAAAATGTCGATATCGGCAGTCGTTGCCATCTCGACCGGATCTCCGAACCAGGCAAATGTGCTCGTATCAATTCCGCGGTCTTTGGATTGGTCTCTGGCGCAAACGGCCGTCACAAACACAGCTCGTCCAGATTTGCGCGCAATTTGCACACCGTGTTTTTCCAAAAGTTGCACAACTGACGCGCCGACTGTTCCAAGACCTGCTACGCCAATTTTCAATGCGTCTGCCATTTAGGATCAAATCCAGTTCTATTCAGCTTGAAGTCTCGAGCGGGAGGACGTTGTGCAGCTTTTGGTCTGCAGTTTCAAGGAAGCGACGGATATTTCTCGCTGCCTGACGAAGCCGCTGCTCGTTTTCCACCAATCCTATGCGAACATACTCGTCGCCATGCTCTCCAAAGCCAATTCCCGGAGCAACCGCAACATCAGCGCGCTCCAGAAGAAGTTTAGAATACTCAAGGCTGCCGAGAGATTTGAATTTGTCCGGAATTGGCGCCCAACAGAACATGCTCGCCTCAGGTGCTGGTACATTCCACCCGGCCCGACCAAAGCTTTCCACCACGACATCGCGCCGCTTTTTATAGACCTCACGTGTGTCATGGATACAGTCATCCGCCCCATTCAAGGCTGCTGTCGCTGCCACCTGGATTGGCGTAAAGGCCCCATAGTCCAGATAGGATTTCACACGAGACAAGGCAGATATCAGCCGCTCGTTGCCGACAGCAAAGCCCATCCGCCATCCCGGCATTGAGAACGTTTTGGAAAGGGACGTGAATTCGACAGTGACATCCATAGCGCCCGGCACTTGCAAAACAGACGGCGGCGGCGTGTCACCAAAGTAGATTTCAGAATAGGCCAGATCAGACAGAATGAAGATATTGTGCTTGCGCGCAAAGGCAACAACATCCTTGTAGAATTCAAGATCCGCACAATAGGCTGTCGGATTGGCCGGATAACACAGAATGATGGCGATCGGTTTTGGCACCGAATGAATGACCGCCCGCTCCAGCGCTTCAAAAAAGGCAGGCCCGGGCTCTGCCGGAATATTCCGTATTGATGCACCTGCCATCAAAAATCCAAAAGAATGGATCGGATAACTTGGGTTTGGTCCCAAAATCACGTCACCCGGCGCAGAGATCGCCTGCGCCATATTGGCGAAGCCTTCTTTGGATCCGAGAGTTGCCACTACCTGGCTGTCCGGATCGAGCTTAACCCCGAAACGGCGACCATAATAAGAAGCCTGCGCCTTGCGCAGTCCAGGAATTCCCTTGGACGACGAGTATCGATGCGTTGTCGGGTCTTGGACAACTTCCGTCAATTTATCAACGATGTGTTTTGGCGTGGGCAGGTCCGGATTGCCCATGCCCAGATCAATAATATCCGCGCCGTTCGCTCGCGCCCTTGCTTTCAAACGGTTGACCTGTTCAAAAACATACGGCGGTAGCCGCTTGATTTTGTGGAATTCCTCCATGGCGCAGATCCTTGCGAAATATAGACATCATCGAGCGATGCGCCGGACATATCGCCGCGGCAGCGGGGCTCTTTTAACAGCCTCGTTCAAGTTTCGCACCCCGTCTTTGGGCTGGTAATCATCTAAATTACAGACTTTTTGTAGAACCGATTTCCAAAGCCCGAACCTAAATCAATTTAGGTCGTCACGATCAGGCTGGCTTCGCTGTCGAAGCGGAGCGGGTATTCTGCACCAAGGTATCCGGACCAAACTCTGGCTTGACCGTGTTAGCCTCGGCTGGATCCACAGTGACAATCTGAGCGCGCCCGGCTCTCTTCGCCATGTACACGCCTTGATCTGCACCTTCCATCGCCTGCTCCAGCGACATGTCTACATTGGTGGCAACCACCCCGACGCTCGCCGTAGCGTTCAGTCGACCTGCTGATGCTTCTAGGCAATCCTTGCTGAAACGAGTGCAAATCCGTTGCGCTATCAGATATGCCTGATCCTTTTTGGCTTCGGGTAGAAAAACCACAAATTCTTCCCCGCCAATCCGTCCTGAAATGGCTTTCATATCATTTGTTTCTTGAACGATACGCCCGAACAGCTGCAGAACAGCGTCCCCCATTGCATGGCCAAACTTGTCGTTGATGGTCTTGAAGCGATCAAGATCAAACATGATCAAGCTGTAGTTCTTGTCACTACCCGCATTGGCGTTTGTCCAATCATTCGTATCGTTGAGAAAGGCACGTCTGTTCGGAAGTCCGGTTAGAGGATCACGCAAGGCTTGCTCCATGAACGCCAGAACATTGCGTTCAATGACAGTACAAGCCGGAAGAACAACAGTCATGATGATCCCGAACAAGGCTGTGAGAAGATACACAGTCATGAAACTGTTCGGAAATGTCGCCAGAAAGGTCGGATACTGCATGATGTGCTGATTGACGGAAAACCAGATGTATCCGCTGCACTCTACAAGCGTTGCCATACCGATCATGTAGACCGAGTAAAGCCCCTGTTTATTGTTGCCGAATGCAAGCACCACGATTCGCAGGCACATTACGATGAGAACTGCCTGGACGAAATAGACCCTCGCCATGAAACTGTCGAGAAATGGCGGATAGAGACAAAAGACGAACCACATTGCGACGATTGCAATGGTCACCCAAATCAACGGTTTTCGCTGTAAAAACACTGCCAGACCGGCACAGCGAAGTCCGGCCCCAATCAGAACAAAGCCATTAGCCAGAACAATGCTGAGATAATCAGGAATGGCGCCGCGAAGGGCAATCAACTCGGTCCCGGTCCCCGCAAATAATAAACCAATCATCCAGAACAACAGACTGGTCGATTTCCCGGCCCCACGGATCCACCATGTGAGCCAGAACACTCCTAAAATGACTGCTCCAGCAAATTCAGCGATCACTACGGAAGTAATGAGTGTGGCGGCATCCAAAGACATTATTGTCAATAATCCCTAGCAAGAATGAGAGTTTATTGACTTGAAGTTGTAAATTTTTACTTATGAAACGCTATAATTTCGATTTTACCAATCCCGGAATGACTTTAGAAAATTACCAATGGCCGCAACCCAGCCAATCACCGATTGCTGAAGCTCTCCAGATAATCTTTTGTCGCCTTGCGGTCTTCGGGATTGATCAAGCCTTGAGATTCCTTGTTGCTGATCGGGGATCCATAACCTTTTGGCGGCTGCACATTGCTGTTCACGTCCCCTCTCGGAGACTTTACTGCATCAAAAAGCGGTGTTCCGGGACCAACGGAACAAGACGTCAGCGTCGTCAGAACTGCCACGCAAACTATGCCAGTTATCATCCTGCTCATTACGACAGACTTTCCACGATTCGTGAGACGTACTTCCATCTAGGATTCCTAATAGATCCACCAGCTTGAAGATTAATTCAATGCACCGGATTCCAATCGACGGAGCCATACCGTTGTGTCATAAAAAAGGATAGGTTCCGAATACAAGCGGAAATAGAATAAGATACGCGACGGGACAACATAAAACCGGTCGATGTCTGTCCAGGACGACCGGAAGTCGGAGGGACCCTTGCCTATGGCCGATGACCGCCAGCACCCGATGTTGCAATACATCATCAACAATCCAGACGCGTTCGCCCAGAATCTGGCAAAAACGTTGGAACAAGCTGGCAAAGCCATGGCGGCTTACATTGAGCCGCGTGAACAGGGTCAAATATCAAGCGAGACAACAGACGAACTGACTGGAGTCGTCAAGACGCTCGCCCAAGTGGGAGACTATTGGGTCTCAGACCCGCAGCGCGCTGTTGAAGCGCAAAGCAAGCTCTGGGACGGTTACATCAATCTCTGGAACTCTTCGCTCAAGCGGATGATGGGAGAAGAGGCTGATCCGGCAGTTGAAACACCGCCGCGCGACAAGCGATTCGCTGATCCCGATTGGGAAAAGAACCAGTTTTTTGATTTCATAAAGCAGCTTTACCTGATTACCAGCCAGTGGGCCGAGGACATGGTCCAAGATGCAGAAGGGCTCGACGAGCATACCAAGCACAAGGCCGAATTCTATGTAAAGCAGATTGCCAATGCGATATCACCGTCGAATTTCGTACTGACGAACCCTGAACTTCTTCGCCTCACAATGGAAAGCAATGGCGAAAATCTGGTGAAAGGCATGCAGCATCTGGCTGAAGACCTGAAGACCGGAAAGGGTGATCTCAAGATTCGCCAGACAGATCCGTCGAAATTCAAACTCGGCGAAAACCTCGGCAATACGCCAGGAAAAGTCATCGCACAGAATGATGTCTGTCAGGTCATCCAGTACACGCCAACAACAGCTGAAGTTCTGAAGCGACCGCTTCTGATTGTACCGCCCTGGATCAACAAATTCTACATTCTGGATCTCAACCCGGAAAAGTCTTTCATCAAATGGGCAGTTGACCAGGGTCACACCGTCTTTGTGATCTCCTGGGTCAATCCTGATGAACGTCAGGCACAAAAAAGCTTCGAGCACTATATGCAGGAAGGTATCCTGAACACGCTCGACATCATCAAAAAAGCTACAAAACAGGAAAAGGTCAACGCGATCGGCTATTGCGTGGGCGGAACATTGCTGGCCGTTACACTTGCCTACATGGCGAAGAAAAAAGATGACCGGATTAAAACCGCAACATTCTTCACCACCCAGGTCGATTTTACATTTGCCGGTGATCTCAAGGTGTTTGTTGATGAAGAGCAGATATCGGCTCTTGAAAAACGCATGGCAGATCAGGGGTATCTGGACGGATCAAAAATGTCGTCAGCATTCAACATGCTGCGATCCAACGATCTGATCTGGTCCTATGTGGTCAACAATTACCTCAAGGGAAAAGATCCCTTCCCATTCGACCTGCTCTACTGGAATTCAGATTCCACACGCATGCCTGCAGCAAATCATTCTTTCTATTTGCGCAATTGTTACCTCGACAACACGCTCTCCAAAGGTGAAATGGAAATTGCCGGACAAGCACTGGATTTGTCTGAGGTCACTATCCCGATCTTCAATCTGGCTACCCGTGAAGACCATATTGCACCGCCAAAGTCCGTGTTTTTAGGCTCCGGCTGTTTCGGAGGTCCTGTCGATTATGTGTTGGCTGGCTCCGGGCACATTGCCGGTGTTGTCAATCCGCCTGCAAAGAACAAGTATCAGTACTGGACCGGCAGCGAAGCCAAGGGGAGCTTGGAAAACTGGCTAAAGAATGCTGAAGAGCATCCCGGATCCTGGTGGCCTTATTGGGACGAGTGGATCCGGTCGAATGATGGCAAAACGGTAAAAGCTCGCAAGCCCGGGGCCAATCGCGTGAAAATCCTTGAAGACGCGCCCGGATCTTATGTCATGACAAAAGTGTGAGTTTCTTGGCTAACGCCATGCAATTCAGACGGGTCGGTCAGCTAAAGCGAGATACGTTTATCTGAGCCTTCTAGGCAATCATCGACTGCGGAATACTGTGTGTTTTAACATCGATTTGCGTGAGCGTCATTGCGAGTAACCGCTCCAGTTTTTCGCTGCTCATCGGGCGACCAAAGTGGAAGCCCTGAACAGTTTCACACTGGCAACTTGCCAAAAAGGCTTGCTGTTTAGCCGTCTCGACACCTTCAGCAACAACATTAAGCCCGAGTTCGCGACCCAATGATATGATTGCCCTCGCGATAGAACGGTCACTTTCCTTGTGATCCAGATCCCGAATGAAGCTTCTATCGATTTTCAAACGCGTCAAAGGAAAATCCTTTAACGCTGCCAAACTGGAATACCCGGTACCGAAATCATCAATCGCAAGGTTCACACCTAAATTGCGGAAACCTTCCATCAAATCGACTACCGTTTCCGCATTCTGGATCAGCAGGCTCTCTGTCAGTTCCAATTCGAGATATTTGGCCTCGAGACCACTTTTGGCAAGAGCCTCCTTTACATCGGCCAACAGTGTCATGTCACGGAACTGACGGACCGAGACGTTCACCCCAACAGTGACTGGCGTCAAACCGGCCATCTGCCAGGATTTGTTTTGGCGACAGGCTTCCTTGAGTACCCAAAGTCCAAGCGGGATAATTAGTCCGCTTTCCTCAGCAAGTTCAATGAATTGGGCCGGCATCAACAATCCAAGGTGCGGATGCAGCCAGCGTGCCAAAGCTTCCACGCCAACAATCCGGCCGCTCATCAAATCAAATTGAGGCTGGTATTCCAGAAAGAACTGACCGTCATCAATACCGCTGCGCATGTCCTCGAGCAATGCGAGTTTGTTGACCGGGTTCCGGCACTGCTTTTTTTCAAACAGGAAAAAACTGTTCCGTCCGAGCGCTTTTGCCTCAAACATCGCCCCGTCGGCATGCCGAAGCAGTGTCTCGGCGTTGTCAGCATCATTTGGAAAAACAGCAGCTCCCAAGCTGCAAGTCACATGAAAAGACGTACCACCGATCCGGATGGTTTTGGTCATCTCAGCGCGCAGCTTTTCCATGAACTGCTTCAGATTGGTCTTTGCCGCATCCGGACCATCAATTATAAGGACAAATTCATCTCCGCCAAAACGAATTGCCTGATGGCTGGATTTGCTCACTTCCGTAATCCGTTCGGCGACAATTTTCAAAACCTTGTCACCGGTTTCATGACCAAAACTGTCGTTGACGAACTTGAAATTGTCCATGTCAACAAAGACGATCGCGAACGGATCGCCCGTATCCCGGCTCAATGAGATCTGTTCTTCGAGTTTGGCATCGAATTCCTGCCGATTGGGCAACCCTGTCAGGGGGTCATGATGCGCCAAATACCGTATCCGTTTCTCCGCATTGTCTCGCTCAATAGCAATGGACGCCAATCGGGCAGCTTCCTCGGCAATTTGCAACTCATGCGCGGTCGCACTTCTGACGGCATTAGTGTAGAGGCCAAATGTCCCAAGAACTTCAGAGTTTCTGGAGAGAATTGGAACAGACCAACACGATTTCAAATCAAACCCCTGGATGACACCCAGACAGTTTGCCCAAAGTTCGCTCTCGAATAGATTATCCACGAACACATTTTTGCGCGTATAAGCGGCAGTCCCGCAGGACCCCGCACTTGGACCAATTCGAAGGCCATCAATCGCCTTGGTGTAATCTTCCGGCAAATTGGGCGCGACCCCGGACAGCAACCTTTTCCCGGTCTCATCCATCAACATGACAGACCCCAGAACACCGTCGAGTTGTTCTTCAATCGATAAAACCAGAGTTCCGAGAACCGTTGCGAGCGGAGCACCCGTCGCGATCTCCTGCAAGACCTTGTTCTGTCCATTTTGCAGCAATTGGGCTCGTTTTCGCTGTGTTATATCGCGAGAGGCTCCAACGATCCCGACGACTTCACCGTTTTCATCAAATATCGGATGTTTGGACGCTGCAAACCAGCGTGTTTTTCCATTTGAAAGGATGACGATTTCTTCGCGATTGATCAGGGGTACACCTGTCTCCATGACAGTCTGTTCGTCATCGAAGAACCTTTTCGCCACCTCTGGTGTATGCAGCTCCCAGTCTGACTTCCCGATCAGGTCCGATATTCCCTTGAAACCGATATCCGTTGCGACACGGTCATTCCCAACCACAAAACGGGAGTGCCGGTCCTTGACGAACACATAGTCGGAAACATGATTGACCAAGGCCTGGAGCCACTCATGTGTAACATCCAATTTGTTGGTGTTTTTGAACTCGTCGACCTTGTTAAGCACAGAGAGCTGCCTCGCAAGAGGCACCATGGCATCTTCACGTATCAGGCCCGATGTATCGCTTTTGTCTTCAGCTGACATGTTCTGGCTCTGTATTTGTAACTCGAAATGATACTCAATTTTGTCATGATAATAATTATTGTTAAAAGACTATAATTAGGTTTACCGATGAGATTAATTTGTAGACAATTTGCTTCAAAATAACATTTTCTATTACATTTCCACAACTTATCAGTGTTGTTTTATTCTTGAAAATACGTGTTTTTTAAGTCTGCTGACGACAGAGACCATTTGGCAATTGCTCCCTTGAAAAGATCGGGAATTGTTGCTCAAGCGGCAATTGCCAACACCTGCCACAAGCCGGTATAATGGCCGGGGAGCGCACAAACACTCACTATGCAGACACTTCGTCCAAATTCAGGGTTTCCAGCCGGTTCGCGGAATCAAATTAGTCCAAACCCTGCAGGGGCAGGCTTGGTTGCGCCCTTTGGCACGACACCACCGGTATCACCTGCTGTCATTCTGGCAAAAATTGCGGCACCCTGTGTGATTGTTACGGGGCTCTGGTCGCAGATATGGATCGGGACGGGCACAGCCTGTGTTTTGACCGTTTTGATGTGCATCGTACTTTATACCGCTGCATACAGGATGCCGGATTTCCGCTCACAAGGGTCAATACTCAGATTGATCGCTTACGGCGAAAGAATCTGGCTCAACCGGATTGCCAGTCCGGTGCCGCCCCATCTGAATCAGCAGATTACAATTTTACATCTCGTGTTTCTCGTAGGACTGCTCAGCGCGATTGCCGGAGGTGTTCTCACATCACCTATCCTGACAGCAACAGGATTGGCGGTTTGTTATGCAGCACAATTTGTCTATTTCAGTAAGCTCAATCAGCTCTATCAGGCTATGCGAGATAAAAACGCGCTGTACCGATTTTGGGCAATATCCCCGAACAACGACAACACTTGCCACAGCAAAACAGGTTAACAACTGTTAACTGCCGTCCAGATGCGCCTACAGACAGATTGCGTTCTGATTCTCTCGGATTTCTATTTATCGGCGGCATTCCGTTTCTCAGCCAGCAATCCGATGTAAGTCAGCGCAACGCTTGCCCCAGCAATCGACGTGACATCCGCATGATCATAGGCCGGAGCAACTTCAACAATATCGCCCCCGACAAAATCGAGCTCGCCCAATCTGCGCAAGATCATCAAGGCTTCACGGCTTGTGAGCCCTCCTGCAACCGGCGTTCCGGTACCCGGCGCAAATGCAGGATCAAGACAGTCGATGTCGAACGTCATGTAGGTTTTGGCATCCCCTACCCGGTCCTGAACGAGTTCGGCAACACCATTGACGCCGAGCAGCTCGATTTCCTCGCCATAGAGTATCTCAAGACCGCATGTTTCCGGCGCGTGGGTCCGAATACCTATCTGGATGGATTTTTCCGGGTCAATCAACCCTTCACGAACGGCCCGACCGACAAATGTGCCGTGATCGATCCGGTCTCCCTGATCGTCCCAGGTATCCTGATGGGCGTCAAACTGAACCAAAGCCAAAGGACCGTGTTTGGCGACATGTGCATTCAGCAACGGATAAGTGACGAAGTGATCACCGCCGATCGAGAACAGATGCGTGTCTGTGTCGAGGATCTCTTTTGCCTGCGCTTCGATGTGGCCAGGAATGTCGGCATTATGCCCGTAATCAAAGACGCAGTCGCCATAGTCGACACAAGACAGCGTTTCAAAAGGATCACTCTGAAACGGATATTGCGGATCACCATCGAAAATAGCAGAAGCCCGGCGAACACCCTGAGGGCCGAATCGCGCGCCAGGACGGTTGCTAACAGACGCATCGAACGGAATACCCCAAACCGCCAGATCAACGCCGTTCAAGTCACGGCTGTAGCGACGCCGCATGAAGGATAGGACACCGCCATAGGTCGGCTCATGTGATCCGCCTTTGAGATCTTTCCCAAGAAAAGCATTGTCCGTCGGACGAGGCAGGTCGTTGGCCATGGTGTTACGGTCCATCATGCAGGCTGTTGAAGTCTTCAACCAAAGGCCTAGCGCAGCAATCCCATTGCGACAAGTCGGGATGCAAATGATCCCGGCTTGATTGCGGATCGGACTTCAAGCTACTGCCGGACGGCGCAGAACAATACGCCCAAATAATGCGCCTGCGCTCATGGAGGCAAGAAACGCGGCTGATCCGAGAAAAGCGTTGGCATATCCAAATACCGAGACAACCGGCAGGCTGATCAACGGCGAGATAAATTGCCCTAAAAATGCGCCTGTTGCCAACGCCCCTGAGGCCGCCCCGCGGCGACTTGCAGGTACAATCTGCAGAAGCAGATCTGAATATGCAGGCATCAACACGGCAAACCCGGCCCCGATGACCGAAGCGCCAATGACTATAGGGCCCAGATCGGTATTGAATGCCAGGATCGCGAACCCGGTGGCCATCACCGCATACCCAAGCGCAAACATGCCGCTTCGGCCTAACTGACGCTTGAGCCAACCGTTCCAAAGAGCAACCAGCCCACCTGTCAGCGTTAGCGCACCCATCGCATAAGCCGTCGTGGACACGCTCTCAAGGCCGAGGAACGCGGTGAAAAACGGCACCTGTGTCGGCATCTGGAAGAACATCACAACCGTCAGACACACCAGAGCAGATAAACCGATTACAGGAAGAAGCCAACCTGCCGCCTCCTTCGTCTGTTTAACACCTACTCTGTCACTTGATTGGTCCGTCTCCTGGTCCCGGAAAGCAAACCAGATGACCGGAATGAAGAGCGCTGCAACACCGTAAATCAGAAATGGCAGTTGTGGAGACATTGCCGCCAGCAATCCACCCACCGAGATAAAAATGAAACCACCGAAATTGCGCGCGGACACCTGCCAGCCCATCACCACCATGCGGCGGTCACCCTCAAAGCAGTCGCCGATTAATGCGGTGTAGGATGTCATTATCATGGCAACAGCGATGCCCAAGACCAGACGGCTGGCCAGAATCTGGGCAAGACTGTCAAGAAAGAAACCAGCAGACCCGGAAATTGCGAAAAGACATACACCGCCTATCAGCACGCGTACTTTGCCATAACGGTCCGCCGCAGCCCCGATGAACGGTGCCAATAGCGCAACAGACAGCGAAGGTGCAGGAACCAGAAGCCGGGTCAGCAGGGCCGCATTGGGTTCGTGCTGAAAACGGGCCTCCAGACCAGCAAGCGCGGGACTGATCGTGGCGACTGCAAGCACGGTCAATGTAGATGCCAACAGCAGGGCGTAAGTACGTGGGTCTTGCAACAGTCCTGTGGTGAGAGATGTTTGTCCTGAGATCATCCAGTGTTCCTCTTGTCGGTTTGCTTGAGAAACGTTAGCCTACAAGTTCAAGTCGACTTGAGGTCAAGACATGAAATTACTGGATATATCCGAGGTCTCGAAAGAGACCGGCGTCGCGGCATCGACCTTGCGGTATTATGAGGAACAGGGCCTTGTCAGTTCCGTTGGCAGACGCGGAATGCGGCGTCTATTTGAGCCGAATATCGTTGTTAAACTGGCATTTATAGCTCTCGGAAAGGCTGCCGGATTTTCGCTGGAAGAAATTTCAGCAATGGTTGGGGCAGACGGACAACCAGCGATCTCTCGCGACAAACTGCATGACAAGGCGGACGAGTTGGATCAACAGATCCGCCGCATGAAAAAACTCAGCGAAGCAATCCGCCATGTAGCGGACTGCCCGCATCCGTCCCACATGGATTGTGCAAAATTCAGGCGATTGTTGCACAAGGGCAGGAACCAACGTCGGCGGACAAGACCCGTTGAACCGCCCACTCGGCAATCGAAATAGATGGGACGTGTATTGGTCACGAAGAATCCAGACTGCGAGTTTTCCGGTCGGCAGAACTTCAGTATTTGTCTTTCTGAGAAAGAGATTATGCTGAAACCGGTGTTGCTGATGTGCCTTCAGGACATTAAAAGGCGCAGGTTTGGCCAAGCCAGTTTGGCCTCATTATCAGGCACGAGGATTTGAACGTGGTCGATAAAAAGACAAAACTGCTGCGCGGGCGCATTCTATCGTTCAAGTCCGAACCGAGCGGGCCGGAAGACACTTCTTCCTTTTTTTATCTCGAGGACGGTGCCTTGTTGGTTGGCGACGGCAAGATCCTCGCCAAGGGAACGTATGATGACGTGAAAGCTGACGCTCCGGCTGATGCCGAGATTGTCGACCATCGCCCTCACCTTCTGCTGCCCGGGTTCATCGACACTCACCTTCATTTTCCGCAAGTCCAGGTGATCGCCTCCTGGGCAGACCAGCTGCTGGATTGGCTGAACGACTACACTTTCCCGGCTGAACAGAAATTCGAAGACAAGGTCCACGGCGCCAGAATTGGCGAAGGTTTTTATGACGCCTTGATCACGCACGGCACAACCACGGCAGCTGCCTATTGTTCCAGCCATCCGAATTCCGTTGATGTCTATTTTGAGGAAGCGGAACGGCGCGGCATGTTGATGGTCGGCGGCAAGACCATGATGGACCGCAATGCCCCGGCAGAGCTGTGTGACACAGCACAAAGCGCCTATGACGACAGCAAGTCTCTCGTAGAAAAATGGCACGGCACCGGCCGCGCTCACTACGCCATCACACCGCGTTTTGCCATCACGTCGACACCAGAACAGTTGGAAGCCGCCGGAACGCTCCTAAACGAATTCCCGGACTGCCACCTTCAGACCCATATCAACGAGAACCATAACGAGATTGCATTCACCAAAGAGCTTTTTCCGGCGGCAAACGACTACCTAGGCGTTTATGAAAGCTTCGGTTTGTTGGGAGATAAAACCCTTCTCGGCCACTGCATTCACATGAATGACCGGGAGCTCGGCGTCATGAAGGAAACCGGATCTGTCGCCGTGTTTTGCCCGACTTCTAACCTGTTTCTCGGTAGCGGCCTGTTCGATAAAAAACGCCTGGAAGATGCAGGCGTCAGAACAGCGATTGCGACCGATATAGGCGGCGGCACCAGCTATTCCATGCTGCGCACGATGGATGAAGGCTACAAGATCCTGCAGATGCAACGCCAACGCCAGCACCCGTTCCAGACATTCTATTGGTCAACGCTCGGCAATGCGAAAGCGCTCTCACTTTCTGATAAGATCGGCACGCTCGAAGTTGGCTCGGATGCCGATATCATCGTCCTGGATGCCAAGGCGACACTGCCAATGGCGCTGCGCATGGAAACAGTTGAAACGCTCTGGGAGGAACTGTTTGTCCTGCAGACACTTGGTGATGATCGCGCTGTCATCGAAACCTATGTTGCTGGCATCGCGGCAAAACCGGCGAATTGAAGCTCAGGTCCGCGCAAGGCTGGTTATTAGCAACCTAAGAAAAAACGCTTATTGCGCTCAGATGTCGGCGTGGGTTTAAATCCAGACAAGAATCTGAAACTCTCGGGGCTTTGAAAAATGAATTCGCCAACACAAGTTATTCCGCTGGATCCCTTGCCTTTTTTCATCACAGGGCCCGGTGGTACGGATATCCTGTTTGGATTGGTTGCACTTGTGCTTTTCCTGGCGTTACTCGGGTTTGGTGCACTTTATTTTACAATTCAGGCTATCCCGGATCGGATGGCCTCGGGCATGGGCAAGACCCAGCTCCAGGTGGTCAGCATTCTCGGGCTGATTTCCCTGTTCACGATGAACAACGCGTTCTGGATTGCCGCAATTTTGCTGGCAGCTGTTCCGCTCACGCAAATCACTCTTCCCATCAAGATCCGCTCCGATGAGCGACGCGACACCAAATAGGGTTCTGATTTCATGCTGGAACTTCTGTTTAGTGCACTGATCACCATTTTACCCGATTATCTCTATCGCTATCACAAGCAAGGAAAGAGATTTGGCCGGGATATCACCATTTTCAATGTCTGGTATGAGCTGCGATGGGGCATCACTTCCTGCGCGATCCTTTCGATCACTCTGCTGACAATCATTTTCTATTTTCATCCGACGACAACAAACGTCACTTCTCTCTTTCGCACCGTCTCCATTTTAAGCGACCGTCCCGGCCGGGTTGAGGAAGTGTATGTCGCAGATAATCAGTTTGTGCGTGCCGGAGAGCCTATTTTTCGGTTGGACACCCAGCGTCAGCAGGCCGCAGCAGAAACAGCCCGGCGACGAATTACTGAAATTGAGGCTGCAATTGTGGTAGCTCAATCAGAACTCATGGCGTCGGAAGGCAACATGCGGGCTGCCGAAAGCCAATTGAAACAGGCCGAGGATGAACTCACCCGCCGCCGCGACCTCGCCGAACGCAACAACACGGTTGTGACAGAACAGGAGCTGGAACGCCTTCGGCTTACTGCTGGAGGCTTACGTGGAACAGTTGACGCTTCACGGGCGCAGCGGGATTCCATCGCCAGCCGGATGACTTTTCTGCTTCCAGCCCAGAAATCAAGTGCCCAAGCGCAGCTTGCGCAGGCAGAGACCGAAATCGCCAAGGCAACCGTATTGGCCGGCACCAATGGCACGGTCCGCCAGTTCAAGCTGAAGCCCGGTGATTTGGTGAATCCGATCCTGCGCCCTGCAGGTATCCTGGTGCCAGAGGGAACGGGGCGCGGCCGCTTCCAGGCAGCATTCGGGCAGATATCAGCGCAAGTTCTTCATCCGGGAACAATCGTAGAAATCACATGTGCCTCCAAACCGCTCACGGTCATTCCAATGGCAGTTCTGGAAGTTCAGGACGCCATTGCAAGTGGCCAGCTCCGCCCTACTGATCAATTGATCGACATTCAGGATCGCGCCCGCCCGGGCACCATCATGACGGTGATAAAGCCGGTCTACCCGGGTCACGCAGATCTGGTGCCACCGGGAAGCCGCTGCATTGGTGTTGCCTACTCCAGCCACGAGAAAGCCATAGAGGCCGGAAACATCAGCGGGTTTTCTGCCTTCATTTCCCGAATTGTTGATGGGATGGGCATCGCAAATGCGATTGTCATTCGCATTCAATCGCTGTTGTTGCCGATAAAAGTACTGGTCTTCAACTAGTTCTCCGAACGTCATCTGCGCGCGAAAAACAGCACCATTTGACGGGCTTGCCTCTGGAACAGACTCGGGCCCTTTGGCGCGCCGCCACGGGCTTCAACCTCTGTTATGACCCGACGCACCAAAACCACGGCCAGTACGCCAAAAATTACACCGCCAATGGCCTGCCCGATCAACACACCCGGTGCGCCGAGCACAGCAGCACCGGCGATCACGAATGGTATTGTACCCAGTGTATGACGTCCCCAATTCAGCCAGGTGGAGTAAACCGGATGGCCAAGGTTGTTGAAACAGGCATTTGAAACGAACAACGCACCATTGAAGAAAAAAGCCAGCGCCAGTGGGCCACAAAAGAGATAAATGAGCGCTTTCGACTGACCACTGGCATCAAACAGCGCAGCAATCGGTTCTCTCAACACAAACAACACAAGCACGGCAAACCCGACAACGAGCGCTGTGAACAGCAGGGCTTCACGAACGGTTCCGCGCACGCGCTCAAAATTTCCCGCCCCGTAATTCTGCCCAATTATGGGGCCGACAGCGCCCGAGAGCGCAAAAATAGACCCGAAGGCAAGCGGGGTCATTCGGGCAACGATTGCCATTCCCGCAACAGCATCCTCGCCAAACTCCGCCATCGAACGCGTCACGAAGGCTTGTCCAACAGGTGTTGCCAACTGGGTCATGATTGCCGGAACCGAGATTGCTGCGATGGGAGACAGGTCCTTGATAAATTCCGGGAGTCTCGGAAACTGCAATCCGCCGTGGTAACGGAAGATAGGTCCAAGCGCGAAGACAGCTATTGAAATTCGGGAAACCGCACTGGCGATCGCTGCTCCGGTCAACTCCATATCCAGCCCGAAAATCAGGATCGGGTCGAGCACAGCGTTGACAAATCCGCCAATGACTGTCGCCCACATGGCCCGTTTGGCATCCCCGTGTGCCCGCAGGATCGCGCCACCTGCCATGCCGAGCAACAGGAACGGCAATGTAGGAACGATGATGGCGAGATAATGCACTGCCAATTCATGGGTTTCACCGCTTGCACCCAGAAGGGACACCAGCGGATCCAGAAACTCCCAGACCACATAGGCAAAAACAGACGCAAACAACACACCGGCGACCAGTGCATTCGACGCCCGTTGCCGGGCTCGCTCCCGATCCCCTGCCCCAAGCGCTTGCGCAACCAGAGCACCGGCAGCTATCGCGACACCGATGTTGAAACTGGTGGTGAAAAACAGGATTGCACCGGCATAACCGACCGCAGCAGCCAATTCAGCCTTGCCCAGCATGGAGATGAAGATCATGTCGATAAAATCGACCGCAAAGATCGCCATCAGTCCGACCGATGCGGTCAGGGACATGACCGTGACATGCCGGAACAGATTGCCTTCAACGAACTTGGCTGAGGTCTTGGTCGTCATTCGGTTCGGGAATCTCCGCTTAAAAGCCTTTCACCGCTCTTGCCATTTTCGATCGCCCTGTACCAGTCGCTTTTATCTTATGAACAGAACCGCTGTGAATTGCGACCGGAACTCAGCGACTTCTGCAGCCAACGAATTCGGATCATTTGAGGTCAATCCGCGCGCGATCAGGTCTGCGAGCCTTTTGGTATGAGCTGGAGTGGCACCCCAACGCACAAGTTCCGGTGTACCGATCCGCAAACCATTCATATCGCCGTCAATCGACGGAATTGGCAAACCGATACCACAAGCCAGAAATCCGGATTTTCGTAAAGTTTTCGAAGCGGCTTGCCCGCCACCGAACTGTGCTACTTCGATGGCAAATTGATGTGATGATGTGAAACCACTTTCCCGAGCGAACACCGGAAGCCCTAACACCTGCAACTCACTCGCAAGACTCTTGGAAACGTCAATCATGGCCTTGGCGTAAGCTTTGCCATGGACTTTCCAGTCCAGCATGGTGATCGCAAGAGCTGCCGATTTGGCCGCATCGAAATTGGCCGTCATTCCGGGAAAGGCAATCGCATCAAGCCGCTTTGCAATATCCGCCTCATTGGTGACAATCAAACCGCCCGCAGGCCCTGCCAGGCTTTTGTAGGTGCTCATAGTCATCAGATGTGCGCCCTCGCTCAACGGATTTGGCCAGGATTCCCCGGCAATGATTCCGCACTGATGCGCAGCATCGAAAAGGACTTTCGCACCAACTTCGTCAGCAATTGCGCGGATGTCACTGACCGGATGGGGAAACAGATTGAGACTGCCGCCAATCGTGATGAGCTTGGGTTTTATCCGTTTTGCCAGAATACGAAGGGCATCAACATCAACAGTGTAACCGTCTGCGTTCACCGGTGCTTCATGGATATCCAGACCATAAAGGCCGGCACAACCGGCAGTATGATGGGTTACATGGCCGCCGATTGAACCAGGTGGCGCGATAATCGTGTCGCCGGGCTGACAAGTCGCCATAAACGCATAGAGGTTGGACAAGGCACCTGAAGCAACGCGAATCTCGGCGTATTTCGCCTGAAATACTTCGGCGCAAAGTTCTGCGCAAATGACCTCAATTTCCTCGATTGCTTCGAGACCCATTTCATATTTGTCGCCCGGATAACCAAGTGACGGCCGCGATCCCAAACCTCCGCTCAGAACTGCTTCGGCCTTGGGGTTCATGACATTTGTTGCCGGGTTGAGGTTAAAACAGTCGCGTTCGTGGATGTCGCGGTTTTGTTGGATTAGTGCTTCAATGCGCTCTGCAACGGCATCCGGACTGGAGTTGGCTGCTTTTTTGGCCAAATCCTGAATATAGGTTTCACAAGTCTCCGGCACCCAAGTCCGTTTTTCCAATGCTGTCATCTCAACCTCCTGATCAGTTGAAATCAGGAAACCAAATCGTAATGGCTTCCGCAAACGAGAATTGCTATTCAATAGGCCTAAATAAACTAGGTCTCCGTTATGCCCGTTTCGCCTCCGCGCCCAAAAATGCCTCCGCTCAACTCCCTTCGTGCGTTTGAGGCCGCTGCCAGATTGAATGGCATATCAGCTGCCGCAGACGAGTTATGCGTGACACCGGCCGCCGTGGCACAGCAGATCAAATCACTGGAGATATGGGCAGGAGAAAAACTCTTCAAACGCAATGCACAGGGTGTTGAGCTCACCACGCTTGGGGCAAACATTTTGGCCGACTTCAACACAGCTTTTGATGCATTGGCTGCTGCCGTTCAAAAACTGCGCGTGAGCGCCAACCCGCATGAAATCCGTATAGCCGCCATGCCAAGCATTGCCCAACTTTGGGTATCGCCACGTCTGCCTGCCATTCGCAATGAAATGCCGAACGTTTCGATCTCGGTAACAGCAATGGAGCAGCCGCCCAATTTGCTGCGGGAACCATTTGATCTGGCAATATTCTATGAGGAAAACACTGCAGTCTCTGACGCGATTATCATCGGAAGGGACACCATCTATCCGGTGTGTTCACCCGATATTGCTGCCAGACTGAACACGATTGATGATCTCAAGAACGAGACATTCCTGCACGACACTGCCTGGAAGAATGACTGGGAGACCTGGCTATCCGTCGCCTCACCAGATCAAAACCTGACCAAAAGCGGTCCGGAATTCTCGCTCTATTCGCTCGCCCTGGAAGAATGTAAAAACGGAGCAGGTATCCTGATCGGCCACGATGCGCTGGTGCAACCGCAACTCAACGCCGGAACACTCGTAGCCCCGTTCAAGATCAAAGTTGACCTGCCGATGTGTTTGACAATTCGCCCACTAGGGCCTTTCGAATCAAATTCATCACTCGAAGTGATCGTTAGTATGCTTGCAGAGTCGAACGCGTAAACAGGCACAAAGAAGAATTCAACAGCTGCAACTGCGCCCACTAAAAACACAAAAAACCCGCCGGATTGCTCCAGCGGGTTTTTCATTTTCGTAGAACCAGTTGGTCCAGCGATTAACGCTTGGAGAACTGGAAGCTCTTGCGGGCTTTGGCCCGGCCGAACTTCTTACGCTCGACAACGCGGCTGTCGCGTGTGAGGAAGCCGTTCTTTTTCAGAACAGGACGCAGATCAGGTTCGTAATATGTCAGAGCCTTGGAGATGCCGTGACGAACAGCACCAGCCTGACCGGACAAACCGCCACCGGCAACAGTCGCGATGACATCAAACTGACCATTACGGTCAGCGGTCACGAGCGGCTGCTGAAGTACCATCTGAAGAACTGGACGAGCAAAATACTCGGTAAAATCCTTCTTGTTGACGATGATCTTGCCAGTACCGGGCTTGATCCAGACACGAGCGATCGCGTCTTTCCGTTTACCAGTTGCGTATGCACGGCCCTGTGCGTCCAGTTTCTGGACATGGACCGGAGCTTCGGGGGCTGCAGTGTCGACCGCGCCGCCCAGTTCTTCGAGAGATTGCAGCTCAGCCATGATTAAGCCCTCTTGCCATCGTTCTTAGCGTTGATGCTCTTGACGTCGACCAATTCTGGGGCCTGAGCTTCATGCGGGTGTGTCGCGCCAGCGTAAACCTTGAGGTTTTTCAGCTGCTTGTTGGACAAAGGACCGCCCGGCATCATGCGCTGGACTGCTTTTTCCAGAACGCGCTCCGGAAAACGGCCTTCCATGATCGCACGCGCTGTGCGCTCTTTGATACCGCCCGGGTGGCCTGTGTGCCAGTAGTACTTCTTGTTGTCGTACTTGCGGCCTGTCAGGACAACCTTGTTGGCATTGATGACGACGATGTTGTCACCAGTGTCAACATGAGGCGTGTAGGTCGGCAGATGCTTGCCGCGCAGATGATTGGCAATGTAGGCAGCCAAACGGCCGACAACCATGTCTTCTGCGTCGATCAAGATCCACTTTTTCTCGACCTCAGCCGGCTTGGCAGAGAAGGTCTTCATGAGTTTGATCCATATTGGTCAGTTAAAGAAAAGATCCGCGCGGCTCATGCAAGCCAGCGAACGGACCTCAAATTCGTTCGAAGCAGCTTATACGCTTCAGCACAAAGACCGTCAAGCAACAAAAAACTCTCAGCACTCAAATTAAATGAATAAAAACAATAACTTATAAAAACGGTATTATGATACCGCATAAATGACGATGTTTTTGACACTTTGCCGAAACTGGATATCCTCCCGGACAATGAACGACTGTGATGAAATTTAGGTCGTCAGTTTTACGTCGCCTTAACAGCCAGTCTGCATTAATGCCGTTAAGTAAGTTTGGAACTGGCACAAATGCAGCTCATAAAAAATCAGATCTGGACAAACAAGCCAATCTTGCTTGTCGCTGTCACCAGTGCCTTGCTGATAGCAGTGTTTTCGGTTGCTTTGGACAGGTTGCTGGATTGGCAAATACAAAACTCGATCCGTCGCAGCGCAGAACTACAGGCAGTCAACTGGTCCGAGCGACTTTTTGCAACAATTCCCAATGCCGAGCAGCTGTTTGTCCATGAAGCCAGTTTCAGTGGCAGTCAAATGCACTTGGAATATTCGATCGCCATCGCGAACATCATCCGATTTGGACTATTTGATTCCCATGGCCATCAGACATTCATTTCTGATAGTGGCCAATTGGTAGAATCATCTTCAGTCAATGAAACAGCCTGGCACGTCCACCAGACGACCAAAGCTGTCTTTGAGGTGCATGACGTCGAGGCGGATGATGGGCATGACGGTTTGGAAACCTATGTCGTTGCCTACATTCCGGCAATTTCTCCGACTGGAAAACGTCTCGGCACAATGGAAGTTGCTGTCGATGTCAGTGCGTTGGAAGAAACCCTTGAGAATGCATTCACACAGGTGAGTTGGGCGTTGATTCTCGGTACATTCATCGTGATTTCCATACCTGTAACTGCATATGTGGTGAGATCGCAGCAGGTTCATCGAAAGGACCAGATACTTCTGGAATTAACGCGTTACGATCAGCTCACGGGCATCCATAATCGCAATGCGGTATCCGAATTTCTGGATACGCTATTTGAAGACCAGAAAAACAATGGAAACATTGGAGTTCTGTTTGTTGACGTTGATTGCTTCAAGAAAGTGAATGACCAATATGGCCATGCCTGCGGGGACAAGCTCCTTCAGCACATTGCCTCGATTCTAAGGTCCAGTGTTCGATCAAAATCCGATATGGTCGGTCGATATGGCGGCGATGAATTCATCATCGTTTGCCAGGATATCAATCTCAGGGATTTTCGAGCCCTTTATGGCCGCATTATGGAAAGTGCCAAGGCACCATGCGTCCATGAGGATACCCACTACATCCCAAGCCTCAGCATCGGTGCATATTTGACATATGATGGAGACAGCCAAAAGACTGCCCTTCACCGCGCTGATCTTGCAGTCTATGGCGCGAAGAAAAATGGCAGGCGGCAGGTGATGGAGTACTCAGAAGATCTTGAGGGTCTGTTCACTTACGATGATACCCGCGCCTCAGCCTAGGCAGCATTAAACCCGGTCAAAACATAATCAGGGATAGGACGGCTCGCGCCCAAGCAGTTCATCCAGTTGGCGCGCAATCCATCCACGCGGAATGAAATGTCCACGCGGATGAAGATCCAGATGAACGGTGCCGCCGGGACAGTTTTCCCAGGATACGCGTTCAAACGACAGTTTATCAGTCGGTGCCCAACCGTCATTCTTGGTAACCGCTTCACAACCGAACCGGTTGCGCCAGAATTCAACCGGAAACCTGGTATCTCCGTTTGGCCCCATCGGAAACCGCATCACAGTGTCTTTCAGGCCGTGGACATGGCGCACTTCATCCGGAGCCTGAGGACAATTGTCGACCTGCCGTAAGCTGCCTGCGACCGCAATCAGGGCTGATACTTTATCTCCGTACTCACAAGCATATCGCCAGGCCATAGCGCTGCCATAAGAATATCCAGAAACGTAAACCCGGTTCGGATCGATCGGGTATTTTTGCGCGACGTCTTCCAGAACATTCTTGGCAAAATATACATCGGCTGTGCCGCTCGACCAGAAATTCCAAGTCCGGTTTGTGCCGTTAGGCGCAACAAGCAGCACACCACGGCGACGTGTTGCCTCACCGACACGTTCACTGTTGATCGGTTGGGTGCCCTGCCGTTTCCAGCCATGAAAAAACAGCATGACTGGCAGTTCAGATGTTCCGTCCCAATCGTCGGGAATCCGCAGGTGATACGATCGATCGTTCTCCAAGATACAAGGCGTGTCCGGATCGCCACAGGCTTCCGGGTCAGATCGTGAAGCCGCAGGCGCATGCGCCAGCACAGAAAACATGAAAATAGCTGCGAACCGTTTCATGGGCGCAAGACTACCCAATTCCAGATAACAGGCATCTCACAATGCCATGAGGCGTGCCTGATCTGCTCTATCGCGGCGGGATCGAATAAGTTGCGGTGGCATGGGCAACGAGGTCGTCTTCGCCCTCACCGGTAATGGAACAATCCACAACAGCCAGCCGCTTGCCGAGTTTGAGAAGACTGCAGGTGCACAGGAGATCGCCAGGCTCTGGTTTGCGCAGGAAATTGATGTTGAGGTTGGTCGTCACGGCCAGGGCTTCCGGGCCTATATGCGCCAGGATAACAACATATGCGGCCAAATCTGACAGCGCCATCATCGATGGACCCGATACTGTGCCGCCCGGACGCAGGTGCAGCTCATTGGCGGACAGGCGCACGACTGCCTCGCCACTCGAGACGCTGTCGATGGAATAGACGCGGCCGCTGGCGTGGATCTGCGGAAAGATCGTATCCAAAAGATCCATGATCTCGTCTGCAGCTAGAACCGGCGTCATTGACGTTCTCCACTTTCCTCAAATCTCACCGGTTCTCCGGGTTTAAGTTACGTAAACGTCAAAACAACTCAGATGCAAGGGCAGACTAGGAGAATAGAGCCTATTCCGCAGGCTCAACCTTGACCGCGCGGCGTTTTTCAATTTCCAAGACACTGCGATCCAGGAGCCATGCCGCCAGTCGGCCAAGGCCTATACCAGTGCGCATTTCGAATTCTTCGAAGTGGAACCGGGACGCGCGAAGCCCCTTCAATACGAGACCGGACTTCAGTGCCTTGCGCATGGCAACTGGTCCGCAGAAGAACAGGTGTGCGCTGGAAACATCACCGCCTAGATCAGACGCGATGCGCTCCGCCGTCAAACGAATGCCTTCTGCCGAATTGACGATGATCAGTTCAAGATTGTTGACATCCTCCGCCAGGCGCTCAAGCTCGATGGCATACGGAATGTCGTCGCGCTCGCGAACACAGTAGTAGAGTTTGACCGGCCCGGTTTCTGTTTCCTTCAGGCTTTGTGCGAACGAAAGAAACGGGGTGATACCAACACCGGCGCCAATCCAGACTTGCGGATCACGTCCTTTGGGCATGGAAAAATGGCCGTACGGTCCTGAAACTGTCGCCTCCATACCTTCCGCCACCTTGTGGCGCAGCCGATCTGTATAGTCGCCGAGATCCTTGATGGAAAACCGAAGCGTTCGCGCGTCATTAGGCGCACCACTCAATGTGAACGGATGTTCTTCGGACAGGCCGCCATCCTTGATCGACAGGAAGGCAAATTGTCCGGCCTTGTGTTTTAGTCCCTTGCCCTTTGGCGCCATTTCCACCTCAGTCAATCCCCCCAGGTGTTTGACTGATGACACTGTATAACCATGGCCGCGCGGTGCCATCGGCCGCAGTAGTGACATCCAAAGATAGGAAACTATTCCCAGAAGGCAAAATGCGGAAATGTAAAGACCCAGCGGATCGAGATTGGAGAACGGCTTTTCGATAAAGAAATAGTGGAATGCTCCAAGAATGAAGAACACGCCGATCACCCGATGGCTCCATTTCCACAAGTGATACGGAATGAAGGTAATCACCGAAGCCAGGATCAGGATCATCAAGCCGTACAGGCTGATTTCGCCCACGTCTTCCGCGATATCAGACAATGCGCCACCGCGAATTCCGTCCATCTCGGCATCAATAATGTCGTGCAGCCCCATGGCTACCAGCGCGATAATGCCAAGCCATTTATGTAGAACATAGATACGGTCGAGCGGCCCGAAAACTGTTTCAAGTCCCGGCGACCGCGTCGCGATAAACTGATTGATCCCCATCAGAACCAGAGCTGCTGACCCGAGGTACTGGCTGAAAACGGCAACTGGATCGCGTTCAGTTACAAACGGTGCATACCAATAGAGAGGAAACAGCGCAGCTAGCGCAATCAGGATCAAGCCGACAGGTCTCACGGGATGGGTTCCACATTTTTCGTACAGGTTCAGCGGTGCCCAATAGTTCACTCCCGTGACAATCGCAATAAACTTCCGATTACAGGGTTTACTAACAGCGCAATTATCCGGCGCATCAATAGAACCGGTCTCGTAGCAACTGGCCTTGCCGGAGAGGAAGCCAGCTCTCTAAATGCAGCAACTGAATCACAGGAGGAAACGCACCATGGTCTATCTGATCGCAAAATTGAAAACTCAACCCGGCAGCACCGAGGCCATCCGCAAAGCCGTTGCGCCCTGCCTGGAAGCAACCCGCAAGGAACCTGGCTGCATTTCCTATGAGCTTTTCCAAAACATCGAAGATCCGGATTCACTGGTGTTTGTTGAAAAATGGGAAACTCGCGAACACCTCGCCGCCCATTTCGAAACACCTCATCTGATTGCCTGGCGCGATGAAGGCGGGAAATATTTCCTTGATCGCACGATCGAAATTATCCATCCGGATCACGTCGAAGCGCTTTAAAGCATGTTTGCACGCAATAACGGGCATCTGTTGATGCCCGTTTTCAGTTCTTCTAACCTCGGCGGCGCCCACGCCGACGACCAGTCCCGGCCCCTTCTGCCTCCGCCGCGGCACGGGCTTCATCAGCCGCCAGATTGGGTGGTGAGACCAGCGGACCTATTTCGGCAATCACTTCCTCAAGAGTAGGCCGAACGCCTTTTTTGTAAGTGTCGAGCGCAACGCGCATGGCCGCCAAATGGGTTGGCGACGTACCGCAACAACCGCCGATGATCCGCGCGCCAGCATTCAGAGCCATTCGTGCATAATCCGCCATTAATTCAGGTGTGCCGGTATAAACCACCTCATCGCCCTTGATTTGAGGAATACCGCAGTTGGCTTTGGCGACGACAATCGCGTCCGGATAGGCTTCGGTGATTTCCATGATTGCCGCAAGCAGATCCGACGCTCCGACACCGCAATTGGAGCCAATTGCAACCGGTGTACAGGCAAATTCAGCTTGCAGATCACCAAGACCCTTGGGCGACAGACCCATCATGGTTTTTCCGGCGGTATCGAAACTAGCGGTGATCACCAGCGGCAAATCGAAATCCTGAGCAGCTTCCGCAGCGGCCTTCATTTCTTCAATGGCGGACATGGTTTCCACCCAGAGGATATCGGCACCACCCTCAACCAATCCTTCGATCTGTTCCTTGAACGCTTCGACAGCTTCTTCGTAGGACAGCGCTCCCAGTGGCTGGAACAGCTCACCGGTTGGTCCGATGGATCCGCCAATCAGGACTTCGCGGTCTACCGTGTCAGCAACGTCTTTGGCGATGTGCACACCGGCGATATTCAGTTCTTTCACGCGGCCTTGCGCACTATGCAGCTTCAGACGATGCCGGTTGCAGCCGAAGGTGTTTGTCAAAATGATATCAGAGCCCGCATCCACGAACGATTGATGCAATGCCGTGATTTTTTCTGGCTCATCCGTGTTCCACAGTTCCGGTGCGTCTCCCGACACCAGTCCCATATCGAACAGATTCGTCCCGGTTGCGCCGTCAGCAAGCAGGGCTCCGTTTCTGGCCAGAAGATCTTCAAGTTTCGACATTCAATCAGTCTTTCATACGTCCGCGACGCTGAGCCCAGCGCGCTTTGTTTTTTCGAACAGCTGACGCCGCGCAATCTTCTACGCGGGGTCAATCTGTCGTCTCGTTGAAATCGATGTACCGGCCTCAGCCCATCGTTATCAGCTTCTTGGTTTCAAGTTTTCCGGGTCATAAAGCGGCTGGTATCCAACTCCGACCACTTCAACTGGATAGGTTTCCGAAAAATACTCGACCGTCAGCTTGCGACCTACCTGACAGTAATCTTGAGGAAGGTATGCGAGCGCGATGTTGTTGCCGATGGTTGGGCCATAAGCGACCGAGGTCGTATAGGAAATGCGCCCAAGTTCATCGACCAACGTTTTGCCAGTCTCCGGATCCATGACCGGCATCGCCCCGACGGGATAGCGTTTTACACCGCGAGCATCGGTGTTCTCACTCATCACCAAAGTACAGAGCATGGCTGGCTGCGTCTCACGTGCCTTGTACTCGACATGCTTTGCCTTGCCCCGAAAATCGGCTTCCTTCACCTTCGGCCTGGCAAGATTTGCCTCATGCAGATTGTATTGGGTCAACAGATCAGCGTTCTGTAGTCGAAGGCTTTTTTCCAAGCGGCGGGAGTTGGCGTAGGTTTCAACCCCAACGGCCATCACCCCTATCGCGCGCAATGCATCCCAGACGGCCAGGCCGTCTTCATATCTCATGTGCAGTTCCCAGCCCTGCTCTCCCACATAGGAAAGTCGAAGCGCGGTAACCTGTTTGCCAGCAATCTCGATTTGCCGAATGGCAGCAAAGGGGAAGTTCTCCTGTTCGAGCTGAGCTGAATCGGAAACCACCTTCTTGAGGTTGTCGCGAGCGTTCGGCCCCCAGATACCGATGGTCGTATAGTCTTCGCTAACATCAGTTACGGTGACCTTGAAACCTTTGTCCTGCGCCAAACGCTTCACATAGTGGTAATCGCGCGGCCCAGCATCAGCCCCATCAATGACACGGCAACGATCTGCCATGCGGATCACGGTCAAATCAGCACGGACCATGCCTTCATCATCAAGGAAGTGAGTGTAGATGCCTTTGCCTATATTAGGCTCGCCACCTATCTTCGCCGCACATAGCCATTCCATCAGCGCGACATGATCCGGCCCCTCAACATCGAACATATAAAAGTGCGACAAATTGATGATGCCGCAATCGTCGCTCAGCGCCAGCTGTTCGGCATTGGAGACCCGCCAGAAGTGACGATTGTCCCACTCGTTCTCTCTGACCGGAACCTGATCACCATATTTATCCAGAAGATGCTCGTTTGCCGCATAACCGTGTGCACGCTCCCAGCCGCCAAGCTCCATGAAATATGCGCCGAGTTCCACTTCACGCTCATAAAAGGGTGAGCGTTTGATGTTTCGGCTTTTGGCATACGGCTCACGCGGGTGGATTGCCGGAAAGTATATCTTTTGGGCCGCCTCGTAGCACCGGTCTTCGATGTATGTCTCGGTGAGTTGGTGCCCGTAAAAGCGCGAATAGTCGATTGAGTTGTGATCAATCTCCGTACGGCCATCAGTCAGCCAGTCTGCTATCAACTTGCCGTATCCCGGTCCATCCTTCACCCAGATGGCGATACAGTACCAAAGGCCGCGTACCTTCTGACTCTCCCCGCAAGACGGACCACCAGCCGCAGATACCTGCAACAACCCGTTGAATGAATGGCTATCGTTGTATCCCAGTTCACCCAGGATAGGTGTCAGCTCCATGGCGCGCTCAAGCGGCTCAATCACTTGCTCCATCTCAAGGTCGCGCTGTGAGGGCGAGAGACGGGCTTCTTCTTTGGACTGGATGTCGCGCGGATGGCACATGCGCGGAGTGTCAGTCTCGTAATAGCCCCACTCGATCTGGCCACCTTCCGCAGTCTTCGGATCGCCCGTATCACGCATATAGGCCGAATTACCCTGATCGCGCAGCAGCGGGTAACCGATATCCTTGCCGGTGCCTTCGAACTCATTGTACGGACCGAAAAATGTCAGCGGATGATCAACCGGCATGACCGGCAGATCCTCGCCAACCATTTCGGCTATTTGCCTCCCCCAGAGCCCAGCGCAAACGATGACATGATCTGCCATGATTGTGCCGCGATGCGTGACAACACCCTTGATGCGGCCACCTTCTACGATCAGTGATGTCGCTGGTGTGTTGGCAAAGGACTTCAGCTTTCCGGTTTTCTCGCCGTCATCCACCAGTTTGCCAGCGACAGTCTGCGAACGCGGAACGACCAGACCGGCATCAGGATCAAACATGCCGCCCTGTACCTGGTCTTCCTCGATCAGCGGGAACAGCTCCTTGATCTCGGCTGGGTCCACCAGCCGGACATTGGTACCAAACGCCTTGCCGGAGGTTACCTTGCGCTTGATTTCCTCCATCCAGCTGTCGTCGCCGGTGCGGGCGACTTCTAACCCGCCCATGCGCGCATAGTTGCCCATCTTGTCGAAGAAATCGATGGAGTATTGCGTGGTCCAGACAGAGAGGTAATCGTGGCTGGTCGTGTAACAGAAATCCGATGCGTGCGCCGTCGAACCGATATCTGTTGGAATACCAGATTTATCGATGCCAACGATGTCGTCCCAGCCACGCTCTATGAGGTGATGCGCAACGGATGCGCCGACAATGCCGCCAAGACCGACGATGACGACCTTTGCCCTGTCAGGAAATGCTGACATGTATCATTCCTTTATCAAACGACAGGGAGCCACAAACCCAAAACCACTCCCGCCTGCCTTGCGCATCCACTGCCGGAATCAACGCAGCCGTCCGCAGATTACAATTCTGAACTGGACCCTAATGCTGGTCATCAAATTCCATCCGTGAGATGCCGACATCCTGTGTCGCTCAGCCGCCATCAAACACTTGACCGGCCTTCGCAATTCCCACCAGATAACAACAGAAAACCGATAATGACGCTTTTGGCGCACCTAACGACGCATCTGCGCCGCGAAGCGGTATCCTGCCAACTAGAACTAGGTACAACGAGAACACACTGTGCCAAGGAGCTTCCACCATGTCAGACGCCGCAGCCAGCACAGGCCGCCGTGGACGGTCCGCCCGACGTGAAAAACGTATTTCGAGCGCTGCAGGTATCGGGGCTCCGTATATCCATAGGGGCATACCCAACTACGAAGTCCTGAGCGACGAAAACGCCGAAATCATCGAAGCGAATGCGGATCGTATTCTTGCCGAAATCGGTCTTGAATTCCGCGAAGATCCAGACATTCTGAATATCTGGAAGATTGCGGGCGCAGAAGTTGATGGTGAGCGCGTTCGATTTCCAAAAGGTATGTTACGCGAAATCCTGAAGACGGCTCCAGCACAATTCACCCAACACGCACGCAATCCGGTGCGTAATGTCGAAATCGGCGGCAACAATCTGGTGTTTGCCCCTGTCTATGGCCCGCCCTTTGTCACCGATCTGGATGGCGGCCGCCGCTATGGCACGATTGATGACTTCCGGAACTTCGTTAAGCTGGCCTATATGTCACCGTGGATGCATCATTCTGGCGGCACAGTCTGCGAACCAGTTGATCTGCCGGTCAACAAGCGCCACTTCGATATGGTCTATTCCCATCTCAAATACTCCGACAAGCCCTTCATGGGTTCTGTTACAGCCCCCGAACGGGCTGAAGATTCTGTCCGCATGGCACAGATCACTTTCGGCGAGGACTTCGTCGATCAGAACTGCGTCATGATCCAGCTGATCAATGCCAACTCACCGCTTGTGTTTGATTCCACCATGCTTGGTGCGTTGAAAGTCTACGCTCGCAACAATCAGGCCTGCATCGTATCACCGTTCATTCTTGCAGGAGCCATGAGCCCGGTGACAGTGGCGGGCACTTTGGCACAAGTTCTTGCCGAAGCCCTGGCAGGCTGCGCACTGACCCAGCTGATCCGCCCTGGAGCGCCTGTTGTCTTTGGCGCCTTCGTCAGTTCGATCTCCATGCAATCCGGAGCGCCTACTTTTGGCAGCCCGGAAGGCTCGTTGCTTCTGAATGGCGCCGCCAAACTGGCCCGTCGTGCAGGTCTACCATTCCGCTCGGGAGGATCCTTCACTGCCTCCAAGGTGCCGGACGCACAATCAGCCCAGGAATCTGCCCAAACCATCACGGCAACTGTCCAGTCAGGTGTAAACTTCTGTCTTCATTCTGCCGGATGGCTCGAAGGCGGGCTTTGCTCGTCCTACGAAAAATTCATCCTGGACGCAGATCAGCTCGGTATGATGCATGTCCTGGCAAAAGGCATTGAGGTCAACGAAGAAAGCCTCGCCATGGACGCGCTTCAGGAAGTTGGGCCTGGTGGTCACTTCCTAGGGGCTGCCCACACGCAACGCAATTTCGAGAGCGCGTTCTACCGTTCCTCTGTTGCTGACAACAATTCCTATGAGCAATGGCTCGCCGATGGCGAACTGGATGCCGCCAAGCGCGCCAACAAGATCTGGAAAGAGCAAATTGCAGCCTATACCGGGCCAGAGCTTGATCCCGGGATTGACGAGGCGTTGAACGCCTTCATGATTGAGCGCAAGGCCTCCTTCCCTGACAGCAACGTCTGAGTATCCGGGCAAGTTCAACGCCCTGTCCCCGACAGGGCGTTTTTTCTGACTTCTGTTTGGTCTAGGGTCCTGAACAAGATTCGCTGAAGTGCCTCGCGTGCATTCCAAAAGGCCCGATATGACTGAAAATCTAACTGTAACCAACGATATCAAGACCTTGTCCGATGAGCTGATAAGCTGGTTGATCGAACAGGCATTGCCGGTCTGGTATTCAGAAGGTACGCGGCCGGACATCGGAGACTGTTTTGAAACCATCAGCCTTGAAGATATCAAGGGAGTTCGCGCAGACCGCCGAGCCCGCATAGTCCCCCGGCAAATCTATTCATTTCTGGTAGGCGCAGAGCTCGGCTGGAATGGTCCTGCCAAGAATATAGCCTCAGCCCTTTGGACATGGTTCGAAAACACTTACAAAACGCCCGAAGGTCATTTTGCCAACGCGGTTGGAATGGACGGGCGGATTTCGGACAGCGGCTTTGATCTTTATAATCATGCATTTGCGCTATTTGGTTTGGCAACAATCAAACGGACCGTGCCCGATTTAGCGGAAGCATCTGAAACAAAAGCCAAAAGATTACTGGATTTCCTAATAAGGACCTATCGCCATCCGGGCGCAGGCTTTCGGGAAGCAAACCCCGATAAAATACCCCTCCGATCCAATCCGCATATGCATCTTTTCGAGGCTCTTCTTGCTTGGGAAGCGATCTCGGATGATCCGGTCTGGTCGGATCTGGCTGATGAAATCGCGGAACTCGCTCTGGCACATTTTATCGATCCGGTAAGTGGCGGTCTGCGGGAATTCTTTGATATCGACTGGTCCCCAATGCCTGATGACAGTGGCCGCGTCATGGAACCCGGCCATCAGTTCGAGTGGGCCTGGTTGCTGGTCAAATGGGGGCAGTCGCGCAAGGATGCAGATGCCCTGATTGCCGCCCGCCGCCTATATGACATCGGTCGAACCTTCGGCATTGATGAAAGCCGCGGCGCTGCCTTCATGTCGCTCAATGACGATTTTGCCGTGCGCGATCCAGTAGCGCGTCTTTGGGGTCAAACTGAGTGGATCAAGGCTGGTGTGGCACTCGCCAGCATTTCTACAGGCGTGGAACGAGATGCCTATCTTGCCGACATTCCGACTTCTGTTAATGCGCTGACAGCTTACTTTAAAAACGTTCCGCAAGGCCTCTACACAGATAAATGGTCTGCTGATGGCACCTTCAAGGCAGAACCGGCACCCGCAAGTTCGCTCTATCATATCGTCTGTGCGATCTCGGAGCTGAATGCTTTCGCCAAAACGCTCTGAAGACTGCGGCACTCTGACCACACGGCGAAAGTAGAGCATCAAACGACGCTTTCTGTCTTTTTCAATTCAGTCAGCTGATCTATAAATGAAGAAATGTTACTTTTTTTCATATCTCGATCTTGAAGGGAGGCGGAATGCCCCAGGCTCAAATCATCGACGGCAAGGCAATCGCGGAATCAGTGCGCGAGGAAATCACTCAACGTGCTGCCAAATTGCTGGAAGCTACCGGCAAGCGCCCTGGCCTGGCTGTGGTTCTGGTCGGTGAAGATCCTGCCAGTCAGGTTTACGTCCGCAACAAGGATCGGGCCGCCGAAGCATGCGGCTTTCATTCAGTCAAACACACACTGACGGCCGAGACATCCGAGCAGACAGTCCTCGATCTTGTTGACCAGCTGAACAACGATCCGGAAATTCACGGCATTCTGGTGCAATTGCCTCTGCCCGGCCATATCGACGAGAGCAAGGTTCTGCGGTTGATCAAACCGGAAAAGGATGTCGATGGCTTCCACCCGATCAATGTCGGACTATTGACCTCCGGAGAGCGTGACCGTGCACTTGTTCCCTGTACGCCAGCTGGCAGCATGGTGCTGTTGAAGCGAACATTGAAAGACAGCCTGTCGGGCAAAACGGCAGTGGTCGTTGGTCGCTCCAACATTGTTGGCAAACCGATGGCTAGCCTTCTGCTGGCGGAAAGTTGCACCGTCACCATCGCCCATAGTCGCACCAAAGATCTGCCTGATGTCATCCGCGCTGCCGATATTGTTGTCGCTGCTGTTGGCCGCCCTGAAATGATCAAAGGCGACTGGATCAAGCCTGGCGCGACAGTTATTGATGTTGGCATCAACCGCATCCCCGCACCTGAAAAAGGTGAAGGTAAAACCCGTCTTGTTGGTGATGTTGCATTTGATGAAGCAGCTGCCCACGCCAGCGCAATCACTCCGGTTCCAGGCGGCGTTGGCCCAATGACCATCGCCATGCTGATGGTCAACACCCTGACCGCTGCCCGCCGTTTGCTCGACCTGCCCGATGATGAACCTCTGTTTTAGAGTAATCGAACAAGGCCCATTGAAGATCATGGATCTCCTTCCACCTTGCATTGGCAAGAGGTCCGTGGTCTATCGCGGTGATGGTTCTTTAACCATGCAAACCTAGACTGGGTTACGTAGGGGGCTGCAAACGCAGTCTGGTTTACTTTCAACCTCTTAGGCAAATATGCGGTGGTTTGAAATTGAACCGGAAAAATGAACTGGCGGCAGTGTGTGAAGAGTCTACCGTCTGACATGGCCCGAAATATTCGGGCACAGCGCTCCAGCGTATTGTTTACCCGCGTCGACAGCAAGGCAGCGGCAGGTTTTGTCGTATCCAAACACCATTTATTGTCTGCTTTGCTTTGTGTCCTGTTAGCAAGCCTGATTTCGCCAGCAAGCGCCTACGAGATCTTCGGATGGAAGTTCTTCGAAGCGCAGAAGGAAGAAACTGAGGCTGTCCCGGATCCACTACCCTACGAAGCGAATTTGAGCATCTCTGCCGGTGGCGACGATTTGAAATCCGAGATGACATCCACCTCGCAACTGATCCAGCAGCAAAAAAAACCGCCGTCCGGAGAACCGGGTCTCATTGCGCGAGCGCTGGCTGATCGCGAAAGGCTCGTCGCTAAACTCTATGCTGATGGACGTTATGGCGGGACAGTTGACATCACGCTTGCGGGCACCCCACTTGAGCAGGCGCTCGAACAGAGCAATCTACCTGACGTAAGACCTGTCCCTGTCTCCATCGTGGTTACACCTGGCCCCGTGTTTACGTTCGGCAAAGTTTCAGTCTCCGGCCAGAGCGGGGATCTGTCGACAGATCCATCATTTTGGAATCTGGCCACCGGTGACACTGCAGCGTCCGGCAAGATCCTCACTGCGGAAAAACGCATGGTCACGGTCCTGCGTGGCCGCGGGTATCCGAAGGCAAAGATTGCGGAACGCCGGATTACGGCAGATCACAGCACAAGCACGCTGAACGTAGCGCTTGTCGCAGATGCCGGACCGCAAGCACATTTCGGATCGGTATCGGTGTCAGGAACCGAGGTCACCAATCCTGATTTTGTCGTTCAGCAGGCAATGCTGCCCGAAGGCAGCATCTATTCGCCTGAAGATCTTGCGCGCGCACGCAAGCGGCTCAATGCGCTTGGCATCTTCTCATCAATCCGATTGGTGGAAGCTGAAACCGTCGGCCCTGACGGCACACTTCCGATTACCATAGAAGTCAGTGAGCGCAAGCGCCACGTTATCGGCGCAGGGGCATCATGGTCGAGTTCCGAAGGATTTGGTGTTGAAGCCTACTGGCGACGCCGCAACCTCTTTGGCGGCGGCGAATTGCTGTCTGTGGAAGGTTCCATCGGGCGGATCGGAACGGAGAATTTCGCCAATCAGGAGTATTCGGCCAAGATAGCCTTTGAAAAACCTGGTGTGTTCGGACCCATGACCAGTTTTTCGACTAGCCTGCAGGCACGTCAGGAAAATCCGGATGCTTATCTGAGTAAAACGCTGACATTTGATGCCTACCTGAACCGTGAATTCAGTGAGCAACTGAAAGGCAGGGTCGGCGGCGAGCTTTTCTACGCCGATGAAGAGGATGCATTTGGAACCGGCGAGTACTTTCTGGTTGGCCTCCCGGCAGATCTGACCTTTGACAATCGCGATGAAAAACTGAACCCGTCGAAAGGGGTGTTTGCAGCCATATTCGGTGAACCTGCTTATGACACCATTGGCAACAATCCGATGGGGTTCATCAAAGGCACGGTGTCCAGCTACTACGCTCTTGATGAAGCCAAACGATTTATTCTGGCGGGCAAGGTCGCAGCTGGCTCAATCATTGCCCCGTCCGTTTCTTCCGTGCCAGCCAGTCGGCGATTGATTGCCGGTGGTGGCGGCTCTATCCGTGGCTACGGTTATCGCAATGTCGGGCCACGGCTGAATGGCGAAGTCGTCGGCGGTCGCTCGCTGCTGGAACTGTCTGGCGAGGTCAGAGTCAAGATCACCGACACAATCGGTGTTGTCGGATTTGTTGACGCTGGGAATGCCTACAAGAACAGTGTCCCGGACTTTTCCGAAGGCCTCAAAATTGGCGTTGGAGCGGGACTACGCTACTTTACACCGATAGGCCCGCTTCGAATTGATGCGGCCATACCACTCGACCCCGGTCAGGATGATCCGGATTTCGCGCTTTATGTCGGATTGAGTCAGGCGTTCTGACGATCATGCGTTTGCTAACAATCACTCTCAGAATTTTCGCATTTCTGATCGCTGTCGCGATCACGGTTCCTATGTTCGCAATTGCCTTGATGCAGGTTCCAATTGGGCGGACGCTTGCCTCCAACATTGCCGGCAGCCTGGCGTCCACCGACGAACGATCCCTCGCCATTGACGGTCTCTACCTGGACTTTGGCCTCAACGCTTCGGCGGAGCGCGTTGCCATATCTGATCCCAAAGGCGTTTGGCTGGAATTGGACAGTATTTCGATTGATTGGTCGCCACTCAATTTGATTTCTGGTGTTCTGGAAATTGAGGCGGTCACAGCATCGCAAATCGATCTGGTCCGGAAACCAGAAGTTTCAACGGACGCAGCCGGTGCCACCAATAGCACATCGGATGAAGAGGCAGGGTCCGGATCTGGTCTCCCTTTCAATGTAACGCTTGAAAATCTCTCAGTCGGGGAAATCAATCTCGGTGAACCATTGCTCGGCACCCCAGTTTCTTTGTCTGCGAGCGGTTCCGGTGCTGCAGCCTTTGATCCGTCTGTGATGTCGGCAATTCTTGATATCAAACGCATTGACGGTATCGATGGCAAACTGAAAGTAAAAGCCGAATTTGAACCTGCGGCAGATACTCTTTCCTTCGATGTTGGCATAACTGAGCCACGCGGCGGTATGGCTGCGCGGTTGCTGGATGTTCCGGATCTGCCTGCACTTTCGGTCGAACTCTCCGGTGACGGACCATTGGACGAATGGGCAGCCAATCTTGCCGTTGCCCTGGATGGCCGGAAGACTGTCACAGGGTCTGCAACACTGTCAGAAACCGAGGTAACTCGTCACCTGACATTTGATCTTGATGGTGACCTGACCGCGCTTGCCCCACCCGAAGCCCAGGCCTTTTTGCTCGGAACCACAAATGCCAAGGGCAAGGCGGTCTTTTCCAGGGACTTTACTCCCCGTTCCGGCCAGATTGACCTGAATACCCAGACAGTTTCTCTGTCGGCAAACGGGGGCTTGTCTGCCGATACCTTGAGCGTAGATGCCGAACTCGCGATAAGCGCTGGTGATGACGCCCTGATTGCAATGGACCTTCAGGATCGGCGGATTGCGTTTGGCCCATTGACTGCAAAAGTCACGTTGAGCGGCGCGCGAGAGAATGCCGACTGGCGAGCGGACATCAACATGACCTCGTTTCATACCAATGAAGCGCGAACAGAGGTCCTTTTGCTCAATCTGACTGGCAAAGGTGCAAATCTTGCTGCAAACGTCCTGAAGTCTCCGTTTGACCTCCAACTCACTATCAAACAGTTGGAGGGCCTGACCAAACCGACTGCGCCCTTATCTGGTCCGATTTCGATCTCGGCCAAGGGCGACGTCAATGGAAATGCGCAGTCAGCTGACCTATCACGCATGTCAGTTGCCTCTTCTCTCGGAAATCTCGATCTGAACAACACCTATCTGTCACCTGAGATGATTTCCGGTCAGGGAAAATTGCAGCTATCAAATCTTGGGAGGCTATCTGATCTGGCCCAGAGGTCCCTGGCTGGCTCAGTCAGCTCTTCGTTTTCGTTTGATATCGCCCCCCTAACTGTTACGGGCACGGCAGGACTGTCTGCGATCACGACGGACCTGAAGACTGGTATCGCGCAGGCAGACGCTATGCTGTCGGGCAAAACTCAGCTCGACACCACAATCTCTTTAAACGGCCTCGAAGACATCACCGTCAAAACGGCCTCGTTGACCAATGAAGCGCTGATAATAAACGGTAATGTCCATTATCAGCCACTTGATGTTGTTTCGGACATTATCCTGAAGCTATCTGATCTGGGGAAACTTGACCCGCAACTGAAAGGCGCGCTGAACATTACAGCGCAGACGTCCGGGCCTGTCGCCAGTCTTTCTGTCACTGCCAATGCCTCATCGCCGCAAATTCTGTTGGCCGGGGCACCTCTGGATGATCTCAAATTCTCAGCTCAAGCAATCGCTGACGCCGAAGCACCGACAGCTACCGTCAAAAGCACAGCGTCCCTGAACGGACAACCGATCTCCATCGATGTGGAACTGAAAGGCGAAAACGGTGGCGCGGATATCAACCCACTCTCCATTGAATTGGTCGGAAACACAGTCACCGGTGCACTTAACATCGCAGATCTGCAAAACCCGATAGGAACTCTCAGCGGAGATCTGAAGATAGATGCTCCGGATCTCAGTTCACTGTCACCACTCGCGCTGATGGATCTGGGGGGGCGTGTGCAAGGATCACTGAAGGCTGATCCGACAGGTAAAACAGTTAGCCTTGACCTGACTGGTACAGACATCGATGTGCCATCGCTTAGTCTTGGGTCACTGACACTCCAGGCCAATCTGGCAGCCCCTTACAATCCGAATACCCTGTCTGCTGATCTTGTGATCGAAGACATGATCACAAGCGCCACCCCAATTCACAGTGCCAATGTCACTGCAAAACCGGACGAAAATGGAACAGCCCTGTCTGCTTCGGTCAAGATGGACACTGAAACGGACGATGGCCTGTCCATGACAGCGAACCTGAGCCAACCAACCACTGACAGCTATCATCTGGCACTGAATGATCTCGTTCTGAAATACCAGGGTCTCAGCAGCCAACTCAAACAGCCAACTTCTCTCTCCTACGCCGCAGGCACCGCATCAATACAGCCACTGGAATTACAGCTTGGCGACGGGACCTTGTCTGTTTCCGGACAAGTCGGCGAAATGCTGGACCTTCAGACCATCTTGAAAAGTGTCCCACTTGACCTTGCCAATGCATTTGTACCGTCCCTTGGTCTGGGAGGAACACTCTCGGGCACAGCTTCCGCAACAGGAACATCTGTCTCCCCGAATGCGGAATGGGCGCTGACCGGATCAGGCCTTACCGCAACAGAACTTCGAAGCAATGGTCTGTCTGCCTTGGCATTGTCATCAACTGGAAGACTAACAAACAACGAGATCACCCATTCAAGCAGGGTGACAGGAGACGGAAGTCTGGCTCTAAATGCCGATGGCACTGTGGGGCTTGATGCCCCAATGCCACTTTCCATGACCCTGGATGGTTCCATTCCAATGACAGCCTTGCGGCGCCCATTGCTCGAGGCAGGATTGCGTGCTGAAGGATCGCTCGCGCTTACCGGATCGCTCAACGGCAATGCCCAAGTTCCAGCCTATCAAATCACCGCCTCACCCTCCGGCCTCAAAGTAACCAGTTTGTCGACCGGACTTACAGTCCAGAACATTCGGGGGGCAGCTGTTGTCAATCAGGATCAAGCGTCACTGAACGGTATCGCGGGTGATCTTGCGACCGGTGGCTCGCTATCAGCGTCCGGCACGGTCGGCATGAAGGATGGCTTCGCCGCCAATCTGGCTCTTTCCATGGACAAGGCACGCTATGTCGATCCCGGGCTGGTCACCGCCGAAATCGATGCAGACATCAAGGTGAGCGGTCCGCTCGCGTCATCGTCAAACTCTGCTCTAATCGGCGGTACAGTGACGATCAACAAGGCTGATGTATCTATCCCGGAGAGCTTGCCGGGCACGATTGCACCAGTTGAAGTTCGGCACGTCAATGCGTCCAAGGCCATTCGTCGGCAAGTCGCGGAACTGGGCGGCGAACCAAAGAAGAGCAACAAACAGTCCACCGGCAATCCGCCACGACTGGATATTCTCCTGTCTGCACCGGGGCGCATTTTCGTCCGTGGGCGCGGATTGGATGCCGAGCTTGAAGGCAATCTCAAGGTTATTGGAACAACCGATAATCCGCAGGCCATTGGAGCCTTCTCTTTAAAACGGGGTCAGTTGAACATCCTGTCACGGCGCCTGACCTTCACCCACGGATCTGCAACCTTTGAAGGCTCTCTGACACCGCTGATTGATTTTGCGGCTACAACCTCAGTCAGCGACACCGCGATTACGGTCACGGTCAGTGGAGAAGCCGATGATCCGGAGATCAAGTTCACCTCATCACCGGAACTGCCGCAAGACGAGGTCCTTGCGCTTCTCCTTTTTGGCAAATCTGTCGGCAATCTGTCGGCGACACAGGTTGCTCAGCTTGCTGCATCAATCGCGACTCTGACTGGGGGAAGTGACAACGGTCCCCTCGCCCAGATCCGGAAATCGCTCGGACTGGACGCAATTGATGTCAATACGGACGGTGAAAACGGGCCGACTGTCGGTGTCGGCAAATACATCAATGACAACATCTATCTTGGCGTTGAACAGGGCACCAGCAGCGACTCCAGCCGGGTGCAGGTCGACATCGATCTTGACCGCGGCGTGAAGGTTCGCGGCGAAGTTGGCGCGGACGGATCATCCAAGGCCGGCATCTTCTTTGAGAAGGAATACTAGAACCTATACTCCTGTAACCATACAGGTGCAGCGTCAATTTTACTGATTTATTGGTCCGTTTCCGCCGCACTCAACTCTCTTTACGACAATTTCCGGTCCGACTGTTGCAGTGCACAGGGGGACATGCGAGGTTGCGCGCCATGACCCATCATAAGAAGAACGATTACTCTTACGGACTCAACGAAACCGTCCATCTGGTGACGGAAAACCTCGGTGGCAACGGGACCGAATTGATGTCAAATCGCAGCAGTGACTACACATTGGGGGAGCGGATTTGCAAGGCCCGCGATGTCTCTAGCCTCTCGACGGCTCAGTTGGCACGTCGCCTCGGCATCAAAACATCTACCCTTCATAGCTGGGAAAGTGACCGCTCCGAACCACGATCCAACAAACTTGTTCTTCTGGCCGGTGTACTCAATGTCAGCCCGACATGGCTGCTGGTTGGACGCGGGACACCACCAATCCCGGAAGATGCCGGCGGAGCTGATCTGGACAGCATGCGTGTTGCTCTCGACCGGATTCAGAAACAGGCTCAGGCATTGGCTGATGAAATTGCGTCGTTGCAAGACCGTGTCAATAGCGCCTGACGAGCGAACTAAACAACACAGCATTCCGTAACGTTGTTTATTCGGACGATAGCGGGTTTACTCATGTGAGCAACTGGCAGATAACCGGTGCCGTTCAGTGCGGAACCCTCTGGATATCGACGGCATCCAGTAGACGGGTAGAATTCCTCCAGTAACGACATGGGACTAACGTCCAAAGCCGGACTGGAAATAATCCTTGCCAGACGCTTTGTCCTCCCCCTATCTCTAGACGATGTTCATGCCGGACCGGACGATCCAATGGTCCATTTCAAGGAGTTCTCCATGTCTCTCAACTCAGCGCTCTTGAAGCAGCAGGTCTTCATCAATGGAGAATGGCTGGATGCGGACAGCGGTAACACGCTTGATGTCTTCAACCCGGCAAACAATGAAAAACTTGGCACGATCCCGTTTTGCGGACGCGCTGAAACCAAACGGGCAATAGCCGCTGCACAAGAGGCTTTCCCGGCCTGGAAAGCGCTGACAGCTGATGCCCGCGCAACCATGATGCACAAGCTCTGTGACGAGATTACCGCGCATATTGATGATCTTGCAGTTCTGCTGACGACCGAAATGGGCAAACCTCTGGCAGAAGCAAAAGGCGAGATTGCGCTCGGCGTCAAATACATCCGTTTCTTTGCCGAAGAAGGCAAACGGATTTACGGCGACACCATCCCGTCCCCTTGGGCGGATCGCAAAATCCTTGTAACAAAGGAACCGGTTGGTGTTGTCGGCTCAATCACGCCATGGAACTTCCCGAACTCGATGATTGCCCGTAAACTCGGTGCGGCATTGGCATCTGGTTGCACCATGGTGATGAAACCAGCTGAGTTTACACCATACTCTGCCCTGATTTTCGCTGTCATGGCGGAAAAAGCTGATCTGCCAAAAGGGATTGTCAACATCGTCACTGGCGATGCGCCAGCCATTGGCGAGGAAATGTGTGAAAATCCTCAGCTGAGGAAGATCACATTTACAGGGTCGACACGGGTCGGCAAATTGCTGGCTGCAAATGCAGGCCGCAACATGAAAAAAGTGTCCATGGAATTGGGTGGCAATGCGCCGTTCATCGTCTTTGATGATGCCGATCTTGACCGTGCAGTCGAGGGCGCAATCGCCAGCAAGTTCCGCAATTCCGGCCAGACCTGTGTTTGTGCCAACCGGCTTTATGTTCAGGCCGGTGTTTATGAGACCTTCACTACAAAACTGAAAGCTGCCATGGCAGAGCAACTGTCTGTAGGCGATGGCCTTCAAACAGGTACGACGCAAGGCCCGCTTATCAACAGCGCAGCTGTCGACAAGGTAGCAGATCATGTGGCTGACGCCCTTTCCAAGGGCGGCACGTTGGTCACGGGAGGCAAGGTCGGCGAAGGACCAGGAACCTTTTATGAGCCGACACTTATCACCGGAGCAACGTCCGACATGAAAGTTGCCACAGAGGAGACTTTTGGTCCTCTGGCAGCCCTGTTCAAGTTTGACACCGAAGAAGAAGCCATAGCGCTGGCCAATGACACCGAATACGGCTTGGCTTGCTATTTCTATTCGCAAGATCTTGGTCGGACGTTCCGGGTCATGGAACACCTGCAATACGGTCTTGTTGGCGTCAATGAAGGCGTCATCACCACCGAAGTGGCACCATTCGGCGGGTTCAAAGACAGCGGCATCGGCAACGAAGGCTCCAAGTATGGCCTCGATGACTATCTGAACATCAAATACAGTTGCCTGGGTGGCCTGGGCCTCTGATATTCCGATTGTGTAGAACCGACTGACCGGCGGCTCAGGCCGCCGGTTTCAGTATCTCGCTCTCGACTGACCTAAACAGGTCGACATCATCTATGTTCATCTGGTCTATCCCGCAGCGTACTGCCTGCTCAAAGACTTTGCGATCGCTTCCGCCATAAAACATCTGGGTGATGAGCCCGGCAGCCTTGGCAGCGGTGACCTGCTCAGGATCCAGTTCATTTTCGTGAAATTCCAGAATATGCGCTTCGAGCGCGACAGCACGCTCAACCGATCCTTCATGGGCGAACAATACCATCCGCCGGAAATCAGGAACCTTTGCGCGTGATGCCGCCCGGATGGATTGATCAAATGAAAACGTCCAAGCGTCCGCCAGCATATCGCGCGCAACCAGCATATCGCGGATAACGGCCGGATCACCTTCCTTGATTTCCACATAAGTGCCTATGCGGCCGCGGCAAGCATCCAGAAAGACATCCAAACGGGGTACCCGTTCGCCAACAAATTCCTCGCTGAACCAAGATCCGGCATCCAGCTGATCAATGTCTGCTGAACTCATGTCCGAAAACCGGCCGGAACCATTTGTAGTCCGGTCAACAGTTTCATCATGCAAGACATAGAGGACTCCGTCGCTGGATGGCCGAACATCAAATTCGACGTACTCAGCGCCCATGGCAATGGCCCGTACCAGAGACGCCAGAGTGTTTTCCGGTGCAATCAGGTTGGCTCCCCGATGACAGACGATAGCTGCACGTTTCAAATTCTCATCTCCTTTGGCCGCAGTTCGCAGGACCTGATGCAAATTACCTATAAGCCGAGTCGCCCGGAAGGCCAGCCGCAATAGTGGTGCATCGATTTCTTGATGAAATGATGACAACCTGTTCCCGGCATTGGGTCAAACGACAACTTTCAAGCAACTGTAAACACACCTAATTCGCCAAAACACCTTCGTTGCCTGATTGTTCAATCAGCGAAGACAGTCAGTCAAATAGCACTCTCGAATTCCGTTCCTATCTCTGGTGGCCCGGCGTCCGAAAGCGAACGCCCTTTTGAAGATCCAACTTTGAGGTTTGAACATGATCCGTTTGGCAACATCTGCATTTGCATTGGCCCTCCTGACTGGCACTGCAACAGCCGGCCCCGTCTCCTATGACTTCGATAAGTCGCATTCGAATCTGTCGTTTTCCTACAATCACCTTGGATACTCCACGACCGATGGCCGTTTTGGTGATTGGGATGGCTCTTTGTCGATCGACAAGGATGCACCAGACAATTCTTCAGTCGAATTCTCCATCAACATCGAAAGCCTTGATACGTTCTGGGCAGACCGCGACACACACCTGAAAAGCGCCGACTTCTTCGATGCTGAAAAATTCCCTAAGGCCACTTTCACCAGCACAAAGGTCAAACAGACCGGTGAAGCCGAACTGGAGGTCACCGGAGACCTCACCATTCGCGGTATCACCAAACCGGCGATCCTTACTGTCAATGTGACAGCTCTTGGCGAGCACCCAATGGCGAAAAAAGAAGCGGCCGGATTTGCAGTCTCCACCGTCATCAAGCGGTCTGACTATGGCATGGACAAATTTGTTCCTTATGTAGGAGACGAGGTCACCGTCACGTTTCACTCAGAAACCCTGAAAACTGATGCGACGAACTGATAGCGCATTTGATGGAGGCCGCCCGTCAGGGTCGGCTTCCACCGATGAGGAGACCGTCATGCTGCGCAATACGCCAACCGGCTACGGCCGCATCGCCATCGCCTTTCATTGGATCATGGCGATCCTGATTATCGGGATGCTTGGTTTTGGTCTGTATCTGGCACAATTGCCGAAGACAGATCAGGCGACGTTTCAGCTTTACCAGCTGCATAAATCATTTGGTTTTGTTGTGCTGGCACTCGCGGCCTTCCGTCTTGCCTGGCGCTTGATTAACCCCTCGCCACGATTGCCGAAGGGCATGCCTGCCTGGGAACGGTTGGCCGCTCATATTGGCCACATCAGCCTCTATGCGCTGTTATTCGCGATGCCGATCAGCGGCTGGTTGATGGTGTCTGCGTCGCCCTGGGGCATCCCGACCATCCTGTTCAATTCATTGCCGGTGCCGCACCTTCCGGTGCCAGATGCACCGGGCACCAAGGAACAGGCAGAAGCGGTCTTCAAGATGATCCACAGCTACAGCGCATATCTGTTGATCGCCCTGATCGTGGTCCATGTGGCAGCAGCCTTGAAACACCATTTCATTGCGCGTGATGACACATTGAAACGCATGGTGTCGACCAAATCAGCGTACGATCTTTCCTAAATCAATGACTGAGGATTAACGTATATGCGTTTGAATTCATTATTTATTGCATCTGTCATTGGCGTTACACTCGTAACGATCCAACCGGCTTATGCAGACACATGGACCATCGATCCCGCACAAAGCGTGCTCGGTTTCGAGGTGGCGCAGGGCAACAGTACCTTGAACGGCACTTTCGACAGTTGGACCGCCAGCATCGACTTTGATCCTGACACTCCGGAAGACGCCAAAATCTCTGCCGAGATCCAACCAGCCAGCGCCGTTACCGGCAATGCACAGTTCGACAGCACCTTGCCGGGCCCAGACTGGTTCGACGTGGCGGGTTTTCCCGCAGCACGATTTAGCGTCAGTACTGTCTCGCTCGTTGAAGGCAACAGCTACCGGGCAGAAGGCATGCTCGCCGTCAAGGGGATTGGACTTCCCGTTATACTGGATTTTACGCTGAAAATTGACGGCGACACTGCAAATGCCAAAGGCGTGGCAAAGCTCAACCGTACCGATTACCAGCTCGGCACTGGTGTCGGCACCGACACTGTCGGCGACAGCGTCACAGTCACGCTGAATATAACAGCAACCCGCTAACGTCTTTCCTCGGCCTCAGACCAAATCATGAGACCGGAGCGCTTGGCGTTTAGGGGCAAATTGCCTTAAAGAACACTGCAGAATTGTTTCGCCAAGGTGCCAGAGTTCTCCATCGGCCCTAGCCAGATCTGAAAAGGCCTTCTCTCATGAACGCTCCGCTCACGCCTCCTGACTATCAGCACAGCGCCCTCTTCCCGCAAGGCGAAGACAAAACGCCCTATCGCAAACTGACATCAGACCACGTGAAGACGGCTGAATTCAACGGTGAAGACGTTCTGATGGTCGAAAAGGAAGGCCTGCGCCTACTGGCCGAAGAAGCCTTCAAGGACATCAACCATTATCTGCGTCCCGGTCATCTGGAGCAGCTGGCAAAAATCCTCAAGGATCCGGAAGCCACGGAAAACGACAAGTTCGTCGCCTTTGACCTCTTGAAGAACGCCAACATCGCCTCTCATGGCGTGCTGCCGATGTGTCAGGACACCGGCACAGCAATCATCATGGGCAAGAAGGGCCGCCGCGTCTGGACGGACGGGTCTGACGAAGCAGCGCTCGGCGAAGGCTCGCGCGATGCCTATTTCAAGAAGAACCTGCGCTATTCGCAGCTGGCACCGATCTCTATGTTCGAGGAGAAAAACACCGCCAACAACATGCCGGCGCAGATCGAGCTCTACGCTGATGGCGAAGACGCCTACAAGTTCCTGTTCATGGCCAAGGGTGGCGGCTCTGCCAACAAGACCTTCCTGTTTCAGGGAACGCCGTCGCTCCTGACCCATGACCGCATGCTCGACTTTCTGAAAGAAAAAGTCCTGACGCTCGGCACTGCCGCCTGCCCGCCGTATCATCTGGCAATTGTCATTGGCGGCACCTCGGCGGAAATGAACCTTAAGACCGCCAAACTTGCCTCCGCGCGCTATCTGGATGGCCTGCCGCAACAAGGCTCGGAAGACGGTCATGCGTTCCGCGATCTGGAAATGGAACAGGAAGTCCTCAAGATGACCCAGGCGACCGGTGTCGGGGCGCAGTTCGGCGGCAAATATTTCTGCCACGATGTTCGGGTCATCCGCCTGCCGCGCCATGGCGCGTCCCTGCCGATCGGCTTGGCGGTGTCCTGTTCGGCTGACCGTCAGGCTGTCGGCAAGATCACCAAGGACGGAATCTTCCTCGAACAGCTTGAAATGCATCCGGAGAAGTATCTGCCGGAGATCACAGACGATCATCTGGGCGGTGATGTCGTCAATATCGACCTGACAAAACCAATGTCGGACATTCTCGGCGAACTCACCAAACACCCGATCAAAACACGCCTTTCCTTGACCGGAACGCTGATCGTTGCCCGCGATGCGGCCCATGGAAAATTGCGCGAGCGGCTAGAAGCAGGTGAGCCCCTGCCCGACTACATGAAGAACCACCCGGTCTATTACGCAGGTCCTGCCAAAACCCCTGAAGGCATGCCATCCGGCTCCTTCGGTCCGACCACAGCTGGCCGCATGGACGCCTATGTTGACCAGTTCCAGGCCGCAGGCGGTTCCATGGTGATGCTCGCCAAAGGCAACCGTTCAGCACAGGTCCGCCGCGCCTGTCAGGCCCACGGCGGCTTCTATCTCGGCTCCATCGGCGGCCCTGCTGCCCGATTGGCCCAGGACTGCATCAAGAAGGTCGAAGTCGTCGAATACGAAGAACTCGGCATGGAAGCCGTCTGGAAAATCGAAGTCGAAAACTTCCCCGCCTTCATCGTCATCGACGACAAGGGCAATGATTTTTTCAAGGAGCTGAATCTGGGGTGATGTTCGGGCCATTGTTAGCTTGAGAAATTACTCCTAAAGCGAATTACAAGAAAACCCGCGGGCTGAAAGGCTGGCGGGTTTTGTTTATGGCGATATCCTTCTCTCCAATCTCCGTCATGCCATGACTTGATCATGGCATCCATACCGTGACCGTGCCGCAAGTACTGCTGATCGGATGGAAACGTCAGGGTATGGTTCACCGGATCAAGTCCGGTGATGACGGCCGAAAGGAACGAGTGTCCTCCGCCATATATTCAGCGGTTATCCCCGACTGGATCGGGGATCCAATCTACCGATAGACACCGGCTAGAGAGTGGACTTGAATTCACCCCCTCCAGCACTCCAACCCAACACCTCCGTTTTGCCAAAAAGGGCACAGGATCCCGCATCAAGTGCGGGTTGACGGCCGGTGCTTGTGGTGAAGTTACTCGGTCATTGCCGCGCTTACGCGAAAACAATGTCTGGATATCAGATCGGCAGACAACTTTACTGCACTTGTTTGGATCGAAAAAAATGGAATGCCTTAAGCAGCAGCATCTTGCGCCATTACCAGAGCGCCTTCAATGATTTCGGCAATCTGATCACAGTGAACCTCAGTCAGCGCCAGCGGAATGCGCATGTCGCACAGGCCGTGCATGACGTTTCGGGTCTGTGGCAGGTCCTGACGACCGCGTGCATAGCCCCAGTCTGTATAGGTGCTGGTAAAGCCGCGTGGCTCAAGGCGGCCAAACCACTTTATGTTGGCACCAGCGGCATCACAAATGTCGATAAAGCGGTCGATTGTCGGGCTGTCTAAACCGTCCAGCGAGAACTGCAGAGAACTCGCCACGTAGTTCTCTTTCTCCTGGCGCTCAGGAACCCTAACGCCCACAATCGCGTTCAGTCGTTCTGCAAGCGCGCGGTAGAGCCTGTTCCAGGTCGCAGCGCGTTCGTCCAGAAGCGGCAATTGCGCCCGGATCAGAGATGCTGCAAGCGCCGTCATGCGCATACTGCAATTGGGAATGTCGAATTTGTGCCGCTCGAAAACATCCATGTCGGGCCGGGCAACGTGCTGGGCATAGAGCATGTATGACCCGGAATAGAGGATGGCCTTGGCCGCAACGTCTTCATCATCGGTTACCAGCAAGCCACCCTCTCCTGAATTGACGTGTTTGAACGTCTGGGCGCTGAAAGCTCCGGACAGACCAAATCTCCCGGTCGGCGTACCGTTCCAGCCAGCTCCCATCGTGTGGGCGCAGTCTTCTACTACAGTCAGGTCAAGATCGCGCGAGACGGCCATCAATCGATCCATGTCGGGGACATGGCCGCGCATATAGGACAATAACAGAACGCGCGCGCCAGAGCTCCTGGCCTTTGCAGCAAGGTCCTCAAGGTCGATGTGATAACTGCTGTCGATCTCGACAAACACCGCCTCGGCGCCTGCGTGTTTGATCGCTCCGGGCACTGGCGCCAGCGTAAAGGCATTCACCAGCACCTTGTCGCCATGCTCAACACCAGCCGTTTTCAGTCCGAGATAGATCGCACTGCCGCCGGAATTCAGGCCAACCGCATAACGGCTGCCTAATGAGGTAGCAAATTCCTGTTCCAGCAAGGCTGCATGATTGGCCGCGCCGCCATATTCGCCATACCGAAACAGCCTGCCGGATCGCATGATCTCGACAGCTGTCTCAATCGCCTCTTCCGGAATTGCACCTGGATCAGACAGATCAATATCAAGCTTGGGCAGACGTGTCGCAGCGGTCATCGGCATACTCTCGGAAGATCGCGAGGGGCATTGTCACCCGATCAAATGGATCATTCCGAGAGTGTGTCAAATCCAGCGTGCTGGCAAGGGATTGCCGAACACGATCGTTTTTGAAAAATGGAATGTCAGGCTAGCGCTTGTTCCTGACGGAACGACACCAGACGTTTGGCGTTTTCGTCCCACAGAACCAGCTTTACGCATTTCAGGCTTTCGATAAACGTAATACGGCTCATGTCCTTGAGTTCTGGATAGTCGCGCAGAACTTCCGGCAGACGGTAGAACGGGATTTTCGCGGCCAGATGATGGACGTGATGAATGCCAATATTGCCTGTCAGCCAGCGGATGGGTGCGGGTAGGTCGTAATGCGAACTGCCATGAAGCGCGGCATGAGCAAAGCTCCACTCGCCGTCTTCCGACCAATGCGTTTCTTCAAACTGGTGCTGGACATAAAACATCCATACGCCACCCGTTGCCGCAAGCAGAGTGATTGGTATCTGGACAACCAAAAACGGAACAAGACCAACCAGCCAGATCATGAACGCAATTGGTACAATGATGGCGAGGTTTGTCGCAATCGTCGAGACCCATGGCTGCGCACCTGCACGCATCAGACCAACCGGTACACGGTATTGGCAGACAAACAGCCATGCCGGTCCAAGACCGAACATGACAACCGGATGCCGGTAAAGGCGATACTTGAATTTGCCCCAAGCCGTAAGAGCGCGATATTCGCGAACAGTCAGCGTATCGACATCGCCAATGCCGCGCCGGTCCAGATTGCCAGCAGTTGCATGATGAACCGCATGGGTCCGGCGCCAGTAATCATAAGGTGTCAGTGTGAACACGCCGATGACACGGCCGATCCAGTCATTGAGCCTGCGATTTGTGAACAAGGAGCCATGACCACAATCGTGCTGCAGAATAAACAGGCGAACCAGAAAACCCGAAGCCGGGATGGTCAGCAGAAGGCCCCAGTATTGTCCATAAATGACAGACGCGGCGCACAGGGCCCAAAGGCATATGAACGGAACAACCGTAATGAATATTTCAAAGAGGCTTCGAGCCATGCTCGGCTCTCGGTACTTTGCCAAAGCAGCAGTCCAGGACTGCGATTTGCTTTTGACCGTACCGCCCTCGGCAGAAACATTCGTCATATTATGTCCATTCCAAATCTGATCGTTCCGACTGCTCAGCACCCGGTTAATTTGCCAGCTGTCCCTGAAGAGAAGTTTCGTTTCAGCTTCAATTTCCGCCGGGCAGAAAAAAAGCCGGGCAAATTGCCCGGCCTTTCCAGTTCAAGCGCCGCTCTGTACCAGTTCAATATTGGTCACGTTGCGGCTCCGAAACTTAAACTTCCTGCAGGTTGTCTGCAGCGGACTTGCCGGAGCGACGGTCCTGTACAACTTCGAAGGAGACCTTCTGGCCTTCAGCGAGGGAGTGCATGCCAGCGCGCTCAACAGCAGAGATGTGAACGAATACGTCGTTGCCGCCATCTTCAGGTTGAATGAAGCCGAAGCCTTTGGTTGAGTTGAAGAATTTAACTGTACCGATAGCCATTGCTATATATCCTTTTCAATCGGTCTTAGTTTGTGCCCTACATGCAAATACCATGCAGAGCGGTTCGGTCGATTTTGAAAGGGAAGATCGTTCAGGCCGCGGTTTCCCGCACAGTCACAAAGTTCGTCAAGCAATATCGATGTGTGCCGGTACTCTGTATGACGCGAAAAAGCAAGTGAAATCGGCAGGCTATTACGACACGTAATCGTGAGCAGAATACTCAAACAGTTACAAACCGCTACAAAACGGCTTGTGCCTACCCAACTACCGTTCCAGATATACTATTGAGAATCATTCATTTTTCGAAGCAGGATTGCCATCAATGTCAGCCCCTCAGGATGCCGCCGCACGGCGGTCGGTTCAGCCGGTCATTTGTTATCCAAACGATTCGCTGCCACAGCCAGATCTTTCCCTTTATGGAACTGCGCGTATACAGGCCGAGAAGACCAACGAAGTCATTGTTCCGCCACGCGAGGCCGCCAGCATTGAGATCCCCGCAGGACATTTTCTGAAAATCACTTCAATTGAAGGCCCCCAGGTAGGCGATCTCAATCTCTTCAACAGCGCTGATCTGTCCGAGCGGTTTTACTCCGGAAAAACCCGTGCATTGCACGGTACGCATGTGACCACCGGTGACCGGCTCTGGTCGAATTTTCCGACATTACGGCCGATGGCAACCGTGACAACAGACACATTGAATTGGTACGGCATCGACGAGTTCGGCGGCTCGGTACATGACGTCATCGGTACCCGATGCGATCCCTACACTGGACGGGTGCTCGGAGGCCCGGATTACCACCATTGCTGTCACTCCAATCTGACCCGCGCTCTTGCCGATGCTCGCAAAATCAGCCTCCAGGAAGCCGAGCCTCATGTTCATGACGTTCTGAATGTTTTCATGTGCACCGGCTTCACCCGGGACACCGGCCAGTATTTCATGAAAGCAAGCCCGGTGCGGCCTGGCGACTATCTGGAGCTGTTTGCCGAGATCGACCTTTTGGCGGTCATGAGCGCATGCCCAGGTGGCGACTGCGGCAGCGAACATTCCAGTGATACCGCTCCCTGTCATCCGATGCTGATGGAGGTCTATCGCCCAAAGGCCGGAAAACCTGACGGTTGGTCTTCGCCGTCAGTCAATCCCTATGATCGCAGTCACGGCAGATAGGACCCAAGACCGAGGCAGCAGTCTTGGTCTGACTGTTGCTGAGCGGCCAGCATAAGAGCGACCCGTTTTTGGCTGGGATGAGATGTAATTCCCAGGAGAATCAATCCAGCTGATCAGGGCGGACAAGGAAGATACCCGACTTCACGATCACAATCTGTAAATGTAAATCAGGACAACTCGCGACAAAAGCGTGGAATTTGTTGCGAAAATAGCACATTTCCGTTGGGCGAACCCTGATCACAGACACGTGAAATTTAAACTTTGACGCTTTTAGGTCATGATTGTTAACAGTGCGGCAAGGACATTTTCCTAACGTAACCTATGACATGCAGCACCTTGATCAGGGGGTCAGGTGCTAATGGGGGAACAAATGAACAAATTCTTTTATGTAATGATTGCTGTACTGGCCGGGTCTTTGATGCTTCCAGTATCGGCATCGGCGCGTGCCGGATATTTCGATCACGCCACAAACCAATGGGTCACGCCCAAGTATCATCCGGGTGGTAAATCACCGGTCAAACGCAAACGCGTCCGGTATGATGGCCCATACTCGCCGGGTACGATTGTCATCGATACCTCCGAGCGTCGCCTCTACCACATCCAGAAAAATGGCAAGGCCATGAGATATGGCGTTGGTGTTGGCAAAGACGGATTTCAGTGGGCCGGTAAACACCGCGTGACTCGCAAGGCGGAATGGCCGGGCTGGACACCGCCGGCACAAATGCGTGCCCGTGAACGCCGGAAGGGCCGTATTCTTCCAGCTCACATGAAGGGTGGCCCTAACAATCCGATGGGCGCACGCGCGCTTTATATCGGTTCGACACTGTACCGCATTCATGGAACAACTGAGCCGTGGACAATCGGATCTGCAGTGTCATCAGGCTGCATCCGCATGGCCAATGAAGATGTCATCCATCTTTATAAAAACGTAGATGTAGGCGCGAAGATTGTCGTCAAGCGCTAAGCGCGAAACTCGCATCAAACAATTGAAAAGCCGGGCCTTTGCCCGGCTTTCTCTTTGTCCAAACTGCCTTTGCCCAACTATTTGACCGGAATCTGGGTATCGATCAACACCTGCGCTGCCAGCTTTGCAGCTTGCGCGGCATCGGGATCAAAGCTCATGTGTGCAGCGACAATTGCGCCTTCTTTGAGGATAAGCAATTGGCGGGCAAGCAAGCCTGCATCCCGAGCTCCTGCCTTTTCAGCGATAGATTTGAATGCCTGGTGCAGCAGTCGCTTATGCTCCGCTGATTGCACGTAGGCTGGATGGGTCTTTTCCTGAAATTCGGCCGACGCCTTGATGAACATGCAGCCTTTAAATTTCTTATCCTGGAACCATTTCGCCAGAACATCAAACAAAGCCAGAAGTTGCTCCCGTGGTGGCAGGTCGAATTCTTCCAGTTTGCGAAACATCCAATTACGGAAATTCTCATCGCGTAAACGCAGAACGGCAAGAATCAGATCATCCTTTGTCCGGAAGTGCTTGAACATCGTTGTCTTGGAGATGCCTGTTTCCGCCGCCAGCGAATCCATACCGGTCGCGTGAAATCCATCGCGATAGAATATCTCCAACGCCCGACGCACCAGCTCATCTCTTTTACTCGGTCGCATGACCTTCCTTTCAGTACTAATCGGTAAATATAGTTGAGTAGCAGAATTTGCAAGTTATCAACGTCAAGGTCCTTTCATTATCGCAAAGCTATATCTGACAAATACATAGGGAAAAAACAATTTTTCGATGATTTCCATTCGTCGGTGCAATTTGCAATCTACTTAAATAGTCACGAAACCGTGAGCCGATAATCACTTCCAATTGCCATATTTTTCTTGAATTAATGAACAGATCGGTACATTTTAAATTCGAAAGTGAACAGATTGGTACACATAGTTCTGTTCTCAGCACTTTGAGGCCCGCCATGTATTCGATGAGACCCGCATACCCCCGCTGCTTTTATGCTTTCGGCGCGATCACCGCCATCGCACTCGTTTTGGCGCAAGCCTACCGACCGATGACGACAGGCAGCGACCTGATGACCGCCGCATCGAATGGGCCCTCTCAAATTCTAGCCCTGGATTTTTCCCGATGAATGAACAACGCCCCCCTCTCCCGCCATTTACTGAAGCCACGGCTATCCAGAAGGTCCGCGCAGCTGAAGATGGCTGGAACTCCCAAAACCCTGAAAAGGTTTCACTCGCTTACACGCCTGATACCATCTGGCGTAACCGCGCCAATTTCCCGATTGGCCGAGACCAGGTTGTCGAATTCCTGACCGCCAAATGGCAGCGCGAACAGGAGTACCGGCTGATCAAGGAACTCTGGGCCTTCACGGAAAACCGGATCGCCGTACGTTTCGCCTATGAATGGCAGGACAGCACAGGACAATGGTTTCGGTCTTACGGCAATGAAAACTGGGAATTTGTACCGAGCGGCCTAATGCACAGGCGATTTGCCAGCATCAACGATCTGGCAATCCAGGAAAACGACCGGAAATTTCATTGGCCACAGGGTCCACGGCCTGCGGATCATCCAGGCCTGAGTGAACTCGACCTCTAACCACCTCTGGGAGGGGACCTGCATGGCTCGCGCATTTTCAAAAAATCGCCTTTACCAAAAGCGTGCGAGCCATGCAGGAACGCAACGCTTCACGGTCGCCGAATTGTCGCCCGGCATCAATGAACTCAGGACTCGCATTGCCGAGCTTTAAAGCGAAAATGCCGGGTTGAAGGAATTTCTGAATCAGTAGGATCAATTGAAATTTGGCGCAGTCCCTCTCATCGGGAAAGCCCTTTCTCGCCAAGCTCCTGAAGGTAACCACCCCAGTGCTTGCTGCGGTCGGTCGCCAGTTCAAGGAAATACGGCCACGAGAAAATGCCCGAATTGTGCATGTCATCGAAGTGAATTCGAACAGCATAATTACCAACTGGTTCGATCTTGATGATCCCTACATTTTTCTTGCCCGGCACGGTCTTCTTTTGTGACGGCGCGTGGCCTTTTACTTCTGCAGACGGCGAACATACACGTAGATATTCAGCAGATAACTCATGACGCTCGCCGTCATCAAAAGCCACCGTCAGCGTTTTCCGGTCCTCAGATACACGCAGTTCCGTTGGCCACACTGTGGTTTCTTCTGTCATTCTAAGCACCTGAAGTGAAACGGTTGGATTGCATTGCCCCGGACGATACTGGTGAATTCGCTCCGGTCAAGCGGCGTTTTGTCCGCTGAGTTTGATCGATTGATATCCATCCAGGGCAGCTTTGCGCGCACTCGCATGATCAACCATCGGATGAGGATAGGTCTTCCCGAGAACAACACTGGCCTTCTCAAGAGCTGACTCAGGGGCCTCGAATGGCGCAAACAGATGCGCTGTTTCCAATTCCTTTAGTTCCGGAACCCACTTTCGGGTGTAGCTGCCATCGGGATCAAATTTCAGGCCCTGCGACATGGGATTGAAAATCCTGAAGTAGGGAGCTGCATCTGCTCCAGACCCGGCAACCCACTGCCAACCAGCTGAATTGTTGGCAAGATCCGCATCAACAAGTGTATCTCGAAACCAGCTCTCCCCGTGATGCCAGTGAAGGCGCAGGTGTTTCACCAAGAAACTGGCCACCAGCATCCGTACCCGGTTATGCATATAACCGGTCTGCCAAAGCTCACGCATACCGGCATCGATTAGTGGGTAGCCTGTCTGACCTTTCTGCCAGCGCTTCAGGTCTTCAGCACTTTCCCGCCACGGATAGTCGTCGAAAACCGGTTTCCAGTTCTGCGATGGCAACTGCGGGAAATGATAGAGAAGGTGATGCGAAAACTCGCGCCAGACAATTTCAGACAGGAACTTCATCCCATCCGATGACAACCCTTCATTAGCGTCCATGGCATGATGGGTCGCCGCCCAGATCTGACGCGGGGATATGTCGCCAAAATGCAAATGAGGTGACAGCCGCGAAACATTTGGCAGATCAGGCCGGTTTCTGAGATCGCCGTATCCGGCCAATTCCTCATCCAGAAATGAACCCATCCGGTTCTGGGCACCTATTTCTCCCGGGGTCCAAGACTGCTCCCATCCAGTGGCCCAATCTGGTTTTTTTGGCAATAGCCCCAAAACATCAAGCGGTTCGCCACCAACGTAGGCCGCGAATTCAATTGTTTTCGGTTGGGGTAACGGCGGAGCAACTACTCGCTGCTGCGCAGACTTCCAGAACGGGGTAAACACCTTGAAATGGCCACCCGACTTGGTCTCCATCTCCCATGGTTCAAACAGAAGCGACGCCTTGAAGCTTTGGACTTCGATTTCATCGGCTTGCAGGTCTGCCTTAATTTCAGAATCCCGGGCTATTGTGTGCGGTTCATAGCACCGGTTCCAGTACACGGCCTTGGCGCCCGTATGGGCAACCAATTGCGGGATCAGATGGCGGGCACTGCCCCGCAGAAAGACCAACCCAGGCAGTTTTTCCTTGAGCGCGGCAAGACTGTGGTGTTGCCACCAACGACTGGCCCCTCCAAGGGGATGCGTTTCTCCGGATTGCTCTGGAGTTTCCAGAATAAAAACCGGTAAAACCGCGCCCTTTTGCGCGGCCTCATAAAGAGCCGGATTATCGGATATACGAAGGTCCTGGCGGAACCAGACAATTGTTGTCATGTTGCCTCTGACGTTATGCGTTTAACTTGTTACGTCAGAGGCAATTGTCGGATCAACAAATTCGAACCAAATTTATGCCGGGACCGGTGTCTTGGCTTCTGTACGCAGGCGGCCGAAATGTTCATCCCAGCCAGCATCCAGTGCACTCAACATCATGAATGCAGCCTCACCAGCCGCTTTTTCGATACCTTCATGTTGAAGTGTCAGCCGCGTTCCCCCTGCCGCCCCTTCAAGGGTCCACCGAACGGTCGTCAAAGCTCCTTCCAGTGGTTCGAACGTAAACGTATAGACAAGACTGTCGAAAGGACGCATCTCCAGAACTGTTCCCCAACAAACACGGGTCATGTTCTTGTGCTGGTTCAACAATGTGTAGTCAGCCCCTTCTTTGAGGTCCTCTTCAGCCGGATGGAACCAACGGGCAAGCTTGTCTTTTTCGGTCAGGAACCCCCAGACAACATCTTTCGGCGCATCCAGAATGATCGTTTTGGTCAATGTTGTTGCTGTCATTTGCTCGTTTCCTTTTTCTCTTTCATGTCCTTGGCAATTTCACGCTGCAATTTGGAAAGTTTGCTGTCCCAGAACTGTTCGAAGTATCCGAGCCATTCGAGCGCTGATTTCATCGGAGCAGGTGTCAATTCGCTCAAGCGCTCTCGCCCGCGAACCTGGCTCCTGATCAACCCGCCCTCTTCCAGGATAGCCAGATGTTTGTTGATGGCCGTTCGCGAGATATCAAACCGTTCCGCAATCTCTGCCACCGGCAAGTTTTCATCTGAAAGGTGAACCAGGATTTCACGCCTGGTTGGATCGGACAGCGCACGAAATACGGCTTGGGGCCCAGTGTTCATTGTCCCGCCCCCGCGACAGGCAGGAAATCGAACGGGCCATCCTGATAGAGAAATGTCACGCAATCGGTTTTGGAGACGCATTTGCTAACATGCGCAAGTCCTGCCGGTATTTCATAATAATCTCCCGCTTCAAGAATGGTTTCGGAAGAACCATCTTCGTTTGCGGCAACGTGAACCATTTGCCCCGAGACAATAATCCCGTGCATGGCAGCACTTTTGACATGAATCGGGCTTACCAATCCGCCCGGCAAGCGGACCATAGCCATATAACTCTCTTCAAACCGGTTGCCCTCAAGGGCTGCAAAGCCGACACCTTCCGGTGTGACTTCCCAGTTTAACTGAGGTTGCGGTTGCAGCGTAATGACGCTCGGCTCAGCTGCCCACGCCGGAACTGCACCAATCATAAACGCAAGTGAGATCAACCCGTATCTGCTCATATCGCCACTCTTTCATAACACTATTAGGTGTCATTTATATAACTCCTTTAGGTGTTACTTCAAGTGTTCTAACTGTTTTTCTGAAAAGAATTATATCGGGCAGTTTTTTCTCCGCGAGAAAACCGGGCAAACTCCCAATCAACAGAAGCCGGAAGATCTGGATCCGCAGGTCATATCCTTGTTGCACAGCTACTCCTGATTGACAGAACTAAACTATCAAGTTTACCTGTCTTAAAGAGCAAGTCGTTCGCCTTAGGGTTTTGATTGATATTGCCTGAAGTTGCTCCATATGATGGGCAACAAGAAAAACAGTTCGAGGGAGAGCGAAACGTGACCGACGGAAATATAGTGGTCCCTGCTTCAACGGTATCTGGTGCAGTGACAGCCCCTGCCCCGATGATTGATCCATTTGGCCGCGCCGTCACTTATCTACGCGTATCCGTCACAGACCGCTGCGATTTCCGCTGTGTTTACTGCATGGCTGAAGACATGACGTTTTTGCCGAAACGCGAAGTTCTCAGCCTTGAAGAACTGGACCGGCTTTGTACTGCTTTCATTGAAAAAGGCGTTCGCAAACTGCGCCTGACAGGCGGTGAACCGTTGGTGCGCAAGAACATCATGAGCCTGATCCGCAATCTTGGACGGCACATTGACAGCGGGGCTCTGGAAGAGCTGACGATCACCACAAACGGTTCTCAATTGGCCCGTTTTTCCAAGGAACTTTATGATTGCGGTGTTCGCCGTATCAATGTTTCGGTCGATACACTTGACCCCGACAAGTTCAAGGCCGTGACCCGCTGGGGCGACCTGGCCAAGGTAAAGGACGGCATTCGGGCAGCGACTGACGCCGGATTGAAGGTCAAGATCAACATGGTGGCGCTCAAGGGCGTAAATGAGCACGAAATCGTTCCAATGCTGGAATGGTGCCATGAGCACGGTTACGACCTGACCATGATCGAAACCATGCCACTCGGCGAAATCAATGAAGATCGCACCGATCAGTATCTCCCGCTTTCTACCGTTCGAAGCCGCTTGGCGGAACAGTTCACGCTGACAGAGATTCCCTACAAGACCGGCGGACCAGCTCGGTATGTCACTATTGAAGAGACGGGTGGGCGTCTCGGTTTCATCACGCCGATGACCCATAATTTCTGCGAAAGCTGCAATCGTGTTCGTGTGACCTGCACTGGCCAGCTTTATATGTGCCTCGGTCAGGACGACATGGCTGATCTCAGAGCACCGCTGCGCACATCTGAAGGCAATGAACTCTTGAGCGATGCGATCGACGAAGCCATCGGCCGCAAGCCGAAAGGCCATGATTTCATCATCGACCGCGATTCAAAACAGCCTGCCGTGTCTCGCCATATGAGTGTTACCGGGGGATAGGCCAATCCTGGAATTCCTAGTCGGTCGGCAGATGGCTGATTTGCTTCTCTCCGAAATAGACAGCTGTCACGAAAACCAAACTCGCGGCTGCGCCAACCGCCATGACAACGACCATTGGAGCGGCTCCTGAACCAAGCTCATCTGTTGCCAGAAAACTGGCAACAATAGCACTGGCGATGGCACCAAATCCGATCTGAAGGGAGCTGGTCAAACCCGCTGCAGTTCCGGCGAGATCCGGTCGCACGCTAACAGCACCGGAAATAGCGCTAGGCAAACAAACGCCATTTCCAACACCAACAAAAAACATTGGCAGGAATAACATGGGAGCATTTAGGGCCCCTGAAACCACAGCTGCGGCAATGAGCAACACGCCGAATAACCCAACGAGCGTCCCTGCGATAATCATCCGAACAACGCCGACCCGTTCAGCAACTCGACCAGTTATGAAGTTCCCAAGGATGTAGCCCAGCGCCACAACCATGAAATAGAGGCCAATTTCAGCAGGTGTTAGCCCTAAGACGCCTGCAGCTACAAAAGGGGCGCCGCCAAGGTAGGCGAAGTACAGCGCAGCTGAAGATACAGCGCACAAACAAAACGCCCAGAACATTTTTTCCCGAGCCAGCTGATTATAACTAGACGCGATTTTCCGGATACTGACCGGGCTGCGATAGCGATTTGTTTCCGGCAGGTACAAAAACGCAGAAACAGTAACTCCCACACCGAAAATGAGCATCAGAAAGAAACCGCCACGCCAACCGTATTGCGCATCCAGGAGCCCGCCGATTGCCGGTCCGATTGTCGGTGCAACGGCCATGCCCATTGTCACGTAACCAATCATGCTGGCCGCCTGTTCCCGGCCAAACATGTCCCGTACGATTGCACGGCCAAGAACCAACCCGGTCCCGCCGCCAACCGCCTGTACGATCCTTGCCGCAATCAACGCTTCAACAGTTGGTGCCAGAAGACAAAGAATACTGCCGATTACAAAAAGCAGCATTCCCAAAACAATTACCGGACGGCGCCCGAACTGGTCCGACAAGGGACCAAGAACAATCTGAGCCACAGCAATTGCAATGAAATAAAACGACATTGTCAGCTGGATTTCACCTGATGTAGCCGAAAACGCAGCCATCATTCCCGACATGGATGGCAAATAGATATTCATAGCAAGCGGCGACAGAGAGGATATAGCGATTAGGATAGCAACCGAGGGAACACGCTTCGGGTTCGGGGCAATGTGCAAAGCATAATCGGAGGACATTTGAGCGCTGATCTCTCTCTTTGGAGAGCACCCTAAAAAAACCCAGCAGGCAAATCAATCCCCGTTGTAGAAACTTGATCAATTATCGTTAAAGTTGCGTCACACTCTTGACAATTCAATTATCCGTTTGTGATGTGTTGTTCACGGAAGAAAGTGTAGATGCCCATCAGGATAACGATGGAAGTTCCCACCAAGGTCAAACCATCGGGAACATCTCCCCAGACCAGAAACCCCAGCCCAATAGCCCAAATCACAATCGAATAACGAAATGGCGAAACCACAGCGATTTCACCGGTCCGCATGGCGATGATGATGAAAATATAACCGACGATAATAAAAAGGGACGCCCCGACCAGGAGACCGAACTTCTCCAAACTCATTGCCTGCCAACCATCAACTGCGGTCAATCCGGCACCAAGCGTCGTGACGGCGATGAAACTCACCAAAGCCACACCGAACGTCGGAACTTCCTTAGGCACCTGCTGCGTCGCCAGGTCTCTGACCGCCATGCAGGCAATTCCCGCAAGTGCCAGCAACGAGAATGCATTGAAACCCTGCAATCCCGGGCGAACAATGATCAATATCCCGACAAACCCGATTGCAATGGCCGTCCAGCGACGCCACCCGACTTTATTCTTCAGGAAAATCGCAGCACCGGCAGTGACCACCAACGGCAAAGCCTGAAGGATTGCAGTGGCATTGGCGATCGGTAGATGAAAGAGCGCAGATAGATAAAAAACCGTCGCAGCCGTTTCCGCTGCTGCACGCACCAGGACAGGTGGGTGCCGGAGCATTGGCAATAACCGGAACACACCTGTCACGTAACAAATGATCGCAATCAGAATACTGCTGATTACACCGCGAACAAAGATGATTTGCCCGAGCGGAAGCGCATCGGCGGAGAGTTTGACCAACGTGTCATTCAAGATGAACCCGGACATGGCGATCAGCATAGCCGCAATGGCACGTCCGTTGTTTCGGTGCTCCAAGCGTTCCCCCGAGCGGCAGTGGGCATGACTGCCCACTGAGCTGAATGCTTATTCGAATACGATAGCCGGAGCCGCCCGATCAGACGAGTTGGCCGCCTTTTCAATCTCCGTGAATACCTTTGCAGCAATATCCTTGTAGATCTCTGCAAAGGGACCTTCCGGATCAGACACTACAACAGGTGTTCCAGCGTCTGACGTTTCGCGTATTTTCATTTCCAGCGGAATTTCCCCGAGGAAAGGCACACCCAATCGTTCTGCTTCCGCACGCGCGCCGCCATGTCCGAAGATATCATGGCGTCCGCCGCAATCCGGGCACAGGAAGAAACTCATGTTTTCGACGATGCCCAACAACGGAACATCTACCCGCTTGAACATGTTGAGGCCTTTGCGGGCATCAATCAGCGCCAAATCCTGCGGTGTAGAAACGATAACAGCACCGGCAAGTGGCACCTGTTGCGCCATGGTCAGCTGTGCGTCACCGGTTCCCGGAGGCATGTCGACCACCAATACATCAAGTTCACCCCACGCGACTTCGCGCAACATCTGGGTCAAGGCGGAGATCACCATAGGGCCACGCCAGATCATTGGCGTTTCTTCTTCCACCATGAAGCCCATCGACATCACCTTGATGCCATAGCCCTCCAGTGGTTTCAAAATGCGTCCTTCGACGGTCTCCGGACGACCCGACACATTGAATAGCCGGGGCACCGAAGGTCCATAAATATCAGCGTCCAGAACGCCAACTTTCAACCCGTTCGCAGCCATGCCCAGAGCCAGATTGGCTGTGGTGGTCGACTTGCCGACGCCGCCCTTGCCGGAAGCAACGGCAATGATGTGCTTGATCCCCGGAACACCCGGCTTGGCGGTCGCCTTTTCTTCCGTAGGCCGCTGAGCTGCACGTGGCGCAGCCGCAGGCTTGGGTGCTGTTGCCGTTGCACTTCCAGGTGACCGTTCTGCTGTCAGCGCTACCATGGCATTTTCAATGCCATCGACTTCCTTGACGACTTTTTCTGCCGCCTGCCGCAAAGGTTCCAGTTCCTGCGCGCGCTCAGCTGGTACCGTGATGGAAAAAGCCACCCGCCCATCGGAGACAAAAACATCTGAAACCAGTCCGAGTGAGACGATATCTCCCTCAAGATCCGGCCCCTTGATCTGTTTCAGCTGATCCATAACGGCAGCTTTAATGGTGTCGCTCATAAACGCGTCCTAATTTGTGTTCCGCTGCTTCGAGTGCACCAACAGTTGCAGAAGACCAACTGGCAGCCAGACGAACAGGTTTGGATCACCTGAGAAAAGGTGTTCCCTGTTTCATAGGGTTGAAGATTTGCAGAGACAAGACCTGCAAGCTCGCAAAGCTGCATCTGCGACATTCAGACGAGAAATATTTCAATAATTTGCATTCCTGTGAGGGTAACAATGTTTTGCTTGCTGCAGGCCACATTGCGCAAGATAGTTCCGGCCATATCAGCTCGACCAACTCAGGACCTGTCTTTTCATGAAAACGTGCCTCATTACCGCAGTCAATCGCGGTATCGGACTGGAACTTGCACGAGCTGCGTTGAACCGGGGATGGACTGTTGTTGGGTCAGTCAGAAACGCGGCGGCAGCGCAGGACGTCTCGAACAATTTCGGCGACCAAATCCGACTTGTTGAATTTGATGTTACAGATCATGAAGCGATCCGCCGCGCAGCGACACAAGTCGATGCGGATCTGGACCTCCTGATCAACAACGCCGGCATCATTGGACCAAAACCCCAAAGTCCGCTCGACATGGATTTTGTCGGTTTTCAGGAAACGCTTGCCGTCAACACGCTTGGACCGCTTGCGGTCTCTCAAGCCTTCCTGCCGCATCTTCGCAGCAGCACTCCTGGTTCAATATTGACAATATCAAGTCAGATGTCCTGGATGGGATACCGAGACTCCGATCGGATCGCCTACCGGGCTTCCAAATCTGCTGTCAACAAGGTCATGCAAGGACTGGCGACGGAGCTGGAACCAGATCGTATTCCAGTTGCGTTGATTGATCCGGGCTGGGTCCAGACCGACATGGGCGGAGCAGCTGCAGACAATGATCCGGCCGATGTTGCCAAAGGCGTCATGCAGATTGCTGACGGGTTGAGCCCCGAAGATACCGGCAAATTCTTCAAATGGACTGGTGAAGAACGGCCTTTCTAATTCCAATCATTACACATCGTCTGGAGCATGATTATGCCTTGGCCCTTCCCCGTTACATTGTCCGGTAAACACGCAACTCTTGTCCCGCTGTCACAAGACCATGCAGCAGATCTAACGAAAGCGGTGCTGGACGGCGAACTCTGGAAGCTTTGGTACACGACCATCCCCTCGCCAGACGGTGTCAAAGCCGAGATTGACCGTCGGCTTGGTCTTCAGGCATCCGGGTCCATGCTGCCCTTCGCGATCCTGACCCCGGACGGCAAGGCTGTCGGCATGACAACGTTCATGAATATCGATGCCGCCAACAAACGTGTTGAGATCGGTTCGACCTGGAACCGAAAGTCCGTTCAGCGCAGCAGTTTGAACACGGAATGCAAACTGATGCTTTTAACCCATGCGTTTGAGGATCTGAACTGCATAGCTGTTGAATTTCGAACCCATTTCATGAATCGGCAAAGCCGCACGGCAATAGAACGTCTTGGCGCCAAATTCGACGGTGTCTTGCGCTCTCACATGAAGATGGCTGACGGCACATTGCGCGACACTGCCGTCTATTCGATTCTGCCCCACGAGTGGCCGGCAGTTAAAACCAGTTTAAGGTTCAAACTGGAACAACGCGGATAATCGAGTTCTCCAGAGAAAGAAGATCCTGTGTAGTTTTACACAACTTTCTTCTTTTACCTGCAATGGTTCGAAGCACAGGTTTCCAGAGAACTTCACAACGAAGTCGTAACCATCCCCAAACTTCTTCCAATTTGACTAAAATTTTAAGCAAATGTGAGGAATTGGAGCGCAGGCTAAGTCTATCGGCACAAGGATGGGCAAACTCATGGAACTTTATCGCGCCTGCTACAGAAGCAAGATCAAATGGGACAATGTACGACTGTCTCTTCCTGACGAAATTGACAAGACACTTCTGAGAATTCGTCGGATCAACCGAAAAGCAGGTGTGACCGGAGCCCTGCTCCTCGTTGACCAACACATCATTCAGGTCCTGGAAGGCCAGACAGGCCCGGTGCTTGAAACGGTCTACTGTGTCATGAACGATGCGCGGCTCGATAACATTGAAGGCATCATCCACGAACCAGTGGATTTCCGTCTTTTCCCGAACTCCCTGATGTTCTTTCGGGACCTCACAGACGGCATTGCAGCATCAAAGTATCCTGTCCTGCGCCCTCTTTTGGATCATCCTGCGGATGTTTCCCGCGATGAAGCCAGTCTGGCATTCAGCCATTTCGCCACTGAACTTCAGCAAGGCCGCCTGACCAACGACATGTTGATGATCTGATTTGGCGTAAAAGCCAAATTGGAACTGAACTGATCCTTGTCAAACTGTCCTAGTCACGGCGCCGATCCGATGGCTAGAGTGTGTGTCCCACCTGTTGGACACACACCATGATACTTGAACGCCCATCCATTCAATCCATTAGCGCAGGACTGCTGGCCGCCATTGTGGGTTTTGCCAGCTCCTTTGCCATCGTCATTCAGGGGCTGACGGCTTCCGGTGCAAATGCTGCTGAAGCAACCAGCGGCCTGATGGCACTGTCTCTGTCCATGGGCCTCTGCGCAATTGTCGCCTCCATCTGGACCCGGATGCCTGTCAGCATTGCCTGGTCGACACCAGGTGCCGCGCTTTTAGCATCAGCTGGAGTCGTAGACGGCGGCTTTCCGGCAGCTGTCGGGGCCTTTATAATTTGCGCGCTTCTGATCATTCTGGCTGGGTTGATCCGTCCGTTCGGGCGGGCCGTTGCGGCCATACCGGCGCCTCTTGCCAACGCAATGCTGGCTGGCGTCTTGTTCGGCTTGTGTCTGGCACCGGTGCACGCGGTCGCTGAACTGCCAGTCTATGCGCTCATCGTAATTTCGGTCTGGGCAGTCTCGCTGCGTTTTGCACGGCTCATTGCTGTCCCTCTCGCCATGATCGCGACTTTTGCAATCGCCTTTTTCGATGGTGGTCCGATTGACCTGGGAGAAGCTGCTCTGATCAGTAAGCCGGTTTTCATCAGCCCGGTATTTTCCTTTGAAGCACTGGTGAGCATCGCCTTGCCACTCTTCATCGTCACCATGGCGTCGCAAAACATTCCCGGAGTCGCGGTTCTCAGGGCCTTTGGCTATAAACCCAATAGCGGCCCGCTGTTTACCCTGACAGGTATTTTCAGTCTTTTTTCCGCACCGTTTGGAGGTCACGCTGTCAATTTGGCGGCGATCACGGCGGCCATGTGCGCTGGAGAAGATGCCCATAAGGATCCGAAACAACGCTATTGGGCCGCTGCCGCATCAGGCCTACTCTATATCGTGATTGGTTTGTTTGCAGGACTGGTGATGGCCTTTGTCGCAGCGACACCGTCCATCCTGATCGAGGCCGTCGCAGGTCTCGCCTTGCTGGGAGCCCTGGCTTTTTCGATTGGAGAAGCGACCAAATCGGCTGAAACACGGGATAGCGCAATCGTCACCTTTGCCATTACCGCATCAGGTATCAGTTTTTTTGGAGTGTCAGGCGCATTCTGGGGACTTATTGCAGGAGGGGCATTTATGGCCCTTATGAAATTCCGCAAAACGAACTAACCCTTGCACTAGGAGAAGTGCGTCCCATAGTCTTCATTGTAGCAAAACCATTCGGAGTTATTCGCCAGTGACGGCGCCTTACATACTCAAACCCAATCCGGCAGATCCAAAACTCTCTACAAGTGTCAGCGGCATCGATCACAACGGTGCGCCCGTTGACACAAAGGTTGTCACAGAGAAAGCAATTACACTTTATCTGAATTCCCAGGAAGTGGTCACCATCATGACCATTGGCGATCATCCGGATCTGTTGGCGGTCGGGTACCTCAAGAATCAGAACATGCTGGAAGATGACGATGTCATCACCGGTATCGACTATGATGATGATCTTGAGGTTGTTGTTGTTCGCACAGAGCGGGAAACCAACTACGAAGAAAAGCTGAAAAAGAAAGTGCGCACATCCGGCTGTGCACAAGGGACGGTCTTTGGTGACGTCATGGAGGGCTTCGATACAATCGAACTTCCAAAAAACGCAGCCTTGAAAACATCTTGGCTTTATCAACTCACCAAGTCGATCAACACGACACCTTCGCTCTACCTTGAGGCCGGTGCCATTCATGGCAGTATCCTGTGCCATCAGGACCGGCCGCTTGTCTATATGGAAGACGTCGGACGCCATAATGCCGTTGACAAGATCGCAGGCTGGATGGTGCTGAACAACATCTCCGCCGATGACAAGATCTTCTACACCACGGGACGACTCACATCAGAAATGGTCATCAAGACCGTAATGATGGGTATTCCGATTTTGATCTCGCGCTCCGGTTTTACGGCCTGGGGAGTTGAACTGGCAAAAAAATCCGGATTGACCCTGATCGGCCGGGCCAAGGGCAAACGATTTATTGCTCTGTCAGGCGCAGAACGCATTGAATTTGATATGGATCCTGGACTTGCCGAGGACGAACCGACTAAATCAAAACGCAAAGGCAGCAAAAGGAGCGAAGCGGCCGAATGACAATATCTGCAAAGCCGCTGACGGAAGACAACTTGCTTGCCTGTGTTCTGGCCGGAGGTCAGTCCCGGCGCATGGGAGGCGGCGACAAAACTCTTCTTGAGCTGGGTGGCAAAACCATGCTCGAGATCATACTGAACCGTCTGACACCACAGAACCCGCATATCATTTTAAATGCGAATGGCGATCCAAGCCGGTTTGCGCAATACGGCCTGCCGGTTTTACCCGATCCCGTTGGCGATTTTGCAGGGCCCCTTGCCGGGGTCCTCGCTGGTCTGGACTACGCCAGGGCCAACCTGCCTCAAGTCAGCCACGTCGTTTCCATTGCCGGCGATACGCCGTTCTTTCCAACTGACATCGTCGCCCGGTTCTGCGCAGTGACACCGTCAGACAAGACGGTCATTGCCCTGGCGAGCTCTTCGGATAAATTGCAGCCGGTCTTCGGCCTGTGGCCGGTAGCCCTTTACGACGATCTGCACAATTGGCTGTCGACAGGCAAAAGCGGCAAAGTCCTGGCTTTCGTTGACCAGTACGACAGCGTTGAAGTCGCCTTCGACAATGATCCGACAACCGGACTTGACCCGTTCTTCAACGCCAACCGGCCCGATGATCTGGAAACAGCCCGCAACGCCCTGAGTTCGCACGCCTCATGACATCCACACCTGTCTTCGGAATCACCGGCTGGAAGAATTCCGGCAAGACCCAACTTGTCACCCGGCTTGTCGCTGAAATGACGGCCCGTGGCTTCAAGGTCTCGACGGTAAAACATGCGCACCACAATTTCGATATTGATCGCAAGGGTGCCGACAGTTATCGGCACAGAGACGCCGGGGCTCACGAAGTCGCTCTTGTGTCCGGACGCCGATGGGCCCTGATGCATGAGTTGCGAGATGAAGATGAACCGCCGTTAGAGGCCATCCTCTCCCGATTGGCACCGTGCGATCTGATCATGATTGAAGGTTACAAACGCGAGAACCACCCAAAGATTGAAGCTCGGCGTAAGGACGCCTCCCAAAACACGCCTTTGGCTCCCGATGACCCGAACATTATGGCAATAGCCGCAGATCACGTTGTTTCCGACACTGACCTGCCTGCATTTGATCTGAACGACGTTCCGTCTATGGCCGACTTCATTCAAGCGCATCTCGGCCTGGAAAGGCCCACCGGATGAGCAGCAAAGCCCTGTTGAATGATTGTTTTCTGCATGACAAGGACCGCTTGCGGCATGACGAAGCTCTCCAAATCTTAAAGGAACGTCTGTCCGTTGTTGCCGGTATTGAGAGCAGTCCTCTTGAAGAAGCGCTGGAACGTGTACTTGCTGAAGACATCTCCGCACCGCGTAACATTCCTCTGGCCGACAATTCTGCGGTTGACGGATATGCTTTCCGGCATTCAGATCATGACGAGGTCGGCGGATTTTTCCCGCTTGAACAGCGCATTGCAGCCGGCCATGCAAGTGACCAGACGCTGATCCCCTGGAGCGCCGCGCGCATTTTCACAGGCGCAGTCATGCCGCCCGGCGCAGACACAGTTGCCATGCAGGAAGATTGCGAAACACACGAACAGGACGGCAAAGACTTCGTCATCATCCCGCAAGGCCTCAAGAAAGGCGCCAATTGCAGGTTGGCCGGAGAAGATGTCGCTGAAGGAACCGTAATCCTGTCTGCGGGGCACCGGCTGCGCCCTCAGGATATTGCCGCAATTGCCTCAACCGGCATTTCAGACTTGAAAGTCTACCACAAACTGAAAGTGGCGCTGGTCTCAACAGGTGATGAACTGCGTCGCCCAGGTGATCTGATCACGGTCGGTGATGTCTATGATTCCAACCATTATTTGCTGCGCGGTCTGGCGGCTTCTCTTCCAATTGAGATCGAAGACCTCGGCATCTTGAAAGACGATGCAGAGCTGATCGAAAAAACGCTCAAGGACGCGTCAGAACGATTTGACGTGATTCTGACGACTGGAGGAGCCAGCCGCGGCGAAGAAGATCATATGCTGGACGCGCTGGACGCACTCGGCCAACGTCATATGTGGCAATTGGCGATCAAACCGGGACGCCCGATGATGTTCGGCCAGATCGGATCTTGTATCTATCTCGGATTGCCCGGAAACCCGGTTGCGGCGATGGTGTGTTTTCTTTTGTATGCAACGCCGGTTCTCAGTGTTCTCGGTGGCGGATCATTCATTGAGCCGCAACGCTTTCAGGTCCCGGCAGCGTTCGACGTGCCGAATAAGAAACCGGATCGCCGCGAGTTTTATCGCGGAATTCTGGAGGCAGATGAAAACGGCGTGACCACGGCCAACAAATTCATGCGCGACGGTTCTGGTCTGATCACCGGCCTTCGGGAAGCTGACGGTCTTATTGAAATCCCGGAAGAAGCAACTGCCGTGGAACGAGGCCAGTTGGTTACTTTCCTGCCCTTCTCCGGATTTGGCATCAGATAAACCCGGCAGCGTTGCTGCCGGGCCTTGTTTGTTAGATGGTCTGGATCAGTAGGCGTAAGGCCAACCGGCGGCGACGAAACGATAATCGTCACCATCCTTGGCAATCCGGCCCAATCCTGGGAACGGTATATGCGCTCCGGCAATCAACACCTTGTCGCTTGCTACTTGATCAAAGAATTTCTTGCGGGTCTCAACGGCTTTGGCCGGGTCAATATCAAATCCGATACCCCAATCCGGCCGCTCGAACTGGTAGGCAGCCATATGGATGATATCGCCGGCGACAATCAATGTTTCGCCATTGCTGTCGAAGACAAACCCACTGTGCCCCGGCGTATGTCCCGGTAAGGCCATAGAACTGATCCCTGGCAGAATTTCCTTGTCTGCGGCAAATAGCGTCTGATTGTCTGCATAGGCATCCGCAGCTTTGCGAGCTCCAAGGAAGAAGGGTTTGAATTGCTCGGGAGCGCCATTCATGGCCGCATCGTCAAACCAGAATGCCTTGTCGACCTCCGGCAAGATCAGTTCGGCGTTTTTGAAGACCTTGTTGCCTTCACCGTCAATTACCCCAAAAAGATGATCCGGGTGCATATGCGTAATCAGGATCGCATCAACTTGATCCGGGTTAATGCCTGCTGCCGTTAGGGCCGTAGGCAGTTTGCCCATTGTCGGGCCAAGCGAATCCGCGGTCCCGGCATCCACCAGGATCAAACGGTCGCCAGTGTTGACGAGGAATGCGTTGACCGGAATACGCAGCGCATCTCCCTCTATCATAGCCTTGTCCCGAAGACGTTGACCTTCTGCCGCGTCATAACCGACGACCAGATCCGGCCCGACATCAAGATAGCCATCCAGTAACGCCGTAACTTCAAAGTTCCCGACTTTGTAACGGAGTGCCCCTGCAAGCGGAGCATTCGATTTGGGCGCACTCGCCTGAGCAGCAGATGGCAGCAGGGTGATACCACCGGCAGTAGCAATGGCACCTGTGCCAGCTGCGGCACTCAAAAAAGAACGTCTGGAAACGGAGATATCGGACTTGGTCATAAGGGGTCCCCCAGTTCGATTGGCATTGAACAAAAACGCGAAGTTTCAACCGGACTGATTGGTATTCAGCCGGGATGCCCTCTAATTTGTTTCAAAAGCTCCGATTTTAAAGGGGCCGCGATCTTATAAAACTCATAAGCACATCTTATATATTGAAGTGACAGGCGTTGCATGTATTGCAGAGGGTTCAATATGGATAAACTGACCGCACTCACGAGTTTCGTACAATCGGTCAATCTGGGAAGTTTTTCCGCAGCCGCGCAGCATCTAGGCATATCCCAACCGGCAGTGAGCCAGCAGGTACGTAGTCTCGAAGACACGTTGGGAACACGCCTCCTCAACCGGACGACCCGTCAACTTCGTTTGACTGATGCTGGTGAACGCTATCATGCCTATGCCCTTGATATTCTGGATCGCCTTTCGGAAGCCGACAGGTCAGTTCAAAGCGAAGAAGCCCAAATGTCCGGTACGATTTCGATCGGTTTGCCACTCGGTTTTTCAGAAACTGTCCTGGGCGAATACCTGTTCCAGTTTAAACAGGATCATCCAGATCTGTTGATGGACATATCCATGTCTGACCTCTACGTGGACATCATTCATCAAGGTCTGGATGTTGCAATCCGTCTGGGAGAGATTCACGACGAGCGCCTCATTGTGCGCCGCCTTGGGCAGGCAGAACGGTGCCTGATAGCCGCACCATCCTACCTTGACAGAATGGGCCGGCCGTCTCATCCAGATGAGCTGCCAAATCATGATTACCTGCTCTACAAGAATATCCAGACTGGCGACTGTGTCCCATTTTATTCAGCGCTCGGCGAAAAGCTCTCAATCAAGATTTCACCGTCGATGATCATCAACAATTCTGGGGCTTTACGGCAGGCTGCCCTAAAAGGCCTCGGAATTACCCTGTCGCACAAGTGGATGATCGAGGACTATCTGGAACAGGGGAAACTGGAACTCGTTCTACCGGATTGGATGTACCCGCTTCATCCGGTTCACGCGGTCTATCCATCCAACCGATTTATTCCACTTAAAGTCCGTCGTTTTGTTGATGGATTGCAGACTTTTCTCAAAAATTCCGGAGCATTCTGCGGCACCAATCAAGCTGCCGCAGAATAATGACAGCCTCAGATTTCATCGACCGCCACATGCCAGGTTTCTTTCAGCCCATCAGCTTCCCAAGCCTGCCAGGCCTCAGTGGCCGTCATGGCCTCATGATATTGGGCAACGATGGGGTCTTCTGACAGATTGTAAGTTGCAAAGCGGCTGACAACTGGGGCGTACATGGCATCTGCATTCGTAAAGTCGCCGAACAGAAATGGTCCGCCGGAGGTCTCCAGGCATTCACTCCAGATCTGCACGATCCGGGCAACATCAGCCTTTACCGCCTCATCTACATCAAGTGTTTCAATCGGGCGGCGCATGTTCATCGGGCAAGCACCACGAAGCGCAGGAAACCCAGAGTGCATTTCAGCAGAAATTGCCCGCGCCTTGGCACGCTGATTTCGATCTTGCGGCCACAGCCCCCGGTCCGGATAGACTTCTGCCACATACTCCAGGATCGCGAGACTATCCCAGACAGTCAGATCACCTTCCTTCAGAACAGGTACTTTCATGGAAGGTGAAAAATCCCGAAACTTTGGATTGCCATTGTCAAAATCAAAGGGAACCAGATGCTCCTGAAATGGGATGTCTTTATGCTTCAGCGCAATCCAGGGCCGAAAAGACCAGGACGAATAGTTCTTGTTCCCGATGAAGAGTTCAAATTCAGCCATACCAATCTCCGTTGCCGCCACAAATTACCCAGCCCGCAGGAATTGCCCAGCCGACAAGAATTGTCGGGCAAGTTCTGCCGGGTTGTCAGTTCTAGACCGTCTGCGGATTGGCATCCAATTCAATAAGTTCATGAAATTCATAAGGAAGTTTCATGGCTCCCGATCGGCACGACACTTGCAAAAGTAGACATAGTCATTTCTGCAGTGAGTTGGAGTACCCATGTCCACCATACAAAACAGTGCTTTGCAGCCTCGCTCTCCGAAAACGCTGACAGCTCAAAATCCGACCGACAAGATTTCCTTCGCGATTCATAAACTGCGCCTGGAAGCTGCCCGGCAATATGAAGCGTGGCAGGCTTTGCCGGAGGATCAAAAACTTCGCCACCTGAAGCTGGAACAGCACGGTATGAGCGAACAGGACCTCGACAACCTTCCACCAAATGAAAGGGCACGGTTCGAAGAGAAGCTGGCGGAATCGACAAATCGCGGCGATCGTGCCCTCGATATGGGGATCCATGAACCGGAGAATTCACTGTTCAAACAGGTGATCTCGCTGGCTTCGGTTCTGGCCGTCGCAGATGTCAACAGCGAGGAAGGTACCGAACAAACAAGTTCGTTCGGCTTGTCGGCTGCTCTCGAGAGCCAATTGTCAGATGATTCTGAAACCATGATGCGGAATCGATAGACCTCCCCTTCCTTCCGTTTCGCAAGACGATGGAACCGAAAAAGGCATTGTGACACAGCATTTTTTTCAATGCCTGCTTGATATTTCACTGGGAATAGGTGGAATAAAGCCTTCGGGCAAAAATGGCGGGACGAACCCGCCTGTGTCCCAAACAAATAATAGGGGAATGAATATGCGTTTTATGCGTATGGCTGCGGCCGCTGCAGCAGTATTGGCCGTTGTGGGTGGCGCGGAAGCTAAAGACTGGTCGAAGGTCCGCATCGGCACTGAAGGCGCCTACCCTCCATTTAACTCTCTGACCGCTGATGGTCAGCTGATTGGCTTTGATATCGACATCGCAAAAGCCCTTTGCGCGGAAATGAAAGTCGAATGTGAATTTGTCACACAGGACTGGGACGGCATGATCCCGGCTCTGCAGGCTGGCAAGTTCGACGCCGTGATCGCTTCCATGTCGATCACCGAAGAGCGCAAGCAAAAGGTCGACTTCACCAACAAGTACTACAACACTCCACCGGCTATCGCCGTACCTAAAGTTTCAAAAATCGCCGGTACGTCTGATGCAGACCTCAAGGGCTTCACTCTGGGTGCGCAGTCTTCAACAACGCATTCCAACTACGCCGAAGAAAAGCTGGGGTCTGCGGACCTGAAGCTGTACCCAACTCCGGATGAGTATAAGCTCGATGTAGCAAGTGGCCGTATTGACGGTGTTGTTGACGATGTTGTGGTTCTGTCCGATTGGCTCGCGACTGACGACGGCGCGTGCTGCAAACTTCTCGGAACCTTGACACCGGATCCGGTCATCAACGGTGAAGGCGCAGGTATTGCGATCCGCAAAGACGATGGCGAACTGAAAGACATGTTCAACAAAGCCATCGAAGGCATCCTTGCGTCCGGGAAGTACAAGGAAATCAACGACAAGTACTTCACATTCGACGTGTACGGCGGCTGATCAAATCGCTGATTAGACAATTTGAAGCGTAGCGCGTTTATCGCGCTGCGCTTTGCTGTAAGGTGCCTTCTTACAGACCGGCTTGTGGGGCGCCGGAACAAAAAGAAACGATAATAACAGAAAGAAGCGCCGGCTTATGAATGAAGCTTTGACGCTGATATCCTTTGGGGAACAAGGCTGGGGCGACACCATTGCATATGGTGTATTGATCACGGTCTCACTCGCGCTGGCAACATTGCCTTTTGGTCTCATTCTCGGCTTTCTGGTTGCCTTGGCGAAAAACTCGTCAGAACCCAGCCTGAAGATGGCCGCCAATATCTACACAACCATATTCCGGGGCCTTCCTGAGCTTTTGACGCTGTTTCTGGTCTATTTCGGTGTCCAGATTGCTCTGCAGGAAGCGCTCAAGCTTCTCGGCATTGAGACCTATATCGAGGTCAATTCCTTCGTTGCTGGAATGGTGGCACTGGCCTTTGTGTTTTCGTCCTATGCCTCGGAAGCTTTTTTATCAGCCTTCAACGGTATCCCGCAGGGCCAATATGAAGGTGGTTCTGCGCTCGGGCTTTCACGTTTTCAGACAATGCGCCTGATCATTCTGCCGCAACTGATCCGGCTGGCCTTGCCAGCTCTCGGGAATCTTTGGCTCATTTTAGTCAAAGAGACGTCTCTGGTTTCGGTAATCGGCCTTGCCGACCTTATCCGAGAATCCGGTATTGCGGCACGCGTTACCAAGGAACCGTTCCTGTTTTTCGGCATCGCCTGTTTGATCTACCTGGTACTTGCAATAATTTCGTCTGCCGGCCTCTCGCGCATTGAAACATGGTCAAAACGGGGAGACACCGGACGATGATCGCCGCCAATCCCGCAACCAGTTTGCAGCGCCCTGCTGATCCACCGAAAAAATGGACAAACTTGCGCATTTTCGGCCATGTCCTGATGGCGCTCTGGATCATATCCGGTGTTTCGCTGGTCTATTATCTGGGTACCAATATCGCCAGTCCGTTCTTCCAGAAGTATTGGCCGAAATACATCGATGGTTTCATCATCACGTTGCAGATTGTTGGTGCATCGCTGCTGATCGGTGCTGCATTGTCGGTACCGATTGCCATAGCGCGGTCTTCAAAATGGAAGATTTTTTCTGCACCCGCCTATGCCTACGTCTATTTCTTCCGCGGCACGCCTCTGTTGGCGCAGACTTTCCTCATCTACTACGGCGCAGGATCCTTCCGGCCAGAACTTGAAGCCATTGGGCTGTGGGGATTTTTCCGCGAAGCCTGGTATTGCGTGATATTCGCGTTCTCGCTGAATACTGCAGCCTATCAGGCCGAAATCCTGCGCGGCGCAGTCCTGAATGTTCCAACGGGACAATGGGAAGGCGCGGCAGCTCTGGGCCTGACCAGACCCGTGACATTCTTCAAGATCATCCTGCCACAGGCGATGATGGTGGCGCTGAGACCTTACGGCAACGAGATCATCCTGATGATCAAGGGATCGGCAATCGCGTCTATCGTGACAATCTACGATTTGATGGGCGAGAGCAAACGAGCCTATTCACGCTCCTACGATTTCCAGGCTTACATCTGGGCAGCAGTCGCCTATCTGTTGATTGTTGAAACCCTGCGCCGGATTTGGGATCGCATCGAGGCCCGCCTCACTCGACATCTGAAACGCTGAGACCGGGTTTTTCCGAGTCAGCACCAATTCTACGGATAATTTGTCATGTCCAAAACGCCTGATATGCACCTAGACAGCCTGCTCGCTCACGCAGGCGGCGGCTTTGATACAACGACCGGTGCGGTGGTACCGCCGATCCCGACCGCAACAACATTTGTCCGCGATGAGGACTATGAACTGGTCAGCGGCAAACACCTTTACAGCCGCGACGACAATGACCTTTTCAAAAAAACAGAAGCACTGATTTCCGCACTTGAGGGCGGCGAAGACAGTCGATTGTTTTCATCCGGCATGGCCGCAATCGCAGCGGTGGTGCGCATCGTCAAACCTGGCGGCACACTGATGGCACAATCGGGCATCTATTGGGGCACGACGCTATTCCTGCGCAAGTTCTGCGCCCACAACAACATCGCGCTGGTGGAAAGCGACGCCAGTGAACTCGAATCTTTTCAGGACGAATTGACTGTCACCAAACCGGATCTCGTCTGGCTGGAAGTGCCAAGCAATCCGTATCTTAAGGTTGCGGACATTGGCAAAGTGGCCGAGCACTGCAAACAAGTAAGTGCCATCCTTGCTGTTGATGCCACAGCGGCAACACCGCTCATCCTGAAACCGTTGAAACAGGGCGCAGATCTGGTGATGCACTCGGCGACCAAGGGATTGAACGGTCATTCAGATCTTTTGGGCGGTGTTATCACAACAAACGACATCTCTTCCAAGGCCTGGACCTTCATCACCGAGGAACGCAAGCTCGCTGGTGCCGTCATGGGATCCTTTGAGGCCTGGCTTCTACTACGGGGCCTGAGAACTCTTGCCCTGCGCGTTGAACGTATGAACCGTAATTCCCAGAAGCTCGCAGAACATCTCGAAGCACATCCTAAAATTGAAACCGTTCTTTATCCTGGCCTTGCAAGTCATCCTCAACACGCGCTTGCAAAAAACCAAATGAGCGATGGCTTTGGTTCTCTCATGTCCGTTTTGGTCAAGGGCACCAAAGCAGATACGCTGAAAGTGACCGGCGCCCTCAACCTGTTCCAGCGGGCGACGTCTTTAGGCGGAACTGAAAGCCTTGTCGAGCATCGCCAGTCGATCGAGGGTGATGCATCAGGTATTCCGGATAATCTATTGCGCCTCTCCGTCGGCATTGAACATATTGATGATTTGATTGGTGATTTTAATCAGGCGCTCACCAGGATTTGAACCATTATTGCTCCGGCATTTCCGGCTTGATCGACCGTAACCAACGAATGAATGCCTTTAGCGGAGGACGGTGCACGCCGGGACGAGTCACAAGGTGATACCCGGTCCCCGGATAAACCCCTTCCTCAAACAAAACCTGCATACTGCCGCTCTCAATATCTGGCTCGATGAACGTTTTGGCGGTAGCAGATATGCCATCGCCGCGCCGCAGGCCTTCCAAGACCATATAACCGGGCAGATGCGTCACATTGAGTTTGTTCTTAGGCACTACACCCTGTCGCTCGAGCCAGATCGCCAGTTCATTGGTCCCCAATTCCTGAAGCCACGGAAACTTCAAAAGGTCCTCCGGTTCGTCAATCTTGCAATTGCCAACCAGGCAGCTGGCGCCAACAACAACAAAATTGGTGCAGATGAAATGCTCCGCATCCAATCCCGGCCAATTTCCGCTTCCAAATCGTATTGCCAGATCAACACCGCCCGGTTTCAGTTCTGTGACTTCCGCTGTCGGATTCAGGACCAGTTCAATATCAGGGTGCTTCAACCGGAAATCATTGATCCTCGGCATAAGCCAGCTGACTGCAAAGGATGGTGTCATAGTGATGTTAAGCGGCCGCGCAGTCTCATTTTGGACCAAAGCATCAATCGTGTCGCCAATTTCCTGAAAACCCTTGCTTAGCCCGTCAAACAATTGCTCGCCCTCATCGGTCAGGACAACCCCTCTGCCCTGACGACTTATGAGCTGAAGGCCAAGGTGTTTTTCCAATGCCCTCACCTGCTGGCTGACAGCCGCGTGGGTGACATTCAATTCACGCCCTGCAGCAGATAGGCTTTTGGTTTCAGCCACTGCAGCAAATGATCTGAGACTGTTGAGAGATGGGATGGAACGCCAATCCATATGTAACTATTCCTTACATATCAAAAATCTTCCTGACTCGTATTTAGCTACAAGAATTGGCACATTAAATCCAGTCAATCGGACCGGAGGATGTTAGATTATGTTGAATATATACGCACGCAGCTTTCTGGAAGCCAGCCGTTTTTCGCCGAACACACGCCCGGATCTGCGCACCCAGAATCTGCTATGCCAAATGGCCACAGGCAAGGCGCCGACTATTCCATTCTGGAAGCGTTTTGTCGCCAAGCGCTGAGGCTTGGACCTGACAAGGCGGAAAAGATGCCTTAGAACCTTATGCAGAAAATTGAAAATCAAGGCCCGGCCATCAAGCTGGGCCTTCGTCTGCATGGGGAGCCTGTATCATGGCAAAAGTTGCATTTATCGGACTCGGCGTCATGGGATATCCGATGGCAGGATATCTCAAGACCAAGGGCGGTCACGAAGTAACTGTCTATAACCGTACCACTGCAAAAGCCGAAAAATGGGCTGCTGAATACGGCGGCAACTTCGCAAAAACACCTCAGGAAGCAGCAGAAGATTGCGACTTTGTTTTTGCCTGTGTCGGCAATGACGATGATTTGCGCTCGGTCACAACAGGTCCCGGTGGTGCATTTCATGGCCTGAAGTCAGGTGCGATCTTCGTCGACAATACCACCGCCTCCGCAGAAGTCGCTCGTGAGCTTTATGCAGCTGCCAAGGAAAAAGCTTGCGGCTTTATCGACGCACCGGTCTCCGGCGGTCAGGCTGGCGCTGAAAATGGCGCACTGACTGTCATGTGCGGCGGCGACCAGGACATTTTCGACAAGGCCAAACCGGTCATCGAGTGTTTTTCAAAGTTCGTCGGTCTGATGGGCGATTGTGGCGCCGGTCAGTTGACCAAGATGTGTAATCAGATCTGTATTGCCGGCCTTGTTCAGGGCTTGTCCGAGTCCATTCACTTTGCGCAAAAAGCGGGCCTGGATGTCGAGAAAGTTATCTCTGCCATTCGCGGTGGCGCAGCTCAATCCTGGCAGATGGAAAACCGCTGGGAAACCATGAATTCCGGAAAATTCGATTACGGGTTTGCAGTTGACTGGATGCGCAAGGATTTGAACATTTGCCTGCAAACCGCCAATCAGACCGGAGCACGATTGCCAGTGACAGCTGTTGTCGACCAGTTCTATGCCGAAGTTCAGGCCATGGGCGGCAATCGCTGGGACACGTCTAGCTTGATTGCCCGACTGAACAACGCTGACAAGAAGTAGTTGCTGAATGAGCCGCTCTGGAAAACCTGCGGCTCAGGACTGGACAGCAGAGGCTGTCCTTGATGAATTACGCACGCTTGGTTCAGAGAAAAACCGCGCCGGAATGGCGCGGTTTGGCATTGAAACGGGCAAGGCCTTCGGAATTTCGATGGCTGTTTTACGTCCCTTTGCCAAACGCGTCGGCAAATCTTCAGTCTTGGCCAAAGAACTCTGGCAAACGAGTTTTCATGAAGCCCGCTTGCTGGCGATTTTGATAACACCTCCAAAAGAATTGACCGGAGAACTGGCGACAATCTGGTTGGCAGATGTCAACTCCTGGGATCTATGCGATCAACTCGCTGGCGTTTTTGCCAGGAACGAAGTCTCCAGCACGCTCATCGAAAACTATTGCAAGGATGAACGCGAATTTGTTCGCCGCGCAGGTTTTGCGCTCATTGCATGGCGGGCACTGCCATCAAGCAAAACATCGGAAGAGGAGCTGCTCGGTTATTTCCCGCTGATTGAATTGGGATCCACAGACACTCGAAACTTTGTCTGGAAGGCAGTTCATTGGGCACTTCGCCAAATCGGAAAAAAGTCTCTACCGCTCCACACTCCAGCACTGAGCCTTGCCAGAAAACTGGAAACATCATCAGACAAGACCACACGGCGCGTTGGCCGGGAAGCAGCTCGGGAACTGTCTTCTGATAAAATCATGGACCGGTTGAGAGCTCGCAGCTCCAACCAGCGCATAATGTGAGCGTTTAGTAACTACCCGAAGTAGTTTAGTTCGCAGCCGCTTCATTTGCGATTTCATCCAGCAACGCGTTGACGTCCGAGGTCGCAGCTTTTGATGCATCAGATCCGGTTTCGGAAAGACGCCTGAATCCGACAGTCACCTTACCTTCGGCAGCCGGTTCTTCATAAACAAAAAGTGTATAGGGACAAAAGGCAATATTGGCCGGGTCAGCTTCCATTGCCTTGCGAGACAGGTTCGCCGAGCAAAACAGCATGGCTTGAGCATTTGCATAGATCTGCTTGCTTCCACCGACATCTGCAGAGGTCCGCTGGAGCATTTCACCGATATGGGACACATAGTCGATGACCAGTCCCCGGTTTACGATGGCATTCTCCAGATCAAAACGCACATCTTCAAAAGCAGCGTTGACGGTGTAGCTTGTCACACCGGTTGGTGCGTTCGCAGTGTCTCCGGCAAAACTTTGTGAAATTGCCATTCCGGCTGCAAGCCCAATCGCCAATGCAGCCCGCTTCGAAAGTCGTCTCATGTAATCCTCCCAAGTCAGCATCGTGACACTATGATAGCAGTCACTACACTAACATTGATACATCGCAATGTTTGCATATTTAAAGACAAAGGCGATAAAAACGGATGTCTTAGGCCTATTGGACACCGGTCAGACTGGTACTAACAAGCGAATGGGCTAGATGTCCTTATCGGCTCGCGGTTTTTCCGCGACGACATAGCTGAGCGGGAGTGCAGTCGTGTTCTTGATCTGCTCCATGGCAAATGTCGTCGACACATTTGAGATGTCGATTTTGGCGATCAATTTCTTGTAGAAAGCGTCATACGCCTCAATGTCCGGCACAGCGACCCGCAGGAGATAATCCACCTGTCCAGCCATACGGTAGAACTCGACCACTTCGGGAAATTCCTGAATGACATCGGCAAATTTTTTCAGCCAGTCTTCAGAATGCTGACTGGTGGTAATCGCCACAAATGCCGTGACCTTGGCATTGATTTTCGCAGGCGCCAGCAACGCCACGCGTCCGATGATTACCCCTTCTTCTTCCATCTTCTGGATACGCCGCCAGCAAGGTGTTGTCGACAATCCGACCCTGCGACCAATCTCGGCAACGGGCACAGTACAATCTTCCTGCAGGATAGACAGAATACGGCGGTCAATACGGTCGATCATTCAAAATCCAATTAGGTATGGTTTGTGCGTAAGCTAGATAGACTTGGTACGCTCTTTGGGAAATCATTCCCTATTCTTAAAGAAAACCGGGTCTTGTTTTCAATATGTAATTCAAAAAAATACTTCATTAGAAATTTATTCGAATAAATCCGATCCCGAAACTCAGATCAATCTGGAGACCTCCGTGCGCAGGACTGGGAGCAGCTCCTCGGCAAACCATGGGTTCTTTCTGATCCAGCCATTGTTGCGCCATGATGGATGCGGCAACGGCAGGATTGTCGGGCTGCCCTTCCCGGCACTCTCCTTAAAATAACTCCGCCACGCAGCGACCGTCTCGGTCAGGTTCTTTTTTCTGGAAGACCCCAGATGGTAAGCCTGCGCGTATTGCCCGATCACCAGCACAAGCTCGATCTGGGGCACGGCGTCAAACACCTGATCATGCCACGCCTTTCGGCACTCCGTCCTTGGCGGCAGATCACCGCCCTTTGCGTCCTGCCCCGGGAAACAGAATCCCATTGGAATGATGGCCAGTTTTTCCGGGTCGTAAAAGATTTCCTCGCCAATTCCCATCCAGTCTCTCAACCGGTCTCCGGAAGGATCCGTGAAAGGGCGTCCGCTTTTGTGCACCCGTGTTCCGGGCGCTTGTCCGCAAATGCAAATTTTTGCAGATCCGGAGACCTGAAGTATGGGCCGAGGTGCATGTGGCAACGATGATTTTATAGGATTTTCGACACAGATACGACAGGACCGAATATCATTCACAAGCGTCTCAAGTTGTTCGTTTTTCACGTTTTCAGTCAATGAGTTGCATCCTGATACAGCCGGTTAACCCTTCGCTTACCACGCTCCTGAGGACGATCTTAAGGAATGGTGAGTCACAAACACTAAACACGCGTATTCGCGATAACCAAATCAAAACTCTTTGGGCAGGCAAATGAATTCCGCTGCGTCTGACATGGGCGACGACAAGCAAACTATTGATCAGCAACGTGCCAAACGTCGCAGAGAGATGGCACGCTCGGCGAACCGTGTCCGCAGCCGCCTCGGTGCACCTGAACACAATCGGTCGGCCTTCGATCTGGAACGCCAGCATCTTTTTGCCAATACACGGATAAACGCAGCATATGCAGTGCCGCTACTCGTCGTGATTGTGGCCGCGATCTCAATTCTCTGGCTTAATCCGTTTTTTCTCAGCGCCTGGTTCGCATTGACCCTCGGTGCCCATTTCCTGATGGTCTACACCAGCCATTCCTATGAACGGATGTCTTCAGATCTACAGGCGCGAGTGCACTGGCGGAGAAGATTCACGGTTGGTGATCTATTCTACGGGTGCAGTTGGGCACTTTTCTTTTTGCTTCCAAGATCTGAAACCGCTGCAGACGGGTATGTCATCTTCCATTTTGCGACATTGTTGATCGTCGTCGCGATGAACACCATGCAGTCAGCGACGCTCCCGCGATGTCTCCTGGCCAGCACATTGCCCATGACGGCGGTTGCGACTGCGACGTTTCTGCGAGAGGTTGACCCGGTCCACTATACACTGGCCGCCATGGCTATCGGCGCACAGGGATTCTTCTTCATTCTCGGTAATCAGCTTTTGAATAATGCCAACACGTTGCTGGAGTATCGGGCAGACAAGGATCACCTGATTGCTGAGCTGGAAACTGCAAACGCAGTGTCTGATGAAGCCCGGCGCCGGGCGGAAGCGGCCAATGTCGCCAAATCCCGTTTTTTGGCAACCATGAGCCATGAACTGCGCACCCCGCTCAACGCCATTCTGGGCTTTTCCGAGATCATGAAAGACGAAGTTCTCGGCCCAATGCACAATACCAATTACCGATCCTATGCAGGCGACATCCACGGCTCCGGCCAACACCTTCTCAATCTGATCAACGAAATTCTGGATCTGTCGCGGATTGAAGCCGGTCGACACGAACTTCACGAAGAACCGCTCTTCCTGAACGACATTGCCGACGAATGCGCTGTCATGATGAAGGTACGTGCGGACGCCAAGAACGTCGCCATTTATCACACTCATGAACCGGAACTGCCGACAGTCTGGGCTGATGAACGGGCACTGCGTCAAGTCGTGTTGAACCTGATGTCGAATGCAGTGAAATTCACACCAGGTGGCGGAGACGTCAGCATCAAGGTCGGGCGGACATCCGATGGCGGGCAATATGTATCTGTAATTGATACAGGGCCTGGCATACCGGAAGATGAAATTCCGACGGTTCTTGAGGCATTCGGTCAAGGGTCTCATGCGATCAAAACGGCAGAACCCGGTACAGGCCTAGGCCTTTCAATTGTGCAGGCGTTGGTGAACATGCACGGCGGCAAATTTGAGTTGAATTCCCAACCTGACGTGGGCACGGAAGTGATCGTCACTATGCCTCGTACGCGGATCATGAATTACGCAGAAGATGTTGTTTGGGCAAATTCAGAAAGCGACAATTTCGAGCTGGACAATGCCCACTCGGCTTAGCGCCAAACAGGCCACGTCCAACTCCATTCAGCTGCGCTGCTGTTATTCAGACTTGTCGGAAACCCCCGCATCAGCGAAAGTCGCCATGCCGGAGTGCATTTCAGCTGCGGCTTTGACTATACCGGCGGCCAGAGCAGCCCCTGAACCTTCTCCAAGCCGCATACCGAAGTCCAGCAAGGCATCCTTGCCCATGTGGTCCAGTACTTTTCTATGCGCCTGCTCTGCGGAGACATGCGCAAACAGGCAGTGATCCAGTCCTTCCGGGTCGAGTGCGTAAACGACGGCCGCAGCAGCTGTTGCGACAAAGCCGTCAACGATGACAGGTACACGCTGAAGACGGGCAGCAATGATCAGGCCTGTCATGGCGGCAATTTCCCGGCCACCGGTCTTGCGCAAGATTTCCAACGGATCTTTTTCGCCGTTCAACCGCGCAACAGATTTTTCGACAGCAGTGCGCTTGCGGGCCAAACCTTCGTCATCTACGCCTGTTCCGCGTCCTATCCAGTCTTCCGCCTTGCCGCCAAACAGCCCGTTCATCACGGCTGCTGCAACAGTGGTGTTGCCGATACCCATTTCGCCCAGACAGATCAGGTCAATACCACCAGCCAAGGCTTCCATGCCGTAGGCCATCGTTGCCGCACAATTGGCTTCGTCGAGCGCATCTTCCTGCGTGATGCTCGGCGTCGGCAATTCCACAGCCAGATCGAAGACCTTCAGGCCAATATCATAAGCACGACAAATCTGATTGATCGCGGCGCCACCTGCGGCAAAGTTGGCAACCATCTGGCTGTTAACAGCACTCGGAAAGGCCGAGACACCCTCATCTGCAACACCATGGGCCGTTGCGAAGACGGCAACCATCGGTCGGGTGACTTTTGGTGGAGCGTTTCCGGACCAGGCAGCCAGCCACTCTGCGATCTCTTCCAGCCTGCCCAAAGAACCTGCCGGTTTGGTCAGCTCGGCATCACGGGTCTTGACCTTTTGCAGCGCTTCTTCATCCGGCCCCGGCATGGATCTCAACAGGTTACGGATATCATCGAAAGGCAGCGCAGTTTCGGACAAGGACATATTTGAAGCGTTCCTGAAATCTGGTCAGACAAAACACCAACCACTTGGTGTTGTATTGTCGCCGATCTATAACGGTGCAATGGTAAAACTCAAGCGCTGGACCGAACCGGATGACCACTGAAAGCGACCAAAAGGCTGAATTTCAATCTGAATCCGGCTCCAAGAATACTTGGGATCATTTTTTGCCGCCACTCAAAGACCTGCCGCATCTGTTCGCAGACATGGCCGCCTGTGTGCGATTCTTCTCAAGGTTGTCCCTGACACCGCTGAATGAACACGATAATCCATCAAAAGTGCCGGACTTTCAGCGCATTGCCCGGGCCGCCCCGCTTGCAGGTGCGTTTATCGCACTGCCGGCCGCAGGTATCGGACTGTTTCTCGGATTTACGCAACTGCCCCCACTCGTCGTTGCGATTGTGGTCGTATCCATTTTGGCCATTACAACAGGCGCTCTTCACGAAGATGGGCTCAGTGACCTCGCAGACGGCTTCTTTGGCGGTTCGACCAAGGAGAAACGTCTGGAAATCATGAAGGACAGCCGCATCGGTGCGTTTGGCGCTCTGGCACTGGTTCTGGGGATTTTGCTGCGTGTCGCGTTGTTGGCCGAGTTGTGGCAGAGGTTCGGCCCTGCTGATGCGGCTCTGCTGTTTTTATCTTCTGAAGTTTTGAGCCGGGCGCTGCTAGTCTGGCAATGGCAACAACGGCCTCTTGCCCGTCCGGACGGTCTGGCTGCGCGTTTCGGCAAACCGGGTCAGCAAACTGTCACTCAGGCTCTGATCATCATGGCTGTCCTGTTGATCCCGACTGCGCTTGTGCTGTCCCTGTCAGCGCTCTCTCTCGGCCTCCTACTGGCTGCCATTGCCGCATTTGCAACAGGTAAACTCGCTATCAGGAAAATCGACGGCGTCACTGGTGATGTTTTAGGGGCAATTCAGCAAGTCAGCAGCCTTGGCTTTTTGCTCGGTTTGCTTATGGTGCCCTAATGACAGTATTGGTCACCGGACCGACCCAAAAGGCCGTTTAGTTGATGCTCAGTTCAGGCTCCCTGTATTCCGTTGTCCGCATTCCAGTTGTGGTCTTGTCGTTGCTGTTCCTGCTGGCAGCTTGCACCAGCCGCCCGGAAACGGGAGCCCTCGCCATCAACACGCAACAAGCCGAAGGCGCCAAGTCACATGATATCCTGATTGCCTCGACACGCGCCAAGGATGACAGCCCCGACACCTATTTCGGCGGAAACCGATCAGCCACATTGAATTACGCCAAAGCAGATATTTCAGTGCCACCTACCCATGTTCCCGGTGCAATTGAATGGCCCTCCACTCTCCCGGGAAATCCAAAGACCGACTTTGTTGCCCGCAGTGCTGGTTACATTGACAACGAGGACGCTTTCCTTGCGGAGTTGAACGCCAAACTACGCAAGTTGCCAAAGGGCAAGCGGGAAATCATGTTGTTCATCCATGGTTACAACACCATGTTCGCCGAGGGTCTTTACCGCTTTACCCAATTTGTTCATGACGCCAATGCGGATGTGGTGCCAGTATTGTTTACCTGGGCCTCCCAGGGTCACGTCACCGGCTATGTCTATGACCTCAATAGCGTCGCGATTGCGCGGGACAATCTTGAACAAACTATGATGCTGCTGGCGAAAAGCGAGGCAGACTCTATCGGTATTCTTGCCCACTCCATGGGGAATTATCTTCTTTTGGAGACCGGGCGTCAGATGAAACAGTCAAACAAGCGTATTCTGGAATCCAAGATTGGCAGCGTTGTTATGGCCGCGCCAGACATCGACATTGATCTGTTCAAATCCACATTGCGTCATGTCGGAAGACCCAAAAAACCATACATTATCGTGGTGTCACGCGATGACAGCGCCTTGCGGGTCTCTAGAAAACTGGCAGGCGGTATAGAGCGGGTCGGCGCTTACTCTGACGACGAGGAACTGGCCGAACTCGGCGCCGTTGTCATCGATGTTACAGATCTCAAATCAAGCCAGACATCAAGCCACAGCAAATTTGCAGCTCTTGCAGAATACTCGCCTGGCCTCAGGCAGGCGCTGCTCAAAAGTGGTCTGACCAATACTTCCAGTGTCACGGGACCGACCACACTCAGCGGTGATCTGGGTGGATTTGTCGGCACGACCGCGCAAGCAGCTGTTTCTCTGCCAATTCAGATTATTGCCGCCCCCTTCAGGGGTCTTTCCGGTGGAGCTGGCCCGGCCCGGCCCTGAGATCGCTTTTTTTGTCTTGGCAAGGCCATAATCGGACGCCATATCAACACCATGAAGTCACCATGCATCAACGTCTGTCAGATCGATCAGGCCAGCCGCCTATGCACCGGCTGCTGGCGATCGCTCGACGAAATTGCTTCCTGGGCAAGCTACAGCAATGAACAGCGCCAGACCATTCTGGATGAACTGGACAACCGCCGTGTTCTAAGCCGCACAGCCGGGAGCCGCTGAATGGGTGGCCCGAGGCAAATCGCCGGTTTTGTGATCGTTATCCTTCTCGGGGCGGCGTCAGTTGCAGCCTATTACTATTTTTTTGGCGATCCGACCGACCCGGCAAATGTCAATTTCGACGACAGCGGCCCACGCCTCGTCGCCCTGTCCGCACTCGCCTTTGTGTTTCTGGCAAGTTTTATCTTCGGCCAACCAAAGATCCGCGAGATCATTCAGGGGACTTTATTCTGGGGCGGTTTGTGCGCCATTCTGGTGGTTGGTTACACCTATCGGACAGATCTGGTTCAGGTTGGATACCGCGTTCTGGGGTCCCTTGCCCCTGGACTTGCTGTCAACCAGCCGGACGGCACGATCCTTATCGTTCGTGATGCTGGCGGGCATTTTGTTGTCGACGGCAAAACCAACGGAGCTTCAATTCAGTTTCTGCTGGACACAGGCGCCAGCGCCGTGGTTCTGAGTTATGACGACGCCCGAAGTGCGGGGTACCGCGACAAGGACCTGTCATTCACTGTGCCCGTTTCGACAGCCAATGGCCGGACCCTGGTTGCGCCCGTCAAGATCGACACGATTACCATCGGCAATCACACCTTGCGCAATATTCGTGGGTTTGTAGGTCGTGAAGGATCTCTGGAGGCCAGTCTTCTGGGCATGACAGCTCTGGATCGTCTTAGAAGCTGGCGTATCGAAGGCGATCAGCTGATCATGACACCCTGACCGGGTTGGCAGACCTATTCGGCAGCATCCAGTTCATCATTAGCCGGCCTGACAGCGGCGAGCGCTATTTCGACAACTTCAACACCAGCCCCCGGCTTGATGCCTTCGACTGTCAGAATGCGGCGCCAGGTGCGTGCGCCCGGTCGGCCATGAAACAGGCCAAGCATATGTCGGGTCATGTGGGCCATTTTCACACCTTTGGAGAGCTGGTCTTCCAGATATGGCAGATAGGCGTGCACAGCCTCCCAGGGAGACACATCTTGTGTCTCTGCACCGTATAACCGCCGATCGACTGTGCCCAGAATTTCAGGTGTGTGATAGGCCGCCCGACCAAACATGACACCGTCCAGCGTCTTGAGATAAGGCTCCGCCTGATCCAGAGTTTCAAGCCCGCCATTCAGGCCAATGAACAGGTTCGGAAAACGTGCTTTCAAGCGCAAGACGCGGTCATAGTCGAGCGGCGGAACATCACGGTTCTGCTTGGGGCTCAGGCCTTGCAGCCAGGCTTTGCGGGCATGCACCCACAGCGCATCGCTGCCAGCGGCAAATGTCGCCTCGGCCATCTGGTCCAACGCCACTTCCGTATCCTGATCATCGACTCCAATCCGGCATTTGACGGTCACCGGAATATCAACGGTGTCTTTCATCGCAGACACACACGCAGCAACCAGCTCCGGTTCCTGCATCAGGCAGGCGCCAAAGCGACCTGACTGAACCCGGTCTGACGGACAGCCGACATTGATGTTGACCTCGTCATAGCCGAAAGTTTCAACGATCTTGGCCGCGTCCGCCATGCCTTTGGGATCAGACCCGCCAAGCTGACAGGCAATCGGATGCTCGATTTCAGAAAATCCGAGCAGATGTTCAAGATCACCGTGAATGACCGCGCCAGTCGTGACCATTTCTGTATAGAGCAGCGCATTCTTCGACAATTGCCGGTGAAATGCCCGGCAATGACGGTCTGTCCACTCCATCATCGGCGCCACGGCAAAACGTGGGCGATGATCAGCATAAAGGCGGCCAAAAGACTTCATGCGCGCCTCATAACACTGAGTTTCAAAAGACGCAAAGACTGGGACGCATTGGTTCGGTTGGACCATAGCCTAATTCCGACACCCCGGATGCGTACCGCTCGCCCGCCTAGCTGGCTTGCTGCTGTGAAACTCTGCTGATTAACTCCCTTTAGTTACGGAGTTTTTCCATGCAATCGGCTTCAATTGGCGCCCGGCCGACTATACGAGCGGGCTTGATATACATCTGCGTGGGCATTAGCTGCCTGTCGATCAGCGATGCCATCGGCAAGGCTCTGGCGGCCAATTATCCGGTCCTGGAAATTCTTTTCTTAAGAAACCTGATTGCCTTACCGTTTGTCATCGCCATTGCCTGGAAACTGGCGGGGCGCTCTGCATTGATTTCCTACAAACCGATGGCCCACCTGGTACGCGGCGGCATCTGGGTTCTGGCTGCAACGACATTCTTCACCAGTTTGAAATACCTGGGCCTTGCCCAGGCAACGACGCTGGTCTTCATCGCGCCAATATTCATAACAGCGATGTCGGCGCTATTCTTGAAGGAGCACGTCGGTTGGCGGCGGTGGACGGCTGTTCTTGTCGGATTTATCGGCGTTGTCATTGTCGTGCGGCCGGGGGTCGGAGCCTTTCAGACGGCATCGCTCCTGCCACTTGCCACAGCATTTTTGTATGCAGCACTCATGTTGAGCGCCCGGTGGGTCGACAAGAATGAAAGCGTCTGGACTATGATGTTGTATCTGGTCGCCACGGGGTGTTTGATCAGTGCGTTTTCCCTGCCCTTTGTTTGGACACCGCCGAAGGCCGAGCACATCGGGCTTTTTCTCGGCATCGCACTTTTCGGAACCGCCGGTGTCACCCTGATCACGCAAGCCTTCCGGATTGCACCCGCCTCGGTCATCGCCCCGTTCGAATACACAGCGCTGCTCTGGGCCACCCTGCTCGGCTGGCTGTTCTGGCGGGAAATCCCGGACGCCATCACCTATGTTGGCGCAGCGGTCATCATCGCTAGCGGAATTTTCATTGTTCTGAGAGAGCGGGAAGCAGCAAAGAATTAGCTGCCCGCCACATAAAGACCCCTCACGTGGCGAGCTTAACTGGATCAAACCCGCTGAGCGAAGGTGCTCTGCTTGACGAGAGCCGCGTAGTCCTTGGCGAGTTCCAGAAACGCGTTGTAGCTTTTCTCGACTTCGTCAAAACGCGGATTGGCTTCAGCGTTCTCGGCCATGACTTCTGCCACAGCTGTTTTCAAAGCCGCGATAACTTCTTCCGGGAATGCCCCGAAATTGATACCGGCTTCTTTCAGGCTTTTCAGAGCAACCGCGTTGAAATAATCAAATTGCGCTGTTGTCTCGACCGAAGATGCTTCAGCTGCATTGGCGATGACGGCCTGAAGATGCGCTGGCAGGCTGTCGTAAGCCTCTTTGTTGACGACAATCTCAAGCGCAGCTGACGGCTCATGGAAGGCTGGCATGTAGCAGTATTTGGCGACTTTCTGCAGACCAAAGGCCTGATCGAGCAACGGACCGACCCATTCAGCAGCATCAATCGCACCAGACTGGAAGGACGGGAAGATTTCCGGAGGCGGCAGCAGAACCGCATTGACGCCAAGCTTGCGCATGGCTTCACCACCAAGACCGGCAATGCGCATGTTAAGACCGGACAGATCATTGAGGCCGTTGATCGGTTTCTTGAACCAACCCGCAGACTGAACACCGGAGTTGCCCGAATAGAATGGTTTCAGGCCACGTTCGGCGTAGATTTCGTCCCACAAGTCCTGTCCGCCGCCATAGCGCAACCAGGCAGTGGTTTCGACCGCTGTCATGCCGAAGGGAACAGCTGAGAAGAAATGCAGCGCAGAGTTCTTGGAGGCTGCATAATACGGCGTTGAGTGACCGATTTCGGCTGTGCCCTGTTCGACTGCGTCTTCGACACCGAACGGGGGAACCAGTTCGCCGCCGGAGAACACTTTCAGCGTCAGTTGGCCATCGGACATGGCGTTGACCCGGGCAGCAAATGTGGTTGCGTTGGTGCCAACTCCCGGCGCCTTGGCTGGAAAGGATGTCGGCATTTTCCACTCGATCTTGCCCTGCGCAATGGCAGGCGCGGCGAGCAGGCTGGCAGGTGCAGCTATGGCACCTGCCTTCAGGAATTCACGTCTTTTCATTTTCAACCTCCCCAGATTTTGGATTTGGATCCTTAGAACAAAACATCAGGCAACCAGGTTGCCAGAGCCGGAATGGCTGCGACAAGGCCAAGTGCCAGCAATTGAATGACAACAAACGGCATCACCGAAATATAGATGTCCCGTGTCGTGATTTCGGCGGGTGCCACAGACCTGAAATAGAAGAGTGAAAACCCGAACGGCGGCGTCAAGAACGATGTCTGCAAGTTGAGCGCAATCAGGACTGCGAACCAGACTGGCGAAATGTCGGATTGCAGGATAATCGGGCCGACAATCGGCACAACGATGAAGATGATCTCGACAAACTCCAGAATGAAACCAAGCAGAAAGATCACCAGCATGGTCAGGAGCAACATGCCGTAAACACCGCCCGGCAGGGATTTCAGCAGTTCGGCAACATGTTCATCGCCCTCAAAACCGCGGAACACCAACGACAGGATGGAAGCTGCCATGACGATGCCAAAGATCATGCCGGTTATCTTGACGGTTTCACTCAGCGCAGGCAGCAGAACATCAGTTTTGATCAACGAATAGGCGGTCACAAGCAGCAAGACACCGGCAATCGCCGTCAAGCAGATCGACAGGAGCGTTGCCAGCGACCAGGAGATCTGGCCGCCTTCGAAATCAAGCCCGAACAGACCGGCTTGCCGCAACATCAACAGCAAAATGGCAAGTGCGGCGCAGAGTGTTGCCAAACGTCCGATCCCACCGCCCTGCCCGGCAGCCCCGATAATCATGGCACCGGCAACACCTACACCAGCCGCCTCGGTCGGTGTTGCAACGCCGATCAAGATGCTGCCCAGAACAGCAACGATCAGACCGAGTGTTGGCGCGATATTCTTGATCAAATCCACTGCGGAGATTTTCGAAGTGTTATCGACAGCGTCTTTGTGTGAAGGCACACTGCGCAGTTTGAACAGCACGTACGCTGCATAAAGCGAGACCAGCAGCAGACCGGGAATGAGTGCCCCGGCAAACAGGTCGCCGACGGTGACCGGGTCTGGCGCAAAGTTGCCTGCTTCTTGCTGCGCTTCGAAATAGGCGTTGGAGATCTGGTCGCCCAGCAGGATCAGAACAATGGACGGCGGAATGATCTGGCCGAGCGTTCCACTGGCGCAGATCAGGCCGCTGCTCATGTGTTTGTTGATGCCAGCCTTCAACAGCGCCGGTAGCGTTATCGTGCCGAGCATGACAATCGTTGCGCCGATGATGCCGGTAGAGGCCGCGATCAAGGCACTGACAATGACAACCGACAACGCCAGAGCCGACTGATTGCCGCCCAGCGCTGCACTCAGGCTGGTTAGCATCTTTTCCGCCTGTCGTGACTTCTCCAGCAGGAGGCCCATCAGCACAAACAGTGGCACAGCCAACAGCAGCGGATTGTTCATGATGCCGAAAAGGCGTTGCGGTATTGCCTGGAAGAACCCGAGATCAAACTGTCCGAAAGATGCTGCCAACAGCGCGACAAGCGTCGGAGCACCGGCAATTGCAATCAACACTGGCACACCGGACAGGATTCCGGCAAAGACGGCAAATGCCATCACGATCAGCCAGACAATATCAGCGCTCATGCAGCATTCCGCTTCAATGCACCGGACAATCGGCCAAGTGCCAGCAGGACAACCAGTGCCGGCAAGATGATCAGGCAGGTTTTGACGATAAATAGACCAGGCAGACCGCCGGTTTCCCGTGATCCTTCAAGAATGGACCAGGAACTTTTGACCAACGGATAGCCGGTCCACAGCAAAATACCGAACACAGGGAGTGTCAGGAAAAGATCACCAAACCAGTCAATCCGCGAGTTGATGCGCTCGCTCCAGTTTTGGCGAAAAACATCAACCCGAACATGTTTGTCCGCATCAAAAGCAACTGCAACAGACAGGGCAACCAGTGCTGCAAAGGAATAACTGACGGCGTCCTGCAGCTCGACAAAGCCGACGCCAAGCAAATAACGCATCAGAACCATGGTCAATTGTCCGAGGAACACAACCGTGGCGAAGGCCATACACAGCCATCGTACCACCTGAAACAGTTTCTGCATGAATTAGCCCGAGTTGCGTGGACACGTTGTTTGTTTTTCTTGCACCATTTCTAGCGTCTGGCAGTCCCGCACGGCAACCCAATATTGTGCAATTTTACGCATACACACTTTCATCAATGTCAAACACCCGAGCGATTCCCTTTTGACGCATTCCAACCTGCAAAAACCACTTGTCGCAGCGCAACATTTACGCTACCCGGTCCGTATTGGCCGCCGTGCGTGTTTCAATCACGGATCCGGCGTTGCCTGAATGATTTCAAAAGACTGGAGTAAAAAATGCTCGGCAAAAAAGTTCCTTTCGTAACCTTTCGCACCCGCGTTCGTGACGAGACCATCGATGGGCCGAACCCGTTCCGCTGGGAAGACAAAACCAGTGACGACTATTTCAAGGGCAAGAAGGTTGTTTTGTTCTCCCTGCCGGGCGCATTCACGCCGACTTGTTCAACATTCCAGCTGCCGGATTTCGAAAAGCTGTTCGCTGAGTTCAAGGCCGAAGGCGTGGACGAGATCTACTGCATTTCCGTCAATGACGCATTTGTCATGAATGCCTGGGCCAAGGCTCAGGGCGTAAAGAATGTCAAAGTCATTCCGGACGGTTCAGGTGAATTCACGCGCAAAATGGGCATGCTGGTCGCCAAGGACAATCTTGGATTTGGCATGCGCTCATGGCGTTATGGCGCTGTTGTCAATGACGCGGTCGTTGAGCAGTGGTTTGAAGAAGAAGGTTTCTCCGACAACTGCGAGAGCGATCCGTATGGCGTTTCTTCACCGCAGAACCTCCTGGAAAAATTGCGCGCTGCCAAAACGCAAGCAGCTTAAATGCCCCTCTGTTTCTAAAATGAAAAGCCCCGGATCAACGATCCGGGGCTTTTTTGTAGTCAAACAAATGCGACTAGCGCAGTTCTTCCTGCTTGAACCGTTCATCGTCGGAGCGCAGCTCCAGCCACATGGCGTTCAGGATTGCCAGACAACACGCCAGCGGCATTCCAAGGACCCAGGCAAAGTACCACATTTCAATTGCTCCTCAGTATGCCGTGTGATTGTCGCGCTCGATGGTTTCTTCATCAACCTTGCCCCACAGGACCTTGTAGACCCATGAAGTGTAGACAAGAATGAGCGGCAGGAAGATGGCCGTTGCAACCAGCATGTTGAACAGAGTCCGATGGGTCGATGACGAATCCCAGACCGTCAGGCTGGCTTCCGGTTGAACCGAAGACGGCAGCAGGAACGGGAACATCGAAACACCAACCGTCGCAATGATCCCGAAGACTGCCATCTTGGAAAACACAAAGATCAGCAGTTCCCGGCGGGTCTGCAGCAGGATCAGCGTTGCGAGCATGCCCAGGAACCCAATTCCGGGAGCAAGCCATAGAACCTGGTGAGCCGCAAAGTTACGAGCCCATGCACCGCCTTCAATAACCGCCTGTTTGGCAAGTGGATTGGCCTGCATGTTCGGGTCAATGTCAGATGTAATCCGGAAACCTTCGACATATCCGCTTGTGATCAGGTAACCGCCAAGCGCAAACAGCGCAATTCCCAGAAGCGACGCAACTGACCCGACACGGCGAGCACGCCTCGCGATATCACCCGTTGCACGCATGACCAACCAGACGGAGCCATGCATCACCATCATGGTGACGGACAACACTCCGCACAGCAGTGAGAATGGCGAGAACAGATCGAAGAACGAACCTTCATAAGTCATTCGAAGTTCCGGGTCGAGACGGAACGGCACACCGAGCAGCACATTGCCGACAGCAACACCGAAGACCAACGCGGGAACGAATGAGCCCGTAAACAGTGCCCAGTCCCAAGCATTGCGCCAGGCAGGGTCCGGACGTTTTGATCTGTATTTAAAGGACACCGGCCGCAGAATCATTGCAGCCAAAATGATGAACATCGCCAGGTAAAACCCGGAAAAGCTGATCGCATAAAGCGGTGGCCAAGCCGCGAATATCGCTCCACCTCCCAGAATGAACCAGACCTGATTGCCTTCCCAGGTTGGCCCGATGGTGTTGATCACCACACGACGTTCTATGTCTGTTTCAGCAATAAAGGGCAGCATGGTGCCGACCCCCATGTCGAAACCGTCCATGACGGCGAATCCGATCAGCAGCACGCCCAAGAGCAGCCACCAGATCAATTTCAGGGTCGAGTAGTCGATGAGTTCATGAAGGATCATGACTGATTACTCCGCTGGACTTGGGGCTGTGCCGGAAGAAAGCGGCTTGATTGGATTTGCGATCTCGTCGCCGTCATCGGGTCCGATCTTGATGTATTTGAGCATCAAGGTGATCTCGACAACCAACAGCACGCTGTAAAGCGCGATGAAACCGGCCAAGGTCATCAGGACCTCCGTGATCGAAAGACTGGAAACGCCGGCAGATGTCGGCAACATACTTTCAATCATCCAGGGTTGGCGTCCATATTCAGCGACAAACCATCCCATCTCGCATGCGATCCACGGCAATGGAATCGACCAGACAGCGACATGCAATATCCATCGACGGTCTTTGCGCAAGACCTCCAGTTTTCCAGTCGACGAATAATAGAAGAACACGGACGTCAACAGTATGAAAAAGAATCCGCAGGCCACCATGACGCGAAATGCATAGAACATCGGGAAGACATTTGGCACGGTCGACCAGGCAGCATCATCAACCTGCGCAGTCGTTGCCTCCATCAGATTGTCGGTATACGGCATCAACAGATAGGCATATCCGAGCGAGTTGGCATTTTGCCGAAACGTCTCGCGCACGTCTTCGCCAACCGTGTCCGGATTGGCCCGGATTTTCTTCAAGGCATCCCAGGCAATCGCTCCCTGGCGAATTCGATCCTTGGATTTTTCCACCAGTTCCTTGATACCCGGAATGACAGTATCCAGAGACCTGGTTGCAATCAGCCCCATGACATACGGAACCTTGATCGCAAAGAGATTCTCTCGCTTGGCCATATCGGGCCAGGCAATGACATGAAAATCTGCAGGAGCAGGTTCTGTCTCCCACATCGCCTCGATGGTTGCGAGTTTCATCTTCTGGTTCAAATTGGCTTCATAGCCACTTTCGTCACCAAGCACGACGACAGACAAGGCGGAAGCGAAGCCAAAGGCTGACGCGATGGCCAGTGACCGTTTGGCTATCTGCAGATGACGGCCCTTCAACATGTACCAGCAGGAAATGCCAATCATGAATATGGATGCCGTGACATATCCGGCAGAAACCGTGTGAACAAACTTGGCCTGTGCCACCGGATTGAACAGCACATCAAAGAAGCTGGTCACTTCCATGCGCATGGTATCCGGATTGAAGATCGCGCCGACAGGATGTTGCATCCAGCCATTTGCAATCAGGATCCAGAGTGCCGAGAAGTTGGTTCCGATCGCCACGGCCCATGTCGCGGCCAGATGTTGGCGTCTGGACAGACGGTCCCAGCCAAAGAAGAACAGACCGACAAAAGTCGCTTCCATGAAGAAGGCCATCAGGCCTTCAATTGCGAGTGGAGCGCCGAAAACGTCACCGACATACTGGCTGAAATAGGCCCAGTTCATACCGAACTGAAATTCCATGGTGAGGCCCGTCGCGACACCAAGGACAAAATTGATCCCGAACAGCGTGCCCCAGAACTTGACCATCCGTTTCCAGATCTCGCGACCGGTCATTACATAGACCGTTTCCATGGTTGCGAGCAGGACAGACAGACCAATGGTCAAAGGTACAAACAGGAAGTGGTAGAGCGCTGTCATGGCAAATTGCAGCCGTGACAGGTCAACAACACTCAGTTCCATTGAATTCCCCTTTCAAGCCGTGAGGGACTTGAGAATAATGATTGGATCGTGTCTCAGCAGTGCGGCAAGGTCAATGCGACACTCAGAGCAAGATGATCCGGATCGCGGAAAACTGCGGGACAATAACTTCTGTTTTGGAAACAATTGGTTGTTTATTTAGCTACAGAGTCAGTTTTCAGGTGCCGTAAACGCAAAATCCTGTCCGCCGACTCAAGTTCCAACCGCTTGTGCGCAATCATCAAAGCCGCCGCAGGTCCCTTGAAAGACAAAAACCGCTCCAACACATCAGATGCGGTGTCTTCATCAAGTCCTTCTGTCATTTCATCGAGCACGAAGAGATCCGGGCTGGTCAGAAATGCTCGGGCGAGCGCCAGGCGCCGCTGCTCACCGCCGGATAGTCCAAGGCCGCCCTCCCCGAGAACAGTTTCAAGGCCCTTCTCGCCATTGGAAATCCTGGTAGCAAGGGCCGCTTGTGCAAGCGCAACCCAGAGTTCGGTGTCTGTCGCATCAGGTTTGGCAATCCTGAGATTTGCCGCCACAGTGTCGTTGAACAAATACGGCCGTTGACTCAAGACCGTGATTTTTTGGCGCAAGATGTTTTCCGGGACAATACGGATATCCGCACTTTTCAGGAAAATACCGCCGCTGTCGGGTTTCATCAATCTGGCAGTCAATGACGCAACTGTACTTTTTCCAGAACCGCTTCGCCCGGCAATAGCAACTACTTCACCTTGGCTGATATCGAAGGACAACCGCTCCAAAACATCCTGTTCCGCCCCCGGATACCGGAAAGAGACATTCTCGAAACTTAAAACCGGTATAGAATCATGACTCGCTTTAGGGCGAGTGCCCTTTCCAGAGTTCATATCATCGCCAAGGTGCGCGCGCTCCAAAGAGCCATTAAGACGTCCAGATGCCAATGCAACACGCCGAAGGCCAACAAGTCCCGGAAGTATCTGGCTGAAAATCTCTGGCAGCGCCATGACCACCAGCACCAGTCCAACACCTATAGCTGGTGTAAGTACAGCGCCATCAACTGTTATGACGGCAGCCAGCAACATGGCCGCAAGAAACAACTGCCCGATGAGTGTCGAATACACAGTCAGCCGAATGGCCTGTTTGTCTTCGATCTCCTCAGCTGCCTCCAACCGGTTATCTGCAACCAGGATCGACGCTGCAACAGGTTCAAGGCCCCCATAGACAAACAGATCGCGTCGTCCTGCAGCCAGATCCGTTGCGCGCAGCCGCATGGCATCCAACGCACTGTCCGCTCGCCGCGCTGTTTTTGGATCGGAAGACCTGACCGCGTAAACGGCAAGACCGAACCAGATCATAAGAAAAACCGTTCCGCAGGCAAATATCGCGACCGGCATTTTCAGCCACACAAGCAGTAATATCAGCGCGATAGACAGGAACAGGACCAATGGGACAACAAGGCGTAGATAGACCTTGTCGAGCGCCGCAATATCAAGCGTCAGACGATTGAGCATGACACCGCTGCGCTGACCAGTCGCGCCTTTTGCCGCTGTGGCTGAAAACAAGCTGTTTCTGAGATCCGTCAGAAACCGAAACGTGGCATCATGGGTCAGCATGCGTTCGCCGTATCGCCCTGCTGTGCGCAAGATCGCAAGCGCCCGAATGATGGCGCTCGGTGCAAAGAAATTCAGGAATGTGCCCGTTACCCCGGCAATACCGGCCGCTGTGATAAACCAACCGGAAACGCCCAGCAGCAAGACACCAGAGATGGCCGGTACGAGCGCGATGGCGATTCCCAGGACAAAAGCAATCCGGTTGTGCCGATACTGACGAGCGACCACTTTCCAGATCGAGCTCATTCTGCCACCTCGCGAGATCGCACAACCTGAACCTTTGTCATGTCGAACGCTCGGCCCGGCATGGACAACACGGCCGGGTCATGAGTCGCGATAAGAGACGTTCGCCCGGAACACAAGGCTGTAAGCCCGGCAATCACATCAGAAGCGGTTTCCTGATCAAGTCCTGCCGTCGGTTCATCCGCCAGCAGCAGCACAGCATCTTTACGCAACGCCGCACGTGCCAGTGCAATCCGCCGCATTTCTCCGACAGACAAGCCAAATCCGTCTTCCCCAAGCTGTGTTGCAAGTCCTTGTGGCAAACGCCTGACCAGGTCCGCTGCGCCCGCAAGTCGAAGAGCTTTCCAAAAATCCTCCTCGAGTACTCGTTCGCCCGGAGACACGCCTTTCAGAAGATTGGATTTAAGAGACCCGTGAAACAAACGTGGTGCCTGGTTGAGCCAAATGACGTTCCCGCGCAGTTGTTCCGCCAGGCCCGGAACCAATCTTTGACCGTCGAGTTCAATCCTGCCGGATTGCGGTGTATGGAACCCGAGCAACGTGTCCAGGATCGTTGTTTTGCCACTGCCGCTTGGTCCGTGCAGCAACAGGATTTCACCTGAAGCAACTTCAAAGCTCAGACTTTCCAAGACGGGGGTTTCGCCCAATGACAAGGAAACTTTGTAAAACCCTATTTCCGGGGCATTTTCCGGAAGCTTACGTTCAGATCCGGATGAACTTGAAACCTGCAGAGACCCAACAGAAGATCCGGATATCTGCTGTGCGATATTCGCAAGTTTCTCTTTAGCGGCAAGACCAGCTGCTCTGTCGTGATAGGCAGCGGCATAACCGCGCAAAGGGGCAAAGAACTCTGGCGCCAGCAAAAGAACGAACAGCCCCTGCCAATAGCTGAGAGGTCCAGCCCAGGTCCCTGCTCTGATATCTCCAAGAAGTGAAAATCCGACATAAACCGCGACAAAGGCAATTCCGAGCGCGGCTAACAATTCCAGTACCGTAGACGACAAAAACGCTATTTTCAGAACACCCATTGTGCCTGCCCTGAAATCATCACCAGCTTGCCGGATATCGTCCTCTGTGCGTCCGATTGCACCAAAAACCGTCAAGGTTTCCAGACCACGAATGCGATCCAGCAAGGTTCCGCTCAGACGGGTCAATTCATCCTGCTGATGGGCGCTGGCGGCTTTTGCCCGCATTCCAATCAACGCCATAAAAACCGGGATCAACGGACCACAGATCAACAGGATTAAAGCAGCTAACCAACTGACCGTGGCTGTTACCAGAACAATCGCCACAGGCACCAATTTCAGACGCATGACCTGCGGAAGAAAATTTCGGTAATACGGTCCCAGATGATCGACTTGATCGGTCAGATGAGCCGCAAATGCGCCGGATGAGGGAAAAGGCGCCGCTGGTGAACACGCGGTCGCCGCCTCAAGCAAATCCGCACGCGCGCTGCGTTGAATTTGGCGAGCTGTGCTGCGCGCCCTGTTCAGGGCGAAAATCTGCAGACCTGCCCGCACAAAGGCGATCAGACAAATTCCCAAAATGCACCACAGAGCATCTGTTGCCGCGAAACCAGCTACAGAGCCCTTGGCATCGTCCAGAAACCGCTTCAGCATTTCGGAAAGCACATAAGCAATCAGGGCCGCTTGCGGGATCCAGAACATATCTGCCGCCGACAACAGAATACCCGCTCCGCGAAGAATTTTTCCCTCGCCGGGCTTTGCATCCCCTATTCGCGCATATTGTGCAGTTTCGGAACCGGCAATTCCGTCCACCGGCTGCGCCCCTGTCTGCTCTCCCTGCATCATCAAAAGCGTGATGCCGCGCTCTTGACCGGAATTCAAGAGGTAATTTGTCTCTTTCATGTGAGTGGGGCCAAAATGCCGTTTTTCATACGCTCAATTGGATGTAATCAACCGACTTTTTCCATTACTCAACTTCATACTGACAGGAGGCTGTCAGGAGGGTTGTGCGATAACAGTTTCACACACTTCCCCGGCTTCAAAACATGGAGACCAAAATGTCAGCCCCCTGTCTCGAACTCGTCATTTTCAAAGTGAAAAACGCCAACAACGCCAGAATTGCTCGCCGAGCGGCTCAAGACACCGTCAAGCGCTATGACGGTTTCATATCCTGGACCGCTTACGAGGCTTGCGAAGAAACCGGCCTCTTCGCAGATCTTATTCTGTGGCGTGATCTGGACACTGCCAAAATAGCCGCCAAGAAGGTCATGAAAGACCCTGCATTCGCAGCGGTCATGGATGAGATCGACGGCCTGGTGACCCTGTCCCACTATCAGGCAGACGGGTATGTTGAAGCACAAGCCATCGCTGCCTGATTGCCCAGACAAAAAGGGCGGACCCAATGGCCCGCCCTTTTTCATTTTTTATAGCGTGGATCTTACTTCATCGTCGGAATGGAGAACTCTGCCCCTTCCCTGATACCCGACGGCCAACGGGAAGTGACCGTTTTTGTCCGGGTGTAAAACTTGAAAGCATCCGGACCATGCTGGTTCAGATCGCCAAAGCCGGATTTCTTCCAGCCGCCGAAAGTGTGATACGCAAGCGGCACAGGGATCGGCACGTTGATGCCAACCATGCCGATGTTGATGCGGTTGGCGAAGTCACGCGCAGTATCGCCATCACGGGTAAAGATGGCTGTACCGTTGCCATATTCATGATCCATAGCCAGTCCGATGGCTTCCTCATAGGTTTTGGCACGCACAGTCGATAGGACAGGACCGAAGATCTCGGTCTTGTAGATGTCCATATCCTTGGTGACGTTGTCAAAAAGGTGCGGTCCGACGAAGAAACCGTCCTCATAGCCTTGCAGCTTGAAGTTACGGTTGTCGACGACCAGCTTTGCGCCCTGTTCAACACCAGAGTTGATCAAGCGCAGGATGTTCTCCTGAGCAGCTTTGGTCACGACCGGACCAAAGTCAACGTCGGCGCCGCCAGTCCAAGGCCCCACCTTCAGCGCTTCGACACGCGGAGCAAGCTTCTCAATCAGACGATCGGCGGTTTCCTCACCAACCGGAACGGCCACGGAAATCGCCATGCAGCGTTCGCCTGCCGCGCCGAAACCGGCACCAACAAGAGCATCGGCTGCCTGATCCAGATCGGCGTCCGGCATGATGATCATGTGGTTCTTGGCACCGCCGAAGCACTGGGCGCGCTTACCGGTCTCAGCAGCACGATGATAAATGTAGTGAGCAATCGGCGTGGAACCGACAAAACCAACGGCCTGGATGGTCGGGCTGTCGAGGATAGCATCCACGGATTCCTTGTCGCCGTTGACGACATTCAAGACGCCATCTGGCAATCCAGCTTCTGTCAGAAGCTCAGCCAGCATGAGCGGAACGGACGGATCGCGCTCGGAAGGCTTCATGATCATGGCGTTACCGGCAGCAAGCGCAGGACCCATTTTCCAGAGCGGGATCATGGCCGGGAAGTTGAATGGTGTGATCCCGGCTACGACGCCGAGCGGCTGACGCATGGAATACATGTCAATGCCCGGACCGGCGCTGTCAGTGAATTCGCCCTTCAGGAGATGCGGTGCACCGACGCAAAATTCGATCACTTCCAGACCGCGTTGCACGTCGCCCTTGGCGTCGACGAAAGTCTTGCCATGTTCGGAAGACAGTTTTTCTGCCAACTTGTCCATGTCGCGGTTGATCAGGTCCACGAACTTCATCATGACGCGGGCACGCTTTTGCGGGTTCTGCGCGGCCCAGGCCGGCTGAGCGGCAGCTGCATTTGCAACAGCAGCATCCAATTCTGATGTTGTCGCAAGCGCTACCTGTGCCTGAACTTCGCCCGTTGCCGGGTTGAAAACATCCGCAAAACGACCAGACGTGCCTTCAACACGCTTGCCGCCAATAAAGTGACCAATCTTTTCCATCACGCGTTTCTCCCATGACGTCCGAATATAAAGGCGGCCAGAATATGCTCCGCCCAATGAACCTGAAATCTTTGTCGCTTTTATTTATGCTACAAACAACCGCCGAATATCCGGATCCGTTGTGCATTTTTTATAGTTAGAGTATCAGTACCTTCAACGATAACCCGTCATTGCATTTCAGGACAGCGTGACAAATGGATGGCCGCAAAACATGAACTGGGATGATATCCGCGTCTTTCTTGCGATTGCCCGAACCGGCCAAATATTGGCAGCCGCGCGAAGGCTGGGCCTGAACCATGCAACTGTCGCCCGCAGACTGACAGCTCTTGAGGACAGTCTGGGGACCCGCCTGTTCGATCGCTCGACCTCTGGCTGCGTACTGACCGAGGTTGGCAGCCGTTTTTTCGAACGCGCTGAAAACATGGAAGCCGAGGCCCTGTCCGCCGAAGCAGATCTTGCCGGGGACACGCCTGAGATTTCGGGAACCGTGCGTATCGGAGCCCCGGACGGATTCGGCGTTGCCTATCTGGCTCCCCGTCTCGGGCGTCTGACGGATACCCATCCTGGCCTGACCGTGCAGCTTGTGCCAGTACCACGCTCGTTCTCGCTATCCCGGCGCGAAGCAGATATTGCCGTCACAATCGACCGACCGGAAACGGGGCGTCTGGTTGCCGGTAAACTCGTCGACTACGCCCTGGGTCTTTATGCTTCAAAGGACTATCTCGCCAGCAGAACTACGCCAAAAGCACCAAACGACCTAATCGAGCACGACCTGATCGGCTATGTCGAAGATTTACTCTATTCGCCGTCTCTGAACTACGGCGCTGAATTCTTCAAAGACTGGTCGGCTCGTTTTGAAATTGCCTCGGCTCTTGGACAGACAGAAGCTGTGCGTGGTGGAGCCGGGATCGGTATCCTGCATGATTTCATCGCCCGCACCGATGAAACGCTTGTGCCGGTTCTGCCGGAGATGAAACTCAACCGCGCTTACTGGATGGTTACGCACGAAAGCTCCCGCCCCTTGCGTCATGTCCAGGCAGTGCAGGAATTTCTCCGCGATCAGGTCGCGAAAGACAGATCGATTTTCGGGTAATAGCTCCAACAAACCGCAACAAACATCGCGTGCTTTATTCAGGGTGATGTTGGAATGTGAAGAACGTGGTTAATCCTGTCGCCACTTCTCGGTTGCTGTAATCCAGTCTTTTGCACGCCCTTCCGGATTTGCTGCTTTGGTCACATCACTGATTACCGCAATGCTGTCGGCGCCGTTTTCAAAAACACCAGCGCTTCGTTCCAAAGAGATACCGCCAATGGCGACAAGCGGAACAATACCGACCTTCTTTTTCCAGTCCCTTACATTCTCCAAGCCTTGAGGTGCGAATTTCACATCCTTGGAGCTGGTCGGAAACACGGGTCCGAGCGCAATATACTCCGGATCAACGGAGAGCCCCGTCTCCAGTTCATCGACATCATGGGTCGATACACCAAGTTTCAGGCCTGCCTTGCGAATAGCCGCAACATCAGCATCCACCAGATCCTCCTGACCCAGATGAACAAAATCGCACTTTTCCTCGATGGCCAGTTGCCAATGATCGTTGATGATCAACTGGCATTGATTCCTGTCGCAAATCACCTTTGAGGCCGCTATCTCAGTTCTAAGCTCTGCATCGTTTTTATCCTTGATGCGAAGCTGGATGAGGTGGACGCCGAGCGGTACCAAGCGGGCAACCCAGTCAGCGCCGTCAACAATCGGATAGAAGGGATCAAGTTTTATCATCGGTCACTTCGGTTAGCAGGAGCACAGATCAACACGGTGTGGCGGAGCTAATTTGAGTGTAGGTACGCCGAATGCCTTTATTGGAACAACCCCGTTCGCGTTTTACTGTGTTGAAACTGTCTACTATTCCCGAAACAGACTGTTCAATGGACAACACCGCTTGCAGCTCCTTATCTAGGCTTCAGACAAGAAACACACATTCAGGAAGAGACCAATGAGCTGGATAAATTCTCCAGATCCTGTCGCCGGGGACGCATCAAGCTGCGACCCGATTGAGACAATCATCGTTCCACGAACCTCGGACCTAGGCGGTTTTTCCGTGCGCCGCGCCTTGCCGTCGGCAAAACGCCGTATGGTTGGGCCGTTTGTCTTTTTCGATCAGATGGGACCGGCCGAACTACTGGTAGGTGGTGGCATTGATGTGCGTCCTCACCCACACATTGGTTTGGCAACGGTGACCTATCTGTTTGAGGGGCAAATGTACCACCGCGACAGCCTGGGAACCGAGATCGAAATTGCACCGGGCGCACTCAACTGGATGAGCGCTGGCAAGGGTATCGTGCATTCCGAGCGCGAACTCCCCGAGAGAAAACGACAGGCCAGGAAGCTGTTCGGCCTGCAAAGCTGGGTTGCCCTGCCAAAACATCTTGAGGAAAGCGATCCGACGTTTCAGCATTTTGGTACCCGGGACCAACCGGAATTTGCGGACAAGGGCGCGACTGTGAAACTGATTGCCGGTGACCTTTATGGTCATAAAGCTCCGGTCCAGACAGCAACCGACATGTTCTATGCGGATATCACCTTGGAACCGGGTGCAAAAATTCCACTGGATGCCGGGTACGAAGAGCGCGGGATCTATACGGTAGGCGGCCAGATCACGATTGCCGGTCAGTCTTTTGATCCGGCGCAATTGTTGGTGTTCAAAGCGGGTGACCATCTGGTGATCGAGAACACTACGCCGCAGCCAGCGCGGTTCGTTGTCCTTGGCGGTGAGCCAATGGACGGCAAACGGTACATTTGGTGGAACTTTGTGTCCTCATCCAAAGAGCGGATCGAACAGGCCAAGGAAGACTGGCGTCAGGGCCGTTTTGATACTGTGCCCGGCGATGCGGAGGAGTTCATTCCCCTACCCGACCGTAAAGGGCCGTAACCCCCTCCAGACTCAAGCACAAATGCCGCGCGGAGCAATTTGCGCGGCTTTTCCTGTTCCAAAACACGTTCAGCAACCCGCAAATCCGTGTATAGCCCTTGAAGCCTGACGATCAGTCCGTATAGATGGCGGGCACGCTTTCTGGGATATATCATGACCTCTTCAAGCCACTCGCCTTTACCGGACGACACCGCCAGCCTCCGTCGCGGCGTTATTGAGACAGCTCGAGCCTTACCAAAACTTGGCCTTACCAAAGGCACCTCCGGCAATGTCAGCGCGCGGACCCGGGATGGTTTTCTGATCACGCCCTCGGGAACACCCTACGAGGATTTGAACGAAGACAAGATTGTCGCGCTGGATCTGGATGGCTGCTATCGCGGTGACATCCTGCCGTCTTCAGAGTGGCGCATGCATTTGGATTTCTATCTGGGCAAACCGGATTGCGGCGCAGTTGTCCATTGTCACAGCCCGCGCGCAACAGCGCTCGCCTGCCATCGCAAAGGGATTCCGGCATTCCATTATATGGTGGCGCTTGCTGGCGGTGACCGGATCGATTGTGCCGACTATGCCAGCTTTGGTACGCGCGCGCTCTCAGAAGCGATGGTCGCGGCGTTGGGTGATCGAAATGCCTGTCTGCTTGCCAATCACGGCCAGATAGCTGGCGGACCTGATCTCAAGAAAGCGTTGTCTGTTGCTGAAGGGGTTGAAGACCTAGCGGATCAATATCTGTCGTCGCTCGCGCTTGGTGAACCGGTTCTCCTGGACGATGCCGAGATGACAGATATTCTCGAAAAATTCAAAAGCTACGGCAAACAGTCAGATGACTTGAAGGACGGACAACAAGCCGCTTTCGAATTGCCAAAACGGGTGGGATAACAATGCGGCTTGGAATTGATTGGGGCGGTACCAAGATAGAAATCATTGCGCTGTCAAACGACGGCGCAGAACTGTTCCGCAAGCGCGTTGACACACCCAAGAATGATTATGACGGCTGCATTCTGGCCGTGAAAAGTCTAGTCGAGGCTGCCGAACAGGCGACTGGCCAGACCGGCCCGTTGGGCCTCGGCATTCCCGGCTCACTGTCGCCGAAGACAGGTCTGGTCAAAAACGCCAATTCCACATGGATGAATGGCAAGCCGCTCGACAAGGATCTGGAAACTGTCCTTGGACGCGAGGTACGCATTCAAAATGATGCCAATTGTCTGGCTGTATCCGAGGCGACCGACGGCGCAGGTGCCGGTGCCCATATTGTCCACGCCATCATCATTGGCACCGGGTCCGGGTCCGGTATTGCAATAGACCGCAAGGCCCATCTTGGCGCCAACGGTATTGGCGGAGAATGGGGCGGTATCGGTCTTCCCTGGATGAAAGAAGAGGAATTCCCCGGTCCGCCAAGCTGGATAGGCCACAATGCCGTCATCGACATGTGGTGCTCGGGAACCGGCTTCCAATGGGAATACAAGGAAAAGACCGGAATTGCGCTCAAAGGTCATGAAATCATGGCTCTAAAACGAGGCGGCGATCCGGTTGCCACTGAAAACTACAATCACTATGTCAGTCGCCTCGCCCGGGCCCTTGCCATGTCGGCAAATCTGCTGGACCCGGACGTGTTTGTGCTCGGCGGCGGTATGTCGAATATTGATGAACTTTATGAGGATCTGCCGGGCGCCATGTTGCCCTATGTCTTTTCCGATACGTTCGACACACCTATCCGCAAGGCAATCCATGGCGACAGTTCCGGCGTGCGCGGTGCGGCCTGGCTCTGGGACTGACCGGCCCCACGAAGCAGGGTCTAATCCCTGCTCCGCCCCAGGGTGACAAAGACAATCCCCAAACCGACGGCAACCACTGCTGCAAGCTTGGCGATGTTTGGCACTTCACCAAAGATCAGAAACCCGAGCCCCAGACCGATCACGGCAGCAACCGAGCCGATCTGGCTGAGATAAACCGGTCCCGCTGTCTGCTGCAGTCGGAAATAGAGACCGTATTGCAGGGCAAAGATCATTATCTGGGCAACGAGTAGACCAAGGGCGCCGGTGGTCCAACTTTCTGGCTTGACCGGTATTCCCGCAATCGATGTGAACGCTGTCAAGACCAGAAATCCAGCTGCCATCATTCCAAGTGCCAGATCAACCGGCTTAGCACCTGTCGGCCAATGCAAGGTCCGGTAGATATTGCCTACCGCCAGAAACACCGGAATTGCCAAGGCAAACATGGACCAAAGAGAAGCGTCTGCGGACAGTTTTGTTCCCGATAACGCCAGCGACACCGCACCTGCCAGGCCAAACAACACACCGATTGCCCGCAATATCTGCAAACGTTCAAGACCGATCAGAACGGCAAATGCATAGGTCAGAACCAGCGGAAACGCGAAACTCAGTGAGACAAACCCCGCGCCGACTTTTGGCGCGGCAACAACTGCAATCATGTTGGGGGTTATGAACAACAGCCCGCTCATCGCCATGTAGGTCAGAAGCGGCTTGGTCAGTTTCAAACTGGTCTCTGTGTCAGAACTGTTCTTCCACAGGTCAGCGAGCCGCGTTGCGAGAAACAACAAAATAGCACCGCCAATGATAGACCATTGCAACAGGGCGAGCGGATGCCAGCCAAACTGCGGTGCAGCCTTTGCAAAAATCATCGAGACGGCCAGAAAACTGCCGACGACAAACAAAAGGATCACTGGTTGATCGAGCAATTGACTTGATTTGCCGGGGTAGCTTTTCGTTTGTTCGGGTTTCAAAAGTATCGGTCTCACTGCATCGGTCATCTGCATTTCCCATTCAAGTCGCGCATAAGGTGCTGGCGAATTAATCAGGAGTTACAGATAATACAATTTATCTTTATATCAAGATACTTAATATTAAGTTTCTTGATATTATTTGACAATCGGACAAAAATCGGCAGTTTTCAATCTCGACAAGACTTTGAAACGGAATGGAAAACACTGAAACGGGCTTTTAAGTCGCCAAATCATTCTGTTTTCCAGATGCCCAGCCACCGGATTGCGTGCTGATGACAAAACCGACACATCATCTCTTTGGGGATCCTGAGGATCTGTTGATCGACCGCGCGACGCGAGCACAGCGGCAATGGCAGAAGGAAGTTCCGGAAGTTGCCGACCAGCTCACACCAATGGTGCTTTTGGGCCGGTTGAACGAAGCAGCTCAAGTCATGAGCAACGACTATCTTGTTCCCGCCTACGCCAATATCGGTCTGAAAACCGGAGAATTCGATGTCCTGGCAACACTTGTGCGATCAGGCCCGCCCTACAAACTGACGCCGACTGAACTCTACCGGACCACCATGATGAGCTCGGGAGGCATGACGGCCCGTGTCGACAAGCTGGAAAAGGCTGGTCTGGTTGAACGCCGTGCACATCCCGAAGACAGACGCGCCTTGACGGTCTGCGTTACCGAGAAAGGCCTCGATCTCATAAAGAACATGATCCCTGATTATGTCGAAACCCAACATCAGGCTGTCGATGGTCTGTCCGGCGATGAACAGCAACAACTCGCGGGATTGCTGGAAAAACTGATCCGCTCAGTCAATGAGAAAAAAGCGCTGTAACGTCGTAGACATGTGAGATCAAACACCATTGACTTGCCTTGGCCGCGTCTCTGCATCACATAAATAAAAACTTGCAAATCCCCTGTTGTCCTTGAAAGAACCGACATGTTCAAATCACTGTTAAAAATCGCCGCCGTTTTGATGACCGTCTCACCCGCTGCTGCTCAGGCAGAATTACAGATCACAGACATTGAAAAAGGCTCCGGTGAAGAAGCCAATGTCGGCGAGACGGTTTTTGTGCATTACACCGGCTGGCTAATGGACGGCACAAAGTTCGATTCAAGCGTTGATCGCGGCACACCATTTTCTTTCACGCTTGGTGAGCGCCGTGTCATTCAGGGTTGGGAACAGGGCGTTGAAGGCATGCAGGTTGGCGGTAAGCGCGAGCTGATCATTCCGCCGCACCTCGGATATGGTCCAGCTGGTGCCGGCGGAGTTATCCCGCCCAACGCAACTTTGAAATTCGAAATCGAGTTACTGGACGTGAAAGGCAAGAAATACTCTGATATCGGCAATGACGAACTGAAAGCCAAACTGGCCGCAGGATCAACCGTTATTGACATCCGCCGCCCCGACGAGTGGAAACAGACCGGTACCATTCCCGGAACTCACCTGATTACGTTTTTTGATAAATCCGGCAAGCCAAACCCGAATTTTGGCAAGGAAATCCAATCGTTGATTTCCAGTCCGAATGATGAAGTTGTTATCCTGTGCCGGACAGGTGCTCGCAGCAAAGCCTTGTCAGACTATCTTGCGAGCAAAGCAGGCCTCACCAATGTGGCAAATGTCCAGCACGGCATTACGAGCTGGATTGCAGACGGTGGCGACGTGTCTGCAGCGACCATGCCGGAAAACTGCTGGCTGTGCTGATTGCTCGACCTAAACACTCGAAGCCAATTCAAGGCTCAATCGATTGTGACTCTCAATGACTGGCCCCATGTCCATGGTCGTGATCTGACCGTCTTCGACAATGACACGGCCCTGAATGACGGTGGTTTTCGCAGTTTGCGGAGCACAGAATACAACTGCAGCGACAGGATCATGCATTGCACCCGCGAATCCGATTGTATTCAAGTCAAGTGTAAAGAAGTCTGCACACTTACCTGATTCTAAAGAACCTATGTCATCTCGACCCAAGACAGATGCACCACCGAGTGTTGCCAACTCCAGCGCTTCGCGGGCAGTCATCCACTCACCTGCTCGCAGCGGATGCGCCAGAGGCAGTGAAGCATGTTCGTGCGGACCATCAGTTGGCATCAATCCCAACTGCAGGCGAGCCAACAGCATGGCCTGACGCGCTTCCATCAACATGTTGGAGCTGTCATTGCTGGCCGAACCATCAACCCCAAGGCCGACTTTAACACCCGCTGCCATGTATTTTTTGACCGGTGCAATGCCGGATGCCAACCGCATGTTGGAACAAGGACAATGCGCCGCGCCGCAGCCGGTTTTTGCAAACAGGCGGATTTCATTGTCGTCCACATGGATGGCATGAGCGTACCAGACATCAGGCCCCGTCCAATCCAGTCCTTCCATCCATTCAACGGGTCGTTTGCCGAATTTCTCGAGCGTATAACGCTCTTCATCCAGCGTTTCGCAGAGATGAGTGTGCAACATCACACCCTTGTCACGGGCAAGCGCTGCGCTTTCACGTAGCAGAATTTCCGACACCGAGAACGGTGAACAGGGCGCAACCACCACCCGTGTCATGGCACCATGGGAGGCATCATGAAACCGGTCGATAACGCGAATGCTGTCTTTGAGAATTTCGCTCTCGTCCTCGACACATTCGTCCGGCGGCAAACCACCCTTGCTTTCGCCGAGGGACATCGAGCCACGGCTCGCGTGAAAACGAACACCGAGATCCTTGGCGGCTTCGATCTGGTAGTCGACCTTGTTGCCGCTCTGAAACAGATAGGTGTGGTCAAACACTGTCGTGCAGCCGGACAGTGCCAACTCCGCGAGGCCAATGAGCGTACTGGCTCTGGAGGCTTCCGGATTGGTCCGCGCCCAAATTCGGTAATGGGCCTTTAGCCACGGAAACAGGTTGTTGTTCTGGGCAGCTGGCAAATTCCGAGTCAGCGTCTGATTGAGATGATGATGGGTGTTCACAAACCCCGGCAAGACTATTTGCCCGCTCGCATCAATCACCTTGTCTGCGGTTTCAGGTAGCTCGCTGCTTGGTCCGACCTGCTTGATGACACCATCTACAGCATAGAGGGCGCCGCCTGCGATTTCGCGTCGGTCACCATCCATTGTGACAAGCATGTCAGCATTTTTCAAAAGCAGGGACTGTGCCATCTGCAGGACCTTAGATGTGGATTCGTGGAGTACTCTCTACAGAAGCGAACCTACCTCCACGTAAATCACAAAGCCATGTCGGAAAATCCGGAAAACCTATCGGAAAATTCGGAGAATACGGCCGGTGCTATTCGTCTTCCATTGGCGGCATCCGGTTCCAGGCATCCAGTGCCGCAATCTTGTAGGCTTCGGCCAGTGTCGGGTAATTGAAGGTGTTCTCGACAAAGTATTTCAGCGTGCCTTTGAGGTTAAGCACCGCCTGACCAATATGGATCAATTCGGTGGCACCTTCGCCGACGATGTGACACCCAAGCAAGCGCCGTGTCTTCAGCGAGAAAATCATTTTCAACATGCCGGAATCGAGACCCATGATGTGCCCGCGGGACGTCTCCCTGAAACGGGCAATGCCGCATTCATAGGGAATACCGCGCTCCTTGATTTCTTCTTCGGTCATGCCGACAGTCGATATTTCCGGTACGGCATAGATGCCATACGGAAAATACTCTGGCGGATCATAGGCTTTTTCGCCAAGCGCGTGGCAGGCAGCAATCCGGCCCTGCTCCATGGATGTTGAGGCAAGACTCGGGAAACCGATAACGTCACCGGCAGCAAAAATATGCGGAACGCTTGTCTGGAAGGTCATCGGATCAACCGACAGTCTGCCCCGATGATCCGTTTCAAGACCGCAGGCATCCAGATTGAGACTTGGTGTTGCGCCCATCCGGCCAGCCGCAAACAAAACCACGTTGGATCGGACACAGCGCCCACCTTCCAGCGTCACAGTGCAATCACCCGGCCCGTTTTTCACGATTTTTTCGACTTTCGCGCCAAACCGCATCGCAATTCCGCGATCTCGCAGCTGATGAGAGAAGTCCGAAACGAGTTCCTGATCCAGAAAATCCAGCATCGTGTCGCGCGGTTCGATCAGGGTTACATTGACATCAAGTGCTGAAAAGATCGAAGCATACTCGACACCAATGACCCCTGCCCCGATGACACAAATGGAACGCGGCAAGGCGCCAAGATCCAGTATGTCGTCACTGTCGAGAACATACTCGCCATCAAAGGGAACGTAGTCTGGACGGAACGGCTTGGTTCCCACTGTGATCACGAACCTGTCAGCTGAAAACTTCTGGACTTCGCCGGCTTCACCGGTAACTTCGATGGTCTGCGCATCAAAGAAACGGGCATCGCCACTGATTGTATGGACCTTGTTGCGAGCGAATTGATGTTCAAGCACTTCAACTTCATGATCGAGCGTGATGTGCAAGCGGGCGCGCAGGTCTTCTGCTGATATGTCATCCTTGACCCGGTAGGATCGCCCATAAAAGCCGCGTTCGCGCCACCCCGTCAGGTTCAGAACTGTTTCGCGCAACGTCTTCGAGGGGATTGTGCCTGTGTGAACAGAGACACCGCCAACCCGGCGACCCCGTTCAACAACAAGAACATCGCGGCCAAACTTAGCTGCCTGAATGGCTGCGCGCCGTCCAGCCGGTCCACTGCCTATTACAATGAGGTCAAAATGATCCACGTTCCGCCCCTGATCCCGGTTCAATGGCCGCAATCTGCCTCAAAATCATGAAGGGATAGTCAAAGTAGATACCACCACGTCAAAAATGGATCGGGGAGCATCCACATCAATGCAGCGTTGGTTCAACTCGTTTAAAATGTCTCCAACCACGAAACCCGCCTTCACTCAGCGACCAAACCGCTATCTCGTGATCATGTGATCGATTTCAGCGCCGGAGACAAAACATGATTGCACCACTTGATGTTAAACTCTGGAATGGCAAGACAGTTCCCCGCATTGGTATTGGAACCTGGGTTATGGGCGGCGAACAGTATTGGGGAGACATGCCGACCGGGTGGCAGGGAGTTGATGACGCAGAATCTCTTGCAACACTTCGAACAGCTTTTGATCTCGGGGTGCGGATCATTGACACTGCAGACCAGTATGGCGCCGGTCATTCCGAGCGGATCATCGCCAAGGCGCTGAACGACATGCCCTATGATCGAAGCGAGTTTGTGATTGCGACCAAGTTCGGTCTGGTTTGCGATCCGGACAGCGGCAACATCACCGGTATCAGCGATAATCCGGCAACCGTTGCCCCTGCTGTGGAAGCGTCGATGAAACGGATGGGCCTTGAGCACATTGATCTGGTCCAATTCCATCTCAACAATCACCCTGTCGACAAGAGCCGAGGTGTTTTTGAGGAATTGGCGAAGCTCTATGAAAGCGGCAAAATTGGAGGTTTTGGCTGGAGTACTGACGACGTCATCGGAGCTGTCGCTTTTGTCGATTTGCCGGGATATGTCGCCGTCCAGCATGATCTCAATCTTTTCGCCCCGGGACCTGACATGTTGAAGGCCGCAGAGAAAAATGGACTTTGGGCCTTTAACCGCCAACCATTGGCAATGGGTCTGTTGACGGGCAAACACACGAGCACATCCGCTGGATTTGGCAAGAACGACATTCGCGGCAGCGGAGCCGAGTGGCTTGCGTATTTCGAAAAAGATGGCCGTCCCTCAGCCAAGTTGTTGGCAAAACTCGACAAGCTCCGCGATTTGCTGACTTCAGACGGGCGCAGTCTCGCGCAAGGTGCTCTCGGTTGGGTTCTGGCCCAGTCTCCGCGCACCATCCCGCTTCCAGGCTGCAGAACACCTCAACAGGCATGTGACAATTTCGGAGTGATCAAATGCAATGCACTCAGCTCGGAAGTCATAGATGAGATTGCAAAAGTGTTGAAGCATTAGGGCCAAGCAACTGGCATAACGCAGCGAGACACCAGGTTGCCACCAAACGAAACAATCCTTCGAAGCAACAAGTAGGATGATCATGTTTGGATCGTTGTTTTACGTCGACAAACTAACGTCACGAGAGGTGATTGATTCGTATTGCGTCGTCTGCGGCTGCTGATCTCAGTCTCTCTCATTGATTGAAAATTTGACGAAAGCCTACTTTCAGGACATTTTCTTGAAGGGGGATAACTTATGTCAGATGCAAATTCACCCAATTCAGGTATATCGCAGTACTATATCGGCCTGTCGATCACGATCCTTTATGTCGTGTTTCTTGCGCTGCTGTTCATCGGGTTTTCCGCCTATATCACGCGCACAACGATCGACAGTTCAGGCATTGAAGACAAGTTGATCGACGAACTCATTTACACCAATGAGCAGGACCTGCAGCTTGATCGACGCATTGCGCAATTGAACGAAAAAATTGCAGTCACCCAGGCCCGTCTCGACAAAATTCCGATATCCCTGATGCTTGCAGAGCGCGAATTGGTTTTTGAAAACAACCGTGTAAATGGCGTCATTGGAGATAAGTTCAGTCAGTTGATTGACGCTATAAATATCCAGGCAGACAGTAATTTACGAAATTTCTTCAAGTCTGAACTGCAAGATTCCGAGAATATCGACAGCAGCGAATTCATTTTCTTTACAAAAATCAGGAGCCATCTGACCACATTCCGTTTGCGCTCGTATAGTCCTGACGAAGACAAGGAAACGGCGCTCAGGATCGTATCGGAGTTAAATGACGCGCTTGCAGAATACAGCTCCAATTTCGCCAAACTCGAATTGGAGTACCAACAAGTCCTCTATGACCAGACCCGCATGGAATTTGATATGGAGGCGGCAGACGCGGAGCTTGAGAAGCTTGAAGTCATAAATACGACCTATCACGATATCGTCACCACGCGGCACAAGTCGATCATCTCATCACTTGAATTGCCAGCTGATGTTCTGCTTCGTTTTGTCAAAATGCCGACAATTATTCTGACGCTTGTCGTGACCATTGCAGCTGGCGGTTTGGGCTCCTTGGCTGCGTTCACTCGCAGATTTGTTCGCCAGGACGCTACAGCCATTTCCAGCCGCCTGTTTGCCAACGTGGCGGAGGGAATAGTTGCATCCATCGCCATTTTCCTGTTTGCCGGCACCGGTATGCTGATGTTGACGCAAGGCGGTGCAGGTCAGGAAAAAGGTGTCGAATTGAGCCCTTACATGGTTGCTTTTATTGCATTCCTGTCCGGTTTCATGGCCGAAAATGCCTTTGCAAAAATCGAGGAATCCGGCCAGAAGTTCTTCAAGGCCGCAGACCCGAATGGGAACGGCAATGGCGATGCTAACGAAGGTGCCGGGGATGGAAAAAAACCGCAAAGTTCTGCTCAGCCTGATAATCCGGAGAGCTGATCTACGTCTAACAAACCCGTTGCCTCTCTGAACGTCATCCGCTATGCGTATGTCCATGAACATGATTTTGAAAGTAGTATCGTGGTGGCGCGGCGCAACATAGGCGGCCAGCGAACCCTCATGCTCTGACAAGATCGAAGTTTGAACCAAAGGCCGCCGCGGGACACCGCTGGCGGCCTTGGTGTTTAAAAGACCGCCAAAACACCTAAATGGTGGCAAAAGACGGGGAATACACAGACCATGCCGGCATTGGCTGACCAGACATTTGAAACGGAAAGCGGGATCACCATCCTGCGCACGTCACGCCCTTCAGATTATGAAAGCGGTACATCAGACTGGATCGACCGGTTGGATTCAGAGCGCGGTGCTGTGCTGGCGTCCTCCTATGAATATCCAGGTCGTTATACCCGTTGGGACATGGCGCTCGTCAATCCACCGCTGGTCATGGAAGCTGCTGATCGAACGGTGGAAATCCGTGCCCTGAATGAGCGCGGCAAGATCATCCTTCCCGCCATCGCCAAGGTTCTGAAAGCCCATGCTGACGTCGAGAATTTCGAGGCGACAGCTGAACGCATTGATCTGACGGTCAAAAAGCCAGAACGTGATTTTCAGGAAGAAGAACGCTCCCGCCAGCCATCGACCTTCTCCATCGTTCGAGCGCTGAAGGAAATGTTCGCCTGCCCAGATGATCAGCTTGGACTCTACGGTGCCTTTGGCTATGACGTCGCCTTTCAGTTCGAGCCGATAGATCTGAAACTTGAACGCCCCGACGATCAGCGCGATGTGGTTCTGTTTCTGCCTGATGAAATCCTGATTGTGGATCATCACGGCAAGCGTGCATTCGTGCTCGAATATGATTTTGTTGTCGATGGCAAAAGCACAAAGGGACTGGAACGCAGCGGCGAAAAGCAGCAATACACACCCGCCAACCGGGATCCGGGTCGCGGTGACCATGAACCCGGTGAATACGCGAAGCTGGTTGACGAGGCCAAGGATTATTTCCGGCGCGGAGACTTATTTGAAACCGTTCCGGGTCAGGTATTTTATGAGGCCTGCCCCAACCCGCCATCAGCTGTTTCCCGGCGACTTGCCCAGATCAATCCGTCGCCGTATTCATTCTTCTTCAATCTCGGCAATAACGAATATCTCGTCGGAGCTTCACCGGAAATGTATGTCCGCGTGACCGGAGGCCGCCGTGTTGAGACATGTCCGATCTCCGGCACCATCCGCCGTGGCAAGAACGCCATTGAAGATGAAGCTCAGATCCGCAAGCTCTTGAATTCGGCCAAGGATGAAGCAGAATTGACCATGTGTTCTGACGTTGATCGCAACGACAAGAGCCGTGTATGTGTTCCAGGCTCGGTCAAGGTCATCGGGCGTCGCCAGATCGAGATGTATTCCCGCCTGATCCACACGGTCGACCATATCGAAGGTACTTTGCGTGAAGATATGGATGCGCTTGACGCGTTCCTGTCGCACACTTGGGCTGTGACTGTTACCGGCGCACCAAAACGCTGGGCCATGCAATTCATCGAGGAACATGAGAGATCCTCGCGCGCCTGGTATGGCGGCGCGATTGGCGCAGTGCTTTTCAATGGTGACATGAACACTGGCCTGACCCTCAGGACCGTTCGCATCAAGGACGGTGTTGCCCAGATCCGTGCAGGCGCCACGCTGCTCTATGACAGTATTCCCGAAGATGAAGAGGCTGAAACCGAGCTCAAAGCGGAAGCCATGCGCGCAGCCGTTCGTGAGGCCGGTTTGGCAATGAAACCAGATGACAATTCTGAGGTTCACAAACCCGGCGAAGGCCTGAAAATCCTGCTGGTCGATCATGAAGACAGCTTCGTCCACACGCTGGCAAACTATTTCCGTCAAACCGGCGCCGATGTCGTGACTTACCGGACGCCCGTTGCCGATCATGTCTTCCATGACGTTAATCCGGATCTGGTTGTTCTGTCTCCCGGTCCAGGCAATCCGAAAGACTTTGATTGCGCAGCTACCATTGGCCGGGCTCACGCGCGCGGGCTGCCAATCTTCGGCGTCTGTCTGGGGCTTCAGGCATTGTCAGAATACTTCGGTGCAGATCTCGGTCAGCTTGACGTGCCGATGCACGGCAAGCCCTCCCCAATCACTGTCTCGGACAACTCATTGATATTTGATGGCATGGGCGCGCAGGTGACCGTCGGACGATATCATTCGCTTTTTGCCAAGCGAGATACGCTGCCATCGGAGATCCGCGTGACTGCCGAAACGGAAGACGGTATTGTCATGGCTATTGAGCATCAGAATGCGCCGATTGCCGCCGTTCAGTTCCATCCGGAATCAATCATGTCGCTTGACCAAAATGCAGGTCACAAGATCATTGAAAATGTGGTCAGCCGGTTGGTGAAGGCAAAACAGGAACTGGAAATCGCTGAAGCGATATAGGCTTCGTAACAGCAAACTATTTGCAAGCAGAGGATTGGGCGACGTTCCGTCTAATCCTCCGATTGTTTTCCAATACAATCCACCCAACAAGCTCATCTCATAGAACCTTGAACTAACGAATCCTGTTGCTTAACAAATCGCGACACTGTTCTTTAGATATTTGAAGACTTATTTAGGCTGCATTCATGCACTTATTCTAAGATACTCCGAATTTTACCGGGCAGGTTGGCGGGAGACTCTATGCGCAGAGCCGCGGAAAAACTGATATCTGGCACATATTCGGTTTGTGTCAGACTGGCGAAAGTCTGTGTTCTCGGCTTGGCCTGCGGGATTGTGATTTCTGCGTCTGCGCAGGAATCTGATCAACGCCAAAACACCATCGTTGGTATCGGCGTTTGCCCGCCCTGGAACGCACAATCAGGCGAAGTCTGCAAATACAGTGTCGAAACAGTTGTCGGGGCCTTTTCTGACCGTCTTGGTATAGAACCGTCGGAAACTCGGTTGATGTTCAATGAAGGCGCGTCGGCGGACGGCCTGAAACGAACTATCACCGAACTGGCCAACAAACTTGACCAGAATGACCGTTTGATCATCTACGCCAATCTGCCGTCAAAAAGTATTGATCTGATTGGTGATGGCAACCAGTCCCGACAGGTCCTGGAGCTTTGGGCGGATCATGAACCGGAAACTGCAGACACGGCAATCGAAAACGGTATCTGGATTTCAGCACCTGCCTTCGCTGCAATGCTGCACACAATTCCGGCAGGCGAAGTCATTTTGATACTGGATACCAGCAATTCCGATACGATTGATCCGGACTTGCTTGAAAGCCATTCTACAAATCTTGATGACCGCCCGGAGGTACTGGTCACCTCTGCTGGCGCAGGTCAGAAAGCCAACTATTCTTCGGACCGCACCATTGCACTCTTTGCCAAGCATTTGGCTGCATCGCTCGAATCAACGACCGGAAGTCTGCAGCAAGCGATGATGCTTGCTGCCGCAGGAACACGGCAAGCCGCTATTCCAATTTGCATGGACCTGAAGGAAAAAATGCCCGTCGAAGATCCGGAAAAAAACTGCACACAGGTCCCGGAAATTCATGACCCTGCAGGACTTCTCGCAGCTTTACAGCTTCCAGATTTGCCGGAAGACGTCCAGAATTAAGACTAACAGGCAGTAATCTGTCGGGTCGGTTCATTTATTTCATCGGTGATTTCTAGCTCGGTAGCATCCAACGCAGAATTCATTTCGTCAGATGCTTCTTTTGGCAGATAATCGCGCGGCGTTGGCTTGGCTAAAACGTTGACATTCGTTTCACGGCACCCTTGTAGAGCCTACAAACACAGCTAATTGCGAAGTGGCTAGCCCGCTTTGACCGGCACACTGCAGGTAGAATTGTCGGCCACCGTCAGCAGTGCATCTGGAGCGCCTTCAATGCGGAGTTCGGCCAGGCGGATTGATGGCTTGCCCAGCAGTCTTGTCCAAAGCCATGTGAAATCTGCCGCATCGACGCTGAGCGACCGCGGGTCCCGTAACGGAGGAATTTCCCGAACAGTATCTCCGTCCACCTCCCCAATGATGAACCGAAACGCATAGCCTGGTGTCAGCCCCATTCGGAGATCGGAGATGATCACATTGTCATTGATCTGTTCGGCTTTGTAGAAACCGTCGCTGAACCAGTCGAGCTTTTGAAATGCAGCCGATTCCTGAAGACAGGCTACCAGGTCCGGGCGCCGTTCGTGGCTGTAGATAGTTGGCTGATCAACCCCATCCAGCAACGAAACATAGAGATTGTGATACTTCTGGTCTTCCAGGCCGATAACTTTCCAGAGCAGTATATTGAAGGGTGCCGCTATCGCATAAACCTGTTGCGGAGCAATGCCTGCTTTTTCAAATACCTGTCGGGTTTCAGCCTCGACCTGACGTTGAATTCCATAGGACAACACCATGTATCCGGTGGTTATCGTCAAGACAGCAGCGGTCCAACGCCCCAATAGTCCAGACCAATCCTTCCTGAACAAGGCCCAGATGACAATGGCCAGAAGCGGCAGTGTATAAAACGGATCGATGATGAAAACAGAACCAACACCCACCGGATCGGCATAAAGAGGCCAGAAGATTCGCGTTCCATACACCGTCATCGCGTCGATTATCGCGTGAGTCGCCAGACACAAATACACAGTGATGTAGACCAGCCAACGGCAGTCACGCAGGCCCTTGATGAGCCGCACAAGCGCCTCGCCAATTAGCGGCGCAGCCAGCGCATGAACAAAGATCGAGTGTGTCCAGCCGCGATGATAAACGAAGGTATCTATCGGATCATCAAAGGGAATAAAAACGTCCAGATCCGGCAGTGTTCCCAAAAGACCACCCAGGAGAGCGGCCTTGCGCGGGCCTATCTTTCTACCGAGGCACGCTGTCGAAACCGCCGCACCAAGTACGAATTGTGTCAATGAATCCATTTAGAGGTCAAGAGCCTGATTAAGAGTGCCAGAGCATTGGATATGTGGTGTTCTGCGTCATCTGACAAGCAATTGAACGGCTCGATGACGATTGTTTATCCCATCAGGATAAATCGAAAAACACAAAAATATCCAATTCAAAATGAACCATTTCTCCGCTAGCAAGCACTTTATATCTGTAACCGACGTTGGTCAGGGATATGGATGACAGAAAACCGACAACTTAAACTCAAGGCGCTCGAAGCGCTGTTGGTTCTTGATGCCAAAACCGGCGATCTAAAGGCCATAGACGGTTTGGTCACATTGCGCGGTGACCGGCTTTTTGCACATGCAGCAAGGCTGGCAGGGGATCGGGAGGCTGCACAGGACATTGTTCAGGAGGCATGGATCCAGATCATTCACGGTTTGCCGAGGCTTGCCAACGAATCTGCTTTTTTGCCCTGGGCTCTTTGCATTGTTTCACGCCGGGTCGCAGCTTTTATCAAGACACGCCAAAAAGACCGGAAACTCGCAGAGGACCTCGAGCCAGAGAGCCAAAAGGTCTTTCAACCCTCAACGGACACGGCTCTAGACGCAGAAAGGGTTCACTCTGCCTTGAGACATCTTCCGCCTGCGCAACACGCAACAGTGGCGCTGTTTTATCTGGAGGATATGGGTGTTGCAGATGTTGCTAAAGCGATGGACGTGCCCGTTGGAACAGTCAAGACCCGGCTAATGACGGCCCGGTCAACCTTAAGAAAACTGCTTGAAGGAGAACAAGATGGATAAGCTCGACAAGCTGATTGAAGACGCCATGAAAGGTGAGGATCGACTTCTTTTGGAAGATACCAGAGAACTTGGATACTTTGCCCTCGGCCTGAAGCAATTCCGGGGCAAACTCGGATGGGTCACCTGGCTTATCATGATCATACAGAGTGTAATGTTTCTGGCTGGCTTTTGGTGTCTCTACGAGTTCCTGACTTCCAATGAAACGCTTCTAGCCGTCAAATGGGGAATCTCGTCCACCATTCTTGTGCTCATGGCCACGAATCTGAAACTCAGCCTTTGGCCGCAAATGCAAGCCGACCGGGTCCTGCGCGAGTTAAAGCGCGTCGAACTTCTGATCCTGAACCGAAGCTGACACCTCAAACGAAAAAAGCGGGCCTTTTTGGGCCCGCTTTTCCATCCATGACATGATCTGGATCAGTCGACGACGCGAACAGCGCCCTTGGACGCCGACGTCGTCAGCTTGGCATAGGCGCGCAAAGCTGTTGTGATTTTCCGCTTGCGCTTTTCAACCGGCTTCCAAGCAGCGTCGCCCTTGGCTTCCATGGCCGCGCGCCGTGTTGCCAGAACCTCGTCCGACAGATCGACTTTCATCACCCGGTTCGGAATGTCGATGACGATCATGTCGCCCTCTTCAACCAGACCGATGGCACCGCCCTCAGCTGCTTCCGGCGAAATGTGACCGATGGACAGCCCTGATGAGCCACCGGAGAACCGCCCGTCCGTGACCAGCGCACAGGCTTTGCCAAGGCCCTTGGATTTCAGGTAGCTGGTCGGGTAGAGCATCTCCTGCATTCCCGGGCCACCACGCGGACCTTCATAGCGGATCAGAACAACCTGGCCTTCCTTGACCTTCCCGGTCAGGATTGCGGAGACGGCACTGTCCTGGCTTTCGAATATGCGGGCCGGGCCTGAGAATTTCAGGATGCTCTCGTCAACACCTGCGGTTTTTACGACACAGCCATCCAAAGCGATGTTGCCGTAAAGAACCGCCAGGCCACCGTCCTTGCTGTAGGCATGGTCAGCTTCACGAATAACGCCGGTTTTGCGATCAAGATCCAGCTCATCCCAGCGACGATCCTGACTGAACGCGACCTGTGTCGGAACCCCGCCGGGAGCAGCCTTGTAGAATTTGTGGACGCTTTCAGAGTTGGTCTGACGGATATCCCAGCGCGCCAGGGCTTCTTTCATGGACGCAGCATGAACAGTCGGCAGGTCGGAATGAAGATGGCTCCCACGATCCAGCTCGCCCAGGATTGCCATGATGCCCCCTGCCCGGTGAATGTCTTCCATATGAACGTCCTCAATGGCCGGCGCGACTTTGCACAACACCGGAACCTGACGGGACAGCCGGTCAATGTCATCCATGGTGAAGCCGATTTCACCTTCATAGGACGCAGCCAGCAGATGCAGGATCGTGTTGGTCGAGCCGCCCATGGAAATATCCAGAGTCATCGCATTTTCGAACGCCTGGAAATTGGCGATGGACCGTGGTAGAACACTTTCATCATCCTGCTCGTAGTACCGCTTGGCCAGATCAACGATCAGGTGGCCCGCTTCAACGAACAGACGCTCACGATCTGCATGAGTTGCCAGCGTAGAGCCATTGCCCGGCAGCGCCAGACCAAGCGCTTCTGTCAGGCAGTTCATGGAGTTGGCCGTGAACATGCCAGAACACGAGCCGCAGGTCGGACAGGCGTTCTGTTCCATCTCCATGACGTCGGCATCCGACGCGCTGTCGTCCGCGGCCATGACCATCGCGTCAACCAGATCAACGGCTTTGGCAACCCCGTTTTCCAGAACGACCTTGCCGGCTTCCATTGGGCCACCAGAGACGAAAACAACCGGAATGTTCAAACGCATGGCAGCGTTCAGCATACCTGGTGTGATCTTGTCGCAGTTGGAAATGCAGACGATCGCATCGGCGCAGTGGCCGTTGACCATGTATTCCACCGCATCGGCAATGACTTCGCGCGAGGGCAGCGAATAAAGCATGCCGTCGTGACCCATGGCGATGCCGTCATCGACCGCGATCGTATTGAATTCCTTGGCGATGCCGCCCGCTTTCTCAACTTCGCGGGCAACCAGCTGACCAAGGTCTTTTAAGTGAACATGGCCAGGCACAAACTGCGTAAACGAGTTGGCAATCGCAATGATCGGCTTGCCGAAATCATTGTCTTTCATGCCTGTTGCGCGCCAAAGGCTGCGGGCTCCGGCCATATTGCGGCCGTGGGTGGATGTTCTTGAACGATACGGAGGCATATCGAAACTCCCTCGATTTTTCTGTTCCGGCATGTAGAGCCGAACGCAAATATTGCTTGTCCGGCATCAATTCGCGTCAGCCGAAATCATCTTGAGGGCGGTTTGACAGGTTTTTGAGATGATGAAAAGGCCAGTTCTCCACAAAACCGTACGCTCCGGTACGATTTTCAGATTTTCACGGCAGGTCGCGAGCAAATCGCTTACTTTTGCGATTTTCAGTGTTTCAAAGCCCCTCGCCTAATCATCCTGAAATTTACCCATGATAATTGACGCGGATCATGGACAGTCTGCAAAAAAATCGTGATGCTTTCGGAGTATTCTCCGCTGGTTTTCAAGGAGCACATCATGCCTGATTTCAAGCTGATCACTGTTGAAGAACGTCCCTTTTTTTTGTCGAGCGCAGTTGCAGCATGGTCCCTGACGATGTCGGCGACACTATGGGTGCAGCGTTTCAGGATGTTTGGGATCACATGCAGACAACCGACGTTGCCGGAACCGGTCAAGCGTTGTCCGTTTATTACACCTACGATCCCGACCACTTAACGTTCCGCGCAGGCTTTACCGTGGCACCGGCGGCCTCCGCCAAAGCAAGCAAAGATGTCAGGTATGACGTCACCCCCGCAGGTCAGGTTCTCCATTTTCAACATGCCGGATCGTATTCAAAACTGCGCGAAAGCTACGGTGTTATGATGGCCTATTGTGAAGAGAATAACCTCAAGATCGGGGCACCGACTTGGGAGGTCTATTTGAATGATCCGGCCGTAACCGCTGAAGACGATTTGCTGACAGATATATTTGTCAGCCTTGCCACATAAAAACCGGCGCGGGTCTTAGACCGCGCCGATTTCCTTTAGATGGCCCTGGACTTGTGGATGCCGGGCCATCTGAGGTTTGAAGACTATTGCGCTGCGATTGAAGCTTCAGCGAGTGTCGGATAGTCGGTGTAGCCTGCAGCGCCGCCGCCATACAGTGTGTCTGGATCCAACGCATTGAGGGGCGCATCTTTTTGCAGGCGCTCAACCAGATCCGGGTTGGAAATGAACGGACGACCATAGGCCACAACGTCCACACGTCCCGCTGCGACGGCATCAAGTCCCAAGGCCCGGTCATAGCCATTATTGCCCATCTTCACGCCGTCAAACAGCGCATAAAGGGCTGCCAGATCACCGCCTTCGGGGATATCACGCGGGCCACCTGTCTGCCCTTCCACCAGATGCAAATACGCAAGGCCATAGCTGTTCAGCAACTTGATAGCGTGAGCGAACGTCGCCTGCGGATTGCTGTCTGCAATATCGTTGGCATTCGAAAATGGGCTCAATCGCACCCCGACCCGGTCGGCACTCAATTCATCGACAACCGCGTCCATGACCTCTTTTAGAAACCGCGCCCGGTTTTCAATCGATCCGCCATAGGCATCGTCCCGTTTGTTGGAGCCATCGCGCAGGAACTGATCGATCAGATAGCCGTTGGCCGCATGGACTTCAACGCCATCAAAACCAGCTTTTCGTGCGTTTACTGTGGCCCTGCGATATTCTTCGATGATACCGGGAATTTCGAAAACCTCCAGCGCGCGAGGTTTCGGTGTTGCAATGAACTCATTGCCATCAAAGGTTTTTGAATTGGCTGCAATTGCAGACGGTGCGACCGGATCAACACCGCCCGGCTGCAGAACCGGGTGGGAAATACGGCCGACATGCCAGAGCTGAAGAACGATCTTGCCGCCTTTCGCGTGGACAGCATCTGTCACCTTTTTCCACCCTTCGACCTGGGCATCGGAGTAGATGCCCGGTGTCCAGGCGTAGCCCTTGCCTTGCGGCGAAATCTGGGACGCTTCACTGATGATCAATCCGGCATCAGCGCGTTGTGCGTAGTACTCGGCTTGTAGGTCATAAGGTGCATCGTCCGCTGCTCTCGCCCGATTGCGCGTCAGCGGCGCCATCACGATCCGGTTTTGTAGATCGATCGCTCCGACCTTGATCGGAGAAAACAGTTTTGCGTCTGACATTGTCTTGTTCCTTCATTTTCTCGGTATCGGTGAATTAATTTACGGACCAATCAGTCCATAATTAGATGTTAGACCGTCTGGTAAAGCAAAATTACCCTGTTCCTGACCTATGGCGAGAGAACTGTATGAGCTTGTTTCAGTGCATTTTCGATCTGCTCAGGCGGATATCCAGCCTTTCTCATCGGCAGAATACCCATTGCCAGCGAGACATAAGCCCGCGCCTTGTCTCGAACATCCTCAGGCATTTCCGGATTCAGATTTTCCGCAAACAATGTTTCGATTTTTTCCAGATGCCGACGACCAATCTCAATGACCTTGCCATCATCCGGAGCAAGCTCCGTGATGCAGTTGATCATGAAACATCCGTTCACGCCGCCATCCACGCCTGAGATTGCCAGCATCAAGCTGTCGAGCGGATTGCCATCTGTCTCCGCTGCAATTTCCTCAAGTCTGGCAAGTCGGGACTTAGAGTAGAATTCTATGGCGCGGCGAAGGACATCTTGTTTGGAGCCAAACGCACCGTAAAAACTTGAGCGGCTCAGCCCCATTGCATCGGTCAGGTCATCAAGAGATGTTGCTTCAAAACCCTGTCGCCAAAAGACGTGCATGGCTTTGTCCAAAGCCGCTGCTTCGTCAAATTCACGCGGACGTCCCGGACTAACAGCACGCTTTGTAGATGTGGTTTTGGAAGCAGCAGACTTGTTCATGAACCCGATATGGAACGCTCGGTCCGGAAATACAAGACGCAGCATTTACATTTCGGACCAATCAGTCTGAAAAACAATTCTGGAGGTATTGAATTACATCCGGCAGGCACCGGAATAAGCATCACCGACATCATCGAAAATGCGGGCAGTTGCTTCCATCTCATAATGCTTGCTGGAACGCCGCACACCTTCAACCAGATAGAAATCCTGGATGGGAAACTGGTTGGAGTTGAAGCGAAAATCGCCGCGAACGCTTTCGAAAGGCGCAGCACTTATGGCTGACATAAGCACGTCTCCGTTCTTTTGCCCGCCGGTCAGTTCCAGGGAATAGTGGATGAGTTTGGCGGCGTCATAACCCTGGGCTGCATAGATCGACGGCGGATAGTTATACATGCGCCCGAACTCGCGGACAAAACGCTTGTTGGCCTGATTGTCGAGATTTGGCGCCCAATGGGCCGCAGACAATAACCCTTCTGCCTTTTCGCCTGTAAAGGGCAGTGAAGCAGCATTGACGGTCTGGGCCGACAGGAATGGCACGATGCCCTTGATACCGGATGTATGGAACTGATTGATCAACCCCACGCCCATACCGCTCGGCATGAAGGCGTAAATTGCGTCGGGCTCCATTTCGGCAATCTCGTTGAGCTCTTTTGTAAAGTCGGATTGTCCCAGCTTGGGAAACCACTGACGCGCAATCGTTCCCTTGAAGTGACGACGGAAGGCAGAAATCGCATCGCGGGAAGCTTCGAAATCCGGAGCTATGGTCACGACCTGCTGAAAGCCCTTGAGACTGGCATATCGTCCCATGGTTTCATGGACCTGATCGTCCTGGGAGGCCGTTGAGAAAAAATAGCGGCTGCATTTACGGCCGGCAATGGGCGCAGGTCCGGAATTGGTTCCAATGAAAAGCGTCCTGGTCCGCACGACCGGATCATGAATGGCATGCATGATCCTTGAAAAATTGACCCCCACCAGGATGTCGATCCCGTTTTCCTCGATCAATTCCGTCACTTCCTTCAGAGCATGTTCCGGATCCAGCTTGTCGTCTCGGATAATGACACTCGTCTCAAGGCCACCCAGTCCGCCATTTGACTGTTTCACAGCCAGCATGAAACCATCGCGCATATGCTCGCCATAAATGGCCGCCGGACCAGACAACGTCGCCATCAGGCCGATGCGCAGTCTTTCCCTCTTTTTCTCTTCCGGTTTTTCCGTTTCCTGAGCAACGGACGACGAAACCGTGATCACAGCCCCGAGCGCCACCGCGCCTGCTGTTCGTGTCATACCCGCCCAAAATCGTTTCATCTTGCTTTTGCCCATCACGTCTAAGCCGCAGTTTGTCTATCCCCGCCTGGAAAACGAAAATTCCGAATCTGCCCCTTTCGCCAGTCTGCCAGAGACAGGTTAGACAATTGCAAACGGATCCCCACAGCCCTTCGCCGTTGAGATATCCGAGCCCCATTTACCATAAAACTCCCAAAAACCGCCATATTCCGGTCAATCTGGAGACGCATTGCCAAGATTTAAGGGTACGATCATCAACTCCGGCAACCGCTCAGCGTGTGCAACCAAATTCCAGGAGGGCCGATTGCTGTACGTACCTGCCCATGCCAAGGCTTATGATCTCCAAACCGCTGGCGCGCCAAATACCAGCATTGGAAAGCCGGCGACAGTCGGCGCGGCGCTGAAAACGCCGGGTTTGAAAGCTCTTTTGGTGAGTTCTGTGTTGGTTGCAGTTGCGGGTGGCGGTGCCTTTGCTCTTGGATTGAACGATCTGATCGGTGACCAACGAGCCAGCACGCGTCTGGTGCAAACAGGAGCAATTGCGCCTGAGAATGCGGCCTCTGTACAAGACGCAGGCAATTCAACGAAAATAGTCAAAAACACAGACCGTATGCGCCAAACTTTTGTGGCCGGTGCGCAGCAGAAGTCCTCGATTGTCTTCACGCCCGGTGCTAAAACCACATTCTCGTCGAAGACATCTGGCCAAATGGCGCTGAACCTTCTGGCTCCCAGAACGGTCAAGCTGGCATCCGCACAACCTACGAACATCCGACCAGTTGCACTTTCCCACCAGCAACCCGAGCTACCGGCACCAGCGCAAGACGCAGAGCAATCTCCGACAGCCATTGTCACCGCATCGGTCAACATGCGCCGCGCGAGCAGCAGCAGAAGCAAGATTATCGGCGTTCTTCAGCAAGGCACTGAAGTCAGTTATGGCGATTGCAGCAAATACTGGTGTGAGGTCGACGTTGACGGCAAGACAGGTTTTGTCAGCCAGAAATACGTCAAGCGATAAGCCTCCCTCCCCGCACTCGATGAGTAGAGCCTTGTTAAGGCCAGCGGTCTAAGGTGGCTTAAATGTTTCGCGTGAGGAGACACTGAAATGGCCACTCCATTGAAATCCGGTTTTATCTGTGCTTTCGCCCTGTCCGCATTTGTCGTCGGTACTCCGGCCCAGGCCCAAAGCACCGATTGCGTGAATTACGCTACTGAATACGCCAATTCCTATGTCGGCAACGGAGATCCGATCGGCGATGCAGTCTCGGGTGGGATGGCCGGTGCGGTTGTCGGCGGAGCCGTCGGTTGGCCCGTTGGCCCCAGACGGGGTGCCAAAGCTGGTGCCGCGCTTGGTGTTCTCGACAACATGGGCTCCGTGCCCGGTGGTTGGGATGCCATGTATGACATGGCCTACCAGATGTGCCTGCAACAAACTTCAGGTGTAAATGCACCACCTCTGGAACTTGCTCCCAATCTTATGGCGCCTTCACCAAATTGCCGATCTTCAGTGACCGTAAACAAAGGGCTGCAACGAACGCCTGAGGGCGGTATCACGGTTGGCTCCGGCGGCAACGGCTGCAATTAGGCCCTGCGGACGCTGCGTCCGTCGCATTTCTAGTGGTGGACGAGCGGGTCTTTTCAGCACGCATCCTGTTGACGTTGCAGGCGAAGCGCAGTCAACTGAGGGCCAATTTTCAACGGCTATGGCCTTCAATTGCGCTCTTCGACGACAGGATGTTTTATGACCCGCCGCTTTCGCCTTTCTCCGTCTTTTATACTTGCCGGCATGACTAGCCTGTTGATCACCAGCGGATCTGCGATGGCGCAGCAATGCGGCGGAGATTTCAGGCAGTTTCTGGCAGGTGTCAAGGAAGAAGCGGTTCAACAGGGCCTGTCAGCCAAAGCCGCTGACAAGACGCTTTCCGGTGCGCAGATTGACCGGAAGGTTCTGTCTGCCGACCGCGCCCAAGGCGTTTTCAAGATGACATTCCTGGATTTCTCCAAGCGGGTCATTTCCGGCTACCGGATGAAAAACGGCGCCGTGAACATGAAGAAATACGCCAGCGTCTTTGACCGGGTGGATCGCGAGTACGGTGTTCCTGCGCCTGTCATCACTGCCTTTTGGGCACTGGAGACTGATTATGGCGCGGTTCAGGGAGACTTCAACACAGTGAATGCTCTGGCTACGCTCGCTCATGACTGCCGCCGACCGGAACTGTTTCGCCCGCAATTGATTGCTGCCATCGAAATGGTTCAGCATGGTGATCTTGATCCTCGCCGCACGACAGGTGCCTGGGCCGGTGAGATCGGCATGGTTCAAATGCTTCCCGAGGACATCATCAAGTTCGGCAAAGACGGTGATGGCGATGGCCATGTCCGCCTGAAAAAAAGCGCGTCTGACGCGATCCTGACGGCCGGTGCTTTCATCAATCATCTTGGTTGGCGTCGCGGCGAACCCTGGCTTCAGGAAGTCACCGTGCCGCAGAACCTCAACTGGGCGGATTCCGGCCTTGGCAAAACCAAAAAGGGCAGCCAGTGGGCAGCCCTTGGTGTCAGTTCGAGATGGGGTCAGATTTCCGGCAATCTGCCTGCCTCCCTGCTCCTGCCACAGGGTCGCAAGGGGCCTGCCTTCCTCGCCTATCCGAATTACAACATCTATCTGGAATGGAACCAGTCGTTCATCTACACGACGTCTGCAGCCTATTTCGCGACCCGTCTGGCAGGCGCTCCGCGCTATAATGCTGGCAACCCGGATCGAGGCCTCAACGATGCCCAGATGAAACAGCTGCAAAAGAAGCTCGCAGGCATGGGATATGATGTTGGCAAGATCGACGGTATTCTGGGTTCTGGAACGCGTAATGCTGTTCAGGCGGTCCAGCAAAAACTCGGCATGCCGGCAGATGCCTGGCCAACCCCAGCGCTTTTGAACAAACTCTGATGCCATCCGGTTTGGTCTCTGTTCCGGCCTCAACCTACCTGTTTCTGGTCGCTGCAATCGTGGCCGAGGTTATCGCGACCTCTGCCCTTGCCAGAACGGAGAATTTCACAAGACTCGCTCCGTCGGTGATCACAGTCGTCGGCTACGCGTTCTCGTTCTGGTGCCTGTCCTACCCGATCCGGGTCCTGCCGACCGGTATTGTCTACGCGATCTGGTCCGGCGCAGGCATAGTCCTGATCACTATGGTTGCTTGGTTGATGTTCGACCAGAAACTCGACGTGCCAGCGCTCCTTGGTCTCGCCCTGATCATCGCCGGAGTGGTTGTCATCAACGTCTTTTCGAAATCAGTCGGTCACTGAGCCCCTTTGGTCGAACGACCGTATTCCAGTGTTTATTCCCGGTTGCTGTGCACAGGAGCGCCGCGCCTCTCTTTTGAGACGCGGCATCTGATCACAAGATGCCTGTCCAGGCAAAAAGAACCGTGCCAAGAGCTGCCATGCGACGAGTGCTGAATGTCGATGTCATGTTGATGGTTCCTGATTGCTGGATGACGGACCAGTTTCCCGGCGCCGCTGTATTTGATCGGGGCGTGTCTGGAGGATTGATCGTATGGTCGCTTCGGCACCGACCGCAGTTGGCCCCATAGATTGCAGGCGGGCCATGAAGTAGGAAAGGTCCGGAGTACCGGCAGATTCATTCCTGTTCATTTCGCGTTTCCTTCGGGCGGAATGCCCAATCAAATTACTTGTTTTTTGCAAGTTATAATGATGTGGTGCAACAACTTGCTTTTTACAAGTGGTGTTTCTATATTTTTGGCATGAGCAAAAAACCGAAACTCAGAGACACGGGTTGCCCGGTCGCCTTCGGGCTGGATATTTTTGGCGACCGCTGGAGCCTTCTGGTCATTCGCGACATCATGCTGAACGACAAAAACACCTACCAGCAGTTCCTCGAGGCAGGCGAAGGCATCTCGACCAACATCCTCGCCGATCGTTTGAAACACCTGGAAACTGAAGGCATCCTTGAAAAGTCACAGGACCCGGACAACCGGCGCAGCTACATCTATCAGCTAACGAAAAAGGGCCGCGATTTGGCACCAGTCGTTCTGGAAATCATCACCTGGAGCGGTGAGCACGACCAGCGACCCAGCGCCCTCACAGGTGTGTTGGAAAAAATCCGCAAGGACCGCAAAGGCCTGGAAGCCAAAATCCGCGCTGGATAGAAGGACGCGAATTCAATCTTATTTGGAGGAGGAAACGTTATGGCCGACGCAACAAACAGGATTGATCATCTCCCCGTTCGTATCGGGATCAGTCTCGCTGCGGTGGTCATGTTCGGCGTCAAGGTGTTCTGTCCGGATACCATCGATACAAATGCGCTGATCCTGTTTGCGATTGGCGTCCTTCCCTGGGCCGGAACGTTTCTGAAATCGTTCAAGCTCGGCAAGGATGGTATCGAAGCCGAACTATCTGCCGTGAAAACGGAACTTGATACGGCGAAACAGGACCTCAAGGACACAAGTGAAACACTGGATAAAGTGATTGCCATTGAGGCCGAAGCAGACTCCGACCTCATCGACGATGACGCAATTGAGTTGTCAGCTGTCAACACACCAAAAATCGCAAACGCAGAACCGGTCAATGCCGATTGGCTTAAGGTCCTGAACGCGCTGGTCAGCGACAAATACAAATTCCGCACGGCAACCGGCATCGCCAAATCAGCGAAAATGAGCGCTGATGCTGTTCACGAGATCATGCAAACCCTCAAATCTGAAAACCACGTCAGCGAGATCAGGCGCAGCCGTCAAAGCCGCGAAGAAGGCAAGACCACACCTCTATGGGGCATTACCGTAAGTGGTCGCAGGTTGCTTCGGAACGACAATTAGAATTGAAGCCTATTCCACCTTGGCTTTGTCCGCTCCCGGGGCATCTTCGAGAACCGTCGCCTTGCCGTCATCCCCAAGCAGGAAAACGGCAAGAACGCGGGCGGGGCCCTCACCGGTATTCTTGCCACGGTGAGTGACATCCATGGCTTCGAGCAGGCCGTCGCCCTGCCGATAGATCTTCTTGCCGATGCCTTCGTAGGTGACAGTGATTTCGCCCTCAAGAATATAGGCAAATAGCGGCGCGTGATGTTGGTGCCAAGCGGTTTCTTCACCCGGTTCCATGGTCACGACAACAGATTTCACCGACGGATTTTTCTGCGGAAACGAAACTTTTTCACCAGCAGCTGTCTCATCGCCTGAAAACACTTCCCGGACCTTGTCATACGGCGATTTTGCAGCCGCTTCTGCTTCAGTGGCTGCTTGTGAGCCCGGTTTGGCGTTTGGCTGCGACGGGCCAGGTTTTCCGTCCGGCGTGATTGACTTGTCAGCAGCAACGACCGGCGACAGGCCGAGTAACAGCACCAGCGACAGACTGGCTATGTGTTTGATGGGGACCATGGTGTACCTTTGATTTGGCAATGGTTTTTATTGCTCCGGTGAAGCGCATCACACCGAAGAAGACATTCGGAATTCTAAAGATCAATCGTGTCGCCGGGCTTCATCAAGGCAACTTTTGATGCATCCAGCCCCATGGCTGTAACAAATGCATCCGCTGATTTATCCAGGATCGGAAAAGTTCCAAAATGACATGGCACGACCGTGTCAAAGTCAAAGAAGCGTTTGCAAGCCAGCGCCGCAACATCGCCGCCCATTGTGAACCGGTCACCAACCGGCACCAGTCCGATCTTAGGTTGATAGATCTCGTTGATCAGCGCCATATCTGAAAAAATGTCGGTATCGCCCATGTGATAGAGCACCTTTTCGCCCTCGGCAGACAGAATGATGCCGTGTGGGTTGCCAAGATAGATCGCTTCACCGTCCATCTGTTTTGACGACGAATGGTCTGCCCGGGTCATGGCGACTTTGAACGGTCCGACATCTACATTTCCGCCGCTGTTCATCGGATTGAAATTCTCGATACCCTGCCGGGACGCCCACATGCAGATCTCGAAATTTGCCGTCAGCTGCGCACCGGTTTTTGTCAGGATGTCGATGCTGTCGCCGATATGATCATCATGGCCGTGGGTCAGGATGATATGCGTGACGCCATCGCCAATCTGTTCTGCGCTAAGATCTTCGGGAAGCACCGGATTTCCCGTCAAAAACGGGTCGATCAGAATGGAGGCATCCGTGATGTCGATCTTGAATGCCGAATGGCCGTACCAGGTGAGTTTCATCGTTCAAAACCGCCTATATTGTTGCGCATGTACACATTAGACCAATGTTACAGGTGAACATTTGTAAATGCCAAATCCGGTCATCAGGCTCAAGAGTAACTTTAATTGAGATATTTGCGAGACGGTGAAGCAAAACGTGTTTAAATTGACGTTTGGTCAGTCTCGTTGGGCAACGAAACAAACTGTCAGAACTGATAATTACGGTCGTTCGAACGCGCATTGTCCAGATAAAGGGTCCTGTGAATGAAAATTCGTACCTATCTGGTTTTATCATTTGCGGTAGCAACACTGCTGCCTGCGCTCGTCTTCAGCATATGGTCCTACCGGGATGCTGTATCGCGCGAATTTGCCGAAGTTCATGACCGGCACCTGTTGTTTGCGCGCAATCTCGGATTTGCCATGGATCGCTATCAGCAGGATCTAGTCGCAGCTCTGGACACCGTGAGCGCCACCTTGATCCGTGGAGAAAACAGCCAGGAACTGTCCCGCTTGTTGAACCAGCTGGACATTATGTGCGTTCTGATCGTCGACAAGGATACCGGCCATGTTGCCCAGCATGTAAAAACCAGCACCGGACCGACCGTGACAGACCTCCCGCAGGAGCTTTTGGCGGAGTTTGAGAGAATTGCAGACCCGGACTCAGTTGTATTTTCCGATGTCATGGCCGCAGAAGATGGCAAAAGTACCATCTATCTGGTCAAGGAATTCGAAGACCATTATGCAATCGGCCAAATCGCGACTGATTATCTGGTAGAATTTGGAAAAAACATTGCTTTTGGTGACATGGGCCATGCGGCAATCGTCGACAAGTCAGGAAACGTGATCTCCCATCCCAAAGCGGAATGGGCTGATAATCGGAAGAATATTTCAGAACTTGCCCCGGTTGCCCGGATGATGAACGGGGAAACCGGAATTTCGGAGTTCTACTCCCCGGCAATGAACAGCGACATGATTGCCGGCTTTACCGTTGTCGATAACTCCGGCTGGGGTATCATGGTGCCGCAACCGGTCTCCGAGATCTACGACAAGGTTGCAGAAAACCAATCTTCGTTTTTTATCGTGCTTGCAGCTGCTCTCACTGCCATTCTTACGCTCGGACTGTTCCTTGCACGGTCCCTGTCAGCTCCGCTCGAAAACCTTGCCAGAGCGATGCACACCAGTGCTCGCAACCGGCAGCTGGTACAGGTCAGCCCGCCTCGGGGTCTTGTTCCCTTTCTGGAAGTCACGGAATTCAGCAACTGTTACAACATACTGGTCCGCCGAATGACCAGGGCCGGCAAACAAATGGAAAAGCTTGCTTTTACCGACAATGTCACTGGGCTTCCTAATCGGGATCGGTTGCTTTCCCTTGCTGAACCGATATTGCGAGAGACTTCCGATCAGCAAATGAGTGGTGTCCTGCTGCTGATTGATCTGGACAATTTCAAGGAAGTGAACGATCTCCATGGCCACCATGTTGGCGATCTGTTTCTCAAGACCTGTGCGAACAAACTTACAGACGCAGCAAACCGGTTAAACACCACCGGGCAACCGGACAGAACGGATCCCATAGTTGCCCGAATTGGCGGTGATGAATTCATTGTCATGATCCCAAGCGTTCTTACCGAAGACGAAATCTGTAGCTTTTTGGAAGGGTTGCGGATTGAGCTGGCAAGACCCGACCCGGCGCTTGATCTGGCAATTCACGCAAGTGCCAGCATAGGCTGCGTCAGATACCCGGAACATGGCCGTGATTTGGAGGAGCTGATAAAACGCGCAGATATTGCGATGTATCATGCGAAGAACTCGGGTAAAAACCAGTATCAGCTTTATGAGCCACATATTGGGACCCAGTCTGTCGCCGAAGTTCGCAGGGACTTCTTGCTGGCACTTGAGGACGACGAACTGGTCCTTGAATACCAGCCTAAAATTTGTACCCGTCGCCGAGAAGTCATCAGCGTAGAGGCTCTGGCCCGCTGGAAACATCCAGATCATAGCCGGTATCTACCGGACTACTGGTTGCCGGGTGTCAAAGGTTCGCACGCCATGAATCGCTTGGGCGAATGGGTTGTCGAACAAGCCATGAAAGACCAGATGAAATTGGCTGGATTGGGACATGACCTGCTGATGTCGGTCAATATTGGCTCTAATCATTTCATTACCGCTGACTTTGTAGAAAGCCTTGAATCCATTCGCGACAAGGTAGGATTTAACAGTGACCGGCTGGAGATTGAAGTAACTGAAGATGCATTGTTTGTGTCGGAGCATCAGGCGGTCAACACGTTTAATCGCCTACATGACCTCGGTTACAAAGTGTCGATAGATGATTTCGGCAAAGGTTATTCAAACATAGCCCGCCTTGCGAACTTGCCCGTAGATTTCCTCAAGATCGACCGGTCGATCATCCTCGGGGCCAGTAATGATGATCGCATCAGAACGATCCTGGAATCGACGATCACCATGGCCAAGGAACTTGGCTGCAAGACAGTCGCAGAAGGTGTTGAAACGCTAGGTCAGGCGGAATTTGCGACACGTGTGGGCGCAGACTGCCTTCAGGGGTTCTATTTTTCCGAAAGCCTCACCATTACGTCCCTGGTAGATTGGCTCAACAGTTTGGCTACCTCATCCGAACACATCTATCTGGATTTAACGGTAGAAGCCGTTTGAAGAGAGCATACATTTCCGGTGGCACGATAATTTCAGGCTGGATCGGATTGCCGCCCCCTGCTAAAGCGCAGCCATGGCAAATGATCCAACGCTATCTCATGAAGGTTTTGTAGCAGTGCTACCGAAAACCAGCCGTTTGATCGGATTGGATCTAGGCACCAAAACAATCGGCCTGGCACTTTCTGACCTCGGGCGCGGTATCGCCACACCGATGGAGACGATCCGGCGAAAGAAATTTACGCCGGATGCCGAGTTGCTTCTCAAGATTTGTGCCGAGCAGGACGTCGGCGGCCTTGTTCTTGGCATGCCATTTAACATGGATGGTTCCGAAGGTCCCAGAGCGCAGGCAACACGGGGGTTTGCGCGCAATCTTGCGACCAAGACAGATCTGCCGATGACTTTGTGGGATGAGCGCCTGTCAACGGCTGCAGTCACAAGAACTTTGCTTGAAGCCGATTCTAGCCGCGCCAAACGCGCTGAAGTGGTCGACAAGATGGCTGCTGCCTACATTTTGCAGGGCTTTCTGGACCGGCTCGGCTACATGGACCTGGAAACCTAATCCACCAAATACCAAGCACTCGATCTGGGCTCTGCCCGGGCTGGAGACGTTTGGCGATCTTCAATCGTGAAAGCACCAACATGCTAACGACTTTTTCGGCTCTTGCCCCAGTCATTCTGGTGATTGCTTGTGGTTATCTGATTTCTCGAACCGGTTTGATCACCGGCGAGCAATGGCGCGGTGTCGAAAAACTGGCTTTTTTCGTGTTGTTCCCGGCGGTATTGTTCCGGACGATCTCACAGGCCGATTTTGCAAGTTTTCCAACCTTCGATATGGGCGCGACGCTCATGGCAGCAATTGTTGTCCTGGCTGTCCTATTGTTGGCCGCCCGCACTTCTATTGAACGGATCTGGGGCATTCCGGCTGTCCGCTTCACCTCGATTTTCCAGGGGACCCTGCGCTGGAATGCGATGATCGCGCTTGCAATTGCCGATAATATTGCCGGCGAGCTCGGTCTGGCCCTGCTCGCCGTTGCCATGGTCTTCATGATCCCTTCGCTGAACATAGCCAGCATTCTGGTGCTGTCCCGCTATGCAAGCGGAACCAAACCAAGCGCTGCCAAACTCGCGCGCGATCTCTACACCAACCCTTTTATTATCTCGATTTGTGTAGGCGTCCTGTTCAATCTCATCGGTTTGTCGCTACCCTTAGTCATTGAAGACACGTTGGATATCTTTTCCCGCGCAGCTCTTCCAATCGGGATCATCTGCGTTGGGGCCGGGCTTGATCTCAGTTCCCTGCGCCGCCCGGGTCCTGCCCTGACGATGGGAACATTCCTGAGACCTGTTCTGATGCCGTTGTTGGGTTTCGGATTCGCCAATGTGTTTGGAGTGACCGGCCCAGCGCTTGCTGCTGTCATCATCGCCTGCTCCGTACCGTGTGCCAGTAATTCCTATTTGCTAGCGCGGCAGATGGGCGGCGATGCAAAACTGATGGCAGAAATCATCACACTGCAGACTTTGGCGGCTACGATTACAATTCCGTTGGCATTGCTGATGTTTACCTGAGATATTGAACTACGGGACCACGTCTTTGTATTTGTCCAATTGTTCAAATATTTAGCAAGAATGTGGACAGTCGGGCCTGATTGAATTCACCGCTTGTCCATTGGGACCTTTGAGCCTATAGAACTGATCTCGATGACCGCTATAAATTCCCATCGAGACAGCCCCTTTCCCCATCGCCATTTGCTGGGCATCGAGGGCCTTCACCCCCACGAAATTCTGGGCCTTTTGGACCGTGCTGAAGAAGCCGTTGAGGTTTCCCGCCAAGTGCACAAGCGCAAACATGTGCTTGAAGGCCGGACGCAGATCAACCTGTTCTTCGAAGCCTCGACCCGCACGCAGAGTTCCTTTGAACTTGCCGGCAAGCGGCTCGGCGCGGATGTCATGAACATGGCCGTGTCCCAGTCTTCGGTCAAAAAGGGCGAGACGCTGATCGATACCGCGGCAACGCTAAACGCCATGCACCCGGACCTCCTGGTGGTTCGCCATCACGCCGCCGGAGCTGTGCATCTGCTCGCCCGCAAGGTCGGCTGTGCAGTGGTCAACGCTGGCGACGGTCCTCATGAACATCCGACACAGGCTTTGCTCGATGCGCTGACGATCAGGCGCCATAAAGGAAAGATCGCCAGGCTGACGGTCGCGATCTGCGGCGACATCGCCCATTCACGCGTTGCCCGCTCCAACATAATTTTGCTGAACGCACTTGGTGCAAGGGTTCGGGTCGTTGCTCCCTCAACACTGCTGCCCTCCGGCATCGCCCAGATGGGCGCTGAGGTCTATCAGGACATGCGCGAAGGCCTGAAAGGTGCAGACATCGTCATGATGCTTCGTCTCCAGCGTGAGCGCATGAACGGCGCATTTGTACCTTCGGTACGCGAATACTACCGTTACTACGGTCTGGATGCGGAAAAGCTCTCCTATGCCAACGACGATGCACTGGTCATGCACCCGGGCCCGATGAACCGCGGTGTCGAGATCGACGCCTCTGTTGCTGATGGTCCGCAAAGCCTGATCCGTGAACAGGTGGAGATGGGCGTTGCCGTGCGCATGGCGGTTCTGGAAGCCCTTGCCGCCAACCTGCCGAACAACTAGAGGATATCATTGTGGCTTTCGACACACCCAAACCTCTGGTTCTCTCCAATGCCAGAGTGATTGATCCGGCTCGCAACCTTGATGCTCCCGGCTCCGTCATCATCGTTGATGGGACCATTCTTGCCGCCGGTCCGGAAGCAGCCAATCAAGGCGCACCCTATGGCGCAGACATCATTGACTGCAAGGGCGCTATTGCAGCTCCCGGCCTGATCGACATGTGTGTGTCTGTCGGTGAGCCAGGTGCAGAGCATCGCGAAACCCTGGCAAGCGCATCTGATGCTGCCGCAGCTGGCGGTGTGACAACCATCTGCACCATGCCGGACACCGACCCGGTGATAGACGATCCCGCACTGGTTGATTTCATTTTCCGCCGTGCTCGCGATACCGCGAGCGTCAATGTTCTGCCCCTCGCCGCCCTCACCAAGAAGCTTGAGGGCAACGAGATGACGGAGATCGGGCTTCTCAAAGAAGCAGGAGCCGTTGCCTTCACCAATGGCCACCAGTCGGTGAAAAACGCTCAGGTCATGCGCCGCATCATGACCTATGCCCGCGATTTTGATGCGCTGGTTATCCACCACACAGAAGATCCGGATCTCGCTGGCGGGGTCATGAACTCCGGCCTGAATGCCAGCTGGAAGGGTCTTTCCGGTGTGCCGCGTGAAGCCGAAATCATCATGCTGGAACGCGACCTGCGTCTGGTCGGCATGTCCAAGGGCAAATACCACGCGAACCTGGTCTCGACGTCCGACAGCGCGGATGTCATCCGTGTTGGCAAGAAACGCGGGCTCGATATCACGGCGGGCATTTCGATCAATCACTTGACCCACAACGAAAACGACATCGGCGCCTACCGCACCTTCTTCAAGATGTCTCCGCCATTGCGCGATGAAGATGACCGACAAGCGATGATCGAAGCTGTAGCTGATGGCACCATCGACATCATCTGCTCCAACCATGACCCGCAGGACGTTGAGACAAAACGCCATCCCTGGGCTGAGGCCGAGGACGGTGCAATTGGCCTTGAAACTCTGCTCGCAGCTGCATTGCGGCTCTATCACTCAGAACAGGTGGATCTGAAGACGCTACTCGCCGCCATGACCTGCAACCCGGCAGATCGCTTGGGACTGGAAACCGGACGCCTCGCAAAAGGGGCTCCTGCAGACGTCACTGTCTTCGACCCTGAACGCCCCTGGGTTCTTGAAAAAACTGCAATCCACTCCCGCTCCAAGAATTCACCATTTGAGGATGCGCGTTTCTCGGGACGCGTGCTGAGGACAGTAGTAGCCGGGAAGACAGTTTACTCACACACTTGATTGCGGATTGACCACGGCAGTTATGCCATTAAAGTGGCTAAACTACTTATTAATTTGAGAAACGATCCAGAATGCCTGATCCGATCAGCTGGGAATTCGCCTGGCCTTATTATTGTGCTGCCCTTGCCTTCGGTTATTTGCTGGGTTCGATTCCCTTTGGACTATTGCTTACACGAATGGCAGGTCTCGGAGATATCCGCGACATTGGGTCAGGCAATATCGGCACCACAAATGTACTCAGAACAGGCAATAAAAAACTGGCCGCAGCCACTCTGGTCGGTGATGCCCTGAAAGGCACTGTGGCGGTTCTGATCGTCCGCCATTTCTATGGCATGGAAATGGCGTTGATCGCCGGCTTGGGCGCATTCCTTGGCCACCTGTTCCCAGTCTGGCTGAAGTTCAAGGGTGGCAAGGGTGTTGCCACCTATCTCGGCATTCTGCTTGGTCTTTATTGGCCAATGTTCGTGATTACCACCCTCATCTGGGTCGGAATGGCGGCTATATTCCGCTATTCGTCTCTGTCTGCGCTGACAGCCAGTGCTGCAACACCAATTGTGCTCTATTTCGGGTTTTCTCAGGTGCAAATGGCCGAAATGTTTGTGATCCTGTCCATTCTGCTCTGGGCAAAACATCACGAGAACATCGGCAGATTGTTAAAAGGTCAGGAAAGCAAGATTGGCTCCAAATCCAAACCAGCGGCCGAGCCAGAGGCTCCCGCTGATCGCGGAGCCGGGTGAGCGGCCCGGCACCCGATAAAACTCTTCGCCTCTCCGAGGCGCAGCGCCTTGCTTGGCTTCGGCTAATACGATCTGAAAATGTCGGTCCGGCCACCTTCCGCGATCTCCTGAACCATTCTGGCTCTGCAGACAAAGCATTGGAGCTGTTGCCGGAACTCTCCAAGCGCGGCGGCAAAAGGAGCTACCGACTATGCTCTCCAAATGATGCCGAAGCTGAGCTCGAAGCGCACGCACGATACGGTGCTCGGTTGGTTGCGCTCGGTGAAGCAGACTATCCACCGCATCTGAGACATATTGATGGTCCGCCGCCGCTCTTGTCGGTCAAAGGTGGCACCGTGCTGGCCCAGGACAAAATGCTGGCCATAGTCGGTGCCCGAAATGCTTCACTGTCCGGCAGAAAGCTCGCAGGTCTAATTGCCAAGGATCTCGGTCAACAGGACTTTACCATTGCCTCTGGTCTCGCCCGCGGCATTGATGCCGCCGCGCATGAAGCTGCCGTTGTGACTGGTACAATCGCCGTTTTCGCTGGCGGCATCGATATCCTCTATCCTCCGGATCATGACCGCCTCATGCACGCCATCCTAGATACTGGTGGCTGTATTGTCAGCGAAATGCCATTCGGCTGGAAACCGCGTGGCCGTGATTTTCCGAGACGTAATCGCTTGATCTCTGGCGTTTCTCTTGGTGTCATTGTGATAGAAGCTGCCAAGAGGTCCGGCTCGCTGCATACAGCGCGATTTGCACTTGAACAGAACCGAGACATCTTTGCTGTTCCCGGGTCTCCACTCGATCCACGCTCCGAAGGTGCCAATGGCCTGATCCGCCAAGGCGCGACACTGGTGACGTCTGCAGCTGATGTTCTGGAAAGCCTGGCAGGCAGGATCGAACCCGTTCTGCCATTTGATCAGGATCTTATGGACCCGGGATCACAGGACACAGAAAGACCGATGGAACCGGACGACAAACTGCGCGCCAGCCTTCTGTCTGCACTCGGACCAACACCGGTGGATCTCGATGAATTGATCCGCTTTTCCGGCACCTCACCTCGCGTTGTTCACATAATAATACTGGAATTGGAGCTTGCCGGACGGCTGGAGCGACACCGTGGCAACAAAGTCTCGCTTTTGATGTAACTGTTCGATTTTTCTTGAATCTCGGTGGATAACAGGTATCTGAGGCACACACCTTGACCCTAATTCGTCAAAGGTCCATTTGACAGTCGGCGTCCGATCCGTGATCGTCTGCGCCACAAATTCTCCTTCTCCTTCGGGCGGACGCTCCGTTTCCGGCAAATTATTTTTGGGTAGTAATGAACGTCGTCATTGTGGAATCTCCGGCAAAAGCCAAGACGATCAACAAATACTTGGGTTCCGATTATACGGTTCTGGCCTCTTATGGTCACGTACGCGATCTACCCCCGAAAGACGGGTCCGTGCAACCTGACGACAACTTCGCCATGAGCTGGCAGGTTGACAGCAAATCCCAGAAGCGACTGACGGAAATCGCCAATGCGGTGAAAGATGCTGACCGTCTGATACTCGCGACCGACCCCGATAGAGAAGGTGAAGCGATTTCCTGGCACGTTCTGGAAGTTCTCCAGAAAAAGAAGGTGCTGAAGGACAAACAGGTCGAACGTGTGGTGTTCAACGCCATCACCAAAAAATCCATTCTCGAAGCGATGGCCAATCCTCGTGAGTTGGATACGCCGTTGGTTGATGCCTATCTGGCGCGCCGCGCTTTGGATTATCTGGTTGGCTTCACGTTGTCGCCGGTGCTCTGGCGCAAATTGCCAGGCGCCCGCTCAGCTGGCCGGGTTCAGTCCGTTGCCCTGCGCCTGATCTGTGACCGCGAAATGGAAATCGAAGTTTTCAAACCGCAGGAATACTGGTCGATCTTTGCCAACATGAAAACACCAGCCGGTGATATGTTTCAGGCAGGTGTTACCGGTTTTGACGGCAAGAAAATCACCCGTCTTGATATCAAGACCGAGGCAGAAGCAACAACCATCAAGACCATGCTGGACAGTGCTAGCTTCTCGGTTGATAGCGTTGCGTCCAAGCCGGCAAAACGTAATCCATCCGCACCGTTCACCACATCCACTCTGCAGCAGGAAGCATCGCGCAAACTTGGATTTGCGGCGTCGCGCACCATGCAGGTCGCCCAAAAGCTTTATGAGGGTATTTCCATCGGCGGCGAGACATCCGGTCTCATCACCTACATGCGTACCGATGGCGTGCAGATCGCACCAGAGGCAGTAACCGCCGCCCGCGAAGCGATCGCCAAGAACTTCGGCGACAAATATGTCCCTGAACAGCCGCGTATCTATTCGTCCAAGGCCAAAAATGCCCAGGAAGCGCACGAAGCCATTCGCCCGACCGAGCTCAGCCGCCATCCCAAGGAAGTTGCCGGTTTCCTCGATCCTGATCAGGCCAAGCTGTATGATCTGATCTGGAAGCGCACCATGGCCTCCCAGATGGAATCTGCCATTCTGGAACGCACCACTGTCGAAATCATCGCAGACGGCTCCGGCAAACGCGCCAACTTGCGCGCAACCGGTTCTGTTGTCCGCTTTGACGGATTTTATGCGCTGTATCAGGAAAGCCGCGACGACGACGAAGATGAGAATTCCAAACGGCTACCCAAAGTGGACGATGGCGCTGCGCTGACTGCAGCCTCGGTAGACGGCAAGGCCGAGCCGATTGAATCAATCCAGCACTTCACGACGCCGCCGCCGCGCTACACCGAGGCGAGCCTAGTCAAGAAGATGGAAGAACTCGGCATTGGCCGCCCCTCCACATACGCATCAACGCTGCAGACGCTACGTGACCGCGAATATGTCGAGCTGGAAAAGAAACAACTAGTCCCACAAGACAAGGGCCGGATCGTCACCGCGTTTCTGGAAAGCTTCTTCAAGCGCTATGTCGAATTCGATTTCACCGCGAGCCTTGAAGAACAGCTCGACAAGATTTCAGCAGGCGAACTCTCCTGGCAGGATGTTTTGCGCGATTTCTGGACTGCATTTTCCGGTTCCGTAGACGAGATCAAGGATCTCCGTGTTTCGGAAGTCATCGATTCTCTGAACGAGTTGCTCGGCCCGCACATATTTCCCGAAAAGGAAGATGGGACAGCACCACGCAAATGCCCGAGCTGTGACACTGGTCAGCTTTCGCTGAAAGTCAGCCGTTGGGGGGCCTTTATCGGCTGCGAAAACTACCCGGAATGTGGTTATACACGTCAACTCGGAAAATCGAACGGCGAAGACGGCGGAGCCGATGACGGCCCTAAGGTCCTGGGTCAGGACCCGGAAACCGGCGAAGACGTCTCTCTGCGTACCGGCCGATTTGGTCCTTACGTTCAGCTCGGTGAAGAAGCCAAACCGAAGCGCGCCTCCCTGCCGAAGGGTTGGTCTGCATCTGAATTGGATTTGGAAAAAGCGCTGCAGCTTCTGTCATTGCCGCGTGAAGTTGGTTTGCATCCAGAAGACAGCAAGATGATCACGGCCGGCATTGGCCGCTACGGTCCCTTCGTGTTGCATGAAGGCACCTATGCAAACCTGTCTACTCCCGATGAAGTCTTCTCAGTCGGCATCAACCGCGCTGTTGACGCTCTGGCAGAAAAACGTGCCAAAGGCGGCGGGCGCGGCGGCGCAGCTGCAACACCACTAAAAGAGCTTGGCGAACACCCGGAAGAAGGCGGTCCGATCAATGTCTATGACGGCCGTTATGGGCCTTATGTCAAACACGGCAAAATCAATGCGACCCTGCCAAAGGACACTGATCCAAAAGAAGTAACTTTGGAAAAAGCGCTTGAGTTGATTGCAGCAAAAGCGGCCAAGGGCGGCACCAAGAAAAAAGCCGCGGCCAAAAAAACCGCTGCGAAGAAGACAACCGCGAAAAAGACTCCGGCAAAAAAGGCAGCAACCAAAAAACCAGCGGCGAAGAAAAAAGCCACTGTTGATGCATCCTCAGAAGACGTGCCCTGGGATGACGCCTCTTGAGCGCAAAGAAAATCAGCACGCGGAAACACAGCAAACGAAAACGCGCCAAAGTTCCGGGTGATATGCCATCTCGCGAGGATATCCTTGCGTTCGTCGCAGACAATCCAGGCCGTGCAGGCAAACGTGAGATTGCCCGCCACTTCGGGATTATTGGTGGTGCGCGTATCCATCTGAAAAAGATGCTGAAGGACCTGTCCGAAGAAGGGCTCGTCGAAAAGCGCAAGAAACGCATAATACGGCCTGGCGATTTGCCACCGGTTTTTGTCGCCAATCTGATTGCACGCGATGTCGATGGTGAACTCCTCGGTATCCCGGTGGATTGGGATGATGAGGCAGGCGATCCGCCAAAAATCCTGGTTCTGCCCGCTAAAAGCAAAGGCCCTCAGCCCGGCATGGGTGACCGTGCCCTGATCCGTCTGACCCAGGCAGAAACCGGCCCTGAAGCAAGCCATGCAGCCCGTGTCCTCAAGGTTCTGGAAAAGAAACAGGGGGCGATCCTCGGGATCCTTCGCAAACGCGATGGTGATCGACCGCCTTATCTGGAGCCGATTGATCGCAAGCAACGCGAACTGGACGTTGATGTATCTGACCTCAAAGAGGCTGACGACGGCGATCTGGTCAGCGTTCAGGTCACCCGCTCCGGCAGATATGGCCAACCAGTTGCCTCAATTATTGAGCGCTTCGGCTCGATGCATTCCGAAAAAGCCGTGTCGGAAATCGCACTGCAATCGCAAGGTATTCCACACGTTTTTCCGGCGAGCGTTGAAGCTCAGGCAGAAAGCGCCAAGCCGGTCGAAAAACCGGGTAAACGCGAAGACTGGCGTCAGATTCCGCTGATCACGATCGATCCGCCAGATGCCAAGGATCATGACGATGCTGTCTATGCAGAAGTCGATGAAGATCCGGGCAACGACGGCGGCGTCATCATTTACGTCGCAATTGCCGATGTTGCGCACTATGTGACGCCCGGCTCACCAATGGACCGGGAAGCCTATCTGCGCGGCAATTCCGTCTATTTCCCTGATCGTGTGATCCCGATGCTGCCAGAGCGGATTTCCAATCAACTCTGTTCATTGCGCGAAAAAGAAGACAAACCGGCCATGGCCGTGCGCATGATCTTCGACAAGACCGGTCGCAAGCAAAGCCACACGTTCCACCGTGTTCTGATGCGCTCCGCTGCCAAGCTGTCCTATTTGCAGGCACAGAAAGCGATCGAAGGGATTATGGACGAGAAGACCGACACCCTCGTCGACGGCGTCCTGAAGCCGCTCTGGGCAGCCTATGAGATCCTGAAACGAGGCCGGGACGCGCGCGAACCTTTGGAACTCGATTTACCAGAGCGCAAGATCAAGCTGAAGGAAGACGGCACGGTCGATCATGTCTTCGTACCGGACCGTCTGGATGCCCATAAGCTCATTGAAGAGTTCATGATCCAGGCCAACGTTGCGGCCGCAGAAACGCTGGAAAAGAAGAAAACAGCCCTGCTCTACCGGATCCACGATGCGTCAACGCCGGAAAAACTGGAGAACCTCAAAGAGTTTCTGTCGACGATCAACATGAAGCTGCCATCGTCTGGCGGCCTCCGCCCATCTGTCTTCAACGGCATTCTGGCGAAAGTTAAAGACACTCCGCAGGCACATCTGGTCAACGAAGTGGTTCTTCGCAGTCAGGCGCAGGCGGAATACAATCCGCAAAATATCGGTCATTTTGGCCTCAATCTGCGCCGCTATGCCCATTTCACGTCTCCCATTCGCCGCTATGCCGATTTGATCGTCCACAGAGGTCTGATCTCAGCTCTGGGAATGGGGAATGATGGCCTGCCGGAGAATATTGAAGGCAAACTGGAAGCAATCGGTGCCGAAATATCAGCCGCGGAACGCCGCGCCATGCTGGCGGAACGTGATACCATCGATCGCCTGATAGCACTTTGGATGAGTGACCAGATCGGTGCGACCTTTAAAGGCCGGATTGCGGGTGTCATCAAATCTGGCATGTTCATCCGTCTAGAGGAAACCGGTGCGGACGGATATGTTCCCGCATCCACCATTGGTCGGGACTATTATCGCTTTGACGAGGGCTCCCATGCCCTGATAGGCGACAGGACAGGTGAAACCTATCAGCTCGGCGATAATGTTGAAGTCAAACTGACCGATGCAGCGCCTTTTGCCGGATCTCTGACATTCGAGATTGCCAGTCCGGGACGGATCGCGGGAAAAGGTGGCCGCAAAGCTGTTCCCAATGCCCGTCGAGGCCCACCAAGAAGTGGCGCAAACGGGAACCGAAGCAAAGGCGGTCCACGCAAACTGAGCCGAAAGAAGTCTTGAGTGACTGTTCGTTACGAAACATACGGGATGGATGTCCCGCCGTCGCCTGAGACGGAAAAACCCAAACGTCCTTTGGTGCGGGCCATGCTGCGCGGCGCAAGAAACACCTGCATGAATTGCGGAAACGGCCGTTTATTCGCCAATTTTCTGAAACCAGATCATGCATGCAGTGAATGCGGTGAAGAATTTCATCACCATCGCGCGGATGACGCCCCACCCTACTTCACGATCTTCATCGTCGGCCACGTCATCATCCCGGCTCTGCTGGTAGTGGAAGTCATGTGGCGACCCGAGCTTTGGATCCACATGGCCATCTGGATCCCGCTGACGATACTTCTGTCTTTTGCCCTTATGCAACCGATCAAAGGCACATTGGTTGGATTGCAATGGGCCTTATACATGCATGGGTTTGATCCGGACGCGGAGGACGACCTCCCAGCAGTCCCGGGTCACACCGAGGATTCACAATGACCGGTTCGATTGAAAAACAGTTTGCCAAGGACGAGCGAGCTGGAAATTACCCATACATCCGGCCGAAAGATGCTGCAACTTTGCTGATCCTTGACCGTACACATTCTGGCAAGGTCAGTCTGCTGATGGGTCGGCGCCACATGCGCCACACATTCATGCCCGGAAAGTTTGTCTTTCCAGGCGGACGCGTTGATCCGGCAGACTCGCGGATTGCCAATGTTTTGCCATATCACCCGGATGTTGAGACCAAACTCTCTCAAGAATTGAAACACATCAAATCGGCGGCCCGTGTGAAAGCCTTTGCTCTGGCTGCCATCCGCGAAACCTATGAGGAAGCCGGGATATTCATCGGCAAAAAGTCCGACCAGCAGGATCTGAAACTCGGAGCTGGATTTGAGGCCTTTGCTGAGCGTCACATTCAACCGGACCTGAGCGGCCTGCGTGTGATCGCACGTGCAATCACCCCGCCCAAACGTCCGCGCCGCTTTGACACCCGTTTTCTGGCCACCTGGGCCGATGCTATTTCCGAACAGATGCCCGGCGGAACCGGTCCTTCAGGCGAACTGGAAGATTGCGAATGGCTGACCTTTGAAGAAGCTCGCAAGAAAGAACTTCCTCTGATCACGACCAAGATCCTGAACGATCTTGAAGATCGGCTGGCAAATGATCCCGAGCTGTCTCCGTCGACTTCAGTCCCGTATTACTTCTTTCGAAACGGCGATTTCGTGCGCGAAATTCTGTAATATCTGGCAACAGAACAAAATGCGCGGTTGACGTCGTCTGAATTTTTCACCAGAGACCAAGCAACTGCTTGACTTTGGCGCGCCGATGAGTACTTTGCGGCCAGATTTCAGACATTGGGGCAGATTCCTCGCCAGCCATTCTGGCCACAAGAACCCTATGCCCGACTAACCGAGAACAGGATCCAAGGCCATGGCCAAGGCGACAACAATCAAAATCAAGCTTCTCTCCACGGCGGATACTGGCTTCTTCTACGTCACCAAGAAGAATTCCCGCACCATGACCGAAAAAATGGTCAAGAAAAAATACGACCCCGTTGCGAAGAAGCACGTTGAATTCAAGGAAGCCAAGATCAAGTAATCTGGCAATACCTGAATTAAAAAAACCCGCCGTTTCCGGCGGGTTTTTTGTTTGTAGAAAATGTTTTCCTTGCGGCGGGTTTTTAGGCCGCAGCCACATTTTTCAAGAAGTTTTCCACTTCGGTTTTCAACTGATCTGTCCGGTTGGACAAGTGACCCGAGGCCTCAAGCACATATTTCGCAGAACCCGATGTTTCGTTCACAGCTTCTGACAGTGTTGTCATGTTTCTGGAAACAAATGTTGTACCATCCGCTGCCTTCTGGGCGTTCTGGGTGATCTCGCTGGTCGCAGAGCCCTGCTCCTGCACAGCTGTCGCGATAGTCCCTGTGTAGGAGTTGACCTCCTCCATGATGGACGTGATTTCCGCAATCGCGCTCACAGAGTCCTTGGTTGCTTCCTGAATGGCGGTGATTTGCGAGCCAATTTCCTCGGTTGCCTTGGATGTCTGTGTCGCAAGTTCTTTCACTTCGGAAGCCACAACAGCAAACCCGCGTCCGGCATCGCCAGCCCTTGCGGCCTCAATGGTCGCGTTCAGAGCCAGCAGATTGGTCTGCTCGGCAATTGCCTGAATGAGCGTGACCACTTCACCAATCTTGGTCGCGGAGGCTGCGAGGCCTTCAACCTTCTCATTGGTACTGCGCGTACCTTCAGTTGCTCGTCCAACAACTTCATTTGTCTGCGCGACCTGGCGTGATATTTCGGAGATAGACGCAGACAGCTCTTCTGCTGCACTGGCAACTGTCTGAACACTTGTCGTGGTGTCATCCGAGGAGGACTGAGTCTCAAGAGCCCGTTCCGCGCTCTGTTGAGATAACGTGGACAGGTTCTCTGCAGTTGAGTCCAGCTGACCTACTGTGTCACCGACAGAACCCAGCAACTCGGAAATGTTGCCGCGGAACTGTTCGATCAACTGCTCCATCTGTTCCTGGCGACCTGCTGCCGCTGTTTCCGTATCTCGCTGTTGCAAACTCAATTCCGTGCGTTCCTGAGACTTCATTTGCAGAGTGGACAGCGCTTTTGCCAGCTTACCTATTTGATCTTCCCGGTTTTTGAAGGGAATTTCGACGGCTAGATCATCATTCGCGATCTGTTCGGTGACACCTGCCAGCTGAGTAACCGGACGCAATTGACGCTGAATGGCAAATACCAGCAAAGCGATAGCAATGAGAACGACTGGTAGAGCAAGCATACCGAAGCGGTTCATGATCTCGCTGACATTGGCTTGAACGGCAGCCTTTTCAACACCGGCATACAGAATACCGATGATCTTGCCTGCAGGAGTAAAGATTGGCTCATAGACTGTGTAATAGTCTTTGCCGAGAATGGTTGCCTGACCATGGAACGTCTTGCCAGCGGTTAGAACCGGGTATACGGCACCTTTCTGGCCAAGTGGCGTCCCAACTGCCCGCTTGCCATCACCCTTGATGATGTTGGTCGACTTGCGCCAGAAATCCTTTGTTTCAGGATCCCACGCGAAGACTGTTGCGGTTTCACCGGTCATACGACCAATGGTGTCGATCATCTCATGATCGGTAAATTCCGGAATTTCAGGAAGCTCGATGCGCGTCACATCGCCATTGGCTTTCCAGGATATCTTTGTACCTTCGACATCCTTGTTCAGGATTGTCGCGGCTGTCCGCAGGTTAGCAGCCTGTTTTGAAACTGCTGTGTTCTGGGCCTGCCCTGCAGCTACCTGGTAGACGATCACGCCTACAACTAACATCGACAGTGTCAAAAGGGTTGCACTGACAAGCGCCAGTGACGCAGTAACACTTAATCCTGATAATAACTTTTTCATAGCCCACTCCCGTGAATCGCTACGGGAGAATGCTTCGAATACTGCTAACAAAAAGTATAAAGTTTTAAATATTACCCAGAATATTACGCTTGATAATATCCCTCAGGGAAAAGGCGCCAGATTAGAAGATAATACCTAAGCACTACTTACAATAAAATACACACAAAAGAACAATCAAAAGATGTGCTTGGAACTGAAAAATAGTGGTCGGCGGGAACACGGCAATCGAGGAGGCCACTCATCGGCCGGTTCCCTACCGACCTACCCCACGGACCCAGGAGATGCGGCGGACCTGAGCACTCCGAGGGGAAACTTACTTACCATTCTAACACAAGGCCCGATGAAACCTTGTCAATGCGGCGATCAGGAAAATTACCAGATCGATTGGCACCCTATCGCATTGTTACCTTATTGCAACAAAATACCCTCAATATACACAGAAACAATACATTTTTAGTAAATTCGTAACCTTAATATGCATGCGTTTTCTGGAGTCTTCTTGAGCTAACACGATTTTTCACCAGCAAAATAATGTTCAAATTCCTGTGAAACCTTGGTCTGGTCTTCAGTGCGCGAACATTATAAAGCTATGCAATTCAGGCTTCGCCGAGAAACGACCGGACTGTTTCCAGGAATTTTGCAACAGAAATCGGCTTGGAAATATAGGCCTCACAGCCACCCTGCCGAATTCGTTCCTCATCGCCTTTCATTGCAAAAGCGGTCACAGCAATGACTGGAATGGACGAAATCGTCTCATCTTCCTTGATCCATTTGGTGACTTCGAGGCCTGAGACCTCCGGCAGCTGAATATCCATCAGGATAAGATCGGGATGATTGTCGCGAGCTAACTGGAGAGCTTCAATTCCAGTTCTCGTCTGCAACGTGTCATAACCGTGCGCTTCGAGCAGATCATGAAACAGTTTCATGTTCAGCTCATTGTCTTCTACGATCAGCACGGTCTTAGCCATATGCTAGGCCCCTCACCCGGCATTTGCGCCGGCCCATTCTTTTTTACATCAAGACTTAATTATTCGAAGTAGAACCCGTCCTTGGTCCACATTAAGTGTGTTCTAACCCGGAATCGTTTCAGAAAGGCAAAAAAACACAATGAAAAATGCACCTGGAAAGTCATTGTCCGTTGAAGAAGCTCAGGGAATTGCCACGCAGGCGCTCCTGCAACTGAGCCGAGACACGGAACAGATCGGCCGATTCCTCGCATTTACCGGGATTGGGCCAGAGGTGATTCGCGATGCCGCAGCTGAACCGGGTTTTCTCGCAGGTGTACTGGAATTCTATATGATGGACGAAGCTCTGCTGCTCACGTTCTGTGAAAATGCCGATATTCGCCCGACTATGATTGCCGCTGCACGCTACGCCCTTGCGGGAGATCCGGAAGACTATGCCTGAACCAACACCTGTCCTGCCGGGCGTTCTGGCCCAAATACAGAACCTTCCGACTTCAACACGCCCGCTGATAATCTGTGACGTGGATGAAGTCATTTTACACATGATCCTTCACCTTGAAGATTATCTGACTGCGCAGGGCTTTGTCTTTCTGAATCACGAATATCGTCTTACAGGAAACATTGCCGCCAAAGACAGCAAGATTCCGCTGTCAGCCCAACAGGTTCGCAACCACCTGACGCACTTTTTCGATGAAGAAAGCCATCGCCAGACTATGGTTCCAGAGGCCGATATCGCGTTGCGGTCCCTCTCTGATGATTGGGACATTGTCCTCCTGACCAACTTGCCCGGGCACCACAACAAGTCAACTCGCGAGACGTTACTTGCAGGCATGAACATTCCCTATCCGGTTGTCACAAATTCCGGTCCCAAGGGAGGCGCTGTTGCGGCATTATCTGCAGGACGATCCAACCCAGTTGTGTTTATAGATGACAGCCCAACCAACCACACATCCGTACAGGCCTCGCTGCCCTCTTCCACGCAGATCCAGTTCATCGCGGATCAAAGGTTCCTGAAATCGGTCGTGCCCGAAAAACACATAGACTTGCTGACAGGAGACTGGCAGGAGACCGCCGCTTATATCGGAACTGTCCTATAGGGATATTTCAATCGGTCATTTATCGTCTAAACAGGTATTCCAACTTCACAGACCAACTTGATATGCCGGGATGATGCAGGACAACAAAGCGCTTTGCAGAGACTGCGGTCATCGGCCCGCTGCAATGGCCGCCCGATGTCCGTCCTGCGGTAGTCCGAGGCTGGTCGCGCATCCTGAGTTGGATGACTTGCAAATCGCGCACATCGACTGCGATGCATTTTACGCTTCGGTGGAAAAACGAGACAACCCAGACCTTCAGGACCGAGCGGTTATTGTAGGCGGCGGGCAGCGCGGTGTCGTATCAACCTGCTGTTACATCGCCCGGATCTACGGCGTGCACTCAGCGATGCCCATGTTCAAGGCGCTAGAAGCCTGTCCTGATGCAGTGGTGGTCAAACCGAACATGGAAAAATACTCCAGGATCGGAAAGGAAATCCGAGAGCGCATGCGGGCACTCACACCTTTGGTTGAACCGATCTCCATTGATGAAGCGTTTCTGGACCTCACGGGTACCGCGCGGTTGCATCATGCAAGCCCGGCCGAAATCCTGGCAAAGTTCATCCGTGATATCGAAACCGATATCGGCATATCGGCTTCCGTCGGGCTGGCACCAAACAAGTTTCTGGCAAAACTTGCATCGGATCTTGAAAAACCGCGTGGTTTTTCTGTCATTGGCGAACAGGAAGCCAAGGCACGCCTGGCAGTGTTGCCGGTCGGCAAAATCTGGGGCGTCGGCAAAGTCTTTCAAAAGAAACTGGAGAAGGACGGAATCACGAAAATAGGTCAACTGCAGACAATGGAGACTGCGGACCTCGCACGGCGATACGGTTCGATAGGCCTCCGCCTTGCCCAATTGTCACAAGGTGATGACACGCGAACGGTCAAACCGTCACGTGGCGCCAAAAGTGTCTCAACAGAAACAACATTTCGAACAGACATATCGGACTTTGAAGAACTTCGTCCTATCCTTCGGGACCTGTCCGAAAAAGTCTCATTCCGCCTCAAAAAAGCAGGCATTGCCGGCCGTGGTATTACGCTGAAACTGAAGACTGGTGATTTCAAGTCGATCACCCGAGCCCGGCAACTCAGCGATCCAACTCAGCTGGCAGATCGAATTTACAGCGCCGGTGTTGCGCTCCTGGAGAACGAGACTGACGGTCGCCGGTTCCGTCTGATCGGGGTAGGTGTCAATGATTTGAGTGATGCAGATCAAGCCGATCCGCAGGACCTTCTTGATGACGGAGCTGATCGCCGCAAGCAAGCGGAACTGGCGGTGGATCGGCTCAGAAACAAATTCGGCAGGTCAGCCGTTGAACTTGGTCTTACCCATGCAGCCAAGGCTCGACGGAAAACCGGCAAACCTGAAAAACAGAAACCCTAGTCGTCGCAGGTTTCCGGCTTGTAGAGTTCCAGGTCGCTCAGTGTGCCTGTCAGGGTAAAATCACCATAATCGAGAACGAGACGGTCGCTGATCCCGTTCTCCAGAAGCCGGAAAGACAACTGATAGACCGGCGTTTGCTCACCGGTCTCTTTTTCCGTAGTCGGATCAAAATACGCGACCGTTACCGGCCAATAGGTGTGACCCGCAAGCGCCTGATTGGGCTTACCCGTGACATTTTCCTCTTCAACAACAGACATCGCTCCAATTACGGTCGTTGTCGCATAGACCTTGTCACCTGTTTCTGCGCCATCGAAAATGTCGGTAGCGATAAAATGTTCACCAGCATGGGCAGAGCCCAGAATTGTCAGAAGGTGTTCTGTTGGAAACTGAACGTCCAGGCCAATTTCAAGCGACTTTTCGGAAGGCTCTTTCAGTTCAACTGTCTTGTCGTTGGCCCCCAGACTTGCGGTCCCTCGACTTGATTCCACAAGTTTGTCATCAACATAGGTTTTGGACAGAAACTGATAGCTCTGAGCCCCTGGTTCTTCGAACGATGTCGTCTGCAAATCCGTAATCTGGGATCCGCCATTAGCATCCTGAAATTGCGTGACAAACCGGAAATTGACGCTGTAGCCATCACAGGCATTTCCCGTAAAGTCATAGACCATCCGACCTTTCAGACCTGCAACACCGGACTGACCTTCCGCATCACCAAGCTTCATATCGTAAACTGCACGATGAGCCGCCAATACGGACTTGGTTCCCTGGGCACTCGCCTGGACTGCCCAGCTTGGCGAAACGGTCCCCCAATAACCTGTAAACAGGATAATCGCGCCAAACGCCAAATTCCGAGCAGTCGAGACACTTTGCATACTATTCAACCTCGTTGCCGCCCATTGGACGATGAACGTCTTTGTTTCTCTTGTATTCGGGTTAGTTGGTGTCCGCCAGTAAGGAATGCGAATTTCTCTTCAATAACTGTTTTTCGAGAATAGCATCACAAATGCTTTTCGGCAGATTTACTTGCATAGATGAGTTGTGCCAATGCCCCGTCTGGCCAAGTATTTATACTTGTCAGAAGCTCCAAATTGAGCCAAGACAACCGCAACATATTATCCTTTTGGAGAATCCCATGAGCAGCAAGATTGAAGCCCGTTTGTCCGAACTGGGCATTACGATTCCGGAGGCATCTGCACCTGCAGCAAACTACGTCCCATTCGTGAAAACGGGCAACCAACTGTTTGTTTCTGGACAGATTCCAATGGTTGATGGCAAGATCCAGCATGTCGGCAAACTTGGTGATGACTTCAGCGTTGACGAGGGAAAAGCCGCAGCAAAACAATGCGCAATCAACCTTCTGGCACAGGCGAAAGCTGCGACGGGAGATCTCGACAAAGTTGCACGGCTCGTCAAAATCGTTGGGTTTGTGAATTCGACTGGCGACTTCACTGAACAACCGGTTGTCATCAACGGTGCGTCAGATTTTCTAGTAGAAGCCATGGGCGACAAAGGTCGTCATGCACGGTCTGCCGTCAGCGCCGCATCCCTCCCCTTTGGTGTCGCAGTCGAAGTCGAAGCGATTTTTGAAATTGCCTGATCATTATTATTGCGGATCCGAGAATCGGGCCCGCAATACCAGCCTGACCGAGTTTCCATGAATTCTGCTCTTCAAGCGATCTTTGCCCGCCCGGTAGCGCATCGTGGTTATCACGATGCAGACAACGGCATCATCGAGAATACACCGTCTGCAGTTCAAGCGGCCATAGACAATAATTTCGGTATCGAAGTTGATATTCAGGAAACAGCAGACGGCGAAGCTCTGGTCTTCCACGACTACACGCTGGACCGTCTGGCAGATGGAAAAGGCAAGGTTATCGAGCAGACCTCTGCTGACCTTGTACAACTTGCCATGCAGACCGGTACCGACAAACTCTGGCTCTTGAAGGACCTGTTTGACCTGGTCAGCGGCAAGGTCCCTTTGGTCGTAGAAATCAAGTCATTGATGCGACGTGATGCCCAGGGCGATTTTGTGCGCCATGTTGTCGATCAAGTCGCCGCGTATAACGGTCCGATCTGCATCAAGACATTTGATCCTGATATGCTGTCGATTGCTAAGGACCACAACAAGTTGGTAATCCGGGGAATTGTCGCGGACGCAGCCCGACCGGGACCAAATTACGCTCGCTACAGCCGAACGGATCGTTTTATCCTGCGCCATCTGCTCCATATGCCCAGAACAGCTCCGCATTTCATATCCTACAGTGTTAAGGACCTGCCACAAATAGGTCCAACCGTGATGAGAGGCCTGTTCAAGACGCCGGTCATGACGTGGACGGTACGCACAACAGAGCAACGTGAGACAGCATCCAAGTACGCCGATCAGATGGTGTTTGAAGGCTTTGATCCGGACAAAAAATCTTAGCTTTGTGGCCAGTGTCGATCAGCACTTGCAGTGAAGACCATCCGCGCTACATTTCAGTCATGGATTTGAAACGCGGCTTCCTCTGACAACATGACCTCATCCTCCTCAACGGAGTCCGGAACACCCGAGGCTTCGCAAGAAAATGACGGCGATCGGACCTTCTCGATCCGCATTCTGTCATCCTTGAAAGACATATCTGCAGAGAACTGGGACAGTGTTGCCAATCCAGGCTGGCAACTGTCTGATCGCGGAAGACTGCAATACCATCAGATGTGCGAGGGTGAAACTGATCTGGCGGGTCTGACAGGATCTACAGATGAATCATATTCTGAAGAAGTCGGCTTTAACCCTTTCCTATCACACGCTTTTCTAGACGCTCTGGAAACCTCCAACTGTGCAACAAGGTCAACAGGATGGATGCCGCGTCATATGGTTCTGGAAGACAATTCCGGAACTGTTCTCGGGGCGGTTCCGGCCTATCTCAAAAGCCATTCCCAAGGCGAATATGTCTTTGATCACATATGGGCAGATGCCTTTTATCGTGCCGGTGGTGACTACTATCCAAAGCTTCAGATATCCGTTCCATTCACTCCGGCCACCGGTCGACGGTTTCTGACGGGCCCCGGCATCAATCGGGAAGCAGGTATTCAGGCCCTTGCTGCCGGTCTGGTCCAAGTCTGCCAACGCACGGGCGCCTCCTCCGTCCACGCAACCTTCTTGACCAAACCTGAATGGGGGTCACTCGGTGAGCTCGGTTATCTGCAACGCACAGACCAGCAATTTCACTGGGAGAACAACAACTACACGGATTTTGATGACTTCCTCTCAAGCCTTGCGTCTCGCAAGCGCAAGGCGATCAAAAAGGAACGCCGGGAGGCATTGAGTGCTGAGGGAATCGAAATCGAATGGATTACCGGTTCTGATCTCACCGAAGCGCATTGGGACGCGTTCTATGATTTCTATATCGACACCGGCACGCGCAAATGGGGCAGTCCGTATCTGACCCGCGACTTTTTCTCGTTGATCAACGAACGTTTGGCAGAGCGCACGTTGCTCGTTCTTGCCAAACGTAACGACCGATACATCGCTGGAGCCCTCAACTTTATCGGATCAGAAACATTGTTTGGTCGCCACTGGGGCTGCACCGAACATCACCCGTTCCTGCATTTCGAGCTTTGTTATTATCAGGCAATTGATTTTGCCATACAGCACGGCCTGAAACGGGTTGAAGCGGGTGCTCAGGGAGCACATAAGCTCGCCCGAGGGTATCTCCCAATCACAACACATTCTGCACACTGGATTGCCCATGAAGGGTTGCATCAGGCGGTTGCCGATTATCTGGAACAGGAACGACGTGCTGTTGACCGCGAAAATCGAGCGCTTACCAAACAGGCACCGTTTAAAAAGTCGCTGGAGTAATTGGCGTGGGTGCTAACCTAATTCCATATATCCTTATAAGCCATTGTTAATTAATAATATATTTTTGAGATATGTCGCCTTCTTGAAAATAATATGCACACAACGCTTGCCTGACCCGCACGGATCCATTACCTAATTCGACATCATCAAGAGCTGGGACTATGCCCCACGCCAACCTGCCTGTCCGGGCAAGGTGGTTCTTTCGAAAGAAGATGCGGCCCTGAAAAGGGCAACTATTCGGATCGAGAGTTGGCAGCTGCCCCTGATTATGGACGAGCATATGCCGATAAAAATACCGAACAATTTGCCTGCCCGCCCTGTTCTGGAATCCGAAGGCGTAATGATCATCAGCGAAGCTGATGCGATCCGTCAGGATGTCCGGCCGCTCAATATCGGCCTGCTCAATCTGATGCCGAACAAGATCAAGACGGAAACCCAATTCGCCCGTCTTTTGGGCTCAACTCCCCTTCAGATTGACCTGACTCTCGTCAGCATGACCAATCACGTTCCAAGGAATACACCGCAGGATCATATGGCCGCGTTCTATCAGCCATGGACCGATGTAAAGAACAGGAAGTTTGACGGTTTCATCATCACAGGCGCACCGGTGGAAAAACTGCCATTTGAGGAAGTGCGTTACTGGGAGGAAATGTGCGACGTTCTGGATTGGACCCAAACCCACGTCCACCGCACGATGACGATCTGTTGGGCTGCGCAGGCCGCTACTTATCATTTTTACAAAATGCCGAAGTATGCAAGGGACGGCAAAGCAACCGGGGTCTATCGGCAACGCACACTTGATCCAACATCGCCATATCTGCGCGGATTTTCTGATGATTTCTGTCTACCGGTGTCACGCTGGACGGAAACGCGTAAGAGCGATATTCCCCAAGACAGTAATCTGACTGTCCTTGCAGAAGATGATGATACCGGAATGTGCCTACTGGGAGACCCTGATCACCGCAGCCTGCATATGTTCAATCACATCGAATACGACACAACATCTTTGGCCGATGAATTTGAACGCGATGTCCAGTCTTCTGCAAAACCGATCCGGCCCGAAAACTACTTTCCGAATGACGATGCAGAAAAGGATCCTGTCAATCGTTGGCGTGCACATGCCCATTTGTTGTTCGGCAATTGGATCAACGAGATGTACCAGACCACACCGTTTGAAATCGACGAGATCGGAACCTGATCTGCAGGCGGAAAATCTGTTTAGTGGCAACGTGCGGCCCGAAAAACGCCGCACGCCAACTGGATGTTAGCAACTTCATCACATTCCAGATATGTGAACCGGCTCAAACAACCTTATTTGTTACTTCAGACTTGGCCTTGGCAATTGCAGCAATCAACCGGTCGATATCCTGATCCATTGTCGCCCAATTCGATACGCTGATACGGAAACCCTTCCGTCCCTGCCAGGACGCTTGCCCGAACCAGGCTTCTCCACTGTCTTGAACATGTGCTGCAATACCGGCACAGGCATCTTCATCGCCGGGAAGAGTTGCAAAGACCTGATTGAAATGAACATCGTGCGGAACATCAAAGCCCAGAGTTTTCAACTCTCCCGCAATACGAACCGCATGACCATGAAAGCGGTCGACCATTTCCGTGACACCGGTTCTGCCGAGTGACAGTAATGCCGCCCAGGTTTCAGCGCCGCGAGCGGATCTACTGAATTCAGGCGCATGATCTGCAGGGCTTGGATCTGCTGCAGGTAAATAGGCGGCGCCAATCGCCATTGAGGCTCGCATTTCTTCGGGATGTCGACACAAGGCAAGCCCGGAATCATACGGTGTATTCAGCGCCTTGTGACAATCAACCACCCAACTGTCTGCTTGCTCCAGACCATCGAGCGCAGAATTGATTGACGTGCCTGTTCTTGCCCACAATCCGAATGCTCCATCAATATGAAGCCATGCCTTGGCAGCACGGCATTTTTCGGAGAGTCTCCGCAGAGGATCCGTCGCTCCAGAACAGACATTGCCTGCCTGAGCCAAGACAATGGATTGTGCGTCCAGCTGCGGCAGAGATTCCAGATCCATCCGGCCCTGATTGTCCACGTCCACCCATTCAATGTCATTCGTTCCAAGGCCTGCCATGCGAACGGATTTCAACACAGTCGCGTGGATTTCCCGACTGGCCACGATGCGCAATCTCGGCGCACCGATTAAACCATCCCCGCGTTGGTGGCCAAGACGAGCCAGCAATGTGTCGCGAGCAGTGACCAGTAATGTCAGATTGGCCATCGTTGCTCCGGTTGTGAAAGCTCCTAATGTTCCTGTCGGCAAACTGAGCAGGTTGACTACCCAGGAGATGGCTGTTTCTTCCAACTTAATGACGGAAGGTCCGGTCAAACTGTCTGCAACCTGATCCCATACCGACACCAGCGCCCGCGCCGCTGAAGCTGCCGGAAGCGCCCCTCCGATTACATACCCAAAATATCGGCCGGCAGCAGAGGCGACAGTCCCTTCACCTCCGATGGTTTCCATCAAATCCAGAACTGCATCGGACGTAACGCCGTCAACGGGCAGATCACCGCCCAGTACTTCCAGACGGCCAGTCACCGCATGAACCGGTCTTTCAGAAAGGTTATTGAGGTACCTGACCCCGCGAGTCGCACCGCTCAAAAAGGCTTCCGCTTGCAGATCAAGAGGGTTAGTTTGCATGATCAAGGCACCTGATTCATATTGAAGAGTATCTATATAGATGAATATCAATATAGACTTAAAGTCAAGCACCGCAACCCTCGCCGCGCTGTCCAATCCGGCCAGGCTTCAAATCATGTTGTGGTTGCTCGACCCCCACCCACACTTTCCACAACAGAAAGACGGTGATCTCGTCGACGATGGTGTTTGTGTTGGGTTTATTACCCAGAAGATAGGCCTGACCCAGCCAACTGTCAGCTCGCATATGAAAAAGCTCGCAGATGCAGGCCTTGTGACTGGCAAGAAACTCGGCAACTGGATGTTTTACAAACCCGCCAGGCACTACCTTGCGGAATTTGGCGAGGAATTGGCAGCGGCAGCGCGCATGAAACCCAGACCAGCTCTAAAGACTTGATCCCACAGGCTTGTCAAATGCCGCTTGCCGTGTGATCCACCCGGAGTCTAGTCTTCGCAAAATCTGAATTCAATCGATCGATATTACGAAAAACGGGAACATCCGACCATGTCCGCAATCGCCTATGATGACCAGAATGTCTTTGCCAAGATCCTTCGTGGTGAATTGCCGAGCCACAATGTCTATGAGGATGACAAGACATTGGCGCTTATGGACATCATGCCCCGAGGCGACGGGCATATTCTGGTGATTCCCAAGGCGCCGTCCCGCAACATTTTTGATATTGCTCCCGACGATATGAACGCTGTGATGGCAACCGTTCAGAAGATGGCGCGCGCGATGGTCAAGGCGTTTGATGCTGACGGCACGACCATCCAGCAATTCTCAGAACCGGCTGGCGGACAAGTCGTATTCCATACCCATGTCCATGTGATTCCGCGTTTTGATGGTGTTTCCCTGAAACCGCATACCGGTGAAATGGAAGATAATGACCTGCTCGCTCAACACGCGTTGATACTTCGGGCGGCACTGGACTGAGCCTTTTTGAAAACTTGCCTTAAACAGATTTCCTCGTTGATTTTCGACTGAGATGAATACTGCGCAAGTTGAATCCAACAATCCATCGGCTACACAGTAACAGCGGTATCTACCCTGCTTTTGCGAGTACCCAACCTGTTATCTACGATTAGGCGGGCAATCAATACACCGACCGCAAACACCGCTGCGCCGCCAAACAGATCAACAACATGATGCCCACCATGAATGATCGTTGCCGGTATCATCAGGAAATTGAACAATAAAAATATTGGGAACAACAAACGCAAGCTGTAAGAATACCATGCTGACATAAATGCCATAACTATATGCATGGACGGAAATGCGATGAGACCAAGTATTTCACTTGGGGAAATTGTTTCAACCCCATGCAACATTTGCAGGTTCAGCAGATCACCGTACTTCTTGTCGACCACAAGGTCCAGTTTTGCACGAATCTCTTCGGGAACATTAAATATTGTAGAAGGGCCCGAACTGGGAAATGTGTACCAGAATAGAATGGAAATAAGCGAACAAACGGCTCCGCAGACCAGAAACTTGTGCAGTATCTGAGTTCGCCCTGTCAGGCCTAGAATAATTATCAAGATGGCAAACTGAGGGAGTGTACTGAGATACACGTATCCCAAAAAAACGCCAATGAATGGAACACTTGCGACCTGCTCCAGAAATAACAGCCAATCAAACCCGAGAGCGGCGTCAACCTTTACCAGAAGCCAATCGATACGTCGATCACCAACCGGTAACAGAAGATAATTGAAGACCGAACAAACCATTGTAAAGAGTATATAAATCCCGGTCGCAATTAACGTCGAAGCAATCGCTTCGCTTCGATTTTTGCTACGGTAAAGACACCCAAGCCCCAAAACTACGAGAGCAACAACCGCAAGGATGGCATATCCTTTCCAGTCAATGGATTGACTCGATTTCCAAATCAATAACAAATCGAAAATGAGAATAAGAGCGACACAGCCCAAAAGAATACGCTCAACTCGAACAAAACCCATCGAGAAACTCCAGCTAAGAGTTTTCTTTTATCGGTTGCCTGTAAAAATATCATGAACTCAAGGCCGAAGCGCCAGCCATCCGACAAGCAAAAAAGCTTCGGCTGCCAATACACCGATAAAAACCCGCTGTTTGGAGGCGAAAAAGGCTGCAAAACCGAAGGCTGTCGCTGCAAGGCGTAGCCAGAGCGGTGTTTCGGCGAGAACTCCTTGCGGAAACAGGATCAACTTGGAGATCACGCCTGCAACAAGTGCGGTTGCCACGCAGCGCACCCAAATGAGCAACTCACCATCTTCGCGCAGCCTGCCACCGGCAAAGACACCCAGCCAGCGCCAGACATCTGTTGCCAGCCAGCCAGCAACGATGATCATCACAAACGGCCACCACCAGGTCTGCATCACGCTGTCGCTCATGCCAGCCCCCGGCGCATAACGCGTGTTACGAGATAAGCAATCGTTCCGCCGACAAGACCAGTCCAGAGCAAATCAAGTCCCGGGAGATACAGGAAAAACAAAGGGCCAAACGTCAGGCCAGTGATCATCGCGGCCTTGTCTGCATTCAGCCGTGCCGCCCCCCACAGGGAACACAGAAAATAGACCGGCGTCAGCATAAACAATGCACCAGCGACAATATCCGGCATGCGTTCAACCAGAACATATGCGATGCCTGTCATACAGAAAACAAACGTCGAAACAGACCCGCCAAAGCCGACAAAAAACGGCAGTCGGCCCTCCCTGGGCAAATCCGGCAGGTTTTTCATCGCATAGACCCAGGCGGTCACCGCGACAAAATGTGACGCAAGCAAGAGATGCCAGTTTTTGGTTTTCCCCGGCACCTTGATCAGCGGCATCAGCGCCATCGTCATCGGCATCAATCGAACGGACGCCAGAGCAACCGCAATTCCTGCAGGGATCAACCCCATGCCGGATGAAAGTGCACCTGTCAGAACCACAACGGACGGCAATGCCCAGACAAGCCCAGTCATTGCCAATGTTTCGGCAAGCGTCAGTCCTGTTTCGCGGGCAAGTCCTGCGTAACCGACAAAAGCCGCCGTCAGGATGAATGCCGGGATTGATATCGCAGCTTTGGCACCCCGCGCAGCCCATATCCGGGCTGGAACGTTTTCATCGCCATCTGCGGGTTCTGGTGTAACGGAATTCGAAGCCATGAAGGAGTGCCAAGGAATGAAGAAGTCTTTCTATAAAGGCCTCAATCACTTCCCTTGCAACCCCTTAAGGCAATTGGTCCGGACTTTTCCAAGCCCGGACCAAATAGCTTAAACGGAACGGGTCAGTCCGCCGTCAACTCGTATATTCTGGCCAGTGATGTAGGCAGCCAGATCCGACGCAAGATAGGAAACCAGGGAGGAGACTTCCTCCGATTTGCCATAACGACCCATCGGGATGCGCGCGCGCCGGTCTTCGGTTTCGGGCAGACTGTCGATAAAGCCCGGCAAGATGTTGTTCATGCGCAAATTGTCCGCCGCATATTTGTCAGTGAACAATTTTGTAAAGCTGGCAAGCGCAGCGCGGAAAACACCGGATGTCGGGAACAGTGGATCGGGTTCGAATGTTGCGAAAGTCGAGATATTGATGATTGTGCCACCGCCCTGAGTTTTCATTAATGGGGCCACGAGCCGGGTCGGTCGCACAACATTCATCAAATAGACTTCCATACCCATGTGCCAGTCATCATCCGATATATCCAGAACCGGTCCTTTTGGACCGTGCCCTGCAGAGTTGACCAGAACATCCACACGTCCCCAACATTCCTGCGCACCGTTTATCAGCCGTTCCAGATCGGCAGGTTCACGATTGGAGCCCGTAACACCAAAACCACCAAGGTCTTTCGCCAGCGCCTCGCCTTTTCCCGAGGAGGACAAGATAGCCACGTTGTACCCGTCTTCGGCCAGTTTACGGGCTGCATCTGCACCCATTCCACTGCCGCCCGCCGTTATCAGGGCTGTTTTTTTCATTGTCATAAAATGGCTTCCTATATTTTGGTGTCTTCGAAAATATAAGAGCGGGCGCCAGCCTTGACCAATCATGTCTCGTCGCGCGAAGGTGTAGAAAATCTACTGGCATAAGTTTTATCTCCATGCGACGACCGAACCTCAACCGGCTTGCAATGTTTGATGCGGCCGCGCGTCATCTCAATTTCGGGCTTGCGGCCCGAGATCTGAACGTCACTCAGGGTGCTGTCGCCCAGCAGGTGCGCGCACTGGAAGCCGAACTCCACTTGAAATTGTTTGATCGGTTACCGCGAGGCTTGGAACTGACCCAGACCGGGCGTAGTTATCATGCTCGCATTCAACGCGCCCTGCTGCTGATTGACGAGGCGACCGAAGCCGTCTCACCGCAAAACAACCGGATCACGCTCAGCCTGCCGCCCTCACTCGCCTCAAAGTGGTTGGTGTCGCGACTGGCTAACTTTCAGGAGAAACACCCCGATATTGAGCTGATTACCAGCGCCAGCGAGCAACTTTCCAACTTCCAGACCGACGGTATCGACATTGCCATTCGACATGGAATACCGCCGTTCTCCGGCGGCCTTGTCCATGAGCATTTGGCAGATCTGAACCTGAGTGCAGTTTGCAGCCCCGTTTATTCAAATACGATTGGTGAAATTACAAATCCGATGGACCTGATCGGCTTCAAACTGATCGAAGATGCGCATAATTCCTGGTCCAAACTGACGGAAGCCGCAGGCCGCAGTGCGCCTGCCAATATGATCAAATTCAGCCATTCGTCACTGGCGATTGACGCTGCGGTCGCCGGACAAGGCATTGCACTGGTCCCTGACATCATGCTCGAACACGAACTTTCCAATGGCAGTCTGATCGAATTATGGCCAGATCTGACACCACACGAAACCGGCTATTTCATTGTCTACCCGAGAAAACCCAAACGAGCATCAAAGGAGCGAGATGTAGTCATCACCTGGTTGAGACGGCAGAAAACCTGCTCCATCTAGCAGTGAAGTAGATCCAACAAACCGGACTCCTGGCATTACTTTACTGACATTTCCCAGAGTTCGGTCGAACGTGTTGCATTCAAGACATGCGGTATGACATATTTGATAGTATCCGGTGTATTCCGAAGTGCCAAACCGCGTGAAAAAAATAGAAACTGTAATTATTGTCTTGAACGATTTGTTTTATATGTTCAATCACCTGCAACACACAATAATGACAAGCACGGCAGGTCGAATTCCAAATATATCAAACATTCAGCCGAGGAATAGATGTTTGTCCAAGATAAGATTTTGCACGCGCGAAATTGTGAGCGAAGACCACAAAACCTCTGCATTTCAAGGTAGATTGTCTTGAAAGCATCGAATGATCCGACAATTCAATACATTCTTGATTCAGCACAGCAACTCACTCGAGAGCAACGGGAACTCCAAATTCGTCTGGAAACCGAAAAGTTCTCGGCCGACGCAGAATATCGAGCGGTCTTGGAGGGAGCATTCGGCATCTCAGACCTAAGCGCTGTCAGCGATGATGACTTCAATCATGCCGCATTCGTAAGCTGGAAATTTATCAATACCTTGCACCGATCAAAAGCGAGGATAAACTATTGAATACTGTAGAACGTTTTAACTTGTCCCTTTTGGAGAGTGGCCGAGCTCAACCGGAAATCGCCGCTATTTGGAAAGAATGGCGTCAGGGAGGCAACTTCTCTGACTTCTCACTTTCTCTAAAACAACGTATGACCCTTTCTGCAGGACACGCCCAAGAGGGCAGCTCACCTGCTCTTCTGAGCGTTGGCGCGGAAAGTTTCGTTGCCAAGTGTTTTGGCCCTGATTGGGCCCGTTCAGCAATTGTTCAGGAAGAAACGCCTGACCCGGCGTTAGAGCGATTGGCCTCTGCTGGTTATCACAGCGCAATTTCAAACGAACCCAACTATGACATCATGTCGGTCACTTGCCGGGATGAAAACGACCGCTGGATGCAACTGCTCTATGAACGCCTTATTGTACCATTGCCTTTGGCAGGCGGGACGGTGCGATTGATTGGCTGCATGACGGCTCCAATTGCGCCTATACGCTGGTTACCGGAACAGTATTCCCCTCTAATTCCAGACTGACCCCGGTCGATAAAAACGGGCACCCTTTCGAGCGCCCGCTTCAATTCAAAACCTCAAGAAACTCAGTCTGCCAGCGGAACCTTGGGCACGATGCTTTTCTTAGGAGTTCCGCTTTTCCCAGCTGCCGTTGTATCTTTGGCTGTAGCGGCTTTGGCTGCCGGTTTGCGCTTGCGTTTTGGCTTTGGCTTGGTCTCGGCTTTCGGTTTCTTCGGAACAGCGCGTTCTTCAACGCTTTCCAGAAGCAGGCCTTTTTCGTCTTCTGAGACCGAGACCTTGACCATGCCGCCTTTTTTGAGTTTTCCGAACAGGACTTCATCGGCGAGCGGTCGCTTGATATGCTCCTGAATGATCCGCCCGAGCGGCCTTGCCCCCATCAGATCATCATAACCTTTTGTTGCAAGCCAGCTGACGGCATCGTCCGTCAGTTCAAAGGTCACATTTCTGTCAGCCAGCTGAACTTCCAGCTGCATGACGAATTTCTCGACCACCTTGTGAACGACCTCCATCGGCAAACTACCGAACGGAATGATCGCATCAAGCCGATTACGGAATTCAGGCGTGAACAACTTGTTGATCGCTTCCTGATCATCCCCTTCCCGCTTCAGGCGATTGAAACCGACCGGCATTTTTGCCATGTCCGCCGCACCCGCATTGGTCGTCATGATGAAGATGACATTGCGGAAATCGACCTGCTTGCCGTTGTGATCGGTCAGTTTGCCGTGATCCATCACCTGCAACAGGATATTGAACAGATCCGGGTGGGCTTTTTCGATCTCATCCAGCAGCAACACGCAATGCGGATGCTGATCAACGCCATCAGTTAACAATCCACCCTGATCAAAACCGACATATCCCGGAGGAGCTCCAATCAGTCGTGAAACTGTGTGGCGTTCCATGTATTCCGACATGTCGAAGCGGATCAGTTCGACCCCAAGAGACGCTGCCAATTGGCGGGCAACTTCGGTCTTGCCGACACCAGTCGGACCTGAGAACAGATAACTGCCGATCGGTTTGTCTGGCTCGCGCAAACCGGCACGCGCCAGTTTGATGGCAGATGCCAGCGTTTCAATTGCCGGATCCTGACCATAAACAACCCGCTTCAGGTCTTTGCTGAGGTTCTCCAGAACTTCTGCATCATCCTTGGAAACAGATTTCGGTGGGATCCGAGCCATTGTGGCGATCGTGTTCTCGATTTCCTTGACACCAATCGTCTTGCGGCGACGGTTCTCCGGCACCAGCATTTGGCTTGCACCGGTCTCATCGAGCACATCGATTGCCTTGTCAGGCAGCTTGCGGTCAGCAATAAACTTTGCCGAGAGTTCGACAGCTGTCTTGATGGCATCGTTGGTGTAACGAACCTTATGAAAGTCCTCGAAATACGGCTTCAGGCCTTTGAGAATATCGATGGCATCCGGAATTGTCGGTTCATTGACATCGATCTTCTGGAAACGCCGCACCAAGGCACGATCTTTTTCAAAGAACTGCCGGAATTCCTTGTAAGTCGTGGAGCCGATGCAGCGGATCGCTCCAGACGACAGCGCAGGTTTTAAGAGGTTGGAGGCATCCATAGCCCCGCCAGATGTCGCTCCAGCACCGATGACTGTGTGGATCTCATCAATAAACATCACCGCACCCGGATAATCCTCAATCTCCTTGACCACTTGTTTCAGGCGTTCTTCGAAATCACCGCGATATCGGGTCCCCGCCAGAAGCGAGCCCATATCGAGGGAAAAGATCGTCGCATCCTGCAGAACTTCCGGCACTTCGCCATTGACGATACGGCGTGCAAGGCCTTCCGCAATTGCGGTTTTGCCGACGCCCGGATCTCCGACAAACAACGGATTGTTCTTGGAGCGCCGACACAGGATCTGAATAGTGCGCTGAATTTCGCTGTCACGCCCGATCAACGGATCGATCTTGCCCTTCTCAGCCTTGTCATTGAGGTTGATGCAGTAGGCTTCCAGAGCGTCGGTTTTCTGGTTCGATTTCTTCTCGCCGTCACTGCCAGCGAGAATATCGTCCTCTTCTGCACCTTCTACCGGCCGCTCATCAGACATGCCGGATCGTTTGGCGATGCCATGAGAGATGTAATTGACCGCATCGTAACGGGTCATATCCTGATCTTGCAGGAAGTAGGCTGCATGGCTTTCGCGCTCGGCAAAGATCGCGACAAGCACGTTCGCACCGGTGACTTCTTCACGCCCGGATGATTGCACATGAATCACCGCACGCTGGATGACGCGCTGGAAACCAGCTGTTGGTTTGGAATCTTCGTCACTTTCGGTGACCAGATTGTCCAGTTCGGTCTCGATATACTCCACGAGGTTCCGGCGGATCGTATCCAGGTCCACGTTACAGGCGCGCATCACTGCCGCGGCGTCCTGATCGTCAAGGAGCGCTAGCAGAAGATGCTCAAGTGTCGCATATTCCTGCTGCCGTTCATTGGCGAAAGCCAAGGCTTGGTGAAGTGCTTTTTCAAGACTGCGTGAGAAAGAAGGCACGTGCGTTTGACCTCACTTTTTTTCCATGACGCATTGCAACGGATGCTGATGCTTGCGGGCGAAATCCATCACCTGGGTAACTTTGGTCTCGGCGACTTCGTAGGAATAGATCCCACATTCACCAACGCCATGATGGTGAACATGTAGCATAACGCGAGTTGCTTCTTCCCTATTCTTCTGGAAGAAACTTTCCACGACGTGAATAACAAACTCCATCGGAGTATAATCGTCATTCAACAATAGGACACGATAGACATTAGGCCGTTTTGTAACGGTCTTCGTGCGGGTGACAACAACCGTTCCGGAATCGCCATCATCCCCGTCATGATCAGGCCCCGCAGCTATGCTCTGTACAGTATTTTCTATCACTCAAACCTATTCCATATTCATGTCCGCCAGCTCATCCTATTGGTTCAGTTGGCATTGAAGTGTCAAACCACCGTTTTTGATAAAACGAAGCAAACACATTCGTCATTGATAATCCTGCCGCGAGCGCGAGACTTGCGCAATGGTCGATTTCATCAACATACCGGTGTTTGCCTCACCGACATGCGATCTATTCCGTTCAAATCTGAATGTAGGTTTCTGAAATGCGAATAAAAGACCAGTCGTTCAGATGCAGATTAGCACCTATCAACATCCAGCGGCCAGCCCGAGAATAATTGGGCAAATCTGCAAAAAACAAAAAACCCGGCTTGGATAAGCCGGGTTTTTCTCAAGAACTTGTTACCTCCGGCTGGAGGAAATGTTACTTGGCGAATTTGCCGAGAACACTTTCATAAGGCTTGTAAGCGTCTTTGGACAGTTCGCTGACCATCTCGCCAATTTTTGTCATTTCGCCAACAAAACCTTCATAGGCTGTTTTGGCATAATCGGATTGAGCTTCGATGGCTTTGTCCAGAGACTTTGAAGCGACCAGCTTCTCAACAGCAGCGCTGCCTTCTTCTAAAGACTTCTTCTGATAATCAGCAACTTCAGTCGCGATTGCCTGCATGCCTTTGCTCATGGAGCCAAAAGAGGCCAGTGCCAGGTCCATAGAGTCTTTGTTCATTTTCTGGATTTCTTCAAAGTTGTTCATCGTCTAACTACCCTTGTCCTGCGGACAGGTCGCCAGAGCCGATGATGCGGCAAATCTGGTCTGTCCGGCGCGCCTAGCGCATTACCTAACGATAATTAGATAGTGCGCCGCACAATAACTGTCAAGTTTATTTTGCATCGCAGCAACAACCATCACGGGAACAAAAATATTACAGGCAAAACTCCTGATCCACCCTTCCCCTTACTTACCGCATTACACGCAACCATCGAACAGAACTACAAGTATAATTCTATAAAATTAGGTAATTTCATAACATCAACATGATTTCATCTACGCTATAAAAGAATATCCGCTTCTATAGAAAAAATGTTAGTTAAAAAAGTATATCGAACGAAAAATACTAAATACCATTACCAACCAAAACAGATCAAAACGGCAAAATTTGGCATTAAGACTTGATTAACCATAACAAAAAAGAAAATCATTAAGTGTTTTTCTTGCCATGCCTTTACACATTCGTAACCGTGTTTCCATCAAATGACGATTAGATTCTTTGGATAGCTGGATTGAATCGCATGGGGGCGCTCGATCCGGTTTCAATCTGTGTGACCCGAAATGGGATAGTAACTGTGTTTGGTATGCGTATTCATTGCACTGCAAGAACGATGGCTCAAGTGGGCAAAGTTCTGGCTCTTGGTGCCCTTCTGTTCAGCGCCCCGGTAACAGCCAATGCAAATTCAAAATATGCCGGGATTGTCGTTGATGCAAAAACCGGCAAGACGCTTTATGCATCTAGCGCTGATGCCTATCGCTACCCTGCTTCGCTGACCAAAATCATGACGCTCTATATTGTGTTTGAGGAAATGGAAGCTGGCAGACTGTCCCTTAACAGTCGCCTCAAAGTCTCAAAGTACGCGTCTGGTCGCCCGCCTTCGAAACTTGGTTTGAAAGCAGGCTCCACCATCAAGGTCAAGGATGCCATCCTCGCACTTGTGACCAAATCAGCCAATGACGTTGCGACAACGGTCGCGGAAAACATTGGCGGTTCGGAAAAGAAATTTGCCGAACGCATGACACAGACAGCACGTCAGCTCGGCATGAAAAAGACAACATTCCGTAATGCTCATGGACTGCCCAATTCCGGTCAACGAACAACGGCCAGAGACATGGCCACTCTTGGCCGTGCAATTCAGGAACGTTTCCCAAAGGAATATGGCTACTTCAAAACCCGTGTCTATTCGTACAAAGGTCGCCGTTATGGTAACCACAACAAGCTCTTAGGCCGGGTCAAGGGTGTTGACGGTATCAAGACTGGTTACATCCGGGCATCAGGTTTTAACCTGGTAACTTCGGTGAAGCGCAATGGACGTCATATCGTTGCCGTCGTTATGGGCGGAAGAACCGGCGCACGCCGCAACGCACATATGACCAAATTGATCGGTCAGTATCTGCCCAAGGCAAGCAAGGGCAAACGCACAGCACCGCTTCTTGTCTCCAAAACACCTGCTGTTCGTACATTCGATGCTGCAGCGTTGAAGATCCCGCCACTACCGCAAAAGAAACCGGGAACTGCCCCACAGCTGGCAACAGGCGCTCCGATGGTTCTGGCGTCTTCCGCGTCGACAAAATCTGGAATCGCTCCAGCGGTTGCACGAGCACCTGCTCCAACGCCCGTTCCAGGCTTTGGAAATCAGATCCCGTTGCCGCCAAGAGCCATCAAGAATCGTATTGATCACACATTCTCTATCGCAACAGCCCTGCCACCTGTTCCGCGTGAAAGCCCTGATGCGCCACTCACCACTCAGTCGGTCTCCCGAACCCAACTTCTGCAGGCCGCTCAGCGCGCCACTGCTTCTAAAGGTCTTGAGTTGAATCAGGGTCCTGTTCAAACAGCCTCTTCGGATGTTCAGACAATCGAAAACTCTTTCGTGAAAACCGTCAAAGTCGAGACGATTTCAGTCAGTCCGATCAAGGTTGAAACGGTCAGGGTCAACAAGGCCATTCCGGCACCGATCCAGATCGAGCCTGTGAAAGTCGCGGTCGCCCCGGCGCCCGAAACGGTGCAAGAAGAAGTCGATACAAGTGAAATCGTCACTCTTGCCACCAGTGATCGACAGGACATTGAGCCGGGTTGGCAAGTGCAGATCGCCGCCGCCGAGAGCGAAGGTCAAGCCATCACAATGCTGAAACAAGCCAAAGCCAAGACAGGTTCGTCGCTAAGAGGCCGGTCGCCTTACACAGAACCGGTCGACAGCAACGGCCAGACTCTTTACCGGGCCCGATTTGTCGGGTTCGAAACCAAAACTGCAGCCTGGAAAGCCTGCAGATCGTTAAAACGGGCAAAGTATGCCTGTTTCGCCATCTACCAGTAACCGCGTAATGGATGTCGTCAATGTCTTCTGAGAAGCGTGTCTTTAGCCTCGTTGATTTTCGCCGCGAGGAAACTGGATCCTCCCTGGTCGGGATGAACCCTCTTCATAAGCCGTCGGTGCGCGGTTCGAATTTCCGCGTCCCCGGCAACGGGAGAAAGCCCCAGGATCTGGTAGGCCTCCTCATTTGTCATGGGGCCAGAGCTCGTCGCGCTTCCCTGCCGATCTGCTCCATCCGGCTCGAAGTTTTCTCGCCAACCGGCAAGCCGGCGGTCGAGATAGGCTTCGACTAATTTCCGGCTCTGGTCATCGCTGGCAGTTTCCTGCCAGAATGCTTCCAGATCATCGTCGCTCAGATCATCTAGCCTGCGGCCCTGATAGCCGCCGGCAAGTATGGTTCCGGACAGATCACCGGTATCGTGATCCAGATCCATTTCCAGCATCGCTGTTCGCACACGGGACTGCTGCCCTGACGATTTTTGCGGATTGTACCCTGATACGCGGCGCATTCTGGCAAGCCCCAGAAGCGACACACCAAAACCAAATGCCGGGATAGCCAGCGCTATCCGACCGGTGAACGCAAACACCACCGACAGAACAAGCAGGAATATTCCGGCATAGGTGCGCAGAGATTGCGCCAGTGCCGCCGGATTGGCCTGGACAAAACCACGCGCGGCGGCCACCCCCAGAACGAGTAGAACTAAGCCTATCAAAAAATATATCATTTGGCTGATTTAAGCTGTTCCAACAGGAGGCGGGCGCCCTGCCCACCTTTCTTTTCAAGTGCCTGAAGTGCCGAGCGACCTCCGCTGGCGAAAGCTGCAACGGCCCTCAACAGTTCGCTGAGCTGTTTTGCTGCGCCCGCATCAAACGGACAATAGGCACCATTGGTCAACCGTGCGATTTCGCGGAAGGCCTGTTCGGCGATCCGATCGCGTCCTTCCTGAAACATGAACACGGGCACACCAAGAAGTCCGAGTTGCCCCGCCTTGTTGCAAAGGTCGTCGACGTCTTCTTCCATACAATCGCCGACGTAAACAACCGCAGCGATTTTTTCCTTGTCAGCAGCGTTCAGGGCAGCGGTCAGAACTTTGCGGATTTGGGTATGCCCACCCTGACAGGTGATCCCACCCATGGCCTGTGCAAGATCGCTACCCTGGTCAAACCAGCGCGATGCCCTGCACTCGCCAAAACCGCGGAAGTAGACCAGTTTGATCTTCAGTCCGCCAATGGAAGCTGCCTCCTGAAACATTTCAGCTTGCAGGTGACAAGCATGGTCCCAAGTCGGTTGACGGCTCATGGTGGCATCCAGCGCGAATATCAGACGCCCGCTGCTACCAGCTTGCGGCGCCATGTTCTGCGCTTTTTCCAGAAACGCCGAGATATCCGAAGACGTTGACGGCGCAGTTCCTGCCTGTTTGGCAAGTGCCGATTTCAACTCTTCATCCGTTTTCGCCATTCCAACCAGTCCTCAAGCCCATTCCTGAACACAACTTGGGACCGGTATTCGTGTTTGGCAAGTTGTCCGAAAACCAGAGACCTGATTCTACAGTGGATTATTCGTCACCCGTTTGTCTGAAACACTGCTGTTCGAGGCTGCCTTTTGAACAAGAGAAACAATTCCGCCGCAATCAGGTTTGGCAACCAACAGGCCCAGGAGATAATGGGATAGGCGATTTCGAATTCGAATCCCGAAACCATGGACAGCGGCAGATAGATCCGCAGTGTCACCGCAGCGAAAGTCAGAGCGGCTGATCGCACCATCCAGGCCTGGTGCCGCAAAATATCTCTCCGCAGTGCAAACCAAAGCGCCGCCATAGTCGTCCCCAACCAGGCCACCGCTAATAAAGCGAATCCCGAAACAGCCAACCCACCAGCCATTGAATGAAACGCCAACTGAAGTCCGGCAGCTCCCGAGATAAATACGGCTGCCACATAAATTCGCCCCGTCCACCGATGAAGTGAAGGCTTTCGAGCCCGAAGGCGTTTCATGAATTGGAACGGCATCAGAGCGAGTGCAATCGGAGCAACAGCTATGTGAGCATAGAGCGCAAAAGAATTGTCTTTCAGATTGTGTGCCAGAAACTCCATCGCCAGCTCCACTCCGAGTGGAATGAACCGGTAAGACACCAGTGCAACAACGACAGCCAGAACGGTCGAAACCCAAAACATCGTTTGGCCAACCACCTTCATAATCGCCGACATGATTTTCGCCTCCAAATAACTTGACACTGTCAAGATATGATCAAACTTGACATTGTCAAGTAGCCGTCACATGTAGTTTTCATGACCGATGCTCCAACCAAAGCCCGCAAACGAGACGGGTCACTCCCAAGCGCCCTCGTTGATGCTGGAATAGAACTGCTCCGCGAACGTGGTTCCGGCGGCTTGTCCTTGCGGGAATGCGCAGCCAAGGCCAATGTTTCTCACGCTGCTCCCGGCTATCACTTTAAGAACTTGAAGGGATTGTCGACGGCGATAGCCACCCGCGGGTTTGGGCACTTTGTCGATGCAATGGAAAAACGACGCAAAAGCGCGACCACCAATCCCAAAGCGCAACTGAAAGCGATCTGCCAAGGATATCTTGACTTCGCGTCAGACTACCCGGAGCTGTTCCTGTTTATTTTCTCAGGCCAGCAGTTCAACAAGGATGACGAACCTTTTGAGACTGTGGCATCAAAGGCCTATGCAATCCTGAGGGAAGCATGCGCCCCCTATGTACCAACGGAGTCCAGACCAGAGGAAATCGAAATCCTCGTCTGGTCGCTGGTGCACGGGTTTGCCCATCTGTCGATGACCCGGAAACTGGATAATCCCCAACTTGGCAGAACCTGGCCAGACTTCGATGTAGTTATTGGTCACCTGTTCAAGTCAATCACTGCTGCGCAGGAATAACTCCAACGTCTTCAGCATAATCTGCCCAAGCGAGTTGTCGGCGTTTCAATACATCCAGACGGTCAGCATTGATTTAACGCTGCGTCACGAACCGCTTGAATTTGTCGTTCCATTCAATTTTCATCCATGTCGTACAAGTGCTGAAGGACGGGCTCGAAAACCTGAGTGAAAAGAATCAAATCAGGCAAAGCTCGGTCAAATCGCGCCGCATTGCATCGGGCATTGCCTTTGCATCACCGCCGGTACGGATATCAGCTGGCGCATCACTTGCCTTGAGATAACGCCATCCCTGAAAAGGCCGTTTCGGCTGGTACTGTGTCAAGATAAGCCTTGGTTCAAGAACCAAGTCACATCGCTTGATGCCAGCGTCATCTGTAAAGGGCCGAATATCCAATAGATGTTGGCGTGCCTGAATTTTGCCCTTGATTACCCAGTAAAGGGAACCGCCATCCAGTAACTCCTCTTTGCGTGTTGGCACCATGCGTGTTGTGTGGGTCGTCTCTTCGGCCAAACCAGTCAAACGCGCCTGCTCGACACGGAAATCGACCCATGCCTGCAGCGTTTCCACGCTGTCAGCGCCAACACACAGTTTCAACAGATGCAACGTCATGTTTTTGACGTATCAGTCCTGTGTTTAAGGTCAAGCGGTAGCAGCAATGAGGCCGTGGATTGTGCACAGGGCGAGGCCATCTTGGCTTGCATGCATGTCTTGAAAGGCGTTCTCTCGGCTAATGGATGTATTTGTAACAGGTGGCACCGGCGAGATCGGTTCGGCGATCATCAGAAAACTGACCGACAACACTATCCGGGTTATCGGATTGGCTCGGTCAGATGCATCTGCAGACAAGTTGCGGGCCGTTGGCGCAAATGCATTTCCAGGCGACCTTCACAATCCTGAAAGCTGGGTAGAACGGGCGGCCTCATGTGTCGCCGTCATTCATGCAGGCGCAACATTTTCAGATGATATGGGCAATGTCGATCGCCAGGCTATGTTGGCCCTGAAGGTTGCCGCCAAGCACCGCAAACAACCCCTGAAGCTGATCTACACCGGTGGCATATGGCTTTACCCGCCGACCGCAGACGGCGTTCTGATCACTGAAAAAACACCCTTTGCCCCTCTTCCTGCTTTCCGCTTCATGACAGAAACAATCAAGACACTGGCGAGCGGTACAGATCTGAACCTGACAATTGTTCACCCGTCACTGGTTTGCAGTCTTACAGCTGGTCCGATTTACGAAATGACCAAAGCCCTCAAGGATGGTGTTCCTTTCAAAACCCGCGCTCAACCGGAAACAATGTGGCCATTGGTGGATGCGGATGATCTGGCAAGTCTTTATATGCAGTCGTTGAAGCAGAGCCGTTTCCGGCTGTCTTTGATTGCAAGCAGTATTCCCGGCATTTCAGTTGGTCATCTGGCATCGCACATTTCCGCCCGCCACGGCGGATCACTGGACATTGAAACCGAAACAACACCGGCAGAACTCATTCCGGATTTGGACTGGTCTGCCGGATACGCGCTTTCGCAGACAGTCGACATCTCGCAAACGCAGCGCGTCACCGGATGGGCTCCGGCCAACCCGACAGTTGAAGACCTGGTGCTCAAGCTTTCAAAGTGATGGGGGCTTGGCAATTTAGGCACAATTGACGGTGCATCAGGCCAACAGTTTCTCAAGACTTCTCAACTAACCTCCGGCCAAAGACTAAATCTACCGGAGATTTGATGTTGCGTGCGCTCTGCTCGTTCCTTGCCCTTTTCATCCTGACAACAGGCCTACATGCGCAAGATAAATTGCCATTAGGCAAATTCGAGCTTTTAAACACGGACGGCTTTGTCGAGCAGGATGGTGTTCGGACCCCTTTGAAAAGAGACCCGGGCACAGCCTCGGCGGTGCTGTCACCCAGCGGGTCGGAAGACATAATGCTCGAGATTAATGGCTCGGAAATTGTCTTGTACAAGCTGCCAAACGGGCTCTCGACACTGACCTGGGATTCAAGTAATTCGTCATTGTTGCATGGCATTGATATTGAAGCGTTGAGCGATGGAAAACCGGCAGAGGACATTCCGGCATGGGGCGCAAATGTCGCCTGGCCAGGACTTGGCAACGCTCAGATTGTTATACTACCGCTTGGCGATAACGCCAGCACAGGTTTTCTGGTCAGTAAACCAGGTCCCAAGACTGTTGTTCGTCAGATGGAATTCAGGAAAGTGTTCGGCCCCAAGGGGCGCCCCGGGGCATCTCCCCGAACGGGCAGTCCGAGACCGGTAATGAACTAATCTGAAAGCAAAAAAGCGCAGCCATTGACTGCGCTTTTAAGAAGAAAACGTCCTGCAGGCTTACTTGGCTACAGCGACGGCCTGCTGGGCACTCTCAACATCGTTAAACAGAAGAACCATCGTCAAAGCGATCCCAGCTGCTGCGACCGTCCAGAGAGTAACGTTCCAACAAGATTTTTGTACGTTTTCGTCCATAAAACCCTACACTTAAGTTGGTGCGCCGATCCCTCCCGGACCAAATGTGGCGCCATTGAGGCGTGGAGGTAAACGATCCCTTACCATTTCGCAAGCGCAAAAAAGTGCCATCAGACCTGCCAAAAACGCATTGATAAATTTTAATCAAAATTCCAATGACTTACCGGTCATACACAGCCCGGTATGCCCTTGAAGAAAACTTGGATAGGATACGTCTGAATTAAGATTCGCCCTTAAACCGGACGCAAAAACATGCACGCTCTGACACTTTATGATTTTGCAGCCGTTGCCTGGTTTCTGGTTGCCTGGTTCGGCTTCAATCTTCTGATCGATATCAGTCCGATGCGGAAGAAAACCTTATCGCATGCAATGGACGAATATCGGCGCGGCTGGATGGTCACAATGGCGTTCCGCGATGTTCGCATCATGGACACAGCCATCATGTCAGGCCTACAGCAAGGAACTGCTTTTTTCGCGTCAACGGCCATATTGGCGATGGGTGGGTGTTTTGCCTTGCTGGATGCCACAGAACGCATCGTGCAAGTGGCCGGTGATCTTTCGGTTCCTGTTGCTCACAGCCGAGCGCTCTGGGAGATCAAAGTGCTCGGCCTGATGCTGATCTTTGCCTACGGCTTCTTCAAATTCGGCTGGGCGTATCGGCTGTTCAATTATTCCAGCATTGTCATGGGCTCGGTCCCCGAATGTCGGGATGCAAGTTCTGAAACCATCCTGAAAATGGCTCTGCAGGCCGGAGACCTGAATGTACTCGCTGGCGGTCATTTCAATCGTGGCCAGCGAGCCTTCTTCTTTGCTATCGGTTTCCTTGGCTGGTTTGCAGGCCCAATCGCATTTGCCGGGATGACGTTAGCGGTGCTACTTGTCTTGCTCCGCCGTCAATTCGCCTCCAAGGCGAGAGATGCGGTGTTGTCCGGGCAAAAACCGATCTTGTCGCCACCAGCAAGGTCTGGCGAATACACGGACACAGGGTCGTCAAATCCCTTCACGTGATATTCGCCGAACAGGCCGGACCGGCACCCCATAATGCCAGCAATTGCATCGGACACGAGCACTTCACGTCCAAGATCCTTGGCGAGCTCTGCAATCCGTGAAGCCAGATTGACTGCCGGACCAACTACCGTGAAATCAAGACGCGTCTCGCTGCCTACATTGCCGTAGAACACGTCACCGGCATGCAAGGCGATCCCGACACTCATGTCCGGGGTGACAATACATGTCTTGTGGTTGTTGATCTCCTCGATCTTCTTCAAGGTGTCCCGAGCAGCAAGCAAGGCTTGATGCGCGGCCTCCCTTGCCTGATCATCAGTCTCATAGGGGAAGATCGCCATGACTTCATCACCGATGAATTTCAGCACTTCACCACCATGCGCTTCAACCGCTTCAGTCATTGCTCCGAAATACTTGTTCAGAAAGATCACGATCTTGTCTGCTGGAAGGGTGTTGGACAGGCGGGTAAAACCGCGAATATCCGCGAAGCTGACAATAGCCTTGATCCACTCGCCTTCGCCGCGCCGGGTTGTCCCGTTCAACACCTGCATGCCTGCTCTAGGGCCGACATAGGTGTCCAATATGGTTTCTGCAGTCCGGCGGAGTGTCTTTAACTCGCACACCAGCGCCAATGGGCGTATCAACGAATCAAACACGCTCAAATGGGACATCGAAAAGCCGCCGGGCGCCTTAGTCGCGAAGGAAGCTGTTTTTACAGATCCATCAGAAAACGGCATTGGTAGGCCGATGTAATCTGTATATCCCTCTGCACGCAGTTCTGCTGCGATTGGATACTCATCGTCAACTTCGTTATTGCGCGCGATTTCGACACGAACCGGCTTGTGCGTGTCGTGGATCTTCTTGATCGGACTGTTAGTGTATTGGTCTTCGGACTCCGGTCCTGGGACGTACTGGCGCAGTTTCCGTCCGCCATCACTGGTCCAAACAGAGCCCTCTGCCCGCACATTCGGGTGAACAACCCAGATTCCTGTCGTCACCCGGTCAACCGGGATGTTTCCCGCTTGAAGGCGGGTTGCCATTTCACAAACGATTTCCAGTGTGTCTGGTAGTTGCGCAGCATCACTATATAGCCATTGCACAACGTCTGCCGCAACGAGCGGTGCTTCGAGGACCATATGCCCACGTCCTTTTGATTGCCCTGATATTCCAGTGATATGGGATCGACTCGACCGGATTTAAAGAACTCAATCGCTTAAAGATCGTGCTTTCGTAGATCAATTTTCTATTTGTCGGGCCCGGGAAAGAGTGCACTGCTTCTCCCGGTCAACCAATAGACTGCCAGTCCAACCCATTCGCGAAATGCGATATCGAAACGCCGCAAACCTTTGGACAACCCGCCGAACCATAAATGCCGGTCTTCTGGGCCGCGGGTGCGGTAATCAACCGGGTAGGCTGTCAAACCGGTCCAGCCAGCAGCGTCAAACACCCCCATAGACCGCGGCATATGATAAGCAGATGTGACCAGCAACCATGTCTGTTCGGGACCCGGTTGCAATAGCTCTTTGGTCAAAACGGCATTCTCCCATGTGTTTCTGGAAACGTCCTCCAGAACAATACGGTCTTCAGAAATGCCAAAATCGCGAAAGAGGCGCACTGCGCCTTCCGCCTCGGTTGCCTGCGCCGAAATTATCAGGCCATGGCCACCGGTATGAATGATTTTTGCACCTGGGACTTGCTTCGCCAAACGCGCAGCGATCGTCAGGCGTTCTCCCGACGTCGTTAGGGCGGTATCACCTCTCTTGCCGGTGACAACTGTATCTACGGCCCCGCCAAGCACAATAACTCCGTCAAATTCCTCAAGTTCCACAGGTCTTTGAAAACGCTCTTCGAGCGGCAGAATGAGCCAGTTGGCTGCCGGAGTGAAGCCGCAGACCAAAAGTCCTACAATGCCAAAACAGGTCAGGATTTTACCTGTTTTCTGCCGTGTCCCGAGCAAAAGTAGTAACAATCCGCAAAGCGCAATTGCGCTCAATAAATTGGATGGTTGGATCAAAAAATATCCAACCTTCGCAATATAGAAAAACATCAATCAGATCCGTCCATGACAACAGGACTATCTTATCAGATTGTACCAGTTGAAAACGGTTTTTCATCAAGCGGAAAGGATTCCGAGTGTGGAGCATCCCATTTCGGAGCCCAGTCAGGATCTATCATCCGACCACCGTTTCTACCGAGACTGTTAATGCTGTTCATCTCAGCTCTAGAGAGAGCAAAATCGAAGATTTCAATATTGGACAAGAGCCGCTCTGCCACTCTGCTTTTTGGAATGGCAATCATCTGGTCTTTCTGCATAAACCAGCGCAGCGTAACTTGAACAGGCGTTTTGCCATGATGGCGTGCAATCTGTCTTATCACCTGATTATCGTTCACACAGCCTTTGGCAATCGGGCAATAGGCTGTGACAACAACACCCAGCTCAGCGCAGGTGTTTAACAATGTGTCCTGGTTCAAAAACGGATGATATTCGATCTGGTTGACCGCAATTTCGCCGCCTGCCAGCGCCTGTGCTTTATTCAGCAACTCTGAAGGAAAATTAGATACACCAATTGCGCGAGCAAGACCTTGCCTTTTGACGTCAAGCAGGGCTCCGATGGTTTCGGCCAAAGGAATGTCAGGATTGGGCCAGTGCACCAAAAGAAGATCAGCATAATCTGTCTTCAGTTTCGACAGGCTTGATGTAATCGAGGTTTTTACTCCGTTTGCCGAGAGTTGGTTCCACCATACCTTTGTGGTCAGAAAAATCTCCTCGCGTGAAACACCGGAATTCCTGATCCCTTCACCAACCTCGGTTTCGTTTTCATAAAACGTTGCCGTGTCTATATGCCGATAGTTTCCCTGTAGAGCCGTTGTTACTATCCGCGTGCACTCTTTCCCACGCAACGCGAAGGTTCCGAGACCGATAGCCGGTATCGAAATATTCTGAACTGTCCGAAAGATCATTGATAAACATCCAAAGGCCAAAAATCGTGATGAAAGTCACAAGCTCATAAAACCGATCGGTACAGACTAGCGTTATGGAATCGAAGACACAATCAGGAATTGTTTCATGACACTCTACATAACGCTCGGCGGACGAAAGGCTATCCTTCAAGCGATGCCACAACTTTGGACGCGACTGGAGCAAGATCCGTGTATCGATCTCGGGGAATTTCGTAAGGAATATGAACAGTCTAGCGACATGTGCGAGTTCCTTGTTTTTCTGTCGGGAGGAGCGCCATTCTATGATGGAAAATCCGTCTACGAGCTGCTTTCACCGCTGCTGACTTGCACTAATGTATATGATCGTTTCGTTGATCATCTGGTTGTAATTCTATCAAGCGAAAGCACTACGCAGAAATACGAATCGGACCTTAGGGAGGCGATGTCCCGGCTCCGCCCGCAAATCCTCAATCCAAAACCTGTCGCCCCAATTCCGATCTGCTCTGTAGAATCCGATCCCATGCAGATATGACCAAGCATCCGGCGACAAAAAAGCGCCGGGGACAGCTGTCTCCGGCGCCTTAATACTCAAACCGAGCAGTCTTCAGCCTAGTTCGTTCACGTTGGTGACGACCTTGCCCACCAGACCGTACTCGATACCCTCTTCTGGGCTCATCCAGTAATCACGATCTGTGTCTTTTTCGATCCGATCGATTGGTTGGCCTGTGGCATCAGCAAATAGCTGGTTCAGACGATCGCGCATCTTGATGATCTCTTTGGCCTGGATCTCGATATCCGTGGCCATACCACCAGCACCACCAGACGGTTGATGCAACAGGAAGCGTGTGTTCGGGGTGCAGAAACGGTTTTCCTTCGGCACGGAGATGTAGATCAGAGCGCCAGCGCTGGCGACCCAGCCCATACCCAAGATCCGGACTTCCGGCGAAACAAACTTGATCGTATCGTGGATCATGTCACCGGATTCAACGTGCCCACCTGGAGAGGACACAATGACGGTGATCGGATCATTGGACACCTGAGCCAATGCGAGCAAGCGGGAGCAGACGTCGCGGGCCATGTCCTGTGTCACCGGACCGGTGATCAGGACCGTACGCGCTTCGAACAGATGCTTGTCGACAGGAATCGACTGCTGGCTTTTGGTCTTGTCCTCGTCATCATCATCGAGGTGTGCAGGCACCGTGGTCGAATAATTTTTCATGCGCAGGATTAAGCTCCCTTGGCTGTTGCGCCGGTCTATCCGGCAGTTCTTCCCGGTCTTATTGCACGCTGCAATCAGAACCGGATTTTGTCCATGTGTAAGCGAAAGGATCGGCTCTCGCAAATCTTGTCAGCTTCCATAGCGCGAAAAGGGTTATCAGATTGGCAACAGAAGCGTGGAAGTCGCGAATTCAATTCGGATCCCGAGGCTTGAAATTCAGTTTCCGGTCACGCCGCCCCGAGATCAAATGCCATGCAAGCATCATCCCGAATGGTAGAGAAGGCCAGACAAACCACAGTGTGGACAACCCCGACGTCAGCAGATTGAGAACGAAGAAGAAGCCGATCATCAAGACACAGGACCGGATTTTCTTAGGCTGAGCTCGGAGCCATCGCCGAGCCTGCTCAAATCCATTGGCAACCGCCTTGGTATCTTTTTCCCAGTTACCATAAGGCTCAGAAGAACCTGTTTTGTTTTGGGGATCGCCTTCGTTATCATCACGTTCAATAGGTTCTGGAGAATTTCGGCCGCCCAATCGCACCGAATAGGTCTCGACTGGATCGGAAACATTCTTGACGCTCTGCGGTCCAAGAGATTCGAATCCAAGAGCCAGCTTGGCTTTGACCTGATCATAGACTGATTGCGACAACATGATGCCACCAATTGGCGCCAATTCCTGCAATCGGGCAGCGACGTTGACACCGTCGCCATAGATATCGTCGCCCTCAATCATGATATCTCCGAGATTGAGGCCAATGCGGAATTCCATCTTGGTCGCATCCGGCAACTCGGCATTTTTCAAGGAAAGCTCGTTCTGAATATCGACCGCGCATTGCACAGCCTCGATCACAGACGAAAACTCAATAATGACCGCGTCACCCCAAGTGTTGACGATCCGGCCGTTGTGACGGTCTGTCAGCGCTGACATGACTTGTCGATAGGCTTTCAAACGGTCAAGCGTGCCGTCCTCATCGCGTTCCATCAATTTGGAGTATTGCGCGACGTCTGCACACATGATCGCCGCAAGGCGGCGCTTTACCCGTTGCATATTCTTCCCCTGACTTCCACAGGCTTAGGAATGGGAACACCTTGAGCGAATTGCAAGAGCAATTCATGACTTCAAGACGAAAGAATCTCCTGATAATAGAATTATTGTTGCTCGTCCGCCAATGATCGAAGTGCGTTCAATGCGTCTTCGGCTTTTTCATGCGGAACAAATACATGATCGTGGAAATAGGCGGCGACCACATTCGCCGAGATTCCTCGCGCAGCCAGTGCTGATGAAATCGCCGCTGTCAAACCAATAGCTTCCAGCGAAGAATGCACAGTCAGTGTAATTCGCCGGAACCATTCTGCCTCGGCAAGTCCCAGTTCCCGAGCCCGTTCCAGCGGCAAGATTGCCGTGGTGCCTTCAGTTTCGGCAAAAAGACCTATGGGCTGATAGTCCGCAAGTTGTGCAAGGCTTTTGGTCGCAAAAGTGCAAAACACATAGGGGTCCGGATCCAGCATTGGCCGCATCTGGGAAATGAGTTTCTGAAGATCTTTCTCGCCGACCATGGAACCGCACTTTTTCTGGGATGCAGAGGCATCCTCTAGCATACATTTGCAAATCACGCTCAGCCGACGAACACCACGGCCAGTCCGGCTAAAACAGCAGCCGCCTTTTGCATTGGCCTGGTAAAGCCAATCACGCCGAACGAGATCAATCCAAGGCCTATGCCGATTTTTGCAGCTGCCAGAATCGCAAAAACCGGTGAACTGGACAGTTCGATCACCGATGGATTGGCGATCATGGCCAGCGGAACGATGTAAAGGCCAATGCCCAGCGCCATGGCGGTCGTCGCAACCTTGAGCCAGTTTTCACCAATCATTCCCGCAGCAATGAATACCGCACCGCAAACGGGCGGTGTGATTGTCGAAATCAACGCAAACCAGAAGACGAACAAATGTGCCTGCAGCGGTTCAAGCCCTTGCTGTATGAGAGCAGGCCCGGCCACCGAAACACAAATCACGTAGGCTGCGGTCGTTGGCACTTCCATACCCAGAAACAGACAGGCAAGCGCTGTCAGCAACAAGGACGGCCACAACATACCGCCGGATCCCGACAATATCAGCGAGGTGATTTTGACCCCGAGCCCGGTGATCGCCAGAACACCAATTATGATCGATGCGCATACAATAATCGAAGCAATGACCGAAACCTGTTTTGCAGCGTTCAGGACGGCGCTTTCCAGTCGGAACAGGATCAGTTTTTTGTCAAAGGTCCCACCAGCATTGAAAAACAGCAAGACAAAACCGGCAAGAATGGCAAGGCAGGCTGCATATTGCGGTGTGTACTGCGCCACAAACATTCCATACAGCAGCACCAGAAACGGCACCAAGAAGAACGCTGAAGTGATAACAACTTGGCGGACAGTCGGCCGATCCTCATTGGGGACAGCTTTTAGGTCGTAGTGGCGCGCATAGGCATTGATGCCAATCCAGACAGCAGCGAAGTAAAGAACAGCTGGCAACAGCGCTGCCATCATGATTTGCGTGTAAGGAACACGTGTCAGCTCGACCATGACAAACGCACCCGCCCCCATGAGCGGCGGCATGATCTGGCCTCCTGAAGAAGCAACGGCCTCAACAGCTGCAGCCAGACGCTTGGGATAGCCGAGCTTTGACATGGCAGGCAACGTGATAGCGCCCGTAGACGCCACATTTGCTGAAGCGGATCCGGAAATCGAACCGAAGAGTGCAGAAGACAGAACCGATACCTTTGCCGCGCCGCCTTTAAGTTTGCCAGCTGCGGCAGCTGCAAGGTTCATGAACCCCTGCCCGGCTTCCCCGGCATTCAGCACCGCACCAAAAATCACGAAGATGGCAACGACATTGACAGACACACCCGTCAGACTGCCCCAGATACCACCCTCGGCAATGGTCAGGGTTCCAAGGAAACTCGCCAACGGCGTACCGGAGTGGCCAAATTCGCCAGGAATATGCTGACCAAGCAGCCCATACCCAAGGGCCAGCGCAGCAACGATTGGAAGTGGCCAGCCGATTGCACGCCGCGCGCCCTCTAGCACGACAAAGAGCAGGACAGCAGCCACACCAAACTGGAAGTCCCCTTCCAGAAACCCATACTGATCGGACAGCGCTTCATGACTAGCTGCGATCCAAAAACAGGCGGCGATGCCAATAAGACAGATGCAGGCTCCGCTCAAACGCTTGAATGCACCGCCTTCAGCAAACAGGAATATCCATGGTAGCGCCAAAGCCAGGTGGATAGGTCGACTGACGAGGTTCGGCACAAGCCCTGAAAAAATCAAACCCAGGTGGAAGACCACAAGGGCGATTGCCAGACATAGCATTGCGGTCCGCCATATTGGCGTTTCTGCTGTTTGCGTACTGATCATGAGTGCATTTCAAAAAAAGAAATCCGGCGCAATGCAGCGCCGGATCACAATAACAGTCAGGCTTACATCTGGGAGTCGGTCAACTCGACACCAGCTTCCTTGTAGTAACGGATCGCACCCGGATGAATCTTGCCGGTGATGTTCTCCATTAACCCTTGATCAACACCGTTCCACCAAGCAGCACCCTCACCCATCTGGGCCTTTTGTTCCCAGAAAGTCTTGGTCAACGCGTAAGCTGCATCATCATCCATCGCCGTTGTCGTGAATGCAGCAACAGGCAACGATGTTGTGGTGATGTCTGCGTTCTGGCCGGTGTAGGTTCCGGCTGGAATGACGAGTTTTGCCCGCTTGGACGTTTTGATCTGATCATCGCTCAGGGAAATGACGCTCACACCGGTTGAGGCTGCCGCTTCAATGACATTTGGCGCAGGCCAGGACCCTGCCGTTACAAAGCCATCGATCTGGCCGTTTTTCAGAGCAGCAACAGCATTTGAGAGTTCAACTTCCGCAAGGTTGACCTTGCCTTCGAGACCAAAGAGCTTCAGGTATTTCTCGCCTTCACGTGCCCCGAAAGACCCTTTGCCAAGCAGGATTGTCTTGCCTTCCATCCCGGCGAAATCTGAAACGCCGCTTTTTTCCGACATGACAAAATGCATGGTCAGAGACGGAATTGGAAACAACGCGCGGATCTCGTCAAACTTCGGATCGCCCTTGTCCTTGAACATCGCTTTGCCACCCTGGGCAAGCTTCACCAGAACCGGCGGAGTCGTGAAGACATAATCGCCACCACGGGCGCGGGCTTCCATCACGTTCTGGACAGAACCCTGGCTCTCTTCCACCGTGACGATGATATTGCCATCGCTGCCAGCCTTCATGGCTTCGGCGATCTGAACACCCATCTGATAGTAAGACGACGTCGACTTCGCCGATTTATAGGTAATGCGTGTTTCGGCCTGTGCCTGTGTGGCACCAACCGAAAGAGACAGACCAAGCGCGAGTTTTAGAAGTCCGTTTTTCATGATTTTCTCCCTGATTTTTCCGGCAGATTATTGGTGGTATCTGCGTGCGGCAATGCGTTTTGACACTGAAAGCGTTCCGTCGGGACATTTCTAAAGAGATATTTCGAACAGGTAGCCTCCGCCGAACACTTAACCAGCAGTCGGCACCCACGGCCCATCGACAAACTCCGCCTCGTCGTCTCCTGGCCAGGGCGGCATTGATATGCAGATGAATTTCAAAGGCATGTTGCCTGTACAGCGGTATTGAAACGCGGTTCCGACCGGTATGTCGATGGAGACACCGGCACGAAGGTCAACAACCTCTTCAGTCCCTTCAAAACTGCGCCAGATCTGTCCCTCACCTTCCAGAACATGCCAGAACTCGCTGACAGTCTTGTGGCGTGTTGCCCGGTTGATCTGACCCGGAGGAACCGTGCTGTGGATCATGTTGCCGGTATCACCATCCATGATGAAGCGTATATCAGCGCCCGCAGGCGATTTTGCATCCGGAACTGCGGACAAAGTTGTCGTTTTCATGAGGCGGTTCCGGTCTTCACACACATTGCCATGTTGCAGAGCATTTCAAACATGATCGACACACCCAGAAAGGCTGTGCCGCCGCTTTGATCGAACGGCGGCGAGACCTCGACCATATCTGCTCCAACGATATTTACACCGTCCAGCATGCGGGCAACCTGTAGAGCCTGGAAGGAATTTGGCCCGCCAACTTCAGGCGTTCCCGTACCCGGCGCAAAGGCTGGATCCACAAAATCAATGTCATAGGAAACATAGGTACGCCCTGTCCCGGCAATTTCCTTCGCCTCGTTCATGACATCTTCAACACCTCGCGAATGAAACTCCTCAATCGGGATCACGCGCACGCCGACGCTTTTGGCGAATTCCCGATCTTCCATGTCATAGGCGGTACCGCGAATTCCGATCTGCACCACTCGTTTTGGATCGAGCAAGCCTTCCTCAATAGCACGGCGAAACGGTGTTCCATGGGTGTATTGCATGCCGCCGAAATAGCTTTTGTAGAGATCCGTATGACTGTCGAAATGGATCATGCCGACCGGTCCTGACCTGGCAACGGATCGCAGGATAGGCAGGGAACACAAGTGATCTCCGCCCGCCGTCAAAGGCACAATGCCAGCCTCGAGAACGCGGTCATAAAAGGCGGTCATGCGGGCGAGACTGTCATCAACACTTGCCGGGTTTGGCCCTACATCACCTAGGTCGGCGCAATTGATCAACTCGAACGGTTTGACACTAGTCACTGCATTCAGGGCGCGGATCATCGTCGAGCTGTCACGGAGTTGGCGAGGTCCGTGGCGTGGACCAGGCCTGTTGGTTGTTCCCCCATCCCACGGCGCACCGATCAGGCCAATCTGAACTTCAGTCAGCCTTGGATTGTCCAGATCAATATGCGGCAGGCGCATGAATGTTGGCACGCCGGCAAACCGCGGCAGCTCAAGACCGGACACAGGCTGAAACGAAAATTCGGTCAATCTGGCAACTCCTTAGCGCTGGAACCTGAATCAAATTGTGAGATCAGGTGAATACCTTGAGTCTAAGCTGAAACATCACGTCCACTCAAGTTATCCCTACAAGATCGAATAGAAGGTTCACCAGGAAACAGGCTTTCCGAGATGATCGAAAAAACCGCCTGTATCCTCCGGTCGCAGTCCTTCGACCACAGTCAACAAACGCTTTGCTGCCTGTTCAGGATCCTGAACTTCAAGGCCCGTTTTCGCAAATCCCTCAGTGAGCTGCGTGCGCACTGTTCCCGGATGGAGCGCGACGCAGATCGATTCCGGTTTTTTGCGCTTGAGCTCTACAGAAGCTGTGCGTACCAATTGATTGAGTGCTGCCTTTGCTGCGCGATAGCCATACCAACCGCCAAGTTGGTTATCACTGATGGATCCCACCCGGGCCGATAAAGTGGCAAAGATGCTGCGTCTGGCCCTCGGCATTAGCGGTAGAAAATGTTTCATCAATAGCGCCGGACCAATCGCATTGAGGGCGAATGTGTCTGCCAATGCCGCAGGGTCCAATTCTCGCCAACTCTTCTCGGGCTTATGATCGCCAAGTGTCAGCGCACCTGTCGCATCAAGAACAAGTGCAATCTCGCCTGGTTGCTCTTTCAGCCAGCGGGCAGCAGCTTCGATTGTCGCTTCATCAAGCAGCTCTAAGGACGGCGATGATGTTCGAGAGAGCCGGATAACCCTGTCATACCGATCAGAGGCCTCAGCCACTGTCGCAATCGCCGACCCAATCCCGCCGGTCGCCCCTATGATAACTGCCAGACGATGCATGCCTCACCTCATTGCTTTGATGAGGCATACGTTTGTTCCGTTCAAAAAGATCGTTCCGAGGCCACGAAAACCCGAATAAATCTAGTCTTGTTCCTCGAGCCGGTCATTTGCCGGTGCCGGTTTTCTGGATAGCGCTGCAATCTCGGCCCGTAAATCTTCATTCATGTCAATCTCGACCGACTTCAGGGACGCGACAAGCTGATCCGTGTTGCGCGCACCAATGATTGGCGCCGTTACCGCCGGATGGCCCGCAGTCCAGGCAACCGCCAGAGACATCGGATGAACGCCCATCTTGTCAGCAAAAGCCGTGAACTTTTCGGCAACTTCATAGACCCAAGATTCGCCATAACGTTCGGCATAGCGTGCATCCGTTGCCAGGCGCGCACCTTCCGGTTTGACACCTGGTCGGAACTTGCCGCTCAGCAAGCCACCACCAGCCGGAGAATAAGGAATTACTGCCAGGTTCTGATCTTGAGCCAACGGTAGAATTTCGGTTTCGGCCTGACGTTTGACGAGGCTATACATTGGCTGCAGCACATCAAAGCGGCTCCAGCCTTCTCGCGCGCTGATACCCAGCGCCAAAGCGATCTGCCAGGCGGCATGGTTGCTGGCACCGATATGAAGCACCTTGCCGGATCGGACGACATCCTCCAGTCCGCGCAGGGTTTCATCCATCGGAGTCGCCGGATCGATTTTGTGGATGAAATAGACATCCAGACGATCCGTCTTCATGCGTTTGAGGCTGGCTTCGATAGATTGAGCAATATTGCGACGGCTGAGCCCAACGTCATTGGGACCCGGCCCCATCGAACCAAACACCTTGGAGGTGACCACCAGATCATCACGTTCATGCGCCATAAGGTCGCCTAGGATCTCCTCGGCGCGACCATCGCTATAGACATTGGCGCAATCGAAGAAATTGACCCCGGCGTCCCGGCAAGCTGCATAGAGCTTTGCCGACATCGCCTCATCGGCATCGCCACCAAATGACATTGTGCCGTAACAGAGTTCGGAAACATGGATACCGGTGCGCCCGAGCAAATTGGTTTTCATCTTATTGTCCTGCCTGAATTGAGATTTCAGACTGGCAGATAAGTTGTTTCATCGTCTAGGGCGTTTACGGGGTAAACTGGTCACACTGCGCGAGCAAAAGGAAAATTCGAGTATCGCGACTGTCTTGCCAGAACGGCACCTCTTAGTGACATATGGTAACGGTTGGCGCAGCCTGCACCCGGGTCAACCTTACGCACATTGAGGACGCAATCCGTCGGAGTGAACCATCCACTGTTTCAAATAGAGTTCTGAAATAGTCCATAGATAACAAACTGGGCGAACACCTTATCTCACGGTCATCAAACTGGCCTCAAGCCAGCTTTTGATGAGCGTAATAGGTCCGCGCCCAAATTTGTTTCAAAACCGCTTATCGAGAATTTCGTGCTTTGCGGTTCGCGTAGCGCCGGTCGCGCTCAGCCTTCCGGGCCGCTTCATCTTCAAGAACGCGGGAGATGAGTTTTTTCTCCTCCGCTTCCCGCGCTTCCGCTTCAGCTTTTGCAGCAGCGGCAGCAGCTGCCTCACGCTCTGCATTCTCTCGTTCGATCCGGTTTTGCTCTTCGATCTTTGCTTGCTTGCGCTCAGCACGGCGCACTTCCCGCGCTTCTGCAATCGCAATACGCTCCGCCTGTTTAGCAGCACGTGCAGGGTCATTTACGTCGTTGGCAGCACGAAAGGCTTGAAGAAGGTTCGCTTTCGCATCAGCAGCAGCATTGCGACGGTCGACGTGTTCACTATTTTTCGTTTTTTTCAATTCTCTATTCCAGTTGAAGTGTCATGCTGACCAAAGTCAGGTTTTTTTTACCCGTTTCGAAACTGTGCTGGCTACCGGCTTCTTGCTGTCTTGCAATTCTTTTGCAAGACGCGCCTCGCGCAGCTTCAATGTCTTTTCGTTTCGAGCGACCGCAATAGCGTCGAGTTCTTCATCGACCCGTTCGCGATCAGATAATTGCGACGTCGTCTTGCCAAAAGCAATCTCGGCCTGTTGACGCGGCTTACTGTAGTTCGCTGTCATAGCTATCCTCGCAAGGAGCTCACCAAGCGGGCGGCTAATAAACAAGCCAGACAACTTGCCTGACCTCGCTTGGGTAAATGCATTCTACTGGAACAGTGGTCATGATGAACCCATTCACCGCACCACAGAGACTGCAACGCCAAGGCGTTCAGTATCATGATAACGATCATTTAGAGGGAGGGTTCGTTCACGACGCGGCGCCAACCGCGCGGTAACCATAGCTCAGCATGAAAATATCGATGCCGCACGGGTAAGAGATTAGCGACTAAATGTCAACGTCTGGAACAGATGTGCGGCAGGTTTCGATAGACAGTGATGTCCCGACAGAAAACTGTCGAGGTTTTTCGTCAGTAAGGAAAGAAGAACGGCTTCACCAGAATAGTCACAAGGCCGACAATTACTGTGAGCGGCACCCCGAGCTTCAGGAAATCCCCAAAAGCATAATTTCCGGGCGTCACAACCAGCGTCACTACGGGTGTGGAAATCGGTGTCGAAAATGCTGCAGAGGCGGCAATCAATACGGAAATAACCATCGGATAGGGTGAGATCTGCAGGGCCTCCGCCGCGGTAATGGCAATAGGGGCGACAAGTACGGCAGACGCGGTGTTGGACAATACCAAACCAAGGGCTGCCGTCAGTACAAACAGCGCTCCCATCATGATTCTCGGATCAGATTGCCCGACGATTTCCAATAGCTGCTCCACAATCAAAGCCGAACCACCAGTGATTTCCAGTGCATTGGCGAGCGGCAACATCCCGGCAATAAGGACCAAGGTCGATAGGCTGACAGATTTGTAAGCCTCATCCGGCGACATCGTTCTGAAAAGGACCGCAGCAATGGCGGCCAATAGAACTGCAACAGTTACCGATACAATGTTCAGGGCGCTGAGCAGCACCATGCCGGCTAGAATACCAATTGCTAGGGAAAACTTGGACAATTGGGGAACGGCCTCTTCCCGCTCCTTGGGGTAGTTTAGAAGAACAAAATCATCACGTTGTCCCAGAAGATTGTCGAGTTCTTCCCAGGGACCGAGGGCCAAAATACGGTCCCCTGCTTTCAATGGCGCTTTTTCGCAGTCAATGACCGGTTTTCCATCTCGCAAAATCCCAAGCATTTCTAGTTCACGCAAATCATGAGACAATGCCTCAGGGCCCGTTTCGCCGATTACTGATGCTTCCGGATGAACCATCAGATCTGCCATACCCAGACAATCTCTCCAGTCGTCCGCCCTGACCCTGACTGCAGAACGGCGGGTGAACCCCTATCGGGACGCCAGTTGATCCAGTAACTCGCTGGGGCCGCGAACCAAGATGAGGTCATCCCTCTGCAGCTCCATACCGTCTTTGAACAAGACGGTTTCACGCTGACGGTTTTTCCCGCGACGTCGCCTTGCAACAAAGTTGGCACCTTGAGCGGTTATTTCGCGAACTTCTTCCAAGGATACAGATTCCCCAACCCAGAAATCGTTGGCATCCCCCTCTATTTGAAATGCGTTCCACAAATCGAATGCAGTCCGCGTGGGGCGCCGCTTCTGCTTTGAATCGGCTGCCGCTTTCGACCCAAGAAGACCACGCCCCCATAGCAGCATGTAGCCGATAGTGATGATCAGGATAAGCACACCAATCGGAAAGAACGAGAAGAATCCGAGAGGTTGATAGCCTTGGGCAACGAGTTCGTCGCTGATGACAAGGTTAGGCGTCGTCGCGATCAACGTCAGCATACCGCTGATGAGCGCGGCATAAGACATCGGCAAGAGCAATCGAGATTTGTCGAGACCTGTGTCCGCGGCAATCCGCAGGACAATCGGAATGAAAATGGCAACAACTGCAGTGGAACTCATCACGCTACCGAGAAAGCCGGCACTCACCATCAGCAAGATCAGAAGCCGTGTTTCATTGGTCCCGCCCTTTTTCAGGATGAGATCACCTACAAAACGGGCAACGCCGGTTCGCTCGAGCATTTCACCTACAATCAGCAGGCAAGCCACCAGAATAACGACCGAGCTCCCGAAACCGGAGAGCGCTTGACCAATTGTCAGGATATCGCCCAGGATCAACGCCAACACCACAATCAGGGCAACCAGATCATATCGGACCCGGTTGCTGGCCATGAGCACTGCCGCAACTCCAATGAGCGAAAAAACGAAGATCATGTCTTGCGTCATTGAGGCGTATTTCCGATCATTTGGGCATAGGCAAGAGTGGTTCAGAAACTTCCGAACACTGTCGCCAAACCAATCAAGGCAATGAGCGACACCATCGGTATTACCACTGCGACCATGAATACATCAAAATAGGCTGTCTTATGGCCAAGATTGCAAATACCAAGGACAGTAATCACTGCGCCATTGTGCGGCAGGGCATCCATGGCACCGGAAGCCACCGATGTGATCCTGTGCATGGCCTCGAGTGACGTTCCGGTCTCATGTGCCATTTGGACAAATGTCTTGCCAAGCGCGTCAAGTGCAATGCTCATCCCACCAGAAGCAGAGCCTGTCAGGCCTGAGAGCGTGGCAACCGATACCGCAACCGCGATCAGCGGGTCTTTGCTGCCCAGTCCGATCAAGGCTTCCGTGACACTCTGAAAGCCCGGAAGAGCTGCAACCACAGCTCCAAACCCGACAAGACTCGCCGTTGCGAAGATCGGCAACACCGATGCATCCGCACCCTTGTTCAAACTCACCTGTATGTCTGTCAGTCGGCTCCAGTTCGTCGCGACAACAAACAGGCAAGCGATCGTCAGGGCGATGATGACTGCCCAAAGGCCTCGCACGGCTTCCAACGTGGTTTCGCCAAAAAGAGGCAAGGACAGGAAATCCACCTGCAGCTGCGGCACGACAATCTGAATAAAGGCCATATTGATCGCGACGACGACTATCACCGGAGCAAACGCAAGCGCGAACGACGGAAGATCTCTGGTTGAGCTAGGCCCCTCACCGCCCCGCACATCAATTTCAGCGATATCAAACCCTTCTGCCTGAGCCCGTTCTCGCATCATGACATCCGGCTTGGCAACGCTGTCCTCGTGCTGTCCATAGCCTTCGCCGATCAAGGCAGCCTGCGCCCGGCGACGGTTCAACCAGACCATTCCGAGTCCAAACATGATCGCTGCCGTAATGATACCAAGTCCGGGCGCTGCAAAGGAAGTTGTACCAAAAAACGGCATCGGGATCGCATTCTGGATCGCCGGACTTCCCGGCAAGGCCGACATGGTGAAGGTGAAGGCTCCGAGCGCGATCGTTCCCGGAATCAGCCGTTTTGGAATGTCTGCGTCACGGTACAGCGAGGCGGCAATCGGATAAACAGCAAAGGCCACAACAAACAGCGAAACTCCACCATAGGTCAGGACTGCGCAGCATAGAACCACAGCCAGAATGGCCCGTTCCGGCCCAAGCCGTGCGATCACGCCGTTGGCAATGGATTCCGCACAGCCGCTGTCATCCATCAACTTGCCGAAGATCGCACCCAACAAAAACAGCGGAAAGAAATTGATGATGAAGTCGCCCATGTTGATCATGAAGATCTGGGTATAGGCAGCCAAAGGTGGCAGGCTGCCGGATATGATCGCCGCAAGCACCGCCATCAGCGGAGCGACAACAAGAATTGTCACACCCCGGAAAGCTAGGAACATCAAAAGTCCAAGAGCAATCAAGATAGCCAGGAGATCCATCAATCCAGCACCTCTCGTTTTTGGTCGTCGGTCAAGTGGGCCGGCTTGATGCTTTCCTCAACCACAAATCTCGGCTTCCAAGTCGTCTTTTTGCCAACATCGTCCCAGTGGTCTTCCAGCCACTTGTTTGATGTCGTACGCCCAAGCTTGTGGAGGTGCCTCAGGAATTTGCGTTCAGCATTCATCTTGCTGGATACACTAAGTTCCTGCATTTCCGTTTCCGCACCAATCATATGGATCCGGGCATCTTGATAGGCCTCACGCTCCAGACCTTCGTGTTGAATGAGCTCGTAGAGAAATCCGATTGAACGCAGCTCCGAGATCAAGCTGCTGTTAAAGGTGATTTCATTCAGTCGGTTTTCAATCTCATAAGCGGTTTTTGGCACATCCGAGCGGTCGAACGGGTTTATCTGTACAAGGATCACATCTCGCGCGTCCGTTTCATCGATTAGTGGAAACAGCGGCGGATTTCCAACATATCCGCCATCCCAATAGGCTTCCCCATCAATTTCAACCGCTTTGAACATGAATGGCAAACAGGCAGACGCCATCACCGCATCGACAGACAAATCCGGCTGGCGAAACACCTTGGGCCGACCGGTGCGAACATTGGTCGCTGACAAAAACAAGAGCGGATTGCCAGATCGGTTGATCAGATCAAAATCAAAAACTTCCTCGACGATATCCCGCAACGGGTTCACATCCAGCGGATTTAACTGATAGGGAGAAAAAGAACGGGAGAATTGCTGAGACAAGATAAAACTTGGAGAGTACTCCAAGCTCCACCGACCCCAAAAATGATCAAGAACCGTCCGCTGGATTGGACTGAAATGCGCGGCATCGCTCACTGCCGTCCAATAGTTTTGCAACAGTTCACGAGCACGATCCGGGCTGCCTTCGCAAAGCCCTTGAGCAAGCGCTACAGCGTTCATTGCTCCGGCACTTGTTCCTGAAATACCGACGATTTCAAGTTCAGGCTCTTCCAGCAACCTGTCTAGGACACCCCACGTGAACGCCCCATGAGCACCGCCACCTTGTAGAGCGATATCAATTCTTTTTTTCATTAGGCCCACCTATCGGAACCATTGAGACTGTAATTGCCAACATAAAGAAACCTGAGTCGCAGAAAACCAGCTAACGCTATCCTCAATAATGGGCAGTCCTATTTCTTGCTGCAATGCACAATAATACCTATGTGGACCCAATATTATTGATGGCCGCTCCTGCGAACAAAAACAAAAAGGGCCTGGATGTGTGATCCAGGCCCCTGAACACAGTAAAGACAAGGACAATTACCCGGTCTTGTTGAAGATCTCCCGACCGATCAGCATGCGGCGGATTTCGGAGGTACCGGCGCCGATTTCGTAGAGCTTGGCATCCCGCAGCAAGCGGCCGGTTGGGTATTCGTTGATATAACCGTTGCCACCGAGCAACTGGATCGCGTCCAGTGCCATCTTGGTCGCGTTTTCAGCAGCATAGAGGATCGCACCGGCCGCATCTTCGCGGGTCGTTTCGCCGCGATCACACGCCTTGGCCACTGCATAGACATAAGACTTGGACGCGTTCATGGAGACATACATGTCCGCGACCTTGCCCTGAACCAGCTGGAAGGTGCCGATCGGCTTGCCGAATTGTTCCCTCTCATGGACATAGGGGATCACAATATCCATCGCGGCCTGCATGATTCCAACAGCACCGGCCGCCAGAACGGTCCGCTCATAGTCCAGACCAGACATCAGAACATTGACACCTTTACCGACTTCACCGAGCACGTTCTCTTCCGGCACTTCGCAGTTCTGGAAGACCAATTCTCCAGTCTCGGAACCACGCATGCCCAATTTGTCGAGCTTCTGAGCAACGGAGAAACCCGGAAAACCCTTTTCAACTAGGAATGCCGTAATGCCTTTCGGGCCAGCATCCGGATTTGTCTTGGCATAGATAATCATCGTGTCCGCAGATGGACCATTGGTGATCCACATCTTGGAGCCGTTGAGGATGTACATATCACCCTGCTTTTCGGCCTTTAGTTTCATGGAAACAACGTCTGACCCAGCGCCTGGCTCCGACATGGCCAGAGCACCCAAATGTTCGCCGGATACCAGCTTGGAAAGGTAGCGCTTCTTCTGATCCTCATTGCCCCAGCGACGCAGCTGGTTGACGCAAAGATTGGAATGCGCGCCATAAGACAGACCGATAGAGGCAGAGGCCCGACTGACTTCTTCCATGGCAATGCAGTGTTCCAGATAACCGAGGCCCGAGCCGCCCCAATCTTCTTCGACAGTGATGCCGTGCAGGCCGAGTTCACCCATTTCCGGCCACAGCTCGCGCGGGAACCAGTCGTCCCGGTCAATCTTTTCTGCCAGCGGCGCGATCCTGTCCTGCGAATAGGAGCGGACGGTGTCGCGCAGCATGTCTGCGGTTTCGCCGAGATCGAAGTTGAAGCTCGGAAAATCATTGCGGATCATAGTTCATCCTCCACAGCCAACTCAGGGCCGATCATATTTTACAAAGTTGCCCAAGACACCGATCCGGTCATAAAGCTGCCGGGCACGGGTGTTGTGATCATGTGTGTGCCAATAGACCTTGCCGCCGCCATTGGCGTCGGCAGCTGCGAAAACGGCCTCGATCAGCTTGCGGCCAATACCGCCGCCCCGAATGGTCTCGTCGACATAAAGATCTTCAAGGTAACATGTGGGGCTCAGAGACCAGGTGCTGGCGTGAAACAGGTAATGGACAAACCCGACCAGTTTGCCATCTTGCTCAGCGACAATCGCATTGTGATAGCCCTCTCCCAGAAATCGCTCAAACTGTCCTTCAGATACGGCATCCGGTAGCGCATGTTCGTAAAAGGACAGATAGGCATTCCACAGCAGGCGCCAGGCAGTTTGATCATCCCGGGTCAGCGGGCGAACGGTGGTATTCGTCATAAATTCAGTCCTTTACACCTGAAACGCTCATCAAGGTGAACAAACCGGTTGCTACGTGGACCTGTCCGTTGTCATCAAGACCGTAGACATCGGCTCGGGCAATTGTCAGGGTTCTGCCTGGCTTCACGACCCGACCCCGCGCAAGCAGTATCGATTGCTTGGCCGGATTGAGCAGATTGATCTTGTATTCACTGGTCAGCACACCAGCGTCTTCGGCAAACAGGGTTAGCGCGGCATACCCGGCAGCGCTATCAGCGATCGAAGACGTAACACCTGCATGGAAAAATCCGTGTTGCTGGGTCAATTCGGGCTGCATTTCGAGTTCCAGATCGACACCACCGGGTGCGACATGTGCCATCTTCACCCCTAGGTGATTCATGAAAGCCTGAGAGCCAAAACTCTTGCGAACGCGCTCTTCCCAATTGGAAGCCTTCGGGATCAAGTCCATTACACGCCCTCCGATGCACCGCTGGACACAAGCTCCACCATGCGCGACTTGGCACCCGCTTCCACATCGTCCAGTTCAAGAAGTGTCAGCTCTATATCCCGCTGCTTTTCCAGCAACTCATCTCTGCGCGCCTGAATTTTGTCCATGAGAAGACGAAGCTGACCGACTTCTCCAGGTGCGCTGCCGTACATGCCGACCATTTCGTTGATCTCGGCGAGAGAAAACCCGAGGCGTTTGCCGCGCAGGATCAATTTGATTCGGGTCCGGTCCCCTGGCGTATAGAGCCTTTGGCGCCCACGACGCTGCGGCGTCACCAATCCTTGCGCTTCATAAAACCGCAAGGTGCGTGTGGTGATGTCGAATTCCTGCGTTAGCTGGGTAATCGTGAAATAGCGCTGCATGCCCGTTCCTTTTCAGGGCGCAGCCTTTCTTCTTTTTACGTTAAAGTCAACACGTCTTATTTTATGTATAAATTATAGATATTTATCTCTTCAAGTCTTCTACTGAAAGTTCGCCCTGAAGAACATTGAGATCAACATCTCCGGAGATTCCCTCAATAGCACCACGTTGATGATACTGCCAAAGAGTCCAGTCATTGGAATAGGCTGGTGAATGCCAGATCGAACGGGCCCACAAACGTCGATTCCGGCCCTGCCCCTTGAGGTATTTCAGATAGAATTCCTCAGGTGCATAAAAAATTACCCGTTTGCCAGCAGCAGGTTCCACGAGAGCAACGAAAGCGCTGATTTCAGCAAGCACTTCTTCAACCGGTGGTCGCCGCGCGCAATTTCCATCGAACTCCAGATCAAGCACCGGAGCCAGCATATCAGGGTCGTCCGGCAAGACATCTATGAAGTTACGCGCCTGCGTCGCCCCAGTCTTGCACAAGCTGAAATAGTGGTAAGCGCCGCGCGCCAAGCCAGCAGCTCCTGCGCCAGCCCAGTTACGATTAAAGGCACCGTCCTTGAAATCACCACCCTCGCTCGCCTTGATATAGGCGAACGCAACATCGTCGCTCGCGACTTCAACCCAGTTGATCTCTCCCTGGTGGTGAGAAACATCAACGCCCCGTATCGAAAACTCGTCCCTGTCCGGTTGCCAGTTCATGAAGAAAAATGCCGCACCAACAATCGATATTACTCCGCCCACCGCAATGTAGAACAAGGTACGCAGAACTGCTTGCAGGAAATTCATACTCCGTCGCCCCAGTTCCAACTACGAGTTTCTTCAAACTCAACCATATCAATCTTTACCCGGTAATTGGGCCATATTGCTGTAGGACCAACCCGTGTGAAGGTCACTGTTTTTCGAGTGTCCCGAGACCGTTCTCATCAAATGCTTCGACCCAGATGCTGCTGGTCTGCTCATTGTCGTCAAAACCGAATTGCACGAGTGACCGGCTGCCAAAAGGTGCACTTTCATTGCGAAAATCAAAGACAAATCCATCCTGATCCCAATGGGCAAGATTGAAGGTGATGTTCGCTGGTCCGGCCGATAAGGTCAGTCCATCGTTTGTTACCTTGACTGACACTACCCCGAAATACTCATTTGCATATTCACCGGCATAGTCGTCCAGCGGTCTGGCTGGCTTCGCAGCAGCGGGTTGTGTCTGGCCAGCAGTCTGTCCGATTGGTTCCATCAACGGAGCAAAAGAATTGCCATAAACGGATAGCCAATCTCTTGAGGGTTCACCCAGTTCCGCGACATCCAGGAAGGATCGCGACAGGCTCTCGGGCACACCGAGTGGTTCAGCGTTGGTGAGCACAACGATGCCAAGGTCGAGCGACGGTACCATCAGAAAATTGGTGGCTGCGCCCAAGGAAAAAGCTCCGGAATGACCAATTGTCACGCGACCTGTCGGATTAACGCCGACGTTGAACCCAAACCCGTAAAGACTTGGTCGAGCGTCTTGAGATTGAGAATGACCGGATATCACCTGACCCGTTGTTGCCTGCAGCAGCGCATTCGCGTCGATGATCGATCTGCCATCGACCTGTCCGCCGTTCAAGACAAGCGCCATCCATTTGGCCAGATCGTTCACGCTTGAACTGACACCTCCTGCTGGTGATTGCGCATCGGGCATCCTTTGAAAGAGCGGCTCATATGAGCCATTGTCGCGAACATGGGGAACCGCCTGGTTTTCGCGCGCAATAAAATCGTCAAAACGCGAACTTGTCCGTGACATGCCGAGCGGTTTGTAGAGCACATCTTCCGACAAGGTTGCCCAGTCTTTGCCTGCAGCCGCTGCAACAGCCTCAGCTGCAGCCGTCAAACCAAAATTCGTATAGGCATAATCAAGGCGAAATTTGCCCAATTGCAGGAAACGCAGACGATCAAGAATGTAGGAACGCTCATAGCCCAGATCCTCAAGAACGTCTCCGGCATGATCGGGTAGACCTGATCTATGAGAAAAGAGGTCTCCAAGCGTAACCATTTCGGTTACTGCCGGGTCTTCCAAACGAAAATCAGGGAGATAACGCGTCACGGGGTCTTCCCAGTGAACACTCCCCTCACCCACCTTGCCCGCAACAACAGTTCCCGCCAAAGACTTGGAAAGCGAGGCAATCTGGAAGACCGTTTCCGCATCAACTGGAGCCGGGTCACCCATTTCGCGTACGCCGTAGCCCTTTGCAAATACAGTTTTGCCCTTCCAGGTTATCGCAACTGCCATGCCCGGAATGCCCGAGCGCTCCAGCGTTTCTTTTGCCAGGCTATCCAGATTTTCCAATGCCTGTTCAATTTGTACATCACTGACAGGAACAGCAACCTCTTGTGCCGGTGATTTCTCGGACCCGTCCGCAAAGGCTGAACCACCGTTCAACAGAAGTGTGGATGTCACAAAAACAGCTGGTAAAAGACGTGTCACGAATATCTCCCAAATCAATGTTTGCTATTCGCCTAAAGCATCTTTGTAGTCATTTGGTAAAATTCGGCCAAAGCGGAGCTGCGGCCAACTCCAGGACATTGCCATCGGGATCATTGAAATAAAGACTGGTACCGCCTGCAGGCCAAATGACCTCGCTGATGATCTTCACATCCTGTTTCGAAAAATAGTGTCGCCAGGTTTCAAGCTGCTCACCAGCAACTCTGAAGGCAAAATGGCCGTGCCCATTTGTATCATGCCCGGGAACAACACCGCCCGGTGTCTGGACATCTTCACCGGTGTAACCACGATGGAAAACAAGTAATGTTTGAGCTGGACCGACGTCATAAGCATAAAGCCGCTCACCAGCCACCATTCTCTTCAGTCCCAGGGTATCCGAATAGAAAACATGCGCCGCTTCCATGTCATCAACATAGATTGATGTTTCCAGAATTCCGTCAATCGGGGGCGTATCAACCAATTCAGATTTCCTCACAGAGAAGAACTACATTGAGATTAAACGTGGTTAGCTCGCATTCTTAAAAAACCCCAAAATTCGCAATGGTAAAATGAGACCATCTTGAGGGTCTTGTAAAAATTAGAGATATTCTGATATCGAATTCACGCTTTCTAAGTAAACTGCGATTAATTCTAAACCCTGAGCACGCTTGAATTCAAGTATTCGCAACTTCAGAATTACAAAATCACAATTAGCAACTTTACGTAATCGAAAACAAACAACGGCCGGGATGTCAGCATGCGAACTCTCTATTTCGTGTTTTTTGCTGTTTCTTTTTTTCTTGCAGCTATCGGCGGACACGCAGCAGACACTATGACGGTTACCGTTCAAGGACCGGAAACGCCCTCGGATACCCGATATGACTATGATCAGGCTGTAGTCCGTCTGGCTCTGGAAAAAACCACAGATAGCCATGGCCCCTTCGAGTTAAAGGTGACACCAGTCGGATTCAATTCAAAAAGAGCTCTGACAGCAACGACCAATGGTACTTTCGAGAATTATCTGGTCAAATATTCGGTGCATGATGATCTGATCGACAAGGTCGGCATTATTCCCTTTCCGGTAGATCTTGGCATCGTTGGATATCGGGTTGGATTTGCATCCACTCAAACGAAATCAAAGCTGGCCAACCTGACGTCCATAGAACAATTGAAAAAGATTGAAATCATCCAGGGAATAGGCTGGCTTGATACAACTATTTTGCGCCATCACGATTTCAATGTCCGGACTGGAGATGACTACAACGGCATGTTCAGGATGGTTGCTCTGAACCGATCCGAGTTGTTTTTGCGTGGTGCCAATGAACTGCTGAACGAATGGAAAGTCCACCAGGGCACTCCCGATCTGACCTTTGATGAAACGATCGCAGTTTATTATCCGCTTCCGCGTTTCTTTGTAACAACCAAGGAAAATACAGCTCTCAAGGAAAGGATCCATAAGGGCCTCATTGAAGCTTACAATGACGGGTCATTGATCCAGCTTTGGGAAGAAAAGTATCTGGACAGCGTTGATTTTGTGAACCTGGGCGCACGCAGGATTTTCCGAGTGTCCAATCCTTTCCTCAAACGCATTGATCCCTCCTGGGAGAAATACGTTTACTCGGCACTCCAGTCCGAAGACACGATGCCAACGAACGACAAAGAATTGAGCAACGACTCTCTGTATATCGACTAAGATCCACTTACTTCCTGCGGCGTAAATTCATTGATGATGAAGTTTTCCATTCCCAAATCTCATTCGGGAAAATCATCTGCGGACATGACAGGGACAAATTGTGTCACTGCATAGTCAGCGACACCTTCTCTCTTGAAGGGATCATTTTCGATGATCCGCTCAATTTCTTCGCAGCCTTGACCTCTTGCAAGAATGACACCACCGGTCCGAGGATCTTTCGGCCCGGAAACCAGGAAATACCCCGCTTCGTAATTGGCCTTCAGAAATGCGCGATGAGACTCAACCAGACGATCAACCTCTTCAAGAGGTGCGACGTAAGTCAGGTCGATGACGAACAAATTTGTATTCATTTGGAAACATAATCCCACTGTTGGTATTCGCGATGAAACAACGTTCAACTGTCACTCGATAGACAATTTGACGTCGGCATTGCCACTTGATGCGTTTGAATACGAAGAATTCCCACGTCACTTCCGCATACTCTATAGCTCTGTATGTATTGGTATATCAAATTTTGCACAAGCCATTAATATCGCACACGATATTAATTTTTGCATTTAGATCACATTGATATCAGTCACCCAGTTGCGAACATATCGCGCACGATTTATAAGGCGCTCCATGAGTGACACGACAAATCAAATGTCCTTGCTGGATGCCATCGGATTAGGCGCACCTGAAGAGACAAAAAAACAAAAAGAACCTGCCAATAAGGCTGAGGAGAAATCGGCATCGAAAAAGAAGAAGAAGCAAAAAAAACAAGCTGAGAAACCTGAGCCGGTTACCGCTTCTGACGAGCCGAACGCAGATAAAATTTATGAAGTAGGTCTTGCGGAACGTGAGGACGTGACCATTCCGGACGGAGCACCGCTTGAGATCGCTGGCGATGGCACGTTGCCACTCGACAAGCATCTCTGCTTTGCACTCTATTCCGCCAATCACGCCATGCACAGTGTTTATAAAACCCTGCTCAAGGAAGTTGGCCTCACTTACCCGCAGTTTTTGGCGATGACCGTCTTGTGGGACAAGAACAACGTTCCAGTTGGCGCAATCACATCAAAACTCCAGCTCGATACGAACACCCTGACACCTCTTCTGAAACGCCTCGAAGCCATGGAGCTGCTAACACGCAACCGTTCGACCAAGGACGAGCGTCAAGTCATCCTGAGATTAACCCGCAAGGGCAAGAACCTTCAGAAGAAGACCCAGCACTTCAACCAGTGTATTTTCTCATCCACCGGCTTCAACCTCCAGGAAATCACAGATCTCCAGCAGAAGGTCATGAAGCTCCGGGACAACCTCCGGGATGCGGGTTTGAGCTGATTTTTGTTGGTATGACCGTCAAAACGGCAGGCCGAACCAAAGGGCGGCAATGCCCAGGAAGGCAAAAAATCCGACAACATCCGTCACAGTTGTCACGAACACGCTGGAGGCAATAGCCGGGTCAATATTGAGCCTATCCAAAACAATCGGAATCAACAGTCCTGACAGGCCTGCAAACAGCATGTTGATGATGATGGCACCGCCAATCACAATGCCAAGCCCCGAGTTATCAAACCAGAGCCATGCGGTCAGGCCGATCAAAATGGCGAGCGCAAACCCATTCAGCGCACTCACAAGAATTTCACGGTTCAGAATACGCAGCATATTGCGCGTACCCAGCTCCTGTGTCGCAAGACCTCGAACGGCAACAGTCATGGTCTGTGTACCAGCATTGCCGCCCATGGAGGCAACAATTGGCATCAAGACGGCCAATGCCACCATCGCCTCGATGGTGTCTTCAAACAGCGCGATCACGACCGATGCCAGAACAGCTGTGCCGAGATTGACAACAAGCCATGTCAGGCGTGACCGGGCGATGGTCATGACGCTGTCTGAGATTTCTTCATCACCAACCCCGGCAAGCGCGCGCAGGTCTTCTTCGGCTTCTTCCTGTATGACATCAACGATATCATCTACCGTCAGCACACCGACCAGCCGGTCATTCTCGTCGACAACAGCTGAGGACACCAGATTGTAGCGTTCAAACCGCCGTGCGACCTCTTCCTGATCTTCGGTCGCTTCAACTGCATGGCGTGTTTCCTCTATGATCGAGGTAACTTTTTCATCTCGCCTGGTTCTCAGGATCTTGTCCAGGTGGACCGAACCCAGCAGCTTGAAGGTCGGATCAACGACGTAAATTTCGTAGAAACTGTCGGGCAGATCGCGGGCTTCTCGCATGTAGTCGATGGTTTGCCCGATAGTCCAGAAAGGTGCCACAGCGATAAATTCGCTCTGCATACGACGGCCGGCGCTCTCTTCTGGATAGTCCAGGGCTTTCTTGAGCTGAGCCCGGTCCGCATAGGGCAGTTCTTCCAGAATGGCTGCCTGATCGACTTCATCCAGGTCTTCCAGGATGTAGACGGCATCATCGGAATCGAGATCACCAAGGCCTTCCGCGATAACGTCATTCGGCAAGTCGTCCAGAACCTGAAGGCGAACGGCCTCATCGGTTTCTGTCAGCGCAGCGTAGTCAAAATCATCGCCAAGCAAGCGAATGAATGAAGCGCGCTCGTCTGCATTCAGGGTCTCAAGAAGGTCGCCTGTATCCGCCTCATGCAGATCACCGGCAAGTCCTTGCAAGACGGAGCCGTCTTCCGCCTCGATTGCACCTTCGATTGCTGCTATGAAATCCGGATTAAGCCGGTCTTCGTCGTCTCGCACCGGGATCAAGGGAGAAGCAGATGTGACGTCAAGCTCGGCAGCTTCGCTCATCTTTCCCTCCTCTCATCAACGACAATTCAGATTTTGGCGTGGCCTGCACCCTTGATTGCCTTCAGAATTAACGCCGGAAATCTCAAAGCGCCACCTGAAAAGCAAAACCGATCCACAGAGTTAGAAGATTTTCATTAAAATCCCGAACAGGATTTCGACTTGCCTACGTCGCGAACCGCGTCCAGGTATTCCAATACCTTATCTGGCAGGATCCGCTCATCCCCGGAAATGCATTTTTTCTTTGAAGAAAAAGTTCGGCGTGCCCGTTCAGACTTCGGACAAATCCTACCCTCTGCCAAGACTTCCTGCTCAATGTACCAGAGCTGCTGGCACGTCATGACACCGAGGGAGGAGAAGTTGTTAGAGAATTCCTTGGCTGTTGCAGGTGACCAAAAAACCGCGGCTATTACAGCAGTCAGTATGAAGGTAGAAACTATCGTCGCTGTTCGCCGGAACGAACCGATTCCATCCGTTTCAACTACGCTCATGAGGCCTCCGTAAATCTGTTCAATCCCCACGTTGGGCAGAGCCTGTGTTCAGTTCAAGGCGGAGTCTAGGTTTCCGAGGAACGTTATGTGTTGCGGCAGGACTAGTGTTTCTATTTGACCTCAACCTGCTTCTGCAACATCGGCCACATCAATGTCTACATTGACAGATTTATCGAGAATGGTCTGGATTTCGGAACGACAGGAACCGCAGTTGGTTCCAGCCTTGAGGCAGGTTCCGATGTCCTGAACGGTAACGACGCCCTTTCCTGTCGCTGCCGTAATCTGGTTTCGACCAACTCCGAAGCAGGCACATACCAAGGCTCCAGGATCAGGTCTGTCTGCAGCTGGTCGTCCGGCCAGAACATGTGCTCTACGGGAGACAACTTCATAAGTGTCCACTAGCAAACCGCAGGCCCATTGGCGTGACACCTCGACCGGATCTTGGGAAAAGAAACACGCTCCAACCAATTGTTCATTTCGCCAGAAGGCAAACCGTCGGGTTCCATTGGAACTGTCACTTACAGACAGACAAGCCACATCCGATCCTGAACCAGCTGCCAACTGGCGTGCAATATCCGCTAGATCATCATCAGACCGCCCTGACAATTCCAATCGCCAACCGCCCGTCACAGGCGCCAATGCCCAATAGTTTGTCGGAATTTCAGTCGGTTTTTCAGCAAGAACCACAAATCCATGCCAAGCCATCTCAACTTTGTCGACGGCAACCGGTGTGAACTTGGACCCTGGTTGCCCGGAAACAGGGTCCACTTCCGGTGCGACGACCACATCAATTCGCCCCCTTGATGCCATAGCATCGGTCCAATGCATCGGAGCAAAGACAGTGCCCTTTTGCGCCCGCTCAGTAACCTGAGCCCTGAGCAGCGCGGTTCCGTGCGGGCTTTTCACTTCAACGATGTCAGCAGCTGCGATACCGAAGGTTTTCGCGTCCTCCGGATGCAATTCTGCAAATGGTTCAGCGATATGGGACGTCAATCGGGGCGTTTTCCCTGTCCGGGTCATTGTGTGCCACTGATCCCGAATTCGGCCTGTGTTCAAAACCAACGGATACCTGCGCTCAGTCTGGCGCGCCAGTTTTGCCTCAACCGCCACGAACCGACCTTTGCCGGTGTCGGTATAAAAACGACCCGTTTCAAAAAAACGTCGTTCAGCCTTGGAGGCGCCTTCTACAACTGGCCACTGGACGGGTGCGAGGGTCTCATAAACCTCGTCAGTTATCTGCTGAAGACCACCAATGTCGAAATCGCGCGATCCATTGTTCTGGACGGCGGAGAGCGCAGCATGTTCGCGAAAAATCTCTGCTGGCCTGGAATAACTAAACGCATCTGCATGGCCCATGCGTTTGCCTACTTCAGCCAACTGCCACCAATCTGCTCGAACTTCACCTGGAAGCTCCAGGAAGGACTTCTGTCGGGAAATTCTGCGTTCAGAGTTCGTAACAGTACCGTCCTTCTCGCCCCAGGCCGAGGCCGGAAGAACAACATCTGCATAGGCAACACTCGCTGCCGTCCTGGCCACGTCGGAAACAACCACGAATGGACAGGTTTTCAAAGCGTCAGCCACTCTGTCTGCATTAGGTAAACTATCGACCGGACTGGTTGCCATAATCCATAGAGCCTTGATCTTGCCCTCGCCAACTGCCTTGAACAGATCAACGGCCTTCAGACCCTGTTTGTCGGCAATAACTGGAGATTTCCAGAAACCCTGAACCAGCTCGCGATGATCAGGATTTTCAATCGCCATATGGGCAGCAAGCATGTTCGCCAACCCACCAACTTCGCGTCCCCCCATAGCGTTAGGTTGCCCGGTTACCGAAAACGGTCCCATGCCTACTCGCCCGATCCGGCCAGTCGCCAAATGGGTGTTTATGATGGCATTGACCTTGTCTGTCCCGACTACAGACTGATTGACGCCCTGACTGTAGACAGTGACGGTTTTCTCTGTCCGAGCGACCATCTTGTAGAACAAGGCAATGTCCTGACGAGACAATCCGGTTGCATCGGATATCTTGCCTATCTCACACGGACCCGCAGCTTGAATCGCCCTGTCAAGGCCCTCAGTGAAATCATTGATATAACTATGGTTCAGAGCACCTGCCTCTACCAGGAAGGCAAGTAGTCCGTTGAACAAGGCGACATCCGTGTCCGGCTTCAGGGTCAGATGCAGATCGGCTATTGAACAGGTCGCAGTTTCTCGCGGATCAATGACGACGACACGCATAGCCGGATTGGATGCTTTAGCCACCCCTACCCGCTGAAACAGAACCGGATGACACCAGGCCAGATTTGAACCAACGAGAATCAGAAGGTTACATTTTTCAAGATCTTCGTAGTTGCCAGGAACAGTGTCTGCGCCAAAAGCCCGCTTGTGGCCGGCAACAGAAGAAGCCATGCACAGACGAGAATTGGTGTCGATGTTGGCAGATCCGATAAAGCCCTTCATTAGTTTGTTGGCTACATAATAATCCTCCGTCAAGATTTGGCCTGACACATAGAATGCAACGCTGTCCGGGCCATGTTCCTTGATCGCGGCAGAGAACTTCTCTGCTACCAAATCAAGCGCAGTGTCCCAGTCGCTCTGCTCACCGGAAACCTCCGGGTGAAGCAACCGGTCGTCCAGTGAAAGTGTTTCGCCAAGGGCAGATCCCTTGGAGCAGAGCCTGCCAAAGTTAGACGGATGATCGGGGTCACCAGCAATGCTGATGGTTCCATCATCTTGCGGTGTAGCCAGGACACCGCAGCCAACACCACAATAAGGGCACGTAGTCCGGACTGTTTTTTGCTCTTGTGTCATACCGTCTTTCCGGAAACAGAATTACCAGGCGTTGTATCCGAGATATTTTCCGGACATTTCGATCTTCACGCGATCACCCTTGGGATTAGGAACTTTTTCGACAGTCATGTCGAAGTCGATCGCGGACATGATGCCGTCACCGAATTTCTCGTGGATCAGGGCCTTGATGGTTGGACCGTAAACACCAACGATTTCATACAGACGGTAGATACAAGGGTCTGTCGGGACAGCCTGTTCCCAGATCTTTGTTGGGCTTTCCTGAAGAACAAGCGCCGCTTCTTGTGGCAGACCAAGTGTCGATGTCAGTGCTTTCGCCTTGTCCTCAGGCATCGCGTTCATACCCATCGCAGCCGAATGCGTCCACACCGGTGACATGCCGATCTGTTCAGCAATGCCCTCCCAAGTCAGGCCAGCCTGACGTTTTGCAGACAGGATCAGGGAAGTTACATCTTCGCGGGTAAGAGCCGACATGAATGTCTCCTAAGTGTTGCTGAACAGTTGGATAAAAAGGGCCATGCAAACCACTGCAAGGACTCCTGAAATCACTTGCCAGAATCGAACCGGATCCTGCTCGACAAGTGGAACAAATTGCTTTGACTGGAACCGGGAATTCGGCTGGCGCAGATCCTCGATGAACGCACTCAACGCGTCATATCGCTTGCCCGGATTTGGATGAACGGCCTTGCAGAGAGCACCATCTACCCAATCAGGAATACGTTCAGAGTTTTCTGCTGCATTTCTGTACCGCAGCCTGGATTGAGCTTTTTCACTTGTCGCACGCGAAACAGATGCGCCGTAGGGCAGTTTGCCGGTCAGCATCTCGTAGGCGATCACGCCCAACGAGAACAAGTCACTGCGATCAGTGCCCAGATACCCGAGAAATACTTCAGGTGCGGTGTACTGATGTGTGCCAAGGATTTCAGTCCTATCGAGCGCGGGAGCTGCCTCCATGACACCTGCGATCCGCACTGAGCCGAAATCGATAATCTTCACTGTGCCGGATTTGTCGATCATGACGTTTTCAGGTCGCAGGTCCTGATGGACCATTTCCTTGCGATGGAATGCCCGCATACCCCTGGAAATCTGCTCCAGAATACCGCGAACACTTTCCAGGTCCGGATGCGGATTGTCCGTCATCCATTGGCGAAGGGTCTGCCCCTCAACATATTCCGTCGCCACAAACAGTGTTTTTTTGTCCCGGTGCGATGGAGCTGCTTTCAGGACATGCGCAGAAGAGATCCGCCGGGCAACCCACTCCTCCATCGCAAGTCGGCGCAGATAGTCTTCTTCACCGCGCAGATCCATGGAGGGAAATTTCAGGACTGCAGGTACGCCTGTTGCTTCATCTTCCGCCAGATAAATGTGGCTTCTGCTGGTGGACTGCAGATTTCGCAGCAGCCGGTAGCCCTCAAAATACCCGGGAACTTTAGGCAATGCAGCAGGCGGCAACGTATCCTCACCTGCGAGCAGATCCTCAACGTCCGCTTCAGGCAAGCCAGCAACCCGGACAATCTGGATTGTGAGATTATCTGTACTTCCAGCTGCCAGAGCCAAGTCAACAATCGATCTGGCAGTTGCATCCAGGTCTGTAGCCTGTGAGATTTCCCGGGCCAAATCTGATGGCGACAGGAAATCATGTACGCCATCGGTGGTAAGAACGAAGACATCGCCGAACTGCAGATCCAGTGCGCGATAGTCGATATCGACGGCCTGTGAAATTCCGTATGCGCGGTTGAGATAACTCTCTGTTTCCGAAACATGCAGACGGTGGTCTTCTGTCAGCAGTTCCAGGCTTTGTCCTGCAAGGCGCCAGATTCGGCTATCGCCCAGATGAAACAAATGTGCTTGCCGGCCCTTCAGGACTAGTCCGGAGAAGGTGCAAACATACCCCTGGTCTCGCGAAACGGCATTTTTCGACTGGCTGTACAGCCAGGAATTTGTTGACTGGATAACCCGGCTTGCTGCGGTTCTAACCGTCCAGGCATCCGATGTGCAGTAGTAGTCGGTCAAAAAGGATTTTACGGCTGTCTCTGCTGCAATATGAGCAACCGGGCTAGTGGAAATTCCATCAGCAAGTGCAATAGCAATCCCTTTGTGTACCAGAGCCTGGGCATCGGGCACCAGAGCGCCGTGAAAATCCTGGTTCTCCGGTTTCACGCCAGCTGATGAGTGCTGACCCAGTTCGATCTTCAATTGGCTCGGGGAAAGTTTCTTGAGCACTGGTTAGTTGACCTCTTGTGACATGCCCCGCCGCAGAACGGCGGGGCATAAGACTTATTCAGCAGGAGCGGCAGCTGGTGCTTTTTCATAACCTGCATTGCGCTTCGGAGAGGTTTTGAAGTGCGTCGCGTAAATCATGCCACCAACAAAGGTCAGACCACCGACGAGGTTGCCCAAAATCACCGGAACTTCGTTGTAGACGATGTAGTCGAACCAGGTGAAATCACCACCAAGCATGATGCCGGATGGGAACAGAAACATGTTGACGATCGAGTGTTCAAAACCAAGGTAGAAAAAAACCAGGATCGGCATCCACATGGCCATAATCTTGCCGGACACTGATGTAGACATCATTGCCGCGACAACGCCTGTTGAGACCATCCAGTTACACATTACTGCACGGACAAAGACAGTCAGAAGACCGGCCCAGCCGGCAGCCGCATACCCGACAGTTCGGGCCTCACCAATCACACCGATTTTCTGGCCTACCGCATTAGGTTCCTGGCTGAAGCCCATAGTGAAAATGATCGCCATGAAAATGGCTGTTGTCATCGCGCCTGCGAAGTTGCCGACAAAAACCAGTCCCCAGTTGCGCAGCATACCGCCGACCGTAACACCCGGACGTTTCGCCCAAAGTGCCAGCGGGACGAGCGTGAAAACACCTGTCAGGAGATCAAACCCGAGCAGGTACAACATGCAGAACCCAACCGGAAACAACAGCGAAGCCACAAGGAAATTGCCGGTATTGACGGCGATGGTGACAGCAAACGCAGCAGCAAGTGCCAGGATCGCACCGGCCATGTAAGAGCGAATGAGGGTGTCCTTGGTGGACATGAAGACCTTGGATTCGCCCGCATCAATCATCTTGGTGGCGAATTCCTGGGGTGACACGTATGACATTAATTGTCCTTTCGCGGATAGTTCTGCTGTTCAGACAGCTTCGTGGGAAAATGATAGATCGACGAGCACAAGGCCGTTCTCGAGCCGGACCGGGAATGCCAATGTTCGGCCTTCATCTGCGCCTTGGGCACTTCCGGTTTCCAGAGAAATGACCCAGTTGTGCAGCGGACAAGTTACGCAGCCGTTGTGCACGATCCCCTGACTCAGGGGGCCATTCTTGTGGGGGCACTTGTCTTCTAGTGCGAAGACTTCATCTTTGGCGGTGCGAAATACTGCGATCGTCATGTCACCGTTTTTGACGCAGCGCGCTCCTTCGCGGGGAATGTCTTCAAGGGATCCGACCTGGACCCAGTTGCGGATTTGAGCTGTCATTCTGCAGCCTCCTTGGTCAGAACGGCCATTGGATTGAATTCGTGCTTGTCCTTGCCGGAGACACGCTCCGACCACGGATCAACCTGGGCAAATTTCTGGGAGTAGACGAAGCGGTCAAAGTAGGCCTTGCGCTTGCCAGTATCTTCCATGATCTGATGCTTGATCTCGTCGTAGCCGACACGCTTGGCCCACTTGTAGATCCGCTCCAGATAACGTCCCTGTTCTCGGTACATCTGCGTCAAGGCGCAGACATACTCGATGACCTCTTCCTCGGTTTTGACGAGGCCGAGCACAACAGTTCCCTGAATTTCCAGACCTGCAGCGCCCGCGTAGTGGATCTCGTAGCCGCTATCGACGCAGATGATGCCAATGTCCTTGCAGGTCGCTTCGGAGCAATTGCGTGGGCAGCCGGAAACAGCCAGCTTCAACTTGGCCGGTGTCCAGGATCCCCACATGAACTTTTCGAGCTTGATGCCAAGACCCGTGGAGTCCTGAGTCCCGAACCGGCACCAGTCGGAACCGACGCAGGTTTTGACGGTGCGCAGGCCTTTTGCATAGGCTTGTCCGGACACAAAACCGGCTTTGCCAAGATCTTCCCAGACTGCAGGAAGGTCTTCTTTCTTCACGCCGAGCATGTCGATGCGCTGACCACCGGTACACTTCACGGACGGGATATCGAACTTGTCGACGACATCGGCAATAGCGCGCAGCTCATCGGACGTGGTCATGCCACCCCACATCCGGGGCACAACGGAATAAGTGCCGTCCTTCTGGATATTGGCATGAACACGTTCGTTGATGAAACGGGACTGGTAGTCGTCCTCATATTCACCTGGCCAATCAGAGACCAGGAAGTAGTTCAACGCCGGACGGCACTTGGCGCAGCCACCTGAGGATGTCCATTCGAGTTCCTGCATCACTGCCGGAATGGATTTCAGTTCCTTGGACTTGATCAACCGGCGGACGTCATCATGTCCAAGCGGTGTGCAGCCACACATTGGCGTTACCGCCGCAGGATTGAACGCGTCGCCCAAGGTCGCTTGCATCAACTGCTCAACCAGACCGGTACAAGTGCCGCAAGAGGCTGACGCCTTGGTATGAGCCCGAACATCATCAAGCGTTGTCAGGTCTTTTTCCTTGATCGTGTTGACGATCTTGCTTTTACAAACGCCGTTACAGCCGCAGATTTCCGCATCATCCGGCAAGGCTGCAACGGCCGCCGTAGGGTCCAGGGGGGCGCCCCCCTGATACGCCTGGCCGAAGATCAGTGTCTCGCGCATTTCCGAGACATCTGTTCCTTTTTTGAGAAGGTCAAAGAACCATGGACCATCGGATGTCTCGCCGTAAAGAACGGCCCCGATGATCTGATTGTCTTTCAGAACAAGGCGTTTGTAGACGCCTGCAGTTGCGTCCCGGAGAACGATTTCTTCTCGATCGTCGCCTTCGGCGAAATCGCCTGCGGAGTAAAGGTCGACGCCCGTGACTTTCAGTTTGGTCGCTGTGACAGAACCTGTGTATTCAGAAGCTCCGCCCAAGAGGTTATCTGCAATGACACCTCCCATTTCATAAAGAGGCGCCACAAGGCCGTAGCACATGCTGCGGTGTTCAACACATTCGCCCAGCGCAAAGATGTTTTCGTCGCTGGTACGCATATCGTCGCCGACCAGAACGCCGCGATTGACATCCAGGCCGATGGATTTCGCAAGATCTCCGGATGGACGGATACCAACTGCCATCACAATGATGCTGGCGTCGATTTCGGTTCCATCGTCCAGACGAATACCGCCGACTTTGCCTGTACCGTCATCAATGATTTCGTGGCTGTTGGCTTTGGTAAGAACATCGATGCCACGGCTTTTGAATTCGTCTTCCAGAAGAAAACCGGCCGCCGGATCAAGTTGGCGTTCCATCAGGGTCGGCATCAGATGCAAGACAGTTACATCCATCCCCTGCATCTTGAGACCGGCAGCTGCCTCCAATCCAAGCAGTCCGCCACCGATAACGACAGCGCGGCCACCGCGCTTGGCCGCATCAAGCATTTTGCCGACATCATCGAGATCGCGGTAAGTCAGAACGCCGTCGAGATCCTTGCCAGGAAGCGGGATGATAAACGGGTTGGAACCGGTAGCGATCACCAGTTTGTCGTAGGACGCGGTAACGCCGTTTTCGGACGTCACCGTCCTTGCATCCCGATCAATTTCCGAGACCCGTGCAGACTTGTGCAGGGTCACATTGTTATCTGCGTACCAATCATCACCGTGGGTGATGATGTCTTCGTAGGTTTTCTCACCGGACAGTACCGGTGACAGCATCAGGCGGTTATAGTTGACCCGCGGTTCCGCATTAAAAATAGTGACGTCGTAGGCGTCCTTGTTCTTGTCGAACAGGTCTTCCAGCATCCTTCCGGGTGCCATACCGTTTCCGACGATGACGAGTTTCTTTTTAGTCATTCTCTCCCTCTCCGGCGTTATTCCGCCGCCACGATGGCTGCCTTCTGGCGAACCATGCGCGCGGCGCGTTTTTGCTGAATGGATTGAAGTTGCTCTTCGCTCGGGTCCGCTCCGCCTTCATAGGCTTCCAGGAAATCGAGCAATTCTTCGCGGTAAGCGTAATAATCGGGGTGAGCCAGCAGTTCCTTACGCGAGCGTGGCCGTGGCAGGTCCACTTCCATGATGTTGCCGATCCGCGCGTTCGGACCGTTGGACATCATGACAACGCGGTCGGCTAGAAGGATCGCTTCATCAACATCATGCGTCACGCAAACCGCAGTCACCTGGGTGCGTTTCCACACGTCCATCAAAACGTCCTGAAGCTCCCAACGTGTCAGGCTGTCGAGCATTCCGAACGGCTCATCAAGCAGAAGCAATTTCGGTGAAAGCGCAAATGCCCGCGCTATGCCGACACGCTGTTTCATGCCATTTGACATGGCAGCCGCTGCGCGGTGCATGGCATCACCGAGACCGACCTTCGACAGGTAATATTCGATGATGTCGGTCTTCTCGGATTTGGTCGCTTCCGGATAAACCTTGTCGACGCCCAGCTGCACGTTCTCATAGGCCGTCAGCCACGGCATCAAGGACGGTGCCTGGAAGACAACAGCCCGATCGGGGCCCGCTTCCGTGACATGGGTCCCATCCAGAACAATCGCCCCTTCCGTGATCGGATTCAGACCAGCGACCATCGACAGCACAGTCGACTTGCCGCAACCCGAGTGACCGATCAGCGTGATGAATTCGCCCTGACGCATTTTCAGGTCGAAACCATCAACAACAGTCAGCGGCCCTTTTGGCGTCGGGTAAACTTTCTTCAGCTGGCTAAAATCAAGATACCGCTCTTCGATCGGAGACTTCGCAGCCCGGACATAAGCCTCGGGCAGTTTTTCATCTTTGCCTGCGCGTTGTGTGATCGGGACGATGTTCGGGAGTATGATGTCCCGATCCATATCAACGCCACGTTCCGCGCCCGCCGCCATCAGGTATTCTGTAATTTCTGCACGCAAGCTGATGAAATCATCATCAGAGTTCATCTCCGCGCGGTCACGCGGACGCTTAAATGGCACTTTGAATTCCGGCCCGAGCGTCGCTGTGTTTCCCGGCTTGAGCGGAATAATCCGGTCTGCCAGCAAGATCGCTTCATCGACATCGTTCGTGATCAGAACGATGGTTTTCTTTTCCTGCTCACAAATGGCTGCAAATTCATCCTGCAGCTTCGCGCGGGTCAATGCATCCAATGCCGATAACGGTTCGTCCAGAAGCAAGAGCTCAGGTTGCATGGCAAGTGCACGGGCAACAGCGACACGCTGGCGCATCCCACCAGAAAGCTCGGAGGGCTTGCGGTCCTTCGCATGGCCGAGACCAACCATTTCGATGTATTTATCGCAAATCGCCTTGCGTTCAGACGCGCTCTTCTTTTTGAAAACGCTGTCGACAGCCAAAGCGACATTGCCTGAGACCGTCAGCCACGGCATCAAGGAGTAAGACTGAAACACGACGCCCCGGTCTGAGCTTGGCCCATCAATCTCCTTGTTCTTGAAAATGATCCCGCCAGTATCAGGCTCGATCAGCCCTGCCAAAAGGGAAATCAGCGTCGTCTTGCCTGTTCCGGAAAACCCGACAATGGCAATGAACTCGCCATCCTCGACCTTCAGATTGATGCCCTCAAGAACGTCAGTGCTTTCAACGCCTTCACCGTAGGACTTCGAGACATTTGAAATTTCGAGAATTGTCACGGGCCCCTCCTACCGGTTTGCCGAGAAGGTGAAGGCGCGCTGAAGAGCGAACATCAAGCGATCCAGCATGAATCCGATGACGCCGATGGTCAGAACCGCAACCATGATCTTGGCCAGTGATTTGGAAGACCCGTTCTGGAATTCATCCCAGACAAATTTCCCAAGACCCGGGTTTTGCGCGAGCATTTCAGCCGCAATCAGGACCATCCAGCCCACACCCAGAGACAGGCGCAGACCAGTAAAGATCAGCGGCAGGGACGATGGCAGAACCAGCTTGGTAACGGTTTTCCACGTTGGCAATTGCAGCACACGGCCGACGTTCATCAGGTCCTTGTCGACCGATGCAACGCCCAGCGCTGTGTTGATCAGGGTCGGCCACATGGAACACAAAGTGACTGTAACAGCGGAGACCAGCAGAGACTTGGAAAGCCAGTCGTATGGGTCTGCATAGGTCGCAGAGATGATCATGGTGACAATCGGCAACCAGGCGAGCGGCGAGACCGGCTTGAAAATCTGGATCAGCGGATTAATGGCACCGTTGAAGGACCGCGACAGGCCGGATGCGATCCCAAGCGGTACAGCGATAATTGTTGCAATAATGAACCCGAGACCGACGGTCTTCAAAGATGTGCCGATCTGGTCGATGTAAGTCGGCTTACCGGTGTAGTTGCGCCACTTGACCTTGTCGGTCTTGCCTGCAGCTTCCAGCTTCGCGTTGCGGGTTTCCTGACGCTCATAAAAGGCATCTGCCTTTTCGCGCTCTCGCACATGGTCATCCCAGAGGTTCAATGTCTGCTCCCAAACCTGTGCTGGCCCTGGAACTGCACCAAGAGATGTCTGGACCTGTGGTGCCAGAATTCCCCAAAGTGCCAGAAATGCAGCAATGCCGAGCAATGGAATCAACAGAACGCGCTTCAATTCGCCCATCTGTTCTTTTGGGTTGTCCCCGGCGGCTATCTTCAAGAGCGGCACCAACCAGGAAAAGCCGAGTGCGTCCAACCAGCCGCTGGCCTTGTTGATTCTGGTGAACATCTTTTCTTTTCGTGCGGCCCGGGCAAGATCCGGTGTACCAGCCATGTCGGCGTTCGCCATGGTGACAGTCCCTTTTTGAGGCTCTGAATTCTTGAAAAAGGAGCGGCGGCACTGCGGTCCGCCGCTCTCGTTTAGGAGGGCGTTAGCCGCCGACCACTTCGCTGCCATCAACAATCTGCTTGCCCTTCAGTCCAATTGGCAGGCTGTCGATGTAGGCGTTCGGCTGCTTTCCGTCGTAGGCAATGCCATCGATGATGTCTTCAGCAGGTGTCGGCACGCGGTATCCGTCTGTATCCCAAGGGAAATCTTCCTTGGCGACATGACCTTCCTCGACCAGTAGTTCTGCAGCCTTCAGGTAGACATCCGGGAGATAAACCGACTTGGCGACATCGTCGTACCAGCTGTCAGGCTTGTACTCGGTGATTTGCCCCCAGCGACGCATCTGCGTCAGGTACCAAACAGCATCTGAATAATAGGGGTAGGTCGCGAAGTAGCGGTAGAACACGTTGAAGTCGGGAACGTCGCGCTTGTCGCCCTTCTCGTATTCAAACGTACCGGTCATTGAGTTGGCGATCACTTCAGCATCGGCTCCGACATATTCGGAGCGCGACAGAATTTCGACAGCCTCTTCACGGTTGGCATTTTCGTTCTCATCGAGCCATTGAGCGGCGCGGATCAACGCCTTCGTCAGCGCCAGAGTGGTGTTCGGATATTTCTCGGTAAATTCCTTGGTCAGGCCGAAGACCTTTTCCGGATTGTTCTTCCAGATCTCGTAGTCGGTAATGACCGGAACTCCGATGCCCTTAAAGACAGCAGCCTGGTTCCAAGGCTCACCAACGCAATAACCGTAGATCGTGCCTGCTTCCAATGTCGCAGGCATCTGCGGCGGCGGCGTTACGGACAAAAGCGCATCACCCTGGATCTGACCGGAGATATCGTTTTCGGAATAAAAACCCGGGTGAATGTCGCCGGAGGCCAGCCAGTAGCGCAGTTCGTAATTATGGGTAGAGACCGGGAAGACCATACCCATGTTGAACGGCTTGCCTTCGTCCTTGAACTGCTCGACCACCGGCTTCAAAGCACTCGCCTTGATCGGGTGAACCGGCTTGCCGTCATCCTGCATTACAACATGCGGCTTCATCATCTCCCAAATTTCATTGGAGACGGTGATGCCGTTGCCGTTCAGGTCCATGGAAAACGGTGTCACGATGTGAGCTTTGGTACCAAAGCCGATGGTGGCGGCAATCGGTTGACCGGCCAGCATATGCGCGCCGTCCAGTTCACCGGTGATTACGCGGTCAAGCAGGACCTTCCAGTTGGCCTGCGGCTCGATCGTTACAAACAGGCCTTCATCTTCGAAAAAGCCCTTCTCGTAGGCAATGGCGAGAGGCGCCATATCGGTCAGCTTGATAAAGCCGAATGTGAGTTCATCTTTTTCGACGTCCAGCATTTCTGCATATGCGCTGGAAGCCGGGACAATAGCGGTGGCTGCCATCAAGGCGCCTAGCGCAATGCGCCGGGTCATCTTCAGTGTATTGCCTGTCTTCACGTCCAGTTCCCTCTTTTTATTGAACCGTGCTGAACGGTTCAAAACAAAAGCCGCCGTCTAACGCTGCAGCTCGGGAGGAGGAACCAGCAGGTCAGAACGGCGGCTTTGCCTAGGCACCCTTCGATGGGTACAATATGTTTAAGACCAACGATGGTCGCGAATATCTAAAAGCAGGAAGCGTGCCAAGTTTCAGAAGATCTAATTTCTTTATATATTTCTTATACTTATTGAATAGTGAACAATTTACCGACTATCAGTGGGTGACCGATTTGTTTGCAGTACCTGTAGGCATTTGATGGATTTTTGTGCAGTGCAAAAACTGCGATGCAATACAGAGCATCAGCATTCGCACATCACAGCCTTTAACGAAGCGTTTTATCGAATAGCCGAATTAATTTATCAGACGGCGCAGCGGTCAGTCCAAGAGCCTGTAGGTATCTCGCATTGCAATAGATGCTCTCTACTTCGGTCAGGTGCGCAGCATGAAATGTGACTTGCCCCCAACGAACCATCTGCTCGTAAAACCATTGTCCATGCACAGCATTTGGCGCTGCTACCTTCCCCCCGGAAAGCGACAAAAAATCTGGAATATCCAAAGTAGAGCCAGAATCAAACCTAATTTTCCCAGTCAGTGCCGGCTGGAAGAACTCTGCGGGACAATCAAGAAACTCTCGCCTCGCCAACAATTCAGCCAATTGGCCTGCGTTTTTCGGGCATGCGCACCAATCCGCCGCTGCCGCCAGCGCCCGCATCAAGCTTGCAAGTGTTTCCGGGTTGGTCGCCGCCCATGCCCTGGTAACTCCCAAAACTTTCTCAGGGCTGTCTGGCCAAATAGCTTGTTTATAGGTCGCAATCCGACCGTTTCCGGTAGTCACAGCCGCTGTATTCCAAGGCTCACCGACGCAATAGCCATCGATTTGACCGGACATCAATGCATCCGCCATCATTTGCGGTGACAATACAACGATCTCTACATCAATATCCGGATCTATGCCGCTTGCTGCCATCCAGTAGCGCAATTCATAGGCATGCCCAGAAAACGGATGAACAACTGCAAAGCGGAACGGACCTGACTGGGCCTGATCCATTTTTATGACCTGAGAAAGCGCCGCGCCGGTTGAACGAGCGTCCCCATCCGGGCTAGCTCCCGAGGCTTTCATCTTCTCCCAAAGTGCGGTTGACACAGTAATCGCATTGCCACCCAGACCAAGCAACATTGGCGCAAGCATAGGAACGGAAAGACCGGAGAGATTGAGGCTCATGGCAATCGGCATTGGGGCCAGCATATGGGCAACATCAAAATGCCCAACTGCAATTCGGTCGCGGATATTGGCCCAGGAGGTTTCTCGAATAAGTTTGAGAGCAATGCCTTCACGTTCAGCAAATCTCATTTCCGAGGCGACGACTAAAACGGCACAGTCCAACAGTGGAATAAATCCGGCGATGACAGATTTTAGCTCTCTACTCATCGCGCGAATGTGTCTCCGTTTCGGTATTTTGCCTCTGAAAACAAGTGCTATGAATCATCTAATCCTCCATCATCCCACTAGCGATAATTAGGCTCTGGGCAACATCTATGATTTTTCGGCTCTGTTTCATGGCAGTACGCCTCAAAAGATCATAAGCCTCCTGCTCTGAAAATCCTTTAGATTTCATCAAGATACCCTTGGCGCGATCAAGTGATTTCCGGCCCGCTAACTCGATTCTGGCTTCTTCCAGCTCATTTGCCAGTTTTGAAAACGCTCTGAAGCGACTGATTGCCATGTCAAGGATCGGCTTGACCCGTTCACGCTTCAATCCGTCAACAACATAAGCAGATACGCCGGCATCTACTGCAGCCTCAATGGAATACTGATCAGCCCGGTCGACAAACATTGCAATTGGTCTTCGCACCGCACGAGACACCTGGAACATATGCTCAAGTCGATCGCGATTGGGATTTTCGAGATCGATTACAATAACATCCGGATTAATGTCGGCGATCTGCCGGACCAAACCTTCCATGTGGTGAACTAGAATAACCTGCTCATGCCCAGCATCGTGTAATCCTTGCTCGATAATCGAGGCTCGGATCTTGTTGTCATCGATAATCAGGATTGTCAGCACCGCATTCATGACGCAATTATGCGCATGTCTATTTTTTATGCAACAATAATATTGCAACGCAGCAAATCAGATCATATTTGTATGGTTTTTGGCAGCACAAGCCTCTTTGGCTCACTGCAGAGATAGACTTTTCACGCCCGCCCACTTACAGATCCATCAGCATATTTCCGACCCTCACAGCAACGACAGACGACCATCAACTGATCGCTGCAATACTCAGGATCTACAGTATGAGTTTTACACCAAAAGGCCGCCACTTGATCGCAGGCGAATGGGTTGCTTCTTCCAAAACATTCTCCAACCACCCTGTATCGGGAGTCACGGCAGAGTTTCCGGAAGGAACTGCGCAGGATATTGATAAGGCGGCACAGGCAGCAGAAGATGCCTTTTGGAGCTACTCGGCGACAACACGGCAAGAACGTGCTGCTTTTCTGAACAAGATTGCAGACGAAATCGAAGCGCGCGCAGATGCAATCACAGACATTGGTAGCCGCGAGACCGGACTGCCGGAAGCTCGTTTGCAGGGCGAACGCGGCCGGACCACTGGACAAATTCGTTTGTTTGCATCCGTCATTGAAGACGGGACCTACCTGGACCGACGCCACGATGAAGCGCTACCGGACCGCGCACCGCTGCCGCGTCCCGACATCAAGATGGTACAGCGTCCGATTGGTCCGGTCGGTGTGTTCGGCGCCTCCAACTTCCCACTTGCCTTCTCAACAGCTGGTGGCGACACCGCGTCCGCTCTGGCAGCAGGCTGTCCGGTCGTCGTGAAAGGTCATCCGGCTCATCCGGGAACAGCTGAGATCATCGCTGATGCCATTCTGGCTGCCATCAAGGCCTGCGGCATGCATCCAGGTGTCTTCAATCTGGTTCAGGGCACGACCAACGAGGTTGGCGGCGCACTTGTTCAGCATCCGCTGATCAAGGCAGTCGGCTTTACAGGCTCCCTGCGCGCTGGCCGGATCCTGTTTGATATGTGCGCAGCACGACCAGAACCAATCCCTTTCTTCGGAGAACTCGGCAGCATCAATCCGATGTTCCTATTGCCAGAAGCATTGAAGGCCCGCGGATCCGAGATCGGGAAAGGCTGGGCCGGGTCGCTTGTCATGGGCACAGGTCAGTTCTGCACCAACCCGGGTGTTGCTATCGCAATAGAGGGTCCGGATGCAGACGTATATCTGAATGCTGCCTCCGCCGGGCTATCTGAAGTTGGCGAACAGACCATGCTAACAGAGGGCATTGCATCGGCTTTTGCTTCTGGACAAAAGCGCGTTGCCGCGACCAGTGGCGTGCGGAATGTTCTTGAGACAAGCTGCTCAACCCGCGGCGCATCGCCTTATCTCTATGCGACCACCGGCAAGGATTGGCTGGCCAACAAAGAACTTGGTGAAGAAGTTTTTGGTCCGCTCGGCATATTCGTAACCGTCAAGGGTTTTGACGAGATGGTCGCAGTCGCAAAATCCTTTGAAGGACAACTAACGGCGACCCTGCACATGGATGCGGGCGACGCGAACGATGCGCGTGCGCTACTCCCAGTACTGGAGCGTAAAGCTGGACGGGTTCTTGCTAACGGATTTCCGACGGGCGTTGAAGTTAGCAGCGCCATGGTCCATGGTGGCCCCTACCCTGCATCGACCAACTTTGGTGCAACCTCTGTTGGCACCATGGCTATACGCAGATTCTTGCGGCCCGTGTCTTATCAGAACCTGCCTGATGAGATCCTGCCCGCCGATCTGACATAAAAATGAAAGGCTTAGCGGGGCCGATTTCTACTGCCCCGTTAAACTTTCAGATGATCAGACTGGTCGCGCGGCTGCAGCTTCAATAATTTTCCGAGCGACAACCTTGTTTAGCGCCAGCATGTCGTACATCTCCCGACGCGCCAATTCGCTGTCCCCTGATGCAATGGCATTGGCGACTGATATGTGCTTGTTCCGGGACAACTCCTTGTCAGGAGCACTTTTCCCGCCAGCTGCGTAACCGAAAACCAACACCGAGCAGATAAGGTTTTTCAGCTGAGCCAACATCATGTTTCCGCTCGCCTCCAGAACCGTTGCATGAAACACATAATCCGCACCAATCATGCTCGGATCATCTTCTTTGGAGTAGATCTTGTCAGCTGCATCAATGATCAGAGCACGCTGTTCTGCTGAAGCATTCGCCGCAGCCAGTGAAGCGGCCTCTGGTTCGAACATACACCTGAGATCAGCAGCTTCTGAATAAACCCGAGCCGTAAGCGGACTATCCGGATCATGCCAACGGATGACATCCGGATCCCAAAGGTTCCAGTCCTTGAACTCGCAGACCCTGGAGCCATACCGTCTGGCGGTACGAACCAGCCCCTTACCTGAAAGCACCTTGATCGCTTCCCGGACGACAGTTCGTGAAACACCAAATTCATTCACAAACTCGTCTTCTTTCGGAAGAAGAGATTCTGTTTTGTAAATCCCCTGAACAATCCGGTGACCAAGGATTTCTGTGGTATCCTTTACTGCACCTGTTGGCAGGGAGATCAAAGCTCTGTCAGGTAATAGGTAAGTCAACCGTCCTCCGAACTCTTACGGGTATTTCAAGTATTATCGAGTTTAATATTATTTTCCGCAAGGCGAAAGCAAATTTTATCACAAAGACGCAACGTAAAAACACCTAACTACTAACACTTAAACATGTAATAACATCACCAAACTGAAATAATGATAAAGGTAGACTTACGCGACGTTTTTACGGCGCTGCAACGCCTTCAACGCACTTATTAGTTGCTATTATTACTTATGCAATTATTGACGTGAAATGAAATATGCTACCCAACCGATCTTCATCAGTTGATATACGAACAAAAAAACCGGGAGCTGATACCCAGCTCCCGGTCTTCGGTATCACTATACAGTTGATAACGCTCTAAGCCAGTTTAACCCAGGCAGCGTTCCGCGCTGACGAGCGAACACATGCGTCGACGAAGATTTCGCCTTTGACGCCATCTTCAACGCCGGGAACAAGTGTGTCTCCGGCGTTACCCGCCTTATGCAAACGGATCTGGTCGGCGGCTTCCTTGTAAATGTTGGCAAAGCCTTCCAGATACCCTTCCGGGTGGCCTGGTGGAATTCGAGTCAGCGGACCCACACTTTCCGACATTCCTGCGCCACCGCGGGTAATAATACTGGTTGTTTCGCCAAATCTGGTAAAATGAAGATAATTCGGGTTTTCCTGGTGCCACTCCAGTCCGCCCTTGTCGCCATAGATGCGGACTTTGAGATTGTTCTCGTTGCCGGGGGCGACTTGCGAACACCACAACATGCCCCGAGCACCGCCTTCAAAACGCAACATAACATGACCGTTGTCATCAACTTTTCGACCCGGCACAAAAGATTGCAGGTCAGCAGCCAGGCTTTCCGCAGTCAGGCCTGAGATGAAACAGGCAAGATTATACGCATGTGTTCCAATGTCACCTGTCGAGCCACCAGCTCCAGACTGTGCCGGATCCGTCCGCCAATCTGCCTGCTTATTATGAATTTCGACAGTCAACCAGTCTTGCGCATATTCAACCTGGACGACTCTGATAGTTCCAAGATCACCATTTTTTACCAGCTCCCGAGCCTGACGGACCATCGGATAGCCAGTGTAATTATGGGTCAGGAAGAACAGACTATCTGACGCTTCAACAGCCTTGGCGAACTTCCTGGCGTCGGCAAGTGTAGAAGTGATAGGCTTGTCGCAGATAACATGAATGCCACGCTTCAAAAACGGCTTGGCCGCTGCAAAGTGGACGTGATTTGGTGTTACGATTGCAACCGCATCAATGCCATCTTTTAGCCGTGCTTCGCGCTTGGCCATTTCTTCGAAGCAGCCGTAGATCCTGTCTTCTTTGAGCCCGAGAGCCCGGCCGGACTCAAGTGCTTTTTCAGGTGTGGAAGACAGCGCACCCGCAACAAGATCAAAACAACCGTCGAGTCGTGCAGCGATCCTGTGGACGGCGCCGATGAAAGCGTCCTTGCCGCCACCGACCATGCCAAGCCGTAAAGGCCGCGGGTGTTTGTCGTTTATTCCCTCGATACTCATGTCTACTCCCTTAGCCGATGCCCAGCATTTTTCGATTTGCAGCTTCGTCTGCACCACCACCGGCAAAATCATCGAATGCTTTTTCCGTAACACGGATAATATGATCTTTCACGAACTGAGCACCTTCACGGGCACCATCTTCGGGATGTTTTAAACAGCATTCCCATTCAACGACGGCCCAGCCATCAAAATCGTTGGCAGCCATTTTGGAGAAAATAGCGCCAAAATCGACCTGTCCGTCGCCCAGCGAGCGAAACCGCCCTGCCCGGTTCTCCCAAGATTGATAGCCGCTGTAGACGCCCTGACGACCAGTCGGATTGAACTCGGCATCCTTGACGTGGAACATGCCGATCCGGTCTTTGTAGATGTCAATATTGTCCAGATAATCAAGGCATTGCAGGACGTAATGGGATGGGTCGTAGAGCATCTTGCAGCGACTGTGATTGTTCAGCCGTTCCAAGAACATTTCAAACGTAATACCGTCATGCAGATCTTCGCCTGGATGAATTTCATAACACACATCAACACCCATATCGTCTGCGTAATCGAGGATCGGACGCCAGCGTTTTGCCAATTCGTCAAAGGCCGTTTCAACCAGGCCAGCCGGACGTTGCGGCCAAGGATAAAGATACGGCCAGGCAAGAGCACCAGAAAAGGTCACGTGATCCTTGATGCCGAGGTTCCGACTTGCAGTCAGCGCCTGTTTCAGCTGTTCAACGGCCCAAGCCTGACGTGCTTGCGGGTTGCCACGGACTTCCGGAGCTGCGAACCCGTCAAAAGCTGTGTCGTATGCCGGATGGACAGCAACCAATTGGCCTTGCAAGTGGGTGGAAAGTTCAGTGACTTCAACACCATTTTCCCTGGCCTTGCCGGCAAATTCTTCACAATAGGCTTTCGAACTGGCCGCTTTTTCAAGATCGATCAGACGTCCGTCCCAGCTGGGCACCTGAACGCCTTTGTAACCGCAGTCAGCCGCCCACTTCGTGATCGAATCCCATGAATTGAATGGTGCCTCATCGCCTGCAAACTGGGCGAGAAACAATGCAGGGCCTTTTATTGTTTTCATGACAATCTCCCGATATTGCAAACAAAAAGGGCCGGGATCCATCGCGAAACCCCGGCCCGAAACTCCCAGTTTCTAGAAAGGTGAGTCTGGGAAGTAGTAGCTTTCAGCGTTGTCACGTGTGATCAGTGTTGCGCCGAGAATATAGCGGCCAGCAACCGGACCATTGGACTTGAATGCAGCAACTGTTGCGTCCATTGCCGTCGCAATCATCGCCGGTGGATATAGAACATCAACAGGAACCAGTTCGTTGCCGTCCATGATGCCTTTGATGGTTTCTTTCATGCCAGCACCGCCAACAACGAACATGCCATCTCCGTCACGACCAGCCTGTTTCAGGGCTGCAACAACGCCGATTGCGATGTCATCATCCTGAGCCCAAACCGCATCGATGTCCGGGAAGCGGGACAGGAAGTCCTGCATCACTTCAAAACCGTCATCACGGTTCCAGTTGGCGTGCTTGTGATCGAGAACATTAATGCCCGAACCTTCGATTTCCGCCATGAAGGCGTCGAAACGCTCGTTATCGATCACAGTCGGGATACCGCGCAGAACGACGATGTTGTCGCCATCCTTCATCCGGCCCTTCATGTACTGAGCTGACACACGGCCGAGCTCCGGGTTGTTACCCGCCACATAAAGGTCCTCGATACCCGGCTGGCTGAGGCCACGATCAACAACAGTGATCCATGCGCCGGACTTCTTGACGTTCAGGACCGGGTCTGTGAGCGGCTCGGATTCGAACGGCAGCACAACGAGAGCATCAATCTTGTGAACTGACACGAGATCTTCCAGCGCACTTGCCTGTGCGCCTGGATCCGGTGAATTCACCAGGATCAGGTCGACGTCGGGGTAAAGCTTCTCCAGCCGAATTTCAGCCTGTTCAGCATGCCAGTTCATACCAGCCGCCCAAGCGTGTGTTGGTGTCGGGTAACTAACACCAATCTTGATTTTGTCTTCAGCAACCGCTGACCCGGCAAATGCCAGAACGCCGGTAACCGCCATCATTCCCAATGTTTTTTTCATAAGCATTACATCCTCCTCCGATGCTGCCATCTGGATGCACCGTTCCCGTCCGGTGCAATCCGTTTATCTAGAAGTTGGGGGACGGGTCCCGGTTCCAATGCAGCGCGTTAGGATTTCTTGCTCTTGCCGAGCTTCCAGTCACTGCGCTGCAAAAAGACTGCCACGATGATGATCAAACCCTGCATGGTGCCATTCAGGTAATTCGAGATCATGTCGGTGAAGTTCAAAATGTTGCCAATGGTCGTCAGGATCAAAGCGCCAAGGATTGTTCCGCCAATCCTGCCGTATCCGCCCTTGAGAACTGTGCCGCCGATAATCACGGCTGCAATTGCTTCCAGTTCCCAGAGCACGCCGGTCGAAGCCGAAGCCGACCCGAGCCGAGGCACATAGATGATGGTAGCAAACGCAACGCACAGACCCTGGATCATGTATGTCAGGGTTTTGACCCGGTCCACATTGATTGCTGAGTACTTTGCGACCGCCTCGTTGGAACCAATCGCCGTACAGTAGCGGCCAAATGCTGTCCGGTTCAGCAGAAGCCAACCGCATATGGCGACACCGATGAAGACCCAGACCGGGAACGGCAGCCCCATGAAACTGTCGTAATAGACCGGGCGGTAAGTACCGCGAATATCGAAGTTCAACGACAAGGTGCCACCATCTGCGAAATAGGTGACCAGCGAGCGGTAGATCCCCATTGTCCCCAGAGTGACGATAAAGGCTTCAATCTTGCCTTTTGTCGTCAAGGTGCCATTGACCCAGCCAGCACCAATCCCAAGCAAAATGGCCATGCCGCAGCCCAATAGAACCGTTGGAACACCTGTCCCCATGGTTTCAATCGCGTTGTTCATGACTATGATCATGACGCCTGAGATTGCAGCAGCCATCGACCCGACTGACAGATCGATCCCACCAGCGGTAATGACGAAGGTCGCGCCAACGGCAATGATGCCGATAAAGGCCGAGCGGGTCAGCAGATTAGTCAAGTTGCCTTCGCTGACAAAAGCCGGATTCAACATGAATCCGATGATGCACAGGATCAGCAGTGCGAGCGCCGGCCCGAGAGTCTTGAGGTCAATGGATGACCTTTTTGCCGGTTTAGCACCTTGCTCTTCAGAAGCGGTGGTCATGGTCAATGGAGCTCCTCCCGTTTCAGCCCGGCGGCATAACGCATTATTTCGTTTTCATTGATGTGGTCGCCGGTCAAATTGCCGGTTATGTGGCCTTCGCGCATGACGATGACCCTGTGGCAGATGCCGATAATTTCCGGCATTTCCGAAGATATGACGACGACAGAAACACCCTCGGCAGCGAGCGCCGCGATGAAATGGTAGATCTGCTGTTTGGTACCGACATCGATGCCGCGTGTTGGCTCATCGATGACGACGATCTTCGGCTCGCATTCCATGATTTTGGCCAGCAATAGTTTTTGCTGATTGCCACCGGACAGCTTGCCGACTGTGATCAATGCATCACGTGCACGCACATCAAAGCGCCGAATTGCTTTTTGAAGCGCATCTTCTTCCGCTTTGCGATCAACCGTAAAATTCTTGACGAATTTGGGTAGCGCGAACAGCGTCAGGTTGGGCCGCATCTGTTTGTCGAGCAGCAGCCCCTTTTCCTTGCGGTCCTTGGTCAGATAGGCAAGTCCGGCGTTACGGGCTTCGGCAACTGTAATTGAGGTCGCATCGTTCCCGAATAGTTTGACGGTGCCACCGTCAATCTGCGTCAGGCCACAAATAGCTTCAAAAACGGCAGTCCGCCCAGAGCCCACCAGACCTGAAAACCCGAGAATTTCACCTTTGCGCAGATTGAAGCTGACATTATCCACGCCCGGCGCCTGAAGATTTGTCACGCTGAGCACGGCCTCTGCATCAACATCAGCTTCGTGCATGGGCGGATACAGGTCCGACAATTCGCGGCCGACCATCATCTGTGCCATCGCATCCGGCGTCAGGTCTTCAGAGGATCGCGTATCGATCCACTGGCCATCACGCAAAATCGTGACACGATCTGCAATTGCCTTCACTTCATTGAGTTTGTGCGAAACAAAGACGACACCGACGCCGCTTTTTTTCAGTTTTCCAACCTGAGAGAAAAACACCTCGGTTTCTTCTTCGGTCAATACCGCCGTCGGCTCGTCCATGATCAGAATGCGGGCATTTCGGCTGACCGCCTTGACGATCTCGACCATTTGTTTCTGCGCCATGGTCAAATCTGATATGCGATCCGAGGGGGCTATATCGAGACCAATTTCATCAAGATATGACTGGACGGTTTCGCGCATCGCAGCACGATCCAGTAATCCGTTCTTTTTGATTTCTCGACCCAGAAAGACGTTTTCTTCAACCGTCATCTGCTCGGCAAGATTCAACTCCTGATGGATCAGGACTATTCCGAGTTTTTCAGCAGCGCCATTGGGGGGAAGATCAGTCTTTTCACCGTCGAGTTTGATCTGACCGGAGGTCGGATCATGAAACCCTGACAGGATTTTCATCAGCGTGGATTTGCCCGCACCATTTTCACCGATCAGCGCATGCACCTCACCTGGTCGCACATCCATACTGACACTGAACAACACCGGCACAGGCCCAAAGGACTTGCTGATATTGACAGCTTCAATGATCGCTGCCGGGGCAGACGTTTCCGATTGCATCTGATGCTCCTCCCAAGCCTCAACACAATAGAAATGTAAACGTTTTCATAGCCTATGTAAACCTTTACATTTTGGAGTGTAAACCTTTTCACAAGCCATTTCTGCGACTATACAAGGAAGACGCTGTGGAAATTCATGGGCTTACATGACGCCCGCACCGCAGCATATTTGGGGAGAAAAAAATGGATGAACCGGCAGAGCGCCCGGCAACCATTGAAGATGTTGCAAGGCTCGCTGGTGTCTCCATCGCGACGGTCAGCCGCGCACTTCGCTCCCCTGAAAAAGTCGCCGAGAGCACTCGCAAAAAAGTCACCGCCGCCATTGCCCGCACCGGCTACACAGCCAACGCCATGGCGCAGAACCTGCGCATGCAACGCTCCAAGATGGTTCTGGTGCTGGCCTCTTCGATTGCCGATCCTAATTTCGCCGGAATTCTGACCGGACTGGAAAAGGCCGCCAATGATCGCGGCTACGGCGTTCTGATCGGCAACACCGAAGAAACTGTCCCGTTGGAACAGAATTATATGAGGTTCCTGTCAACCGGCATGGCCGACGGCCTGGTCCTGCTGACAGGTCACATCCCTGTTGCCGGTGAACCCAAGACCGCTCTGGCCACCCTGCCCCCGATTGTGGCGACGGAACAGCCAGTCAGCAATGCAGATGTCAGTTACGTCGGTGTGGATGATGTTGCTGCTTCCAAGATGGCAACGGAATATCTGGTGTCGCTGGGGCATAGGCGAATTACCTTCATATCAGGCGGCCGCGCCGATATTCGCAGTGATTTGCGTCATTCGGGGTATCAGCAGGGCTTGAGGGAATCGCCGGAAGACCTGCGCGACTGGCGCGTTGAAGGCGACGGCTCCAGCGAAAGTGGCCGTGCAGCAGTCGAGCGCCTGTTCATCAAGGACGACCTGCCCAGCGCCTTCTTCTGCTTCAATGACAACACAGCCATCGGCGTCATCTCGGCGCTTCAGCTGCGCGGATATAATGTTCCAGAAGATTTTTCGGTTTTGGGGTTTGACGACATTCCTTTCGCCAACAATTTCACGCCCGGCCTGACAACCATTCGCCAGCCCCGCCATCATATTGGCGAAAAGGCGATGAATATCCTCCTGGACAAACTCGCCAACCGCAGTATGGACCCACAAACTCACCTGCTACACGGCGATCTCATCGTCCGCGAAAGCTGCGCCGGCGCCCGTAAGCGGCAAAAGCGCTAAAGGACATCTACATTTTCAACGGCATCAGAAATTGCCGATTACACGCTCTGCAAACCATAATTTGCCCCACATATCGTAGGCCAACAATACAGTTCTGCAATTCCTCGGAGGCGGTTCCAATGCAACTTTACCATTGCTCCAAGTTGCCTTTGAACGTCTGATCTTGTCGTTTCGCACAACACCTTTTTCCAACAATAGAATTTGCGCCTATTTTTTCATAACTCAAAATTTGAAACCGGAAATGTCAGGGTAACAGCCAGCAGAAAGCCTAGCTAATAACACCCCCGTTTCCGCTGACTTAATCAGATTGAGACTTTAGCTAAACAAGCTTGAAAAACCAAAAAGGCGTCCCGAAGGACGCCTTTGATATCAAACACTAACCTGAGTGAGTGATGGTGCGGTCGAGAAGACTCGAACTTCCACCCGTGTTACCGGACAGCGACCTCAACGCTGCGCGTCTACCAATTCCGCCACGACCGCATTCTGGTAGTCGTCACCTCTCGGTAACGAGGAGCCCCATGTAGCAAAAGGGATTCTGCTGTGCAAGAGCGCTTAGGAGAATAATTCACAAGCGAACGGTTTTTATTCAACAGGCCCTAGATCGGTCCTTCGGTTCGCATCGGCCGGACATCTGCCGGACGCATCAGGACCTCGGTGATGGATATGCCAATCCGCTCGCCAAGCAAAACCACCTGCCCCTTGGCGACCAGCGTGCTGTTGGCGTAGATCCTCACGTCATCATCTTCACTCACATCAAGATCAATCACCGCGCCGCGGCCCATGCGAAGCAGTTGGTGCACAGGCATCTCATTCTCGCCAAGCACCACGGAAATATCGACATGAATCTCATCAAAGGTGGCCATCAGACCCATACATCCTTAAATAGGGCAAACACCCTGCCAGCGCCGCACCATACCACGGCTCGGCCAGCAAGCTCAAAAAACAAAGAAGTGTCATCCACATGTCACCTGTCGTTCGCGATGCTCTTTCTGTCAGTTTTCTGCCAATTTCGGGCTCTGATCCCGTGGAATGGAAGATTTCCGACGATTTGGTCGGCTATGAGGACGCTGCGTCGCAGATGAACAATCACGTGGAGAGAATCATTGCCGGCGAAGCACGCGAGCAAGTCTGGCTGCTGGAGCATCCGCCGCTTTACACCGCAGGCACCAGCGCTGATGACAGCGACCTGATCGCACCGGACCGGTTTCCGGTCTATCGCACGGGCCGCGGCGGGCAGCACACATATCACGGCCCCGGTCAACGGGTTGCCTATGTGATGCTCGACCTGAAACGGCGCCAGCAGGACGTCAGGGCGTTTGTGTCCGCGCTGGAAGCCTGGCTGATCAATTCCCTCTGGAACTACCATATCCGCGGCGAACGCCGGGAAGACCGGGTCGGTGTCTGGGTAACCAGGCCAGACAAGGGACCGCATGTGGAAGACAAGATTGCCGCCATAGGCATCCGCTTGCGCAAATGGGTGACATTCCATGGCATCAGCATCAACGTGGAACCGGAACTTGAGCACTTCACAGGCATCGTGCCCTGCGGCATCAGCGAGCACGGTGTTACCAGCCTCGTCGACCTCGGCATCCCGGTCACCATGCCGGAGAACGACAGCGTTCTGCGGACCGAGTTTGAAAAGATATTCGGACCGACTGTCTGATGTCTGGAGCTGGATTGGCCGGTATCCGGCTCTATAGAGAACCCAGGAATTCCTGCAATTTGTCTTTGCCGCCGGGCGACCAGCCGAGAGCTTTGAGTTTTCCCGCGTCCATAACGCCGAGAGGTCCATCAGCGCGCGCCGGCACTGGACTGGAGATCGCCTTGCCGGTGGCAAACGAATTCAAAACGTCCTGACGGTCCAGCAGAAGATCTGCCACGTTGTAGACATCGAAATGCGGCCGATCCGCCGGGTCTCGGTCAAGTATCAGAACAACAGCCGCCGCAAGATCATCACCATGCACTTCGGTTCCCAGGTGGGGCGTGACTTTTTCGCCATTTTGAAACGCGTCAAACAGGTCTGACCAATTGTGGAACTTGGTACCCGAGGGTAGCCCATAGACATCAGCTACTCGCAGAGCCGAACCGGTCATTGCCTGATCGCAAAGCATCTCAAGTGCATGCTCACCTGCGAGTTTCACCCGGCCGTATAATGTCTCCGGCGTGGTCTCAAAGGCTTCCTTGACGACAGCCCAGTCTTCGACACTTGAATAGACAGCGCCACTGGACAGAAATACGTTGTGGCGAACACCGGCAGCCTTGGCAGCGGTGAATAGAGCTTGTGTGCCATCAACATTCTTTTCGATGAAGCCGTGCGGGTCATCGCCCTCGCCGCCAATGTATTGCCCGGGAGCATGTGCCAGGGCGCAGTGGATCAGAGCATCAGCGGCTGGAACGGTTTGTGTTGACGACGCCAAGTCCCATTCGACAAAATCAAAGCTGTCATCTTCTGGAGGCGTTCTTCCCAGAAAGGTCAGACGGTGTCCGTCCTGTTTCAACCGTGTCGCAATAAATCGGCCGAGTTGACCGGTTCCACCGGTCATCAAAATACGCTTCATCCAGCACCGTTTCCGTTTTTGGGCAGTGGCGGCGAATTACTGATAATTTTACCAATGATCCATCCAGTCCCAAACACTTGCCACAGATCAGCCGACAGACGCAACTGAACGAACAGCCGCTGCGTAGTTTGCCACGGGTTTTCGGGTGTTGGCTAGAATATGGAATGAATTTCAGCATCCGCGCGGAGGTTCAGTTTAATAAGCTGATCACACTCGGGGCCGTGATCGATGGGATCGAACGATTTTCAATCTGTCTTGCGAAGTGCAAATGCTCCTGATGCGGGCTCGACCGGCTCCAGGTCTTTCACCAGGTTCACACGCGCAAAAGCCGGGCCGCGCCAGAGTGCGTCCAGCATGTCGACGACAGTATCCGCAGGTCCGGTAAAAGCGGCTTCAATAGCACCGTTGGACAGGTTTCGAACCCAGCCGGACAGGTTCCGTGCCTCAGCTTCGCCAACACACCATGCCCGGTAGCCAACACCCTGCACTCGGCCTTCTATCAAGACATGAACTGTCAAAGGGTCAGTTGTCATTCAAGGTCTCCTGATTCCGACATTATCATAAGCCGGAACCGGAAATGCACCTGCCTTTTTATGCGCCCGGACTGTGGCGCCCTATCCCGTTTGTTTGGCTGTTGCCGCAGCGCGCTTTTGCTCATCAAGCATCACCAGAAGGGACGCTCCAACGATAACAAGCGCACCGGGCCAGAAAGCACCTTCCGGCGCAAAGCCGAATGCAAAGAAACCAACGGCGATATTGAGCGGTAGCTTCAAGTGATCAAACGGCTGAACAAAAGCTGCATCTGCCTTCTGGTACGCCAGCGTCAGCAAGTAGTTGGCGATCACAGTCAAGACACCCGCGCCGATCAACAACCATAGCGCCGGACCAGAAGGAACAATCCCGCCATCTCCAAATGCCAATACAGCGTTGACCGGCGTCAGCAGCAACAGCAGATAGACTGTGATGGAATCTGCGTTTTCAGTTGCGGTCAGTTTTTTGGTCACCAGAGAGGTTCCGGCCCAGAAGGCAGCCGCGCCAACCGGCAGAAAGGCCCCCCAATGAAACGCTTCAGTCCAAGGCTGCAGAATTGCCATACCACCAGCAAAACCAGCAATTGTTGCCAGCCAGCGGACAGGTCCCACCTTTTCGCCGAAGAACAACTTGGCCCCGACAATGACAAAAAACGGTGACGTCATCACAAGCGCGATGGCCTGCCAAATCTCGACACGAGCGAGACCGGCAACCCACATCTGAATGCCGATCACAGCCAGACAAGTGCGCAGAAGATGCAAACCTATTTGTTTTGTGCGCAGCGCGCTCAAGCCACGGCGCAGAACCCAGGGAAGCGCGACCGCCAGACCAATAGCGTATTGCCAGAAGGCTGCCGAGGTAGACGGGACTCCGAGCTGCATTGTCGAAGCCTGCAGAGCGCCGTTGACAAGTGCAAAAGATGCCCCTGCACCAACCATGGCAAGCGCTGCAAAAAGTGGTTTCTGAGAGGTCAATCGGGCGTTTTCAGTCATCTTCGAGATCCGTTCCAGTTTAACACCTTGAACAGTCTCAAAAGACACACGCCCGCCGCGCTCACTTGGAAGCGCATTAGCCAAGTTCTCTCTCATCCGGACTATACCGTCGGCTCCGGCATCTCACCGGATCTGCTGACCCTTGAAACTTTCAAGGCGCTCGCGGGCTCCAGGTTTCCCTGATACCGCCGGTGGGGAATTTCACCCCGCCCCGAGAACTGTTCTCTAACGGCTATTTAGACCTCAAATTCGTCGATGGCAACGCAACATTTGATGTTTTTTCAGTCATACTGAAAAATAAATATGAGGTGTAAGAGGATTTTGGGCGCCTCATTCGTAGCCAGCTAAAATTCCTGACATCCAGTTCTCGTACAAACTGCTGTTTCAGAATTAGACAGCGCCCAAAAGCTCGAAAAACACTTTTTACGCGATATTTTTGACTGCAAAGCCTCGAATTTGGACAAAATTTGCAAAAAGGACCGGCAATAATTGATTATGTATAAATTTTTCAAGCACTTCCGCGACAACACAACCGCATTATGTTACCAATTTCATCTGAGTTATCGTATCTCCTATTAAGTAGTTTTACCATTTTTCAAATATTACTTAAAATTCAAAATCCAACTATTTTCGAGAAATGTACATTTAAAACAATACATTAAATAAAAACCAAAAAATTGCGACGGAAAACATTAAAACCTAAGGTAAACATGGTTTAGTGACTTTTATCAGCGACCTTTAATTAAATGCAATTCAACATCGAGTTCCTTTATGTTCAAAGTAAAAAAACAAAAACTAACCGCCACACTTTGGAGACTGCTACCGGAAATTGCTGTTGCAGCCACAGTGCTCGTCGGCCTGGCCATTGTTTTTGGGGAACTCGAGGCGTTTGAATGGTTATATGACTTTACCCGGGACCATGAGGACTACGAACTCGACGAGTTCATCGGTGCGATATTTGCCCTTCCAGCTGTCCTGCTGTTTATAATTTATCGGCGCGTCCGTGACCTTCAAAAGGAAATCAAACGCAGAACAACGGCCGAAGAAGAGATGCGTCATCTGGCGCAGACAGACCCATTGACGGGCCTTCCGAACAGACGCCATTTTTTCAAGGAAATGAATGTACGCCTTGAGCGAACATCTGAGACTGGCGATCGTTTTGCTCTGCTGCATCTTGACCTTGACCGATTCAAGCAAGTCAATGATACGCTGGGACATGCAGCAGGCGACCATATCCTCCAGGTTGTTTCTCATCTCCTGATCAAAAACCTGCGCCGCAGCGATCTTGTTGCGCGTATCGGCGGTGATGAATTTCTGATTGCCTCAGTCTTTCAAAAGGAGGAAGAAATCGAGGGTCTTGCAGAACGCTTGATCTCGGTTATCAACCGACCGGTTGATTATAAAAACGTTGAGTGCTCTGTGGGCGCAAGCATCGGCATAGCCATTCTTGACACGATCAAGATCGATGGACCGGTCACGCCAGAAACCTTGCTGATGAACGCAGATATCGCTCTTTACAAGGCAAAAGGCAGTGGTCGCAATTGTTTCGAGGTTTTTGAACCGGCGTTGAGAACAGATTTCGAGCAGCGTACAAAACTGTCTGACGACATTCTTCAGGGGCTTGCGAAGAGAGAGTTTTATGCTGAATTCCAACCGTTGATCGACGCTTCTTCCTTCAAGGTCGTTGGTGTGGAAGCTCTGGCACGCTGGAATCACCCAACCCGCGGTGTGCTGGCACCGATAGAGTTCATCGAAATGGCCCAGTCCATGGGTGTGATAGCCGACCTCGATCAGATCATATTCGAAGAAGCCTTGAAAATGTGCAACAAATGGGAGGAAACCCTTCCTGAACCACCGCGCATTTCAGTGAATGTCTCTGCCGACCGCCTGAAATCCGATGATTTCATAAAGAAAATCACCGAAGCGAACGTAAAACCAGGCACAATAATATTTGAAATCAGCGAAGCGGTGATTTTCGAAGAACTTGACGACATGTCACGCCACAATCTTGAAGCCCTCGAGGGCCTTGGAATTGAAATCGAGATAGATGACTTCGGATCAGGCCGGGCCTCCATTCTCAGCCTGCTGGAAATGCACCCGCGCCGATTGAAGATCGATCGCAATCTGACAGCCCCGATTGTATCTTCGATACCATCTCGACGGTTGATCCGAAGTGTTATCGAAATGGCCGATTCGCTCGGGATTGAAGTGGTCGCCGAAGGTGTTGAGACCATTGAACACGCCGAAATACTGGCGAAACAAGGCTGCACCCTTCTGCAGGGCTATTATTTCTCCCGCCCGATGACTGCGGCGGCCTTCGAAGACTACTCGAAAGACGGAACCGAGCGGGAACTCCTGAAGGCCTAATCGGCCTGGCCGGATTGCATCAGTAATTCAGAAATGTCTGTTGGTCGCTCAGCAATGAGTACGGGTCGCTCGTTCTGGAGTTCCTCGTGGCTGCCATACCCCCACAACACGCCGACACAGGCCACTTTGTTCGCGTTCGCTCCAATGAGATCGTGTTTGCGGTCACCAATCATGATCGTGTCGCTGGCATCGATATTTTCCTCGTCGAGGATAAAGGAAATCAAATCGGCTTTGTCTGACCGCGTTCCATCCAGTTCAGACCCGTAGACTTTGCAGAAAAACGGCATGAGCCCAAAATGCTCAACAATTTTACTAGCATAAGTGTGCGGTTTTGATGTGCACACATAGGATCGGCAACCAGTGGTCGCCAAGCCCTGCAGCAATTCCGGGATGCCGGAAATGAGTGTATTCTCAAAAAGTCCGGTGACCGTGTAACGCTCACGATAGTGCATAACGGCCTGATCCAGCACCTTCCTGTCACTCGTCTGCAGAAGCACTTCAAAGCTCTCCCAGAGCGGCGGACCGATACACCAGTGCAATTCATCTGCGGCTGGTGGTGCAACGCCCATTTTTTCCAGCGCGAATTGGATGGACTTTGTGATTCCCTCAAACGGGTCAGTCAGGGTTCCATCAAGATCAAACAACACAGTCGAATAAGACATAACGGCTCCTGAAACAGCAATGGCTCGATCTGTATCCAGATCGAGCCATTGCAATAACATCACGAAGAAAGTGCAGTCGAGGGGCCTTCCGGATCAAGAGAACTCCATGATTACTGCATCCACAGCCAGACTGTCGCCTGCCTCCGCCTTGATGGCCGTAACTGTGCAATCCCGCTCAGCCCTCAAGACATTCTCCATCTTCATGGCCTCGACAATGGCCAGTTGTTCACCAGCCTTGACCTCCTGCCCTTCAGAGACAGCGATCGAGACCACCAGCCCCGGCATCGGGCACAAAAGCATCTTGGACGTGTCAGGTGGCAGTTTTTCAGGCATTAACTCATCAAGCTCGGCAATGCGCGGCGTCATAACCTTCGCGACGACTGAGTATCCTTGCCAGTCGAGACGATAACCACCGGTAACCGGCCGCACCTGAACGATGACCGCCTGATCGCCAACTTTGCCAGACCACATCACGTCACCTGGAGACCAGTTGGACGTCACCGGAACAACCGCGCCACCTCCAATAACAATATCCAATTCAATCGGCGTCCCTGGATACCCTGCCACCAATCCTAGCGGCACATAGGTCTTGTCCAGTTTGACGACCCAATCCTGACGGATTTCACCAGAGTGCGCCCTTAGCCGTCCCGGCAAATGATCCAGACGTTCCCGTTGGATGGCTCCCATCGACAAGGCGACCGCCGCCAAAACACTTCTGCCCATCTCGTCAGGAACAGCCGGGAAGAAACCGTCAGGATACTCGTCGGCAATAAAGCTGGTAGAGAGCTCTCCGGACTTCCAACGCGGATGGTTCATCAACGCCGTCAGAAACGGAACATTGTGCTGAATTCCGTCGACGTAGAAACCGTCAAGCGCAGTGCTCATCGCGTCAATAGCCTGATCCCGGGTCGGTGCATGCGTAATCAGCTTTGCTATCATCGGGTCGTAGAACATCGAGATTTCCGAGCCCTCAACGACACCAGTGTCATTGCGAACCGTCAACACCCCGGATTGCTGCTCTTCCGGTGGCTGATAACGCACCAGGCGGCCAATAGACGGCAGAAAATTGCGATAAGGATCCTCGGCATAGATCCGGCTTTCCACGGACCAGCCGTTCAGCTTCACATCACCCTGGGCAATCCCGAGCTTTTCGCCCGCTGCCACGCGGATCATCTGCTCGACCAGATCAACACCGGTGATCAATTCCGTAACCGGATGCTCCACCTGAAGGCGAGTGTTCATTTCAAGGAAGAAAAAGCTCTTGTCCTGACCAGCAACGAATTCAACAGTACCCGCGCTGTCATAATCAACTGCCTTGGCAAGCGCGACGGCCTGTTCGCCCATCTTGCGCCGCGTTTCCTCATCAAGAAGCGGCGAAGGAGCCTCTTCTATGACCTTTTGATTCCGGCGCTGGATCGAACACTCGCGTTCGCCGAGATAAATCGCATTGCCATGTTTGTCGCCAAGGACCTGAATTTCGATATGCCGAGGGTTTTCGATGAATTTCTCAACAAAAACGCGATCATCGCCAAAAGAAGACGCAGCTTCCGACTTGGAGCGCACAAAGCCGTCGCGTGCCTCTTCTTCGTTCCAGGCGATGCGCATGCCCTTGCCGCCGCCGCCTGCGGACGCCTTGATCATCACCGGATACCCAATGCTCTCCGAGATCTCTACGGCATGATCGGCCGATTCAATGACACCAAGATATCCGGGGACCGTGCTGACATTGGCGTCATTGGCGAATTTTTTGGATTCAATCTTGTCGCCCATCGCCTCAATGGCGCGCTTGTTCGGGCCAATCCAGACAATGCCTTCCTTGGCAAGTTCTGATGGAAAGCTTGCCCGTTCAGACAGAAAACCGTAGCCGGGATGGACAGCCTCAGCGCCGGTTTCCTTGCATGCTGCGATGATCTTGTCTGCGATCAGATAGGATTCGGCAGCCGCTGCCGGCCCGATGTGAACCGCTTCATCCGCCATCTCGACATGCAAGGCATCCCGGTCCGCATCCGAATAGACAGCAACGGTCTTGATACCCATCTTGCGGGCGGTTTTGATGACCCGGCATGCAATCTCACCCCGGTTGGCGACAAGTATTTTAGAGAACATACGATTCCACCCAGCTGGATTGTTTCTCTTTGTTTAAGGCGAGCATCATCATGGCGCAACTTATCCAAAGGGTGAGCGACCGTTAATCGGACGTAAAGTCAGGAAAGAGATGATCAGAATTTTTTCAATATATTGAAAGAGTTACACTTCAATTGGAATTCGTATATTACGGATTCTTTAATATATTTACTGTACAAAATGCGGATACTTGGAGGCAGAATTAATGTTCAGAGCAGCAGCAATCGCTTTTGCATCTGTATTTGTACTTTTAGCAAATGCAAATGCGGAGACGATTGAAAAATGGCACAAAGGTGAAGTCGACGGTTTCACACGCTATTGGACAACCAATAACGTTGGTGCGAACTTCGTCGTCTGGTGTCATCCAGAACGCAAAGTCAACGGCACTGTTCTCCATATTGAAATTGAAGGCAGGACTCCACAACCTAACTCTCGCGTAAAGCTGGTAATTGACCAGGAACTTCTCGAGCTGCCGGTTAACAAGCAGGGTTATATTGATACAGATTGCGCCCATTGCGCGGACAGTTTCGGCTATGTCTGGCACAAACTCCGTTCCGCAACGGCGATCGCCGTGAAGTTCAACGATCAACGCTATGCTGGTTTTTCATTAAAAGGCGCAAAGCAGATTCTGCCTGGCCCCGTGTGCCCTACCGATTGGGAAAAAAAGCAATCCGGCTCATGAGCCAATCGACGTTTCGCCGCAGATTACCAACCTCGCCTAAATAACACTGTCGAAAATTACAATTATTAGCCATTACTTAAGATAAACACTTCATTCTTCTACAATCATATGTGGAGAATTTTTATGTTTTTACGAATTTTCGGGATCGCCGCAACAATTGTCATGATGAGCAGCACAGCATTTTCGGACCAATTCGGAAGCTGGAATCGCGACAATATCAAGGGCTATGAGACTTATTGGTCAACCAACATCGACGGTGCCCGTTTTACTATATGGTGCCCGCCAAACAACTTGGTACAAAACGCTCTAATTGGAATAGAACTCAATGGAAGGTTGCCAACATCATCTTCTATCGTAAAAGTTGAAATCGGAAGGCGATTGGTCAAGTTTAAAACAGATAGCGATGGTTATATTCGGACTGATTGTGCAACCTGTTCCGATAACCTTACCTATTTCTGGTCTTTAATACGTTCCTCGCCACACCTGAAAGTCCTTTTCAACGATCAGCGTTATGCGGGATTCTCCTTGAAAGGCGCAAGAGAAGCTTTTCCGGTTTCTGTCTGTGAACCTATTCCCGGCCAGCAGGCCAGCCGCTAAGTATTTCAGCTTCGCCAATTGTTATTTGAATGACGTGTTGAAAATCACAGAACGAAAATTCCTGATGTTATACTCTGATTAGATCGTGTTGGCGGGATGAGGATCCTCCGAAGAGTTCGGAACCAGTCCGCCCTGCTGACAGTCTGACTGGTGATAGTATTGGGAGAAAGTGATGAGCAAACGTACAAAGGCTCTAGCGTTCTTATGCCTTTCCAGCATTTTTCTGGCAACAGCAGCGGAAGCACGCCCGGACCTTCGCAAAATGACCTGCGCCAAAGCTCAGAATTTGGTCCGCCAACATGGTGCGGTGGTGTTCACCACCGGTCGGCATACGTACTCAATGTTTGTATCCAATTTGAGCTACTGTGATTGGAATCAATTGCTTTTCGTCCAGTATGGTCCTACGCGCGACATCCCCAAATGTCCGGTCGCATATGAATGCAGGGAACCATTATACGAACGTGGTTTTCGGCGTTGGTAGCTGGTAGCTGGTAAATGCAAAAAGGCCGGAGACACGCTCCGGCCAACAAAACAATTGCAATAGCGATAAGATGGCAGGCACCATTAAAGCGGGATGTTGTCGTGTTTTTTCCACGGCAATTCTGCTGTCTTTGATCTCAGCAGTGCCAGTGACTTAGACACCCGGCGACGTGTTGAGTGCGGACGAATGACATCATCGATATAGCCACGTTCAGCTGCCACAAACGGATTGGCAAACCGGTCTTCGTAGTCCTTGGTACGTTGCTGGATCTTGTCCTGATCGCCAAGCTCTGAGCGGTAGAGAATTTCAACAGCTCCTTTGGCACCCATTACGGCAATTTCTGCACTCGGCCATGCGTAGTTGATATCGCCGCGAATATGCTTGGAGCTCATCACGTCGTAGGCGCCGCCATAGGCCTTACGCGTGATGACTGTAATTTTCGGAACTGTTGCCTCTGCATAGGCAAACAGAAGCTTTGCCCCATGTTTGATCAGGCCGCCATACTCCTGTGACGTACCCGGCAGAAAGCCCGGGACATCTACAAATGTGACGATCGGGATGCTGAAACAATCACAAAACCGGACAAACCGGGCCGCTTTCCGGCTCGCATCTGAATCCAGAACACCTGCCAGCACCATTGGTTGGTTTGCGATGATGCCGACGGTTCGCCCTTCCATCCGTCCAAAACCAGTCAAAATGTTGCCAGCAAAGTTCTGCTGAATCTCGTAGAAATCGCCTTCATCGAGGACTTTCAAGACAAGCTCTTTCATGTCGTAAGGCTTGTTCGGATTGTCCGGAATTAACGTATCGAGGCTCATGTCGATCCGGTTCGGGTCATCAAAGTTGGTGAGTTCGGGCAGGTCTGCCTGGTTATTCATCGGCAGAAAATCGATCAGCCGTCGCATTTCCTGCAGGGCCTCGACATCATTTTCGAAAGAGCCATCGGCAATGGAGGACTTGGTCGTGTGGACCGAGGCTCCGCCGAGCTCTTCTGCCGTGACCGTCTCATTGGTAACGGTTTTGACGACGTCCGGCCCCGTCACGAACATGTAGGATGTATCGCGAACCATGAAGATGAAATCGGTCATTGCAGGTGAATAAACGTCTCCCCCAGCACATGGCCCCATGATCAGGGAGATCTGCGGAATGACACCTGAGGCCATCACATTGCGATGGAACACCTCACCATAGCCGCCCAGCGCTGCAACACCTTCCTGAATGCGGGCACCGCCAGCATCAAACAGGCCAATGATCGGTGCGCGATTGCGCAGGGCCATATCCTGAAGTTTCGTAATTTTTTCTGCGTGAGTCTCTGACAACGACCCTCCAAATACGGTGAAGTCCTTAGAGAACACATAAACTGTACGTCCATTGACGGTCCCCCAACCGGTCACGACACCATCGCCGGGGATATGTTGTTCTTCCATACCGAATTCGGTGCAGCGATGCTGCTTGAACATATCAAACTCTTCGAAAGAACCTTCATCAAGAAGAATCTCGATTCGTTCGCGAGCAGTCAGCTTGCCCTTTTTGTGTTGGGAGTCGATGCGCCGTTGCCCGCCGCCCATACGCGCCGTGTCGCGGCGTTGCTCTAATTCGGCCAGAACGTCTTTCATCTGAAGCTCCCAAGAATGTCGTCTTTATCAGCTCGTAGCATGCCCCTTCGACAGGGCAAAGTCAGCAGAAGGGTCAATACCCGCCAAAGATCACTCCTGGCTGTCTGACGAGAAATATGAACACGGCTTAGGTCAGTAGATGCAAACTCACTTTACAGTCGGCAGTTTTGCTTGCAGTCAGCTCCCTGTCACAATAGCTCCCTATGAGCCGTAAAACGCAGCCGGAGCCCCTGCCCGCATGACCACGACCAACATTCAGCAAGATGAAGACACAATCATCTGGACCAGAGAAACTTCTCAAAAGCCTCTGGAAATGAACGACAAGCCTCTTCAAGCCCTTCGGGAAATGATCAAGGACAACCGGCGTCAGGAAATTCTTGATCTCCTGAAGCGCTGGGACCCGATTGATGTCATGCAGCTGTTGATGCGCCTGCGGCTCAAACAGGCGCGCAAACTGTTTCAATGGCTGCCCGCCAATCCATCCATAAAAGTTGTTGCCGAACTCAGCCCGGAATTTCGCTCGATCCTGATGGAAGACACAACACTGGACCAGTTTCGCGATATTCTGGAGGGGATTGATCCGGAAGATGCCATCGAAATTATCAATGAGTTTCCGGATGATGTCGCCGACAAGCTTATTGCCCGACTTCCAGACGTTGAAGACATTGCATCGCGCGGTTCTTATGCAGACGACACTGCCGGTCGGGTAATGGCCAGCAAATTTGTCGCATTGCCGGAAACCTGCACCGCTGATGATGCGGTGACTTTGATGCGAAGCGAAGCGGACCGAATCCGCAAAATCTTCACGGTGTACGTGACCGACGATGTTGGAAAGCTCACAGGATTCGTCGAAGTCGGCAAACTGCTGCTCGCGCCAGCTGGTGCTCCCCTTTCCGACATCATGGACCGGGATGTTGTTGCTGTCTCAGCTGACACAGATCAGGAGGAAGTGCTGCGTATAGCCCGCAAACGCGACATGCGCTCTGTCCCGGTCGTTGGCACTGAAGGCCATCTGGTTGGCCGAGTTACGCCGAAACAGCTAACGAGGATAGCCTCTGAGGAAGCCAAGGAAGACATGCTACTCATGAGCGGCGTCTCAGGAGAAGCACGGTCCGATGATACAGTCTTTCGGATAGTCCGCGGCCGTCTTCCCTGGTTATTGGCAGGCCTGATCGGCGCAAGTGTCGCCGCAACCGTTGTCGGCGCCTATGAGGACCAACTGGCCGAAGCGGTAATCCTGGCAGCTTTCATCCCGGTCACAATGTCCATGGCCGGCAACGCCGGTCTACAAGCGTCTGCGGTCGCTGTTCAAGGCATTGCGACGGGAGCCCTCTGGTCGGGGGACATTGCCTTCCAGTTGGCAAAGGAATTCATGGCCGCACTGTTAAATGGTGCAGTCGCCGGGACAATTCTCGCCTGTCTGGTGATGATCGCATCCCTGATCGTGCCGATAGACGAGCCGCTGAGTTTGGCTGTGGCAACGTCACTGTCATTGCTCTGTGTCACTACCATTGCCGCGATGGTCGGGGCCACGGTTCCTATCATTCTCGACAAGATCGGCATCGACCCCGCGATGGCTATCGGGGTCTTCATTACGTCTTCGAACGATGTTCTTGGCGTACTGATCTTCTTCCTGATGGCTACAACATTTTACTTGGGCTGACGGCTCTCAGCCTTCCGCAAGGATCAGCGCCGCTGCCTCAAACTCCTTTTGTTTAAAGGCCCGGATTTCGGTCGCTTCCGTGACTTCACCCCAGCGTTCGATGTTGAAGTCTTCTTCAACATGCGCTGCTGTCCAGACGCTTTCCGTATCAAGGCGGCCTTCCAACAGCGCCAGAGCGAGCAGCGCGGACCCTGTCAGGCTGGTGGCCGTGTGAAAAGCCGCCAACCTCAACGGTGTCAACGCCCCAATACGCGCACGAAAAGCCGTCAGCAAGCTGTCCGGTTGTGAGCCGTGAATAATGCCTTCAATCAAGACAAACCGGCCACCGAGTAACTCACCGGCCCAATCGACCACCGGATCCCATGTATTCCGTTGAGACGTCACCAGGCTTTCAGGTGTATCTGCCCGATAACAAAGCGCATCGTTACCTGCGAAATTGGTGATCTCGTCAGCAACTTCATCGAACTTCTCAGTGACTGCGTCCTGAGCCGAGTTGGAAATCCGCGTCAGCGGCATGCGCGCCGGATCTATTTCCTTTTTCTGCGCGTCCCATTCTGCCGCTACAGCAGCGCCCAGGACCGCAGTCGGGACCGTGAGCGTGGCCTTGCCGGGCGTTTTCACCGGCCGACCATCTAGATGAATGGCAAAACCACCATCGGCTTCAACATGTTCTGCACGTTCGTAGAATCTTTTTGGTAACTCGCGCTTGGAGGTTTCGCGCACTCGTTGTTCCGGATCTATCGTTGAATTCTCTTGCATTGCATCAAGATAATCACGCATCGGTTTGGTTCCATTCAACTTTCAATACATCAGACAAAGCAGACTTCAGATCAGAAAAGGCGTCGATGATCCGGTCAGCTCCGTTGTCCGCCAACAAGGAGTGCTCATGATAGCCCCATGTCACACCGATCGCATGTGCACCAGCTCCCTTGGCCATTTCCATATCGTAGCTTGTGTCACCAACAACCACAGTCCGTGCCGGATCTGATCCGGTTTCACTCATAGCCCGTTCAACCATATCCGGATGGGGCTTGGAGGGCGACGTGTCTGCGGTCTGAATTGTCACAAATCGCTTGTGGAGGTCATGCGTATCCAGCATGTGCTGAACTCCGCGCAGCGCCTTACCGGTTGCAATTCCGAGCAGAACATCGTCACGTGAATGCAACAAATCAATCGCATCCCAGGCTCCAGGATACATCGGATCAAAATCAAGTCCCGCCTCCCGGCGGCCAATTTTGGATTTCCTGTAGGCCTCAGCCATCACCTCGACTTTGTCCTGATGTTCTTCTCCCACAAGATCACCAAAGGCCTGTTCTAGTGAGCGTCCGACTATGGACAAGGTCGTCTTTCGGTCTGGTCGTGGAAGCCCAACGGCATCAAAACCGACCTGAAAGCCGTGCAAGAGTGTGTTTTGGCTGTCGACCAAGGTGCCATCGACATCGAAAATGATCAGATACATGAGTTGCCTTTGGCTACAAATCTGCGTGCAGCGGCATGTGCCGGGTTTTGGCGGTCCGGTCAAGCGTCGACGGGCTGAAGACCCGACATCGGTTTGGCCAAACGAGCCAATGCACCGGGTTAAATTTGCCTGTCTTGCAATTCTTGCCGCCGCCATCCACAGACAAGCCGGTTGCTGTTTGTGAACTTTGGATATCGTTGTTTTTGGGCGAGCGCCGCAATTTCGCCTCCCTAAGGTGATTTTGGCTTCGTCACAAGACAGCAGGAGCGATGACCGGCATTCAAGTCGAACTCATCCAGCCAGCTGCATCCGGGCGGGCACGAACGTTTGGGGCAAGACTGCTTCCAGATACTGTTGATGTCAGACGCGCAGTTCAAAATGCTGCGGGCAATAGGATTGATTTGCTTCGATGCACTCAAAAAAGCAGACAAACGGAACCACATTCGGATCAACTGCGAAGGCAAACCCACTACGCACTGCGCTAACGATTGCCGGATCGGCTCTCGTTTTCAAAGCTGTTATCCTGAGTATCGGATTGTTAGGTCCAAACCTTTCGCCCAAGACAACCACTCAATCTGCTGCCGTGGCGGTCATCGCCAATGATGACGCCACCAGCCCTGCAAAACCGCAGAGAAAACTGGCGAAGTCTGCTGTCAGTAAAACGCCCCCCAGTAATATGGCGCTCCAAGAGCGCCAGAAGATTGAATTACCAGGGCGTCTTGCTGAATTGGGGCGATCACACATCAAACAGCCAACACAACTCGCTAAAGCAAATGCGAAGTCAGCACTCGCCATCCACCTGGCTAAACTGAAACTGAAAAGCGCGCTGATCGCGGCCCGAAATGCTGCCAGGCAGACCAAGCCAGTTGAGATTTCGCCCGAACCGAATGCTGTCGTTGCTGTGGCCACCCCGTCACCGAATTCAGAAACACCGGTTCAAGACGTGGCGCAGACAATTGTTGTAGCTGCATTACAAACAGAACTTCACGAAACGATTGATGAACAAGTAGACCCACTCGCGGGCGCAGCAATTGCAACTCGGTCAACACCGGTTCCCGGCAAACGTCCTCGCCCATTGGTTCAGACCAAACCCGGTGCCATCACCAAACCGGTACAATCCGCACAGCCAGTACTTGCCTATGCTGCCCCCGGAAATCCGGAAGATGACAAGACCAGTCTCTTCAGTGGTCTCGGCAAGGTCTTCAAAAGCCCGAGTAGCGGCTTACCCGGTCGTAGTAGTGGTGTCGCGGTCTACGATATCAGCACAGCAACGGTCCATATGCCGGACGGTACGAAACTGGAAGCCCATTCCGGCATAGGGCACCGGAAAGACAAGGCCAAATACGCTTATGTGAAGAACCTTGGTCCAACACCACCAAACGTTTACAAACTGCGGATGCGCGAGCGACTGTTCCATGGTGTTGAGGCGATTAGAATGCTGCCGCAGGACAGAGCCGCCATGAAAGGCCGCGACGGGATGTTGGCCCATACGCCTCTTTTGCGCCGGACGAATGGATCCCACGGCTGCGTTGCTTTCAAGAACTACAAAAAATTCCTGAAAGCATTCAAGGCTGGCAAGGTCAAGACGATGATTGTCGTTCCGTCCATGAACAAACTGCCGACATACATGGCAAAGCTGGAACGCAAGTCCAGGGTGTAACCACCTTGCGGCATTGAGGAAGATTGGCTATGCCGAAGGCTTGGTCTGTCCCCCGCCCGCCTGGAGCACCCTTTGACAAAGATCTTAGCCATTTTTCTTGTTCTGATCGCTGTAATTCAGGTGATCAAACCACTTGGTTGGCCGGGTCTCAAAAAGCGCTCAGATGCCTGGAAATTGGTCGCAGGTGTCGTTGTCGTCACATTCGCCTCAGTGATCGTCGCTGCACTTTTTCAGGGTATTTGAATCGCGGCGGACCAATCCCGAAGTTTCACTTCATGTAATCGGTTTTACAATTCAACTAAGTCTGCCGTCTAGCGCTTGAATACCGGGCTGGTTTCGTCCGGATCGTCTGCTTCCGGATCATAATCGGATGCATCGAACCCAAGCAGGTTCCACGTCTGCTGCATGTGCGGTGGCAGCGGCGCAGACACATCGATAATGCCATGTCCGGACGGATGTGGAATTCTGATCCGGCGGGCCAGCAAATGCAGCCGGTTCTGAATGCCTCCGGGCAGTTCCCAGTTTTCGATATTGAAATACTTGTCGTCGCCGATGATTGGATGACCGATATGGGCGGCGTGCGCCCGAAGCTGGTGCGTTCGACCTGTAATCGGTTTCATGGTCACCCAGCACACTTTCTGGGCGGATTGCTCAAACACTGAATAGAGCGACACCGCGTGCTGGGCATTGTCCCTGCCCTGACGCACGACCTGCATCCGCTCTTCTTCTTCATTACGTGCCAGGAACGTTGAAATGCGGCCCTGCTTGGGCTTGGGAACACCCGCCAGCATCGTCCAGTACACTTTCTGTGTATTGCGGTGGCGAAATGCCTTGGTGAGCTCCTGAGCAGCCTGACGCGTCCGGGCAACCAGAATAATTCCTGACGTTTCCCTGTCCAGACGGTGAACCAGCTTTGGTTTGTTGCCTTTCTGGTCAGTGAAAGCATCAAGCATGCCATCCAGGTGCCGTTTCAGGCCGGATCCACCCTGAACAGCAAGACCAGCTGGCTTGTTGAGAACCATGACGTGGCTGTCTTCAAACAACAACATGTCTTCAACCGCCTTGCGGTCATCATCAGTCAGTTTGGTGGATCTCGGTTTTGCGTTCTTTTTATCGTCAGCCGACAGTTCCACGCCAAATGGCGGAATACGAACGATCTGTCCCTTGGCGACGCGAGTGCTGGATTCGGCGCGTTTGCCATCAACACGCACCTGCCCGGTCCGCAGCAGTTTCTGCAAACGACCAAATCCGAGGCCTGGATAATGGGCCTTGAACCAACGGTCGAGGCGCATGCCCGCTTCATCAGCGGTCACTTTAATCTGTTCAATCGCGGACATATTGTTCTCGTTCGGCTGCAGATCTCTTGCTATCTGCGCTCAAAAAATCCGGAAACACACAGCTCCCGGTGAAAATCGTACCGCTGCGTATAGGCGCAAACGACCAGAAATGAAAGGGCTTGCTTACGAACCGACCTGGCGCATGATCATCAGGCCTGCAAACACTCCCGCAATGGACAAGACCACTGAGGCCAGAACATAAGTCAGCGCAAGCTGTGTATCGCCCCTCTCCCACAGAACTGAGGTATCAAGAGAAAATGCGGAGAAGGTGGTGAAGCCACCTAGAAACCCAGTCGCGACAAAATACCGAAGTGTTTGAAGGTTGCCGACTTCATGTCTTACCAGCCAGCCAATAAACAGCCCCATGGCCAGAGACCCCACAACATTTACAACCAGTGTTCCAACGGGAAATCCGGCGCCAAACAGGCGCAGAGTTATCATGGAAACAAGATGACGACTACCTGCGCCAAGGCCGCCGCCCAACATGACAAGAAGAAGATGTTTCAATTTCCACACCCATTAGAAATGGTGACCAGTACGACACAATGACCGGACCGGCATTGCAATCAAGCCCCTCGCTGGGAAATTAGGTCCCCTGCCGAATGTTTGAGCCTGTATGCTTCAAACTTCATCGGCTACATGAGCAAAATCCGGATAGATAGAGCGGATGAGCTCATCGATACGCTCAATTTCTTCCGGAATCTCTAAGAGTTTTTCTCGCTCTTCTTCCAGCACAGCCAAAAAGATACGCGCGCGCGCCTGATTGACCTGCTGCTGCGGAAGGGACACATCTCCCGTAACAGACAGAACAACGCTTACGAGCCGGTCCGCTGCATTCAATCGTCCCCAAAGGTAATCATGCTCACGCCAACTCCGATTGAAAAACGCACCGAACGTATTGAGTTCCTTGCCCTTGAGATCAAACCCCTCGGTGTAGAGGCTTTCCGCATCCCGGGGGCTGATCCGGTCGACAAGTATCTCTGTGACTTCGGAAAAATCGTTTCTTTGCAGAACCGGAAACGTGATGAGGTCGTAAAAGCTGAAACCGATATAGGCTTGCAACAGCGCCGTGTGTCGGCCTTTGTCCAGTAACTCCGCCGCAGTTTCAGCAAATAGCTCGTCTTGCTCCAGATCAAGATCCGCAAGCCCCATCATGAAGGCAAGCCCGTCCAGGAACCTCTGCGTGGCGACTTCTTCGCCTTCCTTGCAAAGCCCGTTCCCACACAAATCCTCGGCCAGAGCCTGGCATTTGCCACCAAAGAATTTGTCGCTCCAGCGCCATGTCAGATGGTCAATGTGCTGATAAAGAAGTCTTTTCAGCTCATCCAGAGCGTCAGTATCGGGTTCAGGTAACGAGCTGTCTCGGTCATGATGATAAAACTCGTTGAGCTTGCGGATCGCAAATCGGAGTCGCCGAATTCGGTAATCAACATCAAGGCCCCGCAGCAGAGCGACAATCTGCGGATCTGTACGCCCGATCAGATCGGTGCTTTTGGATGTCAGTTCAATAAACCGGGCGGAGAACAGGTTAAGAAGAGCCTCTTCCTCCTTGATCGTGCCGTCAAGCGTTTCCAACCCCGACACAAGAGCCGCCAACCGCTCGGCAAGTGCATGCAGTTTGAGGGATTGATAATTCAGAAACGCAAACCCTGCTTGCTGGTGCGCCTTTACCGTCGCTTCGCGGCGGCATTTTGTAACAACATCTCTGGTGATGCTCCACAATCTGGGCAAGATCCCCGAGACTGCTTGATCGACCATGGGTGTTGCTGAATCAATCAGATTGGCAAGCCAGCGGCTGCGTCGATTGTTCTGCTCCAGTTCCTTGAGGTCATCACCAACAGGTTCATTGCGCGGAATATGAGCAAGGGACGCAAGGATGACCCTGAAGAATCCAGGTTGCTCTGTCGGACCATCATTAAATTGCGGCTTGTGTTCCACAGGTGCCGGATCGACATAGATCAGTCGTCTGGCGACTTCGCGCGCAGCTGGACGTTCCTGAATGACGTCAATTACCGGTGCGAACGGCTTGTTCATGACCACGCTGCCATCAACAAAACAGTGTTTGGACATCGTGTCTTCGGTCAGACCCAGTCCGCGCTTCAGAAAGGTATTCCGGTTTTGCCACTTGTCTTTGCGGCGCGTCAGCACACGCTCCATTTCCGCAATCGTCGCTGGAGGGAACGCTCCCGGGAACGAAGAAGTTGCCCGCGCGGCGAATACAAGTTCCGGAATGCTGTCTTCTCCGAACTGGCTCTCCACATATCCCGGCGACCGATGGGCGGCATGAAAGTTCAGAATGCGGCGATGATCCCATTCCTCGATGTAGGCCGGGTCATCCAGATGGATTTTCCGTTTTACACCGTTGTAATCGGTAATCGTCACAAACAGGTCAAGCGTCTGTCCACGCGGGATCAGTGTGCTGCCGCCATCGGGCCCTTTTTCCATTTTCTTGCATGCATCTAACATCCATTCAATAAATCGCTCGCCTGAAAACGGCGGCGAGAACCAACGCGCCTGCATGAATTGTCGGAGTTTATCGCGGGTCTCAGGGCTCTCGATCTGCTTGCTCAAGCGGGAATTGACCAACCGATCCAGAACCGGCGAGACGGAGATTTTGAGATATCGCGACAGGCCAATTTGTGGCCGTGACAGTTTGGAAACGTCTGCGTTTTCCAGCCACATTTCGCTGTGGCTATCCAGGGGCAAATCATGAGCAAGCGCCCTGGCCAGCATGATACCGTTGACCCCTCCTGCCGAAGCGCCAGCAATGGCATCAACAACTACACGAATGTCAGCGGTAGACGAGAGAAGATCGAGCAAATCACGATAGGCATTCTGAACCGGCGGAAGATCGCCGATAGGCATCTCAGCTTTGCTCTTCCTATCCAGCCGGAAACTGGAAGCCCGAACCAGATTGAGAATTTCGCGGCTGACACCGTGCATGTAAATGGCAAGCGAAACGCCGCCATATAAGACCAGACCCAGTCTAAGCTCAATTTCCTTCATGGTATTTGCACCGGCTCGCCGTTTCCCCAAAGCCTACCGTTGAAGGCTTTTGCATACCCTTAATATGGTGGGAAAAATGACAAGCCAAACTCACACCCGCTCACGCATGCGGCATATTCGCGGAGCAACTTGGACTATTTGCGCTCCTTGCGTAGTTTCTCCCAGTACTCCAGCCGTTTTTTCAGATCACGTTCGAAGCCGCGCTCAGGTGGATCGTAGTAGGTCTGACGTCCCAAATCGTCGGGGAAATAGTCCTGCCCGGAAAATCCGTCAGGCGCATCGTGGTCATACTGATAATCCGCCCCATAACCTTCCTGTTTCATCAGCTTGGTAGGTGCGTTCAATATGTGTTTGGGCGGCAACAATGAGCCGCTGGTCTTGGCATCCCGCATAGCCGCCTTGTAGGCCACGTAGGCACCATTGGATTTAGGCGCAGTCGCCAGATAGATCACACACTGAGCAAGGGCAAGCTCCCCTTCCGGAGATCCAAGCATCTGATAGGCATCTCGGGCAGCATTCGCCTGAACCAATGCATTCGGGTCCGCCAGGCCAATATCCTCCACCGCCATCCGGATCAGTCGGCGAGCGAGATACATGGGGTCTTCGCCACCATCCAGCATTCGGCAAAACCAATAGAGCGAGGCATCCGGGTCGGAACCGCGAACAGACTTGTGCAAAGCCGAGATCAGATTGTAATGGCCGTCCGCGCCCTTGTCGTAAATGGGCGCCCTTCTTTGAACGATTTCCTGGAGACGTTCCGCGCCAAACACTTCGTCATCCGCTGCGGCTCGCCAGACATCTTCGGCCAGAGTGAGCGCAGATCTTCCGTCGCCATCCGCCATCCGCATCAAAACAGCACGCGCTTCAGCATCGAGCGGCAGCGTTTTTTCTTCCGCCTCTTCGGCCCGAGCCAGAAGCTGATCGATCGCTTCACGCGACAGCGACTGGAAAGTCATCACATGGGATCGCGACAAAAGCGCAGCGTTCAGCTCGAATGACGGATTTTCTGTTGTCGCACCGACCAGAGTAATCGTGCCGTCTTCCATGACCGGAAGGAAGCTATCCTGCTGAGCTTTGTTGAAGCGATGAATCTCATCAACAAACAACAGAGTAGCCTTGCCAGTGGTCCGGCGCATGCGCGCTGTTTCGAAGACTTTTTTGAGTTCGGCAACACCAGAGAAAATCGCTGAGATCTGCTCAAAAGCCAGATCTGTTTCATTTGCCAGCAATCGCGCAATTGTTGTTTTTCCAGTACCTGGAGGTCCCCAGAAAATCAGGGAACCAAGCGTACGGGTCTTGAGCATACGGGACAATGTCCCTTCCGGTCCGAGCAGATGATCCTGACCAACAACGTCTGACAGCTGTGTCGGACGCATACGGTCTGCCAACGGACGAGGAGCAGCGTCAGCGCTCATTCCGGATACTTCAAAGAGATTGCTCACGCGTCCAGCCTTATCTCAAGACAATCTGAGATACCTTGCCGTCGCGCTCGATATCCAGACGCCACACGCGTGGCGGTGTTTTGGTGATTGTCTCCAGCATGCGTGTAGATTCAACATCCTGATCATTGACACCACGGATGACGTCGCCTTGTCGCAATCCAACCTGGGTGGCTGTGCTGCCGCGCTGAACATCTATGACGACGACACCGTCGTAGGTCCCTTCCAGCCCGATTTCCTGAGCGACAGCCGGCGACAGGTTCATTACGGTTGCCCCTTCAAACGGCGAGTATTCCTTGAGCGTTCTAGTATCTCGTGGAACAGTTTCAGGAGCTGGTTCCAATGAAACAGATATAACTGTCTCACTGCCGTTCCGCACAACCGTAAACTCGGTCTGGTCTCCTATCATTTTTGTCGCAAACCTGTACCCGAAAGAATTCGGATCAACGACTTCCTTGCCATCAATGGCGATGACCAGATCACTGACTTCAAGACCGGAACCCTCCGCCGGAGATCCGCCGAAGACAGCCGTGACCAACACACCTCTCGGGCGGTCTAATGACAGTGCTTCGGCAATTTCAGCATTAACCTGCTGAACACTCGCCCCAAGCCACGGCCGTTGCACCTTGCCGCCCTGATCTGCTGCGCTTGCTACAAACCGCGCCATGTGGGCCGGAATAGCAAAACCGATTCCGTTTGAGCCGCCTGAACGCGAGAAGATCGCTGTATTAATACCAACGAGGCGCCCGGTCATATCAACCAGCGCACCGCCCGAGTTGCCAGGATTGATCGCCGCATCGGTTTGGATGAAAAACTGAAAATCAGTAACACCAACTTGTGTGCGGGCAAGGGCAGAAACGATCCCTTGTGTTACGGTTTGCCCGACGCCGAAGGGGTTACCAATCGCCAAAACTATATCGCCGACCTCAAGACTGTCGGAATTGGCGAATTCAACATGTTCAAAGGGCCCTTCTTCGCGGATTTTCAGTACTGCAAGATCTGTGCGCTCATCAAGCAATACGATATCAGCATCAAATTCACGCCGATCATTCAACGCAACACGCACTTCGTCCGCATCTTTAATGACGTGATGGTTAGTGATCACGGTGCCGCTTTCCGAAATTATCACGCCGGATCCAAGAGAGGATTCAACGCGTTCACGCGGTTTGCCCTGAGAACCATTCGGTTGGCCAAAGAAACGGCGGAAGAATGGATCATCGAGAAACGGTGAGGTTCGCTGCCGTTGTACGACCTTTCGGCTGGCATAAACATTCACCACAGCAGGCGCCACTTCCTTCACCACCGGAGCGAAGGACAGCTTCAACTGCGTTTGATTCTGCGGGATCATGCGCAGGTCAGCGGGTTTGGCATCAACAGTTTGGGCCTGGACGGTACCAATCCACAGACCAACCAATCCGGCAACAACCGTCTGGAATAGAAATGTTAATTTGCCGGTTTGTACCAGGCCCATGGCCGATGTCCTCATTCTCGAATCTCACAACTGATATGTCGATACATGGCAGATTGGGACGAAAAGAGGCAAATACAAAAGCAAAAAGCCGCAGGATGTCCCGCGGCTCTTCACGATTTCTCGAGTTTTGCGTTATGCGGAGCGGACCTGTTGCAGGAAGTTACGGACTTCCTGATCAAGATGCTCAGCTTGCGATGCCATATCAGCTGCTTCTTCTGAGAAGGTTTGCGCAGCCATATTGGTATCATTTGACAGAGACGAGACGTTGCGGATGTCTTCAGTCACTTTCGAGGTGCCGCCGGCAGCACGCTGTGTGTTTTCAGCAATGCCCTGTGTTGCATAGCTTTGCTCGGTCACAGCTGCAGCAACTTCACTCACAGACTGTGTAATCTCATCAATGGTTTTCTGAATGTCGCCAATTGCACCAACAGCGTCATCCGTCGCACCGCGGATCGCATCAATCTGCTGCTGAATTTCGCCGGTTGCCTTACCGGTTTGTGCAGCAAGATCTTTCACTTCCGACGCAACAACGGCAAAGCCTTTGCCCGCTTCACCAGCACGCGCAGCCTCAATAGTCGCATTCAGCGCAAGAAGGTTGGTTTGATCTGCAATATCGCTAATCAAGGTAACAACTTCACCAATCCGGTTCGCAGCTTCTGCAAGCGACTTAACCGTGTGGTTTGTTGTCTCGGCGCGCCTCGTAGCATCTGCGGCTACACTGGAGGATCTCTCGATCAGAGATGAGATTTCCTGAATGGAGCTGGAAAGCTGATCGGAAGAAGCTGCAATCGACTCAACTTCCGCCAATGCTTCCTGCGACATGGTCGCCGCACTCGCAGATGTGTCCCCTGCGGATTCTGTCATCTGACGCATGTTGCCAGCAGACTCGCGCAAGGAATTTGCAGACTGGGCGACCTTGTCGACAACGGACCCGACCGTTGCTTCGAAATCACCAGCAAGGTTTGAAAGCATTTCCTGACGTTGAGCAGCCTGACGTTCTGCGGTTTCTGACTGCTCAGAAGCTCGGCGTTCGTTGTCCTCAGCAGCATTTTGCCTAATTTGGAGAACAGCACGACCAATATCGCCAATTTCGTCTTTGCGTTTGGCTGCGGAAATCTCAGCACCAAGATCGCCTTCTGCAATCGCGGTCAACGCACCAACCAAAGTGGTCAATGGTTTGGTGATATTTCGCGAAAAGACAATTGCGACCACGGCGGCAATAGCAATTGCAATCAGTGACCAGAGGATCATTGAATCGCGCATTGCTGTTACGCTTGCGAACGTTTCGGCAACGGATTTCTCAGCCACGATTGCCCAGGTTTTGCCTTTGACCTCAAACGGCCGTGCGACCATTAACCGATCAATACCATCCGCACCGCTGACAATGGCAGCAGTCTCCGTTCCTGAAGCTGCGGCAAGGGCTGGTTCGGCATCAGACGTCTCCGCCATTGCTGTAGGGGAATTCGAAAGCGGCTTGTTGCTCAACAACTGACCGTTCGCGTCAACGACATAAACCTGACCGGTGTCACCAAGATCTGCCCGTTCTGAAACAACACGATCTAGCACATTTGCAGTAATGCGGACTGCTACGACGCCGCCGAAGCTGATGTCACCAAAATTATTGATGTATACCGGTGCGGCAAAGAACATCGAAGGATCACCTTTAGCAGGTGCATACTTCTCAAATGAACTTGCAACCACTTCGCCTTCGGCCAATTCTTTTGCCTGAGTGAAGACCGCCTTCAAACCCGGAGCATCGCCAGGAACCTGATCAACGGTGGAAAGGAACTCATCGCCCTTTGTTACCGAATAGAGAACCAGGCCATTTGGATCCAGCAGGTACAAGTCGCCGTAACCGCCATTTTTCCAAATTGACTGGAATGCCGAATGAATTTCGGAATGGCGCCAAGAATACATCGACTTGTTGTCTTCGCCGGTTAGCGCAGCACGTTCAGCCGGATCATCAGAAGCCTGATAATAGCCGAGAATTTCATCTCGTGCTTTTTCCAGGTTCATTGTAGCATTGCCCAGATTGGTCAATGCATCACCAATCCCGGCGCCGGAGGCCACATTGGTAATGTCCGTTTCCACGGAGGCAATCCGGGCGTCCAGAAGACCGGATCTGGCTGAAATAACCATTCCAAGTTCGGCTTCCGCAGCCTTTTGCAAGCCGTCACGTCCATTGATGAACCCAATGACACCTACAGCGGTGCACGCTGCCAACGTCAGAAAAACCATCAAGGACGGAATAAGGAATGAAAGTCGGATAGACGGCAACTTAACAGCTGCCAAAAAAGACGATTTAGACAACGCAATTCTCCTAGTCCCCCCACGAGACTAAGACGAACGTAGTGTACGACAGTTAAATCATTGATAATTTGGACAATAACACCGCAGAATAAAAAAGGCGGGCAAAAGCCCGCCTTTCAGAAACCTGACACGGTTTAAATCACGCCGCGTCTTCTGTTGCTTCCGCAGCTTCAGCGCGTGCGCGGTCATCTGCTCCGCGAGCTTCCGGGTCACGGTCAACCAACTCGATGACAGCCATCGGAGCATTGTCGCCATAACGGAAACCAGCTTTAAGAACGCGGGAGTACCCACCAGCACGTTCCTTGTAGCGCTCACCAAGCGTCTCAAACAACTTGGCAACCATGGCCGTATCGCGAATTTGCGAAATGGCCTGGCGGCGTGCGTGCAGATCACCGCGTTTGCTCAAAGTGATGAGCTTGTCGATGATCGGCTTCATTTCTTTAGCCTTTGGCAGTGTCGTTACGATCTGTTCGTGTTTGATCAGCGACGCTGCCATGTTCGCGAACATAGCCTTACGGTGGCTAGAGGTCCGGTTGAGTTTGCGGCCGGATTTACCGTGGCGCATGGCCCTCTCCTTTTCCTGTCAGACAATCGGCTCGTTTCCTGAAGCACTTGTCTGGTTGATCCTATAGGGACGCGTGCGCCCCTTAATACTGATGGTCTTCGTAACGCTTTGCGAGATCATCGATGTTCTCAGGCGGCCAGTTGGCAACTTCCATTCCGAGATGGAGACCCATCTGGGCGAGAACTTCTTTGATTTCGTTCAGCGACTTGCGGCCGAAGTTCGGCGTCCGCAGCATTTCCGCTTCGGTCTTCTGAATGAGATCGCCAATATAAACGATATTGTCGTTCTTCAGGCAGTTTGCAGACCGGACAGACAGTTCCAACTCGTCGACTTTCTTCAAAAGTGCCGGGTTGAAAGCCAATTCCGGGACAGTGTCCTCGGCGACTTCACGTTGTGGCTCTTCGAAGTTGACGAAGATGGAAAGCTGATCCTGGAGAATGCGTGCGGCATATGCCACAGAGTCATCCGGTGAGACCGAACCATCTGTTTCGACAGTCAGGGTCAGCTTATCGTAGTCAAGAACTTGTCCTTCACGGGTGTTTTCCACCTTGTAGGAAACTTTCTTGACTGGCGAATACAGGCTATCAACCGGGATCAGGCCAATCGGCGCATCTTCAGGACGGTTCCGATCAGAGGAATGATACCCCTTACCGGTATTGACGGTGAATTCCATGCGGATTTCAGCGCCTTCATCCAAAGTGCAGAGTACCAGCTCGGGGTTCAGCACTTCAACATCGCCAACAGTCTGAATGTCGCCGGCAGTCACAACACCAGGGCCTTGCTTGCGCACAACCATGCGCTTGGGACCCTCTGCTTCCATACGGATGGCGATTTCTTTGATGTTGAGCACGATGTCAGTGACATCTTCCCGGACACCCGGGATCGAGGAGAACTCATGCAGAACGCCATCGATCTGAACAGCGGTAACCGCGGCACCCTGCAGTGAAGACAGCAGAATACGGCGCAGCGCGTTGCCCAATGTCAGACCGTATCCACGCTCAAGAGGCTCAGCAACAACAGTTGCCAAGAAGCGCGGGTCGTCGCCCGGCTTGATCTCGAGTTTGGTCGGCTTGATCAGTTCTTGCCAGTTTTTTTGAATGGTCACGTTTTCGTCCCTTCGGCTATCCCGCCTGGTGCATCACAGCCAGGCTATTCTTGCCATTTGGAGAAACAGGTACCTAAAGCTGGAAAGCCTTAGACGCGGCGGCGCTTGCGCGGACGGCAGCCATTATGCGGAATCGGCGTCACGTCACGAATGGACGTGATCAGGAAACCGGCAGCTTGCAACGCACGCAGAGCTGATTCACGACCGGAACCCGGACCACGAACTTCAACTTCCAGAGTGCGCATACCGTGTTCCGAAGCTTTCTTGGCTGCATCTTCAGCAGCAACCTGAGCAGCATACGGAGTCGACTTACGAGAGCCCTTGAAACCGAGCGCGCCAGCAGACGACCATGAGATCGTGTTGCCTTGGGCATCGGTTATTGTGATCATTGTGTTGTTGAACGTTGAGTTCACATGTGCAACGCCAGAAGAAATATTCTTGCGTTCACGGCGACGCACGCGCGTCGTTTCTTTAGCCATTCTGTAATCCTTGTATTGATCTCTTCACTGCCGTAATACCGGCAGCTCCACCACCAATCGCGGGGTATTGATTATTTCTTCTTACCTGCGATTGCTTTTGCCGGGCCCTTGCGGGTACGTGCATTTGTATGCGTCCGCTGACCACGAACCGGAAGGCCGCGACGGTGACGCAGGCCGCGGTAGCAACCAAGGTCCATCAGACGTTTGATGTTCATTGCCGTGTCACGGCGCAGATCTCCCTCAACCATGTAATCACGGTCGATGGTTTCACGGATCTGAAGAACTTCAGCATCGGAAAGTTCATTTACACGGCGGGCTGCGTCGATCTTGTTTTTCTCGACGATTTCCTGGGCGAATTTCGCACCAATGCCATGAATGTACTGAAGCGCGATTACAACGCGCTTGTTCGTTGGGATGTTAACGCCAGCAATACGTGCCACGTTTGTCTCCATGTTAGGCGGTCAGTCAATGCCAACCGCGTTTCAATCAACCCGCGTCCGGTGGAGTCCGGCCCCTGCGAGTACGAAAATGCCGGGGATACCCCCGGCACAGATAATGCCGATCCCACATAGATGGAACCGGCTCAACTGTAAGCTAGAGCGGGTCGTTTACCGGCTCTAAACCTTTTCGTCAAGTCCCTGAAGAACGGATTCTACTGAGGCTGTCACGTCGTCTATTTCCTGCATGCCATCTATTACAGAAAGCAGACCTATTTTTTCATAATAAGGCACGATTACAGCCGTATCCCGGTTGTATGCCTCAAGCCGCTGCTTGAAAACTTCAGGATCATCATCCTTGCGAACCTGTTGGCCCGCAGCTTTGGCATCTTCTGCCCGTTTGATGATCCGATTAACGAGTTTGGAATGGTCTACACGCAGCTCAACCACTGCATTCAAGAACAGGTCGTTTTCCTTGAGCATCTCGTCAAGCGATTCTGCCTGAGCAAGAGTGCGCGGGAAGCCATCCAGAATAAATCCTTTTTGCGCATCATCTTCCGCAATCCGGTCCCGAATGATGCCGACTACGATCTCATCAGAGACCAGACCGCCGGCATCCATGACTTCCTTCGCCTTTAAACCGATCGGCGTTTGGGCGGCGACTGCTGCACGCAGCATGTCGCCAGTAGATAACTGAGGTATTCCGTATTTCTCGACGAGGCGCGCAGCCTGTGTACCTTTCCCCGCGCCCGGCGGTCCGACCAGAATTAACCTCATCTACGTTTCCCCCTCAATTTCGACTTCTTCACTAGACCTTCATATTGATGCGCAAGCAAGTGTCCCTGTATCTGTGACACAGTGTCCATTGTTACACTCACGACAATCAATAACGAAGTTCCACCGAAATAGAACGGAACGCCCGTCGCCGAAATGAGGAATTCGGGTAATAGACAAACGATGGTGATGTAGATCGCACCAACGACAGTAATACGTGTCAACACATGATCGATGTATTGTGCTGTCCGCTCGCCCGGACGGATACCCGGAATAAATCCACCATGTTTCTTCAAATTGTCCGCGGTGTCTGTCGGATTGAAAACAATCGCTGTGTAGAAGAAACAGAAGAAGATGATCATCGCCGCATAGAACACCATGAACAACGGCTGGCCGTGGCCGAGTAGCGCAGTGATGGTGGTCAGGATGTCATTGGATCCGCCCTGATTAAACCCGGCAATCGTAGCCGGAACAAGCAACAGTGACGATGCAAAGATCGGCGGGATAACACCAGCTGTGTTGAGCTTCAGTGGCAGGAACGAAGTGTTGCCTTCGAACATCCGGTTACCCATCTGGCGTTTCGGATATTGAATAAGAAGACGACGCTGCGCGCGCTCCATGAAGACAATCAGTCCAATGGTCACAACTGACAAGATGATGATCGCAAGGATAATCCAGGTTGCCAGAGAACCCTGACGACCCAGTTCCAGCGTTTGGACAATCGCAGACGGAAGACCGGCCACGATACCCGCAAAGATTATCAAGGAAATACCATTACCAATGCCGCGTGACGTGATCTGCTCACCAAGCCACATGAGGAACATTGTACCGCCAACCAGCGTGATTACCGTCGATGCACGGAAGAACCAGCCCGGATCAGTAACAACGTTTGCTGCCCCTTCGAGGCCAACAGCAATACCATAAGCCTGGAATGCGGCCAAAATCACTGTTCCGTAACGGGTATACTGGTTGATGACTTTCCGACCCTGATCGCCGTCCTTTTTCAATTGCTCGAGAGACGGCACAACGGTCGTCATGAGCTGCATGATAATGGAAGCGGAAATATACGGCATAATGCCGAGGGCGAAGATCGCCATGCGCTCTACCGCACCACCGGCAAACATGTTGAACATGCCGATAATTCCGGACTGGGCCTGACTAAAGGCCTGCGCAAACGCGTCCGGGTTGATGCCAGGCATTGGAATGTAAGTGCCCAGTCGATAAACCAAAAGCGCCCCTAGCGTGAACCAGATGCGCTTTTTGAGTTCTTCAGCTTTGGCGAAAGCTGAGAAATTTAGATTTGACGCCAGTTGCTCGGCGGCCGATGCCATGCCCTACTCCGGTCAGTTTGTTACCGACAAAATGGGAAAGCCCAGGCTATTAAGCCTGAGCACCCAGAACGACTACTTTGCCGCCCGATTTTTCAATAACAGCAGCGGCACCTTTTGAGACGCCGGCAACTTCAAAGGTCACTTTCGCGGTGAGTTCACCGTTAGCGACGATGCGAACACCATCACGGACCCGTTTGACAACACCGGCTGCCTTCAACGCTTCGACGGTAACCGTCTCAGACGCTTTCAGTTTACCAGCATCAATTGCCTTTTGAACACGGCCTACGGACACAGTATTGAAGTCCTTGGCAAAAATGTTCGTGAAGCCGCGCTTTGGCAAACGACGATGAAGCGGCATTTGACCGCCTTCAAAGCCTTTGATTGCCACACCTGAGCGGGACTTCTGTCCTTTCACACCACGGCCACCGGTCTTGCCTTTGCCAGACCCGATACCACGGCCAACGCGTGTGCGCTCTTTTGAGGCACCTTCGTTGTCACGAAGTTCGTTGAGATTCATGTCTTCTCTCCTCAACCCGTCTTATGCGTTGTCGTCGACGACGCGAACGAGATGCTGGATCTTGTTGATCATGCCACGCACTTCAGGAGTATCCTTCAGTGTGGAACGGCGGCGCATCTTGTTCAGGCCGAGGCCGACAAGCGTCGCGCGCTGATCCTTGGGACGGCGCAGCGGGCTGCCGATCTGTTCGACCGTAACAGTCTTTTCGGTGTTCGCCATGGAACTTACCTTCATTCAGCTGGGGGCCGGAGCCGCTAAGATCAAGCCTCAGCGGCAGCCGGAGCCGCCTCATCGTTGTTGTCACGACGCCGGGACTGCAACACAGAGACCTTAAGGCCACGGCGGGCAGCAACAGAGCGTGGGCTGTCTTCCTTGGTTAGCGCGTTGAATGTCGCACGAACCATGTTGTAGGGGTTTGATGTCCCCAAAGACTTTGCCACAACGTCCTGGACGCCAAGCGTTTCGAAGACAGCACGCATTGGACCACCTGCGATGATCCCGGTACCTGCCGGAGCTGCACGAAGCAGAACCTTACCAGCACCGTGACGGCCTTCAACATCGTGATGAAGTGTCCGGCCTTCGCGAAGCGGCACACGAATCATTGTGCGCTTTGCAGCCTCAGTTGCTTTCCGGATGGCTTCTGGCACTTCACGTGCTTTGCCATGACCGAAGCCGACACGGCCCTTCTGATCACCAACCACAACGAGGGCTGCGAAGCCGAACCGGCGACCACCCTTGACCACTTTGGCCACGCGGTTGATGTGAACGAGTTTGTCGACGAATTCGCTGTCTCGCTCGTCGCGATCGCGATTATCATGTCTCGCCATTTTATACGTCTTCCGTTCTTAAGAGCGCCAACGGGCGCTGGTCAGAATTCAAGTCCACCCTCGCGGGCTGCATCAGCAAGCGCTTTAACACGCCCATGATACTGATACCCACCACGGTCGAACACGACCTGCTTGACGCCAGCGGCGGATGCACGCTCGGCGACTAGCTTGCCAACGGCTGCAGCTGCAGACACGTCGGCGCCCGTTTTCAGGCTGCCCTTGAGATCTTTTTCGATCGTTGAAGCAGAGACAATTGTTTGTCCCTTCGCGTCGTCGATGATCTGGGCGTAGATCTGCTTCGACGAGCGGAAGATAGAAAGGCGCGGACGATCGTTCGCGACTTTCTTGATCGAGCGGCGCACGCGATCGCGGCGGCGTTCGAAAGCTTGTTTGCTGTTCGCCATGATCCTGGTCCGTTACTTCTTCTTGCCTTCTTTGCGGACGATAAACTCGTCTGCATATCGAACACCCTTGCCTTTATAAGGCTCAGGTGGGCGGAATTTGCGGATTTCAGCCGCTACCTGACCAACACGTTGTTTGTCGGTACCGGTTACGTTGATTTCCGTCGGCTTCGGGCACTTGATTTCAATGCCTTCAGGGATCGCATAAACGACGTCATGCGAAAAACCCAACGCCAGCTGAAGATTTTGACCTTGAACTTGGGCGCGGTAACCAACACCAGTGATCGCGAGGTCTTTCTTGAAGCCTTCGGTTACACCGGTAATCAGGTTTTCAACCATAGTCCGGCTCATACCCCACATGGAGCGTGCCGTCTTGGTTTTGCTGCGCGGATCAATCTTGATCCCATCGTCCATCATTTCGGCCAGAATAAGATCATTGAGAACGAAAGACTTTTCGCCTTTCGGTCCCTTGATCGTAACTGTCTGACCGTCGATCGATGCCGTTACCCCGCTTGGCACGGGGACTGGCTTTTTGCCAATACGAGACATTTGACCAACCTTGTCGTTGTTTCAAAAACGAGTATGCCGCATCAGAAGACGCGACACAGAACCTCGCCACCTACGTTTTCTTCCCGCGCCTGATGGTCACTCATGACGCCACGCGGGGTCGAAATGATCGACACGCCCAGGCCATTAGAGACATGCGGGATGTTTTTCACCGATGAGTAAACACGGCGGCCCGGCTTAGACACCCGTTCAATAGTACGGATAACCGGTTCACCGTCGAAATACTTCAACTCGATTTCCAACTCGGACTTACCGCCCTCGAATTCAACCGTGGTGTAGCCACGGATGTACCCTTCTTTTGCAAGCACATCAAGTACGTGTGCACGCAAATTGGATTTTGGTGAACTGACCTTGTTCTTGCGACGCATTTGCGCGTTGCGAATACGGGTCAGCATATCCCCCAACGGATCAGAAATTGCCATCGGAGTTTCTCCTTACCAGCTCGACTTGACCAGGCCTGGGATCTTACCCAGTGAGCCCAGTTCACGAAGCGCAATACGCGACATTTTCAGCTTGCGGTAATAACCGCGCGGACGTCCGGACACTTCGCAACGGTTGCGAACACGATTCGGAGCAGAGTTCCGCGGCAATTTCGCCAACTTCAGACGTGCATTGAACTGCTCTTCAGGGCCCAAGGACTCGTCCTTGGCCATCGCCTTCAGAGCGGCGCGCTTCTCAGCGTATTTTTTGACAAGCACAACACGGCGCTTGTTTTTTTCGACTGCGCTTTTCTTCGCCATCGTCGTTCCCTTCCTTGCCCGTTATTTCGTGAACGGGAAGTTGAACGCGCGCAGAAGCTCGCGCGCCTCGTCATCAGTCGGCGCCGTAGTGCAGACGATTACATCCATACCCCAAATTTGATCGACTTTGTCGTACTCGATTTCAGGGAACACGATGTGTTCTTTGATGCCCATAGCATAGTTGCCACGACCGTCGAAGCTCTTCGGGTTCAGACCACGGAAGTCACGTACACGCGGCAGCGCTATTGTGATCAGACGATCCAAGAATTCGTACATCTTCTGGCCGCGCAGGGTCACCTTTACACCAAGTGGCATACCTTCACGAACCTTAAAGGTCGCGATGGACTTCTTTGCCATTGTGATGACAGGCTTCTGACCGGCAATTGCTGCCAGATCTTCAGCAGCGATGCGAGCCTTTTTGGAATCGCCAACTGCCTCACCTACGCCGATGTTGAGGACAACTTTATCGAGCTGCGGCAGTTGCATAACATTCGCATACTCAAATTTTTCCTGAAGCTGCTTGCGCACGACATCTTCATAAAGCGCCTTCAGACGCGGCACGTTATTGGTCTCAGCCATCGATCAGGTCTCCCGAACGCTTGGCCACACGGACCTTTGTACCATCATCCTGGACCTTGAAGCCGACCCGTGTCGCCTTGCCATCTTTAGGATCAGCAAGTGCAATGTTGGAAACGTGGATCGGCGCCTCTTTGGCGATGATGCCAGCTTCCTGTGTCTGGGTCTGCTTCTGATGGCGGCGAACCATGTTGATGCCGCGAACCAGAACTTTGTTGTCGGTAGGCATAACCTGGATCACTTCACCAGATTTACCTTTGTCGCGACCGGTCAATACGACCACTGTGTCGCCTTTTTTTATTTTCGCAGCCATCAGAGCACCTCCGGCGCGAGCGAAATGATTTTCATATGGTTTTTAGCGCGGAGTTCACGCGGTACTGGTCCGAAGATACGGGTACCGACTGGCTCCTTGTTGTTGTTGACCAATACGGCCGCATTGCGGTCGAACCGGATCACGCTGCCATCGGGACGGCGGATATCCTTTGCCGTACGCACGACGACAGCCTTCATCACGTCGCCCTTTTTCACGCGGCCCCGTGGAATTGCTTCTTTGACTGACACAACAATGATGTCGCCAACAGAGGCATATTTCCGCTTGGAGCCGCCGAGCACTTTGATGCACATGACACGACGAGCGCCGGAGTTATCCGCGACGTCGAGGTTTGTTTGCATCTGAATCATGACTGGCTGCCTTGTTCTTCTATCGGCGCACCTTCAAAGGGCGCCTGATGCTCACTCATGGAGCGTGGTTACTGAGTAACCACTGTCCAACGTTTGTTTTTCGAGATTGGCGAACACTCTTCAATATGAACAGAATCACCAACCTTGTATTGGTTGCTTTCGTCATGCGCACGGTACTTTTTAGTACGGCGTACAACTTTCTTTAGCAGCGGATGAGTGAAGCGACGCTCCACATTAACCGTTACCGTCTTGTCATTGGCGTCGCTTACAACGGTGCCCTGCAGGATACGCTTCGGCATTGCCGTCTCCTTACGCGTTCGCCGTCACACGCTGTTCGCGCATGATCGTCTGGATACGCGCGATGTCCCGACGGATTTGTCGAACACGCGCAGTGTTTTCAAGTTGCCCCGTAGCCTTCTGAAAGCGCAGATTGAACTGCTCTTTCTTCAAGCCCTCGAGCTCTGTGCGGAGCTCGTCGAGGGTCTTAACTCGTACGTCGGTCGCCTTCATGGCTGTTTCTCCTAGCTCGCCTACTCGCCGATACGCTGAATGAATCGGCATTTGATCGGCAGCTTGGCAGCGGCAAGACGCATAGCTTCACGCGCTACGTCTACCGGCACACCGTCAATTTCGAACATGATCCGGCCAGGCTTGACACGGCAAGCCCAGTAATCCGGAGAACCTTTACCCTTACCCATGCGGACTTCAGCCGGCTTCGAGGAGACCGGGACGTCCGGGAAGATACGGATCCAAACACGACCCGCACGCTTCATGTGGCGGGTCATAGCACGACGGGCCGCTTCGATCTGACGTGCCGTAACACGCTCAGGCTCTATAGCCTTCAGACCAAACGCGCCGAAGTTGAGGTCAGTGCCTCCCTTCGACAAGCCGTGGATGCGGCCTTTGTGCTGCTTGCGGAACTTTGTGCGTTTCGGTTGCAGCATCGTTCTTCTCTCGTCTTTCTTATCTTACAAGCGACAGGCAGCTTAAATTAAGCTGCGCGCTCGCGGCCCCGATCCCGGCGTCCGCCGCGATCACCCTGGTTACCTTCAGAAGCAGCTGCCGCACGGCGTTCAGACGCCATTGGATCGTGCTCCAGAATTTCACCCTTGAAGATCCAGACCTTCACACCACACACGCCATAAGCCGTGTGAGCAGATGCAACACCATAGTCGATGTCGGCACGAAGAGTATGAAGCGGAACGCGGCCTTCACGATACCATTCGATACGCGCAATTTCAGCACCGCCGAGACGGCCGCCGCAATTGATCCGGATACCTTGAGCACCGAGGCGCATGGCGGACTGAACAGACCGTTTCATGGCGCGACGGAATGCAATACGGCGTTCCAGCTGTTGTGCGATCGAAGCGGCTACCAGGGTCGCATCGATTTCCGGCTTGCGAACTTCAACAATGTTGATGTGCACTTCCGAATTCGTGATATCGGCGATCTTCTTGCGAAGACGCTCAATGTCAGCACCTTTTTTACCGATAACCACACCCGGACGACCGGAATGAATGGAAACACGGCACTTCTTGTGCGGACGTTCGATAACAATTTTGGAAACTGCTGCCTGCTTGAGTTCCTTCATCAGGTACTCACGAATGCGGAAATCTTCGTGAAGAAGTTCTCCATATTCGTTTTTGTTGGCATACCAGCGAGAATCCCAGGTGCGGTTGATCCCGAGGCGCATGCCGATCGGGTTAACTTTATGTCCCATCAGGCACTCTCCTCAACTTCACGCACAACGATGGTCAGGTTCGAGAAAGGTTTCTCAATCCGGCCAACACGTCCGCGAGCACGGGCCTGGAAGCGCTTGATGACAAAAGCTTTGCCAACATGAGCCTCGGCAACGACAAGGTTGTCGATGTCCAGGTCGTGATTGTTTTCCGCATTAGCAATGGCGGACATCAAAGTCTTCTTGACGTCCTGTGAAATGCGCTTGCGGGAGAATGTCAGATCCGCAATTGCGGAGCCAACTTTCTTTCCACGGATAGCAGCAGCAACGAGATTCAGCTTACGCGGAGAAACGCGTATCATACGGGTCAATGCCCGGGCCTCGTTATCAGCGAGCGTCCGCTCGTGCTTCGACTTGCCCATCGTTACTTCCTCTTCGCCTTTTTGTCGGCGCCGTGTCCGTAGTAGGTCCGGGACGGTGAAAACTCACCGAACTTATGACCAATCATCTCTTCAGACACCGACACCGGGACATGTTTCTGTCCGTTGTAGACGCCAAAAGTCAGACCTACGAACTGCGGCAGGATCGTTGAGCGGCGGCTCCAGGTCTTGATGACCTCGTTCCGACCAGATTCACGAACCTTGTCAGCCTTTTTCAGCAGATACCCGTCGACAAACGGACCTTTCCAGATCGAACGTGCCACGATCCTGCCCCTTATTTCTTACGCGCGTGGCGGCTGCGGACGATATACTTATCAGTCTGCTTATTCTTCCGCGTGCGCTTACCTTTGGTCGGTTTACCCCAAGGAGTAACCGGATGACGACCGCCTGAGGTCCGTCCTTCACCACCACCATGTGGGTGATCGATCGGGTTCATGGCAACACCGCGAGTATGCGGACGAATGCCAAGCCAGCGAGAACGGCCAGCCTTGCCGAGGTTTACGTTGCCGTGGTCCGGGTTGGACACGGCACCGATTGTTGCCATGCAAGTACCGAGAACACGACGCTGTTCGCCAGACATAAGGCGTAGCGTAGTATAACCCTGATCGCGGCCCACGATCTGAACGAATGCACCAGCAGAGCGAGCGACCTGGGCGCCTTTGCCCGGCTTCAACTCAATGTTGTGTACGATCGTTCCAACAGGAATGCGAGACAGAGGTGCTGCATTGCCCGGCTTTACGTCAACGTTTTCACCAGCGACGACCTTGTCGCCTGCGGCCAAACGCTGAGGTGCCAGAATGTAGCTCAGCTCACCATCGTCGTAACGGATAAGAGCAATGAATGCGGTCCGGTTCGGATCGTATTCGAGGCGCTCAACCGTCGCAGGAACATCCCATTTACGGCGTTTGAAGTCCACAAGACGGTAAGTCCGCTTGTGTCCGCCACCGCGGTTAGGAGACGTCAGACGACCCGTGTTGTTACGGCCACCGGATTTGGACAGACCTTCGGTCAAAGTCTTGACCGGCTTGCCTTTCCAAAGACCAGCACGGTCGACCTGGACCAGCTGGCGGCGTCCTGGGGACGTTGGATTGAATGTCTTAAGTGCCATTTTTCTTAAGTCCCCGCCTTAGAGCCCGGTGGTCACGTCGATGCCGTGACCTTCCTGAAGCGTTACGACGGCCTTTTTAAAGTCAGACTGACGGCCCAGACGACCACGGAAGCGCTTAACCTTGCCCTTGCGGACCAGGGTGTTCACTGCCGTGACTTTGACACCGAACAGTGCTTCAACTGCGGCCTTGATTTCAGGCTTGGTTGCGTCGTTAGCAACCTTGAAGACAACCTTGTTCTCTTCAGAAGCCATCGTAGACTTTTCGGTAATTACCGGGCCAACGATTTTGTCGTAGTGAGGAAGTTTGCTCATTTAAAGCGCTCCTCAAGTGCTGACACCGCAGCTTTGGTCAATACAAGTGTATTGGCCCGCAGGATGTCATAAACGTTGATACCCTGTACCGGCAGCACATCCACATGCGGGATGTTGCGCGATGCAAGTGCGAAGTTGTTGTCAACTTCAGCACCGTCAATCACCAGTGCACTGGTCAAACCGAGCTTATCGAGCTGACCCTTCAGAGCTTTTGTCTTGGCTTCCGCTGCTTTCGCATCTTCAACAACCACAATGCTGTCTGCCTGTGCTTTCGCTGACAGAACATGCCTCAGGCCGAGAGCACGGACTTTCTTCGGAAGGTCATGGGCATGATCGCGAACGATCGGACCAAAAGCCTTACCACCACCGCGAAACTGCGGTGCTTTTCTGTTGCCGTGACGTGCACCGCCTGAGCCTTTTTGGCGAACGAATTTCTTCGTAGTACCATTGACTTCCGAGCGCTGCAGCGTCTTGTGCGTGCCCGCCTGGCGTTTGGCAAGCTGCCAACGCACCACACGGTGGATCAAATCGGTGCGTGGATCGAGACCGAAGATCTCGTCCGACACCGTGATCGAACCGGCCGTCTTACCCGCGAGGGTTTTGACCTTGAGTTCCATCACTCACTCTCCTTCCCGGCGGCCGCAGTCGCTTCAGATGCCTTGAAAGCACCCGGTACCGGAACGTTGTCCGGCAGCGCCTTTTTGATCGCGTCGCGAACCTGGATCCAGCCACCCTTGGCACCTGGAACCGAGCCTTCGATCATGATCAGGCCACGCTCTACATCAGTGCGCACAACCTTGAGGTTCTGCGTGGTCACGCGGGCGTCGCCCATATGACCGGCCATCTTCTTGCCCTTGAACACGCGGCCCGGGTCTTGACACTGACCGGTAGAACCGTGCGCACGGTGCGAGATCGAGTTACCGTGCGATGCACGGCCACCACCGAAGTTGTGGCGCTTCATCGCACCGGCAAAACCTTTACCGATAGACGTACCGGTTACATCGACAAACTGACCATCGACATAATGGTCGGCAGTAATAACTGCGCCAACGTCAATCAGGTTATCCGCTGTAACGCGAAACTCGGTTACGGTCCGCTTAGGCTCAACCTTTGCAACAGCAAAGTGGCCGCGCAACGCCTTCGGTGTGTTCTTAACTTTACGGCTACCGGCACCAAGTTGCAGCGCGGTGTACCCGTTCTTTTCGTCAGTCCGGTGAGCAACCACCTGGCAATTTCCCAGTCGCAATACTGTGACCGGAACATGTTCGCCTGCATCATTATAAATGCGGGTCATGCCCACTTTTTGAGCGATAACTCCAGAACGCATGGATGTGTCCCCTTCGTCCCGCTTAGAGCTTGATCTCGACGTCAACACCGGCGGCAAGGTCGAGCTTCATCAGCGCGTCCACTGTCTGTGGTGTTGGGTCAACGATATCGAGCAAACGCTTATG
>JBDWQP010000007.1:0-341977 GCA_039986495.1 Roseibium sp. | reverse complement strand
GCAACCCCTAAACCATTCAAAACCAACCCTGAAACCGAACCCGAAGATCCAGCCACTTAAGACCAATTTTCCTGAGTGAAGAGCGCAAGACCCTGTCGCCAGCAGCAAGGCCGCCGTCGATGAACCGGGTTATAGGGGGGACAATTCTGGGAGTCAACAGACTTTGTCAAAAAAGATTCACAAAACCCGAAAACATCATTTTCATCGTCTTAATACAGGTGCATAGGGGCGTTTCGTCCAGGGGTAACGGAGCCTCCGATCCCTGCAGACGCACCGACAATCTCAGTAACGTCATTGGGATTTGCGCAAAACACATTTCTTGAAACAAGAGACATGGCAGAAAACCATAATGCGGACAGATTCAGTCGTTAATCCCGCATTCGCAAAGCAGTTCGGCAGGGACATTCGTCAGAATCATTTGACGTTCCAGCTATTTCGCTGCATTTAGCGACAATTGTCATGCCCCGCAGTGGCCTATACTATCATTGTGTTTGAGCTAACCGAGGCGAATTAGGAAGGACCGAGCGGTACAGATGCATTTTGGCCCTTTCCACAATGCCCAGCATAATCCGATGGAACTTGGTAACGAGCCACCTTTACGTGCTTATGAAAGCCAGAGCGGATTGCCAGACCGTCGCCAAGTGTCGTTACGATGGCTGGCTGGAACAGTTTTGACCGGCGTAACGTCGCTTATGTTGATGGGAGGCGCGCTGATGGCAGCGCTCGACGGTCAATACAGTGTAGCTGCCACACACTCGGGCGACCCTTTACTGGGCAATTTCAATGTATCTGGCGGAGGCGGCAGCAAGGGTGACCGTGTCCTGAAAACTGCGACCGAGTATTCCGACAAAAATGTCATCGACGTCAATGTCGTCACCCGTGAAGGTGACCGGGAACATATCCGGGTCCAGCCACACATATTTGTCAGCGCGACACTGGCAACTCGCAAAGATCCGGATCTTGCCAAACAAATCCCCGCCTTCAATCCGATCAACATGTTTGCCGACAGTCAGGAAGACACTGGACCTGACACCGACAGCCAAGTGTCGACTATTTTGATCGCAGATTCGCAATATGGTGCCAAACTGGAAAGCGAAGTCAGCATCAGCCTGACATCATTTCCAAAACGAAGTGCATCAATTAAATCCGACGCCACTCCCTCGGAAACCGAGGTCGAGTTGAAAGTTCGGGAAATCGCCCGCACACTGTCAATTGATGCGATTGAAATGGCCGCAACGACAATCGTCGATCCCGGCCGTTTCGACTTCAATCTGGCCCTACAGCCCGATCTGGAGCGTTATGCGGTCAGGATTACTCCTGAGAATGTCTCTTTCGTCTCCAAACGGGAAGAGGAAGTCCGTTTCACCGGGATGGATGAAAAAATCGTGCCGATTGCTTCCGGTCAAAGCCTGTCCGATCTGTTGATGAACCAGGATGCCACCGAAAAGGAAGCCATCGACATCGAAACTGCATTTGAAAGTGTCTATGGTCTGGGTGAGCTATCCGATGGACAGCGACTGCGTATTGCATTTGCGCCGTCTCCCGATGATCTGCAACGGATGAGACCGGAACGGATTAGTCTTTATAGAGATACTGCACACCAGGCGACCATCGCCCGCTCAGACAACGGCAACTATGTAGAGGCGACGGAACCAACAACTTTCCTCGCAGGTGCGTTCGAAGAAGCCGACAGGGTGTCCTATGGGGGTCCAACTCCTGCAATCTATGACAGCCTCTATCAAACAGCACTTGAACAGGGCATGCCGGAAAGCCTGATCAATGATCTGGTTCGCATGTTCTCATTTGACGTTGATTTCAATGCACGGGTTCAGCCGGGCGACTCACTGCAACTGTTCTTCACCGAAGGAGATCAGAATGGCGGACCCAAAATTCTGTATGCAGCTTTGAACACCGGTACGACCAAACGTGAGTTTTATCGGCACCGGACATCAGACGACGGCGTTACCGATTTCTATGATGAATCTGGCCAAAGTGCGAAAAAGTTCCTTGTCCGTAAGCCGCTCAATGGCGGAAAATTCCGGTCCGCTTTCGGAATGCGTCGGCACCCGATTTACAAGTATCGCAAAATGCACCGCGGTGTAGATTGGTCTGCTCCGCGCGGAACACCTATCATTGCTGCCGGTAACGGCACGGTGTTGAAAGCAAAATGGGCATCCGGTTATGGCCGCCGTGTTGAACTGCAGCACACCAATGGATATGTGACCACCTACAATCACATGACACGCTTTGCCAAAGGCATGCACCCGGGTGTGAAAGTCAGGCAGGGTCAGATTATTGGTTATGTTGGCTCTACTGGGCTCTCGACGGGCCCTCACCTCCACTACGAAGTGTTAGTGAATGGCCGTTATGTCGATCCAATGCGGATCAAATTGCCGAAAGGCCGGACACTGGATGGCGAGATGCGTGCGACCTTCGAAACAGAACGGTACCGTATTGATACCCTGCTTGATCGGGCACGAAAGCCATCACGATTGGCGTCTATCAACTAGGCTTCTGCGGAATAGGACTACCCAAATTTTGAAGGCCCGCGATACAGATCGCGGGCCTTTTGGTTTTCTTCAGGACACTCGAATATCAGGCAGCGACACTTTCTGTGCCCACTATCTGAAACACAAGCCTGTCTGTCCCGGCAGTGATATTGACCGTCTGGCCATCCAGAACATCTCCGGACAGAAGTTGCTCTGCGAGCGGATCTTGCACATCCTTCTGGATAACCCGTTTGAGCGGCCGCGCACCATAGGCGGGATCGTAGCCTTTTTGCGCAAGCCATCCGACGGCGCTATCGTCCAGATTGAGCGTAATTTTTCGATCCGACAATAACCCTCGCAAACGCTCGAGCTGGATCGCGACAATACTGGACATCTGCGAACGTTGCAGACGGTGGAACAGGACTATTTCATCCAGCCGGTTCAAGAACTCTGGCCGGAATTGCCCGCGCACCGAGGACATCACCTCATCGCGAACAGCTTCACTGTCCTGTCCTTCAGGCTGATTGACCAAATACTCTGCGCCCTGATTGGACGTCATGATGATCAACGTGTTCCGGAAATCGACAGTCCGACCTTGTCCATCCGTCAGACGGCCATCATCCAGCACCTGAAGAAGAACATTGAAGACATCACTATGTGCCTTTTCGATCTCATCAAAGAGGACAACCTGATAGGGCCGCCGGCGAACAGCTTCGGTCAGCGCTCCACCTTCTTCATAACCGACATAACCCGGAGGTGCCCCGATCAAACGAGCAACAGAGTGTTTCTCCATGTATTCGGACATGTCGATGCGAACCATTGCACTGTCATCATCAAACAGGAAACTGGCGAGAGCCTTGGTCAGCTCGGTCTTCCCGACACCGGTAGGTCCAAGGAACATGAACGAGCCGATCGGCCTGTTCGGATCCTGCAACCCGGCCCTGGCACGACGAACGGCTGTTGAAACTGCATGAATCGCCTCTTGCTGCCCGATCACTCGGTTCGCAAGCATGTCTTCCATCTTCAGGAGCTTTTCACGTTCGCCTTCCAGCATCTTGTCGACCGGAATACCCGTCCATTTGGAGACGACCTGTGCGATATGTGACGGTGTGACCGCCTCATCCACCATGGCGTCAGCATCTTCTGAAGCCTCGGCTTCTGTCAGTTTGCGCTCCAGGTCAGGAACAACGCCATAGGCAAGCTCTCCGGCCTTGGCAAGGTTGCCCTGGCGTTGCGCAATTTCCAGATCAATACGGGCCTGCTCAAGTTGCTCCTTGATCTTTTGTTCAAGGTTCAACTTATCCTTTTCTCCCGACCACCTGTTGGTCAGGATTTGAGACTGCTCCTCAAGGCCAACCAGCTCTTTTTCAAGTTTGCCGAGACGGTCCTTGGCTGCCTCATCATTTTCGGTCTTCAGGGCTTCGCGTTCGATCTTCAACTGAATGATCCGGCGATCCAGTTCATCCAGTTCTTCCGGTTTGGAATCCACCTGCATGCGCAGGCGGCTGGCACCTTCATCGATGAGATCGATTGCTTTGTCGGGCAAAAAACGGTCCGTGATGTAGCGATTGGACAGGGACGCAGCGGACACAATCGCAGAATCGGTAATACGGACGCCATGGTGAAGCTCATACTTCTCCTTGATACCACGCAGGATCGAAATGGTGTCCTCGACAGTTGGCTCGGTTACAAACACAGGCTGGAACCGACGCGCCAAAGCGGCGTCTTTTTCAACATGCTTGCGGTATTCGTCGAGTGTCGTTGCGCCAACACAGTGCAATTCACCCCGCGCCAGCGCAGGTTTGAGAAGATTGGACGCATCCATAGCGCCATCTGCTTTCCCGGCTCCGACAAGCGTATGCATTTCGTCAATGAAGAGGATGATACCGCCCGCAGACGCTTCGACCTCTGAGAGAACAGACTTCAGGCGTTCTTCGAATTCGCCGCGATATTTCGCACCAGCAATCAGCGCGCCCATGTCGAGGGACAGCAGCTGCTTGTCCTTGAGCGATTCTGGAACATCCCCATTGACAATTCTAAGCGCAAGACCTTCCGCAATAGCCGTTTTACCAACTCCCGGCTCACCTATAAGAACAGGGTTATTTTTGGTTCGACGCGACAGAACCTGAATGGTTCGGCGAATTTCCTCGTCCCGGCCGATGACAGGGTCAAGTTTTCCGTCCCGCGCAACTTCTGTGAGATCGCGCGCAAATTTCTTCAAAGCCTCATATTGATTTTCTGCAGTGGCGCTGTCCGCAGTTCGACCCTGGCGCAATTGATTGATTGCCTCGTTCAAGCCATTCGGCGTAACGCCGTGGCGCTTCATCAACTTGCCGACGTCGCTATCGCCATCCATTGCCAAAGCAAGCAACAGACGTTCGACAGTCACGAAACTGTCTCCGGCCTTGTCGGCAATTGTCTCTGCCTGTTCAAAAAGGCGCGCGGTTGCCTGGCCCATATAAAGCTGACCTGAACCGCCGGACACTTTCGGCATCTTCTCCAGAATAGCTTCCAAATCACCTTTTAGAGCTTTTGACTGACCACCGGCGCGATCAATCAGTCCACTGGCCATGCCTTCCGGATCATCGAGAAGAACTTTCAACACATGCTCAGGCGAAAACTGCTGATGGTTCCGCCCCAATGCAAATGTCTGCGCCGATTGAATAAAACCGCGAGCGCGTTCGGTATACTTTTCAAAATTCATTTGCTACCTCCTATACGTTCCCTCCACCCGAAGCGTGGCGAACGTTTTGGGATACGAACCCCGACAATGGGCATCCGTGCAGTCTCATTGAGCCCTGCTTCACATATATAGTGTTGCATTTTCGTCACAAAAGGCCTGTGCGGCAAATTCTACACTACAAACAAAAACGGCGCCCCATCGGACGCCGTTTTCACACATCTGGCTTACATCAGCCTGACTACTCGCTTGCTGCAGGTGTCTCAGCAGGAGCGTCCTCAGCAGGTTTTGTTCTGCGAGGGCGCGCCACCCGACGACGCGGTTTTGGTGGAACGTCATCCTCTACAGAAGTTGCCGCGACCTCAGGTGTTTCCTGCGCGCTATCAGCAACAACATCTTCAGATGATGCCGCCACTGGCGCGCGACGCGGAGCACGAGGCCTAGGCGTCCGACCACGGCGGCGAGGTTTGTCTTCCCCCTCATCACCATCGGCTCCAGCCTTCTGCCCTGCGCCATTCACCTGACCCTCCTGATTGATGACAGGCATGTCTTCAATAAAAGGTTGCGGGCTATCAGATTCCATTACCGGAGCACCGGGTTCGGTTCGTTCCGGGGACTGTTGTTCAGAGCCATTCACGGGCGCAGTACCACTTGCAGTCGCCTGCACCTGGTTGTCGTCCGATTCTGCTCTGGCAGATGGCTGATTATTCTGCTGAGGTTGAGGCGTTGGCTGTGCCGCCGCGACAATCCGCTGATAATGCTCTGCGTGCTGGTTATAGTTTTCGGACATAATCCGGTCGCCGGATGCCTGGGCATCACGAGCTAGCTGCTGGTACTTCTCCGCAACATGCATCGCAGTGCCGCGGATTTTCACATCAGGACCGTTGGATTCGTAAGTCCGGGTTAGCGGATTTGGACCCTTGCGACCCCGTCCGCGCATACGCTTATTGTTCTGATTACTTGGTCTCATCCTGCCGTTTTCTCTTGCGGAACGGCGGTCAGTAGAAACTGACCCACAATCGGAATTATATATACCGATACGAAATTCTCGCCGAAGCCAACAGTGTTGGTTCGCGGCTGTCATTGAAATTATACGCAGAACGCTTCTGGCAAACAGCCAGCGCCTTTGTCCTTCTCTTTGACAGTCCGAAAAACCGGAAAATCCGTATGGCAACGGTTTCTATCACTCAGTGACAGCGGATTTCCCCACGTTGCCGGATGCGTATGCCCTGCTCAATGCTGGTCACATCTCCGGTCTCGGCAAGTCGAACCTACCCGTTTCCGTTGCGATTTCCAAGTGCTTTTTCGCCACAATTCAAAATGGCAGAAATTATGTCTTTTTCGCCACAGAAACTCGATCATTCCCGGCGAGATCTTTAATGATTTCAATCGCTCCAAAGCCATGATGACGCAGCTGCTTTTTTACATCATCAGCTTGATCGTAGCCAATTTCCAGCGCTATTTGCGCGCCTGAGGACAAGATCACCCCCGCTCCGCCGATGATTCGCTTATAAGCCTCCAAACCATCTGTACCGCCATCAAGTGCGATAGACGGATCATGCTGAATCACTTCTCGGCTAAGTTCACTGAGCACGGAGGTGCGAATGTAGGGTGGATTGCTGATAACCCAATCAAGGCCTGCCCCCAACGATGATCCGTAGTCAGCAACGGCCGGAAAGAACCTTTCTCTTACAGAGTTCAAATCAGCATTTCGGGACGCGCAAAGTAGAGCTTCTTCGGAAATGTCGATTGCGATCATTCGAGACTTTGGCATTTCCGCCAGAAGTGTCACTGCAATAGCACCTGAACCGGTACCAATATCGCACATCCACAACGGACGACTGTGGTCGGAACGCTCCAAGACCGTATCGATCAGAATTTCCGTATCCGGACGCGGTTCCAGAGTGGCCGCGTTCATCAAAAACCGTCGGCCGTAGAATTCACGTTCACCGAGAATTCGTCCAACCGGCATTCCGACCAAACGTTGCTGACAAAAACCATGTGCCTTAGAAAGACTGCCTTCATCGACCGGATCAATTTCTCGCAGGATGATATCCGACACGGAAATGCCAATCGCAGCACTCACTAGATATTTGGCGTCGAGATCAGGAGTCGGCAGATTTGCCTGGCGAAATCTGTTGCGAATCTGACGGTAGAGTTCACCGACCTGCATATCTCAGGTTTCTTCTGACGCCAGAAGGTTTGCCTGATAATCAAGTATCAACGCTTCAATGACCTCTTCCAGTGCTTCGCCAGCGATAATCTGATCCAGCTTGTAGAGGGTCAGGCCTATCCTGTGATCGGTAACGCGGCCCTGGGGGAAATTATAGGTCCGGATGCGCTCGGATCGATCGCCGGAGCCCACCTGAAGTCGCCGCGCTTCCGTTCGCTCGCTTGCAGCACGTTCGCGCTCTTCATCGTAAATACGGGCACGCAAAAGCTGCATCGCCCGAGCCTTGTTCTTGTGTTGGGATCGCTCGTCCTGAACGGCAACAACAATACCTGTCGGAATATGGGTAATACGGACCGCTGAATCAGTCGTATTGACGTGCTGCCCACCTGCACCTGACGCGCGGAATGTATCAATGCGCAGATCGCCGTCATTGACTTCGATATCGATGTCTTCAGCTTGCGGCATGACCGCGACTGTTGCGGCAGAAGTATGGATCCGCCCGCCGGACTCTGTTGCCGGAACACGTTGCACCCTGTGTACTCCGGACTCGAATTTCATGTTGGCAAAGACATTGTCGCCGGACACAGTTGCAATTACTTCCTTGTAGCCGCCAACTTCGCCTTCGCTGGCTGAAACAACGGCGACCTTCCAGCCACGAAGTTCGGCATAGCGTTGATACATCCGGAAAAGATCACCCGCGAACAAGGAAGCTTCATCACCACCGGTTCCAGCCCGTACTTCCAGGATTGCATCATTGGCATCCGCCTCATCTTTTGGCAGCAGACCAACGCGAACTTCCTGTGTGAGTTGCTCGACACATTCGGAAAGCTCGTCACGTTCCATCTCGGCAAGCTCACGCATTTCAGCGTCAGACTCAGGATCATCAAGCAGCGCCTTGGCACCTGCAAGATCCTCTTCTGCCTTGATCAACGACCGGATCTTGAAGATCAACGGCTCCAGCCCGGCATATTCACGGGACAATTTGACATAGACAGCCGGATCCGGACCGGACGACATCATGTGCTCGATCTCGGCGAACCGATCCAGCAGATTATCGAGTTTATGACGCGCTAACATTCGCGCAACTTCTCCCAAATTCCCAGGTTGAAGGGTGAACTACGCCTGTTGCCGCTAAAGGGCAACATCCATCTCGGCAGCAAAGCGGGTCAATGCATCCCGGATATTGTGGTCATCATGACCCGGCTCAAGGCGTGGCAGCAACCGTGCAGACAAGCGGCCAGCATCTAAAGTTCGCAACATAGCCTTCACAGGGCCCAAGGATGACGGCGACATCGACAGGTTTCTGTATCCGAGTCCTATCAGTGCCATGGCTGCTATCGGTTGCCCGGCCAGTTCACCGCACAGCGTCACCGGCACATTCGCCGTTTTTGCTGCATCTATGATTGATTTCAAGGCCCGCAGGAATCCGACAGTCATCGTATCAAAACGATCAGAAACCCGGGTATTCCCGCGATCCACTGCGCAGAAAAACTGGAACAGATCATTTGACCCGACCGACACAAAATCGACGTGCTCCATAAGCTCTTCCAGTTGGAACAGCAATGACGGCACTTCAATCATGACACCCAGACGCACAATTTTTGGCTCGGCATGACCGTGACGACGCAGATGCTTGATCTCTTTATCAACAAGCGCCTTCGCCCTCAGAAACTCTTCTACTGCGGCAACCATCGGGAACATAAGTTTCAGTTCCCTGCCTGCAGCAGCATGTAAAAGTGCACGAATTTGCGTCCTGAGCAGACCCGGCCGGTCAAGACCCAGCCTCAATGCCCGCCAGCCCATTGCCGGATTTTCTTCCTGGATGGATCTGAGATAAGGCAAAACCTTGTCACCGCCGATATCAAGCGAACGGAAGGTGACCGGCTTGCCTTCCGCAGCATCCAGGATCTGGGTATACTGCGCCTGTTGTTCGCGCATGCGCGGGAAAGACGAGGCCACCATAAACTGAAGCTCGGTGCGGAACAGGCCTACGCCTGCGGCACCGGCCTCTGCAAGATGCGGCAAATCCACCAGAAGACCGGCATTCATTTGCAACGCGATCTCAACACCGTCTTTTGTGACGGAAGGTTTGTTGCGCAATCGCCGATACTGCGCCTGACGGCGCGCCCGAAAACGAACCTTTTCCGCATAAGCATCTTCAAGATCAGCTGCAGGGCGCAAGTGAACTTCACCGGTATCCCCGTCGACAATGATCTCATCGCCGCCATCCGCAAGGCCGACGATATCGTCCACCAGGCCCACAGTCGGTATTCCGAGAGCTCGCGCCACAATCGTGACATGACTGGTCGGGCCGCCTTCTTCGAGCACCAAGGCCCTGATGCGATCGCGACCATAATCGAGTAGCTCGGCGGCACCCATGTTACGGCCAACAATGATGGCGTCTTGCGGCAGTTCATCAACGCTGGGGCCATGTTCGCGGCCCATCAATTCGCGGATCAGGCGATGTGCAAGATCGTCGAGATCATGCAGCCGTTCGCGTAAATATGGATCTGTCTGGCGCAGCATGCGCGCACGCGTATCACTTTGAACTTTTTCGACAGCGGCTTCAGCTGTCAGGCCGTTTTTGATGGCCTCTTCAATTTTCCGGAGCCAACCCCGGTCATAAGCGAACATGCGATAGGCTTCGAGCACTTCGCGATGTTCACCGGTCGCGGCAATCTCTCCGCTGGCAAGCAGATCATCAATTGACAGGCGTAGCCGATTTATTGCACCTTCGAGCCTGCCCTTTTCGCGGTCAGAATCTTCCGCAATCAGATTTGTGACAACAACACGTGGTTCATGCAGAACAACGTGGCCAAGACCGACACCTTCCGCCAGACCAACACCTTTGGCGGTAACCGGCCGGGATAGGTCTAGTCCGGTGGCTTTTTGGGCAATTGCTTCCAGTTCGCCGGCTGCAACCATCTCCGCGATAATCATCGCAGTGGTTTGCAGCGCCTCGACCTCATCTTCCAGATAGGTTCGGTGAGACTGGTTCTGGACAACCAGAACGCCGAGTGTCCGGCCTGCACGCAGGATCGGCACACCGAGGAAGGAGTTGTAATTCTCCTCACCTGTTTCCGGCAGATAGGTAAAACCGGGATGCGCGCTGGCGTTTGGCAGATTGAGTGGGCGCGCTTCAGCTGCGATCAAACCAACAAGACCTTGGCCAACCCGCAGAGATGCGTTGTGCACCGCCTCGCGGTTCAGACCTTCGGTAGCATAGAGTTCAAGAACACCATCTGCACGAAGAATGTAAACTGAGCACACTTCAGCGACCACATTGGACGCAATCAAAACAACGATCTTGTCAAGTCGTTCCTGCGCCGTGATCGGCTGTGCCATTACTTCACGGAGCCTGCGGAGAAGCAGGCGCGGTCCGGCTAGATTAGTGCGCATTGCCCCCCCTTTGAGTTTCCGCTCCGATCAAGCTCAGCTCCTGAAAATCATCAGGGGCGACTCTTCGAATAGACTATCCGTCTAACTCGTATAGCGAATGCAGAGTCCGCACCGCAAGTTCTGCATAGGCTGAATCGATCAGAACGGAGATTTTGATTTCGGAAGTCGTGATCGCCCGGATGTTGATACCCTTGCCTGCCAATCCACTGAAACATTGCGCTGCAATGCCGGCATGCGAGCGCATACCGATGCCGATTACAGAGACCTTGACCACATCCGTGGCCCCTTCAAGATTCTGAAAACCGATATCTTCCCGGTTGTCGTGAAGGACTTTTTGTGCCCGTTCAAAGTCCGCTTCGGGAACTGTGAAGGTAATGTCTGTCGTCTTCCCGTCCGGCGAGATGTTCTGGACGATCATATCCACATTGATATGGGCATCTGCCAGCGGGCCGAATACGGATTGCGCGACACCCGGCTTGTCAGCCACGTCACGCAGTGAGATTTGAGCTTCGTCCTTGGCATATGCAATGCCGGTGACAACCTGCTGTTCCACGAGTTCATCCTCGTCGCAAATAAGAGTACCAATAGGAAGGCCGTCTTTACCGACCTGTGGTGCTTCGGGATCATCGAAACTGGAGCGTACGAATGTCCGCACACCGTGAACCATTGCCATTTCGACAGAACGGACTTGCAAGACCTTTGCACCGAGAGACGCCATTTCCAGCATCTCTTCGAAGGACACCCGGTCAAGCCGCTGCGCTTGCGGCACTATTCTCGGATCCGTTGTGTAGACACCATCAACATCCGTATAGATATCACACCGGTCAGCCTTGATGGCTGCAGCGATTGCAACTGCGCTCGTATCAGAGCCGCCACGCCCGAGAGTCGCGATGCGATTGTCCGGAGAAATTCCCTGGAACCCGGCAAGCACTGCTACTTGTCCCTGCTCCAGTCGCTCAGACATAAAGCCGCCGTCAATTTCGCGAATTCGCGCAGCGCCGTGATTTTCATCCGTCTTGATTGGCACTTGCCAACCCTGCCAGGATCGCGCGTTCACGCCCATGTCCTGAAGGACAATCGCCAGAAGGCCGGATGTGACTTGCTCTCCGGATGCAACAACAGCGTCATATTCACGGGCGTCGTGCAAAGGTGACGCATCACGGCAAAACTGCACCAGCTTGTTGGTCTGTCCAGACATCGCTGAAACGACTACAGCAACCTGATGGCCGGCGTCTACTTCCCGTTTGACATGGCGGGCGACATTGCGGATGCGATCTAGATCGGCAACCGATGTCCCGCCAAATTTTAAAACCAGTCGGGCCATACCACTCGTATTCTTTGTATCATGCATGTGACGCGGAGCGCGCCGGATGGATCGGCGCATGCATACAGGCTGCGTTCCTTTGCTGCAACTGTGTCTCTTGACAAATGGACCCAGACCTTGGAACGACAGCAGTTACAGACCGGAGTTGACGCCGCCAAGGTACGTCGCCCCCTTAAAAAGGATCATCAGATGACTGGCAAGGCTCAGAAAAACACAGGAACAATCGACAGCGAAGAAGTTGCCCGGTTTTCCGCGATGGCCAATGAGTGGTGGGATCCGACCGGAAAATTCAAGCCTCTTCACAAATTCAATCCGGTCCGCCTGTCCTACATCAAACAGGAAGTCTGCCGCCAGTTTGATCGCGATCCAAAATCACCGGATGCCTTCAAGGGCCTGCGTTTTCTTGACATTGGCTGTGGCGGTGGCTTGCTGAGCGAACCGATGGCACGCCTTGGTGCGGAAGTTGTTGGAGCGGACCCTTCCGAAGTGAATATCGAGATCGCCAAACTTCATATGCAAAGCTCAAGCCTTCAGATCGATTATCGTGCTGAGACTGCCGAAGCACTCGCAGACGCGGGTGAAACGTTTGACGTAGTCCTCAACATGGAAGTGGTAGAGCACGTTGCGGATGTACCCCTCTTCATGGATGCCACCAGCCGGATGGTCCGTGAGGGCGGATTGATGTTTGTTGCGACCATCAATCGCACGCTGAAAGCCTATGCGCTTGCCATTGTTGGCGCCGAAATGGTGCTTCGCTGGCTTCCCAAAGGTACCCACTCTTACGAAAAACTGGTAAAACCGTCGGAGCTTGAAGCACCCCTGAATGCTGCAGGTTTGAAAATTACCGACCGGTCTGGCGTCAGCTACAATCCGCTCACGGACACCTGGGCTCAATCGCGGGACATGGACGTCAATTACATGCTGCTCGCAACACGCGAAGAATCAGCCTGATGAGCGACCCAATCGTTTTTGTTCCTGGCCTTTTGTGCACAGAAGCGCTTTATGCGCCGCAAATCGTTGCTTTTTCCGATCGGCCCATAATGGTCGCCAATCACCGTGACCGTGACAGCATTGAAGGAATTGTCGCCAACATTCTGGACAACGCGCCAGATCGATTTTCTCTGATCGGCCTGTCCATGGGCGGGTATCTCGCCATGGAAATTCTGCGAGAAGCCCCTCAACGTGTCGGCAAGGTCGCCTTGCTGGATACGAATGCTCGTTCTGACACTCCGGAACAAACAGAGCGCCGGGAATTCATGATCAAACTGACCCGAGAAAGAGGATTTGAGAAAATCCCTCACCTTCTCTATCCCGGATTTGTTCATGAAACGCGCGAAGACGACGAAGAGTTGAAGTCCATTGTTGTCGATATGGCCAATGATACAGGACCTGAAGCCTTTATCCGCCAGCAAACCGCTTTGATAAATCGCCCTGACGCCAGACCCGGGTTAAGGGACATTCATTGCCCCACACTGGTTCTTGTCGGCGACGGAGACCGTTTGACTCCCTTGGAGATGTCGCAGGAAATCCACGACCATATTCCGGAAAGCGATCTGGCAGTCATTCCGGGAAGCGGTCATCTGTCGACCCTGGAAGCGCCTGAGTTGGTGACAAATGTCCTGCGCGATTTTCTGAACAGAAAATAAGCAAACCCTGCGTCATATCGACCAATAAAGGGCTTTCAGCACCTGTCCATGACGCCTGTCATAGACAGGTACCGTGGTTGTCTTAAACTTGGCGGCAGCTCTAACGCTGCGCGCACAAGACAGCACGCAGGAACCGGATGGATGTCGGTGTAGTTCTGGAAGTGTTTTCTACCGGCAGTCTCTGGGGAGCCAGTGCCAAGTGGAGGATATGCCATGACATCGAAACGTAACTCCGACGACCTTAACTTCAAGAAGATGCTAGCCGACTGGCCAATGCCCGATTTTTCAAGTTGGGCGTTTGCAGCGCGCGGTGATCAACTGGAAGATACAGCAGTCGCAGGCTTCCAGAAAATGAATGACGCCTTTTTGTCTCATGCTGAAAAAGCGTTCGACGCACACATGAAGTTCGTCAGTCATCGGCTTCAGGAAGATTTCGAATATGCAAAATCACTGAGCAGTTGTACTGCGCCGGAAGAGACACTCACGACACTTCAGACATTTTGCACCAAAATGTCGAGTGAGTATCAATCGCACTTTGAAAAACAGGCAGCGCTTCTGAGGGACAGTTTTACCGAAAATGCGGCCGTCGTTGACGAATTGAACGAGACCGCAATGGAAACTGTCAGCGAGTTTGGAAGAGCTGTTGAAGAGACCATTCAGGACGTACAAAAACCGCAAGCAAAAAAACGCAGTAAGACAACCACAAAACGGAAATCGTCCTGATGCGATTTTAGTTCTTGTCTTCGGGTAGATCTGGGAGAGGGAGAACCGAAATTCCCTCCTCCAGAAGCTCAACCGCATCTTGCGGGGTGGTTTCGCCGTAGATGCTGCGCTCTTCTGCTTCGCCGTAATGGATTTTCCGGGCTTCGGAAGCAAATCCATCGCCAACGTTTTCAGAGTTCTCGACAACGCGGGCACGGATCAGCCTGAGCGCCTCGACAACTTCTTTCTGCTGAACATCACTTGGAAGCAAAGCGGATGGCTGCATACCAGTAGATTTCTGAGAAACGTCTGCTGCAGGTGTTGGTATTGGAGCTGGCATTGGAGCGGACGGCATCTCGGACGGTGCTTCTTCGGTCGACACCATCTCGCCACGTTTTCTGGACGTAGATACAGCGGGAGCCATAAGGCCCTTTTTAACGCCTGTGCTGCCGCAAACCGGACAGACAACCAGATTGCGGTCGCACTGCTTCTCGAAATCACCCGAGTTGCGGAACCACCCTTCAAAACTATGCGCCGTATCACAAACGAGCGTGTATTTGATCACGCAGGTATCTCCTTCGGGCCATCGACAATCCGGCAGGTAAATTCCCGCTCGTTCTTGATGGCGGGAATGCGTGCGCGTGCCTTGGCAACGTTTTCAGTGTCGACTGCAGCCAGTACATAGCCGGGTTCATTGTGATCCAGCTCGGCGATTACAACGCCCCAGGGATCAACGACAAGACTATGGCCGTAGGTTTCCCTGCCATCTTCGTGAACCCCGCCCTGAGCGGCAGAAATAACGTAGGCGCCATTTTCGATGGCACGAGCGCGCTGTAACACATGCCAATGCGCTTCGCCAGTCTGCCGCGTAAAGGCTGCAGGACTGGTTAAGATTTCGGCACCAAGTTTTGATTGTGATCTGAAGAGCGCCGGAAAACGGATGTCATAACAAATCGCCATCCCGAATTTGACATTTAGCAGTTCAACGACTGGACTGTTTTCGCCCGGCTCATAGGTAGCCGACTCCCGCCAGCTTTCGCCGTTCGGTAAATCCACATCGAACATGTGGATCTTGTCATAGGTTGCTCGAACCTCACCGTCTGGCGCGATCAGATACGACCGGTTCGCGACTTTGCCGCTATCAGTCAAGACTGCCAGAGACCCGAGGTGAAGATAAACACCAAGCTCTGCGGCTTCTAATCGTGCCATCGCAACAAACGGGTCTGCCGCCGCATCTCCAATACTGTCGAACAGTTCTTCCCGGGAGCGCACCAGAATATTGGACATTTCCGGTGTCTGAATGAAATCAGCGCCGTCTTTCGCCGCGGCCCGGATCAACTCTTTTGCCGTTTTAGTATTCTCGTGAATACTCTTGGAGCTTCGGAGCTGAACACATGCCGCAGTGAACGAAGTCATATCATTGTCTTTTCGTGTGATTTGTCGGAACCGACTGCATCACACGAATTCAGGCTGCTAGCAACTTGTCCAGCTTGCCTGCTCTCTCCAGATCATGGAGTTCATCGCATCCTCCGACATGTGTTGAACCGACAAAAATCTGAGGAAACGTCGAACGGCCACTGGCCTTTTGCATCATTTCCTTGCGAAGTCCGGGATCAAAAGACGCGTCATGCTCCACGAATGAAACACCCTTTTTCTGAAGCAGGCTTTTGGCTGCTGTACAAAATCCGCAAAGCTGGCGCGTATAGATAACCACACTGGCCATATGGTTTTTCCTTTCTGTGTCCGGCACCCAACGCTTGTTTGGCATTGGAAATGCTGGCGATCAAAATCAGTGCGTTATATGCGGTGCTGTTTTCAGAACACAAGAGAACCGGACTTTGCTAAAGATCAGCGGAGATCACATCCTCGCTATCAGTCGGGGAGGCATAGGCAAATGTCAGCACATCAACAGACCCTGCTCCGGCGGCCAAAAGTGTTTTTGTACAAGCGGAAATCGTAGAGCCGGTCGTATAGACATCATCGACCAGAATCACCTGCCGTCCGGCAACATCTTTCAGGCGTTCCTGTTTGATCCGGAACGCCGAACGTACATTTTTCTGCCGTTCCTTGGCCGACAAACCAACTTGCTGCCGTGTTCGTTTGCTTCTTTGCAGACACAACGGATCATAGTCACACCTCGAAATTCGGGAAATCGCAGAGCCAAGGTCAGCTGCTTGATTAAACCGCCGTTGCCAAAGGCGGAGCCAATGCAGTGGAACCGGCATGATCAAGCTGTCTGGCGATAGCAGTTCCGCTCCGGACCGGGCCATCCAGTTTCCCATCAGAACTGCCAGCTCGCGTCGCCTTGAGAATTTCAGTCCCAAGACCAGGTCACGAGCTGGGCCATTGTAAAACGCAACAGAACGAAGGCGATTAAACACTGGAGGCGAGGCGATTGCGGAAGGGCAAACTGCAGCATCGCCAACATCGTGGGTAAAAGGCGTCCCCAACCGGCTGCACCAGGGTCTTTCCAGAAACGGCATTTTTTTCCAGCAAGCACCACAAAGACCGCCGCCAGAACCAATACCCTGATCACAACACATGCAGCGCTGCGGCAGCAACGCATTCAATAGAAAACGCCCTGTTGATTTGGGCCAATTCGTAAATGATGCTCGAACGGGAACCATAATCTCTCCGCCAGAATACCGAAATGTAGCACAATCCAGCGCAAGCCGTTCATGGACTGTGCATTTTGACCTTCCGGACCATTTGCCATATGTCAGCGACAAATCATCAGGAAGATCACCAGCCGTGACGACCCAGCCAGATCTGTTCGACCGAACATTGTTTCAACGTCAACGCAGGCGTGCCTTGAGGGCTCCCAAATCGGATGCGGACTTTTTGCTCAAAGCGGTGGCTGATGAACTCGGCGATCGGTTAATGATGATCAACCGGAATTTTGAGATTGCGGTCGATCTGGGCGGTCACACCGGGCATGTGGCCGAAGCACTTCAAGCGTCGAAAAATGCGGGGACAGTCTATCGGGCGGATCTTTTTATTGCTGATCCGAAATTGCCATCACCTGCCTTCGTTTTTGATGACGCATTTGTTCCCTTGAGAGAGCATTCCGTTGATCTGATTTTTTCCGCCCTCAACCTGCAATTCATCAACGACCTTCCTGGAACGCTCATTCAGGTCCGCAGAGCATTGAAGCCAGACGGATTGTTTATGGCAACCCTGCCTGGGGCTGGCACATTGACCGAATTGCGAGACTGTCTGACGCGGGCAGAACTGGAGTTAAAGGGCGGCGCTGCGGCACGTGTTTTGCCGTTTGCAGACACAAAGGATCTCGGGAGCCTGTTACAGCGTGCAGGGTTCGCTTTGCCGGTCACAGATCTTGATACCGTCACCGTTCGCTACGATTCCATGTTTGGCTTAATGGCAGATTTGAAGGCGATGGGGGCGACATCGGTTCTCAAAGATCGCAGCCGCGTTCCATTGAGTCGCAGCGTCTTGTTTCGAGCAGCTGAAATCTATGCTGAAGACTATGCCGACACGGACGGACGGATCAGAGCCTCTTTCGCACTTGTAACTCTCTCTGGCTGGGCACCACATGAAAGCCAACAAAAACCGTTAAAACCAGGGTCGGCCAAATCCCGCCTGGCGGACGCACTGAAAACATCAGAGTTTTCTTTGAAGAGCTAGATTGTGTCCATTGCCAAAATAGTTCACTCGCTTGGCGGAGACGCTGAACTGAGCGAATTTGCGATAGTGCCAAAAACATCGTCACGCAATGTTTCGCCAATACTCAGAATTGTAAAGAGGCCGGCGACGCTGATGAGGGCGACAAGCAAGCCATATTCAACCGAGGCTGCACCTCTGCAGTCTTGCAGGAATTCAGAACATAACGCCTTTGCGAAACTGTATGCTCCTGAAAACATCGACCCCGTCCTTAATCAACATCTAGCCTGAAACCGCATCCATCAAATGAGGGACAAGCGGTTCGTCTGCCGCCGGCATCGGATAATCCCGCAATCGAACGGCTCGCACCCATTTCAGAGCCTGGCCTTCGCGCCCAACCGGCGTTCCGTCCCATCTCCGGCAAATGTATAGTGGCATGAGCAGGTGAAAATCTTCATAAGTGTGGCTGGCGAACGTCAGGGGTGCGAGACACGCTTCGTTAACCTCTATTCCGAGTTCTTCGTTGAGTTCACGGATCAGAGTTTCTTCCGGCCGCTCGCCTTGTTCGACCTTTCCGCCCGGAAACTCCCACAATCCAGCCATGGATTTACCTTCGGGCCGCTGCGCCAACAATATCCGGCCATCGACATCAACCAGAGCGCAGGCAGAGACAAGAATAATTCTGGTCATAAAAATCAATCCAACTCTGACACATCAGGTTTACAAAACATTAGGAACCTACCTAGCGTCAGCTGCGATAATCTCCGTTGATGGAGATGTATTCTTTTGTGAGGTCACAGGTCCAGACGACCGCCGTTCCTGAGCCAAGTCCGAGATCAACCCGGATCTTGATGTCCTCTTCCCTCATCACGGCAGACGCAGCGTCCTCGCTGTAATCCGGATCTCGTTCGCCTTCAACCGCAACACGGATATCGCCGAACCAGATCGCCAAACGATCGCGATCTGCTGGCTCCCCTGCCTTGCCGACCGCCATGACAACACGCCCCCAATTGGCGTCTTCACCAGCGACAGCCGTTTTCACAAGTGGAGAATTGGCAATCGAAAGGGCGATTGTCTTGGCGGACGTATCGCTTTCAGCGCCATCCACCTGGATCTCGACAAATTTGCGGGCACCTTCTCCGTCCCGAACAATCTGATGGGACAAGTCCAGCATGACATCTCCGAGGGCTGCCCGAATGACGCCGACACGCGAATCATCAAGTGATGTGATTGGCTCAATGCCACGCGAAGCAGCGGCACCAGTGGCAAACAGCAGAACTGTGTCAGAGGTCGATGTATCGCTATCCACGGTGATGGCGTTAAAACTTCCATCCGTTTCACCGCTTAACAGCGCCTGAAGGACATTCGGTGCAATGGCAGCATCCGTGAATATGAAAGACAACATGGTTGCCATATCAGGCGCGATCATGCCCGCACCTTTTGCGATTCCATTGATCACGACACTTTTGCCATCCAGATCCACTGTTGCCGTGGCAATTTTCGGATAGGTGTCCGTCGTCATGATTGCCTTGGCAGCGTCCAGCCAGCCAGCGCTGCCGTGACTATCTGCAAGTTGCGCAGCCACATCGGCGAATTTCTCGGCGGGCAGAGGCTCCCCGATTACTCCGGTAGAAGCCAGGTAAATGCTGTCTTTCGAGCAATCGAGTGTTTTGGCGATGATATCAGCTGAAAGCTCAACGGCTGACTGACCCTTTTTGCCCGTAAAGGCATTGGCATTACCGGAATTGACCAGAAGCGCATTGGCCTTGCCCTCAGACAGAATTGCCTTGCACCAGTCTACCGGAGCTGAAGAACATTTGGATTTGGTAAAGACGCCAGCAGCTGATGTCCCGTCCGCCAGTGTAGCCAGCAGAACATCGGTTCTTCCGGAATATTTGATACCAGCTTCAGCGGTAGCGAATTTCACCCCCGGAACGTCTGGCATGTCCGGATAAGACTTGGGTGCAAGCGGGGAAACGGTTGTCGACATTTGACCTGTCCTGAAAAAACACTCTTGGCACTGCCTAGCCGCAAGCCAGCAGGATGCGCAACCCTTTTACAAACCGCAGTGCCTCCACTGACAATACCCAATGAAAAACCCGACCGATATCAACGGCCGGGTCTGGAGTTCAATTCAAGTCCGAATTATTCGGATGCATTTGGGACTTCGCTCTGGTTTGCGAGCGTTTCGTCGAGAATCTCGACCGGCATCGCACTCTTGAGTTCAGTCATTTTAGTCTCATAGCGTTCGCGCATCAGCTGCTGACGGACCTGGTCTGCGACTGTTTCCAGAGAAGGTTTTTCCTGACTGCGCTTGTCTTCAAGCTTGATGACGTGCCAACCGAACTGCGTTTCTACAGGTTCCTTGGTGAAGGCACCTTTCTCGAGCGCAAAAACAGCTTCTTCGAATGATGGAACCATCTGGCCCTTTCCAAAGAATCCGAGATCACCGCCATTTGGGCCGGATGGACCGGTCGATTTTTCTTTTGCCAATTCCGCAAAATCAGCACCACCGTCCAGTTCTGTTATGATGGCTTCGGCTTCAGCTTTTTCTTTCACCAGAATATGGCGAGCACTGATTTCTTCAGCGCCTTCAAAATCGGCGAATTCCTTGTCATAGGCAGCTTTCACGTCTTCTTCGCTGATTCCGCCGTTGATTTTCTCACCGAGGTAAGCGTTGCGAAGCGCGCGAAGTTCCAGAAACTCAAGTTGTTTTTTAAAGTCCGGATCCTGGTCAAGACCATCTTTTCGGGCTGCCTGCGCCAGCAATTCCATATCGACCACAACGTCGAGCAGAATTTTGCGCCATTGTGCAGGTGGGAATCGTTGCAGTTCCTGTCCAAGGTCCTGCGCAGCGAATGCGATATCAGCTTCCGTGATTTCCGCGTTGCCAACCTTTGCGACAACATCGTCCGGTTCAGCAGCGGACAAAGTAGCGGATCCGAGCGTCAGGGCCAGAACAGAGACAGCGAACGCCTTGGCCGGCTTACGCATCGAGAATCGGAACATGAGAAGTCCTTTACCTGTAGGAATAGAATTCTTTCTTCCCTCAAAACATGAGGTCGTGGCTACATTGCGCAATTAAGCAGCGTTGACAAGCATACGGCCCCCTCTTATCTGTCGGTCGGCCCCGCTTTCAGGCTGGGATGGCATCATTTTGGCCGTATTCACCGGTCAGCGCGTTTGCTTCGCGGCAACGTGTACATCAATTGAGACGATTTCATGGGCAGGCGTCACATTGCCAAAGACGCCGCCCGGTAAGGAAGGACCGCCACATGGCTGGCCTTGGCGCTTTAGCACGGAAGATTTTCGGTTCGGCAAACGACCGGAAAATTAAAGGATTTCAGGTAATTGTAGAGCAAGTCAATGCTCTCGAGCCAGAAACCCAGGCACTCACAGATGAAGCGCTACGCGCCCGTACAGACGAGTTTCGGGAGCAACTGAAGAACGGTGCAACTGTCGATGACATTCTGGTCCCGGCCTTCGCAACTGTTCGTGAAGCAGCCCTGCGGGCCCTTGGCCAGCGTCATTATGACGTTCAATTGATCGGCGGCATGGTTCTGAATTCAGGTCAGATCTCCGAAATGCGCACGGGTGAAGGTAAAACACTTGTCGCTACGGCTCCTGTTTATCTGAATGCATTGTCCGGAAACGGTGTTCACGTCGTCACAGTGAACGATTATCTGGCACAGCGCGACAGTGACTGGATGGGACAGGTCTACAAGTTCCTGGGCCTCTCGGTCGGCTGTATCACACACGGCTTGTCTGACGACGAACGGCGCGCAGCTTATGCCGCAGACGTGACGTACGGCACTAACAACGAATTCGGCTTCGACTATCTTCGCGACAACATGAAGCATGATCGCGAATCGATGGTTCAACGCGGCCATGCCTACGCTATCGTCGATGAGGTCGACTCCATCCTGATCGATGAAGCTCGCACACCTTTGATTATTTCCGGTCCTCTTGAAGACCGTTCCGAATTCTACAACACTGTCGATGCCTTCATTCCGCATCTGGTTGATGAAGATTTCGAACTTGATGAAAAAGCCCGTTCGGCAACTTTCACAGAAGCGGGCAACGAAAAACTCGAAAGACTTCTGGCTGAAGCCGAGCTTCTGAAAGGTGATTCTCTGTACGATGTGGAGAATGTCTCCATCGTGCATCACCTTCAGCAGGCACTTAAAGCCCATAAACTCTTCCAGCGGGACAAGGACTACATCGTCCGAAACGGCGAAGTTGTCATCATTGATGAGTTCACCGGCCGCATGATGCCGGGTCGTCGTTTCTCCGAAGGCCTGCATCAAGCTCTGGAAGCGCGCGAAAAGGCGAACATTCAGCCGGAAAACCAGACACTCGCTTCTATCACATTCCAGAACTACTTCCGCATGTACGGCAAGCTTGCAGGCATGACAGGTACTGCTCTGACCGAAGCAGATGAATTTGCTGACATCTACAGTCTCGAAGTTGTTGAAATTCCGACCAATATGGACGTCAGCCGCATCGATGATGACGATGAGGTCTACCGGACTGTCGATGAGAAGTTCGACGCAATCGTCAAGCTGGTGGACGACTGCAAGGAACGTGGGCAACCGATACTCGTCGGAACGACATCCATCGAGAAATCTGAATACCTCGCCGAGAAACTCAAAAAACATGGCTACAAACAGATCGAAGTGACTGATGCAGCTGGTTTTGCGGAAGCGCAGAAACAAGAAGGTGGCAAGGCCAAGGTCTTTGCGGTTCTGAACGCGCGCTACCATGAGCAGGAAGCGTCAATTATCGGTCAGGCGGGACTGCCGGGTGCGGTCACGATTGCCACTAACATGGCAGGCCGTGGTACCGATATTCAGCTCGGCGGCAATGCAGACATGCAGATCGCCGTGGAGTTGGGCGATATTGCCGAGGGCGAGGAACGTACATCCAAGGAAGCCAAAGTCAGAGCAGAGGTAGAAGACCTCAAACAAAAGGCACTGAGTGCCGGCGGCCTCTATGTGATCGGGACCGAGCGTCACGAGAGCAGACGCATCGACAACCAGCTGCGTGGTCGTTCCGGTCGTCAGGGTGACCCGGGTCACTCCAAGTTCTTCTTGTCACTCCAGGATGATCTGATGCGGATCTTTGGATCCGAGCGCATGGACACCATGCTACAGAAACTCGGCCTTGAAGAAGGCGAAGCGATCATCCACCCGTGGATCAACAAGGCTCTGGAGAAAGCGCAGCAGAAGGTCGAAGCACGCAACTTCGATATTCGTAAGAACCTTCTGAAATTCGATGACGTCATGAACGACCAGCGCAAGGTCGTTTTCGATCAGCGCATCGAACTGATGGACAGCGAAGCCATTCAGGACGCGGTTGCAGACATGCGCCACGATGTCATTGACGACCTCGTATCGCGCCACATTCCAGAACGCGCTTATCCTGAACAGTGGGACACTGAAGGTCTTCAGGACGAGGTCCGGAAACTCCTTAATCAGGATCTCCCGGTCAAGGATTGGGCAGCTGAAGAAGGCATCGCAGAAGAAGAAGTTCTCGATCGCATTCGCCGCACGGCCGACGAAGCCATGGCGCAGAAAGTCGCCAAATACACGCCTGACATCATGCGTCAGGTCGAAAAGGCAATCCTTCTGCAAACGCTGGACAATCTATGGCGCGAGCATCTCGCAAACCTTGATCATCTGCGTTCAGTGGTTGGCTTCCGCGGCTATGCGCAGCGTGATCCGCTTCAGGAATACAAGACTGAAGCTTTCACTCTGTTTGAATCCATGCTGACCCAGCTGCGCGAAGTCACCACTGCGCAGTTGTTGCGCGTTGAACTGGTGACCGAGCAACCGCCGGAAATGCCTGCACAGCCAGAAATGCATGAGCAGCATATCAACCCATTGACCGGTCAGAATGAAATGGCGTTGAGTGGCACCGGCCCTGCGACAGCCGGTGAAAGAGATCCCGAGAACCCGGCTACCTGGGGCAAAGTCGGGCGTAATGAAGCTTGTCCATGCGGCTCTGGCAAAAAGTACAAACATTGCCACGGTGCGCTGGCGTAAACAGCGCAGCGCTATTGGAACAAAAGAAACCGGTCTCAACAAAATTGAGGCCGGTTTTTTATTACCGGGACGACAAGGCAGCTCTGCCGCCTTGTATCCATTGATTTGCTGAATTACCCTACGGAATACAGTTTTCTTTGGAATTGCGCCTTGGACCGGCCAAAAACAAAAAACAAATTGCCCATGATCTGAGGTTTGCACTTCCACGCTCTAAAAGCGGGGGTCTGGCAGCATGGGTACGTATCACATTGAAATCATCAAACCATCTCATTACGACGATGATGGATATGTCCTGCAATGGTGGAAAGCCTGGGTTCCGTCCAACTCGATGGCCTGTCTTTATGCGATTTCCAAGGATTGTAGTGACAAGAAAATCCTCGGCGAAGACATCGACATTTCGGTCAATGCGTATGACGAAATGACCATGCGCGTGCCACTCGAACAAATCATCGAGCGGACGAAAAACAACGGCGGACTAGTTTGCCTTGTGGGTGTCCAATCCAACCAGTTTCCGCGTGCCTTTGAAATCGCCAAACAGCTCCGAAAGCAGGATGTCCCGGTTGCAATGGGTGGTTTCCATGTTTCAGGATGCCTGTCTATGCTCAAGAAAATCCCGCAAGACCTCCAGCAAGCACTCGACATCGGCATCACTCTTTTTGCCGGGGAGGCCGAAGAACACTTCGCTGCCTTGTTGAAGGACGCAGCTTCTGGTGACCTGAAGCCGCTTTACAACGTGATGCACGATCTGCCGGGCCTTCAAAATCAGGTCCCACCGTTGCTACCGGAATCGATCATACGAAAATATGATGGCAACATCTCATCGTTCGATGCCGGGCGCGGATGTCCATTCCAGTGTTCGTTCTGCACAATCATCAATGTACAGGGCCGGAAATCGCGATGGCGCAATGCTGATGATATCGAAGCGCTTATTCGAGCCAATCATGCCCAAGGCATCACAGCCTTTTTTGTCACAGATGATAATTTCGCAAGAAACAAGAACTGGGAACCAATCTTCGACCGTATCATCAAATTGCGCGAACAAGATGGGATCAATATCCATTTTCTGATTCAGATCGACACCTTGGCTCACCGCCTGCCAAACTTCATTGAAAAAGCGGCACGTGCCGGATGCACCCATGTCTTCATAGGTCTGGAAAGCATCAATCCGGAAAATCTCGCCCACATGAAGAAGGGGCAGAACCGCATTACGGAATATCGCAGGATGTTCCAGATGTGGAAAGAGGTCGGCATCATGACCTATGCCGGTTTCATCATGGGCCTGCCAAACGATACGCCGGAAAGCATTCGCCGGGACATCAAAATCATTCAGCGTGAATTGCCGGTCGATATGCTCGAATTTACCATGCTGACACCCTTGCCCGGCTCGGAAGACCACAAGGTTCTTTATGAGAAAGGTGTTTGGCTGGATCCGGATTTGAACCGGTACGATCTTGAACACACGACCTGCGAGCACCCAACAATGAGCCAGGAGGTCTGGCAGCAGACTTATCGGGACATCTGGGACTGGTACTACACCGAAGAGCACGTGGAAACGCTGATGAAGCGGAATGTCGCCTATGGAATTAAACCGGTTCGCGTCTGGCGACTATGCCTTCAGATATACGGTGCCATGTGCTTTGAAGGCGTTCATCCGCAACAATGCGGTTATTTACGTCTCAAGGACCCCAAACAGCGACGTCCGGGCTTCCGGCAACTCCCTAGCCTCATCCACTATCCGGTGTTTGCTTTGGAAAGCTTGGTCAAATACGCCCGTTTTGGCCTTTATGGCTGGAAACTGCATCGCATGCGTAAGCGCATTCAGCGGGACCCGCAGAGTAAATTGTACACCGACCTTGCCATTCAGGCCGTGATTGACGCCGAAGAAGAGAACTTGGAAATCTTCAACCTGAATGATTCAGCCCGTGCAGCCGTAACAAAAGCAAAACGACAGAAAAAAATCTTGCAGGAGACCCAAGGGACCACAAACAAAGAGCTCGAAAACACTCATTGATATTCGCGGATTGGGCCCTGACCATTTACTGCTGTTAACAGTCGATTCGAAGAAAAAAGCCAGTCTGTCTCAACAGGCTGGCCTTTTTGTCTCTTTTCCGGCAGTTTGCGCCAACATCACATGATCTGATCGGTCCATGCAAACATCTGCAGCTTCAAAAATCTACGTTTCCCGCCGGGAAGACGCGCGCCCGCCAGTGCCACTATTGAGCATCATCGTTCCTATCTTCAACGAAGAGGAAGTGATCGGTCATTTCCTGGAAGCGACACGCCCCGTCCTGGATGAAACCAGCCTGCCTTACGAATATGTCTTCATTGACGATGGCAGCCGCGACAAATCCGCTGATATTCTCTCGAGTGAACTCGGCAACGGCCTCCCTGGACGGCTCCTTGCGCTGTCTCGGAATTTCGGCAAGGAAGCTGCCCTTTCTGCCGGTCTGGAAGCCGCCAAGGGCGATATTGCCGTTATAATCGACGCTGACTTGCAAGACCCGCCGGAACTGATCCATCAGATGATCGATGGCTGGCGCGCTGGTTATGACGTTGTCTATGGGCTACGTGTTGATCGCACTTCGGATACGGTCATGAAGCGCTCAACCGCCGATATGTTTTATCGCACGTTCAACAGGCTGGCGAATATCGACATGCCGGCCAATGCAGGCGATTACCGCTTGATTGACCGAGCTGTCATCGATGCGCTTTTACGTCTTCCGGAACGAAATCGCTTCATGAAAGGCCTGTTTGCATGGGTAGGTTACCCGTCGATGGCCGTTCCCTATGAACGCCCACCGCGCAAGGCCGGAACCGGCAAATTCAACTACTGGAAACTCTGGAACTTTGCGCTGGACGGCATCACCGGGTTTACCACCTTGCCTTTGCGCGTGTGGTTTTATGGCGGCGTATTGGTGTCGCTCGGCGCTTTCGCCTATGCTCTTTACTTGACGCTCCGCGTTTTCTTTTCGGGCATCGATGTACCGGGCTACGCCTCGCTCATGGTCGCGCTGCTGTTCTTTTCCGGCATCCAGCTTCTGTCTATCGGGATGATTGGCGAATATGTCGCCAGACTGTTCAATGAAGCCAAGCAGCGCCCGGTCTATATCCTGCAGGACGTAATTGAAGGTAAAGCTCCTGACGAGATCAGCGGAAAGGCTCCCCGCTCCAATGACACGTGAGGCAACTGGCCGAAAAATCAGAACAGAAGCTGCATCTGCCGGAAAGTTCGCGGTTGTCGGTATTGCTGCAACGCTGACTCACGCTGGTATCGCGGCGTCGCTTCTGGAATCCGGAACGCTACCTGCCATGCCGTCGAATGTTGTTGGGTTTGTTGTCGCTTTCTGTGTGTCTTTTGGCGGGCATTATTTCTGGAGTTTTTCCCATTTGAGGGACAACTCATCTGCACTTAGAAGCATGCTGCGTTTTCTGGTGATTGCCTTGGCCGGATTTGCCCTGAACTCGACAGTTCTGACATTGTGGCTGCGCCTGACACCCTGGCCAGACTTGGTCGGGCTGCTGTTTTCTATCGGCATCGTCCCTGCCCTGACGTTTCTCGGCGCGCGCCTTTGGGCCTTTTCGCATAACCCTGTCGAGACCTGACCAATTCCTACGGAGCCTGTTCGATTGACCGCTTCTCGCGCTGCTATCTTGTATGCTGGAATTTTGTGCCTGCTGTATGCACTGGTGCCGAGCCTGACATTCCCCAATCCGCCACTGGATGTTGTTGAGGGATTTGCCTGGGGGCGGGAACTACAACTTGGCTATACCAAGCATCCTCCCATGCAAGCGTGGTTGCTGGAGCTTAGCTATCAGCTTACTGGCGGCAAGTCCTTCGGCGCTTATTGGCTGAGCGCGGTCTGTGCTGCTGTCGGCTATCTGTTTGTCTATTTGATTGCCAAACGACTTGGCCTGTCCAGCTGGCAGGCCTTCTGGGCGCTCGCGCTCACCAGTGTGAATTTCTATTTCACGCTGCCCATGCCGGAGTTCAATCCGAACATTCTGCAAATTCCGGTTTGGGCGGGCATGATGTTCTTCTTCCTGCGGGCGCTCGACAAGGGATCCCTACTGGACTGGTTTCTGCTCGGTGCTTTGGCTGCATTCGGGCTCTATACAAAATACTTTACCGCGCTCTTGATCGGAACAACCGGCCTGTATGTTCTGGTGTTTGCGGATGCACGTCGTCATCTGACATCGGTCGGGCCATGGCTTTGCGCATTTGTCTGCATCGGCCTGTTCCTGCCGCACTTTCTATGGCTTTGGGAAACCGAGTTTCTGACCATTCGATATGCCGCAACCCGCAGTAGCCCGGCAGAGTCCCTGTTCGATCATGTCTACAATCCGATAAACTTCTTCTTGGCGCAGGTTGGCAATCATGCCGGATTAATCCTTGTGTTTCTGGCCGGTCTGGGCTGGCGAGGGTTGCGATCCCTGAAATCAAACCTCAAAGCACAATCCGGTGTACAGACCGCCCCGCATGCAGACCTGTTCCTGCTTTGGTTCGCACTCGTGCCGCTCGCTGTAGTGCTTCTTGCGTCCGCTGTCACAGGCAACGAGTTCAAACATATGTGGGGCACACCAATGTTTGTGCTCTCTGGTATTGTTGCTGTTCGGTTCCTGCATCTGCCGGAAACCTGGTATTTTCCGAAAGCAGCCTTCGGCACCGCCATCGTCATCCATGCGATTTTCCTTGGAGTGTTGATCGGACAGGGCGTACTCGAACCGCTCTGGAAAAAGAAACATACCCGTATTCATTATCCAGGTGCTGAAACTGCGGAATTTCTGGCTGACGCCTGGAAACAGGAAACGGGAACAGATCTCGCCTATGTCGCCGGAACCATGTGGCCAACGGCAAACGTCACGCTCCACGCCCCTTCCCGACCGTCCATGTTCCTGAATCATGATGAAGCAGTCAGTCCATGGATCGACATAGACGATGTCCAAAAACACGGCGTGATGATCGTTTGGCAGGGAGAGAACGAAAATCCCGGCAGGCACATATCGAATCTTTACCCCGGCATTACCCGCCAGGGACATCAGACATTTTCGTACCACGCTTACGGCACAATTCCGGACCTGACGATCAACTGGATCATCATCCCGCCTGGAAAAGTTGCGGGTCAAACCGGCACGCAATAAACTTGCCACCAGCCATCTGGTATCCGGCTCAAAAGATATCTACCTTGTTGCCATGATCAGCATGGCCGAAATTGACGATATTGAAGACTGGCTCATAGGTCAGGCCCTCGGATCGCCCGACATGGCCAAAATGTTTGCCGAAATGTGCGAACGATTGCGGCAATGCCATGTGCCGATTGACCGGGCGATGCTCGTCTGGTCGGTTCTTCATCCGCTGATCGAAGCTGAGCTCGCCTTCTGGGAGAGCGGCAACGCTGTCCAGCATGAGCGTTTTGAGCATTCTGAAGAAGAAAACGAAGACTGGCTTCAAAGCCCTGTTCGCGCCGTTCTCGTGAACAGGGAACCGATGCTTCGGCGACGACTTGCAAACGCAAATGCGCCGATTGAGTTTCCGCTTCTTCGTACACTCGCCAGCGAGGGCTATACCGACTATTTGGTCATACCGACCGAATTCGAAATTCCGGCCATCAAGGGCGATTATCCATCTACCGGCATAATAGTCAGTTGGGCCACAAAAGAGACCGATGGATTTTCAGATGAAGCGTTGGTTGCGATCCGGTACATCCAGAAACGGCTAGCTCTTGCAGCCCGGGCGACTTTGGAAAGCCAGATCACCCGGACGGTCGCCGAAACCTATCTTGGAACAATCGCAAGCACCAAAGTGCTGAACGGTCAGATCCGGCATGGAGACGGCGAAAACATAGATGCTGTTGTCTATTTCGCCGACATGAGAAACTCGACCGCCATAGCCGAAGACCTCGGTCCCGACGCCTATCTCCCGTGGCTCAATTCCTATTTCGAAGCGACGGCAGGATCAGTTCTTGAGCATGGAGGTGAAGTCCTCGACTTTATCGGGGACGCTGTGCTTGGAGTGTTCCCGACCGAAAACCAGAGTTTTGACAGCGCGGTCAGAAAAGCGATTGGTGCTGCAGACGAAACCAGGCGGCGATTGAAAGAATTTAATCTCAACTCAACAGCCAAACACAGTTTGAAATCAGGCGTAGCCCTTTCGGTAGGGTCGGTGATGTTCGGGAATATCGGTGTTCCAAGTCGGATGACGTTCTCAGTTGTAGGTCAAACGGTCCATGCTGCAGCACGTATTGAAAGTCTGACAAAAATTGTCGGATCCGATGTTTTGATGACCGAGCAGGTAGCGTCCATTGCAGGCCCCCGCGCCTGGCACGCCGGAGAATTTGAACTTGACGGTTTCACCAACCGGCAGCCTCTTTTTGCATTGGAATAAATAGTCTATTGGATTCCCCCAGACACCTGACACGACCCAAACGGCCGAATGGACCTGTATGACCGATCTACGCCCTAACCCGCCTAAATATCTTCCTTTCAAAGAGCAGGAAGCCACCGCTGAAGACAGCGGAGCACCAATTGTTCTGCTGCATGGATTTGGCGGAGACAAACAGACCTGGCAGAACATACAGACAGGACTGGCGGGCCAAAAGCGGTCGATTGCATTTGATTTGCCAGGGCACGGCGAGGCGCTAGGCTGGCCGATAGTCGGAAACGCTGCAATTGCGGCTAAAGCTGTCGCGCAATCCCTTGCAACCCTGGGGCACACACGAGTGCATTTGGTTGGACATTCCATGGGCGGTGCGGTCGCAGCACTTGTGGCTCTGCGCTCACCGGAATTGGTCGCCAGCATGACCCTGCTGGCTCCCGGCGGATTTGGCCCGGAAATCAATCATAGGCTCCTGCGCCGTTATGCGATCGCAAGCGACCCGGCAAATATGGAAGTCCTGCTCGAACAGTTTTTCGGCTGGGAATTCAAATTGCCAAAATTTCTGGCAAAAACAGCCGCAGAGAGCCGAGCAAGGCCCGGTGCTGCAGCAACGCTTGAAGCAATTGCGGACGAAATCATCGATGGCACAGTACAAAAGACGTTGCCGCGAAATGACATGGCCGCTTTGAAGATGCCAATCAAGGTGATTTGGGGAACACAGGACCGGGTGTTACCAACACGGCAGGCCCACAAACTGCCGGGTATTGTGGCTACACACATATTTGAGCGTGTCGGCCACATGGCGCATCTGGAAATTCCGACCGAAGTCACCCGGCTTATTCTTCAGAATGCGGCCTCGAGCTAGCCAGCCGAGCTGATCATGCGCGTTCTGCCGGTTGCAACAACAGTCAAGCGTCCGGCAGAAGATCTTCGCGCCAGACCTCACCGATGGCACGGCGCGCCATCATATGAGAGCGCGGCGCGTTGATGCTGTCGACGGCGATCAACTGACCTGACTTCAGATAGGCAACGTAGAATTTGTTGTCATCAGGAGATCCGACCAAAATCGTTTCGTCATACCCTTCCGACAATCCTGCGATCTGCAGCTTGATGTCGTATTGGTCTGACCAGAACCACGGTAATGGATCGTAGTCGACCTCCACCCCAAGCAAGGATTGAGCAACGGCTTTGGCCTGATCAATAGCGTTCTGAACACTTTCCATCCGCACCGACCGCTCATAACGCCCAGAGAAAAACCGGGTGCAGTCCCCTATGGCATAAATATCGGGATCGCTTGTCTGGCCGGCGCCATCAACAAGAATGCCGTTGTCGACATCAATGCCGGCCTCACGGGCCAAATGATCATTGGGTTCAGCACCAACTGCGATCAGTACCAGTTCAGCTGCCAGCACATCACCATTGCTCAGACGAACTCCTTCGACCGAACTCCTGCCTTCTATGGCGTTGATCCCCGTTTCGAGACGCAAATCAATTCCGCGCGCCTGGTGCAAACTGGAAAAGTAGCCAGACACGGTTTCACTGACAACGCGCTTCATCGGACGATCTTGTGCCTCGATCACACTGACTTCCTTGCCGAGCGATTTGGCGACAGCTGCAACTTCCAGTCCGATATAGCCTGCGCCAATGATGACGATCCGCTGGCACTGATCAAGTCGTTCGCGAATGACATCGACATCCGCAATAGAACGAAGGGTCACCACCCCGCGTTTATCAGCACCTTCGATGGGTAACCAGCGCGCATTTGTTCCCGTCGCCAGGACAAGTTTCCCGTAAGATACCGTGTCACCATTTTCCAGCTGCAAACACTTTGCATTACGATCAATGCCGGAGACACGCGTATTCGGAATATGATCAATACTATTTGCCGTGAAAAACTCAGCTGGACGGAGCAGCAAGGCCTCCGAATTGATATCGCCGGACAGATATTTTTTAGAAAGTGGTGGACGTTGATAAGGCAGATGCGGTTCGTCGCCAATCAACCGCAGGGGACCTTCAAACCCACCCTGGCGCAAGGACTGGGCGAGCTGGGCTCCAGCCTGTCCGGCTCCGACAATGACGATTTCGTCCCGCATTCCATCCGACCTTCTTCACACAAAGAGACCCGTCCCTAGCATGAAGGAATCCGGCTTGCCAGACAATCGCTTGTGGGTGTTTGTTCAACATTCCAATACTGATATGAAAACGGCTTAAACCGCTCGAACGCCTTGCAGGAATGTTGCGACTTCCTCGCGGATCAAATTACCCTGCTGTCCCAAGGATTCTGCAAGATTTTCCACCTCGGCACCATTCGATCTCGCAAGTTCAGCAGCCGATCCAACGCTTTTCATTCGGTCAGCACCTTCCTCTGATCGTGCTGAGGCATTCGTGACATTCTCCGAAATTTGCTGGACAGCTTCATCCTGCTGCTCAACAGCCGAAGCCACTGCGGACGCCAGATTCTCCATGTCGGCAATAATGGTGCTGACATCTTCGATGGCCTGTGCTGCCTGACCGGATGAGCTCTGAATGGCCTCGACCTGAACGGCAATATCTTCCGTTGCCTTGGATGTTTGATCGGCCAACTGTTTGACTTCAGCGGCAACGACAGCGAAGCCCTTGCCGGCTTCACCGGCCCGTGCTGCTTCAATTGTCGCGTTCAATGCCAGAAGATTGGTCTGGTTGGCAATGTCGCGGATGAGGCCCATCACTTCGCCGATACGATCTGCTGCACCGGAAAGTTCGTTCATCGTTTTCACTGTAGTCGACGCGCTGCGGACTGCCTGCTGGGCAACTTCCGTTGATTTATTCGCTTGGGTCGAAATCTCGGCTATTGAGGCTGCAAGTTCCTCAGCTGATTGGGCGGCTGATGTGACATTTTCTGTAGCGGTCCGCACAGCGTCAGCAGCGCCACTGGATTCGTCAGCAACATCATCTGCGGACTGTTCCATCGACTGCGCTGTTTGCAACAGCTCCCCATTGGATCGATCAAGAATCTTGAGTGCGTCGGTAACAGTGCCTTCGAAGCGACTGATCAAGGCCTCCAATCGCGACACGCGCTCTTCGCGCCCATGGTTTTCCCGCTCTTGAGCAGCAGCCAATTCTGCACGTTCGACAGCATTGTCCCGGAAGACCTCAACTGTGTGTCCCATCGCGGCAAGCTCGTTGTTCCCGGTGGCATCGGGAAGATCAATATCAGTCTGCCCACTCGCAAGGGATTCCATTGCAGTTTGCAGGCGCGCAAGTGGACGGGAAACAGATTGCCCTATCATCCAGGCAATGGTCGGGAGCAATACAAGCAAAACCAGGATTGTGCCACCAATCGCATAGGCGGCAATTGACCTCGCTGATTCTAGCTGGTTGGCGGCTTCCTTTTGGATTTCATTTGCCGCAGAACTCAAGGAACCAATATGAGGCGGAACAAGCTCAAACAGGTTCTCAAGTAATGTCAGATGCTTGATCACCTCGGAAGAGGCCGACGTATACTCACTAAAGGTGGTTTTATAGAGAGCCATATTGTCGGCGAGCTCTTTTTTGATGGCGTCTGAAATGTAGACCTTTTTCAAAAGTTTCTCGAAAGCCTTGAACTGGCCTTCAAAAGTTTCAATCGCCTCAGGACTGGTGTTCAGCGTGAATTCCTTTTCGGCCAACTGAACTGCAAGGATGGCGCGGGCGAGCTTTTCAAAGTCCGGGCCACCGCCGAATTTCATTTCTTCCTGAAGGCGATGCTTTACCGCGCCAGTTGCCTTATTAAGCGCTGCAAGATAGCCCTCGCTACTGGAATAGCCGATTTTCTGCTGAACAGAGTCTAGCATTTCAAAAGACCCACCGGCGCCCTCAAGCGTGTCCTTCACATCTGCAATTTCAGTAGTGTAGGCAGCCGCGACTGGATTGGCTTGAATGATCGCAAGGACCTCAATTGCACGAACAAGCTCCGTGCCGAAAACATCAAACGCTTCTGCCGACGGTCTCGACAGATATTTCTTCTCGATATTCTGGAGTGTAGCGGCTGTTTCAGAAAGCCCGGCTACTTCTTCGGCAAGCATGGAGCTGTCACCCATGCGCACAAATGCAGAGTTCAGTTCATTTTGGCTCCAGAAGAAAACACCCCCGATCGCCAACAAGCCGACAATTGTGAACAGGCTCAGGATCTGAACCCGAACCTTTACAGATAAATTCGACAAGATTTGAGATGTTGATTGCGAAGCCAATGGCACCGTCGTATGTCCCTTGCAACTGAAGCTACAAGCATAGAGTTCGTTAAAAACGACAATTTACCGTTAACGTAGTGGAAACCATACTGCTCAACCCCTTACAGCCAATTTCATAAGACTTGCGAGTTCACGTCAGAGCTCTGGATTGAGATCACCTTGAAAAACTTCGCTAAAATTGCTCCTGCCGTCTTTGTATTGCTCTGGTCGACCGGGTTTATTGGATCGAAACTTGGTGCTCCTTACATCGATCCTATGGTGTTTCTGACGGTTCGCTTTGCAGCCGTTCTTCCCTTTTTACTGGTCATTGCGATTCCGCTGGTGAAAGTCTGGCCAACATCCCGGACAGCAATTTTTCACTGCATATTCACCGGAATGCTGGTGCATGGCATTTATCTGGGAGGGGTATTCTGGGCGATCAAACAAGGTATGCCTGCTGGCGCATCGTCCATTATTGTCGGCCTTCAGCCGGTGCTGACTGCTATTATGGCCGTCGGATTACTGGGGGAGCGTATTTCTGGAAAGCACTGGATCAGCATGGCCATCGGCGCTGCCGGATTGGTTCTTGTGCTGGGCCCCAAATTCGACACGAGCGGCACCGGAATAACTCTGATCACAATCACAGTCGTTTTGGTTGCTGTTGCCGCCATCAGTCTTGGCACAGTTTACCAAAAACGGTTCGTGCAAAAAACTGACCTGTTGGCTGCAACCCTCTGGCAGTATGTCGGGGCGCTTCTGATAACGACACCGCTAACCTATTTTGAAACTTGGAAAATCACCTGGTCTGGCGAACTGATTTTCGCAATGGTCTGGCTGGTTCTGGTGTTGTCTGTTGGCGCAATCCTGCTTTTGATGCTCTTGATCCGCCAGGGTGCTGTCTCACAGGTCGCCAGTCTGTTCTATCTCGTACCGGTGGCAACCGCGATTGAGAGTTATTTCCTGTTCGGAGAGATTCTATTGCCGATTCAAATTGCCGGTATGGGTCTCGTCGTGGGGGCTGTCCTGACAATCAGATCAGCCAACAAACCGGCCTAAGCATCATAAGAGACTAGGCTGGCTCTGAAACCCGTTTTTGTTGCTGTTCTTTCTGTCGCTGCCAATAGACGCGCTGGCGGGAAATAGCTGCGTTCAACTCGCCACCCAGAATGAACAGAAACGCGCAGATATAGAGAAAAATCAGCGCTGTCATGATCCCGGCAAGGCCTCCATATGTGGAAATATAACTTGAAAACCGGGCCAGATAACTACCGAACACACTGCCCGAGATGATCCACATGATCAAAGTGGCAAGAACGCCCGGCCAAAGATCCGGAAAACTGCGCCGTCCGGCCGGTAACAGCCAGTGCGTCATGAACAGACCAATGATCAACAAAGACCCCGCCAAGGTATAACGTGCAAGATTGATCGACAGCAGGAAACCTTCAACTCTCGGTACAAATTCCGTCAGCTTCGCCAGTGCCAATGGCGCCAGAACGACCAAAAACGTGTAGGCCAGCAGAATGGCCGCCCCAAGAAGGACAAGGGCCATAGACTGCAGCCTCAACAAAATGAACGATCGCGTATCATATTGTCTGTAGGCCCGGTTGAGCGCAGTTCTCAGCGCTTCTACGCCGTTGGACGCAAACCACAGAGCGGCAACAGCACCGAAGGTCAGCAAATCGGCGCGACGAACGGTCAGGACATTTTCGATTTCCCGGGCAACGGGGGCAGCGACACTCTCTGGCCATGCCTCAAAAACCAGATCAGACACGGTGTCGGCTGCACCATCCAGGCCAAAAAAAGCCGCCAGAGACGCAATGAAGATCAGCAACGGGAAAACGGCCAGAATTCCGGACAACGCCACATGGCTTGCCATGGCAAAACCATCATCCCGTACAAAGTGACCGATTGCGTCCTTCAGGACGGCATAAACCGCTGTAATTGCTCTGCGTAGACCCATAGGAGAAAAATGGTCAGTTTGTCTCTTTCGCGTCAAGGGTCGCAACGAATATCAGCCCCCTCCGAAAGGTGAAGAAATTCCGGCTCGACAAAAGACCGTGTGCGCCGCAACATAGCTTCAACAAGATGCGCCTTTGCGCAATAAATGAAAACGGAGATCGCCTAATGTCCGCTGCAGCCATGACGGCAACCGAAACGCCGTCTAGCCTCCTTGACCGAACAGCACCTGTTGTTGTCGATCTGGATCGTCTTCTGGATCTTGCAGCGCAACGTGTCCGGGCTCAGGTGAGTGTGGATGGAAAGATCTCGTCAGACCTGATGGAACGGGAACAGCGCGCCACTCACGGTCTCGCCTGGTTGGCGACCTATGTCGAGGCTCTTCGCCAGCTCGACGCCTATGTTCGACGGCTGACAGATGGTGGCCGATATGGTGCGTTGGAAGAAAAAATCGCCCAGCTCGGCTTTTCGGAATATCTGGCGCAGATCTTCGGCGGTATTCCGATGAACCAGGGTGAATTTGTCCGTCTTCAGGACCTTGGCATTTCGACAGCAGAAATTGCGTCTTTTCGGTCTGCCGATATGGATGCGTTGATCGATAGCGGAAACACATGTGTCATCCGCTCTGAAATCACTCAGCTCATTCGCGATCAGGCAGACCATTCCACTTTTGGTGACCCGGGCCTTGATGAGACCATGGAGCAGATCCGCAACGAAATGCGCCGGTTTGCCGAAGACAACGTCACCCCAAATGCTCACGAATGGCATTTGAAGAATGACTACATCCCGCTGGATATCATTGAACAGATGTCTGAGCTCGGTGTGTTCGGTCTGACAATCCCTGAAGAATTTGGCGGACTGGGCCTTGGCAAAGAGGCCATGTGTGTTGTGTCGGAAGAGCTTTCGCGGGCTTATATTGGCGTCGGATCTCTCGGCACCCGTTCTGAAATCGCAGCAGAACTTATTCTGTGTGGTGGAACTGAAGAGCAAAAGCAACACTGGCTGCCTAAAATAGCTTCTGGCGAGATCCTGCCAACAGCCGTTTTCACCGAACCGAATACCGGATCAGATCTTGCATCGTTGAAAACCCGCGCAGTCAAAGATGGTGACACCTGGAAAATCTCCGGCAACAAGACCTGGATTACCCATCCAGTTCGCGCCGACATCATGACTTTGCTGACCCGTACTAATCCTGATGAGCCGGGTTACAAGGGCCTCTCCATGTTCATCGCGGAAAAACCGCGCGGCACGGACGATGACCCGTTCCCGGCGGACGGTATGAGCGGTGGTGAGATCGAAGTGCTGGGCTATCGGGGCATGAAAGAATACGAAATCGCCTTCGACAATTTTGTGGTCAAATCCGAAAACTTGTTGGGGCAGGTTGAGGGCGAAGGTTTCAAGCAGCTGATGCAGACCTTTGAAGGGGCACGTATCCAGACAGCTGCGCGCGCCCTCGGCGTGGCCCAGTCAGCGTTGGATCTGGGACTGCAATACGCGGAAGATCGTGTCCAGTTTGGCAAAGCACTGGTCAACTTCCCACGTGTCTCGGACAAACTGGCCCTGATGACCGTTGAACTGATGATCGCCCGCCAGTTGACCTATTTCTCATCCTGGCAGAAAGATTCCGGCAAGCGTTGCGACCTTGAAGCGGGTATGGCGAAATTGCTCGGCGCCCGCGTTGCCTGGACTGCGGCTGACAACGCCCTTCAAATCCATGGTGGTAACGGTTTTGCCCTCGAATATGCGATCTCTCGCGTTCTGTGCGATGCGCGCATATTGAACATTTTTGAAGGTGCGGCTGAAATTCAGGCCCAGGTCATTGCCCGGCGACTTCTGGAAACACGCGGCAACGCCTGAAGATTCGAAGGGCGGAATAACCGCCCTTCCCATTCTCATTCAACTGTAATGGTAATCTGCTCGGACATCACCGGCGGATTGTGCGGGATGTGCGACCAATCCCCCAATACAAGCTGCAAGGTATGTGTACCAGCGGGCAGTTCTACCGATGTCTGTGTCTGTCCACCGCCAAAATGGACATGGTTTTCATCTGCCGGTACCGATTCATTCAACTCCTCACCTTCGAGAATCTCGTTGATGATTAGATGGTGGTGACCGGTATGTTCTTTTTCAGTCCCTGCTGGTGCCACACCCATTCCGTCCAATCCAAACTGGATCAGAACGGGGCTGGATACAGTGTCACCGTTTTTCAGATTGATGAAATAGACCTTTGCGCCTTCAGGTGCTGGTGTTTCACCAGCAATCGTCGCCGATGAGATCGTGCTCAGTCCAAATGCAAGCGCTGCTACAATGTGTGATTTAAATTTCATTTCGCCCTCCCAGTTGCCGTTTTGAAAGCCTGCCTCCACAGACCAATCAACTAAATGTAGCGGTGATTTTGGAAAGCAACCACCTCCTTGGAATTTACCGGAACGTTGAAGATGACGCCCGAAAGCCTTATCTTAAATTGAAGAAAGCAATTGAGAGCGCCCGCATGAGCACGACTTTTGAAGACCTCGGCTTCGATCCGGAGTATCTCGGCCCCGAAGACGAGCAAAAGAAAAACATCCGCCAGAAGCTCCTGACCACCGCCCGCAAAGCGGCACGGCAGGTTCCGTTCATGGAAGATGTTGTTGCTGCTTATTACTGCACGCTGGATCCTGCGACACCGGCCAAGGTTCGCGGCACACTGCTGGCAGCGCTCGCTTACTTCGTGCTGCCGCTTGATGCAGTCCCGGATTTCATCTTGGGGATCGGCTTCGGCGATGATGCCACAGTGTTGATGGCTGCCATCGCCATGGTTCGGGCGCATGTGCGCGACGAACACTATTATGCAGCCCGGGACGCGCTCAAAGACGATGATCTGCAGGTTTGAGACTTATTCAGGTCCGTCCGGTCGGCTTTCGGTTTTCGCAAGCCAGGACCCGGCAGTTCGCCCAGCGACACTCCAATAGACAGCGCCTGCCAAAAAACCGCCAGCCAATGCAATCGAACTACCAGGCCTGATTTCGGCGGTGGTATCCGGGGATCCGAGAGTCCAGAGAAGAAACGCGACACCTCCTCCCGCTGCCATATGGAACAAAACACCGCGCAACCGCCCAAACTCCGAAACTGCAATCGCAATGCCAGCTGGAATTAATGCAGCAGCTCCAATAACGCTGGCACTGACCAGTCCGGTTCCGAACATCGTCGCGAATGCGACGACATCATCTTGCGGATGAGCTGCCTGAAAAAAGCCCCAGGCAAGGAACATCCCGCAGCCTAGCAAGGCAAACACAAAACCGATGACGATTTTGAAGAACTGAAATAGAAGTTTTTCGCCGTCCAACTTGAGCACTTTCCTATCCAAAGTGTTGAACCACTTACTTGGCCCGTTCAGGAACGGGATTCAACCAACTTCCGGAGCGACTCATTAGCTGATAGGTGCCAAGACACAAAAAATGCAACACGCGGGTCATGAAACGGCTTTAAGCCACGGCAAACTGGCGATTTTTGTTGACTTTTGAACGGATTCGCAGGAGCTTACCGGAAGGCGTTTGAATAGACGTATCATAGACCTTGGTTCGAACGTTCCGGGGGTGTTTGTGTATCCGTCGCCCATCATTCGACGCCTGATTTACAACGTTACAGGAGATTTCGACCATTCGCCGTCCTTTCCGCGCCCCGCCTCCTACAAAGGATGGCCCGCGCACAAACCAAGAAATTCGCGTACGCGAAATCATGTTGATTGATCATGAAGGCGCCAACCGAGGTGTCACAGAGACCGAAGAAGCGATGAATATCGCGATGGATGCAGGTCTGGATCTTGTAGAAATCCAGCCAAACGCCAATCCGCCGGTCTGTAAAATCATGGACTATGGTCGACATAAGTACCAAGCTCAGAAGAAAGCTGCGGAAACCCGCAAGAAGCAGAAGACCGTCGACATCAAAGAGATCAAGATGCGTCCGAACATCGACACCCACGATTATGAGGTGAAGATGAGGAACATGCTGCGGTTCTTCAATGACGGTGACAAGGTTAAGGTCACTCTCCGGTTCCGGGGCCGCGAAATGGCACACCAGGATTTGGGTTTGAAATTGCTGCACAAAGTGCGCGACGAGACAGCTGAATTCACGAAGGTCGAATCTTCGCCGAAGCTCGAAGGTCGCCAAATGGTCATGGTGCTGGCACCGACCAAATAATAGCTGCTCTGCAGACGTTCTAAAAAACCCCGCCATTGGCGGGGTTTTGTGTTTCTGGAACGGTTTCCGGGCCTTTTAGGTCAGCGACACCCAACCATCCTTGTCAGCCGAGGCAAAAATCGCGTCCAGAATTCTCATGTTCTGGACCGCATCTTCTGCTCCATAAGGCAAAGCAGTTTCTCCTGTCACGGCCCGCCCGAAGACATCGGCCATCTCGCCATATTGATCACAAGGCGCAATGATCTGTGCTTGTGCGGATGCATCAGCATGCAATGCGCCATCATCCACCCGGATTGTGACAGTTTCCCCCTGTGGGGCATTTACCGGAATAACCAATTCCAGACGCTTCTTGGTGCCGACAAGCTGGATGCGCTGGTAAGGCGTCAGCTGCGTGGAAACGGTGAAGTTCAGATGCCGGTTCTGGCCAAAATCCAGCATGGCACTGGTCATGCGGTCCGTTCCAAATTTCGGATCACGGTCGATCAGGGACACAACACGTTCCGGCTCTGCATCGAAGAAATAGCGACCGGCCAACATGGTGTAACAGCCGATATCCATCAACGCACCACCGCCAATGTCCGCCATATTCCGAATATTGTCAGGATCGTCATTGAAATAGCTGAAGAAAGTCTGGATGGCTTTTAAGTCGCCGAGTTCCCCGGACCGCACCATCTCCCGCGCTTTGATCCATTGCGGATGCGCGCGCACCATAAAGGCCTCAGCGACCAGTTTGTCTTTCGGTAAATCAAGCAATTGTTTTGCTTCATCAGCCGATAAGGCAATCGGCTTTTCACACAGAACATGTTTTCCAGCCTGGACTGCCTGAATGGTCAGCGGAACATGCAAATGGTTGGGAAGCGGATTGTAGATCGCATCAATCTCCGGATCAGCCAGCAAATCCTCGTAAGATCCGTAAGCTTTGGCAATGCCCAGATCTGTTGCCGCCTTTTGCGCGCGCTCAAGACCACGCGATGCGATTGCGGTTACGCTGCCTGTTTTTGATCCCTGGATTCCCGGGATGACTTTTTCCCGGCCGATATTTGCCGTCGACAAGACACCCCATCTGACCTGCGCTGGTACGCTCATTGCCGCTTTCCTTTGAATTGTGATCACTTAAACGCAAATCCCGGCCAAAAGCCGGGATTTCTTGAATACGTTCCCCTGATTCAATCAGTATTTTTCGGGAACGTAAAGGTGCTCTGGCAACACTTTCCGCTCATAGTCCGGATTAAATCGGCGTTCCGGCAAGACCACGGGATCATGCTCGACTTCATTATACGGCAGCATGGTCAGAAGATGCTGAATGCAGTTTAGCCGCGCCTGTTTCTTGTCATTACCTTCAACGATAAACCAAGGCGCTTCGGGAATATTTGTCCGCTCGAACGTCTCTTCTTTGGCCTTGGTATAATCTTCCCAGCGCACACGGGACTCCAGATCCATCGGCGACAGTTTCCACTGTTTTAGCGGATCATGAACCCGCATCAGAAAGCGCAATTGCTGCTCTTCGTCGGTGATTGAAAACCAGTATTTGATCACCCGGATACCGGATCGCACCAGCATGCGCTCGAATTCGGGCACATCATTGAAGAACTCTTCGACCTGGTCTTCTGAAGCAAATCCCATGACACGTTCAACGCCGGAGCGATTGTACCAGGAGCGATCGAAGAGGACCATTTCACCAGCAGCTGGCAGATGCGGTACATAACGCTGAAAGTACCATTGGCTCTTTTCGCGCTCAGTTGGAGCCGGCAAGGCGACGACACGGCATACACGCGGATTCAGGCGCTGGGTAATCCGCTTGATCACCCCTCCTTTTCCGGCGGCATCGCGGCCCTCAAAAAGGACAACAATCTTTTCTCCAGAGTTCTGGACCCAGTCCTGCAGCTTCACCAGTTCGGATTGAAGTTTCAGCAAGGAATGGAAATAGGCTTTTCTATCGAGCGTTGATTTGTGCCGCTTGTCTGCAATGTACTGGAGGTCTTTCGCGATCAGAAAGTCATCAATTTCCATTTCCAGTTCTTCGTCGAGGCTGTCTGCCCATTCTGCCTCGACCCAGGATTTGGCATCATCATTCATCCGCTTCTCCTTCTTTTTGTATTTGGCGCTGTCATCCGCACAGTGTGGAACCGGGATTTATGACAGCCATTTGACAAATCACTCAAAACCACAGCTTAGGCAGATAGCTCAGCGCATCAATAAGTAAGTCTCCAGATAATTCACTTGAAAATGAATGAACGTTCATTTAATTTCGATGTCAGGAGGATGTTATGACAGTTTCAGCTGCCAAATCGCAGGCCCGATCCAAGGGATTGGAGACCGCTCAGCGCGTGCGCAAAGCTGCAGTGAAACGATTTGCCGCATCCGGTTATGCAGCTGTCTCCATGCGCGAGATCGCCAATGATGTCGGTGTCCAGCCTGGGGCGCTCTACAATCACTTTCCGACCAAGCAAGACATCCTCAAAGACCTGATGCTGTCGCACATGAGCGACCTGTTGGCGGCATGGGGTGCATCGGGCATTTCCGGTGATTTGGATCCACTGGAGCGTTTTGTTCGGTTCCACATCCGCTTTCATCTGGAACGCGCGGATGAGGTCTTCATTTCCTATATGGAATTGCGCAGCCTCGACCCTGAGAACTTCGCAGCGGTCGAACAGGAACGTCGCCGATACGAAACCATTCTGACCGATATCCTGATCGAGGGTCTCTCGGCTGGCCGCTATTCGGTCGATAACGCCAAGGTCACCACGCGGGCCATCATCGCCATGCTGACTGGGATCCCGACCTGGTACCGGGAAGGCGGCGACTTGTCTGAAACCGATATTGAAACCCTCTATCTCGATCTGGTGCGCAAAGCCGTAGCACCATCTTCAACAGTTTCTCCAAAAGGAGCCCGGATGACATGAGCATCCTGAAATCGAGCCTGTCGCCGAAAAGCGAGCAATTCTCAGCCAACAAAGCCGCCCATGAAGAGGCGATGAATGTGGTCAAGGAAGCCGCGCAGACGGCGCTAGACGGCGGTGGTGAAAATGCACGGGCACGCCATGTCTCCAGGGGCAAGATCCTTCCGCGCGAGCGGGTCTCGCGACTGTTGGATCCCGGCTCGCCATTTCTGGAAGTCGGCATGCTGGCAGCTCACGAGCTTTACGATGGCGCAGCACCGTCTGCAGGCATGATCGCTGGTGTGGGACGGGTTGAAGGTCAGGACGTGATGATCCTTGCCAATGACGCTACCGTCAAAGGCGGCACCTACTATCCAATGTCGGTCAAAAAACACCTGCGCGCCCAGGAAATCGCCGAGCAGAACAACCTGCCCTGCGTCTATCTGGTCGATAGCGGCGGTGCGAACCTGCCAAATCAGGACGAGGTGTTTCCGGACCGCGACCACTTCGGCCGCATTTTCTTCAATCAAGCCAACATGTCGGCAAAGGGCATCTCCCAGATCGCAGTCGTCATGGGGTCATGCACGGCCGGTGGCGCTTATGTTCCGGCCATGTCCGACGAGACCATCATCGTCAAGAACCAGGGCACGATTTTCCTGGCAGGTCCTCCACTTGTAAAAGCAGCAACCGGCGAAGAAGTGTCCGCAGAAGACCTGGGCGGCGGCGATGTGCACACACGCCTGTCCGGTGTTGCCGATCATCTGGCTCGCGATGATGCACATGCGCTCGCGATTGCACGCCGCTCCATCGCCAGCCTCAATCGGACCAAGACCTCCCAGCTTGCACTACAGACACCGGAAGACCCGCTGTATGATCCGGAGGAAATTCTCGGTGTCGTGCCTGCGGATCTGAAAACGCCTTACGATATCTGCGAAGTCATCGCCCGTGTTGTCGACGGCTCACGCTTTGACCAGTTCAAAGCGCGCTACGGCACCACACTGGTCTGCGGCTTTGCGCATATTCACGGCATGCCAGTCGGCATCATTGCCAACAACGGCGTGCTGTTTTCCGAAAGCGCCGTCAAGGGCGCTCACTTTGTCGAGCTTTGCTCTCAGCGCAAGGTGCCGCTGGTCTTTCTACAAAACATCACCGGCTTCATGGTCGGCCAAAAATATGAGAGCGGCGGCATTGCCAAGGATGGCGCCAAATTTGTAACCGCCGTTGCCACAACGAAAGTTCCAAAAATCACCATGTTGGTCGGCGGCTCTTTCGGCGCCGGAAACTATGGCATGTGTGGACGGGCTTTCTCGCCGCGCTTCTTGTGGACCTGGCCGAATTCTCGGATTTCCGTGATGGGCGGAGAACAAGCTGCTGGTGTCCTGGCAACCGTTCGCAGAGATGGCATCGAACGCAAGGGCGGCAGTTGGTCAGCTGAGGACGAGCAGTCCTTCAAACAGCCAATTGTCGACCAGTTCGAAGAACAAGGACACCCACTTTTTGCCTCTGCCCGCCTTTGGGACGACGGCATTATCGACCCGCGCAAAACGCGCGACATTTTGGGTCTATCACTTTCGGCATCACTCAACGCACCGATTGAAGATACCCGCTTTGGCCTGTTCCGGATGTGAGGAGAGAAAACATGTTCAAGAAAATCCTCATTGCCAACCGCGGCGAGATTGCCTGCCGAGTCATGGCAACGGCAAAAACGCTCGGCATCAAGACGGTCGCGGTCTATTCAGACGCAGACGCCAATGCCAAGCATGTCGCGATGGCCGACGAAGCCTTTCGCATTGGCCCGGCACCGGTTGTAGAAAGCTATCTGAAAGTCGATACGATCATCGATGTTTGCCGAAAGAGCGGAGCGGAGGCCGTGCACCCTGGTTACGGTTTTCTATCGGAAAATCCGAATTTTGTCGAAGCGCTTGAGAAGGCCAACATCACGTTCATTGGCCCGAGCGCCAGTTCAATCCGGGCTATGGGCTTGAAAGATGCGGCCAAGGTATTGATGGTTGAAGCTGGTGTTCCTGTTGTTCCGGGCTATCACGGCAACAATCAGGACCCGGATTTCCTGAAAGCGCAAGCTGATGACATCGGCTATCCGGTCCTGATCAAGGCCCGGGCTGGCGGCGGCGGCAAAGGCATGCGTCGCGTCGATGATCCGAAGGACTTCTTGAGCGGTCTTGAAGGTGCCCAGCGCGAAGGCGAAGCCAGCTTTGGCGATGGACGGGTTCTGATCGAGAAATATCTCACCAAACCTCGCCATATCGAAATTCAGGTATTTGGCGACAATCACGGTAATGCTGTCCATCTGTTCGAGCGCGACTGCTCGCTCCAACGACGCCATCAGAAAGTCATCGAGGAAGCCCCGGCTCCCGACATGCCGGAGGAAATGCGCGCAGCTATGGGTGCAGCGGCAGTCAAGGCTGCAAAAGCCATTGACTACTCTGGCGCAGGCACGATCGAATTCATCGCCGATGTCACCAACGGTCTTCACTCTGACCAGTTCTATTTCATGGAGATGAACACCCGTCTTCAGGTCGAGCATCCGGTCACAGAACTGATCACAGGCGAGGATCTGGTCGAGTGGCAACTTCGCGTCGCTTCCGGCGAACCGTTGCCAAAATCGCAGGATCAGTTGTCATTTGAAGGTTGGGCATTTGAAGCCCGCCTTTATGCAGAAGATGCACCAAAAGGTTTCCTACCTGCTATTGGCACCTTGGAACATCTGGTCTTTCCGGACGACAGCACAAGGGTCGACAGCGGTGTGCGCGCAGGCGATGCAATCTCACCGTTTTACGATCCGATGATTGCCAAAGTCATCGTGCATGGCCCAACCCGTGAAGCGGCGCTCGGCAAATTGCTCGCCAGCCTTGAAGCAACGGAAGTTGCGGGCTGCATTACCAATGCAGACTTTCTGGCAGCTCTTTGTCGTCATGAAGGCTTTTCAGAAGGTGATGTCGACACCGGCTTGATTGACCGGAATCTGGAAAGCCTCATTTCCGAACCGGATATCCCGGAAGACGCTGTTGCACTTGCGGCCTTGACAGCACTTGGCTTGACCAAACCGGCTGAAGGGAACGATCCGTTTGAAACTCTCGCTGGATGGCGGATCTGGAGCGCATCCCGGCAATTTGCGCTGCTGGAAATTGGAGAAGACCGCAGAGACATTGAAGTTCATGCGCTTGGCCACCAGAAGTTCGCAGTTCATCTTGCGGACGGACCCAAGGAATTCTCGCTTGTCGATATCGACGGCCCGTCACTGACCTTTGACTGCGATGGCCACAGAGCCACCGGTGTAGTTGTGGAAGGCGCAAAGGGCCTGACCGTCTTTATGAATGGTCACACCTTCACTATCGGCCTGCCCGATACGTTGAACGCAGACGAAGATGCTGCTGGTGCAGGCGATCAGCTCATCGCGCCTATGCCTGGTCTTGTGAAAGTCCTGAGTGCCACGGCCGGGGATACAGTCACCAAGGACCAACCTCTGCTCATCCTCGAAGCGATGAAGATGGAGCACACACTGAAAGCCCCGCGTGACGGTATCGTTGGAGAGGTTCTGGTGACTGAGGGCGAACAGGTCACCGACGGCACGGTGCTTCTGGGATTGGCGGAGGAAAGCGATGCTGCTGCATGACGTCGAAAGCTATCAAGAGCTGAGCGAGCGATTTTCCTGGGACATTCCGGATCGGTTCAACATCGGCGTTGCGATCTGTGACGCCTGGGCTGAGAAAGATCCGGATCGTGAAGCACTGGTATTCGCCGAAGAAGACGGCCCGACAACCAGCTACAGCTATGGCGACCTGAAACGACTTTCCAACCAGCTCGCCAATCTTTTAAAGGCTCGCGGTGTCCAGCCGGGTGATCGGGTCGGGGTTTTGATCCCGCAAAGCCCTGAAACTGCCATCGCTCATATCGCCGCCGTGAAACTCGGTGCCATCACCATCCCGCTGTTTGCGCTTTTTGGCGAAGAGGCTCTTGAATACCGCTTGAAAGACTCCGGTGCCAAAGCTGTCATCACCGATGAAAGCGGTGCGGCCAAACTGGATACGATCCGGAATGACTTGCCGGACCTGACAACTGTCTTTTGTGTAGATGGCGACCTCCATGGGGCAGAGAGCCTGTCCGCACATATGGTTGGCCATGAGGATGCCTTTCAGCCGGCCAACACAGCTGCGGATGACCCGGCAATCATCATCTACACCTCCGGAACAACGGGGCAACCAAAAGGGGCCTTGCACGGTCACCGCGTTCTGCTCGGACATATGCCCGGCGTCGAGATGAGCCATGACTTTATGGGGCAACCAGGTGACCGGATCTGGACGCCCGCGGACTGGGCCTGGATTGGCGGCCTTCTGGATGTACTGATGCCCGCGCTCTATCTCGGCGTGCCTGTCGTTGCCTGTCGCTTCAAGAAATTTACCGCGGAGGCGGCGTTCCAGCTGATGCAGGATCAAAAAATCCGCAACACTTTCCTGCCGCCGACCGCACTCAAGATGATGCGGCAGGTCGAAACACCTGAAACACGCTGGAAACTGAACCTCAGGTCCGTAGCTTCGGGCGGTGAGACACTAGGCGCAGAGCTGATTGATTGGGGCCAAAAAGCCTTTGGCCTGACGATCAACGAGTTTTATGGCCAGACAGAATGCAACATGATTGTCTCCAGTTGCCAGCAGATCATGGGCGCCCGCCCCGGCATCATGGGTCGTCCGGTCCCGGGCCACGAAGTTGATATCGTCAGCGACAGCGGCAACGTTCTTCCAAATGAAACGCTTGGCAATATCGCTGTTAAACGTCCCGACCCGGTGATGTTTCTGAAATACTGGAACAACCCGGAAGCAACCGCCAAAAAATTCGCCGGGGACTGGCTTCTGACCGGCGACACCGGCATACGTGACAAGGACGGCTGGATCCGCTTTGTCGGCCGCGACGATGATGTCATCACATCCTCAGGCTATCGGATAGGTCCGGGTGAAATAGAAGATTGCCTGATCAAGCACCCCGCCGTTGCCATGGCCGGAGTTGTCGGCAAACCGGACGAGCAGCGCACCGAAATTGTCAAAGCCTTTATCGTGCTGAAACAAGGTGTCGATGGCACAGATGAACTGGCCAAGCAAATCGCCAGCTTTGTCAAAACGCGCCTCGCCGCTCATGAATACCCCCGTGAAATCAAATTTGTCACAACATTGCCGATGACCACCACCGGAAAGGTTATCCGCCGGGAATTGCGGGATCGCTCTGTTGCAGAACTTGAGACTGAAAGCTGAATACCATGTCTGATTTCGTCACCATTTTTGAGATGGGCCCGCGCGATGGCCTGCAGAATGAAAAACGCTTTGTACCCACTGACGAAAAAATCGCATTGGTCGACCGATTGTCCGGTTGTGGATTTCGCAAGATTGAAGTCACCAGCTTCGTCAGCCCGAAATGGGTGCCACAGATGGCAGATGCCCTAGACGTCATGGAAGGCATCTACCGACATCCAGCTGTGACATATTCGGTGCTGACACCCAATGTGAAGGGCTACACTGCGGCCATGAAGACCTCTCCTGACGAGGTCGCGATCTTCGGCTCGGCATCTGAGGGATTTTCACAAAAGAATATCAACTGCTCGGTGGCTGAGAGCATAGAAAGGTTCAAGCCTCTGCTGAACAAGGCCGAACAGGTTGAAATTCCTGTTCGCGGTTATGTTTCCTGCGTAACGGACTGTCCCTACGACGGTGAAACACCTCCTGAAAAAGTCGTCGAAATTGCCAAGGCTCTATTCGATCTAGGTTGCTATGAAATCTCGCTCGGCGATACGATTGGTGCCGGTACGCCAGAAACAATTGGCCGGATGCTGGATGCTGTTCTCGAAGTTGTGCCTGCTGAAAAGGTCGCCGGTCATTATCACGATACCAAAGGTCGTGCGTTGGAGAATATCGAAGTCAGCCTTGAAAAAGGACTGCGCACCTTCGACAGCGCCATTGGCGGTCTGGGCGGCTGCCCTTATGCGCCTGGAGCAAAAGGTAATGTCGCGACTGAATCTGTCGCAGATCTTATGCAGCGTAAAGGCTTTGAAACCGGTGTTAAAATTGAGGAACTGGCGGCTATCGCAGATTTCGCCAAGTCCCTGCGGAGTGACAACGCATGAGCTTTGAGACCCTTTCCTTGTCAACGGACAATCGCGGTGTAGCAACTCTGACGCTCGATCGTGCTGACAAGCACAACTCCATGTCTGCTCAGATGATCGATGAACTGACCGCTGCAGCTGATCAGCTTGGAGTAGATCCGGAAATTCGTGTCGTGGTGCTGACAGGTTCCGGTGCGAGTTTTTGTGCAGGCGGCGACCTTGGCTGGATGCGCGAACAGTTTCATGCAGACCGTCAAACCCGCATGTCAGAGGCTCGCAAGCTTGCAGTGATGCTGAAAGCACTCAACGAGCTGCCCAAACCGGTAATCGGCCGGGTACAGGGGCAGGCCTTTGGGGGCGGTATCGGCATGATGAGTGTTTGCGACACGGTCGTTGCGGTCGACAGTGCCAAATTCGGTCTCACTGAGGTTCGGCTTGGCCTGATACCCGCAACCATCAGCCCTTACGTTCTGGCCCGCATGGGCGAAGGCAAAGCACGGCAGGTCTTCATGTCTGCCCGAATATTCTCTGCCACTGAAGCAAAGGACCTGAATCTGGTTGCCAGGGTGGTATCAGCAGAAGATCTTGACGAGGCCGTCGAGAAGGAAATCAAACCCTATCTCGGAGCAGCCCCTGCAGCTGTCGCCGCGTCCAAGGCTCTTGCGAGGTCATTAGGCCCGACAATAACGGATGATATCATCGACGAGACAATTCGGCGACTGGCGGACACCTGGGAAACACCAGAAACCCAAGAAGGCATTTCAGCGTTTTTCGACAAACGCAAACCAAACTGGGTGACTAGCTAGCACCGCGCCTTGCGTGTTCGATCAAGGCGGCTATGCGGGCAACATCCAACTGTTCGGAGTTCGGATCATCGACTTCCGCCCCGCCATACATGCGTTCACGGCGCTTCCGGGTTTTCATCCGCTGCCAATCACTGACACCTTCGGGCAATTCCAGTTCAGCCCGGTCCATTCCGATAAATACACGCTGCAGGTCCGGGATGAGTTCTGATGAGATCGTGAAGTTTGCACCATCTTTGCGGCGGAAAACCATCGTCTTTGTGGTCTCCGCTCCATTCAGGAGAATGGCTGTTTTTCGGCCTATAGATCCGATTGTTGATTGAAACCATGCGACCGGACCCGATGCTTGCCAAACCCGCACACTGACCTTTTCAAGGTCTGAATAAGGCACCCGAACCCGCATACCAAATTGCGTGAATTCAAATCCGTTGCCAAAGAAGCGAACCCAGGATGTTTCCTGGCGAACTGACACCGAGAATAACAGTATCGAGACGCTGGCCGGTATCAAACACAACAGCGATGCAAATGCAGCCAATCCGCCGGTCGAACTCATTCCGATAATCGCAATCGGGAAGAGCCCAATTCCCAGCACAAACCCTATTCCATCCAGGACAGCTATTGACGGCCTGGAGACCGGCAGAATTGCACCAGCTGGCGGCCTTGGATGCGGCAGAGCGGCATAAATCCCGGCAGCGGAGATCAGGCACAGCAGGCTGCTCAAAAAGGTCATGAAATAGGCCCAACCAACTAGGCCGAGCACAGCAAGCCCGAGTGGTAGGATCCTACGAATGTATTCAAGCTTGGCCGTTTTGCCCACATCGTGCTCCATGGCACTGAAAAGCGGAATCGTTACATACTCGCGGAACTAGTGATTCTGTGCATTGAATCAACACGGCGGGTTTAAATCAAGACCAGCCACAAACTATCCAAAATGTTTCTCACCGAGGGGCAAATATTACCCGCAAAATTTGCGTCTAATTGCGCAAATCCAAGAGAGAACAGCAGATCAAAAAGATCAGGATACTCTTTTCTCTTGGGATTCGAAGCTGAACATTTTCAGATTCTTGCCAAATTCCGGCCTGCTCAGCTCCAGATGTTCATGCATCACGGCATCAATATCTTCTGAGGTAAACGGCTTTTTCAAAAAGCCGGCTATGCCGATAAAGGCGGCAGAGCGCTCAAGATAGGAGGTATCGTTTGTTGACATCATATAAACGCCGATCCTGCTGGACATATCGCGTATCGCTCCTGCGAGCTCCAGTCCGTCCCCCCCCGGCATATGAAAATCAGTCAGCACGATTTTGAATTTACCACCAGCCAGCATTCGCAATGCTGCCTTCGCACAGTCAGCCTCAGCTATCTCAAATTCAAAGCGGCTGTTTTCCAGAATACTGCGCGTAATTTTCCGCATGGTCGCGGAATCATCAACGATCAGTATAGGACAGGGAGAGGTCATCACGAAGGATGTAGCGACGATGTCGGTCACATCATCGTGGCGGAACGGTTTTTTTAAATAATGGTACGCACCAGTTTGCTTTAACACCGCACCATCATCCGTATCCATACTGTTGGACATGGCAACGGTAAGACAATTGAACGACTTGGTGTCTTTTATAGCGGCAAACACCTGCTGGCCGTTATGGCCGGACAAACCAAGATCAATGAAAGCAATATCGTATGCCTTCATTTTCAATGCCTGCAAAGCTTCATAGCCGTTGCTCACCGCATCGATCTCAATGTAACGCTTTTCCCGAAGGACAGCGATGCCGCTCTTGACCACATCACGCGCTGTGGCATTCTCTTCGGCCACCAATACGCGTATCATTTTGTGCAACAATTTACACGTCCTCTGCCCTCTCCCCCTCTGGGAAGGCTAACGATGATATAACTTACAATAAGATAATAAATACAATCGTATATATATTGTTACCAAACGGTACATTTGATCGAATAGTCAAACAACTAGCTAAAAACTATCTAGATTTAGAAACCCTAGGTAATTAGAAGAATATACTTCTAGTAATAATACCCATATTCAACTCCTGACGTGAACGTCAAGAAGTGCGAGTGTTTGCCCCGATTCCATATGATCGAGCGCAGCAATTATCGCAGGTGTTAACTCATTGCCGTTGTCCACCCTTTGAGAATACGCCCGGCTTGCCGCAGCTACTTTCGTGAAATCCGGAACGGGCGACAGCTGGGTCAACGGCATCCGATTACTACGTGCGGCGTAGCCATCCGGATAAAGTCCTGAGACAGACTGGCGGACAGCTCCCCATTCGGCATTATTCAGAATCATAACCAGGATTGGTAACTGCAGGGCTTCGGCAATCTGGTGGCAGGCAACCGGATTGGAGAACATGTATGACCCGTCCCCCATCGTCGCGACAATTGTTCGGTTGGGGGCACCTATTTTCATTCCAAGGGCTGCCGGGAAAGACCAGCCAAGACCGCCTGAATGAGGTTCCTGATACCAAGCAGCCGGATGGTTCAGCGACATCGGCGCGAGCGGGCAACCAAGCTCAGACAGGATCGATGCGTTGCGATCTTCCAGAGCTTTTGAAAGGCATAGGCTAACCCATTCCTTGGTCATCGGATTGTTGGCGCCAGCTTCCGCAGAGTTGAGAGTTTGGCGGCGCGATGCAGCGTTTCGCAATGTCCACCGCTCTCGCCGCGTGGTGCTGTCCGGATGACGAGTGTGTTGATCCAGCTGTTTTTTCAAAGCTAGCAGTCCCGGTTCAACATCCGATGCGATTGCCAGATCGCATTGGAAGTTGCGAACCGGTATGCGGCTGAACAGCGGGTCTTGCCCCAAATGAACAACTTTGCAGCCAGGTTTTGGTCCGTGACTGTCAGGTGCCCAAGGTGCCAGACTGTCGATGACAAACACAACATCGGCTTCTTCCAGAAGAGCGGCCGGATCTGATGCGCTTGCCATCGAATGTTCCTGATCCATGGCAAGACGTACAGCCCAATACTGGCAAACCGGGATGCCCCAGCTCTTAGCCATATCTGCAAGTGCAGCAAAACCTTCTGTCCCACCCGCTCCTCGTTGAGCAAAGATCACCGGATTTTTCGCTTCTGAAATCCACGTGGCAGCGATGGCAATTGATGCGTCATCAAGACCGGGCGCAGCAGGTGTCATCAAAGCTGGTTTTGAAAGATCGTCAACTGGGCAAGGCTCACATAGAACCTCCCTTGGCAAACTGACATAGACGGGGCCACGCGGTGTTGTTTCCGCAATCGCCTTGGCCCGGTCCACCGTTTCTAGTGTTTGTTCCGGAAAGCGCAGCTCATAATCCCATTTGCAGGCTTCTCTGACCAAACCGGTCTGGTCTCGCATTTCCTGGCCCCAACCGATCGGTACGGTCCGGGATCCAAAACGGCCCTTTTCGGTCGTCGGTGTTCGCCCGGAAAACAGCAACATCGGGACATGTTCTGTCGCCGCATTGATCGCCCCAATGGCACAATTGGCGAGTCCGACATTTGTATGTGCCATCACTGCAGCTGTTTTGCCGGTCGCCAGATGATATCCATGCGCCATGCCCATGGCTGCCGCTTCGTGCGGTATGACGAAAGCTTGTGGCAATTCGATCCCACTGGCCTCCGCTTCAGCCAAACCTTCAATGATTGGCGGGAAATCGGTCCCGGAATTGGCAAATATGTAGTCGACATCAAGCGCCTTCAACCGAGCAAGCAACGCACCACCTGCAGTCATTGTTGCAGGCACTTTTGCAGGTGAAGCTTCGCCGCTTGCGGACTTCGGTTCATTTTTGTCCATCAGCTTCTCCTAAGACGTCAATTTCAAATCAGTGATCACGGTCTGCACCGCCAATCGGAACACGTGTTCAGCCGGGCTTGGTTGTGCATCGGGCCGGGTCATCAGACCAACGGGGCCCTTGGTAATGTCGCTGTCGAATGGCAACCGGATCAGGTTACCATCCAGCGTTTCATTCATCACCACACCTGAAGAAATGATCCAGACGGCATCCGATTGACGCGTATAGACACGCCCGAATGCCCCGGAAACAGTCTCGATCTTGTTTGGAATCTCGCCAACGCCATTTGCGATCAGATAACGCTCGACTAGCGGCCTGATAGCAGCTCCTTCCGGTGGATAAATCACCGGCCAACCGACAATTTTTTTAATGTCCGGAGTATCCAAAAGCGGGTGCCCCGCTCTGACGACAAAATCCACACGCTCGGAATAAAGCTGCGTGAAGGACACGCCCTCCATCGTCATCGGGCGACCAAGACGTCCGATCACCAGATCAATTTCCCCGAGCCGAAGGCGCTCAATGAGATAGCCATGCGGTCCATCCATGATCTGCAGCATGACCTTCGGAGCCAGATCGGCGAATTCCCGAGCAACAGGCGGCATGAAACTGGCGGCGACACTTGGCAATGCACCAACTTTCAATGTTGCCCGCGCATGCTCGCCTTCCTTTTCAACACCATCCAGTCCCTGCTGAAGACTTGCCAGCGAAATCTGCGCAAAATGCAGGAAGACCTTGCCCTGTTTTGTGAGCGTGATTCCGGCTCGATTGCGGGTCATCAAACACGCGCCGATGATCTCTTCCAGCTCCTTCAGCGTCTTGGAAATGGCCGGCTGCGTCAGGTTCAATTTATCAGCTGCCAGCTTCAGACTATGCTCTTGCGCAATCTCCACAAAACACTGGATGTGTCGGAATTTGATCCGCCGATCGATCATTACTTATCCGTTTCGGAAACAAAAATACTCATTATCTCATTTTACTTCTCCATATTGGACATTCAATATGATGAGAACAAGAGGAGTCTCGCATGCGAACACAAGTTGTCATTGTCGGTGGCGGTCCGTCCGGATTGCTTCTGGGACAGCTTCTGCATCGCAACGGTATCGAAACCGTCATCCTGGAGCGCAAGACACAGGACTATGTTCTATCGCGCATTCGTGCAGGCATTCTGGAGACCGGTTTTGTTGATCTAATGCGCGAAGCTGGCGTGGCCGACCGCCTGGATAAAGAATGTTTTGTCCATCACGGAACCAGCATCTCTTATGAGAACGAAATGTTCTCCATCGACTTTCAAAAGCTGATCGGCAAGAGCGTCATCGTATACGGCCAGACCGAAGTCACCCGCGACCTCTATGATGCACGGGCAGCCATCGGCGCGAAGACGATCTTCGAGACGGATAACGTCGAGATTCGCGGCGCGGATACAGATGCACCCTATGTGACATTCACTGTCGGCGGATTGGAACAGCGCATTGACTGCGACTTTGTCGCCGGCTGTGACGGCTTTCATGGTGTCAGCCGAAAAACTATTCCTGAAACGGTCCGCAAGGACTTTGAAAAAATCTTTCCCTTTGGTTGGCTCGGCATCCTGTCTGAAACACCGCCTGTCCATGATGAACTGATTTACGCAAATTCTGATCGCGGTTTTGCGCTTTGCTCCATGCGCAATGAAAACCTGTCCCGTTATTACGTGCAATGCACGTTGACCGACACAGTCGAGGCGTGGAGCGATGACGCGTTTTGGGATGAACTGAGACGCCGACTTCCCGAATCCATTGCCGACAGACTGGAAATCGGAACTTCAATTGAAAAATCCATCGCGCCGCTCAGGTCGTTCGTCAGCGAACCCATGCGCTGGGGCAAGCTGTTCCTGTGTGGTGACGCTGCCCATATCGTTCCACCAACTGGCGCAAAGGGCTTGAACACGGCCGCTTCCGATGTTCACTATCTTTATGAGGCTTTGACCCGGCATTATCAGGACAATGACAGTCACGGACTTGATCAGTACTCTGAAAAAGCTTTGGCCCGGATCTGGAAAGCCGAGCGTTTCAGCTGGGCGACGACCAACATGTTGCATCGGTTTCCGGACCAGACTGACTTCGATCTCAAGATGCAACGTGCGGAAATTGAATCTCTGCACCACAATCAAAATGCGCAAAAGTGGTTCGCCGAGAATTATGTGGGACTTCCTTACTGATGCAAATCGCACGGCTTAAAAATGCAGATATTCATTGGCGCGAAGATGGCGACGTGAAGGGCTACCCGGTCGTCTTTGCAAACTCGCTTGGAACGGACCTGAGGCTTTGGGATCAGGTTATCGAAAGACTTCCAAAAACGGGATTTCGTTACATTCGCTTTGACAAGCGCGGCCATGGCCTGTCCTCCAGTCAGCAGCAAAGGTACTCCATGGCTGACCTGGCCGGAGATACCGAAGATCTGCTGCACCACATTGGTGTTCCTAAATGCGCCTTTGTAGGGCTGTCGGTTGGCGGCATGATTGGTCAACTGCTCGCCAGTCGAAATCCGGGTCTCGTTTCCAGGCTTGTTCTGGCTTGTTCCGCGGCAAAAATGGGTGAAGCCACAATGTGGGCCGACCGCATTGCCAAGGTTAGAACCAATGGATTGGAATTCATTGCCGATGCGGTATTAGAGCGATGGTTCTCGCCCAAATTCATGAAAAACCCGGACCTGATCGCCTGGCGCAACATGCTGAGCCGGACACCTGCTGAAGGGTATATCGGTTGTTGTGAAGCGATTGCAGCGGCTGATCTTACCGCCACCACATCCGAGTTGAGAGTGCCTGCTCTCGGAATCGGAGGATCCTTCGATGGCGCAAGTCCTCCGGCGCTGGTCAAGGCGACAACCGACCTCGTCCCCGGCAGCCATTTTGTGGAAATAGAGGACGCAGGCCATTTGCCCTGCGTCGAGCAACCGGACGAATTTGCAGGCCATCTCATTGCGTTTTTACAGGAGGATGCCAATGCCGGATAAATTCGAACATGGCATGGATGTCCGCCGAAACGTCCTCGGAGACGACCACGTAAATCGTGCTGAATCTGCCAAAACACCCTTTGATGAGCCTTTTCAAACGCTTATTACGGAAAGCGCCTGGGGAACCGTCTGGGCATCAGAGGGCATCGCTCCCCGGGAGCGCTCCATGTTGACGTTGGCGTTGCTCGCAGCCCTCGGAAATTTCGAGGAAATTGCCATGCATATCCGGGCAACAGAGCGCACGGGCGCTAGCAAACAGGATGTTCTGGAGGCTTTTCAACACGTAGCTATTTATGCAGGTGTACCTCGGGCCAATCAGGCGCTTAAGATTGCCAAGGAAACATATGCTGAAATGGAACAGGAGACCGCAGCGAGCTGATCTGTTTTGCTCAGCCGTAGGAAGTAGATCATGAAACCAGGGCCATTTTATCAACGCGACCGACAGCACCAGCCACCAGCGCTTACCCCGAACTACAAGACAAGCGTGTCGCGGTCGCCCCAGTATTCGCTTATCAGCCTGGAAACCACGGTCAGCGAAATCACCGGCCCGGTCTTCGGACAAAACGACGTCGACCCGTTAGACAATGATCTTCTCGCCAACTACGCAAAAGCCGGTGAGAGCCCGATTGGCGAGCGCATCATCCTGCATGGCCGCGTGCTGGATGAAAATGCCAGGCCTGTCCCGAATACGCTCGTTGAACTCTGGCAAGCCAATGCGGGCGGACGTTATCGGCACAAGAAAGATATGTATCTCGCGCCGATTGATCCGAATTTCGGTGGCTGTGGTCGGACGATAACCGACGAAAACGGCAATTATTCCTTCCGGACGGTCAAACCGGGAGCCTATCCTTGGCGCAACTGGGTAAATAGCTGGCGTCCGGCGCATATCCATCTGTCGATTTTTGGAACAGCTTTTGCGCAACGTCTGATCACTCAGTGTTATTTCGAAGGCGATCCGCTGATACCAAAGTGCCCGATTGTCAGCACGATCCCCGACCCGCAAGCGGTTGAGCAACTGATTGCGCAACTGGACCTGAATGCTACAGTTCCACTAGACAGCATCGCCTACAGGTTCGACATCGTCTTGCGCGGGCGCCGGTCCACGTTGTTTGAAAACCGTCTGGAGGGCAATTGATCATGCGCCAGCAACTTGTTTATCTGAAAGAAACCCCCTCTCAAACAGCAGGTCCTTACGTTCACATCGGCTTGGCGCCGGGCGCTGCCGGGTTTGACATCTATAACCAGGAACTTGGCTGGGATATCGCAGGTCCGAATGCAGCCGGTGAACGCATTCGCATTGAAGGCACCGTTATCGATGGTATCGGCTCACCCATCAAGGATGTGTTGCTGGAAACCTGGCAGGCAAATGCCAACGGGATTTACGCGCACCCGGAACATCCAGGAGGCGTTGAAGACGGCTTCAAGGGTTGGGGCCGGGTGATTACAGATTTTGACACCGGCGAATGGGCATTCGAGACGATCAAGCCTGGACCGGTCAAGGACCTGAGCGGCAAGATTATGGCGCCGCACATCAATTTGTGGCTCGTTGCCCGTGGCATCAATGTCGGCCTGCAGACCCGTCTCTATTTCGCTGATGAAACAGAAGCCAATTCTACCGACCCTGTGTTGAACCTGATCGAATGGGAAAAGCGTCGACAGACGCTTCTGGCAGTGGGCTCCGAAAAAGACGGCAAGACTGTTTATCGGTTTGACATCAAGCTACAAGGTGAAGACGAAACAGTCTTCTTCGACATATGAGCCTTACATGACAAAACCTTGTATCATTTGCGTCGCCATCACCGGGTCGGTGCCGCGAAAAGAGAACAATCCGGCTGTGCCGATATCCATTGCGGAACAGGTTGAGAGCTCACATGAAGCTTTTGAAGCCGGGGCTTCAATTGTCCACGCCCATGTGCGCAATGACGACGAAACACCGTCTTCCGATCCGGATAAATTCGCCCGCCTCAAGGAAGGTTTGGAAAAGCACTGCCCGGGCGTAATTATCCAGTTCTCGACGGGTGGCCGGTCAGGCGCTGGCAAGGAGCGTGGCGGTATGCTTCCGCTTCGCCCGGATATGGCGTCCCTGTCTGTCGGGTCGAACAATTTTCCGACCCGCGTTTATGAAAACCCGCCGGATCTGGTCAGCTGGCTTTCCAGCGAAATGCGGACATACAACGTCAAACCCGAGATCGAGGCATTTGACCTCAGCCATATCCATCAGGCCGCTATGATGAACAAGGATGGCCGCATTCCGGGCAAGCTCTATGTGCAGTTCGTCATGGGTGTAAAAAACGCCATGCCGGTCGACCGCGATGTATTTGATTATTACATCAAGACAGTTGAACGCCTTGTCCCCGATGCGCAGTGGTGTGCTGCCGGTGTCGGCCAGCATCAGGTAACGGTCAATGAATGGTGCATCGCTGCAGGTGGTCACACCCGCACGGGGCTGGAAGACAACATCCGCCTGGACAAGGATAATCTGGCACCTTCGAATGCAGCACTGGTCAAACGTGCCACCGATCTTTGCGAAAAATACGAAAGACCGGTTGCCAGCTGTCAACAGGCCCGCCAGATCCTGGAGCTGCCACCAGCAGCGACTTGACGACGATCCCTGAATGGTTCCCAATACCGTCCAGTTATCCAAGATATTGAGAACCATGCCAGTTTCCTTGTTCAACAGCCCTGTCTTTTCCGGTCTCTACTCAGACGAAGAGCTGGTTCGGCTACTCGACGATGCGGCCGATATCGAGCAGATGATCCGATTCGAACGATCTCTGGCGAAAGTCCAGGGCGACTTGGGCATCATTCCGAAGGGCTCTGCCGATCAGATCGAAGCGGCTCTAGATACGTTAAATATTGCGCCGGAGACCCTTGCCAGCGGCACGACATCCGCCGGTGTCCCCGTGCCCGCACTCGTTGCTGAACTGCGTAAGCGTATTGGCGAGGAGGCTGGTTCCTGGGTGCATTGGGGCGCGACCAGTCAGGACGTGATGGACACGGCGACCGTCCTGCAGGTCAAGGTCTGTCTCGCTGTTCTTGAGCTACGCATTGCCAAACTCATCGACACTCTGAAATCGCAATGCGATCAGAATGCTGATCAACTTTTGGCGGGCCGAACACGGAGCCAGATTTCAACACCGATCACACTTGGCTACCGGATTGCCCAGTGGGCCCATCCTCTGATTGATGCCGAGGCAGAGCTTTCACAGCTTCGCAACAATGTCCTGAAAGTTCAGTTCGGTGGCGCATCCGGGATCAACAGTGCGATTGCCCCGGATGGCTCAGCTATTTCAGCAGCACTGGCAAGGGAACTTGGCCTCAACGACAGCCCGTCCTGGCATTCCAACAGATCAAGCTTTCTGGTACTTGGCGCATGGCTTCAACAAATCTCAGCAGGTCTGGCCAAGATGGCAGGAGACCTCATTCTGCTTGGCCGGTCTGACATTGCAGAAGTGTCGTCAGGGTCCGGTGGCGGGTCTTCGACCATGCCGCAGAAAGCCAATCCGGTTCAGGCAGAGGCAATTCTGACACTTCATCAGATAGCTCTTACAGCAAATAGCGCTGTGGCAACTGCAGCGCATCCGCAGGAAGAACGCGACGGCGCCAAATGGCCGCTGGAGTGGGCGTTCCTGCCGCAGATGATCATCGCAACTGGTGCAGCCTTGCGGCAAGCGCAGACATTGGCAAATACAATCACGCCAAATCCTGAGCAGATAAACGCGACTTTCAAAAATAATCCGGAAATCATGGCCGAAACGGCCAGTTTTGTATTGGCAAAAAACGGAGTTTCGCGAGCACAGGCGAAAGATCTGGTCGCCAAGGCTGCGATCAGCGACGACCCTTTTGCAATTGTTTTGGCTGCCATAAGCCCGGTAGACATCGACTGGTCATCTGCGCTTGACCCGAAGACCCTCATCGGTCCTGCGAAGGAAATGTCCGCCCGGATCTTTGCCAAACGTATGAAACCTGTCGGATCCCGCTAACTCAGCAGGCGCGGCAGCCAAAGTGTCAAAGCCGGGAAGCTGACCAGCAGCACCACTCTGAAAATCTCTGCGCCGAAGAACGGCATGACACCTTTAAAGGTCTCGATCATTGGCGTGTCGCGGGCGAGCGATGAAATCACGAAGACATTCATACCGACCGGCGGTGTGATCAAGCCAAGCTCTACAACAATAAGCGCCAGAATTCCAAACCAGATCTTCAGATCTTCGGTGCTCATGCCAAATCCGGCGCCGTCCGCGTCCTGATAGATACCGCCGTTCATGTCGACCAAAACCGGCCAGAAGAACGGGATCACCAAAAGGATCATCGAAAGACTGTCCATCAGGCAACCGAGCAGGATGAGTGCGACTAGTAACAGGATCAGAACCGTCATTGGCTCCAGGCCAGACCCTGAAATCCAGGCAGCTGTTTCCTGTGGCAATCCAACACGAGACATGAAGATCTTGAGAAGTTCAGCACCCAGAATGATCAGATAAATCATACCCGATGTGGACGCCGTTTCCTTCAAGGCTGCAACGAAATCCAGCCGGGTCAGATTGCGCTGAAGGATGCCGAACAGCAGCACCAGAAAGACCCCGACAGCCGCTGCTGGTGTCGGGTTGAAGAACCCCAGATAAATACCACCGATTACCAAGCCAAAAATGATCAGAACCGGGATCATGCCAACCGTGGCTTCGATAAATTCAGTTCGGCTTGCAGTCCCACCTTTGGGACCGGAGTCTGGCCAAATGGCAACGTAGACCGCGATGGTCAGAAGAAACAGGACGACCGCAAGCATACCCGGCAGGAAGGCCGCCATGAACATCGTGACAATATTGGCTTCAACAATGATCGCGTAAATGATCAGGACAACGGATGGCGGAATGAGAATGCCAAGGACGCCGCCTGCAGCGAGTGTTCCAGTCGCAAGCGCTCCGGAATAATTGTAACGCCGAAGTTCCGGCAAAGCGACCTTGCCCATCGTTGAGGCCGTTGCCAGAGACGATCCACAAACAGCGCCGAACCCGGCACATCCGGCAATCGCCGCCATGGCCGTACCACCGCGGAGCCACCCAAGCCAGGCATTGGCACCCCGAAACAGAGCCTGACTGAGGCCCGTCTTGGAAGCAATTGCCCCCATCAAGACAAACATTGGCACGACAGACAGGTCATAGATGGAGAATTGGCCATACGCCAACGTCTTCAACTGGCTGAATACCAGAGCTGGTCCGTTCAGCATCATCGTACCGACACCACCAACCAGAATCATGGCGTAGGCAATCGGAATGCGGATCCCTATCAAAACGACCAGGACAACAAGTCCGCCAAGACCCAGAACCACTGCGTCTGTCATAAAAATCTATCCTTTTGACAGCGCAGCCAAGTCACGTGCCAGAGTGACAAAAGCAGCAAGGGCAAGCAATGCCAGAGAAATCAGGATCGGTACAAACGCCATCCAGTGGGGGATCTGAAGGATCGTCGTTGTGTAGTCGTATTCCTTCTGGTCCAGAAGCCCCAGATACATGCGCCAGATCAGAAGTCCGGCAAAGCCGAGCGCCACCAACGATCCCAGCAAAGTCAGAAAGGCGATGGAACGTTTCGAGGCGTTTGCCGTGAATATGTCAGCTGAGACATTTGCTCCGATCAGCTGGCAATAGGGCAGGAACGCAAACACCGCGACAGCAACACCCATTTCGGTCAGCTCAAAATCGCCCGGAAATGGTTTGCCAAACACGGACCCGATGATCGATGCCATATTGACAGCAACCACCAGAAGCAGGACGCCACCACCTAGCAGCGCCCAGTAAGTAATCAAACGGTTGGCAATTCCGAAAAATCCGGAATTGCCGCCTTGTTCAGTCTGCAACATCAGTTGGAAGCGTTCTTTGCGATTGACGCCCGGGCTTTTTCAACAAGCGCATTGCCATCGATGCCTTTACCGGCAACTTCCTCAACCCAGCGTCCAACAACAGGTTCCAACGCCTTGTTGAAAACCGCGGTCTCTTCCGGAGTCAGAGTGATGTGTGTGTTTCCGGCTTTGACCGCCAGGCCAATACCGAAGTCATCGGCTCCTGCCCACACGTCGCCAACCTGCTTGCGCCAGTCTTTACCGGAGGCATCGCGAAAGGCTTTTTGAACATCTTCAGGCAGTCCATCCCAACGATCTTTGTTCATGGAAACCTGGAAGACAGTTGTCCCAAAGCGTTCCTTGTCGGCACCTTCAATCTGGTATTTTGTCTGTTCCTGGATCTTCAGCGGTGGAATGATTTCCCAGGGAATCAAAGCCCCGTCGATCACACCTTTCTGCAGTGCAGGCGGCAATTCGGGAACCGGCATCGCCGCAGGTGAGGCACCAAGCGCTTCGATCACCCATGCGCCGGTTCTTGTCGGAATGCGCATCTTTTTGCCAGCAAGATCGGCAGGCGAGCGCACTTCGGATTCGCGCATATGAATCCCCTGTCCTGCATGCACATGCAGGAACATGACTTCAACGCCCTTGTACTCTTCCTTGAGATCGCTTTCGAAGAGGTCCATCAAGGCGAGATTTGTGGCTGCAGTGTCATTGGTATGAACACCTGGAAGTTCGAACACTTCAGAGCGCGGGAACAGGCCTGGTGTGTAACCGTTTACGGTCCAGACAAGGTCAACGACCCCATCGCGCACCTGATTGATCAGTTCCGGCGGACGCCCGCCGAGTGTCATGGCCGGATAAATCTCGATGGAGACTTTACCGCCGGAATTCTCTTCAACCTGCTTCGCCCAGGGTGCCAGCATCTTGCTGTGCGCAGGTGCCTTTTCGCCTAGAAAATGATGAAGCTTGAACTCGTAATCTGCAGCTTCAGCAGTCGAGGCCCCGAAAGCCATTACCGCTGCACCCAATACAGCTTTTAAAATTGTCATGTTTCCTCCTCCAAGATTCTTCATGTTTTTTAGGCGCTTAGAAAATCTGATCTGACTGTCTCAAGGCGATATAACCGGCATGGATCGCCACGGGCACCGGCCACTGACGCTGATAACGAGCTTAGCCGATATTGTGAGCTTTCCAATGCCGAAGATGAGACCTGTCTTCCTCTCATTTGCATTCTCACTAATTGATTTGGGAATGTAAATTGAGATATCGGATGAGATGATTTCGATTTTCAGCAACTAAGATGTTGGCTCAGCTTAACCGAAAAGCTCCTTGAAGCGGCCAATACATTGCCGGAAACCATCTTCGAAATCACCGTTACCCGGATGATAGACGCTCTCGAATGAAATGACACCGTCATAACCATCGCTGCGCAAGGCCTTTGCGATTGGGTCAAAGAGCGGCGCCAATTGCCCCTCGCCCATTTTCCGGACTTCAAGCGTTGCCCTTGGTGTATCGACTTTCACGTCCTTGATGTGGATGTGCCCGAGATAACCCCCGCGCAGTTCATCATAACCATCCGGATAAGCCAGTTCATGACACCAGCAATTGTTGCCCGGGTCCCAGAGCACTTTCAAAGTGTCCTTTGCATCCAGGTCATCAATGAGTTTGCGGGCGGTGTAGTTGGAGTTGACCATGGTGCCATTGCCGGTTTCAACAACAAGCGTGAGACCTTCGCGTTTCGCCAGTTCGACCGCAGGTGCGATCATTGGCGGCATCGTGTCCCAGGCCCCATGAGCCACATTCCACTTTTCGGCACCATTATGCCCCCAGAGAATTTGCTCCTTTTTCTGGGTCATGATCCGAACCAACGGAGAGCCGACGACATGTGCCATCTCCATGACCCGTTTCAAAGCGTCCATGTGTTTTGTGTGAAGCTCATCGCCGGGACGGTTTGCCGTCGTCATGCCTGCAAAGACATGACGCGACAGACAGGACACCGGTTTGCCGCGACCACGCAGCAAAGCATCTATCTCGGCAATCTCATTTTTTGAATGATCGCCGACTTCCGTATCTCCGACAAACTGAAGCTCAGCGTAATCGAGGCCAAATTCATCCATCACATCGACGGAGTGTTTCAGATCACGGCTGATCCCGTCACAAATGACACCGAGTTTCATGGCTTGGAGCCTTTCCGGTGAAGTTCCGCGCCGACAATCTCTTCAATCACCCTCGTACAGACCCAATTGTCACCATTGGGGTATTTGGTCTTGCCAGCATGGAATATCTGCATCGCAGAAGAAGCTGTATGCAGCGGGACACCAAGCTCTTCTCCAAGGTTCATGGAGATGGTCAGATCCTTGTGCATCGTGTTGATGTGACTGCCTGTGCCTTCGAACTGCCGGTCGATGATTTTTTCAAGCGCGTTGTTCACAACGCCGCAACCGGCGGATGATGTCGAGAACACATCCAGCAGAACCTGACCGGAAACACCAGCCTTTGCCGCAAGAGCTGCCGCTTCAAACGTTGCCGAGAATTGTGCCCCAATCAAAGACTGAAGACAGGCTTTGACGGTTTGCCCGTCGCCCGGTTTGGTGCCAACCCGGTGAATGTCGGCTGAGATGGCTTCCATGACAGGTGCAAAACTGTCCAGAACCGCCTCAGGAGCTGCAGCCATCATGGTCAAAGTACCGTTTTGCGCCCCGGGAAATCCGCCTGAAACCGGCGAATCTATCAGATAGACGCCAGACCCGGCGACCAGATTGCCAATTTCCCGGGCTTCTCTGGGTTTGATGGTCGCTGACAGAATAACAGCCGAGCCCTCAGCCATATTTTCGATCAATCCATCCGGCCCCAGAATGACCGACTTCGCCTGATCACCGTTCATCACCATCACGAAGACAGCGTCCGCCTGTCGAGCGATATCGGCAATACCGGAGGCAGGAACGCCTCCCATTTGCTCGAACGCATTCAACCGCACTGGATCAAGATCCAGGCCGTAGGTTTTGAAGCCGTTTTTCATAAGGTTTTTGGCGAGGCCAGAGCCCATATCGCCCAAACCGATAACACCACATGTGTGCATGTTGCAGTCCTCCCTAATTCCGGAAATTCCGGATTGAACGTAAACTCAATGCTCCCGCGCTTGGGGCATCAGCTCCGCGGAGGTTTCAACGCAATTGCGCCGGGCTGGTCCAGTAGACACTCCACTTACCCTGACCAATTGAAATCTGAAGAAATTGCGTTTGGCAAGGTCGGATTATCGTGCTGCATTCGCTCGTTAAACAGATTCGGCTCGATATTTTACGCTCAAATAAGAGGCAACCTCTTAAAACGGGTCGATCCAAAAAATCGGCCACTCACGGTAAGAAACCTTGTGCTTGAGCAACACAAACTCACAATTCACAGCGGGATTTCAGCCCTCCTTTGGTTGTACCAAAACAGGAATGCTATTCTCCTAAAGGTCTAAAATGGCGGTCCTGACAGCATGCTAAACCGATTTAAGCTTGACACAGCAGTGATAATAAATTCGGATACCGGAGTTTGGTTATACCAAAACAACAAGATCTGAGAATTCGAGATTTATGACTGCAATCGTCGCCACTGAGGTACGTGTCTTCCATATTCCGTTGGCCGAAATCCTGGTCGATGCGAAACATGGCGACCATACGCATTTCGAACTGGTGACCGTCACGATCACCCTGGCAGATGGCAGCGAAGGCACCGGCTATACGTACACCGGCGGCAAGGGCGGATTCGCGATTGCCGCAATGGTCGAACATGACCTTGCCCCGTTTCTGAAAGGCCGCGATGCCACTGATGTCGAAGCGCTGTATGAGGCCATGCAGTGGCATGTCCATTATGTGGCGCGCGGCGGAATTGCCTCGTTTGCAATCTCTGCTGTAGACATTGCGTTGTGGGATTTAAGAGGTAAGCAGCAAGACAAATCCCTGAGGCAGATGGCAGGTGGAACCGGTCACACTTGCCGTGCCTATTGCGGCGGTATTGATCTTGGGTTTCCGCTGCCAAAATTGCTGAAGAGCATTCAGGGTTATCTGGATAGTGGCTTCAACGGCGTCAAAATCAAGATTGGTCAGCCGACACTCGCTGCCGACCTTGAAAGAATATCAGCCGTTCGGGACCTTATCGGACCCAATATCGCATTCATGGTTGATGCCAATTATTCGATGAGCGTCCCGCAAGCGATTGAAGCGGCCAATGCGTTCAAACAATTCGACCTTCTATGGTTCGAAGAACCAACGATCCCTGACAATTACGCCGGATACGGACAGATTGTCGACACTACGGGAATACCGCTGGCAATGGGTGAAAACCTTCATACTATTCACGAGTTTGAATACGCGTTTGATCACTCAAAACTGAGTTTCATTCAGCCGGATGCATCCAATTGCGGTGGAATTACCGGTTTTCTTCAAGTCGCTGAACTGGCGAACAAACAAAACATCCCGGTCTGCAGTCACGGCATGCAGGAACTTCATGTCAGTTTGCTTTCAGGCTTGCCGAATTCAGGCTGGCTGGAAGTCCACTCTTTCCCGATCGACCAATACACGATGCGGCCGCTGGAAGTGGAAAACCACATGGCTGTCGCCCCGGACATCCCGGGCACGGGTGTCGCTTTTGACTGGAACAAACTGGAATCTGCGAACCTTCTGAAGAACTCAATTCGGAGGGTTTCATGATTAATTTGCCATTTGCCCCCGGGGAAGAGGAATTGAAACGTTGCGAATTGGGTCAATACGTTCCAAGGTATCGATTGGTGGATCCGGTAAAGACGGCAAGGCAGCCATGAGCTGTCTTTAAAACAATAGTTTAGCAGGCGTTGACCTGCATGGAATTGAGCTCGATTGGCTCTCGTAAAAGAGCAGGTTGATCGAACTCAGATACAGTTTCATCGCTGCTGGAGGAGTTAGCGGTTGATGGAATTGCGGTCGGGAAACTGGCCAGAATACCCCCAGCTTGACTGGCGGGACGATAGAAGAGCAATACCTGGGAGGAACGGCATGCTCAAAAAACTGACGACTTCAATGATGGCTGGCGCAGCTGCGGTCGCTATCACACTCGGTTCCGGTGTACTCAGCTCTGCTGAAGCTGCATCCACAAAACTGCGTATCCAGACACACTTTTCCCAAGAGACCCTGTCCGGTCAGTTGGCTGAGAAGTACGTCGACGACATCACCACCATGTCCAATGGTGAAATCGAAGTCGAGATGTTCTACGCATCTTCGGTGGTGAAATCCGCTGAGACGTTTGATGCTGCTGCAACCGGCATTCTCGATTGCGACATGACCGGTGGCGCTTACCAGACCGGTAAAAACCCTGCGTTCCAGTTTACCGGCGACTTGATGGGTGGTTATTCCAACCCTTATCAGCAGATGGCCTGGTTGCTGCATGGCGGCGGTCGCGAAGCTGTTAACGCCCTCTACAATGACCACAACATGCAGTTTGTTGGTTGGTGGATCCCGGGCCCTGAGTCGCTTGCATCAACACGTCCTATCCGCAGCGTTGAAGACTTCAAGGACTGGAAATTCCGTTCACCTCCTGGCCTGGCCACGAAAGTGTTCGCCAACCTTGGTGCGTCTCCGATCGTGATGGATTTCAACGAAATCTTTACCGCGCTGGAAACCGGCATTATCGATGGTGCAGATGCTGCAAACCTGACCAACAACATTGGTCTGGGTCTTTATGACATTGCCAAGCACACAAACTTCCCTGGATTCCACTCCATGCCTGCCGACCACCTGGCATGCCGCACGGATATCTGGGAAGCAATGCCTGACAACCACAAGCGCATCATGACAGTGGCAATGGATTCCCTTGCTCTTCACAATGCGACCATCAACGAAGTGAAGAACGCTCAGAACGCAGTTGAGCTGCGCGCAAAAGGCGTAAACCTTTACGAATGGTCTCCTGAAGAACTGGCGAAATTCCGCGAAGCTGTCCAGAAGGGCTGGACTGAATTTGCGACCACGCCTGAAGCCAAAGCATTGCTGGAAAGCCACATCGCCTTCCTGCAGAGCATTGGCGCTATGAAGTAAGGTCCCTCCCAAAGGACAAAACTGGCGGCAGGTTCTTCGGAGCCTGCCGCTGGCATCTCAATTCACTCGGCGGTTCGATGAAAATCACCAAAATCACTAGCCATGTCCTGCAATACGACATGCCTGAACTGCTGGGATATTCTCAACAATATTATGGCAAGCGAAGTGCGCACCTTGTTGAAGTGTCAACAGATGAAGGCGTGACCGGCTGGGGCGAATGCTTCGGACCTGGCAACATCGCACTTGCCAACAAGACAATTGTCGAAAAGGTCATCCAGCCGCTGGTGCTGGGAGACAATCCGCTGGACCGGGATCCGATCTGGCACAAGGTATACAACATGACGCGCGACCACGGGCAAAAAGGCATGCCGTTGCAAAGCCTTTCCGGTGTCGACATCGCGCTCTGGGATATAGCCGGCAAAGTAACCGGGCAGCCCCTTCACAACCTGATCGGCGGTAGCCACCGAAAAGACGTATCCGTTTACGGTTACGGCATGATGCTGCGCCCGGAACCTGTTCAAGACCTGACTGCGCGCTTCCGCGACGAAGCAGCTGCGATCAAGGGAATGGGTTTTGCCGCGACCAAGATGAAACTCGGCCTCGGCCCTAAAGATGACGTCAAACTTGCTGAAGCGGTTCGCGAAGGTGTCGGTGATGATTTTCCGTTCATGGCTGATGCCAACCACTGTTACACCACCAGCGACGCCTTTTATGTCGGCCGGGCGCTTGGCGATCTGGGGGCCTATTGGTTTGAAGAACCGATCGCTCCTGAAGACTATGACGGCTACCGCGAATTGCGCGCTGGCCTGGATGTCAACATTTCCGGCGGTGAAGCGGAATTCAATCGCTGGGGATGGCGTTCGCTGCTTGAAAGCCGCGGCCTCGATATCGCCCAGCCTGAAGTTTGCGCACTCGGCGGCATCTCGGAGTATTTGAGGGTTCTCGCCCTGTGCCACGCGCATTTCACGCCGGTAATCAACCATGTCTGGGGATCTGCGATAGCTGTCGCGACCAACATGCATTTGCTGACGGCAATGCCACCGCTGCCCGGCGGGCTTCATCCTTGGGAGCCAATGCTGGAATTCGATACCACAGACAACAAATTTCGCGACGAACTGCTGACCGAACCTTTGAACATTCAGCAGCAAATCCTGAACAACAAGGGCCGCATAACAGCGCCCGAAGGTCCTGGTCTCGGGGTTGAGCCCGACCGGGACTTCATAAAACAATACGCTATTCACTAGGTTTTGGGAGGGCCAGATGGAAGACGAATCAGGCGGGTTTTGGGAGTGGGTCATTCCCTTTGCATTTTTTGTCTGCGCCGGCTGGGCGATCTGGCATACGCCAGCATATATTCTGGATTTTATTCCACCGGATAATCCAAGTATCGTCGACCAGATGACCGCGCTTCATCTGAGCAAGGATGTCACGCCCGGCCTGTTTGGCCCGTTCGGTGGGCAAGCGGACATAATCGACTGGGCAGCGCTGATCCTGATGCCGATTCTGTTTGTCATCGGCGCCAGAAATGTCCGTTGTGCTCCTATGGAATATCCGCATTGGACCTCGGTTGACCGCATCGCGCTCTTCGTCGGCCGTGTCACAATGATGATGATCCTCTCAATGACGTTGGTAATGCTCTACGAAGTCTTCCTGCGCTATGTGATTGAGGCTCCAACGCTATGGGCCAATGAACTGACGCTGTGGATAGCGGGATTCGTGTTCCTGACTGCCGGTTTTTATGCCATGCAACAGCGCAGCCATATCCGGATATTCCTGCTCTATGACATCGTCCCGAGATGGCTGCAGCGCACTTTTGATGTGGTATCGGTGCTGGCACTGTGCATATTTGCGTTTTTCCTGGTGTTTGGCAGTTACAAACAGGTCTTTATTGTCAAATTCTACAAATGGGAAATGTTCGGCACGGCCTTTGATCCGCCGATCCCGGCAACAATTCAGCCGATGGTGCTGATCATCATAGTGCTTGTGGCCATTCAGGCGGTGTTGAACCTCATCAACGACTGGAATTTGGAACCGACCGTACATACGGCGGCTGACGACATAGACGAAGAAGAACTTGCGGCAATCAAGCGCAGCGTGGGGGCAGACTGATGGATGTAGGTACTATTTCGATAGTCCTGGTATTTGGACTTATCTTCCTGCTGGGCATCGGTATGCCGCTGGGTTTCGCCTCGGCGGTTCTGGCGCTTCTGGTGCTGGTGATGAAATTCGAGCCGGGCCTGCTGCTTGACCCGATGAGCTTCGGTGAAGGTTTGCTCACCCGAAATCCGGGGACCGGGCCACTTTATATTCTGACTCAGAAGATATTCGATCTGATGACTGAATATGTGCTCATATCAGTCCCCTTATTTATCTTTATGGCAGCTCTACTAGAGCGATCCGGCATCGCCAAGGAAATGTACACGTCCCTGAATTTCTGGCTGTCCAGTGTTCGCGGCGGCATTGCCATCGTGACCTCACTGATGGCTGTCATCATGGCGGCCATGTCCGGCATTATCGGCGGTGAAGTTGTGCTGCTGGGCCTGATCGCACTGCCCCAGATGCTACGACTTGGCTACAACAAGAACCTGGCGATCGGTACCATTTGTGCGTCCGGTTCACTCGGAACCATGATCCCGCCGTCGATCGTTCTGATCATCTACGGCCTGATCACCGAAACATCGATTAAGGCCCTGTTCACTGGCGCCTTCGTTCCGGGCTTCATGCTGGCAAGTTTCATCATCATCTACATCGTCGTTCGCACGCATTTGCATCCCGAAGACGCACCGCTGCCCGAACCCAAACCAGGTGATCCGACCGGACGCGAGAAATGGTTCATGTTCGGTGGTTTTTTGTCGATCCTGCTTGGTGGCGCCTCAGCGCTCCTGCTCGTACGTGCCTTGTTTTTCACCGTCACCGGACAGAACGTGATTGTCGAAGCCGACAATGTGGAACCCATCACATTGGGGATGACCTATCATCTGCCTTATCTGGCCGCAGCCATGGTTATCGGCATCGCTTCGGTTCAATTTGTCTTTGGCCGCGAAGTTGCCAAGCTTGGCTGGGAACATGGCAAGGGCCTCGTGCCGCCATTCACGGTCATCGGTGTTGTCCTTGGCTCCATCTACGGCGGCATCACGGGTATTACCGAAGCTGCTGGTATGGGAGCTTTTGCAGTGTTCATCATCGCCCTGTTGCGGCGTGAAGCATCCGTTGGCCTGCTATGGGACAGCCTTATGCGGACATTACGTTCCACAGGCACAATCATCTGGGTGACCATCGGCGCAGCAGCGCTGTCCGGCTCGTACACACTTGCCGGTGGACCGCGTTACATCGCCGACCTGATTGTGGGTGCTGACATGCCAGCCATGATGGTCCTGCTGACCATGATGCTGATCCTGCTGTTCATGGGAGCGTTCATGGACTGGGTGGGTATTGTATTGCTCATCATCCCGGTCTTCTTGCCGATCGTGAAGGCTCTTCCGATCGAAGAAATCGGCTTCATTGGACAGCTAGCGCCACATCAGGTGGCAGTCTGGTTCGGTGTCTTGTTCTGTATGAACATGCAAGTCAGTTTCTTATCACCACCCTTTGGGCCCGCGGCGTTCTACCTCAAATCAGTCGCTCCGCCGCATATCTCGCTCACCGATATTTTCAGGGGATTCCTGCCCTTTATCGGAGTTCAGTTGATTGCCTTGATGGTGCTGCTCATCTGGCCGTCCATCGTCACGTTGCTGCTGTAACCACAGGAGGAGACCATGCTGTCACCTGATCAACTCGACCACTTTCGAACGAAAGGCTATCTGGTCATCGACAACCTGATTGATGACCAGACCCTGGAGGCGGTGAAAGCCGAATATTCGGAAGTTATGGATGCGCTCTATGACACTTGGTTTCGCGATGGCCTGGTTCAAAGGGAACCCGACGGCCTGTCCTTTTGGGAAAAACTGGATGTCGCTTATCGGGGCGGGTTTGAATGGTATCAACCATTCGATATCAGCCTGCCCCACAGCGACATCACGGCAGACACTCCAATGCATTTCGGACCAGCCGTGTTTGGAATGGCAACGCACAAGAACATCCTCGACATGGTCGAAGACCTGATTGGTTCGGAGATCACCTCAAACCCGATCCAGCATGTCCGCATCAAACCCCCTCAGCGGGCTGTTTCTGAGGGGGAAGTCCGGGCGCATGTAATTGCGACGGACTGGCACCAGGACAAGGGCGTCACCCTGGAAGAGGCTGACAACACGGATTTCGTCACTGTCTGGTTGGCCATTACCGACGCCACCATTGAAAACGGCTGCCTGCAAGTCGCATCCGGAAACTACGATGAAATGCTGCCGCATTGCTCGCGGTCACAGGTCGGCATTGCCGATGCCTTTATTCCCAAAGGCGACGCAAAACCAACACCGGTGAACGCCGGTGGTGCCGTGATCTTTCATCCGCTGACGCCGCACGGGTCTCTGGCCAACAAGAGTGATGGTTATCGCTGGTCTTTTGACCTTCGTTACAATGTCACCGGCCAGCCGACAGGCCGCAGCCATTTCCCGGAATTTGTCGCCCGGTCACGCAAAAATCCGGACAGTGAATTGAAGGACTGGCGGGTCTGGAAGTCCATGTGGGAGGACACGCGCTCACGTCTGTCTGCATCACCGCATATTGCACAACATAGGTGGGGCAACGATGCGCCCTATTGCGCCTGAAACTTCAGTTAGGACAAAGACGTGATCAAACTTGCCTTGGCGGGATTTGGCCTGATTGGCAAACGCCATGCAAAGGCGATCGCGGAAAATCCACGTTGTGAACTGGCAGCGCTGATCGAACCGGAGCAAAGCAAGGCCACAGGTCAGTCCTGCCCGGTTTTCAACGCGCTGGAAGACATTGATTGCGCCATTGACGGCGTAATCCTGGCAACACCGACAAACCTGCATCGTGCCCAGGCAGTCCATGCAATGGAGCGCGGCTGGCATGTACTGATCGAAAAACCGATTGCAGGCACTGTTGAAGACGCTGAAGCCATCGCAAGAACCTCTACCGAGACTGGTCGAAAAGTTCTTGTCGGTCATCACAGACGCCACCACCCGCGTGTTCAAAAGCTTCGTGAAATCCTGAAATCCGGTGTCCTGGGTGATGTTGTCACCTTGAGCATGATGTGGGGCGTAAAGAAGCCGGACGTCTATTTCGAAGGCAATTGGCGCAGCGGGGAAGACGGTTCACCGATCATGATCAATGCCGTTCACGACGTCGATTTGCTACGATTTCTCTTCGGGGAGATCGAGGACATCAAAGGCTTCGGCAATCGCGGGCGGCGCAGTACAGCTCGGACAGAATCCGCGGCTTGTGCCATGCGCCTTGAAGGCGGGGCTATGGCAACACTTACCATCTCCGACATGACACCTGCCCCTTGGGGCTTTGAGATGGGCGTCAACGAAAACCCGAATATTGGCGCGACCGGTCAGGACATGCTTTTTGTATCGGGTACCAAAGGCGCAATCAGCTTTCCCTCGCTGACCCTATGGACCGGATCGCCGGACTGGTCCGTGGCACCACAGCCGCAAAATATCGAGTGTGCGGCAGGCATTCCGCTCGACAACCAGTTGAACCATTTCCTCGATATCATCGAGCATGGTCAGGCGCCCCTGATTGACGCAAATGATGGCCTTCAGACGCTTTCTGCTACTTTGGCACTTGAAGAATTGACAAATTTTAACAAATAGACAACAACAAGCAAAATTCCAAAGGCCGTTGGAACGGCGTCGGACATAGAAGGACAATCCTCATGAGCAAACCATCAGTCGGCTTTATCGGCCTTGGCCTTATGGGATCAGCAATGGTCTCCAGACTTCTCGACCTAGGCTACCCGGTCACCGTTATGGCAAACCGCTCCCGCACGCAGGTTGATATTGCTGTTGGCCGCGGCGCCAAGGAAGCAAAAACAGCCCGCGAACTGGCAGCAGCCAGCGACTACGTGCTACTGTGCATGGATACATCGGCTTCTGTTGAAGGTCGTATGTTTGGCGAAGACGGTGTCATCGCAGGTCTGAAAGCAGGCGCAATCGCCGTTGATTTCGGAACATCCCTGCCAGCTTCCACCAAAAAAATCGGCGCAGCTGTTGCAGAAGCTGGCGGCTCTTACCTTGATGCTCCCCTTGGCCGTACACCGGCGCACGCTCTCGATGGCATGCTCAACATCATGTGCGCTGGTGACAAGGCAGCTTACGACAAGGCTGAACCAGTACTGAAAGACCTCGGCGAGAACGTTTTCCATCTCGGTGCTCTTGGCAATGGTCATACCATCAAGCTGATCAACAACTTCTTCGGCATGACCCTTGCCAACGCCATGTCCGAAGCCTTCGTCATGGCCGATCTGGCCGGGGTTGACCGGGCGCAACTTCACAGTGTCATGTCTGCCGGTCCGCTGCACTCCATGATGATGGATTTCGTCAAGGCCTACGCAGTCGACGGCAAGGCCGACTCGCTCGCGTTCACCGTTCGCAACGCCCGCAAGGACGTTGGCTACTACGCTGCAATGGCCGAAAGTCTGGGTGCAGAAACCGTCATGGGCAATGCCGCCAAACAGGCCCTTGGCCTTGCCGTTACAAGCGGTCGCGGTGAAACCATGGTGTCAGAGCAGGTTGATTTCTTCGCAGAACTCCTGTCTCCGAAAGACAGCAAGTAGTCTGAAATCTTGAAGACAGTTCTAGTGGCTGTTTCTAATTAGCTGGCAATTGCCGTTATGATCCGGGATTTCTGTTCCGGATCATTTATTTACATCAACCACGTTGCACGCATAGTCCTTAGATCAATCAGTCAAAGGAGCAGATTCTTCGGGACTTTCTTGCGTTCCGAGGTCAGCATATTGCCCCAAAATCTCGCGAAGTCGTCCATCAGACCGCATGTCTTCAAGACGCATGTTGACCCGCTCCAATAACGCTTTTGTCTGGTCAGTCTCATGGCAAATGAAACTGATCGGAAAACTCAGATTTTTTATCGGAATTGGACTGACATGAAGTGCACCCGGCCGTTTTAGGTCGTTCAAAGCAAGGGCAGTATCAGGGTGATGCCCCAGGAACGCATCGATCCTGCCCAGCTCCAGCATCTGGATCAATTGTTTTTCCGACGAAATAGCCATGAACCCGTTCGCCGCTGAGCCCAGAATAGCAACCGCGCCGGATCCGCGAATATACGCTACGCGTTCAGGCAAGAAATCGCCTACCTGAATGAGAGCCGATGCTTTTTGGGTTGTGTAAAGCCGCATTGACGCAACATCTACCGGATCTGAAACAATTATTCTGACGTCCGATACTTTCTGCCCAGCCCGAAGGGCCCTTTCATTGGTCGGAAAAGAGCAAGACCCGACATCCCTTATAAAGTTTCTCCCGGCCCGCTTGAGCGGAGCAGGTCTGAAGACCACGCTTGATGCATCATTTTTGAACATCTCAGCCAGTAACCGGTCGTACTGCTGGCCACTTTCCATCGTCAATCGGTGGGGCAACAAGTTCAGGTGGATCGTTACTTTGTCCGATGCACGCACGGCTTGCGCGTTGGCAATAGCCACTATCGCTACGGCAATTAGCAACGTTATTTTTAGGAACCTAGCCGGCATTTTCAAAACGGCCTTCTGTCGGGCACTCGTCAATATTGGGTTGCCACTCATAATACAGACATGAAACATCATACTAAAGTATATATTTATAATATAAACCGAAATATATCAATATTTGACTATACGACAGTTTATAACTTGATCAACAAATCATAAAAATATTTCCACACACTAAAAGCAACTTAGAACAAGAATGATGTTTCTTAAGGTAAAGAATGAAATTTAAACTTTTTTGCTCAAGTAACCCAAAGAACCAGCGTGAAAATTTGGTGCCGCTTGCAGGACTCGAACCTGCGACCCCATCATTACGAATGATGTGCTCTACCACCTGAGCTAAAGCGGCGTCTGGGCTCCAAAATCCGGAGCAACTAGCAGGACAGTTTCCCGCTAACCCGACCTGTTGTCGAGTGTGCAGCTAATTACCGGAGCCTAAAGCTGGATGCAAGGGGTTTGCACCTCCAGCAGGCCGAAATTGCACTGCCCTCTGCGCCCCATTGTGGCTGGAGCGCAGGCAAATTTCTGTTTCCCAAACCCCTAATTGAAGAAGCGCGGTCTTGGGGAACTGGATTTATCTTCGCCGTTTTCATCATCCGGTCCGGGATCATCCGGCATTCGGGACAAGGCAAATTCTATCGGACGGTTGAGGTCGTCTTTCTCGACAGCTTTTTCATCCGTCTTTTTGTCCAGCTTTTCATCTTTTTCGTTAGCTGGTGCGGCCTCAGCCGTACCCCCATCTCCACCTGAAGGATCTTCCTGCGGGCTGTCCGCAGATACATTCTCCGGTGTTGGCTCGGGCGCGTCTGCCTCTACAGCTTCAGCGGCAATAGGTGGTGCGTCCGGAAGATCACTCATGGCCGGTGCGAACTTGACGTCATCCGTGGTGCCTTCATAGCCGCCCTTGGCATATTTTTCCGGTTCAGATGGCACAGCCATCTTTGCGACAACCGGTGTTTCATCGACCTCTACAGGATTTGCGTCTTTGGCCGCCGGTTCAGCTTCAAGCTCAACCGTTTTGGCATCGTCAACACTGACCACATCTTCCACCACAGCAGCCGTAGCGGCCGCAGCTGCGGCAACACCCGGGGCGGGCAGGACCGGCGCATCGAACAGGCTGTCTTCCAAAAGTTCGCTGTCATCTTCCAGCAATCCACCTGGAGCCCTCCACTGGAAAGCATCGAGTTTGCCGGTCACCGGAGAGACAGCTTTCCAGTCCGCTGACACAACACCATCAGCAACCCAGGCCTTGTCGAGGGGTGCCTTTACGGCTCTGGCAAGCCAGTCCCTCATCCGGCCTTTGTCACCGGTCTCGGCCTCTTCCACTTCCGCCATCAACATGAAGGCAGCGCGGGTCGGCTCGGATTGCAGAACTTTCTTCATCTGCGTCCGTGCTTCCTCGAAGTCTCGGCCTTCCAGCGCTGCACGCGCAATTGCCATCGCACCTTCGGGTGTGTTGGCACGCTGAGCAGACAGGGATTTCACCCGCTTCAGACGATCAACGGCAGAATCACCACTGCGAACATGAGCATAGGCCTCTGCCAGTTCCGGATGGGGTGACAGGCGCCAAGTCGCTTCAAGAACCTTGGACGCCTTGCGGATATCGCCGCGCCGGGTCGCAAGACGTGATGTGGTCACGGCCGCCGGCACAAGATTCAGTGCCAAACCATGGGCTTCTTTAGCCAGAGAAAACGCCCGATCCGGCTCACCGCCTTCAAGTTTCTGGGCAAGTGCCGTCAGGATAACGGCGCGCTGCCGACGATACGCCTTTTTGTCGAGCAATTTGGCCGCATAGTTGCGCTCCAGAGTCCGAAGCGCTTCGTCCCAATGATGGGCGACGGCCTGATAGCCGAGCACGGCCTTGCCGGCCCATTCCAGTCCCGGTGAGGTTTTTGCAGCTTCCTCGGCATAGTGGCGGGCCGCAACCGGCTCTTTGTGCCGCTCAGCTTCAACGAATAGACCATGCAGGCCGAGCGCCTTGGTAGACGGATCTTCCAGCATGGCTTCAAACCGCGAGCGGGCTTCATCATCTTTTCCGGCCAACTGGGCTGTCTGCGCCAGAAGCAGTTTTGCGGCTGGTTCATCGGCCAGCAGTTTGTCAGCCTCGACACCATGGCGGCGCGCCAACTTCGAGTTCCCGGTTCCAAGCGCAATCAGGCCATTGGACAAGGCCCTATACCCTTTGTCCTTGCGGCGGCGCTGGAAGAACCGGCTGGCGATTGCCGGTGACTTCAGGATGACCCTGATGATCCAGACAACAAACAGGAACGCTGCCAGCGCGCAACCTCCGACAAGGGCAACTACCACAGGCGGCTGTTCCCAGACATAGCCGTTCCAGCTGATCGCGATTGTGCCCGGCAGATCCGCCATCCAGGCAAAACCCAGCGCAAGGGCAAACATCACGACAAAAAAGATGAAGACGCGGATCATGGCGTTTGCTCCCGGAGCGGGCCGGTCGGGACCGGCTGATAAATACTACTGTCGAACAATCGATTGGCCATTGTCCGATTAACTGTCTTTGGCTGCCAGTGCATTGAGCACTTCTTGCGAGGCTTTGTCTGTCAGCGCATCAACCTCGACACGCGCTGCAGCACTTGCAACCCAGTCCTTGGCAACAGCTTGCGCTTTGTCCGACAATTCCTTGTAGGTCGCCAGTGCAGCTTTCAGGTCACCGCTGGAAACAGCATTTTCCATCCGGCGCAGGACCGCATCAGGTCCGGTGCCGTTGGCATTTCCAGGACCACGAACCGAAACGATGGAACGGGCGCTTGTCAGCAAGTTCTCCAGTACATCTTCCGAGCGATCAGGTTCGGCAAATGTCAAATGGATTTCCCTGGCTATTGGCGGGAACTGGGCAATCAGGACCGATACCGGCTCAACGCCAGAGGTCGCATTTGCCTGAAGCGCACTCAGATCAAGGTCGGCGGGCAAACCTGCTTTGACGGCTGCCAGTTCCGTCTCATAAGGACGGCCCGAATCAACGGCAGACTTCAACGCGGATACAGACAGAGCCCGCGCAGCGACTTCACGTGCCGTCGCATCGCCCATGGTGGATTCCACTTGCGCGAGCCGTTTCGAAATCGCATCCAGTTCCGAGCGCAGGGTTTCCAGCGCCGCTGAATTCGATGTACCGACGGATTTGATATCGGCAGACAAGCTGGTCAGTGTTTCCGTTGCACGCGCCTGACTGTCGGCCAGTGTTTTCAAGGAGACGTCAGAGGTCGACACAGCCGTTTGCGCAGACTTTGCCGTTGCCTCGGTGTTCTGCAGTCGCGTTTTGACATCAGCCACCGCAGATTCGAGTTCCGTGACCTGGGCCTCAACACCGGTTAGCGAGCCAGACAATTTGTTTGCTTCAGATGAAGACGATGTTGTCTCACTCTCCAGCTTGGAAAGGCGTGTTTCCAATGGCGCCAGATCAACATTGCTTTGAGATTTCGCGCCATCTTCCAGAGCAGCCAGACGGCTTTCCAACGGTTTTAGGTCGACCGGCGCGCCGCCTCCGGAACTTTCTCCACCAGATGCGGCAACCTCGTCCTTCAGCGTCGCAATGTCTTTTTTCAAGGCATCGAGTGCAGGTGTCACGTCGTCAGGCACAGCTGAAACAGCTGCTTCAAGTTTGTCTTCAAGACCGGACACTTTGCTTTCAAGAGCAGAGACGGCCGAGCCGGCGTCCTGCCGGGAAACGGATGAACTGACGTCAGCCAGTTTCTTTTCAAGATCGGAGATTTTCTTTTCGGCAGCCGACAGCGACCGGGTCATTTGCCGGTCGGTCTCGGGTGTCAGTTTGACAAGGCCGGCCTGATGCAGACCGAAGCCGCCGCCCAGAACCAGAATACCGCCGATCACAGCTGCAAGCAGAACACCAAAGGCACCGACGCCGCCGCTGTCTTCAGCTGCAGGTGGATTGGAAAAGGTCTGAGAGCCGGACGGGCGCGTTGATGACGTGCTCGAAGAGGTTTTGCTTGCAGAACCTGTTGTCGGGGTCCCGGCACCTGTTCCCGCTGTGCTCTTGGTATCTGTCGCTGAGGGGCGTGTGGTCGTCGAAGAATAGCTGCTGGAACGTGGAGAAGACGACGAAGTTGAACCGGTGTCACCGGGTTTTGCCGCGCTCGTCGAAGAGGTACTGGACGTGGCACTCCCAGGCTTCAACGTCGATGAAGCACTTGAAGAACTGGTCGCAGTAGACCCGGGCTTATTGGCCGATTTTTCCGCTTTCAGATCGATCGTCACTGGTCGTTTTGAACTCGTGGAGCTGGAGGAAGGTGATTCCGGCTTGTCCGATGCACTGGAGCCACTGCCGCCAGTCGATGATGATCCGCCAGAGGACTTGTTATCGGTTGCCATCTGCTTCCCTCCTGAACCTCCACGGTTCCAAGACATTCACTATACACACCTCTCCCGCGAGAGGTACCGCGGCGGCAAAGACATTTTCGCGCTGCAGTACACGACTCCCCCGGTTCTGGTTAACAATCCGCTAATGCCAGATCCAAGAGTTCGTCTTCCCGAGGTGCATCGGAAATATATATCCGGGCAAAGTCTTTGAAAGGCTCCGCCGCCTGTTTGGAAATTGCATAAACAGGCATGCTGGAGAAAATATGGTGAAGGTTGGACTTCTTTAGAAGGGCAACAAGAGTTTCAGCTGTGCGTTTCGAGAAAATAAGCACACGGTCGTATTCACCGGCAGATATCGCTTGCACAATTTCCGCAGAAATTTCCTGCGCTGCCGCCATTTCATAGACCGGTAAAGTCCGACAAGGCAGCTTTTGTTGCGCCAGAAGGTCGCCCAGATCCCCGGCGCGATCTTTCGCCGCAGGATAGAGAATGGCACCGTTGCCAAATTCTTTTCGGTGATCGGCAATCAGCTGCGCCAATGCCGCCACATCTCCATTCGCAGAATGCGTTCTGGAAAATCCGGCCTCGCGACAGGCCGTAGCCGTAGTCTCACCGACTGTAAAAACCGGAAATTGAACCAAGTTCGAGAGTTGCGCATGAGCTGCCATCACGGCAACAGCCCGCCGACTGGTAAAAGCCAGCACCGCCACGTTCGACAAATCCAGATGTGCTGGAGGTGTCGCTTCGAAAATCAGAAGAGGCACCTCGTCAACGATATGACCAAACCCGCGCAACCTGTCTGCCGTTGTTTTGCAGTCAGGTTGGGGCCGGGTGACGAGGATGCGCATCAGGATCAGTGTTCCGACAGAAAACCGGGACCCATTTTGCTTTTCAAGGCTTCGCCGACGGCCTGCCCCAGTGCGATACCATCAGATGCAGAACCGGTTTGCACCAGCTCATGCGCTTCTGATCCATCTGGACGCAAAACGATGCCCTTGAACGTCAGCGTGTCGCCGTCAAGCGTTGCAAGACCGCCAATCGGTGTCCGGCAGGAGCCATCCAGCACGGCAAGGAAGGCCCGCTCAGATTCAAGACGCACCTGTGTTTCGCGGTCATGGATCGCGGAGAGTTTTTCCAGCGTAGCGGTGTCACCTGCCCGGCTTTCAATACAGATCGCTCCCTGACCAACAGCTGGAACAAAATCGTCTGTTTCCAGAACGCTGGTGACTTCACCATCCAGACCGAGACGTTTCAGACCGGCATAGGCAAGAAGTGTGGCATCCACCTGCCCTTCTGACAATTTTCGCAAACGGGTCTGAAGATTGCCGCGATACATGACAACTTCAATGTCCGGTCGCAGCCGTTTGATCATCGCCTGACGACGCAGCGAACTGGAGCCGACAACGGCGCCTTGCGGCAAGTCTGTCAGGGTCTTGGCTTTCGGCGACAGGAACGCATCGCGCACATCTTCGCGCGGTAAAAAAGCTGTCAGTTCCAGACCATTCGGCAAAACCGTCGGCATGTCCTTGGACGAATGCACGGCCAGATCAATGCTGCCATCCAGCATCGCATCTTCGATTTCCTTGGTGAACAGGCCTTTGCCGCCGACTTCTGATAATGGGCGATCCTGGATCTTGTCGCCGGAAGTCTTGATCACCACGATTTCGAATGCGTCTTCAGGCAGGCCGTGAGCCGCCATCAACCGGGCGCGGGTTTCTCGGGCCTGAGCGAGGGCAAGTTCGCTGCCCCTTGTACCGATGCGCAAAGGATTTGATTGCAAGGTTTACCGTCCAAATGCTACGCCCGGACTGTTCCGCCGGGCAGTTCGTCTTTTTCGTTGCCATGACCTAACACAGATCACAGCTGCAAGACCAATGACCTCTGTCAAATCCAAGTACAATACAGACCGCCTGACAGTTCTTGGCATAGAGACAAGCTGCGACGAAACAGCAGCTTCTGTTGTTCGCGGGCCGACGGACAAGGTTGTGCTCTCCAACACCATCCGTTCGCAAATCGACGAACACACCGAATTCGGCGGTGTCGTGCCGGAAATTGCAGCACGAGCCCATATCGATATCCTTGACCGTATTGTCGCGGAAGCCATGCACAAGGCTGACTGCACCTGGGACGATATCGACGCAATTGCAGCGACTGCCGGTCCCGGGCTGATTGGCGGTGTCATTGTTGGCTTCATGACCGCCAAGGCTATCGCAATGGCCGCAGGCAAACCGATCATCGGCGTCAATCATCTGGAAGGTCATGCGCTCACAGCGCGACTCACTGATGACCTCGAGTTTCCGTTCCTGCTTCTTCTGGTGTCCGGAGGCCACAGTCAGTTCCTGCTGGTGCGCGGTGTCGGTGACTATGAACGTCTCGGCACCACCATTGACGATGCCATAGGCGAAGCTTTCGACAAGACAGCCAAACTGCTTGGCCTGCCTTATCCCGGCGGACCGCAAGTCGAAATCATGGCCCGCCAAGGCGATATAACCCGCTTCAGGCTGCCGCGACCCCTGTTAGACAGACCAGGACTGGACATGTCCTTCGCTGGTTTGAAAACAGCCCTCAGGACCCAGGCAAAAAAACTGGAACCGGTCGACGACCAGACGGTTGCTGATCTCTGTGCTGCGTTCCAACGATCCGTGTCTGATGTGCTGGCGGCGCGCACCAAGACAGCACTTGATCTTTTCCGAGAACGCTATCCGGACACGGAACCCGCGATTGTTGTTGCTGGCGGTGTTGCTGCCAATCAGGAAATCCGCGCCAGTCTTCAGAATGCAGCAGATCAGGCAAGCGCGAGATTTGTCGCACCGCCAATGGCCCTTTGTACTGACAATGCAGCAATGATTGCCTGGGCTGGAATCGAGCGCTTGCAACTTGGCCCCGTCGACGACATGGGACTGCCACCACGGCCTCGCTGGCCACTGGATTCTGCCAATGCCGGTGTCCTGGGCGCCGGGAAGAAAGGCGCCAAGGTCTAGCGGAGCCACGGGCTGCGTCTATTCGCGCCACACTTATCCTGTTACGTAAAGCGAATTGCCGATTCTCTGGTGTTGGAACTCACTTTGCAGATTTATCACAAAGCCTATGTTTATCTCACATGCGGCACCGACCTTTTGGTTTTCACAGAACCGGACACCCCCCATCTCGGGATGCAAATGCCGGGCGGAACAGTAGATCCGGGCGAAAGTTACCTTCAAGCAGCAACGCGTGAATTTGAAGAGGAAACCGGTCTTTCAATAGATGCGGCTTTCGAACAGTTTGCGGGGCAGGATCTGCCATTTGAAACAATCCCACCGGTCGGCCAGTTCAAGCCTCCGGTGAACCGCCCCTTGAAGGGACGGCATCTGCGAAGACATTACCATGTTCAAATTACCGCAAAACCAAAGGACACCTGGGAACACTACGAAATGTTTCCGAGCGGTGGCGGCGATCCGATTCGCTGCAATTTCTTCTGGGTAGACCTCTTTGGGGAAGAAACAGCCGACCCGGACAGTTTTTTTGCCGCCTTTGCTGAACCTTTGGAGGCTTTACGTCGCAGGTTCCCCGGAATAATAAAAACCACAGCATAACTGACGCAATTCTCTGAAAGGCCAACCTTGAGGATTTACCACAAATCCTGTGTCTACCTGACTTGCGGTCCGGATCTCTTGGTATTTCAGGAAACGGAAACGCCTGATTTTGGCTTGCAGGTTCCCGGTGGCACGGTTGATCCCGGCGAGAATTTTTTGCAGACCGCCCTCCGCGAATTTACCGAGGAGACAGGACTTTCCTTGGATATCGCGCTCGAATCGTTCGCAGATCAGGATTACTTCTTTGAAAATGTGCCCGGATGTCTCAACGGCATGCATCGACGGCGGCATTTTCATGGCTCAATCAAGATAAAACCCGCCGAAAATTGGGAACACTTCGAAATGACACCGAGCATTGGCGGTCAACCTAATCGGTTCCGCTTGCTCCGGGTTGAATTGTTCGCATCAGATGCTCCAACCGAGACAGAGTTTTTCGAAGGCTTTGGAGCGCAACTTGAGACACTACGGCCACGCATGGAAGGGCAGATCAATGGGCGCCATTAACACGATCGGCGTCATCGGCGGCGGGGCTTGGGGCACATCCCTGGCATTGACGGCAGCACGCGCTGGTCGGGATGTCCGCCTTTGGGCACGTGACCCTGGCACTGTGTCCGATATTCGCTGCCAGAACCAGAACCAGCGCTATCTTCCCGGCATTACCTTTGACGAAGATCTCAATGCCACAACCTCACTGGACGATGTGGCTGATGCCGATGCCATTCTGCTGGTGACACCAGCCCAGACCACTCGCGCGATCCTCGCCGATCTCAAACAGACCGGCAAGGTACGAGGCCCGGTGGTTCTTTGCGCCAAAGGTATCGAACAATCCTCCGGCAAGTTGCTGTCAAAGGTTCTGAACGAAGAACTGCCTGGTATCGAACCGGCAGTGTTGTCCGGACCAAGTTTTGCTGATGATGTCGCCCGTGGATTGCCAACCGCCGTCACCATAGCGGCGAACTCGGCCAAGACCGCGCTCAGCCTGTGTGAAGCCTTGCAATCTCCTTGTTTCCGGCCCTATGCCTCCATTGACATTCTTGGCGCACAGATCGGCGGTGCATTGAAAAACGTGCTCGCCATCGCCTGCGGTGCTGTTGTCGGGCGCAAACTGGGAGCAAGTGCCCAGGCAGCTTTGACCGCCCGCGGTTTTGCCGAACTCAGCCGCTTGGGCGCCGCGATGGGCGCTCAAAGCGAAACGCTGACAGGTCTTTCGGGTCTCGGCGACCTGGTGCTGACGTGCTCCTCCAGCCAGTCGCGCAATTTCTCGTTCGGACTGCGTCTTGGAGAAGGTTTTAAGGCCTCCGAGTTGATCGCGGCTGGCGGAAAACTGGCCGAGGGCGCCTATTCTGCCCGTGTTGCAGTAAAACTTGCAGAGAAATACGAGGTCGACGTGCCGATCTGCCAGACGGTTGCGCGCATGATTGACGAAGGCCAGAGCATTGATGATGCCCTGAACACACTGATGGCCCGCCCTTTGAAATCTGAGACAGAGTCCGTCTAAGTATTCGTCTTTTCCATTGAGTTTCACCGAACAGCGCCCTAGGTTCTGTCAAATTCTGACAATCTAGGGTCCTTTCACATGCTCTATGCCTTGATCTGCACCGATAAAGCCGGTGCGCTTCAAACTCGTCTCGACAATCGCGATGCCCATATCGCGTTTCTTAAAAGCCTCGGCGAAGGCTTAAAAGCTGCAGGTCCGTTCCTCGACGATAACGGCGGCATGACCGGCTCTCTGGTTGTAATTGAAGCAGCCAACAGAGATGAAGCGCTCGCTATTTCACAGGAAGACCCCTACGCAATTGCCGGATTGTTCGAAAGCGTCGAAATTCGCCCATGGAACTGGGTCATCAAGAATCCGGAGGCGTGACCAACGTGCAATACTGGTTGATCAAATCCGAACCGGACAAGTGGTCCTGGGACCAGCAAAAAGCCAAGGGTGATGTTGGCGAGCAATGGGACGGCATCCGCAATTATCAGGCGCGCAACAACATGCGGGCGATGGAAATTGGCGACAAGGCGTTCTTCTACCATTCCAATATCGGCAAGGAAGTTGTCGGCGTTGTAGAAGTGTGCAGCAATATCCATCCGGACACAACAATTGACGACCCGCGCTGGGAGTGCGTCGATTTCAAGGCCGTCTGCGATGTTCCAAATCCTGTCACTCTGGCTGATGTGAAGGCTGAACCACGCCTTTCCAACATGGCTCTGGTGACATCCATGCGGCTTTCCGTTCAACCGGTTACGCCGGATGAGTGGAAAATTGTCTGCGAAATGGGCGGTCTGTCAAAACCGGCTTAAGCTCCGAGCTCAGTTCCAACAAACATGCCCAAAATCAGAGATCCATTTGACTTCATCCGTGCGGAAACGAAGGTAAAACCGGTTCCGCACGCAGTAGAAATTCTTTTGCACGTCGCGGATGAAGCGATGGACCTGTGGCAGAAGACCGAAGATGACCTTGGTGAATTGGGCCTGGACCCGCCTTTCTGGGCCTTCGCCTGGGCAGGCGGACAGGGCCTGGCACGCTACATTCTGGATCATCCTGATTTGGTCCAAGGTAAGCGGGTTCTGGATTTTGCCTGCGGCTCCGGTCTTGTCGGCATTGCGGCCATGAAGGCAGGCGCAGTATCATGTCATGCAGTCGACATTGATCCCTTCGCAATCGCAGCGACAGAACTGAATTGCGAGGTCAACAACGTAACAGTTACCACAGAATGTGCCGATATCACCCAAACGCCTGCCCCAAGTGCAGACATCGTGTTTTGTGGAGATGTTTTCTATGACCAGACGATGGCCCGGAAAGTCATGACGTTTGTCGACAGTCTTTTGAAAAATGACATTGAAGTCTATGTCGGCGACCCTGGGCGAAGTTATCTTCCAGGCGAGCAATTGAAAGAACTGGCGATCTATCAGGTGCCTGTTGTCGGAGCTCTTGAAGACAATGAGATAAAAAAAACCCGAGTTTTCCGACTTGAGAAAAATTGATCCTGCAAAATCGAAAAACAGGACAATTGATTTCGTTCTGATCAGGCGCTACGAATTTTCCGTTATTCGCACTTCCCCTTTTGTGCATCTGAGATAGTTTACCGCCTTAACGCATACCCATGCCGTTTTTTGCTGGTGTCCCAAGGAGTTCTATATGCCCATCGTTAATCGCCTCGCTGATATGGCCGACGAAATCACAGCCTGGCGCCGCGACATCCACGAGAACCCGGAAATCTTGTACGAGACTGTCCGCACAGCTGGAAAAGTTGCCGAACTGCTTGAGAGTTTCGGTGTCGACGAGATTACAACAGGCATCGGCAAAACCGGTGTAGTTGGCGTCATCAAAGGCAAGAATGGTGGCAAAGGAAAAACCATCGGCCTTCGCGCGGATATGGACGCTCTGCCTATCGAGGAAATTACCGGTAAGGAATATGCCTCCAAGGTTCCAGGCAAAATGCATGCTTGTGGCCACGACGGACACACAGCCATGCTGCTGGGCGCTGCCAAATACCTGTCGGAAACTCGCAATTTCGACGGTACGGTCGTGGTGATATTCCAGCCCGCAGAAGAAGGCGGCGCTGGCGCCAAAGCCATGATTGATGACGGCCTGATGACCCGCTGGCCGATCGAGGAAGTCTACGGCATGCACAACTTCCCCGGTATGCCGGTTGGAGAATTTGCTATCCGCAAAGGCCCGATCATGGCAGCGACAGACGAATTCAAGATCACGATAACGGGTCGTGGCGGCCATGCGGCCAAACCACATGAAACCATCGACCCGATTGTTGTTGGCTCCAACATGGTCAATGCACTTCAGAGCATTGCCAGCCGGAATGCCGATCCACTGGATTCAGTTGTTGTATCCGTCACCGTTTTCCAGGCCGGCAATGCCTTCAACGTTATCCCGCAGGAAGTTTTCTTGCAGGGCACTGTTCGCACGCTCAGCCCGGAAATGCGTGATCTTGCCCAGGAACGTATGGACGCCATCGTTCCGTCAATCGCGGCAGCTTTTGGCGCAACGGCTGAATTCACATTCAATCGCGGCTATCCGGTCACCGCAAACCACGATGACCAGACGGACTTTGCGACCGAGATTGCCGAATCCATTGCGGGTCAGGGCAAGGTGAACACCTCCATAGAGCCGATGATGGGCGGTGAAGACTTCTCCTACATGCTCGAAGAGCGACCAGGGGCCTTCATCTTTGCCGGAAACGGCGACAGCGCCGGCCTTCATCATCCAGCTTATGACTTCAATGACGAGCTTATCCCGGTCGGGTGCTCTTATTGGGTTAAACTGGTCGAAACAGCACTGCCTCGCGCGGCCTGATAAAATCTATGCTAAGAGAACGCCGGTCACTAACCGGCGTTTTCATTTTAGGCTTACATGGTTTTCTTCTCTCCCTTCCGCCTGCCCTTTCTTGCCTCCTATGTGCTGATGGGCGCAATCGTCGGAATTCTTGTCATTCACCCGCTCAATCTGATGGTGATCTGGTGGGAACTGGCACGATTTTCCGAAACAGCGCCAACGTTGCTGGAGTTCTTAAGAGCAAGACTGTGGCTGGTTATTCTGCCCAAGCACATTGATGTTGCGATCGCTTATTCGCTTCTCGGTGCAGTCGTCGGCTTTGCATTCGGCATGTTCACCCGAAATTACATGCGCACCAGTCAAGCCTATCGTTCTTTGAGAGAAGAGCAGATGGCCTTCATCCCGGACATGATGAAACAAGGCGAAACAGACCGGGTTGAATTCAAGTCTTCCTTGCGGTGGGACATGAATGAAAACCGGATCAATCGTGGTCTTGAAAAGGTAATTGCAAAAACCATTGCAGGTTTTTTCAACGCGGACGGTGGTCACCTGCTGGTTGGTGTCGATGATGAGGGAACTCCCCTTGGCCTTGACAATGACCTGTCGACACTTCGCACCCCAGATTTTGATTCCTATGAGCGAACCGTCAACGACATCGTGTCGAAAAATCTCGGCGGCGATCTCTGTCCCAACATTCACACCGTCTTTGCCCAGGTGAGCGGCAAGGATGTTGCCATGATCATCATCCGCCCGGCACCGCGAGCGGTATATCTGGAAGAAGGCAAAGCCTCGATCTTTTACGTGCGCAGCGGCAACTCCACCCGACGCCTTGATGTCCGGGAAGCGCTGAGTTACGCAAAATCTCGCTGGTAGTGTGATCCGATGGAATTGCTGACAGGCCTGCTTCCGGACTCGATCTCGTCCAGCTCCGCAATGGTCCTCATTGCAGTCAGCTTTTTCACCTCGGCAATGACCGCAGCAGTCGGCCTGGGCGGCGGAATAGCCCTGATCGCAATCATGGCGATGATCATGCCCGCAAGCGCATTGGTTCCGGTACATGGCGTCATCCAGCTCGGATCAAACGCGGGCCGCGCGCTCATTCAGCTGAGACATGTCGATTGGCTGATTGCCCTGTGGTTTGCAGGCGGTGCAATCGTCGGGGCGTCTTTAGGTGGCGCAATAGCCATCCAGTTGCCTGGTGCCGTTTTGAAGGCAGGTATTGGCCTGTTTGTGCTCTGGGTCGTTTGGGGCAAACCTCCTCGTCTCGGCAAGGCCCACAAGCCGGTTATGGCTGCAGCGGGTTTTGCATCAACGTTTCTGTCCATGTTTTTTGGTGCTGCAGGACCGATCGGTGGCGCGGTCTTGTCGACTCTCGGTCTGAGCCGTCATGGCTTTGTCGCCAATCAGGCGATCACCGCGATGATGATGCATATCTTCAAGATCATTGCTTTCGGAGCTCTGGGGTTTGCATTCGCCCCTTGGGCGGGCCTGATCATTCTGATGATTGCCAGCGGTTTCCTTGGAACACTCGCCGGTAGCAAGATGCTGGGAAAGATGAACGAAGCGACATTCAAGACCGGCTTCAAATGGGTCATGACCTTTTTGGCAGTCAATCTGCTCCTGAAAGCGTCTGGAGTTCTGTAGCAAGAAGTCTCTCCGTGCAGAATCCCGGCATCAGATGCCTCTATCAAATTCCGGTTCTTGACCTTTCTGAAGTGAACGCTTGAGTTCTTCACAACAGCCTTTGCCTTGCCAGATCGCCCTTGGCAGGCTACCTCACCGCCATCTGTTTTAATAAATCGCGGGATGGTACGCCGATGGCTTCTCAAAAACTGCTTCTATTGCCGGGTGACGGAATTGGCCCGGAAATCATGCCTGAAGTGAAAAAGGTTGTTTCCTGGTTCAATGCCAACGGCGGAATGAACTTCGAAACTGATGAAGGTCTGGTCGGCGGATCTGCGTATGATGCCCATGGCCAGTCGATTTCCGAAGGTGACATGGCAAAGGCTATGGCTGCGGACGCCGTGATTTTCGGAGCAGTTGGTGGTCCGAAGTGGGATGACGTTCCTTACGAAGTGCGTCCGGAAGCCGGTCTCTTGCGTTTGCGCAAGGATATGGAACTGTTCGCCAATCTGCGGCCTGCTATCTGCTACCCTGCCCTGGCTGATGCGTCTTCATTGAAAAAGGACATCATTGAAGGTCTGGATATCCTGATCGTCCGCGAACTGACCGGCGGCGTCTATTTCGGTGAGCCAAAAGAAATCACCGATCTCGGCAACGGCCAGAAGCGCGGTGTCGACACACAGGTTTATGACACTTACGAGATCGAGCGTATCTCCAAGGTCGCTTTCGAACTCGCCCGCACACGCAACAATAAAGTCACGTCCATGGAAAAACGGAATGTGATGAAGTCCGGCGTGCTCTGGAACGAAGTGGTGACGCAGACCCATGGTAGCGGATATGACGACGTCCAGTTGGAGCACATGCTTGCCGATGCCGGTGGCATGCAGCTGGTGCGCTGGCCAAAGCAATTCGACGTCATCGTCACCGACAACCTGTTTGGTGACATGCTGTCTGACGTTGCCGCCATGCTGACCGGGTCTCTGGGTATGCTGCCATCGGCATCTCTGGGCGCACCAGATGCCAAGACCGGCAAACGCAAGGCGCTTTATGAGCCGGTTCATGGCTCTGCCCCGGATATTGCAGGCACCGGTGCAGCCAACCCGATCGCGATGATCGCATCTTTCGGAATGGCACTGCGCTATTCCTTTGAAGAAGTGGGTGCAGCCGACAAGCTGGACAAGGCTATTGCCAATACCCTTGATAAAGGCCTGCGCACAAAAGACATTGCCGCGGCTGGCGAAGCCACGGTTTCAACGTCGGAAATGGGCGATGCAATCGTTGCGGAACTGAATGCTTTGAGCGCCTGATTTCAGAACTGCATTTGCACATCAAGCCGCCAACGGTTATCCCGTTGGCGGCTTTATTTTTAAAGAAGACTTTAAACCGATGACCGAAGATAAACTCGCTGCCTTTCTCGGCACCTGGATTCTCGATACCGACGCCAGTGAATTCGAGCAGGGTGATCTGCCGAAAAGTGCAACGCTGAAGATTGAAGACAACTTCGGAATGGCTGTCTTTACAATGAATCAGGTATCTGCCGACGGAGAAGTAACAAATAGCAACTTCGAAGCACTCCCAGACGGGCCTGAGGTCAAACTCGGCAAAAGCGGCCTTGTGGATGCCATGCGCCTAGTCTTTGAAGGCAACCGCAACTTGGTGTCCGAAGCACGCCGTGGTGGGCTCACCATCATGAAGGCCAATCGTGAGTTGTCAGATGATGGCTTGACACTGACCGTCTCGCAAATTGTTCATTTGGTTGATGTTGCAAGTTTTACAAATAGTTCGGTTTATCGGAAAGCTCAGTAAGGTAGTGCCGTAGATTATCAAGCTTGGCAAACTGCGACAACCGCTTTATTTTAGTTAGTAAATTAATATAACTTCATAATCAAGAATATAACCTTCATATTTGCTATAGTATCGACAAAAACATCAATGCAATTCTGCTTTAGTTATCGCAAAACGTGTTAAATTACCTTACTGGAATCCAATGATTATACTTTCAGATACATAAGAATATTTCGAATATTTACTAAATATTTAGGCACCTAACCGAATGTACCGCTAATTCAAGTGGGATCATTTTACATGTGGAACAAACTCACCATTAGGGCCAAAATTCCTTTGGCAATAGTCGGTTTTGCGATTGCCGTTGGCGCAGGTGTTGGCACTGCCAGTTACCTCTCAGCGGCCAATGAAACACATCAATTGACGGAAGACCGGCTTCTGTCGATTGCGCAAAGCCGACGGACAGAGATCAACGATTATTTGCAAACGATCGTTGAAGATCTCGAGATCGTAGCCCATCTGCCATACACCGCTCAGGCAGTTCGTGAGTTCAAAGCATCCTGGTCCGAGATCGACGACGACCAAACAGCCGTCTTGAAGAAAACCTATATTGCGGACAATCCAAACCCCCTTGGTGAAAAACACAAACTGGACAAGGGTCCTGCTGATACCGGCTATGATGCCATTCATGGCAAGTTCCATCCTTGGTATCGGGAACTTCTCGAACGACGCGGTTATTACGATATCTTCCTGTTCGATCTGGAAGGGGATCTCATCTACTCAGTATTCAAGGAAGAAGATTACGCGACCAACTTCAAGACGGGCGGTGGCAAATGGGCTGATACTGATCTCGGCAATGCTTTCCGCGCGGCAGTGACCAACGCTAAAGACTCGGTGAGTTTCTTCGATTTCAAGCCCTATGCCCCCAGCAACGATGCCCCGGCAAGCTTCATGTCCACTCCCATCTTTGAAGGATCGGAACGGGTCGGCGTTCTCGTCTATCAAATGCCGATCGACAACATCAACGCAATCATGGCCCATAAAGAAGGCCTCGGTAAAACCGGCGAAACCGTTATTGTTGGTGGGGACAATCTGTTCCGGAACGATTCCCGCTTCACTGACAGCAACGACATCCTGACCACAAAACTGGACGGCGAAGCGATTACCGCTGCACTTGGTGGCAAAGAAGCATTCGGCATATCGACGAAGTACCGTGATCTCAATCTGATCGAAGTCGCTGTCCCGCTAGAGTTCCATGGTGTGAACTGGGCGATTCTTTCGCTTCAGAGCGAAGCAGAAGCTGCTGCTCCCTTGGCGCATCTTCGAAACTGGATGTTGCTGGCTGCTGGTCTGCTGTTCGCGCTGGCAGCTATTGGTGGCTATTTCATCGCCTTGTCGTTCACGAAACCGATTTCCCGGGTCGTTTCCGATATGGAGCAAGTGGCCTCCGGAAACACAGATATCGAGGTTAACGGTACTGAACGCTCCGACGAGATCGGTGACATGAACCGGGCTGTCCAGGTGTTCCTCGACAATGCCAAATCCCGGCATGAGCTGGAATCCCACGCAGAGATCCGCCGCGAGAACGAGCGTGCGCGCCAGAAAGAAATGGAACGGCTGGTTATCAATTTCCAGGAGTCTGTATCAACAATTCAGGCCAGCTTGATCGATCGGACCCATTCCATGTCTGACACCGCCGCGTCTATGGCGAGTGTTTCAGAAAATGCAGCTTCGGCGGCCGGTGTTGCCTTGTCGGCCTCCGGCGATGCCACCAGAAATGTTCGAGATGCCGCCTCCGCAGCTGAAGAACTGTCTGCGTCCATTCAGGAAATCTCGTCTCACACAAACAATGCACTGAAGATCACCAGCGACGCTGCGAGCGCAGCAGAGGCCACAGACGCAGATGTGACTGCGCTTGCAGGAGCAGCCGAAAAAATTGGTGAAGTCATCGAAATCATTCGTGCCATTGCCGAGCAGACCAACCTGCTGGCTCTGAACGCGACTATCGAGGCCGCAAGAGCAGGTGAAGCAGGCAAAGGCTTTGCGGTTGTTGCAGCTGAGGTCAAGGAACTGTCCACACAGACAGCCAAGGCCACCGATGAGATCGCAACACAGGTCGCTGGTGTTCAGGCGTCCACACAAAATGCTGTTGAAGCCATCCAGGCTATTGGCACCCAAATGCAGGATGTGCAGGAAGTAACGTCGGCAATTGCAGCGGCAGTCGAAGAGCAAGGGGCTGCGACGCACGAAATCAGCACCAGCATCACTCGCGCTGCGACCGGTAGCGGCAATGCATCGGAAAATGTCGAAGGCGTGGCCGATGCAATTAGCCAGGCCAAGGAGAGCTCCACGAAAGTTGAGACAACAGCCAATGAACTGTCCGACGTCAGTCAGCAGCTTTCTGCAGTGGTCAACGAGTTTCTGGAAGGTGTTTCCAGAAACTCGGGGCAGGAAGCAGCCTGACGCGAGCTAAAACTCCAATACATTAGAAACGCCCGGCAGAGTATTTTGCCGGGCGTTTCTTTTTTACAAAAGAGACTTTGCGGCTCATAGGGCGTATAGAATCTGGCAAGTCCAACGAACGAGCCGCACTTGAATGAAACAGATCATCAGCGCCATCACCTTGGTGGTCCCCGACTACGATCAGGGCCTGGTATTCTATGTCGACTTCCTCGACTTTGATCTCATCGAAGACACACAATTGTCTCCGGACAAACGTTGGGTTCTGGTTGCACCGAAGGGCAGCACCGAGACCCGGATACTGCTCGCCAAGGCCGATGGCCCGGATCAGACAGCAGCTATTGGAAACCAGACCGGCGGGCGCGTTGCGCTGTTTCTCACAACAGATGACTTTGACCGGGATTACGAGTCCATGACGGGCAAAGGCGTTCAGTTTCTCGAAGCACCAAGATCGGAGCCTTACGGCAAGGTTGCGGTTTTTCAGGACCCCTTCGGCAACAAGTGGGACCTTATCGAACCCGCAAGCATCTGAATGCGCAAAAGCCCGGATGCTTTCGCAAACGGGCTTTGCGTCGGTCTGGGAGGACCGTGTTCGCTTTGATCAGTTCAGGCGAGACGCTGGTCCAAGATCAATCAGCTGGGTTTCGCCCGGCGCATCGTCGACGCCGTCATTGTCGGTGATCAGAACCAGGCGGCCATTTGCGGTGATTGTCAGCCCTTCCGGTTTGTCCATGATCCAGCCGTTCCCCTCTGCCATCGCAGGCAGGATATCCATGGCAAAACGCTTGGTCATGACCGGTAGCTTGTCGCCGTGGGCAACAGGCGTGATGCCGTTCAGCGAAACGACCGTGATCTGTTTGATTGCGGCGTCTTCACCACCCCTGTTGTCGCGCTCAAGCACCGCGAAAGCGCCATTGCCAAGGGAGACGATCTCGGAAAGACCAACCCAGCCACCTGCTGCACTGCGCGGGGTATCAAGTGGGTAATGAACGAAGGCCCAGGACTTGTCTTCCGGATTGTAGATCGCGATCTTTGTGTGCCCCTTCGGATCATCTTTCCATTCACGCTGAACGGCAACCGCAACCAGTGTCTTGCCATCCTTCTCGAATTCGGCAACTCCTTCGAAGGAGAAACGCTTTGACTGGTCAAACAAGCTCTGCGGCAGTGTGATTTCTTCCTGAACAGCCCCGTTTGCATCCACTTTCAGGAGAAGATGCTGGCGCTCCTTTTCAAGATTGCCCTCTGAGGCAAGCCAGAACCCCCCGTATTTGGAGACCGAAATACCTTCCAGATCCAATCGCTTCTGCGTCGCTCCGGTCACGTTCTTGTAGGACATGATTTTCGCCGGTTTCGTGGAGACATCCAACGTGTAAATCCGGCCTTGTTCATAGAAACTGTCATTGACCGCGTAGACTTTGTTCGGGTCTGCAGCATCAGCCGCAAGGCCTGACATCGCGCCCCATCCGATGGGTGCATTCAGCTCCGGATCCAGCGATGAGGTGATAGACGGATAGGTTGGAGCATCTGCGCCGAATTTGTAGACACCAACATGTGAACGGACACCATCTTCATCGACTTCGTTGGCAACAACAAACAGATCCCGTTGCGGGATCGCCAGAAGACCTTCCGGGCCAACATGTGTTGGCAGGAACTGGACAAACTCCGGAACATCGCCAGTATCCTTGTAAACCGCGACGAAGTTGCCTCGCTCGGAATTTACAAAAATCAGGGTTTCACCGCCAAATTTGCCAACAGCAACACCTTCCGGCTCGGTCCCCTTTTTGTGGGCGCGCTTTGCCGGGTAGTGGCCATGGGACATGCCCAGATGTTCCATCTGATTGCCACTGTCGAACAGGACATCGCCCTTTGCATTCCAGATCGTGAAACCACGGGAACCTCCTTCATAATCGCCTTCATTGGCAGTGACAAAACGCTCATCATCAATCCACGCGACCGCATCCGGTTCGCGCAGTATGTTTTCAGCTGACCCGGACGCATCGCTCAGGCGGGCTTTCTTCAGCGGAACGTTTTCGATCGTCGCGGCTCCTGCCGAGAAATGAGAAACGATTTCTCCAGACGCCAGATCGACAATGACCAGGTGATTGTTTTCCTGGATCGTGACAACAGCCTGGTTTTTGGAGTTGATCGAGACAAACTCCGGCTCCGGATCACTCGGAGCAACATCTGCTAGGCCTGTCATATTGACGATGCGAACCGCATCACAATTGGTCGGCTGGCCGTTGTCATCCAGATCAAAGATAGCGAGATGCCCTGCAGGGGCCTGCGGGATGACACCATCATTCAGGTCTTCGTCACGCTCGTTTTCAATTGCGATTGCTACGAATTTTCCATCCGGCGAAATTGCAACACTGTCCGGTTGGCCATTGACATCGCATTTTGCCTTAATGCCCATTTCAGCCAGGGATATGACTGCCAGATGACCCGATGCATTCACGAAGTCCTCCGATGTGTTGACACCGGCATAGGCAGCCTCTGCGCCAAAGGAGACGGATGTTGGTTCACCGCCTAGATCTACACGGCCAATCGGCAGGATGTTTGCCGGTTGGTCGGCATTCACAAAAACAATTGCCTCACCCGGGCTGTCGGTGAAAGCCAGCGTGCGGCCGTCCGTGGATGCGGAAATGATTTCAGCGACAGTTTCTGTTGCCTTGTCGGCGCCAACAGGCAACGTCTTGTAGACAGGATAGGAGTTGATGCGTTCAAAATAGTCGGCCTGCGCAGTCGTTATGGCCGCAAGACCGATGACTGTTGCCATGCTGACACTGGTGATGAACTGCTTGCGCAAATTGGCCATGATAAACACCTTCGGAGTTCTTAGAAATCTGGATCTGGTGCGCGGACGCTAATCGCGATGTTTGCCAAGCCAGTGACATTTTCATGAAGGTTGCATGACAGCCAACAGTGGGGAATTGGAGTCGAAATCAGGGTGCGTTTCAAAAATACAACTCGACAAATCCGACAATAGGGTGTTTCCTCTGCCGCCTCGGCCATAGCTTCTTGCCGGGCTCTTCAAATAGGATTTTCATGTCTATAGGTTTTGTGCGCTCCGCCGTCGTGCTGGGGCTTCTCGCTGTTGTCGGCCCGTTTGCGATTGATCTGTATCTACCGGCTTTGCCGCAGATCGTTACCGATCTGCAGACCGATGATGCAGCCGTTCAATTGACATTTTCAGTCTATTTCGCCGCCTTTGGCTTGGCGCAACTGATCTACGGGCCATTTGCCGACCGCTATGGCCGCCGCCCGCCGATTTTCCTTGGAATGGCGATCTATATCATTGGCTCGCTGATGTGCACCTGGGCACCAGACATTGCAGCACTGACACTTGGTCGCTTCGTTCAGGCGATTGGCGCCGCCGCCGCCATGGTAGTCGTCCGCGCCGTGGTTCGTGATCTTCACACCGGTACAGAAGCGACGAGACTGATGGCCCTGGTGATGTTGGTGTTCAGCATCTCGCCACTGCTCGCTCCGCTCGTCGGCAGCGGCATCATTGCCTTTGGCAGCTGGCGCCTGATTTTCCTCGTTCTTGGCGTCATCGGCTTTGCGTCGGCTGTGATGGTTTTCTTTCAGTTGCCGGAAACCCTGCCGCCTGAGCGTCGCACCAACATCAATGGCGCAGCGATGCTCAAAAGCATCGTACATCTGTGCAAGGACCTGAAATTCATGGGACTGACCCTGATCAGCGGCTTCTCTTTGGCCAGCTTCTTTGTGTTCATAGCGTCAGCACCGCTGGTCTACATGACCCAGTACGGACTAACCCCGGTCGAATTCAGTCTGGTATTTGCATTGGGTGCGGCAGGATTTTTTATCTCTTCCCAGTTTGCAGCACCTCTTGGAGAACGGTTCGGTATGGCACCGGTTGCACTGACCGGTGTAACTGGCTTCGCGGTCGCCACAAGCACTCTCTTTCTTCTCGTCTGGAACGGGTTCGATCATTTGTCGATTCTGATGGCGCTATTGTTTATTGCAAATTCCTTCCTGGGTCAGGTTATCGCACCGACCATGGTGATGGCATTGGAAGATCATGGCGAACACGCTGGAATGGCGTCGTCCCTTGGCGGAACATTGCAAATGGTTGCTGGCGGCGTGATGATTTTCATCTGCACACCGTTTTTCGACCGGACAGCAGCCCCGATGGTTGGTGCGATTGCCCTTTGTGCAGTTATTGCCCTGATACTGGCCATATTGACACTCAAAATAGCACCAAAAAGAAGTGCAGCAGTGTGACGGAAAGAATCGTCGGAACAGCAGCATAATCCTTCGCTATTTCGCTTGTGCTCCCAAGCATTTGCTGATCATGTCAGCGATGAATAGCGAAGGGGCACCGAATGAAGTTTCAGAAGAATCCGTGGCTTGGCAAAGGCCTACCGGACAACACCGGACTGGCAGATGGAGACATCTCCTCAGCAACAGATCAGGCAAAGGGCCTTTGCGGCAGATGTCCTGAGGCTCGGGCTACGGAATTGCGATCAGCCGACGTGCTGGCAGCGAAAATTGGTGTTGGTTCTCTTCACATCAAGGACGAACGTAGCCGGATGGGCCTTGGCAGTTTCAAGGCTCTCGGCGCTGCTTATGCAGTTGCCAAAAAGGCCGATGAAAAAGTCAAAAACGGCGCGGCTTCTGGCTACAAGACCGCCCTTGAAGGCCTGACTTTCGTCTGTGCGAGTGCCGGAAATCACGGCTTGTCGTTGGCCGCAGGCGCACCGCAATTTGGCGCCAAGGCTGTCGTTTTTGTCTCCGAAACAGTTCCCGAACCTTTTGCTGAAAGGCTTCGCCGCCTTGGCGCCGATGTCATCCGAGTTGGTGATAATTATGAAGCCAGCATGGCTGAGGCTCTGCGACAGGCAGACGAAAATGGCTGGCAGTTGCTGCCCGACAGCACCTGGCCGGGAATGATTGAGCCGGGACGAGACGTCATGGAAGGCTATCTGGTCATGGGCGACGAAGTTGCCAACCAGATCCCAAAAGCCCCAACGCATGTTTTTCTTCAAGCTGGCGTCGGCGGTCTTGCCGCAGCCTGTTCCATCAGCGCGCGGATGGCCTGGGGACCAGATGTGAAAATCATCATCGTCGAACCGGAAGCAGCCCCCGCCCTTTGGGCCAGCATTGAGGCTGGCAAATTGGCCGTAGGGGACGGTCCGGTGTCCAACATGGGACGCCTTGATTGCAAGGAACCCTCTCATCTCGCACTGAGATATCTAGCCAAGGAAGCCGATGCATTTGTTCTGGTGACAGACGCAGAGGCAACAGCAACGGTAGACCTGCTTAAAAGTCATGACCTTGCAACGACGCCCTCTGGCGCAGCAGGTATTTCAGCCGTTCATCACGCCGACGCGTCGCTTGCAGAACTGGGACTCGTTCCGCAGTCCCGCGTACTCTGTTATCTGTCCGAAGGCCCCGAGGATGTCTGAACCGGATTTCCCAGAGAGCGAATTTGCAAACCGGGTAGAACGCACACAAAGACTGATGAGGGAGCAGGCGCTTGATGCGCTTCTGTTCACGACGGAAGCGGAAGTCCGCTATTTCACCGGTTTTCGAACGCTGTTCTGGCAAAGTCCGACTCGGCCATGGTTTCTTGTACTACCGAAAAGTGGCAAGCCAATTGCTGTTATCCCGCAAATTGGCGCGCATTTGATGGCCAGTACCTGGCTGGACGACATCAGGACCTTTGCAGCTCCCCATCCGACAGATGAGGGCGTCAGCCTTTTAAGTGAAGCGCTGAAACCTTTTGCCCATATCGGAATGCCAATGGGGAGAGAAAGCGCTTTGCGGATGCCACTTCGCGATTTTGAAGCGGTACAGGCGAACCTTTCTGGCACGACCTTTCACGATGCTTCTGGTCTCGTCCAAAAGGTCCGCCACATCAAGTCGGAAGCAGAGATCGCCGTCCACCGCGAGATCTGCCAGATCGCTTCCAGAAGTTTCGAAAGTGCTCCAGCGCTGTTCCATGAAGGACAAACGCTGAAAGAAGCCTTCCGCGCGATGAAGATCGATCTGCTTCAACGCGGTGCAGACGATGTTCCGTATTTGGTCGGAGGCGCAGGTCAAGGCGGCTACGGCGATGTCATTTCCCCGCCAACAGAGACAGCTCTGCGTGCAGGTGATGTGTTGATGCTGGACACTGGCGCGGTCAAAGACGGCTATTTCTGTGACTTCGACCGAAACTTTGCCATCGGACACGCCAGCGACACGGTCCGAAATGCTCATTGCAAACTGGTGGCTTCCGTTCATGCTGCCGCCAGCATTGCCCGGCCAGGCAAAACCTGCGCAGACCTCTTCACTGCCATGACTGAGGTTCTGGGTCAGGCAGATGGCGATGTCGGTCGCATGGGCCACGGGCTCGGTATTCAACTGACAGAAACCCCGTCGCTAACCGCCTTCGACACTACAGTGCTGGAAGAGCGCATGGTCCTCACCCTTGAACCGGGCATCGATCTCGGTGACGGCAAGATGATGGTTCATGAAGAAAACATCGTCATCCGAGACGGGACTCCCGAATTTTTGAGCACACCGGCAGCGCCGGACATTCCGGTTATTTGAAAAAGATAGGACTTGGGTATGGAGCTGCGTTTCGAAACTGACAAAGGCCTTGCGCATAAAGCCGCCCTTGGACTGATCGTGCTTCAGGCCGACGAAACGATTGAGAACGAGTTCCGCCCGCTGTTTGATCTGGACGGTATAACCCTGAACCACACCCGCATCGCCAGCGCACCGGAAGTGACCCCGGAAACCTTGATGCAGATGAAATCGGAACTGGCCGGAACCGCAAACCTTCTTCCAAGCGCCCGTGCGCTGGACGTGATCGGATATGGGTGTACATCCGCCTCGACCATTATCGGGTCTGGTGCCGTCGCCAAGGCTGTGCAGCAAGCGCATCCATCCGCGAAGGTTACCAATCCGGCTGCCGCAGTTCTTGCTGCGCTTGACCATCTGAACGTGAAAAAGGTCGGTGTTGTCACCCCTTACATTCCCGAAGTGTCAAAGGCCGTGGTCTCGCTTTTGGAAGACAATGGCTTTGCAGCTGTCAACGTTGGGTCTTTCGGCCAGTCCGAGGAAGCCGTCGTTGCCCGCATTGCGCCCGCTTCGACAAAAGAAGCTATTTGCGCTGTCGGCGACCACCCTGAAGTCGACGCGGTCTTTGCTTCCTGCACCAACTTGAGAACCTTCCCGATCATCGAAGACTGCGAGCAAATACTCGGCAAGCCGGTGATCAGCTCGAACTCTGCGCTTGCCTGGCACATGATGATACTGGCAGGTCTTCCAACGAATGGTCGCGGGCCGGGTCGACTGTACGAATAGAACCAAATCCGTCGCATTCGCGCAACAGAACTCAATCGAACAGGTCGCGCAGTCGCATTCCTTGTTGACTTACGCCTGTTTCCGGGCAAAAACACCGCCGTCTCTAGTATCGACGTTTGCGAGCACATCATGAACCGGCTGAAAGCCGACATTCTGGATATGATCTCTGTCGCCCTTGCCAGCGCAACCTTCATGCGCGGCGAGACGATGACGGCTGCCGCAACCGATTCCAAACGTACAACAACGACAACGAAGACCACCACCGCTTAAGGTGCTGCTCATCCCGTGCTCCCCGGGGATGGGGGGCGCCAAGAGCCGGTCATGCCTCAAGGCAGCCGGTTTAGCGGGGAGACGGACAAGGACAAGATCAAAAATGGGTTTCAAGATCGCAATTGCAGGCGCAACCGGCAATGTTGGACGCGAAATGCTGGACATTCTGGCTGAGCGCGGCTTTCCGGCAGATGAAGTTGTCGCCCTCGCCTCCCGCCGCTCCCAGGGCACTGAAGTCTCATTTGGTGACAAAACATTGACGGTCAAGGCAATGGAGAATTACGATTTCTCCGATACCGACATCTGTCTGATGTCAGCAGGCGGCTCCATTTCCAAGGAATGGTCCCCGAAGATCGGTGCCAAGGGCTGTGTTGTCATCGATAACTCATCAGCCTGGCGCTATGACGCAGATGTTCCGTTGATCGTTCCTGAAGTGAACGCTGATGCGATCACCGGCTTCACCAAGAAGAACATCATCGCCAACCCGAACTGCTCGACTGCGCAGCTCGTTGTCGCGCTGAAGCCGCTGCATGATCACGCCAAAGTCAAGCGTATCGTTGTCTCCACCTACCAGTCGGTTTCCGGCGGTGGCAAGGAAGCAATGGAAGAACTGTTCAACCAGACCCGCGCGATTTTCGTCAACGACCCCATCGAACCGGCAAAATTCACCAAACGCATCGCGTTCAATGTGATCCCGCATATCGATGACTTCATGGAAGACGGCTACACCAAAGAAGAATGGAAAGTCCTGGCTGAAACCAAGAAGATGCTGGATCCGAAAATCAAAGTGACCTGCACCGCAGTTCGCGTTCCGGTGTTCATTGGCCATGCGGAATCCGTCAACATCGAGTTTGAAGACGAGATCACCGCAGACGAAGCGCGTAGCATTCTGCGTGAAGCGCCTGGCTGCCTCGTCATCGATAAGCAGGAAGACGGTGGCTACATCACGCCGTACGAAAGCGCCGGTGAAGACGCGACCTATATCTCCCGGATCCGCGAAGATGCCACCATCGAGAACGGCCTTAACATGTGGGTCGTTTCCGATAATCTGCGCAAGGGGGCAGCGCTCAACACGGTCCAGATCGCCGAGGTTCTGGTCAACCGTGGCTTGATCACACCGAAAAAAGCAGCAGCTTAAAAATCAGATAGCGGGTGCCTGTTTTGGGCGCCCGTTTTCCGTTCAGTTTGTTGTCAGTTTCGCAGGAGTGCCGGTTATCATGCCCGAGGCCACCACCGGTTCTTTTCAGGACTTCCGCAAGACCGCTCCCGGGTCCCGCTTTACAGATTGGCTCGCCTCCAGAGCGGAGCCCTACTGGACCCAGGCGACAGACCACGCATTCACGCGCGCTATCGGCGACGGCTCCATGCCGGAAGAAGCGTATGTCCGCTATTTGATCGAAGACTACACCTTCATCACAGATCTCGCCTCGACACTCGGCTATCTCGTTGCCAAAGCACCTTCCATGCAATCAAAGGGGAAACTATCTGGTTTTCTTGCGCTGCTGACATCGGAGGAAAATGATTATTTCATCCGGTCATTTGAAGCATTGGGTGTTGATCCAGACACCTATGAATCAGCAACGCAAGGCCCTGTCACCCGCGCATTTTCTGAGCTTCTTCTGACCTCTTCCGGACAAGGCACATATGCGGAAGGCCTCGCCTGCCTGCTCTGTGCTGAATGGTGTTATCTGACCTGGGGACAGCGCGAAGCGTCAAAGCCCCGGCCAGATCATTTCTATCTGGCCGAGTGGATTGATCTCCATGCCCTTCCGGGTTTCGAAGACTTCGTCAACTGGATCCGGCAAGAGATGGATCAAGTCGGAGCTGCCCTGCCGCCAAAAGACCAGGAACGTCTGGCTGACATCTTCCGGCAAATGAGTGTGCTGGAATTTCAGTTTTTTGAAGCTGCCTGGACCGGAACCCCTCCCGACCTTTCCAGCGCGAACCAGCGGATATAACCGGCCATGTTTCTCTATGAAGCAGCAGCGCTCAGCGCCGCCGCCCTCTGGGCAATTGGCGGACTGATTTCCGCAGCCCCTGCCCAGCATCTAGGCGCGATCGCATTCAATCGCATTCGCATGATCATCGTCTTCATCATGCTCACCTCCTACGTTGCCCTGACATCCGGGTGGACCTCAATCGAGCAGTCGCACCTGATGCCGCTTGTCCTGTCCGGCTTCATCGGAATTTTTCTCGGCGATACGGCGCTCTTCCTGACACTGAACCGCATGGGGCCACGCCGAACGGCAATGCTGTTTTCCCTGAATGCTCCGATGTCGGCTATTCTGGGCTGGTTCCTTCTTAATGAGCATCTGACCACCCTCCAGATCTTTGGGATCAGTCTGACATTTCTCGGTGTTCTACTCGCCATTCGCTTTGGCAAGCGCAAATCCCAGCTACACAAATGGGAAGATATCAAGGGCCCGCTCTGGATTGGCGTGCTGTGTGGACTCGCTGCGGCACTTTCCCAGTCCGTCGGGTCCCTGATTGCCCGCCCGATCATGGAAGCAGGTGTTGATCCGGTTGCGGCATCGACTGTCAGGGTCGGCGTCGCGGCCGCAGGTCTCGTCATTCTGGCACAACTCCCGTTTGCTTCTTTCAAACCGGCAGGCAAATTGACGCTCCCGGTTCTTGGCATCATCGCGCTGTCGGGATTTCTCGGCATGGGCGTAGGCATGACCTTGATCCTCTTTGCACTCAGCGGCGGCGAGGTCGGTATTATCGCGACACTGTCTGCAACCACACCGGCGATCATGCTGCCGATGATGTGGTGGCGCACAAAAGAAGCCCCGGCGCTCGGCGCCTGGGCTGGCGCTTTCCTAGTGGTTGTCGGATGCGCCTTGCTATTCGTAAGTTGATCTCGCGAGGTCAGACCTCATAAACCGGCCACAGGAGAATAGAAATTGAAAAAAGTCGACATCGTCAAATGGGTCGCGACAACAATTCAGCTGGTTGGCTACGGCCTGACCGGGCTTAACATCGTCCCGTGGAACGTGTTTGCGTTCTTTGTCGGAATTATTCTTTGGTTTCTCGTCGGCGTCATGTGGAAAGATCGGGCAATAATGGTCGTTCACGTCGGAGCCTTCATCGCTATTCTAGGCGGATACCTGAACTCGTAGCACGTGTTTGTTATGCAGCGTTCGATAGTTTCCTTGATGGATACTGCCTGTTCCATGCTTTTTGCATGTTAGTATCAGAAATGCTCATTGCGGCTCAATCCGATGACCCAGGCATCGATTTAACAGCGGCAATGACCTGCTCACGAAACCATATATGCGCAGGTACAGTATCGTGCCGACGGTGCCAATAAAGTCGAAGGATCTGCGGTGGCACCGGTACCGGAAGCTGATAAATCTCAAGACCCAAATCATACTGTGACTTCAGCGCAGTTTGAAGCGGCACAGTGGCAATAAGGTCTCCCTGGCTAACAGCTTCCGCGACCGCCTGAAAATGCGGCACAGCAAGTTTGACCTTTCGGGACTGTTCTGCAGTCGAAAGAACATCGTCCACAAACCCCGAGAAGCTGCCATCTACACTGCGCAGAGCGTGCGGTACTTTACAGAACAGCTCCATCGACACGGTTTCGCCGGCTTCAACGCCGGCACTGTTGAAAGCTGTATTTGATTTGGCAGCGATAACGACCATCTCTGATCGCATCACCTCTTTGCTGGACACCCACTCCGCGTCAAGATCCATCTCCCGCTCCAAGGCGACGTCGATCACATTGTCTTTCAACAAGCTCTCTACGTCACCAGATGCGCTTTCAATCATCCGAAGAGTGACGTTGGGCGCAACTCGGGAAATCCGGGTGTAAAGACCCGGCATAAGCAAACTTGAGAAAAAGTCTGCCCCGTAGAGCGTGAAAATCCGATCGGTATCTTCGGGAATAAAGTTGGTGTCGCCCGCAATCGCCCCCTCGATTTGGGACAACGCATTTTGTATTGGGCTGGTCAGATTTTCCGCACGCGGTGTCGGAACCATTTCATGACCCCGCCGGACAAACAGTTCATCGTCAAAATGATGACGCAAACGGGATAGGGCATTGCTGACTGCGGGTTGGCTCAAGCCGATAAGGTCACCGGCACGGGTCGCACTCCGTTCGCGGATAAGAGCATCAAAAACCCGCAGAAGATTCAGATCAAAGTTCACAAAATTCATGGCAGTGATAGTCCCGATAAGAACTCCCAATTTGCCAGCTTCCGGCACCACATGTTTATCATTCTGCAGGCCCGGCAGACCAGCCCCATGAGAACTCCAAGCATTCAAGACAAAGGAAGATTAAATGAAAGCTTCCAGAATTTCGTTCAGCATTGCCGTCCTGATAGCAGTTATCGGGATGTTATGGGGCATAGCCATGGCAATCAGTAAGAATCACATCACATCCCCCGGCCATGCGCACTTAAACCTTCTTGGCTGGGTCTCGCTCTTCCTGATGGGGCTCTATTACCGGGTCCACCCGGATCTTGATGTAAGCAGAGCTGCCATCATCCAAGCGATAGTCTGGGGTGTCGGTTCGGCCGGTATCGGAGCCGGTGTCGGGTTGCTTTATCTCGGATTTCCATGGGCCGAGCCAATGGCGGCTATCAGTTCACTAGTACTTCTGGCGGACATGATCCTGTTCGGCTGGCTCGCTCTGTGGCCACAGAAAACACTTACCAACACAACTGCTGCCAAATTGGTTTGAATTGATTGACTGCCGCTACCAGTTTCAGCGGCAATCAGAAGCATCAAATCAGATCCGGCATGAACGGCAGGTCGGTCTTGCCGATATCAATACCCGCTTGCGTGAGCAGCGTGGACAGCTGGCCGCGATGATGGGTCTGGTGATTGAACAGATGGGTTAGCAGAACCCAACGCGGCCGGGTTCGCGTGACTTTGTCGGTAACACTGGTCCATTCCAGTGGCCCAGCCAACCAGTCTGATGTGAGCTGATCGGTGAATGTGACAATGTCTGTGCACATATCCAGATGTGCAGCTTTCAGCTCCGCAAATTCGCCAAAAAGATCTTCACCCATTCCACCCGTTTCATAGTTCTTTTCGGAAAACCGCCGCATCCAGGAGCGGTCTGCAAAAAGAATATGATTGAGTGTCGAGTGGACAGACTTGAAAAACGCGCCACGATCCAGCTTGCGATCCGCGTCAGACATCTTTTCTGCCGCTGCATACGCTTGCTCGGTCATCCAGGCATTATATGATGCCATGCACTGATACAGCGCTGGATCAATCTGTGTCATTGAGTGTTTCTCTTTGGTTTGCAGCAATTTCAATCGGGTGTCGAAAACCGTTCCGTTTCCGGATCCATCACGCGTAGCTCACCGGACAGAATGTCAAACCACGCACCGTGCAAGGTCAGATTTCCAGCTTCAACGCGTTCCTCGACAAACGGAAACGTCATAAGATTTTTCAAGGACTGCCGGACACCGGCATATTCCATGGCCAGTTGCGGATCGTCGATTTTGTCGACGGGCATGCACGCCATCGATATGGCAGCCGGTTCCAGAAGTTTGATCCAGCGACCAATGAAATCACCTTTCAACGCAGGAGCGTTGGCATTTTCACGAAACGCCTGCACACCACCGCATTTGGCATGACCCATGACAACGACATGTTCGACTTCAAGCGAGGTCACTGCGAATTCAATTGCCGCACTGGTACCATGCTGACCTTCTGTCGCTTCAAACGGCGGCACTAAATTGGCTACATTGCGCAGGACAAACAGATCGCCAGGTCCGGAATGAAAAATGCCTTCAGGCGTCACCCGGCTATCGCAACAGGAGACCACCATTACCTTCGGCTTTTGACCATACACGGCTAAGTGTTCGTGAGTTTCCTTGTAGCGGACAAAACCCTTTTGCAAATAATGGCTGTAGCCGTCCAAAAGATCGGATGGAAACGTCAAAACACCTGCCTCCTCGAGCACGTTGAAACCCATTTGATGCGCCGCAAGATACGGGATCTTTTTCGCATGACATAGATAAGGGTTAATACGTAGAAGTCGAGAGGCAATCCCACTTTTGAACATCGTCCAAAAGTGGGATGATATTTTTTTTCGTCAGATCAGGTCGCCACATTCACCGAATGATCGTCCGGATCGTCATTGTGATTCTGATAAGCACTGCGAATATTTTCTGCTGGCATTCGGTTCCTTGGCCCAGGCAGCGGGTGAACCGGGCCGTGATCAATGCCAGGTTCAAGTGCCTGCAAGGCCGCCGCACGATAGGCCGCCATACCGTCTAATGTGTGATTTTCCTGGTGATGAGCATCAACAAGTACTGCGGGAGCCTCTTCAAGGCTTCCGGTGTCATCGTCCTGGCGCTCTGCGTTACGCTTTTGTCTGCGATCGTAGCCGGTTCCGTCACCGTCCCGATCCGTTGGGTACTCTGTCGCATGCGCCACGACCTGGGCCGATTGCGGCCTCTCAATAGTCGTCGCCATAATGTGGCCTCCTGGCCATCAGAGAATAATCCACCTTCTGGTGGAACCCCCTGATCGTCTCAACAAAGGGTTAACGAATCTTTACACAATGTTAACCTCTTGATTCGTTGAGCTCAATAGCAGTGTTCAAGCAGCCTTTTCCGCCGAATTTCCGACAATCCGGACAACATCGGCCATAATATCAGTCAGCTGGAAGTCCTTCGGCGTATAGACCGCCGAGACCCCCATGGCCTTCAACTGCGTTGCATCTTCATCGGGAATGATACCGCCAACCACAACAGGAATGTCATCGGCACCAGCGGTGCGCAGCCGATCGATCACATCACGCACCAGCGCCAAATGAGAGCCGGAAAGGATCGACAATCCGATCACGTGGACATCTTCTTCAACAGCCGCATTAGCAATCTGAGCCGGTGTCAGCCGGATGCCCTCATAGACAACTTCCATGCCGCAATCGCGAGCCCGCACGGCGATCTGCTCTGCACCATTGGAATGGCCATCAAGCCCCGGTTTACCAACCAGAAATTTCACCCGGCGACCCAGTTTCCGGGAAACTGTCTCGACGGTCTCACGCACTGCTTCGAGATCACCCGTGTCGTTGCGAACCGATTGACCGACACCGGTGGGCGCCCGGTATTCTCCGAATACATCCCGCAGAACCAGGCCCCACTCACCGGTCGTAACCCCGGCCTTCGCCGCCGCGATGGACGGTTCCATGATGTTCCGGCCTTCACTGGCCGCAGACCGCAGGTCAGCCAGTGCGGCATCTACTGCATTTTGGTCCCGAGCCTCGCGCCAGGCCTTGATCTTCTGAATAGCTTCATCTTCGACGTGTTCCGGAACCGTCAGTATGCCACCATCTTCACCCGATGCCAGAGGCGACGGCTCGGATTCAAGATATCTGTTTACGCCGACAACAACTTGATCGCCGCTTTCAATACCGGCGAGACGTGATGAGTTCGCTTCAACCAGTTTTCGTTTCATGTAGCTGGATTCTACAGCAGCAACGGCCCCGCCCATGTCATCTATCCGGGCAAGTTCTTCGCGCGCTTCATCCTTGAGCGCCTCAACCTTCCGGGTGATTTCCGTGGAACCGTCAAAAATGTCGGCATATTCCAGAAGATCTGTTTCGAGAGCCACGATCTGCTGCATCCGCAGCGACCATTGCTGGTCGAATGGTCGTGGCAGGCCCAGCGCTTCGTTCCAGGCAGGCAACTGAACCGCTCGGGCCCGGGCATTTTTCGACAACACCACGGCCAGCATCTCGACAAGAATGCGGTAGACGTTGTTTTCCGGCTGCTGTTCGGTCAATCCAAGTGAATTGACCTGAACACCATAGCGAAACCGCCGGTAGCGCTCGTCCTCAACGCCGTAACGATCGCGACAAATCTCGTCCCAGAGTTCCGTAAATGCGCGCATCTTGCAGAGTTCCGTCACGAACCGCATACCCGCATTCACAAAAAACGAAATCCGGCCAACGGCCTTCGGAAAATCCTCTTCCGGGATCGCACCACTGGCTTTCATCGAATCCAGAATGGCGACCGCTGTCGCAAGTGCAAAGGAGAGTTCCTGAACCGGCGTCGCGCCTGCTTCCTGCAAGTGATAGGAGCAGACATTCATCGGGTTCCACTTCGGCATGTTGGAATAGGTCCATGCGATGACATCAGTAGTCAGCTTTAGGGACGGTGCAGGCGGAAACACATATGTGCCGCGAGACAGGTATTCCTTGATGATGTCGTTCTGCGTCGTTCCCGACAGCAGCTTTCGATCGGCGCCTTGCTCATCTGCAGCAGCTATGTAAAGCGACAACAGCCAGGGCGCGGTCGCATTGATCGTCATCGACGTGTTCATGCGCTCCAGCGGTATCTCGTGAAACAGCGCATGCATGTCGCCGAGATGGGCGACCGGGACGCCAACTTTACCGACTTCACCGCGCGCCAGAAGATCATCCGGGTCGTAACCGGTCTGTGTCGGCAAATCGAATGCCACCGACAATCCGGTCTGCCCCTTGGCAAGATTGCCACGATAGAGCTTGTTCGATTCCTTGGCGGTCGAATGGCCAGCATAGGTGCGGAAGATCCAGGGACGATCCCGGTCCGGTCTTTTCTCATCCGCTGAGCTCATGCCATGTCTCCTCTTAAGGCATTCTGGTGCCTGATACTTTCGGCTTCACCGCACCACCACTGCCCATACTCCCCAAGGAACAGAAGTGTGCCGGAGAATTCGCGCGCGCGAAACCCCTGTGTGCAATGCAAAATACGGCAAGCAAAAAAACGCAAGTTAAGCAATAGTCGTATAGAACAGCGCATTCTTTTGAACAATAGTTGCGTGAAACGGGGTTTTGCCCCGATTGAGACTTGTGCACATGCGAAATCATTTTGGTGCAATATGCCCTGGGAGGGGAAAATGACAGCAGCAGCAGCCGAAGCGAATGACAATCGAACAAAAGAGGATGCTCCGGTGAAAGACCTTTACGAAGTGGGAGAAATCCCGCCGCTCGGCCATGTTCCCAAAAACATGTATTCCTGGGCAATCCGTCGGGAGCGTCACGGTGCTCCGGAAGACGCGATGAAACTGGAAGTCGTTCCGACTTGGGAACTGGACAGTCACGAAGTTCTGGTTCTGGTGATGGCAGCGGGTGTCAATTACAACGGCATCTGGGCAGGCCTCGGCGAACCGATCAGTCCGTTTGACGGCCATGGCGCCGCCTATCATATCGCCGGGTCTGATGCCTCTGGTATCGTTTGGGCCATAGGCGACAAGGTGAAACGCTGGAAAGTTGGCGACGAAGTTGTCATTCACTGCAATCAGGATGATGGCGACGACGAGGAATGCAACGGCGGCGATCCTATGTTTTCAACTTCGCAGCGTATCTGGGGATACGAGACACCGGACGGGTCGTTCTCACAGTTCACACGTGTTCAGGCCCAGCAGCTGATGCCCCGGCCAAAACATCTGACCTGGGAAGAAAGTGCCTGTTACACGCTGACACTGGCAACTGCCTACCGGATGCTGTTTGGTCACCATCCGCATGAGCTCAAACCCGGCCAGAATGTTCTGGTATGGGGCGCGTCCGGTGGCCTTGGTTCCTATGCTATCCAGTTGATTACAGCAGCTGGTGCCAACGCCATTGGTGTCATTTCCGATGAAGACAAACGCCAGTTTGTTCTGGATCTCGGAGCAAAGGGCGTGATCAACCGCAAGGACTTCAAATGCTGGGGTCAGCTGCCAAAAGTAAACTCGCCCGAATATGCTGACTGGTTCAAGGAGGCCCGCAAGTTCGGCAAGGCCATCTGGGATATCACCGGCAAGGGCAACAATGTCGATATTGTTTTTGAACACCCGGGTGAAGCCACGTTCCCGGTTTCAACACTGGTCTGTAAAAAAGGCGGCATGGTTGTCATCTGTGCCGGAACGTCAGGCTTCAACTGCACCTTTGATGTTCGCTATATGTGGATGCACCAGAAGCGCCTGCAGGGATCTCATTTTGCTCATTTGCAGCAGGCGTCTGCAGCCAACAAACTGATGATCGAACGACGTATCGACCCCTATATGTCAGAGGTTTTCCCGTGGGATCAGATCCCGCAAGCCCACACCAAGATGTGGAAGAACCAGCATGCGCCAGGAAACATGGCCGTGCTTGTCAGCGCACCAACAACCGGTCTTCGAACATTGGAAGATGTTCAGGAAGCCGGAAAGCGCTGATCAACGACCTCCCCGAAAGGCTGAATAAGCCTTATACAACCTGCCAGTCCCGATTCGGGGCTGGCCTTTTTTGTGTGCCAATAGCCGCATATGATTGAGTGCCGCAATTCTGCTTGTTTCTCGAGCCATCCAGTCTCACACATGCGATTCACGATCCGAATCGCCGGAGCTGGAGCCTGACCCAAGTGATTTTCTTTTTGATGAGCCGAAAGAGCGGCCGTTTTCTTACTGCGGTTGCGTTTGCCCTCACGCTTTCAGCCTGCATGGGCGAGCGGATCCAGACGCCAGCGTTTTACCAGAACCTTGCTGGAAAAAATGAGCAGGTTGATGCAGCAACAGCAGCTCAGATGATCTCGCAATACCGGATCAACAACGGCCTTTCGCCAGTCACATCGGACGCCCAGCTGAACTCAATCGCCCAGACACAGGCCAATGCCATGGCCGCAGCGGGAACAGTTCGGGCTTCTCTTGCGCAAAACCTGAAACTCGAAACCAGAATGGCAACAATTGGCGAACCCAAAACCGCTGCAGCTGAGAACGTCAGCGCCGGTTACCGGAACTTTGCCGAAGCATTTTCCGGATGGCGGGATTCTCCCAAACACAACAAAGTTCTCCTGACCAGAGATGCAACACGGCTTGGTATTGCAACAGCCTACTCGTCGACCGCCAAGCACAAGGTCTTCTGGTCGCTCGTTCTTGCAGCCCCCAAACCAACGCCGTAAACCGTCATCTGTTTCTGAAGATTAACGATAAGGCCGGATTGGCTGTACAGCGACCGGTGGGCGGCTATAAACCGGGTAATTCTGGTGATAGCGCCGTACCCCGAGTCGAATACCCGTGTTCGGGATCGGTTGACCGTAGTAGATCCCTTCACCGCCATAGCTCAGGTATTTGCCTGACACCCAGCCTTTCACGGTGGTGAAAGCCGCATCACACCATTTGAAATCAGCCGTGCATCCGAAAATGGTCACACCGGCACCAACAGGCAGTGTTGTGATCACCTGATAACTGGTTCCAGGGCCTGCCCGCATATTCAGGTTTGCCGTTGTATAGGCAATTGCCGGGCGGGATTGCGCCAGAGCCGGAACTGAGAGCAATGCAAATGCCAGCAATGCAATTGGTAAGCGGATCAACATTTTTAAACACTCCGATTGGCAGCCCGACACCGCGCAGATGTGGTTGCATAACGTGGCAAAAATATAGCGTGTGACTGATCTGACATCCCCATTTTGGCGACTCTCTTCATTAACAGCTTGATTTGGAGCGCTGTGATCGGCTTCATTGACTGGAAATCACATCTGGGCGGGAACCAATCCACTATGACTAAACTCAATGAACTGGCGGCCTATCTTTCAATTGCAATTCTGTTTCTATTGGGAGCAGTTGCGCCAGCCGCCGCTTTTGATTCTCATGCCGGGTATTATTATCCGGAACCCCAAACCAGAGAAGCCTATGTGACGGAGGTCACGGTTGACCCGACCGCAGAGCCCAGATCACGTGCAGGTTTCGTAATTGGCCTCGCCGCTCAGCACTCCAACCAGAACCATGATCCGGGTTATCATCTCTTTGCCAAGGGCGGTGAACTGGAAAAGCTGATCATCATAGCGACCGGAAATGAGCGCTACGACACACTGTATCGCATGCGAGCGCTGCTTGCGTCACTGACATCAATGGCCCGGGCAACGGAACTTTTCTCCCGTACAGAAAATCCGCATGAGCTGAATTTTCTCGATTTCTGCAAACTGATCGGATTCAAGCAGGTCACGATCAGCAACGGCAAGGACCTTACGCACCAGATCAAGATCCAGTAGGTCAGCTGGCGCTGTAGTCAGACCCTAATTTGGAGTTTGGCCTTTAACGATCCAATTCGCCGTTCAACCAGTCCTGAAACTGTGACTTGCTGCCGAAAAACACGTTCCGGTCGACATCACCCTTGATGCCCGGAACGCGACCTTCGGCAGTGTATTGCCAAAAAAACCAGTCATTGCGCTGATCGTAGATGTTGTTGGGATAGTCCGCTACCGAGCGGAGCCAGAATTGCTCCCCCTTCAAGGCGCCAACCATCCGGTCTCGATGAAAATCGACCGATGAATAGATCACCGGCCGTTTGCCGTAGTGTTTTTCCATCTCATCGAGAAAGACCTTCATGTCACGAAGAATCTTGGTTCGGCCCGGACGTTTCGTGCAAGTCTTGGAATGGGCATTCCACTCCATGTCCAGAACCAGCGGAATGGCTTTTGGGTCAACAGGCACGATTTCCTTGACCCATTCAATCTGCTCTTCAACCGGACGGCAGAAATAGTAAAAATGATAGGCCCCTCGCGGCACACCGGCCGCGCGGGCCCCAATCCAATTGTCAACAAAGCGCGGATCAGCATGGTCTCCGCCTTCCGTCGCCTTGATCCAGGCAAAGGCAACACCAGATCGTTTTGCCTTGTGCCAGTCGATATCTCCCTGCCACCGGGAGATATCAATGCCGTGAACTGCATAGTCTTCAGGGGTCGGATCCGGGAAATCATAGGCCGAACAGCCACTTAGAAATATGAATCCGAAAATCGAACAGAATGATTTTATGACAGCCAGCACGGCACCCTCGACAGGATTAACAATTTATTGTTTCGGCGCCTAAAATGCGCGTCATTTCCTAACGGAATATGGACAAATCAGCGATTTATCGACCAACGCACAGTCACGTTTGCGCTATGCTCCCTCAACGACCCACATTGCATAATGTCCCGACCCTCCGGAATTTCAAGATCGGTCCATGGAAACGAGCACAACATTCATAGCCCTTGGCACATTGTTACTGATTGGAATGGCTGCGGATGAAATTGGCCACAGAACACGGCTACCACGGGTGACCCTTCTGATCGTGTGCGGTCTGCTGGCCGGTCCGGCGGTCTTCAATCTGCTGCCGGATCGCCTTGCCGATCTTTATGAAGACCTTTCCATTCTGGCACTGTCCATGGTCGCGTTTTTGTTGGGCGGCAAGCTCTCCAGAGCGCACCTGGGAAACAATGGTCGGGCTGTTACGGTCATTTCGCTGACCGCAGTGGCGGTAACAGCTCTTCTGGTCGGGGCTGGGCTTCTGTTGCTGGGATATTCTCCTGTGCTGGTGCTGGTGTTTGCCGCACTGGCAACGGCAACCGACCCGGCAGCAACCAGTGACGTCATCCGGCAATACCGTGCCCAGGGTCCCTTCACGACAACCCTGATCGGGATCGTCGCTCTTGATGACATTTGGGGCATTCTTGTTTTTGCGTTTTGTTTGATGGGCGCGCAGGCCTTAATCGGAACCCATGGCTGGGATGCATTGCTGCACGCTGGATGGGAGATTTCCGGCGCATTGCTTCTGGGTGGAAGTATCGGAATTCCGGCGGGTCTCTTGTCCGGCCGCCTGCGAAGCGGCGACCCAAGCCTTTCCGAAGCACTGGGAATTGTCATTCTGACGGCCGGCCTGGCGCTCTGGCTTGATGTTTCGTTCCTGCTGGCCGGCATTGCCTGCGGCGCAATGGTGGTGAACACCGGAAAACACCACACCCGGACATTTTATGAAATCGAGCACATTGAATGGCCGTTCATGATTTTCTTTTTCGTCTTGTCCGGTGCCATGCTGCAACTCAATTTGCTGTTCAGTCTGGGGATGTTGGGTGTCGCCTATATCGGGTTTCGCACCATCGGCAGAATATCCGGCGGTTGGCTTGGAGGACGGCTCGCCGCGGGATCGGCGACAACCGATGGATACCTTTATGGTCTGGCGTTGTTACCACAGGCAGGTGTTGCCCTTGGCATGGCAATCGTCGCGGCAGAAGCCCTGCCCGCCTTTCGGGACGAGATACTAACCGTGGCAATCGGCTCCACAATTGTCTTTGAGATAATTGGCCCGTTGCTGACGCAAAAAGCACTCCAGGCCGCCGGAGAAACGGGTCAACAGCCTGAAGAAGATACGGACAGCTAAATTCGATTGCACTCCCTCGCCGAATCCTTATCTCTTGGCTAGCGAAAATACTGATCTTGGCAGGACCCCTCATGACTGACCGGCTTAAACTCGTCACCTGGAATATCAATTCTGTACGTTTGCGCATGCCGATCGTCGAAAAGCTGATCGAAGAGATCGCACCGGACGTTATCTGCCTTCAGGAAACCAAATGTCCGGACGCCAATTTTCCGGAAAAAGCCTTTCGTGCTGCGGGTTATGACCACATGGCGATCAACGGCCAGAAAGGATATCACGGGGTCGCGACACTCTCGAAGCTGCCTCTGGCAAACGTTGAGAAACGCGGCTTTTGCGAGGTCGGAGACAGCCGTCATGTGGCAGTCGATGTGCCGTTTAATGGCTCCAGCCTTCGGGTTCACAACTTCTATGTGCCTGCAGGTGGTGACGAACCGAACCGCGAGATCAATCCTAAGTTCGGGCACAAGCTAGACTTCTTTGCGGAAATGCAGGATTGGCTAAAAGGCGAAGAGACAGACAAACCGGCCGTTCTTGTTGGTGATTTGAATGTGGCTCCTTACGAGCACGATGTCTGGTCCCACAAGAAGCTCCTGAAAGTGGTGTCCCACACACCTGAAGAAGTGGAACTGTTTGAGAATGTCCGCGAATCTGGCGGTTGGCTCGACGCGATGCGTCAGTTCACGTCAATGGAAGAAAAGCTCTACACTTGGTGGAGTTACCGGGCAAAGGACTGGTCGGCAGCCGATAAAGGTCGCCGCCTCGACCATGTCTGGGTGTCAAAACCTCTGACACCGCACATCAAGGGCACAAGCATCCTGCGCGATGCACGCGGATGGGAAAAACCGTCCGATCATGCGCCGGTGATTGCAGAATTTGCAGTGTAGTCATCGGATCGCCCGTCAGGGTGTAATGATCACTTTGCCAAAGACCCGCCGCGCGGCAATTTCGTCCAGCGCGGTGGCAATTTCTTCCAACGGATAGACCGCATGAATATGCGGCCTGAGTTTACCGTCCCGCACCCATTCCAGCAGCTGTTTCATGTTGTCCTTGTGCTGGTCCGGATTGCGTTCCAGCGCAGCCCCCCAGAAAACACCGCGAATGTCGCATCCTTTAAGAAGGGCCAGGTTCAGCGGAATTTTTGGGATGTCTCCGGCTGCAAACCCTATCACCAGAAAACGACCTTCCCAGGCCGTCGCCCGCAGTGCCTGCTCGGACAGATCCCCGCCAACGGGATCATAGACAACATCGACGCCCTTGCCATTCGTCAGACCCTTCAAGGCATCCTTGAGTGGCTCTTTCGAATAATCCAGCAGCTCATCCGCACCAAGCGATTTGGCAAACGCTAGTTTTTCTTCCGAGGATGCACAGGCAATTACCTTGGCACCCATGATGGTTGCGATTTCAACAGCAGCCTGACCGACACCGCCGGATGCCCCCAGGACTGCGACTGTTTCACCTGGCTTCAATTGCGCCCGATCCCGAAACGCATGCAAGGTGGTGCCGTAAGTCACCGTCAATCCGGCAGCCGTCTCAAAGGAAATGCCCTCGGGCAGAGCGATCAGGTCGTCAGCGCTGACAACAACCTTCTCGCGGGCCGCTCCGCAGCGCATGTACCCCATGACACGGTCACCGGTCTTGAATTCGGACACATCACTGCCGACAGTCTCGACCACACCGGAAAATTCAGCGCTTGGAGAAAACGGCATCTCCGGCTTGTACTGATACTTGCCTTCAATGATCAGCGTGTCGAAAAAATTGAGGGCACAGGCTTTGACCCGGACAATGACATCCTCAGGCCCGGCAACAGGTTCCGGCAGTTCTTCCACATTCAGATTCGATGGTGGACCGAAGGTTTTGCAAAGACAGGCTTTCACGGGAATCTCTCGGGAAGTTTCAATGAAATGGCGACTTGTGTCCCGACACTAGCAGGACAGAGAGCGGTCTTGAATTCATCTTCTGCATAAGCAGCGGTTCAATCTCCGCAGACTTTCTTGTATGAGGTCCGCACAGCAATCGACCAATAACAACTAATGGACCAAACCATGCGCGGATATTTCGCTGTCGGGGCCGAAGGCCTCTCCAAGAAAATGAACCTTGGAACCCTGATGCGATCTGCACATGCCTTCGGTGCGAATTTTTTCTTCACAGTCGACGCCGATCAGAAAATACGCAAGGCACCTGCCTCCGACACGTCCAAAAGCCCGGGCCACTTGCCGACCTTCAACTGGGACAGCGTCGACACGATGGACCTGCCGCGCGGTTGCCAGCTCGTTGGCATTGAGCTGACAGACGACTCGATTGATCTGCCAAGCTTCGGTCATCCACTGCAAGCAGCTTACGTTTTGGGTCCAGAGCGCGGCTCGTTGTCTCCACAGATGCTGGCGCGCTGCGATCATGTTGTGAAAATCCCGACCAAGTTCTGCATCAATGTTGCCATGGCCGGCGCAATCGTCATGTACGACCGCCACAGAGCCCTTGGACGCTATGCTGATCGCGCGGTTTCATCTGGTGCACCAACGGTCGAACGTCCTAAACATGTCAGCGGCGGACCCATCAGCCGAAAAGGCCGGATCGTCCCGGGAAACTGATGAATTCAGTCGACATCGACGGCCACATCGGCCTCGATCAATTGCCTGAGGCGGCCAAAGGCGAGGCGAATGCGGGACTTGACGGTTCCCAGCGGCAATCCGGTCTGATCTGATATTTCGCTGTGCGAGAGCCCGATAAAAAAGGCCAGCCGCACAACTTCCTTTTGCTCATCCGGCAGTTCGGCAAGCGCGGCCCTGACCCGCTCTTCGCGAAGTCGGGCATCCATTTCGTCGGCTACATCCGGTAATGGTGTCGGCTGCAGCGCCGGTTCATCCGGATTGAGTTCCGAAGATTTTTTCCGACGCAGGCGGTCAATCCGGCGATTTCTCGCGATTCGAAACAGCCATGTGCTTGCGTTTGATTTTTTGGGGTCAAAAAGATCAGCCTTGCGCCACAGCGTCACCATGACGTCCTGGGCGATTTCCTCAGCCACCGCATTATCGGCACCCTGCTTCATCAAATACCCTTTGATACGCGGGGCAAAATGATCAAACAGCTCCACAAAAGAGGCTTTGTCGCGCGATGTTGCGACTTTGACTATCAGGCCAGAAAAATACTGCGTTTGAGACAAAGGCCTCTGAACTCCCTATCGACCCTTCTTCTTTAGCAGGTTCGACACAATTCGAAAGGGGGAACTAAACGCCCCGTCACACTGTTGCCTCGTTTACCCGCAAGAGCCTGTAGCCGATAAAAAAGCACTCCAATGAAGTATTTTTTGTCGAATGCAGGGCTTCAACCCTTTCGTAACCCGCTTTAAGTTATCATTAAAGCAACGTTTATATGTCAAACGGCAATTGAATTAAATTCTACGAGAACCCAAAGCAGTATGGTGTGGAGATGATGAGAGCAAAATCGCTGGTTCTGGCCATTGCAGGCCTAGCCGTTTCGAGTGCAGCGGCTTTCGCCCAAACCCCAACACTCATTAAACAGCACAAGGACTGGGCGGCCTATGCGCTGACCAGTGGTAGCGGAAAAGTCTGCTACGCGCTGACAAAACCGACAACCATGCTGCCGGGAGACCGGAATCATGGGGACGTATTTTTCTTTGTCACCTCCCGTCCGGCGGAAGGCGTCAATTCGGAGCCGAGCCTGTTGGTTGGTTATCCGTTCAAAGACAAATCGTCTGTTGGTGTAGACATCGATGGCAAGTCCTTCACGCTGTTCACCAACAATGATGGTGCCTGGGTTGAGAACGCTGCGACGGAAGCGCAACTGGTTGCTGCCATGAAAGCAGGCCGGGAAATGTCCGCAAGTGGTCAGTCCAGCCGTGGCACCCCGACAACATACAAGTTTTCGCTGTCTGGCGTGACAGCGGCCATCAATACAGCTGCTCAGGCTTGCCAATAGTCCAAAAGCCTATCTTCCGTTTGGGAGGATGACTAAAATCTTGCATGGCACCCTTGCGTCCGGAAAACTTGATTTTTCGGGCGCTTTGTGGTTTTGGAAGCGCCTGAGTTAGTCCCCTGAGATTAGGGGACCCCGGCAAATGCGTCTGTTGAGTGGACGTCGCTTAAGTGCGCCGGATGAAAAACGGATCACAACATGGCAATTACGCTCGACATAGCGCGGGACAATCCGAACGCGCAGACAGTCATTGGCTCCAAAGCGGCAATGCAGCCCGCTGACGACAAACCGACCCTCATCGGTCTGGACCGCGTTGAGCTTGCCGAAGCGATAGCTGAAATTGGCGTTCCGGAAAAACAGCGCCGCATGCGCGCGTCCCAACTCTGGCACTGGCTTTATGTGCGCGGTGTTTCCGATTTTGTCTATATGACCAACATCGCCAAGGATCTCCGGGCGAAACTGGCCGAGCATTTCACCATTGCGCGCCCCGAGATTGTCGATGAACAAATCTCAGTTGATGGCACCCGCAAATGGCTGTTCCGGTTTCCACCACGCGGCGCTGGTCGCCCGGTTGAAGTCGAAACCGTCTATATTCCCGAAGAAGGCCGCGGAACGTTGTGTGTGTCTTCTCAGGTCGGCTGCACCCTCACCTGCACCTTCTGTCATACCGGCACTCAGAAACTCGTTCGTAATCTGACATCTGAAGAAGTCTTGTCGCAGATCCTTTTGGCACGTGATCGGCTTGGCGATTTTCCGGAAGCGACGACCCCGCAAGGAGCGGTTGTTCCGGGTGAAGGCCGTCTGGTGACCAACATCGTCATGATGGGCATGGGCGAGCCGCTCTATAATTTCGACAACGTCAAGAAAGCGCTTTTGATTGCCTCTGATGGCGACGGGCTATCCTTGTCCAAACGCCGCATCACCCTGTCGACGTCTGGTGTCGTTCCGGAAATCTTCCGCACGGGCGATGAAATAGGCTGCATGTTGGCGATCTCGCTTCATGCGGTGAACGACGACTTGCGCGACGTTCTGGTCCCGATCAACAAGAAGTGGCCGCTCAAGGATCTGCTCGAAGCCTGCCGGAACTACCCGGGCCTGTCGAATGCCAAGCGAATTACGTTCGAATATGTCATGCTGAAAGGTATCAACGACAGCAACAAGGACGCTCTGGATCTGGTGCGTCTGTTGAAAGGCATTCCGGCGAAAATCAATCTAATTCCGTTCAACCCGTGGCCGGGCACCCACTACGAGTGTTCGGACTGGGAACGCATCGAGGAATTCTCGGACATCGTCAATCGTGCCGGATACGCTTCGCCGATCCGTACCCCGCGCGGCCGCGATATATTTGCCGCCTGCGGTCAGCTGAAATCCGCTTCGGAACGCATGCGCAAGAAAGACAGGGATGCACTGACAGCGAGTTATTGAGATGACAACTCCTTCCAGTGATCGTCAAGATCCTGTGGTCGGATTTTTTTTGGCAGCCATCGTAGCAAGTTTTGTATGCGCCATCTCTTTTAACACCGGCGATTTCGTTCGTAGCCAAATGGACTTTGAAGAAGCCGCACAAGGCATTTTAGGAATGACTTTGTATGGAAGCTTCATTACGGCGGCAACAGCATGGCCAGGCTTTGCTCTAACACTCTACATAAGTAGAAAACTGGACCATCGTTCATTGCCTTTTTTCATATTTTTCGGAATTGCAACTGCCTACTCTGCGGTTTTTGTTGCGGCCTTTCTATTTGGTAAAGGCATGTTCGCATTGATGCATGAGCTCGGGCTGTATGCTGGAGGTGCCGCAGGCGGTCTCGCCTACGGCTTATTCGCAAGCCCCAAGAGCAACAAACGGCACACCAAACCGTAGCAATTGAATTTGTACTCGGCGAACTCAGGTCGTCTCATGACTTATACCCGGTTCATAGGTCTCTCCAGACAGTGCCAGTTTTACCAGCGTTTCGAACATCGCTATTCCGCTGACCAGAAGATCATCCGGAAAATCATAGTCGGGGTTATGAAGATCTGGCTGGTTTTCTCCCGCGCCAAGTCCAAACATGGCGCCTTCGTACCGACTGGTTATCTCGCCAAAATCTTCGCCCCAGCGGAACGGGAGTGCAATCGGCTGGAAACTCAGGTTGGTATCGGCGGCAGCCGCTTTGATCATGTCAAACGCAAGCTGACTGTTGGAATTTGCAGCAAATTCTTCTTTGGTTTCAAACTCAATAGCCAACCCATATTCGTCAGCAATGGTTCGGGCCGCTTCTGACAATTCGTTCCACATGTTTTCGACAACGTCGCCATGTTCGGCCCGCAACGTGAAATGAACTTCACCGTATCCGGGGCAAACGCCTGACGCCTGAACACCCATTTTATTATAGACCGGAACAATGAGTGCGTAGGCCTCTGGCCTATCGTAATTCGCCTGAATCCCGCGTGCCTTCAAGGTCAATTCAGCCATGGCAAAGGACGGACTTGCGCCCGTTTCAGGCTGTGCGCTGTGTGCTTCTTTCCCGGTCAATTTGACTGCGATGTATTTCACCGCAGAAGCAAACGTCCCGACCTTGCAAATCACTACTCCCTTGGGAAACCCCGGTAAATTATGCAAAGCGAACGCAAAGTCAGGTTCGATTTGCTTGAAATTCGCATGCAGACAGCAATTTTTAGCCCCCGTTCCCGTTTCTTCATCCGGTTGAAACAGCAGGACAACGCGGCCGTTTTCTGGTCGGTCAGCAAACGTCTGGGCAAGGCCCGCCAAAATAGTCATGTGCCCGTCATGACCGCATTTGTGCCCAACCCCATCACGCAGCGAGCGATAGGAAATATCTTCATTTACTTCATGGATCGGTAGCGCATCCAGTTCTGCGCGTATCATCACTGTTTTGCCCGGTTCCAAACCATTGTAAACGGCCGCAAATCCGGCGCCGTCCAACGAGACAAACTCGTCAGGAGCAGCATGCTCGGCCAAAAACTGGCGCATGTGTTTTGCCGTCTTGATTTCCTGGCGGGACACTTCCGGATTGGCATGAAGCCATTGGCGCAGCCGGATCAGCCTGTCGAGATCAATCTTCAACAATTGATCTCCTCGGTGGAACTGGAGATTTTGCTTTATCAGAACCATGAACGGTTCCAAATTCAGTACGCTCAGATCTGGACATGCAAAATGCATAGCAGCACCGGCCACCGTGGCCTAGCATCCATTGGGCAAAATCAAAGGTCCAATGCTGCGGAACCCTGCCTTTGCAGCAACACAGACACGAAAACAGCTTGAACGCAAAGCGGTCCCATCCTACTTTAAGGACACTGACATGGAGATTTTATGTCCCGGTAAAGTGGGGAGCCAACTGGCCTCCCGATGCATAATCAACACGTTGAATTGCTGCCAGAAGCGCTTTGGCGGAGCTGTTGATTTGTGATCTCAGACACCACTGACACTAAAAGCCTGAGCTCTGCTCATGGCCGAGACATGAGAGTAGACCCGCAATGACACGGGACTATACCGCTTCCCTTTTGCCCAAAAGAAATGGCGAAAAATCAGAACGACAATTATCCCCACTTGAAACGCTTGGATGGCAATCCTTTTTCGCCCAACAATTGAGCGTGGAGGAGTTGGCGGAATCGCCTCCCGTCCGTGTTATCGAGGTGCATCGCAGCGGCCTGCACGTTATCGGCGACACCATCAACGAGACTGTTCCGCCCCGATCTGATGCAACTGTCGGAGACTGGCTGTTGTTTGATCACGACCATCCCCAATCCAGCAGACTTCTGGATCGAACCAGCATTGTGAAACGCCGCGCTGCAGGAACGGGTCACCAGATCCAGCTGATCGCCGCCAATATCGACACGGCATTTATCGTGTCGTCCTGCAATCAGGACTTCAATATAGCCCGGCTGGAGCGCTACATCGCCATGGCGTTTGAAGCCGAGATCACACCGGTCATCGTCCTAACAAAGGCGGATCTGGTCACTGCTACAGACGATTTTGTTGAAAAAGCGCGCGCAATTTCTGACCTGGTCAGCGTTGTGACCCTGGATGCTCGCGGCGAGGAGCCACGAACTTTGCTGGCCGACTGGTGCAAACCGGGTCAAACCGTCGCATTTCTCGGGTCCTCCGGTGTTGGCAAATCGACGCTCACCAATGCGTTGGCGGGGACCCACGCCATCGAAACACAAACCATCCGGGAAGATGACGCCAAGGGCCGTCACACCACGACGCGTCGGCAATTGCATTTCGTCCCGGGTGGCTGCGTTGTGCTGGACACACCTGGAATGCGCGAATTGCAACTGACCGATGCCGCATCCGGTATTGGTGATGTCTTTGCAGACCTTCAGGACCTGGCGACCCGATGCCGGTTCAAAGATTGCCGGCATGAGGCTGAGCCGGGCTGCGCCGTTCAAAAAGCGCTAGAAACCAATGAAATCGACGCGGCGCGCGTCAACAGATGGCGAAAACTGATGGCCGAAGAAGCCTTCAATTCGGCAACACTTGCGGAGCGTCGAAGCAAGGACAAGGCTTTCGGCAAGATGATCCGAAGGACCAAAAAACAAAAGCTCAAAACAAACTGGGATGATTAGAGATTCCCGGGCCCCGGTTTCGGGGGCCGGGATTTATGATGGCGGCTCAAACCCGGAACCCATGTACTGGCAAGACGGAGCCCTTTTCGCGACCTGCCAAACCCTTCTTCAAAAAAAAGTGTGAACCGGAAGAGCCTTTGTCTGCAGACCGGCGGGCGAACTATCTGCTAGGCATCATGTCAAATTCATCCGTCAGGTAACTGACATCAAAGGAAATTGACATGACAACATCAAAGCCACGCGTCGGCGAACAAGTCGAAGAAACCAGCTATCCGCTCCTCGATGGAACATCGGTCTCGATCGGACAGCCCAAAGACAAGTGGACGATGCTGTTTGTCTACCGTGGCCGCCATTGTCCGCGCTGCAAACGCTTTTTGAACAAGCTGAACGCTGTTCTGGCTGACTGGACAAAGGTTCTCGATGTGCTCGTTGTCTCTGCCGATACAAAGGAAAAGGCACAGGCTGACAAGGAAGAATTCGGCTGGGATTTTGATCTGGCCTACGGCATGAACGAAGCGCAAATGCGCTCACTTGGCCTTTATGTATCCGAGCCACTGTCCGAAGCGGAAACGACCGACATTTTCGCAGAACCTGGAGCTTTTGCCATTCGCCCGAACGGCACGCTGATGCTCGTCGACATCTCCAACGGGCCAGCTGCGCGCCCGGATCTTGAAGAACTGCTCGACGGCATGATTTTCAACATCACCAACGACCGCCCGGTCAGAGGCACGGCCTAATCAATCAAATCGACCCTGTCGGAATTTTTCCGGCAGGGTGCATATCCACGGACGAAACAGATAATTTCGCCCGTTTTTTTCAGCCTCCAATCCAACCAGTGGCGTGCATTTCAGAGGCGTTGATCCCTACGATTTCGAGACTCTGGAAATCAAAATTCGTCCCGTAACAGGTAAAGTAACTTTACACGGGCGGGCGCAGCGCGTTTTATTTCTATCAGCCATACGTGTTGGACTTGATGGGAGGGGACAAGGACGTGCAAGCCACTGACACGACGAACCCGGAATATTTTCACAAGGTCGTCGACTGCCAATACGCTTGCCCGGCGCATACGCCGGTGCCAGCCTATATCCGCCTGATCGCCCAGCAACGATACACCGATGCTTATCTAATTAACTGGGAAAGCAATGTCTTCCCCGGCGTGCTTGGCCGCACCTGCGACCGACCGTGCGAGCCTGCCTGCAGGCGCGGACGCGTGGAAGAAGAACCGGTGGCGATCTGCCGGTTGAAACGTGTTGCGGCGGACTTCAAGGATGACGTTGCAAGCCTGCTGCCAAAAGCCGGCAAACCCAACGGCAAGAAGGTTGCCCTGATCGGAGCTGGACCGGCGTCCCTCACGGTGGCTCGCGATCTGGCGCCGCTCGGTTACGAATTGCATCTTTATGATCAACAGGCCAAGGGCGGCGGGTTCATGCGCAGCCAGATCCCCTCCTTCCGGCTTCCCGAAAACGTTCTGGATGAAGAGATCGGCTATATTCTCAATATGGGAATCTCAACCGTGTTCGATACCTATGTCGACTCCATGGCCGAGATTTTGACCAAGGGCTACGACGCAATCTTCGTCGGCTCCGGCGCACCGCGCGGGCGTGATCTGCCGAAACTGCCAGGCCGCACGGAAGCAGATGCCAATATTCATATCGGCATCAACTGGTTAGCGAGTGTCGCATTCGAACACATCAAGGAAATCGGCAAGCGCGTGATTGTGCTGGGCGGCGGCAACACCGCCATGGATTGCTGCCGGACGTCCCGCCGACTTGGCGGAGAAGATGTCAAGGTCATCGTTCGCAGCCCTTTTGCCGACATGAAGGCTTCCCCCTGGGAAAAAGAAGATGCCGTCCACGAAGGCATTCCGATTTTCGACAACCACGTGCCACGTGAGTTTGTAATCGAGGACGGCAAGCTCGTCGGCATGACCTTCGACAAGGTCGAGGCCATCTACCGCGACGATGGCGCGCGGGAACTGGTGCCGACCGGTGAGGATCCCGAATTCGTCCCTTGCGACGATGTACTGATCGCGATTGGTCAGGAAAACGCTTTTCCATGGATCGAAAAGGAAACGGGCATCCGCTTCACCAGCTGGGGGACGCCGATCATCAACGACGATGAGACGTTTCAATCCACCCGCAAGGAAGTTTTCTTTGGCGGCGATTCAGCCTTTGGACCGTCCAATATCATCACGGCCGTGGCGCACGGGCACAAGGCCGCCGTTTCCATAGACCTTTATTGTCAGGGAAAGGATCTCTCCAAAAGGCCATCACCCGGCGTGACACTCGTCGGGCAGAAAATGGGTATTCATGAATGGAGTTACGATTCCATTCCCATCACGGACGAGCGCAACATCGTTCCCCTGGAGGATCTCAAGAAATCCCTGAGTGACCGTATGGTCGAGGTCGAACTTGGATTTGATGCAGAGGCGGCCTTTATCGAGGCAGAGCGCTGTCTGAACTGCGATGCGCAGACCGTCTTTACCGATTCAAATTGCATCGAATGCGATGCCTGTTCGGATATATGCCCGACAAGCTGTATTACATTTACCCAAAATGCCCCTGAAGACGAGTTGCGTGACACCCTGATGGTGCCTGCAGAAAACAAGGAACAGGATCTTTACGTTTCGGGCACCCTGCCCACGGGCCGGGTGATGGTCAAGGATGAGGATGTTTGCCTGCACTGCGGGTTGTGCGCTGAGCGATGTCCGACAGCCGCCTGGGACATGCAGATGTTCCTGTACAACATGGCGAAAGCGACGCCCAACCTGGTGGATGTCAAATGAAACAGATCAAGGGCATCAATGATTTCGTGGTCAAGTTCGCCAATGTGAACGGTACCGGCTCGGCCTCGGCCAACCATATGTTCGCCAAGGCCATCTTCCGGATGGGTATTCCCGTCAGTCCGCGCAATATCTTCCCGTCCAACATCCAGGGTCTGCCGACCTGGTATGAGGTGCGGGTCAGTTCCAAAGGATATCTCGGCCGCCGCGGCGGTGTTGATCTGATGCTGTGCGTCAATCCGCAGACGATGGAAGAGGATGTCGCCAGCGTCGAGCCGGGAGGATACTTCGTCTACGATTCCACCCGGCCACTGGCACCACATCTCAAACGCGACGATATCCATTATTTCGGCATCCCGCTGACGGCGATGTGTATGCGCGAATTCGAGGTCGCGCGGTTACAACAGCTGTTGAAGAACGTCGTTTATGTCGGTGCATTGGCGGCGCTTCTGGACATTGAATTCAAGATCCTCAAGGATCTGTTGAACGATCAGTTCAAGGGCAAGGAAAAGCTGGTCTCGCCAAATGTGCATGCGCTGGAGATGGGCTATCAGTTCGCCCAGGAGAATTTTTCCTGCCCCTTGCCGATCCGGCTGGAACGGGGTGTCAACGATGCGCCGCATATCCGCGAAAGCCAGCATATCCTGATGAATGGCAATACCGCCGCGGCCCTCGGCGCGATATACGGCGGGGCGACGGTCGCCGCGTGGTATCCGATCACGCCGTCCACCTCCGTCGTCGATGCCTTCTCCAAATATGCCGAACGCATGCGGATCGATGCAGGCACCGGCAAACGCAATTTTGCAATCATTCAAGCCGAAGATGAACTTGCGGCCATGGGAATTGTCGTTGGTGCCAGCTGGAACGGCGCCAGGGCGTTTACCGCGACGTCCGGCCCGGGCTTGTCCCTGATGAGCGAATTTCTGGGCCTCGCCTATTTCGCGGAACTGCCTGTCGTCCTGATCGACGTTCAAAGATCCGGGCCATCGACCGGAATGCCGACACGAAGCCAGCAATCGGACATTCTGGCTGCCGCCTATGCCAGTCATGGCGACACCAAACACGTCCTGTTGTTCCCTGCAACACCGCAGGAATGTTTTCAAATGACTGTTCAGGCCTTTGATTTGGCCGAGCAATTGCAAACCCCGGTCATCATGATGTCGGACCTTGACCTTGGCATGAACGACGTGATGTCGCCGCCGCTGGAATGGGACGACAGTTACCAGATGGACCGCGGAAAAGTTTTGGACGCCGACGCGCTGGAAGAAGCGGAGACCTGGGGCCGGTATCTCGACGTTGATGGCGATGGTATCTGTTATCGAACCCTTCCGGGCACCCATCCGGACAAAGGCGCGTTTTTCACCAGGGGGTCATCGAAGAACGACATGGCGGTGTATTCCGAAAAAGGCGAGGACTACGTCAAAAACGTCGACAGGCTGTTGCGCAAGTTCGAAACCGCCAAATCCTATGTCCCGGTGCCAAAGGTCCACGACCCGATACCGGTCAAGAAACCGAAGACCAAGAAGAAGCTTGGCGCGCTCTTTTTTGGCACCTCGGCCTCGCCCTCCTATGAGGCCGTCGAAATTCTGGCTGACGAGGGCTATCCCATTGATGTCATGCGCATCCGCGCCTTCCCTTTTCACAAGGACCTCGATGCGTTTGTTCACGACCACGACATCGTTTTTGTGATCGAGCAAAACCGTGACGGCCAGATGCGCCAGCTCATCATGAACGAGTGCCATATAGCCCCCGACAAACTCACCTCGGTTCTCAACTACTCCGGGACACCGATCACGGCGCGCACGATCGCACGCCAAATCCGGCAGGCGCTGAATGTCGCCAGCGCCGACATTGTCAAGCTGCATCCGGAGATCGCCTGATGTCCTATTACAAGCCGAAATTCCACCACCCGAACCTTCCGAAGAACGAGCTGGGTTATACGGTAGCCGACTATGACGGAGCGGTTTCGACGCTCTGCGCCGGGTGCGGACATGACAGCATTTCCGCTGCCGTGCGCAACGCCTGTTTCCTGTCGGCAATACCGCCACACCGCATCGCAAAACTGTCCGGGATCGGCTGTTCCTCCAAGATGCCTACCTACTTTTTAGGGCGAAGCCACGGGTTCAATTCCGTACACGGACGCATGCCATCGGTTGCCACCGGCGCCAGTGTTGCCAATCGCGACCTCATCTATCTGGGCGTTTCCGGTGACGGCGACACAGCCTCCATCGGCATGGGCCAGTTCATTCACCTGATCAGGCGAAACGTCAACATGAGTTACATCGTGGCCAACAACGGCTGTTATGGATTGACCAAGGGCCAGATCAGCGCCACCTCCGATCTCGGGTCGGTCGGCAAATACGGTGGCGAAAATCCGTTTGACGGAATTGATCTGGCCAGTCTTGCGGTGTTGCAGGGCGCAAGTTTCGTTGGCCGCAGTTTTTCCGGCGACAAGGAGCAGCTGGAACCACTGATCCGCGCGGCGATGGCGCACAGGGGCTTTGCCTTCATTGATGTCGTGTCGCCCTGTGTCACCTTTGCCAACAATGTCGGCTCGACAAAGAGCTATGCCGCCACCCGCGAAAATCTGGATGCAATGCCGGTCGATTTTGTCCCGATGCGCGAGGAGATCAGGACACAATACAAGGAAGGGTCAAGCCAGTCAGTGACCTTGCATGACGGCTCGATCATCCAGTTGCACAAGGCGAGTTCCGAATACAAGGCGGACAGCCGGGAAGACGCCCTGATGGCCTTGCAGTCAGCCAATCGCACCGGAAAGGTCCTGACCGGGCTATTATACCTCGATCCAAACGCGCAGGATCTCAATCATACCCTGGACCTGGCCGACAAACCGCTGAACAGCCTCAGCACAGACGAGCTCTGCCCCGGAAGCCGGGTTCTCAACAGCATCAATGAGGGGCTGCGGTGAACCGCTTCGCAAACATGTTTTCAGCAGAACTGGACTGAATGCAGCGGGCAGATGATCCCAAACACTTACGGGTAATTGAAGGCAAGGAACCAAAGTCCGATGAGACCAATTATTGTAGCGGTATTGTTTGCAATTACCCCCTTGGAAGCCAGTGCGGATGCTTGCTTCGACAAGATTTCAAAGATGTTTGACGCCGGGCCGCTCGATCCGTTTGTCAGGACACCCCATAGTTTGACCAATACTGTTAGCGACGCGGACGGCAATTTCGTACGCCGGTTTCTGACGCGCTGGCAAACTCCTGCACGAAATGTGTCGGGCGTGGAGGGAGGTGGCTTGTTTGCGCTTGTCATCGACAGCGATAGCTGGACCGGCCCGTCATTGGATGGCCCCTGGACCAAATCGCCGAATAGCCTGCCAGCTGATCATCTTGAAGTTCGCCAGAAGCAACATGGACAGGAACGCGCCAATCTTTCCGAAACCGGCTGTCTTGGACAAATCGATACTGACAGTGGCAAGTATGAGGTCGTGACCTATGTGACTCGAACGGATCCGAATCCCGAGATGCAGGGCATGTGGTTCGGGGGCCGGCACAAGGTCTTTATCGACCCGCAAACCGATAGAGTGATGAGATGGGAGTCGACCGACTTTGTCAGTTCATTTGCCCCGGAAAAATCCAAAGAAGTGCAGCTGCAAATCTTCGAGTACGATGATGCCCTTGTTGTCCCGCGCCCGGAATGATCCAGAGATTGCGACGGATTAGGTTTTTGGTGCCGGACGTAAATCTGGACATACGTTTCGACGAGATTTTCGGACTTAGGGCGATAAGACCGTGATGAACGGTTTGGCCAAAACGGGCATTTGGACTTTCACCCCAACAGGCAATTCCTTAGTTTTTTAGAACGTGTCGGCGTCACTAGCGAATAAGCAGTTATGCCGCTAATCTCCATTCGCATGAGGAAATCAGGCCAACCACATTGACCTTGGGGTTCGATCAGTAATGGATGCTAGACTAAAATTTACCGATGAGCAGGCTGAAACATCATTCGCAGACACAGTGTCTGGGGACAGTGTTCTAACAATCCCACTGTTCCAGAGACCCTACCGGTGGACCAAACAGAATCTCGATTGGTTCTGGCAGGACATCGAAGAGATTCGTGAAGGTGCAGCACAATCAGAGTTTATGGGTGTCGTCGTGGCTGTCCAGCGAGGTGTCCGCGCTGGACGTCCAATCCCATTTGAAATCGTAGACGGTCAGCAGAGACTTTCGACGATCTACCTCTTTGTTACGGCAGCGGTAGAAGCAATTGCCCGTTCCGGAGAAACCACCGCTGCAGCTAACTTAGTTGGCACGTACCTCCTAGTACGACGGATGGCAGACAATCCCATCAACACCAAACTGATCCCCTCGTATGCAGATCGGCGTCAATTCAAGAACATCTGGGACCGGGTATTCTCAATCCCCGGATTTTCTACTCACCCTGAGATTCAGTCGAACCCTCCGAGGCCACCTACTGCATCGGGAGCTGAAAATGGACGCATGACGGCCCAATACAACAGAATGAGGACGTTGTTGACTCGAGAGTTGCAAGAACGCGGTTTAGACGAAATGCATGAACTCATTGAGCTAGTCGTCGGCCGTTTGAGTTTTGTGAATATTTCTCTTAAAGATCCTACGGTAGCGCCAAAGATATTCGAGAGACTCAACGCCCGCGCGGAACCCATTACCATTGCAGATCTTGTTCGGAACGAGGTTTTCTCGAGGATTGATGACGAACCTGAAGAAGCGCACCGAATATTCGAGCAACACTGGGAGCCTTTCGCGGCACGTTTTTCTTCACCCAACTCAAACGATCTGCTCGAAAAGTTTCTGTTTCCATACGGGCTCGTGTTCGATCACAACATCACTAAACGTGAGCTATTTGTGAGCTTGAGAGATCGATGGGCCGCCATGCTCGGTCCGATCGACATCATAGACGACATGTCTCGTTTCGCAGACACCTACATGGCGCTTGAGTCAGGCCAGCAATTCAATCATTTTGACGGCATGGTGATGGACGCGCTGAATCGGATTCATCGTCTCAACAAGCCCTCCTCCACTTACTCGTTTATACTCCAACTGATTGATGCGCATCGGTATGACGAAGTATCGATGGAAAGTGTAATTGCCATATTGAAAGTGATAGAGGATTTTCTGTTCCGACGTGCGATCTGTGGGATTGAGCCAACGGGTCTTCATGCGGTCTTTAAGGGCATGTGGGCAGAATTGACTCAAAGTTGGGAAGAAGCTGGAGAAAAAGTCCCGTTGGAGCCTAGCGCAGTTATTGCCTACATTAGTGGGAAGCCCACTATCTCTTGGCCAAACGATGAAGACTTTGAATTGGCTATAAGGACTGGTGATTTGTATCATCGAAAAGCCAACAAATTTGCTCTTTCGGAACTAGAAATCGCGAGCGTGGGCGAAACTCCTCAAGACAATTTCCAGATCGAGCACGTGCTTCCTCAAACTCCCACAGAGTCATGGGTTCAAGAGTTCGGTGAGCGCTGGGAGAGCGTTGTCAACAGTTGGGCAAATCTATTGCCAGTAACCGAGAAGATGAACCCTCAAATTTCTCGGTCTGATTATAATGTGAAACGCAAAGCTTTTGTCGGCTCAGTCTTTGCGACTACTCGTAACTTCGCAGAGCAAATCGATGAGTGGAATCCGGACCAGCTTGCGGCAAGGGCAGACAAGATCTCGAGATGGGCAGTGGCTAGATGGCCAACCAACCGGCAATTATAAACAAGCTTGACTTTGGCGTAGTAAAACTGAAATCAACGCATCATACAGTCAAGGAACGTCCTCCGCCCGAACAATCATATCTGGTAAAAACTAGAACTGCCCGCAAGCACCATATTCAACCATCCCCTTGCCGATAAAACGTCTTCTCGTTTCTGATGGAAAAATCGTTCAGCCGTGTAGTCTTGCCCTATCTCAAACATCTCATTGATCCTTTCTGACGAAGCCGTGATTTGGTCGGAGTGGAAATCGTACCCATTTGATGTTCGCCGGGATGTCCCGGCTTTTCTGCCGAACAGAAACCCATTTGGAGACATCCCATGGCACTCACTGACAGCGCAGCGCTGCGCCGCCGGAAAACCGATACCGCCGCCTTCCTTCCAGACTTTAATTCGTCTTTTGTGATCACCCTGCTGCTTGCCGGACTGGTCGCGACGGGTGTCTGGGAAGTTTGGGCACGCGCCATCACGCCGTTGCTGATCGGCGGACCACTACAACCCGCCGGCCTCATCAAGGCCAGCTTTGGCATTTCTTCTTCCGTGCTTGCCGAAACAATCCACATCGTGACCGGCTTGATAGCCTACCCGCTCGGCTATCTTCTGGTCGCCCAACCGGTCGCGCGCGCCTTGCCGGTCAGGTTCCCAACGGCACTTGTCGGTTTCGGCTATGGTGTCGGCCTGTTCGTGTTTGCCATGTATGTCATGGCGCATCTGGTTGCCGGTTTTCCGCCGTTCCTCGGCTTTGGAAATCTGGCCTGGGCATCTCTCGGCGGCCACGTTCTTTACGGGCTCGCTGTTGCAGGCATTGTTGCTGCGCGCCGAACCTGAATAGACTGCCGTCAATCGATACAAAAGGCCGCCTCAAGGGCGGCCTTTTAATTTCTGGTCCGGGTCAATTCAGACCTATGACAGTCCGTGCCTGGACAGCGGCAGTACCGTCACCCACTGGTCTTTTGCTGCCGCAATAGCATTTGCCACAGCAGGTCCAATTGGCGGTGTGCCGGGTTCACCGATACCCGATGGTGCTTCAGTCGACGGAACGATATGAATATCGATCTCCGGCATATCCGAAATCCGGATCGGCTCATACGTGTCGAAGTTGGTCTGATCAACAACACCTTCGGACAAAGTGACTTCGTTGCGCAGGATCGCTCCAAGGCCGTAGCCGATACCGCCTTCGATCTGCGCCCGGATGTTGTCCGGGTTGATCGGCACACCGCAATCCACGGCACAAGTGACCTTCTCGACCTTCACGGTGCCATTGTCGCGGAAGGAGATCTCCGCAACCTCAGCCACATAAGAGCCGAAGGATTTGACCACTGCGACACCGCGATGACGGCCTTCCGGCAAAGGTTTGTCCCAACCGGCTTTTTCGGCAGCCAGTTTCAGGACATTTGCCTTGCGCGGATCGTCTTTCAACATTTCCAGCCGGTAAGCGACCGGATCCTTGCCAGCTTCCCTGGCAAGACGGTCCATTATGGTTTCCATGACATAGCCGGTGTGAGTGTGACCCACAGAACGCCACCACAGAACCGGAACCGGTGTTTCCTGATAATGCTGGTCCATATGCATGACCGGAAAACCGTAAGTCGTGTCGTGGGCCCCTTCGGTCATGTTGTGATCGATACCGTCTTTCATCAACATGGATTCGAACGCCGTGCCTTTGACAATCGACTTGGCGGCAATGTTGTAGCTGAGACCTGTGACTTTGCCGTCCGCATCAAGAGCCGCGCGCAGCTTGTGGGCCGACATCGGACGGTAATAGCCGCCTTCCATGTCATCTTCACGGGTCCAGACGATCTTGACCGGCGCAGGCTTCATGCCGGCCTCCAGCATGGCCTTTGCCAACATGGCAATTTCCGTCACCGGATGGCTGTCATATTGCGCGCGGCGGCCAAAGGACCCACCAGCCCAAAGCGTGTTGATTTTCACGTTCTGGAACGGAATGCCCAGCGCACCGGATGCATAATTGTGGTCGATCGTCTGGATCTGGGACCCAAGCCAGAATTCGGCCGTTTCCCCATCGAACTGAAGAACCACATCAAGCGGTTCCATGGCACCATGGGCCAGAAACGGAAATTCGTAATCCGCTTCAACGATTTTCGCCGCATTCGAAAATGCTGCATCTATGTCGCCATCAGCCCGAACAGAAAGACCGGTCTTGGATGTCATGTCTTTCAATTCGGTGATCATGGCATCTGTGCTGCGGGTTTCGGCAGCGCTGTCATCCCATTCAACGTTCAGGAGCGAACGGCCCTTGATCGCGGGCCATGTCGACTTGGCAACAACAGCCACACCGTTCGGGATCTGGATGACATCAACAACACCTGGGACTTTTTTGGCATCTGTTGCGTCAAACGAGACAGGAGTTCCACCAAAACGGGGAGACCGTTTCACGACCGCGACCAGCATGTCATCGCGCTGGAAATCCATCGTATAGGTGCGCGGTGCACCAATGGTCTTGTTCTTGACGTCGACCCGCGGGAAGGACTTGCCGATATAGACCCACTCATCAGGTGTTTTCAGCGCAGGTTCGGCTGGAACCTCCAGGGAAGCCGCTTTTCCGGCCAGCTCTCCAAGCGTTGCTGACTTGCCAGATGCATGAGAAACAACACCGGCGGAAACACTGATTTCTTCAGTTGGCACGTCCCAGTCTTTGGAAGCAGCGGCAACGATCATTGCCTTGGCCGCGGCGCCTGCCTGGCGATACTGCATGAAGGAATTGGCCATGGCAGTGGAGCCGCCTGTGCCCTGAACGCCGAACAGAAGGTTTTTATAGACTTCCGGATTGGATGGCGCGAACTCGGCAACAACCTGTTCCGCAGATGCATCAAGTTCGTCGGCAACCAGTGTCACGAGACCCGTGGCCGTTCCCTGACCTTTGTCCAGATGTTTGATCATCACAGCGACAGTGTTGTCAGGGCGAATGTGGACAAATGGCTGTACCAGCTCGCTGCCATCTGCGGCCGCCTTTGCAGCGGTCGGCAATTTGGCTGCAATGATCAATCCGCCGACAGCACCGGCTGACATTTTGAGGAATGTGCGGCGCGTTGGTTTTTGAGCTTCAAGGGGTTTTTGAAGAAGATGCAACATGGATCAGGCCTCCATCTTGTCGGCTGCGACATGGATCGCCTTGCGGATCCGCGCATAGGTGGCACAACGGCAGACGTTTCCGTCCATGGCCGCATCAATGTCTTCGTCTGTCGGCTTGGATACTTCAGTCAGAAGCGCGGTGGCAGCCATGATCTGCCCGGATTGGCAATAGCCACATTGCGGCACCTGAATTTCGTTCCATGCGGCCCGGACAGCCGCAGCTGCCTTACCGTCAATGCCTTCAATCGTGGTGATGTTGGCACCTTCAAGGTCACCAACAGCTGTTTGGCAAGACCGGATCGGTTCGCCATCCAGATGCACGGTGCAAGCGCCACAGGAGGCAATTCCGCAACCGAATTTGGTTCCGGTCATTCCGAGGTCATCGCGCAAGGCCCAAAGCAATGGGCTTTCCGGGTCCGCGTCGAGCGTACGCGTTTCCCCGTTGATTTTGAGAGTGACTGACATGGAGGGTGTCTTCCCTGGCTGGCCTAAACTGGCTATAGAAAGTAAACTACACCGTGCAGTGTAATTCTGAAATTCGACTATGTAAACTCCCTAGTTTACATAGGGCGCGTTTTTTGGGATGAAAGGGCAACGGACAACACTGGAAAAAGAATGTCGGTATCCGACCAAAAAAAGAAACAGGTAATCGAAGCGGCCATCGCCGAGTTTCAGGAAAAGGGCTATCCCGGTGCCAGCATGGACCGGATTTCCGAGCGCGCCCAGGTTTCCAAACGAACCGTCTATAATCATTTTGAAAGCAAGGAAGTGCTGTTCAAGGCGATCAACCAGTGTCTGGCCGACCAGATAAACTCGGCATTGGACTTACGCTACGATCGCTCAAAAACAATCAGGGACTCGCTGGTGGACCTCGGCTGGGCCGAAGGCGAATTGATGACCAATCCGTGTTTCATGAACCTTGCCCGTATGATCATGAGCGAGACAATCCGGGCCCCTGAACTTGCAGCAGACATGGAAGCGCGCATTACAAAATTGTCCGTGTTCCAGGAATTCATCGAACAGGCGAACAGCGAAGGCCATTTGCAGGTGGAAGATACAGGTGTCGCGGCCAAACAGTTTCTCGGCCTCATCAAGTCGCGCAGTTTCTATCCCAACCTTCATTCAGGCCGCGTTCCGGAACGTGCTGAAATGGACCAGATCATCACCGAAAGCGTTGACTTGTTTTTGGCCAGATACGGCACAAAACCTTCATAGGTGACAAAAAATCCCGCTTGATCATCTCCGGCGATCTCACCGGTTCCTGTTCGCGACCATTTGGCTAGTTACAAGGGCTTGCGCGGCGCAGATAACCGGATAAATTGCGGCCAAATTTTCAACTAAGCGGATTGCCCGCAATACACACGAACTGGACCTTCCATAAATGGCGCAAGGTGACATCAAAAAAGTCGTGCTGGCCTATTCCGGCGGCCTCGACACCTCCATCATCCTGAAGTGGCTGCAGACCGAGTACAATTGCGAAGTCGTGACATTCACGGCTGACCTTGGTCAGGGCGAGGAACTGGAACCGGCGCGCAAAAAAGCGGAAATGCTTGGCATCAAGGAAATCTACATTGATGACCTGCGCGAAGAATTCATCAGGGACTTCGTTTTCCCGATGTTCCGTGCCAATGCGGTTTATGAAGGGGTCTACCTGCTCGGCACTTCAATTGCCCGCCCACTGATTTCTCAGCGCCTCATCGAGATAGCTCGTGAAACCGGCGCTGATGCCATTGCCCACGGTGCAACTGGCAAAGGCAACGACCAGGTTCGTTTTGAACTGGCAGCCTATGCGCTTGATCCAGATATCAAGGTGATTGCCCCTTGGCGCGACTGGGAATTCAAATCCCGGACAGACTTGCTCGACTTTGCGGAAAAGAACCAGATCCCGGTTCCAAAAGACAAACGCGGCGAATCTCCGTTCTCCGTCGATGCGAACATGCTGCACTCGTCGTCTGAAGGTAAAGTTCTGGAAGATCCCAACGAGGAAGCCCCGGATTACGTATTCCAGCGCACAGTGGACCCGACAACGGCTCCGGACGTTGTTACCGAGATCGAAATCGGCTTTGAAAAAGGCGATGCGGTTTCACTCAACGGCGAAAGAATGTCTCCTGCAACACTTTTTGCCAAGCTGAATGACCTTGGACGCGACAACGGCATTGGCCGGCTCGATCTCGTCGAAAACCGTTTTGTTGGCATGAAGAGCCGCGGCATTTACGAAACACCGGGTGGCACAATCCTGCTCACAGCACACCGCGGAATGGAATCCATCACCCTTGATCGCGGCGCAAGCCATCTCAAGGATGAGCTGATGCCGAAATATGCGGAACTCATCTACAACGGCTTCTGGTTCTCGCCTGAGCGTGAAATGCTGCAGGCCCTGATCGACAAAAGCCAGGAGCATGTCACAGGCACGGTCAAGCTGAAGCTTTACAAAGGCAACGTCATCCTTGTTGGTCGCGATTCACCGTATTCGCTCTATTCCGAGGAATTGGTGACGTTTGAAGACGATCAGGGTGCATACGATCAGAAAGATGCCGCCGGCTTCATCAAGCTGAACGCCCTGCGCCTGCGGACACTCGCAAAGCGGGATCGCCTCGGCTAAAGCACCAAATTCAAAAACAAAAAGGCCAGCTCCTGATGATCAAGAGCTGGCCTTTTCTTTGAATTTCTTCAGTATTGAACTGACTGGGCAAGACTACTCTAGAACGCGTATCCCAGACGAATACCTGCATTTGTGATGCCGTTATTGGCTTCACACTTGCCAGCATTTGAGCCGTGTTCGATCATTGCTGATACATTCCAGTGATCTGTAATACGGAAGCCCAAAGAGGCTGCTTCGCGGAACATCACATTACAGCCGAGGCTCAAACGGCTTCCATCGGAACTGACATGCACACCGTTGTGGGCCATGCCGCCGAAGCTGCCTTCGATGAAGAAGCGCTTGGTCACGTCAATCGTGAGGCTATATCCGCCATAGACAAAACTGGTATCACCAGCCGTATTGAGGCTGCCACCGAAGTGCGGACGAAGCGCTGTGCGCATGTTGACGCCGGGGATTGTAAACTGAAAGGCTGCGAAGCGGCTCAGGTATTCGGCATTTAGGTCGACACCGGATTCGCGGTTCATCGCGTCGTGGTACATCACACCGCCACGCAATTCATGGCGCGGGCCGTCTACGGTAAGCAGACCGTTCACGTCTCCTTGGTCCGCAGCCTGTGCAGTGGCTGCGAATTGAAGACCGATACCCGTAAGACCGATTGCCAGAAAAGTGCGGCTCACCGGTGCCCCCCAATGACATTCAACAGTGGCCGACACTCTAGTGATTCTGGAGCCTATCGCAAGACTGGGCCGATCACGAGTGGTAACTCTTTCCACTCAATTAACAATCTGTGACTTTATTAACACAGCCAATCAAATGAGAGCTCGTTAGAGTTCCACAGACATAACTATCCCAAACCACAACTTGGTCTTCGGAACATGAGCGACACCCAGGAACCCGGAAATCCGAATGCCGCACTGAAAGATAAAGACGAGCAGAAATTTGCCAATACCCTGGAAGTAAACGGCTTTTTGTACCTCGGCACAGTGCAATACGGCCACAGTAATTCGATCTCACGCCAGCATGCTGAGTCCCTGATCCTGATTGGCAGTATCGGAGCATGCATATGGCCGGTATTCCGAAATAGTTTTGAGTTAACCGACGGCGAACCAGATCCGCTCGACCGCTTCTCTAAACGTGTTCTCGGCCAGATTGCTTCAGACCTTGGTCTGAATGTGGTTTTTCCATTTGAAGGACCGCCTTTTCACCCCTTTCAGCAATGGGTACTCAAATCGGGTGGATTTTCCCAAAGCCCACTGGGTGTCTTGGTCAGCGAGGAATTTGGTCCGTGGGTCGGGTTTCGCGGGGCAATTCTGGTGCCGGAAACCAAATCTTCAAAAGCCGCCACATCAACCTCCGGCCCATGCGAAATATGTTCAGACAAGCCGTGCCTAACAGCCTGTCCGGTCAATGCAATTTCGCTCAGTGGTGGGTATGACGTTCCAAAATGCTTGGAATATTTGCAGACAACACCTGGTGCAGAGTGCTGGTCAGGGTGTCTCGCACGCCGTGCGTGCCCCTTCGGGTCGGAATACAAGCAGACGCCGGAAAACGCGCGGTTTCACATGGAGAGTTTTGTAAAGCTTAGCAAGAGCTAAGCATCAAGCCGCACGACACCATCCTGATCCGGGCAGGTTTTGAGAGCCTCGATAGCAGTCCTACCATCACCCAAAGGCGCATCGGGCCAGATCTCCGCAAGCGGGATTAGGACAAAAGCACGTTCTCCCATTCGTGGATGCGGCAACTCCAGATCAGGTTCGGCGATTTTTTCCTCGCCATAAATCAGGACATCGATGTCGATTATCCGTGGGCCCCAGCGCACTTCCCGCACCCGGCCGATCTCGGACTCAATCTCCAGACACCGTTTCAAGAGAACCTGCGGAGAAAGTGTTGTCTCCACCACAACGCAGATATTCCTGAAATCATCCTGCGCAACAGGCCCCCAGGGCGGTGTTTGATAATCGGACGAGCGCGCAACCAATGAAATCTCCGCAGACGCCTCGAGTCGCGACAAAGCCGTGTCCAGATGCGCTCGCGTGTTGCCCATGTTGGAGCCAAGCCCCAGCGCACATCGGATAGGGGAATGGTGAGGTCCGCTTTGATCGCTCATGTCAGATCGAATTCCGTTCCAGAAGAGTTGCTTCCAGCATACGCACACAATCGGCATGTGGACGTACGTCATGCGCGCGAACAATCGCGGCCCCTTTCATTAGCGCCGTCATATGGACCGCGACAGAGCCGAACAGCCGATCATCTGTCTCAACATTGAGCACAGCGCCAATCATGCGTTTGCGCGAGGCACCAGCCAGAAGCGGAAGTCCATGTTTCTTCAGCGTTTCAAAGCGATTCAGGATGATGAAATTCTGGTCGATGGTCTTGCCGAAGCCAAATCCGGGATCAAGAATTTGATGCTCACGTCGAATACCCGCCTTGTCGGCAACCGACATGGATTTTTCAAAATACCGGTCGATATCGTCCAGAATATCAATCGCCTCGTCAGCAGCCTGACGATTGTGCATCATCACAACAGGCACACCGAGTTCGGCAACTGTATCAGCCATGTTGGGGTCTTTCTGAAGGCCCCAGACATCGTTGACGATTACTGCACCAGCTGTACAGGCCCGTTTGGCAATTTCAGCCTTGTAGGTGTCAATCGAGACGGGCGTTCCAAGTTCGCAGATCGGCTCCAGTACCGGAGCAAGACGAGACCATTCTTCCTCCAGATCAACCGGATCTGACCCTGGCCGGGTGCTTTCGCCGCCAATGTCCAGAATATCCGCACCTTCAGCGATCATAACCGCGGCATGACGAATGGCCTGATCTGCCGCATTGTGGCGACCGCCATCGGAAAAGGAATCCGGTGTCACATTCAATATACCCATGACATGGGGCCGACTGGTGGGCCGGGCGGTTGGCAGAGTGTATCCAGCAGCTTTGGCCATTGAATTGTCCTAAATCATCACTCCGATCTGATGCCTTCTCTACCGGCTAAGGTCAAGCAGCTCGGTCACCGAAAATCGCACACGATCTGAGAGAAATTATTCTGCGGCAGCTGGTTGCGGGATCTGGTGCTTGAAGACCAGATAACACACGACGCCAGCTATCGGCATGGCAGGCAGAACTGTTGCAAGGCCAAGGATCGGATCGCCGACCGCAGCAATAATCAGACTGGCCAACACACCGCCGCCGAACTGCATAAATCCGATCATAGACGAGGCCGCGCCTGCTATGTGGGGAAATGGTGCCATGGATTCGGTAAAACAGGCAGGCAACACAAAGGCCAGCGCAAATACAAACAGTGCGATAGGCCCCATGACTGTTGCAATGGAGGGCGTTTGGGTGACCGTCAGAAAACACATTATGATGGATGCCGCGACCAGAAGGCTCATCCCGAACGGCACCAATCTGCGCGCTTCAACTAGTCGAAGCAGGCGCCCCGTGATGATAGTGCCCATAATGAATGAGCCTGTTTGAAGGATCATTGTCAGGCCAAATTCAAACGGTGTCAGACCGACGTCATAAATCAACACGAACGGTAGCACAGTTGCCGTCGCATAGAGATTTCCCAGGCCGAAGCCTATCAAAAGGCTCGGAGCCAGAAATCGAGGATCTTTCAGCAGCGCTGTGTAGTTTGCGACCAGCTGGCGTGGATTGAGGTGATGTTTGCCGGGAGATTTGTTGGTTTCCACCTGGAAAACAATTATAGCAGTCATCAGCGCCAGGCCGTAAAGGATCATGCACCAGAAGACTTCGCGCCAGCCGAAAAGCTCCAGAACGACGCCGCCAAGCGTTGGCGATATCGCAGGACCAAGCGCCAGCATCATGGCAATGGTGTTCATGATACGCGCCGAGGCCTGACCAGTGAACTGATCGCGCACGATGGCCCGGGACACCGATATGCCAACTGCAGCACCAACCCCTTGAAGCGCGCGCGCACCAACCATGAATTCGACTGTCGGCGCAAAAGTCGCCAGCACGCTGGACACCACATAAAGCGACAGAAACAGCAAGGTTACCGGCTTGCGCCCGAAAGCATCCGTGAGAGGCCCACAAATCAGCTGGGTAACGGCAAACCCGACGAAGTAGGACGTCAGCGTCAGTTTGACGGCGGCATCGCTCGTCCCGAAGGCCTCCACAAGAGTTGGCATTGCAGGTGTGTAAAGCGCCATCGAGATCGGCCCGATAGCAACAAGTCCCGCCCCTAAAAGGGACGTTCGCCGCGCACTCATGAGGGTACCGACGTGGTTCACTTCGCCTTGCCTTTGCAATCATCCGGCAACAAGCTGTCTTTCATGGATTGCAGAAGGACTTCCAGCTCTTTCCGGTCTTCTACCGGGACACCGTCAAGGGCTTTGGAGCGGACGGATTTTAGCGCAATTCCGATACGCTCCAGAACCGGGTCCGCCTCAGCCGTCAGCTGGATCAGCTTGGCGCGCCTGTCATCAGGATCCGGGCACCGTTTGATCAAACCTGCCTTTTGCAGTGAATCGAGATAACCAACCAGGGTCATCGGCTCGATATACATGGCCTCTGCAATAGCGGCCTGTCGTTGCCCTGGATCACGCCAGACATAAAACAGAGTTCGCGCTTCGCCGGCAGTCAGGCCGGTATCAACATCAGCCAGTGCGGCTTCGAAGTTCCGGCGCAACAGGCGCGCCAGATCGACAACCAGCATGGTCACAGCAACATTTGGATAGGGAATGCTCATCCGGACACCGAAAATAGTAAGGTATCCTTATCAACTAGGAAGTGCGGGTAACCCTGTCAATGAGCAGATATGACATTGCATTGCACAATTGTCGCACCGAGCGTATAAAGGCGACAAATTCGGCATTGAGAGCCGATCCCTGAAATTGAAATCCAGACAAGCTGCGGGTCCAAAAGGGCCCGCTCTGTCTTTTGGAGCCTGAACTAATGAACTTGCGCAATATTGCCATCATCGCTCACGTTGACCATGGCAAAACCACACTTATTGATGTCCTATTGAAGCAATCCGGTGCGTTTCGCGACAACCAGCGCACCGAAGAGCGGATGATGGATTCCAATGACATCGAGCGTGAACGCGGGATTACCATCCTGGCAAAAGTCACCTCGCTGGAATGGAAAGACACCCGCATCAATATTGTGGACACACCAGGTCACGCCGATTTTGGCGGTGAGGTCGAACGTATCCTGCACATGGTCGATGGTGTCATCCTTTTGGTCGATGCTGCAGAAGGCCCGATGCCACAGACAAAGTTTGTGCTTGGAAAAGCCCTCAAGCTTGGCCTCAAGCCAATCGTTGCGATCAACAAGATCGACAAGCCGGAACAGCGCGCTGATGAAGTGCTGGACGAGGTCTTCGACCTGTTCGCATCCCTGGACGCCAACGAAGACCAGTTGGACTTCCCGGTTCTCTACGGTTCTGCCAAGCAGGAATGGATGTCCACGGAGCCGGAAGGGCCGCAGGACAGCATGGATCCGCTATTCGACATGGTTCTTGACAAGGTCGAAGCACCTGAATCAGAGCCGGGTTCGTTCAAACTGCTCGCGACCACCATTCAGTCCGATCCGTTCCTCGGCCGCATTCTGACAGGCCGTATCGTCTCCGGCACAGCAACACCGAACATGTCGGTCAAGGCGCTGAGCCGCGACGGCAAGCAGATTGAAGCTGGCCGCATTTCCAAGGTTCTGGCTTTCCGTGGCCTTGAGCGCCAGGCTATTGAGAAGGGCGAAGCAGGCGATATCATTTCCATCGCTGGCCTGACCAAAGCAACAGTTGCCGACACGATTTGCTCACCTGATGTGACCGATGCCCTGCAGGCCCAGCCGATCGATCCGCCGACCCTGTCCATGACCTTCCGCGTCAATGACAGCCCGCTGGCTGGCACAGAAGGAGCCAAGGTTCAGTCACGCGTCATTCGCGAACGCCTGATGAAAGAAGCCGAAGGCAACGTCGCACTGAAAGTCGAGGAAACTCCGGAGCCGGACGCCTTTATCGTATCAGGCCGCGGCGAACTTCTGCTGGCGATCCTGATTGAAAACATGCGCCGTGAAGGTTTTGAGCTGGGTGTTGGCCGTCCGCAGGTCGTTTACCAGCACGACAGCGACGGCAAACGCCTAGAGCCAATCGAAGAAGTCATCATTGATGTTGATGACGAATTCTCCGGCTCGGTTGTGAAAAAACTTCAGGAGCGCAAGGCCGATCTTCTGGAAATGAAACCATCCGGCGGCGGACGCACACGCCTTGTGTTCAACGCTCCGACCCGTGGCCTCATCGGTTATCAGGCTGAACTGATGTCCGACACACGCGGCTCAGCGATCTTCAACCGCCTGTTCCATGGGTACGAGCCTTACAAGGGCCCGATCCAGGGACGTCGCACCGGCGTTCTTCTGTCAAACGGCACCGGCGAAGCTGTCGCCTACGCACTGTTCAACCTGGAAGACCGTGGCCCGATGATGGTTGATCCGGGCACCAAAGTGTATCCGGGCATGATTGTCGGCGAGCACACGCGTGGCAACGATCTGGAAGTCAACGTGCTCAAAGGCAAGCAGCTGACCAACATCCGTTCCTCCGGCAAGGATGACGCGGTCAAGCTGACCACGCCGATCCGCCTGACACTGGAAGCAGCCCTGTCCTACATCTCCGACGATGAGCTGGTCGAAGTGACCCCGGAAAGCATCCGTCTGCGCAAGGCCCTTCTGGACCCGCATGAGCGCAAACGTGCTGAACGTGCCAACACAAAGGCAACTGCATAAGATTTTGATTTCTTAGGTAGAAAAACTGAAAAAGCCCGGGTCATTGGCCCGGGCTTTTTTTGTGACACACCACCAGTCCTGATCATCAGGCGGATTCCCAATCCGGTGCCAGAGGCTTGGATTTAAGCTAGACGTTTGTCGGCCAGCGGGTCTGGTTCATGCCGCCATCTGCAGCAAGATCCGCACCGTACAAATACGACGAGTCGTCTGACGCCAGGAACAGTGCGGCCTTCGCCATTTCCTCGGGACGCCCCACCCGGCCTGCCGCCAGCACCTTGTCGAAGACGGCGTGCTGCGCGTCGATCTGATCGCCGGTCAATCCCGCTTTCTCAAGCACATCGGTCGAAATCGGTCCCGGGCTGAGAACATTGATCCGCGCCCCGATGCGGGTGAGGTCAAGTGTCAGAGAGCGCGCAAAAGAGCGGATCGCCGCCTTGGAAGCGTTGTAGACCGAGAACCCTTCCATACCCATTTCGCTCAGCGATGATGACACCAGGATCACCGAACTGCCCTCCCGCAACAGCGGCAAGGCATATTTCACTGTGAAAAACGTGCCCTTGGCATTCACATCGAATATCGCGTCAAAGTGAGCTTCATCTGCATCGTTCAACACACCGGGTTTGGCGATACCCGCATTGGCCATGACAATATCAAGGTGCCCAAACTTCTGTTTGATGACATCATAGGCGGCTTTCAAGGAGCCAAGATCGCTGACATCTCCGATCACGGCTGTCGCACGGCCCCCAATCTCAGCCAATGCCTGATTGGCCTTTTCCTGGCTGCGTGCCAGAATCACGACATCCGCGCCTTCGGCAGCAAATTCCCTTGCGCTTTCAAGCCCGATCCCGCTGTTTCCGCCGGTGATGAACGCGACTTTATTTTCCAAACGATGAGCCAAGTTCCGGTTCCTTTTCAGAGTGAATTTGATTAATATAATGATTGATACAAAATATGCGGAACAGAAGTCAAAGGTTTTATAATGATCGATACAAAAAAGATCGGCCGCCCGAAAATGTTTGATCGCGACCAGGTGCTCGCATCCGCACTCACCATATTCTGGAAGAAGGGCTACCACGGCACCTCCATGGCGGATCTGACATCGGCCATGGGCATCAGCGGCCCCAGCCTTTATGCCGAATTCGGTGACAAGCTCGGTCTCTATCAATCCGCGATCGACAGTTATGTTGAAAACGATGCCTGCGCGCCCCTGGTCGCCTTTGAACAGGAACCGGACATTCGCCGTGCCGTGCGTGCCTTCATGAATGCTGCCATCGACTATGCGACCGAACAGGAAAGCGGCGTGCGCGGCTGTTTTCTGGCGTCCTGCGTAGTCGCCAATGCAGGTGATGTCGAGGGGATAGAAGACCGTTTGAAACAGGCGGTCGAGGCCACGGACCTGAGGCTTTCAGAGCGCTTTACCTCTGAAATCGACAAGGGCGTTTTGCCAAAAGACTTTCCGGCGCTGACACGCGCCCGCCTGATGTTCGATCTGCGTCAAGGTCACGTTTTTCGCGCCCGCTCCGGCTGCGACCCAAAGACAATGAAGGAAGATCTCGACTTTCGCGTCGACATTGTCCTGAGCTGAAACCTGCAGGCCAACAGCATGAGTCGCCTGGAACCCATCTGGCCTGAGAACCTCATGCTCCGCTGGTCGAATGGCAATGGAGCAGGACCACCGGATCAAGTCCGGTAATTGTGACAGAATGTTTCGGGAGGCTCAGTTAATCCCTCAGGCGTCATCCCCACCTTGTGCGGGGATCTAATCCACGAATCGGCTTCGGCAGCGATCAGATCGTTCGAGCCCTTTCGACATCTTCATTTCGTAGCAGTTTAGGCGGTTAGCTAAAGTTCGCTGCGGTTAAACCGAACGGCTGCAATGCGGGACCAAGCCGCCGTTCACTGTTCCCCGTTTCGCGTATTGGACAAAAACGGCTGATTGCTTAAGGGAGAGATTTTGGTACCTCATCACCATTCAGGCTACAATTGGTGGGAGATAGAAGAAGTCGTGATGCGTCTATCAGACCCTCCCAGACAACATCCAAAGCAGCACCAAGAGACAAGTCTTCTTCGTGCTCCCAAAGGTAAATAGCCCTTCCTATCGTGTCGGTAACAAAGGTTGCTAGCGCGGTGGCGGTTTGACGATTATCCGTGCGCTTGCAAAGAGCCTGAGTGAGTTCGTCGCGTTCGGCAGTGAGAAACCCGTCAAGGATGCCGCGTGCTTTCTCATTCGACCGGAGGACTTTTCCCACCATCCGAAGAATGTCTTCATCTCCCGCCATTGCTTCCATTTGCTTGTCCAAAAGCTGTTTGATATCTGCCGCAATCGATCCTGACCCTTGGCGCAAGATTTCTTTGTCTTCCTCACTAAAGCCCGGGGGATGCCCGATCGCGGCAGCTTCCTTGTTGGCATAATAGTTGAAGAACGTTCTCGTGCTGACGCCGGAGGCGACGGCAATGTCGTCTGTTGTTATGTTTTCAAGGCCGTTTTGCATGGCCATTTCCAGAGTGGCTCTCTGGATTTCAAACGCAGTTTCCTGTCGCCGCTTCTGTCGTAACGAAAGTGTCATTGATCAAAACCTTGCATAGTCTGCAAAAAATGCATACCAAGCAACTTGTCTATACGCAAGTTAAAGGCTGGAAAGAAAATGAAACATGCGGGAAAGATCGCTCTTATGGTCGCCATCGTAGGTGCAGTGTACGTCGCCCTTATGCTGTTTGGAGCGCGATTGGGCTTCTGGGAACCGACTACTGGATTCGGGCTTTACCGAAATTACCTCAATCCACTGGGCGCAGTGATTACAGGTGTCGGCCTTCTTGCAATGATCCTTCACATTATTCGCAAAGAAAAAGGCGGAACCATTTTCGGCGGCGTTGCAACACTCATTGGTGTGGTCTGTCTGGTGCCGATGATCACTTCGACGATCAATCCGCCTGTGCGTTCTGCGCCTATCAATGACATCACTACCGACACCGTCAATCCACCAGCATTTTTAGTATTGGATGATACGCGCGAGGGGGCCCGCACTTCACTCGAATATGCTGGCGCAAAAGTCGCTGAAATCCAGGCTGCCGCTTATCCTGATATCGCACCACTAGAAATCGATCTCGCTGCGGATGTTGCCTATGCCCGCGCTCTGGAGCTTGCTCAGGATATGGGCTGGGAAATCATCGCGTCCGATGCAGAAAACCACCGGTTTGAGGCGACGGCACGGACATCCGTCTTTTATTTTGCGGACGATGTTGTGGTTGTCGTAACCGAGCAAGAAGGCGGTAGCCGTGTTGATATGCGCAGTGTTTCCCGCGTCGGTCGCAGTGATCGAGGTGTTAACGCCGCGCGTATTCGCGACTTTCAACAGTAATTCGAAAAATGACCCATTCGGAAAGGATTGAACCATGAAAAACATAGCTCCTATTTACACCACAATGATCGCTGCCTTATTTAGCGTGACCATCTCTCAATCGTCGTTAGCCGAAGCGCCTGAAATCAAGACCGTAGGGCCCGTGATTCACCTCGCCGACAACCTCGGGGAAGAAGCCAGGCTTGGCTGGTGTATCGACACCGAAGGCCGCGGATGGAGTGATCAGCTTCACGCACACTCCTGCAAACCAGCTGGCGACGATGTGCTGTTTTCCCACTCTTCAGACAGCGGCATGATTGCTTCCGCGACCTACGAGAACAAGTGCATGGCGTACAACGCGCCAGAAAATGCCGTAAGCCCGTTCGGTTTGATCAATTGCGACAACACGGCTTCCAACCAGAAATTCACCTATGATGAGGCCAGCATGGAGTTGCGTCTGGGTACGGATGCGACGCAATGCCTGACTGTCTCTCCAACCATCGACGACGCAGGCCCTTTCCAATCCAGAGACCTCATTCTCGCATCCTGTGATGAATTGACCCCGAGCTTCAAGCAATGGGTCATTCGAGACTAACTGGTTATAGCGTATCAATCGAGCCACGAACCATCTCGTCGGCATGGTTCCAACATGAAAGTCCCCCAAGCCCCGAGTGGCGCGCCCTCAGCTGTGGCCATGAACTCTCGCGAGCGACGCCTATTTGGTCAAAAGCAACCCTTCTCCGCGTCTCTCCCCAACGTCGGCTCGGGGCCGAATTTTGATTTTTATTCAATATCCAGTGTAAGTCGCTTTGTCCCGCATTGCTGCCGTTCCTGCGTCCCGGCCCTTCCTGACAAACAGAAATCTTATCCCCTCCCCGTAGACCCTGCCGTATAGTTCCTTCGTGTCCGCTCACACGGGCTTGTCGGGGGCCGTCCCCGGTAAGGAGTGGACCGGGCGGGGCTGGGAGGCGGAGGTAACGCATTCGTCTTGGCAGGTCCGGTGGAGCTTATCGCGGGGACTACAGACCCGCGTGGCGTGCACGGCCACGAAGGGCGCGTTGTGGGGGCTGATCAGCCCAAGCGTCTGTTCGAGGGCCGGGGTCGGGGCTCCATGAGAAACAGCCCGGGCGAGGCGTGACAGCTTTTGCCGAAGAAACAATTCTCTATCTGATGCGCAGGCAAAGCCTGACGCGCCTCGCCACTCCTGTGTCTTGCGGGAGATAAAGACACGCAAACGCCGGTGGGAAACCATGCGGCGGGTTTTGTGCTGGCGACCTCCCTCCCCCAGGCGTACATGCCTGCGCGCCTTTCCGATGGCCGGAAGGCATCATTTGGACGCGAATGTGACCTTCACGCCACGCTGGCGAAAATAAGCCTGCAGCAACTTCCTGCCGGAACGGTTGTTCTGGACAAGCCGGGTCGGATCGAAGACGACCTCTTTCAAGCCCTCGCGCTTCAATGCTGGCTTGAGATTTGCGATATGCAGGTCGAGGTCCGCGTTGTCTGCCTCGAGTGATTCATAAATGCGGTTCGTCGCCTCCGCTACGGTCAATTCGCTCACTGGTGCATCCCTGTTGTTGTTTGGCTGGCGCTTACCACATTTTCAGGGCTGATACCAAAGAGAGATGATATTGCATCCGCAAAAGGTCGTGCTTGCCTGTGTGCGCTGCAATAGGGTCTAATCGTGGCAGAGATTTCAGCGCTGGGAGGCAAACCTGTGAGCAAGACCAATCGCGGCAATTTTTTCGAGGATTTTCAGGTCGGTCAGGTGATCCGGCACGCGACTCCGCGCACGGTTACCAGCGGCGATCAGGCGCTTTACACCGCGCTTTATGGCTCCAGATTTGCCGTCCAGTCGTCGGACGCCTTTGCCAGGTCGCTCGGGTATGCCCACGCACCGATTGATGATCTGCTGACCTTCCATGTCGTCTTCGGCAAGACCGTATCGGATATCTCGCTGAACGCGGTTGCCAATCTTGGCTATGCCGGCGGGCGTTTTCTGGCACCGGTCTATCCCGGCGATACGATTTCCACCGTGTCGGAAGTCATCGGCAAGAAGGAAAACTCCAACGGCAGGACCGGCGTTGTTTATGTGCGCTCCACCGGCTACACGTCCGGCGGCACCGAAGTGCTCGATTATGTCCGCTGGGTGATGGTCAACAAGCGCGATGCTGCCAGTCCGGCACCGGAGCCAATTGTGCCGGATTTACCGGAGGTGATTGACCCGCAGGCGCTCGGCAATGCCGTACCTCTGCTCGACATGGCCCATTGGGACAATGATCTGTCGGGCTCCGGGTATCGGTTTGGCGATTATGAAGTCGGCGAGCAGATCGACCATGTTGACGGCATGACTGTTGAAGAAGCCGAGCATCAGCTGGCGACACGGCTTTACCAGAACACGGCGAAAGTCCATTTCAATCAGCATACCGAAGCCAATAGCCGCTTTGGCCACCGGCTGGTCTATGGCGGCCATGTCATCTCGATTGCCCGGGCACTGTCGTTCAACGGACTGGCTAACGCGTTCCACATTGCCGGTATCAATGGCGGGCGTCATGTCGGTCCGTTAGGGGCTGGCGACACCGTCTATGCCTGGTCGGAAGTGCTGGACAAGGCCGAGATTACGGGCCGCACGGATGTCGGCGCGTTGCGCCTGCGCCTTGTTGCCACCAAAAACCGTCCTTGCGCGGATTTCCCCGGACAGGATCACGAAGGCAATTATCTGCAGGAAGTCATTCTGGATTTCGATTACTGGGCGCTGATGCCCAAGTGATGCCGAAATAACGGATCGACATTTGCAGTCGTTTCAGCCACCGTTCGGTGAACCAGTCCGGAGGTGGCAATGAAAACCGTATCCTTCACCCAGATGAAAGACGGCACGAAGGCAGATTATGACCTGCTGGCAGAGGCCGAAAAATCCTATCACACGCTGACGGCGGACCGCATTCTCGATGAGTTGCGCCGCCAGGGCGAAGACACGATTTCCGGCTATCAAATCACCCGCATGGAGCACGGCCTACAAACGGCTACGCGGGCTTTACGGGAGGGGGCTGATATCGACTGGATTGTCGGCGCGCTGCTGCACGATATCGGCGATGGCCTGGCACCCCAGAATCACGACCGGTTTTCAGCAGAAGTCCTGCGCCCGTTTGTCCGTGATGAAGTCGCCTGGGTGGTTGAGCATCATGGCATTTTCCAGATGATCTACTTTGCCCATCATTACAACTGGGAGGAAAACGCACGCGATCAATTCAAGGATCATCCGCATTTTCAGGCCTGCGCGGATTTCTGCGAACGCTGGGATCAGGCGTCTTTTAATCCGGATTATGCGAGCGAACCGCTGGAAACCTTCGAGCCGATGGTGCGCGAGGTTTTCGCGCGTAAGGCCTACCATCCGGACGTTGTTCAGGACGGAATTTCAGTCGGACTGCCGCAGAAATCCGGTTGATCAGGGCCGGTTGATCAAGGTTTGGCGGCCGGAACGACTTCCGTTGCAATCGGACCGATACCGGCTTCAGCGGTCTTGGGTCCAAACGGTACCCAGCGTTTAAAAAATCCGCCGACGGAATTCTTTTTAGCGGCATTTTCGTCAACAAACGCGGTCTCGACCGCAGATCCCGGGCGCGGTGTCGCAGTTTCTGTAGCTGGAACTTCAGCAGCTGCAGTCGCAGTTTCTACCGGCACTTCCGCGTCATCGACTTCGGTTTTGGCAACACGGTTCTGACGCTCTTCGCGGCGCTTCTGGCGTGCATCTTTCGCATCGAACTTGGCAGCCAGTTTCTGGTATTTTTCATCGTCCAGACGCTGCTTCTGGGCAACTGCCTGCTCAATTCGCGGATTGACCTCATACACCGGGCACCGGGCGCTGGCGCGGAAGGGGACCCCTTCAACAAGCGTCGTCGCGTCGAAGACGTATTTCTGTTCACAGACATCGATCTTCGGCGGCGCTTTTGTCACCTCGAAATGGTCGTAGCCGTTTTTCAGCATGTTCCAGAATTCGATATGCTCACTATTGCGATGGCGCGCCATGTTTTCGGCCGTCATACGGAACGGATAGGCCTGCACCTGGAAGGACCGTTGACCACCCTTGAAGCTGTCTCTGGCAAGCGCATAAATATCCTGCACCTGCTCATCGGTCATGGCGTAGCAGCCGCGGGACGAACACGCACCGTGCACCATCAGATGGGAGCCGGTGCGGCCATGCGAGCGGTCATACTTGTTCGGATAACCTAGATTAAACGCCAGATGGTAGCTGGAATTCGGGTTCATCAGAGCGGGGGTGATTTCGTAAAATCCTTCAGGCGCCTGTCGGTCGCCTTCCTTGAATTTCGGGCCAAGACCGCCGGACCATTTGCAGATCTCGAATTCTTCCAGGATCTTGAATTTTCCGGAGCGAGTCTTTTTCCAGACTTCAAGCTCGGATTCTTCCTTGAAGATCCTGATCATGATCGGTGAGGTCGAGCTCATGTTCAGGTCAGTCATCTTGCGTTTGACCGACGAACTGACCGGAGCTTTGTGCTTGTTGGGACCGGAGGCAAATTCATCACCCTGGCAGGCTGCCAGAAACCCCAGAGCCAGCACAGCAGCGCCGATCCGGACAGCCTTGAGACCACGCACAGTCTTGCGTGTTTGAACAAGGGCAGGTGCTGATGGCAAGAAATGCCCGAAGACCATGATACTATCCCAAATTACTCGGACCCCGGAGCGCAAGCCTGTCAGGATCAACCCGCACTTGCTTTGACGTTCCAACGTCTCGCCCCCGCGCAAAGGCTAGGCAATGATGGTTGACGATAAGTTACTGTTTTGAACTGAGCGCCGCGAACCACATTCAAGTGATAAGCACAATTTTGTCAGTGAGACTGCAGCCGTTCTGCCAACATTGCCTGAGTGACCGTAAAATCTGGCCACACAATGGCAAAAAGGCCGCCAAATCGGCGACCTTTACGAAAAACTGGAATTTTCAGCCGCAGCTAGGAGAGCGTCCGTCCAATGGCTATGAACTTCTCGCGGCGCTGTTTCTTGATCTGATCTGAGCTGAGACCGGTCAATTCAGCCAGAGCCGCTTCAATTGCAGTTCCAGCCGCATCAATGACGGTCTCGCGGGCACGGTGTGCACCACCAACCGGCTCATCAATAATGCTGTCAATGACACCGAGTTGTTTCAGATCCTGCGCAGTGATTTTCAGGGCTGTTGCGGCGTCTTGCGCTTTTGCACTGTCGCGCCACAGGATTGACGCAGCACCTTCCGGCGAAATCACCGAATAGACCGCGTGTTCCATCATCAGGACCTTATTGGCCGTCGCGATTGCGATCGCGCCGCCGGACCCACCTTCGCCGATGACAACTGAAACAGATGGTGTTGCAAGGCCAAGACCTGCATCCGTTGAACGGGCAATCGCTTCCGACTGGCCACGTTCTTCCGCACCCCGTCCCGGGTAGGCACCCGAGGTATCAACAAAGCTGATCAGGGGAAGCGAGAAACGCTCGGCCATTTCCATGATCCGGACCGCTTTACGGTATCCTTCCGGACGAACCATGCCAAAATTGTGCTTGAGGCGGGTCTCCGTGTCATGACCTTTTTCCTGACCCAGGACTGCAACAGATTGTCCGCGGAACCTGCCAATGCCGGCGACCAGGGCATGGTCTTCCGAGAACTTGCGATCGCCAGCCAATGGCGTGAAATCTTCCACCAGACCAGCGATGTATTCGATTGCATGCGGACGATCAGGATGGCGCGCGACCAGCGTTTTCTGCCACGGTGTCAGCTTGCCGTAGATGTCCTTCAGGGTTTGTGCGGATTTCGTCTTCAGCCGGTCAATTTCGCTATCGACATTGACCTCTTCGCCATCTTCAGCGGCCAGAGCGCGTAGCTCCTGGATCTTGCCTTCGATGTCTGCGACGGGCTTTTCGAACTCCAAATAGCTATGCATGTACTCGATTACCTGACCGATACCGTTGCTGCGAATTCTTCAGCAATCCGGAATTTATAAGCCGACGGACACGGACTGTGTCCACAAGACTAGAGTTGGGAGGGCTGTAACAAGAGACGCAAGACGGCGCAAGTCTCACGGGTAAAACTGCCGTCAATTAAAAGCACCAAATTCGGAGTGCAATTGCCGCTGAAATTTGAGGCTGAAGACCAAATTCAGCGTGAAGCCTGATCGCTGCCCGCGCCATCGATTGTCAGCTTTGATGCCTGAACGACAAGACGACCGGTCTTTGTCTGCATCGAGATCCGGTAGGGAATCAGGACATTCTCGCGACCCATTGGTGCAATCCAGACTTCCATGGCCGCCTTGGTCATGTATTTGACTGAATCCTTGGATGGACGATGCCCCGCAACCGGGACCCAGCGGGCCTTGCAAACAACGACAGGCCCCGTATAGCCACGCCCGGAAACTTCCTTTGTTTCCTGATAGCTCAACTTGACATCGAACCGGGTCCAGCCGTCAAAAATCGGCAGCTTGCGCGAACAGGCTTTGGGCCCAAAGCTGTCTTTTGCTCTGCGGACCGGCATCAGGGCAGCGCTCAGCGGATCGACAGCATTGCGGCGATGACGCCGTGTAACCTTGACGCGCTCTTTGTTCGGCTTGAACTGAGGAGCCACCTGCATTGACCGGATATGGCCGGAGCCCTGCTTCAAATTGACATAGAAATCGAGATTGGAGGCTTTGGATGCCATCCGGTATTTGGACGGAACAACCTTTGAACCCACCAGCCAGCCAGAGGCTTCTGCCCCGCCCTTGCCTGTTGAGAACAAGGTGCCAATTCCGGCCGGTGCCAGACTGACTTTGGCCGAATAGGCATTGCCCTGCATGACAAGTGACAGGTCTCCCTTGCCGATCTTGAAACCGGCAATCGATATGGAATAGAGGCCGTTTACGGTGCTCTTTTTAGCCTCCGCCGGCGAGATCAGTATCGCACCAGCCATTATTGGCAGGGCGATAATGCGCCCAAAAGACTTCAAACCAAACACTTCAAACCTCCGAACTGCCATATCCGACAGCGAAATGCGCCCCCGCGCCAAAAAGTGTTCCGTGGCGTCACACTAACATGATTTTCAGCCAACGAACCGTTCCGATAATTCTAAATTATGGTAACTCACTGGTTAACATTCCGTACTTGTGCGAATAAAAGCACAGAATCTTCCCAAAGCGACTGAGATGTCTTGACGTCCATGCGCACTGCCTTTATAGCGGGGCAACTTTTTCCGAGAAATGCCGGGGACGATGTCGCCGGACCTCTGGTCCGCGCCGCTTCTGGTTGGATTTGCTGGGTTCCTGTAACGGCCCAGTCACGAAGATAAAAAAGGTGATATCATGGCACGCCGTTGCGAATTGTCCGGTAAAGATGTGATGACGGGTAACAATGTTTCCCACGCTAACAACAGATCTCGTCGCCGGTTCTTGCCGAACCTGTGCAACGTCTCCCTGTTGAGCGACGCACTGGGCGAATCTTTCAAGCTGAAAATCAGTGCACATGCACTGCGCTCCGTTGAGCACCGCGGTGGTCTGGACGCATACCTCATGAAAGCGTCTGACGCTGAGCTGTCCGACAACGCGCGCAAAATCAAGGTCAGCATCAAGCGTAAGCAAGCTGAAGCTGCTGCTGCCTAATAACCCTTAAGGGGTAAATCATGGAACAGACCCGGAGTTTCTCCGTGGGCCATCACGCCATCGCGATTCTCGCGATGGCGATTGTCGTTGTGGCCTCCAATTTTCTTGTTCAGTTTCCCGTTCAGCATATATTTGCCGGTATCAATCTGGCCGATATCCTGACCTGGGGTGCGTTCACTTATCCGATAGCTTTTCTGGTAACCGACTTGACCAATCGCAGGTTTGGCCCAGCAGCAGCCCGTAAAGTAGTTGTTGTCGGGTTCGCCCTTGCTGTGATCCTGTCGATCTGGCTGGCAACTCCGCGTATCGCGATAGCATCCGGGACCGCGTTTCTGGTGGCCCAGCTTCTGGATGTGACGATCTTTGACCGCATGCGGCAAATGACCTGGTGGAAGGCACCATTCGCGTCGTCCCTGATCGGGTCTGTGATCGATACAATCCTGTTTTTCGGTATTGCGTTTTCCGCAAGCTTTGCATTCATCGATACAGGCTTTGGCATGGAAGACGGCTCACTGGCGTTTGCTGTCCCGTTCCTAGGTGTCAGCGAAGGCACGCAAGTGCCGCTCTGGGCGTCTCTGGCCGTCGGTGACTTCATGGTCAAGATGCTGGTTGCCGTTGCACTTCTGGCCCCCTATCGGATGGTTCTGAGTCTGTTTCAGGTCACACCAAACGGAAGAGCGGCTTAACTAGCTCAACTCTTTGGACCTAAATGAACAAAGGCGCCCGATTGAGGCGCCTTTTTTATTGCAGATTTATCAGACCGCTCAGTCTTCCAAACGAAACCTCAAGAGCACTGACCGTTGCAACAAGGACCGGTTGTTGTCGGAGACAAGCGTCAGGATCGTGTCGCCGACCTCGCTTTGATGGGCTGCGACAGCTTCCATATTGTCGATCTGGTAGTCGAAATCTGCTTCCAAAAGCAGTTCGCCTTCCAGAACCGCATCGGGCTTGATCTTGTCACCGGAAAAGCGGCGCAGGCGCAACCCGATCAGATCTCGCAGATTAAACCTGCGCTCCATCAAAAGAAGATCACCATTTGGCAGAAAATCGGCGTCTGTCGCATCAAACCGGTCATGTTTTTTGATCGAAAACCGGCTAGTGGTTTCGGGCCCAAGAATAAATCCCGACAGGCCATGCGCATCACTTGGCGCAGTTTCCGCGATAGCGATCAGCTTTCCGGACAACGGACTTCCGGATGGCGCACTCGCAAGCGACTCGATGCCGGTATTGCGCGGCAAGCTTGTGATGGTGTCGGGTAGTGCCAACTGCCCAATCATTCGCTCCTTGCCGGTCGATAACGGCCAAGGGTAGTGGTAGATAGCATGGTTTCGTTCAGCAGAGACATAAAGGCCGGTTTCTGACAGTGTCAGAGCTTCCGTGTCATGTCCCCATCGGGCACGCAGGGTCTTGCCGTCGCCCCCAAGAAGCGGTGCATATCGAACTTCGGAGATGCCAAGCGGTGTTCCGTCTGGCTTCTGTTCAATCGCCCCTGAGACCCAGTGCCCGTTGTCCGTCACTGCAAGGAACCGGTTGCCACTCTCAAGGCTGACCAGACCAGACAATCCGCCGATTTTCCGGTCGGATGCCAGCACTTCAAAGCCTCCCAAAAAGGTCAGCTTTCCAAATGTCCTGTCAGGATGACCAATATGAAAATCTTTGATGGGCTTGGTCCGGATTTTGACCGCTTGCCCTTCGCTCAGCAAGTCCTGAGCGGCAACCCCAAGCTGCCCAAGGCTTCCGGCAGCGAGCATAAGGACCGCGACGCTAAAGGCTCTTGCAAGATAAACCATCGCCGCGCGCTCCTCCCTGTCGCGTTTTACCGCCGACCTGCCCGGCGCCTGCCACGCGGTGACATCATCGGTTCGACCTCATCGTCAAAGAGATCGGCCAGCTGATCCGTCATCGCGCCAGCCAATTCCTCCGCATCAACGATTGTTACGGCCCGCTTGTAATAGCGGGTCACATCATGGCCGATACCAATCGCAATCAGCTCGACAGGCGATCTGTTCTCGATATCCTCGATGACATATCTGAGATGCCGCTCCAGATAATTGCCGGGATTGACTGACAAAGTCGTATCATCGACCGGAGCACCATCGGAAATCATCATCAGGATACGGCGCTGTTCAGGCCGCGCCATCAGCCGGTCATGCGCCCAGAGCAACGCTTCACCGTCGATGTTTTCTTTCAGCAGACCTTCGCGCATCATCAGACCGAGATTACGCCGGGCCCGGCGCCAGGGCGCATCTGCAGATTTGTAAATGATATGGCGCAGATCGTTCAGCCGTCCAGGTGTTGGTGGTTTACCAGCACCAATCCAGCTTTCCCGCGACTGGCCGCCCTTCCAGGCTTTGGTGGTAAAACCAAGAATCTCGACCTTTACACCGCAACGCTCCAACGTCCGTGCCAGAATATCAGCGCAAGTCGCAGCAACCGTAATCGGGCGCCCTCGCATGGAGCCGGAATTGTCCAGAAGCAGCGTCACGACGGTGTCGCGGAAATTGGTATCCTGCTCCTGTTTGAAGGCAAGCGGTGCCATGGGATCAGTTACAGCCCGCGTCAAACGGGCCGTGTCCAGTATTCCCTCTTCCAGATCGAAGTCCCAGGCGCGGTTCTGCTGCGCCATCAGCTTGCGCTGCAGACGGTTTGCCAGGCGAGCAACTGCGCCTTGAAGATGGGTCAGCTGCTTGTCGAGGAACCCGCGCAGTCGGTCCAGCTCGGCCGTGTCACACAATTCTTCGGCTGTAACCATCTCGTCAAACTGGGTGGTGAACACCCGGTAATCAGACTCTGGAGGCCGATTGGAGAACGGATTGTCCTGACGCTCGCTTTCGCCGGGCTCTTCGGAATCCTCTGCCATATCTTCGTCGGCAAACTCATCCATATCGGCTTCTGACGCTTCGGTCTCACCGCTGTCCTGTTCTTCTCCGGAAAGCTCCATTTCCTGCGGTGAAGCTTCCTGCTCACCACTGTCTTCTTCGCCTTCGTCGCCGGATTCTGCGTCGTCGTTGTTGCCGTCGTCTTCGTTCTGCTCGGGATCGAGGTCTTCGTCAGTGTCACCGAGCTCGTCAGCCATATCGAGTGACTTCAGAACTTCCCGAAAACGCTGGGCAAAGGACCCCTGATCCTCGACTTCACTTGTGAGGTTATCAAGATCAGAACCGGCTTTTTCTTCGACCCAGTCGCGCCATAAATCGACGAGTTTTCCGGCACTTTGCGGCGGCTTGGCGCCGGTCAGACGTTCGCGAACGATCAGCGACAGGGCATCCTGAAGCGGCGCTTCTTCCCGGCTGGAAATTTCCGGTGCGCCGGATTTGAGAAACTTGTCATCAAGCATGACCGACAGATTATCGGCAACACCCTGCATGCGCCGGGCACCAACAGCTTCGCAGCGCGCCTGTTCGACGGCTTCGAAAATGGCACGACCGTCAGCGCCCTGCGGCATGTTCTTCGCGTGAACCGCCTTGTCATGACAGGCAATGCGCAAGGCAATGGAATCCGACAACCCGCGGGTGACCGAAATCTCGCGTGCATTCACCTTTCGGGACGGCTCCGGCAATCGGACGGACAGACCTGACAGGCCAGGTCGATCACCGGAAAAGACAACTTCCAGTTCCGCTTCTCCGGAAATGGCCCGCATGGTTCCGCTCACCGATTGCTTGAAGGGCTCGGTGGTTGGAGCAGGTTTGTTCCCGGGTAACGAATTACTACCTGGCCGTGGCGCCATGGTGACCTCAGCTCATAACAACGTTGACAGCGGATTCCGGCAAATCTTCGCCAAAGCAGCGCTGGTAGAATTCAGCCACAAGAGACTGTTCCATGTCGTCACACTTGTTCAGGAAGGTCAGACGGAAAGCAAAGCCGATATCGCCAAAGATCAGTGCGTTCTCGGCCCAGGTGATCACCGTCCGCGGGCTCATCACAGTCGACAAATCACCATTGATGAAGGCGTTCCGGGTCATGTCTGCCAGACGCACCATTTTGGAAACGGTGTTGCGACCTTCATCATTCTGGAAGTGTTTGGCCTTCGACAGAACAATATCAACTTCATTGTCATGCGGCAGATAGTTCAACGTGGTCACGATCGACCAACGGTCCATCTGGGCCTGGTTGATCTGCTGCGTGCCATGATAGAGACCGGACGTGTCGCCGAGACCAACAGTGTTGGCGGTGGCAAACAGACGGAAGGCCCCATGCGGGCGGATAACGCGGCTCTGGTCAAGCAACGTCAAACGGCCTGAGGATTCCAGAATTCGCTGAATGACAAACATCACGTCCGGACGCCCGGCATCATACTCATCGAATACCAGCGCAACATTGTGCTGATAGGCCCAGGGCAGAATGCCGTCCTTGAATTCGGTGATCTGCTTGCCGTCTTTCAGAACAATCGCGTCCTTGCCAACAAGATCGATACGGGAGATGTGGCTGTCCAGGTTGACGCGGATACACGGCCAATTGAGACGTGAGGCGACCTGTTCAATGTGGGTCGACTTACCAGTGCCGTGATAACCGGTCACCATCACGCGACGGTTATGCGCAAAGCCGGCAAGAATCGCGAGCGTGGTGGCGCGGTCGAAGAGATAATCCTCGTCGCGCTCAGGCACATGCTCGGATGGCGAAGAAAAGGCCGGCACCTTGAGGCTGGACGTGAAGCCAAAAACCTCTTCTACAGAAATTTCAGTGTCCGGCATTGCTGTTGCCGCGATCGTCGTCTCAGTCATCAGTCCTCCGCAATCCCGGTTTCTCGCCGGGAACGGTCAATTGGAAAAAGCATGCAGGGCTCTGCAAGCCTAGAGGAAACCGGCTTTTTTCAGGACGTTATAGGCCTGAATGATTTCCCGCAGGCGGTCTTCGGAAGACCTGTCACCGCCATTGGCATCCGGATGGTTTAATTTCACAAGCTCTTTATAGCGCGCTTTGATATCATCGCCACTCGCAGTCTTAGGCAGATTGAGCACATCCAGGGAACGTTTTTCAAGCGCCAAGAGTTTTCTTTGTCTCGGGCGACGAACTTTGTCGTTGCGTTGCTGGGTTTTTTCGCGCGCACTGCCCCGCGAATCAAAGCCATCTGGACCTTCAGCAGCCTCTCGATTGACACCCATTTGCCAAGTCGGCCGATGTCCGGTCAGGCTGTCTTTGTGGTAGCTGCGGACGTCGTCATCCTGCATGCCGGTAAAATAATTGTAGGACTTGTTGTAGTCGCGAACATGATCGACGCAGAACGTAAAATACTGTCCTTCCCGATCACGCCCTTTGGGAGCCTTGTGTACACCGGGGCGATTGCAGCCCGGATGCTCGCACGAAGGACTGGTAGCCTTGGCGGCTTTTTCCTTGTCCGGCTTTACCCGGATACTATCAAATATGCTTGGTTTAGATGTCATGCGGCCAATTATGGGACTTTAGAGGTCACGGACAAGCCGCAACCAGTTGTAATTTCCCGGTGTCCAAAGCTCATTGAGCGTTTGCCTTGATTCCCGGATTTCGAACAGCCCGGCACCTTATCAGCCGGATAGGCCTGAGCAAAGACTTGAACTTTCAAAAGTCTGTGCCCACAGTGGAGAAATGAACATGAAACAGACGATTGCGGACAAATTGACCGCAGCATTTTCACCCTCGGCCCTTAATGTCATCGATGAATCGGAAAATCACCGAGGTCATGGCGGCTGGCGTGAAGGTGGCGAAACCCATTTCCGGGTACAAATTGCAGCAGCCGCGTTCGAAGGCATGGGTCGTGTCGCACGGCACCGGGCCATCAATGACGTTCTGGCGGATGAACTGGCCGACAGCGTGCACGCTCTGGCACTGGAAATACGTTCAGACAGTGAACCTGATCCACGCGGCGCATCAGTTCAACAACCGTCCTGACATTTGACGAGCGATCAGTTTGCTGCTGCAGTCGCACCTCTGAGCTGGCCGAGCGGCATGATCCTCAACCGTGTGATCCGGTTTTTCTCGCGGCGCAGAACCGTGAATCGGAACCCGTGGAACGTGAAGATCTGACGCTCTTCGGGAATCATGCGCGCTTCGTGGATCACCAGCCCGGCAATGGTCGTCGCTTCCTCATCAGGAAGGCTCCAGTCCACGGCACGATTAAGGTCACGGATCGGTACTGACCCATCGACAATCACAGACCCATCAGCTTGAGGGCGAAGGCCTTCAAGCTCAACATCGTGCTCATCCGCGATTTCGCCAACAATTTCTTCCAGAATGTCTTCCAGGGTCACCAGACCCATCACTTCGCCGTACTCATCAACAACCAGCGCGAAATGCTGTTTGTGGCGCAAAAACGCATTGAGCTGTTCCTGCAGGCTTGTCGTTTCCGGAACGAACCAGGCGGGTGTTGCGATGTCGACGATATCGATATTTTTCGATACACCACCAGCCGCATTTAACGCACGCAGCAAGTCCTTGGCATGCAGAACACCAACAAAATTATCGGTTTCACCGCGCCACAGGGGCAAACGTGTGTAGGGAGACGCCAGCGCGGCCTCAACCAGTTTGTTGGGGTCTTCATCCGCGTTCAGCGCAACCATATTGGTACGATGGATCATGACGTCGGACACTTCCAGATCCGCAAGATCAAGCAGTCCGCCGATACGGTCGCGGTCGCCTTTTTCCAGCCCGCCTTCTATATGCTGAAGATCAACCGCCCCGCGCAGCTCATCATGTGCAGACAGGATCGATGTATCGTCATTGATATTGACGCCCAGCAGCTTGAGCAGCATGCGCACGATCCATTCGACACCAATTACAATTGGCCCGAAAACAGCAACAACAACACGGACAATCGGCGACACCGCCAAGGCAAAGCGTTCCGGGTTGGAAATCGCCCAGGTTTTTGGAAGAACTTCAGCAAAAACCAGAACCAACACCGTCATGACAAGCGTTGCAATGGCAACACCTGCGTCGCCAAACAGACTGAGAAAGACACTGGTGGCCAAGGCCGAGGCCATGATGTTGACGAGATTGTTGCCAAGCAGAAGCGCGCCAATCAGACGTTCACGCGACGCAATCAACCGACCAGCGACCTTGGCCCGCCAGTCACCGTTTTTTTCAAGCCGGTGTACACGGGCACGCGATGCTGCCGTCAAAGCCGTTTCAGATCCGGAAAAGAACCCGGATAGGAACAAGAGCAATATGATGGCGCCAATCGCCAACCAGAGCGCTGTCTCGGTCATGCGTTCAGTTTCTCCGTCAAGAAGTCAGACACCAGATGGGGTTCCACACCCTTTTCGACAAATGCTTCGCCGATGCCCCTCGTCAAAATAAACGTCAGAGCACCACGACTGACTTTCTTGTCCTGGGCAATGATGTCCATGAAAGCTTCGACCTGCGGCAATTGCCCGGGAATATCCTGAACACGGACCGGCAGCCCGACTTCGCTCAGATGTTTATGGACACGGGCAACGGTATCTTCACCGATCAGGCCAAGTTGCCCTGAAAATTCATGGGCCAGCATCATGCCGATGGAAACGCCTTCCCCGTGCACCAGCCGCTCGGTTTCATAGGAAACTGCGGATTCCAGTGCATGCCCGAAGGTGTGACCCAGATTGAGCAGGGCCCGTCCACCGGCTTCCAGCTCATCAGCCGCAACCACATCTGCCTTTGCCTGACAGGATCGTGCAACTGCTTCATCACGCTCCGGGCCGCCTGCAAAAACGGCTTTCCAGTTGTCTTCCAACCAGGCAAAGAATTCGACATCGCCTAGCAGGCCGTATTTGGCGACTTCCGCATACCCGGCCCGAAAATCTCGCAATGGCAGTGTGTCGAGAATAGCTGTGTCCGCCAGAACCAGTCCTGGCTGATGAAATGCACCGATCAGGTTCTTGCCATGGCGCGAATTGATCCCGGTCTTGCCGCCGACAGAACTGTCGACCTGCGCCAGGACAGTTGTCGGCACCTGAATGAACGCCATACCCCGGCGTACGGCAGCGGCTGCAAATCCCGTAAGATCACCGACAACACCTCCGCCCAGCGCAACGACGGCATCGCCGCGCTCAAGACGTGCGGCCAGAATTTCATCGCACAGGCGCTCGAATTCGCTGAAACATTTAGTGCTTTCACCCGGTGGCACAGTGATCACAGTATGATCAAGACCTGCCGCCTCAAGACTGTCCGAGAAGGCATCCAGATGCAGCTTGGCAACTGTTTCATCGACAACAACAGCGAGCCGGGCATCGGGCAGAACAGCGGCGATTTCCGCGCCTGCTGTTTCCAGAACGCCTCTGCCGATCCTGATGTCATAACTACGTGCGCCAAGGTCCACCCGAACTGTTTGGATGGGGGCCTGATTTGCATCAGTCGCTGCGTCCAAATTTGCCATGAATTTACTCGTCCAATTAAGTTTCCGGGTCAGCTGGATTTTTCAGTCCTGCGCCCCGAATAAATGCTCTGCCAGCGTCACGACGATCTGGTCGACAACTGCTTCGTGTGGAACGTCTTTTGAGGTCACCGTCAATGTGGCCTTGGAATAGACGGGTTCGCGCTCGGCCATCAGCTTGCGCATGGTGCCTTCCGGGTCCGGATTTTGCAGCAACGGCCGGGTCGAGCGACGGCGAACGCGGGCCATCACCGTTTCAAAATCAACTTTCAACCAGATCGACAGGCCCTGTGCGTTGATTTCGTCACGGGTCATTTCGCTCATGAAAGCGCCGCCACCTGTCGCCAAAATCTGCGGACCTTCGCGCAACAACCGGGCAATAACGCGCTCTTCGCCACTGCGAAAATACGGCTCGCCATGTTCGGAAAATATCTCGGAGACGGTCATGTTGGCAGCGCGTTCGATTTCGCTGTCCGCATCAACAAATTCAAGACCGAGTCGCTGCGCCAAACGCTTGCCGACAGTCGATTTGCCGCACCCCATGATCCCGACAAGAACGACGGAACGACCGTCCATGGCGTCTACCAGACGCGCAAGATCGATTGAATTTGCTGTCATGCCAGCAGTCCCCTCAGTCACGGACTGCACATTTTCGTAATCTGTCATTGCGGCGTTGTAGCATATTCGGCAGAAAAGGCACGGGGGTTAGAGCGGGATTCGATGCATGTTGATTGCAGGCCATCGCTTGCACCCCGGCTCGTGTTGATGAAACATTCGCGAAGTCTGATTCGTTCGATTTGGAGATACTCTGTGCCAACACTCACCCGCCTGTTGCTTGTGCTGATTTTGCTCGGCGGCCTTGGCTATGGCGCAGTTTATTCCCTGGCGAATTTTGTCGAACCTCGCGAACGGGAAATTACCGTGCGCGTGAAAAAGGATGGTTTCGGCCGTTAGGTTTGAACTCATGGCGACCGGTTTTGATCTGGAAAATTTTCTGGAAATGCTCGCCGCAGAACGTGGCGCGGCGGAAAACACTCTGGCGGGCTATCGCCGGGATCTGGAAGATTTCTCCGGTTTTCTGGGCCGGACAAAACTCGCCGATGCCAAATCCGAGGACATCTCCCGCTATATGAGCGACCTGACACGGCGCGGTTTTGCGGAAACCTCGCAAGCACGACGACTGTCTGCTCTGAAGCAGTTCTACAAATTTCTGTATTCAGAAGGCAGCCGCGAAGACGACCCGACCCGAACGCTGTCCGCACCTAAAAAGAGAGCCAGCCTGCCCAAAGTTCTGTCGATGGATGATGTCGACACACTGATCGAGACAGCACGTATCCAGACTGAAAAACCGCAAAAATCAGCTGCAGCCCGGCTGCGTGTCCAGCGCATGTACACCTTGATCGAGGTTCTTTATGCAACCGGCCTTCGTGTTTCGGAACTTGTCGCCCTGCCGGTGACCGCTGCTTTAAGAGACGCCCGGCTCATCGAGATCAAGGGCAAGGGCGGCAAGGAACGTCTGGTGCCGCTGTCTCATGCAGCTCAAGCGGCCATGAAAGATTATGTCGGCCTCAGATCCGCAGAAGGGGCTTATGAAACAAGCCCCTGGCTGTTTCCCTCCCATGGCGACAGCGGGCACCTGACCCGTCAGCATTTTGGCAGGGAGCTGAAAGACCTTGCCATTGCAGCGGACCTTGATGCGTCGAAAATCTCACCGCACGTTCTCAGGCACGCCTTTGCTTCTCATCTATTGCAGAACGGCGCAGACCTTCGGGTGGTTCAACAACTGCTGGGGCATGCTGACATTTCAACCACGCAGATTTACACCCATGTTCTGGACGAGCGTCTGCGGGAACTTGTGGAATCAGTGCATCCTTTGGCGCAGAAATAAGCCGAATTTCGCTCTATTGCGCTGCAGCAATCTCGGCCCTACACTCCGCCGCTGAAATTTTGCACTGGATCAAGAACGCATGCTGCTGCCCGCCAGCGATTACGATACGCTGAAAACCCGTTTCAAATGGTCTCTGCCAGCCACTTACAACATGGCAGATGTTGTCAGCGACCAATGGGCTCGTCAGGACCCGGACCGATTGGCGATCCGGCATGTTCTGGAAGATGGTAACCGGGAAAACTGGAGCCATCAGAACCTCAACCGCGCCGCCAACCGTTTTGCCAATGCCCTGATCGCACTGGGCATCAAAAGCGGTGACCGCGTTGCGTTGCTTTTGCCGCAGATTCCGCAAACGGCCATTGCTCATATCGCAGCCTACAAGATCGGGGCGATTGCCGTGCCGATGGCAGCACTGTTCGGTCAGGACGCGCTTCGATACCGGTTGAGTGATTCTGGCGCAAAAGCATTGGTGACGGACACTGCAGGCCTCGGAAAACTAGCAGATATTCGCGAAGACCTGCCAACTCTGGACCTGATCGTTTCCATCGACGGACCAGAGAGCGGCGTGCAATCCTTCGATACCCTGATGGAACAAGCCGCCGATGCCTTCGATACGAAGAGCACGTCTCCAGATGATCCGGCGTTGATGATCTACACATCCGGCACAACAGGCCAGCCAAAGGGTGTTCTGCATGGTCACCGGGTTCTGTTCGGCCATATGCCGGGCATTGAGCTTTCCCAGAATTTTCTCGGCCAACCGGGTGATCTTTTCTGGACTCCAGCCGACTGGGCCTGGGCCGGCGGTCTTTTGAATGCGCTCTTTCCGGCCCTCAGCCTGGGCGTTCCAGTGGTGTCGTATGCTTCGAAAAAATTCGACCCGGAGTTTGCTTTTCATCTGCTTGAACGCGAAGGCATCCGCAACGCCTTCATCCCGCCGACTGCCTTGAAGATGCTGCGGTCTGTCGACAGTCCAAACAGCCGTTTTGATCTCAACTGGCGCAGCGTTGGCTCAGCTGGTGAATCACTCGGCAAAGAGACCTATGACTGGTTCGCTCAGGAATTCGGCTTTCAGGTCAATGAGTTCTACGGGCAAACCGAGTGCAATGCCGTTCTGGGATCGTCAGCAGATCTGGGTGTTTCAAGATCCGGTGCAATTGGCAAAGCCATTCCAGGCCATGAGGTGGCGATCATTGATGACGACGGCACGCCCTTGCCACCGGAATCGCTCGGCCAGATTGCCATCAAACGACCTGACCCGGTGATGTTTCTGGAATACTGGAACAAGCCGGAAGCCACCCGCGAAAAATTCATCGGCGACTGGATGATCACAGGTGATCAGGGCCTGATGGATGAAGACGGCTATGTGCATTTTGTCGGCCGGGATGACGACATTATCACCTCCGCCAGTTATAGGATCGGCCCGGGTGAAATCGAGGATTGCCTGCTCAAACATCCCTCTGTCGCTCTGGCAGCTGTAATCGGTAAACCCGACCCGCTGCGCACCGAGATCGTCAAAGCCTATGTGGTTCTGAAACCTGAGATAAAGGGCGATACATCCCAGGAAGACAGCATCCGCACATTCGTGCGCGAGCATCTTTCCGCACATGAGTATCCGCGGGAAATCAGCTTTGTAAAAGCACTTCCGATGACAACAACGGGCAAGGTTATTCGCCGAAAGCTGCGCGATCAGGCTCGCGCCGAGACTTAGGACAAAAGCCGGTTTTTAAGTCCGCTTGCCGTTGCACGCAGGCGGCTCTCAAGATGAAGATCAGCAGCACTTAGGCGTTGCCTTAGTGAGTTTGAGTGCCCTTTCGCCAGAAGCAGCGTGCCCAGTTCAATTCGCCCACGCCAGAGGGGCTCGATCATGGAATGACCGGAAACCGCGAGCGAATCGGCGCGGGTAAACCCTGGCTGTTGCAGATTTTCCCGCATGGCCATGAGTGCGATCTGGCTTCCGGGAGAATAACGCGCGAAAGCCTCGTCAAAAGCGATTTTCCAGGAGAAAACCTGGTCACCCCCAAGAAAGGAAACGAGAGACGCAATCAATGTCTCTCCGGTCCACAGCTGGTCAATTCGCACGCTTTTTTGCTGGGACCGTGCCTTGATGACCTCTCGGGAAAATGCTGCCGTCTCGTCTTGGCTCAGCAACGCGGTTCCGCCGTGCCCTTTCCAGCCCCGAGCTTCCAGGTCCAGAAATGCCTCGAAGCCTTCCCGGGTCTCGTCTCCCGTGAGATGTTTCATGCTGACAGGGCCGTGGTCCTCCAGACGGCGCAATAGACGGCGCATTTCCTTGCGTCGTTTACCGCTGAAAGCTCGGGCTAACTGCGCTTCTCCGGTCACGCCGGCGTCATGACTTGCCCGTTCGAATGGCATTGCCACAAGAGAATTCCATCCCGGAACTTCCAAAAGCCTCTCGGCTGTTTTTGTGCAAAGCGGCAAATACGGAATTGCTATCAGCTTCGAGGGGCCTGTTGCCGCACTCACAAAAAGATCGACAACTTCGGGACCTGCTCCCGGGTGCAACAGCGGTGTGCCCAACGGAGAATAATCCGTTGTCCAGATCGTTTGACCGGGAACAGCAAGACCGATCCGGCGATGGCCAACCGGGGCTGCCATAAGCCAGACACCGGTATCCTTGTCCCTGACGACTACCAGCCGGACATTTTGGCCGACCATATGCTTCAGAAAGGCTTGCAGAAACGAGGGACCAAAAAACGGATTTGGATCGAGGCTTTCATCTGACAACACCCGCCAGTTTTCGAGCGGCAGATCGGCACCCAAAGGGTCAACCGACACGACCTCCAGAGAAGACGAGCTGTTGATGTCAACGGTCAATCGGCAGGCTTCCCGGGCGAAAATAACAAGGGCAAAACAAACGTTGTGATATTGAGCTTACGTTTCGCAACGATTGCAAGAGCGGCAGCTTCAAAAAGAATTGCGCAGCTTGTGGCAATGGCCGCCCCGGAAAGACCAAGACGCGGGATCAGGATCAGGTTGAAAATGACATTCAGGGCGAATGTGATGCCGTAGATGACGGCGCAGATCTTCTGGTTGCCGGTCATGGTCAATAGTGCATCTGCGGGTCCAATAGACGCGCGCGCCAGAACCCCGATCATGAGAAGGGCGATCAGCGGATAACCGGCCACAAACTCCGGACCAAACAGGTAGAGCAGCACAGGTGCAATCAGCAAAAGCCCGGCACCTGCGGCCAGTGATGGCCAGAATGTCCAAAGCGTTGCCTGACGGACATAACGCGCAAGACCTTCATGATCGTCGCTGTGAATATAACTTGAGAACCGGTGCGCAGAGGCCGCCCGAACAGCAAAATAGACAAAGTGCACCAGGGCAAGCGTTTTGGACGCGGCAAAATAGACAGCAACCTGATCCGGGTCTTCGAAGAAACTGACCATGATGACATCGGCACTGGTGATCAGCTGCAAAAACCCGTCAACCATCAACATGGGCAGGGAAATCAACACCCAGGTTTTCAGATCAACACGTCGCGCGCCCTGCGGCACCAAAGGCTTTAGCCGCTGCCTCAGGTGGCCGAACTGATAGGCCGCGATGAGCAGCGTGACGATCACGGCAACAAAGGCTGTTGTCGACGCATTCAGGGATGTACCGGCCACGGCCAGGCTGATGAGGAAAACAAGAATTGCCAGCGGTCGCCAGATATACGTCGGCAGGATCGCCAGAGATGGCCAGTCATAGCTTCTGGCGATACCGTCCTGAACCATGCTGACTGCAAAAAACGGCAAGGCCAGCAGGGCAATCAGGAGAGGTTGGATGTAGGCGACATCAATGACCGAGCGCAACGCGACAACCACAAGCATGGCCACAGTCGCCATCAGACAGCCCGTGACAAATGCGGCCTGACGGCTGGTTCTTAAAAACCCTCGCAAACCATCAAAATCAGTTTTCTGCCTGTACTCGGGAATGAAGCGATTGACGGAGCTGGAAAATCCGCCACAGGCCATCGCCCCCAAAATAATCACCACCATCCAGGCAACGGAATAAATGCCATAGTCGTGTGCGTCGAGCAGGCGGGCGAGGACGATCTGGGACAGATAGGCAAGGCCGGCGCCGCCGATCCGGATGACAAACGTGAACAGCGCCATGCGCCCGGCGGAATTTTTGTCAGAGCCGTTGCCGCGCAAAATTCCAACCAGCCGCTCCACAACACTTGTCAGTGTTGATGGTCGAGACGTGCCTTGCGAAGGCTTTGCGCTGGAATCACCGGATGGATTCACGAAAGAGACCCTTTGTGGATAATCTTCCGTATTAATGCCATGAGGGACTTAACAATCCGTCGCTGGCGTTTTTGATACAGACACAGAAAATCAATGCTGTGCAATCATATGCCCAACGACACTAAGATTTTCAAAACCAAAACGTTTTTGCAGACCGACCGGTGCCATCGCCTTACGTCACCAGACCCCTGACGCTTTTTCAAAAGATATTGCGCTTGACTCTGGAAGAGCTTTCCGGAATCAATAAGAACATAAAGAGAACAAACAAGAACGTGATTGGAACAACCGTGCCTGATGCCGCCCAGAACAGGACCGAGCATAGCACATCTCTTGCCGAGCTGCGTCGCCGCATTGCCGGTCTTGAGGGTCGCCTCCCCTTTGAGACGCAGTTTGCTCCGGCCCCTGTGACCGCCGCCAATCCGCAGGGGCCGGAGACTTTTTCCGGCAAGCAAGCTCCGAACCCGTCTCGGACGAACCATCCAGCCAGAAACGGCCAGGGATCGGATCGTTGCTCTTTTCAACTTGAGGCACTGGACACCCTGTTTCAGGCAGACGGTGGTTTGAAACTTGGCGCCCTGCACGAAATTGTCAGTGCGCAAAGTCGGCATTCAGGAGCCCTCAGCGGCTTTGTTTTTGCCCTGCTTGCCCGGATTTTGGAAACCCGGACCGGATCTGTCCTGATTGTGCAAGATCCACGCGCTGCCCAGGAAGCGGGGCAGCTGCACGGTCCGGGTCTTGCCGCCTTCGGGATCGATCCGGCCCGCCTGATCATTGTCCGGCCCAGGCGCATGGAAGAACTCTTGTGGTGTCTTGAAGAAGGCGCCTCCTGTACGGCTTTGGCTGCCGTTCTGGGAGAGGTTCAAGGGTCTCAGCGTCTGGTGGATCTGACGGCCACCCGCCGCATTGGCTTGCGGGCCGAACGCAGCCAGATGCCGGTGTTTGTCCTGCGTCATGCAGCAGAATGTGAGCCGACCGCCGCCACAACTCGTTGGCAGATCACCCCGGCAGTCTCCAGACCGCCGGATCTTTTAAAAGACGGACCTCATCCGGGATTGGGAGCGCCCGTCTGGAGGATCGAACTGACGCGCAACCGTGATGGCCGCCCTGGTCATCTGACCGTGGAGTGGAACCATGAGACGAGAAAATTTGCCGCGCCAGCGCATTCTCTCGCTCTGGATCGCGGATCTGCCCTGCGACCGGATCCTGCGTCCCTTAAGGACCGCATCGTCCCCTTCCGCTCGGCAGGTTGAACCGCCCCTCGCCATTCTGGCCAGAATCCGCAATGCCCGCCGCATTATCTCCCTGAACGAAACCGCCAGAGCCTGTGGTTTGCGGGTCGGTGAAACTGAATCTGACGCCAAAGCCAGAGTGCCACACCTTCTGTGTGAGGATGCCGATCCGCAGAAGGATCACACGTTGCTTCTTGCCCTTGCTGATTGGTGCGATCGCTATACGCCGCTGGTCGCGATCGATGGAGATGACGGTCTTTTTCTGGATATCACCGGCTGCGCACATCTCTTTGGCGGCGAACAGGCCATGCTCAAGGATGTGCTCAACCGGCTGGAGAAACAGGGGTTCGGCGTTCGCGCTGCCGTCGCCGGAACGGTCGGCACAGCCTGGGCGTTGGCGCGTTATGGTGCTGGTGGCGTTTTGCCCGAAGGGGACGAACAGGCGGCTCTTGCCCCGTTGCCGATGACTGCCTTGCGCATCCCAAGCGAAAGCGTTGAGGGGCTTCACCGGGTGGGCCTCACCACCATCGGTCACCTGCTGGATCGTCCGCGCGCGCCACTTGCCACACGCTTCGGCGAAGAGTTGGTCACCCGCCTTGATCAGGCACTTGGACTCCAGGGCGAACCGATATCTCCGCGGTTTGAAGCGCCGTTGATTGCAGCGGAACGACGGTTCTTTGAACCGATTTCCCAAGTTGATGATGTCAAGGCTGTTGCCCTGTCACTGGCAGGGCAGCTGTCCAAGGCCCTGGAGCGACGCGGTCAGGGCGGTCGGGCCTTTGAACTGGTGCTCTTCCGGGTCGATGGCACGGTGCAAAAACTAATGGTCGGCACCAGCAATCCTTTGCGGGAGCCTGCCCGGCTCCTGTCACTGTTTGCAGAAAAACTGAAAGCCGATGAAAGCGTTATGGATGCCGGGTTTGGTTATGACCTGATCCGCCTTGGCGTGCTGGTCGCCGACACCGCGCCAGCTGCACAGGCTTCACTGACAGGACACGGCGTTCAGGAGGCGGAAGCCAGCCTCAATGATCTGGTTGACCGGCTTGGCGCCCGGCTCGGCATTGAGCGGATCACGCGGCTTCTTCCCTCCGACCGCCATCTGCCGGAAAGCCAGACAAGTTTTGTTCCAGCTGCTCTTGCCAAGGAAGATACCCTGTCCTGGATCGGTTTTGGCGGTGCGGATTTTGGTCTGACACCGCCAACCAGATCTCAAAACCACGCAGAAGAAACAGGGTTTGCGGAAGAGCCCTCTTCCAATTTCTCCTCAACAGATTGGCACACAGGGCTTCTGAGCCGCCCGTTGCGGCTGATCGATCCAGCCGAGCCTGTCGAGGCGCTCGCCATGGTTCCAGACGGACCGCCGTTACGGTTCCGCTGGCGACGCGGGCTTTATCAGGTCGCTCGCTCGGAAGGCCCGGAGCGCATCGCGCCGCCCTGGTGGATTGGCGCCCATGACAGGCCATCAGAGACCCGCGACGGCGCGACCCGGGATTATTTCCGCATTGAGGACACGGAAGGTCGTCGTTTCTGGCTCTACCGCGAAGGCCTTTATGAGCGCGAAACCACCCAGCCGCGCTGGTATCTTCAAGGGCTGTTCGCATGATGCAGCCCCCCTGCTTTGCCGAACTTTGCACAGCGACCAATTTTTCGTTTTTGAACGGCGCGTCTCATCCCGAAGAGCTCGCCCTGCAGGCAGCAGGTCTCGGGCTGAAAGCTTTCGCCGTGTGCGACCGCAACTCCATGGCGGGGGTCGTGCGTGCGCATATGGCCGCCAAGGAAGTCGGCATTGCCTATATTCCTGGCTGTCGGCTGTCGTTTCTGGATAAAACGCCGGATCTGCTTTACTGGCCGAAAGACCGCGACGCATACGGCACGCTCACCCGGTTGCTGACCATTGGCAATCGGCGGGCTGAAAAGGGCAGCTGCCACCTGACACGCGAAGATCTGGATCTTCTCGATCCGCTATCACCTGCAGCCCTCGTACTGCCACCGGGATTGCCGGACCAAGACGCAATCCTGAAAACCCTTCACAACCTGAAAGACCATTTTGGCCCAAGATTACGCCTCGCTGTTTCTCTGCACCGCAGAGCAGAAGATCGCCGCCGCCTAGGGCTCGCCCATGAAATTGTGAGACAGGCAGGGGTGCCGCTGCTGGCCACCAATGACACGCTGTATCACGACCCGGACCGACGCCCGCTGCAGGACGTTCTGACCTGTATCCGGCTGCATGAACGCCTTGAAACAGCCGGTCGACAACTGCAACAAAATGCCGAACGACACCTGAAAACCGCCGATAACATGCTGCGGCTTTTTGACGATGACCCGGCCCCCTTGCGCGAAAGCCTGAAAATTCTCGGGGAGATCAGTTTCTCGCTGGATGATCTGAGATATGAATATCCGGAAGAGCCGGCAGGAGACAGTCCCACGCCTCAGGCAGAACTGGAGCGCCTGACAGAAGTTGGTGCCAAACGCCGGTATCCGGACGGTGTTCCAGAAAAAATCCGGACAACAATCGATCATGAGCTCAAACTCGTCGCAGAGCTGGAATACGCGCCCTATTTTCTGACTGTTTATGACATTGTCCGCTTCGCTCGAACCCGCAGCATTCTCTGTCAGGGACGCGGCTCTGCCGCCAATTCCGCTGTCTGTTTTTGCCTCGGCATCACGGAAGTCGATCCCACCCGCGCAGACTTGCTGTTTGAGCGTTTCATCTCGCCTGAACGACGCGAGCCTCCCGATATCGATGTCGATTTCGAACATGAACGGCGCGAAGAGGTCATCCAGTATATCTACGCCAAGTATGGCCGTGAACGTGCGGGGCTTGCTGCCACTGTGACCACCTACCGCTCACGCTCTGCCTTGAGAGAAGTTGGCAAGGTGTTCGGCCTGTCGGAAGACGCCATTTCATCTCTCTCTGGCACCGTCTGGGGACGCTCCTCCGCCGGAACGGAAGAGGCACAAGTGCGCGAAGCCGGGCTGGATCCGTCTGATCCGCTGCTGACGCAGATGCTGGATCTGGCACGAACCCTGATCGGCTTTCCCCGACACCTCTCCCAACATGTCGGCGGTTTCGTGATTACCCGTGGCCGTCTCGACGAAGTCATCCCGATCCAGAACGCGGCCATGGAAGATCGCACGGTGGTTGAATGGGACAAGGATGATCTGGATTCGCTTGGTATCCTGAAGATTGATGTTCTGGCGCTTGGCATGCTGACAGCCATTCGCAAGGCGCTGGTCATGCTGTCTGAACGCTATGATCAACACCTGACAATCTCGACGATCCCCGCAGAAGAAAAACCGGTTTATGACATGCTCTGTCGGGCAGATTCCATCGGCGTTTTTCAAGTGGAAAGCCGGGCCCAGATGACCATGTTGCCCCGGCTGCAGCCACGCGCCTTTTATGATCTGGTGATTGAGGTTGCCATTGTCCGCCCCGGCCCCATTCAGGGCGATATGGTTCACCCCTATCTGCGTCGCAGACAAGGCAAGGAAAAGGTCACCTACCCCAGCAAGGAACTGGAAGCTGTGCTCGGCAAGACCATGGGCGTGCCGCTGTTTCAGGAACAGGCAATGAAAATCGCCATTGTCGCTGCTGGCTTCACGCCGGGCGAAGCCGACAGGTTGCGCCGCGCCATGGCAACCTTCCGCCGTGTCGGCACCATCGGCACCTTTCAGACCAAGATGATCGAAGGCATGAAACAGAACGGCTACGAGCAGGGTTTCGCCGAGCGTTGTTTTCGCCAGATCGAGGGTTTTGGTGAATACGGGTTTCCCGAAAGCCACGCGGCCAGCTTTGCGCTTCTGGTCTATGCATCTTCCTGGATCAAGGCCTATTACCCGGATGTCTTCTGTGCAGCCCTTTTGAATTCCCAGCCGATGGGATTTTATGCCCCTGGCCAGCTGGTCCGTGATGCCCGTGAGCACGGCGTCGATGTGCGCGAGGTCGACATCAACCTGTCCAGCTGGGACGCCACGCTGGAACCTGGTTGGCAGGCATCAAAACACCTTCATCGCAAACACCAGGAGATGGAAAAGGTCATCCGCACGGATCAGGCTGTCCGACTCGGTTTTCGAACCGTCAAAGGCCTCAAACAGGAGAACATGGAAAACCTCATTGACCTGCGTGGAGATGGTTATGACAGCGTGCGAGACCTCTGGCTGCGCACCGGTCTGGGCCGGTCCGTCATTCTGCGCCTAGCCGAGGCAGACGCCTTTCGCTCCCTCGGGCTGGACAGGCGTGCGGCGGTTTGGGCCGCTCAAGGTCTTGAGGCAGGCTCGCTCAAGGATCGGCTGCCCCTGTTCGACACGGCTCATCTTGGGGACCTCAGACCTGAGCCGGATGCAAACCTGCCGCCGATGCCGCCGGGCGCCCATGTCATGGCCGATTACCAGTCTCTGAGCCTTTCCCTGAAAGCCCATCCGGTCGCCTTTGCCCGCCGGGCCTTGCAGGCCCAAAAGGTTCTGCCGTGCATGCAGCTGGATCAGGTTCGCTCCGGGCGGCAGTTATCCGTCGCAGGGCTGGTTCTGGTTCGCCAACGCCCGGGCTCGGCCAAAGGCGTCATCTTCCTGACCCTGGAAGATGAAGGTGGCATCGGCAACATTATTGTCTGGCCGAAAGTATTTGAAAAATATCGGCCACTGATCTTGGGCGCGCGGTTCCTGAAAGTTTCCGGAAGAGTACAGAATGAAGCCGGTGTGATCCACGTAGTCGCCGATCACGTTGAAGATGTCACCCATCTCCTGGCAGATCTGTCAGACAAGTCATTGGATGATGCAGGTCTTGCCCGCGCTGATGAAGTCAAACACCCGGTGATTGAGTTCACCGAGAAGATCAAGCCGGCCAGCAGGTTGGTCCAACTGATACAGGAAATTCCCGAACTCCATCAGGACTTTGCCCGGCAAACACACACCGACACCCGAACCAAACAGACTGCAAACGCTCTGCCTGGCGGTCGGAATTTTCACTAGGCAGCGAGCCAGAGCTTCTTCCGATCAAACCGCTTCTACGTAATACCAGCGGCCTGACTTTTGCCGGAAACGGCTCTGCTCACGGTGCGTGTTGAGTTTGCCGCCTGCAAGGTATTTCGCTTCGAATAAAACGGTTCCTTCCCGGTCACCTTCCTGACCCTTTTCGGTTTCGAGAACCGAGAGACCCGTCCAGTGGTTTTCTGCAGCCCAGGCCGCTGTCGCGGCAAAATCAAATGCGGCCTGATGTTTTGGCCAAAGCGTATTTTTCAGATAGGTGATGTCTTCGCGGACATAGGCAGAGTACCGCGAGCGCATCAATGCTTCAGCAGTTGCGGGAAGTGTCTCCCCGCTCAGATAGGGCCCGCAGCACGCTTCAAACGTCTTGCCACTTCCGCAAGTGCAATTCGCATCCGCCATGGATCAGCCTTTCAGGAACGGCTTTGAAAAGTAATTCCAGCTGTCTATCACTGCCCGATACCGAAGGCTATGCTTCCGGTTCGAGATCCATCCAGGGCAAAGATCACTCCATGAAACTTGCAACATTCAATCTGGAATCATTTGGCGCTGACCGTCTGGATGAAGCCGCTTTGCAGCTGCGGATTGATGCACTGCGGCCGAAAATCCAGGAACTTGAAGCGGATATCCTCTGCCTGCAGGAAGTCAATGCCCAGAAAGTTTCGGGTGGAAAATACAGGCGGTATCTGGCGCTCGAACATTTATTGTCCGGAACCGAGTTCGAGACCTTTCATCAGGCCTCAAGTGTCCGGGCATCTGGCAAAGGACCAGGCGACCGGCACAATCTTGTTATCTTGTCCAGATATCCGATAAAGGCGACCGAAAGCCTTTTCCATTACCATGCCAACCCGCTGCTCTGGCATCCCAAAACCGCAGACCCCGCCTACGACACTCCCCAACACATCACGTTCGAGCGCCCGGTCCTGAAAGCGGAAATTGATCTGGGTCGTGAAAAGCCGCTGCATATATTCGCAGTTCATCTGCGCGCGCCGATCGCAGCCATGATCCGAGGCGGGAAAAACAAGGATCGCAGCTGGAAATCACTGTCCACCTGGGCGGAAGGTTATCAACTTTCCATTCTCAAACAGACGGCACAGGCGCTAGAGCTTCGCCTTGCGGTCGAGGCCCTTTTTGAACAGGACGAAAATGCGGAAATTATTCTGGCAGGCGACTTCAATGCGACCGGGGAAACCGGAACCTTGCGGCTGTTAAGGGCAGATCCGGATGACACCCGGTCTCCCGACTTTGCCCATCGCCGGTTATTTCAACTCGATGCTTCACTGCCGGCAGAAAAAAGACAAACAGTCATCCACAAGGGCAAGGGCCAGACACTGGATCACGTCCTCGCAAGCCCGGCGCTGACGGATCGCGTCAGAGATATCCGGGTCTTTAACAGCGCTCTACCGGATGAAGTTTATGACGACGGCGACGACGACTATGCCGGATCCTACCACGCTGCGATGCGGGTGGACTTCGATCTGGACTGAAACAGCCGACTATTTTTTCAAGGATCCTATATAGCTGACTAGATTGGCAATCTCGTAGTTTCCAAGCGTCATGTTCGGCATCTTCGCATGCGGGTTTGCCAAAAACGTCGACAGTTTTTCCGATGTCCAACCGTTATCCTCGGAGATGTCATAGAAACTTGGCAGTGACACGCTCGAAGCAGTCGACTGTTCCTCAGCAACCAGATGACAAGAGGAACACCATTGCATGGCCAAGGCCTTTCCTGCTGCCGGATCTGCTGCCTGCGCCGTTCCGATTGCGCCCGAAAATCCGGACAGAGTGAAGGCAACAAGGGCGACAGCAGCCAATTTGGGAATCGTGCCAAATTCGGCAAACGAACGTTCTGTCATAGAATCAGATCCTCCAGGAGCGACTGCACAGCAAATTCAGTCTCCACCGGACTGTAGATGAGTTCCTTGTCCTGCATCAATCTCACACAGGCACCGATCTCAACTTTTCCGCGCTTTATCGTTGCGAGCCTGCCAGCACTCCTGCACACTCCGGATAAGGGGCTGAAGACCATTTCTTTGAGGAGAACGGGATGTTTTTTGAAAAGGTGACAAAGGCGCTTGCGGTCGCAAGCCTGAGCTGTTCGCTCGCCTTGGCCGGGACCGGCGCAAGCTTTGCGCAGGATACGCCGATTTATTCGGCAAAAGATCGATATCATCCCGTGACTGCACAAAACGGCATGGTTGCCAGTCAAGAAGCCGTCGCAACACAAGTCGGTGTCGACATTCTGAAAAAAGGCGGCAACGCCGTGGATGCGGCCATCGCAACCGGCTTTGCCCTTGCGGTTACGTTGCCGCGCGCTGGAAACCTTGGTGGCGGTGGATTCATGATGATCCACAAAGCCGACACCGGCGAAACCGACGCGCTTGATTACCGGGAAACAGCACCGGCGGCGGCCACCAGAGACATGTTCCTGGGAGACGACGGTGAACCGGACAATCAGAAATCCCGGTTTTCAGGTCTGGCAATTGGCGTTCCTGGAACAGTGGCTGGCTTTGCCTCTGCCTATTTCAAACATGGCAGCGGCAAGATTCCATGGGGGGATTTGGTTGCCCCCGCAATTGCGCTGGCGAAAAATGGTATTGAAATTACGCCCGATCTGGCCGCGTCCCTTGCAGCGCGATCTGAGCGTCTCGGCAAAGATCCTGCATCAGCTGCCATATTCTACAAGGCTGGCCTGACCCCATACCAACCGGGAGAGACCTTGATACAGGCAGATCTTGCAAACACGCTGCAAATGATAGCGGACCAGGGCCCGGCAGGATTTTATGAGGGCGAAATCGCCAAACAGATCGCGACCAAGGTGCAGGCTGCAGGCGGCGGCATGACTGTCGAGGATCTTGCCAACTACAAACCTGTCTGGCGCGCACCGGTAACCGGAAATTATCGCGGGTATGAAATTGCATCCATGCCGCCACCGTCTTCCGGCGGTGTCCATATCGTCCAGATCCTGAACATGCTGGAAGCCTATCCACTTGAAGAGTACGGCCTCAATTCAGCCGACACAATCCATGTCATGGCTGAAGCAAAACGGCGGGCTTATGCTGACCGATCCAAATACCTCGGGGATCCGGATTATTCAGAAGTCCCGGTCAAGGGCCTGACTCACCCGGACTATGCAAAGGAGCTCGCCCAGTCGATCAGCATGAGCACGGCAACACCGTCTACCGAGATCGCACCGGGCAACCCGATCCCCTATGAAAGCAACGAAACCACCCATTTCTCGGTTGTCGACAAGGACGGTAATGCGGTCTCGAATACCTATACGCTGAACTTTTCCTACGGCGTTGGCCTGACCGCCGATGGTACCGGCGTCCTGCTCAATAATGAGCTGGATGACTTTTCGGCAAAACCGGGATCAGCCAATGCCTATGGCTTGATTGGCGGCGTTGCCAATGCAGTTGAAGGCGGCAAACGACCGCTGTCTTCCATGAGCCCGACGCTGGTGTTCAAGGATGGAGACCTATCCATGGTCACCGGATCGCCGGGCGGCAGCCGTATCATCACCACGACCCTGCAGATCATCCTCAACGTGGTTGATCACAAGATGAACATTGCGGAGGCGACAGCTGCACCACGTGTCCACCATCAATGGTTCCCCGATGAAATCCGCATCGAGGAAGGTCTGTCGCCGGACACGATTGATCTGCTGGAAGCGCGCGGCCACAAGGTCACGGTCAAGAATGCCATGGGGTCAACCCAATCAATAATGAAAGTCGATGGTGTTCTGGCTGGTGCGTCAGACCCAAGGCGCCAGGGAGCTTTAACTGCAGGTCACTGATTTTGGGATTAGGGGGAGTTCTGCTTCAGCAGGCTCTCCCGGTCCAGCTCTTTCAGATGATGAAAGAAGCTCTCAACGGAGACAGCAAGGAACGAGACCAGCAGGACACCGATATAGGTTGAGTGTTCAAGCAACTCTGCGCGATCCCCGACGATCACATCGAAGATCGTGAACCCTAGAAACACGGCAATAGACGCGGTAATTGCGAGATCAGTCCTGTAAGCAACACCCGGCAGACCTTTGATCAGCCGATATCCGGCAACAACAAACATCCCGGCCGCGGCAAATTCAACAATTCCGGCGAAAATCAGCGTTGCGGTCACATAACCCGGATCAAGAGCAAGCCGGTCAAAATACATCGTGAATTTCTCGATGCGGTGATTACCCCACCAATGCAGGACCCCGATGTCCTGGCGCGCAAAAAACTTGTCCAGCCCATTCAACAGCCAGAAGAAAAACCAGAAAATAATTACGACGGCAGTAACAGGTTGTCGGAAAACGGCCATTTTTAACATCACTTCAAGATCATGAACACAACCAGCGATTTATAGGCACAAAGGTCTTGAAACTTGGTTACACGGAATTTTCAATTGTAATGATCTTCTTACTGACGGTGCCTATCCAGGATTCAAACACCCGAATTCAAGACCAGCAGTGTTCAATTGACAGGTCAGTGAACCGGTGATAGCGCTAAATTCAAAGCGCTTTGAATGCTGCAGATCATCCGTTTCAATTCCGTTGGACATTCTGCCTTTTAAAAAGCGCACTATCTTGTAATTCCGGGAGAACCCTCATGCCGATCAACGCAGTCGTTTGGGGCGAAAACGTCCACGAACAACACAACAAGATTGTCGCTGACACCTATCCAGAGGGTATGCACCAGTGCATCGCCAACACATTGAATGAAGATCCCGACATCAATGCAACAACAGCGACCCTGCAAGAACCTGAACATGGATTGACCGCAGAACGACTGTCCCAAACCGACGTCCTGCTGTGGTGGGGACATGCCGCCCATGGTGATGTGGCCGACGAGGTTGTCGACCGGGTCTGCGACGCAGTCTGGTCCGGCATGGGCATTGTGTTCCTGCATTCGGCCCATTTCGCCAAGCCGTTCAAACGTTTGATGGGCGGGCCGTGCAATCTCACCTGGCGCGAGGCAGGTGAACGGGAACGCCTTTGGGTGACAAGCCGCAATCATCCGATCACCAAAGGCCTACCAGACCATTTCGAACTGGAAATGGAAGAAATGTACGGGGAGCCATTCGGCGTGCCGGAGCCTCTGGAGACCGTTTTCATTAGCTGGTTCCAGGGCGGTGAAGTGTTCCGCTCTGGTCTGACCTACAAACGCGGAGCCGGAAATGTGTTTTATTTTCGCCCAGGCCATGAAACTTATCCGACGTACCACAACGCCAATGTACAAACTGTCCTGAAAAATGGTGTCAAATGGGCGTTCAATCCGATGGCACGCATTGCAGAACCAAATGCAGCACCAAATGTGCCGCCGGAACAGGCTCCGGAACAGATTGAAGAACGTGGCCCGAAACTTCATTCCGCGGGTGAAGAAGGATTCCGCTGAATATTCGGCTCTAGGCTTTCAGGCGACACACCCATTTTAGGCAGATAACCAATGACTTCGCACACAAACCCGATCCGGCTTCTCATTCTTGGTACAGGAAGCATGGCCCATAGCCATGTGGAAGCCTACCAGGCCATTCCCGGCGTGGAAGTTGTTGCCGGTGTTGACCGCCGAGATGATGTTCTCGCTGAATTCTGTGAACAATTCGGCATTTCAAATCACTTTTCAAGCCTGGATGACGCCATTGCGTGGGGCAATTTTGACGCGGTTTCCAACGTCACGCCCGATGCAGCCCACCACTCCACCACACTGCAGCTGCTTGCCGCCAACAAACACGTGCTCTGCGAAAAGCCGCTTGCGACCAATGCAGGTGATGCTTTGGAAATGGCGCAGGAAGCCCGAAACCGTGGCCGCATCTGCATGGTCAATCTGACCTACCGAAATGTTGCGGCCCTGCAGAAGGCCGCTACCCTTGTTCAGGGCGGTGCGATTGGAGATCTGCGCCATTTCGAAGCCTCATACCTGCAAAGCTGGCTGACCCAACCGGCCTGGGGCGACTGGCAGAGCGAAAGCCAGTGGCTCTGGCGCCTGTCAACGGCCCATGGATCCAAAGGGGTTCTTGGCGATGTCGGCATTCACATTCTGGACTTTGTGACTTTTGCCGCCGGTAGTCCTGCGCAGGAAATCGCTTGCCGGTTGAAGACCTTCGACAAGGCCGAAGGCGGCAAAATCGACGACTATGTTCTGGATGCAAATGACAGCTTCACAATGCAGGCAGAACTTGCCAATGGCGCTATTGGCACCATAAGCGCCAGTCGCTTTGCATCTGGTCATCTGAATGACCTACGATTGCGACTTTACGGCGACAGTGGCGGCCTTGAAGTGTCTTTTGAAAACCAGATCAGTCGTTTGCGCATTTGCGACCAAGATTCTCTTGAATCAGCCGATTGGCGCGACATTGAACTGGAACCTGTACCAACGGTCTATCAGCGTTTCATAACCGCCATACGGGCAGGTCGATCAGGCGAACCTGATTTTGATCACGGGGCACGTTTGCAGATTGCGCTCGATCTGGCCGAGCAGTCTCACCAGGACGGCGGCCGTTTTCTGAAAGTCAATTTGGAAATCAACAGCCCTCAAAAGTAGACTGCAGCGAAACCGAAATTCCGCTGCAGTCTGGTACTTGAGGCAAATGCAAATCCGGATAAGGGAACGATGGGCAAGTCCCGTCCGAATTCACTCGACGACAATACGCGCGACATCCTTCATCTTTGTTCAGGTTGTCAGTCATGTTTTTTTCAATTTTTAGATTAGTCTAAGTGAATTCTGCAGGTGCCGGTATTCTGTCTTCTACGGCTGTAAAACGAAAAAACCAGCGATCAATCTGATCGCTGGTTTTTTGAGCCTATCGGCTAAATTGGAGCGGGCGATGGGATTCGAACCCACGACCCCAACCTTGGCAAGGTTGTGCTCTACCCCTGAGCTACACCCGCATAGTGTCCCGATTGCCGAGCATGACGCCCTGCAACGGTGGCGCAGTATATGAACCAAGCCGAGACGGATTGCAACACTGAATTTGCAGAAAAATCGTTAGTTGTCTTTTTGTGGATTTCTCATTGTTCTCTTTGCAAAAAATGGCCGATTTCAGCTGTTTTTATCACAAAACATGCCTTGTCGCCGGACAGTAAAACGCGCTAGACAGCAAAAACACGATAAATTTGCAGGAAATATTATGCCAGCAACCCGCGACGATCTCATGGCCTTCTTCAAAGAACTCAAAATCGAAGTCAGCACAGTTGATCACGAGCCGGTTTTTACCGTTGCAGAATCCGGTGATCTGCATGACAGAATTCCTGGAGGGCACACCAAAAACCTCTTTTTGAAAGATAAAAAAGGGCGGCTGTTTCTCGTAACCACGCTGCATGATGCGGAAATCGATCTGAAGAAAGTCCATCAGATCATTGGCGCTCAAGGCCGGGTCTCTTTTGGCAACGCTGATTTACTGATGGAGGTTCTGGGTGTGGAACCTGGTTCCGTCACCCCCTTTTCGCTGATCAACGATAAAGACGCACAAAGGGTAACAGCTATATTTGACGCAGCGATGATGCAGCATGAGATTGTGAATTATCATCCTCTCAAGAACGATGCGACGACGGCAATTGCGGCATCGGACCTGATCAGTTTTGCGAAGGCCTGCGGTCATGATCCGCAGATACTGGCAGTGAGTGCACAGGCCCAGGACGCAGGATTATAGGCCCGGTGAAACGGCGTTTGTATTTTAACATTGGCAACGCCATGTTATGGGCAAATTGACATCTAATCCGGCGACACGAACGAACGGGCGACAAGCCCTTCAGACCGGACAACACGAGGCGGGCATATGAGCAACGGCGACTACAGCATCGGTGGTCAGGTTGGCGGCGGTTTCGGCGCAAGCATGGGCGGTGGCTATGGCGGTCAAGGCGGAGGCTTCGGCGGCGGCGGTGACAATGGCGGCAACGGACCATCAGGCGACGGCAACCTCATCTTTGATGTCACCACAAGCACATTCATGGCCGACGTCATGGAAGCTTCCCGTGAGCGGCCGGTTCTGGTGGATTTCTGGGCGCCATGGTGCGGCCCTTGCAAACAACTGACGCCTATCATTGAAGCGGCGGTCAAGGCAGCAGGCGGAACCGTCAAACTCGCCAAGATGAATATTGACGATCATCCTGAGATTTCGACCCAGATGGGCATCCAGTCGATCCCGGCTGTGGTTGCCTTCAAGGATGGTCAACCAGTCGATGGCTTCATGGGCGCGCAGCCAGAAAGCGAGATCAAGGCTTTCATCGAAAAACTCGGCGGACCGGCGCCAACTAGTCAGGCAGAAGCATTACTGGAACAAGGCCAGGCCTTGCTTGCTGAAAAGGATTTTGGTCAGGCAGCCCAGCTGTTCGGCGCTGTCCTGCAGATGGAGCAAGACAACGTCAAAGCCATTTGCGGCCTCGCACAGTGTTATCTTGGTGCTGACGATCTGGACCGTGCCAAACAGGCGCTTGAAATGGTGCCGGAAGACAAACAGACAGATGAAGCCTACGTCGCTGCCAAGGCCGCCCTCGAGCTTGCCGAACAGGCAGCAGCCCTCGGCGATCTTTCAGAATTTCAGGACCGTATCGCCAAAGACCCGCTCGATCTTCAAGCGCGATTTGATCTTGCGCTCGGCCTTAATGGCAATGGCGACAAGAACGGCGCGGTAGATCAGTTGATAGAAATCGTCAGCCGTGATCGGGAATGGAACGAAGACGGCGCCCGCAAACAATTGCTGCAGTTCTTTGAAGCCTGGGGCTTCAAGGACCCGGCAAGTGCCTATGGACGCCGCAAACTGTCAGCCGTCCTGTTTTCTTGACGATTGTGGTTATCGCTACAAATAGGATTGATACGACAGACTGCTGAGACAATTCTATAGCGTTGAACATCAGGTAAAAGGCACAATCATGCAGGCAGGAAATGCTATCTACGAGACAATCGCGGATCTGCCGCCGGTCTTGCCTGTATTTCCTTTGTCGGGAGCGCTTCTTCTTCCAAGAACACAGCTTCCGCTGAACATTTTCGAGCCTCGCTATATCGACATGGTGGACTCGGCCCTGTCCGGCAATCGCCTGATTGGCATGATTCAGCCAGCAATGGATCCGGGCAAAAGCGATGCGAAAGAACCCGCTCTTGCAAAGGTCGGCTGTGTGGGACGACTAACCAGCTTCCAGGAGACCGGTGACGGTCGATACATGATCACACTGCAAGGTGTCACACGCTTCGCAATAAGCCGCGAGCTGGAGGCCTTGTCAAAATTTCGACAGGTCGAAGCCGATTTTGGAACGTTTGCCAATGACCTCAAATGCGGCGATGGCGAGGAAGATGTCGATCGCCATGGTCTACTGAAAACATTGCGCGCCTATCTTGATGCCAATTCCATGGAAGCTGACTGGCAAAGTGTCTCCGAGGCGGAAACCGAAGTGCTGGTCAATGCGCTGTGCATGATGTGCCCCTATGGCCCTCAGGAAAAACAGGCGCTTCTGGAAGCTGCCGATCTGAAGATCCGCGCAGAAACCTTGATTGCAATCACGGAAATGGATCTTGCAAAAGCTGAGAATGATGGCGGCACAACACTTCAATAAAGTGCCTGCCCAACAATGAAAGCGCTATGAAATGACTGAAACAGCAGAACGCCCGGTCGACCGGAAGCTTCTTGAACTGCTGGTCTGTCCGGTAACGAAATCTACGCTGGAGTATGATGCAAACGCTCAGGAGTTGATCTCCAGAGCGGCGAAGCTGGCTTATCCGATCAGAAACGGCATTCCGATTATGTTGCCGGACGAAGCCCGCGCACTGGAAGACTGAGATCCAATTCCACAAACAAAAAAACCCGGGACACGATCCCGGGTTTTTGCATGCTGATAACTGAAATTCAGTACCCGCCGAACATCGGCATCAAATTGTTCGCGATAATCATCTGAACAAAAATGATACCGAGCAGCAGAATCACCGGGGAAATATCAACTCCGCCCAGATCCGGCATGAAACGCCGAATAGGCTTCAGTGCGGGCTCCGTCAGATTGTACAGGACCTGACCAATGGATGCGATGATCTGGTTACTGGAGTTCACTATGTTGAATGCATAGAGCCAAGAGAAAATGGCACTTGCAATAATAACGTAAGTGTAGAGCTGCAGCGCGATATTAATCACTGTCAGAAGGGCTGTCATGGTCTGGTCCGATGCCGTTCAAAATCGATTTCTCTCTCTCATTTAGCTTTCCGGCACTCCACCTGCAACCCGCTGTCGCTGATTGCGGGAAATTAGACGTGACATTTAGTTGTAAATTGCCGACGTCAGAAGGTGCTCAAATGCAACACTTTTCCAAAACCTGACTCTGTTAGACTTTGCGTTACCAAGCTTCGTGCTATGTTGCGCTTCAAAGATTTTCCAATGGATATGGCATTCATGTACAAACAAATCTCCCGCATGGCGCTGGCGCTCTCTTTCAGCGCAGCATCCGGACTGGCACTGGCCCAAAGCAGCAAAGTATCGGCTGAAGATGCAAACAAGCAGTTTGTGGTGGATCTCGGCGTGGGTGCGATGGTCAAGCCTCGCTACGAAGCCGCTGATTCCTATCTTGTTTATCCATTTCCACTGATCTCAATTGGCCGGTTCTACGTCCCAGGCCTTGGACAGGTAGTTGATGGACGCCGGAAAAGCGGTGTCTTCGTCTACCCGTCATTCGGATTCGTCGGAAAACGCAAAGCCAGCGACGACAGCGACCTAACCGGAACAAATGAAGTCGATTGGGCACTTGAGCTTGGTCTTGGCGGTGGTTTTCGGACCGAACACTTCCGCGCTTTCGCTGAACTGCGCCAGGGCATCAACGGGCACCACGGGCAAGTCGGCCAACTTGGTCTCGATGGCATTATCTACCCGGGAGAAAAATGGGAAGTCAGTGCAGGTCCTCGGGCAGATTTCGCCTCAGGCAACTACATGGACACCTATTTTGGCGTATCCTCCACGGAAGCAGCCAACAGTGCTGGAAATCTTACCCAGTATAAGGCTAGCGCAGGATTCAAGAGCGTCGGCCTTGCGGTTCGCGGAAGCTACGACTGGTCAGATGATGTACGCCTGCATCTTCAAGGCGGTTATGACCGCCTCATTGGCGACGCAGCAGACAGCCCGATCGCCAAAGTGGGTAGCGAAAACCAGTTCAGCATCGGACTTGGCGCGACATATCGCTTTGCCTTCGATGTCTTCAAATAGTTTTCGGACAATCCGAAACTAAAAAGAGGCCCGATTGGGCCTCTTTTCATTTGATGGTTTGACAGGGGTTTCGCCCGCCTAATAAGCGCAGTCCATCAGCACAATTCCGCGTGGCAGCTTGGTATTCTTATCACCGCAAGCACCCAGAATTCTGTTCGGGTCGAGATTGTATGCCCCCGTCAAATCAGCTCCGGCCAGCCGGGTTCGACGCAACAGCGCACCTTCGAAATCCACATTGGTCAAATTCGCGCCAGTCAAATCCGAGCTGACCAATTGCACACCGGTCATGTCAGCACCTGAAAAGTCTGCGTTATGCGCCTTGATGCGATCAAGTTTGACGTTTTTCAAACGCGCATCGCGAAAGTCGGCATTCAAAAGATCAACACGCTCGAGATTGGCTCTGTCCATCTTCGCTTTCCTGAAGGAAGCATTTTGCGCGATGGATCGAATGAACGATACGTTCCGAAGGTCAGCATCGATAAAACTTGCGCCAGTCATTATGCTGCCATTCAGATCAGCATCGCGCAAATCCGCGCCATCAAAAACAGCGCTTGTCAGATTGGATTTCTCCAGATCTACCGACCGCATTGCAGCATCTGTAAAATCGCTGCTTGAAAAATTTGCGCGCTCGGCTTCTGTCCGACGAAAATCGGCATCCCGGAAATTGGCATTTGGCAATTCCGCTTCCTTCAAATCGACTTCCCGCAGCCTTGCTCGTTCAAAATCAGCTTTATCCAGAGCCAGCCCCCTTAACTCTGCAAGGTTGAGATCACATCGCGGACAGCCGCCATCATTTTTTATTTTCAGCACCCGTTCTGCATCACTGCCAGCCCAGGAAACTCCGGCAACGACGACAACCGCGGCAACGCTCACACATCTTGCAAGAACGGTTTTCAATCTCATGCTCATCGAAAGTCCTTTTTCAAAATCTTTTTAGAAGATAAGCGCCCAAAGCGGCAGTTTAAGGGTCTAGCCCACCAGAAAAGCGAAAAATAATGAAAAAGATATAAGGATCCGGGACAAAATCGAACAACACATTCGTAAGAGGGAAGTGTCGCGCTTGTCAAAAGTGTTGGAGGGAAAGAGCAGGCGGGGTCGCAGTTGCCCACTCTTTCCATCCAAAAAGCGCTGACGACGCATTACCTAACAATCAGCGTGCCTAACCAACCGCAAAATCCTTGCCAATTCGTTTTACCGGTTTACGACGCTAGATCTGGAAACATGTGACCGCCACACCACAAGATGCTGAAAAACTTCAGATTTTGTTCATCCCTGCTGCATTGCATTCTGCAAGGCGACCTGCAAACAAGGCTAACAAGATGTTAATTCTGACTGTTCGGCCTAGCCATTGAAACTTATGAAATATCGGCGCGCAGATCGATGGTTGAACGAGAGCCAACGTCGACATAATGACGGTCGAGCCAGTCTTTCGCAGTTTGGCGGCCAAGGTCACGCAATTCGACCAGGAATTCCCATTCCGCATTCATTTTCGAAGATGCCTGCAAGGGTTTCAGGTCTTCAGCTGTAATCCGGTGCATATGGACTTTCTGGTATTCGTCTTCCGACAATTTACCTTCTTCAATCAACCGCGTGACAAAATCGATTGCTCTCAATTCCCGGAGCAAAGTCGAATTGAAGGTAATTTCGTTCATCCGGTTGAGAATATCGCGCGCCGTCTTGGGGACTTCCCTGCGCTCCAGCGGATTGATCTGGATGAGAACAACATCTGCTGTTTCCGTCTCGTAAAACAGCGGGTAGAGCGGCGGATTGCCCATATAACCGCCGTCCCAATAGGGCTCACCGTCAATCTCCACCGCCTGATAGAGCTGCGGCAGGCAGGCCGAGGCCATGACCGCATCCAGCGTGACTTCCTTTTCGCTGAAGATACGGATCTTGCCGGTGAAGACATTGGTTGCGGCAATGAACAGCTTCACTCCAGAACAGCAATGCACCTTGTCGAAGTCAACAATCCGCTCGAGCACATCCCGCAACGGATTGACGTTCATAGGATTGAATTCATACGGGGATGCAAAGCGGGACAGGACATCAAAATAGAGGTAGCTCGGTGAATAATCGAGGCTCCACTGTCCCAGAAGGATATCGAGCGGAGATCGTTTGATTGGGCTCATGCGCGCTTCATCACTGACTTCGCGCCAGAATGTTTCAAGCTGTTCGCGGGCGCCGTCCTCACCGCCAGCTTCCAGTCCGCTGGCCAAAACCACTGCATTCATCGCCCCGGCCGACGTCCCGGTTATGCCATCAATGGTAAAGCGGCTGTCTTCCAGGAACCAGTCGAGCACCCCCCAGGTGAAGGCGCCATGAGCGCCTCCGCCTTGCAAAGCCAGATTTATTTTTTTCGGGCGAGCCACGATGACCGGATCCTGCTTGTTTCAAAACAAATTCAAGGTGTCTATTGCGCCGTCCAGCCACCATCAATTGGCAGGATCGAACCCGTGATGGAAGAAGCTGTGTCTGTGCACAGGAACACCGCATATCCGGCCACCTGTTCGATAGTGACGAATTTCTTGGTCGGCTGAGCCTTCAGCATCACGTCCTTTTTGACCTCTTCTTCGGTCATGTTGCGTGCTTTCATCGTGTCGGGAATCTGCGCCTGAACCAAAGGTGTCCAGACATACCCAGGGCAGATCGCATTGACGGTGATGCCCTGTTCTGCAGTTTCCAGCGCGACGGTCTTGGTCAAGCCGACAATGCCGTGTTTGGCAGCCACATAAGCAGATTTGAACGGCGAGGCGACCAGCGCGTGTGCGGAGGCTGTGTTGATGATCCGGCCCCAGCCACGTTCCTTCATACCTGGTAAAGCAGCACGGGTCGCATGAAAAGCCGATGTCAGGTTGATCGCAATGATCGCGTCCCATTTGTCGACCGGGAATTCATCGACAGGCGAGACATGCTGAATACCGGCATTGTTGACCAGAATATCAACCGAGCCGAATTCCTTTTCGGCGTCCGCAATCATCTGGGCGATCTCATCACCCTTCTTCATGTTCGCCGGAGAATAGACACAGCGAACACCAAAATCGGCTTCAATAGCAGCCCGGGTCTTTTCTATTTCGGCAGCATCGCCGAGGCCGTTGATCATGACATTGGCACCCTGCTCTGCAAATGCACGAGCACAGCCAAGACCTATGCCGGATGTGGAGCCGGTGACAACGGCAGTTTTGTTGGCGAGCATGAAATGTCCTCCCGGATAACGTTCTGAAAATCTCCGGATGACTTTCGACCAGTTTTATTCGCACTGCAACATGAGAATGACGAAAAGTCAGCCGATCGGCTGACATCCGATCAATTGCGCTTTAGCGACGCGTCATCCGTTGGACTCCGGCAAGCGCTTTTTGTGCCTTTGCCTGTGCAGCCGTGCGTTTTTCATGGGCCTTAGACAGATCGGCGGTTCTCAAACCAAGCCGTTCGGCAAATCGCTCACGGATCAGGCCGTAGAACGTCGCATGCAGATTGGCGAAAGCCCAAACCAGGATCAGCATGGTCCCCATCGGAAAAATGGCGGACCGGATCTGTTGCGAAAGAAGATTTGCCGGAAGAACAGCATCGCTGATGTTCAACAGGACGGCCCACACAAAGATCAAAAATCCGGCCAGCAGGCTCATGACCAGAGCCGCGACTGCCATTGCCCACCCGAGACCAGATGTCGCCGCCCAGCTTTCTTTCAAGGTGAGTGGATCATCGACTGCTGTCGCCGGAAGAATAACCGAGAATTTCTGGGTAACCATCAGGGCAACAAACGGTGCAGCAAAGAGGGCCAGCAGACCGATACCACCGGTAACGGCTCCAATCAAAAACGAGACAATAACCAGCGGGATCAGAGAGATAACACCAATCACACCCAGAACAATCAGATTGACGATAACCTTGACTGTGCGCCCACTGAAAACGATCGGAAAGTCTCTAGCATCAATCAGGATCCGGCGGACATAGGCTATCGCAATGGAAAACCCGATGATCAGGTTGGCGATGCCTGCAAGCGCCCTCAAAGCCCCCTCGTCAACGGTTTTAACGGTCTCGGTCATATAGGACACGGTCTTGAAGCCGGTTTCCGGCATCAGACTTGCGCCAATCGCGAAATTCAGCGCGATCAACAGCAGAATGTAGGCCCAGCCGGTTTTGAACAGTGTCGCAATATTGTGCTGCGCCAGCGTCAGCGACCGTTCCAGTACGGTGAGAAACATGCCCTGCCCCCGGTTGGTAGATCCATTTACAAAATAGGTTCTATCCGGAAAATCGCTAGCCCTGCATGTTTCCAGACTGCCACTCGATGGCGATCCGATAAGCGGCGGTGATGACAGAGATACTCAAGACGGTGATAATAATCTGCAATAGCACATTCAGGATCATCACCTTGATTTGGATGAGAAAAACAGGCAGCCCGCCAGTAGTGATATCCAGGATATATCCAAGGGCTTCATTCAACAGAGTGAACGGCACAGTCAGCAGAAAAATTGCCAGAAACATCCACCACCCGAGGCCCTTGCCGGCTTCATAAGCTTCTCCAAGCCCAATTGGGCGCTCAACAGCTGTTGCAGGCAGAATGAGGGACAGGCGAAGGAATGTGGGAATCGCAAATATTGCCAGCAATGCCACGACCACACCGGTAACAGGAATCACTCCAATCACCATGTGAACCAGCATGACGAAGAACATGCACATAACCAGAATCAAAAAGAGCAGCAAAGACTTGGAGATAAACCGGAATTCCGTAGGGCCCAACTTCAAATGAATTGCGTCTGGCCTCTCGCCAAGCAACCCGAAACGATGCCAAGCGACAGAAATACTCGCTGACGAGACCATCGTGAACACAAGAAAGACTATTACGTAAAGACCAATTCCAAATGAGGCAGACGTTTCCCCAGCATCACCACTGACAAAAACCAGCAACATCACCATTAAAACCTGCAGCACAAACCAGGCACCGCAAACTTTGAAAACCGTTTCCAGATTGCCAAATACGATCGAAACGGAATCTCCAAGCAAACGCTTCAACATGTATAATCAGCCCCAATCAAATATATGGTTTGAAGGTCTTAACTGCCGTCAACATCTGTCATAATTCTCAAGAGCTCGGCATGCAATGTATTCGGCAGATATGAAATCCGGACGATCTGGAAACCCTGACCATTGCCCTTTTTTAACCGACCCCGTAGATCATGCGCTGGAAAGTCCGGAAAAGATCCCTCATATGTGGGACATACGCTCAAATGACCGGTTGGTTCTGCAATGATTGATGATTTCGCGAAGCCCCTTTCTCGCCGCAAATCCGTCGGGGTAATGGTCGGCAATGTCATGGTGGGTGGCGATGCGCCTGTCGTGGTTCAGTCCATGACCAATACGGACACCGCCGACGCGGACAGCACCGTGGCGCAAGTCTCTGCGCTGGCAAAAGCCGGCTCGGAAATTGTGCGCATCACAGTTGACCGCGCAGAGGCTGCCGAACAGGTGCCGCGTATCAAGGAGCGATTGGACCGAATTGGCGTGACAGTACCGCTGGTCGGCGATTTTCATTATATCGGCCACAAGCTGCTGACCGATTATCCGGACTGCGCGGCAGCTCTCGACAAATATCGGATCAATCCCGGCAATGTCGGCTTCAAGGCCAAGCGTGATACGCAGTTCTCGCAGATCATCGATATCGCCCAAAAATACGACAAGGCTGTCCGCATTGGCGTCAACTGGGGTTCTCTTGATCAGGAATTGCTGACCAAGCTGATGGACGAGAATGCCGAGAGCACCAAACCAGTCTCGGCTGGTGCTGTCATGCGCGAAGCCATCATCCAGTCCGGTCTGCTGTCGGCTGAGCGTGCCGAAGGTCTCGGCATGAAGCGAGACAAGATCATCTTGTCGGCCAAGGTTAGCCAGGTGCAGGACCTGATTGCCGTTTATGCCGATCTGGCCCGCCGCTGTGACTACGCGCTTCATCTCGGCCTGACCGAAGCCGGCATGGGTACCAAAGGCATCGTTTCCTCAGCCGCATCGATGGGCATTCTCCTGCAACAAGGCATCGGAGATACAATCCGTGTATCTCTGACTCCCGAGCCGGGCGGAGATCGCACCCGCGAAGTTCAGGTCGCTCAGGAACTGCTTCAGGTGATGGGTTTCCGGGCGTTTGTACCGGTGGTTGCCGCTTGCCCTGGCTGTGGTCGCACCACATCGACCGTGTTTCAGGAACTGGCGCAGGACATTCAGGACCACATCCGCGTTTCCATGCCAAAATGGCGGGAACAATATCCGGGTGTTGAAAGCCTGAATGTTGCCGTCATGGGCTGTATCGTCAACGGGCCGGGTGAATCCAAACACGCCGACATTGGCATATCGCTGCCCGGCACCGGCGAAACACCGTCCGCGCCTATTTTTGTTGATGGCGAAAAGGTTACGACATTGCGCGGCCCCGGCATTGCAGACGACTTCAAGAAAATGGTGCTGGACTACATCGAAAAAAGATACGGCGCGGGCACCAAATCGTCTTCAGATGCTGCGTAACTAACAAAACGGACATTGCGACCATGATGCAGCCTCCCGGCGCACCAGTGCCCCAGAAAAAACCAATCCTTGTGATCACATCACAGGTGGTGCGCGGCGGCATTAGCGGGCGCGGGCTGACGTTTGCACTTGAGCGAAATGGCCATGACGTCTGGTTCCTGCCGACCATTCTGCTGCCCTGGCATCCGGGCCACGGCAAAGGCACACGCATTGTTTCACCAACGACAGATTTTGAGGCAATTGCCGCAGATCTGGCAGGGTCTCCAAAGCTCAGTGAACTCGGAGGCATCATCTCTGGTTATCTGGGATCATCTGAACAGGCAGGCGTGATTGCCAACCTCGTGAAGACAATCAAAGCTGCCAATCCTGACGTGCCGTATCTATGTGATCCGGTCATGGGTGATCATAATTCCGCGTCCGGCGGCGGGCTCTATGTGCCTGAAGCAACAGCCAATGCCATCCGCGATGAACTGGTGCCACTGGCCGATATCGTCACCCCAAATTCCTTCGAACTCGGCTGGTTGACGGGCCGCGAAATAACCAGTGAACTGGAAGCGCTCGCAGCTGCCCGTTCCCTTGGCAACGAACGGGTGTTGATCACGTCCTCGCCTGCCATGCGCCGGAATGCGATTGCCAATTTGCTGGCAGGTCCACGCGGCGCTGTTGCTGCCGAACATGGGGCGGTCCCCAACCCGCCGCATGGCACCGGGGATCTCATTGCCGGACTGTTTCTTTCCAATCTACTCGGCGGACTGGATGACGAAGAAGCACTGAAGCGCGCATCCGGATCCGTCTTTGAACTGGTCGCCAGAAGCGTCAAGAAAGGCGCAGATGAATTGCTGGTCGCCGAGGAACAACAATCCGTCGTCAGGGCAATGGCGCTGGTGACGTCCCGCCGGGTGATGGAAACCAAGGCTCGTGCCTGAGCAGGCAGCCATCTGGGTAGCCGGTGTAGACGGCTGCAAAGCAGGTTGGGCCGCAGTTATACGCAAACTCAATGATCCAGATGATACTCGGGTAGAGATCTTTTCGAACTTCGCTGACCTGCTGAGTTATCAGCCACAACTGCAGTTCATCGCCGTCGACATGCCAATCGGCCTGCCGGATTTCATTGGGCCTAATGGGCGCGGCGCTGAAAAAGCAGCCCGCAAACATCTTGGCATGCGGCAATCATCGGTCTTTGCTGTTCCGTCTCGCGCTGCTGTTTATGAAGACGACTACCGAGCATCCTGTGACACTTCCTTGAAAACTTCCAAACCACCCCGCATGGTTTCCAAACAGTGCTTCTATCTTTTCCCGAAAATCCGGGAAATTGATGCAGTAATGACGCCGGCGCTGGAAGCGCAGATTTATGAAGTTCACCCGGAGCTCGCATTATGGCGGTTGAACGGTGAACAGGAAATGAGTCTGCCCAAGAAGGTCAAAAGCCGCGCAAATCCTGAAGGCCTTGATCAGCGCCGCGATCTGCTTGTGTCCCACGGTCTGGACAGAACGTTTCTGGATCAAAAACCGCCCAAAGGTTGTGGCCGCGATGATCTTCTGGATGCCGCTGCCAACAGCTTGATTGCCGAGCGCATTCATCTAGGGCAGGCTGAACCGTTCCCGAGTGATTTCCGCCGCGACAACAAAGGCCTCAGAATGGCGATCTGGGCTTAAGAACCGATCGAACAGCCACCCGAAATACCCCATCACATGTTGTTCAATAGCCCGGTGACCTTTCCGGCCAGTATGCTAGTGTTTCGATCTGAATCGTGTTTTCCGGGGAGTGACCCATGCGTTTTTCGATTATTGCTTTGATTGGATGTCTGACTTTTTCAACACCGGCTCTGGCGGCGTCCTGCGGCAATGGCCCTGGCGGCTTTAACAAGTGGCGTGATGCGTTTATCGCCAACTCATCCAGTTACGGCCTGAAACAACGCGTGGTGAAACCGGCCCTGCAGAACGTCACCTACAACAAAAAAGTCATCCGGCTGGATCGCAATCAGAAATCATTCAAGCTGAGTTTCAACCAATTTTACGCCAAACGGGTCAACAATGCGATGATCCGCCGTGGTCAGAAACTCGGAAAAACCTACGCCCGCATTTTCCGTTCAGTGGAGAAGAAATACGGTGTTCCGGCTCCGGTCATTCTGGCGATCTGGGGACTTGAGACAAATTATGGCAGTTTTTCGGGCAACATGTCCGTGATCCGCTCGCTGGCAACGCTTGCCTATGACTGCCGTCGTTCAAAATTCTTCACCAACGAGCTGGTCTCTGCCCTGACAATTGTGCAGCGACGCGATATGAAACCAGCTGAAATGAAAGGCGCCTGGGCCGGGGAAATCGGCCAGACACAGTTTCTCGCGTCTTCCTATGTCAAATACGCTGTCGATGGTGACCGAGATGGTCGCCGCGACCTGATCCGCTCAGTCCCTGATGTCCTGGCTTCCACCGCCAATTACCTTGCCAAGAAGGGCTGGCGTCGTGGCCAGCCTTGGGGTCCGGGAACCGCCAATTACAAGGTCTTGAAGAAATGGAACAAGGCCAGCGTTTACGTAAAGACCATCTCCGTGATGGCCGACAAGATCGCCAAGTGACGGCACTCAGACCGAACAGCAGGACAAAGCCATGCTTCTCGATACACCGCTTTGTGACTTCGGTTGGAAGGCTCCTGACTTTACGCTGAAAGACCCCGATGGCGCCAGTTTCAAAATGTCGGATCATTTGGGTAATAAGGGCCTGTTGATCGCCTTTATCTGCAACCATTGCCCTTATGTGATTGCAGTTGCCGACCGTCTGGCTGCCGACGCCAGCACACTTCAGGATGAAGGCGTCAACGTTCTGGCGGTGATGTCGAACGACTACAGATCCTATTCGGCTGACAGTCCCGCCAACATGAAAAAATTCGCCAAGGAATACAGTTTCCCGTTTCCTTATCTGGTTGACGAAGATCAGAGCGTCGGCAAGGCCTATGGTGCGATCTGCACACCGGATTTCTTCGGGTTGAACGCCGATGGTGAACTGCAGTATCGCGGTCGCCTTGACGACGCCCGTATGGGCGATGCCACAAATCGTACTCCTGAACTCCTGTCCGCAATGCGTCAGATCGCCGAGACCGGCAAGGGTCCGCTGGAGCAATTGCCGAGCATGGGCTGCTCGATCAAATGGGCCTGACGTCAGTCGATTGATTATACCCTGCTCACGACCAATTCTCATATCGGACATAGGCAAACTGTTTGCTGTCAGGAGCCCAAGACGGAACATTGATGGTTCCCTGACCACCAAACAGCGAGCGAAGGACACGCGGTGCTCCTCCCTCTGCTGGCATCAGCCTCAGTTCGACTGTCTTGCCGCCCGGATGACCCTGTGTGCCGCCTTCATAGGCTAGATAAGAAACCTGCTGACCGTCTGGCGAGGGATGCGGGAACCAGTTGACACGCTCGTCACGGGTCATTTGCTCCAGACCACTGCCATCGGGATGGATCCGCCAAAGCTGAACCGAGCCAGCCCGCTCGCCGTTGAACCAGATCCAGTTGCCATCAACCGAATAGTCCGGCCCGTCACAATGATCGAAATCCTGTGTCACCTGAAACTCCTCACCGCCGCCAACTGGAATGGTGAAGATCTGAAATGTCTCTGAACGTTTGGCAGCAAAGGCGAGTTCCTTAGCGTCCGGCGACCATCCGTGCCAGTAGGACGGAATGTTGTCGGTCACGCGCATCGGTGTTCCGCCGCCCATTGGTAGAGTGTAGATGCAGCTCTCGTCGGTTATCGAACTGTCGCTGATTACCAGCGTCAAACCGTCCGGCGAAATGCCGTGATCGTTGTTGATCACATCTGCAAAACCGGTATCGATCTGGTCAAGCCTAGGGTCTGCGAGATCAAGCCGGTAGAGATGACCGCCACCATTGACGATCAGAGCTGCGCCATCGCGGGTCCAGTTTGGTGCTTCAATATGGCCGTCATGCTCGAAGACAACAGTTTCGACCGAAGTCTCGATATTGATCGTGGCGACAATGCTCTTCATGAAACAGGTTTTCCTCGCAGAAGTAACTAGACGTCTGACATTCCGCCGGATCGGCACTTGGAAAACCTAGCGGAAACTGTCTAGAGTTTGAATGCTCGAATTCGGACCGCCCATAAAAACAGGCACGACCTGCCGTATTCGCGGTCGAATCCAAGACCCGGCATGGGCACCTGTGCCGGAACTGTGCAATCCCGGAAAGGGGAGTTCATCATGAAACTGAAATTGCTTGTAGGCGCCGCCATCGCATTTGCGGTCGGCTATTCTGGCCCGATTGATGTCACGGCAACAGCCACCAGCGAGCCGGTGTTTGTCGGCATAAGCGCAGCCAATGCGCAAAATGCAAACCGCAACACTGCCCGGCGCACATCGCGCAGAACGTCTCGCAGAACTACCAATCGAGTCATGCGCCGGAACTCAATCGCCGGATGCTCACCATACAACGCCTACTACAATTGCGGCGGCGTTTATTACCGCCCGGTCGTCGAAAACGGTGTCACTGTCTACGTCGTCGTCAATCCCTGATTTTTAAGCGTTGGAGCTTCTCATGATGAACCCATTCAAATGGACGGCAATCGCCTTCAGCCTGATCCTGTTTCTCACCGGTCAATCCGCTTTTGCACAAGGGCCTGTTGCTGGCGTGCTGGAAGCTTGCGAGACCGAAATCAAGACCCACTGCGCCGACGTTACCCCCGGCGATGGCCGCATCCTGTCCTGTATGTATGCCTATGAAGACAAACTCAGCGATGGTTGCTCGGCCTCGATCATCGATCTTGCCGACGCAATCGACTACATGTTCGCCAACGCTCGTGCGGCAATCGCCATCTGCGCGCCCGACATTGAAGCCAATTGCTCCAGTGTTGAAGTTGGCGGCGGCCGCGTTCTGTCGTGCCTGAAGGAAAACTCCTCAAAGGTCTCGGCTGATTGCAAGCCGGTCGTAGACGCCTTCGCCGAACAATACGGCCTGACTGACTAAGGGTTTTGGCCCCAAGATGATCCTGAAAGACGCGCTTCTCGCGCGTCTTTTTTGTTTGACGCAATGACAATCAGTCACTTTCGATCAAAATGAAGCGGCAGATCTTGAAAAGACACAGTTTTCAATTGATGTGATATAATCAGGGAATTCTGGCTTGAGCCGTGACCATACGCAGGCTCGGTCGACGCAATTTGTTCGCAAATAAAAGGTCAGCTGCATATTGCATACAATTGTATACTGAATTATGTAGAGCCCAGCAAGCTTGTCCCGGCCAGCCTGAAATTGATGCTGCCCTGCGTTCAAGCACCCTCCAACTCTTGACGCCGGTATCATCATGAGCTTGTACACTGACTACCTGACTGAAATTGAAACTCGTAAGACACAGGGACTGAGCCCCAAGCCGATTGACGACGGCGCGCTTGTCCAGGAGATCGTCTCCCAGATCAAGGATCTGCAGAACGAGTACCGGGAAGACTCCCTGAAATACTTCATCTACAACACACTTCCCGGCACAACGAGCGCTGCAGGTGAAAAGGCCAAGTTTTTAAAAGAGATCATCCTTGGCAGCGCGAACGTTGAAGAAATTTCTCCGGCGTTTGCCTTTGAGCTGTTGTCACACATGAAGGGCGGCCCTTCGGTCGAGGTTCTTCTCGATCTGGCGCTGAGTGACGATGCTGCGATTAATCAGCAAGCTGCCGACGTCCTCAAAACGCAAGTCTTTCTCTACGACGCAGATACCGACCGTCTCAAGGAAGCCTTGGCTGCAGGCAATGCAATTGCCCGGGAAATCCTCGAAAGTTATGCAAAGGCCGAGTTTTTTACAAAACTTCCTTACATCGAAGAAGAAATAAAAGTCGTTACCTACATAGCCGGAGAAGGTGATATCTCCACCGACCTGCTGTCTCCAGGCAACCAGGCACATTCCCGGTCGGACCGTGAACTGCACGGCAAGTGCCTGATTTCCGAAAGTGCACAGAAAGAAATCGAGGCGCTGAAAATTCAGCACCCGGACAAACGTGTCATGCTGATCGCCGAAAAAGGCACAATGGGTGTTGGCTCGTCCCGCATGTCCGGCGTCAACAACGTTGCGCTTTGGACTGGCAAACAGGCCAGCCCGTATGTTCCGTTTGTGAACATTGCACCCGTTGTTGCTGGCACAAATGGTATTTCTCCAATCTTCCTAACCACAGTCGGGGTAACCGGCGGTATCGGCATCGACCTGAAAAACTGGGTCAAGAAACTGGATGCTGACGGCAATCCGATCATGAACAACGATGGCAACCCGGTTCTGGAGCAGAAATACTCTGTCGAAACCGGAACCGTCCTGACCATCAACACCAAGAATAAAAAACTGTACAACGAAGCTGGCGACGAAGAGCTTGTTGACATGTCTTCGTCCTTCACCCCGCAAAAAGTCGAGTTCATGAAGGCTGGCGGTTCCTATGCTGTTGTCTTCGGCAAGAAGCTGCAGACACTTGCCGCTGAGACACTCGGCGTTGACAAGCCGCAGGTCTTTGCACCGTCAAAGGAAATCTCTCACGAAGGTCAGGGTTTGACAGCTGTTGAGAAGATCTTCAACAAGAACGCGGTCGGCACGACACCGGGCAAGGTCCTGCATGCAGGCTCCGATGTCCGCGTGAAGGTCAACATCGTTGGGTCTCAGGACACCACCGGTCTGATGACGTCCCAGGAACTGGAATCGATGGCGGCCACCGTCATTTCTCCGACCGTTGACGGCGCTTACCAGTCCGGCTGTCACACGGCGTCTGTCTGGGACCTGAAGGCGCAGGCCAACACTCCGCGTCTCATGAAATTCATGCACAAGTTCGGCTTGATCACCGGTCGTGACCCGAAAGAGGTCTACCACCCGATGACGGACGTGATCCACAAGGTTCTCAATGACCTCACCGTGGACGACTGGGATGTTACCATCGGCGGCGACAGCCACACCCGCATGTCCAAAGGCGTTGCCTTCGGCGCGGATTCAGGCACCGTGGCGCTCGCACTGGCAACAGGTGAAGCGACCATGCCGATCCCTGAATCGGTCAAGGTGACCTTCAAGGGCAAGATGGCTGACTGGATGGACTTCCGCGATGTCGTGCATGCCACACAGGCACAGATGCTCGCGCAGCACGGCGACAACGTCTTCCAGGGCCGCATCATTGAGGTTCACATCGGAACGCTGCTGGCCGACCAGGCCTTCACTTTCACCGACTGGACTGCCGAGATGAAGGCAAAGGCTTCCATCTGTATCTCCAACGATGACACGTTGATCGGCTCTTTGGAACTGGCCAAGGGCCGCATCCAGGGTATGATCTACAATGGTATGGACAACGACAAAAAGGTCCTACAGGGCCTTATCGACAAGGCGGACAAGCGGATTGCCGAGATCAAATCCGGCGACAAGCCGGCTCTGACCCCAGATGACAACGCCAAGTACTTCGCTGAAGTTGTCGTTGATCTGGACGAGATCGTTGAGCCGATGATCGCAGACCCGGACGTCAACAACGCTGACGTTTCCAAACGCTACACCCACGACACCATTCGCCCGGTTTCTTTCTATAATGGCGAAAAGAAGGTCGATCTCGGCTTTGTCGGCTCCTGTATGGTGCACAAGGGTGACATGAAGATCGTTGCCCAGATGTTGAAGAACATTGAAAAAGCGCAAGGCAAGGTCGAATTCAAGGCCCCGCTCGTTGTCGCGGCCCCAACCTACAACATCATCGACGAGTTGAAGGAAGAAGGCGACTGGGAAGTTCTGGAGAAGTACTCCGGCTTTGAATTCGACGATAATGCGCCGAAGACGGCAGCCCGCACCGAGTATGAAAACATCCTCTACCTGGAGCGCCCGGGCTGCAACCTTTGCATGGGCAACCAGGAAAAGGCTGCGAAGGGCGACACGGTTCTTGCAACTTCAACCCGCCTCTTCCAGGGCCGCGTGGTGGCAGATTCCGAGACCAAAAAGGGTGAATCCCTGCTGGCTTCCACCCCGGTTGTTGTCCTGTCAGCCATTCTAGGCCGGACACCGGAGCTGGACGAATACAAGGCAGCTGTTGAAGGCATCAACCTCACCAAGTTCGCTCCGCCAATCGCGAAGCCGGGTACGACCCGCTCAGCTCACTTCTAGGAGCTGGTATTCGGACATCCATCATTATGATCACGGGCAGCTATCGATTAGCTGCCCGTTTTCAGTTTTACTGCCCAGGGAACAAAAATCTTTCTCAATAAACGCCACAGTTCGATGCTTTCCCTGAGTCCTGAATTGTTGATCGAAGATGGCTCCTTTGGCGGTTCGGGAATTCTTGAGGTGCATCAAGGAAAAGAACTGGCCTGTATCTTATTGCATCAAGCCTTGCTTTAATCGGGATATCCCCTCTAACAAAGCAGGCAAAAGTTTATTCAAACGCCGGAGACATTTCCTGACCCTCATTGCAGAAAACCTGACAATTGATCGCGGCGGCCGCCGGGTGTTTCAGGATCTCTCTTTCAAGCTGGAAAGCGGTATTGCGCTGGTGGTGACCGGTGCCAATGGCATCGGCAAATCCTCTTTATTGCGCACGCTGGCCGGACTTGTTGCCCTGGCAAAGGGTCAAATCCGCTTTGAAAGCGGCGATGCGGAGAATCCGGCACATGAGCATGCGCATTATTTCGGACACCAGGATGCCATCAAACCAGCGCTGACAGCTCTTGAAAACCTGCACTTCTGGCAGTGTTTTTCTTCGCCCGCATCCGGAACCGGTTTTTCAGGGGGTGCGATAACGCCCTTTCAGGCGCTGGAGACACTGGGTATCGGCCACACGGCACACCTACCTGCAGCTTATCTGTCAGCTGGCCAAAAACGACGATTGTCCCTATCCCGGTTGCTGATTACACCACGGCCAATCTGGTTGATGGACGAACCGACGTCTGCCCTCGACAAAGCGTCTGAAAAACAACTTCTCGGCCTGATGAATGACCACCTGGCGGCTGGCGGTATGATCGTGACAGCGACCCATACCGAACTGGCGCTGGACAAAATACAGGTCCTTCATCTGGAAGCCGCCGAGCAGAATGAAAAGATGCTGGACGAGGAGCTGATATGACCGGGTGGGCCATGGCTTTGTTTCAACGCGATTTGCGCCTGTCCGTCCGTGTTGGCGGCAGTGCACTTGTCGGCGTGCTCTTTTTCCTGGCTGTTGTCACGGTGATACCCTTTGGCGTTGGCCCGGATCTCAATCTGCTGGCCCGCATCGGACCAGCGATCCTCTGGATTGGAGCCTTGCTGGCGACCCTGCTGGGACTGGACCGGCTGTTTCAGGCAGACAGTGACGATGGCACGCTGGATCTGATGCTGATGGCCGGGCGTCCGCTGGAACTTGTCGTCCTGATCAAATGCGCAGCTCACTGGACCGCAACCGGGCTGCCACTTGTTGTCGCTGCGCCGCTGCTGGGCATTTTCCTTAATCTGGATCCGGTTTCCATGGCGGCTGTCACCGCAACGCTTTTGGTTGGCACTCCTGCCCTGACCCTTATCGGCGCCATTGGGGCCTCGCTGACAGTATCCATGAGACGCGGTGGATTGCTGCTGGCCGTTCTGGTTGTACCGCTAGCTATACCGGTCCTGATCTTCGGAGTCAGCTCTGCAGATGCCGCGATCCATGATCCGGTGCCGTTTCTGACACCGTTCCTGATCCTGTGTGCTCTGTCGCTGATTGCTGCCGTGATCGGCCCAATTGCATCTGCCACTGCCCTCAGGTTTGCCTCCGACTGACCTTACTTGACCAAACGCAATGCATCTTTTGACACGCTTGTGCATTGATGCAGGCAAAGCTCTAGATTAGAACGGTTCCATGTCACTCTGGGATTATGCAAATCCGACGCGGTTTTTGAGACTGGTGCAGATAGTCCTGCCCTGGCTCATCGGCTTGTGCGTCCTCTTTTTCGCTGCCGGGCTCTATATGGCCTTTTTCACGGCTCCTGAAGACTATCAGCAAGGCGATACGGTCCGGATCATGTACATCCATGTCCCGGCGGCCTGGCTTTGCATGATGTGTTATTCCATCATGGCAATGTCCTCGATCGGCACGCTGGTCTGGAAACATCCATTGGCGGATGTCTCGGCCAAAAGCGCAGCCCCGATTGGCGCGGCTTTTACCTTTATGGCCCTGGTCACCGGCTCGCTGTGGGGCAAACCCATGTGGGGCACCTACTGGGTCTGGGATGCGCGCCTGACATCGGTTCTGGTGTTGCTGATCATGTATCTCGGTCTGATGACGCTTTGGCGGACGATGGACGACCCAATCAAGGCCGGCAAGGCCGCCGCCGTTCTGACGCTCGTGGGCGCATTGAACCTGCCTGTGATTAAATTCTCGGTAGACTGGTGGAACACATTGCATCAGCCTGCCAGTGTTGTGCGTATGGATGGCCCGACGATCCACCCGGATATTCTGTGGCCGCTTCTGGTCATGGCCATCGCCTTCTCATTCCTGTTTTTCGTCATCCACCTGATGGCCATGCGCAATGAAATCATGCGTCGCCGTGTCAGGGCCTTGCGGATGCGCGCTGCCAGTACGTCGACCCCCGGCCCGGCCGGTGCGGCCCAACCAGCGGAGTAATGGCTATGGATCTCGGACCACACGCTGGCTTCATTCTCGCGTCCTACGGATTGTGCGCTCTCACAGTCCTGTCCCTCATCGTGTGGGTCAGGATCGACAAGGCTGCGCAGGAAAAAGCTCTGAATGAACTCGCTGAGCAGGGAATTGCCAGGGCACGCCCTGAAAACCGGAGCTGACCTTTCCATGACAACTTCAGAAAACGACTCCGGGCAAGACCAGCCGAAACGCGGCTTTCCGTTGCTTGTCCTGCTGCCATTGATCATTTTTGGCGCTTTGGCCGCCCTGTTCCTGTTTCAGCTGACCCTCGGTAATGACCCAAGCAAGATCCCGTCAGCCCTGATCAACAAACCAGCACCGGAATTCGATCTTCCGCCTGTCGCGGGTATTGAACAACTCGGCTCATCGGTACCCGGTTTCGCGCGTGAGGATCTGATCGGGCATGTGTCCGTCGTCAATATTTTCGCCTCCTGGTGTGGCCCTTGCCGTCAGGAACATCCGCTTCTGGAAGATATGGCCAAACTCGACGGCTTCCAGATGATCGGCATCAACTACAAGGACAAACCGGACAACGCCCGCCGGTTTCTGAAAGACCTCGGCAATCCTTATGTGCGCATCGGTGCTGACAATTCAGGCCGTGCCGGGATCGATTGGGGGGTTTACGGTGTTCCGGAAACCTTCGTCATCGACCGGACAGGCACCATTCGATACAAGTTTATTGGACCGCTTGATCCCAAAAGTTACAAAGACAAATTTTTACCGGAACTGAACAAGATCATTGCTGAAGGTTGACTTCACGGCAGACCTGACTTTCATCACATTCCCGGGAAAACGCCGAAAAGCAGCCAAAATCACTGGCACGTGACTCGCACTTTATGATCAGTCCAACTACTTTCGGGGCTATCAACACATGGGAAACGAGCCAATGGTGAATTATCGCCTGCGGAAAGCTATCCAGGCTTTCCGAACGGGATTTATTGTTCTTGTCGGAATAGCCGCCATTGCTCTTCCAGGCACCGCATCCGCTGCGGGACCGAAAAAAGTCGTTGAACTTTTCACCAGTCAGGGATGTTCCTCCTGCCCGCCAGCTGACCAGTTGGCCGAGCGCCTGGTCAAGGAAGAAGATGATGTCCTCACTGTCTTGATGCCGGTCGATTACTGGGACTACCTTGGCTGGAAAGATACGCTTGCCAGCCCGGTGCATTCGCAGCGCCAGCGGGCCTATGCTGCAAGACGCGGTGATCGCTCGGTCTACACTCCTCAAATGGTGATCAACGGCGAGGAACATGTTGTTGGCAGCCGTGAGACCGAAGTCCGCGCGGCTTTAACGCGGACAAGTCCCTTCACAACAACTGTCGATCTGAACATTTCGGACATGGTTGTTCAGGCGAATGTCAGTGGCGATCTGCCAGCTGGAGCCACGATGGCAACGGTTTACTTCCTGCGACTGGATGAGAAAACCAACATTGATATCGGACGCGGTGAAAACGCCGGACGCGAGATCACTTATGTCAATGTCGTGCGCAATCTTCAACCCATGGGCGTCTGGGAAGGCGGTTCGGAAACCTTCCGAATGCCGAAATCGAAATTAATGCTGGATGGCAATGCAAGATGTGCGATTTTCATTCAGGTTGAAGACCGTGATGGGCCAGGACGAATCATCGGCGCGGCTGTTTTGGACTGGAAAAAAGGCTCCTGAGCTGATCCCCAACCGATAGCTTCTGCAAAACTCGCGGCGCCCGGTTGCCTGAATTTCAAAAAATGATACCCCTTGAGCGATCCTGTATCAAAAGCTTGATCCTTTTTGGGAAAGAATGAATGGCCCTCGGTCTCCGGCTCAAAATCGCCTTTGCCAGTATTGCCATCGGCATTGTGGTTCTGGTGCTGAAATTCGGGGCCTATTGGCTGACCGGCTCCATCGCTCTTTATTCAGACGCTCTGGAATCGACCGTCAACATTGCGTCCTCGATTGCAACAGCAGCAGCTGTCTGGTTTGCAGCCAAGCCGGCGGACAGCAAACACCCCTATGGTCACGACAAGGCCGAGTATTTTGCTGCTGTTCTTGTTGGTGTAATGATCGTTCTGGCAGCGATTTCGATATTCCGGGCAGCATGGATTGGTTTTTTACAAGGTGACAGCCCGGAATTCTCACCAGCCGGGATCGGGATGAATGTGGCTGCAGCAGCCATCAACGGGTTTTGGGCCAGATACCTGATGCGCTTCGGCGGCCAGACCCGGTCACCTGCCCTTGTTGCCGACGGCAAACATCTGATGACCGATGTGGTCAGCTCGCTGGGCGTTTTGGTCGGTGTTATCCTTGTCCTTCTGACGGGATGGACTGTTCTCGACCCGGTCCTTGCCGTTATCGTCGGATTTGCTGTCCTCTGGTCTGGGTGGGAACTCGTGAAGGAATCTGTTGGCGGCTTGATGGATGAAGCGGCCTCATCGGATGTTTTGAAAAAAATCAGACTGCAGATCGCGGAACAGGGTGAAGGTGCTCTTGAAGCACACGACCTGCGCACCAGGATTGCTGGTCAGACAACATTTATTGATTTTCATCTGGTGGTGCCAGGTTCCATGGCTGTCGAAGCGGCGCACGACATTTGCGACCGGATCGAGGAAGCCATCCGTGAGGATGTTGAAGGCGCGCGCATCACCATTCACGTCGAACCGGAACACAAGGCAAAGCATTCCGGTATTGTAGTCCTTTGAGACGATTCGGGTGCTAGACCCGCAACCAGACAGGAAGCCCCGTATATGCCTCCATGGCGTCGGTTAGGTACGCAGATTACTGACCACATCATTCTGATTAGTGGTGCGCTGCTGATGTGCGCCCCGGTCTACGCCCTGTTTGCCGCAACAACCCATGGTGCCGGAGCCAGCATGATGCCGCGGCTCGACCTTGGCAGCAGCGTTATAGAGAATTACGGAACCTTTCTGACAACAAGCTCAGGGTTTTCTGGCGATGTTACAGTGTTGGCCATGCTCTGGAATTCGTTTGCTCTCGGCGCAGGTTTTGCAGCCCTAAAAGTCATCGTTTCCCTTCTTGCGGCCTATGCACTGCTCTATTTCCGTCTTCCGTTTGCCACCGGACTGTTCTGGCTGTTGTTACTGACATTGATGCTGCCACTTGAATCCCGATTTCTGGCAACATTTGACGTCGCTGCAGATCTTGGTCTCGTCAACACCCGCAGCGGTCTCATCTTGCCGCTTGTCGCTTCCGGCCTCGGCACACTGTTTTTTCGGCAGTTCCTGATGACAGTGCCGGACACACTTATGGAGTCGGCGCGTTTGGACGGCGCTGGCCCCTTGAAATTCTTCCGGGATATATTGCTGCCGCTTTCGATACCGACAGCGGCGGCGCTGTTTCTCGTTCTGTTTGTGACCGGTTGGAACCAGTATCTGTGGCCCGTCATGGTCACATCCGATGAGGCGACCTATACCGTTGTCAGAGGGATGCAGTTTTTTGGCCGCGCCAGCCTGCCCGGCCTGATGCTGGCAATCATCGCAATCCTGCCGCCGGCCCTGCTTGTCATCTTGTTTCAAAGACAAGTTGTTAAGGGACTGTTTGATGGCTCACATTGAGAGAAATTGAAAGTATGGCATTTGAAGCGATCCTGTTTGACTGCGACGGTGTTCTGGTCGATTCAGAGAAAATATACGTCGAAGTCGAGCGCGATTATCTGGCCCGGATCGGACTGAACTACAGTCTCGATGAATACATGACCCGGTTTCAGGGCCTGGCCGGAGTTGATTTTTTCGCAACTTTGGACGCCGACCACCGGGCATTGGGAAAAGGCCCGCTTCCGGAAAACTTCGGTCCGGAGCTGGATGCCGCAACCATGGAACGGATCGACAGGGAACTGCTGGAAATTTCCGGTATCAAGCAACTCCTGAATGCGCACAGTGGACCCCGGGCTGTTGCTTCGTCCTCGCGATTGAATCGTCTGAACCACAAGCTTCAACACACCGGGCTATATGATTTCTTCAAGCCACACATATATTCCGGCGAGCAGGTCGAGAATGGCAAACCGGCACCGGACCTGTTCCTGTTTGCAGCACAAAAGTTAAGCGTTGATCCAGCCTGCTGTCTCGTGATCGAAGACAGCGACAATGGTGTTAAAGCCGGTCTTTCTGCTGGCATGACTGTCTGGGGATTTGTCGGCGGAGGCCACAGCCACAATGGCCACGCAGCGCAGCTTCAGGCTGCCGGCGCGCACAAGGTGGTCGACAGCCATAACAATATTTCCGAGTTATTGTTCGCCAGAAACTGAGTCTATCGGCTCCTTAAACAAAAAGGCCGCCAAAACTGGCGGCCTTTATTGCTCTGGATCGTCCGATCAGCGAATGAGATCGCTTTCCGGATTGGCGCTGATGCGATGGATCGACAGATCGGCACCCCGATGTTCGTCTTCCGGTGACATCCGCAATCCGGTGACCGCTTTCAGAGCACCGTAGACAACGAGTCCGACGGCAAATGCATAACCAGCACCGACTACGGTGCCGATGATCTGAGACATCAGCGAGACACCGCCAAGGCCCCCAAGAGCCTCCATTCCGAAGATACCGGCGGCGATCCCGCCCCAGGCACCACAAATGCCATGCAGTGGCCACACACCAAGAACATCATCTATCTTCAGTTTGTTCTGACAGAATTCGAACCCGACGACGAAGATAATACCAGCAACGCCGCCCACGACCAGACTGCCAACCGGATGCATAATGTCCGACCCGGCACACACCGCGACCAGACCTGCCAATGCACCGTTGTGAACGAAACCCGGATCATTCTTTCCGACGATCAAGGCAGTCAGAATGCCACCAACCATCGCCATCAGGGAATTGATCGCTACTAGGCCGGAGGCTGCGTCCAGCGAAGCGGCTGTCATGACGTTGAAACCGAACCAGCCAACGCAGAGCATCCACGAGCCCATGGCAAGCCACGGCAGAGACGACGGCGGAATACCGACAGGACGGCCCTTGCTGTCGTACCGCCCCATGCGAGCGCCAAGAAGTAGAACAGCGGCAAGCGCGATCCAGCCACCGACAGCATGAACAACAACGGATCCGGCAAAATCATGGAAGCTTGCACCAAAGGTAGCTTCCAGCCAGCCTTGAAAGCCGAAATTGCCATTCCAGATTATGCCTTCGAATAGCGGGTAAGCGATACCGACGAGAGCGACAGTTGCAAGACATTGCGGCAGGAACTTCATGCGCTCTGCAATGCCGCCGGAAATGATCGCCGGGATCGCTGCAGCAAATGTCGTCAGGAAGAAGAATTTGACCAGCGTCAGGCCTTGAAGTTCAAAACCTTCACCGCCGCCGGACAACGTTGCTGCATCTACCAGGAAGCTGGTTCCGTAAGCGAATGTGTAACCAACAAAGAAATAGACAACGGTCGAGATGGCAAAGTCGACCAGGATTTTCACCAGAGCGTTGACCTGGTTTTTCTGACGAACGGTTCCAACTTCAAGAAATGCAAATCCGCCATGCATGGCAAAGACGAGAATGGCTCCGACGAGGACGAAAAAAACGTCTCCGCCGACTGATGGCGTATCCATAAATGACCCCCAATTAGGCAATTAGCCTCTTGATTATGCTTCTGGGGATCAGATGTATTCAAAATGAGTGCCAAACAGGCAATAGATCAAAAATAGCGCTGCTTTCTGCCAGTTTACTGAACATTTCAATGATTTTTCAAATTGAGCCCCTTGGTTGGCTCGGCTATTTTTCCAGCAATTGCCTATTTTTTAGACAAAGTCAAATTTCCGCCGACTTTCACGCAAAAAAGAAGCCCGGGTTTCCCCGGGCTTTCAAAGTTTGCGGTTAGAGCTATCTAGACCGCTGGGAGATATTATCGGTCAGCACATGGCTTACATGCGCTGGGAACCGGTTCCAAATTCCGGGTAGGCTTCGACACCGACTTCGACCTTGTCGAGACCAAGTGCTTCTTCCTCTTCAGAGACCCGGATACCCATGGCTACTTTCAGAACCATCCAGACGATACCGGAAGCGATGACCGTGAATGCACCGTAGGCTACGACACCGACGAGCTGAGTGCCCCAGGAAGCGTCGCCGTTGGACAGCGGCACAATGAGCGTGCCCCAGATACCGGCGATCAGGTGAACCGGAATGGCACCAACAACATCATCAATTTTCAGCTTGTCGAGCATCGGAACCGCGAAGACCACGATTGCACCGCCAACACCACCGATGATGACTGCCTGAATGACGCTTGGAGCAAGAGGTTCAGCGGTAATAGCGACCAGACCGGCAAGCGCACCGTTCAGCGCCATCGTGACATCGACCTTTTTGTAAAGGGTCTGTGTCAGCAGGACCGCGACAACAACGCCGGCAGCAGCGGCCATGTTGGTGTTTGCAAAGATGCGGGAGACGTCGGTGACATCACTGATCGTGCCCATTGCGAGCTGAGACGCGCCGTTAAAGCCGAACCAGCCGAGCCACAGAATGAACGTGCCGAGTGTCGCGAGCGGCATGGATGAACCCGGGAACGGATGAACCGCACCATTTGCCCCGTATTTGCCTTTACGAGCTCCGAGAATGATCGCACCAGTCAAAGCAGCCCAACCGCCGACTGAATGAACAAGCGTGGAACCAGCAAAATCTGAGAAGCCCATTTCGGAAAGCCAACCAGCACCCCACTGCCAAGACCCCGCAATCGGATAGATGAAGCCGGTCAAGGCAACCGTGAAGATCAGGAATGGCCACAGTTTGATGCGTTCAGCCAGCGTGCCAGAAACGATAGATGCAGTGGTTGCACAGAACACCATCTGGAAGAACCAGTCGGAAGCTGTGGAGTAACCAGTGTCGAGAGCATCGCCACCAACAGCATCGAATGAGTAGGGTCCAAAGGAACCCATGAACCCACCGTCAACCCCGGTGTACATCAGGTTGTAACCGGTAATCCAGAACATCAGGCCCGCGATGGAATACAAGGAGATGTTCTTAAGGCACTGCATGGATACGTTTTTGGAACGAACCAGACCTGCTTCCAGCATGGCGAAACCAGCCGCCATCCACATGACCAGGAAACCACCGATCAGGAACAACAAGGTGTTCAGAATATACGCGACTTCCGGAGACACCGCAGGAACAGCCTGTGTGTCCTGAGCCAGAACCGGCAGGGCGGTCAGGCTCAACAGAGCCAGCGACGTCGCGCCCTTTGCGACAAGATTTTTCATGATACTTTTCCTTAACTAAATCAAAGAGCTTCGGCGTCGGTTTCGCCGGTCCGGATGCGAACGGCCTGATCGATCGTGTAGACGAAGATTTTTCCGTCGCCGATCTGACCTGTTTTCGCTGCTCCTGAAATCACTTCGACAACCTTGTCGACAGATCCGCTATCAACCGCGACTTCGATTTTCAGTTTCGGCAGGAAACTGACTGCGTATTCCGCGCCACGGTAGATTTCGGTGTGGCCCTTTTGGCGGCCATAGCCCTTAACTTCAGTCACCGTCAGCCCCTGAATGCCGACGCCAGTCAAGGCATCGCGCACTTCGTCGAGCTTGAACGGCTTGATAATGGCCATCACGATTTTCATTGCTCGTTCCAATCCCCATGTCCGCCTCTTCCCTTTGAAGAAGCTCTTTTGCCGTTTCGCTCTGTGCCCGGAGTTCCCCCTCTGGAAGGGTCTCGAGTCATTTAGCCGTCACAATGCGACGAGCGATCCAGCGTCGACCCTTTCTTTTCAAGGATCGTGCCAACTCTGAGATTTCGAGTCGAAAACCGCAGAATTCTGGGTTTAATTTGCCCATAAGGCGAACCAAAGGAGAGCTTCAGGCGTTTAAATTGACTGAAGAAAGGGCAGAATTCTTGCTCAGTTTTTCACCGCAGCGCACAATAATGATTAAAAAATAAGCAAAACTGCAATGACGGAAATCACCGCACAAAAAAATGGCAATTCAATTACATGCACAAATTCTCAGGCAGAAAACCCGCCAGCATCCAGGAAAGCTTGTTCTGCTGTTGTTGTCTCTCTGCCAAGAACAGCATTGCGATGAGGAAACCGTCCGAAGCGGCGGATAACATCCATATGGATCAGTGCATAATGATAGAACTGCATGTCGCCGAGCGCCCGGCACAAATCGACGCTCTTTTCCTGATAAGCAATGTTTTCTGCATGCTCGAAAGGAAGATAGAAAAAGACCCGCACTTCCTTGGGAAACGCACGGTCAAATCCGCGATTTAGGGCCTCTTCCGCAATCGCAACCGCTTTTGCATCCGCCTTGAAGGCTTCCGGCTGTCCGCGAAAAACATTCCGTGTGAACTGGTCAAGCACCAGAATGAGCGCAAAGGCCCCATCAGCTGTTTCAGCCCATCCGTCGAGCATGCCAGCCTGTGCTGCCTTTATGGTTGGCAGAAAAGCGTCCCTGCATTGCGCATCAAAAACATCATCTTGTGCAAACCACTTGGCCGCCCCAGCCTGCCACCAGAAGTCCAGAACATCGATTGGAGACACAATGGTGTTAGACATGGTGGAGAATCCATTCTCAAACGGAGCATCAGGCAAGTGTTCGCACAGAGCTATACCTCAGGATGATCAGATGCGAAATCATGGCCTTCTATTTCGCAGTGGACGCTCGTTCCTGAGGTCAACCAAATAGCTCTGCTTTGTGCAGTTTTCAAATCGCGCATCAACAATATATACCGGTGTTCAAACGCCACTTTAAATCCGGAACATCCTCTTGAGCGAAACAACCCTCGACCTTATCGGACTGAAATGCCCCTTGCCGGTCCTGAAAACACGAAAGGCAATGTCGCAACTGGCATCCGGCGCCGAATTGATCGTTTTGACCACGGATCCGATGGCCGAAATTGATATTCCCCACTTTTGCCAGGAACACGGCCACACGTTGTTAGAAACCGAACGGACGGATACCGGTCACAGGTTCCATTTGAAAAAAGCAGACTAGGGATCAAACCGTTTGACTAGCTGATCCGGGCTGCAACGGTGTCAATTGTCCGTGCAAGCTTCAGATCCAGCTCGCTGAGTCCGCCGACATCATGTGTCGACAGCGTGATATCGACGCTCCGGTAAACATTGAACCATTCAGGGTGGTGGTTCATTTTCTCCGCGATCAACGCGACTTGGGTCATGAAACCAAAAGCCTGAATGAAATCCTTGAACTTGAAGGATTTCGAAATCGCGTCCCGACCGTCGACAAGGCTCCATTCGGAAAGTTCCTGCAATCCCGCTGCTCGGTCTTCAGGTTTCAAGCGCTCGACCATTTTGTCCTCCTGCCAAAAATGCTGTTCTCATGGACCCTACACCTTTCACTTCGATGCTTCCCCGGTCTTCAAATGCAAACGCATCGCCGGCCAATTCACAAAAAGCCTGAGTTACCTGGATTTGTCCGGCAACAGAATGAGATTCCATTCGGCTGGCGATATTTACAGCATCGCCCCAAACATCATAAGAAAAACGGCGAGTACCTATGACGCCTGCGATTGCCGGCCCGGAATGGATGCCGATCCGTAAATCGAGTGTCACACCGTTGAGCGGTGCGCATTTCCGGATCGCATCCATCATCGCGAGCGCCAGGTTTCCAACAGCGACGGCGGCCCCTTCCGGATGTCCGTTAAGCCCGCCGACAACCATGTAAGCGTCGCCGATTGTCTTGATTTTTTCAGCGCTCGCCTGCTCTACCAGACGGTCAAACTCTCTGAACAAACCATCCAGATACCCAACGACTTCGTCCGGAGACAAGGTCCGCGCGGCCGGTGTAAACCCGACAAGGTCCGCGAACAGGACCGTAACCGCTTCATGTCGATCCGCAATTCGTTTGTCCGGTGCGCCCTTCAAACGATCTGCAATCGATCTTGGCATGATTGTTTCAAGAAGATTTTCAGAGCGTGCATGTTCGACCGCAAGCGCTGCTTCTGCCCTGTGCAGGGCCGTCAGGGCATAAACAATCAGAACGCTCGAGATGATCAGAATATTGACCATGACCTGAGCCGACAATTGTTTGCGGAACTCGATATCACCCTGAAGAACCGGTCCCATATCAGGCGCAAACATGTAGGCACCGACCAACAAACCCAGCGCGAGAAGAAAACAGACAGCAAAAATCCGCCAGTGAGCTACACCGAAAAAGATAAATGCTGCACCACCAAGAGCAAAATAACCCTGCGTCCCACTCGCCAACCCCAAGGTCCAGACAACAAATGTGTTTCCTGCCGCAATAACCAGAATGAAAAATATAGCCGCCGTATTCACGCCCAGGCGATGCATGCGGGGCACCAAAAGGAATAATCCGATCATCACCAGGCCATAGATGCTCAGGGGCATCAATTCCTCGAAAGCATAGGTCAGGTTTTGAATCGTGTGAAATACATTATCGAGAATGCCGACAAGGGCGGAGACATTGACGACCATCTGACGGCGTCGGACATGGGGATCGTCCGACTGAATCCCGGCCACGGCAAGTCTGTGGAGCCAGTTTGGCACCGTCATACTGCGTAGTCCGGTCACAAGCCGGGAGGGATTCAAACGCCTGATCAAGCAGATATCTCCAAACACTCCAACAAACAAAGGATGGTTCTGAGGGGAATGACAAGCCCAAATTCTTGATGTGAAAACTGTCCGGTCTTCTTGAGACCTGAACTTGACAGATTTGCTGCTTCAAGATTTCACTGCCACATGACCTCAGTTCTGTTTGTTTGCCTTGGCAATATCTGCCGCTCTCCACTTGCCGAAGGTGTTTTCCGGTCCCAAGTTCAAAATGCCGGGTTGTCAGACCGTTTTTTGATCGATTCAGCCGGGACTGGCGGCTGGCATGAGGGAGATCCGCCGGACCCACGCTCCATAGGCATCGCCGCCAGATACGACATCGACATTTCCGGACAACAAGCGCGGCAGATCACGACTGTTGATTTCGATACATTCGATTTCATTCTGGCAATGGACCACAGCAACCTGTCGACACTAACCGCTCGCGTAGGCTCCCAAAAAGGTGCTCTGCGGCTTTTCCTGAACCAACCGCCAACAGATGTGCCTGATCCGTATTATGGCGGCGAAGATGGTTTTGAAGAAGTCTATCAAATGGTCAAGTCAGGCGGGGAGACTCTGCTGGATCAGATTTTGGCTCACAACCTCCAGCCGAAATGATCACTTGATCAGGAGCTAGGGTTTCCATTTGTCGGACAATTCGGTCAGCGTGTTGCGCAACTGCCAGATCTGACGCCTGATTTTGCGGTGCAGGCGACGACCGTTGACCGTGAACCACTCATCGAGCTTCTGATCGGTCACCAAAGGCGGTTGTTTCTGGTAGAGCAGCCAATAAATGCTGAGCACGACCAACAGGGTGACACCCCAGGAAATCAGAGTGTCAGAGAGAAAGTGCCCACCAAATGCCACACGGTTCGTGGACAAGATCAAACAAAGTGGCAGGACAAAAGACAAGACCGCCTTGCGCCAGCTGGCCGGAACCAGAAATGCAATTGAAACAAGCCAGATACTGGCGGAAGCTTCACCGGACACAAAGGAGCAATTACGGTCGCAATATTCGGTAATTTTCCAGACCGGCTGAAACGGCAAGTCGCCGCCGAATTCTTCAACAGAGCGCGGCCGTGGTCGCCCCCAATTGTTCTTGAAGATGGCATTGACCAGAATGCCGGGTCCGAGGATTAGCGTTGAGACCAGAAACAAGGGCTGGCGAAGCGGCACAACAGGTGCGCGTCCCGGCAACACCAGCTTCAATACCAGTACGGCGACGCTGCATACGGCTATAGCCCGGACCAGATACGGGCCGAGATGCCTCACCTTTTGGAGAACCGGATTGTGCTGAGCCCAAAACCCGTTGGTTTCGGAATAAAACAGGCCACTCACCCAAATATCGACGCGCGGAAAAAACAGGAAGAACAGGGACACAAACGCCACGTAAAGCACAGTCGCGACGAAGGGCCGTTCCCGGCACCAGTCAGCAGCTTTGCTCGCGGCTGTCTTCACAGTATGATCGTACATACGTAAATCTCTCATAGCCGCTCTTTAGCGCATCCAGATAACCGATCCAATCCTTTCCTTTGCTCTGTTCTCCCGAACAGCGCCGCAGAACATTGCAGCACACGTCATGACACGATCATCCACTCAAAATTCCGGCTCCAATGTTGTCCAGTTACGACAATCAAAACAACCTGTTCTGGAATTCTGGTTCGAATTTGCCTCGACCTACAGCTATCTGGCTGCAATGCGAATTGAAACGCTTGCCAAGGACTATGAAGTGTCGATCAGCTGGCGCCCATTTCTACTCGGTCCTTTTTTCAAGAAACAGGGTTGGGACACCTCGCCGTTCAACATGCACCCGTCGAAATTCAACTACATGTGGCGGGACATTGAGCGCCACTGCGAGCGATATGGCCTGCCCCTGACAAGACCCGAGCCTTTCCCGCAAAACAGTCTGCTCGCGGCCCGTATTGCTCTGGCTGGACAGTCGGAAGCTTGGATCGGCGATTACACGCGGGCTGTTTACATGGCTGAATTTGGCGAAGACGAAGACATTTCCGACGAAGCCCTGCTCGCTGGAATTTTGATGGAAGCTGGTGCACCTGCAAAGGACATCCTGGAGCAGGCCAAATCGGACGGGATCAAGGCCGAATTACGCGCTGCTGTGACCAAAGCAGAAAAACTTGGCATTTTCGGAGCGCCAAGTTTCATCCTTGAGAACGGAGAGTTGTTCTGGGGCGATGATCGTTTGGAAGACGCACTCGACATGGCAATTCAACTCGGCAAATCCTGAAGGCCTATTGCTGACCAGCAATCTTGGTTGATTGCACCTGTACCAGGGTTTCAAAAAGTGCTGTGGGAGACAGCGGCTTGGTCAGAACGTCTTGAAACCCGGCGTCTTTCAAATGCTCATCTGTTATGGATTCAAGAGCTGCAGTTACTGCAATCAGCGGCAGTTCGCTATATGAGTAACAAGATCTCAAGGATTCAGCGACATCGACACCGCTCATTCCAGGCATGTGCAGATCCAGAAGCACGGCGTCATATGTACTTTTTTGAACAAGACCGATTGCCTGCTCCCCTGAACTGGCAACGTCGGACGAAATGCCAAAAGATTCGAGCAGAGCCGCCAGCAGGCGGCAGTTGGTGTCATTGTCATCAACAATGAGCACATGTTCGGGCAACTCTCCGGTCGACGCATCAACTGAACCGGTTGGGTCTTCGCCAGCTTGTTGGTCACCCTGTTCAACCGGAATCTGGACTTCAAACCGACTGCCGCCGGTATCCGGTTGGGACAAGACCAGACGCCCGCCCATGTGCTGAACCATCTGCGCTGTCCCCCAAAGGCCAAGCCCTGTACCAGGGCCTGTCTCCCGGCCAGAACGTCCGCGGACAAAAGGTTGGAACAATCGGGCCCGTTCATCTGTATCAATACCGGGACCTGTATCCTGAACGATGATGCTGACACTTGGTGCGGTTTCACTGTTGCCGAGATTCCGGTTTTTGTCCGCAGTCGTGGCAGTAATCGACACCTCGCCGGCGGAGGTATACTTGATGGCGTTGTCCAGCAGACACACGAGGATACGCCGCAAGCTGGCGCCATGCAGTGATGCAGAGCCCTCGATACTTTCATCGATCAAGACAGTGAATTGCAGTCCCTTGCATTCTGCTGAAATCCGAAACAAATCAGCGCTATCACTCACAACAGACGCGATTGATGTCGGAACATTGCTCGATTGCGCAGTCGGATGGGCAGCAGCAACAAGCTCAGTCGTCATTTGCTCCAAAGCATCAATGGAGCGGATCAGAATCGAAAGTTGTTCTTTCTGTGCATCGTCCAGGGGCCCTTGGCCAATCAACTCACCAGTCAACCGCATGACACCAAGAGGCGTTCTGAGATCGTGAGCCAAAAGGGCAAGCTTTACACTGTCCTCTTGCTGATCACTCATATGAACACCCCCCGATTTGCGCATCAATTGGGCTTGCCAGAACGATAAAAACCGATCCACTGTGATGCCTGCTGTGCTTACCTTGATGCGAGGCTGCTGTCTATCCGGGCACAACCTCACCATCAAAGCTTGACGAAACCCGACCGACCTTCTTCTTAAGGCCCAATCTATTCAATGCTGTCTCAAACGCTCACGATTGTTGCGCCTGTCTTTTTGCTGATCGGGATCGGCTATCTGATTGCCAAGGCCAAAATTCTCGGCCAGGGAGTCAGTGATGCCCTTGGACAATTCGTTTATTCGGTCGCAATTCCGGTCCTGATATTCCGTACACTCACCACTGCAGATTTGTCCGACGGCCTGCCAATCACTCTATGGGCAAGCTATTTCATTGGCGTGGCCGTCGTCTGGATACTGGGAACCTTGGTCATTCGTGGTTGTTTCGGTCGCGACGCTCGCGCCGGAGCAATTGGCGGCATTTCGGCATCTTTCGCAAACACCATTCTTGTCGGTTTACCGCTGGTTTCCGCGGTCTATGGAGACGAAGGACTGGTCCCGCTTCTGCTGATCGTCTCAATCCATTTGGCAACGATGACCGTCGCCATGGCCATCGTCATGGAAAAGGCAGCTGCAATCGACAGCGGCGAGCCCAGCCCACCCGTGTTGCAGCTTGCCAGCGGTGCCGGGCGAAGCCTGATCAAGAATCCTCTGGTTCTGACGATCGTGTTTGCATTTTTCTGGAGAGCTACCGGGCTTGAGTTGCCCGCGCTCGGGGAAGACATCTTGAACCGGATTGCCGGGACCGCGCTTCCTCTTGCGCTCATGTCCCTGGGTATGAGCCTCGTTCAATACGGCGTACGCGGCAATATTCTTCCCGGGCTTTTGCTCGGTGTCATCAAGATTTTCGTCATGCCGGCGATCGTTTTTGCGGTGAGCGCCTTTGTCTTCCATCTACCACCGCTTTGGACCATCGTTGCAACTGTAACAGCCGCCTGCCCGACGGGCGTAAATGCCTACATTTTCGCAAATCGTTATGGGACCGGCCATGCGATGTCTGCAAACGCGATCACCATCACCACACTCTGCGCCATCGTGACAACCAGCCTCTGGATCTGGTTCCTGACTGACTGGTTTGGTCTCGGTTAGAGTTCAAACACCTAACCGTCAAAGGCCAATCAGATTGCGCATGTTCGCATGGGACAGACCAGCCTCACGAAGCGTCCTGATGCTTGTGTCCTGACTGGATTTGGAGAGCTTTCGGCCGTCCTTATCCATAATCAGTCGATGATGACGATAGCGCGGTGCAGGCAGACCAAGCAATTTCTGCAGGACCCGGTGTACGCTGGTCGACGCATAAAGATCCTGACCACGCAGAACATCAGTAATACCTTGATAGGCATCATCAACGACAACGGAAAGATGATAACTGGTCGGCGTATCCTTGCGGGCCAACACAACATCCCCCCAAGCGGCAGCATCAACAGGTACCTGGCGTGGTGCCTCAAAGAGCGCTTTGCCCTCAGCCCCGTATTCATCCCAGGTGAGATCCCGGCCAACCTGATCCAGTGCGACGGCCATGTTGAGCCGGACAGCGAATGGATCTTCGCTTTTTGCGCGAGCCTTTTGTTCCTGTTCGCTTAATACCGCTGCATCCCCAGGATAAATTGGCGCTCCATCTGGATCTCTTGGCCAGAGTTTGCCGTCAGCCTCAAATTCCGTCACAAACCGTTTGATTTCAGCACGGGTCAGATAGGCCGGATAGACCACACCGAGGTCCTGCAATTTTTCCAAAGCATTCCGGTATCGCGGGAAGGCTTCTGATTGTCGCAGGACCGGTTCAGTCACCGGAAGCCCGAGCCAGTCGAGGTCTTCAAACATCTCCCGTTCCAGCTCTGGCGTGCAGCGGGTCTGGTCGATGTCTTCGACCCGCACCAGAAAACGCCCCTTCAGGGCAACAGCAGCCCGCGCATTGAGTAACGCCGACAAGGCGTGGCCAAGGTGCAAATGCCCATTGGGAGACGGTGCAAAACGGAAGACGGGCGTGGTCATTCAAAACCCGGGACGATAAGTTGACGAAGCGGCGATCTGTAATCCCTGTCGTACCTACCATTCCCGCGCATTGGCGCAAGACCTTCCGCGAGTTGAACCAAGTTCATGAAGCCGATTGCCACAGATCATGACGTTGAAACCGGTCTTCAGGCTTTGCTCGCCAAGGATCAACGTTTGTCACCGATAGCCGAGATTGCAGGGCCACTCCCGTTACGTCGACGAAAAGCCGATTTCGAAGGTCTGGCGCAGATCATCACAGGCCAGCAGGTCTCGACGGCGAGCGCCGCTGCGATTTTCGCCCGTCTGCAGGCGCTTGTTGCGCCGCTTACCCATGAGAACCTGGCGACGTACTCAGATGAAGACTTGGCAGGGGCGGGGTTGTCGCGACCAAAAATCAAAACACTTAGAGCTGTCGTTGTTGCCTGTCAGGACGGACTGGATCTCAACCACCTTGCCACGGTTCCAGCCGAAGAGGCGCACGCCCGCCTGTGTGACATACATGGTATTGGGCGCTGGACAGCAGACATCTTCCTGCTGTTTTGCGCAGGACATCCCGACATTTTCCCGAGCGGAGACCTGGCACTGCAAATCGCGGTCAAAGATGCTTTTCTGCTGGAAGACAAGCCATCCCAGAAAGAACTGGATGAGATCGCAACCCTCTGGGCTCCAAACCGCGCTGTCGCGGCACGTCTGTTCTGGTCCTGGTACCGTGTCCAGAAACAGGGCCGGGAAACTATCCCTGTCTGAATCCTATTTTGACAGGTCGGCAATCGATCGCAGCAACAAGTCGATGTCCTGGGGCCGGGACAATCGATGATCCCCATCCGGAACCAGTGAAAAGGTGACGTCATCTTGCGGAAGGGAGTCGACCAATCGCTGTGCATGCGCAACTGGGACATCCGGATCCAGCACACCTTGCAGGATTGTCACCGGAGCTCCGATATGGAGCGGCTTGCCGAATAGCAAATGTTTTCGGCCATCTTCAATCAGATTGCGCGTAATTATATAGGGGTCATCGCTATAGTCAGACGGCTGCGCCCAGCGCCCTTCGCTCATGATCGCCTCACGAATTTCATCGGAAAAGCGTTGCTTCCACATCAGCTCTTCGGTGAAATCAACTGCAGGCGCAATCAGGACAAGACCTTTGATGCGATTGGTTTCTTTTCGCGCCAGCGCCAGAAGCAGGGCGATCCAGCCGCCCATGGACGACCCCACAAGGATTGTCTCTTGTCCGCAGAACCGATCAAAAACGGCGACAGCTTCCTCAAGCCAGTCAGACACGCAGGCATCTTCGAACTCGCCGCTGGATTGTCCGTGACCAGAGTAATCGAACCGCACAACGTCCTGGCCGCGCTCCAGACCATACTCGGAAAGAGCTTCAGCTTTGCTGCCGGTCATGTCGGATTTGAAACCGGACAGCCACATGAGACTTGGCCCGGATCCGGCATCTTTCAGGACAGCAATACGGCGCTTGTCTCCGTTTTTTCCAACTTCAATGAATTGCGGTTCTTGCGTCCCCATATTATGGCTTTCGTTCCAACAGTTTCGAAGTCTGTTGTCCTTTGGCACACCTGCCCTGTATTTTAAAGATCTTCTGGAGTTCCGATTGGCATCCCTGTCCTCAGCCCCGACTGTTCTGCAAGTTATTCCGGATCTGAATTCAGGCGGAGCGGAACGCACGACCGTGGACATCGCCAGTGCGATCATCAAGGCCGGCGGTACGGCACTCGTCGCAAGTCAGGGCGGCCAGATGGTGAATGAGCTGGAAGATATCGGCGCATCGCACATCACGCTGCCGGTGAAGTCCAAGAACCCGGTCACGATGTGGCGAAATGCCATTCGTTTGGCTGCTCTTATCCGGGAGCAAAATGTCGACATCATTCATGCCCGCAGCCGGGCGCCAGCATGGTCATCGCTCTGGGCGGCGAAGCAGACCAAAACACCATTTGTCACGACCTACCACGGCAGTTACAGCGAAACGAACGCCCTCAAGAACTTCTATAATTCAGTGATGGCCCGCAGTGACGCCGTCATTGCCAATTCGCACTACATCGCCGATCTGATCCGACAGCGCTACAGCTTTGCACATGACCGGATCACCGTGATCCATCGCGGCTCGGATCTGAATGGTCTTGCCCCGGAAAATGTCAGCCAGTTGCGCCAGCAGGCTCTCAAGGACAATTGGGGAGTTCCAGCAGGCAGGCCACTCATCCTCAACATGGCGCGACTGACGTTCTGGAAAGGCCAGAAAGTCGTGATCGAGGCCATGGCCAAACTGAAGGCCGAGGGCATTACAGATCCGATTGCGATCCTTGCAGGTGATGCGCAGGGACGAGATGGCTACGTTGCAGAACTGAAAGGTTTGATTGCTGACTGGAACCTTCAGGATCAGGTCCGGCTGGTTGGCCATTGTGCAGACGTTCCGGCCGCCATGGCTTTGGCCGACTTGAGCATTGTTGCCTCAACTGAACCGGAAGCCTTTGGCAGGGCGGCTGTTGAAGCGCAGGCTGCGGGCGTGCCAATCATAGTGTCAGACCTCGGTGCCGTCCCTGAAACCGTGCTGGCTCCACCAGATGCTCCGGACAGTGAACGCACAGGTTGGCGTGTGCCTCCGGCTGATGCAGGTGCACTGACAGGTGCAATTCGTGCAGCTCTGGAACAATCTCAAGACCAGAAAACAAAAATGACGGACCGGGCGATTGCCCATGTCCGTCAAAATTTTTCTCTTGAAACCATGTGTTCCAAGACACTTGGTGTCTATGCCCGACTTCTGGAAACCGGGCAACCGACTGTTTAAGCAGCTCTGATTTGGCCCAGAAAACGATCCACTTCGTCGCGCAGCAGGTCCGACTGCTGCGTCAAATCGTTGATGCTTGTCTGTACTTCTTGGGTCGCCTGGCTGGACTCCTGCGAAGCGCCTTTGACAACTTTGATGCTATTTGAAACCTCACGGGTGCCGTTTGCAGCTTGTGCTACATTCTCGGCAACACTCTGGGTTGTCGCGCCCTGCTCTTCCATCGCAGAAGCGATAGCCGAAGAGGAATGCTCCAGATCCGACATGACATCCCCGATTTTACCGATGGAACCGACCGCGGTCTTGGTTTCCGCCTGAATCTCGGTCACAAGATCGGAAATATTCTCGGTCGCTTTGGCCGTTTCATTTGCCAATGCCTTCACTTCACTCGCAACCACCGCAAAGCCTCTACCGGCTTCTCCAGCGCGGGCCGATTCGATCGTCGCATTCAAGGCCAGCAAATTGGTTTGCTCGGCGATATCAGAAATCATCGAGACAACTTCTCCGATACGATCTGCCATCTTCGCCAGTGATTCCATTTGCGATGCTGTCTGGGAGACATCCTCTGCAGCACTCTTGGAGGCAGCAGATGCACGAATAACTTGTTGATTGATCTCACTGATCGAAGCCGTCATTTCTTCAGTCGCAGACGCGACAACGGACACGTTCTCGGTCGTCTGTTCTGATGCAGCTGCTGCGTTGCCAGCTCGTTCACTGGTGTTTTCCGACACACGAGCCATCGTTTGTGCGCTGTCATTGAGGTTAGCAGCCGTATCAGAAACACGCTGCACAATAGCACCGACAGACGTTTCAAACTGGCTCGCGAGGTTTTCCATCATGCTGCTCTTTTCAGCAGCAGAACGTTCGGCCAGATTTCTCTGCTCGTCTTCAAGGTCCGCTGTTCGAATCGCATTTGTTCGGAAGACTTCCACGGCGCGCGCCATACTCCCGATTTCACTTTTGCGTTCCGTGAAGTCGACAGAGACATCATTGTTGCCACTCGCAAGCGTCCGCATCGTGTCAGTAAGAGACTGTACCGGTCCGGTGATGCTGCGTCCAATCAACCAGCCAAAGCCAATTGCAAGAACAAGTGAAATTCCAGAAACGGCAAAGAAAGTCGTTTGAGATGAGGCTTCAGCCTCTGCAAGTGATTCCTCAGCAGCCTGCTTGCCAAGAAAAGCGGCTTCTGAGAGAGCGGACCAATCCGGCTGGACCTGCGCATACGTCTCGTCAATTGCGGTTAGCTCAGCCTTGATCTTCTGTGCTTTCGTTGCAAAGTGCTTGAATGCCGCCTGATAGGTGTCGAGCAATTTGCTGATCTCAGCCTGATCACCGTCTGAAAGCCCGCTCTTTGGTAGCAATTCAGCAAATTCTTCACGGCGTTTATCGATCCGCCCAATATACTTGTCTGCGCCACGGAGCATGAAGTCCTTTTCATGTCTGCGCATCATCAACATCTTGACGGTCAGTGCATCCAGACCGGCCGTATTCAGTTTCTTTTCAACTTCCTGCACAGCAGCACGAAGCTCGCCCTGCAAACCTACCTTTTCGTTGAGACCCATTTCGTTCAAGTCGGTGACAATGTCATCAAACTGGACTTTATGTTGTTCAATGGTTGCCCGCAGATTATCGACGTTCGCCATATTCGCAGCAGCTTCAGGTTTCTGCGCGATATCTTCCAGCGCTTTGTGCGCATCGTCATATGATTTATTGTATACGTCAACGAATGCAACGTCCTTTGCCAGCAGGAAGTCTTTCTGACTTTGGCGCATACTCGAGGCCTTGGCCTGAACTTGCGAGACCTTGTAATCCATTCTGGAATACTCGGCCAAAATCGCAATATCCGTAGAAACTACATGGTGGCTGTATAAAGCTGTTCCCAAAAGAACACCAATTGCTGCAATTGCTACGGCGGAGAGCCCACCAACTTTGGCGGAGATGGGGAGATCTGCAATCTTTTTCATGGTTGTCTAAACTTCCCTACAATTCCTAAGGTTGAAGTATTCAACCCGTGCACATTCACTCATATGAAACTAAGGCAGTTAAGAAATCTTTACAGAACGCAGCAATAACCGAAGTAAATCGAGGAAAATTCTAATACCTTTGTTGTAAAATTTGACTTAATCATGGGTTGCAAGAAAAATAATTAGACGACTAAATAAGCTTTACTCAACTTGAGGGTGTTGCAGCTACGTAACCCTAGCAACCTATTAATGTACATGTCGACAATGCGGTTTTACATATGATTTATAAGGACTTAGCAATCCAGCGACCCTTAAAGCAATAAAACCCGAGTATTCAGCGCTATATACAACCTGAGAACAATCGATCCGATTCTAGGCCGCCAGTGGATAGGCCTCTTCCACCAGATAAGGTCCGCCGCCAACACTTGCCTTGGCTGAAAACAGAACAAATCGGCCGACCATAAATGGTGGCGCTTGAAAAGCACCTCTCTCACTCAACCATTTTGCCACTTCCTCGTTGCTTGAGGTCCTGCAACGGGCAAGCGTGACATGCGGCGTGTATTTTCTACGCTCCGGCGGCAGGTGAAGCCTTTGCAGGATACGTTCCTGCTCGGCCTGCAGCTCCGCCAATTCATCGGTTGGCTGAACACGTGCCCAGACAGCATGCGGTTTTCCGGTGCCGAAAGAACCCAGCCCGTCCAGCCGGACTTCAATCGGGTCACGCCGGATCCGGTCAAGAGCAGCGACCACCTCGTCAGCAGTCCGGTCGTCGATATCGCCGATGAAGCGAAGTGTAATGTGAAAGTTTTCCGGATCAACCCAGCGCGCGCCCTTGAGGCCTCCCTGAAGCATGGAAAGCATGAGCGCCGTCTCCGACGGTATCTCAAGGCCTGTAAAAAGCCGCGGCATGGGTTTCCCTCCGCCAATCGCTGATGCACCTATCAGGAATCAACTTCATGAAAATCGCAAGACAAAATCCGGAACTTTGATCAGCTCCCACAATTTCGATGTGGAGAGTCAAAAACGCCGGATCAGAAAAGCTGTCCCGGCGCTTCAAATAAGTGGCGGCAATATCAGCTGCTAGGGAGCTGGATTTCCGAACTCCTGATGGATCTCATCTATTTTCGCCAGCACATCAGAGCCCAAGGTAATATCAGCCGCAGCAATATTTGTTTCCAATTGCCCCAGCTTGGTGGCACCGAGAATGACCGATGTCATGAAGCTACGCGACAGCGCATGAGCAAGTGCCATTTGCGCTGGATCCAGCCCGGATTCCCTTGCCAGATTAACATAGGCGTCGACGGCCTGATCGGTTCTTGGATGCCGATACCGGTCCATCTTGTCGAACAGCGTCTTGCGGGCACCGGGTGGCAAAGCGCCATCGCGGTATTTTCCGGTCAGATAACCTTGCGCCAAGACAGAGTACGCGAGCAGGCCGACATCTTCGCGGCGCGCGACTTCCGCCAGATTGACTTCGAAATTCCGGTTTACAAACGAATAGGCATTCTGGATGGAAGCAACGCGTGGCAATCCGAGACGCTCCGACGCCGCAACGTAGCGCATCGTACCCCATGAGCTTTCATTCGACAGCCCGATATGTCGGATCTTTCCAGAGGTCACCAGATCCCCGAGAATTTCCAGTGTCGATTCGATGCTGTTTTCATCTTCGGCAGGGTCTGCATCTTCCCATCGGCTTGGATTGTTTCCGAACCCAGATGCCGTCCGATCCGGCCAATGGAGCTGATAGAGATCAATATAGTCCGTCTGCAGGTTTTTCAGACTGCGATCGACAGCAAATTCGATCTGCTTGCGCGTCAGACGTCCATGTTCACCGTTTTCCCGAAACCAGTCCATTACAGTCCGGCCAACAACCTTGGTGGCCGTCACGATCTTGTCGCGATTTCCATTCCTTTTGAACCACGTGCCAATAATGCGTTCCGTCCGGCCTTGCGTCTCTTTCTTTGCCGGTATCGGGTAAAGCTCAGCGGCATCCAGAAAATTGATGCCCTTGTCGATCGCAAGGTCCATTAGCGCATGACCTTCGGCTTCGGAGTTCTGTTCTCCGAAAGTCATCGTGCCCAGGCTGAGGGCACTGACAAACGTTTCTGTGCGGCCTAGTCGGCGTTGTTCCATCTGAAAATCCTGTGCGTAGACAATGTGAGCGCTGGCGGTCGGGTCGGTTTGGGCGTTGTCAGGAAGACTGGGCTTTGGCCAATAGTTCTTCAACCTTCGGCAGGATGTTTTCCACGATCACAGCCACACCGTCTGCATTCGGGTGCATGCCATCGGCAAGGTTGAGATCCGGATTCAGGGCAACGCCATCCAGAAAGAACGGATAAAGAAGCGCGCCATGCTCATTTGCCACGTCTTTGTAGATCGGATCAAAACCATCTGCATAGTCCTGACCAAGATTGCGAGGCGCGAGCATTCCTGCAACAAGGACTTCCGTACCTTTTTCTCGCAGCCGCTTGACCATCTCTGTCATGTTCTTGCGCGTGAAATCCGGGGAAATTCCCCGGAGCGCATCATTTGCGCCAAGTTCCAAAATCACAGCATCGGTATTGTCGCCGACTGACCAGTCAAGACGCGACAGACCGCCGGATGTGGTGTCCCCGGAGACACCCGCATTGACCACTTCAATGGAATATCCGCGTTCATCAAGCGCCCGCTGCAATTGCTCTGGAAAGCCATCGGCGGGAGCCAGCTGGTAACCGGCAGACAGGCTGTCGCCCAACACCACCAGCTTCAAATCAGCAGATTGGGCAGGCAGGAAAGCCAGTGAAACGAAAAACGGAATCAGAAACAAATATAAACGGTTCACGCTAACATTCTTTCAGGACTGGAAGAGGCACTACAAAAAGCCCATATGGTCGCAGAGTGTCCACTTGTCGAGTGGTGTATTGCGGCCGGACCGCCAGCATAAGACCGTTATAAAGGCCCAAAAATGACAAATGCGCCAGCAATCGCTTTGAAGAATGTTCATCTGACACTCGGAGAGGGCGCCGGGCAAGTTCATATTCTCAAAGGGATTGATCTGGAGATTTCCAAGGGAACGTCTGTTGGTCTTGTCGGCCCCTCGGGATCCGGTAAATCAACTCTTTTGATGGTCATGGCAGGCCTGGAACGCGCAGATGAAGGCGCAGTCAAGGTCGCCAATTCCGAACTTGGTCCGATGTCCGAAGATCAACTGGCGCGATTTCGCGGCCGTAACGTTGGCATCATCTTCCAGTCGTTTCATCTCGTTCCCAACATGACGGCTTTGGAAAACGTCGCCGTTCCTTTGGAGCTCGCTGGTGACGGCTCAGCCTTCGATAAGGCCAAAGCCGAACTGGAAGCCGTTGGCCTTGGTAACCGAATGCATCATTACCCGGCCCAGATGTCCGGTGGCGAACAACAGCGTGTCGCCGTTGCAAGGGCGTTGGTTGTCGAGCCGGAAATCCTGATTGCTGACGAACCGACCGGAAATCTGGACGAAAGCACCGGCACCCAGATCGTCGATCTCATGTTCACGGCACAACGGGAACGCGGGACAACTCTTGTACTGGTGACCCATGATTCGAATCTGGCCGAAAAATGTGATCGCACCATCCGGGTGAGATCCGGCGAAATTGAAGAAACTGTCGCAGCACCCAAGAAAGAGGTGTCTGCATGAGTGGGTTTGTTGCAGGTAAACACCACAGTAACAATCAAACCTTTTCCCTTGCAGCCAGGTTCGCCTTTCGCGAACTTCGCGGAGGCCTCAAGGGTTTCTACATCTTCATTGCCTGCATCGCGCTCGGCGTTGCCGCCATTGCCGGTGTCACCTCCGTTTCCCGAGCCTTAACGGAAGGAATTTCGCAGGAAGGCCAATCAATCCTCGGCGGCGACCTGTCGTTCCGGCTGATCCATCGACAGGCTGACGCTGACGAGCAAGACTTTCTCAACACGCTTGGCACCATTTCCGAAATTGCAACCCTGCGTGCCATGGCCCGGAGCGATGATGGTGAAGAGCAAGCGCTTGTTGAGCTGAAAGCCGTCGATGACGTCTATCCACTTTATGGGGAAATGCGCCTTCAATCCGGGCAGCCGCTGGAAACGGCCCTGGCCAAACAGAATGAAATCTGGGGCGCAGTCGCCGAACTCGCGCTGCTCGCCCGGCTCAATGTCGAAGTCGGCGACACGCTCTCATTGGGGCGGGCAAATATTCAAATCACCGGTATCATTGAAAATGAACCGGACAAGCTTGCAGGCGGTATGGAGTTCGGGCCACGGCTGATGATCTCCAAAGACGCCATCGCTGACACCGGCCTCATTCAGCCGGGCAGTCTCGTGCGCTGGCTTTACCGAGTTCGGATAGATCCGGCTCCAAGCATCAATGCGCTGCAGACAATCATAAAAGATGCTGAAAAGACCAAGGCAGATGCAGGTTGGCGAATCCGCTCCCGCGCCAATGCTTCGCCGGGCCTCCAGCGCAGCATCGACCGGTTCGCGCAATTTCTGACGCTAGTGGGTCTGACGGCTCTTGTTGTCGGCGGCGTTGGTGTTGCCAACGCAATCCGCGCCTATTTGGAAACGAAGCGTGAAGTCATCGCCAGCTTCAAATGTTTGGGGGCCACTGGCGGTTTTGTCTTCCAGATCTATCTGGTGCAGATGTTGGTTCTGGCCACGATCGGTATTGCCATCGGCCTCGTTCTGGGCGCATTAATCCCCTTTGCCGCAGGAGCAGCACTCTCCAGCGTTTTGCCGGTCAAACTGGTCACCAGCATCTACCCGATGGAACTCGGTCTGGGTCTGATCTACGGTCTGCTGACAGCTCTGGCCTTCGCCCTGTGGCCGCTCGGGCGCGCGCATGATGTTCCGCCAACGGCCCTGTTCCGCGATATTGTGACAGGCGGATCAAAATGGCCACGCAAGCGATACCTTTTCGCGACGGCAGTCACTGTCATTGCGCTTGCGGCGATTGCGATCCTGCTGGCACACGACAAGCGGATCGCAACGATTTACATCGGGGCCTCTGCAGGTGCCTTTGTCCTGCTGGTTGCCGTTGCCCGTATCATCATGGCTGTTGCGAAACGCCTGCCAACAGTCAGGTCCACCGAATTACGACTTGCAATTGCCAACATCCATCGCCCCGGAGCACTGACACCGTCTGTCGTCCTGTCGCTCGGGCTTGGACTGTCCCTGCTTGTCGCGCTGGCCTTGATCGACGGCAATCTTCGCAGAGAGCTGACCGCGACAATTGCTGACAAGGCGCCCAGCTTTTTCTTTGTCGACATTCAAAGTCATGAGCGAGATGCGTTCGAGGTCCTGCTCACCGAAGAAGCACCAACGTCCAGTATACAAAGCGTCCCGATGTTACGTGGCCGGATTGTCAGCCTGAACGGCATTGCGAGCGAGGATTTTGTCCCCGTACAAGAAGGCTCTGACTGGGTCCTGCGTGGTGATCGCGGCATCACCTATGAACCATCCCTTCCGGAAAATTCAAAGCTGAGCGAAGGTGAATGGTGGCCTGAGAATTATACTGGCACACCACTGGTTTCATTTGACGCCGAGGCTGCGACAGATCTCGGGCTTAACATCGGGGATTCTGTCACGGTCAACGTGCTCGGCCGCGAAATTTCTGCTGAAATCGCCAACTTCCGGGACGTGGAATGGCAGTCTCTGGCGATCAACTTTGTTCTGGTGTTCTCACCCAACACGTTCGCTGGCGCTCCCCACGCTCATCTGATGACCCTTGGCTGGGAAGATGAAGTGGCTGTGGACACCGAATTGGCACTTCTCAAGGAAGTCTCGAACACCTTTCCAACGGTCACAGCTGTTCGTGTGAAAGACGCCATTTCCCAGGTGAATGATCTCGTTGCGCAATTGGCCTGGGCGATCCGCGGGGCGTCATCAATCACATTGATTGCGAGCATACTGGTTCTGGCCGGGGCATTGGCTGCAGGTCACCGGAGCCGGATCTATGACGCTGTCATCCTGAAAACCATAGGCGCTACCCGGGGGCGACTTATTCTGGCGTATGGTCTGGAATACGCGATCCTTGGCCTGACAACGGCGGTCTTTGCGTTGCTCGCGGGCGGTGTCGCAGCCTGGTATGTCATCACCCGGATCATGGGCGGGTCATTTGTCTTGATGCCGGTAACAGCGACAAGCGCTGCCCTGATTGCCTTGGTGCTGACTGTCGGATTCGGCCTGATCGGAACCTGGCGCGTTCTGGGGGAAAAACCGGCCCCAGTACTCAGGAATCTTTAACTCCGAATTCTCGCATGTATGGGTTGTCAGGAAAAACAACTACTTTCCTGACGGTCACAAGCCCGACGCAACTTGCATGAGGCTGTATTCTTCGATATCCAAATTACAGCTTGGCGAGATGAAAGAGGGGCTACGCTCTATGCCGAATTTTCAAATCAAATCTGTTTTCAAAGTTGGTGCTGCTGCTGCGTTTATAGCGGTTGCTGCCACATTTGCCTTATCCGGCCCAGCAAAGGCCGAAAGTCCATTCCACACTGGCGTTTGGCAAATGGATACAGCGAAGGGTTCACGCGGCCTGGTGGTCAGTGACTGGCTTGTTTTTGAATTCGGCCTGCCAAAACACTGGTTGTACCGCAAGGCAGGAACCAACGACGAAAATCAGTTCGACTTCTATTCTCGCACATTGGGAGAGTCGGTCTATACGCCAATTGATATTCGGGTCTATCGTACCGGACCGAATGCGATGAAATACACCATCAGGGAAAAAGGCAAGGATCCCGTCACAGTGGCAGGGACCCGGCTTTCCATCCCGAATTTCAAAAATTCTTGCCTGTCTGTCGAAAACAAGGGCGAGCGACTTTATGGCTCCTGGGTTGGCACAAAGTCGTCCACGCTGAAAAAACTGCGCCTTTCCAAGTCAAGCCTGACAATCGACGGCAAAAAACGGACAGTTTCCGTTGAACCGGTTCGCTCAGGTCGCCTCGGCATCGTGGAAGATGGCAAGCCAATCGCGTTCCTGACAGATGCAGGCGGCGATTACGCGGTCCTGCAGTGGTTCAAGCCAGGCATTACACCGGAAGTCATGAAAGACCCTGCGAAGGAAATCATGGATTTCAAATCGGAGGAGATCGTTCGCTGGCCATCCGGCACCTGTGATCGCCAGATTGAATCGCGTCTAAAAACAATGAAATAGCCGACGACTTCGGCTATAATCGTAAAAAATGCGGATTTTGAGCGAAAGATTACGGTTTTTTCACGAAAATCATCTTGTGCTGTTCTTCGCATTTTCCCATATGTTGTGGGAGTTGTGCCGCATGTAATGATATATGCGCATTTCGTTCTAGAAAGGGATTAACTCGACCATGTCGACCTTTGACCGTCAATCACAAGGCGCCTACGCGGCAGCCGGCGCACGTGCCGAGGCCGGCATTGATCAGGGCCTTCGCTCTTACATGCTTGGTGTTTACAACCACATGTCCATTGGCCTGGCACTGACCGGGTTCTTTGCGCTGGCCACGTCCATGCTCGCTACAACAAGTGACCCAAGTGCGGCTGTTGCCAGCATGGGCAACGGAACAATGCTGACTCAGCTTGGTGTTACGCTTTATGGCGGACCGCTGAAATGGGTTGTTATGCTCGCACCTCTTGGCATGGTCATGTGGCTGTCTTTCCGCATCCAGTCGATGAGCGCGTCGAATGCCCGGATCATGTTCCTGGTCTATTCAGCTGTCATGGGCATTTCCCTGTCCTCGATCTTCCTGATCTACACAGGCGGCTCGATTGCGCGGGTGTTCTTCATCACAGCAGCGTCCTTTGGAGCGTTAAGCCTCTTCGGCTACACCACCAAGAAAGATCTGTCCGCTTGGGGTTCATTCCTGATGATGGGTCTGATCGGCATCATCATCGCTTCGATCGTGAACATCTTCCTGGCATCTTCCGCCATGCAGTTTGCGATCTCCGTGATCGGTGTTCTGGTGTTCGCTGGCCTCACCGCCTATGACACACAGCAGATCAAGTCGATGTATTACGAAGGTGACAGCAGTGAAGTTGCCACCAAGAAGTCCGTCATGGGCGCTCTGCGTCTATACCTCGACTTCATCAACATGTTCCTGATGCTGTTGCAGCTGTTCGGTAACCGCGAATAAGCTTTGCGCTCAGCCTCTATCGAAAGCCCGGCCATCGCGCCGGGCTTTTTTATGTCTTATTTTCAACAGTGCCGAACGCATTCGGCCCAGCAACGCGTTTCAGAACATTCAGAATAGACCTAGAGTCACTCTGCAGGTCTTTTGAATATAGAGGTCAAACATGATCAAAGGTCGATGCGACTGCGGCAAAGTCAGTTTTGAGGTCGAATCCGTTCGCGACACTGTAACAGCCTGCCATTGTGGCCAGTGCCGTCGCACCAGTGGGCATCATTGGGCGGCAACACATGCACCCTACGACAGCCTGGTTTTTTCCAATGACGAAGGTCTTCAATGGTACGAATCGTCAGATTGGGCCAAACGCGGCTTCTGCAAACATTGCGGCTCAAGCCTGTTTTATCGCATGAACGGTGAAGCCGGTGTTGGTATTGCCGCCGGTTGTCTGGACTTGCCTACAGATATGAAAATCAGCAAGCACATTTTTGTTGCTGACAAGGGCGACTATTATGACATCGCAGATGATGTGCCCCAGATCGACAAATACTGATTTGCGACGTTCCTTCGGCGGCGCGCGGAAACTGAGGTGAGAAAATGATTGAAGCTCCACCGCTCATGACGATCAAGACAACGATGCGCCGCCCCTCGGAAGCGCAGATCGCAGCTTTCCAGAGTGTTCCAACGGGCTTCGTTGTTGATGCGTTGCTTGGCGGCGGCGCTCTTTCCTCAAACATTCAGCCAATTGGCGGGGGACGGGATCTGCGCTGTGTGGCTGCCGGACCAGCGTTGACCGCCGACTGTGGACCTGCAGATGTTCTGGCGAGCTTTGCAGCGCTCAAGTTTGTTCAGCCGGGAGATATTGTCGTCTCGGCATTTGCCGCTCATACCGGCTGTGCAGCAGCTGGCGACCGGCTTGTTGGCATGTTGAAAAACTGTGGCGCATCCGGATTTGTTACCGACGGTCCAGCCCGCGACTATGACGGTATCGTACCTGTTGGCCTGCCTGTCTGGTGCACCGGTCTGACACCAGCGTCTCCACACATGTCCGGGCCGGGATCTGTCGGATTTCCAGTGCAAATCGGTGGTCAGGAAATTGACACCGGCGACATGATTATTGGCGACCGCGACGGTGTTGTTGTGGTGCCGTTCGAGCGCCTGGACGAAGTCATCGAAAAGCTCGTCCACATTCGCGAGCTGGAGACGGCTCTGGACGCAGATGTCGCGGCCGGATTGAAAGCCCCTTCCTGGGTAGACGACTTGCTCGAAAGCGATAAGACAGTCAGAAAAGATTAAAGGCACGGCAGTGATGCCGAGCCTTCTGTCTTAGGTGCAAAACATCTTGCAAAATATTGCCAAGACCAATTCTATCCGCAGCATCCTCCGGCTCTGACGGGGGCGGATAGGTCAGACACTTCATTCTCATTGGCACCACGTCCAAGCCAAGTGCGCTCGTCCAGATAAAATCGGGAAAATATCTCATGGAAATCCACTGGCACGGATTTCGTCGGGATATCTGTTGCCATCAACGCCCGTTGCCAATCCTTCGTTTTTGGGTAGGCGGCCAGCATGTCAAAACCGCTCACTTCTTCCACAATCGCAGCGCGATGCAACAACGGTAGCCACGCCATATCGACGTTTCCGATTGTTGATCCAGAGAAGAAGGTGCAGGTCCCGAGTTGGGCTTCGGCCATTGAAAAGGACTTGTCCAGTTTGCTCATACGGTCATAAAGAATGCCCTTTTCGCCGCTTTGCATCGTACTGCACTGAACGAGATAGTGTTTGGAAGCTTGATAGCTCCACGCACGGTTGATCGTACGGGTTTCTGGCGTCAAATCGTCCTGAAGTGGTGGAGTTACTTCATCGATATATTCAACGATGGCATCGGATTCAAAAAGTGCCACGTCGCCGTCGGTGATCAGAACCGGCACCTGGCCCGTTGGAGATATGTCCAGAAACCACTGGGGCTTGTTCTTCAGCTCGATGTACTCAATATCATAGGGTACCTGCTTGGCTTCCAGCATGGCGGTGACACGCTGGACGAATGGGCAGATTTTAAAACTGACAATCTTGATCATGGTTGCATCCTGTTCATGGGCTGTTTGACCTGTAAGACGTCGCAGACCGGAAAAAGACGACATTTCAGACGAATTATTTCGCAACCAAGTGACAAAGCGAGCTTATCAGTCATGAAGGCGATTTGAATGCACCACGACGTTGACAACCACGAGAGCGGTGAGCTGCCAGATCTGGATAGTGTTTGGCGCGAGTATCGATCCAGCCTGACAGCCTTCCTGCGTTCGAAGGTGTCAAACAACGCAGACGTTGAAGACCTACTGCAGGACATTCTCTTAAAGACGCACAAGAATATTGCAGAGCTGGACAAAGGCGACAGCCTGAAGTCTTGGCTGTTTCAGATCGCGAACAACACGATTATCGACTTCTATCGCAAAAAGGGCCGTAACAAAGCACCACATCCAGAGGATCTTTGGCAAAGCGATTTGCCAGAAAATATACAAAACGAATTGGAAGGCTGCGTCCTGCCATTCATAAAAGCACTGCCAAACGATACCGCTGATATACTCCGCAAGATCGAACTGGAAGGTGTGTCCCAGAAGGACTATGCGGCAGAACTCGGTATCAGTTATTCAACGCTCAAGTCTCGTGTGCAAAGCAGTCGATCCAAACTGCGGCAGCTTTTTGAAAACTGTTGTGAATTTTCCATGGATGCTCAGGGAAATGTTATCGACTACGCCAGCAAAGTTGGCAGCTGCAATGGGTGTTAGAGACCCAATGAAGAGAACGCATGTCACACAATGACATTCGCTGCTGGTGCGAAACTATTGTCAAACAATCCGAAGCTCGGGTTGTGGCGTGCCCGCAAAAGCTGAGGAATGCCGCGCGACCGAGTTTTCCAGGAACTGCGACATATACTGTTCCAAATGATCAACAATTGGCGAGTTCGTCTGAGACTGTGTATAAATTGCCAACCGCGTAGCCGGAAGCCGCGGGAACCCGGCCTGTTCCTTCAACAGCTTGAACTCGTCAAGAATTGCTCCAGCAGGCAGACAACAAACACCAGCTCCTGACATGACTGCCACTTGAGCTGCAGCCACGCTTGTTGTTGTTATCTGTTCATACCACTGCCGACCGGCGTCTTCCAATGCATCGAATACCAGCTGCCGGAAGGGGCAAGGTTCCGGAAACAGGATCAGCGGAACAGACTTTGCTTGCGGCCAGTTCTCGCTGGCTGCCCAGTAGAGTGGTTCTTCAACAAAATCAGATGGCTCGTTATTACTCGAAGACACCAAGGCAATCGCCAGGTTGATTTCATTATCACCGAGCATTTGATGCAATGTTGCACTGTCGGCAACAGTAAGCTCGAGTTTGACGTTTGAATGGATCCTGACAAAGTTGCAAAACAACGACTGCAAGTGGCCAGTGGCAAACCATTCAGGCAATCCGACATGAACCTTTCCTGTCAGTTCTGGTGCCGATAGGCGCATCCGTGCTTCTTCGTGCGATTTGAGGATCTGTTTCGCATGCTCAAAGAGAATTCTGCCAGGTGCCGTCAGGCTCATTGTTCTAGACGTCCGTTCAATGAGCTGTTTTCCGATGCGCTCCTCAAGACGTCTTAGTTGGGAACTCACACATGGTTGTGTCCGATTGATCTGAACGCCAGCACGGGTAACATTCCCGTTTTCAGCGACAGCAACGAAAGCTTCCAACAATTCAATATCAAACCGGCCAATTGTCATTTTACTGAAAACCTCCTGAGCCTCGTCAACAATCATAAGAGACCAGAATGGACGGCACTATCAAGGGTTGAGTATAATTTTTAATTATGAAGCTGTTCAATTCTATATTTAGGGTTCCCGTCGAGATGGCATATTCCATGTATCCCTTTGGCAAAAAATCGGGACGCTGCAATGTCACTTGCTATTTCAGACGTACAACCAGACCAGTTAACCGCGACAGAACTGTCGTATTCCCTCAGAAATCAGGTTCATAGTGCTATTGCAAACCACACTGAGTTTCGTCGCGAGCGTATAGTAACTCAGGATAACCGGGTGAAATATTCAGTTACTGGGCAAAAGGGGAATTCATCTGATCATCTAGGTGAAGTTTTTCATCTTATGCGCGAGTTGAACGAGAACGGCATCAGTTCGGACAAGATCGGAAGGTTGGGTCAGAACGGTCGTTCATTTCGTAAAGCCCTGGAGAGAATTTGCACGCAAATTGCGACACAGGCAAATGGCAATCCGATCACCTATGTCGAGTTGGGACCTGAGCCCGTCAAAACCAGTTTTATTCTGAAGAATTTGCAAAAAGCAGGGGTAACGATCAATCAATACATAGCAGTCGACATAAACCCGAAATCAACAGATCCGATGCGATCGGCGCTCGGCAAAGTTTTACCGGGAACATCATTGAATTTTGTCACAACATCATTCGAGGAATTCGACCTGCAAGCGTATCTCGGAAAGTCCGAAATACCTGCTCTTGTAACCATGCTGGGATTTCAGGAAGGCAACGATGACCCTTTCAAAATCAATGAATGGCTTCGCAACATTGCTCGCGAAGGTGACTTTCTTTTGTCTGAAAGCCAACTCCACGCAACCGGGCAAATCGACAAAATAGCGGATTTTTACGCCCACCCGGCGATGCAACGTTTCTCACGAATTTCGTTTGAACAAGCAATAGACCCTGCCGTTCCGACGTTGAACCGGTTTTTTCTCCTACCCGTTACCTTTCAGGATGGACAAACAGCACAAGTAGCTATTCTTGCGGAAGAATTTGCAACCACAACCGATGAAAGAAACTTGCACGTTTCCAACTTTTGCCTGAAGTTGCAATTGGATCAATACCGCCATTACCGAAAAATCGGCGGATATTTCGATATTATCGGCGAGACAATTACAGATGACAAAACCCTTCATTTCCAATTGTCTCGACGAAACCCAGATTAAACCTGCAAACGTCCTGAATTTGACGGCTGCCGGATTGGCTATGGTGGCGTCCACTTATGGATTGGCCAGATACTGTTTTGGGTTATTTTTACCGGAAATACGGCAAGAGTATTCGCTGACGTCAGAGGCCATCGGATTGATCGCTGGCTTGTCCTATGCCGGGTATTTGTTGGCGACGTTCGCCGGGTCATGGCTGTCGACCTGTTTCGGCCCGAGATTGCCTATCCTGTTGGGCGGCCTAGCGGCTGCCGGTGGTATGGCAACCATAGGCCTGTCTTCAAACCCACAAATCTTGGCAATAGGTGTTTTTATTGCCGGCATGAGCCCAGGTCTCGCCTATCCGCCGTTTTCGGATGTCGTCGTTCACACCGTTCCGCTTAAGCGGCAGAACGTGGTTTATTCATGGATCAATTCGGGGACCGGTTTTGGGGTCGCAGTTGCCGGACCGCTTGCCCTTTTTGCTGGTGAGGACTGGCGGTTGAATTGGATGATTTTCGCAGTATTGGCTCTGGTGTTCACTTATTGGAACATGACAACCTTGCCAAAACGAAGTTTGCCCACGAGGACGATTCCAAAATTTCCCATCACCTACATACTTCAACCCGCTTCCAGGCCGCTTTTTTTGGCGGCTTTCCTGTTTGGCATCGTTACTGCGATCTATTGGACCTACGCTGTTGAGCTTCTATGGACCCAAACCAGCGATCCAAACGACACCATCCTGTTCTGGATCGTTCTCGGAATGGCAGGTGTGACAGGGTGTTTTGCTGGCGGCATTGTGAACAGATGGGGGTTGCGACGAAGCTATAGCCTTCTTTTGTTGCTTGTTGGTAGTGCCGTTGCCTCACTTCCTGTCATGCAACAAATCTCCTTTGGTCTTTTCTATTCTGCTGCCTGCTTCGGATCAGGTTTTATTGTGACCACCGCACTGTTCGGTATTTGGAGCATGCAGCTCTTCAAAGAAGCACCGTCCCTTGGTTTCGGGTCCACATTTTTTTTGATTTCACTTGGTCAGGGCATTGGACCGGTACTGGGTGGGTATCTCGCACCCGTTACAGGTCTGCCAACAATCTTCATTGGTGCAGGTTTTCTGTGTTGTGCTCTGATGCTTGTCCGGCCGCCAAAAAGAAAACCAACTGAAGAATAACAAGCAGTTATGGATTCGATTAAAACCATAACGGAAATCTTCTAGGGGGACGTAGGGTGAACACGGATAATGTCGGCACCTTCAATTCCGAGGGACAAAAGCCGAGGTCACCGATGCTTGTATATCCTCTGAAGAGCAGTGGCAGTCAGCTTGACGTGGAGCTTTGCCGGGCCATGTACGACAAAGATCCAGACAAATTGATAGAGCTTTTGTCCAAGTGGTTGGAGACCAATCATTTGAAAACCAGCGATCATTTTGACGTGCCGGATTATTTAAGGGATCTATTGTTTCCCAAGGAGAACTCAGAGGTCAACTAATGTTGTCCCACCCAAGTCTCGATTAGTCGTGCCAAACCGGATTGCACCCATGGCATCCAAAAACTTGTCGCGATCTACACCGGAAATCCAAATAGCACTGTAGATTTTAAGTTACCCGGCGCCTCACGCATCGACGACCCGCAAATGTTTTTTCTTTTCCAGAACCCTAAGAACCTGTGACAGGTCCTGACCACGTTTCAGGATCAGACCGCCAGCCGCTACTACTGAATAAGCGCCCTGCCGGCGCGCCAGCTTGGGATCTTTTTCGATCCGGAAAAGCGGCATTTCAGAAGACCTGCGGAATACGGAGAAGACAGCTCTGTCTTTCAGAAGATCAATGGCGTAGTCGCGCCACTCTCCATCGGCAACCATGCGGCCATAGAGGCGCAGGATAGTGTCAAGTTCTCGTCGATCGAAGGATACAACAGGTTTGGGTGGCGGAGCTGGTCGGCTGTGCAGCAGGTTTACACCTGCTCCACGCTGTGACGCGCTATCATCGGCTTCGCTCATTCCGCCTCCTTTAGGCTCGCGATCCGGCATTGAACAGAGAGAGATCCATAGTTTCTACCCTGTCACGGTATTGTCATGATGCGTTGCGGATTGGCAATTTGGCAAGAGCGCAATGGATTAAAGCCCATTATTCGCTGAAAGCTGGCATTTATACCAATTAATCTGTGTCGGATAACCCGCAAAACGGACCTAACGGCACTTTGCCCAAAAAGAATGCCGAAATTTCCATGATTTCGCCGCATTCCAGCCCTTGGCGAGCCACTTTGACTACCCATATTAAGTTCATACCCTGATGGGTGTGACCAGTGGAAGCTGCGGAATGCAATAGCCCCCCAGCCCCCCGTGACTTTCGACCGGTCAACCAGATTTTTGTGAGTCAAACATCAGGGCAACTGAAGGGCCGGCAAAAGCCGGCCCTTTTCCTATTCTGGAACTGTTCTTCTGGTCTATTCCCAATTCAAAACACAGCTGGCGCGACTTTTGTCTGGAGCAGTGCATTTTAGCCTTCCCTAAAGGAAAGCTTTATGTATCCTTTTCAAGTCATGACTATCGACCTGATAGACCTCCGGGCAGCCAAGACTGCTGACTGCGAAGCGCTCGCCGGCATCCACAGCGAAGCGTGGCTTGGCGCCTATCGCGGGGTATTGCCTGGTGTCGATCTTCAAAAGATGGTTTCACGACGCGGCGAAAGCTGGTGGCGAGGCGCCCTGGCCCGCGGTGTGAACATCAAGATTTTGAGCATTTCCGACGTTCCAGCCGGATATGCAACCTACGGCCCCTGCCGGTTGACCGACACAAAAATGGATAGCGAAATCTACGAGCTTTATCTCAAGCCGGAGTACCAGGGATTGGGATTTGGCAGAGCGCTGTTCTACAGCGTCAAGGAAACCTTGTCAGACAAGACAGGGTCAGGGTTGGCGATTCAGGTTCTCAGCGACAACCAGCCTGCGCGCGAATTCTACAAGGCTGTCGGCGGCAAATTTACCGCCAAGTCCTGGTACCGAATTGCCGGTAAACGACTGGAATTGTCCATCTACAGTTGGCCCAATCGCCGATACAGCACCTAGAGTCGACTTTCAGTAGAGAATTCCGCGATTTCCAAGAATTATTGGCTGACCGGTGCAGTCGAAACCACCTGCCATCTGATCAGCTGCCTGACGAGCCATGACATTTGCGTTTCTGTTGGCCTGTGCATCAATCCTGGCGATCTGACAGGTACCACCACCGGGCCGCAGCTGGGTGACAATCAACACGCTTCCGTTTGATCCGTCATCAAGGCTTGGGAACCAGCGCAGGATCGTTGCAAACGGCACGCCGCCGCGCAGCCGCCATTCCAGCGTGTCGTTTATCGTATTGAAATTTGGCAAAGTCTGTCTGGCTGCCGGTTCATTTTGTGCATTCGCCCCAAACGAAACGAACATGCGCAAGTCGCCCTCGGAAACATAAACCGGTTGCCCCTGATAACCCTGACACTGCCATGACCCGCCAAACGTGCCTTCGCCCGTAGAAGGTGGCTCAAACAAGTTGCACTTTTCGAGTTGTATTTTGGTATAATCACTCGTGATGTCGGCCGCTTGTACGGAGCTGCTCATGATTGCAGTCATAAGTGTCGCCAGAAGAACACGAATTTGTCCCGAGAAAAACACCAAATGCACCATGTAATTGTTCCCTGAGGGTCATTTTCAGACATTCAGGCACGTTCACCCTTTAGGTGCAATGCAAAATTTTGGGGTTGAACTTCGCCCTCTGGATTGCGATAGACGCTGCAATGATCCTACAGGAGTAGAAATATGCGTATCGACGCTGTGCCGATTGGCAAGAACCCGCCGGAAGACGTCAATGTCATTATTGAGGTTTCAATGGGCGGTGAACCAATCAAATACGAAATGGATAAAGAGGCCGGCGCGATGTATGTCGACCGCTTCCTCTATACGCCGATGCGTTACCCGGGAAATTACGGTTTCGTTCCGCACACACTGTGCGGCGACGGCGATCCCATTGATGTGATTGTGGTCAACCAGCGCCCTGTTGTTCCTGGCGCAATCATGAATTGCCGGGCAATTGGCGTTCTGTTGATGGAAGACGAAGCTGGTCAGGACGAGAAAATTATCGCTGTGCCAACGCACAAGCTGACCAAACGATACGACAATGTTCACGATGTCACGGATCTGCCGGAAATCACGATTTCACAGGTGAAGCATTTCTTCGAACACTATAAGGATCTTGAGCCTGGAAAATGGGTAAAGGTGACCGGTGTGGAAGGTGCAGAAGCTGCCAAACGCATGATCACAGAATCCATCGATCGGGCTCAAAAAGAAGCTGCAGAATAAGCAGCAAATAAACGACCGTTATCTTGAGGCCGCCGCGGATCCTATTGGTCGGTTGCGGCCTCAATGCGTTCCATGTCTTCATCGCTAAGGCCAAAATGATGGCCGATTTCATGAATCAGTACGTGGGCAACAACATCGCCAAGCGTTTCTTCCATGGTCGCCCAATAATCCAGGATAGGACGGCGGAACAACCAGATTCGGTTCGGCATCCGCCCGGTTTGCGCCGCTTCCTCGCCTTCGCTTAGTCCCTCGCCTTCAAACAGGCCAAGCAAATCGTGCGGATCGTCTATCGATAGCGCGTCCAGCACATCATCCGGCGCATAATCTGCCAGACTGACCTGCAGATGACCGCAGCGCAGCAAGAGATCATCTGGCAGGCCTGCGAGAGTTTCGCTCGCCATCGCCTCAAAATCTTCAAGATCCGGAGCTCGCCTGTCGGACCAACCTGTGCGGCTGACCGGATGAATGGATGCTGGCATCGCTTGTCCCTTAGCCGCCAGAGGCAGGCCGTCTCTTCTCTATTTATGGCTAAAGGTAAGTGACAAACAGGTAAATCACCAAACAAATCGCAAAGACCAAGCCCAGCGAGCGACCAATCCGGGTTCCCAGAACCTCAATGCGGTCATCCTCGTCCTTGTCAGCAGCACTCATGTGTTCCTTGGCGCGATCAGCCATGCGGGCCAGAGATGAACCAGCGATCGTCTCGCTTTCAACCTGAGCCCGATCCAGTGCCCTCAGGGCCTCTTCGCGCTGCACGTCCTTGGGATGTTTGGTTTTGCTCATGAGCTCGACTGCACTGGTTCAGATTGCGACTTCAGCAAGTATGCCGACAACACCGCAAGACCGGCAAGGCCTGACGAGGTAACAGCATTCCAACCGGCAAAGGACAAGCCGAACATGCGCCAGCTTGCCTCTGTACAGCTGACAACCCGGGTTGACTGCAAGGCCTGCAGCATATTGGCGGCTGATGCCGGGGCAGCAGTGCCACCGCCGCAGTCATTTGGGCCATCCCAGAACTGCCACTCGGCTCCTGACTGGTAAATGCCAAGGCCCGCTCCGTAGGCGAAGATGACAGCTACCGCCAACAGCGTGATCGCCGCCAGGCCCTTTCGGCCCTGCACCATCAGGATCAGCGCCAGAGCGGCAAGTGGTAATCCGGCATAATAGGGAACACGTTGCTCAAGACAGAGCTTGCACGGCACATAACCGCCGATCAGCTGGTAGCCCCAGGCAGTTGCTATCGATGCCAGCCCTCCGAGCAGAAGCAATCCTGTCAATCTCAGCGCAATACGGTCGGGTGTCATCAAAACCTCAATCGTCAAATAAACTTAAGCAGCACAAATCCGCCGACCAGCAGCACCACAAATAAGGTGAACATGAGGCCGAGACGTTTCTCGATGAAGTCCTTGATTGGTGGGCCGAACAGGTAAAGCAGCCCGGCAACAACAAAAAACCGCAATCCGCGCGAAACAATGCTTGCGAAAATGAAGACCGGCAGGCTCAGACCGGCTGCACCGGAGGCAATCGTGATCACTTTGTAGGGAAACGGAGTCAGACCCGCGATAAAGACAAACCACCAGCCCCATTCGGTAAAGATCGCCTTGAATTCCTCGACATAATGGGACTTGCCATAAAAGGCGAGAACGGGCTCTGCGACCTGCTCAAACAGAAACATGCCGATGAAGTACCCGGCAATACCACCCGCGACAGACGTGATCATGCACAAGAACGCGTACCACCAGGCCTTTTCACGCTTAGCGATGACCATCGGGATCAACAGGATATCCGGCGGGATCGGAAACACCGAACTTTCGACAAACGAAACGGTGCCAAGCGCAGCAGGAGCGCGCGGGCCAGCGGCTAGGGACAAGGTCCAGTCATAAAGGCTTCTGATCATGCCGATCCCATAAAGGCTCTGGCCAAAAAAGTCACCTGACGTTTTAACAGGAAGGTTTATTCATCAGCACTACACGGCGCGATAGTCGCATCCGAGATACTGTCTGCAAACAAGTTTCAAGTAATGAGAAAAGAGTGGTGCCCCCCGCCGGAATCGAACCGGCACTCCCGAAGGAACGGGATTTTGAATCCCGCGCGTCTACCAGTTCCGCCAGAGGGGCAACTGACACCGGAGGCGTGAATATCACCGGGCCTTGACGGATGCAAGCCGCTTGGTTGGCAAAGATAAAAACATTTCCACCGCATCCTAGCTCCAACAACCATTTCAAGCGCGGCAGGCCGGTGCTCCGCTTGATACGCAGTAACCCGGTGTGACCCTGACGTCGAATAGACAAGCTATTTTTTTCTGGCCTAAGATCAGGCATGAGCAAGTCAGCGCGCGAGATCGAACTCAAACTTGAACTGGACCCGGCGGCCCAGAACGCGATTAAGCGGTCCGGCTCCATCGAAGGTTTTATGGCCACTCGCGCAACCAACAAGACGCTGCAATCCATTTATTTCGACACGCCGGATCAAGCCCTGAGAAAATCGAAAATCTCATTGCGGGTTCGAAAGTCCGGTCGCAGCTGGGTACAAACCGCAAAAGTCGGCACTGGCGTTGTCGGCGGCCTGTCGTCGCCCATTGAAGCCGAACATCCGGTCAAGAGCCGGGCGCTGGATTTTTCTGTCATTGACGACCAGACCGTGCTGGCGACCTTGGAACGGGTGATCAACGACGCGTCGCTGACCGAGTGTTTTGAAACCGTGATGAAGCGCACCACCCGCAACCTGACGCGCGAGGCGGACGGCACCCATATCGAACTTGCCTTCGACACCGGCAACATTCTGGCAGGCAATGGCAGTCAGCCTTTGGTTGAGCTGGAACTGGAGCTGAAATCCGGGCCCAGCGCCGCCATCTATGAAGCTGCCAAGGCGCTGTTGAAGGATGTTCCGTTCCGCTTTTCGCCCTACAACAAAGCAGAGCGCGGCTACCGGTTTGCCGGTGGCGAAGCTGAGGCAAGTCTGAAACCCTATCTGGCCGGACCAATTGCCTATGACCATGGCCTGACCGTAGAACATGCCTTTCGCGATGTCCTGCGCTCTTGTCTGACACAGATTTCCGAGAACCGCCTGGTCGCCCTTGCCTCCGACGATCCGGAAGGACCGCATCAGTTCCGCATTGGCCTGCGGCGGCTTCGTAGTGCGTTCCGGCTGTTCCGCCCGGCGCTCAACCGGGAAACCACTACACTGCTGGACCAACAGGCAAAACACCTTGGCAGAGAAGCCGGTGCCTTGCGCGATATTGATGTTCTGATTGATGAAATCGTCGCCCCGGTAGTTGGCTACGCCCCGGCTGCCTTGTCATTTGATGCCCTGATCAGCGGTCTGAATGATCTGCGGCAGACCGATGCACGCGCGGTTTTCCGGGAGCAATTGAGGTCGGCTCAAGTCAATGCCTTTCTGCTGAATCTCGCCGCTTACACCGAAGGCCGGGGCTGGCTGGATCCGGAAAGCTTCGAGCAGACCGAACTATTGGCCACACCGATTGAGGATTTTTCAAAAACTGCTCTGGCGAGACAGTGGAAGAAGGTCACCAGATACGGCAAACGACTGGATGCGCTGTCCATTGCCGAACGCCACGAAATGCGCAAGGCGATGAAAAAGATGCGCTACGGCATCGAGTTCTTCGGCGGTCTTTACCCGAAAAAATCCGTTAAACCGCTGCTCAAGCGCATGAAAAAGCTGCAGGATATCTTTGGGTATCTGAATGATGTTGCCATGGCTGAAAAACTGCCCGGTTTTACCATCGCCTACGGCAGGGATGCTGTTCCGGCAGCACAGGCCGTCGGCTTTGTCATCGGCTGGCACGAAGCCAACTGTCAGGCTATGTGGCAACATGCAAAAGGCCATTGGGAGGCGACCCAGGACACGCCCAAATTCTGGGCGTGAGGTAAAAAAACCGGACCCTTCAGCTACAAGCGAAGTTGAATGGTATTCTCAATTGCTCCATGTAAAGTTGGGGAACTGGAGCAGGACGTACTTAAGCAATGACCTCAGACTTGCACACCATCGCATCACAAGGTGGCGGACCGCGCTATGCCAAACCGTCCCGGCTGCTGCATTGGGCGATCGCCGTGCTGGTCCTGCTAACTTGGCCGCTCGGCTTGATGATCGATCATGCCAAAAAAGACGTCGTTCTCGACTTTTATCTGGTGCATGAGAGCCTGGGATTTCTGGTTCTGTGGTTGATGCTGATCAGGGTTGGTAATCGCCTGGTCAAAAAACCACCCCAACAGGAAGGCCCGGCGATTGAACTTCTTGCCGCCCATGCGGTTCACGGTCTGCTCTATCTCTTCCTGATCATCATGCCGGTTTCCGGTTTTCTGGCGACCAACGCCCACGGCTTTCCACTGAAGTGGTTCGGACAAATTCAGGTCTGGAGCCCTATTGGTAAAACGCCGGAGATCGCCAAGACCCTGTCGGCCATTCACGAATGGAGCGCCTGGATCCTGTTGGGTCTGTTTGCTGCCCACCTCGGCGCGGTGTTGTTCCACCACATGATCCGCAAGGACGACACGCTCTACCGGATCATCTGATTCTGTTTGGTTGCTGACGGGCGATTTTGCAAAGTCCCGCATCCGGCCACGCATTTGCAGACTGAAATGCTGCTGTTGCGACTGCTGGATACTTGATATTGCGTTCAGTCGCCCCGGGATCAGGAATACCTGATCCCGAGCTTTTTCAAGAGCCGATCCCGTCTCTCCAGCCACCAGCCGGATTCGATTGGCCAAAGGTCTGCGGCCTTATCGTGGTTCAATTGCGCAGCTGCGTGTAAAGGCCAGTTCGGATCAGTAAGAAGCTCGCGGGCCAGCGCGATCATGTCCGCCTGACCACTGCTGACAAGGTCTTCACAAATCGCGGCATCCCACAAGAAACCGACCGCCATTGTAGCCAGTTCCGCTTCCCTGCGAACTTGTTCGGCAAACGGTGCTTGAAAACCCTGTTCAATGGTCATCCGACGCGGCCGCTCGCGCCCGCCAATGCCGCCGGACGAACAATCGATCATGTCGACCCCGACCTGCTTCAGGGCTCTGGCGGTTTCCACGGTGTCATCGACTTCCACTCCCCCGTCCAGCCAGTCGGTGGCAGACAGGCGGAACGCCAACGGCTGCTGGTCCGGCCAGTTGGCGCGAATGGCCTTGGCAACCTCTACGGCAAAGCGGCGGCGGTTTTCAGCGCTTCCACCCCATTCATCGGTTCTCTGATTGGAAATCGGAGACAGGAATTGGTGGATCAAAAACCCATGGGCGGCATAAACCTCAATAATTTCAAAACCGGCGTCCAATGAGCGCCTGGCCGCTGCTCCGAAAGCGGAAATTACTTCCCAGATATCTTCCGGTGTCATTTCGGCAGGTTCCGGCCAGCCCTCCGCGTAAGGGATCGGAGACGGGCCAATTATCTGCCAGGACGCTTCCTTGCGCTCCAAAACATCTTCTTCATCAACCGGTGTCTCGCCGTGCCAGGGCCGTCGTTCCGAAGCCTTGCGCCCGGCATGGCTCAATTGAACGCCCGGAACTGCGCCCTCCTGTTTCAGGAACGCTGTCACCGGTTTCAACGCAGCAGTCTGGCTGTCATCCCAAAGCCCCAGATCCCCATGTGTGCGCTTTCCCCGATCTTCCACCGCCGTCGCTTCCACATAAACAAGGCCCGCTCCTCCCAAGGCAAAGCGCCCCAAATGCACAAGGTGCCAGGCATTCGCCAGTCCACCCACCGCTCGGTACTGGCTCATTGGTGACACAGCAATGCGGTTCTTGAACGTTACACCGCGCAAGGTGAAGGGAGAAAACAGCTGGGCCAATTCGTTTTTCCTATTTAAAGGCAGATCAAGACTCACATCCCGTTGCGGGTTGAATCCGTCTTACAGCCAAGTCCGGAAAATGACGATGATGGAGCATTCAATTTATCGTTTTTCAACTCATCAGACAGGGGCCTCTGCGACGATTTTCAAGTTCTATTCAGAACAGTTATCGACACCGCTCGGATGCTCGAGCATCGCGGATTTCCCCTTGCTGGACAGCGTATAGGTGCCGTCCGAGTATCGGGACCCGGAGCCGGAAACGACCTGTTCAAGACGTTGTTCGGGCGAGCCGTCGATGCTGAAAATCACATGGCCATTGCCGCTGTTCACATAAGTAACCGTCAGAGGCAGCCCTTCAGCACATGTGTAGTGCACCGTGATCGCGTCCGCAGACTGTTGCACAGCGGCTCCGGTCTGGCCCGCACCGCCTTGGGCGAACGATCCGGTTATTGGATAAAGAACCGATTTTGGGCCAGCACCAATGCCGTAGAGCACCTGGCCACGGTGAAGGTCCAGCTGCAACGCCACATTGCGAGAGGCATCAAACAGATAGACTGACCACTCGTCGCGCGATTCTTCGCGGAAATTGAAATTGACCCGCCCTTGCGCGTCCGCTTCTTGCCATTGGCCATTGCCAGCGATGGCGAAGCTGCCGCCCGGATGCAGGACCTGTCCAACGTTAAACCCGTTGACCGCGACAGATGCTGGCAGCTGTGAGGCAAGCGGCGGATTATTGTTAGCGGGCGCGTCCGTCTGCAGGCGAGGTCCGTCGCAAACGCGAAAGATTGTCGGATAGGGATTTTGCGAACACATGATCCCGCCCCACTGGTAGCCGGTACGGCCATTGCGGTAGCGGATTTCGAACCATTCATAGCCATCCATCATGGCGCCAGTGCCACTGAGAAGCAGGATTTCATCACCTTCGCGAAGGCTTCCAACCTGCTTGTAACTCATCCCCGGTCCGCTCCGAACCTTGCCGCCATAAGAGTAACCCGGTTGCGGGAAATCGACATCGGGAGAGGCTTGAGCGGCAGGAGAAAAGGCCAACAAACCAAGTACGAGACATCCTAAACTGCGCATGGGAACTCCGAAGGTGAAGGAAAAGGGCATATCCGTTGCGAAAGTACTTTCGCGTGAATCCGATCAATGGACACTTAGAGTACCCAATCTGAATGGAAGATGAACCACTGATTTCGAAGTGCCGCGTCTCCGGGCGCTCAGCATGTGCGTGAGACACTCATCACGCAGCTCTCTCGAAAGGCGAGATCAACACCATTCTCAAGGTTGGCAGCCTGTTAGACTTTGGCCTTGATGTTTATGTACCAAACGGCACCCGGATCCGGTTCACGGTGAACGGAGGAGGCACCACGCCGATCATCCTGGGTCACACCGACATGGAAGACTTCGCCGGAACTTCCAAAACAAGCGCAGCCAAGCTATTGGACCGGGTTCGAAGCCAGTTGCCATGGCTGCCACGCCACAGCCTCCTACTATCCGGAGCCGTTGCATTCTTCCCGTTTTCAGTGCCCACCGGAGCGCTGCACCCGGGCTACAATATGACCGACAAGGCCGGAACCGTGCAGTATCACGGGCAAGGCTACAAATCGCTCGATTTCATGTGGCCAATCGCTTTCCTGGTTCGTTAACGAGCCTTTCTGCACAGCCTCTTGGTCTGGTTCACGATTAATGCGCTGTCGCCGCCAGTGTAACCGGTGTTACCCGTCTCGTCCGGGTTCGTTCGGATCGTCGGAGAACAGGGCGATTTTGTTACCTTGTGGATCACGAAGATAGCCGACATAAAAGTCAGCTCCATAAGCGTCACGGAAGCCGGGCTGGCCCTCGTCAAAGCCCCCTGCTGCGAGCGCGGCGGAGTGAAGGTCCCGGACCTGCATTTGGCTCCTGGCCTGGAATGCGATCATGGCGCCATTTCCAGCCGAGGCCGGATGTCCATCGAATGTCGGTTTAACGTAGAAATCTGGCTGAGCGGCGGACTGACCCGGCTGTTCGGGCAGCGTGTAACTTAGGCCTTCAGGGCCTTCCTCCAGTCCGTAATCAAGCACCGGCAGGAACGCAGAATAAAAACGTTTCGCGCGCGCGATGTCATCAGCGCCGACAGTGACGTAGGCAATCATGCTGCGTATTCCTTTCCGCGAACGGCCTTTTTGAACGTCTCTCCCAAAGTCGGCACTGTTCGCAGGGCAGCAGACGTCCCTAAATCGCAGCTTCGATCAAGAAGGGGCCGTCCGTGGCCTCGGCCTTTTTGAGCGCATCGGCAAAATCTTCTTCGCTGTCTGCGCGCAGTGCCGGAACACCGTGCCCGGCGGCCAGCGCCACCCAGTCAAGCAACGGGTTCTCGATATCGAACATTGCCCGGGCGTTGCGTCCGGGCTCCGGTGCGCCCTGGGCCCTGAGTTCGTGGTGAAGGATCTGATAGCCGCGGTTCGCGATGATCACAAAGGTAATGTCCATTTTCTCGCGCGCTGCTGTCCAAAGACTTTGGACCTGATACATCGCAGAACCATCACCCGAGACAGCAAAGACCCGACGGTCCGGACAGGCAACCGATGCACCCAGCGCGTTGGGCAGGCATTGACCGATGGAGCCGCCAGTATTGTTGAGCCGATCGTGAGGAGCGGCAGAGTTTACTGTAGAGAAGATGCCCGCGCTTGAAGTGACAGCCTCATTCACAATGACGGCGCCCTCGGGAAGAGCGCCAGCAAGTCCGCGGCCAATTCCTTCCGGTGTCAGGAGACCGCTTTCCACAGCCGGTATTTTGCTCTTGATCCGCGCCACGTCTTCGCTGCCGTCCACGCCAGCTGCTGCAGCCATGGTCTCCAGCGTCCACATGATATCCCAATCGCCATAACAAAGCCGGTCGATGCCACAGCCGGCAGGTTCCGGCGTTGAGGGTTTGTCCGGATAGGCGAAGAAATTCACCGGCGGTTCTTCCCCGACAAGTACGATACGGGTGGTTCCTGCCAAAAATTCAGCGGTAAGGTCCGCGTTGTAGGGCAGTGTTTCGAAGGCAACAGCTCCGGTGCCCGTTGCAATACGCGCGGCAAAGAAGGGAGCGAACAAACTGCACCCCGTGCGCGCAGAAATTTGTCCGGCCAGTTCAGCTCCCCTGCCAAAAAGCGCAGGACCGCCCACCAGCAAGGCTGCTCCAGGTTCCTTGAGAGCCTCAACAGCGGCCTGAACGCGGGGTGTGTCCGGACGATGTTTTGAAGCTGGCGGAAGGGCTTTTGCGGGACCCGATACACTGTCACCCCAGGCGCTGTCGGCTTGAAGGATGACCGTCGCAATCTGGTCATTGCGGGCAACGCAGATCGCTTCAGCGCCAATGCTGGCAACCATGGAACTGTCCGTGGCGCGCCGCTGCCAGTGCGAGATCGAACCGGCAACACCGTCCAGATCCGCTTGCAACGGGGCATCATGTTTCAGGTGATACCCGGCGTGATCGCCAACGATATTGACGACACCGGTGCGAGCCTTGCGAGCATTGTGAAGGTTGGCCCAGCCGTTGCTAAAGCCCGGTCCCAAATGCAGCAGTGTTCCGGCAACATTGCCGCTCATGCGGGCATAGCCATCAGCAGCACCGGTCACCCCGCCTTCAAACAGGCAAAGGATGCACCGCATCTCGGGATGGGTGTCGAGAGCTGCCACAAAGTGCATTTCCGAGGTACCGGGATTGGCAAAACAAACCGAAACGTTGGACGCCAACAGTGTCTTCACCAGCGCTTCTGCACCATTCATCCCGATACTCCCCAATCAAACGAACTGGACTATCAGGCAGACCAATGAAGTTGTCCATACTGGGCCGCCCATGCAGCTCAACCAAGCTATTGGCCCGGGTTTGAACCCAGTTGCCACGCCACGGCCTCCTGCAACCCCAAAACGGCTGTATTCTTTCCGCTTTCAGCTCCTCCCATCCACGACCAACTGCATCCTGTCTGCTGCAGCACGGGCACGATTGTACTGGATGGGGTTTCCGGACAGGTCCAGATCGACGCTTTCAACGATCAAAACCGGCGGGTCCAAAGGTTCTGGTTTCAGGGTTTTTGCATCAACGCTGCGTGAAGCTGGCGATCAGAGCGTCTCTCAAATCGTTATGGGAATGTTTCATTGGGTCGTGAATAGCATTCGAGAGCGCAAACATCAGTACCAGTCCGAGAACGGCTGAATGGATTGCGACCGCCTCCTTACGCGCGGCATTCGAGTCTCCGTCTAGATGGTCCGCAAGCGCACCATAGAGACGGCTCGTTACCGGATAGATCTTTTCACCGGCAAAAACCTGACCCCGATTGCCGGACTTCGCGCTCGTCGTTTGAGGAACGAGATACATCATTCGAAACCGCTCCAGATCCCGAACGTGAAAGTCCACTACGGAACGGATAAAAGAGCCAACCGCGTGGGTCCGGTTCTTCGACACCGAAACTGCGCCAACCGCCGTTTCAACTTCCGCTTCGAGCCATGGCAGAACCATGGCTGCCAGAAGGTCGTGTTTAGTCGGGTACCAATATAGAACAGCCTGTTTCGAGCATTCCAGGCGGCGCGCAATTGCATCGAATGAGACTGCGCTGAGCCCGTCCGATGCCAGTATTTCACGAGCACATGAGAGAATCTGATGACTGAGTTTCGTGTCTGACATTGACCATTCCTGTTGACGACTTACCAATGGTAAGTTACAACACTTACCATTGGTAAGTAAAGGAATTGCGACGAATATCCAGAAGCCTATCGCTGTATCGACAGCGCAAGTGAACACGAATAGTCCAGTATGAATCGGAAGTAAGTCACATGGATCTGTTAAATCTGGAGAATCCGGTTTTCGAAGTCTACGCGATTACCAGCGCACTGATGGCTCTGAAGTTGATGCTGCAGGGATGGATGACCGTCTACCGGATGCTGAAAACCAATTCGGGTCTCGTCAGTCCTGAAGATTTGCAGGTGGGGCTGATCAACCAGAATCCTGATCCGTCGCAATTGGAAATCAATGATTATGTCGATCGCTCGCGAAGACTGCACCGCAACGACCTTGAAAACATTCCTGCTTTTTGGGCCGTTGGCCTGCTTTTCGTCGCCGTTGACCCCTTATTGTGGCTTTCGCAAACCTTAATGTACGGATTTGTCCTCACCCGTCTTGCACATTTTGTGGCCTATTCGACGAAACAAACCCATGAGATACGGGCAGCATTCTTCACATTCGGCTCACTAATCGTGATTTACATGGCCTGTCATGTCCTGTGGATCGTGTTGATGGCGTAGGCTCAGACAAACCTGTCCAACCGCGCGAACTTGAATGATCAAAAATGTAGTTCGCCGGAATGCGCGACTTTGTGCAATTTGCGGTGAAAGCCTACTTTCCACCCTAAATGGACAACGAGCTCCCAGCCACGACCAGCTGCATCCGGTCTGCTGCAGCGCGTGCACGGATGTACTGGATGGGGTTTCCAGACAGATCCAGATCGACGCTTTCAATGATCAAAACAGGCTGGCCGAGCGCCAGGCCGAGCAGCTGAGCGTCTTTGGCTTCAACAATCTCTGCAGAAATCCGGGTTTCCTTGCGCTTGTAGTCGGAAATACTGGCGCGTTTGAGCGCTTCGGTGATCGATCCACTGTCTGCATAATCAGCGACAAAATTTGGAACCCGTGCCTGCTCTAACCAGCCCGTCCCGACCATCATCGGCACACCGTCGGCAACACGCAGGGTTTCCAGACGGATTAGCGGAGTTCCGACGGCAACGTTCAGCTGGTTCGCCAGCAGTGCATCGGCCTCTTCTATCGCCGAGCCGATCAAGCGGCCACTTGGCGCCCGGTCCTGTTCTGAGACAATTTCAGAAAACCGGGTGCGCGATCCAATTGTGTAATTGAGCGGCGCGGAAGCGACAAATGTTCCACGTCCCTGATCGGCCCGCAGAATACCTTCCGCGGTTAGGGCTGCAATGGCTCGGCGCACCGTATGCCGGTTGACGCCGAAGCGCGCAGCGAACTCGGATTCAGGTGGCAATTGGCTGCCGGTCACATGGGCACCACTGACGATTTCCGCCTTCAGCGTTTCCATGATCTGGCGCCAGACAGCGATCCCGGCGCTGCGGTCAAGGGGCGTTGGCTGTGTCATCTCACCGTCATCAATTTTCGCTACTCAAGAGTCAACTCGATTATTTGTCTATACAAATAGATGAATTCGCGATAGTCAAAAAGCAACCTGAAGCGATTTCTTCCCTGTCCGCCCAAACCAAAGGCGCGATCCATGACTGAAAACACCGCAACCGCTCCGCTGGATCCCGAGACCAGTAGTCGCCAGAAAAACATGGCAATCCTGGCACAGGCCTCCGCAGAAGCGGTTTCAGAAAAATACGAAACACTGGCCCAGCCGCCTTTTGAGCTGGTCCGCCAGCCGGAAACCGGTCTCGTGATGGTGCGCGGCCGGATGGGCGGCACCGGTAGCCCGTTCAATCTGGGTGAAGTCACCGTAACCCGCTGTGTGGTCCGACTTGAGAGCGGTGAAACCGGCAGCGCCTACAGCCTTGGGCGCAACAAGACCAAGGCGCTACAGACCGCTGTCATCGACGCCTTGTGGCAACGCGCGGGCGACCGGGCGCAGATCGAAACCGACATTATTGCGCCGTTGGCCGAGGTCCAAAGTGCCGCGAAAGCAGAAGTCAAGGAAGAGACCGAGGCTACCAAGGTCAACTTCTTCACTATGGTGCGGGGAGACGACTGATGGACACCGATCTTCAATCAGCCGATAAAGCCATCGCATCGCTGGCAGCTGGATTTTCCGATCCGGTGCATGACGCCCAATCCTGCTTTCGAGCGATCATGAACGCAACGGCGCGCCCCGGAATGCTCCAGAGTATTTCGACCGGCAGCCTGACGCCGCCCAAACCGCTAACCCCGGTTGCAGCAGCCATCGCCTTGACCCTGTTTGACTACGACACGCCCGTCTGGCTCGACAAGGCGTTGATGCAGTCCGACAGCGTCAAGGCGTTTTTGAGGTTCCACACCGGTGCGCCGATTGTGTCCGAGCCAGTCGATGCCACTTTTGCGCTGGTGTCTGACCCGGAGCACCTGGGCTCACTGGCAAGTTTCAATCAGGGCTCACCGGAATATCCGGACCAGTCGACGACCGTCATTCTGACGAAACAGGAATTTGGCGAATCAACAGGCGTCACTCTTGAAGGCCCCGGCATCAAGCACACCCAGTCTTTCGCGGCAGGCCCTGTCCCGAAGATGTTCTGGGATCAGGTGATCGCCAACAACAGACAGTTCCCGCGCGGTGTTGATCTGATCTTTGCTGGCGACACGAAAATCGCCGCCGTGCCCCGCTCCACACTCATCAACATCAAGGAGACCTGAGCCATGTATGTTGCTGTCAAGGGCGGCGAAAAAGCCATCCGCAACGCTCACAAGCTTCTGGCAAAACGGCGCCGGGGCGACATGTCCGTGCCAACCGTGACACTGGACCAGATTGCCGAGCAACTGTCGCATTCCGTTGCCCGTGTGATGGGAGAAGGCTCGCTCTACGATGAAACACTGGCCGCGCTTGCCATCAAACAGGCGCGCGGTGATCTGATCGAGGCCGCCTTCCTTATGCGCGCTTACCGCACCACACTGCCGCGTTTTGGCTACAGCCAACCGGTCGACACGGCCAAAATGCTGGTCGAACGGCGCATTTCTGCCACCTACAAGGATCTGCCGGGTGGTCAGGTACTTGGACCTACATTCGATTACAGCCACCGGCTTCTCGATTTTGCCCTGGCAGCGGAAGAAGACGGCGTTGAACTGGATGTCGAAACAGCTCCATCCGAGAGCGAGGAGGTGATGCCCCGCGTCACAGACCTTCTGGGGGATGAAGGCCTGATCGAAGCTGACCCAGTTACAGATGAAGACGCGCCAGTCGGCGATCTAACGCGCGACCCGCTGTCGTTTCCGGCAGACCGTGATCTCCGCCTGCAAAACCTGGCCCGAGGTGACGAAGGGTTCTTGCTGGCCCTCGCATATTCCACCCAGCGTGGGTACGGTCGCACACACCCGTTTGCCGGTGAAATCCGCTACGGCGAAGTCGAGGTCGAGTTCTTTGCCGAAGAACTGGGATTTGCGGTCACCCTCGGTTCGATCAAGGTGACCGAGTGCCAGATGGTCAACCAGTTTTCAGGCTCTGCCAAAACCGCCCCAACCTTCACCCGTGGTTACGGGCTGGTCTTTGGGCAGGTTGAACGCAAGGCGATGTCGATGGCCATGGTCGATCGGTCGCTGCGCTGGGAAGAGCTTGGCGAAGAACAGTCCGCTCCGGCGCAGGACACGGAATTCGTACTGTCCCACTCCGACAACATTCAGGCAACCGGCTTCGTCGAGCACTTGAAGCTGCCACATTACGTCGATTTCCAGGCCGAACTCGATCTCGTGCGCCGGATGCGCGCCGAATGGCTCGAAAAGCGTGAGCTGAACAACAAGGCGGATGACACCGGACACGGCGCTGCACAGGAGGCTGCAGAATGAGTGATTCAGCTCAAATTTTCGATCAGGGTGAATACAATTTCGCCTATTTGGACGAACAGACCAAACGCATGATCCGCCGGGCCATTCTCAAAGGCATTGCGATCCCAGGCTATCAAGTGCCATTCGCTGCCCGCGAAATGCCGATGCCCTATGGCTGGGGCACCGGCGGTGTTCAGGTGACTGCTGCCATTCTCGGCAAGGACGATTGCCTGAAGATGATCGACCAGGGTTCGGACGACACCACCAACGCCGTTTCCTTGCGTGGATTCTTTGAGAAAACTGCTGGTATCAGAACAACCTACGAAACATCGGAAGCATCGGTCATTCAGACTCGCCACCGCATTCCGGAAAAGGACCTACGCGAAGATCAGATTCTGGTCTTCCAGGTACCGATCCCCGAGCCGTTACGGTTTCTCGAACCACGCGAAACCGAGACCCGCAAGATGCATGCGCTGGAAGATTACGGCCTGATGCATGTAAAGCTTTATGAAGATATCGCCAAGAACGGGCATATCGCGACGACCTACGCTTATCCGGTGAAGGTCAATGACCGCTATGTCATGGATCCCTCACCAACCCCGAAATTCGATAATCCGAAGATCGACCAGATGGCCGCGCTCCAGCTTTATGGCGCAGGCCGCGAGAAACGCATCTACGCGATCCCGCCGTACACAAAGGTGAAAAGCCTCGATTTCGAGGACTATCCTTTCGAAGTGCAGAAATTCGACAAGCCTTGCGGATTATGCGGCGCTGAGAATGTCTATCTCGACGAAGTCATTCTGGATGACAAGGGCGGGCACATGTTCGTTTGTTCAGACAGTGATTTTTGCGAAGAACGCCGCGCAGACGGTCACCTAGGACCCATGGCCGCCGACCCGGCGGCAGTACAGATAGGTGGAACAGGCCCCAAATCGCAGGAGGCGTCCCGATGAGTGTTTTCCAGGCGGAAGACCCGCTTCTTCAGGTCCATAGCGTCACCCGATATTATGGCGATCGCATAGGCTGCACGGATGTTTCCTTCGATCTCTGGCCCGGCGAAGTCCTCGCCATCGTCGGCGAAAGTGGTTCAGGCAAAACCACCTTGCTCAATTGCCTCTCGACACGATTGGCCCCAACCGCAGGGGCCATTGAATACCGTATGCGCGACGGTTCCATGCGCAACCTCTATCAGTTGTCGGAGGCGGAACGCCGACTGTTGATGCGCACAGACTGGGGCTTTGTGCATCAGAATGCCGCTGACGGATTGCGCATGAATGTCTCCGCCGGTGCCAATGTCGGTGAACGCCTGATGGCCGTTGGTGACAGGCACTATGGCAACATCCGTTCAACAGCCGATGACTGGCTCGGTCGGGTCGAGATCGCCAGCGACCGCATTGATGATGATCCGCGCTCGTTCTCCGGCGGCATGCGCCAGCGGCTTCAGATCGCACGCAATCTTGTTACTCAGCCTCGCCTCGTTTTCATGGACGAGCCGACTGGCGGTCTTGATGTGTCCGTTCAGGCACGCCTGCTCGATCTTCTGCGCCGCCTTGTGGCTGATCTTGGTCTTTCTGTCGTCATTGTGACCCACGATCTGGCAGTCGCCCGATTACTATCGCACCGGATCATGGTGATGCGCCACGGCCGCGTGATCGAAAACGGCCTGACCGATCAGGTGCTGGACGACCCGCGTGAGCCCTATACCCAGTTGCTCGTCTCTTCCATTCTTCAAGTCTAGGGGCACATAAGATGTCAGTGCGTCTTTATCTCAACAATGTCGGCAAGTCTTTCACCATGCATCTGCAAGGAGGCACGATCATTCCAGTGGTCAACCAGGTAGAGTTTTCCGTCAACGCCGGAGAATGCGTAGTCCTTGGCGGGCCATCGGGTGCGGGGAAAAGCTCGATCCTGAAAATGATCTACGGCAACTATCGCTGCGATCAGGGCCAGATCCTGGTTACGAAGGATGACGAGATCATCAATGTGGCAAATGCCGAGCCGCGGCAGATCCTGAAATTGCGCGACGACACCATTGGTTATGTCAGTCAGTTCCTGCGCACGATCCCGCGTGTCTCGGCTGAGGACGTTGTTGCCGAACCAATGATCGCTCAAGGTGCGAGCGAGGAAGAGGGCGTCGAGACCGCACGTACGCTGTTAACTCGGTTAAATGTGCCCGAACGCCTATGGCAACTGCCCCCGGCAACCTTCTCCGGTGGCGAGCAGCAGCGGGTTAACATTGCCCGTGGCTTCATCGCGCATTATCCGATCCTTTTACTGGATGAACCAACTGCTTCGCTCGATGCAGCCAACCGGGCGGTTGTTGTCCAGCTGGTTGAAGAGAAGAAAGCACAAGGCGTTGCTATGGTTGGTATTCTTCATGATCAGGATGTGCGCGAAGAAATTGCTGACCGCATCATCGATGTCACCAGTTTCAACGCCGAGGCTGCCGCCTGACACACAAAAGACTTGCCGGGATGGAAAGAGTGTCACAGAACAGTCACCCCTCCTCGGTAAGGCCATCACTCGGCACTTGCCGTTTCCAGACCCTGTGATTTGACCATGCGCTACGCCATATACTTCGCCGCCGATGCCAGTGACCCGCTCATGCAGCTGGGCAACACCTGGTTGGGTCGCGACCCGTTTTCCGGAAGTGGTTTGGCACAGCCAGATGTGTCCGGCCTCGACCGAAAGCGCGCTCATGATCTGACAACCGATCCGCGCCGCTACGGATTTCATGGAACCCTGAAAGCACCTTTTTCGTTAAAAGATGGCACAGAGCTAACTGAGCTTTTGAATACATGTTCAAAATTTGCGTCAGACGCCGCCCCCTTTAAATTGACCGGCTTGAGCGTCAATCGCTTGGGCAAATTTCTGGCGCTGACACCCGCGAAGCCGGAGCCCGGGTTAAGTGCGTTTGCCGAATGTTGCCTGAGGGTATTTGAACCCTTCCGCGCTCCATTGTCTGAAGCTGATATGCAGCGGCGACGCGCTGCCAATCTCACTCCAAAACAAGACGAATACGTCGAAAAATGGGGTTACCCTTACGTTTTCGACGAATTCCGCTTCCACATGACACTCTCCAACAAGCTGGAGAATGAAGACGAGACCCGACTTCTGGAAAGTGCCGCAAATTCGCATTTCGCTGCTGTCACGGATCAACCTCGGACCTGCTGTCATTTTGGTCTTTATGTAGAACCCGAGCGTGGCGCACCTTTTGAGGTTCACAAGATTTTTGAGTTGACGGGCACCACCAAACCGCAAGATTTTCTTATCCGGGCTGAGGCCTCCAAGGAGAACGCATGAGCACGCATCCAAAAGTCTTCAAGAACGCACGCCTTGTCCTGGCTGACGACGTCATTGATGGCTCCCTGACAGCTGACGATGCCGGAATGATCGCCGAGATTGGAGGGTCATCGGATGTTGCCGCACATGACTGCGAAGGTGACTTTCTTCTACCGGGCTTGATCGAACTCCACACTGATCATCTGGAAACGCATTATGCACCGCGCCCAAAGGTGCGCTGGAATCCAGTAGCTGCCGTCCAGGCGCACGACGCCCAGATCGCCTGCGCTGGTATCACCACCGTGTTTGATGCACTGCGTGTCGGCATGGATGAAGATGCTGACCTTCGTTACACCGACATGCGAAAACTGGCAGATGCCATCGAGATCGGTCAGGACGAAAACCGGTTGCGGGCCGACCACTACATCCACTTGCGTTGTGAAGTCTCTGCTCCTGATGTTCTGGAGGCTTTTTCAGTCTTTGAAAAAGATGAGCGGGTTCGCCTGATCTCCTTGATGGATCACACACCAGGTCAACGGCAATTTGTCTCTCTGGATTCGTTCCGCATCTATTATCAGGGCAAACGTGGCTTCAACGACGAACAGATGGACGCTTTCATCGAAGAGCGGAAATCGCGCGCAGACAAGAACGCACCGGAAAATCGTAAAAAGATCGCTGCCCATGCAGATGGTCATCGCATTGCCATCGCCAGCCATGATGACGCGACACAGGATCATGTTGAAGAAGCCATCAACCTGAACACGAAAATCGCCGAATTCCCGACAACTGTGGAAGCTGCAAAAGCATCCCACGAAGCCGGAATGGCTGTTTTGATGGGGGCGCCGAACGTTGTTCGCGGCGGCTCTCATTCCGGCAACGTGTCGGCGCGGGAATTGGCAGAAGCTGGATATCTGGATGTTCTGTCATCAGACTACATCCCGGCATCGCTTCTACAAGCCGCATTCCAGCTGGCGGAAGAAACCGACGCGATCTCCCTGCCACAGGCAGTCGCAACCGTAACGTCGACGCCCGCCAAGGCAATTGGTCTGAAAGACCGTGGTGTTCTGGAACTGGGCAAACGGGCAGATCTCATCCAGGTCAAAATGGTCGGCAATGTTCCAATAGTTCGCGGCGTCTGGCGCGAAGGCCGACGGGTCGCGTGACCAGGGCATGAGCATCGCAAGCACATCAACTCAGAAACTTGGGCCGGGCCGGATGATACTGGTCGTCGGGCCAAGTGGCGCGGGCAAAGATACCCTAATGTCCGCTCTCAAGGACCGATTGAAAGACCGCGCTGATATTGATTTCGCCCGCCGCGCCATTACGCGTGATGCAGATCCGGATGCCGAAGATCACGATACGCTCAGCCAGGATGAATTCGAACAACTGGTTGCAAATGGCGAAGTCGCACTGTCATGGGAAGCGCATGGTCTCGGCTATGTGATCCCGCAGCACTATGATCAGGCAATCAGACGCGGCAATACAATCATCGCGAATGGGTCCCGGAAGGTCTTGAAGCAAGCAGCTGATAAATACGAAACAGCAATTGTGTTGCTGATCACTGCACCTGTTGAGGTTCTGGCCGAGCGGCTGGCAGCCCGTGGCAGGGAAAGCAAGGACGAAATCGAGCGCCGCCTGAAACGCGCTGATCTGGAACCGGAAAACGTCCCCAATTTGATCCGGATTGAAAACACCGGCCCGATTGAAGACAGCGTCGCTGCGATGATCGCAGCCCTTGAGCTCTAGTTTTCCTTTTTGCCACCGGTCAGGATGTTTCCGAGCAATCCGGAGGGTAGACCGAAACCTTCTTCAACAGCCCTGAGAACCTGCTCATCATCGACATCACCCTCAATAACCTTCTCGATATCGATCTGGGCACGCCCACCCGTCGCATTTTCCAACACCTGGTTTGCTGCACCCAGGAAATCATCTGCAGACATTTCGGGTGCGTTCAGGATCTCAACCAGATCTCCACCGGTGAGTTTCAATTGTTCAAAAGCAGTCTTCGGATCCGTCAGAATACCGGCAATATCCGGATAAATGCGCGGATCAGCCCAGGGTCCTTCAATTACAATTGGCACACTGAGGCCGGCCATTGTCTTGTCAGCACCCTTCCGGCGCGGCGTTGGTGCCTGACCTTCGAGAGTGGGCACGATTTTGGGTTCCACCCGCCACGCCAGGCTCTTTTTCGGCAAATCCGTGGTGCCCTTGCCGCTCATGCGCACGAGTGGTCCGACGAGGTTCAGATCATCCGACTTTGCAACACCATTCTGAATCTGGAACGAGGATATAAGGGAGGAAAAGTCGGTCTTGGCGGACGGATTTTCCTGCCATCCAAGCAGTGTCTCTACAGTCAAACCACGTAACATTTTCGGAAGGTTGATGCCGCGGATGGCACCATCTTCAAACCTGTAATTCGCTGTCCCGTTCAGGCTTTGAACCAGCGCGTGCTCGCTTGCCCCATTTGCCATGATATCCAGATTGATAGCACCCGTGCCTTCGATCCACTCAAATTCTGCGGAGTCGCGCAACAGCGGATAGGCATTCAATCCGACAAGTGAAAACTTGGCCGTAACCGCAGGCATACCGCTTGATCCATTGAGCGTGATCGCACCGGTGCCCGTGCCATCATAAAGGGCCAGTTTATCGAGAGTAGCGGTCAAAACCCCGTTGTTGATGGTTGTCGACAGAGCGCTTTCATCGATCTTGATCTTGTCCCAGCGGATTTCCTGTGTCGTGACTTTGAAATCTACATCAACCGCCTGAAGGCCTGCGAAATCGAGAGGCTCGGTGCTCCACTGGGAGGCGTTGTTCGTCGGCCCGCTGGCACCTGGAACACGGGTTCCGTCTTTTGAAGGTTTTGCGCCTTCAGTCGAAGGTGCTTTGGAACTTGCAGGAGCGGGCGCCGACGAGCCGCTCAGGTATGGATCCAGCACCAGTTCGCGAAGCGCCAGAATGGCCATGATTTTCGGTTTTGCGCCAAGCTCAACACGTCCATTGGCTTCGCCGGAGGTTTCATCAAGCGTAAACCGTGTCTCTTCAAACGTGATTGAATCACCCTGCGCGCCGAAAATCCCGGACGCCTTGAATGTTTTCAAACCCCCACCAGCGCCCAGAGGTTGCCCCATCCAGGCAAGCAATCCGCGCAAATCGGCAGTTTCGACCCGCACGGCACCGTCAACATCACCTGCCATGGCGGCCTGACCATCAAAGCCCGCGCTGACACGATTGCCCTTGACTGAGACGGAGACCGGGGCGGCGCTGCCTGCAAGAAGCTTGGCGGTATCAGCCTGGCCGGACAGGGTAAAACCTTCACCGTGCCAGGAGAGTGCCCCTTTCAACGAAATCGGGTTTTCCAAACCTTCAAGAGCCACATTCATCGACAGATCTGTGATGCGATCAGCTTCTGGATCACCTCCAACCATAGAGGCCAGACCCAGCTCGCCAATTTCGCCATCGGCGACAGAAACAGATCCATTCAGGTCCAGACCGGAAATAAGCTCCTCTGCGGTCATGCCGACGCTTTCAAACGCGAGATCAGCGCTCAGCTGCCCACTTGCCGGGAGATCCCGTCCCGCCAGCAACAGAAGGTTGGCGATGGACCCGTCTTTCAGAACCAGTCTTCCGGAAACTTCAGGAACCAATCCAGACAGATCAGCGTCGGCGGCACCGCCCAGTGACAATTCTCCAAGCAGTAATTCCAGACCCGTGACAGATACGGCCGCTTCATTGCCGGAAATCCTGGTGTCCAGTTTGTAGGCTCCGGGATCAGTTGCAATGTCCTTGCCCGCAAGGGCTGCCAGAGCTTTCAAGGATGGTCCATTGGCACCCAGGGCGAAATCTCCGCTGATCGGTTTCAGACCGGTGTCTCCGGCGACGGTTATCGTATTTTCACCTGAAGAGACTGTCAGATTAACCGGGACTTGTTCACCGCCAACAAGACCAAGCGGATTGCTTAGTGTAACCGCGATCGTCAGGGGAATGTCTTGAACAACAAACCCGGCGTCCAGTTCGACTTCACCTGTCAGATCCGGAGCGCTCAAATCAAGATCCAATTCACTGATTGTGATGTCCTGTCCGGATCGGCTGTCTTTATATGCCAGTTTACCGTTCGAAATCTGCAGACGGTCAACACCGATACTTTTCAAGAAACCTTGCGATGGATTTTCTGCAGTTTCCGACGCAGCAACGGGAGTATCTGAAGCACCGGTCTCAACGGGACTTGCGACAGCTGCATCCGACGCATCTGTCCCGGGTTCAAACATCCGCCGAGGTTCCCAGCTGGTTAGGCCAGACGGCCCGATTTCCAGGTAAATATCTGGCTCATCCAGCGCAATTCCTGTGAGTTTGATGTTGCCAGAAATGAGCCCGCCCCAGGCCAGGCCCACTTCCATATGTTTTGCTTTTGCGAACTCAATACCATCAGCGCCAGCCTCACCGGAGAGGCCAATGTCATCGGCAATCAGACTGAAGCCCGGAAAAAGGGAAAGCGACACAGGACCATCAAGGCGAACGCGCCAACCAAATCGATTGTCGATCTGTTGAATGACCTGTTGCTTGATCTCATCCTTAGGCAGGAAGAAAGGCACAACCAGAACGGTAGCAACCAACAGGAACACAAAACTGCCCAGTCCGATCAAAAGCCGTTGCATTTACAACATCCCCTTTCTGCGAATCGGCCTCAATGTAAACCAATCAAACAGCCATAATGCCTGTAGATTTTGACAAAAACTGGAAATGGCCTGAATTCTGTCTCGGCACAAAGGTTTTGACGCCAATTACGTCAACGAAACCATGTGATTGTCCCAAGCTATTCCGGGCGGTCGGGCCAGAATTTCTGCCGGTTCTGATGGTTCGGAAACATACGACAGGCCACCATTTCCGTCGGAAATCAAAAAACTGCCCTGATCTATCGGCGCAACACCACAGCCATCCGGAATAACTTGATATCCAAGATAGTCCCCTGTGTCGGCCTTCCAGAACAGTGTTTTCCCGCCTCGAGGTGCGGAAGTTGCGATAACAGTGCCGTCCGCAGTGGCGGTCACCGAGCCGATATAGTTCTGAAGCCCTGCTGTGGCATTTTCCGGAAGAGAGGCAAATGACGGAGCTTCATCTCGAGACATGACAGCGACAAGAGGCGGCAACTCGGCGTCATCACCTTGAAATTGCCCGCCAACCCAGGCGCACCCTTTTGCATCCAGTGCCATATGGCGCAATGACAGCCGGTGGAGCGTGCCGTCCAATTGATGGGTCGCAAGCAAATCGCCGGAACTGCGATCCAGATAGACAACCGACGGCGCCATTGTATCCAAGTTGAGTTTTTCGCGACCCTTGTCCGGATGGGTTTCAATCCCGCCATTGGCAACTATCAGCGTCTCGCCGTCTTGCGATAACAGAATATCGTGCGGTCCGATCCCGTAGGTTTCGATTTCGCCGATCCGCCGTGTTTCCAGACCACTCATGTCGTAGACACCAATCATGCCACGCGCGGCCTCAAAGTCGTTTTCAACGGCATAAAGCACCTGCCCATCTGCTGAAAAACAACCATGGCCATAAAAATGTCGTCCCGGCTCTGAGACAAGAACCTCTGGCTCTGCAGAGTTGAAAGGCCTGACGACTATAGCGAACGTTCCAGGCCTGCGGGCAAAAGCAACAAAACGGGATCTATCAGGCGAAATTGCTATTCCATGACCGCGACCGGGAAGAGAAATTTTCGCAAGAACCTGGCCAAGGTCATTCAGAATTCCGATACCAAAGCTGCCATTTTCAGCTTTGAAGGCACTGGCAAAAAGCGGTGTATCTGCCGACAGGCTGTCGGCGAAGAGGTTTTCCGCCAGAGGTGACCTGGAAAAGACGGGAACAGCAGCAAAACCACCGAGAGCGGCCAAAAAACTGCGCCTTGAAAACGCTGTTGCCTTAGTCACCGTCGAGCGCATTGAAGCCCCCGGTCAGCCCCAAGGCTCCGGCAATCTCCGGCGTGACCAGCTCTCGCAACGACTGCAGCGTGATCGCAAGGACGGCGATTTTGGAATAACTGTAGTTGTCATAGAACGTCTGCCGGATTGGCGATTTAAGCTGCGCCAGCATGTTTTGAGCGTTCTTGAATTCGAAACCCGCCGTATCGAACAACCATGCGTGTTCAGAGGGCACCATGGCCTTGAGTTCCATGCTGTCCAAAGCCTGTTCAAGGCCCTTCAGCTCACTCGACAGGAACAGAATGCCGTTGCCGGACCGGGAAAATGGAATGCGTTTCGGCTTAGCTTTTTTCTCGGACGTTCCGAGCACTGGTAGAAGGTTCTGATCCCGCGCGACGATCAATCCGGTCGACAGCATATTGAAGACAATTTCAAGCGCTTCGCGCTCAGAACGAAAACGGTGATTGTCCGGACCGGCAGACAAGAGTAATGCGCTGTAACCAGCTTCATCCGCCCAATCATCGGCGAGGCCATCTGCAATTTCCGAGACATTTTGTGAAATTGCCAGCGCATAGCCGCAGACAAATTCTTTGGTGTCGCTCGCCTGGCCGAGCGATAAAGAGCCATCCTTGGCAAAGGCAATCAGCTGCAGCGCAGTCAGACCCTGCAGAGCGACGCTTTTTTCCTTCAGGCTTTCAATCGAGAGAACAGATGCATCTTTGCCGACAAACACTTTCCGGATCTGCCTCACGCCAACTCCGCGCGGATCCGGCATGAACGCCAGACGGCTGACACGGTCCTGGTCGAGCAGCGGGCCAAAGCGGAGGAAATGCACCTTCGCAAAGGCCTCGATTGTTCCGGAATAAGCAGATCGAAAGTTGGCAACAGCTGCCAAGTCCGGTTCAAGACAAACATCTGTTGCAGCGGCAGGCAACCTCTTTGCAGCAATTGCAAAATTAGTCATCGCCGGCCGAATATAATTCCCGATGATACGCTCTACCGGCGCCTTGTAGTCCATAGCTCCGGCAGGAGCTGCAAGACAGGCACAAAAGACAGCCAGGAAGAGACGGTGCATTACAGAGACTCCAGAAACCGGATGAGAGACTGACGGTCTTGCGGAGGTAAAGCAACGACCTTGTCTCGGGCTGGTTGTGCTTCGCCGCCATGCCACAACACGGCTTCCAGCAAGTTTCTCGCCCTTCCGTCATGCAAAAACCGCGTGTGCTTGTTGATCGTTTCAGTCAACCCAATTCCCCAAAGCGGCGGAGTCCGCCATTCGCGGCCGTTGGCATCGCCAACTGGCCGATGATCTGCGAGCCCTTCACCCATATCGTGCAACAGCAGATCCGTATAGGGCCAGATCAACTGGAACCGATGCGCTTTGTTGTCTGCAGCCCGGCTGGTAACAAACTTGGGCTGATGGCAACGCGTGCAGCCAATTTCATAAAAGAGCTCTTTACCACGCAAAACATCAGAATTTTCAACGTTACGGCGTACAGGCACAGCAAGATTTTCCGAATAGAAAGTCACCAGATCCATCACCGGATCATGTGCTTCCGACACACCCAGATGCGCTTGTTCACCATGCGACATTTTTCGGCATTCGATCTGCGCTTCGGTGCAGTCGCCGTAATTGTCCGGAAGGTCCGGTGAACTGATGCCGATATCGCCTGAAAATGCCCCGGCTGTCTGGGCACGTATTGTCGGATTGGAAGCTTTCCAGCCGAACCGGCCAATCGTGATGTCGCCGGTGGCAGGGTCACGCACCCGGCTCACCTTGCCGGAAATGCCATCACCGTCCAGATCATCCGGATCAGCCAGCGCTTCGATGTCGCCTTGATGTATCGCCTGCAACAATCCAAGTCCGATCATCGGTGGAGCCACACGCGGCGAAAACAACGTCTCGGGATGCAGGTCGCCATATCCGAGATCGCGGATCTCATAAGTCGGATTCTGCAGAACTGCGACATCGCCGCCGTTCAGCTCAACTTCGATCTCTTCGTGGTCGATATCAAAGCGGCCTTCCCCGGCAAGGCCCGGAACGGCAAACGCCTGGAACTGCCCCCCATAGGTCGGCTCTGGAATTCTCAGCTGATTTTTCGAAGTCAATGCCTCGCGATGAGCGTCTGTCTGCGGCGGAATCGACAAGCGCAGAAACAACGATACAGCTTCATCGCCCGGCCGGGGCGGGCGACCGCGACCGTCTTTTAGATGGCATCCCTGGCAAGAGCGCGCATTGTACAGCGGGCCAAGGCCATCGGATGCCAATGTCGACGACGGGGACGAAGCCCATAATTTTTTGAATAAGCCGTTACCGAGCTTGAACGCCTGCTCTTCTTCAAACGTAATATTTGCATTGGAATGTGAAAAGGAATCCCGATTGATGCGCTTGGTCGAGGTTCCCGCACCACCCTGCATCTGCTCAAAGGGCTCTGCCTTGGAGAAATCTTCCGCAAAGGACAGAACCTTCTGGGCTTTCTTCTGGTCCGCAGCAGGCAAGTCATCGCGATGGAGCAAAAGATCATCTGCGACCACAGGCCCCGCAATTAGGCATGACAAAACAACAATAGCGCCAAAAACAGCGCTTGTTTTTGGGAAAATTCCCATAATTCGCATCCTGATATTACCGTCACCGAAGCCCCAATCCGGTGAGTAAAAAAATGACGGGCGGATCATCCGCCCGTCATCCGCGTTCTATTCAAAAACGGAAGCCGGGCTGTCGAGACTGTCGGAACCTTCGAAGGCAACTTCATTCAGGTTCAGCACTTTCACAACGCGCTCAATGGAAGCAGTTTGATCGACGAGTGCATCAACTGCGGCCTGAACCACTGCATTGCCTTCCTCGTTACCTTCACCGATCATCTGATCGTATGCTTCGCCGCCTTCAGCACGCATCTTCATGGCTTCGAAAGCTGCCAGTGTTGCGTCGAGCTTGGTTTTCATTTCGTCCGCGAGCGCCGGATCTTTTTTCGCGACCATATCGGCCAAAGAGGCTCCGGAAACGTTATTTCCGAGTGGGCTAGAATACTCGCCGAAATAAACGTTCCGGATACCGACAACATCATTGTAGTGGGACATATGCGTGTTGTCGGAGAAGCAATCATGCTCTTCTTCAGGGTCATGCAACATCAGGCCAAGCTTCATGCGCTCGCCGGCAAGTTCGCCGTAAGACAGGGACCCCATGCCGGTCAGGATTGTCGCCAAACCGCCGTCTTCGCCTTTGCCAGCAAGATCTTCACGGGCAGCACCGTTTGGTGCCCAGGCAGCAGCCATTTCCTCCAGATCGGTGATCAAGAGATCGGTGGCAGCGACCAGATACTGAACGCGCCGCTCACAATTGCCACCGGTGCAGTTTGCCGGGTCGAAATCCGTTGCCGGACGGCTGCCCGCTCCTGCATCGGTCCCGTTCAGGTCCTGACCCCAGAGAAGAAATTCAATCGCATGGTAGCCGGTGGCGACGTTGGATTCGACTTCACCCGCTTCCTGCAGCGTACCAGCCAGAAATTCAGGTGTAATTTCGGTCGCATTCACAGTTGCACCACCGACTTTCAATGTCGGGTTGGCAATCACGTTTGCTGCGTAGAAGTCATTTTCTTCTGACTCATCGCCATAAGAGACATCAACATAGTCGATGAGACCTTCATCGAGCGGCCAGGCATTTACCTTGCCTTCCCAATCATCGACAATCGCGTTGCCAAATCGATAAGCTTCAGTTTGCTGATAAGGGTTACGGGCTTCAACCCAGGCCTTGCGAGCAGCTTCCAGATTGGCTTCTGTCGGCTCAGCCACCAATGCGTCGATGGCCGTCTTCAATGTTTTTGCCGTTGTGAGTGAATCTGTAAATTTCGCTTCTGCAATGTCGCCGTAAGTCGACAGAACATCGGACGGTGCTGCAGCCATCACAGGTGTTACGAAGAGGGCTGTAGCCGCCAGAAGGCCGAATTTGAAGGATCTCATAGGTCCATCCCGTTTCAGGCATCGCGGTCAGAATAATGACTTCGCAGAATACCGAGTTGAAAATTGTACAGCCCCGAAAGCGCTGGTGGCCAAACGGAAAACATATCCTGAACTTAAAAGTCAAGTTATAAAATCAAGAAAAATCAATAGATTAGAACTATTCAAAAAAACATGAGTGGTGTTTACCGGTTTTAAGGCCAATGTTAAAAGACTTAAAGCCCATATCAACTCTTTGAAGCTAAACAAGGTTTGGTGTAGCAATGAACTAACCCGATAATTATCGGGAACCAACGGGAACTGATGGCATGCTGAACGCGCTAAAAAGCTTTGTCCGGGAAATCACATTCGGGGATTCCGGAAAAAAAACGTTTGCCGAAGACGACAAGCGTCTGGCAGCGGCGGCCCTGTTATTCCACCTGATCGATATCGACGGTGTGATCGATGACAACGAAAGTGCGATGCTGCGTGAGATCCTGCAGTCACATTATGGTCTGACGGACCAGGAAACCACTGAGTTGATTGCAGCCGCCAAACAGCGCGATGAAGAAGCCGTTGATCTTTATGGATTTACATCAGTTCTGAAGCGCACCACCGACGAAGACGAGCGACTGGCTATCGTCGAGATGATGTGGGAAGTCGTTTATGCTGATGGCCATGTTCATGAATTTGAAGACAACACAATTTGGCGTGTCGCCGAATTGCTTGGTGTTTCCAGCAGGGATCGCATGACAATACGCCACAAGGTCGCCAAGTCCGCGCCGGAATCCAGCAGCTGAGCCCGTTTCCCAAAGCAAGGAAAACCGATCAGTTAAAAGACCCGCATAAAACGGTTGCAGGACTCGATTATTCCGGAAAGCTCCCCCATATTGGCAACATGAGATTTCCCAGTTCTAAAGGTACCAACCATCCAAAGATCTTGATTGTGCTCCACCAGGAGCATTCATCTCCCGGCCGGGTCGGCCAAGAACTGGTCAAACGCGGCTTTGCCCTGGATATTCGCAAACCCCGTTTTGGCGACAGCTTGCCGGACACGATGGACCAGCATGCCGGAGCAGTGATTTTTGGCGGCCCGATGAGCGCCAACGACCCGGAAGCTTTCCTTCACAAGGAAATTGACTGGATCAGAGTTCCACTGGCAGAACAAAAGCCGTTTCTGGGTATCTGCCTTGGAGCTCAAATGATGGTCAAACATCTTGGCGGCTCGGTCTCCGGTCATACGGACGAACTGGTCGAAATCGGATATTATCCGCTCAAACCGACAGAAGCGGGAAAAGACCTGATGAGTTGGCCGGAAAAGGTTTATCAGTGGCACCGGGAGGGCTTCGACCTGCCGTCAGGCGCAGACCTTTTGGCAACCAGCCCGACTTACCCAAATCAGGCGATCCGGGTCGGTCCGGCAGCTTATGGCATCCAGTTTCATCCGGAATTAACCCATCAGATGATGGTCAAATGGACCACCAAGGGGGCGCCCCGCATGGAACTGCCCGGTGCCCAGCAACGGCGTGATCATTTCGCCGGGCGGTTTGTCTATGATGCAGCCGTCAGAACCTGGCTGGAAAGTTTTCTCGATCTCTGGATCGGAACGCCAGATGCACCTGTTCAACACGGCACTTTAAAGGCAGCGGAATAGTAGCTCCGCCGCCTTCTAAATGTTTCGGTTGAATGATCAATTGATCCGGGCATCCTCGACCGGATATCCGAGACCACCCTGTTCACCATAATTTTCCATGTGGCATTCGCTGCAGGCTGAGAAAACATTGACTGCCTGAGGCACCCCGTTCGGGGCGACCATCGTGTAATACCAATCCATCGTTTTTGGTGATTTTCCAGCTGCAACTTTTTCCATGAGGAACAGCGGACCCTTGGAGACCTTTCCGTCATCATTGACGCTGAACGATTCCTTGGCGATCAGCGTCCCGGCTGGAATGTTCACATTCTCAGGTTTGTATTTAAGATATTCGTCAGCGCCGATGGCATTCACGTAGGTCACCAGAAACCGACCGCCATGGAAACCGGGAGCTGCCGGGAACGCACTGGCACGGGTCCAACCCGGATAATCCTTGACCGTGCCCGCTGATACCCAGCGTTTTTGGCCTTTTTTGTACCCGGCCTGCAGATCGTCCTTCAGGCAATTATAAACTGCTTGTGCTTGATCTGCAGTCAGATCGGATCCTGCCGCTGGTGCGGTACACGCTGCGGGCGCCGTTGCCGAAAGACCCAAAAAGGCAATCGCACTGCCCAGCCCTGTAAGTAGCTTCCTCATACTTCTCTCCCTTCGCCCTAGCCCATGAAAGGCCCAATGGAGGAAGCATCCGCAATGCAAGCACGCGTCTTCAAATCACATACGCGGTGAACGCATGTGATTTCACGTGATCGGGCATCATTAAACCAGAGGGTTCAGGTGGTTAGAAAGCGGATCGCAGCGATGTGCGATCCGCTCACTTATGCTCGATCAGCTTTCGAACACGACCAGAAGGTCTTTGGCATCAATTTGTGAGCCTGGAGACACCAGAACTTCCCCTACCTTGCCATCGCGCTCGGCATGGAGAGCCGTTTCCATTTTCATGGCTTCGATGGAGACAAGGACGTCACCGGCTTTGACGTCCTGACCCGTCTTGATTGCCACAGTCGAGATAACACCTGGCATCGGCGCCCCGACATGGGCCACATTACCGTCCTCGGCTTTGCGCATCGCAGCAGCACCTGTCGCACCATGGGCACGATCAGGAACTTTCACGCTGCGCGGTTGACCGTTGAGTTCGAAGAAGACTTTCTTCTCGCCCTTTTCATCGGTCTCACCGATCGCCTGGCAGCGGACAACCATGGTTTTGCCGGGCTCAAGATCAACGAAGATCTCGTCGCCCGCTTCAAGTCCATAGAAATAGACCGGTGTTGGCAAAACCGAGGTTGGGCCATATTGCTGCTGCGCCTTGTCAAAGTCGGTGAAGACCTTCGGATACATCAGATAGGACGCAAGGTCCGTATCACTGATGTCACGCCCGGTTGCAGCTTCTGCTGTTTTTCGCTCCGCATCCAGATCCGCAGCTTCGAGCAAGGAACCTGGTCGAACGACGATCGGTGTCCCGCCCTTCAGGATCTTTTTCTGCAGCGCTTCCGGCCATCCGCCGGGAGACTGGCCAAGGTCACCATGCAACATATTCACGACACTATCCGGGAAAGCGACATCCTTGTTCGGGTCTTCGACCTCTGCAACGCTCAAACCCTGACTGACCATCATTAGCGCCATGTCACCGACCACCTTGGAAGACGGTGTTACCTTGACGATATCGCCAAACATCATGTTGACGTCGGCATAAGCTTGCGCAACTTCATGCCAGCGAGTTTCAAGACCTAGCGAGCGCGCCTGTTCCTTCAGGTTGGTGAACTGTCCACCCGGCATTTCGTGTAAGTAGACTTCCGAAGCGCCGAATCGCAAATCGCTTTCAAAGGCCCGGTACTGGGTGCGAACGGCTTCCCAATAGAACGAGATCTGACGAATCGTCTTGGCGTCAAGACCCGTGTCTCGCTCGCTGCCGCGCAGTGCTTCGACGATGGAACCAAGACACGGCTGCGATGTCAGGCCGGATAGCGCGTCCATAGCGGCATCAACAGCATCCGCGCCAGCTCCAACAGCAGCCAGAATGGTTGCCGCCGCAATGCCGGATGTATCATGGGTATGGAAATGGATCGGCAGATCTGTTTCCTGTTTCAGTGTCGTGATCAGCGTCTTGGCTGCTTCAGGCTTCAGAAGACCCGCCATATCCTTGATACCCAGGATATGGGCACCTGCGGCTTCCAGCTCCTTGGCAAGACCGACATAGTATTTCAGATCATATTTCGGCCGGGCACTGTCCAGCATGTCGCCGGTATAACAGAGCACACCTTCACACAGCTTGCCGGTTTCCTGGACCGCATCCATGGAAACGCGCATGTTCTCGACCCAGTTCAGGCAGTCGAACACGCGAAACAGGTCAATGCCGTTGTCAGCTGCCTGGTGCACGAAATACTTGACCACATTGTCCGGGTAGTTGGTGTAACCAACACCGTTGGAGCCGCGCAGCAACATCTGCAGGAGGATATTCGGTGCTTTTTCGCGAATATTGTGCAGACGTTCCCAAGGGCTTTCCGTCAGGAAGCGCATGGAGACGTCGAATGTCGCGCCGCCCCAGCATTCCAGTGAAAACAGGCTCGGCAGGCCAGTTGCGTAAGCTTCCGCAACGTTAACGATGTCGTGGCTACGCATGCGGGTCGCCAGCAGGGACTGATGTGCATCCCGCATCGTTGTATCTGTTATCAGCGCTCGCTTTTCAGCCTTCATCCAGTTGGCAAATCCTTTCGGGCCGAGCTGATCCAGCAACTGGCGGGTCCCGATTGGTTTGTCGTCGCCAAAATCCGGAACAAACGGTGCAGCAACATCTTTCGGCGGCTCTGCGCGGTTTTTGGTTTCCGGATGACCGTTGACCGACACATCGGCAATGTACGTCAGCAACTTGGTCGCGCGATCCTGACGTTTTGTCTGTTCAAACAGCGCTGGCGTGTCGTCGATAAACCGGGTCGTGTAATTGTTTGCCCGGAAATCGGCATGATCGATGATGTTTTCCAGGAACACCAGATTGGTTGCGACACCGCGAATACGGAACTCGCGCAAGGCGCGATCCATACGTCGACGAGTATCTTCAGCTGTTGGCGCCCAGGCAGTCACCTTTTCCAGAAGCGGATCATAGTACCGGGTGATCACTGCACCGGAATAGGCGGTTCCACCATCAAGCCGGATGCCAAAGCCAGTTGCACCGCGATAAGCAGTGATACGGCCATAATCGGGAATGAAATTCTGGTCCGGGTCTTCGGTCGTGATGCGGCATTGCAGGGCATGACCATTGAGATGAATATCAGCCTGCGCTGGCACACCACTTTTCGGTGTCCCGATTTTTTCGCCATCAGCAATATGGATTTGTGCCTGAACGATATCGATACCGGTGACTTCTTCCGTCACCGTATGCTCGACCTGAACGCGCGGGTTCACTTCGATGAAGTAGACAGCCCCCGTATCGGCATCCATCAGGAACTCAACGGTACCTGCGCCGCGGTAATTCACTGCTCGCCCAATTTTCAGGCCGTATTCGCACAACTCTTTCCGTTTGGCTTCGTCCAGATAGGGAGCAGGTGCCCGCTCAACAACTTTCTGGTGGCGGCGCTGGATCGAGCAATCGCGTTCGAAAAGGTGAACAACGTTTTCGCCATCGCCGAGAATCTGAACTTCAACGTGACGAGCACGTTGCACCAGTTTTTCAAGATAGATCTCATCCTTGCCGAAAGCAGCTTTCGCTTCGCGCTTGGCAGCCAGAACTTCCTTTTCGAGGGTCGCTTCGTCTGGGATGACGCGCATGCCGCGTCCACCGCCGCCCCAAGAGGCTTTCAACATCACCGGATAGCCAACTTCTAGAGCCTGCCGTTTGATCTCGGTAATGTCTTCTGGAAGCGGATCAGTCGCCGGCATGACCGGAACACCGGCTTCAATCGCCAGATTACGCGCGGCAACCTTGTTGCCAAGACGGCGCATGGTTTCCGACTTTGGACCTATGAAGGTAATTCCGGCTTCTTCGCATGCATCAACGAATTCCGGGCTTTCCGACAACAAGCCGTAGCCCGGGTGGATCGCATCGGCGCCTGCATGTTTGGCAACACGGATTATCTCGTCAATGGATAGATAGGCCTCAATCGGCCCCATGCCTTTTCCAACCTGATAGGCTTCATCGGACTTGAACCGGTGAAGTGCCAATTTGTCCTGTTCGGCATAGATCGCAACTGTTTTCAGGCCAAGTTCATTGGCAGCCCGAAACACCCGGATCGCGATTTCAGAACGGTTCGCGACAAGAATTTTTGTTATCGCCAAAAGCTCTTTCCCCTAATAATCCGCAATAGCAATAGTCTGTTTCGGCAAGATTTCTACTTTGGTAGGAGGCTCTTGGAAAGGGGCAGGAGGGGTGTCCTTTTTCTCAAATGGAGAATATTTTTTCCTTCACGGCGATAAACCTTAGAAAAAACAGCAAGAATGCAAGTCACGGGAACGGGCTCAGGTGGCAAAGTTTTTTTTGCAGCGCAATACAAATTAACCCCTCCAGCACAGTTGAGCTTGAGAAAACTTGCCATATTTCTGTAGCGACCTGTTTCAGCACAAGGTGTTAATGGGCCAGCAAATCGGCTCATATTTAGACTTTACCAACGCTCTCCCATATAGAGCGCTGCTGAGCACCCCCTACTACATCTTGTGAGAACAAACGCAAAACAGTCTTGAGTCACCGATTCGGACAGGATTCGTTCTCTATGTGTCCCTTTGTTAACGGCACTGACCGGAATGGATCCAAAATCAAATATCTAAAATTAATCATTGACATTGATTTGAGCACCACAAGCACGCACAAGCCATTTTGACTCAAATATTTGAGCTGATTCAGGATTTCGTGGTGCAATTCACCTGTAGACCCATATCTCGTAGGGAACAAATCCTGAATCTCCAAGAGTCGCCGATTCGGTTCCGGTTTGTTCTAGAGTCGTTCTCCACAGAATACTTTTGCGCATATACCGCAGGGACAACGGCAAAAAAGAAAGCGACATTTCCAACTGGCGTATGCTAGACACTCGGCACCATATATAGGTGATCCGGTTGCAGCCTCTGTCCCATGAGACGCGACCTAACCAAAAAAGAAATCTGATCGCATCAACTCAATGTCGCGCCCACAATTTCTAACTCTTCCGCCATCTGCACGTTCACGCACTGTGACGGCTGTTCTCGGTCCGACCAACACCGGGAAGACCCATCTGGCGATTGAACGTATGTTGGCGCAGCCGTCGGGCCTGATCGGCCTGCCATTGAGACTGCTTGCCCGCGAAGTTTACGGACGGATCGTTGATCGCGCCGGCGTCGATAGTGTCGCGCTGATAACCGGTGAAGAGAAGATCATTCCGAAAAACCCGAGGTTCTGGGTTTCGACTGTCGAGGCGATGCCTCTTGATCTGCAAACGGATTTTGTCGCAATTGATGAAGTTCAGCTGGCAGGCAATCTGGATCGCGGACACGTCTTCACCGACCGTATTCTGAATTTGCGCGGCCAGTCCGAGACTTTGCTGCTCGGATCGGCTACCGTCCGCCCGCTTCTGGAAAAGCTTATTCCCGGGCTCAATGTCATTACCCGCCCGCGCATGTCGGTGCTGGAGTACGCCGGGTCCAAAAAGGTCTCACGACTGCCCGCCCGCTCCGCTATTGTCGCGTTTTCATCTGATGAAGTTTATTCGATTGCCGAACTCATTCGACGCCAACGCGGCGGCGCGGCAGTTGTGCTGGGATCGCTTAGCCCTCGGACCCGAAATGCGCAGGTTGAACTCTTCCAGAATGGTGATGTCGACCACCTGATTGCGACAGATGCTATCGGCATGGGCCTCAACCTGGATGTCCACCACATCGCCTTTGCCGGAAACCGGAAATATGACGGTTACCAGTATCGTCAATTGACGCCATCCGAGATGGGGCAGATCGCCGGACGCGCCGGGCGACATACCAAGGACGGAACGTTCGGGGTGACCGGGCGAGTCGATCCATTGGACGATGAATTGGTCCAGCGGATCGAAAGTCATCACTTTGACAGCCTGAAAGTGCTGCAATGGCGCAACAGTGTTCTGGATTTTTCATCGACAGCCAACCTGCGCCGCAGTCTTGATGTCGTGCCGACCGAGCAGGGCTTGACGAGAGCACCGACAGGTGACGACATCAACGCTTTTGAACATTTATTGCGCGATTCCGTAATATCTGACATGGCGAAGGGTGCAAAACCGGTCGAATTGTTATGGGATGTGTGCAAAGTCCCCGATTATCGCAAAATTGCTCCGGCCAACCATGCTGAGCTGTTGAACACGATTTACACCCATCTGATACGCAACAATGCCATCGACGATGACTGGTTTACCCGTCAATTGGCCTTCGCAGACCGCACAGATGGTGATATCGACACACTCGCGAACCGGATTGCACACATCCGGACGTGGACTTATGTCGCAAATCGCCCCGACTGGCTGACCGACCCAGCCCATTGGCAAGGGGTGACACGCAGCATAGAAGACAAACTATCTGATGCCCTTCACGAGCGTTTAACGCAACGTTTTGTAGATAGGCGAACTAGTGTATTGATGCGACGTTTGAGAGAGAACGCAATGCTGGAAGCGGAAATTACATCGAGCGGAGATGTGCTCGTAGAAGGTCAGCACATCGGGAATCTGCTTGGCTTCCGATTTGCCCCTGATGCGGCGGCCGAAGGGCCAGACGGAAAGACTGTTCGAGCGGCAGCCCAAAAGGCGCTGAGCACCGAGATCGAATCACGGGCTGAAAAGCTCGGCAAATCGGAAAACACCGATTTTGTCCTGACGTCCGAAGGCATGATCCGGTGGCGCGGTGAGCCGGTTGCCAAATTGGCAGCCAGCGAAGACATCCTCTCGCCGACTGCACTGCTGCTCGCTGATGAGCATTTGACCGGCCCGACGCGCGATTCAGTTCAGAACCGTATTGATCTTTGGGTCAAAGCCCAGATCGAAACGCTGCTGAAACCGTTGGTGGATCTGAAAGGCGGCGAAGGTCTCGACGGCCTCGCACGCGGCGTTGCTTTCCGGATCGTTGAAGGTCTTGGCATTCTGGAACGCCAAGACGCGTCTGACGAAATTCGTCAACTTGATCAGGACATGCGCGCGTCCCTGCGCAAACATGGTATTCGCTTCGGCGCCTATACGATTTTTGTTCCAGCTCTCCTGAAGCCGGCTCCAAGCCTTCTGCTCGCCCAACTCTGGGCGCTGAAGAATGGCGAGCTGGACATGAAGGGCATGGAAGAACTGCCACAATTGTCCGCTTCTGGCCGTACATCTATTCCGGTTGACGAGAGCGTCGACAAAGCGCTGTACAAGGTTGTTGGCTTTCGCGTCTGCGGCCCTCGTGCGGTTCGTGTCGACATTCTGGAACGTCTCGCAGATCTCATTCGTCCGCTCATTGCCTGGAAACCGCTCAACGCAGAAGTTTCTCCTCCGGATGGTGCAATTGATACAGGCGGCGGCTTCACCGTCACCGTCGCGATGACGTCCCTGCTCGGTTGTGCCGGCGAAGATTTTTCAGCTGTTCTGAAATCTCTCGGCTATCGTTTCGAGAGCAAGGAAGTTCAGCGTCCGGCGGCGCCAAAACCGGCATCGGAAACTTCCGATACTGCAGCAACCGGTGAAGCTGCGGCTTCTGGCGATGTTCCAAAACCGGAAGAGACGCAGCCGACAGAAACTGCTGACGACAAACCCGCTGAAGCTGAAGCGACTTCAAGAGAAGCTGCCACATCTGATGAGATTGCGGTTGAAACAGCCACCGCTGAGACCGATGCTGGTACAGAAGCCAAAGTAGAGGCTGAGGTGGAAGTCGCTCCGGCACCTGCGACATTGACGGAACCTGAAACCGCGGAAGCATCAACCAATGCCGAGGCTTCAACAGAGCCTGCATCCGACAACGCCGAAGCGTCCGTCAATATCGAGATGGAAACAGTCACCATCGAAATCTGGCGCCCGGGTCGTCTTGATCGTCGCCCCCGTGGCCAACAAGCCAATCGTCGCCCAGACAATCGTAAGGGCCAGGGACAGGGTTCAAAAGGCGCGCCAGGCGCACCTGGCGAAAAACGTCATGGCAAAGGCGGCAAGGGCACTCCCAGCAAGAATCGCGGTGGACAAAAGAACTTTGACGGTGGCAATCGCCGGGACAGGGCTCCAAGAGACAAGCCAATTGATCCAAATTCACCGTTTGCAGCGCTGATGGCGTTGAAACAAGGCATGGACAACAAGGATAAAAAATAATCGGGGCGCAAGATCCACAAACTGCTTCCGGCAGTCTGCGCATTGACAAGTGGCTCTGGTACGCCAGGGTCACCAAATCCCGGTCTCTTGCCCAAAAACTGGCTATAGGTGGACATGTCCGGATCAACAAGGACAAGATCTCTTCAGCCAGCAAGGCCGTAAAAGTCGGCGATGTCCTGACAATCACTCTTGAGCGCAAGATACTCATCTTGAAAATTGCCGCACTCGGCAGCAAACGCGGCCCGTATGAGCAGGCCCGTCTTCTGTATGAGGATATGTCACCTCCGCCGCCGCCCAAGAAAGACGCACCGCCGCCAGCGCCTGGTCAACGCGAAGCGGGAGCCGGACGGCCCACCAAGCGGGATCGACGCAAAATACATTGGTTCGTCAGTAAAGATTGAGCCAAAATTCGTCTGTAAGGTCAAAAACAGAATAACATTCTCTTTAACAGCGATTATGCGGCGTCTTGGGCGCTTGCACCGATTTGATAGTTGCGATACCCAACGCTCTTGAGATTAATGAGTGAACATCGGCACTCCGGTGTGTCACACCACTGATAGCCGGATAGCAGCAACAGGGCGCAGATTGTAAAGCCCTGTATGGCTGCCAGCGAGGATTGCGATGACCTACGTCGTCACAGATAACTGCATCAAATGCAAATACACCGACTGTGTTGAAGTTTGCCCGGTAGACTGTTTCTACGAGGGCGAAAACATGCTCGTCATTAATCCGGATGAGTGCATTGATTGCGGCGTGTGCGAGCCGGAATGCCCGGCTGAAGCGATTTTGCCGGATACGGAACCGGGTCTTGAGAAATGGATCGGGCTCAACGCGGAGTATTCGGAAAAATGGCCGAATATCACCGAAAAGAAAGACCAGCTGCCGGAAGCTGAAGAATTCGACGGCAAGGAAAACAAACTGAAAGAGTTCTTTTCCCCTAATCCACCATCTTGATTGCTGCGGATACCGTTGGTAGCAGCTTTACGCTGCCGCTCATCAAACCATAACTCTTTTTCTATATGACAAGTGCCTGCGCAATCGAAATTTGCGCAGGTGTTTTGTTGCGTTTTCGCACCTGCAAAGCGAAACACTTTAATTTTCCACAAAAGTATGTTATTTATAGGGAATAGTCGTCAATCACGAGAACAACCCTGAAAATGGAGCTTCTAATACGTGTCCCGTGTTCCAATCCACTGGACAGCGCATGCTCCTGACACTTCATCTATCAATCTAGGTTTTAGAGTGGAATTTGACGACTGACCAGCCCGACACGCCGTATATCAACAGGCGTTCCATTTTTGGATCGCACGATTGACGACGTGTCGCAAAAGAACAGAGGACCACTCATGGTCCGAAAACGGTCCGAACAAGACCGTTAACTGCGCAGGAGAAAATACAAGTATGGCAACGAACACCAAAAAGACCGCGCAGCGTCAGGGTTTCAAGACAGGCGAATTCGTCGTTTATCCGTCGCACGGCGTCGGCCAGATTACCGCCATCGAAGAACAGACAGTTGCAGGCCACTCTTTGGAGTTGCTCGTTATTGTTTTTGAACAGGACAAGATGACCCTTCGTGTCCCGGTCGCAAAAATTGCGTCCGTTGGAATGCGTAAACTTGGCGATCCAGCAGCAGTCAAAAAAGCCCTGGAAACTGTGCGTGGCCGCCCTCGGGTGAAACGTACAATGTGGAGCCGCCGCGCTCAGGAATATGAAGCAAAGATCAACTCTGGCGATCTGAACTCCATTTCCGAAGTTGTGCGTGACCTGTTCCGCTCAGAAAGTCAGCCGGAGCAGTCTTACTCCGAACGTCAACTGTATGAAGCGGCGCTTGATCGTATGGCACGCGAAATCGCCGCCGTGAACAAGTGCTCCGAAACAGAGGCTATTAAGGAGATCGAGAGCAACCTCGCAAAATCTCCAAGCCGTATCAAGGCGGCTGAAGCTGCTGCAGCAGCGGCTGAAGGCGGTAGCGACAGTGACGAAGACAAGGAAGAAGCCGCTTAACAGCGAGCAGCGCTTCCAACCAAGACGAAAAAAGGGTCCGGTTTATCCGGGCCCTTTTTGTTTATGCATTGGCGGCATCACAAAGAAGTGCACAAAGAGTGCCTCGGCGATAGCCCCAAGTGATCTAACCTTTGGACACGTACGTAATAACCCCGATTATTTGTCGGAGCGTCACACATGTCCACTGCACTGAGCGAAAAACGACAACTGATGCGGGTTGCAATGAAAGCCCCGTATCTCACCCGTGAAGAAGAACTGGAACTGGCCTATCAATGGCGAGACAATCGGGATGAAAAAGCACTCGAGAAACTGTCTCTGTCTCACATGCGGTTGGTGATTGCCGTCGCCTCAAGGTTTCGGAACTTCGGGCTAAATCTAGGAGATCTTATCCAGGAGGGGCATGTCGGCCTTCTTGAGGCGGCCGCCCGCTTCGAACCGGAACGGGCCGTCAGATTCTCTACGTATGCAACGTGGTGGATCCGGGCGTCGATACAGGATTATATTCTTCGCAACTGGTCAATTGTCCGCGGTGGAACATCCTCAACCCAAAAAGCGTTGTTCTTCAATCTACGCCGTCTGCGCGCCAAACTATCCAGTACCCAGACACCTCTGACAGACAGTGAATTGCATCAGAAGATTGCTGATGCGATTGGCGTCAAAATATCAGATGTTGCCGTCATGAATGCGCGCCTGTCAGGACCCGACACTTCCCTGAATGCTCCGATTACCGACAACGAAGGCGCCAGCGCTGACCGGCAGGACTTTCTGGTCTCCAATACGCCGCAGCCTGACCAGATTGTAACTGACAACATCGATGCCGAACGCCGCAGTAAATGGCTTTCAACAGCGCTTCAGGTGTTGAGTGATCGGGAACTCAGGATTATCCGCGAACGTCGCTTGTCCGAAGATGGCGCTACGCTGGAATCTCTGGGTACCAAACTTGGCATTTCCAAGGAACGCGTTCGGCAAATCGAAAGCCGTGCCCTGGAGAAGTTGAAATCAGCCCTGTTGACCAGTCAACCGGATCAGACCGCCTATTCGATATCGGTTTAAGTGACTGTAACAAATCCATAAATTGTTGCGGAAATTGATTTTCGAATTTGTTAGTCAACCACCAGCTTGACCGAAGTCCCGGCAGGAATAGCCTTGTTCGGGCTCAGATCATTCAGGATCGAGAAGAATTCGAGGCGGCGGGATGGCTCAACCCCGTTCATGCCGATGGCCAGTTTTCTGGGTGTGTCCCCGGCTTTGGATTTGACAACCTTGAGCCTCAACGACCGCAGACGTGCTCTTTCTGTGGGCGTCAGTTGCCGGAAACTCTCAATCGCACTGCGGAAATCCTTGTCAAAGGCATCATTTGGTGACCGGCTCGCAAAAATGAACCGGTATCCTGTCCGGCCAATCCGCAATACCGCAATCCGAAAAGACCACCCTTGGGTAATGGCCGCGCCGGTAACTCCAGGTAAGCCGTTGATCGTTGTTTCGCGAACGCTTTGCGGCAGCAAGCCGTTGATCCAGCCGGATGTCATGTATTCGGCCAGGCTTGAATATGCGCTGACATCAGCACCATCAAACCGGATAGCGGTACCTGCGCCGTTGCTGGCCAGAACGGCTTCCGGAGAGTTTTCGAGAATATACCCTGAGGGAACAGTGAACCCGATCCCCAAGGCCTTGTGCAGGAAGGAACGACCTCGGACAAACCCCTCCAGCGGATCATCGCCAAACAGCATTCCATCGATCTGGCCAAGATACCGGTCCCTGTCGCGCTCGCCGATACCCGGCGCGCCGATTTTCCGTGCAGAGCGAACCGCAATCTGCAGGCGCTCCGGTGTTGACGGGTGTGACGACAGGAAATCCGGAGCCGAACTGCCCTCCTTGCCTGCAGACTGGTAACGGGCAAAAGCAGACATCGATTTCAAAAACCGGGACGCAGCATACGGATCAAACCCGGCCTTCGCTAATGTTTTTACGCCAATCTCATCAGCTTCCAGTTCTTGCACCTGACTGAATCGGGCAAAGGACAATTGAGAGGAAATGATCGCCTTGCGAGCTTCCTCCGTGTCCTGAACCACATCCGTCAGGATCTGATTGGCAAGCTGCCGGGCTTCGGCGCGTTGTTGCCGCTTGATGGCATGGCTTGCAGTGACATGCGCCATTTCGTGGGAAAGGACGGCCGCCACTTCCGACGTATCGTTTGCCAGCGCCAGCAAACCGCGGGTTACATATAAATAGCCACCAGGCAGTGCAAATGCGTTGATCGCTGGTGAATTCAGGATTGTAATCTTGTAGCTCTGGGACGGATCGTCCGAAGCTGCCACCAAACGTCCGACCACACTGGCAACGGCTCGTACGGCTCCTGCATCCTTGTAGACGCCGCCATAGGTCGCAACAACGCGAGGATGTTCACGGGCACCGATATCTGCCGAAAGACCCGGCCGTAGTGTTCCCGGAGCAACAGTGCCGACGCTGGTTCCGTCTCCGAGCAACTGGCAAGAGCCGAGCAGCAGCGCAACACCGACAACGGTGCCCGAACGGAAGCCCGTTGACGCCAAACCTCGTCCCAGTTTGTTCCAGAGTGCCCTGATACTCACTGGCGCTGTCTCAATTGCCATTCGGGTCGTCACGACCTGCCCTTTTTGTGTCCAATACCACCAATTGCTCCGGATGAAGCAGCTCTATATGCGGACCGTCCCAGATCTGGACAATTCCCCGGATTTCAACCGCTTGCCCCGCCAGCTCGTCAAACCGCCAGCCGGAACTGGCAAGTGCTGCTTCCACGGCTTCAACGTCTGTGGCTTTCACGGTAACTGTAAAGTCCTGTTTCCAGTATGTACCGAAGTTCAGATAGCGGGTACGGCGCGTTTTTCCAAGGGAAACAATGCGGCCTCGCGCAATTACATATCGTCCCGCCGCCGCCTCAAGTGCCTGCGGCGATGTCGTCGCGTAGATTAAATCCGGCTTGTCATCACGCCAAATACCGCGTTCCGCTGTGCGGGCAATCCTCTCGGATTGGTAAAGGGCAGCCGCGCAAGCCCCCTCAGCAACGTTTGGTGCGAAAATGACCTGCCCCTCCTGCAGGGCTTTCGCCTGCAACAGCGATATGTCCTCCCCCGTGTTCACCCGGATCCACGCCGGGCGAAGACCCCATCGATTGGCCGCACCCAGAGCGGTGGCCGCGAAGTCTAGGTTTTTATGCTCCATTGCGAAGATGTCACGACCGCTCTTTTCGGAAATATCAACGGGATAAAACATATCTCCCGAGGGTGATTGAAAAAGACCATCAGCACCAGCAGACGCCACATCGATCCAGTCAGCATCAGCAGGAACGCAGGTTTGCAGTGCGCCCAAATCTTCATCAGCAAAAGATGTCAAACCAGACAAGCCAACCATGGCAGCGCAGACCACAGAAGTTATACAGATCCGTCTGATTCCCTGCCCCCCTTGCATGGATCTCAACACGCTCCCGGCTGATTGCCACTTTGTGTTCGAACACAGGCCACTCACTCAGGAAAGGGCTAAGGTGTGAATGCGGCAAGTCCAAGACAGGATAATGGCGGTCTTCAATCACCTGATTTCAGGACATCCCGTTTGCGTGCGGGAACCGAAACTCGCAGACCTTGATGTGAAGACCATAAAGGCTCGCAAACGACGACAAATCATGGTAATCGACCAAAATCGGCCCCGTAGCTCAGCAGGATAGAGCATCAGATTCCTAATCTGAGGGTCACGCGTTCGAATCGCGTCGGGGTCACCACTACTTAGCATGAGTTTGCCTATCCTGTTTTGCAGTTCGTTTTGCAGATTCTGTTTCTAAAACGTTCTCAAACTTAGCTATCGCGTTATCTGCCATCTGAGATGTCCGGGCGAGATACTTGTCGAGAATGTCTTGAGCACGCCGGAGCGAATGTCCGGTGATCGACACGATCTCGCCGAGGTTGCATCCTGCCTGAAACAGCATCGTCACCGTCGTACCGCGAATATCGTGAAAGTGAAGACCTTCAATTCCAGCTTCTTTGCAAGCCTTCTCCCATTGATTGGCGAAATAGCGTTTTTGAAAAGCTCGCCCGGTCTTAGTGGTCAAGATAAGCGTCGATTGCCTCTTGAGGCCGTCCAAGGTCTCCTTTAACGCCTTGGTACATTTGATCGTAACAAGGCGGCCTTTGAGTTTTCCACGGCGCGATTTTCCCTGATGAAGCGATATTCGTTGACCGTCGTAGTTGTTCCAATTGAGTTGCAGCAAGTCCCCCCGGCGTTGACCAGTATGAAGTGCGAGCACCATCGCCAAGCGCATTTCAGGGCCCGCCACTGCCATGAATGCCTCTACATGTTCCGGCAGCCAAATCTTGTCAGAACGATCGCTCTGATAGGCTCGCTCGAACCCATCCATGACATTGCGTCTTAAAGGACCGTCCCGGGTTGCCCAGGAAAGAACGCGGGCGAGAACCGTCACCCGGTTGTCTGCTTCGCGTGGTTTGGCTTCAGAAAACGTGTCATGCCATTTGATGACCGCTCTGCGAAAAGCCTTGTCTTCCAAACCAGCGTAGGGGCAAGTTCCGTACTGATCTTCCCAAAACTTGAAAATTCGCCTGTATTCCGCCTTTGTGGAGTCGGCCAATCTTCGCCATTTGGCGGTCTGCTGGAACTCGCGGATCAGCCCACCGAGCGTTCCCTTATCCCGCTGCCTTGTGGCCTCAACTGCAACTGCGATTGAAGCTATAAATGCGGGAGAACCAGGTTCTCCCTGCAGACGTTTGCCCGAGGCGCGGTGATAATAATAGGTACGCACTTCGCCGGTCGCGAGTTTGCGCATAACTGTATTGATACCTTTAAGATGTGTTCGCATTGTCTATCTCCCATTGTTCAAAGGGTGACAGGGATGATTGCGTGGGTATGGAGACAGCGGGCTTGTCGCCGCCAATGATCTCCATGCGGCCATCTGGATGGGCAATCAGATGCCCACATTGAAATCCAGCGTTCTTGACAGCCTTGAGATAACTGGTTGCTTCGGAGGGGCAAATTGGTTTCTTAGAGTTTGCCATATCGCTTTGCTTTCTCAAGAACAGCAAGCGTCACATAAAACTCATCTACGCTTGGATTTTTTCTTATCTTTGCGCAACTCGGTGCGAAGTGCACGAATTGCCTTGTCCTGTTCGGAACGTTGATCTTCCGGTGTTTCTTCAAACCTTATTTCGTCGATGCCATAGCGGACGAATGCTGCCATTGCAGTCAACGAAACCTGAATAAAGGCGAACCGTTCATCAGCCCGTTCAGTTTCGTAAATGTATCGTTCATTGTCCTCGTTGCTGGCAATCAGCCGCGCAAAAAGGCCTTCAGCATCAAAGAAGATGCGGCAAATATGGTCATTTTCGCTATTGTCGACTGCTGACTTGAACCACTCACTAACCTTCGGTTCTCTGTCGTAAAACAACTGCGATACGAGGTTCGGAGAAACCCCAAGCGCGCTTAACTGCGCGATCAACTTCACCGCCATGATATCGAGCGCTGAGTACAGCCGTCGCCGTCCCTTACCAACACCATCCTGGCTGAGTTTCAGGATTCCCCTGCTGGGATCAGTCCAATTCTGGAGCGTTTTCGCACTCACTCCTGTGATGCGAATGACGTCCGCTTGGGTGTACTCAGGTACTTCAATATCAACTCGACCACTCACAAAAGAAACCTCGCATGAGGTTAAAAGAATGTCAAGATGGAAACTCAAGTGAGTTTATATTGACGGTAAATTACATTTCTTCGATCACGCTCACATGGGCGGCTACAACGCGCCAGCCTTTTGATGTCCGGATCCAGGTTTGCATTTGGCGGCCGACTTTTTTCGGAGCGCTATCCTTGTAAGTAAGGGTCGATGCCGTTGCAGTGTCGCGGCCATATGTTGTGATCACGGTTTTTTCCAGCCGACGTGTAAGATTCGTTGGTGAACGAGCCGAGCGAAAAGCCGCGATTGCATCATAACCATATAGGTTTTCGCGCCCCCCGTAGCGGATTGTAGTTGGCGCATCAAAGAAGAGTTCATCCAGAACATCGACATCATTGGTGACAAGTGCTGTTTCATATCTTCGAAACGCTGCTTCGACCTCTTCCTTGACCTCTGGGATGTTGACTTCCATGACTGATCCTTATGCTTCAATCCGGGCGCGGAGCTCTTTGAGAAAAGGGATATCGCGGTACTGGTCTTCCTGAACAAAATCCCAGGCAACGCCTTTGGGCTGGGGCAGGGAGGTGTTTGTTTCGATCAGTTCCTGCTCTGTCGCGATGACATGTAGGGCGCTGTCATGGGACTGCATGATCACCTTGTCTTCCGGCACCACCTGTGACGAGTGAACGGTCGCCGCCAATGGCGCATCCGGATTGAGTTTTCCGAGTTCGCGGAAAACTCCGAGTTCCAGATCAGCAAAGCCTCCGCCCTTACCGGTCCGTCCACCACTTCGCGTTACGGCAACACAGCCCACAACAATGAAATCGAGCATCTCCATATCTTCAAACTCAACCGGCTCCCCGTATTCCACAAAACCTTGAGAGGTCGCCGCGAGTTCGAACTGAATGCTTTGCTGCGCAAGTTTTTCCGGATCAAGGCGAACAAAGGGAAACGGCTTTAGCAGCTCCGGAACGGGCGCATAAACGATCTTGCCATCATAAAGTGCTCGTAGTCGTACCGGGATTTGCGGCGGGTCCGGATTGCATTTCACGGTTTGGGCAGATTTCCAGCTTTCAAGACGGGAGAGATTGAGCGCTGCCAGATCGGCTCCGGCAAAGTTGGGAATTCGACTATGGACCGGCCCCACATTGAAACCGGTCTTAACCAGCGTGTCCCAGACATGAGCACGTACCTGGTCCTTGCCTGTGTTCCGCCCTGCCCATCGTGCATCGCTCATGAGATTGCCTGCTGTTTGATATTGGCGACCGGTGCGGAGGAAACACCCTTTTCCTGCAAATCATGGGCGACCCGCAAAGCGAGGTCTTCCCGCCAGGCTGGTGCAATGACCTGAACACCGATCGGCAATTTGGCACCGTCCAGCCAGACCGGAGCTACGACAACGGGCAGACCGATGAATGATATTGGCTGCGTGAACAGTCCGATGTTTGCCCGTGCCGGCAACTCTTCACCGTCCAGAATGATCGTTTTCGTTTCCGACGGAATGGCGTGACAAGGCGTTGCGGGTGCGAGAAGAATATCTGTGTGTTTGAAGATTTCACGCATCGCAGTTTGGAACCAGCTGCGAAATCTTTGTGCTTTTTGCGTCCAGACGGCTGGAACCATTGCGCCGGATAAGAAGCGGTCCCGCGTATCTGGATCAAAATCTTCCGCCCGATTCCGAAGTCGATCCAGATGAAGCTCTGCAGATTGGGAAGTTGTGATGACATAGGCGGAAGCGCGGGCCCGGGCCGCTTCCGGAATATCAATTTCTACCGTTGCTCCAAGAGTTGCTGCCACCAGATCGACAGCCAGTAGCGCTTCCGGCATGCATTTTTGCCGGAAGTATCCTCCTGCAATAGCGACGCGAAGTCCATCGGCTCTCTTGGAGAGCTCTGGCGTGGTGGCAAGCACAGGTTTGTCGACTTGTGCCGGATCCTTTGGATCGATGCCCTGCATCACATCGAAGAAAAGCGCCAGGTCCTTGGCAGACCGAGCAATAGGGCCGAGATGATCCAGATCGCCAACGAATGGATAGGTCCCCGCGCGGCTCAACCGCCCGAATGTCGGCTTCAATCCAAACAGACCACAGAAGGACGACGGTACCCGGATCGATCCGTTCGTGTCTGACCCCAGTGACACCGGCACCATCCCGCTGGCAACCGAGCCGCCAGATCCAGACGACGAACCTCCAGTCATGCGGGTCAGGTCATGCGGGTTCTTGCAATTGCCGTCATGAACGTTTTCACCGGTAAAATCATAGGCGAATTCACCCATGTTCAAACCGCCGACAAGAACAGCTCCAGCCGATTTCAGGCGCGAAATCAGTGCGGCGTCTGCTATGGCAGGCGGGTTTTCGCGGTTGATCTTGGATCCTGCCCGCGTTGTCGTACCCTCAATGTCAAATAGGTTTTTGACTGCATAGGGAACGCCGGCAAGCGGTAAATTCTTACCTTCAGTAAGGGCTAGGTCTACCGCTCGGGCTTCAGTGAGCGCTCGTTCTGCCGTCACATCGGTAAAGGCATTGACCTCTCCGTCAATGTTCTCAATCGACGTTAAAGCCTGTGCCGTAACACCTTCAGCACTTAAACTGCCCGCTTTGACAGACTGAACGATGTTTTCAACCGTCAAGTTTCTCTGATCAGTACTCATGGGATAAAGACCGGTGCGGCTTCAACGTCCTCATCGAGCGGGAAAGAAAGCACCAATTCAGCAGCCTTTGCTGTTGCGGTCATATTGGCCTCAACCGATGGGCGCCAAACCTCCTGAATGGACAAGTCCATGACTTTTTCCATGTGGGCCACGTGGGCTTTTGCGTCGAAAGCTTTATTCATCAGGCGGCCTTTTTCTTGATTGCGTGTTCAAAAGATGAGAGCCGCGCCGTCCAGCCCACGATGCCGCATTGGGCGCGGATCATGTCCAGCGCCGCCGCCTTGAATTCGGGGAAGTAACTCTCGGTCGCCTCTTCAATCAAAAGGCACTCAAAACCCCGGTCATTTGCTTCCCGCATCGTCGTCTGCACGCAGACTTCAGTCGTAACGCCAGCGAAGACCAGGCTCTTGACACCCATTTGGTCAAGAATTGCGGTCAGGCTTGTGGCGTAGAATGCCCCTTTGCCAGGCTTATCGATCACGATTTCACCGCCTATCGGCGCAAGTTCGTCGATGATCTCAGCGCCTGGTTCGTCGCGGACCAGAATACGACCCATCGGACCTAAGTCACCGATACGAAGGGACGGATTACCACGGTTTTTCTTTGCCGAAGGACAGTCACTCAGGTCCGGCGCGTGACATTCCCGCGTATGAATCACGGGCCAACTGTTGATGCGGAACAAGGCCAAAAGCTCTTTTATCGGCGTGATTGCCCGTTGCATGTGAGTGATGTCATTGCCGAGAGTTTCGCCAAAACCCCCGGCCTCGATAAAGTCGCGCTGCATATCGATGACAATCAATGCCGTCGAAGTCGGATCGAACGTAAATCCAAATGGTTGTGCATCTACCTTAATCATCAATGATGTCCCGCCATTGCGTGGCCGATTGTAACCCGGTCCGTATCCGCTATTTCTGACCGGTATGTGATCCGTCCTTCGGACATGACCGCCACTGTGTCGGCAAGCTCTAGGATCTCGTCGAGATCTTCGGAAACGAGGAGGATAGCCGCCCCCTTGTTGCGCTGATCCATGATCTGCGCACGGATTTCGGCAACCGACGCGAAGTCGAGGCCAAAGCACGGATTGGCAACAATCAGCACATCCACGTCGTCGGATAACTCCCGTGCAAGGATTGCCCGTTGGACGTTTCCGCCCGAGAGGTTTTCGATCGGTTCTTCAGGCGATGGTGTCTTTACCCGATAGCTGGCAATGAGGTCCTTGGCCTTTTTCCGCATGGGAGATGGCGCTAGCCAGCCATGGAAGGGGGAGATCGGCGCCTTGTCAAAGGTTCTAAATGCCATGTTTTCAGCGACACTCATGCGCGGAACGGCAACATTCTTGAGAGGTTCTTCAGAAAAACCGAAAACTTTCAACCGGTCCATTTGTTTGCGTTCCGGCTCATATGGCGTCTTGTCGATGAAGATACGACCGTCGCTCAAGGAGCGTTGGCCGGATAGAACCTCAATGAGTTCGGATTGGCCGTTGCCAGAAACTCCGGCAATCCCAATGATTTCTCCGGAATGCACTTTCAGGCTGATTGCCTCGATGGCTGGAAGCTCTTCGTCGTCCTCGGCAAACAATCCGGCCAGCTCAAGCTTGAGATACCGTTCACTGTGGTCGGTTCGCTCGTCACTTTCCCGGATTTCCGTCTCACCGATCATCATCCGGCTCAAGTCTTCAACGGACAGCTCATCAACACGGCCACTGCCAACCACACGGCCACGACGAAGCACCGTGACTTCGTCGGCGTAGGCCGTCACTTCGCGGAACTTGTGCGTGATCATCAGGATCGTCAGCCCGCCTGCTTCGGTCATACCGCGCAAGAGACCAAGCACTTCATCAGATTCATCGGGGGTCAGAACCGATGTCGGTTCATCAAGGATCAGAAATTTTTGGTCGAGGTAAAGCTGTTTCAGGATTTCAAGCTTCTGCTTTTCTCCGGCTGACAATCCTGATACCGGAACATCCAGAGGCACCTTGAAAGGCGTTGTTTCCAGAAATGCTTCCAGCGCCTTTCGCTCCTTGGACCAATCGATGACCTTCGGAGCATCCGCCCGGGCAATCACCAGGTTTTCGGAGGCCGTCAATGACGGGACCAGGGTAAAATGCTGGTAGACCATGCCAATGCCCAAGCCCTGTGCCGCGCGCGGATTTGGAACACCTACTTCCTTTCCGCCAACAAGCATTCCGCCGCGGGTCGGCTGGTAAAACCCCATCATGCACTTCACCAGCGTCGACTTGCCCGCGCCGTTTTCACCGAGCAGGGCATGAAAGGATCCCGGTTTCACACGGATCGAAACATCGTCTAATGCCGCAAGTGAGCCGAAGATCTTGGTCATCCCGGCAGTCTCAACACCGATGGCGCGCGGAGCAGGTATCTCAGCCAGGCTCATCAGCGTGCTCCCACTTGCGCCGCATCAAGACCCTTCAAGAAGGTCTCACTATCCGCAATAGCTCCGAAAACGCCTCCCTGCATGGTGACCATCTTCAGTGCTGCATCGTGATTGCCTTTATCGGTCGCGCCGCAACAGTCGGACAGTATCAGGCATTCGAACCCGCGATCATTGGCTTCACGCATGGTGGTATGCACACAGACGTCGGTAGTGATGCCAGTCAGGACGAGATTTTCAATGCCTCGAGTGCGCAGCAGCAGTTCCAAATCAGTCGCGCAAAATGATCCCTTACCGGGTTTGTCGATGATGGGTTCACCGGGCAACGGCGCCAGCTCCGGGATGATTTCCCAGCCCGTTTCGCCGCGCACCAGGATCTTGCCGCAGGGACCTGGATCACCAATGCCGGCACCGATGCGCTGGGAACGCCAGCGCTTGTTCGCTGGAAGATCTGCAAGGTCCGACCGATGACCTTCGCGTGTATGAATGATGTGATATCCGGCGGCCCGCATGGCTCCCATGACGGCCTTGATCGGTTCGATCGGCGCCCGCGTCAGGGAAATGTCGTAGCCCATGCTGTCGACATATCCGCCCTTGCCGCAAAAATCGATCTGCATGTCGATCACGATCAGAGCGGTGTTTTCAGGCCTGAGATCACCATTAAAGGGCCAGGGATACGGATTGGCATCCACCGGGCCGGTGGAATCGGCGGTGAAATCTTCCGCAACGCTCATGTTAATTACTCTGCTGCATCACTGAGGGTGGTTTCACCAAAGACACGGGTTGGTGCATCAAAACCGCAAGAGGTTCCATCCGTGTGGATAACTTCGTCTTCCCAGGGGAGCTTGTAGGTTCCGGCCGCCAGAGCGGTCATGTAGGTGTAGGGGCAGTCCTGCGCACCGCCTTTGACAGCGACATACCCGCGATGGCCGAACTGGTAGATGTTATTCTCAACGCCCCAGTTGATGCGTGCTTCACGCACCAGATCCGGACGAACTTCAGTAGTGATAATCTCGTTTGGACGACCGCTGGTGCCATGCGCCATAATGGTACCGTCGAAGTTGACAATCATTCCTTCGCCCATGCTGTCAAAGGTTCCGTCGCTGCCGCACATGCAGACATTTGCGGTGACCATCAGATTACAAAAGGCGTTGGATTGGTTGGTGAATTGCCAACTGTCCCGGATTGGCGCAGTGTAGCCGGCAGTGCGGATCATGATTTCCGCACCCTTGTAGGCACATTCGCGCGCCATCTCCGGAAACATGCCGTCATGGCAGATGATCAAGGTAAGCTTGCATCCATTCGGGCCCTCGATCACCGGAATACCCTGATCGCCGGGCTCCCATGGCTCGACCGGAACCCAGGGATGCATTTTACGGTAATAGAGTTTTAGGTCGCCCGTGTTGTCGATGATCAAACCGGAATTATAGGGCATGCCTCCGGGATTGAATTCCATGATGGAAAAACAGCCCCAAATGTCGTTGTCGATACAAGCCTTTTTGAAGGCAGCAACTTCCGGCCCATCCAGTGAACACATGATCTCCGGGTTGATATCCATGGAGAGCCCATGAAGGGCGTATTCCGGAAAGACCACAAGGTCCATCGTCGGCATGTTGCGGCGAGCCTTGGCGACCATATCGACAATGACCTGTGTCTGCTCAGCAAGGTCAACTTCGGTTTCAATGTTGGGCAATTGCAGTTGCACCATCCCGAGAACCACACCGTTCGGGGATTTGTTCAAGCCGCCAAGTCCGCTCATGTGTGGCTCCTTTATTTGGTAATCGACAATTCACCCGGCGCCCCTTTCAGGGAACGTCGCGGCGACGTGCTTACGATCATGATGAAAAGCGTGAGGATGTAGGGCGCGGCATTGAAGAAGTGATATCCGCGCGAAATGCCGATGGATTGAAGCGCTGGACCGAGCGCACCAGCCGCCCCGAACAGAAGGGCCGCCCAGAAACAATAAATCGGGTTCCAACGGGCAAAGATCACCAGTGCGACGGCCAACAGACCTTGACCGGAGGAAAGCCCTTCGGTCCAGCTGCCCGGATAGTAGAGAGACAAGAAGGATCCGCCGATTCCAGCGAAAAACCCGCCTGCCATCGTGGAAAGCAACCGCACCTGATTGACATTGATGCCAAGGGCGAGAGCTGCCGGTGCGCTATCCCCAGTTGTGCGGATAATCAGCCCATAACGTGTGTTTTTAAGCGCCCACCACAGGAACACTGCCAGAGCAAGACCAAGCAGGAACAATGGATTGATTTCCAAGGCCTGCCGCACGGCGGGATGGTCACTCCAGACACCGAAGGAAATAGAAGGCAAACGAGGCGCAGACGGCTGGATATAGGCCTTGCCGAAAAAGAAGGCGAGACCGGTCCCGAACAGCATCAGGGATATTCCGATTGCGATGTCATTGACCTTGGGCAGCTTGCAAAGATAACCGTGAAGCGCGCCAAAAAGAGATCCACAAATTCCGGCCACGATCACACCAAGCCAGGGAGAGCCCGTGTGGTAAGAAATCGCATATCCGGACATCGCGCCAAACACCAGGGTGCCTTCGAGGCCGAGATTTATGCGTCCGGACTTTTCCGTCAGCATTTCACCGAGACTGACGAACAGGAACGGTGTCGACACTCTGATAGCACCCGCAAACATGGCGAGCAGCACCGTCGTCAGGCCAGCGTCGTCGCTCATGCGGTTTCTCCTTTGGAGCGGAAGATCGAGAACCGTCCGTAAAAGGTTTCGGAGACGAGAATCACGATGAATAGCAATCCTTGAAGCACAAGAACCGTTGCATCAGGAAGGTCCATCCGCCGCTGGATAAGCCCACCGGATGCGGCGAGCCCACCCAGGAAAATGGCGACAGGAATAATGACCAACGGATTATGGCGCGCGAGAAAGGACACCAGAATTCCGGTGAACCCATATCCGGCGATCAGCGAGGCATTTGCCTTGCCGTGAATCGCCGCGACTTCGAAGAAACCGGCAAGGCCCGCGCAGGCGCCAGCTATGGTGCATGAAATCACCATGAGTTTGCCAACCGGCAACCCTTGGGCCTGAGCCGCCCGAATATTGCCTCCCGCAATTTGCGCTGCAAAGCCGAATGTCGTGCGGTTCATGAGCAAAAACAGAATGCCGCAAAGGGCGATGCCTACAATCAGACCCCAGTGAACATCGGTTCCGGGGATGACACCGATCATGTTGTCCGATCCGATCGGCATGGTCGACGGCTTGTTCGGATCAGAGGGATCGCGCAACGCGCCTTCGACAAAAAAATTCAGGATCGAAACAGCGATGTAAAACATCAGCAGGGAGGCGATGGTTTCATTGACGCCTCTGTAGTGGCGCAGTGCTCCGATCGCGCCGATCCACAGACCGCCAACCAGAATTCCCACAAATGCCATGACACCGAGCAACAAATAGATCGGTGCCCAGCTAACCATCGGGATTGCAATCGCAGCAGATGCAAAACCGCCAAGAACCAGCGCCCCTTCACCACCGATGATCACCAGTCCAAGGCGGGCCGGGATAGCCACGCAAAGTGCCGTGAAAATAAGGGGCGTTGCCCGCACAAGCGTGTTCTGCCAGGAAAAACTGGTACCGAAGCCCCCGCGCCAGACAAGGGAAAGAAAATCCGCAGGTGATTTCCCGAGCGTCAGGAGGAAAAGGGAAAACAAAAGGCCGGACACTAATAGGGCCAAGATCGGAATAACAATGTATTCCGAGGAGCGCCGCAATTGATCACGGACCTCGCTCAGCAATTCTGCGCGAAACATGAGGCCTGGTGTGTCCGTTGTCTCTGCCATCCCTCAACCTTGTTTTTTGTGAAAGCCGTCAGGCCTTTGGCCGCCCCGAAACACTTGCTAAGGATCCGAGGCAGCAGTTTTTAGGAAGACAGATCAGGTGATGGATCCGACTACGCCTTCGATCAGATAGTCGGTCTGGTCGAGGGACGGTTCGTAGTTGTCCAAGCTGGCACCAGCTGCAAGCAGCGGCGTGCCGTCCTGTTTGTTGATCGGGCCTACGAAGATCGGCTTGCCGGCAGTCACATCTGCCCGGGCTGCATCGGCCGCTGCAATTGCAGCTTCAGACGCGCCTGCGCCATACGGAGTGTTGCGAACGAAATCCTTGTCGAAACCGGCACCGGTGAAGTTCGGCAATGCCTGGCCTTCGGCGAGATTTGCTGCGAAACCTTTGTAGATTGTCTCCCACTTGTACTCAGCACCGGTGATGAAGCCATTTGGTGCAAGCGGTGCCTGGGAGGCATTGTGACCGCAGCATTTGATGCCGCGCGATTCTGCAGTCTCGATAACAACTTTCGGACCATCGACATGACACGTCAGAACATCACAACCGGCATCTACGAGCGCATTGGCAGCTTCCGCCTCGCGGACCGGCATGGACCACTCGCCGGTGAAGATAACCTGGACAGTTGCCTCCGGATTGACCTTCCGCGCGCCGAGCAGGAACGAGTTGATGTTCCGCAGAACGGTTCCAATTGGCTTGGCTGCCACAAAGCCTAGCTTATTGCTGTTTGTGGAAAGCCCTGCTGCCACACCGTCAACATAGTGGGCTTGATCGAGATAGCCGAAATAGCTGCCCGCGTTTTTCGGATCAGAATCTGTCCAGAGCGGAGCTGCATGGCGAAACTCGACATCCGGGTATTTCGCCGCAACATCCAGAACAAACGGTTTGTAGTAACCAAAAGAGGTTGCAAAAATCAGCTGTGCCCCATCCAGATTTATCATGGATTCCATGGATTTCTGAACTGCGATTGTCTCAGGAACGTTTTCTTCTTCAACAACAGTGACACCCGGAACATCCTTCAACGCGGCAGCTCCAACTGCGTGCGCCTGGTTCCATCCGAAATCATCGCGAGGGCCAACATAAACAATACCAACCGTGAGATTGGACGCATGTGCGAGCTGGGACATACCCATCGTTGAAAGCGTTGCGAGGCCTAAAGCAGACGACTGCAGAAGGGATCGGCGAGAGATTTCGAATTTAGACATGAAGTCCTCCGTTGTTACGATGAAACCGCGCATCATCGTTTTGTTTCTTCCAGCCTCGGAAATAAATCAGCAAGGCGTGTGCCAAGTTTTATTTTCGATTACTTTTTTTAATTTCTCCATCTATGTATTTGTTTTGATTTTGCATTTTGAAACATGTAGTTCAAAAGCAGAAGTGCGGTAAAAGTGGTTATTTCAGGCAGAAATTAGCTTTTCGTGCCTAATTATTGGGCTTTTCATATATGGCTATATTTCATGCATAATCTCATGTGTGCTGCGCCCGCTTGACCGGCTCGTAGCTGGCATCGAGTTTGGACTTCAGGTAGTCAGCGCCGGATATGGGATCGTATTTGGCTGGACTATTTTCATCGGTACATCCCGGAATGCTGGCAACCTCAGCATCCGGATTCGGGTCGAGAAAAAACGCGATGGAATAGCGCTCGCGCCCACTGGAATTGACCACCCGGTGCGGTGTTGAAACATAGACATCGTTGGTCCAGCGCATCAGGCAATCGCCGATGTTGCAGATGAACGCACCTTCTATGGTCGGGGCTTTCATCCAGATGCCATCGCGGCGGCGCACCTCCAACCCACCAACATCATCGGGAAGCAGGATCGTTATGTTGCCGTAGTCTGTGTGAGTTCCGGCGCCAATCTGTCCAACATCAGCATTTCCCGGCTGTGGCGGGTAATGAAGCAGGCGGAGGGTAGCCATTGGCGCGTTTAGTTTGTTCTCAAAGTATGTTCTATCTTCCCCAAGGTCGACAGCGATCGCCTCGTGCATAAGACGACCAAGATCGCAGACAGCGTTGAAGTATGTGAGAACCGTCTGTTTCCAATCCGGAATGTCCGGCCATTGGTTTACAGCTCGAAAGGGTTCGCCACTCAGAATTCGCGGATCATCTGGCTGAAGGTCCAGCCCGATGTTGAAGGCCTCCTTCAGATCGGACGGCTGGGTTGGGTCAAGATTCTCACCTTTCATCGGCAGATAACCGCGATTGGTTTTGAAGAAATCCTTCGTCAACACCATTTTGGCATCGAGTGGCTGCGCGAACAGTTTATGGGTGGCGTGAAAAGTGTTCGATATGACAGTCGGCGCGATGCCATGGTTCTTGACGTAGAAGAAACCAATTTCCCGGGCCGCGCGACCGATATCGGCCGCCACTTTTGTGATGCCATCTGGTTCCCCGCAGATCAGCGGAGCCAGATCGATGATTGGTAGGTCTACTTCAGACACGTTTGCCTCTTCTTCCTGTTATTCCGCAGCTGCAACGGGCTGCTCGGCTCCTGAGCAGTTCGTGAACGCACGCCAGCTCTTCAGGTGCGAGATGTTCTCTGCACCTTCGAGGCCAGCGCCCTCGCAAATGAAGCCGTTAACCGTTCGCCCATCAGATAGCTCAACAGTTCCAAGGCCGAGTGGAGCGGGGATTCCGGCAAAAAACCTGCCGACCTCTTCTGTTGGCAGAGCCCAAACCTCAACTTCAATCGATGTGCCAGAGCCTGATGCACCGCGAACAAGGCCGGGCCGCTTGGGAGGACCACCGGCAAGAGCGTAGAGCGAATAGGAAGTGCTGGTTTCACTGGCTTCCAGGAACCTGGCGCCAAGTCTGGTCAATTCCTGGTTAAGCGGCATACCAGACATATGAGCGCCACAAACGGCCAGGGCGACTTCATTTGGACCGGCGGACGCAAGGAATTCTTCTGGGGCCGGCAATGCCCAACCCGTCGCCCCAAGTGTGTGTGGTGCAAGGTGTTCCAGTTTGATCCCAAGGGCAGCAAGCAATGCGTCTTGGCCCGCTTTCGCCAGCAACGTCACGTTGCCCGGGCGTCCATCAGTTCGCGGAGCAACAGGAATGGCAATACCGCACATGTCGAGCAGATTGACGAAATTCGTGTAAGTGCCGTTTCTGGAATTCGGGCCAATCGGATCGACTTCCAGATCTGCAACAGAATAAAAAGTCGGAATGGTCGGAACGCAGAGCAGATCAACGCTTTCAAGAATTGGCTCGGTCTTCCGCGCCAATTCCTTTAGTCGGTAGATGCCACGAAACGCGTCGGTAGCCGTGAGTTCGAGTGCGGCACCGACCACCTTTGTTGTGACCGGGTGAACAGCATCTGGTTGATCGCGCATCAGATCTTCAATAACGGTATGCCGTTCGGCGACCCATGCCCCCTCATAGAGCATGTGCGCGACATCATAAAAGGGTGTGAAATCTATTTCTGTGATCTCGTCACCATTGTCCTTCAACAAGGAAATGGTATCGGCAAAGGACTTGGCCTGAACCTCATCGCCGAAAAACTCGATAGAAGCCGGGTCCGGAATGCCAATCCGAAGCTTGCCCGGAACAGAACTCAGTTCTGGCGCTGAAATCTTTCGTGAAAAGGCGTCTGCCTCGTCATACCGGGCTGCGGCCTGGTAAGCCGCATAAGCATCTTCTACCGTCAGGGCGAAAATCGAAATTGTGTCCAGCGTACGACACGCCGGAACCACGCCTGTTGCGGAAAGTGCTCCAAGTGTGGGTTTCAGCCCGACAATGTTGTTCAGGGCGCCAGGAACCCGGCCGGAACCTGCAGTGTCCGTCCCGAGCGAAAAGCTCACGATACCATGGCCGACTGCGACAGCCGAGCCAGCAGACGACCCGCCAGGAACGATATCGGGATCAACGGAGTTTTTCGGAGGTTGATAAGGCGAACGCACACCGACAAGTCCGGTCGCGAACTGATCCAAATTGGTCTTCCCAATCAGGAGCGCGCCGGCCTCCTTCAGCTTCTTGACAACGAAGGCATCATCACTGGCTTGATATTCATACGCCGGACAAGCAGCCGTCGTCGGTTTGCCCTGAGCATCAATATTGTCCTTGATAACAAATGGGATACCCCAAAGCGGCTTTTCGACATTAAATGAACCGAGTTCGGTGGCGGTTTTCAGAACCTCCGTCTTGTCCAGCAGGTAAATGAAAATGCCGGGATCACCGATTGTCTCGATCCGACGATAGACTTCTTCAACAATGTCCTGCGGCGACGTGCCGGACTGATAGGCTGCTTTGAGCGACTGAAACGTAAAGGGCAGGTCGAACATCAACTTCCTCAAACTTCCAAAAATGTTATTCGGCGGCAGCACTTTTGAGTGCAGTTAGAACAGGTGGTCGGGGCGCGGCGGACAAAAGCTCGCGCGTGTAAGAGTGGCTCGGTTTGTCCATGACAAGATCAGTTGGCCCCTGCTCCACGACTTCGCCGTCCTTCATGACGATCACTTCGTCGCAAAGGAGCCGGACGACATGGAGGTCATGGCTAACAAACAGGTAGCTGATCCCGAGTTTCGCCCGGAGATCGACCAGCAGATTGAGCACAATGGCCTGTATCGATACATCAAGCGCGGCTGTCGGCTCATCCAGAATGAGAAATTCCGGGTCAAGGGCAATCGCACGGGCGATGCCGACGCGGGCTTTCTGACCTCCGGACAATTGATGCGGAAATCTGTCGAGCAACGGCAGCGGCAACCCCACAAGACTGGCGAGTTCTTCTATCCGCGCTCGCCGTTGAGCACGCCTCAATCCGGAGAGCCTTGCCAAAGGTTCGCCAATAGACTGACGAGCGGTGTGGCGCGGGTTGAAGCTGTCCGTGGCATCCTGGAAAACCATCTGGATCGCCGATCGGCGGGGATCTCTGGCGAAGGACTTGGCCGGAGTGCGTGCGAGGTCTTCACCGTTAAAGATCAATTCGCCGCTGGTCGGGTCCAGCAACCGGACCAGCATGGAGGACGTTGTTGATTTTCCGCAGCCAGATTCTCCGACGAGCCCGACACTTTGGCCTTTCCTGATAGAAAAGGAGATGTCCTTGACCGCATAAACCGGACCTGATTTTCCCTGATAAGTCTTGCAGAGGTTCTTGACCTCCATAAGCGGTGTTTCCGAAACTGGAAGCCTTGGCATCGGGGATCTTAAATCAGGGAGCAGCAGTTCACGGACTGAAACGCCAGCGCGCGGCGTCGCATCGACCAGTTTTCGGGTGTATTCGTGTTTCGGCGCTGTGAAGACTTGGTCGGCATCTCCCTCTTCGACAACCTCGCCGTCCTTCATCACAACAATCCGGCTGCAATACTGAGCGGCCAGACCAAGGTCATGGGTAATCACCAGTGCGCTCATGTCGCGCTCGGCAATCAGATCGGCAATCAAATCCATCACCACCTTCTGGGTGGTGATGTCGAGGCCCGTAGTTGGCTCATCCGCGATCAGCAATCTGGGATCACAGGCCAGTGCAAGCGCGATCACGATGCGCTGACACATGCCACCGGAGAGTTCGAACGGATAGGCCTCGTAGCGGGCTTCGGCATCCCGAATGCGAACTGCCTTCAGCGCCTTGATGGCTTCTGCTTTTGCAGTTGACCGGGTCGCTCTTGCGTGTCGGCGCAAGACATCCTCGATCTGGTGACCGACCTTGCGGATTGGGTTCAAGGCGGAGCGCGGGGTCTGAAAGACCATTGAAATCTCTCGGCCGCGCAAATCGCGCATCGCGCTTTCCTTGGCGGACTTCAAATCAATGCCGCCGTAGGTAAGCGACCCACCTGTTATCGCACCACCACGATCGAGAAGACGCATCAGGGCATAGGACGTCACGGATTTTCCGGAGCCGGATTCTCCGACGATTCCGACAATCTCACCCTTGGCGACATCAACAGAAACACCGCGAACAGCTTGCACTTCCCCACGACGGGTCTTGAACGAAACCTGCAGATTTTCAACGGACAAGAGGCTCATGAGCGCTGCCGGGGGTCGACAATGTCGCGAAGCCCGTCCCCTAAAAGATTGAATGTGAACACCGCAAACATCAACGCGAGGCCGGGGAAAAAGGCCAGCCACCATTCACCCGAGATGATGAAGTTCGCCCCCTCAGCAACCATGATGCCCCACTCGGCCGTTGGTGGGCGAACCCCGAGGCCAATGAAGCTCAAACCGGCGGCATTCAGGATTGCCCAACCGAGATTGAGGGAAACCTGCACCATCATCGGTGGCAGGGCATTCGGAAAGATATGCAAAGCCAGCACCCGAACGTCGGAGTTGCCTGACAGCTTTGCTGCCAATGCAAAGCCTGATTCACGCCGGATGTTGACTTCGGCACGGACCAGTCGGGCATAGAACGGAATGTTGATGACCGCGGTCGCATAGACGATGTTTTCGACCGTGTTGCCGAGCGCTGCAACAATGCCCATGGCAAGCACAAAGAGCGGAAAAGCCATAATGGTGTCGAAGAAGCGATTGAGAACGGCATCCAGCCAACCACCCCAGTAGCCCGCGACACTTCCAAGCAAGGATCCAATGACAAAAGAAATCGCGACAGCGGCAACGGATATTGCCAGATCCAACCGGGTCGCAATGATCACACGGCTCAAAACATCCCGGCCGAGATTGTCGGTGCCAAACCAATGCTGCAAGGACGGCGGTTGCAGTGCATTGCTCGCATTTGAGGTCAACGGGTCATAAGGAGCGAGCGCCGGCCCAAAAAGAGCAACGGCAATGAGGAGTGCGAACATGGAAAACGCCAGAAGCGTGACAGGGTTTGATTTCAGCACATAGACAAAGTGGCCAAGTGCCCCGTCGGGGTTCCGCAACGCGTTGGAATTTGAAGCCGTGTCACTCATTTGCTTTCAAATCCAATTCTCGGGTCGATCAGGGTGTAGCTGAGGTCAATAATCAGGTTCAGGGCAACGAACAGAAGCGCCATTGCCAATACAAACCCCTGGACAGCGGCATAGTCAGAGACAACGAGCGCCTCGACCGCATAGGAGCCAATGCCTGGCCATGCAAAAACCTTTTCAACCAATACGTTGGCGCCAAGGGTGAAGGAAAACACCATGCCAAGCGTTGTGATGACCGGAAGAAGGGCATTGCGGAACGCGTAGGCAAACAGCACCTTGTTTTCCGTCAGGCCGGCCGCGCGGGCCGTGCGGATATAGTCGGATGACAATGCGGTCAACATGGACGCACGGGTCATTCGTGCCAGTGGTGCCAATGTGAAAAGGGTAAGTGTGATTGCCGGCAAAATCAGTTGTTTCAACGCGCCGATCCAAGTTTCCCAATCTCCTGCAAGAGCGGCATCGATCAGGTAAAAACCGGTGACATGGTCCGGTTCGATATAGACGAAGTCGATCCGTCCGAGCGGCGACGGTGCAATACCGAGCAGATAATAAAAGACGTATATAAGGACGATCCCGGTAAAGAACGTTGGTAGAGAAACACCAGCGGTCACGAGGATCCGGCAAAAGTGATCAATTGCCGATCCCGGATGGGTCGCTGCCAGAACCCCGAGTGGAATTGCAATAGTGCAGGACAAAAACAGAGCCGTCAGCGTCAGCTCAAGAGACGCAGGCAGGCGGTTGGCAAGATCGGAAACGACAGGTTGCCCTGTCGACAGGGATTGCCCGAGATCGCCACGCAAAATGTCGCTGGCATAAATCAGAAATTGATGCGGCAGGGATTTATCAAGTCCGAGGGCAGCGCGGATTTCGGCAATTGAAGCCTCGTCCGCCGCCGGTCCGGCGAAATAAACCGCCGGATCACCAGGGAGGGCGCGGGTCAGCAAAAAGCTGACCACGACAACCCCGAGGATCACGGGAATGGCTTGTGTGACCCTCATTCCAATGGTGGCAAGACGCCTGGTCATGAACCTTAAGCCTTGCTCAGTCCGCGAACATCGAGCTGGCGATGAAACCAGAACTCGTACCCATCCAACTCTCGGGTGCCAACATTGAGCGCCGGCTGCCACAAGGCAATGCGCGGAACTTCATCCCAGACAATCTCGATCATGCGCTTGATCTTCGGCGCATAGTCCGGGTCCTCGACGGACATGTGCAGCGTCTCGCCCGTCAACTTCTCAATCTCTTCGTTCCGATAATTTGAGGAATTGAAAAGATGGCCTTCCAGATACGCCCAGAAGAAGTAGTAGCAAGGATAGTTCAGCCAACCGCCGAAGGTTTCCAGATGCAGCGGAAGGCGTTTTTCAACAAGAGACGCCGTCCGCCAGTTCGCCCCCGGAATCTTTTCAATCGTCGCCTTGATGCCGATCTTGGCAAGATTTTCCTGTATCAGGAGCGCAGCTGGCTCCATCCAGTCGGTTTGGGCGAGGGAGATGGATAGCGGGACTTCAAATCCTTCCTTATAGCCAGCCTCCTCCAACAGCGCCTTTGCCTTGTCGAGATCTGTCGAATACGGAAACTTCTGCGGCCAGGCGATATCGGTCGGGCTGGTGCTTGTCCCGCCCCACATCGGTGCGCCGCGGCCATAAGCAGCAGTCTGGTAGATTTCTTCGTAAGGAACCGACCAGGCGATCGCCTGGCGGACTTTCTTGTCTTTGAAGGGCTCAAAAGCAAGGTTCGGATTCAAGCAGTAGATCGCGTTTTCGATCGGAGTTGTGGCAACCGTTATGTCGTCAAGGGCTGCCAGCTCCTTTGCATCCTTGTTCGGCATGTTGAAGGACATGTTGACGTCGCCGCGTTCCAGAAGCGCACGACGTGTTGCGGGGCTTGGCACTTCCCGCAGGACAACCCGCTTTACGGCTGGAACAGGGCCCGAAGTCCAATTGTCATTGCGCTCATAAACTAACTGTTCACCCGGCTTCCAGGCTGCGACCTTGAACGCGCCAGATCCTGCAGGGTTCTTGTGAAGGTATTCCATCGCCCAAGGGTCATCGTCTGTCGCATTCTCGAGAGCGACCTTGGAGTTGATGATCATCGGTACGGGAACGGCAAGATCCGGCAACGTCAGCTTTGACTTGCGCAGCAGGTTGATCTTGAATGTAAAATCGTCAACCGCTTCAAACTGTTCCGGCTTTTCAAGAGACCCGGCCTTCATCTGAACTGTCGGGAAACCGCCGACACTGACAGCCCGGTCAAACGACCATTTGACGTCTGCTGCTGTGATTGGCGAACCATCCTGAAATTTGCCTTCCGGCCGAAGCTTGAAGACAATCGCCATGCCGTCATCGGTGATTTCCCAGCTTTCGGCAATTTCCGGCTCAATCACGGAGTAATCGTAGGAAAGGCTGCCATCTTCCAGCGTCTTGGTACCGAAGCTGACCAAGCGGTCATAAACATTGACAGCAACCTGATAACTCGGACGGTTGGTACCTGTGCGGTGAATGTCCAGCGAGTTGATTGTTTGCCCTGTGACGGCAACAACAACATCGCTGCCCGCTGCCGATGCAGGCAGGACTTTCAGAAATGGAAGTACGGATGCTCCGAGCGCCGCTGCGCCTGCACCTTTCAAAAAACCACGCCGTGAAGTTTCGTTTCGCATGTCGTTCCCCGTTATTGAAGGAAGGGGGAGATGTCCTTCCGATTGGGGCTACGATGCGCGCTCTTAGTGAGTACTTCTATTGCTATTTTTGCATCTTTGTGCTTCGTAATTTGCAGCGCTCACATTAAGGCTATGAAATGAAACACCTTCAGACGCTGTTATTGATTGAGGCAGTTGCCATTGCCGGATCCATTCGCAAGGCTGCTGAAGATATGAACATCACATCTTCAGCGCTCAATCGGCGTATTCAGGGTTTTGAGGCCGAATTTGGAGCTCCAGTATTTGAACGGCTTCCGCGCGGAGTACGCCTTAACCCGGCTGGCGAGTTGCTTATCCAGCACATACGTTCACAAAAATCGGATCTGGAACGGGTCCAGGCTCAGGTGGCAGACCTTTCGGGCGTGCGCCGGGGCCATGTGTCCATTGCCTGCTCGCAAGCCATACAGCCGTACTTTATGCCTCGAGAGGTTTCAGAATACCGGCGCGAACATCCCGGTGTGACGTTTTCGGTTCATGTGCGCGACAGGGACCGGGCAGAAGAAGACCTCAGAAGCTATGAAAGTGATCTTGCGCTCGTTTTCGAGCCACGACACTCCGCTGAGTTTGATGTTCTCATTTCGGTCGAGCAGCCAGTTGTCGCCGTGATGAGCAATTCTCACCCGCTCGCTACCAAGACAGAGCTGCGTCTCCGTGATTGTCTGGATTTTCCGCATGTCGTCCCGCCGCCGGCCATAGGGATCCGGTACCTGCTTGATTTGGCTGTTGGAAGAATGTCTCAGAAACTGGACCCGACCATTGAAGCCGATTCATTTGAATTCATGCGCCACTATGTCCTCAATGGCAAAGCGATAGGTTTCCAGTTTCCAATCGGGTTAGACACTGCAAATGACGACCGGTTTGCGTTTTTCTCTTTGCCGGACCGTGATGTACCGCATGGAAAACTTTCGCTGCTTCAAATGAAGGGACGGACATTACCAGTTGCGTCGGCCCGCTTTGCAAATCAGCTCGCCCTCTCGATCGCCGATCTTTGACACTCAAGTGTCGGCACCCTTGATCGAGTTTGTCACCCGTTCTTGAGAAAACACAAATCCGGCTACATATCGATGCTTCTCACGCGCCGGAAATTTGCCTTGCCTCTTGCAGCATCTATTAAGATCTGAGAGCACGGTCGTGGACAAACCATTTCATTGGAACGAGTGAATGCCCCAGTTTTTGGCAACCTGGATTCGCACAAAACGGTCGCCATTCTTCCGATGCGTCTACGGAACAGCATGAACCGCATTGGTATGGTCGCGATAGCTTTCGCTTGTGCGCTTGGGATTGGGCGAGCCAGTGTTTACCGTGCTCTCACCGCAGGCTGAGAATTTGAAAATGGGTAAATGTTCCCCGCAGCATTCATAGGGATCTGGAGTAAAGTAACGTTGGCTGTAGTAAGGAAATTCGGCAATGGGGCCGGAAGCGGACTGGCGGCTTGCGCGCCCCGGTTGGATTTAGCCGACAATCATCGACCCCGTTTGCGCTGGCGATTCCGGCTCATTCCTATCGTTCATCACACTATCAAGTGTCGCGGTGCAGGTTCCAAATAGCGGACATCGGTATCTGTCGGAGAAATTCCATCATTGGAGAGATGATAGCTTGGGGGTCTGAAGCCATTGGGAAACTTGATCAATCGTCATTTTCTCGTTCGACTGATGATATTTCTGTCACCTAGTAGCTTTTCTGAGCCTCTTTATCGAATGCACGATAACGCCCAACAAAGGCTGTGAGCGATACTTGGTGTGCGACTTCTGCCGTGTGTTGCTAAGGATGTTCATCCCGAAGACATCGTTGAAGAAGCTGCCCAAGGCTATTTGTCCGAACGCTTGTCCACGCCGTCGCAATTCGCGGAGCATTTGGAATTGGCGCACACCTGCGGGACTGCACAACTAGATTGCCACCATCAGTGCTGCAAGAACACCGAGCCAATAGTGTAGAATGATAACCCCAGCTAAGTTGTTCTGTCGCAGATAGACATAGCCAAAAACAATACTGGCGAAAAAGGTGATGACCACAGCGTCAACACCGAAAGTCAGGTGCAAAGAAGCAAAAATTGTACTGGTAAGCAAAACGGAACGATGGCCTTTCGTGTCGGCCAGAAACTTCTGGAACAATCCCTGAAGCAGACCGCGGGATCCGATTTCCTGCATGACGGTATGGATGAAATATTGTGTCAGGAACAAGGTGTCCACTGTGACACCGCCAGTTTTGGGAGCCTGGCCAGCTTTGAAGAAAAAATAATAGTTAAGTGCTGGAACGGATAGCGTCAGGCAGATTCCCAACGATTCACCAACCGACCGGAGCAGACCTTCCCGGCGCAACCCCAGCTGGCTTGGCGGGATTTTCATGGCTTTGATTATGATCAGGCAAGGGATCGCAAATGCCAGAACAGTTTGCCAGGAGAAGCCGGGATCATAGACGTCTTTTACGTATCGCTCAGCGACGAGATAAAAGAGGGATGTTGAAATGAGATACAGCGCAATGGTGAATACCAGAAAGTAGCCGAACTGGTTCTGCAATGTCTTGGTCGCCAATTGCTCGCGTAGAGCAGACAGCATGTCATTGCTCAGGCCGCGAGCACGTTTTACAACGACGCTGGCAAGCGCCGCTTTCAATTCACCGGTAACAGCTGCCCCATCGCTAAGAGCCTGAAGCGCTTCTTCTGGAATTTTTACAAGTGCGCAGGGTGTTTGGGCGATGACCGATGCCGCACGCGGCTCTCCGTCCAAAAATGCCAATTCCCCAATACATTCGCCGATAGAAACCACACCCAAAGTTATGATTTCGCCGTTCGGATCTGTCCGAATGACACGCGCTTGCCCTTCAACTAGGAGAAACAGATCAGATGTCTCCTCGCCTTCGCGGACAATTGCCTGGTCTTCGGGAATTTGGACAACTTCGGACACCGAAACGATCCGTCTGAGTACGGCGTCGTTTAAATGCGAAAATGCTTCGTGCTCTTTTAAATAGTCGATCATTTCCATGGAACGGCAATCGGTGAAATGTTGGAAGTCGTTTAAATTGAAGATTTTTGTCTGGTAGATATCTAACGCTTAGATATTCATAAAATACTACCCGCTTATAGATTGCTTATCTGGAGTTAAAACACTGAAGATTGGCCAAGTTGGTTGGAGGCAAAATGCCGACGAGTCGAAAGCGACGTATTCTTATTGTGAATGCCTATTTTGATCCCTGGAGATCTGCATCACCGACGCGTTTGTTCGTGCCTCGCGCAATGGCTCCATATTATTTGGCCGGATATTTCGATCGTGATCATTGTGAAGTCAGGGTCTGGGACGAGATGTATCATGGAGCGCTTTTGAAACGCTCCATGTTTGAATGGCCGGATATCGTCGTTTTCACTGGGTTGACCGCCGCTTTTGACCGGGCGCGCCAGTTGGCCGCCTACTGTCGGCATTTTAGTTCCAAGGTTGTCACCATTATCGGTGGACCGATAGCACGCGCTCTGCCGGCTATCTGCAATGAAGTATTCGACTACACATGCCAGGGGGATGTGGACGAGATCGGGCAAGTTATTGAAAGCGTTCTGGACACCAGACATCTGTCTGACGACACGGCGCCAAGGTTCGATCTGACGGCACCTTCCATGGGTGTCGGATATCTCGAGACGACGAAAAACTGTAATTTTGCCTGTTCGTTCTGCTCATTGTCCGGAGAGGGACGGGCTTATGCAGCTCATTCCAAGGTTTCGATTGAAAACCAGTTGGACGCCATGGGCAAGTCCTTCGCCGTTATGGTGCTGGATAACAATTTTTACGGCAACAATCGGAAAAGTTTCGAAGCTCGGGTCCGAATGATAGGCGAACGTTGGCGTCAGGGTCAATTTCGCGGATGGGGCGCACTAGTAACGGGAGATTTCTTCAAACGGCCCGAAAATCTCAAGCTCATGGCTGAGAATGGTTGCAAAGGTATTTTTTCAGGCGTTGAGAATCTCGATCCTCAGGTGCTGAAGAACTTTAACAAGAAACAGAGCCTCACCTCAGACCCGAAATCCCTGACAGAAGCTTGTGCGGAACACAGCATCTCGTTTGACTACGGCATGATCGTCGACTTTGGGCAGCAAACCATCACCGAGATCGAGGACCAGATTTCCGGGATCCTGTCAGACAGAACAATCCCCTTGCCCAGCCTTTTATCCCTGACAATCCCGATCGTCGGCACCCCTTATTTTGAAGAAGCTGCGCGTACAGGCCGGCTCATGCCGAATGTGCTCTTGAGCGATATGGATGGCCAGAAACTGGTCGAATGGCCCAAGGAGCCGCTGGAAAGGGTTGTTCCCTTCCTGAGGGATCTGCTACAGCTCCGTGGACGCAAGCTGGCACTTGCGCGTCATTCGTTAGGGCACGCATGGCATTGGCGCAAACACTATGAGTGGGAGCAAACTGTTCTGGCGGCGGTACGGCCCCTACATCGTTTCTACAGCAACGTGGGTTTGGGCAGTCCACGACAGATCTACCAGAGTTTCAAGGAGCCCGTCCTGACATACAACGCCACCACCGACAAATTGCGAGGGGCATACCGACCGCTTTTCCGGATGCCGACTCACTTCGCCAAGGACTTCAAACCCCTCTCAGTTACCGACGTAAAAGGCGTCTTAGCCGATCAGTTTTTGGAGGCCCGGACTGGAGCCACTTCGCTGGCCAGCTAGTACGGGAGTTTTAGTTGAAATCCTTGGAGTGTGTCAGATTTGCTGCCTTCATGTTTTCAAGGAACATATCGGTAGAGGCGGCCCAGTTTTGTTCAAGCGCTGCTGCTCGGCACCGTTCGCTCGGAATTTTAAGCGCTTCAAGACAGGCATTGCGCAAGTCCATGGAAAGAACACCTGCTCCACTGTCACCAATGACATCAATTGGGCCCATGACTGGATAAGCGGCGACTGGAACTCCGCAGGCGAGTGCCTCCAACAGAACCAGTCCGAAAGTGTCTGTCTTGGATGGAAAAACAAAGACATCGGCACTTGAATAAAGTCTTGCCAGATCATCGCCGGTTTTTGTCCCGGCGAAAAAGACATCGGGATACTTTTTTCGAAGGCTGTCCAGTTGTGGTCCGTCACCGACAACCACTTTGCTCCCGGGAAGGTCCAGATCAAGAAATGCTTTGATATTTTTCTCCACCGACACACGTCCGACATTCATAAATACCGGACGTGATAGTTCGGATGGCAGCACGGAACCTTCATGCGGATGGAACAAATCCGTATCAACGCCGCGGGACCAACGCATCAGATTTCGGAACTGCCGATTTCTCAGACTGCTTTCCAATTCGGAAGTTGCGACCATGCAGCTGGTGCCTGAGTTATGAAATCGGCGGAACCAGGCATAAAAAGGTGCCTTCGGTAGCGGCATTCTCGCCGTGACATACTCCGGAAAGCGCGTGTGATAACTGGTAGAAAAAGGTCTGTCTTCTTTCTGTGCCGCAGCGGCGGCCAGTAATCCGAGGGGCCCTTCTGTTGCTATATGGATGTGCTCACAATCATGCTTACGGATGATGCTCCGAATGGTACCTTTGGTAGTAAGGGAAAGTCGGATTTCCGGATAGGTCGGACAAGGCAACGTCTTGAAACCTTGCGGGGTCAAATACTCAACACGTATGCCGCGTCGGGTCAGTTCATGTGCGGTGTGCTCTATGGTGCGCACAACGCCATTGATTTGCGGATGCCAAGCATCCGTAACAAAAAGAACTGACTTCATGCAGCAACTTCACGCTCATTATCAAGGCCCGTTGACACTCCAGTATTTCCCGCTTCGTCCCAACGGATAATTTCAAGAGTGCCGTCATACCGCTCGTAAATAGCTGTGCAGCTCTCTACCCAGTCTCCTGTGTTGAGATAGTGAATGCCATTCATTTCTCGGTCAGCTGCATGATGTATATGCCCGCAAATAACTCCGTGGAGCTTCCGTCGCTTAATGTCGGTGGCGACAGCTGCTTCAAACTGGCCGATGATACTGACAAATTGCTTCACATGCTTTTTTGCAAAAGCTCCTAATGACCAGTACTTCATCCCCAAAGATCTGCGTACAATATTAAGCCAGGTGTTAAGTGCCAAAGCCGTTACGTAAAAACGGTCACCGAGGAATGCGAGCCATTTAACATTCTGAATGACAACGTCGTATTGGTCTCCGTGAATGACCAGATAGCGACGACCATTTGCCGTAACATATTGGGCATCATCGACAATATCGATACAGCCAAATCGTTGTTTTTGGGACTGTCTTAAAAACTCATCATGGTTGCCGGGCAAATAGATGATTTTGGTTCCCGTTCGCCCGCGCTCGAGCAAAACGTCGAAAACAGCCTGATGGCTGGCTGGCCAATATTTCTTTCTCCTAAGCCGCCATCCGTCAATGATATCTCCTACCAGGTAAATCGTTTCCGCATTGTGGTGCTGCAGGAAGTCTAGAAGTAAGTCAGCCTGGCATCCGCGTGTTCCCAAGTGAATGTCAGATAAAAACAAGGTCCGCAAATCCCTAGTCTGACTGCCGCAGGGTGTTGTTTTCTGGCGAATGGCGTTAGTCCCCGAAACAGATCAAAAACAAAGTATTTTCCGGAAATCCGCTACGCACAACCCAATCTCAGAATTATGAACATGCCATTGTCGCGCAAAACACGTTTTCCCTTTTCCAAGATATTTCCTAGGAAGCAGGTTGCTTCTGGTGGTCGGTTACAATTCTCGAACAGATTTTCGGTTACCACGAATTCTCAAGTCAGGTGTTCGAAAACTGTGAGCGTTTTGACCCTCCCACTTTGAAGCGGCCCAATGTTAAGAACAAGTCCACTTGCGGGTTATTCAGTGCGTACACGCAACTAAAGATCGCTTTGCGCCCACCCCAAGAATTCAATGCGCATGGGTCGAATATCGGCGGATGCAAGACGAAAACGGATGAACGTCCGAGTGGGAGGGAGGACGCACAAAGCGAACTGGTAGTCCACATCAGGACCAGCCTGTCTGAAAAGGGGCCGGAAAGGGACGGGCGGGTTTTAGCGCAGTGTGGGCGAATGCTGACACTCAGGCTTTGGAAATACCCCAGCACTTTCGGCCCATTACCGACCTTCGATGGCTCCGTCCGACGCTGCGATGCGGACCGCAAAAGCCGACTTTCGCTGCATCCGCTAAGCTTGAAATGCATAGAAGGTCCGGCGTGCGGACAAAGCGACAAAATGACAAAATGACAAAACGAGATTTAGCGGAAATGTCTCCTCTTGGCCCTGAACTGACATTCTCAACATTGCAGTGGTTTTCGTTTTTCCGTCATTCAGGAAACTCATAGGCCTGTGTTGAAATAGTAGCTGTCTCGCTGACAGATCATTCTGTTTGGTTTATCGTACCGGGAATATATATGCTCGTTCCGCTAGGACCTTGATCATGAAATTTTTTATTTTGCGTTTGGCTCTGATCGTCACGTTTGCATTGAGCAGTAATGCAGTAAAGGCACAAACCTTTAATGATACAGGCGATATTTTAGCCAGGTCTGCTGCGGTCGAGGATATCGAGTACAAAATAATGGTGCAACGCGCCACGCAAGCAGCGATTTGGGGAATGCCCGCGGCCGGAATGATCGATTTCCTGAAAGGTATTCGCCGAGATCTGGGTGGCGACTACAATGATATTGTCTACCTCAACAAGCCATTTGATTCGAAACATGGTTTCCTGACCGCCAATGATGTTACGGCCTATGCTTGGGCATCAATGACCTCTAAACCCGGACCCCTCGTTATTGAAGTTCCTCCGGCAACTGATTTCGTCAGCTATTTTGGGACGATTGTGAACGCATGGGATCAGCCAATAGCTGATGTTGGGCCCGATGGTTTTGACAAGGGAAAAGGTGGAAAGTATCTGATGATCCCGCCTGGATATGAAGGCAGCCGTTCGATGGAAGATTTCGTCGCAGCCGGTTATCTGCCTTTTCAAACGGACACTTATGAATATGGCTTTTCCTTCCGCCCGAGACTCTACAATGGAGCGACGGACAAGGAAGCAGCTGAGTATGCCCAAACCATCAAAATTTATTATCTTTCAGAGGCTGATAACCCGCCAGAGAACACATACCATGAAGCGTCTAACATGCCCTATGACTCGCTTCCCTACTACAACGAAACCTATTTTCAGGATCTGAACGATTACGTTCAGAACAACCCGATCCGTCCCCAAGATAAAATAATGATCAACTTCCTCAAGGATCTTGGGATCGTGAAGGGCAAGCCTTTTGAACCGACAAAACGTCAGATAGACGCGATGAACGAAGGTCTTGTTCTCGCCTATGCAGCGATGCAACGTTATTTTGTCGAGCCGGGGCTGGCGACGGTTCCACTTTGGGTGGAAGAGAGTGGTAAGCTCAAGAGCCAGTGGCTTGTTTGGGACTTCGCCGAAGGCCAGCCCGGTCTTGGTTTTCCTTATGAAACGGACACCGAAATCCTAATTGATGACCGCGCGGGCGGCAGTTATTTCTGGATCACCTATTTGCCCAAGAACCTTGGCGGAGGCACCTTCTACCTAACAGGTCTGCGGGATAGCGATGGCGAAATGTACGACGACAAGGCCACCTACAAGCTCAACGTGCCGGCCGACACACCGGCTAGGGATTTCTGGTCCGTCATCGTTTATTCGATGGAAACAAAAAGCTTTATCCGAAACGTTGATCCGGTCGGCTTGTCCTCGCGGGATGCCGATACGATGCAAAAAAATGAAGATGGTTCTTACGACATCTATTTCGGTCCGGAAGCACCGGTAGGCAAGGAAAGCAATTGGATACCAACCACAGAGCCCTATTTCCTGCTCTTCCGACTCTACGGTCCTGAATACGACTGGTTAAAAAGCGGTTGGATGTTGGGTGATTTGGAAAAACTATAACCGCTGCTCACCTGAGCTATTGTCATATCTCTAAGTTAATCGCGTCTAAACTCAATGCTGATGTTCATCAGTACAATGCCGTCCATGCGTTGCGTAGCCGAATGTCCACCTTTCCGCGGAAGTGTCGAATAGGGCGCGCCACCTCAAATGTCGTGAAAGGCTCGAAGCGGCCGATACCGGTTTTGCCGGGATCAACGTATTATCGCTTGCTCGAATGTCGCGAGTGTTGCGGTGGGTAGGTGCGGTTCGGAGGAACCACCATGTCCGCTTCCAATTTACCGATGGTGATACCAGCCAAGAGAGCGTGGAACCACGGTCGCATCATCGGTCAGAAACGACCGCTGCTTCCAAAGCATGTTTGGGCAATTCGGGTCCGCCTCGAACTGGCCGAGGCCCTCCGTGATCTGGCGCTGTTCAACATGGCGATCGATAGCAAATTGCGCGGTTGCGACCTCGTCCGGTTGAAAGTGGCCGACGTATTCACGGCTGGCACCGTCAAGGAACGGACCTCAATCTTGCAAAGAAAAACCAAATCGCCGGTGCGGTTCGAGATCACCGACGGCACTCGGAAGGCGATTGCAGAGTGGATCCGCGATCCCGCAATGACCGGGCACGAATATCTTTGGCCCGGTCGTTTCCATGAACGTCCGCACATATCCACGCGACAATACGCCCGTCTTTTGAAGGACTGGGTGCGCTCGATCGGCTTAGAGCCGAGCGCCTACGGTACCCATTCCATGCGACGGACGAAGGTCGCTTAAATCTACAAGAAGACTGGCAACCTCCGCGCTGTGCAGCTACTTCTCGGCCACAGGAAGATGGACAGCACCGTGCGTTATCTCGGTGTGGATCTTGAGGACGCCCTCACGATCTCCGAAGGCGTAGAGATCTGAGTGCCAGGGCCGGTGCCAACACCGGCCCATTGCGGTCATCGGCACACCGCGCGAAGAAGGTCCGAAAGGAGCCCTTTTGTTACAGCCACAACGACGGTTAGTAATCGGAACAGAGCAGTGACAAGTCGCTGCGGTGGTGATTGGAATTTATCTGAATTTTCGGGACGTTTTGACAAGAAACTGTCAGGCACACAACGGTAACTAAACATAACAAAAGCGATAATTTTGTCCATTCAGCATCAGTCAGATTGTTCCTGCGGTCAGTCCACAAACGAGTTGACGAAATTCTTCAGCTTTTGAAGGTCTTGCACTTTGATTTCCCCGTAAGAGGTTTCAATCGCACCCAGTTTCTTGAGTTCTCGGAAGGCTCGTTGAACTGTTGGGGGAGAAATACCCAATGATGCAGCGAAATCGAATTGGGAAATACTCAACCCGGTCGACAGGTCAGTGCCTTCGAATTCCGCCATCCAGACCAGCCTTCTTGCAACTAGTTCCAGACTATCGCTGGTCACCAGATCGATAATGGTCTCCTGCAGACCACGGCGAAGGACATACTCGTGAGCCACTATATTTTGATAGCGTGTTGGATCTTCGTCCAGAAAATCCAGTAATTCCTGCTTTGAAACACAGACAACAAGCGATTCCTTACCTGCTTTGGCAGTTCCATATGCCGGCAAGTTCGCAACGACATCAGCGAGGCCATACCATCTGCCCGGTGCCGAAAAGGGATAGATAAGTTCTTCGCCATTGGGTGCCTTGAGGTGGACGTCAACCTGACCTTCTATCAATCCGTAGACATGGCCCGGTCTTTGTCCTTCACGGTAGAGGGGGGCGCCGGAGTCGAGTGTCTTCAAACTGCCAATTTTTAATAAAGCATCTTGAAAATCGGGCGTGCACGACGCCAACCAACCGTTCTGGCACAACAGTTCCCTGTGAGTTTTTTTCAAGGTTATTGGGCCCCCAAGGCGTTTTCTGGATCGAGGCCAGTTGTAACCTCGCCGGGTGTCGATTGACAGTTATTCGTGAATTGATCAGGTGAGCAAGTCTTTGCACCCAGAGTATGCCAGTTTCACATCAGACATATCCAATGTCCTAGGTCAACGCGACCCCGATAGATCCTGACAAACAGGGACTTAGCGGACATGCCACAACAGTCGAGAAACGAGATGACACCATGACCTCAAGACGCGATTTCATCAAAACTGTCCCTGCCCTTGGAGCCGCTTTTTCGGTTGCCGGACATCTGGTTCTGGATGACAGCGCCGCGCAGGCTCAGCCCGCGGCGCCTTTGAAAGGTCATTTCCACCCGCAGGGAAAAGCGCCTTCAGAGTACACGTTGCGGATACTTGAAGACGCTCGAAAAACGCTGCCTTTTTCCGATACTCAGGATTTCGATGAGCAGAAGAAAGGACTCATTGCGGAGAAGAAGGAAAAGAAAATCATGGCGGATGCCGGCCATGTCGCCTGGGACATGGAACGGTTTGATTTTCTGAATGAGGACAAGGAGTGGGACAGCATCCATCCATCCTTGCTGCGGCAATCCCACCTCAATCAGAATTACGGATTGTATGAAGTCGTCCCGGGCATCTACCAGGTCCGGGGTTTTGACCTGTCGGACATTTCCTTCGTGCGCGGCAAAACCGGCTGGATTGCAATTGATCCTCTGATATCTGCTGAAGTTGCCCGCGCCGCCTGGGAATTCTTTCAGGAACACAAGGGCGAAGGCCTTCCGCTCAAAGCCGTCATCTATTCTCACTCCCACACGGATCACTGGGGCGGTGTGCGTGGTATCGTAAGTCAGGAAGATGTCCGCGCCGGAAAGGTCGAAATCATCGCGCCGCGCGACTTCATGGAACATACGATATCGGAAAACGTCTATGCCGGGAATGCGATGAACCGGCGTTTGTCTTTCCAATATGGACAGGTTCTTCCTGCAGCTCCCCATGGGTATGTTGGGCAGGGCCTGGGTCAGGGTGTTTCGGCCGGTGAAGTTGGCCTGATTGCGCCTACCCGGATCATCGAAGAAGACATTGAATATATCGAAGTGGATGGCGTCAGCATGGTGTTTCAAAACACCCCTGGCACCGAAGCACCGTCCAACATGAATACCTATATGCCGACGATGAAGGCTCTGTGGATGGCAGAGAATGTCACCGCAACACTACACAACATCTACACTCTGCGCGGAGCTCCTGTGCGGGATCCGCTCCGTTGGTCGAAGTATATTTCCCGCGCACTGTTTCTGTTTGGCCAGGAAGCCGATGTGATGTTCGCCTCTCACCATTGGCCGCGGTGGGGCAATGAGCGAATCCAGCAAGTCCTGAAATCCCAGCGAGATCTCTATGCGCATATGAACAACCAGGTTCTGCATCTGGCAAACCAGGGTGTCACGATCAATGAGATCCAGAATGTTTACGAGCCATCTGAGGGGCTGAAACAACAATGGCATACGCGTGGATATCATGGTTCTCCAGAGCATAACAGCCGAGGTGTCATCCAGCGTTTCCTTGGTTTTTGGGACTGCAATCCAGCAACACTGATTCCGCATTCACCGAGGGATTCAGCGCCGCTCTATGTCGAGATGATGGGCGGCTCGGACAAAATTCTCGCCCGTGCTCGGGATCTGCACGACGAAGGTGAATACAAGCTTGCGACCGAAATTCTCGACAAACTTCTCCACGCCGAACCAGACAATGAAGCCTGTCAGCAACTGCTGGCCGATGTCTACGAGCAGCTTGGCTATCAGCAGGAGAACCCCGGACTGCGCAACAGCTTTCTTGCCGGAGCCTATGAACTCAGGTCCGGTATTCCAACCGGCGAGCGCGCGGACACTGCCGGCCCCGATGTCGTGCGGGCCATGTCGACGGAACTGTTCCTGAACTTCCTCGGCATCCGGATGGACAGCCGGAAAGCGGAAGGTATGAAATTCTCGATCAATTTGATCACACCGGACAATGGCGAGAAATTCTTCATCGATATGGACAATGCGACCCTCACCAATATTGAAGGGTTCCTGTCAGACACGCCTGATCTCACCTTGACGATCAATCGGAGCGATCTGGAAGAGACGATGATTGGTACCAAGGAACTTGAGGACCAGATTGCGGACGGTACGGCGACCGTTGAGGGCAATGTGAGTATTTTGGCGCAACTGGCGTCAACGATGGTTGATTTTGACCCGCTCTTTGAAGTTCTGCCCGGCACCAAGCGCGACACTTCAGAGATTGCCACACACAATCCGTATGAGGCCGTTACCGGGAAATCGATTCCAGAATAACGTGTTTGAGACCAGACCTCCGGCGAAACACCGCCGGAGGTCTATTTCTGCTATTTGCGATTGGTCTTGCGGGAAAATCAATTGGCAATTGACCCGTTGAAACCACCCTGAAGAGCTGCCGTTGATTCGAAGTGCAGCGAATGACTGGTTCCCGCCCTTTAAAGACCTTTGTACAAATTGCATGAAACGGCTGCCAAGGGGACCGGATCAACTACTGGCGAACGTCTGAAATGGGAACGCGAAGCAGACATTGGGTTCGCGGTTGGGGAGCAGTCTTCCGGTAGTGTTTGCCCTGTCATACCACCACCGAGACTCGCCTGGCCTACTTTCTGAATGAGGTCGAAACATAAACATAAAGATCATCCTAACGCTTTGAAATACATAGCGCGTGCCCAAACCCTGCGGTCGCGAATAACCCCGTAGGACAAAAAGGCTCTGAAAGGACCCGTGGCTATGCGCAATTCAACTGATCTCCCATTTCTTTTATGACGAGTTCTAGTCCGCCACCTTGATTGGTCAATTCAGCTTCTGTGGCCCGCTCTATAGTTTCGTTCGTAAGCCAATCCACAATCGCTTCGATGCGATCTTTTCCTTGCATCATAAGGTCATTCTCCCAACGTTGTTGCGCTTTGTTTCGAGCGGCTTCAGATCGGGAATGTGTTTGTCCGCCTTGGAAAGGAAGTAGAAAGGAGTTTTGTCTTTGCTGATCTGTTCCTTTCAAGAGCCTATTTGCGCCTGTCCGCTTGTTCAGTTTTGCGTTCTGAATCCTAGGCGTTTCAGCACGCTCCAATTCAACGGGTTTATTAGATTGGTTCGTTCGAGGGGTTTGGGTCTCATTTTTGAGACCCCCAAGGTCGCGAGATTGAGACTTTGACGGTCTCAATTCTGAGACCTTTAGATGCTGCTTCTTAGGGCCCTCACCCGTCTTCATCCCGGCGTCCCATTCTTCGACAAACGCCCGAAATCTTGGCCAATTTGGTAAATAGGCCGTTCGGTGGGATTTGCCGCCATGACTTTTCCTTTCGATCAACCCGAGTTGATCCAGCTCATTCGTCGCTCTGAGCACTGCGGCACGGCTAATCTTTAAGAGCTTAATGAGCCTTCCAATGCTTGGATCGCATTGACCGGTCCGCTTGTTGAAATGATCGATAACCGCCGCCGCAACACGACGTGTGGAAGCCGAAAGGTCGGGAATAAGGCTCAAGGCTTTGTGCGCAAAAAGGACGTCATTCTGCTGAAGAAGAGGCATTTAGACCCCTCGAAATTCAAGCGTAAAATGATTTGCATACGCTAAGCTAAGATATTGATATCTTTGAGGTGCAAACGAGGCCGTTTTGCAAAAAACTCCAATCAGCTCAACAAACTGGCCCTGCTTCCTAATCTGAGGGTCACGCGTTCGAATCGCGTCGGGGTCACCATACATTTCAATAACTTATAACATATTCCACCAAGATTGGCAGCTCCGAAATCATTCGGGTAAGCACCGGGTAAGCAGATGAATGTGTTTCGTGAACCAGGCGATTTACCCTGTTGTGGCGGCAACCGCTCTTTTCAGAGAAAGAGAAAAACCTCGTCAGAGCCGTCAAAGGCTGTCTTTGTGTTGGTAATCCAAGGCCCTTAGAGGAGGCTGTAGCTGTCAAAGCTCGTCACCAGCTGTCGGCGCTTCGAGGCGAAGGCCGCAAAACATAATCCTAAACAACATCCTGACATGTTTCGAAAAAAACCACGTGTGTCCAAGTCCCACGGTCGTGAATAACCCCGTAGGAAAATAGAGCTTTAAAAGGACCCGCGCCTGAAAAGAGTTATTGGATTCAATAAGAAGCTGTTTCAAGTGCCGCTCTGACCGACGCCAGACGGCGATAAAAAATGTCTGCTTTTGGTCAGATAGCTGAAAGTCTGCAAAGGGGCGCAAAGCGGAAGTATGTTCACAAACACCTAAACGGCAACTAAGGGCAGAATTTTACCGCGCTGTCTGTGGTCAAGTTTCCGAAAAAACTTTTGGAGTTTCCGGGTCAATTGACATGTCCGGTTCAGGCATCCATTTGAATATCAACAAACATCCATTTTGGGCGAATTGCGATCGTGCGGTTCGGGCGACAATGCATCTGACCAGGCGCTTGCTGGCAGCCCCCAATACTGTTGGCGATGTCATAGGTGGACCACGCAAGACCTCACGAAATCGCTTCAGGATCGCTATTTTCACAAGCAGGGAGTTACAGACAAAGCTCAAATGACATATATTGGTTTAGCAAAGTGAGTGACCAAAACAGAAACCGGAGACTGATGTGTCACCAAGTAAGGGCCGCGTCGAAAGACTGATTGATACGATCGCTTCAGAGTTTCAATCTCATCTCATCGACTTGTGGAACACCTCCACCACCTTAGATATCCAAGACGGCGCCGTTCAAAAAATGATCTCAAGCGAAGCACCCTTTGGGGTCGTAGGGATAAAAATCCTCATGTCCAATCCGGGCGACGAAAATCGGCAATTTGAGCACCAATGGAATTTCAGCATCGGGATAACCGGATGCGAGTTCACGCTCTTGGATGTCGATTACCAGAACGACGTTTGGATTGGCGATGGGAATTCAGCCGAATTCGCAGGGCACGAACACATTGCCTACAAATCGGTTGAGCACATGGTTGCCTTTCATGGCGATGATTTCGGCGTCGGAACAGTCTTCATCGAAAAGATTGGTGCCCTTTACCCCAGCCTGCTTGAAAAGCCGCCGCTGTTCTTTCGGCTGCCGCGAAGGGCACCACCCGCCTACAGATACACAGTGGCACCCAAGACCATTCGCGATGAATTGGGGCTTTCACATGATAATGGCACGGTTTTGCTTGAAGTAATGATCAAAGAACACGGGATTGACTCTTATACGATCCTTCTGTCCTTCCATTCGGATGAAAACTTCTGGCTGGTTGATCTACCTGAAGCGCTTATCGACCGCTACCAACATGGCCTGATTGATCCAAACCTAGGTGAACACCATTCAAACCTTGAAGTTGGGGCTTCCATTGCAGCAGAGGCTTTGAGGAACAAGTACAGGCAGAAGCCAAACAGCGCTAAGCGCAATAACGGCGTCTTTTTCTCCATGTCCGGCAGTGGTTCTGCGTCAGGTTATTTGAACGGATTGAACTGATTTGACGGTGGCTTGGGCCATCTTTCTTTGCCGCAATAAAGCGGCCAACTCCCGAATGGTAATTTCCTCAGATTGAGATCAAGCGGCCATCTTACGATGGTGCTATGGTCACCATCGATTTCAACTATGCTTCCGACTTCGACCGGGCGCAAAACGGATACAGCGATCATGTCATTCCGCTACTCCGCAGGATCGAGTATCTTCACTTTTGATATCCGCGAATTTCTCGAGCAAGGCGCACGTCCGTTTTAGAGTTTCCTCCTCCTCTTCAATCAGAATTGTCAGGAGATCCAGGATTTCATCAAGTTCAGCATCTTCCTTCATGTAAAGTCTTCACCCCCCCGCACATAGTCGCCAGAAACCAACGCAGCCCAGTCTCAGCCGAGTCGGAAAGACCGTCGAACATCCCGGCTGGGTTTTCCAATTGTTTGTTGTGGGTCTTGATGGCGGCAATCCACGGATATGCGCGAATGTTTTTCATTTCTCGGGTTGGGCATCAGGATTTCAATGGCAGACCCGTATGGTCACAATAAATCGTGTTGGCGACGAACAGGCGGCTTTGCATTCAGCCTAGCTTGAGTTAGGGGAGACACTGTCAGCTGATGTGTATGGCCCCCCACTGCGCCATCCCCGAAGCCGACGTTCGACTACTAAGTTGCTATTGGCAGCGTTGGGCCGCTTCTAGCCCTTGATCTTTTTCCGCGCATCAACCTGCTCGGGCCGATGTAACGCCCCATTTTTCGCGCCTTTGATGCTTCGGCTATGACCGTCCGGGGAACCCGCTCTGACTAGGCGAAGGGTTTGCCAGTTACGCCGCGGATACCGCTTAACGCCAGGGGAGATGCCATACATGAATTGTATTACCCCGGTTCAGACGCCACCTTGATGGCGTTGACCTGATACGGACCACACATCATACGCAGTTAGCTCACACAACTTTACGACACCTATTCGGCCCCCTTTTTTCGTGGCCTTTTTATCTGCTTTCACAATGTCATCAGACGCAGTAAGCATCCTAATCTTCGAATTATTGGGACATATCATGGCGCAAAATGCCACAATCTATAAAGTCGAACTTTCAGTTTCGGACATGGATCGTCACTATTATGACACCCATAAGCTGACCGTTGCCAAACACCCCTCAGAGACGGATGAACGGCTGATGGTGCGTATTGTAGCTTTTGCGCTAAATGCCCATGAGCATCTGGATATGACAAAGGGCCTTTCGACGGATGACGAGCCGGACATTTGGCAGAAAAGCCTGAGCGGCGAACTTGATGTGTGGGTGGCCCTTGGGCTTCCCAGCGAAAAAATGATGCGCCAATCATGTGGCAAAGCTGACAAGGTGATTGTCTATCCTTACGGCGGCAGGACGGCCGAGATTTGGTGGGACAAGATCAAAACTAGCACTTCCCGTTTTGAAAATCTTCAAGTGATAAATTTCTCCGAGAAAGACACGGGTGAACTGGCAAAACTGGCAAGCCGCGCGATGAAGCTCCAGATAAATATTCAGGACGGCGATGTGATGGTTAGTGTTGGCGATAACATCGTTTACGTCACCCCGTTAAAATGGAAGAGTGCCGCATAACTCACGGGGGCTGGCCCAAAATAGATTTAAGTTGCTCGGTGGCGTCATCATGATCATATGCGGCTTACCGATGTCCACACTTAAGAAGCTGCGCTGCAGCGTCGGGATCTTCCGTGAACGGCAGCATCGGACCTTGGCTACCATCGATGTGATCCAAGAAAATGCTTAGTATAAGGAAATCAAACCTCATCGGTTGCCCTTCAAGAGGAGCTAGAGCCGCCGCAAAATCATGCAGCATCAATCTCCCTCTTGATTCATACGTGCGCCCATCAACAATTCTCGATACCGCATTTGCCCACCTTTCAGATGCGCGCGCATGGCAGTTTCAGCGCCTTCGCTATCGCCCATCGCGATAGCATGCAAGATGGCTTCATGCTCACCGTGAATGAACTTGCGATAAGCCAGAAGCTTGTCCGTCGCGCTTCGATCAACGATTTTGGATTGCGGGATGGCACTATTTCCGAAGGACTCCAGAAAGGAACGGAACATCGGGTTGTTGGTGGCATCGGCGATCGACAAGTGTAGGTTCAGATCAGCGCGCCGCACCTCAGCTGAAGGCGCCTTTTCGATCAAGTCACGGAAAAGGCCATGCAGACGAAACATTTCTTCTTCTTGGGCGGGCGACTTGCGCTGTGCGGCAAGGCGGGCTGCCTCGATTTCGATCGGGGCGCGGACCTCCAGACATTCGAGATCTCCAGCGATCTGCTTTTTGTCCAAGCGCCCTGCGGCTGACAACAGGCTGTGAGTTTTCAAAACAAAAACACCTGCGCCTTGGCGTGCTTCCACCAATCCGTCAGTCCGCAAAGAAGCGATCGCCTCGCGCACCACGGTGCGACTGACGCCGTGCTCGCGTGTTAACATCGCCTCGCTCGGCAACTTGTCCCCAGGAGCGAACTCACCTGACTGGATGCTCTTACGCAGAACATCGCTAACTTGTGTGACAAGAGTACCTGAACCAGCCTGACGGGTGGGTTTGATCATGGTAAAAACCCTAAATTCCGCAAGTGCGACATGGGATAAGAAAGAACTTATATGATAAGTTGACTTTTATTGCAATACGCGTGATCGGACGTTTTGTACAGCGTCAGAAATGAGTTCCCCAGATCTGGATTTGCGTCAGGGCCGGATAAAGCGACGGGTCATCAGCCTTTACAAGTTTTTCAAGCCGCACCCACTCCACCGTCTGCTCTGGAAAGGAAAAGACCTGCTCTTCGGCAGACTTAATCAACGCCAACTGCGTTTCGAACCCATTGGAAAAGCACAGCTGTGCACTGGACCACCAAGCGTCGTGCGGAAAATCGGCCCGCAGAGTGATGACTGCCTTATCAGTCTTGACCGGCTTGCCAAAGCGCACCGTTATGGCCGCGTTCGGATTGCAGTTGATACCCCAACTCGAAAACGGCCATTTCCCATGATCAGAGTTTAACGTCTCTCCATCAATGGCATTTCGTGCGAAAAACACCGCTTCGTTTCGGGTTTCCACATTGGCCGTTGCATGGGGGAAAACACCCTCAATACTCGGCATATCATGAGGATTCAGCGCCAAGTTCCGCCGCATTGAAAGCTCCTCACCGCAGGCTTGGCGCACCATGATCCGGTGCTTTTCGCCCTGGAACGCTGCAGGTGCATGGGCTTCACTTAGCTTGCCGAATGGAATGGGGTAATGAAATTCATCTTCCGCCAGATAAATGAGGGTAGGTGGCAAAGTGCTATCGAAAGATACGACTAGAAACTCACCTTTTTTCGAGGTGGTCAGTACGATCTGATCGCCGGGTTCGAAAGCTTTCTGGTAGCAAAGCCCAACTCCCGTATTCCCGCTGACTGTTGCCAGCACACCTCCCGCTTCGTCTTTTATTTTCAGCGTAATGGTCACAGAAATGTCCTTGGTTTCTAGAAGTACACTCAGAGTTCGGCATGAAGACAGACTTCATTTGGACCCACACAACCGATCTAACAGGATCAGTCGCTTGAATTTCACCAGCCACGACTCCTTTTCACTTGTCATACGAATAAATGAGATATATGACAAGTTGAAAGAGTTATTAGACAATTCCGTATTCGCGCCGACCTTCGGATCACAACTGAACTCTCGGTGACGGCTACAAGTGAATGGGAAACCAAGTTATGCTGACCGTCGAAACCCGCCACGCCGTTCACCCGTCTCAGATCGTGTCGACGTCAACGCAGGATATTCGGGATCACTTCCTGGTGGATGCGCTGTTCGCGGATGGAGAAATCCGCCTCGTCTACACCCACTATGATCGCTTCGTCATGGGCGGAGTGGTCCCGAACGGAGGAGACCTGGTTCTGGATGTGGTGCCTGAGACGAAGACCACGACATTCCTGGAGCGCCGCGAACTTGGGGTCATGTGCGTCGGTGGATCCGGCAATGTGACGGTTGAAGGAATAACGCATTCGCTTGCACAAGGCGAAGTGCTGTATGCCGGAATGGGCGCCGGACCTGTCACATTTTCCGGTGATGCGCGCTTCTACCTCACGTCCACCCCTGCGCACAAAACCTATCCGACGCGACGCATCACTCTGTCGGAAGCTGCCAAAGTGTCGCTTGGAGATCAGGTCACCGCCAATGTGCGCACGATTTATCAATTCATCCACCCGGACGTAATGCAAAGCTGTCAATTGACCATGGGTCGGACAGAGCTTGAGAGCGGTTCTGTCTGGAATACGATGCCAGCGCATGTGCATGACCGTCGAATGGAGGCCTACCTGTATATCGACCTCCCACCCGAGCACCGCGTTGTTCATCTGATGGGAGAGCCGGACCAGACCCGGCAAATCTTCGTCGCTAACGAACAGGGCGTGTTGTCGCCGCCTTGGTCGATTCATTCGGGCTGCGGAACGACAAATTACTCCTTCATCTGGGCAATGGCCGGGGAAAACATGGATTTCACCGACATGGATTTCGTCAAAACTGAAGATTTGCGCTGATCCGTCGATGAACCCGCTCGCTTCAAATCCACTGCAATGCAGGGCCGATTTTGCGCAGGCTGCAGTATCACTCTGGACGCCGCTCAAACCGCGGTTCAGCGAAGGTTGTGCGCGGGTGTCGGTGTCGCGGACCGGCACACATTTCAGCCCGGCAGCAGTTGAACTGGAGGGCTTCTCACGCCCTCTGTTCGGATTGGCCGCACTGGCAGCGGGTGGTGGTGACTTCCCTGACTGGAAGATGTTCCGCAAAGGCTATGCCAACGGCACTAATCCTGACCATCCGGAGTTCTGGGGCAATCCTGCCCCCGTGGATCAGCGTCTGGTCGAGGCCGCGGCGATCAGCTTTGGGCTACTTTTCGCAAAAGACCAGCTGTGGGACGGGCAGGATACCGAAACAAAGACCAACATCACCAATTGGCTAAAGGCATGCCTTGCTGCAAAGGTTCCAGACAATAACTGGCAGTTCTTCCACGTGCTGGGCTCATTGGCGCTTGAACATCTGGATGTGGATCACGACACATCCGTTCGTCAAACTTGCCTTCAAGCACTCGAAAGCTACTACGTTGGCGATGGGTGGTATTCGGACGGTGCCGTGCGCCGCTTCGATCACTACACACCCTTCGCGATGCATCTTTATGCGCTGCTCTATAGCAAGCTTGCGCATAACGACGCGGAACGCTGCCAAAGGTTCCGCGACCGTGCCGCAATTTTTGCGCAAGAGTTCCAGCACTGGTTCGACGCCGATGGGGCATGCATTCCCTATGGCCGGTCCATGACCTACCGCTTTGCCATGAGTGCCTTTTGGGGAGCGCTGGCCTTTGCTGATGTCGAGGCGCTGCCTTGGGGTCAGATCCGAGGTCTTTGGCAGCGAAACATGCAGTGGTGGAGCGCACAGGATTTTTATGATCGCGATGGCATTCTATCAGTTGGCTACACCTATCCAAACCTTTTGATAGCCGAAAACTATGCCTCTCCCTGCTCTCCCTATTGGTCTTTCAAGTCGTTCCTGCCCCTGGCATTGGAGGCCAGCCATCCATTCTGGATCACCTCCGAAGTTGAGAAACAGGACCCAAATCGGCTTTATGCATCACCAGTCACAGGAGTGGTCGGTTATGGCGACAGCAGTGACCGGATAATACTGACTTCGTGTTCAGAAATGCGGCGCTCGCACAAGGCCGGAGCGGACAAGTACAGCAAATTTGCTTATTCAAGCGCTCTTGGCTTTTCTGTAGATCACGACAGCGACGCGTTTTTCGCCAATCCCTTCGACAACATGCTTGCCTTTTCGCGCGACGGTCGGTCGTTTTCGGTTCGGCGCGACATCGATGATGCCGTGATTGGAGACGATTGGCTTTGGTCTACCTGGTCGCCGGAACCGGGCATCACGGTCGACACATGGCTTTTGGCTCGCCCCCCTTGGCATGTGCGTTGTCATCGCATCACCACTGACCGGCGACGCCTTGTGACCGAGGGCGGTTTTGCCATCAATCGTGTGGCAGACGCCCCGGCCAAAGAGGCTGCAGAACTTGGTGCTGCACAGGTGCAAGCCGAAGGGCATTTCTCGTTCATTGTGGACGGCTCTGCACAGGCGCGTCGGGGCGTCGTGCGACGAGCAATGCCAAACTCGTCCCTGATGTTTCCACGCACTTTCGTGCCTCACCTGACGTTCAAAGTCGACGCGGGTGAAACCTGGGTAAAGGCCGCCTTTTGCGCCGGGAATGACCTGGAGAAAGTCGATCTGGCAGAGCGAACAAGGCCTGCCTTCCCCTCTGATGCAGATCTGCTAGCGCTGCGTGCCACCGGCGGCGGCATCGGGGGCATGGCTTTACGCGAGCCCGAACCGTTGGACATGAACAAAACGCTGCTGAACCAGATCGGTTGGCCTTCTGATGCCCAGACGGAAGACGCTGAATGAAACATGACCTAAAGCCCTATTTGCCCACATTGACCGGCCACAGCGCAGTGGTAGCGCATACTCTGACGCTCGATGTTGCGGCAGTGAACACCGGTTGGGAAGACACAATGCTCGCGCTTGGAGCCGTGATCGCAGGCGCCAGGTCCAATCATGACGCACTGATGAACTGGGCACGAGCTTGGGCGGATCATCACCTGGAGGTCGGGTTCATCACCGATACTATGCCCGAAGGCTACCAGACAATGCAGCACTCTGGCGTGCCCAACCGAGGATTTTACCTCAGTCCCTATTGCGGGGAGTGGGGCGGCATGGGTGTTCTGGCGGAGCTCGCCATCGCGACCGGCCAGCCCAGATATCTGGAAGCAGCAAAAACCATCGCGACCCACATTCAAGAGAACGCCCTTCGGTGGGAGGATGGGACGATCCTTCATGGCCATTGGTCCAAACTACCCTGGGTCGACACGCTTTATTATACGTCTGGGCCGCTTGCCCGCCTATTCGTCGCCACCGGTGAGGCAACCCACGCAGAGGAAGCCGTTCGCCAGTGCCTGTTGCATGCCAAACATCTACGGGACCCAAAGACCGGCTTGTTCTTTCACGAAGCCCATGCCGACGGGCGCCGCACCGGCTGGTCCTGGTCACGGGGCAATGGCTGGGTCATCAAGACCTTTGCGGATGTCCTGCAGCTCTGCCCACCCGAAACACCCGGCTGGGCCCAATTGATGCCGATGTACCGCGACCTGGTTGTTGCCCTGATGCACCACCAGCATCCATGCGGGTTATGGCGAATTCTTCTCGAAAATCCGGAAAGTCACCTAGAGACCAGTGGTTCGGTGATGATCGCCACGGGCGTGCTGACCGGCATTCAGAACGGTTGGCTCGACCTTGGAGAAACTGCGCCGCTGAAACGCACGCTGCTGGAGGTGGATAGCTGGGTCGACCATCAAGGTCGGCTGATGGGTTGCCAGACACCTGCGGGCCTTGGCGGTTGGGAAAAACACAAATTGTCGCGCATGGGCGAACGGACCTACGGCGCCGGTGCATATCTGCGTTTCATCGCGGAAATTGATACAGCCTGACGGGACATAAGAGGAGGACGCACGTGACTGAAGATGAGATTATTGCAGACCCGCTTGCCACGATCCGCAATCACCTGTTCACCGCCGTGATCGGAGACGTGATGGATGTCATGGGGCATCAGAATCAGTTTCTGCCTCCACAGATCCGACCGCTGGACCCAAAATTCCAACTTGTGGGCCGCGCCATGCCTGTGGTGGAGGCCGACGTGACCGAGCCATCCGCGCCTGGAGCTCCTCAATTTGGATTGATGTTCGAAGCACTCGACGATCTGAAGCCCGGTGAAATCTACATTTGTTCCGGCTCACACAATGACTACGCGCTTTGGGGAGAATTGATGACCCACCGTGCACGTCACTTGCAAGCGAATGGCGCCGTGCTGGCTGGATACGTTCGGGATACTGACGGGATTCTCGCACAGGAATTTCCAGTCTTCTGCACAGGCTCCTACGCGCAGGACCAGGGACCACGAGGCACCGTAACGGATTTTCGCTGCCCCATCGTCTTCAGCAACGGCACCCGCGTTGCCCCCGGCGACATCCTTGTGGGCGATCGCGATGGAGTTTTGGTCATCCCGCAGGAAATCGAGGCACAAGTTCTTGTTCGTTCCTACGAGAAAGTCATGGGAGAATCCAAGGTGCGCACCGCCATTCTGGATGGGATGAGTACTGCCGAAGCCTATCGCACCTTCGGCATCATGTAGCGCCCAAGCATCTTCAAACACTTGCATCCAAGGACCGCAGATACCCTATGCATTCCGCGCCGCTGACAATTCCCGCAAAGTCACAGGCAGCCTTTAACACTGTCAGCATCGCTGACGCGTTGGGCGCGCCGCGTGGGCAATTGCGGCGGTATGCACCGGTGCCGGAGCTTGCCGACCGGGCCTATTGGACTCCGATTCTGGTCAGTGCGCAGGAGCATTTGATCGCAGCAGGAAAGAAGTGCCTGCAAATCAATTGGCCTGATCTGCCCTTAACGCTCTACCGCGACTTCAATCAGTCTGACAATCGCACTCGGTTTGAAGCGATTTACTATAATCGCCGCCAACGGTTGAACGATTTGGTTCTGGCCGAGTTGGCTGATGCGCAAGGGCGTTTCGTGACTGAGATTGCCAAAGGTATCGACGTGCTCTGCACTGAGACCGGTTGGCAGCTTCCCGCACACAACCGATATGTGCGCGGCGGCCCGATCCTGCCCTTGCCCGACCCTGCCCGGCCGGTGGTGGACTTGTTTGCGGCGCAGACTGCGTCTCAACTAAGCACTGTGGTTGCGCTTTTGGGGGAGGCACTGCCGAAGAACACGATCGATAAGGTGCACACGTCTGTCCGGCAGCGCGTGCTTGATCCCTATCTCAATCATCCCTTCTGGTGGACAGGGCGCCTTGGCGGGAGAATGAACAACTGGACGACGTGGTGTACCAGCAGCGTCCTGCACGTCGCATTCCAATCCGACCGGCTTGACGCGGATTATCTGGATGCCATCGCCCAAAGTGCTGCACGAAGCCTTGATGAATTCTTGGAAGACTATGGTGATGACGGAGCCTGCCCGGAGGGTCCAAACTACTACCGCCACGCGGCGCTTTGCCTGTTCGCGGCGCTCGACTGCCTGAACGGTGCGAGCGGTGGTCGGCTGGATGCGGTGCTCACCTCCCAAAAACTGCGCAACATGGCAGAGTTCCCGCTCTTTATGCATCTGGCAGCCGACCGGTTTGCGAATTTTGGAGACGGTGACTCGCGGATACGAGGGGCATCCGCTGGCATGTTTGCAGCGGGCAAGCTGTGTGGAAGCCAAGAGCTGTGTGCCTTTGCCGCCGCACAAGAGGCGGCCTATCCCAGTGAGACTGCGCCCTATGATTTCTGCCTGTGCAATCGACTGAGAGAATTGTGTTTTGCGCAAGAACTCCTGGAGTCGGTACCAGCTCATGCGCCAACGAAGAACGGGTTTTTGCCCTCCATTGGTCTACTGGTCGCGCGTTGCGGAGAAACTGCTTTAGCGATCAAGGCGGGGCCTAATCTCGACAGCCACAACCACAACGACTCTGGTTCGCTGATTGTCCATCACGGCGAAACACCTGTCTTGATCGATGTAGGGGTCGAGAATTACACTAGAAAGACCTTCTCGGACGCCCGCTTTGACATCTGGACGATGCAATCCGGTTTCCACAATGTTGCTGACTTTTGCGGGGCAGAGCAACGCGCTGGAGACGAATTCGTTGCGACTGATCTGTCCTGGTCTCTAGAAACTGACAGCGCGTGTTTTTCTGCAGAGCTTGCCGGAACCTATGGTCCTGAGGCGCAGTTGACCAGCTACCGGCGGGAAATGGTTCTGGCGGGCGACGGCACGATCACCTTGCAGGACACCTACAAAGGCGCACGATCTGCAACGCTCACCCTTATGACCTGTCTTGCGCCAACCATAGCTGGAGATCAGATCCTCTTGGGCGAAGTGGCGACAATTGCCTGCAAGACGGCAACGCAGGCCACGTTCGAAACCATCCCCATTTCCGACAGCAGATTACGCCAATCCTGGCCCGAAAAGCTTTTTCGGCTGCGCATTCCATTCGATGGCCATGCCCTGCGGGTCGTAATTTCCGAATATTCAGCAGATAGGCAGACCCAAAATGCTTGATGCCTCAAACGTCGTTATGACCAAATCCGCACCGAAGGTGCCAATGTCGAAACGATCCCGCAAATTGCGCAACCTTGTCGTCTGCTATTCATTTATCGCGCCGAATTTTGCTGGATTTGCAGTTTTTACTCTAGGTCCAATCTTCTTTGCCCTCGTGCTGGCGTTCCTGCACTGGGACGGCTCTACGGAAATGACCTTTGCCGGTCTCGACAACTTCTGGAAGCTTTTTAGGGACCAGGCATTCAAGGCCGCGTTCTGGAACACGATTATTTACACCGTCTTTGTGGTGCCCCTGACGCTCGTCTGCTCGCTGGGGCTGGCAATCCTGCTGAACAAGAAGATCTTTGGGCGCGATTTTTTTCGCACCGTCGCGTTCTTTCCCTATGTCGCCTCGCTTGTTGCGGTTGCGGTTGTCTGGAACATGCTGCTGAACCCGGATTTCGGCCCGGTGAACATGGTACTCTACAACCTGGGCATTGATCCCAAGAACCTGCCCGGTTGGTCTGCGGACAAGGACTGGGCAATGGTCACCATCATCCTGTTCTCCGTCTGGAAAAGCATGGGCTACTTCATGGTGATCTATCTGGCGGGCTTGCAGGGCATCCCGGCCGAGCTCTATGAGGCCGCCGAAATTGATGGGGCGAACAATTGGCAGAAGTTGTGGCGCATAACACTGCCGCAACTGGCCCCCACGACTTTCTTCGTCTCCGTGATGCTGACAATCCAGTCGTTCAAGGTTTTCGATCAGATCTTCATGCTGACCCAGGGCGGGCCAGGCACGTCGACGCTGGTACTTGTCTATCACATCTACAACGAAGCATTCATTTCCTGGGATCTTGGCTATTCCAGCATGGTGGCCCTTGTTCTGTTCCTGATGGTCCTGATTATCACCTTGGTCCAATTCCGACTGTCTGAAGAAAGGGATTGAACCAATGTCCCCTGTCACATCCCAATCCACGGCGACACCCACGCCCTACAAGCGGCACAAAAAGAAGCGTGTGAACTGGGGGCTGATCGCCACATACGCGATCATTCTCCTCGTGACGCTGACCATGCTGGCACCCTTTATCTGGATGCTGTCCGCTTCGCTCAAGCTGGATCGTGATGTCTTTGCTTTCCCGATAGAGTGGATCCCGTCGGAGCCGCGATGGCAGAATTACGTGGAAATCTGGACAAAGATCCCGCTTGGCTTGTTCGTATACAACACCGCGAAACTGACGATCATTGTCACGATCCTTCAACTCCTGACGTCGAGTTTTGCCGCTTATGCCTTTGCAAAGCTGCGCTTTCCCTACCGCAATGTGTTGTTCCTGGCCTACATCGCGACCATCGCCATGCCGTGGCAGGTCTACATGGTGCCGCAGTTCATCCTGATGCGTGAGCTTGGCCTCAACAACACGCACATGGCGCTGATTGCACTACAGGCTTTTACTGCATTTGGTGTCTTCTTGATGCGCCAGTTTTACATGTCGATCCCGGACGAACTTTGCGAGGCCGCGCGCATTGACGGGATGAGCGAATATGGCATCTGGTGGCGGATCATGCTGCCCCTGTCGATGCCAGCGCTTTCAACGCTGACGATTTTCACGTTCGTGAACACCTGGAACGATTTTCTGGGGCCGCTGATCTACCTGACAAAAACGGAACTCAAGACCATCCAGATCGGCATCCGGCTGTTCATCAATCAGTACTCGGCGGAATACGGGTTGATCATGGCGGCTTCAGTCGTGGCGCTCGTGCCAGTTCTAATTGTCTTCCTCGCATTGCAACGTTTCTTCGTCGAAGGCATCGCCTCGACGGGTCTAAAGGGATAACGCCATGACTGGTTCTTCCAACACGGCGATCTCACCGCTGACCACAGATGAACGGCAACAGGCTATCGCAGCGGCCACGGCGCAGCTCAAACGTAGTTTGCCTGCATTCACGTTTGCGGCGCAAAACCATTCAAGCGTTCGAAATGTCTTCCCTGCAGTTCCCAACGATCAATGGACTTCCGGTTTCTGGCCAGGCTCGCTCTGGCTTGCATTCGAGGCGACAGGCGACAAGACGTTTCAATATGCTGCCCAGATCCAGGTACAGTCACTGTTGCATCGAATCCGTAAACGCATCGAAACCGATCATCACGATATGGGTTTCATGTATTCGCCAAGTTGTGTGGCAGCCTGGAAACTGGTCCAGGATCATGACGCCCGCCGGGCAGCTTTATTGGCTGCACATCAGATGATGGAACGGTTTCAGGAAAAAGGTGCGTTCTTTCAGGCCTGGGGCGACTTGGATGCACATGACAACTATCGTTTCATCATTGATTGCCTGCTAAATCTGCCTTTGATGTTTTGGGCAAGTGAGGAGACTGGAAATCCTCAATACGCACTCCTTGCCCGTCGGCATATCGAGACATCACTGACCTATTCTATCCGCGAGGATCACTCGACCTTCCACACCTACTTCATGGACCGCAAGACTGGAGCACCGGTAGGCGGAGCAACAAAGCAAGGTCATAGCGACGACAGTTCTTGGGCACGTGGCCAGGCTTGGGGGATCACTGGGGCAGCGTTTCTGTACCGGATCGAACCATCTGAGAAACTCAAGACAACCTTCGACACCCTGCTGGCCTATTATCTGGCTCGACTCCCAGAGGACCTCGTTCCCTATTGGGACCTGATTTTCACTGACGGCCCAGAACCAAGAGACAGTTCTGCTGCAGCCATTGTGGCCTGCGGCCTGCTGGAGATGGCTGGCTGCTTGCCAGACGAAGATGCGGAGCCTCTTCGCGATATGGCGGAGCGGATGGTGGGATCGCTTGTGCGGGATTATTCCGTCGCCGACCCCACCGTCTCGAATGGCCTTCTGCTGCATGGCACTTATTCAAAGAAAACCCCGTTCAACACCTGCAAGGGCGAAGGCGTGGATGAGTGCGTGAGTTGGGGCGACTACTTCTACATGGAAGCACTCACCCGTCTGTCACGCGAATGGACCCCTTATTGGTAACCAAGACCTGTCAGCGGCGGCGCCGACAAAAAAGAGATCACGTACCATGGCATCGATCACTCTTAACAAATTGAACAAGTCCTTTGGGGCGCTGACGGTTGTGCATGACATCGACCTGAGCATCGCCGACAAGGAGTTTATCATCCTGGTGGGCCCGTCCGGCTGCGGAAAGTCGACGACACTGCGGATGATTGCAGGGCTTGCGGAAGTGACGAGCGGCGACCTGGTGATCGGGGATACCATCGTCAACGACGTACCGCCGAAAGACCGCGATATCGCGATGGTTTTCCAGAACTATGCGCTCTATCCGCATATGACCGTGTTCAAGAACATGGCGTTCGGACTGGAACTGCGCCGGGCAGACCGCGATCTCATCGACCGAAAGGTGCGGCACGCGGCAGAAGTGCTCGACATCACGCACCTTTTAAACCGGAAACCCAAAGCCCTCTCGGGCGGCCAGCGCCAGCGGGTTGCTCTGGGGCGGGCAATGGTTCGCTCGCCGGAAGTGTTCCTTCTGGATGAGCCGCTGTCCAACCTCGATGCAAAACTGCGGGCTGTCATGCGGGCAGAAATTACCAAGCTGCACCGCCAGCTGGACGCAACCTTTGTTTATGTCACCCACGACCAGATCGAGGCCATGACAATGGCTGACCGGATTGTAGTGATGAACGAAGGGCGTATCCAGCAGGTAGCCCCACCGCAAGAACTCTATGACAATCCGGCGAACATGTTCGTGGCGGGTTTCATTGGTGCACCGCGCATGAATTTCTTCGACGCCGAGATCCGTAAAAACAGTTCAGGCCATGTGGCAATTGTTGCAGGCATTAAGATGCCGCTGCCAGCTCGTCTGCCTGGAGCGCATCTGACTGCCCATGAAGGCCAGACCGTGAAACTTGGCCTGCGCCCGGAGGCCTTTCACGCAAGCCCCGACGGTGTGCAGTCCGATATGCCGCTGATTGAGATCTCGGGAACCGTTGAGCTGACGGAACCCATGGGGTCAGAAGTTCATCTGACCGTCAAAACCGCAGAAACGGAAGTCATCGCTCGGGTGTCGCCTCGCACACAAGCCCGCAACGGCAATGAGATATCGCTCTTTATCGATATGTCGATGGCGCATGTCTTCGACACGGCAAGCGGCCTTTCACTGATGATGCAAGAGGCCTGACTCCATGAACTGGTGGCTCAACTTCTATTTTGGCGAAGGTCCAGGTATCCCGAAAGATGCGCCTAAGCCGGTCGGCCTCCGCCGGCTGGGGGTGACTGTGGCTCGGGAATGGCTGGGGCTGTTGCAATTGAACCTGCTGTTCATTGTCTGCGCCCTTCCTCTTTTCACGCTGCCTGCCGCTTTCAGCGCCATGACAGGCGTGTTGGCCCGTATGGACGCAGATGAGCCCTGCGAGGTCTGGCGCGACTTCTGGAGAATTTTTGCTACATCCGCGCTGCGCGCAACCGGCCTTGGCTTGGTGTTTGGCGGTGCGATCGCCCTTTCTGTGAACGTGCTCTCATTTTACGGTACGGCTGCGCAGGACGGATCGCTGCTCTTTGTCGTGCCATTTGTCATCGCAATTGTGGCCCTGATCTTTTCTTGTTTAGCTGGTTGCGTAGCGCTCCAGTTGGCGGGGACCACAACCACTCCGCTCTGGACCATTCTCCGGGCAACAGGCGTTGCTGTCATCATTCGATTTTTGCCACTATCGGGCGCCCTTGTCGGAAACGCTGTTCTCTGGGGCCTTCATGTCGCGGCCTACCCTGCGACCGTGCTTATGGCCATCTTGATCAATTTCTCGCTTGGCGCTCTTTTGATGGTCTTCGCCGCAGGTGATGGCCCGCGCACAAGCCTTGGATACATCGAAAATCTTGATCGGGCGCGCAAATCACAGCGCGCCCCTAACCCCATAACAGAGCCGCAATAACTGGCCAAATCAAACCACCGGAGGAGAAACCTTGACACATTTCAGAACCAAAACCGTCTTTAGCCTGGCCGCCTTGGTCGCGCTTGGCGTGAGCAATGTCGCGACTGCGGAAACCACGCTCAATTGGGCGATCTGGGACTATGACAGCACGCCATATTATCAGCCGCTGATCGATGCCTATGAAGCCGCCAATCCTGACGTGAAGATCGAAGTTACGGATCTCGGGTCATCGGATTACAACCAGATGATCATGACCCAGCTGACCGGCGGCTCAAACGAGATCGATGTCGTCACGATCAAGGACATTCCGGGCTATGCCAAAATGGTCAGCACTGGGCGTCTGAAGAACCTGACTGAAATCGGAGCCACACCGGAAGACACGGCAGCCTATGGCGGCCTGATCGAGACGCTGGAATTGGGCGGCGGTGTCTACGGATTGCCGTTCCGCACTGATTTCTGGATCGTCTACTACAACAAGGATCATTTCGACGCGGCCGGTGTCGACTATCCAACCAACGATATGACTTGGGCGGAATTCGACGAAAAAGCCCGCGCCGTCACCTCCGGTTTCGGCGTGAACAAAATCTACGGCACGCACCTTCACACCTGGCGCTCCACCGTGCAGCTTCCGGCAATCCAGAACGGCGAAACGACCCTGGTCGCCGATGACTATACGTTCCTGAAACCCTGGTACAAGCGTGCATTGTCACTGCAGGAAGACGGTGTCATTCGCTCCTACGGGTCTTTGAAGACATCACAGACCCATTATTCCGGACCGTTCTTTAACAGCCAGATTGCAATGCTGCCGATGGGATCGTGGTTCATCGGCACCCAGATCAACAAGGTCGCGTCCGGCGAAAGCTCGGCGGCCAACTGGGGGATCACGTCCTATCCGACGCCGGAAGGCGTCCAGCCGGGGGCGACCTCTGGCCAGGTGACGTCGCTGGGCATCAACGTGAACTCAACCCAAGGCGAAGCGGCAGAGGACTTCATCCAGTGGGTTTCAGGGCCCGATGGTGCGGCGATCATGGCAAGTGTCGGCAACATTCCGGCGCTGCGGGACAACAAGGTGATGGACACCATCACCTCCCGCGAAGGCTTCCCGCAGGATGAGACCAGCGCTGGCGCCCTCATCACGTCCGCAACCTATCTTGAGATGCCCGTCCATCCCCAGGCTGCGGAATATGAACTCGTATTGAATCGCGTCCACGACGCACTCATGACCGAGAACATCTCCATCGAAGACGCGATCAAGGAGATGAACGATGGCGTAGCGGCCATCGACTGATCCAGATCCCGGGTGTGCGGGGCCCTGCCCGCACACCCGCCTCACTTGAGACAAACAAAAAGCAGCTCGTGACCATTTCCTGCCTTTGCAGAACGATTGCCACTACAACCAAGACAAGTGAAATTCTCTGATTTCCAACAATATGGGAGGCCTAATTCAGACGGGAAGGATCCGTTTGAAAATTTGATAGAAGGGGGCTGCCAACCAAAGGTTGTAAAACAGCTGCACTGTTGATATGTCATTTGACAGCGCATCTAGCCCGTTGGTGACAGCTCATCCGATATTCGGGACTGTAACGCTGTAAAGCGACGGTGAACCTAGCAAGATTGAAGCTCGTCTGGCTGTTCCTTGCGCACGTTTGCCACGACCATGCGAACACAAGACACTTGGCAGGATCATCAAAATGAGTGTGACGACAGCGCTTGGAATAGAAAACATAGACCTGGGTTACATAGATCAAGCCCACCAATCCAAGGACAACCGGTGGCATAGTTGAGATGGTGGACGATGACGCGATTGTTCAGGACCTGCCAATTTGTAAGCGGTCATTTTCTTGCGTTTTCAGAACCCGGGATAAAGGAGGCTAAACCCGGTAACACATTTAGGTACTCATCTATGTAAACAGATGGAATGCACACAACTGAAGTGAACCGAACATAAACATAAAGCTAATCCTAAAGCAGAAACAAAAATTGCACGCACGCTTGTCCCACGGTCGCGAATATCCCGTAGGACAGAGAATGCCTGAAAGGACCCGCAGCTATGCATCGATAACCTGGCATTCCATTTCACTAATGATAAGTTCCAACCCCCTACCTGGATCGGTCAATTCAGCTTCAGTTGCCCTGTCGATAGTATCAATCGTTAGCCAATCCACAATCGCTTCGATGCGTTCTTTTCTTTGCCTCATAAGGTCATTCTCCCAAAGTTGTTGTGCTTTGTTTCGAGCGGCTTCAGATCGGGATTGTGTTTGTCCGCCTTGGAAGGGAAGTAGAAAGGATTTCTGTCCTTTCGGATCTGTCCCCTTCAGGAGCCTGTTTGTGCCTGTCCGCTTATTCAGTCTGTGATCCGAACTGCGGGCTTTTCATTGCAGTCGGCATCGGCGGGTTTTTTAGATGAGTTCTTTCGAAGGGTTTGGGTCTAATTTTCGCAACCCCGATTGTCGCAAGACTGAAACTGTAGAAGTTGCAAATCTGAGACCTTTTCAAGTCGGCTAGTTGGCCCCTCACCGGACTTCATGCCTTCATCCCAATCTTTGAGGAAAGCCCGAAGTCGGGACCAATTCGGTACATAGGCTGTACGACGGAATTTCCCACCGTGGCTTTTCTTTTGGATCAGCCCAAGACCATCAAGCTCATTCGTTGATCTGATTACAGCGGTACGGCTGGTCTTAAGAAATTTCATTAGCCTTCCAATGCTTGGATCACATTGACCGATCTTCTTATTAATATGATCAATGATCGCAGCAGCAACGCGACGTGTGGAGGCCGAAAGGTCTGGAAGAAGATTCAGAGCCTTGTGCGCAAAAAGGACGTCATTCTGCTGTAAAAGAGGCATTTTAAACCTCACAGAATTTGAGTGCGAATTGGTTTGCAAACGGAAAGCTAAGGTATTGATATCGTTTGGCCGCTAACGAGATCGTTTTGCAAAAAAACCAATCAATTCAAGAAACTGAACCTGCTTCTTAATCTGAGGATCACACGTTCGAATTACATCGAAATCACCAATGATTTTATGACTTATAACATTTTTCGAATGGCTTCACATCTCGAATTTCATTCGGGTAAGCACCAGGTAAACAGATGAACGCATTTCGTGAACCGGGCGAAATGACCCGGTGCGGCAGCAATCTCTCTTTTCAGAAAAAGAAATACCTCATCATAGCCGTCAAAGGCTGTCTTTGGTCCGATAATCCAAGGCTTTTGAAGAGGGCTGTAGCTGTCAAAGCTCTTCACCCGTTGTCAGAGTCCAAGCGATGAGACTCCTCAATACATATAAAAAATACCCTCAGACTTCTAAAATAACAACGTGCGTCCAATTGATCAGCCCCACTTGAGTGGTCCGTTTTGTTTGTTAGTGGATGACGGGGTGGAGCTCACCCCGTTTCTGGTCCGGTTTTCATGCAACTTTTCGGGTTTCGTTCAGTTGGGCTGCAAAGTCGCTCGGCGTCAAGTTTCCGAGCGATGAATGCGGCCGGTTTTCGTTGTAGTCGATCCTCCATTCATTGATC
>JBDWQP010000006.1:0-33567 GCA_039986495.1 Roseibium sp. | reverse complement strand
CAACGGCAATTCGGGTTCTTGAACCGGAATGTTGTTTTCCGTGTGATCCGCAATACCTTCAAGCTTTTCATCACAGCGACACCGATCTTCGGTCCGTGTGTTGGCCCAAACTCTCTCATGCATGTGTCAAAAGCGGCCTCCCACATATCGCTGTTTGGGGTGATGTAACCAATGCAGAACTGGCGCAACGCGGTTAGCACCTGTCGTTCAGGTTCCGACAAATCGAGCGTTGTCCGGTCAGTCTTGTCCTGTGATCCATTCTGGGTTTTCGAAGTGTTTCTTGCTGGCATTCTGGGTGAAGCGTTATTGAACATTAACAGGCCTAATTCGGGAAATGGTCGGCGCGCTTTGGCAAACAGGCCGAAAGGGTTAATTTCTTCAGGCGGATTCAGATGACCTGTTTGGGCGAGAGACCAAATTCTCTCTTAAATGCAGTAGAGAAATTTGCCGGTGAAGAGTAGCCGGAAATGTAGGCGGCCTCGGCAATGGGCAACCCGTCTCGCTCCAGTGCTTCCCTGCCGCGTTCGAGCATGAATTTTCGAATGAATCTAGATGCCGATAAACCATAGGTTCGGACGAGGAACCGTTGCAGGGACGTGACGCTCACACCAATGTTTCTGGCCAATTCGTCAGCGGACGCCAGTCGGCCTATCTGACCACGAAGATAGACTTCAATTTCCTGAAGCTTCTGCTGATCATTTCCATCCAACGCCCGAATTGCCGTGACCGAATTCCCACCGGAAAACTGCTGAAATGCCTCTTCCAGTATCCCGTAGGCGCGCGAAGCAATATAGAGCCGGTTCTGGAATGGCGACTTCTGGGGTGTGGCAATAATCTGTTCTGCAAGGGCAATGGTGTGGGCACCCGGAGACCAGCTAACATGGGCAAGGTGATCATCCGCCAATCTCTTGTACAACAGATAGTCAGCTTCCGTCGGCTCGATGTGCTGGAACAACCAGTCGAAAGATATTGAAATCGTTACTTTCTTAAGCCTCACACCTCGATTTGCCAGGCGTATGAACTTCTCCACCCGGTTTTGCGAAAAGACAGTTGCAACAGGCTTCCAGGTTCCCTGTCCCTGATCGAAATTCGGCATAGGAACCTTAAAAGCGCCAACAAAAGCCTCCACACTTCCTTCCAGGAAAACGGACACGCTGAGCCTTGGACCGCAATCAGTTTCAATCTTGAGATCATGCAGATCTTCAGCGTTCGAAAAATGAACCGATAATCCGTCTTCAATTTCGATAAAGCCGATCGCGCCTCGCAGGACCTGTTCTTCGATAGCCAAAGACGGCCCCAACCAGCGAACTGGTTGCGTCTTGGCATGATCGATCAAATCGGCCTTCGTTACATATGTCTTGTGATGATTTGCTGGAACAAACATGCCAACTCCAATGACTTCAGCGAATTCATATGGTCGAACGTTTATTCACTTGGAGACCATGTCTTAACGGTCAGCCTGGCTACGATATTAAAACGCAAACAAAAATGGGCGAACTGCAAACACCTTGCGAATTGCCTCGCTCCTGAAGGCCCTTTATCTAATACCTGAATTTTTAAGTCAAGTTATACCGGGTGATGCTAAAGCCAGCACATCCAAGGCTGGGTTGGGGAATTGAATGCGAAATATATGGGCAGGACCACTGTCGGTTCTCACATCGGTTAGCCTGCTGTCGATTATGGCAGCAACAGCTTTTGCGGACGATGAGACGGAACTCGAGACCGTTGTTGTAACGGATAAAGTTGGTGAGCCATTTGAGATGCTGGAGACAGCCGTTGTTATCTCACGTGAAACAATCAAGCGCCTCCAACCACAAGACCTCAAACAGTTGTTTCAGGTCACGCCGTCCATTGCAGTTGCAGGCGGCAGCACGGCTTCCCAGAAGTTCTATGTCCACGGCATCGATCAATCCAAATTGAATGTGACAGTAGACGGAGCGCGCCAGAAAAACAGTGTCTGGCACCACAACGGCAATCTGGGCATCAATCCGTTGTTCCTGAAATCAGTTGCGGTAAATGACGGTGTTGCCCCGTCAGACCATGGCCCCGGAGCCCTGGGTGGCAGTGCAAGATTCGAAACTGTGAACGCCATAGACCTGCTGCGTGAGGGCCAAAAAATCGGTGCGTTGGTTTCCTTTGGCTACGACACGAATTCAGAAACGCTTACAGCCACCGGATCAGCATACGGCGATCAGGATGGGTTTGAGTATCTAGCAGCTCTGACACGCGGAGAAGGCCAGGATTACCGGGACGGAGACGGGAGCATTGAGCCAGGTACGGCGACCGACCTCTGGAATGGCCTTATGAAAGCGGGTTATCAAAGTCAGGAAGGTCACCGTTTTGAGCTTTCTGGCGAGTATTACAAGGACGACGGCTATCGGCGCCTCAGAACAAATATGGGGTCAGTAGGAGGTTCCACCGGGGCTTTCTTTAACGAGAATAATTATGAACGCCTAACCACGACTTTCAAATACTCCGTCGAAGGCGCATCTGGAAATTTCGATCCTGAAGTTCTACTCTATTACAACCAGAACAAATTGGAGCGCCCAAACAACCACGGATATACCCGGGCCAGTGGCGACTTCAATTCCGACCTCCAATCAATTGGCGGCCATATTCAGAATCGTTTCCATCTTGAGACGGGCAACATTGTCACCGGTCTGGATTTTTATCATGACCAGGTCGATATCGAGCGCTTCCATTTTGCCACGAATGCATCTGAGGACATCACGAACGTTGGGGCTTTTGTTCAGGCACGGGTTAACCCTTTAGATCGGCTCAATGTTTCAACTGGTTTGCGAGCCGACTTCCAAAACTATCGTTCCGTCGACGACAAGACGTTCGACAATTTTGGCCTCTCACCAAATATCAATCTTGGCTACGAGATCCTTGATGGCCTTACGGCCACCGGCGGATATGCTTACGTCTTTGGCGGCGTTGAGCAGGCGGAAGCAGCGCTGTTCCATGCAGGTGAATTTCTCTATTCAGATGATCTCAAACCAACAAACGCCCACAATGCGAAGATCGGGCTGGAATATAACTGGAATGGAATGAAACTGGCCGGAGACCTCTTTTACACAAAGATGCTCAATCCAGTCGCGTATCAGTACCTGGCTGCGCCGACATTTTACCCGGCGACGCGCATTAACGGCGATGACCTAGTCTCTCAGGGCTTTGATATCTCAGCGCAATACAATTGGACCGCTGCATACCTTTCCGCTGCCTACACACATACCGATGTAAAATATGGCAACCGCACAGCTTTGTCAGGTGACTACAACAATGCGGTTCCAATCGGAGATATTCTCACATTCGCTGGTGGCTACACGTTTAAAGATTGGGACCTGACTGTCGGGGCAAATGCCGAAATTGCATTGGAGTATTCCAGTCAAGATCTGGCTGACAACAACTACGAAAACCCGATACCGGGCTACGAAGTCGTGAACGTCTTTGCTGAGTGGGCGCCAAAACTGAAAGATACAGAATTCACATTGCGCGGCGAAGTGAACAACCTGTTCGACGAAACCTATTATAGCCGAGGGACCTTTCATTCCCTGCCATCCCGAAGTGTAACTCCGGTGAATTCACCAGGCCGCAGCTTCATGTTGACTGCGACAGCTAAATTCTGACTTTTGTATTCATGTTTTTGTTGTGAGCCGGGTTCACCGGCTCACTTTTTTGTGCAATGAAGGGATAGCCAGGGCCATGCTCGTCTCAACTTTGACGATAAAGACCGCCTCAGCCTCAAAATATCTTCAGCAGCTTTGCAAGCATTTTGCCCACAAGGTTCCCGTCGATTGGGACACCTCAAAGGGCGAAGTGTCCTTTCCGGGCGGATATTGCCGATTGGATGCCGAGCCAGATCAACTGGCAATCCGATGTGAGGCTGATGAGGAAGTAAAATTGACGCGGGTGAAAGCAATCATTGACGACCATGTCAAACGCTTTGCCTGGCGGGAGGACCTGACGCTCGAATGGCAATCCGACCGACCGTCATAGCGGGTCGCAAACACGAACTGCCAGAAAGGAACCGCGAATGAAACGCCCTCTGCTAGCTCTCCTCTTCATCGCGACCAGTTTTGCCGTAAACCCGGCTTATGCTGAGCCGAAGGAAGCCATTTCCATTCAGCTCAATACCGCAGAAGCCGCTGGCGATGCGTGCCGACTGACATTTGTCATTCAAAACAAACTGGCATCACCAGTGGATACGCTCGGTCTCGACCTGGTCATGTTCGATCAAAGCGAAGGCGTCTCGGGATATGCTGCGGTTGATTTTGGTGCCATGCCGCCCGGGAAAACCGTGGTCCGTCAGTACGACGTTGGCCAAGGAGCTTGTGGCGGAATCTCGCGGATTCTCCTGAACGAGGTTCGCACCTGTGAGGTTAACAAGAATGCGGTCTCCGACTGCCTGTCCAAACTCAGCATCACATCCAGATCCGACATCGATTTCATTCTCTAACGGTCAAACATGTTTTCAGATTCCATAGACGGCTTGCTGCCGTTTCTTTCACCGCTTACGGGTCTTGTTGAACAAGGCGGTCCGGTTGTCCTTCTCCTGCTTGTCATTTCGGTCGTGGCTGTTGCTCTGATAGCGGCAAAAGCAATCCAGTTTTTTCTTTCGCGAGTTGGTCGCTTCGGTCAATCCCGGGATGCCATGCGGTTATGGCTGGATGGTAGCCAGCAAGAAGCTCAACGCGTAGTAGCCCACGATCGGTCCATAATGTCGGAGATAGCGCGCATGCTGTTTTCCGCCTCAGTCCGCTCGGATATAGATGTCAGCCTCCTGCGAGAAGACATCGAGCGGATCTGCATTCAACGTATAAACAGTTTGCGTGCGTTCTTGCGTCCATTGGACATGATTGCACAGACAGCTCCGTTGATCGGCCTGCTGGGAACCGTTCTTGGGATGATCGAAGCGTTCCAGGCGATGCAAGGTGCAGGCGCAGCAGTTGATCCCTCGGTGCTGGCCGGTGGTATCTGGGTGGCCCTGATGACAACGGCTGTCGGACTTTCAATCGCGATTCCTGTGTCAGCTGTCGTTGGATGGTTCGACAGCTGCATCGAAAGGGAACAAGCGGAGATGGAGGCCATGGTAACAGCCTTCTTTACCGGTGCTGTCGCCGAGCGGAGTCGGGTTCGGATTGTTCCAATCGATTTGCCGGAACCGAGACATGCGGTCTAATTTTCGAGAAAAAAGAAAAGCTATCGGGCTAACGTCCCTCATTGACGTGATCTTTTTGCTGCTGCTTTTTTTCATGCTCGCCTCAAGCTTCACCCGCTATCAGATGCTGGATGTGTCAAGTGGTGGACAGGGTGGTGGAACGGACATCAAGCCAGCCTATTTACGTATCCACTCGGCGGATAGAATTGACTTGAACGGATTGCCACTGGCCAAACCCGATATGGCCGCAAGGTTTGCAGAACTTTCAACAACTGAAAATGCGATCGTAGCCATCTGGTCAGGTCCGAAATCAAGTGTGCAGGACGTTGTTGATGTGATGTCGGTAGCCCGAAAGAGCGGGCTTAAGACCGTGCTGGTCACTGGGGACTAGAATTTGCCATGCGTTTGAAACAACCGTCGCGGCGAGAGCCGCCAGAGAACACGATCCCCTTGATCAACGTCGTGTTCCTAATGCTGATTTTCTTTCTGTTTGCCGGGTCTGTTTCAAGGGACGACGCACGGAAAATCCAGCCGCCAATGAATATTTTGGAAGACGAAACGATCCGATCAACGGGAGCACTCATCATCGACGATGAAGGCAAGACCCACTTTGCAGATGGAGTGGCGTCGATTGATGCTTGGTTGGCACAACAGGACAACACTTCGGAATCGGGTGGGCCGATAAAAATTGCGGCGGATGGCACCTTGAAAGCCGATGTTCTGGAGAAAATTCTGGCGGAGTTCAAGGCCGCGGGTCGAACGGATATCGTATTGATCACCCGGAGAAGCCCTCAATGAACTTCCGACGTTTATTGCTTGCAGGTCTAATTGTTTCCGTACTGGCTCATGGTGCAGGATCTGCCATATTTTCTGAAGATCCAAATGACATTGAAATTGCGGCATCCAAAGGCGGCGGCGTTTCTGTTATCGGCTCAATTGAAGACCTTGTCGCTGGAAGCAAGGTGGATGCGGTTGAACCGAACAAGCCTGCCGAAGAAATCGAACCAATTGAAGAGCCGCTAGAGCCTGTCCGTGACCTAGTAACGGCAAAACCTGTCGAGACACCTGTGCAGGTCGAGGTGAAACAGCCGGTCAAGGCTGTGCAACAGATTTCCAATGTGTACGCGGCGGCGGCAGCAGTGACCGCCCCAGCAGTTCGAGGGATCACTTCCACAGAAACGGTCCCTGCTTCCAAAACGTTACCTGTAGATAGACCAAATGAAAGTCAGCCGGTCGTAGAGGCCAAACAGGAACAGCCTATCTCGGATGCCGAGCCGGTAAAGCTCGTCGAGGCAAAGCCGCTTGAGCTGGCGAAAGCTGTCCAGCCAAACATGCAGAAAACAATGGCTGTCGACACAATAGTTGAGACAACTCCGCCAGAACCGATTTCCGAGGTAATCAAGGCTCCGGCAAAAAAACCTGAAACTCCAATCAAAAAAACCAACCAGTTTAAGAAAAAGAAGAAGAAAGCGTCCAGGACGGCACAGAAAAAAGGTGCTGAGACGAACACTCGCAAAGGCGGTGAACGTATTACCAGCCAAACGGCACGTTCAAATGCCAATGGTCAAGCCAATGCAAAAACCAATGACGGTGGCACCAAGGCACGATCAAACTACAAGGGAAAGGTGGTTGCCAAACTCAGGCGTGCAAAACGGTATCCGAAACAAGCGCGCCGTGAAAAACTGACCGGGTCTGTGAGAGTGACCTTCACAATATCAAAAAACGGTTCTGTTTCAGGTGTCCGGGTCTCGCGATCATCTGGGCATCCAATTCTGGACAAGGCCGCATTGGATATGGTGCGACGCGCATCTCCTATGCCTAAATTTCCCAAAGACATGAAGCGTACACGGATGTCATTGCATGTGCCGGTTCAGTTCTCCCGTTAAGGTTGCTCCCTTACGAACGATAAAAGGCAGAATTGTCGGTTTTCTGCGGATATTTAAACGATAATTAAAACACTGTTTTACATGAGTATTATACTCATATATAAGATACGCAAGTCGCTCAATTCTGACGGCGAATGCCAAATTCGGCTGTCTTGCCGGACACTAGCCCTCATTTAAAATCCGAGAAAAAGGAATTGACCATGCACAGTCGCGTGCGTCTTTCGCTGTTGCTTGCCAGCACGGTTCTACAAACAGCAGTTCTAGCAGGAAGCTCTGTCGCACAAGAGGCGCAGGAAACCATCACGGAAGATGATCCTGTATTGGAGACAATCCGTATCTCCGGCCAGTCGCCAGATAGTCATGACAAGCATCAGGGTGCGGCTGACCGTGCGAATTCGCGTTACATTTCTCGTGAACAGATAGAGAGAACTGACCCTCAAAGCCTTCGGGACCTTTTTGCAGGTGACGCTTCAGTTTCTGTAGGTGGAGCAACGACCGCAGCGCAGAAAGTGTTCGTAAACGGTATCGACGAAAACAACCTCGCCGTATCGATCGACGGTGTGCAGCAAGGCAATCGCATATTTCATCATACGAATACCAATTACATTGATCCATTGCTCTTGAAAGGTGTTCGTGTTGATCCGGGAGTGGCTCCGGCCGATGCGGGATTTGGCGCTCTGGGCGGATCGATTGCATACGAAACCGTCGATGTGCAGGATCTCCTCATTAATGACCGGAATTACGGTGCATTCGCAAACCTGAGTTACGAAACAAACGGCGAAACGACCTCGGGAACGGTCTCCGGTTATGGGCGCCATCAGGGCCTTGAATTGCTGGGTTATGTTAAAGCTGCCACCGGGGACGATTACAAAAACGGGGATGGATTTGCGACACCTGGAACCGGAACGGACTTCAGAAGTCTGCTTGGAAAAGTCGCCTATGAATTTGATAACAGCTACCGACTGGAAGTCGGCGGTCAACATGTCATCGATGACACCCTTCGCCCCTACCGGGCTAATATCGGTGCAATCAAAAACAAGTTTACCACGCGTGTATACGACCTGAGGCGCACCAACATTTCCGCCCAATTCAAAAAAGAGCAACTCGACGGCTACTGGAATCCGGAAGCTCTGATCGGCTTCAGTCAAAACGACTACAATGTCCCCGACCCTGAAGGAAGTGAAGGGCTGGGCGGAACCCTAAGCGCGAAAATCGAAAATGTGTTCGAGCTTTCCGGACAGAATACCGTAACCACCGGTTTGGACCTGATTTCCAAGGATGGCGTTTATCAGGATCCGAAAAGCCACTTCGAAGAAAAACTCACAAATATCGGTGGCTATGCCCAAGCTCGCCTATCCCCAATTGAACGCATTAACATGTCATTTGGTGGTCGCGCTGATGGCAACTACTTCGAAGGTACAAACGGAACCAAGCTGAGTAATTTCGGGCTCAGCGGCAATGCCTTTGCTGAAATCGATGTGTACGGCGGGTTTTCGATAAATGCCGGTTATTCGAATGTGTTTGGTGGGATAGAGCTGGAGGAAACGTTCGAATATTGGCGTAAATGGGATACTTCGAATCTCAAACCATCCAGGTCGGACAACGTTACTGCCGGCATCAAATTCGAGCAGGCAGGCTGGGAAGCCGCAGGCAACATCTTCAACACCCGATTTGACAATTATCGTGACGGTGCAAGCAATACAGACTTCAGCAGTTGGGGATTTAATGTTTCTGGCGGGTACAATTGGGAGAACGGCTTCGCCAGACTCTCTTATTCAGATGTAAGACTTAGTCTTTCCGATCACAATCTGGAATCCTATAGACTCATCAACATTGGGGCGGGAGTAGGTCAAAGAATTTCGGGCGAAATTGCTCACACATTCGACCAATACGACCTGACGCTTGGCAGCACTCTGGATGCCGCACTGAAGTATGACGGTTACAGCACCGCTGGCTATGAGCCGCTGGACCCATATGTCGTCGTAAATGCATACGCAGAATACAAGCCCGAGAAGTTTGAATTTCTCACCGTGCGTTTTGATGCAAACAACATATTTGATGAGAATTACACGGATAGAGCGACATATGGTCAGGAATACGCGACTGTCACCCCGCTCTATGAACCGGGGCGCTCCTTCAGGCTATCGGCCAACCTCCGATATTAGGAGAAACTCCTGAAGACCCAGGCACCGGCGTAATGCGCCGGTGCTTTTTTATACGTGATGCAACGCAATTCTGTGACCATTGAGGGTTTGGATCGCGACATCCATGTCATAGATTCGTGAAAGTGTGCCTTCTGTCATAAATGCAGAAGTCTCCAGTTGAGCTGCAACCTCACCGTTCTTCAAGGCAATAATTGTGTCCGCGTGTGCTGATGCATAATTGATCTCATGCAGCACGATGACAATCGTTTTGCCATGATGGTCCGCCAGATACCTGAGTTTGCGCATCAGCTCGCGGGCAAAGTGCATATCCAGATTGTTGAGCGGTTCATCGAGCAGTAGATACTCTGTGTCCTGCGCATAGGCCATTGCGACCAAAACGCGCTGACGCTGACCGCCCGATAATTCGTCGATGAAACGCTCTGAGATCTCTCCGAGCTGAAATTGATTGAGGGCCTCTTCTACCCTGTCGTGATCCTCTTTTGTCGCCCTGCCCTGATGGTTCGGAAAACGTCCAAATCCAACCATGTCACGCACTGATATTCTTGAGGCAACATGTGTGTCCTGACGCAGGATCGCCAGTTTTCTGGCAAGCTCTCTTGACGGTGTCTCTGTGATGTCCAATCCGTCGAACGATATTCTGCCTGATTGCAAAGACAACAACCGGGCCATGAGCGCAAACAGGGTGGATTTGCCTGCTCCATTGGGACCAATGAGAGCGGTAATCCCGCCCTTCTCAATCTCAAGGGATATTTCGTTTAGGATCAGGGATTTTCCGTGATGGAACGTAACGTTCTCGATCTTGATCACGCCCTTATCCTTTTCAATATGAGGTAGAGAAACACCAGACCACCCAGAAACTCGATCACGATGCTCAATGTGCCACCCATGCCCAATAAACGTTCAAAAATAGCCTGGCCACCAACCAAAACAATGATTGCGATCAGCACAGCAGCGATGAAAACGGGACCGTGGTTATGAGTTTTCATCACTTCATAGCTGATCGCGCTGACCAAAAGCCCGAAGAACGCAATCGGGCCAACCAGAGCTGTTGATGTGGCAACCAGCGCCGTGACCAATATCAGACCAATCAACAGTTCGCGTTTGTAATTAACCCCGAGCCCTATTGCCTGGTCCCGGCCCAGTGCCATGACATCAAAGGCCTTGCGTTTGAACCAGACGACCACGCAACAAGCCGTGATGAGCGGTATCGAAATTGCCAAAAGACTTGTCTCGATGTGATTGAAGCTGGCAAAGAGCATTGCCTGAAGAAACGCAAATTCGCTTGGGTCAATAATTCGTTGTAACAAGCTGGTCAGGCTTCGGAACAAAACGCCAAAAACAACACCTATCAACAACATTCGAAAGAGGTCTTGCGTGCCTTGCCCGAGCAGGCTTCCAAACAGGGCCAAAGCTGCTCCTGACAACAGCAGCAGTTCGACAACGAACTTGACCTCTAGCGGGACAGATAAATACCCGAGCCCCCCGAAAGTAAACACAAGAACTGTCTGAAGGAGCACATAGAGCGCATCAAAACCCATGATCGATGGTGTCAGAATTCGGTTGCTGGCCAGGGTCTGGAAGACGATGGTGGCAACTGCGATTGCCGTCGCGACACTTACAAGGCCGAGCAGCTTTGTTCCGCGAAAGGGTAGAACAAACGCCCAGGATCCCCGAGCTCCCAGCACCATGAAAGCCAGCAGGGAAAGCGCGGCAAGCAGACCCAGCACCAACAACTTCTTATGCACGGCGTGCGGGCCTCGCGAACAAAAGCCACAGGAAGACGACAGTCCCGATTACCCCAAAAACTGTACTGGCCGGAATTTCATATGGGTAGCGGATCACCCGGCCAATCAGGTCACTTGCAAGGACGAGAACTCCGCCTGTCAGAGCCACAAGCGGCAGCGTCGCCCGCGCATTGTCACCTTTAAACCTGCTGATGATATTCGGAACAACCAGCCCGACAAACGGCAACAGGCCGACTGTAATGACTGTAAAGGACGTGATCAGGGCGACCACGCACAATCCGCCGATCAGTGTCAGTTTGTAGTTTAGACCTAGCCCGATAGCCGCGTCGCGTCCCAGTCCTGCTACCGTCAACTGGTCCGCAAAAAGATATGCGATCAGCGCGACTATTCCCGAGACCCAGAGTAACTCGTAACGGCCCTGAATTACACCGGAAAACTCCCCGTTCATCCATACGCTCAGGTATTGAATAAGATCGTACTCGTAAGCGATGAACGTTGTAACAGCGCCAATGATGCCGCCATAAATAATGCCGGTCAGAGGCACCAGGAGAGGTTGGGTCGGTGGTAGCCGCTGGACGAGTGCAAGAAATACCATTGTGCCGCCGAAGGCTGCTGCGCTTGAAACAGCCATCTTCAGAAAAATGGACGCGCCAGGCATTAGCATCGTCATTCCCAACAGCCCGAGAGCGGCACATTCGCCAGTGCCCGTTGTCGCCGGTTCGACAAAACGGTTCCGAACCAGCAATTGCAAAATCACTCCCGCAACAGCCAATGACGATCCAGCAAGCACGGCTGCAAGTGTCCTCGGCAATCTGCTGACAAACAACAGATCACCGTTCTCCTGGCCTTGGAAAAGCTCCAGAAAACTCAAGTTCGCTGAACCGGTGGCGAGACTGATAATCATCAATCCGGCAAGGAAAACCGGAACAACAAGAAACCAAAAAAACTCCTTGCCCTGCCAGTTGAGAGAACGGGTATCCAAAGCCAGATTTCCGCTTAGTTGGTTTTACTGAACTGAGAGGTTAGATCTCCTATCGTATCCATCGTAGCTTTGTAGCCGCCGGCTGCGATATAGATCTTTGCGGCATCCAGATAGACAACCTGATCGTTTTTCCAGGCAGTGGTATCCGCAACCAGTTTGTTATCAAGTGTTTCAGCAGCCAGCGCCGCATCCTGTCCGATAGCTGCGGCACGATCGATGACAATCAACCAATCCGGATTGGCCTCCCGGATAAACTCAAAGGAAACAGCCTCGCCATGCGTTGACGCATCAATATCAAGAATTGCGGCTTCAACACCGAGCAACGAGTGGATCCAGCCAAAGCGTGATTTCGGTCCATAAACACTGACTTTCGGTCCTTGCGTGAGGACGATCAGAGCTTTACCGGCTCCAGCGGCGGCATTTCGAGCCTCTTCCAAGGCCTTCATCAACTCATCATCCAGCTGCTTTGCTTTTGCCTGCTTGCCAAAAATCTGTCCGTAGGCATACAGCCGGGATTTAACCTGTGGAAGCACATCACCCCAAATGGTCATGTCTATGGTTGGAGCTAATTTCGACAACGCATCCACTTGTTTTGAAGATCGTCCGCCAGCAATGATCAGGTCAGGTTGCAGCGCATTGATTGCTTCGAAGTCCGGTTCGAAGAGCGACCCGACTTTTTCTGCATTTTCCACCGCGTCATACAAATAGTCGACGTAAACACGTTCAGGTGCTCCGGCCACAGACACCCCGAGTGCGTTCAATGTATCAAGCGCAGCAATATCGAAGACCGCAATCGTCTTCGGAGAGACAGGCACTTCTGCTTTTCCGGCAAAAGTGTCGACTTCTATCGTGTCGGCAAAGGACGCCGACGTAACTACAAAGGCTGACACAAGAACAGTGGCCAAACGGATAGCACGCATGATCGTCTCCAAAGAGAACGCCTGGCTAATCCAATTGTTTGGCTGAGCGTAAGGAAAATATTCGCTTCTGTTAATCGTAGAACATGAAGCTATCACTAAATGCCAAATTTGGCGCTATAATTCAATAGACTATTCGGATTTATCTATTGCGATACACGACATGTAGCGCTCTGCACCTGCGACTAAAAACCCTCGAACGGCGGATATCAGAACCGGGTTCCTTGTTTCATTGCTCCTGACCGAAATCGCTGTAATCGTCACTCCAAACATCATGTCCAGAAGAATTGGAAAGTTCAGCTTTTTCCGCTCTGACAGAGCAATGGAGTCGGCAAGAAGATCGATCAACATTGAGATCCCCGGCAAGCTCAGATCCTGTGCCCGATCAAGAACAGCTTCCTGCTCTGAGGACGCGCGCTGGATCAGCGAAACAAAAGGGTGCATCCGGCCGGTCTCGGAATCGAAAGCCTGTTCAATCAATGTGTCGAAATATGCTCCACCTAGGTCTGCGACACTTGGTGTATTTTGCCCGGTTTCTGGCTCGATACTTTTGATTTTGGCGTGCAAAGCCGTGTCGAGTTGTACAAATCGGCTTGTCAGCAATTCGAACAGGAGTTCGGTCTTGCTTCCAAAATAGTAGTTTACCGAAGCAACATTGGCTTCCGCAGCATCGGTTATTTCGCGAACCGATGTCGCAGTTATACCGTTTTCGGCCATGAGCCGCTCAGCATTTTTCAGCAACCGTTGTTGTGTGGATTCCACCCTGTACCCTCTTTCGAAACTAGACGGCTCTAACCTGTTTGAACGGGCAATTCAAATGTCGTTTGAAACTCCTCACACTTCGAACAGCACAAAAAAGCATTAGCTTTTTCCATTTGATAAAAGTCAATTGCATGTTTAGCGCCTTACGGTAATACCTGATATCAATACTCAGGTTAAAGGTCGAAGCCGTGATACTGCCCCGCCACCATACCAATGCAGCCCTTAAAATGATGTGGTTGACCATAGGCGGTTTGTCTCTGGTTCTCGGTGGAATTGGAGCTGCCCTGCCCACCCTTCCGACAACACCTTTCGTCATTCTCGCCGCCGTTGCCTTTGGAAAATCCTCTCCGCGCCTCCAGGCGTTTCTGGAAGGACATGCCCTATTTGGCCCAATGATAGCTGATTGGCGTGTCAGCGGTGCCATTGCGACGCGCTTTAAACTGGTTGCGATTACCATGATGGCAATTGTCCTCGCGGTCAGCATCGCCTTTTCAGCGCCAACTGCCGTGCTTGTTGTCCAGACAACATGCATGAGCTGCGCAGCTATCTTCATACTCTCGCGGCCCGCACCGGTCGCCTGACATCAACAGCCAGCTTCAAGCCAGCCAGAAACTCAATCCGTATTTCACACGGACAATTCTCAAGGAACAAATATGAGAACCCTTCTGGCCTCACTGGTTTTTGCTGCGCTGTCCACGGCGGCATCGGCAGAAACAACTCTAATTGATATTGAAAAATTGCCGTCCAAGGAAGTCCATGGCATCGCTGATCTTACGCCCTTGGCTGTGTCTGCCTCAGGCGCTCCAGCTGTGGTGCTTCTGGATCTGGAAAAAGGAGAAGTCGTCCCGCCGCACGCCACAAAAGAAGGTCTGCGTATGATGACAGTCCTCAAGGGTGAACTCTTCTGGGGTGATGGCAGCTCGATCAATCCGGAAATGGAAAAGACCTTTCAACCGGGAGACGTCCTGACCATTCCGGCCGGTCTGGACCACTGGCTAGCTGCTCGTAACGGATCACTGCAAATCCAACTCATCGTTTTGGATGATGAACAACTTGTCCCTGGAATTCAGGAGCAAATGAAATGACAACCAACAACTATTTGACACGGCGTAATGCGTTATCCCTGCTGGCAGCAAGTGCCGCAACACCGCTACTACCAAAATCAGGTCTGGCTGCAATCCTTGAGACGCTATCATTGTTCGGCCCTCCAGCAGGACCGTCAGTTACGCTGGCACATGCAGTAACTAGCGGGCTATTTGGCGATATTGCGAAAAATGCGACGTTCAAGTCCTGGCGCAATCCAGATGAACTGCGCGCTGGTCTAACATCTGGTTCCATTGGCCTCTCAGTCGTTCCCGTACAAGCGGCCGTAAACCTCTATAATCGCGGCTTTCCGATCAAGCTTGCAAACATCATGACCAACGGGCTTCTCTACATAATCAGTGACGATCCCGAGATCCAAAATGTGCAGGATCTGAAAGGCCGCAGCATCGCTGTCCCGTTCCGGGGCGACACACCAGAAATCATCTTTGGCCAGCTTCTCGTCCATCATGGACTGGATGAAAAAAAAGATCTCAACATCACCTATGCCGGATCGCCAATAGAGGCCATGCAACTGCTGCTGGCCGGAAAAGTAGACACTGCCCTGACAGCCGAACCGTCGACAACAGCGGGTGTCTTGAAAGGCAAAAAGGCCGGAAAGAAAATCACTCGGGTAATCAACATTCAGACCGCCTGGGGCGACATGACGGGTGCCTCTCCTGTGCTACCGCAGGCAGGGCTCGCTGTTACCCAGGGTTTTCTTGACGAAAATGGCGATACGCTGCCGTCTATTTTGAAAACCTTGGAAATTGCAACAGATCAAGTGCTGAACGATCCGAATGAAGCTGCCGGAAGTGCGACGGAAGCACTTGGCATACCGGCGCCTTTGTTGGCAGCTTCGATTCCAAACTGCAATCTCGTTGCTCGCCCGGCACAGGAAGCCAGAGTGGATATCGAACGCATGTTGACGGCAATGGCCGATCCCGACATGGCCAAGATTGGTGGCAAATTGCCGGATCATGGTTTTTACCTCTGACACTTATGGATGCGGGTTGAGTGATATCCACCCGGCCCGCCTCCCGTATTCCCCGGTGGTTTTAAATTGCTCTCACGTCTAGGCATGTTTCTACTGGTACGAACCGGCCGGGTTCTGGACTTCCTCTGGTCCGGCTGGGCCGGGTTGGCTGCACTGTGCCTGCTCGCTGCCGTCTGGCAAGCCGGCCATGAAACCTATGGCCCATTCATTCTGACTTCTCCTGTCGAAACGATCCGTTCGATTGGTGCGTTGACTTTAAGCTCGGATGCATGGTCGTTGGCTTTTTTAACGCTTCAAAGAGCAATCACCGGTTTTCTGCTTGTCAGCCTGACAGGAACTGCGCTCGGTCTGGCTGCCGGTTATTCTCCAGCAACGATGCGAATAACTTCTCCTCTCGTCACCGTAATCCTTGGCGTCCCGCCGATTGCCTGGATAGTTTTGGCCATGATCTGGTTTGGTGGGTCAGACGCAACCGTTCGCTGCGTTATTCTGGTTGCTGCGCTGCCAGTGGTTTTTTTGGGAGCAGCCCGTGGCATCGCCACACGTGACAAGGGCCTCGACCGAATGGCAAAAGCCTTCGGTGCCGGATCGGTCAGGCGTTTCTGGACAATCGGATTGCGCCAGACAACAACGACCCTTTTTCCTGCGCTTTCTCTCGCCCTTGGAACTTCCTTCAAGGTCGCGGTCATGGCCGAACTGCTTGCAAACGCTGGCGGCATTGGTGGCGCGCTTGCCGATGCCCGGACCAATCTTGATATAGCCACTGCCCTGGCCTGGGTTGTCATTGCAGTTGGACTTCTAACTCTCGTCGAATATGCCCTCATCCATCCGGTTAAAGGCGAAATCGATCGTTGGCGACACGCAGCGCAACCATGGGGGATCAAACGATGACAGTATTGTCCCTCGAAAATATTGGGCATGCCTATTTTGGCAGAACCGTTCTGAACGGAATAAATTTATCCGTCGAACAAGGGGAAATTGTCGCTCTGGTCGGGCCGTCGGGCTGCGGAAAATCGACACTTGCTCATATCGCAGCAAATCTCATTGAACCACGTTCCGGCCGGATCACGCGGACTTATGATCAACATGCGATGATCTTCCAGGAACCGAGCCTTCTGCCCTGGGCTACTGCATCTGACAACATCGGCTATGTGCTAAAACTTGCCGGACAAACACGCAGGAAACGGCTCCACCGAATTGCAGAAATGGCAGCCAAGGTTTCGCTTCTACCGGATGATCTCAAAAAATACCCTGTAGAGCTGTCCGGCGGCATGAAACAACGCGTGGCCATTGGCCGGGCGCTGGCAGTTGAACCCGGCTTTCTCTATTTCGATGAACCGTTCACCGCGTTGGATGTTGCGCTCAGGCGGCGGATGCAGGATCTCATCATCGAAACCTGCGCCGGTGGCAAACTGGCTGGCCTCTTCATCACCCACGACTTGCAGGAAGCTGCGCGTGTGGCCGACAGGATCGCCGTCATGGACAGTCAGGGCAAGGGAGTTCTTGGAGTGAGGACCCTTCCCTCTTCCCCCAAAGAACGCAGCGATGAAGCTATCTACCAGTTTGTCCGAACGGCCCTCAACGAGGATCCCCTGTTCCGGCACATTCATGATGTTGACGAAAGACAGATCGCATGAGCTGCGGACCAACCAGCAATAATGGCCTTGCTTCTGTTCCAGTGGGTTTGTGGAACGCTCTCTCGGATGAAGGGTTCCGGCTCTTTTTCCCTTTGGCCGCAGCATACGCAGCCCTCTGGCCTGCAATGTGGGTTCTGGCGTTCACATTCAACTTGCCACTTGCTCACGAAGTACCTGCATCCTTATGGCATGGTCACGAAATGCTCGTGGGCGCTTTTGGCGCTGCATTGATCGGCTTTTTGACAACCGCAGCACCCGAATGGACCGACAGCAAACCTCTGAAAGGTCGAATACTCTGGACACTGGCAGGTCTCTGGGCAACCGGTCGGTTGGTCGGAGTTTTCGGTTGGGATGATCTGACGGTCATCGGTGCGATGGCTGACCTTAGCTGGATGACCCTGTTGCTTACATATCTTTTGGTCCTTTCCTGGAGACGGCGAACTGACCGACTGCTCGCTTTTACCTTCTGGTTGACCATCCTTCTTGGATCGGTTGCCGTGATCCGTATAGCCTTTGTTGTCGGCCATCTGGAAGTGGCAGCGCAGGCGCTTCAGGTGGCAGGACTCACCTATATGGGAATGCTCGGTTTGGCCCTTGGTCGAATTACCGTTCCGGTCACCAATCTTGTGCTTGATCCCACTGAGGCAACCTCACCGTTTCGGCCGCATCCAGGCCGTCTGAACCTTGCTTCAGGGCTCATCCTAGTTGCCATCCTGGGTGAAATCGCAGGCCTTAGTCTGGCTGTTTCAGGATTTTTGATGATCGCCGCCGGGGCCGCTTTCATGGACAGGGTCGCTGAAGCTTTCATCGGCAAAGCCGCGTTCCAATCTGAAATCTTGATGCTTGCCGGGTCGTCGGCCTTCACCGGGCTAGGTCTCATTCTGACTGGGTCAGCGAGGCTCGGTGCGCCATGGTCGGAAATGTCCGGATTGCATCTGGCCTTTTTGGGAGGACTTGGTCTGGGCGTTTATGCAGTTTTCTGTATCGCCGGAAAGCTCCACATCGGTCGCCCGCTCGGCCAATCTATAATGGTCCGCTGCGGTGCTGTTTGCCTGTGTTTTGCGGCCGTCACGCGTATTGCACCGGACTTCGGCATTCCGCTCCCCGGCTCCATCTACGGCCTATCCGTTGTCCTTTGGGCCGCAGCCTTCTTGTTCTGGCTCACAGATTTCTGGCCTCGCTTGCGAACAATAGAATGATGAGTGGCACCCAATTAATTGATGGACGCAGGATTTCTGCTTGTTCTGTACGCGAGTGTTCAGAAATGCCGTCATGAGTGACCCGGTGCGCTCGAACAGCTGTACGGTCGATCATTCCTACAAGTGCAATGCCGTTGGTTCTGAATCACGTGTCGAAGATACCGTCAAGACACCCTTCTCGAACCAACGGATAAAGCAATTGTAGAGGTTTACTTCTGCCCATAGATACCTGACGCATCAAACCAACCGCTGGACTTCAGAACATGAATACTGGCGCTGATCACCCGCCGGTCATCAGCACGGTCCTAGCCCGGCGTGTTGGTCGGCAAAAGCGGTTGCAAATTCGACAATTGCCCATTCCTAAGCCTAAATTCTCCATCCGACATTAATTGATTTGCATACGTATCAATGAATCCGAAGCCTCTTCATACGCAATCTCTCTGGCCTTAAAAGCGGTCCATATTTCACCCCTAGCTGTTCTCTTGTTGCAGGCATCTCGCGATCAACCTAATTCCCACTCCAATGCAGACCAGTTTAAAACTTTGGTTCCGTTTGGCACAAAACTTTGATCCTGAAATAAGGCAACTATAATTGTGTTTGTAATTTCAGCTAATTACAGCCCCACAAGTTCAGAACTTTGGTTCCGTCACCAATTGTTGGTGAAGAGGCTACCTAGGTTTGTCTCCAAGGCGACTTTTGTGTCTCCACAGCGACTTAAAGTTTGTCTCTAACAGCTGAAATGAAGAATTACGGGCGCTTCGGCGCCCGTTTTCATAAAAAGGTGAGAAATGGAACTTGGTTCAAGTGCAACAGTTGCTGGAGTACCAATCGCTTCCCTGGTCGTTGGCTGTGCCGTTCCTGACTGTCCCGAATCGCATAGGACGGCCAATTTAGGTCAATAAGTGGCTCAAACGGTCTTGAAACGAAGATACCCGCCCATCGGAGACGATCGGGCGGGTTTTCTATGGCTGAAGTTGTAATGTCAGTTTCGGCAGAAGGACGGTCTTCACTGCATTGATATTTCAGGCTCGCAAAGCTTGCGAACATCGCAAGGCAACCAGGGATACAACGTGCCAAATGGCTACCAGGACGCTTCGTCCTCAAACCAGACGGAAATTCCCTTGACCACATCAGGAATAAAACCAGAGGGACCAAGGCAAAAGCACTCCGAAAGAATACAACCTGACCAACAGGCACAGAATCTGACAACCATTTGATGAAGAGCACCATGAGCGTAAAAAAAGCGGTTGCTCCCACCCGCAAACCGATTCCCTTGAAATCCATTGTCATCGTTAGTTTACAGCGCTCCCGTTTCCGCCGATCAGATCGCGTAGTCTGTCACCCACAAGATTGATTGAAAGAACACTCAGCAAAATTGCCAGACCAGGAAAGATCATCAGATGGGGCGCAGTTTGCATGTAGGCCTTGCCATCCAACAACATGGCTCCCCACTCCGCATTTGGCGGCTGTACGCCGAACCCCAGAAAACTCAACCCGGAGATGGACAATATGCTTCTGGACCAGGCATTGGTCCAAAGCACCAGCAAGCTCGGACCAACGTTCGGCAGGATATGCCGCCACAAAATGTGCACCGACGGCAGCCCGTTGAGCTTGGCCTGCACGACAAAATCACGGTTTATCAATTCAAAACTCAAACTGCGTGCCAGACGGGCAAATTTCATCCATCCGACCAGGATGAGAGCCAAAACCATATTTGTCGTGCTAGGTCCCAATACACCCGCAATTGTAACGGCAGCAATCAGCTCCGGAAATGCAAAAAAGCTATCTGTGGTCCGCATCAAAGCAGCATCAATTACACGTCCGTAATGGCCAGCAGTAAGGCCGACTGCGGTTCCGACTATCGCTCCGATGCCGGTGATTAAGAACGCCAGACCGATCGACCAAACACCACCATAAAGGAGTCTGGTGGCAACATCACGCCCGAGCTGGTCCGTTCCGAACCAGTGAACCTGGGATGGAGGGGCCAATCTATCCAAGAAGTCCGGCGAATTCGGTGCATAGGGAGACAGCATATATCCGGCTAAAACGACCATCAGCACAAGCAGGGCCGTTACCCCAAGCCGGATCAGGAACCGGCTTAATATTCGGTCCTGATTGCGTTTTTGCAGATCCGCTTCTTCTATAAAACCGGATTCGGATACAATGGTCATGTGCGGACCTCATCCGAAGGGCTTTCTGCGGTAACTCCGAACAGGGATTTCCGTGGATCCAATACGTCTTGAAGCATTTCGATCAGTGAGTTGATCAAAACGTAGATCAATGCGGAGAACATGACCAAAAACAGGATCATGGGATAGTCCCGCGACAAGACCGATCCTGCCAGGAGAGAACCAACACCGCCACGAGCAAATGTCAGTTCCACAATGACAGTCCCTTCCAGAAGACTGGCAATATCCAGGCCAATCATGGTCAGCGCGGGAACCAATGCACGGCGCAGCACATGCCGCCGGAAGATTTCCCCTTCGCTTACCCCCCGCAATCGCAGTGTCTCAATGTAAGGCGCGGCTTTAGCTTCCAGAAAAAATGCCCTCAACAGCCGCGTTTGGGATGCTGTAATCCAGAATGCGAGTGTGAATGCCGGAAGCACCAGATGAGCGGGTGTTCCCGTTCCATAAGCTGGCAACCAGTTTAAATGCGCGGCGAAAAGCAAGATCAAAAGGAGACCGAGCCAATAGTTTGGCATGGCAGCGCCAATTGAAGCCAAGGCAACCGCCATGCGATCAAATAGACCACCAGGTCGCCAAACGGCGATTGCGCTTAACAAAAAGGCCAAACACAAGCCAATGACAAGCGCTGTGAGTGTCAATGACAGCGTTTCCATCGCATTGGACACAAATATGGTCCACACCGGCACATTGGACGCAAATGAGTTGCCGAAATCCCCTTGAACGAACCTCAAAAGCCATTGGAAGAACTGGATAGAAAATGGTTCGTTCAGAGAAAATTCTTTTCTGATCCCTTCAAGGATGTCTGGCGGAAAGCCTTGCACATCGGGGTATCGCGCGTGTGCTATGGCTGCCGCTTTGTCGCCCGGAGCAAAGTAGGTCATCGTGAACGTTATAAAGCTCACGCCAAACAAGACTCCCACAAGACCGCCTACACGGCGGGAGATCAAAACCAGAAATCCCGAGTTTCGATTCAAAAAAGTCAGCATGGTTGTGGCTCCAAAGACTTAGTGCCTTGGACCGGGATCTCCGGGAGACCACCCAAATCACGTGCAGCTTGGATCAGTTTCTCGCAATAGCTGCTTTCGGGCGCATTGAAGAATGTGTCTGCGGGTTGACTGGCTTCAACCCGGCCGTCCCGCAGAACCAGTATATGATCGGCATATGCTGATGCAAAACCAAGGTCGTGTGTAACGGTTATATAGGTCATGCCAAACCGCTCCTGGAGACGTTTCATGGTTGCTGCGACTTGTTTTTGAACGATTGCATCGAGCGCGCTGAGCGGTTCGTCGAAAAAGATGAGACTTGGCCGAGCGATCAATGCACGGGCCAAACAAGCCCGCTGGGCCTGCCCCATTGAAATCTCGGCCGGCAGCCGTGTTGCAAAATTGGATGGTAACTCGACATCGCGAAGAGCTTCTGCGACTGCGACCCTTAATGCGCTGGTTGTCGGGTTCTCCGTGAACACGCTTTCGCCGATTGAAACTCCAAGAGGCAATTTTGGATTAAGCGCCGAAATTGGATCCTGCATAACCCAACGTGTTTCCGGCAGACCCGGTTTTCGCTGCCACCGTCCCTCTAGATCAATCGGGGTCCGTCCTTGCGGATGGAAGAATATGCTGGCGAAATTTGCCGGTATCAATCCATTCAGCGCTCGGAGAAGGCTGCTTTTTCCAGAGCCACTCTCCCCGACAACACAGAGTGTCTGACCCATTTTTAGATCAAAGGACACATCCTTCAAAATAGTTTTTCCAGGAACGTGGATATCAAGGTTTTTAACGGTCAGCATTTTGCCAATTATTCTGCCGCGACAGGTACTGAGGATTGCAGATTAACAACTGAGTTCCAGTCGCGATGTCTTGCCAACAATTGTCCATAGGCAGTCCTCGGCTCACTCAACAAGGGTCGGGTCTCACCGAATTCGACAATCCGACCGGTTGTCATAATCGCTGTACGGGCCGCATATCGAGCGGCAAGCGCCAGATCGTGGGTAACTATCAGAAGTGCTATGTTGTGCTCGTCAGCGTGTCTCATAACCAACTGCAAAACTTGAGCGGCGATTAGTGGGTCCAAAGCGGATGTCGGTTCATCCAAAATCAGAAGACGTGGACTAGCTATAAGCGCCATCCCCACCAAAAGCCGTTGCTGCATACCGCGGCTCCATTGATGCGGATATCTACGCTCAAGCGATTCCAACCCTAGCTCGGACAACAGTGATTGTTGTGTTGCTGTAAACCTTTTGCTGCCCGTGATTAACCGCGCGGCCTGCTGCCATTGCCATTTCAGTCTTTTAAGCGGATCAAACCCGTGGTCTGGGTTTTGCGGAACAAATGCAAGGCCATCAGCTTTGTATCTTTGCGAAGCGTTGGCGAAACTTCTTGTTACTCCGTCAAAGGTGATACGGCCTTGGAAAGGTACGGCAGGACGTGCCAAACCCATGAGGCAACGCAACAAGGTTGACTTGCCCGCACCAGACCCGCCGACAAGTGCGATACACTCGCCTCGTCGAACATCAAAATTGATGTCATCAAGGATAACCTGCCGACCGATACTGGCCGACAGGTGGTTCACCTTGAGCAAAAGATCTGCATTAGTCTGCAAGAGTAAGGTCCGGTGTTACCAGATAGGTTTCGGCAGGATGAATCTTGTAACCTTCGACCTTGCCGTTGCCGACGGAGACTTGCGTCTTGTGAAAGACCGGAATCAGCGGTAATTCGGTATTTATGATTTCCTGAATGCGGTCATAATACTCCTTGCGCACCTCGTCGTCGAAGTTCGCTCTCCCTTTTTCAAGAAGATCATCAAGTTCAGTGTTGGAGTAACCTGAGAAATTATATCCAACACCCGATTCAACAAGTGTGCTGGGGAAATAGTTCGGATCACCTACCGGAGCCGTTCCCCAGGCTTGCAAATGCATTTGAATCTCGCCCGCTTTCAAAGCCTCGTTGTTGGCATCATATTCCGCCATGGAAATCTCGGACTTGATACCGATTTGCTGCAACAATGCCTGGGTGATTTCCAAGGTCGGACGCAAGGCTGCCCGTCCTTCATAGGATCGGATTTTTAGCGATATCTCGGCACCATCCAATTCGCGACTACCATCGCCATTGGTGTCTATGATACCTGCTTCATCCAAAAGCGCAGCTGCTTTGCTCGGATTATACTCAAGCGAAAGCTTTGGATTGGCCCAGGATGCCATTGATGCCGGGAAGATTGCGTTAGCAACTTCGCCCCCCACACCATTCAAGGAAGCAGCAACGATCGTTTCGCGATCAAGTCCGAGAGAAACAGCCGTTCGCAAGGTGCTATTGGAAAGAGGTCCGTCCGACGTTCGAACCTGAAAAAAGAACAGCCGTGTTGTCGGATTGGAAAAGAGCTGACCTTCGCCATTCTCCTTGAGTTTGGCGAAGTTCGGTTCAGGGTAATGAGTAACAAGATCCACATCGCCCGCTTGAAGCGCCAGTGCAGCGACAGACGGATCGGACAAAGCGTCCATGAAAATAGCATCGAGTTTCGGCTCGCCGCCCCAGTAATCCGCGAACTTGCGGGTTTGATAGGTCTTTTCGGTTTCAGCCCGAACAAACACGTATGGTCCTGTACCGATAAGCGGCAATTCGTCAGAGCCATCCTTCATCACTGCGGCTGAGGGTTCGGTCAGGGACCATAGAAATGCTGAGTTTGGCGACTTGGTCTTGAACACCAACGTATGGACGTCTTCCACGCGAATGCTGTCCAGATCCAGCAATTTCGACAGGCGCGGATTGTGACCCGGGTGACCTTCCATATCCAGTTTTTCGAAAGAGTCTTTCACGTCCACCGCGGTCATTGGTGAGCCATCATGAAACCTGACATCCGGGCGCAACATAAACTTCCACTCGGTCGGAGAGATGTTTTTGAAGCTCTCTGCGAGGCGCGGCTGCATTGTCATGTCATGGCCAAGGCCAATCAGGGTTTCAGAGACACCCGCCCGATTGCTGAGCCAACCATTCTGGCGCGCGCGCGGGTCTGGGACACTGCTTTTTGGACCAAATGGCACCGCAATGCGCATGGTCTTATCTGCGGCAAGTGCGCTTTGAGCTGGCATCGAAACAGTCGTTATTGCGAATGCTCCCAAGCCGAGTATCGCAGCGAGGGCCGTTTTGTTTTTCCGGTTTAGCAAAGTCGTCTCCAGAACAGGTCATAAATGACAATAGGAAGCCACAATGCCTATATGTAATTATATAACATATCAAACACTATTTTCGCATTGAACACCATTGTTGCAACAAGGTGTTTGTAATCGAACGGATTGGGGAGAATTTTCAGTCAAAACCAAAAAGCGTTATTTCTCTGAGGGTTGCGAGCTCAAAAAGGCTATATACCCATAGATTGTGCGCGGACTTGCTGTGTCCACAACAGGGCTGGATGGGTTGGGGCGAGGGAGCTGCTATTGGCTGGCGCCGATCCTTTCAGCGCTGGTTGAATGGTACTGGCATCTGCCGTCCGCAAATTGTACTATTTCTGGAAACGGGCCTTGAAACTCATCAGTTCAATGAGACGAGCGGATTTGGAGCTGCGGTGTTTCAGACGGGGAAATTGAAAACCGGAATTTTAAGACCGGACCAAGCGCACGTTGAACGCGGTTCGGGTTGGCATGCGCGCCATCGAGTTTTAACCCATATATTCGCCACTTTCCTGACCGTCACACTGCTGTTCGTTTCCAACGCGGCAATTGCGTGTTCATTTCACAATTACAAACCTACCAAAACATTCGTCGACTGGGTGCTGAATAGTCAAACCATCGTTCTTGCAAGACCTGATTCCAGCAATCCCTTTCGATATGTGATCACGAAATACTATCGAGGAACAGCGCGCGGAAAGGACATTCCTTTTCTCGTTGACAGCACGTCACGGCGGCGCCTTCAAAACAACCCGGAGCACGGCGTTCTGTTTGCCATGGACAGCAAAGGTAACTGGACTTCGCTGAGCTACATCGACGAAGATCGCCATGTGCTTTTGAATGCCATCATGAGGAGTACAAAACGCTGGGGCCGAGAGGCCTATCATCCAGATCGCTTTTTGCTGTTTGCCGACTATCAGGATCACCCAAACCCGCATATTCGTAAACTTGCATTGCAGGAAATCGACCGTGTTCCTTACCCTTTGCTGCGAACGATGCAAGTTCGCATGACGGAAAAGCAGCTGTTAAAATCTCTGGGCTCCCTGTCAGAATATCCCTATCGTCCGATCAACTTCCTGCTATTGGGACTAACTGGTTCCGATACGGCTAAGTCGGCCCTGAACAAGCAAGCTGAACTTATGCCTGGTTTTCAGAACGCAGAGAGCCTCGGCGCTGTGGCAACGGCCTTGATCGAGCTTGAAGGTGTTAAGGGCGTTGAGAAACTGACAAGACTATATCTTTTGGATCCGGCCCAGGCGCTCGGAAAACTTGAGTCCATCGTGGAATCAATGGCGATCCACAACAGCATCGGACCAGAATCCGTTAGAACCGCAATCAGGACGGCTCTTCTCGAATTTGTGGCGCGCCGCCCGAATGGCGCAGCCATGATCGCAAGGCAGTTTTCATCGCGCCAGGACTGGTCTATCGGGCCGGACCTTGAAGCCATTTTGGAAGCGCCGGAAACGTTAAGCCCGTCCAACCGGCTGTTTGTTGCAGTCTATGTGGCGCAATTTAAAGCGACGCAGAACTAGCCTTTGTTTCCATATCTTTCCCGAAGTTTTATCGAGGCCAGCAAGTCGTGTTTCGACCCCGCCCTCTCCGGCATTTGCGCTAGTTGCAACGGATGTCGGCTCTTGGGATGCAGCTTCAAACTCTTGAAAGTCCTAAATGTCCGCGAAGCGGACTGGCGGTTCACACTAGGACCAGCCTGTCTGTAGCGGGGCCGAGAGCGGACTGTCTGGTTTAGGGAACAAATTCGATCAAGCCGACATCAGAATCGTCGTGATTCAACGAAGCTATCGGCCCAAAGCCGCCATAGGCAGTGGTCTCAATCAATGGCAGCTTTGCGCTCCCAAGTCTGCCGTTCGTCCGGTTCCTATCGTTCCCGAAAGCTGACGTTCGTCGCAGACGCAGTAAATTCACAGGTTGGGCGACAAGTAGACCTTCGCTGCGCGGCCAAACCTCGTTTCAGCTCTTTGAAGGACCACCGGCTTTCCACCCGGCTTCAACAAGCCTGAGCTGTAGTTCCACGGCTTGTTCTGGGTTTATGTAAAGCAGAGAAAACGCTTTCTCGGGCTCAAAACCGGGCCAGTTGATGGACAATTGCCTCGCGTAATCATGTGCTTTTTCTGTGTTTCCAAGTGCTTGATAAGTTGCCGCGATATAGCCCAGGGTTGGTGCTGAAAGCGGCTCACCGCTATAAACGGCACCCAGAAGGGCAGCCAGGGCTTCTTGATAGAGACCCAAGTGAAAATTGGCCGCACCATTGAATGAGTAGTTGATGACCCTATTTCGGATTTTGGGTTCGGTTGAGGATGGAGCAGAGGCCATTCTGGCGGCTTCGAACTGCCCCAGACAGAGCATTAGGACGGCGTGAAAATCAAGGATATGTCCATCGACAGGCGCAAGTTGAACAGCGATATTCGTGTGCTCTGCGGCTTTGTCCGGATTCCCTTCGGCATGATTCACCCATGCCAGCGCCGAGTGAGTCCAGGCAACTGTTGGCGATAACTGCCGCGCCTTTTCAGCACTGCTTCTTGCTTCAGTTAGATATCTTTTTTGTATCAGCGGATCAGGTGAGAAGATCGCCAGCGTTGCAAGTGACTGCGCCGCACCGGCATACCCTCCAAAATAGGACGCGTCCTTGCGTATCGCCAACTTGAACATCGAGAGTGTCAATCGGATCTGATCAAGCTCTATCAGCGGAAACAAAAGGTTTCGCGCCTGCTCAGACAGATTGACCGCTTCCAGTGTTGGGAGCGAAGCTGACAGCAGTGCCTTTCGTACATTTGAAGCGCTGGCCTCTGCCTGAGAAGGCACTAGCTCCTGGAGAGCAGAGCCACGATCTGCGTGACCCGAAATCACAAAACCTGTCGCAATACCCGTCAAAAACACAACAAAAACAACAGCCGCAGCAATCCACGGCCATCCGCGAAGCTTTCCAATGCGGGTAATGAGGGTTGCGAATTCGCGCCCCTCTTTTGGGTCAAGGCCAGAGAATTCGAATCTGGGATTATACCCCCCCGTATCGATATGGATTATCACCTGATCATTGCGCCCTGGACCGGCATAATAGTCATCCAACCGGCGGCGAAGACGCCCCGCGTCAACGCGGACGAGATTTGCTCCGCTTGGCCCGGCGGCTGGGGAGCGGTTGTAAAGGTCCTCTGCAATGGCCTTGGCCTGAATTTTCACATCAGGTTCTTCAAGCTGCTTGTTGACGACATAATTCAGAAACGCACCCAGCCGCGGAGCTTCTTTGAACACTTGACTGCAAATGATCCGATCGCGTGTTGAACGGATCATCTGAAGCATTTCCAAATTGCAGACGTATTCGGGATTTTCTTCAAAGGACATAGCAACAGAGTACACTTAACTTACGGGAATTAAAAGGATTTCACCCATAAAACGCCATAAAACACTTCCGTTCCGCCTCCTTGCCTGCCCCAATTGAGTATAAACTCATGGACCGGGATAACAGATGGATATCTGGCAAAAACACTTCCCCCACAGATGGGCCGAGATTGCAAAGGGGAGATCCAGCGACAGCATTTTGGACAGCATCTGCCGGGACTTTGAACTCCTGATTGTTAACGCGCGGCCATTGCCCGCTGAAGCGGATCAGGAGGCATTCCAGTTCCAAGCCAACATTCGTGACAGTCTCAAATCATTGTCTGAAGAAATCTGCATGCGTCTTGATCTTCAGGACAAAGACCACACTCAACGCACCGATTGACCCCGAAATACTGATATTGAGAACGGAAACCCACATGACGAAAACAGAAGACTACTTCAGACGGAGAGTTGCCTTGCCACTCGGGGCTGCGGTTTTCGCCGCGCTGGGACTTTCAACAAGTACGACAGTAGTTGAGGCCGCTGACCAGATCATTCATGACGCTGAGTTTGTCCTTGTTCGTGATCAGCATATTGAGACCTGGAAAAGCCAAGACGCCGAGCTCTCTGCACGTTTGGCCGAGATCAGACAACGCAACGGCGGAGCGCCGCCGAACATAATTTACATTCTGATTGATGATCTTGGTTTTGGAGAATTCGGAATTCCAGAACTCAATCAGGTTCGAGGGTACAAAACGCCTTCTCTCAATGAGCTGGCAGAAAACGGCTTGTCGTTTTCAAGGATGTATACTGAACCATCCTGCACACCGACACGCGCGGCATTTCTAACCGGCAGGCACCCGATCCGTAGCCACATGCTCGAAGCGAAAATTGTTCCTCCGGAAGGCAGCGGACTGCACGCCGACGAAGTGACCCTTGCTGAAGTGCTGTCCAGCGCTGGTTATAGCACGGCCCACATTGGCAAATGGCACCAGGGCGATATCGAGCAGGCCTATCCGCACAATCAAGGTTTCGATTACGCCAGTTTCGCGATGCACAACCAGGCCGCATACGGCATGATGACGGCCGACGGCGAAGCAGAGCGTTGGGCCTTTTCCGTCGCCCCGGATGCAAATGATGGGAACTATGTCCTCGACAACTCTTTTCGTCCCAACGGCTGGCTTCTCGCCCTGGAAGGCGAAAAGGGTGGTAAAGCACGCGAATGGGGCATAACCGCCGGGGAACCGATGGGGTATGATCATTATGATGCGATGAACAACCGCTTCCAGGAACAGGCTATAGAACAGCTGAGAAAACTGGCAACGGACGACAAGCCCTTCTTCCTGAACTACTGGCCGATGAAGCCGGTTGACTTCAGCCGGGCCGGATTGGAACTGAAAACCGACAACCGCGGCAGCTGGGTGGAAAGCATGCAGGTGCTTGATGGCTGGATTGGCGATTTACTCGGTGAAGTGGAAACGCTGGGAATAGCCGACAACACCATCATTGTTGCGATGGGCGACAACGGCACCATGCAGCAAGGTGTCCCTTATATCGGCTTCACGGACATGATCTATCGAGGTTTCAAGGGACACACGACCGAAGGCGGTATTCGGGTCAGCGCATTTGTGAAATGGCCCGACGCTATTGAAGCGGGTTCAACAGCAGGTGACATGGTTCATGTTTCGGACCTTTACACCACGCTCGCAAACATTGCAGGGGCAACCGATTTCATTCCGACCGATCGGGTAATCGACGGCATTGATCAGACTGCGCTTTTTCTGGAAGGCGATACAAACGGACGCCGCGACTACCTGCATGTTTATGACGGGCCTAATATCAAGGCCTCCATCAAGAATGAATTCAAGATCCATTGGCCGTCTCCTGGAACCGCTGGATTTAAATTGCCGATATTCAATCTTTATCGCGACCCTCGGGAGGAATACCCACTCGACACACAAGGGATGTGGACTGTGGCCTTTTTCGCAGACATGCAGGCCCGGCACATGGCTTTGAAAGAAACCTATCCCGACAGACCGGAAACCCATGGCGAGCCATATGCAGGGATCGAAAACCTGCGCCCTGAGACCGAGGAACTTTTGTCAAAGTTTCATGCGGCGCAGAAAATGCTGAACAGAAATTGATCAAAGGGACTAGCCGCGTTGCTGTTTACCTAGAGGTCCTGAAAACCCATAAAACTATTGGATACCTAGGCACTGGCCCCATCCTCGCAAACGCGGCGAGAAAGATAGATATCATGAGTGCTCAACGATTGCTTTTTGGCGGTGTTTTTCTGCGCGTCATTGGGAATCACGAGTGTGTTGGCAAGTAACAAAATCCCGAAGGAAGTTCATTCATGTTCAATAAATTGCTTTTGTCATTGTTGATTTTGGTATTTCCGACCGCAAGCATTGCCGGAGGTTCTCCGCCGAATGTCCTACTCATTGTCGCCGATGACATGGGGTATACTGATATCGGCCCCTTCGGCGGAGAAATTTCCACGCCGGCATTGGACACATTGGCATCCGAGGGACTCAGCTTTACCAATTTTCATGTTTTGGCGAGTTGTTCCCCTTCAAGGTCGGTTTTACTCTCGGGAATGGACAACCATAGGGCTGGTCTTGGCACGATGCATGAAATGATGACTGAGGAAATCGAAGGACAGCCCGGGTACGAGGGGTTCTTGAACCACCGCGTTGCGGCACTGCCCGAAGTCCTGAATGTCAATGGATACTCAACCTATATGGTCGGTAAATGGCACTTGGGAGAAGAGCCGGAAGACTTGCCGAGTGCGCGCGGCTTTGATGACACGTTCATTCTGGTTGAAGGCGGCGGAAGCCACTGGGCAGACCAGAAATGGGTAACTCCGACAGTGCCCATGCATTACAGCCGAAATGGCAAAGTAGTGGAAAGCCTGCCCGAAGATTTCTATTCTACAAAGAATTACACGGACGAGCTGGTTCAATGGATCAAGCGCGACAAGGACAGCAAAAAACCCTTCTTCGCCTATGTCGCCTATACAGCTCCGCATGACCCATTGCACGCGCCTGCGGAATACATCGCAAAGTACAATGGCAAGTATGATTCTGGCTGGGATGCGCTGCGCAATGACCGCCTGACCAAGCTACGCGAGATGGGGATCGTCGCAAATGACGCAGCACCGTTTCCACGGCTACCTTCAGTCCCTTCCTGGTCCGAGATGTCGCCCGAGGAGCAAGCGCTCGCAGCCCGCGATATGGAAGTCTATGCCGCCATGGTTGACTACATGGATGAGCAGATCCAGCGCATTATAGACACGCTGAAGCAGACCGGACGATACGAAAATACGCTGATTATCTTTATGTCGGACAACGGGGCAAATGGATCAAAACTCGAAGACTATCCGGGGCAAACGGATGAATACATTTCGAGCTTTGACAACAGCCCTGAGAACCGCGGACTGCCCAACTCGCTCATCGATATGGGACCCGGCTGGGCCCAAGCCAGCATGACACCAAGCCGTATGTACAAAGGGTTTGCAGCTGAAGGCGGTGTTCGCTCTCCCCTTGTGGTGAAATTGCCCAGTAATATGGACGGAGCGCAGGGCAAAAATGGGGCGTTTCTCCACATACGTGACATCATGCCCACTATTCTCGAGGCCGCGCAGTTGGATCTGCCGGGCGAAGTATTTCACGGAAGACCCGTGCAGCCCATTCAAGGCGCATCCGTCATGCCGGTTCTGTTAGGAAAAGAAATCGACACAACCACGTCCAACAAGCTCGTCGGTTATGAACTTTTTGGAATGAAAGCCTTTTTCGACGGGCGCTGGAAGGCGCTTTGGATGCCGGAACCTGCCGGTTCGGGTGAATGGGAACTCTACGATTTACAAAACGATCCGGGTGAGTTGGCCGATCTCGCGAACGAAATGCCTGAAAAGCGAGATGAACTGATTGCTCGCTGGATGAAGTACAGCAGGGACAACGGAGTTCTTGAAATCAGTTCTGGCGGAAGCAACTAGCCCGGCGAGCCGGTTGCCTCACGAAGCAGACGAGTGCATTCGCAAATTACTCTGGATCAGCAGTTCATCGATGGATGGTTTGCTGGTCCATGAAAAATGTAATGCCTATGTTTAAAGGGGTATTTTAGGTGGTAATCGTCTTGTCGATATATGCAGTCTTGATCTGGCTGCTGTTTTTTCAGTTCAAGATCCTGCCATGGAACCGGGTCTCAAAAATCTTGGTATCCCTGATCGGATTCGTCATTGTTCTCGTCGTTGTCGGCTTGCTCAATACTAATACACCATCGGGCCGGGTCACCGCCGTTGCCAAGGTCAATGAGATCGCCCCTGTCGTTGGCGGCGTAGTCAAAAGTGTGCCAGTCACCGCTAATGTCCCCTTGCCTGAAGGCACAGTGCTCTTCGAAATCGACCCAACTCCCTATCAGTATTCACTCGATCAGGCGCAAGCTTCCCTGAATATTGCGGAACTGACCTTAACTCGAATTCAAACCGTTCTTGAGCGTGGAAGCAGCTCGGTTTCCGAGCAATCCCGAGACGAAGCACAAGCAACTTATGATGAAGCCGCTGCGGCCTATGGCAGGGCAAAATACGATCTCGACCAGACAGTCATTCGCGCACCATCTGATGGTGTCGTATCTGCACTTGGTGTTTCTGTTGGCGATCAGGCCAGGCCATTAAACCCGGTGATGCCGTATATTCGCACGGATACGATTTTCCTAGCCGCGGTTTTTTCTCAAAATGGTCTTCCTGCGTTGAAACCTGGAACGAAAGTAAAATTTGTACTGGATAGAAATCCCGGGAGGATATTCACCAGCGAGATTGTCGACATTGCTGCCGGAACTGCCAGCGGCCAAATCCCAATCGGATCCAGCCTCCTGGGTGCTGCCGACATTGGCAGTGCCAGTGAAGCGCTGATCGTACTTGCGTGGCCCGACGATTTGGGAAAGGAAATTGCAATTGTCGGATCAGTCGGATCGGCAACAGCTTTTGCCTCGGATGCTGGCGCTATCGGAATTCTCGCCGAGGTGCTGTTCTATTTCAAAATGCTCGCGACCTACCTTTAGCAGCGCATCTAGATAGAAACATAGGCGGCATGGATACAACTGATACTTAAACCTGAGTAACGAAACAGCACTTCAAAGAGGTCTGTTTCAACGCTGGTAAGAACAGTAGCGGGACAGGAACCAGACCCTCGAATAAGGCCGTCCAAAGGTCTGCTATGGGCGTATTCCGTTGAAAAACTCGATGGTTTTGCGTTTTGAACGGTGTGCTGAGTTTGAGCAAACCGTGCCTTGCTTATGCAGGACAACCGATCTGCGGCACCGGGATGAGTTTTGCGAGTTTCCTGAGGTTCTGGGTTG
>JBDWQP010000005.1:0-588686 GCA_039986495.1 Roseibium sp. | reverse complement strand
CGCTTCAGCACCACCTGCCTCAGCAAGCGTCATCGTGATTGCAGCGGTCAGCGTGGTCTTGCCATGGTCAACGTGGCCAATCGTGCCAATGTTGACGTGCGGCTTGTTGCGCTCAAATTTCTCTTTTGCCATCGGATCTCTGCCCAATACTCGTGTCGGTCTATAAAGGCTCGCGAAGTAGGGCAGCACCCCGACACATTGGATAAATCCGCAGCGACAAAACACTTCCCGTAAAATTCATTCAGGATTTCCGGGCGAAAGAACCTTCCGTTCCGGACACTCCGATCAACACCCATGATGGAGCGGGTGAAGGGAATCGAACCCTCGTCGTCAGCTTGGAAGGCTGCTGCTCTACCATTGAGCTACACCCGCACAACACACAAAACGGGACGATGGTGGAGGAGGTTGGATTCGAACCAACGTAGGCATAGCCAACGGATTTACAGTCCGTCCCCTTTAGCCACTCGGGCACTCCTCCATCTCGTCCTGCTTCACGCCGAAGCGAACAGGATGGCTTGACCGGATAACCCACCCGAAGGGGGCGAGCAATCCCGTGGCGCGTGTTATGCAGATGCGGACCTGACCTGTCAACGCCGATTTTGCAATGAATTGAACAAAATCGACCGGAGACCGAATGCGGTCCCTGCCAGCATCGTTCAAAGCCGGGCCAGATACCTCATTAGCGACACCCGCTCAGATACGGATTTGGCGGGTTTCCTGACGAATTTCAGCAACATAGGTAGGAAACAGACCACCCTGTGGACAACTGCCGGGCTGGCTTACTGGAAATACTTCTGCCCACAAACCTCCAGTCAAAATCTGGTTCCGGAGACAAACTCAATTCCAGTTGCCACCAAATTGCTTGTTCAGTCGAGAACTTTGTTGTAGCTACAACATATGAGACTCGATCTGCATGACATAGATTTCCAACAGATGGGCCAAACCTGCTTTGGCCATTCTGCCAGACGGACCGCCAATTTGCTGACCCGGCATTTCAATCGGCACCTGGCACCTTTCGGACTGGAGATCACCCAGGCGCAGCTGTTGGCGGTCATCGCCAGCGGCAATGCATTGTCTGCGTCCGATATTGCCAGATTTCTCGGGATCGAACGTTCGACGCTTGCCAGGAACCTTAAGCCATTGGAAGCCGCCGGACTGATTAGCCGCGAAAAGACCAGCGGTCGAAAGGTCGTGCCGTCTCTGTTGCCAAAAGGTCAAGCGCTTGTCTGCCAACTCCACAGCACATGGCAGACGGCCCAAAAAGAACTGACCGATCATCTGGGAGATGAAACGGCAATCGCAATCCAGTCGCACATGTCTGACTTGAGAAAGGCAGTCCGGCACCTCGAGCAGGCAAGCCCATCAAACAAAGAACCCGGTAATTCCCCCGGCGCTAGATAACTCGCGCCCAGACGAGCACACCTTAGGACCTATAGAGATGTCTGACACAGAGACTTTCACGGAAAACGGTAAAACCCATCAACTCGGCGCCTTGCCAAAAGATGGCGTGGTTGGCATGACCGGCATGGACATCTTTGAGCACATGTTGGCCGGTAATTTACCTGCTCCCCCGATCATGCTGCATTCCAATATCCGTTTGAAGGAATTCTCCGAAGGTCGTGCTGTCTTTACCGGCCGGCCAGAGAAACAGTTCCTCAATCCCATGGGGACAATTCACGGCGGCTGGATCTCCACTCTTATAGATACGGCGCTCAGCTGTGCGGTTCACACCAAACTGGCCCCGGGCGAGATCTACACGACCACGTCCTTGACCGTAAACATGGTTCGCCCCCTGATGGCAGGCAGTGGTCTGGTCACCTGCGAAGGCCGTGTGGTGCACCGGGGCCGGAAACTGGCAACCTCCGAAGGGGATCTGAAAGATGCCAATGGCAAACTAATCGCCCATGGCACTGTTACCTGCATGATCATGCCGATGGCCTGAGCCATCTCCTTTTCCTGTGGCCCTCTTCCCCTGATCGGAAAATGGGTCTAGAGCTGCGCCATGACTGACAGCAAACGACCGCCATACACCAAATCGCGTTCCGGATCCGGACAACCGTGGAAGAAGAAGCCACTCGGCAAACCACCGCCGCGCCGCCCGGGACTGATGGCTGAGGGGCCTGTGCTTCTTTATGGCCTGCATACGGTAGAAGCGGCGTTTGCCAATGCAGATCGCAAACGGCTCAAGCTCTATGCGACCGAGAACGCGCAAAATCGGTTGGTGGAGCGCGGCGTCAAGATTGATGTTCCGATCGAAGAAAAACGGCCGAGGGAACTCGATAAGATGGTCACCAAGGATGCTGTCCATCAGGGCATGATCCTGGAAGCCGATCCCCTGCCCGCCTATGGCGTTGAGGAACTGCGCGGCGCCCGCCTGGTGCTGGCCCTCGATCAGGTCACCGATCCGCACAATGTCGGCGCCATTCTGCGTTCAGCTGTCGCGCTCGACGCAGATGCCGTTGTCACCACCGAGCGCCACGCGCCCGAAGAAGGTTCCGTGCTGGCCAAGTCCGCCTCTGGCGCTCTCGACATGATCAAGCATGTCAGGGTGAAAAACATGGCCCGCTTCATTTCCGAAATGAAAGACGAGGCCTTCGGCTGCATCGCCCTCGACAGCGACGGCCCGGCCAGCTTGGAAGAGACAGAGTTCACCGACAAGACGGTTCTGGTGCTCGGCTCGGAAGGCAAAGGCGTGCGCCAGGGCGTGCGTGAGGCCTGCGGCCTGCTGGCCCGTCTCGACATGCCCGGCGAGATCCGCTCGCTGAACGTCTCCAATGCAGCCGTGCTTTCCTTATATGTCGCACGGCAGAAAATGGGGCTGTGAAGCTAAGACCTCTGCGCCTTTCTTAAAGGCTTTTCAAACGCATTGCTTTGGGCGTTGTTCCATATTGCTTGCGGAATTTCTCTATAAAATGGGAGGTGCTGGAATATCCCAGCGCAGTCCCAATCTCCGTGATCGATTGGCGGGAATTCAAAACCAGCTCCTGAGCCTTTTGTAGTTTGTGGTCCGCCAGCCATTGCCGAGGTGGCACGCCAAACTGACGTTTGAAGTCCCGATTGAACGACGTCACGGATCGGCCCGAGATTCGCGCAAATTCGGTTATTGATAAGTTTCGCCCTGCATTTTCCCGCATAACATGAAGTATGTTTCTCGGCGCTTGTCTGCGATCACTTGCCGACAGAAAGCCATCCAGCCTGTCAGTGTCATCGATCTCGGCGATCAGATAAAGGCACTCGAGCAGTTTTGTCTGCAGCAAAGCCGGAGAGCCGGCCACTTGTTCATAGACCGACTTGGCACCTTCAAAAAATCCGGAGAGAGCGGCATGCGCCCTTATCCTGTAGGCTCCTGGTTTCGGCGTTTTTTCAGCCAGCTGACGGTTGCGCAAAAATGCACCGATCGCAGCAGCATCAAAAGACAGGATGTACGCCTCAAGCGGTCCGTCACGGGATGAAAAATCAGATACCAAATACGTATTGGCTGGCATCAAGACCATCTCCCCCGATTCAAGGGAGATCTCCTGGCCTTCTGAAGTCCAGAATGTTTCCCTGCCACGGACGGTCATGCACAAACAGGGCGCGGCCGTGCGAAACTCCACCGCAAGCATATCCTTTTCAATCAGCTTGTGAAAAAGACCGGCGTGCCCCGAAGCCATCAAAACAGAGGCCTCCCGAAAGGTATGCAGGTCTTCAGGCAAAGTCAGAACATCATCTGGCGGATGCGACAGGAAACTACGTTTTTTGACCATGCTCCAACATACCAAACTTGACGGAATTTCAAACCGGCTGCAGGCAACTGCTGACTAGACAGAATGTCTCAGGTCACAAGTTATGACTGAAAACCGGCATTTATGGTGTTTCACCGACAGTTTCCAACTGCCAACCGCCCTACATCGCTCCTGTTGTTTACATACAGGAGTAGAAAATGAGCACTTGGGTCACACTTAAGATGAAGGTTGCCGAAAGCGCATATCCCCGTCTGGAAGCTTTTCTGGCAGACAAACTGCCGGCAGTGCGCGGCTTTGACGGTGCCCTTTCCGTTTCCCTCTTTTACAACACCGATACGCGCGACTTTCTCATTCTGGAAGAATGGGTGTCCCAGGCACACCATCAGGCCTACATCAAATCAATCATGGACAACGGGATAATGAACCAGTTGCTTTCCTTCATGGAAGGTCAACCGGCCGTCACCTACCATGACCGTCTGGTGATGTGATGAAGCTGAACCTTGAAACACTTTCAAATCGGCGCCAGGTCCTTGCAGGCGGCACGGCCCTGGCGATCGGCCTGACTGTTACAGCCTCTGCAATAGCCTCCACTTTGAAAGCCGGAGGCGCGCGGCGACCATCTTCCGTCTTTCGTGTTTGGGACTTTCCGGCATCAGACGTTCACGACGTTTTGCTGGAAGCCAAGGTGCGCCGCAAGCATCCAAAGCTCCTTGCTCAACGGCTGCTAAAAAGCGGTCAACAGCTGACGGTGCAGGAAGAATGGGCTGCGAAACACTCAGTCCCGGATTTTTCGTCCGCTCCTGCATCCAATACTTATTTCAAGATACCTTTGTGACATCTGCAAAGCGACGCGCGCTCCCTTCCCGGCGCGCGTCGCCAGTTCCTCGCGAAGATAACTTCCGACAAACCGCAGAATCTGTTGGCTGCTGGACAACCGGCCAGCTTTCAACACCCGCCTTATCCACAGGCGACGACCGAAAGGCCCTTAGAAACAAGGGTGTTAGCCCACTTTCTTCGCCTATTTGAATTTTTTTTCAAAACAGGCATAGACAAGGGCCTCAATTCTGGTAGAAGCCCTCCCCAGCGCCGGTATAGCTCAGTTGGTAGAGCACGTGATTTGTAATCTCGGGGTCGCGGGTTCGAATCCTGCTGCCGGCACCACTTCTCCCTCACCTAGTGAGAAGAGAAACAAAACCACCGGCCTCTGGCCGGTTTTTTTGTGCGTTATCTCCTGTTGTAGCGCGCAAGTTCGGATGGCATTTTGTAGCGCGCAAGTTCGGATGGCATTTCGCGCAACTTCACTTGGCAACCGATTTACTATTTTTGAGAACCCCTCCAGAATATGCGAACGCTAGGCGTTTCTTTTCAAGAAAAGTTCGTTGAACGTCCGATCTGCCCCCCAAGCCTGAGCCGAAGTGAATGCCAACTGGCGCAGCTCCTCGCCTTCCAAAGGCCGCTGATCAGGTTTGTAACCTAGATCATGATTAGCCTCCGACCACGCATGCTGAAATAAGGTTTTAATCTGAAGTTCAAAGCAGTCTGGAACCAAATTTTGATCAAATTCCGGATCAACAAGATCGCGCTGCAGCATAAGCACATGATGGTTTCCAAAATAGCCGAATTCCCACTCATTCTCCGGCAATAGATCTTTAGACTCGATTGAATGAAAGTACTTTTGGATCAGTTCCGATATCCGGTTCACATCGTCTTTGTAGAAAGTAATGATGCGAGCACCAATCTGATCTTGAATCTGATGAAGTGGATCATCGTATTTTAGCTTCCCGTCCTTCTTTGCCGATGCTTTCTTCATGAAACGTTCCACCGACTTCGGACGCGTAGATATCCTATCGATTCTCGGCTGGTCACCCAGTAGGTCATTCAGCAAGGATGAAAGCTTTTCAGCTATTGGAAACAGAACTGTATCAAACCGTGTTTGGTACTGTTTATCGATGGTCATCTACTTTTTTCCAGTTTTTCGCTAACTATTCCTCCAACCGTGCTGTAACGGACATTTTTGGCATCATCCCCCAATTGATCCTGTTCAAAAACATTGTCGAAGGACGCGGAGTTAGCAGTTAGCATCGCACCGTTATCAAGTTCGATCGTTCGGTAAGGTAGTTGTTGTGCAAACTCATGAGGGTCGAACAAAAAGTTGTCACCTGCGAGATCAGCCCGATCCAGTTGCTTTATTACAGCAGCCTTCGTTTCATCCAAAAAACCATATCGATTGCAGAAGTCATTCACGTTCAACGCTTCAGTTCCTAGGTTACTCGCAAGCGTAGCTGCTGCAGTTATCTGCTGCTTGATATTAAGATCTTCTGTCGCCTTGATCGCCTTTTTTAGTGCTACCGCTAGGCGACGTGTACCAAATGCAGGACTGGTGACGAAATCAGATAGGAGAAAATCCTTCACCCAATAATCAGATGTTTCCAAGTCTTGGCTATTGATCTGCTTATCGACAGCCATGCCACTCCAAAAGCCCGCTTGGAGGGAAGCATGCTGATAAACTACAGCCTTGTAGGAATGCGCGTTTTTCATAAAAACACGATCTATGAATTCAACCGTAAGCATATCAGCAGCTTCGTTGACGACGACACCGTTGTTCGCGCGAAAACGAGAAATGACGACTTTGTGCTGATGGCCCTCAGTTCCTTTAATTAGGAACAACAGACCTAGTCCCGAACGTCTTGTCGTTACTGTAGCTAAATTGTCGGCGAGGAGATGGCCGGAAGCGACGCTTGGTGCTGCTGCATAAGCCGTCAACATATCGCGTCTGGCATTTACTTGAGCACCATCGGCTCCCCTATTGAAGGCAATCCCAATTTTGCATTCGGCGTCTGCTTTCTCATAGACATTTTTGAGTAGGGCAAACATGTCTCCTTCATGCGGGACCTCGCTGCCTACAATCGCTTGGGCGTCTACATTTTTTTTATTGGGATGCACCAGATAAGTATGGATACTCTCTATCGGCAAGCCGAAATCTCCCCATAGTTGATGTATAGCTTAAACAACAACCATGAATATACGCAACATAGTTTTAGAGCAACAAGGCGTATTCCTAGACTATTTACTTAGTCTATTTTGGAAGCAAAACGGGTTGGATTACCCGAAAGCGGGCAGGAACAAATATGTCATGGCAATCGGCCTCTACCAATGATAAAATTTGAGTTCGTATATCTACCACTTAGCAATATGGCAAACATGCACTCAAATGTTCTTGAATGCCTTAGAAAGTTGGGAACGGGGCACTATTAATTCTATTGCCAACTATAAAAATCGTGGTTCATTTGTACCGGTCGACTTCATTTCTCCATAACCAGAATTTATCTCCAGCCAGATCTCAGCCATTTTCCCAACCATGGACTGTAGTTCGTCTAATGAGAAATGTTCTAAGCCATGATTTGTTGTTAAAGTCGCCTCTTTCGTGCCCTTAGGCGTTTTTCGAAAATCCAAAATACCAAGCTGAACTTCATCTCGAGCCAAAGCGAGACCTTCAGCCACGCCTTCTCTCATCAATGAGAGTACAAATCGTTTTTCCAATTCATTAAAACGAGTAGAACGTGGATTTAGAAAAAGAATCGAATTTTGGTTCCCAATTCTGAAGACAGCTTCCATCCAAAAATTTGTGACCGACACTCCAGGTATTACTTGAAATCCACGGATCCGTCGATTTCGACCACTTACTTCACGATCTCTACTAAACTTAAGAATAGATTGGGCAGTAGTTCTCACGGAATTACGCAACTGCTCCGAATTCTCGGCGTGGGGATTGACCCAAGTCTTTGTGGCAATTTTTTCAACTAACTGTTCCGGTGTAAGGCCCCCGAACAAATCTCCATGATCCTGTAGCGCATTCAGCAGTTTTGGAGCTTCAGCCAAAAGATATTTATGATTTAGCGGAAAATATGGATTTTTATCTCGATATCTAATTAGCTCCGATCGCATTTTATTTTCATCTAGAACAGCGATACGCGCGAAATCATTTCTATAATACGGGTTCTTGTTCGACACCATGGAACGGTTCATCCTTTTCCGCGAGGTCTACCCAATGGTAGCGATATCTCTCGCGAATCAGTTTATCACTGATTCTGAGGCCGAACGATTCGTTCCGTGCTCCGACACCTATTTTCCCATAAATTGTATGACTTTTCCCCACTACCCACCCCCATGGGCCCGATTTCGCATGCGAAAGTTCCACTAATTGGCCAGCGGACATTTGCCCAAGAGTATTCAGAATATCATCAACAAGACTGAGGATTCTCTCATCTTCAATCTTGGGCACCGGAGTTCTTTCACCGGTAAAAAGGTCTTCTTTGGTAGCTCGATGAGCAATTTCCGCACTGCCCGCCGATTTAAACTCATCATAAATCAATGTGTGTACGGGCCCGTATGTCCATGCTTCAAACGCTCCTCGCACCAAAGGATGATTGTACCGAACTAGATGTAATCCATGTACGAAATACAAAATTTTTTGAAGTTGGATATGTGTAAGGCCAAAGCCTTTTTCATCTGCCTTATCAAGAATAAGGTTCGCCACACATCTTGGATCTAATAGTTCAGATGTCATTTTTTTGTTGTAGTTGCAAATTACTGAAGCTGATCTGACATTTCATTTTTGACACCGATATCCTCGTTCTTTTCCTAGTTTGCAATGTATGAGCGGTGGACGGTTTGTGGATTAGAGTGGAAAATTTAAAACCTATTTCAGAACTGCATCAAAACACGAAAACCTAACGAATTTGAGTATGTCCAAATAGATCCATATCCTTAGACATGGCTTCATCCTCACTCCCCCGGCACCACCGGCAGCATATAATGCAGCACCACCTTCACCGCCCCTGCCGTAAAACTCCCCCCGTTTGCCGTCAGCCGAACCGCCGTATCTGAATAGAACGCCTGCGGCCCGATCACCCCGGCATTGGTCGATCCTTCAGAGATACCAAGCGAGCCGCCAAACTTGGACGTTTCACCCGCAATACCGCAGTCATAGGACGCAGCTCCGGTGATGGCCGTTGATGTCCGAGTCGAGACGCACCAGACTGACACAAGTTCTTCAGCCTTGTCAGACTCGATGGTGTCGCGCAGGGATTTGAGGTCAGCCTGCATAGCCGTGACTTGCTCGATCGGGACATATTTTGCTGGATCTGGCTCAGTGGACTTTGCCGCCTTCGCAAGATCAGCGACAGAGGCAGCAACAGCTGCAACATCCGCGGACTTGTCGAGACCGGCAGCGACGGCAATGTCGGACAGGCCGGTCATCAGGGACGTGATGGAGGCAAGCGCCTCCTCGTCCCCTGCACCCTCGGTCAGGCCGAGGGCTTCAAGGATCTCATCCATGTCAGGTCCTTTTGTTGTCTTGGGAAAGGCGCGGGCGGCAATGGCCTCGAGGTCCATCGCGGGCATGTTCAACAGCGCAGCATTGCGCAGGGCCGTAACCTTGCCAGCCGTGTCGCGTGTGAACAGCGGAGAAATATAGCGGTACTCGGAGGCCTCAATCGCGGCCTTGGCAGCAGCGGTCCATTCTACCCGGCCATAGATGCCATCAGAGCGAACTTCGAATTCCTTGACCCAGCCAGCAGCCTTGGCAGTCCCGCCGACACCTGGGATGGCTCCAAAAGCTGTTTGGTGATCGTAGTCGATCATCATGTCCGTGCTGCCGAGATAATTCTTTGTGCGAGAGACGATCGCCTGCATCGTAGTCTCATCACCAGCATCGAATGGACCACGGCCATCGCGGGCCTGGAAGGTTCCGGACGGGAACAATTTGATCCAGGCACCAGCGGTCATGTCGGCGGATAAGGCGACAGGGTCAGCGGTGCAGAGGTCAGAAATGTGGGGGCGTTTGCTCATGGGGCGAGAGTGCCCAAGAGCTGAACTTCAAAACACCCGGGTGAGTACGTGGGAGATTGTTTGTGGTGTCAACAACTTGGAAAGAAACTAAATTTTTGAAGTAGCTCAAGATTTGCTTGAACAGACTAGCGGTGCATCCAAACACCATCAAGTGCGACTTAAACTGCTGTTCAGACGACGAAATAGGATTGCGAATTCCCGCGAGCTTGCTAATATTTCATATACTTCAGGGATCAAGAGAATGCGCAGTTTTTTAGACAGTTTCGAAGTTTTCAAAGAAAAATATGGCGTGGTCCGCGCTACCATTCTTATAATTGTCACCGCTGTATTTGCCGGTTTTGTTACTTTTGGCATCCCAACTATTCAAGACTATAGAACTATTCAGTCCACCAAAAACATAGAGCAATCTAGTAAAAACATAGAGCAATCTAATAAAAATATAGAGAAATTATTACGCGAAAACTTTCAGTCTCAAAAGAAGTCTTTTACCCCCCCAAAAGAGGATTTGGAATCACTTCAACCAGAGGTTGTTAATAGATCAAAATCGCAAGAGATTGTCGAACAAAACGCAGATAACAAAAACCAAAGGCCAATTCGCGAAGCCAGCAAACCGGAACGAGTTGTCGAAACCGCTCTTCCGAAAGCCTCCATCGAGCTAGTACCCAATCGAAAACCCAACCCAGAAGATGTCCCCCCTTTCACACAATCCAACCAGAAAACAAATGACCCGTCTGAACGCACATTTGCGGCATATTCTGGAATCGAATTTTCACTTTGCGGTTACGATCAATTTGTTGTCGAGGGAAATGGAAGACGAATTGTATTACGAAATCTGAACCGTACAGTCGATTTCAAAAATCCTGATCAGTTTAGAGCTTGGGATTTGGCTATCGATGTAGCAAAAGTGACGGAAATTTTTCCAGGTTGTCGCGTCAGTATTACGCCTAGGGCTGCGCAAGGCACCGAATTTTTTATTGTGTCCGAAGAATTTAGAAAGAAGGTTCAGCATAATGAAATTATACAAAATCCTTTGTAGTGCAATTCCCCTTCTTGGCTTCATGTGCGTATCGCAAGCAATGGCATGCGCAGACTATGAAAGCATTGACCCGACGGAGCTAAAGTCGATGCGGGATGTCTTAGTCAAGGAAGACGCAGATCCCATCGACAGATTGACCGTTTTTCAATTGCTGATGTGTTCCGACCAACCAGCCATAAGGGCTTATGCCATTGACGTGGGGAAACAAACTTCAGATGTAATTCTTCAGGCAGAGGTTGTTGCGGCTGCGTTGTCGGAACTCGACCAGCTGGACATCAAACTGGTGCCTGCCGACAACCTAAATGATAAAGCCAGAAAGTATGTAGAAAGAGTAAAATCCAGCTTGTCATTTATAGTTAGATCGAGGAGCCGAAGTGGGGCTTGCGTTGGGTTAATTAAGAGAGAAGTTGATCTATGCCCTATCGGCGCGCGCGCTTCGGCCTTGGGTTCAACTGTCGAATTTTCTTTCGATGTTAATAGCCGCAATCTATCCGGAGCGTTTGCTTTGGCGACCACTGGAGATATGATCGGTTACATCGAAAGTCATAGCCCTGCAACGGGGCGTATTCCGGCGATTTTGAGGTTGTTTCCATGAAGATAGTTTTTAGACCTTTTTTGTTGATCACCTTCATAACTTTTGGCCTGATGAACCTAGCGCAGGCCTGTGAACCACATAAAAGCCATTCAACTGATGAACTGAAGTCATTGCGCGATACAATGACGGGCGCAGACGTTGATCCATTCGACAGGCTGTACGCGTTCCAAGAATTGGTGTGCTCGGACAAGCCGGTTATTCGCGCTTTCGCAATTAAGGAAGGGCTAAAAAACTCTCAAGACGAAATGGTTCGGAACCAAATACTTTTTGATACGTTGATGCAAAAAACGCAAATCACAACAGTTCTCTATCCGAAGACTGCAGACCACAAGAAAACTGTAAAGTATTTCAGGGGCGAAGTACTTGTTCATAACGTAAAGTATCGTGATCAGAATGAAGGATGCATAAGCTTCGGTAGTTCAAGCGAATGCAAAACAAAAACGTCTCTTTTTGTTCGCGGCGGTCTCGTAGAATATCAAGACGGTAATTTTGGCGCCATTGGCAGTTTCAGGTTGGTTGAAACAAATCAATTGATTGGTACGGTGTCTGTAAATGGTAAAAACCCTGTTCCAGCAAGTGTAGAGTTATTTTAATGATCTGCTGCTGTCTAAGTGCCGGAAATAACTTGAACCTAAACGAACCAGCGTCAGATCAAATCGTATCTTTTGCAATTACGCGAGTAGGCTGTCACCGTTAAACACCCTTTAAACAGGCAAGAGCGCCATCAGCCGCTTTCGGGCAACGCGATGCATTAGGCCCCTTAAACCGCGCTCCACGGCCTTTAAAATCAATTCCCCGAAAACTCAGGCACACCCCTTGCCAACAACCGCCGCACCGTCTCCTCATACCCGGCCTTGCCGGGATTATAATCCCACCCCGGATCAATCCCGTTCGGGATCTGCCGCACCTCACCGGTCCTCTTGTTCTCCCACGCCCGATACGAGATCGGCGGCGCCTCAAACACCAGCGCCTCCCCGGCCCCGACTAGCCGATCAACATCCCGCTGTGACAGGCTCTGGAGTACACACCGACAGTTCCAGCCATTGGGCGGTGCAAAGAGATCCCAGAACGGATCATCGATCGGCAGCACCAGATTATGCAGCCGCTGGTGTTCAGGCCGGGTCCTCGCCTGCAAGGTCCGGGCAGATTGCCTCGCCCAGATAGCTCTCGCCGTCTTCTGCAAAGAGCCACAACCGCCCAAGATCAGAAGGATCATGGCGGCAAAAAACATCGGCACCCGGCAACACGCCAAAGGGCTGGTAAAACGCACCATCAATGCGGATGCCCTGTTTGGTCACCCGCCTGAAACCATCCTTGCCAGCAATCGGTGCCAGCAGAACTGCCAGAGCGTGTTCGTCTTCAATGCGCCGAACAGCACCAGTCCAAGAATTGGCGACCTCAAAGGGCGTCTTGCGTTTTAGGCCTTCATGAGGCGTGTGTGCATATTGTTCCAGGGCCCAGCGATCAGCTTCCAGCTGCAGATCGCTCGCGCTGAGCGCCACCTGAAACAGCTTGGCATCATCCGTTCCAAGGCGGGCCGAAAAAGCCTTGCGGTTCTCGATCACCTTGCGATCGGCAACCGAATGGCCAATGAACCCTGGCAAAGTTGCCGCGCAGTCCCTCTGGAACGTGCCGATGACCCGCTCCACCGTGCCCTTTTGCTCCGGGCTATACGGCGATGACAGCTCCTGTTCGATGCCAAGTGCATCCAGCAGGCGCACTGTTGCCCTGGCTGTAAAATCCGAGCCATTGTCCGTCTTGATGGTTTCTGGAACACCCCAGTCAATCAGGCATTTTCGGATAAGAAGACCGACTGCTGCCGCACGTGGCGTGTCTGTCACCAGAATGATGGTTCGCCGGGAATAAAGATCGATGGCTGCATAGATGTTGCGCCGCCCGTCCGTGGTCATCACATCAGAGGGCGAAGCATCGACTTCCCATTTTTGATTGAGCCGGTCGACCTTGTTGGCTCCTGATGCCACGAAGCGAACCTTGGATTTATAGGCATCCGGATCCGTGATCTTCAACAGCGCATTGCCGTGTTCTGTTTTCCAGCATTTAAGAGCGTTTTGAAACGTCCTTAAAGGCGGCAATGGAACACGCTTTTGGCCGTGTTTTGTGTCCACCAGGACCGTATCGCCAAACTCCGCGAGCGCCGTATTGCGAATGTGTTTGGCAGTCAAGAACTGATTGCTTGCATAGACCGCTAGACAAAAGGCTTTCAGCCGTCCGTCTTCGGCCCTCTCCAGGACCCCAGTTCCCTTGCGCGCCATGGAGGGATCGCTGGCAAGACGGTTTTTGCCGGTGCGGGCATGTTCGCGCCAGCGGGCAAGCGTTCTGTAGGACAGCTTCTTGATCTTCTCGCGCACCCAATCAGGGACTGCGACCTCGCCAGCCTCAAAGAGCGTGGCAAAAAGGGCATCGGCTGCGGCCCCTTGCATATCGGAGGATCTGCGGAAGCGATCGGCAATTGTTGCGTGAGAGTTTGGAACAGGAACAATGACTAATTGATCATCCGGCTGGTCCATTGCTGCTGAGATTGAACGGGTTGCCCAAGCGGTCCATAGACTTACTGCACCTTCGGGCGAGCCGGGGCCGAAGCGATACTCTGTTCCTCCTAACCTAAGAGCTTTTTCCCTACCGCCGGGGTCACGACCTTTGACTGCTTTGGCTATGGATAGAGAAGTATAGTCCTTTTCCCGCATCTGTTCGACTTGCTCGGTCAGATACTGAACCATTGGCTTTACTCGCAACGGCAATGATAAAAACCTTTCAATATCGGTTCTAGTCTAGCGCTTCTATCAAAAACTGAAAAATCCCGCAACTACACTCAAAAGTTGCCCATACTAAAAAGTGCGAAGGTCTCGCAAGCCTGCCTCCGGTAAAGCACAAATCTTGCGCGCACTATGAATGGCAGGTTTGACCCCCACCACACCATAGTATTCGTCGGGCTAGATGAACGTCCGGCAATGGGATTTTGCGCACGCAGCGAATGTCAGCCCAGCAGACTGCGCCCCCAACATCTCGGCGGGTCAGTAAAAGGCAGGTTTGGGCCGGAAGTGCCTCAAATCAAGTTGCCCTTCCCCTTCGCCTGCGTACCTAGCCCTTACCGGATTCGCATAATATGCAATATGAAATTTTCTGCATTGCGCTACCCATTTTTGTAAAAATGTGGAGGCGTATATATTTGGCGTTTCTGAATTATCGTTTTCAGAATCCAGGTAAATTATTGAATGGCTCTTGTTATCCCAAGCGTGCTTCTAGTTTAGCATATACTCTCGTTGCAACCGACCAAGAATGCTCAAATTGCAGCTCTTGGGCTTCAAGATCATTAGTTAGGCCAGATATCTTTTTCGCTAAAATAGAACTGTCGCCTTCGATTGAAAATCGATGAACTAGGTTTCGCATTTCAGCAACATTTGCGCGGACCCCATGTGAGTAAGAGTGGTCATCTCTACGAAAATATCGCAATAGTTCTTCGTAGTATCTGCATAGTATATCATGCTCTTCCATTGTTAATATGGTTTGCCGTTGTATTTGTGCGGATAACCCTCCTAAATTCAATTCCTCATATCTCGCCAAACATAGTTCGAAAAATCTTCGCCGTTCGGCTCGGCGTCTGTCCGTCAACTTTGCCAATTCGGCGATTTTTTGTTCCAATTGCGTTACGTCTTGACCGCTTAGGTTTTTGCCATGCCTAACTGCAAGCGAAAAATCGTTCAGAATTATTTTTAGACTGGAAATAATGATCAGAAAATCGGAATGGATCTCTTCAAGTGTTTCGATTGGGGCCGATACACGTTTGTCAAACACATCGTCACGTTTAAGTTTTCTACTCCTTACTATTCTCATCACCTCTTTGTAAATTTCCGTAAAAATCGAACTCGATGTTTGGTTTTCAGTCAAATTTGCCTCCACAAAAATAACCTATCGATTTTATCAAAGGGCGCCATATTCATGGAAAATTTAACCCAAGCAATTCGTGTAGTGAACTCTGGAGGACTTCACGCGCGTCCATCTGCCGGAGTTGTCAAAAAAGTCGAAAATTTTAACGTCACCGGCGTTGTTCGCAATGATGTAATGGAAGTTGGTGCAAATAGTATAATGGGTTTGATGATGTTAGGGGCAGAATATAATGATCAAATCGAATTTTCATTTGCGGGTCCTGATGCAATTGAATGCATGAACGAAGTTCAGTGGCTCTTTTATAACGCTTGGTTTGAGATGGACTTATGGAAAAGGGTTGAAAAACTATTTGGATTTGGCAACGTCCCGGACATACGTGCAGTATATTTAGTACTCTGCGAGTATGAAGACCTAATCAGGATATATTTAAGGGACATTCAAACTAGAGACGCTTCTGAATTATCAGAGATAATATGCGAAGAAATCAAAAAACCGAGATTTCTATCCTATCATCAGGAAGTAGATAATAGCATGGTAGAAGTATTAGACGAACAACATGAGTTGATTTCTAGTAAAAATAAATCCAATGAATTCAAGACAGTTAAATACCGAAATGTAAAAATAATTTGGCTTCAAAAAAATATAGAATTATTTCTAAAAAAAAATAGCACATGAATTTTATGTTCTAAATAGATTATTATTTAGGCTATTTTTTCTTTAAATAGATACTGGCATATTTGCATACCGAATTCGCATAACCTGTCATATGGAACTAGGTTTTGATGGCTGGCCTGGCTCGAGATCATCGCTAAACCTCGTTTCGCTCTCATTTCCCAAGCCCCAAAAATAGGGAAGAAAACGACTACGGACAGAGGAACTATTCAAGCAACCGCTGTGAACGATCGGAAATACTTGAAAATAAGCTGTTTCAAATCGCCAACCAATTGTTCCACAACAACATTCTTGTGATTACTAGCCGCCCAAGCGACTTCTTGATAGATTTATTGGATATTATATTCTTGCACTGGCAGGAACTGCTGCCATAATTTGTATATTACTCCTCCATAACAATTTATTGGAAGACAAATATGCAATTTAAGTCTAGATCAATCCTTGCCAAAGTTACATGTTTATCTATTTGTCTTTCATTAGCACCACCACCAGTTCAACCCTTGGCCGACGCCGGTTTAACTGCAGCAATAAGTAGTGCTGCGCTGGATCTAGGTATTGAATATTTAAAAAGTGATCCTGGCAACCCTCCCGTAACCATTGCGCTGGCAAACCGAGAGCTGTTGAAAAAACTGCACTCCCGTTTGGATTTGATTGAGGCCGGAATTACCGAAGCTCTTGTTAAATTAGACCAACTTCCCAACGAATTTTACATCGCCGCAGTCGAGGCACAAGGATACCAATTAAATCAAGAAATAACGTCCATTGGCTTAGAGGTAATGGACTTAACAATTGCTCATGAAACCGATCTCTTCAAACTCCGAAGTAATATAAACGCTCGCGATGTACTTTCAGGTTTCTATCGAGCCAATTTGATCGACAACATTCGAGACGTGAGTTTGACATCAAGGAATTTTTCACTTCGGCCAAATTCCAAAAACTCAGGCGCACTGACTGTCGTTTTGTCGAGTTACATCGAACTTTCTACGAGAATTGAGCTCCATAGGCGCTTTGGCGGTAGTGAAAGTGCAATTTCCCTAGCGTCGACGAGGTACTTGGAGAAATTCCAGGAAATACTGGATCCCAAAAATCCCAACTCGCTTAGTTCGCTTATAACAAATTTAGCATCTCAAATAATGGAAAGACCGAAAGCAAAAGGCTGGGTCCCGGAATTTGACGATCAGGATTTACCATTATTGTCGTCAGAACTTCAGTTTAGAACGAAATGCACGCTTCACGAAGAGTCATTTGACTCCAACGATCCGGAATTTTTGAAAGCGAACGGTGCTTCTGAGGACAAGCAACGCATGATTTGGCACGCTCCGCATGCGCAGAATAATTTCACCCTGATGTTCGTTCAAGAATCGGAAATTGAAACAATCCCATTATTGAAACCGATCTTTTTTAGCGAAACTGTTCGATTACTTAAAAACTCGCCGGGAACTTCAATTACTGGATTAGACAATATTAATGATTGCGAGATCTTACGTCCGAAATTCGTACATGAAATAGACCACCTTTGCGGGGGGTATTCTTGCTACTATGACCTTCATAGGAAGCCCTATATTGGAAAGAAGAATATCGACGAATTCTTAAAACGACACCAAATAAATCTGGAACAGATCGAATTAGAGCTCGAGCTTTTAGCTCAATTGGTAGCTATAAAAAATGCCGTTAAACTTGCTGAGACGCGTGTTGAGGCCGTGTCGAAAGGTGACTTTTCAAATCTTGAGATAGGTTTTTTCATTGATGTAGAGCGCATGGGGCCATTGGAGGCTGCCCGCTTGGCACGTAAAGCTGATCTATATGAACGCTTAGCAAAGACTAACGACTATGCGGCGTTGCTCGCACGCAATCGCGTCGAAATCGAGAAAATGATTTCCAGTCAGGACGATGAAATTCGGGAAGCGTTCGAGACTGCGCAAAAAGCGGCCAAAACAAACCGAATGTTATCTCTTCTTAAGGCTGGTGCAGTGATAGCTCATCAGTATTACATCGCCAACCCTGAACCTTCAGGTGCCGAAGCGGAGAATTTAACGGAAGCAACAGTAGCAACCCTTGCTGCACTTGCGCAGGATTCAGATCGTTCTCCCGCCTCAGGGCAAGTTGAATCTCGCCTCAATAACGTGCTCGAAAACCTAAGTTGGTGGGGAGGTCTTGTGAGCGCAAAACGGGAGAAAGCCAGGATGCTTGAAGCCAGATCAAAGCTAGAGGCCGCATTTCCTCTAAATGAAGTCAGAAAGTATGACATTTACACACATAACAATCGATTCCACCGTTTCTATTTGTCAGATAAACCGCACCTTCTGCCGACTGGTGTAGTATTTCGGGGCTCGATTGAGATAACCGGGAAAGGGCAAAATTGAACTCATTCGCTCGCTCCCTTTTGCCGCCAAAGCCTAAATTGACGCTATGACGGCATAGTCTCCATTGCTGTTGTTGATGTCGAATGCAGAGAACTTGAGCTTCCTGTCCCTACATGACGTCACCCGCCAGGTACGACCTGTAGTAGATAATGCAGAGCTAGCTTTACCGCTCCGCTGGTAAAGGCGTTGTCGTCAGCCGTCACCCTGACAGGTGCATAGCTGTAAAATGGTTGAGGCCCGGTGATGCCAGCATTGTTTGAATAGCCCCTAGATTTGTAGACGCCAATTTCCCGATAAATGAGGCGACGAGTTACGAATGCCGGATTCGTATAATGTGTGTTGTGGAACTAATCACTGGCCAGTTCCTACCTCATCATGCGCGGCCTGATCGGTGACTGCAAAAGAACGATTGAAATTCAGGTCGTACTGACACGGAGAACAGACAGGCACTGCCCGGTGCCCTGGTTCCCAGCCTAAAAAGTCATGATGGTTGAATTTTCGAAGCGTTTTTAGATGGCTTCATCTAGCGGATTGGTATCCTAACTGGATCATGCCATCCGAAACAGCGCGCCGCTTATCTCAGGTTCCGGTTTAATCGCCTTTAAACGGCAAAATACCGCTAATTATCGGCAAATCCCGGACAATCCCGCAAATTCCCTAGCTGCCACCCGTTCCTGCGCGTTACACATTTCGCGCAAGTTCATTTGGCAACCAGTTTAAACGTCACTCCGGCGTTTTCTGCCCATCGCTGACCTCCAATTCTTAACTGCACATGACCGGGTCTATGAGACCTTTAGCACCTTTCGCCAAGTCGTTCTGATTGAGTTGCGAGGTCACAAAGGCAGTTATCTGAGATACAATATCGTTTGCAGAGCCATGGACACTGTTGCCGAAGCGCCTCGTGGTCAAGACTATGTACTGAGTACTCTCAAGGAAATGATTTATTGAATAAGTTCATTGCAACCAACGCACCGCTTTATAGAGAAATTGCTGATAATGCGTTTCGTGAGATGGAGGAGCATTTTGAAAAAAACCGTAGGCGCAGGTCGGATGGAGAGGGTTGGGTCCTCAAATGGGATCCCCCTTGAGCGGCGCAAGGATCCCATCCGGAAGGATGTTCTGTCGTCTTCGCCCGGATCCTCTTCGTAGCGGCTGGTGTTTGGTGTCACCGGTTCATACCCAAATTCGCGCCACATCATCCGGCTGGCGTAATAGGCCAGCGCCAGGGCAATGGCGTAGTCTCCGTGACGCTTCTTGCCTTTCACGCCTTCCCGGAGCGGCGGCACGCGCGGCACACCGCGCACTGTCTTGACGGCCCGAAGATCAGACAGATGATCCGCATCGGCACTGATAGACAGCACATCATCCTCGAAGGCAGCTTTCAGGGGCGGCATTTCCAGCCAGTACCAAGTTTCTGTGAAATGGATGGCCATGACAATGCCAGCCCCTTCCGGGTCTTCGCGCAGGCCAAACAATCGGCCCATGTCCTCGGCCACCGTCCAGCCCATGCCGGTCGCATCAAAGGCACGGTTCATTGGCAACCAAGGAAAACCTCTTTCGGTATGCAACCAGCTACCGTTGACTGATACATACGCTGGAAGCGGCCCGGCTTGAAGAGACCGCCATGCAGTGTGGTCGCACCGCAAGCCGGGGTCGGCTTGATGTAGACGGGACCGGGACCAGGGCAGATCGGGCCATTGTGCGGTCGCATCGTTTGCGCAGCAGCCGCAAGTGCTGAGGCAGAGATCATCACGGCCACAATAAGGCTTCGCATACTTCAAACTCCTTATTCTAGGCGGTGGGACCCCAAAGCGCCGTTAGACGCTTTGGGGGTTGGCCGACAGCTCACCAGGCGTACGTGTAGGTGCACGACCAGGAGCCATTGCTATTGCCCGTGCACAACACGGATGAACCTGCGTAGGCGGTGATCGGAACCGTTGTCGCCAGCAGGGCGATCAGAACAATCTTCTTCATGGTATCTTCCTCCTGAGAGTTAGCGCTCGATGATGTGGCAGGGACGGATGCAGCCGCAGCTGCTACCGTCATCCACGATGGCCATTGCGGGTGCTGCAGCTGCACCGACCAAGGACAGCGCCACCAGGGCGCGAAGTGCGGGTTTCCACATGGAGTATATGCCTCAAAAATTGCACCGGGTTGGCGGAGTTGCCTGTCCGGTAAGTACCCAACAAGTAGAATTCTGTGCCCAAGCCAGCAATTGCCGCGAGGCAGGGCTTGATCAGGCCGCTCTGAGAGCACCTACCTTTTGGGCATGTGCCGACGGGATGTTGGCAAGAGAGGAAAGAACACTTAGATTCAGTACATCAGCCAAAGTCTTAGAGGAGATAGCGGATGAAAAATTTGACGGAGTTCTCGGTCTCGACCAGCGAAGCTGCGCGCAGTGTCGTGGACGACGCCAACGACTGGTACAAGCGTCCCGAGGTGCGGGCTGACTTGGAGCGCATCGCCAAAGACGTCTATGACTGGCTGATCGAAAACAAGGAAGCTGCAGACCGTGACGGCGATGGCAAGAGCCGTGATGGGTCTTGGCTCCCCATGTCGGGATGGGACTACACCGAAGATCCCGCTCGGCTCGACCTTAGACGAGCTGGCGTCCGCAATCGGCTCTACGAACACGGTCTGAGGCGTTACCTCAATCGAATGGTCAGCTCTGACCTGCTGTCTGGCGACGCCTATGTCCGCTTCGACGTTGCCGCTACCTTTGAAATGAAAGCATTGCATGAGGAATTGATTGGCTATCGCCTTTCCTCAATTCCAAAAATTCAGTCGAATACCGTGAATCTTGTCGATCTCCGCAAGCGCTTCAACATGTCTGCCAATACCAACACGACCAAAATCAGAAACGGGCGTTTGGTCGTAATGGCGGGTTTTGGGCTTTGGTCCGTTCGCATCGACAACGACGGAAATTATGCGATCCGTGCTGGCGAAGTGGCAATGATCTTCCACACCAAGGTATTCGCCCCCGTGCTTCTCCACTTCGAACAATTCCTGAACGGCACCCCCTCAAAGGAGAAATGATATGAAATCCGTTATAGTAGCCTTGGGCCTCCTTCTGGCTGCAACCATCAGTGCAATTCCGAGTGCAAGCGCCGCTGGCCCAGGCGATGTAATTATCTCTTCGCCTTATTCTTCTCAACAGCAGTAGTTCTCATGGGGCGTTTGGAACGTATCGGGAAGCCTGCTCCAGAAAAGGCCGCCGACTTCGAGCGGGCATCGAGACTGTGATGGACATGACAACTGCGCCGGAAGTCTCAGAAAATCCGGTACCGCACTTGTTTCGGTGAGCATGAGGTCCCACCCGTCGCGACCAGATAAGTATCTCCATCGCTCGGCCACCTGGTGGAGCGGTCAGATCCCGGTCCAGTATCTCCGCGCTTCCAAGCGCATCGAGGAACACCAAACCTTCAGCGTGCGTGACTTCCTTCTGCGCCTGTCCGGCAGCTGTTCCCCGTCAGCACTATGGGTCCAGATAGGTTGATTGCTTAAGGGATCGTGAAAACAAGAAGCGTCATCAGCTGCATCGCTGGACTAGGAGTCTCTTCGGCGCCTTACTCTTAAGCGGCGTCATCGACTACCAACGCAAAATCCGGCGCATCAATTGGTCGGCCAAATAGGAAACCTTGGCCAATCCGGCAACCGAGGCTTAACAGAATGTCTGCTTGTTCTTGAGTCTCGACGCCTTCAATAACAGTTTCCATCTCATAGGCGCTTGCCATATCGAGAACTGCCTGAACGAGAGCGGCGTCCTTTTTGTTGATACTCAGACTTTCAATAAATGTGCGGTCAAGTTTGATTTTGGAAAACGGATATTTCGGCAGGTATCCCATGGACGAATAGCCAGTTCCAAAATCATCCAGCGAAAAACTGCAGCCAATAGACTTCAGTTTTTCCATGCTTGTCTTCAGATCGATTGTATCGTCGACAAACAATGTCTCGGTAATTTCCAGATCAAGGCGCTCTGCCGGAAAACCAGATCGCTCGATTGCCTCAGTTACGGTTGAAACAATATCACCGCGACTAAACTGCATTGCCGACATGTTGATTGACAGGTTTATGGGCTTGTTCCAGGTCGACGCTTCTTTCATGGCCCTGTTCAAGGCCCAAGCGCCCAATTCAACGATGTAACCGTTCTCCTCAGCGATTGAGATGAACTCAGATGGCGAGATTTCCCCGATTTTTCGATGGTTCCAACGCAGCAGCGCTTCAGCAGCCACAATTGAACCGTCTCTTATATCGACCAAGGGCTGATAGACCATTCTCAGTTCGTCACGGACAACGGCTTTGAAGAGTTCCGTTTCGAGATAACGGCGTCTTTGCAAGGCCTTATCCATATCCGGATGGAAAGCCAAAACAGACATGCGATCATTGCGGCGGATTTTTGAGAGTGCATTGCCCGACTTCTTCATTAACGTGTCTACGTCAAAGTTTTCGTTGGCGTTATCGATAATGAACCCGAAATCGAGACGAACCGAAATTCGTGCACCATCAATCATGTAATCTTCACCTATTACACGCTGGATGGCTTCGATTAATGGAAGGTCCTGACCACCGCCAGGCACCACCATCAAGGTCCCGGCGAATATGTCGACACCCAATGCCGCCCAAATCGATTCCTGATTGAAGTGGTTTTTCAACCGCATCGCCAGGGACTGCCGCACTCGGTCACCATAGGAATATCCCAACGACGCAATGATTTGATCGAGGTTGGAGATCGAAAACTGTATTAAACATAGGCGACGAGATTGTTTGCGGGCGGTTTCTAGCTGAAGTGCGACTTCCTCCTCGAAACCATTCCGATTAAGAAGCGTCGTCACGGGGTCATACTTTGCCAAAAAGGCAAGTTGATCTGCCGACTCACGTTCATCTGTCACATCACGACAAGTCAGACATGCCAGGGCCTGATTTTCCTGGTTTCCAATCTTCTCTTTGCTAGCGACAGTTTTTTCCGATCGCGTCACGACATATTCAATAAACTGGTGGCTTCCATCCGCTGTTGTCATTTTGAACGTCTTTGGAATTGGGCGAACGGCCGTCGATTTGGCGAGCGCATTAATTGCCTCGTCCACCAATTCGCCTGGCAAGACGTCACGTGCGTATACGCCCACTTGGGATCTTATCCCAAACAGTTCTCGGGCAATCTGGCTTGCTGCTGTAATTTTGCCGCTTCGATCCACAACGATGATCGCATCGAAACTATCATCAAAAACCTGGCCCAGCATGCGTTCACTGTTGCGTTGACCAATCTGTGAAAGATGAGAGATGACTTTATGAAAACCAAGCTCTCGTAAGACGATCACAATCGCCGCGAATATCACCAGGAAATGGGCACTGCCGGTAGCAACCAGAACCGGTGTTTTTTGAAGAATGGCATAGGCTGCGGCTTCTAATGCCAGAGCGGCCAAAACAAAGATGAGGATCTTAACCGGTAGTCCCTCAACCCGGGTCATCATGAAGAGCAGATAGATGACGAATACAAGCGCGAGTGCCAGCAACTCTCCACGAACGATCAGCGCCCTGTCTTGCAGGATTGTTTCAGCCCCCAGGGCCTGAATTACTGCACCGGGAAGAATTTCATGAACAGGAACAGGAAACAAATCACGGAGTTCTTGGGCACTTGCTCCAATGACGACCTTCTTGCCTTCGAACAGATCGGCGGCGACTTCGCCTGAGAGCACATCGACAAGTGATACCCTTCCGATTTCATCAATCGCTATGCTGTAGTCGAGCCAGAAAGTTCCATGCGGTTGGCCGGTAAACTCCCCAAGGAGGGCAGCTGCAGACACTTCGTCGCTTCCGGCGAGCGGATACCCGTAAAGACTGCGCCAGATTCGGCTGTCCTTTTCCACCGGAACCATCACGACAACTGGCCAGGCTGCATCCAGGAATTGCTCGATTGGTTGGTTTAGAACTTCGTCGCCAGCAACCAGGCCTGTGGTTGCTGCTTGTCGAAACGCCGCCAGACTGACATTCCCGGCTCGTTCGATTGCTTCAGAAAAAAGCGTGTCGTCTTCCGGATTTGACGATGAACTAAAATCAATATCAAAAACGATGTCCTGTGCACCAGCCGCCGCCAGTTTGTCCGTCAATTCAGCAAAAATCCGACGCGGTATTGGCCAGACGCCCAGTTTTTCCAAACTCCGCGCATCAATGTCCAAGACTACAATACTGCCGGATACCGGACGGTAAGAGGCACTGAAACGTTCTTCCCACAACAACCGGTCCAATGCGTCGGTCACACCAGAAAAACGCAGGATTCCGAGCGCTGCAATCATCAAGATTGCAATCAGCAACGCGTTTTGCATACGGGTCAGTAATTCGGCTTTTGTCCAGAACCGCACGCCCACCATCCGGTTTGTTTGTTGAAAAATTGAAGCCCAATAGCGTTAGAAGGCTATCAGGCGACTATTTGTTGTTATTGCCTTTGCCGTTTCCTCCGGCATTGTTGTTGCCGCTACCGGAGTTGCTATTGCCATTCCCACCGGAGTTGCCATTGCCGTTGCCACCAGCATTGTTATTGCCGCTGCCAGCGTTGCTGTTTCCATTACCGCCGGAGTTGCCGTTTCCGTTGCCACCAGCATTGTTGTTCACGCTACCTGAGTTGCTATTGCCATTGCCACCGGAGTTACCGTTTCCGTTGCCACCAGCATTGTTGTTCCCGCTGCCAGCGTTGCTGTTTCCATTACCGCCGGAGTTACCGTTGCCATTGCCACCAGCGTTGTTGTTGCCGCTGCCAGAGTTGCTGTTTCCATTACCACCGGAGTTACCGTTGCCATTGCCACCAGCGTTGTTGTTCCCGCTCCCAGCGTTGCTGTTTCCGTTACCGCCGGAGTTACCGTTGCTATTGCCGCCAGCATTGTTGTTGCCGCTACCGGCGTTGCTATTGCCGTTGCCGCGCTCGGAGTTGCCATTGCCGTTACTGTCGGCATTGTTGTTGCCGCGGCCGGAGTCGGTATTGCTGATTCTACCAGCATTGTTGTTGGCAGTTGCGTTATCCCTAGCACCGGAAGAATCGTCATTTCTGTTGTCTTCCGAGACACTAAATCCAAGTCCACTGTTGCCGTTCAATGCCCCTGGGTTGGAGTTAAATGCGCCAGTAGATTCAAAACTTTGTTGTGCGTTGATGGCTTGTGCAGCCGCAGCATCAGATGGAACATTCTTAACCTTTCGTGTATCAAACGCAGGCGCACGAACCGGTCCAGGTGTAACTTCCGGCTTGGTCGAACCACTAACGGTTAGACCTACTTTTCTGGAAGGGTTTGTACTGACAGTTTGCCCAGCTCCAACGTTTGCACGTTGACCAGATGCAAAGTCGTGGACATTCACGACACCCTTTCCAACGCTTATGGAAGCGGACTTTTGCTGAACTCGAACTGTGAATTTTGTACCCTTTACTACGGCCGCAAGGAACGGTGTTTCTACACGAAAATGCCTATACCAGCGGCGGCGCACGTTCACATCGACGACACCACGATCCTGATAAATCACGGTTCGTTTGATCAGAAATCCTTTGGGCTCAAGTGTCACGATCGAGTTTGGCCCGATCAGAAACTCCTCTTTGCCACGTGTAACGACCACCCGCCCGCGGCCTGTGCTGACTTTCCAGCCTTTTCGGACAAGCGTGCCTTTTTTAAGAGTTTTGGTCTCGCCATCAGCGAGTTCAACAGTGACTGTGCCAACAACCCGTTTGACCAACCAATGCCACTTAGATGAAGAAATCTCGGCTTCAGCAACTAAGGGACTGGATCCCAAACATAAGAAAAAAAGACATGCCGCTAACAACAAACGAAAATTGCGAAATACATTTCTGCACGCATACAGGATTGACCATTGCACAAAAGCAGAAAAACCTTCGCTGTTGTCCGAAGTATTCATTTTGTCAAAGCCCCGACACCTAAATTCTTCTGCAAGAATACTCAATAGCACCTAACAATGCATAAAATCTCCAAATCAGGTATCCGTAGAATAACTACGGCATCCGACGACGGCTCTTGCTCAGTATATCGGTATACACCCACTTCCAAACTCCCAAGTACAATCAATCCGGTTTGCTTCCCGGACTATCATTGCCGGTGAACAGAGACTATTTTTTGCTGTTGCCATTACCGTTGCCGCCAGCATTATTATTACCGCTGCCGGAGTTGCTGTTGCCGTTACTGCCGGAATTTTCGTTCCCGTTGCCACCGGCATTATTATTGCCGCTACCGGAGTTACTGTTGCCGTTGCCGCCGGAATTCCCGTTCCCGTTGCCACCGGCATTATTATTGCCGCTGCCGGAGTTACTGTTGCCGTTGCCGCCGGAATTCCCGTTCCCGTTGCCACCGGCATTATTATTGCCGCTGCCGGAGTTACTGTTGCCGTTGCCGCCGGAATTCCCGTTCCCGTTACCACCGGCATTATTATTGCCGCTGCCGGAGTTACTGTTGCCGTTGCCGCCGGAATTCCCGTTCCCGTTGCCACCGGCATTATTATTGCCGCTGCCGGAGTTGCTGTTGCCGTTGCCGCCGGAATTCTCGTTCCCGTTGCCATCGGCATTATTACTGCCGCGGCCGGAATTGCTGTTGCCGTTGCCGTCGGCATTGTTATTGCTCCGGCCTGAGTTATTGCTGTTGCTGGCAGTTTCATTACTTCCCGTACCAACAGCACTGTCATTTCTGTTGTCGTCAGATACGCTATAGCTATGTCCGTTGTTGCGGGAGTTCCCGTTGCCGATTCCTAATGAATTGAAGAACGTCGCCTTGCTTTTCTCAGAATTTATGCTGGGTACGTTCTTGATGGCAGGCGTTTCAAAAGCCGGCGGTCTCTTGGACCCAGGACGAACTGTTGGTTTTGTTTTACCACTAACAGTTAATCCAGGCCTGCTTGATGGCGCACTCGACGCACTTTGCCCTGCAGAAAGGTCGACACGATCACCAGAGGCAAAATCTTCAACCCCCACCAGACCTCGCGAAACAGAAACGCTTGCCTTCTTGCCTCTTATTGCGACCTGAAATCTGGTCCCCTTGACAACGGCAGCCAGGAACGGTGTTTCCACCGTGAAATGCGGTCGTTGCCGCTTCTGGACATCAACTTCAATCGTACCGTTCCGCTGAAGCAGGGTTGTTTTTCCATTGCGGCTGCGATGTTTAGAGAGGGCAAAAGCTGTGCTCGGGCCAACGGAAATGGTCTCAGCACCACGTGCGATCAGAGCTCGGGCACCTGGACGTGTTGCGAGTGTAAATCCCTTTTCAAACACCATTCCCTTCTTCGCACGATAGGCTTGAACGCCTGGCGCAACAAAGTAGACAATTCCGGAGACGCGCCTAATGGTCCAGTTTTCAGCTGCAGCGGACGCCGACGATTGCAGAAATAGTATTAGAAACAAGGCAGCAAAAAAAACCGATACTACTCGATAAACACGGAATCGATTTTTGGGTGCGATATAGTTGAACGTTTTCTCGCAGCACTGGTCACCTAATGTGATCATTGTTACTTGCCCGCCTTGTTATTGAGGTAGCTAAATAACAGGCACGAACTTAACGCTGAGTGAATTTTCCTGATTAAGCAAGTATTAACATGATAATTACAACAGTCTTTATTTTGAAATTACGTCAATTACATTATGGAATACTACTTACAATCGACTTTCACTTTACAAAGGAAAATGTATCCAGTCACCCATGAAATGTTCTGCATAGCATCAAGTTTTTAATCTTCAACTTAATGACTTGATCGATGCTCATCTGTTTAATTGCACAGTACCCAGTTGGTTCGAACACCCGTTATTCCTCCCTTTTCACGCACTTTCTCAAAATCAGAATTACCGAGAGTTAGTAACTCCGCGCCACACCAGTTCCCACCTGGCTCAAAATCGCATTATTAACAGCGAGGTTCGAATGGCGTAGATCCGCGCGATTCCGGCTCCCAGAACAAACAGCCCCTGCCCGGCGCCCTGGTTCCCAGCTTGAAATAACGTGATGATTGAATTCCGAGGTAATATTGATTGATATCACCTGCTAGACCGGTGTCCTATCTGGTTCATGCCATCCGAACCTGCGCCCGTTTATCGCAGGCTCCAGCTTAAACGCCTCTTAAACGGCAAAATACCGCCAGTTGCCGGTAAATCCCGGATATTCCCGCAAATCCCCTAGATGCCACCCGTTCCTGCGCGTTACATCTCCGCTGGATTTGGTGACCACTGATCATGAAATCCCACACACCAATGATCTGAACTTGATAGCTGTGCGCCCGATGGGGCAGTCTGGGATGAAAGACGCCTGCCTCAAGCCTTTCGGGGAAACTGCATGAGCAACAAATACGCCGGAATCTGGCCGGTTGCGCCAACACCGTTTCAGGAAGATGGCCAGATCGACACAGACGGTATGAAACGAGTGCTTGACTGCATGATCGACCAAGGCGTCGATGGCATCTGCATTCTGGCGAATTTTTCCGAACAGTTCCTGATTTCAGATGCAGAGCGGGAAGCCTTGACGCGGCTGTGTCTGGATCATGTTGCTGGCCGGGTGCCAATTATTGTCACGATCAGTCATTTTGCAACAGAACTCGTCGTTACCCGGGCGAAACACGCTAAAGATTTGGGCGCTGCGATTGTCATGATGATGGCGCCCTATCACGGCGCGCTGCTCAAGGGGACCGCTCAGCAGACATTTGAGCAATTCGCCAGGGTTAGCGAGGTCGGCATTCCCATCATGCTGCAGGACGCGCCCTTGTCCGGGGTCGATTTGCCGGTGCCGCTTCTGGTCAAAATGGCCCAGGACATAGAGATGCTCAAACTGTTCAAGATCGAATGTGTTGGCACGGCGAGCAAACTGCGGGAGCTGATTGCCGCAGGCGGCAACAAAATTGAAGGCCCGTTTGATGGCGAAGAAGCCATAACACTTCTGGCAGATCTTGATGCCGGAGCGACCGGCTCCATGACATCGGCAATGATCCCGGATCAGATCAAACCGATCCTTTCAAAACACGGCAATGGTGACTGGAATGCGGCTTCTGCGGCCTATCAGCGGGTGCTGCCAGCCATCAATCACGAGAACCGGCAATGCGGTTTCAGGGCTGCAAAAGCTGCGATGGTTGAAGGAGGTGTTATCAAATCGGACTTCTGCCGCCATCCGATTGCTCCGCTGCATCCGGAAACCCGGGAACAGCTGATCAAACTCATTCGTCCGCTCGATCCGGTGGTGTTGAGCTGGGGCAAATAGGCTGCCCCACCCGTCCCAAGAAATTGCAGGCCTAAGCGGACTACTTCGTGTTGTTTTTGTTTTTCAGGCCGTCGGCAACAACGAGGATTATATTGACAATCCCGAAGATAAGAATTGCACCAAAGACCCAAGCGCCGAAGGTTTTTGTATCGATGCCAACCGGAATATTGAACAATAAAACCGCCATTCCGAACAATGCGGCCAACATGATGGCCGTTACCAGCATATCCCTGAATGCCATTTTGAGCGTCCCAACCAATCAATCCAAAAAAACGAGACCTGACTATAGGCAGGCTGGCACCAAAAAATGCAAGTGCAGCTCTTTTGACAGAAGCATGTATTGGCTCCAACAGGTGTAATGCCAAAGATGAATGGGAATTCTTGTCCCTAAGAGAAAGGCTCTGAATCTTGGTGACGCTCAGCGCAGCCAGTTCACGTCGATATGGATCGATGACGCGAAGTCACCGGATTGATTCCAGGAGCTGGAAAATCCGGTGACGGTCTTGAGACGATTTGGCTAGATGACCTGACGAACCTCGGCGAGGAAATCCGAAACGCCGCCGCGCAGCACCTGCCCCTGCTGGGCAAGGTCTACGGCCGCTCTCATAATACCGTCTGCTTCGCGCTGGGTTTCTTCAATAACGATGCTGATCGTACCCATGCTGGAACTGACTTCAGATGTTCCGGACGACGCATGATTGATGTTTCGTGAAATCTCGGTCGTGGCAGCACCCTGTTCCTCAACAGCTGCCGAAATAGCCGAGGCGATCTCGTTCACTCTCGAAATTGTGGCACCGATCGAATGGATGGACGTGACCGCCTGTGAACTTGCGGATTGAATCTCGCCGATTTGCGCCCCGATTTCCTCGGTTGCCTTGGCTGTCTGACTGGCAAGTTCTTTCACTTCTGCGGCAACAACAGCAAACCCCTTGCCCGCTTCACCGGCACGCGCCGCTTCAATGGTGGCATTCAGGGCGAGTAGATTTGTCTGGTTCGCGATATCCGTAATCAGCGAAACCACTTGCCCGATTTTTTCTGATGCTTCGGAAAGGGCACCTATATCCCTGTCCGCCTGCTCAACTTCAGTGACGGCCTCATTGGTGATTTCAGCGGATTGGCTCACCTGTTGGCTGATCTCGTTGACAGATTGCGTCATTTCCTCTGTCGCGGCTGCCACCGAGCCAACGCTGACCGAAGAATTTTCTGCCGCAGTAGCTACAGTCGTTGCCTGTTCGCTGGCTGATGCGGTCGATTCATTCATGGTTTTTGCAGAAGATTCCATCTCAGTTGCAGAGGAAGCTACCGAGCCGACGACATTTTCCATAGTCTCTTCAAAGCCCTGAACAACACCCTTGAACGAGGAAACCCGGTCTTGCATCGTGTGCATAGCATTGTTGATGGTCTCACTTGCATCTGCAAATGATCCCGTCATCCCGCGTGTGGAAATACGACGGAAATACTTGTTCTCGGAAACATACTCCAGGGACGCTTTGGATTCCCTGACATAGGCATCAGTCCTGTCGATCATGCGATTGATTGCATGAAGCAAACGTCCTGCATCACCACTTTCGGTGATGTTGATAACACGGGACTCAAAATCGCCATCGGCGATGTCCTCAATGACCTTGAGGGCTTTTTTGATGGCCGACCTATTCTCGCCAATCAACATGATTGCAGCCTTTCGAAAGGGAATAAAACAAATTATTCTGGAAGATGGGTGCCCTAGAGGCTTGCGACATACTCGTCATACGGCATGCCATGTTCGGCGAGCAGATTTGTGACCATGTCTTTCGATGCCTGAAGTCCACCCTTCCGATCCTGGAACTTGCGTTCTTCGGCCAGCAAGTTCGCATAGAGTGGAATGATCGTATTTTCCAGGATGGTCCGATCGGGAACCCGGCGGTTGGAATGGTATCCAACGATCGACCCGGATTTGTCTCTGCTCGGCGTCACATGGGCCTGAACCCAATAATGATCCCCGTTCTTACACCGGTTTTGGACATAAGCGAAGATCTCGCTGCCATTTTGAATGGATTCCCAGAGCAAGCCGAAAATGCACCTTGGCATATTTGGGTGGCGGATGAGATTGTGCGGTTGACCGAGACATTCTTTTTCGGTGTATCCGGCAATGCGCAAAAAGACATCATTGCAATAGGTCAGCCGCCCTTTGAGGTCCGTTTTGCTGACAATGAGTTCGTTTTCATCGAAAAACTGCTCAACACCGGAGACGAACACGTCCTTTGACATTCACTTTCCCTTATGATCATCACCTGCTCACCCAGGTTCAGAGTTTACATCTGCCCGGATAAAATTACGTAGCGTACGTTTTGCACCAGTCAGCTTACCCCTTTCTTAATTTCACCGTTCCATTATACTAATTGCGACAATCTTGCCAATTTTCTACTTAATCGCTACGATAAATTCGGCATTTTTACTAATGAATGCCACACTCTTAAGTATGCCCCCCTAAATCAAAAAGAATTACCCCAACATATTACTTGTCAAAAATATCAGTAACAACAAACCCGTAATTCTCTGTCGGCATAAAACTGCAGCCTGGCTTTTAGAGGACGTTAAACCGGGTCATGCAGTATCGAGCAATGATGAATGGAACTGACAAAAAAACTTTTTGGTGCATTTTTCCAGGCCAAGCCATGTGGCTGCAATCGGCACTGATCGCATTGCTCCTTTTAACGTCGGCACCTACAGTTTATGCCGAAGCAGACAGCCTGTTAGTTATCGACAGCACGGAAGCTCCCTGGCCATCAATCGGACGGGTCAATGTTGCGGGTTATCGATCCACATCCATGTGCACGGGTACGTTGATAGCGCCGAACATCGTCCTTACGGCGGCACATTGCCTCTACAACAAGAGAACCTTGAAGCCATTTCAAACCAACGACGTGCTGTTCATAGCTGGTGTTCGCCGAGAAAAGTACTCTGCCCGGCTAGAGGTCGAATGTGCCCTGACTACGGATGGTTACACTCCAAACCAAAAGCCGAAGCTCAGCGATGTGCACAAGGATGTCGGTATTCTCATTCTCAAGGAAACATCTACCCTGCCCCCAGTTCCGGCGCTTGCGCCGGAGGATGCTTCTGTTCTCAACCGGGAAACCCGATTTCAGTCTGTTGGATATCGGCGCAGCAGGCGTTTTCTTCCCACAGTGGTTCCGGCCTGCCGGGTTCTAAAAACTATAGAAGACAGCTGGGTCACAAATTGCTCGTCCGAAAGCGGTGCATCGGGTGGGCCTCTTTTGGTGGAAACCCCGGACGGATTTCGAGTCGCTGGCGTGATGTCGGCAAAAATAGATGAGGTTCGCTCTGCCATCGTACCGTTTTTCGAATGGCAGGACCTTTTGACAAGCGCCAATTGCAGATCAGCTCCAGACGTACCAACAAGCTTACGCTCGTCCCTCGATCCCGACAAATGATTCCCGCTAACGATTTTCGCTTTTGTCAAAAGCATTTGGCGCAACAGGTCCTTATAGTGTTATCTCTAACAGTGTTGGCGGTCCTGTGCGCACATCAGTCTTGGGTCGCGCTAACTGAATTGTCTGTTTTGTAGCGATTGTAGTCAGCTAATGAACCAAGTTGTTCCGTCTCAAGAAACACTTCCGACACACCAATTCTCGACTGAAAAACTGGCATTTATTGCAAGTGATACCGAAGAAGCAACAGAGGCCCGGGAATTGCTGACAGCGGCCTATGGTGCAGTTGACCCAAAAGATGCCGACATCATCATTGCGCTTGGCGGTGATGGCCTGATGTTGCAAACCCTTCATGCCCACATGGACACCGGTAAGCCTATTTACGGCATGAACCGCGGCTCTGTCGGATTCCTGATGAATGAATTCCGCGAAGAGGGACTACGAGAGCGTCTATCGAAGGCGGACTCAACAACGATCCGCCCTCTGGAACTCACCGCGACCTGTGAAGATGGAAAAAAGCAGTCCGCTCTTGCTATCAATGAAGTGTCTTTGCTGAGACAAACATCACAAGCTGCAAGGTTGCGTGTATCTGTCGATGGTCGCGTTAGGCTTGAAGAGCTGATTTGCGACGGGATCATCGTGGCGACACCCGCTGGAAGCACCGCGTACAACTTGTCAGCTCACGGCCCGATCCTTCCGATCACAGCGCAGCTGCTGGCATTGACCCCCATAAGCGCTTATCGGCCACGGCGTTGGCGCGGCGCAATTCTCCCCAATGGAGCTCAAGTTGACATAGAAATCCTGGATTCAGGCAAACGGCCGGTCAGCGCCTCAGCTGATCACAGCGAAATCCGGCGGGTCAAACATGTCTCAGTTCGCGAATCGAAAACCGTGGAAGGAGTGATCATGTTCGATTCTGATCACGGTTGGGATGAACGCATCCTGACGGAAATGTTCCGTTACTAAAGCGTTGATTATCCCGTTTTATTTCACGCCGGAAAGATCCTGTTAAGTATGAGGGTCGATACTGAAGTGTATTTTGAATTCATGCCCGTTCACGAGGACTTCCAAACTGATGGCCGATCCTGCCATAGACCAAGATTACGAGATCGTCTCCGCGCCGTCTGACTTGCGCAGCAAGGTTCGTGAACTTACTCCGCGCGAAGCCAAGAAATTCGATCCGGTCAAGGCTGCAGAAGAAGCCCTCGGGCGATTGTCGCGCAATTTCGGCAGTTGGATGGATAATGAGACCAAAGCCCTGATGGGTGCCTGGAAGAGTGTCCAATCCGAAGGCTTAAACGAAGAGACCCTGGACACACTTTTTCAGGCAGCTCACAACATCAAGGGCCAGGCCCTCACGCTTGGCTTTCCGCTTGTCGGCGATGTTGCCGCAAGTTTCTGTCACCTGATCGAGACCGTGCCATCCCCAGAATCCTTGCCCCTGCCGCTTGTCGGACAGTATGTCGAGGCGATCCGGGCAATGGTGATGGAAGGTGCAAAAGATGACGGCAACAAGACCGGCGTCAAGTTGCTCACCACACTGGACAGTGTGACAAACGAGTTTCTCGCACAATTCCCACCAAAAACCTAAAGCCTAGTTCAAACCAGTATTGTTATTAGCCTAAGTATTTTGGCCGCTTTATTTCGGTAGTGCCCGTCACTTGGCTATCTGCATGAACCAGAAGAAGCCACATCGACTACACTGCAAAAAGGGGCTGCGGGCGCATAGGAGCTTTAAACGGACAATGGGTTCACGATAACCCGCGGTTTTGCTCCAAACATCCAATGTACGCTGGAACACTTCGTATCCGATTCATTCACGGGCCACCTCCGGTTCAGACGTCTCGACCGATGTGATGATTTCAGCCGGGAAAGCCTACGTTCCTTATTGGGCAACATCACTTCCATTGAATTCGCCATGAAATTGACACCGGAAAAATAAGCCGCTTAACGCCATGAACAAACCAACGAATTCTCCAAATGGCTGGACAAGATTTGGACCTCAGATCAAAGCAAATACATGATCAAATCAACGCGCCAAAACTTCAAATGTGAATATCGTAACAAAAAAAAGGAGTATCAACCGCGAATTTTAGATTATAGTATTTGTAGAATTGCAGTCTAATTATCGGCCAAATCGTAAGCCAATACATCGGAAACATTCACAATTTTTCTTCACTGAATATGAGGTTCTTTTATGGGCGATATTTCCGCAAATGAGCAATATTTAATAGAACTGGTGAACAATGCGCGGGCCGCCCAAGGGTTGGGTCCTCTGGCTCCAAATAGCAATCTTGACGACTCGGCCACGACCCACAATCTTGCAATGCTGGCAGGAAACTTTTTTAGCCATACAGGCCAAGACGGCTCCACAGCCAGCCAACGCATTCAGGCAGCTGGCTACACCTTGAATGGTGGCGGGTCGACCGGCGAGAACATAGCAATTCAAAGTCTGCGCGGTGCAGTTGGTATCACAGACGACATTGCCGATTTGCATACAAGTTGGATGAATAGCTCGGGACATAGAGCTAACATTCTCTCGACTTCTTTTACGGAAATCGGTGTGGGTCTTGATGTCGGCAACTACACTTTCAGCTCGGGCGGACTTTTTACGTCCCTAATGGGTACACAGAATTTTGGCCGTGAAAACAACGATAATCCGTTTTTGACCGGGGCGTGGTACAATGACGCTGACGCCGACAATGAATTCGATGTTGGCGAAGAGATTGCCGGTGGGACGGTTACAGCCACAAGTTCTTCGGGGACTGTCGTCACCACGACCACCTGGTCGGGTGGTGGTTACGCTCTGGAGTTGGCCCCGGAAACGTACACAGTCAAATTCACAAAAGGCAGTTCAAGCAGCGAGTTCAATGTCACGATTGGCCCGCAGAATGTAGAACTTGACCTCAATTCTGTACCGGTAACTCTTCCAGTAGACCTACCGGATCCGGACAGTAGCCCTTTCCAAATCTATCGATTTTACAACTCCCAAACCGGAGCGCATTTTTTTACCACAAGCATAGAAGAGCGAAATTCAATCATAACGACGTCCTCTACCATGACGTACGAAGGAAATAGTTATGATTCAAATGCCACAGATAGCAATGGAGGGACAGCTGTATTTAGGTTCTACAATACGCAAAACGGCATCCATTTCTATACGGCGAATACTGATGAAGCGAACAATATCAGAGCAAATTTACCGCACTTCAATGATGAAGGTATAGCCTACTATGCAAGAACCACCGCAGATGCTGGAGGGACAGCTCTGTTTCGTTTTTTGAACACTGAAAACGGTAGTCACTTCTACACGAATTCTGAATCAGAGCGTGACAATACTATCAATACGCTAGGACATTATACTTACGAAGGTGTAGCATTCTACGTCGACTTAGCTTGACGATTTGGGGCACTTAAAAGGGTGTGGAGCAAATTGTTTCTAATTCAAGACACGAACCACAGCGCGCCGAGTAGACTTGCCAACATGGGAGATAGGCTGAATTAGCTCGCTGCGGACCCAGTTTAACAAGTATCTAAACACGGTAAAAGCCAAATACTGGCAGTCAGCACACTGCTCATACCACACGTTGTCAGCAAACTGGGTGTTTCAGTCAAGCCGCTTGTGTAACACGCAGATAGGTTGTGTTTTTCAAGAGTGAGCGAGCCTCAAGCCGAGCCACATCAATTGCAAATCGGCGCAGGAAGGCTGTGACATCTTCATCCGCCCCCAGAACGCCATCTTGCATTTCTGCCAGCAAGGTCTCCGTCAACATCCGCGCTTCTTCCAATGCAAGATCATAAGAGAAATCTGCTTCGGCCTGACGTGCAATATCAATAGCCAGCAAAAATGCCTGATGTGATTTGTAAGGTAATCCGGCTTTTCGCAGGATCGCCTGAATGGCCGCACGCCGAACAGTCAGAAGAAGTTTGCACAGGCGCGGCAGCGGCAGGTTGCCGAGATTTGCCAATGATGCAGCAAAGAACCGCAAACGGCCGCAACAAACAGCACGAAGCAGCAGGCGCGTCGTCAATTTACCTTTTTCGCGCAGGTGCTCGACAAACTCCGGAAGACCCTCATCCTGCGCTTCCAGAGCCAGCCGCAAAACCACTTTGTCTTCGGCGTCACTCAAGAATGTTGCGCGTTGGTGTTCGGGAACACGCTCCAGAACAACTGGATGGTTCTCCAGATCCTCTGTCACACGCATCAGCAACTGATAGCGTGTCGGAATCGGTAGGTCCTGAAGTTTCAACAGTTCGTCACAGAGGTCCGGATCGCCTTCAAACCTCTCGGCAATGCGCTGCAGCGAAGATTTGAGTATCGTAGCACTGCTGTTTCGCAACAAGGTGAGGCACGCACTTTCATGGGCGACTTCACATAATGCGGCACTGACCGAGGCAGGAAGCCTCTGGCGTTCTGCGATTGCACATTGAGCAACCGCACTTCCTTCAGCAAGAAGGTCCACCAATTCAATATCAGTCAGGAGCGGTGACAACTTCAGCGCCAAAACAGCGATCTCATCCACGTCTTGCGCCAGACAGCGAATGATGTGGCCCGGAGCATGTGGGCTTGCCGCCAAAACATGTGCGATTGCTTTTCGAACAGGTCGGCTTGGGTCATCGAGAAGAACTGTAAGAGCAGCAGCCATTTCGATCCGTTCCTGGCAACCTTTCTCAGCGGCCAAATATCGCTCTGCATACTCTTGCGCGGTCTGAACACTAAGGTCGCGCTCTTCAGAGTCAAAAATGTGTAACAAGTCTTGGACGGTCATGGCTGTAAAACAATCTTCCAATGGATCAGATACAATTCTGACATCAAAGGCTTAACGATCGGTTCACCATAAATATGACAAGTCCATTACTGCTGAGAACATAGGGTCAGGCAGGAGGCAAGAGATCCTTTTGCTCATCGTCGGCTTTCAGCCGAAGAAATCTAGTCAAATCGAGAGGCCCCCCCTGATTCAACAACGCTAGCTCCTGAGCCGCGACCTGGTTGGATGCGCCGGATAAGGCACTAAACATAGCGGCCTCTTCAACAGCAGCAAATGCAGATGCGAACCTGGGATTTACCACTGCATCATTTGACTTGGGGTCGTTTCTAAACAAGGCCTCAAACGGATTTGCTGTTTCAGCGGCCTGGAATGCAGATAGAACCCTTGAGGTCGGCGCAGCAGTTTCGACGCCTCTGATTGACGCCTCACGAGGATTGTCCGGAACAGGTCTTGCGACAGAAGCCAGAACGGGTGCTGCTTCTTTTTCAGGCGATACTGGTGCTTCTTGTGTCACTGGTCTAGCAGTCGCGACAACAGGTTCGACCGGGTTTGCCGGCCTGGTTTCCGGTATAGCCGCTGCTGCGCGCGCCAGGTCCAGCGGGCTACCGGTTGGCAAAGCCGTTGGCGCGGCCTCATTCATTGCCATTTGCACCGGCCCTGCCGGTTTGGCACGCATTGCAAAAGCTGCTGCCGGGTCTCCAGCCAGATGATCGAAAGTTTCAGGATTCATCATCGGAAGATTATTGGCCGGTTTGGCATTCGGCAATGCGGCGACATTCTGCAGTTCACCAGATGTCCGCAGGTTCTTCTTGCCACTGGCTTCCGCGATCATTGTCACAGCATCATGCTTTGAAACGATGACCTGATAGACTTCGTCCATAGAGCGGGCCTTGCCGTTTCGCTCGTAGAAAATTGCTTTGTTCGCCCTCGCCTGGGCCGAGAACATCTTGTCCGCGCGCATATCCGGATTGGACGCCGTAGTTTCTATCAACCTGCTGGCACCATTTGCTCCAAGGAAATGAGCCATATAGAGCTCACCATCCGTCGGTTCCCGTCCTATGCGTCGTTCGAGGTAGTTGGCGTTCTTTTGTGTCAAAGCGCCAGCCATCATTGATGAAATCTCGGGATCCTTGCGAAGCTCCAGAATTTCCCGTCGCATCTGCGAGTCCTTGACGTAGAACTTGCCGCTTTTGGACTTTTGAATATGGTCTGAGTAGTTCTCCAAACCATGCTTCGATCCGGCCTCTTTCATCGTCTCCAACCATGTAGATTCGATGAATTGAAATAGGCCAGTGGCACTAGATGTCCTGGCTTTGGCAGTCGGATTAAAAGACGACTCCCGTGCAGCGGTCTTCACAAGATAGTCAAAAGACGTTCCTGTTGAAGTACTCGCAGACTGAAACGCAAGCTCGATCCGAGACGCGACCGAGGTAGTTTCACCAACCCGCATGACTGGCCTCCTCGACGAAATAAGTTATTACTTCGTTAACTTTCGCGCCCAAAAGGTTAACAAAACCTTAACAGTGCACAGGCGGGCCATTTTGGATTGTAGAGCCTCGATATTCCCGTATAGGCCTAAGCACTAGTATCAATGCAGTAATCTGCAAGTGTGGACATTGGCCAATTTCCGGGATTTTTCTTTGGAAAATGATTCTTCCGCGTTCAGCTTACGATGGGTGAGTTAGCGCGACTCAGAGCGAGTCGGCAATACCAAATTGTAAAAGGGCACCACTTTCGGTGCCCTTCCAGTTTTCTGCCGTCAGAGCGCCTAGACTTCCGGCCGCCCCATTTGGAAGACTTCCGTCACAGCTGCATAATCCATGTAACCCAGTCTGGAGAGCGGTTTGTACTTCGTAACGTCCACAAGCCCATCAACAATGACATCATCATCGATATGCACACCAACAACCTGACCGAAGACCACCCAGCTTTGGGTGTCCACCCCTTCAAGGGTTTTCATTCGGATGGTTTGCAGATGTTTGCACTCCAGAGCCGTGACCGCTTTCGCGACACGAGGTGCCTTGATCAATTCTGACGCAGCCATCTCAAGGCCGGCGAGTTCAAACTCTGATGTTCCATGGGGCACGGGAGCGGAAGACCGGTTCATTTCATCCTTGAGACCGAGGCTGGCCATATTGCAGACGAACTCACCTGTGGCGTCTACATTTGCCGCGCTGTCCTTATAGTTAGAGGACGAGAACATAACGATTGGTGGGTTGTCGGCGACACAGTTGAAAAAGCTGTAGGGTGCCAGATTGGGTTTGCCGTCTTTGTCGAGCGTGGAAATCCAACCGATAGGTCTCGGTGACACGATCGCCTTGAACGGATTGTGTGGCAGGCCATGATCATTTTTTGCGGTTTCATAAAACATGCTTATTTGGCATCCATCCAGTTGGAAGTGATTTCGGTAACATCGGGTCTGGGCCGCTCGACCGGGGGTTGGGTTGCAGTTCCGATGTGAATGAACCCTGCAAACCTCTCGCCGGTGCGTGTCCCCAGAAATCGGGAGGCTTCATCATCAAAGCTGTACCATTCCGTCAGCCACTGAGAAGCATACCCGGCTGCGGCTGCGGCTGTGATCAGGTTCATGCAGACAGCTCCGACCGAGAGCTGCTGTTCCCACACAGGAATCTTGGGGTGATCCGCAGCGCTGCTGACAACACCTACAATGACAGGAGCTCTAGTAAACCGCGTCAATTCCTTTTCCTTTTGCGCAGCATCCAGAGGCCCGGCCTGCCCCTCATAAATGTCTAGAAGTGCCTTGCCGATGTCTTCGCCATTCGCTTGGCTGTAGACGATAAAGCGCCAAGGAGCGATTTTTCCATGATCCGGTACACGTGCAGCTATTGTGAGTAAGTCCGCCAATTCAGCATCATCTGGTCCAGGAGCAGACATGGTCACAGCTGGATGAGATCGTCTTTTTCTCAAAAACTGTAGTGTTTCTGGTGATCCGGGGGTATTGCTCGACATGAACATGAGTCCTGGCCTAAGTAGTTTCATATGAAACTAATTTGATAATTGATTGACTGGAATTGTCAACTTGTGTTTCTGAGGTCTTGAATTTGCCCGAATTTCAGGCGCATTAAAAGGAAACTGGGCGTGAATGGCATTTGCCGCATTAATGCGCTGATAAAAAAAGATTACGATGTAGGCATGTTGACGACAAAAACCATCTGGATCAAGACGGTTATGGCTGGCTCGAACGCAATGAAATTGCTGTTTGTCAGCCTATTGGCTTTTAATGCTTTTGCGCTCACATCGATTAGTCTGGCTCAGGAGGACTCTCCAAAACCTCCGCGCCTCAAACCGGATCCGAATGCTCCTGTTATTGCACCTGCCAATCCAATCGAGAATTTGCTCGATAGGGAGCCGGAACCGCTGTTTTCAGATGCGCTGGTCCCCTATGCTCCAGCATTTGCGGAAACACAGGGTGTCTCGGAAGGCTTGAACCAAGGTGCACTTTACCTTCTGGCAAAGCTGACCAGAGACAGTGACCCGCTAGATGAAGGATTAATCTGGCGGATATATTCCGAAACGACGAATTCAGACGGCCGCCTCCAGCTTGTTGCAACATCAAAAGGCGGAGATGCGGAGTTCCGTCTGGAACCCGGCGCCTATCTCATTCACACCGCATACGGTTATGCACAAGCAACAAACCGCATCGTCATTGGAAAGGAAGTCCTTTCCAAAATGGTGACCCTGAACGCAGGCGGCATCAAGTTCGGGGCGTCTATGAAAGACGGTAAAAACCTCGAGGAGACGTCTGTTTCCTTTGATATCTATGGCTTGGAGTTCGATGAACGAGGTGAGCGCGACCTGATTGCCAGTGGCGTCAAACCGGGGTCAGTAATTCGGCTGAATGCAGACACCTATCACATCGTTAGCCAGTACGGCGATGTGAATGCCATCATTCGTGCCGATATTCAGGTCTTACCCGGCAAGCTCACGGAAGCCACTATTTTCCATAAGGCTGCCGATATCACTTTGAAGCTGGTCAACGAACACGGCGGTGAAGCGATTGCAAATACCACGTGGTCGGTGTTGAGCCCAGGCGGTGATACAGTCGTCGAAGCAACCGGCGCATTCCCTGATTTTGTTCTTGCAGCCGGTGAATACGAGGCCATCGCACGAAACAACGGCCGGACCTATCTGCACACTTTCGAAGTATCTCCTGGCGAAGATCGGGAAGTGGAAGTCGTGGCAAGTTCAAGTGAACTGATCAGCGACCAACCCACTTCCAGCAATTAACCAAATTCGCATTTCGCGGATCTAGGAACGCTGCCCAGTTCTGGCGAGCGCGAAATAGCCTGTTGGTCCGGAGCTTAGCGCCGATCCGAAACAGGTGCCATTTCCATAACCTTGTTTTGAAGGAAGTCCATAATTTCCTTTTGATCCTGGAAGCCAGACAAAGTCACGAATGGAATCGGCGCTCCTACCCTCGCTGTCATCATCGAACCTAGATTCTTGCGAAACTCACGAACCAGCAATGACAGACGAAGTGTCAGAGAATATTTGCTAGCCAGATGAAAAAGCCATGAGTTCTGCCCATCGAAATAGAGCGGTAGGACCGTCGCCTTTGAAGATCGGATCATCTTTGCCGTGAAAGTCTTCCAGGGAAGCTCCTCAGCGCGGCCAAACGGTTTGGTAGCTGTTGCCACCCCTCCGCCTGGAAAGACAATGATTGTTGTACCGTCCTGCAGCAGACGAAGGGCTTCCTTGCGGGTCTGCATATTTGTTTTCAGGGCGGCCTTGGTTTCTTCAAAATCAACTGGAAGCGAAAAAGGGCGCACTTCAGGAACCTTGAGTAGCTCATTATTGATCAGGATTTTGAACGGCCGGTTCAATTGCTCTGCCAAAGCCAGGATCGCGAGCCCATCGCCTATCCCGTAGGGGTGATTGGCGATCAGAATCAACGGACAAGAGGGCAAGTCTTTTGGCGGCCATTCGCCGTTTGTGACAGATACATTCAGATTGATAAGGTCGAGAAGGTCATTCCAGATGCATTCGGAGGTGCCAACAATCGTGGCTTTCCAGATCCCATAAAGATCGAGAATCTTTCTACGTCCGGAAACGCCTTCAATTGACCGTATTACCCATCTTTTTAGTGGTGGGTGATCACTATTTGCGTAACTGAATTCTGCGTATTTCACCGCAAATCTTCTTCAGGCTGGTCATTTCCACAATGTCTGAACTCAAATACCAGAGCCTATGTTTCAATCATGTGACAACACCCTGCCCGTTTTCGGACAGGGGGCTGTTTGTCTTGTCAGTATAAGAGATGCAGACCAGTCATTTGAGATCCGGCGGCGTTGCCTCATCAACAAATGCTGCAACGGCCTCATCAAGCCTCATCGGGGTCTGGTTCTTGGACCCAAGCCGACGAATATTGACCGTCCGCTCTTCTGCTTCACGCATTCCGCACACAATGATCGCCGGAACTTTCGCCAGGGAGTGCTCCCGAACCTTGTAGTTGATCTTCTCATTGCGGAAGTCGGTTTCCACCTTGAGCCCCTTTGCCTTCAGAAGATCGGCAACTTCCTGACCGTATTCGTCCGCTTCAGAGGTAATCGTTGCAACAACGATCTGGACAGGCGCAAACCACAGCGGGAAATGACCTGCAAAGTTCTCGATCAGGATGCCAAGGAACCGTTCCATGGAACCGCAGATCGCACGGTGGATCATCACCGGCGTTTTCTTTTCACCGTTGCTATCGACGTAAAACGCACCAAAGCGTTCCGGCAAGGTGAAGTCCACTTGTGTGGTTCCGCACTGCCATTCGCGGCCAATGGCATCACGAAGGGTGTATTCGAACTTGGGACCATAGAATGCGCCCTCGCCCGGCAAAATGTCGGTCTTGATGCGGCCTTCGGATTGTTCCTCGATTGTCTTCAGTACCTTGGTCATCACACCTTCAGCATGATCCCAAACCTCATCCGAACCGACCCTCTTTTCAGGACGGGTCGACAGCTTGACCACGATCTCGTCAAAGCCGAAGTCTTTGTAAACCGACAGGATCAGATCATTGATCTTGAGGCACTCATCCGCCATCTGCTCTTCTGTGCAGAACACATGCGCATCGTCCTGGGTAAAACCGCGCACGCGCATCAAGCCGTGCAGAGCCCCCGACGGTTCATAGCGGTGAACAACGCCGAACTCTGAAAGACGCAACGGCAAATCGCGATAGCTTTTCAGTCCGTGCTTGAAAATCTGAACGTGGCCCGGGCAGTTCATCGGCTTGAGGGCAAAAACACGGTCGTCTTCCGCTTCCGTATCAGCACATTGAACGGAGAACATATTCTCCTTGTACCAACCCCAGTGACCTGACGTTTCCCAAAGCGAGGTGTGCAGAACCTGAGGCGCGTTCACTTCCTTGTAGTCTTCCTTGAGCACGCGGCGCTTGTAAGCAATCAGATTCTGGAAAATGTCCCAACCCTTCGGATGCCAGAAAACAACGCCCGGTCCCTCTTCCTGGAAGTGGAACAGGTCCATTTCCCGGCCGAGTTTGCGGTGATCGCGCTTTTCCGCCTCTTCCAGCATGTGAAGGTATCCCTTGAGATCCTTCTCTGTATGCCAGGCAGTCGCGTAAATGCGGGTCAGCATTTCATTGTTGCTGTCGCCGCGCCAGTAAGCACCAGCCACCTTCATCAGTTTGAAGGCATCGCCAATCTGTTTCGTGGACGCCATATGCGGTCCACGGCAGAGATCCAGCCACTCACCCTGTTTGTAGATCTTAAGTTCCTGATCTTCAGGAATCGCATCAATGAGCTCGACTTTGTAATCTTCACCCTTGGCGGCGAAATAGGCCTTGGCTTCGTCGCGAGACCAGACTTCCTTGGTGAACTGAGCTCCGCGCGAAATGATTTCACGCATCTTTTTCTCAATGACTGGAAGCTCTTCCGGATTAAACGGCCAGTCAGCTCCGGCATCCGGAGAACCTTCCGGATGGACACGTTTGAAGTCGTAGTAAAATCCGTTTTCGATCACCGGCCCGATGGTGACCTGCGTTCCCGGCCACAATTCCTGGACCGCTTCTGCCATGACATGCGCTGCGTCATGGCGGATCAATTCCAGCGCGCGCGGATCATCACGGGTGACAATCTCGATCTGCGCATTTGCATCAATCGGGTCAGAAAGGTCTCTGAGTTCGCCATCCAGTGTCATCGCAACGGCTTTTTTGGCCAATGACTTGGAAATACCAGCGGCTACATCCAAACCGGAAGTGCCAGCTTCATATTCGCGAACGGAATTGTCGGGAAAGGTCAGTTGTATCATTACATGTCTCCTGCTCACTCCTGCAGACGAGGCAGGTAAGCTTCATAGTGTCAGTGAATGAGCCAGCTGATAGGGGATTCCGGGCGAAACGGCAACCCATTTGGGTTAAAGGCATACTGAATCAAAATAAAATGTCCTAACTCCGTCGACTTGCCTCAAGTATTGGAGTGTTAGCCACCGTTACCTGATTTCCATTGCGTATTAGCGTGCAATTGAGCAAAACACCGATTTCTTTCGGCAAACTGGCAAATTGACGCAACGATAGAAAAATCCGGCAGGCGGTGAAAGAAAGATTTGTCCGTGAGATTGCACATAAGAGATAACTGGCTCAAAACTTGGCTTCGCCTGCTCTTTTGCACTTTTCTCATACATATTCCGACCATAGCAAATGCAGACTTGGATCGGATCAGGGTTGCATATTTCAATATTGCGGAAGCTGACAAAGCCATATCCATACTAAACCCGGATTATTCAGCGCTTGGTATTTCGGCAACGTTTCATCGTTTTCCCTCTCAACGAAGCATAATTTTGGTCAATTCCGGGGAATATGATGCTGAGTTAATTCGGGTTCCCATTGTCGAAGCTAACTTTCCCAATCTCGTGCGTATTCCTACACCCATTTTGGAAACGTCTTTCTGGGTCGTTGCCGCTAAACCTGAAAATAGCGCGATAGAGTCTTGGGAAGACTTGAGAGGCGAAAACTTCGGGTACCCATTAGGTCTGAAAATCCTGCATGCGCGTGCGAAAGAGATAAATTCTGGTTTGGCGGTGCAATCGGTTGATGCATTGCATTCTATGCTTAGCAACGGGAGGATTGATTACCTTGTCTTGCCGACCCGGGAAATTGGCCGGTACAGAATCTCAACGGCGAAATCTGCCATTTCTCGAAAGCCCCTCGAGACTATTCAGCTTTTCCACTATCTGAACCGAAAACACAGTCATCTGATAACAAGACTGGATCAAAAGATACGCGAGGCAGTGCGCGGGAGTCCACAACCGGAAAAAACAATAAAGTCTCTGGACAATTGAATTCTACCCGTCCGACTGGGAAATACCCTTGATCGAATTCCATTCACCATCTGTTTTCATCGCCAGGAATTCAGAATTGATCTTTTCCCGATAATACAGACCGCACTCTGTTTTGCTGAACATAATCCAGACAAGTAGCTCATTGATCGGTCGACTTTTGTCATAAACGATATCGGTGACGCCAGCCGCAGATATGGCTTGCAAACCGGAGCGTTCTTCAATGATTGACCCGTCAAATCGCCCTAAAGACAACATTTTGATATTCGCCAGATCGGAATTGGGTGCACGGCTGAATTCAATTTTTGTATTTGATGTCAAAGCTTTAGGATAGGCATATTGTGTCGTTAACCCGATGCGCAACCCTTCGAGTTCCTCAACTGAAGTCGGAATAGGCGTTCCACGTCGTACAAATACGAAATCCCGTTTGGTCAGGATAGGCATGGATTTGTAAGACGGCAGGTCTTTACCGGCACTTGAATGGGGAACGAGGGCATCAATTTTTCCATTCAAAAACAGGCTCAAGGCTCTCTTTTTGGGAAACAATTGAATATTCAGTTCCAGATCGGCTCGTTTTGCAGCGGAACGGATTAGTTCTATGAACTCGCCCTTTTGAGCAGTTTCAATAAAGTGTGGGATTTCAGCAGCGGCGACATTCATAACCGGGCATTCAGTTTTCGCGATAGACGCCGTCGGCACAAGAGGAACCGCCGTGAGGCAGGCGAATATTACCAGGCGCGCACAGGCGTTCATTTGCTGACCACTCCGCAAGTTTTAAAGCAATGCAACGAGACCCGAAAACAAGGCCGTCATTTTCAACAATGGATCAAAGCCACCGCATCATGGAATTCTAGTTTGTTGAAATTTATAGTTCGTAACAAAAAGATTCAGAATATTGTTTTCAAGACATTTTGACGCTGTTGGACGTCTCCTGACGGTCATGAGCATTGGCCAGAACCAAGCAGAACTGGCCTTCAATATACCGGTCTATCCATTTCTGTCAGGATGCAACAGCACGCTCTTTAGCGGTTTTGACGATAGATGCATCGCGCTCGGTTTTTGCGACAGCTTCCTTGCCACCGCGGGTTTCCTTGATCATCGCAAGATCATCCTCAGACGTCTCGTCCATCGGCGCGATTGCTAGATCAGAATAGGTTCGACGATCCGGCGACCTCTTGACCTTCTTGTAGATCTTGTAAGCCCGCCAAATAGTGGCAACAGCAGCAAGATGCTTGCTGACAATCTCCCAGCCGTATCGCGGGTAAAAGACCAAAGGATTTTCAATCGGCAGCTCGCTTCTGCGGTCCTTTCGAAATTTCAAGCGAAAGTATCCCCCCTCCAGAGGGTGAATGCCTTCATATTGGACCATAAGCTTGAACCACATCATCAGAAACAGCTTGTTGCCCGGACGGCCCTTCCTGTTGGACGCAGCCCTCCGCAAGACAGTTTCGACATGCTCATCGGAATAATAGTTTGCCCAAGCCTCGTTGTAGGCTTCTTCCCACTCCTGATCACTCATTTTCGGGTGACGGGAGACCCGGTGATTGAGGTCATATTTGTTCAGGTCCGGATCCATCCAGCTTCCCTTTGACAGGAGGACTTTATGATCCTCGGAACCTGGAAGCGGCGTCAGGTAGAAGAACTCCAACAAATCGAGTGGTAATTCCTTCTTGATAATCTCGATATCACGCAAGACGGATTCTTTGGTGTCGCCTGGGAAACCGATTATGTAGCCGGCATATGTCGTGGCGCCATGATTACGCCACTTCTGCAACATCTCGCGATACTCGGTGATCTTGTTCTGGCGCTTCTTTGCGGCCAGAAGATTGTCCGGATTGATGTTCTCAAGGCCAATGAACACGCGGTTCACACCAGCACGGGTAGCTTTTTCGATGAAGTTCTTGATCTTGTGACAGAGCGTATCGACCTGGATGATGAACTTGATGTCGAATTTTTCTTTTTCCCGCAGCATGATGAGCCGGTCAAACAGCGGTTCCCACTCGCGATTTCGGGCGAAATTGTCGTCTGTAATAAAAAAGCGATCAATCCCCTGGGCATGATTGTCCCGAATGATCTGCTCCAGATCGTCGGCAGAACGGAACCTGCTTTTTCGCCCCTGCACATTGATAATCGTGCAAAAGGAACATTGGTACGGACACCCGCGGCCCAGATCGAAACTCGAATGCGACCCGGCTGTGAACTGGATATGTTTTGTTGGCAGGATCGGTGTCGGTTCCCCCTCTAGCGAGGGCAAGGCAGTCATGAAATTGTAAAGCGGTTTCAGATCATCGTCCCAGGCATCGCGGAACACCTGATCAAGCCGCCGGTCCTCGGCTTCACCAGCAAAATAGCAGACGCCTTCCTTTTGCAATTGAACCATCTCGTCCGGCATTTCATCCAGCATTGAGATGCAGCCCGAAACATGAAAACCGCCAACTGCAGTCTGCAGTCCTTCGGCAATAAATTTTCGAGCAAGATCCGTGGCACGAGGAAACTGATTGGATTGAACACCAACCAACGCAATCAGCGCTTTGCCGCCCCGTCTCCGGATTTCGCTTGCGATTTTCTCCGGACGGATCCGTTTGTTGGTCTCGTCATAAGTGTGCAGATGAATGCGAACGTCGGATCCGAGTGCATTTCTTTCGCGAGCTGCTTCCGCAAGACCATTGAGACTGGCAAGTGTATTTGAGGGGATAGCAGATCTAAGCCATTGAATTGGATACCCATTATCATCGTAATGGGTGGGCTTGATCATAATAAAATGAAAGTCACGCGTTTCCATTCCCATCCCTCGGCATCCTCATTAGAGACCGAAGAGTTGCACTGCCCCAGAGGAAGATCAACCAATTCTTAACAAGAATTAAGGCTTAGCCTACTTATTCATCCAGCCGTTGTTCTGCCGGAATGTGTGCTCCGGACCACCGGCCATATCGCCAGGGCGCATACCAATGGGATCCTTTGGGCAAAGAATCCGGTATCGGGTCATACCCGGATGCCCCCAAAGGATTACATCGAAGTATTCGTGAAAGGCCAATCCAGCCGCCAGCCCAAAAGCCGAATTCCCGGATCGCCTGTTCCGTATAGTCCGAGCATGTCGGCGCGTACCGGCACCCCCGCCCCATGAAGAGCGACAGCGAATGCCGGTAAATCCAGATCAAACCGATAGCCGCTCGCCCGGCCAGCGAGACATGATTGGAATTCATGTTTTCTGATTCTGGTGTCGGACACATGACTACATTGGCACTCAGCAGCTACTCCGCCAAGGCTACATCAGCCGTAGACAACGCACCGCTGTCTCTGGCTTCTATTTGTTCCAGCGCATCGACGACAGCATCAAATGTCAACAAAGTCGACGCATGCCGGGCCTTGTATTCTCTGACGGGCTTCAGGAATTTCAGGTCTTCAAATCGACCTTCCGGTGGATCACCGCCTTCTTTCAGCATCGCGCGCATGGTTTTCTGGACACCGTGCAATTCATCTGCATTCGCACCAACAACATGTTGCGCCATTATGGAGGCAGATGCCTGCCCTAATGCGCAAGCTTTCACGTCATGAGCAAAATTAGTCACCACACCATCTTTCACGCACAAATCGACAACAACTGTCGAGCCGCACAGCTTGGAGTGCGCTTTGGCAGTTGCATCCGGATGCTCAAGACGACCTATCCGCGGAATGTTTCCAGCGAATTCCAGTATCTTGGCGTTGTAGATGTCATCAAGCATTCTCGCCTCTTCGTGAAAGCCGGTGATCACGTGCCTCATTGCCGACACGCACCATTCTTATATATAGATCAGACGCCGCAGCAAATTCGCAAGGGGCAGAGTGGACGCAGTTAGGATTCAATCACGTCAAAATGGCGCTTGATACTGGCTAAACCCTCTCAGAAACTGTGCGTTCGCTTTTTGCTCGGGTTATGATACACCTCCCCGCCTTAATGGCAGAGGATTTCTGATCTGTGCAAGTGCGAGCGCCGTATGACGAGTGACAAGGGTAAAATTGCGAGGATCCCAATGGACGCTGTCCTCAAGCCGGTCGAAAAAACATTCGAGCGCAAAACTCCAGATCAACTGCATCGCCCGAGCCGCGAAGAAGCAGAAGCAGCTGTTCGCACGCTTTTAGCCTGGACCGGCGACGATCCTGATCGTGAAGGTCTGGTCGAAACACCAAAACGGGTCGTAAAAGCGCTAACGCAGCTTTACGCGGGATATTTTGAAGATGCCACCGAACATCTGAAACGCACATTCGAAGATGTCGGCGGCTATCAGGACATTGTTGTTGTTCGAGGTATTCCGTTCCATTCGCATTGCGAGCACCACATGTTGCCGTTCATCGGTGAAGCTCATGTCGCCTATTACCCAGCCGATGGCGTGGTTGGACTGTCGAAACTGGCGCGCGTTGTTGATATCTATGCCAAACGCTTGCAGACACAGGAAAACTTGACTGCACAGATCGCTTCGGCCATTGACGATGCGCTCGCTCCACGTGGTCTTGCAGTCATGCTCGAAGCCGAACATCAGTGTATGACAATGCGCGGCGTGCAAAAACCGGGGGTCTCTACGATCACCACTCAGTTTACCGGCGTATTCCAGGACGATGCGGCTGAACAAGCCAAATTCATGTCTCTGGTACGCGGCAAGGGTCTCTAGTAGCACAAGGCCCTTGCTAGAATTTTCTAAAGCAAGGGCTTCGTTCCAAATGACCTCTCCAATCCTCTTAGAACGACTCGACAAAAAAACTGTCGAAACGGGTGATCTTTTGATGCCCAAATTCGATAGTGACGGATTGATCGTGGCAGTTGTTACCGATGCACACAGCTCTGAAGTTTTAATGGTCGGCTATATGAACGAGGAAGCCCTGAAACGCACCATTGAGACAGGTGAAGCCTGGTACTGGAGCCGTTCACGTCAGAGTTTCTGGAAAAAAGGCGAGACTTCCGGGCAAATTCAAAAGATCCAGGAAATTCTCACGGACTGCGACCAGGATGCACTGGTTCTGAAAGTCCTGGTCGAAGGAAACGGAGCCACCTGCCACGTTGGGTATCGGTCGTGCTTTTTCCGCAAGGTCGGCACCGGGGGCAGTGGTGCTGTCAAATTGGAGCGCGTCGAAGCCGAACGCGTCTACGACCCCTCAGAAATCTACGGCAAGTCCTGACTTTCCAGCAGCAGACCATTCCGGAAATGTAAATGGCACCGATGACCAAAGTACCTAACTGCAATAATTCAAACAGATTTTCTTCTCATAATACGTAGTCATACTTATACGTATTACCCCACCCATAGCCTAAGCTCACGTCAGGTAATCGCGACGGACGCGGCCGTTTACCTGATCAACCATCCGTAGCCAAAGGAGGGAACATGGCGGAAGATGGTACACAAACCAAGCAGGATGAACGGATTGCGTTCATCCTGCTTGCGGTTGTTTTGGGACCGGCGCTTTCGGTCGCAATTGTCGGTGGCTACGGCTTCATCGTCTGGATGTCGCAAATAGTTTTCGGGCCTCCGGTCGGCTGAATGATGTCCCAAAAAAGCGAGTTTTCGGCAAGCCGCAGGGCATTTCTTAAACTGCCAGACAAACCGGAAACAATTGTAATTCGGCCGCCATGGGCGACCGATACCGGTATTTCGAATAACTGCACAAGTTGCGGTGATTGCGTGACCGCTTGTCCAGAAACAATTCTCCGCAAGGGCCACAATGGAAAACCATTGGTCGACTTTAACGACAAGGAATGCACCTTCTGTATGAAGTGTGCCTATGCCTGTCAGGAAAATGTTTTCGACCTCTCGCTATTACCTCCATGGGGTCTAAAGGCCGAAATCGAACCAGGATGTTTACAAGTCAAAGGCATAAGTTGTCAGCTATGTCGCGACAATTGCCCCGTATCAGCCATCAAGATTGATCTGGAAAAACGCCCGTTCGGCCAACTGAAAATACACACAGAGACCTGCACAGGCTGCGCTGCTTGCCTGTCGGTCTGCCCCGAGAATGCCATCGCTCTCACGGATCTATCCGAACAAAAGGAAGTTGCATGACCGGACCGGTTCACATCGCCAGCTTGCTGATTCAGGTAATCCCGGAAAACCGGAAAACCATTGAAACCGGTCTGCTCGAATTTGATGGCCTAGAGATCGCCCACAGTGATGATGAAGGCCGGATCATCGTTACTCTCGAGACAATAAGCGAATCCAACATTGTCCAGGCACTGACAGACATTCAATTGCTCACCGGTGTGGTGAGTGCATCCCTAGTTTATCACCAGATGGATGAACCGGAACAACCAGCCTGTACCGGCACCTGAGGAGGCATCCCATGAGTGGAATTAACAGACGCGACGTAATCAAGGCCCAGGCTGTTGCTGCAGCAGCTGCCGCTGCGGGAGTAGCGGTCCCTGCAAGCGCCCAGAACCTTGTGACCGATGCCAAATTGACTGATTTGAAGTGGTCAAAGGCCGCCTGCCGCTTCTGTGGTACTGGTTGCTCAATCATGGTGGCCACCAAAGCGGGGCGTGTCGTAGCGACCCACGGCGATGCAGAATCCGAGGTCAATCGCGGCCTGAACTGCGTCAAAGGCTATTTCCTGTCAAAAATCATGTACGGCCAGGACCGTTTGACACAGCCAATGCTGCGCAAGACGGATGGGAAATATGACAAGAACGGAGAGTTCACTCCTATCAGCTGGGATGAAGCCTTCGATACCATGGCCGAAAAATGGAAAACTACGCTCAAGGCTAAAGGTCCGAAAGCGATTGGAATGTTCGGCTCAGGCCAGTGGACGGTATGGGAAGGCTATGCGGCTTCAAAGCTGATGAAAGCCGGTTTCCGCTCCAACAACATTGATCCCAATGCCCGCCATTGTATGGCCTCGGCTGTGGTCGGCTTTATTCGCACATTCGGCATTGATGAACCGATGGGCTGTTATGACGATTTCGAGCATGCCGACGCCTTTGTGCTCTGGGGCTCGAACATGGCAGAAATGCACCCGATCCTGTGGACCCGTATTGCAGATCGTCGCCTCAGCCATCCGCATGTCAAAGTCGCCGTGTTGTCGACCTTTGAACATCGCAGCTTTGATCTGGCAGACATTCCAGGTGTGTTCGAACCGCAGACTGACCTGATCATTGCCAACTACATTGCGAACCACATCATTCAGTCCGGTGCGGTCAATCAGGACTTCGTGTCCAAGCACGTGAACTTCCGCAAAGGCGCACAAGATATAGGTTATGGCCTGCGCGATGAAGATCCGCTGCAGCAGGCAGCTGCCAATCCGAACTCAGGTGCGTCGGAAGAATTCAGCCTCGAAGAGTTTGCAGAGTTCGTAGCCCCATACACTCTGGAGTATACGGCTGAGAAATCCGGCGTTTCCAAAGAGCAGCTACTGAAAATTGCAGAGCTGTATGCTGATCCGGATACCAAGGTCATGTCCTTGTGGACCATGGGAGTCAACCAGCACACACGCGGTGTCTGGATGAACAACATGATCTACAATATCCACTTGCTCACAGGCAAAATCTCCCAGCCTGGCAACTCACCGTTCTCCTTGACCGGTCAGCCTTCAGCGTGTGGCACAGCGCGTGAAGTTGGCACATTTGCTCACCGTCTCCCGGCAGATCTTTTGGTCGCGAAACCGGAACACCGGGCGATTGCTGAAAAGATCTGGAAGCTTCCGGACGGCACTGTGCCGGAATGGGTCGGTGCCCATGCGGTTCTTCAAAACCGCCAACTCAAGGATGGTGACATCAACTGCTACTGGGTGCAGGTCAACAACAACATGCAGGCCGCCCCGAACATGATGCAGGAAGGCCTGCCCGGATATCGCAATCCGGACAACTTCATTGTTGTCTCAGACGCCTACCCGACTGTAACTGCGGAAGCGGCTGACCTGATCCTTCCAACAGCCATGTGGGTGGAAAAAGAAGGCGCTTACGGCAACGCAGAGCGCCGAACACAGTTCTGGCACCAGATGGTCGATGCCCCAGGCGAATCCAAGTCAGATATGTGGCAGCTGGTGGAATTTTCCAAGCGCTTCACCACAGACGAGGTCTGGCCGGCGGAACTTCTCGACGCCAATCCGGATTACAAAGGCAAAACGCTCTTTGATGTCCTCTTTGCCAACGGCCAGGTCAATGCCTATTCGAACGATGAGATCGAAGACGGTTATGACAACCACGAAGCCGAAGACTTTGGTTTCTACATTCAAAAAGGCCTGTTCGAGGAGTATGCTGAATTCGGGCGCGGCCACGCACATGACCTTGCTGACTTCGACACCTATCACAAGGTTCGCGGACTTCGCTGGCCTGTGGTCGACGGCAAGGAAACCCGTTGGCGCTTCAGCGGCGAACACGATCCTTATGTGAAAGATGGTGCAGACTTCGAGTTCTACGGCAAGCCGGACGGCAAGGCGATTATCTTCGCCCTCCCCTATGAGCCGCCCGCAGAAAGCCCGGATGACGAATATCCGTTCTGGCTCTCAACAGGCCGCGTTCTGGAGCACTGGCATTCCGGATCTATGACCCAGAGGGTTCCAGAACTCTACAAAGCTGTTCCGGATGCGCTTTGTTACATGCATCCAGATGATGCGGAATCGCTGGGTTTCCGTCGCGGAACGGAAGTTAGGGTCCAATCCCGACGCGGCGAAATCGTCACCCGGGTTGAAACACGCGGTCGGAACAAACCGCCCAAGGGGCTTATCTTCGTTCCCTGGTTCGATGCGCGTCAGTTGATCAACAAGGTCACGCTTGACGCGACCGATCCGCTGTCCAAACAGACCGACTTCAAAAAATGCGCTGTGCGCATTGAAGCTGTGTGAGGTGTGCCATGAAACGCTTAGCTCTTTCCATTGCTGTCCTCATCGGTCTGATGGCGACTTTCGCCTTCGCTCAGGACAATATAACAACCTTGCGACAAACAACGCCTTTGGCTGAAAACGGGGCTGCGGCCCCCATGCCGAAAGTAGTCAATTCAGATCTCCGTCAAGTCCGGAATTATCCGGAACAGCCACCACTCATACCGCACAAGATCGACAATTATCAGATCGACAAGAACGCCAACAAATGCCTGTCCTGTCACGCACGTGCTGCAATCGGGGAAAGCCAGGCACCAATGGTCTCGATCACCCACTTCATGAACCGGGACAACCAGTTTCTGGCCTCAGTCACCCCCCGTCGGTACTTCTGCAATCAGTGCCATGTGGTGCAGACCGATGCCCGTCCACTGGTCGAAAATGAATTTGTCGACGTGGATGCCGTGATTGATTATGTCAAAGCCAAAGAGGAGGCCAAATAATGAAGGCCTTCCTCAAAAGGCTCTGGGCAACGGTCAGTCGCCCTGCGGTTCACTACAGCCTCGGGTTTCTAACCATTGGCGGCTTCATCATGGGCATCCTGTTCTGGGGTGCTTTCAACACTGCGATGGAACTGACCAATACAGAAACCTTCTGTACCGGTTGTCATGAGATGCAGGACAATGTGTTTGCTGAATTGAAGACGACCATTCACTACTCCAACCGCTCGGGCGTCCGTGCAACTTGTTCCGATTGTCATGTCCCTCATAACTGGACAGACAAGATCGCGCGCAAGATGCAGGCTTCCAAGGAAGTCTGGGGCAAGATTTTCGGCACTATCAGTACGCGCGAGAAGTTCCTGGAAAAGCGTCTTGAGCTGGCACAGCATGAATGGGCGCGGTTTAAGGCCAACAATTCCCTGGAATGCCGCAATTGCCACTCTGCGGAATCAATGGACATCACGCGCCAGAGCCCACGAGCCTCGGAAGCGCACGAGCGCTTTCTATTCTCGGGTGAGAAAACCTGTATCGATTGCCACAAGGGCATTGCGCACCAACTGCCAGACATGTCTCAGACAAGCTGGCGTGACGGCGGTACAGATAACGTAATTGAAAAAGCCACTGCGTTTCTGGCTGAACGACAAACAGTTGCAAACTAGAAACGGAAACTTGAACTATGAAATGAGGCTGGCCACTTCTGGGGCCAGCCTTTTTCGTCAGGTCATGGAGATGTAGTTGCGCATCTGCTCGGCCTCGAGCTCAACCTGCGCAATCTTGTGCTTCACGACGTCTCCAATGGAGATAACACCGGTCAACTTGCCATCTTTGACAACTGGCATGTGCCGAAAGCGGCCCTGAGTCATTTTTGCCATGACTTCATTGACGCTGTTTTCTTCCAGACAGGTAATGACTTCTTTCGTCATTACGTTGGACACGGGAAGTTGCAGAGCCGACACGCCTTGTGTCCCGATTACGCGGACGACGTCACGCTCGGATACAATACCTTCAATGCTATTGTTTCCATCGCAAACGACCACAGCACCAATCTTCTTCTTTGCCAGAGTTTCGCAAATGTCATTCAGCAAAGCGTCGTTTCGTGCAGTGATTGTCTCATGGCCTTTTCCCTTCAAGATCGCGGCAACGGTCATCTAAACTCACCTCCCAAGGCATCAGGAATCCGTGACATACGGCCTGGACGCATCATGGCAAAAAAACACGTCCTCGCAAAGCGTTGACAGAGGCGAGCTCTAATTATTCCGCTGTGGTACCGGATCTAGGAACGGGAACAATGCCAAACCGGCGACAAACCCGCCAATATGAGCTTGCCAGGCGATGCTTGCTTCTGCACCCCCGCCCATCAGTCCGAACAACAGGTTCAGACCAAACCAGACACCGACAAACACAAGGACCTGCTGATTGCGAAAGCATTCAGCCAGTGGCTGCGCAGGAACATAATAGGCTCCCTGATCGGTCCTCCGGAATGCTCCAAGTGGGCCTCCCAGTTCGAAAATGAACCTGATTGCTGCGGCCATCTGTCCGGAAATAGCAGCTGATGCGCCGATCATCGGTGCGCCCTCGCCCCAATGTGTTGCCAGATGGGCAAACGCGCCGCCGACTGAGCACAGCGCGGAAAACACGAGAAAACGACCAATGCCAAACCGGCGAGCCACTGCACTACCAAAAATAGCCATCCAGAGAAGATTGAACGTGAGGTGCATGGCACCGCCATGCAAAAAACTGTAGCTGACGAACGCCCACAGGCTGGATGCCATATCAATCGCTGAAAGGCTGCTCAAGGCCGTGTATTTAATTGGCCAAAAACCCAGAAAATAAACGATAAGATTATCGTAGCTGGTGGGCAGCAGGAACGTTCTGACCAAGTGGATAGCAATCAAACCAGCACCAAGCCAGACAATGATATTCGGCAAATTGAATACCGGCGGTTCGGACGGCTTTTGCTGTTCTTTCAGTTTCTTTTCCTGTTCGCGCCGGTCGCGCTCTTTGTCAAATTGATAAACGTTCATGGGCCTCTGCTTTCAACTGTCTAATCTTGTAGACCGCATCCACAACAAAACAAGTACCAGTCACACCAACGATTGCTCGCTTTTGATCCTATGGTGAACGACAGCCGCTCAGGCCAAACCAGAGCTAAACAAACAAAACGCCAGTTACCCGTCGGATAACCAGCGCCTTGTAAAGCCCCCCTCGAACGGTCGCGTCCCCACGCGCCTAATTCCAAGATGCTATGAAATGGCACTTTTTTTCGCCCCGGCAGCTCTTTGTTGGCTAGTTCCGAAGGCCAGTGCTCTTGTCAGCAGTAACAGGTTCCTCCCACCCGTATGTGCCTCAATGTAGTCTTAAGCTGCCAGCTACTTTCCGTCGGTACAAGCTTTACCTCTGATTAACCTTAACAAAATGCTACTCGCTCTTTTTGTCCTTGTTTCAATCACTTGGCACGCCCCCTGCTTAGTACAGCCCAAACAAACCGACACATAAACATATGTCCCGTTTTGGAACAGACAGTGTCTTGAGACGGAACAGCGGACTAAAATGGGAAAGAGGCGAGAACAGATGAAACATGGTGTAACTCAAACACTTTATTCCTACTGGGATTCCTTGCGCGGTAACCGTCCGGCTCCGAACCGGAGCGAAATTGACCCGGGTGATATTCGCGGCCTCTTGGGTGATACATTCATTCTGGAAACAAACAGCACAAAAGATGTTCGCTACCGGCTTGCCGGTACCAGACTTTGTTCCGCTCATTGCCGGGAATTGAAGGGACGTGACTTCCTGCGCGGCTGGAGTGTCAAGGACCGGGAAGCTCTTGAAAGCCTCATCGTCGCCATCAAGGACGATGCAGCCGCGGCCGTCATCGGCATCAATGGCCACACTGAACATGGCCAGATTTTGCAGATGGAAATGCTGCTGGTTCCCCTGAACGTGCCGGGCGAAGGACGTATCAGGATCCTGGGCAGCTGCACTCCCATGGACAAGCCTTACTGGGTTGGCCTACATCCCATTTTGAACCAGTCCATCAGCAGCCTGCGCCTTGTCTGGCCGGATGAAAGACCATATTTCATCGACAATCAGAACAAGCTGAACCCGATCTTGCCTCGCTTTACGGCAGAGGGAATGGCAATGCCGACGCCACCGCTACCGCTGGGTGCAGAAAGAAAAGTTGGCCACTTGACTGTTTATTCTGGTGGAAAGCCCTAAACTGATGGATGTGTAGGCTACACTCTTACACATCATTAACCTCAGTTCCTTAAGGTGCTTAAGAGAATTTCAGGATTCTCGTCACGCCCGGGGGTAGTGCGGTTTGCGCACGGTTTTGGACAAAACAGGCATGAGCGCCGGATTGGCAACAGCACCAGAAGGAAGCAAATCGCTTCAGGTCACTGACCGTCGGCGACATCAACGGGTTCAAGTCAATATTTTGGGCCGGTTTATGTTGGAAGACCGGCGGGAATACCCATGTCAGGTGATCGACATGTCCCCTGGTGGATTGGCTATGATAACGCCAGTTTCCGGCCGTGTTGGCGAAAGAATAGTTGCCTATCTGGATCATCTCAGCCGTGTTGAAGGCAGAATTACACGTCTGATCGATGGCGGGTTTGCCGTCGAATTGCGAAACACGATCCGTAAACGCGACAAGATCGCAAATATATTGACCTGGCTGGCAAACAGAGACGAACTGGATTTGCCGGAAGACCGTCGCCACGACAGGTTTGTCCCTAAAAACCCGATCACGAAGATGATCTTGCCGGATAAATCAGAACACGTCTGCCGCTTGATGGATGTGTCTCTTTCCGGCGCAGCGATCGCTTCGGAAATCATTCCCGAAATGGGCGATGTAATTACACTCGGCAAAATGCATGCTCGCGTCATTCGTGAAATCGAAGGCGGATTTGCCGTTGATTTCGCTCCGGTCCAAAGTCGCGAGCTTCTGGAGCAGCATATTACGTCTCCGGAAGAAAACTGACGCCAAACAAGCGCTTCAGTTCCATACGTTTTTCCTTCGAATTTTGTAATTGTGATCTGGCTTGGCGATTTGTTCAAATTCGCTGTTTGCCAAAACGCTCTGTGATTCCCTGCATAAACTGGCGCAACAACACAGGTCCTTTTCCTGCGGAAGTCACGAGTCCATGAGTACGCATCTCATCTGAAGAATTCCGTTTTTTTCATCTCCAGACATGCCCCGACGGAAAAAAAGATGGCCTACCCCAAAAAAAAATCTCGCCAATTTCACTCATGCAGATAATGGAACTCCTTGTTCCCCAAAACTCGTCGGATCATCTTTGCAGCACATCACGCAGCACCCACAATTCAAAAGTGCTCGCCAAATTAGACACTTACAAGAGGTCCATAAAAATTTATTCAAAATATCATCGAGATTGATTCAAGTTATATTACAATTAACATCAAAATAAACTAAAGTAATAATAAATATAAATTCAGATTTTACTTTGAAGTTTTCCACCAAATAAAAAGCAAAATTGCATCGTAGCGCCAGCCTTGGGGAGGGCATTACGATGAATTTACTTGGAACATTCTTAGCAGCTACCAGCTTCGCACTTCTATCGACCTCAGCAGCATTTGCGGATCCGGGTCGATTTATGGACATGAAGACGGCTGTAAAAGCGCCTATCGGTCATAAACAGTTCTGTCAGGACAATGCATGGGCCTGCTCTCGCGAGCAATATAACCCCGTGGTCGTCAAACTGACCGAAGAGCTTTGGCAGCAACTCATTGCCGTCAATTCAGACATCAACAACCGCGTCAGGCCAATGACCGACGATGACCTGTTCGGAAAAGTCGAACATTGGGCCTATCCGGTGAACGGCTATGGTGACTGCGAAGAATATGTTCTTGAAAAACAGCGTGTTCTGATGGAGGCCGGCTGGCCGAAAAGTGCGCTATTGATCACAGTGGCAAAAGACGTCCAGAATTCGGGTCACGCCGTCCTAACCGTTCGGACCGATCATGGTGACATGATCCTCGACAACCAGATCGAAGCCGTTTTGCCCTGGTACTCAACACCTTACCGATACATCAAACGTCAATCGACCAGCTCACTCGTAAAGTGGACCGGTATAGCGGACACGAGGGTTACGACAGTGAGCAGTATTTCAAACTGAATTGGGAATTGGTCCGATTATAGGACCGCTCGAACGATCTGGTCGCGTCCCCACCCTCCCCATCCCTACCACGACCAGGTCCAGGGAACCGGCCCGCCCCCCGCAGGCCGGTTCCTGTCATTTCCGTAGCAGAGAGATGATTTAGATTTCGGCCAAACCGGCCTTGAAGCGCATCCAGTTACGCACGTAACCTTCAGCAGATTTCCTGATGTCCTCCGACGCACTCTCCGGGAGAGTACGGGCAATTTTTCCCGGAACACCGACTACCAGGGAATTGTCTGGTATAATCTTGCCTTCAGGAATGAGGGCATTTGCCCCGATAATGCAATTCGAACCGATCACCGCGCCATTCAGAATGGTCGCTCCCATTCCAACAAGAGAATTGTCCTTGATGGTGCAGCCATGGAGGATTGCATTGTGGCCAATGGTGCAATCAGACCCAACAACCAGCGGATATCCCATATCCGTATGAAACACGCAGCCATCTTGCACATTTGAGCCGACACCGATGGTTATGGTCTCGTTGTCACCACGCAACACCGCACCAAACCAAACGCTTGCATTGTCTTCGAGGTGAATGTCGCCGATCAATGTGGCGTTGGGTGCGACCCAATACTTTCCAGTCGCAGGAAATTGTGGACGGCGATTATCAAGTGAATAGGTCGTCATTCTGGCCTCACGCAAATCCTGTCACAACAAGCGCAAAATGCATGACCATCAAACCTGAACACATACTCCACATCCCGGCGATGGTGGAGGACGCAACAAGCCAGCCCAGTGGCCTGTTCTCAATGCGCCGACCGCGGATAGCATTGCGCATGATTATAAACGGGCCTGCAAAGATGCACATGAGAATGCCGGTCAAGAAACTGACGACTGTCTCGCCCGCAAAATTGAACTTAGGCGGCTGACTGGTAACCAGTTGATATAGACTGCCTAATAGACCTGCGGAGACAAATCCCGCACACGCAATGTATCCAACGATAAGAAGGTCGAACATCGGACTCATTAACCTCTTGTTAACCTCTTCACCCGGAAGGTGAATAAGAATTCATAAAGGGTCAAGAGCAATCTCCGTGCCGAATTGGCAGATACGCAGAAATCCGCAATTTTTGGCAAATTGCGTGAACACCAATAGGTCTCCAACGGAGACTGCCGTCCCGATTCAAGACATGTTGTGCCGGTTTGATGCGGTTTTAAGATCAGGGTCAAAGCTGTGATCCCGTACTCCCTGCCAGAACCAATCAAAACAAAACCGCATCACTTCACGTTGCTGGTCGTGACACTTTTTGTGTTGGCAACCGCTTACCTTTTCGAACGAGGAAGCTATTGGTATCGACACTGGCAAACACCCAACGCGTTTCCTCAATCACAGACAGTCGCCATCGCCGTTGGAAATCACAACTTCAAAATACCCCTTGGCTACATTCGGACCGAACACCAGCGGCAGGCTGTGCTCAATCAGGGCCAGACACTTCAAAAGCTTGGTTTGTCGATGACCTGGCCTCATTTAGCGATGCCAGGGAATCAGATTTTCGGAGCATCAGATTCAAGTTCAGTTGAGGTAATTGAGGCTGATCTTGAGAGCAACCTGGGACGTGAAACTCTTAGGGCACAACTGGATCCGTTTTACCGGAGGTTAGCGCGCGGTGGTGAATTCAGAGGGCCTGCGGGTCTAAACATCCTGAAACTGTCTGCGAGCACATCATCAGATCAGGATCAGATTGTTTACGATCCGATGCAGCAAAACGGCTTCATAGCACGTTGTTCAAAGAAGGGCGCGTGGGCCGAGGCTGTCTGCCATAGAGCTTTGCCACTCGGAGATGGACTGGAGTTAAGATACCGTTTTGATCGCCAATTACTGCCCCAATGGCAAACCCTAGATCCGGCAATCATGGCGCTCATTGAGAATTTCCGGCGTCGCTAAAAGCCTATACGCGCTCAGGCACAAAAAAGGCGACCTTGATGGCCGCCTCCTGTTCGACGATACTGAGCCAGGTCAAACGTCTTCCAGATCGATCTCCAGAATTGCCATCTGGAAATTCCAGCTCAGATCGTCATCTTCATCATCGCGGAAAATCACACCAATGAATTCGTCGCCGATGTAGACTTCTGCGGAATCGTCTTTTTTCGGGCGAGCACGCAATTTAAGGCTCGACAGCTCGAATTTTTGCTTAAGGTACGCTTCGAGTTTACGAATTTCTTCGGGATTCACTTGGCTCTCTCCTTGTCGATTGCCATGAACACTATTCTTGGCCGGACCCTACAAGACGATGGAGAAATGCCAAAGCTTTTCGATCAGATTTCCCCTTTTTCCTGATCAATTTCCGATCCGATATCGGCCAAATCCTGGTTTAGAAGCTGGTTCATGCTGCGCGCAGGCTCAGAGCACCCCGCCTTCCCCACGATTTTCGCTGGCACCCCGGCAACCGTCGTGTTCTCCGGAACATCAGACAGAACCACTGACCCGGACGCAATCCGAGAACAGTGCCCTATTTCCAGATTACCGAGTATCTTCGCACCAGCTCCGATCAATACACCGTGCCGGATCTTCGGATGGCGATCACCACCGACTTTGCCGGTTCCACCGAGCGTGACGCCTTGCAAGATGGAAACATCATCCTCGATGACCGCGGTCCCGCCGACAACAATCCCGGTGCCGTGGTCTATGAAGATACCGCGGCCAACGGCAACTGCCGGGTGCATGTCGATCTGGAAGACTTCTGAAGCCCGACTTTGCAAATAGAGTGCGAAATCCTTGCGCCCCTTCCGCCAGAGCCAATTGGCAAGTCGGTGGGTCTGTAGTCCATGAAAACCCTTGAAATAGAGCACTGGCTCGAGATACCGGAAACAGGCAGGATCGCGGTCATAGACCGCAACGATATCGACCCGGAAGATATCAGCCAGCTCCGGCTCGTCGGCCAGGGCCTCAAGATAGGTCTGACGGATCAACGATGCCGAGACGATATCGCGTCCCAGCCGGTCACCAAGCCGATGCAGAACGGCTTCTTCCAAACTATCATAATTGAGCACAGTCTCATAGACGAATGACGACAGAGCCGGTTCCGCCGCGACCATCGCCTGCGCCTCATCACGCAATTGCCGCCAGACCGGATCATGTTTTGTCACGCGGCCCGTTTCGGACTTGCGGATCGAGGTGGACATCAACGTCTCCTTCTCAAGCAATCTGCTTTGAGACTTTAAGATAGGACTTGCGTCTGATTTTCCCAAACAAAACTTACTGATATCAGATATCAAACATGTTTATAGGAAATGAAACCCGCCACTGCCCAGCACCGTCAGATGACCATTCCTTACGCTAGAGGACCTAATGTCAGCCAGTTCGAAACACACCGACACAAACATCAATAATCCTGACTTGGTGATCTCAGGAACTGTTGCAGAACTGATATTGAACAATCCGGACCGGAAGAATGCTCTGCCGCTGGACAGCTGGAGACGTATACCAGACGTGGTCGCCCCATTGCATGACAACAAGAATATTCGTGTTTGCGTTGTTCGCGGAGCTGGCGGCTCAGCCTTTTGTGCCGGGGCAGATATTTCGGAATTCAAGACAGTCCGTGCAACGCCCGACGGTGCTGCAGAATACGATCAGATCAATGTTGATGCTTTCAAAGCTCTGAAGGAACTTCCAGTTCCGGTCATTGCTGCAATTGAAGGTCCATGCCTCGGCGGCGGATTGGGAATTGCGCTCGCTTGTGACATTCGAATTTCGTCTAGAGATGCCATCTTCGGAATTCCGGCCGCCAAGCTCGGCCTTGCTTACCCGCCTGACGCTTTGGCTGACCTTCTTGCCGCCGTATCGCCATCAAATGCCAAACGTCTGCTTTTTTCCGCTGACCAGTTCTCCGCTGAAGATGCGCTGCAAATGGGATTGATTGATGAGGTTCATGAGACGACGCAGTTTGCAGACAGGCTGAGCGACCTTTGCGAAGCATTAAGCACAAACGCTCCGTTTTCTCTGCGTGCCGCAAAACAGGCAGTCAACCAGATCACTGATGGCACGTCAGATATCGACATGTCGGACGCTCGTTCATGGGCACGAACTTGCGTTGACAGCCAGGACTATGCCGAAGGCTGCCGTGCATTTCTGGAAAAACGAGCACCTGCATTCACAGGCCGTTAGACTCTCGTTTCAAGTATTTCCGCGCTGAACTTGAATCATTTTCTGAGGTCGGCACCAGATTGAATCAAAACACCAAGAGGAAGCGACAACCAACTGATTTCACAAAAGAAAAAAGAATCAGACAATTAGTGATTCAGCTTTGAGGTCAGCCAGAAACTCCTCCACAGCCTCCGCAAAAACATCATTTTTGTCACCTGCCACCATATGGCCGACGTCCTGAATATCCGTGAATTTTGCGTGTGGAACACGGTCCTGAAATTCTTTGACATGTTCCATCGATACAAGTTCCGAATTTCGACCGCGCACCAACAGTACCGGAAGCTTCAGGTTTTCGACAGCTGTAAGCATGCCGGTCTGAACGCCTTCTGCAGTTTTTGGATCATGGTTCTGCCGGGTCTTCAGAAAGGCCGGATCCCAATGCCAGCGGAAACGTCCATCGTCATGAAGCCGCAGATTTTTCGATAGACCGGAAAGATCTTTAGGCCGCGCCCGATTTGGTAGATACCGGGCAATGGCATCTGATGCCTCTTCAACGTTGGCAAAACCTTCTTCGACACGATCCCCCATGAAGCCGATGATTTTGCTAACACCTCCCAGATCGATCCGCGGTGTAATGTCGACGAGCACCAAAGCTGCCAACCCACCCGGATTTTCAGTTCCTTCGGCCAGCATGCCTGCAAATCCACCCAGGGACGCACCAACCACAACGGGTTTGGCCCTATGGAGAGCGAAAATCTGCCGCGTAACGGCAACGAGGTCCTTTGCGAATTCCTGGAACCCGTAATTGCCGGACGAAACCCATTCGCTCTCACCATGACCCCGTTGATCGATAGCGTAGACAACATGTCCGAGAGCTGCGATCCGCTCGGCAGCCGCATCCCAGGAATGACGTGTTTGCCCGCCGCCATGTAGCAGAATAACAGGTTGCCCTTCCCTGCCGTATCGGTCGGCGATCAGGCTGTTCTTCTCAGCTCCCTGAAATTCAGCACGCTTTGAGCTCATCCATCCTCCTTCGCAGTCAGGTACCTTCCTCCAGGCACCAAATTGCGCAATTAAACTTCTACGTTGTTCAAAAAGGCCAGAACGCCCTGTTTGTGGACCTTGTCTCCGACAGCGACCATGTGATCGCGCCCCGGAATCTCCAGAACATCTGCGTGCTGCATCAATTCAGCCAGCTGATGTGGAGATCCGGCAATATCGTCTTTGGTTCCAACCGCAACCAGTACGGGACGCTCTATCCGGGCGATATCCGCTTCGCTGATCTTTTGGCGAGATGAGCGCATGCAGGCAGCAAGTGCCATACGATCCGACTTTGTTTGCTCGGCAAATGCCCGAAATGCCCTGCCGGTACGATCAGAAATGTCTTGGAGGCGTTCTGTTTCCAGTGCGGCAGCAATCGGCTCCGGATCTCCGACACCGGCAACCATGCCATATCCAAGTCCACTAAATATCGCGCGCTTCACACGTTCCGGGTAATTCAGCGTCACAAACGCTGATATCCGCGCGCCCATGGAATAGCCCATGACGTCGACCTGCTCGATATCAAGATAATCCAGAAGCTGTTTTGCGTCATCCGCCATGACCGGCGCGCCATAGGCCTCCGGATCATGAAATTTCTGGCTATCACCATGCCCGCGATTGTCGACAGCAATGACCCTGCGCCCCTCCTTTACGAAAAGGTCAACCCATCCAGGATTAATCCAGTTCACCTTTTTATTCGATGCAAATCCGTGAATCAGGAGGATCGGCTCTCCTTCTCCCTCATCAAGATAGGCGATTTGGGCACCATTTCCTTCAAACACAGGCATGAACAAATATAACCTTTACGTAAACGGTAGACACATACGTCCCTACATTAGTTGGAATGTTTCGAATTGGCAAAGTGGGATTCTCTCTTCGACGAACAATTTGTCCGCCAGCGGCGGTGGATCACGTCGAGATACCTCTACCCAAGGACGTCGCAAATAGGTATGTTCGCCGCAAATAGGCTTTGGGTACACGCCCGATAAATCGAGGAAATTGACCATGGCGGATCTGGTTGTCCCGCATTTTCAAAACACCAGCGGACATGATTCAATCGCAATTGGCGTCCGTGAGTTTATGTGCATTGGTGCAAACCCTCCTTTTGACCATCCACATATCTTTCTGGATATGGGCCGTGAAAGTGAAGTTGTTTGTCCCTATTGCTCCACGCTCTACAAATTTGATGCAACATTGCGTGCTCGTGAATCTTCCCCTTCAGATTGCGGCTGGACACCAGTCGCAGCTTGATAAACAGGCTTGTGTATGAGCACTGACAGCGAAGCGTCTTCTCCGATTGTAATCGCAGGTGCAGGAATTGGCGGACTAGCGGCCGCTATTGCACTTCGCGATGCAGGCCATGATGTTGTCGTCATGGACAAGGTACGCCAACTCTCTGAAGTAGGCGCCGGTATCCAGCTGTCTTCAAATGCGTGCCTGGCACTGAGAACGCTTGGGGTTCTGGATGACCTGAAGCCGTTTGCCTATGCTCCTAACAGCCTGCGAATCTGGTCTGGGCAAAACGCTGAACAACTGGCACGGGTCGAGCTCGGGTCTTTTGTCGCGGAACGCTACGGCGAACCTTTTTGGGTCATTCACCGGGCTGATCTCCAACGCGTTCTGCTCGAGAAGGTCAGAGCGACTGACGGGATTACCCTTCACCTCAACACTGCCGTACTGGATATCAAAGCGACCCAATACGATGGCTTGAACTGCGTATTTCAAAACGCAAACGAGACCGGCAATATGCACTGCAAAGCATTGATCGGTGCAGACGGTGTCTGGTCGGCCACTCGGCAATTGGTAGCGGATCACCAAAATGCGCATTTCAGCGGACAGGTTGCCTACAGGGCGACAGTTCCAATTGAACAGGTTCCCGAGAAATTCCGCAGCGACTCAGGTCTTTGGTTTCATAAAGACTCTCATTTGGTTCACTATCCTATCCGCGCCGGAAAGGAATTGAACATCGTCGCGCTGGCGACTGAGTCCTGGCAAGACGAAAACTGGTCAACACCGGCTGATAAAGAGACCCTTCTGCATGCGTTTCGAAGCTGGCCAGCCGAAATCCGCAACTTGCTTTCCGTGCCTGATATCTGGCTCAAATGGGCATTATGCAGCGTTGATGCGTCTGGGCCGTGGACGCATGGCAATGTCGCCCTGCTTGGCGATGCGGCTCATGCCATGCTTCCCTATATGGCTCAGGGAGCGGCAATGGCGATCGAAGATGCTGTCATACTTGCGCAGCATCTTCCGGGCGATACCGAGAACATTCCAGCAGCGCTCAGAGCATATGAACGGCACAGAAAACCACGTGTCGCCAACATCCAGAGAGTTGCGGCTCAAAACGCAAGAACGTTCCATTTTTCGGGTCCGCTCGCACTTGCAAGAAATATGATTCTTCGTATGTCAAAACCGAAGACTCTCGCAGAACGCTACGATGCTATATACGGTTGGACTCCGGATTATTAAATATCGGCTAGAGCTTGAGCCCGGCCAAAAGCTGCGATAAAGGCAGTTTCCATCTTTTATACGAGGGTTACCGGGATGACTGTTGGAACTGCAGACGACATTGTTACAGCTGCATTTCTGGTCATTGGTGACGAAATCCTCTCCGGCCGGACCAAAGACAAGAATATAGGCTTTCTGGCTGACTATCTGACGGCGCTTGGGATCGATCTGACCGAAGTTAGAATTGTTCCGGATGTTCAGTCCGAGATTGTCGATGCTGTGAATGCGTTGCGGGCAAAGTACACTTACGTGTTCACGTCAGGTGGGATTGGGCCGACCCACGACGATATTACTGCAGAAAGCATCGCAGCAGCATTCGGCGTACCACTCAATTTGGATCCACGTGCTGTTGCCATCATGGAACAGCACTATGCGCCGGGCCAGTTCACGGCAGCTCGCCAACGCATGGCCCGGATACCGGAAGGTGCTGACCTTATTGAAAACAAAGTTTCGAAAGCCCCCGGCTTCCGGATCGACAATGTACATGTGATGGCCGGTGTGCCAGCCATCATGCAGGCCATGATGGATGCACTTGCTCCGGGTTTGAAAACTGGCAAGAAAATGCTCTCTGAAACTGTTGCAGCCGACATGCCGGAAAGCCGGATAGCAGAACGCCTGGCCGCCATACAAGATGCCCACCCTCAAACACTCATCGGGTCTTATCCGAAAGCCACCGATGGAAAATTCACCACACAGATTGTGATCCGTTCCAGGGACCAAGCCATCCTTTCTGCTGCACTCAAGGAAGTTGCGCAGGCAGTTGCAGAAATCTCTGGATGATCTGAAGGACGAAAAATGGAAAACCCCGCACAAGACAAAGCATTTCCGGTTTCCTGGGACATGTTCCATCGCGACTCGCGCGCTCTTGCATGGAGACTTGCAAGCCTGGGTGAATGGAAGGCAATTGTCTGCATCACACGTGGTGGGCTGGTTCCAGCCGGAATTGTCGCCCGTGAACTCGGGATCCGTACGATCGAAACCGTTTGCATCGCATCCTATCACGACTATGAAAATCAGGGACGGCTCGAAGTCATCAAACCGGTTGATCCGAAGCTGATCGATCTGGAAGGCGGCGAAGGCAGCGGTGTTCTGGTGATTGATGATCTGGTTGACACCGGCAAAACCCTGAAAGTGGTCCGCGAAATGCTGCCGAAGGCGCATTATGCAACCGTCTATGCAAAACCAGTTGGCGTTCCGATGGTCGACACATTCATCACCGAAGTCTCCCAGGACACATGGATTTACTTCCCTTGGGATATGGGTTGGCAGTTCCAGCCGCCGCTTTCCAAAGACACAGCGGGTTAATCGCCCGGGCTGCTTTCATCTTCAATTCACAAAAGAACGTGTGACTATCACTGCAAGGTGATGAAACAGCGACTTTTCCGTCGAACTTTTGCTGATAAGGCTGTTTGCGGCCGGTTGGACAGAAATGTCCTGCCGGTCATTTGTTTGTGACACCCTTTGCCGATACCGGCTCGACTGGAATTCTGCATGCTGAACCGACGCCTGTTTCTCGCCTCTACCGCTGCTGCACTGGCATCCGGTTGTGCGACCGCTGCGGACCGGACAACAACCGGTCAGTGCAGTTTCAGCAGGTCGTCGCATTGCGCCGGAATACCTCCGTATGTTTAGCGCATTGCCGGAAGAACAGTTTCCCATTCCAGCAGTTGACCTCACCAAGATCGACCCGGCTTATTATCGCCGCCTGGTGGATTACCCGTCGGCTGAGCGAACCGGGACAATCATTGTCGATACGCCGAACCGTTATCTCTATCTGACAATGAAATACGGCAAAGCCATGCGCTACGGCGTCGGCATTGGCCGGGCTGGGTTTGACTGGGGCGGACCCGCCCGGATTGCCTACAAAAAAACATGGCCGACCTGGACACCGCCTTCCGAAATGATCGACCGCCAGCCGGAGCTGGAAGAGTTCCGTAAAGGTATGGCGCCAAGTCTCGAAAACCCACAGGGGGCCCGCGCGCTTTACATTTTCGAAGGCGGCAAAGACACCCTCTACCGGCTGCACGGAACGTCTGAATTCTGGTCTATCGGCAAAGCGGTTTCGTCCGGCTGCGTGCGCATGCTGCACCAAGATGTAATCGACCTTTACAACAGAGTGCCGGATGATTCGCCAATTGTTGTTCAGCAAGCCTAAAGCCTAGATTAAGATCTCGATCGGGCGAATGGCATCAATTCCATCCAGGCGGACGTCACAACCGATAGCGTAAACCTCCACACCGGCCTTCTTTGCAGCGTCAAAAGCGGTCGCGTAATTGGGGTCTATATCTGCGGCAAGGTTCAATCGCGTGCAGTCTGGTCTTTGCACCAGAAACACCATTGCGGCCCTGTGACCCTCGGCAACCATATCCCCAAGCTCGACGAGATGTTTGGTGCCTCTGGCCGTAACGCTGTCTGGAAATTCAGCAAGACCAGCTTCGCGCATGAGGTGAACGTTTTTCACCTCGACATAAGTCTTCGCGCCGTCCTTGCCTTCAAGTAAAATGTCGATCCGGGAATTCTTGCCATATTTCACTTCACGGCGAAGTGTTTCATATCCATCCAGATTGGCGATACGACCCTCTTCAAGAGCCTCTTCGACAAGCTTGTTTGGGTGAGCCGTATTGATACCGACCAAAGCCCCATCAGCTTCCATGACCTCCCAGGAGTACTTCAGCTTGCGTTTGGGATTGTCGGATTGTGATAACCAGACACGCGAACCGGGGTCTTTCAAACCCAGCATCGAACCCGGATTGGCGCAATGGGCTGTTACTTCCTCAGCGCCATCATCTAGGATCACATCCGCCAGAAAGCGTTTGTAGCGTTTGACGAGACGGCCACCGATCAGTGGAGCGGAGAATTTCATGCCACGATCCTCAGAAATACATTTTCAAAATCAGATTTATTTGGACCAGAAGTCCGGATCGAGCAGCACCAGAACCGTAAAGAGTTCGAGACGCCCGACCAGCATTGCCAGCGACAACAACCACTTGGCACCGTCAGGAAGTGGTGCAAAATGTCCGGCAGGGCCAATCATCGGACCCAAACCAGGCCCAACATTGCCGACCGAAGTTGCGGCAGCTGATATCGCTGTCACAAGGTCCAGGTCAAAGAATGACAAGGCCACTGTGATCACGCCGACAGATCCCAAATAGACCACCAGAAAGGCCAGAACGGAGAACGACAATTCCGGTTTCAGGCGTGTTCCGGCATATTCTTCCGACATGATCCTGTGCGGGCGAACCATGCGTCGCAAATGAGCCCGGACGGTTCCGAAGAACACGAGAAAGCGGAAGATCTTGATCCCGCCTGTGGTTGATCCAGTGCAGCCACCGACAAACATCAGCAAAAAGGCAATCCCGACCACGGGCGGCCCCCATTGCGAAAAATCACCCAGTGCATAGCCGGTTCCGGTAACGATGGAAACAACCATGAAGGTTGCACGCACCAGCGCCTCATCGAAGGAGAACTGCATATTGACGCCGAGATAAACGGTCAGCGTAATCGAGACGATTGCCAGAAAACCCAACAGCGCCCTCACCTGCGGATCTTTCCACAGGAGCAGAGGTTGCCCACGCAAGGCCTGGATGATCAAAACAAACGGCAATGCGCCAATGATCATGAAGACAATCGCCACCCAGGAGGAGGCCGGATTGGTGAAATATCCGAAAGACAGGTCATGGGTTGAATAACCACCGGTCGCGATGGTTGTCAGAGCATGATTGAACGCATCGAACAGCTCCATTCCCGTTGCCAGGTAGGATGCAATACAGAGCACAGTCAAAAACAGATAGGCCAGCCCCAGAAGGCGGATCAATTCAACCGACCGACTGACAATCTTTTCAGATCGATCAGAATTCTCGCTTTGGAACAGTTGCATTCCACCGATTCCCAGGAAGGGCAGCAGGACAATGGCCATAACGATAATTCCGACACCGCCCATCCATTGCATGATTGATCGCCAAACCAGCAACCCCGGAGGAAGACTGTCCAGCCCTGTCAGGACTGTGGACCCGGTCGTTGTGAACCCGGAAACAGCTTCAAACACAGCATCCGCATAGCCTATTCCCAACCATAGGAATGGCAGCGCGCCGAATGCAGGAAGGGTCGACCAGGAAAGAGTAGTCAGAATAAAGGTCTGGCGAGTGTCCAGCCCCTCACGCAGCGACCCACCCATTGCAAGCGACAGCAGCATGCCAAACATGCCGGTCAGCAGAGCAGAGAAAACAAAAGCCTGCCAGTCGGCATTTTTGTTCGCAACATCAACAATCGCCGGGATCAGCATGGCCGTCGCCAGGCCGACATACAGAAACCCGAGAACATTCAAAACTGGTCTAAGAGAAATCAAACAGAATGTATCCCGATAGCCACGAAACTCCGAAGCGCCCAACATATTGAGCGCAAGGCCCTCGTCCTACTCTGTTTTCGTCAGTTTTCCAATGGTCTCTGCCAATCGCACTTGAAAGACCACGCATCAATTAAAACTGATTGACGGAAATATAATCAGAAAAAGCCGGTAATGGTTTTGGTGAATGTTGTTTGGTGCGGGCGACGGGACTCGAACCCGTACAGCCTAGGGCCGAGGGATTTTAAGTCCCTTGTGTCTACCAGTTCCACCACGCCCGCTATTTATCTTCACCTAACCGGCTTCAGTAGAATTCGCAAGCTGCCTGTTCAGTTTTCAAAGATTGTTTGAGATAGATGGCTCTCAACTCCAGTTTCCTGGAGATGGAACTGGAAATAATGGCGGCTGGACTGTATGTGGTCAGGTAAGTCATTATGTCATCCATAGGCAACAAAAGCTTGAAGCCTTTGGGTGCAAACCGATCCAATTTATGAGACACGATCCCGATGGTCACGTATATCGACGCCGCTGAAGCCCCACTCAAGAATACTGGCCAAGTGCGCCTTTATGGGGCCGATGATTATGATGGCATGATGAAGGCTGGCCAATTAACTGCAACTTGCCTCGACGAACTTGCCGGTATGGTCAAACCGGGCATGACCACCCAGGAAATCGATGATTTCGTGTTTCAGTACGGTATGGATCACAACGCGGTTCCGGCGACATTAAACTATCGTGGTTATACAAAATCGAGTTGCACCTCGATCAACCATGTGGTTTGCCACGGCATTCCGAACAGCAAAGCCCTACGTGAGGGTGATATTCTCAATATCGATGTCACTTTTATTCTCGATGGGTGGCATGGTGATTCCAGCCGTATGTATCCTGTCGGCACTCTGAAAAGAGCTTCTGAACGGCTGATCGATGTCACCTATGAATCACTCATGCGTGGCATTGAGGCTGCAAAACTTGGCAACACGACCGGCGATATAGGAGCAGCAATCCAGACTTATGTGGAAGCGCAACGCTGTTCTGTCGTGCGTGATTTTTGCGGTCACGGGCTTGGCCAATTGTTCCACGATACACCCAACATCCTACATTATGGCCGCCCGGGCGAAGGTGTTGAGTTGAAACCAGGCATGATTTTCACAATCGAACCAATGGTCAATCTCGGACGCCCGCACGTCAAAGTTCTCAGCGACGGCTGGACAGCAGTGACACGTGATCGGTCCTTATCGGCACAGTTTGAACATTCCATTGGCATAACGCCAGATGGATGCCAGATTTTCACCACATCGCCGAATGGCATCCATAAACCAGGACGGCCCAACGACTAGGAGTTTCATGGACGAACCAGCGCCCGGTTTTTCAGAAAAACCCGTCGATACAAACGACCGAAAAGGGCATCGCCAAAGATTACGCGACAGGTTTCGTAAAACCGGTGAGCAAAGCCTCGCTGACTATGAGCTTCTGGAGTTTCTTTTATTCTCCGCCCTGCCCCGGCAGGACACAAAGCCAATCGCAAAAGCGCTCCTAAATAAATTCGGCTCCTTTTCTGCCGCTTTATCGGCTTCTCGCCATCGCATGAAAGAAATTCACGGGCTGTCGGACAACAGCATTGATGCTCTGCATGTTGTTCATGCTGCTATCTCCAGATACCATCGCGCCGAATTGAATGAACGCAAACCACTCGATTCCTGGTCTAAAGTGATGGACTATCTTCAGGCATCGATGGAATTGGCCGATGTCGAACAATTCCGGGTTCTCTTTCTCGACAAAAAGAACGGTCTGATTGCCGACGAAGTACAACAAACAGGCACAGTTGATCACACACCTGTATATCCTCGACAGATCATACGCCGGGCGATCGAATTATCCTCGACAGCTGTAATACTGGTTCACAATCATCCGTCGGGAGACCCGACACCGTCACGTGCAGACATCAATATGACACGACAAATCATTGACGTTGCCAAACCACTGGGTGTTGAAGTGCACGACCATATTATTGTCGGCCTGCGGTCCCATGTCAGCTTTCGTGGTCTGCAATTGATCTGACGCAGGGTATGAAATGCGCAGACTTCGGTCATTTAGGAACATCGAGCATGTATATTAAATATTGTAAAAACCCATAATGCTATCAATAATTTAAACTGTTTTTTTACTAAGAATTTCGGTCTTTCCTTAACCGCCTTAGGCAATACTCAGGCCAAATCAACCGGGTCTGTGCATGTACAATACTTCCAAAAACGCTGGAGGACATATTGCCAAAGCGCTCATCGTTCCGATGATCACTGTGGTTATGATCTCTGTTGTCAGCATTTTCGCTCTGATGCACTGGTCGGCCCGGATTTCGGATGAAAGTGCTGCGCAATCGCAATTGCAGTTGCTTTCCGGAGCGCTGAAATTAACGGCCAACGATATGGCCAAACAACAGTCCGGAGTTGTCATCTGGGATGAAGCCTATTACCAGGTAAACAAAGACGAAATCGACAAGTTCTGGACGTATAACAACATGACAAACTGGCTATCCCTGAATTTCGGGTTTGCCAAGTCAATTGTCGTCGATAGGGAATTTGTGGTTCGTGATATCTATTCGTCTAATAACAGAGACGACTGGATGACACCGAATTTAGTCGATCAACTGGTCCCTGCAATTGCGAAAGTGCGGGCAAGATACATCAACTCTTTTCAGCGCATGCCTTCAGGCCTTCTGAATTTTAATCCTGATCGCAAGGACTCATATCGGTCCATTTCTGAAATCGGTGTGGTTTCCGTTGGAAGCGAGCCATATCTGTTTACTGCCGCCGCTATCACGCAACAAATTCAATCGATCACGGCGAAGCGGAACCCACCGGCAGTCCTGGTGAGTTTTGCGCCACTCAGAGGTGAAAAACTCAACGAAATTTCCGAAATGTCACGACTCGACGGTTTTGTGCTTGCCAACAAACAAGAACCTCGAGATGGGATTGGCCAATACACATTGCGGTCGCCGCGCGGCTCCAAAGTAGGTGTTATTGCCTGGCAGGTAAATCAACCAGGCAGCCAGATGGTGCAGCGGATCAAACCGTTTCTTGCCGTCGCAGCTTTCATGATTGCAACTGTTGTTATCGCCGTAGCGGTGTTTACATGGCAGATGACCAGGCGCTTGGCGAAAAGTGAAGCCAAGGCAGTACATACCTCTCAACATGACGCTCTTTCCGGTTTGCCAAATCGGTCTCAATTCCATCGAATGTTGATTGATGTTTTGGAAGAAAGTGCGGAAACCAACACCAGCACTGCCGTAATCTATATCGATCTTGATCATTTCAAGGACATAAACGACACTCTTGGCCATTCAGCGGGCGACAAGGTCATCGTTGCCATAGGCCGCCGTTTAAGGCGTGTGTTGCCCGATTCGGGCATCGTTGCCCGCATCAGTGGCGACGAATTTGCCATGCTGATCAGGGACTGCGCGGATGAAGAGTGGTTGGACCACATCCTCGACATGGTTCAGGACGAAGTCGCCCAACCCATAAAAATCGGCCGACGTGAACTTCACGCCAGCATGTCAATGGGCGCGGCGATTGCACCACGTGATGGACAGGATCCGGATGATCTGCTCCGCAAGGCGGATATTGCGCTTTATGATGCAAAGGCAAATGGCCGTAACAGACGAACTTTTTTCGAGCCGATGATGGAAGATCACGTCCAGTCGAAGGACAAACTCTCCCGTGAATTACGACTTGCGCTCAAGAATGATGAACTTGATCTGGCGTATCAGCCGCAATGCGATACAGATGCCAAGCGGATTATCTCGGTCGAAGCCCTCGCACGCTGGACAAAGGCCGACGGCACTGTCGTAGCACCCAGTCAATTTATCCCGGTCGCAGAAGAAACCGGCCTGATTAATGACCTCGGTCTCTGGATTTTAAACAAGGCTTGCGCCAAGGCTCATGATTGGCCGGACATCACCATGGCTGTGAATGTTTCACCAAACCAGTTCAAACATCCACGGTTTGTCGAAAAGGTCATGGCCATCCTAGCGTCCAATGGGCTGCCACCGCACCGGCTGGAACTTGAAGTAACGGAAAGCGTCTTTGCCGGTCGAAACGACACGGTGCTGAATGCCCTGCGCAGACTAAAAGGCCTCGGGGTTAAAGTCGCACTGGACGACTTTGGCTCAGGTTATTCCAGTTTGAGTTACCTGCGTCGTTTTCCTTTTGACACGTTGAAAATCGACAGGGATTTTGTTTCCGATATGAACGGAAACGTCGAAGCTGAAGCGATTCTTGTGTCGATTATTCAGCTTGGCAAGGCGCTTGGCATGACAATTGTGGCCGAAGGTATTGAGACGCCGGAGCAAATTCGCTTCCTTCAGGATCACGAATGTCATCGTATGCAGGGTTATTTCATATCGAGGCCATTGACTGAATTTGCTCTGGCTCCATTTCTGGAAGCCTTCAATCAAGATGGCAGCAATCTATTCGACCCTGATTACGACTATCTACCCAAGACCGCCAAAGCTTGAGTTGTCGCCTAAGGAAGCTAAGGAGCCAAACTTTTTTGCATCATCATGGAAAATTCGACGAAACTTGAAAACGGCGTCCTTTTGGACTTCTCCGCAAAATGACTTTTCTCGCCTTCAGCAATTCGCAAACCAACGGTACCGTATTGCGTTCGCACCATATCCGTGAACCAAGCAGCATGCTGCTCTGCGCGCAGCTTTGAAATCAGTTGACGACCGTGAAGATACTCGGCGTGACGGTCGATATGGGGCAGCAGGTCTGTCATCCCCTCGCTCGTTTGGGACGAAACCAGGCAAACCGGGACCTGCCGGTCCCCTGAACCACTCAAAGAGAGCGCTCCGGAAACATCTGAAGCCGCCCGGCGCGCCGATGCTCCCATATCCGCTTTTGTGACTGCTACGATATCCGGCAACTCCATGATGCCGGCCTTCATGAATTGCAGGCTGTCTCCAGAACCTGGCTGAATACAAAGCACCACCGTGTCCACGGCTTGCTTCAGATCTCCTTCCGACTGGCCGATACCGACCGTCTCGACAATTACAATGTCGTAAACAGCTCTGAGCACAGTTACCGCCGCGACCGAGTGGTCTGACAATCCACCAAGCCGATCTCGCGCTGCCATGGACCGGACAAACACATGGTCGTCATCCGGGTCCGTTTTCAAACGGGTCCGGTCCCCCAGTAAAGCGCCACCAGTGAGCGAAGAAGACGGGTCAATTGCTAGGACAGCAACGCTTTTTCCCCGGAAGCGAAATTCCTTGATCAAAGCATCTGTCAGAGTCGACTTTCCGACGCCTGGCGGGCCTGTCAAGCCGAGTACATGACCCGAAGATTGGCAACAGACCTGATCCAGAAATCCGGCAGTCTCCCATGCATCAGCATGAGTCTCGATCCTCGTGAGAACCCGGGACAACAGCCGCTTGCCCCCTGCGCGCAGTTCCGCCAAATCCGGGAATGGCTTGTTCACACCAATATCCCGATATGAACAAGCATTGTCCTCAGCAACACATCAACCGTTCTGCTTTTCTTTGAGCGCTGCCTGTGCGGCCGCAAGACGAGCGATTGGCACACGGAACGGAGAACAGGATACATAATCCAGCCCCACGCTCTCACAGAATGAAATCGAGGATGGATCTCCGCCATGCTCACCACAAATCCCCAATTTGATGTCAGGCCGGGTTGACCGTCCGCGCTCAACTGCAATCTGGATGAGCTCACCTACTCCATCCTGATCCAGCGACACAAACGGATCCTGCTCGATCACGCCTTTGCGCTGATAGGTCTCCAGGAAGGATGCAGCATCATCACGTGAAATGCCGAAGGTCGTCTGGGTCAGGTCATTGGTCCCGAAGGAAAAGAATTCCGCTGACTGCGCAATTTCTGCAGCTTTCAAAGCTGCCCGAGGAAGTTCGACCATTGTCCCGATGTGGTAGGCCAATTCGGCCCCGGTTTCCTCGATCACGGCATTCGCCATCGCGACTATGGATTTCCGAACCAGATCAAATTCCGTCTTCAGGCCGACCAAAGGCACCATGATTTCAGGTACGACCGGCGCGCCTGTCTTCTTGGCGGCCGCGACAGCAGCCTCGAAGATTGCCCGGGCTTGCATTTCAGCTATCTCGGGATAGGACACTAGCAACCGGCAACCGCGATGGCCGAGCATCGGATTGAATTCTTCCAGCGCAAGCGCCCGATCTCTCAGGAGGTCGGCATCTGCGCCCATCGCATTGGCGACTTCGACCAGTTCTTCTTTCGACTTCGGCAAAAACTCATGCAGTGGAGGATCGAGGAGACGTATGGTCACTGGCAATCCATGCATAATTTCAAAGAGGTCAGTGAAGTCCTGCCGCTGCATAGGCAGCAACTTGGCGAGCGCTGACCGGCGCCCCTCTTCAGTACCCGCCAGGATCATCTCCCGAACAGCTACAATGCGCTCTCCCTCGAAGAACATATGTTCTGTGCGGCAAAGGCCGATACCCTCTGCGCCAAAGTCCCGAGCAACTTTTGCATCCTGAGGCGTTTCGGCGTTTGTTCGCACAATCATCCGCCGCACATTGTCCGCCCATCCCATCAAGGTCCCGAAATCACCTGACAAAGTAGGCTGCAACATATCGACCTGGCCAAACAGAACCTGTCCGGTCGAGCCGTCAATTGTGATCGTATCGCCTTCCTTGAGTTGGCGACCTCCCGCGTTGATGACACCGTTTCGGTAGTCAATTCGCAACATGCCAGCCCCGGCAACACACGGCTTGCCCATTCCTCGGGCAACAACGGCAGCGTGGCTTGTCATTCCGCCCCGACTTGTCAGGATGCCTTCTGCAGCATGCATTCCATGAATATCTTCCGGACTTGTCTCCACCCGAACAAGAATGACTTTCCGCCCAGCGGACTTGGCCTCTTCAGCGGCGGCTGATGTGAAGACAATCGCGCCAGATGCAGCACCCGGAGACGCAGGCAGGCCTTTCGTAATCACGTCACGCTCAGCTTTGGGGTCAATCGTGGGATGGAGCAGCTGGTCCAAAGCACCCGGCGCGACCCTTCCAATTGCCTCTTCCTCGGCAAGCAAACCCTCTTCGACCATGTCGACTGCAATTTTCAGGGCGGCTTTTGCCGTTCGTTTGCCGTTCCGGGTCTGCAGCATCCAGAGTTTGCCCTGTTCGACTGTGAACTCCAGATCCTGCATGTCCTTGAAGTGTTGCTCCAATCTGGTGCAATAGGATTGGAATTCGGCAAAGGCTGCCGGCATCAAAGCTTCCAGAGAAGGATTTGTAGACCCGGCTTCTATTCTGGCTTTTTCCGAAATATCCTGTGGTGTCCGGATACCTGCCACCACATCTTCGCCTTGTGCGTTGACCAAAAACTCGCCGTAGAGCGCATTTTCACCTGTGGACGGGTTACGCGTAAAAGCAACACCGGTCGCGGAATTCTCGCCCATATTGCCAAACACCATCGCCTGGACATTGACCGCAGTTCCCCACGAGGCCGGATAATCGTGCAAACGGCGGTATGTGACCGCACGAGGAACCATCCAGGAACTGAAAACGGCGCCAACGGCACCCCACAACTGTTCCTGCGGGTCCTGCGGGAACGGTTTTTCGAGTTCCTCTTCAACCAGTGCCTTGAATTTCTCAATGATACCCGACCAGGCATCTGCGGAAATCTCGGTATCAAGTGTCAGGTCATTGCGCTCTTTATAGTCTTCAAGAATTTCTTCAAATTCGTGATGATCAACACCAAGGACAACATCTGAATACATCTGGATGAACCGGCGATAGCTGTCGTAGGCAAAACGCCGATCACCTGCTTCTGCCGCCAGTGCTTCGACAGTTTGGTCGTTAAGTCCGAGATTGAGAACGGTGTCCATCATTCCGGGCATGGAAACCCGTGCACCTGAACGAACCGACAACAGCAAGGGCCGCTCCGGGTCGCCAAATGTTCGACCCATTATAACGCCGACTTTTGCGACTGCCTGGGCAAGTTCATCGGCTAACGTCTCGGGATAAGACTGTTCGTGCTTGTAAAACCAGGTGCAAACTTCCGTTGTGATCGTAAACCCGGGAGGAACCGGAAGGCCAAGGCTGCACATTTCCGCAAGGTTTGCGCCTTTCCCACCAAGTAGATTGCGCATCTCCGCAGCACCTTCTGCAGATCCATTGCCAAAACTGTAAACCCACTTGGTCATACTTGCTTCCTCCAGCTCAAAACGGGAGATCGTTGTTGCCCCCGGCGTTTTTATTGCACCGCACATTCCTGCTACGGCCAATGACTTGCATCAAGGCTTTTTTGCAGAAAACCGCACATCTACGTCCTTAGTCTTAGAATATTCGGCCGGATACGGGTTCAAAAGGAATTGAACCCTCAGAAAGTTATCCCCCTTACCTTGCTGCTTGGCCATAAAGACGCCATTCTCCGGAACCATATGGTCCAAATGCCCGTTTGGGTGATTTAATGTGCGAGGACAAATGATCAAAGCGACCAGCGCCGTTTTTTCAATCGAACGCGGGCCCTTCAAATTGAAACACCTTGCCATTGTCAGTGCTCTGGCCCTGATGCCCGCCGTAGCGGTTTCAGAGGCGAATGCGGAGACTACTCCAGCTGTTTCAATTGGCACACCGGCCGATCTCCCGTTCACTTTGTCAGGTAGCTATCTGTCCGGACGATTGGCAGGATTTCGCAAGGATTTTGAACAAGCTGCTGCCTTTTACGAAGAGACGCTTGCAGCCGATTCCCAGAATCCCATGCTTCTGGAACGCACGTTTTTGCTGAAACTTGCCAATGGAGATGTTGAGCAGGCAGCCCACTACGCAAATGCGCTGGAAGTCGCTGGCCTTCGCAATTTCCTCGCACAATTGACTCTCGGCGCACAGGAAATGACCACTGCCAATTACGCAGCCGCAACTGAAAGGTTTGCAGAAAAAGGCAATGGACCGCTGGCGCAGCTTTCTATCGGAATTTCTCAGGCGTGGGCCCTTTATGGCAATGGCCAGATTGAGAATGCGATAAAGACAATTGATGACCTAAGTGGCCCGGAATGGTTTGATGTTTTCAAGGCAACGCACAAGGCGCATTTGCTGTTCTCTGCTGGCCGAAATGAAGAAGCGCTGGAAGCCATCGACTTGGCTTACACGATCGATCAGGGAGCCATTCGGGTTGTAGACGCCTATGCACGTATTCTTGCAGCCAATGGGCGACAGAAAGATGCTATTGCGGCAATAGACAAATTCGGAACCCAGTTCCGGGGTCATCCGCAGCTCGACCAGACCCGGGAAATCATCTCCGGCGGTTCAGTGATACCACCAATGGTGACGGAACCTGCGAAGGGTATGTCGGAAGTCTTGTACGGCCTTGGCGCAGTCATAGGCCGTGACGGCGGCGAAGAACTGTCGACCTCATATTTGCAATTGGCGTTGTTTCTCGATTCGCAAGCCGAATTTGCCTCGATGGCCCTTGGCACAGTGTTTGAACGAATGGACCAACCAGATCGCGCAATTGACGCCCTCTTGATGGTTCCGAAGGACAGCGTCCTGAAACGCGAAGCGGAAATTCAGATCGGTCTGAATTACAATGCGCTGGAAAAACTGGACCAAGCCCGGGAACACCTGTCTGTCCTGATAGAGAAAGATCCATCTGATCTGGAAGCTGGCATTGCGCTGGGCAATATTCTCAGAGCCCATGAGCTGTATGAAGAAGCAGACAACGTTTATACGACGTCACTGGACACCATCGAGACACTGGAGCGCGAACACTGGCTGCTGCTCTATTTTCGAGGCATTAGCCGGGAACGCCTTGGCAAATGGGATCAATCTGAAGAAGATTTCAGAAAAGCACTGGAACTGAATAAAGATCAGCCGCTGGTCTTGAATTATCTTGGCTACTCCCTGGTTGATCAGGGGCTCAAACTCGATGAAGCGCTGGGAATGATCAAAAAGGCCGTTGAGCTTCGTCCGACAGATGGATACATAGTCGACAGCCTTGGTTGGGTTTATTTCCGTCTTGGCCGATATGAAGACGCGGTTAAAGAGCTCGAACGGGCAATCGAACTGAGACCTGCGGATCCGGTTATCAACGATCACCTTGGCGATGCCTATTGGATGGTTGGGCGACGAAACGAGGCCCGTTTCCAATGGAACCATGCCCGCGACCTTGAGCCGGAAGATGATGAATTGCCCAAGATTCTCGATAAGATCGCCAATGGTCTCAAAGACCCTGTAACAACGGATGCTGCAAAGGCAGACAGTGATAAAAACGGCGGCTGAGTTCTGAAATGACCTCTACCCCTGCCGCATCTGTTCGGGCGGAACTCGCTCGGGCAAAAGTCAATTTGGCTTTGCACATCATTGGCCAGCGGAGCGACGGATTCCATCTGCTTGACTCCTTGGTCGCCTTTCCTCAAATCGGTGACCGGGTTGCAATCGAACCAGCGGATCAGGCCGAATTGGTACTGGAAGGTCCATTTGCGCATGAACTCCAGGGTTCCTCAGGTCAAAACCTGATTTTGAAGGCCGTAGCTGCATTTGCCGAAGCCAACAGCATCGAAATCCAACCTCTTCGGATCACGTTGACAAAACGCCTCCCTGTAACTTCCGGCATTGGGGGTGGTTCCAGTGACGCTGCAACGACATTGCGTTTGCTGGAAGAAGCAACCGGTATTCTAATGCCAGAGGACAGCATTCACGAACTGGCATTGACACTTGGCGCTGATGTCCCCGTTTGTCTGGAGCCGGACACTCAGTTCCTGCGTGGGATTGGAGATGAATTATCACCCGGTCCTGAGTTGCCGCCATGTGAAATCGTCTTGATCAATCCGAAGATAGCAGTCGAAACACCATCTGTGTTCAAAGTGCTGAATTCCCGAAAAAACCCAAAAATGCCTGCGTGTCCGGAAGCTTTTTCCGATCTTGCTGCTCTGACTGATTATTTGGCAGATTGCAGGAACGATCTGCAAGAACCGGCGATCGAAACATGCCCTGCAATTTCCAAGATTTTGTGTGCCCTTAACGGGCACAGCAGTATCCGGTTGGCGCGCATGTCGGGCTCCGGGGCGACTTGTTTTGGTCTTTGTGAAAAAGACGCAGCGATGCAGATTGAACGCGACTTGCGAACCTCTCATCCCGATTGGTGGATTGCCTCGGGCCCTTTGTCCTGATTTGTTGAATCAAAACATTAAGAACACTGAGATCTGAGCTGCCTGAAAATACAATTATGGATGCTGGAACAGAGGCTTACTGCGTCTAACTCACACGAGAAATACAGAAGGCGACTGCATCCGCCAATGCATCGGCATGTGGCCCTGCAGGCAAAGTATCCAACGCACGCAGTGCGTTATCACCGTAAGTCCGAGCTCGAATGACCGTGTCGCTGATCGCGTCATATTTCTTCAGAAGTTCAGTTGCCTGCTCCAGATCACCGTCCTCGATGCTGTTGCCTTCCAGGCAGCGTTGCCAGAAGGCTCTATCTGCATCTGTTCCGCGGGCAATTGCGAAAACAACCGGCAGTGTGATCTTGCCTTCGCGGAAATCATCGCCGATGTCTTTCCCAAGGTCAGCAGACGTTCCGCCATAATCAAGCGCATCGTCGACCAGCTGGAATGCGTATCCGAGTTCCAAGCCGTAGGTCCGGGCTGCCTTTTTCATTTCCGCAGATTGATCTGCAATGACTGGTCCTACTTCAGCCGCCGCCGCAAACAGAGCGGCTGTCTTGGCTTCAATGACCCGCAGATAATCTGCTTCGCTCGTGTTGATGTTTTTGGCCGCGCCAAGTTGCAGCACTTCACCTTCAGCGATAATCGCAGACGCTTCCGCCAGAATACGCAAAGCCTCCAGTGAGCCGACATCGACCATCATCTTGAAGGCTTGTCCCAAGAGATAATCACCAACCAAAACGCTTGCCTGGTTGCCCCAGACCTTGCGGGCCGCGAGCTTTCCGCGGCGCATGTCACTCTCGTCGACAACGTCATCATGCAGCAAGGTCGCAGTGTGCATGAATTCGACGCTGGCAGCCAGTACAACATGCCCACTGCCTTGATAGCCAAACATATCAGCACACGCGAGTGTCAGCATTGGCCGCAAGCGTTTCCCACCTGAAGAAATCAGATGTTTTGCGATCTCCGGGATCAGCTCAACATTCGAGCCAGCTTTTGAGAGGATGAGCTCATTGACGTCACCCATTCCGCCGGTGACCAGATCCACCAGGGCCTGGATACTTGGGCTGGAAACTGTTTGACTGTTGGACAAAGATGCGACCACGGCCACTTACGGCACTCCCATTACGATTTGTGCGGACAATATGGCGCGAAAGCGCTCGGGGCAAGACAGCAATCTGATGACAAACTGTTGAAATGCTACAAAGCACGCAATTTGCTGTAAACGGTTATAAGCCGTGTGCCAACCAGTGTGATACACCGCCGTTACGTTAACATCGGGATTTTTATGGAAGAACTTGTCAGCACCAATGATCCGGTCCTCATTTCCTTTCTGGAATCCATTTTGGACGACGCGGGAATCAAACATTTTGTCGCAGATGGCAACATGAGCATCCTGGAGGGATCCCTGTCCATGATACCCCGTCGGGTGCTGGTCGATTCCGATCAGGTTCAAAAGGCTCGCATGCTATTGCGCGACGCAGGCCTTGCGCATGAGCTACGCCCGGAAACCGGAACTTCGTGAGATGCCGTCTCCAGTCGACACAATCGATCGGGAAACAACGCACGATGCGTTTCTGGATGGCCAGGTCTATGTCCAGCAACCCAGACACGGCCAACATCGCGCAGGAATTGATGCCGTGTTTCTGGCTGCAGCGCTTCCAGAAGGCTTGCAGGGACATGTTGTTGATCTGGGCTCCGGTGTCGGCACAGCCGGGTTTTGTGCCGCTGCTCGGCTCGCAAGTATTACAGTGACGCTTGTAGAAATAGACCCGACCGCGCTGGCGCTTGCAGAACTCGGGTTGGAAGACATCAAAAACGCAGCTTTTGCAGAGCGGGTCAGGACTCTGGAAGCCGACATCACTGCAAAGGGCAGTGTACGGCACGCCAGCGGCCTCACGCCCGCGATGGCGGATCATGTCATTATGAACCCGCCGTATTATGAAGCGGACCGGTTTCGTGCCTCCCCAAACAGTGCGCGCGCTGGCGCGCACATGCTGGATGAACGGGGACTGGAACCCTGGGTAAAAACGGCTACTGATATCGTCAAGGTCGGCGGAACCCTGACAATTATCTTCCGTGCCGACGGTCTTCAGGAGTTATTGTCTGTTCTCAACAGCCGGTTTGGCGCAATCGATGTCATCCCGTTGCACCCTCGTCCGGGAATCCCAGCTAGCCGCGTATTGGTGCGGGCCGTTCGTGCCAGCAAAGCACCGCTGCAGCTCCTGCCCGGAATTATCCTGCATGGAGATGCTGGACCCGAATTCACATCACAGGCAAAATCGGTTACCCGCGACGGCAAAGGTCTTGGATTGACCGAACGACGGTAATTCCCCGATCAGTGCATCACGATTTCGCCGTCCGCATAGCGGAATTCTGCAGGCGCAATCAGATTTTGATGGGCAATGCGCACCAGATGTATCGGCCCGTCAATTTCGCGTTCCCAAAACTTCAAAAACCGAGTGAGCTCGGGAAACCGGGGTGCCAAGTCTTCAGTTTGCCATAGATAGCTTTGCAGCAATTTGGGGTGATCCGGCATTTTGTAGAGAATCTCGGCCGTCAGCAGCCCGTAGCCAAGAAGACGTTTTTCGAAGTCTGAACTGATCATCATGTTGCTCCGTTCCTATCCTCAAAGGAAAAGTGTCACGGCAACGGGGTTAACCAAATCCTAACAACCAAATAAGGTCTTTTGATATCAGCGATTTAGCAGCACATGCAGCAATGTGCTAACAACCAGAACAAACCCAATCGGGAATGGCCTTAATTCGTCTGAATACTCTTCAGATATCCAAGAAACGCATCAATATCATCGGGTTCAAATGCCACTTCCGGCATATTTTCATGCGCAGTCACAATGCCTTCCGCCAGGCTTTCTTCCAGTGATTCCAACGGATAAAGCGAGGAAAGGTCACGGAAAGCCGGAGCATCTGCCTGGGCGCTGACATCATCCCGTTCAACTGCATGACAGGCTGCGCAGTGGATTGCGGCAAGCTCCAACCCGGTAGCCAGGCTGGTTGGGTCTGTCGGATAGCTTCCATCAGCAGACAGAACAGGACTGTTTGTTGCAATAACTCCAACAAGTCCCAGTACTATTGTCATTTTCCGCATGATGCGCCTCCCTATCCCATTTCCATTGGATATAGTGAGTCGCATCGAATGTGAAAGTAAGCATCTCTACAAGGCGGCCGACATGTCGCTTGAGGCAAATGCAAAACCCTCGTCTTCCCAACCTGTCAGGCCGCCAATCATAATTTTGACCGGGCGCTCTAGGCGCGCAAGCTTCAAAGCAGCTCTGTCAGCCCCATTGCAATGCGGCCCAGCGCAATAGGCAACGAAAACAGTATCCGACGGCCACGAACGCATTCGAGCTTCACTGATTTCAACATGCGGCAAATGAACAGCGCCCGGAATATGTCTTCGGGAGAATGCTTCCCGAGATCCAACCACATGCAAAACCACAAAATCAGATTTCCCTGAGCAAAACGCATCGGCGACATCTGCACAGTCTGTTTCAAAAGTCAGCCGTGCGCTGAAATGACGTTCGGCGTCTTCGGATGTCGCTGGTGGTACCTCTGTAACGTAACTCATGATCCGGCTCCTTTTTTCCAATATTGCCGGATACTAGTTCGTCAATTTCTCTCTGGCGTTTGGCGATAATGACTATTATCGTAAATATCATGCCAAATGTAATTCCCGCTGTTAACCCGTCAAATCGACAGGTTGTCGCTCTCGCCTATGACGGTCTTTGTCTGTTTGAATTTGGGATCTGTTGCGAAATCTTCGGGCTCCACCGCCCCGAATTCGGAGACGACTGGTATAATTTTTCAGTTGCCTGTTTGGAACCCGGACAAACACTGCGCGCCTCAAACGGCGTAAGAGTCTCTATTGATGGCGGTCCGGACCTGCTCGGTACTGCCGGAACAATTCTGATCCCCGGTTGGTCAGGGATCGATGATCCTGTTCCGGATAATCTGGTCACCGTCTTGCGCGATGCTCACGCAAAAGGTGCGCGTTTTCTCACTATCTGTTCCGGTATCTTTGTTCTGGCCGCAAGCGGACTTCTTGAAGGGCAAAAAGTAACGACGCATTGGCGATACCTTGATCCACTTCGATCCAGATACCCGGATCTGCACATCGAACCAAATGTGCTCTACACTGACAACGGCCAGATTCTAGCATCTGCGGGAAGCGCAGCTGGAATAGACTTGTGCCTGCACCTGATCCGAAGAGATTTCGGAGCAGAAGCTGTCAATTCTGTTGCAAGGCGCCTCGTCGTGCCACCGCATCGTGAAGGTGGACAAGCACAATTCATTGACCAAAGTGTTCCGGAACTAAATGAAGCAGATCGCTTGAGCCCCCTGTTTGATCATATTCGCTCAAATATCGCGAAAGAACACACGATTAAGGATCTTGCCAATCACGCCGGTATGAGTGAACGCACATTTCTGCGACGATTTCAGGATGCAACCGGGACAACCCCGGCGCGCTGGCTCACGGGTTTTCGAATTCAAAAAGCCAAGGACTTGCTCGAGGCAAGTCTGCTGCCGATCGACAGGATTGCTGACATCACCGGATTTGGAACACCTGCCACTCTGCGGCATCATTTCAGACAATCCCTGGGCACATCTCCCACTGCCTTTCGCAGTCATTTCCAGCGTAGGCCATAATCAGGGGTGGGCGCGCGCGCGCGATTGTTTATATTGGGTTTAGTCTTTTGAACCGATTTCCGGAGTTCCCCATGTCTCAGTCCGCCATACCAGCCTCCATCGAGGATACGCTCCAGTTGATGGATCAGGCCGGTTATGTCGCAGACAGGTCTTTGGCAACCGTCTTACATCTGGCGCTGAAGATGAAACGCCCCCTATTTCTGGAAGGCGAAGCCGGTGTCGGCAAAACCGAGATTGCCAAAGTCTTGTCAGCGACACTGGGCCGGGATCTGATCCGCCTGCAATGTTATGAGGGGCTAGATGTCGCCTCTGCTGTTTATGAGTGGAATTACCCGGCTCAGATGGTGGAAATTCGCGTTGCAGAGGCTGCTGGCGACACCAAGCATTCCGAGTTATCAAAATCGATCTTTGACGAACGTTTTTTGATAAAGCGTCCGGTTCTTCAGGCGCTGGAACCTTCTCCAAAAGGTGCACCCGTGTTCCTGATTGACGAATTGGACCGGGCCGATGAAGCGTTTGAAGCGTTTCTTCTGGAGGTATTGGCTGATAATCAGGTCACAATCCCGGAACTTGGAACTGTCAAGGCGGCGGAAGCACCAATCGTGATCATCACGACCAATAGAACACGCGAAATTCATGATGCCCTGAAACGCCGCTGTCTCTATCATTGGGTCGATTATCCGGATGCCGAGCGCGAACTGGAAATTGTTCGGCGAAAAGTACCGGGCGCTTCAGAGCGACTTGCTGCCGAAGTTGTCGACTTTGTTCAAAAACTCCGTGCGGACGAAGACCTTTTCAAGCAGCCCGGTGTTGCTGAAACGCTGGATTGGGCAACAGCCTTGTCAGAACTCAACGAAATCGCTCTTGACCCTGACCTTGCCTCCGACACGCTTGGTGTCTTGTTGAAGTATCAGGACGACATAGAACGCGTGCGTGGTTCGAAGGTTCGCCAGATGGTCGATGACATTCGCAAAGACGGTGCCCGCCAACAAGCCATGCCGGTTATCTAGGTCAGCACCGAGCATGATGTCCCACTCCGTTCAAAGCCGCATCACGGAAAACATCGTCTACTTTGCACGAACACTTCGCAAAGCAGGCGTTCCTGTGGGGCCCGCTTCTGTCGTCGACGCGGTCAACGCTGTTGAAGTCTCCGGTATTACCAACCGCGAAGATCTGTACTGGACACTACATTCCGTGTTTGTCCGCAAACACGAGCAAAAGGTTCTGTTCGACGAAGCGTTCAGAATCTATTGGCAAAGCCGCGGCCTGATTGAAAAGATGCTGGCGATCCTATCACCAGTCGCCCCGCCCCGCGGTGCACCGGAAAAGCCAAAGGCAGGCCAAACGCGAGTTTCTCAGGCATTCCAGGCTGCCAAGGAACGCGTTACCGAAGAAACCCGGCCAGAGATTGAAGTCGACGCCAAATTTACGGTCTCGGGCAAGGAGCTTTTGCAGACCAAAGATTTTGCCCAGATGACGGCAGAGGAAATATCGGAAGCCAAACGAGCACTGACGTCGATGACCCTATCGATGGACAAGATCCGGTTACGCAGATTGAAAGCATCAGCCAAAGGGCGTGTTGACCCGCGCCAGACATTGCGTGCCTCGATGCGGGCTGGCGGCGATATCATTGATCTGAAATTTCGCAAACCTGCGGAAAAACGCCCTCCCCTGATTGCCCTCTGCGACATTTCCGGCTCCATGAGCCAGTACTCCCGGCTCATGCTGCATTTTCTTCATGCTGTCACTGCTGAGCGACGTGATGTTTATACGTTCTTGTTCGGAACTCGACTGACCAATGTGACCCGTCAGCTCAGGATGAAGGATCCGGACGAGGCACTGGAGGCCTGTTCAGACGGTGTTGAAGACTGGTCAGGCGGTACGCGCATTGCGACCGCACTTCACGACTTCAATCGCCACTGGTCACGCAGGGTTCTGTCTGGAAAGCCGACCGTTCTGCTGATTACTGACGGATTGGAACGCGACACGGACGAAGATCTGGACCGCGAGATGGACAGACTGCACCGGTCCTGCCGTCGTCTTATCTGGCTCAATCCGTTACTGCGGTTTGATGGTTTTGAAGCCAAGGCCAAAGGCATCCGCGCCATGCTGCCGCATGTCGATGAGTTTCGGGCCGTTCACTCGCTTGACGCGGTCGAAGACCTAGTAAAGGCGCTTTCAGGATCAGGTGCAAACAAGATCACAAACGATCCCAGAAACTGGCTCAAGACAAGCTGATCGGCTTCAAAACAAAACCCCGCCGGTTCTGTGTTGGGGCACAAGGAACCGGCGGGGTCTTTGAGGGGGGATCTTTATGCATCCCACAAATCAATATATATTCAATTTTATGAATTTAAATGCGACAAGCTGTCTCTGGGATTTGGATCACCCATTTCAAGGAAGAGCAATGACTGGCGTTTTAATGCCAACCCTTTGATAAAGATCCTGAATATCAGTGTTGGCCATACGGATGCAGCCGTAGGAAACAGCTCGTCCCAATGATCCAGGGCGATTGGTCCCATGAATGGCATAGTTGCCATTGGACAGTGTCATTGCGGCTACCCCCATCGGATTGTTCGATGCCCCTCCCCGGATCACCGCTGGCAAATGCGGGAAATCCCTTCGTACCTCCGCAGATGGTGACCAATCCGGTTTGACGTATTTGCCAACAATCTGCGCCGATCCGGTCCAAGATTTCTGTCGTTTGCCGACTGCTACCTTGTACCGAATGGCGCGATTTCCTCGAAGAACGAGATAAAGACGGCGCTCGGAATTCTTGATCACAATTGTTCCCGGCCGAAACCGGTAGTCAGAGAAACCAACAAGTTCTGCGGCAAACGCAGTTGGACTCAAGACCACGCAGAACACTGCAACCATCAATGCCAATAGCCAAGATTTGTAACGCACAACTCACCTAAACCTTAACGCTTGTTAAGATTTTAAAGGCAATGCACCCTCGGGGAAAGCCCGCTTTCTAAGTTCCCGTGATCTTGGTGAACGCAGCTGTGATTGGACCCGAAGCTACAATCCGAGCACACTAATCCGACGTAAACCATGTGTTTCATGTTGGGGACGCGGTTCATGGCTTTTAAGATCCAACCACAAACTACCATTAGAGAAGTGCTAGTCCTCGGAATGGCACTGTCTATCGCGACATTGGCCGCAACAGTCTCGGTGCAGGCTGATATCCTGTCTGGCCGTTATCTTCTTAAGCCTTCAACCATTGAAACAGAATTCTCGGTCCGTGTACTGGGCGCCGAATCGGTCAAAGGCCGTTTCAGGACTGCTACAGGCGAAATGCTGCTTGATGCAAAACGCCCCGAGGCCAGTCGTGTGAGAATGACAGTGGATTTGACGAGCGTCGAAACCAACAATAAGCGAATTACCAGTTTCTTGAAAAGTCGGTCGATGTTTGACGTTGCCCGGCACCCGGTCGCCGATTTTGAAAGCACTTCGGTTCGATTGACAGGCAACCGGTCTGCACAAATCGACGGTTTTCTGACACTGCGCGGACAAAGGAAACGGGCATCTCTCGATGTTCTCCTCGCACCGGTCGGCAAGTCCCGGGATATATCAATTCAGGCTAAAGGTGGTTTTTTTCGAAGCCTTTTTGGAATGGGTATCGGGTTGCCTATTTATGGAGACAAGGTCCGTCTGACGGTAACCGGCACCGGCAAGCGCAGTTAGCGCAGTTTCGGTTCCCCATCTCGCCATTCATAGACAACATAACCGGGCAGACTACTGTCGCCTTTTTCGTCGAATGAAAAATCGCCGAGAATGGTGAAAAACTCGCCCTCATCAAGCGCACCAGTCACAGCATCGAATTCAATAGACTGGGCAGTCTCAACCGCCTGCGACCAGGCCTGAATGGCGGCATAGGTGCTCAAAGCATATTTTTCAGACGATTTTTCGGCCTCTTCCAGAACCCTGACAATCGATTGTGCCTCGGCGAGGTCTCGAGGGTCCTGAGGATGGGTCATAAGCGTTCCATTTCCTGCGGCTCCTGTAACTGACCAATACTCCTCATTCATCAACGTATCACCGCCAATCAGGGTGACATTTTTCTGTCCCTGTCGGTCCATTTCCAGTTTGATGAGGCCAGCCTCCGGATGGTACCCGCCAAGGAAAACCACACCGACATTCTCAAGCGCCAACCGTGAAACCAGAATGCGGTAGTCGCTCTGACCGGAATCAAAACCTTGATAGAGACTCTCGGACTTGCCGAGATCATTTATCTCCGTTTTGACGGCATCCGCCAACGCCTTGCCATAAGCTGTCTTGTCATGGAGGATCGCGATTGTCTCGTCCGCAAATTCTTCTGTCAGCAAGGCCCCGGCAACCTGTGCCTGATGGTCATCTCTTGGCGCAAGGCGATAAATACCGGGTCCAGGCCGCATTTCGGTATAGTTTGGCAAGGTCGTTGCTGGTGATATCTGAACAATCCCGGCCTTGGAGTAGATTTCGCTGGCAAGCATAGACGCACCGAAACAGAAATGCCCGGCAACAAGACGAACCCCTTTGCCTATAAGCTGATTGGCAACAGCAACAGCCTGGGTTTCGTTGCAACCGTCATCAACAATATCGAGAACCAGTTGTTCGCCGTTGAGACCACCTGCAGCATTGATGTCTGCTACGGCTTGCTCGGCGCCGGCCTGCATCTGAGCACCAAACTGACCGAACTGGCCTTTCATTGGGCCTGCAACAGCAATCCGGATCTCGGCAAGGGCAGGCTCGGCGAAACTTGCGCTCAACAAGAGACACATGCTCAACGCAGCACTTTGAATTGTCATTCCGTATCCCAAAACCGTTACTATCCCATCCATCCAAGGCCCAACGTGAAGAACACAGACCGTTGCGCTCAAAAAAGCAAGGCTTGATCTACCTGGAGATCATCAATTGCGAAATAAAGTCCTCGGTTAGACAGTCTGTGCAGCTCCGCTCTGGACGCTAACGGTTTTTGCCGAGATAGTGTGCGGCGATTCTGCCGACAGAGGCCCAAGGACACTTACATTAATGCCCGCACCTTCCGACACTGGCATCGACAGCGAAAGCCTTCCCCTGGACACTCAGACCTTCCGGGAAGCCATGAGCCGAATTGCAGCCGCAGTCCATGTTGTGACCACAGATGGTCCTGCTGGACGGTTTGGGGCAACAGTTTCAGCCTCCTGTTCTGTGAGTGATGATCCGGCGAGCATTCTGATATGCTTGAACCGGGACACACGCATTCACACAACCGTTCTGAAAAACCGCTGTTTCTGCCTCAATACTCTTACGGACGACCATGAGGAAATCTCGGATTCCTTTGCGGGTCGCGACGAACTTGAAATGCAGGAGAAGTTCGCCAAAACCAGCTGGACCAATCTTGCAACCGGCTGCCCAGCGCTCGACAGCGCTCGTCTCAGCGTTGATTGCGAAGTATTCTCAGTGACCGAAATGGGGACCCATTCGATTATCGTTGGCACCGTTGCCGATCTGAGAATGACAGATCCAGGCAAGTCCCTGATATATGTTCGGAGGGGCTATAAAAGCCTCGACACATAGGTCCCCGCATCGCACACTAATCCTGATTTCATTCTTCTTTTCAGGATTGATATGTCCAAAACTGGTGCGCGAAATCTCATTACCGATGTCCCCGGGCTAAAAATAGGTAACTCCTCGGATCAGGACCTGAAATCCGGAGCGACTGTGCTCGTTCCGGACGAACCCGCTGTGACCTCAGTCGCAATCCACGGAGGAGCGCCGGGTACGCGCGAGATCGCCCTGCTGGAACCAGAACAGACCGTTGAAAAAATCGACGCCATAGTCCTGGCAGGTGGGTCGGCTTTCGGACTTGACGCTGGCGCCGGTGTTCAGGGGCGATTGGCAGAACTCGGCTACGGTTATCAGGTTGGTCCCGTTCGTGTTCCCATCGTGCCCACCGCCATCCTGTTTGACCTCCTGAACGGGGGAGACAAAAGTTGGGGGCAATCAGCCCCTTACCGGGACCTCGGTCGCGCTGCGCTCGATAACATCGGACATGATTTTGCTGTCGGTTCTGTCGGAGCTGGCACCGGAGCAACAACGGCAAACCTCAAGGGCGGGCTCGGATCAGCGTCGCAAAAACTGGACAACGGCATTATGGTCGGCGCTGTGGTCGCCGTCAATGCGCTGGGCCGTGCCACTATTGGAGATAGTGCTCATTTCTGGGCAGCACCATTTGAAAATGGCAATGAATTCGGCGGCCTCGGGATGGTGCATCCCCTGCCCGCTGACAGTACCGATGTGCGAACAAAACTTGATGCCTTGAAAGCGGGTGCCAATACGACCATTGCGATCGTCGCGACTGACGCGATCCTTACCAAAGGAGAAGCCAAACGGTTGGCAGTTATGGCCCACGATGGCCTTGCCCGGTCACTTTGGCCAGCACACACCCCTCTTGATGGCGATCTTGTCTTCGCCTTGTCTACGGGGCAGCAGAAAATGGAAAATGGCCTGGAGGACATGGTTCAGCTTGGAGCAGCTGCAGCCTCCTGCCTTGCCCGTGCCATCGCACGCGGGATCTACAACGCGACACCGGCTCCCGATGACCCGGTCCAGACTTGGCGCGAACGATTTGGGTCCTGAACTCCGTGTAATCCAAACATAGAATAGAACCGTATCTGGAGCACCCGTTTCATCAAAAGGCTTCAGACAAGATGATGTTTCCGTTCCGTATTCTCTCAATCGCTGCTCTCACCCTTATAATTTTTGCCGGAGTTTCCTCCAATCAGGCATTTGCTGCAAAACCTCTTGTTCTGGAAGAATTTTTCCGAGGCAAGACAATCGGCAAGGGCGTGTTTGAAAGCAAGATTGCTGGCATCAACCGGTCTTTCACCGTCTATTTGAACGGAACCTGGAATCGGAATACATCCACGCTTCGGCTGCGTGAAGACTTTGTCTATGAGGACGGTGAACGCGATACAAAGACGTGGTTTTTCGAAAAGCTTGCCAGCGGAGGATATATCGGTCAACGCGCCGATGTGAAGGGCCCGGCAATTGTGAGAGTTGGTGACGATGGCGCCTTGCGGTTTTCCTATGTCGCCGATGTCCCAACCGAGAAAAGTTCAATCCTGCTGCGCTTCAACGATATGCTTGAGCAGGTCGACCGGCGGACGGTGAGAAATACCGCTCATGTTGTCAAAAGTGGTTTCCCGATTGGAACAGTCAGCCTGGTTTTCACGAAATAATGTGCATCTCGGTGCTTTCACCAACTTGAAAGCACCAACCGAGACAGGCTTAGATAGCTTCAAGGAAACAAGACGCTTGAGGGGAAAACATGACGGTCAACAAAGCCTGCGCACTCATTGGACACGTCGCTCTTTGTTTTATCGCATTTCTCGCACTCGCCCCAGTACCAACATATGGATTGGAGCCGGGCCTTTCCGACGGACTTGAAGAAGCACTACGAGAACCTTTTGAGGGGGATTTCGACAAGATTATTGAGCGTGGTATGCTGCGTGTTCTGATCCCGTTTTCCAAAACCTTCTACATGATCGACAATGGTGTTCAGCGTGGCACAACTGTCGAAATGATGACCCAATTGGGCAAATATTTGGATAAACGTCACGGAAAAAAGGTTCGTGATGGTGATATCATCATGATACCGACACCGCGGAGCAAGCTCTTTTCCGAATTGGCCGCCGGTCGTGGTGATTTAGCGCTCGGAAACCTCACTGTCACCCCGGAACGGCTTGAAACGGTCAGTTTTTCAAATCCGATAATCCCGGATGTCAAAGAAGTGCCCCTTACTGCAGCGGGCATTTCGGCTATCAAAACGCCGGAAGAATTGTCCGGTATGACAATTCATGTCCGGCCTTCTTCCAGTTATTTTGCCAGCCTGACTTCCTTGAACAAAAAACTCGAAGCCGCAGGCAAAGACCCCGTTGAACTTGTTGAAGTTAACGAAAGGCTAGAGGATGAGGATCTTCTTGAACTGGTTCAGGCTGGCGGCATCTCTACGATCATCATTGACCAGCACAAAGCCGAATTCTGGATGCAAATCCTGGATGGATTGATGATCCATCCTGACGCAGCAGTTAGAACCGGGGCCGATGTTGCCATTGCGGTGCGCAAGAACGCTCCAAAGCTTCTGGAAGAAATCAACGGTTTCACCGAGACGGTAAAAAAGGGAACGTTGTTGGGAAACATCATCCTGAAGCGCTACCTCAAGGATCTCACTTACCTCAAGAATCTTGAAGACGAAAAACGCAAGGCACACTTCGACAAGATCGCCGGGTTGTTCCAGAAGTACGGAGATGAATATTCGATCGACTGGCTCCTGATTGCCGCATTGTCCTATCAGGAAAGTCAGTTCAAGCAGGAAGTCCGCAGCCACGCCGGAGCTGTCGGCCTCATGCAGATCAAGCCCTCAACGGCGGCTGGTAGCCCTATCAATATCAAGGGGGTTGCCAAAGATCCGGACAAGAACGTTCACGCTGGCGTCAAGTATATCCGGCACCTGGCTGACCAGTATTTTGCTGATCTAAAGGATGATGATGCAAACCAGACATTTTTCGCCATTGCGGCCTACAACGCGGGGCCCAGCCGTTTTGCCAGATTGCGCAAGGAGGCTGAAAAGCAGGGATATGATCCAGACCAGTGGTTTGGCAATGTGGAATGGGTTGTCGCAAAGCGGATCAGCCGCGAACCGTTCTACTATGTATCCAACATTTACAAGTATTACGTCGTTTTTGCGAAGGAGGCCGAGCGGTATCAATCCGAGAATGACACCGCTCCGGCGGAGTAACCTGATCTAGACTGCCGAGCCAAGCTTTGCTGCTTTCGCAAGCAGTTTGCCTCGGGCATCATCTGTCGATCCACTAATGGACGCAAACCAGGAATAGGCTTTCATTTTCAAGCCGCAGAAATCAAGAATCTGTTTCTGGAACTGCTTTTTGATGCCCGAGCCATAGATGAAACGGAAGATCCAGCCGGGAGTGTCTGCGGTCACCAGGACCTCTGATGTCCGACCTATCATCAGTTTTTCCGGTATCGCTTTGCCTTCAACATACTTGAATGTCTTGCCGGGAAGAAAAACCCGGTCGATCAAGCCTTTGAGCTTGGCTGGCATGCCCCCCCACCAAAGCGGATGAGCGATGACAAAATGATCACACCACTCCAGATCATTCCAGAACCCTTCCAGATCCGGTTCCAAAGGTTTGGAATTATGAAAAGTAGAGGCACCAAAATCCATGTCAAAACTGAGGTTTGCCAAATGCATGACCCGAACATCATGCCCCTTCTTTTTCGCTGCAGATGCGTAGCTTGAGGCCAGCGCTCCGCAAAAGCTTTCGCTTGCCGGATGGCCATCCAGCACAAGTATTTTCTTTGTCATTTCAGTGTCTCCGCGATCCGCCCCGGCAATGATATGCTGGTGCATCAGAGTAATAATTGACCACGGTCATTTATTTATGCACTTATGGTGCGAGGTCAAGTAATATTTTGACCACGGTCATTTTTTAATGGAATTCCGCTATGTCGTCGGCTCCGAAAACTCGCAAACCTCAGGCACGCACAGCAGTGACCCGCACCAGAATCCTGGACGCCGCTACCGAACTGGCAAGCAAATCGTCTTTGGAAGATGTAACGGCAGAAGCAGTGGCACGGGAGGCAGGTGTCGCAAAAGGAACCATCTTCGCCCATTTCGGCGACATGGACGGCCTGCTGTCACACCTCCTGCTTGACCGGATTCGTCTTCTCAGGGAGATGGCCGATCAGGATGCGATGAATTCGGAGACGGATCTTGCTGACCCGGTCGGTGCTCTCGTTTTTCGCATGATGTCATTGGTCGACGTGATCACCAGCAGCCAGACCATGCTTCGTGTCTTCATGGAGAACATTGGCGTGACCAAAGGCCACTGCGCGCCAGAGTTTATCGAGCAACTGGACGTGCTTGATGCCAAGTTAATCGGTTTCTTGAAGGTTTGGCAGGCCTCTGACTCACTCAAGCCTGCACTTCGCAAAGACCGGACACCAGAGGAACTCCACGACGGTCTGATTGCTTTCCTGCTCCACGGAGCAATCCTGTATCGGTCTCATCAAGTGGCGGAGTTATCGATCATCCGAGATCGTTTGTATCGGCATGTCGAAGCATACCTGTTGGCCTAGCCTACTATAAAAAATCTAGTTTACCTTATCGGGAACGACAGTTTCCCCGGGCCAAGACACAACATGATGTTCATAGTCTTCCAGCTCCAGACCGTCTTCGCTCACCGTGCGACCGCGAACTGAAATGCCTGCCTGATGGACCGTGTCCGGATCGCCCGACACCAGAGGATGCCACCAATATAGGTCCTCACCGTCCCGGACCAGACGATAAGCGCAGGTTGGTGGTAACCAGGTGAGTGTGCGCACTTCTTCAGGTGTCAGCTGGATGCAATCCGGAACCGTGACCGCGCGTTTTTCATAGTCCTTGCAGCGACAGCTCTCGCCGTCCAAAAGCGTACAGCCGACATTGGTCCAGACGATATCCCCGGTGTCCCAGTCTTCCAGCTTGTTCAAACAACACCTTGCACAGCCATCACAGAGAGATTCCCACTCGGACGGTGACATTTCCGAGAGTTTTTTCTGCCGCCAGAATGGAAGCGCGCCATCGTCTTTTGTGTCTTCAGCCACGTCGTTAAACACCGCATAATCGTCTTGAACTACTGCGCCGCGTATCACGGGAATAGCCCGGCAGCAAGAAACAGAAAAAGTTGATATAGCGGCACAACTTGAATCATCCGGTCCACGCTCACAGATAATTCTTCGAGATGTGAATTCAAACTGTTGAATCCTGTAGAACTTTAGCGGTATTTTCGGTTAATTGGTTCTATTCTGAATGTTGGTGATCCAACAGCTTATGCCGATTTGAACCGGCCGCCGACAGGACGCAATTGCGTGACAGAAGACAATAACGTCGATCCACAATCTGATGACCAGCTACCCAAACGGCGACGCAGGACGTTTGGCCAATATCTCCTGTCTATCGACGCCTTTGTCGACACTGCTCTTTGGAGAAGCGGTTCTGGCCTTCGTCGTACGTTTGAAGTTTATGACGTGTTTCTGCGCCGCTTCAAGGCAAAGGGCATCTGGCGACCACTTGCAGAATTATCATCAGATGGCCTTACATTCGGCACGATAGGCTTTGTCATTGTCCTGGCATTTGCCCAGCCCGCTTTTGAGGCAACCCGCTACACCGACTGGAAAACCACCGACGATTTTGCGGTTACGTTCCTCGACCGGTTCGGGAAGGAAATAGGTCGTCGCGGGATCGTTCTGAATGACAGCGTCCCGCTGGATGAAATTCCCGATTCCTTGGTCAAGGCAACACTATCGACCGAGGATCGTCGGTTCTTCCTGCACTTTGGGATCGATTTTTTCGGAACGTTTCGGGCGATGGTCGAAAATGCGCGTGCAGGAGGTGTTGTTCAGGGAGGGTCCACCCTCACCCAGCAGTTGGCTAAAAACCTGTTCCTGAACAATGAGCGTAGCCTCAGCCGCAAGGTCAAGGAGGCCTATCTAGCCCTTTGGCTTGAGGCGAACCTGTCAAAACAGGAAATTCTCAAACTCTATCTTGACCGAGCCTACATGGGTGGAGGGGTGTTTGGTGTAACTGCTGCGGCGAAATTCTATTTCAACAAGAACGTTCGGGAGTTATCCTTGGCTGAAAGTGCGATGCTGGCCGGGCTTTACAAGGCTCCTACAAAATACGCACCACATATCAATCTACCAGCCGCCCGTGCGCGCGCAAACGAAGTCCTGACCAATATGGTTCAGGCGGAATTCCTGACTGAGGGACAGGTCATTGGTGCCCGTCGCAATCCGGCCCTTGCAGTCGACCGCTCCCAGGAGCAGCTCCCGGAGTATTTTCTTGATTGGGCTCTGGATGAGGTCAAGAAAATGGCCCGCAGAAACCCTGCCCTTGCGCAGGACAGGATCGTGACGGTGCGGACAACACTGGATCCGGCGCTGCAACGCCAAGCTGATTTGGCGGTCGAAACCGTCTTGCGGGAAAATGGCAAAATTCGAGATGTCAATGAGGCCGCGATGGTCGCAATGGCCCCTGACGGCGGTGTTGTTGCCATGGTTGGTGGGCGATCCTATGGAGAAAGCCAGTTCAATCGCGCAGTCAACGCCCTTCGCCAACCAGGTTCCTCGTTCAAACCGTTTGTTTACATGACTGCGTTCATGAACGGCTTCACCCCGACCAGCATTGTTCCGGATCGCCCCATCTATATCGGCAACTGGACCCCCAGGAATTACAATCGCAGCTACCGCGGGCCAGTCAGCTTGAAGCTAGCACTCACCAAATCAATCAATACGATCCCGGTTCGTTTGTCACAGTCCTTTGGCAGGGAAAAAATCATAGAAACCGCCTATGCCATGGGCATCACCCATGAGTTGGAGAACTCGATTTCGCTTCCTATCGGCTCATCGGAAGTCACGGTAATCGATATGGCATCATCCTACTCCACCTTTGCCAATGGCGGATTGAAAGCCAGTTCTTATGCCATTCTCGAAGTTACCAACAGCGACGGTGAAGAATTGTATCGGCGCGAGCAGGATGAACCTGATCCTGAACGGGTACTGCCCGCGGACAAAGTCTTCGAGATGAACGACATCCTGGTCAACGTTGTGGAGGCTGGAACGGCCCGACGGGCGCGGATAGATGGTGTTGTGGCAGCTGGCAAGACAGGAACAACCAACGCTTACCGGGATGCATGGTTTGTTGGCTACACTGGCAACTTCACGGCAGCTGTTTGGTTTGGCAACGATAATTTTACGTCAACACGGCGCGTCACCGGTGGCAGTCTCCCGGCGATGACTTGGCAGAAATTTATGGAATACGCCCATAGCGGCATCGAGCTCGCAGCAATGCCAGGTGTTGATGCCGAAAACCTGCCGCGTCTTTCACGGCCGGTTCCTGCGCGAACCGCTGAAGCAAACAGATTGGTCGCCCAACCACGAGTGTTGAAGCGGCGCACACAGGCATTACTGCTGCAAATAGGTGAAGACCTGCGCAAACTCGTTCCGGAAAAGAAAAAAGCTGCTAAATCAAAGACCAAACAAAAAACGAGCGTTGCCGCCGCACAATGACCAACAGGCCCTTCAAACCAATATCACATATTCATAGTGAAAACGGCTTTCAGAACGAGGACATCCCGCGAGCAATCCGGCCGCATCGTCCGCATCCGATTCGTGCCCTGGCCGCAGTTTCCCTTGTCCTGATTCTGGCTTCACTAATTGGCGTCAGCACTGCCTACCGGATAATCGAACGGGAACAACCGCTTGATGCAATCAGCATTGGACCGTGGGATGCTTACCCGAAAGCGGGAACGTCGGAAGCTGATCCCTATTCAGTCGCAATTTACACCCGCGGAGCAGTAATACCCCTGGCATCCGGCGAAGGGCTTGTGCTTGTTGCGCGCGAAGACAGCGCTGGAGATGTTCTGGATCCAACTTGCGAGTATCAGATTACCGGGCAAACACCTACTGCTCGCTTATGGACGCTTACTGTTGTCGACGGGCATGGTCAACTGGTTGAAACCTTGCCCGGACGCAGTCATCTTGTCAGTCAGAACCTGTTGCGCAATCCGGACGGTTCATTCGAGATAACGGCTGCAAATCAAGCTCGGTCAGGCAATTGGCTGCCGCTCTCCAATGTAACGCTGCCGAGCGACGGATTAAGATTTGTATTCAGGCTCTACGATGCGCCGGTCACCACCGGATCTGCGTTGGACGGAGTTAAAATGCCGGAAATCAACAGGCTGGGATGCCCATGACGTTGTCCCCGCGTTTCAGTCTGACGGTTGGTGTGTTGGCAACTCTCTGCCTTGCCGCAATCATTCATATTCTGGTAATTCTCAGCATTCCGCAAAATGTCCAACACAGCGCCTATGACAATATTGCTGACTACGGACCGGACCGTCAGTTCAACCTGCTGCCGGATGTCAAACCAGATCAGGAACCGCTGCCCGACCTGGACCCGGCAATGAAACATGCTGCTTGCCGGTTCCAGCTTGCAGACGGACCTGTGCTCTTCGATGCCAGCATCCCGGTATCCTTCTGGTCTATTGGATTGTTCAATGCCGCTGGTGAGGCCGTCTATAGCCTTAACAACAGGACGGCAGGTGCAGACAGATTGTCAATGCTGGTTCTGACTCCTGAGCAGCTCTCTATCTTGCGCGAAAATCCACCGGAGAATCTTGAAGATCTCATTGTCATCGAAACAGATGAGATTACTGGCTTCGCATTGTTGAGAGCCTATGTCGCGCATTCAACACGGAAAGACCTCATCGACAATGCCTTGAAGGCAGCCAGCTGCAGTATCCTAGAATAGCAGACTATTTCTGCACAGGCGGTCGCTCGTTGCCCCAACCTTTGAATATCCGAGACTTCTTGACCGGTTCATCTGATCCAAAACGATTTTCAGGATCACAACCCGATTCCGCAAGACGAACCTGTCCTTCAAGTTCGCGGATCGCCGTGTTGACCTTCCAGATCCGGTTACGACTGGGCGTTTCGATTTCAAGACTGGCAAGTGCTTTTTTATAAGCGATAATGCGAAAACGGAGCGCTTGGCCAACCCATTTTGTCAAAACCCGGTTTTCCCAAACCCGCGCCTTTGCACCATCAAATTCCTCTTGGGTCGCAAGCTCGCGCCTCCTCAAGGCTTTTTGTCGCTCATCATCCGCTTTTTTCACCCGAAGTGCTACTATACAAAACGGCATCACGAGATCTGCATCGCCTTTGGCATCAGAAGCAACCTTGTCGAAACGCGCATCAGACGATCTGAATTTATCGGACCGCAAAAACAGGTAATATGCATCAGGCAGAACAAGACCATCGGTTTCCGGCAAAATTTTGGTTCGTGCCAATTCCACCTTTGTACCGCCAATCCAGTCCTTGGTCCAAGGTGGCCTGATCAGTGTCCAACCACGGTCACGAAGAAGTTTTTCGTCATTGGTGTAGTTGAACTTGGAAACAGGATCCCCGCGCAGCCTTGCAGCCCCTTCGCCAATCGTTGTCATCCATTTGTCATGAACAACCGATGGCTTTGCGCGATCAAAATCTCCTGTTGGACGCGCGCACGCATTGAGCGATGCCAATGTCAGTGCAACGATCACAGCCTTGGACCACATTCCCGACAATCGTCGCCTGCTTTTTGCAGATTCGGTTTTTATTGCTTCTTGTATGCCCATTGGGCGCGTCTCCAAACCGCTAAGCCAAGTCAGTTTTGTTCATGCGGCTGGAACGGCTTGGACTGTTAGTCCTTATCAGACCCAGTTGGTCCAGCAGCCTTACCGATGGTCGCGATTCGTGCGGCAAGATCAAGGTCATGACGCTCATAGCGTATCCCTGGGAACAGGATAACCTCACCAAACGTCTCCAGACCGGTCGAGCGGCCAGTATTTGAACGAAGACCCACACGTGCAGTGGGCCGTGGAGCGGATGTGAAATCCAACAAAGTGCCCATCGTCTCCTCCTTCGGTTCCTGTTTCGACTGGTCGTATTACCAACCGGAAACGGCAAACGGGCGACGCATTACTTTCTGCAGATTCATTTAGAAGCTGTCAGGGTTAACAGGATGCTAACGCTTTTGGTTCAATTTGAATGGCAGAACTGACTACGGTCGTCCGATCTTTTGTATTTTGTAGACGGGTCTCATGAAGCTATCCCGGAATTTAGAGCAGATTTCAGAATCGCCAAGAGCAACATCTGATGATGGCCGCCAGCCAACACATGACGCAGGCGTGTTACTGGCAGCATCAGAACTTTTTGTCGGCCGAACGAAGCATACTCTTGAAGATAAAAAGATTTTTCTGGAACTTGCTGAAAATCTGCTTCCTGCGACTTCCTTGAAGGACAGGCGCAGAATTTCGATTTTGTTGTCTGCAAATTTTGAAACTCCAGATAACCTATTGGCACAATTAGCGAGTGATCCGGACGATCTGACTGCGTATCCAGCATTGCGTTACAGTCCAAGGCTTTCTGTGGATCTCCTCGTAAGAACTGCCCGGTTCGGACCAGAAACGCTTCGCAAGGCAATAGCCAACAGACCTTCGTTACACGAATCGGTACTGACGGAACTTTGTGAGCACGGTAGCTCAAACGTCATTCAAATCCTTCTTGACCGGGATGACGTGACGATGAGCGAAAAACATCAGACCATACTCAGCCGTAGACAAGATATTGTTGCGACTCTTGGCCTTGAACTCGCGGGCCGGAATGCTCTCAATCCAGAAGGGCTTCTGGGTCAATTTGTGCATCTGCCGCAAGCGCTGAAGGCAAAAGCGCTCGCGTCTGCTGAAATGACCAATCTGATCAGGCAAGCGCAATCTCCTGAAAGTCCAAAGGACACCCGCCTTGTTTCGGCGCACCTGAAACTGCAAGACTCTCTTGTTCAGGCAGCCCTTGCGAAGGACACAGCCGAATTCACCGACACCCTGAGCCAAGGCTTGGGACTGAGCACAGCGTTCTGTGATCATCTGCTTCATAAAGACCAGGGTGATGCGCTAACAGTTGCCCTCAAAACTCTCGGAATGAACACAGCCAACACAACGAAGATCTTGATCCGCTTTCTAGGCGAGAAACTGATCCTGAGAGAAATCAAGGACTTGTTGCGCCTTCACCGTACCTTGAGCACCGGCGCTGCCGAACTTCTGGTCGGTCAATGGATCCTCCACAGCGACTTGTCATCCCACAAGGGCACCTCTCCCGATCAATCCTCGCCCCAGTATCAGGATGCTCCCCGTCAGGTGGAGAGCAACACAGAACCAGCTGCAGTGGATCAGGAGAAATCTATTCGCCGGTCGATTAACGAGGCGTAGCTGTATCTGAAGTTCATTTGCAAGGATTGCCTATAGCCTGAACAGCTTGTCGGCTTCGCTCGGTTCCGGATCATCAACGATCAGTGGCAAGTCCACCTCGCCTTCACGAGCTTCGACTTCAACCACCCAAAAATCGGGATCCATTCGTACTTCGTTGGCAAGGCGCTGATCGATGGTTTCCCGGTCTACCGTTGAAAACACTTGTTCGAACAACCGACCCTGCGGTTGTTCGCTAAACATTGCTTGAGGGGCAGGCCCATAAAGATCGAATGAGCCGTCAAGCCGATCAACGAGGATCAGGATGACACCCGCTTCCGGTGCGCCTTTTTTGGCTATCGCCGCAAACCCACCCTCACCAAACACTTTTCGGACAAAGGCAGATACGAAAAAATCAGATGTAACACGCATTGCTAAAGGTCTTGCTGGTAGAAGAAACCGGTCGTTGTTAAGTGGTCATGTTTTTAGATCAGAACCATGTTTGACACAATTTAGTCGGCCAGCTTCTGCCCGCTTACCATTTCCAGTCTGTCGACGGTTTTAGGGGTCGGTTCCCCGGTAAGCGGCAGACCACGGTCCAGTTCAAAACGCTTGAGCGCCGCAGATGTATTGCCGCCCATAAGGCCATCGGCGATAAGAGGTCCATATCCGAGCTCGGATAGTGTTTTCTGAATTTTCATCAAAACCGGATCAGCATCCACTCCTGGAGCATCCTCGGATCCAGGTGCCGGGGCTGTTTTGCCGGAATAACCTGGTTTGACGCGAGGTATCTGGATCGTATTTTCAGTTGGCCCATCACCATGCATCAGAACAAGCGCCAGCAGTGCTTCATTGGCTTCGCCAGTTTCGACCCGTTCCGCCTTGCGTTCAAATGCTCTTATCGCGCGTTCGGTCGCCGGCCCGTTCAATCCATCAAGCGGCCCTTCATAAAGACCGAGACGGCGCAACGATATTTGCACATCAAGCACCAGTGTCGATATTTCCTGAATCTGCAGATTTCCGCGTCGGCCATCTGGCTCGGGAACCTGAACAGAATCAATCCCATTCCTGGTGGAGAAAAACGGCGCAGGATGACGACCTGGCTGTAGCCCGACTGCATTTGCAATTATCAGGCACGCGGTCAGCCCCATGACAACAGATCCGCCAGCAGCAACGGGATTATCTCGCGCGGCGTGGCCTGCTTTGCCCATCAACGTGTCGGGCATCTGTGGCACTGGCGCTTTTTTTCTTGATCTTGCCATCAGTTGCCTATGCCGTCTTGGCGAGTTCGACACTCGCTTCGATCTGTTCGGAGGCCATGCGACTGGCTCTGCTATTGGCCTGACCTGGTATTCTCATAACGACACTATCCGCGTTACCCAATGCGGTCACTGTCTCCAGATGTCCGCCTGCACGTTCCAGGAGTTCCCGAATATGCCCCAGTACAGGAGCTGCTGTTTCTAAGTTCCAGTGCTTTTCGCGGCTTTTGATGGACACTGAAATCGAAATCTCATCTTGTTCGAATTCGCAACCGACTCTGATCTGCGCGCCTTCTCCTGCGGTCTCGATCATGTCTGACAGCGCGAAACACAAAGATTTTTTGATCAACCGCTGATCGCAAATCGCAAATACGGTGTATTCTGGTGCATGGATCGCAAGTTCAATCCCGTGACGTTGAGCAGACGTCGTCATAAGATTGCCGCAGGACACAATGCAGTCCTTCAGGTCAAACCCTATGGAATGGTCCTGTGATACCTGTGGGGTGCCAGAAGTCAGATCGACCAGGCTCGAAAGAGCGGTGAGGCCCTGCTCGCCGCTGAAACGGATTTCATCACCCACCCTTTGGGTCATCTCGGAGGTGTGCTGTATTTCGCCGGCGGTCATGCGCTCGGCCATAGACACGATTCTATTCAACGGCACGCGGATTTCGTCACTTGCTCTGTCCAGCAGCACTTGAGAAATAACGCCATCGTTTCCGGTGCCAACTGCAGACACATCTGAGCGGGCTGATTTTTGCTGCTCATCCAAAGCCCGTATACTGAGCAATACAGTATTGGCGTTTGTCTTCGGTTCGGAGATCTCATCCTTTAACGGACGAAGTTCCAGCCAAACCGGATGATAATCAGTCCCCGCCAGCCCGCCAGATCCCGTATCACCGATACGCAGACGAACCTCGAAGGAAGCCGGAGTAGCATTGTGACGAGCCTCTGAAAGATGCGAAAGATACAAGGGCCTGTCTGCGACATTAACCCGGTGAAATATCCAGTCCGCTTCTATTGGAAGGTGCGTATTGCCAAGAATCTGACGAATTGGTCCGCCGAGAACCCGAATGCGATCATCCGCAGTGATTTCACACATCACTTCTGATGTGCACTGGGCCATCATGTCCTGCTGCTGTTCTGCGGAATTCAGAAGTTGTCTGGCCAGATTTCGATCAGTCGCGATCCTGAAGGACAGGATACCAGCGTATAAAATCACTGCAGTTACCGAGATGATCTGAACGCTATACGGCAAAGCGGGCACGGTCGCAGCTTCTACCGACACCAACCCCAGTGCTGCATAGAGTCCTACACAAAGCCCAGAGACTCCAATCGAGACCTTCCGGTTAGCTGCAAAAGCCGCCTCAATCGGTGGAACCAACAGCCAAAGAAGTGCAAATGACTGATTGCCCCCTGTCAGAAGGCAAATACCAGCCAGAAACACAGCAAAGAGACCCGCGGAGACACCGATAGCTTTATCGAGATCGCCTGATTGCGACAGGTAGTGAGCCAACGGCCACTGACAAAACATCCAGGCCAGAGCGAGAATGGCAACTATATGCGGAGCACCTGCGAGCGCCAAATGAAGTGGCAATACAATCAGCGCTGCAATTCCAGTCAAAAAACAACCAAACAGGAAAGCTCGGTGAAGCGGCTCCAAAAAAGGATCACTTCGGGCATCAGGGTGAATCATCCCGTCTACCCAAACGTCAAGATGACTCAGAATTTCTTTGAAAACTTTCAAAGGGTTACGCACTCTACACTACCAATAAACACTTGCGAGTCGCCTCGCTCGCAACGACGTTGGGTGTATTTTCCGCCCGACCACTTAAGGAACGATAAAGGATAATCCCGGAAGCCGGAAAAAGTTGAAAAATCCCATCAATTCAACTGCCTCAGCCAGATTGCCTAAAATTTGAATCAATCTTTCAGAAAACTCGACTTAAATGCTTGTTTTATTTTATGAAAATTGACTATTTCGGTTCAACCCAGCGTTCTGATGTCATTGCTACAGTGGCTCCATAACAAATGTGTCCGAGGCGCAAAGAGACACACCAGACTGACAAGAACTTATGGGTAGCAACAATGTTCTTCTTACTTAGAACCGCATTCTGGCTAACACTGGTATTGGTTCTCATCCCGCTCGGGTCCGGCAAGGACACCGAACCGGTCGAGGCAATCAATCCCGTTTCAGCCTATCTGGCCGCGCAAGCGACCGTTTCCGATATCGGCAATTTTTGTGATCGCAATCGTTCAGCGTGCGAAACCGGTGGCAATGCATTGACCGCCATTGGCAGCCGCGCCCGCGACGGCGCGCGAATTGTCTACAAATTTCTGGATACCAAGGTTTCTGAAAAGCCGACGCAGGATCTACTGGTTACGGGGTCAACAGCCGTGCAACCGACATCCGACATTCAGTCCAGCTTTGAATCGCTTACGTCTAGCCAGGCAAAACTGAATTCGGTCTCGAACGTCGAGACTGTCATTGGGCCGTTTCCGCGGCCCAAACCAAGCTCAGGTCAGAAGCCCTGAGTTAAAATGCCGCTCTTGGTCCACCGACCTCCGGACCTGGAAACGGTTGATTGCGCCCCGCTTGGAACGATGCCTGCGATGGCATTGTGAAGACGGCTTCACTTCAGCGGTCCATTCCGCTGCGCCGCAGATGGATAGCTGCCCATTCCATCTGCGGCGAATTTTTCTTCGCGTTGTTCTCAAAGCACCAGACAACAATTGCACAATTGGTCTTGAAGGTTATATGAAGGCGATACCAACCTTCAAAGACCGGCGATCATGACAACGAGCCTCAACGATATTCTCGAGACCTTTGACTTTCTGGACGACTGGGAAGACAGATACAAATACCTGATTGATCTCGGAAAAGAATTGCCAACATTTCCCGATTCAGAACGAACTGACGTCAACAAAGTACGTGGCTGTGTGTCTCAAGTGTGGTTGATCACAACCATCAACGATGAGGCAGGCGGCGCACCGGTGTTGACATTCCGCGGTGATAGCGATGCCCTGATTGTGCAGGGGTTGGTTGCCATCGCGATGGCAATCTTTAGCGGTAAAAATGCTGAAGAAATCCTCAAGACTGATGTTGAGTCCATATTCAATACACTTGGCTTGCAGGAACACCTGACACCGCAGCGGTCTAACGGTCTAAAATCGATGGTCGGTCGAATTCGCACCGACGCAGAGCGGGCCTTGGCTGCGGCTTAGGCCTCAGGCCGTGGCTATATTTCCGATTTTGAAGCTCATATCTGGCCAGAAGATTTGGAAGCAACCGTTCGTTCGCCATATCTTTCTGCCAATCCTGACAGGGCAATCTGGAGAACGACTTTTCCGGATCTAGCAGGCCATCCCCTTTCCCCTTCGATCACCTCAAGACCTTTCAAGTGACAACAAACGTCAACCGCAATTCCTGCCAATTCCTGACCCAGACCTGATAAAACGCCCTCAACACGGCGACGCGCTGCGACAACATCATCTGTTAGGTCGGAACCAGACCGAGAACTGTTTCCGGACCCAATTCGCTCCGTCCGCCACCCCGGTCCTGTGCTCGGCATCAAACATGCAAATGTGTAATCCGCACGCAATCGCTCCCCGGCTCTTATCTGCTCGGGCTGCAGCAGAGACCGGCCTTTTTTGTCTTTTCGGGATGCCAACCAGGTAAGCGGACTCTCTTTCGTATTTATCAGTATGTGCTCAAAACCGGGACCCTCATCATCTGGAGTTGGCCTTTCCAGTTTTGTCCGTTTCAGGTCACGTTGTTGAGCTGCATAATCTTCCCCGTGTGAAAGAAACCGCCTCAAGGCCATTCTTCCGGAATTATCCATACAAAAACGACTTTTAGAATTTTCCCGAATAACACCGTCAGCGGCGGCACTTCTGACGAAACTGTCTGGCCAGGTTTGTGCGCACGCATTACCGTCCCGGTAAAGTTGCCAATCAGGTTGAGTTTTTTGGCCAACACGGCGCAGTTCGGCACTTTGAGTAGACAGGGCTTTGAGAAATCTTGCACGGACCTTCTGATCCTTACGCCTTGCGGAAAATATCCAGCTCATGATGCCCTCCCCAGAACCAAATCAAACAGGGGATCTTGCCGAAGTGTAATGAGGTTTTCTATCTCGCTGACAAATTCGTCATAGTCCGGATCTTCCCGCCGAATTTCGATTTTCTTGCATGCATAGGAAGCTGTTGTTCGATCCCGAAGATACCGCTTACCAACTTTACTTAGAGGCATACCGAATTCAACATGAGCCAGGTACATTATCAACTGGCGTGCCTCGGCGACATTCTGTGGCCCACGCGTCTGGGTATAGAACTCTTTCGGTTTAATACAAAAAGCGCGGGAGACGTAACCCTCTGCCAGATGGATATGGGCGGCAATTCGATTATCTGCAAGGAGATCGTGCACGCCAGTCTGACTAACACCAAATCGTCGCCGGTAGTCCCCTCGCCGGTCTACAGACATATTGTCCCTCCCTGACAGTAAAATTCACATCGATAGATCGATAGGCTTATTTTCCTACATTCTATCAATACAATTCAGAGGGGTGGATAAGTTACCACACAACCGTCAAAAACACTTACAAGACACGTTGCTGTAAAAATGGATTTGGGAATAAGCCGACTTGAGCGGCTCTTTTTCTTGAGATCGAGAATATCCAATAAAATCAAATTGGCAGAAAAAAAGCTGCCACAAATGGCAGCTTTTCTGATCGACACCAAAAGGTCGTTTTATTTGGAGCGTTTACGTTGCTGACCCAGACCCATTTTCTTGGCAAGTTCAGACCGCGCAGCTGCGTAATTGGGAGCGACCATCGGGTAGTCTGTACCCAGGTCCCATTTATCGCGGTACTCTTCAGGTGTCATATTGTAATGAGTACGAAGATGACGCTTCAGAGATTTGAATTTCTTACCGTCTTCCAGACAGATGATGTAATCTGGCATGACAGATTTTTTGATTGGCACGGCTGGCTTCAGCGGCTCTGGTTCTGGTTCATTTGAAGCGGTCGCTGTTTTCTGCAACGCACCATAGACTTCATTGATCAGGCTCGGCAAATCCGTTGACGCCACGGTATTGTTGCTCACGTATGCCGAAACAATATCGGCTGTAAGGTCAATAAGATTTGTGTCCACCGGATTGTCAGTCATATTTTACCCGTTCTCTACTGATAATTGAAACAGAGACAATGTATACCTACAAGAAATGCACGTCGTAAGAGAAAAAAAGATTACTGTTACTTTCGGACACCAACAATCATGGCTGACTGTACTTTGCAGGCAATCGTTGAAGCCTTATATATCTGGTTTTGCAGGTAGACAACCCCATAATCAAATAAAAAATAAACCAAAACAATAAAAATCAAATTGTTCACAATATCGAATATTGTAGAATAAACGTTATTGGCAATGAAAGCACAGTATTTAGGCATGACATATTGTCATACCTAGCATTGATGTCATTCCGCAGACATCAGGACTTTGGCCGGACAACTTCTTCCAACACGTCCTTTTTTGTATCTGCGCATGGCCGGTACCCGGCGGCATAGGCAGCTTTCGCTAACAAGTGCGCTGCAATTGGGGCAGTAAGAAGGAAAAACACCACACCGGCAATTGCCCGTGTGGCAACTGCCAAATCAAGTGCGTACACAGCAAGTGCCAACAACATTAAACCGGACCCGAGCGTTCCGGCTTTGGAAGCAGCATGCATGCGCATGTAGACGTCTTTGAGACGGATCAGCCCCAATGACGCAACGAATGCGAACAAGGCACCGACAACCAACATCACACCCGTAATAATATCAACAACCGCAATCATTGACCTTCCTCCCGACGCGCGATGCTTTCTTCAACTTCAGCCATGATTGTCTCATCACCAGCCAGCCCGCGATTCAAGACGAAACGGGCAAAGGCCACGGTTGCCAGGAAGCCGACAAGGCCAAGTGTGATGGCAATGTCGATATAGAGGTAATATCCGGTGTTGACACCAATTGCCGCTATGAAACCTATCCCCACCGTCACAAGTGCATCGAGCGCCACTACACGATCAGGCAGGCCCGGTCCCTTGAAAATCCGGTAGACGATCATCACAAAGGAAATCGACAGAATTCCCAATGCGAAATTAACCGCCCAATCGAGAAACTCCGAGGCGAAAAATTCAAATGGGCTCATCTGAACACCTCCAGAATCTTGCGCTCAAAGGCATTCTTGATGTCATCAATGGTTGCCTGCGGATCCGGAACATCAATGCAATGAACATATAGTGTCTTGCGATCCTCTGAGACGTCTACAGAGAGGGTTCCAGGTGTGAGTGTAATCAGATTGGCCAGCATTGTGATTTCAAAATCGCGGTCCACTGTCAACGGATATGCGATGATGCCCGGCTCCAAATCCATCTTAGGCCTGATCACGATCAGGGCCACACGCCACGCCGACAGGATCAGCTCAGAAATGAAGACCAAGGCCAGGCCAATTGCCTTACCAAACCGACTGAAATAGGCCACCGTGCCGACTTGTTCACGGATCAGATAGAGACCCATTGTTCCAAGAACAAACCCGAAAACCAGATTAATCTCGGAAAAACTGCCAGTAATTGCGGCCCAGGTAATTGCCAGAAGTATGTTGATCAGAAAAAGGCCGGTCATCACTGATCCCCAAAGACAGAACGCAGATAGCCAAGTGGCTCAACCACTCCACTTGCACCACGGGTTGACAGTTGCAGCATCCATTCCGGCTGCAAGCCAAAATATACGACCAAAGCGGTAAGGATACCGAGCGGCAGCCAGACAGAAGCACCAGTTAGTTGAGCAGTCTCTGATCCCGAAACCACAACAGTCTGCCCATCAGGCGTCCCCTCCGGACCACCGCGCCAGAATGCATACACCCACACCCTGCCGATAGCTAAAGTTGTCAGGAACCCACTGAACAGGATCGCGGCCGCAAGCCAGGAACGTCCATCTTCAAATGCAGCATCAACCAACATGATTTTAGGCCAGAAGCCGGAAAATGGCGGCAAACCGGAAACCGCGAAGCCCAAGATCAAAAAGATCCCGCCAAAAACCGCGCTTCGCTGATAAAGACCACCAAGTTCTCTCAGATTATAGGATCCCCCCATGAGTTTCATGATCCCGGATGCCATATAGAGCGCTGTCATAACAATGATGGAATGAACCGCATAGAAAATGGCACCGGATATGGCAAGCGTCGTTCCGACAGCAACGCCGGCCAGCATGGATCCAATTCCTGCGATAACCAGATACCCCAGTAACCGCCTCATTTCACTTTGCGCCAAAGCTCCAAGAGCCCCGGTCAATAGCGTGGCAATTGCGACCAGCGCGATCACATCTGCCATATAGCCGCGCGAGGCTGGTAGCAGCATGACAAAAACGCGGATCAGCGCATAAACGCCAACCTTTGTCAAAAGACCGGCAAACACGGCGGATACGACTACATTGGGCGTATGATAAGAAGCTGGAAGCCAGAAGTTGACTGGAAATGCAGCCGCTTTCATTGCAAAAGCGAGGAAATAAAGCGCTGCGACAGTCGCAAGGGTTCCAGATGCCGGATTTTCAAGCGCAGCTACTTTTATGGCGATATCGGCCATATTGAGTGTGCCGAAAATACCATAAAGAAGGCCTGTCGCAATCAGGAACAGGTTGGTCCCGATCAGATTCAGCACCCCGTACTTGACCGCACCATCAAGCTGAATTCGGTCATTCCCAAGAACCAGCAACCCATAAGACGCGATCAGAAGGACTTCGAACCAGACATACAGATTGAAGATGTCACCGGTTAGAAACGCTCCGCAGACACCCGTCATCAACAACAGCAAAAATGGATAAAAACCATATCTGCGACCCGTACTATCAACGGTAACGGTCGCATAGATTCCCGCGCAAAACGCTACAATCGACCCGATCAACGACAGTGTGGCGCTGAGCGCATCAACTGTGAACGCAATTCCGAAGGGCGGCAACCAGCTGCCCATCACCATGGTGACAACGCCATGATCCAGAACCCTGATCAGAAGTCCTAAATTAGCAATTACCAGCAAGGCCAAAAAGCCAACACCCAGTTTGGGTTGCAGATCGGTGTTCTTGCGCAACATCAGGCACAGAGCGCCGCCCAGGATCGTGATCAGAGACGGGGCAACGACAAGCCAATCAGCGACTGCGACCGGAGCAGTCGCCATGGCGACAGAATAATCAACGGAGACGGAAGAACCGGCCATGAAGTCTAGTACCCTTGTGGCGGTGTTTGGTCGTGTTCAGGTTCGGCAATTCGCATTTGATTCACGTCGTCTGCGCCAAGTTCCTGGTAAGCGCGAAACGCCAACACCAGAAGGAATGCAAAGAAGGAAAACGAAATCACGATCGCTGTCAGGACGAGAGCCTGTGGCAGCGGGTTCGCGATTGCCACATCCGGCGTGTATAGATCACTTGGAATGAGTGGAGGCACTTCACGTGTCAGCCGCCCATTCGTAAAGATCAGCAGGTTGACTGCATTTCCGAGGATAGCGATGCCAAGCAGCATACGGACCAGTTGTTTGGAAAGCATCAGATAGACGGCAACCGAGAAGAACAACCCGATCAGGATAACAACGCCTGTTTCCATCAGTCGGCCTCCCTTTCTTCCAGGGCGAGTGCAATGGAACTGATTGATCCAACAACCACCAGATACACCCCAATATCAAAGACAAGCGGCGTCGACAAAGCGACCTCGACATCACCCAGGTGAAAGATAAGCCATTGGCTGGTCATGAACGTTTGCGAAAAGAAAAACGACGGAATGCCAGCCAACGCGCCAATGAACAGCCCAAATGCTGAAATTGCCATTGGGTGGAAAACGATTGCTCGACGCACAGAAGCAACACCGCAGGCAATACCAAAGATTGCCAGTGCAGACGCTGCGATTAGGCCGCCAATAAAACCGCCGCCGGGTTCATTGTGACCGCGCAGAAGCACAAAAACGGAAAACAGGACCATTAGTGCGGACAGATAAGGCGCTATAGTGCGGAATATGATCGTACGCATCAGCCAGCCTCCGCACTTTGGGTTTGTCGCGCGTTGTCTTCTGACTTTTCGGGTTTTGTTTTCACCCGGATCAACGCCAGGACACACAAGCCCGCAAGCGCAACAACCGCGATTTCACCCAACGTATCAAACCCGCGGAAATCCACCAGAATGACATTGACGATGTTTCGTCCATGAGCAATCGCACGGCTGTATTCGGTAAAGAAATCAGACAGGCGCGTATCAAACGGTTGCTGCGTGATGGCCAGCAGAGTCAGGGACAATCCCAGCCCCACAGAAATGGCAATCAGACCGGTGAAGACCGCAGAACCGGTTGACCGATGGTCTTGAGGCAAGAGGTCCAGACGGGTCATCACGAGGGCCAGAATGACAACTGACAGCGTTTCAACCATGAACTGGGTGAAAGACAGATCTGGAGCACCGAACATCATGAAAATGAGCGCAACGGCAAATCCCTGAATTCCAAGAGACACAATTGCGGTCAAACGTGTCTTGGACACCAGAACGGCAATTAGGCCCAACACGGCAATGACAAAGATGCCCCATTCATAAAACCTATAATCCGGCACCTTTGGCATGGCCGGCCAGCTGTTTGCCAGATATCCCGGAACGAGAACGGTCAGGCCGACAAATATGAAAGTAATGATCATATAGGTTTGCATTGATCCGGCTTGTACAAATCGGGTCAACCGACTGGAAAAGCGCACAATTCCGGAAACAAACTGATCGAACCCCTTGTCCGGACCCCAGCCAATCACTTGAAGAACATGAGCGATTGTCGCCCGCAGACGATCAAGCTGCGTGAACAGGGCAATACCGGTACCGATGGTAATCAGTGACAGGATCAATGGTGCATTGATTTTGGTTGGCCAAAGATGGACATCGACCTGCGTGAAACTCCCGACGAGGGACGATAAGGTCGGGCCAACCAACAGGACTCCTGTGGTGTGTGCCAGCAGTCCCAATGCAAGTCCAGTCATGGACAGCACGACTGGTCCTGCGATCAGAAGAACCGGCCCCTCGTGCGCATGTTTAAGCGTTTCAATCCTTGGACCGAAGAAGGGTTTTACTGCAACGGCAGCACCAATGACCAACATAAGCGCGTTGCCGACGACCGCAGTCACCGTCAAAATCAGCCCGAACTCGAACCAACCCCATGTACCGTAATAGAGGACTTCCTTGGCAACAAAGCCAATGAAGGGCGGTAACCCTGCCATTGAGAGTCCTGCAAGGCAAGCGGCGACAAACGTTACCGGCATGGCAGATCGCAACCCGCCGAGTTTGGTGACATCCCGCGTTCCTGCTTCATGATCAATGGTACCGGCGACCATGAAGAGAGCACCCTTGAAGAGCGAATGCGCCAGCAAATAAAGAACTGCACCTTCCAGCGCTTTTTCGTGACTTGTACCGGTCAGCATTACAAGAAGACCAAGAGATGCCACGGTGGTATAGGCCAGCATCAACTTGAGATCGGTTTGCCGAACGGCCAACAATGTCCCGACAATCAGCGTAATGCCACCAAAAAGCGGCAAGATCGTCATCCACAACACGGTATCGCCGAGCAATGGGTGCATGCGCATCAATAAATAAACACCGGCTTTCACCATGGTTGCAGAGTGCAGGAATGCGGACACCGGCGTCGGTGCTTCCATGGCATTGGGCAACCAGAAATGAAACGGGAACTGGGCCGACTTTGTAAAGGCTCCACCCAGAACCAACAGGAAAATCGGCAAATACAGCCCGCTATCTTTGATGATGTCAGGTGACGCCAACAGCGTCGACATCTCAATTTCACCGGTTGCCGATATGATCAGGATAAACCCGGCCAGTAGAAAGAGCCCGCCACCGCCTGTGACAACCAAAGCCTGGATAGCGGCACGCCGGGAGGCCTCGCGCAAATGATCAAAGCCGATCAGCAAGAAGGACGTCACGGACGTCAACTCCCAGAAGATGAATAACGAAATCAGATTGTTGCCAAGCACCAGGCCCAGCATGGCCCCCATAAAGAGAAACAAAAATGAAAAGAAACGGCCCTGCTGTGGATGACCCTTTAGGTACCCGCCCGCATAGAGAATGATGAAAGTGCCAATACCGGAGATGAGCAGAGCAAAGAGTGTCGACAATCCATCTACATAGACAGAAAAATTAACACCGTAGCTCGGCGCCCATGCCTTGGCCGCAACGAATGTTTTTCCTTCTGAAACCGGAAGAACAAAACCTGCAAAATGGAAAAAAACGAGTGCGGGTACGATTGCCAGAACCCACGCCGCATTGTGCTTCAACCATCGCGTCAACGTCGGCGCAACTACGGCTGCTGCAAACGGCGCCAAGACGGCTAAAAGAGTAGTATCGTCGATCACTGCAGGCGTCATGCTGATCTTTCGTCGCGTTTCCATTGATACTCATGATGTCAATCTGTACGAATCAACACCATTTGCCGATAATAGCGAGACGAGGACATAAAGAAATGTCCTTAGCCACTCGAATATTGTCCTTTGAGCCGTAATACACAGGCCGAGGAGGTGTATTCTGTAAAACTCAAAGTCTCCAAGTCACAGAAATCGTATAAATCACTGAATGATCGTTCTGCTCGTTGTCGATTCCCATGACCAACCCCAAGCCACTTCACTCATTATCTGGGCGATAAAATGCAGGAATTCAGGTTCCTGAATTAGACAACGTCACAATAGATAATGGGGCTCATGACTTGATTTCACTGGATTAATGGCGTTCTCTTTTGGATTGAAACACTATGTCATCGGATTTCAATCAGGGACGTTATGGCAATAGACAACAAGAAGGATGAACGGTCTGAAGCGCGCTCATCTGCGCCGTCCGTCGTTAACTTCGAAACGCTTGTCAATCTGAGCAATGATGCAATTATACAGGTGGATCTGAAGGGCCAGACAACCTTTGTTTCACCGGCCGCCGAACGACTGCTTGGTTGGACAAAGGACAAGATTGATGGATCCCTGAGTGATCTTGTCTATCTCGGAGGCCCCAACCCCGATATTGAAATCCTTCTGAGAACACTCTCTGGTCAAGCTGCCCCCGAAACATCTCTGCCACAATCGGAGATCCGGCTCAGAACAGCATTTGGGTCCCTGGTTTGGGCAGAAGCAACAGCGCATTTGTTGCGAGATGCAGATCAGGCTCCTGCAGGGTTTGCGCTTTTTCTTCGAGACATTACAAAGCGAAAAGAACTGGAAGGCCTTCTGGAAGCCGCCAATCAGACAGACCCTTTGACTGGTCTGTTCAACCGGCGTGCCTTCGAGGACAGTCTGAACAGGGAATGGTCGATCGCATTACGCGAAAAAACACATACGACGCTCATAAAAGTCTCCCTGGACCGCTTTGATGCCCTTTCGGATAAATATGGCCCGAGCGCGGCTGATGACTGCCTGACCAAAGTTGCAAATACACTCAAAGACACTGCTCGGCGGCCAGCAGATATCACCGCACGGACGGCTGGATCAGAGTTTGCGCTGCTTTTGCCACGAACGCATGAAATGGGTGCCGAAACAATCAGCGCCTACATCAAGGTCGCGATTCAGGATCTTGAAATTCCAAACCAGGGTAACATCGCTGGTGACGGCTTGTTGACTGCATCTATCGGCATGGCTTGTGCGGTTGCGGAGCAGACCGGCGTTGTGGAAAGCTCTGAAGTCATTCTCGCCGCAGCTGAAAATTGCGTCTTTCAGGCCCGCCAGGAAGGCGGTAATCGCGTCAAATCCGTGGTGAATTATCTCGGACGCTAGATACGCAAACAAAGGCCTTGTTCGCAGCAGCGCCGCTCCTTACTTCTTCTGGAGGTTATTGTTCTTGGGAAATTGAAATGAATGAAGACGAGCCGTCAAAAATCAGAAAAACCACTGCTGAATGGATGGAGCAACTGACGCCCGAGCAATTCTACGTCACGCGCCAATCCGGAACAGAACGACCTTTCACAGGCCCCTACTGGGACAGTTTTGGTGCCGGGAGATACGATTGTGTTTGTTGCGGTTCTCCGCTGTTTGAGTCGGATACCAAGTTTGATGCCGGTTGTGGCTGGCCGAGTTTTTTTCAATCGGTGGGTCCTAACGCGATCAGGGAACTGGAAGATAACGCTCACGGTATGATCCGGACCGAAATACGCTGTAACAAGTGCGATGCACATCTCGGACACGTGTTCCCCGATGGTCCTCAGCCGACCGGCCTTCGTTACTGCCTGAACGGGAACGCAATGGATTTTGTTGCAGGCGGAAAAGCACCATCTGAATGAAGTTGGCTGAAATTGGCGACATAGCGGTCACCAACACTCAGTCAAGCAGTGCCCAAACCATTACTAGATTGCCAACCAACCCGGCTACATATGCGATTGATCGCGGACCGGGTGTTCCGAATAGATAGGCTGGAATATAGGCCAGTCGTGCCCAGAAAAAAATTTGTGCGCCGAGCAGTGCCAAACTCGTATTCGCATCTGGCAAGACATAAACCAAGACAGCCGGGACCAGGAAAAACGGCAGGTTTTCTTTCATGTTGACGAGAGCACGGTCTGCCCGTGCCGTGTATTTGCCTTTATCCGGCAATGAATCCCGCCCGCCCAAGTGGTTCAGCAAGCCTTCACTAGGCAGAAAAAGTGCGGCACCCAAATAAACTTGAGCAAGATAGAGGGCCAAAACAGAAAATATCCAAGTCGTCATATTGTCCTCAAAGCACCATGTTGCGTGTTACAGGTCTGCACATTACGTTTTTGCTGATCTCCAACAATTCCCTTGTAGGGAATAACAAGGTGGCAACTGATGAACGCGCCGGTTTCTCCATTTGGAAAAACACTGAAAACATTGAGGCGACAGCATGGCCTGTCCCAAGCCGATATGGCCGGTCGTCTGGATTCCACACAGCGTCATCTGTCATTTCTGGAAACCGGGCGTGCTCGCCCAAGCCGTTTTATGATTCAACGCATCGAGCAGGAACTCGCCTTGCCGATTGCAAGAAGCCAGGTTCTTTATGAACTGGCAGGTTTTACCAGCCCATATAAATACCGTGCTGAAGATTCACATGATGTTCTGGATGCCTTGAACCTCCTTGAAACCCGTCTCTTGGCAAACTGGCCGTTTCCGGCTTTTGTTCTGGACAAGCGTTGGACCATTTTGCGCGTCAATCAACCGGGTAAACTGTTCCTGGCGGGATTTGCGGAGGAGCAGAACGAGCCGGCTAATCTGTTCCGGATCTTTCTGTCACCGGCATTTCGTGACCGTGTCCAGAATTGGGAGGAAGTCGCTCCCATTTTCGCTGCCCGCCTCTACAAGGAAGCAGCAAAAGATGCTGAGCTCTCCGAATTGCTCGATCAGGCTCAAGAAAGTGGATTGCTGGATGGTCTTGACGAAATCCAACGGGAAGACGTACCGGTTTTTGTGCCCGCCATCGTCACCGGACCGGACGGGTCGACACTACGTTTGACTTCTTTGCTCGGCCAACTCGCGTCGGTTCAGGATGCGGTGATTGAGGGCATGACAATTGAATTGATGGTTCCAATGGATATAGCGACTGAAAACTGTCTATTGGGCAAAGCCGATCAACCTGCATCTGAAGCGGCTGCCGAATGACTACGCTGTCGCAAAAACTGATCATTTTAAAAACGGTCGTGACAGCGATTGTTCTGACCAGCCTTACGTTATCCGGGCGATCAAATGCACTGACCGACGAGCGCTTGCCGGATGGCGAAATTGCCGTGGCTACAATTAACGGTTCCAAAATATCGGCTTGGTACGGATCACCAACGACGCGCTACAGACATGGAATACTCGGCGATGCAGTCGAAGCAGGATCGCTACATGTGCAAATCGGTGATGGAGAAATCCTGTCTTTTCATTTGCCAGAAACCGAGGTTTTTGAAGACCGAACACCGCGACTGGCTGACCTGAACGGTGATGGGGCAATCGAAATCATCACCATCCGCTCCTATCTTAATGCCGGTGGCAGCGTGGCAGTTTTTGGTATCCGGGATGGTCGGCTGACAGAGTTGGCGGGCTCCAGACCCATTGGCCGCGCGAACAGATGGCTGAACATTGCAGGTATTGCTGATTTCACCGGCAGTGGCACATTGCAGATTGCCTATGTCGAGACGCCGCATATAGGAGGTACCCTCACCTTTCTGGAGTGGCGAAGTAATGAGCTGGTCCCCGTCGCGTCCATGCCGGGCTTCTCAAATCACAAAATAGGCTCGCGTGAGCAGGGTTTGACCGGCAGCATGAACTACACTGGAAACGGATATCTCGACCTTGTCGTTCCGTCTGATGACCTCAGAACACTGCGGATTGTCGGATTTGAAGACGGGACACTTATAGAATTCAATCGTGAAAAGCTCTCTGCCAAGGTTCTTAAAAATCTGAACTCAGCCGATGGTGACCAAAAATGTGTCACTTTCGAATTGACCAATGGTCAAACTGTGGAGATTTGTCCAATTACCGGTAGATGAATGGTCTGGCTGCGATCAAGCAAGCCGCTTGTATTTCCGGTTCCCGGCAATAAACTTCTAACCAATCCGGTTGGTGCCAATGAGCTTCACGGATCCGGCGACATCAGGGAAGGACTGACACCATGGATAATCGCCTGACGTCCCGCGCCGCTCAGTTCTTTATCAACCAACCTCAATGGATCGCGGTGCTGGTTGTCGCTGCGCTAGTCCTGTTGCCAATCGCCGTCTGGCTGGATCTCAGGAGTCTTTCAGATACATCCCTGCGGGCTCAGGCGTCTGGCTTGAACTCGATTATTACCGATTTCAGAAGCTACTACGCCCGGAATGTCGTCGCTCGGGTATTGTCAGGCGATGGCCAGACCAAAGCTGCTCACAATTATGAGGCTATTCCGGGCGCTATCCCGATCCCGGCAACATTGTCGCTCGAGCTGGCGGATGTCTTGAGTGATGATGACGAGGAAATCGAATACCGGTTTGTATCAGATTTCGTTTTCGAAAACCGCGTGGCCCATGCGCTTGATCAGTTTGAAACGAACTCACTCGCGACCTTCCGGGACGCCCGCGATCCAGATCTGATCGTCACAAAATTCACCGGATCTATCTTTGATCGAAAAATCCGGATTGCCGCGCCAGTCATCATGGGTGCTGCGTGCGTTTCTTGTCACAACTCCCATGCCGAGAGCCCGAAAACAGACTGGAAAGTTGGCGATATCAGAGGCATTCAGGAAGTTAGCATTTCACAGCCTATCGCCAAGAACATTTGGTCATTTAAATATTTGCTGATCTATTTCGCGGGAGCAGGTCTGTTCGGATTCGCGTTTATGGCTTTGCAAATGCGCCAGGCAAACAGCTTTCGGCGCATGAATGAAGAACTGGCGGAAAACAATTCCTTCCTTGCGTCTGTCTCCATGAAAATCTCGAAGTACCTGTCTCCGCAGGTCTACAAGAGCATTTTCTCTGGCGAACGGGATGTGGTTATCTCGACAGAACGGAAAAAACTGACGATCTTCTTTTCCGACATCAAGGATTTCACGGTCTCATCGGAGCGTCTTCAGCCGGAAGAACTGACCCGGCTTCTCAATGAGTATTTCACCGAAATGTCAAAGATCGCCACGGATCACGGCGCAACGGTCGACAAATTTATCGGAGACGCAATCCTCGCATTCTTTGGTGATCCGGAAACGCGCGGTCCAAAGGAAGATGCCCTCGCTTGCCTCAAAATGGCTGTGGCCATGCAACAGCGAATGCGCTCCCTCAACGCGGAATGGCGTAGCCGAGGCATCGAAAATCCGTTTGAGGCCCGGATTGGTATCAACTCCGGCTATTGCAATGTCGGCAATTTCGGCAGCGAAGACCGGATGGACTATACAATCATCGGGGCCGAGGCCAATCTGGCAGCACGTTTGGAAAGCATTGCCGAACCCGGTGGTATCGTCATCAGCTACGAGACATACGCGCTGGTGGCTGATCATGTTCAGGCATCTGCCATGGAGCCGATCCGACTCAAGGGCATCAGCCGCGACGTTGTCCCTTACACAGTCGACGACATCCACCCGGAAATTGCTGACAAAAGCAAAGACATTTTCACGGTTACAACAGAAGGTGTGCAGATCTTTCTGGACATGGACAAACTTGCTCCTGAAGAAGCGGAAAAAACCGAACAAACGCTGGAAATCATGCTTGAGGCGATCAGAGCACGGAATGGTTCTTCGAAACAATCGTAGATGATTCAGGTGCACTGGCTTTCGTCACACCTCACCTGAGGTCGAGCCTATTCGCTCAGATATGAGCTCCAGTTTGTAAACGCGACTCATCTCAAAAAGTTGTCGATGGATTCACGGATATTTGTTGGTCGCCCTTCGGCGAACCTGCTACGCAGATTCTCTATTCGTTTTTGAGAACCGACATGTCAGCAGTAGTATCTTCCGATCCCTATGCCCAGGATGGCCAATACGCATGGTTCCGGCTGGCAATTTCAATTCTGCTGAGCACACTAGGCGGTGCCGGTATGTGGGCTGTCGTGATTGTCCTGCCAGCCGTTCAGGCCGATTTCGGTATCGATCGTGCTGATGCATCCATTCCCTACACGATGACCATGCTAGGTTTCGCCATCGGCAATTACGTCCTTGGGCGCACTGCAGACCGGTACGGCATCGTCCTGCCAGTCATTGGGTCGGCGCTTTTTCTCAGTGCAGGATTTGCGCTCGCGGCCCTGTCACCCGGAATCCTGACCTTTTCAATTGCCCAAGGAGTATTGATTGGCATCGGCACATCGGCAACTTTCGCGCCCCTGATCGCGGATGTCTCTCACTGGTTCCAGAAACGGCGCGGTCTTGCGGTGGCATGCGCGGCCAGCGGTAATTATCTCGCAGGCGTCCTTTGGCCGTCGATAATTCAATGGAACCTGGCAACACACGACTGGCGCGAAACCTATCTTCTGATCGCTATAATATGTCTTGTCGCCATGGTGCCATTGGCCCTTTTTCTGCGACGCAGGGCACCCGAGACTGCTATGAACAGTACGTCCGCATCCCCCGCTTTTGGGCAGCACAGCACCGGATTATCACCAAGAACACTCCAGACCCTTCTGGTCATCGCTGGAGTTGGCTGTTGTGTTGCCATGGCTATGCCGCAGGTCCACATCGTTGCCTATTGTGTCGACCTTGGCTTTGGCGTGTCGCCTGGTGCAGACATGATCGCAATCATGACCGGTGCCGGAATTATCAGTCGCCTAGTATCCGGGTATCTGGCCGACAAGATTGGCGGTGTCAAAACCCTGCTGATCGGTTCCGTGCTGCAATGCGCGTCGCTGTTTCTGTTTATTCCATTCGATGGATTGGTCTCGCTTTATCTGGTCTCTCTGATATTCGGCCTCAGTCAGGGAGGAATCGTCCCAAGTTATGCAGTCATTGTTCGCGAATACCTGCCAGCGCATGAAGCTGGACAACGGGTAGGCCTTGTCATCATGTCCAGCGTTTTCGGGATGGCGCTCGGCGGCTGGGTATCCGGCTGGATCTATGACCTGACCGGCTCCTATGAGGCAGCTTTCCTGAATGGTATCGCCTGGAATTTCGTAAACATCGCGATCATGGTTTTCATCCTGTTCAGTGGACGGCGAAAACCAATTCCAGCGTCCGCGTAGAGCGATAGCCCCTTGCCTTCGCCGGGCAAAAATCCTACCTCCGTTGGCATGAAACAGATCGCTCTTCCCCCGCGCGCAGAGGCGCGCCCTGTCACCCTTGAAAACCACGGCCTAACGCGCCAGGACGACTACGGTTGGTTGCGCGCTGAAAACTGGCAGGAAGTCATGAAAGACCCGTCAGTTCTCGACGCCGATATCCGTGCGTATCTTGAAGCGGAAAATGCGTTTCAGGACAGTCAGATGGCCTCGACACAAAAGCTACAGGAAAAGCTCTTTTCCGAGATGCGCGGCAGAATCAAGGAAGATGACAGTTCAGTCCCCTCACCTGACGGGCCATATGCCTATGGCCTGAAATACGAGACCGGCGGCCAGCAACCGATTTTCTTCCGGACTGCACGTGATGGCGGTGAAGAAACAATTCTGCTTCATGGCGACAATGAAGCCGAAGGCAAGGCCTATTTCAAGATCGGCGGTGCCAGTCAATCCGAAGACCACAAATTGATTGCCTGGGCCTATGACGACAAGGGTTCTGAGTATTATTCACTGCAGTTCCGGAACACCGCGACAGGCAAGGACCTTGATTATTCAATCGAGGACACCGGCGGCGGCGGTGTATTTTCCGCAGACAGCGCGTTCGTCTTTTATGTGCGCCTTGATGACAATCATCGCCCGTCCAAGCTTTTTCGGCACAAGGTAGGCACGGACCCGGCCAGCGATGTTCTTGTCTACGAAGAAGAAGATCCAGGTTTCTTCATGGGTGTCGGCAAGACCCAATCGGGTGACACGATTCTGATCGACATTCATGATCACGAGACATCTGAGGTCTGGATGATTCCGGCTCACCAGCCTGAACTCCCGCCTGTCCTGATTGCGCCCCGCGACACCGGTATCGAGTATTCAGTGGAAGACCATGGCGACACTCTCTACATCCTGACCAATCTGGGCGATGCAGAAGATTTCAAGGTCGTCACGGCTCCCAAAGCTACACCGGGCCGGGAATTCTGGGTTGACTATGTGCCGCATAAACCGGGCTGTCTGGTGCTGTCACATTGTGTCTACAAGACCTTCATGACCCGGCTGGAACGCGAAGACGGCCTGCCACGCATTGTTGTTCGTCGCCTGGCAGACAACATCGAGCACTCCGTTGAATTTGACGAAGAAGCCTATTCGTTAGGGCTTGGAGGCAGCTACGAATTCGACACGACAACTATCCGGTTTTCCTATTCCTCCATGACCACACCGTCACAAACGTTCGATTACAACATCGAAACCCGTGAACGTGTTCTGCGCAAGGAACAGGAAGTGCCATCTGGCCACAAGGTATCTGATTATGTCACGCGCCGTTTGTTGGCCCCGGCTGCGGATGGCGAAATGGTGCCAGTGTCCCTCCTTTACCGGAAAGACACGCCGCTGAACGGTTCTGCACCACTTCTGCTTTATGGCTATGGCTCATACGGAATTTCGATCCCGGCCAGCTTTAACACCAATTGCCTGTCCCTGGTAGATCGCGGGTTTGTCTACGCAATCGCGCATATTCGTGGCGGTAAGGACAAGGGATTCAGCTGGTACAAAGAGGGCCGCCGGGAGAAGAAAAAGAACACATTCACCGACTTTATCGCAGCAGCAGATCACCTGGTGTCGGAGAATTTCACGGCATATGACCGGATCGTTGCCCATGGCGGCTCTGCAGGTGGCATGCTGATGGGAGCCATCTCCAATCTGGCGCCAGAAAAATTCGGCGGCATAATTGCAGAAGTACCATTCGTTGATGTGCTTGAGACCATGCTGGACGACACGTTACCGCTCACACCGCCGGAGTGGCCGGAATGGGGCAATCCTGTTACCGACAAGGACGCCTATCAGTACATTGCGTCCTATTCGCCTTACGACAATGTCGAAGCGAAAGATTATCCGGCGATTTTTGCACTTGCAGGCCTGACTGATCCGCGTGTGACGTATTGGGAGCCGGCCAAATGGGTCGCCAAATTGCGGGCAACAAAAACCGGTGACAGCCTGTTGATGTTGAAGACCAATATGGACGCCGGACACGGCGGGGCGTCAGGTCGGTTCGACAGGTTGAAAGAGGTAGCGCTCGTTCAGGCGTTCGCCCTGCAGGTCACCGGCAAGGCCTAGGCTCAGCTCCAGACCAAAATTTCAACTGTGAACGGGACATTCCGTTCACAGTTGAACGGTTACAGCAGTGGAGCGTCAGGCCAGCTTGGCGCCGCGCTTATAGACCCAGTAATGGGCATCTTCTTCCGCGATGTAACGCGCATCTGGGATGATCAGAACTTCTTCAAGAAGTCCCCGGCGCACCAGATCCTGACTTTCCTTCTTGAAATCGGACTCGTTCAGATAGCTGTTGCGCGTGCTCACAGCCAGATAACCATCTTCTGCCAAAAGCCGCGCCAAGGTGAGCAGCGATTCCGGTTCGACGTGGCCAAGCGTGAACACTCCGCAGGCGACCACAAGATCATATTTGCGATCAAACACTGTTATGCGATCTACAGTGATGTCGACACTGCCACGCAACTCCTTGTAAGCACCGGTTTTTTCAGCTTCCAGAACCATTTCTTCTGACAGATCAAATCCGTCAATATCCTTGAAATCTGCCTCGCGTAGCGCAATTCCGGACAAACCAGTGCCACAACCAGCGTCAAGCACCCGCACGTTTTCAGGCTGTTTATGCAAATAGGAAACGGAAATCAGTGAAGCAAGGTTGCCAATAACTTCCGGGCCGCCATAACCTTGGTTTTTTACATCCTGATCGTAATTGGTCGCCCAATCCTTGTAGTAGTCCTTGATTTTCGCGCTATCGCCGTCAAGATCATGGGACCCATGGATTGTCTCTTTTGAATCCTGCATTTCAGTATTCCTCGCTCAACCAATTTTTGTCTGTCGTGCGCTGGCACTGGGAGTGCGCACGTCTAGGAAGTGTTTTTAAACAATGCAGTGAAGACACACATGGAGTGCGCACATAAACCGGCCTCCAACGGCAAGGATTACCGAGAGCGGAGATCGTCAAACCACATTGAAAATGCCACGAACGCACCAGTGCGCTGTGCAGCAGGGCGCCAGATTTGATACTCGCTGCGACAAGCGCAGTCGGCGGCCCTGAGGTCGCTGCAATTTCCAAAAATCTAGAAGGCCATAAGAAATGCTGCGAACAAGGGTTAACTAACTTAGTTATATTTTCATTTCAACCCCATGCCCAGAATATTTTAAAGCCAACTTCAAAACACCTTCGCAATACACACCTATCGGAAGCACCTGACTTAAAAACGATATACTTCTTCTATCTCTATAGAGTTATATATATACATCGTTGACAACTCTATTTTGCAATAAATCATATTTTTACTTATATTCCGAACAAATAATACTGTAGCTATTCATATACCCTGACAACAATCAATCAGTCCCGAATTACTCGTCCAAAACAATATGGGGATAGCTGACAGGTCCACCAAATTTCACAAACGTCAAAGTCCTGCCAGCTGCTCACGCAGGCCAACTTTGTCGGGAAAAGGACTAACGATCACATATTATTGAAAGAAATGACGACCCGACAAAAGAGCTAGGTATTTCTTTTAATTTCAAATGGCTTAGGCTAATTTCAATCACAACAAAACGAATGCCATTTGGGGATGTCATGACACACTCACTTCATCGTGCCGGGCGCTATGCAGCCGGTTTTACACTTGCAACGGCCCTTCTTTCTTCTGTCTCTGCAGTTAGCGCCGCTGAACTGCGCTGGTCCTCGCCGACCGATCCACAAACAATGGATCCGCACGCTGTCAACTCGGCACCTGTGCTCGGGTTTCTGAACAACGTCTACGAAGGCCTTGTTCGCCGCGACAAGAACATGCAGATCGAAGGCTCTCTGGCTGAAAGCTGGGAAGCAATTGGCAGCGAGGGCTGGCGCTTCAAATTGCGTGAAGGTGTCAAGTTTCACGACGGAGCAGATCTGACTGCTGAAGATGTCCTGTTTTCCTATGAACGCGCATCTTCTGAAGAAGCTGATACAAGCTCTTGGTTCTCACCGGTCAGTGAAGTCAAGATTGTCGATGACTACACTGTTGATTTCCTGACACATGCGCCGAACCCGATTTTTCCGGATTCCATTGCCAACTTCATGATCCTGGACAAGGGTTGGGCAGAAGCCAACAATGCCATCCGCCCGGCCAAGGACAGCGAAACGTTCGCAACTTTGAACACCAACGGAACCGGCCCATTCAAGCTCGCATCTCGCGAACCTGGCGTTGAAACAATTCTGGAACCATTCGATGGCTGGTGGGATACAGCTGAGCACAACGTCACCAAGGCGACCTTCCTGCCAATTGCCAACCCGGCAACAGCCGTTTCCGGCCTTCTGAGTGGTCAGGTTGATCTTATCAATCCGGTTCCTGTTCAGGATGTGGATCGCATCGCAGCTCAAGACGATCTCAAACTGCACCAGGGCATTGAAGCACGTGTCATCATGCTTGGCTTTGGCCACAAGCATGACACTTTGAAATACTCCGAGGAAACGACAAACAAGAACCCGTTCCAGGACGTCAAAGTTCGTGAAGCTGTCCAGAAAGCCATCAACGCGGAAGCACTTGTCGCCAAGATCATGCGCGGCAATGCGGAAGTCGCTACACAGCTGGTGAGCGAGCAGATGAAAGGTTACAGCAACGCTGCTGCAGACCGCATCGGCTATGATCCGGAAGGTGCGAAAGCCCTGCTTGCAGAAGCCGGATACCCGGACGGGTTTTCCTTCGGCATGATGTGCCCGAATGATCGCTACATCAACGATGAAGCGATCTGCAAGGCTATGTCCGCAATGCTGACCAAGGCCGGCATGAAAGCTGACTTGAACGCCATGCCGGTGCGCAGTTACTGGCCGGAACTGCGCGAAGGCAATTTCGACATGTATCTGCTCGGTTGGTCCCCAGGCACATTTGATGCGGAACATCCAGTCCGCTTCCTGGTGACAACACCAAACAAGGAAAAGAAACTCGGCAGCTGGAACTTCGGCGGCTATTCAAATGCCAATGTCGACGAGCTCCTGCCTATGATCCAAAGGGAAATTGATCCAGCCAAACGCCAGTCTATGCTGGATGAAGTCGCAAAGACCGTTCGCAACGACGTTGTCTACGTGCCGCTGCACATTCAACCATTGCTGTGGGGTTCCAAAGCCAACATTGACCTGACACAGCGTGCAGATAACTTCTTGATGCTTCGCTGGATCAATGTGAACTAAGACGATCTGAATATTGCGAATTGAACCGGCGCTATCTGGCGCCGGTTTTCTTTTGACCTATCGTTTGTAAATCGTACCATTGACCCAACGGTGTGCATGGCTTGAACGACGAGAAATTCCGGACTTGATTTGACCATATCCCCCGGTCTCTATATGAGGAAGCAACTCTATAGCTTTCCAGCAGTAAGCCCTTCCGGGCAATACTGATTATCCGACCGGGAGTTCGCCATGCGTCACATGTTAAGCAGCTTGTTCAATACTGCTATCAAGCACAAAACTGGTGGACGTATTGCTGCTGTAATGGCTGTGGCTTTTGCCCTCGCCGCCTGCCAACCGCAATTCCAGACACCTTCAGACTTGCTGTTTGCACCAACGTTTTCCAAAAGCCGCGAATCCATACCCAACCCAGCCGGAACTCAATACGATTGCAGAACCTTTGAAGGATCTGGTTGGCAAGGCATCACAAGTGGCGTAGTGATCGATTTTGACAACAGGATAAACATATCCAGAGCCGGTTGTTTCAAAACCAAAGCAGAATGCGAAGCCTACGTGACACTCATGAGTGGATACATCGACCAGCAAAGGTTCATGCGCTGCAGACCGCATACTGCATAACTCGACCTAAATCGGCAAAACACCTTGGAAGACCGGGCGTTCGGCCAGGTAGTTTTCCATGAATGAAGCAAGGCATTTTGCACGACGACTGAGCAGGCGACCGCTCGGCCAAACCGTATAAACATCGCGATCAGCTCCACGCCAATCCGGCAGCAATTGAATTAACTTGCCTGCTTCGAGTTCATCAACAATCTCGCTTACAGGCATCAATACAATTCCGTGGCCATCTGCTGACAATTGTGTTGCCAAACCAATATCATCGACAGAGACCTTTGCTACAAGCCGCAGCAACTCTTGCCGACCCGTTGCTCTCTGCGTGAGCTGCCAGTTTTGCAGCATTGACACACCAATCAGCCGATGGGCCAACAGGTCTTCAACACGCTCGGGCGATCCATTGTTCTCAATGTATTGAGGCGATGAGACAAGAATGGTCGCGACACGACCCAGACGTTTTTGAAACAATCGTGTGTCGGTCTGCGGACCGATGCGAAGTGCCAGATCTGTCTGTGTTTCAATAAGATCCTTGTTGTCATTGTTCAAACGTAAATCGAGCTGAATTTGCGGAAATTCTTGTAAGAAGGAGGACCACATCGGCTGCAGAATTCCGACCGATATGTTGGTCGGGGCAGCAACCTTCAGTTTCCCGCTCAACTGTTTCCGATCTTCACTCAAACCAAGCATCGATGCTTCGAATTGATCTACCAAATCCGCAAAGGTCTCGTAATAGACCTCCCCTTCAGTTGTTAAGGCGAATTTGCGGGCAGATCGGTGAACAAGTTGAACCTCAAGCCTTTGTTCCAGCTTCTTCAAGCGTCTGGTGACTGTTGCTGCAGGCAAGTTCAAGCGGTTTGCAGCGGCCGCCAGACTGCGGCTTTGTACGATATGCACGAAGAGAGAGACATCATCCAGCATGATTTCACTTTCGGAATCAAAGAACCAATATTTGCTTATATACATGGAATATTGAAATTATTATTTGTCTCGATATCGGCAACCACTTTTTTGAAAATGTCCGAATGGAGAGACAAATGCCTCATTTTTACATCAGTGCAGGAATCCAGCTTGCCGAAGGCGCCGACTTGCAATTGGCAGAACAGGGTTTGCGTCACCTGATCCAGCAAACACAGGAAGAACCCGGATGCATTTCCTTTGAAATTCGCCAGAACCAGAAAGACAGAACCAAATTCACATTGTGGGAGTGTTGGACAGATCCGGATGCATTGGCTGCCCATTTTGAAGCAGACCACACCAAAAAATACCTGGCGCAAAATCTGACCACGGTTTCCTATATCGAAGAATTGGGCCCAATCAGCGGAATTGCAGCTGAGCAAAACACTGTTTCTCATCCATGAAGCATCGCCTGATTGCCACTTTTTTGATGTCGCTCGGCTTGTCGTTTCTCATGTCCTGCTGGGTAACATTCATCAATCTGGGCTGGACTGAGTTGTTCTTCGAGCAGTGGATGGCAGCTTTCCGCCTTGCCTGGCCAGCTGCCGCCGTCATTGCCTTTGTTCTCGGGCCACCAGTCCAGAAGACAACAATCGCGATAGCCAGATTTCTTCCATAAATCAAAGGAATACATATGCCGTTAGAACGCAATAATTATAAAAACCTTGGCTTGCCTGTTGGTCCTTACACCCATGCCGTCGTCCACGGCAAAACCCTCTATACATCGGGCTTTACCGCCTTTGGGACAGACGCGCAGACAGGATCTGCTGCTGCCCAGACCAAAGCCGTTTTGAACCAACTGGAGTTCATTGCGGAGCAAAACGGAAAAACAATGAGTGATGTCATCAAGGTCACTGTTTTTGTGAACAACCCAGAAGACATCCCCGGTATCAGATCTGTACTTTCGGACCGGTATGGCACTGCGGTTCCAGCCAGTTCCCTGGTGATGATATCAAGCCTGTTTGCGCCCGAACTCCGCGTGGAAATCGAAGCGATTTTCGCGCTATAGGACCAAAAAACCTGCTTTAGCAAGACCTCCTGTTTTCAGGTGGTCTTTTGCAGACAACCGGAGGCATTTAAAACAGGTGCTTAAAGCACCTTTTCAAAGAACACTGTCTCTTTGATTGGTGTGTCGTAATAGGCTGAAATCTCTTTAAATCCGGCCTTGGTGTAGAGCTTGATTGCACTTGTCATTGTCGGAAGTGTATCGAGCAACATGCGTTGATATCCAGCTGATCGGGCAGCAGTGACGACGGTTTCAATGAGAGCTGCGCCAACACCCATGGCCCGCCCGTCCGGCAAGACATACAACCGCTTCATTTCGCAGACGCCATCCTCTGACATCGGACGCAGTCCGACACAACCCAGCGAAATACCTTCATTGTTTTTGGCGAGAAACAGCGCGCCGGTCGGTTCCGAGTATTTTCCGGGCAGTCCCGCAAGTTCTTCCTCAAACCCTTGATAGGTGAGGTCTATATCCAGCCAAGCGACATAAGCGCGAAACATCCTTTTGATCTCATTGAGATCTCCAAGTGTTTCCGCGGAAGCAATCTGGATCGCATTTTGGGTCAGCATATTGTTTTCTGTTCTGGTCAACGCATCAAGTGGCGATCAAGAGCCACCGGACACCGATGGTATCGCTTTAAGATATGCAGCGATCGCCTCACGATCAGTCGACGGAAGTCGAGCCATATTCTCCTGAACATGGACCATTTCGCCGCCGACAGAATCGTAATCCGGTGTAAAGCCGCTTTCCAGATAATAGGCAATATCTGAAGCACTCCAACTCCCAAATCCGCCATCAACGGGAGTGATATTCGGAATTTTTCCATCTCCGGTCGGCGCTGGTGCGCCGCCCAGCCAGTTGGCGAGGATTAGTCCGCCTGCGAAATCACGCTTGGTATGGCACTCGCCGCAATGCCCTGGTCCCTCAACCAGATACCGGCCACGATCCCAAAGAGCCTGATCAGTATCGGTTCCTTCGACAGGTGCTGAAATGACCGGTTCGGGATCCAGGAACAAACGTTTCCAAAGACCAAGCCCGCGCCGGATGTTAAACGGAAATCCAAGTTCATGATCGGCTGCTTTACCGTCAACGGCGGGCAACGTGTTCAGATAGGTATGAAGATCACTGACGTCGCCAAGAGACATTCTCGCATAGGACGTGAACGGAAATGCTGGATAATAGTTTTTGCCGTCCGGCGATGTGCCGTGTGTCATGGCGTTGGCAAAATCGGCCAAGGACCAACCGCCGATTCCATCTCCATCGCTGGACGAAATGTTGGGCGCAACAAAGACACCGAAAGGTGTTTCCAGACGAAGGCCACCGCCAAGCTTCAACAGATCGTCGCCTTTGGCGCCCTTGGCTGCATGGCAGGAGGCACACCCCCCAGCCCAGAAGACCATTTCACCATTACCGGCGTCGCCGGTTTTCAACGATGCTATCTCGGTATCAGACAACGTCGTTGGCGCGGAGAGACCCCATCCCAAACCACCGCCAATCACGGCCAGAAGGGCGACAGCGAGCAGCAGTTGTTTCATGAGATCTCTCCGAAAACAATAATCAGCACTCAATCAAATGGCCGATATCAGTTTTTCTTGCGGTAGTCCTCGTGACACGCCTTGCAGGACCCGAACACAGGACCGAAGGCTGCCTTGAAGGCATCCAGATCGGCAGGCCCGTCTTTCCCCGCAGCTTTCATTGCACTTTCGCTCGCACCGGCAAATTTCGCCATTTTGGCCTTGAAGCCATCTGCGTCGCTCCAGATCTTGGCTGTGGCCCCGGTTTTTCCCTGATCGGACCCTGCAGGAAAATAGTCACCAAAATTTACGGAAGCTGCCCGCATGGTCGCAATCGCAGCCTTGCCAGCGACTGGGTTATAGGGAATCTCGCCTTTCATCATGCCGCCTGCCAAACCGGCAGCAGCCCCGACAGACGCCATGATTGCTTGCCGTGACTGGATCGGATCATCTGACGCTTGCGCCATAGAAGCGGTTGCTGCGACCCCGGCAACAATTCCAATGATCAGTGTGTTTTGAATAACGCGCATGTTCATCTCCCTCAGAGCACACCTATCGGGACTGATAAGTAGTCTTCCCAATCACACCGCATTTGAAGGGGATTTGAAAAATCACACTGTTGTGAAGACAAACTAATATCCCTGCCCTTTAGGTGCAGGACTGCAAGCACCTGCAAAAAACCCCGGCCAATTGACCGGGGTTTTCAAAGACAAAATAGCCGCCAGTCTTACTTGGATGCTGCTTCGTACATCTCCAGGACGTAGTCCCAGTTGATCATGTTGTCGATGAACGCTTCCAGATATTTCGGACGCGCATTGCGGTAATCGATGTAATAGGAATGTTCCCAAACATCACAGCCGAGGATAGGGGCCGCACCATGAACGAGCGGGTTTTCGCCGTTCGGAGTTTTCATGATTTCAAGTTTGCCGTTTCTCACTGCAAGCCAGGCCCAACCGGACCCGAATTGGCCGATACCAGCTGCGATGAAATCAGCACGGAATTTGTCGTATCCACCAAGGTCGCTGTCGATGGCTGATGCAAGAGAGCTTGGCAGTGATGTACCGCCGCCGTCTTTCTTCATCCACTTCCAAAAATGAATGTGGTTGTAGTGCTGGCCAGCGTTGTTGAACAACGGAGCGTTCTTGCCGTAGCTTTCTTTGACGATGTCTTCCAGAGACTTGCCTTCAAGGCCACTTCCGGCGAGCAATTCATTGCCCTTGGTCACATAGGCCTGATGGTGTTTATCGTGGTGAAACTCAAGCGTTTCAGCAGACATGTAAGGTCCCAGCGCATCATAAGCATACGGCAGAGCGGGCAATTCGAAAGACATGACAAACTCCTTAAAAGGTCAGATGACCGGCAGGTGGGCCAGTATGTGTCCAACACCCGCGTCGAGCCGCAAAATAGGATCGCATCCGCCCCTCGGCAAGCGGCCAATTCAAAATAAAGAAGTTTTTCTTTCTTTTTTGGTTTTCACCGCCCGGTACCAAAGCGAAACAACTCTCCTGAAAATACACCGACACTCAAAACGTTTCACAACGTCAGTCAGGCGTCGTCCTTCCACAAGCAATAGCAACCTCACACTGGATCTGACTTGAGCCAGCTTTCCTTGGCGACCAGCCTAGGCACCAGAACAGATTGATTCGGAAAAGAATTTACTCATGAACAGACGCATCAGCTTGGCGCTGCGTGGGATAACTGTCGGCCTGATGGTTATAGGCGAGACTGCAATCGCCCTGACCTCTGCACATGCCGACACCGTTCGTGTCGTTGATGGTGACACCTTGGTGCTGGGAGACGACACCATTCGCATGCAAGGCATCGATGCGCCCGAGCTTGCCCAGACCTGCCAGAATACTGCTGGCAAAACCTATCGCTGTGGCCAAATCGCCAAGGCATTTCTCGAAAACTGATTTCCAAAGGCTCGGTCTCATGTAACGGATCCGAGCGTGATGCCTACGACCGCCTCATTGCGACTTGTTTTGCCGGTTCGATTAACCTGAACCGGAAAATGGTTGAAAGCGGACAGGCCTACGTCTTCCGGCGCTATTCACAGCAGTACATTCCAGAAGAAACCGAAGCTCGAATGGCAAGGCGCGGTCTTTGGTCAGGAACCGCTCAACTGCCCTGGGACTACCGGGCGCAGAAGTGGCAGGTCGCCGACCAAACAGCACCAACGGGTTGCCCAATCAAAGGTAACATCACGGCCCGCGGCCGCATCTATCACACACCGTGGTCGCCGCATTATTCCCGCACCCGGATTAATGAGAAAGCCGGTGAACGCTGGTTCTGCTCGGAGATCGAAGCACTGGCAGCTGGCTGGCGCCCTCCCGCAGGCTAGAAACTTCAATACCGGTGACTGATAAAATGGCCATGCCATAAACTCAACCGTTTGGTTGACTATAAACATCAGAACTGCTACCTCTTTAAGCGTTTCAGAAACAATATTTGGTGAGACGATCAGAGTAATTGCCGATCACCATCCATGGACCTTTGGGGAGGAAAGACTATGGAATTTGAAGCATTGAACTGGATTGCTGTCATTGCAGGAACCGTTGTAGCCTTTCTATTCGGGTGGCTTGTTTATTCACCAATTCTGTTTGTGAAAGTCTGGGCCGAAGGCTCCGGAATTGAATACAAGCCAGACAGCAAGCCTCCGATGAGTGCCATGCTGCTTCAAATCGCAGGCCTGTTCTTTCTGGCGTTGGTGATCGGGATTACGGCCACTTTCAATGCCCTGTTCGCTGCCATATTTGCAATTCTTGCTGCAGCCACACTGACAATTTCAAATGGGGCGTTTTGCGGGAAGTCCCGGGCAGCACTGGCCGTTGATGCAGGTTATATCACCGGGTCCGGCATATTGATGATTATCGCCCAAGGGGTGCTGTAGGTAATCCCGAAAACGGATTTCAGACGCTAACAATTCGCTCTGACGAACTCCGGGAATCGGAGTTGGTGGGGGCGAATTTCTGTTTGAAAGAACCGACTTCCGACACGTCTTAACAGTGACAAGCAAACACCTTCATGGCAATTTGACAGAAAGCACACCATCTAAATCGGGCAAACTGCCACCTGCAGGTTTCACGAAATCACTGAGGACACCCATGCCAGCCACTGACCGCGCACCTGTTGCGCTTGCCCTTGGCGGGCTCTTCTCTCTGGCTGCCGCAATGGGCATCGGTCGGTTCGTCTATACACCTATTCTGCCGTTCATGACGGACGGGCTTGGCATGTCTGCCGGTGATGCAGGCCTGATCGCGTCGGCAAACTTCCTCGGGTATCTGATGGGGGCTCTCGCTGGCGCATCCAGCTTTCTCGCAGGAAGTCCAAGGGCCTGGTTTCTGGGTGGTTTGGCAGTCAGCGCACTGACCAGCGCCGCAATGGCGATGACGGATGTCCTCTCCGCTTTTGTTGTGATCCGCTTTGTTAGCGGAATGGCGAGCGCCTTTGTTCTTGTGTTCTCGACTACGCTTGTTCTGGAAAGGTTGACGGAAGCTGGTCGCGGATCCCTTTCGTCCGTTCATTTTGCTGGTGTTGGCTGCGGTATTGCATTTTCCGCCCTGCTGATAGCGGGCCTGGGCCAGATGTCGCTGGACTGGAAAACCATGTGGCTTGCCAGCGGAGCCGCAACGGCGGTCTTCTTGCTGGTCGCTGCAGTCTTGGTACCAGCCAAGGAAGCGTCTTCCATCACTGCAAGCACAATGGCACCTGATGCAAATGGCAGCTCATTTGTGATCAACGGCGACCTGATCCGGCTGATCCTGGCCTATGGCCTCTTCGGATTTGGATATGTCATCACTGCGACATTCGTGTCGACCATCGCGCGCTCAACAGCAGATCTCGCCCCGGTCGAACAATATGTCTGGCTTGCAGTCGGAATCAGCGCGGCCCCGTCCATCTACATCTGGAACCGGATCGCTTCTGCCATCGGCCTGCGGCGAGCCTTTGCCGTCGCCTGTCTATTGGAATCGGCAGGTGTCGCGTTGACTGCTGTCACCATTAACCAGGTCTTCTTTTTGGCAGGTGCGGCACTGCTCGGTGGAACCTTCATGGGCATCACGGCACTGGGCCTAATGGAAGCCAGGCGCCTGGCAAGCCCGGCAGGACCGGCAGCAATTCGAAAAATGCTGGCAATCCTGACAGCCAGCTTCGGATTGGGTCAGGTTGCCGGGCCTTGGATTGCCGGCCAGCTCCATGCAATGACCGGCTCATTCCAGACCGCGTCTCTGGCCGCAGCCGGAGCACTTGTTGTTTCGGCACTTTTGGTCGTCAGATAACCCGCACCGTTAGAGATTTTAGGCGTGCGAAAAATCCCAATAGAGATCACGCGCTTTGGCAGCGATTGGGCCCGGCTGCAAATCCCGGTCTTCAATTCGCTTGATCGGGGTTACCTTGTTGTAGTTTCCCGTTGAGAAAATCTCGTCGGCTTCCAGAAACTCGTCATAGCCCATAGTGCGTTCAAACACGTCAAAACCGTTGGACCGTAAAAGCTGCATGACACGCTGACGGGTAATCCCGTTGAGGAATGTGCCATTCGGTATCGGTGTATGAACCTTGCCGTCCTTTGCCAGGAAAATATTTGCAGATGTCAGTTCCGCAACATTTCCAAGCATGTCGCGGACAACAGCGTTGTCAAACCCCCGCTCCTTGCCTTCCATCATGGCCCGGGCATTGTTGGGATATAGGCAGCCAGCCTTGGCATTGACCGGCATGCATTCCATGGTCGGGCGACGGAATGGCGACAGCGTAATACTGACGGCAGCATCCTTGGGCGCCATCGGCGCATCGAACAGGCAGAGGCAAAACCGCGTGCTGTCCGGATCACCGGATATGACACCAGGGCCATCGCCTTCCATCCAGTACATTGGCTTTATATAGATCTGCTGATTGCTGCTGAACTTGGCACAACCTTCCTTCGTCAACTCAGCCATCTCGCCAACCTGCATGGTTGGCTTCAGGCCGAGCGCAACGGCAGAATCATTGACCCGCTGGCAATGCAAGTCGATATCCGGCATCACTCCATCGAAAAAGCGGGCCCCGTCAAAGACGCTCGACCCTAGCCAGGCTGCGTGGGTGCGCGGCCCCATGATCGGCGGATTTCCCTCGTGCCAGTTTCCATCAATCCAGCTCCAGGTATCACTCCATCCGGTCATGTTTCTTCCCTTCGATTACAATAGGTTCTGCGGCCTTTTTCAGGACACAACACCGGGACAGTCCAAGCGTCAATAGCCTACCGATAAATTCAGGAAAGTCGCTGATATTCTTCTTCAATTACAACTCAGCGAAATCATTTCATTCGGAAAAGTCGAAATTTCGCAATAATCGTTCAACTGGCATTTCTCTTCAATCAACACAAATTACCAATTTCAATGACAGATCAATGATTGACAGAGCAAACTCTATGTTCTTTATTTGTTCTATAATCAGAAAAGGACATTTGAACAATGGATCAGCGTATTTCGATGGTAACCCTCGCTGTACCGGATATTGCTGAAGCACGGCGATTTTTCGAGACGGGTCTCGGATGGAAGGTGAATGCCTCCCCTTCTCCGGAGGTTGTCTTCTTTCAGATCATCGGCGCAGTCTTTGCCCTCTATGACCAGAAAGCCCTTGAAAAAGAAATTGACAGGCCAGTCACACGAGACACGATTGGCGCTGTGACCCTTGCCTGGAATGCAAGATCAGAAGTTGATGTCGATGAGATGTTCAAAAAGGCGGTAGGTGCTGGCGCAAAACCGGTAAAAACACCCGAAAAAGCCTTTTGGGGCGGTTACTCGTCCTATGTCGAAGTTCCGGGCGGACATCTTTTGGAAATTGCCTTCAACCCGTTCTGGACCATCGAAAAAGACGGCGCGATCACTCTGCCCGCTCCTCAATAAGCCAAAGGTTGCTTGTTGATACCAACCGACAGGTCAACAACAGTGCTTGACGTAAGACCAACCACACTGTTCTCTTCCGCGATCCAAATCGAGATTGCGGAAGAGGTTCGTTATGGCGCATGCCGCTTATGTGTTTGATGCATATGGCACTTTGTTTGATGTCCATGCGGCGGTTCGCAAACATGCGGCAAAGCTTGGCCCTGACGCCCAAAAACTCTCGTCCATCTGGCGAGAGAAGCAGCTTGAGTATTCCTGGGTACGAGCACTCATGGGCCAATACAAGGATTTCTGGCAACTGACCCAGGAAGGCCTCGACACGGCCTTCGCTCTGGTTCCATCTGCAGACAAATCCTTGCGCGATGATCTATTGGGTGCCTATTGGGAACTGGATTGTTATCCGGAAGTTCCTCAGGTCCTGACCGATTTGAAGGCCACAGGCGCCAAGATCGCGATCCTGTCCAATGGTTCACCAGACATGCTGGATGCTGCTGTAAAAGCTTCCGGTCTGACCGACCTGTTCGATGAAATATTCTCCGTCGACGAACTGCAGACGTTCAAGGCGGACCCGCAGGTGTATGAAATGGTGACGACCAGTTTCCGCATCTACCCGGAAGAAATCTCGTTTCAATCTTCGAACCGCTGGGACGTTGCCGGAGCGGTCGCCTTTGGTTTCCGGACAGTCTGGATGAACCGGGCGAACATGCCGGATGAATATCTGGATCTTGCCCCCAAAGCGGTACTTGCCGATCTCACCGGCCTAGCAGCCCTCGGTTAAATCCCGGGAATTGTATTTGTATGAATTCTTGACCTGCCTTCCAGTTTCTTGGGGGGGGGGGGGGCAGGAATTGGCGATTAAACCGAGCGCACTATTTGTCCAAACGGTCAATAATCACGTTGATTGTTTCCAATATGGAATAGATGTTTCGAAACTGTTATATAGTTGCGCAGTTCTGAAACTGGCCTATCCTGATCCTCGGTCAGGAGAATTCAAGAAGAGCGCCAATTGTCATCAAGTCACATCAAAGACGATAAAGAACAATTTTCTACATAATATCTGTCTGCTGAGTGCCTTTCACGACATGCGATGAGAACAAAGCTTATCGCCATCTCTGGATTGCTCATTTTCTCCTGAACCCATTGGGAGGAAACAATGACTCAGTTAAACACACGCAGACAGGCGCTCCAAAAAATCGCCACAGCCGGTGCAGCGGGAGCTGCTGCGCTGGCAGCCCCACATGTCGCTTCGGCACAAGGAAAAAGCACCACCTGGAAAATCCAGACATCTTGGCCGGGCGGCGCAGGTCTCCAGATCTTCAAGGATTGGTGCGCCACAATTGAAGAAAAAACCGGCGGAGAACTCGCTTTCCAGGCATTCGGCGCAAACGACGTTGTTGGTGATTTCCAGCTGTTTGATGCAGTGAAAAACGGCGTTCTGGATGCGGTCAATCCGTTCACCATCTATGCGCAAGGCATCATTCCGGCGGCGACATTCCTGTCGAGCTATCCGCTTGGACTTCGCAATCCGCATGAGTGGGACGTTTTCTTCTATTCCCTCGGTGGATTGGAAATCGCCCGCGAACTCTACGCCGCTCAGGGCATGCATTATGTCGGCCCGGTCCATCATGGTCCGAACATCATTCACTCCAAAGTGCCGATACGGTCCATCGATGATTTCCGTGGCCGCAAGATGCGTCTGCCAGGTGGCATGGTTGCCGAAGTTTTCACCGAAATCGGGGCAGAGACCACAGTCCTTCCAGGCTCGGAGATCTTCCCGGCTCTTGAAAAAGGCACAATTGATGTCGCCGACTATGTTGGTCCGGCAGTCAACTATGCGCTCGGCTTCAGCCAGGTGACCAAATACATCTCCATGGGGCCTCCTGGCTTCATGTCGCTCTATCAGCCGGTCGATTTGATGGATATCACCGTCGGTCAGGAAAGCTGGGATGCGTTGAGCCCGCAGATGCGGCAATTCGTCGAAATGGAAACACACGTCTATTCCGACATGCATCATGCAGCCATTCAGGCAGCTGATCAGGAAGCCTGGGCGAAATTCGAGGCGGATGGCACCGAAGTCACCCGGTTGAGCCAGGACGATGTCGAGTTGATGACCGAAATCGCGGCACCGATCTGGTTCAAATACGCCAACCGCGACAAGGACAGTGCGCGGGTCTTCAAGATCCAGCTCGACTACATGATGTCCGGGTCTCTCGGCTACGTGTCTCCTGAGCTGATCGAAGGACTGGAACTGAAGCTCTAAACAAACCAAGGCACTTTGTTTTGGGACGGGTCCGTGCAGGTAACTGTTCGGACCCGCAGTGAGTGGGTGTGGGTTTAAGGCCCAGGGGAAGGAAGAGGCATGCCTCAAGTGGATTTCACGTTGCCGCACTGGGCTTATTGGCTCGGGCTGATCATTTTTCCGATCATCGCGGCGGCTTTGGCCAAGCGCCCCAAACCGGAAGAACGGCGATATTCGCTATCTCTCGCCTACTTCATTCTTATTTCAGGCGGAATTCTCGGGCTACACAGGCTTTATCTCAAAAGCCTCATCGGCCTGCTCTACATCCCCATTTTCATTTGCATAATATTTGCAAATTCCCAGGGACAGGACGCCAGATCTGTTGTCTCGGACAGTTCGAATATTGTTCGTCAGTCCGAACGAACGCTGGCACGCGAAATTCCGCGAGTTCAATCCGCTGAAGCAGATCTGCCGGACCTTCTGCAAAAACAGGCGGCTACCGAACAAGGTGGCATTGCCAAGCGCCGTGCGGATCGTGATGTCCGCCGGGCGAAACAGCGCATTGAACAAGGCCGCGAACGGATAACTGAAGCCGAGACAGCGCTGGATACGGCTCGACCGGCAGAGACTGTTGCGCGCGCGAATCTCGCTTTCTGGAACGATTTCGCAAAATATGCCTTCTGGGTGATCATCGCCGGAGTGCTGGTTGATGTCTTCCTTTTGCCAGGTCTGGTGCGACACGCTAACGCAAACCTCCCGCCTGAAGCAGAACTCAGCGAGGCCGAAAAAAAGCTGAAAGAACTGGAAGATGCCGAGCGCAAGGACGATGCAAGCCACGTCTCAACCGGCTGGACCGGATGGATTGACCGCCTATCGCTCTATTGTGGTGAATTTGTCAGTTACTGGGCGGTCATTGCAGTCTTTGTGTATTATTTCGAGGTCATGAGCCGCTACGTCTTCGGCAGCCCGACCAACTGGGCGCATGAGGCCATGTATCTGATGTTCGGCATGCAATACCTGATCGCCGGATCTTATGCGATGCTGACGGAAACGCATGTACGGGTCGACATATTCTATGCCCCCTTATCCAGGCGGCGGAAAGCCATCGTCGACCTTTTGACATCCGTGTTCTTTTTCATCTTCGCCGGCACGTTGCTTGTAACGTCATGGATATTTGCCTTTGACGCCATCGCGGTGCCGTCAGGCAACAGCCTACTCTCGGACTGGGCACGTGGCGAGATTACTTCCGGAGAAATGCTCGCCAACTGGAACTTCGCACAATGGACGGATCCGAATGTTCGCTGGGGCGAGATCAGCTTCAACGAATGGGAAGTCCCGCTTTGGCCTATGAAATGGGTCATGGTTATCGGTGGACTGCTCTTGGTTCTTCAAGGTGTTTCGAAATTCGCGCAGGACATCCGCGCGCTTGTGGGTAGGGCTTAATCGATGGGACTGGATATCGGAATCGAGTGGCTCACACTCATCATGTTCGGCTCGCTGCTGGTCCTGCTTATGGCCGGTCTGCCGCTCGCCTTTGTCACTGGCGGCCTCGCCTGTGTGTTTCTATTCCTTTTAGGGGACGAGCGGGCACTTAACATTGTGCCATCACGGATCTTTCCGCTGATGACCAACTACCAGCTCTCGGCGATCCCGCTGTTCATCTTCATGGCATCGATGCTGGAACGAGCCGGTATCATCAACGAAATGTTTGATGTCATCTACAAAGTGCTGGGTGGTGTCAAAGGCGGGCTGGCAGCGGCGACGATCATTGCCTCAACGATCCTTGCCGCCATGGTTGGCGTCATCGGCGCTGCTGTGGTGACTATGGGCATCATTGCGCTGCCCGCCATGTTGAAACGCCATTACGACCCCAAGATTGCCATGGGATCGATCATGGCCGGCGGTACGCTTGGAATCCTGATACCGCCGTCGATTCTGGCCATCATTTATGCAGTGGTAGCAGAACAATCAGTCGGCGAACTGTTCATCGGCGCGGTGGTCCCGGGTCTGTTGTTGTCGGGCATGTATATTCTCTATGTGATCATTTCCTGCACCATCAATCCGGAGAAAGGTCCGCCAATTCCCTTGGAGGAGCGAATTCCCTTCAAGGAGAAGGTTCGGCTTCTGTCCAACATGTCAGCTCCGATCGCGCTGATCATCATCGTGCTTGGCGTAATCTTCACCGGTGTGGCGACACCAGTGGAAGCCGCAGGTATCGGAACCTTCGGCGCAATCATCGTGGCCGCCATTCACCGAAACCTTAGCTGGCAAACCCTGCGCGAAGCCTCTCTGACGACGCTGAAGGCATCAGCCATGGTTATCTGGATCATGTTCGGCGCCACGATATTTGTCGGACTGTATGTTCTGGAAGGTGGCCAGCAATTCGTTCAAGGGGCACTGGTAGCCACAGGTTTGGGGCCATGGGGTATCCTGATCATCATGCAGGTCGTGCTGGTGGTGCTGGGCATGTTCCTGGACTGGGTGGGCATCCTGCTTCTTTGCGTGCCCATCTTCGTGCCGATCATCAAAGCCCTCGGCGCAGCATCCTTCGGTCTGGACAATCCGGATGATCTGGTTCTCTGGTTCGGGGTTCTCTATCTGGTAAACATGCAGATGAGTTTCCTGTCACCGCCCTTTGGTTACGCACTCTTTTATCTGCGCGGGGTCGCGCCGCCAGAAATCCCGATGACAGATATCTTCAAGTCGGCGTTGCCATTCCTGGCTCTGCAAATCGTCGGACTGGTACTATGCATGATGTTCCCGGGAATAATTACCTGGTTGCCAAGCCTCGTTTACGGTTAATTATGCCACCACAGAATAGACGAGTTGCTTCGCCCCTACGGTGGGCAGAGCAGCTCAACACGCGGTAAATCTTCGCGAACCTGGAATTACAACGACAACGGTGTTCTGTGCAGGTTCACAAGATTGAGTCGGATGGCTTTTGTGGTGGCCATCAACCTGTTCGATACGTCCAGTTTCTTGAAAATATTCGACCAGTGGAAACGGATAGCCGCATTGGAAACACCTATTAGATCCGAAATATCCTGATCGGTCTTTCCCTCGGAGGCCCAACACAATACTTCTCTTTCGCGCTGGGTAAGGGACGGTTGATGTTTTTGCGTATAAAAACTCAAATACTTCTCCTGAAAAACAGCGGATAACAAGCTTAGATCGGCAACGTCGTGCCAATCACGCTCCTTGATCGCTTCAGTCCTCGACAGTCCGATACCTGAGATTTCACCGGCACTGCTGACAAAAGGTACGGCGATTCCATCCGCTAGTCCTGCGTCTTCCGCCTCATTCATAAACACTTCCGCCACCAAAGTGGTTTCTTCGCCAACTACGGGATCTTCGCGCTGTGACCGAACAGCATCTTCCCAAAAGAATGGAGTTCTGGAGCGAGACAGCTGATAAACAACGGGATCAATTTGGAGACACCTATTTTCAACGTAAGACTTCATCCAGTCATCAGGATAACTGGTGGTCAGGCCATGCATGGACTTCTGATTGATTGAGGGATGATCTGTTAACAACGTATAGCAGACATTCTCATAACCATATAGCTTTACAACAGAACAAAATTTCGAGAACGCAATATCCTCGGTTTCTGATTCCTGTAGTTCTTCGACAGCGCGTCCCAAATCGAACACTTCAGACCCTCCACCCTATCGAAAAAGATAGCTACCTTGCGGAATATTGCAATGTTATAAATATATTGCTTATGCCATGGGGCACTATCACTTTCATTTAGAAATATTTGGCGACCGGTTTTACGGTCGCCTTTTTTTAAATATCTCCAAGTTTTGCACCCGAAACCATATCTGACGTGAAACTGCTTGTTGTGAGTACGCAACCTGTTCCAGCCAGATGCGTGCATTATTTGATGAAAAGGTAGGACTGACGGCTATGCCACTTGAGAAATCGACACGACTTTCTGTTCGGCTAGCACCTTCGCCATTTCGCTGGCAAACTGCGTCCGCCGAAAGGCAATCCCGACTTGCCGCCGGACGTCCCTACCCTCCGCCAAAGGCAAGACCAACAGATTGGACGATGCGGCTCCGTGCGACATTGGCACCAAGGCAATGCCCAGCCCTGCGGATACCAGACTGAGCAACTGGGCGTCGTGCACAGCCTCCGCCGCCACGGACAAAGAACCACCAATGCTGGCCAGATGCTGATCCGCTCCTGGGCAATATGGTCGGGCGATCAGCGGTTCACCAGCAAGGTCTTCGATCTTGACACCGCCTTTTGCGGCAAGGGCATGCTTTTGGGATACCGCGACCCCATACGACTCGTCCCAGAGCGGCAAAAAGCCAAATCCGGATGGTATGCACTCAATGGATGACAAACACAGGTCCGCATTATCCGCACTCTGTGAAAACTGTAGCCGGACGGCAGCCTGCTTGCGGACCAGATTGTTTAGAGCCGGTTGAAATGGTTCGATCAGGACATCTGGTTGACAGTAAATCCTCAGGTGTCGGACCTGTTCATCAAGACTGTTCTCCAGAGTGTTGAGCTGGGACAGGATCGGACCTGACTGGCCGTAGAGCCAAGTACCAAGAGCTGTCGGGACCAATCCATTACGGCGTCGATGAAACAGCGGTCCTCCACATCGATCCTCCAGTTTTGCAATTGACGCTGACACGGAAGGTTGACTGACACCGGTTGTCCGCGCTGCTGCACTGAAAGACCCGGCCTCGTAAGCTGCCTGAAAATAGTGAAGTGATCCGACATCAATCATAGGAAACTTCTATACATCATATAAGCAACAAAGCAATTACCTATGCTTTGAATATCCCTTAGAACTGCCGAACCCTCACAATGACATTGAATGGATCAACCATGCAGAGCGCACTCACACAATCAGAAACTTTCCCTCTGATTGACACACTCATCCGCTTGTTTGAGGCTGGAGACCCGGCGATCATGACCATGATTTCCGATAACATCGATTTTCGGATAGATCACTACAATGATGACGCTGAGGTTTCCTGGCAGCAAGCAAGCAATTTGCAGGAATTCGGCGGCGTTCTGACGCGCCTGGCAACCGACATATTTCCGAAAGGCACCAAAATTATTGCCCTTGAATCTGAAAGTCTGGATGACGGCTGGGTGACGACCCGCTTCAGACAGCAGTTTTTCTATGGACTAATGCAGCAAATGGTCGAAAGCGCGACTGTAATTCTTTCCCATGAGACTGACGGAAAGATCGATTTTTTCCGTGAGACCGTACTCACCGTTGAAATGATCTAAGCCGAGCCATCCGGTCGAAATTACGTCGCCAGGCCACAATGAATTTAAGTGGCAGCGGACGTCATGAGTGGCCGACTGCACATGCGACAAATTCGATTGGCTGTCTCTAATCAATGCACTTCGATTTTCCCTGGTGTAGATTTGTTTCCATGGGGCACTTAGCCCCATGGAGAGCACAAATGCCCTTTTTTCCATTCAAGATGCTACCTTCATTGTTGATAGCAATCGGGGTCACCGCGATGATGAGCTCGAATGGTCTTACTGCAAACTCAGACAGCCATGAAATCTACGAGGAATCTTGCTCATCCTGCCATGAAACCCATGCCGGTGATTTTGCCCATACAAATCTGGTTTTGGAAGATAGCCTCGCAGTTGGAAAACGGTCAGAACGCCCGGTAGATGAGTATCTGTCTAGTGGTCATGGAAAGCTTTCGACATCCGAAGCCGCCACCATTTCCACGCTACTCACCTACATTCTGGAAAATGACGGCCTTTATTACACTCATTGCCGCATCTGCCATGACCCTGCCCGCCTGCTAACCAAAGACAAGTTGATCATCAAGAATGATACCCTTGTCGGCCGCTATTCGGGACGAGACATTTGGACGTTTCTGAGCGGTCATGGTCGATTAACAGAGCAAGAATCACAGCAGATGATGGATGTGCTATCAAGTTTTCTGCTCACCAAGACCAAATGAGCGCGGTAAGCCTCGCATAAGTTTCCAACCCTAAAGACTTATCCGTAATTCGACCAAGGATATTTTTCTGGAGTTTGATCCATATGAACGTGCCCGTCACCAAGGCTGACAGCGAGCGTAAGCTGTCACCTGCGGCCAGAACCCGCCTGCGTGGCGGCAAGCTTCTGGATCTGGAAGAAAACCTGATCAGCGAATGTACACTTTACGATCTTGAAAACGGCAATGTCGGCATCGTGGTTTCAAACCCGGAAATCGAGATATCAGATACCTTGTACCTTCAGGACAACAAGGACCTCATGATTGTCCTGGCGCAGATCCAGTGGCGTATGGGCCCCAATCTTGGCATTGCTTATCTCGAACAGCCGATTCCGCTCAGCATTTGGGGCCAGTCAAGACAGTCTAAAACAGACAATTGACCGCTCACTAACAGCAAATCCTTCAGCTATTTCTCCTGCCGACGGACCTATTCAGCAGCTTCAGCAGACCCATACCCCAGCTGATCATTCAGTTTCCCGATCAGGCCGACCGCTGCTTCTGCGATGACGGTTCCTGGCGGAAAGATGGCAGCGGCGCCTGACTTATAGAGTTCATCGTAGTCTTGCGGTGGAACCACACCACCAACCACGATCATGATGTCCCCACGGCCTTCGTCCGCCAGAGCCTTCTTGAGCGCTGGCACAAGCGTCAGATGTCCGGCCGCCAGTGAAGACACACCAACCACATGAACATCATTCTCCACGGCCTGACGAGCCGCTTCTTCCGGTGTCTGGAACAAGGGTCCGATATCAACGTCGAAGCCGAGATCGGCGAAGGCTGATGCGATCACCTTCTGGCCACGGTCATGACCGTCCTGCCCCATCTTGGCAACAAGAATACGCGGGCGCCTGCCGTCATTGTCCTCAAACGTTTCGACCAGCTTCTGTACCTTCTCCATCGTTCCCGACATGGTACCCGCCTCCCGTTTATAGACACCGGCAATAGATTTTATATCAGCCTTGTGACGATCAAAGACCTTTTCCATCGCAAAGGATATCTCGCCGACGGTCGCTTTAGCACGCGCAGCTTTAACCGACAGGTCCAACAGATTGCCTTCGCCAGATTTGGCACAAGCTGTCAGGGCGTCCAGCGCCGCCTGGGTATCGGCTTCATTGCGTTCTTCCCGCAAGCGCTTCAATTTGTCGATTTGGGCAGCACGAACTGTGGCATTGTCCACTTTCAGAACATCGATGGCTTGCTCGCTGTCGGGCTTGAATTTATTGACGCCAACCACTGTCTGGGCGCCGCTGTCGATCCGGGCCTGTGTCTTGGCGGCCGCTTCTTCGATGCGGAGCTTCGGGATGCCCTTTTCGATGGCTTTGGCCATTCCGCCAAGCTCCTCGACTTCCCGAATATGCGCCATGGCCTTTTCAGCAAGGTCGGCGGTCAGTTTTTCGACATAATATGAGCCACCCCAAGGATCGATAACCTTGGTGGTCCCGCTTTCCTGCTGCAGGAACAACTGCGTGTTGCGGGCAATGCGCGCCGAGAAATCTGTCGGCAAGGCAAGTGCTTCATCCAGCGCATTGGTGTGCAGCGACTGCGTATGGCCTTGCGTTGCTGCCATCGCCTCAACACAGGTCCGGGTGACGTTGTTGAAGACATCCTGCGCGGTCAGCGACCAGCCGGATGTTTGGGAGTGCGTCCTGAGCGACAACGACTTCGGGTTTTTGGACTGGAAGTTTTCTTCCATCAGGATTGCCCAGATCAGGCGCGCAGCCCGTAGCTTGGCAACTTCCATGAAGAAGTTCATGCCAATCGCCCAGAAGAACGACAACCGCGGCGCAAATTTGTCGATATCCATGCCCGCAGAAACACCTGCACGGGCATATTCGATACCATCAGCGATTGTATAAGCGAGCTCAAGATCCGCGGTAGCTCCGGCTTCCTGCATGTGATAGCCGGAAATCGAGATCGAATTGTATCGCGGCATATTCTGGGACGTGTACTCGAAGATATCCGAAATGATCTTCATCGAGTGCTGTGGCGGATAGATATAGGTGTTGCGGACCATGAACTCTTTCAGAATATCGTTCTGAATGGTTCCCGAAAGATCCTTCTGGTCTACACCCTGCTCTTCAGCTGCAACAATATAGAGTGCCAGAACAGGTAAAACCGCACCGTTCATGGTCATTGAAACGCTCATCTTGTCGAGCGGAATGCCTGAGAAGAGCGTGCGCATGTCATAAATGCTGTCGATAGCAACACCTGCCATCCCGACATCACCTGCCACCCGAGGGTGATCACTGTCATAACCCCGGTGCGTAGCAAGGTCGAATGCGACCGACAGGCCTTTTTGGCCCGCCGCCAGATTGCGGCGGTAAAAGGCGTTGGAATCTTCGGCCGTCGAGAAACCGGCATACTGGCGAACGGTCCAGGGTTGCTGGACATACATGGTTGGATAAGGCCCACGCATAAATGGCGGCAGGCCAGGCCAGGTATCAATATGCTTGAGACCGTCAAGATCATCCGCGCCATAGACCGGGGGCACTTCAATTCCTTCAGGTGTTGTCCAGCTTGCGGCGTTTCCAGCGGTCGCCTCTTTCAGAACATCCTGAAAGGCCGTTTTTGAATAATTAGGGATCCTGCTCATGACTGGACCTCCAGGTCGCTGTGGGCTTTGGTCAGCATGGCCAGAATATCACATCCGGCAAACACAAACGTGTCGACACCAGCTGCGCGGTACGCTTGTTCCTGTTCACCCGGCTTGCCCGCCATATAAAGATGATAGGCGCCAGTCGATTTGAGAGCTTTTGCAGCACCTTCTGCTTCAGCTTCATAGACCGGATCAGAGGACACCAGACATACCTGTTTTGCACCACTTTCCTTGAAGGCTGCGATCATCTCATCCAGCGTGGCGTAGGCATCCAGTCCAACCGCCTTAAAACCGCCTGCCGCGAAAGCATTTACAATCCAGGACCCTCGAGCCGTAAACTGCGCAAGTGAACCTAGGCACGCAAGAAAGACCGTTGGAGCTGTTCCAGAGGTAGCCTCAAACGCATCTGCTGCGTCTCTCAAGGCCTCAAATGGAGCTGACAGGCGCCATGCTTGTTTATCCTCAGCCCAAGGCTCCAGCACATCAACCGGCGTCTCACCAAGATTTGGAAACTCGCTGACGCCGGTCAATGAACGTTTCCGGCGCGCGACATCTTTCTCAAGACGTGCCTTTGTATCTGCGATCTGCGCTTGAATGGTTCCCTGACGCAAAGCCTCCAAAAGGCCACCCTTTTCCTCAATATCTTGGAACATTTCCCACGCAGCACTGCAGAGCTTATCCGTGCGATCTTCAATGGCCCCAGACCCGGCAGCCGGATCGATGACTTTGCCAAGGTTGCTTTCTTCCAGAAGGATAGACTGCGTATTGCGAGCAAGGCGGCGAGCAAAAGCGTCGGGAAGCCCGACGGCCTGTGTATGCGGCAAGACACAGACGCTATCAGCACCGCCAACACCTGCAGCAAACGAAGCGACTGAATTTCTCAAGAGGTTTACCCAAGGATCTCGTTTGGTCAGCATCCGGTGGGACGTCACCATATGAAGATGAACTGGAGACTGCGGTAGGCCAGCCCCTTCAAGTACGGCGGCCCAGAGTTTTCGGATAGCCCGAGCCTTTGCGATGGTACTGAATTGATCGGCATCAGCCACCAGCGTCATCGAAATACGATTGGACCAATGCTCCGGCGCTATCGCCGTTCTTTCCAACGTCCTGAGATGCGCAACAGCTGAGGCAATAACACAGGCCAGTTCCTGCGCCTGACTTGCCCCTAAATTATGCCAGACTTGGCCGTCGGCTGCCAGAACCCGGGTAAGGCCGCCTACCTTATCGCAGGTTTCAACCGTCTCGCAAACGCGTGACTTTACAGTATCGGCATCATGATTGACCGCAGTGTTATCAACAAACAGGCCATGAGGGTCATGGCTAACTATTATGTTCAGTTCAGCAGGATCGACGCATTTCTGCTTAACAAAAGCCATTAGCTGATCAAGGGCTTCATACGTACGAGACCCGGCATCCAGTCTGATATTTATAAGGTTGAGTTCGACACCATCAAAGAGCCGAGCGAAGTCATCGGGGGAATTCACAGGCACACTGGATCCTGCGTACACTCCGGAAACGATTATTTCAATACCGCCAGCGCCGCCCGTAAGATCATCCAGTATTTGTTCATTGGCCGCTGCTAGATCCGACAAATCAATGCGCTGAACAATTCCCCAATCACCGCCATCTTGGCGCAACGAACGCGTCGGCGTATCGCTGCGTCTCTTATAAAGAGGGGAAATATCGGATCCATCGTCGGTTTGACTGACCAGTCTCGACCGTGCCCCGCCTTTCAAGGCTTTGTCGACGGCTTCCCACCAGGCGTCCTCTCCGGTTGAATAGAAACTATCTGGACCTGAAAAACTGAACGTCATCTTGATAGACTCCCTTGCGTGCCGTTTTACCGTTGTCGCATGAAGATTGGCAACTCAGCAGAAAGGGGAATGAATTTGCGCGGAGCGGAGCATTACAACCCGCCAGAAAGAAGAAAAAGAATCTATTGTTTCGCAAATATGAAAAATCGTTATAATTAATTAGGAAGCAAAATTAAAAATCATTGTCATTTTTACTGATAGTAACGTAGCAACCTCACAACCTTCACGACATATCCACAGCCCATTACTTGTACCAAAGATCTATAAAACGCAAAGAAACTGGCATAAATAGCCAATTTTCGCGTTTTTCCCTATTGGTACCTTCGTCAATTGTATTGTAGCTTACAAATGCTGACGCATGGGAAGATCTACCCTCATAATAAATGCGCGGCACATCGGGTTCAGTCTCCACAAATTCTTGTTGAGGCGGGACACCTGGATAACCCATCAGTGATTGCCTGTTAAATCTCGGCACTCACAAATAATGCAGCGAACAAGGCTGCAAAGGATGTGCACAATGCTTGATCAAACAGAACTGAAGAGCAAATTGAGAGCTATTTCGGAAGCTACTGCTGCCCACCATGTTCTTGATATTCTGGAGTCCAACTTGCGTCGGATGGGGGCAACACATGTCCTTATAACAGGCCTGCCAATGCCCAATCGTCCGATCGACAATCTTGTTCAACGCTTCCGTTGGCCCGATCAACGCAATGACGGCATCGAGAGCACCTCACTTTCCGCCAATGACAGCGCCCTGATGCTTGGCCTTGGCTCAAATCGGGCCCGCGTCTGGACTGTTACTGCAGGTGACATGGAACACTCCGATCTGCTTGCTTCGGCAGGCGAAGGTTGCCAGATTGTAGTCGTCCCTGTGACCGAACTTTACCCCTTCCAGGCATTCGTTTTTGCGAGCGGACCATCTTTGCAGGTCAACAAATATGACCTTTCCAACTTGGAAGCCCTAACAGGAGCAGCCTTCTGGCGTTTACGCGAATTGGGTGTCATTTCCGGGCAGAGACCTGGTGCACTTTCAGCACGCGAACGCAAGGTGTTGGAACTGACAGCCTATGGCAAAACTGCTGGCGAAATTGCTGATGTTCTGGAGATTTCGCAAAGGACCGTCCATGCACATTTGCAGAATGCCAGCGTTAAACTGAATGCGTCCAACAAGACGCACACGGTTGTTGAAGCTTTGCGCTACGGCCAAATCAACGTTTAATGCTGGCGATGTAAATCGACAATTTCTCGGTCAGAAAACAACAAAGGCGCGCCAGTGGCGCGCCTTCTTTGTGTCTTGGTCTGAAGCCAGACCTTCCGCTGACTTAATAGGTCATCATCGGGGGTAACTCCTTGGCCTGATCAACCCATTTGGTGACCTGGCTTTCGCTTGGAACCTGACGCACGAGGCTTTTCTCAGCATTCACCTCGTTCATCTTCTCAGCCAAATTGGCCGCATTGCGATGCTTGAGTTCCTTGACTGTATCGACACCGGCAGCTTCAAGCAGCTCGGAATACTCTTCACCAACACCGCTGATACGCATCAGGTCGGCCATATTGGCCCACTTTAAAATGCGTTTGCCCTCAATTCCGGTTTCATCCTCGAGAGCCTTGCGACCTTTAGGATCCTTCGCACGCTCCAGATAGGCTTCGGTCGTTTTGATCCCAGCCTCGCCAAGCTTCGCAGCGTAAGTTGGACCAATACCCTCAATTTCATCGATGGAATAAGACATCTGCACAGAACTCCCATTAATCCGACAGCTGAACTCTGGGGCAATTAGACGATTTGGTTCAGCCCCGGAATATTCGAAATCATTTCATTGACAACGTCATCCCCTGCTTTTTCCTTAGCATAGGAAACGAGCTCTTTGACAACACTTTGAATGCTTCCCATATCAAGCCCGGTTTGCTTGAGCTCATTAAGGGCAGCCATGGCACCCATGGTTCCGCCCATCATGTTACCCAAACCGCCGAGAAGACCACCGCCGCCAGCTACAGCACGGGCCGCAACCAGTTCCTCTGCTCCGGGAAGTGCATCAAAAACCAGCTGCATTTTGTCTTCCGGACTTTCCTTGCTCAAAAAACCAAGGATGATTCCAACGGCATTATTCGCAACCTCTTCATCGACACCTGCTGTCGACATGATTCGGTTGATCAACTCTTCCATAGTCTGCTCCCGGCACTGTTCCAGAGGCATAAATGCCTCCGCCAAATTGTTTGGGCCTCCCTATACAGGAGCTGAGACAACTGCGTCGAGTGGCCAAAGTAACCCAGGGGCGCTTTTTTCAGATGGCTGGGCTAGTGTACTGAAGAAACAAGATAGATTCGGGGGAACAACGTGAGCGCCAAAAACAGCATTTTCATCGGTACCAGCACAAAAGACGAAATGCTGTCCCTGAAACTTGCCAATCGCCACGGTTTGATTGCAGGCGCGACAGGAACCGGAAAAACAGTTTCCCTTCAAATCCTTGCAGAAGGTTTTTCGAACGCCGGAGTACCGGTGTTCTGCTCCGATATCAAAGGCGACCTGTCCGGGCTTGCGGCAGCGGGCGAGAGCAAGGATTTTCTGGAAAAACGGGCCAAACAGGTCGGCATTGCCAAGACCTATGCCTACGAAGCCTTTCCGACAACCTTCTGGGACTTGCTGGGTGAACAAGGTCACCCGATCCGTACAACGGTCTCGGAAATAGGTCCTTTGCTGTTGGCAAGCCTGCTGGAGCTTAATGACACCCAGGAAGGCGTCCTGAATGTCGTGTTTGAACTTGCCGATGACGAAGGGCTGTTGCTACTCGATCTGAAAGACCTGCGCTCCATGCTGTCTCATGTGGCCGAACGCGCATCCGAGCTTTCAACGCTCTACGGCAATGTCTCGAAGGCATCCATTGGTGCGATCCAGCGTCGCCTTCTGGTTCTGGAACGCCAGGGCGGCGAGAACTTCTTCGGTGAACCGGCCCTCGACATCCGGAACTTTATCCGCACAGCGCCCGATGGCCGCGGCATGGTCAACATACTGGCCGCTGACAAACTGATGACGGCCCCAAGGCTCTATGCGGTGTTCCTGTTGTGGCTTTTGTCCGAGCTTTTCGAAGAACTGCCGGAGATAGGTGATCCGGAAAAACCTAAATTGGTGTTTTTCTTCGATGAGGCTCATCTGCTGTTCAGCGGTGCCCCCAAAGCCCTGATCGAAAAAGTAGAGCAGGTTGTGCGCCTGATCCGCTCCAAAGGTGTTGGCGTCTATTTTGTTACGCAGAACCCGCTTGATATTCCCGAAACTGTACTGGCACAGCTGGGCAACCGGATCCAGCATGCGCTGCGCGCCTTCACCCCGCGGGACCAAAAGGCTGTTCGTGCAGCTGCAGAAACCTTCAGGCCAAACCCTGATCTCAAGACAGATCGCGTCATCACGGAGCTGGGCGTTGGCGAAGCTCTGGTGTCCACGCTGGAAGGAAAAGGCATTCCCTCCATCGTCCAGCAGACTCTCATCCGCCCGCCCTGCTCGCGGCTCGGTCCGATCACCAAGGCAGAGCGAAGGGCTGTCATTCAGTCGAGTGCGGTTTTCGGAACGTATGAGCGATTAAAAGACCGGACTTCTGCGTATGAAATCCTGATTGCGCGTGCAGAAGAAAGCCAGCGCCAGGAACAGAAGCGGCAGGACAAGGAAGATCGCTACGCGCAAAAGAACGGCGAACCGCGTCGGTCCCGTTCCGGTTTCCAGCTCCCGGACTTTGGCCGCGATGACCGACCACGTCAACAAAGCCGAAAACGGCGCACCAAACGCCGAAGCCAACGCGATACCGTGCTTGAAGCCGGCCTTAAATCAGCAGCCCGCAGTCTGGGCTCTTCGCTCGGGCGTGCACTGGTTCGCGGACTTATGGGATCTTTGAAGCGCGGCAATTAAGGCCAGCACGAACCAATCTGCTGATAGCTCAACGTTCAGACGCAGAATGTATTGCGCTTAACGCAAGCTTGTGGCCTGTTGGAACCTTCTCACGGACGAGTCTCTCTCGGCCAGTGATCCACTGTTTCCAATTCAAGGACCTGTCATGAACTCCATTGACAATGTCTTGGCACGCATTGATGCCGACCTCGACACCAGTCTCGAACGCCTGTTCGATTTGTTGAAAATCCAATCTATTTCGACAGACCCGGCCTTTGCCTCCCATTGCCGTACAGCAGCTGAATGGTTGGCAAAGGAACTGACCGACATTGGCATTCAGTCATCTGTTCGCAGTACGAGCGGCCATCCGATGGTCGTCGGTCATCGCAAAACCGGCAAACCGGGGCCGCATGTTCTTTTCTATGGTCACTATGACGTTCAGCCGGTCGACCCGCTTGAGCTCTGGGACCAGGATCCGTTCGAGCCGAGCATCGTGACGAGAGAAGACGGCACCAAGATGATCGTTGCGCGCGGAGCATCTGACGACAAAGGCCAGTTGATGACTTTCGTTGAAGCTGTGCGGGCTTACATCAACGAGACCGGCGATATTCCGGTGGATGTTTCGATCCTGTTCGAAGGGGAAGAGGAATCCGGATCGCCTTCCTTGCAACCTTTCCTCGATGCCAACAAAAAAGAACTGACCTGCGATCTTGCGCTCGTCTGTGACACCGGTATGTGGGACCCAGAAACACCAGCAATCTCTGTGATGCTGCGCGGCATGGTTGGCGATGAAATCATCGTCAGGGCGGCCAACCGGGATCTGCATTCTGGCCACTACGGTGGTTCAGCCCAGAATCCGAACCACATTGTCGGGTCGATCATTGGCGGTCTTCACGACGAAAACGGCAAAATCACTTTGCCCGGCTTTTATGACGGTGTCATCGAAATGCCCGAAGATGTCACCAACATGTGGAACAGACTTGGCTTTTCCATAGACAATTTCCTCGGTGAAATTGGACTTAAACACCCGCGCGGTGAAAAGGACCGCACCCCACTGGAACACGTCTGGACCCGACCAACGGTCGAAGTCAACGGTATGTGGGGCGGCTATCAGGGCGCAGGATCGAAGACTGTTATTCCAGCAGAAGCCCATGCGAAATTCACTTTCCGCCTGGTCGGTGATCAGGATCCCGACAAGATTCGTGAATCCTTCCAGGCATATGTTCGCTCAAAGGTTCCCGATGATTGCACGGTCGAGTTCATCGCCAAAGATGGCAGCCCGGCTCTACGGCTCGACTTTGACATGCCTGCCCTTGAGAAAGGCAAAAAAGCACTCAAAGACGAGTGGAACAAGGATGCTGCACTCGTCGGCATGGGTGGCTCCATTCCGATTGTAGGCGATTTCAAACGTAAACTTGATATGGACACACTCCTAATCGGGTTTGCACTTGAGGATGATCAAATCCATTCTCCGAATGAAAAGTACAATCTCACCAGTTTTCACAAAGGCATCCGTTCCTGGGCGAGGGTTCTGGACGAGTTGTCAAAAGGTTGATCGAAGGTCGTGGCGGGCAGCTTTGAAAAGCCCGCCATTCAGGAGAATGACATGAAATCCATCTGCGTGTTCTGCGGATCAAGCTACGGTGCATTGGAAATCTACGGCGAAGCAGCTGCTGCTGCGGGAAAAGCTATCGCGGACAACGGCTACCGGCTTGTTTATGGCGGAGCGAAAGTTGGGCTGATGGGAACGGTTGCCGATGCTGCTCTTGCCGCCGGAGGCGATGTCATCGGCGTTCTCCCGAAAGCCCTGCAAGACAAGGAAATTGGCCACGAAGGTCTGACTGAGTTCTATCAGGTCGATTCCATGCATGAACGCAAAGCACTGATGGCGGATCTATCTGACGGTTTTGTTGCATTGCCAGGCGGCGTCGGAACTCTGGAAGAAATTTTCGAGGTCTGGACCTGGGGGCAGCTTGGATATCACGAGAAGCCTTGTGGGTTTTTGAATATCGAAGGGTATTTCGATCATCTGATCGCGTTTCTGGATCACCAGACCCAGCAGGGGTTCACAAAAAAAGTCATGCGCGACATGGTACAGATCGCTGATACACCAACTGGCTTGATTGATCTCTTCAAAGCCTATGAGCCACCGTCTGCCCCCAAGTGGATTAAAAAAGGCGAAACCTGACACGGGAATTCAGATCCAAATCCAAGCCTTTGTTCAGGGGTTATGCAGAAGCTGGGTAGAACTTTTCAAAGCAAAGAACATCTCTTTGCAAATGCCACAACGATTGTTAAACCTCGATAAAATTGCGCAGAAAAGCGCGGTCCTTTCAGCAACTGGTGTGTGTGTTTATGCGTCTTTTCGTTTCCGGTTTTGCATGCATTTTGTCTTTTATTCTGACTGCCTGCTCTCCAACTGCAGATTTTGATGGAACATCCGGACCGCAGGTACGAACATCGAGTGTGACACTCATTCAAATCACGGAAGACAGCGTCGGCGGCATAACCAAAGACACGACTTACGGCTCCAAAACCATTGAAGCATCCCTGCCCGGTTTCAAGACAGAAGGCATTCAGACAGCCGTTGAAAACAGGACAGAATGGGCTTTGGCCGCATTTAATACGGATGGTTTCCAGGTTCTGCAGGTCTTCAAGGGCCAGGATGGCAAGGTCCGCACAGTGCACGGTGTGACCCACCACCTTCAGGGACCAAATGGCGAGCGCATCGGCCAGACCTTCGCCGAAGTCGGTACAGCACGCGCAGATTGTCGGGCGGGCAAAAATCTCTGGCGCGGTATGGCCATTTGCCGATCAACCGGGCATCCGAATGTTGAACTGGTCTATGCCATACCCGGCTTTCAGGGCCCGTTCGACCGTTTGCCACCTGCGCAAGAGCTGTTTGACGCTCAACTTCAGCGTATTCTCTGGTCTCCGAAGGCCTAGAGCCCTGTCTCTCAACAAACGTTCATTCTGCCAGTTCAACTTGTCCAAACGTTGCTCGTGACCTTTGCTGATTCCTGCTTTAAAGCCTTGAAGTATGAACAAACGGGCAAACACGATTGATCCGAACACTTTGGGGACTGAATTGCGAGCGGGAAACCGGGCAGCTCTCGCCCGCGCAATCACGCTTGTTGAATCCAAAAAAACAGATCATCGCAGTATCGCGCGCCAATTGATTCAGGAGTTGTTGCCCCTGACCGGCAAGGCCCTGCGTGTTGGCATCACAGGGGTTCCAGGTGTTGGCAAATCAACAACCATAGACACCCTTGGCTCCAACCTGACAAAAGCTGGCCACAGGGTTGCTGTTCTGGCAGTCGATCCGTCTTCGACCCGCACCGGCGGGTCTATCCTTGGTGACAAGACGCGAATGGCTCGGCTGGCCGTGGATCGAAATGCCTTTATTCGCCCTTCCCCGTCAGCGGGAACACTTGGCGGTGTCGCCGCCAAAACCCGCGAAACCATGCTGCTGTGTGAAGCAGCGGGTTTTGATGTGATCCTCGTCGAGACTGTCGGGATCGGTCAATCCGAGACGACCGTTGCTGACATGGTCGATTTCTTTCTAGTCTTGATGCTTCCGGGTGCCGGCGATGAGCTTCAAGGCATCAAGAAGGGCGTTCTTGAAATTGCCGACATGATCGCGGTCAACAAAGCAGACGGTGATGGCGCAACCCGTGCGAGGGCAGCAGCTTCTGACTACCGCGCCGCGCTTCATATTCTTGCCCCCAAAACTCCGACCTGGTCACCACCTGTTGTCACGGTTTCAGGTCTTGCCAACGAAGGGTTGGATCACCTCTGGGACCAGATTGGCATCTACCGCGAGCGCATGACAACCAGCGGTGAATGGCAGCAGCGGCGCGCTGACCAGCAGGTTGCCTGGATGTGGGACCTCCTGCAGCAGCGCATGATGGAAGCCTTGAAGTCGAGTGAAAGCACTGCAGACAGATTAAAGACCCTTGAAACCGATGTCCGCGATGGCACGATGGCCGTTTCCGTTGCCGTTGATGAACTGGCGGGTCTTATGGGCTTGAAGGACTGACAACCACGTGAAAACCGCAGCAAAAACCATTCTGGTGACAGGATTTGGTCCGTTTCCCGGAGCCCCGGTCAATCCGACTGAATTGCTGATGCATCGTCTTCCCAAGCGGCTTGGATCCCATCAACATCATGTAGCCTTTGAATTCCGCGTTCTGCCGACGACTTGGGAAGCACGCAATTCGGTGACGGATAAACTGCGCAAGGACATCAAACCGGATGCAATTGTTCATTTCGGTGTTGATGGGACCCGTAAGACCATCAATGTGGAAAGCCGAGCCGTAAACAGAGCAATCCGCGTCCGGGGCGATTCATCTGGACGCTCGCCAGACCGGCCGGAACTCGCGCTGGGGCCCGAACGCCACAGATTTGCAACACTGCCAATCGGGCCAATGGTGATTGCGGCACGGACTGCCGGCGTCCCAACCAATGCATCAATTGATGCGGGGACTTACCTTTGCAACGCCACGCTATGGGACTCAATCGGGTCTGCTATCCCAAGCGTGTTTGTCCATGTTCCGAGTCTGCCAAAAGGCAAAAACGATCCTCGACCATCCTTGCCGGAACTGGAAAATGCAGCTGTCAGTTTGCTACATGAGATTGCCCGTCGGCTTCGCTGACTGCAGCAGTGATTAGTCGATCGGCCTGACCGACACAATCTGTTGCCATTGTCCCGGCAAGACCGGCTCGGCCAAGTAGCCTCATCCCGAAATAGATCGAGAGCACACCTCTGGCTGTTTCTCGCAGAATGTCTTCCGAAACGATCATTTTTTCACGAAACTCATCGCCCAGCGCCCGATAAAACGCCTTTTCCAGTCTGAGAACCATGGCCTGAAGTTTCTCTTCAACTTCTCCGCCTTCTGCTGCCTTGTCGACCAACGCATTGCAGAGAAAACAGCCCAAACGGTCACCATCAGACAAAGCGGATGCTTCCACTCTTTGAAACAAACTAATGATCCGCTCGCGACCTGTCCCGTTTTCCGGATCACCGAGGAAGGTCACCGTCGCGCTGATGACTTTCTCGTCGTACCTGTCGAGCGCCGTGACATACACTGAGTGCTTATCCTGAAAGGCCTTGTAAAAGGACCCTTTGGATATCGCCATGGTACCCAAGAGCTCGGTCAAGGATGCCTCTTCGTACCCGACATCCCAGAACAGTTCCATCGCCTTGTCCATGGCTTGGTCAGGATCAAACTCCCGTGGTCTGGCCATCAGTTTCTCCTGTCTTGTACATTCAAGGCTCGGTCACAGACTGATCACCTCGTTGTGTTTTGTACCGATCGGTTCCTATCCCTATCTTGGGATCACCGGCACAGAGCGGATGCATACCGTCTAATTAGGAACCGAATGGTACCGAAAAAAGGCAAATCTGACAACCGCCCGGTACCGGCCAAAATTTAACTGACTTGGAGAGTTAAAAAATGTTTGCCAGTTTGATCCGCAGCACGGTTGCTGCAGCAGTTGTTGTTACCGGACTCGTTTCCAGCGCATTTGGTGCGGGCGTTGATGTGAATGCGACCATCACCGGCCTTGCCCTGCGCGGTGTAGACCCGGTGTCCTACTTCACCAACGGAGCACCAAAGGACGGCGACTTCACGATCACTGAAGTCCACAATGGCGCAACCTACCGGTTTGTGTCTGAAGAAAACCGCGATCTGTTTAAACAGGATCCAGCCAAATATCTGCCTGCATATGGCGGCTTCTGTGCATTTGGTACTGCGATGGGTGTAAAGGTTGATGGCGATCCCGACCTTTGGAAAATCGTCGACGGCAAACTGTACCTGAACCTGTCCACGAGTATTCAGGAACGTTGGAACAAGGACGTTTCAGGCTTCATTTCCACTGCAAACACCAAGTGGACTGAAATCGAAGATACCGATCCAAACGATCTCTAGGATCTCCATGAGCATCTCTGCTCAGACAATCCGGCCGGATTTATTCGGCCGGTTTCCTGTTATCTACCCAAACGTCAATACCGGCATGCCATTTGCGAAGTCTCATATGAAAGTCGACTTCTGATCCCGTTTTGGAGCAAAATATTGGCAAATCCGGTCGAACAGGCATGCAAGACATCAATTGTCTCACGTCGAGCGTTTCTCACTGGGACAGCTGTGTGCCTTTCCGGGACAGTTGCCAACGCTTCCATGAAGCTCGCAGACTTACGCGGTTCAATTGACTCCGCAGAACTGGGCCTGTTGCCCAATGCCTCTGATGATCAAACTGCCCAGTTCCAGAATGCTGTCAACCGGGCTGTGGAACGCGGTCGAGCCCTCTTCTTACCAGCAGGGACTTATCCGGTCGCAAATCTACGGTTGCCATCCGGCACGCTGATAGTTGGTGTTCCCGGTCGCACTCGCTTGATTTATCAAGGTGGAGGCGGCCAGCTTATCCGTGCTGAAGGTGTCAGCAACATTGGTTTGACCGGAATTACATTTGATGGTGCCAATCGGTCTATCGGCGACTTTACCGAAGGTCTATTGCACTTCATCGGAGTTCGTAACGTTTCCATCGACAATTGCGAGATTGTTGGCTCGACCAAAATGGGCGTTGTCCTGGACCGCTGTTCCGGTCGTATTGAGAACTCGCGAATTTCCGGAGCAGTTGAAGCAGGCATCCGCTCCAATGAAGCCGACGGCCTGGCCATCACAGGCAACACCGTTACCGACTGTGCCAATGGCGGCATCTGGATCCATCGCTGGCGCGAAGGTGAAGACGGAACAATTGTTTCGGGGAACCGGGTGGAGCGAATTGGCGCGCGTTATGGCGGTACAGGTCAATTTGGCAACGGCATCAATGTGTTTCGCGCACACGGTGTCGTGATTTCAAACAATCGCATTACGGATTGCGCGTTTTCTGCCATCCGCTCCAACACCGGTTCAAACGTTCAGATCATCGGAAATTCGTGCCTGCGCTCCGGAGAAACTGCAATCTATTCAGAGTTCAGCTTCTTGGGCGCGGTGATTGCCAACAACATCGTCGATGGCGGCACCATGGGAATTTCAATTGCAAATTTCATGGACGGCGGTCGTCTTGCAGTCTGTTCAGGTAATCTGATCCGTAATATTTCGGAAACAGGCCCTTATCCTCCAGAAGTGGCCGGCTTCGGCATTGGCATATCCGTTGAAGCGGACACAACACTCACCGGCAATGTCATTGAAGGTGCTCCAAAATTCGGCCTGCTGATTGGTTGGGGTCCCTATATGCGAAATGTCATTGCATCCCAGAATGTGCTGCGCGACTGCAACACCGGGATTGCCGTGACTGTTGTCGACAAGGCCGGGTCTGCGATCATCACCAACAACATTGTGCAAGGTTCAAAATCGGGTGCAATCAATGGCTTCAGATGGCTGGAAAAAGCCACTGGTGAACTCAACAATGTGTCAGAGTATTCAAATTTGACCATCCACAGCAACCACATTGCGGCCTGAGAATTATCCTCGCTTGAAGCGCAGAGACAGGCATGACAGTCCGCCATCAACCTTGCGCGCCTCATGTGTCGGCACAACCACTGTCTTGAAACCAGCAGTTTCAATGGCAGCAAGTGTCCAAGGATAGCCTTCAGGAACCAGCACCACATCATTCACCCGGATAACGTTGGCGGCATAGTCTTCGCCCTCAGGCACAACCATCGATGGGCGACCGTCAAAAAAGCCACTGTCAGCCATGACCTTGGTCGCCAGAATGACGCCCTCACCAAGCGTGGAACACGCCGTCTTGAAATGAAGAACGCCGACTGGCGTTTCGCAAACCTCAGCGCTGTAACCCCAGTCTCCCAGAAGTGCTGCCAAGGTATTTGCTCCTTCCCTATCCGTGCGAGCAGACAACCCGATCAAGATGACATCATCCAGCATGAGGATATCGCCGCCATCAACGTGTCCGTTCCCCGGAAGTTCAACCACCTTGTCAAAACGGGATTCGAGAGCGCCGCGAATTTCAGCACCTTCCCCCATGCGACTGGCAGCACCCGGTCGAAGCTGAATAGCCCCATCAGGCAAACACAATGCCGGATCCTCGACAAAACAACTGTCTGGATAGTCTTCCAGGGCGGGCAGTACATCGACAGTCAGCCCGGCAGCTTTGAGAGCTTCCACATAAAGCGCATGTTCGTCTCGAAATGTCTCGCCGCTTGGATTGCCGGTATCAACCGCACGAAGTCCGCCTGCGACACTGTCAGACGGTATCCGTGTGATCGCATGGGTAAACTGGTAAGACAGGCCGGAACGATTGGACATTAAAACGACTCTGGAAGGTTTGAACTGGTGAATGTGATTTTAAGGCCTGCCGAAGAGCGAGACGCAGAAGCATTAGCTCAATGCATAGACAGGGCGTATGAGCGGTACAAGACCAATTTACCCGGCTTGCCGGACGTCTCCAACGGGATTGAACAAGACATTGCCAATCATCATGTTTTTGTCGCCGAAAGCGAAGATTGCCTTGCCGGTGGCGCAGTCTTGATGATTGATGACCATATCGCGGTGCTGGCCAATATCGCAGTCGACCCTAAACAGAGCGGAAAGGGCATCGGTCGTCTCTTGATCGAACAGATTGAAAGTGCAGCCAGAGATCATGGATGCACAGAATTGCGGCTGACAACACACCCCAAGATGCCAGACAATGTAGCCCTTTATCAGCACCTCGGCTGGTTGGAACAGGACAGATCCGAAACCAAGGTGCGCATGAGCAAACTGCTTTGAAACCTGAGACGTCAGACTAACCCAGCGCCGATTTCAATTCGCTCAAGAACTCATCACCCGGCTTAACAACACCAACTTGTGTCTCGCGTCGGGTCAGGATCGGTGGATTGACAAGTCCGTCAAGCAGACTGCTTTCATCCTCGTTGAGATCGAGCATTGTATCCAGAACGGTCGCCATCATGACTTCGGCCGCACGTGTTGCGCCATCATCACATTTCAGGGCAACTCCATATCCAAGCTCCGGTATCGACGCGCAAAAGACACCTTCAGCACCTGTCTTTACGAATACACGACCACGGAACCCTTCCATAACCGTGGTACAAAACCGGTCAGCGCCCGCCACCATGTATGGCTGATTGATACAAGCATCGAATATGCGCCGGGCAGCCTCGGCTCGCAGCGGTTCAAGCCCCTGCCCTGTCCCAAAAGCTGCAAAGGCACGCGCAAAGCTGTGCAGCGGTGACGCATAAGTCGGAATTGAACAGCCGTCCGTTCCGCACAGGTCTTCCGTCAGCGTGTCCCCGGTCAACTGTTCCATGACAAGGCGGACTTCACGCTGCACCGGATGACTTGGATCGATGTATCCCTTGGTCTCAACACCCATCGCTTTGGCCAACCCAAGGAACCCTGCGTGTTTACCGGAGCAATTGTTATGCAATCCACATGGCGTCTCGTCCGCCAGTATCAACTTGGCGGCATCTTCCATGCGCTTTGGCCATTGCGGCCCGCATTCCAGATCGTCCTCAGCCAGTCCCGCCTTTATCAGCATCACACGAGCTGAATTTGCGTGAACTTCTTCACCATTATGAGACGAACAAGCTAGCGCCAGCTCCGCATCGGTCAGATCGAGAGCATCTGCAGCCCCCGATTCCACCAGCGGCAATGCCTGCAACGCCTTTATGGCCGAGCGAGGAAACACCCGGGCATCTATGTCTCCAATTGAACAGACCTGTTTTCCGGTCGTATCCACTACGGCAACACTTCCGCGATGAACACTTTCGGTCAGTTTGCCGCGGGTCACATCCACGAGTGTTGGATTGTCCATGGAGTTTCTCTTCTTTATTCGGAACAGTTCAGTTAATTTAAGCGGATTCGGCACGTGCCGCAGTCAAAAAGACGGTCAGGCGGCGCAACGCCTCATCGATAACGTGCTCTTGTTTGCAGAAGCAGAACCGGATGTATCCCGTCGGTGCATCCGCGCCATAAAAGGCAGACACGGGAACAGCAGCAACACCTGCTTCTTTAACAAGAGTTTCGCAGACAACGATGTCATGGTCACCAAGACCAAGACCATCAAATCCGCAGGTCAGGAAGTAGGTCGCTTCACAGGGTAAAACGGAGAAACCCAACTTACGCAGCCCCTCGGCCATGCGATCACGCTTGGCCATCAGATCGTCAGCAAGCCCGTCGTAATAGCTATCGTCTTTACCCAGCCCGTTGGCGACGGCTTTCTGCAGGTTCGGCGGTGTGGTAAACGTCAACCACTGGTGAGCCTTGGCTATCGGATCCAGCAAATGCGCCGGGGCGGTGATGTAGCCAACTTTCCAGCCAGTCAGCGAGAATGTCTTGCCCGCAGATCCGATCCGCACCGTTCGCTCGCGCATACCATCCAATGCCATCAACGGCGTATGCTTTCGGCCATCAAATACCAGGTGCTCATAGACTTCATCGCAAATAGCATAAGCATCGTGCTCCAGACACAGGTCAGCAATCAGTTGCAATTCTGTGTCTGAAAACACTTTTGCCGTTGGATTCATCGGATTGTTGATCAGCACCGCTTTGGTCTTGGTCGAGAAAGCGGCTCTCAAAGCTGCCTCATCCAGTTCCCAGTTGGGCGGTGTCACGCGAACACGAACCGGCACGCCGCCAGCTTGTTTGACCAACGGTAGATAACAGTCATAGAGCGGTTCGATCAGGACAATTTCATCACCGGGCGACACCAGCGCAAAGATGCAATCCGCCAATGCCTCAGTGGCACCCGATGTGATCATCACTTCGCTTTGAGGGTCGACATCCAGATCATAAAAACGCTTGTTGGCATCAGCAACGGCTTGGCGCAGAGCAGGAATACCCAGCATCGGCGGATACTGGTTCGGACCTTCCATCAAGGCGTCGGCCGCTATCTGGCGAATGTCTTCTGGACCATCAACATCAGGGAACCCTTGTCCAAGGTTCACGGCCTCATGTGCCATGGCAAGACGGGACATGGTTTCGAAAACAGTTGTATTGATGCCGGTAAACACCGGATTGGTCGGCTTCATGACCCCTCCAAAAGGCTTTTCGGCTATTTAGTCAGAAATTTTGAGCCGGTCGAGTGAATTTAGCGACACGCAGTCCTTCGTCGTGATTAATTGGCAGACTTCGACAGTAAAGATCAGATGTACCGCAGAAATTCCGCTACCATATAAAGGCTCTTCAGATGATAATCCGCAGCTCCCTCATAAAAATCCTGAAGTTTGCAGGTTTCACTGTTCTGGGCGGTTTCGTCGCGATTGTCCTGGTCGCTGTCATCTACCTGAAGAGCCTTGGCGGCCTTGATATCTGGCACACCGCCCATTTCCACGAAGAGTTTCAGGCTGGCGGGGATATCGAGACATTTGAGCAATACCTCGATCAAGAAAACCTGCTTTTTGCTGAATTTGAAGAAGAGGTCCTCAGCCAGCTGGATTTCAGTGATGAAGACGAGATCAATCGTTTTCAACCGGGAAGCATTTCAGATCCAAAAACCTGGTCGAACAACTGGAACCGAACGTTCCTGCTTGAACAAGTCGCCCCCAACGCATCTGTGCTGTTGCTGCATGGCATGTCGGATTCCCCATATAGCCTGCGCAGCATTGGCGAAAAAATGCATCAATCCGGAGCAACGGTCCTTGGTCTTCGAATTCCGGGCCATGGTTATGCACCATCCGGCTTGCTGGACGTCAACGCTGAAGACATGAGCGCGGCAACAGAGCTCGCGGTCAAATATCTCTATGAGAAAACACCAGACAAACCGATCTACCTGATCGGATATTCCAACGGTGCCGCCCTGGCGATTGTCTACGCACTCGACCAGATCGAAAAACCTGAACTGCCGAAGGTTTCCAAAATTGTTGTGCTGTCTCCGGCAATCGGGGTGACACCCGCTGCGGCCTATGCTCCACTCGCGATCAATCTCGGACATATTCTTGGTGTTCAGCGACTTGCCTGGAGTTCAATCGGGCCCGAGTACGATCCTTACAAATATACGTCCTTTGCGGTGAACGCCGGTTATGTCACCCACAATTTGACTGTCGACATTCGCGAGCAAATTGATGCGCTGAAAGCTGCTGGCAACCTGGGCTCTATGCCTCCGGTTCTCGGATTCTCTTCAGTGGTGGATGCCACGGTCGTTGTTCAAGACATGATTTCAAATCTCTACGACAAACTGCCGGAGAACGGATCCGAGCTGTTCCTGTTCGACACCAACAACGCGCTGACACGATTGCCATTGCTCGCCGATGATGCCGCGAATTTCACTGACCCGATCATTGCGCACAAAACGCGTTCCTTCGCACTGAGCATGTTGACAAACACTACTCCAGCCAGCCCGGAAACCATTTTAAAAAAGTTTGCACCCGGGAGCCCAACTCCAACAGTCCTCCCGACAAGCCACACTTGGCCGAGCAGCGTCTATTCGCTGGCGCACATATCTCTTCCGTTCAAGATTGACGATCCGCTTTACGGAATTGTTCCGACACCGGAAATTTCCGAACTGCAACTCGGTGCGCTTGCTCTAAGGGGCGAACGCGGAGTTTCGAAAATATCAGCAACAGACATGCTGCGCATGCGATGGAACCCGTTTCATGAAATCATGATGCAGGAGATTGATCGGTTTCTGAAAATGTCTGAGTAAACACACCGATTACGAGTGAGCTCGAACGGCAAAGCAAATCTGTTTGTTTTACGTCTGACTTATTTCTTTGAAGCACCGTCGGCTTCCGGTTCAAACCGCTTGACCAGTCTTGTCATGACTTCGTGATGGATAGCATCAATTTCGCCGGACAAGTACATATTCTTGAGCGTGGTAGTGAGCTTGGGCACTAGATCTTCGTGTTTCTTGTGTACGTAGTGATAGAACTGGTCCACCTTGAACGGTTCGCCCATGACCTTGATATTATCAAGTCCCAACTTCCTCATCGCCAGAAGCCCGGAGATTGTATTACTGACTGCTGCTTCCAACCGTCCAGCAGACAATAGACTAAACAATTCATCATCGTTTTGGGCCTCCCAGATATCGGCAAAGCCTTCTGTAAACCGCTCAGCCTGAACGACCCCCACGACGTGCCCGACACGTTTAGTCGGCAAATCTTCGATCTGTAGTTTATCGAGATCAGTATCTCGAACAAAAACAACACCATTTACGAAAAATCCGGGTATTTCTATCCGCCTCAAATCGGGATACTTTTCGCCGACCTGATAGATGCGCATCAGCTCACCATCAACTGTGCCTTGCGACGACAATACCAATGACCGCGTGCCCGCCGTTTCGTAGATTTCAACTTCAATTCCAAGTTTTTTGTAAGCAGCGCTGATGATGCTGTTCGCAAACACGGCAACAATGGAGTTTTCGACCGTTGAAATGATCATCCGGTCCTGGGCAAGAGCCAACGAACCCGAGCATAACACATGAAGTATTACACAAAGCCCGACGAGCATGCGCATGTCCAAAAACCTTTTCTCCGCAGCGTAAGGAACAATCATACCAGCCTACAGCAGCAATATTAGCGGAAAGACATTCAGAAAAACGGATATTTGCGACTTACGTACAAAAACAGCAAAAACAAAACCCTAATTGACTTCAATTGCAACCAATTCAATTACTCTTGGCAACTGCACCTATTGTCAGTATTTGCGACCTAACCACCGAAAAGTGGACCTTTGACCGCGAGGTGCAGCCCGGCGCCCTTGCTGCATTGCGGTGTTTCCAGTAGAAGACCGGGACTTGATAAAGATCAAATTATCTGACCGGACTTTTCCGGCATCGACCTTGAAACAATTCAACAAGAAAACCTGGAGCCTGCCTTGACCGGACGCGCTGAGGCCGTTGAGCCTGCACAATCGATTGAAATGAATGCTTCGCGCATCAAGACAGAAGTTCTTGCCGGGCTGACCGTAGCCCTGGCGCTGGTGCCGGAAGCTGTTGCCTTTGCCTTTGTTGCAGGCGTCAATCCGCTTGTCGGGCTTTATGCAGCTTTCTTTGTCGGTCTGATTACGGCCTGTATTGGTGGTCGTCCGGGCATGATTTCAGGCGCAACCGGCGCTCTGGCAGTCGTCATGGTGTCGCTTGTTGCGCAACACGGCGTTGAATACCTGTTTGCCACGGTCGTCTTGATGGGGATCATCCAGATCGGCGTCGGCGTGCTCAAGTGGGGCAAATTCATCCGCATGGTGCCGCATCCGGTCATGCTTGGCTTCGTCAACGGCCTGGCTATCGTGATCTTTTTGGCGCAAATGGGTCAGTTCAAGGTTGATGATGGCGCTGGTGGCCTCACCTGGATGACTGGTATGCCGCTCTATTTGATGTTCGGCCTGATCGGACTGACAATGGCAATCATCTGGCTGCTCCCGAAAATCACCACCTCTTTCCCGGCTCCGCTCGCTGGTATCCTGGTCGTCTCCGCATTGGTTCTGGGTATGAACCTGGACACGCGAACAGTAGGTGATCTGGCATCAATTGCTGGCGGACTACCGGAATTTCATATTCCGATGGTACCGCTGAACTTTGAAACACTTCAGATCATCCTGCCTTATGCGATTATCCTGTCCGCAATCGGCCTGATTGAATCCCTCCTGACGTTGAACCTTGTTGCCGACATGACCGGCACCAAGGGAGGGGCTTCAAAGGAATGCCTGGCACAGGGTTCAGCCAACATCGTCACCGGTTTCTTCGGTGGTATGGGCGGCTGCGCCATGATCGGTCAGTCGATGATCAACGTGAAGTCCGGTGCCCGCACCCGTCTTTCAGGTATTTCAGCAGCTCTGTTCCTTCTGTCCTTCATTGTCGTCGCGTCCTCCTTGATCGAACAGATCCCGGTCGCAGCACTGGTGGGTGTCATGTTCATGGTCGTCATCGGCACATTTGCATGGGCCAGCCTGAAGATAGTTCACAAGATCCCTCTGACAGACGCCTTGGTTATGGTCATTGTGACCGGTGTCACTGTCTATGCAGATCTGGCGGTAGCAGTTGTCGTCGGTGTGATCATCTCCGCGCTTGCCTATGCCTGGAATGCTGCCAGCCGCATCAGTGCCCGCATCGGCACCAGCAAGGAAGGCTGGAAAGTCTACCGCCTGTCCGGGCCGTTGTTCTTTGGTTCGACGACAGGGTTCACCGATCTGTTTGATGTTCAAAATGACCCGGAAGATGTTGTCGTCGATTTCATCGACAGCCGCGTTGTCGACCATTCGGGGCTGGAAGTAATCGATGCGCTGGCCTCTAAATACCTTGCTGCGGGCAAACGCCTGCACCTGCGCCACCTGTCACCCGACTGTCAGAAGCTTCTGGACAAAGCTGGCAATCTGGTCGAGGTCTCCGTTCTGGAAGATCCGGATTACGAAGTTGCCGTCGACTACGATCACAAGTTCGATGAACCGCAAAAACAGTCCTGAGTGTCTTGAATCAAAATCTTAAGACGCAGACTCAGTATTTGATCCAATCCCGTGAGGTCTCTGATCTTGCGGGATTTTTTCATCTCGACAAATCCCAAAACTGCTTCCACTTGATCGCTGTGACTGGTGTTTTCTTTACCTGATGCCAAAGAACCGGCTATGGATGTGTGACCCGACAGAATTTTCATAAAACGAGCCATCCACTTGCAGAAGCGACGCCGAATTCACATCACGCCAACACTGACCACTGTGATTGGTGCATTTGTTTTCATCACGGCAGCGCTGGTATTATTTGTTCAGGCATCAACGTCTGAAAGGGTTGTTCGCAATCTTGGCGGTGAATTGATCAATGTCGGTATGCGCTCTCTGGAGCGCGCTTTTGTTTCCCAGGTGGAAGCAATCGCTGAAGCTGCGGAGTTTACTGCCGAAGCACTCCACAGGGGCAGCATTTTACCGCAAAGGCCTCAGGAAGTTGCTGAGTACCTGTTTGGCTCATTGGCAGCCATGGAACATGTATCCTTCGTCATTGTTACCGACGCCGATGGAAATTTTGTCCAGATCGAACGCGGAGCAGGTGACGCGATCCTTGTCCCGAAATTCGTCCCGGCCTCCGATTACACCCATCATTTATCCGGCTTGATCAGCAAGTCCCTCAAGGCAGAGAAGCCGTTCTGGACCGATCCGATCTATTTCAGCGAACACCAGCACACCTATATTGCCCGTGTCTTTCCGGTCCAATCCGAAGGAAAAAGCGAAGGTCTGGTGATCTTCGCCATGTCGATGCATCGCCTGTCCGAAATCACGCACGATATCTCCAATGACATTGTCACGGTTTTCCTGATGCGTCCGGGCACAATCGACCTGATTGCCCATCCGAAACTTTCGGAAGTTTTCGACAAGCTGGCACCGCATGATCCGTTGGTGGATGTGGACCATGTACCTGACGAATTTCTCGCCACGCTGAGATCCACTCAGATGATCGATCCCAAAAGCTATGGCATCGGCGAGGAGCATGAACTGCGGGTTGGTTACGACAAGCATGGCCACAAGCGCTTCATCATACTGGAGACCGGGGCACACGGACCTGCGGGCTTGCCAGTGTCGATTGGGGCGCATTTCACTGCGGACATTCTTGATCAGCCCCTGCACCAGCTGTTTGATGCCATTCTGATCGGCATTGCTCTGCTTGGCCTGTCGCTGATTGGCGCAGGCTTCCTCGCACACCGGATCGGCAAACCGATCAGACGCGCTGCGGTAGGTGCCAGAGCAGTCGCAAAGCTCGATCTTGACCGCGTACCGGAGCTTAAAAGCAGCTATGTGCGTGAACTCGATGACCTTTCCACCGGCTTCAATTCCATGGTCAGCGGCCTTCGCGCTTTCCGCCGTTACGTACCCAAAACCCTTGTCCTGAAGCTGCTGTCCGAAGGCCGGGCCGAAGCCCCACCAGAAGAACGCGAAGTTGCCGTCCTCTTCACCGACATTGCCGGGTTTACGTCAATCAGCGAAGGCATGAGCGCGACGGAAACCGCCGACTTTGTCAACGAACACCTGACTCTGGTTGGCGCGTCAATCCGCAAACATGGCGGTACAATCGACAAGTATATTGGCGACAGTCTGATGGCCTTTTGGGGAGCACCAGAAAAACTGGAAAGCCCAGCCCGTGCAGCTGCGCTCGCAGCTCTCGATATCGCGTCAGATATCCACGCAGACAACGAACGCCGCAAACAACGCGGCTTGACACCCGTTCGCATCCGCATTGGTGTTCACACTGGCCCACTGGTTGTCGGTGACATAGGCGCTCCGGAACGGGTCAACTACACAGTGATTGGCGACACGGTGAATGTCGCCGCCCGTCTGGAGTCCCTTGGCAAGGAAATTGATAGCACTGCCGAAGTCATCGTCCTTGTCTCGGGTGAAGTCGCTAATGCACTGGACACTGGCACCGCTCGTCAAACCATCGGCCCGCAGAAGGTCAAGGGACGCGACGAAGCCGTTGAGGTGGAACGATTGATGCCGGTGTAACAGCCTAGCAGAATCTTCTGCGGTCCCTACCCCAACCCGAATATTTGCCGGGATCTGAGGTTCAAGACACGGTCGACCTCGTCACCGTCCCAGTGAAACTCGTAATGATCGCCCTGAACCGGGATCGGAATGAGATCCGGCCAGAAGATTCCGGCGCAAAGACCGCCCGGCGCGCGGACACTGGTGTAGAGAACACCATTGCTGCCAGAGCGGCGCAAATCTCTTCCGATGTCCTGTGAGATGGTATAGTCATCCGCGTCGTAGACCTCTGATATCGCTCGCAAATCATGAAGTTTCAGATCGAGGCTGTTGATCAACACCCGAAACTGCGATGTCCAACCGGGTTCTTCCCGGCTGGCGCGCATCGTCCGGCCATGATGATAGGCAACCTCCCGGATCGCCACTTCTTCGGAATTGCCAGCACTGTAAACACCATAAGAGCCATCGGTGAAACGGCCCGGCCGATCATGACTGACATGGACAAACGGAGCCATCAAGTAGCTTGCTCCCTCGCCTTGAACGCGCCGCTCAACAGGTACCAGATCCAATCGCCCGAGATTGCCCCAAATCCTCGGATTGGTCTTGGCCTCGGCTGAGGCCAGCGCCTCCCAGTCGGCCGGGTCAGCAATGTCTTCGAAGAGATCAATTGGCGGATGGATCGAGCGGATGATCCGAAAGGCTCTGGACCACTCGCTCCTGACAATCGGCGTGGTGTCCGCCGTCACCAGCCGCCGCGCTCAGCATCGAGATAAGAGCGAAGACGCACCAGCGCGAACATGGATCCTTCCAGCATTACAGCTAGTGGCGTTTCACCGGAAAACACGTCATTCGGTGTCTTGATCCAGCGATAGCCGCGCACAGGATCTGAAAAGAGATAGCGCAGCCCTTTATGGATCCCCATCAGCAGCGAGAGACGCGTTGCCAGATCCCGGTCAATTCGGCCGGGAGAGCCCTTTTTCCATCGGGCATAGGTCCGCATACCCAGTCCACCAAGGATTTCGCAGGCCTCGGCATCTGTGATCTGCCATTTGTTAAACAGATTGATGACCGCACGCGCCATCGCCGCCGCCTCTGCGTCGGTGACCACCGGACTGTCCGGAAATGCCTGCGTTCTGGGTATCTCTAACAACATCGATTTATGCCCTTTGGCAGAATATATTCTATCTCATGCCAAATTACAAATCGTTAGCAAAAACCGCCTGATTTTCTCAGGCGGTATGTTGTTCACACCAGATCCATCCTGCCGACTTCAGCGCACCAGCACATTCTTGAACTGCCAAGGATCATTCGCATCAAGATCTTCAGGGAAGAACCCTGGGCGGCCGTCCAAAGGTGTCCAGTCGGTGTAATAGCCCTTGACCGGTCCCAGATATGGCTTCTGGATTTCAAGGCAGCGCTTGTAATCCATCTCGTCGGTTTCGACGATGCCTTCCTCCGGATTTTCCAGTGCCCAGACCATGCCTGCAATGACAGCCGAACTTACCTGAAGACCCGTGGCATTCTGATTTGGTGCCAGCTTGCGGGTTTCCTCGATGGAAAGCTGCGAGCCATACCAATAGGCGTTTTTTTTGTGCCCGTAGAGCAGAACACCGAGCTCATCGATGCCGTCCTGGATCTCGTTTTCTTCCATAACATGCTGTTTGTCCTGAACCTTGCCAGCTGCGCCAAAGAGCTCGTGCAGGGACAAAACAGCATCATTCGCCGGATGATAGGCATAGTGGCAAGTTGGCCGGAATTTCAGCTTTTTGCCATCAATCAACGTGAAATAGTCAGCAATTGAAATTGCTTCATTGTGGGTGACAAGAAAACCAAATTGCGGGCCTGGCGTCGGACACCAGGAGCGAACGCGAGTGTTGGCGCCTGCCTGTTCCAGATAGATCGCCGCCCGGCACCCTTCCCGGTGTTCCTTGGCGTTTTTCGGCTTCCATGTCTCATGAGTGCCCCAACCAAGTTCGGAGGGCTGAAACCCCTCCGACAGAAACCCCTCAACGGACCAAGTGTTCCAGAAAACACCACCGGGCTTGGGTGCCTTGGCGCGCTGCGTGTCCCGCTCGGCGATATGGATACCCTTGACCCCGGTTTTCTTCATAAGTTTCGCCCAGCCCTTGCGACCGGTCGGCTCCTTGAATTTGACACCGGTTTCAGTCGCAATGTCGATCAATGCCTGCTTGACAAACCAGGACACCATGCCCGGATTTGCGCCGCAGCAGGAGACTGCGGTCGTGCCGCCGGGTTTCCGCTTTTTCTCTTTGCGCACCGCCTCGCGCAGCGCATAGTTGGTGCGATCCGCCATCTTGGCATCTTCGTCGAAATAGAAGCCGAGCCAGGGCTCGACTACCGTATCGAGATACAAAACGCCGAGTTTCCGACACAGCTTCATGATGTCGAGAGACGACGTATCGACTGACAGGTTGACGACAAAGCCCTGTCCCTCGCCTTCTGTCAAAAGCGGTGTCAGGATGTCCTTGTAGTTCTCCTGTGTCAGCGCGGCCTTCTGGAAGGTATAGCCTTTTGACGTGACCATTTTCGCGTCTGTATCCAACGGATCGATCACCGTGACACGGCTCTGGTCGAATTTGAAATGCCGTTCGATCAGGGGCAGAGTACCTTTGCCGATAGATCCAAGCCCGATCACAACCAATGGCCCCGTGATGGTGCCATGAACTGGATATTTATTCGCTGCAGCACGTCTGCGCGGCGCAGGGCTTTTTCCTGTCGGTTTTCTGTTTGGCGTTCTACGGGCAGCTGTTTGCGCAGAAGTTGATTTTGCCGTTGCCAGCTTGGCTGCCGGAGCCTTGCGCGCACTGGACGCGGCTGTTTTGGGTGCAGGAGACTTGGTCTGCGCCGATCTCGTGGTTGCTGGTTTGTTAGCCGCTACAGTTCCTGTCGCTGCCGATTTGGCAGCAGGCCTCTTTGCAGCGGTTGTCCTGGTTGTCGGCGACTTGGCCGCCGGAGTTTTGGTCGCAGCAGATTTCGTTGCTGCAGGCTTGATCGTAGCAGGTTTGGTCGCAGACGGATTAGGAGTTGTCGCTCTGGCTGGTCGTCTAACAGCCGGCTTGGAAGCAGTCGATTTTGTGACAGTTTTGGCCGCCGCAGGTTTTGATGCAGATGCTTTAGTTGACCTGGAGGTAGTGGCTTTTGTGGTTGCCGGTTTGGTAGCAGCGGGTTTGGCTACTGCCGTTCTGGCGCGAGCGGGAGCTTTCGAAGCGGCAGATTTACGCCTTGGGCCCGTTTTTCCGGCTGTCTTTTGCGTCGGTTTTTTCGGGGTGCTGCCGTTGCTCTCATCGCTCATCTGGGAATACTCCAATCATCCAGTCGTCAATTGCCTGCAACCTGAACATGAGATCCGGGCAATGGGAACCCCTCGCGTCAAATAGGCGCACTGAATGCATTGAAGTACAGGACGGCGAATGAACCGGAAGAACAAGCCTTCCGGTCCTGTGAGACCGTTCTTGCAGCTAGATGACGTACGACGCCAACGGAGCAAAACCGTTGAAACCGACTGACGAATAAGTGGTCGTATAAGCTCCGCAGGCTTCAATCAGCACCTTGTCACCAATCGACAGGCTGACCGGCAGCTCATAGGGCGTCTTTTCGTACATCACGTCGACACTGTCACAGGTCGGTCCGGCCAACACGCACGGCGCTGTCTGGTCGCCGTCCTTTGGTGTCTTGATTGGATAGCGGATCGCCTCGTCCATGGTTTCGGCCAGGCCGTGGAACTTGCCGATGTCGAGATAGACCCAGCGAATTTCATCAGCCTCATGTTTTTTGGAAATCAGAACGACCTCCGTTTCAATCATGCCCGCATTGCCGACCATACCGCGGCCCGGCTCGATAATGGTCGAGGGCAATTGATTGCCGAAATGCTTGGTGAGTGCATGAAAGATCGCCTCACCATAACTTGGAACACCAGGAACGTCTTTCAGGTAACGGGTCGGAAATCCGCCACCCATGTTGACCATCTTCAGCTCGATGCCGCGCTGCGCCGTTTCCCGAAAGACGCTTGCCGCCATGGCGAGAGCAAAATCCCAGGCTGAGAGGTTGGCTTGCTGGGAGCCGACGTGGAAGGATACGCCGTGGGCTTCAAGGCCGAGCCGGTGGGCGTGTTCAAGGACGTCGGGCGCCATGGCCGGGTCGCAGCCGAATTTGCGCGACAATGGCCACTCGGCGCCGTCACCGTCACACAGAACCCGGCAGAAGACTTTGGAGGCAGGGGCTGCCCGAGCGATTTTTTCAACTTCTTCGACGGCGTCGACCGCAAAGAGCCGGACACCAAGGGCATAGGCACGCGCAATGTCCCGTTCCTTCTTGATTGTGTTGCCATAGGAAATGCGGTCAGCGGAGGCGCCGGTCGCCAGCGCCATTTCGATCTCGCCGGCAGAAGCGCAATCGAAGGAAGAGCCAAGGCTCTCCAGAAGGTTCAGGATTGCAGGGTCCGGGTTGGCTTTGACAGCATAATAGACGGACGTATCCGGCAGGGACCTGGCAAAGGCTGTGAAGTTCTCGGCCACAATATCCAGATCGACCACTACACACGGGCCATCATCGTCCCGTCGTCGCAAAAAATCGTGAATGCGTTCACTCATCAGGGTTTCCCCGTCCAATTTGTGTCTGCAGCCGATGGTCAGGTAACCAAGCTGCAGGTTCTCGTCGCAGGAGCTGCAAAAAGCTACCCCGTCGCCTTTGGGGTGGAACCGAAGGGCGGATCAGCAGATTGCAGCGACGGTTGGGCAATGCAGCGCATCAACATGCACAGCAAAGCTTTCCCGCGTCGGGAATGCCGTTGATTGGATCGGGAGAACCGAGCCGCACGTCGGGCAAGGATGTAACAAGTGCCTCTTCAGTGACGCTGGTGTTGGAGACCGGCAGAGACCAAAAAAGCCCTCTTACGTCGTTGCTTTAAGCCGTCCGGATGTCCTGCCCCGCCCCTTGGCGGTGTTATCTGGCAGTGGTCCCTTAAGAGATGTCTGCAGTAGGTGCGCTCTGGATCGAAAAACCGGTAACCGTTTTCCTCAAAACACCTGCATCATCCCATGAACGGCCTCGGGCACGTGCGAATTTGGGCAGGCGGTGTATGATGGATATTCCGGCGCGATGCAAGCGGAAAAAATGCCAACCGACAAGACGTCAGGCCTTGCGGCCAAGATAGACCGCCTGTGTCACTTCACGGCCATCTTGCAAAGGATTGGAAAACACCACCGGCTCGGCCCAGGCCTTGTCAAAAGCCTTGCCAAGCAATGCTGTGATCGCCTCATCAGGTGCTTCATCAGACCACAGACCGACAACCCCGCCAGGTTTCACAAACCGTTGCAGTTCGCGAAACCCATCCGGCGTGTAAAAACCTTTGGAACCGTCATGCAGCAAGCGCTCCGGCGTGTGGTCGATATCGATCAGGATGGCATCATATTGACGGCCGGGCTGATCGGTATCAAAGCCACTACCGGACGCTGCAAGCGCAAAAAAATCGCCTTGCACCAACTGGCAGCGCGGGTCATCGGCCAGTTCCGTTTTCATCGGCACAAGGCCTTCCTTATGCCAACGGATCACCGGTTCCAGAAGATCAACAACGGTCAATCGGGCAACCGTTTCATGGGCCAGCGCAGCTTGCGCGGTATAGCCAAGGCCAAGCCCGCCGACCAGAACGTCCAGCCCGTAGTCCGGCAGAGCTGCAAGCCCGCAATCGGCCAACGCCACTTCTGACGCAGTAAAAAGGCTCGACATCAGGTGCTCTTCACCAAGCAAGATCTCGAAGACGTCGGTCTTGAGGGTCAAAATATGCCGACGACGCAAGGAGATCGCACCAATCGGCGTTGGGGCATAATCCAGTTCTTCAAACATAACACTCATCGCCGCACCATGGCGTCAGACAATCATTTTGGAAAGGGCAAACCGGAGCACGATCAGCAAACAGCAATTCTTTTAAGAGGATTTATCACATTGAAGAAAAGTGCGGAGACGGGTTCCGCCAATCTGGAACGCTCTGTGTGGATAGAATGAAGGTCAGCTACTCAAGACCATTATCTCCGACAAGGTGAGCGGAACTACAAGCGTCTCTGAGGCGGCGGTACCGGCACCGCAATGCATTTCACTTCAGACAATTAGGTCCTCTATTTGACCAGTCTCGACCTGCTGCTGCTGGCGCGCGCCTTCAACGACCCGTGTCACTTCCTGGGAAGCGGCTTCGTAGTTGGCACGCAGCTCTTCAAGCGACAGTCCGCCGGTGGACATTTCAAGTTCGGCGATGGAATTGCGCAAGTCTGAAAGCCATGAATCCTTCTCAGCTTGGCTTTGGGGCACTCCGGATTCATGAGCCGTGACTTTTCCATCCTCGGTGAAGGTGTACATAAGACTGTCATGGATCGCCATGAAGATGCCGTCTTCAGGGAATGTCAAACGAGTACCATCCTGCGCTAACGCTTTGCGGACGGCCTCCGCTTCATCGGCCCCAACTTCCCTAGCGGGTTTGGGTTCCAGCAATTCTACTTCGGCAAGCCGTTCTCTTATAAATGAATGCATTTCTTCCAAATGCATCGCAGCATAGGCTTCATTCGCCGCTCTATTTGCACTTGACCATTCTTCGGTAAAAAGACCGGTTTTCGTAAACTCTGGTTGCTCGAACTTTGTAGGATCAGCTCCCACAGATGTTTGTGCCTATTTTCCACTCTTAACGTCGATGGCAGTGTTCTGCGCGCGCGTTGAAGTGTCTTGGTTACGCTCCCAACCTTGAGTATCAGACTGAGAAACTACAGCAGAAGAGAGTTCGGAAATCATGATTGGCGCCTAAATCAAAAAACAACCTATACGCGAACATTGCTCTCTGAATTATTATCAAGTGACTAATCACTTCAACTTGTAGACACAAAAACAGAGGGCCACGAGTGGCCCCCTGTGTCTCTCAGGATCCTGCAAGAAATCAAGATTCAGAATTGGTATTCAACGGTGTTAGCCGCGCTGCTTGCCCTTGCCGTGTTTGCCCTTTTTGCCACGCTTGAAATCAGCCTTGGTTATAACACCGTCTCCGTTCCGGTCAGCTTTTTCCATCAAGCGACTTGCACGCTCGTCATGCTCTTCGGCGGTTATGCCTAGACTTCCATCGGCATCGGCACGCTGGAACATGTTGACGACGCGACCGTCATTGATCGCCAGCCACAACGGCGAGAAGTCATCCTTCGTGAAAGATCCGCTGCCGTTGGTATCGGCCAAGGAGAACAACTCTGCCCGTTTGGCATCGAAGTCTTCCCGGGTCACAGTGCCGTCGCCGTTGGTGTCAAAGGTCGACATGAACATCATCTGCGGTCCGCCATGGCCCTGACCGTGGCCTCGGCCCATACCGCGCATTCCGCGGCCTTCCCGTTTGCCGCCACGGCCTTCGCCGCGCTCACCGGCATCGGCACGTTGACCTTGACCATTGCCTTTGCCGTTACCTTGGCCCTGGCCTGAACCATCAGCCAGGCCCTGGCCGTGCTGACCACCTTGACCAGCACCCTGGCCGCGCTTTCCGCCTTGGCCACGGACCTTTTCGACAACACCGTTGCCGTCTCGGTCGAGGCGATTGAACATTCGGTTTGCAGCCGTGTCGACTTCTTCCTGGGTGACAGTGCCGTCACCATTTGTATCCAGGAACTGGAACGCCCGGATCATCTTGTCGTTCGAGCGGGTCAGGAACGCAGCCTTGAATTCTTCCAGGCTGATGTCGCCGTTGCCGTCTGTATCGTGTGCTGTGAAATCGGCAGCTCTGACGGCTTCGATCTCGGCAGCGGTGATGATGCCATCACCATCCGTGTCAAAACGCTCAAACAGGCGTTCTGCACGTTGCCGCCCGCCGCGTTTTCCATAACCTCGGCCTTCTCCGCCGCGTTTACCCATATGAGCAAAGCGTTTTCCGGTCATTTCCTGAATTTCTTGCCCCCCGTCCGAGTTTGCAGCGCCACTCTGGGCGTATGCGGGCAGGCTGGCTGTCAGGGCAGTTCCTGCAACACTTGCAGCCAGGGCAGCGATAGCAATCGTCTTGAACGGTTTCATTCCAACAACTCCTTGGTTCGTTGATGAACTCAAGGTAGGTGGCAATTGTCGCAGGAATACCCCTGCAAAACGGCTCAAGTGTCGCCAAGTGTCCCGGAACCGGTGACTGGTACATTTTGTTACAAATCCGCCTCGCATGACGGCGCGCTTGTGACTATTTTAGCTTTAGAAACAGAGCCATTGGCAACCGAACAGGTGCCAGACCCACTTCGGGAGAGACAGTTGAGCGATCCTAGCCCACATATTCTGGTCGTCGATGATCATCGGGACATCCGCGAAACCCTCGCCCGCTACCTGATCAAGAACGGACTGCGCGCGTCAACGGCGGAAAACGCTGCCCATGCCCGTAAGTCCCTGAAAGCTGCAGCGATTGATCTCGTTGTGCTCGATATCATGATGCCTGGCGAAGATGGCCTCTCTTTATGCCGCCATCTGGTAGAGACCGGCTCCATGCCAGTGATCCTGCTGACAGCCATGGCAGATGACACGGACCGGGTGATTGGCCTTGAAATCGGCGCCGATGATTATGTCACCAAACCGTTCAATCCTCGCGAACTGCTGGCCCGCATCCGTGCGGTTCTGAGGCGGACATCGCTCGCGCCGAAGGAACGCGATCCGATAGATCAGGAAAAATTGCATTTTGACGGCTGGGTGCTGAACGTCTCTCGCCGGGAACTGGTCGATCCGGAAGGTATTGCGGTTGCCCTGTCAAGCGGTGAGTTTCAGTTGTTGTGTGCCTTCCTGAAACGACCCAAACTGGTACTGAACCGGGACCAGCTGATGGATCTGACGACAGGGCGCACTCCGGCTGTCTTCGACCGGTCTATAGACAATCAGGTGTCGCGATTGCGCCGCAAGATAGAAGTGGATGCCAAGGATCCAAAACTGATCAAGACAGTTTGGGGTGGCGGTTACATGTTCACAGCTGACGTGAAAGACAGTTCTGAATGACTATCTTTGAGCGCATATCCGCTGGCGCAAGTTATTTCTGGCCGAGGAAACTGGCGTCCCAGCTGATCCTGCTGTTGCTGGTGGCCATATTCGTTGCTCAAGCCATCGCCCTGGTGATCTTTCATGACCAGCGCCGGATTGCCATGGTCGCACTTGCCCGAGACAACGTCCTCAGTCGGGCTGTGTCCATTGCGGAGTTGCTGGAAGATACGCCCCCGACCCTGCAATCCCGAATTCTGGAAGCCAGCAGTACCCGGTTTGCCACCTTTTGGGTGAGCGAGACGCCGCTGGCACCAGAACCTGGAGAAAGTGGTTTTGAACAAAAACTGGAAGCCTACACAGCTGAACAACTGGGCTCGGACAAGACCATCCATATCAACGTTCATGCAGATGAGAAACGAGGCCCCCCTGTCCGGGGTCGTGCCGACAATGACAAAGAGAACAGTGACCAGGGAAACTGGCGAAAAGTACCTCGAAAAGACCGGCCGCCACATCTGCGCCGGATCATGAATAAACCGGAAGACCTGTCTTTTTCCGTTCAGCTGGATAGTGGCGACTGGCTCAATATGGCGACCAGCTATCGGCCCCCGCCGGGCGCCTTCATTCCGTTGATTGTGCAACTGACTTTGATGGCGCTGGCCATCGTCGGCATTGTTGCTTTCGCAGTTCGCCGTGTCACACGCCCCTTAAATGACCTTGCAATTGCTGCAGAAAAACTCGGTCGCGGCGAAGATGGGCCTCCCCTGGAGCCGAGTGGGCCGAGCGAAGTCCTGGCACTGACCATTGCCTTTAACGACATGCAGGAACGCCTCACCCGGTTTGTCAAAGACCGCACGCGCATGTTGGCCGCCATCAGCCATGATCTTCGAACACCGATCACGTCGCTACGTCTGCGCGCCGAGTTCATCGATGATGATGAAAACCGCGAAAAGATAATTGAAACCCTGGACGACATGTCCGCCATGACCGAAGCCGCATTGCGCTTTGCCAGGGACGAGGCCAGTGATGAACCGGCCGAACAGGCCGATCTCGGGGCATTGCTGGAAAGCCTGTCTGATGATCAACAGGATCTCGGCCACAAATGCCAGGCAGATATTCCGAGCCGCATAATCCTCTCCTGCCGTCCGAGATCATTGAAACGGGCGTTCCGAAACCTGATCGAAAACGGCATTCGTTACGGAGAGGCAGTTCAGGTGACCGCAGAAGAAACGACAAACCAGATCATAGTCAGGATAACAGACGAAGGCCCCGGAATCCCTGACCATCAGATGAACGATGTCTTTGAACCCTTTGTCCGGCTTGAAGAAAGTCGAAGCGAAGAAACAGGCGGCATTGGTTTGGGACTCGCCATCACGAGATCGATCATCCATGCCCATGGCGGAACGATTGAACTCAAAAACCGTGATGAAGGCGGTCTGGAAGCCATCGTCAAACTCCCCACCGGGCGCTGACACCACAATTAAAGAAGTTTCCGGCACGTCTTGTTAAAGAGACCAATCGGGCAGGTTCTGAACTTGACTTTCTGGTCAAAAACCAGAGGCATAGGGCTCTCGCAATCGCGATTCAGTTTTACGAAAAACAAAGTGCTCAATTTCGGTTTCCGGCTACAATGAGCCTGATTTGAAACGGGCAACAGACCCGCATTTTGTTGAATACAGCCGGGAGGACAACATGATCTCAATGAACCGCCGCAAGGCATTGACCCTTATGGGCGCGGCAGCTGCTGCGACCACGCTGAGTGCCCCGGCAATCGCATCCGGCCGCAAGATCAAGGTCGGCGCTCTGCGTTTCACATCCCACTCTGGAAGTTTCATCGCCTATGAGCGTGGCTACTTTGACGAAGCCGGGCTGGATGTTGAGTTCAAGTTCTTCCAGGCAGCTCAGCCAATGGCCGTGGCAATCGCCTCTGGCGACATCGACTATGCAGTCACAGCTGTCTCCGGCGGCCTGATTTCACTGGCGCAAAAAGGCGCGGTCAAAGTCATCGGCGGTGCGCTGTCAGAAGAAGATGGCATTGACGGTCAGAAGATCCTCGCATCCGACGCTGCTTTTCAGGCCGGCCTGACATCCCCTGCAGCGCTGGACGGCAAGACTTTCGGCATTTCAACTGCTGGATCGTCATTCCACTACATGGGCTCCAAGATCGCAGCCGCGGAAGGGGCGAACGTCAAATTCAAGCCATTGCAGAAGGTTGGAGCGATTATCGGTGCGCTCAAGTCCGGGCAGATTGATGCCTGGTCTATTGTTCCGCACATTGCCAAGCCTCTAGCAGGATCCGGCAAGGTTCACATCATCGGCAATGTCGCTGATTACCTGCCGGGCTATCAGGTCACCACAGTGTTCACATCTGCCAAGAATGCAGCTGATGAACGCGACATGACAAAGGACTTCCTCTCCGGGTTCTCAAAGGGTGTTGACGACTATTCCGCAGCCATGATCGACAAGACTGGCGGCGATGAAGGCGTCAATGAGATGGTCGATCTGATCCATAAATATGTCTACACGGATCGTCCGCGCGAAAAAGCAGCACCGTCGATCATCAATGGCACCATGCGCCTCAACAAAGGTGCGGCATTGAACATTGCATCCCTTCAAGATCAGCTTTCCTGGTTCCAGTCAGAGGATCTGGTCGACAAAGACATCACCATCGAGACGTTGGTAGATCAGTCCTACGTCGAAATCCTGAAGTCCTGACATCCTGAAAATCGAACGCACTTACACATGGGGCGGAGTTTATCTCCGCCCTTTTTGGAGTATTTCATGGATATCCGCCTGGACGGCATCAGCCATTCCTATGATGGCATCGAGGTCCTGAACGACGTCACCCTTGATGTCCCGCAAGGCCATATCGTTTGCATCGTCGGACCATCCGGATGCGGCAAGTCCACCCTGCTCCGCTTTATTGGCGGATTGGAACGGCCAACGAGTGGCCGGGTTGTGCAGGTGGGTGAACCGCCAAAAGACAGCCTCAATCCACTGACCTATATTTTTCAGGATTTTGCGCTGCTGCCCTGGCGGTCGGTTGAAGGCAACATATCGCTGGTTCTTGAAGATCATGGCCTTCGCGGCAAGGACGCAAAGGCCATCATCGATGATGTGCTTGCGCGCACCAAATTGACGGATTTCGCCAAGGCCCTGCCGAGACAACTCTCTGGCGGGATGAAACAACGCGTCGCCATTGCCCGTGCTCTGGCCGTTCGTCCTGCTGTCATGCTGATGGATGAACCACTTTCCGCGCTCGACAGCCAGACCCGCGAATTGCTGATGGACGATCTGGTCAACCTGTGGACCCGTGCTCCTTTTACAGCCGTTTATGTCACCCACAATCTGGCAGAGGCTGTCCGCCTCGGTCATTCCATCGTTGTTTTGTCCCGTCGCCCGGGAAAAATTCGCGAAATCGTGCATCTGGAAACACCGCTGCCTGATCGCCAGTATGGCGACGCGGAACTTGAACAAAAACAAAAGCATCTTTGGTCATTAATGCGCGAAGAAGCTCGCGCTGCAGACACGGAGCTGCTTCATGTCTGATCAGAAAGCCGGGATCAACAAACCACATGGCACGGAACAAACCATTCAGTACCGGGGTGGCGGCTTTGCGCCCCAGCCCCGGCGCTGGGTCGGCCTGGTCGTCTTTGTCGTCCTGATCCTGATCGCAGAATGGGGAACACGGTCTGGCTGGATTTCATCCCTCACCCTGCCGCGTCCGAGCGATGTTCTGAAAACCTTTCAGGAGCTTCATCAGTCCGGCCAACTTTACAATCATCTGGTACCATCGCTGTCCCGCCTGGCAATTGGCTCTTTTCTGGGTGCAACGGTCGGCATTGGTGTCGGCATTCTAATCGGCTTGTTCAGCTATATTCGGGCTGGTCTGGTGCCTGTTGTGGCTGCCATCTTCCCGATCCCGAAAATCGCGCTTCTGCCGTTGTTCGTGATCTGGTTCGGTATTGATGAAGGTTCAAAATATGCCCTGATCGCCTTCGGAACCTTCACACCGACCGTTGTCGCCACCTATGGCGCAGTCGACAATGTTGACCGGTCACTCATCCGCATGGGACAGAGTTTCGGCCTGTCCTGGCTCTCCATCGTGCGCAAGATCATCCTGCCTGGTGCCATGCCAGGTATCTTGTCCGGTCTGCGCATTTCTCTGGCGATTGCCATCATCCTGCTGGTCGCGGCCGAAATGCTTGGCGCGGAATACGGCATCGGTGCCTACGTCCTGCAAGCCGGATCGCTCTACGATCTCGAACGCCTCTTTGCCGGTGTGCTGATGCTGTCAGTACTGGGCATCGTTGTCAGCACACTCATCGGGCTGGTCGAACGCAAATTGTTAGCATGGCGGAATTGACTGTCTGCTATCGCCTGACTTCCAGTGTCCCGGCATAAGTCTTGTCATCGACAGGCTCTAGCCAATCCGCTGCTGACCCGTCTTGCGCTTCGTGGATCGCAAGGTGAACCATCGAGACATGCTGGGCTGCGCCATGCCAATGTTTGACGTTCGGCGGAATCCAGATGACATCTCCAGGCATGATCGAGAGTTTGTCCTGACCTGCGAGCTGCACAAATCCTGCCCCGGACATCACCTTCAGTGTTTGCCCGAGTGGGTGGGTATGCCAGTGTGTTCTGGCACCCGGTTCAAACGTGACAGTCACGGCATGAACGCGGCCGGGATTCGGCGCTTCGATTACCGGGTCTTGCCAGACTGTTCCGGTAAAATAATCCGGATTCGCGCGTTTGGTTGGCCGGGATCCAGCCTCATAAACCGTCAAAACACTCATGAGTTTTCTCTTTCCGTAGACACGGCTGTCACATGTTTTGGTTTTCTGGGCCAGTTGATCAGAACAACCCCGGCTATGGCAAGGCAAATCCCGATCAGGGTTTCCACATCCAGAGTTTCGGACAGGAACACCACGCCAAGCACAACACCAACGCCGGACCGTAAATAGGCCTGACTGGCTGTCCCCATCGCGCCAATAGTATTGAGGAGGCGAAAGTAAATCAGGAACGCGAACGCGGTGCAAAACAGGCTCAATATACCGGCTGCAGCAAGGCTGCTCGTGGAAAAGTCGAGTTGCCAGGGCTGGTCGACGATCAGGCTGATCGGAACAAGCATGACAGCAGCACAGATCAGTGTACCGGCGGCCGTCACCATCGGAGGAAGATGTGAGAACTGTCGGCCTCTCAGTGCCGCGACCCCATAGAGGGCCGCACTCAAGAGGACGGCCAATTGCGGAAGAAACCCCTCTCCGAAACTGTCCAGTGCTCCAGCTCCCACGATGAGAACGATCCCCAACACACCAGCCAGCGCACCAAGCAACTGAACAGTTCCGGGACGATCCGACTTTGCCAGCAGGAATATAGCGAAGAAAAACACAAACAGGGGGGACGTCGAGTTCAATACACTTGCCACAGCGCTCTCGACGTACTGCTGGCCCCATGCAAGCAATAGCCAGGGTCCGGAACTGTTGATGATCGACTGAATGAAAAATTGCTGCCAGGTTTTCTTGTCTTTCGGCAGGTTGATACCCCTAACCGCCAAAATACAGACCAAGAACCCTGCGGCCATGAAGACCCTTAGCGCAATCAGGCTAAGTGGCGGGATCGTCTCCAGCGCCAGTGCCATCCACATGTAGGAAGAACCCCACAGGAGCGCCAGCACACCCAAAAGTGCAAATTCGAAAGTCTTGCCCTGCATGCTGCGTCAAGCCTGATCGTGAAGCGCGCGGCTGTCGGCTGGTGCCTCGGTGCGCTCTTCCATTCCGTAGTCCCGAAGGACATTGGTCACCCGTAATCGGTAATCGTTGAAATAGCTGGTCCGTCCGGCTTTCTGTGCATTTCTGTGCTGGGTCAGGCTGCGCCATTCAGATAAAGCGTCCTCATCTCTAAAAAACGACAGGGACAGCAGCTTCTCCGGATTGGTCAGGCTTTGAAACTGTTCAACAGAGATAAATCCATCGATCTGTTCGACAAGCGGCCGCATTTCTGCGGCCATGTCGAGATAATTCTGCCTTTTGTCGGCATGCGGAATGACTTCGAATATTACGGCGATCATGTTTGGCTCTTCCTGGGGTCATGCGGTGCAGATGCCAGTCTTAGAAACGTCCTGTCTTCCCGCAAGATGAATTTTTCCTGTTGGGCAAACTTGTAGTTTTCCTGGCCTAACGGATCGGCAGAAAGGCGCGCCCGATAAGCTTCATAAGCTGCGAGATTTTCAATCGAATAAACGCCATAGGCGAGCGTCGTTGAACCTTCATGAGGTGCGTAATAGCCGACAAGGTCTGCCCCGCAGCGCGGAATCGCTTGCCCCCAATTGCGGGCATATTGCTCAAATGCCGCTCGTTTTGTCGGATCAATGTGGTAGCGGATGAAACAGGTGATCATTGTCAGGCCCCGTTATGTTCGATTGTGTTTGGTGTCGTTGCATCTCTTGTGTCATGGTTCGACGCCGCAACGCTTCGATGGAGGTCGAACCATGAAAGACGGACCAGATATTGCCCGGATAGGAGCCCTGATCGGAGATCCTGCGCGCGCCAACATCCTTACTGCCCTCATGAGCGGCAAGGCGCTGACAGCGACCGAGCTTGCTGCAGAAGCGGGCATTACCGGACAGACTGCGAGTTCTCATCTGAAAAAACTCATGGACGGTGGTTTGCTTGATCAGGCCAAACAGGGGCGGCATCGCTATTTCACCCTTGCAGGACCGGATGTCAGTGCAACGCTGGAAGCAGTCATGGGATTAGCGGCCAGAAAAGGGCACCTGCGCACCAGAACCGGCCCCAAAGATCCGGCAATGCGGGCCGCACGGGTTTGTTATGACCATCTGGCCGGAGACATGGCTGTCAAGATTTTTGACAGCCTGCAGGATCGAGGGTTCCTGACAACCTCATCTGACAAAGGCGGCATCGGTCTTACGGCAGACGGAGAAGCCTTTGTTGCTGATTTTGGAATTGACTTGGTCACCTTAATATCAAACCGCCGCCCGCTGTGTCGGGCGTGCCTTGACTGGAGCGAACGACGCAACCATCTGGCTGGCAGTCTGGGTGCAGCCTTTCTAACGCGCTTTAAGGAACAGAACTGGTTGAGGCAAGAAACCAACAGCCGCACTGTTCAGATCTCGCCCGAAGGTCAGGCTGCGTTGAGAGAACTTTTTCCAGTTGACTAGGGAGGCCAGCAATAAAAAAACCCGGCAGATGCCGGGCTTTGGAAGGCTAAGACATCGAAGGGAGGAGGATGTCCGAAAAGGTCGTCTTTTGCTTCTTGTTGGGGCCAACACACAACAAACCAATGCATCAGAGTCTTCAAATTCCATTACTGATGACTGACGTAGAGGATTATCAGCTTCTAAATAACTTCCCACACTAAACACATCGCTAGGTGCAGGGATAGTTTGACTCTGAGTACGATTAATTTGATCGATATCTTTCAGTGCACATTCATTTTAGTTTCTTTTTTTGCCGATTAGCTTTCTCACCAACCTGACAGAGAAACATTACCGCACCCAACCCGAAACACAACCTAGCAAATTTTGCAATTTGTACCAATAACTTGTTATTTGCCTACGTAATGTCACGTAGAGAGCGAATAATGGGTCTTTCGCGGTAAAACTGCGTAAGGCCCATCATATATTGTTAATAGTAATTCGCGCTTATTCGGCAGCTTGCATACGAACTGGGTCGTAATTTAGAATCGGTGCCAGCCAGCGTTCGGCAAACGCAAGATCCCAACCTTTCCGGGCTGCGTAGTCTTCCACCTGGTCTTTTTCGATTTTGCCGACGCCAAAATAGTGGCTGTCTGCATGGCCGAAATAGAGCCCGGAAACAGAAGATCCCGGCATCATCGCGCGACTTTCCGTCAACTGAATACCCGTCAGACGTTCTGCGTCCAGCAACTTGAAGAGCGTGTCTTTTTCCGTGTGATCCGGTTGCGCCGGATATCCGGGTGCCGGACGGATGCCTTGATATTTTTCCCCGATTACGTCCTCAATCGAGAGACCTGCATCGGATGCATATCCCCAAAGATCAGTTCGAACGATCTGGTGCAGTTTCTCTGCAAAGGCTTCGGCCAACCGGTCGGCAAGTGCCTGTGACAGGATCTTGCTGTAATCATCGCCTTCGCGGGCATAACGCTGCGCCAAATCCTCTTCACCGTGCCCGGCTGTCACAGCAAAGCCGCCAAGCCAATCGTTGACACCGCTTTCCTGCGGAGCAACAAAATCACTCAAGGCAACATTGGCCCGGCCACCCGCAGTTCGTGTCATCTGCTGACGAAGCGTGTGGAAGGTTGCCAGCGTTGCCGTGCGGCTGTCATCTGCAAAGACACGGATATCATCGCCAACGGCATTTGCAGGCCAAAGCGAAGCCACACCGCGGGCTGTCAGGAGCTTCTTCTCGACAATCTCGTCCAGCATGCGCCGCGCATCATCATAAAGCGCGGATGCTGCTGGACCGTAACGGTTGTCGGTCAGAACAGCGGGATACCGCCCCTTGATCTCCCAAGTCGCAAAGAACGGTGTCCAATCGATCATAGGCACCAATTCTTCGAGCGGGAAATTATCAAAAACTGTGCTTCCGAGTTTTTTCGGAGCGATCAGCGGTTTGCCAGCGAAGTCTGCCTTGAATGCATTGTCCCGGGCTACGCTGATTGCGGTTCGTTGCTGTTTGCCGCGACCAGCAGCATGTTTTTCAGCAATGTCGGCATATTCGGAACGGATATCTGCATAATATGGCTCACACCCGTTCTCGCTGACAAGCTTGGAGGCAACTCCGACAGCCCGACCCGCGTCAGTCACATAGATCGCCTGGCCCTTGTCGTAGTTCGGATGGATTTTGACAGCTGTATGGATCTTGGATGTTGTTGCGCCACCAATAAGCAACGGCACGTCCATGCCCTCACGTTCCAGCTCGGCGGCGACATGGCACATTTCGTCCAACGACGGTGTGATCAGGCCAGAAAGACCAATGATATCGACCTTTTCTTCTCTCGCCGTTTCCAGGATTTTGGCAGCAGAAACCATGACCCCAAGATCAATGACTTCAAAGTTGTTGCACTGAAGCACAACGCCAACGATGTTCTTGCCGATGTCATGGACATCGCCTTTCACCGTCGCCATAAGGATCTTGCCTGCAGAAGAATGACCTTCAAGCCCTTGCTCTTCCTTTTCCTTCTCCATGAAGGGCATCAGATGAGCGACGGCCTTTTTCATCACGCGCGCGGACTTCACCACCTGCGGCAGGAACATCTGGCCGGATCCGAAAAGATCCCCGACGACATTCATGCCGTCCATCAGGGGGCCCTCGATAACATGAAGCGGGCGCGCAGCGCTTTGGCGCGCTTCTTCGGTATCCGCGACTACATAGTCATCAATGCCGTTCACCAACGCATGTTCAATCCGCTTGGCAACATCCCAGGTCCGCCAAGTCAGATCAGCTTCTTTCTTCTTGCCGCCCTCGCCTTTCCAACGCTCCGCAGCTTCCAGCAACCTGTCCGTTGCTTCCGGCGACCGGTTGAGAACAACGTCTTCACACAGTTCGCGCAGTTCCGGTTCAAGCTTGTCGTAGACGGCGAGCTGACCAGCATTCACGATCCCCATGTCCATGCCATTCTTGATGGCATGATAGAGGAAAACTGAGTGCATTGCCTCGCGTACACCTTCGTTGCCGCGGAAGGAGAAGGACAGGTTAGAAACACCACCAGACACATGTGCATGTGGCAAGTTTGTTCGAATCCAGCCAGTTGCCTCGATGAAATCGTTGCCGTAGTTGTTGTGTTCTTCGATACCGGTGGCGACCGCAAAGACATTCGGATCGAAAATTATGTCTTCCGGTGGCAAGCCGACTTTTTCGGTCAGGATCTTGTACGACCGCTCACATATTTCGGTTTTGCGCTCGTAGGTGTCGGCCTGGCCCTTTTCATCGAACGCCATCACGACAACAGCTGCGCCATAGCGGCGGACCCGTTTTGCCTGCTCGATAAACTGCTCTTCGCCCTCTTTCATGGAGATGGAGTTGACGACACCCTTGCCCTGAATGCACTTCAGGCCAGCTTCAATGACGCTCCACTTGGAACTATCGATCATCACCGGAACCTTGGCGATGTCTGGCTCCGCGGCAATCAAATTCAGGAAGGTGACCATGGCTTCTTCAGAGTCCAGAAGCCCCTCATCCATGTTGACGTCGATGATCTGGGCACCGTTTTCAACTTGATCGCGCGCCACATCCAGAGCGGTGGAATAGTCGCCGTTCTTGATCAGCTTGCGAAAGCGCGCTGACCCAGTGACGTTGGTCCGCTCGCCCACATTGACGAAGTTGACTTCCGGTGTCAGCGTAAACGGTTCCAGCCCAGACAATTTCATGAACCGGTCAACGTCAGGAATTGCCCGTGGTTTTTTGTCAGCAACAGCTTCCGCGATGGCCTTGATGTGAGCCGGTGTTGTTCCGCAGCAACCACCAACGACATTGACGAGGCCTGCCTCGGCAAATTCACCGACAAGACCAGCCATATGTTCCGGGCTCTCGTCGTATTCGCCGAACTCATTCGGCAGACCTGCATTTGGATAGGCGCAGACGAAAGTATCGGCGACACGGCCAATCTCATCGACGTGAGCCCGCATTTCCTTGGCACCGAGCGCACAATTGAGGCCGATCGTGAATGGATTGGTATGTTTGACCGAATTCCAGAACGCTTCCGGCGTCTGGCCTGACAGAGTACGACCGGACAGATCGGTAATCGTGCCCGAAATCATGATCGGCAAGGCTTTGCCGAGTTCCTCAAACACTTCCTCAATGCCGAACAGCGCAGCCTTCGCGTTCAAAGTGTCAAAGATGGTTTCGACCAGCAGAATGTCCGCACCACCAGCAATCAGGCCACGGGTCGCTTCAGCATAGGCAATGCGTAAATCATCAAAGGTAACAGCGCGGTAGCCCGGGTTGTTCACATCCGGAGAAATGGACGCCGTTCTATTGGTTGGCCCAAGCGCTCCGGCAACAAAACGAGGACGGCTTGGATTTTTTGCCGTGACGAGATCGCAGGCTTCCTTGGCAAGACGCGCACTTTCATAGTTGAGCTCATACGCCAGCTCTTCCATGCCATAGTCGGCCTGGGCAATAGTGGTCGACGAAAACGTGTTGGTCTCGGCAAAATCAGCGCCAGCCTCCAGATAATCGACATGAATCTTCCGGATCGCATCCGGCATCGTCAGACTGAGAAGGTCGTTGTTGCCTTTGACATCACTCGGCCAGTCCTTGAACCGGTCGCCGCGATAAGCCGCTTCATCCAGCTTCAAGAGCTGGATTTCCGTTCCCATGGCGCCGTCAAGCACAAGAATTCGGGATGTTGCCATGTCACGGAGGCGCTCAAAAGCGTCGGACTTAATCACAGGTAGTTCCTTCCCAGAGCATCTGGTGTCTTGCTGACATGCGGTTGAGCAGTTGCCCAATCACGCAAATCGGAATTGCATTTCGTAAAATCATCATACCGCTGCCATTCACCTGCTTTCAAAACCACTGGTGACGGCAAAGCAGCCCATTATGCGGCCAGTGTTTCCTTGGCTGGCTGGCCCATACCAAGCATGTGACAGATGGCATAAGTCAGATCAGCACGGTTCATCGTGTAGAAATGAAAGTCTGTGATGCCGCGATCAACAAGGTCCATGACCTGTTCGCAGGCAATTGAGACACCAACCAGCTTGCGTGTTTCAGGATCGTTTTGAAGACCGGCAAAACGGCGAGCAACCCACTCTGGAATTGAGGTGCCGCATTTGGCGGAGAAAACCATGGTCTGTTCGAAATTGTGGATCGGGACAATCCCCGGAATAACCGGTATATTGATGCCAGCTGCCGCAATCCGCTCCAGATAGGCATCAAATAGATCGTTGTCGAAGAAGTATTGCGTGATTATGCGGTCAGCACCCGCATCGACTTTCCGCTTCAGATTGTCGATCTCCATCTGCCAGTTGCCGCTTTCCGGGTGTTTTTCCGGATAACCAGAAACCGAGATATCGAAGTTGGCAATCTTCTTGATGCCAGCAACAAGATCAGACGCATAAGGATAGCCGTTATTGTGCGGCGAATAACGTGTGCCAATGCCTTCGAGAGGATCTCCGCGTAACGCTACAAGATGGCGAACACCCAGATCCCAGTATTCCTTGACGATGCCGTCGATTTCTTCCTGAGACGCACCGACACACGTCAGGTGAGCAGCCGTTGCCAGATTTGTCTCTTTCAGGATCCGCTCAACAGTCCTGTGGGTCCGCTCCCGTGTTGAACCACCAGCACCGTAAGTAACGGACACAAAAGATGGATTAAGCGGTGCTAGACGCTGAACCGTATTCCATAAGGTCTCGCCCATCTTTTCAGATTTCGGCGGAAAGAACTCGAACGAGGCAGTAATTGGTGTCTTGGCCGTGCCACGAGACGGGCGGGAAGCTAAAGTGGACATATCAGGCAACCTCTCGGGAAGGGTCTTGGACAGGCAGATCGGTGATAATTCGACGATCCCGAGCCAGCCAGAGTGTAACGGTGAGTTTTGTTTCATCCGCCTCGCCAGGAACGAGGTCGGTTGTTTTTTCAAGATCCAGATCAAGCCCGTCCAACCAACGCTCCATCTGCTCGCTGGCAAAGCCGAGGCGGCGATGGGCATGTTGATCGCGCAGGAATTCCAGTTCATGCGGAGCAAAGTCGATGATCAGAAGTCGGCCGCCGGGACGAAGCGCTCTGGCAGCCTCTGCAAGAGCACGTGCCGGGTCATCCAGAAAATGAAGGACCTGATGAATGGCGACGACATCGAAGGAGCGCGGCGGAACGTTCAGGGCATAGACATCGCCTTGTCGCACCTGCGCATTGTTCAACCCCGACTTTGCAAGGTTAGCGCGCGCGACGGCAAGCATGTCATGTGAGGCATCGATGCCCAGCGCATTTGTATATTGATCGGAAAAGACTTCCAGAAGACGGCCGGTGCCGGTACCAAGATCCAGAAACGACTGGAACGGACGGTCTCCAAGAGCAGTCCTCATGGCCGCTTCAACATCCGTTTCCTGCACATGCAAGGATCGCTCACGATCCCATGTCAGTGCGCGGGCTGCAAAGTAAGCAGCAGCCTCTTCGGCCTTGGCTTTACGAATGGCGCGAAACCGATCCTGATCAGCCGCCAAAACCGGGTCGTCGACTGAAATTCGGCTCACCAGATCACGGGCGAACTGACCTTCCGGCCCATCAGCGAGCCGATAATAAACCCAGGACCCTTCAGGGAACCGGTGAATGAGATCAGCTTCAGCCAGAAGCTTCAAATGACGTGAAATACGTGGCTGACTCTGACCCAGAATCGCTGTCGCGTCTTTGACTGTCAGCTCGCTTTCGGCAAGCAGGGCAATCAAACGGATTCGAGTCGCCTCGCCAACAGCACGAAGTGCGGCAAGTGTCTCGTCTACAGAAAGGCTTTGGTCATCAGTCATAAGCACGCCATCGATGTCGATATAAAGATATGTTTATATCAATCACACGTTAGATGCAAGTCTGAGAAGCAAATCCGCCCCGGACTTGTTCAAATGCGACCAAGGCACCGGATGTGTGACCTCATACCCGAAATCTTGCCGAATTCGAACAGGAGACTTCCTCCAAGGTCAATCAGAGGTAAACATGGCTGTTTTTCTTAATCAGGAGTGCAAGCCGTAGGAAACCCGAGCTATCCATAATCCGTTTAACTCAGAAGACTAAGTGTCAAATCTGATCACCGCTTCCCTGCTCGCCTTGGTCGTCTTCGATCATACCAGCAGCGGCTGCACCCGCGGCCGCCGCTTTCGCAATTTCTGGTGTAATCACGCCGCTGTTCTGATCCTCACCTTCACCAGCGACACGCACTGTGACCTGGCGGTGTGCAAACTTGATCCCGTTCTTCTCAAAGAGATCCCGCAGGCCTGCGTAAACGACCTTGCGAAGCTCAAACTGCTTTCCTGGTTTAGTGGTGAATTTCACCCGCGCGATCATCGCAGAATCTTCCATAGCCAGAATGCCCTGGGATTTGAGCGGTGCCAGCAACATCGGTCCGAAGTACTCGTCGTCCATAAGCTCTTTGCCGAAAGTCTTGATGATCTTGCGCATTTTTTCAACGTCCGTGTCATAGGTCACACGGAACGCAAGTTTCATCACCGCCCAGTCGCGGGAGAAGTTTTCGACCTGCTGAATTTCGCCAAAAGGAATGGTTGTCAGCGCTCCTCTGTGATGGCGCAGCTGCATGGATCGGATCGAAATTTTTTCAACAACACCCTTGGCGCTGCCGATGTCGATGTATTCACCTTTCCGGAAAGCATCATCGATCAGATAAAAAGCACCAGAGAAGATATCCCGGATCAGGGTCTGCGCGCCAAATCCAATTGCCAAACCGACAACACCGGCACCGGCAAAGAGTGGCGCGATGTTTACACCAAGTTCCGACAGCACCACCATCGCGGCTATGACGACAATTGTAATAAGAAGGAAATTTCGGAAGATCGGCAGAAGTGTTGCAATCCGGCTTTCACCGGTTCCACCAACTTCAGCTTCTTCATCAGACTCGGCAGGAGCTTCCTTGGCAATCTGACGATCAATGACAATCTTGACGGCTTCATAAGCCATGTAACCGAGGAACATCACCAGAAGCACCTCGATGAATGACCCGATCAGTAGACCGCTTCCGGCCAATTGTAAGCCCCATAGCCTTGCAAGGAGATCCAATGCCCCGAACAGAACGAGAATTGCAGCACCGCGATCGAGAAGATCCCTGAATGGAGACCTTTGGGTTTCCCGTTCTGCCGCTTCCGCGTGCGCTTGAGCCAAGGCACTTTCGGGATCCAATTCGCTGCCTTCTGTCTCTTCGGCACGCTGAATGTCTTCGGCAATTACAGCTTCCGCATCGACGGTATCAAGACGCGGTAACAGCAGCCTATCGATCACTAGGATCAGCAGCCCATAGGCAATTGTCCCTGCGAGCAACACTTGCAATGGAGCCACCACTAGGCCGGTAGCAGATGGCAAATCCAGAAGGATACGGACAGAGGAATTTGCAAAAGCGAAGATGAGATAGAGAACAGCAATCAAATGCCATGTTCTGGCCAAAACCCTGCGCCAGAGAGCGGCCTCATCGCCATCCTGACCACGGATCAATCGTGCAATGACAGTCCTGTACACCAGTGCGATGACGACAAGAATAAGCATCGACAACGCCGAGGCTGCAATCAACGCAACCTTGTGGGCGTCCTCCGACAGACCGAGCTGCTCCATCCAGAGACAGAAGGCAATTGCAGCCAAGGACACACCTGCACCGATCAACAACGACCTGTAGAGCCCTTTGGCTTCGCTCGTGGTCAGATCGATCAGGCGATGGCTTTCGGTGTCGGGTGCCAGAACATTCAACCAGACGGCCCGCGTCGTCATGAACAATGCAGTTATTCCGAACAGGATGACGGCAGTGTCATTCGCAGCCTCTAGGCCTGATCCGATCGCCAGATAAACAAGCGTTGCCACCACAAAAAACAACGCAACTCCCGCCGTCATCAAAAGCGCTCTGAGATACAGATAAATGATCTTGTCGGAGCGGGTGAAAACGTCAGGGCGATACATAGTGGCAAACTGACGGCGCCCCCATCGCGCCAACAAGGTAGATGCGGCCAGACCAATCCCGAGAGAGAGCAGGACATCAATCAAAACGCCCGGGATCCAGCGCAGTCCTTTGTCGCCCCCCTGTTCACGCAGGGCCTTCAGCATGGTTTCGTGGATCGTCGGAATTTCATTGAGAATGGATTTCAGCACATCCCGTGCCATTACGGCATCATCGGACAGCTCATCGAGGGATTCGAGAATTTCTTCCGGATTTCCGTCATCTGTCAGAGCTTCAGCAGATTTGTCTGTGTCCGATCCACCGTCAGTTTCGGACGTGTCCCCACCTGGACTTGTCACTTGAGAAATGATCGACGTCATCCCTTGAGCCAGGCTTTCGGGTACGCTGCTGACTGCAGCCAAAACGAACGCAATAAACAATGAAGCCAAAATGCTGCGGAGTTTTCCGCAAGTGCCCGACCGCATTGTCATTGTCAGAAATTCGCTTGAACGAGTGCGCATGTTTGCCCCTACTGAGTCACACCAAATCTTCCGGTAGTCTGTTAAGCACGGTTCCACGCAGGATAAAACCCGGACAAAAATTGAGTTTGGTCAAAAAAAAGCCCGGCTGTCTGGCCGGGCTTTTGAAGTTTTGCGCAATTTCACGGGGTTAGTGAAGCACTTTATGGTTCCAGTGAGCCATTTTTCGTTTTGCTTCCGCAACAGTCATTCTTTCGAAAAGTGCCATAACGGCACTTCTGACTTCCGGCGTCAGGCGATGACGCCACGGACCGATGATAAGCAGCGTACGCACGGTGATGGCAGAAAAGCCGGAAGCTTTCGCCAGGATGATAAACGGCTCGGGATCAGGTCGGACCATCCAATGGCTGACTTCCTCCACACCGCAACGAACAAGCCAGGCAAATGTCGCCACCGCTTCGGCAAACCGGTCTTCTGATGCAAACCGCCGCAAGGCAGCTTCGGTCACAAGGCCTCGTTTCGCCAGGAGCAGGATCCGGCTCCGTGCAGTTTCGAAGTCATATCTGTCGAGCCAGTATTGGTTGGACATGCGCTGTGCCGCAATATCCGCTGCCTCATCAACCCGCTCGGCTTCCTGATCGCGCCCTGCTGCATGAAGTTTGTTTCTAACTTCTTCACTAGCAACTGAAATCAGGCTGGAAATATGTGCTTCAGCGAGATCTGCCCGCTCGCTCAAGGATAGCTGCAAAGTTGCGTCTGAGGCAGCATCGGAAATCAAAGACATGATCGATGCGTCAGAAAGGGTCGCGCCATCATTGCTGGCAACTTTGCGCTTCACCTTCAGATCGCCGCGTCGAACCAGGATGTCTGTCACTTCTTCTGAAAGGACTTCCCGCTGCGCAATTGCAAATCGATGGGCATCACCCTGTTTTTCAGCGATCTTGACCAGGTCCGTATCGCGAAGAACTGTTGAACGAACCAGAATTGGCTCGGCGATGTTGATGTCGTCATCGGCCAGACGGCGAATTGTTTCTTCCGGACCCCGACGCAGATTTGACATCTGGTCAGCGACATAGCGACGAACTTCGTCTTCAACCATATCGACAAGCCGCAGAAGAACAGAATCGTAGATATCGACCTGTTCGTCAGAACATCGATCAGAGGTCAATGCGAACAGTGTTGCAACGTGGCGAGCCAGTTCTGCACGGCGGGCGCTGCCCGCTTCCCCGGTCAGCTCCGAAAAGTTCACCAGTTCTGTTTTCAACGCTTCACTCATTCGACTTACCAATCTCTGACCCAAAACAATTTCTGAGACGTGCCGTCCAGCGGCGTTGGCAACGAAAATGCGTGTTAGATTTAAAGAAGAAAGAAACGTGATAATCGAGAATATAATCTTCTTTTTCTAAAACTTGGCAACAATTGTAATCATATCCTATCTACCCGGTACATCTTGTTGTTATTGCAAGAACATTGTCTTTTTCGACAGATTTTGCGGTACTCCAATTTGGCCGTAAATCTTTCAAATCTTTTTTCTCAAAACGCGAATTGACTGCGGCCCCACAGGCAATAATTTCCGCGACAAATTAATCTGATAAGAACTATCAAGGCCGCAGCTAGGCAATAAGTGCTGGAACAGCTGCAAGGAATCAAAGCAAGCAATCGGCGATTTGCCAGATGTGGTTGAGCTTTTTTCAAAATTGCCATTTTTTGATCAACCCACAGGTGAAACAGTCATTCGGGGCCCTTCTAAAGCAATAAACCGGTGCCCTTGAGCACCGGTCTTTTTAAATCAACAAAGATACAAGTCAGCTTATTCAGCAGCTTCCAGAAAGGTCTTTCCGTTGTCTGCTTTTCTATCGCCGCCGTCAGTACGAGCATTCAGCTGTTCAAGCAACTTCTCACGTTTGGAAGAAGCCTTTTCGAAGTTTTCTTCCTTTACGGGCCCAAAGCCGCGGACAAGATCCGGTACCCGCGCCAGTTCTACCAGCAACCCGTATTTGTCACCGGACATCCGGCTGAGGATTTCGGAAAGATCTGCCTCATATTGAGAGATCAGATCGCGCTCCGCTCTGCGTTCGACAGTCCTGCCAAACGGATCATACCATTTACCGCGCAGGCCTTTGAACTTCGCCAGATACCGGAAAGCTGTAAAAATCCTGGGTCCGAAAGGTATCTTTTCCGGACGACCCGTTTTCGGATCCATTTTGTGCGCCAGGAAGGGTGGAGCCAGATGAATCTTGAGTTTCTTGGGGTTTTCAAACCGCTCAGCTATTTTTTCCCTGAAAGCCGGGTCAGAATAAAGCCGGGCAACTTCATACTCGTCTTTGTAGGCCATCACCTTATAGAGAAGGTCGGCAACAGTTTGCGTTAAACGCAATGTTCCCGGTCCATGAAGTTCGTCAGCAGCTTTGATCTTGCCAACGAGGGCCTCATACCGGGCTGCATAGTCCAAATCCTGATAGGAAGTCAGCTCCCTGACATTGAAGGCAATCTTTTCGTCCAGCGTGAACTCTTGCGGTTTCACTTCTGCAGGCAGAGCTTTCAACAGCATTTGCGGATCAGCTGCCAGGACACGGCCGGCCCTGAATGCCTTGATGTTATTGGCGACAGCTGCCCCATTCAGTTCAAGCGCTGTTTCAATTGCATCACCGTCAATCGGCAATGCACCGCTCTGGTAAGCCATTCCAACCAGAAGCATGTTGGCGAATATCGCATCCCCAAGAAGTTTTTCGGCAATATCGGCTGCATTCATCGCCAGATAAGTGTCCGATGCTTCGCGGAGCGCTGTGTCCATGCGCTTTTCATCGAAAGAAAGCGTTTGCTTCAATACGAATTCTGCGGTCGGAGCCACTTTGGTGTTGGCAACAGTCACCATCTTGCCGCGATGCGCCAGCGCCAGCTGTTCTGCATTTGTGGCTACGACCATGTCGCTTGCAATCAGCAGATCCAAACTTGCAGCTGGTACCCGCGGACCTTCAATTGAGCGATCTTGAGCAGCAAAGCGAACATGGGAGGTCACCGGTCCGCCCTTTTGTGCAAGGCCGGTCATGTCGAGTGTTGAGGCCTGCTTACCATCTATGTGTGCCGCCATTGCAAGAACGGCGCTAATGGTTGTTACGCCCATGCCGCCAATACCGGCAACAAGTGCGTTCTGGGTGCGATCAAGCGATGCAAGAACTGGCTTTGGCAGAGCTTCCACCAATGCATCAATATCGACATCAGCCTTTTTCGGCTTTTTCAGTGCGGCGCCATCGATCTCGACGAAGGATGGGCAAAAACCCTTGATGCAGGAGAAGTCCTTATTGCAGCTAGACTGGTTGATCACCCGCTTTTCGCCAAACGGTGTCACGAGGGGTTCAACAGACAAGCAGTTGGATTGAACAGAACAGTCTCCACAGCCTTCACATACGCGATCATTAATGAACAGCCGCTGATCCGGATCCGGGAATTGGCCACGTTTACGACGGCGACGCTTCTCGGCAGCGCAGGTCTGGTCATAGACAATCACCGAAACGCCTTTGAAGGTCTGCAGATCTTCCTGCACATCCATCAATTCATCACGGTGATGAACCTCAGTCCCCGGAGCCATAGGTGCCCAGGAGCCATAATTTTCCGGATTTTCGGACACGATAGCAATGCGTTCGACACCTTCGGCTTCAAGCTGGCGGGTGATCTGCGGCACGCTTAGCTGGCCGTCGTGTTTCTGGCCACCGGTCATGGCAACAGCATCGTTGTAAAGGATCTTGTAGGTAATCGGAATGTTGGCTGCGAGCGCCTGGCGGATTGCCAAAATGCCGGAATGGAAATAGGTGCCATCACCAACGTTGGCGAAAACATGGCTATCCCCGGAGAATGGTTCCTGACCGACCCACAGGATACCCTCGCCCCCCATCATGATCTGGCCTTCGGTCGTTCTGCCTGCCATTTCCGTCATGGCGTGACAGCCGATACCGGGCAAAGATCGTGAACCTTCCGGTGTCTTGGTCGACGTTGAATGCGGGCAGCCGGAACAGAAATAAGGAACGCGCGCGGCACGTTCTGCGTGGCCCTGCGCCCACATCGCCTGCTTGGTCATGCGGGACGCGACTTCACGCATCTCATCGGTCACAGCTTCGCTCGGCAGCCATTTCATCAGAGCTTCGATGAGCTCGGCGACTGAAATTTCCAGAACGTCTGACAGGAATGGTGACCCGTCCGGGCGACGTTTACCCCAGATTTCCGGTCGGCTCATGTCCGGCCAGTGATAGGAAATCTCCTTGATTTGCGGCTCCATGAAGGCACGCTTGTGCTCAACAACCAGAAGCCGTTCCGCCCCACGTGCAAAATCACGCAGACCCAGCGGTTCCATCGGCCAGGTCAAAGCCACTTTATAGATGGATATACCCAGCGCCTTGGCTTTGTCTTCGCTCAGCCCCATCAAGTCCAAAGCCTGCAGAAGGTCACGGTAGGCCTTACCAGTAGAGACGATGCCGAGCTTGGGTTGGCTGCGAGCGCCGAACGTCACTCGGTCAAGACCATTGGTGCGAACATAATTCTGCGCCGCCGGAAGGCGAAGTTCGCGCACAAGCCGTTCTGTCTCGAGGCGGTTGCCGAGAAGAAGGTCGCGGTTCTGGCGGTAATCCTTGCGCGGATCGCCTTCAAGCGGCCGGACCAGTCGCAATCTGTTCGGAGAAATGTTGATCGTTGCAGAGGCATCCATTGTGTCGGCGACACAAATCAATGCTGTCCAGAGACTGGTGAACCGGGACATCTCCAGACCATGGAGGCCATAATCGAGGACATCCTGAATATCAGCCGGATTCAGAACCGGAATTTCAGCGTGTTCAAAATAGAATTCACTCTGCGCTGGAAGAATGGAGGATTTAGCGAGATGATCGTCCCCAGCTAGTGCCAGAACACCGCCGTTGCGGTCTGTCCCGGACGCATTTGCTTGACGAAGCGCATCCCCTGCCCGGTCAACACCTGGTGCCTTGCCGTACCAGACGCCAAACACGCCGTCATACTCCGTGGCCCGGCCAACACCGCCTTCGCCGCGCAGTTTTTGGCTGCCCCAGACTGCAGTTGCCCCGAGTTCTTCGTTGACGCCCGGTTTGAAAACTATGTCATATGGATTGAGATGACGATGCGCACGCGTCAGTTCCGTATCGTATCCGGCAAGTGGTGACCCACGATAACCGGAGATGAAACCACCCGTCTTCAGCCCAGCCTGATGGTCGAGCCGGGCACGGTCCATGACCAGCCGGACAAGCGCCTGAATGCCCGTTAAATAAACACGTCCCTCCGAAGCAACATATTTGTCTTCAAGGGTAACGCTGGGCACATGCACATTCATCCGACACTCTCCTCCTCAGTCGACTGGCTGCAATAATAATCCGAAAACAGCCTCGATCGGAACAATATCATCCTTTTCACGGGCAATTTCTGTGCTATCGTCACACGAATTCACCCAGAGACCGAATATAATTTTCCGAAAAACGTCCATGTCAGAAAAATATCTCCTCGATCCGTCCGATATCCGTGTTCTTCGTGTCCTGCAAAGAGATGCATCGCTGTCCATTGCAGAGGTCGCCAAAGAAGCGGGTATGAGCCAGACCCCCTGCTGGCGGCGCATCAAGCGATTGAAAGAACAGGGAATCATCCGTCAGATCACAGCAATCATTGATCGGGAATCGGTCGGTCTTGGATTTGTCGCATACTCTTTTGTCAAACTGGCAGTACCGAGCCGCGACAATATGGAGACCTTCGACAAACTCGTGCACCATTGGCCTGAAGTGGTCACCTGCGAACGCATAACGGGCGCTGTCGACTATCTCATCAAAGTCGTCACGGACGATATTAAAACTTACGACAATTTTCTGCGATTGAAATTGCTGGACAATACGCTTGTATCTGACGTGCAGTCTCGCATCGTCGTCAACACGGTCAAGGATACAGCTGCCCTGCCGCTTCGCGAGAACTGATTACGCCGCACGTTGCGGTTCGACAATGCCCTGCAGCAGCTCGTCTATAAAAAGTGACAAGAGCTGAGGTCGGCCTGAGACACCGGCCTTTCGGTAGATGGCGTTGCACTGGGCTTTGACAGTGCCTTCAGCTGTTTTACGGACTGACGCCATCTCCGCGATCGAGAACCCTTTCAGCGCCAACAAGGCTACATCACCTTCTGACGGTGTCAGGCCCCAGCTCTCAAAATGCTCTTCCAGCATTGTCGCAAAAGCTCCGGAAGCTAACTTGATCTGTTGCTCCAGACGTCTTTGGCGGGTAAGCGATTTACGCACTTCATAACCGGACGCAACCAGCCCGACGGCCAATGCGACAATCACCAGAATTTCGACAAGCTCGTTTTCCGGAACGTTGGATGCACCTTGTACTTCTGGTGTAAACGAACTCAGGATTTCTTCGCCCAGGAGAAAGACTATGCATATCGCCTGCAGCCCGAACAACAGCCAAGGCCAGGCAGTTTTCCAGCTCGAAAATGGCGACATGTTTTCTCCCGATTTTCTGGTCGGTGTGAAATTGTTTCAGCACCAATTGGTCATAGTTGGTCTTGTTTAGCCAAGTCAAACACAGGTGTGGTTTAACAATTCTGCTGCAGACATTCGGAGTTGGCCCCGGCCAGTGGGGTCGGGGCCAGACCCACAGGCGGGTCTGGCCGGGGCCGGCCAGTCAGATGTCAGTCGTTATCATTGTCATCATCACTATCATCTTCATCGTCCATTTCCAGTTCAAGAACGATGCCGGACGAAGCGTCAATGACGACTTCCATCTCCTGGCCATCCAGAATTACTTCAGCTTCCAGTTCGCCGTTTTCCGATTCAAACTCTTCAACCATGTATCCCTTCGCGGTCAGCGCAGCACGAATGTCCTCTTCGTTAGTGCCAAGGTTGTCGCCAACTGATACGGCGGCCAGCGCGGCACCCAGTCCGCCCAGCAAGGCAGTGGTAGCAACAAGGGAAACTGCGGAGGCTTTGATAGAAGTTTTCATCTCGATAAGTCCTTTGACAGATTGGAGGTCAACTCACCAACGAACATGTCGTCGGCTTGACCTGATCTGGTGGCAGGACCGGGTCGAGAACCATTGATCAAAAGCTTATAAACCCTGGCATCAACCAAGGTTTATGGATATCTTTCTGGGGTTTATGAGCGGTTTAGGCGCAGTCTTACGAAGGTTTCTCGAACTTCAATATCCGCTCACGTAACAAATCGCATCGGCGACAGCCCCGTCGGATCGACACAGGTTGTTTTATTGGCAATCATCTCGGCCAACAGTCTGCCTGTGACTGGGCCAAGGGTAAATCCGTCATGAGCATGGCCGAAGTTAAACCAGAGCTTGGGATTTATCGGAGATGCACCAACGATAGGCAGCGAATCCGGCAAGCATGGCCGGCAGCCCATCCACGGTTCATCCTGAAGCGCTTTGCCGAGCGGAAACAATTCTTCGGCACGCCGCTTTACCTGTTTGATAATCGCCGGATTGGGCGGCGCATCGCGGGCAGCAAGTTCAACGCCTGTAGTCAGTCGAATACCGTTGTCGGTCGGTGTCAGCGCAAAGCCGTTTTCAACATCCACGACCGGACGCGACAGGGAAGCACCGGACAAAGGCCGATAATGCATGTGATATCCGCGCTTGGCGACCAGCGGATAGGTTTCCCCAAATCTCTTCAGGAAATCGGATGACCACATGCCAAGGGCAACGACCGCATGGCGCGCATATATCGTTCTCCGCTCCCCTTCCAGCGTCCAGCCACCACGTTGGCGATTGATCTTTTTGGCATCGGCCCGGAAGTACTTCCCGCCGTCCTGCACATAGCCGCGCCAGAATGCATCAACAACAGCTCCGGGATTGGAGACCGACTGGCTGTCTGTCCAATGAATGGCTTTGTGATTTCCAGCTTTCAAGCCTGGTTCCAGCGCGGCCACACCACCTCTCGGCACTTCGTTGTAAGCTGCACCGTAAATACGGGCATAATATCGCTCGGCTTCGCTATTCCGGTAGGCAGCATCTGAGCGATACAGGTGCATCCAGCCACCTTTTCGGTAAAACCTGTCAGCATTTGTCGATTGAGCAAGCTCCAGATGCTCCTGAACGACCAGTGACCGCAACGGCCCGACAACCTTGCAATAGTTTTCTGCCCCCAGACCGCTGCTGGCGCGCTGATATCGCTTTAGCCAGGGCATCAACTTGAGAACGGTCAGGAAATCGTAGGAAATTGCGCTCGACTGCCCCAAGGCAATCGACAACAGCTGCATCGGACTGCTCGGAACCGCATGCGGCAAAAAACCATTGCGCTGAACAATGCCGGCATTTCCAAAAGAAGCTTCTTCACCGGGATGTTTGCGATCAATCAGGGCAACATCCAGCCCCATCCGGCGCAAATGCAGCGCTGTCGAAACACCGACAATCCCGGCCCCAAGGACCATGACATCGAAGGACTGTAACTGTTTTTTCTGTGATCTCATGCCCAAGCCGATTAGACACCGGACCCACCGATTGATTTGGCATCTCGGTCCGGTTCTTTTAAAAGAGGCGCAAGTGCCTGCCACATCACGCGTTCTCTGGAGACAAGCTTAGATGATTCGGACCTTAGGGGCAGGTTTGGCGTGGATTGGCCGCCACGGAACAGCTGCACTAGCTGTGAGTATCTTTATCGGCATGGCTCTTCCAGCACTCTCCGCGCATCTGCGACCATATCTCGGCGTGTCGGTTTTTAGTCTTTTGACACTGGCTTTTCTGCGCGTTGACCAACAGGCCATCAGATATCGGCTGCAACGTCCTGCACTTTTGATCGCAGCTCTTGTGTGGATGATGCTGGGTGCCCCCCTGCTCGTCTATCTTTTGATTGAATTCACAGGTCTGGGCGCGCTTGGAACGGATGTCGTTCTTGCCCTATACATTGCTACGGCAGCCCCACCAGTGATGGCAGCCCCTGCCTTTATCTATCTCCTAGGACTGGATGGCACACTTAGTCTTGCTCTTTCAGTTGCAGCCCTGATCGTGACACCGCTGACAACACCATTCATCGGGGAATTGATGTTGGGCGAAGCCCTTCCCTTGAGCGTCGCAGGATTGGCTGTCCAGCTTTCCATGTTGTTGGTCGGAGCATTCCTGGTCTCATTTGCCGCGCGAAAACTGATTGGTCATGAACGCCTGGCCCGTGGATCCAATCATATCAGTGGGTTGAACGTTCTGTTGCTGCTGGTCTTCGCGATAGCTGCCATGGACGGCGTTGCTGCCAGTTTTTTCGCCAAACCGCTGTTTACATTTGGTTTGACCGCACTCACGTTCTGCCTGGCACTGGCGCAGATCGGATTGACCTTACTGATATTTGCACCGGCCACCCGAGAAGACGCCTATGCAATCGCCCACACGAGCGGCACACGCAATATGGGACTGATGGTGGCAGCTTTTGGCGGCGCCTTGCCGGAGTTCACCTGGCTCTGGTTCGCCGTCGGTCAGTTTCCGATCTATATGCTGCCAATGATCCTGAAACCATTCGTCCGCATCTTCTGCCGGTTAAACGAGAAAACTGTGACGCAGCACACCTGACAGGCCAGTTATCGCAGGCTACCGTCCTTGAATTACCAAGGAGATCTAAATGCGTTTGTTCTGTTGTTTTCCCGCAGTGTTACTTTTCATAGCTGCATTGCCGATATCCTCCATGGCAGGAGATTTCGCTCAAGTCCATGTGTTCGGTTTTTCCAAGGACGGAAAGCACTTCGCATTCGAACAATACGGCGTTCAGGACGGTTCCGGCTTTCCCTATTCTGAAATCTTCCTGCTCAATGTTGCCAATGACAGCTGGGTGAAACCGTCTCCATTCCGTAGGCGCGATGAAATCGACGACAGCAATGGATATGACGAAGATGCATTACTGTCAGTGGCACGTGCGGAAAATCGCGGCACCGCACAATCTCTCCTTGCCCAAACAGGCATCGCCGGAAAAGGGCTGACGGTTGGCCACAACCCGCCTACTGAACTCAATTCCGATCCACTTCGCCTGGTGGTGAACCCGAGACAGATTGTGCCGCCAATCGATGATCCAGTAGAAATTCGCCTGGTGGAGAAGCCCATTTCAACAGCCGAATGCGCTCCCTTGGCCATTGATGCAACACAAGGTTTTCGACTCACACTGACTTACCAGGGCAAAACACGCGTCCTGAACAATGATACCAGCCTCCCCAAGAGCCGCCGCTGTCCGTTACGGTACAGGATTGAACGGGTGGTCACCTATTATCCGGACAATGGCAATCCGGTCTTCGCGGTTCTGGTCCAGATGGAATCTTATGGTTTTGAAGGTCCCGATGGACGTTTTCTGGCAATTACCGGAACTTTGTAACCATTTAAACCGATTGAGGCCCGAGCCCCTCTCTTGTCGGGGCGACAAACTCGTGTTAGCGCCGCAGTGTCCAGCCATGGCATGGTTTGCATGCCGCTCTTTGGGAGAGAACAATGCCGCGCGACATCAAAATCGCTCCATCTATCCTTGCCTCTGATTTTTCCAAGCTTGGCCAGGAGGTCCGCGATGTTGTCGAGGCTGGCGCCGACTGGATCCATCTTGACGTCATGGACGGGCATTTTGTTCCCAACATCACCTTCGGACCGGATGTAATTGCAAAACTGCGGCCCCACACCGACAAGATCTTCGACACTCACCTGATGATCGCCCCCTGCGATCCGTATCTGGAGGCCTTTGCCAAGGCGGGGTCGGACATCATCACGGTGCATGCTGAAGCAGGACCACATCTTGATCGCTCGCTGCAGGCAATCCGCAACCTCGGCAAGAAGGCTGGTGTCTCCCTGAACCCATCCACCCCGGAAAGCACACTCGAGTATGTGCTGGACCGGCTGGACCTGATCCTGGTGATGACAGTAAATCCAGGCTTCGGTGGCCAAAAGTTCATCGAGGCAATGGTTGATAAAACCCGCCGCATCCAAAAGATGATCGGTGATCGCCCGATCGATCTGCAAATCGATGGCGGTGTCACCCCTGTGACCGCACCGCTAGTGGCGGCAGCTGGAGCTAATGTCCTCGTCGCTGGCTCTGCCGTCTTCAAGGGCAACAGTGTCGACAGCTACGCTGCCAATATTACAGCAATTAGGTCAGCTGCGGAAAACGCGTAAGGGTCACATAAAGCTCTCTTGACGACTGTATCCGTTCAACTGAACCGGCGACTTGTGGTTTGAACCGCTTCCACCTTCCTGAGGCGGTCTTTCAATCCCAGCGGATATAGATCCAGCTGTTTGGCTTCCAGCTCATCCAGGCTAGCCCATCTGGCTGTGCCTCTGCGATCGACATCCTCTTCAACGACAAAGCTGTCTTTCTGGTACAGGATGTTGTCGTTGAAATGGGCATGGCACAGAAACACGATTTCATGCCCGGCAACACCGTGGTGCTCGAACAGGTTCTCCATGACAAAATGATTGTCGAGAAGTGTAATCCGGGCGTCCAGTTCTTCGAGAAACTCCCGTTGAAGCGCATCGCGCCAGGGTTCGCCGAACTCGACAGTTCCGCCCAGCGGGCGCATGCCGGTCACTCGGCCATGATCATCATGAACATCTGACAACAGCAGAGCGTCATCTTGCCAAATCAGCGCAAGCGCCTTGACGGTGATGGTTTCTGACGGGCGCCAAATCGGCATCTTTCGCTCCTGATCGAAACGCAATGAAACACGTAACGAAATAAAATTCATATTGTTTACCTGCCCGCAAGCAAAAACCGCTTGGGCGCATTGAAGGGGCCGCCCGGCTCTGCTATTCCGCAGCCAACATTTCTCAAAAATACGAGGACACGCCTGCGATGATCCCGCGCTATTCCCGCCAAGACATGGTCGATATCTGGTCACCCGAATCCAAATTCCGCATCTGGTTCGAGATCGAGGCGCATGCCTGTGATGCTCTGGCGGAGCTAGGTGTCATTCCGAAGGAAGCGGCAGCGACAATCTGGGAAAAAGGCGGCAACGCTACATTCGACATCGACCGCATTGATGAGATCGAGCGCGAAACCAAACACGACGTCATCGCTTTCCTGACGCACCTGGCTGAAATTGTTGGCCCGGATGCCAGATTTGTTCACCAGGGCATGACGTCCTCCGATGTTCTGGACACCTGTTTTAACGTTCAGCTGGTCAAGGCGACGGATTTGTTGCTCGCCGACATGGACAAATTGCTGGAAGCTTTTAAGCGCCGCGCCTTTGAGCACAAAGACACGGTGACTATCGGCCGATCTCATGGCATTCATGCCGAGCCGGTCACCTTTGGCCTGAAAATGGCTGAAGCCTATGCCGAGTTCGACCGCTGCAAGACACGGCTTTTGAACGCCCGCGAAGAAATTGCCACTTGTGCCATTTCAGGAGCTGTCGGCACCTTTGCCAATATCGATCCACGTGTTGAAGAACATGTTGCCAAAGCAATGGGCCTTCAGGCCGAGCCGGTCTCAACACAGGTGATCCCGCGCGATCGCCATGCGATGTATTTCGCGACCCTCGGTGTAATTGCCTCTTCCATCGAGCGGGTTTCTACGGAAATTCGGCACCTGCAGCGCACGGAAGTTCTGGAAGCAGAAGAATACTTCTCAAAGGGCCAGAAGGGTTCGTCGGCCATGCCGCACAAACGCAACCCTGTCCTGACCGAGAACTTGACCGGCCTTGCCCGTATCGTTCGTATGGCGGTTACTCCAGCCATGGAAAACGTTGCTCTTTGGCACGAGCGGGATATCTCACATTCGTCCGTTGAACGCATGATCGGCCCGGATGCGACGGTCACTCTGGACTTCGCGCTGGCGCGGTTGACAGGTGTCATCGACAAATTGCTGGTCTATCCGGAACGCATGGTCGGCAATATGGACCGTCTGGGCGGCCTCGTGCATTCCCAGCGTATTCTGCTGGCCCTCACGCAGGCAGGCTCTTCACGCGAAGACGCTTATCGTCTGGTTCAGCGCAATGCGATGAAAGTCTGGAACAGCTATCAGGTCTCCGGCGATTCCGACATTGATTTTCTGTCCGAACTGCTTGGTGACGACGACGTCCGCAAGTACTTGTCAGAAGACGAAATCAAGGATCGCTTCGACATAGGGTACCACACCAAAAATGTAGATGTGATCTTTGACAGGGTCTTTGGGACAAGTTGAACCAAATGAGAATTGCGGTTGTTTCAGACATCCACGGCAATGTGCTTGCTCTTGAAGCCGTGCTTGCCGATCTGAAAACAGAAAGACCGGACGTGATCGTCAACTTAGGCGATTGCGTCTCCGGCCCGCTCTGGCCGGAAGAAACAGCTGCGATTCTGCGCGAATCCAACTGGCCGACAGTTCGCGGCAATCACGACCGGTTTTTGATTGAAGATCCAATAGAGAAGCTGGGTCCGACAGATGCCTTCGCTGCCGAGCGCCTGTCTTCGGCCAGTATGGACTGGCTGAAAACATCACAACCGACCATCCGCCTGAACGAAGAAGTTTTCCTGATCCACGGCACACCGGATAATGATGACCGATATCTGACGGAAAAGGTCGACGGCCCCAAAGGCCACCTGCCGGATGAAGAAACACTTCTGGCAGAGATCAAAAGCGAACACGCCCCGATCATCTGCTGCGGCCACACCCATATTCCGCGTGTGATCCGCTTGCAGAAAACCGGCCAGACAATTCTCAATCCCGGTAGCGTAGGTCTGCCGTCTTACGAAGACAGCCATCCGAACAAACACAAAATGGAAGCAGGCAGCCCGCATGCGCGTTATGCGTTGATGAGCAAAGGCGTAAACGGCTGGGCCTTTCAGGAAAAAATCCTTCCCTATGACTGGGATGCAGCTGCCCTCGAAGCCGAGAAAAACGGCCGGTCCGGTTGGGCCCGCGCGCTCAAACACGGATTTTACGGCCCTCTCTCCTGACCCCACAGACAAGATCAGCTAAAGTCACACCATGAAGATCTCAGAAACCGAAATTCTGCTCGTTCCCGGCTATGGCAAGACCTTGCCAGGGCACTGGATGCTGCGCTGGCGCGACAAGATGGCAACGGCTCGTGTTGTTAAACAGGCCGAGCTGCGTGCCCCGTCCAGAAAGGAATGGCTGGACACGCTGGTCAAGGAAATCAATTCCGCTGACAAACCCGTCGTCCTGGTCGCTCATTCTTTAGGCTGCATTCTGGTCGCTCACGGCGCGCATATCCTGAAAGACAAGATCAAGGGCGCTTACCTGGTCACACCATCAGACTGGGACCGTAACGGCCTGGTGAAAGAATTCGACGGCGGAGATTTCAAACCGATACCACACGATCCACTTTCATTTACATCTCACGTGGTTGCCAGCCGCAACGATCCATACTGCGACTACGAAAGGTCACGGGATTTTGCGAAAGCCTGGGGCTCTACATTTCAGGACGCAGGCGAAGCCGGTCACATCAATCTGGAAAGCGGCCACGGCCCCTGGCCCGAAGGTGTCATGTCCTTCGCGCACTTTATGAAAAAGCTCGGGTAGTTACTTGAGGCTCAAGCCTGCTGCTTGGGAGTGCTCTCCATGAGTTCTCCGATCCGCTTGGCGACAAAAAAGCTCACCGGCATTGCCACAATAGCGCCGACAATAGCTGCACCAATCAGATAAAGCGCGTTGAAGTCATTTAACCCAAACACAGTCAAGGGAACGAGAGCACCAACACCTGCCAATGTCGGCCCAATGATGATGTAAAAGATTGTTGCCAGCTTCCACATACCGATCTCCTTGGCACACAGCCGTGGTTTACTGCCGAGCCCGTTACCGAAAGCTCGGTCAAATTCTTTAATTGCGATTATTTGAATTCAATCAAACCGGCATTGAGACACATCAATGCCGACTATCCAAAAAATGACTGGGGAATTGCCTTCGATTCGGCAAGTCTGACGTCGAAATTGCGCCCTATTTGATCTCCGCAAGAGCTGCCCGAGCGCCCTGATCTAGAAAGACCGTGTCGATACCATGGGAGATCAGGTTGAAGCCTTGAGCGGCAGCTTCATTGGCCTTGTCAGCAGCATTGCAGAATATGCCGGACAGTTTTCCAGCTGCTTTCGCCTTTAATGCAATCCCGGCACAAATCTCGATCATATGCGCACCATTTGGATCCAGCTTTGCTCCTTTGGAAAGCGTCAGCGACAAATCGGCTGGCCCGACAAAAACACCATCCAGACTATCGACACTCAGTATTTCATCCAGCGCATCAAACGCTTCCTGTGTCTCGATCATAGCCAGCGCCAATGTTTGGCGATTGGCAGTACCTGTATATTCTTCAGCCGTCTGGCCGCTCAACATCGCCGCCCGAAACGGCCCCCAACTGCGCTCACCGACCGGTGGATACTTGATTGCAGAAGCGAACGTCTCGGCGTCTTCTCTGGAGTTGATCATCGGTGCGATCAGACACTCGGCGCCCATATCAGCCAGCCGACCTGCCACGGAATAATCGCCAACGGGCAAGCGGACGATCCGGTGGCTGCCAGCCAGAGCAATATGGGCCATTGCTTGGCAAGCAGTGTCGAAATCATACATGCCGTGTTGCAGATCCAGCGTTACCGCTTCATATCCGCTGCTCGCCATGAACTCGGCGATCATGGGCGATGCCAAAAGAGACCAGCCCGTGAATACCGGTTTTCCGGATTTCATTTTGTCCGCAAGGGGTGATTGTTTACTCATGAATGCCTCCTCCTGAAGGCTGCATTTGAACGAGGCGAACGGTAGACCGCAAGGACACTTCCAACAAAAAACGCCCACCGTTTCCGATGGGCGTCTTTAAGAATACAAACGTAAACTGAAAAAATCAGCCTTCGTTTTGAAGCTGCTCTACGGCGGTCGCCATCAATTCATCCATGGTGCGGCGCACCTGATGATCTGACTGCTCGACTTTCGCAGCGTCCAAGTCTGCGCGAATCTTGCGGAAAACGTCTTCGTCACCCGGCTCTTCGAAATCAGAGCGAACCACTTCCTTGGCATAATCTTCGGCTTTTGAGCCATCATATCCAAGAAGACCGGCCACCCAAAGACCCAGCAGTTTGTTACGCCGTGCGGTCGCCTTGAACCGCAGTTCCTCGTCATGCGCGAATTTGCTTTCAAATCCCTGCTCGCGCTTGTCGAATGTGCTCATATCTAAAGTCTCCTGAACTGCGCTGATGCACTTCTTCCCATATAGGGTTGATTTGGCTTCTTCAATATCCCTCACTGACGCGCAAATCAACGCAGTATCGGCACCGATGCGCCAAAAGCATAACTGCCCTGACAAAAACCGGGGAAACATGCGATTGTACTTTTGGTGTGCTTCGGGTAAGTTCCGCGCCGCAAACGAGGGATTGCGGCCTTGTGGTCGACTGCCGGTATTCGTCACAACTTTCCGGCTGACAGATAATCAGGTAAGCACAGTCCCTTCAAAGGATTCTCTCCAAAACGAGACGGTAAAGCTCATGAACCGCCGGCGGCGCATTTTTGAAGGTAAAGGCAAGATTCTCTATGAAGGTCCGGAACCGGGAACCCTGGTTCAGCATTTCAAGGATGATGCGACGGCCTTCAACAACAAGAAACACGAAATTGTTGACGGTAAAGGCGTTCTCAACAACCGTATTTCCGAGTTCATCTTCAATCATCTGAACGCGATCGGCATTCCGACACACTTCATCCGCCGGATGAACATGCGCGAGCAGCTGATCCGTGAAGTCGAAATCATTCCGCTGGAAGTGATCGTTCGCAACGTGGCCGCTGGCTCCATTGCAAAGCGTCTTGGACTGGAAGAGGGCACACAGCTGCCCCGCTCCATCATCGAGTTTTGCTACAAGAACGATGACCTCGACGATCCGATGGTCTCCGAAGAGCACATTACGGCTTTCGGTTGGGCGACACCGCAGGAGCTCGATGACATCATGGCACTGGCCATTCGCGTCAACGATTTCCTCTCCGGTCTGTTCCTGGGTGTCGGCATTCGTCTGGTGGACTTCAAGATCGAATGCGGCCGTCTGTTCGAAGGTGACATGATGCGCATTGTTGTAGCTGACGAGATTTCACCTGACAGCTGTCGCCTCTGGGATATCGAGACCAACGACAAGATGGACAAGGATCGCTTTCGCCGTGATCTCGGCGGTATGCTGGAAGCCTATCAGGAAGTCGCCAAGCGCCTGGGGATCATTACCCAAAACGAGCGCCCCGTCGGCTCCGGCCCGACATTGGTTCAATAATTCGACATTCACCCCTGCCCTTCGAAAGAAGGGCTGGGGTTTTTTGTTTCTATCCCCCTCTTCCCTTTGCGAACCGGCCAAGCTGGTGTAAGGAGCCCCCAACAGCCCTTGCCAGACGCTGACGGAGATAAAAAATCATGAAAGCACGTGTGATCGTCACCTTGAAAAACGGTGTTCTAGATCCCCAGGGAAAAGCCATTGAAGGCTCGCTCGACAGCCTTGGTTTTGGCGATGTCGGCTCGGTCCGTCAGGGCAAGGTCTTCGACGTTGAGCTGACTGGCTCAGACAAAGACGCAGCCAAGGCTGAACTTGAGCAGATGTGCGAAAAGCTGCTGGCCAACACAGTCATCGAAAACTACGCCATCGAGATCACCTAAGAGGATTGAAGATATGGATGACGAAGCTCGAAAAGCCGTCATCTTCATGGTCATCAAGGCCGCAATCTTTATTCTCATTCCGGCAGCCGCGGCGCTGATCGCCGTCTTTGTTCTGCTATAGATATTGGGAAACGCCCCATGAAAACCGCCGTCATCGTCTTTCCAGGTTCCAATCGCGATCGCGACATGTTCCACGCGCTGGAACTGATCACCGGCACACGGCCTGAAGCTGTCTGGCACACAGAAAGCACGTTGCCGGATGTTGATCTGGTGATTGTTCCAGGTGGTTTTTCCTACGGTGATTATTTGCGCTCCGGCGCGATTGCAGCCCGATCACCAATCCTGAAGGACATTGTTTCAAAGGCCAACACTGGTCTTCCGGTTCTAGGCGTCTGCAACGGCTTTCAGATCTTGACAGAAGCAGGCCTGCTCCCAGGTGCGCTGATGCGCAACGCTGGCCTGACCTTCATTTGCAAGGAAGTCATGCTGGAGACGGTTAACAGCGCTACGCGTTTCTCGTCCAAGTTCGAGAAGGGCCAGATCTGGCGGTGCCCGGTCGCGCACCATGACGGTAACTACTTTGCTGACACCGATACGCTGAAATCCATTGAAGACAACGGCCAGGTTATCTTCCGTTATGCAGACGGCACCAACCCGAACGGGTCAATCAACGATATTGCCGGCATCATAAATGCCAATGGCAACGTTCTGGGCATGATGCCACACCCTGAAAACCTTGTTGAACCCCTGCATGGGGGCCTCGATGGTCGTTTGCTGTTTGAAAGCCTTCTGAACCAGGCTGCCTGAGCCAGAACAACCGGAGCGAACATGGCAGATCAAACGCTCGACAAGGACACCAGAGACCGCCTTGCAGAACAGGTCAAACGGTTTTTGGAAGAAGAGCACGATATCGAAATCGGCAATATGGACGCTGCGTTTCTGATCGATTTTCTCACCACGAATCTGGGTACGAGATTTTACAATCAGGGTGTTCGGGACGCTGCGGCAGTCTTCGCCCGCAGATCAGATGATCTGGCCGACGATTTCTATGGTCTGGAGAAAGTTGAATCTGATCGATAGGTTCAACATCAACGTTTAGGTTTCTAGACTACTCGCAGACACTACAAATACACGCATTTGAATATTACAATGTATTAAGAGTTTCTTCAGGAAAACAGCACCTAATATTGTCAGATTTATCAAGCTCCGCCTCCCAAAGAGACAGATACCATGAGCAGTCTGACATTTTTCGACCGCCTTTCAATCCGTAATCGAGTAGCAACCCTGGCACTGAGTGCGGTCCTTGGCCTATCGGCTATTGGAATCGCTCAATTCATTTCCGATCGCGTGCTGTCGACTGCATCAGACGATTATGACGTTGCAGAAGCGAAATATGAAACGCTCTCGGTATTCAATCGCAAAATTCTTGCTCTGAAAGTCGCGGAACAGACCCTCAGAGCCGAACGCAAGGCAGCAACCCTGACTGCGGTAGACTCTGCACTCACATTAGCGTCTGACTTCCAAACCGAGACCGGGGCCAACAGCACCCTGACGCAACCCTTCCTGAGTTACACCGAGGCGCTCGATCAATATCGCGCCACTCTGGCACTGTTGGGGTATCGCGACCGGCAGTCAGTCGTTGTTGCCGAGGAAGGTCAGGAAGGCATAGAAGCGCCGTCTGGGTACACTGTTGACACCAGTAATGCGGCTGCAAAGATTGTGGCGCGGATCTATGAAGAGCTGGAATTCGATGATCAACCGGCTGTTTTCCAGGTTGCCTTGGCTTTTGAAGCGACACAACGTGACATTCTGAAAATCATTACTGGCGAAGACAACACGTATATTCAGGTTGCCAGCGAGCGCATATCGGCATTGCGGACCATCCTTGAAGATCCTGATCTGGATTCTGATTTTGCCGAAAACATGTCAGCCTTGCTTGATGGTCTGACGGCTCACCTGGATACACTTGGAATCGCGGAAACCAGCCTGGCAGCGGCGCAACAGACCCTGACAACTGCTTATTCTGTACTCGACAGCGCTTTGTTGGAGCAACTGCAGGCAAACAAGGACGCAGCAGCCGGTATTCGCACCAGCCTCAACGACACCCGTGTGTCCGCCGCGGCCCTGATTTTCGGGGTCGTTGTCGTTACCCTGATGATCCAGGTCGGCGCAGTTTTTCTGATTGTTCGCAGTGTTTCCAGAAACCTCTCTGCAATTACGGGAACGACCAATCAGCTAGCGGATGGCAATTTGAATGACGACATCCCGTTGACCGAAGCGCAAACAGAAGTTGGTGAATTGGCCCGCGCATTGCTCGTCTTTCGGGACAACGCCCTCGAACGCCATCGCCTTGAAGCCGCCGCGGAGCTGGAGATCGAGGCAAAAGGAGCCCGGCAGGCAGGCATCGATCAAACAATTGCCGAGTTCAAACAGGACATCGTGGGTCTGCTGTCTGCTGCTGAAAGTACAATTGAAGATGCCCGCACATTGGCCAGTGGTCTTGTTGATGTCAGTGAACGCAACTCTGACGAGGCCAGCGCGACAAATGAAGCATCAAGCCAGGCTTCGGAAAATGTGCAGGCCGTTGCCGGCGCGACCCAGCAGCTAAGCGGTGCAATTGGAGAGATATCGCAGCAGATCACCCATACGTCGCATCAGATCGAACAGGTGAGCGCCAGCGCTAAAGCAACGAATGATGACGTTAGTCAGCTCGCCGAAGCGGCCTCGAAAATTGATGAAATCCTCATCCTAATCCAGGCAATCGCTGAAAAAACCAATTTGCTGGCACTGAATGCGACCATTGAAGCGGCTCGAGCCGGTGAACATGGGCGCGGGTTTTCTGTCGTGGCAAGCGAAGTGAAATCGCTTGCCAATCAGACCGCCACCGCAACTGACGAAATCTCTGGCCAGATCAAGGCGATCCAGAACTCCAGTCAGGCAACAGTTACCGCTATTGCCCACATATCCGGCATTATTACTGAGGTTCAGCAGAGCACGGTCACAATTGTGGGCGCTGTCGAAGAACAAACGGCGGCAACCAACGAAATCAGCCAGAATATCGGCTCGGCATCTGAACGCACGCAGCAGATGGCGGAAAACGTCTCCAGCTTGCGCGAAACCGCATCAGACACAATGCAATCTGCCGGGCGTATTCGCGAAGCTTCCAGCGAAATAGGCACAATCAACAAACGCGTCAACGATCGTATCGATACCTTCCTGAAAGCAGTCAGCGCGGCATAATCATGCAGCCCGAGTCCGTCCCTGTTTTGGCGAAACCCCAAAACGACGCGAAAATGCCCTCGAGAACGCTGCGGGACTGGAAAATCCGCACAGGTTGGCCACAGATTTAACCTGCTGTCCGGATTCGAGTTCGGACCTTGCGATATCGAGTCGCCAGTTGGCCAGATAGCCCATTGGGGTCGCTCCGACCTGTTCCTTGAACGTCACCGCAAATTGGGTGCGTGACATACCTGCCGTTTCGGCGAGTTTCTCCAATGTCCAAAGGTCTCCAGGAGCTTCATGAATGGCAACAAGCGCTGCCGATATGCGCGGATGGGCCAATCCCTTCAGCATGCCAGCATCGGCATTGCCTTGCTCCATTGCGCGACGCAATAACCGGATGACAACCACCTCGCACAGGCGCTGAAACGCGGCTTGGCCGCCGCAGCGCGGATTTGCGACCTCTTCGATTAATGGCGTCACAATGGCGGTCAAATAAGGCTCCTCAACTAATGGAACCGATATACAGCCGGGAAGCGCTGTAAACAGCTGCTTGCCGACACCGGATATTGTGATGTGCGCTGCCACCAGCAAAGTCTCATCCTGCTGGACACCGAGACTGGAATAGCTGTGAACCCTGGCGTCAATGATCGGACAAAAAGCGAGCCGCAAAGCACCGGTTTCATCCTCACAAATCCAGAAATTTGCAACATCCTGTTCTGAACTGCCGATTGGCGCATTGCTGACCTGAACCCGCAAACGGTCAATCAGCGAGGAAAGCCGGTCCAGTTTGCCATTAAAGGAGGTCCTGTAGGGTCTCGACATTTCCGAACTCCAGATCATCTTTTTAGGACAGTATTTCTCATATCGTACACTATGTTGGATTTATGCAAAGAGGAACTGTCCCGGTTCCAGAAAATTCAAGGAAACCCCATGCTCGTACCTCGTCAGAATGTCCCTGGCCTGATTGTCGAAACACTCTCAGCCGGAACCTTTGATATTGCCAACGACAATCCGGATTTTGCGACCCTGGTCGTCTTCTATCGTGGTTTGCATTGCCCTATCTGCGCGACATATCTGAAAGAACTCGCGCGCCTCACATCGGATTTCGCTGAAAAGGGTGTCAAAACCATCGCGATCTCATCCGATGACGAAGACCGCACCCAACAGATGGCGGACAAGGTCGGCAATGAGAACCTGCGCTTTGGCTATGGTCTGCCTCTGGACGTTGCCAAAGCCTGGGGCCTGTTCATCTCGACCAGCCGCGGCAAGACCTCAATTGGCATCATGGAGCCGGACCTGTTCTCGGAGCCTGGTGTGTTTCTGGTGAAATCAGACGGAACGCTCTACTTCTCGGCGATCCAGACGATGCCGTTCGTTCGCCCGCACTTCCAGGAAATGATCGGTGCTTTGGATTTTGTTCAAAAGAACGACTATCCGGCTCGCGGCGAATACACCGGTGCAATTTAAAACAAAACAGGTGCCAGCTTTCAGGCTGGCACCTGTATGTCCCGAACATCCGTCCTGCGAACAGCCAGCCAGGCTGTAGCTTTTTGCCCACAGGGAAAGGCTGGAACGAGGAATTGTTTGTCTGGGCGTAGGCCGCAACCAACCACTCAGAGAACCAAAGTGTAGCTAGCGGATATTGGGTCCGTCCCAAAACGGCCTGGCGGCTTCACGGCGCGCCTGATCTGACGTCACACCAATGTCTTTCAGTTCCGCATATGTCAGCTCGGACAATTGTCTGCGGCTTCTGGCCGTTTGGGACCATCGCATAATCAGACCGACAAACCGGGCCACCTGGGTCAGCGCACTTGTTTTTTGAGGCGCGGCATCAACGCATATTGTCTCTATTGAACTCATTACGGTCCCTCCATAGGGTGACAATCATATTAATTGACTGCATTGTATCGCAACACTCATATGAATTGACTCCCTCAAGAAGGCAATATACTAAATTGTCACCATGACAAATTGGCACCCAACAATCCCTGACGGCCCTGGCCCGATTTACATTCGTCTTGCAGACCGGATTGCAAACGACATCACCACCGGCGCGCTTGAAGCAGGTGCAAAACTTCCGCCTCAGAGGGACATCGCCTATGACCTTGGGGTGACTGTCGGCACAATCGGCCGCGCATATACTGTGATCCGCCAACGCGGACTGGTCAGTGGCGAGGTTGGCCGTGGCACATTCGTGCTCGGCAGCACCACAGCGACACATCTGATCGAAGATCCGAAGCCAAACCTCGACAGGGCCCAACACGGTTCTGACACAACGGCGCGAACATCGTCACAGCAGAGGGCTTCCTCTTGGGTGCCCGGCGCCATGGCACCGCAGACCGACACAGCATTTGCGGGAACGCGAACAGTCGTCCCCGCCCCCGAAACCATTCGGTTTGACAGCACATCAGCTCCGGAAATCGGTCAGGCAGCAGTTATCCGGGATATAACCACCCAAATCACACTGGACGCACCACATCAGATCGCCTGTTACACGCGAGCGGTTCCGGAAAGCTGGTTGAAAGCCGGGCAGGCCTGGCTGTCGCGCAACAATTGGCAGCCGGATGCTGGCAGTATCGTGCCCACCACCGGTGCCCAAGCTGCGATCATGTCGATTATTGCGGCGACCACAGCTCCCGGTGATCTCGTAGGATTTGAGGAATTGACGTATTCCTCGATCGCTCGAGGTGCATCCCTGTCCGGACGTCGACCGGTTGAAATCGCGCGCGATGAACAAGGTCCCTTGCCGGAAGACCTTGCGCGGGTCTGCGCCCAAAAACACCCGCGTATCCTGTTCCTGATGCCAACGATGCACAATCCAACTCTCGGAACCATGGGTGAAGCGCGCCGAAAGGAGATCGTCACCATCGCACGGCAATACAATCTCTGGATCATAGAAGATGAAGTCTACGGATCTCTGCGATCAACAGACCTGACACCGATAGCGGCACTGGCACCAGAGCGTACATTTCATGTCGGTTCTCTCTCCAAGTCGGTGACAGCAGGTGTTCGCGGCGGCTGGGTTTCGAGCCCTATCTCCCACGCCCAGCGCGTTTATACCGCGCACAAAATGCTGACCGGCGGGATTTCCTATTTGCTTGCTGAATTGTCGGCGCGGCTTGTTCTTACCGGGGCAGCTGATGACTTTCGGCAGAAAACACGGGGCGAGATCGCCGCCCGACATGCCTTCGTTCAGGAAAATCTGGGCGCATATGAGATCGAATCAGCCCCGGACGCACCGTTCTTTTGGTTGAAAGTGCCCGAACCCTGGTTGTCCGGCACGTTCAAGGCGGCAGCAGCGGCTTCCAATGTCCTGATCGACGATGAAGACGAATTCAAATCAGGCAGATCAGGGATTGTTCATCATCGCATCCGCGTTGGATTCACCAATCCAGTAACCCGTGAAGAGACGACCAAAGGACTGGAAGTTCTCAAAAACCTGCTTCAGGACAACACCGCCTGCTATGACAGTTTCGAGTAACCTTGACAGCTGATCCGGCGATAGCTGTAAAGCCTCATCCGATTCATGTGCGAATGAATTGGAATAGGTACTCCCCATAGGCGATTTGATCTGCTAAACCGGCGCAAAACTGGCCCAGGCGCTAGGCGCCGCAGATCTCCGGACTGACATGATCCCGAACGACATCAAGATCACGCCCGACCTTATCGCATCTCACGGCCTCAAGCCGGACGAATACGATCGCATTCTGGAACTGATCGGCCGGGAACCGACCTTTACAGAGCTTGGCATCTTCTCCGCCATGTGGAACGAGCACTGTTCCTACAAGTCTTCCAAGAAATGGCTCAAGACGCTACCGACCACCGGTCCTCGTGTGCTTGTTGGTCCGGGCGAGAATGCCGGTGTTGTTGATATTGGCGATGGTCAAGCGGTTGTTTTCAAGATGGAAAGCCACAACCATCCATCCTACATCGAGCCTTATCAGGGCGCTGCGACCGGTGTTGGCGGCATTCTGCGCGATGTCTTCACAATGGGTGCGCGTCCAATCGCAGCGATGAACGCTCTGCGTTTTGGGGAGCCTGATCATCCGCGTACCAAACACCTGGTCTCTGGTGTCGTCTCCGGCGTTGGCGGCTACGGCAATTCATTCGGTGTCCCGACAGTTGGCGGCGAAGTCGAGTTTCACGCCAGTTACAATGGCAACTGTCTCGTCAACGCATTTGCAGCCGGCCTTGCCAATTCAGATTCCATCTTCCTTGCGAAAGCCGAGGGTGTCGGCCTGCCGGTTGTTTATCTCGGTGCCAAGACCGGACGTGACGGTGTTGGCGGTGCCACTATGGCTTCTGCCGAATTTGACGACACGATTGAAGAAAAACGCCCCACCGTTCAGGTCGGTGATCCGTTTACCGAAAAATGCCTGCTGGAAGCCTGCCTTGAACTGATGACAACTGGCGCTGTAATCGCCATTCAGGATATGGGCGCAGCCGGCCTCACCTGCTCTGCTGTTGAAATGGGCGCCAGCGGTGACCTCGGTATTGAACTGGACCTCGACAAGGTGCCGGTGCGCGAAGAGCGCATGAGCCCTTACGAAATGATGCTGTCGGAAAGCCAGGAGCGCATGCTCATGGTACTGCGCCCGGAAAAGGAAGCGGAAGCCGAAGCTATCTTCAAGAAATGGGGCCTCGATTTCGCCATCGTCGGCATCACCACAGACACGCTGCGCTTTGTTGTTCGCCACCAGGGCGAAACTGTTGCTGACCTTCCTATCAAGGAGCTTGGCGACGAAGCACCGGAATATGATCGTCCATGGGTCGAATCTCCTAAACGCGACATCTTGCTGGCATCCGACGTTGCCGAGCCTGAAGATTATGCAGCGGCCCTGACGACCCTGGTCGGCAATGCCAATGGCTCCTCTCGCCGCTGGGTTTATGAGCAATACGATACGCTGATCCAGGGCAACACAGCAGAAACACCAGGCGGAGACGCAGGAGTTATCCGCGTGGAAGGTATGCGCAAGGGCCTAGCCTTCTCTGTGGACGTTACACCGCGCTACTGCGTTGCTGATCCATTCGAAGGTGGTAAGCAGGCTGTTGCTGAAGTCTGGCGCAATCTGACTGCCGTTGGTTCCGAGCCACTGGCTGCCACCGACAACCTCAATTTTGGCAATCCGGAAAAGCCGGAAATCATGGGTCAGCTCGTCGGCTGCATCAAGGGAATTGGTGAAGCTTGCCGCGAACTCGATTTCCCGATCGTCTCCGGCAACGTTTCTCTCTATAACGAGACGCACGGCGAAGGTATCTTGCCCACCCCAGCCATTGGCGGTGTTGGTTTGCTACCCGATGTAACAGTGCGCGCAGGTGCAGCCTTTGCTCAGGACGGCGATGCCATTCTGGTCATCGGTGGTTTAGGTACCCACTTGGGCGCTACACAATACCTGTCGGACATTCTCGGCCGCGAAGAAGGCGCTCCGCCACCTGTTGATCTGGCAACGGAAAAACGTCGTGGTACCCTCATTCGCCAGATGGTTGGCGCAGCCCGCCTGACTGCTGTTCATGACATCTCATCAGGTGGTCTTGGCGTTGCTCTTGCCGAAATGGCTATCTCTGGCGGCATCGGTGCATCTGTTGCAATCGAAGGCCCTGCGCATGCTGCACTATTCGGCGAAGATCAGGGGCGCTATGTTGTCACCGTTGCCCAGGACATGCTTGAAGCCGTGCTTGAAGACATTCTGGATGCTGGAATCGATGTGCAACAAATTGGCACAACTGGCGGCTCGGAATTGACTGTTGAGGGAATTCTCACCATATCCGTTGCAAACTTGAAGAAAGCGCACGAAGATTGGTTCCCGAATTATATGGCAACTGCCTGAGGCAATAGCCATTTAAAGAAATACCATTAAAGGACGCAGCCACCATGCCAATGAACGCGAATGAGATCGAAACCTTGATCAAAGAGGCCTTGCCCGATGCTCAGGTTGAGATCCGTGATCTGGCTGGAGACGGCGACCATTACGCGGCCAATGTTGTCTCCGAATCTTTCCGGGGCAAAAGCCGCGTCCAGCAGCATCAGCTGGTCTATCAGGCGTTGAAGGGCAATATGGGCGGAGAACTCCACGCTCTCGCGCTTCAGACAAAGGCGCCTGATTGACCGGGTGTAAAATTTAGGTGGTTTGGTCCTCCTTATCGCAGCGCTCCTGATCACATTGGTCTTGGAAGTTTGGGTTTGGAGAGATGCAGCGAAACTCGTTTATCGCACCGGACGTGAGTTTGCGGCACCGGTGAAACACAAGGACTGAAAGACATGAGCATCCAGGAGTGGATCAAAAACGAAGTCGACACCAACGATGTTGTGTTGTTCATGAAGGGCACACCGAACTTTCCGCAGTGCGGATTCTCCGGTCAGGTCATTCAGATTCTCGACTATGTCGGCGCGCCATATAAAGGCATCAACGTTCTGGAAGACGATGACTTGCGCAATGGCATCAAGGAATTCACCAATTGGCCAACAATTCCGCAGCTCTATGTAAAGGGCGAGTTTGTTGGCGGTTGCGATATCATTCGGGAAATGTTCCAGAATCAGGAACTTCAGGGACTGATGACTGAAAAAGGTATCGAGACGAAGCAAAGCGCATAACAGCTGCGCGTAAATAACTGATTTCAAAGGGCGGTTTCTCCGCCCTTTTTCTTTGGCAGAAAGAAGACCGGAAGACTAGGACGCGCTCTAGGCTCCACCGTCATTTCTCTCAATGCCGTTGTTCGGTGTTTCAGCCGGTTCCTGCGAACGCCTGAACACAGAGTTGCAATTTCCTGCTTATCCAACGTTAGCTAGCCGAAATTCGGCATCAACAAGGCCTCCACTCGGCAAATTTTGCCGAATCGACTAACCTGAATGGGAGGTGAATGCCGGATTCAGGGTAAGTACAGTCGCCTTCCGCCATTCTCCGTCCATATCGCAGGGCCAACTTGGGGCCGGGAAATGGGACCGGGGATTATGACAAAGATTGCAATCGCAGCCATCTCGACTGTAGCCATTCTGGCAGCAGGTATCAGCATTGCCTTATCAGGCGGAACCACAAAAGAAGCCGAACTTCGGCGTGTGGACTGTCAGGCAATCACAATGTTCACACCGGCCAAATCCAAAAGCGCAGAAGATCTCTGCGCCAATTATGGCGGCGTTGCGCAAACAAACGCCGCACCAAGCACACAAGGCCTGGTTATTTTGGTGCGCAATCAACCGGTTGGCGGATTTGTCGGACAGCAGACTGTCCGTTGATCAATGACGTGTAGGGCTTCAGGTTTCGAGCTTGCCTGAACTGCCGGATGGAACAGCAAACGCCTCAACCTCTTCTTTGACATTGTGAAGGGTTAGCTGCCCGAGCGCTTTTATCGAGCACTCGCATTCTTCGGCTACATCACGTGAGGCAACAATCGCATGCCCGGCGCGTTTGCCGTGATCACCAAGCCGTGCCGCTATATTTGCTGCACTGCCAATTACCGTAAAATCAAGCCGCTCCTTTGACCCGACATTGCCATAGGTCACATCGCCAAAGGCAATGCCAATCGCGCAATCGAGGGGCGTTTGCCCTTCGGAGGTGTCACTCAATGTCCGGACGATTTCCTGCGCGCTTTCAACTGCTTGTCGGCATGCTGGCTGATGTCCGCCACTTGCCGGAAAAATCGCCAGCACAGCGTCGCCTATAAATTTCAGGACCTCGCCATCATGCGCGTTGATGATATCGGTGGTCAGTTCAAAAAAGCGGTTCAGCTCTTCGACATAATGAGCACGGCTGAGTTCTGTTTCCAGTCGTGTCGAATGGCGCAGATCGCAAAAAAGAATTGCCGCATCGATGATATCGCCATCGCCGCGCCGGATTTTTCCACCGAGCACACGCGCGCCGGTGCGTTTGCCAAGGTAAGTCTCAAGCAAGGAAGTTGCGTTTGATGTCAGCGCAAAAACTTCAAAAAGTCGACTGATCAACGCGGAACACTCAAACACAAGACCGAGATTGGCCGTCGTGAATCCCTTTGGATGGTCAGATGCCAATGTCATGACATTGATCCGTCCATCAGAGAACGGCAGAGGCATTGCGACGTAATCCGTTACACCCTGGCTTTTCAGATCGTCCATGATGGCAAAAGTGAACTCTTCCGGATTGGTATCAAGTTTCTGGCGAATACCGCCCAACCCGTCAGCAACATGCTGCAAGGGGCTAAATCGAAAGGCTTCGCTCTCCAGAGTTTCATGGGATGGCGCAAAACTCTGAACCCTTTTCCCTCCCCGGGTCCAGATGACATTGCGCCCGGCTATCATGGGATGAAGCGACCAGATCAGAATACTGATCCGGAAAACTGCAATGCCTTCCTCGACCAATTTATCGCCCAGGGCGCCGATTAACTCTTCCGGTGACTTGGCGGCCCAGGCCTCCCGCAACAACCAATCCACCATTGGACCAGTGATGTTGCCGCTTGGTAATGGTTCAATCGGGTCATCGCCGTGATTGATGCGGGTGGCCACCCCGGGCATGAACGCGAAGTGGCCATTGACCGCCTGGCCTTCTGGCAAGGCATTGGGATAACTCCACACAGCGTGGTTCAGTGTCTCTGCCGCGGTTTCAACATGGCAGTAAGAAGCCGTTCCCTTGAACGGGCAAAATGTGTTGTGATCAGTGGTTGGAACGAGCCCGGCAACAATGTCTTCTTCTGGAAAATAGACGATCGGCGGTAGCCGCGTCTCATACATCACCTTGGCTTTGGTTGAGCGGGCAAGCAACTGATTGCCCCGCCAGGCCTCCACCGCTCCGTTCAAGGGTTCAACAAGGATCTGATAGTCGTTTGCAGTTTGCTGGGGCTGAAGAGTCATGGCGAAAAAGTAAGAGCGGTTAGCAGCTCTGTCCAGCAGCCAATGTTCACAATCTCGGAGGCTGCCTCAACTCACGGTCAGGAACGAAGCAGATTATTCTGCCGCGAACAACTTCGCTGTCATAGCAAGGCTTGCGCCACACGGCTCTTCAGGTTCTGCATCGTCAGAATTCGGACTTGCGTCTGCAGGCCGCAAATTGACAAAGTCATAGAGCGATTTGTCCAGCAAATGCGACGGTCGTGTGTTGCCCAGCGCCCGCGCCATAATACCAAGGCGGCCCGGTGAAGCCTTTTCCCAGCCCTGCAGCATCTTTTTGACTTCTTCGCGCTGGAGGCCGTCCTGTGAACCGCACAGATTGCACGGAATGATCGGGAACTGCATGCCGTTGGAATACTTCTGGATATCGTTTTCCGCCGCATAAGCCAGTGGGCGCAGAACCAGCAAATCTCCGTCATCATTGATCAGCTTCGGTGGCATCGACGCCAATCGCCCGCCATGAAACAGGTTCATGAAGAAGGTTTCCAGAATATCATCGCGGTGGTGTCCAAGAACAACAGCTTCACAGCCCTGCTCCCTGGCGATTCGATACAAGTGTCCGCGACGCAAACGCGAACACAGCGAACAATAGGTTTTATGTTCCGGGATTTTCTCGGTAACAATCGAATACGTATCCTGACGCACTATGAGATGCTCGATCCCGTTGTCTTCGAAGAATTTCGGCAGAATATCCGTCGGAAAGCCCGGCTGCGCCTGATCCAGATTGCAGGCAACCAATTCAACCGGCAGCAGCCCGCGCCATTTCAACTCGATCAGGACAGCCAGCAATGTGTAACTGTCTTTGCCTCCGGATAGGCAAACCAGCCATTTCGGTTTGTTTTCCTCCACAGCTCCATCCGGCAGCATGCCAAAATCATTGATAGCTTCCCGCGCCTGCCGCAGAAGCCGTTTGCGCAGCTTCTTGAACTCGACGCTGGACGGTGCATTGCGCAACAATGCCGGGACATCAATGTCAGAGCTGGTGATGATATCGTTCATGGCTTGAGCCCAAGGCTGTGCGGAGTTTTGAAGTTGCGCTGACATAGCCGATTGCATGGACAAGGCCAAGGAAAATACAGGTAGCTCTCAACATGTTCAGTCATATTTGTATATACATTGCATATCTATTTACTATGCGCTAAGCTCATTGATGAAGCGAGGTTGATATGGGCGAAAAACGGGAAAAAACGAAGAAATCCAAAAAGGACAGCCAACTGGTCATTCGCATCAACGGTGAGGAACGTGATCGGTTTGTCGATCTTTGTGATGAACTCGATACGAGTGCAGCCCGGGAAATCCGCGGCTTCATCCGTGACTTTCTTCGCAAAAACCGACGTTCAGACTAAGTGCTTCAATCCCCAAACCGCAAAATGGAGACAAATCCATGTCCAAGAAATCCAACGTCAAAAGCCTGAAAAAAGAAGTCAAAAGCCGCAAGGCCAAAGTGGCAAAGCAGGAAGGCAAGTTGAAAAAAGCCAAAAAGGCTTTGAAAAAAGCGTCTTAAGCCAGACTAACTAGAGCGTTCGGTTTTGAAGCTGCCTGTTTTGCCAAAGAAAAATGAGGCAGCTTTCTCAACCGAGTTCTAGAATGTGGATTGCATCACGAAGCTTGTCTACCGATGTGCCCACAAGCACAAAAAGAAAAGGGCCGCCCTGAGGCAGCCCTTTCCAAAACCATATTCGGCGCTAATTAGCGCGAATAGAACTCAACCACCAGGTTCGGTTCCATCTGTACCGGGTAAGGTACATCAGAGAATGCCGGAATGCGGGAGTAGGTCGCAGTCATCTTGGCGTGGTCCACGTCAACATAATCCGGGACATCACGCTCAGCGGACTGAACGGCTTCCAGAACCAGAGCAAGTTGCTTGGATTTCTCGCGAACTTCAACAACGTCGCCTGGACGCAGCTGGTAGCTCGGAATGTTTACGCGCTTGCCGTTGACCTTGATGTGGCCGTGGTTAATGAACTGACGAGCAGCAAACACGGTCGGTACGAACTTGGCACGGTAAATGATGGCATCGAGACGACGCTCCAGAAGACCGATCAGGTTCTCGGAAGTATCACCCTTCAAACGGGAAGCTTCACCGTAAACTTTACGGAACTGCTTCTCGGTGATGTTGCCGTAATAGCCTTTCAACTTCTGCTTTGCGCGGAGCTGAACACCGAAGTCGGACATCTTGCCTTTGCGGCGTTGACCGTGCTGACCAGGACCGTATTCACGACGGTTGACCGGGCTCTTCGGACGACCCCAGATGTTTTCGCCCATCCGGCGGTCGATTTTGTACTTAACGCTGTGGCGCTTTGACATCGCGGTTTCCTTTAAAATTCGCGTTGTTCTTCTTTAAGGAAACGCGCCCTCCTTTATCCTTTTCCGGGATTTTTCCCAAACCAGGATCGACAGGGACCCAGTAAGACGGCGCCGACTGAATGCCCACGGGTGCGTGGATCCAGCAAGTTATTACTCGCAAGACTGCGCGGAAATACATCGCGAGCCATGCATTGTCAACGCCAAACCCGATTGCCGCACATATATACCGGCACTTGCTGCTAAATCGCTTTCGAAAATCGTGCAATATCCGACATGCATGGCACTCAAATACCGGGAAATCATCCCTTCATGCAATTTATGCGGAAAATAACGTATAAATTCAGGAAATATTAATTGCGGTTTTTCACAATGCTACCTGCTGTACAACTATAGCAAATAATCACAGTGCAATTTGTATTTTACACCGTATCCCTCGACCCCTTTTTTTGAGCGCCGGGACGTAGATAGTAGGAACAGGAATGTCCGCGACCCAAATATCAAATCCATTGACCGATGCTGCAGGACCGGGATCTATCTTGCACTCTCTTGACCGCATCCTGGACGTTCTGGATTATGCGCTGCAGCCTATCGTCGATATCGGTACGGGTGTCGTTTATGGATACGAAGCACAGGTTCGCAATTGCAACCGGGTCGGGGCTGAGACACCAGATGATTTGATCGAACACGCTTATGGGCACGGGTTCCTGCCAGATCTCGAAGCTGAAATGCTCAGAAAGGCCCTGACACGCTTCAAGGAACTGCGCACTGCCGAGGGAACCAAGCTCTATTTTAAACTCGACGGACGGAATCTTGGTCAGGAAAAAGACCCGCGAATGGAACTTGGACCAATTCTGTCCGAGCTTGGTTTTAAGAAAAGTCAGGTGTGTCTGGAATTCTCCGAGCGCCACCAGCAAACCTTCAACGATCTAAGTCACCACGCCATAAATGATTTGCGCCAGACCGGCTTCATGATCGCTCTGGATGATTTCGGCCGCGGATCTTCCGAATTGCGCCTGCTTCACGACATGTCACCGGATTACGTGAAGATCGACCGGTTTTTCCTGAACGGAATAGATAGCGACCCGCGCCGCAAACTGTTTGTCACGACTGTTGCCAACCTTGCACATGTTCTGGGTGCCAGGGTGATTGCGGAAGGTGTTGAAACCGAAAGAGAATACAAGGCCTGCCGCGATGCGGGATGCGATCTGATTCAAGGGTATTTTGTTGCCAGACCGTTTGAAAAACCCTCTGCTGCAAAGCTGTTTTATGATCATGTCCGCGCACCGGGTATCGGCGGAAAACAAAAGGAAGAACAGGAGCGAATTCGCAACGAATTGCTCGATCTGCCAACAGTACTCTACGATTCATCAATGAACGAGCTGCTCGCTCTGTTTGTTCAAAATCAGGATGCCAGCATTATCCCGGTACTTGATGCCAACAGTGAACCTCGCGGTATTATCCATGAGCGGGATCTCAAAGCATACCTTTATGCAGGCGGTCCTGATGATGAAGATGCCAAGGCGGCGCTCAATTTTCCGCTTCGATCATTTGTCCGCGCCTGCCCGATAGCCGATATCGATTCCAATGCCGACATGCTTCTGGTGACCTTTGCCTCTTCGATCAATTCAGATGGCATCATCATCACGGAGAATTTCCGGTACGCCGGATTTCTGTCAGCGACATCGCTTCTGAAAATTATCCATGAAAAACGCTTGCAGGAAGCACAGGACCAGAACCCCCTCACCGGTCTTCCGGGCAATGGTGCCGTCAGCCGCTTTATCAGTGATGCGGCCCGCAAGGGTACACAGGATCGGCACCTGTGTTATTTCGATTTTGATAATTTCAAACCCTTCAATGACACCTATGGCTACCGGCAAGGTGATCGGGCAATCATTCTGTTCAGTGAGTTGTTGCAACGGCATATATCCGGTACGGGCACCTTCCACGGTCATATTGGAGGTGATGACTTTTTTGCTGGTTTCCTCACCGAGGACCAGACTGAAGTTGCCGCACTTATGCTCGCGCTTAAACGCGCATTTCGCATTGATGTCGAGAGTTTCTATGACGCATCGCACAGAGAGCAAGGCTTCATCGAAGCACAAGACCGGTTTGGTACTGTCCGGCAGTTCCCGCTTCTGCAATGCTCGATATCCATCCTGACCTTGCCCAAAGGTGTCACGTTGCACCCGGATGAACTCAATGGCAAAATCATGGAAATGAAACGGGATGCAAAAAGATCTGATGACGGTCTGGTCGTCAAATCGCATGCGGCTTGAAGTTAGCTAATTTCAAGCACCAGGCCAAATCCGGCAAGCAGTCGTCCCAGGGCAGGGCTGTTCGGATTGGATGTAAATACCGCGCGGTCTGCCTTTGCAGATGAGGCACTGGCTACCTGCTTTCCCAGAACACGAACCAATTGACGCGCGATGGCTTCTGCTGGATCCAGCCAGTCGACCGGCCAGGGAGCAATTTTGCGGAACCTGTTGGCCAGAAACGGGTAATGCGTACAGGCAAGTACAATAATATCCGTGCGCCTGCCATCCTGTTCCAGGAAACATTGAGAGATCTCGGTCAGCAGATCTTCGTCCGTTACCACCTCACCGCGAAGATGCTTTTCTGCATATTCGGCAAGATTGTCTGAGCCAACAAGGCGAACGTGGCATCTACCGGCAAAACTCTCGATCAACGATTGTGTATAGGCGCGGCGAACAGTGCCAGGTGTTGCAAGAACCGAAACAAGCCCCGACCGTGTCTGCTCTGCCGCCGGTTTTATAGCGGGAACAGTTCCGACAAACGGGACACCCGGGTGAGCTGCACGAAGTTCCTCACCGATGAGCGTGAATGCGGTGTTGCAGGCGATCACGACAGCTTTGGGATCATGGTTTGAAATCAACTGCTCAAACAAGGAAAGCAACCGCGTTTTCAGGTCCTTTTCAGGCCATCGGCCAATTGGAAACGCCGCATCGTCAGCAATGTACAGCAATTGCTCATATGGCAACAAATACCGCGCTTCGCGCAGAACCGAGAGACCGCCCAGACCAGAATCGAAGATCAGGACTGGCCTGTCATTGCTCTCAGGATGCTTCACTTTTCATCGGCCTCATTGTCACGTGCCTTGCGAGGGCGCGATTCGCGCTTTTCCAGGGACGCTATCACACCACGCAATGCCCTGACTTCCTGATCAGTCAGTTCCGCTTTTTGAAAAATGTTGCGCAGAGTTCGAACCATGTGCGGCCGCCGCTCCGGCGGGCGGAAAAAAGTGGCGTTATCCAAGGCACTTTCAAGATGTTCGAAAAACCGGACAATATCGTCTTTCTTGGCAGGTGGATGTTCCTCTTTGTCCAACAAAAACGGCAATGCGCCGGAGACGGCAGTGTTGCGCCACTCATAAGCGCAAACCAGTACTGCCTGAGCAATGTTCAGCGAGGCAAAGTCCGGATCCACCGGCAGAGTGACTATTTCGTCCGCCAGTGCAATTTCCTCGTTGTTGAGGCCCCAACGTTCGCGCCCGAAGAGATATCCGACTGTATGGTCGTTGCTACCGAGCTCAACAGCTTTCCTTGCTGCCTCATCAGGGCCTCGAACTGGCTTCGGAACTTCCCGTGACCTTGCTGTGGTTGCAAAAACGAATTGCAAATCGGCGACAGCAGCTTCGACGCTGTCGAACACCTGCACCTTGTCAATCACATGATCAGCGCGACTGGCAGCCGACCGGGCTTTTTCACTTGGCCAACCATCACGTGGATTGACAATTCTCAGATCCACCAGACCGAAATTTGCCATAGCACGGGCCGCCGTGCCGATATTCTCGCCCAACTGTGGCTCACACAGAACAACTACTGGCGGCTTTGCTGTTATTGCGCGTGCTTCGTCTCTGATATTTGCGTTTTTGCTCATGGAAGCGGGATTTAGCGGTTTCTGGGTAAAATGCAAAGTTCGAGACCTGAGTTTTCTCGCTATGGCAGGAGATCAGCAAACCCCAAAACCTTCTAAGGAGTGGACTTACCGCCATGTTTTTGTTGAAACCCAGCAGTTCGAAATGCACTGCCTAGCCTTTGGCAACGTCAGCTAAATCAATCACTTTCTCCGGGGTGACAGACTGAACAGCGACGAAATCAATCAAAAAAGGCAAAAAACTCAAACGAAATTTGCGGCAGCAATCCAGGACGCGACAGCAAACATAGCGAGCATTGTAGCCAGAAGAGATTTTACAACACTCACCTGTGTCCAGTGAACCGGTTCAGGTGTTGGTGAAGAGATTGATCGGCCCTGTTGTCTTTCGCGCTTTAACAGTGCTTCGTCTATCACACTGTTCAAGGCTTCAAGATCCGCCAGGCTCAGACGGCCGTTTACAAAACTGCTCTTTACGATTTCAGCCATATCATCGGCTGGAAAATACGTTAGTTGAGAAGATTCATGTCTCGTGCAGTCCTCGGGATGTGCAGAAACATCAAAACTCTGGCGCGCGCGCTCCGTTTCACCGGAGACACGTTGGTCCTGATATCCTGTTTTTAACATCATTGTTTGCCCTGATAAGTCCCAGCTTCAATGAAGACTTATAGATTGGCAGTTTTACGGATATTCTTATTCGATCGATAAAATTCAATCTAGTTGAGCTTTTGGAATTCAAAACCTTGTGGGCTGTGGAACTCATTTGGGATGTGATTCAGGAACCTTTCGTCACCATCCTAATAATGGACTTTTCGCCGGTCTTTGCTAGAACTTCGTCGACAGCAAGTGCCTGCACCTTTCGCAGGGCTGGCAATTGATTGCGTACAATTGTATACGCATTGCGAAATCCGTCCGGGCAGTTCTTTTTGCTCCCGGCCGACCACATATCAAACGCTAGGAAATGTGAGAGTCATGGCCGATATCATCTACACCAAGGTCGACGAAGCGCCGGAATTGGCGAGCGCCTCGTTCCTGCCTATCATCCGCTCCTTTGCCAAAGCTGCAAACCTGACTATCGGCACAAAAGACATTTCTCTCGCCGCGCGTATCCTGGCAAGCTTTCCTGAGTATCTGAGCGATGCGCAGAAACAATCAGATGATTTGGCAGAACTTGGCCAGATGGTGAAACAGCCTGATGCCAATGTTATCAAGCTGCCGAACATTTCCGCCTCCCAGCCACAGCTCAACGCGGCCATCAAGGAGCTGCAGGGCCAAGGTTATAAACTGCCGGATTACCCGGCTTCTGCAGAGTCAGACGAAGACAAGTCCGTCAAAGCCAAATATGACGCTATCAAGGGTTCTGCCGTGAACCCGGTGCTGCGCGAAGGCAATTCTGATCGCCGCGCACCGAAAGCTGTCAAGGAATACGCCAAGAAGAACCCGCACCGGATGGGCAAATGGGCGACCTCTTCAAAGACCCACGTCGCCACCATGGGTGAAAACGATTTTCGGTCCAATGAAAAATCAGTCACGGTTGCTGCAAATTCGGCTGGAACAGCAAAGATCGAATTTGTCGGCAAGGATGGTTCTGTAACCGCGCTGAAATCCGATTGGCCACTGGACGCCGGTGACGTCATCGATGGCACCTACATAAGCGTCAAGGCACTGTCTGCCTTCCTGGCGAAGGAAATCCAGGACGCAAAAGATCAGGGCATTCTGTTCTCGCTGCATTTGAAAGCCACGATGATGAAGGTCTCGGACCCGATCATTTTTGGTCATTGTGTCAAAACATTCCTGAAAGGCGTTTTCGACAAGCACGCGACAACATTTGCTGAACTTGGCGTCAACCCTGATCTCGGCATTGGCGATCTGGATGCCAAGGTTGCGAGCCTGCCATCAGACAAAGCCTCTGAAATTCAGGCAGACATCAAGGCTGCGCTCGACAACGGCCCGGCGATGTACATGGTGAATTCCGACAAGGGCATCACCAATCTGCATGTGTCTTCGGACGTCATCATTGATGCATCCATGCCTGCCCTGATCCGCGCTGGCGGCAAAGGCTGGGGCCCGGACGGCAATGAAGGCGACACCAAGTGTGTGATCCCGGACAGCTCCTATGCAGGTGTCTACTCCGCAGTCATCGACCACTGCCGCGAAAACGGCGCACTTGATCCTGCAAAAATGGGCACCGTGCCAAATGTTGGCTTGATGGCTCAAAAAGCTGAGGAATACGGTTCCCATCCGCAAACATTCAAGGCTCCGGCTGACGGTTCCATTCGCATCGTTGATGCTGCTGGCAATACGCTGATTGAGCACTCCGTTGAAGATGGCGACATCTGGCGTGCATGTAAAACCAAGGACGCTCCGATCCGCGATTGGGTCAAGCTTGGTGTTTCACGGTCGCGCCTATCCGGCATGCCGGGCATTTTCTGGCTCGACAAGACCCGTGCTCATGATGCTGAACTTCTTAAGAAAGTTGAAGCTTACCTTCCGGATCACGACACCTCAGGTCTCGACCTCCAGGTAATGGCACCGACGGAAGCTGCCAAATATACCACTGCGCGGATTGCTCGCGGCGAAGACACCATCTCCATCACCGGCAACGTGCTGCGGGATTACCTGACCGATCTGTACCCGATCCTGGAAGTTGGTACATCCGCGAAGATGTTGTCTATCGTTCCGCTGATGAACGGCGGCGGCTTGTTCGAGACCGGCGCTGGTGGATCTGCGCCGAAACATGTTCAGCAGCTGCAGGAAGAAAACTACCTTCGTTGGGATTCTCTTGGCGAATTCTGCGCCCTTGGAGCCTCTCTGGAGCACTTGGCCAACCTCAAGGACAATGCCAAGGCAGCCGTTCTGGCGGAAGCTTTGGACAGTGCCATTGAAGGATTGCTCGATAACGACAAGTCACCGGCCCGTAAGGTCGGCGGGCTCGACAACAGGGGCAGTCATTTCTACATTGCGCTTTACTGGGCTCAAGGACTGGCCGCTCAGGACAAGGATGCCGACCTGAAGGCCCATTTCGCGCCGCTCGCAGAAGCATTGGCGTCCAACGAAGACAAGATCGTTGGTGAACTCAATGACGTTCAGGGCGCAGCAGCTGATACCGGCGGCTACTACCACGCCCCGCAAGAAAAGGTCGATGCAGTGATGCGCCCGAGCACAACGCTGAACAGCATCATCAACTGACCTGCATTACTCTGAACTATCGAGGGGCGGCTAGTCAGTCGCCCCTTTTTTCGCCTCACTGGACTGAACAATCCATGTGCGAAACATCTTCATAGCAAGCGTTTCCTGCCGGGAATTTAACCAAGTCAGCCAGTAGCTGCCCAGATCAATTGTGCTCTCAAAGGGCTGTACAACTCGGCCTGAAGACAGGGATGACCTGAACATTTCGACAGGGATCAGAGCCACGCCAACGCCCATCGCTGCAGCTTCCACAAGGGCGTGGGATGTATCAAACATGAAACCACCCAAACGCGGCGGCTCCAGCCCCGCGGCACGGAACCAGACTGGCCATTCATCGCGCCGGTAGGACCGCAATAGCGGTTGCTCATACAAATCCTCGACTACTCGTATCCTTTTAGCAGTTTCGCGCGCGCAAATCGGTGAGAACCGGGGTGTTAGGATATTTTCTGCTGCAGCACCATGCCAGGCCCCATCGCCAAAACGGATGAAACAATCAAGGCCATCGCCCAGAAAATCTGCCTTGTTATTGTTAGTCTTCAACCGCACTTCGATCTCGGGATGCGCCGTCCGAAACTGGTCGAGTAAAGGCAGGAACCACCCAAGGGCAAATGTGCTCACGACTCCAACCGTCAGGATTTCCCTGTAATTTCCATTCTTGAAATGTGTCAACATCCTGCTCATACGCCGAAAGGCGTCGGTCAGGACCGGCAACAGAGTTTCGCCTTCATCAGTCAAAGTCACACCGCGCGGCAACCGCTTGAACAACATGACACCGAGCAATTCTTCCAGTGTCTTTATCTGGTGACTGACAGCCGTTTGAGAAACATGGAGCTCAAGGCCCGCACGGGTAAAACTGTTCAGGCGAGCAGACGCTTCAAAAGCCCGCAGGGCGTTGAGTGGGAGTTGCGAGACATCCATGCAGCCCTCCAAGGCCAAGTTTTCCTCATGGCTAAGAGTATAAATAACTATTTGTCTAAGGCATGGCGGCCGCACGATACTTTGTGCATCCGGAAGCAGTGGTTCGGGTGGCCAACGAACTAACTGTTTCCGGTTCCAAAGTCTTTCAATGGAGATCAAAGATGATCACTTGGATCATACGACGTCTGAGGTGTCTGGTAGTTGCCATGGCCACATTTGTCACCTCGACAAACGCTATCCCCTTTTCCGCTCATGCTCTCGAGCCCAATGTGATCCTGAACAAGCTGCAGGAGATCGAAGCTCGGGAGAACAGTCTTATTGGCGTTGCTGTGCTCGACACAGAAACACAGGAAAAGTTCGAGTACCGCGGAACTGAACGCTTCGCTCTCAACAGCACCTTCAAGGCATTTGCGTGTGGCGCACTGTTGTACAAAGCCGACTTAGGTAAAATTGACCTAGAGGAACGATACCCCATCCAAGAAACTGATCTGGTTCCATGGTCACCTGTCACCAAGAAGCACATTGGCAGCTACGGACTTAGTCTCCACGATTTTTGTGAAGCTACAATGATCTATAGCGACAACACAGCTGCCAATTTTGTGCTCGACGCGTTGGGGGGACCATCTGCTCTAACAACCTTCCTGAGAGAAACAGGCGACACAACAACCAGACTAGATCGGCAAGAGCCAGAAATGAATGTCGTCACCGATGGCGAAGTTCGGGATACAACGTCACCGAATGCCGCTCTGAACAGCCTTCGCCTCCTGACAGAGGGAGACCTCCTATCCGACGCTTCAAAAATTCAGATGATAGATTGGATGAAAGCGAATGTTACCGGGAAAAACATTCTCAGACCACACTTGCCGCAAGGTTGGGAAATTGGTGATCGAACCGGAGCCGACAGAGACAGGAAACGCGCTGTCATCGCGACAGTGTTCCCGCCAGACCGCGCTCCTGTATACATCACAATCTATATGAAACTGAAGGATCGGACGAACATTGCAGGGCGCGACGCAATCATGTCTGAACTTGGTGCAACGCTGTTTGAAACTTTACAGTCCGGTGATGAGTGAACTGGGTTTTGCGAGGCATCAGACCAACAGTTTTTGTCACAACGAGTAGACAAAAACCGGTGATGTGATCCGCCAAGGCGCAAAGCTGAACGGTATCATTGGCTGAACTCATCAAAATCCTCAACAGCAAAAAGGCGACCACCTGGTCGCCTTTTTCTATTTGTAGTTATACGTATCTACGCCGCACCATCACAACAACCATTTCAATATATTTTAAGTTACTTCCAGGATTTTTTTGATCAACACCCTCTCTTCAACGGGTTGAAATAGCAAACTGCGACATTTTGTCAGCCTAATACTCTCAACACGACGAAGAATGAACTGATTCAGCCGACTTAATACATAAAACAGCCTGCTAAACTGTCGAGAATGCCTACGGTTTTTTACGTAACATCAACATTTTACAATGCATATTCCAAATACCATTGGAATTCTCAACTGAATATTAAGCGAAATTCGGAAGATTGCGCGCAAGTCAACAACCGCGACAACGTTTCTTTCGAAGTGAGCAAAACCATGAGCATGCTATCATTTGGCACTAGGCTGAACATTACCGGTAAATTCATTCTACCTGTCGCTGTTATCGCGGTTCTGGCAATTGCCTTGTTCACCTTCTTGCTGCCTCAGGCAATCGAACGAAATGTACGCGCCGGTGTCGTCGACAACGCAGTACAGACAGCCAACCAGTTCAAGACAATTCGTGGCTACTATACAAAGAACGTCATCAACAAAGTTCTTGCTGACGGCAATCTACAGCCCTCAGTCAGTCACAAGACGGAAGAAGGCAGCATTCCGCTTCCAGCAACTTTCATTCATGATGTGAGCGCGCTTCTGTCAAAAGCCGATACGACAATGAACCTCTACAGTCAGTATCCGTTTCCGAACCGCGCAGACCGAAAACTCGACAATTTTCAGCAAGAAGCCTGGGATCATCTATCGAAGAATCCAGACGCAACCTATTCTCGCGAACTCGAAATTGAGGGAAAACGTGTTGTTCGTGTCGCCATTGCCGACAAAATGGTCGCTGAAGGTTGTGTCAACTGTCACAACTCAATAGCCACTTCACCAAAGATGGACTGGCAACTCGGCGACGTCCGTGGCGTGCTCGAAGTGAACTCGGTTATCGACAGTCAGCTCGAGGCCGGCACAAACCTATCCACATGGATCATTGCTCTGACCGTCGGTGGAATGCTGATTCTTATCCTGGCTATTTTCCTGGCGGCAAGGTCTGTCACTGGGCCGCTCGGTGTGATGAGCAATCGCATGAGGGACCTTGCCGAAGATCACACAGATATCGAAGTTCCGGCTCTTGGCCGCGGTGACGAAATTGGTGTCATGGCGCGCGCTTTGGAAGTTCTTGTCGGCAACGCCAGAGAACGTAAATCCCTGCAAAGCGAAACCGAACACAGCCGCGAAGCGGAACGGGACCGTCAGAATACTATTGAAAACCTCATCTCAAGCTTCGATGCTGAAGTCGAACGTGCCCTTTCAAATGTTGAAACAGACACGGCAAAAATGGTGGAAACCGCAGGTGTGCTGAACACGATTTCCAGCGAGACCTCCAGCAAGATCGATTCAGTTGTTCATACCTCGGATGAAGCACAACATAGCGTCCAGACTGTTGCATCGGCTGCTGAAGAATTGTCCGCATCCATCAGTGAAATCGGGCGTCAGGTCGAGCAGACAACTTCCGTTGTCGCAACCGCGACCGAAGCTGCAAAAGTGTCCAATGACCGGGTCGCCAGCCTGGATGTTGCAGCCCAGAAAATTGGAGAGGTTGTCAACCTCATTCAGGACATTGCCGAGCAGACCAACCTTCTCGCGCTGAACGCTACAATTGAAGCGGCTCGCGCAGGAGAACAAGGAAGAGGTTTTGCGGTCGTGGCCTCCGAGGTGAAGGAACTCGCTACCCAGACAGCGAAGGCAACCGAGGAAATCGGAACTCAGATTACTGGAATCCAGTCGTCCACACGTGAAGCGGTCGGATCGATTGAGGATATTTCCTCCACCATGGAAGAAGTGAACAAGTTTACAGCTATCATAGCGGCGGCCATATCCGAACAGGGTGGCGCCACCAACGAGATCAGCTCCAATGTTCAAAAAGCTGCCACCTGCACGCAAGACATGGGCGCAACGGTCGGGTCTGTCATGGAAGCAACCAACGAGACCAACGCATCGGCCTCCGAAGTGCTGAACGTCTCGCAAAACGTCTCCAGTCAGGCCCAAAGTCTCAAAGAGACCGTCGCCAACTTCCTGAGCAGCGTTCGGGCTGCTTGACGAATAGTCTGCAGAAGACATGAAGAAGCGGCAGTGCGATCAGCACTGCCGTTTTTGTTTGAAGCGACTTTTTTCCTTGCTAGAGCGAGGACGCATCCAGCGGCATTCGCCTCAATTGCCCCGGTGTTTTGTCGAATTGGCGTTTGAAGGCGCGATTGAACGCTGCTTCCGAGTTATATCCAATTCGCTCCGCAATATCGATCAGTGGCAAGTCGGTGTCCCGGATCTCCCGGCGTGCCCGCTCCATCCGCCAATGAGTGACATAGGCAAGCGGTGTCATGCCAACCAGGCTTGCAAATCGCTCCGCAAAAACAGTTCGGGACATTCCGGCTTCGCGCGCGAGAGTTTCCACTGTCCAGGCTTTCTCTGGTGACAAATGTACTTGCGACATGCACCGCCCAAGGTTCGGATTGAGAACGGCCGCAAGACATCCTGCCTTGTCGCCTTCTTGGTCGACAAATGTGCGCACGACCTGAATAAATATGATTTCGGTGAGCCGGTGAATGATGGCATCAGATCCGGGCATGACCGCCTGTACTTCACTGGCCACAAACCGCATTACTGCTTCCAGCCAGTGCGCATTCAAAGTATCGGTGTTGGGAACATGTATCACGCGTGGCAGAGCATCGAGTACGGGATGAACTGATCCCTCTTCAAATTCAAAATGACCGCAGAACAGCTTGCAACTTTGATTTTCATCCGGCCCGCCATAATAGAGCGCGCCCTCGCCGCTGTAACCAGATTGTTGAACAACCTCATCGACCATCGTTGGTTCACGGCCAAGCTCGTCACTCAAGACATGACCTGATCCATGTGGAATGACGGCAAGATCTCCCGCCGCCAGATAGATTGGATCGGAAAGCCCTTCAACCGACAACCAGCATGATCCCCTCATTGCCATGTGGAAACGCGCCACATTGCCAAAAGCGGGAACCTGGACGGCCCAGGGCTTGCAAAAGTTGGTGTGAAAATAGATCGATCCACGCAGCTTCAGTGCATCCAGGATCTGGCTGAGGGCATCGTGTTTCATGATTTAGCCTGTCTCAAAACTTGTTCTGCCGGATATTTGCGCCCTTAAGCCGTTACCGCAAGCCTGGCGGACGATTGATCAAGTATCGAGGACAAACGTGCATGGATAGAACGACATCGAGCGAACATCTTGACTTTGGACAGGCAGCCGCCTTCTCAAACCATAGATGAGGAAATTCGATATGAACCCACGTTTTGTCACCAAAACCATCCATGCCTATCTGGATTATCCGGTCGCGTTGGCCTTGATTGCCTTGCCAATGTTGTTAAATCTTGGCCAGTCGAATCCGCTTGCGTTCTGGCTGTCTGTTACGACAGGCATAGCCGCATTAATCCTGACTATTCTGACGGATCATGAAACCGGCATCATCCCGGTGATACCGTATTCGCTTCATTTGCTAGTAGATTTCGCCGTTGGTGTCGTTTTCCTTGCAGCGCCCTTTGCCCTTGGGTTTAAGGGCACCGATTTCGCCTATTACATCATCAACGCGCTGGCGGTTCTAACGGTTGTGACCCTTCACAAACCCGAAGACGCACAAACACGAACGGCATAATCGCACGAAACTACAGAGCAATTGAAAATCGCTTTTTCGCAAAACACCGGCCCTTTGGCCGGTGTTTTTCATGATGCACTCATCCGGACGATCTGCAAGTCATCATGGACTTTCAAGCATGGAGAAATCGACACTTCGGACGCAGAGTAACTACAGCGGGACAATGATCCTGCTCCATTAAAACTAATCCGTAATAGGAGAATTACATGACCATGTTAAATACGCTTGTTGCAGCAACACTGCTTGGCGTTGCCACTTTTTCCACCCCAGCATTTGCCGCCGACGAATACAATACATCCAGCGGTCTGACAGCAGCTGGTGCTCCGCTCGGTATTCACGGTGTCGATCCCGTAACATTCGTCAACCTTGGCAATCGGATTGACGGCACAGCCAAACACACCGCCGTTCATGACGGTGTTGCCTATTATTTCTCGTCCAAAGACACAATGGACAAATTCTCGGCAAATCCTGCCAGCTACCTGCCGCAAAACGGCGGATTCTGTACCTTCGGTGTTTCCGTAGGCAAGAAGTTTGATGGCGATCCGCAATTCGCGGCCGTCGTTGAAGACAAACTCTATCTATTCCTGAACGAAGAGATCTTCCGCGAATTCCAAAAGGATGAAGCCGGAACGATTTCCAAGGCCGCCACCAACTGGAAGACGATCCGCACCACCCCCGCCAAGGACCTTTAACCAGTTGCCAGACAGGCGCGCTGGGACCCGGTGCGCCTGATTTCCTGGACGTCAAAATCCTACAATACATCGTTGGAAAACACGCTCTATGACAAACAAAAAAAGGCGGCCCGAAGACCGCCTTTTCGAATTTAGGGGAACAAACTCTACATGCTTAAGCAGCAGCTTCATGCAAGCGACTGTTGAAAGCCAGTGTCTTGGTGAAAGGCGCCAGAGTCTTCGCACCTGCCAGAACAGCCAGATCTACAAGCGGCTCGCCAAGCACGACCAGCATGTAAGCTGCACCAAATGTGGTCACGGATGCGACGCTTTCAGCGCCGAAACCCTGACCGTAGAACGCCCAGAACGCGACCCAGGCGACAATTCCGCCCTGGTACGTGGTTGAGAGCGCCAAAGCCTGTTTATAGGAGACATCCACATAAGCGGTTTTTTCCGGGATGATCTTGTTTGCCAGAAGACCAACAGCCCAAAGCGGTACGATCAAAGTCGTGACGTTCACACCATATTGCGGCAGATCGAATGGCGCGACCAGGAACCCCTGAAGTGCCAGACCTGCAGCAAGACCAATGGCAGCCGGGCCTGCGCCGAACATCAAGAACAGGGTTGAACCGAGGATAAAGTGAACCTCAGACACACCGACGGGATAGTGCGGCAGAATTTCAAAGAAGCAGACCACCAAAAGCGTGGTGATTGCCGAGCGAATGGCAAGGCTTGCTACGCCGCTTTTACGGACTGTATCCAGCGCCATTTTGCCCATTAGGCCAAAGGAAGCAGCGGCTGTACCGTAGCTAAGGACGATTTTAGCACCATCAACGATGCCTGGTTCTACGTGCATATTCTTTCTCCTTTGCGCACCCTCCGTGCGCGTGCAGATCGATTGATCGGGCTTCATGAGCCCCATGGATGGCAGGTTTCCTGGCTTGCGGGTCTTCGCTCGTCCCAGCCTTCCCGGTTCTGATGAACCAGTGGCAAGAAGGGCATTGCTCGCCGCTTACAGTTGCGGGGGCAGCCACGGTATCGGTCCCTTTTGGGTACGCCTCACCGTGTTCCCATTTCATCCGCCATCACGTTTGCTCAAGCGGAACCATCACATCGTCTAGATTTGCCGGGTTTATAGAAAAACTGCAAGCTCATTTTCGCCCAATCAGGCGTAATTACGCATGGTGGAACAAGAGCAGCTCCAAGGTAGCCAAGAATGGAAATCACTGTTGGTTGTGAAGAAGTCCTGGGAGACAGGTCGTGGATACCGTCAACCGGCCATTTTTGCCGTAGTTGTATCAATGGTTGGGTTCTGCGACGCTTGAACCATCTCTGAAAACTCAGCAATCGGAACCGCCGGGCTCCATAGGAAACCTTGGCCCAGCGTCCCACCCCAAAGATTGATAAAATCCCTTTGGAGGTCTGTTTCGATACCCTCAGATACAGTGTCCATCTTGAGCTGCCGCGCCATCATCAGGATCAACTCGACAATTGCCCGGCGATCCTCGCAGCTAGCAATATCCATAATGAAGGACCGATCGATCTTCAGGGTGTCGAACGGCATGTTCGCCAGGCTGTGAAGCGATGAATATCCGGTTCCAAAGTCGTCAATTGCAAATTTAACGCCTTCCCTCTGAATAGGTCTGATTTGATCCAGCAGGAATTCAGAATAGTCCATCAGGCTGGACTCAGTGATTTCCAACTCCAGTTTTTCAGTTTGAAACCCGCTCTCGCCAATAATGCCGAGCGTTTTGTCGGTAAACCCGGCGTTTTGAAGTTGGACCGGTGCAACATTTACGGCAACCGATACACCTACATCAGCTTGGTGAAGGGCTTTCATGTCCTCCAACGCGGTTTTCAACACGAACTCTCCAATCGGTACAATCAATCCGCGTTCTTCGGCAACCGGTATGAATTTTACCGGGGAGACGAACCCAAGTTCTTCATCCGTCCAGCGCAGCAAGGCTTCAGATCCGACGATATTACCGGTTCGGAGGTCAATTTTCGGCTGATAGTGAACAACAAGTGCTTCGTCTTCGACTGCCTGATGGAGCCGATCCGCAATCTTTTCCCGTTCGGTTACCTGTTCACGGATGCGCTCGTTGAACGCGACAAACCGGCTACGACCAGAGGTTTTTGCCTCAAACATTGCAAGGTTGGCATTCCGCATCACCTCCTCTGATCCTTTGCCATGTTCCGGATAAGTGACCACTCCGGCACTAGCAGAAACAGACAAAGACATCGGCCCAACCCGAACCGGTTTGCTCAAGAGCTTCAAAACTGTCTCGGATAACTCGTGCAACAGCTTTTTGTCCGTCAGGCCAGGCAATATAGCAACAAATTCATCGCCGGAGAACCGCGCAACAGTTGGTGGCTTTTGAGTATGCGGATGACCTAGTTCATCGACAAGGCGGACCAGCCGACTGGAAAGATGTCCGAGAAGCTGATCACCAACAGCATGTCCGTGGAGCTCATTGATCATCTTGAAGCGGTCCAGACCGATGTAGATGACCGCACCACAGGCCTTCGGGTTCATATCGATTAGGGTAAGCGCCTGCTTGTCGAGCTGCGCCCGATTTGGCAGATTGGTAATTCGGTCCGTGTATGCGAGACGTTCAATACTGACCATATTTTCGCGAAGCTTGACCATCATCCTTCGGAAAGCTGTCTGCAGTTCGCCGACTTCGCCAGGCGCATTTGTTTTCAGATCACAGTCCAGAAAACCTTCGGCAGCCTCGTTTGCAGCTTGAGTAACTTGGCTGACGCCTGCAGTTGCCCGGTACATAAGCCAGCCCAGCACCGGCACAAATGCGAGAATGAGCACACCGAGCAGAATCGCGGCCTGCCAAAGGGCATCGCGCTGAAAGCCCGCAATTTCCTCCTTCGACATTCGGATTGATACGCTGCCGACAGCCTCGCCCCCTCGAAACGCCGGGAGCGTGTACTCAAGCATCTGGCTGTTTTCCGAGAACTGGGATTTGCGATCCTGAGCCGCATTCAAAGCGATTTCACTAAACTGCACTTCACTGGAAGGGACTGCCGAAAGGTAGTCGCTGGCAAACTCCTGACCGAACCGGCCATACGCCTTTGCCGCAATAACATGGCTTTCCTGCACAAGCGCGTTCAACAGTCTCTCGACTTCACCATAATTTTTGTTCTTGATTTCCCGGGCAGCTATGTTGGTGACAAGAGACGCTTTTCCACGGGCATCATTGGTCAACCGGTCGATTGTCTGGCTGGAAAGCTTGTAGTAGTTCATACCGATGAGCGTGAGCGAAAACACCGACAACCCAAAAAAGGCATAAAGGGTCGAGCGCACAAATACGCGATTTAGCGCTTCTTGCAGTCTCAGTTTGAGAGTTGCGAGCATAAGGCCCCGTTTCCTCAGCACTCAGCATGGACGTATCGACCTGCTTTTTTTACCTGTCGCAGGTCGAGCGCTATGGTGTCCGGGCGCCCTCAATAAATTATGAATCTGGACATAAAAACCAGACAATCAGATGTAATTATCGGAATCAAACAGAAATAAATTTTGGTATTGACATTTCTTACATGGATATTTGTTTTTAAATCAATGGACATAATTATTAATGTACTTAGTTAATACAAAGATTTACTCAATTATGAGTAATTTTGCAGAATCTATCACTACGAATTTTCAAATTCTAATCTCCTTTTTCAGGCCCGGTAAAAATGTAGACACAGCAGATCTGGATTTGTTCTCCGACCTCAGGTTAGGCTGCATCCAATGGACCTTACGGTGTTTATTACCGCGACTAGAAGTCAACCGGACTGGCGCCGAGCCATTCCGGTTGATCTCGCCAGATTTCAGACATTCGAATAAATTTCCGGAGTTGACGATGAAAGATACTTTTTTGGCGCTCCTTCTTGGCGCATTTGTTTTTGTCCAGCCCGCATTCGGCCAAGATGTAGCACCTTTGGAAAACTACTTTTTCAGCACCAACTCCTGCTACGGCCGCTCCTATTCCGGTGAGCATTTAAGAGACCAAGCAAAGCAGCAGGTTATTGAAATGGCGATCAGCCACTTCCCGTCCAAACAAGAACTCCTGGGTATGGAGAGCTCCTTTCAACCATACCCGGACACACCTCGTCTCGCGCTGCGTCTTGATGTCTGGTTGCGTGGTCAGGACAAAGGGTGGCAAGAGCATGCTATTTGCGAGCCGTCCGGTCAGGACCTGAAATGCGGCTTTGAATGCGACGGTGGCTCGTTTGTGATCAAGGGCCGCGAGAAAGCCCGCTTGTTGATCTCTCTGGAGGATGATTTGTCCTTCAACCAGTGTGATACCGGAGTCAGGACCTTACGCCGCTCGAAGCAGGACAATCACTTCCTCCTGTATCCAATACCCATGTCGCATTGTCTGCCAGACTGATAATCCTGCAGCAGTGAAAGTCGCGCATGCGACTGCGGATTAAAAACGCACCACCCCGTCCCACTTTTGGCACTATGTATTCGAAAAATGAACACCTACCTTGGTTGCAGTCAATCAAGGAGGTGACCCGATGGATCGCAGGGGTTTTATGATTTCATCTGCTGTTATGGCGGCAGCGACAACCTTGCCACTTTCATTGCAGGCAGGTGAACGTGCGGACTTTCCATACACAAAGAAACGCATGAAAATATCGGGTCATGAATTGGCCTATGTGGATGAAGGCTCGGGTGACCCCGTGTTGTTCCTGCATGGCAATCCCACATCCAGTTATCTCTGGCGCAATATCATTCCAGCTGTCACGCCGACACACCGCGCGGTAGCAGCGGACATGATCGGCATGGGTGACAGCGACAAACCTGATCTGGCCTACACCTATGCAGACCACGCCAAATACCTGCACGGCTTATTCGAAGCTCTGGATCTAAAGAATGTCACCCTGGTTCTGCATGACTGGGGTGGCGCTCTTGGTTTCGACTGGGCGATGAAAAATCCCGACCGGGTCAAGGCGATTGCCTTCATGGAAACCGTCGCACCGCCAGCCATGCCATTCGAGAGTTACGAAGCCATGGGGCCTTTCGGTGAGATGTTCCGGGCGTGGCGCACGCCTGGCGCCGGTGAAAAAATGATCCTTGAGGACAACTTCTTCATTGATGAAGTCTTGGCGAAAGTCGGCGTCAAAACGCCCCTCTCCGTTGAGGTTCTGGCCCATTACAACAGCTATTATCCGGATGCAAGGAGCCGAGCACCGCTGCTGGCCTGGCCGCGCGAAGTTCCCATTGGCGGAGAACCGGCGGCGACCACAGCTCTGACCCGCAAGATCGGCGAATTCCTGATCACCAGCGACCTGCCCAAACTCCTGTTCCATGTCACACCCGGCGCCCTGATCCCCGCACCTGCTGTGGCATGGCTGCAGGCCAATGTTCCCAATCTGGAGACCATTCATCTCGGCGAGGGCCAGCACTTCATTCAGGAAGACCATCCAGATGCGATTGGGCAGGGTCTCGCTTCCTGGCTCAACAAACTGTCTTAAAGGAGGATTAAAATGCCACAGGTATCCGTAACACGTCAGGTCAACGCGCCGATTTCCAAAGTCTGGGAATCCTGGGATGACTACGCCAACATTGACAAGTTCAACCCAAATCTGAAGAAGTCCTTCCTGATCGGAAAGAATGGCTCATCCGGCCTGGGCGCTACCCGTCAGTGTGACTTTGAAGACGGCAAGAATTTTGTTCAGGAACGGATTGTCGAATATGTACCGGAACAGAAAATAGCCGTCGACATTTACAATGGCTCCATCCCACTGAAGACGGCCAAGGCCGAGATTTCCATGAAACCGATTGGTTCGGACCGGACCGAACTGACTTTCACTATGCATTTTGTGCCCAAGATGGGGCTGCTTGGAAGGATGATGGTACCAATGATGAAGCCGCAGTTCAGAAAAGCGCTTACCAAGCTGATTGACGGCAACCGCGCCTATGTCGAAAGCGGCGTCGAAATCATCCGGCAAGCTGCCTGATCTATAGTTGCTGACAAGATTGCCAAACAAAGCTCTCTTCGGGATACCGGAGGGAGCTTATTGCATTTCGGAGATATTGCTCACCCGAACAGTTTTTCTGCCAATTGGTCGCAGCCTTTTCCCGGTCAATTCCGTTGCACTGCCGCACTTAATTGTATACAAGCGCACACAATTGATTTCCGGTACATCTCTGTCCTGTGAAATCACTGTGCATATTCTATTTTTCAAAAATCGCGAGGCAATCGCTCCATGGCAAAGATCAAAGTCGATAATCCCGTTGTTGAGCTTGATGGCGACGAGATGACCCGGATCATCTGGCAGTTCATCAAGGACAAGCTGATCCACCCCTATCTTGATATCGACCTGCATTATTATGATTTGTCAGTCCAGAAACGCGACGAGACCGATGACCAGATCACGGTCGATGCAGCAAATGCTATCAAGGAGCATGGCGTCGGCATCAAATGCGCGACCATTACGCCGGACGAAGCTCGCGTTGAAGAATTTGGTCTTAAACGTATGTACCGTTCTCCGAACGGTACGATCCGCAACATTCTCGGCGGTGTGATTTTCCGCGAACCGATCATCATGCAGAACGTGCCACGGTTAGTGCCGGGCTGGACCCAGCCGATCATTGTTGGCCGGCATGCTTTTGGCGATCAGTACCGCGCCACCGACTTTACATTCCCCGGCAAGGGCAAACTGACGATGAAATTTGTCGGCGAGGACGGCACGGTCATCGAGCGCGATGTCTACGACGCGCCCTCCTCCGGTGTCGCCATGGCCATGTACAATCTGGATGATTCAATTCGCGATTTTGGCCGCGCGTCCCTGAACTATGCATTGCAGCGGCGGGTACCTTGTTATCTCTCCACCAAAAACACAATCCTGAAGGCCTATGACGGCCGCTTCAAGGATCTATTCGAGGAGATCTACGAGGCCGAGTTCAAGGAAAAATACGCAGATGCGGGCATCTGGTACGAACATCGCCTTATTGACGACATGGTCGCATCTGCCTTGAAATGGTCCGGCGGATATGTCTGGGCCTGCAAAAACTATGACGGCGACGTTCAGTCCGACACAGTTGCGCAAGGGTTCGGCTCCCTCGGCCTGATGACATCCGTCCTGATGACCCCGGACGGCAAAACGGTTGAAGCGGAAGCTGCCCACGGCACGGTCACCCGTCACTACCGTCAGCACGAGAAAGGCGAAAGCACCTCGACCAATTCGATTGCCTCGATTTTTGCCTGGACTCGAGGCCTGGCTCACCGTGCCAAGCTCGATGGCAATGACAAGCTCGCACGGTTCGCAAAGACTTTGGAAACGGTCTGCATAAATACCGTGGAAAGCGGTTACATGACCAAAGACCTGGCACTGCTGGTCGGCCCGGATCAAGCCTGGCAGACAACGACGGGATTCCTCGACAAGATTGACGAGAACCTGCAAAAAGCGATGAAAGATCTCTGATCTTCAATACCTTTTAGACCTTGCACAAACGCCCCGTAAATATTTACGGGGCGTATTTCGTTAGTCATGTCGCATTGTTCAACGGACAACCGCGCGGTAGGTTCCACCTTGATGGTTGGAGAGGTGTTGCCTGTGCTGAAAATCGAACACCTTGCCACGCCTTTGATCGGCCCGATTGATCTCGAGTTGGAGGCAGGCAGCTGCACGGCAGTTTCCGGACCGTCCGGTGCCGGAAAATCATTGTTGTTGCGGGCAATATCCGACCTTGACGAGAGTACAGGCAGTGTTTCGCTGAATGGCAAGTCCCGTGAAGCCTATTCGGCACCGGATTGGCGCAAGCATGTCGCTTACATTCCAGCGGAAAGTGGCTGGTGGGCTGACCGGGTCAAAGACCATTTTAAGGATACTCCAGAACTCAAAGATCTCCTTAACACCGTTGGTCTGCCTGACGCCATGGACTGGCAAGTCTCCAGACTATCAACGGGGGAACGGCAACGTCTGGCTTTAGTGCGCGCATTACAGCTGAACCCAGATGCCCTGCTATTGGACGAACCAACATCCGCGCTTGATCCGCCCTCCGTTGAGCGAGTGGAGGGTGTCCTGAAGCATCAACTGGCAGACGGAAAGATGTTACTCTTGGTATCTCACGATCCCGAACAACCAAAACGATTGGGTGCGCGGCATATGCACATAACCGCCGGAAAACTGACCGATGCAGCGGTGATGGAGAGTGCCCAATGAGCAGCGGTTATCAGGCTCTGTCGTATCTGGACATAGTTGCCGCTTCGGTGTTCCTTATTCTCAACGCCGTCTTTTCAATCGTCTTGCGTCTTGGCCTGACAAAAACACTGATCGTCTCTGCCCTGCGCATGACCGTGCAGCTTTTGCTGGTCGGTCTGGTCCTGAAAGCAATCTTTCAATCAGGCGCCCTTTATTGGACCCTTGCGGCTGTCGCTGTCATGGCAGTGTTTGCCGGACGTGAGATCTGGGCGCGGCAAGATCGACGACTGACCGGGTTTTGGGGGCCAGGCCTTGGGGCGGGAGCCATGTTACTCGCCGGGATAATGGTCACAGTTTACGCTCTTGCTGGTCAAATACGGCCGGATCCAGTCTGGTCACCGCAATACGCCTTGCCGCTATTCGGCATGATCCTCGGCAATACCATGACCGGTGTCAGCCTCGGGCTCGACACGCTGCACACGTCTCTTTTTCGCGGAAAACGAGAGGTAGAAGCCCAACTCCTTCTTGGGTGCTCGAGATGGGATGCTACGCGCCCTGTAGTACGCCAGGCACTGCGTTCTGGCTTTACCCCAATTATCAACGCCATGGCAGCCACAGGTGTTGTCTCCCTGCCGGGCATGATGACAGGGCAAATCCTGTCAGGCGTCGATCCCCAGGAAGCTGTCAAATACCAACTCCTGATCATGTTTCTGATCGGTGGAGCGACTGGTCTGGGCGTGCTCGGCTCTGTCTTTGGCAGTATTGCCCGGCTTACCGACAGCAGGCATAGATTACGTCTGGACCGGCTGAGTGGCGGACAAAAGAGTTAATTCCGGCATTGAAAGGGAATAAATGCTTGAATCATTTTCTGAACAACCAGGCTTCTTGTCGAAAAATCAAAACCTTAGCCGGACACTCTTAAGCGTCACCTTTTTGATATTCATGGCGGTTAGTGCACAGGCCCAGTCCGTTCACGAACCTGCTCGCGGCTCAGCAGAAAGGAAAACAGTCCTCAACGCTGTCCGGCCTCTGCTGGAAGCCCGCGTCGGAGCGCCGGTCGAATTTGTCGTTGACTGGATACGCGTTGGCGGAGGATGGGCCTTTGTCGGTCTTGCGCCACAACGGCCAGGCGGCGCAGCCATAGACCTTCGTCAGACAACCTACCGCGAACAATCTGACTGGATGGACGGTCTACAGACCTACGCCCTGTTGCGTTATCAATACGACCGCTGGAACCTAATCGATTTTGCCGTCGGGCCGACAGATGTCTTCTGGCAAGGTGATCCGCTGTATGCGCAGTTGCCGAACGGGTTGACGCCACATTAGGTGTTCAGGACGTTTTTTCCGGGTCTTCTGGCGTGTGATTGGTGAACAACAGCTCAGGCTCTTCTTCCGAAGTCTCGGCAGATGCAAATACACCGGCTTGCTCCAGTTCCTCCTCAGCAAGCTCTCCAAGGACCTTTTTGCCGGCGGCAACCCGTTCGCGGGCTTCATCCATGATCTTCTTCGCCAGCGCTTCGTCGCGATTCATCAATTGGTGAAGAGATTCTGCCTCCAGAACAAGCAGTTGACAGTCCTTGAAGGCGACAACACCTGCCGTGCGCTTGGTCGGGTTGATCAGCGCCAACTCACCAAAAAAATTACCTTCGCCGAGATGTATTGTCTCGCGTTGAAGCCTAATCTCGACCTCTCCATCAGCAATGAAATACATGCGGTCCGCCAGATCACCCTTTTCCGCAATCGTGACACCTTTGCGTACACTCAAGGCTTGAAGCAATTTTGTCACTTCGGCAACTTCAGATGCATTCAGATCTTCAAACAACGGCACTCGCGCAACCATGGACCATGTGACAACAAAATCGCGGCTGTGAATTTCGCGGGCAAAGGCCGACGCAATAATACCAACCGGCAAGGCTATCAGGCCATAGCCCATGAGCATGACCAATGCCCCTATCATCTTTCCAAGATCACTGATTGGAACGACATCGCCATATCCAACGGTCGTGATCGTGGTAATTGCCCAGTAAATCCCGTGTAGAATGCTCCGAAATTTTTCCGGCTGATCATCGTGCTCAACCAAGTACATCAACGTCGCCGCCATTAAAATGACGCCAAAGATGATCATACTGGCACCTGCCAGAGCCCATCGCTCAGAAGCGACGGCTGAAACAAGTGAGCGTAATGCCGGTGAATATCGTGCCAGTTTCAAAAACCGCAACAATCGTAAGATGACTACCATGGTTACCGCCTGGGCAGGCAGAAACAGGACGAGCAACAATGGCAGAGCGGCTATTAGATCTATCAGTGCATCTGGATGAATTGCATAGTGCAACCGGGATCCGAGCGGTCCGTACCGACGCAGCGGCGGATGCAGGTCTGCCACATAAAGACGCAAGACGTATTCAACCAGAAAAATGTAACCTGAGGCCAGCTGCAAAACACGCAGATGCGTCCCGTACATTTCGCGTATTTGAGGTACTGTTTCAAGAACAGCAAAGCCGACATTGACGACAATCAGAAAAACCAGGAAACGCCTGAAAACACGTGCAGCAGCCCGATGCGATCCGGTGTCTTCAAGCACCTCATAGAGTATTCGCTTGTAGTTTTGGTCCTGCACGGTCAATTCCAAGTTTGTTTGGAACCAATAATGCATAAATAGCTAAAGATTACCTCAACACAAAATGGCCCTTCGCTGGTCGTCCACTCCGAAAACCACGCGCAGCTGTGAGGTCAGGTGAAGCGAACGTGATTGGGCAATAACGTCGCAAGCCCCATTTGAATCTAAGTGGGTGACACTTCCTAAGGAGGGAACGATGACTTTTGAAACCAACAACGTTCGCGGCGCCGAAACAACTCCGCACCATGTTGTTTTGAAAATGCTTGTGGTGTCGACAGCACTTGCCGCAAGCGCACTGGCGCTGGCGTTCTATTTTCACTGAGACACCATACAAGATGGACATGAAAAAGGCGTGCCAAATCGGCACGCCTTTTCATTTGTAAAACTGTCTTGTTACCGGTTACAGACCCGCAAGATGGGCTTCAATTGCACCAATAGCAGTGTCTGACCTGGAGCCGTCCGGACCACCGGCCTGAGCCATATCAGGCCGTCCACCACCGCCACGACCACCGAGCGCCTCAGATCCAATCCGCACCAGATCAACCGCGCTGACTTTCTCTACCAGATCCTTCGTGACACCGGTCACGATAGCCGCCTTGCCATCGTCAGCAACACTGATCAAGACAACAACACCGGAGCCTAACTGGGACTTGGCATCATCGGCCATGCCCTTCAGGTCTTTCGGATTGATGCCATCAACAGTCCGGGCCATCAGCTTGTAAGCGCCAGCGTCCTTGATCGGGGTGCCACCGTCTTCCCCACCGCCCATGGCGAGTTTCTTTCTGGCATCAGCCAATTCTTTTTCAAGTTTGCGCCGCTCTTCAACAAGCTGTGCAACACGGGCAGGAACATCATCAGCACCAATTTTCAGGATACCTGCGATCTCGCGCATTCGTTTGTCCTGAGTGTCCAGATAGGCGCGCGCTTCAGCTCCTGTCAGCGCCTCGATGCGCCGGACACCGGCAGCAACTGCAGCTTCGGATACGACGGTCACAAGGCCAATGTCGCCGGTTCGTTTTACGTGCGTACCGCCGCACAGTTCTGCTGAATAGGCTTTGCCTTGTTTCGCACCGTGCAGGGCGGTTCCCATGGAAACAACCCGGACTTCGTCGCCGTATTTCTCGCCAAACAACGCCATGGCACCTGCTTCAATGGCGTCATCAACGGCCATCAATCGGGTTTCGACAGGGGCGTTTTGAAGAACAATCTCGTTAGCAATGGTCTCCACGGTTGCCAGTTCATCGTTGCTCAAAGGTTTTTGATGCGAGAAATCAAACCGCAGCCGATCAGGAGAGACCATCGATCCCTTTTGCGCCACATGCGTTCCCAGTACTTCGCGCAAAGCTTCGTGCACAAGGTGTGTCGCCGAATGATTTGAACGCACTGCAGTGCGGCGCGCATGATCCACATTGAGTTCCAGCGCGAGCCCCGGGGTCACGGCACCTTCTTCAACGGTGATGGCATGAACAAACAGACCATCAGCTTTCTTCTGGGTATTCGTCACCCGGATTTTAACGCCCTGAGTACTCATGACACCGGTATCACCTACCTGGCCACCACTTTCGCCGTAAAAAGGAGTTTGGTTCAGCACCAGATAGCCGCTTTGACCTGCTGTCAGTTTGTCTGTTTCCTTGTCATCAACTGCCAGACCTGCAACCACACCTTCTGCGGTTTCGGTTTCATAACCAAGGAAATCGGTCGCGCCGTATTTTTCCTTCATGGCGAACCAGACAACTTCAGTAGCAGCGCCGCCTGAGCCTGACCAGGCAGCACGCGCTTCTGCTTTCTGGCGCTCCATCGCAGTATCAAACCCATCAGTATCAACGCTGATATCGCGGGCGCGCAAAGCATCCTGCGTCAGATCAAGCGGAAAACCAAACGTGTCATAAAGCTTGAAGGCTGTCTCGCCATCGAGTTGTCCGCCTGCATCCAGATCGGCCGTTGCCCCATCCAGAAGGCCGAGTCCACGTTCCAGCGTCTTGCGGAAACGGGTCTCCTCCAGTTTCAACGTTTCGGTAATCAGGTCTTCGGCGCGCACCAATTCCGGATAGGCACGGCCCATTTCGCGGATCAGTGTCGGAACAAGCCGGTGCATCAAGGGGGCCTGCGAGCCCAGAAGGTGGGCATGGCGCATGCCCCGGCGCATGATCCGGCGCAGCACATAACCGCGACCTTCATTGGATGGCAGAACGCCATCGGCAATCAAGAAGCTGGTCGAGCGCAAATGATCGGCAATGACCCTGTGGCTGCCCTGCGCAGCACCTTCCGCTTCAACACCCGTTTCATGTTCGGAGGCGGCAATCAGGGCCTTGAACAGATCGATATCGTAGTTGTTGTGGACGCCCTGAAGAATGGTCGCCAGACGCTCCAGACCCATGCCTGTATCAATTGACGGACGCGGCAGGTTGAGACGTTCTTCCGGCGTCTGTTCATACTGCATGAACACGAGGTTCCAGATCTCGATGAAACGGTCGCCATCTTCATCTGCAGATCCTGGAGGGCCGCCCCAGATATGATCACCGTGATCGAAGAAAATTTCGGAGCATGGACCACAGGGACCAGTGTCTCCCATCGACCAGAAATTGTCCGACGTTGCGATGCGGATAATCTTGTCATCGTTCAGCCCGGCGATTTTCTTCCAGAGGTCCGCAGCCTCGGTATCTTCGGCATAGACGGTAACCAGAAGCCGGTCTGCCGGAAGTCCATATTCCTTGGTGATCAGGTTCCAGGCCAGTTCAATCGCGCGGTCCTTGAAATAGTCGCCGAACGAAAAGTTGCCGAGCATCTCGAAGAACGTGTGATGGCGCGCCGTGTAGCCGACATTATCGAGGTCATTGTGCTTGCCGCCAGCGCGCACACATTTCTGCGATGTAACAGCGCGATTGTAGTCCCGTTTTTCAAGGCCGGTGAAAACGTTCTTGAACTGGTTCATACCCGCATTGGCGAACATCAGTGTCGGGTCGTTGCGCGGCACCAGCGGCCCGGACTCGACCACCTGGTGATCGTTTTTCTTGAAATAGTCCAGAAAGGCGGAACGGATTTCATTTACGCCGGTCATTCGGGTCTCGCTTCGGTCCAGCCCCGGGTGCACCGGGTCGTTAAAACTGTCTTGGCGCACAGGGTCTTTGGCGCCGGAACAGCCTTTTAACTTTCACCAGAAACCCTGTCCAGTTGAGATACGGTAAACCGGCGGGAAAGGTCTCGATTTCCGGATGTAGCGTTCGATCCGGTGACCAAAAGACAGACAAAATGCAAAAGCCTCCCCTCAAGCATGTTGAGAGAAGGCTCTTGGAAGGCCGGACAAACGTCCGGAGCTCTAAATTGAATTGCGAGATCTAGTCGTCATCAGCGCCAGCTGCGCCTTCCGGGTCAATGATTGCTTCCGCAATCAAACCGGCATTCTGACGGATCGCCAATTCAATCTCTTCAGCAACTTCAGGATTATCCTTCAGGAACTGTTTGGCATTCTCGCGCCCTTGTCCGAGCCTCTGGCTGTTATAGGAGAACCAGGCACCGGACTTTTCGACAATTTCGCCCTTTACACCCAGATCGACCAGTTCACCCATCTTGGAGATGCCTTCGCCATAGATGATGTCGAACTCGACCTGACGGAATGGAGGCGCAAGTTTGTTCTTGACCACTTTGACACGCGTCTGGTTGCCGATCACCTCATCGCGGTCCTTGATGGCCCCAATGCGGCGAATATCAAGGCGAACAGATGCATAGAATTTCAAGGCGTTGCCGCCAGTGGTGGTTTCCGGAGATCCAAACATGACGCCAATCTTCATGCGGATCTGGTTGATGAAGACCACCATGCAATTGGATTTGGAAATCGACGCAGTGAGTTTGCGCAAGGCCTGGCTCATCAGACGCGCCTGCAATCCTGGCAGACTGTCGCCCATTTCACCTTCAAGTTCCGCTTTCGGCGTCAGCGCAGCAACTGAATCGATCACCAGCACATCAATTGCACCGGACCGAACCAAAGTATCGCAAATCTCAAGCGCCTGTTCACCCGCATCCGGCTGTGAGATCAGAAGGTCATCGATATTAACGCCAAGTTTGCGGGCATAAATCGGATCAAGTGCATGTTCCGCATCGATGAAAGCACAAATGCCACCCGTTTTCTGGGCTTCGGCGACAGTGTGCAGAGCCAGAGTTGTTTTACCTGAGGATTCCGGGCCGTAGATCTCGACAATCCGACCTCGCGGTAATCCGCCAATGCCAAGCCCAATATCAAGACCCAGAGACCCGGTGGAAACCGATTGAACCTCTACGGCCTGCCCCTGGCCCATCTTCATAATGGAGCCCTTGCCAAAGGCTCGTTCGATTTGGCTCAGCGCTGCATCTAGCGCCTTTGTCTTATCCATCTGGCTGCTTTCTACGAGACGAAGTGTATTTTGTGACATTGCTCACATTCCTTATTCCACGATGGAACCGCCGTTTCAATCTGAGACTTTGTACACTTTTTGTTCTCATTTGACAAGTAAACAGAACCGATTGTTATTTAATTAAAAATGACCGTTTGTTTCCAATATGTTCTCATCTACATCATACATTTATTCCGTAACGTCAACAAACGATGGAAACATAATGTGAATCCTGCCGGGACAGAATCATTGACCCGTTCACGGACAAAGTTGCCGAAAATCTATCGATCTGATAATTCGCCTAACCGTAACTGCTCAATCAACTGGCAGAAACAGAAGCTATCCAGAACAAGGTCGCCTGACTGTGACACACTTGTCGCCTCAATCGGTTGTTTGTATAGGTGCGGTGCATTACGACACGCTCGCTCATGCCCGTGTCGACATTCATCCGGAAACGTCTACGCCTGCAGTATTTTCAGGCAAACCTGGCGGAGTTGCCACGAATGTCGCCCGGTCACTCAACAGGCTCGGAACGACCACCAAGCTGGTTGGCGCAGTGGGCGATGATAGTGCTGCTGATATTCTTGCAGCTGTGTTGGAAGCCGAGGGTGTTGATCTGGACTGCGTCCGACGTCCCGGTTTCTCGACTGGCCAGTATATTGCTTTACACAATCCGGATGGATCACTCGCGGCCGCCTGTGTAGATGACCGGGTTCTGGGTGAAGCCCCCGCAGACCTGTTTGATGCACGGCTGGAAAATGCCTCCAGCGCATTTGATGAAGCGATCTGGTTCATAGATGCCAATCTTCCCCAAGACCTTTTGCATCAAGTGGCAGCTCGGGCGCCCAGTAAACATCTGATTGCGAACGCGGTTTCCAACGCAAAGGCACCACGTTTCAAATCCGTGCTCAGGGATCTAACCTGCCTGATGCTGAACCGCGGCGAAGCAATTGCCTTGACCGGGTCGGATGCAGAAAAATCCAATAGCAATCTGATCACTAAGCTTTTGAATCTGGGTGCCAATCAGATTGTAATGACAGATGGGGCCAATGAGGTCACCGTTTATGACGGTCGTAACATCCTGGCTCTGGCACCACGTGACGTCGACATAGTTGATGTCACAGGAGCCGGAGATGCTCTGACCGCAGGGACAATCGCTGCGATGGCACGCGGATATAATCTGCCTGAAGCAGTATCCATTGGCTTGAAGGCTGCAAACTTGACTTTGCGAACGACAGGCGCGCTGGCCGAGGATTTGTCCTGGGAAACGCTCCAGAAATTATGATCTTACGGCCATGCCCTATTTCCTGGCGTCTAAACTGCGTCGGACTATATAAACTCCTAATCCTCCCGGACACGTCCGGACTGCTTTACTGAAAGATAAAAATACGTGACCAATACAGCCTCACCCATCGCCCTTGAAAACCTGATTGTCTACAGCGATGAAGTTCGCGCGGCACTTGAGCAGAACATGCCGATTGTTGCCCTGGAATCGACAATCATCACGCATGGCATGCCGTTTCCGAAGAATGTTGAAACAGCGCGACAGGTCGAGGCTGATATTCGGGCAGAGGGCGCGGTACCTGCAACCATTGCTTTGATGGATGGAAAGATCATGGTCGGCTTGTCAGATTCAGATTTGGACCGCCTGGCTCAAGCCGAAGACGTCATGAAATGCTCCCGAGCCGATCTGACATTTGCATTGGCAACTGGCTGTTATGGTGCAACGACCGTGGCAGCAACCATGATGGCGGCGCACGCGGCCGGGGTGAAAGTATTCGCGACCGGCGGAATTGGCGGTGTCCACAAGGGCGCAGAAACAAGCTTTGATGTTTCTGCAGATCTCGATGAACTTGGCCGCACTCCAGTCTGTGTTGTATCTGCCGGAGCCAAAGCACTGCTCGACATCCCCAAAACCTTGGAAGTCCTGGAAACACGGGGAGTTCCAGTCATCGCTTTAGGGACCGAAGAGTTACCCGCCTTCTGGTCCCGTTCCAGCGGCCTTTCAGCGCCATATTCCCTAGGGTCTGCAGCCGAAATCAGCGACTTGATCAAAATGCGCGAGAATTTCGCAGATCACGGCGGCACGCTGATCGCCAATCCTGTGCCTGAAGCGGACGAAATTCCGGCTTCAGAGATGGCAGGATATATCGATGTCGCAATCCGGAAAGCGGAAGACAACAATGTTAAAGGCAAGGATGTGACACCATATGTATTGGGTGTCATTCTGGAACTAACCGATGGCCGCAGCCTTGACACCAATATTGCACTGGTGCGCAACAATGCAAAATTGGCAGCACGAATTGCCGCAGAACTTGTCTGAGGCTACTATATCAAACTGAATTCGAATGGCCGGTGCGATTGCATCGGCTTTTTTGTCTTAATATCCTTATTTTTCAGGCAGAACCCCCTAACTTGTGACCTTGTTCATTGGCGTCGTTTGAACCCGGACTTTCGGCCCAAAGACGCCTTTAGTCCCCGCTGCTAAGCCATTGACAATGCGACGTAAGCCTGCCCTTACTTGCGGCAGAAAACAACAAGGGGACGCCTCGGCAGTTGTATTCAACGACGTGCCTGTCCCACATGGAGGTCAACAATGACAGACGCCGTTGCACCAGAAACACCGGAAAATGCAGTCGCGCCAGCAGGTAGCTTCTCCCCCCTTCAATATCTGGACCGCGCGTTGTCGACCCTCCGCGATATCGGAATTACGCCTGAATCAGAAGCGGATGCTCCCATTAATGCCCTTCTGGAACAGATCTCCGATCTGTCCCCGGACAAGGTGCTGATAATTTCCCGCACATTAAGTCAGGCCTCCAACTTCAATGAAGTGGTTCGCAACCAGGTCCAGCAAATGGATATTGGTGAACGCTATGAAAAAATCACGGCAGGCTTCGATTCCATCCGCGATGATGCCAAAGCACTTGTCGACCAGTTGGCGGACGGGAAAATATCGTTCACCGAGAATCTGTCCAACAAATGGCGTGACATGCGCAGGGGCACAATATCGGACCGGTTTACGGATATCAGGGATACCTACAAGGACGTAGCGAACGCTACCAAAGATCAGATCGAGCGCGAACAGACGATTCTGGAAGCTTACCGGGATTTCCGGGGGGCGCTGAAGCAGGCGGAAGTCACAGCCTTGGAGCTGCTCAATATTGCAACGTCCAAACTGGATACAGCCAAAGGCGAACTGGAAGCAGCGTCCGCGGATGTCGAATCTTTCACTGGTGACGACCCTGCACAGAGAGCTCGATTGGAACTGGCGCGGGACGAAAAACTGCGAGAAATGCAGGACGAGGAGAAACGCTATCAGGTTGCTAAAGATCTCTCGGACAATCTGACGATTGGGTACAACACGTCCGAAGTCATCATCGCTCGGCTGGTTCAGACCACAAACGCCAAGGAACGGGTCTACGCCCAATCTGTCAGTTTCTTCTCGACCAATGAATCCGTTTTGACGGCTCTCAACGCCTCTTTTACCGGACTACAGGGACTTCACGAGTCTACCGAAACCCTGAACGCCATGAAAGACGGTATCAACAAGAGCCTCGAAACGCTTGCAGATATCGGCGATGTTGTTCAAACGGAAGCCCTGAAAGCCGGATACGGCCCGACCGTTGCAGCAGCATCAGTCAAAAAACTGGTCGATTCTGTTGTGAGTTTTCAGGTTCACTCTCGTGAAATCATTACCGAGATGCGGGATATGTCGACCAAAAACTCTGAAGAGATTCGAAACGCTGTCGAGGATGGCAAGCGACGTCTGGCCAAATTGACGGCACAGGGTCAGGGCCTTTAAAACAAACTGAAGATCTGAGCCGGGTTCGCCCGGCTCCTCCAATTTGAGAAGAACGCGTATATGGCCGCAAAATCAGACACGCCCCTCGACGATCTGATGATGGCGATGGATGTGGTGGATACACTTCGCCACGAAGAAGGTCAGGTTGCTCGTGAACTGAAGGCTGACGACCGTGACGCGGCGATGGTCGAGCGGCTCAAGCAAGTCTACGCGTCCCAGGGTATTGATGTTCCAGATCATATCCTGGAAGCGGGTGTCGAAGATTTAAAGCGGGACCGCTTTGTCTATTCTCCGCCATCGGCAGGGTTTCAACGTACTTTGGCAATGGTCTATATTTCCCGGACCACCTGGTCGAAATGGCTCTCGGGTATAGCCGCTGTTTTCGTCATCGGCATTCTTGCTTGGTATTTTCTGCTGGCGCTTCCCCAAAAGCGCGCGCAGGAAGCATTAGTCGCCAGATTGGAAGCCCTTCCGCAAACGTTCTCAGAACTTGTCGAGCGCGTCGATAGTCTGACGGAGAATGGCGACATTGAAGCTGATGCCCAGCGCATGGCAGAAGATGGTCGCCTGGCCCTTGCTGACGGCAAGAATGAAACTGCGTTCAAGGCCGAGGTCGACCTGCGGGATCTGGCAACGCGACTATCACAAATCTTCAACGTTCAGATAGTTTCACGAGAAAATGTTCCGACAGGACTGAAACGCATTCCAGAGGCCAATAAAAACGCCGAAAACTACTACATCGTGGTTGAGGCGGTATCACCAGATGGAACAATTCTGGAACAATTGATTGTTTCGGAAGAAGACGGTCAATCCAAAAAGGTTGATATTTGGGGCCAACGTGTTTCAGCGACCATCTTCAACGCTGTTCGTCAAGACAAGCTGGAAGACGGTATCGTTCAAAAGGGAATTCTGGGTGAAAAACGACGCGGACAGCTCGACGTAAAATGGCGAACCGGTGTTCAGGATGGAGCGATTACGAAATGGTAGCCCCACAGCCGTACAACTCGAATGGTGAGGGCCAGATATGCTGACTGGACGCCAGACTCTGAGTGCCATTGAACAATCACTTTCCGATCTACGTCGGGAAGAATCTGACCTCAGCAAACATATTGAACGCTCGACGCGTGGTCTCACCGATTTGCAGGAACGTCAGACCGAAGCCTACCGGGACCTCGCCCGGTTTCGCCTGGATACGGACGAAGCCGGAGCCTTGAACACGCGTCTGGATAGCGCTGCACGCGACGCTCGCCGACTGCTGGATAAACGGACCTCGGATTACAAGGTACTCTCCGATCAATTGCGGCAATGCGAGAGCGAGCGCAGCCAGATACATTCAAAACGGGAAGTGATGGATGGGGAGCGAGACGCCGCCGAAAACCAGATGGACGATCTGATGGATGCGGTGGATGGTCGTCTGGAGACCGACAAAGACTATCTTGCTCAGCGCGAAGCAACAGAGGCAGCCGTTCAAACGGCTGAGGCCGCTGCGGCCAAATCACAGACGTCCGAACAGGATAAAGAAGAAAAGGGTAAAGCCTACAATGCTGATCCTTTGTTCCTCTATCTCTGGCAACGAGATTTCGGGACACCAGATTATGACAAACGCGGGATCGTCAGGTCCCTCGACCGCTGGGTTTCCGGACTAATCAGATTTGAGGATGCCCGGGCAAACTATGCGATGCTGACCGGCATTCCGGAACGCATGGCACGTCATGCAATGCGCTGCGCAGCAGACGCTCGGCAAGAGCAAGCCAAACTTGCCGAACTCAGCCGAGATGCGATGACGGATGCTGCGGGCGCCGATCTTGTCGGAACAATTGAAACATTGAGCGATCAAATTGAAGATATTGATGGTGAACTCGACAAACTCGATCGCCGGATTGAAACCCTGTCCGGGGCACTTGCAGAATTCGCCAGCGGTGAAGACAGTGATTTCCAGGAAGCCGAAGAATTTCTTGCAGCTTCTCTTCAAGCAGATGAATTGACCGACTTGTGGCGCATCGCATTGGCGACACCGTCATCGGATGACGACAAGATCGTCCAGCGCATTGAAGAATTCCGGGAGCGGATCGAACAGGTTGCGCGCGCTGTTCGGCAAGACCGAGAGCTGCAAAGGGACATCAGTCGGCGCCGCGGCGAACTTGCAGATGTGGTCAAACACTTCCGAGCAAAAGGTTATGGACGATGGGAAACGACATTCTCCGACGACCGGCTCGCGACTGTTCTTCTGGGTGAACTGGTAAAAGGTGCCATCACCGGCGCGGACTATTCCAGAAAAGCCGAACGCTCCCGCAAAAGACGGAGAACCAAAGGGTGTAGAGTTGCATTCCCGAAAGGAACCGGCATCCCAAAATCCATGGGTGGATTTGGCGGTTTTGGTGGTCCCCCGGGTGGGTTTGCCGGTGGTGGTGACAGTTTTGGCGGTGACGACAAATTCGGTGGCGGTGGATTCAAGACCGGTGGGGGATTTGGCGGCGGCGGTTTCAAGACCGGGGACACTTTTTAGTCTCACTGCTGTTTGCTTATGCCTCCCTTAGAACACAAGGTTTCAGTAGGTGAATTGTAACATGCAGTTTTATTGCGCTCGATAACTCTCTGTTTTAAAACAAACTGAACGACACGTTTTTCAGGACCGGATCCTCTTATGCGACAACTCATTTTAGCTATTGCTTGCTCCTTTGTTCTTGCCGCTTGTCAATCCGGTTCATCTGGACGTTCGTCACCGGATCAACCTCAGCTGACCATTCCGGATGGGGCGCAATCTGTCAAAATTGCCGCGGCACCCCCAGCCGTCCGCAGCGCACTTGTTGCCAGCGCAACGGAACGTGGAACTATTGTTATCCAAGACCAGCCAAACATGATTGTCATGGAACGGCAGATGACCGGGGAGAACCCCGCACTCGATCAACAGTTTGGACCGTCTGACAATGGCATGCGCGTGATCCGAATTAGGGTCCGCTTTACTGGATCAGCTTGCGAAACGCTGGCGGTTCAAGATCTTGCCGTTATCAACAATGTTCGCACCGGGCTGGAACAGAGCTTTGTGCTACCAGGAAATCCAAACACGCTGCAAAGTTTGCAAGGTTTGAAGTCACGGGCGGAACAGTCCAGTTCCTGCCCACCACTTCTTTCCTGATTGGACAAGAGTAGCAGAGGTCCGGAACTGGCCACAAAGGATCATACACTCAATCAAACCGGAATTGCCTCCGGTAAAAACTGCTTCAGAAAATCTGCGCTTGGCGGTATCGGCTTGATGACATCGATCATGACCCCGTTGGGATCCTGAGTGATAAAATGCCTCTGACCGAATTCTTCGTCCCGTATTGCTAACAAGATCGGCAAGCCTTTCTGCTTTGCCGCTTCATAAATTGCGTCAACGTCATCAACTTCAAAGTTCAACAGTAGACCGCGACTCCCCTGCCCTCTCTTTGCTTCAGGAATGGTCTCGTGGTTTTGATCAAGCACAGCCAAATTGACGCTATCGTCCTCCTCTGACTGCAGGTGCACGTACCAGTCCGCTTCAAACATCGCCTTGAATTTAAAATTGTCCTGATAGAAACGCACGGTTTCAGCGATCTCGTTCGTCATGAGAACTGGATAGTATTGGGAGCATTTCATCACATCTCTCCATCTTCGAAGTCACCGGTCTTTCCCCGGCAATATTTTTAACATACATTTTGTATGTAAATTACAATTAACATACAGGCTGCATGTATGCAAGAGAGTACTCCCCGCCGAACTCAAGCCGATCGTCGCGCGGCAACCCGGCATGCGCTGCTCGGCGCAGCAAGAGATTTGTTTGTTCAATTGGGGTATGCGGAGACCGGGACACCCGAGATCGTGAAAAGAGCTGCCGTCACGCGGGGTGCGCTCTATCATCATTTTGCTGACAAGGCAGACTTGATGCGCGCATTGGTTCAACAAGAAGCATCTGCAGTAGCAAAAGAAATTACGACACAGACGACATCAACCCAGTCTCCCTTGGAGGCATTCATGTCCGGGGCGCAGGCCTATTTTTCTGCAATGTCAGTTCCGGGTCGCGTAAAAATCCTGTTGCAGGAAGGTCCGGCGGTTCTCGGCCTGACAGAGATGGCCGAAATAGACAGGCAAACCGGAGGTGCGACGCTTCTGGAGGGGCTGCGCCAAAGTTCAGCAAGTGGATATGTGAAGGGTATTCCTCTGGAACCGCTTGCAGACCTGTTGTCCGCTTCCTTTGACCGCGCTGCTCTTGCCATCGCCAATGGTGAAAATCGCGCAGACTATGAAATAGCAACCCAATCGCTGTTGAAGGGCCTTTTAAGCAACTAAAGAGATGGCCTTGGTGCAGGTTTCCTTCTATTGGAGGGCTCCACATTCCTGGACTGGAGGAGATTGCCTGATGATCTTTCAACCAGTCTACCACCTTTCAAATCCCGCCAAGGCCCCCCTTGTCTGACATTGCTCTATATCTGTTGCTGTTTTTGTTTATCGCTGCGTTCGTTTCGGGTTTTATTGACTCGATTGCCGGCGGCGGCGGGTTAATTGCGATCCCGGCGCTGCTGATGGTTGGGCTGCCCCCGCTTGAAACGCTCGGCACCGCGAAATTGCAGGCTTTGTTCGGATCAGGCTCGGCCACGATGGCCTATGCCCGCAAAGGCCACGTAGACCTGAAAGCCATTGCACCAATGGCTGTTCTGTCAGCTATCGGAGCCACCTTTGGCGCGCTGGTGGCAACCGTTCTACCGTTAGAAGTTTTAAAAACCGCGCTGCCATTCATACTGATTGCAACAGCCGTCTATTTTGGATTGAAACCGGATCCGGGCACCATTGAGCGGCATCCACGCATGACACCCATGCTTTTCGGCGCGACTATCGTGCCAATGATTGGGTTTTACGATGGTATATTTGGTCCGGGAACCGGTTCCTTTTTCATGTTGTCGTTCCTGGCATTGGCTGGCTTGAACCTATTGAAAGCAACCGCCCAAACCAAAGTCTTGAACTTTGCATCCAACGGCGCAGCCTTTCTTGTGTTTCTCGCTCACGGCGCAGTTCTCTGGAAGATCGGTCTGCTCATGGGAGTTGGTCAGTTTATAGGGGCTCAGGTCGGATCAAGGCTGGCCATGAAGAATGGCTCCGCGATTATCCGACCACTGCTGGTCATTTCTTGTATTGCAATGGCACTCAAACTCATTCTGGATCCCAGCCATCCTATTCGCGGACTACTGGGTTTTTAATAAGCGAGTTGAACTTATTAAATATGGGTTGTGGCGAGCGTAATTCCTGACGCTATAGTGCTGTAAATTCAATCAGTAAGAAACTGAATAAATGCCAACAATCTATCAGCTAAAATCACGTTTTCAGGACGTCCTTCGCCCTATCTGCCAAAAACTGGCGGACGCAGGTGTAACCGCAAACCAGGTCACACTAACAGCCCTGGGATTGTCCGTTCTTGAGGGACTGGCCTTGTGGTTTTTTCCGGGTGCGTTCCTTCCCCTGATACTGTTGCCATTGGTCCTGTTTGTCCGAATGGGACTAAACGCGATTGACGGTATGCTTGCCCGCGAGCACAATCAGAAGTCAGATCTGGGGGCAATCCTGAACGAATTGGGCGATGTTCTGTCTGACGCTGCGCTTTATCTGCCCTTTGCCGTCTTGCCCTTCGTCTCCGCTGAACTTGTCGTCGGATTAATCGTCCTGGCAATCATTGGAGAGATGACAGGTGTCATTGGTGTTCAGATCGGTGCAAGCCGTCGATACGATGGCCCCTTCGGAAAAAGTGATCGGGCTGCGCTCTTCGGTACATGTGGATTTCTGATGGCGCTGGGACTGACGTCCCCCCTCTTCTATCAATTCCTGTTTGCTGCAGGTTTGATCCTATCTGGTATGACGATCTGGAACCGTGCCCGAAATGCGTTGAAGGAGCTTGAAATCAAATGACTCTTGGCGCCATTCACTGGGCTCTAATCGGAATTTGGGGCCTGTTAGCTCTCGCCAGCTTGATCGTTTTTGTCATTTCAAAACGATCAGAAAAAAACATGACTGAGCTGGTTCAACGCACCCAAAGCTGGTGGGTGATGGTCGCCATCTTCACACTGGCTTTTCTGGTTAGTAATACAATCTCGATCATCGTCTTCGCTCTTATCAGCTTTCTGGCGCTGAAAGAGTATTTTTCGATGATCCCGACTCGGCGCGCTGATCGGCGGGTGCTCTTCTGGGTCTATCTCGCCATTCCAGTCCAGTACTTCTGGGTCTATGACAGTTACTACGGCATGTTTGCTGTGTTCATCCCGGTCTACATGTTCTTGTTCCTGCCATTTGCCAGCTTGTTGTCCCAACAAACCGATGGCTTCCTGCGCAGCATCGGCACGCTCAACTGGGGCCTGATGCTCTGCGTCTTCTCGATCAGTCATGCAGCTTTCCTGTTGATCCTTCCGGCAACAGCCGAGAACAGCGCAGGAGGTGCGGGTCTCCTGCTATTCCTGATTTTCCTGACTCAGTTCAACGATGTAGCGCAATACACATGGGGCAAGATGCTCGGGCGTCGGAAAATTATTCCAGGGGTCAGCCCCAACAAAACCTGGGAAGGTTTTTTGGGAGGGGTTGGCACCACCTTTGTCCTGGCAATCCTTGTGGCCCCATTGGTGACCCCCTTCAGCCTGGCGCACGCTGCAGCCGCCGGACTTCTTATACCGGTCGCAGGATTCATTGGCGATGTTACTGTATCGGCACTGAAGCGTGACCTTGGTGTAAAGGATACCGGAAGCCTGATCCCTGGCCATGGCGGAATTCTTGACCGGATCGACAGCCTGACGTTCACTGCGCCGCTTTTCTTCCACTTCACCCGATACTTTTACTACTAGGGTCTGCGAATGCTCCAAAAGGCCTTCTATTTCCTTGTAAAGATTGTTGTCTTGTTCCTGCTCGGGCTCAAAGTCCGCCGCAAGGAACTCTTGCCGACTGAAGGTCCGGCAATTGTCGTTGCCAACCACAACAGTCATCTCGACACCATGGTGCTGATGGCATTGATGCCGTTATCGAAATTGAAGGATATCAAACCGGTTGCCGCAGCCGATTACTTTTTCTCGTCACCCTGGAAGACCTGGTTTTCTGAACATGTACTCGGCATCATTCCGGTGGAACGGAAAGGAAAGGACCGCGACACAGACCCGCTTAAAGGGTGTTATGACGCTCTGGAAGACGGCAAGGTGCTGGTTTTGTTTCCGGAAGGCTCCCGAGGCGAGCCAGAACAGATGACGGACCTCAAAAAAGGGATTTCCTTTTTGGCTGAGCGCTTCCCGGACACACCAGTTGTGCCAGTGTTCACTCATGGCCTTGGCAAGGCGTTGCCAAAGGGATCTTTTTTACTGGTCCCGTTTTTCTGCGACATTTTCATAGGTTACGCAATCACTTGGGGCGGAAATCGCAATACCTTCATGAGTGAGCTTCAGGAGCGATTTAACACCCTGTCAGCGGAAAAAACCTTTGCGCCCTGGGAATGATCGAGCTGTCATCCGTTGGGGGGCCATGTGGGGTTTTGCAGAGGCGACGCTGTTTTTCATTGTTCCCGATGTACTGCTCACAAGTCTGGCCCTCAACTCATTCAGGAAGGCAGTGCTTGCAGCACTTGCAGCGGCGATGGCAGCAACAATCGGCGGCCTACTTGTCTGGTTGGGCGCTCATTGGTTTCCCGTTGAAACCAAGGCTGTTTTGCTTGCGGTCCCCGGAATATCAGAAAACACATTCTCATCCGTGCAAGCCTTGCTCAAAAGCGCTGCGTTTTCTGGAATGCTGCAAGGAGCGTTTTCCGGCATGCCTTACAAGATTTTTGCCGCTGAGGCCGGATCTACCGACATCAATCCAGTCCTCTTTGCGATCCTCACACCGATTGCCCGATTGCCGAGATATCTCCTGTTGTCGGTCGCCGCATGGACATTGTCCTGGACAGTTGGCACAAGGATGGCAACGAAGACCAAACTCAGATCAGCACTTGTTTTGTGGTGTGTCTTTTATTTCGGCTACTTCAGCGTCATCGGCTGGTAGCAGGTTTGTCAGATCAGGATTTGACCGGATACCTGTCTGCTTCCTCAAAGACATCGATCACTTTTGTACCGGCCTTAATCAAGGCGCCATGTTCGGCACCTGACGGAATGTCGTAGATTGCGCCTGGTCCCATTGTTTTGGTGACACCGGCGATGGTGAATTCAATCTCACCGTCGAGCACGGTTCCCCACTGTGCGAGATGAGAATGCGGCGGTAGAACCATGTCTTTTACGAAATCGAAAAACACCACAAGCCCTGCATCTGATTGTATCGCGTAGGATTTCACCACATCTTCGGGAAACGGAATATCGAGCGCAGGAAACGTCTTGATGAAATCTGGCAGCTGCATGATTGGTCCTTCGATGACGGGATTTCTGGCAGCAGAAATCTACCGCCAGAAGAACACCCTATTCATTCAATACATCTTTGACCGTAGTTGCCAGCTGTTTCAGCGTGAAAGGCTTGGGCAGAAAGAAGAATTTCTCGCCCTCAGGAAGATTTTCTTCAAATGCATCTTCCGCGTAACCGGATACAAATATGATTTTCAAATCCGGACGTGTCTTGCGCAATTCGACAAGCAGTGACGGACCATCCATCTCAGGCATGACCACATCCGAGACGACGAGATCAACCTCTCCATCGGTCTCTTCCATGACTTCTAGTGCTTCGGTGCCTGTTCCGGCCTCGTGCACTGTGTATCCGCGCGAGGCGAGAGCGCGCGCAGCAAACGCCCGCACAGCCTCTTCATCTTCCACCAGCAGGATCGTTGCAGACCCGGTAAGATCAGCCACCTTTTCCTGTTCAACGTCCTTGGGCTCTGGTTTTTTCTCTTCCGTCACCTTCGGAATATGACGCGGCAGGAAGAGGCGGAAAGTCGTGCCTTCATCAATTTCGGACGTGCAGAAAATGAAGCCACCGGTCTGTTTTACAATGCCGTAGACAGTCGAGAGCCCAAGCCCCGTCCCTTTGCCGACTTCCTTGGTGGAAAAGAATGGATCGAAGATTTTTTCCATCACATCCGGCGGAATGCCGTGACCAGTATCCTCGACCTCAACAAGCGTATACTCGCTCGGCGGCATACCGCGAGTGTTTTCGAACTGTGTGGATTCAGCTTCTGTGACATTGCGCGTTGTAATAGTCAGACGACCACCATCAGTCATCGCGTCCCCGGCATTCACGGCCAGATTGACGATCACTTGCTCAAGCTGGTTGAGATCGGCCATGACTGGCCAGAGATCCCGCCCATGAATGACCTTCAACTCCAGTTTCTCGCCAAGCAACCGGTCGAGCAGGATTGAAAGATCCGCCAGAACGTCGTTCAGTTCCAGCTGCTGTGGCCGCAAGGTCTGACGGCGCGAGAATGCCAGGAGCTGGCGAACAAGGCCCGCTGCACGATTGGCATTTTGCTTGATGTTCATTATGTCCTGGAAGGACGGATCGGTCGGCCGGTGGCTGGCAAGCAGCAGATCCGAGAAACCAATAATGGCAGTTAGGACATTGTTGAAGTCGTGCGCGACACCACCCGCCAGCTGACCGATAGCCTGCATCTTCTGGCTTTGGGCAAACTGTGCTTCGAGCGCCCGCTGCTGGGTCGTCTCCAAAGCATAGACAATGGCGGCTTCACCATCGCCCTCGCCTTCCTGCACTGCCGACACATAGAACGTTGCAGATCTAGGGTCATTGCCTTCGACCAACGGAATATCGAATGGTGCGATCTCGCCGATGCCATTGGCTGCAGCCGCAAGCGCCCTGCCGAGATCCTTGCGCCCGTTTTCAGCAACATAGGCCTCCAGCATGGGGGCCCCGTCGTCGGAATCCACTGCACCGAACAGTCTGAGGAACGGTGCATTTGTTCGCAGAACCCGGCCTTCTTGATCCAGCGAGGCAATGGCAATCGGCGTATTGTTGAAGAAGCGCGCAAAACGCACTTCCGCGGCGCGTAAGGCTTCGGAGGCTTCTTCGCCCGGAGAACGATTGAGCACAAGTGTTCGGCTATCGCCCTGGATGCCGTTTTCCCCAAACGGAACCCGGTGCAGAAGGCGAACCGGAAGACCTCGCCCATTGCGGGTTACGAAATCAAGATCGAACGTTTCGCTTTTAACTTCACCTGCCTGGCCTTTAACGGAACGGATCAATTCGGTTCCATCGCCGCGGACGATTTCCGCCAGTTCAAGATCACCAGCATCAAATTGTGCAAGGTCATACCCAAGCCAATCCGCAAGCGTGGCGTTCAGGTAAACAATTCGCCCTTTGGCATCACAGGAAAAGAAGCCTGCAGGTGCGTGATCGAGAAAATTGATGACCCGCTGCAGTTCCTGAAAAGAATTTTCCTGTTCTGCACGATCCCGCGTAATATCTGACAACTGCCAGACAGCCATCGGTTTGCCGCCACCACGCTCCTTGGGGACTTGCAGCGGGCGAATGGTTACCCGGTACCATCGCGCAGACCCTTCAGCCCGCCCAAGTGGAACAGGCATGCGGATTTCTTCCTGTGCCTTGCGGCTATCTCGCATGGCCTGAGACAAACGAAAGATTGCGTCCGTTGCGTCTGGATCAGACGAGAATACACGCTCTACAACCCGGATGTCTGCGGCAGATTCGGCGCCTGTGAGGTCAGCATAGGATTTGTTGGCGTAGACAAGTCGCCCGTCGAGATCGGTTATCAGCGCGCCGTCTTCCAGCGTATCGACAAAGGCAGAAGCAAGCGGGCTTGCTTCCCCCGGCCTTGCTGAGATTTTCAGAAACCCAATGGCCCCTGCGAACAGACAAAACACGCCGACGACAGCAAGAATTCCCAGCAGAGCCAGAATGAACGGCTGAGCGACAGCACGATCCATCACGGCAGACGCCGCAGCCGCGCCGATCAGCAACAGCGCGAGGCCGATCAATAGCCCGATGTTTCCAGAACGCTCCGGTCGGCTTATCATTGGCCCACTTGGCGATCCGTCAAAATCACTCATTCAATCCGTCTCCTTGGCCCGATTCGTTCTTCGATGGACCATCCGCAAGCATTCTGCGCTTGGAGATCAATTTCAACCGACACCAAGCCGAGTCCTGTTGAAATTCACCCTATTAGTTCATTTAAACCGTGTATTCTGATTTATGCTTGGTTAATTCGATCGCCAAGATGCACGTTTGCGCATTTTGAAGACAAAACCGATCACTTCCGCGACCGCCTTGAAATGCTCCTCAGGGACTTCCTGATCTACTTCGACGGTTGCATAAAGTGCGCGGGCAAGCGGTGGGTTTTCAATTACTGGCACTTCACTGTCTTTCGCAACTTCCCTGATTTTCAGCGCAACAGCGTCAATACCCTTGGCAAGGCAAATTGGCGCGCCCATGCCATCTTCGTATTGAAGGGCAACAGCATAGTGTGTCGGGTTGGTCACGACGACTGTAGCCTGCGGCACTGCGGACATCATCCGCTTTCGCGAACGCTCCATACGCAATTGCCGGATCTTGCCTTTGACATGAGGGTCACCCTCAGTCTGTTTGTACTCGTCCTTGACGTCTTTTAGAGACATCTTCTGTTTATTGAACCACTTGTTTTTCTGATAGACGAAGTCGGCACCGGCAACCAATGTCATGACCGCCAAAATCGCCCCAAGAACTTGAAGGATCAGGACCTGGGCTTCTTCGAGGATCACAACAGGGTCTGCGAAAATCATGACGTCCGCTTCATCCTGGTGCGGTAACAACACCGCGACCATGACAGCTCCAACCACGGAAATTTTCACAATTCCTTTTGCGAAATTCACCAGACTGTCTGCGGAAAACATCCGTTTCAATCCCGACGCAGGGGATATCTTCGAAAGTTTGGGCTTGATTGTTTCAGCGGTCAGCAAAGGCTGGTGTTGAACCAGATTCCCGGCAACAGCCATCACGACAAGAGCCAATAGCGGGAGCCCGACAATCAACGCAACCGACTGCCCTGTATCGCGCCACAAGACCCTCAAGGCATAGCCGTCCGTTGCAATCTGATGTGAGTGTTCCAGATAGCCTTTCATCAGATTACCGAGTGAAGCAGCCATTGAAGGCGCTAACAGGGCGATCATCAGCGTCGCCCCGACCAACGTAAACCAGGTACTGACTTCTTGCGATTTGGGAACGTCCCCTTTGTCATGCGCATCTTTCAAGCGCTTTTGCGTGGGGTCCTCAGTCTTTTCTGAGTCGTCGGTATCGTCTGCCATAACGATCCTTTACCCCGCCAGAAACTTGCCGATCGATTGCTGAAAATGATCCAGATAGAACATCATCAGCGTCGAGATCAGCACCATTAGAAGAAAAAACCCGATCGCGATATTCACGGGCATAGCGATGAAGAAAATCTGCATCTGCGGCATCAGTTTGTTGAGCAATCCGAGGCCAAAATAGAAAACCAGTCCCACAACGAGAAAAGGTGCGCTCATGCGCACTGCTATTGAAAATACATGGGCAACAGTCTCGGTCATCATCTGAGCAAAATCGCTGACTGGCGGTGCAGACCCCGGCGGAAAAACAGTGAAACTGTCATGCAAAGCCGCGATTATCAGATAGTGGGTATCAGTTACAAAAATGAGCGTGATACCTACTATGGAAAGATAGTTACCATAGAGAGCTCCCTGCTGACCTTCGTTGGCGATATCCGTACCCAACGCAAATGCCAAGCCCGATTGGTTGGCAATAATAACCCCTGCGATCTGCAGGGTAGACGTTATCAATCGCGCGCAGAGGCCAATCCCCAAGCCAATTGCAATCTCACTAAAAAGCAGAATTGCCAATTGTGTTGGGCTGGCAATCAGATTTGCCGGATACTCAGATGAACCGACTGGATACAGAACAAGCGTTAGTCCCAATGCGATAGTCAGACGGAAGCGGGTCGGTATCGAACTTTCGCCCAAGGCAGGTAGCACCATGAGCATCGTACCCAGGCGCGCAAACATCAACATGAAAGCAGCAGCAACATCAGGCAGATAGTCAAGACTGATTGTCATCGCGGATTTGCTCTAGCCCCCGCCCGTTTTCAGGATCATTTCAGCAATCTTTGCCATAAAAGCCTCGAGCAATTGGCTCATGAAGGGCAAAGTGAGCAACAAGGTCACAAAAATCGCGATAATTTTGGGAACAAAAACCAGCGTCATTTCCTGAATTTGAGTAAGCGCCTGGAAGAGCGCAATCACGACACCAACGGCCAGGCCGACAAACATGGTTGGGCCTGCCACCAAGATCATCGTCCACACTCCGCTCCTGGCAAGGTCGAGCACTTCCGGGCCGGTCATGGGGCTGTCTTTCCAGTCGCTATGGCCACCAAAATCAAATCGGCATCCGCATAATTTCTTCGTATGCTGAGATCACACGGTCCCGAACGGCAACCATTGTTTCCAAAGCAACTTCGGTTTCAGCAACCGCTGTCACAACGTCAACGACATTTGTCTTGCCCTCGATCATTCCAATTGCTTTATCGTCAGCTACGCGGCCCTGGTCGACAACACCCTCGACAGCAGACTGTACCATTTGCCCGAAATCGACCTGATCCCGGACCGGGGCAACATCCTCTGTGGCTCGCGCCTGCTGTTGAAGTTGAGCGGCTATTTGATATGCAGAGTTGGCAATCGAAGGGGTCGCCATAATTTACGTTTCCTTCTCAGATAAAGGGCTGTCTTTGACTTACGCCTTCAGAATATCGATAGTTCGTTGCAACATCCGGCGTGTCGCCTCGATCACGTTCAGATTGGCCTCATAAGACCGCTGCGCTTCACGCATGTCTGTTGTCTCAATCAGCGTGTTTACGTTTGGCTGCAGCACGTAACCCTTTTCGTCGGCCGCCGGATGCCCTGGAATAAAGGTCGATTTGAAGTCAGACTTGTCTTCTGCGATTTTGCCCAGCTCGACTTTTTCCGCGCCCAGTTCCCGGTCAAAGGTTGTCTTGAATGTCGGGATCTTTCGCCGATAAGGCTCTTCGTCCGGGGCTTTGCCGGTCGAACTTGCATTGGCAATATTCTCGGCGATTATGCGCATGCGCCCGCTCTGCGCTTTCAAGCCTGAAGCCGAGACAAACAGGGATTTTACCAGATCCATTTCAGCGATCCTTATCCTTCAGGTATTCCGGTTTAGGCCTATTTGGACAGAGCAGTCCGAATAAGCCCCAATCCCTTGGTGTAAAGTGTGGTTGCAGCTTGGAAGTCCATTTGGTTTTCAGTGATTTTCATCATCTGCTCTTCCAAAACGACACTGTTCCCACTCGGAGTGACTTCAAATGAGTCCCCCCTGTCGATTTCCGCACCCGTCTGCCCAGACATTGTTGCAGCAATGTGCCCACCCGAGGTGACATCGGTCGCAATTCCAAGCTGCGTTCTCCCGATGTGTTCTTTGAACGAATAATTTTTCACCTCGCGGGCCAAGTATCCCGGGGTATCAGCATGAGCGATGTTCTCAGCCAGAACAGCTTGACGAGTTTGGTGCCATTCCATCTTCGATTTCAGTGCCTGAAATATCGGCAGTTCTGTAAACGCCATTCGATTCACCGTTTGTTAACCACTAGGCAATGATTGCCGCCCAAATGGTTAATGAATAGTTAACAAAGCAATCTGCTTGTGGGCAAGTTCAGCCAAAAACCAGTGGAAGAGCAGTAGCTTCTTTTGCATTTCGCAATTTACGACACCCTTCATGCGGGCAATTTTTGCCTGCATCTGTTAACTTCGAGTCTTAGAGAGATTCGTAATTAGACAGCAAGCTGAACAGGATCCTGAAAAATCCCCGGCCACAGGCCAAGGCACTTGAACGAGAAGCAAAATGGGGAATTTTTCTAAAAAATGCGGACTGAAACCCGATCGGAATTATTGGGGATAAACAGAACAGGGTTTTACTGAATCTTTGGAATTACGAGTACTTGGAAATTCTGCTGAAAACGCAGACGGGGTGGCTTAGGAAAAAATGTACAATTGGATTGAGACAACTTTCAACGTCAGTCAGGGACTTGCGCAAGGGCTTGCACTCATCATCTCTCTGGCGGTGGTTCTGGTTTTGTTTGGCCTGTTTGTTTTCATCATCAAACGGTTGATGGGAGCGAATGCTCCCCAAAACCGGGGACGCCAGCCTCGTATAGCAATAATGGATAGCACCACGGTCGACACACGACGACGTTTGCTTCTTGTTCGCCGAGACAATGTTGAACACCTCATTCTGGTCGGAGGACCGAGCGATGTGGTGGTTGAGCAAAACATCATTCGCCATACACCACTTGCTTCCGGTCAACTCCGAACCGGCGCATTTGCTGGCCATACTCAAGGCTCTACAGCATCAAAGCCCCACCTGGCACCAGGACCGGAAATTCCACCAACGCCAGAAGATAACGATATCACTCAACACACATCTGGCACTGCACCAGCTCAGGCCGCGCCGCCAGCCAACACTACAATTTCGATTACCGCCAAAAAACATGAGATTTCTGTGGCGCCAAAGGCGCCGATAGAAGCAAAACAGGTGCAGCAACCTCGTTTCGCATCTCCGCCAACACCGCCCAAACCAATCGAGCAAAACTTGCAGCCGTCAGCGGCACCAATACAGTCATCCCCGGATCCCAAAAAATACTCAAAGCCAAATCCGGCCACAAGTCTGGTTCGTGCAGCCGCAAAAAACGGATTAGCCCCAAAACCCCAAACGCCTGCAAATCAGCAGGAGAGTTCGAAATCGCCAGTCTCGAGCGAGAATGATGAACCTTCAAAAACACCCGAGGCCAAAACAGCGGCAGCGGCCTCTGAAATGGCGCCTGTTAGCAGTCTCTCATCAAAAACCGGGACAGCTTTCCGATCCTTGAGCAAATCGTTTTCGCCGAAGGAACGTCCGTCCTATGGAGGTCAGAAAATCTCGCCTCCGGCTTCCGGTCCGGCCGCCCGAGCAAAAACAGTGTTGTCCAAACCTGTCGATGCAGAAGCGGTCGCCAGCCCTGAACAACCAAGCGGTAACGGCGAACAGGAACAGTCAGTTTCAAAACACCCGGTGTCAACAGCGTCAAAGGATTCTACTCCAAGTACGCAAAACGAGACACCTTTAGAACCGACAACAACGACCACTCCTGTTGCAAATCCGTCAGCTGAAAATACGACACCGCCGGAATCGAATCTGGAGGCCGCGCTAAAGGAAAGCATTGCCGAAAACCGTTTGACGAAAGAGGGCACATCCGACACCACCAAGGCTTCTGAGGAAAAAGCTGAAGTTGCTGTTGCGGAGAAGGCTTCGGGCGCGCAAACAGAAAACAAGAAAACGCTTAGTCAGATGGAAACTGCGCCCAATGCCCCGCAAAAACCAGCGGATACGTTAGCAAAACAAGACTCTGATGAGCCACATGGCTTGGGCGATCGCAATCCAATCGAAGAAGAAATGGCGAAAATACTGGACGAAGTTGGCGGGCAACCAAAGCAATGACACAGTCCACTTGTCGGCTTGATTGGCGACGAACAGGAATAGCTGCGCTGGCATTCGCTGGAACGCTATTGGCCTTGGTACATCCGGTATTTGCCCAGGAAATCTCTGTCGGATTTGGTGAAGACGCTAGCCTGACTGAACGTGCAGTGCAGATGGTTGCCTTGTTGACGATATTGTCGCTTGCGCCATCCATTCTTGTAATGGTGACGAGCTTCACACGTATCGTCGTCGTCCTTTCATTGTTGAGATCCGCAATTGGGCTTCAAACAGCACCACCAAACATGGTGATGGTCAGCCTGGCGCTGTTTCTTTCCGCTTTCATTATGATGCCTACCCTGCAAACTGCTTATTATGAAGGGGTGCAGCCGCTTGTCGACGGGGACATCGAATTTGAGCAGGCCTTCGAGCGTTCATCAGACCCGTTTCGTAGTTTTATGCTATCTCAGGTTCGAGAAAAGGACCTGGCTCTCTTTCAGGAGCTATCTGGACAGGAAGCACCTGAAACTCAAGACGACCTGTCCATGGCAACGCTTATTCCGGCATTCATGATTTCAGAGCTCCGGCGTGCGTTTGAAATCGGATTTTTGCTCTATCTGCCGTTTCTGATTATCGACCTGGTGATCGCATCAGTTTTGATGTCTATGGGTATGATGATGCTGCCGCCAGTGGTGATTTCACTTCCCTTCAAGCTGATATTTTTTGTGCTAGTGGACGGCTGGAACCTCGTCGCAGGATCGCTAGTCAAGAGCTTTGGTGGGGGTTAGCCAGATGCCTAATCATTCAAGAATTTGCATAATTTCCCGAACCGGATTGCAGTTTAAGTCCTCGAGAAGAAATTAGCCTGCAACGTCAGCCGACGCCGGAACATCTGCCCGATCTGAACTGCGATCCGGCGACATATACTGGCGACGGTATTCTTCTAGGAATGTCTCAAGGGAATCGATATCTGCCAAGCGGTTCGCGACCTCAAGGAATTCAACACCTTGCGTTTCGATCGGGCGGGTTACAACTTCGAATGCCAACGCTTCAGGGCTGTCCGCCATCTTATTCATATATTTTGTTTGCAGCCGTTCCAGGCTGAGCTGATCACTCGCCAACGAATAGGAAATCGCTGATTTCAGGATATCACGGCGCTCAAGATCATCGAGTGGAATGTTATCTGACCAACGTGACCCATGCATCGCTTCAAGTTGCTCGCCGGCATCCCGCCAGCTTTCAGCCGCCCAGAACGTATCAGCACGCAGCCTGTCAACATCAGACCCACGCATATTACGGACAAGTTCCAAAGCAAGATCAGGTCGGCCACTTTCAGTCAAAGCGCGAGCTTCGACAATATTACGCTGACGCTCCAGTGTGGACGGAAGGCTGGCCTGCCGGGTTCTGTTCAATACCCGCAAGGCTTCTTCAGGTCTGCGGTCCATCAGATAAATCGCAGCAAGGTCTGCAGCTATCTGAGCACGGGCTGCACCCTTAAGGCGATTGTCCACCTGATGGCGCAACAATTCTGTCGCCTGCCCCAGCAAATCAACTTCAACAAGACGCTTAGCCAACATGCGAACCATCTCGTCGCCCTGTCGGCCGATCGGTGTCAGTTCCCTGAAATCATAATAGAGCGCCAAGGCTTTGACCGAAGACATTTCATACGCTTTGCCATCAAGGAAGAGCGAATTGAAAAGTGCATTCATCTCTTCCTGAAGCAACCGGGTCGTATCTGAATCCGGTTCGGCCTGAACCGCAGATTTCATCGCCTCAAAGGCTTCCCGATATTGGCCACGTTCCGCATAAAGCTGTGCCAGGAACCGCAAGGTCTTCAACTCAATCTCGTCTCCCCGCCAGGAAGTCGCCAACCCAGCCAGCCGATTGATAGTTTCATCGACCGTGGCTTCGCCATCACGATAACGGATACGCATCGCGCGATACTCTGCCTCGGCTGACCGTGGTCGATCATCGGAGCGGGTTACGAGATCGAACACCGTAAGAGCTTCCTGTGACCTGCCGGATGCATCCGCAACACGGCCACGCAGAATGTCGTAACGTGCAGCCTGAGCAGCTGTGACTTCACTTGGTTCAATCTCGGCAAGAACGCTGTTGGCAATGCCAAAATCATTGACTTCGACCATCGCCTGCGCTGCTGCAAGTTTGAATTCGGTTTGAATGGACGTCGGATAATTACCGACAACAACACGCCCACGCGGCATAGCGATACGGGCCTGGCTCCAATTACCAAGTTGAACATCCACAATCGTCTGCCATACCGCCGCATCAGGGCTGTTTTTAAGATCAGGACGGTTCAAATGATCGTAGGCTTCGTTCGGCCGATTAGCCAACGCAAGCGCGGCCCCTTTAACCAGATTGAACGAACTGTCTTCTGCAAGCGCCGGCTCTTCCTCCAGTGCCATATTCATCAAACCCATCGCTTCTTGCGAAAACTGATGGGCGAGATAAAACCGCGACATCGCCATCAATGGCTTACGGCGTTTTCCGACGGGCGATTGGGTAAGACGGGTCTGCAGTTCCTGCAACCGATCACGAAAGGCGCCCGGACCTTCGGTGCTGAGCGACACAAACTCTACAAATCCAGATTCTTCCGGATCAGCAAGCGAACTTAACGCTCCGGTTCCTGATCGCAAATGCTGGTTGGACAGTGACAGACCACCCTCTTTTTCGATGATGACGTCGTCACCGAGGATTTTCATTTTCACGTCATCGGACTTCGCGACTACAGCGATACCCTGCGCTGAACTCAGAGCATCCAGATCAACAAATTTTTGCGGTTTCAGCAATCCACGCGGCGGACCAAACCCGGTTACAATGGAGATTGTGTCTCCGACAAAGGGGTCCGTGATCTGTCTAATATGGTGCGGATCCTGATAGAGAATTCTTAAAGCCGATCCACCATCGCTGCGCACATTTCGCTCCATCTTGAGCGGAATGGATGGCTCCAAAATCAAGTCGCCAATCACCAGTGACCAGGCATTGCCGTCAACTCCGACAGTCGCCAAAACTGGGTCATTCATATCAAGGCGGAGGATCTGATAATCATCGAGCTGCTGCATATCGATGGTATCTGCAGTTTCCGCCAATGCAGACACCATCCCGCGGGTATCGATTGTCGCGTCGGTGTCAAATACCAACCAAATACTATCGTTACGCCGAAAGACCGCGCTTGAGACCGGTTCCGAAAATGGAAAAACAACCCGGACTGTATTACCGATCCGACGGGCTTCAGCAGACACGAAATTTCGAACTTCCTGCGCAAAACTCTCCGGTGGACGTTCTGGCGACGGCGGCATCTGATCAGCATCATTGCCTCCACTGGCACGCCAAACTTCAGATGCTGCATCAGGATTGCTGGGCAGCTCTATTCCAGATGGCATTTCGCCATTACCAACAGGTGCCACTGACTGGACCTGTACGGACGATGCTTGAGGCGGAGTTTCGACATCGCCATCCGGGTCAGTATTTTGTACCGGTTGAAGCGTTGGAATACTGCTGTTGTCTGCTGTTTGGCTTGTCTGCGCTTGAGCCGGTTGCTGCTTTGACAGATCAAGTATCGGCTCCGAAAGCTCTACTGTTCCTTCTTCAGATGGGACGTTTGCAAGCGGCACTGCATTCTGCGCACTTTGAGTACCCTCAACAATTGCGCGACTTTCTTCTCCAATTCCAGCGTCACTGCTGACCATACTAGATGCCGGAATTGCTGCTGTAATCTCCACACCATCTTCAGGATCGGTTTGCGCTGAGGCTACAGAATTCTCAACTTCTGGAGCCGGAACAGTTTCGACCGCCGAAGCGGTCTGCTCATTCCCTTCGTCAATCGCTGCACTTTGGATAGGCTCAACTGGTCCTGCATCCTGATTGTCCGATATCTGAGGTGGCTCCTCGGAAACTGTTTGAGGTTTATTTCGCGGGATTACGCCAGCCTCTGAAGAAGCTGCCCGCCCGGCCAAAGGCGTAGGTTCATCGCCAGATTGGACAGACCCGTCTATTTCCTGCACAGTCGGCTGTGTCTCTACTTGTGTGTTAACAGTCGCATCGGAAGCAGATACTCCAATAGGGACAACGGTGTAAGCCGCTGACTCATCAGCGCTAGATTCCTTTAAAGTTCCGCCACTTGCCGTTGTCGTCGCGCCCGTTGGGGGAAGACCACGCGGATTACTAACTTCACGCGTGTCCCGCAGTCCTGGCGCAGTGATCATATTCTTGCGGTTCTCATTGTCCGCGACAGAAAGCTCTCTGTTGATCAGTGCATTTGCCGCATCGTTTGGAACCATATTTTCCGGAGTTACATCGATGACATAAGTATGCTCCTCCCGAAAGGCGCGTATATCAACCGATGGTTCAACCCGCATCAGGAACTTCAACTTGCCTTTGTCGAGAAATGAAGTCGCATCAATTACACCTTGTGGCAGGTGCGCCCGAAGATGAGAAATATCAAGCTGCGCCGGATGATTGAATGTGACCTTGACGATGTCATTCTCGCGAACAAATGCTGTATCGAATTTAAGTGACCAGTCAAAAACCAGGCGGGTAAATGTCGGATGCTCACCGACATGCAAGAGGACTTCAGGGCCTTCCTGGGTTTTCAATCGCGCCTGTTCCAGAGCCCGAACTTTTCGCATCGCGGCTTCAGCACGCTTCGCAAGTTCTCGGACAACATCGTCCGGAAGGCCGGGAGGCAACCCACTCCAGTCGTTCGGAAGAATATCAATGAACAGCTTTTCGCCAGCTTCCAGCGTATTGATCTGAAACTGGTTTTTCAGTGCGAACCGGATCGCGCTACCATCAGGGTCTCGACGGGCGATTGAAACATAATCATCAAGATCAAGAGGAACATCATCGACATTAATATCGATTGGCTCTTCAAAAGATATGCGCAGAACACCTCCGGTTATCAGCGCATCATAAATCGGAAGCAACGTCCGGTCCTTGAAGGTCAAAACAATTCGGCCGTAGCCTTCTTCCTGCGACACGCTCAGATCTACCGGTTCCAGCGTCTGCGCATTCGCAACACCGGTCAAACCGGCAATCATTGCAACTGCGACCAGCAGGGCAACCGTGAACAGACGCACTAATGCGATCGCTCCGCCGCAAAAGGCAGAACCGCAAAGCTTATGTCTGATCAGGTTCAGTCCCGTCACAATGTCATGTCCAAGGATATGTCCAACACACCATTCTTAATTGTGTCTTCTTAACGCGCCCTTACATCAGCCCCACAAATTGACGCCTATCGGTCAGTTTGAGGGGATTTTGGGCAGGATATTTTGTACCGGTTCAGGCGCAGGTGCACGTGCCTGTACCGGCTCCGCCTTCACTTCCGGTTCGGGCGAACTGTTTGCGATTGCGACAGTCAGCTTCTCAGCCGCCTCCGGAGACATCTTGGCCAGAATATCTGCCATTTTTCTTGGCTTCATTGCCCGTACGACTTTTAACAAGATTGGCATGCTCAAACGGTCAAAAATCCGAGCAGCGTCCTTGGGCTTCATGTTTTCATACATGGTTACAAGCGCTGCAATGTCGTCTCTTTCCTGCTGTTTCCGGTTGCCAACCGTAGCTTCGATCTGCTTTTCAAGGCCCTTCAGCTCGTCTATGCGCTTTTGAAGACGCTCTTCGGTTGCCTTGAGCAGTTTTTCCCGTAAATCCAGCTGCCCTTCCTGCTCCTGCAGGGTCTCCCTTCGCTTACCAAGGCTCTCAAGCACGGCTCGCTCTGCAGCCGACCCTCCAATCTCCAAACTGTCGGGTAACACCGGCTGCCCAGGAGGTGCTGCAGACGGCGGATCCATGCTACCTGGGGGCATTGGTGCGGATACATCCGCACCATCCGCGTTCTCTTGAGCAACCGCACCATTAATGGGAAGGCTCGCGCTGTCAGGTCCCAAAGTGAGTCCCAACAGCTTTAGCGCAAACAACGCGCTTGCAGATATTCCCAACAATGGAAGCAGTCTTAAGTTCATGCAACAGCGCCCTTACGTCTGCGAAACTGCTCCAACCTGGCGGCAGCTTCAGCTGCCGCACTGCGAATGTCTGACGTCCTGCTGCTCCGTGGCCGCTCCGGCTCTGCGGCGTGAGCCGCAGCAGCAGGATGGCCATTCGCGGCATAACCTTGCATCTGCGGTTCATGTATATAGGCAGGCGGCGCTTGAGGCGCATATGTCTCGTGTTGCGGAATATCGCGTTGAGTGGACGCTGCCCTTGCAGCATCTGCTATCTGCGAAATTCTGGTAAAGACTTTCTCACCTTCGCCAATTTGATCTATTAAACCGTGAGAAACGGTTTCCGCTTCCTTAAGTCGACTTCCCAAAGTTTTATCAGCGTGAGCAGCGGTGGTTTTCAGCCCCAGTATGGCGCGCTCGGCAATCTCCGTGGCTGTCATTAGCTCCGAGATGGTTGCCCTAAGCGTCTCTTCGTCAGCTCTAAGCCGTTGCAGACGACCATTCAGAGTCCAGCAATAAGCTATAGTGACCAGCAGAAGAACTGCAACCAGTCCCTCAATGATCAATCCGATTGGCAAAGTACTCATTGTTGATCCGTCTGGTTTTGCATTGCGCGTTCAAACGCGGCCAATGTCATTTTCGGCTTCCGCAAATTCTTTGCGACTCTGATGGCAATGGAATCTTCAACCTTACCAAGGGTGCCCTCAGTGAGGGGAACGTTTCCACATTTTATGGTGACAGGATCTGCAGGGTCGACATCAAAAACCAATGTTTGCCCAACATCTAAGCTCAACACCCGCCCGAGCGGCAGGTAAGTCTCGTATAGAACCGCGTCAACGCCCACTTCCGCAGCGTGAATTTCAGTTGCCAAGTGCCCTTCCCAAGTAGAATCACGACCAAACTTCTCCCCCATGAACATTTGAAGGAGCAAATCGCGAATCGGCTCCAGTGTTGCATAAGGCATCATGATTTCGACTGAGCCGCCCCGGTCTTCCATATCGATGCGCAGTTCGACAAGGATCGCCGCATTGGCAGGACGCGAAATTGCAGCAAATCGCGGATTTGTTTCCAGTCTTTCCAGACTGAAATGGACCGGAGATAGAGGCGCAAATGCCTGCTCAGCATCTTGCAAAATCAACTGCACCATCTGCTGAACAAGACCCGTTTCAATTGTTGTATAAGGACGGCCTTCAACACGCACGGCAGATGTCCCGCGCCCCCCACCTAGGAGAACATCGATAATCGAATAAATCAGACTGGATTCTACCGTACACAGACCAAACCCATCCCACTCCTCGGCCTTGAAAACACCCAGGATCGCAGGCAACGGGATTGAGTTCAAATAATCGCCAAAGCGCACAGAACTGATGGAATCGAGCGAAACTTCGACATTATCCGATGTAAAATTGCGCAAGGATGTTGTCGTCAAACGTACTAGCCGGTCGAACACGATTTCGAGCATCGGAAGACGTTCGTAGGAGACCATTGCAGAGTTGATCAGAGCACGAATACCGCTCTGGTCTCCTTCAATAGTATCCTCAATGTTAAAGCCCAGGAGGTTGTCGATTTCCTCCTGGTTCAGCACGCGATCCGCGCCGCGCGTAGCATTTTCCAGATCAGGCTCGCTGTCATCGATCATAGCTGCCCATTGCGCAGCCATGTCGTCCGAGCCGCCAGCGCCCTGCTCTTCTAGAGCAGCACCCCACGCGGCGGCTAGATCGTCACCCTCATCATCACCAGCACCCTGCTCCGCAAGCGCAGCCCCCCAGGCGTCCGCCATGTCTGCTTCGGACAGGTCATCATCTTCGACATCAGCCATTTATGTCGTCACTGTACAAGGATTTCCTTGAACAGTACCCCTTCCACTTTCGCCGGATAAACCGACAAATTGATCCGCCTCAGCAATTCTTCCTTCAGACGGAACAGACCAGCAGATCCTTCCAGATCCGCAGGGCGTAGCTCGCGCAAATAAATCTGAAAAGCATCCAGTATCCGTGGCAGATACGGCTGGATTTGATCAATCATCGCGCGATTTTCAACTTCAAGAGCAATGCGAACCTTGAGGTACGTGGTCCGCCCCTCAGTCGCCAAATTCACTGTCATTTCCGGGAGGTCATAAAAAACTACCGGCTTCTGTACTTCCTGAACCGTCCCACCATCACTTGACCTGGGCATCGGCGCGTCAGACCCCATCAGGAAGAAATAGCCGCCCGCTCCCGCAGCAAGCAGAACCACAAGTCCCACGCCACCAAAAAGAATGAGCTTCTTTTTCTTGCCACCCGAGGATTCCGCAACATCTTCGTCGCCATCATCCTCGGCTGCGACGTTCTCGTCGGCCATTGTCTACTCCGCTCAAGCCAGCGCTCGCGCGCGATAATTATTACTAAAGAGTTAATGGTTAACGAATGGTTACCTATCCATCAACGCGAGTCACCGGGCAATAATTGCCAAGCAGTTAACTTTTGCCGGAATCTATTGCCGATCGCACCCTCCGCATTCGGCTTTTACCCAGATTTCCCAAGGATTTAAAAACTGGCACGGCACATGCATTAACCTTAACGAGCCCGCAGTCTGGGGAGATTGGAAGGCTCATCGGGGAGCAAAAGGAACGGTCCGTTATGGAGAACGCTCAGTTAATTGCCTTGTCGCGCCAGTCTGTTCTACGGAATCAGCTGGACGTCATCGCCAACAATATGGCGAACATCAACACGACAGGCTTTAGGTCGCAAAACCTTCATTTTGCCGAATATGTCATGCCTGTCGCCGATGCGTCTTCGTTCGAGCCCGAGGATCGGGCAATGTCTTATGTGGACATGTTCAAGACTCATACGAATTTCGACTTCGGTTCAATCAATACGACCGGTAACGATTTCGACCTTGCTTTGAACGGCGAAGGATTTTTCGTGGTCCAAATGCCGAATGGGACCGAAGCCTACACTCGGGCCGGGTCATTCAGGCTGGACAACACAGGCCAGTTGATCGCGCCGGACGGACGGCCAGTATTAACTGATGCAGGCCCAATAACGTTTGGCGTCGAAGATGGTGGCGTAGCCATTTCTCAGGAAGGCATTATTTCCACCGAGCTTGGAATTCGCGGTCGCATCAAAGTCGTGGAATTCGATGACAACCGCAAACTGGAAAAGATCGGTGACACGCTCTTTAAGGGAGATAACCCGCAACCGGCTCAGTTGGTTCGGATGATCCAGGGGGCCGTTGAAGCATCGAATGTTTACGGAGTTACGGAAGTGACCCGCCTCATCGAAGTGACGCGTGCGTATGACCACACTTCCAAAGTCTTGAAGGACACAGACGACCTGCGTCAGCAGGCGATCAGCGCCCTTGGAAAACTAAAAGCCTAAGCGCCTAAAGGACACGACATCATGAAAGCACTCCATATCGCAGCCACGGGCATGAAGGCGCAGGAAGTCAACGTCGAGGTTATCTCGAACAACGTAGCCAACATGCGGACCACCGGCTTCAAAAAACAGCGCGCAGACTTTCAAGATCTGCTCTATCAAAACCTTCGGCGCATGGGCACGGAAACTTCCGACGCCGGCACAATTGTTCCGACAGGTATTCAGATCGGATCCGGTGTGAAAATTGCCTCCACCGGACGCATCATGTCTCAGGGCTCACTGGAACAAACCGGTAAGGAGCTGGATCTGGCAGTTCGCGGTGAAGGTTTTTTCCAGATCAACCTTCCAGATGGCACTACAGCTTACACTCGTGACGGATCATTTGAGCGGGATGCGAATGGGCAATTGGTCACAATCGATGGTTATGAGGTCAATCCCGGAATCACAATCCCCGAAGACACAAAAGACGTTACTATTTCCAACAATGGAACTGTGCAGGGCATTGATCAAAGCGGCGCATCGGTGCAACTCGGTCAAGTCCAGCTTGCCCGATTTGTAAACAAAGCTGGCCTTGAGGCAATCGGGGACAACTTGTTCCTGGAATCTGATGCGAGCGGGGCACCGCAAACCGGTAACCCAGGCGATGAAGGCTTTGGCGGTGTTCAGCAGTATTTTCTTGAGATGGCAAATGTAGATGCAGTTACGGAAATTGCAGACCTCATTTCCGCCCAGCGCGCCTACGAAATGAACTCGAAGGTTATTCAAGCGGCCGATCAAATGTACTCAACAACGACGCAAATGCGCTAATTCGGGGATTAAGGATGATGAAGCATCTTCTTAATATCGCGATGGGCCTGCTGCTGTTTGGGACCTCGCTTGCCGGAGCATCGGCCAAAGACCGCCCAGTATTGCGTTCTCAGATCATGACGCTTTCCGAAATCGTCACGATTGGGGATTTCTATACCAATGCCGGATCGGTGGCATCAGTACCGTTGTTCAGATCCCCGAACATGGGAACATCTGGCGACGTCGATGCTGCCGAGGTCGCTACACGCGCCCGCTCAGCAGGCCTTGAAACCGCAGGAACCGATGGTCTGAGAACAGTTGTCGTTCACCGCGGAGCCACCAGAATCGAACGGGATCACTTGGAACATATTGTGCGCACAGCGCTTTCTAAGCGTGAAGCAGGAGTAAATCCGGATGATCTCGTGATCAACTTTGCACAAACACCGAAAAAAATCCTGGCAGATCCCAAAATCCAGGATCCTGTCCGCGTCTATAATGTTCAATGGGTCCGCAACTCCGGCCGATTCACTGTGACCTTGTCCGTTGCTGCAGAATTCGGATCGAAACAGATTTCCTTGTCCGGCAGAGCCGTCGAAATGATTGAAATTGTTGCGCTTGCCCAGCCTTTAGGTCGCGGAGATATTCTGCAGGAAGAGGATCTGACTTCCATCCGGCTTCCAAAAAACAAAGTCGCATCAAATGCATTGCTAGACGGCACGGAAATCGTCGGCAAAGAAGCCCGAGTACACATGCGCCCCAACCAGCCGCTTTCCAGCAGGGATTTTCAACGGCCCATGCTAGTCAAGCGTTCAGAGAAGGTAACCGTCACATTCGACGTACCGGGCATGAAACTGACGTCCCGGGCACAGGCGATGGATAGTGGCGCCAAGGGCGATGTTATTGATGTGATGAACTTGCAATCTCGGCGAATTGTACCCGCGATCGTTTTGTCCCGCGGCCAAGTACGCGTTCACGCCGCCAATCCTATTGTTGCCAGCTTGAACCGCGAGACCAACTGATGACTATTTCACTTAACAAACCTCTGATGACAAGCATCGCACTTGCAGCTTTAGTTGCTGGCTGCGGAACTGCAGACAAACTTGCAAACGTTGGTCAGCAGCCTGCCTTGAACGCCATACAGGATCCGACCACGTCACCAGGTTACCGGCCGGTTCAGATGCCAATGCCGGACCCGCAGCAGGCGCATTATAGCCCAAACTCACTATGGCAGTCAGGGAGCCGGGCGTTCTTTAAAGACCAGCGAGCAAGCCGAGTGGGCGACATCCTGACAGTCGTAGTGACGATTGATGACAAAGCGGAAATTGAAAACAAGACCAATCGTAGTCGTGAAGATACAAACGGTGCCGGCGTCGGTGGTGCCTTGGGAACTCAGCTAGACAAGTGGTTCTTCCCTTCAGGTACCTCATCTGCTGATATGGCAAACGTGAACAGCAACTCGAACTTTGAAGGTGAAGGCAAAGTTGACCGTGAAGAAGAATTGAACACAACGGTTGCTGCAGTCGTTACCCAGGTTCTTCCAAATGGCAATTTGGTCATTGAGGGCAGACAGGAAGTTCGCGTGAACTTCGAAGTTCGTGAACTGATTGTTGCAGGTATTGTCCGACCTGAAGACATCACCTCAAATAACCGTATCGCAAGCGAACAGATTGCCGAAGCTCGTATAGGCTACGGCGGACGCGGACAAATTACCGATGTTCAACAGCCGCGCTATGGCAACCAGGTTCTAGATATCCTGCTGCCATTCTAGGTCTCTGATTTCCAGTCCCCCGACGTCCTGTATCAGGTGTTCTAGAAACCTGATCGGGAGGTTGAAAAAGGGTACGGCGTCTCGCTCCCCGAGTGCCGTACCCTTTCTCATGTTTAGATTTCTCTATAATTTTCCCGCCTAAAAACGCTTGTCTTTGCGAGAAAAGACCGGCTTCATATACGGGTTACAATTGCAGCTTGAGATTGGCATTCAGGGAATTGAGTCTGCGGCAATAGCTAGTACCACATGAGATTCAAGGCTCCCTTCTGTCTGCGTGATCTGTTGCGGCGAAAACCACATTTCAGAAAGGGCACTCATATGCTTAAGTTTAAAGACAATTTCTTGTCCAGGCGCACCTTTCTCATGAGTGCCGCCGTTGCGAGTTTTTCCGCGGCTATGCACCCTTACTCCCTTCTCGCCAAAGCAGATACCGCTCATGTTCGCTTGATGGAGACCACAGATCTCCATGTGCATGTGTTCCCCTACGACTATTACAGCGACCGTCCTGTCGACACGGCTGGGCTTGCGCGCACAGCAACACTGATACGGGATATTCGCAGCGAGGCGACCAACTCGGTTCTGGTAGACAATGGAGATTTTCTGCAGGGCAATCCGATGGGTGATTTCGTGGCTTACGAGCGCGGAATGAAAGAAGGCGATCTACACCCGGTCATCAAAGGAATGAACGTTCTGAATTATGATGCAGCCACGGTAGGCAATCATGAATTCAACTATGGCCTGGATTTCATGATGAAAGTTCTGTCCGGAGCAGATTTTCCGGTCGTCTGCGCCAATTTGGTCAAGGGAACAAGTGTGGCAACGCAGGCGCGCCAGGATGAACTGTTCCTGAAACCATATGTCATTTTAGAGAAACAAATTACTGATGGAGCCGGAAAAACATCACCAATTAAGATTGGATTTATAGGCTTTGTACCACCGCAGATCATGAACTGGGATCGCCGTCACCTGGAGGGCAATGCCCAGGCCAGAGATATAGTCGACGCGGCAAAAGCGTTCGTACCTGAGATGCGTGAACAGGGCTGTGATCTTGTTATCGCTCTTTCACATTCAGGGATTGATTCAGCTGACTATTCCGAAGGGATGGAAAACGCATCACTCCATTTGGCTGCCATTGACGGAATTGATGCCATTTTCACTGGCCACCATCACCGTGTTTTCCCTGGACCTGACTATGAAGGACTCCCAGGAGTAGACATTCAAGCAGGAACACTCTTTGGGAAACCAGCCGCGATGGGTGGCTTTTGGGGATCACATTTGGGCGTAATCGATCTTTTGGTTGAGCGCGACGGCAGCGGTTGGCGAATTGCAAATTTCACGACAGCAGCTCGACCTATCTACAAAAAGGAAGGTCGTAAGGCCATCCCGTTGGTTGATGACCAGCAGGATGTATTGGAGGCAGTACAAGCTGATCACGAGGCAACATTGGCCTATGTCCGTCGTCCAGTTGGCAAGACATCTGCTCCACTCCATTCCTATTTTGCGCTGGTAGCAGATGATCCGAGTGTTCAGATCGTGTCCAATGCTCAGACCTGGTACATAAAGCAGATGCTGGCGGGAACCGAATGGCAAGATCTTCCGGTCCTTTCTGCAGCTGCGCCGTTCAAGGCGGGTGGTCGTGGCGGCCCGGAGTATTATACCGACGTTGCTGTCGGCGCAGTTGCCATCAAGAATGTCGCCGACCTTTACCTGTATCCCAATACAGTTCGAGCTGTCGCGATCACCGGAGAAATCGTCAAGGAATGGCTGGAACGCTCAGCGGGCATATTCCTGCAAGTCGAAGCCGGTAAATCTGACCAACCGCTCATCAACGCGGAATTTCCAAGTTACAATTTTGATGTGATTGATGGGGTTACCTACGAAATCGATCTCAGCCAACCATCAAAATACGGTCCCAAAGGCGAACTGCTTAATCCGGATGCAAACCGCATTGTGAACCTCAGGTTCAATGGTAAGCCTATCGACATGAATGCGAAGTTTGTGGTTGCGACCAACAACTATCGCGCAGGCGGCGGCGGTAACTTTCCCGGAATCAATGACGAGGCAGTTGTCTTCGTTGGACCGGATACAAACAGGGACGTTTTGGTTCGCTTCATTGTTGAACGGGGAACAATAAATCCGTCAGCTGATGCTAACTGGTCGTTCAAGACCATGCCGGATACCACCGTTCTGTTCGACACCGGCCCGGGCGGAATAGACCATGCTGCTTCCGTCAACGGTGTGAACATTGAACCGGCTGGCGATGGGAGTGAAGGATTTGCCCGGTATCGCATCACACTTTAGGATTGTCTGGACAATGATGAATTGGAATTCTCAGAAAAGGCGCTGGCGTCGCGATCTTGTTGTACGCCTAATTTTTCCGGGCATTACACTTCAATAACCAGCCAAATTCAGACCAGTCGTCTTCTCATTTTATCCTATATGACCGAGGCATAAAAAAACCTCCCCAATTGGGGAGGTTGAAATTCATTTGTGACTGCTACTCGCCATTATTTTGAATTAGTCATCGCGGTAGACTTTTTCTCGGCGTTCATGTGCTTCTTGTGCTTCAATTGACAGTGTAGCGACTGGTCGTGCATCAAGACGCCGGAGAGAAATCGGTTCTCCGGTTTCCTCGCAATAACCATAGCTTCCGTCGACAATTCGCTCCAAAGCATCGTCGATCTTCGAAATCAGCTTTCGCTGGCGATCACGGGCACGCAATTCAATTGAACGATCTGTTTCAGACGAGGCTCGATCAGCAAAATCTGGATGATTTTGACTCTCTTGCTGAAGGTTTGTGAGCGTATCCTTGCTCTCCTTCAGGATGTCTTCTTTCCAGACAAGCAGTTTATTGCGAAAATATTCGCGCTGCCGGTCGTTCATGAACGGCTCATCGTCCGAGGGTCGGTATTCTGATTCAATATCAACCGTCATATACAACTCCGGTTTACCGTTTGACGGAGCGCAATATATAGGTGCTTCTGCAGATCGACAACGGTCCTTTTGGTAAAAAATAATTTAGAAAAAAATTATATATTTCAAAATCTTGCGTGTTTCCCCAAGGTTACGCAGGAAAATTGCCAACATATCGGCACGCTACGCATCAGGGAATCGCCCAAGCTTTGCAAGTTCCACTTTCACTCGCAATTCTATTTCATCGAGAACAGCTTCGACTTCAGGATCACCGCTTGGCAGTCGCGTTTCCACATTGCGGGCCAATTGTTCCAATCGTTCCTCTGAAACTTGCCCGGCCAACAAGTCAACTTTAACGTTTTCCAACCCGTCCAGTAGTGAGTGCCCATGTTTTGCGGCACGCTTTCGGCGCTCGGATTGACCATCAACTTCCTGGAGCGCAAGCAGTGAATCAATGCCTTGAATGCCTGCACCACCAGCCGTTTCACCGGCCTGAGCAATACTATCACCTAGTTCGAGATCAGGAGTGAACTGCTCACCACCGGCAGCGCGTTTTTTTGTATCACGCCCTTTCACGCCAGCGACCGGCTTGTTCCCTGTAATGCGCATGATTTTCTTTCCAATTTCTCTGGTAGGTGCAGGAAACCAACCCGGTGCAACTTATGTCATATTCTGCCCAGAAGGGTAATTGAGTCCGGGCCAGAGAGGCAATATTTGCCGAGCTACTAATACACTTCATTAACGCAATTCGACAGAATAGTCCGTATTCACCCATAAAGAGGCCGTCCAAAATCTCAGAAATCTGTCATTTTACCGAAATATTTACGCATAAACCAAAACTTGGCACGACTCTAGCATTCTGCAATGCGGAAGAAGCAGTCATTGAAGACGGCTCAAACCAGAGTTAATTGGGTCAGCATCGGGAATGCGTCACGTGGGAAAGAATTTTCTTGGTTGGATATCGGGATTTGCACTGTTGATTGCGCCCGTCATAACCATCACCTCAAGTCTCACTACCGATGTGGCAGCGGCCTCGCGCATCAAGGATATCGCGGATTTCGAAGGCATTCGTGAAAACCAGTTGATCGGATATGGCCTTGTCGTTGGTCTCCACGGCACCGGCGACTCCTTGAACAACACTCCGTTCACCCAACAAAGTCTTCAGGCCATGCTGGAACGTTTGGGCGTTAACACCCGAAACACGGACATGGACACCGACACCGTCGCCGCCGTCATGGTGACCGCAAACCTGCCGCCTTTCGCCACTCAAGGTACACGTATTGACGTCAGCGTGAGCGCACTGGGCGATTCTGAATCGCTCCAGGGCGGAACCCTTTTGGTCACCCCACTTGTTGGTGCTGACGGTGAAGTCTATGCGATCGCTCAAGGGTCAGTCGCCATCGGCGGATTTTCAGCTCAAGGAGAAGCCGCCTCCATCGTCCGCGGCGTGCCCACAGCCGGCCGAATTGCAAATGGCGGTCTTGTTGAACGGGAGTTGGAATTCAGACTTGCGTCACTCACGACATTACGCCTGGCCTTGCGCAATCCTGATCTCACCACCGCCCGCCGTGTAGCGCTGTCCATTAACGAGCTAATCGGTATGCCAACTGCAGAACCTTTGGACCCGGGCACAGTGCGCCTGGACCTTCCACGGCAGTATGAGGGCAACATTGTCGATCTGCTGACGGACATTGAACAGTTGATAGTTGAACCAGATCAGATCGCACGCATTGTCATCGATGAGAATTCCGGCATTATTGTTATGGGTCAGGATGTAAAGGTCTCGATGGTTGCAGTGGCGCAGGGCAATCTAACAGTCACCATCGCGGAAACTCCGCAAGTCTCTCAGCCACTTCCATTTGCAAACGGCGAAACCGCAGTAGTCCCGCGTTCAGAAATTGGCGTAGACGAAGATAATACCAAGCTTGCGATCGTACCGGAGACGGTAACACTTAAACAACTGGTAGATGGTTTGAATGCTCTCGGAATTGGCCCGCGGGATATGATCTCAATTCTTCAGGCGATCAAAGCTGCTGGCGCGCTCCAGGCAGAAATCGAGGTTCTCTAATGTTACAACAACCACTAGCCCCCAGCCAACCTCGGTCAAATCCACTCGATGCCTTGCAGGGCTTCGACGTAACCAGCAAGACAGCCGTTCGCGATGCAGCCGAAGAATTTGAATCAGTTTTCTTGAACAACATGCTTCAAACCATGTTTAGCGGGCTTGAAAGCGGCGGCACATGGGGAGACGGAGCCGGCTCCGATGCCTGGCAAAGTTTTATGGTTGAAGAATACGCAAAATCCATCACTGAAGCAGGCGGAATTGGCCTGGCAGATAGTGTTGAACGCGAATTGTTGGCATTGCAGGAGGGGTCACAATGACCGCACAATCGAGTTCCGCAACTTTTCCATTTTCACTCGACCGGCCCACCAGCAAACCGGAAGCAGACAGTTTTTGCACCGCGTTGTCAGGGACAATGGAAGCCCTGTTGTCGGTAATCGAGATGGAAACCGACCTGGTTCGAGAGGGCAAATTGCGCGAAGCCGGAGAACTCCAGGCTGACAAGGCAAGGCTGATCCACGAATACACTCGCGGCATGATGACCGCCAAGGACCATGCTGTTGCGCTGGGAAATCTTGCTCCTGCCGCAACCCAGTCTTTGCGTCGACAACACAACGAATTCCAGCCGGTCTTGCGGATTAACCTCGCGGTTTTATCGACTGCCCGGGATGTCGCCAACAATATAGTATCTTCCGTTGCCAAGGTCGTCGGCGCAACAAATGCGACAACACCGACAACATACGGGCGAAGCGGATCAGCGCCATCGGGCCCCGGTTCAGCTCAAGGTATCGCGATCAATCAATCGCTTTAGCTTCCAATTGATTTAACTATCATATTGATATTGCAATGTTTAAGGTGCCCACCTCTTCAGGTGGCACCTTTTTTCATGGCAAATTGAAGGATCGCTGCCAGGGAGGGAAGGCTATCGAAGAAAACGAATCACGAGCAGCAGCAATCAAGCCGTCGCAGTTCATTCAAAATCTAACTATTCCGTTAACAGACAATTCATTCCCCTGCGTTATATTTTGCAGGATCGGGTAATAGTAACATGTAACCCGGAGGATAAGATGTTGGACACGGGATTTGCCCGGCCGCCATCGCCGACCTATACGGCGATTACGCCGGTCACACGAGCTTCTGAACGGAACCAGCCTGCAGCTTTAACAGATCTGCCGGAAGACAAGACCGTACAGCCGTCGAATGAGGCTTACAAAGGGCAGCAGGCTGCTGCCAATAAAAAAGACCAACGGCTTTTGTCGGAGCACCCCGCGCCCGCAGTGGAACGCCGTAACATTGTCGATCCTGAAAGTGACAGTCTGGTCTTTGTTGCCACCAACACCGAAACAGGTGAGGTCGTGCGCCAGATCCCGAGTGAAACGCTATTGCGACTTCGTGCCTATGCGGAGACGATTGCCGCAAGTGAGGGACCTGCAGCGCCACAGTCGTTTCAGACAACGATCTGACCGGTCACTGTCGTTAGATAATTGCCTGACGACGAGCGCTATCATGGCGCGCATTGCCGTTTCTGTGGCTATTTGGATTCCCCTCTTCTTCTTTGTCATATTTTCAAACGCTTTGACGAAGTCCTTCAGCTCGCTTTTACGTGCCGTTTTATTCCGGCTGGAATCTGTAGGCACTGGGTGTGTGATCTAACACCTTTGCTTGTCGCTGAGCATTATGCGGCGCGTTTCCCACTACGTCCCCTTCGTGTTTCTAGCGCCTGCAGTGTTTTCCAGGATCCTCTTCGGCCTGACAGCCGATGCGACAACCATTCTGAAAATACGAAGTAATCGGGAACAACCCTTCATAAAATACACCTTTACTAAGACCGACCTCAGCATACACACCTCATTAACCCTAATTTATGTTAACTATACTTTTTACATTGTCATTAATACCTATAGCGCTTGATGTCAGAGCCCCCAGGACGGGGTTTGTTTTGCGTTTTCCAAGGAAGGAAATAAAATGTCCGACATCACACTCACCAGCGCCGTGCGTAGCAATCTCAACGCCCTGACAGCGACCGCGGACATGATGTCCAAGGTTCAGGAAAAACTGGCGACCGGTAAAAAAGTAAATTCGGCCCTCGACAACCCGAACTCGTTCTTCACGGCGAAAGGCCTGGAAAATCGGGCTGGCGACCTCGGAACTCTGCTGGATGACATGGGTCAGGCGACCCAGACACTAAAAGCGGCAGATAAGGGTATCGAGGCGATTTCTGATCTGGTCGATGCCGCCAAAGCGAAAGCAAACCAGGCGTTGCAGACCTCAGACTTGTCACAACGTGCAAAATTCGCCAAGGAATACAATGACCTGCTCGGTCAAATGGAAGACTTGGCCAAGGATTCCGATTACAAGGGCAAAAACCTGCTGGCAGGTACTGGCAACAATTTGTCAGTAAACTTTAACGAAGACAACTCGTCTTCACTTACCATTAACGCCATTGATTACACGGATTCATCTGCAGGTCTGGGCCTCAGCGACATAGATACTCAATCTACAACGGGACAAGCCGACATAAATGGAGCTACAGCCGGAGCTACCGGCGCCGTAAACTTAGTGGTTGACCAGGGACGCTTCTCAGCAGGTGACACCATCAGTGTCACGAACAAGGATGGCGATAGTCTTGGGACCGTGACAGTCACAGATGCTCATACAATGGATACGTTTGCCGCCGCTGTTAGTGCGCTTCATGGTGATGTGACGGCTGCTTATGACACGGCCTCTGGTGACTTTCAAATTTCAGGTGAAGGCCTCCAAATTTCGAAGAACGGTGCCGATACTGCAGTGGCAGGATCAATCAGTGCCTTCGATACAGATGCGAACATTGAGGCATCATTGTCCGCCCTGAAAAGCGCTCAGGACACTTTACGGTCTCAGGCTTCAACATTCGGTACCAACCTTTCTATCGTGCAGAACCGTCAGGACTTCACAACTGCCCTGATCAACACACTGGAAGAAGGCGCCGGTAAGTTGACCCTTGCTGACACCAATACAGAGGGTGCCAACCTGTTGGCGCTGCAAACCCAGCAACAGCTGGCCTCGACATCCCTGTCGATGGCATCGCAAGCATCCCAGAACGTGCTCCGGTTGTTCTAGGAATACTCTGCCGAAAGGCGTTTAAAACCAGAAACTTAAAGGCGGCGGATAGTATATCCGTCGCCCGCAACCATTTACGCTACGTTAGGGTTAATATCCGCTAACCGTATTTCTTTAGATTCTATTTTCAGTTTCAGCGTCTTGATGTGCGTCGGATCCAGGAAGGGTCCGTGTATTTAGTACTCCTAGAAAGGACACATCATGCCTGACATTACTCTGTCCAGCGCGGTTCGTAACAACCTCAACACCCTCCAGTCCACAGCGGATATGATGTCCAAGGTACAAAACACCTTGGCAACGGGTAAAAAGGTCAATTCTGCCCTCGACAATCCAAACAGCTTCTTTACAGCTTCCGGTTTGAATGCACGCGCAAATGACCTCGGCACTCTGCTTGATGACATGGGCCAATCCACTCAGACCATTAAAGCGGCTGACCAAGGCATCACCAGCATTTCCAAGCTGGTTGAATCTGCTAAGGCGAAAGCAAACCAGGCGCTCCAGACGCAAAGCCAGTATGAGCGCAAGGAATTTACCAAACAGTACAATGAACTGCTGACGCAGATCGAAGATGTTGCAAAGGATTCCGGCTACAAGGGCAAGAACCTGCTCGCTGGTGACGGCAACGACTTGAGAACCGTCTTCAACGAAGATTCCACTTCCAAACTGGACATCGAAGCAGTTGATTATACCGACGCATCCCTTTCAACCGGCCTGAACTTGACAGACCTCGTTGAAGGCCAGGGCGGCGCCAGCTCGTTCAATATCACTGGTGGCGATGTTACCATCACATTGACAGGTTCTGGCGGTACGTTGAACTCGAGCTCCACTTTGTCGGATTCCGCTGCGATTTCGACGACGACGACCCTCGAATTCGTCAACAACATTGAAGCAACTGCTCCGGCGGTCATTGGTTCACCGGTAACAGCTGGTTCAACTGTCCAGGATCTGGTTGACGGATTGAATGCGCTCAATGGCGTAAGTGCCGAATTCGATGAGTCCAATGGCGAATTGAAGATCACGAGTAATGAGGACCTCATTATTTCTGATACGCTCGATTCATCTTCGGTCGCTTTGACAATTGGTGCCGCCGGTGAAATAACAGCAGCTGCACTGACAAGTGGTGCTAATCTGGTTGACAGTGGTTCCTTCGCCGTTGGCGACACTGTGAGCCTGACAGATGGCAACAATTACGAACTTGGTTCGTTCGAAATTGAGGACGACAGCACTGTTGACGACCTTGTTAATTTCGCCAACGACTTCAACGGCGTAACAGCAAGCTTCAGCTCTGGTCGGGTGAGCCTCACATCCGAGACGGATTTGACACTCTCAAGTGACAACACGTCCGACTTCGGATCAGAAGGTTTTGCCACCGGTTCTTCTTCAACTATCAGCGCACTTACTGATAGTGGCTTTGCCACAGACAACGACATCAATCGAGTCGTTGGCAAGTTGAACAACGCACTGTCCAATCTGCGGACACAGGCTTCCGAGTTTGGTACCAACCTGTCCATCGTTGAAAACCGTCAGGATTTCACGAAGAACATGATCAACACTCTGGAAGAAGGCGCTGGCAAGCTGACACTTGCTGACACCAACAAGGAAGGTGCGAACCTCTTGGCACTGCAAACACGCCAGAGCCTTGCATCTACCTCACTATCCTTCGCGGCCCAGGCAGACCAGAACGTTCTGCGGTTGTTCTAGAAAGAACTCAAAAAGCGAAAATGAAAAGGCGGACTTCGGTCCGCCTTTTTTTGTCAAAAACGATATGATTTTCCTATGTTTTTGCTGGTTTGTCCCTGCCCTCACTTCTGAGCAGATACGCTGAAAACACCATCATTTTTCAATTCATTAGGGTATTGTTAACCCTAACAATTGATAAAAATTACATTGTTGTTTTTAGCAATGGCACACAAGCACCTCAGGAAGAGGTGTGCATTGCCCCAGAAAAGGGACTTCACAAATGCAGGATATCGCCCTGTCAGCTGGCGTGCGCCAGAACCTTCTCACACTTCAGTCCACTGCCGATATGATGTCTGGCGTCCAGAACAAACTGGCGACCGGATTGAAAGTAAATTCGGCGCTGGATAATCCAAATTCCTTCTTCACCGCTTCCGGCTTGAATTCCCGCGCCAGTGATCTGGGCACACTGCTCGACGACATGGGCCAGTCCCTGCAGACGATCAAAGCGGCTGACAAAGGTATTTCAACGATCACGGATTTGGTCGAGTCGGCCAAGGCAAAAGCCAACCAAGCCCAGCAAACACAGAGCCAGTCTGAGCGAGCTCAATATGCCAAGCAGTACAACGCATTGCTGGAGCAGATTGAAGACGTCGCCAAGGACAGCTCCTACAAGGGCAAGAACCTGCTTGCCGGAGAAGGCAACGACCTCACCACGATCTTCAACGAAGACTCTACGTCTAAACAGACGATCAGTGCGGTTGATTTTACTGACGCTGCTCTATCGAATGGTTTGAACCTGTCTGATTTGGATGAAGCAAAAGGTGGGGCCACTTCATTCGGGATCGCGGGAGGTACCGCAACTAGAACACTGCAAAATGGAGCTGGCGAGAACCTAGGTTCTGGCTCACCAATCAGCCAAAACAGTGCCTTCTCTGTAGGTGATACAGTTAGTTTGGAAGACACGGCCGCTGCCGCTGGAGCCGACTTGGTATCCGTAACAATATCGGCCGGCACAACAGTCAGCGATCTGGTTAAAGCATTTGATGACGTTGCCGGAGTTAAAGCAGAGTTTGATGCCAAGACCGGCGAACTCTCGATCACATCCAATACGAATGCATTCCTCCATAACGATAATGCCGTAACTGCAGGAGCCGCTGCGGACCTTGAAACTATCGCATCTGCAGACCTTGCTTCAGCGACCGCCCACTTGACTGACTCGGCAAGTTATAAAGTAGGTGATACAATTGAATTGACCGATGGCAACGGTTACGAGATCGGCTCGTTTGAAGTTGGAAAAGATTCGACAATCCGGGATCTCGTAGATTTTCTAGATGATTCCCAAGGTGTTGAAGCCAGTTTTGATACCGGTACAGACAGGATCACCATAGAAAGCGACGTCTCTCTGTCGCTGAAAAGTGACAATGGCGACTTCAATGCTGCGGCCTTCACTGCAGATCCTGACGGCATAAATCTGACCGCCGCTCTGGAAAGTGGTTTTGCTAGTGACAACGACATCAGCAAGGTAACCGACAGGCTGAACAATGCCCTTTCTAACCTTCGCGCCCAAGCGTCAGAGTTCGGTACCAACCTGTCGACCGTTGAAATTCGGCAGGACTATACCAAGGGCATGATCAACACGCTTCAGGAAGGTGCCGGCAAACTGACTTTGGCCGACACCAACCAGGAAGGAGCCAACTTGCTGGCCCTTCAGACACGTCAGCAGCTGGCTTCGACCTCCCTCTCCTTCGCCTCTCAGGCAGATCAGACGGTACTGTCTCTCTTCTAAGAGACATAAAATCAGTCAGATATCTGACCCACAAACTGAACATGCAAAACGGCGGGCCCATCGGTTCGCCGTTTTTTGTTGCCCGAACGATTTTTCAGGTCTGCATCCCGGGGCTGTTTTCGTTCCCTTTGGCAAGGACACCTCGACCGGCACAGATTCGGCAAAGAAAATCCTCTTTCCTACGGCAAGTCAGGCTATCCGGACGCTAATGCCACTCCGCAAACAGCATCGTAGCTGAATCCGGAACATTTTTTTCTGACTCTCTTACTGGCTTTTTATGCGCCTTATCTAAATGGCTCATTTCTGCGGATAATCCGCCCTTCATATCTTAACACATTAATATAATAAGTATTTTTTACAATGTTATTTCTGCCAAGATAATAGTAAGTTAATTGAAAAAATATAGTTATTTTTTACAATATAAACATCTCTTTTTACCACTCGTTAACTCTCTTTTTCATGCGTTTAACGCTTGATTAAGGTTAACGGACAATCCTGATCTCAACCTGCTCAGGAAGAGCGGCAGTACTTGTGACCCAGGAAAGGGATAAACAAATGCAGGATATTACCCTGTCGGCTGGCGTACGCCAGAACCTCCTCACACTTCAATCCACTGCAGACATGATGTCCAAGGTCCAGAACAAACTGGCGACGGGCATGAAGGTCAACTCTGCCCTGGACAATCCGAATTCGTTCTTTACAGCGTCTGGGTTGAATTCCCGCGCCAACGATCTTGGCACTTTGCTTGATGACATGGGCCAATCCCTGCAGACAATCAAAGCGGCTGACAAAGGTATTCAGACCATCACCGATCTGGTCGAAACCGCAAAGGCGAAAGCAAACCAGGCATTGCAGACGCAAAGCCAATATGAACGCAAAACTTTTGCGGCACAGTACAATGATTTGCTGGAACAAATTGAAGACGTAGCAAAAGATAGTTCTTACAAAGGCAAGAACTTGTTGGCAGGCGACGGCAACGATCTTACAACTATCTTCAACGAAGATGCGACCTCCAAGTTAACAATCGGCGCTGTAGACTACACTGACGCGGCACTTTCAAATGGCTTAAACTTGTCGGACCTTGCAGAAGGTCAAGGCGGCGCTTCTGCATTCAACTTGAGCGGCGGCAAAACCACAATTACCCTCACTGGCGCAGACGGCGCCTTGAACTCCAGTTCAATTCTGAATGAATCCACTGCGATTTCAACGACTACAACGCTAGAATTCGTCAACAACATCGCGGACACCGCGCCTGCGGTTATAGGATCAGCGGTTACAAATGGCGCGACAGTCCAGGATCTCGTAGATGGATTGAATGCACTCAATGGAGTTCAAGCAACCTTCGATGAAACCAACGGCGAACTGACGATCCGAAGCAATGAAGATTTCATCATTTCGGACAACCTTGATTCGTCATCGGTTGCTCTGACAATCGGGGCAGCAGCTGAAGTCGCAGCAACAGCTCTCGCAACGACCAGCGCCCTTCTGGCGAATACCGGTTCTTTCGCTGTAGGCGACACTTTGTCTCTGACTGATGGCAATAACTACGAGCTGGGCTCTCTTGAGATTGAAGCCGACACGACTGTTGACGACCTCCAAACGTTTATCAATGACTTCAACGGCGTCTCAGCATCTTTCAATACCGGCACTGGCCGAATGAGTATTACTTCTGAAACAGATCTCAGCCTCACAAGCAGCAATGTTGCTGATTTTGCTTCGGAAGGTTTTGTGACCGGTACGGGCGCGTCAGTCAGCGCGCTTTCCGATAGTGGTTTCGCAACAGATAACGACATTAACCGTGTTGTTGATCGGCTGAATACATCCCTGTCCAACCTTCGCTCTCAGGCATCCGAGTTTGGTACAAATCTGTCGACTGTTGAAATTCGCCAAGACTATACAAAGAGCATGATCAACACGCTCCAGGAAGGAGCCGGTAAACTGACCCTTGCCGATACCAACCAGGAAGGTGCCAACTTGCTGGCCTTGCAGACACGGCAGCAGCTTGCTTCAACTTCACTATCCTTCGCGTCACAGGCAGACCAGACGGTTCTGTCACTCTTCTAGAAAAGAAGAATCAGTCGTAGAAACGACTCACGCGGAAACAAGCACTTACGGCGGGCCATTGGTCCGCCGTTTTTGGTTCAAACCTTAACGAAAGGCAAGATTCTCATTATTTTCCGCTGCGATATCAATACCTTAAAAGAAAGCTTTTGGTAACTTATATTTACACAAGGTTAAAAAGCGCATCTCTGATTAACTTTCTGTTTAGAAATCAAGCAAAGGTCCAAGCTCATCATGTTTGGAACGGGCAGGCCTTAGCAAGTACTGAATAGAAAATGCGGTGAAGTCAGATGCCTGATATTGTTCTTTCGAGCGCGGTCCGTGACAATCTGTTGTCATTGAGAAATACCGCTGACCTCCAAAAGCTGACGCAAAATCGTCTTGCCACCGGCCTTAAAGTTACCTCGGCGCTCGACAATCCGAACTCCTATTTCACGGCGCAAAGCCTGAACGACCGAGCGGGCGACCTGTCAAATCTGCTGGATAATATGGGGCAGGCGGTTCAAACGCTCAGAGCCGCCGATCAGGGCATCCAGTCCATTACCAAAATGGTTGAATCCGCCAAGGCTATTGCCAATCAGGCGCTGCAAACATCCAGCGAGTACGAACGTCGTCAATTTGCAATTCAATATAATGATATCCTGACCCAAGTCGAAGATCTGGCGAAGGATGCCGGTTACAAGGGCAAGAACCTACTTGCTGGTGTCGGCAACGAGTTGGAAGTTATTTTCAACGAAGACAGCACATCCAACCTGACGGTCGATCCCGTCGATTTTACCGATACGACGCTTGATAAAGGTCTGAACCTGGACGACTTGGCGACAGGGAGCTCGGGAACTTCATCCTTCGATATGTTCGGCAGCAGCGCGGTTTTAACACTCACAGGTCTCCAAGCGTCTTCCAATCTGACGGATTTGGCGGCGTTCAACACAAGTAATGTTGTGACTCTCACAAACGGTATCACCGCGACAGCAGTACTAACGGTTGGGGGTAGTACTGCGGCTGGAATTACCACGGTGCAGGATTACGTTGACGCCATTGATGCGTTGCCCGGTGTTCACGCATCCTTTGATGAGGTAACAGATTCGATCAAAATCGTTTCGGGCCTTGGTAGCAACCTCGTAATTGCTAAGGACGCTACGGGTGGCGGTTCGACTTCGGATGGTGGTATCACCGCGGGAGCGACCACGCTCACAGCGACTTCAGTTTCGGCAACACAAACGCTCATTACCTCAGGCGGTTTCAAAGCGGGTGATACAATCACAATCACAGATGGTAACGGATTTGAACCTGCATCAATTGAGATAGATGCAGAAACCACTTTTAGTGATCTGGTCAGTTTTATAAACAACGTCAAAGGGCTGAACGCTACATTTTCGGGTGGTAGTGTAAGTTTGATTGGCGATGTTTCCTTTAACATTACCAGTGACAACACCGACTTTAATCGGATGACATTAGCCAGCACCTCCGGGACCGTTGCGCTATCTGCCGCACCATCCGATTTCAAAACCGCGACTGATATTGACCGAACTCTCCAGGCCATCAATGCGGCACTCGATGAACTCCGAAATGCAGCAAGAGGGATGGGTACATCCCTGTCGACGGTGGAAATCCGGACAGACTTCACCGAAAAACTGATTAATACGCTTGAGATTGGAGCTGGTGAGCTGACAATTGCTGACATGAACCAGGAAGGCGCCAATATGCTGGCACTTCAAACCCGACAACAGCTGTCTTCAACGGCGCTGTCTCTTGCTAATCAGGCTGATCAAAGCGTTCTCAGTCTCTTTGGTTAACGCCGGAAGATAAAAGCATTAAAGTATCATCTTGTAGCGTTAACCTTTTTGTTAACGTTTGATGGTGATACTCGAAAGTGGAGGTCAAGGAATGGCGCTCAAGGTCGAGCTGAAGCCGGGCGAACGGATTATCATTGGCGACAGTGTAATCACCAATGACAACCAACGCACTCGTCTATTTATCGAAGGCCAGGCACCAATTCTGCGAGAGAAGGATATTCTCACGCCCACCACAGCAGATTCACCAGCAAAGAAGGTCTATCTGGCCGTTCAACTGATGTATCTGTCGACAGATATGGACAAAATTCAGGAGAGCTATTTCACGCTCGTCAATGACATCGTGAAAGCTGCACCGAGTACTATTCCTTACGTGACCAGGATTAGTAACTCTATTCTAACCGGAGCCTTCTATAAGGCGCTGAAAGAAGCACGCAAGCTCATTGAGTACGAAGGGACGCTGATAGGCCATGTACAAACAGGCAGCGCAGGCTTACCAGAAGACGAGCCAGGTAGCAGCGGTATCGCCGAGGGAACTGGAAGCGACCTTGCTGATGAAGGCCGCAGCAAGATTACAGCTGATTCAGGATGAATGGGCTGAAGCCTCTCTCGCAGAGAAGGACGATGCCCTTGTCTATAACCGCAAACTGTGGACCGTTCTGATTACGTCCGCAACCAGCGCGGAAAGCGAATTACCCCAGGAAATCAAGAATAACATGGGCTCTCTGGGTGTGTTTGTGTTCAAACAAACCATATCAGTCATGACCTCGGATGACCCTGGCAGCCTTGATGTCCTCATCAGTATCAACAGAATGATCGCTGAAGGACTTCGTACCAATCCGGAATGAGATTTGAGACTTAACAAAAAAAAAGGCCGGTTCTCCACGAGAACCGGCCTTTTTTTTGTTTGTCTGGGTGTTAGAATTTATGCGATTTCCTTAGAGATAGTCTGCCAGGCTCAACTTGAATACGATTGCAGATGCATTGTAGGAAATTTCGAGATTGGTCTTCAGCTGAAGTATTTCAGCGGCGACACGGTCCTGGTCTATCCCTTCGATATCGGCAATCGTTTGTTGGTAGGTATGCGTCGTTTGCGTATGCCGCTCATCCGTTACTTGAACCGTTCTATGCGCAATGGCGATGTCTGTCGAAATATCGACGATGCCGGATTGGTTTGCGCCACTCGGCTGCAGAATACCCTGCATTTTTCCGGCGAGTGCATTGTAATACTGCTCGTCAATGACAGTTCCACCAGAGAAATCGGCCGCGATGAACGTTGACAGAGATTGCACCAGTTCTTTCAGCGGTGTTTCATTGGCACGGACCCCGTACTCTACCGACAGATTCCTATCAACAATCGCATTTTTGTCGCCACGCGGGTCTGTCGTCGCAGTATTACGTCCGGTGTACCAGGAGACAGTTGTCGCGCCCCCGGCAGTCAGTGCAGTCGCCGTGTCGAAAGGCGGTCCATCTACCCTTTGGGGCTCTTGTCCATTGTACGTATTAAAGAATTGATCAGATGCCCATTCATCGGAAACCGCTTTCAAAGTGGTTTGTGCCTGCTTTTCCATTTCTGTCGCAACTGCATCTCGCAAATTCTGGGCAGTCTCGGCCAAATCCGCTCCGACGACAAAGGACCCATCTTCCTGTGTAGTTGTTGCCGCAGTTAGAGTTATCTCAATTGTGTCTGTGTGAGTCGGCGGCATCGACAACACAAGCTCAAAGGTTTCACCAAGCGCTGGCTGGCCTGTGAACTGAACATCGAATGTTTCAGGATCGGCAGCCGCAAGAGGTGTCACTGTTACATTTGAGAGCGTTGAAGTAACGGAAGAAATATCAAATCCGAAATCATGTGCGCCATCTTCAGCGACAGTGAAGGTTGAATCAATTGGTCCGGGTGTAGTCGTCAAAGCTGACACATCTACACGGCCGTTGCTGTTCGGACCCAGATTGGCTTGTGAGTATTCGCTGATATAAGTCTTAAGACCATCGCGCCCGCCAGAACCGTTTATAATCGCATCAATTGTTTCGACAGGATCATCAACAGCGTCCGTTCCGCCAAAAAGGTAGTGACCAGCCACTTCCGTATTCAAAACGTTGATAGCTTCGTTAAGCAGGAGTTTAGCGCGGTCCTGCGTCTGGGTTTTGCCATCGCTTTGAACCACAAAATCATTGATATCGACAGCTGATTTGGAATCACGGCGGATTGTCTCCAAACGGTCCAGCGACAGGTTCAATGTCTCCAGATGCAAGCTGGCGACAGTGACCGTCTCCTTGTAGGTCTCTATCAAGCTGACTTTTTGAGTCAGTTGAATATCCAGAAGGCGCCGGTCTCCGATTTCACCATAGGTGGTTCCAACTTTTCCGCTCGCAAGTTGAGAGGTTTTTTCCGACAGCTGATCCTTTAAATCAAGCAGCTGTTGAGTAAGGTAATTACGAGACGTCGAGATGGTTGAAACTGTTGTCATGATTTACCTGCCGATCCTCAACAGCTCATCAGTGAGCTCTTTAATAATCTGCATGACACGAGCATTGGCTGAATAGGCGTTTTCCAGCTGAACCAGAAAAGCCAATTCCTGATCGAGATTTACCGAATAACTTTGCTCATACCTAATGGCCAGATTTTTGGTCAGGGCTTCTTTCGAGTCGGAGTAGGTCTTGGCGTCTGAAGCTTGATTGCCCTGGTAGGCTACAGTCTGGTTGACGAATTCAAGCAGCGTTCCTTCAAACGGATTGGATGCGCTGCCAATCCCTGCACCAGAGTCAAATTTGGTTGTCCCGGCGCTCAAGGCATCCAACAGATGCTGGGGACGCGCGGGGTCACTCGCTGAGTTGGGCGTTGGAGTGGTTTGGTAGTTCACCAGAAGTCCGCTGTCTGCCAGCAAATCCGGATTCACGCTGATGCCAGACGCATATCCAACCCGTTGCCCACCTTTTTCAAGAGCATCGGTAAACAGCTCTGTTCCGTTCCGCCGATCTACAAAAATGGCCAAGCCAAGGCCTTGGTCGCTGTTGGCTGTAACTGTCACATTAGCCGACAAACTCTGCACAGATGTCGGACCACCGACATCGCCGAGCACCTGCAGATTATCTGATCCATCATTGGTAACCTGCAGCCCGGAGCCTCCCAAGGCCGCAATGATGTTGGTGATATAAGTTGCCGGTACACCACTGGAGATATCAATTCCAAGAACCGTATCGTTCGGGTCCGATGTCGCGGAGTTATCCAGAGGCAGCAGAGATGGATCATCGACTGCCATCAGTGTCACGCTCTGCGCCTGACCAAGATTGTCCGTATAGGCTAGCGAAATCGTATTTCCGGACTGCAGTCCAGAAACGTCCAGAATGTAACCGTCATCAGGACCAACTGTTGTTGCTGTGGACGGAACATTCACATTCGAAAATGCCAACGAAAGTTCAGCGGCAATGGTGTCCAGCTGTTTTGACGCTTCGACAAGAACATCATCTCTCAGCTCGATAGTCGCAGCCATCGAACCTGATTGCATTGCTGCCCGGAGATCAAATTGCGTCCCGCCTGCGGTGGTCGCATAGACTGATTGGCCAGCTTGACCAGGCTGAAGAGAATGCGTCGTCTCAAACGACAGGGACGACGCTTTGCCATCGGAGTAAAGCTGTTGACCGTCTCTACTTAATATAAAAAGTGTATTTTCCGGGGTCTTTGAAACTTTTACATCAAGATAACCAGACAACTGCTCGACAAGGCGGTCACGCTCATCCTCCATTTCGGCGGATGATGTTTCGGCACTTGTGGCATCGCCTATCGCAGCGTCAATGTCCTCGATAGCGCTCAGGAGCCTGTTCACATTTTCAGTTTGCTGTTTAAGCGCATCATCGGCTTCCTGGCGCAAATCTGCGATTTGGCCGTAAGACGAATTCAATTCGTGAGCCATCGCTTCAGCATTTGCGATAAACTCTTTCTGCGCTGCGTAACTTCCCGGTTGATTTACAAGCGTAGACAACGACGCGGTAAGTTCGCTTGCCAATGCCGACAAACCAGACTTATCGCCCAATGTCCCAAAAATATCATCCAAGCGATCCGTAAATGCTGAAATTTGAGCGCCATAATTCGTATCGGCAAGGGAACGGAAGTAATCAGTTTGGATTTGCTTATCAAGTGTTCTAATAACTTCGTTCGAAATGATACCGGCAACACCGCCATCGCCGTCGAAGTAGGCCTTTGCCGAAATCGATTTTTTGGAATACCCCGCCGTATCAGCATTGGCGATGTTAGCCGCCGCCACATCGATCTGGCGCTGATTGAAGGTAATTCCGAAGACCGCAGTGTTAAGGGCACTAGTCAGTCCCATAGCGGCAGCTCCTTGATATCACTCACTACTCGGCAAAATGCTGGCGAGTCTAACCCGCCAGCGTGACAGGTCCTAGCGAACCATATTCAATGCTTGATCCAGCATCTCATCAGCAGATGTGACGATTTTGGAATTGGCCGAATAGGCTTGTTGGGTCACGATGAGTTTGGCAAACTCGTCCGCAATATCAGCGTTGGACAGTTCCACTGCATTGGAAATAACAGCCCCACCGCCGCCATAAACGGGATCACCGGAATCAGATGTCGCGGCAAAAGCAGCTCCGTCCACCCGGCGCAGACTTTGGTCGGCCTGAAAGGTTGCCAAGGGAATTTCATATCGCGCACGCGTCTGATTATTGGAATAACTTGCAATCACGCGCCCGGATTTATCGACCGCAATATTGGTGAGTTCCCCGGCTGCATACCCGTCTTGCGAAATGGCAAGCGACGTCACAACACCGTCCGCATTCGCGTATTGAGTGAGCGATCCACCAAAATCAATTGTCACACCAGTAGCGGCTATACCACCAACGGTTATCGTTGGAATTGTGAAACTGTTTGTGCCGGTAGCCGTAACAGGCCCATTATCAAAAAGTTCTCCGGCTGCTCCCGGTGTCAGGGCGGTAATCGTTGACCCATCTGCGGAAAAATCAACTTCACCTACCAAGTAATAATCGTCAGTACCACCACCTGAACTGATGTACATGTTCCATTGGTCATCGACATTGCTTGTTTTTGCATACCGTATATCAAGAGGAACAGCAGATCCATTTGCATTATAAACAGTAACCGATCCGCCTGAAATCGAGGAACTTATGAAAGCGGTGAGATCGGTGCCACCAACGTCCGGCATATGCGCGGCATCGGCAAGCGGCGTCATAAGAGCCGATGCTTCAGTACCATCATAACTCGGAGTGGCTGGAATGCGTGGCAGGTTAGCCTGAAAATTGACTGTCGACGTTGCGCTAGCAGCCAGCGGCGCATCATCTATCTGGATGACTGCGGGCGCATCCCCAATCGGGTTGTAGGTGAGCGGATCAAGAGGGTAGCCCTTCAGGAAGTATCCTCCAGCGTTTACGAAGTAACCCTCTTTGTTGACTTCAAAATCGCCACCTCGTGTAAAGAAGGTTGCGTCATCAAACGTTGTCGAACCATCAACAAAATCAGCAGCCTTTGAGACGACGAAATAGCCTTCTCCGTTAATTGCCAGATATGTATCGACTTGACTGGAGGTTATATCACCGGTCACCGAATTGGTGGCGCGAGATGTTGCTATGGTCGTCCCAGAAACCTGGCTCGCCTGAGTGGCACCGCCACCCGAAACCAAATCAGAAAACGTCGTATCGAGGCGTTTGTAGCCAACGGTTTGTGAATTGGCCACGTTACCCGAGATGTTCTCAAGTGCTCTGGCCTGGGCGGTCAAACCCGAAACGGCGGCATTAATAGCCCCATAAATACCCATGTTTCGTCCTCTTGATAGAATTGGGCACTGCTCAAGCGGGCTTACGCCCAGTGTGGGCTCCTAAAAGCAAATGTTGTGCCATTCTTGAAACAACACTTTTTTGTTTTAGTTTTCATGATGTTAAGGATGGAATTGGAGTCACAACACGTCCATCGGCTCGGCAATTGTGTACACGTAGGGCAAAAAATTCCCGCTGAACCGGCAAGACTGTCCACACCCCAGTTGGCGTCAGCGTGCCCCTGTCCATATGCCGGGTTGCGCTGCAAGACATTGCCTGCCAGTTTTCGACGAACAGATTAACTAGGACGACAAAATGCGTTTTGAAGGTACCGAAAGCTACATCGCCACTGAGGATTTGCGGGTTGCCGTCAACGCAGCCGTCGCACTGGAACGCCCCCTGCTGATCAAGGGCGAGCCTGGTACCGGGAAAACCGTCCTGGCAGAACAGGTGGCGCTCGCCTTGGAGGCACCGCTGATCGAATGGCATGTGAAATCAACGACGAAGGCCCTGCAGGGGCTATATGAATATGATGCTGTCTCGCGCCTTCGCGATAGCCAGCTAGGAGATGAGCGCGTCAAGGACATCAACAACTATATTCGCAAAGGCAAACTTTGGGATTCCTTTACCGCAGACCAAAGGCCAGTCCTGTTGATCGATGAAATCGACAAGGCGGATATTGAGTTTCCAAATGACCTTCTGCTCGAGCTCGATCGCATGGAATTCCATGTTTATGAAACCGCGGAAACAGTCAGAGCAAAACAGCGCCCCGTTGTGATCATCACGTCAAACAACGAAAAAGATCTTCCAGATGCCTTTCTGCGGCGCTGCTTCTTCCATTTCATTAAATTCCCGGACGCCGAGACAATGGGCGAGATTGTCGAAGTGCACTTCCCTGGGATCAAACAGCGCCTGCTGAACGAAGCCCTTCGTCTGTTTTATGATGTGCGCGACGTTCCTGGCTTGAAGAAAAAACCGTCGACTTCTGAATTAATCGACTGGATCAAACTGCTTTTGAATGAAGACATTGATCCGGAAACCCTTCGTCAACAAGATAGCTCCAAACTGATACCGCCGTTGCATGGAGCGCTTCTAAAAAATGAACAGGATGTCCATCTGTTCGAGCGATTGGCTTTCATGTCCAGAAGAGAACGCAACTAGATTTGAACCGGAGATGTTTTTGAAGACCCGATGGAACGCTATCGTTCGGATCCTTTTGTTGAGCGCTGCTTTTGCGGCTCAGATGCCGAATTCATCAATAGCGCAAGCGGCTCTCGAACAGGATGCCGGTTGGCAAAGCGACGTAAATGGTCTCCGTCACTTCACCGGCATGCGCTGTCCGGACACAATCGGGGTTTTCTACCGGATCAAGGTAATGGAAGGCGATGGCGCAAGTCTGGCTGGCTGCATATACACAGGCAGAGACGGTATAACAGCCGTTTTACGGATGCATAATCAGGGAGGTGGAAGACACGAAGTGCGCAAGTTTTCCCAAAGCTACAAGACCGCCGGCTTTGAGCAGATTGAGCTGACTGGAGCGCCCTCTTCCGGAATTTCCTTCAGGACAAGAAGCTGGACGCCCTCCAAGCTATGTGAAACTTTGTGGTACTTTTCCGGAAAGAAAGCGGATTTCACACTCTGGATGTCCTATAATTTACCTACACAGAAAGAAGATGTTGGCCCGGCACTGGACTCTTTCGTCGGTGCGCTCACGCGCCAGAATTGACTTCAGTTTTGCACCTGAAAACTCCTCACGACACAAATAGAGACACCACATGCGGCTATTGCTCCTAAGACATGCCAAATCAGACTGGGGAGATTCAACACTCGCCGATGTTGATCGCGTATTGAATGGGCGCGGAAAGGCAGCAGCCCGGCAGATGGGCAGCTACTTGCAGCAGAATACCTTGTTTCCAAACAGGATCTTGTGTTCGACCGCGCAAAGAACCCGCGAAACGCTCTCTCGTGTTCTACCTTTTTTGCCTCATGAAGCTCAAATTCATCTCATTTCCGATTTTTATCGCAAAAGCGACATCAGCTACACAAACCTTATAAGAAGGTACGGAGGTCACTCGCAGGTTTTGATGATCATTGGACACAACCCCGCCACAGAACAAACTGCAGAAGAACTCGTCGGCACAGGCGCATCCGATGTGCGCGACGACATGTTGGCCAAATATCCGACAGCCGCGCTTGCGGTCATCGATTTCGACATTTCCGAATGGGCGGATCTGCGGGCAGGAACTGGTCATCTAGAACGCTTTGTGAAGCCGCGGGAACTCAACTTGCCGCCGGAAACAGACTCTATTCGGTGATTCCCGGAACACGGATTTGCACTTCTCCTACCACGCGCCTACATGAATGCACCGGAGGCGCACTTGAACCCATTGAACACCATTACAGATGAAGCCCGGCAGACTTTGGCCAATCTATCACTCGCTGCCAGTGATTTGGCGGTGCCGAGCATCCGCCTGGGCGTCACCGGACTGGCGCGAGCCGGTAAAACCGTTTTTCTGACAGCCCTAGTCCATAATCTGGTCCACAGCGGGCGTCTCCCTGTTTTCAATGCTGCAGCAAGCCATCGAATAACTGACGCAAAACTTCAACCACAGCCGGATGATGCTGTTCCACGTTTTGACTATGAAAGCCATGTCAGGGCTCTTGTGAAAGACCGGATCTGGCCGGATTCAACGCGGCAGGTGGCAGAACTCCGTCTCACAATTGATTATGAAAGCGCTTCCTACTTCTACAGGAAACTTGGTCCGGGACGCTTGCATATAGATTTGATCGATTACCCGGGTGAATGGCTGCTGGACCTCCCGTTGCTCACAAAAGACTTTGCAACATTTTCTGCAGAAGCGGTTCATCGTGCCCGCGCGGAGAAAAGAAACGAGATCGCAGCACCGTTCCTGGCGGCATTGGCAGCAATCGACCCCAATGAGGATGAAAACGAACCGGCTGCACAAAACCTCTCAGAGGCGTATAAGGACTATTTGCGTGCTTGCCGGGCTGACGCTCATGCGCTCTCCATGCTTCCTCCTGGACGGTTTCTGATGCCTGGTGATCTCGACGGATCGCCTGCTCTCACATTTGCGCCTCTGGACATCCCCGCAGGTTCTGCCCCTGCCCGTTCAGGCTCGCTCCGGGCGATGATGGAAAGGCGCTACGAGGCTTACAAAACCCATGTTGTACGCCCATTCTTCAAGAACCATTTTGCCCGTCTGGACCGGCAGATCGTTTTGGTAGATGTGCTTCATGCACTCAACGCCGGTCCTCACGCCACGGCTGACCTGGAAACTGCATTGAGTGAAGTGCTGGCAGCATTCAGACCCGGAAAACGGAGTTGGCTATCATCCATACTTTCGCGTCGCATAGACCGGATCCTGTTTGCTGCAACAAAGGCCGATCACTTGCACCGAACAGATCACGATCGGTTGGAAAAAATTCTGGAACGTCTTGTCAGGCGAGCTGTTGAGCGTGCGAAATTCAAAGGTGCAGAAGTTGATGTTCTGGCATTAGCAGCTGTCCGCGCAACCCGAGAAGCAACAGTAAAACATCGCGGTGAAGACCTACCGGCGATCCTTGGTACACCGCTTCAAGGTGAACGCCTGAATGGAGATACCTATGATGGGGAAACAGAAATAGCAATGTTTCCCGGGGACTTACCGCAAGATCCGGACTCACTTTTTGACGGATCTGAATCTTTCCCTGAAGATGTTCAGGCGAGTTTTCAATCTGTTCAATCAGAGCTTCAGTTCTTGCGTTTCCGTCCGCCAGCATTGGACACAACAGCTGAAGGTTTGACGTTGTCCCTTCCCCACATTCGGCTCGACCGGGCTTTGGAGTTTTTGCTGGGAGATCGATTGGCGTGACCGAAACAAATTCCCCCAAGCCTCGTAAACCAACAGCCTTCCGTCTGGATGATTCCAAAGTCAGAATGACGGAGGATTTCGCGGAACTGCCGGATGCCGAAGAGACGCTGATTAACCCGGGTATGTTTGACGAAGATGAACCACGCCTGCCGCGCGCTGCCAGCACTCCCAGTTATGGGGTTAACTATGGCAAGTGGATCATTGCTGGCCTCGGAGGACTTGTTTCACTTGCAATTGGACTATCCATCGACAGCTTGATCCGGGAACTTTTTGCCCGCACTGACTGGCTTGGCTGGCTCGCCGTGGCACTGGCCGCACTCGTTGCTCTGGGTCTGTTAGGACTCGCTATTCGTGAAATCGCTGGCCTCATGCGACTAAACAAGATTGATCAGCTGCGGGACCGACTTCAATCAGCATCGGAAAACGATGATGCGAGGGCAGCTACTGCTGGATTGACCGATCTCATCGCGCTATACCGTGATCGACCTGAAACGGCCCATGGGCGTAAGAAGTTGTCAGGCCATATGCGTGAAGTGATTGACGGCGAAGATCTCGTTAAATTGGCGGAACGTGACCTACTGAACCCTTTGGATATCGAAGCCCGTAGAATTGTCCTGAACAGCGCCAAACGGGTGTCGGTGGTAACTGCGGTGAGCCCGCGTGCCATCGTCGATCTGTTGGCAGTGTTGTTTGAAAACCTGCGCACCATCCGTCGACTGTCTACCCTTTATGGCGGCAGACCGGGTACGCTTGGTTTTTTGCGGCTAGCACGTCACGTTGTCACGCACCTGGCCGTTACCGGCGGCATGGCAGCTGGTGACAGTCTCACCTCCCAGGTGTTGGGCCATGGTCTTGCCGCGCGCCTCTCGGCCCGCCTCGGCGAAGGTGTCATCAACGGCTTGCTTACGGCCCGGATAGGGATCGCTGCCATTTCCGTTTGCCGCCCAGTCCCGTTTATCGATACCAGGGGCCCGGCAATTTCAGAGTTTATGGGTGAACTTGTTTCGATCAGTGAGAGTAAAAAATCCGACCCTCGCAAGCCGGACGAAAAGTAATCATTCATTAGTAGTAAAACAAAAATACTATAATAACTCCATGTATTTGACGCTTGTCAATGAATTTTACTCTACGTCGTAGTATGCAACCTTATCAATTCACGATGCAAGGGGCATGGTATGGTAGATCAGATCAAACAAACGAACACAAAATCAGCACAAAAAACCCGTGGTGGTCCGCCTGTAAAGCCTGCTGCGAAAGCTGCCCCGAAAAAGCCCGTAAATGCAGCTCCCAAATCGCAACCAGCCCCACAGCCTACGGCAGCGCCGAAAGAAGCTGCAGGAGAACGTTTGCACGAGCTTGCGAATATGCGTCAGGATACGGCTGCCATAAATCATATGTTTGAAACTGGCGAATACCCCTACGCCAACAAAATGAACCGCCGCCCCTATGAAAAGCGCAAAGCCGCCTTGCAGGCAGAGCTCTTGAAAGCCCAGCAGTGGGTTCAGGATACGGACCAGAGAATTATACTGCTCTTTGAAGGCCGGGATGCTGCGGGTAAAGGCGGAACGATAAAGCGTTTCAATGAGCATCTGAATCCGCGGGCTGCGAACGTTGTCGCCTTGCAGAAACCGACAGAACGCGAGCAAAAGCAGTGGTATTTTCAACGCTATATTGAGAACCTTCCATCCGGTGGTGAAATGGTGTTTTTCGACCGCTCCTGGTACAATCGGGCGGGTGTTGAACGGGTCATGGGGTTCTGTTCGCCAAACCAGTATCTTGAATTTATGCGCCAATGCCCCGAATTCGAGCGTATGCTGGTGCGCGATGGTGTGCTCATGTTCAAATACTGGTTCTCGGTGACTCAGGAAGAACAAAAACGCCGCTTTAAGAAACGTGAATTTGATCCGCTCAAACAGTGGAAATTGTCGCCGATTGACAAAGCTTCCCTGAACAAATGGGACGATTACACCGAAGCCAAGGAAGCCATGTTCTTCTATACCGATACGGCTGACGCTCCCTGGACGATCATCAAGTCCGACGACAAGAAACGAGCCCGCCTGAATTGTATGGAGCATTTTCTCGCCTCCCTACCCTATCCGGACAAGGACACCCGTATTGTCGGACAACCTGATCCATTGATTGTCGGAACCGGACATCACGTCATCGGCCGCGATACCCATATCCTCGGCAAGACATTACACCCCAAGACCAAGGGTGGACGTTCCGGACCTGCCTAAATCCATAATGGAACAGGAACTTAGTTTGCTTTCGCAAAAGCAGAATTCAGCGAGGCGGAATTCAATTTCCGTCTCGTTTTTCTTTGGCGCAAATGTTGTTCGACAATCGATTTGCCGATATGTGGCCGCTCGACATACCTCTGCCGCAGCAGTATTCTCCAGCAATGTTCATTACGTTTTTCACCGAACTCAAATCTGCTGGCGTACCCGTTTCACTTCGGGAATATCTCACGCTCATGGAAGCGCTGGACAAGGATCTGGCAGAGAAGAGTGTTGAGGACTTCTATTATCTCGCCCGGCTCTGCCTGGTGAAAGACGAGAGCAATCTGGACAAGTTCGACCGTATCTTCAGCCATGTTTTCAAAGGGCTGGACTTGCTGAGCGATGCACCTGCTGGCGACATTCCAGAAGACTGGCTGCGCAAGCTCGCTGAAAAACATCTCACGGAAGAAGAAAAAGCACAGATTGAAGCTCTTGGTGGCTTTGAAAAGCTGATGGAGACTTTGCGAGAACGTCTCAAGGAGCAAGAGAAGCGCCATCAGGGTGGCAACAAGTGGATTGGCACCGCAGGTACTTCGCCTTTTGGTGCTTATGGCTACAATCCGGAAGGTGTTCGCATCGGCCAAGAGGAAAGTCGGCATCGGCGTGCAGTCAAGGTTTGGGACAAACGTGAGTTCAAGGATCTGGATGACACGCAGCTTCTCGGAACGCGCAACATTCAGGTTGCTCTCAAGCGCCTTCGCAGTTTTGCCAGAACTGGCGCTGCAGAAGAACTTGATCTGGACGATACAATCCGTGCGACAGCTCACAAAGGCATACTTGATATTAAGATGCGGGCAGAGCGACACAATGCAGTCAAGGTACTGCTGTTCTTCGACATAGGCGGTTCGATGGATGATCATATCCGCGTCTGCGAGGAGATGTTTTCAGCTGCGCGCTCTGAATTCAAGGTGATGGAACACTTCTATTTCCACAATTGCCTCTATGAATATGTCTGGAAAGAAAACAACCGCCGACATACCGAACGCATTCCGACCATGGACGTGCTGCACAAGTATCCTGCTGATTATAAGATCATCTTCGTCGGCGATGCGTCCATGAGCCCTTATGAAATTGCCTATGCGGGCGGCTCGGTTGAACACTGGAACGAAGAAGCCGGATCGGCTTGGATGCAACGGATAACGGATCTATACCGGAGCGCAATATGGCTTAATCCGGTCAGAGAAGAGCACTGGACCTACACCCACTCCATTCAGATGTTGTACGAACTGATGGAAGGCCGGATGTTCCCGATGACTGTCGAAGGCCTGACCGAGTCCATGAAAGAACTGGCACGTTAGACACCCCATCGAGGAACCGGAATGAGCAAAGAACAAACCGGATCAACCCCAGTAACGTCTCCCGTCACTAACGCCACGACCACAGGCATGATCGGTGGTGGTTTTTATAACGCCAATTCTGAACCTCAATGGATGGCTATTGAAGCCGTCCTCGGGTGGCTGAAGCAGGCAGTCACGGACTTGCCTATGGGTGACAAGACACCAGTTACTCTGGCGGACTTTGGATGTTCCGAAGGCAGAAATTCAATCGCCGTCATGTCGCAAGCACTTGAAACACTGTTGCCTCGAACAGGCATGCCAATACAGACGATCCATTCAGACCTGCCGACAAACGATTTTTCCAAATTATTGCAGGCACTCCGCCCTGACGGGAAGTCGGTATTCGGCAATGATCGCGTGTATTCGTCGGTTGTTGGTGGATCAATGTTTGATCAGCTGCTGCCTCAACAAAGCGTCCATGTCGCGACGGCTTTCAATGCAATCGGTTTTCTGTCCGAAATGCCGGTCAACACCCTGCCCGGATACATCCTACCGAATGGGCCTAGTGCATTGGGCCAGAATGGTTATGTATCTGATCAGGATAGTGCCACATTCTCAAACCTTGCAAAGCGCGACGTTGCCAGTTTTTTGACTGCCCGCGCCCATGAGTTGGTTCCCGGTGGCAAGTTGCTTGTGCAGGTCTTTGGAGGATCAGAAGAAGGCCGCACATGCGACGGCATCTACGACCTTCTCAATGATGCAGTGCTGACTTTCGTCGAAGATGGCGAGATCTCCAAGGAGACTTACGAGCGCTACTATCAGCCTGTTTATATGCGGACAGAGGACGAACTCACGGCCGCAGCGACGGATGCAAAGTACCCGTCGTCAAAGCTGTTCACTCTCGAGCACTCCATGACCTATGAAGTGCCCGTGCCGTTCGTGGAGCAGTACAAAAACGACGAGGAATTGACAGTTTACGTTGAAGCTTATGTAAATTTCTTCCGTGCCTTCACCGAAGCCGTGTTGCGCAATGCTCTCCCGGCCACTTCTGATCGGGAGCAACTTGTCGAGCGCATTTTTGCTGAAGCGAAGGATATCTTGGGAAAGGCGCCAGAGCGCTATCCCTTCCGCTATGTCGCAGTTGCGATGCTGCTCACACGGAAGGGATAAACTGGATTTAGGACCCGCGCAAAACCATGACAGAACACGGTGCGTGACGGACAATATGGGCTGCATTTGAGCCGATGAAGTAAGTTGACAATCCCGGTTTGTGGGAGGTCATGAGCACCAGATCGCAATCGGCTCTTTTCGCCTCGTCGATAACTTCATGGTATACTGACCCCGAAGTGACTTTGGCATCGACAGTACCGTCTGGCACATCAAGGCCGTCACCTATTTTACCCAGAATGGACATGGTTTCAGCCTCTTCGCGCTCCTGAAATCCTTCAGGAAGTTGGCTTGCAACAAAGCTCTGCACTTCAGGGCAAACCGCAAGCAGATGTATTTTCGCACCATAATCGCGAGCCATTATTGCAGCTTTGGAAAGCGCATCGTCCGCAAAGGTCGGCTCGGCAGGATCGATCGGAACGAGAATTTTCTTGAACATTACTGATTCTCCAAAAGGCAGGACGTTTGTGCCTCCTCTTGGCCCTCCTGCCACTGACTCGCCATGAGCCAGATCAATTAGTCTTCCGGACCATCGAAATATCGCCCGGGCGTGACGCCAAAGGCTTTCTTGAACGTCGCCACAAATGCACTAGGCCCTTCGTATCCGAGTTTGTGGGACACATCGGAAACGCTTCGCCCGGACGCGAGCAATTCAAGCGCCCGGAACAGTTTCACCTGCCGACACCACGTCCGATAACTCAAGCCTGTTTCGGCTTTTATGCGGCGTTCAAAGGACCGCACCGAAGCCGCACAGTGTTCAGCTGCTTCCGACAATGACGGAATGTGGGCCGGACATCGGACAATGCTTTCGCATAAATCACGTAATCTGGCTTCCTGCGGCATCGGCAGCTGGAGCGGCGCTGCAGGCAACATTTTCAGCTGATCCAGAATGACGGCAGCAATCCGCGCAGCGGGCCCGTCTTCCGCATCGGCTCTTGGATAGGACATAAATTCCAGAATGAGAGCCCGTAGCAACGTCGTCACCTGAAGCACATGAGCGCTCTTCGGTAGATCAACCGCGTGCTCAAACTGAACGTAGATATATCTGATTTCCGTATCTGTCAGATACCGCGTCTGGTGACCGACACGGGGTGGCAACCAGACAGCGCGCTCGGGCGGGGCAAAAAACGTCCCGAATTCCGTATCGATGGCTATTGACCCTTTCACCACATGAAAAAGCTGCGCTGCATCATGGGCATGCCAGTCATTGACCGCGCCTTGAGGCTGCCTGCGGGCATACCCGATTATCGGACTCGATAAGGCTGTTGTCGGGAATTCTGACAGTTCCGGGTGTATGGACATGCCATATCTCCAGTTGAGCGAAGGGCGTCTATTTTTGGCGCCTCAGAAACATATCATGACAAAACAGCGCTAACACGCACAAATGCAATCGTTTTAGAAGCATTTCAGAGTGCGGACCGGACGGGGTCCCTGAAATAGTGGCTTATGGAATGACTTACTTCACAAAAAATGCATTTCCCGATGAAGTGACCGGCTGGCGATCACCTGCGGTTCTCTTGATGATCATGGCCGGGGCCATGCAATTGTCATTTGCCGCATGGTGGAACCTGATGAACAATTTTGCGGTTCAGGAGCTGGATTTTACCGGACGGGAAATAGGTATTCAGCAATCAATCCGGGAAATTCCCGGTTTCCTGAGTTTTCTGGCCATCTACCTGCTGTTGTTGATGCGTGAGCAGACGCTGGCCTATGTGTCCTTGCTGCTGCTCGGACTGGGGGTTGCGGCAACGGGCTATTTCCCGACGGCGATGGGCTTCTACATCACCACTTTGGTGATGTCGATCGGCTTCCACTATTACGAAACGATGGCGCAATCCCTATCATTGCAGTGGCTGCCAAAGGCAACGGCTGCGGCCAGTATGGGAAAAATCATTTCAGTTGGTGCCTTTGCCCAATTGATTGCATACGGCCTGATTTTTGTCGCCTGGAAGACTTTTGACCTTTCTTTCACCGCGGTCTTCGCAATTGCCGGCGGTCTGACGCTCGTCGTTCTGGCCTTTCTGATGATGGCCTATCCGCATTTCAAGGAAGGCGTCCCCCAGCGCAAGGAGTTGTTTCTGCGCAAACGCTATTGGCTCTATTACGCCCTTACATTCATGGCCGGTGCCCGTCGCCAGATCTTCACCGTATTCGCCGGTTTCCTGATGGTCGAGCGCTTCGGCTATGACGTTCATGAAGTCGCCGGACTGTTCCTCCTGAACGGTGTCTTCAACATGCTGCTCGCACCGAAGATCGGAAAGCTGATCGTCCGCTTTGGCGAACGCAAAGCCCTCATCGTGGAATATGTTGGGCTGATTGGCGTCTTTGTCTGCTACGCCTTTGTCACCAATGCCACATTGGCCGCCAGCCTCTATGTCATCGATCATGCCTTCTTTGCGATTGCGATTGCTATCAAGACCTATTTCCAGAAGATCGCGGATCCTGCCGACATTGCACCAACAGCCGGGGTAGCGTTCACAATCAACCACATTGCCGCTGTCGTCATTCCGGTGGTGTTTGGATTGATTTGGTTGGTATCACCTGCCGCAGTGTTTCTTGCGGGTGCAGCAATGGCAGCAATCAGCCTATTCCTCGCGACCTTGATCCCAAGTGTGCCGGATGACGGCAAGGAAGTTGATTTCTGGTTTCGTAAACCAACAACTCAACCTGCTGAATAGAACCGCGCTCAGAACAAGAAAAACCCGCTGGATTTCCCCAGCGGGTTTTTCTTATCGGAATGTCATCGGTCGGTTTAGGCTTGGCGCTCCGGCACATGAACCACAAGACCATCCATGTCGGACGTGATTTTGATCTGGCAGGACAGGCGCGACGTCGGCTTTACATCATAAGCAAAGTCGAGCATGTCCTCTTCCATTGGCTCCGGAGATCCGGTCTTGCCCTTCCAGGCATCATCAACATAGACATGGCAGGTTGCGCAGGCACAGGCACCACCGCATTCAGCTTCTATGCCCTGGACCATATTCTTGATGGCATTCTCCATGACGGTAGAGCCTTCAGGGGCATCCACTTCGGTCTGGTTTCCATCGGAGGTTATGAATGTAATCTTCGGCATGCGTCGCGTCCCAGCCTCAAAATTTCGGTTTCAGCTGAACGGACATAAAGCTTCCGCAAAAAAGGTCAAGGACTGTGTCGCTCAGCAGCGACACTCAGTCACTTCAATCCAGCGGGATCAGCCTTCCAGCAAATCCCGAATGTACCTGTTGGCTTCGTCTACAGCGGCAATCAGCCCCTGTGTCGCAGCATCTTCGACTGACTTCATTTCACCTTCCAGGTGCTCACAGACAACCGCAACTCTCTGAGCGCCAATCGCTCTGGCGCTTCCCTTTAAGGTATGAACCAGATCCAACCGGGTCGACTTGTCAGTCTCATCCGCCAGCCTCTCGATCGTTGTACTGGATTGAGACTTGAACAAATGAAGGACCTGAACTTCCAGATCCCGGTTCCCAAGTGTGTTTGTGGCCAGTTGCACCAAATCGATTGGGGCTTCAGGGCCAGCACGACCGGCAACACGTGCCATGGATGAAGGGGCCATAGGGGCGCTCCGAACTACTCATTACATGCTTCGCGGCACCCAGCCGCAAGCTTTTCATTGCTGAGCAGTTTGACTGCAAGACCCAAACGCACCGTTAAATCAGTCGTTCAAACTCGGCTCTGTCGGCCATGTCTCCAAAAAAGTGATTCTATGGTTAATGTAAATTAAGGCGCTCTGTCAAAATTTTTTAAAAAAAGTCTTGCAAATTGGCGTGTTTACTGAATCGTTAAAATTTTAATTAAATGATTCGATGTTAACTTTCTTTGCTTTTTTGACTTGCTGACAGAGCAACAATTGCGGCAGGCGTCAATTTGCAAACTAGCCAGTCAGGCTTGATTGGGTTGGAAAACCAAGGTTCTGCCCACCCTGCATCAATGCAAGCACGGATGGTGCGTGTTGGAATTTCACGACCGTTGTCATCGAACAATGGAAGCTTTCCACCTGGCTGTTTTATACCTCTTTGCAACCAGCGCCTTTGAACCGCTGTCATTTTACCAGGTTTGGTTGACACCTTCCGGTGTGGATTTTTTTCATTTTCCGTTACGTTACTTTTCTTCGATTCAGACATCCAGACTGCCCTCTAAGTGATTCATGCCATTACTGTTTCTTGTCCGTTTGCCGAGATTGTGCCATTACAGATAGTGATGCGGCAAGGTGGGGAGTGTACCGTGTTCCATAGTGTTCACGGTCGGTCGGCGGCGGCCCTCCTTTAACGACATGTTTCAAACAGCAAAGCGTATTAGTTTGCTGGTTGGGATTAGCGCATCCGGTTGACCCTCAAGGCGACAACAGTTGGCTGAGATCACCGGTGTGTAGTGAGTACGGACGTGAGGCGACCTAAAATGGCAAAATCGACAAAGGCAAACGATCCTGCAGAAGCAGCTTTGTCAGCGGTTGAAGAAGCGCTGAAGCTTGATTTCGGCGGACCTGAGTCGGCAAATGCAGATCAGGCTCTTGAAGCAGGCACTGCAGAGGCGAGTTCGCCTCAACGCTCTTCTACTGCGGATAACGAAGGCTCGCCTTCACGTGAAGAGAAGCGCCAATCCCGACGCCGAGGTCGTGGAAGCCGTCCACCGGCAGCCAATGATGATCGCCGGAACATTGGTACCTTGATCTACGCTCTGCAGCGACGCCCTTCCTCAGCTCCCTTCTGGGGTGCCTTGGCTTTGAGCGCTCTTTGGGTCGCAGTTGGCACCAGCCTGTTTATGTCCGCTTTTGGTTCACAGATTTCAACGATCAGTGATCCACAATCCTTGATGCAGTCACCGGGAATGATCCTATCGGCTGCGGGCATTGTCGTACCCATCATTTTCTTCTTTGTCATGGCCATGATGATCTGGCGTGCGCAGGAAATGCGTATCGTGGCACGCGGTATGACCGAAGTCGCGCTTCGTCTTGCTGAACCCGAAGACATGGCGAAAGAGTCAATCCTCAGTGTTGGCCAGGCAATCCGACGCGAAGTTGCCGCAATGGGCGACGGCATCGAGCGTGCGATTGCCCGAGCAAGCGAGCTTGAAGTTCTCGTACACAACGAGGTGTCTTCGCTGGAGCGCTCCTATAACGATAACGAGCTGAAAATCCGCTCGCTGATCGATGAGCTGGTCAGCCAACGTGAATCCATCATCTTGAATGCCGAGCGCGTGCGCGAAACTATTTCCGGGGCCCACGAAAGCTTTGCGTCCCAACTCTCCGAAACATCTGGAGAACTTGGTACCAACGTAGACAGTGCTACCCAACGCATGATCGATGCGGTCAACGTTCAGGTTCAGGAACTTACGGCGACTGTAGATGCTCGAATTGAATCGCTCGGCTCGACCCTGAACTCGTCCGGCAATGAAATGGTTGAGTCTCTCACTGTTCGGGCAGAAGACTATGTTGCTCGCTTGTCAGCGACCGGCAACGATCTGGTCGACAATCTGGCGTCAACCGGCAGTAATATGTCCGAGACGCTCAGTGCACGCGGAACCGAAGTCAACGAACAGTTCGCTGAAACAGCCAATTCGTTTGTTGAAACTCTGACCAACCGTGGCGCAGAAATAAACGACACACTGACAACATCAAGCGCCTCCGTTGTTCAGACACTGAGCACCAAGGCAGATGAATTCCGGAACGCTCTGGAGACGACCGGAAGCAGTGTCGGTGAGACCATCACCCAACGCGGTGAAGAGATCAATGCTAACCTGTCACTTACATCCGGTCGCCTGATCGATACAATCAGCTCGCGTACGGAAGAACTGGTCACCACAATCGACACACGGGTCACTGGCCTTGATGAGTCGCTTGCTGCAACCGGTACCCGCGTTGTGGAAAGCATTTCCGAAAAAGGTCAAACAGTTACCGACACAATTTCCATCAAAGGTGCAGAAATCGTCGATACTCTATCCAGCCGCTCTACGGAAGTTGCAGAAATCCTGCGCGGAACTGGCGAAAGCATTGTTGTTGACCTGTCGCTGCGTGGCGGAGAAATCGCAGCCAAACTTGATGAAACTGCAGGAACACTCACCCAGACCATTACGGTCCGCGGGTCTGAACTGGCCGAGAAATTCGATACAATTTCCGAGCGCATCTACACTGCTATCTCCATTGACGGCAGTGACCTGGACGAACGCCTTGCTGCGCGCAGCACTGAGATGTCCAATGTGCTGGAACAACAGACTGAAGGCTTCAAGTCGACACTTGAAGATGTTTCCAACGATTTTGCATTGGGTCTCGGCGAGCAAACTAGCGCCCTGACACTAAAACTGGCTGAAACCGGAACACAGCTTGCCGAACTTATAGCCAGCCGCGGTGATCGGGTAACCAGTGACTTTACCGAGATCAGCGGAAAACTTGCCGATACGATTGAGGTTCGCGGTCAGGCACTTCAGGAAGGCCTCAGTGTTCGCCTTGGTGAACTGGAACTGATCGTTGATGACCGTGGCGGTCAACTCATCGATGCATTTGATACCAAGACCTTGCTGCTGTCCGAAGCAATGGACAGTCGTCTTGGCACACTGGACACCATGTTCGGAACCCGTCTCGACACACTGGATGCATCGCTCGACAGCCGGATCAATACAATAGATCTGACTCTGGATCAGCGCACGGCCTCTTTTGAAGCAGCACTCGAAACCCGGACCCAAATCCTTTCAGATGCAATTGAAAACCGCACTGTCAGCATCAGTGATACGCTGGAAGACAAGACCCGCAACATTGCGGACGTTCTTGCAGATCGTTCCGACGCGATCACCCTGCAACTGGGTCAACGTGTTGAAGCTGCAGGAAATACATTGGCCGAACGTGCTGGAGAAATTGGCACGTCGCTGACAACACACGTGGACAATGCTGCATCAGCCATGGCTGAAAAGGCAGACCTTCTGTCAGCAACCATGACATCCGGAACGGACCGGATAGACGAAACACTGGATGCACGTGCACGCCAGATTTCAGAGACGCTGATTTCGCGGACCAAGGAAATCGCTCAGGCCTTCGTTGAAGGTCAGGACGAGATGACGTCTGCGCTTGATAATCGTCTGTCCGAAGCCGGTAAGGTTCTCGGCAGACAGAGTGAAGAACTCACAGACTCCCTCTCCGAGCGGATCGCAGAAATTAATGTATCCCTCGGTGCAAAAGTCTTCGAAGTCGCGGAAACGCTGGATACGCGTGCCGGACAGCTTGAAGCTGTTCTCAATGATCGCCTGGAGAGCATCTCCGGGACACTGACTGGCGAAAGCGAACGGGCTCGCGATATCCTGACAGCAGTTATCTCCGAAGCTGGAGCCACGCTTTCTACCGAAAGCACGCAAATGCGTGACATGGTGCTGGCAGCGGCTTCAAGCGCGGTTCAGTCGCTGTCTGAAGAAGGCGACCGGATGCGCCAGATTGTTCAGGGTTCTGTTGGCGAAGCACGCGGTGTGCTTGTTGGCGAAAGCCAGAAAGCAGCTGATGAAATCACCCAGTCCATGCAGCAGGCGACGGGAGCAATTTCCGGCGAAAGTGACAAGATCCGCGAACTGGTATTGTCCGCTGTTGCCGACGCTGCCCGTGCAATGGCTGCAGAAAGCGAAAACGCCAAGTCCCTTTATGCCGGTACTCTGGCCGAGTTCTCCGGTTCCCTCACTGGGGAAAGCGACAAGGTTCGCAATGACCTGTCCGGCCTGATTGCCGAGATATCCGGAAACTTGTCTGCAGAAAGCGAGCAGGCACGCGCTACACTTAGCAAGACCCTGGAAGAAATTCGCGGTCAAATGTCTGGTGAAGCAAGCATTATCCGGACACGTGTAAACACCGCGGTCTCCGAAGCTGCAGACCTACTCGTCACTCGCGGCAATGATGTTGCCAATGAGTTGCTTGAAAAAGCGACCACTCTTAACGAGGCCTTCGGTGCCCGTTCTGGTGAGCTGGCAAAAATTGTTGGTACAGATGGCAATGAACTCATCAGCGCAATTGAGTTGCGCGCAAATGACCTCACCGGGCGTTTGTCGGAAGTTCATGGAGCGATCCTTGAGGCAATCACAGTCAAGGGCCGGGATGTTACGGATACATTCGCCCACACTGGCCTGGACGCGACACGCGCGCTTGTTGAAGCAGGTGACCGTATCGTAACAAGCATTACAGAGCGGAGCGAGAAAGCTACCACATTGCTTGGTGACACCAAACGTCATCTGGAAGCAGACGTCAGTGAGATCCTCAACAAGATCGAAACATCGAACGCCAACCTGCGAAACATCGTTGCAACTGCGGGCGAAAACCTCAACGAAGTCGAGGGCAACCTGTCCCGCCGCGCTGACGAATTCCGCTCAGCGGTTGACCGGGCAGTGTCAGAGACCAACTCGACAACCGGCTTCATAAGCGAACAGGTCTCCAATCTGCGCGATGTCACAACGACAACACTTGCGGATATCCAGAACCTGACCAACCGCTTTGCAGATCAGTCTGAAGAACTGACAAAAGCGGCTCGTCATCTTGAAGACACCAACCGGTCTGTTGAAAGCCGCGTTTCTGATCGCAAGACTGCAATCGAGGAAGTTGCCGATACGCTTCTGTCCAAGACAGAATCTGTCGATACCCTTATGCGCTCCTTCACGCAGAACCTTTCCGAGACATTGGAAACTGCGGATGACAAGGCGCGTGATGCGGCCAACATGCTCAGTGCCGCTGCAGAAGCTGCTTCCAAGAAGGTATCGGAACAGTTCGAAGCCATGCGTCTGACAGCGGGAATGGAAGGTCAGAAGGCACGCGATGCAATCCGTGCTGCCCAGGATGACATTATCTCCGAGATGACCCGGACCGTCAGCGATGCGTCGGATCGTTTCAATGATGCAGCAGGCCGCATGCGTGATGTGGCTCGCGATGTTCATCATGAACTGGAAGCAACCCGGAACGAATTGAAGCAAGGTGTTCTCAACCTGCCGGAAGAGGCTGAAGAGTCTTCCGCCGCCCTGCGCAAGGTTGTCAACGAGCAGATCCGCGCGTTGACCGAGCTGTCCGAGATTGTTGCCAAACAGTCCAATACTCTCGACATCTCGCGACCACAGGCTCAGGTAGCTTCGGCAAGTGCTGCACCGGCTCCGCAGACGGCTGCAAGCTATGCACCGGCTCAGACACGTCAGGCAGCCCCTCAGAACGGCGGCGAGCAGCAGCGTGCGGTCAACACACGACGTCCGCAGCAACAACCTGCACAGGCTGAGAACAACCAGGCGGGCGGCAAAGGCTGGGTTTCTGATCTTCTCCGCCGCGCATCCCGTGACGAAGACCCTAGCGCCGATACAGAACAGGGGCGGACACCGCTTCATACGGTTGAAAGCCTGAATTCTCTGTCGGTTGATATTGCCCGGGCAATCGACCACGAGACATTCATCGACTTGTGGGGACGTTACCGTGGCGGCGAAAGCCATGTGTTCACGCGCCGTTTGTACACCTTGCAGGGTCAGCAGACCTTTGACGAGATCCGTCAGAAATATGCTCGCGACCCAGAGTTCCGAACTGCTGTGGAACGCTATGTCGCCGATTTCGAGCAATTGCTTTCTCAGGTATCTCGCAATGACCGTGACAACATGTTGGGCCAGACTTATCTGACTTCCGATACGGGCAAGGTCTACACAATGCTGGCCCATGCCAGTGGCCGCCTCGATTAAGACGGTAATTCGGACGAAAAAGGCGGCCACCTGGCCGCCTTTCTTTTATAGTTCGGCTAACGCCAATCTAAAGCTCAAATATCTGCGGACGCGCCATCCTCGATGTTCAATCGGATTTTTTGCATTGTATCCAACAATGCCTGAAGCTCGGTTTCGTCCAAACCGGCAAGCATCTTTTGCTCGACTGCAAGCAGCTTTGGCGCAAGATCATTGTAGGCAGCAAGGCCCTCCTGCGAGAGTTTCAAAAGAAAGCTGCGGCCATCTGCGGCATTTGCCTCCCGCGTCAACAAGCCTCGCTTTTCCATCCGCTTGACTGTCCGGCTGACCATCACCTTGTCCATGCTCGAACGGGCAACAATTTCCGTTGCATGCAGCCCGGTGGTGGCAGCTCCCAAAATAGCCATCGTCCGCCACTCAGCTGGCGATAAATCAAAGTCGCGCTGATAAATACCGGACAAGGCCCGCGTCACATCTGCATAAAAAACCCGAACTTTATAAGGAAAAAACTGTTCGAGTTCGAATTCAGAACGGCAAAGATTCGGATCAAATTCTGTTTGCTTCATAATTTCAAGTGCCACGGTTTCAGTTAGCAAAATAGCAACCCAAACATACAGGAGTTCGCCTTTCGGGTCAGATGGTAACTTTACGATTGACTTAGTTTCATATGCAACTATTTTCAACCTCGCATCCGGAAAGTCGCGTCTTGCACGTATCGACAGGCACTCGGACGCCAAATGGGAGGAGTAAACCGTGAAAACAATGAAATATCTATCCATGCTCGCCGGTGTTGCGGCAACTGCACTGTCTGGCGTCGTCTCTAATGCCGCGGCAGATGAACTTGTTCTGTCTTCTTGGCTACCGCCAAAACACCCGGTTGTTGCGGAAGTTATTGTTCCGTGGGCCGAGCAAATCAGTGAGGCCACAGATGGTCGTGTCACTGTTCGTATCCTGCCAAAGCCTCTTGGTCCGCCACCTGCGCATTACGACCTTGCAGCCGATGGTGTTGCCGACATTACATATGGTTTGCATTCTTTTACCCGTGACGACCGCTTTCTACGGTCCCGGATCGGCCAGTTCTCCTTTATCGCCGACACGGCAACTGAAGGCTCCAAGGCATACTGGAACGTTTATGGCGGCGCACTGGACGCACAGGCCGAGCATAAAGGAACAAAACTCTTGGGGCTGTGGGTTCACGGGCCCGGCATGTTCCACAACAACCAGCGCAAGGTCGAAAAGGTCGAGGATTTCTCTGGCCTGAAGATCCGCACACCAGGTGGATATATTGCAGACCTTGCCAAAGATCTGGGCATCACAACCCAGTTCATGGGCCCCGGTGAAGTATACGAAAAACTCTCCCGTGGCGTGATTGACGGCGTTACATTCCCGATGGAAGCCATCAAGGCGTTCAAACTGACCGACTACGTCAAAACGTCCATGAAAGTACCTGGCGGCATCTACAATACATCCTGGTTCATGGTCATGAACGAGGACATCTGGGACGGATTGTCAGCTGAAGACCAGGCTGCCATCGAAAAAGTTTCGGGCGAAGCGCTGGCTAGCCTCGCTGGAGGCGTTTGGGACAATTCGGATGCAGTTGGCGCAGCTTATGTCGCTGATACAGAAATTGAAGTCTACGACGCTCCAGCACCGGTTTTGACGACCCTGAAAGAACTTGCGGCTAAGCACGAAGCGAACTGGGCGGATGCTGTCAAGGAAACCGGATTTGATGGCACTGCGGCTCTGGCTGACTTCAGAACCCGCACCGGAGTTAGCAACTAAACATGGCTTCGGTCTCCGTCAATAAAACTCCGAGCCGGACATCCACAATCCGGCTCGGGGCGGCCTACTTACTGGGTCTCCTGTGCCTGATGGTTCTCATCGGGTTGATCAGCTTGACTTGTGTTGACGTGGTCGCGCGCTACGTCTTCAACAGTCCGTTGTCCGGTGCCTATGAATTGACCGAAATACTGCTCGCGACACTTATATTTCTCGCCCTGCCCCTCACGACCGCTGCCGGCGAGCATATCGAAGTCGAGCTGATGGAAGGTCTCAAGAGCAAGCATTTAAAACGACTTGGAACGTTTGTGGCCGGTATCTGCACGGTCGGTGTTTTTGCCTTGATTGCGTTTGAACTTGTCGAACACGCCGAGAAACTTCAGCGACGTGAACAAGTGACGGATTCGCTTGAAATACCTCTTCATCTAGTCGGATGGCTCGGAGCCATCTCATTCGCCCTATCAGCTATTACAGCTGCAGTCTGGGCGCTGAATCGTTTTCGCAAAGAGGCCTGACGCGTGCTAGAAGCTTTGATTGGATTTACCGCCCTGTTCGGCCTCGTCCTGCTGCGCGTGCCGATTGCGGTCGCAATGATTATAGTCGGAACAGCAGGTTTTGCAGCGCTCCGAAACTGGAATGCAGCCTTCAATCTCCTCGGCAATGCTGCCTTTGACACTGGCCTGTCCTTCACACTATCCGTGATCCCGCTGTTCATTTTGATGGGCAATCTGCTGACCATCTCCGGTGTGAGTCAGTCGCTGTTCACGACGGCGCATCGGATGTTGCACCGCATGCGCGGCGGGCTTGCGATGGCAGCCATTGTTGCATGTGGCGGGTTCTCGGCTGCCTGCGGTTCTTCACTGGCGACTGCAGCGACCATGTCTAAGGTCGCCATGCCATCCATGCGTAAAGCCGGATACGCCGACAGCCTTGCAACCGGTTCTATCGCTGCAGGTGGCACGCTCGGCATTCTCATTCCACCAAGTGTCATCCTGATCATTTATGGCCTGCTGACTGAGGCGGATATCGGCAAACTGTTCATAGCCGGAATTATCCCGGGTCTGCTGGGTGTCGTTTTCTATTTGGCGGCTGTTTACGTCACAGTTCTCTTCAAGCCCGATCTTGCGCCGACCGACGGCGAGGATATACCGCTTGAAAGGAAAGATCTCTGGGGCGTTCTTGCCGTTCTGGGTCTCTTCGCAGTTATCATGATCGGGATATACGGCGGGTTCTTCACGCCGACGGAAGCCGCAGGTATCGGCGCAGCTACTGCCTTTCTGATAGCTCTTTGTGCCGGTGGTCTGACATTTGAAAAACTCTACACAGCCGGACTGAACTGTGCCCGGACGACTGCAATGATCTTCGCGATCATCATCGGCGCCGAGGTCTTTTCCAATTTCATCAGCTATGCCGGTGTTCCCGACGCCCTGCTGACATGGGTCACTTCACTCGAGGTGAATGCCTACGTTGTAATTCTTGTTTTGGTCCTGATCTATGTTGTTCTTGGCGCTATTCTTGAAAGCCTGTCGATGATCCTCCTGACCGTTCCAGTTTTCTTTCCGCTGGTCACGTCTCTGGATTTCGGAACTGGCCTTCTAAGTGACCCTGAAATGGTGTTGATCTGGTTCGGTATCATTGTTGTGGTCGTCACAGAGATCAGCCTGATCTCACCGCCGATCGGCTTGAATGTCTTTGTCTTGAGATCTGTGCTGACAGATGTGCCACTTCGCACCATGTTCGCAGGCATCATGCCATTCTGGTTCGCAGACATTCTTCGCCTCGGATTGCTGATCGCAGTTCCGGCGCTGTCGTTGCTGTTGATTTAAACGAGTTATGTTTATCGATGACTAGACATTCTTAAGCGTCCAGGCTGTCATTTCGGCAAGAACCTTGTCGGAAGCCCTGTTAAGAGCTGCGACAGCCTGATCCACCGAAGTTCCGCCAGACAAGCTTTCAGCGCGAAAGACCTTGTTGGCGACAGTCCGACCGTTTCGGTCATTGACAATCCGGGCAGAGATTTCCACCCGGCCACGATTTGCACCATCGACACGCAATTCAAAGGAGCGAACTTCGGTCTGCAGCTGATAGTCGATCAGAAGGCCATCTCCCGGCATTCCGACACCGCGCAACCGATTGGTATTCTGCAGGGTCTGCACAAGCTTCAGCTGGACAACATTCGGCAAAGTATCTGCCCAGGCGGAATTCGGAAAATAACTGTAGACCGGCCCTTCATCGACAACTGCAATATAAGTCGTGTCTAGTGCCTTGAGAGCACGCGGCGGAGCAACCAGCACCTGCACCCTGCTGGAACGTCCCCGCAATTCACCAACATCGGCAGCATCAAGACTATAAAACGCTGACGGGGCTGAACTGGCACAACCGGCAGCCAACGTCCCGAGACCGAGAACGCTGATCACGCTCCGCCGGGTCATTTGTGTGCCTGCCTTAGTCATTCGTCCCTGTCCCATTTTATCATTCGTCACCGGCGCCGCCCGCCTTTGTAAGTCGGCACGTCTTCACCGCCGAAGATTATCCGGTTCGGATTACGCTCAAAGCTCTCCGCAGCGCTCTGGATTGCGACAAGTGTCCTATTGACCTGTGCCATGGCAGCTGCGAAATCCGCAGAGCCTTGCGTTGCAAATTTCGAAATTCCGCCTGCAATCGAGTCAGCTCGACTTTCAAACGAAACCGCAATCTTTCTGATTGCCTGCGCCGCTAACGTCGCTTCCTTGATCAGACCTTCTCCGTCGCCATCCACCATCTCGGTAACCTTCTCGACCAGGCTCTCAACCCGAACGGATGTCGCATTCAGGGTCGCCGTCATCTGTTTGGCATCTGTGATGATCTGGTCAACGTCAGGTGTACGCTGTTTCAGGTCCGCAGTCATTTTTTCAACGTTGTCTGCAGCCTGCCGCGCACTTTGCAGGATTGCCGGAATTCCATCTTCCGAATTGGCCAGACCAGATGTTGCCGTTTCAACCGATCCAACAATGTTGGCAACTTTATCCGGATCAACAGCCTTCAAGAGTTCATCTGCGGACTGCAGCGTTGTTGCAAATCGGTTTGCTGCGACCTGAACGTCTTCAATCAGCCCTGCAATCCGATCATCCTGACCGCGAACGGTTACGGATACGGCTTCGAAATTCTGAACCGTGGATTTCGTGGAGGCAATGATTTCATTAATCTGGCTTTGCTGATTATTGAAATTGTCGATCACTGAGGCAACACCATCGACCGCACCTTCAACCTTTTGCGGGTCAACGCTGGCGATGATCTCGTCCACTTTGAACAACGAAGAGTTCAAGCCATCGGTAAACGTGTTTACCGACGTTACGATCTCTTCGATCCGTAAGGGTTCAATCGCCGTTGCAAGTTCAACACCGCGCGATACGATCGCATCGACTTTGACCACCACATCCCGGCCACCTTCGATCATATCCGATATGGCACCTTCGCGTTGCTTGATGGTCTCTACAATATCATTGACGTTTTGCATGGTGCCGCTTGTCGAAACGATTAGCTTGTCGATAGCATCCGATCGCTTCTCAAGCACAGAGCCGAGTGAAGCAGCCCCTTGCATAACGGTTTGGACGTCTTCCGGTTTGACTGCCTGGACGATCGTTTGGACGTGTTCTAAGCTTTTGTTTAGCCCTTTGCCGAAGGTGCCCAATTCTTTGGCCACGCTTTGTGCATCAGCCATGATCACATCAATATCCTTGCCAGCCTTGCCAAGACTGTCGGAAAACTTCGACATATCATCCACAATTGCGGTGACCTTGTCGGATGGCACAGCAGCCAGAAGTCTTTCGCCTTCCTGAACTAGTGTTTCCATTCGGCCCGAAAGGCTCGTAAATGCCTCAGAGGCTTTGGCAATACTTCCCATGAAGTCTTTCACGCCATCAGAATTGGCCGCCAGAGCATCGGAAAATGTCTCTACATTCTGAATGGTTTTGGCAATGGCCGGGCTGTTGTCCTTGAGGAGGTCATCAACCGTTTTCATGGTTGAATCCGCTCGCTTCAAAACGTCCCGCGCACCGTCGACGATATCATCAAAGAAAGATCGTTCGGCGTCGATTACCGGAATATTGCTGTCATCCTGATCCATATCCGGATTAAGCAGCAATGGTGACGAGTTTGTACCGCCGGTCAAGTCAACATAGGCGACACCGGTCAATCCGGTAAAATTCAAAGTTGCCTTGGTGTCTTTGCGCAGCGGTGTCGATGGTCGAATTCGAACCGTCGCGACCACTTTTGTCGGATCATCCTTGGCAAAGTCCAGAGCGCTGACATCACCAACCTTGATACCGTTAAAGAGCACCTGACCACCGACAGGAAGACCTGTCACAGGGCCGGGAAAAAGCACTTTCACTCTGACATTTTGACGAGAATCTGCTGTGACTGCGAGCCAGTAGATAAATCCGAACGCACTGATCAGCATGGCCACCATGAAGGCACCGATCAGAATGTAGTTCGCCCGGGTTTCCATTCAGTCCAACCTTATGTCCGGCGCAATGCCCGTTCGCCCCTGAAATACGAAGTAATCCAAGGATCGTCATTTTTCATCATATCGTCCAGCGGTCCGATCGCCAGAACACGTTTTTGCCCAAGAACAGCAATCCGATCACAGATCGAATGCAAACTGTCGAGGTCATGAGTAACCATATATACAGTCAACCCCAGCGTTGAGCTGAGGCTCTCAATCAAGGAATCAAATGCAGCCGCACCAATTGGATCAAGTCCGGAAGTAGGCTCGTCCAGAAACACCAAATCAGGGTCGAGTGCAAGGGCGCGCGCGAGACTCGCCCGCTTGATCATTCCACCTGAGAGTTCGGAGGGTAATTTGTTGGCAGCATCCTGAGGGAGGCCAACCAGTTCAAGCTTCAAAGTGGCCAGCTCGTCCATCAGTTGCGGAGAGAGTTTCAGGTGCTCCTTCATAGGAACCTGGATGTTTTGTTTAACCGTCAGTGACGAAAACAAGGCACCTTGCTGAAACAGCACTCCCCAGCGCCGTTCTATCGCCTTGCGTTCAATCTCACTCGCGCGCTCCAGATCGTGCCCGAAAACCGAAATTGAACCGGTCCGCTTAGGGGTCAGCCCCAGAATGGTCCGCATTAAAACGGATTTTCCTGTTCCAGATCCACCGACAAATCCCAGGACTTCTCCTCGCCGGACATCTAGATCAAGGTCCTGAAGGATAATCTTCGAACCGAATCCAACCGTAATGTCGCGCACAGACAAGACGTGATCGGAACCGTCTGCGGTCGGTAGCAGCTGATTGTCAGATTGTTCGAGTTCTAGGGCTGCCAATTCTTCACACCCCTATGGCTGCAAAGAAGATGGCGAAGAAACCATCGACAACAACGACCAGAAAAATCGCTTTGACGACCGACATCGTGGTGTGGCGTCCGAGCGATTCTGAAGATCCTTCAACTTTCAACCCTTCAACACAGGCAATCAATCCGATGATCAACGCCATGAATGGCGCCTTGATCACACCGACAATGAAGGTTTTCACCGTTATGGCAGCTTGAAGCTGTGTCAGGAAAGCGGCCGGCGGAATATCCAGATACGCCCAGGTTATCAGGCCAGCGCCGAACAAAGCCGCGACATCAGCCACAAAAGTCAGGATCGGCAAGGCAATCATCAATGCCAGAATACGCGGTAAAACCAGGACCTCGGTCACACTGAGCCCAATGACATGCAGCGCATCAACCTCTTCCTGCATGCGCATTGATCCCAACTCGGCCGTAAACGCGGATCCGGATCGTCCGGCGACCATGATTGCGGTCAAGATCACTCCGATTTCGCGCAGTACAAGAATCCCGGCAAGATCGACGACAAAGATATCTGCACCGAACTGCTTGAGATAAAAGCCGCCTTGTTGAGAGATGATTGCGCCGATGAGAAAACTCATCAAGGCGACAATAGGAACAGCTCCGATACAACTGCGATCAAATTGAACTGCAATCGAAATGCTTCTCAGGCGTTTGGGCTGCAACAGAACCGTTGACGTGACGAGACCGAGCGAGCCGAGGATGTGCAGCATTGCAAGGCCGTCTTTACCAGCCTCAACCATTTGCCGACCAGTATCTTCCAGAAACTGGACTGCTGAATATCCACCCTTTTCCGGTTTCCAGCGTGGTGGGTGATGGTGTTCGATTTCATCAAACAGGCTTTGCCGCACGGGGCTGACGCCGCTGAGCTCGACTTTTCGTCCTGAAAATTCGAGCCGCCCGCGGGTTCTGTGGATCAACCAAGCACCACTTGTGTCCAGATTACCGACTTTTGCCACGTCAATACAGGTCAGCAGGTCCTTGGATACTTGAAGCTCATCAAGACGCTTTTCGGCTTCACCGATCGTACTGACAGTCCAGTCGCCAGAGAGGGACAGGAACTGATGATCGTTGTCGTCTGCCTCCAGATGCATTTCCGGTGCAATATTTTTTTCCAAGAATGCCATTCCGGATGGCTGCCCTCTTGCCGCTCGTTCCTTTCCCCTCGTATACCTGATGAAAGAGTTTAACGTCTAGCAGCCACTTGAAAGCTTTATCCATGGAAATTGCGCGCCCTTATCTTTTGTTTCTTGGTGATGTTCCCGATGCACTCGCGGCAAAAACCGCAACAGGTATCGTGGATTGGCGCAAAGACTGGTGTATTGGCCAGGTTCGGCTTCCTGGGTGTGCAGCCGACACTGGTTTGCCAGACATGACAATCGCCGATGCTGCAAAAGCCGGTGCCAAGACTTTTATTATTGGAGCGGTCAACGCTGGCGGTCGTCTGCCCGATCATTGGATCGAATCAATCGTGGAAGCGATCGATGCCGGAATGGATGTTGCCTCCGGCCTTCACGTTCGACTGGAAGATTTTCCGGAGATTTGTGAAGCAGCTGTAAAACATGGTTGCGAACTTCATGACGTCCGCCATAGCAAAATGACCTTCGCCACCGGAAAAGGCACCAACCGGCCCGGCAAACGTATCCTTGCGGTCGGAACCGACTGTTCTGTCGGCAAGAAATATACTGCGCTTGCCATGGACACGGCCATGAAAGAACGCGGCTACACCAGTTCTTTTTGTGCAACAGGCCAGACCGGCATCTTCATTTCAGGGCGCGGCATTTCCCTGGATGCTGTCATTGCCGACTTTATTGCAGGTGCTGCAGAATGGTTGTCCCCGGATACAGAAGAGGACCATTGGCAGATCATCGAAGGTCAAGGCTCGCTGTTTCACCCCTCTTTTGCTGGCGTAACACTCGGCCTGCTTCATGGCTCACAGCCTGACGGCTTTATTGTCTGCCATGAACCGACCAGAACGAAGATGCGCGGTGTGGATAGCCCATTGCCGACCATTGATCAGGTCATCGACATGACGATCCAGTGTGGCAAGCTGAACAATCCGGGTATTCGCTGCGTTGGAATTGCAGTGAACACTGCAGCGCTCGGTGAAGCTGAGGCCCGCGCCTATCTCGCCAAAGTCAGCGAAGAGCATGATTTGCCTGCAACCGACCCTGTACGATTTGGCATGGAAAACATCGTCGACAAAGTTTCCGCAGAATTCGGTGCGCCATGACCCGCAGCGTAGCGATTGACATAGAACGTTTTGAAATAGCCGGTGGCTTCAAGATTTCGCGCGGAACCAGAACCCATGCAGAAGTGATCGTCGCCACCCTTCAGGACGGCGATTACATTGGCCGCGGCGAATGTGTGCCCTATGCCCGGTACGGGGAATCCATGGAAAGTGTCCAGACGCAGATTGAGCAAATCGCTGCTCTGCTGAAGGACGGTCTGTCCCGGTCTGCGCTCCAGGAGGCAATGCCTGCAGGTGCGGCTCGAAATGCGCTTGATTGCGCTCTGTGGGATCTGGAAGCCAAGCAGACCGGTCGAAGCGCCTCTGACATTGCCGGTTTGGGCGCTTTATCAGCTGTTACTACCGCCTTCACAATAAGTGTCGACACTCCTGAGGTTATGGCACAAAAGACTGCAGTTGCTGCGCATCGTCCCCTCCTGAAAGTCAAACTGGCCGGACCTGGGGATGACAAGCGCATACAAGCCGTCCGAAAGGCAGCGCCCGACAGCTCGTTGATCGTTGATGCCAATGAAGCCTGGGACGAAAGCTGTTTTGAAAAGAACATGGCAGCGTGTGTATCCGCCGGTGTCGCGTTGATCGAACAGCCCCTCCCCTCGGCAAACGATGGCCTTCTTGCGGAATTTGACCGGCCAATAACAATCTGTGCTGATGAAAGCCTGCACACCCGCGACGGGCTTGATGACCTGCGCGCCAAATATGACGCGGTCAACATAAAGCTGGACAAGGCCGGTGGCCTCACCGAAGCAATTGAATTGACCAGGGCCGCCAAGGATCTGGACTTCAAGATCATGGTAGGCTGTATGCTCGGAACATCTTTAGCCATGGCTCCGGCTGTCCTGATTGCGCAATTGGCAGACTACGTGGATCTGGATGGACCACTTCTTTTGACGAAAGACAGATCACCGGGCCTTAAATTCGAAGGCAGCACGCTCTTTCCGCCGCTCCCAGATCTTTGGGGTTAATCTCTATTACCCGACGTCGATAACAGCCATGCGCTGGCGCACCATTGGTGTCAGCGCAAGCATCATCAAAACACCCAGTGCGGATACAGCTGCCATGACATAAAACGGCATGTCGGCATCCACTTCATAGAGCGCGCCGCAAATGCCGAGCCCTATTGCCATCTGAATACCAATTGAAGTCGCCAAAAATCCTTGCCCCGTTCCAGCCCAACGGCTTGGAACGACCTTTGCCAGGATCGCAATCGCCCCCAGATGCGCTGCGCCAAAGGTCAAGCCGTGCAGCAACTGAAGGGCGGCCATTTCGAGAATTGAATCAGCAAATGGAAACAGACCCCAGCGGACGATTGCCGCCAGACCAGCAACAATCAGAAAGACCGGCGGATCAAATCGAAGGGCAATTCTACCGGCAACGGTGAACAACGCAATTTCAGCTGCCACACCGACAGCCCAGAGCGATCCGATGGCAAAATCGGGCACGCCTTTAGCCTGCCAATAGAGTGTTCCAAACCCATAAAACGCCGCATGGCTTGCTTGAAAAAGCCCCAAAAGGGTCAAAACAGGCCAGAACCAGACAGTTCGAAATGGCGTTTCAGAGGGTTCGTCGCCAGAAACACCGGAGACATCGTGACGCTGTTGCCGCGGCAATGACATCACAACCGCACCTGTAACAAGCGCCGCCAGGCAAATCAGGAGCAGCATGGCCCAGGACGTATTATCAGACGCAAGAAGCCCACCGGCAAAATTGGCAGCCACAAATCCGGCAGATCCCCAGAGCCGCATCCGCGCATAATCAGCGCCCGTATTTCTTGCAGCATCCAACGCATATGCGTCGCTGAGCGGAAGAACCGGCGCTTTAAACACCATATAGCCAATGACGGCGACGCTCATCATGACGAGACCACCGGCAAAGGAAAACAGAGCAATGAAAACGGCGCCAATTACCGAGTAAATCAGAATCGACAACCGGCGCTGACCCGTCCGGTCTGCCACGTTAGCCAGCAAAGGGCTTGCAGCAATTCGCGCAATCGTGCCAGCCCCGAGGATAAATCCGATTTCGGCTGCATCCAGCCCCTGAAATCCAAGCAACAAGGGGAAAAATGGCAGGAACAACCCAAAGCCAAAGAAGTGGCACGCAAACAGGGCAGCAACCCGAGCGCTAAGTTTGGGCATAAAACTGGTCATAGCTCATCTGGTTATCTAGCAGCCTAGGAAGATGTTAACGATTTTATTCATACCTTTGAGACGAGATTGTCCCTGACGGGGCAGTGAAAACCTTAGATAAGTGGGATTCGCCTCCTTATGAAAGCGGAAGCAATACAGGAAGACCCAGAGTCACTCGGAGAAGTCGAATACAAGACTCTCGAACAGACCCTGATGGAATCCGATCGTGGACGTCGGTTTCTACGAGAGTTTTTGAATCGGAACAAGACGCCCGAGACGACGGAAATCCTGGGTGCGATTCATAGACTTGAGAAAGTCGTCACCAAACAGCGCAAGGTCCCGGATCTCGACAAGATCCGCCTGGACATTGCAGATATGCATGAAGCAATCGAACGAACCAAATCCGAGATCGCCAACATCAAGGATGATGGTGAACAAAGCAACCGGTTCGTCGATGCATCTCATGAGCTGGATGCGATTGTCACACAGACAGAAGGTGCGACTCAATCAATTCTGGAAGCCGCTGAGCAAATTCAGGAAAAAGCCTGGGTGTTGCGCGAAAACGGTGCGGAAGACGCGACTTGTGACGATATCGATGCCAAGGCAACCGAAATCTTCATGGCCTGTTCCTTCCAGGATCTGACCGGACAGCGGACAAACAAGGTTGTTCAGGTGCTCCGCTACTTGGAAAGCCGCATCAATACGATGATCAATATTTGGGGCATCGAGGACAGAGGCGCAGAAGATGACGCCGGTCCTGTTGATTCACGCCCTGACGCTCATCTGCTGAACGGTCCTCAACATGTTGGTGCTGGAGTTTCCCAGTCCAATGTTGATGAACTGTTCTCAGGAAACGACGATGTTTTTGACACGGTTCCGCAAGAAACGGCAGCGGCCGCGCCGATAGAGGCTCCAGCAGCACCGGTACATGCAAGCGAAAACGATGTTGATGCAATCATGGCAGGTGGCGGCGAAGCCATGGATGCCGCGGCAATCGATGATATGTTTGCAGCTGAGCCGGTAGAAAACGATACACCAGCCGAGCCTGAAATCGTTGAAGCAGCCGAGGATGAGTTTGCTTCTGCAGCCGCTGAAGAAGAACTGGACGAAGCTGCAATCGAAGCATTGTTTGACAATGAAATCAGCGAAGAAACACCGGAAGAACCTGTTTCCGACGTTGCTGCAGAAACTGAAGTCAATGCTGAGGCTGGCAGCGAAGTCGAAACTGAAGCTGATGCCGACTGGAAATTGACTGAAGCTGCGGCTGAAGAAGAGGCAGATGACCCCTTGCAACAGCTATCAGAAGCCGAGCGTCAAGCTCTCTTCAATTAGTTCAGTTACAATCTATTTGAAAAAGGCGCGGTATTTCCGCGCTTTTTTTGTTTTATGGATAGCTCAAAACCAGTCGTGGAATTAGCAAGACTAGGCAGGAACTCATGAAACAGAAACCCAGCTTCGCTCTGATTTAAGCTGCGTGAATTTTCGAGAAAAACTCTTTTGCTTCCACACCGAGACGAGTGGCCTGGTCTTTCAAAGAAACAGACATTCCATGAATTGCACCGACGGTTCCCTCGACTGACCCAACCGACCCGCGAACTGCGGTAATTTCATCGGTGAAGGCCTGTGTACCTTGCGCGACCAACTGGACGTTTGAAGAAATCTCCAGTGTCACAGAGCTTTGTTGATCAACCGCTGCAGCAATGCTGGTTGCGATATTTGAAAGCTCGCCAATCGTGTTGGTGATCTGTTCAATATCGTCGACAGACTCTCGTGTTGCCTGTTGGATTGCCGCAATCTGTTCAGTAATCTCTTCAGTGGCTTTTGTAGTCTGACTTGCAAGTTCCTTGACCTCGGCCGCAACAACAGCAAAACCGCGCCCCATATCACCTGCTCTGGCAGCCTCAATCGTTGCGTTGAGAGCCAGCAGGTTGGTTTGTTCTGCGATATCGGAGATCAAGCCAATCACCGATCCGACCTGATCTGCAAATCCAGCCAGTCTGGTAACAGAACCATTGGTACGGTGCGCACCCTCAACAGCTTGTATTGCCATTTCCCGGGACTGCCCAGCCTGGCGCCCTATTTCGTTGATTGAGGCTGACATTTCCTCGGTGGCCGTTGCGCTGGACTGAACACCACCGGACGCTTCTGAAGAAGAAACATCCATTTTTTGCATGCGTTCCCCGATTGCACCCGTCGCCTGATTTAGATCAGAGGAAGATGTCTCCAACTCCGCTGAAGCTGTCCCCAAAGCATCAACAGCACGGCCGAGCGCAATTTCGAATGTCCCGACGGCCTCTTTCATATTTTCCTCACGACCCACCATATCTGATACCAGCTTTTCATGGTAGGTCGAGACGGCAATATCCATATCCAGCAGAATGAGCTTCGAAACGACAGAAATTGCATCAGTACGCTTGGAAGACGACAGGAAACGCCTTTTCATCAGCACCTCGGTAATGCGGCCGAGCATGAAAGAATAGCCGCCGATGTACCAGCTTGGATCCAGGCCAATTTTGACATGGGCATGTCCAACACGAACAGACCGTTCCAGAAACTCCTCAGTCGGGCCTTCAGAAAACAACATTTTCCAATGAGCTGTTTGGGCAGAAACAAGTCGAGCTTCGTGGTCTCCGACCATTTTAGCCAAGTGGGGAACAGTTCTCACGTGCGCATAGAAACTGTTGAGAATCTGCGGCAACTCGGCATTTATTGTCGGCCACAGAGATCTGGCGAGATTTCTGTCGTTTTCCGTATACCGGAAAAACGCCAGTCGCCGCTTTAAACTTTGATCCTGCATAGCTGCCCCCTAAATTCTCAAACTCAACACGTCACATTTTTACGGCGTCGGAATACACTGGCTCTCCTACCCAATTAAAAATGCAACGCTTTTTTTTGAGTAAAAATTGCCGAAACCACACTATTAATCTGCAAGATCAATAGAAGATCGACTTTTAGTTGCTTATTTTACCGAGAAGACGTATCCGCCACATTCACAAAACCAAACCATTACTTCGAACCGATAGCTCAAGCGTCGATTTGACTGGAAAAACTTACATTGTAAGAATTAGTGACTGGCTCTCTAACAATCAGTTAACGATCGACAGCATTCAACAACATCTTTGGATCGATGTTGCCACCGGTCAGCACAAGTCCGATTGACTTGCCTGCAATTGGCAACTTTCCGGTAAGCACAGCCGCCAGTGCTGCGGCTCCGCCCGGCTCAACGACCAGCTTGAGTTCGGTAAAGGCAAAAGCAACTGCATCCAGGACTTCTTCATCAGTAACCGAGACACCCTCTCCGGCCAGCCGTTTCAATATGGAAAACCCTATTTCTCCCGGGCATTCGGCCATAAGCGCATCGCAAATCGAACCGGTATTTGACGCGTTTGCCAAACGCTTCCCAGCCTCCAAGGAACGTTTATAGTCATCAAATCCTGCAGGTTCACAGGTGTGAAATATCGTGGTTGGCGAAGTTTCTGCCAGGGCTAGGGCGATACCACTCGACAAACCGCCACCGCCGGTACAGGCAAACACATCATCAAGCTGAATCCCCAAGACTTTTGCCTGGTTCGCCAATTCCAGCCCGACAGTGCCCTGCCCCGCAATCACCGCAGGGTCGTTGTAAGGGTGAACCAATGTAGCGCCTGTTTCCGCGCGAATCTTGTCCGCAATGGCCTCACGATCCTCAGTCTTTCGATCATAGGTGATGACGGTCGCACCGTAACCCCGCGTTCGTTCCAGTTTGATCTGCGGTGCATCAGCCGGCATGACAATCGTAGCCAACATTCCGAGTATTTTGGCACTTGCCGCGACGCCTTGAGCGTGGTTGCCAGAGGAACACGCAACTACGCCATATCGTCTGGATTCAATGGGAATAGAACTAAGAGAATTATACGCTCCGCGAAACTTGAATGAACCACTTCTCTGAAGACATTCCGGCTTGATCAGGACAGTTGCACCTGTCCGTTCATCGAGGGCCGGAGACCGCAACAAAGGTGTTGTCAGCGCGATATTCCGGATTCGCTCGGAAGCAGATTGAATATCCACAAAAGTCACCGGAAACTCGGTGTTGGACCGATCAGCAGATACTTTCCCACTCACCATTGTACTCTCTTGGGGTTTCTTCGGAACACTCGTCATGAATATGAAGTGTTCCCATAGATAACAACCGTTTGTCGAGTAACCGGGTGATCCTGATAGGCCAGGGTCTTCAGGAGGCCCCATCACGGTTTTCCGGCTTATGGATCGATTGACTTTGAGCTTCAATACAATTGGCGAGAAACTGCCGGGAACTGGCCGTCCAGGAATAACTCATCGCAATTGTGCGGCAATGGTTTCGTGGGATGTCCAATGCTGCTTCAGCCGCTTCCTGAAGGTCATTGGACAAAACACCAGCACCAGTGTCACCGACGACATCCAATGGCCCCATTACCGGATATGCAGCGACCGGCGTCCCGCACGCAAGCGCTTCAAGCATGACATTGCCGAATGTGTCTGTAAGCGATGGAAATACGAAAACGTCAGCGCTTGAATAATGGCACGCTAGGTCCTGCCCCGTTTTCAACCCGGCAAAATACACTTCAGGATATTGTCCACGAAGCGTATCCAATTGCGGACCATCACCAACAACAACCTTCGATCCTTTGAGATTTAAATCAAGAAAAGCCCGGATGTTCTTCTCAATCGAAACACGACCAACGTACATGAAGATCGGACGTGACAAATCGGTCGGCAGAACGGTGCACTCACTGGGTGCGAACAGTTGATCATCGACACCGCGGGACCAACGCATAAGGTTTCTAAACCCGCGTGCTCTCAAATCGTTTTCCAGTGACTTGGTTGCCACCATGCAACCATTACCGGAATTATGAAACCGGCGAAGCCAGCAATACGACCAGGACTGTGGTATGGGCAGACGGGCAGACACATACTCCGGAAAACGGGTGTGATAACTCGTTGTAAACGACCGCCCCGTTTTCTTGGCAACGCTTGCCGACATGAGTCCCAACGGCCCTTCTGTAGCGATATGAAGGTGTTCACAATCAAACGTTTCTATCATTCGCCGGACAACACCGCGGTGAGTTAACGACAGGCGGATTTCCGAATAAGTTGGACACGGCAATGTCTTGAAGACTTGAGGTGTCAAGAATTCAACGCGAACTCCAAGGGCCTGCAATTCTTCGGCTGTTCGCTCGAGAGATTTTACAACGCCGTTGATTTGCGGGTGCCAGGCATCTGTTACGATTAGGATGGAACTCATGCGGCTACCGACGCTTCCGGAGGGACAGTCGCAATAGCTCTCAACTGAGTCACCTCTGCCCATCGAATTACCTCGAAGGTTCCATCATGGTGTTCGGCAACCGCCGTGCAACTCTCCACCCAATCACCGGTGTTGATGTAGTGAATGCCATTGATATTCCGGCTCGCAGCATGATGAATATGACCGCAAATTACTCCATCCAATCCTTGGCGACGGGCTTGATCAGACAAGGCATCTTCAAACCGACCTATGAAGCTCACCGCGTTCTTGACTTTAAGTTTCGCCCAAGCGGACAGAGACCAGTAGGTGAAGCCCAGGTGCCGACGAACGACATTCAGCCAAGTGTTGATCCCAAGGACGGTCACGTATGCCGTATCGCCAAAAAAGGCGAGCCATTTGGCATGCCGGATCACAACATCAAACTGATCGCCATGAATGACCAGATACTGTTTTCCGTCGGCCGTATCGTGGACAATACTGTCTGCCACCTCGACGCCGCCAAAATGTGTTCCAAGAAAACTTCGCAGAAATTCGTCGTGATTGCCGGGGATATAGACAACCCTGGCACCTTTTCGGCTTTTCCGAAGAATCTTCTGGACGACATCATTGTGAAGTTGCGGCCAGTACCAGGATCGCTTCAAGCGCCAACCATCAGCTATATCGCCAACCAGATAGATTGTCTCAGCATCATTGTCCTTCAGGAAGTCCAGAAGCAAATCCGCCTGGCAACCTCGGGTGCCTAGGTGAACGTCTGAAATAAACAATGCCCGGTAATGGCGCGATGTCTTTTTTGCAGACATAGCAATTCTCCAAATTCCATTGGGGCGCTATAGACGCGATTCAGATATCACTATTGTGACAGTCGCTATTTCTGCGTTTCTCTCCTTCGAAATCTTCCCCTGCGTTGCGGACTACATTCGCATATCTTTGGTATTGCTCCCCCTTTGCAGCTCCGACATTGCAATGGGATTGCTAAAAGGTCAGCGGGTTATTTGACAGCTCGCCTCTGCCAGCACACATAAGAGACAACAACATCAAACAAATTGGAGAATTCGGATGGATTTAGGTCTGCGCGGCAAAAAGGCAATCATCTGCGCCTCAAGCAGAGGTTTAGGCAGAGGCTGTGCAGAAGCACTTGCCGAGGCTGGATGCGATCTGGTGATCAACGGTCGTGACAAAGACCTTCTGGAAGCCACACGGCAGCATCTGATCGATACATACCAAGTGAATGTCACGGCCATAGCTGCAGATGTCTCAACATCAGGCGGGCAAGCAACTCTCCTGGATGCTTGCGGCAATCCGGATATTCTGGTGAACAACAACGGTGGCCCACCCCGTAAAGACTACACGGAACTAACACGGGAAGCCCTTCTGGAGGGAGCAATCCAGAATTTTGTGACACCGATCGAACTCATTCAGGCAGTGACACCCGGTATGAAAGACCGCGGTTTCGGGCGTATCGTCAATATCACGTCCCTGTCTGTAAAAATGCCGATTGAGGGCCTCGATCTATCAAGTGGTGCACGTGCAGGTTTGACCGCTTTTCTCGCCGGTGTGTGCCGCCAGCTCGCCCCTCACGGAATAACCGTAAACAACCTCCTGCCGGGCAAAATGGACACCGACCGGCTCAAGGGTGGATTTGAAAAGGCTGCTGAGCAATCTGGGCAAAGCGTCGACGATATACGGCAGTCGCAAGCCGCTGAGATTCCGACCCGGCGTTTTGGAAGTGCGGAAGAATTTGGCAAGACCTGTGCATTCCTCTGCTCCAAACATACAGGCTACATAACTGGTCAAAACATCCTGATGGACGGTGGCCTTTATCCGGCTGCATTTTGATCCTTCGGAAATGAAATTCAAACAAAAGGGCCGGAGCGATCACTCCGGCCCTTTTTAAATCGGATATTTCTACTGCTTAGAATTTGTACCGAAGGGAAGCAGAGAAGATGTTCACATTGCTATCTACATCTGCAGTGTAGGAACCGAATCTGGCATCATAGTCCTGGTGTCCATTGACGATATTGACGTTAGTCGACTGCGGAATGATATGGGTGTAACCCAAATCGAATGCGAGATGCTTGTTGAAGTCATAACTCGCACCTGCAGACAACCACCAACGATTGTTGTCAGGCAACCTTGTTGAACGAATCTCAGTGTCGATTGGCGAAATCTCGTAGGCAAATCCGGTACGAAATGTCAGTTTATCGTTCCACTCGTATTCACCGCCGACAGAGAAGAACCAGCCGTCGTCATAGTTAAAATGAAGGGTGGTAGCTGTCGCACCATTGGCTTGCAAAGTTGCGCGCGGAGCCTTCAATCGGCTCCAATTCGTCCATTCCACTGTTCCCAACAACCGGATTTTATCTGTAATTTTCTGGCTGGCAGACAGGTTTACCATATCCGGAGTGATGACATTCAGGTCGATCAAATTCGTCCGGCCACTCGCAGACAGCTTCCCACTCAGGCCGTGATTGACACCAGAGCGATAGCCCAATCCGATTTCAGTACCTTCCATTGGCTTCAGGGAAAGACCGGCGGTTACGCCAAACCCAATATCATCACCGTTAATTTCGTTCGTTCGCGGAAAGCCAGCCCCAGAAGTCGCATCAGCCGATGTCAATCGAACGTCCAGATATTGCACCTGGGCACCGAGGCCAAAAGAAATCATATCGTTGAATTGATACGTAACAGTCGGATTGACGTTCAAAGAAAACACTTCAGAAGTTCTGGAATACAGCTGTCCTGCCCAGTTGAAGTCGGCCTTTGTAGAGAGCCCAAATGGGGCGTTGAGACCCAATCCCAAGACCCATTGTTCGTTCACGCGGAAGGATGCGTAGGTTGCAGGCACCCAGGCGTCAATTGCAAGGTCCCCGCTTCCAACAGTCGAGTTTCCGCCGATACCTCCAGTTTTTTGCCCGTTTAATTCTGAGAACGGGAGAATTATGGAATTGTGAGCCTCAAATGTGAAACCTTGTTGCGCACCACTTAATGAAGCAGGATTCCAGAACATCGATGAGATGGAGTCACCGGATGTGCCATAACCGGCGAACGAGGTTCCCTGGAAATATGAACTCTGCTCCCTAAGCGCGAACCCTCCAGCTTGCGCAGTACCTGCGCTCAACAATACTGCGAGCGCAGTAGAAGTACAAAATACACGTTTATGGTTTGCCCACGACATAACGTTCCTCCCGGCCCCTCCCATGGGGTCAAATAATTTCTGGTCATTAGGTTCCGGGAGATTTGCCGCGGTTTCAACCGCAATATTCTTGAGTATTCGCGATGCTCCGCGGGAAAAATCGCGGATTAGAGCCTTTTTCTGGATTGAATTACCTCACGTAATACGAATTAGACCCGTCAAAAGGATGTGATCTAGATGGATTCAACACCTTCCCATTACGTCACCACACAAATGCATAAATTTTAGGCAATTCACCGAATAGTATTACAAAACCCATAAATACTGCGAACCGTTGCCCCATTGTCACAGTTTTCTTCAGCAAAGCTGTGGGTATTGGGGCGTAGATTGGGAATTCATTCAACTGGCTGCAGCCAGTTTCAGTAAAATTATCGCTTAAATCAGATCAAAAAACACCAAAACCGATGCCGCAGCCATTTTCAGACTGCGACAAAGTTCAATCAAAATCTTCAGTCGCGCGCGGCCATAAACCGTCGCATAGCAACATCGCTCCACGGCGCCAAACGAACCTTTGCAGCCATAAAGCTCTCATTGATCCGTGCACTCAGCGGATCCTTTTCTGCAAACTCCGCCAGTACAACAGCAGCAGTCTCACGAAGAGCTGTCAGAATCTCCTCAGGATAGTGTTTGACCGTCACACCATCCTCTTCCTGCAGAATTTGAAGGCTTCCGGCGTTTTCCCAGTCACTTTCAGCAAGAGCCCGTCCATTCTCTGCCCGGCAAGCTTCCAGAACGATCGCTTTGAGGTCGTCAGGTAGACCGTCCAATGCGGTCTCATTGAAAAGCGCTTCGCCAGTACCATTTGGTTCGTGAAAACCAGGTGAATAATAGAATTTGGCAGCTTTCTGAAAACCCATGGCGCGATCAGACCAAGGCCCCAAAAACTCCGTCGCATCAAGGACGCCAGTTTGAAGCGCTTGAAACAATTCACCCGGCGGCAGGCCGACAGGCGCTGCTCCAAGTCGGCGCATGACTTCACCGCCCAGACCCGGCATGCGGATTTTCAAACCACGCAGGTCATCAAGATCCTTGATTTCTTTCTTGTACCAGCCGCCCATTTGAACACCGGTGTTGCCAGCCATGACTGGTTTCACACCAAAGGGCCTGTAGAGCTCATCCCACAATTCCTGCCCCCCGCCTTGTTCAATCCAGGTGATGTGCTCATGTGGCAGCAATCCGAATGGGATGGCTGTGAAATAGACTGATGCCGGAATTTTCCCTTGCCAGAAAAATGCCGCAGTATGAGCCATCTGCGCTGTACCGGCAGATACAGCATCAAACACACCCAGCGCTGGCACAAGTTCGCCAGCCGCAAAGAGCCGGATCCTGAATTTGCCTCCGGACATTTTTTCAACCTGATCAACAATCCGCTGTGCAGTAACACCTGGACCGGGCAGGTTCTTCGGCCAGGATGTGACCATCTTCCATTCTATTGTCGGTTCATCATTGGCAAGCGCAGGCGTCACCAATGCACCCGCCCCGGCAACAGTTGCACCACTCAACAAACCACGGCGAGTTACCGATTGCTTCGATTTCGTGAGATTGTTCATGTCAGTTGTTCCATAACGCGTGAAAATGATGGACAGGTCCGTATCCTTTACCGATGTCTAATTGATCGGCAGCTTGAATGGCGGCATGGATGTATGATTTGGCGGATTTGATCGCTGTTTCCAGCGGCATCCCTTTCGCCAGACCTGCGGCTATCGCTGACGACAATGTGCAGCCGGTTCCATGGGTGTTGTTGGTGGCAATGCGAGTCTCTCGAAGCCACAGTTCCAACCCATCTGATCCAAGATAAAGATCAGCACTTTCATTGCTGGTACCATGCCCACCTTTGAGCAGAACCGACTTTGCACCGAGATCAAGCAGCGACTTTGCTTGATCTAGCATCTCTGTTTCATCATTTGCGATATCGGTCTCCAGCATGCGGGCAGCTTCATGGAGATTGGGTGTAATGACATCAGCAAGCGGCACCAGCTGAGAAATCAGACTTGCAACAGCACTGTCAGCGAGAAGCGGGTCACCGGAAGCTGCAATCATCACTGGGTCCAGAACCACAGATCCGGTGGACAGAGATTTCAGGCCTTTGGCCACTTCCTCGATAATATCGACGCGAGACAACATGCCGATCTTTGTTGCTCTGACTTCGAGGTCTGAAAAAACGGCCTGCATCTGTGCCCGCACGAATTCCGGTGGCACATCATGGATCGCTGTCACACCCTTTGTATTCTGTGCCGTCAAAGCTGTCAGGACGCTTGCGCCGTAGACGCCATTTGCCGAAAGGGACTTCAGATCCGCCTGAATACCGGCCCCGCCGCCGGAATCAGACCCTGCTATGGTCACCGCAATTGCGGTCATGGAGTTCTCCTCGAGTTATGTCACGTAGGTGATGGTCAGGCCGTTTTGAGGCGAGCTTCAATATCGCCAAGTTTTAGCGCATAAAGTGCATCGAGCAATTCGGGAACAAATGTCCCCGGACCGCCTGACCGCTCTGCAGCAATTTCACCGGCAATGTTGAACACTGACAGACCGCAGGCAGCTGCCAGGGCTGTATCGGTTTCAACACTTGCAAAAGCTGCAAGTACTGCACCTCCTGCACATCCGGTCGCTGTAACGCGGGCCATTAAAGGATGGCCATTCGACAAGCGGTAATTGTCACCACGACTTTCGATCCTGTCTTCAGGACCAGTGACAGCAAAGACTGTTCCATTCGCAATCATGGCTTCAGCGTCCGGCCTGTCGGGAAACAACGCCATCATCTCGGCTTCATTGGCTCGAACAAGATTCGGAGCATAATCGAGCAGCCCGTTTGCAAATGCACAGCGAACGTCTGAGCGGTTGACGAACACCGGGTCAATGGAAATTGGCCGCTCTGCGGACCGGGCAGCTTCTATCGCAAGCGGAATGGCGGCACGCCTGGTCTCATCAAGCGTACCCAGATTTATCAGCAACGCATCAGCGCTTGCCGCAAAACTTGCGACCTCTTCCGGCGCGATTGTCATGGAAGGAACGGCACCAAGTGCGAGTAAAACGTTGGCCGTAAAATTCTGGGCAACCGCATTTGTGATCGTATGAACCCGGGGCGCATTCTCGCGTACTGATTCAAGAAGTGAAAATACGGTTTCAGGCGAAAGGTCTTGTGTGGATGCAACAATTGAAAGGGTCATGCATTGCCTCCACAAGGAGCCAGTTCCCCCAAAATCATCTGCCAAAATGAAAGTGCGCCGAGCGCCTTGATTATCATGGTCTCAAATCCCTCCGCCGGTACAAGCCGGATCAGGTTCAAGGAGTTGGCCATTTACCTCTCAGCCTGATCCACTATTGCCAGGCACCCCCATGAGATGGGTCGACAGCTACCAAGCTGGTTGCTCAATTGCAAGCGTTTGCGACATGTTGCGAACGGATCGCTCATTGACTGCCAAGACCAGATGGGCGATGTCCATTCTAAAGACCGCTTTCTTCCAAACTTTCGGAGCTTCCGATGACACCATTTTTCGTGATGATCAAATGTCAGCTCGGCAAAACCTATCAGGTCGCCAACGCTATTGCCGATGCCGAGATCGCATCCGAGGTCTATTCCACAAGTGGTGATTATGATCTCATGGTGAAGTTCTATGTCGAAAACGATGCAGACATAGGTCACTTCGTAAATGAGAAAGTTCATCCGATTGATGGCATTCAGGACACCAAGACAATCATTACTTTCAAGGCCTTTTAAAGCCTCTTATCACTGATCTACACCACCTGGAGGCCTACAATGCGCCTGATGAAAATAGCTTCAGTATTATTGAGTCTCCTGGCAGCCCCGGCGACTTACGTTTCAGGCGCTTCAGCCCAAGGCATGCCACCAGAGCAGATCAAGCAGATTCTCGACGTGACCAAGGCCAATTGGGTGTCTTTTCGAGACTGGAACGGACAACAGTTGATCTATTTCACGCATCTGGAATCCTGGAAGTGCGGCATTGATTTTGTATTCTACGGATTGAACGGCGGACCACTGGACCAGATGTGGGAGCTGGATGCGTGTGATCCCACCAAGCCGAATGTCGTTCTGAAGGAAAAACCTTATATCGAACTGCCTGCCGGATCGACACAATCGATCAACGTCCAGCTGATCTATCCGGACGGGACCAAAAGCAGCGTTGAATCCTTCCTTTACACGCCCTAACGAGAATGCCCTTACGACTTTGACGGGGTCGACGCCCGGCGGGATTTGGTTCGATCCAGACCGAGCTTGTGTTCGCGGTAGATGACAAAAACGCCGGCAGCAATGACAATTAAAGCACCGAGGACAACTTCTGGAACAGGTGTCTCTGAGAAGATGACCCAACCGACAACAATCGCCCAAAGCATGTTCACATAATCAAATGGCGCGATGGTCGAGGCATCTGCATAGCGATAGCTTTGTGTAAGCAGAATTTGGCCGACACCGCCCGCCAATCCAACCAAGACAAGCAAAGCTGCAGTCTCGAGATCCGGAAAAACCCAGGCCTGACTTGGCCAAATCCATCCGGCTGACAGCGTCAATAGGCCCAGAACAGTAGCCGCTCCCGCAAACCAGGTCACAATAGTTGATGTACGCTCGGTTTCGCACAATTTGCGGACAGTGATCGTTGCTAGGGCAGCAAATACGGCAGCAATAAATCCAAGTACCGCACCGATTGTCGAAGAATTGTCCATCTGCCCTTCGCCCAAGTGCGGCGAGAGAACAATCAGAATTCCCAAAAACCCGATCCCGACGGCACTCCAGCGATAGATCCGCACGGTTTCCCCCAGCAGAAAATAGGCGAGAACAACGACGAACAATGGAATGGCAAATCCGATGGCGGTGGCATCCGGCAAGGGCAACAGATGAAATGCAGTAAATGAACAGACCATAGCTGTCATGCCAATCGCTGCACGGGTCAAATGACCTTTGGGATTTTCAGTTCTGAATGCCAAACCCAGTTCGCCGCGAAACCCCACCATGAGCAGGACCGGAAACAACCCGAAGAAGTTTCGAGCAAATACCAGCTCTCCAATTGGGACCCGCTCTGCCGAGATTTTCAACGCTGTGACCATCACAAAAAATGCGACAGTAGACGCCAGCTTGAGCGCAATTCCGATCAGTGGTGCCTGACGGTCCATTCCTGCTGGCGTGGGACTACTGTTGGAGCCCGGTGCGGGCCGCGACTGCGTCATAGTGGGCTTTCAAATGATTGCTGGAGAAGGATCCGGTTGGGTTCACACGAAATGATCTATCCGGAATGACATGAGGCACAGCTTGATGGTTTGAACCAACACTATTGCGACATGTTCCTAGGATTGCAATTGACTGCAGTCGGCCAGTCCTCAGTGCAACACATACGCAAAGCCGTTAACTGCCTGCAATTCGTTCAAAACCTCTTCACAACTCCTTCATTTCCCACCAATTGCCTCCCACCATCAATTCAGAAACTTATAATCGGGGAAATTTCCGATTCGAGAGGCTCTGCCCGATGTTCCGTTCGTTTTTCATGAACCGCCAGTGGATTTTATGGGCCTGGATTGGTTCCGCAATCATCCTTGGAGTGACCTGGTACAAGGTTCAGCTCGATGTCAGAATCAATGAGTGGTTCGGCTCGTTCTACGACACTATCCAAAAGGCCTTGGCAGAACCGGGAAGCGTCACGTTTCCAGAATACATGAAAGAGCTTTCGACCTTCTTCTGGATCGCCGCACTTTATGTCGCCATCGCTGTCGTTCTCGACTTCTACATCAAGCATTTCATCTTCCGCTGGCGCACAGCCATGAACGACTACTACATGGGCCATTGGCACGTCGTTCGCCACATTGAAGGCGCATCACAGCGGGTTCAAGAAGATACAATGCGGTTTGCTCGCATCATGGAAGGGCTCGGCGTTTCTTTCATGCGCTCCATCATGACCCTGATCGCCTTTCTCCCGCTGCTCTGGGGGCTCTCCAGCCACATAACGGAACTTCCCTGGATTGGCGAAGTCAGCCACTCTTTGGTTTATGTCGCAATTCTCTCTGCAGCATCTGGCACGGTCCTGCTTGCTGCTGTCGGATTCAAACTTCCCGGTCTCGAATTCAACAATCAGAAGGTTGAAGCGGCCTACCGCAAGGAACTCGTTCACGGTGAAGACAACGAGGACCGCGCTGATCCTCCTGCCGTTACAGAGCTGTTCGGCCACGTCCGGAAAAACTATTTCCGACTGTTTTTTCACTATCTCTATTTTGACGTTGCCAAGTGGTCGTATCTTCAGGCCACGGTGCTTGTACCTTACCTGGCGCTTGGGCCGACAATCATATCCGGCGCAATTACACTTGGTGTGATGCAGCAAATTGTCCGTGCGTTCAGCCGCGTCGAGAGTTCGTTCCAGTATCTGGTCAATGCCTGGACAACAATCGTCGAACTGATCTCTGTCTACAAACGATTGCGCGCGTTTGAAGAACACATCACCGAATATCAACAAAACGGCGGTCAGCCACGGCCAGTACCGGCAGAATAAATCTTTCGGATGGAAAAGAAAAAAGCGCCGGAATTCCTCTGGCGCTTTTTTCGTTGTTTACGCTGCCGACCGCCTATTTAGCAGCCTGGATGGCGTCCCAGACCCGGAGCGGTGTCGCAGGCATATCAAGAATTTCGGACACACCTGCACCGTCTCGGAGCGCGTTCTGGACGGCATTCATGACTGCAGCACAGCCACCAATCGTACCCGCTTCGCCAGCGCCCTTGATGCCCATCGCATTGGTTGTGGACGGAACATTCAAGGTCTGAAAGTCGATGTTCGGAAGGTCTGCCGCACGGAGCATCTGGTAATCAAGCAAGGACGCCGTCAGCAACTGCCCGTCTTCATCGTAGACAGTGCGCTCACACAAAGCCTGACTGATGGCGGACGCCGCACCACCATGGACCTGACCAGCTAGAAGGATCGGGTTCACAGTGACGCCGAAATCATCGACGATCACATAATTCTCGATGGCAACATCACCGGTATCCGGGTCGATTTCCAACTCGCAAATATGGGTGCCATTTGGATAGGTACACTCATCCTGCGTGACCTCTTCGCGAGCTGAAAGTGTCTCTCCGGCAACGGCCACGATTTCGGACAGTGTCACCTGCTGATCCGTTCCGACGACACGAACCAGCCCGCTCTCAAGCTCAAGATCCTCGATACCCGCTTCAAGCTTGTCTGCAGCCAGTTCCTTGATTTTTTTCACCAGAGTATTGCTAGCATTGCGAACCGGCGGCAGTCCGAGCGGGATTGATCGGGACCCTCCGGTGCCACCACCTTTGCGGACGCGGTCTGTATCGCCTTGCACCACTTCAACATCATCAATAGTGACGCCGAATTTTTCCGCAACAACCTGACTGTAGGCTGTCGCATGACCCTGGCCGTTTGTCTGCGTTCCGATGAGAAGGGTCAGATTACCCTCTGCATTGAGTTCCAGAGTTGCTTCTTCGCCGCCTGCAAAGGCACAGGCTTCGATGTATGTGCAGATGCCAAAACCGCGATATTTCCCGGCTTTTTTGCTTGCTGTTTCGCGCGCAGCAAACCCGTCCCAGTCCGCAACACCCAATGCTTTGTCCAAATGGGCGTCGTAGTTGCCGGTGTCGTACATCCGGCCGGTTTGGGTGGTGTAGGGAAGTTGATCCGGCTTGATGAAATTGCGCTTGCGGATTTCGATTGGGCCCAGACCCGTTTCTTCACCGGCCTTGTTGATCAGGCGATCCATCAAATAAGCCGCTTCCGGTCGCCCGGCACCGCGATAAGCGTCAGTCGGAACCGTGTGGCTGTAGACGCCCTCAACCTTCGCAAAGACAGCAGGAATATCATATAGGCCCGATGTCATCGTGCTGCCGACCCAGGGAATGAAAGGGGCGAACTGGTGCAAGTAAGCACCCATGGCCGCTTTGATGTGGGCCCGCATTCCTATGATTTTGGCATCCTTGTCGATCGCAAGCTCGGCAGTAGAGAGATTGTCCCGGCCGTGCGCGTCGGTAATAAAATGTTCCATGCGCTCACCTGCCCAGCGCACGGATTTGCCAAGCTCCTTGGCAGCAATCATGCAAAGCGGATATTCGCGGTAGCAGAACATCTTTGTGCCAAACCCGCCGCCAACTTCTGGCGTAACAACCTGCAATTTATCAGCGTCCAGCCCCAGAACCTTGCAGACGGCATCCCGCATGCCATGGCCGCCCTGGGTACCCAGAGTCAGTTTGAAACGGTCAGTTTCAGCCGAGTGTTCGACTACACAGCCGCGTAGTTCCATGTAGTTCGCAACAATCCGGTTGTTGACCAGTTCAATGGAGACAACCTTGTCAGCTTTGGCAAAGGCAGCATCGGTCTTTTCCTGCTCACCCTGTCCAAATGTAAAGGCGATATTCGTACCAAACTCCGGCCAGACCTGGACTGCATCCGGCGCAAGTGCGTCTTCGATCTCGATCACGACATCCAGCGGGTCGTAGTCGATCTCCAGCATTTCTGCCGCGCTTTTGGCTGTGTTGACATCATCTGCGACGATGAACGCAATGGCATCACCAACATAACGAACAGTATCCGTACACAGCAGTTCCTGAACAGGGAGCTTGAAGTTGCTGCCATCAATCTGTTTCAGCAACGCCATAGTTGGCATCGTCTTGCCGACAACATCAGCACCGGTCAGCACCATATGGATGCCATCCAGTTCCCGAATATCTGCTACGTTTCCAACTGAGATTTTGGCGTGTGCCATAGATGAGCGGACAACATAACCATGCAGGCACCCATCTGGCCTGTAATCATCAGTATAGATTCCCTCACCCTTTAGAAGCGGCTGATCTTCTTTCCGGCGCAAAGGAGCACCGACACCGAATTTCGGAGTGACCATCTGGTTCATCTGGATTCAATCCTGCTTGTCGTCTGGAAATCGCCGGGACACTGTAAGCTGTTGGGCTTAGTCATCCAGCTGTTGGTTTCATTCAAGATAGCGTTTACACAACGCCGTTACCAGTAGGTGCCTGTTTTTTTCAAGCAAGATTCGGCAAAGGGCTTGCACTCGATTGATGATCCGAGTTTCCGGCACTCCAACCAGCATATACCTGCCAGTTTTACGTATGATATACTGAACAGCTGGATGGAGTTTATTCAAATCCGAATACACACGGAGCGGCAACATGACACTCGATCAACTCACCCATTTTCTGGCTTGGTGCACTCTGATAAACATCGCACTCTTGTTGTTTTCAACCGTCTGCCTTTATGCTTTTTCCGAACAGGTCAGGAAAATTCATTCAAAGCTTTTTGATATCGATGAAAACAAACTGCCGGGTATCTATTTCAAGTATCTCGCGGCTTACAAAATCCTGATAATCGTGTTCAATCTGGTGCCCTATATCGCTCTGCGCATTATTGCTTGATTACATGGAAAGTTTCGCGAGAACACTCGGCAGGCATCCGTTCAAACGGTGAAATCAGGTCTCTTCGTCGGACAGGCTACGCCGGGTATTTTTGGTCAGGATTTCAATCGCATCAGCCAGATGAACCTCGGTGATATTGTAGTCACCACGCTTGACCCGGATTTTATGCGCTTCCAGCATCACCTCACCCATCTGAACACCTGCAGGCGGTACAAATCGGTAGCTCGCCAATTCGATCAACAACCCAAGCGGATCCCGAAAATAGATGGAGTCCATAAAACCGCGATCCTTCGGACCGCTGTGTGAAATGCCGCGCGCATCAAGCCGTTCTGCGATCTGACGGAATGTTGCCTGAGAAACATCAAGGGCAACATGATGGACACATCCGACGTCCTGAGGTGCTGGGCCCGGATCTGGCTTACGATCTTCATTGGTAAAAACAGTGATCAGACGACCATCACCTGGATCGAAATACAAATGGCTTTGATTGGCATCGTCCAGATTAGGCTGCTCGAAGACGAAAGGCATACCAAGCAAGCCTTCCCAGAATTCGATAGACGTCTGCCGGTCAGCACCAACCAGAGTGATATGATGAACGCCCTGCGTCTGGATTTTTTGCATCAAACTCTCCGTTGCATCCGTCAACAAGAATAATGCAGATCTTCACAACGGGTCTTCACTAAAATGCACTTGGTCCAGATTTGCCCCTATGAAGTTGTTGATGCCCGGAATTTCGACCCTAAATGGCCTCTTCCCATCTCACCAATTTCAACTAGGTTTGGGACAACAACCTCTATTGGCAACCAATTCAAGAATCGCTTGGAGAATTTTCGCGCTCCTGTTTGATTGGTAGCTCCAGGATCAAAAATGGAAAATGGCCCCAAAGACCCGCCGAATACGGGCCTTGTGAAGAAACTGACGGCTATTACGGAACAGCTGCCGTCAAACACCATCGGTGCACTTTGGATCCTGCTCGCAGCGTTTCTGTTTTCGATCATGGTTATGCTGATCAAATTGCTGGGTGAACATCTGTCCGTTTATCAGATACTGGTCGTCCGTCAGGCCGTCATGGTGTTGATCGTTGCCCCTACAATTCTGCGCGGATTGCCAAATTCACTTGCAACCAAACGCCCTGGACTGCAAGCCGCCCGGATTGTTTTTGCGACAACAGCGATGTTGTGCGGGTTTACCGCGATCATCCACTTGCCGCTCGCTGATGCGACGGCCATCAGCTTCTCAAAGACCTTTTTCATCACTATTTTTGCCATCTTCTTTCTGAACGAAACGGTTGGCATGCATCGTTGGGGCGCGACAATCGTCGGCTTTTTAGGTGTTCTGTTGATGCTGAGACCCGATGGTGATGGATTGATCGATTTTTACGCGTTGTTGGCTATTGGCGGCTCAGCCTGCGCCGGGATCGTCATGATCATCCTGCGCATTTTGACCAAATCCGACCCGCCGGTCACAATCCTGACATATCAAGCCGTTTTTGTTGGCATTTTGATGATTGTACCGGCAATACTCACCTGGAAAGCTCCGACACTTGAACAGTGGGGCATTCTGATTGCGATCGGCATCGTCTCGTGGGCTGCTCAACTCTCCAACATCAAGGCCTTCAGGGCCGGAGAAGCGACGGCCATCGCCTCACTCGACTATACGCGGCTGCTTTATGCGACAATCATTGGCGCGCTGGTGTTCAGCGAGTGGCCGCGAATTGAAACATTGATTGGTGCGGGCGTGATTATTGCGGCATCGCTTTATACGGTCCACCGCGAAGCCAAGCGCGGACGTGAACTGGCCCGCGCGGCGGACGGACGTGGATACAACAATTAAAACAAACGCACCCACCGGGTGCGTTTTCAATTTGTTCAATGCTTGCCAACTCAGGCAGTTTCAGCTTCCGCCCGTTTTGCAGCTTCTTCTTCAACCAGTTCCTTTTTGGAAAGCTTGCCAACCATGGTTTTTGGCAGTTCGTCGCGGAACTCAATTTCTCTCGGCAACTCAATGGTGGACAGGTGATCCTTCAGGAACGTCTTCATCCCATCGCCGGTCAACGAGTGTCCATCCTTTAACTTGATGAACGCCTTAGGTGATTGGCCGCGATACTCGTCCGGAATGGCAATAACAATAGCCTCATCAACGGCTTCGTGCTGATAAATCGCCTCTTCGATTACCCGCGGATAAACATTGTAGCCGGAGCATAGAATCAGATCCTTGATACGGTCGACCAAGTAGATGAAGCCATCCTCATCCTGATAACCGACATCGCCCGTATGCAGATATCCATCAGGAGTTATAGAGTCTGCAGTGGCATCGGGGCGTTTCCAATAACCCTTCATGATCTGCGGACCATGGAGCATTAGCTCGCCTTTTTCCCCCAGCGCAACTTCTGTTTCACGGTCTTCGATGCTGACAAATCGCGCTTTGGTGCCTGGGACCAAACGGCCAATGGAGCCTGCCCTGCGGTTTTCATCCAGCGGATTTACGGCAGCAACCGGAGTGGATTCAGTCAATCCATAACCTTCGACAAGGATACAGCCAGTCAGTTTTTCAAAACTCTCCTTCACTTCCACCGGAAGCGGAGCGCCACCGGAAAGGCAAAGCTCAATACTGGAAAGGTCGTAATTCTTGGTTTCATGCGAATTGTTGATCGCAGTGTATATGGTCGGAACACCGGGGAACAATGTCACTTTCTTGCGCACGATGGTTTTCAGCAATGTGGTCAGCTCAAATCTTGGCTGCAGAACCATTTCGGCGCCCAGAATGATCGACAGATTCTGAGCAACTGTCATCGCAAACACATGAAAAAACGGCAGAACGCAGAGCATTCGCTCTTCGCCAAGACGCGCTTTTTCAAACACACAGCGCATCTGCTGGATATTGGCTGACAGATTGCGATGCGTGAGCATCGCCCCTTTCGGTACGCCAGTTGTACCTCCAGTATATTGCAGAACCGCTATCGCTGTAGACGGATCGATTTCTACCGGTGTTGGCTGAGAGCCTTTGGTCTGGAGGTCGTCAAAATGAATATGAGCATCGTCATATGAGATCTCCGCCAGTTCCTTGCGTTTGAAGAGGCTGAACAGAACCTTTTTGACGGTTGGCAAACAGAAGGTCATTGGACAGACAATGATCTTGTCCAGAGCCTTTTCCTTCCGGACGTTTTCGACCTTGTCGTAAATCATCTTCAGGTCCATTGTGACCATAATGCGAACATCGGCGTCACGCGTCTGAAACGCTATTTCACGCTCCACATAGAGCGGATTGAAGTTGGCAACGGTTCCACCAACCTTCAAAATTGCGAAATAGAAAATGGTGTAGAATGGCGTATTGGGCAGGCAGAGACCGACATGCACGCCGGGTCCGACACCCATGGACTGCAGGCCTGCAGCTGTACGGTCGACCAAGTTGCCGATTTCACTGTAGGTCCAGCCTTTCCCCATAAAATCAACGGCCGGGCGATTTCCGAATTCGGAAACAGTCTCTTCAAGATACTCGTGTGCTGGACGGGCATTAAAAGCCGCAGTCCACTCCTCCGCAGTCGTCATACCATTCTCCAACGCGTTAATTCAGGCTCGATGACGATCGTTCTGGCGTTCAATGTAAAACCGGACCTCTTCGTGGTCTGGGTTCACTCCTCCCTGAACGTCACTGCTCGCGCAAATAGCCACTTTAACCTAGTGCTCTCCCCTGACATGGCGCAACTTTCCGTTAACGTCAACTCACGACGTAACGACACCTCAACAACTTTTTTCACGCTAAAGGCATAATCCGTAAAAAACCACCACTCAAGGTCGTTTCAACTGACGGTATAATCACGCCGTTTATTTGGGATCAAGGATGCACACTGCCGCCAGTTTTTATAGCTGCGCCATTGAAATTGACACCTGAGATCGAGCAGCTCACAGTGCTTCCTAGGAGGAAATTTCCATGCCTGAAATTCTTACGGATGCTCAGATCGCATCTTATCGCGAGACCGGATATCTGGTGTTGGAGCGCCATCTTCCAGATGAAATCCTGAAGCGCATTCGTGCCGAGATCAGCCGATTTGAAGACGAAGCACGTGGTATGACAGCATCCAATGACCGGCTGGATCTGGAGGATAGCCACACACCGGAGCAACCGCGTCTACGGCGGGTCAAACTGCCCCATAAGATCAGCGCTGTGGCCCGCGAGCTGATGTACTCGGACCATATTCTTGGCCCCGCACGGGACCTGATAGGGCCTGACCTCAGGCTACACACTACAAAACTAAACATGAAATCTGCCGGTTACGGGGCTGCGGTCGAGTGGCATCAGGACTATGCCTTCTACCCACATACCAATGATGACATCCTGGCCATTGGGGTCATCATTGACGATATGGAAAGCGAAAATGGTCCCCTTATGGTCTATCCCGGAAGCCACAAAGGGCCAGTCCACGACCATCACGTCAATGGCGTTTTTGCAGGCGCCTTCATCCCCGAAGACGTAGGGCTGAACCCTGACGACGCTGTCGAACTGAAAGGCCCAGCCGGGTCAGTTTCAATTCATCACGGGCGGATCATTCATGGTTCGGCGTTGAATACATCTGACCGATCAAGGCGTATTCTGTTCTTCGAGATGATGGCCGCAGACGCCTTCCCGATCATGGGATCCATGACGAAGTGGGACGGAATTGAGGAATACAACACACGCATGCTTTGTGGAGAACCAACGATAGAACCGCGACTTAAGGACATTCCCATCCGTATTCCCCAACCACAACCTGACGTGCCGATCTCTATCTATGAAATTCAAAAAGGGTTGAAAAAGCGCGCTTTTGAAACCTGCGAATGACGAACAGGTTTCCAAGCTTTCCGACAATTGTCTGGACGATTAACGGATATGAATGTTGCTCCCTAACGAACTGGCCAATTCCAGCGCGGAGCTTCTCTCACGTCTGCCTGCGTTTCACCGAGTTCCTTATAGAGATGATAATGCGCGCATTGCCGTTCTTTCGCGAGAGCATCCACAAGCGGCTGCGCATGAGACACAACAATGACCTGCGTCTTCTCGGCTGCCTTGGCAATCAGTCTGGCAAGCGGCTCCAGCAATGCTGGATGCAGGCTGGTCTCAGGCTCGTTCAAGACAATGAGCGGAGCGGGTCTTGGCGACAAAAGAGCTGCCGTCAACAGAAGGTATCTCAGCGTGCCATCAGACAGCTCGCTGGAGCGCAAGTGCCGTAACAGACCTTTCTGTTGCATCACCAGCTCGAAGTAACCGTCATTGACCCGGATCTCGATTGACGCCCCTGGAAAACCGTCATCGATTGCTTCGGCGAGTTCCTGTTCGTCGCCAATCTCGAGAATTGTCTGCAAGGCAGCAGCCAGATCAGATCCGTCACCGGCAAGAACCGGTGTCCGTGTTCCGATCTTGGGAAACCGCGCTGGTGCATCCTTGTCTGTGCGCAAATGATCATAGAACCGCCAGGCTCGCATCCGCTCGCGCATGACTAACAGTTCCAATCCGTCCTTGGGATCAGCTGCATGGGTCATCATGCTGTCAAAGCGGGCAAGGTTCTGGACCACAGGAATGCGCCGCCCAGCTTGATCAAGCAGCTTGACTGTTGGGCCGCTGCGCCCGGCAATCTCGTTGGATCGCGACAAGGCCTCCCCGGCCCAGAGCGCTTCGGTCTTGATTTCGGGATCCATTGAAAAAAAGGATCGCCCGGCATCTGCCGGCAGACCGAGGTCAATGGCATACCCGTAGTCCTCATCGGCAAAACCGAGTTTCAGACTGACAACACCTTTGCGGACTGTTCCCTGAACAGGGACTTCGCCCCGTTTCATGGCGCGGGACACCATTTCCGGCCCTGCCCAAAGCGTCGAATTCAGCCCGCCTTCGGCCGCCAGAGAGGCAATCGCCCTGCCCTGCGCCACATCAGCCAACAACCGAACGGAGCGGTAAAGGCTCGACTTTCCACTGCCATTTGCCCCGGTAATCAATGTGATCCGGTCCAACGGCAAGACCACATTACGAAGGGACCGGTAACCGGAAACTGCAAGCGTTAGGATCATGACCCCTGATCGACCAATTCGAATTTGTTGACGTCAAAGACGCCAAAATCGGTGATTTTCAGATGCGGGATCACAGGCAGCGGCAGGAAAGCCACCTGCAGAAAGGGCTCTTCCAGGGTACAGCCCAGCGCCCTGGCAGCCGCCCGCAGGTCTTCAAGCTCATGTCGCACGGTCTCGAACGGTTCCAGGCTCATCAACCCGGCTAGCGGCAGGGCAAGTTCAGCCTTGACGCTGTCAGAGTCGGCAACAGCAAATCCGCCTTTCATGGCAATCACCCGATTGACCGCATGTGCCATTGCCTCTTCACCTGCACCGACAACGCAAATATTGTGGCTGTCGTGGCCGACAGACGAGGCGATTGCTCCCATCTTCATGCCGAAGCCGTTGACAAATCCGAGCCCAATGTTGCCGGTCCCCTTGTGACGCTCGACCACCGCGACCTTCAGAACGTCCTGCTCAAGATCGACCAGCGTTTTGCCACCAGCGACAGGAAGCATGCGTTTCAGGTGCTCGGTAATAATCTTGCCCGGAACAACACCAATGACGTCGGCTTCGCTGTTGCGTGCCGGAATGTTGAAGGACGCGGGTGAAACGGATTTGACATTCACGCTATCAAGGCCAACAGGCGCAACAATGCTGCGTTTTGCAAACACTGCATCACTCGCCACAACGCCGCGGCAAAGAACAGTCTCGACGCGGCATTCTTCAAAATCGCTCAAAAGAGCAATATCGGCCCGTTTACCCGGAGCGATCACACCGCGGTCCTTGAGGCCAAACGCATTGGCTGCCGACCAGCTCGCAGCGCGGTAAGCATCAAGCGGGCGAGTGCCTTTGGCGATCAAGCGCCTGATCATGCTGTCGATATGACCTTCTTCAGCGATGTCGAGTGGGTTGCGATCATCGGTGCACAAGGCGACAAAAGAAGAGACATCCGATGTCAGAATTGGAGCAAGCGCTTCCAGGTCTTTTGAGACCGAGCCCTCGCGCATCAGGATCGTCATGCCCTTTGAAAGCTTTTCCAGCGCTTCTTCTGCTGTTGTCGCTTCATGATCTGTCCGAATATCTGTCGCCAGATAACCGTTGAGACCAATGCCGCGTAGAAGCGGCGCATGGCCATCAATATGGCCACCCTGAAACGCTGCCAGTTTGGCAAGCACCTTCGGATCGCGACCCAGAACACCCGGAAAATTCATGAATTCAGCAAGACCAATCACCTGCGGATGGTCACGGAATGGCAACAGGTCCTCGATCTCCAGACAAGCACCTGCCGTTTCAAAGGCGGTTGCCGGAACGCATGACGACAGGTTCACTCGTAGGTCCATCACGGTTTGAAGGGAACTGTCCAGAAAATACCGGATCCCGTCCGCACCGAGAACGTTGGCGATTTCATGCGGATCGCAGATAGCCGTTGTCACCCCATGCGGCAGGACGCAGCGGTCGAATTCGAACGGGGTGACCAGTGACGATTCAACATGCAAATGTGTGTCGATGAAACCCGGAACCGCAACTCTTCCGCTGGCATCGATTGTCTCTACACCCTCATATTCTGCGTGTGTCCCAACAATCCTGTCACCAACAATCGCAATGTCGGTCTCGTTGAAAGATCCGTCGATAACACTGAACAGTCGAGCGTTCTTTAAGACCAGCTCTGCAGGTTCTTCGCGATTTCCAGCCGCAATTGCCTTGGCCAGGAACGCTTCGTCATGTTTGAGGGGCATTCACTGTTCTCCGAATCTGATCATCCGCTGACAATAACCTTGGTGGCAAACAGATTGAAGACGTATTGCAAGGGCAGCCAAACGAGTTGTCCCTGCCATTCTATTGAACGCTTAACTCCAGGCATGGAGCTGAAACGCGTATCATCACATGTCGTAAAGCTACAATTGATTAAATATATCAGATTTATTTTATTAAGACTCTTCAAACCCCTACCGCAATACAGCATTGAAACCATGCACTGCAAAGGGATTTGTTTATTGACAGATTCAACAAGCAGATGAATAATTTCATCAAAATAAATTATTATGAAACCGGCGCACACAACCGGTCAATGCATATCGGGAGGAAGAGGGCTTGGCAGAACCCTCAAAAAGCGGGCGCGGGTCCAATTCCGCGCAATTGAGGCGTTATAACGAGCGCATCGTGCTGCAAATTCTGCGGCGTGCGGGGGAAGCGTCCAAGGCTGAACTTGCCCGGGCCGTGCAGCTGACCAATGCTGCGATTGGCGCCATCATTCAGAACCTCATCGAAGAAGGCCTGATCATCGAAGTAGGCAAACGCCATGACGGCAGCCGGGGTCAACCTGCAACCATCCTGCGACTGGCTCCACGCGGCGCGTTTTCCTATGGCGTGCGCCTTGACCGGACCAATATGGAAACGGTTCTGATGGATTTTTCCGGCGAGATCATCGACAGACGTATCCATGACATGATCCTGCCAGCGCCGGACAAGGCGCTTGCGATCCTAATGGATGATCTGGCCAGCTTGAGCCGAAACCTTGATCACGAAGACCGCGCCCGCATTACAGGAATTGGTCTGGCACAACCTTTCAATCTTGGCGCCTGGCTGCATGAGCTGGGCCTGCCGAAAGCCGACTTCAAGAAATGGGATAACTACGATCTCGCCACAGACTTGAAAGAGGCAAGCGGCCTTCCGGTGTTCAGCGAGAATGACGGCACTGCCGCAGCTGTTGCCGAACTTTTTTACGGCCTTGGTCGCCAGAACGACAATTTTCTGTACCTGTTCCTTGGTCCTGCGATTGGCGGCGGCCTCATCCTGAATGGAGACGTAGTTCGAGGCATGTCCGGCAATGCTGGCGATGTTGCAATGATGCCGGTCCCACGCAGCAAATTGTCGACCGCACCTGCCGCCAAACACGAATGGGACCTGCTGCTGACCCGCGCGTCTTTGGTTGCGCTGGCGCGTCATCTTCAGCCAGACGATTTCCCTGATTTAAGCCGAAAAGACCTTCAGGATGCTTTCAATGGCGGCGATGAAAAGGCTGCGGAGTGGATGGACGATTGCGTTGCAGCACTCGCGATAGCCCTGCGGTCGACCTACGCCCTTCTGGATATGCCGCTCGTCGTCATAGACGGTGATCTTGGCGAGGAATTCAATAGCAAATTCGGCGAAGCCTTGAGCCGTGCCGTGAACGACGCCGCACCAGAAAAACGGCATTCCCCGGACATCGAATTTGGCAGTTTTGCTCACGACGCCGGAGCCATCGGCGCAGCAAGTCTGCCGCAATTTTTCAACTTCTCGCCCAGGGCAACAATCCTGACAGGCGGGAAGTCAACAGGACCTGCTGGATCCGGCCGCTCGGAGGGGCGCGCCAGTTTTCCAGCAAGGGCAGCACGGTTGGGGTCACATCTGGCCTCACCCAACCGTACTTAAACAATTGGCCAGGGAGGAAACGCAATGATCCGCAAACTTCTTGTAACTGGTTCCGTGTTGGCAGTCATGGCAGCCGCCCCTGCAGCAGCTGCAGATATCTCAGCCTGCCTGATCACCAAGACGGACACCAACCCGTTCTTCGTCAAGATGAAGGAAGGTGCGACGGCCAAGGCAAAAGAACTTGGTATCGAGCTGAAGTCCTTCGCTGGCAAGGTTGACGGTGACCATGAAACCCAGGTTGCCGCTATCGAAACATGCATCGCAGATGGCGCAAAAGGTATTCTTCTGACGGCATCAGACACATCGTCCATCGTTCCAGCTGTTCAGCAGGCTCGTGACGCTGGTCTTGTTGTCATCGCTCTCGATACGCCACTCAGCCCGATCGATGCGGCAGACGCAACCTTTGCTACCGACAACTTCCTTGCTGGCGAGTTGATCGGAAAATGGGCTGCTGCGTCTTTGGGTGATGAAGCCGCAAATGCCAAGATCGGCATGCTCGATCTCGGCATCAGTCAGCCAACTGTTGGCGTTTTGCGTGACCAGGGTTTCCTTCAGGGCTTCGGCATTGATCTTGGTGATCCGAACAAATGGGGCGATGAAACCGATCCGCGCATCGTTGGCAATGACGTAACCGCCGGTAACGAAGAAGGCGGCCGCCGAGCCATGGAAAACCTTCTCGCAAAAGACCAGATGATCAATGTTGTTTATACGATCAACGAGCCGGCTGCAGCTGGTGCCTATGAAGCACTCAAGTCAATTGGCCGTGAGAACGACGTATTGATCGTGTCTGTCGATGGTGGTTGCCCGGGCGTTCAGAACGTAAAGGACGGCATCATCGGTGCGACCTCCCAGCAATACCCTCTGTTGATGGCCTCTTTGGGAATTGAAGCTATTAAAGTCTGGGCAGATACCGGCGCAAAACCTGAGCCAACACCTGGCAAGGATTTCTTTGACACCGGCGTTGCTTTGGTCACTGACAAGGCCGTCGATGGTGTTGAGTCAATCGACACTGCCGAAGGCACCAATCTCTGCTGGGGCTGATACCCGGAAAAATGACAAATGGAAGGGGCATGGGTAGTCTTGCCCCTTCCTGTTTTATGGATGTTCAGAGGGATCGGGCATGACCTCCAATACAAAAACGGCGGATGGACCAGCAGACTTTGAGGCTGCAGCAGCCACCAGTCCGCAAGCTGTCGCCGAGTTCGATGATCATCGTCACGGACTGGCAAATAAAATCCAGCACACGTTGCACAAGACGCCATCCCTGGTTCCGCTGATTGTCCTAATTTTTTCGATCGCCATATTTGGCCTGTTGCTCGGATCGAAGTTTTTCTCTCCGTTTGCGCTTACCCTTATTTTGCAACAGGTCCAGATTGTCGGCATCGTGGCAGCAGCTCAAAGCCTTGTTATCCTGACAGCAGGCATCGATTTGTCTGTTGGCGCTATCATGGTTTTGTCGTCAGTGGTCATGGGTCAGCTGACATTTCGCTACGGATTGCCGGTTGAACTTTCGATTGTCTGCGGACTGCTCTGCGGAACCATTTGCGGCTACATCAACGGATTTTTGGTCGCAGTCGTCAAACTCCCCCCGTTTATTGTAACGCTCGGCATGTGGCAGATCGTTCTGGCAACAAACTTTCTCTATTCGGCCAATGAAACCATCCGGTCCCAGGATATTGCGGCAAATGCGCCGCTGCTTCAGTTTTTCGGCACCAAGGTGAATATCGGTGGCGCCGTCTTTACCCACGGCGTGATTTTCATGGTGTTGTTGATCATTGTTCTTGCTTATGTCTTACGCCAGACGGCATGGGGTCGACATGTCTATGCAGTAGGCGATGATCCGGAAGCAGCACAGCTATCTGGCGTTCAGGTCAAACGTACCCTGATCTCCGTTTACATGATTTCGGGTTTAATCTGTGCTTTTGCAGGTTGGGCCATGATCGGCCGCATTGGTTCAGTATCACCAACGTCAGGCCAGCTCGCCAATATTGAATCCATTACTGCGGTCGTGATTGGCGGCATCTCGCTCTTTGGAGGCCGAGGTTCTATCCTCGGCACACTCTTCGGCGCCTTGATAGTTGGCGTGTTCACCCTAGGCTTGCGTCTTCTCGGTGCCGATGCCCAGTGGACCTACCTGCTGATTGGGCTGCTTATCATCGCCGCCGTTGCTGTCGACCAATGGATCAGAAAGGTATCGGGATAATGGAACCTGTTCTGCAAGCACGCAATCTGGTCAAGCGCTATGGCCGTGTCGTCGCCATGGACCATGCTGATTTGGAGCTCTATCCGGGAGAAGTCCTTGGAATAATCGGCGACAATGGTGCCGGAAAATCAACGCTGATCAAGGCACTGAGTGGAGCTGTCCGTCCCGACGAGGGTGAAGTCCTGCTCGATGGCAAACCGGTGAATTTCAATTCCCCGATCGATGCCCGGGCCGCCGGGATCGAAACGGTCTATCAAACGCTGGCAATGTCCCCTGCCCTGTCGATAACCGACAACATGTTCATGGGCAGGGAACTGCGCAAACCAGGTTTCAGGGGCTCAGTGTTACGCCAACTCGACCACAAGAGAATGGATGACATTGCAAGGGACAAACTGAATGAGTTAGGCCTTCTAACCATCCAGAACATCAATCAGGCAGTTGAAACCTTGTCCGGCGGTCAGCGCCAAGGTGTCGCTGTGGCAAGGGCGGCAGCGTTTGGCTCCAAGGTCATCATCATGGATGAACCAACCGCCGCTTTGGGTGTCAAGGAAAGCCGACGGGTTCTGGAACTGATCAAGGATGTCCGCTCCCGCGGGATGCCTATCGTTTTGATCAGCCACAACATGCCACATGTCTTTGAAGTGGCTGACCGCATCCACATTCACCGACTGGGTAAACGGGCCTGTGTGATCAAGCCATCGGACTTTTCAATGTCGGATGCAGTCGCGATCATGACCGGTGCCATGGAACCACCGGCAAGCCTGGCGGCCTAAAACACAAAAAAATGGACACGAGATGCATCTGATTTGTGGTGAAGCCTTGTATGACCTCTTCGGTGAAGACAGTTCAGACACCAGTATTGCATTTGACGGGCGCATCGGCGGCTCACCTTTCAATGTCGCCATGGGTTTGGCCCGTCTTGAAGAAGATGTCGCCTTTTTGGGCGGCATTTCGAACGACCTGTTCGGCGAGAAGCTGGTCCAAAAACTGACAAGCGAAGGTGTTTCGGACCGCTGTCTCATCCGAACCAATCACCTGACAACGCTCAGTATCGTGCAAAAGGACGCATCAGGTTCGCCCGCCTATACGTTTTATGGCGAGAATGCAGCCGACCGGATGGTGAGCGACAGCGACCTCCCGGAGCTTCCCGCACCGCCAGCCTTCATCCATATCGGATCTTATACGGCCCTTGTGGAGCCAATTGCTTCCACTCTGAAAACTCTGATAATCCGGGAAAAAGAGCGCGCGCTCATCTCGTTTGATCCGAACATTCGGCCAACAGTTGAACCTGACATGGATCTTTGGCGGCAGAATACCGAGGCATTGGTCCCGCTCTGTGACGTCATCAAGGTGAGTGATGAGGATCTCGACCTGATCTGGCCGGATGAACCATTCGAAAATGTTGCGAGGAGATGGCTCTCCAAAGGAGCCAGATTTGTTATCGTGACACAAGGAAGCAACGGGGCGTCAGCTTTCACATCCAGGTTTCAGGTTCATTGCCCTGGTTTCGAAGTTGAAGTTGAAGATACAGTCGGCGCGGGTGACACATTTCAGGCTACCCTTCTTGCCGGGCTTCGTCGGCTGGAAGTCAGTAACCAAACCGCTTTGGAAGCCCTTGACGAATCCGTTTTGATCCGGCTTCTTAGGCTCGCAATCAAGGCAGCAGCCATCACCTGTTCGCGTCGTGGAGCCGATCTTCCGCGTAGAGATGATCTCGAAAATGAATGGTCCGCTTTGAAATGAGGGGCTGACAAGACAGCTAAACCGATTTAAAACCCGGCCGATCGCTGGTCCAGATATCATCCCACCCTTAGGGCAGACACGCTTCAAGAAGGAATTTTTGTATGGCGGTACGCGTCATTGAAGTTGACGACTTTGACTTGGTCGTTTTCGGAGCTTCCGGAGACCTCGCCCACCGCAAACTTCTGCCAGCACTATACCATCGGGACGCAGATGGCCAAATGCCGGAATCTTCTCGCATCATCGCGAGCGCCCGTCGTGACTATTCTGATGAAGACTACCAGGATTATGCCCGCAAAGCCTTGAAAGAACACGTCAAGGATCTGGACGAAGTACAACTCGAAAAGTTCATAAAGCGAATTCGCTACGTCAAGATTGATGTCGCCTCAGGTACCGGGTTCGATAGACTCAAGACTGTTCTGGAAGAACGCACCGATGCGATCCGGGCGTTCTATCTTGCTGTCGGACCTGACCTTTTCGGAACGATTTGCGAGAATCTCGGCAAGATCAACGTTGTGAATGACCATTCCCGCGTGGTGATGGAAAAGCCGATTGGCAAGGATGGCGCGTCCGCCAAAGCGCTTAACGATACAGTTGGCGCGGTCTTCAACGAGCACCAGATTTTCCGTATCGACCATTACCTCGGCAAGGAAACGGTCCAGAACCTGATGGCGCTTCGTTTCGCGAACGCACTGTTCGAACCCCTTTGGAATGCAGCACACATCGATCATGTCCAGATAACTGTGGCTGAGTCTCTTGGGACTGGCGGGCGTGCCGGCTATTACGATACGGCTGGTGCCCTCCGTGACATGGTTCAAAACCACATTCTTCAGCTTCTCTGTCTGGTCGCGATGGAGCCGCCGGAGTCCATGAACGCAGACAGCGTACGGGATGAAAAGCTGAAAGTTCTGAAGGCACTTGCTCCTGTTTCGCCTCAGAACATCGACAAGCTGACTGTGCGCGGGCAATATCGGGCTGGCGCATCGGCGGGCGGTGCTGTTCCAGGCTATCTGGAAGAACTCGGCAATTCCGAAAGCCGAACGGAAACTTTTGTCGCGTTGAAAGCAGAAATCGCCAACTGGCGCTGGTCAGGAGTTCCTTTCTACCTGCGTACCGGCAAACGGCTGGCTCAGCGCGTTTCTGAAATCGTTGTCCATTTTCGGCCGATCCCGCACTCCATCTTTGATGATGAAGCCGGAACCATTACGGCCAATCGCCTGATTATTCGTTTGCAGCCGGATGAAGGTGTGCAAATGCAGGTGATGATTAAGGATCCGGGACCCGGCGGCATGCGCCTGCGCCAGGTTCCACTGGATATGAGCTTTGCTGATGCGTTCAAGGTCCGCAATCCAGATGCATATGAGCGCCTGATCATGGATGTCATTCGTGGCAATCAGACATTGTTCATGCGGCGCGATGAAGTGGACGCGGCCTGGGCATGGATTGACCCGATCCAGGCGGCATGGGCAGCGTCCAAGGAAACACCCAAAGGCTATACCGCGGGAACCTGGGGCCCGTCGGCCTCAATCGCACTCGTCGAACGTGACGGGCGCACTTGGGCAGAAGACGGCAGCTGAGTTATCAGTGACAAGACAAATGCCTTGTCGCAAGCCTCTGATATAAATCGATTTAAACGCCACCAGCGACAGAAATACTGTGTGGTTAAGTGCCGGGTTGTTGACGCGAAGTACCCGGCCAGCGAGGGAAACAAGCCATGCCTATTCAGGACCGTATTGGCGAAGTCACCGAACGGATTGTCAAACGCAGCCATGACACGCGCTCCATCTATCTGGAGCGGATCGGACAGGCTGCCGACAAGGGACCACAGCGCTCTCGCCTGTCCTGCGGCAACCTTGCCCACGGATTTGCAGCCTGCGGTGTTGGCGACAAACAATCCCTGTCAGGCGACGTCGTCCCGAACCTTGGCATCATCACATCCTACAATGACATGCTGTCGGCGCATCAGCCTTATGAAACCTATCCGGCACTGATCCGTGATGCAGCCCACGACATCGGTGCCGTTGCGCAGGTTGCCGGCGGCGTTCCAGCGATGTGTGACGGTGTGACCCAAGGCCAGGACGGCATGGAACTTTCGTTGTTTTCGCGCGATGTGATTGCAATGTCCGCTGCTATCGGCCTGTCGCACCAGATGTTCGACGCTGCGGTCTTTCTCGGCATCTGTGACAAAATCGTTCCGGGTCTTGCCATAGCGGCGCTGTCTTTCGGGCATCTGCCAGCTGTGTTCGTTCCAGCAGGTCCAATGACCACTGGCATCACCAATGACGACAAGGCCAAGGTGCGCCAGCTCTATGCCGAAGGTAAAGTTGGCCGGGATGCGCTGCTTGAAAGCGAATCCAAAGCCTATCATTCCCCCGGTACCTGTACGTTCTACGGGACGGCAAATTCCAATCAGATGCTGATGGAAATCATGGGCCTGCATATGCCGGGTGCCTCCTTTGTCAATCCGGGCACACCGCTTCGCGATGCCTTGACGAAAGAAGCCGCCAAACGGGCAATTGCCATTTCAGCACTTGGCAATGAATACACGCCTGCAGGCGAAGTGATCGACGAAAAAGCCATTGTCAACGGCGTTATCGGTCTGCATGCCACAGGTGGCTCGACCAATCACACCATGCATCTTGTCGCCATTGCTGCGGCAGCGGGCATCAAGCTGACATGGGACGACATTTCGGAGCTCTCTGATGTCGTTCCGCTTCTGGCCCGCGTCTATCCAAACGGCAAGGCGGACGTGAACCACTTCCAGGCTGCTGGCGGCATTGGTTTCCTGATCAAGGAACTGTTGTCAGACGGGTATCTGCATCAAGATGTGAAAACCGTGAATGGAACAGACCTTTCTGGCTATACCGTCGAAGCAAAACTGGATGCGGACGGCAACGTCATCCGTGAACAGCAACCGGACAAATCCGGCGATGAAACCGTTCTTGCACCACTTTCAAAAGCATTCCAGCCAACTGGTGGACTGAAAATGTTGTCTGGCAATTTCGGCAAGGCGGTCATCAAGGTGTCTGCTGTCGACAAGGAACGTCACATTATTGAGGCGCCAGCGCGCGTGTTCAATTCACAAAATGAATTCCTCAAGGCGTTCAACAACAAGGAACTGAAAACCGATGTGGCAGCGGTGGTCAGATTTCAGGGCCCGAAAGCCTGCGGTATGCCGGAACTGCACAAATTGACCCCGTGCCTCAGCATTCTTCAGGATCGCGGTTACAAAGTCGCGCTGATCACAGATGGGCGCATGTCCGGTGCATCTGGGAAAGTCCCGGCTGCCATTCACGTGACACCGGAAGCTGCCAATGGCGGACCAATTGCCAAGATCCGTGATGGCGACATGATCCGGGTCGATGCTGTGAATGGTGAGCTGACAGTTCTGGTAGATGAAGCTGAATTTCAGGCGCGCCCTGTTGAACAAGTCGACCTCAGCCATCATCAGCACGGAATGGGCCGTGATCTTTTTGCAGCCTTCCGCGCCAATGTCGGCACCCCGGACGCCGGCGCTCATGTATTTGATGCATAATCAATTCCAAGAATAACCAAAATGGGAGCTTCACTGCTCCGGAGGAAATCAAATGGCGCAAGATATTGCGAAAATCGAAGCGGTCATGTGCGCCGCACCTGTGATCCCGGTCCTCGTGATTGAAGATCCTAAAAAAGCTGTCCCAATGGCAAGAGCCCTTGTTCGAGGTGGACTGCCGTCCATCGAGATTACTCTGCGAACACCGCATGCACTTGAAGCAATTGATGCGGTCAATGAACATGTTGAAGGCGCCATTGTAGGTGCCGGAACGGTTCTGAATGCACGTCAGTATGATGCTGCGGTCTCTGCAGGTGCCAGGTTTGTGGTGTCGCCTGGGGCAACGGATGCGCTTCTTGATGCTGCTGATGAGCACAGCGTACCGCTGTTACCGGGCGCAGCAACAGCCTCTGAAGTCATGCTTCTTCTGGAACGCGGCTATGAAAGGTTGAAGTTCTTTCCGGCAGAACAGGCAGGCGGTGCGTCTTATCTGAAGTCCCTGTCTTCACCTCTTGCAGCTGCCAAATTCTGCCCGACCGGCGGTGTCAGCCTCGACAAGGCACCGGACTATCTGAAACTCCCGAACGTGCTTTGCGTTGGTGGGTCCTGGATTGCGGATGCCAAGGCAATTGCCGCTGAGGATTGGGACGGCATTGAAGAACGCGCACGCGCAGCAGCTGGCTTAACCGGCTAGCGCATATCGAAAGAACCTGATCAGATACCGATTGCTTCTGTTTCGTCTTCTTCAGAAGCATCGGTTGTCTCGTCGCTTCCCGATTCTTCCAGTGTCCGGTTCCAAAGCAGTCTCAATCCGGCGGATGTTTCATTCCTCCAGGCGAATTCGGCAACAACCGGATTATCGAAGGTTTTTATAGTAAGTACGACTTCTTCGGGAAGTGCTGCCAGACCTTTGGCAAGAATACGACAACCGTTTCTGCCAGCATCAATTACCGTACCGGTAATTTCGGTGATGCCATCCAAATCTGCCAACTTCACAGGAATACTGACATTATTGCGCTTTTCACGGCGTTTGTTGGAATTCGCTTGTTCATTCTTCGAGAAGATTACCGCCGCTTCGTTACCCTTAACAGAAGTAACATTGGCCTTGACCAGTTTAGGGCCACCTTTCGGTTGTATTCCAATGTTCTTAAAGAGTTCTTTGGCGTCAACTGACGTTACTTTGCAACCCCAATCACTCACATTCGAGATAACCCCGTTGATTACGGACAGATTGTCAAAATCGACAATAAGTACTTCTTCTTCAACGTCTGGATCATCCTGTAAATGCTCAAACCCGTGCATCATATTCTCCGAAACTGATCTCTTCACTTAAAGTAAAGACAATTGAATTTCGCTTAACAAATTGTAGATATTGGATTTCGAAACGGCAACCACAAGATGCTAAGCCTCAACTCAAAATTACCCGTAAAGTAAGGAAGATGCTCTCGTTTGTCCGGCGTATCCGCTTGTTGTCCTTTCCCCTTTGGATATCACTGTGCTATTTGACGCACCTGCGTATTAAAGCGCGCAAAATCTGAATTTTAACCGATTTACGGAGACTTTTTATGAGCCTCGACGCGGTGTTCGCTTCACTTTCCAAGAAGGCAGAGAGCCTGAACTCAACAACACTCCGTTCGCTCTTTAGCGAAGACCCGGACAGATTCGCGAAATTTTCCGCTCGTTGTGATGATCTCTTAATTGATTTTTCCAAAACCAAAATCGATGCACATGCTTTTGAGTTGTTGTTAGAACTGGCAAAATCTGCAGATATCGAAGGCAAACGTTCTGCGATGTTTGCAGGTGAAAAAATCAACGCTACGGAACAGCGTGCGGTTTTGCACACGGCCTTGCGCAAACGGTCCGATGAACCTGTACTTGTTGATGGCCAAGACGTCATGCCGGACGTGTCCGCTGTTCTTGATGCCATGGCTGACTTTTCCGAGGCAATCCGCTCCGGAGACCTGACTTCATCTTCAGGCGATACCTTTACCGATGTTGTCAACATAGGGATCGGCGGATCTGACCTTGGCCCTGTCATGACCACCCTGGCATTGGCACCGTATCACGACGGACCGGAGCTACATTATGTCTCGAATGTCGATGGCGCTCACATAGCCGACACACTCGAGAAACTCGACCCCGCCACAACTCTCATCATTGTGGCTTCGAAAACATTCACAACCATCGAAACTATGACGAATGCGCAAACAGCACGGCGCTGGATTGCAGAAACCCTTGGCGAAGACGCTGTCGGCGACCATTTTGCTGCTGTGTCGACTGCGCTAGACAAGGTTTCCGACTTCGGTATCGACGAAACCCGTGTGTTTGGCTTTTGGGATTGGGTTGGTGGTCGCTATTCCATATGGTCGGCGATCGGTCTGCCCTTGATGATCGCAATCGGCCCTGACGCGTTTAACGATTTTCTGGAGGGAGCCCACGCGCTGGACAATCACTTCCAGAATGCTCCTCTTGAAGAGAACCTGCCGGTCTTGATGGCGCTCGTCGGTGTCTGGCACCGAGATGTCCTGGGATATGGTGCCCGTGCTGTGCTGCCATATGATCAGCGGCTCTCACGCTTGCCAGCCTATCTCCAGCAACTGGATATGGAATCCAATGGTAAAAGCGTGCAGCTGGACGGCTCTCCGGTAAACCGGGAAAGTGGTCCGCTAGTCTGGGGGGAGCCCGGCACCAATGGTCAACACGCCTTTTACCAACTGCTTCACCAGGGCACCTCGGTCATTCCGGCAGAATTTCTGATTGCGGCAAATGCCCATGAAGAGGATTTGTCTCATCACCATGATCTGCTTGTTGCCAATTGCCTGGCCCAATCTGAAGCCTTGATGTTGGGCCGCACACTTGAAGAGGCTAAAGGTCTTCTTAAGGACGCAGGCATGTCCGATGAAGATATAAACCGGCTGGCACCGCACAAGGTCTTCCCAGGAGATCGACCGTCACTGACACTGGTCTATGACAAACTTACACCCTTTGCCCTTGGCCGATTGATCTCACTCTATGAACATCGCGTTTTCGTTGAAGGCGCAATCTGGGGGATCAATTCCTTTGATCAGTGGGGCGTTGAGCTCGGCAAAGAACTCGCAACAGCCCTTCTTCCCATGGTCAAAGGTGAAATTACGCCTGACATGAAGGACAGCTCTACCAAAGGCTTGCTATCCGCCTTGCAAAGTTGAATTTGAGCATTTCTGGCGTTGAGAGAAATCAACGTCAGTAACAACCACTGCCTCTATTTTCTCTGAAGGGTGATTTTGTTTCGTGAGAGGGCTCCTACCACGACAAAACCACCTTGGGCATTGGTCGAACACGTGCAAACAGAGATTGCTCCTTGCAAAAAAGCGGCCTACGCTATGTCAAGAAAAATGTGGCCCGAATCCGAACACTTTTCTGGTTCATAGGCCGATATAAACTTGTCGCGCGGCATACTTCTGAAGAGGAGATATTTTCCATGACAAAGCTTGTTTTGCTGGCAGCAGTAGGTTTGGCGCTGGCCGGGTGTCAATCTGACAGCCAACGAGATCGGGCACTTGTGGGCGGCGGTCTGGGTGCAGCAACCGGTGCGGTTGTTGGGTCTGCAATTGATGGCGGCGGAGCCGGTGGCGCTATTGCAGGCGCGGTGATCGGCGGCGTCGGCGGCGCGGCAATTGGATCGGCAACCACCCCCAAAAACTGTGTAGCTTATGATCGGAATGGTAATCCCTACCGTGTCAAATGCCCTTGATGAATTCAGTTTGATATCCCAATCTTAACGGTGACGAAAATGAAAAAACTTGTACTAATTGTAGCAACGATGACACTCTTGGCTGGTTGTCAATCTGACAGTCAACGTGACCGCGCCCTGGTCGGCGGCGGTCTGGGGGCTGCAACAGGTGCTGTCATTGGCGCGGCCACTGGCGGTGGTGCAGGAGCTGCACTTGCAGGCGCGGCAATTGGTGGCGTCGGAGGCGCAGTAGTTGGCTCCGCAACAACTCCGAAAAACTGTGTTGCTTATGACCAAAACGGCAATCCTTACCGGGTAGTTTGTCCTTAATACAGTATTGGCGACTACCCATTTCAATATAAAACCAAGGCAAAAACGTATGAAAAAACTCGCAATTGTAGTTGCAACTGCAGCTCTCTTGGCTGGATGTAACTCCAGTAGTCAAACAGACCGCGCCCTTGTTGGCGGTGGTCTTGGCGCTGCAACAGGTGCAATTATTGGAGCTGCAACTGGAGGCGGTGCTGGCGCTGCTTTGGCCGGTGCAGCAATTGGTGGTGTCGGTGGTGCCGTTGTCGGCTCCGCAACCGCTCCGAAAAACTGCGTTGCTTATGACCAGAACGGTAATCCTTACCGGGTTGTCTGCCCGTAAATCCTGCTTTGGATAAATGCAAATCTTAACAATCTGTTAACCTTCGTTAAGCACCCTGAGCAAAAGTAATACATTGTACTTTGCTCAGGGGATTCTCCATGAAGCACGTCTTTCCGCTCGCGCTATTGGCATTCTTCCTTTGTGGTTGTGTGAGCACAGAAAGTCAGCGCGACCGCATGCTGATCGGAGCAGGTCTGGGCGCTGCAACAGGCGCAACTATCGGAGCAGTTGCGGGGTCTTCTGTAGGGTCATCTCTTGCAGGAGCTGCAATTGGCGCGATCGGTGGCGGCCTTATTGGTGCGATCACAACTCCAACAAAATGCATTGCTTATGACGTGAATGGCACTCCATTCAAAGTGCAATGTCCGTAATCGAGTTATGAGATAAAAAAGGCCGGTCAATTTGACCGGCCTTTTTTGTTATTAGGTTTGCTTGCAACTAAGCAGCCTTGCTGGCAACCGCCTGTGTTAATGCGGTAGCCGGATCCACATAGTCATACCCGAGGGCAACAGCAACCGCTTCACATGTTACCTGGCCCTGATGGACATTGAGGCCCGGCAGGAAGTTGGGATCATCAAGCAGCGCCTGTTTTGCACCGTTTTCAGCCAAAGCCAAAGCAAATGGTAGTGTTGCATTGTTGAGAGCGTAGGTTGAAGTCCGCGGAACAGCACCCGGCATGTTCGCAACACAGTAATGAACCACTTCATCAATAATGTAAGTCGGATCGGAATGTGTTGTTGCCTTGGACGTCTCAAAACAACCGCCCTGATCAATCGCAACGTCAACCACAACAGAACCAGCTTTCATTCGGCTGATCAGATCAGCAGAAACCAACTTCGGTGCAGCAGCGCCAGCGACAAGAACAGCCCCAACAACCATGTCAGCTTCCAGAACGTGTTGCTCCAAAGCTGATTTGGTTGAGTAGACTGTTTTCAGAGCAGATCCGAATGTCTGTGACAGGTTTGACAGGACCTGCGTATTGCGATCCAGAACCGTAACATCAGCGCCAAGACCGAGGGCCATTGTTATTGCATGAGAACCCACAACACCGCCGCCGATGACGACGACTTTTGCGGGAGCAACACCCGGCACACCGCCGACCAGAACACCGGAACCGCCATTGGCTTTCTCAAGTGACTTGGCACCCGCAATAACTGACAAACGACCAGCGACTTGCGACATCGGCACCAGCAATGGCAGACCACCGTTTGAATCAACGACAGTCTCATAGGCGATACATGTAGCGCCTGATTTTACCAGATCAGCCGTCTGATCTGCGTCCGGCGCAAGGTGCAGGTATGTAAAAAGGATATGATCAGGGCGGAGCATCGCACGCTCAACAGCCTGCGGTTCCTTCACCTTCACGATCATCTCTGCAGTGTCAAAGACGTCCTTGGCTGTTGCGAGGATTTTTGCGCCTGCAGCTTCATAGTCAGCGTCGCTCGCACCAATACCTGCACCCGCATTTGTTTCTACAACAATTTCATGACCGCGTGCGGCCATTTCATGAACGCTGTCCGGCGTCAGACCGACCCGGTATTCGTGGTTTTTAATCTCTTTAGGTACACCAACACGCATGAGCCAATCTCCTCTGGAAGCGTTTATTGTTGAGAATTAGGATACGCTCAAAATCGTCGCAGGTGCTTGCGTTTAGGGCACTTGACGGAGCTATTGACGCAATAATATCTCGTCGAATTATTCATTCTTCGAATTTTCTGCTAAACATATTCTATTACGCAGCAATATATGCAGTGCAACAAAATGAACCTTGATCGCCTAGACCGGAAAATCCTGAACGTCTTGCAAGCTGATGGCCGCATAGCCAATGCAGATCTTGCCGAAAAGGTGGGGCTTTCCCCGTCAGCTTGCCTTAGGCGCATGCGCGCGCTCGAAGACGCAGGAATAATAGAAAACTATGTCGCTCTGTTGGACCAGCGGAAGCTGGGCCGCCGTATGGACATTTTCGTCGAGATATCACTAACGGGGCAGTCCAAAGAGACTTTGGAGAATTTCGAGCGAGCCGTTGCTCGGTCAGACGAGATCATGGAGTGTTTTTTGATGGCCGGGGATGCAGACTACATAATTCGGCTGACTGCAGAAGATCCGGTGGATTTTGAACGCATTCACCGGGACCATCTTGCCCAGTTGCCGGGGGTCCTCAGAATGAAATCATCCTTTGCCATTCGCCCGATTGTGAAGCGAACGGCAATTCCGCTCAGGGAGACACTGGATCGTTGATCGGCATTTTCAGCCTGGAAATGGATTGTCGACGCCCGGCACGCAGATCGTTATAGTCGCGACACATTTTCAATGGATTCCAAGGAACGCGCTCAGGTGTCCCACACGATTACCCGCTTTCTCGATACGACTTACCAACTCGCCGAATGCCCGACCTGGGATGAACGAACAAACCGTCTTCTCTGGGAGGACATTCAGGGCCGAACCATCCAGTCCATGGATTGGGCCACCAAAGAGATCACAACCTGGCATTTCGACAATGAAGTCGGATCCTTCGGATTGACGGATGATGACCGGCTGGTCGTCGCTGTCTGGGACAAGATCATCCTGTTTGACCCGAAAACAGGTTCAAACGAAGTTTTGGCCGAAATTGAATCAGATGTTCCCCACACCCGTCTGAATGACGGCAGGGTTGGTCCGGACGGGGCATTCTGGGTTGGTACGATGGACACCCGCTCACCGCGCGAGCCGGTTGCTGGACTTTACCGTGTGGACGCCAGTGGCGACGTTGCAGAAATTCGCGATGAACTGCAATGCTCCAACGGCCTGGCATGGGCACCGGACGGTGCTTACATGTATCACGCAGATTCATCACCAGGTTGGATCGAGTGTTATGCCTTCGATCCTGCTAACGGCTCGCTTGGTGCCAAAATGCAATTCGCCCAACAGACAACGGAGACCGGCCGACCGGACGGTGGAACAGTTGATACGGATGGCAACTACTGGAGCGCGGGTGTGTCAGCTGGTGTTCTGAATTGCTTTTCGTCGAACGGTGAGCTGCTTGAGGCGATCAAGATGCCGATCGACAAGCCGACCATGCCGTGTTTCTGCGGCCCTGACCTCGACCAGTTGATTGTTACAAGCATCAAGCAGCCGTCCGATTCAACTGCCATTGAACCGGACACGCTGTCAGGCGGGCTATTTCTCGTGGAAGGTCACGGGCGCTCAGGACTGGAAACCTACCGGTTTAAAACGTCCAATAGCTGAGCGATCAGGCAACTTGTTTTTCAGACATCTGCTTTTCCAGATAACTCAAGTTCGGCCCGAGCGGAATGATACCGGTCGGGTTCAGAGCTTCGATGGAATAGTAGCCTGCCTTGATATGGTCGATAAATGTGGACTCCCGAAAGGCAGGAATTGAATAAAGCCGCTGAAGATAGGCTATGAGTTTCGGATACTCGCGGATCGTTTTCAAATTGCATTTGAAAAGGTCTACATAGGCAATATCGAAACGTACCAGCGTTACGTAAAACCGGATATCACTCTCGGTTAGCTGATTGCCAATCAGGAAAGACCGACCGTCGGCGAGACGATGCTCCATGGCATCAAGCGTTGCAAAGATATCTTTGACTGCTTCTTCATAGGCAGACTGACTTTGGGCAAACCCTGCTCTATAAACACCGTTGTTAAAAGTCTCGTACAGCGTCTCGTTGAGATCCTGTATCTCTCTGCCCCTCGCTTTCGGCGAGAGGCTCGGTTCCTCGTTTGTCAAATCCTGAAAAGCGGTGTCCAGTATTCGGATAATGTCAGCAGATTCGTTGTTGATGATCTTTTGCTCTCTCTTGTCCCACAACACCGGAACAGAGGCTCGACCGGTAAAACCAGGATCAGCTTTTGTATAGATCTGATGGAGATGGCTCGCCCCAATCTGCGTATCTGGTCCGGTTGAGGCTGGAAATTCGCCAAACTTCCAGCCTTCCTTGCTCAAAATCGGTTTCAACACCGAGATGGTGATCAGATCTTCCAGTTTTTTGAGTTTTCGAACGACAAGCGCTCGTGTCGCCCAGGGACAGATATATGTGACGAACAGATGGAACCGGCCAGCTTCCGCTTTGACGGCTGGTTGACCCTCCGGCCCAGGCTCTCCATCCCGTGTAATCCAGGTTCGAAAACCTGAGACCTGCCGCACGAACCGACCTTTCTCATCGCTTTTCTGATAGGGGTGCCAATCTGCACTCCATTTTCCGTCAATCAGCATAATTACTCCTCGAGATGTCTGAAGTCCTGGCAACTGGTAACAGCACAAGCTTATGCGTGCTTCAGACCAAGCGACCCATTCTTGAAGGAAAGTGCATAAGCACCATTGCCGAGCATTGCCTGCACGACGAGCGCCAGAGCCCAGAATACAGGAAATTCCCATCCTCCATTCTCATTTGAGAACAGCCATCCATTGGAACCGTGCACAAAGAAAATAGCTCCTAGTAGGACCGGCAACAAAGCAATCGCGGCATAACGCGCAAAGAATCCGGAAATCAGCGCGATGCCACCAACAACCTCTACAGCGATGGTTACATAGGCCAAGGCACCGGGAAGTCCCAATGATTGAAAAAACCCGGCCGCGCCGACAGGTGTGAAGACGAAATACTTCAAACCGGCGTGGGCCAGAAACAGCACGCCGAGCGAAACACGCAAAATTGTCGCGGCATAAGGAGCGGACTTTGTATCGATCATGTAGGTTCTCCTGAGAAAATAGTTGATTGCCTCCCCTATTTAATTGACGCTACATTTCTGATAAATATATCTTAAATATACATACTGTATCATTATTGGGGACAATATGAATCTGGTGGAGGCAATGCGAGCATTCGCTGCGGTCTATGAAACAGGATCCTTCACCCGCGCTGCAGAGAAATTGGGAACTTCAAAGACGCTTGTGAGCAAAAAGGTCCAGTCGCTTGAAAACCGGCTTGGGAGCCGTTTGTTCAATCGGACAACGCGCAGCCTCAGTCCAACTGAAGCAGGGCAGCTTTACCGAAGCCGCTGCGTACAGGTACTCGACGATCTCGACGAATTGGAGGATCTAATTCTCAACCAATCGGAAGATCCACGTGGACGTCTTTATGTGTCAGCACCAACCACATTCGGTGAGCTCTATATTGCCCAGCTAGTTCCGGAATTCCAGTTGAGGTACCCAAACATATCGCTGGATCTGAGCCTGACGGACCGGCATGTCCATCTGGTGGATGAAGGTTTTGATGTCGCAATCAGAATTGCCGACCTGCCAAGCTCTGGGTTGATTGCCCGAAAGCTGGCCCCTGCACCAATCCATTTGTGCGCAACCCCTGAGTATCTGGAACAATTCGGTCGGCCAGAACATCCGCACGAATTGGAAAACCATCAGTGTATCATCGACACGAATTTCCGGAATAGCAAAGTCTGGCTGTTCAAGGATGGAGGAAACCAGTTTCAGATTTCAGTAGACGGCAATCTTTTGGTCAACAGCGCCAGAGCAGTGAGAGATTATGTTCTGGCAGGATGCGGTATCGCCTTATGTCCGGGCTACATGGTATCTGGTGACATCTCTAGTGGACGCCTGGAAACGATACTAGCCGACTTCAACGCCTTCGATATAAACGCCTATGCGATCTACAATTCGAAGCGAAACATGTCACCAAAAGTCAGGGTGTTTGTCGATTATCTCACCGAGCAACTCCAGCCGATTGGGAAAACCTGGTAACCGACTACGGGCACCCGTACCGACTGCAGCCGTGATGAAATTTAACTCAATTATCTTAGTTGAAACTTCCTAGCTTCGGCACCCACGCACCTTGATCGGACGCCAGACTGTCTTGGCTGGCTGCACAAGAACTGACCGGTTTACTGTTTTATAAATCGCAGGCTTCTGGACCCTGTGCTGACTAGCAGACTGTACCAGGACTTTCTCTTTCACATGTCCATAAACCGCCGGGTGACGCAAAGCTACTTTTGATGCGCGTTGCACAAGTACACGCTCGCTGACCGTTTTGTAGACAGCCGGATGTTTAACCTTGCACAGGATCTTGCGACCCTTGATCATCCGGTATTCCCAACCGATACTCGACTTCTGCACCAAAACATTGCGATGTTGTGTCTGATAAACTGCAGGACTGGTTCGGTAGGTGACCCGCTCAGGCTGCACCAGAACGCGGCGTGTCTGATAGCTGTAAACTGCAGGTTTTTTGACGATATAGCTGCTGGCTTTCTGCACCAGCACACGTTCTTGCACAGTGCTGTAGACGGCCGGTACCACTGCCTGTTCATAGCAGGACAACGTCTGCCCACCGGCAAATGCGGGACTTCCAAGAAACGGGACGATCAACAGCGCAGCAATCGCGCCCCTGGACTTGATACGCATGACACTTCCCCCAAGGTCTGGAGCAGAACGTCGCTCCGCGCCATGACTTTAAGGAAGAAAATCAAGTGACCAAAGGAAAAAGTTAACAAACGTTAAGAAACAGATCCATCAACACCAGACACCGGGTCTTGTTGCGCGCTTTTTTCGTAGTCGGTGTCTTCGTTGATGATGTGTTTGGCCTCCTCGGGAATCCACTCGCCCCAACGCGGCTGGAGCTGATGATCGACAGACACCCGGTCATCAAACACAAAACACTCGCCCTTCCAGAGGCTTTTGTCTTCCGGCACTTTTTCCAGATAATTCAGAATACCGCCTTCGAGGTGATAGACGTCGTCAAAACCGTTTTTCAGCATCCAGGCTGTCGCCTTTTCGCAGCGAATTCCACCGGTACAGAACATCGCAACTTTTGGTTTTTCTTTCAGACTTTCCTGACTTTCCACCCAATCCGGAAATTCACGGAAGGATTGCGTCTTCGGATTGACCGCATTCTCAAACGTTCCGAAGGCGAATTCGTAGTCATTGCGCGTATCAATCACGATGACATTCGGGTCGGAAATCAGATCGTTCCAGTCTTCCGGTTTAACGTATTCACCAACCGTCTCATTCGGATCCATACCGTCAACCGCGAGTCTGACAATCTCCTGTTTCAAGCGCACTTTCATCCGCTTGAAAACGTGCCGGTCGGTCCAGGATTCTTTATGGGTCAATCCAGCCAGACGAGGGTCTGAACGCAAATGCGCCAATGCCTCACGAACACCCTTTTCCGGACCACATATTGTGCCATTGATCCCTTCGGACGCCAGCAGGATGCTGCCCCGCACATCACGTTCTTTGCAGTAGGCTTTCAACGGGTCCCGCATCGCCTCGAAATCATCAAGCGGTGAGAACATGTAAAGTGCAGCAACAAGAAAGTCGTTCATTGGGCTTGTTCTTTTTCTTAGAAGACGCCGTTGGGCTCGGGATCAATCCCTGAAGCCTGATTGGCGCCCTCTATACAGCGATAAGCCCCTATCTGAAAAGTCCGCAGTTTCTCGGACCCGGCATAACCCTGCTCAATAAGTGTAAGGCAGCCATTTTAAGCACCTTGGGCATATCAAGGATGGACTGGTCCGGGTTCTCCTCAGTTTCCACAGCTTGGGTTCTGCTGGCGTTCAATTCCCGCAGCTGATCAAGACTTGCCTTTAAAGAGACATGTTCCATCCTGGTTTGCTCTTGCCAGGTCGAAGTCGCACTTTCATAAGGAATTTCAAGAGAATGTGCACATGGGAGGTGAACATTCGTCGTCGTTAAAGCTGGCGGAAATCCGATACTCACAGTAATCATGTGAACGAATTGACCACCTGCAAACAGGCTCAGTGTCAACTGATGATTGCTTTTTACCCATCACAACCAAAAAACACCAAGGGCTCCGTTCCAGAATCTGGAACAGAGCCATAAGATTACGTATCGGTCTTTTTGTTACCGACCGCCGCTGAACGCCTGCAGAACGCTCAAAAGGCCGGTCATGTTGTCGGCAACACCGGTCTGGCCAACCTTTTCGGTCGCCCCGGCACCTGCCATCGTATCCATGCTGTAAATCTGCATGACACCCTGGTTTGCTGCTGCCTGCGCCAAAGTATTTTGCTGCTGTTGAGCTGCCACCGCATTCTCGAAGAGAATACCGGTTGAATGCGCCATCGACTGGTACAGCGTGCTGATGGCGATTGCCGGAGCTTCTCCGACCACCTTGACGTTGGATTGGGTCACGGCATCCGTGACCATAGGGTTCACCGTTACGGGATCTGCCATTCGTTATACTCCTTGAGCTGAGCCGGATCTTGTCCAGCAGTAGGCACCTGGTAAGACGCCCTCGTCCTAAATGCGTGAATAAAAGAGATATATCTTGTTGATTTTATTTAAAAATTTTACCAACAAAGTGAATTGAACGGAGTACACTTTCCCGCACCCAACGACAGGATGATGGAGAACCTGGTATTACTTTCGGGTAATCTACTTACCGTGAATGTTGAGACTGCCGCTGTGCCTATTCGGCTTGACCGCGTAACGCTCCTAACTGGCGTTCGACTTCCCGGGACACCATTGAATTGAAATTTCCCATGAGCGTATTGAGCTGATAAGCGATTTTCGGATCGGCAAGAGTTGCTACCGCTGGAGACAGATTGGGAAACCCAGCTGTTTGCGCTTTGACCTTTTGTTGACTGGCTTTCAAAAGATCTGTCAATGAATCTCTGTTTTTTAATAATTTATCGAGTGCATCCTGCTGCGCAATCATTGCTTTGGAAAGCTTCTCGGCTTTATCTCGTGCATCACCAAGAATACGCTCAACAGCCTGAACCCCTTCGTCAAGCGCAGCGTCCCCCGCTTCCTTCCTTTTCAGGATTTCCGAGGCGATTCCGAAAACCGTCGGCAACGACCGATAGAGCGATTGGTAATCGGTCTGAAGGGTAGATGTCTCCAGACAACTTTCCAGAAATTGCTTCATGGTGTCTGAGGCCGGATCGCCGGGACTGGTTCTTGTCGTTCCTTTCTCACTGTTTTTGCTGGTTTTTTGCTGTTCTGTTGCGCTTCTACTTTGATCTGACATCGAATGTTTGGTCTTTTGTTTAGCGCTTTCATGGTCTTTGGTACTCGAGGTTTCTTCTGTTGGTCGGGGAGTCCCAGGCACCGTGTCCTCAGGGTTTGCTCTCTGTGGCTTTTGCGTTTCCTGTTGACCCGCGGCGGCTCGACCGGGTTGATTTGGTTTTCCTGCCATCGCGCGGATCTCCTGTTATCTTCCGTTCTGTTTGCAGTTTTCCCATGTGAATTTCGGCGTCGGCACCTGTGACTGGATCGGTTATGAATTCATCTTCAACTGTGATCGTTTTGACCACAGTCACATCCTGAATTTCGGCCGAGGAATCCGGTTCATCTGCAGGATCTTGTCCCTCCGCCTGAGTTTGCGATTTGGACGTGCCGACAATTTCCGCACACGAACGCTGGCCCGATTGCTCAGGGTCTTCACACGGTTCTTTGATGATCGAACGATTCCAGTCCCTTACGGTTCCTCGCCCCTCATCTTCGCCTCTTGAGCACCTTTCTGACTGCCGATCATGAGCTTGGGAGCATTTGGCAGCAGGCATTGGCAAACACGAGCACTGAACGGTGAGATTGACAGAAGAACTGCCTAAGGAGAAATCCCCACGCTCGATCACTTCGATCGTCTGTCCCAAAATCTCGGATTGTGGCTGGACCAATAGGGTTTGGACGGTTTTTTCCAGGGTCGATCTCGCCTGGAACAACTGTGTGACCTTGCTGAGATAGTCCGCGTGAACTCGGGTAATAGCGTTTGTTTCCCGCTGAACAGCGACATCTTCAATCCACATTGACAGTTTCTGTTCAACAAGCACGTCGAGCTCCAGGCAAGCCTGTTCCAATGCTTTTGTCATGACTTTCGCCCGACTATTTGGTTGAGATGCTCAACAATTGTTTGTTTTTCGTCGGGGTCCAGTTCCTCGAAAGCTTCGAGTATCGACATCTGCGGTTTGGACGCGGGATTGATGTTCGGCACCGAACCACGGTCCCTTTTTCGAGGTGTCTCAGCGCAGTCAGATGGATCATCGTCAGTACCGACATTGGCCAAAAACGCCCTCACATCCGGCAAGAATTCTTTCTGCCAAAGTGCTTGGACATGGTTGCTGTTGGGTCTTGTCACATCGACCTCCTGTTTTTGAATGGTTATCCTAATTTGAAATCAGAAATAATGGTTTGGGACGACGTTCCGGCGGTTGTGCTCACGGTTCCGTAAACGGTCACCGCATCACTCACCATCTTCTGGATCTCGATGAGAAGCGGGATCTCCACCACCTCCATTACCGAATTCTCGGCAGCCTTTTTGATAGCAACGGCCTGGGCGGCGACTGCAATTTGCATGATGGCATTTATGTATTTTTCCGCGTCCTGAACTGCGAGGCCTGTCGTTTGTCCAACCATCAGTTCAGGCGGAGTTGCGACCATAGTTGGAGCGTAGTCTTTGTTTTCAAAATTAGTAAATGTTGCAGCCTGAACAACCTGCTGGTTCAAAGCAGACGTGGAAGGCGCTGTAGCAGTGTCTCTTGTTACCGAGTTTTCTGAACCCGAGTCGTTTTTTTTTGCACCGGCCGATCCGTCAGTTTTTGATCCAGATTTCTGACCTTTTTTGTCGTCCGCCATCGCTCCGCCACCATTGCTTCCATTGCCCGGTTTCAGTTGCCCGTTTCGGCTTCTGGACAGCCCGGGAATTGTATCCGCTGCCTTACTAACGTCAGCAGCCTGCGCGCCGGATGACTTTTTCCCTGTTACCAGTCTCTTTCACGCACCAAACATATTACCCTACCTTCGGGTTGATTTCGCCTGAGCCTAACTGCTCTCTCCGATGTCCATGATCAATTGGCAGGCCTTGGACACGACAGCTGTCGTGATCTGGTTCATTGCCTGCTGGCTGTGAACTGCATTTTGAATAGACAATCCGGATGCGTGACTGGCGACCTGATAAAGGCTGGCAATCGCCTGTGCCGGAGCTTCGGCCACCACCTTCACATTGGTCTGAGTGACCGCATCTGTAATTTGTGCGTTGACGATGTCAGCCATCTTTCCATCCTGTTCCCATGTTGATTATTTACAGGTCGTCTCTGACACCGGACACACCCGGTCAGGGAATTAGACGCCTCGATCTAAATGAATTAGCTCGCTCACTTATACGACCAGAGGAAACCATCAGCGCTATTGCTGCCCATGCAGCTTCGCCTGTCGTGCAGTTTGGAAACGCTTTTATCCGCGGCACTGATGAGCTCTATCTGATCAGCCAAGCGGAGTGTTTCGCCTTTGCTGTTCGTGCATCAGACTACGCGAAAGACGAAAATCCACTGGTATCAACTTGGTTTTCGATCAGCCTTCAGGCGCATCTGGAATACATGCGTTCATTCGGAGTCGCATCCAGAATTATGCGGGAAGATTGGGAGGGTGAACTCGCTGAGAACTGGGTGAAAGCCCGTCTCGGCGAGGATCTGAATGTCCAAAAACTTGCTAAAAAACAGGTCATGAACTTGCTCTCCGCCGCATCGGAAGAGTGGAACATTTAATCCAAATGTGAAGGTGGCTTCGATTGACGAAGCCGCTGTCCCTCCATGGACGGCAAGTTGAGATGTTAGTGTCACCCAAGCTGCGGAAAACACCTCCTAATGGTCGTAACTCTAGCGGTTTCAAAAAGCAGAAGATTGACGGCCCATTTGTGGCGATTACGCTTGAGATGCTGGAATCTCCAGCCTGGCAAGCGCTTGGAATAACTGAAAGGCGAGTGCTCGATCGGATCGAACTTGAACATCTCAGTCATGGCGGAACTCAAAATGGCAAATTGATTGTTACCTATGACAATTTTGTCCGATACGGCGTTAGTCGAAAAGGGATTTCAAAAGCGCTCCACGTGCTCGAAGAGCTCGGCTTCCTTGAAGTGACCGTTTGGGGCCGAGGAGCAAATGGTGAAGCCCGACGTGCTTCAAAGTACCGTCTCACCGCAGCTACGGGAAACCTCGAACCAACAAATGAATGGCGTCAAATCAAGACGAAAATAGAAGCTAAAACGAGGGCAAAACATGCCGTTCAAAGGTCTGTAATCAAAGGATCCAGTTATCGCAGAATATAGAATTGCCAGTCCCCAATCGGGTACCCACCCCAGTTCCCGATCGGGAACCCATTCCAGCGGGGGAACAGTGAAACTTGGGTCACCGATACGCTCCAGCCCAGTACCCATTCGGGTACCACATTATATATTCTGGTACGGGGCAGGATCACAGTTTACAGGCATAGGCTCTCAAGATTCCACCTGAGGATCGGAGCCAGCACCCCTCCCCCTGTAGGTTCTTTTTCGACCCCACCCCTTCGCCGTGAGCGTCGGATACCGAATTCTCAAGGCAGAAGAAATCGAGCGCGAAGATGGAGTGCCGGTCCGGCTCGCCACGGATTGGGAACCACTCGAGCTGTCCGTTGCTCCAATTCCTGCAGATCCTGGAAGAGACCGGAAAGACACTGTTTCATGCCGACCATAACAATCTGGCGGCTTCGCCTGCGCCCCTCTCGGAAAACGCTCTATCGGAAGCCCGGCTTGCAATGCGGACACAACGGGCATTGGACAACGGTGAAAAGGACCGGCCATTTCTCAATGTGCAGCCAAGGTACCTTTTTGTCGGCCCGGCCTTGGAAACAGCCGCTGAAAAGCAACTGGCAGCCATCTACGCTGCGACAACAGATAATGTGAACCCGTTTACAAGCAGGCTAGAGCTGCTGGTCGAACCTCGCATTGAAGACGAAAGCTGGTATGTCTTCGCAGACCCAGCGCTGCTCCCTGCTCTTGAACACGGCTATCTGTCCGGCGCAACAGGCCGGCAAATGGCCAGCGTAAACGAATTTGAGGTTATGGGTATCCGATTCCGCGTAAGCTTGGACTTTGGGGCGGGTGTCATTGATTTTAGGGGAGTCGATAGGAACGAATAAAACTTAGAAAAAAAATCATTCGAGGTTTCATTGCCCAGATTAAAATTGATGATCCAACGCTTCAATGTGTCCCTTTATTTGTCTTGCAGTTGAAGGCGGAACAGCATTTACCGCGGCGTTTAATACGCTCCTGATTCTCGGCCAACCGAGTTCTGAAGAAGAGATCGCATTCCTTATCTCAGGTACCGAATACTTAGGCATCACCAACAGCGCAGGAACATCACACATTTTCTCCCAAGCATCCGAGATAATATCCGCTAGCGGCAAAGCCACAAAATCATAGACTTTGTTCTGATAGAGATATCGAGCAAAAATTGCCTGCGCTATTATTGTTTGAGCAGGAGTTCGGTTCCTCAAAAGCGCTCCAATCGAAACAAGGGCGTGGGACTGCCACTCTACAACGCCTGGGGATACAATCTTCGTCCAAGGATCATCTTCACCAAACAGCACCTCTTTTGTTTCTTCGAAAAAACTGCGAAGACTATCGTAGCTCTGATGCTTGGGTAGGTCGTTATGCCATTTTTCCAGCGGTAGCGATTTTAATTTTTTTCTGGCAAGCAGATTTACAACTGCAATAAATACCCTGTGATAAAACAGGTCTTTGTTTAAATCTGAGAATACAGGCTCGGGTGGATCAAAATCCAAAACTTCAAAGTTAGGTGCCCCCGCTTCGTATTGTTTGTAAAGATGTGATATATAAGAAAGCTCAAAAACTGTTTCGGCAATAAATTGCTCATAATTCAGTGTTTTCGCTGCAAGCTTATTTGTGTTTTCCCAACTACCTGAAATTGCTAGCGGGTTTCTTGAATGTTTGACCCACTCTGACTTTCGCAGCGCAAACTCAGGATCTGCTGAAACCATAAGGTCCAGTGAAATCAGCTGATGAACTACTAAAGCTGTTGAAGCCGAAGGCTGCTGATCCCAATTGACGGGATTATAGGAACTTGGCTGACCAATAAAAGACTTTGCGTCAGCCAAGCCTTCAAGAGACTCAGATTTGAGTTCACATAGGACAATTTTTATCGCATGTGACCCTAACTGGCGAATTGACAGCAACGGTTCTTCTAGAGGTTTACTATCGATATCAATCAGGTAATTCAGCGCCTTTGAAAATTCCTTTACCGAACCTTCTGCATCACCAGACTTATGCTTTGCAAGACCTAAATCAAATCTAAGACCTATCAAAATTTCAATTGGAGCGTTTTCCTCTTGGCATTCGAGCGCTTCACCAAAGAGTTCAGCTGACCGTGACCAGTTTTGATCCCTCGCATAAGCGATTGCTGCCTCACGGAAAATTTCAGGCAATGAAGACTTTGCCACACCGGAGCAAGGTAAGATCTGTTCGTAAATCTCCACTGCATCAGAAAGCTGACCGTTCTTTCGCTTAACTTTAGCTATTGAGGCCAAGACTAAGGGATGATTAGAGACGTTATTTTGCAACTTTTCTGCGAAATCCAATGCCGATAAAGGATCGTTCATGTTTTCATCAATCACACGAACAACAGCTGCTGCTGCTGATCTGGCAAAGTCTGTTGCCCCTAAGTCAATCGTGAATGCAATTGCTCGTATTAATATCGCGACAAAATGGCTCCAATTAGGATTATCTTTTCGGATCTCGCTCAACCACATTTGGTTAAGGATATGACTCGCTACATCAAACTCCTCAAATTGCTTGGGAATTAATAAAATAGCTTCATCATTGACAAGAGACGCAGTAAGGTTCAAATAATTTTCAAATCCATCTATGTTGACAAGCGTTTTGGCCTGGGCAGATGAAATAATAACTCCTATCTCCTGCCACTTTTCTGCAATATTGATTCCTTCCCGACCGAAAGCACCCAACTGACCTCGAATAGCCAGAGCTAGTCGCATGAAACGAAGTTCAAGACTGAATAGCGTCTGGACATCAAATTTGTGACTTTCCAATGTAAATACACGCCAAAGAAAAATAAAATCCAAAACACGCTGATTTATGCCGTCAGATAATCGCGCATCAAATTCGACAATAAACTGACTTATTATATCATTTACTTTAGCTTCACTGGTTGCAGAGGCAATATGTAGTTGAATTACGCGCAAAGCAGTTATTTCGTTGTGGGTATCAAATGGTTGCTCTAAATCTTTGCCAATACCAATGAACGATATGATACCCAAGGTCTCACCTATTTGTTGCCAAATTTCCTTTGGTGCATCAAAGAGGCTCGGAAGTACAACTAGGAGCGGGTCAGCTTTTCTTCCTAAAACACAATGCAAAACTATCCGGGAAACGTCTGCCGAATTCAGAGATTTTTCTTCAAGCCATGCCCAAGCTATATGGCCGTGCATGTCCTCACACCATTTTTGACCATGAACTTTTTCGGCTAGCCCACGCAATAAAGGTGACATCCGTACATCGGAGTTGTCTGTTGGCTCCAACCACGGACCCGTTAGGCGGTCAATTAAGTTTCCAGGACTAGCAATGCCGGGTTCTATTTTTCCAATAGCAATCAAGCGAAGTCTTGAAATACGTCCGTCTATCAAACTTGTTCGGCAAAGCAGTTCCCTCTGTTCAGCCGGGAGATTTGAAACCATATGTCGAGCTTCGACACGAACGTCCACGACTTCAGAAGGTAAATCAAAGAAGCCTTCGATGGACGGAGATGGCCAATTGTTCTGCCTCAACGATTCAATACGGGCATCCACAAGCTGCGGATGTCCGCTAGTTGATGCAACAATTATTCTTGCCCAATCGTTGGATTGATCAGCGGAGTATCCCACATCGGTCAGATAGTTACAGACATCATCGATAGTGAATTTAGGAGCTTCGAATATGCGATCTGGCGATAAATCAACTTTATTAGCCAATCTAGGAGGCAACCGTTGACCAGCGACAAACAAAAAAGAACAGCTAGTAGCTTCCGCAGCCGTAAAAAGCCTATCAAGCGATACAGACAGCGCCCGAGGGTCGTCGCCAACCTCAATGTCGTCTAGGACAAATGTACAAGGTTTATTTAGTTGTTCAATATGGACAGAAAGTTCAGCTAACTTCGAAGTAACTGCGTTAGTTGGGAGATCACGAAAGTCTACCCATCCGACCCTTGTTCTGCCCATAACCGCCTTAGCTGCTAGAATAGTTTTCCCCATACCTGTCGACCCGTGAATCAAGACAGTCCCCCGATCAACAGCCTCTGAGATTGCGCGCTCCAGCGATGGGCGAGAAAAAGGACGTTTCGGCAATCGAGGAATTTTGGATATCAGTCGACTAACTTGTGCAAGTCCAGATCTCTCAGAAGGGGCTGCCTGAACCTGACCCAAAAGGCTCAGTAGCTGAGCCTTTTGAATTGGCACCATGCCTTTCGACTCGAGTACCTGAACAAATTCTCCTCTTGTCAATGGGCCGCGGTTTTTGTCTGTCGCGTTTTTCCATGCTCGAACGTGTAATTCGCCAAGAGCGTTTACCGCGCTAAAGGAATCCACTCCTCTAGTTTCTCCTAGTTCGATCAGCCTAGATTGTATTCGCTCCAGAAGGATGTCCGCCCCTGGTTGATCAGTTACCCATTCAATTGGAACAACGACCTTGGTAATGAAACTTTGTGTAGATGCTTCGCGAAGCCAGCTTCGCATCGTTGAAGGAAGCTCTTCACGTGTAGCAAGAAACTTTTGGATCAAACCGGCACTCCTTTCAGAGCCGGTATCAGATGGAGCTTTTCGTATTGCCTGCCATGTGGTGATACCAGGCTCAGAAAGTACCAGTTTATCCGTTCTTTCCTGACCGACACTCGAAGTTGTCAGATAACGAAAACTGATTTTCCTTTCAGGATTCCGCTCGCAATGCTCCCAGTAGTTGCTTATCGCTGTTATGGTATTAGAGCTATTGAGAGTGATGTTTCCTGAACCAGCAGTATCCTTGATTTGTTCAACAAGCGCTGTGGAAGGATCCAAGCGATCGAGATCCTCAGCCCCCTCCAAAAACAAGAATTGCCCATCTTCAAGCTCTAACCAAGCTTCGATACTACGCAACATTTGGTAAGAGAAACCACGCATGGGATCCACGGCTTCTCTCGCAGCGTCATTAACTAATTGAATTGTATTTTTGACGTTATCCATACACGAAGTTAGTACAATTTTTTCAATACACGGCAACCCAAAACATACCGTAATAGTTGTAGGCATACACCAGAAAGCAGCTCCTCATAATCTATGATGCCAGGGCCAACCACACTCACGAACTCGACCGGATGTTTGTGTGGCACAACCTATTGGACCGTTCCTTCATGCATGTTTTCATCGCACAGGTAATTCAGCACCAAAAAGAAGAAGCTCTTTCCTGGCACACCCCATGGTAAACCCGAAAAAAGATCGTAAATTGGAGTTGGCACCTTATTCAAAAAAGATTTTTTATTTCAATGAGATAATGGTGGGTGAGTGGGGGCTCGAACCCCAGACCCGCTGATTAAGAGTCAGCTGCTCTACCAACTGAGCTACACACCCGGTAACGGCAAACTGCAACGCATTGCAGTTCCATCTGATTGCCAAGATATAGAGCGCCCTCTCCTCCTGCGCAATCCCGTCTGTACCGCTTTGGTAGATTCACCTGTTGGCCGGAAAGACGGCGCAGCTTCTTTAGGGTCACGCCATTTCTGAAATGGCTCGCTGATGAGACACGCCGGAAACATTTAGAAACATTGAGCATCTTTGACGCAATAAATGTATTTTTTGGCTTGACCGCTCAAATCGGCCTCACTAGGGTGCACTGCATCAAAGCCGGATGGAAATGACGGCCTGAGCTGCAAGCCAGCGCGATGGGTTTTCGCAAAGCATTTCCGAGTTAAAATGGTCTTCTACCGAGACCTGCAGTTTCAAAGGACCGGGACGACATGATGATGTCGCTCATTCTAGTGGTGGTAGGAAAGCGCGCCCTGGCGGGATAATCCCGTTCGGAAAGAAGGCGCGCGACCAAGGCTCCCCAAGGGGCCTTTTTTTGTACCCGCCTTCTGATACTGCGCTTTTCCAAACCGATCTTTTGAAGTTGCATGTCTGGAAACAGACATCGATAACGAATTGAGAGCCAAGCCTGCTTTGTCAGGCCAAATGCAAGGACGCGAATAGAATGACACGGGAAATGACCGGCGCCGAAATGGTCATCCAGGCGCTGAAAGACCAGGGAGTTGATACAATCTTTGGCTACCCGGGCGGTGCTGTGCTTCCCATCTATGACGAGATCATCCAGCAGGAAGGCCTCGAGCACATTCTGGTGCGCCACGAGCAAGGCGCTGGCCATGCCGCTGAAGGGTATGCCCGTTCGACCGGCAAACCGGGTGTTGCCCTTGTTACATCTGGCCCCGGCGCGACCAACATGGTCACCGCGCTGACAGACGCCATGCTGGATTCCATTCCACTGGTCTGTATTTCCGGTCAGGTCCCGACACATCTGATCGGCAACGATGCCTTTCAGGAATGCGATACTGTTGGCATTACACGGCCGTGTACCAAGCACAATTGGCTGGTTCGTGATGTTGATGATCTGGCGCGCGTCCTGCATGAAGCATTCTACGTCGCGACCTCAGGCCGTCCGGGCCCGGTTGTTGTCGACATTCCAAAGGATGTCCAGTTCGCCACCGGCACCTATCAGGGCCCAACACCAAACCCCGCCGCAAGCCACAAAAGCTACCGTCCGCAGGTCAAGGGCGACGCGAATTCAATTCGCGCTGCCGTGGAAATGATGGCTGCGGCCAAAAAACCGATCCTTTACACCGGCGGCGGTGTCATCAACTCCGGCCCTCAAGCGTGTCAGCTGCTGCGCGAACTGGCATCCCTGACCGGTTTCCCGGTCACATCAACTCTTATGGGTCTTGGCGCCTACCCGGCCTCCGGCGACAATTGGCTCGGCATGCTCGGCATGCACGGCACATATGAAGCCAACATGACCATGCATGATTGCGATCTGATGGTTTGTATTGGCGCCCGATTTGACGACCGGATCACCGGCCGCACGGATGCGTTCTCGCCTAACTCTAAGAAGATTCATATCGACATCGATCCGTCCTCAATCAACAAGACGATCAATGTCGACCTGCCGATCATTGGTGATGTTGGCCACATCCTGGAAGATATGGTTCGTATCTGGCGGACGTCTTCGATGAAAGCAGATGCTGCGGCAATGAAAAGCTGGTGGGGCGAGATCGATGTCTGGCGCGCCCGCAACTCGCTCGCCTACAAGCCGAACGACAATGTCATCATGCCGCAATATGCGATCCAGCGACTGTATGAACTGACCAAGAACCGCGAGACTTACATCTCCACGGAAGTTGGTCAGCACCAGATGTGGGCAGCGCAGTTCTATGGCTTTGAAGAACCTAACCACTGGCTGACCTCCGGCGGTCTCGGCACGATGGGGTATGGCCTGCCTGCTGCGATTGGCGCACAGGCCGCGCACCGTGATGCGCTGTGTGTTGATATTGCCGGAGATGCCTCGATCCTGATGAACATTCAGGAAATGTCGACTGCCGTTCAGTTCGGCCTGCCGGTCAAGGTCTTTATCCTGAACAATCAATATATGGGCATGGTTCGCCAGTGGCAGCAGCTGCTGCATGGCAACCGCCTGTCCCACTCCTATACCGAAAGCCTGCCGGATTTCGTCAAATTGGCAGAAGCTTACGGCGGTGTCGGGTTCCGCGTGGAAAAGCCGGGCGATCTGGATGGCGCGATCGAGGAAATGATCGCTGTCGACAAGCCGGTCCTGTTTGATTGCCGCGTTGCCAATCTTGCAAACTGTTTGCCAATGATCCCGTCAGGCAAGGCGCATAACGAAATGCTGTTGTCCGATGAAGTCAATGACGAAGCGCTCGCCAATGCGATCTCCGCTGAAGGCAAGTCCCTCGTTTAAGGTCAGGCACAAGGAACATTAGAAATGAACGCACAGAACGTTGACGCTCCTTCTGCCTATTTTCTGGCCGAAGTCAGCAATGACATCGAAACTCACACCCTGTCTCTGCTCGTTGACAACGAGCCGGGTGTCCTTGCCCGTGTGATCGGTCTCTTCTCAGGCCGGGGCTACAACATCGACAGCCTGACGGTGTCGGAAACCGAGCACGAGAAACATCTGTCCCGGATCACCATCGTGACCACTGGTACGCCAATGATCATCGAGCAGATCCGCCATCAGCTGGACCGCCTGGTTCCGGTGCACCGGGTGACAGACCTGACGGTCCGCGCCCGCAGACTGAATCAGGAAAAACCGTTGGAACGCGAGCTGGCGCTGGTAAAAGTCGCTGGCGGCGGTGATATGCGCCTCGAAGCACTGCGCCTCGGCGATGCTTTCAAGGCAACCGTGATCGACGCGACGACGGAACATTTTGTCTTTGAGATCACTGGCCGGTCTTCCAAGATCGAACAGTTCATCGCCATCATGAAGCCGCTCGGTCTGGTCGAAGTTTCCCGAACAGGCGTCGCTGCAGTGCAAAGGGGCGCTGAAGGACTTTAGGTATCTGGAGTTTTGAACTCTGACTTTGAAATATGAACCTGCCGTGATTACATCCGGCAGGTCTTTTTCATTTCCCTGGATTTTCATGCCTTTCAATCTGGATACCTACCTGCAGCGGATCGATCTATCAGACAAATCGAATGGCCTGCCAGACTTCCGGCAAATCCAGGCTGCTCAAATTGCTGCGATCCCATTCGAAAGCATGTTCCCGTTTCTGGGCCGGGTTCCCGGTGTTGAACCAGTTGATGTCTGGCAAAAACTCGTCCTTAAAAAATGTGGTGGTTTCTGTTTCGAATTGAATACTCTCTTCGGATTGGCCCTGAGCGCACTCGGCTACGTAACCCAAACAGTTATGGCTCGTGTGCGCATGGGTGCGGAGCGTGGCGGAGCCAGAACCCATATGGCCTTTATTGTCACAGTTGATGACGAAGAGTGGTTGGCAGACACCGGTTTTGGCGGGCAAGCACCAGTGGAACCGGTCAAGTTGGGATCAAACCAGTCACAGACGATTGCAGGCCAGGAGTACCGAATACGGCAGGATGAAGCTGAGGGAGAAGAAGTTCTGGAACGTCTTTCCCGGGACGGCTGGTATCCGCTTTACGGATTTGACCGGGTCCCGGTAAAAGCAGGCGACATCCAATCTGCAACCTATCTCTGCGCGACCTGGAACAAAGAACCGTTCGCCAACAGCCTTAAAGCCTACCGCAGAACAGACGATGGCTGGATTAGTTTTCAGGATGGCCGCGCCAGATTTGTCTCAAACGGCATTACCGATGAACGCCAAATAGAAACCTTTGAAGCCTTTCAAGATTTCATGACCTCAGACATGGGGTTTGGCTATCCGGAGGCTGACCTAAAGGCTGCATGGGTCCGTTTACAGGATTTCCGATCTGCCAAGACGTAAATACATCTTGTGCAATGGCCGAAAACTGGCCAACAGCAGGTCTCCTGCCCCTTGCCGCACTGCACCTAAGCGCGTATACGACAGCAGCGTTCCGCGCTGTTTTCAGCGCATGTGACACTCCTGTACAAAAAGACCCTGCCCATGATGACCGGCCTCTCCCGTCCCAAAAACCAGATCCGCTGGCTGCTGCTGGAAGGCATTTCGCCGACCGCGCACGCGGTGCTGGAAAAGAACGGCTACAGCAACGTGGAAGTTCTTCCCGGTGCCCTGGAAAAAGAAGCCCTGATTGAAAAGCTGCAGGGTGTACAGATCCTTGGCATCCGCTCTCGGACACAGGTCACGGAAGAAGTTCTGGACGCCGCGAAATCACTGGTAACCGTTGGCTGTTTTTCCGTCGGCACCAATCAGGTGGATCTGGATGCAGCGATCAATCGCGGAATTCCGGTCTTCAACGCACCGTTTTCAAACACGCGTTCTGTGGCAGAACTGACAATTGCCGAAATCATCATGCTGATGCGCGGCGTGTTCCCGAAGTCCACTGCGGCCCATGACGGCAAGTGGATGAAGACAGCCGTCGGATCGCACGAAGCGCGCGGTAAAACGCTCGGTATTATCGGTTACGGCAACATCGGAACCCAGCTGGCTAATATCGCCGAAGCCATGGGTTTGCGGGTAATCTATTACGATCTGGTCGACAAGCTGCAGCACGGCAACGTCATGCCAGCTGAAAGCCTGGATGCGCTTCTGGCAGAATCCGACGCCGTTTCCCTGCATGTCCCGGACACTCCAGAAACCCAGAACATGTTTGGCGCAGATCAGATCGCCAAGATGAAAAAGGGCGCTTTCCTGGTCAACAATGCCCGCGGTAAAGTCATAGACATCGATGCTCTCGCCGCAGCTCTGAAGTCTGGTCATCTGGCTGGTGCAGCGATTGACGTATTCCCGGTTGAGCCGAAATCCAACAAGGATGAATTTGTCTCCCCGCTGCGTGGCCTCGACAATGTCATCCTGACCCCGCATGTCGGCGGGTCCACCGAAGAAGCCCAGGACCGGATCGGCGAAGAAGTTTCCAAACGGTTGGTAGAATACTCTGATGTCGGCTCGACGATCGGATCTGTCTCTTTCCCGCAGGTGCAACTTCCGAAAGGCACCGAAGCGACCCGTTTCATACAGGTCCACCACAATGCGCCTGGCGCCATGCGGACACTCAACGACCTCTTCACCCGGCACGATCTGAACATCCACGCCCAGTTTATGCAGTCCCATCAGGACATCGGTTACGTGGTCATGGATGTAGACAGCCCGGTCCAGGATCCGGTCAAGATCCTGGAAGAAATCCGCAGCTTACCAAACACAATTCGGGCACGGCTGTTGAACCGGGTCTGAGACTTTAGAGACACTGTTGCTGCAAACTCCGGCTGATTGCCGGGATCTCTATTTGTGTCCCGAACAGGATCTTCAAGCCAGAAACATTGTCTTTAGAGACAATATCCCGTTTGACTTCAATGGCTTTTGCAACAATCTTTTGGTCGAATCCCAACCTCTTCAGGTGATCTCGCAACCACTTTGCCCGGAACTTGAACCATGTCTTCGCTCTCGCGCCTGTCAGTCAACGTCAATGCCATTGCCATGCTGCGCAACCGGCGCGATCTGCCGTGGCCAAGTGTAACCGGCATGGCGGCGATCGCGATGGATGCAGGCGCCAAAGGTATTACGGTTCATCCGCGTCCGGACGAGCGTCACATCAGGCGCACCGACTGTTTTGAACTCGCCGAGTTGATCGAAGATCGTTACGCCAACAAGGAACTCTGCCTCGAAGGGTATCCAACCCCGGACTTCATGAAACTGGTTGAGGAAACCCGCCCCGACCAGGTGCTCTTTGTACCTGATGATCCGGACCAGACGACCTCTGATCATGGCTGGAATTTTTCTAACGACACTGGAGCACTGGAAACGGCAATTGCCGCGTCAAAGGAGTGGGCAATTGCCGTTTCGCTGTTCTGCGATCCTGATCCTACCGCACCTGAACACGCGGCCCGCCTCGGTGCTGAACGCATCGAAGTCTATACTGGTCCCTATGGTGCTTGTTTTGACGACCCGGCACGGGCCGACCGAGAACTGGACAAGATCGTTGCCACAGCGGAAGCAGCTCAAGCACACGGCTTAGGTGTCAATGCCGGTCACGACCTGACTGTCGACAACATCCCTGCCCTCATCAAACGCGCGCCATTCATCCGTGAAATGTCCATCGGTCACGGTCTGACAGCCGATGCGCTGATGTACGGCATGGCAGAATCCGTGCGTCGGTACAGACATGCATTAGGAGAAGTGTGAATGTCTCTTGAAAGCTGGCTGCTGTTTGTAGCGGTTTCCCTGATCCCTGCAATCAGCCCGGGACCTGGTGTACTGCTTGCGATCAGCAATACGTTGCGCTTTGGACGTAACGCCACGCTCGCATCAGCAAGCGGAAATGCTACCGGTCTGGTTCTGATCGGATTTGCCGTTGCATTCGGCTTTGGTGCGATCATGTCGACCTCTGCGTTGGCGTTCACAATTCTGAAATTTGCTGGGGCTGCTTACCTGATCTATCTGGGCATCAAAATCTGGCGCGATAAATCCAGTTTCAATTCGTTGGACGGCTGCCTGGCCAAACGCAAAAGTCATCGCGCCCTGTTTTCCCAAGCTCTTCTGGTATCGATTACAAACCCGAAGGCGATTCTCGTGATCACCGCGCTGTTTCCGCAATTCATGCAAGGCTCTGGATTTGATCTGAAGCTGACATTGATCCTGTCCCTCACCTACGCGATTTTGTGTTTCGCAAACCACGCTGCAATCGCGATCGCTGGAGACCGGCTACGCCGTCTCGTAGCATCGACTTCACGCATGCGCCTTGTGCGCCGTATTACGGGCGGGCTGTTTGTCAGTTTCGGTGCAGCTCTGGCAACTGCCAGCCGGTAACCACCCTTTTGGTTAAGAGTCGGATGATAAGACGTATTGTCGCTAAGCCGCTTCAGCACGCTTCATTTTCTGGTGCTCATCCTCGACAAGTCCGATCTTCCAATAGCCGGAAATGTACACGTCAGATTTTGGAAGTTTCCGCTCGTTATGAAGGTAGTGGCGCAGAGTTCGGATGACCGAACTTTCACCGGCAATGCACGTCTGAACGACACCTGCAGGCCAGTCCATCGACGTGATAAAATCAATCTGGCTGGTCGACGGTGTGTGCGGGTCTGAATGAACCAGCCAGTGAACATCTATCCCATCAGGTACCGATACCTCGCGAACATCAGCAAAATCCGGAACTTCGAAGAGCGCTACCCCGCGCGCATCTTTCGGCATTGCTTCCAGGGTTGCCTCGGCAATCGGCATCGCCGAAAGGTCAGCGGCCACCAGATACCAGTCGGCATAATAGTCTTTGATTTTCTTTTGACTCGGACCCATGAAGCCAAGAAAGGATCCTGTTTCCGCCTGTTGCGCCCAGAGTGTCGCAGGACCCTGGTCACCGTGCGCCACGAAATCAATATCAAGCTCGCGGGTCTCCTCGCGATAAGAGCGAACAGTATATGTTCTGACCGGGTGCATCCTTTCCTGTTGGCCCTCGGACTTGAAATGTGCTTCGAAATTTTCGCGTGTTTCGCCACCCCTTGGCAGAACCAGTTTGCAATTGGCACCTTCCTGATTGACAGGAAAGCCATCCAGCTCGGGGCCTGCGAATGTCACCCTGATCATATGTTTGCTGAGATACCGGGCGGACTTTACTGTCAGAAACCGCGGAACACGCTTTGGCGCAGCTGGCATGAGCACTCCATTTAATGCTGAATACAATACTCATGTATTATCAGCGTAATTTTGGATTGAAAAGTCCTGTTTGTTCCAACTCCGCTTTATCTGCCCTTTAACGAAAAGACCCGCCAATGGCGGGTCACTCCAAGCTCGGAAATCAAGTATAGAAATCAGTTCCGAATGATCGGTTCTTTCAGATCTTCCGGTTTTGTGTCCTTGATGATTTCCCAGTTGAGCGTCGCATTTGTAATATGCCCAGGAACGTCCTGCTCAAAGCGGCTTTGAACAGCTGTCGAGTTATTCAGATACAGCTTGCCGTCGACGATTGACCAAGCCTCGGGAACAACAGGCACCTTGAAGCCCATGGCTGTTCCAAAAGCACAGAAACCACCATATTGCGGGGCGTATTTCACCGGATCAGCCAGGAACTTGTCCCGGTTCTCGGCAGAAGAAAACTTCCAGGTGACATCATCATATTGCGCGGTGAACTTGTCTGAACCGGCAACAGGTTTTCCCATGGTGAAATAGGCTACCGGGTCAGTACCTCCAATGGCAGCTCCGCCTTTAGTGAACGTGGTGATCTCATCCGCGTTTGCCGTAAATGCAGCAGCAGAAAACAGGGCAGTCAGACCAAGAAGAACGGATTTCGAAGTGTAGAGCGGCATGGACGTCTCCGTAAGGGCTAAGAGAAGGCGTTAATGACTGCGGCACATATTTGCACCGCGCTGGTGTGAAAATGTGCCTCAAAGGCAAAAAAGACCAATCACCGTTGATCACAGACGCGCCAGCGATGTGGGAGGAAACTGTGATCGGTGCAAAACTCACACGCCTGGCAAACTGTTCGAACTTGCCGGATCACGCGGCGCTACAAGACCAAGCACCAGGTAAATGGCAGTTTCTATATCCTCAGGTGTGATCTTTATGTCCCGGATCAGAAGCCGGAAATAGATCAGACCCAGCAACAGATCGATCCGGATTTCCATGTCACTTTCAAACGGTGTTGCGATAAAAATTTGCCGCAGAACCAAGCGCCGGTTTGCTTCCAGGTCATCCAGCGTGCTTTTAAGCGCTGGGTGCTGGCGGTATGGCGCCAGCACCCGTATGGCGCCTCCAAGAGGCGTCTGCTGCAAGGCATCAACTGTATTTTTCAGGCATAGACGCAAGTCTTCGGCGACACTCGCGCGCTGAGGCGGTGCCGGGTTCACCTGATCCAGAGTATGCCTGACCGCAGCAGCAACAAGTTCGGCCTTGTCCGCGTACCGACGGTAGACGGCCTGCTTGCTGGTAGTTGCTCGTGCTGCAATCGCAGCAATCGTCGCCCCTTCAAAGCCGTTTGCAGCAAGTTCTTCAAGAACAGCCTCCAGAAGCGCGGACGTCACTCGACTTTCCTTTGGGCGCCCAGCTCCATTGGATGCGGTATCAGGCATTGTTTTTCTCACTTATTGCGGCCTCATAGTCCTGAAACCCGTTTTCGATACCGATCGTTACGGTCGTGATACGGGCAAGGGGTTTTGAGAATACCTCTGTGTCCCGCAGATCTTCCCAAAGATGGTGATAGGCGCGCATGTCCGAAAATCGGCAGATTGCGAAATCCGAATACCCGCCAGCCAACGCATCGGCATCGAACCACTCAAATGTCACCTTCGGGTGATTGACGAGAATTGCGCCAATCCCTTCGGCGTATACACCCCGTTCCTTCCGCGACAAGGCTAGCCAGGCTGGTTCAAAGGCCAGATAAACAATTGCCGCCATAGGCAACGGTTTGTTTGTTTCTTCAGGGTTTTGCATTTCAAATCTCATTACGGTTACTCCTGGTACCGTAATAGTGTTCGAAGGTACTTATTGCAAGCCTCCGAGCTTGCTCCGGGCGACCAAATTCTGCATTTAAGTTCTCAAGAAAATCATCTGCCGAAGCGCATCGCGATTGGCACCCACGAGACACAAGGAAACTCCATGTCCGTAGACACACAAACAGTGAAGCGTGTCGCGCATCTGGCGCGCATCAAGGTGAGCGAAGAAGACGCCACCCGCATGACCGGCGAACTCAACACGATCCTCGGTTTCGTCGAACAGCTTGATGAGGTCAATATCGACGGCGTAGAGCCAATGACTTCCGTGGTTGAGCAGACCATGAAGAAACGTGCGGACGGTGTCACCGACGGCAACAAGTCCAACGACATCACCAAAAACGCTCCGGCCTCTGAAGATAATTTCTTCATGGTGCCGAAGGTTGTCGAATGAGGGTACGACCAGGTGTCATCGAGCACAGCAACAATTTCGATCGAACCCCCTCTGACTGAAGACATGCGGGAAATGGTCCGGGAGCTGAATGCAGTTTTGCGTTCGCTTACTCCGGAAGAAGCCAATTTCAGCATGAGCGTCGAGGAAATGACTAGTCCTGAAACAACCTTGTTGGTTGCCCGGATAGACGGACAGGCGGCAGCCTGCGGCGCCCTCTACCGGCACGGCGACGGTGTTGCGGAACTGAAGCGTTTCTATACCCGGCCGGCCTTTCAGGGGCAGGGTCTGTCTCGGCTAATTCTCGATGAAATTGTTGATATGGCAAAGTCTGAAGGTTGCCACGAACTGGTTCTGGAAACCGGCTACAATTACGAGGCGGCCAAACGTCTTTATTCTGGATCCGGGTTCGAACCCTGTGGCCCTGTTCTCGATTACCCCAACAGCAAATATTCCGTTTTCTATCGCAAGACACTTGCAGCTGCATAAGAGATCAAATCATGACTGACCTCACAAAACTGACAATCGCAGACGCCCGCGAAGGACTCAAGAACAAGGACTATACGTCCCTTGAGCTGACCAATGCCTTTCTCGGCAACATTGAAAAAGGCAACAAGGCGCTCAACGCTTATGTCGCGGTTACCGCAGACAAGGCACGTGAGATGGCCAAGGCATCTGACGAAAAAATCGCCAAGAATGAAGCAGGCCCACTGGAAGGTATTCCGCTCGGCATCAAGGATCTGTTTGCCACGGAAGGTGTTCACACACAGGCCTGCAGCCACATTCTGGACGGTTTCAAACCGGCTTATGAATCCACCGTTACAGCCAACCTTTGGGCTGACGGCGCTGTCATGCTCGGCAAGTTGAACATGGATGAGTTCGCGATGGGCTCCTCAAACGAAACATCCTACTACGGCGACGTGATCAACCCGTGGCGCAAAAACGGCTCCAATCAAGATCTGGTACCGGGCGGATCTTCGGGTGGTTCTGCTACTGCTGTTGCCAGCCGCATGTGCATGGGCGCAACCGCGACCGATACGGGCGGGTCCATTCGCCAGCCTGCAGCCTTCACCGGCACCGTCGGCATCAAGCCAACCTATGGCCGTTGTTCGCGCTGGGGCACAGTTGCCTTTGCCTCGTCGCTCGATCAGGCAGGTCCGATTGCCCATACCGTTCGTGATAGCGCGATCCTTCTGAGGTCCATGGCGTCTGTCGATCCGAAAGACACCACATCGGTCGATATTGAAGTGCCGGATTACGAAGCTGCCATCGGAAAATCCGTTAAAGGCTTGAAAATCGGCATACCGGCTGAATACCGCCTCGACGGCATGCCGGGTGAAATCGACGAACTATGGCAGAAAGGTATCGAGTGGCTTAAGGCAGCCGGCGCGGAAATCGTCGACATTGCCATGCCACACACCAAATACGCCTTGCCGGCCTACTACATCGTGGCTCCCGCAGAAGCTTCTTCAAACCTCGCTCGTTATGACGGTGTTCGTTATGGTTTGCGTGTTCCGGGCAAAGACATCGTCGAGATGTACGAAAACACACGTGCTGAAGGTTTTGGTGACGAAGTCCAACGCCGCATACTGATTGGCACCTACGTGCTATCAGCCGGTTATTACGACGCCTACTACCTGAAAGCCCAGAAGGTCCGTACGCTGATCAAGCGTGACTTTGATCTAGCCTGGCAAAATGGTGTTGACGCTATCCTGACACCAGCGACACCGTCCGCAGCCTTTGGTGTTGCCGATCAGGACCTCCATTCCGATCCGGTCAAGATGTATCTGAATGATATCTTCACAGTGACGGTCAACATGGCGGGTCTTCCAGGCATCGCGGTTCCAGCTGGTCTCGACAAGGACGGCCTGCCGCTTGGCCTGCAGCTCATCGGCAAGCCGTTTGACGAAAGCACACTGTTCCAGCTAGGCCAGGTCATCGAAGACGCAGCAGGCTCTTTTGAGCCGAACAATTGGTGGAGCTAAGCTCTCATACTGACCAAAGTCATCCCGGGTGTTTTGGATTTCCATCCCGGGATGACATCCTCACTTGAGGTCGCCTGCCAATGCATGACATCGAAACGCTCGTCATCGGTGCTGGGGTCATCGGACTGGCCACCGCCCGTGCGTTGGCTCTGTCTGGCCGCCAAGTCATGGTGCTGGAGCAGCATAATCTGATCGGCTCGGAAACCAGTTCCCGTAATTCCGAAGTCATTCATGCCGGGATTTATTATCCAGCCGGAAGCCTGAAAGCCCAACTCTGTGTTAAGGGCAAGAAGCAGATCTATGCTTTCTGCCAGGAAAACGGTGTTGGCTATGAACAGACCGGAAAGCTTATCGTTGCCTGCAATTCCGCCCAGCTGAATGAACTTGAAACCATTCGGCAAAAAGCTGCCGCCAATGGCGTGGCAGATCTGACGTTTATTGACGAACAGGCACTGAAGCGCAGAGAACCTGCCTTGGGATGTGTCGGAGCACTTTATTCTCCGTCCACAGGCATCATCGACAGCCATGGTTTCATGTTGGCGCTTCAGGGCGGGCTGGAAGCATGTGGTGGTCAGGTAGTCCTGAACACTCGCGTCAAAAAAAATGAAACTCTGGCCGGTGGTGGCTTCGCTGTTGAAGTGGCATCTGCGGATGACGACGCCTATGTGATCACCTGCAAGGAGCTGATCATTTCGGCTGGGCATAGTGCTACTGGCCTTGCGAGTGGAATTGCCAATACCAACCCGCCAAAGCGCTATATGGCCAAAGGCAACTATTTCAAACTTCAGGGAAAAGCGCCCTTCTCCACCTTGGTCTATCCGGTGCCGGAACCTGGCGGTCTTGGTATACATCTGACATTGGACCTGCAGCATCAAGCACGGTTTGGACCGGATGTGGAATGGGTCGATGGCTTCGACCATGAAGTTGATCCGGCTCGCGGCGACAAGTTCGAAGCTGCGATCCGCACCTATTGGCCGGACTTGCCCGACGGTGCGCTGGTTCCGGACTATTCAGGTATTCGTCCCAAAATCGCAGGTCCCGGAGATCCCGCTGCAGATTTTAAAATCGACGGTCCGGAAATACACGGCAAACCGGGCCTAGTCGCCCTTTACGGCATCGAATCCCCGGGCCTGACCGCATCCCTTGCTATCGCTGATGAGATTGTTTCTCGTATCCGCTAAGTCCTAACTCAGTGGACCCGGTTTTCTTCAGCGTCCAGAATTCCGTCCGCATCAAGACCCGCAATAGGCAGGCGTTTGTCGGCAGGAATATCACCTGACAACTGCAAGGCAAGATACCGCCCACAGCAAACACGCAAGAAACTGGTGAAGTTGCCAAGATCATGCCCGGCATCAATGCTCTCGTTGTGAAGCCTGGTGATAAGCTGGACAACATTCATGCCGTCGCGCCCGGCGATTTCATCAAGCACATTCCAGAAAAAGGTCTCCAGCCGCACCGACGTCACCATCCCGTCAATTCGCAAGGATTTTGTGGTGCTTTCCCAAAGCTTTGAATCGGCGTCGATGAACAGTTTGCACATGTAGGTCTCCGCTGCGGCTGTTAAATCCAAGGTAGTGGGGACTGCCTTTCAAAAAAAGCCCCTGCCCGAGCATTCATATTCCTAGGCAGGGGACCGGACACCTGACGAGCTTTTACAAGCGGGAAAGCGCATTTCGGCAGGTTCGGCAAGTCTCTCGAGGTATCAGGCTGCTAGCGCGCCAGCAGCTGCACCGCTCAGGACAGCGTGAAACTGCGCCATCCAGGCAGGGTGAGCAGGCCAGGCAGGTGCTGTCACCAGATTGCCATCGGTGATCGCGCCGTCAATCGCGATGTCAGCATATGTCGCACCAGCAAGCTCGACTTCAGGGCGACAGGCCGGGTACGCAGACACCGTACGGCCTTCGATAACCTTTGCCGCTGTTAGGATCTGCGCGCCATGGCAAATGGCCGCTACCGGCTTCTCCGTGCTCATGAAGTGTTTTACCGCGTCAATGACAGAGGCTTCCAGGCGCAGATATTCAGGCGCACGGCCGCCCGGAATGACCAGCGCGTCATAGCTGGCAACATCAATGTCAGCGAACGTCGCGTTCAAAGTGAAATTATGGCCGCGCTTTTCGGTGTAGGTCTGATCACCTTCGAAATCGTGGATACAGGTGGCGACGGTCTCACCAGCCTTCTTGCCCGGACACACCGCGTCGACTTCATAACCCATTGCCAGCAATGTCTGGAACGGCACCATTGTTTCATAGTCTTCGGTGAAGTCACCGGTGATCATCAGGATCTTTTTCGCGCTCATACTTCGTCCTCCCTTGAAGAATTGCGATGGGAGAACGCTAACAAGCAAATTGGCGAGACGGGTATTAGGCGATTACTACAGGCGATTTTTCTGAGAATTCAGCACGACGGACGGATCTATCCTGACGTCTTTGCTTCCGGCTGCTCCGGTTCGGCATTGGCTGATACCAGTGGCAAGAGGGAGTTTTTGGTGAAATAGGGCTCGATCTCAGCTGCCGGCATTGGCTTGCCATAATAGAAGCCTTGCAGATGATCGCAGGCAAAGGCGTCCAGTGCATCAACCTGCTCTTCAGTCTCGATCCCCTCGATGGTCACTGTCATATCCAGACGATGTCCAAGCGCAATGATCGCATCGAGAATATGCCGGGACTTGTCATCCGTATTGGTCAGGGATCTGATGAAGGACCGATCGACTTTTAGTTTGTTGAACTGATACTTCCATAGATATCCAAGGCTGGAATAACCAGTTCCGAAATCATCCATGGCAAGGGAAACACCCAAACTGCTCAGGGCAATCAGCTGATCTGTAACCTTGGCCTCGTCTTCGATCAGGATGTTTTCGGTCACCTCTAACTCCAGACGATCAGATCGCAGATCGTTTTCAGCTAGCAGGCGATGAATATTCTTGGCAAGTTGGCCGTCGTCAAATTGGCGGGTAGACAAGTTGACGGAAACGAAGAGATGCTCCGGCCAAAAGGACGCTGTCTGGATGGCTTGCTCGAGAACCCAGGCACCAATCCTTATGATTTCTCCGGCATCTTCTGCAATCGGAATGAACTCGGTCGGCGGAATCTCGTTGCCATCCGCATCCTTCAACCGAAGCAAAGCTTCAAATCCGGCCACTTTCAGATTATCTGGATTGATGAGCGGCTGATAATGAACTTCAAAACGATTGAGGCTCAGTCCTGCGACAATACACTCTTCAACATGCTGGCGACGCGCCACTTTTTCTTCGAGATCCGGCGTAAACAGCGTCCACGTGTTTCTGCCAAGCAGCTTTGCCTGATAGAGCGCGATATCCGCCTTGTGCATTCTCACCTTCAGGGTCAGATCGGTCTCGGTATCAAAATGAACACCAAGGCTCAGGTGCCCGGTCAGCGCGATACCATCAATGCGGACCGGAACACTGACGCTTTCACGCAAACTCTCGATCAAGGTTTCGACTTCTGGCAAAGACCGTTTGCCCGACAGAAAGATGAATTCATCCCCGCCGAGGCGCGCCGCCAGATCATCTTCAGTCAGGTGGGAGGATATGGCATTGCCGACATGGCGGAGAAATTCGTCCCCTGCCTTATGGCCAAACGTGTCATTGATCGCCTTGAACTTGTCCAGATCTATATAAATGACTGCGGCCTGCTGCAGTTCCAGCCGTCCGGACTGACGGGATTCTTCGACACGCTGAAAAAAAGTTGTCCTGTTATAAAGTCCGGTTAGCTGATCCCGGGAAGACAGCAGCCAGACCTTTCGGCCCGTCTTGATCTGCTGACGCATTTTCAGGACATAGGCAACAAACGGCACACCGAAACTTGCCAGCAGAACTCCCGTAATGACGATCGCCAAAAAGATGAAATTTGTGCGGAACAGCATCAGCACCGGGGTCTGGTCGATATAGACCTCGACCACGCCAATTGCTGAGCCATTGTTGTCGACCACCGGCACATAGGCCTCGACATATAGGTCCGGCCGGTTTTCTTTTTGCGTGCCATCATGCACATCGATCTGAGGCTTTAGCGACTGCAAAACCATTTGGGCGTGACCATTGTGGTCAGCCATCGCCCCTTTTTCCATTGGCTTCCCGAGCTCATCTGAAATCAGGACAAGTTGCGCAGATGCGTTGAAGAGTTTGAAGCGAAACACATCACCAACCTGAACAGCCTGATCAACCGTCATGCTTTGAAGACCGTTAGGTTTTCCACTTGCGATCAATCCGGGAAGGTCCGGCATGGCCTGCGTCAAGAAGTTTGCCCAGTTCCGGGCCTTTCGCTCTGCATCAGCCTCAACAACAACATCGACCGCCTTGTTGACCGCCATGTTCCCGAACCCGAGCATCACCACACCGAACAGGGCAAGAAGGGCAAATGTCAGCCAGTTTCGCTTGTCGTCCGGTGTTTCAAACATGTTGTCGCCCAGTTTGGATAGATGGCCGATTTCACCACTATCAGCCTAATATTTTCATAATTGTGAACATTGTCATTCCTGCCAATACCCTTGATTTCTCATCCTTTTCCAAATTCGGACGATCTCCAAAAAATCTCCTTGACCTCTTCTCACGTGGCTGGCATAAAGTGTCCGAACCGTACGGTACGGTTCCCTGATAATTCAATCCTCGAATTTGCCGATCAACGAACCGAAAATCTGAAAAATGCCTGCAGCTGCTTTTGACATTGCCACGTCCCGCCCAGACGCCGCGCCCGAATTTTCGCCGCGTCAGCAGGTGGTCTTGCAGCATGCCTTGACGCTTCTGGTGGATGGCGGCGAGAAAGCCCTGACAACGGCAGGTCTGGCGCGCACAGCCAGTTGTTCCAAGGAAAGCCTCTACAAATGGTTTGGCGACCGAGATGGTCTGCTGGCAGCGGTTGTTGCTTACCAGGCAAGCCAGGTTCAGTTTCCCTCTGAGGCCGGTGCAACAGCAGATCCGGAAACATTCCAGACGCATGTCGCTGCTTTTGTCGAAGCGCTGCTCGGGGTTCTCTTCAGCGAGACATCATTGGCGCTGAATCGTCTGTCCATCGGACAAAGCAACACGAATTCCAACCGGCTCGGCCAATTGTTGCTGGTGCGCGGTAAACACATGATTTCAGCCCGTGCCCGCAACATGCTTGAAACCGGCCGCCGTCATGGCCTCTTGAAATTCGACGACGCGGAAGACGCTTATCAGGTGCTTTACGGCCTGGCGATCCGCGACGTGCATATCCGCCTTCTTCTGGGTGAGGCTGCCAGCCCCGCCGAGAAAGACCTGAAAGCCCAGGCTGAAACAGCCGTGGGCCAGTTTTACCAATTGTTCGGCGCGTAAGCCGGACGGGAAATCTTTAAAGACATCAGAGCACCGGCCAAAGAATTCCGGGCTCTGGACCACATCGGGAGAAAGGAAAACCCATGCGTGTTTATTACGATCGCGACGCAGATCTCAATCTGATCAAATCCAAGAAGGTAGCCATCATTGGCTACGGCTCACAGGGCCGTGCCCATGCCATGAACCTCAAGGACAGTGGCCAGAAAGAAATTGCTGTTGCCCTGCGTGCAGGTTCAACGACTGCTCTGAAAGCAGAAGCTGATGGCTTCAAGGTCATGACTGTTGCTGAAGCAGCTGCCTGGGCTGACCTGATGATGATGGCAACGCCTGATGAGCTGCAGGCTGACATCTACAAGGACCACATCGCCGACAACATCCGCGATGGTGCAGCCATTGCATTCGCGCACGGCCTGAACGTTCACTTCGGCCTGATCGAAGCCAAGGACACTGTTGACGTTCTGATGATCGCACCAAAAGGCCCTGGCCACACGGTTCGCGGCGAATACCAGAAAGGTGGCGGTGTACCGTGCCTGATCGCTGTTCATCACGACGCATCCGGCAACGCGCATGACCTCGGTCTGTCCTATGCGTGTGGCGTTGGTGGCGGTCGCTCCGGCATCATCGAGACGACTTTTAAGGAAGAGTGTGAAACAGATCTCTTCGGCGAGCAGGCAGTTTTGTGCGGTGGTCTCGTTGAACTGATCCGCGCTGGTTTCGAAACATTGGTCGAAGCTGGTTACGCACCGGAAATGGCCTACTTCGAGTGCTTGCACGAAGTTAAGCTGATCGTCGACCTGATCTACGAAGGCGGCATCGCCAACATGAACTACTCCATCTCCAACACGGCAGAATGGGGTGAGTATGTCACTGGTCCGCGTATCGTGACGTCCGAGACCAAGGCAGAAATGAAACGCGTTCTGGCCGAAATCCAGAACGGCAAGTTCACCTCTGACTGGATGCAGGAATACCGCGCAGGCGCGGCCAAGTTCAAGGCAACACGCCGCCTGAACGACGCACACCAGATCGAAGAAGTCGGCGAAAAACTCCGCGGCATGATGCCATGGATCAAGTCCGGCGCACTGGTCGACAAAACAAAGAACTAATATGGTTCTTTCTGGAACGAGAAAGGCCCGTCATTTGGCGGGCCTTTTTGTTTGCCTGTAGGTCAGAATATAACGAAGCGTTTAAAGGGATTTGCCACGGGCTGTGATCGGCCAAAGTGTTTCGACTTTACCGTTTCGAACACCCACGTACCAGTCATGCAGATTACAGGTCGGGTCACAGTGCCCGGGAACCAGCTTTAGCTTTTGATTGATTGTCAAAGCGCCAGTTGGATCAGAGACAATGCCATGTTCGTCGGACGCGCCGGTGTAGCTGACTTCGCCTAGGCCGAAAACTGCCGGCAATCCGCTATCGACGGACAACACCTTCAGGCCCGCATCGACGATTGCCCGGTGCGGTTTCACATGGCTCATCACGCTTGTAAGCACGAACAGCGCGTTTTCCCATTCACCCTCATCAAGCCGACGTCCATCCTTGTCTAGGATACGTCCATAGTCAGCATCCATGAACGCGTAAGAACCACATTGCAGTTCATTGAAGACCCCGGACTTGCCTTCAAATGGATAGGACCCGGTCCCGCCGCCGCTTATGATTTCGCACTCAAGTCCCTCTGTTTTGAGAGCGTCTACCGCGGAGCGCACCATATCAATGACACTCTCAATTTTCCTGCGCCGGTCTTCATACAATTCCAAATGCTGCATGTCGCCGTGGTAGGCCTGAAGACCCGAGAACGTCAGTCCGTTGGCCGCTTTGATCGCCTTTGCAAGTGTCAGAACCTCGGCCGTCGTTTCGACACCGCAGCGCCCGGCCCCGCAGTCCAGTTCCACGAGACACTCAATCTCGGTTTGGTTACGAACAGCTGCGTTTGAGAGATCGGTGACATTCTCAAGATCATCGACACAGCAGATCGCGCGCGCGCCAAGCCCGGGCAGCTTTGCCAAACGGTCAATCTTGACGCGATCAGTGACCTGATTGGTGATCAACACATCCATGACGCCACCGCGAACAAATGCCTCGGCTTCACTCACCTTCTGGCAGCAAACGCCGACCGATCCGCCCAGCTTTTCCTGTAGCAGTGCAACATCCACGGACTTGTGCATCTTGCCGTGCACGCGGTGACGCATACCCATGTCTTCGGCCAGTGCGCCCATCTTCCTGATATTGCGTTCAAGAGCCTCCAGATCCAGCACAAGACAGGGCGTCTGGATGTCCGCCGCATCCATTCCCGGAATAGCAGGAATGTCGTAACCCACTTCCAGCTGACCAAAGTTGATTGTTGTTGTCATCTCGATGCGTTTGCCCTTGCTGGTTCTTCCGTTCACACAAGCATGGCAATGGACCCGATTTCAAGGCAAGGCAGTCGCCGTTCCAGTCATCACGACTTGAAACTTGCCCGATACGCGCTCGGTGATTTTCCGGTCAGCTCCCGAAACGCTGAATTGAAGGCCGATAGACTTTGATAGCCTTGCGAAAAGGCGATGTCTGTTATGGGCTGATCAGACAATGACAAAGCCTCGACAGCTCTGATAACTCGTATTCTTTGCAGTACCTGGCGCCAACTCATCCCCAGTTCGGCAGATATACGGCGAGCCAGGGATCGCGGTGCGACCGCCACCTCTTTTGCGACGTCCTCGAAAGTCAAACGTTCCACAAGTCCAGCTTCTGTCAGATCAAGAACTCGCCGGACAACATCGCTTCTGGCCATCGGCATATGGAGTTCGGTCGGACTTTGCGCCAATTTCCAGGTGACACTTGCAAGTGTTTTGAACAGACCAGACGCATAATCCGGTAATGGATCGTCTTCCGCTCCCCATTGGCCGCATTCCATGATCAATTCGCGTGCCAACGGGGAAACGTCAAAAACGCTCAGGACTTTCTCAGGTGGCGCCACAAGTTCAGGTAAAAACAGAACCGACCTGCAAGTGATCTGGACAGGCAAGGTCACCTCGACCGGATTGTTGGCCGCAATCAAGGCTGCGCGCGCAGGCGGAAGCGACCAACTGATGTTTTCCGCTTCCAGCCGCATGGTTCCAGTGGCTGCATATAGCAAATAGTGCCGATCGACTTCAAACGTCTGCCTGGGTGCAGGACCGAAATTTTGGGCAATGGAATATGCAAGCGGTTTTGACATTCTGCTCTACACTCCTAACCTGACGTTTGAAGCAAGGTAGCAGAATATCGCCGACTTGATGGGACCGATACCATCAGTGGCCGCAAGTCAGCGCCCATACGCTTGAACTCCTCAGACCCAAGATAGCCGTTAAAAGCGTCTTCGCTATCCCATTCATGCACAACACCAACATGCCCTTTCTGTGAAGGATCACAATAGGGTCTGAAAGTCTGGCATCCCGGCATGGCTGTAACCAATTCAACATCAGCCAATAGTGTGTTTAATGCGCCTGCCTGTTTGGATGGCTCAACTCGGAAATCCACGAGTACTACGAACATTTAATCATCCTTCCATAGTCGGCCGACGAGCAACGTAGGCCAGACTGATCCGTTGTGGGATGCCTTCTGAATATGCATGACACGTTGCGGCGGAGAAACGAGACGCGGCGATGAGAGATCTCATTTGGAATTCGCTGTACCAACGGTGTTGCCACACAAGCCAAATAATCCACTGACAAAAATGCGGTTTGCTGACGGACAGGACGAGGACCCCGCCGGGTTTCAGCAACTCATACATTTTAGAAAGTGCCTTGTAAGGATCCACGCAATGTTCAATGACATGGGCAGCAAGCACGATGTCAAACTGCGTTGTCGTTGGCAGCGCCTCCAATGGGCAATGAATGGTCTCAATGTCGGAGAAACAATTCCTCAACTGGCTTTCAGCCTGCTGCAACATGGCAGCCGATGGATCGACAAGCGTGAGCGATGCCGGTTGACCTTTGCTTGAGCAAAGAGCCTTCGCAAAGTCTCCGCAGCCAGTTCCAAGGTCACACACCGCTGAGCCGCTAACGGGTAGGTTCAAACCATCAAAGAAATTTCGATAAGCACCGGAAAATCCACGTCGATCCAACATGGAGCTCCATTTGATCGAGTGTTTATCGTAACGCGCAGCAAGGTTCATGACGATCTCCAAAAGACGCCAGAAATTGCCATTGTTCGATCCTCACCACTTCCGGTAAGAAGACAAAATTACGCTGTGAACGGACAGTCTCGCAAGACCAGTTATCGAACGATTTTATAAAGGCGATTGTGATCGCAGATATGACCGCTGAGAACCCAAAGAAAAATCGTCAGGCCAATCATTTCCAGACTTTCCTCGACAATGGCAACCATGATGTAGTTGGTTGCCTGCATGCCGTGATCGGATGCGATCAACCCGCCGACAAGTTCCAGGCCCAGTGCTCCGCCGACATAGACCAGACCGGCCACAAACATGCCCAGAGCCAATCTTCTGGGTAACCGCAACAGGAACGGTATGAAATACAGTCCCGCAACAAAAACTGCCAGCATGCCGGGAATAACCCAGGCAAAATGGAAGATCCCCTTGGCATCAAACGCGCTGCGCAACGGATCGATCAGGGTTTCATGAAACCCGACAGTCTCGTCAACCGACAGAAAGACAAAAATGACTGCCAGAAGATACCAGTTATAAGACCCACGAAGCCGTCTTGCCCGGCTCAAACCACCGCAGAAATACAGCAGAAAAGCGGACAGCATCAGCAGTAACGATGAATACCAGGCTCCGAGATTACGTTCTGCATCCAGGGCAAAATGTCGGAGATCCTGAAGGACCGTTTCCGTCCCGACATTGAAGACAAATATTTCACGGACAACACCAGCAAGGATGACTGCACCTGTCGCAACCGTAATAACCTCGCGAAACCCGCCAAGGCTTAGCGGCGAAATAGATTGTGCGGGGTCAATTGAGGCAGAATTGTCTATAATGTCCAAAACGTCCCCTAACCCGTATCGCGCATTTCAATTGCTTCAACAGGAGCTGCTTCGCTTTCGAACGCGGTGATTTCCGGGTCTTCAAGGCTCTCATCCTGATTGGGGATCAAGGCCTCGACAACAGCAACTTCAGTCCATCCGGTTTCCGAAGCCGGTTCCCAATTGCCCGAACACAGGTCCGTCTCCACGTCCCACTCTGTGTTCCAGTTGTCGCCTTTGCCGAATTTGCTGCAAATCAGGGAAAACAGTTCCCTTGGAATTTCGGCGCACCCGAATTTCTCCAGATGACTTGTCCAACGCCGCACATCATTGGCGACGTAACCCCATTTCTGCAGATGGCGATTGAGAACTGCGAACGCTATTTTGGAAGCATCGCGGCCATGAGAAAACTGAGATTCAGTTGCAAAAACATATCCATAGGACACACCAAACAGACCACCGACCAGTTCGCCGTCTTCATTCCAAACCTCAACAGAATGCGCATGCCCGGCTTCATGCAGTTCATGGAACGCTTCAGCAACTTCTGGAAGGATCCAGGTCAATTGAATATTGCGATAGTCGCGATGTCCGGCGCAATGCGCCACAACCTGATTAAATGCCTTGTCAATTGTTATCGAATAGCGGCCTTGCCGCAATTTTCGTTTAAGGTTCTTCTCAATCCGCAGCTTGTCCATAAAAAGGACCATGCGATCTTTTGGAGCCCACCATTTGAACGCCCCTGCATGGGACATCTGAAAAAGGCCCCGGCGATAACCGCGCATAAGTGTATCGAGGTCCAGATCAGGGCAGATTCCCGCCAGACCTTCCGGGCTTGTCAGTGCAACAGAGCCTTCCGGAACCGTTCTTTTCAATTCTGCAGGCAGGATCCGATGCGCAGCCAAAATACGCAGGGTATTGAGAAGACCGCCAAATCTTTTTGGCTGAAATGCATAAAGAAAAGCTGCAATGGCTTGTGAAAGCCACTTCATCTTGTCCCAGCGCATTGGCATTTGGCTCTGCCCGTTCATCGTCGCATCCAACCGGTACTCTCGACATAATTGACGATAGTATCCACGGATCCGCTGAATAAATTCTTACAGATTGTTGAAGTTACGTTTCTCAAGGGCTTTGAATTCGCTTTGGTTTGAAGCTCAGGTTAACCGCCACGCACCCGTTCTATCGCGAATATAATCCGACAGCACCCAGAAGAGGATCGCCAAGCCGCTGAGTTCCATTGTTTCCTCCAGCAAGACCGCGAGCCGATATTGGTTGGACTCAAACTCACCCTGGGAGACCAACAATGCGCCGAACAATTCCATGCCCAATGCGCCGGAAACATAAATCGCACCGGCAATAAACAGACCGTAAGCTGTTCGGCGTGGTATTTTCCATAAAAACGGCAGGAAAAACGCTCCCACTACCGCGACCAGAAAAGCGCCCGGAATAACCCACGCGTAATAAAGCAGTCCGTCGACGTTCAAAAGGCGGCGTATTGGATCATTGGTCCGTTCATGAAACCCAACGATTTCCTCAAACGACATGCAAACGAGTATCACTGAAATGAGGAACCAGTTCCTGCTGACCGGTCCATCGTTTTCAGCTCGCGCGCTGCGCGCGCACATGAAGGCAAGAAATGCGTTGCTTGCCAGCATCAGAGAAGCAAACCAGGCACCGAAATTGTTCTCCGCATCAAGCCTGAACATGTTCAAGCCCCGCAATGCAGTTTCTGTACCGTAGACATGCAGATAGATGTCGCGAACAGCTGCCAATATTACCAATATCACGACAGAGACGACGACTATTTTCTTCATCCCTTCGAGAGGAAGGTCGATGTTTGGTTTTGTATCTGCAGTCTTCATTGCGTCTTTCGGAATACGTTAGATCAAACACTGATATGGTAAGAACACATCATCAAAAGAATAAAAATATAGTGCAAATACTTTACTGCAACCCACGCCGATTATGTCAATAGTACTTAATAATTTTTCACTTAAAGCTATGTAAATAGCAACCTATGACCATGAGTTGCGGAAAGTTCGGACTGCCCAGACAAACCGGTGTTAGCCGAGCATTCAGGAATAACGTTCGATCAACCGGGTAACTTCCTTGTCCCGCACAGTTTCGCTTTTCCCGCCCATCACTACGACAATCAACGAATTGCTACCTCTGCGGACAGTCGCGACAAGATTGTAGCCGGACATGCGTACGTAACCCGTCTTCAGGCCATCAACACCCGAGACTTTGCCCAGTAGATTGTTGGTGGCTCGAAAGGTCCGGCCACTATAGGTAAAGGACTTGGCCCGGTAATAACTGGCATATTGCGGAAAACGTCGTTTTAAAGCGAGGCCAAGCTTTGCCATATCTCGTGCACTTGTGACTTGAGCCGGATCCGGCAGACCGGTGGCGTTGACAAAGCGTGTCCGCTTGAGGCCCAGCGCTTTTGCTTTCTGGGTCATTTTGCGAGCAAAGGCGGCTTCGCTGCCGGCCAGGTTTTCGGCAATTGTGACTCCCACATCATTTGCCGATTTGACTGCAATTGCCTGTGCCGCTTGTTCAACGGTAATCGTTGACCCGGTTTTCAACCCTAGTTTTGCTGGCGGTTGAGAGGCCGCTTTTTCAGAGATTCTAAGCGGTGACGACAGAGTGTATCTGCCCGAACTGACGGCTTCAAAAAGCATGTACAGCGTCATCATTTTGGTGAGAGATGCCGGAAACCGGGCCGCGTCTGCGTCAACGGCATAAAGCTCTTCACCGGTTGCAGCATTCAATACCAGTGCAGAATAGCCACGCTCAATGGCTGTCGCAGGAGCATAGCTGATCGTTGGTAGAGACGATGATTGAACAGCGGCAACTTGCGAACCTGTACCGGCAGTCGGAGCCGCAGGAGCCGTTTGGCAAGCCGCCAGGCTCACAGCCAAGAGCAGAACCGATACCTTTTGAACGATCGCGGTGACTGGTTCTCTCATACTCAAACTCGCACTGCCCAGGACTATGGTTTCAAACGATACCCCGTTTTAAAGATCCAGTGCACGACTGCAAGAGATGCACAAAGAAAGATCATTGTCATCAGCAGGGACAGCCACAGGCTGACATCTGCCTGCCCGAAAAAACTCCACCGAAATCCTGAAATCAGATAGACGACTGGATTGATTAAAGTGACTTTCTGCCAGAACTCCGGCAGCATATTGATTGAATAAAAACTGCCACCAAGAAATGCCAAAGGCGTGACGATCAATAACGGAACAAATTGCAGTTTTTCAAAGTTGTCAGCCCAGATCCCGATAATGAAGCCGAGCAGCGCAAAGGTAACTGCCGTCAGTAGGAAAAAGGCAACCATCCAGAACGGGCTTTGGATTTGAAGGTCCACGAAAAAGTTGGCGGTAATCAAAATGATCACACCGACGATTACCGATTTCGTGGCCGCGGCACCGACATAGGCAATGGTAATCTCGAGGAAGGAAACCGGAGCGGACAAGGTTTCAAAAATGGTGCCAGTGAATCTCGGGAAATAGATACCGAAAGAGGCATTGGACAGGCTCTGGGTCATCAGCGACAGCATAATCAGACCTGGCACGATGAACGCGCCATAAGACACCCCATCCACTTCAGCAATTCGGGATCCTATTGCAGCGCCAAAGACGACAAAATAGAGCACAGTGGACATGACAGGTGAAATTACACTTTGAAAGATGGTGCGTTTGGTGCGCGCCATTTCGCTAATGTAGATCGATTTGACTGCTTCAAAGTTCATTTTCAGCTGCTCTGTTCATCTAAAGCCAATGATAATTCCATGCGTGGCAATGTTCTGCCGGGAATGGACCCTGACGGCGCCCTGCCAATAGTCCGAAAGCCCATCCGCTCATAAAAAGGCTCCGCCTCGGGGTCAGCATCCAATCCGATTCGGTCAAGTTTTAAATCCCGGGCAGTCGCCAATAGTGTTTCGTACAAGAGACGGCCAATTCCGTTGCCGTGAGCATCCGGTTCGACAAACAATGTTGCGAGTTCGCCATTATCATTGGATGAGTGTTTAACCAGACGGATACATCCAACCAGTTTTCCATCGGCAGTTTCAGCCACCCAAAAATCATCTTCCTGGAACCAGCTGTCCTGAACACTCATCTCTTCGACACAGGCCGCCATGAAGGCATCGTCATATCCGTTGGATTGTTTTGAGCGAAGGCAAAGGTCCGTCAACACAGCTTTCTCATGTAACTGCGCCTTCCGAATTTTGATCGTTGCGGTCAAGGATCGCCTCACTGTTGTTTTACCAGGTCAACAAATATGTCCTCAAGAGAGGATTGATCGGTTTGAAGGTCATGAAACCGGACGCCAGCCTTGGAAAGATCCGTCAGGAGCGCGGTAATGCCGGTTCTCTCACCATGCGTATCGTATGAGTAAATCAAGCTTGTGCCGGCACTGTCCAGGGCAAGGTCGTAAGCTGCGAGTTCGGCAGGAACGCTGGACAATGGTTCGCTCAGACTAAGTGTAAGAATCTTGCCGCCAAGCTTCTGCATCAGCTCGGCTTTTTCCTCCACCAGGATAATCTCACCTTTGTTGATGACCCCCACCCTGTCTGCCATTTCCTCGGCTTCTTCGATGTAATGGGTCGTCAGGATTATCGTGACACCATGATCCTTGAGCTCTCCGACGATCCGCCACATGTCATGGCGCAGCTCCACATCAACACCGGCTGTCGGTTCGTCCAGAAACAGGATTTGCGGCTCGTGGGCGAGCGCCTTTGCGACCAGAAGACGGCGCTTCATTCCTCCGGACAATGCCATGATCGGCTTGTCCCGCTTTTCCCAAAGTGTCAGATCCTTCAGGATCTTTTCAACCAGTTTGGGATCCGGGCGAAGACCAAACAGACCGCGGCTGAAGGCAACTGTATCGCCAACGATTTCAAACGGAGCTGTCGGCATTTCCTGGGGCACAAGGCCAATCAACTGGCGTGCTTCGCGATATTCAAGCAAAGCATCATGACCGTCAACGTGAATACTGCCACTGGTCGGTGTTACCAATCCGCAAATAGTGCTGATCAAGGTCGTTTTACCGGCCCCGTTGGGTCCGAGAAGCGCAAATACCTCGCCCTTGTTGATATCGAGCGAAACAGATTTCAGCGCCTGAAAGCCGCCTTCATAGGTTTTTTCCAGGTCGCGGACGGACAATATCGGAGGCATTATAATCCAAGCAGTTGATAACAGGAGACAATTGGCCGGACAGCCGATTCATGAGTACACAGTCGCATGTGGGCAAGACTCCGACAAGATACAAGCACACTGATCAAAGACGCTTCGAGCGACACTCCTCGGTCGATGGTGATTGTTTCCGCTCACGAAACACTGCGTCTTCCAGGTGATCACTGGGTTTTCCGAAAACATCCCCTATTTTGCTAACAGAGAAAACTCTGACACCAGGAACATCCATGTCCATTCGTCCAGTAACCCATATCGGCAAGACCCAACCGACCCTGGAAGGCGCCGGGGTCAAGCTGGAGCGTGTCTTCGGATTTCAGGACCCGGAGATGCTCGATCCGTTTCTGCTTCTGGACGACTTCCGCAACGAGCGAGCGGAAGACTATCTTGCCGGTTTTCCCTGGCATCCCCATCGCGGTATCGAGACGATCACCTACGTGCTCGCCGGTACGGTCGAACACGGTGACAGTCTTGGCAATACGGGTAATCTTGGCGCGGGGGACGTTCAATGGATGACGGCTGGTCGTGGCATAATGCACCAGGAGATGCCACAGGGTGACGAAAATGGTCGCATGCACGGCTTTCAGCTCTGGGCCAATCTACCGGCTGCCGACAAGATGACCGCGCCGCGCTATCAGGATGTCACCGCCAAAGATATTCCTGTTGTCGTGGACGATGACGGCACATCAGCGCGCATTATCTGCGGCAGGTTCTGGGGCAAACGAGGCCCGGTCGATGGTATCGCTGCCGAACCGCAATATCTGGATATTCATGTTCCCACAGGCCAGAAAAAATGTTTTAAGGTCGACACCTACAAACAGACCTTCGCATACATCTTTGAAGGATCTGGAACCTTTGAAGGAGCTTCTGATCCACACGGCATCCTGACCGAGAAAGAATTTGCTGGCGAGGAACTCAAGATACGCGACCAGACCGGCAACCGGACACTGGTGATTTTCGGAACTGGCGACGAGATCGTCGTTCAGGCAGGTGACCAGGGCATCCGCTTTCTGTTGGTGTCAGGTGCCCCGATCAAGGAACCTGTTGCCTGGCATGGTCCGATCGTCATGAACACGCAGCAGGAACTTCGCCAGGCAATCAGCGAACTGCAAAAAGGCACCTTCATTCGCTGATCTCTGCAATCTTGTCAGCGTCACAATCAATGGCTAGGGCTATCTGATCTTTTTGTTGATTGGATAGCCATGCCTTTGAAATTGCGCCCTGCGACTATTGCTGACGCACCGGCCCTCACTGACATAATGCACCGCGCCAAGGCCTCCTGGGGATACGCCGAGGAGACGTTGGCTGAATATTACCAACGTTGGCGAGTCACCGAAGATCTTATCCAGACAATGCATTTTGTTGTGGTCGAGCGAGAGGGCATTCCCATCGCTTTTTCCGGATGTTCGGTAACTGATACCGACACTCTCAAGATCGACTATCTGTTTGTCTCTCCTGATGCACAAAATGAGGGACTTGGAAGCCTCCTCCTGATCCGTATTGAAGATCTCGCCCGCAAGGTTCATGCGTCCGGCCTTTATACTAGAAGCGAGGTGCACTCCGGCGGGTTTTACGAAAAACAGGGGTTTGTGACTGTCGGATCGGAACCAAGCCAGTTGGTGCCCGGAAAGACTATGCCACTCATGGAGAAATCTCTGCCGTCGACAGTCCATTCCGTGTCATCCATTGATCTTGCCTTGTCCAATCAGCCCTGGGCTTTCGAGGTCAGCAACAAAGCTGCAATTGCAGGCCATTTCGAAGAAGCCAAGAACCGGATTGAACACCTCTGGAATGGCCGTACCCTGCAACTGACCGGATATCAGTTTGTCGATGGTGTCTTTACCGGAACCTGCGCCGACAGTTCCTTTGCAGCTTATCTTGCTTGGCGGGATTGGGGAGCGCCCGACCCAACAGCCTTCAATCTTTTCGGGTCCGCAATCTTGAGAACAAATGATGGTGCGCTGCTTTATGGCGTCATGTCCGAAAAGACTGCAACAGGCGGTTTGATTTACCCGCCCGGAGGCAATCTGGACCCGACCGATCTGACGCCTGATGGAAAGGTCGACGTGGAAGGCGCCATTTATCGCGAACTGGAAGAAGAGACCGGATTGACCAGAGAGGATGTCATCATCGGCGATCTTCTGGTCGCCTTTGATGGCCCTCGCATATCCGTCGCGAGAGTCTTTGATGTTGACAGTCCTGCGAATGACCTGTGCAGGAGAATTATCGAGCACTCTATGGCGTCTGAAGAACAGGAGCTCGCCGATATACGCATCATTCGCACTCGTCAGGACCTCGATGATCCTGCAATCGTGCCCTATGCGCGCGCATTTGCAGAATACATGCTCTCCTAGAGGCCTAAAGCCACAGCCCTAACTCCTAGACCATCGGTGCTATCTCTGCGGCTTTCTTTGCCTGACTTTTCTGTCAGTCCACGACTTCAAAAAGCGGCTGCCCCTGCGCGGACGATGGCGGTTTGACGCCCAGAAGAGCTGACAAAGTCGGAGCAACATCGACGATTTTGACGGCCCGACTTACAGATTGAGCCGAAATTCCTTCCCCTGCAAAAATCACCGGAACATGTGTGTCATAGCTCCAGGGTGACCCGTGCATGACGGCCAGAGCGCCCCCTTCCTGAAGGAACCAATACGGGGCTTGGGCAACGTAGACATCACCAGAGCGTAACGGGTGATGATTGTTGCGAATTCGCTGAAGGGTCGGTGTGTCTGTCAGTCTTGGCAATGCCTTCATGGAAGCTGCAACAGCTATTCCCGCATGTTCTTCCAATGCTTTGGCGATGACGATCTCAACAGCTTCCTGATCAACACCTTTTGCCGTTATTATATCGGAGTTCAGGTAGACATAGGGTCTGAAAAAAGTTCGCACCGCATCTTCAATACCGAAGACTTCTTTTGCGGTAGAATTTGCAATTCCAACCAGTTCCAATGGGTCAATACGTCCGGTTTTCATGCCTTCTTCTGCCAGAACTTCCGGGGCTTCCGGCATACCGTGATCCGCGGACAGGACAATCAAGGTTTGATCCAGTCCAACGGCATTGTCCACAAACGCCAGGAATCCGGACAGTATTTCATCGAGCCGGAGCACCACATCTTCGTTTTCCAGACTGGATGGACCGAAGAAGTGATTGACCGCATCAACGCCGGAAAAGCTGACGGACAGATAGTCGGTGACGTCATCTGAACCAACTCCTTCTGCGGTGATCAGCGCCTTGGTAAAGTCGGCAGTTAGCCGGTCACCGTCGGCTGAGACGAGGACCCTGGTAAAGAAGAGCGGATCATTCGTGTCGCCAAAGGCATGCGGAAATGTTCTGCCGTACCCTTTGAGATCTGTTTCAAAGGGACGGTCATCTTTTTCCGCCAGCAGATAGCTGTCCTGGTCATTCAAAAGCCCCCATGACTGACCACCAAGATCTTCGGCCTGCCTTTTTTCATTCCAGTTCGACACCCAATCCGGGTAGGCTTCATAATAATAGGAGCTGGTCACGAAATCGCCGGAGTTTGTTGAATACCAGAACGCTTTGCCCACGTGCCCGGCCATGGCAACGGCGCTGCGATCCTTGCCTGAAACGCCGAACACTTTGGATTTTCCAGCGTTATGAATCCAGAGTTCGTCGCCAAATGTGCTTGCCAGCAGACTGACAGGCGAGCGCCCGGAGGACCGGGATCGCTTCTGGGCCGGGTCAACCTGAGCGCCAATCGTTTCTTGTTCGCGGGTCGGCAACAGCGGGTGATCAGGATCTTCGATATTGTAGGCCAGCTCGCCGCTGTCCCTATCATACCAGACATTGCCGACCATACCGTGTTCGGAAGGGTGGGCACCGGTAGCAAGTGTCGCGTGGCCGACGATTGTCTCGGTGTTGGCATGGGAGTAGTTCGCTGCGGTATAGACTGTTCCATTGTCCAGAAGATAGCGGAAACCGCCTTCTCCAAAACGGTCACCGTACCTTTCAAGCAGATCTCCGCGCAGGCCATCCACGGTGATTTGAAGGACAAGGCGGGGGCTGCTGTCTTCGGCAAGGACTGCTGCTGATTGCATGAGCGTCAGCGTGAGCGCACTGATACCGACTTTGAAAAGACTTGATTGGGTGACCATGCGAAATACCTGATATTTTTAACATAAGAAGCGCAAGCCGCTACCGTCGCGCTTCGATGAATTGCATTTTAGCAGCAGTGTCTACTTCTGCACGGAACCCTGTTTGATCTGGAACTGCTGGACCGCAGCTGCACTTTCAGGACGCAGGTTCTCGATGCCTTCGTATGGAACACCTGTATCAATCGGCACATCGGGATATTTCTGTTTGCGCGCCATATGCCGGCCAAGGATCCGGACAAACTCGTTTCCGCCCCAGGCTCCCACTTCGGTCGAAACCGGATACTTTTCATGCGTGTCACGATATAGATCGATGAAATCAGCCAGGATACCGTTTTTCAGATCTGCCGGCAGGTTCATCTTTAGCTTGTCTTTCACGATCGCACCGGGCTTGTCGATGTTGTAGATGATGACGTGATCCCGTCGCCCCTTTTCTTCGTCATCGAATAGGATCGATGCTGACTGGTCCACCCCATCAACCAACCGGTCACGTGGAATGAACTGATCGCCATCTGCGAAACGTGCAAGCGTTGTATAAAGATCAGAGACGTGGATGATGTTATTGATCATGGTGTCTTCACCGATCATCCCGGGCCAGCGGATAAACGCGTCGACACGCACACCGCCTTCCAGTGTGTCACCTTTGCCGCCACTGAAGATCATCGGAGTAAATCCCGACTGCGGTGAGTACTTGGTGAAGTGGCCGTTGTCGCCCATCAGCACAACAATTGTGTTTTCTTTTATTCCGAGTTTTTCCATTTCCTCGAAAAGTTCGCCGAAATAGCCATCCAGCTCCTGGAGTTTGTCTACGTAAAGACCTCCATTTGGACTTTTTGGGCCATCTCGGCCAGTGCGTGTATTGTGGATCGGAATCATTGGCCAATAGTTGAGGAAGAATGGCTCGTCCGACGCCGCCAGGCGCCGCAGCTCCTCCATTGCTTTGCCCTGGAACGCCGCGTTCATCTCATCATATTTTTGAGCGGTCCAGCGCTGACCTGGCTCCATCCGGACTTCACGGATCGGGCCACCAGTTTCACCTTCGATCACGGTCGCCATTGCCGACGCGTCTGGTCTGAACCAATCGTCCAGCGTATAGACAGGGTCAAAGTCGAAGATGCCGACTGAGACCTGTTCCCGGATTGCGTCATCGTGGTAGATCGTAAGCTGCCCCTGCTGGTGAACCGCATGTTGTGCATAATCGAACCCCTGGTTCATCGCCCAGGCGCTGGCAATGTCTCCCATATGCCATTTGCCAACATGGGATGTGTTGTAACCGGCCTCTTTCAACACTTCGGCGAGTGTGACTTCGGAAGCAGGCAATCCTTGTCCCACTATATCAACCTGGGTATTTCCCATGTTCGAGCGCACGGCATAGCGGCCCGTCATGAAGGCTGCCCGGGTTGGTGTGCATGACGGCTCGGTGTACATCCGGACCATGCGCATTGCTTCGTCTGAGAATTGATTGATGTTCGGCGTCTCGAAACCGCGCACGGCATTGAGTTCCGGAATCCCCATGTCGCCAAAGCCAACATCATCAATCAGCAGGTAGATGATATTTGGTGGTTTGCCGTTGTTCTTCTCACGGAACTCCGCAAGCCGCGCTTCAACCTCCACATTGTCTTGTGCCCATTGGTCGGCGTGTTGGGCCTCAAGAATGTAGTACTCCGCATCGTGCACGATGGGCGCGTCCTGCGCATGGAGCGAGCTGGAAATAAGTCCGGTAGCGAGTGCTAGTCCAAGTCTCACAAACATGGTCTCGTCCCTTGTCCCTGGAATTTGTTTTTATTCAGCTGCTTCACTGTTGGCTGGACTGCCGATGCGATTGATATCTGTATGCTGATAGTATTGGGCCCAGACATGCCAGAACATGCCCGGTTTCAACATATCAGCCCGTTTCAGCTCGCCATTGGGCGTCTGTCCGAAGAAGTCGATTTCCGTGACGGGTGCCCCGGTGTCGTTCAGCCAGACCCCAAGACTTTCGAACCTGGGATCCCAGGCGACAACAAGGTCCTGTCCACCGACAGTCGCGTTGATGATATTGCCGTTCTCGATCACGAAATCATCGGTCCAGCAGACGGCATCACCATTGATGTCAACACCCCACACATAAGTCTTGTTGTGCAGCCGGTCGTCGCAGTGGGTCATGTTGTCCATGACCGGCTTGGCAATGCGATGCTGCTTGGCAATTTCCGAAGAGAACACCGTTTCCAGCACCATGTCGAACAGTGCAAGCAGTGGATTCGACGGCGGCTTGTTGATGAAGACCGTGCCATCCGGATAAGCCTTTTGGAATCCGCGAAATGTCATTCGGAACGTTGGCCAGGATTTCATCCGGAGGCCAGGGTGCGCAGGGCAGACTGGACCGTCTGTTGAAGTATCGACGTCCTTTTCGCGGAAACCGTAGATTTGCTGGACCGGTTCCCCGGTCGCATTATCGCGCAGGATCAGGTTGTTGCCGTGCTGCGCCAGAACAGCGAGCTCAAGCTTCTGTCCTTCAACCTCAGGAGTATAGCCGATACCCAGATTGGCCATTGCACAATAGGTCATGATGACGTTCTCGCCATTAAGACCCTCATCATTGCCTGCCAGATGTGGTCGCATGATCTGCGCGTCCGGATGGGCACGCGCAACACCGTTGTTTTCAATAACGACGACGGGGCTGGACGGGCTGACCCATTCCTGCGCTTCAGCTATGGAATAGTAGGTGGCCGAGTTCTCTTGGTTTCTCAGGCCGACATGGACCCAAACCATCGGGAAACCATAAAAAAGAGCACAGAGAAGAATGGCAATCAGCCAAAGCCAGAACGGCCCACCGCCCAGCGCGAAATGCGCAAGGGTCATGATGAGTGCTGCGCCCAACCCTATGGCAACCAGCCGTTTTTCATTGCGGATAAAACGCAGCATGTCAGTGCGCTTCACCTTCAAGACCATTTGACTGACATCGCCGAGGTCACGGAAATACAAAAAGCCTATTGCAAGCGTTCCAATCAGGCCACTGTAAAAAAGCAGGTTTCCGATCACACCTGTCCTCCATCAATCTTCATTGGTGTTCTGGATCCAATCAAAATTGCATCCCTTTACTGCCAGCTTGCGAAGACTTCCCGAGCCAATTCACTTTCAGGACGAAGGTTTTCTATGCCTTCGTAAGGCACACCTTTGCCCAGGGGCAGATGCGGATACTTTTCGATCATCTTCTGATGACGTTTGGCCATATCCTGAAAGGATGCACCAGACCAGAGTGAACCGCCAATGTCCGGCGACATTTCTCGCGGATCCCGCAATATGTTGAAGACAGGCGCAGCTGCTCCGGGAACGCCTGGCGCAGGCATGTGCATCTTGAACTCCTGTTTCACGATGGATCGCAGTACCGGCCCTTCATACACATAGACGTAGTCGCGCCGGGAATTCCCTTCCCCTTCCAGCAAGAGAGCGGTCTGGTCCAAACCATCAATGACCCGGTCTCGTGGGATGAACTGTGTCCCGCCTGCGATCCTGGCAAAAGTCGAATACAGATCTGACACGTGAATGATGTCTCCGGCATAGCTGCCGGGTTCAATGGCTGCAGGCCATCGGACAAAGGCGTCAACGCGCACACCGCCCTCAAGGTGTTCTGCCTTGCCGCCCCGGTAGATCAACTCCACCATTCCCGAGTTTGGCGAATACTGTTTGAAGATGCCATTGTCGGCCATGAAGACGACCAAGGTGTTTTCAGCAATTCCGAGCGAGTCGACCTTTGCCATAAGGTCACCAAACCAGGTGTCGATCGTTTCCATCTTGTCAGCCATGAAACCACCGTTACGGGTTTGTTGCTGATCGGTGTAGGTGAAGTTCAGAGGGTAAAGTGGCCAGTATTGCAGAAAGAATGGCTCATCTTCTCCAGCAAGCCGATCCAGTTCACCCAGAATCTGCCGCTGATAACGCTCATTCATCTCTTCATAGTGGCCTTGTGTCCATTCTTCGCCAGCTTTGATGCCCACTTCACGGGCCACTCCGCCCGCTTTTGCTTCAAGACCAGTCACGAGACCGTAAGGTTTGAACCTCTGGTCAATCGCAAATTCACCTGACTGGGTTGAGGGGTGCCAGCCATTCAGGTTGCTGGCTGCGGCTGATTCTGGCGTCATCAAGCTGAGTTGAACCTGCTGATGCACAGGAAAATAGGCGACGTCGAAACCTTGATTGTGCGGAAAGCTCTCTTCGATATCGCCCTGGTGCCATTTACCAACGTGAGCCGTGTTATAACCGGCCTGTTTCATCACTTCAGCAATCGTTACTTCTTCTGCTGCCAGCCCCTCACCAACCAAGGCAACCTTCACTTCCTCCTGGCCAGCACGTACAGGATGCCTTCCCGTCAGAAAGGCCGTCCGGGTCGGTGTGCAGGAGGGTTCAGTGTACATTCGCATCAGCGACAAGCTCTCTTCAGCAAAGTCATTGATGTTGGGTGTGTCAAACCCGGCAACATAGTTCATCGCCCGATTGCCCATCAGACCGAAGCTGACATCGTCAATCAGGACGTAAAGGATGTTGGGGCGTTTCCCGCCATTCGCCGTCCTGATGTCCTCAAGGCGGGCATCTATTCGCGTATCTTGTTCAGTCCATTTTTCGCCCATCTGGGCAAAGAGGAAATTATACTCACCATCACGAATAATTGGGGTCTCCTGCGCTAAGGCCGAGGATAGCCCGAATAGAGATGTTGCGAGTGAAATTGCCAGTCTATTCATCGAGTTAACCTCTTGTTTTTCATTTGTATTCTTGGTCTAAGTAAGAGAGTGGCCATGAAATTTTGGTCGGAAGAAATTGGAATTGCAGCCAAGCTTCTTTAGTTGACTTTACGTCTGTTTCGCCGTTTGGATGATCGAAATTGCGAAAAAACAGGATTAATTTTGTCGTCTTCCAAGTTTCTCATAAATGTAGACGCCCGGTTTTCGAATGTCGAACAGCTTTGCGCGGAAGTGCAGGATTGGGATCTGCGGTTTCAACCTCTTCATAAATCTGCGGGCAAAACCGAAATCGCCAGAATGATTAGGGGCAGTACCGTCCGTTTCGACTGTGCATATGCCCGGTTTTATGAGAACATCGACCAAAGAGGCAGCGCGCCCTCCGACAAGTTCACCTTCACGATCGCGGGCAAATCATTGCAAAACCTTTGGTGGCGCGGAACGAATGTCTCTGCAGGCGATGTTCTGGTGTTTTCTCCAGGATCCGAACTGCATTCCATTTCTGCAAGCGATTTTGAGGTGCACCTGTTGGCTGTGTCACAAGCCGATGTTCTTCTCATTGCGGAGAGATGCGGCCTCAAAATGCCGAAGTCAGGATCTTTGCCGAACATCTTTCAGGCACCAGAGACGCTGATTATTGCTGCCCGAACGCTTCTTTGCAAAATGACGAATACCCCCGATCAGATCAACGAAGATGCCCTTGATCTGATGGCAGAAAACCTGATCCAGTGCTGGTTGTCCCAGGCGGGTATCGTCGGCCGCAGGCAAAACGTTCCAGCGACCAAATTGGTCATGGAGGATTTTCTGGAGGCAATTTCCGACGGCAATCTGGCCGGTATTCAGATTTCTGAATTTTGCGATCGCCGGAATGTCTCCCGTAGATCGCTTGAACTCCTGTTTCAGGAAAGATTTGGCACCGGGCCAAGTTCTTTTTTGAAAACCGCACGATTGACCGAATCCAGGAGAAAACTTTTGACCGTCTCCAATTCTCACCGGACAGTCGGTGATGTCATGAGCCAGACCGGTTTTTCACATGTCGGCCAATTCGCGACCGATTACCGCCGGATGTTTGGTGAACTTCCATCTGAAACGCTGAGGCGCTAGGCAATTTTTGTGACGGTTCTGTCATTTCAATCCGCAGCGCTGTTGATATCACTTACTCGCATAACGTCAGAACGCCCATCTGCACCACCAAATCCGGCAAGTATTTGTTCACTAAGAATGGTGACACCCCTCTGGCGGGACTTGCTCATAAATGCAAAAGTCCGTTCACCTCAGGAACAGATCTCAAGGTAAAACTCGCAAGGAGTACAATATATGAGCCGCCGCTATGCGATCTTGGATGTTTTTACGAACAAGGCCCTTACGGGTAATCCGCTGGCTGTGGTTCTGGACTCCGAGGGCTTAAGCGACGAGCAAATGCAGAAGATTGCCGGCGAGTTCAACCTGTCGGAAACGGTGTTTGTTTTTCCGCCGGAAAATCCCGGTCATTCCGCAACGATGCGGATTTTCACGCCGAAGATGGAATTGCCCTTTGCCGGGCACCCGACTGTCGGTACAGCCATCTTGTTGGCAACAGATCGATTTAGCGATATTTCTGGCGAGCAGGACTCTGTCGTTGTGCTCAAACAACAGATTGGCACCCTACGGTGTGCGGTAATCTTGCGCGAGAACGCCGCTGCATTTGCCGAATTTGATGTGCCAAGACTACCGGAGCCTGCTGGACCGACCCAGAACAATGACTTGATTGCAGCGGCTTTAAATCTGGAGCCGACAGATCTCGGTTTCGAAAATCATGCCCCGTCTCGTTTTCAGGTTGGCCCTCCGTTCACCTTCGTCCCTGTACGGGATCTGGAGGCGCTTTCGCGAGCCAAACCGGTCGCTGCCATGTGGCAAAAGGGTTTTGGCAGCGAAGACCACAATCACGCCTACATCTACTGCCGTGAAACCAGATCGCATGACAGTGCGTTCCATGCGCGCCTGTTTGCGCCGGACATGGGCATTCCGGAGGATCCGGCGACCGGATCTGCCGCGGCTGCATTCGCGGGAGTGGTCAACTATTATGATGGCCTTACAGCAGGTACACACCACATCCGTATCGAGCAGGGATTTGAGATGGGCCGTCCGTCTCTAATCGATCTGGAGATCGATGTTGAAAATGGTTCCATGCATGCCATCCGGATCGGCGGACAGGCAACGCTGGTCGCCCGGGGCGAACTGTTCATCTAACCCCTACCGGAGATACGGCGACCCGTCAGACGAGCCGCCATACAAGATCACTCTGCTGCTTGTGCGGCAGGTGCAGGTGCAGTCTTTGCCCAAGCAGGCAGGTTTTCCAATCGCATATACCACGCCTTGATGTTCGGAAAATCATCCAGCGGCACTTGGGATTGCGGATGCATCGCCAGTGCTGAATGGCTTCCGACAGCAAAATCAGCTGCAGTGACGTTATCGCCCAGGACGTATGGTCGACCTTCCAACTGTCCTTCCAAGACTGCTGCAAACCGCCGGTAGTTTTCCATCGCAGCGGCGATCTTGTCCTCATCCGGAGCGCCAAGGCCGAACGCGCCTTTGGCAACGGTCTCCCAGAGGATATCTCCAAGCCACCTATTATAATGCTGCACTTCCCAGGACATCCAGCGCAGGATTTCAAACCGTCTTTTCAGATCGCTTGGGCAAAAATCCTCAGCGCCAGCCTTGTCGCAGAGATAAATCATGATGGGATTGGCTTCCCAAAGGTTCATGTCTCCGACTACCAGCGTCGGCAGTTTCACATTCGGATTGGCCGCCCGCAGATCATCCCGTTGATGCTCTCCCGCCATCAAGTTGAGCCGGTGAACCTCAACCTCATCGTATAGCCCGAGTTGATGCAGAACCGCCTCAACGCGGCGATTATTGGGCGATAGATCTGTCGTAAAAAGCTTCATGACATTCCCTCCACACTAAAGATTACATTATCCGGCCGAACTCTGTTCTGTGAAACATAGGGCCGATACACGGCAAGTCGGCTTTACTCAACCAATTAGTTGACTATAATCAATTTCAATGTTAGTCAACCAAAAGGTTCACTTTATGACTGTGCATGAAATGCCCCATCTGGATTCCACATTTTCAGCCCTCAGCGACAGCACTCGCCGTGCAATCGTCGCAAGGCTGGCTGATGGAGAAGCAACATTGTCGGACTTGGCCGAACCATTCGAAATGTCGTTGACGGCCGTCTCCAAACACATGCGGGTTCTGTCGGACGCAGGACTTGTCGACATTGAAAAACGGGGCCGCACCAAACACTGCCGATTGCGCGGCGCCCCTATAAAAGAAGCCGTGGATTGGCTTAGCAAATACGAGGCCTTCTGGATCGACAGGTTCGACGCGTTGGCCCGCCATCTTGCCAAGGAGGATAGCAAAACATGACCATCCAGCAGACACCGGAAGACTTCCTGAAATCCGAACCCGGACTAAATCCGGTCATTGTGGAGGGTTTGTTTCGGGCAGAGCCTGCCAGAATATTCAAGGCCTTCACGGTTCCCGAAGAAATCCACTGCTGGTTCACCCCCAAGGATGGCGCTCTGGTTGCTGCCGAAATCGACCTTCAGGTCGGTGGTAAATGGTGTTTTGTGATTGACCGATCCGCAGAAAAACAAATCCAGCTGGAAGGTGAGTATCTGGTCATTGACCCGCCAAATCGCCTGGAGTTCAGCTGGCGTCATGTTCAGGAATTTGCCGATGGCACCAGAGAGGCAACTGATACCTCGCACGTTGCGGTGACATTCACAGCAGCAGGCAAAGCGACAGAAGTTCGCCTGCGCCATGAAGCGATCAAGAGCGAAGACGCCCGCCGCGGTGTTGGCGGTGGCTGGAGTGGCTGTTTTGGCCGCATTGCAGGCCTTGTCGCCAAATAACAATTTCGAATTGGGAGAAGCACAATGACAACATCAGATTTTGTCAGTCGTGAAGACTGGCTGGAGCGTCGCCGCACCCTTTTGGCGGAGGAAAAGGCTTTCACCAGGGAACGAGACCGCTTGTCAGCGGCACGTCGTAACCTGCCTCTGGTCCTGATCGACAAGGATTATGTCTTTGATACCAATGAGGGCCGCAAAACACTCGCCGACCTATTTGGTCCCAACAGGCAGCTGGCGGTCTATCACTTCATGTTTGGAGAGGATTGGAAGGAAGGCTGTCCAAGCTGTTCTTTCTGGGCGGATAATTATGAGGGTCTGGATGTCCACCTGGCCGCTCGGGAGACAACACTGCTGTCTATCTCCAACGCGCCACTTGAAATCCTGAATGCGTATAAAAAGCGTATGGGCTGGACATTCGAATGGGTTTCAACGGCGGGCAACGGTTTTGGTGTCGACTTCGGCGTCACCTTCCCGAACAAGGAAAACCCGACGGGCCTCGGATACAATTACACCGGACAGGCTTTTACGGAAGAGCTTCCGGGCTTCAGCACATTCCTCAAACTGGAGGATGGTCGTATCGGACACAGTTATTCCACCTATGGCCGTGGTCTGGATATTTTGAACATGGCCTACAACATCCTCGACGCGACACCTTTGGGTCGCAACGAGCAGGACCTGCCTTATGCCCAGTCCTGGGTGAAGAGACACGATATGTACGCAGCGAAGGGGTAATCCCCTCCCCGCCCGAATTACCTGCCGAGCCGGTATTCGCGCGGACCGCCATCTAGAAGGCCGTCATACAGGACCAGCACATTGTAGCTGTCACTTTGCTCAGCGAGCAGCAGGATGGTTTCCGCCTTGGAACCTGAATTGGGCATTGTCAGATCCAGCAGTTTACGGAGTTTCTGATCCTGAAAGCTTAAATGATAGATTGCGTACCTGCCCTTCTTTTGGACTGGCCCGGCAAGAACAAGAAGGCCATCGGACACAGCAGCCAGGTCGCGAACACCGGCGCCAGCACCCAGCGCAATGTCGGTAACATTTGCAGAGAGGTCTCCGCTGGAAAACACAGCACCCGCATCAACATCCATGATGAAGGCTGTTCCCTCGACTGACGGTCCACGAAAGCCTAGATACATGCGATTTCCTGCGACCGCCAACCCTTCGAGAGTGACACCACCAACACCTTCGCCCAGTGGCTTTTCAGCATAAGCTCCGACGGCACCCGGTGCTGTCTTGATCGCCTCACGCAAACGGTCGGAGCGCTCGATCTCCGGAGCTATCGTTTTGGAGGATGCCTTGAATATCGCCTCTCCTGTCTTTGGATCAACTGGAAACCGAAAGATGAAAAAGCTGGAAGGGTTGAACTTGGCCTTTTTTCGGCTCAGGCCATGTGACCCCATCACATAGAAATAGCCATCAGCATACGCCGCCCCTTCAGCATCAATTTCCTTGTATTTGATGCCACCTTCTTTTTTTGGCAGGAGACGCATGACGGGACCCGGAACAATCGTCTTGCCGGAAATGGCGAAGAACTGAGTGTTTCTTTGTTCATCCAGCGCGACCAGGCAGGCAGGAGGAGAAACAGGTGCACAGGCTGCGCCGCTAATGCTCTCGCGGATCTTGTCCTTGCCATCAAAAGAGGGCTCGACTGACCAACTTGCAACAAAACCGGGGTCATCGGCTTTCGCGTTCTGAAACGGAGAGACCACCACTCCAACTGCAAACACTGCAGCAAACAACAAACGTTGGCATGAAAGGTCAACCATAGCGCCCTCCTCAAGCAGTCGCCTTGAAGGGGTATCATATCATCCCGATGGCATCATCTCATTCGGAATCTGTTCAATATAGTTGGTCCGATCTCGCCGAAAGATCCAGTTGTGGAAGTCCTCACTGTTCATCGGATGAGCAAGCGCAAATCCCTGCACAGAGTGCGCCCTTGTTGTCAGGATGAAATCCAGCTGCTTTTCGGTCTCAATACCTTCAAGCACCGTATCCAGTTGAAGACCATCGGCCATACTCAAGAGTGACAGAAGAAGCCGTTCAGATTCCCTGTCTTCGCCGATACCCTCAACAAGACTGCGATCTATTTTCAAACTGTCGAATGCAAGCTGTTTGAGGCGAGACAGGTTGGAAAATCCGATTCCGAAGTCGTCAATGGCAAAGCGGATACCGACGCTTTTCAAACGAAGGATCTGGGCTTCTACAATGTCATTCCGGTCCATCGCAGTTCTTTCAGTGATTTCCAGCTCCAGTAAAGTTGGTGACAGGCCGATTTCTTTGATTTCTTCTAAAAGCCAGACTGAGAACCCGATTTCAGCAAGATCAAACAGACTAATGTTCACAGACAGTCGGATATCTCCAAGTCCGGCATTATTCCAAAACCTGGCCTGTTTCATTGCCTTCCGGAAGACGACTTTACTCATGTCATGCATGAGATTGGCTTCGGAGGCGAGGTCCAGAAACTGGTCCGGCAGCAGCAGCCCTTTTTCCGGATGGTTCCAGCGGACAAGAGCTTCCGCACCGACCAGATCACCGGCATCAACGGTGAGAATGGGCTGAAAATAGACCTCGAGTTCATCAGCCTCGAGCCCGCGTCGCAGATCTCGGGCCATCTCAATCCGCTCTATGGCTGCCTGTGCCTGTTCTTCATCATAATAGCTGTAAGTCGCGCGTCCGCTGTTCTTGGCCTGATACATGGCAGCATCTGCGGCCTTTAGGATGTCGACCGCCGTATCACCATCCTGCGGCACAAGCGCGATCCCGATACTGCAAGATGCCTGAAACTCGTAGCCTTCCACCTCGAATGGCTCTTCCAGCATATGCAAGACATCTCTGGCGAATCTGGAAACGATTTCGGTTTCGATCAGGTCAGTGACAAGGATGGTGAATTCATCGCCCCCCAACCGGCAAACGGCTGGACCACCCTCCTGAAACTTCTCGGGATGCAGATCCTTGTAGTGTCTCAGCCAACTATCCTTGACGCAATTGCTCAAACGCCTGGTGAATAGCTGCAGAAACTGATCGCCAGTGTGGTGACCTTTGGAATCGTTAATGTCCTTGAAGTTGTCAATGTCGAGGAACAAGACTGCTGAATTCTGCTCGCCCGTTTCCCTGTACCGCAGCAGGTTTGCCAGATGGTTCATAAACCAGGCGCGGTTTCGAAGGCCAGTCAGAGTGTCGAAATAGGCAAGTGTGTGAATCTCGTTGATATTTGCACGCAGGCTCCCAAGCATGGTGTTGATGGAACTGGACAGGCTCTCAAATTCATCATTGGTTTTCAGGTCAAGCGTCTGATCAAGATCACCCTTTGCAGCCCTATCCACCCTTGAGACGAGAAACCGCAAAGGTCGTGTAAGTTGTTCTGAAAACAATGAGCTGACAAGGATGCCCAGAAACGCGAAAAACGCTCCAAGAAGAATGTTGCTCCATACGATCTGGCGAATAGATGCGTTCAACCGGTCAAGTTGAATGCCGAACCTGAGAACACCGACATGCTCATCCTCCAGCAGAACCGGATATGCGAACTCCGCCATATGCTGAGTTCGCCGGGACTGGGGCATCTGCTTTTTTCGGGTCAGGTCAATCAGCGGATCAGACTTCGGTTCCAGAACCAGTTCAGGCTGAGACAGATCACCCGATACCAACAGGGTTCCATCTTCGTCCAGGAAATGGATAAAGGAGATATCTTCACGCCGTTGGACTTCCTGATAGAGGATCTCAAGCTGTTTGAAGCGCATGTCATAGACATAGGACCCCGTCACTTCGCTGACCAAAATGCCGAGTTGCTCAGCTTGCGCGGCAAGTCCCTCTTCTGCCAGCTGTTGCTGGCTGACAAAGTTGATCCCGGTGGTTGCGATAGCGAAGCAGCAAATCACAGTGCCGAATATAAAAGTCACCCGACGGCGGAAACCGCGCGTCAGAGCTTTTAAAGCACCTCGCATTTGAAACCAGATTTGCACAGGTATGAAACCTCACATTCCTTCTATTGACGTTGCGCTATCGAGAATTTCATAAATCGGCTCGAAAGTTGCCTCCATACCGCCAGGGAATGGATCAAACTTCACCGTGTCGTCGAAGTCTTCCAACATCTCTTGCCCTTCTGGCAGGGTTTCAGCTTCCATCAGGACGGCATGGATTTTTGTGACTAGTTCCGGTTTCATGTCGGCCGCATGGAGCACAACATGGCGCGGTACGGAAACCGACGTCGACAAAACACGGAACTTACCCGGATTGTCCTGGTTCACCTCGTCAAAGGTTTCGTTATCTGTCCCCGCTGCATCGACCCAGCCTTTCGATAGCAGGGCAACGGAGTATTTGTCGGAACCGGAGAAGACAAAACCTGTCCGCCCTACTGGAATATCATCGCGGGCATTTTCCATTTTCAACAAAGACAATCCGGCCTGTTTCAGATGAGCTGCCGGAATGACGAAACCGGACGAGGAATCCGCGTGCTGGAATGCGACCAGTTTGCCATTCAGATCGGTCAGGTCTTTCAAGGGGCTATCGGCCAGGGTCATGATCACAGAGTGATACTCAGACACTCCATCCTTCCAGCGACGCAGCAGGGGTACGGCACCGGCGGACCGAACCACACGTGCTGCGGTCAGTGGACTGTCAATAAACAGATCCACGTCACCGCTCATCATGGCCGCACTCATCGCCTCGGACGTCGGCAAGACTTTTACTTCGGTTCTGGAAACACCCGCATTCTTGAGTTTTGCCGACAGATAGTTCGCGAGCGGCGCAAACCGTGCTGTTTCTTTCTTGATATTGGAATTGATGCTGCCGACGACCAACGTATCGGCAAGCGCAGCCCCGCAAATCAGACTGGAAAACAACATTCCAGCCGCAGTCATGATGTACTGTTTCATGTTCAACTGCCCCCATTCCCGGAACCAGGACAACGCTCGATAAAACCTGAGATAGGTCCAGTAGCGTTACCAACTATAAATCATAGATACTCCCGACAATTTTCACATATTCTTCCATATTTATTTCAACTCTTTAAGTCCTGTAAATAGTTACAATCGCAGTGTGAATATATACAACCATCATGATCTTTTTATTGAACTCGAGAATTCGCATTTAATTATTAAGACGCAACAATATCAGTATTAATACTTGTCTGAATCACAGGTTGCTGAACACAGTCAATTTTATACAGCCGCATTGAGACGATTCATCTCAATTACAACCTCTGAAAAATCTTATCCATGCCTGCTATCCCGTTTCGTTTAACGGAAAGACTACAAGCAAAACATCGAGGGAAGACCTTGCGGCGGGTTTTGTCGTGAGAGTCATTCAGTTAAAGAGCGTCTTCGCGAGGAGTTCCCTAAGGCCTCATCTCGATGAATGGCGGTGTTTTCAGCGCATATAGTCACCCTTTACAGCAAGCGTTGACACCTGCCCTCAAATTGAAGTCGGTCTCGCTTCCTCAGAAAAGCTGGTTGCAACTCATTCAATCCTACCGTAAGAACAAAATACGTTAACACGCTGGTCATTCTTGTCAGAGAGACTTGGGTGCAACGATTTGGACACGACCAAAGGCCGACGAAGACCCATGATCGCGATACGCGACATCGCTGTTTCTTCAATCGACGCGCAGATCCTGCAGCGCGGCGGCCTCCTCCTACTTGGCGATCTCCTCCTTCTTAGATGCCCCTGAGCGTCGGCTGATCCGCATGTGAAGCGGTCGGACACTTAGGGGAGAAAAATCTGATGAACCGTATCAAGACATTCGGATCGCCCTCGTTTTCTGAGAAATTTCCGCTAAAACGACCCGATCCAGCTAAGGGACGAACAAAATGACTGCCACTTCCGAGAAGGACCAGGTCCGCATCTTCGACACAACCTTGCGCGACGGCGAACAATCGCCCGGCGCCTCGATGACGCTGGAAGAAAAACTGCAGATTGCCGATATCCTCGACGACATGGGCGTCGACATTATCGAAGCCGGTTTCCCGATTGCCTCCAACGGTGATTTTGAAGCTGTCAGCGAAATCTCCAAACGCTCCAAGAATTCCGTGATTGCCGGTCTGGCCCGCGCGATCCACGCCGATATTGACCGCTGCGGCGAAGCCGTCAAACATGCAGGCAAAGGCCGCATCCACACCTTTGTCTCCACCTCGCCGATCCATCTGCAATTCCAGATGAACAAGACCGAAGAGCAGGTTCTCGACATCATCACAGATACGGTGACCCGGGCACGCAATCTGATCGACGATGTGGAATGGTCGGCCATGGACGCGACCCGCACGCCAATCGAGTATCTGTGCCGCTGTGTAGAAGCTGCCATCAAATGCGGTGCGACCACCATAAACTTGCCGGATACGGTCGGCTACGCGACGCCGGACGAATACAAGGCGATGTTCGAGCAGATCCGCGAGCGGGTTCCAAACTCCGATCAGGCAATCTACTCGGTTCATTGTCATGATGATTTGGGCCTGGCGGTTGCCAACTCCCTGGCTGGTGTCGATGGTGGCGCCCGGCAGATCGAATGCACCATCAATGGCTTGGGCGAACGGGCTGGCAACGCAGCACTGGAAGAGATCGTCATGGCAATCCGCACGCGCGGTGATGCACTGCCCTACATGACCCAGATCGACCCGACATTCATGGTCCGTGCGTCCAAGATGGTCGCTGGCGCGTCCGGGTTTGCCGTTCAGTACAACAAGGCCATTGTAGGCAAGAACGCCTTTGCCCATGAGAGCGGCATACACCAGGACGGCATGCTGAAGAACGCCGAAACCTACGAAATCATGCGTCCGGAAGATGTCGGCGTAAAAGCTACCTCTCTGGTGATGGGCAAGCACTCCGGCCGTCACGCCTTCAAGGACAAGCTGAAAGAATTGGGTTTCGAATTGGGCGACAACGCCCTGCAGGACGCCTTCCGCCGTTTCAAGGATTTGGCCGACCGCAAGAAGCATGTCTACGACGAAGACATCGAGGCGCTTGTCGAGGACGAAATCAACATCCTGGGGGAGAGCACCAAGGTGATCGCCTTGACCGTGATTGCCGGGACCGGTGGCCCGCAGAAAGCCATTCTGACCATGGATGTCGACGGCCAGCACATTACCAAGGAAGCGACTGGCGACGGGCCGGTAGATGCCACGTTCAACGCTATCAAGGACATTGTCCCGCACGAAGCCACTCTGTCGCTCTATCAGGTGCATGCGGTGACCGAAGGCACTGACGCCCAGGCAGAAGTCTCTGTCCGTCTGGAAGCAGATGGTCGCATCGCCACTGGCAAGGGCGCTGACACCGACACACTGGTCGCCTCAGCCCGCGCTTATGTCTCCGCCATGAACAAACTGGCCGTACGTCAACAATCCAGCAACCCTGGAGCCCTGCAGGCGGTTTGACGTTCTGACAGGAGACTGACATCAAGAAGGCCGCACACCAGTGCGGCCTTTTTTTGTATCCCGCCGCCGCCGAGACAAAGGGTTACAAATTTTCACTTATCACTTGTCAGGTCGATGTGCTGAGATCACACCAATGGCGCTGCAAAAGCGTGAGACAATTCCTTGGGGGGAAAATGATTTTTTCGAAATCAGTACGTACTTGCTGCCTTGCAAGTTTGATTGCCATTCCTGCACTCCCGGCAACAGCCCAGTCATGCGAGGCCCCCGCCAACACACGAGACATGATCACCTGTGCACAGATGGACCTGAACCTTGCTGATGGCGACCTCAACCGCACCTACCAGGAACTCAAGGCCAGTCTGGACAAAAAGGGCAGTAACACGTTGAGAAAGGCACAGCGGGCCTGGATCGCATTCCGTGATGCTGAATGCACGCGACAAGCAGATGTGGCTAGAGGCGGCACGATGGCCCCTGTCGTTGAACTGGAATGTCTGCATTCGCTCACAGTCAGACGCATCAACGACCTCAGCCGCAATCCGCTGACTGGTGAATGAATAGTCAAATTGGCCGGTTCTAGGCCGTCATCAGATAGGATTGCATGGACGGGCTGAGCAGTTGGAAGAGATCCGCCTGCATGCCGCCGATCACCTGGCTTTCACGGTGTTTGAAACCAGCTCCAAGAACAACGTCGCGCATGTCCCGATTATCGGTCCGGACCGCTGCAACCAAATGTGAATAGTAGGTGTTTTCAAAAAACCAGTCTGCCAGCTTGCTGCAAAGACGCTTCGGCAGCGAAGCTTCATCACTTGTTGCCGCTGAGGAGAGCGAATAGTTCAGGCTGATTTCGGATGTTTCACTCAGAGGTGTGAATCCAGCCCAGCCGACAAACTCACCGTCCTTGGAGACAGCTTTCCACTTGGCAAAACCATGATCCTGCTGATCCTGAAGGGCTGAGCGAACCAGATCCTCCGCATCGGCCAATGTGCAATTGGCAGACAGCTCCGTGCACTGGTTTCCGAATGGATCCGCATGCAGCGCTCTAACCTGTTCAGTGTCCGCAAGGGACAAGGGAACGAGTTGCACGGTATCGCATTCCAGAATAATTGGCTGCACAGTGTCCTCCCAGTGGATTTCTTGTAGTCTCTCGCATGGCCTTTTTGAGCCATACGCATGTCCTTTTCAGAACGGGAGTTATGTAACCCTGAATTGTGCCAGTTCAATGGCAGACAAAAGTATAATACGCGATTGCGCGAAAAAGAATGCATGACACCAGTTTACTAGCCGCATATTTGGGATGCGATGCACAAATTTTACGCTACTTCTGCGGGTGGAAATAAGTTGACGAGAGCGTCGACGTCGATATTCCGAGACGGATCAAGCCGTTTCCAGTCACCCATTTGGTTGCGAAACCACGTTTCCTGGCGCTTGGCGTATTGCCGCGTTGCAACAGTGAGACGGTAGATTGTTTCATCCACACCCTGTGTACCATCCAGCAGATCAGCGATTTCCTTGACCCCGATGGCGCGAATCGCCGGAAGTTTTGAAGACAAATTCCTGGCCAGAAGTTCTCGAACTTCGGCAATTCCCTCCTCAGAAACCATCATGCCTGCGCGTCGTTCTATACGCTCATGAAGCCAGGGTCTCGGCGGTGCCAGGACAAGGCGCAGGCACGTTGCCGGATCCAGCAAGGGCGTCGACTGTTTTTCCTGTTGCCAGGCACTCAGCGGCCTTCCGGTCGCCCGGATGACTTCGAGAGCCCTCGCTAGCCTTTGAGGGTCATTCAACGCCTCAGCTGCGCCTGGATCACCTGCAGCGACCAGAGCTGACTTCAAGGCATCAACACCACCTTCGTCTGCGATCGTCCGGGCTTCATCACGAATGTCTTGCGGAACATCCGGCGTCTCGGCAAAACCTTCGGTGAGAGCCTTGAAGTAGAGACCTGTGCCGCCAACCAGAATTGGCACTTGTCCAGTTTCCCAGATTTCCTGGAGCTCATCAGCCATCAGTCGCAACCAGGCTCCCGTCGAAAAAGCTTCCGAGGCCGGCAACACTCCATAGAGACGATGGGGGACTTGCTGTCGCTCTTCTGCCGATGGCCGCGCGCTTACAAGGCGCAATTCTTTGTAGAGTTGCATGGAATCGGCATTGACGACGACACCGTTCAGCCGTTTGGCAAGGTCAATTGCCAATGCCGACTTGCCGCTGGCCGTCGGGCCCGCTATCAGAATGGCGCGTTTGCCGTCACATTGTACCTGATCGCCTTCCAAGGAAGTATCCATGTCTCTTGTTGCCACTCTGGTGTCCACTCCCACAGCCCCGGCTGTCAAGGAAGAGCTCATTCGCCGGGTGGCAAATGCGCTTAACGCTGACGGAGCACCAAAGATCCTGAATTCCGATGTTGCTGCCGATATCCGGTTTTCAGGTCCGGACGCAAGGGCTGCAGACAAAAGAGTGCGCGAAGAAATCGGCTCAGCCCCCGTCGATGTCTTCATTCAGCCAGAGAAAAGCCGGTACAAAAAGCTTCTGATCGCGGATATGGATTCCACCATGATCCGCCAGGAATGCATCGACGAACTGGCTGCTGAACTCGGCCTCAAGGACAAGATTTCGGATATTACTGAACGCGCCATGCGTGGTGAGATCGAATTCGAACCAGCCCTCAGAGAACGTGTCGGTCTGCTCGCTGGGTTATCTGTATCCGCGATCGAAACAGTCCTCAGCAACCGCATTTCATTGATGCCCGGTGGCCGCACACTGGTACAGACGATGAAAGCCAATGGTGCCTATTGCGCACTTGTCTCGGGCGGTTTTACGCATTTCACCAAGGCCATGGCCGCGATGATCGGTTTCGATGAAAACCAGGCAAACACACTTCTGGAGAAAGACGGCAAACTGACCGGCGGAGTTGGTGAACCCATTCTCGGCCGCGAAGCCAAGCGGGAACGACTGGAATTTCTTGTTGCCAAAATGAACCTGTCCTTTGAGGAAACACTTGCGGTCGGTGATGGCGCCAATGATCTGGCGATGATCGAGCGCGCAGGCGCAGGTGTCGCCTATAGGGCCAAACCAGCAGTCGCAAAAGCTGCCGATTTCCGAATTGATCACGGCGACCTGACCGCACTTTTGTACTTTCAGGGCTATTCAGAAAGTGAATTTGTTCTGAGTTAGGCAAGGCAACTCAAAGATACCAACAAAAAAGGGCGCCACAAGGCGCCCTTTTTCATGTCAGTTGGATCTGACTATTTGTCTTCAATTCGAACCGGAACGAAGCGGACATCACCTGTTGGATTTGCCAGCAGCAAAAGCGCGGACCGGCGTCCGTCCTCTTCCAGCTTCTTGACCTGGGTTTCAACGTCAGCAGGTGTTTCAACCGGCTCTTGAGCGACTTCCTTGATGACGTCGCCGACCATGACCCGCTTTTCTTCCGCCGAAGACCCTGCTTTGACTTCGGTAATCACTACACCGGTGACATCAGCATCAATCGAAAACTTCTTGCGAAGTTCATCATTGAGTTCGACCAGCGTCATTCCCAGAACAGTGGTCTTCGCAGCCGGTTTGTCTTCTTCCTCTTCCTCGGTCTTGGCGCTTACTTCGACCGGATCGTTTTCTTCCAGGCGCTCAAGAACGACGCGAATGGTCACTTCGTCACCTTTGCGCAGGACAACAACGTCAACTTCCTTACCGATCGCTGTCTCGGCAACGAGGCGTGGCAGCTCGCGCATGGCTTCAACATCACTGCCGTCGAACTTGATAATCACGTCGCCAGGTTCGATCTTGCCCTTTGCAGCAGGACCTTCTTCGCTGACACCAGCGACCAGTGCGCCCATGGCTTCTTTCATGCCCAGGCTTTCAGCGATTTCGTCGGTGACTTCCTGGATGCGAACACCGAGCCAGCCACGACGGGTTTCGCCAAATTCACGCAGCTGATCAATCACGCGCATTGCGGTTTTGGCCGGAATGGCAAACCCGATACCAATGGAACCACCGGATGGCGAAATGATTGCTGTGTTGATGCCGATGACATTGCCCTGCATGTCAAACAGCGGGCCGCCGGAGTTGCCCCGGTTGATGGAGGCATCCGTCTGGATGAAGTTGTCGTAAGGCCCGGAGTTGATGTCGCGGTTCTGGGCAGACACGATCCCGACAGTGACTGTTCCGCCGAGGCCGAACGGGTTGCCGATAGCCATCACCCAGTCGCCGACGCGGATTTTATCGGAGTTTCCGAAATCAACGGCCTGCAGCGGGCTTTCGGGATTGACCTTCAAAACCGCAATGTCGGTTTTTGCGTCCGTGCCGATCACTTCAGCTTTCAGCTTGGTGCCGTCATTGAAATTGGCGGTGACTTCGTCAGCACCTTCGATGACATGGTTGTTGGTGATGATAATACCTTCAACACCGTCGATTACAAAACCTGAGCCCAGAGACTGAACACGGCGAGGCTGATCCTCACCCTCGTTTTGTTTGTTGAAAAATTCTTCGAAGAATTCCTGGAACGGAGACCCATCAGGAACCTGCGGCATCGGAACAGAACGACGTCCCTGCACTGTTTGCGCCGTGGAAATATTCACAACAGCATCGCCGAGTTCTTCAGCAAGATCGGCAACTGACTCCGGACCCTTGCCGTCATGGGCGAAGGCGACCGGCATCGGTTGGACCGCGACAAGTGCCGCAAATGCAAGACCAGCAGCAGTCGTTGCAAAGCTGTTCAATTGGCGGCGAACAAATTCTGGAGCCATAGGGCTTTCTCCTCCGTCCGGTCGATCAACTGTCGTGACTGACCAAAGGGTCGATGGGTTTCTTCATCTCGAATATAGAACGGGCGGGAGCATTTTACGCCCTCCGCCCGAAAACTTTTCGTTATCCGCGAATGATCCACACAATAAATAGGCCGATCACCGCTGCAACAAGGCCTGCAATGCGTAAATTTTGCTCTGGTGTTTCCAGAGCACTGCGCATCACGTTTTTCATTCCTCCAGGTGCAAGTGCATAAAGAACGCCTTCAAACACCAACACCAGGCCAAGTGCCGTTATCAGCTCGTTCATTGCGCGGATGGCGCAGTCGAACCGTTCGAGTTTCCGGTAGACGGACGTTCAGCACCCGCCGGATCCTTGAAGAACCGGAAGAAACTTGAATCGGGAGACAAGACAAGGCTGGTGTCGCCTGCCTGAAGACCGGATTCATAAGCCTGCATGGAACGGTAGAATGCGAAGAAGTCCGGATCTTCACCAAAAGCCAATGCAAAAATACGGTTCCGCTCAGCATCCCCGTCACCGCGGATGATTTCAGAATCCCGGTTTGCTTCAGCCACCAGAACCGTTGCATCTCGGTCCGCACGTGACCTGATACGGCGGGACTGTTCTTCACCCTGCGCACGAATTTCAGTCGCTTCGCGCTGACGTTCGGTCTGCATCCGGGCGTAAATCGCCTGCGAGTTGGCATTCGGCAGATCCGCACGACGTATTCTGACGTCTACAACTTCAATGCCAAGTTCTGCAGCATTTGTGCTGACATCCCGGCGAATGTTCTCCATCAAACCAGAGCGGTCGTCACGAACAAGAGCCACGAAAGAGGCTTTCGCGAGTTCGGACCGAAGCGTGGATTGCAGGAACGTTGAGAGACGCTGATTGGCAACCCTCACGTTGTTCACACGCTGATAGAACAGAACCGGGTTGGAGATCCGGTAGCGCGCAAATGCATCCACCACGAGACGTTTTTTGTCTGCGGCGATAATTTCCTGCGGGCTCATGTTCAGGTCCAGAATACGCTTGTCGATATAAACGACATTCTGAACGAACGGAATCTTCAAATAAGGACCCGGTTCCTGGATGACTCGCTCCACACGACCAAGCTGCAGCACAAGTGCCTGTTGTGTCGGGTTGACGATGAAGATCGATGTGTAGGCCAGGAAGCCTAAGACGATCAGGAGAATTCCCAAAAATCCGTTACGCATGATCAGTTCCCTCCGGTCCGGCCGGACGTGCTACGTCCGTTCAGATCATTCAGCGGCAGGAACGGCAAAACGCCTGAGCCGGATGATTCATTGTCGATGATAATCTTGTTGTTTTTGCCCAGGACTTTTTCCAGGGTTTCAAGATACAAGCGCTCACGAGTTACATCAGGAGCAATCTTGTATTGCTCATAGACTTTGGTGAAACGTTGGGATTCACCTGTTGCCTCTGCGATGGACTGCTCTTTGTAAGCATTCGCAGCTTCAAGAACCCGAGCAGATTCACCGCGAGCTTCCGGAACTTTACGGTTTGCATAAGCTTGCGCTTCGTTCTGGATACGCTCCTGATCGGCACGGGCTGCCTGCACATCACGGAATGAGTCAATGACCTGTGCTGGTGGATCCACCTTCTGCATCTGGACTTCGGTGATCTCAATTCCGGCCTTGTAGGAATCCAGCGTAGCCTGCATCAGCGTGCCGACATTATTCTGAATATTCACCCGATTTTCCGTCAGGATGGCGTCGATGTTCGACGAACCTACCGCCTCACGCATTGCGCTTTCCGCAACCGCCTTCACAGTCCCTTCCGGATTCTGGATATTGAAGAGGTAGTTGGTGATACCCTCACGGGTATTCTTGATACGCCACTGAACCTTGAAGCCAACGTCAACGATGTTTTCATCACCGGTCAGCATCAGACTTTCTTCCGGTACATCACGGGAGCGGACAGACCCTGCATTGGTGAAGAGTTCTTCAACACCAACGGTGGTCTCACGCTGCTGCTCGACCTGTGGCTTGTAAACCTGACCAATTGGATAGGGCCAGTTGTAGTGAAAACCGGTCCCAGTCTGGTTGGTAACCTCACCAAGGACAAGTTCGACACCGACCTCACCGCGACCTTCGTCAACGATATAGACGCCAGTTGCAAGCCAGCCCAAAATACCAAGACCAATAATAATCAGAATGCCGAGGATACCAAGACCGCCGCCACCGCCGCCGGGCAGGACTGTTTTCATGCGATCCTGAGTGCGTTTCAGTAGCTCTTCCAGATCAGGTGGATTTCCACCGCCACCCTTGTTGGGACCACCGCCCCACGGACCACCGCCGTTGTTTCCACCGCCGCCCCATGGGCCGCCGTTGTTTCCGCCACCCTTCCAGGGGCCACCGCCACCTGACTGATTGCTCCAAGGCATCAATACTTCCTTCTGTAAACCGGCAGGCCCTGCCGGGAATGGGTTGTCGCCCGTTCTGACTCACCGATGGTTATAGGCAGGTTACCAACCGCTTTCAACGGAAAGGCGAGCGAAAAAACCTTGCAAAACCGTAATGTTTCCCGTGCCGCAGGTGGTGAAGCTGCGATCCAATGTCAAGTCAGGCTGATGAAAACAATCATCAACATAATGAATTGGCGGGATTACGGGAGACGGATCATGTCGATATGCGGGATTCCGTCCTGATCATAAGGAGCAGTCGCCGTATCAAAACCGAGTGAATTGTAAAACACTTCCAGGTGGGACTGAGCCGTAATGTGAATTTTGGCGGACGGTGCCAGTTTTTCGACCCGCGCAATTCCCTCCAGCATCAAGGCACGACCGAGACCTTTGCCGCGACCGTCTTCTGCTATGACCACCCGACCAATTCTTGCGTCCCCGTTTTCAAGGCCAGTGAACGCCCGTATAGCGCCTATCAGCGCACCCGACGCCTTGTCCTTGATGAAACAATGCAGAGCTTCCGGATCCTTGCCATCAATATCTGCATAAAGAGACGTCTGCTCCAGAACGAAGATGTCCTGACGCAGTTTCAGAAAATCGTGGACTTCTTGCGGGCTCAAATCGTCAAATTTGGCCCATCTGATCGTCAGATGATCAGGGAGGCTCATGATTTCCGCCTGTAGGTTACATAGGTGAAATCGGCACTATCCCGTTCCGTGCGCTCACCGGGGATGCGCGCAACCTCCTGCCATGTATCCGCTGTGATTTCCGGAAACTTTGTATCACCTGATGGTTCGGCATCGACTTCTGTGATTTCCAGTCGGTCAGCAAACTTCATTGCCTGGGTATAGATCTGCCCGCCGCCAATGATAGCAATTTCACTGGCATCTGTTTCCGCCGCAATTTCTCTGGCGCGCGTCATTGCGGCCTCCAGAGAAAGAGCTGCTTCTGCGCCTTCTGGAGCATAGCCCGGGTCCCGGGAAACAACGATATGTGGCCGACCGGGCAGGGGTTTACCGCCAAACGACAGAAAGGTTTTGCGGCCCACGACAACCGGGTTGCCAAGCGTGAGTGCCTTGAAACGTTTCAGATCGGACGACAACTTCCACGGCATGTCGTTATCCGCCCCGATGACACCGTTTCTGGCAACCGCAGCAATCATAATTGTTTCCGGCAAATGCGCCTCCGAATCCGGTTTCTTTCCTTGTCCCTGCCTCCTAGCATGGCTTGGCTCAGAAATCGAAATCCGGATTTTGTTGGTGCGCACTGTCGGAAATGCCTGTGCTCAACCGTCCTGGACAGGAATAGGGTTTTCTTCGAGGGAGAAATGATCGATGGCAGACTTGATGGAAGATGTTCTGATTGAGCGTATAAGGGCGCTTATCCCGGACAAGGACGTCGTTCAAAAGCGCATGTTCGGCGGCACCTGTTTCATGGTGAATGGCAACATGCTTGTCTGCGCATCCAAACGAAACTTGATGGCCCGCGTCGGCAAGGATCAGGAACCCGAAGCCCTCACCAAACCCTTTGCATCGCAATGCCGGCCAACAGGCCGCCCCATGCCCGGCTTCATCCGAATAGAGCCCGAAGGCTATGAAAGCGATGAGGAACTTGGCAGCTGGGTCGAGATGGCCCGGACATATGTCTGTGCGCTGCCACCCAAGCAGCCCAAAATCAAAAAGGCAAAAGCTGAGAGGACAGCATGACTTCCCTCCCCGCGACTTTTTCCAGAGACAGCATCGATTTTTTGAAGCAACTGGCGGCGAACAATTCCAAAGACTGGTTCGACGCCAACAGGAAGGCCTATCTGGACCACATCAAGGCTCCTGCAGATACCTTGAAAACGGAACTGGCGAAAAGCCTGTCAGAGCTCACAGGACAGCAGATGACGGGCAAACTGTTCCGCATCAACAGAGACCTCAGGTTTTCCAAGGACAAGACACCTTACAACACCCATGTACGGATGGCTTTCTGGCCTGATAGGGATGCTTTTCAAGGCAAACAGGCCCAACCACCAAGTTTTTTCCTGTCGATTGAAGCTGATCATATTCGCTTGGGTGCGGGCTGTATGGCGTTCTCCAAACCTGTGCATGGACAGTATCTGCATCTTCTGGAAACCGGCTCAGGCGAAGAAATTACAAAACTCCTGGAAACTCTGACAACCAAAGGTTTCGCGCAATCCGAGCCTGACCTTGTCAAACCGCCGCGTGAATTTCGGAAGGACAATACCTTCACCGATCTTGCCCGCCACAAGGGGCTGGCTGTCTGGACAACACTCCCCGATGTTGCTCCGGCCGTTGGCGAAAAAGCGCCGGGGACTTTGACGAACGCTCTGGCACCGACACTGCCATTCTGGATCTGGCTGGTGAAGTTGCACGAAAAAACTTGATCCAAAGCGCTTTGAAAACTAAGACGAGACCACATTTCTATTCTGAAAGATGAGATCTGATGGCTTCGATCAAAGACTTGGCGGCACGCTTTCCCAAAGATTTCCAATTCGGTGTGGCGACAGCCGCCTACCAGATCGAAGGCGCGACGGACGAAGATGGCCGCAAGCCCTGCATCTGGGACACATTCGCCAAGATGCCGGGCCGGGTCTACAATCAGCACTCCGGTGAGATTGCCTGCGATCATTACCATCGCTGGGAGAGCGATCTGGACATGATCCAGTCGCTCGGAGTCGACACCTATCGGCTATCCATCGCCTGGCCGCGGATTTTTCCCGATGGCCGCGGCGCCGTGAATGAAAACGGTCTCGACTTTTATGACCGCCTGTTTGACGGTCTGGTCGAGCGCGGCATCAAGATCTACCCAACACTCTATCACTGGGATCTGCCGCTGATGCTAGCAGGTGATGGTGGCTGGGCAGCGCGCAGCACAGCGGAAGCCTTCGCCGATTACGCGGAAGTTGTCGTCAAGCGTCTGGGTGACCGGATGACTGCGCTGGCCACGATCAACGAACCCTGGTGCATCTGCCATCTGAGTCACCTTTACGGCATTCATGCGCCGGGTGAAAAAAGCGTCGAAGCCTTTGCCGCCGTCACGCACAATGTGAACCTTGCCCATGGTCTGGGTGCTCAGGCCGCCCGATCCGTCAGGCCCGATCTGCCGATGGGAACAGTCCTCAACCTGCATTCCGTCTATTCAGCCACCGATGAACCGCAAGACCAAGCCGCGGCCGAGCGCGCTTTTGTCTTCAACAACGATATCTTCTTCGGACCAGTCTTCAATGGCAGCTATCACCCGGACATTCTGGACGCCTTTGGTGAGCATATGGATATCCGCGACGGAGATCTGGAGACCATCAACCAGCCGCTCGACTGGTGGGGCTTCAACTATTATACACCAATGCGAGTCAAACATGATCCGGCCAATGACGTCACCTATCCGCAAGCGGTAACAATACCGCCCAAACCGGGGCCCGAGCTGACCGATATCGGTTGGGAAGTCTATGAAGACGGCATGTCGGACCTATTGGCGAAACTATATCAGCGTTACGATTTGCCACCGGTCTACATCACCGAGAATGGTGCCTGCTACAATGACGATGTCGAAAACGGCACCATCAACGATCAGCGCCGCATCGACTATCTGGAAAAGCATTTTTCAGCGATGACAAAGTCGATTGAGGCAGGTATTCCGCTCAAAGGCTATTTTCTCTGGAGTCTGATGGACAATTACGAGTGGGCGGAGGGTTACAAGATGCGCTTCGGCATAGTGCATGTTGATTATAATACGCAGGTCCGAACGTTGAAAAACAGCGCTCTCTGGTACAAGGATCTGATCGGCCTGCACAACGCGGGCCGTTAAATTTCTGGGATCTTTCGGGAGCTATCGGGATTTATCCGGGTCTTGACCTTCCAGCTGCTGTAATCACCATTGTCTTCCTATGTCGGCGCGACGAACGTCTTCCGGGAGACACAAATGGATCGAAGAACGTTTTTGAAAACCGCCGCCGCCTGCAGCGCGGCCAGTCTTTTGCCCCGCTTTGCATTGGCGAAAGCTGAGGACGGCTTTTTCGAACTGGAAGCCGTCAAAGGCCAGGGGCGGCTTTATGGCGATGAGGGGGAGCTTTCCGACCTCTGGCTGTACAACAAACAGCTGCCCGGCCCGGAAATCCGCGTGAAACGGGGCGAGCGGGTTCAGGTCCGTTTCACCAATAGGCTGGATGAGCCGACCACCATCCACTGGCACGGTATCCGCATTGACAATGCCATGGACGGTGTTCCGGAGCTGACTCAAGACCCCGTCAAACCCGGCGAAACCTTTACCTACGATTTCGTCGCCCCGGATGCCGGCACCTTTTGGTACCACGCCCATGTCATGAGCTGGAACCAGGTGCCGCGCGGCTTGTCCGGTCCGTTGATCGTCGAGGAAGACGATCAGGTCTTTTCGCCCGAGACTGACATCACCATGATGCTGACTGACTGGCGGCTGGATGATGCGGGCGCGCTGGACACCGCAAGCTTTGGTGCGAGGCACGACTTTTCCCATGCTGGCAGGCTTGGCAACTGGCTGACCATCAACGGCGTTTCCATGCCCGACATCCCGCTGCAAAAAGGCAAGTGGCATCGCATCCGCCTGATCAATGCGTCCTCTGCCCGCGTCATGGATCTGGCTCCCTCCCGTTTTGGGGCCCAGCTGATCGGTTATGACGGACAGGTGTTTGATGCCCCAAGAGAGATCGACGGCACCATCCAGATCTCCCCGGCCCAGCGTCTGGATCTGGTCATGAAGCCGGAGGAGGTCGGCACGCTTCCCTTCGAGACCATGACCGGCCAGCCCTTCACCTTTGCCAATTTTCAGGTGGCTGAGGCCACAACGCCAACCACACCGCTCCGCCTTCCAAAACCGAACGTCTTGCCGGAACCCAACCTCGAGACAGCCAGAACGGTTCCATTGGTGATGGCGGGCGGCGCCATGATGGGCATGCGCTCCCTGATGGAAAGCGGCAAAAGCGAAAACGATATCCGCCAGATGATGGAAGAGGGAAACTTCTGGGCCTTTAACGGTCAGGCCGGCATGGGCGAAGCGCCGATGTTCAAGGCGACACGCGGCGAGAGCATTGTCATTGAAAGCAAAAACGAGACGTCATTTGCCCACGCCATGCACCTTCACGGCCATCATTTCCGTGTTCTGGAGCGCGGCGGCAAAAAGCTGAACCATCCAGACTGGCGAGACACTTTCACCACGACACCCGGCGAAACCGTCAAGATCGCTCTGGTCGCTGACAATCCCGGCAAATGGCTGATCCATTGCCACATGCTCGGTCACGCTGCCTCCGGCATGATGGACTGGTTCGCGGTCGATTAGGTGAATTGATCCGTCTGTCGATGCGCCAAACTTCCAACTTGGACCATGGGTCTTCTATGTCCCTATTTGATCATCCGCCTTTATGGCTTCGGCAAAAAAGCTCAGAAGCGTTTCGATATTGGATTGCCTTCTGAAATCCTCGTGTGTCGCCACCCAGACATCGGTTTCCGGTCCCTGTGGCATGTTTTCGGCTTCAACAAGCCCGTCTGTCATCCGGCCTATAAAGCCCGGGACCATTGTCACGCCAAGTCCACAGGTAGCCATACTTGCCAGCGCCAGAAAACTGTCAGCAGAAAAATTAAAACTGGTCTGTGCATTTGCAAACAACCATTCACCAGCGGTCGATTCCGCAAAGTGCGGCGCAACCCCTAACCACTTTAGGTCGCTGATGGGGCGGTCAGCATTCTTCTTAAGATAATCTGGTGCGCCATAAACCCGAAAATCGATTGATCCGGCATGCAAACCGCTAAGATCAGAAGGCAACGTCAGTCCGGGCCGTATCAGTATTTCCGCGCCTGATTGGGACATGTCGATCGGATTGTTTGAAACCACGACTTCGATGTTGATGTTGCTGTGGGTTTCGCGCAGCTGTTTCAGATAGTCTGGAAGAAGCAAACAGGCGATTGAATCAGTGGTGGCGAGCCTATAGTTCCCCTCAAGGCCTTTGGACGTCAGCGACAGGTTTCTCAATATTCTGGCTGAAGCCTGATCCATTGTCTTGAATGAGGCGAGAAGCGATCTGCCTTCCGGGAGAAGCCGATAACCATCATTCCTGCGTTCAAACAGCTTTATGTCAAATGCAGCTTCCAGCAGAGCGATCCGGCGCAGGACAGTCGCGTGGTTCACGCCTAGCGCCCGCGAGGCAGCTGACAAAGATCCATGCTCAATGACAGCATGAACATATTGAAGGTCACCCCAATCAATCTTGTGCATGAGCGCACAGCTCCCTGTCTTAATTTTCCGAATTTACCAGATAATGTGATCATGGCAGATTTCTGGTGTTCAATATTGCACAGTCTGGAGTGTCCGATGAATTATCTTTTCAAACTGACATGTTCCCTTGCAGTCATGACTATGATCGGGCTGGGTTCCGCATTCGCGGACGGGAAATTCGACAATGCCATCAAGGCCCGTAAAGCGCTCATGTCCCTTTATGCCTGGAACCTCGGGCAACTTGGAGCAATGGCAAAAGGCGAAGTTAATTATGACGCGGAAGCGGCAAAAACCGCAGCTGAAAACATCCGTGGGCTGGCGACCATGAACCTGGGTTCGGCTTGGCCGCAAGGGTCTGACAGCACGGCGTTTCCGGGAGCGACCCGCGCTAAAGCTGAAGCCTGGACGACCTATCCCGAAAGCGCCAACATCCACAAAAAACTCGTGGAAGCTGCGACCACCATGGCCAGCGTTGCCGATACCGGACTGGAAAACGTTCAGGCCAATATGGCAGCTCTCGGCGGCACCTGCAGCGAATGCCACAAGAAATTCCGGGAAAGTAAATAGCAAAACCGTCTACGGCGCCCATGAGTTCTCCATCGGGTTTCCCGGGCGCCGGTTCCCGTAACCTGGTCGGATCGGTACAAATGAAAAAATGGTTGTTCCTGGGGCGCTCCGCAGCAAACGCCCTGATCATATCTGCACTTCTTCAGAGCGCTGCACACGCTTCGGACACCCAACTCTCGCAGCGCAGCGGTCCGATTCCAACCACCACCAACGCTGTCCCGCACTTCCAGATCGGTGCACAGCCAATCCCAGAAGTGTCAAAACGCCTTTTAAACAACGTTGCCAAACTTCCGGGCGTAGAGATACGCGCAACCGTTATTTCGCTGCCCGGCGCAAAAGGCTTCTGGTTAGGTGAGACCTTGGAACTGGCCCGCCCGGATGCGATTGTTGGTGGAAGAGAGTTTGCGCATCTGCACCCGGACGGCAGTCTGCACGCCTCCCTGCCGCTAGACCGCGCACGTCAAGCGGTCACCTCTGGTTGGGCCACGCCACATCCGTGGGCGAACTCACGGCCGGGCTGGGAAGGATTTGTCTTGATCTATACACCCAGATCAACTGAAGAGGCGGATGTTGTCTTCCGGCTCATCCTTGACGGATACAACTTCGTGACCGGCCAAACCCACCGCGCAGCAGCGCGTTAGGCATTCCAAGAACCAGCATCACTTAAAGCTTTCGGGATTTGCCTGCTCCACTGCCACATGCTCGGGCACGCCGCCTCCGGGATGATGGACTGGTTTGTGGTGGAGTGAAGAAACTTCGGGAGTAAAAAATTCACTCCTATAAGATCGAACCACTTTTGACGGCGCCGTGCCTTACACATCACCCATCCGCAAATTGCAAGAAACTTCAGATAAACTTCAACTCACATAAAGGCAACTCAGGTACTATATATCCCTATCACGCAGCGTTAATGAACTTTTATTATGGATACTAGCTTGGCTTGATTATGTATTTCTAACTAACTCATGCTAAACCCAATAAAAGAGTCACGAGACCTGCATGAGACTAGAAGACCTTAAATGCAACATTCTGGATCAGTTGAGCGTTCCGGTCGCTGTAACTCACCGTCCTTCGCAAGACAGGTCCGCACGTTTGGTCTATGTGAACAGGGCTTTCACTGATTTTTTCGAATATGCTCCCGAGGACATTTCCGACGACACAGCAATACATAATATCGAGAACTTGCTACCGTTCGGATTGGAGCTGGTATCAACTGTGTCGGGTCTGGAACCGAACACACCAGTTGAAACGCAACTCGTCAACTCTGATGGCGCGCAGTTTTCCGCCAGTATCTCATTCTCTGTAATCGAAAGCGAGAACAGCGAAGAGACCTACATCTGCGCGACATACCAATCCATCAGCTACCTCGAATCAGGCCTGACAACTGGTCGGACAGCTGAAAAGAGCGCCGCTAGCGACATTTCTGAAACCGGACTTCCAGAGCGCGCTCTGGAACCGGATGAAACCCGATTGCGCGACGCAATTAGCGCGAGCCCTGTCCCCTTCGTTATTTATGACAAGGATGACAGGCTATTCTTTTGGAATGCGGCTTTTGAAACCTCAATCTGCGGCGATTTGAGAGAACTCTCTTCGGGCATGACTCGTACAGCGGTCCTCCTGCTTGATGCGAAACACGGCAGATTTCCAGAAACTCAAGGACAGGAGCCTGATTGGCTTTCAGGTTCAGGAGCAGCGAAAATATTCTCCGACCTTGAGATTTCTGCGAACGTTCATCGCCGGGAGTATCGAACCCATCTGCCAAACGGCGACAGTCTCATCATGGGGTTCGATACCACCGACCTTGTAAGCCAGTGGCAAAATGCCGACAAATCGCATTCACGCCTGATGTCAGCCCTGAACGCTTATCCAGATCCTATCGTCATTTATGATTCAGACCTGAAACTTGTTTTCCGGAACACGGGCTATGCGACATCGGTGACCGACACTCCTGATGAAATCGTCGAAGGGATTCCTCTAAGAGACGTGCTTCGCTTGGCGGCTCGGCACCAGCGACATCCTGTTGCAATAGGTCGGGAGGATGCGTGGGTAGATGAAATTCTATCATCCAACAGCCTTGAAAGCCCATCGGAAGACATCGAACTCCAGGGCGACATTCACCACCGCCTCATGCGATCAAGGTCTGCGAACGGCGACTATGTTGTCATCCGGTTGAACTCGACCGAACTGGTCCGGCAAAAGCGCGCTGCAGAGGCAGCCCAAGCAAGGTTATTGGCCGCCTTGAACGCCTATCCTGCACCGTTCGTGATTTACGATTCCGATGACTGTCTGGTCGTGTGTAACGATGCTTACCGCGCATCCATGTCAGACCGATCCGAAAGCATAAGACTCGGAATGCACCGTACAGAAGTTGCTCGTATAGCTGTACGGGCTGGAAAAATCACCAATGCTGTTGGTAGTGAAAAAGAATGGATGTCGGACAAGCACCAGCAAGCCGAGTTGGACAAAGCAGTGCAGGACCTCGAACTTCCCGGTGATATCCATCATCGGCTACTGAGGTCTCGTGTGGAGAATGGCGACCTCGTCATTTTACGGATAGATACAACCGAGCTTGTCCAGCAACGCCGCGCGCTTGAGCAGTATTCCAAACAGCTCGAGACGGCGAACAGTGAAATCACGCATATGGCGCTCCACGACGACCTGACGGGTCTGGGAAACCGCCGATACCTCTCCAAAAAATTCGATGAATTCGTAAACAAGCGAAATGAAACCGGAGGGGAAATTGCAGCGCTGCATATCGACCTCGACCGCTTCAAACAAATCAACGATACGATGGGACACGCCGCTGGAGACGCGGTGCTCCTCGATGTTCGAATCGAATTTCAGAAACCATCGGCTCAAAAGATGTTGTCGCGCGGATAGGCGGTGATGAGTTTATTGTCCTGCTTCATCTGACACCGGACAGTAACCGGCCCCTTGAGCTGGCAGAATCCCTGCTAAATGATTTGGCCCGACCCACGCCCTTTGAAGGCAAGGAATGCCGCTTCGGTGCGTCAATCGGGATAGCAAAAACACCGCTTGCCAAAATAGACCAACTCCTGACAAATTCCGATCTGGCTCTTTACAAGGCAAAGCGACGCGGCCGCGGCCAGCTGGGTTTATTCGACCGAGCAGATCTGGAAGACGTTCACAATACAAAAGCACTTGCAGACGATCTGCTTCGTGCGCTTGAACAAGCGGAATTCGAACCGTTCTTTCAGCCCCAGGTGGATGCCAAAACGCATCAGATTGTCGGCATGGAAGTCTTGGCACGTTGGCAACATCCTGAAAAAGGCATACTCGAACCGGAGATCTTCTTGCCGGTTGCCACGGATTTGAATATCTCCAGCGAGATCGACCGGCAGATATTCGAAAAGGCGATTGCCCAATGTCAGGCGATCTTCGGACCGACCACAAGTCCGTTGCCTTTATCTTTCAATGTCAGCGAAAGCCGTATCAGCAGCAGGGACATGCCAGCAATCCGGCAACATGTCCAAGCCTATACAGGTCAAATCAGCTTCGAGCTTCTGGAAACGATCTTTCTTGAAGAACAGGATGCGGACTTCCTATCGCGCCTTGACCAATTGAGAGAATTTGGCATCGCGATTGAAATCGACGACTTCGGCAGTGGTCGTGCATCCGTGGTTGCTCTCCAGCGGATTAACCCGGACCGTTTGAAAATCGACCGCCGCCTGGTTGCACTCGTTACAAAGGGCAGCAGTGGGCTTCGTCTACTGCGGTCCATCATAGAAATAGGCCATGCACTGGAAATGGGTGTGACCGCCGAGGGCGTCGAAACCCGCGAGCAATCGGAAATCCTGTCAACACTCGGCTGCGACCGATTGCAGGGCTACTATTTTGCAAAACCCATGGCCTACTTGGACTTGCTCACTTATCTCGAAATGCAAGACCAATCAGCACGCGATGCCTAGTTCGCCATAAACAGTCATGGCTTTCCGGAGCAATTCACCCACGTTGTCTGCAGTCGCGGACACCTCCCCGTCACGGCCTGAGAAATCTTCGGCAGATACAGAACCAATGTTCGCCGAACTCTACATAATTTATGTTCGGTGTATTCCGCGCACCTAGAAAGCTACCCGGTCACCGCCTTTCAAATCAAGGATTTCGCGTGCCTCATCAGGCGTTGCTACTTCATTGCCGAGTTCTTCGACAATCCGCCTTATTTTGGCGACCTGCTGGGCGTTGGACTCAGCCAATTCGCCACGGCTGATAAAGAGGCTGTCCTCCAGCCCGACGCGGACGTTGCCCCCCATCTGACTGGCAGTTGTCGCCATCGGAATCTGGGCGTTGCCGGCGGCCAGGATCGACCAGCGGTAATCGTCGCCGAACAGCTTGTCGGCGGTCTTCTTCATGAAGACGAGATTGTCGATATCTGCGCCGATGCCGCCCAGAATTCCCATGACAAACTGAATGAAGATCGGTGCCTTGAATAACCTTGTGTCCATGCAGAATTTCAGATTGTAGAGATGGCCGACGTCATAACATTCGTGTTCGAACTTAATGTCATGCGGCGCAAGTGTTTCTGCCGCCTCGCGAATATCTTTAAAAGTATTGCGGAAAATGTTGCCATCGGAATTGGCCACATAGTCCTTCTCCCAATCGAACTTCCAGTTCTCATAGCGCTTGGCCAGTGGGTGGAACGAGAAATTCATGCTGCCCATATTCATCGAACACATTTCAGCGCTGAAGGTCGCTGCCGGTTTGATCCGGTCCTGAATGGACAAGGTCAGGGAACCGCCGGTCGAGATGTTCACGACCGCGTCCGTTGCTTGTTTGATCCGTCCAAGGAATGGCGAGAAGTCAGCCGGATTGACGGAGGGCGCACCAGTATCGTTATCGCGGGCGTGTAAGTGCAGGATAGAGGCCCCGGCCTCTGCAGCTTCAATTGCCTGGGCTGCGATTGCGTCAGTGGTGTAGGGGAGTGCATCGGACATTGTCGGCGTATGGATCGCCCCGGTAATTGCGCAGGTGATGATCGTCTTTTGTTTTTTGCCGGCCACAATTGCCTCCTATTTCTCGGTGTCTTTTTTCACAACTCGGCGGGAGAGCGGGAAAAGTTCCAACCCTGTTCGCTCCTTTAAGATCCCCCACAGACCTTTCGGCGCTTTCAGCATCACAACAATCGCGACCACACCAAGGATCAGGAGATAGGTCGTCCCAAGGTCCGACAGTGCTTCCCTGAGCAGGAAGAAAACGATGACGCCGATGATCGGGCCTTCCAACGTTCCAATGCCGCCAATCACGACGATGAAGATGACGAAGGCCGTCCAGTCATTGACGCTGAAGGCGGCATCCGGCGAAATTCTGAGTTTTTGCAGGAAGATCAATGCGCCAGTCGAAGCTGTCAGGGCAGCCGTGATGACGTAGATCGAAAATTTGTGACGCCAGATATCGATGCCGAAGCTTGCTGATCCAATCTCGCTGTCACGGATAGCAGTGAGGGCAAGGCCATTACGGGAGCGAAGGATCAGATAAATGGTCGCAATCACCAGAACCACCATGCCAAGCGCAAGCCAGTAACTGGTGGCCTCACGCATGGACCGGCTGGTCGCCATTCCTTTGACAATTGACACCGGCAGGCTGGTACCCGACCCGCCGCCCAAGGCTGAAACCTGAGCGAAGGATAACCTGAACACTTCAGCGATAACCCAGGTACCGATCGCGAAATATGCCCCGCGAAGACGAAAGATCAGCAAGGCCACCGGAACCGCAATGAGTGCGCCCAGTACACCGGCAAGCGGGATCGCAAGTAGCGGCGACACACCTGCAAACATGGCCAGGGCAAACAGCATGTATCCGCCAAAGCCGACAAAGGCCTGTTGGCCAACCGAGACAAGTCCGGCATATCCCGCCAAAAGATTCCAGAGGCAGGCCAATGAGAGATAAAGAAAGACCTCGCTCAGAAGCCGAAGGTCTGCGCGACCGGCCCACCAGGGCGCAGCAACCAGCGCGATCAGGATCAGCAATCCTATGATGGCGGCCGTCCGGCTTGCGTTTGAAGATCGCGAAATGGAGTAGGTGCTCTCTGACATCTTCAGTCAATCCTGGGAAACAGGCCGCGCGGCCGAACAGCAAGGACAATCAGGAAGGCGATGTGGCCAGCTAGAAGCTGCCAACCTGGATTGATCTGGGCTCCGATATTCTGACTTACGCCGAGGATGATGCCACCTATCAGGGTGCCCCAAAGGTTGCCGAGACCTCCAATTATCACCGCTTCAAATCCGAAGATCAGACGCCCTGGTCCGATCGACGGGTCAAAACTGGTGCGAATACCAAGAAATACACCGGCAATGCCGACCACAGCCAGGGACAGGGCCATGGCAAGACCGAAGATATGGGATTTGTTCAGGCCCATTAGTTGGGCAATATCCTGCTTGTCGGAAACAGCCCGAAACGCGCGTCCGAGGGCTGAGTGATAGAAGATCCATTGAAGGCCCGCGATCACGGCAATCGACACTCCAAACATCAGCAGCGGCAACACTCCGATGTTTAATCCTCCGCCGACAGACAAGCTGGCGATTTCCAGGGAGCCCGCGTTCATCTTCTGCGGGTCCGCGCTGAAGACTTCCAACAATCCGTTCTGGATAATGACCGACAGGCCGAAAGTGACCAAAAGTGGCGGTAAAAGATCATCACCAAGCGTCTGGTTTAATATCCCGCGCTGAAGCACGTACCCGAGACAGGCCATGACCGGTACAACGATGATCAACGTTGCCAGTGGCGGCAATCCGAGCCCTGTGGTGATGGATAGTCCCAAGAAGGCGGCAAGGACGATGAAATCACCATGCGCGATGTTCACAAGGCGCATGACGCCGAAAATCAGCGAAAGTCCAGCTGCAAACAGCGCATAAAGCCCCCCAAGCAGGATGCCTTGGATAATTGCGTTGATCCAATCCATCTCAAACTCCGAAATAGGCGGCGCTGATTTGCTCGCGGTTCAGCTCATCGGGCCGCCCCTCTAGCGAAATGCGCCCCTCTTGAATGCAATAGACACGGCTGGACACGCTCAAGGCCTTGGCGATGTCCTGCTCAACGATGATGGCGCTCATGCCATCACCAATGATGTCCGGCAGTGCCTCGTAAATCGACTTGATGATGATCGGTGCCAAGCCGAGGCTTATCTCGTCAAACAGCAGAATGCCCGGGTTCGACATCAACGCTCGACCGATAGCCACCATCTGCTGTTGTCCGCCGGACAGAGCCGTGGACGGAACGTTCCGGCGTTCCTTGAGAACTGGAAACAGCGCAAATACCTTTTCTAGATCCCAGGCACCTTTGCGACCGCTTTGCCCACCAATGACAAGGTTTTCCTCAACAGACAGGGAGGGAAACAGCTGACGGCCTTCCGGCACCATGCCAATGCCAAGATGCGCGATCTGATCGGCCCGCAAGGCGCCGACGTTCTGGCCTTTCCACGTTACCATTTCCGGTTTGTTCTTCAGCAAACCGGTGATTGACCGCATCAAGGTTGATTTACCTGCGCCATTGGCACCGATGATAGAGATAACTTCGCCAGGAAAGACAACAATCGAGATCCCGAACAGAGCCTGGAAGTCGCCATAGCTGGCTTCAAGATTGCGGGTTGAAAGCAGAGCATCAGGCATCGGCATCAACCCCCATATAAATCTCCTGAACTGCCTGGCTCGCCATGGTCTCCTTGGGATCACCATCTGCGATTTTCTGACCAAAATCGATTACGATTAGCCGGTCCACCACGGACAACAGCGCATGGACGATATGTTCGATCCAGATCAGAGATAGACCGGTTTTACGTATCGTGTTGATCGTTTCGACCAGGTCGTGACACTCTTGTTCCGTTAGTCCGCCGGCGATTTCATCCAGCAACAGAACCTTTGGACGCGCGCACAAGGCCCTTGCGAGTTCAAGGCGTTTGCGGCCAAGCAGGGTCAATCGGCCGGAGACATCATTGGCCTTGTCAATCAGGCCGGTCAGTTCCAGGATTTCCAGGCAGTGTTCGTTTGCTTCTGCAAGTGTGTTTTTTGTGCCATGGGTTGCGGCGACCAGAGTGTTTTCAAAAACCGTCATGCCGGAAAACGGCTGGGGGATTTGAAACGAGCGCGCGATTCCGGTACGGCATCGCTTTGCCGTAGAGGCGCGAGAAATATCCTGTCCGTCGAACGTTATCGTCCCTGCATCTGCCGGCACTGTTCCGGTAATGAGATTGAACATGGACGTTTTCCCGGCCCCATTCGGACCGATAACTCCAAGAGCTTCCCCATTCCCAAGCGCATAGGTCAGGTCGTCTGCGACCGTGATCGCGCCATACGCCTTGGAGACACCATTGAGTTCTAGAACCGCAGACATGCTTACCTTCCAGGGATGGGCTGGTGTGCAGCCAAGAGGCGACACACCAACACGGGGTCAGGATAGAAGCTTGAGTTCACCGGTCGTTGGGATGAACGGTGCGCTCCGATTTGCAGTAATAACAAGTTCGAAACCGTCATCGCCCTTCTGCCATTGACCGGCAACCAGAGGTGTCTTGGTGACGTTCTTTACAGGACCGCTGCTCCAGTCGATCGGCCCGACGACCGTCGACATTTTGGTTGTCTTGATCGCATCCAGGATCGAGTTCGGGTCGTCGAGATCCGAGCTGCGTTTGATCACGTCAACCGCTACTTCAAACAGGGCATGTTTAAAGCCGATTGGCTGCGTCCAGGGTCGGCCAGATGCCGCAGAATATCCATCTGCAAGCTCCTTGGCACTCACACCCGTCAAAGAAGAGGAGAACGGATGATTGGGTGACCACCAGATTTCTGAGCTCAAACCATCACCGCGGTCTCCCAGAGATTCGATCACGGACGGGAAGAGAAGAGCCTTGCCGATAGTCACGACCTTTGGATGGAAACCCTGTTGAGCTGACTGCGACCAGAAAGTCCCAAAGTCTGGTGGGATCATATTGCCGGTGACGATTTCACAACCTGCAGCCTTGAACGCTGAAATTTGCGAAGAGAAATCATCGGTCAATGGCTGGTAGCGGCCCGGGTCGGTCAAGGCAAACCCCTGCCCGGCGAGTGCAGGTGGAAAGCCGTGCACCTCATCTCCCCAAGCGTTGCCATCTGCATCATTCGGGAATAGGCCGCCGACATTCTTGGCGACTCCGCTCTGCTGCCACAGATCGAGGAAAACGTTGATGACGTCTTCCAGGCCCCAGAAGAAGTGATAGGTGTAATCAAAGCCGACTGCGGGATCACCGTTCCGGCCAAAGAAGTATGGCTGCCACGGACAGTCGGTCGTGATGCAGGGGACTTCGTTCAGTTCAGCTTGGTCTGACACCGGATTTGTCGTGTCTGGCGTGGAAGCGGCAACGATTAGGTCCACTTCATCACTCAGGATCAGTTCCGAGGCAACTTCTGCAGCGCGGTTCGGATTGGACTGACTGTCTTTTGAGATGATCTCGACCTGATAGGTCTTGCCATTGTTGGCAATACCGCCTGCCAAGGCTTTCTTGATGCCCTCAAGAACGAAGTCATCTGCTTCTGCAAAGCCTGCCAACGGTCCGGTCCGCGGACTTACGTGGCCGATCTTAATGACAGGGTCAGCAGCGTAGGCCCGGGTATTCCGCAGGATCGCTGGTGCTGCCAAACTGACGGAAGCTCCGGCCAGAAAGCCACGACGGCTGATAGATGTTCTCTTCCCAAAAAGCGTCATTCTATTTCCTCCCAGATGCACTGAATTCAGGTGCGAAGCGTCAAGTCAGGATTTTCTCAAGACTTCGCAGATGAGCTGCCACCTTCTGGCGGATGTTGTCCGCATCCTCAGGTGTCCAGCTTTGAAATCCTTCACCACTTTTCATTCCAAGTTTCCCTGCCTCCACAAGGTCACTGAGATAAGGTGAAGGGGCGGGCCGGTTGTCTAAATCGGCCAAAACGTTTTCATGAATGTCCAAGGTGAGGTCGGTGCCAACGAGGTCAGCATTGGCCATAGGCCCCAGAACAGACAGCCGCCGACCAAAGCTCGTGTTGACGACCTTGTCGACAGCTTCCGCGGTACACACACCGCTCTCGACGAGATAGATCGCCTCGCGCCACATGGCGTGCTGAAGACGGTTGCCGATGAAACCGGCGACATCTTTTTCCACCCGGACCGGCGTTTTGCCGACTGAAGCCAGTAGTGCCACGGTTTTTTCAATCACGCTCTCATCAGTCCACTCGGTCCGAATGACTTCGACCAGAGGGATCATATGTGGCGGGTTCCACCAGTGGGTTCCGATACCGCGAGGTTTGTCTTTCAAATCCGACATGATCTTGGTGATCGGGATGACCGACGTGTTGGATGCAAATATGCAGTCTTTTGGGGCCGCTTCCTCGACTTCGGCGAACAGGGCCTTTTTTAGGTCCGGTTTTTCCGGGGCCGCCTCAAAGACAAAATCCGCACTGGCCACACAAGTGGGAAGATCCGGTTCGGCAGTGATGCGCTCCAGAGTTTGTTTCGCATCGTCTTTGGAGACACCAAGCGCATGCAAGCTATCTGATACCCTACCGGGCAGTGCATCCAGCCCTGCCTCAATCGGGTCATAGACGTTTACCTGATGTCCGGCACGCGCAAATGTAAGCGCGATACCATGGCCCATCAGACCGGCGCCGAGAACGGAGATGATGAGAGTTGCTGTCATCATCTACCCCGCCGTGTATCCACCGTCGGCATAAAGAATATGCCCGGTGTAGAAATCAGAGGCCCTTGAGGCGAGAAACAACAACGGGCCAATCAGGTCTTCTGGCTCACCCAAACGCCCTTTTGGAACCCGCGCCAGAAAACCGTCGCGGAACCCCTTGGCCTTGTCATTGTCTTCAAACATCCAGGCTGTGAGCGGAGATCGAAAAACCGTCGGTGCGATTGCATTGACCGTGATGTTGTCTTCGCCGAGCTCACAGCCAAGGGCCTTGGTGATGCCATCAACTGCAGCTTTGGATGCGCAATAAGCAGTATATCCTGCTGGATGGCCAAGCAGACCGCGCGCCGAGGAAACCAGCACGACTTTGCCGCCGGTGCCTTGCGTTTTCATTTGTGTCGATGCAGCCCGGGCCAGCAACCAGGATTGTGTGACGTTGGCATCCATGACGTTTTCGAAATCGTCCGGCGTCAATGCATCAATCTTGGCAACCTTGTTCATGCCGGATGCAACAACGAGAATGTCGAGTGATCCAAAAGCTTGAACAGAAGCGTCAACCATTGACTGGCAGGCCGCCTCGTCAGACGGGCGCATTACAATGGTTTCAACGTCAGCGCCTAGTTTCCGGCACGCGTCCGCCACTTCTTCGAGTGCAGCCTGATTTCCTGCAGCCAGAACCAGCTTGCAACCAGCTCCTGCCAGAGCGCGTGCTGCAACAGCACCAAATGCGCCTGAGGAGCCGGTAATCAGGGCAACTTTGTCTTTGACATCAAAAAGGCCAAGGGGATTTGTCCAGGTGTCGCTCATCGGGAAGCCTCCGGTGGATACGGAATTACCACCAACATCGTGCAAGTATGATTGGATCGGTTTTCGATCGTGCGCACTTCGCCGGGAGCAACCGTGCAGCTGTCGTATTTACAAAGGACGGTTTCCCTGCCACCAGACTCGATGGTCATCTCACCTTCGAGAACGACATAAACCTTTTCAAACGGCGTTGAATCGGGGCCGGCGCCGCCTCCCGGCAAAAACTGGCTCAACCCGACCCATTGGTTCGTCGGGCCGCCGTCTTCAAACCCTTGCAAGCGCAAGCCAACAACGTCGCGGTGGTTCGGCGCCAAATAGGACTGAGCATCTTCAAAACGTTTTACATGCATCGGCGTCCTCCCAAGCTTGGCATGAGCCGTTGCCGCAAAACGGCAACGACTTATGAATTCAGAATTTTTCGCCAGCTTCGATGCGGTACTGCTGACCTTTGTCGATCATCGCCACGAGGCGGATGATGCAGCCGTCACCGCGATCCCAGTTCCAAGGGAAGAAGGCGAAGGTGCAGCGCTTGCCTGTGACAGCATCCAGGTCTCCACCAACGTTCTCGATGCCGAGAATGCCCTGGCTAAACAGCTTCTGGTGAACGGGCTCCCACTCCGGGAAGTCGTCTTTCCAATCACGTCCGCCAGACCATTCTCTATATTCAGCTTCCAGATGCGGCAGGATCGGACCGTTACGCTGCGGGCCAATCGCAGTTGCGAGCGGATGGTCGTTGGCCTGGGTATCGTGACCGACAACCTTGACGCCTTTTTCAATCATCCAGTCAGCAGCAGAGGGCACGAGGCCTGGGCAGTACGCGAAATAATCGCCATCTTCATACTGTTTGTGCCAGCCGGTGTTGATGATCAGCACATCATTTTTGCGGATGGCATGGCCACAGGCCTTTTCCAGATCTTCACCTGTGATCGGCTCCCACTTTTCTTTCGGAATAGAGACGACAAGGCCTGATCCGAAGAAATGCGGCAGTGGCACTTCATCAATGAACGGGGTTCCCTGCACGACGTGCGCTGGCGCATCGATGTGGGTCGTGACGTGCATTGTGGTTGTGATCGTTTGAGACAGCACACCGGACTTCGCCATGTAGTGCTTCCGGTCGATTTGCACATCTTTGAAATACGGCCAGTTGGGGCACTGAAAACCGTAGCGATGAGAGAGGTTGTAGAACTCTACTCCCATGTCGTTGTTCAGGTTTTCCTGAAAATCGATTCCGCGAATCGTGACTGTCATTTGCGTTCCTCCCGCCAACAACTCGTTTATGTATTGCATTACGGTACAAATGTATCACAATACGGTCAAGCGATTTCTCGACAGGGTGGATGGATTGACCTATATGCAGGCGACTGGCATCGCCGAAGGGCATGTAGAATCAGGAATAAAACGGCGAAACAGAATGACCATGACGATCGATGAACCTAGAAAAAGCCCTTCAAATCAAGGTGTTCAGGTAATCTCTAGGGCGGCGGAAATTCTTCGTATTCTGAAGAAGGACAACTCTGGCCTAAGCCTTGGCCAAATCGCCGACCGCGTACAATTGCCCCGCTCTACGGTACAGCGGATTGTTAATGCCTTGCTTGCCGAACGTCTTGTGATGGCCTCCTCTTCTGAAGGCGGACTTCGGCTGGGATCCGAAATACAATCCCTTGCCGCAGCTGGTCGGATCAACATGGCCGAACTGGTGCGCCCCGTGCTCACTGAGCTTTCAAAGGCCACCAGTGAAACAGTGGATCTGGCAGTGTTACGGGATGACCACATGGTGTTTGTCGATCAGGTGGTCGGGTCGCACCGTTTGCGCACGGTTTCTGCAGTTGGTGAAGTTTTCCCCATGACAACAACTGCCAATGGCAAGGCCGTATTGGCGCTTATGGATGACGAGCACATGCTTGCAATTTCGGGTCAGGAAATCAAAGCGTCCAAAGACGCTGGGCGTCCATTGTCTGGCTTCCTCAAGGAAATCGAGGATGTTCGGGAAACCGGCCTTGCATGGGATTTCATGGAGCATACCGATGGCATCTCCGCGGCTGGCTTTGCCTTCAAGGATACCATGGGCCAGATCTATGCAGTGTCTGTTCCGGTGCCGTCCCACAGGTTCAATCAGTTAAAGAACAGGCTTGCTGATTTGCTGCTTGAAACACAGAAGTCGATACTCCGGCTGCTCTGATTTCCCATTGCAATTCAAACTGAATTTCGTCTGTCTCGTATCAAATTCTATTGCAAACCAGATTGCAGCAACTGTCCTGTCTCAGGGCATTCAGAAACAACGTGGACGTCCCCGTCTTGAGAGAGCGAAAAGAAGGTTGGCCACGGAGCGTATCAAGAGCAGCAATGGGTCGAAAGCAGAACCATACTCCAATGGTTATCTTCCCTTCACACCGCAATCGGCGCAGCAATATGCGGGTGCGGATCGTAGCCGGTCAGTTCAAAATCCTCGAACCTGAACGCGAAGAGATCGGTCACATCCGGGTTGATCGTCATGGTTGGCAGCGCGCGCGGAGAGCGGGTCAGCTGTTCGCGGGCCTGATCGAAGTGGTTTGAATATAGATGCGCATCTCCAAGGGTGTGCACGAAGTCGCCCGGCTTCAGACCGGTGACCTGCGCGACCATCATGGTCAGCAGCGCGTAAGAAGCTATATTGAAGGGCACGCCCAGGAAGACATCAGCCGAACGCTGGTAAAGCTGGCAGGAGAGTTTGCCGTCCGCGACATAGAACTGAAACAACGCATGGCACGGCGGCAGGGCCATCTCATCCACAAGCGCCGGGTTCCAGGCTGATACAATCAGACGTCGGCTTTCCGGGCTGGTCTTGATCATGGTCAGGAGATTGGCGATCTGGTCGATTGATCCCGCCTTTCCGTCTTTGGCGGGTGCCGGCCAGGAGCGCCACTGATAGCCATAGACCGGACCGAGTTCGCCATTCTCATTCGCCCAATCATCCCAGATCTTTACGCCATTGTCCTTCAGATACTTTATGTTGGTATCACCGGCCAGAAACCACAGCAGCTCATGAATGATCGAGCGAAGGTGACACTTTTTGGTGGTGACCAGCGGAAAACCATCGGACAGGTCGAAACGCATCTGGTGACCAAAGAGCGATCTCGTACCTGTTCCCGTGCGATCGCCCCTGTCGGTGCCGTCATCCAGAATTTTCTGCAAGAGATCGAGATACTGCTGCACGGCACGGCCCTTTATGCATCGCAATTTGAATTGTCGCTAACTTCGCAGATTCTGCCAAAAACGCAGCCCCCCACACTCGGTATCACCTCAACTTTCCCCAGATCGCAGCACTCGTCCTGTGGATGTATTTTGATGGCAAAGCTGCCGGAATTTCCGGAAAACTCTTTCAATTCAAGAACAGAACGCCTATATCAAACGTGCTGGTTCGCCAGCTACGGCAATAAATGGTCAGTGAAATAAACCTATCGGACCCGGGGGCGGTACCCGGCGCCTCCACCCAAGCCCATGTGGCTGACATGCAGGAATCACATGGGTTTCGGCGGGGGCGAAATAGGATCGACGAGGGCGTAAAGACTGTGCTTTTGCTCGGTATTGTTCCACCGTTATCGGGCTTTCTCAATAGTTGCAAATGACAACTATGCTATGGACAACGCTGTAGCTGCGTAATGCGGTTCCGGTAGTCCACTAAGTCCCGTTGGTTAGCACCTTCAGGCGGGGTTCGGAGGCACCTGGCAACAGAAGCCTCCACTTCATTTTTGAGCTTTGACGGATCACAATTCACAAAGACGGGTTGTTTTCCCGTGAATTTCCGAAAATTCTGGGTTCACTTGGAAAAGAGCCTTTTCTTTTGTCTCCCGGACCGTCACTGTGCTCACAAGAGACTAGAAACCAGCCAAGATTCGACGAAGAACTGATGTCTGAAGACCTTCTGCGATACGACATATTGATTCAGGACGCGCTACGCGGCGCGGTCAAGAAGATCCTTGCCGAGGTCGGTCGCACCGGCTTGCCGGGCGAACACCATTTTTACATAGCGTTTGATACCAATGCGCCGGGTGTGCGGATTTCACCGCGCCTGAAAGAACGGTATCCGCAGGAGATGACTGTTGTGCTGCAGCACCAGTTCTGGGATCTGGCTATCGGCGAACATGCGTTCGAAGTTGGCCTGTCCTTTGGCGGTGTTGCTGAGAAACTGCTGGTCCCTTATTCCTCGATCAAGGGCTTCTTCGATCCCTCCGTTCAGTTCGCGCTGGAGTTTGATCCGGGCAAAACGGCTGAGGAACTTCCCGAAGAACTGCTGGAAGCCGTCGAAGAGCTTGCCAAGGTCGAGCAGGAACATGCGGATAACGAAGCCAAATCGGACGACACAACTGATGGCAAGGAAGCAGCTTCCGCAGGCAATGAAGATAAGCCGGATACAAAGTCGCCCGAAAATGATGGCGGCGGTGAAGTTGTCTCTCTGGACGCCTTCCGCAAGAAAACCTGAAATTCGGGAGTGATCCGATGAGCGCGGAGATCATCAATCTTCGCCGGGCGCGCAAATCGATGCAGCGCAGCGACAAGGAAAAGTCGGCCGAGGACAATCGCCGAAAATATGGCCGTAGCAAAGCGGAACGCGATGCGGCGCGGCGCAGACGGGACGACCTGGAAAAACAGGTCGACGGACATCGTCTGGAAAATACCGAAACTTCTTTCACGCCCGCTGAAGACTGAAGATGGCGCTGATCAAACGCTCCCTCTCTCTACATGCCCACCGCACAAGTGTGGCGCTGGAACCTGAGTTCTGGGACGTTGTAGATCGTCATATTGTCAGGGAAAGCCGGTCACTCGCCAGTCTGGTGGCCGAAATTGATGACAGCCGCGATCCGGAAGATCCATTGTCATCTGCGATCAGGATCTGGGCGCTCAAGCAGGTGCAGGCCGCAAACGGAACCCGTTAAAGAAGAATACTACCAAAACAAACTGCGCACAGTTCAGTACAAATTAATTCGGAGAAACGCTGAACTGACCATTGATCAGATCCTCAACGGTGATCGGGCCGTCCAGCGGCGGTAGTTCCAGCGAAGGCAACTCCAACGACGGCAGAGCCTGATCGGGCTGTTTCGACTTTCCGTCAGGCCGCGATACACTGCCCGTCAGGTTCAAATCACTGTTCGACCCATCCAGAATAGCGCGAACCCTGTCGGTCAGGGACCCGCCTGCGTCATTGGTTGTTTCAGACGCCTGCCTGGGAAGAGGGTCGGTTTCGGGCAGCACCAAATTCCCTTGTTCCGTTTCTGGCGGCGCAACCTCAGTTTCCTGCAAGTCCTGCAGTCGGCGCAGCTCTTCTTCAGCTGCCTGCGCGGCAGCTTCCTCGGCAGCCCGCTGACGACGTGCTTTGGCTTGGCGTTGACGCTTGAGTTCGCGCGACAAGCGATCACGCTCCAGAATTTCAGCCTGCAGCCGCTCGACCCGTTCAACTTCCTGCTCAAACGCGCGAAGTGTCAGATAGGCCGTAAACGGTGCAATATCGATCTTGCGGACGGGCACTTCGACATCGCCCTGGAATAACAAGCCTACCTGCGGTTCAGCACCCGTCACCGCGTTTTCGCCCGGATCAACCTTCATAGAGAAATCCGCGTCAAGATCATAGGTATTGATATCTAGGGAAGCTGATCCGAACACTTCCGCTTTTTCAGAATCGACAACAACATTGCGAGCGCTCAAACGCCCGCCGACAAGAGTGAGCGTTCCTTCAACCTTTTTGAATGGCAGGCTACCCGCTGTCATATGACTGACAAAGACTTCCTCGATCTTTTCGTCCCTGAGATCAAGACCTGCATCAACTGCCCGGATAACCAATGGAAAGGCCTGCGGATTAATGCCGCGAAACTCGCCATCTTTCACCGCAAACGTGCCACCACCATTCAAACCGGCAACTATGGAAGATATTGATCGTCCGGCCCCTTCGAATTCCAGATAGATATCAAGGGTTCCCGAGGCGACAGCTCGGCCATCGCGCCGCCATGAAAGTTGCCGAAGATCAGTGTCGGTTAGCTTGAAACGTCCTGACGCTGCCCCTTCAGCCTCCGACCGTCGAAGCGACAGACTGCCTTCCAGATTACCGCCGGCATAAGTGCCGTTCAGGCCATCAAGGCGCAACAATACGGGCGTCAGCCGAAGTTCAGTACGCGACGATTTCAAAACGGTTTCTTGATCTATCTGTAAACGGTCAGCCCGCAAATCGAGCGATATATCCAGACCGTCCAGGAGCGGTGCTCCGAAAAATGAAACAGGCCAGATGCTGGTTTCATCACCTTCGGAAAACCATTGATCCGGTCCCAAAATTAACTCGGTCAAACCCCGGAGATCGAGGTGGCTGACTTGCAGTTCACCTGAAAAACGGCGGTTTTGTTCACCGGGTGCCGGGGAGAGATCGCCTTCCAGCTTGCCATCAAAGGTCGTCCCCATCAGGGAACCGGACATATTAGTAACGCTCACCTCGGTTGAATGCCCTTCGAGAACGAACTTGATGTTCGCCGGAATGCTTCCGCCCATAACAGGAAGAATGCGTCCACTCATAAGGGCAAGTGGTGCAAGGTCCGGTGTTTCGAGTGCAACAGTAACCTTGAAGGCAGGGTCTTCATTTTTCCTGAGCGTCAGCGTTCCTGCGGTTTCGATCTTCGAAGGCCCGATCTTCGCAGCCATATCGATGGACAGACCTTTGGACGGGGTTCCAGTCGCCCCAAACGACAATTCCCCGGCCCCGGCTGTACTTACCGGAATGGCATCAAATCCGAGTTGCTGTAGCAACTTGGTTCCATCCGGGCCCTGCATTGCAATGGCCAGATCCAGGTCTCCCTCTTGCCAGGCATCGACCCTGCCCGTCAGCCCGGCATTTACAGAGGTTTTGGCACCGCCAGCTGTACCATTCAGCTGCAGGGTGAGATTGGTACCATTGTCGTGCGCAGCAGCTTTCAGCTCCGCATCAAATCTGGCCGGAACAAGTGCCCCTGCCGCTTGTTCCAGTCGGGAGGCAAATTGTGTTCCCGGAAACAGTCCACCGGTCAGCGCAACAAGGCCCGACAGGTCGCGCGCATCCAGTATTCCGGACACTGCACCTTGTGGTGCAGAAAACAGGTCACGAATTTCGCCATTCACATCAAAGCGTGCACCGGCCAAATCCGCAGCAAACAGCCGGTCAATGCGAACACCACCATTGGAGTATTCCGCTTCAAAGGCAAGTCCTTCGCCTTCAACGCCGCGTGCAGTGACCTTTCTGGCTTGCAGGCGGACAGAAACATCAAGGCCGGATTCATTGTCAGATGAAGGGTCGTTGTCGTTATGCACGCGAACCAAAGCGGCTAGCCGCTCTACCTGATCGAGATCAAGTTTCTCGGCATCCAGACTTAAGGAAAACTCGGAATTTCCGCTGCGCGGACGCCTGAATGCAAGTCCTCCATGCGCATCGGCTCCTGACAGGGTCAGTCGGAGATTATCAAGCGCAGCGCCATCGGGAAGCAGATTGAGCCTGCCCTCCAGAGCAACCGGATCAATGGTGGTGACACCGGTATCCTGCTGCTGCCACCAGCTGAAAAAAGACCCTGGTTGATCCGATTTCACCGAAATAGCCCCGCGATAGGTCATTTCCGGCTCGAGCCCCAAATCGCCCTGTGTCGTAATTGTTGTTCGGCCAGGCAACCGGCCTGCCAGACGAGCCACTCGCCAGCCACCCAGCATGGTCTCCAGATCCAAACGGACATTCTGGACAATCCCGCCTCCGACCACGACAGCCGGAACATCCATCGACACAACACCATCTATAGATGGCAACGGGACAGACTTGAGGACGGAAATCAGCCTATCGCCAGCATCATCCAAATCTGCAGGTTCTTGAGGTCCTCCGGCAAACAAACGATCAAGGTCGACCTGTTTGGATTTTGCCCGCACGACAAATCGTTTTTCACCCGCATAAATCAGATCCGAATTACCGCTCATGCTGAGGCGTTTGTCCTCGGGACCATAGCGGAACTCGAATTCCGGAATTTTAATCTCTGCAATGTCAGCAGCAAACTGACCGTCAATAGACCAGATATCCTGATTTTCTTCATCGATTGAAACTGATGCAATATCAAAGTCGCCAGCAAACGACGGTGCGGCATCCGATTGTCCCAGCATCCCGTCAAAGGAGAAATTTACAGGCCAATTGGCAGGAGTCACCTCCCCCTTGATGCGAAGTCCGGTCTGTTCCTGAGCTTTGCCGGTTGCAAAACTGACGCTGTATGGCGCGTCATTCAACGTCAAGCTGCCAGCAGCCTTGAAGGGCCCGGCGAGAGATCGTGCACTGACCTCCAGGTTTCCACGATCAACGCGATGGGTTTCGCCCGAACGCGCATCAATAATCGACAGTGCGCCGTTGCGAATGGTCAACCGCTCAAGAGCAACATCTTCTGGCGAAAGCTTCGCCAATGTCCCCTCGGACTTCATGGCTGTCAGCCAATCGAGCCGACCATCTTCATCCAGTGACAGGACCAGATGTGGCCGATCCATTTCCATGTCGATGACACGGAACTCACCTTTGAGAAGCGGTGGTAATTCAACCCGCATTTTGAATTCGGAGACGACAAGCAGAGGATCTTCCGCCTCACCGACCCGAACATCCGAAAAACGGATAGAAGGCGCTGGAAGCAAACGCAAATCCGCTTCCCCGAGCACAGTGACCCGATGACCCAAAACCCGACCGGCGTAAGTCTCGAAGGTGGACCGGTAAACCGTCCAGTCAATGAAAAATGGCCCCACCAGTGCTGTAATCAGCACCAGGATGACGGCTATTCCTAAAGTAATGTAGACGGAGTTCAGACTCTGTCTCCTTGGTATTCACTGTGCCCGGCAAATGCGCCGATAGAAGTATCTAGTTTCTTGATACCGCAAAAACACGATAGCCGCAGCTGCTACCCTAACGTTTTCAGAGATAGGACCAATCAACTGCGGTTATTCATCCGATTCGATACAATATCATGACTACGGCAGGATCTTGCCGGGATTCATCAAATTGTCTGGGTCCAACGCCGTTTTAATTGCCCGCATCATGTCGACTGCCTCGCCATGTTCACGGTCCATGTATTTACGCTTTCCCTGACCAATTCCATGTTCGCCAGTACAGGTCCCGCCCATATCCAGCGCGCGAATTGCAAGCCGTTCGACAAATCGTTCGACTTTCCCGATTTCCTCTTCATTGTCCGGATCAACCAGCACCTGAACATGAAAATTACCATCACCAACATGCCCGACGATCGGCGCGATTAAGCCATCCGCTTCGATATCCGCGACCGTTTCCGTGACACAATCGGCCAGTTTTGAGATTGGAACACAGGCATCCGTCGGCACAACTTCGGAATTTGGCCGCAAGGATTTCCCGGAGAAATATGCATCGTGCCGGGCCGCCCAGAGTTTTGTCCTGTCCTCAGCAGCTGTCGCCCACTTGAATGGACCGCCACCGAATTCTTCGGCTATCGCTGCAAATGTCTCTGATTGCTCCCGGACATTTGCTTCAGATCCATGAAATTCCAGAAACAGTGTCGGTGTCTCTTCAAGGTCGAGTTTGGAGTAACTGATGCACGCCTTGACCTGCAAGCTGTCCAGCAATTCGATCCGGGCAACGGGGACCCCCATCTGGATTGTCGAGATCACCGCATTGCAGGCAGAGCGAACATCCGGAAATGGACAGACGCCGCCGGAGATTGCTTCCGGCTGCCCATGGAGCCGTAAAGTTATCTCGGTGATCACGCCCAGCGTGCCTTCGGACCCTACCATAAGCCGCGTGAGATCATAACCGGACGAGGATTTCTTGGCCCGTCCGCCAGTACGAATAATAGATCCGCTTGCAGTGACAACAGTCAGACCAAGAATGGCATCTTTCATGGTGCCATAACGAACGGCATTGGTTCCAGAGGCCCGTGTCGCGGCCATTCCGCCGATACTGGCGTCAGCACCCGGATCAATCGGAAAGAAAAGACCTGTGTCGCGGATGTAGGAATTGAGCTGTTTGCGCGTGACACCTGCCTGCACACGGCAATCCAGATCCTCCGAATTGACTTCAAGAACCTGATTCATACCGGTGAGATCAATTGATATGCCGCCAGAAGCCGCATTGACCTGTCCCTCAAGAGACGTGCCTGTGCCAAACGGAATGATCGGCACTTTGTATCGCGCGCATGTTTGAACGACTTCGGCGACCTCTTCGGTGCTCTGCACAAAGACAACAGCGTCCGGTGGCTGATTCGTCAGCCAGGTAGTCGTATGTCCGTGCTGTTCACGCAAAGCTGCAGATGTCGAACACCGGTCAGAAAACCGCTGTTGCAGCACTCCGATCACCGTTTGCACAGCTTCCTGCCGGTTAATGTTGTCGTTCGCTTCAGCAGTCTCCGCCATATCCGGCATTCCTCATTCTCCTGTGCGCTTCTATCATTCGCGCGTTGCGTCCGAATATGTTAGCCAGAACGCAAAAGGTCAAAGCCTAAGAACGTGTTGACGTCCAGGCGAATTGACCCATCCGGATTGCAATGGGGACCAAAAATGAAAAACAATTGGGAAGCAGAACCCGTCGTCAGCAAGGTCATGAAGGTCAATGATGACTGGATGGACTATAATGGCCACCTGAACATGGCCTACTACAATGTCCTGTTTGATACCGCCTGCGATCATGTCTTTGAGATGATCGGCCTGGGTCATGACTACGCCAAGACTCGCAATGCCTCCTATTTCACAGCAGAAGTCCACGTCTGTTATGTCAGGGAACTCGGCGCTGGCATGCCGGTTACAGTCTCTCTTCAACTCGTCGACTTCGATGAAAAACGGGCCCATTTTTATCAGGAGTTGCGTCATGCCGAGGAAGGCTGGCTGTCAGCGACTTCGGAACAAATGAGCCTGCATGTCGATCTGGAAGCCCGCAAGGTTGTGCCCTGGCCCGAGGATATTCATGCGTCTTTGCAGGAAATGGCGAACGCACATAGCAAACTTCCACGCCCGGAACGCGCCGGACGGCACATCGAAATCCGCAAAAAGTGACAATTGTTTCAAAAATCAACGCGAATTGACGTATTTTGCACCTCACGTGGCGCCAACAGGTCTGTTCATGAGCTGCGACTCGGGCAAAGATGGATCATGTCATAAACGCCTGTTTGGTCACTAGAATCGACTGATGCGCTATATATTTGAAACCGCCCGTCAGCTTCCCACTATCCTTGTCAGCTGGATTACGCCAAACGTGCGCCAGTACCGGGCCAACCGGTTACACGTGGTTTGGCTATTGGCGATCATTGTCGGCGGTTTGGTTGCGGTCGCAGCCATTACCTTTCGAACGGCCATCGGTCTCATTCAGTGGCCATGGCTTAGGACCACCACGGAACTCACCATCCAGGCAGCAACCCAGCAACCATGGTGGGTCATATTATGTGCACCGGCAGTCGGCGGCCTGATAGTCGGCTGGATCTTGCACAAATTCCATCCCTATCAGCGCGCTGGTGGGGTCGCCGATGTGATCGAGGCTCGGGCCTATGGTGGACGCGGCCTTCCTTTCGTCGCCGGAATATGGTCTGCAGTCGTCACCACAATCTCCCTGGGCTTTGGTGCGAGTGCAGGGCGTGAAGGCCCGGTTGTCCATCTGGGTGCCACTGTCGGAGCGGCGGTTTCCAGTCACTTCAACCTGCCCGATACAGCCCGTCGGGTTCTGCTGGGCTGTGCTGTTGCCAGTGCAGTCTCTGCTTCATTCAACGCACCGATTGCCGGTGTTCTATTTGCCCATGAAGTCGTGCTCGGTCACTACGCTGTCTCAGCCTTCGTGCCGATAGTCCTAGCATCTGTTATGGGAACTCTTCTGTCCCGCCTCTGGTTTGGCGATGTGGCAGCATTTGAAATCCCGCAATACGAGATCAGTTCCTATCTTGAGATCCCGGCTTTCGCTCTTCTTGGCCTCACCTGTGCTGTCGTCGCAATCCTGTTTCAATTTGCCCTGATCGGAACGGACTGGACAGCCCGCAACATCTCCATGCCGCTATGGCTGCGCCCTGTTGTCGGCGGGTTCGCTGTCGGGGCAATAGCCATATTCTTTCCCGGCATTCTGGGCGTCGGATATGAAGCCACTGACCTGGCACTAAAACACGAATTGACCATCACAACATTGCTGTCGTTGCTGGTAGCCAAAACGGCGGCAACGGCAATTACACTGGCATCCCGATTTGGCGGCGGCATCTTCTCGCCCGCACTCTATCTTGGCGCCATGACCGGCGGCGCTTTTGGCCTCATTGCAGCGTCGGTCTTCCCGGAAATGGCCTCCAGCCATGGCCTTTATGCCATTCTCGGTATGGGCGCGGTTGCTGCTGCTGTCCTTGGTGCGCCGGTCTCGACCACGGTGATCGTCTTTGAATTGACTGGCGGCTATGCGCTTTCAATTGCGCTATTGCTGGCTGTTTCCATCGCTACCGGATTGACACAGGCGGTTCACGGAAAATCCTATTTCCACTGGCAGCTCGGTATGCGCGGATGTTTTGTTGCTGAAGGCGCTCATCGCCTCTTGAGCGAAACCGTAAAGGTTCGCGATTTCATGGAACCGCCGCCTGAAGACGAAGAAGACCGCAAATTCAACCCGGGCGAAGATGGTCCCTACTTGCACGACACGGATTCTCTGGAGAGCGCGCTAAAAAGCTTTGATTCCTGTGGCCGCTCGACCTTGCCTGTCGTCAAGAAAGGCGACGCGACCAGGATTATTGGGTTTGCGCGCCACGTTCTTGGCTTGCGCTATTTCAATGCCGCCTTGATCAAGGCGACTAAAGAAGAGCACGAATAAAAACCCCCAGAAACAACTGCTCCTGCGGGTTTTCGTATTCGAGCCGGCTAACAATCAGATAGATTGGGTCGCCTGTTCCAGCCAAGCCTTCACCTTGCCGCTGACAAGTGGCGAAATCAGGTCGCGGACTTTAGCGTGGTAGCGATTGAGCCATGCTTTTTCAGTGGCCGTCAGCAGAGACGCATCGACAAGACGCAGATCGAACGGAACCAAGGTGATTGTTTCAAAGCCGAGCATTGGACGTTCGCCGCCTGAGATATCCTTCGATTCTGTGACAATCTCAAGATTCTCCAGCCGAATCCCGTACTCCGCTGCCGGATAATACCCAGGTTCATTGGAGAGGATCATGCCCGGTTTCAACGGAACGGTTCCGGTTTTGGCGATCCGCTGCGGTCCTTCGTGAACGCTCAGATAAGCCCCTACACCATGGCCGGTACCGTGATCGAAATCGAGACCGGCCTTCCAGAGATCAATTCGTGCCAGCGTATCCAGCTGCGCACCGGACGTTCCTTCCGGAAACTTCGCTGTCGAAATCGCGATATGCCCTTTAAGCACCAGTGTGAAATGCTTTTTCATCTCATCTGTCGCCTCGCCAACCGCGAGCGTACGGGTGATATCCGTGGTGCCGTCTTCGTATTGTGCGCCTGAATCAATCAGGAACGGCCTGCCAACGGGAATTTTAAGATTGCTGGTTCGGCTCACGCGGTAATGACAAATCGCACCGTTTGGTCCAGCGCCAGAAATCGTATCGAAGGAAATATCCTTCAGCACGCCAGTTTCCCGGCGAAATTCTTCCAGTTTTTCCGCTGCGCCGATTTCGTCCAGATCGCCGGACGGTGCCGTCTCGTCAAACCAGCACAGGAAGTTCACATATGCTGCGGCATCGCGAATATGCGCATAACGCGCGCCCTGCAGTTCTGTCTTGTTTTTGACGGCCTTCGGCAGAAGAACAGGTTCTTGCGCCTCGACCAGAGTGCCCCCAGCATCGGTAATCGCTTCGGCAATCCCGATCCCGGCAAGGGCCGGATCAATCATCACCGGAGCACCAGCTTTCCCCAGTGCCTGAAGACCTGCCTTGAAATCAGAGGGTTCGACTATATCCGTCAGGTCCGACAGGTCACTGCGAACCGAATTGGAAAGTTTCCGACCATCGATGAACAAGAATGGCTTGCCCTCGGCTGGAATCGTCGCAAAAGACAGTGGCAGCGGTGTATGGCTGACGTCTGATCCACGAATATTGAACAGCCAGGCAATCGAATCCGGCTGTGTCAGGACACAGGCTTCAGCCTTTTTGTCTTTTATGGCCGCTTGGATCTCTGAGATTTTGTCTTTGGCGGATTTTCCGGCCAAGGCAACCGGATAGATCGAGACCTGACCAAGTGGCGGTTCCGGGCGATCTGCCCAGACACTGTCTACCGGATTGTCATCCAGAATCACCAGCTCGGCGCCTGCCTCCTCGCACACGTCCCGAAGACGTCGAACCTCCCTCACCGTGTGCAACATGGCATCAATGCCGAGCTTCTGACCCGGTTTCAATCGTTTGGACAACCAACCGGATACAGGTTCGTTGATCAGATGCTGCGGCGAGAACACATCAACATCGACCTGCTCACGAACCTGGATCGTATAACGGCCATCGACGAAAATTGCCGCGTCGTTGCCCAGAACAGCAGCAGTACCAGCTGATCCGGAAAAACTGGTCAGCCATTGCAGCCGACAATCATGCGGCGGTACATACTCACCCTGATGGGCATCCGCACGCGGTATCAGGAAGCCGTCAAGCCCCCGGCGTTTGAGTTCGGCCCTGAGAAGCGCTGCATGCGGCGCCCCGCAGGAAGGATCGCTGAGATCATCGAATGTCTGAAACATGAGCGGAGACTAAAATGCCCCCCTCGACGGATCAAGCCAGATAATAATTCCGCTTTCATGGATTGATTCGAAAAATTCTGATCTGAATTTGCAGCGCAGCAATCATTTCGCATATGCGAGATACGCAGAGCTGGCATGCGCAAAGGCCTCTACCTCATTCCGGTTTGAAGGAGCATATAGGGATCAACAAACAAAAAGACGTTTCTCCCTAGGGAACTTCTTCAACTCCAAATGGGAACCAGAAAAATGGTAACTTCTACAACGACTTCTACTCGTGGCTCCGGCAGCTTCATGCGCCGTGCACTTGACCGTATGATCGAAGCCCGCACTGTTCAGGCCCGTCGCTATGTTAACGGCTACCTGCTGTCCATGGACGATGCAACGCTTGCGGCACATGGCTATGACCGCTCCCAAATCGAGCGCGAAGGCTCAGCTACCAGCGCATTCTAAGCGCTTTTACAAAAACACTGTGCACATCAAAAGGGCCTGTCAGATCATCTGACAGGCCCTTTGTTTTAGGGATCGGTTATTTGCGTCAAGCGAATTTCCGTCCACGGACCAATGTCATCGTCAGCCAACCGTCTTTCTCGCCGCGGCGATCCAGAATGAAGCCCTGGCAACCATAGGCAAACAGGATCCGTGGACCGTCTTCGACCCGCAAGCCGGACAGAACCAGTGTTGCGGTCGGTGTCATGTGCTCGCCAACCGATCGCGACATTTTCATCAAAGGACGCGCCAGGATATTGGCAATCACAAGATCAAATGGTCCGCATAGCCGAAACCTGCGGTCTTCCATTCCGTTCGCAGTAAAGCCCCTGACCAGATGGCTAGCACCATTGAGACGGGCGTTTTCCAAGGCGGTTTTTGTCGCAACCGGATCAATATCTGTCGCCAGAACCTGCTGGCGCGCCTTCAAGGCTGCTGCGATTGCGAGCACGCCTGATCCAGTACCAAGATCCAGGATTCGATCGTAATCGCGGAGCGACAGCAGACGATCAATTTCTTCAAGACAGCCAGCTGTAGTGCCGTGATGGCCGGTGCCAAAGGCAAGTGCAGCTTCAATCTCAAGACCAATCGCGCCTGCAGGCACCTTGTCGCGGTCATGGCCGCCATGAACCATGAACCGTCCGGCCTGAACCGGTTTCAATCCTTCGAGGCTTTTTGCCACCCAGTTGATATCCGGCAGCTCTTCTGCTTCCATCGGTGCAGCGAAAGCATCCGCCCCGACACGGTCACGAACGGAATTTGCCGCTTCATCCGGCTCCATGCCAAACAACAGGATTTCCGCTGACCAGATTTTGCCGTCCGCAGAGGCTTCATAGATGGACACCGGATTTCCGTCGTCTTCAAAGGCACGCTCAAGGACTTCCCAAATCCGCTTGGCTTCCAGTTCTGCCGCGGTGATCCTGACCCGGATGGTTTTCATACCTGATTTGCCTTTGATCGAATTCTGCTCAAGGCTGGCGGTATAACGGCCTGCCAACCGCGCGGCTAGCAGCAATCGACCAAATAGCTGGTCAAATCAGAAAACCGCGCCATTTCTGTTGAAACCAGGGAGGAACAAACAGATGCATCACCGATTTCCATCAACATTTATAGCTGCAGCATCCAGGCTACTGACTGTCGTCGGGCTATTTCTGGCGGTATTCGCTGGCACCTCCCATGCCACGCCTGAGCAGGATGACCTGTTCAAGGCGTTGAAGACGGCGCCAAATCAGGCGGAAGCTACCTTGATCGAAAATGAAATCTGGAAATCCTGGATGGCAGCGGGACCAACTCTCGACATCCGAAGCAAGGTCAAAACGGCCATGGAACTGCGAGACAATTATGACCTCGCCGGCGCCAAGGTCCTGCTGGATGATGTGATTGTCGAAGCCCCGGACTATTCAGAGGGCTGGAATCAACGTGCCTTTATCTTGTTTTTGCAAGGCGATTATGAAGCCAGCCTTGCCGATATCGATCGCGCACTGGAGTTGGAACCACGCCATTTCGGAGCCCTCTCCGGCAAAGGCATGATCCTTATGACTTTGGGCCGAACGGATTTTGGCCAGAAGGTCCTGCGCGAAGCTGTCGACATCCACCCGTTCTTGAAAGAACGAAACATGCTGCTTCCGGAAAACAGACCGGCAAAGGGTGTGGACCTTTGAGAAATCAATGCCGTTCTACGAAACTGTCGATAACCTTTTTTTGGCCGGCTTTTTCGAAATCGATGGTCAGTTTGTTGCCTTCGATGGACTTGATCCTGCCGTAGCCGAACTTGATGTGGAACACGCGTTCGCCGAGCGAATATTCGGAAGGACTGTCACTGACGGACCTGGCGACCAGTTCGCCCTCGATAGTCAGTGGCCCCTGGCGTTTCGTACGAGCGGACCTGTAGTCTCCCCGGCTTTCAGAAAACCCGTCAGAGGATTTCTTGGCCCGCTGCGCGCGCTGCCAGCCGGGTGTTGAATAACTACCCCGGTCAAATGTCTCCTGGCTGTCGAACCGCGAAGCACCATAACCTCCGCCGCCATAACCACCGTAATTGGACGAGGTTTCCGCGATCTCGACATGTTCGGGCGGCAACTCGTCCAGAAACCGGGACGGGATGGAGGATTGCCATTGCCCGTGAATACGGCGATTGGAGGCAAAATAGAGATTGGCGCGTTTCTTCGCCCGCGTGATGCCGACATAAGCCAGACGACGCTCTTCTTCGAGACCGGCCCGACCGCTTTCATCCAGCGACCTTTGATGCGGGAAAAGCCCCTCTTCCCAGCCCGGCAAAAACACGGTGTCGAATTCCAGACCCTTGGCGGAGTGCAGCGTCATGATCGACACGGCATCGGTAGCATCAGCGTTGTCCCGGTCCATGACCAGGGAGATATGCTCCAAAAACCCTGCCATCGACTCAAATTCTTCCATGGAACGAATGAGTTCTTTCAGGTTATCAAGTCGTCCCGGCGCTTCTGCTGACCGGTCCAGCCGCCACATTTCCGTGTAGCCGCTTTCATCAAGAATGATCTCGGCCAGATCGGTGTGTTTCATCGTTTCAAGTTGGCGACGCCAGCGCTCGAAATTGTCGAGCACGGTTTTCAGCGTGTTGCGCGGTTTTGGCTTGAGTTCTTCCGTATCAATCAGCTGGCTAGCCGCCTGCATCAATGGAATGCGTTCCGCACGAGCCAACTCATGAACGAGTTTCAGTGTCGCATCACCGAGACCGCGCTTGGGTGTGTTGACGATCCGTTCAAACGCCAGATCGTCCGCTGGCTGCACTGTGCAGCGGAAATAGGCCATGGCATCGCGGATTTCCATACGCTCATAAAAGCGCGGTCCGCCAATGACCCGGTAATTCAAGCCGAGCGTGATAAACCGTTCTTCAAACTCGCGCATCTGGAACGAGGCACGCACCAGAACCGCCATTTCATTCAAGGCATGCCCTTTGGTCTGATGGGATTCGATTTCATCCCCGATCGTTCGGGCCTCTTCTTGAGAATCCCAGACTGAGGCGACCGACACCAGATCATGGTCGGGTTCCTTAAAGTCCGTGAACAGCGTTTTGCCCAAACGGCCTTCATTATGGGAAATCAGATGGGAGGCCGCGGCCAGAATGTGACTGGTCGAGCGATAATTCCGTTCCAGCCGAACCACTTCCGCGCCCTTGAAATCATGTTCAAAACGCAGGATGTTGTCGACTTCGGCGCCGCGCCAGCCATAGATCGACTGGTCGTCATCGCCAACACAACAGACGTTCGGATTGCCCTGTGCCAACAGCCGAAGCCAGAGATACTGGGCGACGTTGGTATCCTGATACTCGTCGACCAGCATGTAGCGGAACCGGCGCTGGTATTCCTTCAACACGTCCGGTTGGGTCTTGAACAAGGTGATGACATGCAACAGCAAGTCGCCGAAGTCCGCTGCGTTCAGGATTGACAGACGGTCTTGATATTCCTCATAGAGCCTGCGGCCCTTGCCATTGGCGAAGGCCCGCGCTTCACCTTCCGGAATTTGATCCGGTGTCAGCGCCCGGTTTTTCCAGCCATCCAGCATTCCGGCAAAGGCCTTGGCAGTCCAGCGTTTGTTGTCCAGCCCTTCGGCCTGAATGATCTGCTTGATCAGCCGGATTTGGTCATCGGTATCAAGAATGGAAAAACTGGATTTCAGTCCGACAAGTTCGGCATGTTTGCGCAGGATTTTCACACAAATGGAGTGGAAGGTTCCGAGCCAGGCCATACCTTCGACATTGCCGCCGACAAAGCTGGCAATGCGGTTTTTCATTTCCCGCGCAGCCTTGTTAGTGAACGTTACAGCCAAAATTTCGTATGGCTGGGCCCGGCCAGTCGCCAAAATGTGTGCAATACGGGTCGTCAGAACCCGTGTTTTCCCCGTCCCTGCCCCGGCTAGAACCAGAACCGGACCTTCCGTAGTTTCAACGGCCAGGCGTTGTTCCGGGTTTAGACCCTCAAGATAGTCCGGACCTTGCGCTTGCCGCGCCGCCATGGCTCGCGCCGCAATCCCGCCCTGAGGCCTTTCCGGCGCAGGAGCAGGCTTTGACTGAGTCCCGATCGGCTGAAAAGGATCATCAAAAGGATCGTCGTACCCGTCCGGGTCTGCCATGGTTTACTGGTCCGGTGTTGCTGGATGCATGCTTGAGAACAATATAGCAACAAATACGGCGCTGGCGAGACAGATAATGGGGATTAGTGGGGACAAAAGGAGCCCCTGCACCAGCAGGAACTCCTTTATTGTGGGACTTGGTTGTCACAGGCTCAAGCAGCTTCTTCGTCTCTCACCTGATCAAGGAACTGATTGACGGCACCTGAGAGGTCTGAGGCAACCTTGCCAAGTTGGTCGGCGGACTTGCTCATGGCCTCGGACTGGTTTCGCGTCTGGTCAATCGATCCGGAAACACCGGCAACATTTGAGGCCGCCTGGGAGGCGCCGTCCGACGCAAGTGTAATGCTCTGCGTGATCTCGCTGGTGGCCGCGTCCTGTTCTTCCACTGATGCAGCAATTGTTGCTGATACGGACTGAACCTCGCCGATACGCTCGACAATCGAACGGATCGCCTCAACAGATTTTTTGGTGGAGCCCTGAATATCAGAGATCTGCAATGCAATTTCATCCGTCGCCTTGGCCGTCTGGGTCGATAGTTCCTTGACCTCGGCAGCCACAACGGCAAAGCCTTTGCCGGATTCCCCTGCCCGAGCCGCTTCAATGGTGGCATTCAGAGCCAGCAGATTTGTTTGCTCGGCAATCGCCCGGATAATCTCGACCACTTCACCGATCTTGTCTGCAGTATCAGCAAGGTCCGACACATCCTTGTCAGCAGAAATAGCCGTCTCGGAAGCCACCTCGGAGATCTCCATTGAGGTTTTCGCTTGCCGTGAGATCTCACCTATCGATGCTGAGAGCTCGGCAGCAGCCGAAGCGACTGTCTGCACATTTGTGGTTGCTTCTTCAGTTGCTGAGTTGGCCGCTTGTGCACTCTCGTTGGCATGCATGGCAATCGTGACCATTTCCTTCGCAGAATCGCCAACGTCTTTCGTTTCACCATCCAGCTGGACCTGGATTGCCGAAACTTTGGACTGGAAATCTCCAATTGCATTTTCCAAAAGAGCACTGCGTTGGCGGCGTTGTATCCTGGCAGCTTCCGCTTCCTGCTCCAGTTGCTTCTGGTTCAACAGCTTTTCCTGGAACACTTCCGCTGATCGGGCAATGTCACCGATCTCATCCGGGCGATCCGTATCGGTAACGCTGATGACCAGATCCCCATCAGCCAGGGCCGAGATGTTGTTCCTTTGGCGACTCAGCGTTTTCGAAATCGAATGTACCTGTTGGGCAACGAAGCCGGTGGTGCACACAACAAAAACCAGCGCGATGATCGACAGGAGCCAGATTTTTGATTCAAGAACTGCTGTATCCGCATCTGCGGCAGCTTCTGCATGATGAATGTAGTCATCCGAGACCTTTTTCATCAGATTCAAGCGCTTGGTAGCGGTTGCAAACCAGGCCTCGCCCTCCAGACCCTGGCTATCCAAAGTTTCCGGTAAGGCCTGCATCATTTTCCGCCAGGCCAGTGTTTGATCAACATCTGGGCCCTTAACGGTTTCCGTCCAGAGTACTTTTTGTGCCGGTGTCGCAATTGACTTGAATTCCTTCAGAAAGGCCTTTTCTCCGCCATAGAAAGAAATAAAATCCAAATACAGCTTCGAATTCACTTTGCCCGTCTGATTGAAGTCATTCAAAAGAGCAGACCCAATCGCGCGTTCCAGACCGCCTGCTTCCATAGCTTCGACAATCGTCAGGTATGCAATTAGCTCTGTGGTTATTTCCTTGGATGGGCTCGATTCCGTGGTAACGCCAATCACGTGAATGAGTTCATCGATTTCACCAGAGTAGTGTTTCACCACATCAGATACAGATGTTTTTTTTGCGTCTACGGTCTTCCGAAAAACATCCGTCTTGTGCACCTCATCAGCGACATGATGAAGGTCTTTCATGAGCGCCTTATCATCAAGTTCCAATGAATTGAGGTGATCATCGAAGTATTTCATTGCCGCGTCTGTTTTTACGCGCTGCGCGTCAACGGCGGCCCGGTTCTTGGCAGCATAGTCGGTCTTCACAAGTGAGACGCTCATTCCGCGCTCCTTTTGCATCTCGTGCACAAGGTTGCCGGAATCTTCCGCAATTCGGGTCAGCGGTCTCATATACTCATGATGAGATAGCTCAACGACTTTCTCATAAACACTAAATCCAGCAAATCCGATAACTGCCGCCATCGGGACTGCTGCCAGCAAGCCAACTTGCAGCTTAATCCGTTTCATAAAAAGCCCCTCCAGGAATTTATCTCTCCTCAAGGTCAGTATTTTCGCTTACCCATTACTTAACGTAAGTTCGAATTTGACATTTTATGACAAAGATTTTGTAAAATGCCAAGGAAAACAATTTTAGGTAGAAGTCATATATATACTTAAGGTAGATTTTTGTGACAACGTTCATAATCTCGAGAATTATAGACTCTGAAAGAATTACCTATAGCAATTCTTGATTCTGAAACCTGAGCGCTAGTCGGAGCTTACCAGATCAAACCAATCATCTTCCGAGATGACGTCTATATCCAGCTCCTGTGCCTTTTTCAGCTTTGATCCCGCACCCGGCCCGGCGACCAGAAGATTGGTCTTTTTCGATACCGATCCGGATACTTTTGCGCCCAGTCGTTCCGCCATTGCCTTGGCTTCATCGCGAGTCATACGCTCCAGTGATCCGGTGAAGACGACCGTTTTACCGGCGACGGGTGACCCTGATGAGTCGATTTTCTCAGGGTCTTTCGGCGTCACCTGCTCAATGAGCGCAGCCAGTTGATCGCGGTTATGTTCTTCAGCGAAAAACTCGACCAGAGCTTCGGCGACGATGTGGCCAATTCCATCGATATCATTGAGATCAGTCCAGGCTTCACTCTCCAAGTCTTTGGCGGAAATCATCGCCTCATAAAAGGCGTTCCAGGAACCGTAGGCTCGGGCTAACAGCTTTGCATTGCCTTCCCCGACATGACGAATACCCAGAGCAAAGATAAAGCGGTGAAGCTCAATTTCGCGGCGCGCATCTATTGCCTCAAACAGGTTTTTTGCGGACAGTGCGCCCCAACCCTCACGGTTTCGGAGTTTGGTAAGCGAGCGTTTGTCTCGTTCAGCCAGCGTGAATATATCAGCCGGGCTCATGACCAGTCCGTCCTGATAGAAACTGTCCACTTGCTTGTCGCCAAAGCCTTCAATGTCATAGGCATTGCGGGAGACAAAATGCTTGAGCTTTTCGGTTGCTTGCGCCGGGCAGATCAAACCGCCCGTACAGCGCCGAATAGCGTCTTTCCGACCGGTCTTCTCGTTTTCCTCCCGCACGGCATGACTGCCACAGGCAGGGCACACCGTTGGGTATTCAAATGGAACGGCATCTACGAGGCGTTTCTCCAGATCCACATCCACGATCTGTGGAATGACGTCTCCCGCACGCTGGATCTTGACCGTGTCTCCGGCGCGCAAATCTTTGCCGTCCCGGATTGGCTCCCCGTCCTGGCCAATACCCTTGATATAGTCTTCGTTGTGAAGGGTCGCATTGGAGACGACAACACCGCCGACCGTGATTGGCTCCAGTTTGGCAACGGGTGTCAGAGCACCCGTGCGGCCGACCTGAATTTCGATGTCTTTGAGGACTGTGAAGGCCTGCTCAGCAGGAAACTTGTGCGCGATTGCCCAGCGAGGTGATCTGGATACAAATCCAAGGCGTTCCTGCAGATCGAGCCGATCAACTTTGTAGACAACACCGTCAATGTCGTAATCGAGCTGCGCCCTGTCTTCCTCGATGCCATGATAGACGCCAAGCAAGTCCTCAACTGTCTCGCAGCGTTTCATCAGCGGGTTAATCTCAAAGCCCCAGGTCTTGAGTCGTTCAACCATACCGGCTTGGGTGTGAGATGGCATTTCACTCATCTCGCCCCAGGCGTAGGCGAAGAATTTGAGCGGCCGGGACGCTGTGATTTCGGAATTCAGCTGACGCAGGGATCCGGCGGCGGCATTGCGCGGATTGGCAAACACCTTACCACCCCTCGCCTCCATATCTGCATTCAGCTTCTGAAAAGCCTTGTGCGCCATATAGACTTCGCCGCGAATTTCAACAACGTCCGGAACATCTCCGAACAGTTGTTGCGGGATGTCCTTGATGGTTTTGGCGTTGCTCGTGACATTCTCGCCAGTCGTGCCGTCACCACGCGTTGCTGCATGAACAAGATTTCCATTTTCATACCTCAGCGACAACGACAGTCCATCGATTTTGGGCTCAGCAGTCACGGCCAATGCACCCATCAATGGGTCGAACTTCAGGAACCGGCGAACCCGCCCGACAAAATCCCGAACATCCTCATCACTGAACGCATTGTCGAGCGACAGCATCGGCACGCTGTGAGTGATCTTGCCGAATCCTGAAGTCGGGGCCGCGCCCACCTGAACCGAAGGACCATCTGCCAAAACCAATGCTGGAAAACGGGCTTCGATTGCCAGATTACGCTGACGCAACGCGTCATACTCCGCATCAGAAATCGTTGGTGCGTCATCCTGATGGTAGCGCTTGTCGTGTTCGGCAATTTCTGTTGCGAGACGCTGCAGCTCGACCTTGGCCTGATCCGGGCTCAGCGTTTCAACGGCCAACTCCGCATGTTGATTGCTCAAATTGCTCATGCGTCGTCCCTTGGTATCAAGCTGTCAGAAGTTTGCGTGCTGCGGCGCGGGCTTCTTCCGTGATCACACTGCCTGCCAGCATGCGAGCGATTTCCTCGCTGCGATGGTCTTCGTCAATCCGCTTGACCCGCGTTGCGACCCGATCCGGATTTGTCGCTTCCTTGGCTATCAGGAAATGACCTTCAGCCCGCGCGGCCACTTGCGGCGCATGCGTCACGGTCAACACCTGCACACTGTCAGCCAAACGAGCCAACCGCAGACCGATAGCTTCAGCCACCGCCCCACCAACACCGGTGTCGATCTCATCAAACACAAGTGTTGGCGCTGAGCCCTTGTCGGCCAGCGAAACTTTCAACGCCAGCAGGAACCGGGACAATTCACCGCCGGACGCCACTTTCATCATAGGTCCGGGTTTGGTTCCAGGATTCGTCTGAACGTAGAACTCCAGCTGATCAACACCTGCACGGCTGCGGTTTTCCGGGTCGCTGGTCATTTCAACAAGGAACCTGGCGCGTTCCAGCTTCAGGTCGGGAAGTTCAATTTCGACAGCTTTTTCCAACGCTCTGGCTGTTTTTTGACGTTTGACGGACAAAGCCGCAGCAATCTTGTCGTAGTCGGCACGGGCTTTTTCTGCTGCCGCTGAAAGCGCTGCGAGCTTGTCTTCACCAGCGTCCAGATCTGCAAGGTCAGTCGACATACGCGCGCAGAGCGCGGCCAACTCATCAACCGGCATAGAGAACTTCCGTGACGCGGCCCGAAGTGCAAACAGGCGTTCTTCAGCAGCTTCCAGCTCTTTCGGATCAAATTCCGTTTCTCGGAGCGCACTTTCCAGACCACCGCGGGTTTCCTCCAAATGATCGAGGGCAGCAGCAAGAGAGCGAACTGGCTGACCCAGCAACCTCGGCACTTCATCGGTTTTCCGCTCAAGTCGGCGTAACAGACTGGCCAATTCAGGGACAGGCGACGCGGATCCATTGAGCGTTTCGAACGCATCACTCAGATCGCCAGCGACCTTCTCCACCTTCATCATCTCGGTCCGTCGGATCGCTAGCTGTTCTTCTTCGTCGGGCTCCGGTTTTAACTGGCTCAGCTCATCGACAGAGGCCCGAAGATAATCTGCTTCCTTACGCGCCGCTTCAATGCGGGCCTCAAGTAGGGAAACTGCTTTTCCAGATTCTTTGAAGGTCGAATAAGCGGCAGCTACCTTGTCAAGGTCTGAAGTCAGTCCGCCAAAAACATCGACCAGCGCCCGGTGGCTTTCAGGATCAACCAGAGCGCGATCATCGTGCTGTCCATGAATTTCGACCAGCAAGGTCCCTGCCTGACGCATCAAACCGGCGCTCACCGGTTGATCATTGATAAAGGCGCGAGTTCGGCCATCAGAGGTCTGAATACGTCGTAAAAGGATGTCGCCATCGTCGTCGACATCATTTTCCTTTAGAAACCCACGAACAGGATGGTTGGCTGGAGCATCAAAGACTGCTGTTACCTGGCCCTGAGATTCGCCATGACGTACGAGATCTGCATCCCCACGAGCGCCCAGAGCCAGCGACAATGAATCAAGCAGAATGGATTTTCCGGCACCAGTTTCGCCGGTTAAAACCGACATTCCTGTGGAAAAATCCAGATCAAGGCGATCAATTAGAACAATGTCACGAATGGACAGCGTGACCAGCATGAAGGGTGCTCCTCAGAGTTCAGCTCAAATCACCTTATAAGCGGTCCGGGACTGAAATCCAGAGGCTGTTAGCTCCTGAAGGTACGGCTGATCCAGCTACCCTTATCTTCTGAAGGCTCATAACCGCCTTTATTCAGAAGTGCGTAGGCATCCTTGTACCATTGGGCGTTCGGATAATTGTGCCCAAGGACAGCCGCAGCTGTCTGCGCTTCGCTGACAACGCCGAGCGAATAATAGGCTTCAGTCAAGCGAAACAGCGCTTCTTCAACATGTCGCGTCGTCTGATAATTTGTGACCACTGTCTTGAAGCGGTTGATACCGGCAATATAATTCCGCTTCTTCAGATAGAAGCGACCGACCTGCATTTCCTTACCGCCCAGCTGATCCTGCACGATTCGAAGTTTCTTCTCGGCATCCGGAACATATTCCGATTCCGGATACCTTTGGATAAGCTCGCTGTAGGCTGACGCAGCTTTACCCGTCGCTGCCTGATCACGTGTGATATCCGGCATCTGGCGGAAATAACTCTGGCCGACCAGATACAACATATAAGCAGAATCTGCATCGCCTGGATAAAGCGTCACGAAGCGCTGAGCAGCCGTAATCGTTTCTGTGTAACTACCGCGCGTGTAATTCAGATACGCGAGGTTCACCAACGACTTTTTCGAATACTCGGAATAGGGATAAAGCTTGTCCAGCTCTTCAAATTTGGTGGTGGAGTCTTTGAGTTTTCCCTGCGCGCGAAGGGCTAGTCCTTCGTTGAAGAGAACTTCCGGCGGCGTGTCGTTGAGAGCAAGCTCATCCAGATCATCTTTCCCACCGCATGCCGTCAATGCCAAAGGCACTGCAAGAACTGCCAGTGTCAGAAAGGTCTTCACACGACCAGTCTTGCGATCAGCAAAACCACCATTCATTCCGTTCACACCCATACTCCCGAGTCGCCTCCGGCCCGTCCAGATCTACGCTCGCAAGCGGACCTATCAAGTTCTAATGATTGAAGTGTTTAGCGGAAACAAGCCGCTCTCGTCACATCTTCTTTCGGGAACTGACGGATTTTTTGAGCTTTTTTGTGGCAACGCACGCAAAGTGCGGCATTTTTCCTGAAAAATCAGGAACTCGACACACTCATATAGTCACATTCGTCTCAGGAAACGTCTGGCCCAAAGGCAGCTACAGCAGCCAATCCACCTTTTTCGACCTGGCCAACCTGACGAAATGCAGGAGATTCCACGATCTCAAAAGCGTCCGGGTCTTCAAACAGCTTCACCAGAATGGAGTGATTCATTTTGTGGCCGCCTTTAAACGAGCGGTAAAGGCCCATGATCGGCAGACCGGCCAACGCCAGATCACCAACAGCGTCCAGAGCCTTGTGGCGAGCAAACTCGTCCGGCCAGCGCGTTCCCTCAGGATTAAGAACCTTGTCTTCGCTAATGGCGACAGAATTCTCAAGAGAGGAACCCAGCGCAAACCCCATTTTCCAGAGTTGCTCAACGTCTTTCACATAACCGAAAGTCCGTGCACGACACAGCTCATCGCGGAAAACATCAGGTGTCATATCTGAAGAATACTGCTGACGGCCAATCAAAGGTGTGTCGAAATCGATCGTGATGTCGAACTTCGTGCCACTGTATGGCTCCAGTTCACACCAGGCACCACCATTGTCGACACGAACAGTTTTCTTGATTTTCAGGTAACGCCGTCCGCGGTCAAGTTTCTTCAAACCGGCTTGTTCAATTGCTGCCACAAAAACAGCACTCGATCCGTCCATGATCGGCATTTCCGGTCCGTCGACTTCCACGATCACATTGTCGACGCCCATTCCGAACAGGGCGGCCATCAAATGTTCGACGGTTGAAACGCCTTCCTGGGAAGGATCACCAAGGACGGTGCAAAGCGCTGTTGCGGACACCTTGTCCCAACTTGCTGGAACTTCAACCGCATCATCCTGATCAGTACGGGTGAAGACAACCCCCACACCAGATTCAGCAGGTACCAACGTTATAGAAGCAGGCTTATTGGAATGAACACCGATTCCTGTAAGCGTCACCTGTTCGGCGAGCGTAGTCTGTCGGTCTACAAATTTAGTCATAAGCCCCGGCCCTTCCAGATTGCAATCACATAAAGGTCCGGATTTAGCCAAAGCAGGTTACAGACTTTTAATGATTACCAGTCGCGGCAAACATAGTCCTGATTACTGACAGTGCGAAATAAAGCTTTATTACGGTTTGTAACGATTCACAGGCTCTTAACCCATTGAAATAAATTCATAAATATAAACGTGTAACAAAACAGCCCGGAGCTCATGCTCCGGGCTGTAACGATCAGGGATAAAGATCGCGAAATGAATCAGTTGGCTTGACGGCGCAGGAACGCCGGAATTTCCAACTGTTCATCATCCGAATGGGTTAGCGGTTTGGGAGCTGCCCGTCCGGTACCGTCCAACTGGCCGGTCGCGCCTTGCGATTGCGTCCGTTGTTGGGGAGCACGTGGAGCCGGGTTCATTTGCGGCGCGGTGTATGTCGCCGTTTCATGATGCTCAGCCTCATGTTCCTCTTCATCTTCCCGGCGGCCGAGGCCGCCTGCAAGACGTCGCAACAGACCCATAGGCCGACGCTCATCATCACCTAGCTCGTCTGCATCCATTGGATGCTCAGAAGCAGGTGCAGCTGACGCCAACGATTGGGGCGCAGCTTCAGCCGGTGTCGTGCCACTTTGCGCCTGGATTTCACGCTGAGCAATCGGCGGGAAATCTTCAACCCGTGGCATGCGAGGCGCAGGTGAGTGCTGCTCAGCAACCGGAGGAATGTACGGCTGACTGGCCGGAGCGGCATCTTCTACCGGAGCTGGAGTATCGTCTTCCAGATCCATGAGCTGCGCTTTACCGACAAGAGAACTGCTGACCGGCTGGATGCGTTTGATCTCAACATCCGGGTCACTTGCTGCAGCTACAGCTTGTGGTTCCGGAATGGCGAGTTCTTTCTCTAAGTTCGCGAGGGCTTCTGCAGCTGCGTCCTTCGCATTATTTTGCGCTGCCATCGCCGCAGACTTGGAAACGAATTCCGTAGCTTGCGTTATTGCTGGTGTTTCAAACTTCACCGGCTCTGTTATTGCGGAGGGAAAGGTCTCAGCCAAACGGCCGTCCTCCTTGTCAATTCCGGTCGCAACGACAGACACGCGGATGATACCGTCAAGGGTCTCATCGAATGTCGCACCGAGTATGATGTTTGCATCCGCATCCACTTCTTCACGAATACGCGTCGCAGCTTCATCCACTTCAAACAGGGTCAGATCATTACCACCTGTAATCGAGATGAGCAGGCCTCTTGCGCCCTTCATGGAGGATTCGTCCAGAAGCGGGTTCGCAATAGCCGCTTCCGCAGCCTGTTGCGCACGGTTATCGCCGCTGGCTTCGCCGGTTCCCATCATGGCTTTACCCATGCTGCGCATCACGGAGCGCACATCAGCAAAGTCGAGGTTGATAAGACCTTCCTTGACCATAAGGTCGGTGATGCAGGCAACACCGGAGTAAAGCACCTGGTCAGCCATTGCGAATGCATCGGCAAAGGTGGTCTGGGCGTTGGCAATCCGGAACAGGTTCTGGTTCGGAATGACGATCAACGTGTCGACACTCTTCTGCAGCTCTTCAATACCGCTGTCCGCGATGCGCATGCGACGCGCACCTTCAAACTGGAATGGCTTTGTAACCACACCGACGGTCAAGATACCCTGTTCGCGTGCAGCGCGCGCAATAACCGGTGCAGCACCAGTACCAGTACCACCACCCATACCGGCAGTGATGAACACCATATGTGAACCGGACAAATGGTCGTTGATCTCGTCGATCACTTCTTCTGCGGCAGCGGAACCAACTTCCGGCTGCGAACCAGCGCCGAGACCTTCCGTGACAGCCACGCCCATCTGGACGAGACGATCAGATTGGTTCATCGCCAGAGCCTGGGCATCCGTATTGGCAACGACAAAGTCGCATCCCTGGAGACCAGCTGTGATCATGTTATTGACGGCGTTTCCGCCCGCCCCGCCGACGCCGAAGACCGTAATGCGCGGCTTCAGCTCCTGAATGTCAGGCATCTTCAGGTTGATGGTCATATTATCCTCGCGACCCTCTGGTGCTCCCGTTCTAGGAGAACCCTTTTCTTCCCTAATATCCTCAGCCATTTCTGGCTGATCTAATTCTTGGCTCGTGTCATCTTTAGTCATGTCTTCAGAAGCTTTCCCTGATCCACTGGCCTACACGCGCCAGATAGCCAGACTGCCCGCTCCACCCAGATTTGCGGTTCTTGTGTTCGAACTGTTCGATCTGCGCGACTTGCGGATAAATCAGGAGACCTACAGCGGCGGCAAATGCCGGCCCTTTAGCGGCCTCAGGAAGACCGGCAACTCCTAGAGGCCGGCCAAGACGGACATTGCGACCCAGAATATGGCGCGCAACTTCTCCCAAACCCGTGAGCTGACTAGCACCCCCTGTCAGCACAATCTGCTTGCCGACACGTCCAGCGAAGCCGGAGGCCGTAAGCCGATCTCTTACAAGTTCAAGGATTTCTTCCACACGCGGGCGAATGACTCGGGTCAATGCCGAGCGCGGGATCTGGTTTGGCAAATCGCCATCGCTTTCCAATGCCGGGACAGTCAACATGTCCCGATCATCCGAACTGGAAGCCAGCGGTGAGCCATAAAGTGTTTTCAGCCGTTCAGCGTCCTGAAGGCGTGTCGCAAATGCGCGAGCAATATCTGTGGTGACATGGTTGCCGCCAACGGCTATCGCATCGAGATGCACCATGTGGCCATCGACAAAAACCGACAGTGTTGTCGTGCCGCCGCCCATATCGATACAGGCAACACCGAGCTCGGCCTCATCATCGACAATGGTGGACAGACCGCTTGCGAAGGGTGTTGCGACCATGGTTTCCACATGGAGATGACCACGGTTTATGCACAGTTCCAGATTTCTGACTGGCGGCACTTCGGTCGTCACGACCTGCATGTCAACACCGAGCTTGTGGCCCATCATGCCCCGTGGGTCGCGAATACCGCGGCTACCGTCCAGGGTATAGGAAATCGGTAGGGCATGGGTGACCGCCCGGCCTTCCGTCACCGAATGACTCGACCCAGCAGACAGAACCCGCTGAATGTCAGCTTCCGAGACGCTTTCACCGGCAAGTGGAACACTTGCACCATAAATCTCGCTTTGCAGACGGCCGCAACTGATGTTTGAAATCAGGGATTCGACTGTGACACCGGCCATGCGTTCTGCACTGTCGACAGCAAGACGAATTGCATGTTCGGCTGCATCCATATCCACGACGGTGCCAGATTTGATACCCCGTGACCTTTGATAGCCGTATCCCAGCACTTCCACTTTGTGGGATCGGCTGGACAGAACAGAATTCTCATCCTGGGGAACAAGCTTGGCAATCAAGCAGCAGATCTTGGTCGATCCGACATCCAGCACAGACATGATAACTGAACGACGGCTTGGAAGCGGGCGCATTTTGGGCAGGTAAAGATGATCAGAGCGGCTCATGTGTCCTGCCCCGCTTTACCTGAGCGGCCACGGCCACCGGTCATTACCTTGCGTTGCTCAGCGGTTTCGTCGGACAAGCGCACCGTAACCCGATCTGCCAAACGCATGTCGATGGCTTGAATGTCACGTGCCAGAAGACCGTTTTCCTCGTCCATTTTCACCAGATCAGCGAGCGCTGCTTTGAAGTTTTCTTCCGGCAGCCGAACGGAAATGCCGTTTTCAAGCTTCAGATCCCAACGGCGGTCACTGACCAGAAATGCCGCACGCACACGCGGACGCAGAGCCGGAACCGTTTCCAAAGCAGCGTTTATTTCCTTGGCCCGGCGCTGTGCACCGTGATTCACCACGAGCAGAAGATTGGCATAGCGGCCATCGACTTCATCCGTGATGACATCACCGGCTTCGTTCACAATCGATACAAGCTCGCCTCGCTGCCAGAGTGCATAAGGAACTCTCTCGTCGATCTTGATTTGCAAAGTGCTCGGGTAGAATTTCATGACCGAAGCACTTTTCACCCAGGCCATCTGATTGAGGCGTTCCCGCGCGCTATCGGCATCAAACAGCGCCAACGAAGAACCTTCATGGATTTCAAGCGCTTCAAGGATCTGGAATTCATTGATTTCCCGCTGGCCTGACAGCTTGACGGCTTCAATACCGAACCCGGCAGCGGAGAACAGCGCATCGGAGACGATGCGACCATGGCCTCCTATGACTATTCCGTAGGAAATCGTTAAGGTTAAGAAACCAAGGGCAGCTGCAGAACCGGTCCAGACAGGCAAATCTGCAAGAAAACCGGCTGAGCGCCAAATAGGTTGACGGTGCAAACGCGAAACGCCACGACCGCGCGGAGCCAATTCGGCTTCGAGCGGGGTCATTTCATCCCGTTTATGTTTGCGACCTAGCGACAGCAACTCGCGTCCTCAACCATCCAACTTACCAGGTCCTTGAACCCCATCCCCTTATGCGCTGCCATTTCGGGCACCAAAGAGGTTGGCGTCATGCCTGGTTGCGTATTCACTTCAAGACAAATCAGCTCGCCGGTTCCGTCTTCACGTTCGTCGAAACGGAAATCAGCGCGGGAAACCCCGCGACAACCCAAAGCCTGATGCGCCTTGACTGCTAGTGTCTCAGTGGTTTGGTAAACAAGTGGTGAAATTTTCGCAGGAAGAATGTGTTTTGAACCACCTTCTGCATATTTTGCATCAAAATCGTAGAAGCTATCCCCTTGCGGAAGGATATCTATGACACCAAGAGCCTCGTCATCTCTCACAGCGCAAGTCAGTTCGCGCCCCTTGATGAATTTTTCGCACATCAGGATGTCCGGGTAGGGCCAGTCTTTACGGTGTAGCTCTTGAGGCGGAAACTGTTGATCTTCCTTGACAATCAGCACCCCAAAGCTTGACCCTTCGTTGATCGGCTTGAGCACGTATGGCGGCTTCATCGGATGTTCGCGCCCGATGTCGTGACGGCTAACGATGAGGTGTTCAGTTACTGGAATTCCAGCCGCTGCCATCACGGCTTTGGCCTTCACTTTGTTCATTGCAAGGGCTGAAGCCATCACTCCGGAATGTGTATAGGGAATGTTAAGAAACTCTAATATTCCCTGAACACAGCCGTCTTCGCCAAAGGGACCATGCAGGGCATTAAAGGCCACATCTGGTTTCAATTGTTTGAGAACCGACGACACATCGCGGTCAACATCAACCCGGGAGACTTCATAGCCAGCCTCTTCAAGAGCATCCGCACAGTCTTTACCACTGCTGAGGCTGACAGGGCGCTCGTGAACCCACCCACCCATGAGAACGGCAACGTGCTTCTTGGCCATTTACGTGGCTTCCCTTCTAACAACTTCCGGAAAACAGATTCCGGACGTAAAATTCAAAAACGCAATACTGTGGCTGCAACACGCTGATTGTGATCAGGCAGCGTTTTCCCGGCCTAAAAACGGCTCAATCGCACCTTGAGGTCCAAATTTCCCCAAACGCTTGATTTCCCATTCGAGTTTGATACCGCTGTCTTTCAATGCCTGCGCACGAACCGTTTCCCCGAGCAACTCAAGGTCATGCCCAGTGGCTTCTCCGGTATTGATCATGAAATTGCAGTGCATTTCAGACATCTGTGCACCGCCGATTGTCAGCCCACGGCATCCAGCCGCATCGACCACCTTCCAGGCAGAATTGCCGTCCGGGTTCTTGAATGTCGACCCGCCGGTCTTTTCGCGAATTGGCTGGGCATTTTCCCGGTGCGCAACAACTTCCGCCATTTCCTGGCGGATAGTGGCCTCATCTTGCGGAATGCCCTCAAAAACGGCTGACGTAAAAATCAAATCCTTTGAGGCCGATGAGTGACGGTAACTGTAACCCATGTCCGCATTGGTCAGTACATGCCGGTTACCGTCCCGATCGATTGCCGTGAGTTCGACCATGCGCTCAACAGTTTCCGTGCCGTGGGCTCCAGCATTCATGCGAAGTGCACCGCCGAGGCCACCCGGAATTCCGGTATAAAACGCAAAGCCACCAAGACCGGCCTTGGCCGCAGCTTCTGCAAGCCGTTTGTCCGGAACAGCGGCCCCTGCACGTAAACGATCGTCGCCAAGCTCTTCGATGGACCCGAACCCTTTGGCACTGAGGCGAACAACGACACCTTTCAGGCCACCGTCCCGGACCAGAAGATTGGAGCCAAGCCCGACTGGGAGAACAGGAATGTCCTTCGGCAGTTTTTTCAGGAACGCAGAAAGATCGGTTTCATCAGCAGGCTGAAACATCAGCTGCGCCGGACCGCCTGTCCTGAACCAGGTAACAGCTGACAACGGCTGATTGCTGGTCAGCCGACCGCGAATGCCGTCTGCCAAATCTGGATATTGCTCCAATAGGTCCGGAAAACTCATTGTCCGCCCTCTCAGAGTGCTTCAAGCTGATTGGGCAATGCATAGGCCCATTGCGTGATGGTGCCAGCGCCTAGAAAGATGACCAAATCACCGGGTTCTGCAATCTCACTAACAGCACCAGGAATATCATCAGGGCCATCAACAGCCTGCACACCCCGGTGACCACGGGTCTTCATGCCAGATACCAAATCGGTGTGGGCTGCCCCTTCAATCGGTTGCTCTCCGGCCTCATACACTGGCGTTACAATGACATTGTCGGCGTCGTTGAAACAGTTGGAAAAATCATCAAACAGGCTTTCCAGACGCGTGTAACGATGTGGCTGCATCACCGCAATCACCTTACCTCTTGTGGACTCGCGCGCTGCATGGAGAACCGCCTTGATCTCGACTGGATGATGGGCATAGTCGTCGTATATCTCGACACCTTTGACAGTGCCTGTATGGGTAAAGCGACGTTTGACACCACCAAAGCCCGAGATTCCCGCCTTGATGGCCTCAGCGCCGACACCCAATTGCGAAGCAACCGCAATCGCAGCTGTTGCATTGGAGACATTGTGCAGACCCGGCATCGGCAATACCAGGTCTTTGAGTTCGGTTTCCTCGCCGCTGCGGCGATCACGGATGGTGATTGAGAAAATCGACTTGCCGCCGTCCATCGACACATCGGTGTAGCGGACATCAGCCTGTGGGTTGGTGCCGTAAGTCACAACGCGGCGATCTTCGATACTACCGATCATCGTCTGCACTTCCGGATGATCGAGGCACATCACGGCAAAACCATAGAACGGAACATTTTCGACGAATTGCCGAAAGGCAGCCTGAACACCCGCGAAATCGCCGTAATGGTCGAGATGCTCCGGGTCGATGTTGGTGACGATCGCAACGTCCGCCGGAAGCTTGACAAAGGTGCCATCGCTCTCATCGGCTTCAACGACCATCCAGTCACCAGCACCCATACGCGCGTTGGTGCCATAGGCGTTGATGATGCCGCCATTGATGACAGTCGGATCGAGATGTCCGGCATCAAGTAGCGCAGCAACCATGGAGGTTGTTGTCGTTTTGCCGTGGGTGCCGCCCACCGCGATGGCTTGCTTGAAGCGCATCAACTCGGCCAACATTTCCGCACGGCGGACCACCGGGATTAGTTTTTCGCGCGCAGCGACCAGTTCAGGATTGTCTCTCTTGATAGCGGTTGAGACCACAAGGACTTCCGCTTCACCAAGGTTTTCAGCAGCATGACCAACTGTCACGGCAATGCCTTTGGCACGCAGGCGCTGCACATTGGCATTTTCGGACATATCCGAGCCCTGTACCTGATAACCGAGTGTCTTCAGCACTTCGGCGATCCCGCTCATGCCAATGCCGCCAATCCCGACAAAATGAATCGGTCCAATATCCTGCGGCATTTTCATGGCCGTTCTCCTTGTTTGTCCGCGACCTTCTCGACGAGATCCGCAAGCCGTTTGACAGCATCTGGTTTGGCAACACCGCGAGCTTTGGCGGCCGCATCCACCAACATTCCCGGTGTCTCCATAAAACGTGTCAATTCCTTGGCCAGCCGTTCAGGATGGAGATCAACCTGCCGGATAGGCCAGGCTCCACCGACCTTTTCCAGAACTTTTGCATTGGCGGCCTGGTCCTGATCAATCGCACCGGGCAACGGAACCAGGATCGAAGGCCTTCCGAGGACGCTCAATTCAGTTACTGAACTTGCTCCGGATCTGCATATGACAAGGTGTGCCTGGGCAATGCGTTGCGGCATGTCCTGAAAAAAGGGCGCACATTCCGCCCGAATGCCAAGTTCCTTATAGGCTTCTTCAACACGTTCCATATCCTCGGGTCGACACTGCTGAACGATGCGAAGCCGGGCACGAGTCTCGGTGGGCAGCAACGCGACAGCAGGTGTCAGACGATCCGAGAAAAATCGAGCACCTTGCGATCCACCAAAGACCAGAAGTTTGAACTCACCGCCCAGTTTTGGCGCATCATAAAACAACTCAGAGGCATCCAGCACGGCATCACGGACAGGGTTTCCGGTCTCAACGAGTTTGCTCGCCAGGTCATCCGAAAGCCCTTCTATCGGAACACTGGTTGCGATTGCATCAACGCCCTTGGCCAACAATTTGTTGGCGCGCCCCATAACCGCATTTCCTTCATGAAGGATAGAAGGCGTTCCGGTCAATCGAGCGGCAAACATAGGTGGGAATGTCGGATACCCGCCAAATCCGGCAACAACATCCGGTTTCAGATCTTTGACGACTTTCCGTGCCTGAATGGTTCCCAGCAGCAGTTTAACTGCAGTCTTGGCGAGCGATACCGGATTACGACCGCGAATGGTGGCAGACGTAATAATGTGGACCTTGCGTGCGGGGAACTCGGAACCGTATTTGTCCGCTCGCTCATCGGTCGCAAGATCAACTGTCCAACCGCGCCGGATCAATTCTGCAGCCAGTGCCTGCGCTGGAAACAAGTGGCCGCCCGTGCCGCCGGCTGTCAATAATACTGTTTTGTTCATGAGGTTCGATATCGATCCTTACATCAAGGACGAGGGAGAAAGTCGGCTGACTGTAATCGCATCATTGCGGGAGGGTTGCGGTCGCCGACGGGTCAACGCCAGAATTGCGCCAGCAGTCATCGCTGAAGCTAAAAGGGACGAGCCACCGTAGGATACGAACGGCAGTGTCATACCTTTGGATGGAATCAAGTTGAGATTGACCGCCAAATTGATGGTCGCTTGCAAGCCAAATATCACCACAAGCCCTGCTGTCGCAAGTCGTCCAAATGCATCCTGATCACGGCTGGCATGTCCAAGCCCCCTGATGACGATGAAAGCAAACAAAGCCACCAACAAAAGACAAACAACGACACCAAACTCTTCACCAACAACCGCGAAGATAAAGTCCGCATGGCTATCCGGGAGAATGCGTTTCACAGTTCCTTCACCTGGTCCCCGGCCAAACCAACCACCGGACAAGAAGGACTCCATGGCTGTATCGATCTGATATGTATCTCCCGAGCTCGGGTCCATGAAACGATCAACACGATTGGTCACATGCGGTAAAAAGGCGTAGGCCGCGAACAGCCCAATGATCCCGACAATTCCGAGAGCCACAATAATAAGCCAGGAAATCCCGTTCAAAAAGAACAACCCGGCCCAGACCATCCCCAACAACATTGTCTGACCGAAATCCGGTTGCGCTATGAGCAGCGCTGCACAGACAACAAACAAAACGAATGCAAATAACACACCCGGCACTTCGCGCCGTCGGCCACTTTCGGACAACAGGAACGCAATCAGTATTACGAATGCCGGTTTCAGGAATTCAGAGGCCTGAACGGAAAACCCTGCAAGATATATCCAGCGACGCGCACCTTTCGCCTCAAATCCCATAAAGAGTGTCGCAACAAGCAAAACCATAGAGATTGTAAAGACAATTAGAGCGGCGCGGCGAACCATTCGCGGCGTCATCAATGAACCGGCGAGAATTATCCCGAGAGCCGGAATCGTAAACATCGCTTGCCGCTTGACGAAATAGAACGTTTCAACCCCGATGCGTTCCGCGACGGGTGGACTGGCGGCAAAGGCAAAAACCACCCCGGCAAGCAACAACAGTCCAAAAGCGGCAAGAAGATAATGATCTACTGTCCAGAACCATTCTGCAAAGCGGCTGCGATCCGCGCGTGAGACCATCAAGCGACCTCCTGCGTAGTGTCAGCACCCGGCAAGGCACGCACCGCGTTTACAAAGGCATCGCCGCGGAGTTCAAAATTGGCATATTGGTCAAAGGATGCGCAGGCTGGTGATAGAAGAATTGCTATCTCTTCAGCACCATCTTCAGCTGCTTCCGCGGCAGCATCTTCAACAGCCTGGGACAATGTTCCGCTGATCTTGAAAGGCACCCGGCCCTCCAAAGTCTTGGCAAAATCGTTGGCCGCTTCACCGATCAGGAACGTCTTGGCGATCCTCGGAAAATATTCATCCAGAGATGAAATGCCACCTGATTTCGCCCTGCCCCCGGCAATCCAGTAGATTCGGTCAAAGCTTGAAAGCGCCCGACCCGCAGCATCAGCATTGGTGGCCTTGGAATCATTGATGAAAAGCGTTCGTCCCTTCCGCTCAACAACCTCCATCCGGTGATGCAGGCCCGGAAAAGTCGTCATCGCCGCAGCGATCTTGTCGCCAGGCAATTCCAGCGCCCTTAGCGCTGCGAAGGCTGCAGCTGCGTTCTGACCGTTGTGGTCTCCCCGCAGGCTATCGATTCCACCGAGCAAGGCGACAGGTATCTGCTTGCCGTCATGTGCTTCGATCAATCGTCCATGGTGAGCATAAATTCCGTCGGTCAGTTCACGCTCGCCGGCAATTCTGCAAACCGGTTTGCGAGCCAATTCCAGCCGGTCAGCGATTGCGGACGACAGACGATCGTCAACACCGACAATCGCAACCTTGGCTCCCGCAACCAGTCGTTCCTTGATTGCAGCGTAATGCTCCAGTGTTCCATGTCGGTCGAGGTGATCCGGAGACAGGTTCATTTGGATCCCGATGGTCGCATCCAAAGTTGGCGCCAGATCAATCTGATAAGACGAGCACTCAATCACATAGTGACGACCGGGTTGCGGAAGATCCAGCTGAAGAACCGGTGTTCCGATGTTACCGCCCATCTGGACATCCAGTCCCATTTCTTTCAGCAAATGGGTGATGAGAGCTGTCGTGGTCGATTTGCCATTGGTCCCGGTGATGGCAATCAACGGAGCTTCCGGACATAACCGCCGCCGCTCTCGGCAGAACAGTTCGACATCACCTATGATTTCAACACCGGCCTGACGCGCTAGATCAACGCACCAATGCGGAACCGGATGTGTCAGAGGAACACCGGGAGCGAGCACCAGCGCATTAACGTCTGACCAGTCAAGTTTTCTGAGGTCCTTTACTTTCAACCCAGAGGCCGCAGCGCTTTCAACACGGTCTGCATTGTCGTCAAAACACACCACATTTGCACCACCAGCCTGCAAGGCCTTGGCAGTTGCATGACCAGATCCGCCCAATCCGAAGAGAGCGACAGTCTGGTTCTCAAATGTGGTGACTGGAATCATGTGCCCTACCTCAGCTTCAATGTGGCAAGGCCGACAAGGGCGAGGACAACAGCAATGATCCAGAACCGGATCACAACCTGACTTTCGGTCCACCCCTGGAGCTCGAAATGATGGTGGATCGGAGCCATTCGGAAGACGCGTTTACCGGTTAGTTTGAACGACAGGACTTGAACGATCACTGACACCGCTTCCAGCACGAACAGTCCGCCAACAATCGCCAGAACAACTTCGTGTTTGGTGGCAACAGCGATCGCACCGATCATTCCGCCAAGGGCAAGAGACCCCGTATCACCCATGAATATCGCGGCAGGTGGTGCATTGAACCACAAGAACCCGAGGCCTGCGCCGATCACGGCACCGCAAATGACCGCAAGCTCACCAGTTCCTGACACATGATGGATTTGCAGATATCCAGCAAAAACGGCGTTTCCTGATAAATAGGCAATCAATCCAAAGGATGCGCACGCAATCATCACCGGCACGATGGCGAGACCATCAAGGCCATCGGTCAGGTTCACCGCATTGCCAGCGCCCACCATGACAAAAGCCGCGAACGGAATGAATATCAGTCCGAGATTGAGGGTAAAGTCCTTGAGAAACGGAAAGGTTATTGCGGAAGAAAACTCTGACGTATCGAGGACGGTAACAGCGAAAGCAGCAAGACCGGCAATCATGAATTCAATGCCCAAACGGGCTTTGCCGCCAAAACCCTTGTCCGATGATTTGGTCACTTTGAGATAATCGTCATAGAAGCCGATCATGCCGAAACCAACGGTCACCCCGATGACGACCCAAACATAAGGATTGCTGAGATCCGACCATAAAAGCGCAGCGACCAGAGCTCCGGACAGGATCATCAGGCCGCCCATTGTCGGCGTGCCCTTTTTTGTCAGCAGGTGGCTTTCTGGACCATCTGCCCGAATTGGCTGACCGTGTCCCTGACGAAGGCGCAGGCTAGAGATAATTTTCGGGCCGAACAGAAAGACAAAAAACAGCGCTGTCATGATTGCGCCGCCAGTCCGAAATGTGATGTACTTAAATACATTCAATGCTGATAGTTGATCAGCAAATTGGCCCAAAAAATAAAACATCAATTATCCTCTATTCCGCCGCAGCATCTTCCGCAGGCGGGTATTCGTTCTTTAGCGCTTCGACAAGCGGCCCCATTTTAGTCCCGAGCGACCCCTTGATCATAACAACATCGCCGGGTCCAACATCGCCTAAAAGCACGTCTTCCAAGTCTTTTGCATGTTCGCGGTACTGGGCACGGTTGTCTTTCGGTAGTTTTTTCCAAAGCGCCTGCATATGCGGGCCAGCACAATAGACAGCGTCGACTTCCGCATCCGCTATCGGCAAAGCCAGTTCGGCATGCAAACGATCTGCATCGGCACCCAGTTCCAGCATATCGCCAACAACAGCAATTCTGCGGCCCGGTCGTTTTACCGGTGCGTCGCCAAGCACGGAAAATGCCGCGCGCATGGAGGCCGGATTGGCGTTGTAGCTCTCATCAATCAGTTCCAGTTTACCGCCCGACACCTGTAGCCGGCTGACTTCACCGCGTCCTTTCGGAGACCGCATTTCGCTCATTGCGAGACCGGCTTTGGCCAAGTCTGCCCCGAGCTCAACAACTGCGGTCAATACAGCAAGACTGTTTTCAATGTGGTGTTGCCCGGCAGCGCCGATCTTATAGATGATCTCCTGCCCCAGTATTTCCGCTTCAATACTGACTCCGTCGTCGCGATTGACCACCTTGTCGACGTGACTGTCCGTAGACTGCTCTGCACCGAAGGTCCTGACATTTGTAACACCGGAAGTCGTCGCCAGAAAACGCAGCAAATCGTATTGACGATTGTCCCTGTTCAGGATTGCAACACCATTTGGTTCCAGACCGGAGAAGATTTCGGCCTTTGCCTGAGCAATCTTCTCGACCGAGTCGAAAAACTCCAGATGAACGGGTTGGACAGTCGTGATAATGGCAACGTGTGGTCGGACCATCTTGACCAACGGAGCTATTTCACCAGCGTGATTCATGCCAATTTCAAAGACGCCATAATCTGTATCGGCGGGCATGCGTGCCAGCGTCAGTGGAACACCCCAGTGATTGTTGAACGAAGCAACCGATGCATGGACTTTGCCGGAGCGCCCAAGCGTTAAACGAAGCGCTTCCTTTGAGCTGGTCTTGCCGACCGATCCGGTAACAGCAACGATTCGCGCATCGGTACGGGTACGTGCAGCGATACCCAGTAACCCCATAGCTTCTAAAGGGTCATCGACGACGACATAGCGACCGTCCTTGGGAAGTTCATCGAGCCGACTTTCTGCAACCAGTGCCAATGACGCACCAGCTTCAAGGGCCGCGGCAACATAATCATGACCATCGAGCCGATCCCCGATGATCGCTATAAACGCATCACCCGGCTCCAGTGTCCGGCTATCAATCGATATTCCGGTTATTTCAGCAGCCACTTCGCCTCTAGCTGCGCCACTACACGCTTCTATGAAGGCTTCTCTGGTCCAAAGCGGATCGCTCATGTTTCTTCCATTTGGCTGATAGCGCGAGCAACAGCATCGTGATCTGAAAACGGAATCACTGTGTCGCCAACAATTTGGCCGGTTTCATGACCCTTCCCGGCCACGCACAGGATATCGCCAGACTTCAGACGTTTGACACCTTCGAAAATCGCGTCGTACCGGTCGCCAATTTCGAGACCCATTGGGGCCCCTGCCAGCACCTGTTTCCGGATAGAAGCCGGGTCTTCTGACCTTGGATTGTCGTCGGTGACAATCACCAGATTGGCATGTTTATCTGCCACGTCACCCATTATCGACCGCTTCCCTGGGTCGCGGTCGCCGCCCGCTCCAATCACGACGGAAAGCTTGCCGTTGGCGAAAGGTTTCAAAGCGGCCAGCGCCTTGTCTAACGCATCCGGTTTATGGGCATAATCGACAAAAACGAGACCACCAGAAGCTGTTTTTCCTGCCAATTCCAGCCGCCCGGGAGCCCCTTTCAGGTTTTCGAGCGCACGCAACACGATGTCGATATCAAGGCCTGCCGTAATCGCCAAACCAGCTGCAATAAGTGCATTGGACACTTGAAATCTGCCAATCAACGGCAGAGCAACAATATGCTCGCCTCGCGTTGTTTGAAGTGTCAGGATTTGTTCTGCGCCACTTTGCGAAATTCCGGTAAGGTGCAGATCTCTCCCGGTCTCACCGACCGAGAAAACGCGCAATCCGCGCTGTTCGGCAACTGCGAGAACACGAGAGGCATACTTTTCTTCGGGATCAACAACGATAGCTCCGCCGTCAGGAAGCAATTCTTTGAACAAACGCAGCTTGGCCTGCAGATAATCCTCGATTGTCGGATGATAATCCATGTGATCGCGGCCGAGATTGGTGAACGCCGCAGATGTCAGACGGACACCATCGAGCCGGTACTGGTCGAGGCCGTGAGAAGAGGCTTCCAGCGCGGCATGATTGACACCTTCGCGCTCCAGTTCGGCAAGTTCCTTGTGCAAGGCAACCGGGTCCGGCGTCGTCAATCCACCGTAGCTTTGGCCATCCGGCTTGATTGTTCCGAGCGTCCCGAGGCTTGCTGCCGGATGACCTGCGGCCTGAAATATCTGGCGCACAAAATGAGCAACAGAAGTTTTGCCAGCCGTGCCAGTTACGGCAACAACCGTATCGGGCTGCGCTCCGTAGAACCGGGCAGCCATTTTGGCAAATGTCAGGCGCGGCTCATCAGTTGCGATTATGACAATGGTTGCAGGAACTTTCGATCGGACATCATCAATAGCATCTGAAGTACACAGCACGGCTACTGCACCGGCGGCTACGGCCTTGGCGACAAACTGTGTGCCATCAACCGCTGATCCCTTGAATGCGGCAAACAGAAAACCGGGCTCGACTTTGCGACTGTCTGCCGTCAGCCCTGAAATTGTAAGACCTGTTGCCGTTTCCGGCAGTTTTATGCCGTCGGCTAAATGCTCAAGATACATATCATCCGATCATCCGGTTTGTGCGTCGTCTTCAGTGAAGCTCATTCAACATTCCGGTTAACGGCTGCGACCCCGCCGGCCTGTTTGGCTTCCAAGTATCTCCTTAATAGGAAATTTCGATTGGTTCATCCCCTTTGCCGAATCGCGGCATGACACCCAGCATGGGCGCAGCCCGGCGTATAATCGCTGCAGTTGTTGGCGCTGTATTCAAGCCAGCTGTTGCGCCGATCCCCTTTCGCTCCGATTTAGGTTCGTCAAGAACCACCAGAACAACATATCGCGGATCGTCCATCGGAAAGGCTGACAGAAAGGAATTGCGACGTTTGTTTGAGATATAAACGCCATTCTCGATCTTCTCGGCAGTACCGGTTTTACCACCCACTGTGTACCCTGGAACGTCCGCACGGCGACCTGAGCCTGACAGCACATTCAAGCGGAACAAATATCGCATCATTCGACTCACAGCTGGCGAAAGAACCTTTTTGCCGAGTGACTTAACTTCACTTTGGTCCCGCGGCAGGAACGTTGGAGGTAGCAACGTTCCACCATTCACCACCGCAGCGGCAGCAACAGCCGTTTGCATCGGCGTGACGGAAAGACCGTGTCCAAACGAGATGGTCATGGCAGCCAGTTCATTCCATTTCGGTGGCAGCAGAGGTGCAGCATTTTCCGGAAGTTCTGTTTCCAGCCGTTTGGTCAGATGCAACCGCCCCAAAAATTCCTTTTGCCGCGCAACGCCGGTTGCCAACATCATTTTCGCCGTGCCGATGTTAGACGAATAAATGAAGATTTCAGGCACAGACAGGATGCGATTTTTCCCGTGGAAATCAGTTATCGTTTTACCAGCGGCCCGGATCGGGCGAGTCGCATCGAAGCTGTCATTGATGGAAACGGCCCCTGAATCCAACGCCATTGCTGTGGTAAATGCCTTGAACACTGACCCCATTTCGAAAACACCGCCAGTCGCCCTATTTAAACGGTCCTTTTCCAACGCTTGCGCACGATCATTTGGATCGTAATCCGGCAGCGACGACATTGCGACGACTTCACCGGTTTTTGCATCCAGTACGATACCGGCAGCTGCAATCGCTCTGTACCGTTCCATCGCTTTGACGAGTTCATCACGAACAACATGCTGGACCCTGAGATCCACAGACAATTGAACCGGTTGCATCGCGCGATCAGTCGCGAACCCCGTCAGCTGAAGATCACTGAGCCACTCATCATCAATAAATTTCTCAACACCGCTGAGGCCCTGATTATCGATATTGACTGCGCCAACAATGTGCCCTGCGGTTGTTCCACCTGGATAAAACCGTTGATTTTCCGACAGAAACCCGACACCCGGCAGACCGAGATTGTGAATCCCATCTGTCTGATCTGGAGTCAGCTCCCGTTTAAGCCAGACAAAAGCTGCACCGCTTTCGAGGCGACGGCGCACCAAACCTTCGTTCAGTTCCGGCAGAACCCTGACAAGGCCTTCGACAGCTTCATCAACATCCAGAATGCGGCGCGGTTCTGCATACAAGGATGCGGATTTGATATCGGTCGCCAGAATTTCTCCGTTGCGATCGACCAAGTCCGGTCTAGAGGCTGCAATCGAATCTTGTGCCGAGATCCAGGCATTCGAAGGCGCTTCTTCCATTTGCGCAAGATACATCAACCGTCCCGCAATCGCGATGTAAACGCAGGCAAATGCCAACATTGCGACGTAGACTCGGGATTTGACCGCACTTGAGGAGACGGATCCCCTGACCGCTCGCGGCTGGGACCGTCGGACCTGAAGAAAACTGGCTGGTTCGCTTACCATTGTCATGTGTTCAGTCCCTTACCGGATCGCCGCCGAAGACCCGGCATACCCACCCATTTGATCCGAACCGCCAATCGGCTCCAGCATGACAGGACGAGAAGGAAGTTCTTCTGGCGTCACAATCTGCTGAACATCCAAGGGCTGGAGCTCAAGGTAGTCGTTGTATCTTTTGACGAGTTTCTGAAGGCGATCAGGCTTGTTCAACAAGCTCCATTCCGCCTTCAAGTGCCGAATAGCATCCCGCTCCTGGTCGATCTGCTTTTGCAGTTCGGCAACTTTTTCAGCAGACTTGGTCGCGGCCAGCTTCAAGTCGTATACAGTGGCTGCGCCCATCACGACGGCCAGAATGAACAGAATATTCAACGTGCGAACCATCTCAGCCCCCTAATCCGTGAAAATCTGCCAACCGCGGAACCCCAGCATCATGAACATCCAACTCGCGTGCAGGTGCATCAGTTCGCAGACCGGCACGCAGCTTTGCAGAGCGCGCGCGTGGGTTTTCCGATGTTTCACTATCAGCTGCTTCAACGGCCTTGCGTGTCAGGTTTTCAAATGTTGCAGGAGGCACTTCTTCTTCCGGCATATGGCGAGATCCGCCACCACGTGTTTTGGTCCGATCCTGAAAGAACCGCTTGACGATGCGATCTTCCAGCGAGTGAAAGCTCACCAGAACCAATCGTCCACCGGGCTTCAAGATCTGCTCGGCAGCGCCCAGCGCCTTTGCCGCTTGATGCAATTCACCATTCACGTAAATCCGAAGCGCCTGAAAGGTTCGGGTTGCCGGATGGATCTGGGCTTTTTTCGGATTGCGACCAAGAACCTTCTCGATCAGGTTTGCCAACTCGATGGTTCGGGAAAACGGTTTTTCCAGGCGGGCTCGCTCTATGGCATGCGCCACAGACGTTGCGCGTTTTTCTTCGCCGAGAAAACCGATAATTCGGATCAAGTCGCGAACAGGCAACTCATTGACAACATCCGCCGCTGAAGGTCCGGCTTGCTCCATGCGCATATCAAGCGGCCCGTCCCTCATGAACGAAAACCCTCGATCTGCTTCATCCAGCTGCATCGAAGACACACCCAGATCCAGAACCACGCCGTCAACAGCCTCGAAACCGCTTTTGCGGGCGTGGATATCAAGCTCTGCAAACTGGCCCGGCACAAGGATTAATTCGCCCTTGGCCTGTTTGACCAGATCCTGACCGCCAGCAATGGCATCCGGGTCCCGATCGACACCGATCACTTTGGCTTTACGATCCAGAATGGCCCGTGAATACCCGCCAGCACCAAACGTGCCATCAATGATCACTTCGCCCGGCTTCGGATCGAGCCACTCCAGAACCTCATCAAGAAGAACCGGCACATGGCGCTCTGGTCCGCCAACGGCAGGAGTATTTTCCCTGTCGCCGAGCGCCATCATACCGGTCTTCCTTGAGAGGGATTTGAGAGCTGCGCCAGAATTTCCTGCGCACGCTTTTGGGCCTCAGCACGGTACGCAAGGTATTTTTCCGGCTCCCAAATCTGAAACTTGTAGTCCAGCCCGACGAATGTGACCTGGTTTTCCAAACCACAATGAGTGCGGATCATTTCGGAAAGGACAATACGGCCATCTCCGTCAATCTTGAGAATTTCACTGTCGCCATAAAGGGCAGCGGCCAACATGTCATGATCTGGTGTTAGCCTGGCAAGCTGTTCTGTCATGTTTTTGATTTCGGCAAGCAGCGTGTTGCCACCAGCATCAACGGCGGGGTTGTTGGAGGAGTTGAAACAATACAGGCCGTCAAAACCGTCTCTCGTCAGAACCGCACGAAAGGATGCAGGGATCGACACGCGCCCCTTGGCATCCAACCGGTTGGTAAAGTGAGATACGAAGCCCGTCATGATCCCCTCGATACGAGCACGTTGCCCGCTAAAAACCCCAAATACCCTGCAGAAAAGAAACGGCTTGGATCCTGTCGAAACATGCAATTTGCAAATCCGGCCTTTTAAGAAGCCGTTAAATCGATGTTCCAGACCCACCTAAATTGGGCCCGCCTTCCCCATATTGGGCTTTTATGGGATACCATGGGATTTAATGGGCGGTCAATGGAATCTCACGGATTCTGGCTCGATTTGATCGCACACGACCCCATCGGATAACCTTACGCCAAACATGCTTAATGAAGCCTTGACAGAAAAGAAGAATCGAATTCGCAGGTTTACGGATGTTTTCAATGACAAGGCGTGCCTAGAAGCTCAGAAAACTCAGCAGGGAATGATTTGTGGAGAACCGGAACGGCGATAGGCAACGTAACGGCGTGAGTGACTTGTCTAAGCATGCGGCACCCACTGAAAATTCCGGCTGCGAGATTTGAATTCAGCAGTATCGCTTGCAGCGCGTTGTCGCCCTCGGCGTTTCGCCAAACCGCTTTTTGTAGGCCACCGAGAACCGGCCCAGATGCCGGTGACCGGACTGATCTGCGATATCGCTCACTGACCGCTCTAAATCTCCACTCAGCAGAAGATGACGTGCGAAACCAAGCCTGACGTTCTGCAGACATTGTATCGGGCTACATCCAAGCTCCCGCCTGAAGACCAGTTGAAGGTTCCGCGGTGTCGTTCCGGCATGAATGCAGATATCAAGAAGGCTGATATTTTCCGTAAACCGATCATTGATAAACGCCAGGGAGCGCTTGAGGATCGCGGGAACTGTTTGGCCCTCGGACCGTTTCAAAAGCGGCGACAAGGTATTTGGCTGCGCCTCTAGAAACGCCGTAACCAGTCCCTCCTCCAGATGACGCTGAAGAGGTCCGTCAGGTGATTGGAACACCGCCCCGTCCTCTGCAGCTTTTACAGCTGCCCGCACAGACCTGAACCAGTTAGAAAGTGCAGGCTTCCTGAGGTCTATCGATGGTTTGAAACGCAAACTGCAGTCCGACGACAATCCAGCCAGATTGGTGGCAACGTCTTGCAGGTAGTTTCGGTCGACTTGTACCAGGAGCTGCTCACAGCCAGCGTGCCAACGCATTGAGGTGAGCCGGTCCGGATTGAGAACGCTACCGGTAGTGGCATTGGTTTCCACAGTCTGGCAGCCGTTTTTAACAAGCGCAGTTCCTGCCAGTGGAATTTGGATGAGATAGAAGTTGCTGAGCTCCCCGGGCTCGATAGTTACATCCGCGCCATATCGGATGTAGTTCAGGGAAACACCGTGACCGGCCACCCGGTTCTGGCAGGCATCAAACCGATCTTTTGCTGAATTGCGCTCCAGGCGATGGCTGCAGAAATGCCGCGCGACAATGTCCTGAGCTTCGTCAACATCCGACGATTGGAAGCGGCGGAAGGACTTCAGCGGGGTTTTGCATGCAACCTGAGACACCATGATAAAAACATGCACTGGCAAAATATCGCAGACAAGCCTTGTGATGGCAACGGTGCGGCATTTTGTTGCTCCCGATCAAGTAATTTCGCAATCTGGATAAAAGAAACCGGGCTGCCAGCGCTAGCATCTTCCCGAGGAATTATATTCATCGGGAGGAATATCATGCAAAACGGAGCCGGGATCACCGCTTCCAACGCGGGACTTGACGACACCAGCTGGAACGTCGTCGGCCACACCTACACTCCAAAGCTTCACAGCACCAACGCCTTCATTTGGCACGCAGTCGTCCCGGCGGAGACATTTGTGCCACCTCACATTCATCCAACACAGGACGAATGGATTGTCATGCTCGAAGGTGAGCTTGAAGTTGAAATGGACGGCAAGGTCCACAAGGCTGGTATCGGTGATACGGTCCGCATGCCGATGGGCGTGGCACATGGCATCTTCAATCGATCTGGCAAAACAGCGACCTGTGTGTTCGGGGTTGCCCCTGCACGCAAGCTTTTCGATCTGTTCGGGGCACTTGATGGCATCACGGACCCGGCCGAACTTGTAAGACTCTCCGCCCTACACGAAGTCGACTTTCTCCCTCCACCTGATCAGGCCTGATCACACGTCAATTCTGGAGGGAAATCTCATGACAAAACGGAAAACTGTCGCCGTCATTGGTGGCGGCGTGAGCGGACTTGCGGCTGCAAAAGCGTTCGACGAACGCGGACACAGGGTTATAGGCTTTGAGAGAAGTCATGACTTTGGTGGTGTCTGGGAACTGTCCAGGTCCTATCCGGACGTGCAAACACAGTCGCCAAAGGACCTTTACCGTTACACCGACCTGCCAATGCCGGACGATTATCCGGAATGGCCCAAGGGACCTCAGGTCAATGCCTATCTGCATGCCTATGCCGACAAGCACAAACTGGCTCGCCTGTACCAGCTGAACATCAATGTTGTCTCTATGGACCGTCGGCAGGACGGTGCTCCTGGCTGGACACTGACACTGGAAGCTGCAGGCAAGGCCTGGAAACAGGACTTTGATTTTGTCGCCGTTTGCACCGGGCAGTTTTCAGACAAAAACATCATCTCGCATCCGGGTCAGGACAGCTTCGTCTCCGCGGGAGGCGAGGTCATACACAGCTCTGACTACACGGACAGTGCCTTGGCCAAAGGCAAGAACGTTGTTGTTCTGGGCGGATCAAAATCCGCCACGGACATCGCCGTAAATGCAGCTAAAAACGGCGCAAAATCGGTCACCTTGGTCTATCGGGAAAACGTTTGGCGATTGCCGTATTTCATTGGCGGCATCAACTTCAAGCATCTCCTTTATATGCGCGCGCAAGAGCAGCAATTTAACACCTGGAGCCCATCGTTTCTCGGCAGCGTCCTGTCGACACTGTTCAAGCCACTGATCTGGGCCAACTTCCGCGGCCTGGAGATGATGTTGAAGACCCAGCTCGGGTTGAAAAAGTGGGACATGGTGCCGGATGCCCCAATCGAAAAGGAGGCGTCCTGCTCCCTGCCTATCGTCACGCCGGGACTGTTTGAAGGTTTTAAGGACGGGACCATCAAACCCATTCGCGGAACCATAGACCGCTATGAAGGCGGGCACGCGGTTCTGACCACAGGAGACCGCATTCCGTGTGATCTCTCTGTTCTGGCTGTGGGCTGGAAACTCGGCATTCCCTATCTGGCGCAGGAATATCAGGACAAGTTGATCGAACAGGACGGGCAATACCGTGTCTACAGGCTGGCTGTGAACCCGGATCTTCCGGATATGGGTTTTGTCGGCTTCAACTCCAGTTTCTGCACGGTTCTGGCCGCCGAAATGGTTGCCAACTGGCTGGTTCGGTATGCCGATGGCAAACTTGCCAATCAGCCGAATGACAGTCAGATGTATGACAACATTGATATGATGCTGGACTGGAAACGCAACGAACGCCCGGCCGCCAAAGTCTATGGCGGACTGTGCTCAGCGCCGTTCCATTTCCGTCATTTCGACGAATTGTTGGCAGATATGGGGGCGGCAAAACGAAAACGAACCAACCCACTCGCAGAACAGTTTTCCTATCCGAATGCTGATTCTTATGGTGAGTATCTAGCCAGCACACCGCAATATAAGGCGGACTAGAGGGAAGGTTATATGCCAGTCGGCCTGTAAGCCGGGTTCTGTATGGCCCGCCCAAATTCGAGAATCCGGCACGGACGCGACAGCTATTCATCTGGGGCGTCTGTTGCCAGACGCCTCACGCAACCAACCCGGACAGCTGGCCTGGAAACCGGCCTGGGCACGAATTGCTTCGTGGCCCGCGCTATCCCTATTCGGTCTTGCTCCCGGTGGGGTTTACCGTGCCGCCACTGTTACCAGAGGCGCGGTGGGCTCTTACTCCACCCTTTCACCCTTACCCCGGACGAATCTGGGGCGGTTTGCTTTCTGTGGCACTTTCCCTAAGGTCGCCCTCGCCGGGTGTTACCCGGCACCGTGTTTCCGTGGAGCCCGGACTTTCCTCCACCGCGGCCTTTCGGCACTTGCGGCAGCAGCTGTCCGGCCGACTGGCGCCTCGGGACTTAAGTTGCTTTGCCAATGAGGTCAAGCGAGCAACCAAGCTCTTCTACTGTCCGGATTGAGATCTCAAGATCGTCTTCAATGCCTGTACTCCGGTCTCTATTTGCGCCTCAGTCGCCCCCGCGAACCCCATGATCAGGCCAGGTCGCACTTTTTCTTTGAGATAACAAACGCTCAAGGGAGAGACAGAAAGGCCTCGTTTCTGCATTGCCACGGCAATTCTCGCGTCGTCCAGATCTTCATTAAACCGAAGCGATATCTGGACGTTGCCGGTGGGAAACTCGACTTCAACTGCATTGCCAAGCTCAGCCTTGAGCGTGCCGACCAGAGCATTTCCGCGCTCCTGATAAAGGCTGCGAATATGCTTCAGGTGGGCGCGGTAGTGGCCGGACGTTATGAAATCAGCCAACGCGATCTGGGCGTGAACATTCGCAAGGCGGCCGGTGTGCCGGAACACACTGGCTAATGGCTCGACCAGTCCCTCCGGAACAACGAGATAGGACACACGTAGACCCGGTAAAAGACTTTTGGAAAAGGTACCTAGATAGATAACTTCGCCCTGAGCTGCCAATCCCTGAAGCGCCGCAATTGGCCGCCCTTCAAACAGGAATTCGCTGTCGTAATCGTCTTCCAGAATTGTCGCGCCAACTTCAGAGGCAGTTGCTATCAGGGACAGACGGCGAGACAAGGACATACGCCGCCCGAGCGGGTAATGGTGTGACGGGGTTACATAAATCAGTTTTGGCGGATCTCCATCCTCCAGCAAACCATCAGCCATTGCCCCTTCCGCATCCACTGGCATTCCCCGAATCGTAAGACCGGCGCCGTGAAAAGCGGTTCTCGCGCCCAAATAACCTGGGTCTTCAATCCAGGCAGTATCACCCGGATCAGCCAATATGGCTGCGAGCGCTGAAGACCCTGCCTGCATCGAACTGGTTATCAGAATCTGGTTGGGCTTGGCCCTAATACCGCGTTCGCTCGCCAGATAGTCAGCAAGCACTTCCTTCAATCCCGGATATCCGCATGAGTTCAGATACAGGAGATCAGGAGATTGAACCATTCGGGCAGCGCGGCGCAGACTTCGGGCCCAAAGTTCATAGGGAAACGCATCGAGGGCCGGCGCCCCGGGCTGGAGGGCCTCATGACGATAGGCCCAGTTTGGACCTCGCAAGTTTTCCGAAAGCAAACACCCCCGCGCAGACAATTTCCTGACGGGTGATTTGGTGGCCTTGATCTTTGCCGTCCCGGCAGGTGGAACAATTTCCGCGACAACAGGAGCCGCGCCGGGCCTGACGTCCACGATCCGTTCAGCTTGCAGCAGTTCATAAGCCGTGTTGACGGTATTACGCGAAATGTTTTGATCCACGGCAAACTTCCGAGATGACGGCAGCCGCATTCCGGGCTTGAGAATGCCCTTCAGAACCGCCTCACGTAGCGCCCGGTAAACCTGTTGGCTCAGCGGAACCGCAGCCTCGCGATCCAGATCGAGAATGCCTTCTGGGAAATCTGGTACTTTCATTTTTCAAAAACCGGACCTTTCATAGATCCAAATTATCGTGCAATCGGAGGCAACTCAAGTAACAACGAGCGACCAAGATGAAACACGAAAAACCGGACCTGCCTGCTTATGCCAAAATCCGGCAGATGAACCGCGGCGGCTACGACAAGGCCACTGCCTATGAAATTCTGGATGCCGGGCTGGTGGCACATTGCGGCTTTGTTCATGACGGCAGGCCCATGGTTATTCCGATGGCCTATGCGCGGATCGGAAACAAACTCTATATCCACGGTGCCAGCACCACACGGATCATCAAGAACAACAAGGACGGTGTTCCGGCAAGCCTGACGGTAACTCTGCTGGACGGAATTGTGGTCGCAAGATCAGCCTTTCATCATTCGATGAATTATCGCTGTGCCATCGTCCACGGGACAGTACATCTGATCACGGATCCTCATGAGGAGATTGAAGCTCTGGAGGCCATAACAGACCACCTGTTGCCAGGACGCTGGGACGAATGCCGCGCAATGACATCCAATGAACACAAGGCGACTGGCGTTCTTGTGCTCTATATCGAACATGCCAGCACCAAAGTCCGTACCGGTGGTCCGGCTGATGACAAGGAAGATATCGGGACGGACATCTGGGCAGGTGTAGTTCCCATCACGTCCGCACTCGGCCAGCCTCTTTCTGCTGAAGATGTGCCATCCGAAACAAACCCACCTGCATCCATCAAGGCTGCTAAGATGAAATTCGCCTGAGTTTCACAATGAATCCAGCGACAAAGAAAAACCCCGCTGAAAATACAGCGGGGTTTCGTAACCCACGAACGAACACCCTGACTAGGATTAACTGGATCGCAGGATCCGTTGCACCTTGTTGCAGTAACGACGACTGATCGGATTCATTCGCTTTGCATAGTGTCCGGCATTGTAGCGCAGGATTGTGCCGCAAACGTCGCCATTGGCACGATCATGTGCTCCAGCGAGATATTTCATGCCCCACTCCAGATTTGTCTCCGGATTGTACAGGGCCTTGGTCGAACCGCGATAGCCCATGCCGCGCGCAGTGGCAGGTTTGATTTGCATGAGACCAACCTCACCAGCTGATCCACGCGCTCTCGGATTGAAGTTGCTCTCCACCTGAACAACCGCATTTGCGATTTTTAACGGCACCCCATGTTTCTTGGCGGCTTTACGGATCAGTTTCGTATATTTGACGCTGGCAGAAGTCCGGGAAGACTTGCCAGCGGTTGATTTGTTTTTCTGTGCGCTCTTGCTGCTACCTATTATGTGGAGGATCGGCTCCCCATGCGACCCCGCAATCGAAGCTGTTGGAGCGTGAACGAATGCGGCGCAAGCGAAAAGACAAAGCGCCCGAGTGATATTGTTAAATGACCGCAACAAGTGTCCAGCCCTTTTTGTTATGTTCGACGAAAACTTGGGGCGGAGAAATGACGGACGTTTGAGACGAAATTTGGCACCGCAGCATCACGAATTATTACAATTTATTTCATCTATTTATCAATATTACGCCCTACTTACCGCCAATTAACGCTAATTATGTCGAAAAATCGTCACAAGATTGACTGAACACAGGCGAGTGTATGCTGCAGTGCGGCGTCGCCAAACAATTCGTCCGGCAGTATTATCGGCATCAAAGCGATTTCCTTAAGACAAATTGATCGGATGACTCGTTTAAGAGTCGCAATTAAGTAAGAATATTAGCCACGCCAGATTGCGCAACGCGAGCAACAACAACCGCCCCGTCGCTGAAGCAAATGGACGATCCAAAAAAGCTCAAGAGAGCTCAGAATTTGCATTCTGCAGTTACCAGACACAATTACTTGTTAATTACCGCCAAACAAATACCTACCCTTACGACAGATCGCAGTCTAAGCTGCCAGACATGCATTACGCGTCATTGGCAAGAATGGTACTGATCGGCAGTTTATTGATTGCCTTTTCGACTATTGTGCAAGCCGACGCTAATTGTCTGCGTCTTTTGTCGATACATCATGAACTCTACGAGAAAATAGTCCCTAGCCTTCAGGCACATCTTCAAGGCGCAGGAACTTGTTTTACAGTAGAAAAGGTTGCCGCAAGCCGGGGTACCTTGATGCTGAAACAAGGAAAGACTGACGGAGAGCTGTTCAGAACCAGACAGTATATGTCTTCGGTGGAAGGTATTGCCGTCATTGTTCCCGAAGCCTTTGCTGAAGGATTTGGCCTCATGGTTGCCAGTTCTCAGGGTTTTCTGGAAAAAGAAAGCTACCTCGGAGAAGACATCGCTATTGTCCGAGGTGTCCGCTGGCAAGAACTGATGGTACCCAAAGAAAGCCAAACCGTGATCGTCGAAGATAACGATGCAGGACTACTGATGTTGCGCAAAAAGCGTGTATCAGCCCTTTTAATTGATAATGTCGCTCTCGCCCCGCTATTGGAACCAGACGATAAATTCGCCATTAAACGAATAACACCAAAAATTTCAGCTCATTTGTACTTGCATGTCCGCCATAAGGACCTTGTCCCGCACATAAATCAGGCCATTCTGGAATGGAAAACTGAATTTTATCGGTCGGTGGATGGTCTTTAGGTGCCAAAGCTCAAAACAGAGATTCGACAGGCATCCAATTCAGTTAGGTCAATCATTTAATCGTACTCGCCGCAGCACAGTGTTGGGAACCGCGCATGATCAATAAAGCAGTATTCGGGTTCTTATCGGTCCTCATAATATTGATTGGCCAGCCTATTGCGGTGCGCGCTGAAAACCCGTGTCTTCGTATTGCGACACATCCGTCAATTCTAAACGACATTATCGTCCCCAGGTTACAATCAGCTCTTCAGGACAGAGGTATCTGCATTACCATAACAACCGTCGCAACAAAACGTGCAACACTCTTGCTGCAACAGGGAAAAATCGACGGAGAGGCCCCGCGAGTTAAAGGCTACCGGTCAAAAGTCGAAGGTTTCGCTGTAATGGTTCCCGAACCGTTTGTTGAAGGCTACGGATTGATCGTTACAACCAATGAAAAATACCTTCTCCCGGATCAACTCCTGGACAAAAAAATCGGCGTTGGCCGCGGCTCCACATGGCAGCAAGTTTTTCTCCCGAAAGGGGCAGTGCCTGTTGTCATTGATGACTACAAACACGGCTTTGCAATGCTACGCGCTAATCGGATTGTCGGCCTGATGATCGAAGACATAAATCTAAAAAATTATGTAGAACCCAGCGAGGCCATTCATAGCCGCCGCCTGACGCCAAAACTATCCGGACATCTGTTTTTGCATACCCGCCACAAGGGTCTTGTACCGGCATTCAATCAGGCCATCCTTGATTGGAAAAAAGAAATATATGTTCAAACCAAAGGAATGTAGGAGCTCATATTAGGACCGCCTGCTGTCATCCAATGAGTGTTGGTTCAGATTTGCCAACAAGGCATGCAGTGTTTCGACAGTCGACTGATCAGCAACACCATCAATCTGGACCGGCCTGAAATGGCGTTGAAAAGCTTCAACAACTTTTCTGGTTTTGATGTCAAACAGCCCTGACACATCAATATCATAACCATAGAGCCCAAGCATGGACTGCAGCGCTTCCACCGGCTGTCCACTGTCGCCCTCCTGCATGAATATGCCGGACCCCAGAGGTGCTGGTTCGAGATAATGTCCAACTCCAGCTTTCGCCAACTTCATCCAGGGAAACAACTCGCCAGGGTCTTCCTTTCGCTCTGGAGCAATGTCGGAATGACCAAGAACCATCCATGGGTGGATCTTGAAGCGCTGGCAGATATCCTTTGACAATGCGATCACTGAATCAATTTGTTTCTCGGGAAAGGGCCGATAGCCAAACTCATGGCCAGGATTGACGATTTCAATTCCTATCGACCGGGAATTGATATCTGTTTCGCCTTTCCAAAAACTCTTTCCCGCATGCCAGGCGCGCCGAACTTCAGGAACGCATTGCGTTATATTTCCGTCTTCATCGACCAGATAATGAGCCGAAACTTCGGCGCGCGGATCGCACAGTCTCTGCAACGCTTCGGCACCGGTTCGCATACCAGTATAGTGGAGAACGAGCATATCGATTGGTGCGCCATGCACCCGCTCACCATGATTAGGAGATGGGTGTACTTTTGCCTTCACGCCCGCATCGGTCGCAACACTCATATGCCCCTTTCTGCGCAAATCTGCGCCCAGGCCTCATTCAGTGCGGCCAGGCGATCATTTGCGATCCGAACAAATTCTTCCGGAACACCTCTGGCAATCAGGCGATCTGGGTGGGTTTCCTGAACTTCACGCCGGTACTGCGCCTTCAATTCTGTAACGCCTGCTTCCGGACCCAGCCCAAGAACTTCATAGGGATTGCCCTCTTTGCGCACATGGCGGGCCATTACCTTCGAAAACTCACGCTCATCCAGACCAAAGACTTCTGCCACCCGGGAAAGGTAGCCTATTTCGCTTTCGTGGACGACGCCGTCAGCTTTTGCAATGTGAAAAAGCCCGTCCAGTATGTCTACCAGAGTCTTGCGGTCATACGGAAAAAGATCAGCCAGTTTCTTGGCATAAACCTCAAAACCGGCAACATCTTCCTGCGCCAGATTGAAAAGGCGAGCAACATTTCGCTCTTCCTTGGGCGGAACATCGAACAGCTCACGAAATGCGAAAACTTCATCGGCGGTTACAACGCCATCGGCTTTGGCCATCTTTGCAGATAGCGCGATCATCGCGACTGTAAAACCGACGCTGCTGGCCCCTTCAGGTCGCGCAAGTACAAGCTGTACAAGCCGGTCGACAATCTGAGCGCCACCGGACCCGACTGCGCTCACAATGCTGGCGAGGCTACTCCAAACACTCAATGTGCAACTCCATCCGCGGGGCCCATGTCAGTCAATAGCAGAGAGACCCTCAATTCCACACTGAATCAGGCAGTGCCTCTTTTGTATCCACCTGTTCAGGATTTGGCCAGCCGAGCGACACCCATCTGCCTAAATGTCTCGGTTGAACATTCGGCAGGACACACCAGAAGCCGTGTGCAACAAGAACCCTTAAAGAATTCATGATGGTGAAAGGATTTCAACTTAAAATATGAAAACGTAGATCGATGAGATGGCACAGCCGCAAATGGGAACATCCCTGGCCAAAAGCAACATTGTTATATTTTTCATATCGATGTCGCTGGTTCTTTTGCTAGCGGCAGGTGTCTACGCAAGCAATCGACTACTTACACATTGGCTCTTGGTCCGCGGTCTGGAACTTATCTATTCGGAGAAAAGCTCTGACATAGCTGGCTTAGTCGACTATGGACAAGACGATAGCGGGTCATCGCTGCCCGGGACCCTTTCCGGTCTTCGGTTGTCGATTGCAGAAGAGTCCAGTGCGACCTTGTCTTCCGCCAAGCAAGAAGCAATCAGACACCTTCTGCAACCGGAGAATGGGTCTTCATCGGTCCTAGAAGTCGCTGTGATCTCCGCTGATCGAGGCAACATTGACTGGACAAATGCGCCAGAGTTTCTATCCAGACAAACACCAGTAAAAGCTGAAGTTGTTGCACTGAACAGCCAAACCGTGAACGCTGTGCCGGACATGAGCTTAACGGGAAAGCTCGGCCCAACCGCTCTCGTCACCTTCCCGCAAGTAAGCCCTAACTCGCAGGGCCTGATCGCATTGGTGACAGTCTCAGGCATCATGAAAAGTCTGGCACCTCTTTTGTGGTCAGTCAGTGCTGCCATCGGCGGTCTTTGCTTTGCTTCGTTTTTGTTCGCTGGCATCCTTTTGTGGATGCGATTTCGCGATCAGCTGCAGACCACACGGAATATCCAGTACCTTGCTCACCACGACACCTTGACGGGATTGCCCAACAGGGCGGTTTTTAACGCACGTCTGACAGAGGCGTTGAGACTGGCCCAGGTAAAGGCTTCCAACATCGGTGTCATGATCATTGATGTCGACAAGTTTAAGGAAATCAATGATACGCACGGTCACGGCATTGGTGATGTGTTTCTGCAAATCATTGCCGAGCGGTTGAAGTCTGTTTTTGCCAATCATCTTGTTGCGCGCCTGTCGGGGGATGAATTCGCAGTCATGCTGACATCCATTTCCGACCCCGGACGCATGACCCGGCTGGCCTCTGACATGATCAACGCAACTGAAGCCCCCTGTTCCATCGACAGCAAGGAAATCAAGATATCCCTTTCGATTGGATTGGCACGGGCAACTGACGGTTCATGGCGCTCATCGCGCCTGCTCCACTGCGCTGACCTAGCGCTATACAATGCAAAACACAGCGGACGTTCGACCTTTTCCTGGTACACGCCTGAACTGGATTCCGAAGCCCAGAAGCGCAAGGAAATTGAACAAGGCCTTGCTAAAGCGCTGAAATTTAGTCAATTCAAGCTGCTTTATCAGCCGCAATACGCGCTCAGGGATGGTTCCTTGCGAGGATACGAGGCACTGATCCGGTGGGAGCACCCGACCAAAGGGATGATCCGCCCGGATCAATTCATTCCGGTCGCTGAAGATACCGGTATGATCGAGGAAATCGGCAACTGGGTTTTGAACCAGGCCTGCAAGGAAGCCGCGCTGTGGCCCAATCAGGACAGAACAGTAGCGATCAATGTGTCTCCTGCCCAGTTTGCAGCTGGAGAAACGCAAAAAAGAGTTGCACAGGCTTTGCAGACCTCCGGGCTTGATCCGTCCCGCCTGGAGATTGAAATTACCGAAAGTCTGCTGATTTCGAACACAGACGCGGTCATCGACACATTGCAACAGATCCGCGAAATTGGCGTATCAATTGCAATGGACGACTTTGGGACGGGTTACTCATCGCTGAGTTACTTGAGCTTGTTCCCGTTCGACAAGATCAAAATCGACCGTGCGTTCATTCAAAACCTCGGTAAGGACGCAAGCACAGATGCGATTGTGACTTCGATTGTCGGCCTCGGCCGCTCGCTTGATGTGACCATCACTGCAGAAGGCGTTGAATCCGAGGCTCAGGCGATCCTGTTGAGAGCGGCAGGCTGCGATCTTGTGCAAGGCTTCATGTATGGAAAACCGGATTTGGTTTCAGTCCATGAGGCCAACAAACCAAGGTTTGCAGTTCTTAAACCGACCGTTGCCCTGCAGAAACAACCCGCCTCGGGAACAACTGTAACGGAAGAATCTGCAGAAGACACTGTTTATGAAAAACTGGATGCAGATGAAACCAACAGCCTACAGATGGATGATGATCACCCCGGTTCTCAGCAAGACAAGTCTGTTCCGTCTCCTGCCACAGGATAGTTTCAGAATGACACGCTTTTGGCAGCCTCACCGGAAGCTGACTGCTTGATCCGATCAGATTTACGTTCCGAATATCGATCCACCAGATAATCTGACCGCCCGCGGACCAGATACGTAAATTTCATCAACTCTTCCATGACATCAACGACCCTGTCGTATAACGCTGATGGATTCATTCGGCCTGTCTCGTCAAATTCCGTAAAGGCCTTTGGGACTGAGGACTGATTGGGGATGGTGACCATGCGCATCCACCGCCCAAGTACCCGCATCTGATTGAGAGCATTGAAGGACTGCGATCCGCCGGAGACCTGCATAAGGGCAAGAGTCTTGCCCTGTGTCGGCCGAATACCCCCTATACTGAGCGGGATCCAGTCGATCTGGGCTTTCATGATACCGGTCATTGCGCCATGGCGTTCTGGCGAACACCAGACCTGCGCTTCTGACCAGGTGCACAGTTTCCGAAGTTCTGCGACTTTTGGATGCTCTGAATCCGCGTCATCTGGCAGCGGCAGCCCGGACGGATTGAAGATCCTCGTTTCGGCACCAAATGCTGTCAACAGACGTTCTGCCTCTTTGATCAACAAACGACTGTAAGATCGCTCTCGCAGTGATCCGTAAAGAAGAAGAATTCTCGGCGGGTGGGTCAAATTGTCGTTGGCTTCAACATCGACGGCCGATACCGGATGAATGTCTTCCGGTGAAACATTTTGCAAGCCATGTTCTTTTACATTCACATCAGTCATTCGAGGAAACAACCTCGCCGTCCTCTTTTGTGAACGTACCAATATCCGAAGGCAGCAGATCCAGAACCTCTTCGGAAGGACGGCACAGCCGAACACCCTTGTCAGACACAACGATCGGTCGGTTTATCAGGATCGGGTGGTCCATCATGAAATCAATCAATTGGTCGCCAGACCATTTGTCGTCACCCAACCCCAACTCGTCATAGGGTGTCCCTTTTTGCCGCAAGATGTCTCTTGCAGGAATACCCATACGCTTGATGAGATCGACAAGTTCCTCACGAGATGGCGGTGTCTTCAGATACTCAATGACTGTTGGTTGGACACCCGATTTCCGGATCATTTCCAGCGTGTTGCGCGAGGTCCCACATTTGGGATTGTGATAGATGGTAATTGTCATTTGTATGCTCTCAGTCATGGATTTCTGAGGGGTACATGGCCCTTGCCGAAGCTACGAAGCTGTCATCTTATGCCAATGCACCCAGCGCTAAAATCCGTCTTCATTCTTCGGCATTACAAGAAGTTTTGGACAGTTTGATGACAGTTAACCGCCGCAAGTATTGCACCAGTTACATGGCAGCGGCTGCGCGGGCAGCCTGATCATAGTTCCCGGACACCAGCCGCAGAGTGGCCGCAAGGCGCGAAAGCTCACTTTCATCAAGGCCCAGCGCTTTCATCGGTTCAATCAGCAAAGCCTCGCGCAAACGCCGGTATTCCATGCAGGTGTGTTCACCCTCTTCAGTGATCTTAGCCGTTTTTTCCTTACCTCTGCGACCTGAAGAAATCAGGCCAGCCTTCTCAAGTTTTTTCAAGGCGTAGGTGACCGTGTGTGTGTCTTCGACATTCAGAACGAGGCAGATATCTGACAGTGTTTTTGCCCGCCCCCTGTGGTTCACCGAATGAAGAACCAATACATCCAGCGAGCCCAACCCTTCCGTTCCGCTAGCCGCTGTACAGCGTACCATCCAGCGATGATAGGCATTGACCATCATGGTCACGGCAAACTCAATCTCCGACAAAGCCGGCATTGCCCCTGAAGCCAAATGTGCAGCAGAGACCACTGGGCCGATTTGCTTGTCACTGCTGGGTTTCTTTGGCTCACTCATTGGGTCATCTCCGGCAACATTGTCGTATCCAGCGCTCTTTTTAGTGAATTGCGGCAACCATAGTGCCAAGCCCGAGAATACTTCAATAATTTGTCGGCAAAGTGTGATTGATTTTTGCACCTCCCCACTTCCACTTTCTGCAATTGAGTGATTAGGTTTCGCGGCTACAAAACGGCTATGAGGAACGCGGCGTGCAGTCAGACGATCAGAACTCAGACATACCAAACCGTTTCACGACTGCCATTTTGCTTCTCATCCTCGGAATTGCCGCTTTTCTCCGGCTACGCGATCTCGGCCGAACCAGCCTCTGGTATGATGAAGCCGTCAGCTGGAGCCAGTCCACCGGCTCGCTGAGTGACCTTCTGTCATCGGTCGCTGCCGACAACTACCCGCCCCTGCACAACATTGTCCTGTGGTTGAGCATGCCGCTGCTGGGCGACAGCGAGACTGCGCTTCGGTTGCCCTCTGCAATCCTTGGCACTCTGGCAGTCTGGCTTCTCTATCTCATCGGCAAGGAAATCGCTGGACGGAATGTGGGTCTTCTGGCCGCCACTTTGCTGACAGTCTCACCCTTCCACATCTGGTATTCGACCGAAGCACGCATGTACGCGCTGCTTGCGACCACAGGCCTACTTATGTTTCTGGGCGTGTTGAAACTCATGCGCAAACCCTCCTGGCTATGGGGAACAGTTGTCGCAATTGGCGGGGCGCTGTTTCTTTACAGTCATATCTATGCGGTGTTCGGCTTTGCCGGTGTTGGCCTCGTCTGCGGTCTATATGCAATCGGGGATCTGCAGCGCGGCATCCGGCCAAGCGCATCGAATGCTTTCATTGCGAGTGCGGCAATGGGCATCAGCGTCGTGCTGTTCCTGCCCTGGTTGATCATTCTGGCAGGGCGGGCCAGGGCCGTTGCGGATGCCGGTTTCTGGATCGCATACCCGGACTTGAAATTCCTTGAAAGCATGACATTTGGAATTACCGGATCCATTAGTCTTTTCTGGGTTTTAACTGCGCTCGCTGCAGCAACCGTCCTGTTTCAGATCATCAAACCGGACACCAAACAGGATGGATCCATCAGCACCAAATCTTTGCTGGTGTGTTTGGGATTCACAATTGCCCCGCTACTGCTTGCCTATCTCTATTCGGTTACGGTGCAGCCAATCCTTTTTGATCGATACCTGATTGCTGCGTGGCCGGGGTTTTTGCTGCTGGCATCCATCGGCGCAAACAGATTGACCGGCAGATATCTGTCCTTTGCACTGGTGCCCGTCGCTGTCTATCTTAGCTACTCAAATCTACAGTTTACATTGCTTGAAAAGGTTCGCCCGGACTGGCGCCTGATTTCGAGCGAGTTTGAGAGCAACTCCAGACCGGGTGATCAGCTTTATCTCTTCAAGGGGTTCGCTGCGCCTGCCCTGTCTTATTACCTGCGCGGCCCGGATGCTTTCACACCTGCCGAAGACACTTCTGACCTTGCTCAAACATCAGATCAGCAATCTTGGCTCCTGCTTGTTCACAGCAATCCAGATGAAATTCGAGTAGCGCTCGACGCATTTGATCCGCGCTCAAGAGAACCGGTAGCCAGAGTATTTGGCTGGGGTGCAAGCGCGCTGTCACTCTACAGCCATGATGAATTACCGGCACAGCCCAACGACTGAACTTTCGCCGGACTGATCGCAACAACGACCCTTTGTTTCCAGGATTTGCTTTACAGCAGATAAGCGCACGCATTTTTTCATCGACATTTTATCGATAAAATGTCAGCATAACGTCAAGTTATTCGAACAGGCGAAAAATGGCAGCGGTTAACCTTGGGTTTCCGCGCCGCGAATATCAAAGGGAAGAACATGACAGCCAAGTGGGATTTCTGGGTCGACCGAGGCGGCACATTTACAGACATCGTTGGCCGGTCTCCTGATGGTGCCCTGCATCCGCACAAGGTATTGTCGGAAAATCCTGAAGCTTATCGCGATGCAGCCATCCAGGGCATTCGGGAACTTCTCAAAGTCGCTCCCGGCGCTCCTATTCCTTCTGACTTGGTAGATACGGTCAAGATGGGCACGACGGTTGCCACCAACGCGCTTCTGGAGCGTAAAGGGGAGCGCACGGCCCTCTTCATTACGCGCGGTTTTCGCGATGCTCTGGAAATCGGCTATCAGGCCCGCCCGAATATCTTTGCCAAGGAAATCATCAAGCCGGAACTGCTCTATGAAAACGTTCATGAGCTGACCGAACGCATTCGCGCAGATGGCACACTCGAGATTGCGTTGAATGAAAGCGAAGCCCGCATTGAAATGCAATCGGCGTGGGATGCCGGCATCCGGTCCATCGCCATTGTCCTGATGCATGCTTATGCCTATCCGGCGCATGAACAGGCGCTCAAGAAAATCGCCGAAGACATCGGCTTTCCGCAGATCTCGGTATCCCACGAAGTTTCGCCTTTGATGAAACTGGTTGGCCGCGGCGACACGACAATCGTCGATGCCTATCTGTCCCCGATCCTGCGCCGTTATGTTGATCAGGTGCAGGAAGAATTGGGCGAAGGCCCGCGCCTGATGTTCATGCAATCCTCTGGCGGCCTGACAGCGGCGGACCTCTTTCAAGGCAAAGACGCGATCCTGTCCGGTCCCGCAGGCGGCGTTGTAGGCGCCGTCGAAACGTCCCGCATGGCTGGTTATGACAAGATCATCGGCTTCGACATGGGCGGCACATCCACCGACGTCTGTCATTTTGACGGCGACTATGAACGCGCCTTTGAAACGGAAGTGGCCGGTGTTCGCATGCGCGCACCAATGATGATGATCCACACTGTTGCAGCAGGCGGCGGCTCTATCCTTCACTACACTGACGGACGGTTCCAGGTAGGTCCTGACAGCGCTGGTGCCAACCCTGGTCCGGCATGTTATCGCCGTGGCGGTCCGCTCACTGTTACAGACGCCAATTTGATGACTGGCAAGCTGGCTCCTGATTTCTTCCCGCAAATCTTCGGTCCGGACCAAAACCAGCCGCTTGATGGCGATGTCGTGCGCCAGAAATTTGCAGACCTCGCCAAAAAAATCGGCGACGGCAAAACGGCTGAAGAAGTTGCCGACGGGTTCTTGAAAATCGCAGTAGAAAACATGGCCAATGCCATCAAGAAGATTTCCGTTCAGCGCGGCTATGACGTCACCGAATATGCGCTGACTTGTTTTGGCGGCGCTGGCGGCCAGACTGGCTGCCGGGTTGCCGACAGTCTCGGAATGAAAACGGTCATTCTTCACCCGTTCTCCGGCATTCTGTCTGCCTACGGTATGGGCCTTGCGGATATCCGGGCAGATCGCCAACAAGCCGTGGTCAAGACACTGACTGAAGAGTTGCTACCGGAACTGGCAATCCTGCGCGATCAACTGGCAGCACAAACCGAGGCCGAGCTTGAACGGCAGGCGATTGCAACTGATGCCCGCCGTACCACGGCGACCGTTCATCTTCGCTATGATGGAACAGATACCCCTCTTCCGGTCTTGCTCGGCGGCGTATCCGAAATGCGGGCAGCATTTGAAGACGCCCACAAGAAACAGTTCGGCTTTGCCTATGACAACAAACCGGTTGTCGTCGAAGCGCTGGAGGTAGAGACGGCAGGTGGCGGTGCAGGTCTTGTAGAGCCAGACATCAGCCTTGCTTCTGACACGGCCTCACAGATCACCTCAACACTGCTTTACTCGGAAGGTGCCTGGCACGACGCCGGGATCTTCAAGCGCGAAGGCCTGAAACCTGGCATGAAAGTGTCCGGCCCTGCAGTCATCATCGAACCGCATGCCACCATCGCTGTTGAAGATGGTTGGCAGGCGGAGATCAACGCCAAGGATCATGTCATCTTGAAGCGTGTTGTTGAACTGAAGCGCGCCGGAGCCATCGGCACCCATGCAGATCCGGTCATGTTAGAAGTGTTTAACAACCTCTTCATGTCCATCGCCGAACAGATGGGCGTGACACTGCAGAACACCGCATATTCGGTCAACATCAAGGAACGGCTAGACTTTTCCTGCGCGGTCTTTGATGCAGATGGAGCGCTGGTTGCCAATGCACCGCATATGCCGGTGCATCTGGGTTCCATGGACCGCTCGGTCGAAACGATCATCAAGCTCAATAAAGGCAAGATCAAACCGGGTGATGTGTTCGCACTAAACGCCCCTTACAATGGCGGCACGCACCTTCCGGACATTACGGTTGTCTCCCCCGTCTTTGATGATGAAGGCAAGGAAATCCTGTTCTGGTCAGCCTCGCGCGGTCACCATGCCGATGTTGGCGGGTCCGCACCCGGCTCCATGACACCGCGGGCGACCAACGTGAACGAGGAAGGAGTCCTCTTCGACAACTTCAAGATCGTCGATCAGGGGCATTTCCGCGAAGCAGAACTGGTCGAGCTTCTGACCAATCATGATTATCCGGCCCGTAACCCGCATCAGAATGTTGCCGACCTTTCTGCCCAGATCGCTGCCAACGAGAAGGGCATCCAGGAACTGCGCAAGATGATGGCACATTTCGGACTGGATGTCGTTCAGGCCTATATGGGTCACGTGCAGGACAATGCGGAAGAAAGCGTGCGCCGTGTTATCGAAGCCCTGAAGGATTCCCAATACGAGTATCCGACCGACCAGGGCTCTGTGATCAAAGTTAGGATCACGGTCGACAAGGACAAACGCGAGGCCACAGTCGACTTCACCGGCACGTCCGGTGTCAAGTTGAACAACTTCAACGCCCCTGAGCCGGTCACACGCGCCGCGATCCTTTATTGTTTCCGCGTGATGGTGGAGGGCGACATCCCGATGAATGCCGGCTGCCTGAAGCCGATCAACATCATCATCCCAGATGACTGCATGTTGCGGCCAGCTTATCCGGCAGCTGTTGTGGCCGGGAACGTCGAAACCTCGCAGCATGTTACCAATGCAGTCTTTGCCGCTCTGGGGGCCATGTCGAACGCGCAAGGAACTATGAACAACCTGACGTTCGGCAACGACACCTATCAGTATTACGAGACCATCTGCTCCGGCTCCCCCGCGGGCCCTGGCTTCAACGGCACGGACGGTGTCCATACCCACATGACCAATTCGCGCCTGACCGATCCGGAAGTTCTGGAATTCAGGTTCCCTGTTCTGCTGGAAGATTTCCATATCCGTAAAGGGTCTGGTGGCAAGGGTAAATGGTCTGCCGGTGATGGTACAAAACGCACTCTTCGTTTCCTGGAAAAAATGGACTGCGCAATCCTCTCTTCGCACCGCTCAATTACGCCAAAAGGTCTTAATGGCGGATCGAATGGAGAGTTGGGTAAAACGGAAGTCCGGAGACTGGATGGTAGGGTCGAAAAACTGGAAAGTTGCGACCAGACCATCCTTGAATCGGGCGAAGCAGTGACCGTTTTTACCCCCACTGCCGGTGGTTGGGGGACAGTTTAGTCTTTCGTATAAGTAAGTAAAAATAACAGAGAACCGCGATTTTCGCGGCTCTCTTTTGCATAGTTATTAGGCAATCTAGTAAAATCATTCAGAGTACAAATACGTATTTTACTAAATATTTCCCGATTCAGAATTCACCTTCATACTTTCTTAGGTTGAGAATGAACATTCTCCTCACAACTAACGTAGTGTTATCAAGTATTTACACTACTTATTGTAGGAGAAGAAGATGTTTGCAACCAATCCGATATCTACATCAATCACGGGCAAAATACTGTCTTTAGTTGTTTTCTTGTGTTTTGGCCTCGTACTGGTGGCTTCCGTTGCAATCATCCAGATGAATGCCATTGGCAAAGAGCTTGTGAGCATCGCTGAAAAAGACATCCCGCTCACAGATGCGATCAGTCAGGTCACCAGTCACCAGCTGGAGCAAGCGATCCTGGTTGAAAAGGTTTTGCGGCTGTCAGGCGTACAATCGGAAGTCGGAACCGACGAGATCCATCACCTCAAAGAGAAAATCACAAAGCTTGAGGCTAAAATCGGCGGGGAAATCTTAAAGGCCGAGAAAATCGCCGAAGATGCTTTGGCGCACTCGGTATCCGACGCCGAGAAAAAAGAATTCGGCATGGCCGTTGATCAGCTCAAGCTTATCGAAGGCGAATATGCCACCTACCGAAAGCACATTGATGAAGTCCTGCATCTCATTGAAGCTGAAGATATGGAGGCAGCAACATCTCTGATTGTAAAACTCGAAGAAGAACAGGAACAGCTGGATCATGAGCTGGTCGCGTTGCTGGAAGAAATCGAGCATTTTACTCTTGAGGCTGCATTGACTGCAGAAGCGCATGAAAAACAGGCTCTGCAGCAAATTATCATAGTAGCCGTAGCGACGCTGATACTAGGACTGAGCGGTTCCATCTTCTTTGCTAGATGCATGATTTCCAAACCCTTGAAAAAAGTGACCCACGGACTATTGGAACTTGCAAACGGCAACACCGATGTCGAAGTCTCGGTTAAAAACAAGGATGAAATAGGTACCGTCGCCAAAGCCTTCCACACATTCCGGGCAAATACCTTGGAAATGCAGCAGCTTCAAAAAGAAGCGCGCGACAAGGAAGCAAGTGATATGGAAGAGCGACGTGTGGCACGTTTGCAAATGGCTGATGAGCTCGAAAACGCCATGGAGACCAGCTGCAATGCGGCAGCGGACGCCCTGAAGGCGCTCAACGAAGCGGCAAACGAACTCGCCAGCATCAGTGCCGAGACCGTTGAGAGATCAAATACTGTTGCAGCAGCTGCGGAAGAATCGTCCCAGAGTGTGCAATCAGTTGCTTCCGCGTCTGAGGAACTTGCCAGTTCCATTCAGGAAATCACACGCCAGGTGACCCTTGCGAACACCTCGACTGCAGAGACATCCGAGCAGGTCGAAACCTCAGGTCAAACTGTTGGTGACCTGTCAGCATCTGCCGAAGAGATCAACGAAGTGTTGAAACTGATCAGCGAGATTGCAGGACAAACCAACCTGCTGGCTTTGAATGCGACAATTGAAGCGGCTCGTGCGGGAGAGGCAGGCAAGGGCTTTGCAGTGGTTGCTTCTGAAGTAAAGGCACTTGCCACACAGACAGGCAGCGCAACCGAACAGATCGGCACACAATTGAGTGCCGTACAGACCGGCGCTTCCTCCAGTTCCACGTCGATACAGACCGTTGTGAAATCGATGGGCCAGATTCGCGATCAGATTTCGGGAATTGCTGCAGCTTTCGAGGAACAGAATGCGGTTACAGCCGAAATTGCTGAAAGTGCAAACTCTGTGGCGCAAGGAAGCACCGAGATCTCGAACAACATTGCCGAAGTCAACAAAGGCGCTCAAGCGTCAGGCCAGAAGGTCGAGTTGATGGTTGGTCGCGTCGAAGATGTTTCGCAACAACTCGAAAAGGTACAGTCCGGGTTGACAGATTTCCTTAGCGAAATGCGCGCAGCTTAAGGACGGCCATCGAATCGAAACAGGTCGACTACGGTGTCATTATCCAACAGCAGTCGACCTGTATTTTTACCTGCGAAACACTTTTTGAATTCAAACATCTGATAAATATAACAATATCGACGTATCGATTTACAACAAATCGCGTCAAATTCCGACCACGAATGCCGGATTTATTGCACCCACCCGCTCACATTGGATAAACTTCCCTGAAGTAATGATTTTGGGGTTTTTGACCGGTGGCGAAACCGATACCAACGGACAAGCATGTCGAGACCGCGCAACAGATCGATGCATTGCTTGACAGCCATCGAAAATGGGTTGATCGGCTGAACAAATGTCTGATCTGCAGAACACTTCCCGCAGATGATTTGACCGCTGAAGACGCACACATGCGCTGCGCTTTGGGCGAACTGCTGGAGACCAAGGGCGAGATCCTGTTCCAGGATCAAACCACCTTCAACAGCATCTACGATCTACACAAAACGGTCCATGCTTTCGGGCGGTCGATGGTCTTGGAAACACAGGCAGGCAACACAGTAAATGCATCCAGCTACGAGAACTTCCTGAAAGAAATCAAACACCTTCAGGATTTGATCGAAGGCACTTACGACACAATAATCGATACGATCAACACCACAGATCCGCTGACCGGCGCACAAAACAGAGCACAAATGCCGGGATTGCTGGAAGAACGGATTTTGGAGACCAGAAACGGTGTTTCCAGTTGGATCCTGATGGTCGATCTTGATCATTTCAAATCCATCAACGACAAATACGGACACGAAGTCGGTGACCGGGTGCTGAAGGGATTTGCAGCTGTGGTCCGGCATCATATCCGTTCAAACGATCTGTTCTTTCGATACGGCGGCGAAGAGTTTCTGATTTGCGTCAGCGGCGTAACCCGCAAGTCAATCACAAGGGTAGCCAAGCGGCTTCGCGTGGCTATTTCCGAGGAAAATTATGACGGACCAAACGGCGAGGTCATTTCGGTAACCGCATCATTCGGAATAACGCTTCTGGCCCCGGACGTTTGTGCCGCGGACGCCATAAATGCTGCTGACACAGCGATGTATGCGGCCAAGCACGCAGGCCGAAACAAGGTGATTTTTGACGACGAACTGGATACCAAGGCGCCGTCCTGACCCATCTATCGGGTAATCAGATGTTTCTTGCCTGGAGTGCCAGCGCTACCAGTGTTTCTCGCAAATCATTTGGAGTATCCACTGGAGCTGCGAACCAAAGTCGCTCGATGCGATCCCCCGCCACCAGATCCAGGCCTTCCGGGTCAATACAGGCAATCTTCCAGTTAGCAGGATCTGCTTTGCATAAGACTTCCGCGTACAGCTTCACCGCATCCGAATGATCCTCGGTCATATGGGCAACGGCCCCGTCTTCCATGTCGGACCAAGCCTCCAAGTCTGAAATTGGCGCAAGCAGATCGGTTTTCAGCAACTCGAACGCCTTGCCGAAACCACCATTCAGACTGGCGTTGGAAAGCTCCAGACGAAAGAATGAAAAATCGCCAAAATCAGCATAAAGCCCGGCTTTGGGATGGCGCGCCAGATACCGGCGTCTCAAACGGGTATGTGTCTCTGTGTTCCGATTTATTCGAACAGCCTTACAAAACAGGGATATCCTGGGGTGGGCAAGCGGATCTCCCTTGCCGGGCTCACCGACCAACAAAGAACAGGCTGGATTTGCCAGAATTGCCTTTGTGTGCCCGGACAAGGTGCTGGTCAATATTATAGGTGTTCCATCTATATCCGTCGCAACGGCAACCCTGCTGACCACAGGGCTTCCAGTTTCGCTATCAAGTGCTGCAAGTGCACCATAGCGCGCTGAACGCATCAACCCTTTCGCTGACAACCGAGCGTCGTCGTCCGTTTCCCGAATGAGAGACGGTTTTTCTTGTTCGTTTTTCTTCTTGTCGGTCACGATGCCCTGTCCATCCCTGAATGTTCGCTTTCATCCTCATAAGACCATCCTAGAAATCTGAACACCAGATGAACAGGCATCTCAGAGCCAGTTCAGGCCCGAGATGGCATTTTCCAATCATCAGCTTCGGCGCCACACAATCCAGCAGCACAGTCTATTTGGAGAAAATCTATGAAAACACTGAGCAAACGAGCCCTCGCCGCAGTTCTTGCGGGAGTTATTATGCTACCGACCGTTGGTGCTGCCGAAGCAGGTCCTCGCAACGGCTGGCATGAACGCGGTGGCGGTTGGCATGGCGGACGCCATGGTGGTCACCGACCACATCATAAACATAGAAAACATCGCAACAAAAAGAACGACAATGTGGGCGCGGCTGTCGCTGCAGGCATCATCGGCCTGGCAGCAGGTGCCATTCTCCTGGGTGCAACCAGCAGGCCACGGCACGCTGCTCCGCCACGGGCAACGCATTATCCGCGAAATCCTTACCCGCAGGCACCTTATCGGGGCCATGTTTCAGGTCCGGTCGAATACCAGCCGTGGAGCCCTGCCTGGTACCAATATTGCTCATCCAAATTCCGGTCATTCAATCCATCAACAGGCACCTACATGACATATCGTGGTGTTGAGAGATTCTGCCAATGACCCGAAGTTCGTCCGACAAGTCTCCGGTGGCGGACCAGGATCAGCCGGACTGATCACCATCGGCCACCACCAACTACTGGCAGATCAGGTACGTACATTTTTTGCCGTGACAGCCGATGTCCAGATGAAAATGGGATTTGTGGTTGGGATCGGCATCGGGACCAAGAACGGTAGTAAAGCGCTTGCAAGCCGCTTTGTGTATTGCTTTGAGAAACAATCCTTTATCGGTCTTTTGCGCCCAATTCGACTCTATGTCGATCGAGCCGCCTGACAATGTTCGAAAGCCTGCAATATCAACGGCCGTACCCAATGCGTGCTCTGACAGTTTTCCGTCAGGTTTGTTGTTCCGGCGCCGACATTGATACCCGGGCCCGGTGGTAATCTCCGCAAGACTATCGCCCAGATAGGTTTCACTCGCCGGGATGACATCCGTCACCAACCAGGTCGCCAGGATTTCGGCAAATCCGCAAGAGATCGTTGCCGGTGTCGACAAACGAACTTGCCTGCCTGTTGTTGTTTCGACGGCTGTCATCCTTATGGCATTTTCAAAGCCGCAACCGGTTTGACCGGACACACTCTCGACTTTCTCAAAATGAACCAATGGAAGCACGCAACTGGCAACGACACCTGCCGCCTCTGTCTTCGGTACTATCGATTTTTCATCTGTGCCGGGCTTTCCCGCCGGAACATCAACACCTTCGATAAATGTGTTCATGGAACTGTTGGTCATTGGCTTTGCCTTCGGCAACGGACTGTCTGCCAGCCCTTCCGGCTGCAGGCCAAATCCGACCAGAATTAGAACCAAAACGGGTAGTCTCACGGCTTAAATCCTTCAGAAAATCAGCACTGCTTCAAACAATTGATCCCTGCCCCGGTCAGGTCTATGGTTCAGCGACAACGCATCGGATACTACTTTATGACCCTTGAACTCTACCTAGCATATGTTGTGGCAACCCTGATTGTTCTGGCTGTTCCTGGACCAACAATTATGCTGGTCGTCAGCTATGCATTGACACAAGGCCGCAAATCAGCAGCAGCAAGCGTACTGGGTGTCGGACTTGGCGATGCGACCGCAGCGGTGGTTTCCCTGATGGGGCTTGGAGCAATCCTCGCAGCATCGGCAACAGCGTTTACAGTTCTGAAGTGGGTTGGCGCTGCTTACCTGGCCTGGCTGGGGGTCAAGATGTGGCGCAACCGCTCAACGACCCTTGGTCCACACAATGTTGCAGATGTACCGGCCAAAACAATTTTTCGACATGCCTATATAGTAACGGCGCTCAATCCAAAGGGTATTGTGTTTTTCATGGCGTTCCTGCCGCATTTCATAGCGCCGCAAGCTGCAGTCGTGCCGCAGCTTACCCTTCTGGGATCAACTTTCGTTGTGCTCGGAGTATTCAATGCCGCCGTTTATGCGCTCGCTGCAGCCGCGATTGGCCAGAAACTCAGGAACCCTTCGTTTCTGCGTCTTGTCAACAAAATCGGTGGAGGCTTTCTGATTTTCGCAGCCGCAATGACAGCAACACTGCAACGCACCTCTGCCTGAACCTTATTGGCTGGAGCCGGTTAACGACTGACCGCAAAAGCGATATTCTTTTTCGGCGCGCCATCTTCCGGTTCTGCAGGCGGCTTGGCAAGCTTCAGACCAAAGGCCTCTCCAGACTCTTTCAACGTTTCCAGAGAACGGCGGGCACCATCTTCAGTCATCTTGGCATACCGTTGAATTGCATTGTTCAACTCCAGACCGCCGACAGGAATCCGCCGGGCCCGCATCGTCAGAATATCCTTGTAAGCCTCATCACTGACCCCGTTGGCCTTGCAAAGAATGATCAAAGGCTTGTCGCTTTTACTGAACAGAAGCTGGGAGACTGCAGCGGGGTGCAATTCACTGACTTTGGCGAGCACCATTCCAAGTTCCGCGGTCCGGTCTGCGCGCGCAAACAGCGTAACAGCCTCGTCAATGTTGGTATCGCCACTGACAACTTTTTCGATAAGCGCCTTGGTTTGTTCGCGCGCTTCTTCCAGTTTCCTGGTTTTGGCAGCAGCTTCCGTATCCGCATTCTCGGCGATAAGTCTCGTCAGTTTGTTGTCGATACCCAGTGAATTGACTTTTTTGCTCAGCGCTTCGGTTAACATCGGCAGCAAGGCCCGACCTGCATCGTCGGGCAAGTCGGGTCGGTCTATCAGCGCTTCCTGAATACTTTCATTGGTACGCGCCCTTTCAACCAGATTCTGGAAAGAGGCATCCGCAATCTCGGCTCCCCTATTTTTTGTCACCTTTGTGAGAACGGTCGCATCTCCGCGGTCCACCAGAACAGATGTGACGGCTTTATTAAGGTTGGAGCGGCCTGCAATAGCTCCCAAATGATCTGCAGATCCAGATGCCGCAATTTCGGCAAGATCACTGGGTGTCAGCACCGGCGAATTCTGAAGAACCGGTTCTGCAACTGTAAACTCGTCTTTTCCGAGTTTGACCATCAGATCATGAGGGGCGTCGTCTTCATGACAGACCCGCTTAGCCAAATTCACACGGGCGCTTTCTTCCAGCTGCCCCAAAACTTTCAAGACTATGTCGCCGAACAGCAAGCTAATTTGCTCGCCACGCGTGTCCTTCGCTTCAAGAAAAACATCCGTCAGCAAGGCTACAAGACTCTTGCGGCCTTCAACGCTTTTGTCCTTGGCAACATCTGTAAGCTTTTTAAGTTTGATCATTGACACACTGCCACTCAATCAGAAGTCCTTAGCCAGATTACTAAGCGAGCGTTAACATACTGCTACTTATGTCTAGCAGCTGGTATATATAAAAATAACCATTTCCCACTTACTGCAACCTGAGACAAAAAAGCACGGCAGCGGTCTTGCAGCGATGCTGTTTGTATTTTTGGTCGCTGTGGAAAGTTCAAAAAACACCGGAATACCAACACGTTAAGTTAACAGGGCGTCAAAAAACACAACCCAGGGCCGAATTCTGTCGCTGCACCGCAGCATCTTTTTTGCTTCGTTTGCTGTTCCATCTGTCTTAAGATTAGGTTTCTAGACGGAGGTAGTCAGGAGCGCGCAGATGACCCATGTACGAAACCTGAACATGATCGCATTTTTGTTGGCGTTTGCTTTTCTGGGAGCAATCGTAATTGGAGTGATCTAAGCCAACGAACGAAACAACAACAAAAACAAAGAATAATTATCAGGCCGCTGAAGAGCCCCATTATCCAAATACTCCTTATCCCAACTGGGACCATGCCGTTTCTAACGGCATTTTTTATGCTTGGTCGATTCCCGGCCATTTGGCTAACAACAGCGCAACCAAGTCACTCGGCTTGTTGCCAGACCAATTGACAATCTCTTTGCCCGCACCCAACCACACAACTATTTGTTGTGAAGTGCGAATCGGGAGTTAACGAGTTGGCCTCGTGAAAAATCTCGAAATATCTAAAAGGCCCAAGCCACCAGTGATTGGCACACCGGAACAACCACTTCATTTCAGCGCTGACAGTGGCATCGTACGATAGATGAATTTGCCCAAGAATGTTCGCTGAGGCGCTGAGTATTTAAACTAAAACTGATTGCGTCGATGATTTCTGCTCGAGCACATCCGCAACGTTTTCGATCAAGAGTGTCAAACGGCCGCCTATCACCGAACTAACAAGTCTTCATATTCAAATGTCGTACACATAAATTCAATCCGACAAGTCGCAGATGCGTTTTGGCAGCGGCAACAGTTTTTGCTGGGCGACGAACGGTGCCGCTGCTGAGATCATTTTTCGAAATCGAAAGTCAGTCGCCTTGTGCGGCTACGATGATGATCTCGACTGTGTAGTCCGGCGTTGCCAGTCTGGATTCGCCGCATGCGCGCGTTGGTGGATTGGCCGGATCGACCCATGCATCCCAGACTTCGTTCATTTCGGCAAAATCATCCATTGACGCCAGCCAGATTGTCGCCTGAAGAAGTCGCGACTTATCGCTGCCTGCCTGTGCCAGAAGACTGTCGATTTTCTCCAGGATCACTCTGGTCTGATCTGCGGCGCTTTCGCCAGCGTTGCCGACCTGACCGGCAAGCCAAACAAGTCCGCCATGAATGACGGCCTGGCTCATGCGCGGACCGACGTTCAGCCTTTTGATATCGGACATGTCTGTTTTCCTTCTTGTATTACAAACAACGTGAGCATTCAGCCGAGACGGGCCGGGTTTAATGCCTGGACAACATCGCCTGTCAATTCGGACCTTCTACCGAAACAAAGATCCGCTGTGAGTTGTGACAGGGCCGGAGCCGTCTGTACGCCATAACCACCTTGTCCCGCCAGCCAGAAAAAACCGTCTGCATCCTGCGCAAATCCAACAACGGGCGTTCTGTCTGGTGCGAAGGTGCGTAGGCCCGCCCAGTTCCGTTCCATACGCGTCACTGGCATGGTGACCGCCTGTTCGAATCGATATAACCCTTCGGCAAGCACCATATCATCTGCCCAGACATCATGCGGATCAACCGGATCTTCATCTGCCGGAGAGACCATAAACTTGCCGGCGTCAGGCTTGACGTACCGGCTCTCCGAGGCGCTTGCGACCAGCGGCCAGCCGGTAACATTCACGCCATCTGGAGGCGGAATGATTGCTGCCGACCGGCGCAGTGCTACAAGGCCAACTCTTTTCACACCGGCAAGGCCTGCCATTTCATCTGCCCAGGCCCCAGCAGCGTTGATCAGGATAGGGGCCTCAAAAGTACCCTTTGGCGTTTCTACCCGCCAGTTCCCTGTTTCGCGCGTGAAGCGTATAGCCGGAGCTTCCAAAACCAGCTGCGCGCCGTGTCGTTTAGCAAGTCGTGCAGCTCCCTGGAGGAAACGGTCAACGTCGATGTCTCTGGCATCACGTTCTATGGCAGCCGCCGCAATACGGTCCTTTCGCAGCAGCGGGAACAGATCAACGGCTTGATCTGCGGACAACATTTCCATTCCGTCAGCGCCCTTCAGATAAGCATCGAAGGCATCGAGTTCATCTTCAGCGGCAATCAGCATTTCTCCGCGCGGAGACAGAAGGGTCTCGTTCGATATGCCGACCGGGTTTTCCAACACTGGTTCGGAGGCTGTGTTCAGCGCCCTCAGGGTCTCGTTGCCGTAGTTGCGAATGTAGATGGCTGCGGAGCGACCTGTTGAATGCCGTCCCAAGGCATCTTCCATTTCCAGGACAGTGACAGAGGCCTCAGGGGCCAATCGTGCAGCCGCCCCGACGCCGGCGATTCCGCCGCCGATGATCAGAAAATCGGAGGTTTTTATCATGCGTCCTGAAACCCAGTCAGGAAACTCGTGAGGTTCTGGCCCAGTTCTTCAGACAGATAACCCCCTTCCTGAACAAACAATGCTGGTAGACCGAGCCCGGCGATGGCTGCTCCGATCCGGTTGAATCCGGGTGTGGTAACAGCAAGACCCTTCAACGGATCATTTTCATAAGCGTCCAGCCCGAGAGCGACCACCACCACATCTGCGCCGAATGCTCGAATATGATCAAAAGCCGTTGTCAGCGCCTTTAGATAGTCCTCGTCACCAGTGCCGCGTACCAAAGGCAGATTGAGATTGTAACCACGTCCAGCCCCCTCACCGCGCTCATGGCTATGGCCCCAGAAGAACGGATAGAACCGGACAGGGTCGGCATGGACAGAAACGGTAAGGACATCGCTGCGCTCATAGAAAATGCCTTGAGTGCCGTTGCCATGATGAACGTCGACATCAAGGATCACTGGTCGCTTGCCAGCCATCAACAGTCGCTCAGCAGCAATCCCGGAATTGTTCAAAAAACAGAACCCACCGGCGAGATCTCCAAATGCATGGTGCCCGGGAGGCCGCGACAATACATACGCGGCCTGTTCTCCGGCTGCCATCAGATCGGCACCATGTATGGCACTTTGCGCCGACCAATAGGCCGCCTCCCATGTTCCCGATGCGATCGGGCAACTGGTATCGGCCTGATGAAATCCGGCTTGCCCGACCGCCGAGCGCGGATAGCTGGCCGTGCGCCGGTCCGGGTGGATATTGGGGATCACCTCGTCAGATGCGCCTTCAATGCGCTTCCAGCGTTCATGGATCGTCTGCAGAAAAACAAGATATTCAGCCGAATGCAGCGCAGCGATTGGCCCCAAGCCGTGATCTTCCGGTGCCTCGAAACGGCAGCTGGCTGCCTCCGCACCTTTCTTCAGGACCTCAATGCGACAGGGCTGTTCCGGATTTGCCAGGCGCGTGCCATTGGCCATGAAGTGTTTTGGGTCATGCGCCCATTGGCGCTCATCGAATATGGCTCTCATGAGAGACCCCTCAATTTGGTCAGTGCCGGGTCTTGAAGGTCGAAGACGGACTCGCCTTCCCTGGGTGTGAAGCCCAGGCGCGCATAGAACCGGCCAGCATTCGGATTGTCATGATAAACGGCAAGTTTAAGAAAGGTGATTGTCCAGCTCTCTGGAGCATGCTCAAGCGTGGCCGCGAGAAGCTGTTTTCCAAGGCCCTCGCCGCGCGCGCTTTTCGCGACCCAAAGGTCAGAGACATAAAGCCCAGCGCCGCCGCGTGTTGTTGAAAAAACTGGCGATGCAAGCAAAACGCCCATGGTCTCTGTCTGCCGCATTGCCAGCAGCGCAAAAAAAGCCGGAGTACCCGCAAAACCATGGCGCAGCAGATCCTCGGGACTGGCGGCATGTGTATCCCCCAAATCCTTTGAAAGCTGCATCAGCGCGCCGTGAAGCGTTTCGACATCCTCGCGCTCTGCGCGTTTGATCCGTATTTCACTCATGATCAAAAAGCCGTTTTGTCCGGCCCCTTGAGGCCGAGGATTTGCCGGGCTTCATCAGGGGAAGCAACACTTCTGCCGAGCTCTTTGACAATCTTCCGAATCTTGCCGACCTGCTCGGCATTGGAGCGGGCGAGCTCACCTTTGGCGATATAGAGATTGTCCTCCAGTCCGACCCGGACATGCCCTCCCATGCTGGCGGCTATGCTCGCGAACGGGATTTGCTGGCGGCCAGCGGCCAGAACGGAAAACAGGTAATTCTCACCAAACAGTTTGTCGGCAATCCGTTTCATGTGCTGCAGGTTTTCAGGATCAGCGCCGATCCCGCCCAAGACACCGAAAACAAATTGAATGAAGAAAGGTGCCTTGATCAGTCCACGATCGGCAAAGTGGCGCAGCATATAAAGATGGCTGACGTCGTAACACTCGAACTCGAAGCGCGCGCCGCGCTCCTGGCCCATGCGAACAAGGACATCTGCAATGTCCCGGGGGGTGTTCTTAAAGACTAGATCGTCGGAGTTCTGCAGGAACGGTTTTTCCCACGCGTGTTGCCAGGTCTCGCGCCGTTGAGCCAACGGATAAAGAGCGAAATTCATGGTGCCCATATTGAGTGAGCACATCTCCGGCTCGGCATGGAGCGGCCCCTCGAGACGCTGTTCCAGGCTCATGACAGCGCTGCCACCTGTCGTCAAGTTCACAACAGCATCACAGCCAGCCTTTATGCCCGGCAGGAAGGCCATGTAATCCTCTGCACGGGCCGAGGGTTGTCCCGTTTCCGGGCTACGGGCATGCAAATGCAGGATCGCCGCTCCGGCCTCAGCAGCCTCGACAGATTGTTCCGCAATTTCCGCAGCGGTGACAGGCAGATGGGGAGACATGCTGGGCGTGTGGATGGAGCCGGTTATGGCACAGGTTATGATGATTTTTTCTGACATTTCTTATACTAGCTGGCTTTTGCCCGTTGTTGAGACATCTCGTCCAGGAATTGACGCAGGGACAGATCAAGTCCCTCGATAATCTCCGCGACATTGTTTGCTGTTAGGGTCATCGGCGGCGCGACGAGAAAATGATCGCCGCTGTAGCCGCCGCGGGTTCTTCGGGAATAGATGATCAGACCGTTTTCATAGGCGATGTCGACCAGTTTGCTGAACGCATTCAGATCCCTTGGCAGAGGGCGCATGGTTGTTCTGTCCTCAACCAGCTCGAAGGCCAGCAAAAGCCCCTTGCCGCGCACATCACCGATGACGGGATACCGGCCCATTAGTTTTACAAGTTCGCTTTTCAGAAGAGCTCCGGTTTGGGCGGCGTTTTGGCAAAGCCTTTCCCGCTCGATCTCTTCCAGAACCGCAAGTCCGGCTGAGCACGCAAGTGGATTACCGGCGTAGGTAAAGCCGTGCAAGAATCCACCCGCATTGAGCACATTCGAGACAATGTCCTTGTGGGCGACCATGGCACCAAGCGGGACATACCCTGCCGCAAATCCTTTGGAAATGACCAGAATATCGGGATCAACATTCCAGTGTTCTGCAGCAAAGAACTTTCCGGTTCTCCCGCCGCCGGACATGACTTCGTCATGGATCAGCAAGACGCCATATCGGGTGCAGATCTCTCGTATACGGCGCATGTAACCCTTTGGCGGAACCAGCGCGCCTGTAGATGCACCGCCCACGGGTTCAACAATGAATGCCAGAACCGTTTCAGGCCCTTCGGCGAGAATCTTTTCTTCGAGCATATCGGCGTAGTGATGCCCTGTTGCCTCGTCTTCCGGGTCAAGACCGTCGAGATAGGCGCGTGGTGCCGGGATTTTCGGCATCGGCCGCATCATCGGTTCAAAAGGTGCCGTCAACGGGGCGTAACCGGTCAGAGCGAGCGCGCCCAGAGTACAACCGTGATAGCTTGGTTCTCTTGAAATGACTTTGGTTCGCTGCGCTTCGCCGATTGCAACCGCGTTCTGGCGTGCCAATTTGATGGCGCTTTCCACCGCCTCCGAGCCGCCGGACACGAAGAACACCTTGTCCAGTCCGTCTGGTGCCAGATCTGCGGTTTTAGCGGCCAGTTTTTCAGCTGGTTCCGTCTCGAAATGCAGGCGATAGCCAAAAGTCGACTTTTCCATCTGCCGACGCATGGCTTCCAGCACACGCGGATTTGAATGCCCTATATTGCAAACCATGGCGCCTGAAGACCCATCCAGATAGCGCTTGCCATCCACATCCCACATGTAGACGCCCTTCGCCTGATCCAGAACGGGGCGTTTCTGACCGGTTTGATAGAAGAGATGTGATGTATCCGGGGCACTCATGAAGCAGCTCCCGGCAGGGCTGCGCAGTCGCGCGCACGGAACCGGACTGAAACCGTTTCGCCTTGCTGGAAGGGGTGCTCGTCAATCATGTTGATGGCCTGAAGCTGTTGATCGCCAACACGGACAAAATAGCGAGCAGCCTGCCCCTGATAATCAACAGCTTCCACGACACCGTCAAAGGCGACGCGATCATTCTTGGGTGCAGAAACATCGGTCAAGAGCAGTTTTTCTGCCCTGATAACAAGCTGTGCGGCTCCAACACTGTCAACGTTCGGTGCTCTGTCCTTCGGCACTATGATCTGGCCGAAAAATGGAAGTTCAAGCGACACGCCATTGCCATTAGTCTCCTTGCAGTTGGCACCAAGGATATTGGACGTTCCTAAAAATCTTGAAACGAACTCGCTGGCCGGTGTGTTGTAAACCTCTTCCGGTGTGCCAATCTGTTCGATCCGGCCATCGGACATCACCACAACCCGGTCGGACATCGCCAGCGCTTCGGACTGGTCGTGGGTCACAAAGACAGTCGTTATACCAATCTGATGCTGAATGCGTTTCAACTCTACGCGCATGTCTTCGCGCAGGTTTGCATCTAGCGCGGACAAAGGCTCATCAAGCAGGAGAACATCGGGTTCAATGACAATTGCTCGCGCCAGCGCGATCCGCTGCTGTTGTCCGCCGGACAATTGTTTCGGGTAGCGATCCGCCACATGGGGAAGCTGCACGAGATCCAAAACATCCCGCACCTTTCGCTCGGCATCTGCCTTCGAAACATCCCTATACTTCAATCCAAACGCAACATTTTCGGAGACGGTCTTGTGCGGAAACAAAGCATAGTTCTGGAACACAAGGCCAAGATTGCGCTTGTGGATCGGCACATCGTTGACGCGCTGACCCTTGATCGTGAGTTCCCCTTCGGTGGGATCGATCAACCCGGCGATCATACGCAGCGTTGTGGTCTTGCCACAGCCGGACGGCCCGAGAAGCGTGACAAAGCTTCCTTCAGGAATATCCATGGACATGCGATGGACCGCGGTAAACGATCCGAAGCGCTTGACAATGTTGGTCAGGGAAACAGCGCCCACACCAGAACTCCAAAACTAGAGGAATGAACTCCCGCCCGAAACTCCACGGGCGGGAGCAAGTTTCGTCGCTGAAAAGCCTAATAGCCTTTCTGGATCCGTCCAAACGTCTTGGACCAGGCCTGCTCGTTGGAATTCCAGTATTCCGGATTGGCAAAAGTCAGGCCATCCAGAGTGCCGGTTGGATCAAACGCTGGCAATGTCGGGATCTTGTCGCCGAGATCGACCTTGGTCGGATCGAGCGCTGTCGGATAATTCTGGCCTTCGGCCACAGCTATCGACGTTTCCGGTGCCAACATGAAGTTAAGCAACTCTTCACAAGCTTCCATCGGAGAGCCTTTGATCACGAACAGGCACTCTTGCCAGCCGAAACCGTTGGGTGGATCGATGTAACCGATGTCTTTTCCCTGTTCCTGCAGGGCATAGATCCGCCCGGACCAACCTTCGGTTACGTAGATTTCTTCTTCAGCAAGAAGGCTCATCAATTCTGCACCTGACTGCCAGTATTTCAGCAACAGATCCCGGTTGGTACGTACCGCTTCCCAGACTGCATCCATATCGGTTGCACCGTTCGGATCCTGACCTGTTTGCAGTGACGCGTACCAGACACGGGTCCGCCAATCGGACCACCCCCCAATCTTGCTCTTGTAGGCAGAATCGATCAGCAGTTTTGCACCCTTTTCCTTGGCTTCTTCATCGGAGATGTACTTCCGGTTATAGGCAATGCCCGTAGTGCCGTAGTCATAAGGCACGCAGGAGAGTTTGCCGTCAGTCACACTCCGGAACACGTCGGTCAATTTCGGGATAACGAATTTAAGGTTCGGGATATTTGCTTCATTCAGCGTCGAGTTGAGGCCAAGGTTGGCGTAGCGCGCGTAGTCGAAAACACCCGACAGATGAGCGATATTGTATTCGCCGTCCTGACTTGCCTTCACGCGGGAGAGATATTCATCGCCGCCGCCAAAAGTACCGTCGACAACCTTGATACCGGTTTCCTTGGTGTACGGATCAAAGGCGTACTTCCGGAAGGCTTCAGAGACGACACCGCCCCATCCATCGAAGCGAACCTGTTCCGTCGCCGCAAAAGCATGTTTGGCAAAAGGAGTCTGGACTCCATAGGCAAGTCCGGCAGCACCAATCAATCCAAGGAATTTGCGGCGGTCGAGATCACCGTTCAGATAGCGTTCGCGCATGCGCTCGTAGCGTTTGGTATTGTCCATTTATCTGTCCACTCTGGTTTTATTTTATGTCTTATTGGTTTGAATGCGCGGTTCTAACCGCCGCGCTGCATGGCCATTCGCCTGGCAATTGCCAGCCCCAAAAGCGGCAATCCGACGGTGAGAAGGATCATCACGGTGCCAAGCGCGTTGATCTCCGGTGAAATGGAATTCCGCAGCATGGCAAAGATCTGGGTTGGCACGGTTTCCACGCCGCCCGGCTTCCAGAACAGTGTTCCGGTGATATCGTCAAAGCTGATGGTGAAGGCAAAGAGCATGCCCGCGAAAACGGCAGGCGCCAACAAAGGCAATGTGATCTGGAAGAAAGTCTGGACAGGGCTTGCGCCCAGACTGAGTGCAGCTTCCTCATAGTCCTTGCGGATCCCGACAAGACGCGCTTGCACCACCAGAATGACAAAAGGAAGCGTGAAAATGACATGCCCCATCAGAAGCAGGAAAAAGCTTTTGTTGATGGACAGGAAATTCAAAAACAGCAGAAGAGCGACCGCCAGCACCACTTCGGGGACCAGAATGGGCGCAATTAGCAGCGTCGAGATCAGATTGCGACCGGCTACGTTATAGCGGACCAGAGCCAGACTCGCCAAAACGCCGAGTGTTGTCGAGATCAACGCCGTCAACAGCCCCAGAACAACCGATGTTCGGAACGCCCGTAGGATCGCTTCATTTTGCGCAAGTTCGACAAACCAGCGGAAGGAAAAGCCGGTCATCGGGAAACTGCCAAACTGGCTGGCGTTGAAGCTCAACAGAACAACAACGACCACCGGCAGAAACATGAAGACATAGACCAGAACGGTGTAAATACGGATTAACGACCACCCCATCAGCCCAGCCCCTTCATCAGTTGCCCCATACCGAGGTAGCGGTTGTAAATCATCACCAGCGCCCCCAGAACGGCCAGCAGCATCAGCGACAGTGCCGACCCCAGCGGCCAATTGAGCTGTGTGATGATGGCTTCAAAAACGAGATTGGCGAACATGGCATCTGTCGGCCCGCCAAGGACCAATGGCGTGATGTAAGTTCCAGCGCTCAGGACAAAACAAAGCAGGCCACCGGCTGCAAGGCCTACCAGAGACAGCGGCAGTGTCACTTCGCGAAATGCTTGCCAACGGGTCGAGCCGAGTGAGCAGGCCGCGTCTTCCAGCGAGATATCGATACCCTCGAGGGCGACATAAACATTCAGCACCATGAACGGCAGCAGAAAATGCACGAGGCCGAGAATGACGGTCGGCTCGTTGTAAAGCATCTGAATCAGTTCAGACGTAATTCCGAGATTGAGCAGAACCCAGTTGACCGCTCCAGAGACACCGAGAATGTTGATCCACGACATGGTGCGGATGATGTAGCTGATCCAGAACGGCAGCATCAAAAGGAGAAGCAGCAGCGCTTTGTTGCCACGTGACCGCGCGATGAAATAGGCGGCCGGATAACCAAGAATAGCGCAGGCAAGTGTCGTGATCGCTGCGATGCGCAACGTGCTCAGCAATATGTCCCTATAGAATGGATCGGTGAGCGCTTCGCGCCAATTGTCGAGATAAAAGCCGATCTGGTCAGCACCCGATGCAGTGCGAAGCCAGAACGAATAGACAACGATAAAGAAGAGCGGCACAAACAGTAGCAACCCGATCGCAATCAAGGCCGGGGACAGAAGTATCCATGGCTGCCGTCGTTCCCGCGCCTCGACGCTCATCCACTCGATCCCATCAATCCGCCCGCCTTGTCAAAACTACTTGACTTCAAGGTCGCAGGCACGCCTCTATAGATCAAATAGATAATAGAAATTACAGGTATTGATCAGATCTATGGCAGAAGGATTTCCGCCCCTTCACGCAGAACGTCTGGCGCGCGAACTGGACTGGAATCTGCTGAGAACTTTCATAGTGCTTGCGCAATCCAGCAGCGTGACGGCAGCAGCTGACAAGCTCCGTCTCAAACAACCAACTGTTTCGAGTGCCTTGAAACGCCTTGAAGACCGACTCGGCCGCAAGCTGATCAACCGCAAGCCCGGTCTGTTCGAGTTGACGGAATCCGGCACATTGCTATTCAGGGAAGCTGTCGAGATCCAGGGCTCCATCCTGCGGCTCGGCACATTGATGCGTGATGTCACTGATGAAGTTCGCGGCCATGTTGATATCGCCATGGCCAGTCATGTGGTTTGCCCGCTCTTTGATGATGCGCTTCGCGAATTTCATGAAAATCATCCAGCTGCAACGTTTTCCATCAACGTGTCTTCAAGCAAAAATGCACTGGAGGCCGTAACGTCCCGGCAGGCGTCTCTTGCCGTCTGCCTTGTTCGCGACCGTAATCCCAAACTGGAATACCTGCGCCTTTTCAGGGAGTTTTTCGGCCTGTTCTGCGGGCCCCCTCACCCTCATTTCGGCCGCAAGGATCTCACGAAAGCGGATCTGGCCGGTCAGTCAGCTGTCAGCTTTGTCACAGACCGGCTGGAAGACGCCCTCAGACCCGTCACACTAATGCGCGCGGAAGCCGATCTGGAAGATCGGGTCGTTGGAACATCGGCCAATCTGGAAGAGGTTCGGCGTATGATCATTGCCGGTCTGGGCATCGGTCCTCTGCCGGTTCATGTTGTGCGCCGCGATGTAGAAGACAACCTACTCTGGCAGCTTCCGCCTTACGAAAGGCTGCCGGAAATCGACGTGCACGTCGTCTGGAATCCGAAAGCGAAACTCAACCGCGCCGAAGCAGCTTTGCGGGACATGCTGCTGGAAAAAATCCGGACTACACCAATAGAAGAGCGAACCTATAGCTAACGCCCTGCACCGCATTTAGCGATGGTGTGCCTTTCAGTCAGACTAGTAACTTATCCCTGAATACAAAACTCCCAGAAATTTCTTTTTTGAGACGCCAGCCTATCTGGATTCGCATGCGCCGATGGGCAGCACTTCGGGTCTAACCGACTATGAGTTGCTTGAGTTGCAGGGCTTCGTATTCGAGCTCATTGAGCCGGTAGTTGACAACATCTCCGATTGTCACGACACCGACGACTGTCCCGTCGGCAACCACTGGCATATGCCGGAAACGACCTTCTGTCATTTTACGAAGGACAGATATCAACGCGTCATCCGGATTACAGACTTCAACACTGGTGGTCATGATATCCTTGACTTGCTGCGGCAGGGTTTGTCCCGGCGTATCAGCTAGTCTGCGGACAATGTCTCGTTCCGACAGGATACCCTGCAGTTCACCGCCCGAATTCGTAACAACCAGTGCCCCGATCCGCTTGTCCCGGAGTATTTCGACCGCTTGAAGGAGAGTGTTTTCGGGCTGAAGGGCAAAAACATCCTTTCCCTTGGATGCCAGGATGTTTTGGACCGTCGCGACGTCACTCGAGGTATTGGACTTCGAGGATTGGCTATGAGTTGTCGCGTGCGCCTTGTCTTTACGGCTTGGGGCCTGATAAGAGCTTGGCATGGTTTAACTCCTTAGCTGACTGTCCTGTTTTCAATAGTAGGACACAGCTTACCCGTCGGGTGCAAGCCCAAGGAAGGAACTCTTCAAGTTGGAAGATATAGTTCTGACATCTTTTGCCGCGACGACCCTATTCGTGTTGGCCTGTTTTGCCGGGTATCAATATCGCCGCACATGGGTGCAGGAGGGACCGCGTTGGCAGCTCTGGCTTTATGGTCTTCTTGCTGGCGTCTGCCTGGTCTTGGTTGCATTTATTCCTGTTGGATCAACGCACTAGGGCCTTGATCAGCTAATTCAGGATTTCATTTCGGCAAGCCGCTTTTGCGCCCGGGGACACAAAAGCCGTTCTCGCAACGGGCTGTTTGGGTCGATTTCCTTGCTGCAAACCACACATTTGTCTGCGTCTGAAATTGCATTCAGCCCGCCGCAACTGCCCTTGATCGTCTTGCCTGAAAAGATCACGCCGAGCGCCATGCCAAGAATGACGGTGAGGAGCAGCACGAATGCAAGAACAAATGTCGCCACGGTAATTGCCTATTCTGGTTATCAGGCCTGCAACTGAGCGAAACGATCGCTGGCAGCAGAGGTAAACCCCTTATTTCCCTCATTGGCGTTGCGATCAATAAACAAAACTGCGAGGTCGCGTTGATTCGCAATCTCAAGGCCGCGCTTGGTTCCGAGCACCAACAGGGCAGTCGCCCAGGCATCCGCCAGCATCGTGTTGTCGGCCAGAACTGTCACAGACGCTGTCTGGTGTTTGATCGGTTGTCCGGTATGGGCGTCGATGATGTGGGAGAATCGTTGACCGTCGCGCTCAAAATAGTTCCGATAATCGCCGGAAGTTGCCATACCCATGTTGGAAACCTTGGCAACCTGGAATGCTTTTTGGCTGATCGAATCAGGTGTTTCGATTCCGATTTGCCAATCCATACTGTCAGCATTACGGCCGGAAACAAAAATATCGCCGCCAATTTCAACCATGTAATCAGTCAAGCCGAACGATTCGACCACGGCTGCCAGTTGATCAACACCATAACCTTTGCCGATCGACGGCAGGTAAATCTCGGTGTCCGGATGGCTCTTCTGCAGCGTATTGCCGTCTATTTTCAGGCCTTGTGTTTGACCTGCGGCTTCGAAAGCAGCAGCAATTGCGCCTGAATCGGAGGAGACGTCTTTGTTGATCGTTTTCGCACCAAATCCCCATGCCTCGATCACCGGACCGAGCGTGATATCAAACTGGCCGTCGCTTGCCTGGTTGATGTCGCGCGATGCCCTGATCACCTTGGCAAGGCCATCTGAAATGTTCACCGGATCTGTGGACTTAAATGCGTTGAAACGGGAGACTTCAGATGTCGCATCCCAATTCGACATATGCGCATTGACGTCCAGAAGACTTGCTTCAAGCGCTTTGTGCAGCGTTGCCTTGTCTACGTTTTTGCCATGATCGAGGGCAGTAACAGAATAATTGGTCCCCATAGTGGACCCTGATAGTTCGAGAACATCCGCGCCGCCTTTACAGGCAGCCAGGGTGAGCGACATCAGGATAAAACTGCGTCGGGAGAATTTGATATTGTTTGGCACCGTACCGCCTCCGATCGATCATTTGCGACAGCTGTCGCGCATCTAATCGCGCTTTTCATTGGTTTTGAGAACCGTTTCAACATAAAAATGTAGCTAAATGTCAAAATAGCTCTTTTTATAGGCGCAAAAACGTAGCATACGGCATTTTGTGGAATTCTGGAGGCCAGATGCGTGCAAAAATTTAAGCTCAATAAAGGTCTTGATCTGCCCGTCCTGGGAGAACCGGTTCAAGAAATCAGCGAGAAAAGCGAGATTCGCACCGCTGCGGTGCTTGCTGCCGACTATATTGGGCTGAAGCCTCGTTTGGTTGTTCAGGAAGGTGATTCTGTCGGAATCGGCGCGCCAGTGTTTTTCCACAAGGATACGCCGGATGTGATGGTCACATCACCGGTTTCGGGTCGAGTGAAGGCAATCAATCGTGGCGCCCGCCGAGTATTGATCAGTGTCGAGATTGAAATCGACGGCTCAGCAGCCGATGCGGTCGACTTTTCCAAGGTCGGCGACGTGGCAACGCCCGAAGGTCTGGTAGAGCGCTTGTGTGCTTCCGGGCTTTGGACATCGTTCCGCACACGGCCTTATTCAAAAGTTCCGGACCCGGCGTCGCGGCCATCGTCTATCTTTGTGACCGCGATGGACACCGAGCCATTGTCAGCGGATCCGTCGGTGATCATTGCCGAGAGTGCTGCAGCGTTCGAAAAGGGTCTTGAGGCCATTGCTTCGCTGAGTGCCGGCAAGACCTTCCTGTGCTGCGAAACAGGCACCTCCATTCCCGGCCTTGAAATGCCTGGGATTGAAGTTGCCGGTTTCTCCGGACCGCATCCTGCTGGACTGGCTGGCACCCACATTCATTTCCTCGATGCACCAAGTGCCGGAAAGACCGTCTGGACGATAGGATATCAGGATGTAATCGCGATCGGACGTTTGCTGGAAACCGGCAAATGTGATGCGAGCACCGTGATTGCCCTGTCTGGTCCGATGTGCGCCAACCCGCGCGTGGTCCGCACAGTGGCCGGTGCGTCGATGGCAGAACTTGCTGATGGCGAGATTTCCGGTGATGCTCCGGTGCGCATGATTTCAGGATCAATCCTGAGTGGGCGTCTTGGAGAGGGCAACAATGCCTATCTCGGACGTTATGCGCGGCAGATGACGTTGATCGAGGAAGATCACAAGCAAAATACGATGGGCTGGATCCTTCCCATGCCCTCCAAATACGCATTCCAGCCGGTGTTGGGCTCAGCTTTCTCAAAGAAGTTGTACGCCATGACGTCAAATCTCAACGGGGGACGGCGCGCCATGGTGCCACTGGGCACATTCGAAGAACTGATGCCGCAGGATTACCTGCCCACTCAGTTGTTGCGAGCGCTGCTCGTGATGGACACCGACCAGGCACAGGCTCTTGGAGCCCTCGAGCTGGACGAAGAAGATCTGGGGCTGGTTGGTTTTGCCTGCCCGGCCAAGTATGAATACGGCATGGCGCTTCGCGACAGCCTCACCAAAATTGAAAAGGAGGGCTAGACCTTGGGTCTTCGCAACTTCTTTGACCGCTTAGAGCCTTATTTTGTCAAGGGCGGCAAATACGAAAAACTCTTCCCCGTCTATGAGATGGTCGAGAGCTTCATCTACACGCCGAAAACAGTGACCACCGCTGCGCCTCATGCTCGCTCTTATGTGGATATGAAGCGGATCATGACCTACGTGGTCATCGCGACAATCCCGTGCATCTTGGTCGGTCTTTACAATGTTGGCTTCCAGGTCAATTCGGCGCTGACGACATACGACCCGACCGGTTGGAGGGCTTGGGTGATGGAAGCGCTCGGGATCGGTTTTGATCCGAGCAACCCATTCGCCAATTTCATGCACGGTCTCATGTACTTCCTGCCGATCTACATCACGACACTTGTTGTAGGTGGTATCTGGGAAGTCCTGTTTGCAACCGTTCGCGGCCATGAAGTGAACGAGGGCTTCCTCGTAACATCCATGCTGTACGCGCTGATCCTGCCAGCCTCTGCGCCTTTGTGGCAGGTGGCTTTGGGCATCTCCTTCGGCGTGGTAATCGGCAAGGAAGTCTTTGGAGGAACCGGCAAGAACTTTCTCAATCCGGCCCTGACTGGCCGAGCGTTTCTTTATTTCGCATACCCTGCGCAAATGTCAGGGGATACGATCTGGACACCGGTCGACGGCTTTTCCGGTGCGACCGCTCTTTCGATCACAGCCTCTGATGGTTTCAACTACCTGGTTGATAACGGCATCACCTGGATGGATGCCTTCATCGGCATTATCCAGGGCAGCATTGGTGAAACGTCGACACTGGCGTGTCTGTTTGGTCTGGTCTTCCTACTGGTGACCAAGATCGCCAACTGGCGCCTGATCGTCGGCTGTATGGCTGGCATGATCGGCTTTTCGACACTGCTGAACATGATCGGTTCCGACACCAATCCTATGTTTGCTATGCCATGGTACTGGCACCTGGTCGTCGGTGGTTACGCGTTTGGCATGGTCTTCATGGTCACCGAGCCGGTTTCCGCGTCGCACACCAATCTGGGCCGCTACATTTACGGCGCATTGATTGGTTTCATGGTGGTCATGATCCGCGTCATCAATCCAGCCTTCCCGGAAGGAATGATGCTGGCCATTCTGTTCGGTAACGTTTTCGCACCGCTTATCGATTATTTCGTAGTGCAAGCGAACATCAAACGCAGGGCGAAACGAAATGCCTGAAGAAAACGGACAAAATGACAACAAGGGTTTTGTGCGGCGTTTTCTGGACCTACCGCCGGATTCCGTGCCCAAAACAGTCTTTGTCGCGGTAACGCTGTGTCTGGTTGCGTCCATGATTGTGTCTGCAGCCGCTGTGTCGCTGCGCCCGCTTCAGGAAATCAACAAGCTCAAGGACAAGCAGATCAACATTCTGCAGGTCGCTGGCTTGTATGATCCGCAGGCAGATGTGGCGAAATCGTTCGAAGTATTTGAACCACGGGTTCTTGAACTGGAAACTGGCAAGTTCACAGATAAGTTCGACGCGGCAACGTTTGATGACCGTGCAGCAGCGTCCGATCCCAAACTGTCAGTCGCGCTTTCCGAAGATCCCGCGTCTATCGGTCGTAAGGCCAATTATGTAACCGTCTACCTACTGCGCAAGGATGACGGCAGCCTCGACAAGGTCGTTTTGCCAATCCACGGCTACGGTCTTTGGTCGACGCTTTACGGGTATATTTCCCTTGAGGCCAACGGCAACGACATCTACGGCCTGCAGTTCTACAGCCACGGAGAAACTCCGGGCCTTGGTGCTGAAGTCGACAATCCGCGCTGGAAATCACTGTGGCGGGGCAAGAAACTTGCTGACGACAGCGGCGCGCTGTTGATCACCGTGGCAAAGACGGCACCACCTGAAGGCAAAGACTATCATGTCGATGCACTTGCCGGTGCCACGTTGACCACCTCGGGTGTCGACAATCTTGTCCGCTTCTGGATGGGTGAGGCCGGATTTGCACCGTTCCTGGAAAACCTTAAAGCAGGAGAGATCTGATGGCGCAGACTAAGAGAACGATGCTGATCGATCCGTTGGTCGACAACAATCCGATCACCCTGCAGGTTCTCGGGATCTGTTCGGCGCTCGCGGTGACGTCGTCGTTGCAGGTAGCCTTCGTCATGGCAATCGCGGTGACCTTTGTGACCGCATTCTCATCGATGTTCATCTCTATCCTGCGAAACCATATCCCGGGCGCAATCCGGATCATCGTGCAGATGGTCATCATTGCGTCGTTGGTGATCCTGGTGGATCAGGTGCTCAAGGCCTACCTTTACGAAATATCCAAGACGCTCTCGGTTTTTGTTGGACTGATCATCACGAACTGTATCGTGATGGGCCGCGCCGAAGCGTTTGCGATGAAAAATCCGCCAATCGATTCCTTTATCGACGGCATCGGCAATGGTGTCGGCTACGGTTTGATCCTGATGCTTGTCGGTGTTATTCGGGAATTGTTCGGCGCAGGCAGCCTCTTCGGCGTAACTCTTCTTGAGACAGTCAACAACGGCGGCTGGTACGTACCCAACGGCATGTTGCTTCTACCACCGTCCGCGTTCTTCATCATCGGTTTGCTGATCTGGGCGTTCCGCACATGGAAACCGGGACAGGTTGAAGAGGCTGAATACAAGATCCAAGTGGTGGATGCGCACTGATGGAACAATTGCTCTCACTCGCCGTAAAGGCAATCTTTGTCGAGAACCTGGCGCTTTCGTTCTTCCTTGGCATGTGTACGTTCATTGCCGTATCGAAGAAGATCTCGACTGCGATCGGTCTTGGCATTTCCGTGATGGTTGTTCAGGCGATAACCGTGCCTGCCAACAACCTCATCCTGACATACCTTCTGGCTCCAGGCGCTTTGTCCTGGGCCGGTTTCGGTGACGTCGATCTGACCTTCCTCGGCCTGATCTCCTATATTGGTGTGATCGCGGCTCTGGTGCAGATCCTGGAGATGGTGCTCGATAAGTACTTCCCGCCGCTCTACAACGCGCTCGGGGTGTTTCTTCCGCTGATCACAGTGAACTGTGCGATCCTTGGTGGTTCGCTCTTCATGGTCGAACGGGATTACGACTTCGCTGAATCGGTCACCTACGGCATTTCTTCCGGCTTTGGCTGGGCGCTGGCAATCACGGCCATGGCCGGGGTTCGCGAGAAGCTGAGATACTCCGACATTCCGGAAGGCCTCCAGGGCCTGGGCATCACCTTTATCACCGCTGGTCTGATGGCACTTGCCTTCATGTCCTTCAGCGGCGTCAAACTGTAACGGGAGAGCCCTGTGGCCACTTTTGGACTAGGCATACTGCTCTTTACCCTGATCGTACTGGGGCTTGTCACGATCATTCTTGCTGCCCGTTCGAGACTCGTATCGGTGGGCAACGTCAACATCTCCATCAATGGCGAGAAGACCATCTCCGTGCCAGCGGGCGGCAAACTGCTGCAGACCCTGGCCGAGCAAAAGCTCTTCGTACCGTCAGCATGCGGCGGCGGCGGCACATGCGCCCAGTGCCGGGTGAAGATTTTCTCAGGCGGCGGGTCCATCCTGCCGACCGAAGAAAGCCACATCACCAAGCGCGAAGCTGCCTGTGGTGACCGCCTGTCTTGTCAGGTGGCGGTCAAGCAGGACATGGAGATTGAGGTTCCTGAAGAAGTCTTCGGCGTCAAGAAGTGGGAGTGCACCGTGCGCTCCAACGAAAACGTCGCCACTTTCATCAAGTCCCTCATTTTGGAACTGCCTGAAGGCGAAAACGTCAACTTCCGCGCAGGCGGTTACATCCAGATCGAAGCGCCTGCCCACAAGCTCAAGTACACCGAGTTTGATGTTGAGGACGAGTACCGGGAAGACTGGGACCGCTTCAATCTCTGGCAATACGAATCGACTGTCGATGTGCCGGTTGAGCGCGCCTATTCCATGGCCAACTACCCTGAAGAAAAGGGTATGATCATGCTCAATGTCCGTGTGGCGTCACCGCCTCCGGGCTCTGAAGGCATTCCTCCGGGACAGATGTCGAGCTACATCTTCAACCTAAAACCAGGTGACAAGGTGACCATCTCCGGTCCGTTCGGCGAGTTCTTTGCCCGCGACACGGAAAAGGAAATGGTGTTTGTTGGCGGTGGCGCCGGAATGGCGCCAATGCGCAGCCACATCTTCGATCAGCTCAAGCGGCTTAACACCAAGCGCAAGATCAGTTTCTGGTACGGCGCCCGTTCCAAGCGCGAAATGTTCTTCGTGGAAGACTTTGATCAACTGGCTGCTGAAAACGAGAATTTTGAGTGGCATTGTGCGCTGTCAGATGCGCTGCCGGAAGACGATTGGTCCGGTTATACCGGATTCATTCACAACGTGCTCTTTGAGGAGTACCTGAAGAACCATCCGGCGCCGGAAGACTGTGAATTTTACATGTGCGGCCCGCCAATCATGAACCAGTCCGTGATCAACATGCTGGTGGATCTCGGCGTTGACCGCGAAGACATCATGCTTGACGACTTCGGCGGTTAGGTCACATACGGATAAAGATGGCTTTCCTGTCAGCTAAGAGACTAATTGGCGAGTTGTGGAAAGCTATCAGCAACGATCAACGTATGCCCTCATTTTTACGCTTAAGCCTCTTTATACCAGAGGCCAAATTAGCTTCATTGGCTGACTTGAATTCAAGTAGTAGTGCCTGCAATTTCGTATCGAATACGAGAAATCATGTTCGATGAGTGTTACCGGAAACGGCGGAACCGGAATGAGACTTTTGCCCACTGACTAGTAGATTCGGCCTTCTCAGCCAGTTGCCAATAAGCAATGCCTGAGTGACCTTCTTTTCTTCGCCTGCCCTCCCAAAGCCAAAAGGTACTTCCACGATCAGCCTTGATCTGCAGTGACATCGCCAAGACGGCGCAGAGGGGTACCGGAACGGACGTTGTCCTCGATCATATCAAGATCTCGGGATTTGGTTTCCGGCATCCAGACCAGTGAGACAATCAAAGCCAAACCGCAAACGGCCGAGAAAACCAAAAACACACCATCAAGCCCAATGACCGACACACCGGACAGGAAAACAAACGCGACGAGTGCGTTGAACAGCCAGCTGGTGGCTGATGCGACGGCGATCCCGGTTTCCCGGATCGTTGAGGGAATGAGTTCGGACATCAGGACATAGGGCAAGGGCCCAAGGCTCATGGCAAAAGCCGCTATGTATATGCACAGAGACACCAAGCCGAGGATGGGCATGTCCCAGGATTTGGCAGCAACAACACCCAGCAGGCCTATGACCATCACTAATGATCCACCGATTGCCAGCGGCCTGCGACCCAACCTGTCGACCGTTGCAATCGCCACGATTGTCGCGATCAGATTGATCAGACCCAAACCAAAAGTTGCGCCGAGCGCGGCTGTTCCTGCGGAGAAGCCCAGCTCGACAAAGATCGCTGGCGCATAATAGAGAATGGCGTCAATACCGCTGAAATTCTGCAAGATGAACAGCCCGCAGCACAGCCCCAGAACAGCTGGTGTTGTCCCGATGAACAGCACTTTCCTGAACGACAAATCGCTCTTGTCGGCAGGCTGGTTGGACCTGACCAGATACTCAAATCCCAGTTTGGCTGCTGCTGCTTGTGCCTGAGTCAGGCGTCCGACCGAGCTCAGCCACACAGGGCTTTCCGGCACAAGGGCAAGCGCGACTAGGCCAGCCAGCGCGATCACGCCCCCCAGTCCGATACCCAAAGCCCATTTGGCCGGATCGTCCATCACCAGCGGGACAGTATAGGCGGCCAGAATGCCCATTGTGACGGCCAGTTGAAACAGGGACACCACGCTGCCGCGGAAACGGGCGGGTGTTGCTTCACCTGCATACATTGGTGCGGCCATTGATGACAGACCAACAGACAGACCAATCAGGATACGTGCGACGACGACCCCACCCAGATCCGGATGTGTCAGAGTAAAGCCATACCCCGCACCCGCCAATACAAAGGCACACAACAGCGTAACGCGTCGCCCCCATGCTTTCGCAATCGGACCGGCAACGATCGCCCCCAGAAAACAGCAGAACACGAGCGAAACAGTAACGTATTCCTTACCGGATGTACCGAGATCGAATTCGCGACCGATTTCATCCAGCCACCCGGCGATGCTGGCCGTGCTGTAGCCAAAAAGCAAGCCTGCACAAGTTGTCAGGAACGACACGCGGCCAAGGGCGAGATACAACTGCATCCCGGTGGCGGGTTGAATGGTCATGCAGCCACAGCGCTGTGACGGTTTTCAATTTCTTCCAGACTGACACCCTTGGTCTCTGGCGCATAGAACCAGGAAAACACCGCACCAATGGCACAGAAAATTCCGAAGAGGGCAAAGGTTGCCGGAGCACCGAATTGCGCCACAACCACGGGAAAGGAGAATACGACGATAAAGTTGCAGCTCCAGTTCGCGACCGATGCCATCGCCATGCCCCGGCTGCGCAGTGCCAGCGGGAACAGTTCAGACATATAGAGCCATGGCAACGGTCCGAGGCTGACGGCAAAAAATGCGATATAGGCAAACAGGCCAGCCAGGCCAACCGGGGCCAGATCCGGCCGATCAGGCTGCATCGCATAGGCGATCACCGCCAGGCTGAACGTCGCACCAATGAAACCCAGAATAAGCAGAGGCCTGCGACCGAACCGGTCAACGACAAACATTGCGACAATGGTCATCAGAACGTTCACAACTCCAATGCCGACGGTCGCCGCCAATTGGGAGCTGGCCCCATCAAAGCCAGCGTGGCTCATGATCGTCGGGGCGTAGTAGATGACGGCGTTGATGCCGCTAACCTGCTGAAAGACAAAGGCGGCAATGGTGAAAATCACCAGAGGACGCACCTTGTCGGACAGGAAGACCTGCCAGCTTGGTAGCTTTTCATCTGCAGATTTCGACGCTTCGATATTGTCGACAATATGGGCAGCCTGATCCTTGGAAAGGTCAGGTTGCAGTTGGCCAATGACCGAAATAGCCCGATCTCGGGCACCGTTCATGGCCAGCCAGCGCGGACTTTCTGGTGACCTGAAAATCCCGACCAAGGCCACCACAGCAGGGACAGCGCCCAGAGCCAGCATCCAGCGCCAGGCACCCAATGGTTCAAGGACCATATCCAGAAGGTAGGAGACCAGAATACCGACCGTGATCATCAGCTGAAACGCTGATACCACGGCTCCGCGGTATTTTGCAGGTGCAAGCTCGGCCAGGAACATCGGAGCGGCCAAAGCCGAAGCGCCTATACCAACCCCGAGGACCAGGCGAGCTGCGACCAGCATTTCCTGCCCCGTTGCCAAACCACTGGCAACAGAGCCAAAGGCAAAGAGCACCGAACACAGGATTAAGACCTTCCGGCGGCCCAGGCTGTCGGCGTACATGGCCGCAAGGATTGCCCCGGCGACCGCCCCCAGCGGGACCGCAGCCGTCAGGAAACCTTCGGCTGTGACCGATATGTGGAAGGTCTTGGTGATCAGAGGCAGAGCTCCGGCAATGACCCCCTCGTCAAACCCGAAAAGCAGGCCAAAAAGTGCTGCCAGTGAAACCAGTCGCAAGAGCATCTTGGCCCCTCTCTATAAAAGTCTTCAGGCAGACAGGCGTGCAAGCACGCCCTCGGCATGACGCAGTGACCAGGCAGTGATGGTCAGATAGCTGTTGGCCGATCCCTGTGATGGCCAGGCAGCTGAATCTGCGACTGAAAGATTGGGAAGTCGCCAAAATTGACCATAAGTGTTGGTCACTCCGGCCTCGGGCTCTGCGGACATGCGCAGGCCGCCGATTTCATGCAGCGCAGCGCCAAGTGGATTAACCTGGGTCCGGATCAGATCAGCATTGATGGCGTCTGCGACTTTCGGCAGAAAGGCGTCCATTTGCTCAAGGATCTGTTTGTCGCCGTCGCTGCGGTCCGCGATGACAGCGTATTTTCCGAGATCGCCGGGACCATCGCTCTTGCCGTTGGTCAATTTGACTTCGTTGGTTTCCGAAGATTCTCCGACACCAAAACAATAGGCCAGCAGATACATGCCCTCAGAATCACAATCCAACCAGACAGTGGCATGATAGGGCGTGTACCAGGTCTCGTTGAACGGTCCCTGGATCTGGATATGATAGGGCCGGTCTTTGGTTGACGGAATGAACGCATAGATCGGCTCGTTCAATGGCTCACGCAATTTGAACAAGCCTTGAATGAACTGGTGATCGGACACGTGCGTGCCGACATTCGGGTGCAGATCCTTCAACCCCGAGGCCAGCGCAAGGCGTGTCGACTGGATGGCGCCGCCTGCGAATGTGTAATGCTGGGCAACCAGGCGGTACTGCTGGTCGTCTTCGGTCCCTTTGGCGATCAGTCCCGTGACCTTGCTGCCATCATGATCTACCCGTTCGGCAAGTGTGTTGGGCACTAAAGTGATCCGTCCGCGGGCCACATCGCATGACAACAAGCCGCTGCGGATCAGCCGATCGGCGGCGCAATCAAATCCCCGAGGCACATAGCCATTGCGCTGTTCCTGCGTATCGACACCCAATGCGGCATGTTCCGCTTCGATCCCGGAGTTTGTCAGGCTGTCGAGAAATCCCTGCTGGGCATCGCCGCGAAAGAACGCTGGCCGGTCGGGCGTGTGCCCTGACACGTGCATCAGGTCCTCGGCGTGCTCATAATAGCGCTCGAATTCATCGAACTTGACTGGCCAGTCGGAAAAATCCCATTCAGAAAAACGCGGTGTACACCCACCCCAGAACAGGGTACGCCCGCCCACAGCCGACCATGCGTCACTGTTCAATGGCGGTGCGATGTCTTCGTCAAAGTGCTCGCGGTCGGTCCAGGCAGTCCGGTAGCGGACAAGATTGTGGACCTGGGGAGTCAGGTCGCTGCGGCTTCTGAATGGCGTTGATCCGACGTGGCTGGTCAACACAAATGGCCCGGCTTCCAGGATGACTACGGACAGGCCCTTGCTGGCCAATTCGATAGCGCTGGTCACACCAGCAGTGCCCGAACCGACGATCAATACGTCGATACTGGTCGTGGCTTTGGCAATCGAGAAAAGGTCTGTGGCGACAACAGATGTAATAGATTCCATGAATTTAGGCCTCAATGATTAAAATAGGCAGCAGCAACTTTGCGGAAGGCGTGAATGATGTCGTCGATATCCGCATCGGTCAGATTCGAGGCGATCGACAGCAGGCCCGACCGGTCATGCAGGTCATCACAGACTGGCAAGAGCCCGCGATGGTAATTGATCTTTGATGCAAAGGCGTTGTCCGGGTGGGTCCAGGGGAACCCGTCCCGGCTGTTGGATCGTTTTTCTGTCAGGCTGGGTATGTTGAAGTACCAGTGCAGACCCCAGTCGCGCATGGGCAAACACCCCAACGACCCTTCAGGGCCGTGAATGCCCTCGGCCCAAACCGCCTTCATGAAGCGAGAACACATTTCCTCGTCCTCGAAGGTCAGAATCATGAATGGACCGCTATCACCTTTCGGGTCGATGACATGGCGCAGCTGAATTTCAGAAATCTCGGACAGGGCTTCTCGAATGCGCCATTTTGCGCGCCGCATGGCGCCTGTAATTTCCGGCAGCTTTCGAGATTGCGCCAACGCCATGGCTCCGGCCAGATCCGACATGCGAGCGCCCATGCCCCAAAGCTGGCAGGTATCATCTGTCGGATCCATGCGCCCGGCGTCGTTGCGGGCATAACCGAGATCATGCAAGGCAACGACCTTTCGGAACAGCGCGTTGTCGTCGCAGACAATCATCCCGCCATCGCCTGATGTCATGTTCTTATTCATCTGAAAGCTGAAAGTGGCAATGTCACCGAAGCGGCCAACGGGGGTTCCATTCTGGCTTGCCCCAGCCGCCTGCGCACAATCTTCAATCAGGCTGATCTTGTGTTTGCGTGCGATCTCGGCGATTTCCGCCACATGCCCGGGGGCGCCACTCATATGGACCAGCAGGATAGCCCGGCTGCGGGAGTTGATTTTCGATTCGAGATCCTCGACATCCATACAGAATGTATCATTGATATCGACCAGCCGTGGAATGGCGCCAGCGCGAACTATGGCAGAAACGCAGCTCACCCACATGTACCCGCCGACCAGAACCTCGTCGCCTGGCCCAATCTCAAGCGCGGCCAAAGCAATGGACAAAGCAGCTGTTCCGGAAGAGACAGCCAAGGCATGTCCGTGGCCATAGGTTTCGCACCACTCCCGCTCGAGTGTTTCCACCATATATTGTGGATCTTTTCCGTAGAACCGGAAGGGACTTTGTGATCGCAGGACTCGGTCGACCAGCTCGCGTTCTTCGTCGCCGATCCAGTGAGCTCCCGGGAGTTCCCATGGCAATGGGATCGTGCGAACGGGGTCCCCACCTTCGATGGCAAGGCGGTTGGCGCGAACGGGTTGCGACATGTAAAGGCTCCTGGCTCTGGGTCAGTACAAACCAGTACACGACCAAAGGCTACAGAATTGTAAACACTCTTGTGTAGATCCGTTGAGCTGGAATTGACGTTACAGGTTGTCGCGGTTTTGCGTTAACGGTGGGCACTGAAAGCAAGCCAGATTTTAGGAAAATCCAGGACTATTCGAATGCGCGTTGTCTTCATTTTTCGCCCTGTGATTGAGATGAGAGGCTGACATTAGTAGAACGCACGTTTTATTTTTGGTCGATGACTGATTTGCAGACCGATATCGCAACACGGCTGGAGGTGGAAATGGCCCGGTCCGGCTTTGCCAATACATCCCTGGATCTGCTGCATCCCGGTGACGCTCACTCTCCTGTCTCATGCTTCACTCCTGATCGGAGAAGTTGAGCCAAAACCTCTCCTTTAAGCAATCAGCTTATCTGGACCCATACCCGCTGACGGGAAACACACAGGCCTCAGGGCCTTCATCGCTGATGAGGGTACACTGGTAATCTACACATCGAGCGGTTGGAAAGACTACGGCGCGTTCCTGGCGGAGGTGTCCGTTCTGTCACAGACACCCTCCGGAGCTCAGAGCCGGATGTGCACGGTTGAAGAAGAACTCACCGGCTTGAGCGGTGCCGGTGTTGACACATCCATCGTTATTTCGAACCGTGCTGTTGCCTGGTGTGTTTCGACCATGACATCCACGGCCGTCACCGGAGCTGCGTCCTATGACTGCGGCATTGCCGGGGAGACGTCCAAATTCGGGGATCGCTCGGGATCGCGGAAGGGTCAACCAATGCCGGAGTGATCGGGCCGCAGGCGTTTTATTCAGACACCTCAGTGCGCTTGAGTGCGAATTGGGGGGAGTTTTACAGCAGGGGCGGTGAAGGTGGTGTTGCATTACATGCTGCCGGTGGTGCCGCAGGATTAGGAACGTCAGTCTTGGCCCACTACGGTCATTCGTGGGAACTGCAGCAAATGACCGGAAAGAGCCCCTTTTTGACTGATGCTGCGGGGTGCTCGAAGGTCCGTTTTGTCGATCTGCAAGCAAAACGATTTCTGGCTTTCCAACGCAAACACAGGGGTTGCGGTTTTAGACTATTGTCGAGGCTAGAAATCGACTGCTTCGCAAAGCCGACAACGAAAAGAGTAACAGCTCTAAACTGGCACCATTCACTCTTTAGATCCGGCAGCTGGGATTTTTTCAATAGCCTTTTCGACTATCCCCGAGAGTATCGTTAGGTTGGCGTCTTCCTTGACGCGTTCGGTTGCCGCGGGATCAAAACTTGCATTTCGATCAGTAGCTAGCATCGCTTGTACGATTGAATGGCGCTGTTCCTTTGCGCTGCCACTCTGAGAAATGGCAAATGCAATTCTTTTTATCTCGACATTTGTTATTTCGTTGCTCAGGTATCGCCGTTCCTCAAGGTTCTTTCTATATATCCTCAAAAAGAACATTCCAAACGCCTGAAAAGTAAGAAAAATCGCGACTCTTGGTACGTAATAGATGACTAATCCCTGCCAAGCCAACGGTTGGTCAATACTATGTTGTGGTGAACTAAAGATTAGTACGAGCAGTGTTATGAGCCCCAATGCTGCAGCAGTTAACCCATAAAAGAGATTTACAGTCGATTCATTTCGAAGGTCGCTAGAAAATCCTTCAAGCCGATGCTTCAGGCTTTTGAAGAATTCCTCAGATTTTTTGTAGAAGAGTTGTTCTTCGATTTGGTCCTGATACTTCTGCTCGATGAACAACGCGATTTTCGGGCTCAGGTCATTCTGAAAACTCTTTGTCAAAGCAGCTACAATTTCTGCGCGTTCGGCTGTCGAAAGCGCTTCATCCAACTGCTTTGATTTGAGTGTTTTGTCCAGCTCAGAAATGAGGTCTGCGAGGGCGCTAGTAACGACTTCAGTGTCCCCCGATTGGCCTTCCTGCACGCGTCCGGTTAGTCGAAACCCCTGAAGTAGAGTTAACACTATTAGGTTTATAGAGACTACTACCGATACGACACCGAATATTCGCCATCTAAGGATGTAGTCATGGTATCTACTGTTAAAGTCTTCAAAGCTGGAAGACGTGTTTTCAAGCGCATAGGAAAACTGCTCAGCAAAAATCCCAATGAACGCACCAAAAATGCAGCCCGAAACACCGAACAGAAATAGCACAAGATGCAGATTCCTGCGACTGTCCCGTCTTCTTATTTCAGATGCAATGCTTGACGCCAAAGTTGGAGTATTTTTGGGCTCTGGGGTGACTTCGGTAGCGCTCATTAATTGTGCCTATCAGAAAAACAACTAAGTCAAATAAGGGAGCTGCAAGAACGAGTTGTCAAGACTATGTTGATGATCCAACTGAACCAAATTTTATAGGCAAACCATTTGTACCGGTTGAGAATTGAGGCAACCGAGCAGCAATGAGTGGCTCAATACCCCAAAAGTCTACCTCCGTGGTGGCCAGTGCCACGACATCATTCGCCTGTAAAATCACCCAATGGGCGGAAGTCGCGTTGAACACTCGAGCTGGCAGTGCTTTATTAACTGACCTTGGCGCAGCCGAAGGGAAAGGGCGCTTTGTCCGCATTGCGGACCTTGGACCTCTGTGCAGCGAATTCACAATTTCCACCCTTATCTGGCGCTCTAAATGGTCGTTTAACGGGGTTTAAAGGGTCTTCAAGAGGTGTTCAAAAGCTGCTATGCGACGGCCCGAAAGTCCTTAAACGGGCGGTGAAAGGGGCGTTTTGCCGCCCAGCGCCGTCAAATCCACCCAGAAAACTGAAAATTCCAGATCGTGGTGTCAAAGATTCCAGTTTTGGGTGGCGATGTTGTTTGACACTCAGAATTGGAATTGAAGGGATTACCCGGTGTAAGGCGGAATTTGGTGGAAAGACTTGCTGGTTCAACAACATAAGCGGTTGTGAATGATCCGAAGCACCGCCCTCGTTTGACGGTGGAATCCATCTAGCAACGCTCCGAACGCCGTCTTGCCTTACGACAGATCTCAAATTCAAACGGCGTAAAAACGGAACTTATTGGCGGTTAACAAGAGCTTTCGGCCCCATCCCAAGCTGGGCCAGGCAAAACGAAGTTGGTGCCGCGCGCGCCGCCTGTCAACAAACGCCGAAGGTATGGAGTTCCGGGACTTTTGCCGCTTTGTGCCCCTCACCTCTGATTGCACGAACATGCAAACCGAGCGCCTGACACGCGTAATGTCATTTATGGAACTTTCCTGTCCGTGTATCGGAGGATGGATCTGACGCGCTGACACAGCATTCCCCCTACCCATACGTAGAGATCTGGCCAACCAGGCCCTATCGAAAATCATCGCATAAATTAACTTTGCCGATCAGCCTTCTTTGCCTCAAATTTAGGAAAGAAGGTGTCTACAAATCTAGGGGCTATTCAGACGTTTCCCACACCGTCACTGTGCACCTCTTTACATGCAAACGGCGTTAGTAACGGGCAAGCTGGACAAATAATAATTAGGTACCAAACAAACATCCGATAAGCGGTCTAGCGTCCACCAATTGTTGTAAATTTCATTATATGAGTGTAATTTTCCTATCAGCGACAATTTCTAGTAGAATTATATAGAGACCTAGGTAATTTATTCCACTACGTTGCAGCAACTCCCGCTTAAATGGTAAAACAATGCAAATTAATCCAAAAAACTTTAATGCTAAACTGGATCCATTTACCGTAGAAGTTCATAATTCTTGCTATCCTATCGACACACACTTGGATTCCATTTCCGGTTCCTACTATTTCGGTTTCGATTTGGAAAATAGGGATTGGAGCATCCGAAAAAACTACGTGTTAGCTGCGATAGCAAAACTACTTCTACCGGCGGGTGAAAACAAACCACACTATGGACATGTTGCCTTCAGCGACCTCGAAATCGGCGGATATGGTGGGGCCTGTTTTACAGCACACGCCGTACTGCAGAACATTTTTCCAAAATTATGGGCCGATCGTGCATTAAAAAAAATCCAAGAACATTACGATCTTTTTCTCGAATATACTGAACTGAATAACTTTAATATTACTGTGGCCAAAAATTCAGCGGAAATTGAACAATCCCGATCTATCGGTAAAAAAGTAGCGTTGTTTTGCATCGAAGGCGCGCATTGCCTTGGCATTCCTACTGTAAGCAATCAAAAGAATCGACTGAATTTGCTACGAAAAGCAAAACAAGACCAAAATGCTGTCTATTTGACGCTTAATCACTACTCATCCACGGACATAAGCCCCGCATCATATAAAATTGGCCCAGATTGGATGAGGCACCTCTACAAAAACTTCAACAACGACACAACTGGACCCGCCTCAAGTTATTCAAACGGCCTAACCGAATTTGGCAGGGAATTCGTAAGTTTGGCAAATGAAGTCGGCTTACTTATCGATGTTACCCATACAAATACGGAAGCTATAATTGATATTTGCGAAATTAGTAAGGCAAATAATCGACCTGTATTTGCTAGCCATGCCTCATTGCGAACGCCTATTGGACGTTCACAATCGGCACCTAGCAAACACACTATGCGAGGAATAGAAAGTGAAGCAATTCACGCCATCGCTGAAACGGGCGGTTGTATCAGTGTAGTTATGTGCCCCTATTTCCTTCAAGATAGAAGAGACAAAAATGGCAAACAAATCAAAGATGGAGGATTAGGACTGGTTGTTGACACTATGGAATTCATAACTGGCTATCTTTCAAAACAGGGTCTCAACGGCTCCAAGCACATATCGTTTGGCTCCGATTTTGATGGCGGCATTGCTTGCCTGCCCAGAGAAATGAATAGCGGAGCGGATCTTCCTATCCTCACCCAAATGCTATTGGATCGAAAATGGTCAATCGAACACATCCAAGATCTTTACAGCGAGAACTTTCTTAGAACATTAAAATGTTCCGAAGCCTAAGCAGGTGATTATTCACCGATGAGTTCACATAGTATCTGAGGATTTAACAGGTGAATCGGATCAACGTCCTCTTCCAACTGAGTTACTTGTGAAACAACTAAGTTGTCTGATAATGCCTTGATATGTTGAAATGGTATCCTGAAATGCCCTCTGCCCTGAATGAGTTGTATCTTGGTATTTATTGACGTCGTTTCAGCATATTTTTTATCCCAGCTTGTACGGTAAAAATTCGCGTCCAACTGGTAGTTATCTGAAGCATTTGGACTCATCAGTTCGTAGTTTTTACTGAGAGTCTCTACAAGGTCCTCTTGCAGGGCTGTAGGAATTTCCTTTCTGATATCGTCTCTCAAAACACCCTCCGCAAGTTGACGAGAATTCGAAAATTTATAGTTCACCGCCAATGCAGTTAACGCTCCAACCATCTTTGGGGAGTGGTGTACCAAAAACGCAAATTTCTTCCAACGCCCTGGTAGAGATGGAAAAAGTCTCCTATCATCAAATGGTGGAAGTGGATTTAGCGCCACAATTCTGCAGGGAGAGGATCTTCTTTTCCTGATAAACTCCAATGCGTAAGGCAATCCTGAGGATATTGTCGCTATAGAGTACTTCGTAACAGACTCATGGCTCAAAATCTCCTGATACAAATCACAGATTTTCTCTAAGTAAGACACGAAATCGCGATTATTATGCTTCGTCGTCAAACCACAGCCTGGGCGTGACAATGACATCAGTTTGATGTTTCGAGCTTTTAAACAACTGTCAAAATTATTCGAAATTAATGGGCCTTCAATTGCAGAATGAAACAACAAAACACAGCTTCCGCCCTCTCTCCCAAAAACAAAATATTCAATTTTGTGATTACCTTTAAAGATAATTTTTCTCTGCGCTATTTCTAAATTAGAGCTAATTTCCATATTTGATGAAACAGCCAAAGATCGAGCAATTAATGAGCTCTGACTATCAACATATAGTTTCCTTAGAAGACTTCTAACTTGCGTACGAACTGTTTGAATACTTCTGTTATTTAAACTTGATATACTTTTTACATTCTCTCCTCGCACCAATAACTGAAGAATTCTGAATTCGGTTTTAGTAACATTGAAATTTTCACTAAATTCAGTATACAACTCATTTTTAATCGTATTGTGCACAAGTCTTAATTCAATGCTCTCCTTATCAACGGAAAAATTTACTTTTGCTAAAGCATTTCCGTTAGAATTCAGGTCATTTATCCCTACAATAAGAGATGGAACCTCACCATTACTTTTAATAAATAAATCTATCCGATCTATATCCTCCGGATAGCAAGGTAAATTACTATAATGGGAGAGATCAACTCCATTCAGAAAATGGGTATGTTTGGCCGCGCCGCGGACTTCAACACGTCCATCATCGCGAATAATCAGATCGGGTAGTTCATCGTCAATACCTGAATTGATCCCGCCATTTTCCGCTCTTGCCTTGTTGCTAAGTCTTACCAACTGCCCTGCATGCGGCTCGATGATTTTTTCGGTTAGGTCACGATTTTCATCTGAATACATGGAATCAATGTAATCGACTACCGACCAATACAACTCCGGGTCTATTATTGTCGCATATATTGCCAATAATATCCGGCTCAATAACTCTTCATCTTTTCGATTACTCATAACAACACATAATCAACATAAATTATAATTCCCTATTACATATGACAGCCGATTTTATTCTTGAGGAGTTAAAAATACCCAATTTGAGGTATGGGGGTTTCGTACAAAGTTTGATGAAATCATATTGTTACCAATTCCTCAACTCAGGATCAGTGTGATGAAAAAACTCTCTTCTACTATACTCTTAGCTTTCGCCATGGTGGTAGGAAATATTGGCTTTGCAATCGCCGGTTGGCAAACTTGCATTCCCCATCAATGCTCTCAAACAGTTCATGACTTTAACACCCTTGAAGAGTGCATACGGTTTCAACAACACCAGGGTAAGGGATGGAAAAAATGCGTCCGTGTTTAAAGATTCCCGGGTCTCTGGCTACAGTTCTATTTTTTCTCGCAGTCGATACTTCTTTCGCTACAGCGAATGCGACTGACTTAGGTAACTCGGCCGAGGTTTTGGAGAGTTGAAATTCATTCAAATCAACCACGATGGTGAAGACACCTTTCGGATTTCTGACGCTTGAAATTTCAGTTGGTGTTGCCGGTCCGGGGGGCATGTATTTCAAAGAATCTCTACTTTAAGGTTCAGGAAACTACGGTCAAACAACGGTTTTGTTTTAGGAGAATACAAATGCGCACTATTCTAATTGCTACATCAGCTCTTATGTTTTTCACGACCCAGAGTTCAGCAAGGGTAGAAGATTGGGTTAGAAGTGGGAGCGAAGATGGTAAAGCCATGTATGTCGCCGCAAAGAGTAATTGCGTAGTTATCATTTCATCAAGGGATGGGAAAGTAATCTCGAAGGTGACGAACAATTACAACAAGGGCGACAGGATTCTTTTGAAATCCAATCAGGGACTTGGCAATTGCTAAAACTTGCTCGGCATTGACAGCATAAGTATTTTTACGCAATATAAACTGGTTGGCAGAGGCTAATAACTTCTGTCAGTCTAACCATTTTTCAGTACGCATTTTCCGTGCTTTGTCGCAAAAGTCATGACTATATACACTGTCCGTCATCCGTTTATTTGAAAATTGAATTGCCCCTAGATCTGTAGGTGCCTCCTTCCCTAAAAAGTAGGCCGGTTTCGCCGCGGGTAACCTCCATTATGGAACATTGTTACCAATGCGTATTGGGGCGAAATTCGGGCGTACTTCATAGTTAGGGTGATCGGTTGGCACTATTTCTCGTAACGCTCAGTCCGAACGGTCCTCAACCTATAAAAAGGAAGACTCACTTCGCTTTCGCGACGAAAAAAAACGGTGCGACGAGCCGAGGATTTTTCCCAAGGAGGAGCAACAGTCCACACCTGCAAAGCCAATGATAGCCAAATGAGAATTTCGGACATTGTCATACTCCGATACACTCAGAGAGCAGCATTATGCCACTTTCTTGAGTCGAGTATGCACCGTGAGCTTTAACTAAGAGTTAATTTCGAATTCCAAACGACCTCAACTAGATTGTTTTCTATATCTGGCAGCCTTGTCAAGACGATCCACCTTTCTGCGCAATGCTGGTGGCGCATCACTTAAACCTTTCCGAGTCAGAGGGGTCGATATTTTGGATAAAAGTTGGTCATTACGTTCGGATTTTGTGGGAAGGTCAAAATCCTCAGGCCACCCTTTGCGAGCCTTACGGTTTTGCAGCGCTTTATATAACGGTGGATCATGGCTGCGAATATCTGCCTGTGTGAGACCCTTCCGAAAGGATGGATAATAGGTTCGTACAAATTCGCAAGGATCATCCGATCGCGTAGAATTAGGCCGATCACGCCATAGCAGAGTTGAAAGCTTTACGGCTTGTATTTGTTCAATTGCATCAACAGTAGAATTATAAATTTTCACTAAGATGGCAATTTTTCTATGATCTTCAATTGTTTCAAGCGCAGCTATGTTCTCTATGGAATCAATTACAGGATCAGCCACGAACACATCGAAATCTGAATTATTTTCTGTTACCAATTGCGAAGAAAACGCTCTAATGAGCTCATCGTGATACTGATGAACTTTTACTCTGAACGTTTTTGCAGTGGCTTCGATAGCTCTTTTATTGTCAGCCTTTGATGGCACCTTAGTCAGCCCAGTTAGGATCTTGCGGCCACCAAACACTGAACCTTTGGCCTAGGAATCAAATGAGCCCGCTTTGGCGGACTCTAAACATATGCGTAAACTACTGGATTCTATGCGATACGCCAAGCGTCTATTTGTTTTATCCGCCAGTTTTTCTGATTGCTCTGTTGCACAAGTCCAGTTCTTTCATTTTCCTGGACATAACAGTGATCCACTTCAAAAGGCTTGAGGGTCAATCAACGAGTGTTCGTTTTTGAAACGCACGCTTGATGATGAGACTAGCCGATATATGGCACAAAGCGGGCATTTTCCGCGTTGTGCATTTAAATCTGCACAGAGCCTTAAGGAGCTTATCACAGCATTCACATCCCTTTCCGAAAATCCAATAACTACTCTCAAGTAACTGCATTGTCATTTATCACAATCACTAATCACCATCAGGCCGGACGTTTGCCGGAGCCGGGTACATTCTTCGCAGCTTCCAGGTCCTGGGAAATCCGTAGCTGAAGCCAGGGGTACAGCGCTCTGAGTTCGGTCTCGTCAGATGGATTTCTGGCAGCTGCGATCAGCTCATTGTAGCGCTCTACCGTTTCGGAAAGTAGTGCATCGATTGACAGAGTCACACCTATCGCCTTGGCGCTGTCTTGAACCAGTTTGCTAGTCTCTTTGAAAACATCGGATCGTACTACCGGAGCATCCTTGCCGGTGGATGTCTCTTCCGGAACAGGTGGGCCACCGTCCAGGAACATTGCCCCTTTACCCGAAACCAGCCAATCAATATTGATCCTAAACTGCTCTCTGTAGGCCAACAGGACTTTTGCGTCTGGGACGCTATCCCCACGCTCATAGTTAGCAAGTGAGCTTTGGCCTATACCAAGTTTTTTAGATAAATCGGAACGCGGATGATCGCCCAGTTCCCGACGCACTTCCCTAAGACGTTGGGCTAATTCTGTTTTTATCGTTTCTGGTCGCGCCATAACCGCCAAACTAATAAAAACAATTATTGGGTTTACAAAACTCAATATTTGTTTTAACAATTGGTTGCAGCGACCTGCATATGCAGCCCGCAATTGCGTTTTCACCCTCGACATAAACCAGCTCACAGCATGGGCTTGCACCGCCGGAGATATCCGATGACCGGAAAACCATGGGATAAACACGCCATCAAAGCCGAATTGCATCGCCGGGGCATGACCCTGACGGCTCTGGCAACACGGGAGGGCATCAATCCCAAGTCGTTCCGGGGTGTGTGGGCAAGAACCCATCGCAAAGCGGAAGCCGCACTTGCGAAGTTTCTCAACGTTCCGGTCGAAGATCTCTTCCCGGATCGCTATCCCATTCGAACATCCCGCATCCTGTCTACCAAATACGAAGCCGAGTCTGCTAGCCCAAAGACAGGTTCGTCACACGCAACCAAAACAAAGGCCGCCTGAAATGGCCCGGACTCGCCTCACGCCACAAGCTTTTGTTGCCGCTGCGTCGAAGATAGTCTGGCCCAGTGCCAGTGCGAAGGCAACAGCAAAAGCGTCTGCCGATTTAGACAGGGCAAACCGGACAGAAAGCCCTTTCCGGCATGTGGTCAGGACCTGTGCGCCCCGGAGCGAGACTGCTCTTCTGTTTGGCGCAATCCTGTCCAGTTTGATCGCCGTTGCGATCGCCATGTGCAGCCATCTTCTCGGGATCCTGTCATGAGCGCCCGTTGCACCGAGGTCCGTTTCCTCAAGATCCGGCTTTGTATCTCGTATCAACCGGGCTCTGAGGATTGGCGCGCCTGTTTCCCCGCCACGAGCAGGCGCGTCCTTTTTCCTGTCGGAGGGTTTTCATCATGAACCTCCACAGCAGCCAGGACATGTTTGACGCGGTCTATTTCGCATGTGTGTCCGCGACCCGCGACGGGTTTCCCCATTTGAGCGTCGATGCGGTGATCGATCCGCCGCATGACTGGTTTGATGCAGCTCTTGCCCGCCAAATCGTCCTGCACCTGATGATCACCGAGTTCAACTTGCCCAAGCGCCGTGTGGTTGCCGTGCAGGATCGCTCCCGCGAGGCAGTCAACCGGGCGCTCCACACAATCAACGAGAGGCTGGAGTGTCCGGTCTTTGCCGCCCACTACGGTCAAATCGCCGAGGCAGCCGCCGCCCGCTATCACTTCCAGATGGAAACCGCCCTGCCCTCCCAAATCTCGGAGGGAGCCGCCTGATGGCCGAATTCAAAACACTTCCCCTTTCCAGGATCACCATTTCAACGCGTCTCAGGGATATCGATGAGGATCTTGCCAAGGTGATATCCGGGTCGATCGCCGAATACGGACTTATGAACCCGATCAGCGTCCGGGCAACACCACGCGCCAAGGCAGGCAGCTATACGTTGATTGCCGGTTTGCATCGTCTGCGCGCCACCGACCTCTTGGGGCTGGAGACCATCGACTGTTTTGTGCTGAAGGCCGATCAGTCCGACGCCCAGCTTCTGGAGATTGCCGAAAACCTTCACCGGAACGAACTCTCGGTCATTGACCGGGCTGTTGCCGTGCTCAAATACCGGGAACTCTGGGAAGAGCGGCATGGTCAGATCTCGGCCGGTCGACCTTCTGCCAATAAATCGGGACAAGATGTCCCTATTTCCCATTCATTTTCCAAATACACGGCAATGCGGCTCGGTCTTCATCCAAAGACAATAAAGCGGCTCAGCCAGATCGCGCTCAATCTCCATGCCGATCTGCGTGCTGCCGTCAAAGGCACTGAGATTGCCGACAACCAATCGGCCCTTCTCAAACTCTCCAGACTGGAGCCGGTCAAACAGAAACAGGCCGCCGTTGCTTTCACCCAGGAACCCGATCTCAAAATGGTGCTCACCGCCATTGATGACGGGCCCAAACCCAAACGCCCGGATCAACAGGCCAGGGTCTTTTCCGATCTCATCAACGCCTGGCAACGCGCAGGCACAGAAACCCGGCAGCGCTTTTGCGATTACATCGTGCGGGCGAACCAGCCTCCGGCAATGGAGGCAGCCGAATAATGAAGCCGCACCCGGACCAGTTTGATCTCTTTCAGGAAGCGCTGTTTCCGGTGCGCAGCGCCTCTTCCGCAATTGATCCTGACCGCTTTCGCTCCAAAATCAAACGCGCCATGGCACAGGCCATCCGCGAGTGCCCCCATGACCGTCCGGTGATTGCCGCCCGCATGGCGCAGTATCTCGGGCTCCCCAATCTTTCCAGGTCAACGCTTGACGCCTATACCGCTGAAAGCAAGGTCAGCCACGACATATCCCTAGTGCGCTTCAAGGCCTTTGTCCGGGCAACCGGAGCCACATGGCTGTGGGACATGATTGTTTCGGAAGAAGGGCTTTTGATCCTTGAAGGTGACGAGGCCCGCCTTGCCGAAATCGCCCGCCTTCAACAGGAACAACGGGACCTCGCCAAACAGCTGAAGACCCTGCGCGCGGTTCCCGTCATCATCAAAAGGCAGAAGGCAGCGGGGAAAAACCGCTCATGACCAGCTGGTTTTCCCTGTCAGACCTTGCCGCAGCCCGTCTTCCAGACCTGCCGCAGACCCGTCAGGGACTGGAAGCTCTTGCAAGATCGGAAGGCTGGCAGGACAATCCACATTATGCGCGCAAACGCTCTGGTCGCGGCGGCGGCAAGGAATATCACATTGCGCTCTTGCCAAGAGCAGCTCAGCTACGCCTCAGGCCGTAATCCTGTTCAAGCAGCGCATCAAACTCTCCAAGGTCGGTGAAGCTGTGTCCTCGAAAGCGGGCAATCTGCTCAGATAATGCTGCCGCATGCGCTGTGATCTTGCGCACAACCTCGTCTTCAAGCTTGTCTGCCGGTTTGATGAGCTCAAGCGGGACAAGGTTTGCCTTTGCATCGCTCATGTAATCCTTCCCGGCAACGCTGATGACACCGGGTTGATCGGGTTCAGGGGTTTGTTCTGCAGTTTCCAAGGGAAGTCTCCTGTTTCCGTCATATCGAGCCATACGACTTCAAGCATAAGCGGCCGAACCTTAAAGTCTCGGCTGCGCTTTTTATGGAGGATGGGATTCGGGAATTCACTCGACTACCAGGCCGTAGGAACAATCTCGTTGATGCGTCTGGAACACCGTTGCCAGAAACGGCCCTTCAAAGCGTGCTTTCCGGCCTATCGATTGATGACTACCGTAAGCTGCTCTGCCTCGACGATGCGACAATCGAGGAAGGCGGTGACGAAATAACGAATAGCAAAGGTGATATAGGGCGACTGCTCTTTTCAGCCGCTGCTGGAGTGAGCGACCTTACAGACGTTTTGGATGCTGTCGATCAACGTGCAGCCGAACTCTATAGGAAGGGAGGAAGCAAATCTGCATTTGCTCTTCTCAAACGCTCGCTGGACGATACCTCTGCGCAAATCCGCGATACCGATGTAAGCGTGATGGAGTACCGCCAACGAAAGCAAGCTTTGGAAGCCGCCAAGGCCGCCGAAAATGATGTCCGCGCGCTGCGACGGGACAAGCTAATGGAGCAGGCTAGTCTTGAGGCAATTGCCAAAGCTTTGCCAATGTCGACCAAGGTTGCAGAGCTGGAACTTGAGCTGAAGCCGCTGCAACATTTCCCAACTGAACTAGATATTGATCCGGAAGAACTTGTCGACCTTTCGAAACGGCGTGTCTTGGTCGAGGCAGAAAGGAAGCGGCTAAACACTTTGATTGCCGTCAAGACCGGTGAACGGGACCAACTTGTTCCGCAACCAGAAATGACTCAGGTCCAACATAAGCTCAATGAGCTTCGAAACCTAAGAGGTAGGTGCGGAACAGCCGCGCCCGACCTTCCAAGAAGGCAAAGCCAAAGGGACGATGTTATCAAGGATATGAAACGTGGCCTAGCCGATATTGGATTAAAAAGTGTGGCCGCGCCCGATCAGTTCGTCTTTGACCTGATCCACCTGCAGGAACTTGAGAAAAATTTTCAGTCAGTCTCCAAGGCAGTGTCAGCGCTCCGTACAGCAAAGGAAGAAGAAGGAAACGCGCAAAAGAACTTGGAAGCGGCGGAAAAGACGCTTGGGCAACTGCCCACCGTGGGCGAAGATGGTCAGGATCTGCAGAACATCTTGAGCATCCACAATGCATCGCACATCCTGGTTGAAGCAAACAAGTCGGGTGAAGCGCTAAGGCTGGCGCAACGATCTGCACGCGAGGCGCTTTCTGCACTTTCCCTTACAGGGCAGAGATTTGATACCGTGCCTGAGTTGTCACTCAGTTTCGAAGAGGTGACAGTATTGGCAAGTGAAATCGTATCCGCCAAAAGCGCGGTCAAGCGCGCTGAAGATGATTTATTAGATGCGGAACAAACCGCTGAACGGCTTATTGCTCGAATAAATGCTCTTGAGGTATCAGGCGCGTTAATCTCGGACGAAGAGGCGAGCAGGTCGCGTAGCGAGCGAGACAGTCTCTGGCACGAGCATCTTGGGAACTTATCCCGGCCATCGGCAAATCTGTTTGAGACCGCCATGCGCCTGGACGACACAAAAAGCACTGCCCGTTACAGTCAGGTCAAAGACCTTGCCGAAGTTCGACAGCTCAATGTGGCGCTGGCTGAGGCAAAGGGTAAGTCGAAGGCAATGAAAGTTGCCTTGAAAAATGCAAACGATCATTCGGTTGGTCTCATATCCGAGTTGGAAAATCACAAAGCTGCCACTGGGTTAGAAGCTAGTCTTTCGACGGGAGGCTTCACCGATTGGGTCCGAAAGGCAGAGACGGCTCGCGCGCAGGCGATTGTCGCAGAGAACGAACGGGTCGCGGCCGAACCGGTTCTTGATTCTGCGGAAATTCTGAGAAAGGAACTCGCTGAGGCTCTGAATGCGCCCCAAGCAAAACTAGAGGCTTTGGTCGCCTTGGCCAGCAAGACCGCGGCTGAACGTGAAAAGGTTCAGATCGAATTACGTGCGGGCCAAAAATCGGTAGATGACGCGAAAACTGAGTATCGGAAGAGGATAGGCAAAACGATCGAGGTTGAAGATGCATTGAAAGATGCGAGAACGACTTGGTCGCAATTGTTAGAAACAGCATTTGGCGAGGCCGGTATCAATATCATTTTCCCAGAGGCATTCGAAACATTTCGAGAATTACGTGAATTCAACGAGAAACTACTTGGCCTCACCCGCCAAATAGATGGCATGGAGAGAGACGAAAACGCGCTCGACACGGCCCTGACACCGCTAATCAAAAGCGAACCTGGTCTGAACGGTATGCCGTTGATCGACGCCTACGACGCAATCTCTGCAAAAGCTGAATCGGCAGCCAAAACCAACAACACACGAGCAGTTCTTTCTGAGGAGATCGAAACGGCTCAAAAAGAACTAGAAACCGTACTCAATGATCTGAAACACATTGATGAGCAGGTACGACTCTCGGCAGCAATATTCGATGCGACCATTTTGACCGAAACGGTGGAAGAATTTCGCGAAGCCGTTCTGCACGGAAAACGCGCCATCGATTTGCGTGCGGAAATCAGAAACATGTCGAGCGAACTTTGTTCGCTCCTTGGTGTTCAGTCGAAGCTTGAATTAGATGATGCGCTAGAGGGACAAGGCCTGACGGAAATCCAGGCCGCTACTAGTGAAATTGTGCGGGATCTCAAGGGCATAGAGGTCGATTTGACAACGGCGATCGAAACAAGAACCCGTGCGAAATCCGAGCTTGATTCGATTACTGGTGAAGCGGACGTCGCCACTCTTGTTGCCCGTCGGCAAACAATCGAACTTGAGATGGAAAGCGTAATCCACAATGTTCTCAAATTGAGGATCGGACACATGTTGGCCGATACGGCCATCCGTCGTTACCGCGACGTACATCGTAGTGGAATGATGAAAGCAGCCGAAATCGCGTTCACCGAACTCACCAATGGAAAATATCGTAGCCTCACCACCCAGATCGACGGAACGAACGAAATCCTCGTCGCAATCCAAACTTCGGACGGTGCAGCCAAACAGGCTTATGCGATGTCGAAAGGAACGCGATTCCAGCTTTATCTCGCCCTTCGTGCTGCTGCCTATGAGCAAATGGCAACCAACGGGACCATTCTACCTTTCTTTTGTGACGACGTATTTGAGACGTTCGACGAGGATCGCACACGCGCGGCCTGCGGGCTGATGCGTCGAATTGGCTTAACCGGACAGGCTGTATATCTAACACATCATCGTCATGTCGTTGATATTGCAAAGGAGGTTTGTGGGACTGACGTTAGAATTCACGAGATTTAGACCAATTCATAGATAGCCGCTTAAGCATGCATACTAAAACTCTTCTAGAACTCCTTTAATGTCCTCGTTCTACCCAGCCTAACCATCCCCCACTTCGGGGGGCTGCAGTTCTCCTGCCTTGGTTGCGAAGATTGCACCCATGGCAACCACCGTCAACTGTCCCCGTTTTGACACCACTTTAATCGCTGCTGGCGAAGCCATTGTTTTGCCAGCTAGCGAGACCAATGCGGCCTGGATCAAGTTGCTGCCCGCCGGTTCTTTCACTTGCCGAGACGGCCGCGGCCCATTCCATGCGGGTGACAGTGCGGCGTTGCAAGCCATCCTCACCCAGACAGAGGCCCTCCTCGCAGCCACCGAGATGATGGTCGACTACGACCACCAGAGCATCTTTGGCGCGATTGAGGGCGTTGGTGGCACCGCAAAGGCCGCTGGCTGGATCAAAAGCTTCGAGATCCGCGACGACGGCATCTATGGCCAGGTCCAATGGACAGAGGCAGCCAGCGCCGCCATCAAGGCGCGCGAGTATCGGTACATCTCTCCGCTCTTTGCAGTCGAAAAGACCACCAGCAAGGTCATCGCCCTGCGCAATGCGGCTCTCGTCAACATGCCCGCGCTGGACCTTGAGGCCATTGCAGCCCGTTTTTCCTCTTCCAACACCCAGGACATCCCAATGGAAAAAATTGCCCTTGCGCTCGGCCTCGCCGAGACAGCGAGTGAGGCGGAGATCCTTGCCGCCATTGCTGCAACCCAGAACACCCACACTGCAATCGCTGTGGCTGCCGGTTTGGAGCCTATCTGGTGTGTCTCGACCAGGACATCCACGGCCATCACCGGAGCGGCGTCCTATGACTGCGGCATTGCCGGGGAGACGTCCAAGTTCGGTGGGTCACTCGGAATTGCAGAAGGATCGAGCAATGCCGGGGTGATTGGGCCGCAGGCGTTCTATTCAGACACAGCAGTGCGCTTGAGCGCGAATGGAGGGAGTTTTACGGCAGGGGCGGTGAAGGTGGTGTTGCATTACATGCTGCCGGTGGTGCCGCAAGAATAGGAACGTCAGTCTTGGCCCAGCTACGGTCATTCGAAGGAACTGCAGCGAATGTCCCGAATGAGCCTATTCTGTTGAAAAACTCCTGTTGTTTTGATTGCTGAACGCTGATTCAATCTTCTTATTGATTTGGGAGATATGGGCAATGATGGGTCCGAGACAGGAAGCGCAAAGCGCGCTGTTCTACGAGTTCTCGATTGAGG
>JBDWQP010000004.1:0-216356 GCA_039986495.1 Roseibium sp. | reverse complement strand
ACAACCCAGAACCTCAGGAAACTCGCAAAACTCATCCCGGTGCCGCAGATCGGTTGTCCTGCATAAGCAAGGCACGGTTTGCTCAAACTCAGCACACCGTTCAAAACGCAAAACCATCGAGTTTTTCAACGGAATAAGCCCATTTTGACCAACACTGCGGTTTGCACGAATGTCCGATCTTGGACTGTTGTCCAAAACGGTCGATCAATTCTGCGATTGTTCAACGAGAGTGTTCAAAACCATCCGTAGCGGTTTAAGCGACTTTGCGCAAATGAACCATTCCGCAACTTGCTCAACCTTAAATAGTTTAAAATATAATAGACATGTAACGCGAAGTAGGCGAGACTAAAAGTTGTAAAGGAGTATTATTGCAAGTTATAATATGGGGAGTGACTGGAGATGGCCTTTTCGCAGCAGCAATTCCAAATTTTAATGGAGCATCTCGAGAAAATTCCAAACGAAGGAGCGTTTGAACCAAATTTGTATTTCGATAAAGACGCCTTTGAAGTTTGTAAATTGATTGACGAAACGTATTGGGACGCAGAGCGTTATCCCGGGAAAATTGGGCGCCTTCACAGAATAAGAGAGGCCCATAAAAATTGCCCTAGAGGAAATCTGCTTTCGCAAGGACGGTCTGATCAACCAAGAACGGAAGTTGGTTTCTTTGAGGCCGGAGTGCGAACCGTTGTCGAAAACCGTAACTTTTCCTCAACTGGGTTTGCAGCCATTCTAGAAGGGTTCTCAGCCCTTGATATGATCATTTTAGCTATCGATAGAGAGAAGCAGGAGTTTATATTTCCTGAACCTCCAAAGTCATATGCTGCGAACGATGTCTATAGTGACCTCAATGCGTTCTTCGATGTCGACGGCACTTCTGGGGGTTATGTTTTCCTTCTTGATGTGTCTTGGGACCCGAAGAATGGCGGAGCTGCCGTTCGTCGTCAGGCCAAACTTCAGACGGGCGTTGGCCTTCAGAACTCTCAAGACCCTGTCATAACTTCGCCTATTCGGACAAGTGACCGTCCGCTTGACCCGGGCGCAATCAATATTGGGCTTGGTCGGCCGTACAACAATGCTGGGCCAGGCTCGGACATGGATTATGCTTGGAATCAACCTGTCCAGAATAATCCAAAAGGTATGATTCCTTTTGTCGGTTCTGCTCGCTTCGACGATGCTATTCAGCCGCTAAGGCCCGGGGAAAATTTCATTGTTACGATGGCAGTGGTGAACACAATTGCCGGTGGTGGCTACATTCCAATCGAGCCAGAAGCAATGGCATCAGTTTACCCACGCTTTTCAATTGATGGTGCAGACCCAAGAAAACTTAACTGGAACTTTCCACCAGGAAATGGAGGAAGCCCGGTCGTTTTTGATAGAGTTAATTGGCCTTCAGATATGCATGCGATATTCAATTTTCGCGCGATCGTCTTTCTGGATAGCGGATTGCCAGCTCAAGTAACAATTCGGAGCAATCCAGGAAATCCGGCAAACCCGCCAGATGGCCATCTTCCAATACTACCAATACGTTTCATTTGGCATTGCGTAGCAAAGGACACCGACGTTCTCATGAGCGACGGTTCGAAGAAGCCTATACAAAACATTGTCGCCGGTGATCATGTTTATGGCGACTTGGACTTCGGAACCGTTGAGGTGCTCTGGACAACCGCCGGTATGTTTAACGGGACGACATACGAGATCGCCACGGAGGATGGAGATTCCGTTCTATGCACTAGCAATCATGTGTTGGTTTCTGACATTGGCATGATTGAAGCATCAGAGGTTCGCATCGGAACTCGTTTAGTGAAGGTTGCGCTAGGAGGAGAAGAGATGCAACTCACGGATAGCCTCGTAGCAAAGGTGTCCCGCATCGATGGATACGCCGATGCGCTTTACAATATTGGGATCAAGAATTTTGACGGTGGGAAAGCAGCAGGTCAATTCGTTGGCAACGGTTTTCTCATGGGGGATGCTGCGGCAGACCATGTTCTTCGACAGGCAAGAAACAAGGACCCGTCGTATCTCAAGTCAGTAGTTCCGGCCGTATACCACACAGACATCGATTCTTATCTTCAAGACTTTTCGTAGGAGTATCTGTGATGAAAAAGTACATCATTTCTCTTGTAGAAGAAGTTGAAAACGAAGAGAGCGCGCAATCCCTTCTGTTTGATGCAGGTATTAAAAGAAGTTTTTCTGTTCGAGCGCAAGGAGAAACTGGTGCGGCTGAAGCTACAGAGGAAGAATTTGTCTTCTTAGATAAAGTAGGTCTTTTGATCGCTGTTCTTACCGAAGAGGAAAAGGAAAGTGTTGAGAAATCATCTACGGTCTTGGCAGTCGAAGAGGATATAGAGGTTCGGGCGCATGGAGTGGTGCCTGCCTCGGACCCCGTAGTCCACCATCCAGGCGGAGGTGTTAGATGGAATATGGACATGATCCGTGCCGATTGGGTGTGGCATTCCGGTAGCTTCGGATCAGGTGTCAAAGTTGCGATACTAGACACTGGCATAGCGGCGCATGTGAATCTACGAACTTATGGTGGGACCTCGTTCATCCCTAGCGAACCAGATTTCCGCGACGGTCATGGACACGGAACCCATTGTGCCGGGATCGTTGCGGGAAAAGGCCGAAATGACGTTTTCGGAGTGGCTTTCGGAGCAGAGCTATATGCGGTCAAGGTTTTGGATAGAACAGGATCGGGCAGCAGTAGTGGAGTTGTTTCGGGTATGGACTGGTGCATATCCGCAGGAATGAACGTTGTGAGCATGAGTTTGGGTAGTCCAAGACCGCCACGTGCGTCCTATGCCAATGCAATACGTAGATGCCAGTCGCGCGGGATAGTAGTTGTTTGCTCAGCGGGGAATGGTTTCAACTCAGGATTTCCTTGGGTCGGCTCTCCGGCTAATTCCTTTATTGTCGGCGACCCTTTAGGCAGTCCCATTGCCGTTGCGTCAGTGGATTCTCATAAGGGGATCGCCTTTGATTCTTCGAGAGGAACTAACGGGGCCAATTGGAACCCAGTAACCGTTGCTGCGCCTGGTGTGTCGATACTCTCGACATTTCTAAACGGTGCATATGCTAGGTTGTCGGGAACGAGTATGGCATGTCCTCATGTATCTGGTCTCGCGGCATTGATAATTGAGAGCAATCCTGGAATCTCTGTTCAAATCGTCAAGGCACTTATGACATTGAACACTGAACAACTTGGAGCACAGCCAATCCCAAATGACCCTTATGGGCATGGCCTTATTGACTGTGCGGCTTCTGTGGGAGTAGTGACGGTTCGAAAGGCTGAAGACGTAGCAGGCTAGCGAGCGAGGCGCTTTGGATCGCTCGTTGTGAAGGCGCTCAGGCGAATTCGGAGCGCTTTCATTCACTTGGCACGAAGACGCTAATCGCAGTCGGTATCGCTTAAGTTTCGTTTGGTTAATGCGACACGAATATGCAAAGCAGTCAGGTGGAGCTCAAAACCTAAAAAGAACTAAATTGTAAACGCTTACTCGACGTTGAGCAGATCAAGCCCCCGGGGCACAATCTAGTCATTAGATCAATCATCTTTTTTGGTATTGGGTGTACGATTAAAGGTAGCTTTCACCGCCACATAACTTTTGGGCGGTTAATTTGAAATTCGATCTCGCATTAAAGCAGGCATTGAGTTGAACGGTCAGAACGTCGGGTTTGTCCGCATAGCCGCCATATGCATATTTTTGTGCCTCAAAGATTTACTGCCCCCCGGCCCTCGATACTTGGGCTTGGATGCCCCTAACTCCCCCGATACGTCGAATACCCATACGGTGAGAGCAGAAGCGGGACATGGTAATGCGAGGCGTCTGACATTCCAAAGCGCAGCGGGATCTGGTCCAGGAACAATGGCTCTGCGGCGGTGAGGCCAGCAGACCTCAAATAGTCTCCGGCGTGAAACACCAGCTCGTAAGTGCCAGTCTCGAAATCGCTTTCCGGCAGGATTTGGTTGTCGGTGCGGCCATCGCTGTTTGTGACCAACGTGCGCAGAAAAATCCGCTCTGCACCGTTGATCCGGAAGAGATCAATCCTGATGCCCTCACCCGGGCATCCTCGAGCCGTGTCCAGAACGTGTGTTGTCAGAAAACCGGCCATCAAAAGTCCCGTCAATTGTTGAAATTTCGGCCATAATGAATTGCGGCTTAGTCGAAGGGCATACGTAGTTCCCCGAAAGCACTTTTCGGAAATGCCTGAAAATCAATCGCATTATTTTGTTTTATAAGAAGACAACATCTGGAGACGTCCCTTGACTCGCTACCCTCGTAACATGCGTGGCTACGGCCCGTTCCCGCCGGACCCTCAATGGCCGAACGGTGCGAAGGTCGCTGTCCAGTTTGTGCTGAATTACGAGGAAGGTGGCGAGAACTGCACCTTGCATGGCGATGCGGCCTCTGAAGCATTCCTGTCTGATGTTCCGGGCGTTGCCCAATGGCCGGGCCAGCGCCACTGGAACATGGAATCTCTCTATGAGTATGGTGCCCGGGCCGGATTCTGGCGCGTGCATCGGTTGTTCACCGGCGCGGATATTCCGCTGACCATTTACGGTGTCGCGACAGCTCTGGCGCGCAATCCTGAACAGGTTGAGGCCATGAAAGAAGCTGGTTGGGAAATCGCCAGTCATGGCCTCAAGTGGGTCGAACACAAGGACATGAGCGCAGGAGACGAACGGGCGGCAATCAACGAGGCCGTGCGCCTGCATACGGAAGTTGTCGGCGAGCGCCCTCGCGGCTGGTACACGGGTCGCTGTTCTGAAAACACCGTGCGTCTTGTCACTGAAGAAGGTGGTTTCGACTACATCTCCGACACCTATGACGATGACCTGCCCTACTGGCTCAGTATCGGTGACCGCGACCAGCTGATCATTCCCTATACTCTTGAAGCCAATGACATGCGTTTTTCCGTGTCTCCGGGCTGGTCCAGCGGCGAAGACTTTTTCGAGTACCTGAAGAATGCCTTTGATACGCTCTATGCCGAGGGTGAAGCTGGGGCCCCGAAGATGATGTCCATCGGCCTGCACTGCCGGTTGATCGGCCGCCCGGGCAAGATTGCAGCGCTCAAGAAGTTCATCGACCATATTCAGAATTTTGACGGTGTCTGGTGTCCGCGCCGGATTGAAATCGCCGAGCATTGGAAAAACAACCATCCTCCCCAAAAGTTCGACCGACCAAGCCAGATGAGCAAGGACACTTTTGTCGAAGCTTTCGGCGGTATATTCGAGCATTCACCGTGGATCGCGGAACGCGCTTTTGATTTGGAACTCGGCCCCGCCCATGATTGCGCTGCCGGGATCCACAACGCCCTCTGCCGCAAGTTCAGAACTGCGAGCGATGAAGAACGCCTAGGCGTGTTGAACGCGCACCCGGATTTGGCAGGAAAGCTTGCCAAAGCCGGACGGCTGACGGCGGAAAGTACCAATGAACAGGCAAGCGCCGGTCTTGATCATCTGACTGACGAGGAACGTACGACCTTTACACAGCTGAATTCCGAGTATGTCGCAAAACACGGTTTTCCGTTCATTATTGCCGTTCGCGATCACGACAAGGCCTCGATCATGGCAGCGTTTCAGCGTCGGATCGGCAATGATCGTGAGACCGAGTTTGGCGACGCCTGCAGACAGGTCGAACGGATCGCGCAGTTTCGGTTGAAGGATCTGTTGCCGTGACCAGATCGATCTTGCCCTTACCGCTGACCGCTGACGCCTTCGCCGCTTATGGCGATGTCATTGAGGTAAATGGCGATCCGGACAAGATCATCAATCAGGGCATGTGTGGCCGCCATCACGACCTGGCAAAGCTGGACTTCAGCACAGGCACGGCGGGCATCAGCCTGTTTGACGCCAAAGCGCGCTCGTTCCCGTACAAAGTTGACATGGCGGAACGCCACCCGGAAGGTAGTCAGGCCTTCATTCCGGTGGACGGTGTTCCAATGCTGGTGATTGTTGCAGATGACAGAAACGGGCAACCGTCAGATCTGAAAGCCTTCATCAGCCAGCCCGGCCAATCGATCAATCTGTATCGAGGCACCTGGCACGGAGTTCTTGCACCGATTGGCAAACCGGGACGGTTTGTTGTCGTGGACCGAATTGGGGACGGAAACAATCTGGAGGAACATTGGTTTGATGATCCCTGGATCGTCGAGGCAGCGAAAACATAAAAAAGAAACGCTGCATTACATGGGCAACCCCTTCCGTCGAAAACGGACGGGAGTTCTAAGGGTTTGGGAGTTAATTTGAAATGACCGCTTCTTCAGTCGGAACGCCAGAACAGCTGCGCGATCCAAACTATACACCGCCTTTGATGAAGGCAGTGCCACTCGGTATCCAGCACGTGCTGGCCATGTTCGTGTCCAACGTCACTCCGGCGATCATCGTCGCGGGCGCAGCCGGTTTCGGCTTCGGCTCCAATTCGCCGGACTTTCCGGAACTTCTTTATCTCATCCAGATGTCGATGGTGTTCGCAGGTGTGGCAACACTGATGCAAACCGTGACCCTCGGCCCGGTCGGCGCAGCGCTGCCAATCGTTCAGGGTACATCTTTTGCGTTCCTGCCAATCATGATCCCGCTTGTCGCCGGTAAAGGCGTAGACGGGCTTGCAGCGCTGTTCGGCGGTGTGATCCTCGGCGGCATTTTCCACGCCATTCTTGGCCTGTTCATCGGCAAGATCCGCTTTGCCCTGCCACCGCTTGTCACCGGTCTGGTTGTGACCATGATCGGCCTCGCGCTGGTCAAAGTCGGCATTCAGTATGCTGCTGGCGGCGTTCCGGCCATCGGCACACCTGAATATGGTTCCCTGCTCAACTGGTCCGCAGCTCTGGTCGTGATTGTTGTCACGCTCGGCCTGAAATTCTTTACCAAAGGCATGTTGTCGATTTCAGCTGTCCTGCTGGGTCTGATAGCGGGTTACATCTATGCGCTGATGACCGGCATGCTGTCCTTTGATGCTGTCGCAACATCCTGGGACCGCGCAGCTGTCTTTGCACTGCCGCAGCCATTCAAATACGGCTTCGAGTTTTCGCTGGCAGCTGTCATCGGCTTCTCGCTGATGGCGTTTGTTTCCGCAGTTGAAACGGTCGGCGACGTCTCCGGCATCACCAAAGGTGGTGCTGGCCGTGAAGCAACCGACAAGGAAATTGAAGGTGCAACCTATGCAGACGGTCTTGGCAGTGCCATTGCCGGTTGTTTCGGTGGTTTCCCGAACACGTCCTTCAGCCAGAACGTTGGCCTGATTGCCATGACCGGCGTCATGAGCCGCCATGTGGTGACCTACGGCGCAATCTTCCTGATCGTCTGTGGCCTGATCCCGAAAGTCGGCAGCATCATTCGCACAGTGCCGATTGAAGTGCTGGGCGGCGGTGTCATCGTCATGTTCGGCATGGTGGTCGCAGCCGGTATTTCCATGTTGTCAGATGTCAACTGGAACCGCCGCAACATGGTGATCTTCGCGATCTCCCTGTCGATCGGTCTCGGCCTGCAGCTGGAGCCAGGCGCTCTCCAGCATATGCCTGATACAGCACGTATCCTTTTGACCAGCGGTCTTTTGCCTGCTGCTGCGCTTGCGATCATCCTCAACCTGATCCTGCCAACAGAGCTTGCTGACGAATCCGTCGAAGAAGTCTCCGGGGGCATGGCCGGTCACGGCAAGGGTTCCCTGCCAAAAGACGATTGATCTCAATCGACATCAAAAAGATCAAGGGCCGCTTTTGCGGCCCTTTTTTGTTGGAGGAGGCGTGTCATTTAGTGACCGGATTGGGGCCGGGAGGGGACGGGCGGGTTTTAGCGCAGTGTGGGCGAATGCTGACACTCAGGCTTTCGAAATACCCAGCACTTTCGGCCCCATTGCCGACCTTGGCCCATTCCGCAGCGAAAGACCGTTCAGAGCCCTGTGCGGACTTAACAAGTGTGGATTTGAGCTTATCATTCCGCTAGGCCAGCTGTGAACCAATAATAAGCTTACAAGATTATAGAAGGCGACGAAGCAATGAGTGGTGATGGATACTTTGGCGATGAGGTTGCGCAGACTTATGATCAAGACCACAGCGGAACTGACGCATCTCTGATTGAGCAAACTGTTGATTGCCTTGTTGAACTCTCCGAGGACGGCAATATTCTTGAATTTGCGATCGGAACCGGAAGGATTGCGTTGCCGTTGGTGGGGAAGGGTGCCAATGTAAAAGGCATAGAACTCTCACGTGCCATGGTTCAAAAGTTGAGAGAAAAGGAAGTTGGAAAGCCTCTCGAAGTGGTGATAGGCAATATGACTTCGGCACAGGTGTCTGGAAATTTTTCTCTCGTCTTTCTAGTTTTTAACACCATCGATAATCTCACGACCCAAGAATCGCAAATTTCATGCTTCGAGAATGCCGCGCGACATTTAGAGACCAATGGACGGTTTTTGATTGAAACCCAAATACCACCTCTTCAGAGATTACCCTTTGGTGAAACCAAGCTGGCGTTTGCAAGCAATGATAAACACTTTGGTGTCGACGAATTCGACATTGCAACGCAAAACTATTCATCGAACCATGTTTGGATGAAAGGCGAGCATCACCAATATTTGTCCATTCCGTTTCGCTATACGTGGCCCGCCGAGCTGGACCTTATGGCTCGCATCGCTGGTTTTGATTTTGAGTACCGGTGGTCTGATTGGGATCGCTCAACATTTGATCGATTGAGCTCCAAGCATATCTCCGTGTGGAAAAAACGGTGATATGGAAGTGTCGGCTTTGGAGACGCAAAACCGTCATTAAATGGAATGCTGCCGCAGCACAGAATACTAACTTCACCCGACGCACAGATCCCCCAATTCAGCCCCTCCCCGCCATCAGCCTTGCCATATCGATCATACGAGCTGAAAAACCCCATTCATTGTCATACCAGCCGAAGACCCTGACCTGACGCTGTCCGATCGAAAGCGTTTCCGGTAACGCGATAACACAGGATTCCGGACGGGCGCGCATATCGGTTGAAACCACACGGTCACTGGTGAATCCGATCACCGGGCTGCCTGCAAAGACCTCCTGAAGGGTCTCGTTGAACGAGCCTGTCACATCCGATTTCAGGGTCAGCGTGACATCGACGGCAGAGACGCTGATTGCTGGGACACGGACGGCAGCACCGCTGATCTTGTCCTTCAGTTGCGGCAGGATGCTTCCGACGAGTTTGGTCGCGCTGGTGGTGGTCGGTACCATGGAGACCCCACCTGCCCGGCTGCGCTCCAGCGGGCCGCGCGGTGCATCCACCATCGGCTGGCTGCCAGTGTAACAATGCACGGTCGTTGTGTGCCCGGTCTCGATACCAAAAACATCATCGATGCCGCGCAACAGCGGCGCCAGAGCATTGGTCGTGCAGGATGCGTTGGAGACCAAACGATGATCGCCAAGCTTTTCCTCATTTGCGCCCAGTACCAATGTGATGTCTGCAGCTGCTGACGGCCCTGATATCAGAACGTTTTTGGCACCAGCAGTCAGTCCCCTCGTCGCAATACCTGCAGTGTCAGCCTTGCCGGTGCACTCCATCACCACATCAGCGCCAGTGAGATCTAGCCTGGACAGGTCCGGTTCTGCGGTGAAACGGATATCCCGGCCATCAACTGTCAGGATCTCATCGCCAGTCTCGACCGTTCCGGGATAAGGCCCGAAAACACTGTCATACTTGAAGAGATAGGCGCAGGTTTCCGGCGGTGCGATATCGTTGATTTGCACCACTTCGATATCTGAAGTTTCCGCAGACCTCAGGACCTGACGCAAGACCGTTCGGCCGATCCGGCCAAACCCGTTGATGACAATCCGCATGAATAGTGTCCGGTTTTGATATCGACTGAGACGCCCGCGTCAAACGATTACGCCTTGTCAACAGATGTATCAGTCCGGACAGGACTGTCTTTAAAAACATTGTCCCTAGAGACAATTACGCTACTTTGGTGCGTGCTGACCGGTAGCATTTTTCACACGCATTCTGGCGCCGCGACGGCCCCTCATCTGCTTACGTGACCATCATTCAGGTTGCGTCATTCCAGCACGAACCCCTAGATTGATCGCTCACATCCAGATCCAGAAATGTTGTTCAAATGATAGTGCTTTTAAATGGGTATCCCGGGGTTGGAAAAATGACGATTGGCCGTTATCTCGCTGAGATAATAGACGGCAAACTCCTGGATATTCACTCTGTCTATAATGTCGCCTTCGCGCTCACGGAATTCAAATCACCACAGTTCAAAGAGACGGTCAGGAAAACCGAGGCGATTGCTCACGACCTTATTCTCAACTTGCCGGACGAAGTTCCCGTTGTCCTGACAACGGTGCTCACCGGCGAAAGTGAATGGGCCAATGAAGAATGGCGCCGCCTGGAAATGCTGGGCAACGCTCGTCCACCATTTTGCGTGGTCCATATTCAGTGCGATCTGGACGAAAACATTCGGAGAATTCAGTCCGAAAGCCGTGACGGAATGCGAAAACCACGCTCGACTGAAATGGTCAAGCGCAACCAGTTACAGGCCAAACTCTTGGCGGGGTCAGATGCGCCGTGTTTTCTGAAACTAGATTCAACAAACCTGACAGCTGAAGAATCCGCAATGGAAATCAAAAACTGGCTAAGGCGTTCCCCAGTCGAATAGACTTCGCGCGCTACGTCCGTCCAGCAAGCGACAAAGGCATGTGTCGGTTGACGTCTTTATAGAGCAGATAGCGGAATGGACCCGGGCCACCGGCGTAACAGGCCTGCGGGCAGAAGGCGCGCAGCCACATATAATCTCCGGCCTCAACTTCCACCCAGTCCTGATTTAGCCGGTAGACGGCTTTGCCCTGAAGCACATAGAGGCCGTGTTCCATGACGTGGGTTTCCGCAAACGGAATGACCGCACCGGGCTGAAAGGTCACGATGTTGACGTGCATGTCATGGCGCAGGTCTGCTGGATCGGCAAAACGTGACGTCGCCCATTTGCCATCGGTTCCCGGCATTTCGTTGGGCGTGATGTCATCCTCATGGGTGACAAACAGATCCGGCAGTGCCAGACCATCGACAGCCTGATAGGCCTTGCGCACCCAATGAAAGCGGACGGGTTCCGAACTTGTGTTTTTGAAAGACCAATCGGTCTGGGGCGGCAGAAACGCATAACTTCCGGGACGCAGGTCATAGGTCTTGCCGTTTGCCGTCAGCGTCGCCTCGCCTTCAACGACAAACAGAACCCCTTCAGCCGTTGGATCCGTTTCGGGCCGGTCCGAGCCGCCACCGGGCTGCACTTCCATGATGTATTGCGAAAAGGTCTCGGCAAAGCCGCTCAAAGGTCGCGACAGAACCCACAGCCGTGTTCCAGACCAAAATGGAAGGGAACTTGTCACGATGTCACGCATGGTCCCGCGCGGAATGACCGCATAGGCATCAGTAAACACGGCACGATCCGTCAGGAGTGTTTCCTGCCCTGGGTGACCACCTTTGGGCGCGAAATAGGAGTGTGACACGGGTGACCTTTCAGCAGTGAACAATCAGTCCTAGACTATGATACCAGCCTGTGCTGTGCACCACGCGTGTTCTGGGATGAAATCCTTCCGGATTATCAAGGTAATTTTGCGTATTGCCCTGCAGTTCCGAAAAATCATCACCTGAGAAGTCTGCTGAAACCGCCAGCCACCAACAGTTTCCGAAGATTGCTGGCGCAACTCTGGTGTGTCGGCCAAAGACTTCATGTAAGCGCCCTGCCTAAAATTTTTTCCCAAACGTTCAAATTTTTTGCAGTGCAGCGCCCTGCACAACTTGTGAGCAGATTGTTTCTGTGATCATCTCGGGTTGTTATAAAAATATATTCCAGGGGTAACACATGGCGCATTCCAAACCGTTTTCGACGGCTCGGCGGACCTTTATGGCCACCGCTCTGGCTTTCACAGCCTCTTTGGGCTTCACGCTCCAGCCTGCTGACGCTGCAGATCCGCTGAAAGTGGCAGCGATCTACACTGTCCCGGTCGAGCAACAGTGGGTCAGCCGCATCGACAAGGCGCTGAAAGCTGCCGAAGCTCGCGGCGACATCACCTACACATTTTCCGAAAATGTCGCGAACACCGACTATGAGCGTGTCATGCGCGAATATGCCGAACAGGGCATGGATCTGGTCGTCGGCGAGGCATTTGCTGTTGAGCGCGCAGCGCGCAAGGTTGCAGCCGAATATCCTGAGACAGCCTTCATGATGGGCTCTTCCTTTGGTGCAGCACAGCCAAACTTTTCGGTGTTCGACAACTGGATTCACGAGCCAAGCTATCTGTCCGGCATGATTGCCGGCGCAACCACCAAGTCAAATATCATCGGCATGGTCGGTGGGTACGCCATTCCGGAAGTGAACCGCCTGATGAATGCGTTCATGGACGGCGCAACAGCCGTCAATCCGGATGTGAAGTTCCTCGTGACCTTCATCAACTCCTGGTACGACCCGCCGAAGGCCAAGGAATCTGCCTTTGCGATGATCGAAAAAGGCGCAGACATCATGTACGCGGAACGCTTTGGCGTTTCTGATGCAGCCAAGGAAAAGGGCATTCTGGCTATCGGCAACGTGATCGACACATCCGTTGATTATCCGGGAACCATCCTGTCCTCAGCGCTGTGGCACATGGAACCGTCCATCGACAGGGCCATTGAACAGGTCAAGTCGGGCGCATTCGAGCCAGCTGATTTCGGTCCTTACAGCTTCATGGGCTACGGCGGAGGCAGCTTCCTCGTTGATGAAACCCTGGCCCCTGCGGACGCAGTAAAAGCAGCCAAGGAAAAAGAACAGGAGATCCTGGGCGGCCTGTTCCGTGTCAACGTCAACGACACCGAACCAAAGTCCACCATGTAAATCTGCCAACCGGCAGTTCACCGGCGGCCTTCTGCCGCCGGTTTTCTATCTTGTTTCTGTATTCATTTCCTATCGGAGATCCAGATGGCGCCCTCAGGTTCCGACGCACCGGTCATGCTCAGACTGGACGGCATCACCAAACGCTTCGGATCGTTGACCGCCAATGGCGACGTTTCGCTTGATCTGCGGCGCGGAGAAATCCTTGCACTGCTCGGCGAAAATGGCGCTGGCAAAACCACTTTGATGAACATCCTGTTCGGCCACTATGTTGCCGACGAGGGTAAGGTTCTTGTTGCCTCATGTTCTGATGGCCTTGAAGATCTGGAACCGGGATCACCGCATGCTGCGCTGGAAGCGGGAATCGGCATGGTCCACCAGCATTTCACGCTCGCGGAAAACCTGACCGCACTCGACAACATCCTGCTTGGCACTGAAGCACTTTTCACTTTGCGCTCCGCTCGGGCTCCTGCGCGCAAAAAACTCGAAGACCTGATGGACAGGTCCGGATTGACCGTCAATCTGGACACGCGAGTTTCTCTTCTGTCTGTCGGTGAAAAGCAGCGTGTTGAAATCCTAAAAGCGCTTTACCGCGACGCAAAAGTTCTGGTTCTCGATGAACCGACAGCCGTTCTGACACCGCAGGAATCTGAAACACTTTTTGAAACTTTGAAGAAACTGGCAAATGACGGTCTGGCGATTATCTTCATCTCCCATAAGCTTGCCGAAGTGGTTGCCTCCTCTCATCGGATTGCAGTGCTTCGCGGTGGGTGCAAAGTCGCAGATCTTCCGACCGAGCAATGCGATCAACGCCAGTTGGCTGAATTGATGGTTGGTCACGAAGTCACGGAAATCATCCGGGATGGCGGCACGCCCGGTGAACCGCTTTTTGTCCTGAACAACATCTCCACCGGCGCTGGGCGCGATGCACTTCACAATGTTTTTCTGGAGCTGAAAGCTGGTGAAATTCTCGGTATTGCCGGTGTCTCGGGCAACGGGCAGACCGTTCTGGCCAAGGTCATTTCCGGACTGGAGCATCCTGCTGAAGGCTCCGTCACACGTGAAGGCACCGACCTCAGCCGAGCAGATGCGCGCACAATGATTGATGCCGGATTAGCCCGCATCCCGGAAGACCGCCATCACGACGGTATCGTCGGCGCGATGAGCGTGTCCGAAAACCTGGCGCTTGAATCCATTCGGGGCCCGGAAAATCAGCGCTATGGCCTGCTGCGATTTGCCGACATGCGGGAACGGGCCCGAAAAGCCATCTCGGCCTATGACATTCGCTGTCAAAGCGAGGACAGCCCGGCGCGGTTGCTCTCCGGCGGCAACATCCAGAAAATCGTACTTGCCCGCACACTTGAGACCGAACCCCATGTCGTGTTGGCGGCCCAGCCATCACGCGGTCTGGATGTCGGGGCAACCTCAGATGTTCATCGGCGATTGCTGGACGCCCGGGCGCGCGGCGCTGGCGTTATTCTGATTTCCGAAGATCTCGACGAACTGATGCGGTTGTCTGACCGGATTGCAGTCATTCACCGCGGCCATCTGTCGTCAGCGGAACCAACTGAAACACTGGACCGCGGTACACTTGGCCTCAGAATGGCCGGCCACAGCGGAGAAGATGCGGCATGATCCGATTTGAACCAAGGGGACCAGCTCCAGTCTCCCGCCTCATCCTGTTTCCGATACTGGCGGCCATTGCAGCACTCATTCTGGCAGCCATTCCGATGCTGTTTGCCGGGCTGTCGGTCTTTGAGGCTTATGGCCTGATGGTGAAAGGAGCCTTTGGCTCCATGTTTGCGTTCACCGAAATGCTGACACGGGCAACACCGTTGATCCTGACCGGTCTGGCCGCCGCTGTCGCCTTCCGGGCAAAGCTCTGGAATATTGGTGCTGAAGGTCAGCTGTATGCCGGGGCACTTGCCGCGGTCGCAATCGGGACAGGATTTCTGTCCGGACCGTCATACATTCTGATCCCGGCTGTTGTTCTCGCTGGTGCCGTTGCGGGTGGACTGGTTATGCTCGGGCCAACTTTGCTGAAGACCAAACTCGGCGTAGATGAAGTCGTCACAACGCTGCTGTTGAACTTCGTCATTCTGTTGTTTGTCCAGATGATGCTTGAAGGCCCGATGAAGGACCCTATGGGTATGGGCTGGCCGCAATCGGAACCCATTCTCGATGAAGCAGCCCTGCCCAAACTCATGGCCCGCATGCGTATCCATGGTGGGTTGATCATCGCCTTGATCGCTTCACTCGGTGTCTATTTTCTTCTTAAACGCACCGTCTGGGGATTTGAAATCCGCGCTGTTGGTGAAAATGCATCGGCTGCCAAACATGCAGGCATGCCGGTCACAGCAACCTTCGTTCGTGTTGGTCTCCTGTCTGGCGCGCTGGCAGGTCTTGCCGGGGTTGGTGAAGTCGCAGGCCTGAAAGGTTACCTGACTGCAGACCTGTCGCCCGGCTTCGGTTATTCCGGCATTGTTGTTGCCATGCTCGCTGGTTTATCGCCGATTGGCGTTGTCTTCGCGGCTCTGTTTATTGCCAGTATTTTTGTCGGCGCAGATTCCATGTCCCGCGCGACAGGCGTCTCCAACTACCTTGCGGACCTGATCGTGGCGCTGTCTCTCTTGTGCGTATTGGTGTCCGGCCTGTTCCTGAGGTTCAAGATCAAGTTTGTCGGGGTGAAAGCCGCCCGGGAGGCAGCCGAATGAGCGACATAATCGAAATCCTGCTGTCAGCGAACTTCTGGGCTGCTGCCCTGCGCATTGCCACACCGTTGATTTTTGGTGTGATCGGCGCGCTGATCTGCGAGCGTGCAGGTGTCCTGAACCTCGGCATTGAAGGCATTTTCACCGCTGGAGCGATGGCCGGATGGATGGCTGTCTGGCTTGGAGCAGGTCTTTGGGGCGGCGTCATGGTCGCCGCAATCGCTGGTGGATTTTTCGGATTGATCCACGCAATCCTGACCGTCCCGCTCGGCTTGTCACAACACGTCTCGGGGATTGGCGTCACCCTGTTTGCCACATCGCTGAGTTACTTCATCTACCGGACGGCATTGCCCGAGGTTTCGTCACCTCCCCGGATTGAAGCGTTTCAACCGCTTGATATTCCCGGCCTGTCCGATTTGCCGTTTATCGGCCCAGCGCTGTTCCAGCAAACACCTATGACATTTCTGGCACTGTTTTTGGTCGTGGTGACGGCTTACGTGCTCTACCGCACCCCGCTCGGGCTTGCGATACAGGCTGTCGGCGATAATCCGTCTGCCGTCGAATCCCAGGGGCTATCAGTGTATGGCCTTCGTATCGGAGCGATTGTTGCCGGATCGGCTGCCATGGCGCTGGGTGGCGCGTTTTTGACCATGTCTGCGTTCGATGCGTTTTTCTTCGGCATGGTCAATGGTCGCGGCTGGATCTGTATAGCCCTGACCGTTTTTGCCTCTTGGCGTCCCGGAAAGGCTTTGATCGGTGCGTTATTGTTTGGAGCCTTCGATGCGTTTCAGGTTCGCCTGCAAACCGAAGTCGGCAGCTTCATTCCGGGTCAAGTGTTCCTGATGATGCCGTATCTTCTGTCAATTGCCGCGCTGATATTTGTGGCCCGCAAAGCAGACTATCCGCGCGCCTTGCTGGTTCCCTACTTCCGGGGCCAGCGATGAATTCAGCCACACCAAAACCAATAGGATCGTTAGCCTTTCCAGCCAGCAATGATGGCATCGGCTTCCAGTTCCACAAGCCACTCCGGATTCACAAAGCGGTCAATCGCCATGATGGTATCGACAGGTCGAATGTCTCGAAAATAGTCCTTTCTGACATCAATCGCGTCTTTCCAGTCGTCAATGTTGGTCATGATCACACGGGTCCGGACAACATCTTCAAGGCCCGAACCGGCGTTCTCCAGCGCAGTCTTGATAATCTCGATGCATTGCCGTGTCTGGGCTCTGACATCGCCGATACCAACCGTTTTGCCATCTACGCCGACGGGTGCAGTTCCACCGATTGTGATGAAGGGTCCGACCCTGACGGCACGGCTGAACCCAACAACGGCTTCCATAGGGTTGCCGTTCGAAATCAATTCGCGATCATAAGCCAAAGCCGGTCTCCTCAGATGAATAGATAACCAGAATATGCCTGACTACCTCGGCAGACCCGAATGCTTTATGAAACCGGACCTTGTAACAGCCAGTAGTGAGATTTCTGATGGCAATCGACCTTCTCGTCAAAAACGCAAATCTGCCCGATGGCCGCACCGGAGTTGACATCGCCTGTGAGGACGGCCGGATCGTTGCCGTTGAGGCAGGTGTTTCAGCTGACGCGGCAAAGGTGATTGATGCGGACGGCAAACTGGTATCACCTCCCTTTGTCGACAGTCATTTCCATATGGATGCAACTCTGTCGCTTGGCCTGCCACGCATGAACCAGAGCGGCACGCTGCTGGAAGGCATTGCGCTCTGGGGTGAGCTGAAAGAAGTCCTGACCGTTGATGCCGTTGTCGAGAGGGCCTTGAAATATTGCGATCTTGCCGTTTCGCAAGGGCTGCTCGCAATCCGCTCACATGTCGATGTCTGCGACGACAGATTGACAGGTGTCAACGGCCTTCTGGAAGTCCGCGAACGGGTGAAAGACTATATCGACCTTCAACTTGTTGCCTTTCCGCAGGATGGTTTGTTCCGCTCCCCCACCGCAGAAAAGAACCTCCTGAAAGCACTCGACATGGGCGTCGATGTCGTAGGTGGCATCCCGCATTTCGAACGCTCGATGGATGACGGCGCGCGGTCTGTCGTGCGGCTCTGTGAGATCGCAGCCAAGCGCGGCCTTATGGTCGATATGCATTGCGATGAAACCGACGATCCAATGTCTCGTCATATCGAAACTCTGGCCTATGAAACTCAGCGCCTAGGTTTGCGCGGGCGAGTTGCCGGGTCTCATCTGACGTCCATGCATTCCATGGATAACTATTATGTCTCCAAGCTCCTGCCGCTGATCGCGGAAGCGGACATTCATGCGATTGCCAATCCTCTGATCAACATCACGCTTCAGGGGCGACACGACAGCTATCCGAAACGGCGCGGTCAGACCCGGGTTCCGGAACTCAGAAGCTATGGCGTCAATGTTGCGTTTGGACATGATTGTGTGATGGATCCCTGGTACTCAATGGGCTCCGGCGACATGCTTGAAGTTGCCAGCATGGGACTGCATGTGGCTCAGATGACCAGCCGCGATGATATCCGCTATTGTTATGAGTGTGTCACGACGCACCCGGCGAAAGCCATGGGTCTGGAAGGTTATGGCCTGGATAAAGGCTGCAAGGCTGATTTTGTCCTGCTGCAGGCCCGCGACACAATCGAGGCTATCCGCCTGAAGGCAACCCGACTTGCGGTGATCAAAGCTGGTAAGGTGATCTCGGAAACACCAGCCCGGAAAGCGGCACTTACACTTGCAGGTCGGCCATCATCGGTCAATCCAGCGGACTACGCACCCAGCGAAACCTAGAGCGCGTAAATGATCTCGGCAGCTCGGACCGCTGCCGACGCTCGGTTCTCGACACCGAGTTTCACAAAAATCTGCTCCAGATGTTTATTTACTGTGCGCGGGCTCAGTTCAAGGATTTCAGCAATATCCTTGTTGGATTTTCCTTTGGCGATCCAGATGAGTACTTCAGCTTCGCGTTGTGTCAGCGCGAACTGTTGTTGAAGGGCCGAGATCTGACCGACCTCATCCTCGGCGGTAACGCGGAACAGGTTTTCATCCGGGCCGACCCTTCCAAGCGGATGAAGCTGAACAGAAAGGTTCTCCGCCAGATCCAACGTGAAGTTGATCTTTCGGGTTCCAGTTGATTTCTCTGTTTCCAACCATTCCCCAAGAGCCTTGCCCAATGTCATCAGGCTATCGTCCGAATTGCCGGTGCGGGCAAGAAGACCCTGTATCTGGGGCGTGGCCCATAAGATCGATCCCTTCGAAGACACAGCCACAAGATGCCGGCCGGCAGCATCCAGCGCGACATGGGCATTTTGTACGGATCGTGCGTTTTTCAGGTGAACCTTGATGCGGGCTTGAAGCTCCTCCACGTCAATTGGCTTGGTCAGGAAATCCACACCGCCTGACTCCAGTGCCAGGACAACATGTTCGGTCTCTGACAAGCCGGTCATGAAGATCACGGGAACATGTTGGAGAGCGGGATTCTCCTTAATCTTCTTGCAGGTCTCAAATCCATCGAGGCCCGGCATGATTGCATCCATAAGGATCGTGTCGGGCGTTACCTTTTCGCAGATGGAAAGCGCGGCCTCGCCACTGGTCGCGACAAGAACAGCAACACCTGTTTTTTTGAGGGTCTCGGTCACAAAACCAAGTGATTCCGGACTGTCGTCAACCACAAGAACTGTATCGCGGCGATTATCCGTCATGGGGTTCCAATCCGTTCAAGAGTTTCTTGTAACCATCAAAATCGAAGCGCGTCAGATATTCCTGAAGAGCATCGATCAAAGGGTGATTTTCCGGATGTTTGGCAAGTTCAAGCAGTTTTTCTTCGATACCTTCGACATAACCGATGTCCGCCAGGTTCAAGAGATCAGCAACGTTAGCGTCACCCGGAGATCTAATTTTGTCTGCCGGAAATTCTGGCACCTGTTCCGGTTCGACAGTCTCTGTCCAGACAACACCGGTTTGCTTTTGTATCAAATCCAGCATCTGTCCGATGTCATAGGGTTTGGCCAGCGTGTCGGAGTGTAGAGCCGGGCCGTCCGGCCGCAAGTCCCTGTCACCAATGTTGGCAGACACCATGATAACCGGCGCTGTGACACCAGATTCCCGCAGATGCTGCACCAGTTCCCAACCATTCATACCCGGCATCAGAATGTCGACCAGATAGAGGTCCGGGTTGAGGGATGCAATGGAATTGAGGCAGTCTCGCCCGCTTTCGGCCTCCAGAACCGCGAAGCCGAGCGGAGCCAGAATGTCCCGAACCAGGGCACGGTGATCCGGATTGTCGTCAATCACCGCTATCGACTGGCGCGGACCTTCATAACCGCGAACCTGCTTCTCACGGCGGACAGCGTCCACAGGACGGTCAACTGCCGCCAGCATTAGGCGAACATAAAATCGCGATCCTTTGCCGAGCTCACTTGAAAGCGCAATCGCACCACCAAGCGTTTCAGTCAGGAGTTTGGTGATTGTCAGCCCGAGGCCAAGACCGGGTGTTTGTGCGTTGTTAGCGGATGCGCTGCGCTCGAACGGTTCAAAAATCTTCGCCTGTTCAGCAATTGGAATTCCCGAGCCGGAATCTTCAATTGTGAAATGCGCGACCTGTGACCGGTACGACACTTTGAAACTCACTCCACCATGTTCCGTAAACTTGACAGCATTGGACAAGAGATTGACCAGAATCTGTCGCAAACGCTTTTCATCGGTTCGCACAAAGGCAGGTAGATTGTCAGCCCGCTCATAGTCAAAACCGAGACCTTTTGCAGAGGCCTGCACTTCAAACATATCGGCGATTTGATCGAGAAACTCGTGGCAATTGATCTCATTGGAATAGACCTGAAGCCGCCCCGCTTCGATCCGGGAGATATCCAGAAGCCCATCAATCAGGCCGGAAAGATGCTCGGCACTTCGCCGGATGGTACTGACAGCGGGTTTTCGAGCCTTGGGAAGAGTGTCATCCCGCTCCAATACCTGAGCATAGCCCATCACGGCATTGAGCGGTGTTCGAAGTTCATGACTAAGGCCCACGACATAACGGCTTTTCGCCAGGTTAGCCGCTTCAGCATCTTCCTTGGCCTTCTGCAGGGCAGCGTCGGTAAGCCGGTGCGCATCGATTTCTTGTTGGAGCAGTGCATTCTGGCGAGCAGATTCCTCTTCCGCCACATGCCGCGTGTCATGAGCCAAAACGAGGAACCAAGACGCGATTCCGGCAACAATGGAAAAAACGAAGAAAATCAGTGCGACAGTTTGCGCAATGATGCCGGTCGGATCGCCCAGACGGCTTTCGGCCTGTCCATAGATAATCCAGAGCACTGTCCCAATAGCGGCAATCGCCAAAACTGATGTCAGCGCATAACGACCGAGCCGAGTTCGAAATGTTACGAGAATGCTTTCAGGCAGAACGTAAGCTGCGACGGTGCCAACTTGATGGGCCAGGCGGGCATGAGGTTTGCAGGAATCATGACATCGCGCATCCAGAGTGCAGCACAAAGAACAGATTGGCGCCTGATAGGCAGGGCAATAGGCCATGTCCTCCGGTTCAAACGGATTTTCACAAATTGAGCAGGCGATTTCATTCATTGCCTGCCAGCTCTGTCGCGGTTTGCGGGCAAGATAAAATTTGCCTCTGGTAGCGAGCGCAATAGCAGGCGCTGCGACAAATGCAATTGCCATTGCGAGGAAAGTCGCAAGAGCCGCAGCAACCTCTCCAAAGTGACCAAAATGAGCAATCAGTGCAGCGCCAGCAGCGAGCAGCATCGATCCCGTTCCAACAGGATTGATGTCATAAAGATGTGCCCGTTTGAACTCGATACCGGGCGGTGACAGGCCAAGTGGTTTGTTGATGAAGAGATCTGCCGAAATTGCAGACAGCCAGGACATCGCGACAATCGAAAAAACGCCAAGCGTTTCTTCCAGAAGCCCATAAATTCCGAGTTCCATCAGAAGCAGGGCAATTGCGACATTGAACACCAGCCAGACAACACGTCCGGGATGGGAATGGGTCAGGCGTGAAAAGAAATTCGACCAGGCAAGCGACCCGGCATAAGCATTCATGACGTTGATTTTGAGCTGTGCCACGACGACAAAGATCGCCATGAGTAGCATGACCATCATCTCGTTCGGGATCATGTAACCGAAGGCGACTGCATACATCCGTGACGGATCGTCGGCATGTTCGACGGGTACACCATGAGACAGGATCAGCACGGCAAGAAAGGACCCGGCGATCATTTTCGGAGCCCCCAGAACCACCCAACCCGGCCCTGCCAGAAACAGAGCAAACCGGTTTCGGCCCTTGGCATAGTCCTTAGCCGGGAGAAATCTGAGGAAATCGACTTGCTCGCCGATCTGCGCCATCAATGCTAGAATGACCGCTGAGGCAGCTCCAAAACTTATGAGATTAACGCTATCCCATCCGCCCAGTCCTGTTTTGGGTGCCTGCGTTACAGGGTCAATGCCGGTGAACGACAGCCAGTTGCCGACGGCCTGCCAGTCGGTAAAGGCTATGAAGATGAACGGCAGAATGTTGAGAATGATCCAGAATGGCTGTGTCGCAATCTGAAACCGGCTGATCCATTTGATGCCATGGGTCACCAGCGGAATGACGGCAACAGCGCTGACAATGTAACCTAGCCAGAGCGGCACTCCGAAGACAAATTCAAGCGCGCCGGACATAATAGACGCTTCAATCGCAAACAGGATGAAGGTGAAGCTGGCATAAATCAGTGAAGTTATTGTAGAGCCGATATAGCCAAATCCTGCACCACGGGTCAGCAAGTCGATATCAACACCGTAACGCATCGCGTAACGACTAATTGGCAGACCGACGATCAGGAGAACGATGCTGCCGACAACAATGGCGAGGAACGCATTGGCCGTACCGTGAGACAGGGTGATGGCCCCGCCAATGGCTTCCAGCGCCAGAAACGAAATTGCGCCAATCGCGGTTTGGGAGATTGCCCGGGAGGAAAAACGACGGGCGCTTTTTGCCGTGAAACGCAGCGCATAGTCTTCCAGGGTCTGGTCGTTGACCCACTGATTGTATTTGCGCCGAACAGGCAGAATGCGCTGACGCGCTGTCATACCCCTGCCTCAAAAAACATCAACTGCCTATTTCCCATGCAACATCGGAGATGAGTTCCGCGCATTTCGCGAAAATCTTCTTTCGAGTGATCATTTGGGTTGAGCTTGCAGGGATCGTGCCGTTTGCCGCAATTCCTCTGCGTTGAAGTCAATCGATTTGTATTGGGTGGTATTCGGATCGTTTCTGGCAGAACTGTTCGCCGCAAATTACGGCGAACAGATAGTTGAGAGCGTTACATGGATTTTCGTTCTTCATGCAGGCCTTTCCAGACTGCGTAGCACATCAGCAGAAGCACCACGGCGAACGGAATGCCAGTCGTGATGGCAGCTGCTTGGAGCGCCGCCAATCCACCAGCAAGCAACAGGACAATTGCCACCAGGCCTTCGAAGATCGCCCAGAAAACACGCTGTGCAACAGGCGCATCAATTTTGCCACCTGCAGTGATGGTATCGATCACAAGAGATCCTGAATCCGATGACGTCACGAAGAAGACAATCACCAGAACGATACCGATGAAGGACGAGATACCAGCGAGCGGCAGAGCTTCCAACATGACAAACAGCTTCAGTGGCAATGCAGCATCCGTGACTGCTGTATAACCGTCATTTGCGATCTGACTGAGAGCGGTACCACCAAAAGCTGTCATCCAGAGAACGCAGGCAACGGATGGCACCAGCAGGACACAGGTGACAAATTCCCGAACCGTGCGGCCCTTCGAAACACGGGCAATAAACATGCCCACGAATGGTGACCAGGAAATCCACCAAGCCCAATAGAAAGCCGTCCAGCCATCATAGAAGTTTTTATCCTCCCGGCCGATGAAGTTGCTCAAAGCTGGCAGGAACTCGAAATAAGCGACCAGATTGGAGAAGAACCCGGTCAGGATCGCCACAGTTGGACCGACAATGATCACAAACAGCAGCAATGTAGCTGCCAGTACCATGTTGATTTCACTCAGTCGTTTGACCCCTGCATCCAGACCCGCAACCACGGAAACCAGCGCAACGGCGGTGATGCAGCCAATGAGGATTACCTTGCTGGTCGCAGAGATTGGAACGCCAAAGAGATGGTTCAGTCCGGCGATTGCCTGTTCTGCTCCAAAGCCGAGCGAGGTTGCCAGGCCAAAGAGCGTTGCAAAAACGGCCAGCGTATCGATGACATGTCCGAGCCAGCCCCAGACCGCGTCACCAAATATCGGATAAAATGCTGACCGGACTGTCAGCGGAAGACCTTTGTTGTAACAGAAGAAGGCAAGCGCCAATCCGACGACCGCGTAGATGGCCCAAGGGTGAAGTCCCCAATGGAAAATGGTCGCTGCCATGCCAAGTCGCATGGCTCCGGCCTGGTCACCTGCAGCGCCTGCGAGCGGTGCCCAGCTCTCCGGCGTTCCAGCATTTTCAGCAACACTGGACGAATAATGTGAAATTGGCTCAGACACACCGAAGAACATCAAACCAATGCCCATACCGGCCGCAAACAGCATCGCAAACCAGCCAGAATAACTGTATTCGGGTTTGGCATCCTGGCCGCCGAGGCGGATCTTTCCGTAGGGAGAAACAATCAGAAACAGGCAGAACAGAACAAAGACATTGCCGGCGATCATCAACAGCCAGTCGAAATACTCAGTCACCGTTGGTCGAAGCCACCCGAAGAAGTCAGTCGCGCCTTCCTGCATCACTGATGTCAGGATGACAAACAGGATAATGATGCTCGCCGATACAATGAAGACTGGATTATGGACGTCCAATCCCAGAAACTGGACATTATGCTGACCGGCCTTGTAGCCGGTTTCGTCGTTCTCAGACATGTTTCCTCCCCCTCTTGAAATAATGCTGTTTCTTATTGTCTCCGTTCACCATCGGCGTGCACTGCCGACATTTCAGTATTGTAAAAAATCAAAACTATCTAAGTCACGCAGGCCGGTTTCCGGCTGCAAGAAATGAGTTTCAGCAGACCACAGTCCCGGCCAACTTCCAATGGTTAAAGCGACAGTCTGTCTCGCAAATACGACCGAACAGCCAACACATCCGTTTAGGTTTCGCTCGATTTTCAGTGTGGTCTTCCCAATGACAAAATCGAACTACGTCAATTGACGTATGTTGCAGCGCGGCAAATCCGGCGCACGATCCCCTTCGACAGCGGCACTCCTTCCAGCCGCGGATTACCGGCGCCAAGACCCGGTTTTGTCACTCAAGAGGGGAATGACGATGAACAAGATTTTCAATAAACTCGCTCTGGCTGGCCTGATGGCTTCCACCATGATCGGCGGCGCAGCAGCTGAAGAGACCATCAAGGTTGGCGTCCTGCATTCGCTTTCCGGCACGATGGCGATTTCCGAAACCACCCTGAAAGACGCCATGCTGATGCTCATCGACGAGCAAAACAAAAAGGGTGGTCTTCTTGGCAAGAAACTCGAAGCCGTTGTCGTTGACCCTGCTTCTGACTGGCCGCTGTTTGCTGAAAAAGCACGCGAGCTGATCGAAGTGAACGACGTTGATGCCGTCTTCGGTGCGTGGACATCCGTTTCCCGCAAATCGGTTCTGCCGGTCTTTGAAGAACTCAATTCATTGCTGTTCTACCCAGTCCAGTACGAGGGTGAAGAGTCACAGCGCAACGTGTTCTACACTGGCGCGGCTCCAAACCAGCAGGCGATCCCGGCTGTTGACTACCTGATGAGCGAAGAAGGTGGTTCTGTTAAGCGTTGGGTTCTGGCTGGTACCGACTACGTTTACCCGCGCACAACCAACAAGATCCTTGAAGCATACCTCAAGTCCAAGGGTGTTGCTGAAGAAGACATCCTGATCAACTACACGCCGTTCGGTCATTCTGACTGGCAGACAATCGTGTCCGACATCAAGGCGTTCGGTTCTGCTGGCAAGAAAACGGCTGTTGTTTCCACCATCAACGGTGATGCAAACGTTCCTTTCTACAAGGAACTCGGCAACGCGGGTATCAAGGCTGAAGACATCCCGGTCGTAGCTTTCTCGGTTGGTGAAGAGGAACTCGCTGGTCTCGACACTGAGCCACTTGTTGGTCACCTGGCAGCCTGGAACTACTTCCAGTCAGCAGACACCGATGCAAACGCTGAGTTCATCGACACATGGCAGGCATTCGTCGGCGACGACGAACGCGTCACGAACGACCCGATGGAAGCACATTATATCGGCTTCAACATGTGGGTTAAGGCCGTTGAAAAAGCCGGCACCACAGATGCTGATGCGGTTATCGACGCCATCGTCGGTGTGTCCGTTCCAAACTTGACGGGCGGTTATTCAGCAATGATGCCGAACCACCACATCACCAAGCCGGTGCTAATCGGTGAGATCCAGGGAGATGGCCAGTTTGAAACTGTCTGGGAAACATCCGGTCTCGTTGTTGGCGATGCATGGTCCGATTACCTTGAAGGTTCCAAAGACCTGATCTCTGATTGGCGTTCGCCGCTTTCTTGCGGAAATTTCAACACAGCTTCCGGCAAATGCGGCGGCTCTGAATAATCCATACGACATTGAGACGGGCCGATACGGCCCGTCTCTTTTTTGTTTTGAGTGCTTCAACAACGCATTCCAATCGACATTAAAAATCGCAAGGCCGGTGGACCTATGTCCGTACTGAAATCCTTCATACTCATCTTGTTCATGATGATCGGGCTATCGGGCTCAGCTTTTGCGCAGGGCGACGCCGAAACACTCCGCCCGCTGATCAATGAGCTCGCCAAAGGCAAATATGCTGAAACCAAAAGTCAGGTGGAAGCAATTGCCGCGACAGGTAATCCGGCTGCAGCGCCTGCACTGGAAGCACTTGGCAAAGGCGCTCTTTTTTATCGCAAGTCAGATGGCGAAGTGTTTATCGCCGAAAAAGCCGGCAAGAATTACAAGCTTACAGATCCGTTGACCCAAGAAGCTGCAGGCGAAGTCGGCAAACGCGACATCAAGAAGATCAAGGTCAACAACAGCCTTCGCCGGGTGATCCGCTCAGCGCTAGGCTCGCTGACCCTCATGGCGCCTGATCCGACGGTGCGTATCGCCGCTGCAGAGGCAATCTTCAAGGCGCAGGATCCTGCCGGGATCGAGGCACTTGATTTGGCATTGGCAGCCGAGGTTGATGATGAAGTCCGCACAGTCATGGAACAGGCCCGTGCTGCTGCCGTATTGAATTCAGATCTGGAGGAAGCCGAGAAGCTTGGCGCCGTACAGACACTTTCAGATATGGGTAACCGGGACGCCCTATCTCTCCTCTCGGGCATTGAAGCCAGTTCCGAAGGCGCGGTTAAAGTTGCAGCCGCGAAGGGCACCAAAAAGATAGAGAAATCGATTGCAGCATGGGATACAGCCCAGAACGTCTGGTACGGGCTCTCCCTCGGCTCTGTTCTCCTGCTGGCCGCAATTGGCCTTGCCATCACTTTCGGTGTGATGGGTGTCATCAATATGGCCCACGGCGAAATGGTGATGATCGGGGCCTATGTGACATTCGTTGTCCAGGAGCTGATCCGCACCTCCGCACCGGGTTTGTTCGAATATTCCCTCTTTTTCGCGCTTCCGCTGGCGTTTCTGACTTCCGGCCTGATTGGTGTTGCAATTGAGCGCGGCGTAATCCGCTGGCTTTATGGCCGCCCGCTGGAAACTTTGCTCGCGACATGGGGTATTTCGCTTATCCTGCAGCAAACCATCCGCTCGATCTTTGGCCCAACCAACCAGGAGGTTGGCAACCCTGACTGGATGTCCGGTGCTTTCGAGATCGGCCAGATGACCATCACCTACAACCGTATGTGGATCATTGTTTTTGCCATGCTGGTGTTTGCCGGACTGATGCTGGTCCTGAAGAAAACACCGTTTGGCCTCTACACAAGAGCTGTTACCCAGAACCGCAAGATGGCAGCGTCCATGGGCATTCGCACCCCCTGGATTGATGCCATGACCTTCGGTCTCGGTTCAGGCATTGCCGGAATTGCAGGCGTGGCACTGTCGCAGATCGACAATGTTTCCCCGAACCTTGGCCAAGGCTACATCATTGACAGTTTCATGGTCGTGGTGTTCGGCGGGGTCGGTAATCTCTGGGGTACACTAGTCGGCGCGATGACGCTCGGTGTGGTCAACAAATTCCTGGAGCCCTACGCAGGTGCGGTTCTCGCCAAGATCCTGGTGCTCGTCTTCATCATCCTATTCATCCAGAAGCGTCCAAGGGGCCTGTTTGCCCAAAAGGGCCGGGCAGTCGAAGCATGATGACCTCTTTTCTCTTTCGCGCCATGGATGCCCGCGCCGGGATCTTTCTGGCCATCCTTGCAGCCGTAACCATTCTCGTGCCAATGGGAAATCTGTTGGTACCGGAAGGATCTCCCTTCCACGTATCGACTTATGCCGTCACCTTGATGGGCAAGTACCTGACCTATGCGCTGCTGGCGCTGGCCGTTGATCTGGTCTGGGGCTATTGCGGTATTCTCTCTCTCGGACACGCGGCATTCTTTGCGCTCGGCGGGTATGCCATGGGCATGTACCTGATGCGCCAGATCGGAACGCGCGGTGTTTACGGCGATCCGATCCTTCCGGATTTCATGGTGTTCCTGAACTGGCAGGAATTGCCCTGGTACTGGTTCGGCTTTGACATGTTCTGGTTTGCAGCCCTGATGGTTGTTCTGGTTCCCGGCGTGCTGGCGTTTATCTTTGGCTGGTTTGCGTTCCGCTCTCGGGTAACCGGGGTTTACCTCTCCATCATCACACAGGCCCTAACCTATGCGCTGCTGCTCGCCTTCTTTCGCAATGACATGGGCTTTGGCGGCAACAACGGGTTGACTGATTTCAAGGACATTCTCGGCTTTGACGTTCAGGCGAGCACAACGCGTGCGGGCTTGTTTGCTGCCTCTGCGATCGCTCTTGCAGTCTGTTTCCTCATCTGCCGGTCAATCACCCGCTCAAAACTCGGCAAGATCCTTGTCGCCGTCAGGGATGCAGAAAGCCGGACAAGGTTCCTCGGGTATCGTGTTGAACACTACAAACTCTTTGTCTGGACCATCTCGGCCATGATGGCGGGAATCGCAGGCGCTCTTTACGTCCCGCAGGTCGGCATCATCAATCCAGGCGAATTTGCTCCGGCTAACTCCATTGAAGTCGTCATCTGGGTAGCTGTTGGCGGTCGCGGAACATTGGTTGGTGCTGTCCTCGGAGCTGTCCTGATCAACTTCTCCAAGACCTGGTTTACAGCAGTTCTACCGGAAGTCTGGCTCTTTGCGCTCGGCGGCCTGTTCGTCGTGGTGACACTGTTCCTGCCGAAGGGAATTATAGGAACCTTTAGCGATGGCTGGACGGCCTTGCGACAACGCAAGATCTCGGCTGAGGCAGAAGCAGGATCTGGTGAACCGCCAAGTGTGCCACCGCATTCACCGAGTGCAGCTGCCAATGTTGCCAAACCGGTAGCTCCATCGAAACCTCCTGCGCCATCCGGTGCCGAACCACAGCCGGCGGAGTAAATCCATGGCCAGAGCAACAAGCCAACTCTATCTCGATGGTGTTTCAGTTTCTTTTGATGGCTTCAAGGCCCTCAACGAGCTGTCCTTGACCATTGCACCGGGCGAAATGCGTGCGATCATTGGCCCCAACGGTGCTGGTAAGACAACCATGATGGACGTCATCACTGGCAAGACCACCCCTGACTCAGGTGAGATCTTTTTCGACGGTTCGATAGACCTGACGGGAGAAGATGAAGCCTCTATTGCCGAACTCGGTATTGGGCGCAAATTCCAGAAACCGACAGTCTTTGAAAGCCACACAGTCTGGGACAATCTGGAATTGGCCCTAAAAGCGCCACGTGGTCCGTTTGCCACCCTGTTCCAGGTCATCACGGATGAAGAAAAAGGCCGTATCGAAAAATTTCTGGAGCTGATCCGGCTTGGCGAAAAGCGCGATGAGCTTGCAGCAAATCTCAGCCATGGACAAAAGCAGTGGCTGGAAATCGGCATGTTGCTAGCACAGGATCCGAAACTGCTACTGGTCGATGAACCTGCCGCAGGCATGACAGACGCCGAGACTGCGGAAACCGCGGACCTTCTCAGGGATATTGCCAAAGACCATTCTGTTGTTGTCGTTGAGCACGATATGGACTTCGTACGGGCTCTTGATGTGAAAGTCACCGTTCTCCACGAAGGCTCAGTATTGGCCGAAGGTTCACTTGATCATGTATCCGCTGACCAGCGGGTTGTTGAAGTTTATTTGGGGCGTTGAACCATGCTGCAAGTTGAAAATATTGATCTTCATTATGGCGCTGCTCAAGCACTAAAGAGCGTTTCATTGACCGCTGAAGTCGGCAAAGTCACTTGTCTGATGGGGCGCAATGGCGTCGGTAAGACCTCGACCCTTCGCGCCGTTGCAGGACAGCAAGGCATAAGCGCAGGCAAGATCCTCTGGAATGGCGAGGATATCTCCTCGCTTCCCGCCCATGCACGGGCCAAGAAGGGCATCGCTATCGTCCCTCAAGGCCGTGAAGTCTTTCCTCTGATGAGCGTGAAAGAAAACCTGGAAACCGGTTACGCGCCAATAGCGAGGAAAGATCGCTTTGTTCCGGAAACCATCTACGACCTGTTTCCTGTCCTGAAAGACATGCTTCACCGTCGCGGTGGTGACCTGTCAGGTGGTCAACAACAACAACTGGCAATCGCGCGGGCACTCGTCACCCGGCCGCAGTTGCTGGTTCTGGATGAACCGACCGAAGGCATTCAGCCATCCATTATCAAGGATATCGGGCGCGCTATTTCGTGGCTGCGGGATCAGGGAACCATGGCGATTGTTCTGGTGGAACAGTATTTCGAGTTCGCCCGAGACCTCGCTGATGATTATTCGGTCATGGATCGAGGTGAAATCGTTCTGTCCGGTTCAGGTGCAGATCTGTCCGAAACCGAAGTTCGCAAATATCTGACGGTTTAAGTTGGGGCAGGGTCACGCCGCCGCTTCCTTCACTACAGCTGTCGCCAGGATGTATTTCAGACAGTCGTCCGCGGATTGCGGGCGGCAGAAATAATAGCCCTGGAACTGCGTACATCCGAGCCGCATCATGCGGGCAAGCTGATCTTCGGTCTCAACGCCTTCAACAATCGTCTTGAAATCAAGACTTTTGCTGAGATCCAGGATCGACGATATAATGTGCTCATTTACTTCGTTATGCCCGGAGAGTGTCAGTGAACGGTCGATCTTGACTTCGTCCAGTGGCAAGGCCTTCAGATACCGAAGCGATGTATGTCCCATTCCGAAATCATCCAACGCAATCCGAACTCCGTGATCCCGCAATCGCTCCAGCGAGGCCAGCGCATCATCATCCGGAATAAGCATGGTCGACTCGGTAATCTCCAGCTTCAGGATCTGTGTTGACAGGTTATGTCTATCCAGGATCTCGAACACAATATCATCCAGCGCACCATTCAGGATCTGCGCTGGTGCGACATTGACCGCCATGACAAAGTCTTCCGGAACGATGCCCTTCCATGCCTTGCGTTGTGCGCACGCCATCTCCAGAACATGGCTTCCAAGCTGCGGCATGATCCCGAGTTCTTCCGCCAACTGAATTATCACCGGCGGTGGAATGCGGCCATGGATTGGGTGGTCCCATCGCAACAACGCCTCCACGCCGCAAACTTCGGAACTCTGTTGGCAGACCTGCGGTTGATACTCCAGAAACAGTTGATTACGTTTTTTCAGTTCAATTTCCAGATCACCGGCAAGGGCAAGCGCCAAACGTTTCTGGTCCCCTATGCGGGACAACAGGCGCTTGGCAGCGTATTGGACTTCGCCCTCTTCGGCGATTTTTGCCAGACTGCGCAAAGTCGCCTCCCCCCTCAAGGTGTCTATGCGTTCCGCCATTCGAACAAATGGTGCGTAGATTGCCATACTCACCAGTAGGCAGATCCCTTGAACAATCGCACCGTTGACTGAACCCGTAACCGCATAACCGTTGATGATGGGCGGCGTAGTCCAGGCAACATGATAACCCGTCAGCGGCATAAGCTCTGTGCTCATTGCCAGATACATAATGATCGTATTCAGGGCCGGGACAAGCAGGAACGGCAGAGCAAAGACCGGGTTCAAAACAATAGGCAAACCATAGATCAACGGTTCATTGACGTTACAAAGCGCTGGCAAGGAGGCGAGAATTGCAAAACTGCGCGTGCCGGGTGACTTGCAAAACAGGAACATCGCGAGAACGAGACCCAGAGTGGCTCCGGATCCTCCCATGTTCTGCAGATCAAAGAACTGCGAAGTGAAGATGTTTAAAGGGGCCTCTCCCTGCTCGATCGCAACATGATTTGCTCCACTGGCAGCGTTGAGCTGGGTCTCATAGACTGACTGCAATACATTCGGCCCATGAACACCGAAGAACCAGAGAACTTGCGAGACAGTTATAAAGGTGAGGCCAAACGCCAGATTGTCTTCGCCTGTCGCCAGCGTGCTACCAAGCATTGCGTTGAACTCACCGACAATATCCGCTGACCCTGCTGTCAGAAATCCGGCCTTTATCGCTCCAAAGACAATAATTGTCAGAATGACTGCAGGCATTACCGAAAAGACATCTCCGACAACCCCCTCGTGCCCGACCGCGCTTGTGGGAATGCGTAAAGCGCGCACCCTTGCGAGCCGAAGAAAGGTTTCAGTTGAAGTGATTGCGACCAGAATAGCGACCGGCAACCCGTGATTCATCGACATCGCTTCCAACAACGACGACTGGTCGTTGGGAGCCACGATGACAATAAACGATGTTGTTGCCACCAGAACCGACAACACCGGACTGATCAAATGTGTTCCGGAGCGTTGATTGATGACGGTCGTGTAGACGTGTGCGTAACCGCACAGAATAAGAATGGCAGCCAATCCAAACGTGGAAGATATCAGGATCGACAGGACCTGATCGAATTGAGATCCGAAGACCATTCCCAGCAAGGTCTTGAGTTGCGGGAACGGTGGGTACAGGAGGAGCAATGCCAACGCCCCGACCATCATCAACGGCAACATCAATGCAAGCGACCGCTGAAGTGCGTAGAGCATTGGAAGACGGCTTAGCCTGTCCGCCTGCTTTATTATGTTGATTTGCAATTCAGCACCCGGTCAAATTCTATTTTTCATGCCTTAGGTCAGCACCAATTCTTGACAACTGACAGAAAACGCCCCTTTGCTCTCCATTTTACTAGAAATACTTTAAAATTTTCCCATAAGTATTTTTGACAATACACAGTAAATATCTCACACTCTATTAGTTGTATTATATTTTCTTACACGGAAACTACTTAATTGGCGCACAGAATAACGCCTTTCGCAGTTGCACTACTTGCTTGAATTCATCATCCAAGTTCAGTTCCAGGGCAAATAACTGCTGTGAGTGTCCTGAACCGGACGATTTCAAGTCATTCGCATTGATTGAAGCATTGAAAGCCGATACCAACGCGCTGAGAATTTATTGAGCGGATCACACTGATCGCTCAGACCACAATTGACTGGGAAATAACATGCGCGTGGCAATGATTGGGACCGGCTATGTCGGTCTGGTTTCGGGCACCTGTTTTGCCGACTTCGGCCACACGGTTATCTGCATCGACAAGGACGCGCGGAAAATCGACGCACTTAATAGCGGGCAAATCCCGATCTATGAACCAGGCCTTCAGGAACTGGTCGCCAAGAATGTTGCTGAGGAGCGTCTCTACTTCACCACAGATCCGGCTGATGCAATCAAATCAGCTGATGCTGTCTTTATCGCAGTTGGAACGCCAACCCGGCGCGGAGACGGTCACGCTGACCTGTCCTATGTGTACGCGGCTTCAGAGGAAATCGCAGGCCTGATCGACGGGTTCACCGTTATCGTCACCAAATCCACAGTTCCGGTTGGAACGGGCGATGAAGTTGAGGCGATAATTGCCAAAACAAATCCGGATGCGGACTTTGCAGTTGTCTCCAACCCAGAGTTTTTGCGCGAAGGTGCTGCGATCGAGGATTTCAAGCGTCCGGACCGGGTTGTGGTTGGGACTGAAAACCATAAGGCCGTGGATGTCATGCGGGAACTTTATCGCCCGCTTTATCTCAATGAAACGCCAATCCTTGTGACAAAACGCCGGACGTCCGAGCTGATCAAATATGCCGGCAATGCGTTCCTCGCTGTCAAAATCACATTCATCAACGAGATTGCGGACCTCTGCGAAAAAGTTGGCGCAAATGTGCAGGAAGTCTCGCGTGGTATTGGCCTTGATAACCGGATCGGCAACAAGTTTCTGAACGCGGGCCCGGGGTACGGTGGCTCCTGCTTTCCAAAAGATACACTTGCCTTGTCCAAGATTGCGGCCAGCGCAAATACTGACCTGAAAATCGTCGACTCAGTCATTGAAGTAAATGCAGCGCGAAAGAAGAAAATGGCCGACAAGGTCATCGATTTCATGGGTGGAGACGTTTCCGGTAAGACAGTCGCCTTGCTTGGATTGGCTTTCAAACCGAATACAGATGATATGCGCGAAGCACCCAGCCTCGATATTGTTGAAAAACTGCAGTCAGCAGGTACGAAAATCCGGGCCTATGATCCAGCCAGCATGGAAGAAGCCGGGGAAATGATGCAGGGCGTGCTATTCTGTGATGGGCCGTATCACGCTCTGGAGGGCGCCGATGTGGTGGTCATCGTAACTGAATGGGACCAATTCAGAGCCCTGGATCTGGATCGTGTCAAAACGCTGGTAAACGAGCCGAATGTGGTTGATCTACGCAATATCTACAAGCCCAGTTACATGGCCGAAAAAGGCTTTAACTACACCAGCATCGGTCGAGCATATTAGGGTCTTAACACGGCACTTCCACAACCAAAATGAATACATCAAACTAAATGCAACCCTTTGACTTGTTTGGTGTATTCCTCTTAGGCGCGTGGATTCCAAGCAGAAATCTCCCGTAGCGTAAGAATTTGCATAAAAATGGCCGAGCAGCGTTAACTCTTTAATAATAATTAATTGGAACTGCCCAGCCATCACCACTATGTTTGTCTCACTAAATGGAATCAACTATTCAGTGAGGACGTGGTTGTAATGGCCAATGAGACGTTTTCTGACGATCCGTTTGGATCGAGGAAAGCCAAACGTTTTTCAGCTTTTTCCACTGCACGATTTTTTCGGGCAAGTGGGAAGAGTGCCGAGCGTTCATCACATGCGGGTCGCGCCCAGCGGATCAGAACCGCGCGCGCATTGAGAAAAGCCGAGACTGGTCTTATTGGGTCCAGTCGCCCGCACTACAAAACCAATGCATTTAGAACTGCGCTCAAACGGACTATGGATTTTTGCGGCGCTGGGGTAGGGCTTATGCTGCTCAGCCCACTTATTGGTGGCATTGCGGTAGCAATCAAACTGAATGGTAAAGGACCGATATTCTTCAGACAAACACGGCTTGGCCTGAATGGGCAGCCTTTTTCCATTCTGAAATTCCGGACAATGTATGTTGAAAGCTGCGATGTTTCAGGAGTTCAGCAAACAATCAGCAATGACCCACGGGTCACGCCAATCGGCGGCTTTCTGAGGCGTAGCAGTTTTGATGAATTGCCTCAGCTGATCAACGTGCTGAAAGGTGAGATGTCGCTGGTCGGACCGCGGCCTTATGTGCCCGGGATGCTGGCTGCCGGTGTTCCTTATGAGGTGTTCGATTATCGCTATTTTGACCGCTTGCAAGTCTTGCCCGGCATTACAGGACTTGCCCAGGCAAACGGATATCGCGGCGAGACTGCCGACGAGATCTCTGCCCGCAAGCGCCTTGAGTTTGATTTGGCGTACATCGAACGCCAGTCAAATTGGCTCGATATCAAAATCCTGTACGGCACCATCGTCAATGAGTTTGTCAAGGGTAACGGTTACTGATCAATCTGCAAATGATCGCGCTAGCTGGCGTTCAATACAACTGCCAAATGCCGAACTGCCATTTCGTAACCATGGACACCGCACCCAGCAATAACAGCGTCTGCCCGTTGCGAAACATAGGAATGATGGCGAAAACTTTCACGCTTGTGAATATTTGAGATATGAACCTCAATAACCGGTATGTCGCACGTATTAAGCGCGTCAAGAATCGCAATTGATGTATGAGAGTAAGCGGCCGGATTGATAATGATCCCCGCTCCCTGCTCCCGGGCTTCGTGAATCCAGTCAATCAATTCATGTTCTGCATTGCTCTGATGGAACCTAATCAGCAAGCCGACTGTTTTCGCAGTCGAATCGCAGCGTTGTTTGACATCATCGAGAGTATCGGAACCATAGATTTCCGGTTGCCTTTTGCCCAATAGGTTCAAGTTTGGACCATTCAGAAGATAAATAATGCGCGACATGTTAATTTTCCCAAGACTACCGGTAACACTATGATGTCGAGACGTCATTTTTACCAGTATTTCCAATTTCTTGCGCGAAACGCCTGTGGACGATCTACGATTGTATTCCTATTCTCATTGCAACACTTGCTCTTAGTTTGTTTAGGCATTATTAACTACGCTAGTACTGCGTTGTTCGGACAAATATTGCTTATTCGGAAGGCCATGATCAAACTACGCGAAAGACTGGACACGCTCGACGCGCTCATGGAAGCGATTGAAGGGTATCAACACCTACCGATCGATGTGCTGTCTCAGTTCCTGTTGGATCATTACACAGTCGATTTGGATGTATTGGCAGAATTTGCTGATGCTTTGGAAGCACGCTCGATGAGTTCGCAACCAGGGCCCCTTGCAGCCGTTGGTGCTGCTTAGAACTTAGCTCAACGTCTTCGGAAAATTAGCCAATTGCAGTGACTTCTTCACCGCCTTGTTCGCCACCTTCCGATGGTTGGCCAGGACCCCCCTGCCATATTTTCTGACGATTGCGAATTTCACGCGGCGCCGGGCCAAAATAGGTCGCTGTCTTGATAAAATCGCGCGGCTGAAGAATCACGCTGGAAACCCTTTGATAAAGCGCTTTGGCTGAAATCGGCTTCGACAACAGCTCATGTACACCAAGCCGACGTGCCTCGACAATCCGGCTACGCTCTGTGTGAGCTGTCACCATAATGATCGGGATATAGGCAAACGGGTTGTTTGGGCTGCGGATCATTCGAACCATATCCGCACCATCCAGAATGGGCATCACCCAATCCATAATTAGAATATCCGGATTGGCGCGGTCCATGGCCTCCAGGCCAGACGCTCCATCTTCCGCTTCGACAATTCGGCGCGCGCCAAACCCCTGCAACATGGTGCGCAGGATGGTCCGCATATATGCGCTGTCTTCGACCAGCAGAAATGTTATTGAGGCAAGATCCAGGCTCACCAAAAACCTCCATGTTTCCTGAAAGTCTTGCCATAAAAGTCTGAAGAATGAGTTAGCTACTGGTCCGCAGAAAAACGGAATTAGTGTTCAAGAAAAAAACTGGCTGCAAAATAACGTAAACAAACGCCCGCAGCGATAATCATAATTGACCCGTGTTTTTTTTAGAATGCGGTAATAATGCATAGAAATAATCCGCGATCCACTCCGCAATTAACGTGACTTTCAAATACTCGATGCCATTTTGCGCGAAACTTAATTGGAAAAGTGAGCTATTTTTTTGGCACCATTTGATAATTTCATGTCGCCGGATGACGACCCTGATCAATCCGAGGACGGACTGCAGGAAGAGTTCGTGCATGCAAGTCGGCAAACACGGGGCAGTTATAGGGAAAACATGCTGTTGGTTTCCGGTGTTGGTCTGGTGCTGCTCGGTGTCGGCATGGCGCTTTCCAATATGATCGCAGGCTAAACCGGCCATTTTCCGATCAGGCGAAAGAAAACGAGCATAATCACAATCTTTAATCCGGCAAATCATCGTCCTCAAGAATACGCCATTTAGCGCCCTCAAGATCATCATATTGGCCGCTCTTCAGAGACCAAAGAAACGCGACGAGCCCCAACCCCCCCAACAAAAGGGCGATCGGGATCAGAAAAATCAGAACATCCATCGATCTATACTTCTTGTGTAGTTCCAGGGTTTCTGTCGTCGAACTGGTTTCGCGCGCTGGAAACCTGATGACCAAACCTTAACCGCAACGCATTGCCGGTCACCGCAAGCGAGGACGCAGACATTGCCACTGCCGCCATTAAAGGTGTCACAAACCCGGCCACGGCGATAGGCACTGCAACCAGATTGTACGCCGCGGAAATCCAGAGATTCTGCTTGATTGCATTACGCGCCCTTTTCGACAAATAGAGGGCATCCGCAACCGGTTGTAATTTGTCTCCAAGAAACACCGCATCCGCTGCCGCCTGACTAAGATGGACAGCTGAGACGGGAGATAGTGACACATATGCCCCAGCCAAAGCCGGCGCATCATTCAAACCATCGCCAACCATGAGAACCTTCCGGCCAATCGCCTGCAGCTCCTCAAGTCGGGCAATCTTGTCTGATGGTGTCATTCCTGACTGCCATTGTTCTATCGACAGCGTTTCTGCGCAAGCTGCAACCGAAGGCCTAGTATCACCAGACAGGATTTCGAGCACGTAACCTTCGGCTTTGAGATGCTCAATGACACCTTTTGCATCCGGGCGGAGGCGTTGTCGGAATGCCAACAAACGCACTGGATGATCCCCAAATCGGATTGCCAGCAGTGATGCTCCCGGGTTATCGATCAGTTTCTGATCAATCTCCTCAGGGAGAGCACCACAGAAAAGCGGGCTCCCCAATCGAAGGCCCGTGCCGCCGATTCTGGTTTCAAGTCCTGCCCCTGAGACTTCCTTAACATCTGCAAGGGGAACAATTGCTCCAGTTGCTTTGACAAGCGCCGTTGATAGCGGATGCCTGCTTGCCAGAGCCAGACGGCCAGCCAGTACGATGTCTTCATCGGACACAATGATATCACCGCAGAGTTCAGGATCTGAAAGCGTCAACGTGCCCGTCTTGTCAAAAAGGATCGTGTCGATGTCCGACAGCCGCTCGATTGCGTCGCCGGAATTCAACAACACACCCGAATTGAACAATTGTCCCGATGCGACAACCTGAACCGCAGGAACAGCCAGACCCAGTGCGCAAGGGCAGGTGATAATCAATACGGATATGGCAATGACCAATGCAGGCTGCCAATCAAGACCGACGAGCAACCACCCCAAGAATGTCAATCCTGCCGCGCCATGGACAAGTGGTGCGTAAAGGCGCGCAGCCCTGTCAGCGATGCGAACATATTTGGATTTCGCCTGAGAGGCGGCCTCCAGCAAGCGATTGACTTCATCAAGAAGCGTTGCGCCCGACGCTGCTTCAACGCCTATTTGAAGTGACCCTGCCCCGTTCAGGGTACCGGCATAAACGCGCTGTCCCGGTTTGACAGGTACAAGGATGCTCTCACCGGTCACCAGGCTCTGGTCAATTTCCGAAATTCCGCTTTCGACGACACCGTCAACCGGAACGCGTTCCCCGGCAGAAACCAGAACCAGATCACCAGTGACAATCTTTGACAATGGCACTTCGCGCACACTGCCGTCTGAATTGATACGCGCTGCCACTTCAGCTTTGAGGGCTGCGATGTTTTCTGCAAAAGATCTTGTACGACCACGCATGTTGTGGTCGAGGTATCGGCCTATCAGCAGAAAGAACAAAAGCATGACCGCTGATTCGAAATAGGCGTGGTGGTGATGCTGAATTGTCTGCACGACAGACAAAGCAACAGCCATCGATACGCCGATAACGATCGGAACGTCCATGTTCAGTCGTCCAGCGGACAGCGCGTTGAAAGCACTTTTGAAAAATGGCCTGCCGGAATATGCGACGGTCGGCAGTGCAATCAGCGCTGAAAGCCAGTGGAAGAAATCGCGGGTTTCAGGCGTAATATCTGTTGCGTTGCCTGACCACACAGAAACAGACAACAACATGATGTTCATGCCCGCAAATCCGGCGACCGCAAGGCATCGCAGGAGTTGCTTTCCGGTCCTGTCCTGACGATCCTTTTGACTTGCAGGATCAAACGGGTGTGCTGTGTAACCGAGGCGGGTCAGTTCCGCGACGATTTCATCAGCTCCGGTCTGGTCTTCGACCCAGTCAACGGCCAGCCGCTGGCTGGTCAGATTTACCCGTGCTGTCCGAATTCCAGGCAAACGTTTTAAGCCGCGCTCGATTTCGCCCATGCAGGCCGCACAGGTAATACCGTCGACAGCGAGGTCCATATGAACCTCACCGTCTTTCGCAGGAGTGACAAAAGCCTGCCAATCGCGCTGATGAACCGTCACGGACGCCACCTCAGTCTTTCACAAAGACCCGGTTTTCAGATCGGAACTTGCGCTCGCCATCCTGAACGATTTCCAGAACCAAATTCCAGTTGCCGACGGGAAGATCCGTTATCTCGGACGTGTAACGACCACCGCCGTCAGCCTGCAAAACAATTTCAATGTCTGCATTTTCATGTGCGGGATGTTTCAATGTTGCCTGGATATCAACGCCATAGAGCGGTGTACTATCGGCATCCTTGGCGACAACCAGAAGATTTCCGCCGTTTTCGCCAGCTCGTGTGAGCTCGCTTGCCACCTGCCAGTTCAAGGCAGCCTGGGTTTTGGCTGCGGCAATTTCCTTATTATAGGATTGACCGGCTTCATAAGAGCTTTCCACGACGACACCTGGAAACGAGCCGAGCGCCAGATAGAGGAAAACCGCATTTGCAGCGAAGATCACTGCGAAAAACCCAATTAACCAGACCAGAACCGTCTTCCCGGTAATCGCCTTTGGATCTTTCATGTTCGCTTGAACCATTGTCATTCACCAATCCTCACGGCTTGCCAGGCGCTTTGAACGTGTCCTGGGCAGTAACGACTTCACCCATAACACTGTCTGTTATCCGGAACGTCACGTCAGTGCTGCGTGGCATCTTCACCCAAGGCGGAGTTGTCACCAAAATCCGCACTTCGCGGGTCGTGTCAGGACCAACACCAATAATCGGTCGCTCGGCAAACGTGGCTTCAACGCCCACCGCTTCGACTTTTGTATTCGGCGGCATGCCTTCGATATGTAACATGAAGCTGCGTTGGTGTTGTCGTTTGTTGGATAGCCGAACCGAGTAGCCGTTTCGCACGGTCCCATCGGATTGTTCTACAAATACCGGATTACGATCGTGCAAAACACTGACATTCGCAAAATCACGGTTCAGCAGTGTGAACAACATGATCAAACCAACGAGGACGATGACAGCAGCATAGACAACAGTCCGAACACGAACGATTTCGTAGACAGGTTCCTTGCCCTCGACCCTGCGTTCGATGTTCTCATCCGTATCGTATGCAATCAGGCCTGTCGGTTTGCCAACCTTGGTCATGATGTTGTCACAGGCATCAATACACAGGCCACATTGAATACAATCCAGCTGCATGCCTTTTCGGATATCGACACCTGTCGGGCAAACCTGGAAACACTGAAAGCAATCAATGCAGTCACCTGCAGGCTCTCCATCAGCCTCCAACTTCTTGTTTTGCTTCAGAGATCCACGCGGCTCGCCTCGGTCCCAGCGGTAGGTGACATTCAACGCTTTTTCGTCTGTCAACGCCGCCTGAATACGTGGCCAGGGGCACATGTAGATACAGACCTGCTCACGCATGAAACCGGCCAGCAAATAGGTGGTCGCTGTGAGAATACCAATCCAGATATAGGCGATCATTGGCGCCTGGAAGGTCAACAACTGCAAAACCAGTGTGGGCGCGTCATTGAAGTAGAGAACCCACGCACCTCCGGTCCACCAGGCGATCATCAGCCAGAAGAAATGTTTTGTCGCGCGCTTGCCAAGCTTCCCAGCTGACCAGGGCTGCTTGTCGAGGACAATACGTTCGCGGCGATCTCCCTCGACCTTGCGCTCAACCCACATGAAGAGGTCTGTCCACACGGTTTGGGGGCACAGGTAGCCACACCAAATCCGTCCGGCCACTGCGTTCATCAGAAACAGTGCAACGGCTGCAATGATCAAGAGTCCGGTGAGGTAATAGACCTCCTGCGGCCAGATCTCGATGTAAAAGAAGTAGGCTCGTTTCCGCTCCATATCGATGAGAACAGCTTGATCTGGCGCATTTGGGCCTCGATCAAAGCGAATAAAGGGCAGAAAATAATAGATGCCGAGTGTGATGAAGAGCAATGTCCACTTTATCCGGCGAAACAGACCGTGGGTTGCCATAGGGTAGATTTTTTTGGCTGAGGTAAACCACTCTTCAGGGTGGCCGCTCTCTTGCGTTTCGGAGTCCGAAGACATGCCGTCCGTCCTTTTAAACGCGACCCTGCCCCAATAGGATCATCAACTTCATAAATATGCTCCAACAGGAGCACTTTGTGAAAAATAATCCGGCGCAAAACATCTCACTTTGCGCCGGATCAATTCGTCAGATTTTGTGACGCATATTCAGCGTCCTTTTGTCCGGTTACTCGCCACCGCCGAAGGAGTGAACATAAACAGTCAAAGACTTGACTGTTGCCGGATCCAGGCGATCGGTCCATGCCGGCATAACACCGTTCCGGGCATTGATCACCTGCGCCTTAATGTCCTCGAGAGACTTGCCATAGACATAATTGGCAGAGATCAGGCTCGGCGCGCCGACTTCCTGAATACCTTCCAGGTTATCACCATGGCAGGCTGCGCAGTTGTCGACATAGAGTGTTTGTCCAGCTTCAAGATCAACGCCATCTTCAGCTTCCAGACCAACGCGTGAAGCGACATAGTTGGACACCTGGTTGATTTCATCGCGTTCAAGCAACTCATCAGCACCAAAGGACGGCATATCACCGATCCGGGCATCATCATGGTCAGAGCGGATGCCATAGAGAAGCGTCGTGTGGATGTCGTCCAGAGTACCACCCCAGATCCAGGTATCATCCTGAAGGTTCGGATAGCCTTCAGCACCTGTACCGCCGGAGCCATGACATGGCGCACAGTTGTCACCAAACGCCGCCTTGCCGTTCGCCAATGCAAACTGCAACAACTCCTGATCCTTGGAAATGTCTTCCAGGGAGGAGGCAACTACCTTGTCTGCAAACTGGGACCGATCAGCAACGCCCTGCTCCAATGCAACAAGAGCCTCAGCCCTTTGATTGGATCCAAGCACACCTTGTGTATAGCCGTTGAGCAATGGCCAAGCAGGATAAAGCACCCAGTAAACAACTGCCCAGAGAGTGCACGCATAGAAAGAATACAGCCACCACCTCGGCAACGGATTGTTGAGTTCCTTCAATCCGTCCCATTCGTGGCCGGTTGTTTCGACCCCGGTGAATTGGTCGACGTCCTTTTTGTGTGAATCTGCCATGTATCAATCCTCCCGAAACGGGATCTGGGCCGCATCGTCGAACTTTTTCCGGTTCTTCGGCCACAAAACGTAAGCCAGCACGATGCCAAACAGGATCATGAAGTAGAGTAGACCCCAAGTCTGTGCGAAGCCTGCAACAGCGGTGTACGTTTCATTCATCGCACTTACCTCAGGTTTGCTTTGTCATCGTAGATCGAGAAATCGACCATTGTGCCAAGTACCTGAAGATAGGCGACCAACGCATCCATCTCGGTGACTTCACGCGGGTTTCCGTCAAAGTCGCGGATCAATGCAGTCGGGTACCGCTCTTCGAAGGCATAAGCTGCATCCGTATCCGGCGAAGCTTGTCCTCTCAGATCTGAGGCTGCATTCTCGACCTGGTCGTCCGTGTAAGGCACACCGATAATCGTGTTCACGGTCAGGGCTGATTTTGTGTCCCGCGTGCTGAGCCTGTTTTCAGCCAGGAATGGATATCCGGGCATGATGGAAGCCGGAACCAGAGAACGCGGATCAACCAGATGCTCAACATGCCATTCGTCGGAGTATTTGCCGCCGACACGTGCCAAATCAGGCCCGGTCCGCTTTGAACCCCACTGGAACGGATGGTCGTACATGGACTCCGCCGCGAGAGAGAAGTGACCATAGCGCTCCAACTCATCGCGCATCGGGCGGATCATCTGCGAATGACACAGATAACAGCCTTCACGGATGTAGATATCGCGACCGGCCAATTCCAACGGCGTGTAGGGACGCATTCCCTCAGTCTTCTCGATCGTGCTTTTCAGGTAGAAAAGCGGAGCGATCTCAACAAGACCACCAATCGAGACTGCAACCAGAATACCGATGAGCAGAACGAAGGAGTTCTTTTCAAAGATTTGGTGTTTGTTCCAAACAGACATTGTTATCCCTCCCTTATTCTGCTGCAGCCAGAGAGCCAGCCGGTGTGGCTTCAGCTTCTTCAGCCTCGCCGTGACGGATGGTCATCCAGAGATTGTAGGCCATGATCAGGGCGCCGAGCACGAAGAGCGCACCGCCGAGAGCACGGATGATGTAGAACGGATGCATCGCTTCGACTGTTTCCACGAATGAATACTCCAGGAAGCCGAGGCTATCATACGCACGCCACATCAGGCCCTGCATGATACCCGAAACCCACATCGCGGTGATGTAGAGAACGATCCCCAGTGTCGACAGCCAGAAGTGCCAGTTCACCAGCTTCAGTGAATACAGGTTCTTCTTGTTCCACAGCCACGGAATCAGGCAGTAGAGCGCGCCGAAGGAGATGTATCCCACCCAACCAAGAGCACCGGAATGCACGTGGCCGATTGTCCAGTCGGTGTAATGCGACAGGGAGTTGACCGAGCGCAGGCTCATCAAAGGGCCCTCAAAGGTGGACATGCCGTAGAAGGCAACGGACACAACCATCATGCGCAGAACCGGATCGGTTCTCAGCTTGTCCCATGCGCCGGACAGCGTCATCAGACCGTTGATCATGCCGCCCCACGATGGCATCCACAGGATGATCGAGAAGGTAGCGCCGAGCGTTGAAGCCCACTGCGGCAAGGCAGTGTAGTGCAAATGGTGCGGGCCTGCCCAGATGTACAGGAAGATCAGTGCCCAGAAGTGCACGATGGACAGGCGGTACGAATAGACCGGCCGCTCGGCACGTTTCGGGATGAAGTAGTACATGATGGCGAGGAAGCCAGCTGTCAGGAAGAAGCCCACAGCGTTGTGGCCATACCACCACTGAACCATGGCATCCTGAACACCTGCCCAGACGATGTAGGACTTGGTCGAATACATCGACACCGGAATCGTCAGGTTGTTGGTGATGTGCAGCATGGCAATCGTGACGATAAACGCCAGATAGAACCAGTTGGCCACATAGATGTGCGGCTCTTTCCGTTTCCAGAGCGTACCCAGGAACAGAAACAGATACATGACCCATACAACGGTCAACCAAAGATCAGCATACCATTCCGGTTCTGCATATTCTTTACTCTGTGTGACACCGAGCAGGTATCCGGTACCGGCAATAACGATAAACGCATTGTAACCAAGGATCACAAACCAGGGCAGGATCTTACCCGGCATACGGGCGCGGCATGTCCGCTGGACCACATACATAGATGTTGCCAGCAGAACGTTTCCGCCAAAGGCAAAGATCACCGCCGAAGTGTGCAAGGGGCGCAAGCGGCCGAAATTCGTCCATGGTAGGTCGAAATTCAATGCGGGCCAGGCCAACTGAAGCGCAATTATCAGGCCGACGGTAAAACCGGCAATGCCCCAGAACATTGCGGCGATTGAACCGAACTTTACCGGACCCATATTGTAGTTGGGTTTGCCATCGATTTCCTGCGGAATTACCTGCCCACCGTCATCGAAGTAATTTTTGAAGATGTAAAACACACCGACAGCGGCGAATAATGCGCCGATACCAGCATGAAATGCCATGACCTGATCAAAGGTCTTACCCGCCACAATCAGGCAGAGGAATGCAAGCAACACAAGGAAGATAGCGAAGCCGCCTTCCTCGAGCGAGACCAATCCGGTCTTATTTTGTGCCATTTCTAGCGCCCCAGTCATTAGAATCGTTACAAGGTGCCAACGATAACCATGAGCAAGACCATGGCTCGTGTGTCCACGCTTTGATTCATATCAACAAACGCACCACTCCCATAGAAGAAGATCAAGGCAGATTGTCGCTTTGAATCGCAGTCGTCACATAACGCTACGTATGGTGGATCGAAAAAGCCAAGCATCACAAGCAAATTCGTCACCGCTTGCCGAAACTGCCCGGATTTCTCGCGCAGGGGCCCAACACCGGACAATTCCTGGAACATGACACCGCTGGTTGACCGAGCCAGATGCGTTACTTGCGCCCGAGAACGAGTCCCGTAACCAAGGGAAGCAAAAGCACCATACCGGTGAATCTGACGATCTGATGGGCAGCAACAAAAGCCGGATCAAGGTCCAGCATGAATGCCAACAATGTCATGACTTCCAGACCACCTGGTGCATAGGCCAACAAAGCCTGGCCAAAGGGAATGTCTATGAGATGGGCGACCAACAGCGCGCCCAGAAACGCTGTCGTAAAGGCGGCAGCAAAGGCTGCCAGTGAGGCTCCCAGAACGCCCGCAAATTCACGCAGGCTCATCTCGTTAAAACGGCAGCCGATTAATGCTCCCATTGCGATGAAACACAGCAACAAGATAAAGTCGGGCAAAATGAGAGTGATCACACCGGATGCATTTAGCGCTGCGCTCATCAGGAACGCGCCGGTCATCCAGCCTCCGGGGATCCGCATTTTCACAGCTAACAAGCTGGCAATAATGCAAAGCGGAACTCCAATCAAAAAATCCCATAACCTGGACTGCAACACAGCAGCATTAGGCAACACACCGTTGTCGCTGGTGGACATGACCGCAAAGGGCAGAAGAGCAACAAGAATGAGAAGCCTGACCGACTGGGTTGACGCAATGCGGGGCAGATCGGCCTGTCGTTCAGAAGCCAAGGCGATCACATAGGAAAGTGTTCCCGGAATTGCACTAAAGAATGCGGTCTCTTTGGGCCAGTTGGCAGCATATTTCAGTACAGCGTAGCCAGCTGCCGTAACGCTGATGACAACGATCAGCAACATGGCCATCGAGACCGGCCACTCACCAACACGGTCTATGACCTCCGGGCGAACACCAGCACCCATGGATATGCCCAGAAGAACAAAGAGCCCGTCCCGTAGTTTGTTCGGCATGATCGTTTTCACACCGGACAAGGTAGCAACGGCGGTAAAGACCATCGCCCCGGAGAGCCAGCCAGCCGGCAGACCGAAATACTCGAAAATCCACCCACCTAATGCTGCGATTGCAAGCGTGACAGGCAACCGCCAAATAGTGTCATCAGCAGGAAAGAAAGTCATAAACGGCCATTTTGTCTGTTGGAACCAGTACCTCTGTAGTCAGTTCTTCCGCGCCTTTCATGATTGATTGTGCCAATCAATATGAAAAAGCATCGCCTTTGAGCGCGCGCCGGAAAGGCTTCTTAAAAACACTCGTGGCTCCCTTGAGCAATATCAAGGCGATTCCCAGACGCAAGCTTGATATATGGCGCATGACTATTGATACGCTCTCCTACGCAATGCGCAATGTGCCGCGTTACACCAGTTATCCGACTGCACCGCATTTTAATGACGGTGTTACGGCGAAGACATATTCGAGCTGGCTCGAAGCCATCGGACCTGATGAAACGCTGTCTCTCTATCTTCACGTGCCCTATTGCCGTGAGATATGTCACTATTGCGGGTGTCATACCAAGGCGACACGACAGGATGCTCCGCTCGAGGCCTATGGCAAGACCCTCTTGCAGGAAATCGAGCTGACAGCTGGCCATCTCCAAAACGCTGGCCAAGTCCGGCACATTCATTGGGGCGGCGGTACGCCGAGCCTATTGCCGCATCAGAGCCTGATTGATCTAAGTGCCTTGCTGCGCAGTCGGTTCGACTTCGCACCGGACATGGAACATGCGATCGAGCTTGATCCAAGACTGGTGACCAAAGCGCTGGCCGAGACCTTGGCGATAGCTGGAGTGAATCGCGCAAGCTTGGGTGTTCAGGATTTCGATCTCGACGTCCAGAAAGCCATCGGTCGTGTCCAGCCTTATGACGTCGTCGCAAAGGCAACTGAGTATCTGCGTGCAGCCGGTTTGAATGCGCTCAATTTCGATCTGATGTACGGACTTCCCGGTCAAAGCGAACAAACCATACGTGACACAGTCACAAAAACCTTGTCGCTCAATCCCGGGCGCATTGCACTGTTCGGATATGCTCATGTGCCCTGGATGCGCAAACATCAACGCTTGATTGATGAAGCTTCGCTGCCCTCCGCAGCTGAACGGATCGCACTTGCTGACCTTGCGCGCAAAGATCTTCTCGATGCCGGATATGTCGCCATTGGCCTGGATCATTTTGCACGGCCGGATGACAGCATGGCAATCGCCCTGGCAGATGGCTCATTGAAGCGGAACTTTCAAGGCTATACGACCGATCAAGGCGATCAACTCGTCGGGTTCGGCGTCTCTTCCATTGGCAAGGTCACTGGTGGATTTATTCAGAACCTGCCTGACGTCGGGAACTGGACTCGCAGCATTGAAGCGGGAGACCTGCCCGTCTCCAAAGGGCTTGCGTTGTCGCCAGATGACCGGATGCGCGGCCGGATCATTGAAGAGCTGATGACCAATTATGTCTGCGACCTGAACCAGATCTGCCATTCTTTTGATATGGATCTGTCGGAACTCGACGGTTCCTTGACGTCGCTTGACGAACTGGCCGCAGATGGGCTGGTTCAGGTTCACCGCAGCAGCAATGACAACACCAAAGTGGTCGTCACAGAAGCCGGTCGGCCTTATGTCCGCCTCGCTGCAGCAGCCTTTGACGCTTATCTGGCAGACAGCCAGGAAACCGGGAAAGCCCGGCACTCCGCCGCAATCTGAGCAGAGAAAAAAAATGGCCGACGAAATCGTCGGCCATAATGAAGTTCAGGGAGGAATTTCTTATCAATGCATGCCAGTGATCTGGCAAAGACCGCAAATCCTGTTGAGATGGATCTTGTCTGCACGATCAACACGGATGACACCGCGGCGCTTAAGATCCGATACAACACGGCTAACTGTTTCAATAGTCAGGCCAAGATAATCAGCGATTTCCTGCCGGGTCATATGCAGCTGCAGATCGTATCCGTCATTGGCGTCATCATCCGGTCCGGGGCAGCCAACACCACCGCGATGCGGCACAAGATGCATCAGAAAACTGGCCACGCGCTCAACAGCGGATTTACGTCCGAGAAGAACCGCATGTTCATGCAAGACACCCATTTGACTGGACAAACACTTGGTAAGGGTCAGCTGGAGCTCTGGAGAGCGGTCGACCTGTTTCAAGTCGATTTCGTGAACTTCAGCAACAGTCAGAGATTCCGCAGTGCAGTCATATTCGTCTTCAGCGGAAAGTCCGAAGATGTCACCTGGACGCAAAACTTCCACAACTTGCCGACGTCCATCAGGCAATAGTTTGTAGAGCATCACAGTACCGGCGACCAACTCATACAGCCGCTTTGCTGGGTCACCTTCGTAGTAGATGACTGCATGCGTATCGAATTGCGTGGATTTGCCACCAAAATCTGCAAATGAAGATTTATTGGGAACGCAAATTGGCGCTCCGTTAAGTCTCGTTCTGGAGCCCTGGCTGGAAATGCCTGCGTCGTAGTATGCCATCTGTCCCTCCTTCGTGCACTCGGCACGGCAACAGTTAACAAAGACAACGGTCGATCCTGGAAATCTGGATGGCCCCAATGGACCTTTCAGAAAGATGCTTACCGCTTCAAAGCGCCCCGTCCGACGCTTTCTGCTTTGCTGAAGGCACACTAGCCAGTTGTGATCGTTGAAAAAATTCGGTCGACTGCGTAAGAGGAACTACATATGAGGTAATTGGACGCAGTCGTCTTAAGCCATTGCTGCAGCTAGCGTATCTATCGACAGTGGCTTTCTGAGCACGGTAAGACTGGGCAGTTTTTTTAGGTGATGCTGCAATCGTGTGTAGGATTTGCCCGAGATCGCAATCACTTTCGGAGGGCATCGCAACGTGTTGAGATACTGAGCGACTTCTATACCACTCATACCCGGCAACCCGAGGTCAAGAATAACCATATCCGTCCCGGATACGGGCCCTTGAGCCAAAAAGGTTTCACCGTCAGTGTATGTTTTGGAGAGATGATCCAAGTGCTCTATAGCCATGGCCAGAGCGTCGGCTACTGCCGCGTCATCTTCCACAATGTGTACAACCACGATGTTCTACCTTATTGCATTAGCCTTATTGCTGATGCCATCAGATACAAATACGCGACCTTTTGTCCAATTAAAGTACGCAGGACTACCTAATAGTAGAAATACTTGTCGGCTGTCCCGGTCAGTATGTTTCCTTACTGCCCGGAAGTCTCAGTGGTACTTTTTAGGCGCGACCTAACACGATTCGCACCAAATCTGCTGCGTTTCGGGCACCAAGCTTTTCCATAATCCGGGCTCTGTGAACTTCTACTGTCCGAGGACTGATACCAAGTGAGCGGCCGGCTTCCTTGTTGGACGCGCCATCGGTAATTTCCTTGAGAACTTCCAATTCCCGGCGCGTCAGCAATTCGGCGCCTTGAAAAACCTGCGTGTCATCCGGATCTTTTCGCTGCTTCATGGCAGCGATACTCTCGCGAACACGTTCCAGAACCGTTTCTGCAGAAAACGGCTTCTCGATGAAGTCAAAGGCTCCGTTGCGGATCGCTTCAACCGCCATCGGAATATCGCCCTGGCCGGAAATAATGAAGATCGGAGCTGGATAATGCTCAGCGTTCAATGCCTTCAGTATCTCAATGCCCGAGCGGCCCGGCATATGAACGTCCAGCATGACACATGCCGGAACAGATTTGCTTGCAGATGTTATGAAAGCATCGCCATCAGAAAAAGACTCAACTACATAACCTTCCATGTTGAACAAAACTGACAAGGCATCACGCACTGCAGGGTCGTCATCAACGATGTAAATGGCCTCTGCATCTGCTTTCATTTTTAATTTATCCTTGCCTGTATTCATACAATCGGAGCGATTCTAGTCTTCGGACCTAGTTTCATTTATCACATCAACGGGAAGTGTAAGCAAAAAGGAAGCGCCACTACTGAGGTTTCTCTTTTCCAGCCTTAGATCGCCACCATGATTTTGAGCGATCGAACGCGAAATTGCCAATCCAAGGCCAACACCCTTGTGTTTTGCACCAGTGAATGCCCGGAAGAGTTCATCGACAATCTCTGTAGGAACGCCTGGACCGTTGTCCTGAATTCGAAACTCCAGGCAGGCTGGCCCGCGCCGAACAGACAATGTCACCCGCTTCTCCTCTTGATTGGCCACAGCTTCGCGCGCATTGCGGATCAGATTAATCAGGATCTGGCGGATCTGAACTGGATCGGCCTGCAGAGGTGGCAGATCGTCTTCAACATCTGAAGTCAGGAATGCAGATCCCTCGCCGTGACCCAACTCCGCCATTTCAATACAGGCATTCACCAAATCCAGAACATCGATAGATTGGCGCTCCGGCGCTTTCTTTTCGACCAGCTGGCGCATGCGCTGTATGATTTCGCTGGCGCGCTCTGCCTCCCGCACTGCCTTGCCGATGACATCCACAACTAGCGGATCAAGGCTATTGTCTGAAGAGGCTTTTCTGGAAACGGACTGTAGATATAAAAGCACCGCTGTCAGCGGCTGATTAAGTTCATGCGCAATGGCTGCACCCATTTCATCAAGCGCACTGATGCGGGTTACATGAAGAAGCTGCGCCTGCGTTTTGGCCAGACGGTCTTCCATCTGTTTGCGAGGCCGAAGATCCCGCAGGATTCCAATGAATTGGCGCCCGTGCGGTATACCGGCATCACCAACGGAGAGTTCGACCGGAAATACTGTTCCGTCTTTGTGACGGGCCTGAACTTCGCGTCCAATACCGATGATTTTCTTCTTACCTGTAGTCAGATAATTGTCGACATACTCATCATGAGCTTCCGCATAATTCTGCGGCATGATCTGCTTGACATTACCACCAAGCAACTCGGACGCTTCATAGCCGAAAAGACGCTCGCAGGCCTTGTTAAACGCAAGGATCTGGCATCGGTCGTTAATGACTACAATACCATCAGCAGCTGTATCGAAGACACTTGCCAGACGAGCTTCAGATACAGCTGCAGCTTCGTCCAACTTGTCTATTGTACCCTCGTGCTTCATCCCAACACCCAAATGGAACAGTCCCCACTCAAGGTATACGGACATTCACGTAGTCCAGCAACCCGCCATTGTACTAATAGGTTGGCAACCAAGCGCTAATTCTATGAATGGCTTCTTCAAGATGGTCTTTTCGCCTTGCAAAACAAAGCCGAAGATAGTTTTCGCCGCCACGGCCAAACGCTGTTCCTGGCGCAAGTCCGACACCGGTCTTTCTGACCAGATCAAGCGCGAATTGGCGCGTATCTGTCACACCTTCTATCCCAAAAAACAGATAAAACGCACCTTTCGGAGCGACCAGTTTGACACGGTCGATGGCCGACAACCCCTTGACCACACAGTCCAGACCTTCCCGCGCACGGAAAATCTGTTGATCCAGAAACGCCTGCCCTTCGGTCAGAGCTGCCAGTGCAGCGTGTTGAGAAAACGTCGGGACACCGGATGTCGAATACTGGATCAGGTTTTCGATAACCTGCCCAAGTTCCGGCGGTGCAGACAGCCAACCAATCCGCCACCCTGTCATTGCCCAGTTTTTCGACATGGTGTTCACAAAAATTATCCGGTCATCATCTTCTGCGATATCGTAAAATGACGGCGCCCTGCGACCGTCTCCATAATAGAACAGCGCATAAATCTCGTCAGCTATGATCCATAACTTGTGTCGGCGCGCGAGAGACAGAATCTCCTTCACCAGAGTCTCGTTCGCGACCCAGCCAGTCGGATTGCAGGGTGAGTTCAGAAATATTGCCGAGGTTCGCGGTGTTATGGCAGCTTCGAGATCCGCGACATCCAACTCCCAACCTGCGCTGCTCTCTTTCATCGGAACGGATACGGCTGTGGCACCCCGGACTTCGACAGCTGCAGTGATATTCGGCCAAGCGGGTGTCGGGACGATTACCTCACTTCCAGAACTGGCGACCGCCTGAACCGCCAACTGGATTGCCTGCATTCCGGATCCGGTGACGAAGAACCGCTCCGCGGAGAACGGTTTGCCATAAAGGTCCTCGTGATACGCTGCCAGCGCGTCCCGCAATGGCGGAATACCGCGTTGGTAGGTGTAGAAAGTCTCGCCCCGATCAAGGGAAGCCTTGGCTGCATTACAGATGAAGTCCGGTGTCTTCAGGTCCCCTTCGCCTGCCCAAAGCGGTATAAGGTCATCACGCTCCCGACCGGCATTAAACACCTCAACAATGCCACTTTCCGGAGAATTTCGCGCCTCAGGGCTCAAGCTATCGATCAGGGAAGTCACCATGTCGTCCTTATGTTCAGCGGTTTGCACCACACCATAGCTGTATTTTTCGCAAATTATGCATCAAAGCCTGTGAAGCGAACTTCACAAATAACGATCAATCGTCGGTCCTTTGAAGCGTTGATTTCAACAGAGTTTTTTGTCTTGGACGCAAGGCGAATAGACATCGCGAACCAGCTATGGTCGGATCTTCAATAAATGCAGTACAGGCCTTGCCGAAATTCGGCATGACTGGCCAAAATATGGCTATGACTGCGAGTACACGCCCCGGAGGACGTTCGCCAGACCATGCTGCAAGGATGGTTCGTCATATTGGCCGCGATGGCCTACATCCTGTTTTTGTTCGCGATCGCCAGCTACGGCGACCGAATGACCCGCCGATCCGGCCCCCGGCCTGGTGGGCGCCCGCTTATCTATGCGCTCTCCTTGTCCGTTTATTGTACCTCATGGACCTTCTTCGGATCGGTCGGCAATGCGAGCCGCAGCGGCGCTGAATTCCTGACCATTTATATCGGTCCCTTGCTGGTATTCGCGCTCGGTTATCCATTACTTCGCCGGATCATTCGCATCTCCAAAGCGGAAAGCATAACGTCGATTGCCGATTTTATCGGTGCGCGGTATGGCAAAAGCCAATCGGTCGCGGCCTTGGCAACACTCATTGCAGTGATCGGTGTCATTCCCTACATCGCGTTACAGCTCAAGGCTGTTTCCATATCGATCACGACAATGGTCGGCCCGCTCATTTCACCAGGTGACGTCCTCGCGCCGGTGTTCGACGACATTACATTGTTGATCGCACTGGGAATGGCCATCTTCAGTTGGGCATTTGGTACCCGCCATATTGACGCGACCGAGCATCAGGAAGGCCTGATGCTGGCGATTGCAGCTGAAGCGGTCGTCAAACTCGCTGCATTCCTTGCTGTCGGGTTTTGGGTCACGTTCACGCTTTTTGATGGGCCAATTGATCTGGTTCGCGCAATTTCGGAAGCTCCGGAAGTGTCGGCCGTTTTCGAACAACCGATGAATGTCAGCAACTGGGTGATCATGTCCACCCTGTCGGCATTCGCCGTTTTGCTGCTCCCGCGACAGTTTCATGTGACGGTCACGGAGAACAATTCACCGTCAGAACTGCGGCGCGCCAGCTGGATGTTCCCTGTCTATCTGGTTCTGATCAATCTGTTTGTGATTCCGATTGCCGCTGCTGGCATGCTCCGATTTGGCCAGGACATCAATCCGGACACTTTCGTCCTCGCTTTGCCGATGGATGCAGGTGAGCCAATGCTGGCGCTGTTTGTTTTCATTGGCGGGCTTTCGGCTGCAACTGCCATGGTGATTGTGGCGACTGTCGCTCTGGCGATCATGATCTCGAACGATATTGTTGTTCCGCTTCTGCTGCGACGGCACAGCGAAGATGATTTGATCAATTCTGGTGGCCGCGACATGAGCCGCCGACTGCTGACAATCCGGCGGCTTGCGATATTCGGAATTCTGGTTCTGGCGTATGCCTATTATGACGTGGCGGGCGACACAGCGGCTCTTGTCTCCATTGGCCTGCTCTCTTTCGCGGCAATTGCCCAATTTGCGCCAGCTTTTTTTGGAGCCCTGCTTTGGCGGCGAGCAACCGCCTTGGGCGCATTGGCCGGACTGAGTGGCGGCTTTCTGATCTGGGGTTATACGCTGCTGCTGCCGACATTTGCTCAATCTGGCCTGATATCCGATGCCATCCTGATGACCGGACCATTCGGAATTGATTTCCTAAACCCGCAGTCATTGCTGGGAATCGAAGCTGACCCCTTTATTCACGGAACTGTCTGGAGCCTGAGCGTCAATGTCGTACTATTTGTGGTCGGTTCCTTTTTTCGGGCACCGCTTCCGTCAGAAACACTTCAGGCCAATGTTTTTGTCCCAGTGGAATTCACACCCTCACCCAGTTTACGTTACTGGCGGACATCGGTAACAGCAGGGGACCTGCAGATTACCGTCGCCCGTTATCTCGGTGAAGAGCGAACAGGACGGTCATTCGACCGGTTTGCGCGTGAACGCGGCATCCAGCTTGACCTGAACACGGAAGCCGATGCCAATCTTCTCAGGTTCTCGGAACAATTGCTGGCCAGTGCGATTGGCGCAGCGTCCTCACGTCTTGTTCTCACACTCATGCTCAAACGGCATGACCCCTCTACAAAAGGTGCTGTTAAACTTCTCGATGACGCCTCAATGGCCATCCAGCACAATCGGGATCTGTTGCAAACGGCCCTCAATCAGGTTCGGCAAGGCATTGGTGTGTTTGACCGGGACCTGAGGCTTATCTGCTGGAACCGCCAATTCCGAGACCTCCTTGTATTGCCTCCCGAATATGGTCAGGTCGGAACGACGCTTGATGCAATTCTCCGATGCAACGCGGAAAGAGGTGAGTATGGTTCCGGGCCGGTCGAGGCAATAGTCACGGACCGGATCGAAAGGCTGGTTGTCCTGCAGGAGACGTTTCAGGAGAGAATGGCGTCAAGTCGCACTGTTCTTGAGGCGCGTATCAGCCCCATGCCGGATGGCGGCATCGTGATTACCTACACGGACATTACCGAGCGCGTTGCCGCAGAAGAAGCGTTGGCCCGGGCAAATGAAACACTGGAACGGCGGGTCCGGGAACGCACCGAAGAATTGACCCACGTGAACGAACGCCTGGTGGAGGCAACTCGGGCTGCGGAAGAAGCCAATATTGGAAAAACACGTTTTCTTGCAGCAGCAGGCCACGACATTTTGCAACCACTCAACGCAGCGCGCCTTTATTCGTCGGTTTTGGTCGATAAATTGAAGGGCGGCAACAATGGCACATTGGTCGAAAACGTCGAGTCAGCGCTTGAATCCGTTGAAGATATTCTAGGTGCTGTGCTCGATATCTCCAGACTAGATACCGGGGCATTGAAACCGGAGCCAACAGTTTTCCGCCTTGATGAATTGCTGCACGGTCTGGAATTGGAGTTCCAGCCAGTGGCCATGGAAAGAGGTTTGGAGCTTCGCATCGTCCATACATCCGTTTCGGTGCGAACAGACCGGCGCTTGCTGCGCAGGCTTCTCCAGAACCTGGTTTCAAATGCCATCAAGTATACACAGCAGGGCCGTGTTCTGGTTGGGTGTCGTCACCAGGGAGGCAATCGAATTCTCGTCGAAGTCTATGATACCGGCATGGGTATTCCGAAGACCAAACAAAAGGTGATTTTTCAGGAATTCCATCGGTTGGACGACGGAATGCGCGTTGCAAAAGGTCTTGGGCTCGGCTTGTCAATCGTCGAGCGCATCAGCCATGTTCTGAACCATCAGGTGGAAATTCGATCAAAACTGAACGAGGGATCCTGTTTCTCTGTCGAATTGCCCCGCTCTGCTGCCTTACCGGACCAGCAGCCGCAAGTCCAAACACCTGCAGTTGTCGGCCAGCTCGACGGATTGTGTGTTGTCGCGATTGACAATGAACCCGATATCCTCAGTGGTATGCGTCACCTTTTGACAAACTGGAATTGCAAGGTCGTCACCGCATGCGACGACGCGCAGGCCGCCGCCATGTTGAATGATGCAGGTTACACACCTGATGTCATTCTGGCTGATTACCATTTGGATCACGGTACCGGAATTGAGGCTATCGTGAAGCTTCGGTGGAAATTCGGGCGCGATATTCCCGCTATTCTTATCACTGCAGATCGCAGTCGAGCAGTGCGCGCTGAGGCCAGTGAAAAAGACATTACGTTCTTTAACAAGCCTCTTAAACCAGCGGCATTGCGGGCGCATTTGGGACGATGTCTGGTGGGTCAATCTGCCGCCGAATGACAGCCCCGCACCGATCAGGTCAGCAACTCAGGAGACTGATGCAACCCCTGGGTTTTCCGGTGCTGTGCTGGGTGCCCTGTCTTCCCAGTCTTTCTTTTTGATATGAGTAATTTTCAGCGGATTGGGATCCGGCTTGCCAAAATAATAGCCCTGCATTGAGTCACAGCCGAGAGTCCGCAACGCGTCTACCTGGAATTGCCTCTCAACACCTTCAGCAGTCACTTCGAGACCCAGGTTATGAGCAAGTGCTATAACCGCTGAGATGATCGCCAACCCGTCGCTACGTTCGCCGATCTCGTCAACAAAAGACTTGTCGATTTTGATTTTGTCGAACTTGTATTGGCGCAAATAGGACAAGGACGAGTAACCGGTTCCGAAGTCATCAAGTGCAATCCGGATTCCCATATCCCGAAGCTGCTCCAGTTTATGAGAAGCAGAACCGACGTCCTTCAGGAAAACGGATTCGGTTATTTCCAACACCAGACGATCTGCAGGAAAACCGGTCTCGGACAGGATGCTGCTGACCATCTCGACGAGATTTGGGTCCATGAACTGGATCGGCGACAGATTGACTGCGATACTTTGCAGATCAGGACATTGAGCAGCAACAGAACAGGCATGCTTGAGAACCCAACTTCCAAGCGGCAAGATCAATCCGGCATGCTCTGCGATCGGGATGAATACATCAGGCGAAACATCACCGCGTTCAGGGTGGATCCACCGGACCAGGACTTCGCTGGAAACAACTTGCCCTGAGCGAGCTCCAACAATCGGCTGAAATTCTACAGTCAGCTTGTTGAATTCGAAGGCTTCACGGAGATCGGATTCCAATTCCCGCCGCTCTCGGACCTCCAGCTCCATCTCATTTTCAAATGCCAACGCCCTGCCGCGACCGCTCTCCTTGGCCTTGTAAAGAGCTATATCTGATCTCCTCATCAGATCACTGACCGTGTCGCGGTCTTTGCGAATTCGGGCAAACCCGACCGTGGCACCTATCGCAAAATCGCGCGTGCCAATGCGGAACGGCTTGCGAGTAATGTTGACAAGTCCTTCTGCAAACACTTCAGCGGCCTGCTCGCTGACAAACTGGCCGAGAGCGGCAAACTCGTCACCGCCAAACCGGGCCAAAATCGTTTTCCCCTGACTGATCGCCTTGAAGCGACTGGTGACCTGCTTCAGCACTTCGTCACCGGCAGGATGGCCGCTTGTATCGTTGACAACCTTGAAGTTATCAAGGTCGATCAAAAACAGTGTCAGGGTTTCCTGACCACTCTCAAGTTGTTCTGAAAGAAGCGTTTCTGCTTGTTTCAAAAACCAGCTGCGATTGCCAATTCCAGTCAGAAAGTCACGTTCCGCCATATGCTCGATAAGCGCGTTGGCACGGCGTGTTTCGGTTATATCCGAAGCAACACCACGATAACCCATGAAGTTTCCACGATGGTCATAAACCGGTCGCCCCGCCAGTGACCACCACCGCACTTCACTGTTTACATCGACCCCTATTACGATGTCCCGGAACGGCTGCTCGTCATAATAGACTGTCTGCAGTTCTATAACAGCTTCTCTCGCGTCATTATCTTCTACGGTATAGGCAAGATCCATCATTCGCATCGATCGCAATGCCCTTTGAGTGCGGCCACTTGCGTGCAGAAAACGATCCGAAATGTTTCTCAGCTGACCAACACTGTCGGTTTCCCAAAGCCAGTCACTTTCCTTTTCCTCAAATTCATTCAACAGAAGCGCAATCAACTCCGTGCGTTGATCCAACTCGCCTTCAACAAGGAAATGCGATGCGAACAGCCACGCTGCCGATGCAGTGCTTCCGATGATGACGAGTGCGTAACAGGTCAGCAGGAATGTAAGTGGACCGATTTGCGGGACATCGCCAACAACAAGTGAAATCACCGAAGCAGAGTAAAGAATGACAACCCAGCGAAATGCAGCATGAGGAACGGTTGCCAGGGCAAATCCACCGGCACACAGCATGCCTATCGTGATGCAGGAGGCAATCCAAACCAGATTTGTATCGCCATGGGCAAAGGCCGCAATTGGCACCATAGACCAAAACACACTCAGAACCGTGGCATGTTTGACAGCACTGGCAAGCGCCTTTCGGGAAACCGTTTCGATCCTTTTGCTACGCCCCTTGAACCAGTGCCATCCCATATAGGACACCACGCCAATCAATGCGGCAGCCCATGCGAAGACATAGAACGCCGGAAAAATCGGAAGCGAAATCGGAATAATCACCAAAACATTGACGATATTAGACAGGATCGTGAACGGCGTAAGGCGGGTAATGCCTCTGATTTGTGCCGCTCTGATTTTCCGTGCGAGATACTCATCGACGATCGGATAACCAAATGCCAGCAGAAAAGCTCTTATCGGAGTCGTCTGTGCGAAATAGGCTCTGTCGCCATCCTCACAGCCTGAATGCCAGATCTGTTTCCCGGGCATAAAAATCGCCACAAGGATCGTCTGAAAGACCGTTTTCCAATGCAAAGGAAGACGCATTTCAACTCCGCTTTTACTCACTTTACCAATACGCGGAATTAGCCGCGACGCTCAGGGCTACAAGAATTCCCTGAAATTACGGTAAAAATGGCAATGCGGATTGAGTATTTCCCAATAATCAACAAGGAACTCGTACTTGTAACAACCCTTCTATTCAATTCACTCTACGTCGACTTCCGCAAAGGACGCTTGCGCGATTTGTCAGATTTTAACGCGAAATCTATGCAGATTCGGCTGTTTCACCACCTAACTGCCACTGCCCCGCTTCGATCTTTGATGCCGCGATAACTGCCTGCGTCCTGCTTTCCACACCCAACTTCTGAAGAATGGCTGATACATGCGCCTTGACTGTGGCCTCGGACACCGACAATTCGTAGGCAATCTGCTTGTTCAACAATCCTTCGGACAGCATCATTAGAACACGAACTTGCTGAGGCGTAAGGGTCGCCAATCGCTGCACCAGATCTCCAGCGCCATCATCAGCTGATAGATCAACATCTGGCGGTGTCCACATGCTCCCTGACATCACTTCCGAAATAGCTTCCCGGATAACCTCGATGCCGTGAGATTTGGGAATGAAACCAGATGCACCGAATTCAACCGCGCGCCGGATCGCCTGAGGATCTTCATTCGCCGACACAACAACCACCGGGACCCCTGAATATTGGGCACGCAGGTACATCAATCCGGAAAACCCACGCATGCCCGGCATAGTCAGATCCAGGAGGATTAGATCGACGTCTCCGTCCTGCTCAAGATTGGCAGTTACATCCTCCAATGCACCAGCCTCTTCAATCACCGCTTGCGGGTATTGCGTTTCCAGTGTTTGGCGCAGAGCCCCACGAAAAAGCGGATGATCATCAGCTATTATGAATCGATACGAAGTCGATGCCACGTTTTATCCCTCCCCTTGCAGTCCAACTCTCCCGAACGTCACTATTTACCCGTATATCCAGGTTCAAATAGCAAGCTCCAGCTGCAGCCACTATATCGAATAGCGTGAAAGTATGTTTGCATCATGGAACGCCAACGAGTCAAACCCTGCTTTATGCGACCATTTCCCTATTCGTGCACCTGGCAGCGTAGGAAAAACCTTGCCAAATCTCCTTAATTCGAAGGACTACAACCTAGATTCAAATTCACTTTTTACAACTATAAGGAAGCAATCATTAAGATTAACACCAATATTTAGACAAATTTACGCAAATGCAAAACGAATTACGAACCACTTTCCACAGTCTAGTCCATGATTTTTTTCAAATTTCTGACTTTTTTATTGATATAATTGCTAAAAAACGCAAAGTGACTTTTATAAACAAGCCTAAAGATCAGTTTACTCCTCCAAAACATAAGAATTTGCGAGCATGACACTCCATCCGACCTTGTTTTCCTTTGTGAACCGCTGGGAATGTGATGAAAATGATCATTTAAACGTCCAGTTCTATTTCAGCCGTTTTGAAGAAGCTGACAGACAATTTAGAATGATCTGTGGCTTGAGCGACACGCTCGTGGGAGCCCGTCGCGTCCGCCATGTCCGCTATCACAGCGAGCTTCGGACCGGAGACCTGATTACGGTCCAGTCAGGCATCGCTTTCGATGGCCCTCATATGTTGACCGTTGTGCACGAAATCCGCGAATCCGGATCCGGTGCTCTGGCGGCCACCGCCATTGACGGTTATGAGCCGAATGCCAATTCGGTGAAGACACTTCGTCAGCGGTTTAAAGACTATCAATGTTCAATGATCGATGATGCGGCGCCAAAAGGCATTCAGGCGGGGATGAAAAGGCAAAAGATCAGCCTTCCCAACCTTCTGGACAATGGGGCCGAGATTTGTTTTCGGGGCACAGTTCTTCCCCGGCATATCGGCATCGACGGAAAAGCCGACGACCAATTTGTCCTGTCGTGTTGCACTGACGGTGTTCCGCATGTGTGGCAACGCACACCAATGACAGTCGCATATCTCGACGAAAACGATTTTGGCCGTGTGGCGGTCGAAATGAAGTTGTGCTGGCACACACCGCTAAAGTCGGGTGAACCTATTGTTGTTGCTACGGGATTTACAGGTGTTCAGAACACGACATTTTCCATGTGCCATAACATGTTTGAAGCGCACACAAACCGGTTGGTAGCAACTTTGGACGTTATTGCACTGACGATGGACCTTGATACCCGGGCCGCTGTTCCACTGCCCGAAGATGCGCACAAGGCCATTAGCAAGATCCTGATGGACCGCTGAAAAACTCTTAGAGAATTTGGGCTCGAGGGCCCTAATTCTCGGCACCCTCCAGGTCCTTCTGCAGCTCGCGAACCATTCCAAAGAAACGCCGCATGGCGCCCTCAGTGAAGTTGAGAACCTTGTCGAGCTCTTCCTCATCTTCCGTGGTCAGGCCGGAAGACGGCTTATCAGCTTTTTGTTTTGGTTTCGGGCGATCCAATGCTGATCCGGGAGGAACAGGGACCGCGTCTCCGTTACGCCCGGCTTCAAGTTCCTTCACTCTTGCTGTCAGCCGATCAACTTCGATCGCCAATTCGTTGATTTCCGCAAGATAAGCCTCTTCGGCAATCGGAACCGGATTGCATCGCCAGGCATCATTTTGTTTGCGACATACGGAGACAGTCCCGTTTTGTCGGTCAATGCGCAGGATATCGCCATCACTTGCAGTCAATGAATACCGATTGACTTGTCCTTCTGTAACAGCTTCGGCAACTTCAGTTTCGACCGCATCGTCTGAGAGCGCAGGACCGCAGTAAATAAGCGAAACGGCCAGAAAACCGGCATAGAGTTTTACCGAAGGTTTGGCACAGAATTTCATGTTGGCTCTCCGGTTGCTGTTAGCGGGACAAATGAAACCTGCCCCTGACCTCATTGCCTCGCATGATTCCATGACCAAAGCACGGCCATATCCAGGTTATTCGGTAAAAATGGTGCAAGGCTTTACGATGACGGTTTCTGTCCGCTGAAATCATTCCAATCCGATGGCATATTTGAAACACGTTTATCGTCGGCGCTGCGAGTAATCACCATCGTTCAGGCTTCACATATTCATAAGCAAACATTGATCAAAACTATTCCGGGAAAGACTTTTCGAACAAGTCTTTCCCGGCGAATATGGTCACTTTCGTTAACGCCAATCGATCCCGTCAGGCAGCGGCCACCACACGCCCTTCCTCGACCAGATATTGCAGACCCACCTTGTTGTCCCGGACCCATTTGATTTCCATCGAGAATTGCTTGCCTGTCAGATCTTCATAAAGAACTGGCAATCCAGCACGGGCGCCGTCAAAAGCGCTAATTCCAATTCCACCTTCTGAGCTGTTCATGAGATGGACCGAGATTTCTTCACCACCCTGGAGAATTACTTTGGCCTGCTGACCCATTTCCTGTTTCCGGGTAGCGCGGCGACGCTCTTCCACGTCATGCGCCATATCAGCCAGAAAATGCTCAATGCCTTTGGACATTTCAATGGCGACATTCTTCACCTCACCTGAGATCTGATCCACGGATTCAGCCTCGCCGGTTGTCGAAATGATGGCTTGGTTGACTGTCTCAGCGCTGTTGACTGCATTGCTTGTCTCACTAGCCGCCATCGTAATGCTTTGAGAAATTTCTTCAGTCGCCACACTTTGTTCGCCAACGGCTACGTTAATTGCATTGGTCACGTCGCTGATCATACCGATAGAGTCGGATATGCGTCGGATCGAGCCAACTGCTTCATCGGTAAGGCCCTGAACCGAGGAAATCTGGTTAGAAATCTCTTCGGTCGCCTTGGCTGTCTGGGTGGAGAGTTCTTTCACTTCAGCTGCCACAACAGCAAACCCTTTACCGGCCTCACCTGCACGCGCAGCCTCAATTGTCGCGTTCAAGGCCAGCAGATTTGTCTGTTCTGCAATCGCCCTGATCATCTCGACGACCGTGTCAATTTTTGCCACTGCCTCCGCCAGACTAGAAACGTTGCCATCGGTCTGCTTCGCGATGCCGGTCGCTTCTTCAATTACGCCGCTGGCACGATCAGCCTGGTTCATAATTTCCTGAATTGCCGCTGACATTTCTTCTGCTGCAGCAGCGACGGTCTGGACATTGTTCGAAGAGGATTCCGAGGCATTTTTCGCTGCCCCCGCCGCACCGGACGCTTCTTGCGAAATGGATCGCACGGTCGAAGCGATTTCGGTCATTTGCCCTGTCTTGGCGAGCACATTTTCTGAAATGCCTTCCATCAAGGCCTGGAAATTGTTGATGACCTCTTCAACATGATTCTGGCGCAAACGCTCGCGATCCCGTTCCTTGATGGCGTCTTCTTCAAGGTTTGCCCGCATACGCGCATTTTCCTGAAAAACCTCTCCGGCACGTGCCAGATCACCAATTTCGTCTTTGCGATGGGTGTGAGGCATTTCGAAATCAATTTCGCCGTCTGCGATGCCCATGAGGCTTTTTGTCAAATCCGAGAGCAGTTTTCTGATGTTTCGAAGCTGCCAAACAGCAATAAAGATCGTCAGGGAAATAACCACGATGACCTCAATCAGAAGCATGGTCACAATTGAATTTGCTTCTTGTGCAACTTCAATCGCCCTGTGCTCTGCGGCCGCCAATTCCAGCAAAGACACTTTCCGGATCTGGCCGAGCCGCTCTGTTGCCTTGCCAAACCATGCAGATCCGTCAATTCCTTGTCCATCATTGCTGACAGGCATAGATCTCAGGACTTTGCGCCATTCCACCACGACATCAACCGCCGGTCCGGAAACTGTTTTTTCAAATTTTTCAATTTGTTCGGCTGATGCTGTTTCTTCGAACCGTCTCAAATACTCGGTTTCGACAGCCAGTCGATCAATATACGCCAGAAACAGATCCTGGGAGACTTCGCCGCTTTTGGCGACGGCAGCGAAGAGCCTTCCGCCGATTGCCCGCTCCAGTCCACCAGCTTCCAACGCTTCTGTCAGCAGAGAAAACGGGATCATTTTTTCGGCATATTTCTCGTCCTGACTCGCCTGAACCGCAGAATTGACGAGACCGATAAGATGACTGACTTTCTTGGAATAGAATTTCAGGTTCGCCGCACCGGTGATTGTATTTCCGTCTACGCCTTGGCGGTGTGCAGTGATTTGGTCAAGATCAACGACTGCAGATTGAATTTTTTCCAGCAACTCATGATTTGTCAGATCGAGGTTTGATACGTTCTTCCGCAGATCGACAACAGCAGCATCACTCAGTTTTCTCTGGGAATTCATTAAGTCCCGGGACTTGTCCGAGTTTCCGCTTGCCAGGTATACAGCCGTCAGGCCACGCTCCTTTTGAAGCTCATGAATAACAACCTCAGACTTTTTCGCAGTCAACGCAGTTGGAAGGATATCGGCTGCAACCACCGCTTGATCGTAAGCGTCCTTCAAAGCCAAAATATATATAATTACAATGGCGACAAGCGGAACAACAGCTAGCAATGCAATTTGAGCGCGAATCGATTTCATCATAGCAATCCCGATTAATATAGATAAAGAAAATAAATCGCAGGATGCAGTTAACAATCAACTAAACTTTATCTAGAAATTGCATCTGTATTTTCACTATTGTATATAATAGCAATATCTATTTGACTCACATGCTTAAATACATTTCATAGGTGCTAATTTTGCCTGATTATTGTGCACACTTCTGATTGTAGACGTGTTCCCATTTTCACTATATACCGCGCCACATAAGGGCCTGCATGGTGATGGCCCAATCCGGTAGACTGCTGACTGGCACGCAGATGACCCGGAGCAGTTGAAAGATTCCAATGACTATTCCTCAGTCGCTCGCCCCGGCCCTGTCGGCCGCGTTGGCGAAACGAGGCTATGAAAGCCTCACTCCTGTTCAGGAAAGTGTCCTGAACGAAGCCCCCGCAGAAGCAGATCTTCTCGTCTCCGCCCAAACCGGTTCCGGCAAGACCGTTGCCTTTGGCCTGGCTCTTTCGTCGACGATCCTTGGCGAAGAAGAGCGCCTTGGAAAACCGAGCGCGCCAATTGCCCTGGCAATCGCTCCGACGCGCGAGCTTGCCCTTCAGGTCAAGGACGAGCTGACCTGGCTGTATAGAGAAGCCGGCGCAGTGACAACATCCTGCGTTGGCGGAATGGATCCGCGCGCGGAGCGCCGTGCGCTGAACAACGGTGTCCACATCGTCGTTGGTACGCCCGGCCGCTTGCGTGACCACATTGAACGCGGAGCCCTCGACCTGTCTGAGCTGAAGGCTGTCGTCCTCGACGAAGCCGATGAAATGCTGGACATGGGCTTCCGCGAAGATCTGGAATTCATTCTGGATGCAGCGCCGGAAAGTCGCCGGACATTGATGTTCTCGGCAACCGTCCCACGGCCTATTGCAGAACTTGCAAAACGTTTCCAGAAAGATGCTGTCCGGCTTTCGACGGTCAATGCGCGCGAACAACATGGCGACATCGACTACATCGCCCATCCGGTTGCCCCCAATGAGCGTGAAAATGCACTGATCAACGTGTTGCGGCTGCACGATTCCGACAAGGCAATCGTTTTTTGTTCAACCCGCGAAGCAGTCAACCGCCTGACCTCTCGTTTGGCCAACCGCGGTTTTGCGGTCGTTTCCCTGTCAGGTGAACTCAGCCAGGAACAACGCTCCAGCGCTCTTGCCGCGATAAAGGACGGCCGCGCCCGAGTGTGTGTTGCCACCGATGTTGCCGCTCGTGGTATCGATTTGCCAAATCTGGATCTTGTAATCCATGCTGACCTGCCAACCGGGAAAGCTGCCCTGTTGCACCGCTCTGGCCGTACTGGCCGAGCAGGTCGCAAAGGGACCTGTGTGCTTATGGTGCCGTTCCCGCGCCGTCGTCAGGGTGAGCGCGTGCTGTATGCTGCCAACATCAAGGCTACCTGGAAAGGCGCACCGACAGCCGCCGACATTCGTGCAAAAGACAAAGAACGCCTGTTGAGTGACCCTGCGCTGTCCGTTGAACTGGAAGATGAAGATCGCGCAATCGCCAGTGAACTTCTGGCCCTTCATAGCCCTGAACAACTTGCCGCAGCCTTTGTGAAATTGCGCCAGTCGCGCCTTCCTGCACCGGAAGATGTTGCGGACCTGGACGAAACGTCCTTGAAAGGCCGTGATGCAGGCGCTCGCGGCGGACGCAGCGCAGAAATTACCGGCAAGTTTGAAGACGGTATCTGGTTCTCGCTCTCCCTTGGTCACCGCCAGCGGGCAGAACCGCGGTGGATCCTGCCGCTCATCTGCCGGTCAGGTCATGTGACCAAGAAAGAAGTTGGTGCGATCAAGATCTTCCAGAACCAGCTCTATTTCGAGATCGACGGGAAACATGGTCAGCGCTTCAACGAAGTGGTGAAACGCGAAGGCACTGGTGAGGAAAACGTCAACATCACACTGCTGGATGCACGTGGTGGAAAGATTCCACAACCTCCAAAGGAAGATAACTTCCGTGGTGGTGGCGGTGGTAGAGATCGTGACCGGGATCGGAGTGGTCCGCCAAAACGGCGTCCACGCAAGACCGACTCGCCGGACTATGAATCCATGGGCCGGGAGGACACTCTCAAGAAAGACAAGCCACGTCGTGGTCCCAAGCGGGATTTTGACGCTCCGCGTGGCAAGAAACCTCGCCGCAACAATGACGAAGACGGAGCCTCCAACCATCCGGCTTATGAGCCGTTGGACATGAAGGCATTATCTGGTGATACTGGCGGAGACAAAAAATCCGCTCCACGCAAAGACCGTAAGAACGGTCCACCTGAGAAAGATGGCGAAGTTCGGCGCAAGCCGAAGTCTAAAGTTGGCGGAAAACCGGCCGGTGGAAAGAAAAAGCCGCCCCGAAAAAACAAGCCATCGCGCTCGGACCGAAAAGTTGCCAAAGCAACTAAATAGAATAGAAAAAGCCGCTCCAATGAGCGGCTTTTTTTTCCAACTACTGAAAACGCCCGAACCGCTGTAGCACTTCGATCCTGTAACCATCAGGGTCCTGAATGAAGAAGAACCGCGCAAACGGCTTGCCTTCAAACTGGAAGTCCTTCACGTCACCAACAGTCAACCCGAGTGAATTCATGCGGAGGTGCTCCGCATCAATGTCATCAACGGAGACTGCCAGATGTCCGTAGCCATTGCCCTGATCGTAAGGTTCTGATTGCGACGAATTCGTTGTCAGTTCAAGCTCGAACCCGGTTTCTGCATTGGCCAGATAGATGAGCGTAAATCTGTCAAATCCATAACGCCCGGCGACCTTCAATCCGAAAGCCTTGTCGTAAAAATCTACGGAACGCTCCTCATCCGATACCCGGATCATGGAGTGGATCATCTTCGCAATACTGGCTCCATCCAAATTGATTATATCTGGCGATCAGATCTGCTGCCTGTTCGCTCAAGCCGAGCCGTTGACAAAAGAGATCGAGACGTCGAGCGAAACGAACTCTCATGACCGGCTATTCATTGACGATGCAGGCGATCACCCAATCGGACCCGTTCTGCATCAGCTGATAATGACAGGTGAACTCAAGGACAGCTTCGCCATCTGAAGACTCCTGCGTCCAGTCAAGTGTCACAAGCGCAGTCGAGCCGCTGACATGGCTCGATACCACCTGAAAGTCAGAATGGCTGACGCCCTCTTTTTCAAGCGCCTTCAGCAGCGCTTCAATGTTTTCAAGCAATTCGTCTTCGTTGTTGAAGACATGCCCTTTTTCGTGCTGCCAGATGACCGCAGGCAGAGCAAAACAGTCACAAACCCGGTCAGCGTCATAGTCATTGAACCCGGCCTGGTAATCATCAAACAGTTGAGCAATAACAACTTCTGCATCCCCGTTTGAACTGGCACCGTCTCCATTGGCCTGGTTATCGCCAGAACCTGCAAAATCATCGGTCATGTTTGCCCCCTTCAAGGATCAGATCCGGCTTCAAGTCGGCTTGGTATTTGCGCAAAACCCAACGCGCAACCGAAATCCAAAGATCCTCGCCGTAATTCCAGTTCATAATATTGAGCAGACGGGTCTTCCGTCCATTCAATTTACGCCGTCGCCCGCGTGATTATCCGCTTTGCAGGCAACCATCCGCAAATGCATCATCGAAAATTCTCTTCGAGACGTTAGGGACGACGTCCGCCAACAATGGCGCAGTTTCCTGCTCTATTGCAGCGGCCAAACTTTTCTGGGTCTCGGGTTCGGCAAAAACTAGCCGCAGCTGATCTGCAGTCTGGTCTTTGGCGTCTTTCAAAAACTTGGCATCAAATGTTTGGGTAACTGCTTTTTCCAGACCAGCATTCCACGAGGGCTCAACGGCTTTCCATTCAATACGAATGGCGTCCAGCAACCAGTTCCCCATCTTGGCCCGGCACTTTTCCTCAACCGTTTGTCCGGTGGATGTCTGGCTAATGTAGGCCGCAACAATCGGCGCAAAATTGGCGCTGAGACCAACCTTTTGCACAAATACAGCTGCGTCTGACGTTCTTGCCTCTTCAGCACTTACGCAAGAAGCCGCAACCAGCGAACCCGCAACAATCAGTGTTCTTGTGAAGTTCTTGCTGCCAATCATAAAACACAATCCCAATTCGACCCTAGGTTCCATTCTTCGTTGACGTCTTATGCCATCGAAAGGGGGATAGATGCCAATCGGAATTGCATAATCGCGCTCTCGCCTTTTACCCGCACTCATCCTAAAACGGGTTCATGGACGCCGCACTTCTTCCCAACAGATTCGAGAACTGGTTCACCTCTCGTGGCTGGAGCCCGCGTGCGCACCAACTTCAGCTGATTGATCACCTGGGTCAGGGTCACTCGACGCTGCTGATTGCTCCGACCGGTGCCGGCAAAACCCTGGCCGGTTTTCTGCCGAGCCTCGTCGAACTGGAAGCTCGCGGCAAACGGAAACCTGGTCAGGCAGGCAGTGGCATTCACACGCTGTATATCTCACCACTAAAGGCGTTGGCGGTGGATATTGCCCGAAATCTTGAAGCACCTGTGTCGGAGATGGACCTTCCGATCAAACTGGAAACCCGGACCGGCGATACACCACCGCACAAACGCCAGCGCCAGAAGTTCAATCCACCTGATATTCTGCTGACGACACCGGAGCAGATTGCGTTGCTGCTGTCTGATCCGGCATCGGAAAAACTGTTCGCGTCTCTGAAAACCGTCATTCTGGATGAGCTGCACGCCCTTGTTACGTCCAAACGCGGTGACCTTCTGGCTCTGGGGCTTGCACGACTGCGGCGCCTGGCTCCCAAGATGCGGACAATTGGGCTATCTGCAACTGTTGCGGAGCCGGATGACCTGCAGGCCTACCTGGTCGACCAGCCTGATACTGAAACGCGAAACCTGGCGCATCTCGTGGAAGTTTCCGGCGGTGCACAGCCCCATATTTCGATCCTCGATTCTGAAGAACGCCTGCCCTGGTCAGGTCATTCATCGCGCTATGCCGTTGGTGACATTTACCAGCAGATCAAGAGCCACAAAGTATCCCTACTTTTTGTCAACACGCGCAGCCAGGCAGAGATGGTGTTTCAGGAACTGTGGCGCATCAATGATGACACCCTGCCAATCGCCCTTCATCATGGCTCACTGGATGTCGGCCAGAGACGCAAGGTTGAGGCTGCCATGGTGTCCGGTGCGCTCCGTGCGGTCGTTGCGACCTCCTCGCTGGATATGGGCATTGACTGGGGAGACATTGATCTCGTCATAAACATTGGCGCTCCCAAAGGGGCCAGCCGGCTTGCACAGCGCATAGGCCGTGCCAATCACCGGATGGATGAGCCGTCCAAAGCCATTCTGGTGCCCGCCAACCGGTTCGAAGTATTGGAATGTCAGGCTGCGCTCGCCGCATCAACACGCGGCGAACAGGACACTCCTCCGCTGCGAAAAGGCGCATTGGACGTTTTGGCTCAGCACTTGCTCGGAATCGCCTGTGCCAATCCGCTTGATCCGCTGTCCACTTATGAGGAAATTCGCTCCACCGAAACCTATCGACACCTTGACTGGGAGACGTTTGAGCGGGTTCTGGATTTTGTGGCGACCGGTGGTTATGCGCTCAAGAGCTATGATCAGTTTGCCAAACTCAGACAAGGTGATGATGGCCTTTGGCGCATCGCCAATTCCAAAATCGCACAACAATACCGTCTGAACGTAGGCACCATAGTCGAAGCGCCCATGCTGAAAGTTCGACTGGTCAAATCCAAAGCTGACGGACGGCGAACACCGATAGGTCGCGGCGGACGTGTTCTTGGCGAAATCGAAGAATATTTCATCGAGCAACTGGCAATCGGCGATACATTTATTTTCGGAGGCGAGGTGCTGAGATTCGAAGGCCTTCGGGAAGCCGAAGCCTATGTGTCGCGTGCCAAGACCGACAATCCGATGATCCCGTCCTATATGGGCGGCAAATTTCCACTCTCGACCTATCTGGCAGAAAGCGTCCGCGCGATGCTGGCAACACCAAACTCGTGGTCAGATCTTCCGGGCCAGGTACGTGACTGGCTGGAACTTCAAAAAGACAAGTCTGTTCTGCCTGCAAAGGATGGCTTGTTGGTCGAAACCTTTCCCAGAGCCAACAAACACTACATGGTCTGTTATCCCTTTGAAGGCCGCCTGGCGCATCAGACCCTCGGCATGCTTTTGACCAAGCGGCTGGAACGACTTGGTGCCCGGCCCTTGGGATTTGTGGCCAACGACTATGCCCTTTCGATTTGGGGACTAGGCGATCTGTCCCTTCTGTTTTCGTCCGGAAAAATCTCACTGAACGACCTTTTTGAAGAAGACATTCTCGGCGATGATCTGGATGCTTGGCTCGCCGAATCCAGCCTCATGAAACGAACGTTTCGGAACTGTGCCGTGATCGCCGGATTGATCGAAAGGCGTCACCCGGGTCGGGAAAAGACTGGGCGGCAAGTCACTGTTTCTACGGATTTAATCTACGATGTGCTCCGCGATCATGAGCCGGATCATATTCTCCTTACGGCAACTTGGAACGATGCAGCTGAAGGACTTTTGGATATCTCGCGTATAGGTGAACTTCTTGCGCGTATACACGGACGAATCACGCATACTGCCCTCGAGCATGTCTCTCCTCTCGCAGTGCCCATTCTTTTGGAAATAGGCAAAGAACCGATCTATGGTGAAGCGATAGATACCCTTTTGGAGGAGGCGGCAGAAGAATTGGTTCTGGAGGCTTTGGAATGAGTGTACTTGCGTCACACATGCGCAGATATTTAGTTGCGCCGGTGTGTCATGACATTCAAATCAATGGCCAGTTGGTCGGTTTGCACGACAGTGGTGTGTTGTGGTGGCCACAGGAAGCCACGCTTATTGTCTCGGACATGCATCTTGAAAAAGGTTCCAGTTTTGCAAAGCGCGGCATCATGCTTCCGCCATACGACACTGGAGCGACCCTTGAAAAGCTAGCAGCAGTCATGGATGCCTTTGATCCGGCACGTGTGATCTGTCTTGGCGACAGTTTTCATGATCGCGACGGTTCCGACCGGTTACCAGCACCCTACAGGGCCATGTTGACAACTCTGCAACTTGGCCGGGAGTGGGTCTGGGTTACAGGAAACCACGATCCGATTGCCCCTGTCCGCCTGTGCGGTGAATCGGTTGATGAGTTATCGATAGGGCCGCTTTCATTCCGCCATGAACCAATTGAAAAAGTAGACTCGATCGAAACCCAAGGCGAAATCTGCGGGCATTTGCACCCGGCAGCGCGTGTTCGCCGTTTCGGACGTTCCATTCGCCGGGCGTGTTTTGTTACAGATGGAACCCGGTTGATATTGCCGGCATTTGGCGCGCTGACCGGCGGGTTGAATGTAACGAACGAAGCCTACAGCATGATTTTCCGGCGTCGGAACTATTCAGTATTCATGCTTGGTAATAACCGGCTTTATCCATTCACGGCCAGCAGGCTCGTCGCGGACTGATTCACGTTTAGTCCTGCAAATCGTCGTCGCACTCAATACGGTTTGATTGCAGCAAATTCGGTCATTTATGCTCGGATGTAGATCCTGTGACATTTCTGTCGTTTTCAACCTGATCCATCTTCACCCAGGCCATTACCAACTCATAGAAGACCGCCAGGACCACTGGACCAAGGAAGAGACCGATCAGCCCATAGGCAAGTGTGCCTCCCAGAACGCCAATCAGGATCACCAGCATCGGTACATCGAGGCCACGAGACATCAAGACCGGTCTCAGGAAATTATCGAGAAGCATCACTGGTAACATCAGGATTGTGAAAAGCAGCGCCGGGATAAATTCCCAAGACATCCACGCCCATACGATGGTTGGCAAGAGCACCAGGGCGGGTCCGATCTGGATGATGCAAAGGATCAGCGCTATGAAGGTCAAAAGGCCCGCCATCGGCACCGAGAAGACAATCAACAGAACACCAACCAGCAGCCCTTGAATAACAGCAATTCCGATAACGCCCCTCGAAACGTTTCGAATGGTCGCCCCGGCAAGATCAATAAATTCGGCCCCTCGGTCTGCAATAATCCTGTCGGCGAACATCTTGGCCCCTTTGCCAAGAGCAAGTCCGGGTACAAACAGGCAACCGGCGATCACGATGGAAATTATGAAAAACAGGACACTGCCGCCGAGCGAGGCGAGGATGGACAGAACCCGCTCACCTGCCGGGATCAACATCGGGCCAATTTTGGTGAGAAACAATTCAAGACTGCGCGTCGCCAACTGCCACAATTCTGCAATCTTGGCTCCAATCAACGGCAGTTTGGCAACCACTTCCGGCAATGGGGGTAATCTCAATTTCCCGTCTGCCAGCACCTGAAAGAAGTGTTGAAAGGTATCAACAAGGCTGACAACAAGCATCGCCACAGGCCCGATTACAATCGACAGGCACAGCATGGTAATCAGCACCGCGGACAAGACCTTTCGTCCACCCAACTTTCCCACAAGCCAACTGTAGACAGGATAAAGGGCAACTGTCAGAATCACCGCCCAGAGCAAAAACGCAAAGAACGGCACGACCAGCTGTAAAGCGAAATAGGCAAACAAGCCCAAAACTCCCAGCCTGATCGCAATATCGATCACTCTTGAATCCATTGAGACCGCACCAGTGGCTGTCGTCTTTTCAGAGTAACTGGAAGATGGCTGATCTGACATATCGCTGTTGCCCCTAAACGCAGAGAATCGTACGCAACGTAAGCATAGCGGTAGCCACTGCCGGGTTCAGCAGATTTTGTGACGGAATGCACCGATAGCGTGGTCCGACTAATCCTTGCGGAAAATAACACCTGCGAGCCAGCCCGTGAAAATGGCCAGAGCGACTGCCAGAATTCCGTAGAGCAGCGAATAGTTTTGTGCCAATTCAAAAGTGATCTGTTCAAAACCGATCTTCGCGACTGCCAGAGTTTCTTCAGTTTGCGAGACCACTTTCCCCTGATGAAACAAGAAACTCTTCACCTTGTAGTTCCCGACTGGAATATTGGCCGGCAATGGGATATTTGTCCGGAACATCGTTTCGGTCAAAAACTGGATTGAAGTCTCTTGTTCAGAGAACAATCCCATGTCTTCGCGAAGTCTGACAAAGGCTTTTCGAAAATCATCGCGGTCAGAAATTGGAACATTGGAGACGCCAGACACCGCAAGGTTCAGATGGTTCAGGCCAATCCCGAGATCATCCAGCACCGTCCGGTTGGCCATCTTTCCAATGTCTATAGTGCTGGCAACGGCATAAAATGACGGTACGTCTCGAAATCTCTCCGCCTGCAGGTTAACCCAGACACCCAAGAACCGGCCTTTACGCCGTGTCGTGATGTCCTGCGGCGGCCCTTCAACGACGATCGCCAGTTCATAACCATCCGTCGCATCGGACGTCCGACCTATACGCTGGGCCTGGCCGAAGATAACGATTTCAGTACCGGTGAAATTCGACTGGATCGAAACCACATCCGAGGATAGTGCGGTAACCAGATCTTGCTGCTCGTCAGCAGCTGCCATGCCTGCTGCCGAAATCAAAAAGGCAATTGCCAAGAGGACGTTCCGGATCATTGTCCCGCCCCCTTCTGAATTGCAATTGAATAGAAATCAGTCGGCACCAGCAGAAGATCAACGGCAAACCGCAATCCGACCCCAAGCACCAGTAAGGCCAGCAGCAGACGCAGTTGGTCACCCCGCAGGTTGGCCCCCATGCGCGCACCGAATTGCGCGCCAATGACTCCGCCGATCATCAGTGTCATGGCAAGAACGATATCAACGGTTTTGGTGCCCATTGAATGGAAAATAGTTGCCGCTGCCATCGTGAAAAGGATCTGGAAGAGTGACGTTCCAATAACAATGCTTGTCGGAACCCTCAGCAAATAGATGAGCGCAGGGACCATCATGAAGCCGCCGCCGATACCAAGCACCGTCCCGAGGAAACCGATTACGGCCCCAAGACCAATCACCGGAATTACGCTGACATAAAGTTTCGACTTGCGGAAACGGATCTTGAGCGGCAGCCCATGGATCCAATTGTGCTGACCAGGCCTGCGTGCCCGGGGCGCTTCCCCTGATCTTCGTCTCCGAATTGCCTTGACGGATTCGACAAGCATCAATCCGCCAATCGTTCCGAGAAAGGTCACATAGGAGAGTGAGATAACAACATCGAGTTGTCCCAAAGATTGGAGAACATCAAACAGAATGACCCCAAGAAGGGACCCGACGACACCGCCGGCAAGAAGTATTGTCGCCAGCTTGAAATCAATCGCCTTGCGTCGCCAGTAGGTGACAACAGCTGATGCGGATGAAGCAACAACCTGCGTCGTTACAGTCGCGACTGATACAGCCGGTGGAATACCGGAAAAGATCAAAAGCGGGGTCAGAAGAAACCCGCCACCAATTCCGAACAGACCAGACAGAAAACCCACAGCACCGCCCATGCCAAATATCACAAAGATATTGACCGGTATTTCGGCTATGGGCAGATATAATTGCACTGGGTTACGCCGGAACGGTAAACTGACAAGACTGCGAAAACACTAAGGTAAAGTGGTTAAAAGACCTGTACCGGCCAGTGTCAACTGGCCAGAAGTGTCGTCTGAATAAGGCCAGATAGAAACTGGACCTATATCGCCTGGCTTTTGAGCTCTTCCATCAGCTTCGGATCAACCTGACCCGTTTCCGAAAGACCCAGACTGCGCTGGAACGCCCGAATAGCGCTGCGGGTTCTAGGCCCCATCTCACCATCAGGGGTTCCGGTGTCAAATCCGAGGTAATTCAACTTGTCCTGAGCATCCCGGATCATTGCCGAGTTATCTGGAACCTTGATAGACGCCGTGCTCGCTGGAAGCGCAGTGCTGTCCGCCCAGTCAGATTCCATGGAAACTTTGTTGGCAGCTGCTGGCGGCGTTTTCAACTTGAAGCTTTCAACCGCCAAGCGCGCACTGGCCATTGCTTCCTGATCCATCATGTTCGCGACATCATCGCGGCGCTTTGCAGCTTCCGGGTCACCCTGATCGGCCGCAATTGCGAACCATTTATAACTGGCAACCAGATTCTTATCGACACCAATACCGCCCGCATAAAGAATACCAAGATTGAACAGGCTGTCCTTCACACCAAAGTTGGCAGCAGATTCAAACCATTTTGCCGCAGCGGTATAATCTGGCTCGCCACCGGCGCCTTCTGCATAAAGCACCGCAAGATTGTGCATTGCTTTGGCATTTCCGGCTTCCGCAGCTTTTGTGTACCAGGCTTTGGCTTTCGGCAGATCTTTCTCAACACCGCGACCTTTTTCATACAGGCTCGCAAGACGGTATTGTGCTGGCGCAAGGCCTTTTTCTGCAGCCTTTTGATACCAGACCGCTGCCTTGGAAAGATCTGCAGGAATGCCGTTTCCTTCAGTGTATTTTACACCGACCATGAATTCCGCAGCCGGATTGCCGCTTGCCGCCGCACTGCGCAGTGCCATTGGACCAACACCTTCGGGTGGCAGGCTCGCAATGAGATTTGCAGTTGCGGCTCCTGCCCCGGTTGCCGGAGCACTGGATTGCGAGAACACGCCAAGTTGTGCAGACGGAACCTTTCCAAAGCTGTTGTCAACGCCAGCAGGTGGAGCGAAAGCAAGATTTGCGTCCGGTGTCACGGTTCCGGCAGATGCAGCCGCCGCAGTTGGCGTTTGGTCAACGGCTGGGGCAGGTTTTGCGACTGCAGGCGCGCTGGTATCTGCGGACATCTTCGTTGCAGAAGGGACTGGTTGAGCGACCAGAGCGCTACTTTCGGGCGGGGCTTCAGTCGCTGCTGTATCCGGGGCGGCTTTCGGAGCCACATTTTGCGCCTCAACAGGACTAACCACACTCTCCGTGATTTCAGCAGTTGCTTGCGGAGCAGAAGCGATTTTCTGATCTCCCGGCGAAGTGAGACCGGTCATCTGGGTGACATAATAGGTTCCCATGAGCAGGACCACAGCAGCAGCAGCATAGAGGATCGCGCGCCGCCGACCGCCTGATGCGCTGGCAACTTCAGGTGCCGGACGATCACCTGGAAGAACCTTTGCGTCCTCTGCATATTGCGCAGACATCGCGTCTTCAGTGTTGTCGGCGTCAACAACCAGATTATCAGCTGTTCTGTTTTCGTCGGAGTCGGATGATTTTCCGCGTTTCAGAACATTACGCAACCACCCGACACGTTCTTTGCCGCGTTCTTCATCCGCACTTTCATCTGAGGTGAAACTCTCGTGTTTTTCCAACTGCGCGGCTTCTGCAGACGCTGCTTGTGCGGCCCGGCGGGCAGCTGCGATAAAATCTGCCTTCCGGTCTCGAGCACGTTCTTGTCCGGTTTCTGTCGTCCCACCAGAATGAGCAACTGTTTCTTCTTCAGCGCCTTTCATCCCGGTTGCACGGGCAAAGAGAGGCTGGCGTTCTTCAACCGAAATCGGCGAGAATGCCGGAGTGTTATTCGATGATTGTGCGCCAACAGCTGCGTTTGGCTGATCTGAATGTTCCAAACTGTCGAGCCGTTCGGTAATCGATCCAAGAACCGATTTTACACCATCAAAGGTGTTCCTCGTCCGCTCTTCACTGCCTTCGGCTGCGTCAAGCAGTCGCTTCAAATCACCTTGAAGCGATGTAATTGCCTTGTCGTTTGACCCGCCTTTTCCGGCAGGCGCATTCGCAACAGCTGCCTCAGCTGCTTTTCTGGCAATATCGCTTACGTCAGATTTCGTCTGCTGCAGACCATTTTCGATCCGTTCGAGGATCGAGGCAAACTGGTCTTTACTCAGCGCTTTTTCAGAAGTGCTTTCAATCTGCTCTGCCAGAGCCGCGACCTTGCTTCCAAGTTGTTCAAGGCCACCATCATCCGCACGGTCTCCCCCCTTGGAGACAACCTGTGCCAGATCTGTGATGCGCTGTTCCAGCACTTCTGTCGATCCAGGCTCGGAAACCCGCGCCCGCATGGCACCAATTTCTTCACGCAGCTTGTCGAGATCCGATGTTGTCACCGTATCTTTCGGCTCATCCAATCTTTCAGTTAGATCGTTCAAACGATCCTGAAGCTGAGTGAGGAATTTGCTGTCTGTCCCCTTGCCGGAGCGCATGGCAGCTGCGTCCAGAACCGGAACCGGACGTGATGCCCGTTTTTCGATGACATCAATCTTGCCTGCGATGGTTTCCAGGCGGTTTTCGAGTGCATCGAAAGCGCCTTTGTCAGCAGATGGAAGTGGACCCGCCTGTTCCATCCGTTCCAGACGGTCAACGATATCGTTCAAGCGCTGGTCTACCTGAGACAAATTGCCCTGACCGGCTGGGGTCGCACGATCATCGGACATCATGCCCACGATATCTTCAAGGCGCCCCTGCAGCCGCGAGATAGTCTCCGGCTCCGGCATCCGGTCTTCCATTGCGGAAAGACGCGTATCCAGACCGCGCTGCTCTTTGGCAAGTACTTCCAGATCATCCAGGCGACCGGAAACAAATTTCATGCGGTCGTCGATACCTTCGACCAACCCCTTGATATCGATCTGCTCGATAAAGCTGCGAACTTCCTTGAGCTCGCCGCGAAGCGGTTCGATATCTGCATGGTTCTTGTGTTGCAGCAGCTCTTCCATCCGGTCGGCGATCGCAACAACACGATCTTCCAGAACCACCATATGTTCAGAGCGTGGCAGAGCAGCAAAGGCTTCTTCGATCTCACCAAGGCGCGCAGTGACGCCACGCAGAACCCGCGGATCGATCGATGCCCGTGACAGCTCATCCAGACGCTGAAGAATATGCGCATAGCCGTGCTCAAGGGTCTGCAACGCGCCTTCCACATTGGTGCGTCCAACCATGGACTTGAGGTCCGAAATCTCTCTGCGGATGTCCTTGGACAGCTTATCGTTCTTTTTGTCGACACGAAGACGGTCAACCATGTCGGTCAGGCGGCGCAGTTCTGAATTCTGGCGGCCGGTAGACTTGTTAGTGCCGTGAGCCAATCCACTCAACGCATCGCGAAGAGATCCGAGTTCTTCACGAACATGGCCCAGAGCTTTTTCTTGAGGTTTTCTCAGGGCGTCAATACGTCGGCCCAGGTCCTTGTAGACATGGTGAGATGTTTCACGGTGCGGACGGGAGCTGCGACGAGCGCGCGGCGCGGGCCGATGATCATAGTCATCGTCCTCGTATCGTTCATCATATTCGTCTTCGTAGTCTCCATAATCCGATGCATGCCGGTCATCTTCTGCCGAAAGGCGATCAATGGCATGACGACCAGGACGCCGGTTGTGCCGAGGCGCCGCCTCATAGTCGTCGGGATAACCGTGGGGACTACCTAAATCCTGAACCTGCTCATCAAGACGATCCAATGCGCCGATCACGTCATCCAGATCCGTGTGGCGGGCGGGCGGCGGAGTTCTGCGAGGCTCATTCATGGAACGTGTCGGCCGCGAAGCACGGTGCGTCGGCTGTTCGGAGCGCTCTGACAAAAGCCGGTCCAGCTCGTCTGCGACAGCATTCAGATCGTCGTCGGATTCCGGGCCATTCGGCGCACCACGATCATATCTACCGCCAAGCGCCGTTGCTGTGCGTGTCAACCGTTCGATCCGGGAGCGCGCCTGTTCGCGGCGCGGCGTTCCATCGTAATCGTAGTTGTCATACACATCTTGGCCGCGGCGTCCTGCCTCGTGTTTTTTCCAAGCCGGCATATCATGACCCTGGGCTTTTTGGTCTTCTGACCGCTAAAAGGAGTTCGTTGGAACGCGGCACCGCTCGGTTGCGAATATGCGCTCAACATTCCAGATAACTTTGTCGGGTTAGGGTAAACAGGCAGTTAATTGAGCTTGCCATCTGCAATTCCTTACGTTTTCACGCCTCAAAACTGCCCTAAAGGAAGTCAATTTGAGCGAATCGGTAAATGAGGCGTTAAGCCATTCACAGGGACTTCCGTAGCGTGACTGGACCTTTACGCAAACGTAAGCTACATAGGGCGCAAGAAATCGAACCGCATTCAGTGCCCACTTCTCCGGCATGAAGGCATGCGAGAAAGAATTCGCCTGTCGCTCGATTTCAACAAACGCCAATTAACAGCGAGCAACCTGAAAAAGGTGCCGAATACGAGACATAAAACCAATGAGCGAAGCGCTTTCAATCCTCGATAATGACGAACTAGTAGACGTCGTCTCTGCATCTGATGACGGCAGCAAGAAAACCCAATTCACAATTGGCGACCTGGCAAAGGAATTCGGATGCACTCTCCGTACTCTGCGTTTCTATGAAGACAAGGGACTGATCAACCCGAAGCGTGATGGACTGAACCGGGTCTATAACCGCAGGGATCGTGCACGTCTGAAGCTCGTCCTCATGGGCAAGCGTGTTGGTTTCTCCTTGACTGAAATTCGCGACATGCTGGATCTTTATGATCTTCGCGATGGACAGGTCACCCAGTTGCGCGTTGCCCTCTCCAGATTCAATGAGCAGATCTCGGTTCTCGAGGACCAACGCAAAGACATTGAGCAGGCGATCGAAGAGCTGTCCCGTACCGTTGAAATCGTTTCCGGTATGCTGAAGCAGAAGGAAGCCGAAGAGGCTCAGTAACGCGGCAGACATAACCTGTCTGATCTCAAAAACAGCCGTTGGCTTCGTGACGGAGCCAACGGTTTTTCTATTTTTGCCTGCATAATTGCAGATTAATCTACTTTATGGAGCATTTGTAGCACATGCTTCAGATCATCAAAAACGCAACGTCACGCACTGGTTTTGAGTGCGGCCTTGCAAAAAAATAGCGTTATCGGCCTATTATGGACATGTTTTAGGTCCCACTTTCCCTCACGATACCCCTTGCCGAGTAATTTAAACGTGCGTATATTGACCTCAAGGTTACGTTTACGGAAACGTCATGTTGAGAAATAGGGCAGCAATTCTGGGAGGGTTCCATGCCGAGTTATACCGCACCCATCGATGAAACACTTTTTCTGTTGAAAGATGTGTTTGGTTATGACCGCTACTCAAGCCTGCCGGGTTTCTCGGACGCGCCTCTGGATCTGGTCGAAGCCATTCTGCGAGAAGGTGGCAAGTTCGCTGAAGAAGTCATTCAGCCGCTGAACCAGTCCGGCGATCAGGAAGGCTGCACGCGCCATGACGATGGCACCGTAACCACGCCCAAAGGATACTCGGACGCCTACAAGGCCTTCTGCGAAAATGGATGGGGGACTTTATCTGCCGATCCGGATTACGGCGGACAAGGACTGCCGCATACGCTGGCAACGATTTTCAACGAGTACTCGTCTTCTGCGAACATGGCCTTTTCCATGTATCCCGGCCTTACAGCTGGAGCTGTTGCTGCGTTGACCTTGCATGGTACGGACGAGCTAAAACAAAAATTCCTGCCCAACATGATCTCCGGGACATGGACCGGTACGATGAACCTGACCGAGCCGCATTGCGGTACGGATCTCGGTCTCATCCGCACCAAGGCTATTCCTCAAGGCGATGGCTCGTACAAGATCTCCGGCACCAAAATCTTCATCTCTGCCGGTGAGCACGACATGGTTGACAATATCGTCCATCTGGTACTCGCCCGCATTGAAGGTGCACCGGATGGTACGAAAGGCATTTCCCTGTTCGTTGTTCCGCGCAACAATGTCCGTGAAGACGGTACTGTTGGCGACAACAATGGTGTCTCTTGCGGTTCCATTGAGCACAAGATGGGTATTCACAGCAACGCCACATGCGTCATGAACTATGATGACGCGTCCGGTTGGTTGGTTGGAGAAGAGAACAAGGGCCTGCGGGCCATGTTCACGATGATGAACGAGGCCCGCCTTGGCGTGGCTGTTCAAGGCCTTGCGCAGTCCGAAGTTGCCTACCAGAACGCAGTGACATACGCCAAAGACAGGCTGCAGGGCCGTTCCCTGACCGGACCAAAGGCTCCGGACAAGGCCGCTGATCCGATCATCGTTCATCCGGATGTCCGCAGAACGCTGATGAAGATCCGCTCGTTCAATGAAGCAGCGCGTGCCCTGGTTATCTGGACAGCTTTGCACGGCGATGTCTCCCATCGTTCCGACGATGAAAAAGCCCGGCAATTCTCCGACGACATGATGGGGCTCCTGACCCCGGTTCTAAAGGGCGTTCTGACAGATGTCGGATTTGCCAACGCAGTCGACGCCCAGCAGATGTATGGCGGTCATGGATACATTGCCGAATGGGGCATGGACCAGTTCGTTCGCGATGCCCGCATCGCCATGATCTATGAAGGTGCCAATGGTATTCAGGCTCTCGATCTTGTCGGTCGCAAGCTACCTGCAAACGGTGGCCGCGCAGTGATGAGTTTCTTTAATGAAGTCAACACGTTCCTGAAGGAAAACAAGGACAACGAAGACCTCGAAGCGTTCACAGGTCCATTGAAAAAAGGCATCGACGATCTTCAGGCCGCGACGATGTGGTTCATGAACAACGCCATGAAAAACCCGGACAATGCCGGTGCTGGCTCAACAGACTACATGCACCTCTTTGGCCTCGTCGCCATGGGTTACATGTGGGCCCTGATTGCCAAAAAGACCAAAGAGCAACTGCAGTCCGGTGCAGGCGACAAGGAACAATGGCTGACTGACAAGCTGGCGTTCGGCTCGTTTTACATGGAGCGAACCATGCCGGAAACAGCAGCGCATCTGGCCCGGATCTCGACCGGTTCAGACGTCATGATGTCGGTGAGCGCCGACGCATTCTGATCCAAGCCAGTCCGTTCATCTGCGGACCGGATAATCACCCGCTCAAATCAATCGAAGCAGTATAGTCTCGCCTCATATCTGATTTGTTAGGGAAAGAAACGAATTATGGCTGAATACGTTCTTCATTGTATGGCCCAGTCCGGCCACTCCTACAAAGCGGCTTTAATGCTGGAATTGTGCGGAGCCGATTGGGACTCGCGCTGGGTCGACTTCTTCAAGGGAGAAACCCGGTCAGAAGAGTTCCGGACCAAATACAATGAGATGGGAGAAGTTCCGGTTCTTGAAACCAAGTCCGGAATGATCACCCAATCCGCCGTCATCATGGACTATCTGTTCGAGAAGTTCGGCAAATTTGGATGGGACAACGACGATGAGCGGCGAGAAATCCTGCGCTGGACGATCTTCGACAACCAGAAGGTCTCAGGGGTGATTGGCCCGCTCCGCTTCATGCGCACTCTCGCGAAAACGGGCGAAACCGAAGTTGTGAAGTTCCTGGACGGCCGTGCTCTCAGTGCACTCTCGATCCTGAACAAACACTTCGAAAAGAATGACTATGCAATCGGCTCAAAACCGACAACAGCCGATTTGTCACTGTGTTGCTATCTCTACTACGACGGCGAACTCGGCATCGATTTCGCCCCTTATCCGCATGTCACCAAATGGCTGGATCGCATCAAGGCCCTGCCAGGTTGGAAACACCCATACGACCTCATGCCCGGCCATCCCATGCCGGATGCTTGATGAGGACATTCTGATCTAAAGGAGGATCTGATGCCTGAAGCTTATATTTTTGATCACGTACGGACGCCCCGTGGCCGCGGGAAAAAAGACGGTGCTCTCCACGAAGTACCTGCTGTTCGTCTGGCTGCTACTGCTTTGGAAGCCATCCGGGACCGCAATGGTCTCGATACAAAAAAGGTCGACGATGTGGTTCTCGGATGTGTCGATCCTGTTGGAGAAGCAGGTGGTGATATCGCGCGCGCTGCGGTTTTTGCCGCTGACTACGACGTCTCGGTTCCAGGCATGCAGATCAACCGCTTCTGCGCTTCAGGTCTCGACGCCGTCAATATGGCCTCTGCCCAGGTCATGTCAGGGCAACACAAACTCGTTGTAGCTGGCGGCGTTGAAAGTATGAGCCGGGTTGGACTTGGTGCATCTGGCGGCGCATGGCCGATTGAACCTCAGGTCGCGATCCCGTCCTATTTCATGCCTCAGGGCGTCTCTGCAGATCTGATCGCAACAAAGTACGGCTTCAGCCGCGACGACTGCGATGCCTATGCAGTTGAAAGTCAGAAGCGCGCCGGAAAATCTTGGGATGATGGCCGGTTTGCCAATTCTGTTGTGCCCGTCAAGGACATCAATGGCATTACCATTCTGGATCGCGACGAGCATATGCGCCCGTCAACTGACATGCAGTCCCTCGCCTCTTTGAATGCCTCTTTTGAAATGATGGGAAGCATGGGCGGTTTTAATGCTGTTGGCATTCAGGCCCACCCGGAAATCGAGGCGCTGAAACACGTTCATCACGCCGGTAATTCCTCTGGAATTGTCGATGGTGCAGCTGCGGTCCTGATCGGATCAAGTACAGCTGGCCGATCAATCGGCATGAAACCACGTGCTCGGATCAAGGCCTTCGCCAACATCGGCTCCGAGCCGGCGCTAATGCTGACCGGCCCGGTGGATGTGACCGAGAAACTTTTGAAGAATGCGAAAATGGAGCTGGGCGACATCGACCTCTTCGAGATCAATGAAGCTTTTGCATCTGTCGTCTTGCGCTACCAGCAGGCATTCGACCTCGACGCCAGCAAGGTCAACGTCAATGGCGGCGCGATCGCCATGGGCCACCCACTCGGTGCGACTGGTGCGATGATCCTGGGCACGATTCTGGATGAATTGGAACGCCGCGACCTGAACACGGCTCTGGTCACACTGTGCATTGGCGCAGGCATGGGTACAGCAACAATCATCGAGCGCGTTTAAGGGCTGAGTGGAGGAAATAACATGAGCTACAAGAACTTCACCATCGAAACAGATGAAGACGGTTTTGCCCTGATCAATTGGGACATGCCGGAAAAGTCCATGAACGTCATCGACCTAACCGTGATGGACGAGCTGAACACTATCATCGATCAGGTTACTGGCGACGACGCCATCAAAGGCGCTGTCATCGCGTCTGGCAAATCTGCCTTTTCCGGTGGTGCCGACCTGACAATGCTAGAAAGCCTCTTGAAGGACTTCCACATCAAGCGTGGCAACGACCCGGAAGGCGCTGCCAAAGCGCTCTTTGAAGGTTCTCGCAAACTGACGCAGATCTATCGCAAACTGGAAACATGCGGCAAACCGTTTGTCGCGGCGGTTGCCGGAACCTGCATGGGCGGCGGCACCGAATTGGCGCTGGCGTGTCATGCACGCGTTGCCGATGAAGGCCTGAAAATGGGCCTTCCGGAAGTCAAGGTCGGCTTGTTCCCAGGTGCCGGCGGAACGCAGCGTGTCATGCGCATGGCTGATGGCCAACAGGGCATGCAATTTCTGCTTCAGGGCCGGACATTGCGGGCTCCACAAGCCAAACAGTTGAAACTCATCGATGATGTTACCGCGACCAAGAAACTGGTCCTGGCCGCCAAAAAGATGCTGAAAGTCGGCGTCGACCCGATCAAGCCTTGGGACAAGAAGGGCTTCAAACTGCCAAACGGCAAGGTCTATTCCGCTGCCGGTTTCCAATTCTGGCCTGCTGCCAACGCGATCTATCGCCGCGAGACGTTCGACAACTATCCAGGTGCACGGTACCTGCTCCATGCGGTCGTCGAAGGCCTGCAACTGCCAATGGATCTCGCGCTTCAGGTTGAAAGCCGCTACTTCGCCAAGGTCCTACAAACACCGGAAGCGGCCAACATGATCCGCTCGCTGTTCGTTTCCATGCAGGAACTGAACAAAGGCGCCCGCCGTCCAGCAGATCAGCGTCCGAACAACATCAAGAAAGTCGGTATTTTGGGTGCCGGGTTCATGGGGGCAGGCATTGCCTATGTTACTGCCCAAGCAGGAATTAATGTCGTCCTGATCGACCGTGATCAGGAAGCCGCTGACAAGGGCAAAGCCCATACAGATGACCTGATCAGCAAAGCCATCAAACGTGGCCGCGCAACTGAGGAACAGAAGGTCAAACTTCTGTCAAAAATCAATGCGACCGCGGACTATGACGCACTGGCCGAGTGTGATCTGGTGATCGAGGCAGTCTTCGAAGATCGCGAGATCAAGAAGGCAGTCACCGAGAAAGCGGAAGCAGTTATGAAGTCGCGGGCGATCTATGCGTCCAACACATCGACCCTGCCGATCACGTCTCTGGCACAAGCGTCCAAACGTCCGAAGAACTTCATCGGTATTCACTTCTTCTCTCCAGTCGACAAGATGATGCTCGTTGAAGTGATCATGGGCAAACGCACGTCCGACCGGGCACTGGCCATGGCACTCGACTACATCAAGGCCATCAAGAAGACACCGATTGTCGTCAATGACAGCCGTGGTTTCTACACCTCCCGCGTTGTAATGACCTACATCCGCGAAGGTCTGATGATGCTGGCCGATGGTGTTCCTGCCGCCATGATTGAAAATGCCGGTAAAATGGCTGGCATGCCTGTTGGTCCGCTGTCTCTCGGCGATGAAGTCGCTCTGGACCTTGCCTGGAAAATCGTCTCGGCAACTCGCAAGGATCTCGGCGTCAAATATGTCGAAGGTCCGCTGGACAACATCCTGGAAGACATGGTCATCAAACAGGAACGCTTCGGCCGCAAGAACGGTAAGGGTTTCTATGACTACAAAGGCAAGGACAAGACTTTGTGGCCGGGAATTCCTGACGTTGTCGGTCAGCCGAAGTCAGCGGACAGCTTCAATGTTGAAGAGCTCAAGCAACGGCTTCTGGTGATGCAGGCTCTTGAGACAGCGCGTATCTTTGAAGAAAAATGCCTGACTGATGTGCGCGAAGCCGATGTTGGTTCAATCCTTGGCTTCGGTTTTGCCCCCTACACCGGAGGAACGTTGAGCTACATCGACATGATGGGCACACCGGCCTTCCTGGAACTTTGCAAGAAGTTCACCCGCAAGTGGGGTCCGCGCTTCAAACCCAACAAGCTATTGCGCGACATGGCAAAAGAGAACCAGACCTTCTACGGCAGGTTCCCACCAAAAAGCGAAGTCCAGCAAAAGGACGCCGCCTGAACCAACGACCACCGCCCCCTTTATTGAAAGGAGGCGGTGACTTTTCAGTGGGCAAGCACATCACTAATTATTGACTAATTGCGCCATAACTTGACGTAACGTGACGCACCATGCAAAGTTATTCCAACAATAGAATCTGTGCACGGCCCTGCTGGAGATAACAATGCCATTGGAAGGCGAATGGGCGCGAGCGGATGTATTCCGTGTCCTGCGCGACATCTGTCCGAACGAGAGTTTGGACTGGGATTACATTGCAGAAACCTACAACTTTGATGTTGCCGTTCTGGATGACCCGCAGGGTGTTGTACCGATTACAGCTTGGCATGGCGTGTTTGAGCATGTCGCGAATGTTCTCGAAAATGATGCGATCATGTTTGACCTTTTCAACAAAGTTGAAATTGGTTGTTTCTCTCTTTTTGACTACCTTTTTTCCTGTGCTCCTTCCTTGAAGGCCGCCTGTCAGGCATGGATCAAATTCATCCCTATTCGCACCAATGCATATCGAATGATCTTTCAGGAAACCGAGACCGGTGGATATGTAGAATGGCCGGTTCTGGACGGACGCGGTGAGTGGCGCCAAAACATGTTCGCGCGGATCGGCTGGGCCACGCAACAATTGGAACATGCGTTGAATATGTCTGCCCCACCGATCCAGATCGAGCTCGCAACACATGCACCGCACAGCACCTCATCGTTCCAACGGAAGTATCACGGCCGCATTCGCTTCGGAGCCAATCACAACCGGATACTCTTCCCGAAAACGCTTCTGGATCAGCCGCTGCGAGTAAATGACACCCATCTATACGCGATTATCGTGAAATCCGCGTCGCAGGAACTTGAGAAATTCGGTCATCTGGAATCACCGCTTTCGAGAGTCGCCAATGAAATTGCCGCCAACCTTTCGGATGGTGGTTATACTTTGCCGAAAATAGCCGCGAAACTCGGCATGTCTCAACGGGCCATCCAACGCCTTCTGGAAAAGGAAGGCATCACTTTCCGAAAGCTCAACGAGGAAATTCGCAAGTCCGCTGCAGAGCGTTATTTGAAGTCCACTAACCTTCCCATGAAGGAAATTGCTTTTCTGCTGGGATTTTCGGAGCTGAGCACTTTCTCACGAGCGGTCAAACTGTGGTTTGGCGAACCTCCCCGTAAAGTTCGCGAACGTCTGAAGTTGTCTAAAGAAGCTCTGGCAACACCGTATTCAATTGGCGAACCGATGCTTGCGACAATTCCAACGCACGAATCCCGGTCCCTTGAGGCATTCCCGTAACTGCCTTTGGTCCAACTCACGATAGAAGGCCTGATTGAGCTCCCTTAGGAGCCAGATCACTATTTGGCGCTTATGTCTGCCTATCACTCCATTCAATCGGCGTCGCGCGTTCAAGGAATTGGAGGCGCAGCCTTGCCCCTGCATTGCATTCTCGCATCAACGTTCTTATTTTCTGATCAGATGCATTACTGCGGAGAACGACATGTCTGACAACAGCTTGAGCCGTTTTATGGGTGGCTCCCCAGCTCAGGTACTCCTGAGACTGGTGTTTATATCTTTTGTTGTCGGCATTGTTCTATCCGCGCTGAACCTTGATCCTCTCGACCTTGTCAATATCGCGATCGAGTTTGTTGAGCGTCTATGGAACATGGGTTTTCACGCGCTCGGGCGGATCGGAAACTACCTGGTGATTGGTGCGATTATCGTTCTGCCAATCTGGTTGATTTCCCGTGTCCTTGCCATGGGCCGGGCACGCTGATCTGCAATTCGTAATTGATTACCGTATATTACCGCCCTCCAAGCGAGCATCTTAATGCTTTCTTAACTGAAGTTAAGAGATACTGAACCCTGTGAGCATGGAAGCCGGGGCGAGTAATGTCGGTTACTTCGATTGTTAATAGACATAACCAGCAGCAATTCAGTTTGCAGGCTGGAGCCAGGGCTCAAAACGCTCCCAATAATACGAAATCTGCTGAAGCACTTCTCAACAGCCTGAACAGTTCGGCTACGCCTTTGAGCGAAAAAGAACATGACGCCGCCAAGTCGTTGATAAATGACTACAAAGATGCTGTTGATCTCAACAGTTCCCTGTCGAAATCGATGGAGAACAACAAGGATGCAATGCGCCAAGAGCGGATTGCGCGGATTGAGGAGCGTATAAAACAGCTGAAGGAAATGCTTCGTTTTGCGTCGCCTGAACAGGCAAAGCGCATGCTGAAGGAACTCAAACAGGTTTCCAAGGAGTTCAGTGCAGCTGCAAAAGACCTGAGCAAAGCAGGCAATGATGCCGGTACCGGTGCGCCGAACCCTGCTGTCGAGGCCAGCACGAACATTGTCACATCTGTTATTGATAGTACATTTGGTACATCTCAAACCAATGCATCGCCGCTGAACCCAACCACAACAGCTGAGACCCTTTCATCCGCTTCGGTTGAGGCAAATGCCACGGCTACGGCTACGGCAAAGGGATACAACGCATCCGGCGAGCCAACGGATCCCAATAAACCTCTGACTGCTGCTGAGCAAAAGGAAGAACTGAAGTCAGACATCTACGCCTATGCCGACCGGCAAGCAGAAGCGACCAAGGCTCATTTCGATAGCCGCATTGATGGCATGCGCGATGAGCATGAAAATTTGCGCAAGATCTCCGAAGAACTGAAGAATTTGGCCGGTCAGCTGGAAAACCTGGCCGACAAGGATGACAAAGACACCAAGAAAACAATCAAGGACATTTGGAACGACATTAAGAAAGGTGTTAAGCATCTGAATGACCGTGGTTTGCACGACAACCTGGAGGTGGGCGTTGCCTCTCGACCCGAGAGCAGTTCGGTTTCGGCGTCAAGTATCAGCGTCAACGTGTCGGCTTCCATTTCCGTGTCCAACATTGTCGTTTGATACCTGATTTCCGTCACACGCGTTCGACCAGCTCCTCATCAGCTTTCTTCAAAACCTCTCTTCCTGTTGCCACCGAATGCGCAACTCGGTGCAAAGTTACATGACGGTCCGCCAATTCATCGATATCAGTCGAGTATCCACCGCCTATAACCCCAGCCATCGGTATTCCGGCCGCCCTGACCGTTGCGATCACAGCCAGATCCCGTCGACGTAAACCTTCGCGGGTCAGCGCCAGCCTGCCAAGACGGTCATGCAAGTACGGATCAACGCCCGCGTTGAAGAATACAATGTCCCAAGCCTCCCTGGACAACAGGTCAGGCAAGGTGCGGTTCAAGATCTCCAAGTAAACATCATCCTCCAGACCATCTGCCAATCCGACGTCCAGATGTGACGGGACCTTGCGGACTGGATAGTTTTTCTCCGAATGCATCGAGAAGGTAAAAACGTCCGGATCACCTAAGAAGATGTCTGCGGTTCCATCCCCCTGATGGACATCGAGATCGATAACCAGTGCTTTTCTGATTGCGCCATCGGCCCGCATCACCTTGATGGCAACAGCAACATCATTGAAGACACAAAACCCGGCGCCATGAGTCTGGCGCGCATGATGGCTGCCACCTGCTGTATTACACGCGATGCCGTGCTCCAACGCCAGATACCCGGTCAGAACAGTGCCACCTGTTGCACAACGGGCCCGCAGAGCAATATCGGGACGCATCGGGAAACCAATTTCCCGCGCAATCTTGTCCGGTACCTGACCATTGAAAACCTGATCCACATAGACTGGATCATGTGCCAGAGCCACCCACTCGAACGGAGCTGGACGCGGTCTGACAAAACCACCCTCACCCAACAGTCCCTCTTGTTTGATTAGTTCCGCCACAGCGCGGAATTTATCCATCGGGAAACGATGATTTGCAGGAAGGTCAGCGCAATAGGCCGGATGATGAACGATTGGCAACATCCTTGCCAATATAAGGCTGGCGCTTCGAACGAAAAGCAGAAATGTGGCAGCGCCGGAAATAACTCCGGCGCTGACTATTACAATCTTCAAACCATTGCGGTTTGCGCCATCCGTTGCTGCCGCAGCTTTGCGATTGAAAACACATGTGCGGCCAGAAAAATCGGCACAAAGAATGCCGGAAACAACACAAGCGGATACTGGTTGATGATGTTCGGACTATCTGTCGCCAGCACATGAGCGAAGCCTTCAGATGTCATCACACCGGTCAGAATGGCGACCAGAAAATCCAGCAATCCAATGATATTGGCTCTCCAAACCAAAGCTCTCGCATTGTCTTGGCCACGCTCCAGTGCCTTGTAAGCCTGCCATCCGGCAATACCTGCCAAGACATCTCCAACACCGGCCGGCAGAGCAAACTGCCAAGGGATGTCTCCTGTCGCCCAACCGACCAGGAACACAAACCCCATGACCCGCGGAATCTGAAAGCCGATCAGAATTTTTTGATCAGCTGCATCGGTTACGGCTCTGCTTGCGGGTGTCACTCGACCGAGAAGAACCAGTAACGCTGTTCCGCCAAACAGGAAAAATAATATATAGGGCGTGCCTGCAATGGTTTCAGGCGGCATGAGCAGGCCCAACTCCCCCATCCATGACGCCAAGGCGTACCAGATCCCCAGAACCAATCCGAGCATGGCCATGGCCTTGAATGTCGATTTCCAGGGCAATTCCGCGCGTTGGGCTGCAACGGCGATACCTGCTACGGCGAGCACCGGCAGCAAGGTGGCAAATGCCCTAACATAAAATTCCATCAAAGTGACAAACATGAGCAGTTCCTAACTTTCAATACTATAGTCACTATTATTTTTGTAGTTACTTCACATTTTTCAAGTGACGCACTACATTTCTTTTCATGAAAAAACTTTCCCGTGCCCACTGCCCGATCCGCCGGACGACAGATGTCCTGAGCGATCAATGGTCTTTCCTGATCATTCGGGACTTTTTTCTGGATGGCCCGACGCGCCGGTTCCAGGATCTGCAAGACCAACTTGAAGTATCACCCAACACACTTTCAAACCGACTGAAACGACTTGAAAATGAAAACATCATCGAGCGGCGACTGTATTCTGATCACCCACCGCGGGCAGAGTATGTGTTGACGGAGAAGGGGCATGCTCTCGCACCAATCATGGACGCGCTATTTGATTGGGGAACAGCGTTCCCGGATGAGAATTCTCAGGCAAAGTGATTGACGACGATAGCGAAGTCAGAGATGAAAGCTTCCTATTCAATGTGAGCCTTCATGCCCCGATCTTCTGCTGCGGATACGCCAGACAACCAGTCCTTTGTGGTGACCCACCGCACGGTTCTGTCGATCGCGATTCCAATGACCCTGGCCTATTTGTCGACTCCGCTTCTGGGACTGGTCGACATGACCGTGATCGGACAGCTGGGTGATGCCGCCCTGCTTGGCGGCATTGCGATTGGCGGTATCATCTTCGACCTGGTGTTCACCACCTTCAACTTTCTAAGATCCGGAACAACCGGTCTCACGGCCCAGGCGCTAGGTGCCAGAAACACGGAAGAAATCCGGTCGACCTTGCTACGGGCCCTGATCATTGCTGGCGGTGGCGGCTTAATGGTGATCCTGTTTCAATCGCCAATCAGTCAAGCCGGTCTCTGGTTTTTGGGCGGAGGCTCAGAAGTCCAATCTGCAACCGAGCGATATGTAGATGTTCGTGTCTACAGTGCCCCGTTCCTTCTGGCCAATTACGCAATCCTCGGGTGGTTCATCGGCCTCGGCCGGGCGGGCACCGGATTGGCGCTCCAGCTGTTCCTGAATGGTCTTAATATCGGATTGAGCATCTGGTTCGTTATCGGGCTTCATTGGGACGTCGAAGGCGTTGCCCTTGCGACAGTCTTGAGTGAAGCCTCCGCAACATTGCTCGGGATTGCTCTGGTTCTCACCTACGCAAGATCCGGCTCATGGCCCTCGGTCAGTGTTGTCCTCGACCGACGCCTGCTGCTTCGCATGTTGGCCGTCAACCGGGACATCATGATCCGGTCATTCGCGCTCTTGTTCGCTTTCGCCTTTTTCACCGCGCGATCCGCAGACCAGGGCGTTCTTGTGTTGGCGGCCAATGCGGTGTTGCAGAAATTCTTTCTTGTAGGCGGTTATTTTCTGGACGGCCTTGCAACAGCCGCCGAACAGCTGGCCGGCCGCGCTGTTGGTGCAAATTACCGCCCAGCGTTTGACCGTGCACTAAAACTGACTGCCATTTGGAGTTTCGCACTCGCCGGCATCCTGTCACTTGTCTTCATTCTGGCTGGCCCAGCGATGATCGATCTCATGACGACGTCTCAGGATGTCAGAGATCTGGCACGCGAGTATCTGATCTGGGCAGCGCTGACGCCGGTTCTGGGAGTGCTGGCGTTTCAGATGGACGGTGTCTTCATAGGTGCGACATGGTCAGCCACAATGCGCAACATGATGCTGGTGTCGCTTGCTGTCTATCTTGCCGCCTATTACACGCTGTTTCCGCTATTTGGAAATCACGGCCTTTGGCTTGCTTTGGAAATCTTCCTTGGATTACGCGGATTGACTCTGCTGGCAGCCTGCCCGAAACGCGCTGCAAAAACGTTTGCCAAGACCTAGGCTGTTTCTGACGCCCAGGCCTCGACATTTGCATCCCGGGCATCAGCAAGCGATGCCAATCCGGTCTGGTCTAGTTTCGCGGACAGTCCGGTCAGGATTTCGTCGATCAGGACCGGTCCCTTGAAGACAAGCGCTGAATAGAGCTGAAGCAGATCCGCACCCGCGGTGATCTTGGTCCAGGCCGCTTCTGCGCTGTCGATCCCGCCGACACCAATGATCGGCAGTTCGGGCCCTGCCATCTTGCGCGCGCGCGCCAAAACAATGGTTGACTTGCGGAACAGGGGCCGGCCAGACAAACCGCCAGTTTCCTGCGCAGATCCATTGCCGCTCAACCCCTCCCGCGAGATCGTCGTGTTGGAGACGATCAATCCATCGACATTTTTGGCCAGAACTTCTTCAATGATATCCTGAAGGTCGTCAGCCACATCTGGCGCGATTTTCAAAAGAACCGGGACGTAACGGCCAATTTTCTGAGTGCATTCGTCCCGTGCCGAGATGACAGCTGTCAACAGTTCGGCAAGCGCAGATCGGGCCTGCAAATCCCTCAAGCCAGGTGTATTCGGCGACGAAACATTGACCGTGAAATAGGACGCCATGTCGGCAAATTCATAAATCCCGGCGACATAGTCTGCAATCCGGTCGGTCGCATCCTTGTTGGCCCCTACATTTATACCGACGATTCCAGTCATCGATGGACGGGCATTCAACCGCTTCAACAACGCAGCATGACCTTCATTGTTAAAGCCATACCGATTGATGACACCCATATCGGCTGGCAACCGGAACACACGAGGACGCGGATTGCCCGGCTGCGGTTTCGGGGTCACGGAGCCCACTTCGGTAAACCCAAAACCGAGTTTCAACAGAGCGTCCGGGACTTCACCGTTTTTGTCGAACCCGGCAGCCATTCCAAGCGGATTTGGAAATGTCAGGTCCCAATGCTTGATCGCCAACCGTGGATCTGGCGGGATCTTTCGAGATGGAACAAGCCCGGATTTCAAACCCATCACGGTCACGCGGTGGGCGGTTTCCGCGTCAAGAAGTTGAAGGCCTTTTTGGGCTGCGCTTTCAAGCCATGACTGGCTCATGCCTGCATCTCCGGGAAAACATGATTTCCATCCGGTCCCAACGGCAAATCCTTGACCCAGATTGCAGCTGAAGGATCGAGGTCTTCATAAAGATGCGGGAACAAGGCACCTCCACGTGAGACTTCCCATTTCAGGGTGTCACCGAACGCGTCGGCATCAAATGCCGCCAACAGCAAGTCTGTCTGTCCCACGAAGTGCTTGGCCGCTGTCTCTCGTGCCTGTTCAGAAGAGGAAAAATGAATGAAACCGTCAGCCAGATCGACCGGAGCACCTTTAAAGACCCTGGCCTCCACCGCATCCTGCCAGAGTGATTTGGGTACGATTTTAAAGACAAGTTTCATTGGGCACCCCAGTTTCGATCACACGACCAACAGGCAATCATTCTCGCAAAATCCGTCGGTTTTTGACGGTGCGGACACTAACTGCCCAACCACCTGCAAACAAGCAGACACGATTGAAGTATTCGAACCTGATTGCATTTTGATAGGGAAAAACCGAAATTCCCTACTTCCACTTGAGGTATTTATTCCTGTTTAGATCACACTGGGAGGTACGCGTTATGCTGTCGCATGAAAAAGTCTGGGCGGCGATCGACACATTGGCATTGCACAATGGCCTGTCCGCGTCTGGTCTTGCACGACGAGCAGGACTGGATCCGACAGCTTTCAATCCCTCCAAGCGAATAGCCGGCGATGGCAGACCCAGATGGCCTTCAACGGAATCTCTGGCCAAAATCCTCGAAGCAACTGGCGAACGACTGGACGAATTTGTAACACGAATTGAAACACCGGATGTTCTGTCAACGCATGATGAAAGCAAAATCCCGCTTGCTGTCCTCGGTGATGTCAGCGAGCGCAGGTCCTTTGACCCATCGGGCACCCCGACAGGCGGCCATTGGGACACATTGCAGTTTCCAATTGGCCAGTTTCAAAGTGCTTTTGCATTGGAGGTTTCCGGAGATGACTTGCTGCCGTTGTATCGCTCTGGCGACATCATTCTGGTGGCGCCGAATGCCGCAATCCGGCGGGGCGACAGAATAGTCGTCAAACCAAGAGAAGCCTGTCTGGCGGTCTACACTTTGGCGCTCAGATCTGCTGACCAACTCGAACTCACGACGATCGGGGAAAAACCCGATATGAAGATCTATGAGCACTCTGAAATCGAATGGACTTCCCGTATTATCTGGGCGAGCCAATAAAGGGTTCGGAACCTGAAATGAAATTGCGGTCGATCATAGTCCCAATTGTTGTACTCACTGTGTTTGGCGGTGCAGTTACTTGGCTGATTTTTGCCAAACCGCCAACCGCGTCAACGCCGTCCCTGAGTGCTGAGACATCACCTGCAGTTTTAGCAGTTCCAGATCAGCCAAAAGCAATCGAAAAAGGCTCGTTGCCGCCGGAATCGGGATCCAGTGTGGCAGCTCCCCTGCCCGACAATATAAGGGATGTATCACCAGACGGGGTTTCTGCTCCTACCGTCACCAGTGATCTGAAACGCATCGAGCCGTCCAAACGCTATCTGGAACTCAAGAACCCGCCGATTGAACCGATCCCGGACGGCCCCCTTGAATTCGTCAGGGTTCAGGTTCTTGATGCCGGCCATTTGAAATCCGGTCAACTGACCATAAAACTCGCCCATATTGAGCATCTTGCGCTGGACGATACCTGTGCCTCAACACTTGGGGACACCTGGCCCTGCGGAACAAGAGCCAGAACCTTTCTCCGGGGACTTGTTCGCCAACTTAAAGTAACCTGCGAAAAGGTGGAGGAGTTAAGCCCCCAGAAACTCCTGGCTACCTGTTCCCGTGGTCCGATTGACCTCAGCACCCGGTTGGTTCGCTACGGCTGGGCAACACCGACAGACAATGCTCCAGAACCCTTTCAGGAACTGGCGCAATCAGCCCGGGAACGGGAATTCGGCAAATGGCAAAATGAATGGTTCACCGACGACAGTGATCTACCGGCATGGGCAGAGACGGACACCTCCCTCCTCCCGGACTTGGAAGACCTGGTACCGGAGGTTGTCGATTGGAGTTTACGATCGGAACCGTTGTTTGAAGAAGAAGAACTACCGTTAGCCCCTCAGATTGAAGTTGAAATTCAGTAATCTGAGGGCGACCTTCAATGCGTTCTTCGACTCCAGCAACGGAACATTCCGAGAATAGAAAAACCGCGCCCTGATTGGACGCGGCTTATTGTGCACCGGTACTAAGCCCTAAGAAGACAATTCGCCTGCAAGCGCCTTGCGGATCATTTCTCGGGTCTCGTTGATGCCGTAGAGTGCCACAAAAGACCCGAAACGTGGGCCTTTTTCCTGGCCAAGCAACAGTTGATAGAGCGCCGAGAACCAGGCGACCGAAACGCCTGGGCCACCATCAGGGCCCTTCTTTTTCGGGTCTTGGTAACGCTCGATTGCACGCGCGACATCCAGAACAGTGTCCTGAATAGCCGCCCCGTCCGCGTCAGCTGGAAGAGCCGCCAATTTGGCATCCAGTTGCTGCAATGCTTCGATCTCGATATCATCCGGCGCCTTGAACGACTTGGTCGGTTTCACAAAGTCTTCAAAGTAACGGATTGCATAACCGACCAGTGCATCCAGCTCCGGATGGGTCTCGGCAGTCGCGCCCTGCGCATAGCGGGAGATAAACGCCCAAAGCACGTCCTTGCTGTCGGCATTGGATGCAGACACAAGATTCAACAACATTGCGAACGGCACAGGCATCTCGAATTTCGGGATGTTGCCGGAATGGATATGCCAGGCCGGGTTCTGCAGCTTTTGCTCGACCGGCATCTGCTCGTATTTCTGAGCGAAGGTGTAATACTCGTCGACAGCCTTCGGAATGACATCGAAATATAGCTTCTTTGCCGTGCGGGGCTTCTGGAAATTGTAAAGCGCCAGGCTTTCCGTCGGCGCGTAGGCCAACCATTCATCGATTGTTATGCCATTGCCCTTGGACTTGGAGATTTTCTCGCCGTTCTCATCCAGAAAGAGTTCGTAGACGTAATGATCCGGAGCCTTGCCGCCGAGGATATTGCAGATCTTGTCGTAGATAGGCGCATTGGTCTGATGATCCTTGCCGAACATCTCGAAATCAACGTCCAAAGCGGCCCAGCGCATGCCGAAGTCGGGCTTCCACTGCAGCTTCACGTTGCCGCCGGTCACTGGCAGGGTCACGTCGGTTCTGTCTTCACCTTCAAATGTGATAGTGCCCTCTTTCGAGTTCACATCCTTCATCGGAACATAAAGCACGCGTCCGGACGTCGGTGAGATCGGCAGGAACGGTGAATAAGTTGCACGCCGCTCTTCGCCGAGCGTCGGCAGCATCACATCCATGATCTTCTGGTACTTCTCGGTCGTCCGCAGCAGAACTTCATCGAATTTGCCGGATTTGTAATACTCAGTGGCGCTGGCGAATTCATAGTTAAAGCCAAAGGTATCGAGGAACCTGCACAGCATAGCGTTGTTATGGGCTGCAAAGCTCTCGTAATCGCCGCCGTAAGGGTTGGGTACAGCGCTGAGCGGCATCTGCAGGTATGGTTCCAAAGCTGCCCGATCCGGAACATTTTCCGGAATTTTGCGCATGCCGTCCATGTCGTCCGAGAAACTCAAGAGGCGCGTTGGGATCTTGTCTTCCGTCAGCAGACGAAAAGCTGTCCGCACCATGGTTGTGCGCAGAACTTCGCCAAACGTGCCTATATGCGGCAACCCGCTTGGGCCGTAGCCTGTTTCAAACAAGACCGGTTTCTCAGGGTCCCTTTTACCGATCCGTTTAACCAGTTTTCGCGCTTCCTCGAACGGCCACGCTTTTGATTTCGTGGCTGCCTCGACAAAGTCTTGCGAAAGGTCAAGCGGCGGCAGGGATTGATCGGTCATGTTCTTAACGTCGTTTCAGTTGCTGTGAGTGAAATGTCGGCAATTCGGACTGAATTCTATTGATCAGCCTATTGCTGCGGCGCGACATTAGAAAAGCCGAGGCTCGGCGTCAATAAAATGTCAGCAGTTTCGGCCTTGAAGCGGTGTCCACGAAACGCTAAATCGGAGCCAGCATTATAGCCCAATGGGCATTCAAGGAGATTTTTGCAGTGTCAGGACAAGACCCGATCAGCATCGAAGAAGCGCTTATCTACGTCATGGTTATCGTTTCCGCATCCGACAATTCCATGACAGACAAAGAGCTGTCGACGATTGGCGACCTGATCAAGACCCTGCCGGTATTCAAGGAATACGATCCGAACAGTATCATTCCAGCAGCCCAACGCTGCGGTGATATCCTGCAGGAAGACAACGGCCTGTCCCTCGTCCTGGAACTCGTCCGCGATATCCTGCCGGCCAAACTGTACGATACTGCCTACGCGCTTGCCGTTGAGGTTGCTGCCGCAGATCTTCATGTCGAACAGGAGGAACTGCGAATTCTTCAACTTCTCCGCGATCGCTTCGGCCTTGAAAAGCTGACCGTGGCTGCCATCGAACGCGGCGCAATCGCACGTCACCGGACAGTCTGACCCGGCCAGCAGTCAATGACAAAGAAGCGCAGGCTTCGGTTTTTATGGCCAGTCTTGATACTTTTCGCAGTATCGGTGCTGGCCATTTTTGTTGTTTTTTTATCTGGTCTGGATGATTTCGACTTGTCGAAATATGAGGCGAGAGACATCCATTTCGATGTTTCCGATGCATCAATCACCGGAACATTGCATCTTCCCGAAGTTGAAAACCCGCCACTTGCCTTGCTGGTTCACGGCGATGGCCCGCAGGACCGCTATTCAGCTGGCGGATATCTGCCGCTGATCAGAACGCTGCTGGATAATGGGATTGCCGTTTTCTCCTGGGACAAACCGGGCGTGGGATCAAGCACCGGGAACTGGCTGACACATTCCATGGATGAGCGGGCCACATTGGCAGAAACCGCGCTTGTGGCATTGCGCAAGCAACCTGACGTTAAAGCGTCGGTTGCCGGGTTTGTCGGCTTTTCACAAGCCGGGTGGGTTTTGCCCAAGCTTGCGGCAGGGGATACAGAAGCAGGTTTCTTTGTCTTGGTGGGAGCCGCGATTAACTGGCAAAGACAAGGCACTTATTTCAAGAAGAAACGCCTGCAGCTTGAAGGTCTCGATGAAGAGGCAATTGAGCCGGCACTGCTTGAGCATCATAACATGCCGTCACTTCAAGATGGCCCGGATGATATTACCGACCCCCATGCGATGACACCAGACCGGCTGGGTTTTGTTCGCCGAAACATGCTTTCAGATTCAAGTTCGGATCTGAAGCACGCCAATGCACCGTTTCTGATCATGCATGGTGATAATGACCTGAATGTCGATCCGGATTACAATCAGGATCAATACCGCGCGCTTTTGGGTCAGAGAAATTCGGCAAACACATATGTCCTGATTGAAGATGCGACCCACGGCCTGTTGAGCTCGGATCTCTTCAATTACCAACTGCCAGACGAAATGCCGTTCTGGGTGGAATATGTCTTTATGGGTCTTGGGCGTGAATCCTACGCGCCAGATGCCCTGGAGACGTTGACTTCATGGATCAACGAACGTGCGCGCCAAATCGAAAGCACGCGATAGGCGTTCAATTCAGACTGTGAACTGCGTCCGGGAGATCCAGTGAAAATGCCGGAATTGCAACTTCAAACGTGGAGCCGTCCGGACGCTCCATCATATAAGCGCCGGCCATGATACCGCTGTCGGTCGAAAGTGGGCATCCGGAAGAGTATTCAAACGTTTCGCCGGGCTCGATGACCGGCTGCTCACCAACAACACCCTGACCGCGCACTTCTTCCACACGGCCCTGACCATCAGTGATATGCCAATAGCGGCTTTTCAGCTGGATTGTCTGTTTTCCGCCGTTGTGAATCTCGATCATATAGGCCCAGATGAATTCATCCTCTTCAGGCTTGGATTCATCGTCCAGATAATAAGGCTCGACCGAAACTTCGATACCGTCAGTGATGGCGCTGTAGCTGCCCGACACGTTTTTTCCTTATCCCTGTAAGACCAGGTTGACTGCTTTGTTCCCGGCTTATAGGGCGATTGACACAACCGTGAAAGGGAGTTGCTTGTGAAAATTGAACGAATTTTGCATTAACGCCAATTATAGTTAGTCCAACAGACAGTTTGATCAATGTTCGATGCTCGCCTGCGCCCTCTCATAGACCCGCCGCTCAACAAAGCAGGCGAATACCTTGCCAAGGCCGGGGTGAGCGCGAACGCCGTGACGCTGGTCGGATTTGGTCTCGGCATACTGGCTGCGATCGCAATTGCCTGCGGCCACACGATGATTGGATTTGTGTTTATCGCACTCAACCGGCTGTTCGACGGTCTGGACGGCGCAGTAGCCCGCGCCACTCACAAGACCGATCTCGGCGGTTATCTTGATATCACGCTCGATTTTTTCTTCTACGGCGCCATTCCGATTGCATTTGCGATCCAAAACCCGAGTGTCAATGCACTGCCTGCTGCTGCCCTGCTCGCGAGCTTCTATGCAAATGGTTCGGCCTTCCTGGCCTTTGCCATCATGGCTGAAAAACGCAAGCTCTCGACGGAACAGCGCGGGTCCAAATCACTCTATTATCTTGGTGGCCTCGCAGAAGGCACCGAGACGATTGCGCTTTTCTTCCTGATGGCATTGGTGCCGAACTGGTTCCCGGTTCTCGCCTGGAGTTTTGCTGCCGTATGCACGGTGTCCGCCAGCGCGCGGGTAATGATTGGTGTTCGCACTCTGATGCACAGGTGAATTCTCGCCCTATTGCCGCACAAAAAAGCCTCGACCAGATAGGCGGGGCTTCATGCAATGTTCGCGAATAAACCAGATCAGATCGCAGCAAGAGCTTTCTCGACATCTTCCAGCAGATCCTGAGGATCTTCCAGGCCAACCGACAGTCGTAGAATACCATCTGAGATACCCAATTCTTCGCGAGCCTCTTCACCGATTGACTGATGGGTGGTGGTGGCCGGGTGGGTGATCAGGCTTTTGGCGTCGCCGAGATTGTTGGAAATCCTGATGAGCTCGAGCGCATTCACAAAACGGAACGCAGCTTCCTTGCCGCCTTCGACTTCAAGTGCCACCATGGTTGATCCACCTGTCATTTGACGTTTGACGATATCCGCCTGCGGATGATCATCACGGCCCGGATAAATCAAGCGACTTATTTTGGATTTTCCAGCGATGAAATCAGCAATCTGGCCAGCGCTGCTGGTCTGTTGAGCAACACGCAGCGGCAAGGTTTCCAACCCCTTGAGCAGGACCCAGGCGCTGAACGGGCTCATATGCGGGCCGGTGTGTTTTACAAACGGCATGACTTCGTCGACGATCCATTCTTCGTCAGACAGGACCACACCGCCAAGACAACGCCCTTGACCATCGATGTGTTTGGTCGCCGAATAGACAACTACATCAGCTCCCAGTTCAAATGGGGACTGGTACATCGGCGTCGCAAAAACATTGTCGACGATCAACCGTGCTCCTGCGGTCTTCGCGATATTTGCAACTGCAGCAATATCGATGACTTCCAGCGTCGGATTGGTCGGACTTTCCAAGAAGAGCGCCTTGGTGTTCGGCCTGACGGCTGCTTTCCACTGATCAATGTCCGTTCCGTCAACCAGTGTACTTTCAACACCGAAACGCGGCAGAAGCGTTTCGCAAATGTAGCGGCAGGAGCCAAACAGGGCTTTCGCAGCAATAACATGATCACCTGCCTTGACGGAGGCCATCAGCGCCAGATTGACAGCTGCCATGCCACTGGCCGTTCCCCGGGCTGCCTCAGCGCCTTCGAGCGCCTTGATCCGGTCTTCGAACATTGCAACAGTCGGATTGGCGTAACGGGAATAAACAAACCCCGGATCTTCCCCATTGAAGCGGGCTTCAGCCGCTTCGGCACTGTCATAGACAAAGCCTTGCGTCAGATACATCGCCTCTGAGGTTTCACCAAACGGAGACCGGGTTGTTCCGCCGTGAACCAGTGTGGTTGCCGGGCGCCAGTTCTTGTTTCCGATCTTGCTGTTCTCAGTCATGTTCACTTCGCTCCAAACGCAAAAAACCCCAGCCAAAGGACCGGGGTTTGCACCTCCGGCCTATTTAGCGATTTATTTAACGTGGCTGCAAGCCGGCCGGCCCAAATCACCACAAAGATGGGATGTCTTTAAGCGAAAAACTGCGGATGGTCAATTGTGAAGGGGTGTTTTCGCGCATCGCCCGCGAAATGGTGTTGGCCTGAACCGCCGCATCCTTTAAGGACGATGGGTAAAGATTGCAGGGACGAATATGAACGGCACAGCGGATCAGGCCTTGAACGGTAGCGCAACACTCAACGCGAGCGGCATTCTGCCCGAACGGATCATTCAGGTGATGTTCGCCGCTGGTGAGATTTCAGCTGACGAACCACCGGTGACCGGCCAGATACAACCCGCCAGTCTGGATCTGCGTCTTGGCCAACGGGCATTCAGGGTCAGAGCCAGTTTTCTTCCCGGTCCGACCATCAAGGTCGCGGACCGTCTGGAACAGCTGAAACTGCATACATTTGACCTGTCCGAAGGCGCGGTCCTTGAGACCGGCTGTGTTTACATTGTTCCGCTTCAGGAAAGTCTGGCGCTTGCAACCGATATTTCCGCAACAGCCAATCCCAAGAGTTCTACCGGCCGACTAGACGTGTTCACCCGTGTGATCACGGACAACGGTCAGGCGTTTGATACAATTCCGGCGGGCTATACAGGCCCGCTCTACGCCGAGATTTCGCCCCTCACCTTCCCAATTTTAGTGCGCTCCGGCTCTCGGCTCAGCCAAATCCGGTTTCGCCGCGGGCAGTCCCTGATCCCGGACACCGAACTGGACGACATTCACAAGGCGCAGACCTTGATGAGCGGCGGTAATGAGCGCATCGGCGGCGGTGTTCAGCTGTCCATCGACCTGGAAGGCATGGGACCGCACAAGCTGATCGGTTATCGCGCCAAACAGCATTCCGGCCTGATTGATGTCGACAAGGTGGGCGCGCACGATCCGCTCGACTTCTGGGAACCGATTTACCGACGCCAAAACGCTGAGTTGATCCTCGATCCGGACGCATTTTACATTTTGGTTAGCCAGGAAGCGGTCCATGTACCGCCCGATTATGCTGCCGAGATGGTACCGTTTGATCCGCTGGTCGGCGAGTTTCGCGTCCATTACGCCGGGTTCTTCGATCCAGGCTTCGGTCATAGCGGAGCTGGCGGTGTTGGCTCACGCGCCGTTCTGGAAGTTCGGTCCCACGATGTTCCATTCATCGTTGAACATGGCCAGACTATCGGACGGCTCGTCTATGAACACATGGCCGAGCGCCCGCAAACCCTCTATGGTGAAGGCATCGGCTCCAACTACCAGGGACAGGCGCTGAAACTCTCTAAACACTTCAAGGCCCCGGCCTGAGGCAGACATGCCGCTGAAGACACTCACCAAAGGGTATGAAGGCTATCTGGAAGACCGGAAGTCCCGGTTTCTGGCCCATCTTGTGCCTTTCGAGCAATTCGACCAGCGCCTTGACGAGCTTCGCAAGGAGCACAAAAAAGCCAATCATATCGTCACGGCCCATCGGCGTCTGCTAGACGACGACCGGATTGACGAAAGTGGCAAGGACGACGGTGAACCGGCCGGTACATCCGGTATGCCGACTTTGCGTGTCTTGCAGGGCGCAGACCTGATCAATTGCGCGGTCCTGATCGTCCGGTATTTTGGCGGTACAAAACTTGGTGGCGGCGGACTTGCCCGCGCCTATTCCGGCGCAGCTCAAGATGCCATCAGCAAGGCGGATCTGATCACGTATCAAAAGGTCCTGACCAAGACAGTCACCGCCGAATTTGCCTCAAGCTCTGATCTGGAACGGCGGATTGATACTCTTGGGCTCATGGTCTTGGCACGTGACTACACAGAGACCGGTGTCAGGCTGACCGTTGAAGGCCCAGAGGACGACCTGCGGCAGCTGTAACTATTCCTATTTGCCTATGTCTGCCCGCAATGCCTTCAACTCTGCTCTGAGCGCTTTCACCTCATCCAGAATGTGCACTGTATCATCATGGATTGCCTGCCGGTTGGCGTCGGCTTCTGCGTCATGTTCCTCCTGCATGGCCGATACAATAATACCGATGAACAGGTTCAGGACCGTGAAGGCCGTGCACAGGATAAACGGTACAAAGAACAGCCATGAGAGAGGGAACTGCTCCATCACGGGCCGAACAATCCCCATGGACCAGCTTTCCAACGTCATGATCTGGAAGAGCGTATAGAGCGACGCTCCAAGATTGCCGAACCACTCGGGAAACGCGTCTCCGTAGAGCTTGGTCGCCATCACGGCAAAGACGTAAAACACCAACACCATGAGCATGACGATGGAGCCCATACCCGGTAGAGCTGCGATCAAACCGCCGATTACCCGCCGCAGAGAAGGCATGACGGAGATCAGCCGCAGGACACGCAGAATTCTCAGGGATCGCAGAACCGTAAAGGCACCGCTGGCCGGCATCAGCGAAATGCCGACGATGGCAAAATCAAACAGGCTCCAGGGATCCTTGAAGAATTTCAACCCATGCGCATAGAGACGCAGCAGGAGTTCAACGACAAAGATTGCCAGAATGATCTTGTCGATGGTTACAAGCGCCGGGCCAATTGTACTCATCACAGACGCACTGGTTTCCAGACCAAGAGTGACCGCGTTGACGATAATCACGCCAATGATCCAGTATTCCCACCGTCTTGATGTCACGAGGGTCTTGATCCGGTCCCGCATAGCCTGTCCTGCTTCAAAAATGAATTTCTATGGCACCAACGCCGCGCGGAACATGGCGATTTATAGCCCTTTTCGCAAGATCTGGTGCCGAGGGAAATGCGTTGTCCTCAACTTGACAGCAGGATGAACTGAGCGCAGGAATTAGAGTGAGGCGGGTGTAGCTCAATGGTAGAGCAGAAGCTTCCCAAGCTTAAGACGAGGGTTCGATTCCCTTCACCCGCTCCAGGGCAAAAGACAAACTACTCTTCCCGATAGAGCTTTTTAATCACACCAAAGGATCGCCGTTTTTTGGAAACGCCGTGTTCTGTCTTGTTCCAGTGATATGGCCTCAGGAACAACTCCCAGACAGCGCGGTAGAATGCAATCCCAGCCAGCAGCCAATAGAACGGCACACTTATGCAGTCGGCAAGCCGGACACCGTAACCGCGCTGACCAGCACCAATCCAAAGCGCTGCCAATGTTCCCAGATATCCGATGCTCCCGGCAACAACACAGATGACGGCAATAACCGGGGTGTCCAAAATGAAAAAAGGGCTCTGTTGGAGTCCCAGCGCATAAGACACGATCACGCCCGCAAAAATAGGATGCAGCGCAATCAGAAAGAAAGTGCCTAGAAAAAGCGATGCCAAAACCAAGGTGCGTTTCAATCCAAGATCGGCAACAAGGCGTTCCGGTTCACGCGAATGGACAAGGATCGTCTGCAGCCATCCTTTGTGCCAACGCGCTCGCTGGGCGACCCACGCACCAATCGTAACTGGCGCTTCTTCAAGCGTTTGACTTGGCAACATGCCAACGCGATATCCCAACCGTTCCAGTCGCACTCCCAGGTCGGCGTCTTCCGTGACATTGTATTTGTCCCAACCACCGACAGCTTCGAGCGCACTTATCTGAAAATGATTTGATGTGCCGCCAAGTGGAAAGGGCCAACTGTTTCGGAAAAACCACGGCAAGAGCTGATCAAACAGGCAGGCATATTCCAACGCAAACTGACGCGAAACAAAGCTTTCATTAGCGTTGTCGATGGCAAGTCGCGCCTGAAGGCAGGCGAATTCCGCGCGCAACCTAGTAAAGAAAAACGCAGCCGTCTTCAGTTGATCCGGATCCGGGCGATCTTCGGCATCAAAGACCGTAACGTATTGGCCAGTCGCACTGGCCAGGCCATAACTGAGGGCACGCGGTTTGGTTCTAGGCGTACCATCAGGAACAACCATGACCTCAATATGATCCGGGAGCCTTTTGGGAATTGCGTGCAGCGTTTCCTCATCATCTTCTTCTATCAACAAAAGTATCTGCAGTTTTTCAATCGGGTAATTCAAGCGCATGAGGCTTGTTACCAGGTCATCAAGCATCCGCGCTTCGCGGTATAGCGGTACCAATACCGTGTATTCGGGCCATCGAACGGGCCCCGACCGGAGCAATTCAGGCAACTTGTAGAACGTGTCCGCCTTTTGAAAGGAAAGCGCGCTGAACAACCTCGCGCAGCCAGAAATCGTGCACGCCCCTAATCCCAGGATCATGACTGCATAAACGAACGGGACAAAGCCCCAACCCAGGATCAAAGGCGCGGTTAAAAAAACCAAGGACAGGCCAATTGCAGTAGCGGAAAACCGGATTTTGCTGGCGGAAAACAGCGGATATCTGCTTTCTAGATCTCCGGAAGGGGAATTCATAACAGAAGACGCATGATCGAGCCCATCCGGAGAGGAAATGCGGATTTGCTTGGCAAATTCGGGATATTTGCGCAAATGGACATAAACGTCCTCGAACTGTGAAATTTCAGGCGCGATCGCATAGAGTGTTTTGTCGCGATAGAGTGACAACAGAATTGGACCACATTCCTGTTCCCCTATTGCCAGCGGTTTGTCATTGAAGGTGCGAAACCGGAAACCTTTTTCGGGCATGAATGGAACACCACAATACTCCGCAAAAGCGCTGTAGAGACATTCCATGCTGACAAAGGCATGGCGGACAAGATATTCTGGTGGTGAGATGCCTTCAGTAACGGCGGCCCGACATGCCGTTTTTAATATGGATTTGGGTACACCGCGTGATAACAGGACTTCCAGAACTCCAGGTAGCTGATCCTGTGATCCGTCGCCCAATGGGCTCAAGCAGCTGCGCGCGTCCATATTTGATACTCCGCCCTAGTTTCTACATAAAACACATACTAGAGTTGATTCAAATGCCTTTTATTCGCCTTATAGTTGTATCATTATTTGTCGTATTGTCAATTCTTGCAGGCTTCGCTCCAGCGTTGGCTCAAAATGCTGACTTGAAAGTCCCCAATTTCTGGGATTCTAAAGCAGTGCATGACCGTCCGGTATCAATTCCTGACAAGTTCCAGTTTCTGGCTACGGATGACTATCCACCTTTTGTTTTCAGGGACCCACAGGGACGTCTCACCGGCTTCAACGTTGATCTCGCCAGAGCCCTTTGCCAGGAACTGGAGAGTTCTTGTGCCTTGAAGATCAAGGACTTTGAGGTGCTTCTCCCGGCACTGGAAGAAGAGGAAGGTGATGCGATCATTTCAGGACTGTCACGCTATCAGCCTGCAGCCCGACACCTGAACTTCACAGAAGACTACCTCAAGCTACCTGCCCGGCTCATCGTTTCCAGGGAGAGTTCAGACGATTTTGATGAACGGAACCTGACCGATCTGAAGCTCGCGGTGGAAACAGGCTCCCGGTTTGAAGCTTTTGCCCGGAAATTCTGGTCAACGAGTGATATCAGAGGTTTCGAAACATCAACCGAGGCTCTCAATGCGCTCAAGGAAGGCAACGTGGATGCCCATTTCGGGGATGGTCTGGGCCTGTCTTTCTGGCTACGCAGCAAAGTCGCAGATGACTGCTGCAGCTTTACCGGTGGTCCCTGGCTGGAACCCGGTTTTTTCGATCAAGGCATGGCGATTGCCACCAGAGCCGATGACGTGGAGCGTTCCGCCGCCCTCAACTATGCGCTCCGCCAGCTTCAGCAGAAGGGTATTTATCAGGAATTGTATCTGAGATATTTCCCGCTCAGCTTTTACTGATCCGAGCGACTGGACTGTCGTTGTTCGCGTGGGAGAAACGGTATTGACAAACTGAAAGGGAGCTGGTGCGCGCGCGGGGTCAAGTCCGGCCCCAGACCAAGCTCCATATCAGTATGTCCGCCTTTCGGCTGCGGGATATAAGTGCCAAATACCCGGTCCCAGATGGACAGGTTAAAACCGTAATTGGAATCTGTTTCCTCCTGAAGTACCGAATGATGCACGCGGTGCATATCCGGGGTCACAATTGCCAATCTCAGTAAACGGTCGAGCCATTTCGGCAGCGATGCATTGGCATGATTGAAGACAGCTGCCCCGTTCAAGACGATCTCAAAGATGAGAACCGCCTCAACCGGACCTCCGAGCGCGACAATGACGGCGCCCTTCCAGACGAATGACAACAGGATTTCGATAGGATGAAATCGAAGGGCTGTTGTGACATCCACTTCGGCATCGGCATGATGAACGCGGTGAATGCGCCAGAACACCGGGATCTTGTGAGAAGCCAGATGTTGCAACCAGACGGCAAAATCCAGCACCAGAAAACACAGCAGACCGACAAAAACACCACCCCACCCCAAAAAACCGAACAGCCCCCAACCATGCTCTTGTGCTAACAGTGCAAGGCCGACACCGCCGATCGGGAAAATCAGGCGCACCAGCAGCGAATCCAACAGGATAAAGCCCCAGTTGGTTGGCCACCTTTTCAACCTGCCCAATGGTTGGCCGCGTTTTGGCTGGACGAACTCCAGCAAGGCCATCACGACAAATATGCTGGCGAAGCAGATCATACGGATTGTATTGGTATCCAGAGCCTTCAGGGCCGCAACAAACTCCACGCAATCCTCGCTTTGCCAACTTGCAAACTGTAGGCTTCCTATGTAGTGCAGTTTGCCTACCCTTACACCGATGAAATTCAAACCCTTTGGACAGTTCAACACATCATGATCGAGTTTCTTTGGACACGGCCCGACACGGCCCCTGTTGCCACCTTCCTTCTGGCCCATGGAGCCGGTGCGGCGATGGATTCCATGTTCATGGAAAAACTGGCCAAAGCGTTGTCAGTCGAAGGCATTGCCGTTGCCCGGTTTGAGTTTGCCTATATGGCAGGACGGAGAACTGGTGGTTCCAAAAGGCCGCCGCCAAAGGCAGAAAAACTGATCGGTGAATTTCAGACTGCTCTGCAAGAAGTGATGAAGACGACCGAAGGACCTGTCTTACTGGGCGGTAAATCCATGGGCGGACGCGTTGCAGCCATGCTCGGTGGCGGTGGTTCTTTGCCCGGACGTGTCAAAGGTGTTTGTTGTTTCGGATACCCATTCCACCCGACTGGCCAAGTTGATGCTGACTGGCGGCTTGGGCCGCTTCAAGAGGCGAAACGGCCAATCCTGGTTTTGCAGGGAGATCGTGATCCATTCGGCAGCAAAGCTGAGCTAGAATCCATCACCCTCCCCGATCATGTTGCCCTGACATATCTGGAAGACGGCAATCATGACTACGGGCCGCGCGGAAAATCACCAGCAACGCTTGACGGCAACATTACTGAAGCGGCTAAACAGGCCGCAGCATTTGCCTCCGGGCTTTAACGCTTACTCTGCAGGTGTCAGGCCACGTCGACCACTGGGCAACCCGGTTGGTCCTTGCCCGCGGCGTAGTTGAATGACACCGCCAATATCGTCACCAATTTTGATCAAGGCCGGAACCAGAACCAAGACCAGCACTGTCGCGGTCGCCAAACCAAAGACTATTGTAATCGCCATTGGCAGAAGGAACTGGGCCTGAAGGCTGGTTTCGAACATAAGCGGCAGCAGACCGCCAATGGTCGTCATGGATGTCAGCAGAACAGCTCTCAGCCGGTCGCAGCTTGAGCTGATCGCTGCCGAGTTCAGGTCTTCACCTTCTGCTCTGCGTTCTTCAAAACGGGCGACCAGAATGATCGAGTTGTTCACCAGGATACCTGCCAGCCCCAGCAAGCCGATCATGCTGAGGATCGTCAGATTGAACCCCATCAGATAGTGGCCAACGATTGCACCAACGATGCCGAACGGAATGATGGACATCACAACGATAGGCCTTGAGTAGCTGGCAAATATTGCCGCCAGAATGATGTAAATGCCTGCAATTGCCATTACGACACCAGTCATTAGGTCCGCAAATGCATCTGACTGTTCTTCAGCACGTCCCGCAAACGAATAGTCCAGTGCATGGGTTTGTGCGAGCTCCGGCAGGAAGCCCTTTTCCAGTTCCGCGATTATCTCGGTGTTGGCCGTTATGGTGCTATCGACATCGGCAACCACACTGACAACGGTCTTGCCATCCCGGCGCTGAATTACTGAAAACCCTTGAGCATCTGTCAGGTCAACGATTTCGGTCAGGGGAACAAACTCCCCTGCCGGTGTGCGCAGGGACAAATCTCTCAGTGCGGCAGTGCCGTCCTTGTCAAACACCTGGCGGACGCGGACAGTCACTTCTTCATCGCCCTCGGCAAATCGGCGAGCGATATTGCCTTCAAAGGCATTACGGATCTGGCGTGCTGCACTTTCGACTGTGAAGCCCAGCGCTCTTCCGCGTGGGGTCAGTTCAACAAGCAATTCAGGTTTTCCGTAAGGCAAATCATCTTCGACAGCGCTGGTGCCCGGAAACGCGGACAGTTCTTGTTGCAACTCTTCTGCCGCTGCCTTCAGATCTTTCAGCGGAGCTCCAGTCAAACGGATATCAAGATCACGCCCGGGAGGTCCGCCGCGCCGTTCCGCTATCGAAACGCGGGACATGCCCGGGATCGGGGGCACCGCTGCACGCCAAGCGCGCACGATATCAGGTGTACGAATTGTGCGTTCTTCCGAGAGCGTCAACTGGACCGTGATATTGGCGACATTGTCACCTCTGTTGTTTCCGGCAGATCCCAGGGTCGCATATGTCGCCACCACCAGATCTTGCGCGTTATCACGGGTCAGGTCGGCCTCTGTCTGTTTCAAGGCATTTTCAACCAGCATGAGACCGGCGATTGCGTCTTCTTCCGGAATCCCTGCGTGGAAGAAAATGGACGCCGTCAGATTTTCAGCTTCGGGAGACGGGAAGAACGTGAAACCTACTCGGCCGCCTCGAACAAGTCCGACAGCCAATATCATGGACGCAACAGCAACCGCCACGGTGACATAACGCCAGTTGACTGCCAGTGACACCAATGCGTGGAAAGGATAGTCCCGGATCCAGTTAAAACCGGTGTCAAAACCTCTGCGAAACCAGCTTGGTCGTTCAGCCGCACTGCTCTGTCGCTTTGCGCTGCGCAATGCCATCAGAACGGTCTCAATTGCCAAGGCGAACACAAAACAGGCGCTGACAATGATCAGCTCAAAAACGACCGGACCAACACTATCCTTGAGAGACCGAAGTGGATCGTCAATGACATCCAGATAGGGCGGCACGGAAATATCCGGCTGGCTTACCAATCCGCTCAGGAAAAACGCTGGCGCTCCGGCTATGATGACAACGCGCCACCAACTCCACCCCGGACGGCTTCCAAGGGCATGCGACAGGTGACCGGGCAACACCAGAAAACACTCGATCAGTGACGCGATGACAACAGCAACCACAACAATGGGCAAGGTGCCCATGATCTGACCGATCACATCACCAATCAGCAAGATCGGCAAAAAGGCTGCAATCGTGGTCAGGCTGGCCGCAAAGATGGGCGCCATCATTGTTGTCGCGCCTTTGACCGCAGCTTCCTGGGCGCTGTCACCCAAATCTTGCCGGGTGGCGGTGTGTTCGCCGACGACAATAGCATCATCCACGATCACGCCGAGCATCATGATCAGGGCGAACATGGACAACATGTTGATGCTTTGACCCGTCAGCCACATAATCCCGAGCGTTGCCATCATGGCGACCGGGATTCCAGCTGCTACCCAAAGGGCAATCCGGGCGTTCAGGAAAACAAAGAGGATAGCGACAACCAAAACCAGACCCGTCAGACCATTGTCCAACAGAAGATTTATGCGACCCTTTACGGCATTCGCCAGCACGTCGTATTTCAGGACTTCCAATGTTGGCGGCAGTTGGGGTTTGGCCTCGGCAAGATAATCTTCGACGATTTTCGCCGCTTTGAGGGTATCGGTGTTTTCCGTTCTCAGGATCCTGAGCTGGATGGCTTTCGTGCCTTGCGAAAACCCCTGATCTTCCCCTTCATCGAAATCACGAACCACTGTTCCAATGTCATCGACCAGCGTTTTTTCGCCAGATGCAAGAGACTTCACTTCGACACGTCCGACTGCCTCAGGAGAGCGATCTTCAGACAACGCCCGAATCTGGCGTTCTAGCGCGCCATCAAGATTACCGGCAGGGATGTCGATCGTGTTTCCGGAAATCTGATTGGCGACGTCGGATATTGTCAGCCCCAGACGGCGCAATTCCCTTTCCGGAATCTCGACCAGATATTCCGGAGATCGATAGCCATAGAGATCGACCTTATCGATACCACGGGCCAGTAGGTCATCGCGGATCTGACGGGCAAAGACTTTCAATGCTGATTCAGAAAACGGGCCGCGCAGGGCAAGTGTGGCCACGGCATCAGTAAAGGTCGACGCTGACACGACCGGTGTTTCTGAATCAATCGGCAGCGTGGTGACACCGGAAACAGCCTGCTCGACATCGGACAGCGCCTGCTGCAGGTTGGTGCCTTCGACAAATTCCATCCGGACAGATGCACTGCTCTCGCGGCCATAGGATGTGATTTCATCAAGACCATCGATGAAACGCAATTCCGGTTCGATGACTTCAAGGATATTCGAAGTGACATCCTCCGCACTGGCGCCGGGCCATGCGATGGTGACGGAGATCATGTCGATCTTGACGGTCGGAAAAAACTGGGTGTTGAGTTTGGCTAAACCATAGGCGCCGAACAGGATCATGATCACCATGATCAGGTTGGCCGCATTGGGATGACGAACCAATGTTTCAAAAACACCGCGGGTTTTTGCTTCAATCGGCATGACCCGCTCCCTCACTGCCCGCTTAAGGCGCTTGATGTCTCGGTGGACTTGGCCTCGCTTTCGGCATCCGTTGGCGCTTCATCAACTTCCAAGACAAGCAACCCCGTTCCTGCTTCCGGAATACGTGTTGCCAGCACAGTTTCTCCGGGCTCCAAGCCGCCTTCAACCAAGATAAAGCCGTCGTCGATTGCCAGAGGCGTGACAGCTCTTTCTTCAAGACGGCGATCGCTCACGACATAGATGACCCCATCGCCATAGTAAGCCGTCTCGGGAATGCGGTAGCTGTTTTCATAAGTACGGTCGGCCAGGGACACTTCGACAAATGCGCCGGGTCTGAGCGGTACATTTGCGTCATCTGTGTCGATCGAGGCAATAAGATCGACACCACCCCGTGCGCTTGCGACATCTGCGCCGATACGGCTTACTTTGGCAGGAAACGTGATCGGATCATCGCCCAGATACCAGATGACTTCGACGGGCCGATCGACGACTGTGCCGTTTTCAGCAATCAGACGACCATACTGGTTGTCTGATAAAGTGAATCGCACTTCAAACTCATCGCTGCTGTAGAGCGAAACAACAGCGTCGTTGACATTGACAAGTCGCCCGAGTTCTGCGGCTTCCGTGCGAACGATTGCGTCGAATGGCGCCGCCAGAACTGTGTTCTCCAGCTGTCGCTGTGCGTTTTCCAAACGCCATTCAGCCCGGTCAATCCCGGCCTGTTTCTGGATCACCTTGGCTTCTTCGAGCGCCAGTCTGTTTTGAGTCTGTTCAAGGTTCTGTTGGCGTTGTGACAGCAGCAGTTTGCGGTCATCCAAGGTGCGTTCGGTAATCGCACCAGTTCCGAGCAATTCTTCAGCACGCTGCAAGTCTCGCTGTGCGAATTCCAACTGCTCACGCGCACGCACCAGATTTGCTTCTTCCAGAACCACGCGCCCCTTGTTCTCGACAAGAGCGGCATGGGCTTCAGCAAGATTGGCCTCGGCTTCGGTCAGCGCGCCCAAATAGTCAAACTGATCAATTGCGACGAGTACTTCGCCTTTTTCGACCTTGCCGCCCGCCTTCAGTCCGGGATGAACCTCAATGATCTCGCCACCGACGAGCGCCCGCAGATCGACTTCCCGGCCGGCAGTTGTTTCACCAAAAACATTTATGACAGGCGCATGGTCACCGCGAGCAACCGTTACGGTCTCGACTGCATAGCTCTTTTCCTGGGGTGGTCGTTTTGGAACGTCCGGTCGCGTCGCGACCAATTTGTTCATTCCCTGGAAAGCGCCGAACAGGATGAGGAACGCAATTACAGTTTGCAGAACAGCCTTGAAAACAAGTTTCACCCTACTTTCGCCGTGTCGCTCGGCTGGCGGGAGAACTTCAGGTGTCGGGGGTGTCCCGCTTTTCGGTTCCAAAGACTGCAACATGCTCTGCTTTCCAAAATCCCTGAGTAGGTTCAGGGCACCGAATTTATAGGCTGGTAAGTTAAATTTCCTTCGCAGCGCAAAATTCAAGCCCGAGTTAGGGATCAAAGCAATGCTGGACAAGCAGAATAATGTATCAAAGTGTGTCGGCAAGACGGACAGGTGCCCGTCCCGCCGATACAATCAGCTGTCGAATTGGTATGCTTGGCTGCAGAATTCGCAGGTCACGACAATCTTGCCGTTCACTGTGACTTGCTCGACTTCTTCCGCGGTAAAATTGGCGAGAACGTTTTCAATTTTCTCGCGAGAACAGCGACATTTGTCTTCCAGAGGCTGAGATTCAAACAACCTTACGCCGCGCTCGTGAAAGAGACGGAATAGAAGCATTTCCACGCTGACTTCCGGGTCGGTCAGCTCAACGTCCTTTACGGTATCGACCAGAGCTTTTGCCTCGATCCAGGCATCGTCTTCGTCGACTTCGTGTGCTTCAGTCCCTTCTGGCGCATCACCCGGATCAATGTCGGCCTGCCTCATCCGCTCGGGAGATTCAGGGAGAAACTGAATCAGGATACCACCGGCTGTCCAGGTTTTGGCGGGCGCTTCGCCTTCCTGCCTGGTGAACAGTTCTCCGACACCCAGACGAACTTCTGTCGGAATTTGCTCGGACCGCTCGAAATAACGCCGGGCAACCTCTTCCAGAGAAATGCCATCCAGCTCCACCAGTCCCTGATAGCGCTGCATGTGTTTGCCCTGATCGATGGTCATGGCAAGATGCCCGTGTCCCAAAAGAGCTTCCGGTGTTGCCTCGTCCGCCTCAATCAGCGCCTCGACACGGTCAGCGTCAAATGTCGCGCAGGCGCGGATCGCATCCGGAGACGCAAAATCCACCACCAGCATGGACACCGGGCCTTCGGTCTGTGTTTGCAATGTAAACCGGCCATCGAATTTCAACGACGTCCCCAACAAACCAGTCAGAACAACAGCTTCTGCCACAAGGCGCGAGACAGGTTCCGGATAGTCGTGACGTTCCAGAATCTTCTGGAGCGCCGGGCCGAGCGCAACAGCGCGCCCGCGAACATCCAGTCCTTCCACGGCAAAGGGCCGGACAGCGTCCAGCCCTGCAGGCGTTATACCCAATTCATCAAGATTTAATGCCACTTTGGCTTTGCCTCAAGCTGCGCCGAAACACCAGGCCAGAATGCCTTTCTGGGCATGGAGCCGGTTTTCGGCTTCATCAAACACGACAGAATTCGGTCCGTCCATGACCTCTGTCGTTACTTCTTCGCCCCTGTGGGCTGGCAAGCAATGCATGAACAAGGCGTCTTTGTTGGCTTCCGCCATCAATCGCTCGTTCACCTGATAGGCGCTCAGAAGGTTATGGCGCGTTTCCGCATCATCATCTCCCATCGACACCCAGCAATCCGTGACGACGCAGTCGGTCCCTTTGACAGCTTCATATGGGTCCGTGGTGACGACAATGGAACCACCCTTTGCCCGTGCGATGTCAATCAGCTCTTGCGGTGGTGCAAGTTCGCCCGGTGTTGCGATGCGCAATTCGAAATCAAACCGCGGAGCAGCATGAACCCAGGACGCCAGAACATTGTTGTTGTCTCCGGTCCAGGCAATGCTTTTGCCCTGGATCGACCCGCGATGTTCTTCGAACGTCATCAGGTCGGCCATAATCTGACACGGGTGCGAGACTCTGGTCAGACCATTGATCACCGGAACAGTTGCATATTCTGCCAGTTCGGTGAGCGCATCATGGTCCAGAATGCGGATCATGATGCCATCAACAAAACGCGACAGAACGCGGGCCGTATCAGCAATGGATTCACCGCGGCCAAGCTGCATTTCCGCACCAGTCAGCATGACGGTTTCACCGCCAAGTTCGCGCATACCGACATCGAAAGAGATTCGGGTCCGGGTCGATGGCTGCTCGAATATCATTGCAAGAACTTTGCCTGCCAGCGGGCCCTCGCCGCGGCGGACACCGTTGCGGGTCGACTTGATCTTCTTGCCGGCTTCCAGAATGGCGCGCAGTTCGTCGCCTTCGAATTCTGTCAGATCCAGAAAATTCCGGGAAACTCCATCAGCGGTCATTCGGCCGCTCCTTCTACCAACGTGCTTTCAATAGCTATGGCGGCCTCTTCGAGGCGCTCGACAGCCATTGCAATTTCATCTTCGGTTATGGTCAGCGGCGGCATTATACGGACGACATTGTCGCCCGCAGGAACAGCCAACAGGCCCGCATCCCGGGCAGCCGCAACATAGTCACCGGCAGGCACAACACATTTAAGACCGATCATCAGACCATTGCCACGCACTTCACCAAGTACGCACGGATGACTGTCGACAAGACCTGCAAGTTTCTGCTTCAGGTTCAGACTTTTCTGCTGAACCTCTTCCATGAAACCGTCGCCGAGCACCACATCAAGTACAGCATTGCCAACGGCCATAGCCAACGGGTTGCCGCCGAATGTCGTGCCGTGGGTTCCAGGTGCCAGTGCTTCGGCCGTTTCGGCTGTCGCAAGACAAGCTCCCATCGGAAAGCCGCCTCCGATACCCTTGGCAATTGCCATGATATCCGGCTCGACACCAATCCACTGGTGCGCGAACAGTTTTCCTGTCCGCCCAACACCTGTCTGAATTTCATCAAATATCAGCAGAATACCGTTTTCATCGCAAAGTTTGCGTAGGTATCGCAGGAATTCGGGATCGATCTCGCGGATACCGCCTTCGCCCTGAATAGGCTCAATCGCAATCGCCGCTGTTTGCGGACCGACAACAGCTTTCAGGGCATCAATGTCGCCAGCAGGCACCTGATCGAAGCCGGGCGCTTTTGGGCCAAAACCTTCGTAATATTTTTCCTGACCACCGGCCGCGATCGTTGCGATCGTCCGACCGTGAAAAGCACCTTCGAAAGTCACGATGTGAAACCGATCCGGTTCACCGTGATCATAATGGTAACGACGCGCGCACTTGATCGCCGCTTCCATTGCTTCAGCACCTGAATTCACAAACAGGACCTTTTCAGCAAAGGATGCGTCAGCCAGACGCGCAGCAAAACGCTCGCCTTCCGGCGACTGGTGCAGGTTGGATGTATGCCAAAGCTTGCCGGCCTGCTCCTGCAGAGCGCTGACCAGATGCGGATGGCTATGTCCCAGCGCATTCACGGCGATCCCGGAACCGCAATCGAGGAATCGTCGGCCGTCTTGATCAATCAGCCAGACACCTTCCCCGTGATCGAAAGACAATTTCGATCTTGCATAATTTCCAAAGAGCGCGGACGCAGACATAACTATCAAATTCTCCTTTGAGCTTCCTTTGTGCAATTGGTCACGTTTCCCGTGAGGTAAGGGCCAATGACAGCACGAAAGGCTAAAACGCAACATGCCGCCCGATGAGGCGGCACGTCTGCGAATTACTTATACACTGCTCGGCCCATGGCCTGTCAATCTATATGGCAACAGACCTACCCAGAGTAGGAGTCAGCAAGATTCTCGCGCAAGTCGCTATATTTGGGGAAAAGTCGGTTCATCCCCAGATGACTTAAGCCCAACGGTTGCCTGATAAATTAACGATATTGTAACCTCTGGCCAATCAGACACGAGATCTCGTGAGGCAAGTCACTGTGAGGCACTAGATGTGCCATCACCGAGCACGTGGCGGCGTGCGTAGCATGAGTATCATGGCCGATCGACCGGTCATACTAAAGAGGTGCGGCAATGAGTTGGACGAATGAACGGGTAGAGCTTCTATCAAAGCTATGGGCCGAAGGTTTGAGCGCAAGCCAGATTGCAGGCGAACTTGGTGGTGTGACCCGCAACGCTGTTATCGGTAAAGTTCACCGCCTCGGTCTGTCCGGACGTGCCAAGACGCCATCAACAAGCAGCAAGCCGCGCCGGCCACGGACAAGCGCTACGTCCGGCAGCTCCGCTCCGAAGAGACCGACCGCTCAGCCGCAGACACACGGCTCTGCCGCATTGAAAATGGACCCGACACCGGCACCTGTCGCTGAAATTCGGCCTGAGCCGATTGCCGAACTGGTCGTGCCAATTTCCCAGCGTGCTTCCATTCTGACGCTGACCGAGCGGACCTGTAAGTGGCCAATCGGCGATCCGGCAACAGATGACTTCTACTTCTGCGGTCGCAACTCGGATCCCAACGCTCCTTACTGCGCGCACCACTGCAAGATTGCTTACCAGCCAGTTGCTGACCGTCGCCGGGGTGTAACAAAGGCTGTTGCCCGCGCTTCCTAAGCCGCATGAATTCAATAAAAAAGCCCGTCATTTTGGCGGGCTTTGTTTGTTTGTGTGTTTTGCTGTAGCCGAACTTGGAATTTCAGGCTGCTGCCCCGAACTGATCATTGAACGAATAACCTGAGCCACGAACCGTTCTGATCGGGTCTTTCGCCTTGCCTTTGTTCAACGCCTTGCGAAGACGACCGACATGGACATCGACCGTCCGCTCATCAACATAGACATCATGCCCCCAGACACCGTCGAGCAGCTGTTCGCGGGAGTAGACACGGCCCGGCGATGTCATCAAAAACTCCAGCAAGCGGTATTCTGTTGGACCCAAGTGAATTTCCTTGGCATTGCGACGAACCCGGTGCGTTTCGCGGTCTAGCTCGATATCACCGGAGCGCAGCATCGAGGACACCACTTCCGGACTGGCCCGGCGCAAGATCGCCCGAACACGCGCCATCAATTCCGGAACCGAGAACGGCTTCACCACATAATCATCAGCACCGGTGGCAAGACCCCGGATACGCTCGGCTTCTTCACCGCGCGCTGTCAGCATGATGACTGGCAGACGTTCTGTGTCTTCGCGTGCCCGCAACCGGCGGCACAGTTCGATCCCGGACAATCCCGGCAACATCCAGTCCAGCAGCAACAGGTCCGGCTGGCTTTCCCGCAGCCGCAGCTCAGCCTCGTCTCCCCGTTCACAAACCTCAACGGAATACCCTTCCGCTTCCAGATTGTATCTCAACAGAAGGCTTAGCGGTTCTTCGTCTTCGACGATGAGCACCTTCGGCATGAATTCAAACTCCACTTGCCTCGGCAGGCACGAATTCGCCTGCCAGATTGTTTGTTTGCTTCGGTTTTGGCAATTAGACGGCGCCCATTTCGTCGACCTTGGCACGTTCTTCCGGCAGACGATCGCCCGTGACCATGTAGTAGACGTTCTCGGCGATATTGGTAGCGTGGTCACCGATACGCTCAATGTTCTTGGCGCAGAACAGCAAATGAACACACTGGGTGATGACCCTTGGATCTTCCATCATGTAGGTCAACAGCTCGCGGAACAGCGACGTATAGATGGCGTCCACTTCTGCATCAGCTTCCTGAACCTTGCGTGCGACTTCAGCATCACGGCGCGTATAGGCATCCAGAACCTGTTTCAGCTGACCAAGTGCCAGTTCGGTCATGTGTTCGACACCGATGGCGAGCTTCTTGTTCTGGATATCGCTGTCAATCGCGACTACGCGCTTGGCGACGTTCTTGGCAAGATCACCAACTCGCTCCAGATCGTTGGCAATCCTGCTTGCTGCGGTGATTTCCCGAAGGTCCTGCCCTAACGGCTGTCGGCGGGCGATCATTTCGATCAGGTTCACTTCGACATCCTGGTGCAGGGTATCGAGGCGCGCATCTTCCTGAATGGTTGTCTTTGCTAAGGCAATATCACGTGAAATGAGGGCTGACACCGCATCTGCAAATGCTCTTTCTGCCAGACCGCCCATTTCGGCTATCCGGCCAGCCAATGCGCTCAGTTCCTCATCATAGGCCGTGACGATATGTTCAGACATCTCTTGTGCCCTTTCCGATTTGTGTAAGTCGGCTTAACCGAAGCGACCTGTAATGTAGTCTTGAGTACGCTTATCCTTGGGGTTGGTGAAAATGTCCTGCGTCGGACCTTCTTCAACCAGAACACCGAGATGGAAAAATGCCGTTCTTTGCGAAACGCGCGCCGCCTGCTGCATGGAGTGTGTGACGATGACAATCGTGTAGTTCTCGCGCAGTTCGTCGATCAATTCTTCGATCCTGGCCGTCGCAATCGGGTCAAGTGCAGAGCACGGCTCATCCATCAATATGACTTCCGGACTGACGGCAATTGCGCGGGCAATGCAAAGGCGCTGTTGCTGACCGCCCGACAACCCGGTTCCAGGCTTCTCCAGACGATCCTTCACCTCGTCCCAAAGCCCGGCTTTTTGCAGGCTTGAGGAGACTATGTCATCTAGCTCGTCCTTGTTACGGGACAGACCATGAATTCGCGGGCCATAGGCGACATTGTCATAGATCGACTTCGGAAACGGATTTGGCTTTTGAAACACCATACCAACCTTGGCCCGGAGTTGGACTGGATCGACCTTGGGATCGTAGACATCCTCGCCATCGATCCTGATCGAGCCTGAAACACGGCAGATATCAATCGTATCGTTCATGCGATTGATGGATCGCAAGAACGTCGACTTTCCGCAGCCGGAAGGACCGATAAAAGCGGTTACTGATCTCGATTGAATTTCCAGATCTACGTCCTTGATAGCGTGTGTATCGCCATAGAAGACCTGAACCCCTTGGGCGGAAATTTTGCTTTCGGTCATTTCCGTTGCCTGTTCAAATTGCGGCATATCGTTCATCGAATGAGGTCCTTACCAGCGACGCTCAAACCTGCGGCGCAGGATGATCGCTATAATATTCATGGTCATCAGGAACGCGAGCAGAACAATAATTCCGCCCCATGCACGCTCATAGAAAGCTGGGTCGGCGCGCTTGGCCCATTCGTAGATCTGGGCCGGCATGGCCGAGTTCGGCGACAGGAAGCCTGCGGCAACACCATCAGGAAAGTTGGACGCGATAAACCCGACCATGCCAATCAATAGCAAGGGCGCGGTTTCACCAAGAGCCTGGGCCAAGCCAATAATTGTTCCGGTTAGGATCCCCGGCATTGCCAGTGGCAATACATGGTGGAAGATTGACTGCATCTTGGATGCGCCGATACCAAGTGCGGCATCGCGAAGGCTTGGCGGGACAGCTTTCAAGGAAGCCCGCGTCGAGATTATGATCGTTGGCAACGTCATCAACGTCAGCACAAGGCCGCCAACAAGCGGTGCCGACTGCGGCAGATGCATGAACTGAATGAAGACGGCAAGCCCAAGAATACCGAAGACGATGGACGGGACAGCAGCCAGATTGGAGATGTTCACTTCAATCAGATCTGTGAGCTTGTTTTGAGGAGCAAACTCTTCCAGATAAATGGAGGCCGCGACACCTATTGGTAGTGACAGAAACAGTACCACGAGCATCATGAACAGGGAACCGATCATCGAGGCCCCGATACCCGCCTGTTCCGGCCGGGAGTCAGATGCATCCGTTCCCAGAATAAAATCCAAGTTGAAACGTTTTTCTAGCGTGCCGTTTTTAAAGAGCACGTCGGTCAGGTCCAGGTGTTTTGCGTCCAGGTTTTTGTCGTTTACCAATGCGTCCCGATTGACGCGGCCCTTCATGTAGCCATCGACACGAGAAGACGCGACAAGATCGAAAGAAACGGTTGATCCAATCGCGTCTGGATTGGCGAGGATATAGTTTCGGACAGTCGCGGAAGCACCGGAAGAAAACAGTTTCCGCACGGACTTTTTGTCCATGATCACTTCGACACCAGCCTTTTCAGTTTCCGAGACAAAAGCATCGACAATCATTGACCGGTATTTAGAAGTTTTCACCACAGACTTTTCAGCCTTCTCGATCAGTTCCTTGTTCAGCGGGATGTCCACCTTGATGAAGGTCTGACTGAAAGCGCCAAGGCCGTTCGACAAGATTGCCCAGAGCAGTGCGACCAAGAAGAAGAGGCCAACGGCAACTGCAGAAATACCGTAAATTTTGAATCTGGCTTCAGACGCATTCCGTTTTTTGGTCAGCGCACTGATTTCATAGAGCGATGTCTTTCTGGCGGGCTTTACAGCGCGCGAGTGGCCTGACGGCAGAGATTGTGGTGCGTCGGTCATCAGTCGTACTGCTCCCTATACTTACGCACGATGTAGAGTGCGACGAAGTTGAGGCCGAGCGTCACAACAAACAAGGTCATACCAAGCGCGAAGGCAACCAGCGCTTCCGGCGACGCAAAGTCCGCATCCCCTGTCAGCTGGCTGACGATTTTCGCTGTCACTGTGGTCATCGCCTCAAGTGGATTGACGCTCAGCCGTGCTGCTGCCCCTGCACCCAGCACAACAATCATGGTCTCACCAATGGCCCGCGACGCCGCGAGCAAGATGGCGCCAACAATTCCGGGCAAAGCAGCCGGAAGAATAACCTGTTTGACTGTTTCGGAGTGGGTAGCTCCAAGGCCAAGCGAGCCGTCGCGCATCGCCTGAGGTACTGCATTGATGATGTCATCGGATAACGACGAGACAAACGGGATCAGCATGATGCCCATGACCAGACCGGCTGTGAAGACAGACGATGCCCCCTGCATCCAGTCAACACCCAACCCGCCTCCCTTACCGAACAAGCTCACCAACAGTGGACCAACTGTCAGCAGTGCAAACAGGCCATAAACAATTGTCGGAATGCCTGCGAGAACTTCCAACAAGGGTTTGGCGATTGATCGCACATGGGCGCTGGCATATTCAGACAGGTAGATCGCTGCAAAAAGCCCGATCGGGACGGCAACAGTCAGTGCTATCAGAGAGATATATAGCGTCGCCCAGATCAGTGGGAGAATTCCAAGTTCCGACCCACCGCCGAAACTCGGGCTCCAGGTCAGCCCAAAAAAGAAGTCTTCGGCCGGATACAGCTTGAAGAATTCGACTGTGTTGAAGATCAGCGACAGGACAATGCCAACTGTCGTCAGCACGGCGATGGACGCCGCGCCGATCAATATGTAGCGGATGCCACCTTCAACAACATTGCGTGCCCGAAAGTCCTTGTGTGTGCGTCGGAATGCAAACACAAAACCAAGTCCGGCAACACCAAGCACGACGACTGCGCGAAGCAGGTATCCAGTAGACGCGATGCCGCGATAGGTCTGGGCGGCTTGCAGGATCTCTGTAGTCACGTCAGATCCGAGCGCGACACCAACTTCGCCGAGCAGATGACGAACATCCGTCACATCAACCTGGAGCGTCAATGCATTGTTCTTTGTGAGAACGCCCTGCTCTATCGCAGCATCAAGCCCGTCAGCGATGCGCACAACATCGCTCATGATCAAATCAAGAGAACTATCAGCAATGGTTGCTTCGGAGATCATCGAAGAAACCTGGCTGTTGATATGAAGCGGCTGGATAGCGAGCCATACAGCCAGGACCAGAAGTGCTGGTACCAACGTAAACACCACAACATGCCAACCGTAAAAGCCCGGCAGGGAATGCAGCACGCGCTGATCTCCGCCTGCGGACTTCATGGCCTTCCAGCGACCAGCGATGTAACCAACGATTGCCAGGAGAAGCAGCGCGGCAAGGAGAATTGGAAGCGACATCAGGTGACCCAGATAGGGATTGAAAAGAAAGGGCGGCCGCAGCCGCCCTTCCGGGATCATGTTAGTTCATTGTGTCTTCTGCAGAAACAGAAGCCTGTGTTGCTGCGAGTTCCGGATCGGATACCAGGCCGTACTCGGCAAGAGGGCCATCGGAACCGGCAATTTCTTCGGAAACGAAGAATTCAGCGTATTCCTTAAGACCCGGAATAACACCAATGTGGGCTTTCTTTACGTAGAAGAACAACGGACGGGACACCGGATACTCACCCGTTGCGATACTCTCGGTTGTCGGCACTATGCCGGACATGGTCGCAACTTTTAGCTTGTCGGTGTTGTTCTCATAGAACGCCAGACCGAAAACGCCGATACCGTCTTTGTTTGAGTCGATACGCGCCAGAGCTTCTGTGTAGTCGCCATCAATGTCGACAGACAGACCGTCCGTACGCAGAGCGATACAGGCTTTTTCAGCCGCTTTTTTCTTCGCCTTGTCGCTATCGCCCTCAGCAGAAGCCAGGAACGTTTCGAAGTCGCCTGTTGCTTCACAACCAGCAAGGATCACCTTGTCTTCGAAAACTTCACGTGTGCCGTGCTTGGTGCCCGGGACGAAAGCCATAATCGGCTGAGCCGGGAAGTCTGGGTTAACGTCAGCCCAAGTCTTGTTCATGTTCTCAACGACTTTGCCGTCAACAACCAGTTTGTCGGACAGAGCCTTGTACCAATCGGTCGGTGTGAACTCGAAAGAGTTGCCGTTGATGTCTGATGCGAAGACGATTCCGTCATAACCAATGCGCACTTCAATGATGTCTTTGACACCGGCTTCGGCACAAGCCTTGATCTCTTTGTCCTTGATTTTGCGGGAAGCGTTCGCAACGTCGATGGTATTTTCGCCAACGCCCTGACAAAATTTCTTAAGACCGGCAGAAGAACCACCAGACTCAACGACCGGTGTCGGGAAGTCTGTGTTTTCGCCGAAAGCTTCAGCGACAATGGATGCGTATGGCAAAACGGTGGACGAACCAGCGATTTGAACCTGGTCACGCGCCTGAGCAGCGCCAACGAATGCAGTGGAAGCAACAGCAACAGCAGTTGCGCTAACGAGGGTCGTAATTTTCACTTGACCACTCCCTTTGAATGTCAAGGTTTGCAGATGTACGCCGAACGCGATTTCGCCCGAGCGCTGCCGGGAACCTAGGCCCGATGGATGTGAGTTCTATGACACTTCTCTATCAGTTTTGTGACAGTTCAAGCTATTGAAATATAATATCATTTTCGTATTTTCGGCTAATACATGTCACTTATGACTCAGGGAAATGACACATGGACGGCGCACGAAACGCAATTCTGCCGTTGATACAATTACCGCGCTGGCGAGTCACGTCAGTCGGACTGCCCGTTTCAGGAACCCAATTGAGCAGACTCAGCGCTTTGAAAGGTGACCTTGAAAGTCGAGCCATGACCTATTTCGCTGTCGATATCCAAACGGGCGCGATGGCGTGTCAAAATATGTTTGACAATTGCAAGGCCCAATCCGGTTCCCTTGAGGGCTCTGCTAGACTCTACATCTACACGGTAGAAACGCTCTGTCAGACGCGGGAGATGTTCAATTGGAATGCCCTCGCCGTAGTCTTTGACAGACAGTTGCCATTGCAACCTTCCGTCACCTTCACTGACAACCTCCAGACCGACATCAACTGCTTTTCCAGTACTGCCATATTTAAGCGCATTTTCAACGAGGTTTTCGGTCACCTGAATAAGCTCGTCGCGGTCACCGGCGATACCAACCGGATCTGACGGCAGACTTAGACGGATTTCCATCTCCATGTCTTTGGCCAGAGGGGCCAAAGCATCAGCGGTATGACGGACTATATCTGACAGATCCACGATGCTTGTCGGCAGCACGTGCGCTTTCAGTTCAATCCTCGACAGCGAGAGAATGTCATCGATGAGCCGACGCATCCGTCCGGACTGTTCAAGCATGATGGACAGGAACCTGTCCCTAGCGACTGGATCTTCGCGCGCCGGGCCTTGCAGCGTTTCAACAAACCCGGTCAAGGACGCGAGCGGCGTACGCAGTTCATGGCTGGCATTGGCAACAAAATCAGTCCGCATCCGCTCAAGGCGTCGATTTTCCGTCTGATCCTGAATGACCACCAGAATGAAATCCGGGACATCTTGCTTTGTTTCAGTGCCGTTGGCACCCGGCATGTAGATCGGTCCGATATTCGCTTCAAACCACAATTCAGTAGGGACTTTTTCAGTCCAACTGATCCGCTCTGAATTGCCGGTGTTTTTTACGCGGTCAAACGCTTCGAGCAGCGATGGTATTCTTAAAGAGAGCGAAAGCGGATCTCCGGGTTTAACCCCCTGATAGACGCTCATTGCCTGCGTGTTGACATAACGGGTAATCCCGCGCCCGTCGGCCACAAAACACGGATCTGGCAGGGCATCGACTGTCAGCTTCATGCCGGTTCCAGGCCACATGCGGCGCAGTTCCCGGCCTGCTTTCAGCTTCACACGCGGGCTGACAGGACGCCGGGCACCCCAGACAGCCGCCAACACTAATATAAAAAAGCCAACGACGGCCACAGACACAGGAACGCCATAGAAAACTATGAGAACGACAGCCATACAGAGTGCCGCAAACAATATCCAACGAACCTCGCCATGTCTGAGGAGCGCGGAAATCTCGGTCTTGTTTTTTACCGCATCATCAGTTGGCGGAGATGTATCGGTCATGGTGAGTATCGGTGTTAGAAGTGTTGATACGACATGCAAAACAGGCACGCCGATGAGGCGTCTCAGTAATAGAGCACTGATTTAAATATAAAACCCTTACGTGGTGAAACATCCGCCTAACACATGAACCATGACAATTTGGCGACGGTCAGTAGACTTGTGCACATACGCCTCAAAGACGTCTTCCACTCCCGGCTGCCTTTTGAAGGTGTTCGATAATCCTCGGCCAACCGTTGGGCCCTGCCATATCGTTTTTGTAGGCCGCCCCGTCTTCGCCGTGCCTCAGGAATTTGGTGTGAACGATTTCAAGTCGGGTCGCTTCACCACTTTCCCGGAAGCTCAGCATTACCCTGCTGGCTGTCGCAGGATCTGCAATGGGCATTCCGTTTGGCGAAACTTGCCAGGCGAAACGAACAAAAAGCGGCTCTTCGATTGATAGTACCGTTCCCCAGATCCGGCGTTTGCCTGACTTGTCGATTTCATAGCAAGTTCCGCCAGCGAATGGCTCAATACCTGCTTCCAGACTTTCTTTTTCCATCCCCTGGAACGGGGACGCCCACCAGAGATCCGGATGGTCGACAACCAGTTTGAATGCCTTGTCACGCGCAAGGGAAAGAAGCGCATTGAACTGACATTCGAGTTGGTCGTCCATGTTTCCCCGCTAAAGTCAGTTGGCTCATTCCAATGACAATGTCCCATAAATGAGCCGTATTTGGCAAAGTTCTACTTTCCTATCCAGTCAAAACATCAGATACATGACGGGCGGTACAGGCACCTGTTCGCGGATAACAACGCCCATTGGTTCCTTTTCAGCAATGAAACACTACAGAGACTTTGATCCCCAATACGGCTCCAGCGTTGAGATAATCCCCGGTATTCGGCGTATGACTGCCGGGAATTCAGGGCCATTCACATTTCATGGCACCAACACCTATTTGCTCGGCCAGAGAAATCTCATTGTTGTCGATCCGGGGCCGAACCTTCCGGAGCATATTGATGCTATTGTGAAAGCCTCTGATGGCGGCCGCATTGAAGCTATACTAGTCACCCACACGCATTTGGATCACTCACCCGGCGCTCGTTTGCTCCAGCAAAAAACCGGAGCTCGGATTGTTGGCTGTGGTCGACACATTGCAGCGCGCCCTCTCATGGCGGGGGAAGTCAATCCACTGGACGCGAGCGGCGACAAGGACCACACGCCTGATCAGGAGTTGAAAGACGGCGACACTTTTGAAGCAGCCGGCATAACGGTCAAGGCGATCTCGACCCCCGGGCACACCGCAAACCATCTCTGTTTTGCAGTATCAGGTGAAAACCATTTCCTGTCAGGTGATCATGTCATGGCCTGGTCGACATCGATTGTTGCGGCACCTGATGGCAACATGCGTGATTACATGCGCTCGCTCGACAGACTTATGGGCTGCCCGGAAGAAAACTACCTGCCGGGTCACGGAGGCCTGGTGCGAAACGCCCCGCACTATGTTCAGCAGTTGAAACAGCATCGGCAGTCTCGGGAGACCGGTATACTCGCTGAGCTGACAGGGAGACCAAAAAGCATTCCGGAAATTGTCGAAAAACTCTATGCAAATGTGGACCGGAAACTGCACACAGCAGCCGGTTTATCGGTGTTCGCTCATTTGGAGGATCTTGCCACGCGCGGCAAAATCACAGCCGAACCGACACTTTCACTGACTGCAGAATTCAGGCTGGCGAAATAAGAATTCAGCCTTGGAGCTCGATAAACCCGAATTCATCAGGTGACAGCCCGTCCTCATCTTCGAAATAGGGCTTAAATCCTGGCAGCGGGATCAGATCGCGAACAGGCTCTGCCGTGTCTTGTGGCAAATCCTCTTCCAGTTCGTCCGCTTCCACGGACAAACGGGCCAGGTCTCCATAGGTTTCCAACAATACCCGGTCAATTTCAGCCAATACAATTCGAATGCGATCCGCATTGCCGGTAAAATCGCGAAGTGGCGTTCGAGACCTTGAGCGCACATCCAATAGGGCACCAACCGGATCAGGTTGAATTCTTACGGCTACATCCTGTTTTAATCCTAAAATCGGCGTCGAACCCTCGACCTGCAGATGTGTTGGCGCATCCAAAAGATCGGGGGGTAACTCATCGACAATACTCCAGCCGAGCGTATCGACCGCCTTCAAGCCTGCTGCGTGTAGTTGGCCTGGAGGGATCCGGTATCTGCGTGAAACGATGTCCGGATAAAGACTGTTCTGAATATCGATATCCGCATCGATGCCGTTTCCTGAACTTGTAACCTTCGGCCAAATCTTTGTTTCAAGGGTGTGGTTCATCCAGTTCACCACCGGCTGATCAATGACAACCTCTGTCACTTTCAAGGACGGAGGAGCATTCACATCGGTGGAAACATCCTGCAAATCCGGCTGAACGATGACAATTCCCAGTATCGCTGCCGGCGGGATGAGGGCCAGAACACCAAACAACATGCCAGCCAGAGCGGAACCCAAGCCCGGTCCTCCCAACGACCAAATGCGCTGCATTGCCCCCATTGCTGCAAGAACAGCTGCTGCTGCAATTGCAGCAGCAATTCCGAAAGACAGAACAAATGTGTCAGCGTTGATGAGATCGAACCGCTTGGTCACCAGGGTGATCAGCACCAACGCCAGCGCGATTGCCCCAAGTGTGCGGCTCAGAGGCGCAGAGGAAGTTCGATGGACAGCAAATCGTTTCATTGCGCGGTTTCAATGATGTGGGTGTCTTGTTCACTACCTCTATCATCACCGTCAGTGTCTTCATAGTGGTCGGATCTCAGGCTGGACATGGGAGACCCGAGTTCCAGTCGAAATCTGAATAGTTGGCTGGGGAACGTTTGTGATTTGATTGGAGGATATCCTGGTGTCGTTTCATCACGTCGCCCAGTGCAAAGCTCCCATGCATTTCCGCGACAGCTGAGGTTCCGGAATGAGTTGCAAACCAGGGCTGACGAAAGTGAAACAAGTTAATAATCCCTTACGTCCATCGATCAATTCCAACCGAATTTCGTTACATCCTGTCATGTATTTTGACTGGCCGAATTGCAACTTCAGGCGCATGCTAACTGTGCTTGGATTGTCGGCTTTCGACATTCGCCAAATATGCCTTGTGAATGCCTCAATTGAGGATCACATGCAGCCTCGGGCAGCACAGAAATACTTCTGGTACTGCGTAAGTAGAAACAAATGACGACCGACGGACCAAAGACAATGTCAGACCAATCAGCCAACGCGACCTCGAATGTACCGGCTGGCGCAAAACTTGAAAATCTCTACAAGCCTGTAGGGATCGCTGCGTTGAACGCGGCCTCTGTCTGCTTGAATTTCAAGACAAAAAAGAAATCCAGCTAAAGATCCTGTTTCCGGGTCTCGGCCTTCATTGCCCAATCTGATGCACATCTAATGAGCAATGACGAAACTGGAACGTCTGTTCGCATGGGCTCAACCGTCGGCAAAACCTGACGGAACCAGTCATTGTGCAGCGATACTACCAGGTTCTGACGACGACCTGTTGCCAATACGTTTGCATTTTGGGCAAGCTGGGTACTGAACATTATTGCTCGGTACCAAATGGAGCTTTCCAAGATGATTGTAGCCTTCTGCCCGACAAGCCAGGGCCTAGAACGCATTGAGCTTGAAGATGGCGTTTCTCTTCCTGCCACATCCGTCTGGATCGACCTTGTCTGCCCGACAGCTGAAGAGCAATCGGCTGCAGAAAAACTGATGGGTGCCAAAATCCCGACACGGGAAGCAATTGCTTCCATTGAAACGTCGGAGCGTCTGTATCAGGAACCCGGCGCGGTTGTCATGACAGCTCAACTGCCGATGACCAAATACTCCGAAGACCCTGCCCTGCCCTCCGTAACATTTGTTCTCAACGCCAAACGAATGGTGTCCGTTCGGTACGGTGATCCGACGGCACTGGATATTCTGTCCCGGAAAGTCCAAGCGGATAATTCAATTGCGCATCAAGGCCCGGCCCTCATGTTTGCGTTGCTCGACATCATCGTCGATCGGTGTGCAGATGAAATGGAAACCGCGTCTACCCGCTATGACGCGCTGGCTTTCAAGACATTTGGCGAAAACTTCAACACCCGCAAAACTGCGGGGTACAAATCAGCAATCCAGCAAATTGGCCAAATTGGTCTTCAAGTCGCCAAGATGCATGATATTTTCGCTAACCTCGCTCGCCTGTTATTGTTCATGAGCACTCACGCCACGCGACTGGATTTGAACAAGGAGCAGATCCGCGACTGTAAAATGTACAGCCGCGATATTCATTCCATCAAGGAACACGGCGACGCACTTGATAACAAGCTGACCTTCCTGCTCGATGCCACGGTCGCTCTCGTAACTCTCGAGCAAAACCAGATTTCGAAGATATTCACGGTTTTGGGACTGATATTTCTGCCGCCGACTCTCATTGCTTCGGTCTACGGCATGAATTTCGTCAACATGCCGGAGCTCAAGTGGGAACAGGGATTTTTGTTCTCGGTGGGGCTTATGTGCTTCTCGGTTCTGCTGACATTTTTGCTGTTCCGTTGGAAGCGCCTGCTCTAGCTCACGGATACAGCCGTTCTTTCGACCAGGCCTGATCTGGCGCAGTTCGCGTAAAATGAACACGGTCATGAAGTCGGAAGGGTCTGTCTGCCCAAAACTCTATGGATGTCGGGGCCAAACGCATACCTGACCAATGATCTGGACGTGGAATATCGCCAATGCCGAACCTGGCAGTAAATTTGGCAACTTCCTTTTCCAAGGCAAACCGGCTTTCCAGAGGTCTGGACTGTTTGGAGGCCCACGCTCCAATCCGGCTACCGCGTGGTCGGGAATGGTAATAGTCGTCCGCTTCTTCCTTGGGGACTTCCGAGACCGGGCCGCGAATTCTGATCTGGCGGCGCAACGATTTCCAATGGAAACACATGGCAGCTTTTCCGGCGAACAGAAGTTCTTCCCCTTTCGCGCTTTCGAAATTTGTGTAAAAAACAAACCCCGCCTCATCAAAGCCCTTCAAGAGAACCATGCGAACATTTGGCAGACCGTCTTCGTCAACCGTCGCAAGCGAAAGGGCATTCGGATCATTGGGCTCTGCGCCCCTTGCATCCTCAAGCCATTCATTAAACAGTTCAAATGGTTCCACTGCCTCTGCAAAGTCACCTTTTGTTAACTCTTCATGGGGATGCTTGAAGTCTGTCATTGGTTACCTGTCGAAGGATTCGATGGCCTGGAGGACGGCAAGGAGAGCCGCACCGCGAGAGCTATCCAAAAGATGAGCTGTATGCGTTCATATACTGCCAGACCTACCAAGATCCAGCCCCTGATGCTTAGCATGGTTGCTTTGGGCATGATTGTCGCAGGTTGCAGCCAGGTCTCAATGCAGATGGGCAGCGCGGATGTTGCTGAACCAACTTTGCTGACAGGTTCCATTTCATCTAATTCCGACGTGGCATTTGCTGACATCAGTTCTGATGACCGGCTGATCATCGCAAAAAACCTGGATGAATTGAGCGGAGACCTGCGTGAAGGCTCTGATCTTACAGAGTTGTCACTTCCATGGCTGAACACCGCAAGCGGAAACTCCGGCACAGTGTCAGCTGTCGATGAAACGACTTTTGGGCAAACGGGTTGCCTGAATTTCCGGACAACGGCAAATACCATCGTGGGTATCAAGCTTTATTCCGGAACAGCCTGCCGCGATATCACTCAAAAATTCGCAGTTACAACGCTCACTGTCGTTGAAGCTTGAATAGGGACGAAAACCGGGTAAAACCGTCGCACCCCTGTTTGGTCCTTTGATCTGGAATTTTTTCCTATCAGTCCCGATATACAGGATAAGCTCGGTCGGGTTTTCCCTGCAAGTTTGCCGTTTCAAGCCGAAGATGCGATGGCATAGTTAAAGCAGAACTCGGCGACCGGCATTATTGAAGACACTGGTGAAACGTATGCGTGATCCCTACAGCGTTCTCGGGGTGGCAAAATCTGCCAACGAGGGCGACATAAAAAAGGCCTTTCGAAAACTGGCCAAAAAATACCATCCGGATCAGAACAAGGATGATCCGAAGGCGCAGCAACAGTTTGCCGAAGTGAACCAGGCCTACGAAATCGTGGGCGACAAGGACAAACGCGCTCAGTTCGACCGCGGTGAAATCGACGCAAGCGGCAAACAGCGTTTTCAGTCTCAAGGATTTGGCGGCTTTTCAGGCTATGAGGATTTTGGCGCTGGGGGCGGTCCACGCGGTTCCAGAGCACAGGGCGGTGGGCCGGGTGCTGGCGGCTTTGATGATATCCTGAATGATATTCTGGGCGGCTTTGGCGGCCGTGGAGGTCGTGCAAAGGCTGGTCCTGGCGCGGGATTTACCGGCGGCCCCGGTGGTGCCCAACGAGGACGAGCCGCTCAGGCCAAAGGCAAGAACGCGGACATCATTGCGCGCGTCACTCTGGAAGACATCGTCAATTCCGGAAAGACACAGGTTGCCCTACCTAGTGGCAAAACGGTGAATGTGACGCTGCCCAAAGGGGTCGTAGAAGGTGAAAAGATCCGCTTGAAGGGTCAGGGGCATCCGGGTGAACAGGGCGGCCCTGCGGGTGATGTCATGGTTGAAATTCGCATCAAACCTCACAAGCTCTACGAGGTAAAAGGCTCAGATCTTCATCTGGACCTGCCTATCACGCTTTATGAAGCGGTGCTTGGTGCCAAAGTACGCACACCGACCTTGTCCGGTGCAGTAAACCTGACCGTTCCAGCCTATGCTTCCAGCGGCAAGGCCATGCGCCTTAAGGGCAAAGGATTGCCAACCAAGACAGGCGGTCACGGTGATTTGCTGGTCAAGCCTCAGATCATTATGCCGCCCAACAGCGACGACGAGCTGGACACACTGATGAAAGCCTGGAAAGAAATCACGCCTTACAGAGCCCGCGGACCTGAATTTGATTGAGTGAAACCACTCGTTTCTTTTCAAAACAGGACGATGAGTGACGTTCCTGCGATCGCCAAGACAGCGCCCAATACCGCCAAGGTATTTGGGCGTTTTTTTGTTTTCGCCCACAGGATCGGCAAAACGAATAGCGGAGAGAGAGATCCAAGCACAGCAGCAATTCCCGCTTCCATGTTGGCAAATGCATACAGAAGCAACGATGATGAGACACCATATCCGATCACACCGGGAAGAACTGTTCGAAACACCAGATAGGGTGTTGCTTCCGCGTGAGGCCTGAATACATGTGCTGGCCAAATTCCGATTAATGATATGATAGCTGCAGCTCCGACAAGCCGGATCGCAGAAACAGCGATAGGCTCTGCTCCAATTTCCAGCAAGGGTTTCACGACCAAAAACCCGCCGCCCTGACACGCCGCAGCAAATGCTCCCAGCAAAAATACTGGCAGAAGGTTTCTTGCCGACCTTTTAAATGCCAGCTCGTTTTCATGGCTCGCCAGAATAGCCAGAACAACACCGACAAGAACAACTGCCACACCAATGATATCAATGCCCTTCAGTGTCTCGCCAAGCCAGAAATAGGCAAGCAGCGCAACGATTGGCGCCTTCAGACACAGGAGCAGTTCTGTCAGCCGGGGACCTCCCAGTCTCAGGCATTCAATCATCGCCAGATTTCCAAGAAGAATGCCGATAACAATGCTGACCGTGTAGGCAGGCCAGTAGTGCAGTTCAACACTCTGCCACAGGCCCAACAAAGAGCTTAGCGCTGCCATGATGGCAGCGCAGGACAGCAATTGAATACGTGTGAACTCAAATGCACCAAGACGCTGGGCTGGCATTTGCGCCAGAATGATACCGCCAGCCCAACCAAATGATGCTGTCATGGCCGCAAGGGCAGGAAACAGGACAAGCATTTCAACTTCCATTTATCCGCTATGATTTAGATAGCAGATAATGCGCTATAGAAAGAATAGCAAGAAGCAGGATCGAAATTCCTGTCTTGGAACCTGGAAACCGGTTTCATACTTTTTATGAAAATGGATGAGCAGCCTGCCCAATGAGCAGGCTGCTCCGGGTTAGGCAGCTCCGGGTTAGGCAGCTTCCGAGCGCAATTCTTCAAGCAGTGCAGCAAGGAGCTCCATACCTTTGCCCCAACCTTTGTCCATTCCGGATATAGCCTGACCAAAACAGGCAATCTCGGCGTCCGAGGCTTCATGCGGCACCCAGGTCAATCGCATTTCAGTTTCCTCGCCAACTTGCTCGAAGGTGACAGTTGTCAACAGAACCCTTGGCCAATCTGGCATCATTGGATTCGATGTAACATTCCAGTCAGCATCGGCAACGGAATGCAACCACACAAGTTTTTCAGGGTTCTCGACTTTCAGATATTCAACGCGCTGGTAATGTGATCCACCCCCCATCCGCATTTCATTGAGCCAAAGACCACCGGGGGTTACGTCCAGTTTGTGAATAACCGTTTCAACGCCCGGCCCGTACCATCGCGCCAACAATTTTGGCTCGGTCCATGTCTTCCAGACCATCGCGCGCGGTGCATTGAATTTGCGAGTCAAAACATACTCAGGCAATTCGGACATACTAATTACTCTCCTCGATATCCGTCTTCTTAAGTTCGTCCAAAAGATCATCAAGCTGGTCAAAACTCGATGTCCAGAAACGCTTGAATTCTTCCAGCCAGGCCACGGCGTCTTTCATCGGCTCCGCCATTAGTCGCGCAGGCCGACGCTGTTTGTCTGCGCCGCGCTCTATTAAACCTGCCCGCTCCAGGACCTTTAGATGCTTGGAGACTGCGGGCTGGCTCATTTCAAAGGGTTGAGCGATATCGTTCACCGACGCCTCGCCAGCAGCCAGCCGCGTCAGGATTTCCCGCCGTGTCGGATCCGCAAGCGCCGCAAAAACCGCGTCCAAATTGCGGCCTGCCCGTATATAACCAATCTGTTCCATAACCGATTAGTTATATAAAAACCAAAACGACGTCAACGCCTTTTTCAAAGAGCGCTTAGAAAAGGGTCTGCGGCCTAGCTGATGAGCTCAGAAAGAGAAGAAGAAAAGTGACCGGCCGGTGCTATCCGAGCTTGGTCCTTTGGCGCAGGTATTTGGCGGCGGATCGATAATGGCTCGGTCCGGCGGCTTCCGCCCAACGTCCGCTTGTCCAGGCATTATTAGCGCCTTTCATCGGGCCGCCATAAAGCTGGTCCTCCGATAGGCTTTCGATCAAGGCGAGAAGCTCGGTATGATTGGTTTCCAGCAGTGATGTGACAGATTGCCAAGACAAAGCTGACTGCCGGTCCCTGAGATCCGCATTATACCGCTTGAGGTCATTCCACTTGTAGCCTTCGGCGGGAAAGTAAACCTGCTTGCCAGCTTGTCCATCCCGATACCAACCGAGATACAGTTCGATCCAATGGGCTCTGTGACCAATAATGTCCTTGGGAGCCGTGCCGTCCTCATCTTTCTCCAGTCGCAAGATAGCTGGTAGGTCGCCCATAACTTTATGCAGTTTGTCGTATTCCTTCGCTGTGACGGTCAACAATTCTGCTTTGGTCTTCGCTGCCATTTTTTCCTCCTGACGGATCTACGTATTGTGAACAATGACAGGGCAACGTCTTTGATCCATCACAACTGTCGCGCGAAACTTCGAGGTAACTGGCTCAATCACGGTATCCTTCGGTCATTGGATGATTGGAGAACTTCGACCGACATCTACAGGTCCCGCAGGCCGTACCACCAGTACGCACCCTGCAGATACAGTTTGCGCAAGGCCGGGAGCGGAAAGCGCTTGAACGGCATTTGAATGGCACTTGGAAGATCCTGCGGTGAAACTGCCCCGGTGATCAGACCAGCAATTTTTTCACCAGAGATCGATGCTACGGCGACACCGCTTCCGTGCCAGCCCATAGCTGCATAGATACCGTCCATTTCGGGAACCGCTCCAACAAATGGCGTGAGGTTTCTGGACATACAGATATGTCCGTACCACTGGTATTCGCTTTCGACAGAGCGCCAAGCCGGGAACATGTCTTCAAAGTCAGACCGACCACGCTTGTGCATAGCCTTCAGTGTAGGGCCGTTTTCAAAAATACCGCCACGGGTCCCGAACAGAAAGCGCCGGTCCGGCATAAGCCTAAAATAATGCAGAAGTGTGCGTGTATCCGCGGCCATTGTTTGCGAGGTCCAGCCCTGTGCAGCCAGCTCCTCTTCAGACAAAGGACGGGTTACATGAACTGATGACATGACCGGCAAAGTCCTACCATGAAGCCACTTCGGCAGATCCTCACGGGCGTAGCCATTCGCGGCCAGAACGACCTTTTTTGCGCCGACAGTTCCGTGGCCGGTGTCCAGATGCCAACGGTTTCCGTCACGCATCAAACGGGTCACAGCAGACTTGCTGAATATTTTCACGCCGAGCTTGCGGACTTCTGCAGCCAGTGCCTGCACATAAGCCATTGGATTTAGCGCGAAACCGTAAGGCAAATGCAGACCACCATGAAAGCCGGGCCCGCCAAATCCCTGGCTTTTCATTTCTTCCTTATCGTAAAGCTGCGCGCGGATACCGAAATTATCCTTCAAAAACGCAGCATCGCTTTCAAGCCTTCTGAGGTCCTTTGGACGATGAGCAAGAATGACTTCGCCATTGGAATGCCGGTCTGCATTCACCCCCCATTTATCCAAACGATCAGCCACCAGATTGATGCCAGCCAACTGGTACGCCATGAACCGGCGCGCTTCATCCAATCCATAACTCTTGACCAATTGCTGGGCGCTCAGTTTGGTACCGCCAAAACAGCAGAACCCGCCATTTCGACCAGAGGCTCCGTAGCCGACATGTTCCGCTTCAAGCACACAAACAGACACACCCGCCTCGGCAAGCTTCAAAGCTGCGCTCAAGCCCGCATATCCCGCCCCGATAACCGCCACGTCAAAGAGTGCATTGCCCATGAGCTGGCGATCCGGGCGTGGATTGGGTCTGCTGGCTTCCCAATAGCTGCCAATGGTCCGCGGGCCGTCTGGAGTTGTCTGTAGCATCTTAAAACCCAAGCCGGTCACGGAGTGAAAACCATGTCATTGCAAGCGCCAGCAATGGAGACCTCAGGCTGTCGCCGCCCGGAAAAGCTGGAATATTGAGGCGTTCAAAAACATCGAAGCGGCCACTGACACCGGCAATCGCTTCGGCCATCAACTGGCCACCCAGCGTTGCCATCGCGACACCATGTCCGGAATAACCGGTTGCCGTCAAAGCGTTCGGCGACAACTTGGCAAAATACGGCATGCGTTTGGGTGTAATTGCGAGCGTCCCGCCCCATCCATAATCAATCTGAACGTCCTCAAGTTGCGGAAAAATTTCGAGCATTGGCGCCCTTACAAAGGATTTGATGTCGTCCGGGAACCGGTAGCCGTAATTTTCTCCACCGCCGAACAACAAGCGTCGATCTGCGGACAACCGAAAGTAATTGATTACGAACTTGCTATCTGCAACCGCGACATTGTCACGAATGATCTTTTTGGCCTCTTCTTCGGAAAATGGCTCAGTTGCAACTATAAAATTGTTGATTGGCATGACATGAGCTGCCGTCTTGCGGTTCAACTTGCCGAGATATCCGTTGCAGGCGAGGATCAGATGTTTGGCGCGCACTTCGGCGTGCTCCGTCCTCACGCTGATACTGCCCTGGTCAAGATCCCCGATATCCAGAACCTTGGTCTGCTCGAACAGTTTTGCCCCGGCCATGTCTGCAGCACGGGCCAGGCCCAGAGCGTAATTCAGCGGATGCAAATGCCCGGATCCCATATCCATTGACCCGCCGAAATACTTTGGGCTGCTGACCAGGTCGCCGATCTCATCTCCGCCAACAAATCGGATATCTTCGTAGCCATAGACCAGGCGGAGATGTTCAACGTAATCCCGACTGTCTTCGACAAATGCCTTGCGATGATCAGCATGGAGAATGCCCGGCGTGTAATCGCAGTGGATCTGATGCTTTGAAATCAGATGTTTGACCAGCGTTTTTGACTCTTCAGCCAAGTCCCATAGAAGTTTGGCGTGCGATTTTCCGTGCCGTTCCTCAAGCACGGTCTGTTCGACTCTCTGACCGGAACCAACCTGACCGCCATTGCGTCCGGAAGCGCCCCAACCCATTTTGTTGGCTTCCAGCAGAATGACATCGATGCCACGCTCCGCCAAATGCAGAGCTGCTGACAACCCGGTATACCCACCCCCGACAATGCACACGTCCGCACTGCGAGCACCGTCCAGTGACGCAAACGCTGTCTGCATATTAGCTGTCTCAGCATAATATGACTCAGGGTGCCGACCATGCGTATCATTGGCCGTCAAGAGATCAAGCGGTGTCAGCATTTTAGAGTGCCCGGTTCTCCAAAAAAATATTCGCTTTATCAGCTGTAGTCTGGTTGATTACATTCATCTGTCAGCGAATATGTTGCAAGGTGAAACTCTAGGAACTCCCGCAATATTTCCTCGATTTTGCAAGAGCTTGCGGGTCTCCCTACGGAACTATTAGCCATCGAAGTGACTATTGAATCTAATTCTAAGAAAGGTACGTTTGTGTTTGGTCCAGTCGAACATCCCTGGTTTGATGCCCTTTGGCGTCGTATCGCTCTTGTCGGATTCTGCGCTGCATGGACAGGCGTTGAATATTACAACAACAATACGACCTGGGTTTACATCATGGCAGCAATTACGGCCTACGCCGCCTGGTCTTATCTGTTTACCTACAAGGGCTCCAAAACTGCCGAGCCAGAGACCGGTTCGGAAAAAGAGGCCGATCCCGAATAAGAATCCCTCACGACAATTTCCCGTCGTAAAACTTTTTGACATAGATGGTTCCTGAGCCAAAGTGACCTCATTGCGATCATAATTGCCATTCTAGTTGGACCAAACACCATGAAACTCGACCAAATCGAGACCTTTGTCGTTGGGAACCCGCCGCCTCGCCATGGCGGGCGTTATTTCATCTTCGTCAAACTGGTGACGGCTTGCGGGATTGTCGGCTATGGCGAGATCTACAACGCGACCTTCGGCCCTCATCTGGTAGCCGAGATGGCCAAGGATGTTTTTCAGCGTCAGTTTGCGGACGAAGACCCGCACCATATCGAAAAACTGTGGCACAAAACCTATGGCGCGGGATTCACACAGAGACCGGATGTGACCGTAATGGGTGTTCTGTCCGGTCTCGAAATGGCGTGTTGGGACATTATCGGCAAGGCAGCGGGTAGACCTGTCTACGAGCTTCTGGGTGGCAAGGTCCATGAACGCCTGAGGTCTTACACCTACCTTTATCCATCATCAGGCGACGTTTACCCCGATCCGGATCAACCGAGTGTCTACACTGATCCGGATATGGCTGCCGAGGTTGCAACAGAGGCGGCGAAACAGGGTTTTACGGCGGTCAAGTTCGATCCGGCCGGGCCCTACACCATCTATGACGGTCATCAGCCAAGCCTTGATGACCTGGAGCGCTCGGAAGCCTTCTGCAGAGCCATCCGGGAGGCTGTTGGAACAAACGCGGACTTGCTGTTCGGCACCCACGGCCAGTTCACAGTGTCCGGTGCCAAACGCATGGCCCGCCGGTTGGAAGCCTATGATCCACTCTGGTTCGAAGAACCAATCCCACCCGAAATGCCCGAACGCATGGCAGAAGTTGCCCGGTTCACATCCATTCCGGTTGCGACCGGCGAGCGGCTTTGCACCAAATATGAGTTTTCACGCATTCTGGAGACCGGCGCTGCCAGCATATTGCAGATGAACCTTGGACGGGTTGGCGGATTGCTGGAAGGCAAGAAGATCGCATCGATGGCGGAGTGTTATTCGGCCCAGATTGCTCCGCACCTTTATTGCGGCCCTCTGGTCGCACTCGCCAATATTCAGCTTGCGACCTGCAGCCCGAATTTTCTGGTCCTGGAATCCATCAGGACATTTGACGGATTTTATGCCGAACTTCTGAACACTCCGATCCGGTGGGAGAACGGCTACATCATCCCGTCGATAGAACCGGGCCTTGGGCATGAGCTCAACGAAGATGTAGCGCGGGCCAATCCATACACTGGCGACGAGCTGCATCTCGGCTTTCAGGAAAGCCCTGCGCTACCACTTTAAAATGAAAAAGGCGCCCGCTCTGGGGCGCCTTTGTCTTCAGGCAGCTTTTGCTTTGAACTCGATCCGGCGGCGATGAAGCACCGGTTCGGTGTAGCCGTTCGGCTGCTTGGTGCCTTCAAAGACCAGTTCACAGGCAGCCTGGAAGGCGACTGAGCCGTCATAATCGGCTGCCATCGGGCGATAGAGCGGATCGCCAGCATTCTGATTATCCACCACAGCAGCCATGCGTTGCATGGTTTCCATGACCTGATCCTTGCCGACGACACCATGATGCAGCCAGTTGGCAATGTGCTGTGAGGAAATCCGCAAGGTTGCGCGATCTTCCATCAGCCCGACATTGTTGATGTCCGGAACCTTGGAGCAACCAATACCCTGCTCTACCCAGCGCACGACATACCCAAGAATGCCTTGCGCGTTGTTGTCGAGTTCAGCCTGAATATCGGTTGGAGCCCAGTTGGGACGCTCGGCAACCGGGATCGACAGGATATCGTCGAGTTTTGCAGCTTCGCGTGATTTGAGCTCTGCCTGACGGTCTTTCACGGCCACTTTGTAGTAATGCATGGCATGCAGGGTTGCTGCTGTCGGAGACGGTACCCAGGCTGTGTTGGCGCCGGACATCGGATGACCGATTTTCTGCTCCAGCATGTTCTCCATCAAATCAGGCATGGCCCACATGCCCTTCCCGATCTGGGCATGCCCGGGCAATCCACAAGCAAGGCCTACATCAACGTTGTTGTTCTCGTATGCACCAATCCATGCAGCGGCCTTCATGTCGCCTTTGCGGATCATGGGACCTGCGTCCATGGACGTGTGCATTTCATCGCCGGTGCGATCCAGGAAGCCGGTGTTGATGAAGAACACGCGATCCTTGGCCTGACGGATGCACTCCTTGAGGTTAACCGTTGTACGGCGTTCCTCGTCCATGATGCCCATCTTGATGGTGTTGCGCGCCATTCCGAGTGCGTCTTCCACCCGGTTGAAGATCTCACTGGCAAAAGCAACTTCTTCCGGACCATGCATCTTTGGCTTGACGATATAGACAGATCCGGCACGGCTGTTTGTGTTGCCGCCGTTCGGGCCAACGTCATGCAGTGCGATCATCGATGTGATCATGCCATCCAGCAGACCTTCCGGCACTTCGTTGCCGTCCTTGTCCAAAACAGCATCGATTGTCATCAGATGCCCGACATTGCGCACAAGCAGGAGTGAACGACCATGAAGGGTCAGTGCACCACCATTTGGAGCCGTGTACTGACGATCACCATTCATGCGCCGCGTAACGTCCTTGCCACCTTTCTGGAAAGTCTCTTCCAGATCGCCGCGCATCAGGCCAAGCCAGTTGGTGTAGACCACGACCTTATCATCCGCATCTACGGCTGCGACAGAATCTTCGCAGTCCATGATGGTCGACATGGCAGATTCCAGAACGACGTCTGAAATATGTGCCTTGTCGGTCTTGCCGATCGGGTGCTGGCTGTCGACATTGATTTCCAGATGCAAACCGTTTTTGACAAGCAGGACTTTGTAGGGAGCGGACACGTCACCGGAGTAGCCGGCAAACTGTGAGGCATCGGAGAGTGTTGTGTCGCCACTTTCCATTGAAAGCTTTAAAGCACCGCTTTCGATCGATAGTCCGGTAACGCGGGTCCAGCTGCCGTTCGCCAAAGGCGCAGTGTCGTCCAGAACCTTACGCGCATAGGCAATCACTTCAGCGCCGCGGGCAGCATCGAAGCCACCGGCCTGCGGCTTTGATCCCATTGCATCCGTACCGTAGAGCGCATCATAGAGCGAGCCCCAACGCGCATTGGCAGCATTGAGCGCATAGCGCGCGTTCATGACCGGAACGACGAGCTGCGCTCCGGCGACTTCACCGATTTCCGGATCAACATTTTGGGTGCCGACAGAAAAGTCTTTGCCTTGGGGTACCAGATACCCGATTTCGGTCAGGAAGGCTTTGTAGCCAGCCATATCCGGTGTCCCGGGATTGGCTTTATGCCAGGCATCAATCTTCAGCTGGAGTTCATCACGCTTGGCCAATAATGCCCGGTTCTTGGGAGCAAGGTCATGGATCAGAACAGACAAGCTCTTCCAGAAGTGATCCTGATCAATATTGGTTCCCGGCAACGCCTGTTCATTGACGAAGTAAAAAAGCTCCTTGGCTACCTGCAGTCCATGAGCATCGATGCGATCAGTCATTTCAATTCTCCCGCCAATCCGCGCGAATTCCAATTTGTTTGTGTTTTGAGGCTTAAGGCTGGCCGGGTCAATCGCCCAGAAGCGTTCATGACCTTTTCTTTTTTGGAAACAATAAAAAGCATTATCTCCTGCAATAACGTACGACTGGAGACAAAGCAGCACTATCCGAAACGATTACATTCCACTACGTCTTCTGGTTCAAATGACGTCCTGCCTCGGCAGCACAGGAAGCGAGCAAACCGTTATGGGCACATGGGCAAGGCACGTCGGCGGCCTGGCATATGGCAACGCAGTTTTACTGTTGGTGCTGACCACCTTGCTGTGGGGCGGCAACACGATTGCCGGTCGGCTTGCCGCCGGTGAAGTCTCACCGATGGTTGTTGTTTTTCTGCGCTGGTTGATCGTCGCCTGCATTTTGATCCCGGTGCTTTTGCCCCGGATCCGGTCTGAATGGCCGTTGATACGCCCTGCTTTACCGCGCATGATCTTGATGGCTGCTTTCGGTTTTGTCAGCTTCAACACCCTGTTTTACATTGCCGCCGCAGAGACGACTGCCGTGAACCTCGGAATTATCCAAGGGTCGATGCCGATCATTGTACTCATCGGATCTGTCATTGCTTTTGGAACCAAGGTGCGCGCACTTCAGGTCATCGGCATTCTGGCGACTCTGATCGGTGTGACACTGATCGCTGCACAAGGCAGCATGGATGTTCTTTTGTCATTGGCCGTTAACCCGGGTGACAGCATCATGCTGGTCGCTTGCATGCTGTATTCCGGCTATACGCTCGCCTTGCGAAACAGACCCCAGGTGTCCGGCCTGGTGTTTTTCGCAGTCCTGACAGGAATATCCGTTTTTGCGTCCCTGCCAGGTCTGGCCTACGAAATTGCGACCGACACGACGCTTTGGCCGGACATGAACGGCTGGCTGATCGTGCTCTACATTGCGATTGGTCCGTCCTGCCTGTCACAAATATTCTTCATGCGCGGCGTAGAACTGATTGGCCCGGCACGCTCGGGTGTCTTTATCAATCTGGTGCCGATTTTTGCGGCTATTCTCGCCGTCAGCATCCTGGACGAACCATTTGAGTGGCACCATGGACTGGCACTGGTACTTGTCCTGGGCGGGATCTGGTTATCTGAACGAAAGACAAGCAAGGGTACAGGTTGAGTTCCTGATCGCGGAAAGTTCCTCATGACAATAATGCCAATAAATCTTTACGGTTTGGCAGGTGAATTCAGGCATAGTTGGCGAGTTAAGGCTAGTTTTTTCGGCATTTGAAATTGCCGCATTCGTAGGGCAAATTGGCGCCATGGAAACACCATTTATTACCGGCGTATTCGCGCTGCTTTTGTTTACAATTGCTCTGCTTCAGCCCCTCGCACGCCGACTGGGCCTCGCGCCGAGTGTTCTTCTGGCCATGGTCGGAACCCTGATCGGGATCGGGGCGACCTATCTGCTGTTGACGCCCCGGACGGATGCCTTCAATACGCTGGCGAATATTTTCGTCAATCCGCCACTCGATTCAGAGAAAATTCTTTATGTTTTCCTGCCGCTGTTGTTGTTTCAAACATCCTTGACGCTTGATGTGCGCAGACTTCTTGAGGACTGGGCGCCCATTCTGGTGATGGCCGTTGTTGCGGTGTTTGTTGCCACGGCCTTTATCGGTTTTGCACTCTATCCGCTGGCTGGAATGCCGCTGCTGGTCTGTCTGCTTCTGGGCGCCATTGTTGCCACAACGGATCCGGTCGCTGTTGTCGCGATCTTCCGGGACATCGGTGCCCCTGCACGCCTTGGCCGAATAGTCGAAGGCGAAAGTCTGTTGAACGATGCCGCTGCAATCGTCATCTTCGTGATCCTCGTCGATATCCTGACCGGACAGCAATCGCTCACTGCAAGCGAAGCGATGATTGCTTTTTTCCGATCTTTTGTCGGCGGCGTTGTCGTTGGCATTCTTGTAGCCCGCCTTGCTATCGGATTGCTGCCATTGATGCGCGATCTGCCGTTGGCCCAGGTCACGCTCAGCCTCGCCTTGCCCTATGGAATTTACGTTATTAGTGACCAGTTCGCTGATGTTTCAGCTGTCGTCGCGGTTGTCTGTGCAGGTGTTGTTTTCAACCTCCAGGGTCCATCGCGCATTCAGCCGGCCAACTGGGATTTTCTGCATTCTGTCTGGGAACAGATTTCCTTTTGGGCAGCGTCCCTGATCTTCCTACTGGCTGCGATCCTGATCCCGCATCTCGTCGTAGGTTTCGAGCCAATCGACATCGTGCTCCTGTTCATCGTGATCGCCGCAGCGCTCGCATCCAGAGCCGTCGTGATTTACGGATTGCTGCCGGTCTTGAGCAGGTTTGGTATTGGGCACTCGGTCAACAACAAATTCCAAATCGTCATGTTGTGGGGCGGCATGCGCGGGGCAGTCACGCTGACACTGGCCCTGAGTATCGCCGAACATCCCGGACTGTCTGACGAGCTCTCAGCTTTCGTTACCAAGCTGGCAACCGGATTTGTCCTGTTCACCCTGCTCGTCTACGGCACCAGCCTCAAGCCTCTGATCAAACTCCTGAAACTTGATCAACTGAGTGTTCGCGATGCTGCGCTGAGAAAGCAGTATCAGGCACTGGCGCTGTCGTCTGTTCATCAGGAAGTTGAGGACGCGGCCAAGGCCTATCACATCGAGCCGAAAGTAACTCACAGGGTCCTCAAGAATTATGAAAACCGTGCAGCCGCAGCGACTGCAGAAGCCGACATGCTGGAAGCGCTGACAGATCGTGACCGGGTCAATATTGGTCTGATTGCTCTTGCTGACAGAGAGCAGCAACTGGTTCTCGAACACTTCCATCACAAGTCGATCTCCGGGCGATCGGTGTCGCGGTTTTTGGCAATTACCGGGCGGATCGGTGATTTGACACGCAGTGAAGGTCGAACCGGTTATAACCGTGCGAGCCGACAGCCACTGAAATTCGGCTATGGCTTCCGACTGGCTCAGACCCTGCAAAGACGTCTGCGGATCAATCGTCCACTTGCCAACCAATTGGCAGATCGGTTCGAATTCCTGCTGGTCTACCGGATCCTTGCAAGCGAGCTTATTGAGTTTAACGAGGCCCAAATTCGCCCACTTCTAGGCGACCGGGTTGGCTCCATTTCGAAGGAAGTACTGATTGCGCGCCAGGAAGAAACAGTCCAGGCAATGGAAGCGCTTCGGCTACAATATCCTGACTATGCGGATGCTCTGGAAGACCAATTCATCCGCAAGGCCGGTGTGAGGCTAGAAGAGACAGCGTATGACGAGGCGCGCGATCAAATGCTGATCGGTGCGGAACTCCATCAGGATTTCCTCCGAGAAGTAGAGCAGGCCCGAAAAGCCAGTATTCAACGACCCAAACTCGATCTTGGCTTGAAGACCCGCGATCTGGTTCGTGCCCACCCACTCTTTGAAGGTTTGCCGGAGAAACAACAGCAGGCCATCGTGAAAATGATGCGGCCACAGTTTGCCATTCCGGGCGAAAAGCTGATCGAAAAGGGAGAACGCGGTGATGCGGCTTACTTTATAGCTTCCGGCGCTGTCGAGGTTCACACACTGACCAGGAAGGTTCGCCTCGGCCGTGGCGATGTCTTTGGCGAGATCGCGTTGATGACAGGTGGGCGGCGCACCGCCGATGTTGTCGCCCTCGGCTATTGCCAGCTCATTTGCCTCGGAGGTCAGGATTTCAAGAACCTAATGGCCCAGAACGAAGACCTGCGTTCACATGTCGAAGAGCTTTCCAAGTCCCGCCAAATCATGATTGAAAAAGATCTGGCAGGCGAAGCGGAAGACACGGTCTTGCCGCTTTTCGACAAAAGGCCAAAGGCTGAGGAAGAAACCGACATCTCTGACGACAAGCCCGAGTGCGAGCAGACAAATCCAGATAATAAATCCGAGACATGATCGGACGATACGGAGACGAAAGTAACGATGGACAACAAAGTGGTTTTGGTCACCGGTGCAAGTTCCGGTATTGGACGCGCAACGGCGCAGGCATTTTTGAAAGCCGGTGCTCGTGTTGTATTGGCCGCGCGGCGGGTAGACGCCCTGAAGGCGGCGGCTGCCGATACCAGTGCAGATCAAGCGCTATGTGTCGCGTGTGATGTCTCTGATCCGGCCTCTGTTGATGCGCTCTATGCGCAGATCAAGGAAAAGTTCGGTCGGCTGGATGTTGTCTTCAACAACGCGGGTACCTCTGCACCTTCAGCGTCTATTGATGAAGTTGCCGTCGAAGACTGGCTTCACGTCATCAATGTCAATCTGAACGGCGCATTTCTGATCGCACGGGGTGCCTTTGCCATGATGCGTCACCAGGACCCGCAAGGTGGCCGGATCATCAACAATGGCTCGATCTCGGCCAATGTGCCGCGGATTGGCTCGGTGGCCTACACGGCCTCCAAACACGCCATATCCGGCATGACCAAGACCCTGTCACTGGATGGCCGCGCTTATGACATTGCTTGTGGTCAGATTGACATCGGCAACGCCGCTTCGGAGATCACGGCTAACTTCGACAAGGGCATGCCGCAGGCAGATGGCTCCATGCGTCCCGAGCCGGTTATCGATGTTGCCCATGTGGCTGATGCCGTCGTCAACATGGCCAGACTGCCATTGTCCGCAAACGTTCAAACCATGACAATCATGGCGACAAAAATGCCTTATATCGGGCGCGGCTGATCCGCACCCTGTTGGGCGAGTGTTTGAAGGTTCAACCGACCTTCTGGATTTCGACTTGATGCGGGTAAGGAATTGAAATTCCGCCTGCATCAAAGGCTTCCTTGACGGCTTTGAGCATGTGGAACTTGAGTTCCCAATAGTCACCGGCATCGCACCACAGACGCACACCCAGATCGACTGAGCTGTCGCCGAGGTTGGTCAGACGCACCCAAGGCTCCGGATCTCTTTTGACGCGTTCGTCCGCGATGGCGACATCCAGAATGATCTGGATCGCCTTGTCAGCGTCATCGCCATAATCAATACCGAATGTCAGATCCAGCCGCCGCGTTGAGTGGGCCGAGAAGTTGGTAATGACGGCGCCCCAGGCCTGACCATTCGGCATGATGATCTGCACATTGTCCGGCGTCACCAGTTCCGTGACGAAGATATTCAAGTCCTTGACGGTGCCTGATGTTCCGCCAATCGAGACGAATTGCCCGATCTTGTAAGGTCGGAAGATGACCAGCATCACACCTGCTGCGATGTCGCTGAGCGTTCCTTGAAGCGCCAGACCTATTGCCAACGTACCAGCGCCCAGAACAGCAACAAGGCTGGTTGCCTCGATACCGAACAACTGCAGCACTGCAATCAGAGTGATCAGCAGAACGAGCCAACGCACGAGTGAGGCCGCAAAGCCGCCTATTGTGTCATCGATACGCTCATGGGCAACAATGCGCCGTTTGGTAAGGCTTGAGAGAAAACCGGCGAGAAACCAGCCGATGACCAGAACGATCAACGCTTTTATCGCGTTCATGAACACTGGTGCATAAACACTCGCCTGATCAACCGCACTTTCCATGAAACCCTCCTGAGATGTCCGCAATACGACTCTACGTAACGCTGTCTTATCAGGAGGAATTGCGACAGGAAAGTGAGCCGGACCAATTCAGCCCGGCTCATACAAGCCTTTACAGACGCTGCGTAAGAGATTCAGGATGGGTTTCAACCCAGCTTTCGAGAAACGCGACCATTTCTTCGTTGCCGCAACCAGTTAGAAAATCCGGGTAGATCAGGCTGCCTGCTTCCAGCAGCTGCCGCGCGCATTCGGTGTGATCGGCTTGCGGATGTTGCGGAGCAAATTCGGAACCGTGCAAAACCGTGTCGAGTGCATCGCCGCCAAAATCGTTTTTTCTGGAAAGATCCGGATCCAAAGACAGAAAATACGCCACCTCTTCACCAAGCCCGTTCCATCCAGCCACATGAACCGGTGGCAACCCCATCTCATCAGTTTCATCTGGATCCAGCCCTGAGGCAACGAGGGCTTTTAGCTGGTTCAAATTGCCGGGTTCTGACGCTAGGCGGGTTAACAGCATTCTGTCTTCCGGACCTAGATCGCTCAACTCGACATTTGCGCCCAGAACCCTTCCGTCAGCGCAGCCAGCAAGAGTCTCTTCGGCAGCTGACAAAGATGTTCTGAACCCTTTTTCTTCAAGGTGATGCGCTGCCGGCTGATTGCCGAAAATCCGTGCCATTGCATATGCTGTGTGCCCTTCCCAAACAGCTTTCGCATCGGCTCCATATTGCAACAACAAGTCAATGATCGGCATGGAAGCCTTTCGGCGAATGGCTTGATGCAGTGAAGGGATCGTGTTCATGACCTGCCCGCTTGGATGATCCGGTACTGTGACATTCGGATCAGCGCCGTGCTCCAGAAGCAGGTGGATCATCTCTTGATTGCCAAAATCCAATGCCCTTGGCAGCGCATTTGTTCCATCAGGCCTTGCACCATTTTGCAAAAGGCATTCCAGTGCTTTGGTGTGGCCAAGTTCCGTGCTGTGGTAAAGGCTTTCATTATCATTCGGGTCAGCACCGTTTCCCAAAAGCCAGCGACCAAGCTCGAAGTTATCGGCATGACACATCGCCCCGTAAAGCGCAGACAATTTGTGGTCAGCTCCAGGTTCGGGCGGATACCCGTCATTGACGCTTGCACCGTTCGCGACAAGATGCTCTGCAATCGCAATCATGTTGTCGCTCAAATTCGGTCGCCGATGCACTTCCTTGGAAAAACACAGATGCAGGATCGGTGTTCTAATACCGATAGGCTTCGCAGCGTTTTCAGGATCTGTTGCCAGCGCAGTTTTGACCGCCTCCAGATTGCCAAGAGCGATTTGCAGACCCAAATCGGCGTTCCCCAAATCCGGGTCAGCCTCAAGCAATTTTTCCGTCACCCAATGTTGACCGAAATAGAGCGCTCGCTTCAAGCGTTCTGCTTGTTCCTCGCGGTTCATATCTGCGCTTTCCAGAGAGAATTTCAGCTTTGGCCAGCTGTCATGCCCGGCTTCACGGGCGATCACATGCAGATAGTCCGCGTGTTTCAGGGGTTTGTCCGATGTGATATGTTTTGCCACAAGCGCAAGTGCATCTGCATCGTGGAGAGCATGCGCTTTCTTCAGGCGGCGCGCCTCTTTACGGAAGGCCTCAAGGGAAGCGTGTGTCTCTGTGGACATGGCTTTTCTCCTGATCAAGGGCCCGGGTGATCCGCTGATGTCGGGCGCAGGTGAAAAACCGGCAATGGTCGTTCAAGTCAGGGCGCTTTCGCTTTCCGCGGACCCGGTTGCCGCCCTCGTCGGCCCGGAAACTTTGCCGAGACAGGCCTGAAATTGCAAGTCCGCCTCAACAAAAATCTGATCAGGGTTTGACAGGTCCAAGATCACAGGGTGCCTGGCTGTCATCGGGGACAAAGAAATCCGGTGCCAGTGCCAGCGATGGATCTACCCGATATTTGTCGAAGTCGGTCACACCTTTGCTGGCCAGGAACGTATCGTCAATCAGGAACTGGCCGGTCAATTTTTTGGACGGTGATGTGAAGATCTCGTAAGCAGCATCGGCCAGGATATCTGGCGTGCGGCTCTGCTGCATCATCTTGTCACCGCCAATGATGTTCTTGATCGCAGCTGTTGCAATCGTCGTGCGCGGCCACAGCGCATTAACCGCAATGCCCTTGGAGCGCAGTTCACCAGCAAGGCCCAAAACCACAAGGCTCATACCATATTTGGCGATTGCATAAGGCGTAAACGGCGAGAACCATTTTTCCTGCATGTCGAGCGGCGGCGACAACATCATGATATGCGGATTCTCCGAGTTCTTCAGATGTTCAATAGCGTGTTTGGAACAGGCCAATGTGCCTCGGGTGTTGATCTGGTGCATCAGATCAAATCGTTTCATGTCGGTCTGTTGGGTCGGCGTCAATTGTATGGCGCTGGCGTTATTGACCAGGATATCCAACCCACCAAAATGATCAGCGGTATTGTCGATTGCCGCTTTGACGGCCTCATCGTCCCGCACATCTAGAAGAACCGGTAAGGCTTTGCCGCCCGCAGCTTCAATCTCTTCAGCAGCCGAATAGATAGTGCCTTCCAGCTTGGGATGCGGTTCAGCCGTCTTGGCTGCCACAGCGACATTCGCGCCATCCTGTGCTGCGCGCAGTGCGATGGCCTTGCCTATCCCGCGCGACGCGCCGGTGATAAAAAGCGTTTTGCCCTTCAGGGACATTGCGAATTCCTCCGAGTGATATGGCGCGTAGCCGATTACTTCTTGGCTTTTTTGCTCATGAAGGCCTGAAATGCAGCGATGGTTTCAGGTGATGACAGCCTGGTGGCAAATATTCTGGCTTCTTCTTCCACACGCTCCGCCAGACCGGTTGTGTCACCTCGCAGCAGTTTTCTGGAGATTGCCATGGCTTCCGGCGGTTTGGCCGCAATTTCTCTTGCACAGGCAAGAGCGTCAGCATCGACATCGCCGTCCACAATCTCATTGATGAGACCTGCCGCCTGCGCTTTCTCCGCTGAAAACCTGCGACCGAGGCACAGGAGTTCGAAGGCTCGTGCATGACCCATGATCTGCGGGCCCAGCAAGCTGGATCCGGCTTCGGGAACCAGTCCCAGATCGACAAACGGTGAACTGATGACCGTGTTTGGTGAGGCAAAAACCATGTCGCAATGCATCAGCAGCGTGGCACCGACACCAACGGTAATACCGTCAAGCGAGGCCACCAACGGCTTCTGATTGCCAACAAGACCCCGCAGAAACCGCACAACTTCAGTTTCCGACATATCGACCTTACCGGCGTATTGAAGAAAGTCTCCAATATCATTGCCCGAGGTGAAGACATCTGGTTGTCCGCAGATCAGGTGGCAGCGGACATTTTCGTCATCGTTTCCGGTTTCCAGTGCCCCGGCAAGGTCAGAATACATCTGCCGAGTCAGGGCATTCTTTTTCTCAGGGCGATCCAGACGCAAGGTCCGGACACCGTCTTCAAGGCTGATGCGGATCATGAATTAACTCCTTATCGGCCTGTTAAGATACCAGTGCTTCGGCATCGAACGCCTGAATGGCTTCTGCGGACAGCAAAATATCGGATTTGAGACCTGCTGTTTCACCAAGCGTAGTCTCACAGAAACTGCGGGCCAACAGCGTTCTTTCAGCCAATTTTTGTGCAGTGTCATCGGTAGACCGCAAAGCGCCCTTGGCAAGTAGTGCGCCGCCCAGCGCCAGACCTGCAATCCGCAAGTACGGAGTTGCTCCAGAAAGCGCGTCGGCGACGCGGCCATCCGATTGAGCCGCCAACATGTAGTCAGTCGCCTCCTGCAAATCCTGAATGCTTACCGCGAGACGATCAGCGGTTGCGCCAAATTCCGGTCGATTGGAAGTAGCAACCTCGTCACAGATTGCTTTCAACTCCGCGATAAATCCGTTGATCTGCTCGCCGCCGGACAGCGGCAACTTGCGCATCACCAGATCAATCGACTGAATTCCATTGGTGCCTTCGTAGATCGGTGCGATGCGGGCATCGCGCAAATGCTGCGCTGCCCCGGTTTCTTCAATGAAGCCCATACCGCCATGGATCTGAACACCGAAGGACGCCACTTCGACACCGAAATCCGTCGACAAAGCTTTGGCGATTGGCGTCAGCAAACCAGCGCGTTCGCTCCAGTGTTTTTTTGCATCGTCATCTTCTGCAACATTCGCCATATCGATGGCATGCGCGCAGGCAAAACAGATGGCACGAGCGACCTGCGTCCGGGATTTCATTGCAAGCAATGTGCGTTTGATGTCCGGGTGCCGGGCAATCGGGCTCATACCCTCGGTTTTGTCTCCGGGTGCCTTGCCTTGTTTGCGGTCCAGCGCATAGGAGAGCGCGTGCTGGTAGGCGCGTTCGGCAACTCCGAGACCCTGAATACCAACAGCAAGACGGGCATTGTTCATCATGGTGAACATGCAGGCGAGACCGCGATTTTCCTCGCCGACCAACCAACCCTTTGCACCACCGTCATCACCGTAAACCATGGTGCAGGTCGGCGACCCGTGAATCCCCATCTTGTGCTCGACACCCGCACAATGCACATCGTTGCGCTCGCCAAGCGAGCCATCATCAGCGACAAAGAACTTTGGCACCAGAAACAGCGAAATCCCTCTGGTCCCAGCAGGCGCATCCGGTAGGCGAGCCAAGACCATATGGACAATATTGTCCGTCATGTCGTGCTCGCCGTAAGTGATGAAGATCTTCTGCCCGAAAATACGGTATGTACCGTCGTCATTGCGCTCGGCTTTAGCCTTGAGGGCGTTCAGATCAGACCCGGCCTGCGGTTCCGTGAGATTCATGGTCGCCATCCACTCACCGGACACCAGTTTCTCCAGATATTTGGTTTTCAGCGCGTCGGATGCATGTTTTTCAAGAGCTTCAACAGCACCAAGGGTCAAGGTCGGGCCGATTGCAAAAGCCATCGACCCGGAATTCCACATCTCCAGTGTTGCTGCCGACATCATCTGCGGCAGCCCCTGCCCGCCGAATTCAGATTCGGCGCACAGTCCGTTCCAACCGCCTTCAATCCAGGCATGATAGAGATCGCGCCAACCGGGAGGAGTTGTCACTTCACCGTTGTTGAGCGGTGTACCGTGTTTGTCAGCGACACTGTTCAACGGCGCGATTTCCTCCGACGCGAACCGGCCTGCCTCGTTTATGATGGCGTCGACAAGATCATCACCGAGCTCTGCATGACGATCCGTTTTTTGCAAATCACCGAGGCCACAGACCTGTTTCAAGGTAAAAGCAATCTCTTCGACTGGGGCGCGATACATTCAGTTCCTCCCGAGAACCGGCGGCCTAACTGGCCAATTTCCGAATTGAGGCCGACAAAAGCTTGACGCGAAAGAGCGTTGCCCGCAAAAGGCGTTTATGACAGCAGATTGCGGTGAAAGTAGACAGGTTGACGTAAACGTCAACCCATATCGCTACGGCATGTGTGTTTCTTTCTTGCAATCTCGATAAAATACGACCGTTGGAACTCTGCAAATGCGGCGCTGGACACCCGATTTAGCCACATCAGGATGGCAACAGAGCGAAGGCGCAAAAAAAGTGTCTGACTCGCTGAAGGCTGGTGATCTTGTCGCCGTTCCGACGGAGACGGTCTACGGACTGGCAGCAGATGCGACCAACAGCATCGCTTGCGCCAAGATATTTGCAGCTAAAGGCCGACCCAGCTTCAATCCTTTGATTTCCCATGTGCCGTCGCTGGAGGCCGCGCAAAAGCACGGTCACTTTGACGAGCGTGCCATAAAACTCGCCAAGGCCTTCTGGCCCGGGCCGCTGACACTCGTTGTTCCAAAAGCCGAAACCTCAACGATCTCCGACCTAGCGACAGCGGGACTGAAAACCGTTGCCCTTCGAGTACCGGCTGGATCCGTGATGCGGTATCTGGCGGAAGCCACCGGTCGTCCTCTGGCGGCCCCCAGTGCCAACCGCTCCGGCAAGATCAGCGCAACGCGGGCTGAAGATGTCATCGCTGATCTTGGTCCATCCCTGAGTTACACAGTCGATACCGGCCCATGCGAGGTTGGCATCGAGTCCACAATCATCGGGTTGATTGACGATCAACCGCGCCTGCTTCGTCCTGGCGGACTTTCCAGAGAGGACATTGAAGCTGTGCTCGGTTGTCCACTTCAAACACCTTCGTCTGCAGAAGCAACTGAAGCGCCTTCTGCGCCCGGCATGCTGACATCGCACTACGCTCCAGAGGCCATGATGATCCTGAATGCTAAAGAGGTATCCCCGGAAGATGCCTTGTTGTCTTTCGGGTCGGACCGGATTTCTTGTGCACATACCGCCGTCATGGAAATCAACCTCAGTCCCTCTGGTGACATGACAGAAGCAGCATCCAACCTCTTTCAAGCCATGCGAACCCTAGACATTTGCGGTGCCAAGGCCATTCGGGTGCAACATATCCCCAGCTTTGGTTTGGGCGAAGCGATCAATGACCGCCTGCGCCGCGCCGCTGCGCCGCGCGACTGATTTGCTCTGTAGCAAAGGTTGCTTTCACAACTGGAGGGCACACGAACGACCGTTCCCCTACGATAACCTGACGAGAAATATTCTGTCTTTAAATTCAAGAACTCAGACACAATTATTAAACTTGAAGAACATGCAGTGTTCACCTTAAGTTAATCTAAGACTTTGCAGAGTTCTCACTTAATTTTCGTCACAAACAGCCTGCAATCAAACGGCATTTGGTTAAGCAAATAATACAGTCCAAGTCGATTTACAGCTGCACTATTCAAACTTATCAACACCATGAACACAGAGAATTGCTTGAGGGGCTCGCTTTCCCATAACGGAATCACTTATGCTGAGTTCAGATTTGAGATGCAGCGGACCTCCCCTCGGGCATCGCGATGCTCGCACCTTTAAACAGACCGGCAGATATGCGCCGGTCTTTTTTTTGACCTCCCTATCGATGACAAGTCCTTGCGCATCCGCCTGAGCGACATTGCGTCACATGTCTTGGTGCCAACGGCGCTGGAAAGCATTGCCCTTCAAGGCCATTCCATTGCCCGAAAATCAAGACCAGGCACCATCCATCCGGAAGGCTCATTGACAGGCTTCCGAGCAACCGCTCTGATGCATCAAACAGTCAAAAACAAATGATTTTGGAAACGCATCAAGTGTCCACGCTCCTATTGCACCATACGTCCTATCTCGATCATCTGACGCCTGTCGGGCATCCGGAAAGGCCGGACCGGATCCGCGCGATCGACCGGATTCTGGAGCATGAAAAATTCCAACCCCTACAGCGCGACCTTGCCCCCGTCGGTGCGATCGAAGATATCGCACGTGCGCATCCGATGTCATATGTAGACCGGCTTCACCGACTGGCCCCGGATGAGGGCCTGGCTCGCGTCGACGACGACACGACGATGTCACCGGGAACGTGGGAAGCAGCCGTTAGAGGCACAGGCGGAGCTTGCCGAGCTGTCGACGAAGTCCTGACCAAGAAGGTCAACAATGCTTTTTCAGCTTCCCGTCCTCCAGGACATCACGCTGAAAAAGACCGCGCGATGGGCTTTTGTTTTTTCAACAACGCCGCAGTCGCTGCCAGATATGCCCAGGAAAAACACGGCATAGATCGCGTCGCGATCATTGATTTCGATGTTCATCACGGCAATGGAACCCAGGATATTTTCTGGGATGATCCGAGTGTCATGTATTGCTCAACCCACCAGATGCCGCTTTATCCGGGATCTGGTGCTGCATCAGAGACAGGCGATGCAAACACTATCGTTAACATTCCACTGGCTCCGGGCGAAGACGGCGCGGGTTTTAAAGAAGCTTTTGAAGTCGCTCTTCTGCCGCGGCTGCATGACTTTTCACCTGAACTTGTAATTATTTCAGCGGGATTTGACGCCCATGCCCGGGATCCACTCGGAGGCCTCAACCTGTTGGAAGCCGATTTTGCATGGGCGACACGGGCTCTGATGGATGTCGCCGACAAACACAGCAATGGCCATGTCGTCTCTGTTCTTGAAGGTGGGTATGATCTGGAAGGACTGGCGCGCTCGGTTGCAGCTCATGTCCTGACGCTTATGACCGGCTGATCTCACAGGCCAGAAATCCGGCATAACAAGCGCAAAACAACGTGGATGGTTCGCGCGAATGCGAATTGGTGTCTTGACCTTCGGCTCAAGGACCGCAAGTTTGCAGTCATCATTTCGATAGCACTCAAGGACCTGTATCGATGGCTGAAGCTGCAAACGACATCTCTGCCCTTTCTTTTGAAGAGGCTCTGAAGCAGCTGGAAACAATCGTTCGCGAACTTGAGCAAGGCAATGTGCCGCTGGAACGCAGTATCGAAATGTATGAGCGCGGCGACGCCCTCCGCAAACATTGCGATACATTGCTCAAATCAGCCGAAGCAAAAGTCGAGAAAATTCAATTAGGCCAAAACGGCGAGGCTGCAGGTACAACAGATCTGGATCCGCAGTCTTAAGATCAGACGCGCTTGATATTTTTATCTCAGGCAAACCGTAGTTCAGTTAGCTAAGGCCGGGCCAGATCTTTCAGTATTACTATTCTGTATTTTCGCATTTTTGCAGAACACCCCTGATTGGCACTGATGCACACACCTTGATAAAGGCAGTTTGCCGTTCAAAGGCATTGAAATCTCTACAGTACATAACTTTCCAAAACCCAAGCTTTACATCGCGTTAAGTTAATAAATCCTCCAAAATAGCTCTACACTTTCCCTATAGATTGTTCATTTTATTATATAGTATTGTATATATTTGCATACTATTTGAGATACAAATCTTTTAGCACTAAATAAGTGATTGAACTTGATATGATCAAGCCATGAAAAATATGGAAGCCGAATTACTTAGAACCATCTTAAAACATGTCACTCAGTCAGATGGATGGAACACCATACTTGATGAGATCGGCTCTCAATTAGGGTGCCGTGCTTTTTTGGCGGAATACCTCCCGGACGGTTCTGCCTCCAATCGTTATGGCGGGCTGGTAGCGGCAAGTGAATTGGCGGGTGTCTTGTCGGCTATCAAGACCGAGTACGATCAAACTTGCCTGCAGTTTCTGACAACAAATGCCGAACTCAACTTTCCATACTGCAAAATGTCATTGAGTTCGCATAGCACCATTCCGTCTTTACCAAACCTCAGTCCAGCTGAAGCGGGCGACGACGCCAAATCTGATCTCGCCTCTGCACCAGGCTTGATAGCGCCTCTTAGGCGGGTGGATGGTAACTCCCTTTTGTTGGCATGCCTGTTTCCCGGGCAAAGTCCTACGTCCCTCGATATTGACGAAACAGTTGCGGTTTTTAAGAAAATTTCCCAGGTGGTGACACTGGGTTGGGAAACGTCTGATGTGTTTCAGGATCTATCAGAAGCTAAAATGGACGCCGATACTGTACTTGAGACCGTAACCAGCTGCGCAGTACTCATAGATGGCGAGCGAAATATCTTATCTCACACATCCCAAGGGCTTCGGGTTCTGGTCGAAAATGACCTGGCAAACCTGCAAAATGACGTGCTCACAATCCGCTGCCGACACATGGAATCTCATCTGCAAAACGTGATGGGATTGAACGATGACAGCGAGCAAAACCATCTTGCCGATAGTCTTCAAAATCGTCAGCCGGGACTGCCACAAACTGACTTCTGCTTCCGCAACAATGCCGGTGAGATTATGCGTATTGTCATCGAAGACGTTGGTCAGCGCAGCTTGCAAACTGACCGTCGGGACCTGGCACGGCTTCTCATCCACGTTTTGCGCCCGGTAGAGATTCCTGCGGGTGTTGAGGACCTATTGCAGGAGGAATTCGGCTTGTCGCAATCCGAAGCCCATCTTGCACGCATGCTGACACTGACCGGCTCGACTGCGGAAACAAGCAAACATCTCGGCATCACACGCAATACCACCAAAACACACTTGCGCAGAATATTCGAAAAAACCGGACTTCATACTCAGCTGGAGCTTACGCGCCTGGTCCATCAAATAGCCGGTTTGACGCAGCCGTTGAAATAACTGATCGCTCGTTCAAATACAGCTATGAGCCGTATATAGATATTCAGAAGATATAAGCTTGAGGAAAAGCGGGATCGCATTACGCGATCCCAAGTTGTTTACTGTGCACGTGGCCCCATCGACCACAATAAATTTATTAAATGAGATTTTTGGCGTATGCATCACCCAAACGGGTGATTTAAACAAAAAAATCGCGTCATTTAGGTATAATCTAAATATGCAACTTTAAATGTTTCGGCATTTCTAACAACTCAATACCTGTATTACTGCCGACAACTAATGCACACTCCCATTGATGCATTTGCGCCCTATACTTGGTTGGTGTATGCCTGCCCGCCAAGTTCGATATGTGGAGCCGACTTCAGCGTGACGTCCGATTCAAAAACCCCCTTGCTCGACCAGGTCAAGTCCCCCGCGGACCTCAGACAATTGAATGAAGCAGACCTTGTGCAGCTTGCCGACGAGCTGCGCACGGAAACCATTGATGCTGTCTCGATAACCGGTGGACATTTGGGTGCCGGACTGGGTGTCGTGGAGTTGACTGTCGCGCTGCATTATGTCTTCAACACACCGGATGATCGTGTGATCTGGGACGTCGGCCACCAGTGTTATCCGCACAAGATCCTGACAGAACGGCGCGACCGAATTCGCACTCTTCGCCAGAGCGATGGCCTTTCGGGGTTCACAAAGCGCGCCGAGAGTATTTACGATCCATTCGGCGCAGCGCATTCATCAACGTCAATTTCCGCTGGTCTCGGGATGGCTGCAGCTCGCGATCTTGATGGCGGTGACAACAACGTCATTGCTGTCATCGGCGACGGCGCCATGTCTGCTGGTATGGCCTATGAGGCCATGAACAATGCCGGGCATCTGGGATCTCGACTGATTGTCATTCTCAACGATAATGACATGTCTATCGCGCCACCGGTCGGGGCAATGTCCGCCTATCTTGCCAAGCTGGTTTCGGGTCCGACTTACCAAACACTACGTGACGCTGCGAAGAACCTGGCCAAAAACCTGCCCAAACCAGTTTTTGAAAAAGCTGCGCGCGCCGAAGAATATGCCCGCGGTTTCTGGACTGGCGGAACGATGTTCGAAGAGCTCGGCTTCTATTATGTAGGCCCTGTAGACGGACATAATCTGGAACACCTTCTTCCTGTCTTGAAGAACGTCCGCGACACCCATCACGGTCCGGTGCTGATTCATGCAGTCACCCAAAAAGGCAAGGGCTACGGTCCGGCAGAAGGCGCCAGAGACAAATACCATGGCGTTGCCAAATTTGATGTGGTGACCGGCAAGCAGTCAAAGCCAAAGGCTAATGCTCCGAGCTTTACCAACGTTTTTGCAACATCGCTGATCAAGGAAGCCGAGACCGACGACAAAGTCGTCGCAATTACGGCCGCGATGCCGGATGGCACGGGCCTTGATCTGTTCGGTGAAGCCTATCCAGAACGCACCTATGATGTTGGCATTGCCGAACAGCATGCGGTGACGTTTGCTGCCGGTATGGCGACAGAAGGCTACAAGCCGTTCGCGGCGATCTATTCGACGTTCCTGCAGCGCGCATATGATCAGGTCGTTCATGATGTTGCTATTCAGGGCCTGCCGGTTCGTTTCCCGATTGACCGGGCAGGATTGGTCGGTGCGGACGGACCTACCCATGCAGGTGCTTTCGACACTGCGTTCTTGTCGTGCCTGCCAGGGTTTGTGGTGATGGCGGCAGCCGATGAAGTTGAGCTTCGTCATATGGTCGCAACGGCTGTTGCTTATGATGAAGGTCCAATCTCGTTCCGCTATCCACGCGGCGAAGGTGTTGGCCTTGAAATGCCGGAACGCGGAAGCATTCTTGAGATCGGTAAAGGTCTGATCCGCCGGGAAGGCACCAAGGTTGCGCTGCTGTCATTTGGTGGCCGCATGGCCGAATGCCTCAAGGCGGCAGATGAATTGGATGCCGCCGGGCTTTCAACGACTGTTGCCGATGCCCGTTTTGCAAAACCTCTGGACATGGATCTTATCCGCCGCCTTGCGCGCGATCATGAGGTGCTGATCACCATCGAAGAAGGCTCTATCGGCGGTTTTGGCAGCCACGTCCTCACGAGGCTTGCTGAGGAAGGTCTTCTGGACACCGGCCTGAAGGTTCGCACGTTGGCATTGCCGGACACTTACATTGATCAGAACAAACCTGATCTGATGTATGCCAACTCCGGTCTGACCTGTGACGGAATCCTGAAAACAGTGTTCGCAACCTTGGGCGCTGACGGCCTTTCCACAATACAGCGCGCATGATTGTCGTTTTTCCTATCCGGAAAACGACCAATCCGGTCGTTTTTGAGACACTGTGTTAATCTCGATTGACACAGGTCACGAGACCTGAAAATGCAATTGTTCCGAAATTATTCGGCAACTGATTTCGTACATTTTCAGGAAGAGCCATGGCTCAGACGCTTATATCCGTATCGGCACTGCTGCTGTCGGTCGCCCTGCTCATTTTTGGGCACGGCCTGCAGACAACACTATTGCCGTTGGCGGCCGACCGATTTTACTTTTCCGATTTTGAGATCGGTGCGATTTCCTCTGCCTATTTTGTCGGAATGGTGCTGGGGTGCCTTGGCGCGCCATGGATAATAATGCGTGCCGGTCATATCCGGGCGTTTGCCGCTCTTGTGTCGATGATGTCTGCCGCTGCGATCCTTCACCCGGTGATGGTGGATCCAATTGCCTGGGTGGTAATCCGTATTGCGTCCGGTTTCTGCCTCGCCGGTTTTTACATGATCGTGGAGAGTTGGCTGAACGAAAGCGCGACCAATGAAAATCGCGGCACCATCATGTCGGTCTACATCGTTGTGCTGTTTGGTGCCCTCATGCTCGGGCAGGTAACAACCGCGACCATGAGCGTTTCGTCGTTTGTGCCGTTTGTTATTGCTTCTGTCGCCGTAAGCCTTGCGGTCATGCCGGTCTCGTTGACGACGTCCGCGCAACCAGCACCTATTACGCTTGTCCGCTTCCGACCCGTGCAACTCTACAAGAACTCCCCGGCAGCCTTCGTTGGTATTTTCTTTATCGGAATTTCACAAGGTGCATTACTGGCGCTTTCTCCGCTTTACGGATCGCAAATCGGTCTTTCGACCAATCAGTCGTCATTCTATGCGGCAGCCATCATTGGTGGTGGCCTGTTGGCACAATGGCCGGTCGGTCGGTTCTCCGACATGATAGATCGTCGTGTTGTTCTCGTCTTTATGGGCGTTGCCACTGCAGCAAGCGCATCGGCAATTGTTTTCTTTTCTCCAACCGTATTTGTCGTTGCAGCGGCGGCAGCGATTCTCGTGGGCATGTTTTCACAACCGCTTTACGCCATCGCCGTTGCCCATGCATTTGACCATGCATCAACCGAGGACTTCGTCGAAACTTCATCAGGCATGCTGCTGTTTTTTGGGATGGGATCAATTGTCGGCCCGCTCCTTGCCTCATTATTGATGAGTCAGGTTGGTCCTTCAGGCCTTTATATCATGGTGATCATCGTCAACTTGTTGATGGCGGCGTTCCTGTTGACCCGTGTGCTGACGAATGACGCTCTGACAGCTGACGAAAAAACAGACTTCGAATACGCTGCAACGGCGCAGGTCGGTACGGTTATCTCATCTGAACCGCTTGATGCAGACACCGAAGAATATGTCATTTCACCGGAAGAATTCCCGGCCTATGAAGATGACATTTACAACTTCGATACGGTCAATGAAGAGGACGAGGCAAGCAACGCCTCTGCAGAGGGTACGTCCTCGGATGTGGTCGAGACAGCCGGTAACACCAAGACAAGTGATATACCAAATACAGGCCAAGATCCGGAGTCGAAGACATAACTGCAGTCCCGTGCCTGCGCGGTTTCGTCGCTCGACAGATCAGAGTAATCGGCTTATAGCCGATGTATGGCAGTGCGCATGACACTTATGCAGGTACTACGACACGAGCGATCCGCTTTGGGTTCGCTTGCGGCCTTGGCGTTTGTTTTACGTCTGAGCCTTGTCGTTCTTGGAACTGCGCTTTCGCCACACACAGCAGTAGCTGATGGACTTGTTAGCCTGTGCCAGCCGTCGGGGCAGGAAAACAGTATTCCAGCAGCTCATGATCCGGCCATATGTCAATGTGGCCCGATTTGTGTGCATGGCTGCGCCCTTGGACCCTCGTTGGCCAGCACCAATGCGGTTCCATCGGTACGATTGCCGCTGCCGACCGTAGCGTTCGCTTATGGCGAACCAATTGCTGTAGTCGCAGCAATTGACGGTAACAAATCCATCCGGGCACCGCCTTACCCCTTGATCTGATCTACAAAAACACTCTCCGATATCAAGGTACTTTTATAAAATGGCACTCTGGAAATCCGTAGCTGCGGCTGCAGCGCTTACACTCGTCTCCCTTTCTTCTTTCGCTGGTGAATACAAAGCTGGCGATCTGATGATCACTGAAACATGGACACGGGCAACACCGCCGAAAGCCAAGGCAGGTGGCGGCTTCGTTCAAATCATGAACAAAGGTGCCGATGCTGATCGCCTGGTAGCGGTTGCATCTGACGTTGCAAAAAAGACCGAAATTCACGAAATGGCTGTCACCGATGGCGTCATGAAAATGCGTGAACTGGAAAATGGTATTGAAATCCCGGCTGGCGAAACGGTCACCCTGAAGCCAGGTGGCCTGCACATCATGTTCATGGGTCTGAACCAGTCCCTTGAAGAAGGCACTGTTGTTCCTGTCGTCCTGACATTTGAAAAAGCAGGTGACGTCGCAGTTGAGCTCTCAGTTTCCAAAATGGGCGCCAAGACCATGGGCAACATGGATCACGGCAAAATGAACCATGGAAAAATGGAAGCCGATAAAATGAAAAAGAGCACAAACTAAATTCTCCAGAAGAGGAAACCTTGATGTCAGGTTTGAAACTCTTTCGGTACACGGCTTGGGCGGCAGTTGCCGTCCTTGCTGTTGTTGCCGGTGCATTGGTCTATATGCAGACAACTGCAAACAAGAATTCCGGTGCCCTGATTGAGCCACTGGCCGCAATAGGCGGGCCCTTCGAGCTGGTCAACGGCAAGGGCGAAACCGTCACGGACAAGACATTTGCCGGTAAACCAACAGCAATGTTCTTCGGCTTTACCTATTGTCCAGATGTCTGCCCGACAACTCTCTCCGAGCTTCAGGGCTGGATGGAAGCCCTCGGACCGGACGCTGAACGCCTGAACTATGCTTTTGTCACCGTTGATCCCGAACGGGATACACCAGATGTGCTCCAGGATTACGTAGGCGCCTTTGACGAGCGAATCACACCGCTGACCGGCTCTCGCGACCAGATCGACGCCATGATGAAAACCTATCGTGTCTACGCCAAGAGAGTGCCTCTTGACGATGGCGACTATACGATGGACCATTCAGCAGCTGTTTATCTGATGAATGAAGACAACAAGTTCGTCGGCACCATTGCTTACGGTGAAGCAGAAGAAAACGCTTTGGCGAAACTGAATCGCCTGATCAAAAACGCCCCGCCAAATTCCTGATCGGCTGGTCGCCAGGAAATTCAACTATGCGGATGCCACTTTACATCGGACTGGCTTTTGGCGCGACGAGCCTCGTCGCGCTGTCCGCATTTTTGTGGCTGTACGCAGGTGAACGTGTCTATGTGGACCGCCTCATCTCGGCAATTGCCAATTGTTTCTGAGGCCACTCCCTCTTCCCTTTTCAACATACACTGCCTAAAACCCGGCGCATGTCCAAACAGCGCCTCGACCAATACCTCGTTGACAACTCTCAGTTCCCGAGTCGCGCACGGGCGCGTGACGCGGTTTTGCGTGGAACAGTGTCAATTGATGGCGCTGTGTGTTTGAAACCTGCTCAGAAGGTGGCATCTGGTGCCATTATCAGTGTGTCTGACCCCGCGTCCGGCTACGTCTCAAGAGCCGCTCTGAAACTGATTGAGGGTCTGAAGTCCTTCGACGTTGATGTCACCGACAAGATTTGCCTGGATATTGGCGCTTCGACCGGCGGTTTCACGCAAGTGCTTTTGGAACAAGGCGCAGCAAAAGTGCACGCCATTGATGTTGGCCACGATCAACTTCATGACAGTCTCAGGTCCCATCCCAAGGTGGCTGCTCAGGACGGATTGAACGCCCGCGAGCTGACATCAGTAAATCTCGGCGGCGATCAGCCCCAGGTATTGGTTTCAGACGTCAGTTTCATTTCGCTGAAATTGGCCCTGCCACCCGCTTTGGAGATAGCCGCACCGGAGGCTGAGGGCATCTTCTTGGTTAAACCGCAATTTGAGGCCGGCAAAAACAACATCGGCAAAGGTGGTCTGGTCGACCTGGATATAGCGAAGGCGACGGCAAAGGACCTGCAGCTGTGGCTATCGACCATATCTGGTTGGCAGGCCGGGGATCTCATCCCCTCCTCGCTAAAAGGCGGTGACGGCAATGCTGAGTGGCTGCTCTACGGTAAAAAAACGGGTTAGACCCAAGCCTTTCCTTGCTCCTGCGACCAATCGGCGGTATCGCTCCGCCATGACAGAGACGCACCTTACGATTTCCGAGCTGGGCCATCGTGGCGATGGCATTGCACTTACGCCTGACGGGCCTGTTTTTGTGCCTGGCGCTTTGCCCGGAGAAACAGTGACCGCCAGTGTTCAAAGCGGACGCGCCATCAAGCCGAAATTCGAAATACGGTCTCCTGACCGGATCAAGCCAATCTGCAAGCACTATGAATCTTGCGGCGGATGCTCCGTCCAACATTTGGCCGAAAAACCTTATCTCGACTGGAAACGGGGCCTCGTCGAAAAGGCCCTGAAGGACCGGGGAATCGAGATAACTGCAGCTGACACTGTCGCGGCAACCTTTGGCGGCCGGCGAAGAGCTGTCCTGACCGCCACACGAGCTGGTCGGCATATCCTTCTCGGATACCATGAAAAGGCCAGCCACAAGCTGGTCGACATCAGTGAATGTCCGGTCCTCGATCCGTCTATCGTCGCAGCCTTGCCGGGACTGAAATCCGTCGCGGCGGAAGCAATGGCCAAGAAGGGCGATTTGCGGATCACAGTTCTGGTAACGACCACGGGGCTGGATGTCGCTCTAGCCAATGCCGACAAGAACTATCACCGCAAAATCCCGGCCCTGTCTCAAAAGACTGTCGAGCTGAATTTGGCGCGGCTGTCCGTGAACGGTGAGGTTATTCTCGAGGTACGCCCGCCTTTGCTCGACATGGCAGGAACCAGCCTATTACCGCCTCCCGGTGGCTTTACACAGGCAACTCGCGCGGCCGAGGAAACACTTTCAAAACTGGTCATTGACGGCATTGGCGATGCTCGGAAAGTCGCAGATCTCTTTTCTGGATCTGGAACTTTCGCGCTGCGCCTTGCACGCACTGCAAACGTTCATGCCGTTGAAGGGGATGCGGCGGCCATAGCGTCTTTCGACAAGGCCTTGCGCAAACCGCAAGGACTCAAAAAGGTCACCTTTGAAAAGCGGGACCTCATGCGCCGGTCTCTCATTCCGGCCGAATTGGAAGCATTTGATGCTGTAGTCTTCGATCCGCCGCGTGCCGGGGCGCAGGCGCAAGCGGAAATGTTGGCGCAATCCAAGGTTAAAACCATCGTTGCCGTTTCGTGCAATCCAGCCACTTTGGCACGCGATCTGCGGATCCTGATCGATGCCGGATATGTGCTCCAAAAAGTCACACCTGTGGACCAATTCCAGTTCTCGCCCCATATTGAGGTGGTGGCGGTCTTGAAACGGGAATGATCCATGAGTGCAGCGGCAAAGCAGAACGACCAATCTGAAGGTTCAGATACCCTTAAACCTCTGCCGCTTTTCAGCCTTGCCCGCACAGCGCGCTATGCGCTTCATCAAGGCAGCCGTATGGCGCTCTATACGCTGCATTCCGAAGCTATGAAACGGATGAACCGGCGCATTCAACAGAACCGCTCCGACGCTCCAAAGATTGTCCCGGATGGTCCTGTTCCCAGTCAACGGCGCATGCTGTCCGACATCGTCAACCTGTTTGCCGATGACCTGAAAGCTGTCGAGGCCGGGCTCTATCCCATGCCATCTGACGGAACCATGAGCCTGCGTGAACTGCTTGCGACAAGTCGCGCGTTCTTCAAAGACGTGCCGGAAGTTGCCCGTCGCCGTGCGACGGGCTCTCATCAGGAAGTCAACGAAGGTCCTCAGGGATTTACCGAAGCGCTTCCTCGTTATTACCGCCAAAACTTCCATTTCCAGACAGACGGCTGGCTGTCAGAAGACAGCGCTCGTATTTACGATTTTCAGGTCGACGTTCTGTTTTCCGGCGCAACAGCTGCCATGCGCCGGACCGCTCTGGTGCCGTTCGCTGAAATCCTGAAACGAAAAGATCAACGCAACGTCGCTTATCTCGATCTTGCCTGCGGGACTGGCGGTTTGCTCAGACCGGCTCTCAAGGCGTTTCCGAGATTAAAGGGGATCGGGCTCGATCTTTCGGAGCCCTATCTGACAGTTGGCCGTGATCGTCTCAAATCTCGACGAGCCAGTTATGTAACCGCTATGGCTGAAGAGTTGCCATTTGGCGACAACTCGCTCGATGTTGTCTCCTGCGTCTTCCTGTTCCATGAACTGCCACCCAAAATCCGGCGCCAGGTTATTGCCGAGGTCGCAAGGGTACTGAAACCGGGCGGCTCGTTCCTGTTTGTCGACAGCCTGCAAACCGGCGATGTGCCGGACTATGACGGTCTGCTGTCGATCTTTCCGCAGCTTTTTCACGAGCCATACTATTCGTCTTATCTCACCGAAGACCTGGCCGAACTCTGTGCCGGGCAAGGTCTGGTTCAGCAGCAAATGGTTCCGGCCTTTGTGTCACGCATGGCAGAATTCGTGAAAACTGCATAATCTTTCAGTGATACTGAAATCTCCTCTTGTCGGAGAAATCTCTCGCGCATATACCTGTGTCATGAGACTGGACCATTGGTTATCGCAAACAGGAGAAAACCGGAGCGCTTTTGCGCGCCGCGCAAACCTGTCACCGGCATCTGTCACCGCGCTTTGTAACGATCCGAATGCGTGGATCTCGCGCGACATGGCTCGCAAGATTGCCATCGCCACCAATGGCGACGTCACCCCAAACGATTTTCTCGGACTGTCTACAACCAAGGAGCATCCCGTGTCCCAGGCCCGTGTCGCAGAAGCAATCCGCGCGTTTGAACGCGGTGAAATGGTGGTCGTGACCGATGATGATGATCGCGAGAACGAAGGCGATCTTATTGTCGCCGCGTCCAAGGTCAGATCCGAGCAGATGGCGTTCATGGTCCGGCATACATCCGGTATTATTTGCGCTCCGATGACCGTTGCCCATGCCCGCCGCTTGCGTCTTGACCCGATGGTCGCGGAAAACGATGCACCACTGGCAACAGCCTTCACGATTTCGGTCGATTACCGGCAGGGACTAACGACCGGCATCTCCGCCGAAGAGCGCTGCTCGACCGTCCGCGCGCTAGCCAATCCGAATGTCGGTGCAGATGATTTCGTCCGTCCGGGTCACATCTTCCCGCTGGTTGCCAAGGAAGGCGGCGTCATGATCCGCTCCGGCCACACGGAAGCTGCCGTCGATCTTTGCCGCCTGTCGGGCCTGGAAGAAGTCGGCGTTATCAGCGAACTCGTCAATGATGATGGCACCGTCAAACGCGGCCAACAGGTGGCTGATTTTGCCGCCGAACACGACCTCAAGATGGTGTCGGTTTCCGATCTCATCGCCTGGCGTCAGCGTACCGAACGCATGGTCGAACGGGTCAATGAACAGCCGATCGAAACGGTCGCCGGGCCTGCCTATGCGATGACCTACTCAACCCCTTACGACCCTATGCACCATGTTGCCATCATCTATGGCGACATCTTGGACGGACGCAGTGTCCCGGTCCGTTTACAGCTGGAATCCGTGCTTGATGATGTCTTCGGCAAAGCGCAGCCGCTCGATCCGATCATGCAGCATTTTGCCGGGCGCGGGCGTGGTGTGATCGTCTATTTACGTGAAGGATCCGTTGGTGTTGCGCATCAATCCACGCGGCCCAGATCCGACTTCGAAGCAGCCGATGACGAGGAGCACAGCTCCGCACAAGCTAGACAGGAACAATGGAGGGAAGTTGGATTGGGGGCTCAGATCCTGAAAGATCTGGGTGTCAGTTCAATTCGCCTTCTGGCGTCCCGGGAACGACATTACGTGGGACTGGAAGGTTTTGACATAAAGATCGACGAAACCGAGATCCTCGATACATGAGGAGCTAGAACAGGCAGTCCTTGATGGTGGCACAGGCAGTAAACTCAAGTGAAACCAATATCGAGGACACAGACAAACCGGCTCCAATGCCGTTCACCGTTGGATATGAACGCAACAACAGTGAAGCCATTGTTTTCGGGTGCCTGATCTTTGGTGTCCTGTTTTTGATTGTCGGGGTCGTCGGCAAAGTTCCGCTGTTGGCCATTGCTGGAATAGCCCCCTTGGCAACAGCCTACTGGCACTTCCCGATGATCGAAAAGGGCCGGCCACAACTGGGTGCCAATGAAGACGGACTTTATATCGAGCGTATCGGCTTCATTGATTGGGGTGCCATTCGAATGGCCGAAATAAATCGCTCGAAAGCCCGGAACATCGACCAGGTCAAACTGAACGTGTTGTTGACCCGGCCGATAACCGATGCAGTCAGCAAAGCGCAGCAGACACCGCTCTGGAAGAAATTCATGATGCGCAACTGGAAACGCAGTCCACGCGAACATGGCAGAGAATTGGTCGCTATCAACCTGCACACGCTTGCGGCTGATCCGGACGAAATCCTCAACCGGATCCGCGCCTTCAAGTTCGTCTGACCAATAGGTCTCATACGCCTTGCGCAAGGTGAGGCATCGCAGCTTGTGTCTGCAATATCATCCCTTTTCGTTCGTGAATGCAGTCACTAAAGTTCTCCCGACAAAGGAGCGCTCATGCTGTCGAGCATAATCGAGTATTCAGGCCTAACTGACACACAGTTCTGGATTTGCGCTACAGCCGTTTTTGCAGCTGGTCTTGTGCGAGGGTTTGCCGGTTTCGGGCTCTCGGCAGTGGTGATGGCCGGTGTTGTGACCATCATTCCCCCCGTCGAGCTTATTCCCGTTTGCTATGTGCTGGAGGGAGCAGCGAGCCTTGCAATGCTTCGCGGCAACTTCAGATCTGCTGACTGGAAAATGGTGCTGGTGCTCGCAGGAAGTTCAACCGCGGGCGTCCCGATTGGTCTTGCTGCAACGACCTACTTCGACCCGGCAACATCACAACTTGTCGCGCTCTTTCTTATTCTGGCGTTAACTGTGGCACAGCTGTTCAAGATTGTTCCTCCCGGATTTGGAGGGCGGTTCGGTACACCTTTTGCCGGCATTCTTGCAGGCATTGCTACAGGTCTTGCCTCGGTCGGTGGCCTGGTTGTCGCGCTATATGTTCTGTCGCGAAAAGTCGAGCCGAGCGTGATGCGCAGCTCGCTTGTAATCTACCTCATGGTTGGGATGGTCACGACCCTGATATCGCTGCTCTATTATGACCTTATGACCGTTCAAACCCTGCAGCGTGGATCGATTTTCATTCCGTTGGTGTTGTTTGGTGTCTTCCTGGGATCAATGCTGTTTTCTCCACGCTTTTCTCCTTACTACAAAAGGGTCTGCCTTGCGCTTCTGATCTGCCTTTCAGCAGCCGGTGTCTTCCGGCTGCTTTAAGGACTTGGTTGCACCGAGGTTACTTCAGGTTTTCCTTGAAGAAAGTAATCGTTCGCTCTTCAGCCAACTTCGCAGCCGCTTCATCGAAACGCGGCGTGGTGTCGTTGTGGAAACCGTGGTTCACGCCCGGATACATATGAGCAACATAGTTTTTGCTTTCGGATTTGAGCGCCTTTTCATAGTCAGGCCAGCCGGCGTTGATCCGTTCATCCAATTCGGCATATTGCAGCATCAAGGGTGCCTGGATTTTTGAAACATCATCCACATTAGGTTGGCGGCCATAGAACGGAACACCTGCGCCAAGTTCTGGGTAAGCAACAGCAATCGCATTGACCACGCCGCCGCCATAGCAAAAACCAACTGCGCCGACCTTACCCGTGCTATCGTCGTGTTTCAGTAGAAATTCAAATCCGGCAAAGAAGTCATTGAGTAGTTTTTCCCGGTCGACTGTCCGCTGAAGCTCCTTGCCCTTGTCGTCATTTCCAGGATAACCGCCAACTGATGTCAGTCCGTCTGGTGCCAGCGCAAGAAATCCAGCCTTGCCAAGTCTGCGCGCAACATCCTCAATATATGGGTTGAGACCCCGGTTTTCATGGATCACCAGGACGGCAGCCAATTTGCCGGTCGCTCCTGCCGGTTTCACAAGATAGCCATTCACCTCGCCATGGCCGTTTGGCGATGGATAGGTAATGCGTTGTGTGTCTATCGAATTGTCGTCGGGAGCCACTTGCTCAGCCAGGGCATAATTTGGTGACAGCTGATTGAGCAGCATCGCTGCAGTAACACCACCAACTGTAAATTTCGCGGCACCGCTCAGAAATTCACGTTTCGTGATCTTCCCGTGGGCGTAATAGTCATAAAGATCAAGAAGTTCCTGCGGAAAGTCCTTTGCCGTCATGCGGCGCACCGGTGTCATGTCATTCATGTGATCGCTCCCTGAAAACCGCAGAAAATCTGCGTTCTAAAGGAAACTAGGACCGGGGTCGCGACAGGTCCATGTCCGCAAACCAAATAATTTGTAAGAAAATGTATCTGCCAGTGCCAAGACCGACTCGATTTTATCCGATCTGACCGCGATGGCGTAGAAAGTGATCAGCAAGCACACAGGCCATCATCGCTTCTCCTACCGGAACAGCTCTAATGCCGACGCACGGGTCATGACGTCCCTTGGTCATGACATCGACTTCATCGCCCTGACGAGTGATCGACTTGCGTTCGGTCAGGATCGAAGAGGTCGGCTTGACCGCGAAACGCACGACCAGCGGATCTCCGTTCGATATACCGCCCAACACACCACCGGAATTGTTGGTCAGAAACACCGGTTGGCCGACATCGTCGATGCGGATTTCATCGGCATTTTCTTCACCAGACAGGCAAGCCGCTTCAAAGCCATTGCCAACTTCAACGCCTTTGACTGCGTTGATGGACATCATCGCTGCAGTCAGGTCCGTGTCGAGCTTGCCGTAAATAGGAGCCCCCCACCCGGCAGGCACACCTTCGGCGACAACTTCAACGACAGCACCGACTGATGACCCCGCCTTGCGGATACCGTCCAAATACTCAGCCCATTCCGCAGCTGTTTTTGCATCAGGTGCAAAGAACGGGTTGTTGTTGACCTCTGACCAGTCCCAATTTGCCCGGTCGACCTTGTGCGGACCAACTTGAACCAGGGCGCCGCGTATGGTCACGCCCTGCAGGATTTTGCGCGCGACTGCACCTGCAGCAACCCGCATCGCGGTTTCACGGGCAGATGAGCGTCCACCTCCACGATAGTCCCGGATGCCGTATTTTGCGTCATATGTGAAATCGGCATGACCTGGACGGAAGCGATCCTTAATTTCGGAATAGTCCTTGGAGCGCTGATCCGTGTTTTGAACCATCAGCGAAATTGGTGTCCCGGTGGTTTTCTGAACACCATCTTCGTCGACCATCACCCCCGACAGGATCTGAACTTCATCGGCTTCGCGCCGCTGGGTCGTGTATTTGGACTGACCTGGCTTGCGCTTTTCCATGAAACCCTGAATGTCGGTCTCGGTCAGCGGGATCAGCGAGGGGCAACCGTCAACAACACAGCCAATGGCAGGACCGTGGCTTTCGCCCCAGGTGGTAACGCGAAACATATGGCCAAAACTGTTGTGAGACATGAATGGCTTCCAGAACCAGGAGAAACAGAGGGTAAGGCGAGCGATAAGCTATCGGACAAAGAAGCTCAAGCCCCGGAATGCAGCTTGCTAGCCTTGTTTGGAATGTCGCGCTACCGCCATCGCAATTCAAAGCTGCTGAACTGCAATCAACATACTAATCAAAATTGCGTGTAGTCTCATTAATTACAAGGCGTTTCCAACTCACGATTTGCCAAACATTAAGGCTCAGGCCGTAGGGTGTATGTTTGTATCCGTTAAGATGAGCTCAAAACGTGCACATTCGTGGTTGGCTGACAGGATTGATCGTATTTTTGCTGGCTCCCAGTCTGCTGTTCGCATCTCTATGGTTCTACAATAAACTCTCGAGTGTCAGTGCCATAGATAAAAGCCTTGATGGTTTGCACATCACTCAGGCTCTCGGTCCCCTTATTCAGGAAAAGGCGATCACCGGTACAGTCCGGCATATTCCAGCCAGCTTGCGCAGCCAATTGATAGGCTTTGGTGGACCAGAACGGGCCAAATACCTGAGCGACCTTCTAGATAAGTTCACAACGGAAAAGGACGTAAATCTGTCGTTGAAGCAGGGGCGTGAGCTGGCCTTGGCGATTACACAGATGGCAAGGCTCACAACAGCAGGCTCCTACGAAACGTCGAAATTACCTTACCTCCTTAATGACATGCTGCTTTCGGTCGTCATTGAGAGCTCAAAAATGGCTGAAAATGCGCGGAGGCTGTCAAAACGGGATAGCATCAACGTTTGGGACAAGATGTCGATCCCGGTACAGGGTGGACAGTTCAAGGTCGCTGCAGATGGCGCGGCAAGAGAAACCGTTCAGTACTTCGAATACTTGAAAGGTCCGCATGCCGACAACCTGCGCCAGAAAGCCGCACAGTATCGCAGTGCAAATGTGCAATTTCAGACAAAAGGGTCGAAATTGCTATCCTCCACGATCAAAGGGGCTACCGGCAAGGACATAATCTCTGAGCCGGTCATTGCAGCGCATCCTGAATTGATCCATGCCACCTTCATGCTCTGGCAGGGGATCCTTGATTACCTGAATGAAAACCTCGAGCAACAGAGATCGCAGACGCTCTTCGCCGTATCCCTGGCCGGGTTTGTAGGAGCTCTTGTCATCTTTGGCGCCTTTGGCATTGCTGTAGCACTAAGTCGCGCTCTTGCGGATCGGACACAACAGGAATTCGAAAACCTTGGGTTCCATGATCCGTTGACCGGATTACCCAATCGCAGAGCATTGTTGGACAAAATGCGGGATCTTCCGCAATCAGAAGATGGCCAAAGGATTGGCCTGATCGTATTTGATCTTCGACAGTTCAAGAAAATCAACAATCAATATGGTGACCAAACCGGCGACGCTATTTTGCGGCTCGTCGGTGAACAGTTGACCTGCCTCGCAGAACCAGAGGATTTTCTCAGCCGCACCGGCGGAAGTGAATTTGTACTGTTGAGACCTGCCCTGCAGGATCACTCACAGTTTGAAACGTTTGCTAAAAAGGTCGCGCAGTCCCTTGCCAAAGAACGGCCGGTCGACGGGCAAAAAGTGGTCGTTGAAGCCAATGCAGGCCTATACATCAATCAGGCGGGATCATCGGCAACGGATCGCATGTTGATTGACGCGACGCTGGCTCTTAGGTCCGCGAAGAAAAAAGGTCCGCGCAAGACAGCCATTTTTGTTCCGGAAATGCGAGCCGTTTTTGAGGAACACAGCGAAACAGCAAACGAATTGCTGGACGCAATCGACGAGGGCAACATCGTGCCCTGGTTCCAGCCACAGGTCGATATCAGTACCGGGAAAATTGTTGGTGCAGAAGCTCTGGTGAGATGGGTAGACAACGGCGGTGTCCGGTATCCCGGTTCGTTCCTGCCCGCTGCAGAGGACGCCGGATATATGAAGCTGATCGAGGCAACGGTCCGGCAACAGGCGTTCAACCTGGCAACCACACTCAACACTCAGACGGAACGCTGCATTCATTTAGGTCTCAATGTCTCAGCTGATTTGCTTGGCAGCGCCAAAGCTGCCGATGCGCTTCATCAAACCGTTCTTGATCTGGGACTGAAGCCTTCCGATTTCAGCCTTGAGATCCTTGAAGCGGTCATGATTGATGAAACAGCTGCGGATCCAATCAAGGAAAACATCGCCCATCTTTCGGATCTGGGGTTCTTTATCGAGCTCGATGATTTTGGGACCGGGCACTCCAGCATATCCAGCTTGCGGGACCTGCATGTTGACCGGGTCAAGATCGACCGCAGCTTTGTGTCTGGTGTCAATAACAAACCGGACCTTCAAAAGTTCACCAGCGCCCTTATCAATCTGGCCAAAAGCCTGGACATCAGTGTCCTTGCCGAAGGTGTTGAAACCGAAGAGGAGCGTTGCTGGCTGCAGCAGAACGGGTGCGATGTCATTCAGGGGTTTCTGATTTCAAAGGCAGTACCCCAGGAACAGCTCATGACCATGATCCTGCGCCAGGATATTTTGAAGACGCTTCCGTCAACAGAAACACTTCATGCCGTTCAGGCCTGATTCATTGATCTGGAACTGATTGCCGTTTGCCGCTTTTTGAATTCAGTCGCAGCGACAGATAAACCACCTCCTGCACCATCGACAAAATGGATATGCTGGCTGTTGCCGATATCCTGCACAAAGCATGTCATCAGTGCTTCATCGGATACGTGCAGGCCGTATACTATTGCTCCGTCCTGATAAGCTAAATCCAAATAAGTCCTGATACTTGCCAATTGCTGCGGTGTCACATCCAGGACCAGCTGAAGGCTGTCGCCCAGCTTGCGATGGTCCGTGTTCAGGCTAAGCTCCTTGAAATATCGTTTAGGATTGAAAGGCCCAACCGACTTACCGGTTACGTATCCAAACAGGAAGACCAGATTTTCTATCGTACCCTGGATCCACCCCTTGACCCGATGTCCAGCGTGGCTGAAGCGAATTTCCAGTCCCATTCCCCGTGGCGGAAATCGAAATTTCAGCCGCTGCTGCGTCGCCATAAGGGATTTTTCGGTCTCGACGAGCGGGTTATATCCCAACCGTTCCGCCAAACCGCTCATGATGTCCGGCAGGGCAGTTTGTCCAACCGGTTTCAAAATCAACGAGAGGATATGACCGTTTTTCGCCGGAAGTGGTTCCCAACGGCAGGAAAGCCCGTCCAAGGGTGGAAGTTCCGCGCCTTTGGTTGAAACAACAAAGGGTTTTGATGCCTCGGGATCTTTCAGAATGCTGTCGGCAATCAGCAATCCGTCACCGATCACCATGGCAAGATGATTTCCCGGGCTCAGGCAGTATTTGCGGATCCGGATATCACCGCCCTGTCCTCTGATATGAGACACCGGGATAGCGGCGGCCCTCAGTTCGAGCTCCATAACTTGCCTGGCAAGATCAACAACACCGGCAAGCGCTTGCCTGCCCGCTTCGACATCGTGTTCCGGAACAACAAGAAGAGCACCATCACCGCCGAAGACGAATGGAATTCGGTCCCGGCCGAGTTTGTTCAGCACCGCAGCAATCACCGCGGCACCGACCATGTTCACTTCCTTGTAGCGGCCTTGCTCTATGGCCTTGCGGGACTGAACAATGTCAGTTGCGAGAACAACCCAGTCATCCGGAACAGGACGAAAATCACCCAGATTGCTGCCGGTTTCAAATTCCGTAAATTCCGGAAGTTCGCTGTAAAAACTGTCTGCGGACATGGCCTGAAATCCCAATAATCATGAGTCTTACGGCTTAGTCTCCTCGCCCGATGACTAAAATAAGGCGATTCAAGCTCACGTCTTTGTGTGCAGCAAGTCCGCCCAACAGTTCTCGAGCAGTCTCTCAGGTCAGATTGCAATCAGCTTGCTGTTTCGCCAGACATACACTTGATCCTGAGGTACATCGAGTTTCGGGATCTTGACCGTTTCCAACCCCTCGAGCATGCCTCGCAAAACGCGGAACACGCCACCATGAGACACCACGACAGATGGACGGTCGACTGTCTTGAGCCAGGAGCCAATACGCCCAGCCAGCATTTCATAGCTCTCACCCTTCGGTGGAACAAAGCGCCATTTGTCGGCACGGCGTTTCAGGATCAATTCCTGTTCTTCGTCCGCCAGTTCTTCCAGCGTGAAACCTTCCCAGTCACCAAAAGTGATCTCGCGAAGAATGTCTTGCTGGCGATAGGCTTTCGGGTCCAGCCCCATCGCCGCGCGCAGCCGTTCCATTGTCATGCGGGTTCGGCTCAACGGCGAAGACACAAAATCCAGTGACGCCGGGTCGATTTTCTCGTCATCCAGAAACTTTTTCAACCGGCTGCCATTTCCTGTCGCTTGCCCCTCGCCGATGGAATTCAGTGGGATATCCTTTTGTCCCTGCATCCTGCCTTCCGCATTCCAGTCTGTCTGGCCGTGGCGAATAAAGATCAAGAGGTCCGGATCATGAAGCTTCGGCAGTCGAACGGCATCAGGGGAGATGGTGTGCAGTGTCATGAAGAAGTCCAGAAATGAAAACGCTCCGGCGAGACTTTAGCCAGAGCGTGATGACAAAAATGGCCAGCAAACCGCCGGCCATCAGAAATGCTTAGTCTTTGACGACCGAAATATCCGGCGCATCGACGGCCTTCATGCCGACGATGTTGTAACCGCAGTCGACATGCTGGATCTCACCGGTAACACCGCGACCGAGATCGGACAGCAGGAACAGAGCGCTGTCGCCCACTTCCTCGATCGTCACAGTTCGGCGCAGGGGCGAGTTGTACTCGTTCCATTTCAGAATATAGCGGAAGTCACCAATACCCGAGGCTGCCAGTGTCTTGATCGGTCCAGCTGAAATTGCATTCACACGAATGTTTTGCGGGCCGAGATCCATTGCCAGATATTTGACGCTGGTTTCCAGAGCAGCTTTCGCAACACCCATGACATTGTAATGCGGCATGACCTTTTCAGCGCCGTAATACGTCATGGTCAGGATCGATCCGCCATCAGTCATCAATTTTTCTGCGCGCTGGGTTACAGCGGTCAGGGAATAACAGGAGATATCCATGGTCTGGGCGAAGTTTTCGGCAGATGTATCAACGAAGCGCCCGGTCAGTTCATTTTTATCCGAGAACGCGACAGCATGAACAACAAAGTCGATTTTGCCCCATTTGTCTTCCAGAGCCTTGAAAACATCGTCGATGGACTGGGTGTCAGTGACATCGCAATGACCAGCTACAAACGCACCGAGTTCCGCGCCCAGCGGTTCGACCCGTTTCTTCAACGCTTCCCCCTGATAGGTCAACGCCAGCTCGGCTCCGGCATCGGCAAGCGATTTGGCGATTCCCCAGGCAATAGACTTTTTGTTCGCCAAGCCCATGATCAAGCCACGTTTGCCGTTCATCAGTCCGTGCGTTCCCGCCATCGTCTTCTCCGAAAGATTCCGTTTACCACCCGAGTGGGCTGGGATCGTATGGCACAGTCGATTTTTTCCATCAAGGGACACCGGGACGGAATGAAGCGTCGACGGGGACAGTTTCACACACTATGTTGGCGCGCAAAATTGATCGCTAATCTTTACGAGGACCCCGCTCATGGAGCGCTCCCCCCATGCCGACCGCATCGCCGAACTGATCGGTGAAGCCAATGTCCTGACGTCGCCAGACGACCAGGCTCCCTACTTGACCGAGTGGCGGGATCTCTATCAGGGCGTGACCCCGATGGTCCTTCGTCCAGGGTCGACCGAAGAGGTCAGCGCGGTGATGCGCTATGCTTACCAGCATGATCTGAAAATCATTCCACAAGGCGGCAATACAGGTCTGGTTGGTGGCCAAATTCCGCAGGAAACCGGGGATGAGATCGTCCTGTCACTATCACGCCTGAATAAAATTCGGGCGGTTGATCCGGCCGGTTTCACCATTACAGTCGGATCCGGTGTCGTCCTTGAAACGCTCCAGAACGAGGCCGAAAAAGTCGACAGACTTTTCCCGCTTTCACTCGGCGCACAGGGGTCTTGTCAGATCGGCGGCAACATTTCGACCAATGCCGGCGGCACCGCAGTTCTGGCTTACGGCAACACCCGGGACCTGGTTTTGGGGCTCGAAGTTGTCCTGCCAACAGGCGAGATCTGGGACGGTCTGAGGACCCTTCGCAAGGACAATACCGGTTATGATTTGAAACAATTATTTATCGGCGGTGAAGGCACTTTGGGGGTGATCACAGCTGCTGCCCTGAAACTTTTCCCCAGACCGAAGAAACTTGAGGCCGCTTTCATCGGCCTGCCTGATCCACATGCCGCCCTGAAACTGTTCTCTGCTGCCAAGGCGCAAGCTGGTCATGTGCTGACCGGCTTTGAAATCATGCCGCGCGTGGGTGTCGAATTCTGCCTGAAACATCTGGATGGCGCCCGGGATCCATTGGAGGGCGAACATGCCTGGTATGTTCTAATGGAGCTGTCCAGCGGATCTGAAGCCTTCCCGGTTAGAGACCTGATGGAAAGCATTCTGGGTGAAGCGTTTGAAGACGAGCTGGTTGAGGATGCAGCCTTTGCACAGAACCTGTCACAGGTTCAGGACTTCTGGCACATCCGTCATGGCATGTCGGAAGTACAGAAAGCCGAAGGCGGGTCGATCAAACATGATGTGTCCGTGCCGGTCGCGTTGATCCCGGACTTTCTGGACAAGGCAATCGCAGCGGTCGAAGAGTTTGCACCGGGCTGCCGACCGGTGCCTTTCGGCCATCTCGGCGACGGCAATATCCATTTCAATGTCAGCCAGCCAGTTGATGCTGACAAGGAAGCCTATATCGCCAAGTGGGACGACATGAATACCATCGTCCACGGTATTGTTGCTGAGTTTGGCGGCAGTATCTCGGCAGAACACGGTATTGGCCGCTTGAAGAAAGGCCTGCTCAAGGAAGTGAAGTCCGACATTGAGCTTGATCTGATGCAACGCATCAAGTCGGCGTTCGATCCAAAAGGGTTACTGAACCCGGGACGTGTTCTCTAAAGAGCTGATCCAAGTTTAGCCCCAATGACAAAGCCGCCCACGAATTCCGGGCGGTTTTTTTGCTTAAATGTGGGATGGTCACAAACACTCGGATTGGCTCGCGCCGCACTCCAAGTACTCTGCTCATTATTACTTCGGACTGCTTCCTGATAGTTGAACAGCGGCAGATCCAAAATTGCTGGTATTTCGTAGAGATTGCAAGACCGATCCCCAAACTCGTTTCAAGTGTTAAAAATGACGTATTGCCGGATTTATTCCAAGATCCGGGAACCCTCCATTGCAGGAGGCCATCATATTTTGCTGAAGAATCGAATTCACCCTAACGTATACGCAATTGAATCATAAGAATTTTGTCGCACCTCGCCGTAAGAGCAACTTTCGAGTTCATAGACCGAACAATAATACCTTGACGTTATTTTTTCCCCGAAATCCACGTCACTCAGCTCGAAAAAATCGACCTGTTGAAACAAAAAACTCGCTAACCACCTAAATTTAAGTTGGCTGACATTCCAAGCGACATTGTCAAAAATGACTTATTTTTCAACCAGAAAACAGAATTCGCATCACAACAATTTCCTATTTTCATAACTGCCTTTTGAAAACTTCAAGAATCTTTCCGAAATAGTTAAAAAATTCCTAACACTCTTCTCATGCCCAGCGGCATTAGCGTAACAAAATGCAGGAGAACAACTACAGGTAAACCTTGCGTAATTGCTGATATGTACTGAGTTAAAGTTTATCTATGTAAATTTTACATGCTCAACGCAAATCATCTACAAAAATAACGATGCAAACCGTCTATGACCTCATAAGAATAAGCTATTTGTAAACATAGTAAGTAAATGGTTAACGTGATCTCATAGGCGTTAATAAGCCACTCGGTACAAGAGCCCGACTACAGGGACAACGACCGAAAAAACAAACAAAGAGCGGCGACGGCGGAATGCGCAGCTCATCAGACAGTGCACGTGGGGAAACACTCATATGTTTCCTTAAATGGAGGCCACTATGCAGGTTCAGAGCTTGAACAGTTCGGATCAATGGGATCGTGTCAAAAAGGAATTGAGAAGCGAACTCGGGGATGATGCATTCTCAAACTGGTTCGGTCGCGTAAAACACGAAGCGACAAATGGCGACGCTGTGCGCCTCTCGGTTCCCACCAGGTTTTTGAAAAACTGGATCTTGAATCACTACGAAAAACAACTCATTGGACTTTGGAAACGTGAGCAAGGCGCAATCAACCGCGTTGAACTGACGGTCCGCGGCGCACTGCGCCCCCGGGTATCCAATGGCCCAGCGCCCAAAGCTATTACCGCACGCCGGATTACCGGACGCCCAGCTCCCTTCGGCACTTCGCCGCAATTTGGCTCGACGATGGCATCTGCTGTTATCCCGTGCCTCGCAGATAGCGGAGAAGACGCCGCGGCTGATTTCCTGGACGGCACGGCACTCAATCCAAAATTGACATTCGAGACGTTTGCCGAAGGCAGCTCAAACAGTCTTGCCTGTGCGGCGGTCCGCCAAATGGCCGGTGGTCATGAAGGCACATTGAATGTCCTCTATCTGCATTCAACAACAGGCATCGGCAAAACGCATCTTCTTCAAGCGGCTGCCGCCGAAGCCAGAAAGAACGGTCGCCGTGTGGCCTATCTTTCTGCCGAATTTTTCATGTACCACCTCGTCCCTGCCCTGCGCACCCCAGCTTTCCCGGTCCTGCGCCAGGCTATGAAGAAAATCGATCTTCTGTTGATGGATGATCTTCAATTCCTGCATGGCAAACAGGCGCATGACGAATTCAGCAAGACCCTGGAAATGTTGATGGAAGCTCCGTCGCAGATCATCATGGCTGCAGACAGAGCCCCGGATGACCTAAACACAGTGGGTTCAACAATACACCAGCGGGTCCAGACAGGGGAAGTCGTCGGCATTCAAGCCACCGACTATGCACTGCGTCTGGATATCCTGAAAAAACGGATTTTCTCCGCCCGCAGGACACATCCGAGCTTTACCGTTCCCGATGAAGTCGTTGATTACATCGCACGATATGTCATCTCATCAGCAAGGGACCTGGAAGGCGCGCTGAATCGATTGTTCGCCCATAATCAGCTGACCAAACAGCCGGTCACAATGGAACTCGCTGAAAAGACACTGCATGACCTGGTCCGTATCGGTGAGCCACGATCCATCAAGGTCGAAGAAATCCAGCAAGTTGTCTGCAAACACTTCAGCGTCACCAAGTCTGACCTGCTGTCTCCTTGCCGGGCACGGACGCTGGTACGGCCACGTCAGATCGCGATGTATATCGCCAAAGTGATGACCGGACGGTCGTTGCCGGAAATTGGACGCCGTTTTGGCAACCGGGACCACACGACAGTTCTTCATGCCGTGCGGAAAATTGACGGCATGGTTGCTCAAGATAAGGTGCTGGCCCAGGAAGTCGAACTCCTGAAGCGCCTGATCCATACCTGATCAGCTTCGGGACAGGTTCGTCCCGTATACCTTTAGCAACGGCGGGTCCTCCCGCCCTTGCGCGGAACAGTTGGCGCTAGTTGCCACTGTTCATCTCTCCTCCCTCCCTTGAAGCCGCATTTTGCGGCTTTCTTTTTGCCCTATTGATTTGCGTGGGCAAGGAGCCTACATGTGCTGCTGGCTTGAAGGGGCCAGCCGTCCACGAGCATTGCTTCTGGTGAACACCTTCCCGGACATTCAATAGATCCGGACCAAGTCGACCTTTGCTAAGATGCGCAGGCCGATGGTAATGTGGACCCCATTTGAAACGCCTGCCTTTCTTGGAAAGGTACTATCATGACGTTCCCTAGTGTCAGTCATCTCAAAGCCCAGGCCAAGCGGTTGCGAACCGCAATGGCAAATGCGGGTGACCAATCTCCGTCGCACAGCAAGTCTCTTGAGTTGCTCGCCGCACAATATGGCTTTCGGGACTGGAATACGTTGCATGCAGCGGCGTCCGGCCCTGCTCAATTCCCGTTTGCGGTCGGAGACCGTGTTCGCGGCTGTTACATGAAACAGCCATTTACTGGTGAAGTTGTCGGGTTGAACAAGGTTGGTCCATCAGGCCATCACCGTGTGACCTTGCAGTTTGATACGCCGGTCGATGTGGTGAGCTTCGACAGCTTTTCTTCATTTCGAAGCCGCGTCTCGTGCATTGTGCGCGAAGACGGGATTGCAGTGAAGAAAACTTCTGACGGCAATCCCTATCTGAAAATGAACCTGGCCGCCTAGGTGGCCGGGGTCAGCGCAACCGGGCCATCACGAGGTGGCCCGGGACCGGCTCGCCCTCTTCCAGGCGCACCGTAATCGGGTCCATGGCCAGAATATCAAACCCGAATCGCTCCAGTTCTGCCCGGACATAAGCTTCGCCCTGAGCAAACCTGCTTTTGGCACCAACCATAAAATTCCTGCCCTGTAAAACGTCTTCCGAGAGGGTTTCCGTCGAAAACGCCAGATACCCTCCCGGATTCAGACGATCGACCGCGCCTGTCAAAAACGGATCAATTGCCCCAAAATACGGGAAGACGTCTGTCGCAGTGATGAAATCCCAGAGTGGACGGGACCCGTCCTCGTCTTCAAATTCCTTCAGGAACTCGACAGCTTCGCCAACATAAAGGTCTTCATAGACTTCGCGATCATAGGCGAGTTCGACAATTCGTTCTGAGAGATCAACGCCGGTGCGATGTGTTGTGCAATCCACCAGAGCCCTACCGGTCAATCCGGTCCCGCAACCAAGATCAAGCAAGCGATCAAACGGTCCAATGTTCAAACGTTGAAGGAGTTCGCGCAGCAGCAGCGGAACACAATAACCAAGCTCATCAACGAGGATGTCATCAAAAACATCGGCATGTTGGTCGAACAGTGTCGCGACATAAGCATCGGGCATCTTGTCAGGTGCTTCATTGGCACCAATCGCGGCAAGCCGAATGCTGACACCGCCGGGATCATCGGGATCTATGGCGAGAGCTTCGCGGAAAGCTTCGGTCGCTCCCTTGAGATCTCCGGATTTCTGCAATGCCAATCCGCGGTTATACGCTTCCGCCAGTGCTTCATTTTCAACAGAAGCTTCCGGGTCCATGTCGCCAGGTTCGTCGTCTTGATGTGTCATGATCTCGTTACCGCAAAGTGATGCTCTGCCCTACAGTGGTGCCGGTCAAATTGCACGGTAAAACTGAACGTTCATCAATCAGAAAAGGTCCATCTGATTATCATCGGTCCCGGTTTTCGCTTGAGTTTTTTGTTTTTGTTTGGTGGCAGCGAGATTGTCCGGGATTTCGACCCTTGTCTGGACATCCGGATCATCATTCGCGACTTTATTCACCCGGCTGGAGACGGGTGTTGCTACCAGGTAATCATCCTCAATTGGCAGGAGAAGTTGTTTGACTTCCTTGACGCGAACATTGCCCGTGTCGAGCCAAAGATCAAAGAATTCAGGTTTCAGAATGACAGGCATGCGGTGATGGATCTGCGCCATCATCCCGTTAGACTGAGTTGTCAGCAATGCGCCGGTATCAATCTCGCCGCCATCAGGATCTGACCATGTATCCCACAGACCTGCCATTGCCATGACACCGCCATCGGCCGGTGTGATCCAGAACGGCTGTTTGCCGTCCGGTGTTCTGCGCCATTCATAAAAACCGGATGCGGGGTAAATACAACGATGATGCCGCATGGCACCGCGAAAAGAAGGCTTTTCAGCAGCCGTTTCCGCCCTCGCATTGATCAACAAGGTGAAACTGGCCGGATCCTTGACCCAGGGCGGAATAAGCCCCCATCGCACAAGATGAAACCGTCGCTGCCGCTGATCCATTCGAACGGTCGCTACGGGCTGTGTCGGTGCAATATTGTAGCGAGCCGGAAAGTTCGGCTGATCTATGTATCCGAACAATGCGCGGACATCTTCCGGTGTTGCAGTCAGACTGAAGCGGCCGCACATATCCGGAGATCCTTCCTCAAACAATTATTCGACTATTCCTATTGCTACGCACAAGTTAGGCAATTGGAAACAAAAAGGAAGTAACGTAACGCACAGTAAAATAACATGGGGGCAGGTATGGAATGTTTCGATCCAGTTTTGGGCGCCGGAGATCTGGCAGCCGAACGGCTGGAGCATGCAAACATTAATCCCAATACCGGCCTGGCGACTGATTACCTCAATCATTTCAATGAAGTCATGATGTTACTGGAAATGCTCCCGGCAATGCCCGAGTGTGCCGAGGACGTCATCACCTGGGCACCACTGGATTACGAAGGCCATTTCGAGAATTCTTCGTTCAAGGACAAGAAACTCGCGATCCTCGCTTATCATGCTGCGCCTGCCTTTTTGCGCGAGCACCTTGAAGTCCGTGTGAACGAAATCAATGAAAAAGTCGGCCAGATCCAGACGCAACTGAAGGAAGCTCCGGAACCGTCAGTGGTCGCCGCAGAAATCGCGGAATTCGCGAGCCATGAGATCAGGCCCCTGATTTCTTCGGCCAGTGCTATCATTCATGGCCATGTCGAGCCTGAAGCCACGCACCACGAAGGTGAAGAAGCGCAGGCTGAAATCGACGCATTGTTCGCCTGATCATCCAACATCCTCCACCGGAGGTTTTCATGCAGCGCTCCTACCCATCCACTCCGCTCGTTGGCGTCAGCGTTCTTTGTTACGATGAAACCCGTGTTCTTCTGATCAAACGTGGCAAAAACCCTTACAAAGACCACTGGAGTCTGCCCGGCGGACTGGTTGAACTCGGCGAGACACTGATCGCAGCTGCCGAACGCGAACTTTGGGAAGAAACCGGAGTGAAATCCCATCTTAGTGGGCCTATCGAAACAATCGATTCCATCCAGCATGACGATCATGGCCGGGTCATTTCCCACTTCATCCTCGTCATGTTCCAAGGCCCTTTGATAGAAGGCCAGGCAATCGCCGGGGATGATGCCGCAGCTCTGGATTGGGTCACCCCAGATCAGCTTGATGACCGCCTTACGACCCCTGGAACGCCTGAACGTATCCGTAAACACTTGGAAGTCTAAGCGCACCTCACACAAGTTTGCATCGACTTGATTTCCTTTTCGCAGAGATATCCGAACACTGAAACCTCCTTCAGAAGGGCGATTTCAGGAGACTGTCCGGTGCTGTTGTTTTCATTTCCGTTCTCTATGTTGCGCAAAATTATTGTACTGGCGGTCCTGCCTGTTCTGATTTCCAGCCAAGCCACAGCAAATCCGGAACAGTGGCAAAGAGCGGGTTTCACGACCGACTTCTCAAAATCGACCGTGTCCTTTGACTCCATCTTTTCCGGCGGACCGCCAAAGGACGGTATCCCGTCGATTGATAATCCGAGCTTCGTTTCAGCCAAGTCCGTTACATGGCTGGATGATGCAGAACCGGTCATTCAGTTGGAACTGGAGGGTGTCGCGAAAGCCTATCCGCTGCAGATCCTTATCTGGCACGAGATTGTCAATGACAACATCGGCGGTCGACCGGTTTCGGTCACCTATTGCCCCTTGTGCAATTCATCAATCGTCTTCGACAGGCAATTCGACGGCACGACACTCGATTTCGGCACTACAGGTCTTTTGAGAAATTCAGATCTGGTCATGTATGACCGACAATCTGAAACATGGTGGCAGCAATTCACAGGCGAAGGTATTGTCGGCACACATTCCGGGCGGGAGCTCAAGATGATCCCGTCGCGCGTCGTTTCGTTTGCTGAATTCAAACACCAACATCCAGACTCGCGAGTCCTAGCGCGCCCAAGCCCGGCTCGGCGCGATTACGGCCGCAATCCTTATGTCGGCTATGATGGACGCTCGGCACCCTATCCACTTTATCAAGGTGACCTGCCAGACAATATCGAGCCGATGGAACGTGTCGTAATAGTCAACGACGGAAACCAGAGACTTGCCGCAACACTCAACCATGTTCGTGAGCAAGAACAGGTCGCCTTGTCAGAAACGGTTTTTCTTAAGTGGACCGGCGAACAGGCTTCTATTCTGGACCGGAGCTCCACGAGCCAGGGCCGGAAAATCGGCACAGTAGAAGCAATCCGACGTAACGGTGCATCTGAGGAACCGCTTGTGCACGATCTGACATTTGCCTTTGTCGTTCACGCATTTCATCCGGATTTGCCAATTCTTGGGATCAATTCACGCTAGCCCTTGCAGCGCCAAACGCTGGCGCGCATGATTGCGCGATGAAGAGACATGCGTTCCCCTTGAACGTTGGCCGAATTTCGGTTTCAGCGATAATGGGCCTTTTGTTCGGGACCCAGGTTGTATTCGCGCAGGCTATTACAGAGAACGCGCCGCCATTTGAACAACAGTTGATGCGGTTGTCCGAAATTTTCGGCGCATTGCATTTTCTGCGGCCGCTCTGCAATGAAACTGATACGCCGAGTTGGCGGGATCAAATGGAAGATTTTCTTGACGCCGAAACTATCGATGAAAACCGACGTCGACGGTTCATTGAGCGTTTTAACCAGGGATATCGTGGATTCTCAGTGGCTTATACTGATTGCACTGACGCTGCCCGTCTCGCAATGGGACAGTATCTCGTTGAAGGCGAGACAATTATTTCCGATGTGACCAGTCGATACGGTCGATAACCGCGATTTTTTTCACATTTGTTACGACTTCGTAAACCTTTTGCATCAAATTTGTGGGTGGCCGTTAAGTTTGTGTTCACGGTTGCTTATCAGCGTGGATTGCCGTGTTAGGATCTGGCTACAAGATTCGGGACAGGGACACGCTGGAGTTGACTCTCAGCGGGTCGGGGAAAGACCGGTAAGGGAACGAATGATCAACGACGATTACGCCGAAGCGGCAATGGAAGCTGAATTTGCCGAAGACGAAGATATCAGACGCGCGGCACTCGGCTTTATTTCAGATGCATGGGCTGAGGCTATTGCCAATGGTGTCGACGCAGATGCCGTAGCGCATGCGGCGATGTTTACAGCACTTGCGGATCTTGTTGCAGCCTATGGTGAAGATGCTGTGGCCAAACTTGCCGAAGGACTGCCGGATCGAATTCAGCGCGGTGATTACACCGTCAACCGGGTGCTCCAGTAAACTATCTTAAATCAATTCATCTAAAGGTCGGCCTCGCCGACCTTTATGATTCGAGGCCGTTGACCTGACTTCGATCCGGCATCCTTATGCCAGCAGATCTATCGCCAAGTTTAGATAGATCAACCCACCGAAGACCATCAGAACAATCCCTGCAATGTGGTTGGCGCGATCCAGCCAATCATCATCAATTCGGGATTTGAAATGGGAAACTGTGGCCGACACGATCACCCACCAAGTGGTTGCCCCTGCTGACACACCTGCGACCATCAACAAGACCCCGAGATGATCCCCTTGGGCGGGCCGCCAATCGCCCAGCGCACCAAAAATGGCGATGAATGCCAGGACAGTTCCGGGATTGGTGATTGCGAGGAAGAAGGCCGCAGTAGCATCCCCTAGGAATCCATGTTTCTTGCCGTTTTGAGATTTGCTCAAGTGCGGGTGGGTGTTCCAAATCTTGAGACCAAAAAGAATCAATAGCGCCCCACCGACAACTTCAATGATATCAATCTTGCCTTCGATAAAGGAGGTCACAGCGGACAGGCCAAAAATCGCGACCACCGCATAAATCGTGTCAGCAATCACTGCACCAAGACCAACATAGACCCCGTGACGAAAGCCATTGTGGACGGCACGCTGGATTGCCATGACGTTGACCGGACCGACGGGAGCAGTTGTAAGAATGCCGATAAAAAACCCGATCAGCACATATTCCAGAAACGCCACGCCTCGTCCTTTTATATTCTCTGGCATTTATCCCAGGCAGATCAGCAAGTCTGGCACAAGGCTTATCCGCCAAAGACAAGATGCCAGTTTGCACTATCTATTGGTTTTCAGAATGCCATGAATTGTTTAAAGAATAGGCGAGTTTTATTCGCTTAGCACGGTTGGGGAGGATTATCGTAATGTACCTGCAGTTTGCCCTGATCTTTGCAATCGGATGTGGTCTGGCTGGTAATGTGAGCGCAAAGACGGTTGAAACACAGTCCATTCAACTGTCACCGTTGTCAGAAACGGAACAACCTCTGATCCCGGCAGATGCCCTGAAGGGTTTGGAGACCGAGCCGGGTGACGGCGAGCCGCTGCCCCCCTCTTCCGATGAGGATGTAACTGCCGCTGACGAGGACACGCAACCGGTGCAGGTTCTCTACAATACTGACATGCTGCCCAAACCTGTCGCCCGCATGCATGCGCAAATGCAAGAGGTTGCCCTTTCTGGCGAGATTGAACGGTTTCGAGTTGTTCTTGAAAGCAACGAGGTGATGCCAACGCTTTCGTTTGGCGAGTTCGAAGATCCGATTGAGTTCCTAAAACAGAGTTCCGGTGACGGTGAGGGATTTGAAATTCTGGCTATTCTGGCAGACACACTGGATGCCGGATTTGTTCATGTCGACGTCGGCACGCCTCAGGAAATGTATGTCTGGCCCTATTTTGCACGACATCCGCTGTTCAATTTAACTCCCGATCAGAAAGTAGAGATGTTCCGGATTGTGACAGCAGGCGACTTTGCCGAAATGCAGGATTTTGGTGCCTGGCTGTTTTACCGTGTTGGCATCGGGCCGGATGGAACCCTGCATTACTTTGTCGCTGGAGACTAATTCTCTCGGAAAACTTTTCGCCAATAAAAAGCCCCCGCCGAAGCAGAGGCTCTGATTCAGATCGACAGTTCAGCAAGACCGCTTAGCGGGTGATTACCACAAAGTCCGTTCCAAGGCCAGTGTTCCGCTTGAAACTGCGGTCTGTGATCGTCAATGACGTTCCCGGTGTCAGGATCTCTGAGAGTTCCTTGGACACCTTGTCGGACATCTCAACCCGGTTCAGGAGCTCATTGGATGCTCCGCCGCGATCTCCCTCAGCAGAAACGGCAATCCATTCCACCTTGTTGTCACCCTGTTCGAAGTCGAGAGCGGTGAAGACATGTGTGCCAATTTCCTGCTCGATATTGCTCAGGGAAACTGGCGCCTGATAGATATCGCGGAATTTCCGGCGCACCCGCAGCATGGCGTTTTGCGGTTTTTCATAACCACCATCAGCATGAATTTGCGCCACCAGACCGTCTGTGATGTTACCGGTTACCGGCAACTCCGCGCCTTCCTGATAGAGACGAATTGCTGTGCGCGTTTTCCGTCCCGCAACACCGTCAACAGGTCCGGCATTAAAACCCATGTCGTTCAGAAGGCGCTGAAGGACTTTCGTTCTACTTGGCGTTTTCTGAGGCGTGATGATCATCCGAAGCGGCTGATCGAAATGTGGATTTACCGGAAGTACGTACGGAATTTTCTCTTCAAGTGCTCCGGAATCCAAGGCACCGCGTAGTGCAGGGTCGGCCTCGATTGTCGTCTTGGACAAGCTGGCGATTTCCGTTTTGGGCACATAGGGCTGCGGCAGGACAGAATGCGAAACGGCTACCGGTGATGTCTGGTCACGTGTCACCACCACCTGAACGCCGCGCTGGGTCATGCCGTAAATCGACTTCGCAAAGTTACGAGGCAAACGAATGCAGCCGTGAGATGCCGGGTACCCAGGCAACTTGCCTACATGGAGTGCTATCCCCGACCAAGTCAGTCGTTGCATGAACGGCATTGGCGCATTGTTATAGAGATTTGAAAAATGCTTCCGGCGCTTTTCCAAAATCGAGAAAACACCGGTTGGTGTGCTGTTGCCGCGTTTTCCGGATGAAATCGGCGACGTATCGACCAGCTCAGTGCCGCGATAGACTTTGATCTGCTGCTTATCCAGCGAGATCACCATATGCAGTGGATGCTCCGGCGATTGAAGTTCAGCCGGGTCCTGTGGCGCTTCAGTAGCCAACACTGATGTAAGAAATGTCGCGGAAAACAGGGCAGCGACCGCAATTGTTGCCAGCCGTGTTCCTTGACGACAAAAAAGCAGACTTCCAGTATTATTTTTAACAGACAGCATCCCAGAGCTCCCCAACGCAATACCTATTAAGCTCGGCCGTGACCATAATCATGAGCCGTGTATTTTGGGTTAGGAGACTTGGTTACTTATTGGTTTCTCTAACCCTTTGGCACGAAACTCGCACACTAACGCGGTTCTGACTGTAGTTCACATCACAAAATGTAAGAAAGATATCCGGCATGTGAGCATCGCTCGCACACCGACCACCGCTTCTTCCAGTGTAGACTTGGTGGCCGCGCAGTTGCGCAAGGCGGTATTTAGGCTTTCATGCCATCCTGAAACACAACGGCTTCACCGCGCGACGGTGTCGAGAGGCCGCCGTCCCACATGACCTGCTGACCACGCACGATTGTACCAATCGGCCAACCAGTCACGTCCTTGCCATCATATGGTGTCCAGCCGCACTTGGAGGCGATCCACTCATTGCGGATTGTTTCCTTGCGCTTCATGTCGACAATCGTGAAGTCGGCGTCATAGCCAATCGCAATGCGACCTTTGCGCGCTGTCTGGAACAGACGGGCCGGACCGGCACTTGTCATATCGACAAAACGGGAAAGGCTGAAACGGCCAGCGTTCACATGGTCCAGCATGATTGGTACCAGCGTCTGAACACCTGTCATGCCCGATGGCGATGCCGGATACGGTTTTTGCTTTTCTTCGAGCAGATGAGGCGCATGGTCTGATCCGAAAATGTCCAGAAGCCCCTGCTGCAGGCCCCACCAGAGACGCTCAGCATGGTGCGGTGCGCGAACCGGTGGATTCATCTGAACAAGTGTTCCAAGGCGATGATAGGCCTCATCTGTCAGCGTCAGGTGATGCGGTGTGACCTCAATGGACGCGACATCCTTGTGATCAATCAAAAAATCAACTTCTTCAGCTGTCGACAAGTGCAGAATGTGGATCTTGGCACCCACATCGCGTGCGATTCCAACCAGCCGCTGAGTGCATTTGAGGGCAGCGATTTCATCGCGCCAGACCGGATGTGAACTTGGATCATTTTCCACCCGTTCGCCCATGCGCTCACGAAGACGAAACTCGTCCTCTGAATGGAATGCGGCCCGGCGACGAGTGGTGCTCAGGATATCTCGAACACCCTGATCATCTTCTACTAGCAGATCACCGGTCGACGAACCCATGAACACTTTGATACCTGCAGCAGCAGGCAAACGCTCCAGTTCCGGAATGTCTTTGACATTGTCACGCGTACCACCGACCCAGAAAGCAAAATCGCAATGCATGCGGTGATGGCCGCGTTTGACCTTGTCTGCGAGTGCTGTTTCAGATGTTGTCAGCGGGTTGGTGTTCGGCATTTCGAAGACCGATGTCACACCGCCCATGACTGCAGCGCGCGATCCACTTTCAAGGTCTTCTTTGTGATCCAGACCAGGTTCTCTGAAATGCACCTGAGTATCCATCACACCGGGAAGAACATGCAGGCCGGTGCAGTCGATCATCTTTCCTGCCTGGCTGGCATTGAAAGAGCCAAGCTCGACGATCCGGCCATTGCGAATGGCGACATCACGCGCGCCTTCTCCATCCTGATTGACTACGGTTCCGCCTTTCAGGATCAGATCAAATGTCGCGCTCATGGAGCTTCTCCGGTATTTTGAGATTCATGTGACTGGTTTTGCGTGGCTTATACGCGGCCCAAACTCAAAGTGCCAGCACCTACAGGCAGCCAAAGCCTTGCCCAATTAGGATAATGCGCTTATCTGCCGGTTGAGACTCTGCCGCAATCCTGCTTCTCGAGGAGCCCTACGTGCCAACATCGTCCCTTGTTCATCTCACTGATCGCTCGCTTATTCGTGTGTCGGGAGAAGAGGCACAACATTTTCTGCAAAATCTGGTGACCGCCGACATCGAAGATGTTGATCGGATCGGTGCGGGCTCGTCAGCCCTTCTAACACCGCAAGGCAAAATCCAGTTTGATTTCCTGATCTATAAAGACGGCGATGACTACCTGCTGGACACGCCGAAAGAGAGCGCTGCGGACCTGCTGAAACGTCTGACCTTCTATCGCTTACGGGCAAAGGTCGGCCTGGATCTGCTTGGCGAAGGTATTGGTGTCTTTGCGGGATTTTCAGAAGATGTTTCAAGTGTCGAAGGTGCTCTTATCAATGTCGAAGACCCGCGGCTCGCCGCAATGGGGCGCCGGATCGTGGGTCCGACCTCCGAATTCCCGGAGGGAACTGCACCTCTGGAAGGCTACGAAACACACCGTATAGCACTGGGTGTGCCAGAAGGCCTCAAGGATTACGCCTATTCCGATGTTTTCCTGCATGATGCTGACCTTGACCAGCTGAATGGCGTTTCTTTTCAAAAGGGATGTTATGTCGGCCAGGAAGTGGTCTCCCGAGTGCAGCACCGAGGAACAGCACGGAAACGTTTTGTGTTGATTGAAAGCGATACAGCCCTGCCGCCCAAGGGGACTTCCCTTCATGTGAATGACAAAAGCGTCGGGCAAATCGGGTCATCCACATCGATAGATGGCCACTTCAAAGGACTGGCCTTGCTTCGCCTTGACAAGGTTCACCAAGCCATCGACAACGGCAATCCGATTTCATGCGGCGATGCGACCGTGTCTGTAACGCTCCCGGAATGGGCAGAGTTCAGCTGGCCGGAAACCTCCGCTGCAGACTAGAAATGCTTGCAACCAGTTGAGGTCCAATGGCTGCTGCCCGTTCAGATGAAGCTCCGCGCGCCTGGCAACGCATGTTGTCCGGTCGTCGATTGAATCTGCTGGATCCTTCGCCGCTTGATGTCGAAATATCGGACATCGCACATGGACTTGCCCGTGTTGCCCGCTGGAACGGACAGACACACGGTAATCATGCATTCTCCGTTGCCGAACATTCACTGGTCGTCGAAGACATTGCGCTCAGCCTGAAGCCGGATTTGGCTCCGCATTGGCGTTTGGCAGTGTTGCTGCACGACGCGCCGGAATATGTCATTGGCGACATGATATCTCCGTTCAAAGCTGTAATCGGCGAAGCCTACAAGGCCGTTGAATCGCGTCTTCAAGGCGCGATCCACTTGCGCTTCGGACTTCCGGCCGAGATCCCGCAGACAGTGAAAAAACTGGCGAAGCGAGCAGATATCATTTCCGCCTATTTCGAAGCTGTTGAACTTGCCGGATTTGAAGATGTGGAAGCTGGCAAGATATTTGGCAAACCACGCGGATACCCGCTGAATTCGAACGGTCTGATGCGCTACGGACTGGAGCCTCAACCGGTCGCAATAGCCGAGAAGCTCTTCATGCAGCGTTTTGAGGAAATCGAGGCGCTGCGCGAAGCTGGTAACAAACAAAAAAGTCGGCATTCCTGAGGGTGACCCAGGCTGCGAATACACATAGTCTACTGGCAACGAATTCCAGAACTGGTTCCGCCATGCTTTATGTGTGCTCTCTGTCGAAGCTGACAGAAACTGTCAAAAAAACGGGCGCAAAAACTGTTGTCACCTTGATAAACAGCGAGATGGCAGTGCCTACCCCTTCCGGTATCTCCTCAGAACGACATCTGTTCCTTGCCTTCAATGATATTGTTGCACCAATTGATGGACTGACTCCTCCGGGCGAAAGTCACGTCGTCGAGTTTCTCGATTTTATCCGCGACTGGGACCAGCAGGACCCTCTGGTCATTCATTGCTGGGCTGGCATCAGCAGATCAACAGCAGGGGCTTATGTCGCCGCTTGTGCTCTCAACTCCACAGCAGATGAATATGTTCTGGCATCGCAACTTCGCGAGAACTCGCCCTCTGCGACGCCGAATGGCAGGATCGTTGCCATGGCGGACAAGATCCTCGGACGCAAGGGCCGGATGATCGATGCCATACGCGGCATTGGCCGGGGTGCCAATGCCTTTGAAGGCACTCCCTTTGTCATGCCGATAGAGTGAGGTCATCGGGAGAACCAATGCCGCATAGCCACGCCAGCATTGAAATTGGTCTGAACGCGGTCATTGTGTCGGTCGCTGATGGTACGCCGCAGATTGTTCATGTGGATGCACCAGAGGTCGATGCGCCGGACAGCCTGCCGTTTGGGCCGTTCGACCCGTTGCATCACAGAACTTTCGAGATTGGCTTGCGGTCCTGGGTGGAAGATCAGACGGCCCTGAGACTGGGCTATATCGAGCAGCTTTACACATTTGGTGACCGTGGCCGCCACCGGGTGACCGGCGACGAAGGCCCGCATGTGGTGTCAGTTGGTTATCTTGCCCTCACCCGGCAAACACAGGGTTCAGAGGAAATACTCGCCCGGCACAAATCTTCATGGCGCTCTTGGTACGATTATTGTCCGTGGGAAGACTGGCGAGAAGGCCGACCTGCACTGCTTGATGCCGAAATCCTGCCTGCTCTTGAGAATTGGGCTGTGGAAGTCCCTGCTGACGGAGAACCGCTAAGGGCCCTCAGTCGACTGGAAAGGGTTCATCTGGCTTTTGGCATGGGAACGCGCGACTGGGACGAAGAACGGGCGCTGGAACGTTTCGAACTCCTCTATGAAGCCGGACTGGTTCGCGAAGCAAAGCGGGACGGACGACCTGCAGCGCTCACCCGCAATCATTTGCCGCAGCTCGGGATTTCGATGCAGTTCGACCACCGCCGGGTTCTGGCGACTGCCATTTCGCGGTTGCGCGGCAAACTAAAATACCGACCGGTTATTTTCGAATTGATGCCGGAGACTTTCACCCTGACCGATCTGCAGAACTCGGTCGAAGCTATATCCGGGCGGCACCTCCACAAACAAAATTTCCGACGTCTGGTTGAAAATGCGGATCTGGTTGAACCAACCGGCGCGACATCCACCGCAACAGGGGGACGTCCGGCAGCTCTTTTCCGATTCAAGCATCAGCTTTTGAGTGAACGACCAACTCCTGGACTAAGGGTTGGCGGGCGATAACTCGTCGGCAGAATTAACCATAACAGGCGATTTACGGCTGGCTCGATCAAGAATTTCTGCGATTTTTTCGCTTATTAACGGACTTTCAAGGTTAAGCGGACATCTTCAATTTCTGCTCTGACGTTTAAACAACGTTAGCTGCGGTCGTCACGGCGTATTTCGGGCGGCATGTAACGAGTTGGAGTTGGCTGCGTATGTCTGGCCTCATGTCCCGCAACAAAAAGCGGCATTCTTCTGCAGTGACACGAGAAAACGGTCCGGTTCGCGCGCGCATGCGTCGACTGTCTCGTGTTGTATTTGCCAGTCCAGTCCTGTTTTTTGGGCTGAACGCCACTGTCGGTGAACAGGATATCTTCGCCCTGATCAATGCGCGCGATAACGATACGCCGCGCTGGATGATGGCTCTGGAACCAGCCAATTTCACGTCGAAGATGGCTCCCAAACTCGAATTGGGGACACCTCCAGTTCCTGACCACACCGCTGCCCCGCTTTTGACGCTGACATCTGCTGACAAAGAATTCGTTTCCAAAGCAGTTCCTGGCTTGGAAGACGTAGCCAGCAGCAGCCGTCCGACAGCTGTCCCGGAGGTTGTTGAGACCAACAAGCCTGCCAAGAGTGACAGAAAGTCGACAATGGCGCCGGATAGACACCTCGTCGATATGTCCGCGGGCAATCTATATGCAATGTCCAGCCTGATTTCTGATGACAAGAAACATGCAGGCTTGCCACGTGTTTCCTTCGTCATACCGGAGCCTTTGAGCGACAAACAAACAAGTCTGATGGCCAGAGCCAGCAAGGATGGCAGCCTGGAAGGCGGGGCCCTTGACCTGCAAAAGGTCATGATGGCGCGCAATTCAGCGGCTGCCAGTTTCTCACTCGTTTCAGCCTACGCACCGGAAAGTGTGAAGGAAACCAAAGAACCGTTTGCCGCTCTCTTCGGGGCCGCCAAGTACGAACAGGACCCACCACCGCCGGAAGATCCGGAAAATCCGCACTGGTGGGCACAGAAACCTTTGCCGCTTTCCGTTGGAACAGCCAAGGAACAACGCTGTCTGGCCGAAGCTATCTATTTCGAAGCCCGTGGCGAAATCGAAGAAGGACAAGTCGCTGTTGCTCAGGTCGTGCTCAACCGCGTCAAAAATCCATCCTATCCAAACTCCATTTGCGGCGTTGTCTACCAGAACAAGCACAAACGGAACCGCTGTCAGTTCTCATTTGCCTGCGACGGCATCAAGGACCGTATCTCCGCCAAAGGCTCCTGGAAGACTGCTCAAAGGCTCTCCAAGGAAGTTTTGGACGGCAAGCGCTATCTCAAGATGGTCGATGCATCCACGCATTATCATGCGACCTACGTGAACCCACGCTGGGCCAAAGCGATGGCCAAACGCGGTCAGGTCGGACTGCATATTTTCTACAAGACCTATGCCGGCGGCTGGAACTGACACAATATTCTTATAGAATGGGACCCGTGAAAGGGTAAATTCCCAGTGCGGCCAGTTTCATTTGAACACCGTCAACAAACAAAGTCCTCGTTATAATTGACAAGCCCCATGTAATGGGCTTTGTGCAAGCGGCACGACCCATATCGGGGTGCTGGATTGACTCATATCAGAGGATCATTTTTATGAAAAAATACCACACACTTTCTGTAGTCGGCCTTTACATTTTCGGCATGAGTATTGCTGCTACTCCGGCTTTCGCGCATCTAGATCCCACCGAACACGGCTCCTTTGCATCAGGTTTCACCCATCCAGTCTTCGGTCTCGATCATGTACTGGCAATGATCGCCGTCGGCCTGTGGGCGGCGCTGATTGGCGGGCGGACCATCTGGATTCTGCCAAGCGCTTTCGTCGGATTCATGATTTTCGGTTTTGCAAGTTCGCTCGCGGACATGAGCGTGCCTTTTGTCGAACCCGTCATTCTCTGCTCAGTAGTTGTTCTTGGAGCACTGGTGGCCCTGGCAGCCCGACTACCATTGCTACCAAGCGCCATCCTTGTTGGAGCTTTCGGATTTTTTCACGGTTATGCTCATGGCGGCGAAATCGGAATTGCCGGAGAACTCGGTTATGCTGTGGGCTTTATCCTGGCAACCGCCTTGTTGCATGCTGCTGGTCTTATGATCGGCTATGGTGCCAAGGTCGGCTTGGATCCTGAAACTCGACACGGCGAATTGGCGACCCGTTTTCTCGGCGGTATGACCGCCCTCTGTGGCTTGGTTTTGATGGCTGGATAACTCAATTTCACCACCCGCTCGATTGAACAACATTACCCTGACTTGACGCGAAATTTCTACGCCAGATTTCGTTCGCCCAAAACACCCTGCTCTCTTTCCTGGAGTGGGGTGTCGCGTGTTAATATCACGTAGCATTGTCAGACATGGTCAACTTCAGCCAGCTAGTAAGTTCGTTACAAATATTATTCAGCAGATGTGAAAACATTGGTGACGACATAAGTCGCCAAAAGGATCAGGTGAAAGCCCAACAAGGCGACCACTTGCAACATGCTCATCTGCGAGAATTCCAGAAGTTCACTCAAGACGTGGATCGATGAGATGATGATGATCGTCGAAACGATCCGGTGTTTCATCCGCCGATAGGCCTTTTGCCCCTGCTGAATGTAGTCTTCCCCATGCGCGGACGCCTTGATGCGGAACGTATTGTAGGTGTTGGTCGCAATCATGATCACCAGATTTGCGATGAACACCATATCCAGCAGATTCAGCATCAGCAGGATTGTTTTCTTTCGATCCAGAAATTCGAAGGTTTGAACGGCTTCAAAGATGTAGACAAAATAGGTGATGAGAAACAGGATCAGGCCAATGGCCATGCCGATCAGCAACGGGATCTGGGACGCTCTTGTCAGACGGGTAACCGGATCCATGACCTGCTTGGTATCAGTTTTTTTGGCATCTTCGGTCATCGGAATCCATTGTCACTCAATTCGTCTTGCACTGGTCGCGCTACGCTAGTGGGGAAATCAGAGGCAATCAACTGGTCTTCGATCAGGAGATTTCAATATCGAGGCCCAAATCCAGAACGGGCGCAGAGTGGGTGATCCAGCCCGACGAGATAAGATCAACGCCTGCTTCGGCAACAGCCTTGACCGTGTCCATTTCAATGCCACCAGATGCTTCCAGAAGAACCTTGCCACCGGCCAATACCACAGCCTTTTTCAAGACTGCAGGTGGCATATTGTCGAGCATGACAACATCCGGCGCTGAGTTAAGCGCTTCTTGAAGCTGCTCAAGGGTATCGACTTCCACTTCGATCTTCACCAGATGTCCGGCAAATTGTTTCGCAGCCATAATTGCCTGCGTAACACCGCCTGCAACGGCAATATGATTGTCCTTGATCAGGATGGCATCATCCAGACCGAACCGGTGGTTGGATCCACCGCCGCATTTCACAGCATATTTTTCGAAGGCCCGCAGTCCCGGTGTGGTTTTTCGCGTGCAAACAATATCTGCTTTCGTATGCGCGATCAGATCAGCAAACCCGGCGGTCGCCGTTGCGATACCCGACAGATGGCCGAGGAAATTCAGCGCGACCCGTTCTGCGGACAAAAGCGCTCTGGCTGGCCCTTCAATACGGGCAACCACGTCTTTGGGAGAGAGACTGTCGCCGTCCTGCTTCAACGCTTGAAATGACAAAGAGCTGTCTGTCTGCTCAAAAGCGCTCCTGGCCAAGCTTACTCCAGCAAGGACACCGGGTTTTCGGGCTGCGATGACAGCTGTCGCCTTGGAATCTACGGGAATCGTTGCCTGACTGGTGACATCACCTGCCCGGCCCCAATCTTCCAGCAATGCGGATTTGACCACTTCATCGATCATCAGACGCGGCAATTCAGGCAGGACATTTGTCATTGAAGTCATTCTCTCAGGATACGGTTTCCAGCGTTTCGGATGTCAGCGCCTCAACTTCTTTCAAAGTGGTGTAGGACCGTTTTGCCAGCTCCGGATTCTCATCAGGGAAATCCGTCCGGAAATGACCGCCCCGGCTTTCTTCACGCATGAGCGCCGCCGCCGCGATGATCTTCCCCGTCACCATCATGTTTTTGATGGATTCACGCACACAATTGACTTCGGCCTTCGAAATATCTGCCAAGGCAGCCTTGAGACTATCCTTGTTCCGCAACACCCCTACATTTTCGGCCAGTGTCCGGCGCAGAACCGTGATCGCTTCCCGCTCATCCACATTTCGCTGGCTCGGCAAGCCGGGCGCATCGTCCATTTCGTCCCAGAAGGCACTGCGCGGTGTCGGCATCAGGCCCTGTATGTCTTCAGCAATACGCGCTGCAAAGACGACAGCTTCCAGCAACGAATTTGATGCAAGCCTGTTGGCACCGTGGGCACCGGTTGAGGCAACTTCGCCAGCGGCCCACAGACCATCAAGAGAGGTCCTACCATTGGCGTCCGTCAAAACACCACCCATGTGATAATGCTCTGCCGGGGCTACTGGAATAGGCTCTTTTACCGGATCAATTCCAGCGCTTTGAGCGGCTGCATAAACTGTCGGGAATTCGTCCTGAAACTTGTCGCCAATCGCTTCCCTGCAATCGAGATAAGCTCCGCGACCTTCCGCAGCTTCCCGGTGGATCGCCCGCGCAACGATATCACGTGGTGCCAATTCCAGATCGGGATGGACGCCTTCCATGAACCGAGCACCGGACTTGTTGATGAGGATTGCACCTTCACCGCGCAGAGCTTCAGTGGCGAGCGGAGCCGGGTCCTTGCCGACATCAAGTGCAGTCGGGTGAAACTGAACGAACTCGGCGTCGGCGATCACCGCACCGGCTCGTGCAGCCATGGCAAGGCCGTGCCCGTTTGACTCGGTCGGGTTCGTAGTCAGGCCGAAAAGGTGACCAACACCGCCAGAAGCCAAAACCACGGCTTTCGCCGGGAACACCATCCGCTCAAGACTGCCACGACGGCGCGCCAATACTCCAGTGACATAACGGCCTTCGCCGATGAAACTCTCGCCCATATAACCTTCGAGGATACGGATCGACGGCGTTTTGCGAACAGCTGCGATCAACGCATCCATGATCGCTCTGCCGGCCATGTCGCCACGTACCCGAACCACTCGGCTGTGCGAATGAGCTGCTTCACGAGACAGCTGCAACGTGCCTTCCAAATCGTGATCAAACGGCACACCATATGACAGCAGATCGCGAACACGATCACTGCCCTCACGGGTCATTTGGTCGACAATCGGCTCTTCACAAATTCCGCAGCCTGCGGCCAGCGTATCGTCCCGGTGTTTTTCTACCGAATCCTGTTCTGAGATTGCCGCAGCTATGCCGCCTTGCGCCCATGCAGACGACGCACCCTGCCCGATTGGAGCATTGGAAATCACCGTGACCGGTCTTGGGCTAAGTTTCAGCGCACAAAAAAGCCCCGCCAGACCTCCACCAAGAATGACGACATCATCGACATCCTTGCCTTGATAGACAGGCGCAAAATCCTCTACCGAAACGGCCATGGGCACTTCCTGGAATGATGGGATAGGCCTTCCCGAACCGAAATTCGGGAAAACTTCGTTTGTGTGGGTTTAGACCAAAGTTGATCAGATTTTCAAGTTGATCATCCGCTCGACGGACACGCGCGCCTTGTCAGCGATGACCGGATCCACAATCACTTCTTCTTTCATCTCAAGCAGAGCGTCGAGAATTTTGCCCAGAGTGATGCGTTTCATGTGCGGGCACAGATTGCAGGGTCGGATGTAGTCAACACCCGGCGTTTCGCTGGCGACGTTGTCCGCCATCGAGCATTCCGTGACCATCATCACCTTTTCAGGCTGTTTGGTTTTCACCCAGTTGATCATGTGGGCTGTCGAGCCAGCGAAATCGGCTTCGGCGACCACTTCGGGCGGGCATTCCGGGTGTGCGATGATTTTCACATTCGGCTCGATCTTGCGGTAATCGCGCAATTCCTCAGCTGTGAACCGCTCGTGTACTTCGCAGGCCCCATCCCAGGTCAGGACTTCGACATCGGTCTTGTTACCGACATTGGCTGCCAGATACTTGTCCGGTATCAGGAACACCTTGTCGACACCGAAACTTTCGACGACCTGAAGCGCATTCGATGATGTGCAACAGATATCGCATTCGGCTTTCACATCAGCGGACGTGTTCACATAGGTGATTATTGGAACACCAGGATTGCGCTCACGCAACGCCCGCACATCCGCACCAGTTATGGATTCGGCAAGTGAACATCCAGCTTTCATGTCCGGGATCAAGACAGTCTTTTCCGGGCTGAGGATCTTGGATGTTTCCGCCATGAAGTGCACACCGCACTGCACGATCACTTCCGCATCCGTGCGGGTCGCCTCGATCGCCAGCTGCAGACTGTCGCCAACAATGTCGGCAACTCCATGATAGATGTCCGGCGTCATATAGTTATGCGCCAAAATGACAGCGTTGCGCTCTTTTTTCAGTTTGTTGATTGCGTGGATCGTTGGCGCCAGAGCAGGCCACTCGATCTCAGGGATGATGTGCTTGACCTTTTGATAGACCGGCGCAGTCGCCTCCGCGACCTCAGGTGTATAGCTGAGGATTGGGCGTTCCAACTCACCATAGCGCTCAAGCGCAGACAGGCCTGTCTTGATCGGCTCACCAACTGGCGTGGATGTCTGGGCGATAGTCATGGCGACCTCCCTTGGAAGCGGCAGAAAGTCCCGTTTACTGCCGAAAATAACTTATACTCATTATGAGCATATTAAGGTCAAAAGAAAACAGGCCACCGGCCCATCTTTTGCTCGTTCGGAGTTTATATAAGGGTGTTCAGAGCATAAATCCATCATTTTCATGATAATTGTGATGCGACTAATTAACACTCAACGATATCAGTTGCTTATTTTTCGACCCTGACGGGAACTCACGACCGCCAGACAGACCGCTCCTGAATTGGGCTCAACCAGACGACTCATTCAGACCTGTGATGGATTGATCAAAAATACGCGTTTTGCCTTATCCGGGTCCTGATTTATCTTATCGTAAATCAACGATTTGAGGTTTTGATGTCCGCAGTCAATGCATCTCCCCGCACTGGTCCCAACATCCCGCTGGTCATTGTCTGTGGCTGTCTGATCGCCCTGATCTCTTTCGGGCCCCGCTCGGCAATGGGCCTGTTCTTCCAGCCTATGACCGAAGCCCGCGACTGGAACCGCGAAATTTTTGCACTGGCAATCGCGATCCAGAACCTGATGTGGGGACTCGGCCAGCCCGTTGCCGGAATGATGGCAGACCGGTTCGGAACCTGGAAGACGATGACATTAGGCTCGGTTCTTTACATTGCCGGTCTGCTGCTGATGGTCGATGCGGAAAGTGCTGTAGCACTACATGTATCCGCTGGAGTTCTGGTCGGCCTGGGCATTGCCTTTTCCTCCTTTTCGCTAGTACTGGCTTCCTTCGGGCGCACTGTTACACCTGATCAGCGTTCGCTCGCGTTTGGTATCGGTACGGCGTCGGGGTCTCTCGGCCAGTTCCTGTTTGCACCTTTGGGCGGCACACTGATCGCCAGTATTGGCTGGCAACAGACACTGATCATCTTTGCCGGAATCGCCGCTTTTATCCCGCTTCTTGCCATTGCGCTCAAAGGCAAGTCAGCACCACCTGTCAACAGCAATCCTGCAAGCGACCTGAACCTCAAGGCTGCGATAGCTGAAGCATTCGGCACCAAGGGTTTCATTTTGCTGACGCTTGGGTTCTTTGTCTGTGGTTTTCACGTTGCCTTTATCACTGTGCATTTGCCGCCCTTCATTTCCGACATGGGCCTCGATCCATCCTGGGGTGCCACAGCCATCGCGCTGATCGGATTGTTCAATGTCGCAGGTGCGTTGCTCTCAGGCTATATCGGCGGGCGCTACTCAAAACCGATCTTCCTGTCGCTGATTTATCTGGGACGCTCGGCCGCGATCTTTGCCTTTATCATGTTACCCGTTACTCCGGCCTCGGTCCTGATCTTCGCCAGTGTCATGGGTCTGTTGTGGCTGTCGACCGTGCCTCCAACATCCGGTCTTGTCGTCGTCATGTTTGGGCCACGCTATATGGCAACGCTGTTCGGCTTTGTCTTCCTGTCACACCAGATCGGCTCGTTCCTAGGCATCTGGCTGGGCGGAAAACTCTACGATGAGACAGGCTCCTATGATGCCATCTGGTGGGCAGGCATCGCGCTCGGCATACTGGCCGCCATCGTGCATTGGCCGATTGAGGAAAAACCGGTTCCCCGACTGGCGCAGCAAGCTGCGGAATGAACAAGAAAAAGGCGGGCTCAAGCCCGCCTTTTGTTTCTGCACTTCAAACACTTTTTGTTATCCGGCAACTTTCGAGAAGTCGGCAACAACATGGGTAGCATCGCGGATTTCGGCGAGAAGCTGCAGGCGATTCATGCGCAGTGCCGGATCATCGGCATTGACCATGATATCGTCGAAGAACCTGTCGACCGGTGCCCGCAATTTGGAAAGCGCTTCCATGGCACCTTCGAAGTTCTCGGCGCTGACAGCTCCGGCGGCTTCAGCGCGCGCCGTATCGATGGCAGATGCCAAATCGATTTCGGCCTGTTCCTGAAGATGATCCGCATGCGGTTTGCCGGAAACCGGTTTGCCGTCTTTCTTTTCTTCAGCTTTCAGGATGTTGACCGCGCGCTTGTAGCCCGCCAGCAGATTGGTGCCGTCGTCAGACGAGACAAATCTGCCAAGCGCGTCCACCCGCTTGACGACCATCAGAAGATCGTCCTGACCTTCCAGTGCGAAGACCGCATCGATCAGGTCATGACGTGCACCTTCGTCTTTCAGATGGACCTTCAAACGATCCGCAAAGAACGACAGGAGATCAGAAACGAGGGCTTTTGCGTCAGCGACCTCAGCAGTTTGAGCTTTCAGAGCCGACAGGATCACGTCACCCAGTTTGAGCCGCAGCCCGTTGTCCAGAACGATTCTGATCACACCCAGCGCCGCGCGGCGCAAAGCATAGGGATCTTTCGAGCCGGTCGGCTTTTCATCAATCGCCCAAAAACCTGCCAGAAGGTCGAGCTTTTCGGCCAGTGCAACAGCGACGGCAACCGAATCGGTCGGGACGTTATCCGATGGTCCTTGCGGTTTGTAGTGTTCCTCAACCGCTGTCGCGACCGAGGCATCTTCACCCTGGGCGCTGGCGTAATACCGGCCCATCAGACCCTGAAGTTCCGGGAACTCGAAAACCATGTTGGAGACAAGGTCCGCCTTGGCGAGTTCCGCTCCGCGATTTGCCTTAGTCACATCGGCACCGACCAATGGAGCCAATTCGGCTGATAGAGCCATCAAGCGCTTGACGCGCTCACCGACACTGCCGAGCTTTTCATGAAACTTGACGCTGTCCAGCTTTGGCAAATTGTCGACAAGTTTGGTTTTGAGGTCGCTTTCCCAGAAGAACTGCGCATCAGCCAGACGGGCGCGGATAACCTTCTCGTTGCCTGCAACAATCAACTTGCCACCGTCATCGGCGACAATGTTGGACGTCAGCACAAAGCGGTTCGCCAGATTGCCTGTTTTTGGATCTCTCAGAACAAAGCATTTCTGATTGACCTTGATGGTCAGCTGAATGCACTCGTCCGGGATATCCAGAAATGCTTCGTCAAATGAACCCGTCAGCACAACCGGCCATTCGACCAGACCGGACACCTCGTCCAGAAGGCCCGAATCTTCAACGAATTCGAGGCCCAGCGCCAGAGCCCGGTCCTTGGCGTCGTTCAGAATGATTTCCTTGCGGCGATCGGCTTCCAGAACAACCTTGTGTTTCTCCAGTTTCGGCGCGTAGTCATCAAACCGGCGCACCTCAAATGCTTCATCGGCCAGGAACCGGTGCCCGCGTGTCGTCTTGCCTGATCGAATTCCATCAAACTTAAAAGGGACGACATCCGGCTCTTCGGTTTCAGGCCCGAAGGTCGCGATGATGGAATGGAGCGGACGCACCCAGCGCGTTGATGTCGTGCCCCATTTCATGGATTTCGGCCAAGGAAAACTCCTCAGAATTCCGGGCATGAATTCCGCAATGATATCAATCGCGGACCGACCCGGTTTTTCTATCACGGCAACATAGAAGTCGCCTTTTTTTGGGTCATTTTGGATCGTGGCGTCGTCTATGGACGATAGCCCGGCACCACGCAGAAATCCTTCGACAGCTTTTTCAGGCGCGCCGACCCGCGGTCCCTTGCGCTCTTCACGGGTCGCCGCCGAGCCAACCGGCACACCAGCAACATGCAGCGCCAGCCGGCGCGGTGTTGAGAATGCCTTCGCGCCTTCGTATGGCAAACCCGCTTCAACCAGCGCGTTGGTAACGAGAGATTTCAGGTCTTCGGCCGCCTTGCGTTGCATACGGGCCGGAATTTCTTCGCTGAACAGCTCAAGCAGAAGATCGGGCATGGAATTAAAGACCTTTGGTCAAGGTGGAAGGCCACCGGAAGATTGTTGAGCGTCCGTTAGCAAGTCAGTGCCGACTTGTCACCCCCTGCACGCCAGTCCGTTGATATTGGTAGTCGTAATCAACCACCCAAAAACAGCAGAATGATTGCAGCGTTGGCGAGATCGACAAAGAACGCAGATACCAGTGGCAGGATCAGAAACGCCTGTGTGGCTGGACCGTATTTCTTGGTCACAGCAGTCATGTTGGCAATCGCCGTTGGTGTCGCCCCCAGCGCAAAGCCGGCAAAACCGGAGCCCAGAACAGCTGCGTTATAGTCTCGCCCCATCGCTGGATAGACAATGAAAATGATGTAGACGGCAGCAACCACGACCTGCGTCGCCAGGATCATCAACATTGGTCCGGCAAGACCGGCGATTGTCCACAACTGCAGGCTCATCAAAGACATGGTCAGGAAGATACCCAGCGCCAGATCGGATATCACAGCAAGAGATCGAGACCTTGCAGGCCAGATCATGTTCTTGAAGACCAGCGGAACGGAGTTGGACAAGACAATGCCCATGAAGAGGCAACAGACGAAAATCGGTAGATCCAGTCCGACACTGTTCACCAATGCTTCCTGAAGTCCAACTCCCAATGCAATCGCAATATTGAGCACCAGAATGGATCGCATCAGACCCGTATGCGTGACACTGGTATCAGCTTCGCGGTCTGTTTCGATGCCGATCATCGGCGCTTCTTCAGGCCGGTTCGGATCCGGTTTTCCGCCTTTTTTCTCAATCAGGTAATTGCCGATTGGTCCGCCAAGCAAACTGGCTGCGATCAATCCAAGGGTCGCTGTTGCAGCCCCAATCTCGACGGCTCCGACAACACCATAGGTCTCGACAAGTTTTGGACCCCAGGCAATAGCCGTTCCGTGTCCGCCGACCAGCGAAATCGTACCGCCGAGCAGACCAAACCCGACCGGCAGTCCCATTGAAACAGCAATGCCCGTCCCAACAAGGTTCTGCACGAACATGTATCCGACTGTCAGAAACAGAAGGATCAGCAGCGGTTTACCGCCCTTGGCCAGATCAGAGAATTTTGCGTTCAGGCCAATGGCCGTGAAAAAGCAAAACAACAGATAATCGCGAGAGGCCAGCGAGAAGCTGATTTCCCTGTCAAACACCAGATAGGCCACAAGCGCCAGTGCAGCGACCATCAACCCGCCCGAGACGGGTTCCGGAATGTTGTAGTGGCGCAGGAACGGGATTTTCTTGTTGAGCCGGACACCGACAAAATAGACGAGTATCGCCAGGTTAAAGCTGATAAATTCGTCCAGTGTGATCGCTTCACCGCTCATCGATTACGTCTTCCAGTTCCAATAAAATCTCAGATACCACTGCCCAGCAAGGAGCCGGGCAGCGGCACCATAGTGTCTCGAACCGGTCTCTACCAGCCCCCGCCGCCACCGCCGCCGCCGCCGCCGCCGGACGAACCACCGCCCGAAGATCCCGAGCTGGAGCTCTCCGAGACTGGCAAGGACGAACTGAAGGAGCCGGCCATGGCAGTTGCCGTTGATCCGATGCTGCGTGCGATGTCACGGGAATTAAAATCACGACCGCTGTACCAGTTCGGATGATAATCCCGGTCTCTACCCGACTGCGTTGCGCTGGTCAGCCACGTCTGAAAGCTCTCGGCCCATGGCTCTTCGACCCTGAGAGAAACCGCATAGGGCAGCAAGACCTCAAAATGCACAACAGACATCTCTGGAACTCCCGACATGTTCAGGCGGTCTTTTTCTGCAACCGACAGATAAAGCTTCAATCCCTCTATCTCGTTCATGACCGAGCGCCCTTCGACGGTCGGGGCGTCAATGTGCATCGCATAGAAGAAAAACAGCACCACAATTGCCAGGATAAACAGCGGCACCATTGGAACCTGGGAGCCGGTGCCTATGATCAGCGCTGTCAGAAGACTGATCAGATACAGGCCACCAATGGCAATCGCTGCAAAAGCCGTCCAGAACAGAAAGTCTCTTGTCGTTTCACCGAGTGCAGACTTGAACGGCATCAACACTAGGTGTGCCAGCCCGAAAGACAAAGCCGTCGAGAAAACGGAGAAGAATCCGAACAGCAGGGATCGCTCCAGCTGTTCATCGCTCAAGCTGCCGAAAATGAACAGTGACGCGATGGCAATCACGCTCAGAACAAATCCGGCGAACAGATACCATCCGTTGGTGATGAAGTAGACACCACGGTTTTCGCCGGAAATTGCTGAGCGGAACTTCTCTCCCAAGGTCTTGATTGCCTCGCCGTTGTCCGTATCCAGCGCCAGCGGACTGCCCCGCCCAGTGACAAACGCCTGGATTGCCGCCTCCCCTTTCGGAAGCTGCGCTGCAGAACCGGACTGCGGCACGTTGGCCGGGGTCAGCACCATGACGTCCTCGTCCTTGGACAGAGTCAGATGTCCCTTCTGCGCAAGGCTCAAACAAGCTGCCGACAGAGCTGTCCAGCCAGCCCCGGCAAAGCCTCGGTCGACAATGTAACTGGCAAGGGCTGGTGACACATTGTCCGGTGCCTTGAACCGGGGGAATATGACACCTTTTTGCCGGTCACGCCCGACCTTCCACCAGGTAATCAGATAATAGAACCCGAGAACGGCAAGACCCAGACTGCCGATGACAAGGACACGCTGGTCCTGGAGCCAGGTCCGGAATTGTTCCTCGCCGCTTGGTTCAATCGCCACACCCTTGGGAAAGGCAACGGCGACGGTCAAGCCCTCCTTGGGGCCAAGGGGCGCTGTCGTCTTGATCACGACCTCGGACGTCACCGGATCCAGCTCGGCAACATAGGCAGACCCGGTGTCCCCGTATCCGCCGGTATATCCTGACCATTCCTTTGCTCTTGTAGCCTTGGGCAACGAGATGCGGGCAACGGCTTCATCTATCGGGAAGATCCACTCATTGCCGGTGACATTCCAGTAGATCTCATCGTAACCGGAGAAAAAGCGGACCTGCCGGTCCATGATATAGCTGAGGGTGTAGGTGTAGGTGCCCGGCTCGAGAAAGACACTTTCATCGCCGATGTAAATCCGGACACCGCCGCCATTGTATTTCGTGAAATACTGGGCGCGATAGCCGTCCTGCTGCACCGACACCAACTCGAAACCGACGTCATGTTCCCAGCCATTGGCGTCCTTGGCGCGCAGCGGAATATCCCGGAAGATCCCGCGTTTGATTTCATTGCCTTCTGCACGCACGGTAATCGTTTCGGTGATATGCAGACGGCCATCTTCATTCACCTTGATATCAGAGGAGAATTTCAGGATGCGTTCTTCGGCCAATACGCCACTGACCGCAATCAACCACAGGACGGCCGCCAGAACAGCCATCAGGATTTGATGGAATCTCATGATCGCCTCCCCGCTTAAAACTGAACGCTTGGAACGGCCCGGTCGGTGTCGTCATCTATTTCGAAATACTCGGCTTTCTGGAACTTGAACTGATTGGCAATCAGGTTCGACGGGAAACTCTCAACGGCCACATTAAGGCCCCGCACTGCCCCGTTGTAATAACGCCGCGCCATCTGGATGGCGTTTTCGATCTCATCCAGCGATGCATGCAGATCGGAATAGTTCTGGCTGGCCTTCAAGTCCGGATAGCTTTCAGCAACGGCAAACAGTTTGCCCAGCGCCTGGGACAACATCCCTTCCGCCTTTGCCCGGCCCGCAACATCATCTGCGGAAAGCGAGGACACCTGTGTCCTCAGCTGGGTCACCTGATCCAGGGTGTCCTGCTCGTGAGAGGCATAGCCCTTCACGGTCTCGACCAGATTGGGAATGAGGTTGGCCCTGCGTTTCAACTGAACGTCGATGCCGCTCCAGCCTTCCTCCACCATCTGCCGCTTCCTGACGAGCGTATTGTAGAGAAAGATCGCAATAACGACGAGAACGATCAAAAAAGCCAAAAGAAACCAGGACACGATACTTACCTCCAAAGAAACCCTGCGCAGGCTACCCGGAGCGCCCGGGATTGTCATTACTGCGCAGAAACGTTCCTTCAGGGATAGCGCTTATTCAGCGGCCTGATTGTGATATCCAACACCACCTGCTTCTGTTTCCAGAAAAGCCGCGCCGCAAGCCTTGGCCAGTTCGCGCACGCGCAAAATATAACTCTGGCGCTCGGTCACGGAAATCACACCGCGGGCATCCAGCAGGTTGAAGGCGTGAGACGCCTTGATGCACTGGTCATAGGCCGGCAGCACGACCTGATGCACGCTGGCACCAGCCTCATCGCGCGCCTTCGCGCCAGCGGCCAGCAATGCCTTGCATTCTTCTTCCGCATCCTTGAAATGCTGGAACAGAATGTAGGTGTTGGCGTGTTCGAAATTGTGACGGGAGTATTCCTGTTCGGCCTGCAGGAAGACATCGCCGTAAGTGACCTTGTCATCGCCTTCCATGCCGTTGTAGTTCAGGTCATAGACGTTATCGACGCCCTGAACATACATGGCGATGCGCTCAAGACCGTAGGTCAGCTCGCCGGAGACCGGGGAACACTCAAAGCCTGCTACCTGCTGAAAATAGGTGAACTGCGACACTTCCATGCCATCGCACCAGCACTCCCAACCAAGCCCCCAAGCGCCCAGCGTAGGGCTTTCCCAGTCGTCCTCGACAAAACGGATGTCGTGGATTTTCGGATCAAGGCCAATCGCATACAGCGACTTCAGGTAAAGGTCCTGCAAATCGCTCGGCGACGGCTTCAGGATGACCTGAAACTGGTAATAATGCTGCAACCGGTTCGGGTTCTCGCCATAACGGCCATCGGTCGGGCGGCGTGATGGCTGCACGTAAGCCGCTTTCCACGGACGCGGTCCAAGCGAGCGCAAGGTTGTCGCCGGATGGAACGTACCGGCACCAACTTCCATGTCATAGGGCTGCAAAACCACACAACCCTGATCCGCCCAATAGCGTTGCAGGGTCAGGATAAGACCTTGAAAGGAATTTTCAGGACGCATATGCGCCGGAACGTCGCTCGACATGTTTTTGTGTTCCTGGGAACCGGAGATCATTTTTGTGCGGTAAGGCAACGCCTCACCCGTTGTCGCGACAGGTGCCATGAGGGGGGCAGAAGGTCAAGGGTTGGGAAGGTGAGTGGATCGATTAGTACTTCTCATACTTTTTGAAATTCAAGGCTCAATGCCTGCTTCGAGCTCCTGAAATCAACCGCAGGATTTCTTCCAGAGGTTCGCCTTGAAGTCGGTTTTCTGCTTTTTGAAACGTGACCTCGGCCCAGGAAAAGTAGACAACAAAGAGCCTTGCTCGGGCCTCCAAATCACGACCTGAAAATCCTTCCTTCTCCAATAAGCTTTTAATGAATGCAATTCGCATGTCTCGCACGTCATCTACAAGCATACGGACAGATGGATCGCGTGCCCCCCAGGATGCAAACGCAAGATCAAATTTTCCAGCCTGCTTTTCTCGTATCATTTGAACGACCATCAGCAGTTTTTCAAATATTGGATCGCCTGAATCAACGGTATCCGAGATGATTTGCCGACTGAAACTGTTGATCCAGTATTGCTTCATTTCTTCAAGCAGTTTTTCCCGCCTCTCAAAATGCCAGTAGAACCCGCTCTTTGATATATTCAGTGATTTTGCAAGCTCAACAAGACGCACGGCCTCAACACCACCAGCGACCAAAAGGTCCAGAGCAGCATCAAGCCACTGCTGCTTTGAGATTCGGCCAGTACTATGCCTCCCGCGGGAGGAAATTTCGCCTGTCGTTTTAACTGGACTGCCCTGTCCAGTTAAGGGTATCGTCTTGGTCATGCTCTTTCTACCCTAGGGGATCTCCATGTTCATACATACTCACGTAAACACAACTGCGCTAGGGAAGTCAGCGCAACGATTGCTCCTAAGCGCAGCAATGCTTTTCGCAACTGCGCTTACGGCACCAACTGGCTTAATGGCACAAGAACCGACCATTTCGCCTACAAAGGCCCAGACAGACCGCGATACCTATTATCCGAACACTGAAGATCTTGCCCCTGACGAAATGCGTGTAATCGCATGCGGAACAGGGATGCCGACGACACGCGCATCACAAGCAGCAGCCTGTTTCCTGGTTGAACTTGGAAATGGCGACAAGTTTCTGTTCGACATCGGAGCTGGCTCGGCCGAACGCATATCTTCTTTGCAGATCCCCTACGATTTCCTCGACAAGATCTTCATTTCGCACCTGCATGCCGACCATTTCGGTTCGCTTGCCGAAGTATGGATCGGTGGTGCCTTGATGGGCCGACAGAGACCATTGCGCGTTTGGGGACCAAGTGGACCTAGTGAAGAACTAGGGACAGCATCTGCGATTGAGAGCTTGAAAAAAGTATATGCCTGGGACCTCGCCGGACGCGTGGGCCTTGTCGATTTTCGGGGCTATGACCTCCAGGTATTTGAGTTCGATTACAAAGGTGAAAACGCTGTCGTTTATGAAGAAAACGGGGTGACCGTTCGCTCGTTTCCGGCAATCCATTCTCTCGATGGACCGGTAAGTTTCAGCCTTGAATGGAATGACCTGAAATTTGTTTTCGGCGGCGACTCCTATCCGAATAACTGGTTTAACAAATACGCAAAAGACGCTGACATCGCGATTCACGAGTCGTTCGTAGCTGTTCCCACCATGATTTCGAAAATGGGTTTCACACCTGAGAGCGCGCTTCTGGTCGGAACGCAAATACATACTGCGCCCGAGGCGTTCGGGAAGATTATGGCCGAGGTCAAACCGCGAATGGCGATTGCCTATCACTTCTTCAAGGATTTTGACACAACAGCAGAAATCAACGACAGGATCCGCACGGCATATGACGGTCCATTGAGCCTCGCTGAAGACTTCATGGTCTGGAATGTTACCAAAGATGACATCCGTGTGCGCATGGCTGTTGCTGCTGAAGAAACATGGTCACCGCCACTTGCCGGGGAAGCCATGGCCCCAGGCGAGGATGACAAAAAGAACTTCAGTGAGACGTCTGGAATCTCTATCGACGACTTTACCTATTCTGAGTTCGTTCTCGGAGGCAAATGGGACGGCGTTGATGACGCGCTGCGCGGGGTTTACAAGGAAGCAGAAGAAGCATTGGGTCAGGAGTTTCCGTATCCAGGTGACAAATAGGTCTAATGGGTAGTCCGATGATGTGATCATTTTCTATTGAGCACCCATTCGGTGGCTGTGCTTCCGGCACGGCAAATCGAAGGGGTTGGAACAGTATTGTTCACTGGACCAAATCCGGTGATGACGTCAAAGGGTTCGGTAAAGTCCAACCATAAATGCAGACGGCATCCCGCACATATTGCGGGATCCAATCCATCTCTGCGCCTGTCAGGGATGACAAGAGTACAAAAGACCGGCGTGCTTTGTCATTCATAGTCTTGCCAGTACACTGGGCCCTCCAACGGCAGACCTGATGATGAGAAGCGCGGCATTACATGTACGACCCCAAAGGAAACGGCAAAGACAGGGCGGTGCAGTCGGTTCAGTTTGTTGAGGCGGAACCACCAGCTCATTTGAGCGGGATCGTTCATCGTTTTCTGGAGCTTAAAACCGACGGTACGCTGGCGGACGACTATCGATTTCACGCCCTGCCGGACGCCTGCACCTATCTTGTGTTTGACCAATCGGATGCATTGATCTCCGGGGTGACCAAACTGCGGGCCTCCTCTGAAGAGCTCAATCTGGGACGCGCATTTCACTATATCAATATCCGGTTTCTCCCCGGCGTCTGGCAGGTTGACCGAGAGCCTGTTTCTTACGGGATGCTGGACGTTCCATATATGGGCGATCTGCCGCTGATAGAGCTAAATCGCAAGCTTTCAAACCGGGATCTGACTGCGAACCAGCCGCTTTTGTCGGAGCTGGTCGAACAGCTGATCGACAGCAAACACGTTATAGCCAATCCGGTTACCGAAAAAATATTCCGGCATTTTGACGAGATCCACACTGTGGCCGACATGGCCTCGATTTCAGACTTGTCGCCGCGCCAGCTCCAGCGCGTGTTGAAGAAAACCACCGGGTTCGCACCGCATGATTTTCTGAAAGTGCTTCGGCTGCAACAGTCCCTGCTCGGCGAGCCGTCCCTTTCCTATGCCGACCAATCGCATTTCATCCATTCCTTTCGCAAGGCAACGGGTTACACACCGGCGAAATACTCCCAAAAATTCGATGTCTGAAATCTACAATACAGACCGGCACCTGTTCGGTAGGAGGTTGGCATATTCGACAGGAACAGGAGTTGATTATGTCCAAGATGAACGCAGTTGGTTGGTTTGACATTTATGTAGACGAGCTGGATCGGGCCGTTGCCTTTTATCAAGCCGTGCTGGATTGCACCCTTGAGCCGATCGGTGACCCCACCGGCGAAAGCCAGATGATGAGTTTTCCGACAGACATGAGTGCCTATGGCGCCGGTGGGGCCCTGACAAAATCGGCCCATGCTTCCCCCGGAATTGGTGGCACGATCGTCTATTTTTCTGCAGAAGACTGCGCCGTTGAGGAGGCCCGCGTTGCCCCGGCTGGCGGGCAGGTCATCAGACCAAAATTCTCGATCGGCGAATTTGGGTGGGTGACTTTATGCCAGGACACTGAAGGCAACATGTTCGGGATCAACTCAATGAAATAACATAGCGCCGTCCGGCAGACACCGTGTTTTAACGAAGCTTGGGGCCGTCAAATTCCTTTGACCGAGGAGGTGTAACACATGCCTCCTTTTGCTCCCTGCTGACTTCAAGGGCCTGCTGCTTTTTCGTGGGCCTTAGCCCCTTCCAAGTCACCGGTTACGACGAAATTCGGCGGGCCCAACGGACAGTCGATCAGGTAACCCCAGCCTCCGTTTTCTAGCTTTCTGGCGACCTCGGTGGATTGCCCCTCGCCCAACACAGTGCCATCCGGCGCAACAACGCTCCAGTTTGCCCGCAGCAGCGCAATGTCACCGACGATCACTTCGCTGATGATCTGGCTCTTGATGTGCGGGCGGATCGTTATAAATTCCTCAAACACGGCACGGGCACCGGCCAGACCTGTGTGGGGCGGTTGACCCGGAGGAAAAAAGATCTGGCATTCCGGGTGGAACAGGGCAGTGATGCCATCCAGGTCACCTTCCTGCAGGCAGGCACTTACACAAATGGCTATGTCGCGCGGACGTTTCGCAATACGGGGCATTGTCATTGTTTCTCATGGTCTTTGATTTGCAACTGCACGTCACCCTTGTCCCTGAGGCCGGAAAAGGAACCTGCTTCACGGCTTAAGCGGCGTCACGGTCATCGTTGTTGTCGACATCGAGAAGCAATTTCCAGGATCCATCCGGGTGGCGGCGATAAATCAGGGACAGTCGGCCTTTGCCGCCGCCAGCTTCACCGCTGTCCTTGTGTGTGGCTTCAACCGAAAACCGACCGACCAGCACGGCGAGATCGCCATAGACCTTGATATGCTCGATATCAAAGCCAGACTTGAAGGTATTGGCCGCAATTCGCGGGCCATATTTGCCGCGAACAGCCTGAATGCCGACCGTGGTTGGCTGGTATTCGTTGCAGATCACAACATCAGGATCACAGGTCCGGACCATACGCTCAAGATCGCCGCTATCAAGACCTTTGAGCCACTCGCCCAAGGCAGTTTTAACATTTTCAATATCGCTCATTTCAGATCTCCTGATCGGGGTTGCAAGGCGTTGACCAGGTCAGCTCCGCCTTGCCAGAGACCTTAAAGACATGTTATTGTAAGAAATATACCTTCTTTCCTTACATACTGATCGATATAACGAACAATGAAACGCAATCAACTGAGCGACATGTCGGTGTTTGTAGAGGTCGCCCGTGCAAACGGGTTTCGGGCTGCTGCCCAGAACCTGAAACTCAAACCCGGTTCCGTCAGCGAGGCAGTTCAACGGTTTGAGGACCGCCTTGGAGTCAGGCTGTTCGACCGCTCAACACGGTCTGTCGTCCTGACGCCGATTGGCGAACAGCTTTATGCGCGCAGCCTGCCTGCCATCAATGAACTGGAAGCAGCCGTTCAGGGACTGGAAGACCAAAAAGACAAGGTGTCCGGCAGGCTCAAGTTGACAGCCCCCTATAGCGCCGGCGCCTTTTTCCTTGATGATCTTGTTGCAAGGTTTGCATCAATCTACCCAGACGTGACAGTCGAACTCATCTACAATGACCAGAAAGTAGATTTGCTGGAGTCCCGGGTCGACGCCGCCATTCGCTCCAACACACTGCTGGAAGCGGACACACATGCTTTGCCCATCGGTCCCCAGCTCAAAATGGCGATTGTTGCCTCGCCAGAATACCTCAACGGCAAGAGTGCCCCTGACATCCCCCAGGACATCCTGCACCATGACGGCATCTGTTTTGCCTTTGGCAGCGGAGACCGGCTTGCCCCCTGGGTCTTTGAGGGTGAGCAAGGGTCCTACAGCCTCATGCCAAAACCACGCATGATCGCCAACGATCTGCGTTCGCTCGTGTCCTATGCAGCAAAGGGACTTGGGTTGGCGTATGTTTACACAGAGGTGGTCACCGACCATTTGGCCGATGGCACATTGGTGAACGTACTGCCCGGACAGGTGCCCTCATTGCCGTCCTATTCGCTCAACTACCGAAGTAAAAAACACATGACACGTCGGCTTCGTGCCTTTGTTGATCTCGCCAAGGCGACGGTTCGTTAACTGACTCGATTGACCGGATTGTCCCCCTGACATTCACAAATCTTATCCACGCCCCCTCAAACCTGCCGTATAATCTCCTCGTGTCCGCTCAACGGGCTTTTCGGGGGACCGTCCCGCGAAAGGGAGCGGACCGGGCGTGGGCTCACGGCAGGTGGTAACGCA
>JBDWQP010000003.1:0-279900 GCA_039986495.1 Roseibium sp. | reverse complement strand
CCGTCCCGCGAAAGGGAGCGGACCGGGCGTGGGCTCACGGCAGGTGGTAACGCAATCTGTTCGGGGTTCGGCGTGGATGGGCGGTCGGTGACTGTGTAGCCAGAGCATCGGAGCCTCCCGGTTGGGCCGGCTGCGGCAGCGGATTGACAAACCAAATGCCATGGCCTGGCCGGATCAGGTGCCACCGGACGCATAAAAAAGCCCGGGCGAGGCGTGACTGTCTTTGCCGAAGAAACACAAAAATCTATCTGATGCGCAGGTAAAGCCTGATGCGTCTCGCCACTCCCTTGGCTCTCAAGGGAATTCAACAGCCAAACGCCGATGGGAGACCATGCGGCGGGTTTTGTGCTGGCTGATGCTTTGGCGGGGTCCAAGAGATGCTGACCGGGTGGGGAGAAAACAGTATGGAGCGCAAGGTCAAGCCGTGCAATGACGGCTGCGGGTGTGGTGAGACTTTTCATCCCCTTTGAAGTCATCCCGACTTGATCGGAGCCAATGCCGGTCGCCACATCGACCAAAGTGATTTGAGATGAACAGCAGCACCTCAAATCCCTTGCCAATTGCAGAGATTACCAGCGCCATTGGATCCCGCGCCAAGTGCGCGATGACTGCGGAAGGTACATCGAGGCGTGCGCTCCTCATTTGTCCTGCCATGACCTGGACATGACCCCTTCCGCAATCCGCAACCCTGCCTACCCTGTAAAAAGAGCCGACGAGAGTTGGTATCGGTCATTTTCTTAGCCAGCTAAAAGCTTGGAAAACTCCGCCCTGAGTTCATACGAACCACGTTGCCCCTGCAGGATTTCCTGAAGGTCGCCATTGCCGTCAAACAGAATCAGCGTGACATGCTGAACACCATAACGATTGGCAAATGCCTTGCCCTTCGCCGAGCGGATATTGGCCACGACGTAATCCAGCCTACCATCCTGAAATTCGTCCAGCGCCTTGCGGGTTTCTTTCTGCAGGGCAAGGCACATGGAACAATTAGGGTCATGGATCTGTACGATCGTCGGCTTGCCATTTCCAACACGCGTCAGATCATGTTCGTTCATGGTGCTGATAACGCTATTGGCCAACACATAGCCGCTTCCGCCAACGACCCCGGCACCAATCGCGAGATTGCGCGCGAGCCGCAGAAAACTTCGGCGACCGGAGGATGGTGTGTCCCCGGTGGTAGAAACATTCTGTTTGGCAGCTTTGCCTGCAGATTTCCGGGACTTCCTTTGCTTTCTCATAATTCACCTACTTGTATGTTCTTGAGTTTGGTCTGACATGCGGGTCCATCAGTCATGTGACGACGATCTTGGCGCCTGAACGGACACGGTCATAAAGATCGACAACGTCCTGATTGATCAGGCGAACGCACCCGGAGGACACGGCCTTGCCGATTGAATGCGGCTCGTTGGTGCCATGCAATCGGTAGAGCGTGTCGACATTGCCCTGGAAAATGTAGAGCGCTCGAGCCCCGAGCGGATTGCCGATCCCCGGTTTCATGCCACCGTTTTTGGCGCTGTATTTTGCCAATGACGGTTCTCGGGCGATCATCTCGGCAGGCGGTGTCCAGGTTGGCCAGGGCCGTTTCCAGGCAACACGTGCCCGTCCGGACCACTCGAACCCTTGCCGTCCAAGACCAACCCCATACCTCATGGCCGTTCCACTCGGCTCCACCAGATAGAGATAATAACTGCCGGTATCGACCACCAGTGTGCCGTCTTCTTCCGGAGACGGGTAAGACACTCGCTGGCGACGGAACTCCGGCTTCAGTATTCTGGGATCAATCGCCGGCAGCGGAAATTGCTCCTGCGGGCGCGGGCCATAATTCAGCAGGAAGCTCTGATCGGCCTGTGGCTGGACCGGTTGTGGAGCAGGTGCTTGCCGCGACGGAGAACAGCCGGCCAGCACCAGGCCAGCCGCACCTAATCCGCCGGACAGGACCTGCCGCCGAGTCACGTTTCTTTGCATTTCAGATGTATCCAGCTCGCCCGTTAAAGCACCACAACCTGGGTTCCAAGCGGAACTCGATTGTAGAGGTCGATGACATGATCGTTGATCATGCGGATACATCCGTTCGAAACAGACCGGCCAATCGATTTCGGCTGGGTAGTTCCGTGGATCCGGTAGTAGGTATCGCGGCCGCCTTTATAGAGATACAACGCGCGAGCTCCGAGCGGGTTGTTCTTGCCGCCCGGAACACCACCAGCGTATTTGGCGTATTTGCCCGGTTCACGACGGATCATGTTTTTGGTCGGTGTCCAGCTTGGCCATTCAGCCTTGCGATCAACTGTGGCGCCACCTTTGAAAGCGAGGCCTGCACGGCCGACACCGACACCGTAACGCCGGGCCTTGCCCCAGCGACCTATCAGGTAGAGGTAGTGGTTCTTTGGATCGACCACGATTGTACCCGGGGCGTATTTGAACGAATAACGCACGGTTTGCGGTTCAAACTGCGGGGCGACTTTGAAGTTCTTGTATTTCTTGGTGTGATGGGCTTGCGCTGCAAATGGATGCGCAGCGGCAAGTGCGGCTGCACTCCCAATCAGCAAGTCTCGTTTGGTAAGCACGGGATTTCTCCTGAATTTCATTGAAATTTGGACGGATTTCGGGATCCGCCGGAATGAAATTCAGCGTTTGGGAGGACCGTGTTCCACGTAGCCTATGATGGAATGACGAACAGAATAGGAAGCCCCATCCGGCGCCTGCGAGGTTTTGAGCGGCTCGTTCAAGCCCGTCGAAATCACGCCCTTGCAGTCGGATTTGCAATAGGTCGATTTGCTTTCAATGACCGGTTTTTCGTCACAGCATGTCGGTGCCGCAAGTTCGCCTAAGAGTGTCGTGGCGATCACCTGTTCGGTCGGATCAGCAACAGACACGTCGACCTTGCGCGCAAACCCCTGGCTTGCAGTGGCGAATAAAAGTCCGATGACGATCAGAATCCGAAACATTGCACCAGTTTACCGAAGGCGCTTAACAGAACCTATACACCCCGCTTCACACTCGCGTGAGCGAAGGACAAAGAGACAAACATGGCGCCAGGAATGTCAGACTGCAACTAATCCAGTTTCGAAATGCGGTGAATGACATCTGGGCGATCAGTCACATCGGGCAGGAGATCCATTCCGAGACCCGGACGATCTGTCACCGTGATCATACCATTTTTCAATGGTGGCAACTGATCGACAAGATTCTGATACCAGTTGAAATAGAAACCACGTGCGATTTCCTGTTCTCTGACATTGCGAAGGCTCAGCGCCAGATGCGTCGAGACAGCCAGAGTAACCGGACCCGAACAATCGTGAAAAGCGATCGGACGGGATCGGGCTTCCGCAAGCGCAGCAACCTTTCGCGCAGCGGTCACGCCACCGGCCCAGGTGATGTCCATGATTGGCGTTGCAATGTTGCCCTCATCAATGAGAGCCTTGAACTGACCGAGGCTTGCCAGCGTTTCACCGCCAGCAAGGGGCGCTTTGGTTGCCCGGCCAAGCTCACCGACTTCGCGGGTGCGGTCCATCCAGACCGGGTCTTCGATCCAGTCCATATCCAGCGGCTCCAGCGCAGCGGCAATTTTCTTTGCTGCATTAAGGCTCCACAACCCGTGCAGTTCTGCTTTCAGGCGCATTTTGTCACCATGCGCCTTGCGGATCCTTTCAAAGGGTTGAACGCCTTTTTTCAGATCCACTGTTGAAATGTCTGCCCCATCGACTGCTCCAGTAGCCAGATCCAGCGGCCAGATTTTCATGGAGAAGATCCCCATTTCCATCAGCGAGGCTGCAAGGTCTTCCGGATGGTTCAGGAACGCTTCCAGATCTTCATATTTTGGCGCAGCGAATTGCTGTGCCCCTGTCCCAAAATTATCCGGTCTCACCGCCGACGTCTTGGATACATAACTGGGGCCAGCACAGGTATTGTAGACTTGAATTTGATCTCGCGTACGTCCGCCGAGCAGGTCACACAAGGGTTTGCCCGCAGATTTCGCGGCTAGATCCCAAAGCGCAACGTCTACAGCGGCAAGAGCACGAACTTCAGCGCCGCTGCCGGAATATCCGACATAAGGCTGCATCTTCATATTCAGATATTCAATGCGAGATGCGTCTTGTCCAAGGATCAGCGGCGCAATACGATCATGAACATCCGCTTCGCTCGGGCCTGCACCAAAATACGTCTCGCCGAGGCCGGTCACGCCATCACTGGTATGTAGACGAACCCAAAGAAGGTTTGGATGATCGCCAAGGCGTAACGTCTCTACAGCCTCGATTTTCATGCAACGCTCCCAATTGTGCGAATTTCTCTTGTTCCTTTGTAATTGAACTTTTGAGAAAACATCACAAGGTTTGAATTATGCGGTTCAGTACGCCTTGCACGAGATTAATGCAGGTCTACATGTTGTTAACGCTGCAAACTTGAAAAGGAACTTTTCATGTCTGATCAGGCACAAATGGATGTATCGACTGCCACACCACCAGATGATTTTTCGACACCCTTGAAAGCGCTCTGGTGGCTGAAAAAAGGCGACATGAAGCTCGGGGCCGAGTGGGAGAAGGCACACAATATTTGTCAGGATGCGGAAGGTGAAAAGACGCACGATTGGGTCCACGCCCTGTGCCATCTGATCGAAGGCGATCACAGTAACGCCGGATACTGGTTCCGCCGCGCAGGCAAACCGTCAGACAGTCACGACACTTTGAAAATCTGGCAAGACATTGCGACCGCGCTTAGATAGGCCCGTCTATTTAGGCGCCAGCAACGCCAGTGCCACCACCATCAACATCGACAAGGCCATGGCGATGTTCACACGGCGCTGGACGTGCGGCGCAAGGTTCAGCCGGTGCAGGGTCATCCCTGCATAGAGCCAGACAAAATGGATGGGCACCCAGATCATGTTCATGATCAGAAGCTTGAGCGCTGTCTCTGTGATCAGGCTCTCCGGCCAAAAGGCAAAACCGGTCAATAGTGTCGTGTTCACGGCATAGGCCTTCGGATTAACCAGCTGCAGAATGATCCCGTCCCAGAACCCGGGCGCTTTCGGTGCTTCCCGAAACGCTATTCTGGATCCCGCAAAAGCGATTTTTGAGGCCAGATAGACGAGATATACAATCGAAGCGATCAGCAGGACCAACCGGATGTTCTCATTCGCCAAGATGACCGTCGCCATTCCTGAAACGACAGCCAGAGCAACTAGGTTCGTACCGACAAACAAACCACCGATATAGCGCGCACCCGGTTTGAAACCGAACGCGGACCCGACTCCAGCCACAGAGAGAACACCAGGGCCAGGCGTGATGATCAGAAAGAAAACTGCAAGAGCAAATGTGGTCATGTTTCAACACTGATGTTGGATCAACACCGGTCAATGCAACAGATTGCTCAGGCCGGAGCAATGGCAGGACAGCGGATTATAGTTCCGGATTGGATTGATTCTCCAACAAAAAAAGGCCGGGTCTCCCCGGCCTTACCAATTCGAGGTTATGAGGTGCCTGACCTCAGCGGGGAGCCAGTGTAGCGATCAGGTCGTTGACAACATGCGCCATTTCCATACCGGCGGAAAAGTTGAACTGGTTGATCGACATGAAGACACCAACGCCGCGCGTCGGCGCAAAAGCAAGATAGCTTAGCACCCCATGAGTACCACCGGCCTTTTGAATGATCAGTGGCCGGTCACCTTCCGGCATCATGATAACCCAACCAAGGCCCATGGCATCCATATGACCGGACTCATCCAGACCATAGACAGGATTTTGTCCATCCCGCATTGCCCAGGCCGCATGGCTTATCGCGCGGGCTTCTTTTCCTTCATTGCCAAAGCGGTCGAGGTTCCACTGCAAGTACTTCAGCATATCATTGGTTGTAGTATAGAGCTGGGACGCGCCTGATCTGTTCGGGATCGGGTCTCCTGCGTCCATCTCGTTGCCGTTCCAGTCGTGACCAATCGAGACATTGTCGCCTGTTGGCCGCTCATATCCCGATGCAGTCATTCCGAGTGGGCCGAGCACAGTTTCTCCCAACAGTTCTTCATACGGTTTGTCTGCCGCTTGACCCAAGGCCATTGCCAGCACGTCAAAACCGACGTTGGAATAAAGAAGCCCGGTTCCGGGTGTGAATAGCAACTCATCATCCCTCAGATTTGCAGCGAAAGATCCATCGCTGTATTTGTCCGCCCCCTCAACAGGTTCCAGTTCGCGCGGCAATCCACTTGCATGTGTGGCCAGATCGACCAACCGTATCTGGTGGCCATCGCGTTCAGGAAACTTGCCCACAAGGTCAATCAGCGGGCCGACGGGATCCGTGAGCGCAACAGTTCCGGCGGCAGCCAAATGCGCAAGGGAAAGGCCTGTGAAGGATTTGGTTATAGAGCCGACCCCGATCGCCGTATCGCCATTCGGGGCTTGGCCGCTGCCTTTTTTGGTCTCACCGATACCGAAGACCGCAGTTTCTCCACCCCGGACAGCACCTATAACCAGCCCGGGAACACCGGTGTCGAGGTAATAAATCTCCGACGTGAATTCCAGGATTTCGGAAAGCAGTTTGTCTTCGGCAACAGCTGGCACAGTCGACATGCAAAGGGCGAGAGTCATGCCTATGATTTTCATGGAAATTTCCTTCTGAAAAAGAGTCAGTCCGTTTCCCACAGCAACGATTTTGACACGGTATTCTCGCGGTCACTACCATGCCGGACATTTATGGACCGCTACCGGACAACCCGTTGTCAAACATCTGAGGGTACCGGATCCGAACAACGTGAATCTACTAACATTCGTGGTTTCAAATGACTTACCGTCTTTGAACAAAGAATTCCTGAACGAAAAAGGCCGGGTTACCTCGGCCTTTTCAATACCACTTTAACGTTTGAGACTTGGCTCAGCCCATCGCCCATGGGCCATGGTAACCGCTGCCGTCCTTGTCAGTCCGTTCAAAACCGTGAGCGCCGAAGAAGTCACGCTGGCCTTGCAACATGTTAGCGGTCGAGCGTTCTGTGCGCATGATGTCGAAATAGGACAATGCGGCTGAGAGTGCAGGAACCGGCAGACCATGCAGAGCAGCCTGGGCCACGACCTGGCGCAGCATCATCTCGGTCTCTTTCAGCTTTTCCGAGAAGAATGGCGCCAGCATCAGGTTACGCTCGTCATCATCGGCCAAAGCGGCCGACATATCGTTCAGCATGGCAGAGCGAATAATGCAGCCCTGCCGCCAGATCTGGGCGATCTTGGGCAGAGGCATGGCCCAGCCATATTGCTTGGCCGCTTCCAGAATCAGGCCAAAGCCTTGCGCATAACAGATGATCTTACCGGCGACGAGGGCAGCTTCCAGCGCATCAATGGTGACCAGTTCGCGGTCCATCTCGCTTGGTGCGGAACCAAACTCCGCCTCTCCGGCCTTGCGCTCATCCAGACGGGCGGACATGTTGCGGGCGGCAACCGCCGCCTCAATCGCGCTGGCCGGTGTACCCAACATCAGTGCTTCAATAGCGGTCCAACGGCCTGTCCCCTTCTGGCCCGCCTTGTCCAGAATGATATCCAGCATCGGGTTGCCGCTGTCCGGATCAGACGTCTTGGCGACCTTGTAGGAAATCTCGATCAGGTAGGACTGGAGAATGCCGCCGTTCCATTTTTCAAAAACATTACCAATGTCGGCAGATGACATTTTGAAACCGTCCCGCAGCACGCCATAAACTTCGGCGATCATCTGCATATCGGCATATTCAATGCCGTTGTGGACCGTCTTCACCAGATGCCCGGCACCGGCCTCTCCAAGGTAGGCGGCGCATGGCTCGCTCTCATGTTTGGCCGAGATGGCTTCCAGAATATGACCAACCTGATCCCACGCATCTTTTGCACCACCGCCCATGATGGACGGTCCGAACCGTGCCCCTTCTTCACCACCGGAGACACCAATGCCCATAAAGCGCGGGCCCTTCTCATCGGCCTCTTTGGCGCGGCGATTGGTGTCGTGATAGTTGGCGTTGCCAGCATCAATGATCAGGTCTTCTGGGTCCAGCAGAGGGCGCAAGGCTTCGATCTGCGCATCGACAGCGTCACCGGCCTGAACCATCAGGATCACCGCACGGGGCGATTTGATGGACGCAACAAAGTCGGCGAGCGTTTTCGATGGCACCAGCTTGCCCGACAAGTCACCGGCCTTGGCCATGAACTGGTCGGTCTTTTCGGCCGTCCGGTTGAACACTGCGATCTGAAAGCCGTTTTCAGCAATGTTGAGCGCGAGATTTCCGCCCATCGTGCCGAGCCCGATAAGTCCAACTTCCGCCGTCGCCGCTGCTGCCTCAACCATGAAAACGCCTCTCTTCAATCGATTTGTAAAATTTGGTTTTGCGGTGATAGCGGACCATTCAGTGATCGGCAATCCTGTCGATGCAAATCAGAATGAATGAGGTGCGCACCTCATCGAAATTTCCGCTAAGAGTGAAATTATCTCACCAGCTAGAAGGAAATTGAGCTGCACAAGAAGGCCTGCTCAAATTAAACAACTTTTGCTGACGATTTTGCGAGACTGCACGTGATCCCCTTGCGATCTAAACTCGCAATGCCCTTATTGAATCAACAGGAAAATTTCGTAGGTGCGCTCCATGTTACAGACAGTCGTCCTTGAAGCCACACTCAGCAAACCGGTGCTGAGACGCGCCACTATCATCGCTGCCATTGTCGGCACCCTCCTTGGTCTTATCAATCACGGCGATAAGATGCTGGATGGCACTCTCGATGGCACTGGTCTTTTCAAGATTGTGCTGACGTATTTTGTGCCGTTTTCAGTCTCTCTGGTCAGTTCTGTACTGACAGTTATGGACCGGGAAAAGGCCCGGTTAAATAGGTGAATTGAACGACGACATTTACCCGGTCGCAGCTAGCAGACTGCCACACCCATTTTTGCCCGACACACCTGTGCCATCGTCAGCCACGCTTTTTGACACACAACCGATAGACATCGAAAAACAAATCATCTGAACGATCTCCAGAGATTTGGGTCTACAAGCGTTCCCAAGTTAAGGACTTGATTTTTTGTCAGAACTAACGGGTAATCCCGCCTCAAACAGTCATGAATTTATTGCGACCGACTAGAGGCCTACGTGAATATTTTTCTAAGTGTTTTTCTTCCACTTTCGCTTGTTTTCATAATGTTTTCGCTGGGGCTTGCTCTCAGGAGCGAAGATTTCACGAGAGTTCTGCGCCAACCACTGGCTTTTGCGGTGGGATTGTTTTGCCAGGTTATTCTGCTGCCGATTATAACGTTCGGGCTTGTTTTGGCGTTCGGGATCTCGGGGGAATTCGCTATCGGTTTCATGATATTGTCGGCCTGCCCGGGCGGGGTGACCAGCAACGCCATTTCCCGCTATGCACACGGCGATGTAGCGCTTTCGGTATCACTTACAGCTGTAGCCAACCTCATATGTGTTTTGACAATTCCTCTGATTTTGGGTTTTTCCTTTCAGTACTTTCTTGGCGCCGAAGCCGGCCAGATCAGCATATTCAAAACGGCGCTGATGACGTTCTTGCTGACAGTGGTACCGACGTTGATCGGTCTCCTGGTTCGCGCAAAGTTTCCAACATCAATGGGCAAAGCTGAGCCAACAATCGCGCGCATAGCCGCAATTCTGTTTTTGGTCGTGGTGGCTGCCATTCTGGCCATCAGCTGGTCGGTATTGATCGAGAATTTTCAGAAACTCGGCATGGCACTTTTTGCTCTTGCCACAGTTCTCACGGTTCTGGGACTTCTGGTTTCCAAAGTGGCAGGGCTCGAAGTCAGGGAAGCGAAAACGATTGCGATTGAAACCGGTCTTCAGAACTCAACACTCGGCATAACCCTGGCAGCGCTTCTTGTTGGAGGAACCGCCGGTTTCAACGCGTTCTCCTTGCCCGCCGCTGTCTACGGTGTCATCATGCTTGTTCTCATGATGGTGTTTGTTCCGCTCGCTCGCCGCTTTGAGTAACTAAACGGCTCGACAAAACACTTTCGGAGAGCATTTTTACGCCAGAACAGTAGTATCCGAGTTTGATACCGCCCTATTGTCAGGTCTGGAACACATAGGTTCCAGGGGCCGGGGCCTCTTTAGACTTTGTACTGCTTTTTCTGATCGCCCGAGCAGGCACCAAATCACTGCTTTTGTTTTCCAGCCAGTTCTCCCAATCCGGCCACCAGGATCCAGACTTTTCAGTCTGCTGTTCGAGCCAGTGATCAGGCCCCCTATAGAGCGCACCGGCAGGACGATGAGAGATATGATAGTGCCGCCGTGTATTTCCCGGTTCGTTGACAATACCGGTGTTATGGCCGCCGCTGGTCAGTACGAATGTCAGATCGCAATCGGTAAACAGTCTGGTCTTGTAGACTGACTTCCAGGGCGCGATGTGGTCAGTCTCGGTCGCAACCACGAACATTGGGGTTGAAATGTCTTTCAACGCAATAACCCGACCCTCAACAGCGTAGCGACCTGCTGTCAGTCGGTTCTCCAGGAACAGGCCGCGTAGGTATTCTGAATGCATTCGGGCAGGCATCCGGGTCGTGTCGTCCACCCAGACACCAAGATCTGTCGGTTGATCTTCCTTTCCGAGGAAGTACCGTCGCACGGATCTGGAATAGATCAGATCTTCAGCGCGTATAATGGAAAATGCCCGAGCCATTTGTGGACGGTCCAGATAACCCTGATCCCACATCATGTCTTCCAGCAACGCCACCTGAGCTTCATCCAGGAACAGCAGCAATTCGCCTGCATCCGCAAAATCTACTTGCGCGGCAATTAGCGTGATTGAAGCCAGGCGTTCATCATTGTCCCTTGCCATAGTCGCTGCCGCAATCGCCAGAATTGTGCCGCCGAGGCAATAACCCACCGAGTGAATATTTTTCTCCGGCAGAATGGAGTTGATGGTATCAATCGCCGCCATCACCCCACGTAGGCGATAGTCCTCCAAAGACAAGTCGGCCTGATCTGCAGTCGGATTGCACCAGGATACCATGAAGACAGTGAAGCCTTGTCCGACGAGGTAGTTCACCATCGAGTTATTCGGTGCAAGGTCGAGCACATAATACTTCATGATCCAGGCCGGGACGATCAGGATCGGTTCGGCCTGTACGGTCTCGGTCTGCGGCGTATATTGGATCAGTTCGAACAGATCGTTGCGAAAAACAACCTGACCCGGTGTGCAGGCAAGGTCCTCTCCAACTCTATAGCCCTCCGGCTGCGGGTCCGGTGTCTGCGACAGCGTCTGCATGTAGTCATGCATGAAATGCGCGGTTCCGGTTGTCAGATTGGCACCGCCGGTCCGGACCGTCTCGCTGATAATTTCCGGATTGAACCAGGGAAAATTCGAAGGCGAAATAAGATCAAGAGATTGCCGGGCCAGGAAACGGGTCCGCTCTGCGGCTTCCGGTCTGAGGCCGCGGGTTTGATCGGTTGCAGAGTCCCAGAAATCCTGAAGCGCGAGGAAACCCTGTTTCCATAAATCAAAGGGTGCTTTCTGCCAGTTCGGATCATCAAACCGGTGATCGTGTTTTCTGGGAGCAAACGGAGGCGGTACTTTCCCGGTTGTGTCGGCGGCATAGCTCATCAGCTTTACGGCATCTGCCTGCGCGTGCTCGAGAAGTTCCAGTTGACGGCCCGGCGACTGCCCAAGATGTTGCGTCCAATCAGTCCAGGCCTGCATCATGGCATGAATGGAGACACCGCCGCTGAGCCGGGCCGTGGCAGCGCGTGCACCGCGGTCAAGTTTGTGATGCGGATGGTTCGCGCTGTACCCAACCTGCGGCTCTATCAATCCAGGAAGAGGTGACGCCACTTTTGCTGGAGACATATTGGACGTGTCAGGATGTTGTTTTGCAATGGTCTTGGTCATTTCAACGCCTGTTGAACTGGTGTGCACGCTTAGCCACCTGGTTATGGCTAACGTGAGAACGGCATCAAATTCGCTTCAAGACTGAGCCAGAATTATGACGACCGCAATGATTTGCAGCAACTGCGACAAGATGCTCGGTTAGCCTCACATCAGCAAAGAAGACATCTTGAACAGAAGATGGAAGTGCACGGATTATTTCTCTGCGGACCCGCAGGCCATTTAAGCAGCGTTTGCAACGATCAGTCTTGCGGCCCGTCCGGCAGAGTCAACATAAGCCGGATCGCGATGAACCAGCACTGTTGAAAATGCCCCGTCCATCAGCAAGACGACATGCCGCGCCAATTCATCCGGATTGTCGATCTCCCGGTCAGTGAATTCAGCGGACAGCCAGGCTTCGAATCTCTTCTTGTGCGCCGCGCCAACCTTGACCGCAGGATGTCCTGGCATATTGGCAAGTTCGGCAGCAGTTCGCAGAAATCCGCATCCTTTCCATTTTGGATGACGGGCGGAATGCGCCAGATTCACGAACATGGCTTCGACCTTGCTAGCCAGATCGCCATCGGCCTCATCAAACCACTGTTTATAAATCGCAAGGTTCGGCTGATCTCGAGATACCAGATAGGCTTCGATCAGATCGTCCTTGCTCTTGAAATGGTAATAGACTGTCTTTTTGGTAATACCGGCCTTTGCCGAGATGGCATCGACACTCACCGCACGAATGCCTTCGCTATAAAACAGGCGATTTGCAGCATCCAGAATGCGGTCTTTTGCCGAGCGGGTATCATCCATTCAAGTTATGTATACTCATCAGTGAGTGTACGTCAATTTGGTCGCTGGTTATGGTCTCCGCATCAACTGGAGATTTGCATGTCAGACCTGATAAAAATCGAAACGAATGGCGTGATCGCCCTGCTTACGCTGAACCGACCGGAGAAGCTGAATGCTCTCAATTATGCGACCAATGACCGGTTGCTGGAGTTGCTGGACACTATAGAAACCAACACCGCCATTCAGGCTGTTGTTATCACCGGTGCAGGCGACAGAGCCTTTTCCGCAGGTGGCGATATTCATGAATTTGCCCAAAGCATCAAAGCTGGCATCGACATTGCCGTCAAAGACTTCTGCAAACGCGGCCAGGCCATGACAGCGCGGCTGGAGTCTTTTCCAAAACCAATTATCGCCGCTGTCAACGGCATCGCCTTTGGCGGCGGCTGCGAAATCACCGAAGCAGTTCATCTGGCAGTTGCGAGCGAGCGGGCGATCTTTGCCAAACCGGAAATCAATATTGGAATTCCGCCGACATTCGGTGGCACACAGCGATTACCAAGGTTGGCGGGTCGAAAACGGGCCCTCGAATTGCTGTTGACCGGTGACACGTTCACGCCGCAGCGCGCTTATGAGATGGGGCTGATCAACAAGGTCGTTCCGCATGACCAATTGTTGTCAGAAGCCTTTGAGATGGCAGAACGAATTATTCGCCATTCGCCGCTCGCCGCCTCCCGGATCATCACTGCTGTAACCCGAGGAGTTAACACCACGATAGAAGAAGGTCTGCTGATCGAGCGCGAACAATTCGCCCGCATGGCTGCTACGCACGATGTTCATGAGGGTCTGGGTGCCTGGATAGAACACCGGGCTCCCCGCTACACCGGAACCTAGACCGCAAATACTCGACAATCACGGCACAGGAACTTCGTGATTGCCGAGCTCAGTCAGACAGAATCTGGTAAAAACAGCATATGGGTATCAGGAATTATTTGATCGAAGGTGTTTCTGGCACTGGCAAGACATCGGTCTGCCATGAACTGCGACGGCGCGGTTATCATTCCATCAACGGCGACACCGAATTGGCATATCAAGGCGACCCAGTCACTGGGCAGCCAGTAAGTGGATTTACTCACGAAAACCATATCTGGAACATGGATCAGTTCAGGGCACTCACGACAGACCGGAGCAATGCTGCATCTTTCTTCTGCGGCGGCTCGAGAAATTTGCACACATTCATTGATATGTTCGATCGGATTTTTGTTCTTGAGATCGATCTGGACACGTTGAACAAACGGCTTGCAGAGAGACCAGATACTGAATGGGGCGGAAAACCTGCCGAACGAGAATTCATTCGGCAGCTGCACGCAACAAAGGAAGAGTTTCCGAATGGTGCCATTATAATTGATGCCACTGCGCCACTTGCAACAGTCGTGGATGAGATATTGGAAAAATGCACCTAATTCAATACAGTAGAAACTAGCCTCAGAAGTCCGCGCGCGCCAAAAAATTCTCGCACAACAAAGGGGATCGTAGTTTCCTCCGGACGAAAGTGGCCGAGGCTATTTACCACGCAATCGCAATAACAGATCAACTTCTTCTTCCAATGCTTTTCCACAAGCGCGGGCTGCCGGGGCGTTGGAATGGACCAGGGTTTCGTGCCGGTAGAGGCAATAAGCGGCCAGTCGCCAGTGATACGCGGCACGTTGCTCCAGAAATCGGTCGACAATCAGCTGATCCGGATAGTGGTCCAGAAACAGGTCCTCCGCATAGAGAACCAGCGGTTTCAATCCATAAAGCGTCAACAGACCGGGCGACAGAAAACACACCAGATCCTCAACCGGATCACCCAGACCAGCATATTGCCAATCGATCAGTTTCGGGCCATCGCGAGTTGTCTGAACAGTTCCGAGACATAGGCTGCGATGGATCAAAACCGGATCGATTGCATGCTCGGTCGCAGCGCCATCTACCGGCCGAAGACGCTTCAGGTTCGCAGCCCTGCGACTGTCCGGAATCTCCGCCAGAATGTCATCACCGTGCGCCAGAACCTGACTGTACCCGGCGGGAACGGTCTTTTGGCTGGAGGGTGTCAATTTCAGCGCTGAAAGCTGGCCGACCAGAAGTGCCGCATCGCGGACATCGATTTCAGCTTCTTTACCGGGCTCATAGCCATAGACCACCAGGGGTGTTCCGACCGGGCTGGTCAAAAAGCTCTCGAGCCGCGGCGCAAGATGGAAGGGTTCCAGCACACTCAAAGCTGCTGCTTCCTGATCCGGCTGGGTCGGATAGAGCGGATTGTTTTCAAGCCCCGGGAAATATTCCTTGATGACAAAAATCCGATCCCGGACCTCCAGACGCCAAAACCTGTGCGTATAGGAACTCGGCAACGGTTTGAGTTGAGCGGCGCTCAAATCCCCGAATGGTTGGCGTCCGAACAAATAGTCCAGCAGCATTGCATCTGTTAGCCGGTCAGTCACGCAACCCCTTGAAAAATCGCTTCAAGCTCCTTGATCGCTGTAACGATGTCATCCGTCAAGACCTGGTTCGGACAAGACCAAACTCATCGCTGATTTACGGAGGCGAATGTCGCAGACAGGGTAAAGGCCGTCGCTCCCAGATAGCCTGTAAAAACCAGTCGACCCGCTAAGCTTCAAGCACGCAAGTTCACTTGCAGGGGTCATTCGCTCGCTCAGCGTTTCAGCCTTCTGCCTCCGGCAACACAAGGCGATTGAAATGATAGACCAATCTGACGCTACCCAAATTGACACCCCGGCTCCTGCCCGACGAGGCAGGCGGCGGAGGGGTGGCGGTGAAAAAGCAACACCAAATCCGTTTCCACAAAAGCCCTTCAAACAGCCGCGGCATATCTTCAAGCCGATTGAGGCGGTTTCGGCGGATGAACTGGACGCTATTCACGATGCGTCGATGCGAATCCTGGAAGAGATCGGCATCGACATTCTGCATGAAGACGCTCGCGCCCTACTCAAGGCTGCAGGAGCGGACATTACCCCCGGAGATGATCGCGTTCGCATGGATCGGACAATGGTGGAAGAGCTTGTTTCGAAAGCACCAACCGAGTTCACCATGCAAGCCCGCAACCGGGCGCATGATTTAAGTATCGGCGGCGATGCCATTGCGTTTTCATGTGTTGCCAGTGCGCCAAATGCGGTCGACAGGGACAACGGCAGACGGCCCGGCAATCAGGAAGATTTCCGAAATTTCCTGAAGCTTTCCCAGTTCTTCAATATCATCCACTGCATTATGGGTTACCCGGTCGAACCGGTCGATATCCATGCCTCGGTGCGACACCTCGATTGCGTTGCTGACATGGTCCGGTTGACCGACAAGGTGTTCCATATCTATTCGCTCGGGCGCGAGCGCAATCTGGACGGTATGGAAATCACCCGGATTGCCAATGGGCTGTCGCGAGAAGACTTCACCAACACGCCTTGCGTCGCCACAGTCATCAACACCTCCTCGCCGCTGCGGCTGGATACACCCATGCTGCAAGGCCTGATTGAGATGGCAAAGGCAGGTCAGGTCAGCATCGTGACACCGTTCACTCTTGCCGGGGCCATGGCACCTGTGACGATCGCCGGCGCACTCGCGCTACAGAATGCAGAAGCTCTGGCAGGCATCGCTTTTGCCCAGATCGTGCGGCCAGGTGCACCTGTGGTCTATGGCGGTTTCACGTCCAATGTGGACATGAAATCTGGTGCGCCAGCCTTTGGCACTCCGGAATACATGAAAGCCGCGATTGTCGGTGGCCAGCTCGCCCGCCGCTATAACCTGCCCTACCGGTCCTCAGGTGTCTGCGCCGCCAACACTGTCGACTATCAAGCAGCACTTGAAACAACCTTGTCGGAATGGGGTGCTATCAATGGTGGCGGCAATATCATCAAACATGCAGCTGGCTGGCTTGAAGGCGGGCTCAGCGCCGGGTTTGAGAAGTTCATCACAGACATCGATCTTTTACAAAAACTCGCTGAGTACCTGACGCCGCTTGATGTCTCCGAAGAGGCATTGGCGCTGGATGCGATCAAGGACGTCGGCCCAGCCGGACATTTCTTCGGAACACAGCACACACAGGACCGATACAAGGACGCATTTTACGCTCCAATTGTCTCAGACTGGCGCAACTATGAGACATGGGCAGAAGCCGGCAGTCCAACTGCAATGGACAAGGCCAATTTGCTCTACAAAAAAGCGTTGGACTCCTATCAGCAGCCCTTCCTCGATCCAGCCATAGACGAAGAGATTTCTGAATTCGTCGCCAAGCGCAAGGAAGAGGGTGGCGCGCCAACAGATTTTTAGCCATCTAGTTTTCTAAAAAAATGCCCGAAATTGACACCGCCCAAATACAAAAAACACGGAGTTCCAGAACCATGAAATCCCATACTCAGGTCGTCGTGATTGGTGGCGGTGTTGTCGGTTGTAGTGTTCTTTACCACCTCACCAAGCTGGGTTGGAAAGATGTCGTTCTGGTCGAACGCGACGAGTTGACCTCCGGATCTTCCTGGCATGCAGCGGGAGGTTTTCACACGCTCAACGGTGATCCGAATGTCGCGCAGTTGCAAAGTTACACGGTTGATCTCTACAAGGAACTTGAAGAGATCTCCGGCCAGTCCTGCGGCTTGCATCTGACTGGCGGCGTCATGCTGGCCGATACACCAGAGCGGATGGATTTTCTTCGACTGACACAGGCCAAAGGCCGTTATCTCGGCATGGATCTGGAACTGATTTCAGTCTCCGAAGCCAAGAAGATGTTCCCGATGCTCGATGAGAAGTATTTCATTGGTGCATTGTGGGATCCGATTGAAGGCCATCTCGATCCTTCCGGAACCACCCACGCCTATGCAAAAGCCGCGCGCATCAACGGAGCAGAGATCTATCGCCACACCAAAGTCGAAGAGTTGGTTCAAACACCGGACGGCGCTTGGGATGTGATAACCAATAAGGGCACGATCCAAGCGGAACATGTCGTCAACGCTGGCGGTCTATGGGCCCGCGAGTGTGGCCGCATGGTCGGGCTGGAGCTGCCGGTGCTCGCCATGGAGCATATGTATCTGTTGACTGACGAAATGCCTGAAGTGACCGCCCATAATGAGGCGACAGGCAAGGAGCTGATCGGCATTCTCGATTTCGCCGGAGAGATCTACACCCGCCAGGAAGGCAGGGGCATGTTGCTCGGAACCTACGAGCAAAACTGCCGCCCCTGGAGCCCGAAGGAAACTCCCTGGGACTTCGGCCATGAACTGCTCGCCCCGGATCTCGACCGGATTGCGCCGGAGCTGCAAGTTGGCTTCGAGCACTTCCCCGCCCTGCAGAACACCGGAATAAAACAGATCATCAATGGCCCATTCACTTTCGCTCCGGATGGCAATCCACTGGTCGGGCCAGTTAAAGGTCTGCGCAACTACTGGGTTGCTTGCGGTGTTATGGCGGGCTTTAGCCAGGGCGGCGGGGTTGGTCTGACGCTGGCCAACTGGATGGTTGATGGTGACCCGGGTTACGAGATCTGGGGTATGGATGTTGCCCGTTTTGGCGATTGGGCAACGCTCTCCTACACAAACAAGAAGGTGCAGGAAAATTACCGCCGCCGTTTCCGCATTCGCTTTCCGAACGAGGAACTGCCAGCCGGTCGCCCGCACCAGACGACACCACTTTATGACAAGATGTTGGAGCAAGGCGCTGTCATGGGTGACAGCTGGGGGCTGGAAACCCCGCTCTGGTTTGCGGCCAAGGGAGATAAACAGGAAGACGTCGTGTCATTCCGCCGCTCTAATGATTTCGAAGCGATTGGGGAAGAATGCCGCGCTGTTCGGGAAAGTGTCGGTATCACTGAGATCGCCAATTTTGCCAAATACGAGATTTCAGGACCAGGCGCAGAAAGCTTTCTGTCGAAGCTGATGACCAATACCATGCCCAAACTGGGGCGGTTGATCCTGACGCCAATGCTGAATGAAAACGGCAAGCTGATTGGTGACTTCACAATCGCTCGGGCAGCACACGAAAAGTTCTACATGTTTGGCTCATCGCAGGCCGAGGTCTATCACACGCGCTGGTTTGAACAGCACATGCCGAAAGATGGGTCCGTCAGTTTGCGGGCGATTAATCTTGGTTGGGTCGGGCTTTCGATTGCCGGGCCCAAGGCACGGGAGGTCCTTGCAAAAGTCACCGTGGACGATGTTTCCAACGAGACATTTCGGTTCATGGACTTCCGCGCGATGGATGTCGCCAATGCGCCCTGCAAAGTCAACCGGATCAGCTACACCGGTGATCTTGGATATGAAATCTGGATGGCGCCGGAATATGAACGCCAAGTCTATATGACTCTGATGAACGCGGGCGATGAATTCGACATCAGAAACTTCGGCATGCGTGCGCTGCTTGCCCTGCGCCTGGAGAAAAATTTCGGAACTTGGTTCCGCGAGTTCCGTCCGATCTATGGAGCTTTCGAGGCTGACCTTGGACGGTTCGTCAAGCTGAAAAAGGATAGTTTCATTGGGAAGGAAGCAGCTCAGAAAGAACTCGAAAACGGCCCCAATCGCATGCGCGTTGCCTTCGAAGTCGATGCAGCGGACGCAGATGTCATGGGCGATGAGCCCATTTGGCACGACGGCGAAGTGATCGGTTGGGTGACATCTGGTGGCTATGCACACTATGTCCGGAAATCTCTGGCACAGGGCTATGTGCCAACAGAGTATTCTGACGATATCAGGACCGGTGCATTTGAAATCGAAATTCTGGGTGAACTCCGCAAGGCAACGATCCTTCCAGACCCACCATTCGATCCGGAAGCAAAACGCATGCGGATGTGACTGAGGTCCGGATAAGTAAAAGGCGGCCGGTATCACCAGCCGCCATGCCTTTGCTTTTCACGTACTAACCTGATTCCCGGTCAGCCTACCTCAGGCGAAGGATCTTCGCGCCAAGGTTCCGCACATAATCATCTTGCGAAACAACAACGACATTGGTTTCGTTGACTTCAGTCTGACGCAATTCCAGTGGTGTTTTACCGCCCGGATTGATAATCACCTTCCGCGTCGGTGCGAGACCACGAAAAACCAGAACACCGGCTTCCTTGGTGACAATCGCGCCATGCGGCTCGTTATGCAGAATGCGTGTGGTATCGCCAGCGTAGGCGGATGTGGCCAGACCGGCGGTCAATACCACTGCAGCCATGGCGCCCTTAAGAACGGTGTTCATGGTGCCTTCCCTCAAGAGTTAATGGTTTCTTAAGAAGAGATTAACGTCTTGTTAACGTTGGCACCAGTGCGGAGCTGTTTTATCCTTAACAAAACGCCCTGGCTTCAGTTTCGTCCGGACAGCTCCGGTTTGTGGATTGATTTAAGATCCGGAATTCCCATAATCAGGAATACTGGATCATTTCTTCACCACCCCATTTCAAGTCCGTTTCAGAGCTCCTTATGAAAAACAACGTCGACTGGGATCACTTGCGAATTTTTCTTGCCGCCGAGCGGGGCGGAAGTTTCCGCAAGGCCGCCGAAAAACTTGGCGTGAACCACGGCACGGTCCATCGGGCGATCAAGTCCCTCGAAACCACTCTGGGAGCTAGAGTATTTGACAGAACGGCAAGCGGGCTGAAACTCACACAATCAGGAGAAACCTTGCTGCCACCGGCTGAGGAAATGGAACTTCAGGTAGATGCGGCCGCCCGGAAACTGACCGGTCTGGATTTGACACCTTCCGGCAATATTCGCTTCAGCCTGCCACCTGCATTTTCTCATGGACTGCTGACTGATATTCTCGCCGGGTTTCAGGAAGGCTATCCGGACATCACAGTTGAAGTCATTTCCACAAACCGGGTAACGGACCTGAAGCGGTTCGAGGCAGATGTATCAATGCGCGTTTCACCTGCAGTCGACGAAGACCTTTTTGGACGCAAACTGATCAAATTTGTCCAGGCAGCGTTTGCATCGCCGAACTACCTGAAATCCCATCCAGATCTGTTGGAAACACAAGGAGCAGATGCTCGCTGGATCGCCTGGAGCAATAAGACGGATTGGATTGCCTCCAGTCCTTTACCCAGAGCAGCTGTCCGCCACATCATGCCGGAAGTCTCCATGCAACTAGAGGCCGCTGCCGGTGGGCTTGGAATTGCCAAGGTGCCTGCTTTCATAGGCGATGTTGATCCAAGACTTGTTCGCGTACCGGGCATCCCGCTGATGAGCGGCCATCAGATCTGGCTTCTCTATCACGGTGACCTTCGCCGCGTCGCCAGGGTTCGCGCGTTTGTCGATTACATCGTCGCCTATTTCGCGAAAAACAAGAACAAGTTCATCACCTAACACAACAGCAAGTGTCGGTTGCGGCGTGCTTAGCTGGCCGCACCGGAGACACCCAAGGCCATTTCCTTGAAACACTCTTCAACGTGTTCGGCGAAGGCATGAGTTGCGCGCCCGGCCCGGCCGCGTTCTTTCATGATTATCTGGTAATCACCTATATCAGGAAGTCCATGTCGATCATCCAGAACCTGGAGTGGCGGCTCAACAACACTTGCCGGAAACGGAGCAACTGCAAGATCCGCAAGCAGTGCGGCCTCCTGACCGGCGCTGTGGAAGCTCGTGTAGGAAATTCGATAGGGTTTCTCAACCGCATCAAGTGACATGCGCGCGGCTCGTCGCCAAGGGCACCCGGGGGCCGAAACAGCCAATGGCAACGGATCGCGATCATATGCAATTCCGCCTTCCAATCCAACCCAGACCAGAGGTTCCGAATAGACAATTTCGCCACCGGCTGCCAGTTTTGTGCCGGGTCTGGCAGTACAAAGCACAAGATCCAGTTCGTTCTTCTGGACCATTTCATCCAGCCTCGGACTGCCATCCAGATGCACATCAACATTAACGCCCGGATGTGAACGCGCAAAACGCGACAGGATATTGGGTAGAAACCGTGTCCCGAAATCGGAAGGAGCTCCGAATCGAACCTCCCCTTCAACTGAAGGCGCCACAAAGAGGCTGACAGCTTCTTCGTTCAACATCAGGATACGACGGGCGTATCCAAGCAGCGCCTCGCCTTCGGATGTCAAGCGAACCGTTCGCCCTTCACGTACAAAGACAGAAACACCCAGCATGGTTTCCAGTTTCTTTATCTGCATGGAAACGGCAGATGGTGTTCGGCCAATCAGGTCAGAAGCTTTTGAAAAACTGGACATTTCCGCGATCACAAGGAATGTCCGGTACAGTTCCATGTCGATCAGCTGCGTGCCACTACTTGGTAGTTTTTCCACGATGTTTACCTGACTTTTGGTTAGTTCAATTTTTTTGAACCAATCGTTGAATACTATTCGTTTGATTGAAAGGCAAGTCAGGCGCATATAGATATCAAGCGGCCCGTAACAAAGCAGCGGACCGCCTTCCTTACAACCTATCAAACCATCAGGATTGGGATCATCATGACCTATCTTGCACAAGCCCTCGGCACCGTTCTCATGGGTGTAGTTTCCCACCGTTCCGCTGCTGAACTTGACCGCATGAATAAAACACTGCGCGACAACGCGAAAAAAAATCACCGCTAAGACTAACCGGGAAGTGGACTAACCGAGCTTCGGATAACCCAAGTCTCGTGCTTCACTCTCCATCGAGAGAATGGGTGCGTAGTCAGCGATATCGATTGTAGAGAAGCCGCCAATGCGCAAGCGTTGGCGGCTTTTTTCCGTCTCCGGATCTGACAAGACGTTTGCTACTGCTGAATTGATTTTTTGAAGTGTTTCTTCGTCATGGTGGCGAGACGAGATAAAGGGAAGGTTTGGCACCTTCGCAGACATGCCTATTGATCTGAGGCGTCCGGCCATTTCCGGTTTTTCCTGAAGAGCCAGCTGCCAGCAAACAGCGTCAATCGCAGCAACTTCAGCGATCCCATCTGCGACAGCCTGCATGGACGCCAAATGCCCTCGGCTCTCAATGACTTTGCTAAAAAATACCTCGCCATTGGCAAGCGGCGCGATGCTATGTCGGAGAGCGTTCATACCGGACTGGCTGTCAGGATTATTGAATACAGCTGTTGTCCCTCGCAAATCCGAAAGGCGCTGATGTCCGCTGCGCTGCGCCACCAAAAGATGGCTGCAATAATCTGCACCCTCACATCCCACAGCTTTGTAGTGCGGAGCGCCAACAAGCGCGACTTTACCGGAAAGAGAATGTGTCAGCGGATAACCACAGGTCTGGGCCACCAGCAAACCGGGATCAGTCCAGATATCATGAACGGGTAGATCGTCCGGCCACGCCTTGAGTCTGGACGGGGCGATCTGCAATTCCGAGCAAAGCGTTTCGGTTAGAAAAGCCTCAAGCTCACGTGTCTCGGTCCTGACCTCGGGCCAGTCGTACATCGGCAACCGGACGGGCCGGTATTCCAAACTACTCAAGAGGCAGACGCTCCTCCGGACTTCAGGTCGCGGCGTTTCATCGGATGGACGACAGGTTCCTTGTTTTTAAACAGATAGATCCGTGCCATTTCAAAGTAGCTCTTGAAGACATAACCTTCATTCTTCTGTTGCCATTCCTCAGGGGCACTACGGTACATTTTTGGCAATTCGTACCAAGGTGCTCTTGGATGAGTATGGTGCACAATGTGAAGGTTATTGTTTAAAAAGAGCAAAGAAAAGATTGGGCAGAATTCCACGATCACGGAACGGGCGTCCGCATGTTCATGGGCTCGATGTTCAGCATAGGTGCGCAACATCAACAGACTCATTCCTGGATAGGCAATTGCCAGAGCATAAAGCCAAATCGGCATGCCACCAACAACTGTCACAAAGGTCACCACAACGACAAGTCCGACCAGGTGATGCAACCAGGATTTCAGGGCCACCCTGTCGCCTGACAACAACAATCGTGCTTCAGCGCCGTAAAAGCCGATCAGCGACACCGCTGGACCAATAAGCAAACGACCCGCCAATGTATTGTTGATCTTCAAGATGTACCGGATCGGCGATGGCAATTGGTTCCAGTCGCACCAGGCGAGATAGAAGCTTTCCGGATCGTCATAAGGATCGGTCAACCGATCATTGTTGTGATGGCGCAGATGCAACGACTTGGCGCGGCGATATGGAATAAACAGACCGAATGAGCAGTAAATCAACGCTTCGTTGAGCGCCGGGCTGCGGGTCGGATGCCCATGGAGAACCTCGTGCTGCAGAGAGGATTGAAGTGTCACGAGGATAGCTGCCAGCGGACAAACCACCCAAGCGCCAAGCTCACTGTAAAAACCAATCAAAAGACTCCATGCAGCCGTCGCAGCACCGATAAGGGCCAGCGTCGGCCACTCGCTTAACTTCGCGGGTAGCACACATATCTCCAAATGTTTGATTATTCGGCGCGAATGCCGAAAGGAGTTTGATCAAACTGGCTCTATGGAAGACCAAGATCAACGTGCATGTTAGGAACAAAATCTACAATTGATGCTATAATTCAATAATTGTTGTTTTTTATCACGAACAGAAGAATAAACGCCACAAAGTTGTATCAATTCGAGATACGATTGGCCGATTCACGATATCCGATGGCGCAATTAATACTGGACAACTCCGGACTTCAATCGCAATCCTGAGGCTACGATTTAGGAGATTTTTATTCATGACCTCACCAACAGCCCCTGAAGAATCAGCGTCTTCCGCATATGATGCGATCATCATTGGGGCTGGTGTCATCGGCTGCTCAGTTGCATTCAATCTGGCGAAAAGAGGTTATCGGACGTTGAATGTCGATACCCTTCCAGCCGCCGGCTACGGCTCGACATCCAGTTCAGCTGCCGTTGTCAGAACCTATTATTCGACGCTGGATGGCTCTGCCATGGCATATGAGGGCTATCACGAGTGGAAGAATTGGACCGATTACCTTGGCTGTAATAACGGGTCGGATCTGGCAAAATTTGTCGAAACCGGCACACTGGTGATGAAAACCGAAGGCAATGGTTACCTCGAAAAAGTTCTCAGGAGCGCAGATCATCTCGGCATTCCTTATGAAAACTGGTCAGCCGAAAAAATCCACAAAGCGATGCCGGGTTATAACCTTGAGTGTTTCGCGCCCGCTAAAAAGATGGACAATGACGACTTCGGCATGCCCAACGGTGGCCAGATCGACGCCGGGGTCTTTTTCAAAGGCGGCGGATATGTGGACGACCCTCAACTTTCAGCCAGAAACCTGAAGAATGCTGCCGAACACCATGGCAGCACTTTCCTGTTCAATTCAAAAGTCGTTCGGATTCTCACAGATAATGACCGGATTTCTGGCGTCGAATTGCAGAATGGCCGCATTTTATCAGCACCGATTGTCATCAACGTTGCCGGGCCGCATTCAGGCAAAGTCAACGCGCTTCTCGACAAAGACATCGGCATGACAATCACAACCCGGCCATTGCGGCAGGAAGTCGTGCAGATCTCACCCCCGGAAAAACTTGGCTATTCCCGTGAAGGGTTGATCGTTTCAGACAATGACATCGCCGTTTACTTAAAACCCGGAAGCGGTGGACAGTTGATGCTCGGCAGTGAAAACCCGATGTGCGATCTTCCATTGGAAGAAGACCCGGATAATTTTTCAAGAGATTTGACTGACCGCGCTCTGACCTACGCTTATCGCTATTCCCAGCGTCTGCCGGAGCTCGGTGTTTCCCAACACCCAGTAGGTGTTGCGGATCTCTATGATGCGACGGACGACTGGTTGCCTATATATGATTGCAGTGATGTTCCGGGGTATTATCTGGCGATTGGCACCAGCGGCAACCAATTCAAGAATGCACCAGTTGCCGGGCGTTTGATGGCTGAATTGATTGCCTATTGCGAAGGCGGCGGGCCGCAAGATGACGAGCCACTTCAGTTCAAACTGAAACACATAGACCACACGATAGATACAGCCACATTTTCCCGCAAACGACCGATCAACCTAGACAGTTCTTTTTCTGTGCTGGGATAACGGGAAATAAGCCATTATTCGGGTTTGCACCTTGGCGAATCCGCACAAATCAGGCTATGCAGACGGCTCTTAAATAATCTCCGGAGCATCTCTTTGGCTTGGTCGCCACAACAAGACAATGCCTTGAAAGAAACCGCAGAATGGCTGAAACGAGGAGACCGTCAGGTCTTCCGGCTTTTCGGCTATGCCGGTACTGGCAAGACCACCCTCGCCCGACACCTTGCCGAAGGCATAGATGGCGACGTCTGTTTTGGAGCTTTCACCGGCAAGGCCGCTCATGTTCTGAGGCAAAAGGGCTGTGAAGATGCCGGGACTATTCACTCGCTGATTTACCGGCCGCGCTCGGCCAAGGAAGAAGACCAGGCGGATGACGACGAAGAGGATGCAGGCCCGCAATTTGCCATCAAACGTGATAGCGCTGCTGCCACCGCCGCGCTGATCGTCATCGATGAATGTTCGATGGTCGATGAGGACCTCGGCAAGGATCTGCTTTCGTTCGGCACACCTGTTCTGGTTCTGGGCGACCCTGCCCAGCTGCCACCAGTCAAGGGTGGTGGTTTCTTTACCGAAGCCGAACCGGATATCATGCTGACGGAAGTCCACCGTCAAGCGCAAGACAATCCGATCGTGCGCATGTCGATGACCATCCGCGAAGGCGGCAAGCTGGATTTCGGCGAATTCGGCGAGAGCCGGATCATCAACCGCAGAGACATCGACAAGGACCAGATCCTGTCGGCAGATCAGGTACTGGTTGGCACCAACAAGACCCGCCGTCTTTATAATGGCCGTATCCGGGAACTGAGAGACTTCACCACTCCGATGCCAGCCGTCGGCGACAAATTGGTTTGCCTGCGCAACGACAAGACAAAAGGTCTGCTCAATGGCGGCCTGTGGACTGTCAAACGTCTGCGTCAGCCGCGCGGCAACACACTACGGTTTGATGTTGTGTCGGAAGACGAGATTTCCCGGACCAACGTCAAGGTCAAGGTTCTGCCAGCCATGTTTGAAGACGGAGCCGAGAGCATTCCCTATGCTATTCGCCGCAAAGCCGATGAGTTCGACTACGGTTATGCGCTCACCGTTCACAAGGCGCAGGGCTCCCAGTGGGACAATGTTGTTCTCTTCGACGAAAGCTGGGCCTTCAGAGAACATAAGGACCGTTGGCTCTATACCGCTGTGACCCGGGCGGCAGAGCGCATCACTGTTGTAAGGTGAATGCCGGGATATCCTGGAAGTCAAACGGGGTAGCAGACGGCAGGGCTTTCATCGCTGTCTCAACGAACGTATCGATTTGTGATTTGCTGGCTCCAGTCCGCGCTAGAATGGAAACGGCACCAAGCTGACCATCAACAAAAGTTGCCAAAGCATCCAGATCAGACCCGGTCGGGATTTCGCCCGCAGCTTCCGCCTTCAAAATACGCGTTTTGACACCCATGTATCTCGTCTTAGCCAAGTCGGCTAACAAGACCTTGTGTCGCTCGGTTCCGTAAGCATTTTCAACTTGCGCATTGAACAGGAAACACCCAAGAGGCGTCGACTGGTCAGCGGCCAGATATCCGACTGTCTGGATCAAATCCCTACAGTCCAGAAGATAATGCTTTTCAGCTCTGCCCAATGGGCCGAAAATCAAATCACCATAGCAATCGAAATAATGCAGGAGCGCCTTTTCAAACATGGCTTCCTTGTCGCCAAAGGCAGCATAAAGCCCCGGCTTCGCCATGCCCGAGACTGATGCGAGATCATTCATTGATGTGGCTTTGTAACCATTTTGCCAGAAGGCCAACATGATCGCATGAAGAGCGTCCTTCGTTTCAATCTTTCTGGTTCGCCCACGCGCCATATCTGGATACTCCCACTTGTTCAGTTCAGCCCGAAAACCGCCGGAATATTACGCCTACGGCAAAAACTGTTATTGCCGCCTAACGCGGTCAGCTTATGCGGACACTAGGCGACTTCAAACAGACATCTAAGCCCACAGTACGGACTTAAATGTAACAAACGATCGTCTCGAATTAATACGTATTCTTTTGCCGTGCGTTCAAGAATACAATTTATAGCAAGTATCGAAAAGAACTATCTCACATTATATTTGAAGGACTATCCTTCTTATTATTAATCACACCTAGAGTTCTTTGGATTTTGGTTAGACTTTGCTCAAAACCCAATTGCCGGTGGATCGACAAAGGCAACCTCTTTCCTGCCGGAGCAAGCATGACTATCGTCGCAGCACATTTTCCGGACTATTCGAGAGTACACTCCGCTGATGGCCAATCCTGCTGACACCGCCCCGACCAAGCCAAAGTCCGTTTCAGGAGCACCTGGAGACACGGCTTTGCGCATCGCGCATCGAATTGCGGATGAAATTGGCTGCAAGGCGGGTCAGGTGAATGCAACGGTTCAATTGCTTGATGAAGGGTCGACGGTGCCATTCATAGCTCGCTACCGGAAGGAAGCCACCGGAGGTTTGGATGACAATCAGCTCCGCAAGCTGGAAGAGCGCCTAATCTATTTGCGGGAACTGGAAGACCGCCGGGTCGCGATTACAAAATCTATCGACGAACAGGACAAGCTGACGGACGAGCTGGTCCAAAACATCCAGTCCGCTGACACCAAATCACAGCTCGAAGACATCTATCTGCCGTTCAAGAAAAAACGCCGGACCAAGGCCCAGATTGCGCGCGAAGCAGGTCTTGAGCCTCTTGCAGACATGTTGCTGGGCGATCCGTCAAAGACACCGGAAACGGAAGCTGGTCGTTTTATCGACGAGGCAAAAGGTTTTGCCGATACGAAAGCCGTTCTGGATGGTGCGCGTCAGATCCTTATGGAACGGTTTTCTGAAAACGCGACCCTTGTCGGTCGCTTGCGCCGTCATGTTGAAACGCGCGGTGTCGTTCAGTCAAAACTGATCAATGGTATGGCCGACAAGGGTGCCAAATTTGCCGATTATTTCGATTACTCGGAAAGCTGGGCCAAGATTCCAAGCCACCGGGCACTGGCGCTCTTTCGGGGACGCAACGAAGGCATTCTGGCTGTCGACCTTGCTGTTGATGCTGATGATGTATCACCAGTGATGCCAGCGGTTAAAATGGTTGCCGACACCTTTGCCATTGCTGACCATGGCCGCCCGGCGGACAAATGGTTGATGGAAGTCGCCCGTTTTGCCTGGAAGGTCAAACTGGCGCTTCATCTGGAGCTCGACTTGATGGGCGTTCTTCGCGACAAGGCAGAAGAAGAAGCCATTCAGGTGTTCGCCCGAAACCTCAAGGACCTGCTGCTCGCAGCTCCTGCAGGCTCCAAGGCAACGCTCGGCCTTGATCCGGGTATCAGAACCGGTGTGAAGGTCGCTGTCGTGGATGAAACCGGCAAGCTGACGGACACGGCAACGATCTACCCATTCCAACCCCGTAATGATCTGTCCGGGTCTCGCGCCACATTGATGGCCCTGATTGCAAGACACAAAGTTGGCCTGATTGCTATCGGCAATGGCACCGCAAGCCGGGAAACCGACAAACTGACCGGAGATGTTCTGTCAGACATTCCGGCAGCGCAGCGCCCCGTCAAAGTGATCGTCAACGAAGCCGGTGCCTCGGTCTACTCCGCCTCGGAACTGGCCTCGAAAGAAATGCCGGACATCGACGTCTCCTTGCGCGGAGCAGCGTCCATTGCCCGGCGCTTGCAGGACCCGCTGGCCGAACTCGTCAAGATCGAACCGAAATCCATCGGTGTCGGCCAGTATCAACATGACGTCAACCAGACGAAACTCGCCCGTGCGCTGGATGCTGTGGTGGAAGATGCGGTGAACGCGGTCGGTGTTGATCTCAATACGGCCTCCCCGGCCTTGCTGTCACGCATCTCAGGACTATCAGAAAGCCTTGCCAAGGGCGTTGTCGAACATCGTGACAGTATCGGGCGTTTTGAAAAACGGTCCCAACTCAAGGAAGTTCCACGTCTGGGCGCAAAAGCCTTAGAGCTCTGCGCCGGTTTCTTGCGCATCAATGACGGTAAGGAGGCCCTCGATGCGTCTTCGGTTCACCCGGAAGCCTATCCACTGGCAAAACGCATCGTCAAAGCATGCGGACGAAATGTTCGCCAGCTGATGAGCGACAGTTCCTTGATCCAGGGTTTGGATCCGGCCGAGTTCACCGACGAGAAGTTCGGCCTGCCAACCGTCAAGGATATCCTGTCGGAACTGGAAAAACCGGGCCGCGATCCCCGCCCGGAATTCAAGACGGCAACGCTGCAAGATGGTGTCGAGGAAATCTCGGACTTGAAACAGGGCATGAAGCTTGAAGGCACGGTCACCAACGTTACCAACTTTGGCGCGTTTGTTGATGTTGGTGTGCATCAGGACGGTTTAGTGCACGTCTCACAACTAGCCGATAAATTCGTCGAAGATCCGCACAAGATCGTCAAGGCGGGAGACATTGTCAGTGTAACAGTTCTGGACGTCGATATTCCGCGCAAACGCATTTCCATGACGATGAAATCGCAAGCCGATTATCAGGGGCAGCGGGAACGATCAGACAAAAACCAGCGTGGTTCAGGCGGTAGACCGCACGGCGGGAAAGATCCCGGCGGGCGTCCCCAGAACAACAACGCACCACGCGGTAATGGTTCCAGCTCACCCAAGCCAGCGAGCGGTGGCGACAGCAACAACGCCATGGCCGCTGCACTCGCGGCAGCAATGAACAAAAAGCGGAAATAGGACGAAAGTCACCCGGTTCTAAAAGCGGTCCGCTGCGAAAGGCGCAGGATCAACGGCTGGCGTTTTACCGTCCATCATGTCGGCGATCATTTCGGCCGTGATGGCGGATTCCGTCAATCCGTGGTGGGCGTGACCAAAGCCGTAGTAGATGCCGGTGTGTTTGGTTGCGGGACCAATGACAGGCAAGCTGTCCGGAAGCGACGGACGGTAACCCATCCAGCGTTTCCCGCCTTCAGTTTTCAGGTCCGGAAAGAACATCCGTGCCTTGGTCACCATGGCATCAACGCGTTTCCAGTTCGACGGCAATTTCAGGCCACCGAATTCAACTGCCCCCCCAACCCGCAGGCCTGTCGATAGCGGTGACACCACGAAACCATGACCGGACAACATGATGAAACGCTTCACATCGATACCAGGATCCGGAATGGTGATGTTGTAACCGCGCTCTGTATCCAATGGGATGTTGTTACCGAGCTGGGTTGCTAGAGTTTTCGACCATGCGCCGCAGGCTATGACCACTTTTTCAGCGGCAATGTTCTGGCCTGACTGTAGATGCAATGTCGCGCCAACTTCCAATGGCTCAATGCGCGTTACTTCGCCGACTTCGAATTTAACACCTTGCCCCTTCAACCAATCTGCGATGGAAAGGCACAGGATGTGCGGGTCATCGACCGTCATCCAGTCTGGGACGAGCGCACCACCGATAACCCGATCTGAAAGAGCGGGCTCAAGATCCCGAATGGCACCTGCGTCCAGCTCCTCGACGTTAATTCCATAACGCCGCTGCTCTTCCCATGCAGCCCGTTTTTGTTCGAGATCGACCACACTGTCAAAGAGCTCAAGACTACCGTCTCTACGTACCTGATTGTGGGTTCCGGACACCCGCCACAGACGTTCCCATGCCGGTACGACTTCGGCGTTCAGTGCGGCAAGCGCTTCGGTGCTTGCAATCACCCGTTTCGGGTTTGAGGCCGCAAGAAAGCGGATCATCCACGGCAGGATTTGCAAGGCATATGCTGGGCGAACAGTGAGTGGACCGAGCGGATCCAATAACCATTTCGCAGCTTGTTTCCAGAGTCCCGGAGAGGCAAGCGGCGCAACATCCGTCCAGGCAATTGCACCAGCATTCCCCTGACTGGCACCAGCTGCCGGACCTTCGCGGTCCAAAATCGTAACGTTGTAGCCACGCTGTAAAAGAACTCCGGCGGTCGCCAAGCCGACAATACCTGCACCTATTATGTGAACGTCCGGTTTTGTCATCGCGATGCTCGTAATCTTTGCCATGGCGTTAACGCATTTGTTGCCATAACAAATACAATCTTCCTATTTTTTCTACAACTGATATATTAATTGTAGATCTAAAACTGACGGTAATCTCGATGAAAGATGACAAGAGCCAGGCGGCACAAGCCTACCGAAAGCTGGAAGAAGACATCGTCACGCTAAAACTCAAGCCGGGCGATGCAATAACGGAAACCTATCTTACCGAACGGCTGGGTGTTGGGCGCACACCAATACGTGAAGCTATTCAAAAACTCAGCTGGGAAGGACTGCTGGTCATTCGCCCCAGGCTGGGAGTCATGATCGCGGAGATGAACCCGGCAGACTTCTCCAAAGTTCTAGACGCACGTCATGCTCTGGAACGCCTTGTTGCCGGTCTGGCAGCCAGATTGGCCAGTCGCTCGGAAAGAGAAGCTCTTGAAAAGTGTGCAGGCAGAATGCGTGATGCTGCAGCCAAACCCGATGTCGACAGGTTTCTGCAATTGGACAAGACGTTCGATGAGATTGTTGCCATAGCTGCCTGCAATCCCTTTGCGGCCAAAGCGCTCGCACCTTTGCAAACCCAGAGCCGTCGTTTCTGGTACCGTCACTATGGTCAGGCTGATCTCAATCCAGCCGCCTGGAATCATGTTGAGTTAATGCAGGCGATTTCCGCAGGCGACGAACAAGAGGCAACAGACAAGGCTGAGAACCTTATGTTCTATTTGCGGCGACAAGCATCGGCACTTACCAGCGGCGACAGGGTTTAAGTTGCAATACCCGGAATCAAGTACCATAAGAAACTATCCAGTCCATATCGGCAACGCATTCTCGTCCCTGCCTTCCTTCCGTTGTTCGCGTTTCAGAAAGCTTTTTAATGTCAGTTGAAACTTGGTTCGCATTCACGACTGCCTGCATCGTTCTCACTCTCATTCCCGGCCCTAGCGTTTTGCTTGTCATCGGTCAGGCGATGATCAAAGGCAAACAGGCCGCCATGATGTGCATCTTGGGGGACGTGGTGGGAAGTATTCTTCTCATCGGCCTGTCATTCATCGGTGTCGGTGCGTTGCTGGCGGCATCTGCAGTGTTGTTCCAGACCGTTAAATGGGCGGGCGTTTTCTATCTTGCCTATCTTGGATACCGTCAGATAATCGATGCACGGAACGAAACCGCTTTTGTCGCTCCGGATTCCACAGCATTGAACTCATGGAAAAGCTTCTGGGTTGGGGCGGTGACAGCTATCTTAAACCCAAAAGCCATCATTTTTTACATGGCGTTTCTAACGCAGTTTATCGACCCTGAGCGCAACATGGCGCTTCAATTAGGGATCATGATCGTCACGTCTTCGCTGGCGGTTGTTGTCCCGTTGACGGGATATGCGCTGCTGGCAGCCCGCGCCCGACGGATATTCCAAAGCAAATCGGCTCAACGAAAAATCGGTTACACCGGAGGCACCTGCCTGATCGGCGGCAGCGTGTTTATGGCAGCCACCAGATAACTCAAATCTGCGTCTCAGTATCATTGTTCTTGCAAGGCTGCCTAAGCCGCCCAACAAGATAGTAAGTCAGCTCTCTGATGACGGGACCATCAGAGAGCTAACAGGACGAAGTCCTCAATTGAAAGCCGGTGCACTAATCGAACCAGCTCCGCGTCCTGTTTGCAAAGGCAACCAGCGACAACATGACCGGCACTTCAACCAGCACGCCAACGACGGTTGCCAGCGCGGCACCAGAGTTTAGTCCGAACAGGCTGATAGCGACGGCGACAGCCAACTCAAAGAAATTCGAGGTGCCGATCAAGGCTGCAGGCGCGGCAGTGGTAAATGGTACGCGCCACAAGTAAGCCCAGCCGTACGCAACGGCAAAAATGCCATAACTTTGAATCAGAAGCGGAATTGCGATCAATGCAATCACGAGTGGCTCGGAAATGATGGTTTGAGCCTGAAACCCGAACAACAGCACGACTGTCGCCAGGAGGCCCATGATGGAAAAGGGTTTTACCCGCGCGGTGAACTCGGCAATGCGGGAATGGTCATCAATATTGTCCAGAGATCTGCGGGTGAAGTATCCGGCCAGCAACGGGATCACCACATACAGCACCACAGACAGTAGCAAAGTCTCCCAGGGTACGATGATATCTGTCACACCAAGCAGCAACGCCGTCAGGGGCGCAAAGGCAAACACCATCAAGATGTCATTGATCGAGACTTGCACCAGCGTGTAATTGGCATCTCCCCTGACCAGTTGGCTCCACACAAAAACCATCGCTGTGCAGGGTGCCACTCCCAGCAGGATCATGCCCGCAATGTATTCCTTGGCATCCTGCGGATCGACTAGGCCTGCGAATATGTATTCAAAAAACAGGATACCCAACGCGGCCATTGTGAATGGCTTGATAAGCCAGTTGACCACCAACGTGATACACAATCCCTTGGGTTTCTTGCCGACATCCTTCAACGAGGCAAAATCCACGTTGACCATCATCGGATAGATCATCACCCAGATGAAGACGGCCACGACCAGATTGACACTGGCATACTCCAGATTGGCAATTGCCTGAAACAAATCTGGAACGAGCAAACCCAGACCAACTCCAATCACAATGCATAGGCCGACCCATACAGAAAGATAACGTTCAAACAGGCCCATTGGCGACGCATCTGCAGATGCCATTCTTCATTCTCCTAAAAAGGTCTATCGACTTGTTTTTCATTCTCACGCCGATGTCCAAAGCCGGTTTTCAGCGCGACGTTCATTTGGTGTTGGAAACAGGTTCGTCTTGCGGTGACAGACATTTGAGGATTGGCATGCAAAGATCAGGATTTCCACCGCAACAATCCTGCAAAAGATAGGTCACCAGAGAGCCCATAACGTCTAAGTCGGCGCAGTAATGAATGGTTCTCCCATCCCGTTCTGCGTGAACCAAACCGGACCGAGCCAATACTCCCAAATGTGTCGACAGGGTATTTGGCAACACATCCAGCGCTTCCGAAATTCCGCCGGCACTCATGCCGTCTTTTCCCGACTTGACGAGAAGGCGAAACACGTCGAGTCGTGTTTCCTGCCCGAGCGCTGCCAATGCAGTCAAAGCCACTTTTTTTTCCATATTTCGAGAATAGTCGAAATATGTGACAGTTCAATGAAATTCAGACCAAAAGCACATGTGCCAATGCCTGTCGAAGAACGACTGCGCTTTTCGTGTCGGACCAGCCCCGGTCTCCGGTCAAAAGATCCCAAGCCTGAACGGATGACGCTGACCAGAAGAAATCGGTTGCATCATCAACCGTCCAACCATCCGCTAGCGCACCGTCCTCAAACAAGGTGCTCATTAGTTCTCTTTCCCATTCTCTCAGATCGGCCATCCGCCCTTCCCAAGCAGCAGCAGCTTCCGTATCGGTCTTTCTGAGGCGAATAAGATCGTTCGCAACTGGTGCGATTTTCACGACAAAATCGAACCAGACTACCAGACAACGATCAAAGCGAAGTTTGGGATCGGACGTTGCCATCGCGGAATAGAAGTCTTCCTTGATTCCAAATCGATCATCGGCCCGTTTGACCAACGCCATCAGCAAACCACCACGCGTCTTGAAATGAAGATAAACCGACTGCCGACTGACACCGACCGCATTGGCGATTTCCTGTATCGAAACCTGCGCACCTTCCTTCGCAATCAATTCCCAGGCCATGTCGAGAATTTCATTGTAGGTGACCCCGGCCGCTTTTTTTCTTGACATGTGTAAAGCTTTCTCACTAATTGACACATGTAAAGAATTTTGGAGATTTAACCGTGGAAGTCAAACAGAACGTTGAAGAGAAAGTCGAAAACCTCATGCGCTGGTATGAGGCAGAACAGACAGATGCCCGGCCATCACAGGCACAATGGCAACACATCCTGTCATTGTCTAAAGACCAACCAATCACCCTGATCAATTTCTTCAAGTTTCGGGAAGAAGCCCGTTATCAAACAAATGGATATGAGCCAGTTTCCGGGTCCGACGCGTTTGGCCGCTATGCGGCAGTCAGTATCCCCACAATGGAAACCATCGGCGGTAAGTTTCTGCATGTCGGGCCATCCGCAGGGTCCTTCCTCGGCGAAGAAGAAGATTGGGATCTGATTGCCATCGGATCCTATCCGGATGTGGATGCCTTGTATGCACTTTACAGCGATGCGGACTACCGAAAAGCATTCCACCACCGCTCTGCAGCAGTTGAACGGCAAAAGGTCGTCGCTTGCACAAGCTGATTTACAATCAGTCGATAATGGATAGGCGCGGTTCTCCGCGCCTTTCGCCCCAACGGACAGCATACGAACGAGAGTTTCAGAAAGACCGGGCCGACCGGTCTCCGAACATGAATGGTATATGAATGACGAGATCAGATCTCATTCAACCAACGTAGAGTAATTTGGTTCCATTGAAGCCCTTTGGAGAACCAAGTCATGTTCAGCACACTTATTACCTCAGCCGCCGTGATTGTCCTGACAGCCACAAGTTTCCAGACGCCCGCCCTGGCGAGCAACACCTCGGCGTCAGTCCGTGATCACCGCACGCCGGTTGAAACGACAGTCCGGGATCATCGCACCTCGACGAAAACAACGGTTCGCGATCACCGCGAGCATCGGAATAACGAAATCGCTGAAGTTTCGCGCAAGGACTGCCGGGTGGGATACGAATTCCTGCGCCGCTCCGGATATGAAAACATCGCGATCCTGGATTGCCAGGGTACTCAATATTCTTATATGGCGAACAAAGATCGCGGGATCTTCGGCGCAAAAATGAACGCCTATTCCGGAAAAGTCGATCTCACTTTTTTGGGTTCAATTCACACACATTGATGCCGGCCTTCTGAAAGGGAAAGACAATGACCCGCACTCTATTAGCTACGTTATCCCTGTTGGCAATTCTGATGGCAGCTTCAGCAACACCGTCACTTGCCAAGAAGGTCAGCAATCAGTCAGCATCCAATTTGATGTCAATCTGCCTGTTAAATGGCGGAAGAACCTCCCAACCCAATAACGGTAAATATGTGAAATGCTGCACAAGTAAGGGAGATTTTTGCATCATTTGCAGACAGAACGGTTCTGGCCAGTGCAACAAAACCGCCTATAGACCGCTCCGGACTTCCAACGATCCGGGAACACAAGCACCTGCATCCGGTGTGGTCACCCCTGCAAATCCGGACAAACACAAATCAAACGCAAAAGACACACAAATTCTGAAACGGAAATAAGCGGCCAAACACGCTAGTTGCCATTGGATTAGTCAACCAAATCCTAAGAAAACAGACACTCCGGCAGTTGGCCGGAGTGTCTGTTTTTACAAAATCATCAGGCAGCTTTGGCAGCCAGACGTTTCCTTATGCTGTCTACATCTGCCTTCGGCGTCGCAGCAAACAATGTCTTTGTGTAGTCGTGTTGCGGATTGTCAAAAACCTCGTCCCGCGTGCCGTATTCCACCACCTCGCCCAGATACATCACCATGACCTTGTCAGCCAGATAACGCACGACCGACAGATCGTGAGAAATGAAGACATAGGTCAGGCCCAATTCATCCTGTAGATCGGCAAGCAGGTTGAGGATCTGCGCTTGAACGGATAGGTCCAGTGCCGAAACAGGTTCATCCAGCACCAAAAGTTTCGGCTTCATCATGATCGCACGTGCAATCGCGATGCGCTGACGCTGCCCACCCGAGAACATATGCGGGTATCGACCATAATGTTCCGGTTGTAGCCCGACCTTCTCCAACATCTGAAGCGCAAGATCGCGGCGTTCTTCTGCAGACATGTCGGTGTTGAGGAGAAGCGGCTCTTCCAGGACATGACCGATTTTCTGACGCGGATTGAGCGAACCATACGGATTCTGAAAGATAATCTGCACCTTCTGGCGCATTTCCTTCGAAATACCTGTTTTGGAGATATCAATCGGCAGGCCGTCAATCTCTATGCCGCCCGACGTCTGTGCATCAATCATCGTCAACATGCGGGCAAGCGTTGACTTCCCGCAGCCACTTTCACCAACAACGGCAAGAGTCGAGCCACGTTTGACGTCAAAGCTGACGCCTTTGACGGCAGTCAGCTGAGAGCCCTTTTTGAACATACCGCCCTTGATGTCATAGGTGCGGTAGACGTCGCGAACTTTGAGAATTGTGTCTTCTGACATCTTAAAACCCTCCCGCTTCGGCAAAGTCACTCACTGTCGGCAAGCGGTCGCCAGTGGCATTTTCCGGAAGAGCGGAGAGCAGTGCCTTTGTGTACGGGCTTTGCGGGTTTTCAAATAGGGCGAGCACCCCTGATTCTTCCATCTTGCGGCCCTGATACTGAACAATCACCCGGTCAGCAGTTTCGGCCACCACACCCATGTCATGGGTAATCATGATCAAGCCCATGCCGCTGTCTTGCTGCAACTGAACCAGCAGATCCAGGATCTGTTTTTGGATGGTCACATCAAGCGCAGTGGTTGGCTCATCGGCGATCAGAAGTTTCGGCGCACAGGCAATGGCCATCGCGATCATGACCCGTTGGCATTGACCACCGGACATCTGATGCGGATAGGCATTGAAGCGCCCTTCCGGGTCAGGCAAACCAACAGAGTGCATCAGCTCGATAACACGTCCCTTGATCTCGCTGGATTTCAGAACGGTATGCGTCTGCAGTGTTTCACTGAGCTGGAAACCAACCGTGAAACACGGATTGAGGCTGGCAATCGGCTCCTGAAAGATCATGGAGATGTCTTTGCCAATGACCTTGCGTCGCTCAGCCGCTGACAACGCGCGAAGATCAAGACCTTCAAAATCCATCTTATCGGCGGTGATCGTCGCACTGTCCGGCAGCAGACCCATCATCGCCAACATGGCAACGGATTTGCCGGAACCGGACTCGCCGACAATTGCCAGTACTTCACCGGCATCGACGGTGTAATCGACACCATCCAGCGCCTTGAAAGGCCCTTTTGCGGTATCAAACTCGATCTTCAAATTTCTGATTTCTAGAAGAGACATTTGCTTAGCTCCTCTTCAACTTGGGATCGAGCGCGTCACGCAGGCCGTCGCCGACCAGATTGATTGCAAGAACAGTGATCAGGATTGCAAGGCCCGGGAAGGTCACCACCCACCACGCGCTAAGAATGAACTCGCGCGCCTCGGACAACATAGTGCCCCATTCAGGCGTCGGCGGTTGCGCGCCCATACCCAGAAAGCCGAGAGCTGCCGCATCGAGGATTGCGTTCGAGAAAGACAATGTAGCCTGAACGATCAGAGGTGCCACACAGTTCGGCAAGATGGTTTTAAACATCAGACGCACATGACCTGCACCAGCAACCTTGGCGGCGACCACATAATCGCGGGACCGCTCCGCCATGACGGCAGCACGCGTCAACCGGACGAAATGAGGCTGGAGAACAATTGCAATTGCGATCATTGCATTGATCAGACCGGGACCGAGGATAGCGACCAGGACCAATGCCAAAAGCAGCGCTGGAAACGACAAAATAATGTCCATCAACCGCATGATCAGGGTGTCAACGGTACCGCCCATATAACCGGCAATCAAACCAAGAATGATGCCACCACTCAAGGAAACTGCGACCACTAAGAGACCGATAAACAGTGAAAAACGGGCTCCGTAGATCAGACGCGACAGGATATCGCGACCAACAGCATCCGTACCAATCAGGAATCTCAGCTGCCCGCCTTCTTCCCAGAATGGCGGTGTCAGGAAACTGTCACGGTATTGAAAACCCGGGTCATGCGGCGCAACCAGCGGCGCAAAAACTGCAATAAACACCAGCAGTGAAAACACTACCAATCCTAGCACAGCACCCTTGTTCTGGGAAAAGTAGTACCAGAACTCGGCAAGTTGAGCCTTTGTTGCATTGCGGCTTTCAGTTTCGAGTTTTTGAGTATCGGCCTTGGTGGCCGGAGAGGTATTTGTCATTTTTCTGACTCTCGGCTCAATTGTGACGGATACGTGGATTAATCAGGCCGTAGAGCAGATCCACAGTCAGATTGACGATCATTACGATCCCGGCGATCAGCAATAGGCCTCCCTGGACAACGAAATAATCACGCCGCGAGATACTGTCGAGCATCCATTTGCCGATCCCGGGCCAGGAGAATATCGTCTCTGTCAAGATCGCGCCGCCAAGAAGAACGCCCACCTGCAGGCCAATTGTTGTGACTACCGGGATGAGAGCGTTTCGAAGGGCATGAATCCCAATCACGCGAGACGGGCCGAGCCCCTTAGCACGGGCAGTACGCACAAAATCTTCTCCAAGCACTTCCAGCATCGCAGATCGGGTTTGACGAGCGATCACCGCGAGTGGGATCGTGGCAAGTACAATCGACGGTAAAATCAGATGACGGACTGCGGATAAAAACGCGCCTTTTTCACCAGATAACAGACTGTCAATCAGCATGAAGCCGGTGACTTGCGGGAAGAAAAACATCAACGAGATTCGGCCGGTTACCGGCGTCCACTGCAAGATACCCGAGAAAAGAATGATCAGCAGGAGGCCCCACCAGAAGATAGGCATGGAATAGCCGACAAGGGCCGTCCCCATTATAGCCTGATCTGCAATAGAGCCACGTTTCACCGCGGCAAAGATACCCGCTGGAATACCGATGCAGACTGCAATGATGATCGCACAAAGCGCCAGTTCGGCAGTTGCTGGGAACAGCGTCATGAATTCATCGAGAACAGGTTTTTTGGAAGCGAAGGACGTTCCGAGATCGCCCTGAAAGATTCCAAAGATGTAATCGAGATACTGTTGCCAATAAGGCTTGTCGAAGCCCAATTGGCGCATCACTTCAGCCTTACGCTCTGGCGAAATTCCGCGCTCTCCGGCGAGAAGCTCGGCCGGATCACCCGGCAAAAGGCGGATGAAAGAAAAGGCGACAAGTGTGACGCCGAAAAATGTCGGTATCAACAGACCGAGACGGCCTAGAAGAAAACGAAGCATAACATGTGTCCAGATATGACGAGCCGACGTGCCCGACCAGAGTTCTGACCAATCACATCGGCTGATTTGAAAAAAGTGCCGGTTTTTGAAACCGGCACTTTCCTATTGTTTGATTATTCAGCGATATCCACGCCCTTGAACCAGTGACCACCCAGCGGGTCCATCACATAGCCAGTGACTTTGGAAGACATCGGCATGAAGACGACTGAGTGAGCGATAGTTGCCCACGGAGCTTCTTCCTTGAACACTACCTGAGCCTGCTCATAAAGCTTGGTGCGCTCTGCCTTGTCGGAAACGACTTTTGCTTTTTGGATCAAAGCTTCGAATTCGTCGTTACACCACTGCGCGCGGTTGGAACCACCGACACCATCACAACCCAGAAGAACGGCCAGGAAGTTGTCCGGGTCACCATTATCACCGGTCCAGCCAAGAAGAACGGCTCCATCGCGGTCTTCAGCTTTCGAACGGGACAGATACTCACCCCATTCGTAGGAAACGATCTCGACCTTGACGCCAACCTTGTCGAAGTCAGACTGAATGACTTCTGCCATACGGCGGGCATTCGGGTTATACGGGCGCTGCACAGGCATTGCCCAGATCTTCATGGAGAGGTCGGAAACACCAGCGTCAGCCAGCATCTTCTTTGCCATTTCCGGATCGTATGCGTCGTCCTTGATCGCTTCGTTGTAAGACCACATGGTTGGCGGAATCGGGTTCTTCGCAGCTTGGCCTGAGCCCTGGAAGACCGCGTCGAGGATCGCCTGCTTGTTGATCGCGTGGTTCAGCGCCTTGCGAACTTCTTTGTTGTCGAAAGGAGCAACCTTGGTGTTGTAAGCAAGGTAACCAACGTTCAGGCCTTCCTGTTCCATCATGGTCAGGTTGCCGTCAGCCTGGATGGCAGCAACATCGGCAGGTGCCGGGTATGGCATGACATGGCATTCGCCAGCTTTCAGCTTCTGCAGACGAACAGCTGCGTCAGGCGTGATTGCGAAAATCAGGCTGTCGATTGCTTCCTTGCCATCCCAGTAGTCAGCATGAGCTGCATAACGAATAACGGCGTCTTTCTGGTAACCCACGAAAGAAAAAGGACCAGTGCCGACCGGCTGCTGGTTCAACTGTTCTTTGGTACCGTTAGCTTCAAGCTGAGCTGCGTATTCGGCAGACAGGACAGATGCGAAGTCCATGGCAAGGTTCGCAATCATCGGCGCTTCCGGGCGGTTCAGAACAAACTTCACAGTATGGTCGTCAACCTTCACGATCTCCTTGATGAGATCCGGCATGGACATGCCGTTGAAATACTCCCAGGCAGTCCCCGGTGTATACTCGTGCCAAGCGTGGTCCTTTTTGAGCTGACGCCCGAAAGAAAAGACAACATCGTCGGCATTGAAGTCACGTGTTGGTGTGAAAAAGTCCGTGGTGTGGAATTTCACACCCTTACGCAGGTTGAAGGTGAACTCCAGACCATCTTCAGAGACGTCCCAGCTTTCAGCCAGGCCAGGCTCTACATCTGTAGAACCGAGTTTGAACTCGACAAGACGGTTATAGAGCGGCTTGGAAGATGCATCGAAAGTAGTACCGGCTGTATAAAGAGCGGTATCAAAGCCTTCCGGAGATCCTTCAGAGCAGTAGACCAATGTCTTTGCAGAGGCACCGGTTGCTGCAATGACTGCAAGGCTGGCGCCAAGAAGGGTTGCCTTCAAGGTTTTCTGGAATTTCATCAAACTGTTCTCCCCTTTGATGAATTAAGTCGGGCCATGCATCGTTGAATCGTGCAATTTAGGTGAGCCCGAACCAGCGCGAACTAAGGCGTTTTTTTGACAGAAAATCAACTACCTATAAATTTCTAATTTGACCCTAGATTTGAAATATTTTTGCTAGGTAAGGGATGCTGCCGTAAATTAATGACCTGAAATTCTTAAGTATAGAAACAGATACCGCTACGAAATCTCAACGACGTCAACATTGGTAACAGCTTGAAAAACAATGGGCTCTAACGATGTCAGAGCCCATCGCCAATTCAATTCTGCGTTGAACGCGTGCGACTAATCGCGTCACGCCATCCGGACATAAGTTCCTGTCGCCGCCCCTCACCAAGAGTGGGTTCAAATCTTCGTTCCAGCTTCCATCGCGCAGCGAATTCGTCCTGACCCGGCCAAATACCAGCCCTGCTGCCCGCGAGCCATGCGGCACCAAGAGCGGTCGTCTCAGCGACAGTTGGACGATCCACTGGAGCCCCAAGGATGTCTGACAGGAATTGCATGGTCCAATCCGACGCCGTCATGCCACCATCCACCCGAAGAACCGGCGACTGAGCATCCGGCCAATCTGCTTGCATTGCAGAGACCAGATCAGAGGTCTGATAGCCGACACTTTGCAGAACAGCGCGTGCAATCTCCTTCGGCCCAGTGCTTCTGGTCAGGCCGAACATGGCACCTCGGGCATCCGCATCCCAGTATGGCGCCCCGAGGCCAACAAATGCCGGCACCAGATAAACATCCTGGTTGGGATCAGCCTGTTCTGCCAAACCTTGCGTATCGCCTGCGTTTTCAATCATTCCCAGACCATCGCGCAACCATTGAACAGCAGCACCGGCGACAAAGATCGAGCCTTCAAGCGCATAAGTCGTCTCACCGTTCAAACGGTAAGCAATGGTTGTCAGCATCCGGTTTTTGGAGAGAACTGGCGTGCTACCTGTGTTCATAAGCGCAAAACAGCCCGTGCCGTATGTCGACTTGACCATGCCGGGCTTGAAACAGGCTTGCCCAACTGTCGCAGCTTGCTGGTCACCAGCAACACCCAGAATCGGAATTGCCTTGCCGAACAGATCTGCCTTGGCCGTTCCAAAATCATCCGAACTGTCCTTGACCTCCGGCAGCAGGTTCATCGGGATGTTCAGGATTCTACAGAGATCTGCATCCCAGGTGTTGTCGTGGATGTTGTAGATCAGCGTGCGCGCTGCATTGGTTGCGTCGGTAACGTGTGAAACGCCGCCCGTAAGGTGCCAGATCAACCAGGTATCAACAGTCCCAAAAACCAATTCGCCACGCTCGGCACGTTCCCGAACCCCCTCAACATTGTCGAGAATCCAGGCAACCTTCGTGGCTGAGAAATACGGATCCAGCAAAAGGCCGGTTTTGGCCGTAAATGTCTCTTCGTGACCTTCACCGCGCAATTTGGCACAGAAATCCGATGTTCGGCGGTCTTGCCAGACAATCGCATTGTAAACGGGTTCGCCGGTTAAGCGATCCCAAATAAGCGTGGTTTCACGCTGATTGGTAATACCAATCGCAGCAACACTTTCAACGCCGCCAGAAGCCTTTTCAAGCGCTTCTCTGCACACGCGTAATGTGCTGGTCCAAATATCGGACGGAGAATGCTCCACCCATCCGGACTTCGGAAAATGCTGCGGGAACTCTTGCTGACCAACACTTTCGGGCTGAAAATCTTCACCAAAAACGATGGCACGGCTCGACGTTGTGCCCTGGTCTATCGCCAACACACATCCGGCCATGGCGTACCTCCCAATTAGATTCTGTCTTTTTTAGAACCACTGATGATCACCAGCAGATCAGTCTGTCGTCAATGACTATGCTGCAGCTTCTTGCATATCCGCAAGATGAGCTTCCAGGAAGCTCTGGAGGTCCGAAGCCTCGTTCTTTGTCAAACGAAGCCCAAGTTTGGTTCGCCGCCACAAGATGTCGTCAGCGGTACACGCCCATTCCCGCGTGACCAGCCAGCGTATTTCAGCTTCATACAGGTTGTAGCCAAAGCAACGCCCCAGATCGGCTGTTTCCTTGGCGTTATTCAAGAGTTCACGGGTCTTCGTGCCATAGAGACGAATGAGACGCGTGGCAAATACATCATCAAGGAACGGATAGTCCTTTTTCAATTTTGCGACTTGGGTATCAAATTCATTGACCCCGAAGTCTCCGCCGGGCAGAGCGTCTTCCGAAGTCCAGTTTCCCCGCTTGAACGGAAGAAAAGGCTCAAGCTTGGCAAGAACCTGCTCAGACAGTTTGCGATAGGTGGTGATCTTTCCGCCAAAAACTGAAAGAAGTGCAGGCTTGTTATCTCCCGCATCCAATTCGAGAACGTAGTCTCGCGTGGCGGCTTTCGCCTCGGATGCACCATCGTCATAAAGCGGACGCACGCCAGAATAGGTGTGGACGACATCATCCGGTGAAATTGGCTTTTCCAGATACTCACTTGCCGCCTTGCACAGGTAATCAATTTCGTCCTGCGTTATGGCTACTTTTCCAAGATCATCCTCGTAGTCGACGTCCGTCGTACCGATTACGGTGAAATCGTTCTCGTAGGGAATTGCAAATACAATCCGACCATCACCATTCTGGAATATAAAACAGCGATCATGGTCGAATTGGCGGGGCACAATTATGTGGCTACCTTTGACCAAACGAATGGCTGACGAATTGTTGGCACCAACAACACTGTTCAGCATGTCTGCAACCCAAGGCCCTGCGGCATTGACCAGCACACTCGCTGTCACTGTCTTTTCATCGCCGGTGGCAAGGTCTTTCAGGACTACAGTCCAGACATCGCCGTCACGGCGCGCACTGATGCACTTGGTTCGCGTCTCAATTCTGGCACCACGGTCAGCTGCATCACGGGCATTCAGAACTACAAGCCGTGAATCGTCCACCCAACAATCCGAGTATTCGAACCCCTTGGTGAAGAGCTGTTTCAAACCTTGGGAAAAGGGAGGCTGGTCGAGGCGGACTGTTTTGGTTGCAGGCAAGAGTTTTCGGCCACCGAGGTGATCATACATGAAAAGGCCCAGGCGTAGAAACCAGGCAGGCCGCAGCTCTTTGTGATGAGGCAGAATAAATCGCAGTGGCCAGGCGATATGTGGCGCCATATGCCACAGAACTTCGCGTTCTTTCAGCGCCTTGCGGACAAGATTGAACTCGTAATACTCCAGATACCTCAGACCACCATGGATGAGTTTGGTAGACGCAGATGACGTGGCACCTGCCAGATCACCCATTTCAACCATCAGGACGGATGCCCCTCTGCCAACCGCATCACGGGCAATGCCGGTTCCGTTAATACCCCCGCCGATGATCAGAAGATCGTAGTCCGCCGCCATATCTGTCTCAGGCCCCATTCAACTCACACTTTGGAATAAAGTGAAAATAAAACGAAACATAGTGAAATACAATCAACAATTTCCCACGCAACTCAAAAACAGAAAACGCCGTGAATTATGCAGCTGCAAAATTCCCGGCGTCTAATCTCGAATTATGAATTTAGTTGATTGAATTCTTTAATGATCCGCAGCGTCTGGTGGTGCATCGCCACCTCTCTTCGGCGGTTTGGAGAGTGCCACTTTCGAACCCTTCTGGTCACTATTGTCGACAGCGGACGTTGGTGTCGCAGTATGATAGGTCACCTGTGGGAACGGTATTTCGATGTTTCGTTCATCAAACACCTGTTTGACATACTCATTGTAAGCGCGACCGACCGACCACTGATCACCTGGAGCCGTTTTTATTCTTGCCCGAATATCTATCGAGCTGGCACCGAAGTTCGTGACGCCATTCATTTCCAGGTCATCGTAAATCTTGGAGCCGTAGTCGGTTTCACGAAGACGCCGGAAAGCTTCCTGCATGGCGTCCTTGGCGTAGGTAATGTCCGTGTCATAAGCAACACCAATCAGTGCCACATGATACGAGTACCCCCGCATGAAGTTGGACACCATATCAACTGATGAGAACGGAATGATATGCGTTGTTCCGTTCAAATCTCGAATACGAACAGAACGAACAGTTATTCCCTCGACCGTTCCCGTTATACCGGCAACTGTCACCACATCGCCTTCATTGATTGCATTTTCGATCTGAATGAATGCACCGGTGATGATGTCTTTGACAAGCGTCTGCGCGCCAAAGGAAATTGCCAGACCGACGACACCGGCACCCGCAATCAGCGGGCCAATGTTTATTCCGATTTCCGATAGAGCCAGAAGCACTGTCATCACAATAATGACGACGGTCGAGGCATTGCGGAACAGCTGGAAAAGTGTTCGCTCGCGCGCGGTCACTATCCGGCTGCTTCTCGTTTGGAGGCGCAGGTCGACCCAGGACATCAGCGCCAACCAGATGGCAAATCCGGCCAGTATGACAACGACAGCAGCTCCGTAATCGCTGACCAATCGAACCCCGGACTCACTTGCAACCCAGTCCAGAAAGCTGATGACACCCCAGATTTCAAAGAGCAAAAGCACCGTTACGACAAAAACGGCAAATCGAATAATCCTGAGCAAGCGCGGTACAAAGGCATTCAAACGGTGTTGCAGGGCCGGAAGTTTCTGATTGAGATCATCCGGCAGCCTGATACCACCCCTGATGGCCCGTGTCATAATCAGTGAGATTGCCATTCCAGCCATGATGGTGGCAATGGACAGGCCCGTCGCACGTAGAATAATCGTTGTTGCATCAAAGGGTCGTGTTACCCAGACAACGAACATCGCAATGATGTAACCCGATGCGCCAATGTGCCAAAGATTGCCCAAGTTGATAATCGCCCGCTGCGCCAGCGAGCTTTGAAGTTTCTCCGCATATTCCTTCGCACCGCTTTGTACCTTCAGACGATTTCGTTTGATCAGAGCGATCATGTAGATCATTGCGCTGAAAACAATCAGGAAGCGGAGAGCATTTCCAAGAACGAAGGAAACAGCAATATTGGCCACTGGAACGGCCAAAAAAACACCATATACAATCCAATAGACAGCAAGGCGAAGCCGCTTGGTCCAGTATATTGAACTGTCATCGCCAAACGGCAACAAACGCAGTTCCGGTCGGTTCGGGGCGAACACGAAACGAAGCGCGACAGTCGCCATTCCTGCAAAGAAAAACGCGTTCAACGCCAGACTTTCCTGAAGGGTCACACCGGTTTCAAGGCCACCATATGCAAGGAGTGCGACGAAGTAGCCAACACCAAGCCCCAATGCGACCGTTAACCCGTCGATCACGGTTGTCAGGACCAAAATTGACGTCCGCGTTAGGCCGTTGCCATATCGAGCCTTGAGCGCCAGTTTCGGATAAGTTTTCCGTGCAACAAGTTGGCCAGCCCAATAGGCGACATAAGCAGCCACCAAGACAACGAAAACCTGAACAAGAACGCCCTGTACGCGGTCCCATTTAACCGGTATTTCACCCCGAAAAATGAGAACCAGCCCTTTGAGAGAATGGGCAGACCGGTCAATCAGAACACCTATGTCATCTGCAATTGCGCGGGTATATTCACCGACCCGGAGAATAAACCGGTCGCTCGAGCCGCCGTCGGTTACACTTTCATCGGCAGTATCTTTTGCGGTTGGTGTTGTTGCAGCGGATCCGTCATCCACGGGCTCGAGTTCCGTTGCCGATTTTTCGAGTTGTTTGATCAAGGCAGACCGGCTGTCCGGGTCTTCAAGGATCTTGATCAGAGCGTCACTTGCTTGCTGGACACTGAACTGTTGTGATTCATTGTCAGCAGCGGTCTGGGCATGAGCAAATCCCCAGCCAAGAATGAGGAACATTAGAATTGGAATGAGAGTGCGATTCAGGATCGTCATATCTGGCTCAGTCGCTGACTGTTCATGTGTTAACTGTATCTACCAATTGGCTTCCGATATTGGCTACTTTAATCGACACTGGCACTCAAAAATCTCTTTTTACTTGCATCCAAAAGAATACTCGCCTTGAGATAGGGTCAATAAAAGCGAGTAAAACTTGGATCCGTCGCAAAAAATCAATAAAAATCATGAGTTACCATAGGGGGAACTTGTGACTTTCTCCGTAAAAGTAACTTTAAAATAAGAATATAAACGGCAATCTTGTCTCCGAACAGGAGACTGAACGATTAATTCGCTGATAAAACTTGCACAGGAAGGAACCGATACAGCCTGGGGCTCGCTGTTCGTGAAACTGTGCGAATTTGTCGCCTCCGATGTTGATGAGCGAAGTGATCAGGAACTGGCGATCTTTGCGGAGGTGATTCTAAAGCTCTACGGAAATGCTTCTGACAACGACAAAGCCCGGCTCGCCAAAAATCTGGCATCCTCTCCCAAAACGCCAAAAGGCCTTGCTACAAAACTGGCTGAGGACGAGGTTTCTGTCGCGTTGCCGCTGCTTTCAGACAGTCCGGTGTTTTCCCAGGAAGAGCTTTTGGGATTCATCGAAAGTCTGAGTGATGCACATTTGCAAGTTATTGCACGCAGGCCTGATTTGAGCACCGAAGTTTCCGATGCACTTGTCCAAAAAGGCACCAAACCTGTCCACCGTATTCTTGCAGGCAATCAGGAAATTCAGCTTTCTCGTGAAACCATGCTCCAATTCATCCAGCAGGCAGCTGAAGACATGGTCATGTGCGATGATCTGGTCATGCGGTCTGATCTGACACCAATGGCATGCCGCGAGTTAATTCCGCTCGTCAACGACGACGTTAAAAAACGTCTGCAAAAAGTCATTCAAGGGTCGTTGTCCCAGGACCAGCTTGATGAAATTGCACGCCTAAAGGAACTGCGCCGTGAGTTAGGCCGCGCCCTCAACAACACTGACATGAAGTTGCTTTGGTCCGATGCCGACCGTGCTCGCATCAGCGTTGATGATCTTACCATCCTGTTGCTCCAGGATGGGCGTTTCAACCATGTCATCGAGCTGCTTGCCGATCGCGGCCGAATCGCAAAGAGCGCTTTTAAAGATGCCGTTTTCAGCGGGAAGAAAGACATTGTCCTGAAAACTGCGGCGAGAAGCGGCATCATGCTGCACACATTCTCGCTTTTCGTAAAAGTAAGATGCGAACACATGAAGATTCCCCTGACACAGGGCGCCGACTGGATAGCTGCCTATACTGCTTATTTGAAAACGACCAATACCGGTAACGGAAATCGGTGTGGAGACTTTCAAGCAAAACGAAAAGAGCGAGGTCCTTCCAAGGATCCGACACGCGTATCGCGTTTTTCCGCGGCTTAAGGTATTTTGTCAGGCGCGGTTGCACAGCGCGGCGGCAAGAGCGGTGGACAAAGCAGCTCCCGCATAAAACCAGAGACCCGGCAATATAGTGGCGGCGGCCAACCCACTGGTTTTAGCTGCAAACAAGACCAACGCCACCAACATGACATCCAGCATCGACCACTTGCTGACGGCGGACAACAAAGCTAGTGAGCGCACTTTTCCTCCGGTAACAGCAGCAATGTGTGCCAGCATGATTTTCGCTGCTGGAAAAACAATTGAAAACAAACCAACAATTGCTGCAAGAGCCGTATCCCCTTCCAGCCAAAGTCCCTGAATCAGGTCAATAAGGGACGGTCGCTCCTCCAGGAAATACAACTTTTCCAAACGCATAAGAGGGAGCGTGATACCGAGCGCAAATGAAAACGTGGCAATCGGCAGCAAGATGGCGGTCAAAAGGCGCATGAGACCCGATACAGAATAAAAGTTGAAGGAATTCACATGACAATGTCAGACACATTTGTATCACACACCGATAAAATGGGCCTATCCAGCAGCAATTAAAAGGTGTGACCCAATCCGTTCGACCGCACGGTTTGAAGGCCTTTGGACTTTTGAAAGAAACCTAAACACATTTACGGGCGCCTGGCGCCCTGATTCAGAACACAAAAAAACCGACAGCGGCCGAACTGGCCACTGGCTGGATTTCTCAAGGAAAAATATTTTCCTAGTATTGTGAGCGCGCGCGCGCCGCAACTTCGTCGAGCTGTTCTTGCTCTGCCAATTCCTGAGCCGTCCGCTCGCGTTGCTGATCACGCTCTTCCAGCTGCTCGAACTTTTTCATCTCTTCAATGGCTTCGCTCAACTCATCCTGAGCGCGTTGCAGCTGATCATCCAACTCGTGCGCAGAATTGCGCAAGTTGTCACGACGGTCAGCAGCAGCCTTGGCAAAAGTCGGATAGGCAAAATGCGTTACATCCGTAATGCCCACACGCTCTTGCTCAGACCGTATCTGATCATCGAGCTCATCAGCCATGCGATGGAACTCGGCAATCATGCTCTCGATCTGGGCGAGCTGTCGCCTTTTTTCATCAACCTGAAACCGCTTCAAGCGGATCAAACTGTCTCGGGTTTTCATTACTCAATACTCCCCTAACACGGGCAGTCTATTCCGGAGTCATTTCCAAAAGGTTGGCGAGTTGAAGATATCCGTCAAAAAGACTCGTTGACTCGTCTTTTGTTTGATTCAGAAACTCATCAATCGGGCCAAACCTGTAAATTGCCTCATCCACTGTGGGGTCGGATCCTTTCCGATATGCGCCAAGTCGAATGAGTTCTTCCATGTCTGTATATGTCGACAAAAGCTGTTTGGCTTTCCGCAAAACCGGCAAATGTTCCTCAGGGACACAACGTGGCATGGTTCGTGAGACAGATTTTAGCACATTAATAGCCGGATATCGCCCGCGCTCCGCTATGGCTCGCTCCATGACCACGTGACCATCCAATATGCCACGAACAGCATCAGCGACAGGCTCGTTGTGATTGTCTCCTTCCACAAGAACAGTGAAGAGGCCGGTAATCGATCCGCTGCCCACCCGGCCAGGTCCTGCCCGCTCAAGGAGTCGAGGCAACTCTGTGAAAACGGTCGGCGTGTACCCTTTAGATGTCGGCGGCTCTCCCACAGACAGCCCAATCTCTCGTTGTGCCATTGCGAATCGGGTAACCGAATCCATCATGCACAAGACATTCTGACCCTCGTCCCGGAAATGCTCCGCAACTGTCATGCTGAGATATGCGGCTTGTCTGCGCATCAATACACTTTCATCCGACGTCGCAACAACGACGACCGAGCGCGCCATGCCATCTTCGCCCAAATCGTCCTCGATAAACTCCTGAACTTCCCGGCCCCGTTCACCGATCAGACCAATAACTGCAACATCACATTGAGTGTTGCGTGCCAGCATCGACATCAGGACTGATTTCCCAACACCGGATCCCGCAAAGATGCCCATGCGCTGACCTTCGCAACAGGTAATGAAGGTGTTGAGGGCGCGAACACCCAAATCCAACGGCGGCCCTACTCGTGAACGTTCTGACGCCGGAGGAGGTGAACTTCGCAATTTGCGAGGCACTCCGCCATTTTGAAGGTCTCCTTTACCATCTATCGGCTCACCAAGTGCATTTACGACTCTGCCGAGCCATTCATTTGAAGGATGGACGACACTTTCCCTCGAACTGATGACTGCTTTGCAGCCCATTCGCACGCCTTCCAAACCGGAGAACGGCATACAAAGCGCGTGTCCTTCGCGGAAACCCACAACCTCTGCAGGAACTTTGGGGTTATCCTCACCACTGTCGATTAATAAACGTGACCCGACGCTCATCTCGTGAGTCGGCCCGGCAATCTCTACAAGAAGGCCCTGAACTGCAGTAACCCGGCCATAAATTTCGGTCGGCATCAGCGAATCAATCTCAGCAAAAAGCGCCTTCACGTAAATTTCCTTCCGCTGTTAACGGTTTTGGTAACCTATCGTTTACGACTCTGGTTAATGTTAACCTTTGGAAGGCTTACAAGCGAGAGCCATTTCGCAGTCATTTCGGCTTTGTTGAAAGGAATCTGAAAGGAGTCGGTTACGCCGGTTTCTTAATGTTCGACTTTAACGAATATGAATCCGAGTTTTTTTTGGGGATTCAATAAGTTGGTCTTTGTTCACAGATTCGTCTCTTTGGAGCTTGCTGCTAGGAATCATAATTTGTTAACCATAATCCCATAGCTTTGGGTCGGGGTTAATAACAGTCCTATTTGCAGGCGCCGACACAGCCGTTGCGACTTGCCCAGGAAAGGCAGAATAAGGGGATTGGCATGCGTGTATTGTTGATTGAGGATGACAGCGCGACAGCGCAGAGCATCGAACTGATGCTGAAGTCCGAGAACTTCAACGTCTACACGACAGATCTTGGCGAGGAAGGTATCGACCTCGGCAAACTGTACGATTATGACATTATAATGTTGGATTTGAACCTGCCGGACATGTCCGGGTATGAGGTTCTACGCACGCTTCGCGTTTCAAAGGTCAAGACACCGATCCTGATCCTTTCAGGTAACGCAGGCATTGAAGACAAGGTCCGTGGCCTTGGATTTGGCGCAGACGACTACATGACCAAGCCATTCCACAAGGATGAGTTGGTTGCGCGTATTCACGCGATTGTCCGACGCTCTAAAGGCCACGCGCAGTCGATTATTGTTACTGGCGATCTGAAGGTTAACCTTGACACCAAGACTGTTGAAGTCGGCGGCCAACGGGTTCACCTGACCGGTAAAGAGTATCAGATGCTGGAGCTGCTTTCTTTGCGCAAGGGTACGACCCTCACCAAAGAGATGTTCCTCAACCACCTCTACGGTGGCATGGATGAGCCGGAACTGAAGATCATCGACGTATTCATTTGTAAGCTCCGCAAGAAGCTGGCAGCTGCTACGTCGGGCAAGAATTACATCGAAACAGTCTGGGGCCGTGGCTACGTGTTGCGCGAACCGGAAGTGGAAGTAGCTGCCTGATTTGCAGCATTCTTGAAAATTCAAAAGGCCCCGGTTTCCGGGGCTTTTTTTGTGTCTTGGCGCCAATGGACCCGGTTCCATGGTTATTACTTGTTCTTTTCATAAAGTATCAGCAGAGTTCTGCCGACGAGCGCAACAGCAATGCGATATCAACCGAGGACAGTGAGCCATGACCACAAATTTGACGGCGATCGGAACTGTACGCACGTCCCTACAGGGCTTTGAAATACAGTTAGAAAAACCATACAGGCCGGGACTCAAAGGCCTTTCCGGGTTTAGCCATGCCCACATTATCTGGGTGGCTGATCGTTCGAGTACAGCGGAAAACAATAACTCGCTGGTTTGCCCGAAGCCCTATACCGCCTCTAATCAGGATATAGGCGTCTTCGGTTCAAGGTCACCGGCTCGACCGAATCCAATCTGCATGTCGGTGGTAATGATATCTGGACTCGATGAGGAGAACGGTATTCTAAAAATGCCGTTTATCGATACGATGCCGGACACTCCCGTTCTGGACATCAAACCATATTTTCCGGCGAGTGATCGCGTGGAAAGCGCCAGGATCCCGGAACACTTTTCTCACTGGCCCAAATCCTATGAAGCATCAGCGCATTTTGATTGGGCCGCTGAGTTCCGCTAGATGTGGATAGGGCCGGTCTTTCGACCGGCCCTCCCTGCCTCTTTTTATGATGGGGCTCGTGCATTAGAGGCTTAACTGATACGACGCCGGTTCATACCGGAAGCCGTCGCTATCTGGTGCCACATATCCAACCGATGGAAACGGCATGTGATACCCGACAAACGGAATTTTATCGCTTGCAAGCATTCCCAGAACTGATCTGCGGGTTGCTGCAGCAGCTTCCTTGTCCATGTCAAAGCGGACTTCCCAGTCCGGATGAGCAAGAGACCAGACATAATGGTTTGCAGTATCGGCGGCGAGAAGCAGCTGCTGGCCATTGTCCTCCAACATGTAAATCATGTGACCCGGAGTATGACCTTCCGCAGAAATTGCCGTGATACCTGACGAAACTGCTCCACCGTCATTCAAGAACGTCATCTTGTCCGCGAACGGTTTGACGTTTTTCGCAAGCAGTTTCGTAATTCCATTGGCTTCCGGGTCCATGGCTGACCAGAAATCAAATTCCTTTTGACCAGTTACGTAGCGGGCATGTGGGAATGCCGGTGCTCCGTTCTCCATGAGACCACCGATATGATCGGGATGCATGTGGGTGATGACCACAACATCCACTTGTTCAGGTGTGTATCCGGCACTTTGCAGTGCCGCACGCATATTTCCACGTGCTGGGCGCCCACCTTCACCAACACCCGTATCAAAGAGGACAAGCTCTTTACCGGTGTTAACGACGGTCGGTGTAAAATAGGCCTTGAATGTATCAGCAGGTATAAACCTGTCTACAGAAGCCTGATTGAACGTATCCGCATCAACATTCATACCGAAAGTCTTTTGGGGATCGCCTAGGGTTACCGCACCATCCAGAAGCGTATTCACTTCAAATGAACCAACAGTATAGCGCGCGATCGGGGCAATTAACGCGCCTTGTTTATCGGCAGCAGCATACGCTGCTCCTGTGGAAGCCAATCCAGCTCCGGCTACAACACCACCTGCGCCCAGTATCACAGCTCTGCGCGTCAGATTTATTTTGATATCAGTCATAGGTTTAGTCCCAATCCTGTACCTGTTGAACAATGGTATCGACCCAAAGCTTCTTGCCAGGGCGGACCAAGTACATTCAATGCTGAATGTGCCGAAGCACCTAGAGGTATAATGGTGCGAAAGGGCCTACCGCAAAGACGCATGCGTCAGTGGCACTGTAAATTTCATGATTTCTTGAATGAAAAATTTTGTTAGTACATTGCAATAACTTACAGGGGTTACCATTCATGCATCATGAATGGTATAGTCAGAATCGTATTATTCGGGGGGTTAAGACACTGCGGCAAAAGCTATTTCTCATGATGGCGCTTGCAATCTTCGCAGCTTTACTGCTCGCGGCAAATGAGGTCTCACGACCAGATGGTTGGTCGATTTTTTCGCTCTATTTGTATTGGGTCGCCAGAATAGCGCTGGAGGCCATGCTATTTGCCGCTACGTTTCTACTGGCTATACAGGTCCCCTATCTGGCGGGCCGTCAGGGAATTGCCGTTCTGACGGCAACCTTTTTCAGTTACATCCCGTTTGTCCTGACAATAACCGCATTGGATATCGTCATTGGATTACCTGAACTGGGTTGGCCGCCGGACTCTGGTCAGCAAACAACTTCACAATTGGGGGCATTTTTTCTCGAACTCTTCTACCTGCTCGACAATCACCTCTTTCTTTGTCTGCTGATTACGGTTCCCATTCTTTTCGATCGAACTGGAAATGCACCGGAAGGGCTCACCGATTCCGATTCGAGTAACGTCGTGCCTATTGCAGGCCAGCAGGAAGCCGGTGCACCCGGGCAAGTTCCCTTTAGCCTTGAAGGCAGCGCAGAGTTTAAAAGCCCGTTTTTCAAATCCCTGTCTCCGGCGTTCCGGGGATTTCTCCTGCGGGCGGAAGCCCAGGAGCATTATGTCCGGCTGGTGGGCTCAGAGGATTCGCGAATGGTACTCTACAGATTCAGCGACATTTTACGCGAATTGCCTGATGAACTGGGCCTGCAGGTTCATAGGAGTCATTGGGTAGCTTATGATGCGGTGGAAAGTGTCTATCGGGCAGGTAACAATACCCGGATCAAGACAGTTGATGGAGCTGAAGTTCCGGTTAGTCGACGGTTTTCAGATACGGTTCAAACGCTGCTTGCCGACTACATAGATAGCCCTACGTCCAGATAGCAATCTGTTGGTGTTTCTGATCAGACATTCAGCATGAAATCAGATCGATGCGTAGTAAAAAAACAGGCCGGTGAAACACCGGCCCGACTGTTTTCTCAATTTGTTGTGCCAGTTACCGAAGTGTTGATCCGCCGGCAACAAGTCTGGGCGCCGCAGCGGTTGCCGGGCGCGTTGCAGCCTGCACAGCTTGCTTCTTTTGAAACAGACCGCGCTTTCCAGGCACAGGCTTAAATGCATCGGTCAGGCCAACAACGGTTTCAGCAGCTCCCAGGACCAGATAACCATCATCGGGAAGGGATTTAGCAATTCGCCCGAGGATTTCGGTTTTGGTCGGCTGATCGAAGTAGATGAGCACGTTTCGGCAAAACACGATATCGAATTCACCGAGATGAGTAAAACTCTCCAGCAGATTGAGTTTCTTCCACTCGATCATCGCGCGCATATCAGCGTTGATCTGCCACATATCGCCTTTTTGCTCAAAATACTTGAGCAACAATTGAATCGGCAATCCGCGCTGCACTTCGAATTGGCTATAGAGGCCGGTTTTTGCCTTTTCCAAGACCTCCTGGGACAAATCCGTTCCCAGAATTCGGGTTCGCCAACCGCCAAGCTTGGTGCCTTCTTCCTTTATGCAAACACCAAGGGAATAAGGTTCCTGCCCGGTAGAAGCGGCGGCACACCAAATCTTGAGCTGTTTTCGTGAAGCCCGGCTTTCAAGCAAAGCCGGCAACATCGTGTCCTTGAAGTGATCAAACGGCGTTTTATCCCGGAAGAAGAACGACTCGTTCGTCGTCATTGCTTCAATCACGTCCACTTCAAGTGTACGGTTGCCACCCTTCTGAAGGGCCTGAATGACAGCGCTGAGTGTCTCGAGCTTAGAGCTGCGAGCAATCGGCAACAAACGACTCTCAACCAGGTACTGTTTGTCATTCGACAATACCAGCCCGGACTTTGCCTTCAGTAAATTCTTGAGGAATTCGAACTCGCTTGGGGTCATTATACGCTCCCCTTCAATACACGCGAAATCTTCGGCCCGATTTCCTTCAAAGGCAGAACATCACTGCACATTCCGGTTTGGGCCGCTGCGCCTGGCATGCCCCAAACCACACTAGTGGCTTCATCTTGAGTAATAATACTCCCTCCACCGGCAGCAATAGTCCGCACTCCATTCGCGCCATCCTGACCCATACCTGTCAAAATGACACCCAAGGTCGCGGAACCGTAAATTTTGGCGACGCTGTCGAACAACGGATCAACAGCGGGTTTACAGAAATTAACCGGAGGTCCATCGGTAAGCCTAATCTTGACGGCACCTGCATCCTTTTCAAGGATCATGTGCTTACCGCCCGGAGCGACATAGATGTTCCCCGGCTTCAGAACTTCACCGTCTTCGCCCTCTTTCGATGGCCGCAAAGCCGCTTTACCCATATGTTCTGCCAAAATCGCAGTAAAGGTCGGCGGCATATGCTGTGTAATAACAACTGGGACGTCATTCATTGCCGTTCCCACGTCTTTCATAACATCCTGCAACGCCTGCGGGCCGCCTGTTGACGAGCCGATTGTCAGAATTCGAGGACGCACGGAAGCGTACGGACGAAGTTTGAAACTTGGAGTGTCCGGAGTCGGTTGTGCGCCACCTCGGAAGCTGGCGCGCGTGTCGACCGCAGGGCGAGCCGATACCGGAGCTGCAGATTGAGTATTTTTGCCTGCACTGGTGGCTGCTCGCATCGGGCGAGCTGGTACGCGCATGCGGACTGCTCTTGCACCAAGAGCCTTGACCTTTTCAATGAGCTCACGACGGAAATCGATCGACGTCGTAACTTCAGACGTTGATTCCGGCTTCGGTACATAATCCGAGGCGCCCAGTGAGAGCGCCTTCATGCTGACTTCCGCATTTCGGCGGGTCAGCGTCGACGCCATAATGACGACGAGATTGCGCTTCTTTGCCAACATGAGTGGCAGCGCTGTCATACCGTCCATTTCCGGCATTTCGATATCAAGAACAACCACATCAGGGTCGCTTTTTTCGATATCTTCTACGGCAAGTTTGCCGTTCCGGTGAGAACTAACGACCTTAAGACCTTTGTCTTCCCCAAGCCAGCGTGTCAACAAACCGCGGATGACGACTGCGTCATCTACGACCATGACTTTGATGGGATCACTGCCTGGACTGGTGCCTGCAGGCACACTTCTTTGTGCAAATGCCATTGAGACCGACCAACTCTAAACTAAATGAGACCAACTTCTTGAAACTTGGCTTCGACGATCTCACGGTCGAATGGTTTCATTATATATTCGTTCGCTCCCGCGCGAATGGCTCGCGCGATGTGAGCGACGTCATTCTCTGTTGTACAAAATACAACAATCGGATCTTCGCCACCGTCTTCAGCGCGCAAGCTGGTCAGGAACTCAAGTCCGTCCATAACCGGCATGTTCCAATCCAGAAGGATTGCATCCGGCATGGTCTTACGGCATTCATTCAGTGCCTGTTGACCATCCTCAGCCTCCGTGATCTCGAAGTTCATATCTTCAAGAATACGGCGCGCCACCTTACGAATGACACTCGAGTCATCAACTACAAGGCACTGTTTCATCAGGCGTAACTCCACTAATCAGCCAATTTAGACTGGCCTGGTTATGCTGCTGCCATTGCTGGTTCCGTGAACATCGACCCAAGAAGGCGGTCAACATCCAAAATGACCATCAGCTGGCCATCCAGGCGATGAACACCGCCTGCGATATCAGCCCAACGGCGGTCCAAGTTCGACGGATTTGATTCCGCAGAGCTTGAAGACAGGTTGAGGACTTCTCCAACGGTGTCGATGACCAAGCCATAGCTTTCGTGTTTGTATTCGATTCCGACAGCCATCATCTGCTCATCTTCAAGAGGCGGCAAATGTAGCCTGCGGCGCATGTTAATCGCTGTAACGATCCGGCCACGCAAGTTCAGGACACCGGCAACTTCAGGTGCCGATCCCGGCACCCTTGTTACGCTTTCCGGCACAAACACGTCGTGCACCTGTGAAATCGGAAGACCGAATAACTGACCACCGATCACCACGGTCACATATTGGATCATGTCACTACTGGCATTTTCATCCGTGCCAACGTTGTTCTCGAGCACACTCATGCTGCAGCTCCCATTTCACCGGAAAAGACATCTTTCAACGCAGCAATCAGGCCAGGTCGATCGAATTTCGCGACATAATCATCAAACCCCGCCTGACGGCCTCGTTCGATGGATGCCGGCGTGACCATGGAGGAAAGCGCCAGGATCGGCATACTGCGGAACCTTGGATCACGGCGGATAGACTCGCAGAACTCGAAGCCATTAATTTCAGGCATTTCGATATCACTGACGATTGCGTGGAATTGCTCCCCGTTCTCCAGTAATTCGATGGCCTCAGCAGGTCCGATGCAAGTTGTCACATCATATCCTGCTGCTTTCAGAACCGGTGTCAGCATGTTTCGGAAGAAGGACGAGTCATCCACGAAAAGAACCTTCTTCGTCAAAGCCTGGATGTCCATTTCCTTGCGCATGAACCAGTCTTCGAAGGCCTGCGGCAAGTAATAACCGAGATCGATAATTTCGGTCGCACGGTCTTTGACAACAGCAGACCCAAGAACTCCAGGACGCTCCGAACCAACCTCGATGTTCATGCGATCTTCGACGATATCGACGATTTCATCGACGACGAGACCCATGGACCGGCCCGCGTCGGAGAATACCAACATCGGTTGAGTGCCCTCTGTCTTGTGCGTATCTCCGTCATTGAGGTAGACCAAGGGCATGAGCGCACCGCGGTACTGTACGAGGTCGCGACCGTTGGAGCGTTCGATTTTTGAAATATCGAACTCTTCGAGACGCGTAACAAGCGAGAGGGGCACTGCTTTCGGTTCTGGTGCTCCTGAGCGGAACAGCAGAAGTGAAATTGAACTTTCTCCCGAAATCGCCTTGCGCTGACTCTTCTCGTTTTCATCTTCCTCGGATTCAGCAACAGAACTCGATGCATGACTTGCCATTGCACCGGCAATTCCGTTCGGATCAATAATCATGATCACTGATCCATCACCAAGAATGGTGTTTCCGGAGAACATGTTGAGATTGCGCAGCATGGTGGACATTGGCTTGACGACAATTTCTTCCGTATGGAAGACACCGTCAACGACTACGCCGAATGTCTGACTGCCGACCTGCATGACAACAATGAATCCGTTGTCAGTATCAATCGCATCCTTGACATCCTCACCTTCGTAAATACCCAGAAGCTGAGATAAATGTACCAGCGGCAACAACTTGTTACGCAAGCGCAGAACAGGAGTATCCTTGATTCGCTCAATCCGGTGTTCGGAATTTGTCTGAACCCGAACGAGTTCGACAACTGAGAGCTGCGGGATTGCAAACCGGTCGCCACTTGCTTCGACAATAAGGGTCGAAACGATTGCCAAAGTCAGCGGGATCTTAATGATGAAGCTGGAGCCTTTGCCCGCCACAGAGCGAAGGTCGACAGTACCGCCGATCAGCTCGATATTGTTGCGGACTACGTCCATACCAACACCGCGACCCGACACACTGGTCACTTCTGCGGCCGTAGAGAAGCCAGCCGCAAAGATGAATTTATGGATCTGCGGATCCGTCATCTTTTCGACTTCAGACTCGCTCGCAAGACCACGCTCGAGAATTTTGGCCTTTACCCTATCAACATCGATGCCTGCACCATCATCACGAACTTCGATGATGATGTGGCCACCTTCGTGATACGCGGCAAGCGTAATGGTGCCTTTTTCATGTTTGCCAGCAGCCCGACGTGCTTCCGGAAGTTCCAGACCGTGATCTGCAGAGTTCCGCACCATGTGGGTCAACGGATCCTTGATCATTTCAAGGACCTGGCGATCCAGCTCGGTGTCTGCGCCAATCATTTCAAGTTCGATCGGCTTCTCAAGATCTTGACTGAGATCTCGAACAATTCGAGGCAATTTCTGCCACGCATTGCCGATTGGCTGCATGCGGGTTGCCATAACCCCTTCTTGCAGTTCGGCGGTCACATTTGAAAGGCGTTGCAGCGGAACCTTGAATTCGCTGTCTTCATGACGGCGCACAATTTCCAGCAGCTGGTTGCGTGTCAGCACCAGCTCCGACACCATCGTCATCAGGTGTTCAAGTGTATCAACTGCGACACGAATGCTCTGATTGGAGACACCGCCGCCGCCAGCTTTCTTTTCTTTGCCTTCACCGTCAGCTGTTTTCTTGGCCGGAGCCTTGGCTTCTGGTTTCGGTTCAACCTTTGCAGCAGCAGGTGCAGGGGCCGGTTCTTCGACTTTCGCCGGAACTTCCGCCACTTCCGGTTCAGCTTCTGCGACCGGTTCTGCAACTTCCACTTCGATTTCGGTTTCCTGGAATGCGCGTTCCAGATCGTCAAGAGATACTTCACCTGGACGTAGCGGTCGGTCAATTTCTTGATCCGGCACATTTACATCAGGTTCGGCTTCTTCAGCCTCAGGTGCAGCAGCTTCCGCGACGCCGCCAGCCATGGCAACATCAGCTTCAGCAGACATCGCTTCCAGCTTGCCTATCAATTCGCTGTCATCGCCTTGAGGTTCATCCCCCTCGGCAGCTTCCAGATCTGCAAGGATCGCTTTAATCTGATCAATTGATATCAGAATTAGCGATACAGCGTTTTGTGTGACCGGAGCGCCATCACGGAACTTACCCATGAGGGTTTCGGCCGCGTGTGCAATTCCTTCGAGTCTAGGCAGACCCAAAAAGCCACATGTGCCTTTGATCGTGTGCACTAAACGGAAAATATTGTCTAGAATAGTGGCGTTGTTAGGTTCTTGCTCGAACTTAACGAGCTCAACATCAACTACATCCAGACTCTCATTAGTCTCTGTGATAAACTCACTGAGAAGGTCATCCATGGCCTGCTCTCACCCGACTTGTTACTGGTTCCGCATCCCTTGCAGGATGTCTGGACCTTGAAGTCCATGAGAGCAGGTTGACCTCAAACAGTTAAGATACGCTGAAACAGTCGGAGACTTTTCTGAAGTCTTCTTATTCTACAGGAAGAGCTGTAATTTTTACGAAGTCTTCTTGTTTATCTATTGTTAATACCATGCCACTTTCACGAGCAAGAAGTAGTGAATAGATTGGCTGAACAGAATGCGCATCTACTCTTTCAGGCTCTTCGCCGCCCAAGGTTTCCTTCATTCCGAGCGGAATACGTGGATTTAGACCTATTGCGTGTAGAGTGAAGGAGGGTGTTTGGGGCTCACCAGTCATCTCAACCTTGATTTCACCACCCCTCGGGACGCATTGATTGGCAATCAGGATCAAATTGAGAAGAAGTTTGACAAAATTCTTCGGCATCAAGTGCCTGGATAATTGCCAATTTAGATCAGATTTTTCGTTTTCCATAAATCCGGTAGCAACGACCTGAGCGTCCCCTAGGTCAATTTCGGCACCTGCAGAGCCAGCTGCACCAAATGCCAATCGAGCGAACTGCAGTTTGGCTGACGCCTGGCGTGCACTCTTGCGGATGAGGTCCATTGCAAATTCATGCATGTCCTCCGAGCCCTCTTCGTCCAACACTTCCAGGCCGTTTGTAATCGCCCCGACCGGACTGATGATGTCATGACAAACCCGGCTGGCCACCAAAGCGGCAAGATCCATTGAGGAAAGCTCTTTTAGTGCGGACATAGTGTTGCAAAGCTCTTGTAAGGTTCAGTCGAAAAACTGATTCGTGATTGATGCTTAAGCGTTACACATCCGTATTGTCACTGCCAAGACGCCTGAAGTAGGCAAAGACAACTCATCCAAATGAATTTGGGCGGTTTCTGTGCATTGCCAGGATAAGGCATTGATCAAGTCACGGGAACGCAACCAACCTCTGCAGCATTCTTTCGAGCGTCTTTGATCAGTTGTGAGGCATTCACAATGAACAGGAATCTATTCACCACAGTATGAAAGAACATCAACCGGCCGTCGATAACCGCGTAAATAAATGGGTTACCAGCGGTCGCAAAACCTTCTGACAAGGCATAGCTTCCACATCCGGCAAACAACGGGGCATAAGATTCCGGATGTTTTTTAAAGGCAGCCCGATTGCCTTCATTGACAAATACCCATTCCGCACCGCCCCATTTCAACGCAAGTTCCCGGTTTCCTTTGCGTGGATGACCGTAAACAAAATAACTAACAGGATCATGTCCCCCTATTGCATACCCGGTTATAGGATCCGGCACGTAAATCTGGGGGCGAGCCGATCCGGAACCGACCAGACCACTAAGAAAGACGCCTGTTATCAGGGAAAGACACATCCATGTCTTTTTTGGGGGCCAATTTTTCATCGATTCGGCGTATTTTGCATCCAATAAGATATACGAATCAGCATTCTGTAATAGCAGTCTAACATTGCGGCAGCTAAACTTGTGACAAGGAGTTACATTGCATGGCACAAAAGTCCCGGCAATTCTTCACTTTGCTTTCGACCGCAATAATAGGGGTCTTTTTACTAACCCTCACCCCATCCGCATTTACACATTCTTCTGCAGCGGCTCCGCTACCACCGGGCGATACCTACGGCGAAGACGAAGTCGTCAAGGCCGGGCACCAGTTTTTCGGATCAGTGTCTGGTGGCCTTGCTTCCGTAATTGAAAGAGCATTTTCCAGTTATGGCGAACCCAACGGCTACATCCTCGGCGAAGAAGGCGCTGGAGCATTCGTAGCAGGGGCTCGATATGGAGAGGGCGACCTTTACACTCGAAACGCCGGTAATCACAAAGTCTTCTGGCAAGGCCCGTCTGTCGGTTTTGATTTCGGGGCAGATGGCGCTCGCACAATGATCCTTGTTTACAACATTCCAGACATCAGCGCGATTTATCAACGGTATGCAGGTCTGGACGGCTCAGCCTATCTGGTAGGCGGAATTGGCATGACAGTTCTTGTAAAAAACGAAGTCGTTCTGGTCCCAATCCGTTCAGGGTTGGGAGCTCGTCTGGGTATCAACATTGGATACCTCAAGTTCACTCCAAAACCGACATGGAATCCATTCTGATCACAATTCAAAATCGGCTTGCGATTTGCCCAATTAATTGGAGATCTCTTGGCGTCAACTTATATGTCGTCTAATGATGTCAATTAAAGACGCATTTTAACGGCTGGGAGCCTGAAGTGTTAGAAGCGGCGATGTATGTAGCTCTGGGGTTTTGTACAGCGGGATTTATCGCGCTTGCAATTCTGCCAGCTTTTTACCGCCGCGCTGCCCGTTTGACGGAAGAGGCCTTGCGCGCGGTTAATCCATCCAGCTATGCAGAAGTCCGAGCCGCACAAGATCATGAACGCGCGCGCCATGCTGTCGAACTGAGGCGGGTGGAAAAGAAGCTCGAAACCCAGCGTGAAAAAGCAGCAAACCACCAACTCGATGTATCTCGCCTGACCACCGAGATCGCAGCTCTCAATAAAGTACGCAAAATAGAAACAATCGATTTCGAGGCAAAATTGTCTGCACTCGAAAATGATCAGAAAGCCGCTGATCTGTTGTCGGATGAAATAAAAGACCTTAAACAAAAACTGGCTGATGCAGAAAAAGCCCTGGCAGAGAGCTGGAGCGAACTGGAGAAAGAAAAAGCTGCCGCAGCAAAAGCCAGCGAACAAATAAAAGAGGCGGAAGAATGGTTGCCCGCAACAGGCACGATGGCCCTGGCAAACATAACTGGGCTTGAAGCTGAAGTTGCCACATTGAAGGCAAAACTGGCGAATTATGAGCCATCCGTTGCAAGCGAGTACGATACCGAGCGAACTGAGACCGCCAAGAATCGATTGTCCGAACTCGAAGCCCAGCTGGTAGATACGGAATCCAAGTACATCGCAGCTCAGGCAGAAGTAACACACCTGTCACTGCAACTTGATGCAACCAGCAACAAGGATACGGACCTTCATCAAAAGCTGACATCGCAAATAGAGGATCTGGCCAACGAAAATGCCCGGCATCAAGCGAAGTTGCAGAGCAAAGAGCGTTTGGTGGACCGGCTAAACGGCCAAATCGAAAAGTTGCGAAGAGACCTCATTTCAGTTCCAGCATTGACGAACTTGCGTAATGATTTCCAACAACTGGTATCTAAGTTTTCGATTGATGAGCAACCCGTAACTCCTGCGTCCAAATCTGCTCCGGCAGCTGCCGTCACCCAACTTCAAACAATAACTGATGTTGCGGCGATTGATAATTCCATGAAGCCGAAAAAGAGCCGTCGCCAGACAATTGACAACAAGAAAAACAAAACTCAGTCAGCTCCTGTTGCGCCACCAATTTTACCGGAACCCTCCAAAACAGCTGACATTGCAAGCGCTGCAGAAGCATTGGTGAGCCGAATTGTGGCTTCCAACCGGGGAAGATTAGACACAGGTAAGCCGACGGAAGCAAAACCAGACACGAAGCTCGCCGCTGAAGTTGGCAACAAAAGTTCTGCACGAAAATCAAAGACTGCTAAGCAGAAAAACAAAGATGTCGCTTGATCTCCACAAATGTGGACGTTCAATTAGAGACATAAAAGCGCCCCTGAAGAGACAGCTATAAATGCTCATAGAACGCCACAATACTATTCTGGAGTTGGCTCGGCAAATGGGCCGGGTCAGTGTCGATGACCTGGCTAGTCGTTTTGATGTCAGCCCTCAAACGATCCGAAAAGACCTGAATGAACTGTGTGAACGACGACTACTCGCCAGAACACATGGTGGCGCTTTGTTGTCCTCAGGTATCGAAAATGTCGGATATGAAGCCCGCAGAATAATCTCCAGCAAGGAAAAAGCCGATATAGGCGCGAATGTGGCCGCTCTCATTCCTGACAATGCATCGATCTTCATCAACATCGGCACTACGACTGAAGCCGTCGCCCAGGCTCTTTTGCAGCATCACGGTTTGATGGTCATTACCAACAATATTAATGTCGCCAGCCTGATGCGTGGCTACTCACAGATCGAAGTGGTCGTGGCTGGCGGCGTATTGCGGCATTCTGACGGTGGTATTGTTGGTGAGGCAGCCGTTGACTTCATGCGCCAGTTCAAGGTGGATTTTGCCATCATTGGCGCATCTGCCATCGACCCGGACGGCTCTCTGCTGGACTATGATTACCGCGAAGTGAAGGTCACGAAGACCATCATGGACAATGCGCGGCATGTGATCCTTGCAGCAGACAGCACAAAATTCGAACGGACCGCACCTGTTCGCGTTGGTCACCTGTCTCAGGTAACAACTCTGGTAACAGATCGTTGCCCAAGTCCGGAATTTGCGAAGATTGCTGCAGAATCAGAAGCGCATCTAATTGAGACTGATTTGCTGGAAAACACCTGACGCAAGTCACAGGCGACCAATCGCGCCGAGTACCGTCAAATCATCTTGATTCAATTTTGGGAAGAATTGGTACGCCCAAGGGGAATCGAACCCCTGTTTCCGCCGTGAAAGGGCGGCGTCCTAACCGCTAGACGATGGGCGCGCCGGGCACGAAGACATGTGCTTCAAGCCAAGGACCGTGCGTATAAAGCCGCTCAGCTTTAGACGCAAGGCCCAATGTTCAATTTATTGCCGCCTAGTTGTTCATAACCTGATCAACGCGAAACAAAGTCCGTACGACCGAGTGGTTTCCCGGTCATCTGATCAAACCGCAACAACGCTGTGACACTACCTTCTCGGACCAGCACAAGCATAATTCCATCAGAAAGTGTCGCCTGAAGCACCTCCGCTTCCGCTCCAACTGCAATAGTGGCCGCGAAGTCCACATCAGCCGGATCTGCTTTATATGTGTTGATCTTATAGAGGATTGCTGCAAAGACAGCGATAAACCCGGCAAACATGATCAGGGTCGAGCCGAGCAACAGGCGTTTTAATTTCGCCTGGACACGTTGCGCAGCCGGATCCAACGGCGCCTCGTCCGGCGCATCGCCCCTATAATCAGGTTGAGACATGACAGAAAATTCCCAAGAAGACCCGGCCGAACTGGACGCGGATTTCAAAATGATAGTTGACCTTGCCGATGCCGGTACACGGCTCGACGTGGTTTTGGCTGCCCATCTGGAAACGCTGAGCCGCAACAGGATACAAACCCTGATCAAAGCCGGAGACGTTACCGTCGGTGGCGCGAAAATAGTGGAGCGGAAATACCGGGTCAATGAAGGTGACGAAATCATCCTCATTTTACCGGAACCGGAAGATCCGGAGCCAAAAGGTGAAGACATTCCGATTTCGGTCATTTTTGAAGACGAACATCTGATCGTGATTGACAAACCTGCCGGACTGGTAGTGCACCCAGGAGCGGGAAACTGGACTGGAACACTCGTAAACGCCCTGATTCATCATTGCGGCGACAGCCTGTCAGGTATTGGCGGCGTCAAACGGCCGGGAATCGTGCACCGGATTGACAAAGACACATCCGGGCTTCTGGTTGTTGCAAAAACCGATCAGGCGCATCAGGGATTATCAGCCCAATTCGCTGACCATGGCCGCACCGGGCCACTGGAACGCGCCTATTCAGCCTTGGTTTGGGGGGCACCGACAAATCTCAAAGGCACAATTGATGCAAATCTGGCGCGATCTCAAGCCAATCGGCAGAAGATTGCGGTCGTTAAAACCAGTGGACGGCAGGCAATAACCCACTGGCAGGTTAAGGAACGCTTTGGTGCCAGGGATGCAGCCGCCTTGGCGTCCTTAATGGAATGCAGGCTTGAAACCGGAAGAACACACCAAATTCGGGTTCACATGGCCCATTATGGCCATCCCTTGATCGGTGACGCGGATTATGGCTCCGGATATAAAACCAAAAAAAATCGGCTTGATGAACCGCTTAAGAGCATTATCGGGGGTTTCGACCGGCAGGCGTTGCATGCCGGACTGCTGGCGTTTGAACACCCGATTACTGGAAAAACTTTGCGTTTCGAGAGCCCATACCCTGCAGATTTTGCAAGATTATTGTCCGGATTACAAAATTTTTAGGACGCCATTCCTCCGGATTGCCATGTAATCGGCAAATTCCAACCTATATTAGAAGTTCTTGTGTGCCGTAATGGACATGATATTGACATCTTGGATCCCAGAGGGACGGTTACCTGCGTAGCATTCGGGGTAACCTTGGATCGAGATGCGTTTGAAAAAAGGGGGTGCATGTAATGGCCCGGAACGTACCTACTCTCACCGCCGGTGAAGGTGGTCTAAGCCGCTACCTAGACGAAATTCGCAAGTTTCCAATGCTGCAGCCGCAGGAAGAGTTCATGCTCGCCAAGCGGTACAAAGAGCATGAAGACCCGGAAGCAGCAGAACGTCTCGTGAATTCCCATCTCCGTCTTGTTGCGAAAATCGCCATGGGGTACCGCGGTTACGGCTTGCCAATTGGCGAAGTTGTTTCGGAAGGCAATGTCGGCCTGATGCAGGCAGTCAAACGCTTCGAACCCGATAAGGGATTCCGTCTTGCGACCTACGCCATGTGGTGGATCAAAGCTGCTATTCAGGAATACATCCTGCGCTCATGGTCACTCGTAAAAATGGGCACGACAGCCAACCAGAAACGCCTGTTCTTCAACCTGCGACGCCTTAAAGGCAAGATCCAGGCTCTCGAAGAAGGTGATTTGAAGCCGCATCAGGTCGCAGAGATTGCCACCAAGCTTGGCGTTTCTGAAGAGGAAGTCATCTCGATGAACCGCCGTTTGGGCGGAGACGCCAGCCTGAATTCTCCGGTTCGCGCGGAAGCCGACGCAGGAGAATGGCAGGATTGGCTGGTCGATGAGGGTGAAAGCCAGGAAACCCTGCTCGCCAATCAGGAAGAGCTGGACCAACGCAGACAGATGCTGAGTGATGCGATGGACGTTCTCAATGAACGCGAACGCCGCATATTTGAAGCCCGTCGTCTGTCGGAAGATCCGATCACACTGGAAGACCTGTCTGGTGAGTTTGGTGTCAGCCGCGAACGTGTTCGCCAGATTGAAGTGCGCGCATTTGAAAAAGTTCAAAAGGCCGTTAAAAACAGTGCCCGATCTTTGAACGAACCGCCAGCCGCTTTGGCATCTACATAAAACAATCAATCAACAAGCGCCGGGCCCTATCCCGGCGTTTTTTTGTGTCCACCGATGGGAGACACCTGCTTGTGCATAACGAGGCAGGCTTTTAGGCTGAGCTGGTGACGATACTGGACAGCCATGCGTTCATTTTTAAAAATAATTGTTTCTAGACGGATCCTGGTTGCTGCTGCTGCTTGCCTTGTATTGGGGATGATGACAGGCTTGCGAACAGTAAATCCCGATTTCCTGACATCGATTAGAGAACTGACTTTTGACTACTACCAACGTCTGAAACCACGGGATTACCAACCTGCTCCCGTGCGAATTGTCGACATCGACGAAGCTTCGATCTCAGAGATCGGCCAATGGCCATGGCCGCGCACCAAAATGGCCGAAATAGTTGAAACGCTTACAAAACTAGGCGCTGCGGCAATTGTGTTCGATGTCGTCTTTGCAGAGCCAGACAGAACATCACCGGATCAAATCCGTAAATCACTTCCCTCAACGACTGATCCAGTTGTTTTGAACACACTTCAGAGGCTACCGGATCACGACAGGGAATTTGCGACCGCCATTCAGGAAGCGCCTGTCGTACTCGGCTTCGCCATCACTACGGAAATGAGCGGAAGAACACCACTCAAAAAAGCAGGTATTGCATTTGCCGGTGATAATCCTGCAGGATTCTTGCGGCCATATCCTGCAGCTCTTCCCAGCCTGGATCTGTTGCAGAGCAAGGCCTCCGGAATCGGATCAATCTCCATTTCCCAGGATGATCGCGAGGGTATCGTCCGGCGGGTTCCCATCATTGTCTCCAATGGAACCGATGTTTTCCCCAGTTTGGCAAGCGAAGCGCTTCGGGTCGCCCAAGGTGCAAGCGGCCTCATCATCCGCTCAACCGGGTCTAGCAGCGAGACTGACACCGGAGAGGCCGCAGTAACCGATGTAAAAATCGGAGCTTTCACAATACCAACAACCGGTTCGGGAGAGCTTTGGGTCTATTATACGGCGGACCATTCTTATCGCTATCTGTCTGCAAGGGATCTGCTTGATACAGCCAAACTGGAGACATCTCGGCCATTGATAGAAGGACAAATCATCCTAGTTGGGACGTCTGCAGCTGGTTTGAGAGACATCCGCGCAACGTCTTTGGGTGAACTTGTTCCTGGTGTTTCAATTCATGCTCAGGCACTGGAACAAATCATCAATGAGGATTTCCTGTCCCGACCCGATTGGGCGAATGGGTTGGAAGTGCTGATCACATTCATTGTTGGTGCAATTGTCATACTGGCGCTGCCGGTAATAGGAAGTGTTGGCACAGCAATGCTGGGTGCTGTGATCGCAATTGGGCTTGTCGGAGGGTCGTTATACCTTTTCTGGGAAAAGGGCCTTCTGATCGATCCGATTTACCCAAGTGTTGCATCCTTCTTCGTCTTTGCCGCCGCTACAGCTCTTCTCTATTTTCTCACGGAACGGGAAAAGCGGTTTGTTCGCCAGGCATTCGGCCAATACCTCTCGCCCGAGCTGGTATCGCAGCTCGAAAATGCACCGGAGCAGCTGGCGCTTGGCGGCGGAATTCGGCCAATGACCATCCTTTTCATGGATATACGCGGCTTTACGCCTATTTCAGAGCAACTGACACCCACGGAACTGGTCTCTTTCCTGAACACACTTTTGTCTCCGCTTTCTGATGCAATACAGGCGGAAGGCGGCACAATAGATAAGTATATCGGCGACAGCATCATGGCGTTCTGGAACGCCCCCCTACCTGTTCCCGATCATGCGCAGAAAGCCTGTCGGGCCAGCCTTGCCATGTTGAAAGTTGTCGAGGAACTCAACGAAGCTGACGCGTTCGGGTTCAAAGCTCGAAAACTCAAGACACAGACAGTCAAGATTGGCATCGGACTGAACAGCGGTGATGCCTGCGTCGGCAATATGGGGTCTGCCCGGAGGTTCAATTACTCCGTTATTGGCGATACAGTGAACATCGCCTCGCGAATCGAATCCAGCTGCAAGGCCGTTGGTGCCGAATTGTTGGTGTCTGATGAAACCCGACAGCAGAATCCTGACTTCGCCTATCTCGAAGCCGGCGAAATCCCACTCAAGGGCAAAAGCGAGCCTGTCCGACTATATGTGCTTTTGGGGGATGCAAGCTACCGCATATCTGAGGGTTTCCGGAAACTTGAAACAGTTCATATGAAATTGGTGGCGGCAGTTAAAGACAGCAAAGCCGATATCGCAGTCGAGGAGTTAGATCGAGCACGTGAACTAAACCTTTCTCTCCATGGCTTTTATGATCGATTTGAAGACCTTATTGGCGGGGTGAAAGCGGCTGAAGAAACAAACAACGCCGCCCAATAGGCGGCGCTGGAACATTCTCTTCTTAGGCGTTAGCGGATTTCGACAGCATAACTCTCAACAGGAACAACTTTGCTGATCAGTTTATTTTCGGCCATAAACTCGGCAAATCGCTGATAGCGACCTTTATCAAGGGAAGCCGGACGTTTTGCGAACCGCGGCAACGTGTCGGCCCAGGCACGCTTGTTCAGTTCGTCATTGAGATTGGGGTAAGCTTCAATGAACGCATTCCAAGCTTCATCCGGATGATTAGTCAGGAAAATCGTTGCTGCTTCAATCGCCGCCAGGAATTTCGCGTAACGCGGATCGCCCGTTTTATCCTTGTGTACGACGTAAATAAGCTCATCGAACACCGGAACGCCGTTTTCTTCCGGGAAGAAAGCCTTTCCCTCTTTCCCCTCAATCTGGATTTGTGTCAGCTCGAAATTACGGTAAGCGCCGATAACCGCATCAACCTGTCCAGCCATCAAGGACGGTGACAGCGCAAAATTGACGTTGATCAGCTCTACATCATCAACACTCAGATCGACTGAGCGAAGCATCTGTCCCAGCATAGCATCTTCGAATCCAGAGACTGAAAAGCCTATTTTTTTGCCCTTGAGATCTTTCAGTTCCTTGATCGGTCCATCCTTGAGAACGATCAGCGAATTCAAGGGGGTCTCAACGAGTGTTCCAACCCATTTCAGCGGCAGACCTTCTTCGATCTGTGCGTGAAGGGTCGGTTGATAGGAAATCGCAATATCACCCTGTCCGGCAGCAACCAGCTTCGGCGGCATGGCCGGATCCGCTGGCTCAATTAGCTCAACATTGAGGCCTTCAGCTTCGAAGAAGCCCATCGCCTGAGCGGTAATCACAGGTGCATGATCCGGGTTGGTGAACCAGTCCAGCAAAACAGTCAGCTTTTCAGCCGCGTGAACAGGTGTGGACGCCATTAAGCCCGCTGCAACAGCAAAAGACAGAAGTTGTTTTTTCATTCAATCCTCCAAAATTTGGCGATCACTCTTCGATCTGCCAAGGAACCAGAAAACGGGTGAGACGGTCGACAGTGAACCGCAATGTCAGAACCATGATGGCGAGCAGAATCAGCGCAGCGAACATGACGTCCGTCTGCATGCGCGCATTGCTCTGAAGCATGATGAAAGCAAGTCCGCCTTTGGCACCCACCCACTCGCCAACAATCGCCCCGATTGGAGCAAAAACAGCAGCAATTCGAATGCCGGAAGCCAGGGACGGGAGAGCCGACGGAAGGCGAAAGATCCAGAGTTCTCGTATTCTGGAAAGGCGATACAGTCTGCTAAGATCTGCAAGACCCGGATCAAGGCGGCGCAAACCGTCATAGAAGGTCGAAGTCACAGCAAAAAAAATCACCAAGACCGCCATCACGATCTTTGAGGCCAGACCAAAGCCGAGCCACAAGACGAGAATCGGAGCAATCGCGAACACGGGCAATGCTTGCGTAACAAGGACAGTCGGCATGACAGCACGGCCAAACAGCGGGAACATCCAGATAAGGATGGCCAGAAGTGAACCAGCGGCAACGCCGAAAAAAAATCCGAGTAGCGTCTCAAAGGCTGTAATTCCGGCATGATGCAGGAGAAACAGGCCTCGCTCCTGAAAAGCGATGAATACCTGCGCCGGGCCTGGTAACATAAACGGAGGCACATCCAGCGCCATGACAGCAACATGCCAGAGCAGAACAGCAAACAGGATGCCAGCGAACATCCGAAGGACTGACAAAACAAGCACCATCAGAACATCCCTCGTATTTCGAGGGACCAAGTGTCGCCGACGAACTTATACGTCCGATATTCTCGACTGACATGCTGTTCAAGCACACAGATAAACATAAGGATCTCCCGTCTTCGGACACGCCGAAAATGACACTGGAGATCCGGGAATAGGCTAAGGATTCCGTCCCTTCGCCGGCATGACCCGGATCAGGTTCTAAGGGTTCGGCGGCTAGCCATCTCAGTTCCGCAACGCAGAACACCCCTCGGACCAAGGCGGACCATGCCTTGCTCAATATAAAAACGCAAGTCTCATTATGAAGACTGAAAAACTACCGCAAAAGAATGCCGTTTAACCGGCTTGCCAGGCTGCGACGGCCTTTTCGACCGCATCTGTACCGATCGACCCTTTTTCGATAGTTAGGATGCCGCGTTTGCCGTTTTCATACAGCATCGGAATATCAATCCAGCCACGCTCGCGTAGTAGGGCAAGATTACGCTGCTGCTCATTTGGAAGGCTGGAAAGCGCAATCCAGAAATACCCGGGGGACACTTTTACCGACGCCCCAATCAAGGCGTCACCGCGTGCTTCCTCCGTCGGCTTCATAACCAGGCCAGGAACATTTACGACATCGCCAGCAGTAAACTCATCTGGAAATTCGTATTTTATTTCAACAAGATGACTTGCAGGCAATGAAGTATCATCATTCGGTTTGAAGCGGATTTCGACTTTTACATCCCGTTCTGGGACTTCAACCGATGCACTCAAAACCGCATGGGCTTTACCGTCCAGTCCGGTTTCTTCATTCAGTGCCCACTCGACAGCGCCTTGCGCTGCGGTGCCAGCGCCACCGGTGTCTTTGCCTTCTTCGTAAAGGATCGCCCTTTGCACCGTACCTTCTTCCGTAGCCGCAGGAGCCGACGGTGTGTTGTCTTCTGGGACAACAGCAGCCAGATTGTTCTCAGGTGCTGCCAATGAAGCAGCTGCATCTGCAGGTGTTTCGGTGTCGGGTACGGGCACGGGATCCACCGGAGCTGGTGTACTTTCGACATTCGTCACAATTGAAGGCTGGCTTGGTGCAACAACTTCGCTGGGTTCAGGATTGATCGTCGTTGTCTTAACGGTACGCGCATCAGGAGCTACGACATCAGCGTCTTTGTTGTTGATCAACCTGTCATTGTTCTTCTCGCTACCATTTTCAACAGGTGTAACCGGCTTCTCTGGCACGGCTTCAGGTTGCACGGGCTCCGGCTGAGTAGCCGGTACAGACGCAACTTGGGAAGACGGTGCGTCTGAGGCCACCTCGGCAGTGTCGTCTCCAGACAAAAGGAAATAGGCGCCTGCGCCCAAAACGCCCAACGTCAGAACACCGGCAAGTGCTATTGGCAGGATTCGCCCAACACCAGATTCTGCACGAAGCGCATCGGAAGCACTTGGCTTTCCATTCTTGGCACGTCCATTCCCCGAACCATTCATGTCCGAGTAATTTGGATCTGTAGGCTCATCAGATATCAACCCAGCGGACGCACTTTCGCTCGCGTCCAAGTCAATTGACTCAAATATGCCGGTCTCGTCAGCTGCCGATTCGGTGAAAGCCGGTTCCTGGCGCGGCTCAGATACACTCGGCTCCGCCTTCTGCGCTGGCTGTTGGGCCACATCTTTGACGTTCTGGATTGCTTTATTGGCGGCAGTGCCAAGCGCCTGCGCTTCGGACAACGTCTCTTTCAAAGGAGAAGGAACGCTAGAATTCGAAGCTTCAGACGTAACCGAACTTGGAGCCGTCGGCACAGAGGCAGATTGTGTCAGCGGCGCTTCAGCTGACGGTGTCCGGCCAGTTGAAATAGTTGCCGTTGCACTGGCAGGTGAAGTCGGTGTTTTTACCGTAGGTGTCTCGGAAACTGCTGGTTCAAGCCCCAAGCTCGCCCGAGCAGCTTCTGCTTCAACCTTCCGGATAGCCTCTTCCAAACGCAATTGTTCAGATGTGATCTCTGAAGGAGAAAGAGGTGGTTTGTAGGCTTTAAGCTGATTTACAATCGCGCTTCGCGCACGGCTGTAGACACTACGCCGAGCTGCACCATTGCTTTCCGGCAAAGATGCGATCGTTTTCTTCAGTATCGAATAGTAATCAGCCATCTTCCCGCCTACCGGCCAACTGCATTTTCTGCTTGCTGGCTTGGAACCTGCACCCCATCTCTGGCTTATAGCAAGTTTTCAAGGGACTATGCGAATTCTTAACGCCCCACCAAGTCTGAACAAACATCACAGTCGTCATTCCACCACTATCATATTGATCGCCCCAACCAATACGAATTGAAACATTACTTGACGCGTTGCGATTCGCAACGCGTCTTCCGTATTTTTGATAATGCTCTGTCCTGGTTCGATCACTCAATCCTGAAACGGATTCTGCACAAGAATGGTGTCTTCACGCTCTGGACTTGTGGAGAGAACTGCTACTGGAGCACCGATGAGCTCTTCCACGTGGCGCACATATTTGATGGCTTGAGCCGGAAGTTCGGCCCATGTACGCGCACCTTCAGTAGAATCTTTCCAACCGGGCATGGATTCGTAGATCGGCTTGACCCGTTCCTGCGCCCCCTGCGATGCAGGCAGGTAATCAATGCGCTCGCCGTCCAGCTCGTATCCGACGCAGATCTTGATTTCCTCAAGTCCATCAAGAACGTCGAGTTTGGTTAGGGCAATACCGTTGATGCCAGATGTGCAAACAGTTTGGCGAACCAGGACCGCATCAAACCAACCGCAACGACGACGACGTCCTGTGACTGTACCGAACTCATGACCGCGTGTACCGAGGAATTCACCGACTTCGTTTTCCTGTTCGGTCGGAAAAGGTCCTTCACCAACGCGGGTTGTGTAGGCTTTGGTGATCCCTAGTACATAATCCACCGAACCAGGGCCCAGGCCACAACCAGTTGCCGCTTGTCCGGCAACTGTGTTGGACGATGTTACGAACGGATAAGTGCCGTGATCGATGTCCAAAAGAGCACCTTGTGCGCCTTCAAACAGAATACGTTTTCCCTGACGGCGCTGCTCATTGAGAACGTACCAGACCTTGTCCATATACGGCAGGACTTTATCGGCCACGCTGGCCAGTTCATCATAGATAGCCTGTGCCGAAATCTCATCCTGGCCCAGGCCACGGCGCAATGCATTGTGGTGTGTCAGCAACCGGTCGATTTTGGCTGGCAACTTGGTCAGGTTTTTAAGATCCATCAGCCGGATCGCACGGCGGCCGACTTTATCTTCATAAGCCGGACCGATACCGCGCTTGGTTGTGCCTATACGGGTGCCAATGTTGGAATTTTCGCGTAACGCATCCAATTCCCGATGCAATGACAGGATCAAGGTAGCGTTTTCTGCAACCCTCAATGATTCAGGCGTTACGACAACGCCCTGCTCTGCAAGACGAGCGACTTCATCAACAAGTGCGTGCGGATCAAGAACAACACCATTGCCTATAACGGATAATTTTCCTCCGCGCACAACTCCCGATGGAAGAAGCGAGAGCTTGTAGCTGACACCGTCTATGACAAGCGTATGTCCAGCGTTGTGCCCGCCCTGGAACCTTACAACGACATCGGCCTGTTCCGACAACCAGTCGACAATCTTGCCTTTGCCTTCGTCACCCCATTGCGATCCGACAACAACCACATTCGCCATCTAGATAATGCTCTCCTGGAAGCAGATTTTGCGCCATCGACGCCAACACAACAAGCCCCGGACAACATACCGGGGCAAACGGCGCGGACTATACTCATGAAAGCGTTGCCAAGCGAGTCTTCCAGAGCATTTTAATTAAGCCGGACCCACTTTTTTTGCGCTGCGAAGCAGTAGGCTAAAGATCGTGAATACCGCCTTGTAAGTTTAGCACTCGGCTTTCGGGTTTCCGCCTCTCGCGGCACGTGATATCCGAGATATTCTGAAAAGGGAATTGGGCGGTATAAATGCACCTTCGACAATGGATACTGCTGTTCGTTCTTGGCGCAATCTGGGGCGGTTCTTTTCTGTTTGCCAAGGTTGCCGTCGCTGAAATACCGCCCTTTGTTCTTGTGTTTTTACGGGTCTCCAGCGCCTGTGCAGTTCTTTTGTTGCTGTTATGGTCGCGAGGCCTGTTGAACAAGCTGACGCTCCGACTGGCACCATCCTTTCTGGTGATGGGTCTTTTAAACAATGCGATCCCATTTTCGCTGCTGTTTCTCGGCCAAACCGCCATCGGCGCTGGCCTTGCGTCTATCCTGAATGCGACAACCCCGATTTTCACTGTCTTTGTGTCCAGCGTGATTTTCAGGCAAGAGAAATTGCTTCCTAACAGGATCGCAGGTGTTGGATTGGGGGTTGTTGGCGTCGCGGTGATGTTGTCTGGAAGCTTGTCCGGGATCGTCAGCGACCCGGTTTGGGCGCAGCTTTGCTGCCTTGGGGCTGCCGTGTCCTATGCGCTAGCTGCGACTTTCGCGAAGCGTTTCAGTTCGTTGCCACCGGTAGTATCCGCAGCTGGCCAATTGAGCGGCTCAACACTCATCATGGTTCCAATCGCGCTGTATACCGCTGCGGGCTGGTCGATGGCAGATACAAGCCTCATCGCATGGTTGAACGTTCTTGCCCTTGGAATATTGGCGACTGCTGTAGCCTACTTGATCTATTTCCAAATTCTTGCAGAAGCTGGTGCAACCAATGCCTCACTGGTCACGCTTCTGGTCCCAGCAAGCGCAATTTTGTTCGGATGGCTAATTCTGGACGAAACGCTTACTGCAGTGCAACTGGGCGGGTTCGCGATCCTGCTAGCTGGCCTGATCGTTCTGGACGGTAGACTTTCAAAACGAAAAAGCCCTGCACCAAATTAGGGTAATGCCCGAAAGAAAATCCTCCGGGCATCTGCCTGCTCTAGAAATGCAGAACTTTGACCTGTTTGACATGCGACACTGCTTCGAGCCGCGCCAAGGCGTCAGCAGGCACTTCGCCGTCAACTTCGACAAGGCAAATGGCATCATCCCCGGCAGCAATCCGCCCAAGATTGAACGTCGCGATATTAACTCCGCTATTGCCGAGTTCTTGACCGAGGTGTCCGATAAATCCAGGTTTGTCTTCGTTGGTTATATAGAGCATTTGGGAACCAAGTTCGGCTTCCATATTGATGCCCTTAACCTGGATAACCCGTGGCTTCCCGTCAGCAAAAACTGTTCCAGCAACCGATCGCTCCTGACGCTCAGTGAGAACAGTCAGACGTATGTAGGTTTCATAGGCACCCTGTTTTTCGCGCCTAATCTCTTCGACCTTGATGCCACGTTCTTTCGCGAGAATGGGCGCGGAAACCATGTTCACGGTTTGCAGCAAGGGCGTTAGCAAGCCGGTAATTGCCGCAGACGTCAGTGCCTTGACGTTCATTTCGGCAACAGCTCCGGCGTACTCGAGTTTCACACCTTCAATACCGGTTTCAGTCAATTGTCCGGCAAAGGAACCAAGCTGTTCGGCCAACCGAACAAAAGGTGCAAGTTTTGGGGCTTCTTCAGCTGTGATTGACGGCATGTTCAACGCATTGCGAACAGCTCCCTGGAGCAGGTAATCACACATCTGTTCGGCAACCTGCAACGCAACGTTCTCCTGAGCTTCCGAAGTTGAAGCACCAAGATGCGGGGTCGACACAAAATTCGGCGCACCGAAGAGCACGTTTTCTCTCGCAGGCTCATCGACAAAAACATCAAAGGCAGCACCGGCAAGTTTGCCTTCATCGAGAGCAGCCCGGACAGCTTCTTCATCAGCCAGACCGCCACGTGCACAATTGATGATATAGGCGCCCTTTCGCATTTTCGAAATGGCGTCGGCATTGATGATATTGCGGGTCTTATCTGTTAACGGCGTATGCAGCGTTATGAAATCGGACCTGTTGAACAGTCCGTCCAGTTCAACCTTTTCCACTCCGAGAGCGACCGCTCGTTCAGGCGTCAGGAAAGGATCAAACGCGATCACCTTCATTTTGAGGCCAATTGCCCGCTCGGCGACAATCGAACCGATGTTACCGCAGCCAATCAAACCGAGCGTTTTTCCGGTGATTTCCCGGCCCATGAAGCGAGACTTTTCCCACTTGCCGGATTGCGTGGACGCATCAGCAGCCGGAATTTGGCGCGCAACCGCCATCATCATGGAAATGGCGTGTTCAGCAGTCGTGATTGCATTTCCGAACGGCGTGTTCATCACGATGATACCGCGCGCAGTCGCTTTCGGAATATCAACGTTGTCTACACCAATACCAGCACGCCCAATCACTTTGAGATTGTCAGCCGCAGCGATGATCTTTTCAGTAACCTTGGTTGCGGAACGAATGGCCAGACCATCATATTGACCGATGATTTCGCGCAGTTTTTCCTTGTCCTTGCCAAGATCAGGCATGAAATCCACATCCACGCCACGGTCTTTAAAAATCTGAACAGCAGCAGAGGACAATTTATCTGAAATAAGTACCTTGGGAGCCATTTGAGCATCTCCATCTATACGAAACCGGGTCGGGCAGCGAACCGCCCGATGAATGATTTGATTTTGGAGAACAGCCTCAGGCGGCCTGAAGCAACTTTGCTTTTTCGCTTCTGAAGGCCCAATCAAGCCAAGCTGTCAAAGCAGACAGATCACTGACTTCAATTGTAGCACCGGCCCAAATACGCAAACCCGATGGAGCGTCACGATAAGCACCGATATCGTAGGCAATACCTTCAGAATCCAGCAGGTTCACCATGGCTTTCGCAAACGCGGCTTGCTGATCTACCGCAAGCGCTTGCACGTCAGGATCAACGACTTTCAGACAGACTGAAGTGTTTGACCGAGTTTTCGGATCAACGGCAAGAAAATCCACCCAATCGGTTTGCTCAACCCAATTCGCCAGAACCGCAAGGTTGGCATCCGCTCGTCCCCTCAAACCGGAAAGTCCGCCGAGGCTCTCGGACCATTTCAATGCGTCGATGTAATCTTCGACACACAACATGGATGGCGTGTTGATGGTCTCGCCCTTGAAGATGCCTTCAATCAGTTTACCACCTTTGGTCAGACGGAAAATCTTGGGGAGCGGCCAAGCAGGGGTATAGCTCTCAAGACGCTCAACTGCCCGCGGACTTAGAATGATAACGCCGTGAGCAGCTTCACCACCCAAAACTTTTTGCCAGGAGAATGTCACCACATCGAGTTTGGAAAAAATGAGTTCTTGGGCAAAAGCTGCTGAAGTTGCATCACAAATAGTCAGGCCTTCCCGGTCCGCCGGGATCCAGTCACCGTTCGGAACACGAACACCAGAGGTAGTTCCGTTCCAAGTAAATACAACATCGTTGGAAAAATCGACCGCAGACAAATCCGGCAGCTCACCATACGGAGCTTCATGAATTCGGGCGTTACCGAGCTTGAGTTGCTTGGCGACGTCCGTTACCCATCCTGATCCAAAACTTTCCCAAGCCAGCATGTCGACACCGCGGGCACCAAGCAGCGACCATAGAGCCATTTCGACGGCCCCTGTATCAGAAGCGGGAACAATGCCGATGCGATAGTCGTCGGGGACTTGGAGAACTTTCCGCGTCAGCTCAATAGCTTCAGCGAGTTTGGCTTTGCCAGGTTTTGCGCGATGAGAACGCCCCAAAGGCGCATCTGTCAGTTGATCAAGAGACCAACCAGGCCGCTTGGCGCAGGGACCAGAGGAAAAATTGGGATTTGCCGGACGCACGTCCGGCTTGGAAGTGTTATCTGTCATGTAGTCTACCCTCACAGATAGTAGCCCCTCGTTGGGGAGGGGTGGCCCACCTATGGGGATAGGGGTTCGCAGCGATTGCGTCAATTCACATAAACGAAAAACGCAAAAAAGGCCGGTTTGCACCGGCCTTTCCAAATTCTGAATCTACTCAGATCAGAAATTACTACTGATCGGTCCTTGCGGTTGGTAATATGCAGGGGCAGGAGCCGTATTAAAGGAGTAACGAGCGCCGAGCCGGAATTCATGCGCAGTCAAGTCTTTCCAGACTTCTCTGCTGCTACCAGTACCAACATCGTGAAGCGCTACAGTCTTGGCTTTACCCAAATTCTTATACCGGTAACCCGCATCTAGGCTCCAGTTAGGAGTAAATGCATATTCTGCACCGGCCATGAGAGCCCATGCAAAATTCCAGTTACTGTTGCTACCGTCATAACTGGTTGAAACCCCATTTGGGTTCACTGATTTTTTATTGCTTGCTCTGACATACGCAGTACCAATACCAGCACCTACGTAAGGCGTGAAATTGTTCCACGTCGCAATATCGACATAACCGTTCAGCATAACGGTCCAGACATCGATGTCAGCTCCCTCTGCTGAGAACTGACCTGCAGCTGCACACCCATTACAAGGCGCATAACCAGTCGCACCTGCTTTGGTTTCATAGTCGACCGTCAGGTCTGTTCGAAAATACTTGTTATACTGGTAGCCTACACCGGCACCGATCATCCAAGCATTATCCAGACTTTCGCGTTCATACCGCAAATCACCAACGACTGAATCACTAAAGCTTCCAGACGGATCGCTATAGATCTTGTATCCAATATCACCGCGCAGATAGAAACCACCTACAGCCGGGGCCGCAGGAATATGCTCAATGACCGGGGTCGGCAAATCCGCTGCGAAACCTGCAGTGGAAAGCACAACGGCAAAGCCGGTCAGAGACAAACGCTTCAATAAAATGTCCATGTCCTCGTCCTCTTCCAGTGAGCGTCCGCTCTAACCAACGCCGGACACATCAAACTCCAAAGAACAATGAGATGAATTCATTAAGGTTGACTTAACCGTATTCTTTAACCGCGTTTTTTTACCTTAAAATATCCTTAACGGAAGAAAGTATATTTACCATTCATTAAACAATAACCGCCCCAATTGGGGCGGCGAATAGTTAAAGCATTCGATCATTTATGCTGCTGATGTTGCAACAACCCCAGCGATGTCATTGACGACCTGCTTGACCAGGTCGGCATCGTCGCCTTCGGCCATGACACGAATCAAAGGTTCGGTGCCTGAAGCCCTGATAACAAGACGACCGGTTGTACCTAAACGAGCTTCTCCATCGACAATCGCAGACTTCACCTGCTCCTTTTCCAATGGAGCTCCGCCCTTATAACGAACATTCTTCAACAATTGCGGAACAGGTTCGAACCGACAACATACTTCGGAGACAGGTTTATCCTGCTGTTTTACGCAGGCCATAACCTGAAGCGCGGCTATCAATCCATCTCCCGTTGTTGCAAAGTCCGACAGAACAATATGCCCTGATTGTTCTCCGCCAACATTAAAGCCGTTTGCCCGCATATGCTCAACGACGTAACGGTCACCAACTTTTGTCCGCGCTAGGCTGAGCCCAAGGCTATCAAGATATCTCTCCAATCCAAGATTGGACATGACAGTCGCTACAATACCCGGAGCCGACAACCGGTCTGCTGCCTGCCAGGACTGGGCAACGACTGCCATTAATTGATCGCCATCGACAACCGTGCCGTTCTCATCGACAATAATAACCCGATCTGCGTCGCCATCGAGCGCAATTCCAAGATCGGCACGGACTTCATGAACCTTTTTGGACAAAGCGTCAGTAGATGTTGATCCACAGCCATCATTGATATTATAGCCATCTGGCGAAACGCCCATCGTAATTACTTCGGCACCAAGCTCGAATAGGGCATCCGGCGCAACCTTGTAGGCAGCACCGTTTGCGCAATCAACTACGACCCGAAGACCTTCAAGGCTCATTTTGCGCGGCAACGTTCTCTTCGCCGACTCGATATACCGTTCAGGAGCGCCGTCAATCCGCTTGGCACGGCCAAGTTCACGTGCATCTGCGAGGCGGGACGTGAGGTCGATCTCGACAAGGCCCTCGATAGTTTTTTCAATTTTATCGCTCAGTTTGAACCCATCCGGACCAAAAAACTTGATGCCGTTATCCTGATACGGGTTGTGTGACGCAGAAATCATGACGCCGAGGTCTGTTCTGAGGGAACGGGTCAACATGGCGACTGCCGGTGTAGGCAACGGGCCCAGCAAAAACACATCCATACCGACTGACGTAAAGCCTGCAACCAAGGCGTTCTCGATCATATAGCCGGAAAGCCGAGTGTCTTTGCCGATCACAACGCGATGTCGATGGCCGCCATTTTTAAATACGAGGCCGGCAGCCATTCCGACCTTTAAAGCCATCTCCGCCGTCATCGGATATGTGTTGGCCTGTCCACGAATTCCATCGGTTCCAAAAAATTTACGCATCAAACAAACCTGATTTCACCTGTATCTCGCGCTTTTTTAGCGTAGTTGTTGTCGAGTTGGCTTCAAATAATGTGATCAATTGTTACGATTCACTGTTGCAGGCCGTCGCAAGAATAACAAAAATGCCCGGTGTTAAAGCCGGGCATTTTTTAATCAAGAGACTGAATCCGGTTAGAATCAGGCTTGCGGTTGTGGTTCCAGACCACTGCTAGGCTCATCGCCACCGCGTTTCGCACCTGCGGTCGGTACTGCAGATCCACGACCTATTGCCTGATCATCATCGGTATCGCGAACTGGCGGTTTACCGTCCAGAAGATCTTTGATTTCAGTTCCAGACAGAGTCTCGTACTCAAGGAGGCCATTTGCAATCGTGTGCAGTTGATCTTCATGATCTCCAAGAATTTTCTTGGCTGTCTCAAGGCCCTGATTGACGAATGATTTGATCTCCGCATCAACAATTTTTTGAGTTTCGTCCGCAACGTTCTGATTCTTGGCAACAGAATGGCCAAGGAACACTTCTTCCTGATTTTCACCATAAAGCAGCGGACCAAGCTTGTCGGACATGCCGAATTGAGTGGCCATTGCGCGAGCAAGTTTGGTTGCCATCTGGATGTCGCCAGACGCACCCGAAGTCACCTTCTCGTAGCCAAAGATCATTTCTTCGGCGACCCGCCCCCCCATGGCAACCGCAAGATCGGCCTTACATTTAGCGCGTGTCAGAGACACCTGATCTTTTTCAGGAAGACGCATCACCATTCCCAGCGCACGACCGCGCGGGATAACCGTCGCTTTGTGGATTGGATCAGATGCTGGCTGATGTATGGCCACCAATGCATGCCCTGCTTCATGATAGGCTGTGAGTTTCTTCTCTTCCTCGGTCATGACAAGTGTACGGCGCTCTGCACCCATCATCACCTTGTCTTTCGCATCTTCAAATTCAGCCATAGTCACGAGACGCTTGGAACGGCGAGCCGCCAAAAGTGCTGCTTCATTGACAAGATTCATCAAATCAGCGCCGGAAAAACCGGGGGTGCCGCGTGCTAGTGTTCTGACATCAACATCCGGCGCAAGCGGAACTTTCCGCATGTGCACTTTCAGGATTTTCTCGCGGCCAGTAACATCCGGGTTTGGAACCACGATCTGACGATCGAAACGGCCAGGACGCAGAAGTGCTGGATCGAGAACGTCTGGACGGTTGGTCGCAGCAATAATGATTACGCCTTCATTGGGCTCAAACCCATCCATCTCGACCAGCAACTGATTGAGCGTCTGCTCGCGTTCGTCGTTGCCGCCACCAAGACCGGCTCCACGGTGACGACCAACAGCATCGATTTCGTCGATGAAGATGATGCATGGTGCATTTTTCTTTGCCTGCTCGAACATGTCGCGAACGCGGGATGCACCCACACCAACGAACATTTCAACAAAGTCAGAACCAGAAATCGTGAAGAACGGAACGTTCGCTTCACCGGCGACAGCACGCGCTGTCAAAGTTTTACCAGTACCTGGAGGTCCGACAAGCAATACACCGCGAGGAATGCGCCCACCAAGCCTCTGGAATTTTTGCGGATCGCGCAGAAACTCAACGATTTCTTGGAGGTCTTCCTTGGCTTCATCGATACCCGCAACATCTTCAAATGTCACACGCCCATGAGCTTCCGTCAGAAGCTTGGCTTTGGATTTGCCGAAGCCCATGGCTTTGCCACCGGAACCTTGCATCTGGCGCATTACAAAGATCCAGATACCAAGGATAATTAACATCGGCAGCCAGGAGAACAACGCACCAAGCAACGGAGAGCTTTCCGCAGGCGGGCGAGCGTTAATCATCACACCTTTGCTGCGGAGTTCGTCGACGTATTGAGCTCCGTCAGGCGCGTAAGTTTGGAACGGCCCACTGGATGAATTGCCAGATATTTTCTGTTCTTGAATGACCACATTCCGAACATCACCGGAATCAACCCGATTCATGAATTCAGAAAAGGCGATATCATCCGTCGCGCTGTTTTGCGTTGGGCTTTGAAAAAGCTGGAATAGCGCTATCAGCAGGAGGGCAATAATCACCCAAAGTGCAAAGTTCCGGAAGTGTGCGTTCATTTCGATCCCTTAACCGCCTAACGCGGCTTAATACGCAAGGCTACATTATCTTTCAGCGAAGATAGGTCGCCGAAGGCCCGCTGCCAAGGCGGTGCGCCATAGTTGCGCAGATGCGCTAACATTTTCCTTATTGCGCGACATTTATCAGATGTTCTTTGTGGCGAAAACTCTAGACTTTGGTTTCAGTCACAAGATCGTTGCTATAGTTACCCGCCAAATCAGGCAGAAACGGGATGCGTGTGAGTTTAACAACAGGTGATTCGATCTGTTCACCCGCATATTTCAGCGACGAGAATACTTCGGTTGAAACCACTTTATCATTGATCCAGAAAACTGGCGAACAGGAAAAAGCATCCTTGGGCCAACCCTCCACAACACCCAATTTCCGCCGAATTATGGGAGAATCCTTCAATGGACCAAGCGTTATAGTGCCCATTTCATTTGATCCCGTGTCAGGCAGAGTGGCCTCATACAGGAACCTGTTGTCCCATGTCCCTTTGCCTGAAACATCTACGAGCGTTTTTGGCGAACACCGTCCAGCTTCTTTCCATATCCAAAGAAGGCTGTCATCGCGCTCCAAAACGGCACCACCAAATGTTTGTCTGACTTTTTGGGCGGACAAAATAATTTGATCGAGCGTTTCCAGTTTTTTCAATCGCGGTGACACTGCACCACCGGTGACCCGTTCAATTGCCATAATGAGCAACCGGAGACGAATTTCCTCAGGCAAAGTCTGAAAACTGTTGACCGCTAACCGGGCCGGGCCCGCAGGATGCTCCTCGACAAGCCTCTTGAAAGTTTCCACCAGAACAAATTCAAGGGCCGTCCGCATGCGGCGCATTTGGCGAACAGTTGTCGCAATCCGATCCTGCGACAGTCCCTCGTCTTCCAACAATCCAGCGATATTTCGCAATCGACTGCGTTTGTATTTGTGATCCTCATTAGACGGATCATCACACCAGTTTTGTTCTCGAGCTTTCAAAGTGTCTTTCAGTCGAGCTTTGGGAACGTCCAGCAAGGGCCTCATCAGACGCAATCCTTCAGGGCCATTTCTTTCATCCGCCGACATGGCGCTCAATCCGAAAACGCCGCTTCCTCGGGTCAAACGATCCAGAAAAGTCTCCGCTTGATCGTTTTTGTGGTGTGCAAGCACCAAAATTTCTGAGTTGGATACAGACATTTGCTTTGCAAACAGACGATATCGCACCTGACGTGCAGTTTCCTGTACACCCGTGGATGGCTTCTCACCAGACCACGTCAATTTTTCTGAAGTGTATCCAAATCGTGTACTCAATTCTTGCACGAAAGCTGCCTCCTGGGCGCTTTCCGGCCTCAAACCGTGATCAACGGTGAGGACTTCGCATTTTCCGATCCAACCGGATCGGGAATGCCAATCATTAAACAACAGAAGCAGACAAATCGAATCCGCTCCACCGGAAACAGCGAGCGCCAGTCTGGAAAAAGACTTTAAGGGAGCAAAAAGCTGATCGATTTCGTCGGTCGAGAGTTCTTTCGGCCCGACCGGAAGCTCAGGAGCATTGGGCACGTTGGCGTTCATCCCGCGCCTGAGATAAAACGGCTGGTGCCGCATTCGGGAATTTATTCAATAGTTCTGAAAAGGTTGCGCAGGCGACATCGTTTTCGCCAAGACCACGCAGAGATACTCCGAGCTTCAACAAGCTATCCGGGCCTTTGGTATTTCCAGGGTGGTCCCGATACGTTTTCAGGAAAGCATCGGCAGCTTCTCGGTAATTCTGTTGCGCCAGAAGGCTTTCTCCAAGCCAATACTGAGCATTGGCGGAGAGTGTGTGGTCCGGGTAGCTTTCGATGAAAGTTCGGAACCCAGCTTCAGCCGCATTGTAGTCGCCGTTCACCGCAAGAGAATAGGCCTGATCATAATCCGCTCTCGGATCGCCGCTCCCAATTATGCCAGCCAATGCATCATCGTTTGTCGACAATTCCGGTCCCGGCCTCGTTTCTGGTTCGACTCCCGGTACGGTTTCTAGGCCGTTGGCAAGAGCAGACAGATCGATCGGCCCGTCCGACGGCAATCCATTGTCAGCTTCGTAGCCACCCGTTTGTGCCCAATCTCCGTCGCCAGAACCTGCCCCGCCCCCCGGCAATGTCGCCACATTACCGCCAGGAGCGACCAGATTTTCGGACTTCGGTGTCCCATCCGGTGCCAAGCCTGGTGCCGCATCCGAACGTTTGCCCGGCGACCCGCCTTCAAGCTGCTGGAATCGATACTCATTGTCTTCCTGCATTCGACGCATTTGATCCTGCAATTCGCGCATCTGATAAGACAGTTGCTCCAGTTGCCCGGTCAAAACCCGAATGCGTTCTTCCAGCTGACCGATCCGCACAGCGGAATCATCTTTCTTGCGCCCAAAAAGCTGAGCTTGCGACGGCGTCGCTGCAGTGACGAACATCACCGCTAAGATCAGGCAAGCAAGCCCTTGTAACTTTCTCATTCGCTCCTCCGGTTTGATGCAGGAAGTCTTAACATGCCCGATCATTCACTCAAGCCCACAAGGCTCCCGGAGTTCGGCTAAATTTTGTCCACACAATGCAAAACAAAGCCGGAAGGTCGAAAATAGCGTTTCAAGATCACAAAAGGCCGGACACGAGGCCCGGCCAATCATAATCTATCTGGAACGATTAGTTGGTGGCGTTATTCAAAACCGTGACAGCACGGCGGTTCTGCGTCCAGCAGCTGTTGTCATTACACACGGCTACTGGACGTTCCTTGCCGTAAGAGATCGTCTTGATCCGCGAAGCGGAAACACCCTGAGACACCAGGTAATCTCGCGCAGACTGTGCCCGGCGTGCGCCCAGCGCAATATTGTATTGACGGGTACCGCGCTCATCCGCGTGCCCTTCAACAGTAATCGTGTACTGCGAATAGCGGTTCAACCACTTCGCCTGATTTCCCAGGGTCGCCTGAGCCTGCGAATTAATCGTCGATTGGTCTTCTTCAAAAAAGACCCGGTCGCCAACATTGACAACAAAATCCTGCCCAGTACCCGGCTTTACATTGGTTGCCAATCCATCCGGTTTGGTCTGGGCACAGGCAGCTGCCAATAGAACGGCGAAGCAGACCGCAATCCAGCGCGCACCATTTGCCACATTTACACGTTCCAACATTCCAATCTCCAATCCCCAACCCGCAAACCTGACATTCATTTGGTCCGGTTTTAGGTAAACGCTTTCTAGTCAAAGGTGGTTAAAGCGGTCTTTGCAAAACTGGTTAGTAAAACCTTAACACGTCTTTGTCAGTTGATCAGCGGCGACCACGATGGATCCGAGGCAAATGCTGGCGTGTCAACACGCTGCTCATTGTATCCTGTCAAATCCACAGTCCAGACCTGTGGCCCACCATTCGCGCCTGGCGTGTCGCGGAAGAACACCAGAACACGGCCATTTGGTGACCAAGCAGGTCCTTCGTTGTGATATCCCTCAGTCAGGATACGTTCACCTTTACCGTCCGGGCGCATAACCCCAATCATGAAACGCCCCTGATGCTGTTTGGTGAAGGCAATCAGATCGCCACGTGGTGACCAGACAGGAGTTGAATACCGGCCAGGGCCAAAAGAAATTCGGCGTGCTTCGCCACCATTGGCGTTCATGACATAGAGCTGCTGCGAACCACCGCGATCAGATTCAAACACGACCTGCCGACTATCCGGTGAAAAGGAAGGGCTGGTATCGATCGCCGCAGTGTTGGTCAATCGTGTTGTTTGACGGGACCGCAGATCCATCATGAATATGTTTGCATTTGCGCCCTGTTGCAGGCTCATGATCACACTTTGACCATCTGGAGAAAAACGTGGCGCAAAAGTCATTCCGGGGAAATTACCGACAATTTCCCGCTGCCCGGTTTCGATATTCAACAAATAGACACTCGGTTCTGCACCGCCATAGGACATGTAGGTGACCTCCTGGCTGGTCGGTGAAAAGCGCGGTGTCAGAACCAAATCATCTCCGCGCGTCAGATAGCGGATATTCGCTCCGTCCTGATCCATGATCGCCAGACGCTTCACCCGTTTGTCCTTGGGGCCAGTTTCATCGACATAGACAATGCGGGTATCGAAATAACCCTTTTCACCTGTCAGCCGCTCATAGATTGCATCAGAAATAATATGCGCAAGACGCCGCCAGTTTTCCGGTGTGGTGTAGAACTGCTGCCCCAACATCTGCTCGGACGCAAAAATATCCCACAATCGAAACTCAGCCCGAAGACGGCCGTCAGGTTGCTTGGTAACGGAGCCTGTCACTAACGCTTGCGTGTTTATTGTCCGCCAGTCGCCAAAACGAGGTGTAGAATTCACGCTCATGTTCTTTTGGATGAAACTAGCTGGATCAAGGGGATTGAATAAACCAGAGCGTTTCAAATCGGCAGAAATCACTGCCGTCATATCTGCGGCAAGTTTGCTGTCACCACCTTCTGCAGAAAACGGCGGCAAGGCTATTGGTAGTGGTTCGATATTGCCTTGGGTGATGTCGATCTCGACAAGGGCTTTCACCGGTACCGGGAGCATTGCCGTGAGACACACCAGGAGCGCAGCAAACCTTACTCCCCAACGATGTGCGAGAGTAGAAACGCTTTTCATAATTCCACGCATGAGCACAACACTTCCCTCACAGACAAAATTGACAAGTCCATTGCGGACTATCCCCCAAGCATCTCTCTCGGGTCAAAGTTTATGATCACTTCCTGCCAAGCTTCATATTTGGCAATGGGAAGAGAATAAGGCTGACAACGCATAATCGCGCGAACGGCACTGCTGGCAGCCGCACGGAATGCCGGATTTCCATTCGAGTTTATGACTTCAGGACTACCTGAAACATCACCGCTTTGCGCGAGATTAAAGCGCACTCGAACCTTAAGTTCCTCAGCCCCGACAGCTCCCACTGGTGGGTTCCAGCATTGCGAAACCTGCCCCCGCAAAGCATCCAGTTCCGACTGGGTCATACGGATATTCTGAGCACCTTGGTTCGACCCAAGTGAAGCCTGTTGCTGAGACGCGCTCCCGGACTGTGTTTCTGGCTCGACTTTGTTGAGGAGCGCGGCGGCTTGTTCGACCACAGATTCTTTCTTCGGCGGTTTCGGCTTTGTACGCGGCGCAACGCTTGTAACAATTGGCTGTGGCGTTGGCGCGGCTTCTTGCTGCGGCTGAGGTTCCGGTTCTGGTGCGGTCTCAGCGGCGGGGACCGGTTCTGGAGTAGGCGCCAGTTCAGGTTCTGCAACTGGCTGGGGTACTGGCTCCGGAGTGGGGGTCGGTTCAGGCGCGGGAGCTGGCGGCGTCGGCTGTTCAACCTGTTTTTCGCCAGGTTTATCAGCTGGCTGCGGCGGCTCTTCTGCAGGATCATCGCTTGGCTGCAATGAAGCAACATCCCGGATTTCAGCTGTCTTTTCGCCTAGTCGGAGCTGAGTAAACTCTTCAACAGGAATGAGATCCACCGGCAAAGACTCAACTTGCGGTACCGTAAAGCTCTCAGCATCCGGAAAGGCTACAATGCCCCAGACCAATATGGCCGTATGACCGGCCAAAGACGCGATGAGACCTGCGCGCATGACGCGTTACGAGTCCCGTTCTTCCAGAGTGACAAGGCCAAGTCGTTTGAATCCGGCCGCATTAATCCGGCCCATGAGCTTCATCATGATGCCGTAGTCAGCATCTTGATCGCCACGCACATAGATACGCTCTTCATAACCGTTGGCAGCGATTGCCTCCAGTTTGGGAACGATCTCTTCAATCGTGATTTGGGTATCCTGAATATAGATTTCACCGGCTGAATTCACCGAAATCGTTATCGGCTCAGTATCGCCTTCAAGCGCTTTCGCCTGGGTTTCAGGCAAATCAATGGGAACGCCGACTGTTAAAAGTGGCGCTGCGACCATGAAAATAATCAGCAAGACAAGCATCACATCCACGAAAGGCGTTACGTTGATCTCGCTCATCGGAGCATTCCGGCGTCTCCGCCGTCCGCGCCGACCGCCTCCTGCCTGGCCAGAACCGACCTGCATGGCCATGACTTAGCCCCTCTCGTCGATCTGGCGGGACAGGATTGCGGAGAATTCGTCCGCAAAACCTTCCATCCTCCCAACGGCCTTGCCAACGTCAGATGCGAACTTGTTGTAAGCAATCACCGCAGGGATAGCGGCGAGCAGGCCCAGAGCAGTCGCGAAAAGCGCTTCGGCAATACCTGGTGCAACGACTGCGAGGTTCGTACTCTCGGATGCTGCAATCGCCTGAAAAGCTGTCATAATTCCCCACACAGTTCCGAACAGACCGATGAACGGTGCAGACGAGCCGACAGTCGCCAAAACAAGGAGGCGATTTTCAAGACGCTCGGCTTCACGCTGGATGGTGACATCCATCACTCGGTCGATCCGTTGCTGTAGGCTTCCGATTGCCGGACGTGCACCTTCGTGGCTCCGCTTCCATTCTTTCATCGCCGCTACAAAGATAGCAGCCATGGAATGGTTCACCCGGTTGTGCAGTGTGCCGTATAGCTCTTCCAGCGACTGCCCGGACCAGAATACGGTCTCAAACCGGTTCATTTGACGCTTGGTGCGGCCAATCAACAGTGCTTTGTCGACCATAATAGCCCAGCACCAGACTGACGCGGCCAATAGACCAATCATCACGACCTTAACGACGATATGCGCCTGCCAGAAAAGGGCAAAAAACGATATTTCGCCTTCAGGCGCCGCCAATGTTGATTGGACAAGTGTTTCCATTTAACTCGATGACCTCTTGGCCTTTTGATGCTGTCTTGCATTATTGTGTCCGGGAATCGGACACTGAACTGGGCAATTTGCGCATTGCCTCTTTAGGCCTGCAGCCTCTCTGACGTTTGAATTTGTCAAAACTGGGACTTTGTGAGCGCAAACATGCCAATCTCTAAAGGAATGAATTAAGGTTACTGCAAGCTTAACAGCGCCCAATGTTTCGCAACAATTTCCTGTCAGCTGACATTCATCGGCAATCCACTGCACTCACGGATCGTTCAGCTCAGTGATTGATCAGGTCTGTGGCGCATAAGCTTTTCTGCTAGCAAGGCTGGCAGTCGTGTCGGCTTCCCTTGTGCCGTAATCACGGCAACGGTAACTGCAGCCGAGACTAGAAGATCGTCACCACGATAAATCAGCTGATCCAATTTGACCCGGGCGCCTTTGTATTCAGCCAGACTGGTTCTGACATTTAATATATCATCAATCCTAGCCGGACTCTGAAAATCAAGCATCATGGTGCGAACAGCAAATGCGAGCGAAACGCCATCAACGCCTTCCGCAAGTTCAGCGTGATGAATGCCGATAAGCCTTAAAAAATCCGACCGGGCTCGCTCGAAAAACCGAACATAGGCACCGTGATAGACAATCCCGGTAAAATCCGTGTCTTCGTAATAGACACGAACAGGGAGAACATGTCCGCCTTCTGAAAGACGGCCAGCCAGATCAGGCCACTCGCTCAAAATAAAATCCTCATAGTCACAAAAAACAAGGGCCTCCCGGTCACCCGACCGGAAGGCCCCGTCACTAAGCTAAGATCGCTCTTAGGCCGCCGCAACCTCACTGAGGAATTTCTCTACCGAAGATCGCAGCTGATCTGCCTGCTGTTTTACCCCGATCGTTGCGGTCAACATGTCATCGACTGCCTTGGAGTTTTCGGCAACACCTTCATTGAGCGAGGCAACTGTTGAGGCAACACTGCGTGTACCATCGGCAGCCTCTGCAACATTTCGCGAAATCTCGCTGGTCGCAGACCCCTGCTGCTGAACAGCATCAGAAATCGTTCCGGTGTACGAGTTCACCTCTTCGACCGATTCCGACACACGTGCGATTTCCTCGACCGCTTCCGTCGTAGAGGCTTGAATAGCAGCAATCTGTGTTGAGATTTCCTCGGTCGCTTTAGCTGTTTGGCCGGCCAGCGATTTCACTTCAGACGCAACAACCGCAAACCCGCGTCCGGCATCACCTGCTCGAGCAGCCTCAATCGTGGCGTTCAGAGCCAGAAGGTTGGTCTGCTCGGCAATTTCGGAAATCAACGAAACAACGTCGCCGATTTTGTTGGCCGCCTCTGCAAGTCCGGAAATCTTCGTGTTGGAACTCTGTGCAGCAACCGTTGTCTGTTCAACAATTGTTGCAGTCGTTTCAACCTGCCTGGAAATCTCGGAAATCGATGCATTCAGTTCTTCGGTCGCCGAAGCAACTGCCTGAACGTTGGAAGATGCATTGTCAGATGTCGAAACTGCCGCTTCGCCCTGCCCTGCAGCTGCCGCAGAGCGACCACTCAGTTCGGACGAAACTTCTTCCACACGTGCGATATTGGATTCTACCAATTCAAGCATGGATTGGGATTCAGCCCGGAAACCGTTGATCAAACCGTCAATCTGCTCTTCACGTTTTTGGCGCGCAATATGACCAACCTTGCGTTCTTCCGCCAAGCGTTCACGTTCAACCGAACTGTCCTTGAAGATCTCAATACACCGCGCCATGCGGCCGATTTCATCAGCACGTTCGGTTGCTTCAACCGGCACTTCCAGATCACCATCAGCAATCTGACGCGCAGCAACGGAAAGCCGCTCCAGTGGCGCAAACATCCGCCCAGTAACCCACCAGATCAATCCAACGATCGGCACCAGACACAAAAAGCCTGAGATAATTGCCCCGAAGGTGATGCGATCTGCAGCCGCGGACAATTCTGTCTGGCGAACAGCCTCAACAACACCATACGGCATGGTTTCAAAGGTACTCTTGGCTTCTGCATAGCGATAGGTTTCGTCATCCAGCTCAATCATCTGATCACCGCTGGCAATCGCATCGAGCTTGTGAACCGAGGTCGACTGACCCTGTTCGCCCAATCTTACCAGCTGGTCAGTTGAATCAACCAGGAATACCTGCTCGCTATTTGCAAGCCCAGACGGCTCGTTCAAAAGCTGTCCGAGATGATCCATGTTGGCTGAAAAGGCAATCATTCCAAAAAGGCGATCCAGATAAAACACCGGTGCGGCCAGCACCAATGTTACTTTGCCATCGGCTCCAGTCACAAAACCTGATGAAAAGATCTGGCGAGCTTCAATCTGCTCGGCATTCGCTGCGGCTATGAGTTTGCTCAGAGCAATCTGAACAGGGTGCCCAGCGATCTCCGGGGCATCAACATGCCGAGCGAATTCCTCACCTTTTCTGTAAGAGTAGGTGATGTATCCTTCCGGATTGGCCAGCGCGACATCAGAAAACAATCCCTGGCTCATGACATCCTGATAGATCTCCTGAGCGACCTTATGGTTGTTCACATAATAGTTCTTGGTTTCCGGCTCAAACGGCAAATGACGCTCGTTCGGCGAGTTTGGATTATCAGTTACAAAAATCTGCCGAAGAGTCTCAGTCTGCCCCTCTTTCAGGTTTTTCCAACCGGCAACAGTCTTCATCAGACTGTTTTTTGCCTCCTCAAGAGACACGAAAAACTTCGCACTGTAACTGACTTGATCAAGAGCAAGTTCTAGAATTTTCTGTTTTGAATTGGTCGCACTCTGAAGACCGTTATCGGCCTGACCATTCGCGACATCTCGCGATATGGTTGATGTAACGACGACAATCGCCACGCACATCGTAAGTGCACCGGCTAAAAACATAAGTGCCAGTTTAGATGAAAGACGCTTACGCATGGTTCCCCCCAAGGTCATTAGGGAAAACACTACGACAACAATCGCCAATTATTAGTTAACTAGAATTCATCGCCGTGGCAAAAATACTTAAGTCAAATCTATATTTGGTATGTATTTTATCTATTCCGGATCAGCGAACAATCCTATTTGCGGTCCGTCAGGCCGTTGCGGGACAGCCAAACCAAGATGACTGAACGCCATCGGGGTCAAAATCCGGCCACGTGGTGTTCTTTGCAGAAAACCATTCTGAATCAGATAAGGCTCGACGATTTCCTCAATCGCATCTCGAGGCTCCGACAATGCGGCTGCAATGGTTTCGATACCGACTGGCCCACCGCCGAAATTGACAGCGATCTGATTGAGATAACGACGATCCAGGCTGTCCAGCCCAGCGCCATCGACTTCGAGTTGAAGCAGAGCTCTGTCCGCCATTGCGCGATCGACACGCTCAACGCCCTCAAAGATCGCAAAGTCTCTCACACGGCGCAGAAGGCGTCCGGCAATTCTCGGTGTCCCCCTAGACCGTTTTGCAATTTCGTGTGCGCCATCTTCAGCAATGCCAATTCCCATAATTGCAGCACCGCGTTTGACGATGTGCTCGAGCTCCGGAACTGTATAAAACTCGAGGCGCACCGGAATACCGAACCGGTCTCGCAAGGGAGTTGTGAGCAGGCCCAAGCGGGTGGTCGCAGCGACAAGTGTAAACTTCGCCAGATCTATCTTTACAGACCGCGCGGCAGGTCCCTCACCAATGATCAGGTCCAGCTGGTAGTCTTCCATTGCCGGATAAAGGACTTCTTCGACAGCAGGGTTCAGCCGATGAATTTCATCGATGAACAGCACGTCGCGCTCTTCCAGATTGGTGAGTAAGGCCGCCAGATCGCCGGCTTTTGCAATCACCGGACCAGATGTCGCCCGGAAGTTGACACCAAGTTCGCGCGCCATAATTTGCGCCAGCGTGGTTTTCCCGAGGCCCGGAGGGCCAACAAACAGCACGTGATCAAGGGCTTCACCACGCGTTTTGGCAGCACCGATGAAGACCTTCAGATTTGCTCTAGCTTGTGCCTGCCCGACGAACTCATTGAGCACCTGCGGTCGCATGGTGCTGTCGATTTCATCACCGCGAATTTCCGGCGTGACCAAACGTTCTTCATCCGACATTACCGGCCACCACGATCAGAAGCACCAGCAAACCAATAGAGTAGGCCACTCTCAGCGCATAAAACTTGTTGAATTGCTTGCGAACGAAGGGATCATCCGTTTCGATCCGCCGTCCTTTGATCGCAAACGGACGGTCCCCGACAGCCAGCGAAAATCGATGATCAAGATACATGATCCCGCCAATACCCATGACAACAAAAACGACGGCAATAACAGCGTAAGTGAAGAAGATCATCCGGCCAACTCCTTCAATCCCATGCGAATGAGGATTTCAGTTGAAGCATCCTCACCAGCAGATTGCATGGCCTTGGCGACTGCCGCACTTGCCTGAGCTTGAGCATACCCAAGATTGGTCAGCGCGGAGACAGCTTCCGCCACCGGACGTGCAGCAACATTGTCGGCAACGTTCTGCGAAACAGCAATCGTATCCTGATCAACACTGGCAAAACCTGGAGCCTTGTCTTTCAGCTCGGCGGTTATCCGCTCGGCGACCCGTTTGCCAACGCCCGGAGCCCGCGTAATTGTTGCCTTGTCACCAAGGGCAATGGCATTGGCGACTTCATTGGCTTTCAAGATACCCAGTATGCCCAGCGCTACTTTGGCGCCTACTCCTTGCACCGTCATGAGAATCCGGAACCATTCCCGTTCTGCTTCCTGGCCAAATCCATACAGACGAATCATATCTTCACGCACGATTGTCTCGATAAAGAGCACAGCAGCTTCGCCGACTCGTGGCAAACCTTGCAAAATACGCGAAGGACAATGGACCTGATACCCAACACCATGAACATCAAGGATCACGTGATCTTCGCCATAGCTGTCGATTGTGCCTTTGAGTTTTCCAATCATGCTGCCCCCAATGCCGCCCGCATGGCGTTGCTTGCGCGGTGTTGAGCATGACAAATGGCGATCGCCAATGCATCCGCTGCATCATCTGAGTTAAAAGTGGCACGAGGCATCAATACCTTCACCATAGCCCTGATCTGTTCTTTCTCGGCATGACCTGTCCCTACCACGGTTTTCTTGACCAGGTTGGGCGCATATTCGGCCACTTGCAGACCGGCAAGCGACGGCACCAGCAACGCAATACCGCGCGCCTGACCAAGCTTTAGCGTCGCGCCTGCATCTTTGTTCACAAAAGTCAGTTCGACAGCGGCTTCTTCCGGATCATGCCTTCGGACGACTTCAGTCAGACCGTCGTGCAGTTGAACGAGCCGTTCTGCCAGGCTTTTTTTATTGTTGGATGTCACCGTACCGGATGCAATGAATGATAGACGGTTTCCCGTGACTTCAATCATGCCCCAGCCGGTTTGCCGCAGACCGGGATCAATTCCCAGCAATCGAATCGGATGTGTCATGGAACAAAGCGGTAACAAAACTTCGTCGTTGACGCCAGTCAAAGCACGCCCTACCAACGAAAAGACTGTCCAAATGCCGCTTTCAGCGAGTCTTCATGTTTGACATTTTCGCATCCTACTCGCCAGCTCTATTGGTCTTCCTGACGTGTGTGCTGTTCGTTGCCGGTAGTGTGCGAGGTTTTGCAGGATTTGGAGCAGGCATGATTTTCATGCCGGTGGCAACAAGCGTAATGCTGCCATCAACCGCCGCCGCTTCCTTTCTTCTTATTGATAGCGTGGTTACGCTGCCGCTTGTAATCCGTGCTTTCAGAATATGCGATTGGACGACAGTTCTCCCGGCAGCCTTTGGAGCAGTGATCTCGGTTTACTTTGGCGCATGGCTGCTGGCGAATTCGGATGTCTTGATCCTGCGCTGGATGATCTTCGGGATCGTCGTCGCGCTGTTGTCACTGCTGATGTCCGGATGGCGTTATCACAGAAAACCAACACGCCGCCTATCCTTCAGCGTTGGAGCTGTTTCCGGTATTCTAGGCGGGATATCCCAAGTGTCCGCGCCACCTGTTGTCGCCTTCTGGTTATCGAGTGCAAGAAAACCGGCCATCGTTCGGGCGAACATGATAATCTTTTTTGCGCTTGCCAGTTTTGGCACTGCGGCGGCCTACATCATGAACGGCTTTTACACCCGCGAAGTGTTCCAATTGATGACAATTGCCGTACCGACTTACGGAATAGCAATTTACCTCGGCTCCATCGGCTTTAAAAAAGCGAGCCCTGACATTTACAGAAAAATCGCATACGGGCTCATAGCTTTGGCAGCCGTCATCAGCATGCCTGCTCTGGACACGCTCTTGCGGAACTAATCAAGCACGACCCGGTCTGCCAGAATCGCCGGAAATTAGGTGCCTTAACTGCGCCAGTAATTGTTTGCCTGGGCGATCGTCTGAAAATTTGTCGCAACCACATGTGAAACCACAGTCAGACTGTCAGCATTATTCGCATAGTCGGGACGCATCTTTGCCCGGGCGTCATCATCAGGCTGCGTCTTTTTTACTGCCATACGTGAGAGTTTGATAGCCAGGTCATAACCTTCTTCAGGCGTATCAGTAAGCAGACTAGGTAGCCAGGACATAGGTCTCTCCCATTTCACAACACGTTCAATAGTTTACATTTTTAAATCGAATGACAAACAATTTTGCTGACAATCAGCTCACGTATGGCGGAAGCAGCTGTTAGTCTTCGGACAAAACCGTCCGCCATTTCGCGCATTTCATAGTCATCAACCGGTCAAGTTCCGCAGTAAACTCTTCTTTGCTTGAACAGGTTTGCGCCAAAACGCTCAGCGCGACAATTGCGGCATCAACAGCTTCTTCCCGAACGTCCTTCAATGAATGATTCTTGTATTTGCTCCCGGGGGCATTGCTGACAGATAGAACTGCCTGTGCAAGTTCTCCGGTTTCTTCTGAGAGCTTCAATGTACGCTCAGGAAGCGTTTTCTGATCAAGTTGTGTCAGCTCGTAAATATTGAACATTGGTTCTTCCAAGAAAAAACCCCGGCAGAACCGGGGTTTGAAATCTTTTGCGGTGTTTCGTTTAAGACGCGAGCTTTGCCATGGTTTCTTCATCAACGTCAAAGTTGGTGTAGACGTTCTGGACGTCATCATCATCTTCCAGCATATCGATGAGTTTCATCAGTGTCTGGGCCTTGTCCTCGTTGACCGGAGTCAGATTCTGCGGTTTCCAGATGATCTTGGTAGACTCGGCTTCGCCGAGAGCTTCTTCAAGCGCTTTGCCAACATCATTCAGGTCTTCAAAAGCCGTATAGATGGTGTGGCCATTCTCATCCGACTGAACATCTTCAGCGCCAGCTTCAATTGCGGCTTCCAGAACAGCGTCGGCTTCACCAATTTCTGGCTTGTAGGTCACTTCACCAACCCGGTCGAACATGAAAGATACCGAACCGGTTTCTCCCAGAGCGCCACCGCATTTTGTGAAATAGGAACGAATATTGGAGGCGGAACGGTTGCGGTTATCTGTCAGAGCTTCAACGACAACAGCGATACCTGCAGGGCCGTAGCCTTCATAGCGGATTTCCTCGTAGGTCTCCGCATCTCCGGTCTGTGATTTGTTGATGGCCCGCTGGATATTATCCTTCGGCATCGACTGGCCTTTGGCATTCTGAACTGCCAAACGCAATCGCGGGTTCGAATCCGGATCTGGGTCGCCCATTTTAGCGGCGACTGTGATTTCCTTGGACAGCTTGGAGAACATTTTGGAGCGGACGGCATCCTGACGTCCCTTGCGGTGCATGATGTTCTTGAATTTTGAATGGCCTGCCATGGCTCTTCCCGGCTTTTTATCAGATTACATGAACGAAAACTGCGCCGCTTATAAGCAAGTTGGTGCAGAAAATCCAGTTCGCAGAAAACTCAATTGGTCGCAGAATCAATACCGTTACCAGAATGACGGTAGGACCGGCTCCAGTCGACCACCGATCCGCACTGGCGCAACTTTTGTCGCTAGCCCAGTTCGGTCGTCCGTCTCGATGGCGACACCGCTGACGGTCGCATCACCTGTGGCAGGTGTGAACCGGGATCCGGGAACCTTGCGCTGAAAGCGGTTGACCGGCTCATCCTTTTCCATCCCGAGAACACTATCGTAAGCGCCGCACATACCGGCGTCGGACATATAGGCCGTGCCGTTTTCCAGGATTTGGTGATCTGCGGTGGGAACATGCGTGTGCGTTCCAACGACAAGGCTGACACGACCATCCAGAAAATGTCCCATGGCCTGCTTTTCACTGGTAGCTTCCGCATGCATATCAACGATGATTGCATCAGCCACCTGCCCCATCGGGCAATCATTGATTGCTCTATCGATCACGGCGAACGGATCATCGAGCGCGTCCATGTAGACCCGCCCCATGACGTTGGCCACCATGACCTGCGCGCCGTTGCGGGCGGTAAAAAGATGTGCTCCGCGTCCAGGTGTCCCAGAGGGATAATTAATCGGGCGAAGCAGTCGGTCCTGCCTTTCGATATAGACAAGCGTGTCGCGCTGATCCCAGACATGGTTGCCCGTTGTAACAACGTCGGCACCAGCGTCCAGTACATCTTGAAGAATAGGTTCCGTAATTCCGAATCCGGATGCAGCGTTTTCGCCATTGACGATGACGAAATCCAGCTGGTTGTCTTCAACCAGTCCCGGCAATTTTTCGATCACGGCTGTCCGGCCGACACGGCCAACCAGATCTCCCAAAAACAGAATACGCATAGTACCTCGTTAGACGCTTTGAGCCTGATCGGGAGACATTATTTGAAACTCCGATAGCCGTTTTCCGTCAAAATTCCATTGAGAGCCTTGTCGTGCCCTTCGGCGGGAACAAGGTCAACTTCTTGAATTGCAAATGCAAGACCGATGCACAGCAACGGGCCAGTTGTTTCGAGTGCAGCGATCGCCGTGTCGTAATGGCCTTTTCCGTAACCAATCCGATTGCCGTGTTGGTCAAACCCAGCAAGCGGCATCAACAACACATCGGGACGAAGCTCTTCTGCATTTGATCCCGGCGCCATGGTGCCAAATCCTGCGGGCACCATATCGGCGCCACGCTCAAGATTGCGAAAAACCAGATGCGGCTCTGTAACGACCGGCAAACAAAGCCTGTGACCTGCCTGTCTGAGCTTGTCCATTAATGGTCGCGGATCGATTTCGTCCCGGATTGGCCAGAACCCCGCAACCACAGCACCGGGTGGCAATGGCAATTCATCGACATGTTCGACAATCAACAGGCTCTTTTCGATGCGCTCGATTTCCGCCATCTCTGTGCGCCGCGCAAGTGCCGCTCTGCGCAACACATCTTTTTCAGCAGCAAGGGAAGAATCTGGCGTCATCGGGCCCACGGTTTTGATATCTTTTAGAGAGCCCAACCCGTTAACCTGGCCAGGAATCGCGCAGCCATCCAACCGTTGGAATTGCGATCCCAGGAAACCTACAATGTAGGTGGGCGCCGTATGCTAAGGACCACGGCCCAAAGCAGGGACAGCTCCCTTAGGAGTGCGTAAGGCCCCGGGGATAATGTTCCTGACGTATCAGACAGCTGCAATGACCGCATATAAACCCGACCTTCTGCAATTACCAGAGCGACAGGAAATTCAATGTAAACGAAGTCTGGAAGGTGTCACAAAAAGTCGGGTCAGTCGGCTTCGGAGCGCAAGCTTTTGCTGATGCCGTCGGCAAGGCTTTCGATACGCGCCGCTGCCGTGTTGATGGCTTTCGATAGTTCCTGCTCGTTCTGGCTCATGTCATCAATGGCCGCAACGTTCTGCTTTTTTGCGTCGGCAAGATCCTGTTCGAGTCGGGCGACTTTCCGCTCAAGTTCTGCCAACTGATCAGTCGCCATTATTCCGGCCATGACCGTCAGGCGTTGGTCACCTATTTCTCCGAATGCGCCTTTCAGCTCACCAATCCAGTCATCGAAACGGGTCGCCAGACCTTGAAGGCGGTCTTCTTCACCGTCGTCGCAGGCCATACGGAATGATTTTCCATTAATGGTGACGGTAATCTGGGCCAAAGTCCTCAGCCTCCTTGAGCGTCAAGAACGCTGCGAATGGTTTCCATTGCCGTGACCAGTCTTCTGGAGACATCACGATTGGCATCCTCAAGACGGGAGGCGCGAGCCTCGCTTTCATCAAGCGTTACAGCCATTTGAGACCGGTCTTCGCTCAAGCGCTGCAAATCGTCCTGTAGAGCATTGAGTGATCTGTCTGCATCCATCCGGCGTTGCACGGCTGTTTCCAATTGACCAACAGCCGAATTCAATCGCTTTACGGCATCTGCGAGGCTGGTTTTTTCCATGCAATCGATATCCGCCATAAAAATGTTACCTCAAAACACTCTGCTGCGGCGGCCCGCAAGTATTACAGATCGCGAGATAGGTGGTGCTGCGAATTCGCGCAAAATTCAAAAACCTCCAAAAATTGCGACTTGCGCAAAATCTCGTGAAGTTCAAGGCACGAAAAAGCAAATCCTTATCAGGGCGACGAGATTAGGCGCCGTAAACTCTCTCCGTCAATGCCGACATTGTCAGAATCCTCAGCTAGATAACCCGCCAAAGAGGAAAAATCTTCCCCTCCGACACCTTTAACCCTTTATTGACTCGCTGCCGGTTCCTGATATTTGTCTGCGCCTGATCGAAAATGACGACATTTACTATTTGAGCAACGTACCTCAAAAAGGCCTTGCCCGATGATCAGGTTTGGCCAAGGCTCCAATACGCAAGCAACGGGACACAGATGACCGATCTTGATAAACACCAGCGCATGGCAAATGCGATCCGCTTCCTTGCCATAGATGCTGTGGAAAAGGCCAAATCCGGTCACCCTGGACTGCCCATGGGTGCAGCCGACATTGCAACAGTCCTGTTCACCGAATTTTTGAAGTTTGATCCGACGACGCCAGATTGGGCGGATCGCGATCGCTTCGTTCTCTCTGCTGGCCACGGCTCCATGTTGCTCTACAGCTTGCTGTATTTGCTCGGCTATGAAGATTTCTCACTTGATGAGCTGAAGAATTTCCGCCAGATCGGCGCGAAAACTGCCGGCCACCCGGAATTTGGCCATGGTGCAGGTATCGAAACCACGACTGGTCCTCTCGGGCAGGGGCTCGGCAACGCTGTAGGCATGGCAATTGCCGAACGCCTGCAAGCGGACCGTTTTGGCAAAGATCTCGTCGATCACTATACATATGTACTCGCAGGCGACGGCTGCCTAATGGAAGGCATCAGTCAGGAATCCCTGACACTTGCCGGTCACCTGAAGCTAAACAAGATGATCGTCATCTGGGATGACAACGGCATCTCAATCGATGGCAAAGTCGAAATCACAGATTCCACCGACCAAATCAAACGCTTTGAAGCCTCCGGCTGGAGCACAATAAGCATAGATGGTCATGATCCTGCGGCGATTGCCGCCGCGATCCGTCAGGCACAGACAAACGACAAACCAACTCTTATTGCCGCCAAGACCACCATTGGTTTCGGAGCTCCGACAAAGGCTGGAACTGCGAAAGTCCATGGTGCGCCACTTGGAGCAGAAGAAATTGCTGGCACTCGCGAAGCTCTGAATTGGCCGCATGAGGCCTTTGATGTGCCGAGCGATGTTCTGGATGCCTGGCGCATTGCCGGACTTCGGTCTGCACATGCTCACAAAGACTGGCAAAAACGATTTAACGACGCGGACAACGAGCTCCGTGCCGAGTTCGAACGTCGCGAGCGTGGCGATCTTCCAGGCGGTTTTACTCAGACGATTCTGGACTACAAGAAACAGTTGGCCGAAGACCAGCCGACCATGGCAACCCGTAAGGCATCCGAAGCCATACTTGGTGTCATCAATGAAGTGGTTCCGGAAACAATCGGCGGCTCTGCCGATCTGACTGGCTCCAACAACACCAAGACTGCTCAGACATTGCCGGTCACACCGGATGATTTCTCGGGCCGCTATATTCATTGGGGCATCCGTGAACATGGAATGGCTGCCGCCATGAACGGCATGGCGCTTCATGGCGGTGTCATTCCCTATTCCGGCGGCTTCCTGATCTTCTCTGATTATTGCCGTCCTTCTCTCCGGCTTGCTGCTTTGATGGGCCAACGCGTCATTCACGTCATGACCCATGATTCCATTGGTCTTGGCGAAGATGGTCCGACGCACCAACCTGTCGAACATTTCGCAGCTCTTCGTGCAATCCCGAACCTGACGTTCTTCCGCCCGGCGGACATCACTGAAACGCTGGAATGCTGGCAGTTGTCTCTTGAGAGCCAGGAAGGCCCGTCGGTTTTGGCCCTGACCCGCCAGAACCTGCCGTCCTTGCGCAAGACTTATGAAGAAAAGAACCTGTGCGCAAAAGGCGCCTATGTTCTGATCGAAAGTGAAGATGATGCAGCCGTGACACTCTTTGCATCAGGCTCTGAGGTTGAACTCGCGGCTGAAGCACACGCAGAACTCACAGCGGCGGGCATAACTGCGCGCGTCGTCTCTGTTCCGAGCTTTGAGCTCTTTGAAGCTCAATCGGATGACTATAAGGAAGCGGTTATCGGAAACAGCCCGGCCAAGATTGCTATTGAAGCTGGCATCCGTATGGGATGGGACCGCTTCATTGGCAACGACGGTATTTTCGTCGGCATGAAAGGCTTCGGCGCCAGCGGACCTTACAAAGAGTTGTATGAGCACTTCGGCATCACCAAAGACGCCATCGTGACTGCGGCAAAGAAAAAGCTGGACGCTTAATCAAGATCAATACCCGGCGACGTTAGATCCTCCATATGTTGCCGGGCCCTGAGCGCATCCCTGTGCTCCTAATTGCGACCACTGAAATGTGGTCTTCCAGTCGGCGTGAAGTTATTCTAACGCCGAAGATTGCAGGAGTTGAATATGGTTACCAAGGTAGCAATCAACGGTTTTGGCCGTATCGGCCGAAACATTTTGCGTGGCATCGTTGAATCTGGCCGCACCGACATCCAGGTCGTTGCCATCAACGACCTCGGCCCAGTTGAAACCAATGCACATCTGCTGCGTTATGATTCCGTTCATGGCCGGTTCCCCGCGGAAGTCAAAGTGGATGGCGACACGATTTCCGTTGACGGCGGCAAGCCGATCAAAGTGACAGCCATTCGTGATCCGAAAGATTTGCCTTGGGGCGAACTTGGTGTTGATATCGCGATGGAATGCACCGGCATTTTCACCGCTAAGGACAAAGCGTCAGCACACCTTGAGGCAGGAGCAAAACGTGTTCTGATTTCGGCTCCAGGAGCAGGCGCTGACAAGACGATTGTTTACGGTGTGAACGATAGCGCGCTGACAGCAAACGATCTGGTGGTTTCCAACGCGTCCTGCACAACCAACTGCCTGTCTCCGGTTGTCTACGTTTTGAATGAAACAGTCGGCATCGAAAAAGGTTTCATGACAACGATCCACTCCTACACCGGTGATCAGCCGACTCTCGATACGATGCACAAGGATCTGTACCGTGCGCGTGCTGCGGCAATGTCAATGATCCCGACATCCACTGGTGCTGCCAAAGCCGTCGGTCTGGTGCTTCCAGAACTGAATGGCAAGCTGGACGGCGTTGCGATCCGCGTTCCGACCCCGAATGTTTCCGTTGTTGACCTCAACTTCATCGCAAAACGTGGCACAACAGTTGAAGAAATCAACGCAGCCATCAAAAAGGCTGCCGACGGCCCGCTCAAGGGCGTGCTCGGATACACCGAGGAAAGCCTGGTTTCCATGGACTTCAACCATGATAGCCATTCTTCGATCTTCCACATGGACCAAACCAAAGTTCTGGATGGCACTTTCGTACGCATTCTGACCTGGTACGACAACGAGTGGGGCTTCTCCTGCCGTATGGCCGACACTGCTGTTGCCATGGCGAAGCTTATCTAACGAATGGAGCGGATGAACAAACATCCTCTTTAAAACGCTCAGGCGGATGCGGATTTTCTGCATCCGCCTTTTCTATCTCTGGCATCCGGGGGCCTACTTGCTCGAACTTCTCACGGTAATTTCCTTGACTGTAGTCGTCGCCATTGTTCCGGGACCCGACTTTGCGGTTGTTTTGCGCAATGCTCTGATTGGTGGTCGTTTGGCGGGCATCATGACGTCACTGGGGATCGCTCTGGCTTTGGGCGTACATGTGACATACGCGCTCGCAGGTATTGGCCTGATCGTGTCGCAGTCCATCTTTCTTTTCAACGCGCTTAAGTTGATCGGTGCCGCCTATCTGATCTTTCTTGGAATCACCATGTACCGGTCAGCATCCAGGGACATGCCAGCAGACAGCGCACTTGGCGGCATGCCGCCACTGAAAGCTCTTCGGTGGGGCTTCTTTACAAACGTGACAAATCCCAAGGCGACGATGTTTGCGCTAAGTGTGTTTCTACAAGTTACATCACCATCGACCCCGCTTTGGACGCAAATCGGCTATGGTTTCATCATGGCAAGCGGCGTATTCCTCTGGTTTGCCCTCGTCACAATGTTTTTCACGCTTCCTAAGGTGCGGCAGCAATTCGTGCGTGCCAAACTCTGGATGGAACGTTCCTTCGGCATCCTGCTGACCTTGTTTGGCATCGGGATCGCAGTCACTACAAATTCGACACGTCCCTGATACAGGTGGTTTAAATGGCTTTCAAAACTCTCGATGATCTGTCCGATCTGAGCGGAAAACGTGTTCTGGTCCGCGTCGATCTGAATGTTCCCATGAAAGACGGCAAGGTAACCGACACAACTCGTATTGAGCGGGTCCTGCCGACAATCCGCGAGTTATCCGAAAAAGGCGCAAAGGTCATCCTTCTCGCTCATTTCGGTCGCCCGAAGGGACAGGTTGTACCAAGCATGTCGCTTGCGCCTGTTGCTCCAGCTGTCGCGGACCTTCTCGGAAAAAGGGTAGCCTTTGCAACTGATTGCATGAGCGAACCTGCCAAAACAGCTGTCGATGCCATGCAGAATGGCGATGTGCTGCTTCTGGAAAACACACGTTTCCATCCTTGCGAAGAAAAGAACGGTGAAGGTTTTGCCAAGTCCATCGCTGAAAACGGCGACATCTATGTAAACGATGCGTTCTCAACTGCGCACCGGGCACATACCACGACAGAAGCCCTTGCACGCCAACTACCGGCTTATGCAGGTCGCACAATGCAGGCTGAACTGGAAGCGCTTGGTTCTGCGCTGAGTGAGCCGAAACGCCCGGTTCTGGCTGTTGTCGGCGGTGCCAAAGTCTCATCCAAGATCGATCTCCTGGAGAATCTCGTTTCCAAGGTCGACATGCTGGTTATCGGTGGCGGCATGGCCAACACATTCATGGCAGCTCAGGGTATCAACGTCGGCAAATCTCTGTGTGAACATGATCTGGCTGACACCGCCAACCGGATTATGGCTGCAGCGAAAATTGCCAACTGCGAAATCGTGTTGCCTGCAGATGCTGTTGTGGCGAAGGAATTCAAGGCCGGTGCTGATAACGAGACTGTCCCGCTGGATGCAATCCCTGCGGACGGCATGATGCTTGATGTTGGCGCGGCTTCAATCGACGTCGTCAAATCCAAGATCGACGCAGCAAAAACACTCGTCTGGAATGGACCACTTGGTGCGTTTGAAATCGCACCATTTGACAAAGCGACTGTCGCAGCTGCCCAACACGCTGCTGAAAATACCAAAGCTGGCAAACTGAATTCCGTTGCAGGTGGCGGCGATACCGTTGCCGCGCTCAACCATGCAGGTGCAGCCGAGAGTTTCTCCTATGTATCGACGGCAGGTGGCGCATTCCTGGAGTGGCTTGAAGGTAAAGAATTACCTGGCGTGAAAGCTCTCGAAGCCTAGGAAACCAAAACTGGGGTAGCCAGAATGCAGAGATGTTTCACAAACATTCTGACAGAGGAAGTCGCCAAAACGGCGGCTTTCTATGAAAAAATCCTGGGAATGAAACCTCAGTTCTCGTCAGACTGGTTTGTCAATCTGGTTTCTCCGGACAATGCCTCTCTGGAACTCGGTATTTTAAGTCGAACCCATGACATCGTTCCGGCCAGAGCCCAACATGCTCCAGCCGGGATGATTATCACATTCGTCGTGGACGATTGCGATGCAATTTATGACAAGGCTGTCGCGGCAAATGCCGTCATCATCGAAGCACCGCGCGATATGCCCTATGGCCAACGCAGAATGATTCTACGAGATCCGGCAGGGTCCTTCGTTGACATCAGCTCAGTGATAAACTGAACCAACAATAGGCTTTGGCGGGGTGTATTTTAATTCGAACATCAAATTAAATGTGTCGCCGAAAAAATTGCCATGTCTTTGTTATTTAATTGATTTAGGTAAGAGAATTGCTCTTTCCCTGTCTGTGAAACTTGCTAGAAACACCGAGACTTGACGCACCGCAACACCGGTGCGGATTTTATGCTGTAAGTATATTCGGGCTTCACGAGACCGTACCTTTGGGAGACTTTCATGGCACGTATCACTCTTCGCCAACTGCTTGATCATGCAGCCGAACACGATTATGGCGTTCCGGCGTTCAATATCAACAACATGGAACAAGCGCTGGCGATCATGGCAGCGGCTGACCAGACAGACTCCCCGGTCATCATTCAGGCATCTCGAGGTGCTCGTGCCTATGCCCACGACGTCATGCTGAAACACATGATGGATGCAGTCGTTGAGATTTATCCGCACATTCCGGTGTGTGTGCATCTTGATCACGGCAATGCCGCGCAGACCTGCATGAGCGCGATCCAGGCTGGCTTCACGTCGGTCATGATGGACGGTTCCCTTGAAGCCGACGGCAAAACACCCGCCGATTGGGACTACAATGTCGGCGTTACCAAGACCGTCACAGACATGTCTCATCTGGGCGGCATCTCCGTGGAAGGTGAACTTGGCGTGCTTGGGTCTCTGGAAACCGGCATGGGTGATAAGGAAGACGGCCATGGTGCGGAAGGCAAGCTGACGGAAGACCAGCTGCTGACCAACCCGGATGAAGCAGTTAAATTCGTCAAGGAAACCAAGGTTGATGCCCTGGCGATTGCCATGGGGACCAGCCATGGTGCCTATAAGTTCACACGCAAACCGGATGGCGACATTCTGGCCATGCATGTGATTGAGGAAATCCACCGCCGCTTGCCGAACACCCATCTGGTAATGCATGGCTCTTCCTCAGTCCCGCAAGACCTGCAAGACATCATCAACCAGTTCGGCGGTGAAATGCCGCAAACATGGGGTGTTCCTGTCGAGGAAATTCAGCGCGGTATCAAGAACGGTGTGCGCAAGGTCAACATCGATACGGATAACCGCATGGCCATTACCGGCCAGATCCGGAAAATCTTGACCGAAAATCCTGCTGAATTCGATCCACGCAAATACATGAAGCCTGCCCGTGATGCGATGCAGAAGCTTTGTATTCAACGGTTGGAAGCTTTCAACACGGCTGGCCAGGCTTCAAAAATCAAGAAAGTCATCACGCTGGCTGACATGGCGGCTCGTTACAAAGACGGCAGCCTGGATCCCAAAACAGCCTGATTATCTGGCTCCGTAGCCTGAAGTCATGAATCACTTTATTGAAAGAGGGGCCTTGCGTCCCTCTTTCGCCGTGTTTAGGGACAAGAACCGGCATATGCCAAGTGCTCATATCTATCAGGACAAGACCTCGTGAACCGACCGCGTCTCTTTTTAGTAACACCACCAACTTTTGAGACCGCCGCCATGGCGACCCAACTCAAAGAAGCCTTTACTGGTGGTGATGTTGCGTGCGTCCTGATCTACATGCCGAATGCCAATACCAAGGACATTCAATCTGCAGCAGATGTTCTGGTGCCTATTATCCAGGACGGTGGCGCAGCAGCTCTTGTCTATGGCGACACACAGGCAGCGGGGCGCGGCGGAGCCGATGGTGTTCACATCGACAACTCCCTGGAGGACGTCAAGCTGGCTGTCGAGAGCTTTAAGCCGGACCGTATCGTCGGCACGGGTGGAACCAAACTAAAGCACGACTCGATGGAATGGGCTGAAACCGGCGTCGACTATCTGTTCTTCGGCAAACTGGATCTGGCGGAAAAGGAAACCGCACACTCAAAGACCTTGTCTGGTGCAGCCTGGTGGGCTGAATTGTTCGAAACACCCTGTGTTGCGCTTGCAGGCAACACGCTCGATACTCTTGATGAAGTTGCAGCAACAGGTGCCGATTTTATTGCTTTGAAGGATGCAGTCTGGCAGTCGGATAGTATTTCCGGTGCAGTGTCCAGGGCAAACCAGATTTTTGATCTGCATCCCTTTCCAGAGGTCGAATAACGAGGACATGACTGGAGCCGGAATAGTGTCAGCCTTTCAGCCCTCACTCAATACTTCTGCACTGCCGGGTATTGCGCTGGCAGCTGCGATCTTGCTGTTAATCGCCACTCCTACGTTAGGACAGGATGCTGACGCTCAGAAACAACCGCTTGTTGGCGATGTTACGACCAAAGAAAAATCAATCAAAAGCATTGTGGATGCCGGACCTCCGCGCCTTGCCAAGGGAGAGGTCGCGACTGCAGATACAGCCTATGGAGCGTTTCAGCGAGGGTGGTTTCTGACAGCTCTAGGATTGGCCACACCTCTGGCAGAGTCTGGTGATGTTGCAGCACAAGCGCTTTTGGGCGTTTTGCACGAAGCGGGCTTAGGCATCCCGCAAGACAAGGGAAAGGCTGCCGATTGGTATAGCCTGTCAGCTGCAAAGGGTGATGCCGGGTCTGCCATGCAATTGGCTCAGCTCTTCCTTGCCGGAGATGGTGTAGCCCAGGACAAGAAGAAAGCGGCCGACTTCTTCGAACAAGCCGCAAGCGCAGGAAATGCGTCTGCACTCTACAATCTCGCCATACTCTATCAGGAAGGTGAAGGTAGGCCATTCAATGAAGAAAAAGCGCGCCAGCTTCTTTTGGAAGCCGCGCAAATGAATGACCCGGAAGCACAATACGCGTTGGCTTTGTCTTATCTGGAAGCTGAAAGCGGCATAAGCGATCCTGGTCAAGGCGCATTCTGGATGGGTCGCGCTGCGCGCCGGGGCCATACATCTGCGCAGGTTTTTTACGGCATTCTTCGCTTCAAAGGAAAAGGTGTTGACCTGAATGAAGAAGAAGCTGCCGATTGGTTTGAAAGGGCAGCCACTGCAGGCAATCCTGTTGCTATGAACCGTTTGGCCCGAACCTATGCTTATGGCCGTGGCCGAGAGCAAAACAATACAGCAGCGGCCGGTTGGCACCTGATCGCGCGCGCGCTTGGCGTTTCCGATCCTACACTCGACGGGATCGTCGGCACGCTGGACGATGAAAGCCTCGCCGAAGCGCGCAAATTGGCAGAACAGTACTCGGCGACATTGATGGCTCCATCGAATGACCCAGCACAGGAATCTCCCTGATCTTCCCGTTTTCAGCGCAGATTAGAGACCAAAACTCCTTTTTTCCTTGAAACGCGCGGGCTTTTGTGGTGGACAGGCGCGAACAACAGAGCGCGGCTGCATCTGCTGGTTTTCGCGCTGCGCCAGATCCAAACACATTGAAAAGTCGGTCGTTCCATGAAAATCAACGGTAACGAAATCAAGCCTGGTAACGTGCTTCAGCATCAAGACACTCTTTGGGCTGTTGTGAAAACACAGCACGTCAAACCTGGTAAAGGCGGTGCGTTCGCTCAGGTTGAGCTTAAAAATCTCATTGATGGCCGCAAGCTCAATGAGCGTTTCCGCTCTGAAGACAAAGTCGAGCGCGTGCGTCTGGAACAAAAGGACTTCCAGTACCTTTATACGCAAGACGACATGCTGGTTTTCATGGATACAGAAACCTATGAACAGCTTGAACTGCAGTCCGATTTCGTTGGTGATCGCGCTGCGTTTCTTCAGGACGGCATGATGGTCACCGTGGAACTGCATGAAGAGCGACCGATCGGCATCACCTTGCCACAGCATGTCACGCTGGAAATCAGCGAGGCGGATGCGGTCGTCAAAGGTCAGACACAATCTTCGTCCTACAAACCTGCCCTCATGGAAAATGGTGTTCGCGTCATGGTGCCGCCATTCATCACAGCCGGCGAAAAAATCATTGTCGACACCGGCACACTGGAATACGTGCGCCGCGCGGACTAATCCGCACAAAAGACAAAAACAACTGGCGCGCCGGGATTTGTCCGGACTGCGCCCAACAAACAAGTGATAATCTATGGCCCGCACAGCTCTCCTCAACGTGATGGTTCAAGCCGCAACCAAAGCAGGGCGTAGTCTCGTCCGCGATTTTGGCGAAGTCGAAAACCTGCAGGTCTCCCGCAAAGGGCCCGGGGACTTTGTGTCTGCAGCTGATCGCAAAGCTGAGGAAATTGTGCGCTACGAACTCACCAAGGCACGTCCGTCATTTGGTCTTGTTATGGAAGAAAGTGGCGAAATCGAAGGCACCGACGGCCAGCATCGTTGGCATATTGATCCGCTGGATGGCACCACGAACTTCCTGCATGGCATTCCGATTTTTGCCACCTCTATTGCGCTGGAACGAGCCGGAGAAATCGTTGCCGGTGTTATCTACAACCCTGTGATGGATGAGCTTTACACTTCCGAACGCGGTCGCGGTGCTTTCCTCAATGATCGCCGTTTGCGGGTTGCCGGACGCCGGGACCTTCCTGAAATGGTTTTCGGCACCGGCTTGCCATTCATCGGCAAGGGCGACCATGGCCGCACGTTGCGCGAACTGCGGTATATCATGCCAGAAGTGGCCGGGGTCCGACGGGCCGGTGCTGCGGCGCTTGATCTTGCATGGACAGCGTCAGGTCGCCTCGACGGTTACTGGGAACGCGATCTGAACTCCTGGGACATTGCTGCCGGTATTTTGATGGTCAAGGAAGCGGGCGGCTTTGTCAGCGACCTTAAGGGCAAGAACAAGATGCTGGACAGCGGCGATGTCGTCGTTGGCAATGAAGATGCCCACAAACATCTGCTGCGCCTGCTTAAAAAAGCAGAAGCCCCTCAGCAAGACTGATAAAGACAACAGTACGAGCAGTTTTTCGTCGGCGGGGTTTCTGAACCTCGCCGATTTTCGTACTTTCCAAATATAATGGGGCAGCAATCACGATTCGAGGTTTCCAAGTGATTAAAAATCACGCTATCAATCAATGACCTCTGCAACAGGTGATTGACAGCAAAACATGGCACGTGAATTTGACCCCTATAGCCTGTCCAGCCCGAGGGCATATCTCACATTCATGATCATCTTTTTGGTGATCGTTGCCTTTATTGCATTCATCCTCTTCCCCCAGATCTCGACAGCCTTCATGAGCAATCCCGGCCTGAACGGCTTGATTGTGTTTGTCGGATTGTTTGGAGTGGTACTACTTTTTGGCCGTGTCATCCGGCTGTTCCCGGAAATTACCTGGGTCAACAGTTTCCGCCTAGGTGATCCCGCACTCGATACCCGGTCACCAGTTTTGCTGGCGCCAATGGCCGCCCTGCTTGGCAACAAGGCAGGCGATATGGCACTGACACCAACGACTGCACGGTCCATTCTTGATTCCATCGGTATGCGACTGGAAGAATCTCGGGAAATGTCCCGATACCTCACTGGCTTGTTGGTGTTCCTCGGGCTACTTGGTACATTCTGGGGTCTTCTTCAGACCGTGAGTTCTGTTGGCGCGACGATCCAATCCCTGGATGTCGGTTCAGGCGATGCGAACGTCATCTTTGAGGATTTGAAAGCAGGACTTGAAGCCCCGCTCTCAGGCATGGGCACGGCATTTTCATCATCCCTCTTCGGCCTGACCGGCTCTCTGGTTCTGGGGTTTCTGGATCTTCAGGCAGGACAAGCCCAAAACCGATTCTACAACGAGCTGGAAGACTGGCTGTCGACTGTCACGGATATCGACCCTGAAGATGCCATGTTTGGCAGCTCAGATTCTCCGGGTGTTGAACAGCTCCAGGCATCAATTTCTTCCTTGCAAAAAAGCGTCGAAGATGGTGGCAGCAAGACTTCCGCGCAAGCTATGGCCAATTTGGCCGAAGGCATTCAGGGTCTTGTCAAACATGTGCGCTCCGAGCAGCAGATGATGCGCGACTGGGCTGAGGCACAGGGCGACCAGCAAAAACGCATTGAAGGCCTCCTCTCCTCTATCGCAGCGGCATTCGACCGCGCGAAGGAGTAAATACAATGGCAGGAGGCCTGCGTGCACGCCGCCGAGTACAGTCAACCGACTATTGGCCCGGTTTTGTCGATGCCATGGCAACGCTGCTGCTGGTCATCATTTTCTTGCTCTCGATCTTCATGATCGCGCAATTCTTTCTATCTCAACAGCTGTCTGGTCGCGACACAGTGCTCAACCGGTTGAACGCACAAATCAGCGAACTGACTGAACTTCTGTCGCTAGAACGCGGCACATCGGGCGAACTGGAAGATACGATATTGGGTCTGCAGGCAAGCCTAAGCGCAGCGGAAACGGAACAGTCACGACTGTTGGGCTTACTGGACAGCAGTTCCGGCGAAGCGAATGCTGCCGGTGGACGGGTTGCGCAACTTGAAAACATTCTCGATGACGAACGCCAGGTCAGCCAACAGGCTCTGGCTCAGGTCGAGCTTCTCAATCAACAGATCGCTGCCCTGCGCCGCCAGATCGCAGCTGCAAACGCCGCGCTTGATGCATCAGAGGCAAAGGAATCGCAGAGCCAGGCCAAAATCGCCAGTCTAGGTCGACGTCTCAATGCTGCTCTGGTCCAGCGGGTACAGGAGCTTTCGCGCTACCGCTCAGACTTCTTTGGCCGCCTACGGGAAATCTTGTCGCAACGTTCCGACATTTCCGTGGTTGGTGACCGTTTTGTCTTTCAATCCGAAGTGCTGTTTGATTCCGGATCTGAAGATATCAATCCAGCCGGTCGCCAGGAACTCGACAAGCTTGCTGACGCCATTCAGGAATTGAGCGCACAGATCCCTGATGAGATAAACTGGGTACTTCGTGTTGATGGACACACCGACGCCCGCCCGCTCTCGGGCACTGGACGCCTTCGCAACAACTGGGAGCTTTCGGCAGCTCGTGCGATCTCAGTGGTGACATACCTGATTGAAAAGGGCGTCGATCCGAAGCGCCTCGTCGCTGCAGGTTTTGGCGAGTTTCAGCCTTTTGAAGAAGGCGAAACCGATGAAGTACTTGCGAAAAATCGTCGGATTGAGCTGAAGCTAACAGAGCGGTAACTTCCGGTCATTTGTGGTCAAACTGAATTTCCCTAAACCGTAGAAGCGCAGACCAGGCATCCATCTTAAGATGGATTGCGTAAGCGTCTGCGTGATTTTACTCTTCATGAACCCCATGTGAAGCAGCCATTACGGCTCTTCTCGTTGGTTTGTTCAATCGGTCCAGAATTGCATGAACATGGTCCTTTACGGTCGCAACGCTGATATCGAGCTCTCTTGCGATCAGCTTGTTTGATTTGCCGCAGATCAGTAAATCGGCAACTTGTTTTTGCCGTGGTGTCAGGGGAGCGAGAAATTCCATGTTTGAAGTTCGCTCTGAGATCACAACCAAAGGTGCACCAATAGATTCGCCGACTTTCATATCGATTTTCAGGTTTAATCCTAGTCGAGCGACTGGCGCCAATGCCTGTATGATCGACGCGGGCATCGGCAAATGGGGTTCAGATCGCAAGTTCGCCAGAACCTCAGAGACCGCTGTAAGTACTTTTGGATCAACAGACATCTAGAAGGATTTCCCCATGAACGACATGCCGATAGAAATCGCCAACTTTTTCCTTGCCATGCAAGCAGGGCCGTCAGGCGCGGAACTTCTGGGCTCGTTGTTTGCACCTGATGCAGAATACTCGGAACCGTTCTCCGGTCAAAGTCAGCCACATCGTGGACGGGATTCCATTTTGGCAGCCTTCAGCGCAAGCCGGACGGATGATTTTGACGACACTGTCATCAAGCTCGGCGCGATCGAAATATCCGGTCAAAGCATTTCAGTGAAATGGACCTGTATTTCGAAGGCAATCCCCGGCGGGAGTGGCAGCGGGACAAATGTCTTTTGTCTTGAGGATGGAAAAATAACTTCGTTGACCACAACGTTAGATCAAGAAAAATGACCTCAACGAGTTGAACAATAAACAGAAAAACCGCCGACTGATTTAGCCGGCGGCTTCACAGCATCTGCCATCAGACGATTATTTTGTTTCGTCAGCTTCTTCGGCTGGCGCCGGCTCTTCTGTTGCAAAGACCTCTTCGGTCGCCTCAGTGTCAATGCCTTCATCGGCTGTTTCAGTGTCGTCATTCTTCAGTGAATTCAACTTCGCGAAAACGGCGTCGGCATCGATCGCCTCTTCTTCTTCCCGTTTCGGAGCTGTGCTCGTATCGAGGGAGAAGGCAGCGGCGATAGCGTCTTCACTGGTGCTGTCTTCGACAGGCATCAGTGTTTCAACAGGCTCACCTGCTACAGGTTGAGGAAGGTTCTTGGCTGCTTTTTCGACTTCCATGTCCAGTTCAAGCTGGCTGCAGAGGCCAAGTGTAACTGGATCAGATGGCGCCAGATTAGCTGAATTCCAATGTGTGCGGTCCCGGATCGCGGCAATTGTCGGCTTAGTAGTGCCAACCAGGCGAATGACCTGCGCGTCTTTCAGTTCCGGGTGGTTGCGCACCAGCCAGAGGATAGCATTCGGACGATCCTGGCGACGCGACACAGGTGTGTAGCGAGGACCTTTACGCTTAGATTCAGGCACAACAACCTTGGAGCCCTGCAATTTCAAAACGAAATTCGGATCCCTCTGGGCCTTTTCAACCTCATCGCGATTCAATTGTCCGGTCAAGATCGGGTCCAGACCCTTAATGCCTTGTGCAGCTTCACCATCTGCAATCGCCTTCACTTCCAAAGGATGCAGTTTGCAGAACGATGCAATCTGAGTGAAGCTCAGCGCTGTGTTGTCCACGAGCCAAACGGCAGTTGCCTTGGGCATGAGCGGCGTGTTCGCCATTAGTCAAATCCCTCTTGTCTGCTCCCTCGCCCGGCAGGACAAAAAAGCGAATTCCAGTCAGAACTAATAGGATGAGAATCCTTTATATGTCGAAGTTTGCACAAATGCAATCTGACCCGGAAACGTCGAAATATCCAACTTCTCGACATATGTATTATCCCGTACAATTTCTTACAAAAAATCACACAACTAGGTATTTTAACGTATAAATAAATACAACCTAGATAAGGTATATTCTAAATATTTCCAAATATACGAGCAGTAGTTGCAAAAGTAATACAACTATATCGGGTTATCAAAAGTTTAATAATCCAAACACATTATTCGTCAAACTCTACGTAATACGAAACTTATGTAAAATTGGCGGAACAATGGAACATCTAGTAAGTAAAATTCGAATTGGTCCAAGAATATACGCTGGATTCGGGATAATCATTGTCCTCCTTATCGGGCTTGCGACGACGGGGTACTTTAGTCTCGCAAACACATTGGAGACCTTTACGGAATATCGCGGCCTTGCACGCGACACCAACCTTGTTGGTCGTCTGCAGGCAAATGTCCTGATGACCCGACTCGGCGTGAAGGACTTCGTCATCAAGAGTGATGAAGCCGCGATTGAACGGGTGAAAGAGCGTCTCGCCAAAGCCCAGACATTCCACAAGGAAGCTGAAGTCGAAATTCAGAATCCGAAACGCGCCGAAGGAATCGCGTCCATCGGCGGCGCGCTGAACGACTACGGTGTCGGATTTGATGAAGTTATTGCCCTTCAGGCCCTTCGCAACGCCGATGTAAATATTCTCAATGGTAACGGTCCGGAAATCCGCAAGGCAATCACAAAGGTTGCAGTCAGCGCCTTTGAAGATGGCGATGCCACTGCGACCTACTGGGCAGGACGCGTCCAGGAAAGTTTTCTGCTCGGTCGCCTGTATGCTCAAAAATTCCTGATCGTGAATGATCAAGCATCTGCGAAACGAACGGTTGACGAATTCGAAAAAACATCAGCAGACCTGGAAACTCTCCTCGGCGAACTACAAAATCCCGTGCGTGTGAAAGCGGCCAAAGCTGCAGAGAAAGGCTTGAACGAATATCGCGCTGCCTTTGCACAGGTCGTAAAACATATCACAGCGAGAAATGAGATCATCCACGGCACACTCGACAAACTTGGTCCACAGATCGCATCAACCGTTGAAGATGTGAAACTGAGCGTAAAAGGTGAGCAGGACACGCTCGGTCCGCTGGCTGTTAAAAACATCGAAGCTGCGGAGAAAATGGAACTCGGCATTGCTGTGGTCAGTCTGATTATATCAGTTGTTGTTGCTATATTCATTGCAAGATCGATTGCAGGACCAGTCAGTTCAATGACATCGGCCATGCAGCAAATCGCGAAGGGCCTGCTTGAAACAGTCGTCCCAGCGACCAATTTCAAAGACGAAATTGGTGACATGGCGCAGGCAGTGCAGGTCTTCAAGGACAACGCAGTTGAACGCCAACGTCTCGAAAGTGAAGCTGCCGAGGAAACAGCCAGACGGAACGAGCGTCAGCAACGTGTCGATGGACTGATCAACGAATTCAGGAACGATTCTGAAGCGCTCCTTGGTTCAGTGTCCGAAAACATGAGTCAGCTGAACACCACAGCAGAAAACCTTGCAGGTATCGCAGAACGCACGTCCGAGCGGGCTGATGGCGCAGCAAACTCTTCTGGAAGCGCATCGGAAAACGTTCAATCCGTAGCCTCTGCAGCAGAACAACTTGGTAGCTCGATCCAGGAGATCGCCCAGCAGGTCAACAAGACAATGGACATTGTTGGCAAGGCGACAACTTCGGCTCAGTCAACAAACAAGCAAGTGTCCAGCCTCGCGGAAGCTGCACGCAAGATTGGTGATGTTGTGAACCTGATTTCAGATATTGCCGAACAGACCAACTTGCTGGCGCTCAATGCCACGATCGAGGCGGCTCGTGCCGGTGATGCAGGTCGAGGCTTCGCAGTTGTTGCCTCCGAAGTGAAGCAACTTGCTGAACAGACAGCCAAGGCAACTGAAGAAATCAGTTCGCAAATCACAGGCATTCAAACATCGACAGGCGAAGCTGCTTCTGCCATCAACGAAATCGCATCAACAATGGAAGAAGTGAATACGTTCACGACAAACATTGCTTCTGCGGTGGAAGAGCAGGATGCAGCGGCCAAGGAAATCAGTCGCAACGCACAGCAAGCTGCTGAAGGAACGTCAGATGTGTCCGAAAATGTTGTTCAGGTAACATCGGCAGTCGTGGAGACACGCAAGTCTGTTGACGAGATGCGCGCCGCTTCGACAACAAGCGCTGAAAAGTCGACATCGCTGAAGCAGGCCGTTGATCACTTCCTAGAGAACGTAGCTGCAGCCTAATAAAGTTCTCGGAACCCCCCGCGAATAACGAAGGGCCCCGGCAAAAGCCAGGGCCCTTTTTTGTTTGGTTTCTTCAAGTTAACTCAGGAAACAGTCAAAACAATCTTTCCGATGTGACCGGAGCCTTCCATCCGTTGGTGGGCTGCAGCGGCCTCTGCAAGCGGGAAGGTTGAGTCCATCACCGGCTTGACCTTGCCAGCTTCAATCAGAGGCCAGACCTTTGTTTTTAGATTTTCAGCGATGGCCGATTTGAATTCTACACTGCGTGGTCGCAGTGTAGAGCCCGTATGGGTCAACCGCTTTACCATCAGGCGAGAGAAGTTCACGTTTTCTGAAACACCATTGAGCGTCGCTATCTGGCAGATGCGACCTTCAATAGCAGCAGCCTTCCAGTTTCGCTCGACATAGTCACCGCCGACCATATCAAGGATGACATCAACCCCCTCACCACCTGTCAGCTCCAGAACAGCTTTTTCGAATGCACTTTCGCGGTAGTTGATGGCATGATCAGCACCGAGCTTAAGCACAGCGTCTGCCTTCTCGTCCGACCCGACAGTCGTGAACACCTCGGCACCAAATGCTTTTGCGAGCTGGATTGCAGTTGTGCCAATTCCTGACGTTCCGCCATGAACCAGGAATTTCTCACCGCCACTCAATCCGCATCGATCAAACACATTGGTCCATACAGTGAAAAAAGTCTCCGGCAGCGCTGCAGCTTCCAGCATGGACAATCCCGTCGGTATTGGAAGTGCATGGCCAGCTGAAACTTTGCAATACTCCGCATAACCGCCCCCAGGTGCCAGTGCGGTCACCTTGTCGCCCGGTTTATGGCCATGTGCTTGACCGGCTACGGCCACGACTTCGCCTGATACTTCCAGTCCCGGAAGGTCAGACGCTCCCTTGGGCGGCGGGTAGGCTCCAAGTCTTTGAAGAACATCTGGCCGGTTAACCCCAGCTGCAGCAACACGGATCAGAATTTCACCAGCCTCAAGCTCCGGCAGCGGGCGCTCTTGCAAAACCAAAACATCCGGTCCACCGGGTTCGGATATGGCAACAACAGACATTTTGTCCGGCAATTTTTGCATGAGGCGGTTTCCCTATATGGTTCATTTTGAAACGCAGTAGGTGATTGATGCCTATGGTATGGTTAAAACACACCAAGACAATTGAATAAATTCTGTTGGCCTTCGCCCAACGCCGACAGATCCAGGAAGAAGATCAACGATGAACCTTTTTGATGAAGATGTCCCCAAAAAACCTAAGCTCGCAGACATCACGGTCGGTCAGGACTTGTCGCGCTTGTCAGAGGAAGAACTCACGAAACGAATCGAAGCCTTAACAGATGAAATTAACCGTACGCAAAGGACGCTAGAACAAAGAGGAAATATTCGCGATGAGGCTGATGCATTTTTCAGGAAATAGGCTCGTTATTTCTTACAGATAACTGCACTTAACTGACCGAATCCGATATAGTTTGGTTAATCGAAAAAGTACAATTTTACTCGTTTACCTCTCATTAATCTTTCTAAAGTATAAATAAGTCATCCAGTCATCTGGATTAGGAGTGGCTCCTGTCCACTCTGTTTGACGCCTCCCTGTTAATGACTTTGAGCCGCATATTGCGGCTCTTTTTTTTATCCCTCAGCCGTAGTATCTTGCATCTGCACTGGTTAACGCCCGTCACAATGCGTGATTGGCACACCATTTGCTCCGTAATTGGCATGAAGGCCCACATCGTTCCAAAAAGGGACACGTGACCTGGGATGAGACAATCCCACGACCGAGAACAAAAATGTGTGCCAGTATGTAAGTGTAACCGAGGCGTAGAAATCCAATGACGGAAGACAACAAAAAAGCCGATCGTATTACAGACGCTGTTCACATTGCGCATCACCTGGCCAGCTCGGACAATTTCCAGAGCCTGTTTCAGGAAGGCATGTCGCTGGTAGAAGAAACTGCTCTGTATCTGGACGGCGAAGGTCGCGAGGAAGCCAAACAGCTGCCGCGTCCCGCTTCGCTTGCTTACGCAACCGAATCCATGCGTTTGACAACCAGATTGATGCAGCTGGCGTCTTGGCTGCTATTGCAACGCGCCGTCAACGAGGGTGAGATGTCTCGTGAACAGGCAGGCAGCGACAAGAACAAGGTCCGTCTGGACAAGTTGAGCAGCAGCACAGGCGGTTCAGCCTGGGAAGACCTACCGGAATCAATTCGGGGCCTGATCGAGCGCTCAACGCGTCTTCAGGAAAGAGTCGTACACCTCGACAAGATGCTTTATCGCCACGAAGAAACACCGCAAATAGAAGTTGAAGCAACAAACGACAACCCGGTCGCGTCCCAGATCAGCCAGTTGCACGCCGCATTTGGCAAATTGGGATAAGAGCTTCCCCAACACCGTGGATTTCGAGAAAGCCGCCTTTGGGCGGCTTTATATTTGTCCTGTGGACATGAACGGATAAAGAAAAAAGCCCGGTCAAATGACCGGGCTTTTAGAATTTCAGACTGTGACTTCGACTTAAGAGCCGAGGAAACCAGCAAATTTGTTTTTAAAGCGAGACACGCGACCGCCACGGTCCATCAGCTGTGTGTTACCGCCAGTCCACGCCGGATGAGACGATGGGTCGATATCGAGCTGCAGTGTATCGCCTTCCGCACCATAAGTGGAGCGGGTCGTGAATTCAGTACCATCGGTCATCACGACCTTGATGGTGTGGTAGTCGGGATGGATATCCGCTTTCATGGCCGGTCCTTTCAAACGCTGCACAGCTCTTCCCTTGAAGAATGCCACACTGGCGCAAAACGAAATTAAGGGCCGCCGATCCACATTCGGACGCCGCCCTCAGAAACATGTGGCGCGGATATACCTTAAGGTGCCACGCAAAACAAGAGCCTAATTCCCGCATTTTGAGCACTAAGACCTGAGGATTTCCAATTCACAGATCTTGCGATGCAAACCATGACACACGATTTATCGCAAAGACATTGAGCCGAGTACGGAACATGTTAAAGACGGAGACAATTCACAGGGAGAACTCCGTGGCCAACGCCTCATCTCAAGACCGACAAGAAAACGCGCGAAACAATCGCAAATCTCTGAAACCACTCGTCCGCTTGCTGCCTTATCTGATGAAGCATAAAGGCATGGTTCTGGCTGCCCTGTTTGCCCTGTTCTCGGCTGCAGTAATCACGCTCATCCTTCCCGCCGCCGTGCGGCGCATGATTGACTATGGCTTTGGTGCCGACGACCCGGCACTCGTGAATTCGTATTTTGCGGTCCTTATCGGTGTGGTTTGCGCCCTATCCTGTGCAAGTTCCATGCGGTATTTTCTGGTAATGTGGCTCGGTGAAAGGGTCGTAGCAGAACTACGCTCCGATGTGTTCGCACATATGACTCAGCTAAGCGCCACTTTCTATGATAGCGCCAAATCCGGCGAGATCCTGTCGCGCCTGACCGCCGACACAACGCAAATCAAATCCGTTTTCGGCGCCAGCGCATCGCTCGCGATGCGCAATCTGATCATGTTTTCTGGCGCTGCCGTAATGATGGTTGTCACCAGCCCGCGCCTGTCGGTCATCGTGCTTGCCGCCATTCCGATCATTCTTGTTCCCATTCTGGGATTTGGCCGAAAGGTCCGGGTCAGATCCCGCTTTGCACAAGACAAACTTGCAGACGCATCAGCCTATGCCAGTGAGATGCTGAGCTCTGTCCGCACCTTACAGGCGTTTACCCATGAGCGTCGCAGCGCCGATCGTTACAGCTCAGATGTAGAAACGGCTTTCCAGGCAGCACGCCAAGCCATCACCGCACGCGCAGCTCTCACCGGATTTGCACTGTTTGTGATTGGGTCGAGCATCGTAGCGGTCTTGTGGATAGGTGCCAGTGATGTCTTTGCTGGCCGGATCACAGGCGGTGAACTCAGCCAGTTCCTGCTCTATTCCATTCTGGCTGCCGGATCTCTGGCAGCGCTGTCCGAAGTTTGGGGGGAACTGTCACAGGCAGCCGGTGCTGCGGAGCGCTTGTCGGAACTTCTGGAAATTCAGCCTGACATTGCCGCCCCGGCCAATCCCGAAAAACTGCCGAACACGCCCCGCGGTGAAATCATTTTCGATAACGTATCATTCGCTTACCAGAACAGCCGGGAAATGCCGGTTGTCGAAGGGCTTTCTCTCAAAGTCTCTCCCGGTGAGACGGTAGCAGTCGTCGGACCTTCCGGCGCAGGCAAATCGACACTATTCAGCCTGTTGATGCGGTACTACGATCCGCTCTCCGGCGGCATCTCCATGAATGGCAAAGACCTGACTCGGTTGGATCCGGAAGAGCTCCGCCAGAATATTGCACTTGTGCCGCAGGACACCGCAATTTTCGGCACCAGCATCGCCGAGAATATCGCTTATGGACGGCCTGAGGCATCGCGGGAAGACATCATCGCAGCGGCGACATCCGCGCTGGCAGCCCCGTTCATTGATGCCATGTCAGACGGCTATGACACGATGGTTGGCGAACGCGGAATTACGTTGTCTGGCGGTCAACGACAAAGGATTGCGATTGCGCGCGCAGTCTTGAAACATGCGCCGGTGCTTCTGCTTGACGAAGCTACCAGTGCTCTGGATGCCGAAAGTGAAAACCTTGTACAGCGTGCACTTGATGGATTGATGCAGGACCGCACCACGCTTGTGATTGCGCACCGACTGGCGACAGTTCTGAAAGCCGATCGGATTGTCGTCATGGATGGCGGCAAGATTGTCGAATCGGGGACACATGACGAGCTGAGCGCTGCTGGCGGGCTCTATGCCAAATTGGCAGAATTGCAGTTCGGATTGGCAAAAGAAAAAGAGACGGCTTGATCGCCGTCTCTCGAATTTATTCAAATCAAACTGCCAATTAGCTCAGTCGTCGTCTGGCACTGCAACTGTATAGTTCAATGGCAAACGTCCACCATCAGCCATGATTGTCTGCCCGGTCACATAGCTTGCATCCGCTGATGCCAGGAAGGCAGCAACACCTGCAATTTCAGATGGTTCCCCAATCCGCAGCATTGGCGTACGTGACATGATCCGGTTTTTGGCCGCAGGATCGCTGTTCACGGAGGCCAACATCTCAGTCATGATTGAGCCCGGGCCAATTGCATTCACACGAATGCCATGATGGGCGAGCGAGAGGGCTGTGGTTTTTGTCAGCTGTGACATCCCGCCCTTTGAAACGCAGTATGGGATCTGATTCGGGATTGCCACCACCGAGTTGATCGACGACATGTTGATGATGCAGCCCGGCTCACCGCCAGCCTCGATTTTTTCAACCATGTGCCGGGCAACCGCTTGGGAACACAAAAAGGCACCCTTGAGATTGACCGAAAGAACCTTGTCGAAATCGTCTTCTTCAAGTTCAAGGAAATCAGCACCAATAACGATCCCGGCGTTATTCACCAGGATATCAATGTCGCCATAAGCATTCAGTGTTTCTGCCACCATGTTGCGAACATCAAGACGCTCGGCCACATTACAGTGAATATACATGGCCTCGCCAAGACCCTTCAGATCGTCGACTGCAGCTTCGCCTGCATCGTCATCAACATCGGCAATGACAACCTTTGCACCGTCAGAGACAAAACGCTTGGCAACGGCAAAACCGATTCCGCGTGCTGCGCCGGTAATAATGGCGACCTTATTTTCCAAAGACACGAAAGACCCCACGGCTACTTGTGTGTAAATTTAAGCCGCGCAAACAACGCGGGCCGCTCCGCGGCGGCCCGACATTAGTTTGTGAAGACAGCGCTGTCGATGGCCCTTCTCCAGATATCGTAGCGTTACCCTATAGCGTCAGGTCGAAATCCCGTGAGATTTCAAGGCGTCAGTGATTTCATCCAAAATTGCCGGATCATCAATAGTAGCCGGCATCTTGTATTCTTCACCATCCGCAATCTGACGCATTGTGCCTCTGAGGATCTTGCCAGAGCGGGTTTTCGGCAAGCGATCAACCGTGATCGCGATCTTGAACGCAGCAACCGGACCAATCTTTTCGCGAACCAATCGAACCAGTTCCCTTTCGATGTCATCATACGACCGATCAACACCGGCTTTCAGGACAACAAAGCCACACGGCAACTGACCTTTCAGCTTGTCAGCAATACCAATTACGGCGCATTCTGCGACATCCTTATGGGTTGCCAGAACCTCTTCCATACCACCCGTAGAGAGCCGATGTCCGGCGACGTTGATGATGTCATCGGTACGGGCCATGATCGACAGATAACCATCATCATCAATCACGCCAGCATCTGCAGTTTTGTAAAACCCCGGAAATTCTGCAAGATAGGCATCGAAGAACCGCTGGTCTGCATTCCACAGGGTCGGCAGGGCACCTGGTGGAAGTGGCAATTTCACGACGATATTGCCGAGTGTGTTTGGCTCAAGCGGGTGTCCGGCATCGTCCAAAACCCGAACATCATAACCCGGTAGTGGCACAGTAGGTGAACCTGGCTTTACTGGAAGCGCTCCAAGCCCAAGCGGATTGCCGACCATGCACCATCCCGATTCGGTCTGCCACCAGTGATCGATAACCGGCACCTGGAGCTGATCAATCGCCCAATTGACTGTTTCTGGATCAGCTCGTTCACCTGCAAGGAATAGGGACCGAAATTGCGAGAGATCGTAATTTTCGATCAATTTTCCTTCAGGATCTTCCTTGCGGATCGCCCTGAACGCGGTTGGTGCTGTGAACAGCGAAACAATCTTATGCTCGGAAATCACACGCCAAAATGTCCCCGCATCAGGCGTTCCGACGGGTTTGCCTTCGAAAACAATGGTCGTGCAACCGTGAAGCAACGGTGCATAGGAAATGTAGCTGTGACCGACGACCCAACCGACGTCTGATGCAGCCCAGTAGACTTCGCCCGGCTGGATATCATAGAGGTTGGACATCGACCATTTGAGCGCAACCATGTGGCCGCCATTATCCCGAACCACGCCCTTTGGCTGACCGGTCGTTCCGGAAGTATAGAGGACATACAGCGGATCGGTTGCCTTGACCGGAACCGGCGCAACCTTGCGCCCAGCTGCTTTAGCTTCATTGATTAATGCGCCAAGATCATGGTCGCAGGAGTTATTCAGCTCAGCATTCTGTTCTTCCCGCTGGAACACAAGGCAGGAGCTTGGCTTGTGCGTTGCAAGCTCAATAGCCTGATCAATCAGAGGCTTATAGGCAATCACGCGACCTGGTTCGATACCGCAGGACGCTGCGATAATAGCCTTCGGTGTGGCGTCATCTATCCGCGTTGCGAGTTCGTTGGCAGCAAATCCGCCGAACACGACAGAGTGGATTACACCAAGGCGTGCACAGGCCAACATTGCCATAATTGCCTGAGGGATCATCGGCATATAGATAATGGCGCGGTCGCCCTTCTTCAGACCATGATCCATTAAAACAGCTGAAAAGGCTTCGACTTCTTCCAGCAATTCCGCATAGGTATAGCTGGCTTTTTTACCGGTGATCGGGCTGTCATAAATCAGAGCAGCTTGTCCCGGACGACCGCGTTCCACGTGCCGGTCCAGACAGTTATAGCAAGTGTTACACTCCCAATCCGGGAACCAGCGTCCATACTGACCCTGGTCCGGATCGAAGACCGTCTCTGTCGTGCTGATCCAGTCGATTTCCGATGCGGCCGCTTTCCAAAATCCTGTCGGATCGTCTTTCCAGCCCTGATAGACCTCGTGATAACGGCTAGCCATCATATTCCTCCCAAAATACAGCCTTCCGGCATTTGGGCATAGAGTGCTGTATGGGAACATCTAAATGCAAGCCTGCAAAACTTAGCAATTCGATGAGCGGGACTTTACGTAAAACCTTCGACGTGCTTGTTTGCGCAACCTTACCGCCTAATCCACACAGTGATATTTATGCATCCAATAGCCGATCCCTGGTTCTACGCTGCCGCCATTCCGGCGGTAATATTTGTTGGCCTGTCGAAAGGCGGTTTCGGCGGCACAATAGCGATGCTTGGTGTACCGATCATGTCGCTGGTAGTGTCTCCGATTCAGGCTGCCGGTATCATGTTGCCTATCCTGATCGTCATGGATGTTGTCGCACTCATTGCTTACAAGGGGCGCGCAGACTGGAAAATCCTCGCTCTGCTGCTGCCCGCAGCGATGGTCGGAATTGGAATTGGCTGGGCGACCGCTGCATATGTCAATGACGCATTTGTCACATTGCTGATCGGCATCATTTCCATTGTTTTTGTTGCAGATTATGTCTTCAAAGGCCGAAAAGAAGAGGAAGCCAGGGGTCAGAACGTACCCAAAGGGCTTTTTTGGGGAACTGTCACTGGATTCACAAGTTTCATCAGCCACACGGGCGGCCCACCATTTCAATTGTACATGCTACCGCTGCGGTTGCCACCGATGTTGTTTGTTGGCACTGCAGTCATCTTTTTTGCGACAGTCAATGCCGTGAAACTCGTCCCATATTTCTTTTTAGGACAGTTTGACCCTACAAATCTGGCTACATCCGCCGCGTTGTTCCCTATCGCGCTTCTGGCAACGCTTGCAGGTATATGGCTGGTTCGAATCGTCAAAGCAGAAACCTTTTACACTGTCATCTATGTGTTCATGGGCGTGATCGGCGTGAAGTTGGTCTATGACGGGTTGGCTGCATTCTTGACTTGATAGATTACCGCAAAGAGATGCCATATGGCGCATTGCACGTTCTCCGGTTTCCGGCTTTGATGGCCAAAAGATTGATCCAGGGAGGATGATCATGGATGCCAGCCTCAGCCCCTATTCACAGGGGCTCGACAAAAACACTGCAAATTACGCTCCCCTTAGCCCGCTCAGCTTTCTGGCAAGATCCGCTGATGTGTTTCCGGATCAGATCGCGATCATCCACGGCAAGCAACGCACGGACTACCGGACATTCTATCGCCGTGCCCGCCAACTTGGTTCAGCGTTATGTGCGATGGGAATCGGCAAGGAGGATACTGTCAGCGTCATGTTGTCCAACGTGCCGCCCATGTTGGAAGCCCATTACGGGGTTCCAATGACCAAAGCCGTGCTGCACTCCATGAACACTAGATTGGACGCATCAATCATCGCCTTCCAACTTGATCACGCAAATTGCAAAGTGCTGATTACAGACCGCGAATACGCTCCGGTGATGAAAGAAGCCTTGGCCCTTGCGACCGTCAATCCCACTGTCATTGATTATTCAGATCCCGAATTTCCTCAGGATGGCGAACGATTGGGGAAACTGGATTACGAAGATTTTCTGCAGTCTGGAGATCCGGATTATGCTTGGCACTTGCCCGACGATGAATGGGATGCGATTTCCCTTAATTACACGTCAGGCACGACAGGCAATCCGAAAGGTGTCGTTTATCATCATCGTGGGGCCTATTTGCTTGCGCAAGCCAACGTCATCACAGCTTCAATGGCAAAACATCCGGCCTATCTCTGGACCCTGCCAATGTTTCATTGCAACGGATGGTGCTTTCCGTGGTCCTTGTCCGTAGTTGCCGGAACCCATGTGTGCCTGCGCTGGGTTCGCCCTAACACGATGTGGGAACTGATTGCCGAAGAACAGGTGACCCATCTGTGCGGTGCCCCTATCATCATGTCGACGCTTTTGAACGCTGCGCCTGATCAAAAGCGTGATCTTGATCATGATGTTGAATTCTTCACTGCCGCAGCGCCACCGCCCGAAAGCGTGCTTGCAGCAATGAAAACGGCAGGCTTCAATGTCACGCATCTCTATGGTCTCACGGAAGTTTATGGGCCTGCGGTCGTCAATGACTGGAAGGTCGAGTGGGACGACCTGCCACTCGATCAGCAAGCCCATAAAAAGGCACGACAAGGTGTTCGTTATGTTGCCCTTGAAAATCTGACGGTTCTGGATCCGGAAACACTGGAACAAACGCCAGCAGATGGTCTAACCATCGGCGAAGTCATGTTCCGCGGCAATGTCGTGATGAAAGGCTATTTGAAAAATCCGGATGCCACCGATGAAGCGTTCCAAGGTGGCTGGTTTCACTCCGGAGACTTGGGCGTTCTGCATCCGGACGGGTATATTCAGCTGAAAGACCGTTCCAAAGACATCATTATTTCTGGTGGTGAGAACATCTCGTCGATTGAGATCGAGGACGTTCTCTACAAGCACCCAGATGTTCAAGCAGCAGCCGTTGTGGCAAAGCCTGATGAGAAATGGGGTGAGACACCGTGTGCTTTCGTTGAACTCAGTCTCGGGGCCGAGACGAGTGAAACAGATCTGATAGCTTTTTGTCGGCAACATTTGGCAAGTTTTAAATCACCCAGAACAGTCGTCTTTTGCGATCTACCAAAAACATCAACTGGCAAGATCCAGAAATTTGCATTGCGGGAACAGGCAAAAGCGCTCTGATAACGCCCCAAAACAAAAACGCCGCGCTAGGCGCGGCGTTAAAACAACTGGTAGGCGGACGTCTAGTGGATCGTCTCGCCAATTCGTATTCGCTCGATCTCATCTTTGAGTTTGAGTTTTTTTCGTTTCATGTCAGCCAAATTCAGAGAGTCAGTGCTCGGGTGCAACAGGGCGTCTTCGATTTTGCGTTCCATTTCCGCGTGACGGCGCTGAAGTTCTTCGAGATGCGACTGCATTGACATGGAAAACCTCCGGTCTATTGGCTCAATCTAACCATCGTGCAACGGAAAATCAGCTTTGTCGATTGCGGAATCTGCATATCTGAAACGATTCACCGTCATTTGATGCATTCCGTTTGCTATCGTTAGAAAATCCTAAATTTACGTAGGGAAATAAGCCATTTTAAACTCACGAATTTTCACGCTGACCGATTTGCCAGTGCACAAGTTGTGCATGCCAATGTTTTTTTAGTCACATCTAAAAATATCAATCAAAAAGGACGTATTTCCGAAGGGTAGTCGATTCGAAAAACATGCTACCTTGCCGAAAAGCACAGAAATGGATTAGGACTGTGATCTGACTTTTTGGAGATGTGCATGGCACAAATGAACGATGATGCTTTGCGCACGGAGTTGGCCCGGCTACGCCAGGAACACCGGGACCTCGATGTCGCCGTTGAAGCTTTGGCAGAATCTCAAAAACACGATGTCCTTCAGCTGCAACGATTGAAGAAAAAGAAGTTGATGATCAAAGACCGGATCTCTGCTCTGGAAGACCAACTTTTCCCGGATATTATTGCCTGATTGCAAAGCTCTTCTTGTTAAGAGACCATCAGCAAGCGGTCTGAATTATACTCTTTCGACGCGGCACCTATTCGCGCTTGCGAAGTGTGGCGCTGTGCCTATACTCCGCCGCTCTTCCGGCCCTAGTAAATTTTGGAGCAGAACATGGCGCAGGCGGATGTCGCAATCATCATGGGCAGTCAGTCAGACTGGCCGACTATGAAGCACGCGGCGGATACGCTCGAGCAATTGGGTGTTTCATTTGAAGCACGCATTGTATCTGCTCATCGCACCCCCGACCGAATGTACGATTTCGCAAAGTCCGCAAAATCCGAGGGCTTCAAGGTCATCATCGCCGGTGCAGGCGGAGCGGCACATCTTCCGGGAATGGTCGCAGCGCTGACACCACTCCCAGTCTTCGGTGTTCCCGTCGAAAGCCGTGCGCTGTCAGGTGAAGACAGTCTCTTGTCTATTGTACAGATGCCGGGCGGTGTTCCGGTCGGAACGCTGGCAATCGGTAAAGCTGGAGCAACAAATGCAGGGCTTCTTGCAGGTGCCGTTCTGGCTCTTAGTGATATGGCCATCGAGACAGCGCTTGATAAATATCGCACAGAGCGCACGGCTGCTGTTACAGAGTTTCCGGTTAACGACCCCACCTAATTCAATTATTCGACACAGGACTGCTGTTCATGAGCGCAACCACAAAGCTGAGCCCGGGCGACACGATCGGTATTCTTGGTGGTGGCCAGCTGGGCCGAATGTTGGCGCAATCTGCAGCAAGCCTCGGCCTCAAGACGCATATCTTCTGTCCAGATCCTAACAGTCCAGCTTTCGACGTCTGCTCAGCCTACACAGTCGCACCTTATGAGGATGTCAACGCACTCAACCGTTTTGCTTCCTCCGTTTCTGTCGTGACCTATGAATTTGAGAATGTACCCGGTCCAACAGCTGCGCATCTAGACGAAATAATCCCAGTTCGTCCGGGTGTACGCGCTCTGGAAGTCTCTCAGGATCGTCTATTTGAAAAGGAATTCTTGTCAGGCGCTGGTGTTGCAATCGCTGATTATGCTGAAATCAATTCTCAGGAAGATTTGGAAGCTGCGCTCAAAGAATTTGGCGGTAGGGGCGTTTTGAAGACACGGCGGTTTGGCTACGATGGTAAAGGCCAAGTCATGTTGCGGGAGCCAAGCGACTTGCCAGGTGCTTTCGAGAAGATTGGTAGCGTTCCAGCAGTTCTCGAAGCACTCATTCCGTTTGAGTGCGAAGTTTCAGCTATTGTAGCACGTGATCTGGTGGGCACCTGCGCAAGTTATGACATCGCCAAAAATCATCACGAGAACCATATTTTGAAAACGTCGACTGTACCCGCAGGCGTATCAGCAACTACAAAAGAAACTGCGCGCGAGATGGCCGAACAGATCGTTTCAAGCCTTGGTTATGTCGGTGTCATGGGCGTTGAATTGTTTCTGGTGCGTGATGATGCAGGTGAACGGCTTCTGGTGAACGAAGTTGCCCCACGGGTTCACAATTCGGGCCATTGGACTCAGGACGCATGTCTTGTTTCCCAATTTGATCAACACATCCGTGCAGTCGCCGGGTGGCCTCTGGGCTCAGCTGAACGCCATTCTGATGCTGTCATGGAAAACCTTATCGGGTTTGACGTCGACAGCTGGAAAACAACTCTGGCAGAGGCAAACGCACAGCTGCATTTGTATGGCAAGGCGGAAACGCGTGACGGCCGCAAAATGGGCCATGTTAACCGGATCTCTCGCAAAACCAACTGAGCAACAACCCAACTCGCTTACAAATTTACAAGACCGAGTTTTTCACGTCGGGCAAATCTCATGTTTGCCAACAGCGCAACCACTGCCAAACCACCGGCCAATCCGCACCAGACACCGACACCGCCCCATCCGGCGAGAAACCCAAGGCCCAGAGACAGGCCAAGGCCGACGACCCAATAGCCGAACAATGCGTAAAAAAGCGGGATCGTAGTATCTCCCAGTCCGCGCAGATTGTTGACCCCGATGATTTGCCCGCCATCCGCCAGTTGGAACAAGGCAGCGACGAGCAGGAATGAGACACCGTAGGAGAGCACTTCCTGTGATTCTGGATCGTTTAAATCAAGATAGAAGCCAACCAGTGTCTCCGGGATTGTCCAAAATAGAATAGCAAAACACCCCATGAAGGCGACAGTCACCCAAAGGGACGTCCAACCAGCTCGTCCAATAGCCTCATGATCACCGCGTCCGGCAGCGAGGCTAACCCTCGTCATGGCAGCTACAGATAATCCGACAGGCACCATGAATGTCAGCGATGCGATTTGCAGGGCAATCCCGTGACCAGCAAGCGGAATCGTCCCAAGCCAGCCGATCATGATGGCGGAAGCGGTGAAGAGAGACCCTTCTGCGACAATTGTCAGCCCTATTGGTGTTCCGAGCCGAACAATCTGGAAGAACACTGGCCAGTCGGACCGCCAGATCCGACCGAGAATGTAATAACGACGCAGTTTTGGATGCAGCAACGCATAGGCAAGAAGAAACAGAAAAGTTGTGGTCGCGCTGAAGACTGAAGCAATGCCAGCTCCTGTTAACTCAAGGCGCGGAAAGCCGAATTCGCCAAATATCAGGAGATAATCCAAAACCGCATTAATTATAGCTCCGCCAATGGTTGCCCATAAAACGATCTGGGTACGTTCCATCACCGTCAGGAACCCGCGGACAGCCATGATCAACAACGCCGGTAGCATGGTCCACTGCAAAGTCCTCATATAAATTCCGGAAAGACGTGCAATCTCCGGTTCTTGCCCGAACATGATCAGCAGATCTTCGGTGAAAAACAGAATAAACCAAACCGGAACACTGAAGATCGCCGAAATCCAAAACCCCATGCGGACCGCACGTCGCAATTCGCGCGGATTACGCTGCCCGCGCGCCCTTGCGGCGAGCGGGATAACTGCCTGCAGAACCCCCATGCCGAAAAACCAGAGAAGAATGTAGAAATTAAATGCCAAAACGGACGCGGCGAGTTCTTCCGCGCCCAGTCGGCCAATCATCAACACATCGGTGGTGTTGATGGCCATCTGCGCCAATTGCGCACCGACCAACGGCAACCCAAGCGAAAGGGTTGGCAGAATATCGCTCTGCCACAAAGATTTTCGCGGCTCCGAATCGGGGACCCTGGACGCGTGTTGCGCCATTGTTACCTCCAACAATCAGGGCATTAGGTCAGACTTCCACCTCTAATCGTGAAATTACACAGTGTCCACCACTGTCCCGTGTTATGGCCAGACGATAAGAGTCGGATTTCCGCCGTTTCTTTTCACAATGGCTGTGGACAGCCCACACCTGCTCTGGTATGTACCCGGCACAAAGTGGGCGACGCATTAGCGGCGATCAGGTTACTTTACACTGGTGAATGCCTTCCAGCGTTGACGCGACCCCACTTCTATCAAGGCTTAATTTCAGCTGCGGACTGATCGCAGCGCTTAGCAACGGGAAGAAACGCGTGCAGGTTCTGGTTCGCGACAATAATGTCGATCAAGCGCTAAAGGCGCTCAAGAAAAAGATGCAGCGTGAAGGCATCTTCCGTGAAATGAAACTTCGCGGCCATTTTGAAAAACCGTCTGAGAAAAAAGCGCGCGAAAAGGCTGAAGCCATTCGCCGCGCACGCAAGCTGGCCCGTAAGAAGGCACAGCGCGAAGGCCTTCTGCCGGGCAAACCAGCTGCTCGTCGCTAATTGCGACTTGAGCATGCATCCGGTAGTTTGCATCGCTATACAAATTGAAAAAATGCCGCAAGGCCGACCGAAATGACGGTCGGCTTTTTGGTGTTTACGAGGATATTCACAAAACACCCTCGTGTTTCTGATTGAAGACACAATACCGCCCAATTGGAGGCAGATGAACGGCATGTTTCGTCGCTTGACTGTAAGAGAACGTATGTGCCGGATGCGGAAATTCCTTCCACACGCAATGCTTTTGAGCCTGGCCACCCTTTTGGCGGCCTGTCAGGGCAGCGGTGTCTATAATGGTGTTCCGGTCAATTCGTCTGTTGGCTCTTCGACGAATATCGCATCGCTGACTTCGGTTATTGAATCCAATCCAAATGATTCAACTGCCTACAGTACACGCGGCATTGCCTATGGCCAGGCTGGCAAGCTGGACAAGGCCGTTGAAGATTTCAATCGCGCACTTCAGCTCAATCCACAATCTTACCAGACCTACGCCAACCGGGCTCTTGTCTATCGTCGACTTGGACAAAACGATCTGGCTGTTTCCGATTACTCCCGCGCGATCAATATCAAGCCTGATTACGATCCTGCCTATGTCGGACGCGGAAACATATACCGCCAGAATGGCAACTTCAGCTCAGCTCTAGCGGATTTCAATTCCGTAATTGCACGCGACAGCAGCGACGCACGGGCCTTCTACAATCGAGGCCTGATTTATCAGGCGCAGAATCAGGATACGCGTGCACTTGAGGATTTTGCCACTGCGATCGGCCTCAATCCGAAAGCAAGTGCGCCGTATATAGCGCGCGGCATATCCTATCTGACTTTGAATGACCCGAACGCAGCGTTTTCGGACCTGTCGATGGCCGTCAATCTTGATCGGAATTCATCTGTCGCCTGGGCCAATCGCGGCCTTGCTCTGGAATTGCTGGGCAAACCAAAGGATGCCCGCAGGAATTTTTCAAAGGCGCAGAACCTGGATAACTCCAACAAGATTGCGCGTGAGGGCCTTGGACGCGTTAGCGGTTAACGCTTTCGTTTCATACAGGGAGCCTGCAATTCCCATACTCCGGGAATTCATTCATCCGGGCGATAAGACTTGGACGAAGCCCATTTCCATCTTTCACGCCCCCGGTTGAGTAGATACGTTGTCTACCAGTTTTCTGGTCGTCACCTCGTCAGCTAATGGTTTAAGCCTCGCGGATCGAGTTTGGCTTTTCATCGCGCCGCGGAGCATATATTGCCCAATGCACCAATAATCATCGCCTCGCCGACCCTGCGGTCCGGAGCAACATTGTTTCAACGCCTCCTTTCGAGCTCAGACAATGGCATCTGTTACGGTGAGGACGCTGCACGGCGTCTCCTTACTCTTTCAGAATTCGCTCACAACGAAAGCATTTTGCTCCAACAGCAAGAAGATCGGCAAACTCACTATTGGAACAAGATCCTAGAGGGGAACCTTGAGTTCGGCCTGGTCAATCTCGAACTCCCAGGCGACTTTGCACGCCACGCTCTTGTTGGTGCGCTGACATTCTTCCGACAGCATTATGACGAGGCCACCAAGGTCATTGAGAAAGAAATTTGGGCCTGCAAAAAATCAAAATGTTCATTTCTGAATGTAGTTAAGGCTGCAGACTTCGTGTCCGATCTCAAGTGTATCTATGTCTATCGCAACATTGTTGATACGGTGATGTCACAAAAGAGCTTGGGCCTGATCAACGATGAACAAGAGCTGGCAGCCCTATGCACTGAATGGATTGTTAATACTGATGTCATTGCGGCTTTGAGCCGGAAAAACTTTGAACAAGTTCCCGAAATGCTGCTCCCGATCAAGTTTGAAGATTTTTTGGCAAATGGGCCGAAATCGGTGCGCCAGCTGGAATCTTTCACTGGAATGCGCGGGATCAAGGGTGACATATTGAATGAGAAGTTCAACAGATGGCCGCAAGCATCCGGTTTCGATCCAACACCAATATTATCATATGAAAAGCCGGTACCATTGAGCGAAACCGAACTCAATATCATCGCGCATATCTGCGGTGATAGAATGCGGGAAATATACCCGGAAAAACACGACGAGCTATCGGCAGCATCAGCCGCAATGCATTGATTGTTTGAAACCAGAATACTATTTTCTGACACCTTCGAGCGCGGCGCTTGGACAACCTTATTTTTTGATCGGCCTCAACGCAGACTATTCAACGGCATGGTAAAATCCGGTTGTGAAAGTTTGGAGGGTATCGGCGATGTCAAAGACCAAATCAATTGTGGTCCTGGATGGCCACCCTGACCCGGATAACAACCATCTTTGCCACAGTCTGGCATTGGAGTATCAAAAGGGCGGCCGCGAGGGAGGTCATTTCGCAGAACTCATCCGCATTGCAGATCTGAAGTTCCCCATACTTAGGTGTCCGAGCGATTTTACCGACAATCCTACTCCGCAGGAACTTCACTCCACGCGCGATGCTATTTTGAATGCCGATCATGTCGCGCTATTTTATCCGCTTTGGCTTGGCACCCTTCCAGCTTACACAAAGTCCTTCCTGGAACAGCTATTCCACTATGACACCGCTTTTGAGCGGGGTGATGGGAACGGATGGCCGACTGGAAAAATGAAAGGAAAGTCGGTTCGAATTGTCGTGACCATGGGAATGCCTGCGTTTGCTTACAAGCTTTGGTATCGCGCCCATAGTCTCAAAAGCCTGGAACGCAATATTTTCAAATTCATAGGTTTTGGCCCGGTTCGTTCCACCGTTTTGGGTATGGTGGACCAGGCTGACAAGACTAAGATTGATCGATGGCTATCGAAAATGGCTTCGCTTGGTGGGAACGCTAACTGACCTTAAAACGGACAAACAGCCTGATAAACGTTGCGGTCGCCACCAACCGGGTGGTGCAGTTCAAGGCTCTCCGCATGCAACGCTAAACGATCAGATGCCGACAACGCACCACCTTCAGCATAAAACCGATCCCCAATGACCGGATGCCCTAAGGCCAGCATATGCACCCGGAGTTGATGAGATCGGCCAGTGTGCGGAAACAGCCGCACCCTAGTCGTTTCCTCCAGGCGCTCAACGACTTTCCATCGGGTCAGCGCTGACTTTCCGTGTTCAAAGCTGACCATCTGCTTCGGGCGATTTGGCCAGTCACAGATCAAGGGAAGGTCTACTTCACCTTCATCGTCAGCAATATGCCCCCAAACCTCAGCAACATAGGTTTTTGCAGTTTTCCGACGCTCAAACTGCAAGCCCAAATGTCGATGAGCCCTGGCATTCATCGCAAGGATCATCACACCAGATGTGTCCATGTCCAGCCGATGAACGATTCTTGCTTCTGGGTGAACCGACTGGGCCCGCGCTTCAATACAATCAGAATGCTCGGCAGCCTTGCCCGGGACGCTCAACAATCCACTAGGCTTGTCGATCACCAGAATGTCGTCATCTGCATGGAGCACCGACAAATAAGGCTCCAACGGCGGATTATAAACAAATGCTTCTGGTGCTGATTGCGTCATGATCCGGCTTATAGCGTTTTTGTAAAAAAACAAAAGGCGCGGAAACATCCGCGCCTTTTGAGATCGTCTGGGTAAACAGGATTACATCGCCTTGACGATATTCTCCGTCATTTTCTTCGCATCACCGAACAACATCATTGTGCGGTCGTTGAAGAACAACTCATTCTGAATACCGGCATAACCCGAGCTCATGCCACGCTTGACGAAGAGAACCGTTCCAGCCTTGTCGACGTCAAGGATCGGCATACCGTAAATCGGCGACTGCGGATCATCACGAGCTGCCGGGTTGGTGACATCATTCGCCCCGATTACATAGACCACATCGGCCTGCGCAAATTCGGAATTTATGTCTTCGAGTTCGAACACTTCATCATACGGCACATTGGCTTCTGCGAGCAGCACATTCATGTGCCCAGGCATACGGCCAGCAACCGGATGGATGGCGTATTTGACTTCCACACCCTCTTCTTTGAGCGTGTCGGCCAGTTCACGAAGCGCGTGCTGTGCCTGCGCCACCGCCATACCGTAACCTGGCACGATGATGACTTTAGACGCGTTCTTCATGATGAAGGCCGCATCGTCCGCTGCACCCTGTTTCACCGGACGGTCTTCTTCATCGGCACCGGCAACTGCAGAGGTTTCCCCACCAAAGCCGCCTAGAATGACCGAGATGAACGAGCGGTTCATACCCTTACACATGATGTAGGACAGAATCGCACCCGACGAGCCGACAAGAGCACCTGTGATGATCAGCGCCATGTTGCCGAGTGTGAAGCCGATACCAGCTGCTGCCCAACCTGAGTAGGAGTTCAGCATCGATACGACCACAGGCATATCTGCGCCGCCAATCGGGATGATGATCAGAACACCAAAGACAAAAGCGACGACAACCAGCACCCAGAACACGGTCATGCTTTCGCTGCCAACCAGCATGATCGTCAGGACGACCACAGCCACAGCCAGACCAATATTGATCATATGGCGCGCCGGTAACATGATCGGCTTGCCTGACATGCGACCGTCGAGTTTCAGGAACGCAATGACGGAGCCGGTAAAGGTAATGGCACCGATCACAGCACCAATTGACGCTTCAACCATTGCAGATGCGTGGATGCTACCTGCAGAACCGATGCCGAAAGCTTCAGGCGCATAGAGCGCGCTTGCGGCCACAAACACAGCCGCAAGACCGACCAGCGAGTGGAACGCTGCCACAAGCTGAGGCATCGCTGTCATCGGAATACGTTTCGCGATAATTGCGCCGATGCCACCACCGATGGCGACGCCGCCAACGATCAGCAGAAAGGAACTACCGGTAATACCGGACGCAAACAACGTGGTCACGACCGCAATTGCCATCCCGATCATGCCGTAGGTGTTGCCCTGGCGCGAGCTTTCCGGGCTGGAAAGGCCGCGAAGAGCCATGATGAAGAGAACAGCGGATACGAGGTAAAGGACCGCAGTGAGATTAGCTGACATGGATCCGCCCTCCTATCGTTGCTTTTTCTTGTACATGGCCAGCATCCGGCTGGTCACAAGGAACCCGCCAAAGATGTTTACACTCGCCAGAACAAGAGCCAGGAAACCGAAAACACGCGCCATGAAAGCGCCATCGCCGGAGGTGAGATCAACACCAACTGCAAGCAGGGCGCCAACAACGATCACTGATGAAATCGCGTTGGTCACAGCCATTAGCGGTGTGTGCAAGGCAGGCGTCACCGACCAGACCACATAGTAGCCGACGAAGATCGCCATAACGAAGACGGATAACAGAAACACAAACGGCTCAATTGCACCGCCGGAAGAAACAGCATGGCTTGCTGCATCAACTGCACCGGCTGCTATCTGGTCTGCATATCCTTGTGCTGCACTTGCAGCTTCCTGTGCATTGGACGCCGCTTCCTTGGCTGCATCCGCAGCCGCTTTCGCGCGTTCAAGTGCTTCGGTTTGAGACAAGTCGCTCATCAATCCCCCCTCAGCTTTCAGCCGGAGCAAAGGCGGAGTGAACCACCTTGCCATCCCGGGTCAATACGGTGGCCTGCACCAGCTCATCCTCATAGTCAGGCTTGAGAGCTTTTGCTTCCTTGTCGATCATGGTTTCCAGGAAGGACAACAGGTTCTTGGCATAAAGTGTCGAAGCCGATGCCCCAATGCGTCCTGCCATGTTGAGATGTCCGACCACTTTAACACCAGCAACTGTCGCAACCTTGCCAGGCTTGGCACCCTCGACGTTGCCGCCGCGCTCTACTGCCAAATCGACAATCACAGATCCTGGGCGCATGGATTCCAGCATTGCTTTGCTGACCAGCTTGGGAGCCGGACGGCCAGGGATCAGAGCCGTTGTAATAACGATGTCCTGTTTGGCGATATGAGATGCAACAAGCTCGGCCTGTTTCTTCTGATATTCCTCAGACATTTGCTTGGCGTAACCACCCGCAGTCTCTGCCTGCTTGAACTCTTCATCTTCGACCGCAACAAACTTTGCACCGAGCGACTCGACCTGCTCTTTGGAAGCCGGACGAACGTCGGTCGCTGTTACAACAGCACCAAGTCGACGCGCTGTGGCAACAGCCTGAAGACCTGCAACACCTGCACCCATAACGAAGACACGTGCAGCCGGAACAGTACCGGCAGCCGTCATCATCATTGGCATGGCACGGTCATATTCTGCAGACGCTTCAATGACAGACTGATAACCGGCGAGGTTTGCCTGAGATGACAACACGTCCATGACCTGTGCACGGGTGATGCGCGGCATGAATTCCATCGCAAACGCCGTGATACCGGCTTTCGCCATGGCGGTAACGTCTTTTTCGTTGCCAAACGGATCCATGGCAGCAAGGACCAAGGCACCCGCTTTCATCGGCTTGAGCTCGGCAGCACTTGGCCGACGAACCTTCAGAACAACATCAGCGTCTGCAACAGTCGCGTCAAAATCTGCAGCGATCTTGGCACCGGCATCTTTGTAGTCTTGGTCGGGTATACGGGACAATTTACCGGCATCTTTTTGAACAACGACAGTTGCCCCGAAGCCGATAAGTTTCTTGATCGTGTCCGGAGTGGCGGACACACGGGTTTCAACCGCGTCGCTTTCGCGCGGCACAGCTATTTTCATATACCCCTCCCAAGGATTGGCGTGCCGAATATTGGGCACGCGGAGTAACAAATCGGATTAAACAGTCAGAATCGTCAAAACGCCTGTCAGCACAAAAACAATCGCCGGCGGGATCCAGCCAGCTGCGCCAAGCGCCATTCCAATTCCAGCAGCAACAATCAGTGCCACCAGCATCAGCCAACCGAAAACAACCGCAGCTGTTCCGCCAAAACTGAACATAATCAAGCACAAAACGATATTGAGAACGGCAATGGTTCCAACTTTTGAGAAGTTGATGAAACCCTCATAAGTCTGCTCATGGGCATCATAGTCCATTGCTGGTGCATTTTCGTCAGACATTAAGTCCCCCAGAAAAAATCAATCTTGGTGCTCTCTTTACAATAAAGTTTTCCCACTCGGCAATCTTTTGCAGTGCGAATTCATATCAAGAATACTCATATGGGCGCTGACGCTAACGGAAAGATACTTCGACTTTACGGTTAGACCGACGTTACTCCGTCCGCAATTAAGCCCATCATGCTGCCTGTGAACCGTTCCCCAGACCCGCAGTCTTCAAGACTATGTCCTGCCGTTTGCGAACTTCCGTCGCCTTGAAACCGTCAATTTGCTCATTGAACAACTCAAAGAAATTCAACTCTGCACGTAGATGCAGAAACACGCCTCCGAGACCAATTGCCGCGCGGTCCATAAAGACAAACTCCTGTGGGACCGTCACAGGCCCCAGCTCTTTTAGGGCAGAATGAACCTTGAACGCTTCTTTTCGACCATACTCGGCAGCTGAAACACCATCAGCTATCGATCTCACTTTGTCAGTGAGAAGCGGCCCATAGATAAATCGGGCCCAGATATTGAGGACCTCAATGACTTCCTTTTTGAGGTTTTGAAAACCCCATCGCTCATACGCTGATACAACGCGGTCATTGTCGTCTTCCAACAGGCCCATGTAGAGATCAACGACACCCTCGACAAATCCTTCGGGAAAAATCCGGATACAGCCGTAATCCAGCAGATTAATCCCGGACGGGACACCGTCCTCTTCAAAAACTGTGTAATTACCGAGGTGCGGATCGCCATGGATCACCCCAAAGTGGCTGAAGGGATGCCACCAGGCATGAAACATCGTTCTGGCCAGAACATTGCGTTCTTCCTGAGAGTGTTCCTTGAAATCCAGCAGAGGACGGCCTTCTAGCCAACCCATTGTTAAAAGACGTTTTGTAGAAAGTTCATCGACCACCGTCGGTACGCGGATGTGTGGCGCATCCTTGAGAACCTGCTGATACATGGCGATATGAGCCGCTTCACGAGCGTAATCGAGCTCTTCGCGAACACGGGCGCTGATTTCCTTGACCATTTCACTGGTATCAATCGCCGGGCTCATCCGCTTGTGCAGGGAAAACAGCATCTGCAATTGTTTGAGATCAGCCTCTACAGCCGAGGCCATGTCCGGATATTGCAGTTTGCAAGCCAAGATGCGCCCGTCGTGACCAATTGCACGATGCACCTGACCAAGTGATGCCGCAGCAGAAGGTTCCTTGCCGAATTCCTCGAAGCGACCTTGCCAATTGGCACCAAGTTCAGCCCGCATCCGTCGTTTGACAAATGCCCAGCCCATTGGCGGGGCGTTGGCCTGCAATTTGGCAAGTTCCGTTGTATATTCTGGCGGCAAGACATCCGGGATTGTTGAAAGGAGCTGCGCCACTTTCATGAGTGGCCCTTTCAGACCGCCCAGCGCCGCAGCGAGCTCGGCGGCATTCTTTCCGTTGTCGAGATCGATGCCAAACAGCCGGGCTCCAGCAACCTTTGCCGCGATACCGCCCATGTTTGTTCCAACCTTGGCATAACGGCCCATCCGGGCACTTAGACGGTTGCTTTCGCGATCTTTTTCTTGTGGCATATGGCCAGCTGCTCCCGAGCAATTCCTGCGAGTAACACTCGCCATTAGATAAGGACATTAACCGGGATATCCAGTTGGATTAACCGCCCATACCGTCGCAGTTAACAATCAGCGTCCAATGCAAGAGCTTCCAGTGCCTCGCTTACAACGTCACGGCCCTGCGTCAGCCCTTTGTATGCAAGCTGATCAGCATCAAGCGCAAGAAGCTGCTCCCTGAGTTGCAGGGCAACTCCAGACTTGCCTGAACACCCGTTCAAAGCTGACAACGGGTCGTGATGAATTTTGATCGTGAACAAGATGTCACCGCTCTCCGGCAACCGGCGCAGCGTTTGTCGTTCCACCCTGAGAAACATCTTTGCAAGAAGGGCTTCAGAAGACCCAACCGGGATTTGTCGTGCTTCTGGGTGGTGCAGCTGTCCGTCAGGATAAATGGACCAGTTGAACCGGCACAGGATCTGGTCGACACTCAGATTTTCAAACACTCTGGCCACCATCTGGCCCATGCGATTGCCATTAAAACCGGGAACCGACTCATGGATCCCCGTCATCGACTGACCGTATTTTTCAGCCAAAGACCAAGAAGACGGGAAGCATAAACACGCTGCCACCAGCCTGTAGCCGTCGAGCCCGGGGCGCATGATGACCAGATCTTCTTGAACGAGGCGCGCAGCTGTCAGCAGCGCCGGATCATTTTGGAGAGCCACACTTCTATTTGCACCAGTAAAAGAAACCCTGTCCGGACTGACCTGATAAACCGACGAATTGTACCTACTCAGATTATCGCAAATCAGCTGCAGGACTTCATGTTGAGCGGCTTCGGTGTCCTTTTCCGCACGGAAAACAGCTGGAAGTTTCGCCGCGATCAGACGGTCCTTCTCGGCCAAATGAGCAAGCAAATGAGAGTCTGCTTCCAGCCAGATCTCTTCATCAATGGGTTTCAAACCCACGGTAAAGGGTTGGCTTGAGCCGTCATAAGGTCGATGCTTAAAAGGCAATTGCTAACTCAACGTGATTCTCTTGGCTGACTACGCTTTGTCGAGTTCTTCCAGCTCATCAATGAGCCTTTCAATAACCGACAGGCCTTTCTTCCAGAAATCCGGATCCGTCGCACTGAGACCAAAAGGTTTCAAAAGTTCTGAATGGTGTTTTGTACCTCCAGCTTTCAGAAGATCAAAATACTTTTCCTGAAAACCAGTCTCAGCTTCCTCGTAAACCGCATATAGCGAATTCACCAGACAGTCGCCGAATGCATAGGCATAAACGTAAAACGGTGAGTGAATGAAATGAGGAATGTAAGTCCAGAACGTTTCATAACCTTCATTCAGCTTGATCGCCGGACCGAGGCTTTCTTCCTGAACCGACAGCCACAATTCACCGATCTTGTCCGCAGTCAGTTCGCCATTGCGACGTTCTGAATGGATCTTGCGCTCAAAACTGTAAAACGCGATCTGGCGAACCACCGTGTTGATCATGTCTTCTGCCTTGGAAGCCAGCATGACCTTTCGCGTTTGCGGATTGTCGGCTTTCGACAACAGAGATTTAAACGTCAGCATTTCTCCAAAGACACTAGCTGTTTCCGCCAATGTCAGAGGTGTTGGTGCCATTAATGGCCCGTTCGGTCCTGCCAGAACCTGATGAACACCGTGCCCCAACTCATGTGCCAATGTCATGACGTCACGTATTTTGCCTTGATAGTTCACCAGCACATAAGGGTGAGCACTAGGCACAGTTGGATGCGCAAACGCTCCCGGTGCCTTGCCGGAGCGTGCAGGCGCATCAATCCACCCCTTTTCAAAGAACCTGCCCGCGATTTCCGCCATGTCAGGTGAAAACGTATTGTACGCAGACAATACGGTGTCTTTGGCTTCAGTCCACGGAATCACCCGCGTGTCTGCATCCGGCAGCGGTGCGTTGCGATCCCAGGTGTTGAGTTGGTCAACGCCCAACCATTTGGCCTTCAGCTTGTAATACCTGTGCGACAGTCGCGGATAAGCATCACGCACAGCCGACACCATGGCATCAACAACTTCCCGTTCAACCCGGTTGGCCAAATGACGACTGTCTGCAATATCGGAGAAATTGCGCCAGCGATCAGAGATTTCCTTGTCTTTGGCGAGCGTGTTGGTGATCAGCGTGAAGGTGCGCAGGTTTTCTGAAAACGTCTTCGTCAGTGCAGCAGAGGCGTCGCGGCGGTTCTCGGGTACCGGATCAACCAGTAGATTGAGCGTTTGTTCGATCGCCAGTTCTTTGCCGCCAACATCAAACTTCAAGGACGCCATGGTTTCATCAAACAGCCGGTTCCATGCGCTGCTGCCGGTCACAGATTTTTCGTGGAACAACTGTTCGACACGATCCTCGAGCTGAAATGGCTTGTCCTTGCGAAGATCTTCGAGCCACGGTCGGTAGTAACCGAGATGCGCATCATTCAGCGCTGCATCTAGAATCGCGTCTTCGATGCGGTTTATCTCCAGCCCGAAAAAAAGCAGGTGCGAACTGGCAGTAGTGATCTGCTCTTGCACATCACCATAAAATTTCTGCCTTGGTGGATCGATCGTGTTGCCCGCATAAACCAGACCTGCAAAAGAAATTACCCGCCCCATTAGGTCTTCAAGATCCTCATAGGCACGAATGGCTGTAACGAGCGCGGCGACATTGTCCTTGGCCAGCTCGGCCAGACGCCCTTTGTAAGACGCCTCGAATGTCTTGGCACGCTCCAGACATTCCTTAAGATCGGCAGCGACTTCCGGTGCTTCAATCGAAGAATATAGATCTGCCAGGTTCCATTCCGGTAACTCGCCAAGCTCCGCAGATGCAGACGTCTCTGGTGCATAATGAGGGTGCGACAACGGCATGATTCTCTCCGGAAAGCATTGACCCAGAATAGGCCTTGGGAATTTCGCTACCGAATTTGTAGGCCGTGCGCCGGTGCAATCGCAATGGAGTTGATTAGACTTTTTTGCACTGCCTTGGACGATTTGTTTACCCAATTACGACCAGAATGGCCCGAAACGAGACACAACGGACCGAAACGAAATCTCCGATGCAAGCAATCAGTGGTAAAATTCTCATTGTTGATGACGATCCAATCCAGCGGCGTTTGCTGCAGGAAGCGGTGAAAAAATTCGGATATCGTTCCAAGACGGCCGAAAACGGCGCTGAAGCGGTTCAGATCATGACCGGGCCGGAAGCCAGCGAGATTGATCTGATCATTCTCGACATGGTGATGCCGGAGCTGGACGGCCTCGGTGTGTTGGAGCGACTGCGATCCGATAAAATCGCCACTCCAGTCATCGTCCAGACAGCCCATGGCGGCATTGATACGGTCGTCAGCGTCATGAATGCCGGTGCTCAAGACTTTGCCGTCAAGCCGGTTGCTCCTGAACGCCTGAACGTTTCGATTCGCAACTTGCTGAAGACGTCTGCGCTTGAAGGCGAGATTACCCGGATACGCAAACAAGCCTCCGGCACGCTAACCTTTGCCGATATCATTACCCATTCTCCGGCAATGGAGCGGGTGATCAATCTCGGCAAACGAGCTGCAGCCTCGAATATACCGATCCTGATCGAAGGCGAAAGCGGTGTTGGCAAGGAGATGATTGCAAGTGCCATTCAAGGTACCAGTGATCGGAAATCGAAACCGCTCATCACCGTGAATTGCGGTGCGATCCCAGACAATCTCGTTGAATCTATTCTGTTTGGCCACGAGAAAGGTGCCTTTACCGGTGCCACTGACAAACATATTGGGAAATTCCAGGAAGCTCACGGCGGAACACTGTTTCTGGATGAAGTTGGCGAACTTCCTCAGGATGTTCAGGTCAAACTGCTGCGCGCCATTCAGGAAAACGAAATTGATCCTATTGGCGCTCGCAGACCTGTCAAAGTAGATTTTCGACTGATCTCGGCAACAAATCGACGACTGATCGATCAGGTCAAAGACGGTGCATTCCGGGAAGATCTCTATTACCGGCTGAACGTCTTTCCAGTCTGGATCCCGCCTTTACGAGATCGGCGGGAAGACATTCCGGCTCTCGCACGGCACTTCCTGGCGCGATTTGCAGCGGAAGAAGGCAAGCCACGGGTTGCCGGAATCACCTCAGACACCCTTGCCATGCTGCAGGAATACAATTGGCCGGGCAACATTCGACAGTTGGAAAATGCGGTCTTCCGTGCCGTTGTTTTATGTGATGGTCCGCAACTGACACAAAATGACTTTCCGCAGGTCGCATCATCAATTGAACATCCGGTGACACAAACGGCTCCGGCGACATTTGCACTGCCTCCAGCATCCAGCCAGGCACCAGAGCAGACACAATTCTCGAATGCTGTAGCTCACGTTTCATCGCACCAAACGACGTTAGCTCCGCCTCATCCGACCGGGTTTGAGCACACTGCTCCCTTCGGCTTCATGCGCAACCTTGATAACGAGGGTCATGTCCGCAATCTCACGGACATTGAGGAAGAGTTGATTCGCACGGCGATCAATCACTACTCAGGGCGTATGACTGAGGTTGCAAAACGTCTTGGGATTGGCCGCTCCACACTTTATCGCAAGCTGAAAGAATATGGTCTGGATGAAAGCGGTAAAGATGCCGCAGCCTGATCTGACGCAACTCAATGCGCAGATGATCGTTTTGGCCGATATTTTGTCATAATCAGGGACTAAGCAGCGCCTGCTAACGTTTTTGCCAAACAACAGATGCGAGGTTGTATTTTTGCCACGATTTTTGCGCATTTGGATTTAAGGTAAAAACTTCTTAACCTGGGGCGGCTAAATTACATCACCTGCCGGGGGGCATGGGATGGAAGTAAGCCATCAGAAACGGCGAGATAGAGATTGCGTAAACGGTTAGTTGATTGCGACGCCGTATATTGGCTAAAGCGCGCTGCGATTGCGGCGAGCGCTCTAGTTATGTTCGCATGCAGCTTCATAGCAGCAGCCCAGGCAGAAACCAGAACGCTAAAGCTCTACAATACCCACACCAAAGAGCGGGTCTCGATTGCCTTCAAGAAAAACGGCCGCTACATCCCAGGCGGGTTGCGCGAAGCCAACCGCTTCCTGCGTGATTGGCGACGCAATGAAATTATCAAGATGGATCCGGAACTGCTCGACCTGATCTGGGAAGTCTACAAAAAGGTAGGTGGCCGGGAACATGTCCACGTTGTTTCCAGTTATCGTTCCCCAGCAACCAACAATATGCTGAGGAAGCGGTCGAAGGGTGTTGCCCGAAATAGCCAGCACACCCTCGGTAAAGCGATGGATTTCTATATTCCGGGAGTGAACCTTGCCAAGCTTCGCGCAGCTGGTTTGCGCAAACATGTTGGCGGGGTCGGATACTACCCTCGCTCAGGCTCGCCATTCGTTCACATGGACACAGGTCGCGTGCGCCACTGGCCGCGCATGAGCCGGTCCCAGCTGGTAAAAGTCTTTCCGAAGGGGCGTACACTGCATGTCCCTTCTGATGGCAAACCACTCAAAGGCTACAAAGTTGCCTTGGCCCAAGCCAAATCAGGAAAAAGCCGCTCCAGCAGGCCAACACTTATTGCGTCTAGCCGCGATACCAACTCCCGTCCGGCGACTACAAGAAATCAGAAACTGACAAATCCGACGGCATCAAATCGCAGCAACGAACCGGAAAAACCGCGCTCCGGCAGGAACCTGTTCGCAAGTTTATTCGGCGGAGGTGACAATCCCAGTCCTGCGGACAAATCTCGCCCAGGTGCTGTAGGAACACCTCAAGCGACTGCATCCGTTGCGGCCAACTCGCCTGTTGTTGAGAATCCACCAGTCCCTGGTCGAAAAGCAATTGGCAAGCCCAGCGACCCGTTGGGGACAGCAATTGCAAGCCTTTCTCAGGATGCCAAACCGGCCATCGATGCTCCCACTCAATTGGCTGATGCGTCACCGGTTTCTGTTTCGCAACCAAATACACTGGAAGCACAGCGATCAGCAATTGCTTCAGGCCAGCCAAATACTGCAAGCCAACCTCTTGATAGTCGTTTTCAAATCGCCCAGTCACCTGCACAAAAACCCAATTCTGATTTGACAATAGCTGCCCGGGATGCAGCTGAAAAACTGAATAGCGGTGTCCCCATTCCTGCGTCAGCACCAGCAACTGATCCAGTCGCAGCGATTGCTGCAGCCACCGGGACAAACATACCCTCGCCAGCGCCTGCACCGCGGTCGGGCACCACGCTTGCTTACGCTTCGGCGACAGCCACGCCGCCGAGCTTGAAAAGATCGCTACGCCCGGCGATTTCTGCGCGGTCAGATCAACCAAATACAGCTGCGACGAAGCGCCCGCAGCGTTCGTCGGTATCAGGCCGAATTCCTCGTGATCAGATTGTCGATCCGCTCGCAGGGTTTGCGAGTTTGCCAGACAAGTCCGAGCCTGCCCTTATTTCAGGCGTAGGCACAACACGTCACCGGACGTTTGCTTGGTTAAGTCATCCAAATCAACTTCAACTGAAGAATGTCATGATGCCTGGCAACAGGTTTGTTGCGGCCAGTTTCGAAAAGAAACCTTACGGCGATTTGAGAGCCGACAGGTTTGATGGGCCCGCCATCGTTGTTCTTCCTGTGCGGTTTGCACGTTAATCATCAGAACAAACAAAAAGAGCGACTCAAGGGCCGCTCTTTCTTTATTCACGTCAGTTAGCTGAATTCAGCCTTCAGGAGCTGCTGGCCCTGCCATGCCAAGAGCATGCATATAGAGATCCAGAACAGCTTCTTCTTCTTCTCGCTCATGCGGCTGTTTTTTCCGCAGTGAAACGATCTTGCGAAGAATTTTGACATCGTAGCCGTTGCCTTTGGCTTCGGCATAGACGTCCTTGATGTCGTCTGCGATGACCTTTTTTTCTTCCTCCAAACGCTCGACACGTTCAATAAACGCTCGCAGCTGATCAGCTGCCACTCCACCCGGATCGGACATGAGGCTTCTTCTCCTTGTTGGTTCTCTTAATTGTCAATTCCAGAGCACGCCGTTAGCACAAGCTCGACTCGCGCAGTAAATTTGCGTTCGTGCCGTGCCAGACTTGAATTGCTCCGTCAAGCGGGCACGGACCAATCACATCCAGAATCAGGTTTAATGTTGGGGCTTGTTCTGCTCAAATGCAGCTTTCTGTTCGGAACTGGCTTCTGTCTGATACTTGGATTTCCAGTCTTCATAAGGCATGCCATAAACAATTTCACGCGCATCGGATTTCTCGAGATCTATACCCTTCTCACCTGCTGCATCCTGATACCAGTTAGACAGGCAATTTCTGCAAAACCCGGCTAAATTCATCATGTCGATATTTTGCGCGTCCGTGCGTCCACGAAGGTGTTCGACAAGTCTGCGGAAGACTGCCGCTTCCAGTTCAGTTTTCGTTTGTTTATCCATTCGCATATCTCCCAAATTCACTTGCAACACCAGACAGTAGAATTTCAATCACACCGGGATTTGAAATGTTTGACCCGCCGACAATCCTGGTTCTGAGATAGATCTTTCAAGATCGGTTCCAACCGATCTGCCCATTCCGTTGCCCCCGCCGTGTCTGCAATCAGATCCTGTCGCAATTCCAAAAGCGCCTGAGCAAATCCACGGCGCGTGGCGTGCCGATACATTGTGTCGTTTTTGAGTGCTCCGTCATAAGGCTCGTTGTCCCCAACGACCAAATCTTTTTGTGCTCTGAGCCCCTCGATCATTGGTGTCACGGCCCGAGAATCGCTGTCCCACAATACGGTCGCATGCCAGGGTCGCGGAACACCCCGCCAGACCGGGGTAAAACTATGGAGAGAAATGATGACCGGAGCCTGTGCAACCGCAGTCATCTGATCGAGCGTTTGATCGATCAGACCATGATACGGCTTGTGATATCCTGAAATTCGGCGGGCACGTTCTTTTGCATCTACCTTCGCATTGCCCGGCACAACAGCGCCGTCCGAGAGGCGCATGATCAGAGTTGGATCGTCCTCGCCCCTGTTCGGATCAATCAACAGACGAGAAAAAGTCGACAGGCAGGCAGGGGCATCCAGTCTTCTGGCAAGCTCCAGAGTAACTGCACGCGCTCCAATATCATATCCGATGTGACGCTCGAATTGCTCTTCTGCTACACCGAGATCACCATATTCATCAGGAACCGTATTGCGGGCATGATCACACAGAATCAAAATCCCGGCTTTCAGATTGCCCTCTATGAATTCAAATGGCTGGAAACCTTCGGTAGGCAGCAATTCTTTTTTGCTCATTTTGACTTCGTGATGTGTGAAAAGCTTATGCGTTCTGCAGGCGCTCAGGTTTACGCCAAAGCCAACCGGGAACCAAGCCCATATAGATCATGTCGCCGACCAGAGATTCAGCTGCAAATGTGGATTACAGCCTGGATCGATATATTTTACGATACAATGGACTTATGGTGTGGACGGAAAGATTTTGTAAACCCTTTTTTGACGGCTAGGATCTAGCAAGGACAGAAAGGTCATGTTCCCGCCCTAATTCTGATCGCATAGGGGGTTTGGTTCCACTGGGGCAGAATTGACACGTTGGAACCATACCATGAAGGTAGGCGGTGGCTTGCAATTCTGGTTAACAACGTTGACAAGACACTCCGGTCCACGCAAAAAGCGAATGTCTGTAAAGCAGCAAAGTGAACGACTGTATATGTTTAAGGTAGGGCAACGGCACCGAAATAGGTCTCGGGCGTGCATGAGCGCGTCTTTGAAGGCTCTCTGTGCAAGCACATTTGCCCTGATGTTAAACGTTACAATCAGTGACGAAGCCAAAGCTGATCTGCGTTTGTGCAACAAGACCGACAGCCAGGTTGGCATCGCGATCGGATACAAGGACAATTCCGATTGGATTACCGAAGGCTGGTGGAATCTTGCCTCCAACAATTGCGAAACACTCGTTCCGGGTGCTTTGGTGTCACGCTACTATTACATCTATGCAGTTGACTATGACCAATTCGGCGAATGGGGCGGTCGCGCATTCATGTGCACGCGGGAGAAAGAATTCACCATCCGCGGAATTGAAGACTGTGTTGCCCGCGGCTTCGAACGGACAGGCTTTTTTGAAATAGACACGGGCGAGCAGAGCAGCTGGACGGTCCAGCTGACCGAACCCGTGCAACAAGGGACAGGTGGGCGATGAGGCGAAACCGGCGAGTTAAGATACTAGCAACTCTCGGACCCTCTTCCTCAGAACAAGACATCATCGAAAAATTGTATCGTGCTGGTGCGGACGTCTTTCGCATCAACATGAGCCATACTGATCATGATCGTCTCAAGATGCTGGTGAACCGCATCCGTGCTGTGGAAGAAATTGTAGGACGACCGATTGGTATTCTGGCTGATTTGCAAGGCCCTAAACTTCGGGTAGGCACCTTCGGCGATGGCCCGGTGATGCTGGAAAACGGAGCAACGTTCACCCTGGATGCTGACACATCCGCAGGTGACGGCAATCGGGTGCATCTGCCGCATCCTGAAATTCTGCAAGCGCTGGAACCGGGGCACCGTCTGTTGATTGACGACGGCAAGATTCAGCTGAACGTTACCGAAGCAACTGCGACGAAAGCAATCACGAAAGTTGTAGTCGGCGGCAAGATCTCGGATCGAAAAGGCGTCAGCGTTCCCGATTCTGAAATCGCTACAAGCGCTATGACCGAGAAGGACCATAAGGACCTGATCGCGGCACTTGATCAGAATGTGGACTGGGTTGCTCTTTCCTTTGTGCAACGACCTGAGGACCTTGCAGAAGTTCGCAAGATCACGCGTGGACGCGCAGGCGTTCTGGCAAAAATCGAAAAACCGCAGGCCATCGGCCGTCTTGATGAGATCATTGAATTGTCAGATGCGATCATGGTCGCACGGGGCGATCTCGGTGTTGAGATGCCACTTGAGCAGGTTCCTGGACTTCAGAAGCAAATCACACGAGCATGTCGCCGAGCCGGTAAGCCTGTTGTGATTGCCACTCAGATGTTGGAATCCATGATTACGTCTCCGGTTCCGACCCGGGCAGAAGTTTCGGATGTTGCGACCGCGGTTTATGAAGGCGCTGATGCAGTCATGTTGTCAGCTGAATCAGCTGCTGGTGACTTCCCCGAAGAAGCTGTTCTAACCATGGACAAGATTGCGCGGGAGGTTGAGCAGGATCCTAACTACCGCACAATTATCTACGCTCAACGGACGGAACCCGAGGCAACAGGTGCGGATGCCATTTCAGCAGCTGCCCGCCAGATCGCAGAAACGCTCAATCTAGCCGCGGTCGTCTGTTACACCACATCGGGTGCAACCGGTTTGCGCGCAGCGCGAGAGCGTCCATCTTGTCCTGTGATCGTCCTGTCTCCGGTTATGGCGACAGCTCGCCGCTTGTCTTTGGGCTGGGGCCTGCACTGTGTTGTCAGTGAAGATGCCGCCAACGAAGAAGACATGATTGACCGCGCTTGTCGCATTTCTTATTCGGAAGAATATGCTAAACCCGGTCAACGCATCATCATTACCGCTGGTGTGCCGTTTGGAACGCCCGGTTCAACAAACATGTTGCGGATTGCCTTTGTCGGCAATGATGGCCAAGGCGGCATTTGATCGTCTAATCGGTTGAAATGAAAAAAGGCGGCCTCTTGGGCCGCCTTTTTTCATACAAATTCAGCCTGCGTGTCCCTCGAGGTGCCAGAAGTATCGTCGCTGACGCGAGCTACAAGCCGCTCTAGAGCTCCACAGATCTCTCTTGTATGCGAATGGTGCGGCATATGACCTGCACCCTCGAATACCATCAGGTCCGCATTCGGTAGGTCACGAAAGAGCGCTTCACTATGTATCGACGGCCAGACAACCGTATCTTCAGTTCCAGTGATCACCAGAGCAGGTTGTTCAAGAGAGGTATAATTCGGCGATTGCCGGATAACATGTTTCTCCAAGTTCGCGATATCACTTGAGTTGGCCCGAAAACCATCGGGCAGAAACAAAAGTGGCAGCCTGATCTGTTCTGCATAATCGACTGGCACTTCATTTGGATAAAAGACATTGTCCATCGCACGAGGGGCAAGTCGCTCGGCAACCGGCAACGTGATGGTCCAGCAGAACAAGTTCCCTATTATTGGCCAAGATGCGACGGAATAGTACCACTTCACACCTCCCGGCCATGGATGGGTCGCCGGCGCAATGAACACCAATCCCTTGACACGCTTCGGCGCAACCAGTCCAAGGTCAGCAGTCACAGCAGCTCCCAAAGAATGCCCGATTGCAATGGCGTCCTGAATGCCGAGTAATTCAAGAAGCCTGGCGATCAAACGGGCCTGACCCTCTGGCGTTTTGTGCTCAATGAGATTTCTGTCAGAAAAGCCCAATCCCGGCCGATCCAAAAACAGGAGCGAATACTGCCCCAGCAACTCATCCTTGAAAGCCAACATTGAATCGTAAGCATTCCCGCTCGCGCCATGCAAAAACACAAGGACCGGGTGTTCAGCACGCACTTCAGCCGCTGGGAAATAATGATAATGTAGGGATCTTCCGTCGATAACTGCCGTTTTACCATCTGGCTGATATAGGGCCGAAATGTTCCGCGCTCGCTGATAGGTGTAGGTAGCCCCTACAAATAAAACCGCGCATATTCCGACTACCAGATAGATCATATGACGGAGATAGCACTGACGGCTCAGTGATCAAGCCCCACGGAGCGACCGACAACAATCTGACAGAATGGCAGGGCTTTATGCTGGCGCGCCCTCAGCTGCCTTTTCCAGAGTTTTGACTGCTTCTGCAGCATTTTCCAAGCCTGGATGGATCTCAAGAGCTTTTTTGAATGTAGCGAGTGCATCGGCCTCAAACCCCAATCGACGTTGAATGATTGCCAGACCGGACAAAGCCCCCCAATGACGGGGCTCAAGAGCCAAGGTGCGTTCGATATCGACAAGCGAGCGACCGAATTCTTCGCGCATATAGTGAACTGTAGCGCGCCGATTCCAACCCTCCGCAAACGATGGTTTCAAAATGACGACAACATCAAGAAGATCGAGCGCAAGTGCGTGATTGTCAGCCTGGATTGCCTTGCCCGACCGGGACATCAGCACATCGACTGTATCACTGCCGGAGTTCATCCATAATGCGCGGATTTTGCGGGTAACACGTTCACGGGTTGCTGGGTCAGCAGTTTCCGACAACTCCGCGTACAGTTGATCCAGTTTGGATTCTGTTTCGTCGGCATCATTCTCGTCGACGACAACCTGACCACCTTCTTCGGGCAGATCCTCAGGAACAGCGTCAAAATCTTGTGCAGACGGTGGCTGAGCTTCGGGTCCAAGGTCAGGAACCGGTTGCGCCGAAACAAGTCCAGCACTTGTCAAAAAGAGAAGGGTAAACACAAAAATTCGCATCCAACGATTATGGATCGTTGAATGCGACGGTCAATCCAGAGATTTGACACATCTTTGTGCGCTGAAACTGAACGCCGACTTTTTCATCCAGCTGCAATCAGTTTAAGTGACTGCAAATACGATGATTTGGGTGCTCATTACCGCTCAGCGCAGCAACCAAGATTAACCCTGACGCGCTTTAAAACGCGGATTTTTCTTGTTGATGATGTAAACGCGGCCTTTACGACGGACCATGCGGTTGTCCCGGTGACGGGTCATCAACGCTTTAAGCGAGTTTTTGATCTTCATGGCACTGCCCCCCGTGGGGTTTTTCTACTTTAAAATCAAATGAGCGCCTACAGCGCTCACATTCGAATGGACCAAGCCAGAAACAGCTGCATGAAAATGCGCTTGTCTTCAGAGTAATCCGCGCTTCATGAAACCATCAATCAGCGTAATAATGGTGGGCGTGACAGGGATTGAACCTGTGACCCCTTCGATGTCACCGAAGTGCTCTCCCGCTGAGCTACACGCCCGAATTTCTCGGTATACGGCGCCCCAACGCCGTGGTGGAGAGCGATATAACGGGGATCGCAAATCTGTGCAACCCCCTTTTCATTGATCTGCAAAAAATTCCAGCCTGTTAACAGGCACTCTTCCAACGGAATATTTTATGCGGCCAGCATGCGCTCCACTTCCTGCACAAGATCCTTCAAATGGAAGGGTTTAGACAAGACTTTGGCGTCTTTAGGCGCGTCTGATTCAGGGTTCAGTGCAACGGCTGCAAAGCCGGTGATAAACATGACTTTCAGGTCCGGATCCAGCTGTGTCGCACGTCGCGCCAATTCAATGCCGTCCATCTCCGGCATGACAATGTCGGTCAACAGCAGCGAAAATGGTTCTTCCCGCAAACGCTCGTAAGCACTTTTGCCATTATCGAAAGACACGACATCATACCCTGCGTTCTCAAGCGCCTTGGCCAGGAAGCGGCGCATGTCATTATCATCTTCGGCAAGCAGTATACGTGACATTGTTAGCGACCATTTTCCTTTGCCATTATCAGGATAGTACTACCTTTGCCGGTTATAGCCCGAAATCCAAAGAATGATAGGGCGAAATAGTTCTCCTATGGTTTTGATTAATGCACTGTGGACTGTATGCCGATTCCTTGGCACGATACGTCAACGCATTATTCGGGATGCTCAATTTGACAAACACCATCGAGAGCTCTTCAAAAACGTTGTTCGAGGTCGACTTTAACGGCCTACCTGCATTTGACGTTTTGTGTCCCGCTGATCAGCGACTGCCCTTCGTATTCAACTCGCCCCACTCAGGAAGGCAATACCCAAAGAGTTTCCTGGATGCATCACGGCTTGATGAAACGGCAATCAGGCGCTCTGAAGATGCATATGTTGATGACCTGTTTGCACATGTCGTTCCGCTGGGAGCCCCGATGCTTCGAGCCCATTTTCCGCGCGCATATCTCGATGTGAACCGGGAACCATACGAACTTGACCCGAAGATGTTTGATGGCCGATTGCCGTCCTACGCCAACAGCCGTTCAATACGGGTTGCTGGCGGGCTGGGGACAGTTGCAAGGATTGTCAGCGAAGATTTTGAAATCTACCGTCACAAGCTCCCGGTTGAGGAAGCCCTCACACGTGTTGAGGAAATCTACAAACCCTACCACACGACGTTGCGGCGGCTTCTAGCTCAGACACATGTCACCTTCGGCCACGCGGTGCTGATTGACTGCCACTCGATGCCGTCCAACGTGAAATGTCAGACTTCAGACAACCGCCCGGATTTCATTTTAGGCGATCGGTACGGAACCAGCTGCAACAGCGAGTTGACCGACTTTGCTTATGAAAGCCTGAAAAGGTTAGGCTACAGCGTCAGCCGCAACAAACCCTATGCAGGCGGATTCATCACTGAACATTACGGACGTCCTGCGAGCGGCTTGCATGCCCTGCAGATCGAAATCAATCGCGGGCTCTACCTTGATGAGACAACACAGGAACCCACGGCAGGATTTGCGGCGCTGTTCCAAGACTTGCGCGAATTTGTCCGCGACATCACATCGATGCCGGATTCTGCGCTTCCGGCAGACTCCATAGCTGCAGAATAAAAAAGAGGCCGCACTCGGATGAGGCGGCCTGAAGTCTAGGGAGGAAACGCCCAAGGAGGGCGATACGGCAGAATAACTACCGCACTGCAATATTTCGCATTGCGTCGCACAAGAGTCAATCCCGGCACGTTTCGACGCATGCTCAAACTATGAGCAACCAAACCGGTTTTGCTGATTCATTTTTTCGCATATCTGTTTATATAAACAGCAACTAATAGAATTGCCCTGCGACCGTAATACAGCTTTCCGAAGAGGTTATCGGATGACACACACTCTTCCAAGCTCCCATGAATTTGCTCCCTTTCTCGATTTGTTGGCTGATGCTGCGAGCGCGGCCATCATGCCGCATTTCAGACAGGGCTTTACGGTCGATAACAAGTGGGAAACCGGATTTGACCCAGTCACCGTCGCCGACAAGAATGGCGAGACGGTTATGCGGGCTCTCATCAACAAATACCATCCAGACCATGGCATTCTTGGTGAAGAGCATGGCGCTGAGAACCTTGATGCAGAAAACGTCTGGGTGCTGGATCCAATTGACGGAACTCGCGCTTTTATCACCGGCTTACCGACCTGGGGCAGCTTGATAGGCCTTAAAACCTCGGGAAAACCAAGCCTGGGCATGATGATGCAGCCCTATATCGGCGAGCGTTTTGCAGGTGATTGTCACTCCGCCTGGTTTCTGGGACCACAGGGACAATCTGTTCTAAAAACGCGGTCTTGCAACGAGCTGAAAGAAGCAACAATTTTCACAACTTCTCCAGCGCTCTTCTCAGAAACAGAACGGCCGGAGTTCGACAGGATTGAGGCAGAGGCTCGGCTCTCTCGATACGGCACAGATTGTTATGCCTTCTGTATGGTGGCAGCTGGTCACGCGGATGTCACGATCGAGACCGGTTTGCAGCCTTATGACATCGTTGCACTGGTTCCGATCATTGAGGGGGCTGGTGGTGTGGTTACGACATGGTCTGGTGGTTCGCCTACTGATGGTGGCCAGATCCTGGCATCAGGAGATCCGCGATTGCATGACATCATGCTGCGAGAACTGGCAAAGGTTGCCGATTGACGTCCAGAGCTAGCCGCTGGCCTGTTTGAGTTCCAAATCTGCCTCGAGACCTGGGACAAAAGCATCAAATGCAGCCCAGAACTGATCACGGAATGCGTCTGCCTCCATCATCAATTCATGCGACGCTCCGGGGATTTCCAGATACGCGGCCGCCTTCGTTCGGGAAACAAACTCTTCAATCGCTGGCGTGGATACAACCTGGTCGTTGCCAGCACCAAGGATTAGACACGGCAATTTCATGTTCGGCCCCGCCCCGCGCAAACGCAAGGTTTTCATCGTCCGGGCGGCCGCATTCAACCATCCCAAGGTCGGAGCGCCGATACCCAATTCAGGATAGTTTTCCAGCACATTGGTGAACCGCCGGAACCGGCTTTTGTCGGTTGTTTGTCGATTGCCCTCAAAAGGTGAAATTGCCTTGCCATTACCACCAGGCACGAAAAGCCGACCCAGGCCAATCGTTGAGACCAGTCTGCAAATTGGAAAAGCAATTTTCTCGACAAACCAGGACGTCTTGGGCGCTTCGGCTTTGAGGGTTGGTTTTCCCAACAATCCAAGCGTGGCAATTCGCAATATTCTGCGGCACCACGAAGACGCATTTGGTGCCCACGTGCCATGCGGCAGGCCCAACAATGGCGCTGTGATAACCGCACGATCCAACATGGTTTTGAGACGCTGGGAATCTGACAAAAGAATGAGGCCACCTGTTGAATGCGCCAGCGCAAAATGTGGCCCCGGATAGGTCGCCAGCGAAATCTCTTTCAGGACCGTTCTGAGATCGGTCCGAAACTTTCGAAAATTGGATACATGGCCTCGGTTCGGGTTGCCCGTCAGGCGCTCGGATCCACCTTGCCCGCGCCAATCAAAAGCGACAACGTCAAAGCCACGACCTCGAAGGCCCACGATGACTTCGAAGTACTTTTCAATGAATTCCGCGCGCCCTTGCAAAAGCGTCACCGTTCCCCGCCGCTGGCTACTGGTTGTTGGCCAGTGGGCATAACGGAGTTTGATCCGATCCGGTGTGCTGATAAATCCTTCTATAGCCCCCTCAGGGACCGGATTTCCTTTTGTATCGACAAGGCTCATGAAGGTCCGATTCGCTCAAGCAATACTCAGTGATACCTGTCTGGCACTCCACCGACAACATTCTTCAGGCCAACCCGGGTCGGGCTAGCCAGAAATCGCAACCAATCATGTGTTACCAACTGTGGCTCCACTGGGATCGACGCCCCATCGGACGACTACGGACGATCTGAGCAGTTCGAGAATCAACGACCAGACGGACGGGATGACCTCTCCAGCCCCGGGCCTTCACGATGTACATCGGTCCGCGACGATCAAGGATCTTGATCCGGTGGAACCCACGATGACGCAAGCTGCGACGAATTTGTCGTGGCCCTAGGTCCCGATCCCAAGCGTGTCCGCCATGCCAACCGCGACGATTTTGACGATGGTGCTTGCGACGATGATCGACCTGAACAATCAGTTCGTTTTGAAGATTAGTCGTAAGGCCCCTGCCACTGAGTGGGGTAGCATTTGCACCTGAGGAAAATCCGATTGAACCCAGCAAGACGGCACCAACGAGTGAGACGGACAGTACAGAACGACGAGCAAGCATCTTGTTTCTCCTTGTCTTTGCCAGCCCTGTGCTGACGTTGACAGCAAGATTGCTCCAATCCGCTTGAACTGAACCGGAAGGCTCTGTTCATCTGCAGTTCATGTTCACGGCCACCGCAGAATCTGCCCCTCTTGACAAGAAAACTTCGAATTCCCACCTCTCTTCATGCAGGCGCCAAACGGGTCTGCACCACGATCCGATCTCGCCAAAACGGGGGATACGGGTCAACAATAACCGTGAAGTATCAGTTGCTCAAAAGAGGACAGAACACATGCGACACTTGGATTTTTCTCCACTCTACCGTTCCACCGTCGGGTTTGACCGTCTGTTTTCCATGCTGGACACCGCCGGCTCGGAAACCCCAAGCTATCCGCCCTATAATATCGAGCGGACTGGCGAAAACGCTTATCGTATCACGATGGCCGTTGCCGGTTTTACTGACGAAGAATTGTCGATTGAAGCAAAAGAGCACGTCTTGACGATCAAAGGCGAGAAGTCGGAAGAAGAGGAAGACCGCGAAATCATTTACCGCGGAATTGCATCTCGGACTTTCGAGCGCCGGTTCCAGATTGCTGAATTTGTCCGCGTAGACGGGGCGAGCCTTGAAAACGGTCTGTTGCACGTGGATCTTGTCAGGGAGCTTCCCGAAGCCATGAAACCGCGCAAGATCGAGATTTCATCCGGTGACACCAAACAGATAGAGTCCACCGCTCACTGACCCCTCAGCTTTTCCCCTTGAGCTGAAGCGATGGACGAGGCGCCTGGTTTCCAGGCGCCTTTTCAGCATCCAAACTGAGTTGAATAGGCAGTTAGCCGATCTCGGAAAGCGTCTTGAGGAAAGTTTCCACATCCGTTTCTGTCGTTGCAAAACTGCAGACAGTCCTCAAAATAACTTCATCTGACGCCAAAGCCGCAGCGCCTTCACGGTCTTTTGTCGGCCATTCATAGAGCATGGCACCTTCGGCTTCCAATGCTTCGAATTGTCTGCGCTTGAGGATGGGAAACACTTCATTGGCTTCCACCGGCCATGCCGTGCGACCACCAAGTTCGCGAATGCCTTCAGCAATCTTTGATGCCATGCCATTGGCATGCGACGCCGTTTCGAGCCAGCTATCCTGTTCGAAATATCCATCGAATTGAGCCGCAACAAATCGGCTTTTTGAAAACAGGTGCCCGCCACGTTTGCGGAAGTACTCAAAACCCTTGGCGACTTCCAGATCGAAGAACACAACAGCCTCGGCGCACCAGCAACCGTTCTTGGTGGCACCGAAAGACAGAACATCAACACCGGCTTTCCAAGTCATATCCGCTGGTGAACAACCAAGAGTGACAAGTGCATTGGCAAATCGGGCCCCATCCATGTGCAATGGAATTGACCGGCTGTCGGCAACTTGCTTGATAGATGCGATCTCATCAAGCGTGTAGATCGTGCCGCTTTCTGTCGCCTGGCTGATTGATGCGATTGCCACTTGACCGTGATGAACGACCCCATTCGGAAAAGATGACATCGCCTCCTGGAGTGCGGCAGGTGTGTATTTGCCGCCGCTACCTGGAACACTGACCAGCTTGCCGCCACTGGTCATGAATTCCGGACAGTTACACTCATCCACCTGAATATGAGATTCGTTGTGGCAGAAGTTTATACCGCCCGGCTTTGCATACGCAGCCAAGGCCAAGGAATTTGCCGCAGTTCCTGTTGCTACGAAAAAAACCGCCACTTCCCGTTCAAAAATCTCGTTGAACTTGTCAGATATAGCGGAAGTCAGTGGGTCTGAACCATATGCTGGTGCGACCCCTTCATTATGACGGGACAGCGCCGACATCACCGCCGGAGCTGCACCCGTCCAATTATCACTTGCGAAATTCATGCACCGGTTTAAGCACCCATATCGGGGCCCGGCAACCGGAATTTCCTAATAGTACATTTCTCGCTTGCGGTAGTAGGAGCTCAGCAGAGCATCAAGCGATATAAGGCCCGGTCCTTTAAGCATCGGCACCAACAGCAGGAAGATCCACAGCAGTCGATCGTCGGAAATGATTGCATAAGGCTGCCCATCGAAGAGTGCTCCGATCGTTGCCGCATCGGCACCATGTCCATTGATGTCAACGTAAGTCATCACGAGAACAAAGATGATCATTCCAAGGCTTGCGAAGCGGGTGAAAAGTCCGAGAACCACCATCACCGGCAAAAGAAATTCACCCCAGGTCCCCAAAAGAACCATCAAACCAAATGGAAAGAAAGCAATCTGACTGGTGTCATAGCTGACTTGCTCCATCATGCCAGGCAACATCTGAGCATAGGCGCCTGCCGTCGGTGTAAAGATATTCATGATGCTGCCACCGATTTTCGTCATGGCGGAATTCAAAAAGAACTGCAGAAGAACTGCTGCAAAGATAAAGCGGGCAGCCAGTCCGAGGAACCAGCCCTCGGTAATGCGCTCAAGCGCCCCAAACACAATTGTATAGAGCTTAACAAAAAAACTGATGATCATTCCCATAAGGGTCCCTTTCCAATATGACCGGTCCCCGCCGGTATTCGAAACTAGTCGTTCTTCTGAATTCCGGCAAAACTGCCACTCGATAGACAATCCGACAGACAGTCGGGTAATGAAAATAATTCATTTTCCTGTTGGGCCGCGGCGGCTGCATTTCCAAGCGGTGCATTAGAAAGCAATTCGGTTACAAAAACATCTCCGCCAGGTCGCAACAAATAGACATCAACATCAAGGCTGGGGCGTGTAATCAGAACTGACTGCTCAGAACCGAGATCAAGGTCGATTTCAACATCCGGCTCAAACCGGTTGGCACGCACCAGATCCCAGATAGGCCATCGGGAAGTTACAATCTGGGCTGCTGGATGTCGCTCGAAGCTGACGGTTCCGATCTGTGCTGGATCTATTGAGCTGAGCTCAGCAGGATCAAGCGGATCTGCATCGGCAGCATGATAGGCTTGTATCCAGGCCCACTCCACCCGGGCAACATCACTCAGATACGGATAGTCGGACAATGGCGGAAAAGCTTCAATAAAGTCAGCGAATGTTTCACCGTACCACAACAGAACCGGTGATTTCGGTGGACTTTCGACAACAAAAGCACGGGCAAGAGCTGAAAAATACTCATCGCCAAGCAGGCTCTTGATCGCAGGAAAAGTCTCACCCAGCGCTTCGCACAAGCTGACAATGACATTGTTCCGATAAACATTGAAGCGTTTCGGAGCACTTTTGCCGTCCGGACCGATTATTCCTTCCGGTGTCGCACAGTCCGGATCAAGAAGCGCTTCGCCGAAGCCTGATGCCGTCACAAACGAAGTGTCAATTGCAACACTCATCTCAAACAGCTCTTTTCAATCCGGCTGTAGACGTTTTAGAGAGAATGCGGCCCGCAGCCTCCGCCTCGGCCAGAAGCACCGGCCAATCAGGAACGTCATTGTCCCATTCAATCAATGTTGGCAACGCGCCATACGTCTGGATGACCGTTTCGTAAAGCACCCAGACAGCATCATCCACTGCACGGTCATGCGCATCTATCAGCAATGGACGGCCAGCATCGTCCTTATCTGGGGCATGTCCGCCGAGATGGATCTCACCGACCGCTTCCATCGGAAACTCGGCCAGATAATCTTCAGCAGAGCGCTCATGGTTCGTGCAGGATACGTGGACATTGTTGACATCAAGCAGAAGACCGCATCCGGTGCTTCTTACAATCTCTTTCAAGAAGGCTAGTTCGCTCATCGTGCTTTGTTCGAAGGCAACATAAGTTGACGGGTTTTCAAGCAGCATTCGCCGACCCATCACATTCTGTATCTCATCTATGTGATCACACACTCGTCCGAGAGTTGCTTCATCATAGGGCACAGGGAGAAGGTCGTTAAAATACGTCGTGTCGTGAGTTGACCAAGCCAGATGTTCGGAAAACAACCCAGGCTGATAACGCCGATTAAGGTCAGAAAGGCGCATGAGGTGATCTTTATCGAGGGCGTTTTCGCCGCCGATGGAAAGGCCCACTCCGTGCAGTGACAGGGGATAGTCGCGCCGGATAGCTTCAAGCTGTTTATGTGGCGGTCCACCTGCGCCCATGTAGTTTTCTGCATGGACCTCAAAGAAGCCAATATCTGGAGTGGTCTTCAGGATTTCAGAGATATGCTCTGGCTTCAGCCCAGCGCCCGGACGGCACGGAATATCAGCCGCGATACGGTCTCGGACCAGATTATTTGATTGCGAGCCCATCTCTTGCTCCAGCCAGATCTTAGAATATCAGGCAGGCGGCATGTTCCGCCTGCCTGAATGTCAGCTGCATCAGCAGTATTCGAAAATTCTGGATCAGGCTTTCGGAAGATCTCGATCGAGCTCTGTCAGAGAACCTTTGCGTCCGTCTGGAACGTCCATGGAAACACATTTTCCCTTTGGAACCAGTGTCCAGGCATTTCCTTGGTAATCAACTGTGGATGTTCCAGCACAGGTCGTACCTGCCCCGGCTTTACAGTCGTTCTGGCCCTTCAGAGACACGCCATAGCACTTCTCTTTAGCCTGCGCATGAGCCGGAGTGGTCACAGAAAGACCAGCAACAGCAGTGGCAACGGCACCAGCGACGATCGCTGCAGACATAACCTTATGCTTCATTTTATTCTCCCATAGTGGATTACAAAATACAGATCGTAGGAGCGCTTTTGAATTTAAACGCTGCCCTGTCTCTTACATGCGTACATTCCCGTTCAATGGGAAATCAAACGGATGTGACTCCTTCGCGAGAAACAATTAAGCAAACTTTAACAGACGTAACAATCTTACTCAAAATCTGCCAAATACGACCATTCTGGACGCTAATCAGTTTTCATGCGAAACAATGACAATATCGCGTAGACGAAATGCTCTTGCTCCCGGCCAAGAAATCTGGCATGTTCGCGCCGCTCGGAATAGGACAGGCATACTGTCCTTTTTAGCACTTTAACTGGATGGGTCGCGCCATTTCGATTATACAGCTATCCGAGTTGACCAATCGTCCGGTCCAGGGGGGCCGGTACCGAGACGAAGCACAATGTTTCGGCAGCACATAGGTCGCTGCGTCATTGCGACGGTTTGCTTAGCAAGGCCGTCGCGGTAAATACATCGACAGAGCCGGGGCAAAGCCAGGGTTCACCGAGCCGCATTCTTGATGGGATGCGACCCGATCCGAACCTTACGCTCCAAGCCACGGCTGACCCTGAAGTTAACAGTGAGGGCGCACATGACGAGATTAGAGCTGACGACCAGCACAGCCATGCAAGCAGGCGAAGCGGAATCGACACCCGCAAAAGCCACAACACTTGCCGAACGACTGAGCACGGCCGCGGATAAAGGGCTCTACAATCCGTCTCGCGAACACGACGCCTGTGGCGTCGGCTTTGTAGCCCACATGAAAGGCGACAAATCTCACAAAATCGTTGCGGACGGTTTGCAGGTTCTTGAAAACCTCACCCACCGCGGCGCAGTCGGTGCTGACCCTCTTATGGGTGATGGCGCTGGCATGCTGGTTCAGATCCCGCACGCGTTCTTTGCTGAAGAATTGGCTGCTGCAGGAACCACATTGCCGGAATTCGGTCATTACGGCGTTGGTTTTGTCTTTATGCCGCAGGACGATACGCTTCGTGCCAAATGCGAAGAAATTGTCGAACGGGTCATCACTAATGAAGGCCAGGAACTGATCGGATGGCGCGATGTGCCTGTCGACAATTCTTCGCTTTCCAAAGCCCCCGACATTGCTGCCACAGAGCCTGTGTCCCGCCAGGTATTCATCAAACGCGCTGATGGCGATGACCAGAATGCATTCGAGCGTCGGCTCTACGTTCTGCGCAAGGTCATCTCGAACACGGTTCGTGCTGAAACAAATGCCGTTGAAAAGGGCTTTTATATCGTTTCGCTCTCCAGTGGCACGGTTGTCTATAAAGGCATGTTCCTAGCCTACCAGCTAGGAGCCTATTACGCAGATCTGAAAGACGAGCGTTTTACGTCGGCCTTGGCATTGGTGCATCAGCGCTTCTCGACCAACACATTTCCATCCTGGGATCTGTCCCATCCTTATCGAATGGTTGCCCACAACGGTGAAATCAACACCCTGCGCGGCAACGTCAACTGGATGGCTGCCCGTCAGGCGTCAGTTTCCTCTGCCCTGATCGGGGACGACATTTCCAAGCTCTGGCCGATTTCCTATGAAGGCCAGTCGGACACAGCCTGTTTCGACAACGCGCTGGAATTTCTCGTAATGGGAGGTTATTCGCTTGCCCATGCAGCGATGATGCTCATCCCGGAAGCCTGGGCTGGCAACCCGTTGATGGACGACAATCGTCGTGCATTCTACGAATACCATGCAGCGCTGATGGAACCGTGGGACGGACCTGCAGCCGTTGCCTTTACCGATGGACGCCAGATCGGCGCGACGCTTGACCGGAATGGTCTACGTCCCGCGCGTTACATCGTCACTGACGATGATTGTGTCATCATGTCTTCCGAAGTTGGTGTTCTGCCGGTGGATGAAGAAAAAATCGTCCAGAAGTGGCGTTTGCAGCCAGGCAAAATGCTGCTGATCGATCTTGAAGAAGGTCGCATCGTTTCCGACGATGAAATCAAGCGCCAACTCTCCACCGCCAATCCCTATAAGGAATGGTTGCACCGCTCCCAGATCGTTCTTGAAGACCTGCCAGGTGTTCGCCAAAGGGCGCCGGTCGCAGGCGAAAGCCTGCTCGATCGCCAGCAAGCCTTCGGCTATACCCAAGAAGACATCAAGCTTCTGATGACGCCGATGGCAACAGTCGGTCAGGAAGCCATTGGCTCCATGGGTACCGACACACCGATCTCTGCGTTGTCTGACAAGTCCAAGCTTCTCTACACCTATTTCAAGCAGAACTTCGCGCAGGTAACCAATCCACCAATCGACCCGATCCGCGAAGAACTGGTGATGAGCCTGGTCTCATTCATTGGCCCACGCCCGAACATCTTCGATCTGGAAGGCCTGTCGACGTCCAAGCGCCTTGAAGTCCGGCAGCCGATTCTGACCAACGAAGATCTGGAAAAGATCCGTGCGATTGGCGAAATTGCAGACAACCAGTTCTCGGCGAAGACACTCGACATTACCTACAACGCTGAAAAAGGCGCTGCAGGGATGGAAGGTGCGCTGACCCGCTTGTGTGAACGTGCCGAGAAGGCTGTTCTTGATGGTGACAACATCATCATTCTGTCTGATCGCCAGATTAACCGGTCCCGGATTGCCATACCGGCCCTGCTGGCAACGGCTGCCGTTCATCACCATCTCATCCGCAAGGGTCTCAGAACATCTGTTGGTCTTGTTGTAGAGACCGGTGAAGCCCGCGAAATTCATCATTTCTGTGTGCTGGCCGGATTTGGTGCGGAAGCGATCAACCCGTATCTTGCTTTCGAGACGCTCCTTTCCATGCATATGGAATTGGACTTTCCGGAAGAAGTCGATCAGGACGAAGTGGTCGAGCGCTACATCAAGTCCATCGACAAGGGCATTCTAAAAGTCATGTCCAAAATGGGCATCTCGACCTACCAGTCCTATTGTGGGGCGCAGATCTTTGATGCGGTCGGTCTGTCATCAGAGTTTGTGAAGAAGTTCTTCTTCGGTACAGCAACCATGATCGAGGGTATTGGCCTCAACGAAGTGTCCGAGGAAACCGTTCAGCGCCATGCAGACGCATTTGGTGACGTCGCGATCCTGCGCCGTTCGCTGGATGTCGGCGGTGAATACGCTTACCGCACACGTGGCGAAAGCCACATGTGGACACCGGATTCCATCGCAACCTTGCAGCACGCTGTCCGGTCCAATTTGCCGGAAATGTACCGTGCGTTTGCCAAGGAAGTGAATGAGGATAGCGGTCGTTTCGCTATCCGTGGCCACTTCCGTATCAAGGGTGCGGAAGAAATCGGCCGTAAGGAAATCGATATCGATCAAGTCGAATCGGCTGATGATATCGTCAAGCGTTTCGTGACCGGAGCGATGTCCTTCGGATCGATTTCTCGCGAAGCACATACATCGCTGGCAATTGCCATGAACAGGATCGGCGGCAAGTCGAACACCGGTGAAGGTGGTGAAGAGCCGGAACGCTTCAACCCGCTCCCCGATGGATCACGTAATCCGCAGCGCTCAGCCATCAAGCAGGTTGCCTCTGGGCGCTTCGGCGTGACTGCCGAATACCTGGTCAACTCGGACATGATCCAGATTAAGGTCGCACAGGGCGCTAAACCCGGCGAAGGTGGTCAGCTTCCAGGTCATAAAGTTGATGCTGTAATTGCGAAAGTGCGTCACTCGACACAAGGCGTGGGCCTGATTTCGCCACCGCCGCACCACGACATTTATTCGATCGAGGATCTGGCACAGCTCATCTATGATCTGAAAAACGTTAATCCGACGGCCGACATCTCGGTCAAGCTTGTCTCCGAAGTTGGTGTCGGTACTGTAGCTGCTGGCGTTGCCAAAGCACGTGCAGACCATATTACTGTGTCCGGTTTTGACGGTGGCACGGGCGCTTCACCGCTGACTTCCCTCAAGCATGCCGGGTCTCCGTGGGAGATCGGTTTGGCAGAAACTCAGCAGACACTTGTTCTGAATGGACTGCGGTCTCGTATCGCCCTTCAGGTCGATGGCGGATTGCGTACGGGCCGGGACGTCATCGTCGGTGCCCTGCTCGGTGCCGACGAATTCGGATTCTCAACAGCACCGTTGATTGCTGCGGGTTGTTTGATGATGCGCAAATGTCACCTCAACACCTGCCCGGTCGGCATCGCGACCCAGGACCCAGTCCTGCGCAAGCGTTTCAAAGGCACACCCGAGCATGTGATCAACTACTTCTTCTATGTTGCCGAGGAAGTGCGCGAGCTGATGGCAGGCCTCGGAATTTCAAAACTGGATGATCTGATTGGCCGGTCAGACTTCCTCGACAAGGAAGCGGCGCTCAATCACTGGAAATCCAATGGCCTCGACTTCACGAAGCTGTTCTTCCAACCGGAAGCAAAGCCGGAAGAGACCCGTTGGACCCAGCGCCAGGAACATCCGATTGTCGACATCCTCGACCGTCGTCTGATTGCAGCTGCCAAACCAGCGCTCGACAGCAAGGAACCAACAATTGTCGAAGAGACAATCTGTTCGGTTGATCGATCTGTCGGGGCCATGTTGTCTGGCGAGATTGCTAAACGTTATGGCGGTAAGGGTCTCAAAAAACCGGACACACTGCAGATCAACCTTAAAGGAACTGCTGGCCAGGCCTTCGGAGCGTTCGTGGCCAAAGGTGTCACGTTCAATCTGGTTGGCGACGCCAATGATTATGTCGGCAAGGGCCTGTCAGGCGGAAAACTGATTGTACGTCCACCAGAAAATGCTCGGATCGTCGCGGAAAACTCAATCATCGTCGGCAATACCGTTCTTTATGGTGCGACTGAAGGTGAGTGTTATTTCCGTGGTGTCGCGGGAGAACGTTTCGCAGTGCGTAACTCCGGAGCTCTGGCCGTCGTTGAAGGTGTTGGCGACCACGGTTGTGAGTATATGACCGGAGGTGTTGTTGTTGTTATCGGTCAAACAGGCCGAAACTTCGCAGCTGGTATGTCCGGTGGCATCGCGTATGTGCTCGACGAGGACGGCACGTTCAACTCCCGTTGTAACCTTGCCATGGTCGAGATCGAACCTGTGACTGAGGAAGATGATCTTCTTGAGAAACTGCACCACCATGGCGGCGACATCGAACACAAGGGTCGCGTGGATCTGTCTTGTGATATGACCCGCCATGATGACGAACGATTACGCCAGATGCTGACCAAGCATATGGATCTGACAGGATCGACCAAAGCCCGAACCATTCTTGACGATTGGGCAACATATCGGCCGAAATTCGTGAAGGTCATGCCGGTTGAGTACCGCCGGGCCTTGCGCGAAATGGAAGAGCAGCGACTTGGAATGGTTGCCGCTGAATAAAGGTGAATGAACACATTGGCTCTCGGCCGCGCTGCGCGGCTGATTGCAGCCACCTTGAAGACGCACATAGTTTGAGGAGGTCGCCTTGGGCAAGGTAACCGGTTTTTTGGAAATCGATCGTCAGGAACAGAAGTACCAACCGGCTTCTGACCGTATCCGTCATTTCCGTGAATTTACTATTCCGTTGAATGATCAGGAAGTCGTCAATCAGGCCGCGCGCTGCATGGATTGCGGCATTCCTTTCTGTCACGGTCCGACCGGCTGCCCGGTCAACAACCAGATCCCGGACTGGAATGATCTGGTGTATCAGGGCGACTGGGATATCGCTCTCCGCAATCTGCATTCAACCAATAACTTCCCTGAGTTCACTGGCCGGATCTGTCCTGCCCCGTGTGAGGAAGCCTGCACCCTCAATATGGATGACATCCCGGTCAACATCAAAACAGTTGAGCAGGCAATTGCCGACAAGGGTTGGGAAGAAGGCTGGATTGTTCCGGAACCATCTGCAACAAAGACTGGCAAAGCCGTCGCCATCATAGGCTCTGGTCCAGCAGGTATGGCGGCAGCACAACAGCTAGCCCGCGCAGGTCATACGGTTCACGTCTATGAGCGTGAACCAAAGGCTGGTGGACTGCTGCGCTACGGTATTCCTGACTTCAAGATGGAAAAGCACTACATCGAGCGTCGCGTACAGCAGATGGAAGCTGAAGGTGTGACGTTCCATTACAACGTCAATGTTGGTGTGACCGTCAGCCTTGAAGAGCTTGCGGAACGCCATCACGCAGTGATCTTGTGTGCAGGTGCCGAACGTCCACGTGATCCAGGCGTTGAAGGCATGGAACTGGAAGGCTGCCATTGGGCGATGCCCTATCTGGTCCAGCAAAACCGTCGTGTTGGCGGCGAACCGGCGAGCGATGAAGCTCCGATCTGGGCCGGCGGCAAACATGTTGTGGTCATTGGTGGCGGAGACACTGCATCTGACTGTGTCGGTACAGCGTTCCGTCAAGGAGCACTGTCGGTCACACAGCTCGATATCCGCCCTATTCCGCCGCTCAAAGAAGACAAGCTTGCGATCTGGCCGTACTGGCCAACGAAATTCCGAACATCTTCTTCTCAGGCAGAAGGTGCAGAGCGTGAGTTTTCTGCTGCAACACTCGGCCTTGTTGGTGAGGATGGTATTGTCACTGGTGTGAAATGCGCACGTGTTGATGAAAAACGCCGTCCGATCGAAGGAACTGAATTCATTCTACGCGCAGATCTGGTGCTGGCAGCGATTGGTTTTTCCGGGCCATCTTTGGAAACCTACATTGCGCAAGCTGGCGACAAGCTGGAGCTGGACGGCCGTACCAACGTAAAGGCCAACACAGAGGACTACAAAACCAGCATGGACAAGGTCTATGCAGCAGGCGATGTCCGCAAAGGCCAGTCTCTGGTCGTGTGGGCTATCCGCGAGGGACGTCAGGCTGCACGATCAGTAGACGAGCTTCTGACTGGGTCAACCGACCTGCCAAGGTAAGTCAAACATACTAAACGAAGAAACCCGCCATCCTCTGGATCGGCGGGTTTCTCTTTTGTCGTCCATTTCTCAGTCAGGTACCGTCAGCGCTTGCGCCAAACAAAGCTGATGTTCCCTCAACGGCCATCCGCGGATCATCGACTCGGCCTGAAACCGGAGCCAATTGCTGACCTTCGACAAAGAGTTTGTAGGCCGCGCTGGTTTGGTCCATTTCCGCGTCATCTTCACCGCCCAGGAGCAATGCTTCCGGAGACGTCGTTCGCCCCGTTAGAACTATGAAATTCGGATCATCATCTACCCCTTCGAAGGCAAGACCACCATATCCGCCCAAAATCCGTGAGAGCTCGCGCTCAACAAAAAAAGCAACTTTCCGATATCCCGCCCAAGTGAAGTCGATCTTGTTGTTGGTCCGCAGTCGCGCATTTTTACCGTCAACATCCGGACCGAAGGACGAATAGGACCCGTCTTCAGCTAGAAAGATATCCCAGATATCGACGTATCGAACTCGTCGGTCTTCCGCAGCGCCCTGGAAAAGGGAATTCAACTGGGTGAAGTCACCATTGATCAGGTCGTCATTTGTCGGCGGCAAACCAGCCCAGACAATCGGTTTTTTTTCCTGACGAACAGTGCGTACAAATCCATCGATCCTCTTTTGGTAGATATCCAACCACTCGGATGTCATGTATTCGACAGGAGGTTCTCCGGGAAAACTCGCTCCCACATCCTGACGACCGACCATCACTACGATGGCTTTGACATCAGCGCCGCGAATTTTCGACAGAACCTGGGTCGTCCAGTCAGTCGGCTCCGCTCCGGCAAACCCTTTCTTATCTTCTGTGATCTGCTCAACGCGGATTTGCGGTTTATCTGCAAGCGTGTACTTGAGCCCGTCAGCCACACCGCGGGCCATGCGATCACCCACCACGAGAATTAGACCAGCATTTGGATCCTTTTGCACTTCCGTAAATTTGGGCGCAGAACCTGTAGGGCGTGACACTTTTCGTTTCTGTTGTTTCGGTTGCTTGCGTTTTCGCTTTTCTCCGCCGCCGAACAGACGTTGCAGTGGCGCAAAAGGATTGAAACCGGAGAACGGACCACTTTGCGCGAGAATGATTTCCCGGCCTTCAGGCCCCTCGGCGCTTTGTGCCAGCGCTAACGAAACACCTTCGCTGGTAAACAGAAAAACCACCGCTAGAAAAACAGCAGAGACTTGCCTCAGAACCGAAACATTTGCGCGAATTGCGAGTCGGAATTTCACCAAGAGCTCCTGAGTGGCATCAATGTTGCCAGTCTACCCGCCCATTTTAATGTGCGCCAGCAAAACAACGGATGCGTACCCATCTGGTAAAAGGCCGCGCGAGCGTTGATAAGCCCTGATACCTCGACGTGTCGCAGGTCCGATTTTCCCGTCAGCAGATCCAACCGCAAAACCTTTTTGGTTCAAAAGAGCTTGAAGTTCGGTCGTCTCGGTTCTGCTGAGCGGGAGGTGTTTGCGCGACCAATCACCGATAAAGGAACTGCCGCCAACAATACGGTCAGACAGATGTCCGACAGCCAAAGCATAGGCGGTCGCATTGTTATAGCGCTTGATGACGTAAAAGTTCCGAAGCATCAGGAAGGCTGGGCCAGCGGCGCCTGCGGGCAATACCAGGACACCGTTGTCGGATGGTCTGGGAAATGATCTGCCATTCGCACGCTGGATACCGTATTTGGACCACTCGCCGAGCGTCAGCGTCTTGTTACCATCCGCGAGTTGATAATCAAAACCAGCGGGTAGAGCGACCTCATAGCCCCAGGTTTTCCCAGTCTTCCAACCGTGTTTCTTTAAATAGGCTGCAGTTGACGCTAAAGCATCAGGTATTGACGTCCAGATATCCCGTCGACCGTCACCATTGTAATCAGCAGCATATGCCTTCCAGCTCGAAGGCATGAACTGGGTATGGCCCATGGCGCCCGCCCATGAGCCCTCCATATCCTGAAAACGGACATGACCAGCTTGGACAATGCCGAGCGCTGTCACCAATTCCTTTTTCCAGAATTTCGTCCGGCGAGGGGCCGCATAGGCAAGCGTTGCAAGGGCATTGATGACATTGTGCTTACCCATGAAGCCGCCGTAGTTCGTCTCCATACCCCAAATTGCCAAAACCGCCTTCCGATCAACACCGTATCGGGCCTCAATCTGACGAAGGACAGTTTCGTATTCCGTCAGTAATTTCTGACCTTTTTCGATCCGGTTTTCCGAAACAGCGCTATCCAAATAGTCCCAGATCGGTTTCACGAACTCCGACTGCTTGTTCATCAGGCGAAGCGTATCGTTGTCGGGCTGCATTCCGGTAAAAACAGCATTATATGTCTGGGATGTAATACCTGCCGATCGTGCAGTCGGCCAGAAATCAGAGATAAACCGGCTAAACCCGGGGTCTGCTTGACCTGATCCCGTCGCAAGCGCAGGATTGATCGATAGCGCCAATAATCCAGCTTTCGCTATGGATCCGATCCATTTCAAACAGATACTTGTTGGCAATTTGGCTCGGGGCAACGAGATAAACCCGCTGGCAATCCTACACATTCTGGTCAGCATAAGGGCCTCCTAATGCCCATGTCCGAAAGTCTCTGCCCCGCCCCATCATTGATATCGATTTGGTTACCGTATCGTTAATGCCGGAAACGAAGTCCTGCTTCAACTGCATTTTCCGTGTAATCACTGCCGTCGCTTGAACTGTCAAAACGCCGATGCAGATAGTTTGTCGTAAGAGCAACATTTTTTGTAAGGGCGAAAGTCAATCCGCCGCGACCATTAAGCGTACGCTCTTCTATCGCTGCGCCCTGGTAAGTTCGATAGCTATAACCAACACCGACTTCGCCAACAAAACGGTCACTGAACCCGTGGGCCAACCGCAAGTCGCCTGAATAGATTATCGATCCACTAGCGCCGTCGATGTCCGTCGCTTCAAAGCTGGTACCCACTCCGGCCGTCACTGTAGTGAGACGACTCGGAGACCAAACCAGTGAACCATCAACCAGCAGGCCAGCCAAATCATTCAGCCTTCGGTCTTCAAGATCTTCGATGCGCCAACCCAGGCCAATTTCACCAACCAGTTTTGGTCCTGCGGCAATGGCAACACCGCCTCGCAGTTCATATCCATTGGCATCCCGCTGTTCACAAAGACTATCGCTACAGGTCTGATCAAAACGCCGGAACAACAATGACCCTTCTGTAAATGGCGACAGAAGACCACCAGCATTGCCATCAAGACGCAAACTGGCAGAGAACACAGTGTTGTCACGTCCACTTTCGTCTGTGTCATCGGAATTATATTGCGTTCGGTCTGCACCGATTTCGGCGGTAGCAGCAATCAAACCAACGTTGCGAGTGCCGCTTAAGGTCGCAGTCCCATCGTGGACATATGTAATTCCTGATGAAGATTCGGCACTTCCATCCTCTTCGCGACTGAGGGAGTAGCTGATATCGCTATCCACTTGGGTAGATTCACTTACATCCAGTCTCAGGCTGGCAGTGGCCGTACCAGAAGCATCGTCATCATCCCGGTTGCTCGGGAAAGCCGCATAGGAACCACGCAAGGATGCATCGAACTGGTGGCGCACCCAATCAGACGTCAGGGCAAAATCCGGTGCAATCCGGTAAAATCCGCCTGGCTTGCCTGTTGGAGATCGTGACGTGTTGTCAGACCAGCCGCCCGTGGTCGTAAGCTGCGGAATCAAAGTGAAGGACCCGATGCGTATACCGCGAGGAGTGTCAAAGGTCGTGTCCCCGCCGAAGACGCTTTCGTCGATCCGCCCTTGCGAAAGCCTTGCAGACCGGTTCACCGCCGCCAGGCGGTCTGAAAACGGACGTACCGGGACTACTCTCCCGTTTGCACCAAGTCCGCTGGACCCAATTTCTGCTTCGGCACTGTTAAGGCGCCCTCGCAGAGCAAATACATTCGCCTGCGTTGGGTTTGGGTCGGCACGTTCAACTGCCTGGTTTGATCCATCATCCGCTGTGACAATTTCGTCAGGCTCGTCGGTTCCCCGCAAATCCAGCAGCGCGGTTTGCGCAGCCAGTTGGCTGACTTGCAAAGCCGCAAGACAGGCAAGTATGGGCAGGAAACGATGCATTTAGGTTCCAAAACAGGTTTTGAGATATACCTGCTCAAATTGACGAAGGATGGTTAATGCTTCGTTTCCTTTCGCAATTTGATAGCAGCAGTTAACGGATTCCGATCTAATCCATTTAATAAATCGGGGCTTCTTGATCCAATTCAACGAGTGGCCTACTGCTACGCCATTAAGAAAACAAAGATCTGAGTCATGACCATTCCGTCGCAAGAAGTCTCAACAGAAAAAGAAACAGATATGTCTGAGCAATACCTGGTTTCGGCGGAACGAACCCTTGAATCTGAAATTGCTGGGCTAAGTGCACTCAGGTTAGCGCTGAAAGATGGATTGGCGGCCCCCTTCCAAAAGGTTTGCGACCTTATACAGGCGAGTAAAGGCCGTGTGGTCGTTACCGGGATCGGAAAAAGCGGTCACATAGGAACAAAAATCGTTGCGAGTCTTGCCTCAACGGGCACTCCATCATTTTTTGTTCATGCAAGTGAAGCAAGTCACGGTGATTTGGGGATGGTGACCCAGGACGATGTCGTCCTTGCCATGTCCTGGTCTGGTGAAACACAAGAACTTGCAAGTATCGTTGCGTATACGCGCCGTTTCAAGGTACCGCTTGTCGCCATAACATCGCGCGAGAACAGCACCCTAGGGCAGGCCGCGGATATTGTCCTGAAATTGCCGAGCGTCGCCGAGGCATGTCCTCATGGTCTAGCACCGACAACATCAGCAATGGTTCAGCTGGCAATCGGAGACGCGCTGACTGTTTCGCTCCTGGAAGGGCGCGGTTTTACAGCCCAGGACTTCCGGGTATTCCATCCCGGCGGACGTCTAGGTGCGAGCCTGAAAACAGCTCGGGACATCATGCATGATGGCAATTCGGTACCTCTTGTTTCGACCTCAACACTAATGAGTGACGGCATCGTTCTGATGTCGCAAAAAACCTTCGGGGTTCTTGGTGTCGTTGATGAACTCAATCAGTTGATCGGCATCATTACGGATGGCGACTTGCGGCGACATGTCAGCTCGAATCTTCTGGACAAGACCGCAGGCGAAATCATGACAGAGTCTCCCAAGACCGTCCCACCGGGCACCCTCTCTGGTTCCATACTGGAGCTCTTGAACAGTCTAAAAATCACGTCCGTATTTGTCGTTGAGGATGGCCGCCCAGTTGGCATCGTGCATCTGCATGATCTGTTGCGAATTGGCGCTGCATGACACGGCGATTGACCAGTATCAACGCCGTCACGGTATGTAACATTTCAATAGCTTCGAAAAATTGCTGTGTTTCATTAGCAATTGATTAGCCTTAGCGCACTTACACTGCATCAGAGTTTAAACGGGCATTTGTCCCCAGAACGGGTGTGTGTACAGAATGGATCTGGCGACCCTTATCGGTATTGTTGGTGCGTTTGGCATTGTTATTACCGCCATTTTTCTTGGCGGAAGCATGAGCCAGTTTATCGATGTTCCTTCAATGCTCATCGTTATCGGCGGCGGCTTGGCCGCTACACTTATACGATTTCAGGTATCCGATATCACTTCCGCGTTCGGCACCGGCTTTAAGGTCGCGCTGGCTGGCAAAAACATAAGCCCTCGCGATCTCATTTCCGAAATCACCAATCTTGGCGAAATCGTTCGTAAATCTGGCCCTCTTGGATTGGAAAACGTTGATGTATCTGATCCGGTTCTTGCCAAAGGTGTTCAGTACATTGCGGATGGATACGAACTCGATTTCATTCGAGAATCGATGGAACGTGAACGCGACCTCCAGCTAACGCGGCTGTCGGAAGGCAAACGGGTTTTCAAAGCCCTCGGTGATTCTGCACCAGCTTTTGGCATGATCGGAACGCTGGTAGGTCTCGTCCAGATGCTGGCCAACATGGACGATCCAGCTGCGATTGGCCCGTCAATGGCTATTGCGCTCCTCACCACCCTCTATGGCGCGCTCATCTCAAACATTATCTGTTTGCCACTGGTCGACAAGCTGGATTCGAAGTTTGACGTGGACGAGGTCAATCAGACTCTCATCATCGATGGTGTCCTCCAAATTCGAGAATCCAAAAGTCCTGCGCTTATTAAAGAAATGCTTGTGGCTTATCTGCCAGAAAAAATTAGAGCAGAAATTATGGAAGCTGCGTAAGCGCATTGGGGAGCGGGTAACCGGCGATGGCAAGAAAAAAACCCCAAGGTGGCGGCGGCGCACCAGACTGGTTGGTGACTTTCGCCGACCTGATGTCCCTTCTTGTATGTTTCTTCGTTCTGATCATTTCCTTCTCCATTCAGGACAAGGAAAAGCTTCAGGTCGTGGCAGGCTCCATGCGCGAAGCTTTTGGCGTGAAGGACAGTTCACGCAAGACCGGTATTATCCAGGTTGAGGGTATCCCGATCCGTCAGTACATGAAGGACATTAGCCAAGCCGAACAGGAGAATGATTCCGATTTCGCCCAGGAGCGCCACGAAAAACGGCGCAAGCAAGGACCGGAAGCCAATACCCACGACACGCTTGAAGCCGACATTGAAAAACCTCGTCAATTCGCGACAGCAGCAGCGTCTCTTCGCCAAGCCTGGCAGGAAATGCCGGAGATTACCGAGATCTCCAACAACATCATCCTGGAAGAAAATGACGATGGCCTGAACATCATGCTGGTGGATCAGGATGGTCGATCCATGTTCCGCGAAGGGTCCAAGTATCCGTATGAAACGACCCGCCGCCTGATCGCAAAAATGGCACCAGTGCTGGCGCAAATGCCGAACCGTGTGGAAATTACGGGGCATACGACCGCCGGACAGGCTACAGTCGATCCAACCTATACCGGATGGGACCTATCGACAGAACGTGCCAATGTGGCTCGACAAATCCTGTCTGAATACGGTGTCCCAGAAGACCAATTCTATGCGGTTGTCGGCAAGGCGGACACAGAGCCTCTCTTTCCAAATGATCCTTATCTTGCAGCGAACCGGCGTATCGGAATTCTGCTAAAGGCGGAAGAGCCTCCGGTTCCTCCTGGACACAAGCTCTAAGAACTTAATCTTCGACACTTGTCTGCCCCGACCGACTAAATCAGTCGGTCGCCGATACGACCAATCGTGCGCCGTCGACACCATCTACGCGGACCTTGGTTCCCGCAGCAATGTCAGGCCCTGATATCCGCCAGATCGTGTCATCGATCGAAAGATGTCCAGCGCCCTCGCTCAACGGCTCAGTGAGTGTAAACTCCCGCCCTACATAGCGGCTGCCTCGCTGGTTCAGACCCGGATCGCCCTTTTCCGAAGCCAGCCGTCGCATCAATCTGCGGCCAATCAAGAGACTGACCAGGGATAGCGCGACAAACAATCCGACATTAACCTGCCAACTCAGATCAAAGATGAGCGCAATAATCCCGACAACAATTGCAGAAAGGCCGAACCACAGAAAGATCGTCCCCGGCGCCAGAATCTCCAGACCCAGAAGAATCAAGCCGAGGACAACCCAACTCCACGAACCGAGCGATTCAATAACTGTTTCGGTCAGGCTCATGAGTTTCCTCCATTGGAGGAACCGGTGTCAGGAACTCCAGAAGAGGAGCGGTTGGCTTTGGCGTCATCGCCGAATGCTTCCTTGGCGATCTCACCGATCCCGCTCAATGAACCGAGGAGAGCAGAAGCTTCCATCGGAAGAATAAGCGTCTTCTGATTGCGGGACGTCGCAAGTTCCTTGAACGCTTCGACGTATTTGTTGGCAACAAAGTAGTTGATCGCCTGGACGTTTCCGCCAGCGATCGCATCGCTCACCATTTGGGTAGCTTTGGCTTCGGCTTCCGCCTCACGTTCACGGGCTTCCGAGTCCCGGAATGCAGATTCGCGGCGGCCTTCGGCTTGCAGAATGAGCGACTGCTTTTCGCCTTCTGCCTTCAGGATTTCAGATTGACGCTTGCCTTCAGCCTCCAGGACGGACGCCCGTTTTTCGCGTTCGGCTTTCATTTGCCGGCCCATGGCTTCAACCAGATCGCGTGGCGGATTGATATCCTTGATTTCGATCCGGGTAATTTTCACTCCCCAAGGCTCTGCCGCGGCATCGACCACTCTAAGAATTTTTGCGTTGATTTCGTCGCGGTTCGACAGAAGGCTGTCGAGATCCATAGACCCCATAACCGATCGGATGTTTGTCATCGTGAGATTGAGTATGGCGTTCTGTAGGCCAAGCACTTCATAAGCAGCTCGGGCGGCATCCAGCACTTGATAGAATGTGATTCCGTCTGCAGTAACTGTAGCGTTGTCCCGTGTTATTACTTCTTGGGACGGCACATCCAGAACTTGCTCCATCATGTTGAGCTTGTTCCCAACACGGTCAATGAACGGGATTATGAAATTCAGGCCAGGAGCCAGCGTTTTCCGATACTTGCCAAATCGCTCAATCGTATAATTGAACCCTTGGGGAACCGTTTTGACCCCTGCAAATATGACGAGAATGACCAGAATCAATAGGCCAATCAGAACAATATCAAAACCTGCAACGGGCATGACGAACTCCAAATACATAAGACGAATTGACAACAGTATGCGACGAACGCCGTCATTGTTCCAGTCAGAACCGCGAACGCGCCTTAAGCCGTAAAACGCTTCGGTTCATAGATTGGACAGTACATCATGAGAATGACGGTTGGATCAGATCCAACCGCCGAGTTCCCGACGAACAACGGCTTCAAGAACGCCCATTCCCAGATCACTGTCATTCAGACACGGAATATGGGTAAAGTTTTCACCGCCATTTTCCTCAAATATCTCCCCGACTTCGCCGGCGATTTCCTCAAGGGTTTCCAAGCAATCAGCGACGAATCCGGGATTCATCACCGCAACATTCTTGACGCCATCCTTGGCAAGTTGCTCGACCGTCTTGTCTGTATACGGCTGCAACCACTCTTCCGGGCCGAAGCGGGACTGGAATGTTACCCTAAGCTTATCAGCTGACCATCCCATGACTTCCCGCATCAGGCGCGTCGTTTTCATGCAATGGCAATGATAGGGGTCGCCGCGTTTGAAGTAGGATTGCGGAATACCGTGATAGGATGTCAAAACCACATCCGGCTCGAAATCCAGGCCTTCCAGATGCCGCTCAACCGACTTGGCCAACGCACTCACATAGACAGGGTCATCATGATAGGGCGGCACTGTTCGGATCGCAGGCTGCCAGCGCATATCAATAAGTGTTTTGCAGACAACATCATTCACGGTCGCGGTCGTTGAGGCCGCATATTGGGGATAGAGCGGGAAGACCAAAATCCGGTCACATCCGTCATCCTTGAGTGCCTTCAGTTTATCCGGGATCGAAGGTTGTCCATAACGCATCGCCCAATCGACTTTCAGACGACCACCGCTATCACCAAGATTTTTTGCAAGTTTGTCAGACTGACTCCTTGTGATTGTGCGTAGCGGAGATTCGTCTTTTTCCTTGTTCCAGATCTCGTCATATGCTTTGCCAGACTTGCCCGGACGGGTCATCAGGACGATGCCATAAAGGATCGGGTACCAGACAGCTTTTGGCCATTCAATGACCCGTTTGTCTGTCAGAAATTCGCGCAAGTATCGACGCATTGACCAATAGTCAGTCGCATCGGGCGTACCAAGATTTACCAAAAGCACGCCAACCTTGCCGCTTTTAACCGACGGATGATCGTCCGGCAGTTTCATTTTTTGAAATTCGGTTACCTGATCCGCAAGCGGCGTGGTCGGTTGAACAGTCATGGATGGCGCGCGTCCTCAAGCTTTCCAGTCTATTTGCCATCATACATAGGCCAATGCATAGCGAAGGCCAATGAGGCATGACAAATACGCTCAGGAAAACGTCCGGATCACAATTGCTTACCGATTAGCTGTAATCTCTTTCGTCCGAAATGACCTTACCGTCGTTCGGCAATTCTCCTGGTGGCACCAGTTCGACCTGCCCCTTCAATCGGGTCACATCACGAAGAGTTTCGGCTACTTTTTCAGACAAACCATTTTCAACCACATCGGTTTCGACGGACAAAGTCATGGCGTCAGAGGCACCCGCCCTGCTGACTGCGAGCCGTGCTTTTTTGACTTCCGGATGCGCTGAGACAATCTGGGCAACCTGTGACGGATCAACAAACATGCCCTTGATTTTGGTACGCTGATCAGCACGCCCCATCCAACCGGCAAGACGCATATTGGTGCGCCCGCATGATGATTGTCCAGGCACGACCATGGACAGGTCACCCGTGCCAAACCGTATCAGCGGATAGATTGGATTGAAATTGGTCACAACGAGTTCGCCGACTTCGCCGTCTGCTACCGGCTCACCAGTTCCCGGACGGACAATTTCAACGATGTAATCTTCATTGACCACCATGCCTTCCCGGGCAGATGTTTCATAGGCAATCACGCCAAGATCAGCTGTTGCATAACACTGAGCGACTGCGATCCCCTGGTCTTCGTATTCTTTACGCAAAGCCGGGAACAAAGCACCGCCCGATACCAAGGCAGTCCTAATTGAAGACATGTCTCGGTTTTGTTCGGCACCGCGTTCCAGAAGGACCTTCAAATAGTCAGGTGTTCCGACAAATCCGGCTGGCTTAAGGAGTTCAACGGCCTCAGCCTGCATATCCGTATTACCGACACCAGCCGGAAAAACTGTACAGCCGAGCGCAATAGCTCCCTGATCCAGAATGAAGCCACCAGGTGTCAGATGATAGGAAAAGGCATTCAGAACGACATCGCCTTTCCGAATACCAGCTGCATACAATGCCCGTGCACCGTTCCAGGGATCAAGACCCGGCGCTTGGGGTTCCCAAATGGGACCCGGAGACATGAAAACACGGGTTGCGCCCGACAAGTCACCAGCCAGAAAACCGCCAAAAGGTGGATTTTTCTTTTGCTCTTCCAGCATTTTGGATTTCCGGAGGATCGGAAGGTCTGCAAGTGCAGAGCGGCTGGTGACATTGTCGAGATCATGCTCGCCCAACAACGCTGCCCAACCGGGAGCGTTTTCTTTTGCTCGGCACAATAGCGCCGGCAATTTGGTAAAGAGTTCCCGTTCGCGCTGAGCAGCATCCTGCCGCTCACGCGCGTCAAATTCCTGGTCGCTCATGGTCGTCTCCGACTGATATGGCCTGTTATTAGGCCAGCCAGCGCTTTCTACGTTTGTAATGTTTGACGTCGCGGAACGACTTACGTCCTTCTCCGCCGACTCCAAGGTAAAATTCTTTGACGTCCTCATTCTCACGCAAGGACTTTGCATCGCCATCCAGAACGATTCGGCCGGATTCCATAATGTAGCCGTAAGTGGCGTATCTCAGCGCCACGTTCGTATTCTGCTCAGCGAGAAGGAAGGACACACCTTCATTCTGATTGAGTTGCCGCACAATTTCGAAGATCTCTTCAACCAACTGCGGGGCAAGGCCCATGCTTGGTTCATCAAGAAGGATCATCTTTGGGCGGCTCATTAGAGCTCGCCCAATTGCACACATCTGCTGTTCCCCGCCGGAAGTATATCCGGCCTGACTCTGACGACGTTCACGCAGCCGTGGGAAATAGTTGTATACCATTTCCAGGTCCGCCTTCACGGCGCTGTGTCCGTCCGTCCGAGTGTAAGCCCCGGTCAGCAAATTCTCTTCGATGGACAAATGACCGAAACAGTGACGGCCTTCCATGACCTGAATGCAACCACGTCGAACCAGGTCATTTGGCGACAGCGCTTGCACTTCTTCACCATCAAAAACGATATGGCCTTTCGTAACATCGCCACGTTCGGCTCCGAGCAAATTCGACACAGCTTTCAACGTCGTCGTTTTACCCGCACCATTTGCACCAAGAAGCGCGACAATTCCACCTTGCGGAACAGTCAACGAAACACCTTTCAGAACAAGAATTACGTGATCATAAATGACCTCGATATTGTTCACCGAAAGGATCGTTTCAGCTATCTCAGCTGCACTCTCCGAACTGGTCTTATCTACATCCAGCAATGCCATTCCATTCTCTCCTGAGAGGCTCCGCCGCAAAAGGAGCGGCGGAGCAAGCTGCCAATTAGTTCGGGCAGGGTTCTGTCCGTGCTGGCCACGGAGCGTTTTTCTCAGCGTATTCCTTCGCAGCTGCCTTGAGCAGCGGGCGAACGAGTTCCGTCATTGGTTCAATCCAACCAGATACCTGACGCCACTTGCTGCCGTCCCATTCCTGAATAAAGACAGGATGGCTGCCAGCATGGTCTTCACAAGTCACCTTCATCGGATGAGCAAAACCGGCCAGGCCAAGTTCTTTCAAACGGTCTTCAGTCAGATCGATTGATTCAAGGCCCGCACGCATATCTTCTCCCGTGATGACCTTTTTGCCCGTCAACTGCTGTGCAGCACGGATGCCTTCAGCGATGATGACCGAATTCAGAACACCGCGGTTATACAGTGTGCCGCCAACAGTCTCAGCGTCCGTTGAAGACAGTCCAGCACCGATTACATGCTTCTGAATGTCGTTGAGTGCCGGGAAGTCACTGCCAACACCTGAGAAGTTCATGGCTTTGTAGCCTTTGGCACCGTCGCCGCCAGCAGCAGCATCATCGTCACCAGCTGACCACCAGACACCAATGAACTTGTTCATCGGGAAACGGATTTTGACAGCTTCCTTGATGGCGGTCGGGTTCATCGCACCCCAACCCCACATGACCATGTAGTCAGGACGATCACGGCGAACGTTAAGCCACTGTGAAGACTGGTTCTGCATTTCCTTGCCAGGAACGGCATACTTCAACAGTTCGAAACCATATTTCTCGGCCAGCTTATCCAAAAGCGGAATTGGCTCGCGGCCATATCCGGCATCCAGGAAGATGTAACCGATCTTCTTGCCTTTCAGGTTCTCAAGACCACCTTCTTGCTCACCAATGTATTTGATGACAACGGAAGCACCGTCCCAGTAAGTGTCCGGAACGTTGAAGACCCAAGGGAATACATTTCCGTCAGCCGCAGCTGATAGGCCATAACCCATTGACAGAACCGGGATCTTGTCGACGCTGGCTTTCGGGATCAGCTGAAGCGTAATACCGGTGGAATAAGGGTTATAGACAAGCGCGCCTTTGCCTTTGGTGGCTTCGTAGCATTCAACACCTTTTTGGGCGTTATAGCCGGTCTCACACTCTTCCAGTTCCAGCTTGACGCCGCCAATACCACCATCGCGCTCGTTGAGCATTTTCAGGTAGTCGTGCATGCCATTGGCAATGTGAATACCGGATGCGGCGTACGGTCCAGTACGGTATGTCAGCAATGGGACATAGTTGCTATCTTGAGCCTGTACAGCTGGTGCCAGAACACCGGTTACTGCAACTCCAAGGGCAACAGCGGTTCCCAACGCAAATTGCTTTATTTTTTTCATATGTTCCTCCCATGCGGCATCAGACCATCCGACACCACCAGACCAGTAACGCCATTCCTCCCCGGATCGGTCCAAGTCCGGATGGCAGGCAAATAGGCTGGCCGCCCTAGTATGGGTACGGCCAAACCCTGAGTTTTTGTTTCGCGACCTGCCAAAGCCTTGCAAATCCGTGCGGCTCGACAATCAGGAAAAAGATGATCAGTGCACCTACGAGCATGAATGTGATGTGCTCGACAGTCTCTGCAGCGATAGCGATCCCCAGTACTCCCGGAATGAATTTCAGGAACACTGGCAGGATCCAGATGAAAGCAGCGCCCATGAAGGCTCCACCGAGACTGCCCAGGCCACCGAGGATCACCATGAACAGAACCTGGAACGATAATGAGATGGAATAAGATGAAGGTTCAGCTGCATTCAACCAGAAGAACACCATCATCGCACCAGCAACACCGCAGATGTAGGACGAGACTGCGAAAGCCAGGAGCTTGGTCTGGAGCGGGCGAATGCCCATCAATTCCGCAGCAATATCCATATCGCGGATCATCATCCACGAGCGACCGATGCGCCCACGCAGCACATTCGCCATCAATAGTGCAATGAAAACAGTGATCGACAAGACAATGAAATAACGCACCAATGGCGAAGCTTCAGCGCCGGAGATGATTACACCTAACATCTCGCGCTGAGGGACTTCAATCGCACCGGAAGCATTGTCGTTGTAGAGCCACGATATACGGATGAAACACCATTCGAGGAAGAACTGCGCAGCAAGAGTCGTCACCGCAAGATACAAGCCCTTGATCCGTAGACTTGGCAATCCGAAAACAGCCCCGATCCCGGCAGAGAACACCCCCGACAGCAAGATCATCAGGATGAGATTGGCATCCGGAAAGATGGTGGTGAGTTTGTAGGCTGCATAAGCTCCGACACCCATGAATGCACCGGTGCCGAGTGACAACTGACCGCAATAGCCAGTCAGAACATTCAGCCCGATTGCCGCCAGCGAAAACACCAGGAACGGAATCATGATGGACGTCAGAAAGAAGTCGTTTGCCAACACCGGAATGGCAATAAAGGCAATCAACAGGATGACCGTCAGACCAATCCGGTCCTGACGGATCGGGAACAGTGCCTGATCCGCAGAATAGCTTGTCTTGAACTGGCCAGCTTCGCGATAGAACATAGTTTTACACCCGCTCGATGATGCGTTCGCCGAAGAGGCCTTGCGGACGGAACAGAAGGAAGATCAGGGCGATAATATAAGCCAGCCAGGATTCAATCCCGCCACCAACAAGACCACCCCAGTAAAGTTCGCCGATCTTTTCACCAAAGCCGATGATCAGACCGCCAACGATTGCTCCCGGAATGGAAGTGAACCCGCCAAGGATCAGAACCGGCAACGCCTTGAAGGCAACGATCTCAAGCGCAAACGACACATCGGACCGCGCTCCCCACATTATCCCTGTAGCTAGTGCCACTAGACCGGCCGCGAACCAAACGATAGCCCAAATCTGGTTGAGCGAAATGCCCACAGACAGCGCCGCCTGGTGATCATCTGCCACAGCGCGAAGAGCTCGTCCAATCCGCGTCTTGTTGAAGAAGATACCAAGCGCGGTCACCATGATCACTGCAATCACAGCCGCTGCAATATCGATGTGCTGTAGAATAACGAGACCACGCTCACCGAATTCAAACGCTGTCGATCCAGTCGGCAGGCCAAGTTCTTCGGTGATCATCTGCTTCGGCTCACCACCAAAGACGAATTCGCCAAACCCGATCAGGAAGTAGGTCAGACCGATGGTCGCCATCAGCAGGATGATATCCGGCTGGTTGACCAGTGGTCGCATCACGACCCGCTCAACACCATAAGCAAGGATTCCCATGACACCAATCGTCAGGGCAAGTGCCAAATAGGCAGGCACACCGTTTTCGTGCAGGCCAACCAGGGTCAGGCCTGCGAACACCACCATGATGCCCTGCGCAAAGTTGAAGACCCCGGAAGCCTTAAAGATCAGCACAAAACCAAGTGCGATCAACGCATAAAGAATTCCGGCAACAAACCCTTCCCAGAGCACTTGCAGGAAGAAATCCGGCATGTCGTACATCTGGACGAAGGGATCAATGAAAATATCGTATAGCATATTCTGGTCCCCCCTTAGTGGCTCACGCCGAGATAAGCATCAATAACTGCCTGACTTGCTTGAACTTCCTCAGGCGGGCCGTCTGCGATCTTTTTTCCGTAATCGAGAACAACGACCCGGTCGGACAGATCCATGACAACACCCATGTCGTGTTCGATCAGGGCAATGGTCGTCCCGAATTCCTGATTCACATCCACAATGAACCGGCTCATGTCTTCTTTTTCTTCCAAATTCATTCCGGCCATCGGTTCATCAAGCAGCAAAAGATCAGGTTCCATCGCCAATGCGCGACCAAGTTCAACGCGCTTTTGAAGTCCGTACGGCAATCGCCCGACAGGTGTTTTACGGATCGCCTGAATTTCCAGAAAGTCGATAATGTCCTCGACCTTCTTGCGATGTTCGATTTCTTCCTGTTCAGCAGGACCACGCCACATCAACTGCCAGAAGAAGTTCTTGTGCATTTTCAGCGAACGGCCCGACATTATGTTGTCGAGAGTGGTCATGCCCTTGAAGAGTGCAACGTTCTGGAATGTGCGGGCAATGCCGTTGCTTGCAGCCTCATAAGGCTTCATTTTCCGGCGGACCTTGCCCTGCCAGGTAATGGTGCCTTCCTGCGGATGATAAAACCCGTTGATGACATTCAGCATGGACGTTTTGCCAGCACCATTGGGACCAATAATCGCCCGGATCTCGCCTTTAAGAATATCAAAGGAGATGTTTGTGATAGCTTTCACGCCGCCAAAGGATAGCGAAACATTGTCAACTCTGAGAAGTTCTTCACGTTCAACAGCCTGGACTGCGTCAGTTGGCATGGCCGCCTCTCCCGTTACAAAGGCGTTCATTCGGCAGCCTCCTGAATTCCCTTGCCGGGTTCATGAGCTTCCATGTCCCTGATTTCTACAGTTGCTTCAATAGCACCGGTTCGACCGTCTTCGAATGTAACTTCTGTGCGCACGTGTTTGGATGCTGATCCGTCATAGAGCGCTTCGATCAACGGCGAATACCGGTCTGCAATGAAAGTTCGACGGACTTTCTGTGTCCGCGTCAGCTCACCGTCATCCGCGTCGAGTTCCTTGTGAAGCACCAGGAATCGCTTGATCTGCGCTCCGGCCATCATTGGCTCCTGGGACAGATCTTGATTCACCTGATCGACGTGGCTTTCAATCATGGAGTAGACGTCAGGATGTGCTGCCAACTCCTGATAAGACGCGTAATTGACGTTGTTCCGTTCGGCCCATGAGCCGACCGATGTCAAATCGATATTGATGAAAACACCGACTTTATCCCGCTCATGCCCAAAGGCCACCACCTCTTTGATGTTCGGGAAAAACTTCAGTTTGTTCTCAATGTATTTTGGCGCGAACATGGCACCGCCGTTCAGCTTGCCTACATCCTTGGCACGGTCGATGATTTTCAAGTGGCCATTGTCGGCGATAAATCCCGCATCACCGGTATGAACCCAGCCGTCTTCGGTTTTTGTGTCCTTGGTCGCTTCATCGTTCTTAAAGTAACCGACAAACACACCGGGTGAGCGGTACATGACTTCGCCGTTGTCAGCGATCTTCAGCTCGACATCAGGAGCCGGCTTGCCAACGGTGTCACCGTAGATTTCTCCATCCGGTTGAAGCGTGATGTAGACGCTGGCTTCGGTCTGTCCATAGAGCTGCTTGAGGTTCAATCCAAGCGCCCTGTAGAACTGGAAAATTTCCGGGCCAATGGCTTCGCCAGCAGTGTAGCCGACTTTCAAACGGGTCAGGCCCATCCGGTTTTTCAGTGGTCCATAGACGAAAAACTCGCCAAGTTTGTAAAGCAGTTGATCCTTGAAGGAGACAGATTCTCCATTCAGGATCTTCTCACCTGTCCGACGAGCCACTCCCATGAAATAGTCGAACATTGAGCGCTTGAGTTTACCGGCATCTTCCATCCGCACCATGATCTGGGTGAGCATCATTTCAAAGACACGCGGCGGCGCAAAGAAGTAGGTGGGCGCTATCTCCAATCGATCAACATCGATGGTGTCCATGTTCTCCGGACAGTTTACGCAATAACCTGCAGTGAATGCCTGTGCGAGAGAAAAGACGTGATCGCCAATCCAGGCCATCGGCAAATACGCAACGACTTCTTCGGTTTCATTCAGATTGTCGAACGCGTTGCCGTTACGGGCAGAGATAACGAGATTGTCGAAAGACAACATCACCCCTTTGGGTCGTCCTGTTGTCCCGGAGGTGTAGAGCATGACCGCCATGTCACTACCCTTGCCGCCCGCAAAACCATCCGCCCATTGACCTTCAAGCTCTGCATTTTTTGACAGCAGCTCGCGGCCTTTCACTTGGACAGAGACATATTCGTGCAATTGGGAATCATCGTAGTCGCGCAGGCCACGCGGCTCATCATACACGATGTGTTTGAGGGTTGGCAGCTCGTCCGCCATGCTGAGCAGTTTATCAACCTGCTCCTGATCCTGAACCGCTGCAAAAGTTATCTCCGCGTGACCGAGAACGTAAACCATCTCTTCGGCAACTGAATCGGCATAAACGGGAACCGGGACAGCACCTATCGCCTGCGCAGCAACCATCGCCCAGTAGAGTCGGGGCCGGTTGGCTCCAACGATAGCGATCTTGTCTCCAGCTTTCAGACCGAGAGACTGAAAGCCAATCGACAAATCACGGATTTCTTCCTGCACCTCAGACCAGGTCCAGCTCTGCCAGATCCCAAGATCCTTTTCACGGAACGCTGTCCGATTTCCAAAAACCTTTGCGTTATGCATAAGGATCTTCGGAAACGTGTCATCATTGCGCGGTGACGCGCTGACCGACCCAACCATAGATGTTTCTTCCCTTAGAAGCGCCTCGGTTCTCCGAGGTCGTATTCTCATCAAACATGAAACAGCCAGTGGTCCATCCGTTCAACCTCTATTTTGGTTTAGGATGAAAGCCGTGACCAAGACATCTTCGACAAGCATCACGCTAGAGAGGCGGGTTTGCACCAGTATGTGCCAATCATGTCAAAATGTTTCATCTACGCTGCACCTGCGAAACTACCCGGTAGCCAAAGCGGGTTTCGGAGCTTAGTCTCCCGGCCATGGAGGAGACACAACAACTCAAAACACAGCTCGATTTGCTTCAGGCTGCTATCGACCATATCAACCAGGGCTTCACTGTTTTTGACAGTGACCTTCGGCTGGTTGCGTGGAATCGCGGGCTATACGACATGCTCGATATGCCTCCGAAAATTGTCCAACGAGGATCACATCTGGAAGCATTTATTCGCGTCAATGCAGAGCGCGGCGAATATGGCTCAGGCGACATTGAGGGAAAAATCGGACGGCGGATTGAACGCGCAAAACTGTTTGAACCCCACTATTTTGAACGAGTTCGACCTAACGGGCAGATCATAGCCGTGTCCGGTACTCCGCTGCCACAAGGCGGTTTCGTAACTATCTATTCCGATGTGACCGAAGAAAGAAAACGCCAGAAGAAACTCGAACGGACTGTCGAGGAACGCACAAGAGCCTTACAGCAAAGCGAGGATTGGCTGCGGCTGGTCACAGACAATATTCCGGCACTAATTGCTTATCTTGCTCCGGGCCCTGTCTTCAGGTTCGCCAACCGACGCTATGCGGATTGGTTCAGTCAGTCTGTTGCATCGATTGCCGGCCGCAGTGCAACAGAAGTTGTCGGTGAGGATCTTTTTTTGGAGATCGAACCGCATATCAAGCGTGCATTTAAGGGCAACGCTGTCAGTTATGAGTATCAACGTAACCGGCCTGACGGCACGACTGCCTATATGCGCTCCACACTGATACCTGACATGACTGTGGATGGTCGAACACTTGGAATATTTGTTCTGTCGCTGGACGCAACCGATCAAAAAGCAGCGGAAGCAGCTCTAGTTCAGTCCCAGCGCATGGATGCTGTCGGTAAACTGACAGGAGGTTTGGCCCACGATTTCAACAATCTACTCGCGATTCTCATGGGAAACCTGCTCTCTCTCAGCCGGATGCAAACGCCACTGGATAAAACCACGCTCGACAGCAAGCTCACACCCATGATGGAGGCAGCCAAACGCGGATCAGAACTCATTCAGCGTCTGCTTGCCTTCAGCCGCGGCAAAGTCATTGATCCGCAGACAGTGCCCTTAACACGCTTGATTGAGAATGCCGCGACCCTTCTCCAAGGCTCTCTGCCCTCGACGATTTCGCTGGAAACAGACGCTGACGATACCTCTATCGGCGCGCGCATCGATCCGCCGCAGATGGAAACGGCCCTGATCAACCTGGCTTTCAATGCCCGTGATGCGATGCCGGATGGCGGAACGCTGACAATCACGCTCAAATCTGCGCATCTGGATGACAATGACACCGATGAGATCGGACTACCATCTGGCGATTATGCTTGCATAACAGTCCAAGACACCGGTGTCGGCATGGACGAAGATACCAAATTGCGCATTTTCGAGCCATTCTTTACAACTAAGAATTTCGGTACTGGCAGCGGCCTCGGGCTTTCCATGGTTTATGGATTCATCCAGCAATCTGGTGGGGGAATTAAAGTCAAAAGCGCACCCGGAAACGGCACTGCCCTGAAAATCTATCTTCCACTCCAGAAAGTTGCAGGCATTGGTTTGGATGCAGAATCTGGCGAAACGCTTCCAGAGCGAGGCCAGGGTGAATTGTTACTTCTGGTCGAAGATGACCACAATGTCGCAGACACTGTTGCTGATCAGCTCCAAAATCTCGGGTATGCTGTTTTGCGAGCGGAGAGTGCAGAAGATGCACGTCAGCTCGCAACAGACTTGCCGGAGATTAGAGGTATCCTGAGCGACATCATTATGCCCGGACAGCTAAATGGACTGGCTCTTGCGCGGGAGATACACAAGGAACGTTCAGACCTTGGAATCGCATTAATGACAGGCTATGCCGATTGGTCATCACTGACCGATCAAACCGCAAACTGCGAATTCCCGGTTCTGGCAAAACCATTTGGTGATGTTCAACTCGCTAAAACCATACAAAAGATTCTCTAACGAGGCATCAGAGGCCTGATTTTGCAGACACACTCGGTATCCGCGACCAAGAAAACCGCTTTCATCGTCGACGATGAACCGGAAATCGGCCAACTTTTGCTGGAAGCAATGGAGCCGTTTGACATTGAAGGGCATGTCTTTGTGACAGCGCGTGATTTGCTTGAGGCGCTGAGAGACCAAACACCTGACGCCTGCATTGTCGACCTCGGCCTTCCAGACATGGAAGGCATGGCCCTAATCAACGAGATACGGCGCCAGTCATCCGTTCCAATTATTGTCTTGTCTGCAAGAAGCCATTCCACAGACCGGGTGATGGGCCTGGAGCTTGGCGCTGATGATTATGTCGTCAAACCCTTTGATCCGCGCGAAGTGGTCGCCAGGATACGCTCCATTCTCCGTCGATCTTCAGAGCAGAGAAAACCATCGGTCTCTGTTGAAGGCGCTCAATTCGAAGGATGGTCTTACCTGCCTTCATCTCATTGCCTGACTTCGCCCGAAGGGGAAGAAACGTTTTTGTCGACTGGCGAAGCGACTTTGCTTGAGGCTCTTCTGAGAGCGCCAAAACGTGTTCTGACGCGGGACTATCTTCTGGAGCACGGTGGGCGTGACGAAAGCCTTGATCGATCCATAGATGTCCGGATTTCCCGAATACGTAAAAAGCTCAATCGGAAAAACGAGCCGGCGCATATTCGGACGATTTACGGTTCCGGCTACATGTTGGCCTGCGATGTAAAATGGTCATGATATTTCGCTGACCAAGTTAGAATTGTGGCGGACCACATAGCCATTTTTATCTGAAATCAATCAGAAGCACACACAAAAACGGGGAGGTCATCCTCCCCGTTTTTTCGTTATTTGCGCTTCCTTAGAAGCTCAGCGAAATATCCCTATGATGCGACAAACATGCTGCAACATCGAGCGCCATGTCGTTCGGAATACGGCTTTGCTGTCTCAGGCCGATATTGTTGGCAATTGCAGTGTCGAACTCTGCGAGCACCGGCAGTAACTCCTGTGAAGCTTTCTGTCGCCATTCGAGATCAGCTTTCAAAGCCGCAATCGACTTGTCGATTTCAGCAATTGCCTTTTCCGCATCCGGCTTCTTACTGCGCATGATTTTGCGCGCAGCCGACAGCCCTTTGCGAATATCGCTAGTACCTTCTGCTTCGCCGACCTTCGACCGCATAGCGGCAATCGTATCGACCGCAGCTTTTGGCTCGAGCTGGGCAATCTGACCTTTCAGAGCTTCAAATTCCGTTTCAAAACTCGCAACGAGATCAGCATCAGACAAGATTGCCTTCAGCTCAAGAACTGGCTCGTAGGCTTGATCAACGGTTTTCCGGTACGTCAGCCGAGCCTTGTTCTCGACTTTCTGAACCTTGGAGAAGGTGCCATAGGTCGCTTCCCAATCGTTCGGAATTTCGGCCAGAAGGCCGTCACGTTCAGCGGTTAATTGCCCAATCTGTGCCTGCGCTTTTTCGCCCTGTTCAGCGGTGTAGATGCCGGTTCCACCGGACCGGCTGACCACCACTTCCAATCCCTCAATCGTCTCATCCAATCGGCGGGCATCGCGCTCTAGCGCACGAACCTGACTATGAACTGGACGATAGGCGTCAGACACTGCCTCGACGTCTGCCTCGGCATCCTTGATTGCCTTCATCAGCGGTATGGCTTCACGTGCTTTTTCAAAAGCACTGGCCATGTCCTTTTGCACATCTTTCGGCAGATAGCTCATGTCGATGCTTTCAGCTTTCTGGATCGCTGAAAGAATGCTGTCCCCATTTGTCTGAAAATCCTCATAGACGAGAGTTTCCATGCAGTATTGGAGACGCGGGTTTTTCGGCGGCGGTGCTGTCTCTGACAACAGTGTCGACCGGTTCGGCAAGTAGTTTACCAATTGCGGATAGAGGCCAACAATCGCCAGTGCCACAAGCTGAAGACCGATAAAGGCAATAACGCCCTTGTACATATCGATGGTTTTGACCACCGCTGGGGCCACACCGCGCAGATAGAAGAGCGCAAACCCGAAGGGCGGTGTCAGGAATGACGTCTGAATGTTCAGACCAATCATGACTCCAAGCCATACAGCAGTCACGTTGGCAGACGGATCAGCCAGCAAGATTGGAGCTACAATCGGCACAACCACCACAGCTATCTCGATGAAATCGAGGAAGAAGCCGAGGATAAAGATCACCAGCATGACGATCAGGAATTGAGCCCAGAAACCACCGGGCAAACCTTGCAGGAAGTCCTTGACCAGCTCTTCTCCGCCAAACGCGCGGAAAGCTGATGTCAGCATGGCAGCGCCAAGCAGGATGATGAATACCAACGATGTCGTTTTGGCGGTTTCCACCATGACCCCGCGCAAAGTATTCTCAAATTTGAGCGTTCGCCAACCAGACCAGCAGATTGCGATCAGCAGCAGCGATACCGCCATCACGGCCAACACCAGTCCAAGCAGATCCTGACTAGTCTGGATCAGTTTGATGTTCACCGCGCCAATAAAGCTGATCACCATGGCGAGACCAAGCAAGGCAATAATCGCCAGGATCGCGGGTGTGTATGCGCCGCGGCTGCCTTCGCGCAGTCGATAGCCCGCCATGATCATGGCACCAACGGCACCAATCGCACCAGCCTGATTCACTGTCGCAACACCGGCAATGATAGATCCCAAAACCAGGAAGATCAGAGACAGCGGCGGTACAAGCGTGATGACAACTTTACCAGCAAACTCTCGGGTAAATGTACCTTCTTCATGGACAGCCGGTGCTGCTTTTGGATTAAGCAAAGCAAACCCGAGAATGAACAGCATGTAGAGACCGACAAGCACGAGGCCCGGCAAGAATGCTCCGAGGAACATTTCACCGGCGCTGGTCGACACAACAGCAAAATCCGACGGCATGGAAAGCTCGCCGGTGCTGGCCTTGTAAAGCGATTGGCGCAGCGATCCGGCCTGATCAACGGCACTTGCCAGCTGGTCAGCAAGAATAATCAAAACGATTGACGGCGGAATGATCTGACCCAGTGTGCCAGAAGCGGCTATCGTACCAGTTGCCAGCGGCACCGAATAATTGTTGCGCAACATTGCTGGCAGTGAGATCAGACCCATAGCGACAACGGTCGCACCAACAATACCTGTTGTGGCTGCGAGAAGTGCGCCGACAAAAACTACTGAAATTCCGAGACCACCTGGAACAGGCCCAAACAGGCGAGCCATTGTGACCAGCAAGTCTTCAGCGATCTTGGACCGCTGCAGCATGATCCCCATGAAAATGAACAACGGGATGGCTATGAGCGTATCTCGTTCAGCCTCCCAATAGATTCCCCGGAAGTTTGTCACCCCCGCGCTGAGCCATTGACCCGGCCCGCCATGGGAGAAGAAAGCATCGGTTCCGTCGCCAAACAGATAGCCCGAACCAGCTGCAATGCCGATGGTGAGAATAGCAGAACCTGGAAGCGCGAAAGCGACCGGAAAACCGGACCCAAGCGCGAAAGCCATCAGGACTACCAGGAGAAGAAGGAAAAAGAGTTCCATATCAAGCGGTCTCGTCAGGCTCTATTGAACGGAGTGATTATCGTGGTCCCGGCCGCCCGGTTCACCACGAATATCGGCAACTGCATCCAGGAAATAGGACACGAACTGGACCATCATGGAAACGGCAAACACACCCAGGAACCCGGCCATAAGATATTTCACATAAAGGCCAAACCCGGCCTGCGTTGTCTCATAGCTGAGGATTGGACTGTTGATGATGTTCTGTTTACCGCCCATGCCAATCACGAGAATGACCGTACACAATGACATGCCCAAGGCCACCGAACCAACGGCATTGACATAACCTTTGGTCTTTGTGGCCAGGCCAGCGAAAAACACATCAACGCGCACATGCCCTTCCTCTTTCAAGGTGTAGGCACTGGCGAAAAGAAACAGCGCGGCGTACCAAAAGCGAACCAGATCCGCCAGAAACGCCTGTTCGTAAGAAAAGACAAACCGGCCGATTACGATCAAAAGCTCGGCACCGACCACCAATAGCGCCAACCAGGTAAACCCGAGTGTTCTGGTAAATGCAGCGATGAGGACTGACAAACCGATCAAGGGCATATGAATGTATCCGCCCCGGAAGCGGGATTTGCCCAGATCTTCAGCCAACCCTTCGCCAACAACGGCAGCCAACATGCCCTCAACACGCATAAACGAAATCACCGCATCGACAAGACCGACGATCAGGACCGCGAAAAACGCAGCCCGTATCAAAAAGGCATTGATATCGCTGATCCGGATACTGTCTTGGCGCAGGGACGTCTGATCGCTGCGGACCACATAGGCAGCCGCTACAATCAGGAAACCAACATAAAGCGCCAACTGAAACCAGGACCACGAAATTGGCAATGACCCATTGGCCGGGCCGCCGAAAATCGGTGCTACACCGGGAAGGTCTTGCCAGTAATTCAGATAGTTGTTGAGCAGAAACGCAGCCATGAGCGCAAGCACACCCCAACCAAACAGGCGGAATTTGCGGGCACTCTCCGGGGAAGATACTGAACCGGAATGGGTGGCATGCGTGCCGTCTTGAACGTTGTCCAAGGCCGTCATCGTGGCGCTGCCTTTATGTCTTTTTTTTAGATAGAAAAAAGGGACGGAATTGCTTCCGTCCCTTCGTGAAGTCTTGCGACTTATTCCGGAATACCCAGAACGCGGTTCCGTTTGTTGCTGTATGCAACATCGGAAATCGCCATCCAGCTACCGATTTCGCCACGCGCGTTAATGAAGCCTTCGAAGATCTTCTTGGAGAGCGGGGAATGATCCATCGCTTCTTCCAGAACTTCCTGAGCTGCTTCACCGAATGCGTCGTAGATTTCGTCGTTGAATTCACGCAGCTCTACGCCGTGCTCGTCAAGAAGACGCTTCAGATACACACCGTTGTTGGCATTGGTTTCTGCCATCGTGCGCGCGTTTTCTTCGTTACAGGCAGCTTGAATGATTGCTTGATCTGTTTTGGAAAGACCTGACCACCAAGCTTCGTTCATGCCCATGGCGAGCTGTGCGCCCGGCTCATGCATGCCCGGCCAGTAGTAGTACTTGGCTGCTTCGTAGAACTTCATGAAGTAGTCGTTGAACGGACCAACCCACTCAGTTGCATCGATCGCGCCGGATACAAGGTTTTCATAAATCTGACCACCAGGTAGGGAAACCGGAGACGCTCCGAGTTTCGCCAGAACGTCGCCGCCCTGACCTGGAATACGCATCTTCAGACCTTTGAGATCATCAGCAGATTCGATTTCCTTGTTGAACCAGCCGCCCATCTGAACGCCGGTGTTACCACAAGCAAAGTTCTTCAGGCCGAATTCGCCAGCGATTTCGTCCCAGAGTTCCTGGCCGCCACCGTACTTAATCCAAGCATCCATTTCGGTGTAAGTCAGACCGAAAGGCACAGCGGTGAATGCAGCCCAACCCGGGTGCTTACCTTTCCAGTAATAGTCAGCAGCGATGTACGCCTGAGCATTACCGGAAGCAACTTCGTCGAAAGAGTCAAATGCGCCAACGCGTTCGCCAGCAGCAAAATACTGAACGTTGATGCGGCCTTCTGTCAGCTCAGCAATACGAGCTGCAAGACGCTGTGCCGGGATACCAAGACCCGGGAAATCCCGCGGCCAGGTTGACACAATAACCATGTCTGTTGCGCCCTGAGCGATTGCCGGAGCAGCCAGCGCAGAACCTGCAGCAATACCACCGGCGCCAAGGCCAGCTTTTTTGATAAATGAACGACGATCCATTAGATTCCTCCCTAAACGGACCCGATATCGGACCGGAGCACACATTTGCACCGATCTCGGCGTATGTCTAGATGACCTAATGGCAGCGACGCTATTCGTGGTTATGCGCAAATTCTCAGTAGTTCTACTGAGCGGCGCGTAAGAGAACCTGATAATACCGACTGTTAGCGCAACATGAGGGCCAAACTGGTGACTTTTAAGACTAAATTGCTACTCATCACGATACTCCCGCTGATTGCAGTATCGCTCTTGATCGGTAGCGTCACCTATTACCAATCACGCACCCTCATTGACACTGAAACACAGTCGATTGAGCAGCGTATTCTGGCGTCTAAACGACAGGAAATTCGGAACTATGTCAGTCTCGCTCTGACATCCATTGAGCAAATCTACAAGGAAGAACCCGGCGGACGTGAAAACGCTCAAGCCAAGGTCAAGGATATCCTTCACAATCTCACGTTTGATTACGACGGATATTTCTTCGTCTACGCGCTGGACGGCACCAACATCGTGCACCCGAAACTACCACATCTGGTTGGCGGAAATTGGTGGGATTTGCAGGATGATAACGGCGGCTTTGTGATCCGGAGCCTGATTCAGGCCGCCAAAGGCGGTGGTGGGTTCCATCAATATGTCTGGAACAAACCTTCAACCGGGTCCGTCGAAGAAAAGCTGGGCTATGCAATCCTGTTGGACAAATGGGGCTGGATGCTGGGGACAGGCCTTTACACCGATGACATCGCAAAAGAAGTGGTCGCCATTCGCGCGGAATTTACGCAAAGCATCCGGCAAACTCTCTTCGTTATTTTCATGATCACACTGGCCGCTATCATCATCGCAGGTACTATGATTGCTGGTGTCCGGTTTTCCGAACAACGCTTTGCTGACACCAAATTGAAGGAATTGACGAACCGGATTTTCGACGTTCAGGAACAGGAACGAAAACGGGTTTCAACGGAACTTCATGATAGTATCTCCCAGCTTCTGGTGTCGGTCAGATACGGCATAGAGATGATCCACAGCGAGGCCAATCAAACACCTAACCTGCAGACACAAGCCGCCAAATGCCTTCGCATATTGGATGGCACCATAGCAGAAGTTCGACGAATTTCGCGTGATTTACGTCCGAGTGTTCTTGACGACATGGGATTGGCCGCCGCCCTTGGAAGCCTTGGAAAGGAATTCCAGAACCAATCCGGCATAACGGTGAATGTCACAGCCGAGCAATGTCACAGCCGCCTGTCTGAGGGTGCTAAGACTGCGCTTTATCGAGTTGTTCAGGAATGCATGACAAATGTCTCTCGTCACGCACATGCAAATGAAGTCAATATCTCCCTGAAAGTTGGCCTGCAGGATCTTTTGCTTAGTGTAGAGGATAATGGCGTTGGACTGCCGAGTCCCTTGCCGAAAACGGGTGGGCTTGGTTTCCGAAATATGCGGGAGAGAATCGAAACTTACGGCGGTAGTCTCACATTAAGCCAAGGTCCATCAGGCGGAACGCACATCAAGGTGCAAATGCCGCTCGACAATTTGGCTGCAATAGCTGCATGATCGACATATGAACGCCCAATCACCTTCAGCACCAATTGTGTCAAAACCTATCCGCGTTCTGCTTGCCGATGACCACGAACTTGTTCGTGACGGCATTCGTGCGCGGCTGCAAAAAGTCCCCGAACTGGAAGTGGTTGGTGAAGCAAACAACGGTCGCGAAGCGTTGGACCTCGCAATCGAACTCCAGCCCGACGTTTTGCTGATGGATGTTTCTATGCCGGTTATGAATGGGCTCGAAGCTGCCACCCAGATCCGCAACAAACAACCGGATACTGCCGTCCTGATCCTGTCGATTTACGACAACCCGGAATATGTTCGCGGGGTCGTTCAGGCTGGTGCCAGAGGGTACATTCTCAAAGACATCTCGGCGACCGAGATGATAACGGCAATCACCAGCGTTGCATCGGGCGGTTACTATTTTTCCTCGGCGGTCGGCCCGACACTTGTCGGCGCCAGTACATCCGCGCCGGTCGAAGACCCTTACGGCTTGACCGATCGCGAACGCCAGGTTCTGGCTGCAATTGCGAGAGGGCAGCCGAACAAGGAAGTTGCCAAGGAACTGGGTATCAGTGTTCGGACAGTTGAATCTCACCGATTGAATCTTCGTGAAAAAGTCGGCAATAAAAACGCAGCTCAGCTCTACAAGGTTGCCGAAGATTTGGGATTGCTCGAGTAGCCGCTAATCCCTAAATCAACCAAGAACGCACACTACCAAGATATTTTTCCAGGCCGCATCATGACCAAACCACTCGTTCTCGTCACAGCCGATGTCAAATCCATCGACGGCTTCAACTGGCACGCCGTGATATCGACGTATCTACAGGCAATCGTAAAGGGTTCTGACGCGGTCCCGATGATCCTGCCAGCCCTTGGCGCGGATCTCGATCTGGATGCAGCACTTGATCAGGTGGATGGTGTTCTTGCGACAGGATCACGCTCCAATGTCAATCCGCAGCTCTATGGGCAAGATCCAATCGAGGCAAATGGTCCGTATGATCCGGACCGCGATTCGACAACACTTCCGCTCTTGAAACGCGCTATGGAGCGAGGCATTCCGATTTTCGCCATTTGTCGTGGCATGCAGGAATTGAATGTCGCCCTCGGCGGCACGTTGTTGACAGAGATACAAAATCTCGAAGGTCGGAATGATCATCGCCCACCATCTTCAGACCGCCAGGATGAACGGTTTCGAATTGCGCATCCAGTTGAAGTAACAACCGGCGGAACTCTGGAAACCGTCCTTGGGGCGGAACCCTTTGAAGTGAATTCGCTTCACAGGCAGGCACTTGGAGATCTTGGCAACGGCCTGATCATTGAAGCCCAGGCTGAAGACGGCACGATTGAAGCTGTTTCCGTAAAAGACAGCCCCGGCTACCTGCTCGCCACACAGTGGCATCCGGAGTACTGGGTCATGACGGATGGGCCTTCAAAGAAACTCTTTGGAGCTTTCGGTGATGCTGCCAGAGCCTATCGGGAAAAACGACTTGGCTTGTAACGGCACCGGGCAGATACGAAACGGAAACGCTATCCCCAACCGACAGCGGCAATTAGCAGTGTTGCCCCAAGAACAAAAACAAATGCTGCGCCCAGAATTTCGATAGTTCTGTGAATCTTCACCGCCATAGGACTGCCCTCGCCGAATAGTCGGACAGCCAGATCCTTTGCAGTGACCGCCAGTCCAGCCAATAATGCGACTGTAATCCCGGTTCCGACTGCCATTGCCAGCGTAGATGCAATACCGGCTGCAACCATGTTCTGTGAAAGCGCAAAAACCAAAACCACAAGAGCACCAGTGCATGGGCGCAAACCAACCGCAAGAATGATCGAGAGTGCGCGTCGGACAGTGATTGTCCCCTGCACCATATCCGGCGTCGGTGCGTGTGCATGTCCGCATGTTGAGCAAACACCATCCGGACCGACTGTGTGATCGTGATGATGGTGATCGTGGTTATGATCATGAGTATGACCAGTTGGTCCAGCAAAGGCGACTTGCTCATTGCCAAGTCGCGCAGCGACTGAACTGAGCATCGGCCGGACTGCTTTCTGCCATAACAACCAGCCACCAAGCCCTGTAATCAAGACATAAGAGCCTATTTCAAACAGACGGGCTGTTTCCTGGATCGCAATACTCGTCAGATTGAAAACGACAGCCATTCCTCCGACGAGTACTATAGCCGTCACGGCTTGAGCAAAAGCCGACGCAAAAGACAGTATCACACCTTTTTTGAGCGTTTCATTGTTGGCCAGGACATAGGACGTGATGATGGCCTTGCCATGCCCCGGTCCAGCAGCATGAAAGACGCCATAAGCGAAGGATAAACCCACCAGCAACCAGAACGCATTCGGATTGCTTCGGAAAGACCTCAGGCTCGCGACAAGCTTCTGGTAAAAGTCCTTCTGCATCAGGGCTATCGTGCCGAACACCTGATCAAAAACACTGACCTGAACAGAGAGCTCAGTATCCGTTTCTAAGGAAGCAGAACTCTCAACTTCATTAACGGCTGCAGCAGATGCCTTCGGAGAGACATTGCCAATTGCATCACCTTCAGACGACAGCGGTTTTTCTGAAGTACTGATTGCATCCACTGAACCTCCGCTCGCGACAGCAGCACAATTAACGATCATCTGATTGACTTGTGTGGCAGCTGCTGATTGCAGCTCAGGAGGCAAATCGCGCTGATCAGGGCCAATTTGCGAAAGTGCATAGGCAGTCACATCATCGAGTGGCGGCGGGACCTTGCGCGTAATCTGACATGTTCCAGGTGCATTGACCGTGCCAAGCGCACTTTCCGCACTGGCAAACCGGAAATCAACATAATAGGTCGGATCATAGACATCCAGCGTAATCGGGTTGGCCGCATCACTTGCATCCTTCAGCGGCAAGGTAAAATGCAACTCAAGAAGGTCTACCGCCTCAGGAACAGACCCGCCGTTTCTATCGATGTCTTCCCGGATGGCCTCAAAGTCCTCGGGTTTCATGACCCAATAATTTTCAAGCTCAACGGTGGCGACTTCGAGCCAATAATCAGTCGGCGCTCCGAAATCGAGTTCTATCCGTGTGTTGTCGCCAAAAGTGAAATAGCCGAAGTCAGCCATGCTTTCGATATTGACATCAGCCAGCTCGCTGAGCTCATCGCGGGAATAAACCCCATCTCCGTTTTTGTCGAAGCCCTGGATCGCAAACGCTGAAAATGCATCGTCAAACCGGAACACGTGCCGAACAGAAACTGCCTTTCCATTGTCATCAAAAACAAGAGAAGAGCGCGCTTCGATAAACACATGCGGATGGGCGTAAACACCAGCAGCGGCGCTCACCAGAAAACCAAGCGCTATCAATAGCTGCTTGGCTTCAAACAACGGCTTCATTCGATCTAAGGTAAACTTCCCGAACACACGCATCCCCATTCCCGGCAATGTAATACATTTACACAACACTTGCGGTTTCTCTGGCGGCAGAACACGGCGAGAAAATGACTGATGCCGTATCGCGCCGCAATACGCACAACAACAATTATTTACCTCACATCACATGCGATTGGAATAATTTCACCCGATTTTCATACAAATAGAGAATAATAAGCACATATTTCCCATATTTACGCACAATATATACGGAAACACATTTCTTTTCGAAAAGAGTCAGCGATGAACGCCTTGCATTCTACAGTTCACTACGGTGCCGTCTTTGACCATCCGGAATTGAACGACCATGAAAATGTTGTCTTTGTTCAAGATAAAAAAAGTGGCCTGAAGGCGATAATTGCCGTGCATGACACAAAACTGGGGCCCGGACTCGGTGGTTGCCGTGTCTGGCCTTATGAAAATCCGTCTGATGCGCTCAATGATGCGCTTCGCCTGTCTCGAGGCATGACTTACAAGAACTCTCTGGCAGGTCTTGATTTGGGCGGTGGCAAGGCGGTGATCATTGCTGATCCACGCAAAGATAAAACAACCGAAATGATGGAAGCCTTTGGTCGCCATGTTGAGCGTCTATCAGGCACTTACATCACTGCGGAAGACGTCGGCGTTTCACCAAGTGATATGGAAGCAGTCGCCCGTCACACAGCCCATGTTCGGGGAACCAATGCTACAGGACTTGGTGACCCGTCGCCCTATACTGCGCTGGGGGTTTTTGAAGGCGTCAAAGCATCCGCCAAACATGTCTTTGGTGCCATGGATCTTAAAAATATGACGATCTCGGTTCAAGGCCTTGGTCATGTCGGTTATGAAGTTGCTCGTCAACTTCATGTCGCACGCGCCAAACTCATCGTTTCTGACATACACGCACCTGCAGTCCTCAAAGCCATTGAAGAATTTGGTGCAACAGCGGTTGATCCATCCGAAGCCCACAGAGTTGAGGCAGACATTTTTGTTCCCTGCGCTCTCGGCGCCGGTCTGAATGCGCGTAGCATTCCACATATCCAGGCCAGGATCGTTGCAGGTGCCGCCAACAACCAACTGGAAACGCCTGCTGACGGCTTTGCGCTGAAAAAACGCGGCATTCTCTACGCGCCTGATTACGCCATCAACGCCGGTGGCGTAATCTCGATTGCCTTGGCAACCCCTGGCAGTGACGACAGCCTGGTTCGGGAAAAAACCATCGCCATTGGCGAAACGCTTGGAAAAATATTTGAGCGCGCTGAACGCGACAACAAAACACCAGAGCAAATTGCCGATCGCCTGGCCGAAGAACGTCTGGCAAAGACAAAATCTGCTTGAACAAACACCTTGAGTTACAATGATCGAGATGATGGCGGCAGCATGAACTGCCGACATCATGAGAATCCAGTCAAAATGTCAGGAAAGCAAAGTCTCATTTACGGTTTTGAACATCTGGCGAACCATCAGCTTTGCGTCTTCAACGGCCCCTTCACCCAGTTCGGCATAACTGGCGGTGACACCTTCGTGCAGCAAATAAAGCGTTGAAGCGAAGTTCATATGGCCACTGAGTTCTCCGAAGAACGCCAGAAGTTCGGCTTTGTGACGCTTTACAGTTATTTCTATTTCCAAACTGTCGGGATTGGCTGCCATGGCTTGGCGAAAGAAACACTCCTTGCCAGCGGTCAGATGCATCCATCCACCAAGCTTGTCGAAGAGTTGTTCTGTCGCTGCAAGTCCGGGCTCAACGACACCTTCACGAACATAACTCAGATAACGACGATGCCGGTATTCTAGAGCACCCAGAATCATGGCTTCACGTGAAGGAAAATAACGGTAGAGGGTGCGCATACTCACGCCAACACCGGCACGCAAGTCCGGAACACTTGGATCTGAGAATCCCCTGTTCCAGAAGACCTGCTCAAGGCCGGCAGCAATTTGCTCTTTCGCATTACTCATAAGAAGAGTGTGTGGATGCTTTGATCAGTTATCAAGCAGCAAACGTCACTTAGACCAATAAAACAAAAATTATGTGATCTGCCTGTGCAGAAGTATGCGCAAAATTACCAAGACAGCAGCGTTCAACACTACCTGAAATCTAGCGAGGGTCATTAACACCCGCATACCATGCAACCAGAAAATCAACAAAGGCACGGACTTTTCCGGTCAAATGGCGTTTATGCGGATAGACGGCATAGATCCCGCGCATTGGCTCTTCATACCGTTCCAGCAATACGGTGAGCTTTCCGTCTTCTATGTCTTTTGAGACGAAGAATAATGGCGTTCTCAAAAAACCCAGATTGTTCAGGGCTGCTTCCCGGGAGGCTGCCGCACTGTTGACCTCCAGCTGTCCTTTGACAGGTACCGAGATCCGTTCTCCGTTGTTTTCAAACGCCCAGTTCTGCTTGAAACGGTAATTGGTGTCGATAATACATGGCCGCGATGACAGATCCGCCGGAGTGTTGGGAGCGCCAAAGGTGTCAATAGTCTTTGGGCTAGCACAGACCACAGTTCTGAATGGCGCAATCTTGCGGGCAATCAAGCTGGAATCTTCCAGTTGGGAAACACGAACTGCAAGATCAAAGCCTTCTTCGACCAAATCTACAAACCGATCTTCCAGTCTAAGATCCAGATTGACTTCCGGATAACGGACAAGAAACTCCATCATTGCCCTGTTGAGCATGCTATCGCCAGCTGATCGCGGAGCAGAAACACGCAGCCTTCCTCGCACTTCCTGATGGGATGACTGAACCGAAGCCTGCAGATCGTCAATCCGTTGTAGGATGTCGGTGGCCTCCTTGTAATAGGATTCACCAACTTCAGTGAGGGAAACCTGCCGGGTCGTCCGGTTGAGAAGCCGCGCTCCAAGTTCATCTTCCAATTCACCAACATATTTGGAGACGAGCGCTTTTGACCGTCCCATATCGCGAGCCGCTGCAGAAAATCCGTTGGAGTCCACGACCTGAATAAAACATCGCATCCGGGTAATGGCGTCCATTCGAATTCCTTTTCACTCCGCCCAAGCGGCTTGCACGGATGTTTGATCTAAAATGCTGACAGATAACTTTTTAGTCTTGCAGAGAAATAATACCGGCCTCACTGCTTTCAGAACCGAACGCCAGTCGGTTTCCTGCCGGATCCCAATCCATGGTCGTCACTGGCGAGCTTCCCGGACGACGCAGGAGGACCTCTGCATTATCCTCGAACCGACTCATCATGACCATGCCGTCTTGATAGCCGATCGCAACGACATCTTCTTTCGGATGGCATGCCACCGCAGTTACCAGCACGTCACTGCGCGTGCCAAGCTGAAGAGGCGCTTGCCCCATCGGTCCGGTTTTGCCAAAAAATGGCCAAAGGATCGCAGCGTTTGCTCCGGATGTTGCAAGATACCGCCCTTTAAAGGACCAACTGAAGGATTTGACCTTGCCAGGATATCCGGTCATGCGCATGTCTTGTGAATCCGACAACCGCCAGCCGTGCAGCGCGTTTTCCTGAACGGATGTCACCAGGTATTTGCCGTCAGGTGAGAAGCTGATGCCGAGATGGGCACCTTTCCAGGTCATTTCGACCGGCGCGCCTTCAGTTCCTGCCCACCAGAGCGTCGCCCCGTCATACCGGGACACAGCCAGCCGCAAGCCCTTGGGTGCAAATGCCAACCCGCCGACGGCCCGTTCATGGGCAAATTCCTTTTCACTGCCATCGCTGAGGCGCACCCAAGCTGTTCGGCCGCTGGCAAATGCAATTGCGCCTGACGGGCCACTGGCGATGAGATCAATCCACTTGCGGGGACGTTCTGCGAGAAGTTCTGAGGAGCCGTCTTCTGCCGTGACAAAAATGCAACCATCATCGCCTGACGAGATCAGCCTTGCCCCATCCCGCGACGGCTCGGCAGCAAGAAGGCCACTTTTGTGAGGTTTGGTTCGTTTTTCTCCAACAGCGGAAAAGAGGATATCACCTTCACCCGAGGCAAAATATGCTGTTTCATTCAAAAAACCGGCTCGAACAACAAATCCGTCAACGTCTACAGGAGCAACTGTTGGCAACTAGTTCGCTCCCTGTACAACGGCACAGGCCATAAAACTGCCTTTCAAGACATCCCAGTTGAGATCCCGACCAATGAATACAAGCCGACTCTCGCGTGGCTCGTCTGCTTTCCAGTCCCGCTGGTGGTCACCCTCAACGATCATATGCACGCCCTGAATGACATAACGCTGTGGATCACCCTTGAATGCAAGAATGCCTTTCAAGCGCAAGATATTCGGCCCTTGAACCTGTGTAATCTGATTGATCCACGGAAAGAACATATCCGGATCCAGATCACCTGCTTTCAGGGAGATGCTTTTGACCGAATGCGGATTTTCAACATGATGGTGGTGGCCATGGTCGTGATCGTGATCGTGATCGTGGCCATGATCATGGTCGTGATCACAGTCGGTGCTGCATTCATGTTCGTGATGACCATGTTCCAGAAAGTGAGGATCCAGAGAAAGAATACGGTCCAGATCAAATGCTCCGCGATCCAGAACCTTGGCAATATCAATCCCGCAACGTTCGCTGTGATGAAGAACGGCGTAAGGGTTGATGGTCCGTATCCGGGTTTCAACAGCTGATAATTCTTCAGCAGAAACGAGATCCGTTTTGTTGATCAGGATGACATCGGCAAATGCAATCTGGTCTTCAGCTTCCTCAGTGTCTTCCAGGCGCTGCAAAACGTGACGTGCATCGACGACAGCCACAACGGCATCCAGTCTCGCCGATGCGCGAACATCGTCATCCATAAAGAATGTCTGCGCAACAGGAGCAGGATCAGCTACACCGGTTGTCTCCACGATGATCGCGTCAAATGCACCCTTTCGCTTCATCAGGTTTTGAACGGTTCGGATCAAATCTCCACGAACAGTGCAGCAAATGCAGCCATTGTTCATTTCGAAAATTTCTTCATCCGACTCAACCAATAGGTCGTTGTCGATACCAACTTCACCAAACTCATTGACGATAACGGCGTACCTTTGACCGTGGTTTTCAGTCAGTATCCGGTTGAGAAGTGTGGTTTTTCCGGCTCCCAAATATCCCGTTAAAACGGTGACCGGAATTTGGGACGTAGCTTTTTGAGCCGATGTATCCTGGGTCGCAGACATTGCGCACTTTCCTGGCATGATGATGTCAATTGGCCCCGCACCAGCGAGCCTCGTTGCGGCACATATAAGCATATCCGCTGGGCAATGGGAGAGCAGGGAGGTAATTTCCCAAATGAAAGTACAATTTAGTTGCACCGTACGCTTTGAAGGTTTTTCGCGCTTTCCAAGCGAACCCGATAGGCGCTAACACTTCGTCGGGAAGAACAGGTTTGTTGGGAGGCAGGAATGCTGAAAACGATTTCCGGATTCGATCGGATTGGCGAGGAAAACGCGTTCGCAGTATTGGCGCGCGCAACAGAACTCGCCTCTCAAGGCCGAGACATTATCAATCTCGGAATAGGTCAACCCGATTTCCAAACACCGGAACACATCGTCGAAGCCGCCATCAAGGCATTACGTGACGGTCACCACGGCTATACGCCAGCCACGGGGATAGCGCCATTGCGCGAAGCTGTGTCAGCTGACCTCCTGAAACGTCATGATGTCGAGACAAACCCGGATAATGTGGTTGTCGTCCCCGGCGGCAAGGTCACAATGTTCATGGCAATTCTGATGTTCGGTGAACCAGGAGCAGAAATCCTTTATCCAGATCCGGGCTTTCCAATTTACCGTTCCATGATTGAGTTTACCGGTGCCAATCCGGTTCCCGTTCCGATCCGCGAAGAAAATGACTTTGCTTTTTCAGCGGAAGAGACCCTTTCCCTTATTACCGACAAAACCAGACTGCTGATCCTCAATTCCCCTGCAAACCCGACAGGCGGTGTTACTCCCAGATCAGAAATCGAAAAGCTAGTGGCAGGCTTGGAAAAGCATCCGCATGTCGCCATCATGTCAGACGAAATTTACTCCCAGATGACCTATGACGGTATGGAACATGTATCCCTGCTGTCCTTTGACTCTATCCGTGATCGCCTCATCCTTCTGGAAGGCTGGTCCAAAACCTACGCAATGACAGGATGGCGGATGGGATTTTCTGTCTGGCCGGATGAACTCATCGACAAAGCGCGCAAGCTTGCTGTCAATGCATGGTCTTGCGTCAACGCTCCTGCACAATTTGCAGGACTGGCAGCACTGACTGGACCGCAGGACGCCGTAAGGGACATGGTTCGGGAATTTGATGCAAGGCGCAAAATCGTCGTGGACGGTTTAAACGCTATTGAAGGCATATCTTGCAGAACACCCTTGGGTGCCTTCTATGCCTATCCCAATATCAAGAACACGGGCTGGAAGTCGAAAAAACTCGCTTCGGCTTTGTTGGAGGAAGCCGGAGTCGCGGTTATTGGCGGCCCCGATTTTGGCATCCTCGGCGAAGGGTACATCCGATTGAGTTATGCGAACTCTGCCGAGAACATCAAAATCGCGCTAAACAGGATTGAAGATTTCCTGTCAAAAAAACAACCACAACAGTGATATTGATAGAACAATCAATATTTTAATTACAATTCTGACAATACATGTGTCAATTGTACTCATAATTACGTTGCGTATCTTTTTTTTAAACTTTTACCGATTTTATGGTCTCGAAATCCTGCAGTTAGCAAGGTTATGGGGATAGATATGGCGAATAACATTACGCTGGATTTGGAACAGTCATTCGGCGGTCTCAACGAGTGCGTGATGATCACAAGCGCCGATCGTAACATTGTCTTTGTCAACAAAGCGATGGAAAATCTTATTAAAACCAAGCGCGAAGATCTCGTTGGCACGACGACTGAACGCTTCTTTGCTGATCCCGCCGAGTACGCAAAGATTGGGGAATTGTATAATTCTCCGCAAGATCAGCGGTATAGAAAAGCCTACACCTTCGATATCACGGACGGTGAAGGGACAACGATACCGCTCGAAGTCGTTAGCGCTCCCTTGTTCGACAAAGAAAACTCCCTTCGCGGCCTTTTGTTCATTGCGCGGGATGTTAGTGAACGCATTGCCTTGGAGTCCAAACTCAGCGACGTTGCCGTAACGCTTGAAGACGCGTTGGAAGCCATCTCTGAGGGCTTCGCTATTTATGATTCAGAAGATCGCCTTATAATTTGCAACGACAATTATCGCGATATTTATGCGCCATCAGCGCCAGCCATGTTTCCAGGAAACAGGTTCGAGGATATCCTCAGGTACGGTCTCACCAAGAAACAATACAATACGGGAGAAAGCACTGACGAGGAGTGGCTGGAAGAAAGATTGGACCGTCACAATAACGCAGACGGGAATGTCGTTGAACAATTGCTAACCGATGGACGCTGGCTCCGAATTTCAGAAACACGCACAGGAAGCGGAAGCATTGCCGGAATTCGCGCTGATATCACCGAACTGAAACTGGCCAAGGGTCAGGCAGAATCTGCGTTTCAAAATCTTTCACTTATCGCGGACAACATCTCGGCATCGATAACGGAAGTCGACCTCGAAGGCAGATGCGTTTTCATAAACAGGACCGGATGCGAATGGTTTAACGGCACGTCGGACGAGTTGATTGGAACACGTCTTCGCAATCGCCTACCCTGGAAAGAACGCGAATTGGTCAAACAGATGTTTGAAAAGGCGCAAGCAGGCCAGAGAACATCTGAAGAAATCTGTTTCCATTTCCCCGACGGGGTTACACGCGAATCCCAGCTCGACTGTAATCCGCGCATTGACGAAGACGGTGAAGTCCATGGCCTCGTTGTGATGATCACCGACATCACCGACAGGAAGAAAACAGAGCGGACACTAGCCGAACTCTATGCGATCACATCGACTCGCGAACTCGGCCACGAAGACAAAATAGCAGAAATTCTCCGCCTCGGATGTGAGCACTTTGACCTATCCTTCGGTGTCATCAGCCATGTAATTGATGATCGCTACAACATTATGTACGCGCAAAGCCCGAACGGTGAGCTCGCCTACGGCATGTCTTTCGAGCTGAAAGACACCTATTGCGCCCTCACTCTGGAAGCCGACGGACCGCTCGCAACATCAAATGCGGCTAAGTCCGAGTTCGCAAAGCACCCATGCTACGAAGTCTTTGCCCTGGAGACCTATATTGGCGCACCTCTGCTGGTTGATGGGGAAGTTCACGGCACAATCAACTTTACATCCGCTGACATCCGGAAACGGGCATTTACGCCCGCAGATCTACAGATTATTCGCCAATTTGCTGACTGGATCGGGCATGAAATCGCCCGTCAGCGCGACCACCAGAAATTGATGGATGCCAAGATCAATCTCGAGCGCGTTGCAAGTATCGATGATCTCACGAACACGCTGAACCGGCGAGCATTCCTTGAACGGGCAGGCACAGAAGTTCAGCGTTACCGTCGAACGAAACAGACATTCACAGCTGTGATGATGGATATCGATCGATTCAAGCAAATCAATGATTTACATGGCCATGCTTCCGGTGATGCTGTGTTGAAAATATTCTCTGGCATCATTGGCGGAGCGCTCCGCGCGGTTGATATATTTGGCCGTGTTGGCGGTGAAGAATTTTGCATGATCCTGCATAACACCGCCATGGACGATGCCATGCTGGTATGTGAGCGTCTTCGGAAAAGAATTGAAGAAGAATGCCAACTTGATCATGTTGAGCAAGTTATCACCTGTAGTTTCGGATTAGCCATGATTGCCCGTGAAGATGTGGAATTTTCCACATTGATGCAAAAGGCGGATACAGCCCTTTACGAAGCCAAGACGTCTGGTCGAAACAAGTGCATTGCTTATCAGGCTGAACAGGAAACGGTACTTGCAGACTGACGATTGTCCGTCAGCATCAGAAAACTGTTCGAGACTTTGATTTAAGAACTGGCTCCCGAAAGCAGCCGGTGCTTCGTTAATCAGCCAATCGCGGCGCCAATCGCTGTCCTGGAGACGGAGAGCTCTCCCGAATTCTGAGTTCTGGTTCTATTACAATTGGTTTGTTCGGAACTCGCTCACCTGCAATTTGACGCAAGAGTGTCAAGGCAGCCAATCGCCCGATTTTGTCCGGCTGCGCATTCACAGTCGTTAATGCCGGTGTCCGCGCATCAGCACCATCGATATCATCGTATCCGGTAATTGCCATATCCGGGCCGGGTTCTACCCCGGCTCTGCGGAATGTAGTCATCATTCCGAAAGCAACCAGATCATTAAATCCGACAACGGCTGTTGGCTGTTCTTTTGCCTCAAGGATTGTCGGAACAACTTCGCGACCATCCGCCTGCGTCATCTGCTCAGGCAGGTCAATCTGAGTGTCTGGATCAATTCCAGCTTCGTTTAGGGCTTTTCTCCAACCCATATTACGAAATTTACCCGTCGAACTTTCGCGCCGACCACCAACCATGGCAATTTTGCTATGGCCTTGTTCGAGCAGGTGATTGGTAAGTTTATAGGTCCCAAGCTCATCGTCACCACGTACACAGGGAGCCCAGACGCCAGGAACCTCTCTGGCAACCAGAGTTACCGGAATTCCCTGATCGATAAGGCGATTGATATCTTCGGCAGATGTGTCGACCGACGGACACAGTATCAGTCCGTCCGCGCGGTGTTGCAGAAGCGTATTCACAAAGGCTTTTTGCCGCTTCACATCATCACGATGGTTACAGATGAAAATCATCTGCCCCTGCTCCTCAAGAACGTCTTCAAGCGCAGAGAATACTTCGGCAAAATACGGATTTAGGATGTCGTGGACCGCAACACCGACAATCTGACTGCGTGAAGTCCGAAGAGACGCAGCCGACCGATTATAGATATACCCGACTTCCTCAGCCGTTCTTTTGACTTTCGCCCGCGTCTCTTCAGCGACCAGAGGACTGTCTCTCAGAGCAAGTGAAACAGTTGCCGTCGAAATACCGAGCTGGTCTGCAATGTGGCCAAGGGTAAGCCGTTTTCCGGGCTTTGGCGGCAAGCCTCGTTCATGAGGCTCGTTTTCTTTGTCTTCAGACATTCACTGTTCTCAGATAGCAGAACCTTCAGACGTTCTTGTTATATCCGCCTGAAGGTTCCGTATACAGTCATTTCGTCTAATTTCGCCCCACCAATCAATCGCCGAATTCTTCGCGCAGATTTACGACAACTCTCCGGTTCTGGGACTTACAGGTCACTTCATCACAATCCGTAACCGGGCGCTCGATACCGTATCCCTTGGCCCACAAGCGTTTCGGATTCACACCGCGTTTGACCAACGCTGCCATAACGGCATTCGCTCTTTTTGTGGAGAGAGTTTTCTGCGCAGACTCACTTCCGGAGTCATCCGCATGACCTTGAATTTTCGCATACCATTTCGGATTGCGTTTGAGCCACTCAGCCTGTTTGTCGACCGTCATGATCGCTTCATCAGATACTGTCGAAGATCCATTGCTGAAATAGATCCGGCGCCCAACGTTGATGATGAACTCTTCTTCTGATCCGGGTCCGATGTTTCCGAACCCTGTCGCCGGAGCATTCGTCACGTCTGGTGAAGACAGATCACCGGCCGTGTTACACCCTGCAAGCACAGCCCCACATATCGCGGTCAAAAAAATGCCGCGGCCAATCTGGCCAATATAGTTTTTCAAGAAAGCCCCCATTCCACTCAGCAATTCTGTGCCAGACTCATCCGGCACTGGCTCCAAGGTGTTCCAACACAAGAACGCCTGTCCCCTTCGGGCATCGCTGATAAAGATCGATCACATCTTCCGGGAACATGCGGATACATCCGCTTGAAACGTCCCGGCCAATACTCCACGGTTCCAGCGTACTATGCAGCCGATAACCAAGATCCGCGCCATCGCGATAAAGATATAGCGCACGTGGTCCTAGCGGATTGTTCGCGGCACCGCCATCGACCTTGCGTGGCAGATCTGGCTGGCGTTTCAGCATTTCAGGCGGTGGAACCCAGCGCGGCCAGAGGGCTTTTCGGTCAATACGAGCGCGCCCGTACCATTTGAAGCCTTCCTTGCCGACACCGACACCGTACCGAAGCGCCGTGTTGTTTTCCCAGATCCAATAAAGGAAATGGTTAGAGGTATCGACAACGACCGTCCCAGGAGGTTCAGGGCTAAAATACTTCACCATTTGGCGCTGCCAAACCGGATCAATCCGCTTGAAATTCGTCCGGCGGTATTGATACCCGTTGTCTTGTTCATATCCCGAAAAATAGGCATTTGCAGCAGCATTTGCGCGAGCAATGTTCGGCATCGCCATAGTTCCTGCGAGCGCTGCAGCTCCTCCCAGAAGCGCGCGACGATTGAATTCCATGCCAAGTCTCCCAAGTCGACCAATCAATTCAATTAATCTGCTGTCTTTAGTCCAACACTCATTAAGCACGGATTACCAACAGATGGTCAACCTTCGACATTTCTCAGGATGCTTGGCCTATATGTCGTTGGCCCGCTCTCGATAGAGTATGTAAAGCCCGGATCCGACGACGATCGAAGCTCCAACCAATGTCGTAAGAGTTGGGAAATCATCAAAAAACAGAAACCCAAGCGCAATCATCCAGATAATCTGGATATAGATGAACGGAGCCAACACCGGTGCAGGTGCAATCCGGTGCGCTACAATGAACAAGTAATGTCCACCGGCACCGAATACGCCAGTGGACAATAGAAGCAGCCACGTCCAGGCATCTTGCGGCATGACCCATACGGACAATCCTGCCGGTGCCATTACAACAGATGCGATTATCCCTGAAATAATCAGCATTCCAGGAGTGCTGTCCGTTGCGGTCAGTTGCCGGGTCGTCAATGCATAGAGTGCATATGACACCATTGCGGCGACAGAATAGACGGCAGCCCAGTGCATATTTCCCATACCCGGCTGCACAACGATCAGAACACCAATGAAACCAACCATAATGGCTGCCCAGCGCCGACGTCCGGCCCACTCTCCCAGGAACGGTCCGGCTAAAGCTGTAATGACAAACGGTGCTGCAAACATGATTGCCATGGTTTCGGCCAGTTGCAGGTAACGCAAGGCAAGAAAGTTAAACACCGTTGTACCGAACAGACAAACGGCTCGAACAGTCTGCAGTCCAGGGCGTCCCGTTTTCAGATAGCGTGGCGATTTCCAAACCTGAAACATGGCCATTGCCAAAAGAGCGTGACTGACAAAACGCACCCAGGCAATCTGGAGGGTAGGCAAACTAGTCGAGAGGTCTTTTGCAACAGCATCGAGGAGAGAGAAACAAAGGCAGGCAACTACAATCAAACCAATACCTGCCAAAGGCGCTGCCACTGCACCACGGGTTGCGGTGTTACGGTTACTCGGCTCCGACGCCATGTGCGGTTGACCTTCTTATAAAAGCACCCAAAGTAAGGACCGACAGCACAGGCTAGAATTGCCATTGTCAGCTCTGTAAACTGTGTATTCTCACAAACATGTACGTTGAAAAACGAACAGGAATTATATGCCCGTTGCGATGATAGACTCTTGGCTCGGCAGTCTCTCAATCTTCGAAGAAGATGGAGCCATTACCCAACTACAATGGAACGACCAGTCCAGCCAAGAAGAAACTCCACTACTACGCGAAGCGTGTTCTCAGGTGACTGCCTATATGGATGGGAAATTGAGGGAATTCGACCTCCCTCTACGCCCAAAGGGCGGCGACCTGCATCAAGGTGTCTTCAAGGCGATGCTTGCGATACCTTACAGTGAAACGCGGACTTATGGTGATTTGGCAAAGGAACTGAACACCTACGGCCAGCCTGTCGGACAGGCCTGCGGTGCCAATCCGATACCGATTATTATCCCGTGTCACCGTATCCTTTCGGCAAAAGGATTGGGTGGTTTTTCAGGAGACGGGGGAACAGAAACGAAAATCGCTCTGCTCAAAATGGAAGGCGGCTATCCGTTCCTGCTGTAGAGAGCGTCTTAGAAAATGGCCAACCCGACCGACAACACGACAATTGCCATGGCAAGCCAGACGGCAAATTCACTAAAATGTTTCCAACGCTTCGTCGAAGATCGACCAACCGGTTCTGCGGACGAAGGCCAGATCCCGAACTGACGACGTCCTAATGATGTATCCGTAATTTGCCGGAACCGGTTCCGCAAATCCGCAGCGCGCTGCTCGCCTCGGTCTTCATTTATTGTCTGATAGGTCATTTCGGCACCTCTAAGCCCAAAACGTTAGCCATTATCTCTAAACCGGAGGTAAGAATGCTGCTTTCGGTTTTCAAATGAGCATTTTGTAATGTTCAGTCTCAGAATGTGATCTGTCTTGCGGCTTTAATAAAGGCCCCGTACGAACGTGCATCTCTTCATTTCGACCGGCCATTTCATGTCATTACATCGCAATTCGGACCATTCAACCAACTACGGCAGAGACAATTCGCCGTCTATTGCGGATGTCACGCGTGTATCAATGAAGGTTGGCTTGCTGTCTTTTGGCGGGCCTGCCGCCCAAATTTCGGTAATGCACCAGGAATTCGTCGAAAATCGAAAGTGGATGTCCGAAGAACGTTTTCTACATGCGCTCAATTACTGCATGTTATTACCCGGTCCTGAAGCACAGCAACTGGCAACCTATTGCGGCTGGCTGAATGGACGAACTCTCGGCGGGATGATTGCCGGGCTGCTGTTCATTCTACCCGGCGCCTTCACGATGGGGTTGGTCAGTTACATATACGCGGCTTATGGGGACACCTCTTTTCTGTCAGCCGTTTTCTATGGCATCAAGGCTGGTGTTCTGGCCATTGTCCTGCAGGCTCTCATGCGGATAGGCTCCAAAGCACTCAAAACCAGATTGTCCTGGTTAATATGTACAGGCTCCTTTTGCGCCCTTTTCTTTTTCTCCATTCCCTTCCCCTTCATCATAATTGGTGCGGGCTTGGTAGGCTTGGGTTTTGGAACAGCATCACCTCTGACGGGTGCAGAAGGCCGTTCAGAAAACGATAGCCCATCTCTGCGAAAGACACTCAGAACACTTATGATCGGGACTGCACTATGGGTTCTTCCACCCTTGGGTATCGCTTTATTTGTGGCTCCGGAGCATATCCTTGTTGAGATTGCAGAGTTTTTCTCCGTGCTGGCAGTCGTCAGTTTCGGCGGCGCTTATGCGCTGTTGAGCTATATGGCTCAGGTCGCAGTGGAGACGAAGGGCTGGCTCAGTGCAGGACAAATGCTTGACGGATTAGGCCTGGCGGAGACCACACCCGGGCCTTTGATTCTTGTAACTCAGTTCGTCGGATTTCTTGCCGGATGGCAAAACCAAGGCCTCTTGTCACCGACAGGAATGGCCATTTTGGCTGCTGTTATGACAACATGGGTGACATTTGCCCCGAGCTTTCTGTTTGTCCTAGCCGGTGCACCTTGGATGGAAAAACTTCGGGGAAACAGACGACTTTCCAAGGCCCTATCTGCGATTACTGCTGCAGTCGCCGGGACGATCCTCAATCTGGCTATCTGGTTCACAATAAATGTCTTGTTCAGCCAAACTGATACGATCCGCATCGGCGTTCTGGATCTTATCTGGCCAGACTTCAGCAGCCTTGATGTGCGACTTTTGGCAATCGCGGGAATTGCGATCGCGCTGGTGTTTTGGGCGAAACGAGGCATGTTCACAGTTCTCGGCACGACCGCTGGCCTCGGTTTTTTGGCCATGACATATCTCGGTTGATGGACAGCCTGACAGTCGTCTGGTCTCGTTCCCTTTTAAGCCGCAGTCCGTTCCTTGGCCTTGCCATCACCCTCAGTCTCAGGTTCCAGATCTGCTTCATGTTCGGGATCGTCGTCGACAGAAAGAGACAGGTTCTTTTCCACCTGCCGCAGCATCTTGCGCAGCTTCTTGCGGTCCTTGTCGTCGAGCCCTGCCATTGCCTCACGCTCCAGCCGTTTCCAAGCCTTGTCGACCGAATGCACCAATTCACGTCCGGTTTCAGTCAGATAAACACGAGAGAGCCGACCATCTGTTTCAGAAGCCTGACGTCTTAGATAACCTTGGCCGGAAAGGCGCGTCACCATCTTGGTGACTGTTGGCGGCTGAACGCCGAGTGCCACTGCCAGTTGGCTCATGGTTTTGCCATCCGCATCAGCCAGCACTTTCAGGACCAGCTCTTGTCCTGGATGCAGACCGATACGCGTCAAATGCGCTCCAGATCTGGAGCGTTGAGCTTTAGCCGCCTGTAGCAATCGAAACGTTATGCTCTTTTTGTAGTTAAAAGGCATCCCACCGTCCTTAGCCTGTCCTCAAATCAAATCGCTCTTGTTACGATTGATGAGCAGCCTAACGGAGTTATTTAACCGTCAAATGACAATAGGACGACACATCAAACTAAATTCTACAAGATTGAAATCAAAATGCTTTTTGCCGGCTTATTGTCCATTTCAGCCATCAACCGGCCTCAAAAACAGGGTATTATAGGCCAAACTTGGCCGCGACCTTGCTAAAGCGCGTGCTCAAAATCGATAGCTTTTAAAAGTGTTTCAGAGACGTCCCGGCAGTGGTCCTGATAAATAGTGGAGGTCCGAAATTCGTTTCCACGCGGATACGGAGAGTTAATCACTTTGTCAGCGATAATGCCCCCCGGGTTTGTTTCCATGACAACGATGCGGTTGGAGAGATAGACAGATTCAAAGACCGAATGCGTCACGAAGACGATCGTCCAGCCGAATGTCGACCACAACTCCAGCAAATCGTTATTCAACTTGAAACGGGTGATCTCATCCAGTGCTGCAAAAGGTTCGTCCATTAGCAGTACCTTCGGACGTGTGACCAAGGCTCGCGCGATTGAAACACGCATTTTCATACCGCCAGAAAGCTCATGCGGCGCATGATCCGCAAAATCCTGAAGCCCGACCATTTCCAATGCGTTCATGACCTGATCGCAAGCGTTCCGTTTGGATACTCCTTTGAGTCGGAGCGGCAACCAGACATTTCCAAATGCTGAGGACCACGGCATCAGTGTTGGTTCCTGAAACACAAAACCAATATCGTCGGAGTGTTTTGACGGAGAACTTCCAGTCAATTTGACGGTGCCATCGGATGGCTCCATTAATCCGGATACAATCCGCAGGACAGTAGATTTCCCGCACCCCGACGGTCCTAGCAAGGACAGAAACTCTCCCTGTCGGACATCCATAGTTAGACCTTCAATAGCCTTGGTGCCATTTGGAAACACCTTGGAGATGCCTTTCAGCGAAATCGCTGACTCTAAGTTTTCTTCAGTCATGCCTGAATTGGCCAATTGAGCATCGACCATTGGAGAATCTTGAAGTTCAGCGTTTGACGGCACCTCGACAATAGACATTCGCTCACGGCCTTCAGTTCACGTTTTGACTTTCAATGACTTAGCCAAAAACGGTATCGCCAACGTCAATACGGCGACCACTCCAAACGATACTCTCAAAGACCAAGCCTCGCCGACAAAACCGAGCAAAGGCGGTCCGAGCAAAAACGAACCATAGCCCAGCGTCACGACAGCCGCGAGGGCTTTCCCGGGAGACATGTCCGGATCATTTGCAGCTCGGGACATTGCCAAAGGAAACAGGACAGCATATCCGAGCCCCATGACAAAGCAGCCAATCCAGACCATCCAGATACTCCCGCCGGACACCAGCAACAAACAGCCGATGAAAGCGGCAGCTCCGCTGATCTGCGCAACCTTTACCGGTCCAAAACGCGCGATAATCTGATCGCCGGCAAGACGCATGATCACCATAGCTATTGAGAAAATTGTAAAGGCCGTCGGTGCAAGCGATTCAGGGTATCCGAGGTCATCAATTTGATAGAGGGCAGCCCAATCGGTAATGGCTCCCTCTCCAAGAGCCGCCACGAGAGCAACACACCCGGCAAGTATGAGCGCGCCCTTTGGAATTGCAAAAAGCGGTGCCTTCTTGCTTGTATCCGATACCTGTTCCACCTTAGGCCACGGCTGAAGGTAAGCCCAAACCGCCAATGGGACCATGGCAAGACACCAAAGACTGAAATGGACGGGAATTGACAGTCCGCCCCAGATCGCAAATCCGCCCAGCTGTGCGCCAACACCAGCTCCGAGGCTAAAAAACCCGTGAAAAGAAGACATCACCGGACGACCGAGGTTTTTCTCTACTTCAGCACCCCATCCATTCATGGCGACATCCAAACCACCAAATGAAAACCCCGCCAGAAACAGGGCGATTACCAACAGTGTCATGTTTGGAGCGAAGCCAACCAATCCGAAGCTGATGATGGTTGCTGTAGAAAACGCCCTGCTGACTGACGCTGCGCCCAACCGATCAACAAATGCACCTACAAATGGAAAGGCAACAAACGATCCGCTGGCGACAACAAGCAGCAGCAAACCGAATCCGGCCTCATCAAGGCCCGTCTGCACCTTAAAGTCAGGGATTCTCGAGGCCCAGAGCCCAATGAAAGACCCGCACAAAAAGAATATCGCCAAAACTACGCGGCGGGCAGCAACTGCTGGCATGGAGTTTCCTGAATGATGATTTGCCACATGTCATGTGAGGAAATGCCTTGTCTCACGCATTGAGGCGTTTCTCAAGCGCTGGTCTGGCTGAGAGAAAGTCCAGGTGCTATTTCAACGGAAGGGAGCAATTCGCAGGATCCGCGAGCTTACGCAATCAACGCCCCAAAGATGGATTGCGCATCATTTGTATTTTGGATGGCCGATTGATAGGCAGCAATCGCGGTGTCGTTGAATGACTGGCGCGACGAAGATTGGTCGTCTTCATTGTTAGAATCTGCATTAGTTTCGCTCTCTGCACCTTGCACATCCGCTCCACCGGAAGCATCCAGCAGATTGATTGCACTTGCAGTATCACCCTTCTCAACACCACCAGTGATGTCGTCATCATCATCGCCGCTGAGTTCTTCGGCTTTCTGCTGACGTAACTCGACTTGCGCTTCTGCCATTTGAGATCGCGCCTGTTGAGCGACTTTCATGTCTTGTGAAGATGGTTCTGCAGGAGCGGTTGCAGCACGGATCACAATATTCATCTTCCGGATCGTTGCTTCCGGAGTGCGTTCAGTAGAAGTGTCAATCTGCACCTCTCCGCCTACCGCATAGCGTTTACCGTCCGGACCTTGCTGGAACGTATAACTTGGCGCACTGGCATAAGCGCCACCAACCCGGGCGTGTGCCTGTTCATGCGCTTTGACTTCGCGGTCTCGTTGAGCAAGTTTTTCTACCTGCTTCTCTTCCGCTTCATTCAGCCCGTCGCCGTCAGCGTCATCTTCCTCGTCGGAATTTTCGGCGGGTTGGGCTGCCTGAGATGCCGGGGCGCTACCGCTTTGCTGTGAAGCCTGTCCAGATGTTTTCTGATCTGTTTGATCGGATTTTCCGGATTTCACCTCTGGTGCCTCTTCAGACTCTTGCAAGGCAAGAACCGCTTCCGGTGTCAGCGGAGCACTGTTGTTAGATCGTAGCGACGCGACTCGGGAACTTGCCTGACTCTCACGCGCAAGTTCAGGTTCCCGGTTCCGGGAGTTTTCCTCAGAACCTGGTGCATTGTCCGCAGCGACACCATTGCTTCTGAGCAAGTTCGCAGGCGTATTGGACAAAAGAGCGCCGATCATGGGTGCCATTTTCGAGGAGAATTCTCGCCAATCTCTTAACTCGCTTTAAGAATCGGCCTCATAACTTCGTGATTGGATTGCGTGCATGCTCTTGTTTCGAAGCATGCACCGTGTAATTCAAACCAAATATTTTCTCGGCAAGGTGACCGCAATGCTACCCAAACGCTTCTGGCAAGACATGACAACAGCGGACTTTCAGCATCCGTCGCGGGAAGACTGGATTGCCATCCTGCCAGTCGCTGCGATTGAGCAACATGGCCCGCACCTGCCGGTTTCAACCGACACCACGATCGCGGAAGGCCAGATCAAGCGTGTCGTTGAATTGATCCCAACCGATTTACCTGCAACATTTCTACCGCTCCAACAGATCGGCAAGTCGGATGAACACATATCTTCTCCCGGCACGCTGACATTATCCTGGGAAACGGTCACACATAGCTGGATCGAGATTGGTGAAAGTGTTGCCCGGGCCGGCATTCGCAAGTTGGTGCTGATCAATTCTCATGGTGGAAATGTCCCCATACTGGATATCGTTGCGAGAGAATTGCGAGTCAAACACGAAATGTTCGTCACAGCTACAAACTGGCTGAGGTTCGGCCAACCTGAAGGGTTGTACCTTGAAGACGAATTCTCCTACGGCATCCATGGCGGTGATATTGAAACATCCCTGATGCTTCACCTTCGGCCCGACCTTGTCAGGATGACCGAGGCACAGGATTTCACTTCCGAACAACAGCTGTTCCTCGAAGAATTCAAACATCTGAGAGGTCACGGGAAAGCGCAGTTCGGCTGGAAGGCTCAAGATTTGAACCCATCCGGCGCGCTTGGAAATGCTGCACAAGCGACTGCAGAAAAAGGCCGAAAGTCACTCGATCATGCCGCAAACGGGTTTGTCGAACTGCTCCAGGATATCCATGCTTTCGATCTGAACCGGCTTTGGATACCGGGTCCAAACAACTAATATTTTGAACATCGAACAACCAACTACTGCACAACACCTTTAACCAAATTAAAGATCTCAACCACGCTTACACGTAATAATAGTAATAATTCTCGAAACAGGTTTCTGTAAAACGTATCGCCGGAGAAATTACTGTAACTCCTGTTGATACAAAGCTATTTTACACAGGTCGATTTTTTACCAGCAGTTGACCCTCACCTGTATCGGCTTCACAGTACAACGATTAAATTGAGGTTGGCTGTCATAGAGTTCCAATGAACCTTTCAATACGGCAACTTGCGACATTTCGCGAAGTGATGCGCAGCGGATCAATTTCCGAAGCTGCGCGAACACTTGGGCGTACGCAACCTGCCGTGAGCTCAACAATTTCCGGACTTGAAACAGAACTCGAACTCAAGCTCTTCGTTCGCGAACAGGGCCGTCTTGTCGCGACCCCTGAAGCAGAATTCTTCCTTGAAGAAGCTGAAGCCATCCTGAAACGGCTTGAAACCTCAAAACGGACACTTCGTGGCCTTGCCAACCGGGAACATGGTCAACTGCGGATCGCAGGCATTCCCGAAGTGACTGATGATTTTCTGCCGAACAGCTTGTCGAAATTCATTGCTGACAAACCTAGTGTCAAAGTCGCGTTGGTCAGTCGAACGTCTTCTGAAATCGAGGACCTGATCGCCGCGCAACAATTCGATATTGGTCTGGCGGAAACACCACGATCCAGGAACTCGTTCGATCAGATTGACTTTGATCTTGAATGCATGTGCGCTATTCCGGCGACGGATCCGCTGGCTTCGAAGGAAGTTATTACCCCTGCTGAACTGGATGGCTATCCGCTTGCCCTTCTGCACTCCGAACACAGAAGCCACAAACAGACGTTGGCCCGCTTTCGTGATGCCGGTGCCCGCTTCAACCAGCGCTTTGAATTGCAAACAGCATTGCCTGGCCTAAAATTCGTCGAAGCCGGGCTCTGTGCGCTCGTCTGCGACATGATCACAGCTTACAAAACCCAGGAAAAAAGCCGGTCGGGCATGGGACCTCCCATGATTGTATTCCGCCCGTTCAGGCCGCGCATCCAGAACAGTCTTTCCATACTGACACCAACCCATCGACCGATTTCCATCGTTGCAAAAGACTTCTGCACGCACCTCAACAATGAGATAGCCGGGGTGCGGGCCGCATTGATCAAGTCCGGTACATAAACAATTGGCTGAGTGCCTGCATTATTTGGCAGTCGCCTTTTCTCTGATTTATTAAGTATTTTTAGCCATATTCGGGCTCTGAATTTCTAATTAGGAAAAATATTGGTGATCCTGTGACAATTCTTATTACCGGTGGCGCTGGCTATATAGGTTCACATTGTTGCATCAGCTTCATTGAAGCCGGACACGAGATCGTTGTGCTGGATAATCTGAGCAATTCAAATCCGGAAGCGCTCAATCGCGTTTCAAAGATAGCCGCGCAGAATGTCCAATTCGAAAAAGCTGACATTCGAGATGAGGCTGCTGTCGAAGCCATCCTGAATAAACACAAATGCACAGCGGTTATTCATTTCGCGGGGCTCAAGGCGGTCGGTGAATCCACCACTGATCCATTGTCCTACTACGACAACAATGTTGTTGGTTCCCTTCGGCTTTTGAACGCCATGAAAAATTCCGGCGTTCATGAGCTTATCTTTTCATCATCGGCGACTGTTTACGGCGATCCGCAAGAACTTCCGTTGAAGGAGGATCATAGCCTTGCCCCCGTTAATCCTTATGGTCGCACCAAGTTGATGGTTGAAGAAATTCTACGGGACCTGGCAGCAAGTGATCCTAAATGGAAGGTCGGTATCCTTCGATATTTCAATCCAGTCGGTGCCCATAGCAGCGGCCTTATTGGCGAAGATCCACTCGGTACTCCGAACAACCTGATGCCATTTATTGCCCAGGTCGCAGCAGGCCGCCGCGAGCAACTGAACATTTTCGGAAATGACTATGAAACTCGCGATGGCACCGGTGTTCGAGACTACATCCATGTCCTGGACCTCGTGGAAGGCCATCTGCGCGCCTATGAAGCGCTCAACAAACTCGAAGCTTCAGACAACTGTTTAACCGTAAACCTTGGGACAGGCACTGGTTACAGTGTTTTGGAAATGGTTCAGGCTTTTGAACGCGCGTCCAATCGCAAAATTGCCTACGAATACGCGCCTCGACGCGAAGGCGACGTTGCCGAGTGTTATGCCAACACAGATTTGGCATCGAAAGTCCTGAACTGGACGGCAGAGAAGGACCTGCACCAGATGTGCAGAGACAGCTGGAACTGGGTCTTCAAAAATCCAGCTGGCTATAGTTCCTGAGGTAAACAGGCATGATCAAAGTGGCATGTATGCTGAGATACGGCACTCTGCCCAGATCCCGTTTTCTATCAGATCGGTAACTCACGTGCCTAATAGGTTGCTCGGCCACCAGACAGGTCGTAGACAGCGCCGGTCGAATAGGAACACTCCTCAGACGACAACCAACTGACCAGAGACGAGATTTCGTCGACCGTGCCCATGCGCGCCATCGGGATTTTGGAGAGCATGTAGCCGATCTGCTCCTTGGTGACATCTGCCAACATTTCGGTTTCGATGACTGCCGGGGCCACCACATTGACCGCGATGCCTTCTTGCGCCAGTTCTTTTCCAAGGCTCTTCGTCAGAGTAATGACCGCGCCCTTCGAGACCGAATAAGCTGAAGCGTTTGGATTTCCGTCCTTTCCAGCCATCGAGGCGATGTTCACGATCCGGCCATACTTCTGTTTCTGCATATGCGGAACGACAGCTTTACAGGTGTGGAAAATACCGTCCAAATTGACGCTCATGACCTGCTTCCAGACATCAAGTGGATAGTCTGCAAGCGGTGTATTCACACCTGCAATACCGGCTGAATTTACGAGTATATCGATCTTGCCAAACCGATCACGTGCTTTGTCAGTTGCCGCTTGAACAGCTTTGTAATCAGCAACATCAACAGAACTGAAGTCGACATCTCCAAAAGAGCTCAAACTGTCCTTTGCTTTTGCGAGCGCTTCCTCGTTGAGATCCCAAAGCGAAACACTGGCGCCGGACTGCAGGAAACGTCTTGCAATCGCAAATCCCATTCCGCGAGCGCCACCAGTAACAACTGCAGAGCGTGCTTCCAGATCGATTTTGTTCATCCTAATAGTCTCCGAGTTTATTAGTGGAGGCATATCCAACCTCCTTAGATCGTAATTCTCTGGCCGGTGCATATGGTGCTGTGATCCACAAGAAGACTAACCACTTGGCCGACACAGCTCGTGCTGGTTTGCCGACGCTTTATTTTAGCTGGCTCTTGGAATGCGATCTCCGGACATGACGTCAAAGAAACAGATATCTTTGAGATTGAGTACCAGATCGACCTGTTCATCTTCCTTTGGTCTGAAATCGGCGGGCATTACCGCCACCAAAGACAGTCCCGCAAGCGAAAAGACAACCATCGTATCCGGGCCGGTCGGCTCGACAACATCGACACGGACTGTCAACGGAACACAGTCAGCCTCTGCAATACTGGAATTCGAAAAGTGCTCCGGCCTTGCTCCCAAAGTGACTTTTTTACCGAGAAAATCATTCAACTCGGGTCTAGTGTCACCAAGCGACAAGGCAACATCCGTCCCCTCACCGGAAAACTTCAAGGAGATATTGCCAGCCTGTCCGCTGACATCCACGTCGATAAAATTCATAGAAGGCGATCCCATGAAACCTGCCACGAATTTGTTTGCTGGTTCCTTGTAGATCGTATCCGGATCCGCGAATTGCTGAACTACACCGCCATTCATGACCACGATCCGGTCAGACAATGTCATTGCTTCAACCTGATCATGTGTCACATAGACAATTGTTTGCCCAAGACGCTTATGCAGTTTTTTGATTTCGGTCCGCATTTCGACGCGCAGTTTTGCGTCAAGGTTCGAGAGCGGTTCGTCAAACAGAAATAACTGAGGATCGCGGACCAGCGCGCGGCCCATGGCAACACGTTGGCGCTGACCACCGGACAACTGTGATGGTTTGCGACCCAGCAACGGTTCGATCTGAAGTAACTTGGCTACATCTTCGACGGCCTGTTTTTGCTCAGCTTTTGGAACGCGGCGGTTTTCCATCCCAAAAGTGATGTTTTCCCGAACGGTCATGGTCGGATAGAGCGCATAGGACTGGAACACCATGGCAATGTTTCGGTCTTTTGCAGACAGGTCGGTGACATCCTTGTCCCCCAACATCAAAGTGCCGTGGGATGTCTCTTCCAATCCAGCGATGATCGACAACAAGGTCGATTTCCCACAACCGGATGGTCCGACCAGAACGACGAACTCTCCGTCCTTAATGTCTAGATTGATGTTTCGAAGCGCTAGAAACTCACCGTATTTTTTCCAGGCATTTGTGATTGCGAGACTAGCCATTATTTGACGGCTCCCTGCGTGAGACCCCGGACGAAATAACGCCCGCCGAAGAAGTAGATTACGAGTGGTGGAATCGCTGCGATCAGAACTGCCGCCGAGCCAAAGCCATATTCACTAACACCGGTGTCGTCTGCATTCAGTGACATCAGAGCAGCAGTAATCGGCCTGAAGTCCGACGAACTAAAAGTCACTGCAAACAGGAACTCGTTCCAGATGAATGTGAACTGCCAGATGATTGTGACGATGATGATCGGCGGTGACAAAGGCACACCGATTTTCCAGAACGTTCTAAAAAAACCTGCCCCATCGATGCGAGCGGCCTTGATCAGATCATCGGGCAGGTTGATCAGGTAATTCCGACAGAAAAGCGTAGTGAAACAGGTGCCCTGGATGACGTGCACCAACACCAACCCGGCCAATGATTTGGAAAGTCCAAGCCAGGACAAGGCAATTGCCCAAGGCAGCAGGACGACCTGTGGCGGCAGGAAAACGCCAATGGTAATGCAGACAAAAACCACACTTGCGAACGGCATCTTCCACTTCGTCAGGGCAAAACCGTTGATTAGGCCGACTGCCGTCGAGATGAATGTCGCTGGCACGACCATAAGCATCGAAGCAATAAAGTAAGGTTTCACTCCTGTGCAGCTGGCATTGATGCACGCGGAACCCCAGGCCACATCCCAGTTCTCAAATGTAATTCGGGACGGCCAGCCAATGAAACTTTCGCGAAGAATGTCGGCATTGAAGCGCAGCGAATTCAGTAAAATGACAGCAAGTGGCATAACCGCGAACAAGCCGACCACGATCAGGATGGTATAAACCACCACCCGCCCGGCAAATTTCTTGCCGTCGAAGGGCTTCTTGCGATTGAAATCGGGAAGGGTATCGATGTCAGTCATGACCGCTTCCTTTCTTTTGGCGTCGAACAACCCAGCCAAGTGTGATGACCGGCAACAAGACAACGAACAAACCGATCATCAGCCACACGGCAGCGGCCGCGCCTTGCGCCAATTCGCCTGCTGCAAACAGTCGGTCGTAAACAAAGATTGCCGGAAATGTCGTCGAAATACCCGGGCCGCCATGAGTAAGCGCAAGCACCAGGTCGAAGGTCTTGATCGCGAATTGCAGCAAGATGATCAGAACTGAAATCATCACCGGCCAGATCGATGGCAGGATGATCCGGCGATAGATCTTGAACATGCCGGCGCCGTCTATTTTACCGGCTTTGACAACGTCATGATCAACCCCGCGAAGGGCAGCCAAAACCATCACCATGACAAAGCCAGAGGCATGCCAGACGGCCGCCAGCACAACAGCATAAAGTGCAGTTTCACGGTTGGTGATCAGACTGAATTCGAAACTGATCCAGCCAAGGTCATGAAAGAATTTTTCAAGACCGGTGGACGGATTGAGGATCCATTGCCAGGTGGTTCCGGTAACCACAAATGAAATTGCGATCGGATAGAGAAAAATCGATCGAAGGAAATTCTCACCCTTCACTCTCTGGTCCATCAATATAGCAAGTAATACCCCTACGAACACCGACAAGATGATGTAGAGCGTTCCGAAAACGGCGAGATTTCGAACACCTGTGGTCCAACGCGGATTGCGCCACAACCGTGTATAGGCGTCGAAACCTGCAAAATCATACATCGGCAGGAGCGTCGAATTCGACAGGGACAGGTAGATGTTCCAGCCCACAAATACGAAAATATAGATGCCGGTCGCTATCATTGTCGGAAGTAAAACTGCGGTCGGTACCAATTGGGCAATTCGCGCAGATCGGCTTTTCGGCCTGGATTTGAATTCCGGCATGTACTCGGAAGACTGCATGGGACTATCCGGTTGGTCGTTTTGGAAATTGGGACAGCCGCCGGGAGCGAGCGGCTGTCCCGAATTGCCGGATCAGTATTCGTTGATCACGGCTTCGGCCATTTTCTTTGCTGCATCCTGCGAGCTCATGTCGCTGGTGATGAATTCAGAAATCACCGTGAACATTGCTTTGCGGAATTTCTCCGGCACGGCCATGTTATGTGCCATCGAGCGGACAACAGTTCCTGCCTCAGCAGCAGCGCGCAGATCAACGATATTCTGTTGCTGACAAGGATTGAACTCATCACCTAATTCAACATCCATACGGGCCGGTATGGAACCCTTTGCAACGTTGAACACCTTCTGGAATTCCGGTGTCATGATCGTCGACGCAAGAAGCGCCTGACCTTCAATGTACTCGGGATCTTTTTGCTCGAAGAAGACAACAGAATCCGAATTCAGGATGTAGCCGGGCTTGCCGTTGTTCATCGGTGCACCGGCACACAGATAATCTTCGCCGTAGGTGTATCCAGCTGCGTTCATTGTTCCGATTGCCCAGTCGCCGTGGAAATAGAACCCGGCTTCGCCTTTGGCCATCATGTTAAGAGGTTCTTCCCAGCCACGGCCCGGGAATGCCGGGTCCATCCAGCCAACCATCTTGCGAAGTTGGTCAAAGGCCGCGATCATTTCGGCGCCCTGCAGGGCATCAAGGTCAAGTTCGATGAAGGCCTTGCGGAATAGATCCGTTGAAATGCCCTGAACAACGACTTCGAACAGCGTTCCGTCGATCCAGTCCTGACCGCCATGGGCAACAGGAATGACACCTTCGGCAGCCATCTTTTCTGCAATTTCGTTGAATTCGTCCCATGTTTTGGGGAGCTCAGAAGCACCGGCTTTATCCATGGCCGACTTGGATGCCCACATCCAGTCGATACGGTGAATGTTCATCGGGGCAGCAACCCACTCACCATGCGGTTTCATCACCGCAACGAGTTCAGGTGCGACAACAACTTCCCAATTCTCCTTCGCCGCAAGGTCATTGAGATTTGCAGTCAATCCGGTTTTGGCCCATTCGCCAATTTCTGGCCCCTTGAGCTGAACGGCAGCAGGCGGCGTTCCGGAAATTACATCGGCCCGCAAGCGTGCGATAGTATTGGATGTATGTCCCGGAATAGCTGTCTGTTTCCACTGACCACCAGCTTTTTCATACATCTCACCAAGGACATTGATTGCTGCAGCATTCGCCCCGGAATGCCATTGGTGCAGCATATTTGTCTTTGGTTCGGCCAAAGCACTCCCTACCGAACAAACAGCGAGAACAGCAGCTGAAGCTGTCTTCATCATCGTTTTATTCAAAGTCGTCATTTTCCTACCTCCACAAGTTATGACGTTAGTTTCCAGCTCGACCTTAGTTCACGTGAACATTTATATGTGCACGTGAACATAACTCGGCATCAAATCTCCTCATGATGCGTGAGCTCTTAGGCCGTTATTCCTCCGTCGATGTTGATCGCTTGCCCGGTGATGAACGCGCTTTCATCAGATGCCAGGAAGGCACACAGGCTGGCGATTTCCTCCACTTTTCCAAATCTGCCGGATGGTTGCCGACTGGTGAAGAACTTCATGGCCGCTTCTTGCCCGCCCAACTCCTCGGCCAGTTCATCTATTCTCTGGCGAAGACTGGGACTGTCGACAGTCCCCGGGCAAACAGAATTGCATCGTATTTTTTCTTGCAGGTAGTCAGCAGCAACTGACTTTGTCAGGCCGATGACTCCACCCTTCGCAGCCGAATAAGCAGCGCGCCTCGGAAAGCCTTTGATAGAACTGGCGACAGACCCGATTGTAATGATGCTGCCACCAGCATCTTTCATCTTCGGGATTGCCGCCCTCAGAACACGATAGGCACTGCTGAGCGTGATATCGCAGGACCGCGCCCAGTCGTCCTCATCGCATTCTTCAATCGTGCCTTGATGAACGTATCCGGCACAATGCACCAGCACATCGATCTTTTCGAAGCCGTCAAAATAAGCGTTTATGGCAGTTGCGTCAGTGGCATCCAGTTGAGCTGTATTGCCACCGACAAAATCATGGAACAGGCCATCACTCAGATCGCTTGCAAATACAGCCGCGCCTTCATCGCGAAGACGTTCTGCCACGGCCCGGCCAATTCCCTGACCCGAAGCCGTAATAACCGCTGTTTTACCTTGCAATCTATCTGACACCCGCACCTCCTACAGTTTGATGACAGACTGCTGCTGTTCACTGAGACCGTCAATCCCAAGAGCGACCGTATCGCCAACTTTCAGAAAGATGGATGGCTTCTTACCCATACCGACACCCGGAGGTGTACCGGTACAAATGAGATCCCCTGGCTCCAACCGCATGAATTCACTCAAGTAACTGACGATAGTCGCAGGGTCGAAAATCATCGTATCCGTGTTACCGGACTGCATGCGTTGACCATTAACGTCCAACCACATCGGTAGAGACTTGGCATCACCAAGCTCATCACCTGTAACAATCCAGGGGCCGGTCGGGCAGAAATTCGGGAAACTCTTGCCCTTCGCCCATTGGCCACCGCGCTCCAGCTGCCAGGCCCGCTCGGAGACGTCATTGACAACCGTGTAGCCGAAGATGTGATCCAGTGCCTCGTCTTTGGTGATGTTGAATGCGGCCTTGCCGATCACCACGCCCAACTCGACTTCCCAATCAAGTTTCGTCATCTTGTCCGAGAACAGGATCGGATCGAAGGGCGCGCAATAGGTTCCAGCAGACTTGTTGAAGAGGATTGGTTCCGCCGGGATATCCATCCCTGCCTCTTTCGCATGGTCGCTGTAGTTCAATCCGATGCAATAAATATTGCGCGGCTGACTGACAGGTGTACCAACCCGAACGCCTTCTTGAGAAACTTTCGGCAATCCAGAGATATCAACATTCGCCAAAGCATCAACAAGAACGGAAACTGTTTCCGGTGTAATATCAGTGACCACCGAAGAAATGTCCCGTGCCGTGCCGCTCGCGTCCAGCACGCAGGGATTTTCACTTCCAGCTTCGCCCAATCTCAAAAACTTCATCAATCCGTCCCTATTATTTCTTGCCCCACCAAGTCCCTTTGAGGGACTGGCCTGCAGCAAACTTATCTTTCCCAAGCTCTTCCTGAATACGCAAGCATTCGTTCCATTTCACCATACGTTCAGAGCGGGTGAAGGAGCCAACCTTTAATTGACCATGCCCGAGACCAACGGAGAGATGACTGATGGACACATCCTCTGTTTCCCCCGAGCGGGCAGAAACAATTGCACCCCAACCGGCTTTTTTCGCCGCTTTAAAAGCGTCTATCGATTCGCTCACAGTTCCCGCCTGATTGACCTTGACCAGAACAGCATTGCAAGCGCCGTCAGAAACGGCTTGCTCCACAAGCGACGCATTGGTCACCAGATAGTCGTCGCCAATAATCTGTACCTTGTCGCCAAACCGGCGCGTGAATTCGGTCATACCGACAGTGTCGTCTTCACCTACAGGGTCTTCAATGGAGGCAATCGGATAGGTATCCAACCATGTGCCGAGCAGGTCTATGAATGCACCGCTATCCAGTTCGCGATCCTCCAGCGCCAGTCGGTAGCGCCCGTTCCTGCCGAATTCGGACGCTGCGATATCCAGTGAAATTACAACTTTTTCGCCCGGTTTTTCTCCGGCTTTCTCGATTGCCAGAACGAGGGTCTCAAGAGCCTCTTCATTGCTGTCGAAAGACGGCCACCAGCCACCTTCATCTGCAACACCGGCCAGTTTGCCTCTGGACGCCATGATGTCACCAGCTGCGAAATAGACTTCGTTAGTGATTTCCATCACCTCATCGAAGCTGCCAGCACCGGGGACCATGATCATGAAGTCCTGAATATCGACCCGGCGCCCGGCATGGGCGCCACCGCCAAAAATCTGGATTTCCGGCAGAGGAATAGACGGCTCGCAACCATAGTTATCTGCCACATGGCGCCACAGCGGTTTTTTGGCGTACGCAGCGGCAGAATGGAGAACAGCAAGCGATGTCGCGACCATTGCATTGCCGCCAAGGGTTTCCTTGTTAGGCGTTTTGTCGAGGTCCAAAAGAACATTGTCGACGGCCTGCTGGTCAGTAACATCCAGTCCAGCAAGTGCAGGTGCTATTACTTTTGCAACCCCGCTTAAAGCTGTTGAAATATCCTTGCCACGCAGCGCCGAACCACCGTCGCGCAAATCGACGGCTTCCCTTGCGCCACGCGATGCACCAGCTGGCGCAATCGCTCGGCCAAGACTTCCATCTTCGAGCGACACATCGACTTCAATTGTCGGATTGCCGCGAGAATCCCAGACCCGACGCCCTTTGACTGATTTGATTGCAGTCACAGGTTTTCTTCCTTCCATACAACATCAATTATGCCAACGACTTCATCGATGGAATTTTCAGGGAATTTCAGGAGCGAAACCGAAAGGTCCCGGATCGCCGTGCGATTTTCTTCAGTCAGATATTCAACAGGTGATTTGCCATCGATCCGGGCAAGCATCAAAGCAGGCAGAAGCCGACTCACACGTTTTCCCAACTCTTTCGAATTCTCCCAGGAAACGTACGCACTGTATGCCTTCCAAAATGCCGAAACAGTACCGCGCAAATCGTCACGCAGGGTAGAATTATGCTGTGCCTTAAGGATCAGATGGTTGAGGCAAAACGCGACATCGAATTCCGGTGCGCCCATTGTCGCGCATTCAGCGTCCAGAATGATTGGTAGCTCACCCTTGAACAAAATGTTCTTCGGGCTGACATCACCATGGACGAGCACTTGATCTGATTCATAGAGCTGCTTGGCGAGATCTTTCAGGATCGAAGCGATTTTAGGATGTTTTTGCGACGTAAATGTCAAATACGGCTCTATCCGAAGGGCAAAAAAATCATCTCTGTTCTGGAACGGTTTTCGATCAAACTCAGCATTGCTCGACACCTGATGAATCTGGCCAAGCAGTTTTCCGACGGCTGCGGCCCTCGCTAGGCTGCCATGCCCTGCCAGCAGATCCGTCTTCCAAAGCGCGACGTCCTCGCCTGCGATGAATTCCATTGCAAATCCATGCATGAATTCAGAACGGCCGAACATTTTTACGGCGCTATCAGGCGCAATCTTCGCAGCAGTCTTCAGCCATTCATATTCTGCCTTGTTGCGATGAACCGGGGCTTGCCAGTCTTCGGCGACCTTGAGCTTGGGCAATGCGAATTTGATGCAGATTTTCTGCCCCTGCAGGTCAACCACAGCGATATCAGATGCGACGCCGCCGGTAAGTGGGCGGACGTCAGAAATCGTGTTTATCGGAGCCAGTTCCAACTCTTGGATCAACGCCTCACATCTGTCCCGCAACACTTCGGGCATATTTTTCTAACCTGCCTGTCGATATTTATGTTCACGTGAACATTTGCCATTGCACATTCCTGTCTGTCAAGTCATAGTTTGCAATGATTTGACATTAGAGGATTCCAAACTTGGCCGCCCGGGTAACCATTAAGACCATCGCTAAAGATCTTGGCATCTCCCACATGACGGTGTCACGGGCACTTTCGGACAATCCGAATGTTCTCAAGGAAACCAGGGATTTGGTCAAAAAACGCGCAGCCGAACTTGGTTACGTCAAGATCGCTGCGGCGACCGCAATGCGCGGCGACGGAACGAAAATCGTCGGGCTGCTGCTGCCCAATATCGTCAACGAATTTTATGCAAAATTTGCGAATGATCTTGCGAGCATTTGTGAATCCTACTCCTTCCAATTGATCATTCATCTGACAAATGATGACGCTCGCACGGAACGCAATGCCATTCAACAGCTACGCGAAGTTCAGGCAAAGGCTGTTGTTGTTGTTCCTGCTCCCACCGACGACGGAGATCATGTCGTCGGACCACAGCACCTCGACAATCTGGAAGTGATCCAGCTCATTCGTCAGCGGCCAATGACAGGAGCCGAAACGACAATCGCTGTTGAGGACGCAAAAGCGATCTCTGATGCGGTTAGACATTTGCATTCGCAAGGGCATTCAAAAATCGCCTATATCGGTGCGAATGCAAAACTCTCATCGGGCCGAAATCGTCTCGCCGCCTATCGGCTCGGATTGGAAAGCTGCAATTTGAAGATCACTCCGGCACTAGAAAAAACAGATTCGCCTTCATTTGATATGGGCGCCAAAGCCACCAAGGAAATTCTTTCAGAAAATCAGGCGACAGCTATTGTTTGTGCAGGTTTTGAAATCTCTAACGGCGCCCTCAATGCGCTCCTGACATCTGGCAAAAGACCAGGCTCAGAGATTGCCTTTATCGGCTACGGCGATCCTTCCTTCTACACATGGATAGAAGGCGGGATTTCAACGATCCGTGTCCCGGTCACACCACTCGCGGAACAAACACTTGATATATTGAGGAACCAGCCAGGGCGTAAAGAGCTTCAGAAGGTGTTCGAATTCGACGCAGAACTGGTCATCCGAAACACATAAGACCGCCTCCGGTAATTCGGAAAATCGATAAGATGTCTCGAAAATAACGGCTCTACGACTTCGGGTTCGAATTACTCATCCTTCCAATCGAACGTATCTCGAACAAAATCCCAGGCAGCGCTTAAGTGGCTGATGAGGGCCTCTTCCGCGGCCAGAGGATCACGTTCCAAGATCGCATCCAGAATAGCCTTGTGAGCAAAATAATTAGCTTCGTTACGTTCCGGCGAGCGAAGCATGTTGTTCCATCGCGGGGCAAGCCAGGAAGAATACCCTTCGTGAATCGCCGGAAAAATCGGATTCTTCGGAATACGGTAGAGCACACCGTGAAAAGCAATGTCGGTTCGAAAGAATTCATCGGAATCCGAGATTGCTTTCTTGTTCTGTTCAAGCGCCGTTTTCAGGTCAAGGATGTCATCTTTTTGCGCCGACATAGCAGCATCACGAACCAATGTGCGCTCCACAAACACGCGGCTGTCGTATAGATTTTTAATGCCTGTTTTGTCCGCAAGAAGATGCTGCACCACGTTTCCGCAGGCATTCAAAACTGTCGCATAATCTGGTTTTCGAACGATTGGACGAAATCGCGGCCGCGTTTCAACAAGCCCGAGACTGGACAGTTTGGAGATGGCTTCTCTAATCACTGTCCGACTGGTGCCGAATTGCTCCATCAACTCGCGTTCAGCTGGCAAGGGTTCGCGATTTTTCAGCTGACCCGATACGATCTGAGCTTCAAGCGCGGCCACAACATTGTCGGCAGCACGACCATTACCGGCTCCGGATTCGGCAGAAGACCTCGTTTCCATGCGCATCCTCTAAATTCTACTTTTGGTACGACAGAAAGAGAGTTTTGGCAAAGACAATTAGCTGACCCCTATTTAATGACAAGAAATAGGCGTTTCTTTCCAAAAGACTAACCGAACCATCAGACGCATTACCCACATTTGGTTTGACATCGAAGCTCTGAATTGGCACTCATTCATATGTTTGGTCGGACCAAAACTCGGACCAGAGACCTATCAGGTCGATTTTTATCGAAGAAGTTCCGGCGGACTTCCAGACACCCAGAGGACATCATGACGACGCAAGCTGCTGTCTACCGTGGCGACAAGACCTTCAGTCTTGAGCAAAAAGAAACCCCACCTCCAGGGCCGGGGCAAGTTCAAATCAAGGTCGCCTATTGCGGAATATGCGGCACTGACTTGCACATCTACCTGGGACATATGGACAAGCGAGTCGGCTTTGAACGCACCATTGGTCATGAGATGTCTGGAACCATTGAGGCGCTCGGTGACGGCGTAAAAGGCTTGAAGGCCGGTCAGAAGATTGTCGTGCGCCCGCTGGACCATTGCGGAGATTGTCCGGCCTGTAATGCCGGTCATGAGCACATCTGCCACAGTCTGAAATTCATCGGCATTGATACCGAAGGCGCGTTTCAGGAATACTGGAATGTCCCGGCTCACACCATTCATGTGCTGCCAGACGATATCGATCTGTCCCATGCGGCCCTGATCGAGCCTCTTGCCGTTGCCTGTCATGATGTGCAGCGCGCAAAAGTCGCCAAGGCTGAGAATGTCCTGGTCATTGGCGGTGGCCCTATCGGCTTGCTTGTGGCGCTTGTTGCCCGGCACGCCGGCGGTAAAGTGACCATCAGCGAAGTCAACGAAAATCGCCTCGCTTATGCGGAAAAGCTCGGCTTCAATACCATCAATCCGCTATCGAGCGATCCGGTTGAGAACATCAACACACAAACCGGCGGCCGAGGCGCAGATGTTGTGTTTGAAGTCTCCGGTACGCAACCGGGCGTAGATTTGATGACCGCCGCAGCAGCATCACGCGGCCGGATCGTCATGGTCGCCATTCACGCAACCAAACCTACAGTCGACATGTTCCAGTTCTTCTGGCGTGAGCTCGAGCTCTTTGGTGCTCGTGTATACCGTCCGGAAGACTATGAGGAAGCCATGCGCCTGTTGGCCGATGGTGTCGTTGATTGCAATTCTTTCATCACCGACATTCAGCCACTTCAGGACATTCAGAGCGCTTTTGAGGCTTTGACCCAGAATCCGAATGCAATCAAATCCATGATTCAGATAAACAAGGCAATCAAATGAGCGTTTTAGACACCTTCAACCTCACCGGTAAAACTGCCCTTGTTACAGGCTCCAAGCGCGGTATTGGCAAAGCAATGGCGATTGCACTGGCGGAAGCTGGCGCGGACATAATTGCCGTAAGTGCGAGCCTTGAAAAATCAGGCAGCGAAATCGAAAAGGCTGTTATGGCTTTGGGCAGAAAGTTCCATGGCTATCAATGCGACTTCTCGGATCGTACAGCTCTGAAAGCCTTCATTGCGACGGTGAAGGAAAACCACCCGGTGATCGATATTCTGGTCAACAATGCCGGAACGATCAAAAGGGCACCACTCGTAGAACATGGCGATGACATCTGGGATGAAGTCATCGAGGTGAATTTGTCAGCGCAATTCATTCTGACCCGGGAAATCGGCGCTGGAATGGTTGCTCGCGGAAGCGGAAAGGTCATTTTCACAGCCTCCTTGTTGACTTTCCAGGGCGGAATTACCGTTCCCGGTTATGCCGCATCAAAGGGTGGAATTGGTCAGCTTACCAAGGCATTTGCCAATGAATGGGCAGGCAATGGCATCAACGTAAACGCAATTGCTCCAGGTTACATTTCCACGGACAACACCGAAGCCCTTCGTAATGATCCGGCTCGCTCAAAATCGATTCTCGAGCGTATTCCGTCTGGGCGTTGGGGCACCGCAGAGGACTTCGCAGGCCCTGCCGTTTTCCTGGCATCTGCGGCATCTGACTACATGCAGGGCACTGTCATGACCGTCGATGGCGGATGGTTGGGCAGATAACCCCCAATAGCCAAGTATCCGGCCGCTTGTTCATCAGCGGTCGGTCGACCATTTGGGCTGTTTTAGGTCCAACCGCAGACGTGCATTTAAATTGTGTCCTTGACCCGACATTACGGGCTCGCTATTTTACAAATATAACAAATATGTTTATCAAATTTACAACTGGACCTGGATATGATTGTACACTCCAATGCGGCATCCGAATGGATGGACTCTGGCCCTGGAGCACAACGGAGAATTCTTTGTGAAAACAAAGATATGATGATGGTTGAGTTCCGCTTTGATAAAGATGGTGAAGGCGCTCCGCATAACCATCCGCACATTCAGACAACCTATGTCTCTTCCGGAAAGTTTCGGTTTACCGTCGACGGCGTAACCAAGGTTTTGGTTCCAGGTGATGCCATGTCGATCCCGTCTAACGTGGTTCATTCATGTGTGTGTGAAGAAGCTGGCAGCCTGATCGATGCCTTCACGCCCCGCAGAGATGACTTCCTGGAAGCCCACGGTTGGCCGAAAACCTGATCCACAGACCGTATACCTATCGAGGCACACTTCTGGAAACAGTTGTTTTGTGAGCAACTGTTTTTGGAAAGCGCCTCGCGCCCTTGGGAAGTGGCGGACCGATCAAGACGCTTCCTGAGGGCACTCCCGAAGACTAAGCCCAATCAATACGTTTTCTAATCAGGAATACTCGAAGGATCGCAATCAGCCTTCGAAGATACGTTTGCGCGCATTTTCGACATGATCCTGCATACATTTTCTGGCCACATCACCGTCACGTTTCTCAATAGCATCGAAAATTGCATAGTGCTCTGCCTGGACCAGACGTAATCGATCTTGCGGCTTTGTCAGCGAAAGATTTCGAGTGAGGTTCATACCGGTCAGAATATTGGACTTCATTGAAGAGCGCGCAGCGACAAAATACTTGTTGTCGGCAGCGTTGCAGACAGCAACGTGGAAAACCTCATCCGCCGCAACACCCAACTCACCTTCCCGGACACAACGATCAAGCTCCTTCAGCGCATCACGGAGTTCCTGAAGATCCGTGTCCGTGCGTCGTTGAGCTGCGAGAAAGGCCGCCTCACCTTCCACTGCCGCCCTGAATTCGAAGGTACGTTGAATGTCTGCAATCGACCCGACAGGTGCAAAATCCAACACGGCCCCCTCAGGACGTCTCTTGACGTAGGAACCCGAGCCTTGACGAGACACGATTACATCATCTTCACGGAGTTGCTTGAGCGCTTGACGAAGGACGGGGCGAGAAACACCCATTTCTTCTGAAAGAACATGCTCAGTTGGAAGCTTGCCACCAACAGGGATATCGCCGTCCATGATCTTGGACAGGATGCTTTCATAAGCCCTGTCAGACAGGGTACGATCTCGCACTTGCCGTTCTGACGTTGAAGATTGGTCTATCTGCCGTTTTCCTGTCGCCACGCCTTGAACCTGTGCTCGGTAGACGGATCCGTCGGGGGATAAAGCCCGAACGTCGACGCGCCCTGTTTCACCATTTCCATCACGAAGTCTTCAAAGACGGTCATCTCTGCAGCTTCGTCTGCTACATCATTTGCCATATGTAGCGGTATGCAGACAACACCTTCGTTATCGCCGACAATAATGTCGCCGGGAAAAACTGAAACTCCTCCGCATGCAATTGGGTCATTCACGGCGACAGCATGGTGCTTGGTCAGGTTCGTCGGAGCGCTGGGACGGGCGTGATATGCAGGCATTTCCAATTCGGCAATTTCCGGAGTATCCCGAAAACCACCATCTGTAACAATTCCCTTACAACCACGCGCCAGAAGTCGGGCTGCCAGTATACAACCTGCTGACGCTGCGGACGCATCTCCTCTGGAATCGATGACAAAAACAGCTCCAACCGGGCATTCTTCAACACCCTTGCGCTGAGCATTGGTCTTGTCTGCGAAGGATCCCAGGTGATCAAGGTCTTCTCTGGCCGGAATGTAGCGGAGTGTATAGGCCGCCCCGACCATATTTGAGCCTTGGCTAAGTCTCTGCACACCTTGCAGAAATATGTTCCGCAGCCCACGCTTGAACATGACTGTCGTCAGTGTTGCAGTGCTGACGCTCATCAGTTTTTCGTGTGCCTGTTTACTCAATTCAACCACTGAGAATGCTCCGCAACTTTCAATATCTACCAAGTCCAACAACCAGGATTGTTACCTGCGCATCCAAAACTTGTCAATTATTTGTAAATATGTACAGCAATGACTTCCCTTTGTTTGAGAATTCAGTCTCCCTGAACTCTCTGGAGCTAAAAACCATTTGCGTGGCCAAAACTCTGCATTTGGCCGATTTATGCAGTCTTTAGGCTCGGATTGTTTCGTGTTTTGGCAAAAATCTAAAAACCCGAAAAACCAAAACTCACCCGATCAACCCCGCAGAAAGATTGATAAACGCACTCACGCCTTTTTACTTATTTGTAAATATTTATCTTGATTCCTTACCACCCTTTGCAGTACCAGTTTTGCAGTTGGATGTAGTCCGGGAGTGATAACAGCGACCTTGAACAGGCTGAGATCAGTTTGCAGAGTGACACCATTTCACGTTGCACTGATTGACTGGAAAAATTACTGCGACTTTTCATATTGTTATGGCACTTCACAGGATAGTTGGACAGCAAATTGATCCTAGGATTTTCGCATCAGTTTTATCCTTGAAACAGCAATAATCTGCCAGATGAAAAGTTCCAATTCTTTCCAATGCTCTGAACAGCTATTTGTAAAATTATACGGGTCGCTGCACTGTTGATTTGAAAACTAAACGGTACGACCCATGCACCAGAAACTGGGAATTGCTGGTCTTGGTGGAGGGAAAATGTCCGGCGTTGTTCTGAATAAACCTGTCAAAGAAGGCAGAGTACTTCAGGTCGTGCATGGAATTGATCTCCAGATCGACTCGAATGAATTTGAGGTTCAGGTGGGGCCATCAGGCTGTGGAAAATCCACAACGCTGCAGCTGATCGCCGACTTGCAGGAAATCGACTCCGGCTCGCTCATTAACAAGGACCTTGTTATCAGCTCTGTCCCTCTCGAAAACCACAGAGCATGTTCAACTACCTTCATGATCAAGGCTATGACTGCGACCTCCACGTCTTGGAAGCTGAAGAGCGGCCGTTCCGATACGTCAATCAATAACTTGCAAAAGCATGATTGGCGAGACAGGTCATCATTAAACGCCTTGGCCTGATCGGCATTTCAAATCATACAATCACAGGAGACTTAACCATGGACCTCAAAGGTAAAACAGCAATCGTGACTGGCGGCGGCAGGGATATTGGCCGCGCATGTGTGATTGCACTGGCCGAAGCTGGCGCCAACGTTGCAATCAACTACTTTAATAGCAGCGCCGGTGCAGACAGCGCTGTTGCAGAAATTCAAGCAGCCGACGGCAAAGCCTTTGCGCTTCAGGGTGACATGACCAAACAAGGCGATGTTGATGCACTCATCAACAAAACAGCCTCTGAATTCGGCGCTATCGACGTCGTCGTCACAGTCTCCGGCGGCATTGTTGCACGCAAGACCATTGCCGAAATGTCTCAAGAGCATTGGCAAACAGTTTTTGATCTGAATGCAACGTCTGCGTTCTTGACCATCAAGGCAGCACTACCGCATATGAAAAATGGCGGCTCAATCGTCAACCTGGCATCTCAGGCCGGGCGCGATGGCGGCGGCCCTGGCGCTGTCGCTTATGCAATGTCCAAAGGCGCTGTCATGACAATGACGCGCGGCATGGCAAAAGAGTTTGGCCCGGACATTCGCGTCAACGCGATCAACCCTGGCATGATCGATACCGATTTCCATAACATTTTCACGAAACCGGAAGTTCGTAAACATGTTGCGGGCATCACACCCTTGAAACGGGAAGGCACATCTGAAGACGTAGCCAACCTGGCCGTTTATCTTGCTTCGGACAAGGCTGCATTCATCACCGGGGCATGTGTCGATATCAACGGCGGAATGCTCTTTTCATAACAACGGAAATGAGGCCGGTCTCCGGCCTCATACTCCTCACTAGCTCAGAATTCGCGTTTCTGGCATGTAATTAATTTCATCAACTCAACGCACGTTTTCTGCGTTTTGATTTAATAATCAATGGATTAACTACAAAAACGGCGTTGATTTGTATGAGTTATTTTTAACTTGTAAAAATTTGTTTTTTTAATATCTTTGCACTTGTCATACGGGAGGAACTCATGACGATTGCTAAATCATTGAAAGTCGGCGCTCTGCTTGGTTCAGTTGTTGCCGCATCTATCGCATTCGCACCTGCATACGCTGAAGCTGCTGACTGGCGCGGATGGAATATTCATGTTGAAGACTATCCTGTCTCACACGGCATGGAAGCGTTTGTTAAAGAAGTCAACGAGAAGTCCGGCGGCGAAATCTCCGGCAAAGTGTTTCATTCAGGCGTTCTGGGCTCTCAGCCTGACGCAATCGAACAAACACGTCTCGGCATCATCGACTTTGGTGTCTTCAGCCTTGGGCCGATGGGTCAGGTTGTTCCGGAAGCAAACGTTGTTTCACTGCCGTTTATCTTCAAAAGCGTCCCTGAGATGTACAAGATCATGGATGGTGAGCCAGGAGCAGCTCTTTCCAAGGGTCTCGAAGCAAAAGGCCTCGTAGCCCTTGGCTTCTATGACGCTGGGGCACGTTCTTTCTATACGTCGATCAAGCCGATCAACGAGCCGAAAGACGTTGAAAGCCTGAAGATTCGTGTCATGAACAACGACCTGTTTGTTGGCATGGTTGACTCAATGGGCGGCAATGCCACTCCAATGGCTTTTGCTGAAGTTTACCAGGCGATAAAGACTGGTGTTGTCGATGGAGCGGAAAACAATCCTCCGTCCTACGAGTCCACAAACCACTTCGAAGTTGCCAAGTATTATTCCCTGACACAGCACTTGATCATTCCTGAGTGCCTGTGCATGAGCAAAGCCTCTTTTGACAAGCTGACACCTGAGCAGCAAACAATTGTCAAGGAAGCTGGCCGCAACAGCACCGAACTTCAGCGCAAGTTGTGGCAGGAGCGTGAAGCTGCTTCCATGAAAAAGGTTGAAGCTGGCGGCGTAACAGTAAACGCTATCGAAGACAAAGCAGCTTTCCAGGCAGCAATGGCACCGGTCTACGACCAGTTCTTGTCGCAGAACCCTGAGCTGGCCTCTTTGGTCGATCTGTTCCGGAACGCACAGTAACAGTCATTAAGTCGGGCCGTGCCACCGAGAGGAGGCGCGGCCCGATTTTATTAGGAGAAAATGGATGTCGAATCCCGGGGGATTTACCGACCAGCTTGAAACATGGCTGACCCGGCTAAAGTATGTCTGCGTTCTAATCGCCTCGATCGCACTTGTTATTCTTGTGGCCACCTTCGGGTGGTTAGTTTTTGGGCGCTACGTTCTGAATGAAACCCCCACCTGGGTCGAGCAGTTGGCCCTTCTCCTCATCTGTTACATCACATTCATCGGGGCAGCTGTTGGGATTCACGAACAATCCCATTTGGGCGTAACCATTCTCCGCGATGCCCTGCCTGCCAAATTGCGGCAACTGCTGTTTCTACTGACGGATCTTGTTCTGGCGGTCTTTGGCGCAGTGATGCTGGTGGCAAGTATCGAACTTTTCAATTTCGGCTGGTCAACTATGCTTCCAATGTTGAACGTTCCTGAAAGTGTCAGAACTGCATCCGCGCTTATTTGCGGCGGTTTGATGGTGGTTTTTGCCGGGACACGGTTCGTTTTAAGAGGCCTCAGTGCCCTACGCGGCGAGATCCGCGTATACGAAGAGGTAGAATAATATGGGTCTCGCAATTCTGCTTAGTGTCTTTGGCGTGAGTGTTGTTTTCGGGGTGCCCGTTGCCTTTGCCATGGGAATTTCCGCAGCAGCGGCCTTCTGGTATGAAGGATTTCCGCTCCTGATCACTTTCCAGCGGGCAATTTCCGGCATCTCGACATTTTCCCTTCTGGCGATTCCGTTTTTCGTCTTTGCCGGCGAATTGATGCTGCATGGCGGCATTGCTGTTCGCCTGGTTCGTTTCGCGTCTTCGCTTGTCGGCCATGTTCGTGGCGGTCTCGCCTCGGTCAACATCTTTTCAAGCATGTTGTTCGGCGGCATATCTGGTTCTGCGATCGCGGATATCTCAGCACTCGGTTCCCTGATGATCCCGGTGATGAAAGAAAAAGGCTATCGCCCGGACTATGCGGTCAACGTAACCGTTACATCGTCGATCGCCGGCATCGTTATTCCGCCAAGCCACAACATGATTATCTTTGTGGTCGCAGCTGGCGGCGGCATCTCGATCTCCAAGTTGTTCCTCGCAGGCGTGATTCCGGGCATTCTGATGTGTTTCTGCCTGGCTGTTGCCGCCTATTTTGTGGCACTCAAGCATAACTACGGCTCCGAGCCTTTCCCGGGTTGGCGTGTGGTTGCACAAACTGCCGTCAGTGCTATTCCCGGACTGATTACTGCCGTGATTATTGTTGGCGGTGTTTTGTCAGGCGTCTTTACGGTGACGGAGTCTGGGGCGTTCGGGGCGATCTACGCACTGGCACTGACAGCCTTGGTGTACAAGACACTTGGCTGGAAAGAATTCAAAGTTTCAGTCACATCCGCCATGCGCACGACAGCCATGGTGATGATCCTGATCGGGTTTGCGAGTTCTTTTGCTTATCTTTTGGCATTGTATCAGGTCCCCACCAAGTTGAGCGATTTCCTGCTGGGTATTTCCGAGAACAAGATCGCCATTCTGCTGATGATCAACATCATGCTGCTGATGCTCGGCATGATCATGGACATGGCTGCACTCATATTGATCTGCACACCGATTTTCCTGCCGATCGCCAGAGATCTGGGTATGGATCCGGTCCAATTCGGTATCATGATGCTGGTTAATCTCGGATTGGGCCTGTGCACACCGCCAGTGGGAACGTGCCTCTTCGTTGGCTGCGCAGTCGGAAAGATCAAGATAGAAGAAGCATTGAAATCTATCTGGCCTTTTTATCTGGCGCTATTGGCAGCCCTGATCCTTGTCACCTATGTACCAGCGATCTCAATGTTTTTGCCGAACTTGCTTGGACAGTAAAAAAGAAGCCGGGCGAAATTCTTCGCCCGGCTTCTTCTTTTTTCAGAAATACATTTGATCAGGTTAAGGCCTCAGCACCTCTGCTACTGCGCGCCCAATTTATAGATTTACAGGACCGATAGTCCTTATCTGTGCTGCAATCCGTGCATGACACCGCGTAGTTCGGCCAGACCGCGCAGGCGCCCGATCAAAGGATATCCGGGCATGCTGTCCCGCTCCAAATCAGACAGCAAATCCTGCCCATGATCAGGCCGCATCGGGATCTGCCAATCCGACCGACCAGCGCTCTTGCGCCGGTCTTCTTCTCGCAAAAGCGCAGCGACGACACCGACCATATTGGTGTCCCCACTCAAGTGCTCAGCCTCATAGAAGCTGGTCATGCGCCGATGTTCTGGAACAGTGCGTTTGGTATTGCGCAAATGTGCAAAATGAATTCGCGACCCGAGCCGGTCAACAAAACCGGCACCATCAAATTCAGGTGACACTCCAAGAGAGCCAGTACAGAAAGTGATGCCATTTGCCATGAGATCGACAGCTTCCATCACCCGGCGATAATCCTGCTCGCACGACATGACCCTTGGCAATCCAAGCAATGAAAATGGCGGGTCGTCCGGGTGGCAACAAAGGCGGATACCAAGCTTCTCCGCAAAAGGAGTAACTTCCGCCAGAAAATCAATCAGATGCGAACGGAGTTGGTCCGCTGAAACACCTGCATAGTCAGACAGGTGATCCTGAATTTCCTCGACAGTCCAGCTATCGTTTGAACCTGGAAGACCTGCGACAATGTTCTGTTGAAGGGCCACGCGCTCTGCATCGGAATACTGACCAACCCGCTCTCTGGCTAAAGCGATAAAATCGTCATCGTAGTCGTCTTCTGCGCCAGCCCGCTCCAACAAGAACAGGTCAAAGGCAGCAAAATCCAGAAGATCAAACCACATGGCCGTACCACCATGGGACAGGCGGCGGCGTAAATCTGTCCGAGTCCAGTCCAGTACCGGCATAAAATTGTAGCAGACAGTCTCAATACCGCTGTCTGCGAGGTTTTGAAGACTGATTTTGTAATTCGCGATATGAGCTGCCATGTCTGCCGACTGCAATTTGATCGCTTCCGACACCGGGAGACTTTCAACGACATCCCAAGTCAACGGCGCAGCACCTACTGCGCCATTGTTGGTGATCAAGGCTTGGCGTTGTTCGATTTCCTCAACACTCCAAACTTCACCGGGTTTCAGATGATGAAGCGCTGTCACAACGCCTTCAACTCCCGCCTGATGCAGATCTGAAATTGCTATTGTGTCGTGAGGTCCGAACCATCGCCAAGTTTGTTTCATGCTGTAGATGCTCCTTTGGCACCAGCAGACCGCTGACTGCGTAGTGTCAATCCGGTCTCTGTGTCGAACAGATGGGATTTGTCCACTTCGACTTCCAAAAGCAGCTCTTCACCGGCCGATATATCGACTTGCCCAGGTCGATGAACAGTGATGTTTTCACCGCTGGCGCTCTTCGCATAAATGTAAGAGTCGCCACCGAGTTGTTCGACTGACCGAACGGTAGCATTTAGGCCATGAGCAACATCGTTACCGGGTTTGATGTCATTCGGGCGAATTCCGAGAGTAACCTTCTCGCCTTCAGAAACGTTAAATCGGTCCTTAGGCAGGTCGATGCTTTCGCCGGTCGATAACTTTAATAGCCCACCTTGCATTTCACCCTTGATGAAATTCATTTTCGGCGACCCTATAAATCCGGCGACAAAAATGTTGGCCGGATCGTTGAAGAGATCAAGCGGTTTGCCGAACTGCTCCACTTCACCGCTGCGCAAGACCGCAATCTTGTCGGCCATTGTCATGGCCTCGACCTGATCGTGGGTCACATAGATCATCGTATTGCCAAGCTGGCGATGAAGCTGGGCAATTTCGCCGCGCATATCGACACGTAGTTCCGCATCCAGATTGGACAGCGGTTCATCGAACAGGAAAATCCGCGGCTCACGCACAACAGCCCGTCCAATGGCTACCCGTTGACGTTGGCCACCCGACAGATCTCGTGGCCGTCGTTCCATGAGCTCATCGATCTGCAACATCTTTGCAGCAGCGTTGATCTTCTTTGCGATCTCGTCCTTTGGAGTCTTGAGGTTCTCCAGTCCGAATGACAGATTCTGGCGCACACTCATATGCGGATAGAGCGCATAGGACTGGAACACCATCGCGAGCCCACGTTCGGCTGCAGGAACGTCGTTGACACGGTCGCCGTCGATTTCAACGTCGCCGCCACTGATGCTTTCCAATCCCGAAATCATCCGCAATAGCGTCGATTTCCCGCAACCGGACGGACCAACGAACACACAGAATTCACCGTGCTCGATCTCTAGATCGACGCCTTTGATCACCTCAATATTGCCGAATGCTTTTTTCACATTCTTCAGGCTGAGATTTGCCATGGACCAGAGTCCTCATTTTTCAAACTTGTTGTTATTTGCCGCCGGTCGAAGCAATGCCGGTCGCGATGTATTTCTGCAGAAAGGCAAACACGAGCGCCACTGGCAAAAGTGTCAGAACCGTCATCGCAAGCAGATTGCTCCATTGCGTGGTCATTTCGCCCTGGAAGGAATTCAGCGCCAATTGCAGCGTAAAGTTCTCGGTCCGCGACAGCGCAATCAAAGGCCACAGGAAGTCGTTCCAGCGCCACATGATCGCAAGGATCGCAAGGACAGCAATGGCTGGAGCGCTGAGCGGAAGGATGATCCGCCAGTAGATTTTCCACTCGCTTGCCTTGTCCATCCGGGCAGCATCCAGAATCTCGTCAGGAATGGTCAGCATGTATTGCCGCAGAAGGAAGATACCGGTCGGCGTCGCAGCCCCGGGAATAATTACACCCCATAGAGTGTCGAGCAATCCAAGTTCCTTGGTGACTATGAACAGTGGCACCAGAACAACAGTCTGGGGCACCATCAACACACCAATGACCGTCGCCATAACTGTCGCCCGACCCCGGAATTGGTATTTGGACAGGGCAAAGGCGGCCATCGAATTCACGATCAGCATGATGATGGTCGCGACCACCGTGATGAATGTGCTGTTCCAGAAGAATCTCAGAAAATCGAACTTGAGAAACAGATCAGTATAGTTCTCGGTCGCGATGGAAAGTTTTTCCATCGGCTCGCGGTCCTTGATGCTGATCTTGATGACCTTGTCTGGCTCAGACAGACGAACAACCTGAGCCGTCAAGCCAATACGACGGATCTGTGCGACCTGCTCTCCAGCCAGTTCACCACCGGTGACCTTGAAGAGCGGTAACGGCTTGGCGTGGCCTTCAAGCTCCACTGTCAACGCGGCATGAGGCAAGAAGCTCGGAGGAAACTTGTCCAGTTCTGCATCTGTCTTGAAAGACGATGCCACCAGCCATAAAACAGGCCCGAACATCAACAGGATACCGCCAAGCAAATAGGCGTAGGTGAACCAGTCGGTCCAATGCAATCGACCTTTGCCGCGTGTGCCGGTCAGGAATTTTACAACACTAGCCATCGGCGTTTTTCCTTGTGGCCTTGAGCTGCAGGAATGTGAGCGCGGCAAGCACCAACGCCAGAATAATCGAGGCAGCAGATGCCAGCCCGAACAGTCGCGGCGCTCCGGCAAATCCGGTTTCATAGATGTACTGAATGATCAACGTCGTCGCGGAACCCGGTCCGCCGCCGGTGAAGGCATAGACCTCGTCAAATGTCTGCACGCCCTTGATCAAGGCCAGCACCATCACAACAAGCATGGTTGGCATCAGTAGCGGCAACGTAATCCGATAGAACGTCCGGAACGGTTTGGCTGCGTCCATGAGAGCTGCCTCATAGACATCCCTTGGGATAGCCTGCAGACCGGCCAGCAAGATCAACGTATAGAAACCCATATGCGCCCAGACAGACAGGAACACTGACCAGAAGAACGCCCAGTGCCGATCAAGCATCCAGACGATGCGATCCATGCCGAGGGCTTCCAATCCCGCATTTGCCAGCCCGTTTCTTTGCAGGATCCATTTCCAGATCAACGCGACAACAACAGGCGACAGCAGGACAGGGAAGAAGAAAACACTCCGGAAAAACCCGCGAGCTCGGATTTTCTGATTCAGGATCAACGCTGTCAGAAGCGAAAACCCAACCATCAATCCAACCTGCAGCACAATAAAGATGGCCGTGTTGTGGACAGACCGCCAGAAGAAATCTTTCTCACAACTATTCGCGTCGAAATAGTTCTCGCACTTGCTGAGTGTCGCGAAATTGTCAGTTCCGACAAAGGTGCGGTCCCAGATCATGATGTTGTCCGTACCGGTAAAGGCATAGGCAATGTTCAAGATGATCGGCAAAAAGGCGAACAGACCAAACAGGATCAAGTTCGGCAGAAGAAACACCCAGGCAATTCGATGTCCACGCAGATATCTTTGCGCGAATTGCATGGGCACATCAATCAGCTCCATCAGAGCGGATAGAAGTCGAAACATGGCCCGCCTCCCCCAAAAAAGGCACTTTCGTTTTGGACGCGGCAATTGCCGCGCCCAAAACCAGTTCGATTAAGTTGTTGTTATTTACCGGATTCAGCGAGTGCTTCAGCCAGATCATCCTTGGCACGAGCCATCGCATCTTCAACCGACAACTCACCAACGATAGCCTGTGAGATACGGGTCAGCGTGATGTTGAACATCGCACGGTTGTTCTTGTAGCCCTGATACTTGAAGGCTACTGGAAGGATCTGTGCTACCTGCGCGCCCCAGGCATTCAAGGCGTCGTTGGCTTTCTGAGATGCATCAACGTAAGTCACCCCTTTAGCTGCAACGCCGGAATGCGCAGGAATGTTGAGCGACTTGGACGTCAGTTCAGCATAGTTGTCTTCCTGAGCGAGATAATCGATGAGCTTCGCAACCGTTTCAGGGTGTTTGGTGTCTTTGAACCCGACGAAGCCAGCACCGCCCGGCATACCCGAACAACCTGCTGCACCACATGGAGATCCGACAACTTCCCAGTCAAAGGCATCGCCAATGGATGAATCCATCCGCTGAACCTGCCAGCTGCCGGAGAAATAATAGACCAACTCGCCGTTGATGAACTCCTGAGCAGCATCCTGATAGCTCGTGCCACCACTTGCACCCCAGACATCACGAGCCATTGTGCCGTCATTGTGCCAGCCAACAAACTTGTTCACATAAGCGGTAAAGGCATCATCAACGAGGATTGGGTCGCCGCTCTCATCGAACAACTTGGCACCGTATGAAATTGCAGGGCCTGCAATGCGGTGACCTGAGCGGTCCATCGCCATCGGGAACGGTGTTTGCGTTGTGTCAGCAACTTCACGCGCTGCAGCTACCCATGTGTCCCAATCCGCATCAGCGCCTGGAATTTCAACGCCAGCTTGCTCAAACAGTGTCTTGTTGATGTAAGGCCCGGTAATCGTCAGCTGCGAATGCATGCCGTAGATACCATCATCGTCTGGTCCGGCGCGGTACCAGTCCAGCGTTCCACCGAAAGACTTTTCCCAATAGTCGCGATCAACATATGGGGCTATGTCGAGGTAGAATTTGTTCAGGCCACCAAGGTCTGTGACCTTGGCAATATCAGGACCAGTTCCCGCAGCCAGCTGCACCGGAAGGTTCTCAAGAATCGACTTGTACGGAACCTTGTCCATGACGACTTTAACGCCAGGATTGTCAGCTTCGAAGCGGCTGATGATTTCCATTGCGGCTTCACATTCATTGCCGTCAGAAGAACACATCAGGCGAATTTCTTCAGCCGACACGGATCCCGCGCCGACCAGCATTGTGGCGAGTAGAGCGCCCTTTGCGACGTTTGATGTAAATTTCATTTCTTTCCTCCCAGTTATTATCTTCATCAGAGTGCTCATGGCGCCCAGTTTTGATAAAGTTCATTTTCAGCTGTCAGTGGCAGCTGTACCTGGCCGCCCTCCCGAGCGGCCTGATAGATAGCGGTCACCAGTTCAATGGAATGACGCCCATCCTCTCCGGTTACGGATCGTGTCCCGCCTTTTTCCAGTGTATCCGCCATGGCCTCAAAGAAACCGGCAAATCCGACATGACCGTCCTTAACTCCGGCCAACACAGCATCGATTTGAGACTGTGCCACAGGAGCTCTGGCTGTAAAGGTCCAATCGCCAGTCGCAGGAGCATAAGGCTCTGAGCCACTTTCCGCAGTGAAACCTTCAAAACAGAACCGCATACGGCTGGTGTTGTCAGCAGCTCCAAGCGTGATCGAGCTCGTCGCCACAGAGCCGTTTTCCATCCTGAACATCACGGCAGCGCAGTCTTCGACTTCGATGTCATTCACCCGGGTCGCAACAGAAGCCGATACCGAGGCAATCGGCCCCATCACATTGGTCAGGAGATCATGATTGTGGATGGCGTGACCAAGAACAGCTCCGCCATTCTCACCCTTCCAGGTTCCGCGCCATGACACTGCGTAGTAATCAGCGTCCCGATCCCAATGGGTTTCCAAGCTCGCTGCATATGGTTTTCCGGCCAATCCGGCATCAACAAGAGCTTGAAGCTTTGTCATTGCGGGACCAAATCTGTACTGGAACACCGGCACCAACAAACGATCATTGCGTTTTGATGCCTCAAGAAGCTCGTCAGCTTCCTTGAGAGATGTGACCAGTGGCTTTTCGCACACTACATGTTTCCCGGCACTCAGCGCCTGCAGCACAACAGAGTGGTGCAAGTGCGGCGGAAGACAAACATCGATGACATCAATTTCTGGATCAGACATGATTTTGTCCATGTCAGTCTCGACGCGAATGTCATCATCACCGATGACCTTTTTGGCCCGCTCGGTATCAAGTTCACCCAACACAGTGACTTTGAACCGGTCAAGTAAAGCTCGATAACCGGCCAGGTGTGCGGAACCAATACCCGCTCCGAGAATGGCAACGCGGATCATGATTTGGCTCCGGCTTCGGCCATGGTCTGCGCCTTGATTGCAAGTTCCATGACCTTGAACGCATGAGCCTGCGTCATTGCTGTTTCCGTACGATTGCGGATGTCATTCGTCAAACGTTCGAAATACGGCAGCCCGGCATCAGAACAGTCGATCTTTTCACAACGGTCACCGTTGACCAGGAACAGGTGATCAATTCCCGGTGCGCCAGCGACATCAACATACTTGCGCAGCTCGATGTAACCCTCTGTGCCGAGGATGGTCAGACGACCATCGCCCCAATTCGGCAGTGCATCCGGTGTGTACCAGTCGACTCGGATATAGGCATGACCATTCTCGTTGCGCAGAGCGACTTCACCGAAATCCTGCAAGCCCGGATGGCGTGGATTGGCATAGTTCGCGACGCTGGAGAGACTGATTTCGGCATCTGTCGATCCGGTAAAATATAGAAACTGGTCGATCTGGTGAGACCCGATATCTGTAAGAATACCGCCATAGCATTCGCGCTTGAAGAACCAGTCAGGCCTGGTGGGTTCATTCAGTCTGTGCGGCCCCATCCCAAGTGTTTGAACGACCTTGCCGATAGCGCCATCCTGCACCAGTTCAGCAGCTCGTGTAACGCTGGCAACTTCAAATCGTTCGGAAAAATTCACAGACCAGATCCGGCCAGTACGGGCAACACAGTCCTTTATCGCATTTAGCTGCTCAAGTGTTGTGCAACCCGGCTTGTCGACCATAACGTCCTTGCCGGCTTCCATGGCAGCAATCGCCAATTCCGCACGCTTGGATGGTATATTGGCAATCAAAACGAGATCAATGTCCGAATTTTCAAGGATATCAGAGAGCTCTTCAGCCTTCGGAATATCCGGAAAACGCTTCTCGAAACTCTCTTGGGTGTCTGGCGCACCTTCTGTCCACCAACTGACAAATTCAGCACCGGAATTTTGCATGTTGCCTGACATGCCAAATATGTGCCGGTGATCAATACCCAGTGCAGCAAATTGCAATGGTCTAGTCATTCAAAACTCCAACGCAGGAACTGTAACCGCTGATTTTGTAGAAGAAGATTTGACCAGCGCGTCAATTAACTGATGTACGAGAAGCGCTTCGCGGCCGGAACAGGCAGGCGAGCGCCCAACCTTTACGGCCTCTGCAAAGTCCTCGATGATTGATTGGTGCCAGGCATGGGTAAAGCCCATCGGATCTGCTCCGCCACCGGTCGCAGCCTCTTCACCAAAGGACTCTGTTTCACCGCTGTGCCACGCGAGTTCAAGCTTGCCGGATTTAAGAATTGCAGAGCCTTTTTCGCAATGAAGGATGATTGATTCCGCATCCCCCGGAAAACTTGCTGTGCTGGCAACCATTGACCCGACCGCGCCATTGGCAAAATGCAGGCCTGCGGTGACAAAGTCCTCGGCTTCCATTTTGTGTAGCGACGTAGTTGACGCCATTGCCTGCACTTCCGAAACAGGTCCCGTGAGTGACAGCGCGAGGTCCAGCGTGTGGATCGCCTGCGAAATCAGAACACCGCCTCCATCCCGGGCATAAGTGCCGCGCCCTGGCTCATCATAGTAGGACTGGGTCCGCCACCAGGGCACGGCAATCTCGACGACTGCTATTTTGCCAAGCGAGCATTCTTCAAGGGTCTTGGCGAGAAGTTTGCCCGATTCGCGCATCCGATGCTGAAACACGATGCCAAGTGGAACATTCGCGGCTTCACACTGAGCGACAATGTTTTCCGCCGAGGCAAAAGTCCGCTCGATGGGTTTTTCCATCAGGATAGGTTTACCGGCAGCAGTCAGTTCCGCAACAATATCCGCGCGTGCATTTGGCGGCGTACACACAATCACAAATCCGATTTCCGGATCTGCCGCGATCTCCGCCACGTCTGCGTAGGCGTAAGGCGATGTGCCGGGAAGTGGCGCCACACTATCCGCAAAGGCCTTTGAACGCGCAACATCACGGGACAAAACACCCTTCAGCTGAACCTGTCCTTCGGTCGCTGCAATCGCACGCACATGTGTCTGCGCAACCATACCAAGGCCAATCAACGCTACTTTCATAATCCAGGTTCAAGCCTCTTACTCATATCAACTGAGATCGTCCTAGCACACCGGTATACCGGTTGTAAATATGTCTGCGTACCGGTATACCGGAAGTGAACTTACCTCTAAAAAGCTGTATCAATTCAGCCAAAGCAGAGTGCCAATGGATACAGACATAGCTCTACTCCCGGACCTGGAATTCAAACGGGTTGACGTGTCCCGACCAGCAGGTGATCAAATTTTCAAATCGATCAAGCGGGCGATTCTTCAGATGGATTTACCGCCGGGCTGCATTGTTTCCGAGGCCGATATTGCGGCAAGATTTGGTGCCAGTCGAACACCGGTACGCGAAGCATTCATGCGCTTGCGCGAAGCCGGTCTTGTGGAAACTTTTCCCAGTCGCGGAAATTTTGTGTCGCGCTTGAACAAGCAAAAAATCCTTGAATCCCGCTTTTTGCGAGAGGCGTTGGAAATCGCCAACATACGCCGACTTGTAAACGAAGGCCTCCCGGCAGCGTCCGACAAAAAGCTGCAAGAAAATCTTTTTGACCAGAAATCAGCAGCGGAAAACGGAGATGCTGCTGCATTCGGTATACTTGATGATGCTTTCCATCTCGAGTTGGCAGTAGCGACCGGTTTCCCGCGCGCTGCCAGCGTCCTTGAAATGGAAAAAATGGTTCTTGATCGATTGCGGGTTCTCTCTCTGCGGGAAAAGGCGCATCTGGAACTGCTCTACAAAGAACACAACCGGATTTATGAAGCAATTTGCGCCCGGGACATGAGTAAAGCTCTGGAAATGGGCCGAATTCACTTCCAGTCGATCCTCAAACTTTTGTCAAATCTGGAAAATTCGCATGCCGACTATTTCGACGACGACTAGATTCATGGTTCGACAACTCCTCATCTGACTGCGTTCATAAGTTGAGACCGACCTCAACGTGTCTCATATTATTTGACTGTCAAAGCAACTTTGACATCCGGGAATCTGGAACTTGAGACCATGATGTCCGCAGCCCCCTTCTCTCCGGGTAGTGCACGTACCCAGAACCCGGTGGCTCCTCCGCGCAGGGCTGAATACTTTGACCCTATCAGTTCAATTGCGCCGCCGACTTCAATGGTTATTGAGTCATTCAGGAATGGTAGCGGGTTACCGGCTTGATCCAGCGCCCGTACCATGACTCGTGTTTCGTTCATATCTCCAACCAGATGGATCGAATCTGCTTTGACTTCCAGCGAACTGGCAACCGGGTTGGCTACATATTTTCGTGAGATGACTGCACGCCCGTCGAGATAACCAGTCATTTCAACGTCCGGCCAGTTTTGCCCCCAGACGCCAATCGCGTCTTCAGCCTCTGAACTATAGTGAAGCATCAATGGCGGATGCGGCAAATGCGGGAAGTTTACCCGGTCTGGATGAGCCTCGAGACTGTTTCCATTCGAGAAAGCCAGTCGGACATGGTCACAATTGGACAGGATCATCAGCGGTAACGTCCCACCAATGTTTCGCTCGCCCCGCGCCCAGAACGTTACGGGCTGCAAAACCGGCCTTATTTCGGGGTCGCCCTGACTGGCATAAGCATAGCCAGCCATTTTCAGATCCCGGAACATAGTTGTAACGCCGTGATAACAGACCCTGTCACCTGATCCGAAATCCTGGTGAGTGTTGTAGTCAAACATGCACCAGCCGATGCAGCCCGAGATGGTGTCATCACCATAAGTCGCGTTCAGAATTTCCAGATGCCGTGTCACATGCTCTATCTGACGTTGTTCCTGATCATCCACCTTGGTCGGGAACATATGACCATTATATTCTGTCACAAGGTAGGGCACGGTCTTATCTAGTCCTGTGACCTCGCGCTGATCGCGAAGCGGTGTGCGAGGCCGGTTGATACGTGGATCTTCGAACGCGCCCAAGATGAAGTCATTGAACGTATAGACGTCCTCCAGAAGCGAGCTTTCTGTGTGTTTGCGGATACCGCCGGTCTGCCGTGTGCTGTCTAATTCCCGGGCAAGCGAATTTGTCCGCTCATAGAATGCATCATCGTCCGGCGACTCGTTTATACGGACACCCCACATGATGATTGAAGGATGGTTCCAATCTCGTTCCAGCATGCGGCGAACATTGCGGACAGCTTCGTCCTTCCAGGCGTCTCCGCCGATATGTTGCCAACCCGGAATTTCCTCAAGAACCAGCAACCCAATCCGGTCACAGTGATCCAGAAACCAGTTTGACTGCGGATAATGGGAAGTTCGCACGACGTTACACGCAAGGTCGTGTTTCAGAATCTCGGCATCACGCTCCTGGGATGCTCGTCCCTGAGCATATCCGGAATACGGGAAGGACTGATGGCGATTAAGGCCGATCAACTTGAGCTTGCGACCATTTAGTAAAAATCCATTCGGGGTAAATTCTGCGGTCCGGAAACCGAACACTTGTTCCGCCTGATCCCAGTATTCACCAGCCATTAGTGTGGTTCTGAGTGTGTACAAGGCCGGCGTTTCGATGTCCCACAAGGTAATGTCGGATAGTTTTTCAAATTCCAGTCGACAGGACGCCCCAGAATCAAATGTCTCCTGTGCCTTCGCAATGACGTCACCGTCTGGAGACAACAGCTCTCCAATAAGGTTGCAATTGTCAGAGAGGACTTCAGGATTGTGAAACCAGACATCTACCGAAACAGATGGTTCGCGGCTCAAGACATTTTTAGGCTCAATCTTCACATTTTTAATTGCGAATTTGTCGGAGATTTTTATCCATGCCTCGCGATAGATCCCGGCATAGGTCAGATAATCAATCCGACCACCAAATGGTGGTATCTCCGGATTTTCCGATCCATCAACACATACGGTAATCAGACAGCCTTCAGGCTTCAGAAAATCTGTTAGACGAATTTCAAATGGTGTGTAACCATCGGCATGACCGCCTGCAAATTTGCCATTCACAAAGACCCTTGAGTTGGCCATTGCGCCATCAAATACGACGCTGATCTCTTTGCCGGCGAATTCATCAGCCCATTCTAGCTTGCGCTGGTAGGTAAACTGTTTTTGGTAGTCGTTTTCATCGAAATAGTCGAACGGCAACTCGACCGCCGTGTGCGGGAGGTTTACGGTTTCGCCAGCAAGCAAAGAGCCGACCGTTTCAGGTTCGAACTCAGCAAGAAAAGTCCATCCAACACAAAAATCTTGCAACTTGGGCATTATGTATCCGTTTACCTGAGCAATCTGGAGCAGACAAAATTGGTGTGGCCTGCTCAAATTGCTATGATTCAATCACTAGCTCGAATTCCACATCAGCACACTTGCACATGTGCCTATTGTCATTCGGACAAAGCGAATGAAGTCCAACGGAGTTCATTTGTAAAGTAAATTTTTACGCAAAAAATTATTTTTTGTCTAGTTGGTGCTTTTCCGCCAAATCATGCGGCTATTCAGAACCACCTTTTTTGCGACATTCCGTCCAGCCAACCGCTCAAGAAGCAAGTCTACAGCAGTCGCCCCAATCTCTTCAGGTGCGAGTTTTACACTTGAAAGCGGAGGATCGAGCATTTCAGACGACGGATTATCATTAAACCCGACAATTGCAATATCCTTGGGAACCGATAAATCAGCTTCGCGTAAAGCCTTGTAAGCGGCGATTGCCATATCATCCGTGCATGCAAGCACTGCATCAGGGCGGGGATCCGACGAGAGAACATCCACCATACAAGAATAACCGTTGTCCGTCGTAGTCCCTTGCACAGAGACCAGCGGCCCGTCGTAGTCACCCTTGGTCTGACACCACCTCAAATAGGCTGCGTGCCGCAATTCCTGTGTATCCGTTTGCGCGCCGAAGGCCTTCCCGCCGATAAACGCAATACGCTGATAGCCGCGGTCGGCTAATTGATCGAGGAGATCAAAAGTCGCCGACGTCAAATCATGGCAGACACTGTCAAAATCCGGATCCTGAGGTTGCCAGTCGGCAAAAACCAGATGGTTTTGCCAGTAATCTTTTTCGTCAAGATACACTTGAGGACCACGTCCGACGACAATGACTCCAGGCCCATCTTTTTCGCGAAGTCGGGATTTGTCCACGCCCTTTGTGGCAACCACGTCTACACCCAGATCAAAACAGCGGTCCTCTATCCCTTTCCTCAAACGAGAGTAATAGGGATCTTCGCCGATGCTGCTCCAGCGTTCACCAAGTTCAACAAAAACTTCAGCGACTTGCGGATGTCGCGTCACATGAATTTGTCGGGAAGATGGATTGCGGGCCCTTGGCGGAACATAATCCAGTTGTTCGGCAACTGTCAGGATTTTGGTTCGTGTCGAAGGCGAGACCGATATCGACTTGTCATTGTTGAGAACCCGCGAAACCGTCCCCATGGAAATTCCGACAGCCTCGGCAATATCTTTTAACTTGGCCACATTTACCTTCTGAATTATCTCGTCTGGAAACACCTGAACAAATCAACTGCCTCTAGGAAATGTCCTACTCCCTGTTTGAGCACAGCCTATAGCATTGTTTCAACCTGCATGATCCTGCAAGATCACTCCAATCTTTCAATTCTCGAGAGCTTTTCTTCAAAAATCAGGATTGTTTTCCGGATAAGTCGCCAGTTATCTCGCTGGTCGGTTTGTGATTTTGGTGGAGAGCTGAAACGTTGGCGCCCATTGAGAAAAGTTGCCGCTGTATATTTTCCAGAGATGCGAGTGCGTATCGATCATCATACAGACTCGACGTTCGATCGGGCTGGTCCAATTCGACTGGGTACGTCTGAATACCCGGACGGTGTACGCTGGAAATTATTCGGGTAACAAGGAGAGGCGGACTGTTCAGCCAGCAGCGCTTAGACGAGTTTGTGTCCTTTCAAGGAAGACAACAGAGTCTCCTTGGAGGAGCGCAAATGCTTCAAGGCAGCTGCCTCTGATCTGGCTACATCAAGTGAGAGCATCGCGTCGATCCAGCCGAGATGCTCTTCAATGGCTGCAGCGTTTCTTTCCAGCTCGTCAGTTTTGTCCCACAGGTAGTGATAGTGAAAAATCAACGAGATGACTTTTTGCGCCTCAATGACAAACCTGTTCTTCACCACACTGTTGATGGTGGTATGGAATTTTTCATCCAGCACCGAGAAATCATGATAGCGGCTAGCCAAAACAGTCTTCAGGTCTTCGTGCTCTTTTCTTAACAACTTTAGCTGCTGCCAGATTTCATGATCCGCTGGCTGCTCCAGGAGTTGACGCACAGCGTTCATTTCCAGGACCTGCCTGAAATCGGACAACTCCACTGCAAACTCGGCCGTAAATCCGCGTAATATCCAGCCGCTTTTTTTCCCACGCTCTACAAGGCCGAAACGGTTCAAACCTGCTAGAAACTCCTGCAGACTGTAGGCAGGAACGCCAAATTGCCGGGACAACTGGGCGACATTCAGTGTTGTCCCTTCAGGAACATCAAATCTCAGAATCCATTCCAGAAACTGGTGTTCTAGTTCTTCATTCGAAGGAACACTTTGAGCCGTTGCGAGGCGATGTTTTGCCTCGGGTACTTTTATGAGTGTTTTCCGCCGACCGTCCCACTGCACGAGTTTTTCAGAATCGAGTTTTTGAAGAGCCGCCCTGACAATGGTGCGGCTGACCTCCATTTGTGTAGCCAGTGCGTTTTCAGCCGGCAATTGCTCACCAGCATTCATGTCGGCACAAATGTCTAAAAGCGTATTGTAAGCGCTTCGAAAGCGATCATCTGTTCGGGCCATTTTGGTTCCCTAACATATCCAATTCATAAGGCAATTCTGATCAAACAGTATATTTTAATAAAGTACAATTGACGTCAAGATGCCCGACTTCCATTGTCGATCACAGATTGCAATCAGACCTTGTGCTGCATACTGCAATACGTGTCACGAAGATGCGAATGGGGACGCCAGGCGGTTCCGAAACCAAAACGATCCAGCTAGCGCGCGGTATACACAAAATACAGAATTGAGGGTTCATCCCGAAAACGCAGATGCGATCATGGTACCTTTTGCGTGCTCAAGATGATTGGAAAATGCTTTTTGGGCAGCTTCTCTATCTTCGTTTTCCAGGGCAGCGATAATTTCCAGATGTTGCAATATCGCGACGTGGTTTCGTTCTTTCTCATCACCGCGGTTCCAGCGGTAGTGATAGTGAAACACCAATGAAATCAGTTCGAAGAAATCCAGAAAGAATCGGTTGTTGTGTTTGTTGATCCAGACACGGTGAAACTTCTCGTCGAGCCTTGGAAACTCCAGAAAGTCTCGGTCGATATTGGCGAGAATTTCTTCATGGCTTTGCCTCATCGCAATAACTGCTTCATGAGAGAGACTTGCCTTGCCGAGGTTCAGAAACTCTTCAAACGCCCGTCGCTCAAAGAGTTCGCGAACCTCGAACAGTTCATCGGCAAAGTCGCGTGTAAACCCACGCAGAACCCAGTGTTTGTTACGCTCCTTGTCAATCAATCCGAATCTGGAGAAACGAATGAGAAATTCCCTGACGACGGTAGAGCTGACATTGAACTGCTTCATGAGTTCTGATTCGTGAAGCGCAGTTCCTGGAGCCAGTTCGCCGGCCAATATGTGCTGCATGAACAGAGAAGACAGTTTGTCTCCTGCAGTCGCCGTTTCGGAATCCGAGTAGTACTCTTCTTTACGGGCCGGACGGAGAACCATTTTTTGTCGTCCGGACCAGTCGATAATGTCCGCTTCATCCAGATTGCTCAGAATGGTTCTGACGGTTGTCCGACTGACATCCCAATCGCGCGACAAGGAGCTTTCAGTCGGAAGACTTCCTTCCGGTCCGATTTGGTTGACCAAATCAAGCGCCCGATTGTAGCTCTCTTTGAATGTACTGCTGTCCCGGGACATTTAGGGTGTTTCCTCAGCCTTTGGAGAGCTTTACCTCTTAAATCCTGAATGGCCTATATCTGAGTCGGCTGATTACATCACCCCGAAGCGCTCGAAAGCTTCCTGACTGCTCATACCATCCCGAATTGCCTTTGCGACAAGGTTTTCTGTTGCAACTTTTTCAAAAGCATCTTCGATTGCCTTGGCCTCTGCCGCCTTGGGAACAACAAGGACGCCCTCATCATCCGCGACGATCAGGTCGCCATCATTGATCGACACTTTGCCGATTGTTAGCGGGACGCGGTAGTCGATAACCTTGCCTCGTACACCCTGATCCTGCGCATAGGCACCGCGTGAGAAGACCGGGAAATTCAGGTTACGGATTTCATCCGTGTCGCGGACATAACCATCCAGGATAGCGCCGGCAGCGGAAAGGTGCTGCGCCCGGGTGGACATCAATCCTCCCCAGAGGGCGAAGTTAAGGGAGGCACCGGAAGTGATGTAAATTTCTCCCGGTTTCAAATCATCGAGAGCTTCAAACATCAGGCCGAATGGTTTGTCAGCCAATGGGCCATTTCCGTCCCCCTCCGGGTAATCAGCTTCCAAAACCGTCATGGCCCGACCGACAATGCGAGTGCCCTGCTGAAGTGGCGCTACGCCCGCAGGTAAAAACTGATGGCGGTATCCCATCGCATCAAGAGCATCGCCGATCACTGCCGTGAAAAGCTCGGTCTTGATTTTTTCAATGGTCTGTTTGTCCATAACTAATCTCTTTTCTCAAAAGCCTGTTGCGCCGCCACCGTCGACCAGAACCACTTGGCCGGTAATGTATTTGGCCGCGTTTGAACTCAGAAAGGCGCAGCACCACCCGATATCTTCGGGTTGTCCGAGTTCACCCATTGGAATGCGGTTGATGATTTTTTCCTGACGTGCGACGTCTCCAGATGTTGCCTTGCGATAGAGCTCGGTATCAATCCATCCCGGCGCAACGCCATTGAAGCGGATACCGCGCGATGCAAACTCGGCGGAGAGACCGCGGACAACACCGGTGATGGCGGTTTTTGCGATCGTATAACCGGACACGTTGGGTTGACCGATGTAGGCTGTCATTGATGAGATAAACAGGACCGAGCCACGCTTATCCTCTTTCAAAAGACGGCGAACAACTGCGCGGCTGAGTTCTAGCGCACCCCTTACATGAACATCAAAGACCTGATCAAATTCGGCAATCGTCGAATCTTCAAAAGCCTTCTTGAGCGTATTTCCGGCATTATTGACCAAAATGTCGATAGCGCCAAAGCTGTCAAATAGGTCGTTTTCGAACGCGGTTAAACTCTCAATATCTGCGATATCGACTACTGCAGTTTCGCAGCCGGTGCCGATTTCTTCTGCTGCTTTCTCGAGAACGTCAGCACGTCGGCCTGCAATAATCACTTTCGCCCCGCTCTGAGCCAGGCATCGTGCGACTTCCTTGCCTATGCCGGAGCCGCCGCCGGTTACGAGCGCTGTTTGTCCCTCAAGGCTATAAGCATTGTGGAACTGAGCGGAGGTCATGTTGACCCCGTAAAATCAATCATGACTTTGAACGTCTGGTCGCGGTTTTCAACCCAATAGTCAAAAGCCTGGTCTGCATCGTTCCATGGAAAAACCTTGGATATGACCAAGTCGGCAGCCTTCGGGGTCTTGCTCAGGTAATCAATGACAGCCTCAAAGTCGTCACGTGTCGCGTTGCGCGACCCCATGATATCCAGCTCTTTGAGATTGAAGAATTTGGTGTCGTAGGAAACTTCGTTTTTGGCATATCCAACATAAACAACCCGGCCCGAAAAGGACGCCAGTGCGATTGCTTCCCGGAATGTCTGGGCAAGACCGACTGCCTCGATCACCACGTCTGGTCCCCGGTTGTCGGTTATCGCTGCCATTTCGGATTCAAGATCGGATTTCGCCGGATTGATCACGACATCGACGCCGAGCGCCAAAAGGACGTCGGCTTTGCTTTCAGCCACTTCGCTAACAATAACCCGTGCGCCGCGTGCTTTGGCGCCGAGGGCTGCTCCAACACCGATCATTCCACCGCCGAGAACAAGGACTGTTTCCTCGGATTGAACACGTCCACGGGCAACCGCATGGAAGCCGACAGAAAGTGGCTCTACCAATGCCAGTTGGGTGGACGGCAAATCGCTATTCAGAATGATGCGGTCGGTTTTCGCGACGATTTGATTACGAAGAGCGCCATCCTGCTGTACGCCAAGTGTTTTGTTGAATTGACAGGCATTCACTCGGCCTTGTCGGCACGAGGAGCATTTTCCGCATGTTGTGTATGGAATGACGACGACTGATTTGCCGACCGCAAACTCTGCTGCCACATTTGAACCATGGGCGCGAATAGTTCCGCCGATTTCATGTCCTGGGATACGTGGTAGCTCAACAAGCGGGTTCAATCCGCTGTAGGTGTTGAGATCACTACCGCACAGGCCTACATGCTGAATGTCTATAAGCACTTCGCCATCGCCGGGGACGGGAGCTTCGATATCCCGAAATTCGCTGTGTCCGACACGGTCTATGACGAGACTTTTCATTTTGGATCTTTCTTGATTGATCAGCACAGGCGCTACCTATGAAGAGCGCCTGTGCCAAGTCTCATTACTGGTATTCAGCAACATTGTCTGACGTGATGAGAATGCCGGAGATCGGCACGACAGCAGGGGCTTCCTTGCCATTGATGACGTTCACCAGGTTCTTCACAGATTCAGCACCCATGCGAGTGTTGTCCTGCTTGATCGTCGCTGCCTGTTCGCCTTCGGCGATGGCAACAAGGTTCGCAGGGTTTCCGTCAAATCCGACGATGACGAGATTGTCGAGTTTGTTCAGAGCTTTTGCAGCCGAAACTGCAGCCAGTGCGCCCGGATCCCAAGCAGAGAAGATAGCCTTGATGTTCGGATTGGACTGCAGGAAGTTGGTTGTTGTTTCAAATGCACATGCATCCTGCCAATCACAGATCTGAAAGATGACTTCGAGACCAGCTGCTTCAGCTGCATTCTTCACACCGTCCCGGCGCGCATTACCCGTCTGGTGTCCAGCAGAACCGCCAAGGATCAGAACAGAGCCGTCTTTAACGTTGCCGACGATATACTCACCAGCAACACCCGCAGCTGCGAGGTTATCAGTCTGCACGAGGCTGGAAATATGCGAGTGGTCAATACCTGTGTCCACCGCAACAACCGGAATGCCTTTTTTGGCAGCCGCGTCCAGGGAAGCGTCAAATGCTCGGTTGTCGACTGACCCAATGATGATGCCATCAACACCCATGTCGATTGCCCGGTCTACAGCGTCTTTCTGCGCTGCTGAATCCGGTGATGATGCAGTCATGTCGATGAACTCGATGCCCTGACTTTTGGCTTCTTCGCCAGCAGCCTTGGCAACACCGATCCAGAACGTGTTGTCCGTGGAATAGCCCGTATAGGCAATGCGAAGGTCGGCAGCCAGTGTTGAACTGGCCATGCCTAATGCCATTGTCGAGGCCAGTACGACCGTCTTCAATTTGCTAAATTTCATTACGTCCTCCCAAGATGTGTCCCTTGCGGGGTTTTGACCGCGTGCCGTTTTATCAGCGCGCAGCCCTGCGCCAGACGTCCCAATAGACAGCCATGATGATGATGACCCCTATCGCAATACGCTGGTAAGATGTGCCGACGCCCATATAGGACAGGCCGACGGTTATCGTTTGCATCATGAGCATACCGATGAGGGTTTTGCCGACACCGCCACGCCCGCCGAAGAGGCTGGTTCCGCCGATGACCACAGCTGCAATTGCAAACAATTCATAGCTCTGCCCACGTGCGGGCATCGCAAAATTCAATTTGGACACTTCCATGATGGCTGCGAGAGCCGCCAGAAAACCGCCAAGCATGTAGTAGTAGATACGGCTCTTGGCGATCGGTACGCCTGCCAAACGTGCGACCTCAGCGTTGCCGCCAATAGCAAAAGCCCGGCTTCCCAAACGTGTCTTGGTCAGGAACAGGCCAGTCAGCAAGGCAGTCGCGAACATGATGCCCATAGGCATTGCATAACCTGAACCGATTGCCTGAAACGTATCTGGAAAACGCGACAGATCGCGGCCACTTGCCAGAATTTCTGCCAAGCCTTTGTAGGCTGTCAAACCACCGAGCGTTACGATAAACGCAGGAACCTTGGTTAAGACCTGTATCGCCCCGTTGAGCGCGCCCAGAGCTGCCCCGAAAACCAATCCACCGCATACGGCGAGCCAGACTGGAAGTTCATATTCGGCTAGAAAGATGCCGACCGTTACACCAACAACAGCAAAGATGGAGCCAACAGACAAATCCAGGCCGCCGGAGATCAAGACGATGGTCGTGCCACACGCTAGAACCGCCAGGATCGACGCTTGACCGAAGATTGACAGCAGGGTGTCGAAGCTGCGGAACGGCGGCGATAGAACAAAAAAGACCAGATAGATGAGCAGCAGTGCTGCAATGACCTGCCAGATCTGCATGAACTCGTGCTTGAGCACATCCTTGCGATTTGACGATGCCGTCGGGCTAGAAACTGCTGTCGAACTGTTTTGTGCCTGGGTCATGTTATGCGTCGCCTTCGTTGGCACCGGTAATCAATGCGACAAGCATGTCGCCATCGACATCTTTTACATCTCGGACAGCACTGAGATGTCCAAGACGTAGCACCATGACCCTGTCGCAATAATTCAGGACGTGCTGCATGTTGTGGGTGATCATGATGACAGACAGGCCGTGGTCCTTCAGCGACCCGACCAGATCCATCGCCATCTGGCTTTCACGAACACCGAGGGCAGCGGTTGGCTCGTCCAGAATGGCTACTCGTTTGCCAAACATGACAGTTTTGGAAAGCGCTACAGCTTGGCGTTGCCCACCTGAAAACGCTTGCGCATCGCGGTAAATATCGGCGATCCGGACATCAAGTTTTGAAAAGAGCGCGCGAATTTCAGCGTCCATTTTCTTGAAATCCAAAACTCCGAACAATTTGCCCAGCCAATCGTCCCGGAGGATTTCGCGACCAAGGAAAACATTTTTGGTAATCGAGATTTCGTTGACCAGCGCCAGATCCTGATACACCGTCTCGATGCCCGCATTTTTGGCATCCGTTGGTGTTTCAATATGGGCTTCCTCGCCATCAAAGTGGATTTCACCGGAAGACCGCGGGATCGCACCAGTCAGGGCCTTGATCAAGGTCGATTTTCCAGCGCCGTTGTCACCGACAACTGCCAAGACTTCGCCTTCATAAAGCGTCAGATCAACATTATCGAGCGCAATAACACCTCCATAATGCTTGGAGATGCCTTTTGCTTCCAAGACTGGCTTAGAGCTCGCCGCTGCCATTCTCGCCCCTTCCCTAGATTCTTTGTATTCTTGGCGGAGCTAGCCGCTCACGCAATTTGTATATTATGCTTAAAGAACAATTTTACTTGCTGTCAAATGTTTTTTTTGCAAAATATGCAAAACCGTTTCCCGGAGAGACCCAGTGGCGAATGAATCTCACCCGCAGACCAAAAAGCTCATGCGAATACATCTCGAGGACAATGTTGCGATTGTCCTGACGAACCTGACAAAGGGCGAACGCGTTGAGTTTGAAGGTGCCCCATTTGTAGTGCCGTGTGATCTTGGTTTGGGGCACAAAATAGCCATTCGTGCCATTCCCAGCGGAGCTGATGTCGTTAAATACGGTGTGCCAATCGGTTATGCCAACACAGACATTTCTGCCGGAGATCACGTTCACCTGCACAATATCTGCAGCCGCTATACAGTCATTGAAGACATGGAGGCGAGCGCGTGACACACAACAAGACGCAACAGTTTTCCGGGTGGCTCCGAAAAGACGGCCGAAAGGGTATCCGCAACGTTGTCATTGTCGCCTATCTGGTCGAGTGCGCACATCACGTTTGCAAAAAGATCGCCAAACCTTTTGACGAACGAGACGTACAGGTCATCGGCTTTTCCGGATGTTTTCCGTCTGACTATGGCCAGGATATGATGGAAGCGCTTTGCACCCATCCAAATGTTGGCGCTGTCCTGCTGGTGTCCCTCGGCTGTGAAAATTTCAAAAAACAACAACTGCAGACAGCCATCGAGGCGTCAGGACGTCCGGTCGAATTGATTACAATTCAATCTGGCGGCGGCTCTCTCCAGTCTGCTGAATCCGGGCGTAAATGGGTTTCCAGCCAAGTTAAAGTACTTTCCGAATTACCAAAAATACCAATGAATGTCTCAGAACTGGTTATCGGAACGATATGTGGTGGGTCGGATGGCACGTCCGGGATTACAGGCAATCCGGCGGCCGGGTTGGCCTTCGACATGCTGGTTGACAGTGGTGCCACATGTATCTTCGAAGAAACAGGCGAACTAATAGGCTGCGAGCACATCATGGCGGAGCGAGCCATAAGCGATGAGTTGAGACCGGCAATAGTCTCCACTGTCGAGAAAGCCGCCCGCTATTATTCTGCGATGGGATACGGGTCATTCTCGAATGGCAATGCATTGGGCGGCCTATCGACAATTGAAGAAAAGTCACTCGGCGCCTATGCAAAATCCGGATCCAGTCCGATCAGCGGTATACTGGCGCCAGCGCAGCAGGCAAAAACGGGTGGGCTTTATTTGCTGGATGTTGTCCCGGATGGACCGCCCAAATTTGGTTTTCCAAACATCAATGATACCGCTGAAATTATCGAATTGATTTCTTGCGGTGCCCACGCGGTCATTTTTGTGACTGGACGCGGTTCAGTGGTCGGGTCTGCAATATCACCAGTCCTGAAGGTTTGCGCCAACCCCGAGACATACGACGCCATGCAAGATGACATGGACGTCAATGCAGGCCAAATCTTAAACGGCGAGGCCAGCCTCGACGACATCGGGACCGAAATTTACGACAGCCTTTTGGATATAGCCGGAGGAACACCGACCAGTTCAGAAGAACTCGGGCACACAGAATTCGTTCTTACCTATAAGACAAACGGCCCCGCAGAGCCGGAGTGCAGAGTTTCATAAATCCATATTGTGGTTACCCACCCGTTTAGCCCCTTTTCATACACCAAGGTCGCCCAGTTAAACCATTTTGGAGCCGCGCAGCAAAGCGAACACTTCTGTTCAAGATCGCTAGTTTTCCTGATATTCCTAATGCCTAATGGTGGAATTTTCGATTGATAAAGTTCAGGTGATCCCACGCAATAACTGAATGAGTTGGTGTGATTGTGTGTCGCCCAATTGCTCCAGCAAGATTGCGTCCTGATCCTGTATTTCCTGACGGATCTGCATCATGCGTTTTTTGCCCAAAGCTGTGGGCAGGACGTTGATCTGGCGATGATCATTGCGGGCCACCTGGCGGTGCACGAGACCGTCGGAGACCAGCCGGTCAACCAGTTTGGTGAGTGTTGGCGGGTTCATCAGCACCACGTCGGCAAGCTCGCCCATGGTCAGGCGGTCACCTGCTTCCAGTGTTTCCAGAATACGCCAAGCTTCAATCTGGATGCCATGTTTGCGTAGCCGCGTATTCAGAGAGGTGCTGACCTTCCTGTGCGCTGCTGCTAGTGCATAAGAGAGGTAGTTCTGGATGGGGCTGCTTTTAGGATCCATGCTCTTCACCGGTGTTTCAAAGTGAAATTTAGTTGACTTGGAAAATAATTTCAAATGAAATGTAGGTGCTACTTCCTGCAAAGATAGGTGCGCCCGAGACAAAATGCGTTCGAGAATGTCCTCTGTCCCAACTGAGCTGGACGAACTGCGCAATGAGATCCATCTGCGCAGAAGGGCGACCTATCGAATAGCCTTGCTGATCCCTTTGTGCGGGTCTGCCGGAATTTGGGGGCCGTCTTGTATCTCCAGCGCGCAGGTCGCGGTTGAGGAACTCAACAGGGCTGGAGGAATTGACGGCCGCAAGGTTCAACTCATCATGATTGATGCAGCGCTTGAAGCGCAGATTTCAATCGAGGAGACCATCAACGACCTGATCGAAACCGATGCTATTGATGCGATCGTCGGGATGCATATCAGCGCGATCCGCCAGCGGCTGAGCAAAGTGGTTCGACAGAGAATTCCCTACATTTACACCCCTCTCTATGAGGGAGGGGAAAGTACCGCCGGGGTCTTTGCCATTGGGGAAACTCCGCAGGAACAGCTGGGCCCGTCCATGGAATTCATCCAAAGTGAATTCAGGCCATCCAGTTGGGCACTGATTGGCAATGATTATGTCTGGCCGAGAACCTCTCATCTTTATGCCAAAGGAAAGCTGAAGGAGATATCTGCAGGACTGGCGTATGAGAGTTATGTGCCCTTCGGGGCAAAAGACATGGCGCGGCATGTAGAGGCGATCGGAAGCTCTGGTGCGGAAGCTGTGCTGATTTCCCTCGTTGGCCAGGATGCGGTTGCCTTCAACAGGGCCTTTGGTAGTGCCGGGCTGCACAGCCGAATTGTTCGTCTATCCTGCGCAATTGAAGAGAACGGCCTGCTTGCCTGTGGCTCGCGCAACAGCAAGCGCATGTTTGCAGCTTCATCCTATTTCGGGTCCTTACCAACGGAAGCCAATGCGGCTTTCAAGGAGCTCTATTATGGCCTACATGGAGATCAGGCACCGGTCCTGAATGGGCTCGGGCAATCCACTTATGAAGGGGTTCATTTTTTGGGCGGGCTCATCAAGGGGCACGCCAAGATATGGCATCGTCATTGTAACCCTACTGACCTTACGGTGACCCATCGCAGCGGCCGACATACCGAGCCATCCAGTCGAAGAAATCGCGCTCCAATCTATTTGGCTCGTGCAGACGGGTTAAATTTTGAAGTTATAAAAGAACTATAAAACAATATCTTAACTATTTTTATTTTCCATTTCAAATTTTTTACTTGAAATGGAAAATAATATCTCCCACGCTCCCCTGACACTCGCCGTGTGCAAAACATGCGGTGCGCTCGACAAGCTAGGGGAGAACGGGCTTGCTCTGGATTATCTCAACGGTGCTGCTGGCACTGCTCATCCTGATCGGTATCTGGTTCCTTCAACGCTTTTACGCAAAAGCGTCTCTGGATACGGCGTTGGTCCGAACCGGATTTGGCGGACGGCGCGTCGTCATGGATGGCGGCTGCCTTGTATTGCCGTTCCTGCACAGGGTGCAGAAGGTGTCCATGGGTGCACTCACGGTTTCGATAGAACGCAGCGACCGAGATGCCGTCCTGACCCGAGACCAGATGCGGGCCGATATCACGTGTGAATTCGAATTCCAGGTTGCCTCAAGCGTTGAAGGTGTTGCTACAGCGGCAAAAGCCCTTGGGTCGCGTATCGCCCGCGGTGGTGAAACCGTCCGAGATGTTATTTCCGGCGGTCTGGTGAATGCTATTCAAAATGCTGGTGCTGCCCGCACTCTGGAAGAAATTCACCTGGATCGGAGTGGTTTTTCAGGAGAGTTGGCTGCAGTTGTTGATGCACAGGTCGGCCTCATAGGCCTCCGGCTCGTCTCCGCTTCGCTTGTCTCTCTCGATCAGAGCGATCTCAGCTTGTGGAATGATAACAACGCCTTCAGCGCGCAAGGTATGCGCCGATTGGCAGAGCTTGTTTCCGACCAAAAGAAAGCGCGGGTCCAGATCGAGACCGAGGCAGAAATATCGATAGGCGAAAGTCGACTTGCCCAACATCAGCGGCAATTGGACCTGCAGCGCGAAGAACGCGAAGCACAAATTTCACAACAAGAACACCTGGCTAAACTCGAAGCTGATGCCGCCTCTCGCGAGGAAAAGGCCCGCAACGATGCAAAACTCGCCAGCGAAACAGTTCGGATCGAAAATGAGGCCCGGGCAAAAGCCAGTCAGGTTCAAAACGATCAGACGCTCAGAACAACGGAAATGACAGCTCTTCTGGCGCTGGAAGAAGAGAAAATTGCCAACAGCATTCAACTGTCCAGAAAACGTGCCGAGGAAGCCGAAGCCAAGGCAGCCGAGGAAGAAGCTCGGGCACAAGTCCTGCTCGCGGCTGAAAATGTTCAGGTTCAAAAGGACCGCGCGATTGTTGAGCGTGAACGCGAAATCGCACGTCTCAAGCAGGACAAGGACCTCGATCTGGAAGCTGCCCGCGTCAAGAGCGATGCCGAGACGTTACTGGCAAAAGCCCAGGCGGAAGCGACTGCAACAGCCAAGGCTGCCGAAGCTGGCCGTATTCGCATGGAAGCCGAAGCTGCCGGCATGAGCGCGCTCAATTCTGCGGAAAACACCCTGAGCGAGGCGGTAATCCGGATGCGTCTTGAAGAGCGCAAACTCGACCGAATGCCTGAAATCATGACCCAGATGATGAAGCCGGTAGAGAAAATCGATTCCATTCGCATCAACCAGATTACCGGCGTCAACGGCGGCGGGGCTGGCGAAGGGGCTGATGGAGCCTTCGGGTCAGCCATGGACCAGATCCTCGGCATGGCGGTCCGCCTGCCAGCGATGAAACAGATGGGCGAAGAAATCGGTCTGGATTTCGATGCCAACCTTGCCGGCCGTACGGCTGACTACGCCAACCGCATCAAGCCAAAAAACAAAGAATGATGCCTGGGCGATTTCTACCACGGAACTGAAATTCCATTGAGGAGGTCTGAGATGACACTGAATAGAAGAAGTTTACTGGCTGGAGCCACAGCGTTTGCCGGATCGTCACTCTTGCCGCGTGGAGCCACAGCGGCCGACAGTATAAAATTGGGGTCCTTGCTTGATACGTCGGGTATTTTTGACGCCTATGGCAAGCCGATGGACATGGCACTTCGTCTTGCCGTCAATGAAATCAATGAATTCGGCGGTCTGTTGGACAGGAATGTCGAGGTTGTGGCCTACGATACCCAATCTGACATCGCTCTTTACACCCAGTATGCACAGCAGCTTGTTCGCAAAGACCAGGTCGATGTTGTGCATGGCGGCATTCTGTCAGCGTCTCGTGAGGCGATCCGCCAAACGCTTCGCAAATCCAAAACACTATATTTTTATAACGTACTTTATGAAGGTGGAGTTTGTGATCGCAACATCTTCATCAATGGTGTAACCCCCGCGCAGCAGGTTGAAGCGCTGGTGCCTTATGCTCTGGAAAGAGCCGGCGGCAAGAAGGTCTATGTTCTGGCGGCTGACTACAATTACGGACACATTACGGCCAAGTGGATTCAGAAGTATGTTGCGGAAAATGGCGGCGAAACGGTTGCCGTGGATTTCTTCCCGCTGGATGTGTCCGACTTCGGATCGACAATTGCTAAAATCCAGACAGCAGCGCCTGATCTCGTAATTGCGCCATTAGTTGGCGGGGCTCACCTATCCTTCTTCCGGCAGTGGGCTGCGGCTGGAATGAAAGACCGTATCCCGCTTGCCTCCACCACACTTGGTGTCGGCAACGAACACAAGGTCCTGACCCCGGAAGAAGGTAACGGGATCATGGTTGCGTACAATTACAGCGAAGAACTTGGCGGTCGGGTGAATACGAATTTCCAGGAAAACTGGAAAAAGGCCTATGGAGACACCGGCAGCATTCACGAACTTGCTGTGTCCACCTATCAGGGGGTGATGACCTGGGCTGAAGGCATTCGGGCAGCCAATTCCCTGGAGCGCGATCAGGTGATCGAAGCGCTTGAAAAAGGCGTGTCGATTAACGGTCCGGCCGGCAAGGTCACAGTCGATCCAAAAACGCACCACGCCTATCTCGATGTCTACATCATGGAGATTCAGGATCAGCGCATGAAAGTCATCAAAGGTCTGCCGCAGCGCGCACCGATCGATACACAGGCGGTCTGTGATCTGAAGGCAAATCCGGGTGACAATCAACAATACGAAATCAAGATCTAGCTTCTCGGTTTGGATTGGCTGTTGCGGCGTACGCCGTTGCAGCCGATGGGCGGGACGCTTTTGCGTTCCAAGGGTAACTATTGCCGTGGGGCACCTGGGATGGATCTCTTTTTCGTAATCCTGCTGGAAATTCTCTACGCCATCGGGTCTCTCATTCTCATCAGCGCCGGACTTGCAGTGGTCTTTGGTATGATGAAGGTGATCAATCTCGCCCATGGTGAGTTCATGATGATGGGTGGATACGCAACCATCACCGCCGTGAACCTGGGCGTGAACATCTTCATCGCCATGTTGATTGTTGCCCCCATCATCGTCGGGCTGATCGGACTGATTGTTGAACGGCTAGTAATCCGCAGGCTCTACGGTCGGCTTGTCGATACGATGCTGGCGACTTGGGGCTTGAGCCTGTTCTTTGTCGGTCTGGCCACAATGATCTTCGGTAATACGACAACCGGAATCTCAACACCCATTCCCGGATTTTCAGTTGGGAACTACCAAATCAGCGGCTACAATTTTTTCATCATCACCGTCGCGTTTCTTCTGCTTGCGGCAATGTTCCTGATACTGAAAACGACACGGGCCGGACTGATCGCCAGGGGCGCGATGCAGCGCGCTGATATGGCTGCGGCGCTAGGCTATAGCCCTGAACGTATCTACATGGCGACGTTCTTCTGCGGGTCGGCACTGTCAGGACTTGCCGGTGCTGTTCTGGCACCTCTTGTCGGGTTGGTACCCACATCCGGTGGCGCCTATATCGCCAAGGCTTTCATCACCGTCATTGCCGGCGGTCCATCCTTGATCGTTGGGCTTCTATCCAGTGCCGGCTTCTTCGGCGCGGTCAACCAGGTGTTCACTTTCGCAATATCGCCAGTGTTTGGTGAGGTTGCGCTTCTGGTCTCTGCCGTGGTCCTGCTCCGCGCCATTCCTCAGGGTATTACCAGTAAATTCTTCAGGAGCAAGTTCTGATGAACGGCAATTTTCAGAAAGACGTTGTTGCCACGGTGATCGCAACAGCGCTGCTCATATGGCTGATGCCAATTTTCATCAGCACGTTCACCCTCACGGTGCTGGTCGTCTATGGAATGCTGGGATTAAGTCTCGGCTTGATATGGGGTTTTGGCGGGATCTTGTGCTTTGGCCAGGCCGCATTCTTTGGTCTCGGCGCCTATACTTATGCCATTGCTGCGATCAACATCGGTGAAAGCACTGTGCCAATGTTGCTGGCAATTTTAGTGCCTGCAGTCTTCGCGGCGATGCTAGGCGCGATGATGTTCTATGGCCGCCTGAACGACGTTTATCTGGGTGTGATCACGCTGGTTGTTACCCTCATTCTCTTCAAGTTCATCAACTCCACCGCAGGGCCTCAATACACCATCGGAAATGCACGGCTCGGCGGCTTTAACGGCATTCCGGGGTTCCAGACCCTGAATGTTCCAGGTCGTCCAGATGATTACATTTGGGGTGACGCATACTTTTATGTGTGTGCTGTAGCACTAGCTGTAGTCTATCTTCTGGTTTCAGCGCTTTTGAGATCCAGTTTCGGCCGCATTGCCGTCGGTATCCGGGAAAACGAAACCCGCATGTCTTTGATGGGATATGACGTGCGTGCCCGAAAGACGGTTTTGTTCACTGTTGGGGCTGCAATTGCCGGGCTGGCAGGGGCTCTCTTTGCCAATTGGGGGGAGATTGTCACGCCGAACCTTTTTTCGCTCGGTCAGTCTGCGGAAATCATCATCTGGTGCATCATTGGCGGTTTGGGGACGAAGTTCGGTCCGATCTTTGGCGCTGCCGGACTTGCCTATCTGAAGTTTCTGCTCGGTCAGCAAAGCATGATCGACAACACGTTGATCATGGGCCTCACCCTCGTTCTGTTCGTGCTTTTCCTGCCTAGTGGTGCGGTGCCGACAATTGCGGGTCTCTTCAAGAGAGTGCCTTGGCACCGACGATCCGGGCATAACATCCGCGCCCGGCGTCTTCGCCGGCGGGAGGCCTGAGATGGCTGAGATTGTTCTGGAAACCACAGGCCTAACGATGCGGTTCGGCGGGGTTGTTGCGGCAAACAACGTCGACTTCAAGCTCAAAGCGCGCGAATTGCGGTGCCTGATCGGACCTAATGGCGCTGGAAAATCTACTTTCTTCAAATGTGTCACAGGTCTTCAAACCGCGAGCGAAGGGCATGTCTACATGCGCGGCGAGGAAACCACGCAATGGTTGCCACACGAGATTGCCTCACTTGGTGTCGGGATAAAGACACAGACACCGAATGTCCTTGATGCCTTGAACGTCTTTGAAAACATCTGGCTGGCGGCGCGCCGTTTTCATCCAACAGATGAAGCCAATCGAAAAACGCAGGAAATCATTGAGCGATTGTCGCTTAACGCCATTGCGCGTACCGAGCTCGGACGTCTCGCACATGGTGAACGTCAAAGTGTTGAATTGGGGCTCGTTGCCGTTGGTGACCCTTGGCTGGTTCTGCTTGATGAACCAGCTGCCGGGATGAGTGCGCAAGACGTCGAGCGCATGACCGGGATTATCCACGAAGTCAATAAAACTGCCGCCATCGTCATCGTCGAACACGACATGCAGTTCATTCGCTCGATTGCTCGTGACGTGACGGTTTTCCATCAGGGGGCAGTGTTGATGGAGGATCATGTCGACAAGGTGATGTCCGACCCAACTGTGCGCAACGTATATCTTGGAAGGAAAGCCTGACATGACAGGTGATGTCTCAGGAGTTCTGGACGTCGGGGCGCTATCCGGCGGATACGGACATGTTCCCATCCTCCACGGGATCGGGTTTTCCGTTGCCGAAAATGAGGTCGTAGGCATTCTTGGCCACAATGGCATGGGCAAGACGACCCTCCTGAAAACCCTGATGGGTTTTCTTGCGCCAACTTCCGGCACAGTCAGGTTTCACGGGACAGACATGACCCGTATGTCACCCAACCAACGGGCTGCTCAAGGAATTGGTTATGTTCCACAGGGGCGCGGGATTTTCCCACAGCTCTCGGTTCGCGACAATCTGAGATTTGCTTGGCACGATTATTCCGGCGGACCGGAAGAGGAAATCCTGGACAAGGTCCTGGTGGATTTTCCGCGTTTGCAGAGACTGTTGGATCGTGATGGTGGCGCGCTCTCCGGCGGGGAACAGCAACTGCTCTCTCTTGCCCGGTGCCTGATGGGTGATCCGGATTTTCTGCTTCTCGATGAACCAACAGAAGGCATCCAGCCGTCCATCATTGAAGAAATGGGCGAAACACTACTGCAGCTCAAGAAGAGCCGGGGATTGTCGATCCTTCTCGTTGAGCAGAATTTCGACTTCATTGCCGACCTCTCCGACAGGGTTCTCGTGTTGGAGCGCGGCCGAATTACTGGAGAGCTGAGCCGCCATGAGCTCTCCGATCAAACCAAGGTGGATCAGTTCCTGGGGTTGGGCGCAGCGCGCGCGACCCGAGGAGCCGGGGACAAGGTTTCCCACCACTCCAAAGACCCCAGGTCCACCTTGGGATTGCCGACAGCGCCTCCTGCTTTAATCGCGCGCCCACAGTCTTCGCCACAAGATGTTTCGCAACTCTCCCAAGATGAGATTGTTGCCGCCTCTCAAGACTTCCGACCTTCCACGGTGACCGCAATGACAGTCAAACGTCCGACCCTTTCGCAAATGCGCGATATGGCAAACCGCTTTGGCATGAGCCTTTCCGATGCAGAGTTGCAAGAATACTCGCAAATCATTGAGCCCTATATGCAGGCTTATGACCGGTTGGACGCAATGCCGGACAACCTGCCGGAAGTTCTGTATCCGCGCAGCCCTGGGCATTTCCCTGCACCCTCTGAGAATCTGCTGAATGCCTGGTACGTAAAGACCGAAGTGCGCGGTGCGCCCGATGGCCCTTTGCGAGGCAAACGGATCGCACTCAAGGATACGATCTGCCTCGCCGGGGTTCCGATGATGAACGGGTCATCCATCATGGAAGGTTATACGCCCGAAATTGATGCGACCATCGTGACCAGGATGCTGGACGCAGGTGCGGTGATTGCTGGAAAAGCGCATTGCGAGAACTTCTGTCTTTCCGGCGGCTCGCACACCAACGCCAAAGGCCCGGTCCACAACCCCTGGAAACATGGGTTTATGGCTGGGGGATCATCAAGCGGATCTGCTGTTCTGGTGGCAACCGGCGAAGTCGATATGGCGATTGCCGGTGATCAAGGTGGGTCGATCCGACTACCGGCATCGTGCTGCGGTGTCTACGGCATGAAAGCAACGCACGGGCTGGTACCTTATACTGGTGCGATGCCGATCGAGCAGACGATTGATCACTTGGGTCCAGTCACCAAAACGGTTGCGGACAATGCTCTTCTGCTGGAAATCCTGGCAGGGGAAGACGGTCTGGATCCACGCCAGTATCAGCCGACCACCTATCGCTACACTGAAGCGCTGGGCCGGGGCGCACAAGGATTGCGCATCGGTATCATGAAGGAAGGTTTCGCGCATCCGAACAGCGAAGGCGAAGTAGATCAGAAGGTTCTTCAGGCTGCCGAACGGTTCCGCGAATTGGGTGCGCGGGTCGAGGAAGTGTCCATTCCCGAACACCAGATGGCCATGGATGCCTGGACTGCGATTACGCTGGAAGGTCTGCAGGATGGGATGATGTGGGGGCATTCCACAGGCAGCAACTATCGCGGCCTGTTCCTGCCATCGATGACGGATCATATGGCGCAATGGCGCAATCGAGCAGACGAACTCAGCCACTCGCTCAAGGCCTGCATGTTTGTCGGTGAGCATTTCCAGACCCAGTACCGCGGCCGCTTTTATGGCAAGGGGCAAAACCTCATGCGCAGGGCCAATGAACGCTATCTGGCGGCGCTGCAGAATTATGATGTCCTGCTGATGCCGACCATGCCGATCAAGCCACAGGAAATTCCGCCTGCGGATTGTTCGATCAGTCTCTATGTCCAACGTGCTTTTGAAATGGTCGCCAACACAGCCCCTTTCAACGGTGGATTGCCCGCCATGAGTATTCCTTGCGGACTGATTGAGGGCCTGCCGATCGGCATGATGTTGGTCGGACCACATTACGGTGAAATGAAAATCTATCAGGCAGCCCATGCGTTTGAGCAAAGCGGCGACTGGCGCACCATGTAAAGGAAACGGCCATGTCGATCTTGAATGAGAGCCTTGCAGACCGGATAACCGGTTGGAATTCGAGCCTTGAAACAGGCGCAGAAACAAATGCGCCGGCCGATGGAGTATCCTATGTGAGCGGGCCTTCGGTGCCTCCGCTCGCCTATATCACCATCCCACGATTGCTGCGGGAGGCAGTCTCTCGGTTTGGACCGCGGGATGCTGCTGTATTCTGCGAACAGAATATCCGGATGAGTTATTACGACCTTGATCGTGCCGTCGATGAACTGGCGACAGGTTTGCTTGCGCTTGGACTAGAAAAGGGAGACCGGGTCGGAATCTGGTCGCCCAACCGGTTCGAGTGGGTGTTGACCCAATTTGCGACTGCACGTGTCGGGCTTATCCTGGTCAATATCAATCCAGCCTATCGTCTGTCAGAGCTGGAGTACGCTCTCAACAAGGTCGGCTGCAAGGCTCTCATTGCGGCCAAATCATTCAAGACTTCAGACTATGCGGGGATGATCCGGTCTTTGGCCCCCGAGCTTGATCAGTGCCAGCCCGGCCGTCTGCACGCTGCCAAGTTGCCGCAACTGCGCAGCGTCGTCCTGATGGATGATGACGCAGTTTCGGGAACCTATTCCTTCGAGCAAGTCAGAACGCTTGGCGGACCGGCGCAGCAAATGCGCCTGCCCGAAATTGACAAGACACTCAGCCCGGATGATGCGATCAATATCCAGTTCACTTCCGGCACCACCGGGATGCCGAAGGGGGCGACGCTTTCCCATTACAACATCGTCAACAACGCACGGTTCGTCACTGACAGGATACGCTTGAGCGAAACGGACCGGCTGGCCATTCCAGTGCCGCTCTATCATTGTTTCGGGATGGTCATGGGCGTGCTCGGGGCAGTCAGTAAAGGGGCCGCCATGGTGTTCCCGGGTGAAGCGTTTCAACCTGATGCGACGCTTGATGTTCTGGCAGGGGAGAGCTGCACGGCGCTTTATGGTGTGCCGACAATGTTTGTCGCAATGCTTGAAGCACTGGAAAACAAACCTCGTGATCTCACCAGTATGCGAACCGGGATCATGGCTGGTGCACCGTGCCCAGTCGAGGTCATGCAGCGGGTAAACACGGATATGAACATGGGCGATGTCACCATCTGCTACGGCATGACCGAGACCTCTCCGGTGTCTTTTCAAAGCTTCGTAGACGATCCGACCAAAAAACGCTGCGAGACCGTAGGCCGGGTCCACCCGCATCTGGAGGTCAAGGTTATTGGATCTGATGGCCAGATCGTAGCTGTTGGCGAAAAAGGCGAACTGTGTACACGCGGCTATTCTGTCATGAAGGGCTATTGGGACGATGCGGAAAAGACGGCGGACAGCATTCAAGATGGCTGGATGCGGACGGGCGACCTTGCCGTTCTGGATGCGGATGGCTTCTGCTCAATTGTCGGCAGGGTCAAGGACATGATTATTCGCGGCGGCGAAAACATATATCCGCGCGAAATCGAGGAATATCTCATGCGCCATCCCAAGGTCAGTAATGTTCAGGTGTTTGGCATTCCGGACGAAAAATTCGGAGAGGAAACCTGTGCCTGGGCGATCCCAAAACCTGGTATGGATATATCGGCTGAAGAATTGCGAGAGTTCTGCAAGGGCCAGATCGCGCATTTTAAGGTCCCCAAACACATCCGCATCGTTGAAGACCTTCCGATGACCATCACAGGGAAGCCTCAGAAATTCGTCATGCGCGACCAGATGATTGAGTTTCTTTCAAGGGAATTGGAATAAATCTGGACCTCTCACGGTTTGATGCCGCTCCTTTTATAGCATTTACTGCAGGAAAGGAGCTGAACTATGGGCATGAATTGGACCGACGAATTCCGCAAAGGTACGGTTTCCAACCATCTTGTGCGCACTTGAGGCCTGGTAGGAAGAGGCGCACCGTATTAAGGGCCAAAAAATGACAGGTCTTCTTGACAAAAGCGCACCCATGTCGCGTTCCGAACGGTTGAGGATCGTATCCGGTTCATGGATCGTGTAAACGCAGAGCTTGAATCAAAAAGGCGCTCTTTCGAGCGCCTGCAATTTTCGTTGGTTGCGGGGGCAGGATTTGAACCTGCGACCTTCAGGTTATGAGCCTGACGAGCTACCGGGCTGCTCCACCCCGCGTGAAGG
>JBDWQP010000002.1:0-193294 GCA_039986495.1 Roseibium sp. | reverse complement strand
TACAGATGTCTGTCTGTTGATGACCCGGGTCTGGAACAGGATGACCGCAAACAGGAAGGTGCCGCGAATGACCATTTGCCAATAGGCACTGAAACTGATCCAGCCCTTGCCGTTTTCGAAATTCAGGATGTTGAAGACAAGACCGAGCAACAAGGCCCCGGCGACCGTGGCTGGAATAGATCCAAGGCCGCCTGTCAGAAGCGTACCACCGACAACGACGGAGGCAATCGCTGACAGCTCCCAGCCGACACCTTCCAGGGGTTGGCCAGCGCCAAATCCAGATGCCAAAAATACACCAGCTACGCCTGCACAGCCCCCGGAGAGAGAATAGGCAAACAACTTGGCGCGATTGACCTTCAATCCCATCATCACAGAGGCATCTTCACCGCCACCGACTGCCAAAATGGTTCGCCCCAGGCTGGTCATTTCAAGAACAATCCAGAGCCCGATGACTAGAGTAGCGACAACAACAATTGTCCACGGGACAAGGTCGAATGCCTTTTCCATGCCCAGTTTGGTGAAATTGGATCCCCAATCAACGGCTATCGTCTGTGCGCCGGAAATGACGAGCGAACCGCCCTTGGCCCCAAGCATTGTTGCAAGCGTGGTGATGAATGGCGGGATTTGCAGATAGACAATACAGGCGCCATTGAACAAGCCGAAGGCAATGCCAGCCAGAATGGCGAGTGGCATGGCAACCTGAATTCCGTAGGGGCTCAGATAAGCGGCAATCACGGAGGTGAATGCGGCCACGGACCCGACAGACAGGTCGATGCCGCCGGTCAGAATGACAAAACACATGCCGACTGAAATCGCGATGAACATCGCATTGTAGTTCAGGAACGACGAGATGTTGTAGGCACCACCGAAATTGTCATAGCGCAGCAGGCCAAATCCAATCAGAACGAACAGTGCAATCCAGACGGCGACCGACTGCGGATTCCGGGAGATGTATTTGCGGAGGTCAAAAGTATTTTGATCAAGCACGGTGTTATTCCTTTCGCGCTTGCTGGATGTAGACTGCTGCAAGAATGATCACGGCTTTCGCAATCAGAGCGACTTCATCCTCAACGCCATTCGCGAGCAGTGTGTATTTGACGAGTTGAATGATCACAGCACCGAGAATTGCGCCGAAAATGGGCGCTTTGCCGCCTTGCAGCAGGGCGCCGCCGACAACAGCTGCTGCAATGGCGTCCAGTTCCATCAGATTGCCGTTTCGGGCAGCATCTGAGGCTGAGTTGATCGCGACAACGATCAGGCCGGCCAGTCCCGACAGAACCGAACAGATGACATAGGCGCCGATCTTGACCCGGCGCACCGGCCCGCCCGATAGTTTTGCTGCACGTTCATTGCCACCAACAGCCAGCAGATATCGGCCGAAGATGGTTCTATTGACGACCCAGAACAGAACACAGGCGATTACCAGCGCAAGCCATCCTTGAAAGGGAAATCCGAGAATTTTCCCCGTCCCGAGATAGCTGAATTCCGCGTTGCTGAAGGTCTGCAAATTGCCGTTTGTGAGAACCTGGGCAATGCCGCGACCCGAGATAAACAGGATCAGCGTTGCTATAATTGGCTGGACTTTCAAGACGGCCACAATGACGCCGTTGAACAATCCGCACAGCAAGGCAGCCAGCAATGGGATCAACAGGGCCGCAATCAGACCGAGCGCAGGGTAGGTAGTGCCGAACTCTGACATGAAGATGAGCGGTGCAAGGGCACCTGAAAGCGCCATCACAGCTCCAACAGACAGATCAATACCGCCGGTCGCGATGACCAGAGTCATGCCCATTGCTACAATGGCGATGGTCGCGACTTGCGAGATATTGACTGCAAGGGTCTGGGCATGCAGAAAATTTGGAGTAACCAGAATGTTGAAGAGCAGAATAAGGGCAAGGGCGACGAGCCCGCCGTTGTTCTTCAACCGGCCCACGATGTCCGGGCGTGTTGGTTCATTTGAGGTCAAGCTTGTCATGACGCCATCACCTCATGGTGAGCAAGTGCCCGTACCAAGGCATTCTCCGTTATTCCGGGGTTGGTGAGTTCGGACACCGCTTTGCCCTCATGCATGACGACAATCCGGTTTGCGCCTTCAACCAGTTCTTCAAATTCAGAGCTGATCAGGATGACCGCATGGCCATCGTCAACAAAACTGCGGATAATGGTCTGGATTTCGCGTTTGGCGCCGACATCAACGCCGCGCGTCGGTTCATCAAGGATCAGGATATCCGGTTTGGTCGCCAACCAGCGTGCCAGCAGCACTTTCTGTTGGTTTCCGCCTGAGAGTTCCCGAATTGGCTGATCCATATGCGCGGTTTTGATGCCCAACTTCTGGATGAACTCGGCAACCAGGGCTCTTTCTTTTTCGCGGTCGATTTGCCCGTTCTTGCGAAGGTTCGGCAAAAGGGCAAGCGTCAGGTTTTCCCGGACGGACATGTGAGGAATAATCCCTTCCTCTTTCCTGTCTTCCGTCAGGAAACCGATTCCTGTCTCAATGGCCTCCGAGGGCTCTGAAGGTTTGAAATCGTCGCCGTGCAGTTTCATTGAGCCTTGAGTGAGAGCGTCGACACCGAAGATGCTTCGGGCGGCTTCAGTACGGCCGGCCCCCAGTAAGCCGCCAAGGCCAACGATTTCACCTCTGTGCAGCGTCACGGAAAAGTCGGTCAGGCGTGGGCCTGTGGCAGCTTTTTCGACCTGCAGAACGATTTCGTCAGCAGCCGATTTATTGCCTGACAATTCCGTCAGACCTTCGGCTGCAATCTCCTCTGCGTTTCGGCCAAGCATACCGGCAATGAGGTCGAGTTTGGACGTGTCAGCGATGTCCTGGTGATCAACGGTTTGGCCATCGCGCATGATCGTGACGCCGTCACAAATCTGGAAGAGTTCGTCCAGAAAATGTGTGACATAGAGAACTGAAACTCCGGACGCCTTGAGCTCCCGCACAACTCCGAAGAGGATTTCGACTTCCGAAGCATCCAGAGAAGAGGTCGGCTCGTCCATGATGACGAGTTTTGCGTCCATCGACACAGCTCGAGCGATCGCGACCAACTGCTGAATAGCTGTTGAATAACTGCCCAGTGGGGCCGTAACATCAATGTCTATGCCGAAACGGGAGAGAATCTCCCTTGTGCGACTATGGGCCTTTGGCCAATCGATCAGAAACCCAAGTTTCTTTGGCTCCTGACCCATCACGACGTTTTCGCTGACGGACCGAAGCGGAACGAGGTTCAGTTCCTGGTAGATAGTCGCGATACCTGCGTTTTGAGCATCTCTTGGTGAGGTCAAATTGCTGGGTTCGCCATTAAACTGGATGTCACCGTCATCCCGGCGATAGAGACCGGTCAGGATTTTGATGAGCGTTGATTTCCCCGCACCATTTTGACCGATCAATGCGTGCACTTCTCCAGGAGCAATTTCGAGGGACGCGCTGCGGAGCGCCGGTATCCCTGCGAAGTGCTTTGATATCCCAGACATGGCTAGTAAGGGTGCCATATCCACTCCTGCTCAGAATATGAAAAAAGACCGGAAGGAAGATGACCTTCCTCCCGGTTTTGTGAGGGTTTAGTATGCTTCGTCGATATGTTTCGCAGCATTTTCAGGTGTGAAAATACGGTCTTTCACCTGGACCCATGGCTCGATCGTTTCGCCAGCGGCATAACGCTTCATGACTTCACAAGCGAGCGGGCCGAAGAAAGGAGAACTTTCGACAGTCACACCCATTTTGCCGTCAATGATGGCCTGAAGCGCGTCGCGAGTTCCGTCGATTGAAACAACGAGAACATCTTCACCAGGTTTACGGCCTGCTAGTTCCAGAGCCTGAATGGCACCAATCGCCATTTCATCATTGTGAGCGTAAACGATGTTCACGTCCGGATGGGCTTGAAGAAGGGTTTCCATGACCTGACGGCCAAGGTCGCGGGCAAAATCACCAGACTGAGATGCGACAATTTTGAAGCGTTCGTCCTGAACGATGCGGTCATCAAAGCCTTTCTTGCGGTCGTTGGCCGGAGAAGACCCGGTAGTGCCTTCAAGCTCAACAATCACACCATTGTCACCCTTGAAATTCGCAATTGTCCATTCAGCGACCCGTTTGCCCTGGTCAATGAAGTCAGAGCCCAGGAACGCGACAAAGTCTTCGCCCGGCTTTGCGGCATTCGGATCGACGGAACGGTCAACCAGGAATGTCGGAATGCCTGCGGCTTTCGCCTTTTTCACAGCAGGAATGAGTGGCTTTTCTTCTCGAGGCGGCAGGAACAGAACATCAATGCCTTGCGCAATCATGCTGTCGACGTCAGCAACCTGCTTGGCCGCGGAACCGGCAGCATCGGTTGCGATCAAGTCCCAGCCACAGCTTTCTGCAGTGTCGTGAAAGGACTTTGTTTCGGCAATACGCCAAGGGTTGTTGGACTCCATCTGGGAGAATCCGACTTTATAGCGCTCTTTCTGCTCCAGAGGCGGAAGCCCGGAAGCAGAAGCCATCGATGTCATTGCGCCGATGGCGACTGCAGTTGCGAGTAGTAGCGAACGTTTCATGTTTTCCTCCACATTAGCGCGGCCATTCCCTCCTGACCGCTATTTTGAGGTGTTAGCCCCAATTCAGATACGCAGTTTGCTTGCGCATATATCCGTCAAAACCGTAGCGACCATCTTCACCCCCTAGACCCGACAGGCTCCAACCTGTGTGGAAGCCCTGGACGGCTTCACCATTAGATCGGTTCAGGTACAATTCGCCGGATTTCAACCTGTAAGGCGCTTCGCAGATGCGCTTGTGATTTTGTGTAAACAGATAGGCTGACAGGCCGAATTGTGAGTCATTGGCGTAAGCGATTGCCTCATCGAAATCGCTTACCCGCATTGCGACGGCGACCGGGCCAAATACCTCTTCGCGAATGGACGGATTGTTATTGTCCATGACTTCGAGCACAGTTGGCCCCAACCAGTGGCCCTTTTCGAAAACACCCTCTTCCCGGACGCCTCCGCGCAGCAGCGGCTCAGCACCAGCTGCTATGCTTTTGTCGATGATACTGGCAACTTTGTCCCGCTCGACCCTGCTGACTTTCGGCCCCAAATCGACATTTGAAAACGGATCGCCGACTGTTAGGCGCTTAGCTGCGTCTGTGAATTTTTCCAGGAACTCGTCTGCGATGGCGTTGTGCAAGAACATGCGTTCGTTGCAAGTGCAGATCTGGCCACAATTTGTATACCTGGCTGAAACAGCCGCTTTGACGGCTGCCTCAACATCTGCATCTTCCATGACTATAAACGGAGCTTTGCCGCCAAGCTCCAAACGCACCGGTTTGATGCTTTCCGCAGCGGTTCGGAAAATCTCCTGACCGGCACGCGTGCTGCCTGTCATGGTGATAAGATCCGTCTGTGGGCTTTTTACCAGAGCTTCCCCGACGACGCGGCCCCTGCCGGTTACCACATTGAACACACCAGCGGGTAGTCCTGCGTCATGTGCGAGCTGCGCGAGCGCCAGACCGGACAGCGGTGTAATCTCATGGGCCAGCAGGACGAAGGTGTTTCCCGCCACAAGCGCAGGGCCGAGTTTGCGAGCTGCGAGCGCGGAAGGGTAATTCCAGGCGGTCAGACCAACAACAACACCATAAGGATGACGGCGGATATGGATTTCTTCCGACAGGTTGTCCGAGGTGACAATATCACCTTCGATCCGGCGGGCGCCTTCTGCGGCAAATCTCAGGAAGGCTTCGGTAGCGCCAATTTCGTCGTGGGCATGGGAAAGTGGCTTGCCCTGTTCCAATGTTACCAGACGAGCAAGAGCATTTCTGTTGGATTGAACTTTATCTGCAAGCGCAGTGACCAGATTGCCACGTTCAATTGCCGGTAAGGCGGCCCAAGCTGAATGCGCCTTTCGGGCGGCTGTCACGGCATCGAAGGCGTCCTGGTCGGTTCCCTCACAAACAGTAGCGATGACATCTTCATTGGCAGGGTTTTCGATTTCAATCCTGGCGCGCACGCCCCGGGATGTCCATTGCCCGTCAATATACATACCGACTGAACTCGAACCACTATCCAGTAGTGTAAAATCAAACACTGTCGTAATCACCTTTTGGTCTGACCAAACATTATCTTAATAAGGTTTAAAAGTTGAAATGAGTCAAACCAAAAAATCACTCATTGTAATAAAATTGAGATAAGCTGCTGAAAATTATCGAATTTTTTCTGTATTCATGAATGGATCCGCTATTTTGTTTTGCCAAACCTGTTTTTATGTCGTACCAAATTAAGAGATCGAAAGAGTGTTAATGTAGGAAGAGACTGTGAGCGAATCTGGCACTGAAAATGGATATGCTGCAGATGGAGTTGTTGCAGCGCTGGAGGCTCAGATTGTTTCCGGCCAATTGAAAAACAGAGCTCCATTGCCAGTAGAGCGTGAGTTGATGGAGCAGTTTGGCACCAGCCGCACTGTGATCAGAGAGGCAATTTCAAAGCTTTCCAGCTTAGGCCTGTTGGAAACACGTCCCCGTTTCCGGCCAATTGTTAGAAAACCTGATTATGCAACTGTTCTGCACGCATGCGGAAACGTCGTGCAACATCTGCTGAGCGACCGGAGCGGGGTCAAAAATCTCTATGACAGCCGTGTTTTTGTTGAGCGTGCGCTCGTTCGCGATGCCGCGTCATCGGCGCGCAAAGAAGATATTGTAGATCTGAAAAAGGCACTTGAAGACAACCGGAACGCCATTTCCAATTCGCAAGATTTTTATCGCACTGACGTCGCATTTCATGGTGTTTTGTACCGGATTCCCAAAAATCCGATCTTTCCCACAATGCATGAAGGATACACGTCCTGGCTGGCCCCGCAGTGGGATCAAATGCTCCGATCTCCAGAGAGAAATGAAGTCAATTACATTGCACATAAAGCAATATTGGACGCCATTCTGGAGCGAGATCCTATAGCTGCCGAGGAAGCTCTGGAAAACCACTTGAAGGCCGCATGGGAATTTGTCCGGGTCACGTTTGAATGGGGGGACACATGACCTTGGAATACGACCACATTGTTGTTGGTGGTGGCTCTGGCGGTGCAGTTGCAGCGTCCCGTCTTGTCACAGAAGGCAATTGCAGGGTCCTGTTGCTCGAAGCAGGACATTCTCATCGCCATCCGCTTCTTGATATGCCGCCAGGCATATTCAAAATGATCAACGGATCCAAGTTCATGCGGTATCATAAAACGGTACCGCAGCCGCATTTGAATGACCGTGTCCATGATATCCCGCAGGGAAATGTTCTGGGTGGAGGATCTTCGGTCAATGCACAAGTCTACATGCGCGGCCGCCCGGATGATTATGACAACTGGAACGCGTCACTGCGCGAAAGCAATGACAATCCCGGATGGGGTTGGGACGATGTCCTGCCGCACTTTACCGGTATGGAGGCCAATAACCGCCTTGCGGGCAAACTTCACGGGATCGATGGCAACGTTGAGGTTTCTGACCCGGGATACATCGACACGATGTCGAGATGGTTCGTTCAGTCGGTTCAATCTCTAGGTGAACCCTACAACACGGATTTCAACGGGGCATCGCAGCGCGGCGTCGGCTTCTATCAGTTTACGAATAGGAATGGCCGTCGCAGTTCTACTGCTCATGCATTTTTGGATCCGCTTCAAACGGATCCCAGACTGACAATCAAGCTGCGCGCTTTTGTTGAACGCGTCATTATTGAAAACGGCCGTGCAGCTGGTGTTGTTTACCGAAATGCAACCGGTACACACATTGTCCGGACCGGCGGTGAAGTCATTTTGGCTTCCGGAGCCCTGGTAACACCGAAAATCTTGATGCTGTCAGGTGTCGGCGAGGCTGATCACTTGAAGTCCAATGGTATAGAAGTTCAATCGAATCTACCCGGGGTTGGACAGAATCTGATAGATCACCCGGAAGTGCCTATCACAGCCTATGCAAATGGACCCTGGGGGTATTATCGCCAAGGCGCAGGATGGCGCATGCTCTGGAATGGCTTGCAATTCAAGGTCTTTGGCAGTGGCCGAATAACCTCTGCCGGTGTAGAGGCCGGCGCTTTTGTCAATCCGCGAAATCGCAATGGGGCGCCAACCATCCAGGCGTTCTGCGTTCCGATCGTATATCTTGATCGGGATGCCAAAACCGAACTCAAGGATGATTACGGTGTGACGGTAACGACGGTTGTTGTCAAACCAAAGTCACGCGGAGAGGTGCGATTATCGTCCGCCAATCCGGCAGAAATGCCGAGCGTGTGTCCAAATCTTTTGAAAGACGAAACCGACATGCAAGAAATGATCGCAGGTCAGCGCTTCTTTTTGGAAGCATTCCGGGCAGATCCGCTTGCCTCCAAACTCAAAAAGATTGCTATACCGAACCCGGACGACACCTCGGATTCCGCGCTCAAAGAACATTGCAAACGATTTGTCAAAACCAATTATCATCCAGCGGGGACAGCCCGCATGGGAGCAGACAACGATGAAATGGCCGTCCTGGATCCAAAAATGCGGGTTCGCGGAATAGACGGGCTGCGTGTGTGCGATATGTCTGCAGTTCCAGACATTAATGCGGGAAACACGAATGCCCCGGCAATGATGCTTGGGTCTCGATGCGCCGAGTTTATCTTGCATTAGCCGGAATGATGATTAGCGTTAGAAAATCTTCTCCAGAAAAGAGTACGAAAACAAGTTTGGCCAAAAATCACGGGCCCACTTCGAGCGTGAAGCAAGATAGTCCGCTTGTTTGCAAAGGAATAGGTTCTGCTTTAGTGGGACAATCCGCAATACGAACATTGACTTGCATCGCAACAAACGTCAGCTCTCTACCCCCTCTTTGACCTTCGGCATAGCCTCGGTGAGTGTCGGCTTTCGAGAACAAGACAAATCGGGTGAGCGTCCGTTTTGAAGGCGCTTTGCGGACGTAGTTTTGGAATTGGTACCCGGTCAAATATCACAAGTAACTCCTTGCGGCTGCCGGCTGAATGGATAACCACCCGGTTCGCCCGGTCTTCTGCGGAAGACCTGACCGCCAGCGACTGGATCAGGGCCATGAATGCACTTGGCAAGATTTACCGGGCCGTCAGGAGGGTATGAGCGATGCATGACGAGCTGCCCGGCCTGCTTGGCGAGATTGCCGAGGTCACCGACATCGGAGTTGCAATGGCAATCGCCGAGCGGGTTGGCGGCACACGCGTCTCGATCCCTGCGCGCGCTGGCGATGACCACTGGTTGGTGGAAAGAGTTGGCCGGGATGCTGCCAATACCATTTGCGACTACCTGCGGACCTTGTCGCCGCAGGGCCGCGAAACGGGAGCCCGGCATGTGATCATCCCGAGCGGGCCTGCCGGTTGCCTAGCGAAAGCTCGCACACGCCTGGCGAAGGAACTAGCAAGCGGTACCAGCGCGCGGGAAGCGGCGCGGCGGGCTGGTCTGTCAGAACGGGCAGCATTTCGTATGCGGGCAAAGTTGCGTGAAGATGATGACACTCAGCAAGAGTTGTTCTAGTCTAAGTTTTCCTGTCAAATCCACCTGAAACTCTGGAAAACAATTGCGGATTTTTATAGCAATAGCCAACCTCCGACCGGCGAAATCAGGTGATGGCTTTAGTTTTGGCAAAATGGGCACCGTTTTCACTGTAGATGATTACGACGATGATATTCAGTTTGCTGCCGATTATCCGATTGATAAACTCGAAAATCAGATAGAAAATGTTCCGATCAAGGCAGAAACGGGACCGAGGTTTTCGTTGCTGCAACAAGTGTTGGAAACTCACTATGGGTTTCAGATACATTCTCAAATAACAAAAAGTGACGATGGTGTTGTGCGGGACGGAATTTACATCCGGCCTCCGCAAAACATCACTGTAGACAGATTTGCGAGCCAGACAGACTTTTTCGACACTCTTCGCGATTTTGATACGGCCCTCGCCCAGCTTTCTGAACACCTAAGGGGTATCAATGACCCCCGTGTAATGGATGCCAGACTTAGACTTGTCAGAGCTTCCGTGGAGGCGATGCGTTGCTATATCGACATAGACAATGAAGATGGACCTGAGGAAATTCCTCATTCGGTCAGCCAAGAGCTAAACGCCAACTTAGACAGGATTGACTGGTCAAAATTTTCATCTGAAGCTCGTGGATGGGCGAAGTATATCAAGGATATTGTGGTTGAATGGCTCAAATCTGACAGTTCCTAATCCCCATTTGACAAGCTGACAAACTCCCGCCAGTCTAAGCCCACATGCGATAGTTCGCTTTGGCTGACACCTGTCAGCCCCTTTAATCCCACTTAAACAGCGACCTTTAAGCCGTTCTCCAAATTTGGAATACGGCTCATGAAACTCACCACATCCAGTCTCAACCGCCTCAAGGGTGTTCATCCCGATCTGGTGAAGGTCGTCAAGCGCCCACTTAAGCCAAGAGGCAAGGTCTGCCGGTTGCCTTTAAACGGTCTTCAAAGATGCTTTGAACTGGATGCCATATGAATTTGCGCGCTACACAAGCAAAACCGAGACGGCACAAGTCCCTGATAAACCGAACGCTTATCAGATGAACAACTGCACAAATAGAAATTCTTGAGAAACTGGCTGGGGTGGAAGGATTCGAACCTTCGCATGGCGATACCAAAAACCGCTGCCTTACCGCTTGGCTACACCCCAATGCCGTGGGAACGCTGTATAGCGATCTCGTTTGAGAAGCGCAAGCCTCTCCTGCCCTATTCTTGTGGCTGAATGATCAAGTTTTCCCCAACCGGATTTCCGGTTCCCGGACAAAGCTGCAGCATTGCCAATTCATCATGCAGGTTTGGCTGTTTATTTTTTTGCTCTGCAAAGCACATTTAGCGCTATCCAACTGTCGTTATTGACAGTTTCGGATTTTCAACCTGCTCGTTTGCATGGCTCCTATGACAATTGGCAGCTTTGCGAAAGGGGCCGCCATTCTGTGCGGGCTTGCCCTGCCATTCCCGATGGGTTTACGCTGACCGACGAAACAAGTCGGAGTGTAGCGCAGCCTGGTAGCGCACGTCGTTCGGGACGACGGGGTCGGAGGTTCGAATCCTCTCACTCCGACCAATTTCCATTTTTTTACGCTCTTGGCTCCGGCTCCGGATTTCAGGTCCGGGTGGGTGCTTGATTGGTTCCTGTTGTGTTGATCACCAGATGTCGCACAAAGAGAGCTTTGGATCTATCTCAAGAGAAACCAGCTCCGCACCAACAGTCCTGTAGTCCCCGCCCCCCAGTGTTGTCTTTATGAGCTGCTGACAGCGTTGTTCATGTACCGCGTGGAATATCAAGATTGCTTAGGCGTTCCGTCCGGCTTGGAGCGCTCAGACGGTCTGTGTGAAAAAGATACCCGGACAGCGCTCTCAAAATCGCCCATAGCTTCTGATCTTCAAGGGCACGGGCTTGTATTTCGTAAACAGCTTCTGTGTACATCATACAGTCTCCTTTTACTGCCATGATGGTCTCATGTTTCCTGCATTAGTGTCCAGAGACAACGCCCGTTCTCCTGAACCGACAAGCGAATGTGATCAACCATATCTTGGGGCGAGACAGCCTGACACGGCTCGTCCGCGCTCCTATTCAGCCGGAGCGTCTGCCATCTCCACGCGTTTTAAAGATGCTTGCCGGGTGAGGATCTGGCGGCGGATGAAGGCGGCGATGAAGAAGCCGGTCAGGATCAGGATGATGGTGGGTGCCGGGGCACTGTCCAGATAAAAGCTGGCATAGGTGCCGAGCAACATCGAGACCATGCAAACCGATACGGAGACCCAGAGCATTGCGCCGAAGGTGCGCACCAGCAAAAATGCGATGGCACCGGGCGCGATCAAGAGGCCGATGGCCAGGATCAGACCGGCGGCAGACAAGGTGGCAACGATAGTCAGGGACAGCGCTGCCAGCAGGCCGTAATGCAACAGGTTGACCGGCAGGCCAGAGGCCTGCGCCTGCGCCGGATCAAAGCTGTGCAGCACCAGATCCTTCCATTTCAGCACCAGACCGCCGCCGACAATCAGGGCGATGATGCCCGCAGTCAGAAGGTCTTCAGTGCCAACACCGAGCATGTTGCCAAAAAGAATGTGGTCAAGATGAGCGTTGGTTTCGATCGAGACATAGAGCACGATGCCGAGCCCGAACATGCCGGAGAAGACAACACCCATGACTGTGTCCTGTTTGACACGGCTGTTGCCAGCCAGGTAGCCCTTCGCCAGCGCACAAATCATGCCGGCGGCAAAAGCCCCGATGAGCAGCGGAATACCGAAAATATAGGCCAGCACAATGCCCGGCAGGACGGCATGGCTGACGGCATCGCCCATCAGCGCCCAACCCTTCATCACCAGAAAACAGGATAACAACGCGGTCGGGATAGAGACGATCATGCAGATCAGGAAAGCGTTCTGCATGAATGCAAACTTGAACGGCAGCATGAGCATCTCAAGATCCATCAGACTGCCTCCCCGGTTTAGGATGATTTGGCAGGGCCTCCGTTGGAACCATGCTGTCCATCGGACCATCCTTGAGCGCCTGCGCCGCCTTGCGTTTGGCAGCCAGCAATCCGTGTTTGGGTGCGAAAAAGAATGCAATCAGGAAGATCAGGGTTTGCAGCGTGACGATAATGCCGCCGGTCGCCCCGTCCAGAAAATAGCTGATGTAGGCGCCGACAAAGCTGGTCATCGAACCAATCAACACAGACAGCATGATCAGGCGCGGAAATCGATCACACAAGAGATAAGCGGTCGCGCCGGGCGTCACCACCATGGCGATGACCAGAAACGCGCCGACAGTCTGCATGGCAGCCACAACAGACGCTGACAGCAAGACAAAGAAGATTGCTTTCAGCAGGCCAGGTTTCAGGCCGATGGTCCGAGCGTGGTTCTCGTCAAAGAAGGTAACCATCAGGTCCTTCCACTTGGCCAGCAGGACCACCAGCGAGACAAAGCCGATGATCGCCAGTTGCAACGTATCTTCCGGCGTGATCGCCAGAATGTTGCCCATGGTGATGGTCTGGATGGAGACCGACATCGGATTGACCGACACGATGAACAGGCCAAGACCGAAGAAAGACGTGAAGATCAGCCCGATGATGACATCAACCTTGAGGCCAGAACGTTCTGACAAAAACAGCATGGCGCCCGCGGCCAGTCCACCAGCGATGAAGGCTCCGAGTGCAAATGGCAGGCCAAGGATGTAGGCTCCGGCGACACCTGGAACGACTGAATGCGACAGCGCATCACCGATCAGGGACCAGCCCTTCAGCATCAGATAGGCAGACAAGAACGCACAAACACCGCCGACAAGGGCGGACACCCACATGGCGTTCGTCATGTAATTATAGGAGAACGGCTCCAGCAACAGCGCCATCACTTCGGTGCCTCAGTGGTCGTCTGAACCTTGTCGCCGTATTGCACGAAGGGACGCTCGTCATCGGTCAGAATGGTGACCGTGCGCTGATCGCCATCTGTGTGAAGCGTCTGGTCGCTGATGGTGAAGTGACGCAGCACGCCGCCAAATGTGTGCTCCAGATTTTCCCGCGTGAACGTGTGTTCAGTCAGGCCGTAACCGAGCACTGTGCCTTTCACCAGAACAGTGCGATCGCAGAACTCCGGCACCGAGCCGAGGTTATGGGTGGAGACCAGCATCACCCGACCTTCGTCGCGCAGTTCGCGCAGCAGCCCGACGATCTGTTCTTCGGTTTTGACATCAACACCGGTGAACGGTTCATCAAGCAGGATCACCTGCCCGTCTTGTGCCAGGGCTCTCGCCAGGAAGACACGCTTGCGCTGACCGCCGGAGAGCTCACCAATCTGCCGATGGCGAAAGTCCTGCATGTTGACCCGGCTGAGCGCTTCATTGACGGCGTCATGGTCCGCCTGTTTCGGACGGCGCAGAAAATCCATGTGGCCAAAACGACCCATCATCACAACATCTTCCACCAGCACCGGGAACGACCAGTCGACCTCTTCTGATTGCGGTACATAGGCGACCAGGTTCTTGCGAAGAGCCTCAGCTACCGGCAAGTCAAGAATGCGGATTTTACCTTTGGCAGCTGGAACAAATCCCATGATTGCCTTGAAGAGCGTCGACTTACCGGCGCCATTGACGCCGACAAGTGCAGTGACAGTGCCACGAGGGATTTCAAAACTGGCATTCCAAAGAGCGGTATGGCCGTTCCGGTAGGTAACAGTAACGTCTTCCGCAGAAAGCCCGCCACTATCGACCTGAGAGATCGCATCCATTTCCGGATCCTTGATGATGTTCAGCATTTAGCCATCCCATTAGAATGCAAATTCAAGATGTTCTCAATGACAGCCGGTATCTAGTTGGTCGCAGCTTTCAAACCGTCAGCTACTGTGCTTGAAGTGACCCTCAGAAGATCCAGATATGTCGGAACTTTGCCGCCTGCTTCACTCAAGGAATCTACATACAGCACTCCGCCGTAACTGGCGCCGGTTTCGCGCGCCACCTGTTCGGCTGGTGCGGTGTTGACCGTGCTTTCGCAAAAGACGACCGGGATATTGTTGTCGCGCACACCGTCAATGACCGAGCGTACCTGCTGGGGCGTGCCTACCTGATCGGCATTCATCGGCCAAAGATAAAGCTCCTTCATACCAAAATCGCGCGCAAGATAGCTGAAGGCTCCTTCGCAGGTCACCAGCCAGCGCTGGTCAACCGGGATTTCGGATATGGCTTCGCGTAGCGGCTCAATAGTGGCCCGCAGCTTGTCCCTGTAAGCATCAGCATTTTTCGAGTAGATCGCGGCATTGTCCGGATCATGTTTTGAAAAGGCTTCGACTATGTTGTCGATATAGATCAGTGCATTGTCTAGCCCCATCCAGGCATGTGGGTTCGGTTTGCCTTCATAGGATCCAGACGCGATCGAGATCGGATCAATACCGTCGGTCAGCGTTGCGGACGGAACGTCTTCAAGATTGGTCAGAAACTGCTCGAACCAGAGCTCGAGATTCATGCCGTTCCACAGGATCAGATCTGCATCATAAGCGCGGACAATGTCCTGCGGCGTCGGCTGGTATCCGTGGATTTCAGCACCCGGCTTGGTTATCGAAACAACTTCCGCAGTTTCTCCTGCAACATTTTGCGCGATATCAGCCAAAACAGTGAAGGTGGTCACGACCTTCATCTTGTCAGCTGCAACGGCAGACACGGTCCCACCTGCCACAAGCGCTGCCAGAGAAACCGATAGAGCCAGCGTTTTGAACATTAAAGGGTTCCGATCAATGAGGAGATACCTGAAGCACATGCAAGTGATATTGCAAATCATTCGCAACTGTCAAGTTTGTTGCGAATGATTTGCATTTTCAAAAATTGCTGTTTGGGGGTGTTAGATGACAGGTAAGGCAGAAACGGCAGAAATGCGGGATCAGATATGCAAGTCCAGATACGAAAACTCCAGCGCTTGTCCCCCCGGACGAAACACTGGAGCACATAATTTTAACTGAAAAGATCAGATAATCAGGCAACAAGGCCCATCTTGAAAGCATCTTCACGCTCAAACAAGGCGCTGCTGGCCGCAATCATTGCGACCGCGTGCACGCGGTTCTTTGCGTCGAGACGGGCAATGGCAAAGCGAATATGCGCCTTCACGGTAGCCGTGGTCACACCCAATTCATAGGCTATCTGCTTGTTGACCTTGCCTTCGCACAACTTGAGCATGATCTCCAGCTGGCGGGGCGTCACTTTCTCAAGTGCATTTACCAGCATGCCGGTTCCGGTTGGTACCGGCACGACACACTCTTGAATTCCCGGGTGATTGTGAAGCGCGAAGTGAGCTGTCATAGCGAATTCCAACCGTGGTCTAGAGTTTCGATGGGCGCACTTTTCCTGAAGACAGCTCAATTGTAAAATGTTAAATTGCGCACTGCATATTGCTAATAATTAGCATTTTGACTACGGAGTCTGGCATGCATAAGAAACTTTACTCAGGTCACACGCTGCGTCAGATCCGGGGCGACATCGGATTATCTCAAGTAAATTTTGCTAAGAAACTCGGTCTTTCAACTGCTTACGTCAACCAGATCGAGAACAACAACCGCCCGGTGACAGCGTCGGTGCTGCTTGGCATCAACCGTATCTTCGGCGTGGATCTGGCTGCCTTTGAAGATAATGACCTGGATCGCATGACCCAGGACCTTCAGGAAGTCTTTGCAGACACCCAATTTCACTCGACATCCGTCAGCAAACAGGAGCTGAGCGAGCTGGTCACGCGGGCACCGCAAGTCGCCAAGGCTATCATGGACATGTACGGCACCATGCGGGCCTATCATGAAAAGGATGCTGGCGCTGACGACACGATTCAGATGAACGGACCGGAAGACGGCTCTACCAGCGTCAACAAATCCGCCTATGAAGAGGTCCGCGACTATTTCCACTATCAGGACAATTACATCGACAGTCTGGACCGCTCTGCCGAGCAGCTCGCCAATGAAATAGATCTTTCCGGTGGCGGCCCCAAACTTGCTATTCTGACGGACTGGCTGAAAACCACCTTTAACATCGACGTGGTCCAGACGACGCAGGATGACAGCGCCCTCATACGGCACACTCAACACGATCGCCGGATTTCGATTTATCGGGCGTCTCCTGAATCGACCAAGATCTTCCTGCTTGGATCGGTTATCGCCGAACTACATGCCAAAGACATTCTGAGCGCAGAGGTGACTACCGCCCGGTTTGGCAGCATATCCGCAGAAAGCATCGCCCGGCTCGCGTTGCGCAACTATTTTTCCGGCGCTCTGAACCTGCCTTATGAGACGTTCCTGAAAGCTGCCGCTGATACGCGCCACGACATCTTGCGACTGTCCAACCAGCTCGATGCCAGTGTCGAACAGATCTGCCATCGTCTCTCCACGCTTCAACGGGCGGGGTCAAAAGGCATTCCGTTCTATTTCGTCAAGATTGACCGGGCCGGAAATGTCGTCAAACGGCACAGTGCGACCCGGTTCCAGTTTGCCCGGTTTGGCGGCTCATGCCCGCGCTGGAATGTCCATCAAGCCTTTGAACAGAATTCCGGCAAATTCATTTCGCAGATCGCCCAGATGCCAGACGGTGTCCAGTATCTATGCGTCGCAACTAGCGTCACCAAACACACAGCAGATTCCAAAACCCAGGAACGCCGATATGCTCTCGGTATCGGCTGCGAGGCCCAATATGCAGATGCGATTGTCTATGCGGACGGCCTTGCTTTGGATGACCGCTCAATTCCGGAACCGATCGGGGTCAATTGCCGAATTTGCCCAAGAGATATCTGCGACCAACGCGCCTTCCCCGCAATCAACAAAATTCCGGTGATTGATCTCGAGGAGCGCGGCATAGTTCCCTACAAATCGGCGACAATTGAATGACTAAGGCCAAAACAAAACCGCCGGGCAAGGCCCGGCGGTTTCGCTAAGTCTTAGTAAGTAGGATCAGGCAGCAGCCACTTTCTCAAGGAAGGTTTCAATACCCTTCTTCAAGGCGCTGCTGCGGTTACTCAAATCGTCCGAGGCTGACAAAACGTTGTCAGAGGCACCTTTGGTATCCTCAACAGCTTGCGCAAGACCAGACATGTTGGATGTCACGGCTTGTGTGCTTTGGGCAGCGCGCTGAACGTTACCGGAAATCTCGTTGGTGGCCGCGCCCTGTTGGGTGACAGCTGTCGAGATGCCTTGCGTATAACCGTTAACCTCTTCCATGGTCTCGGAAATCTCGCCAATCGCTTCAACCGCATCGCTGGTTGAGTTCTGGATGGTCTGGATCTGCGAGGAGATTTCTTCTGTCGCCTTGGATGTTTGCGTTGCCAGTTCTTTCACTTCAGAAGCAACGACAGCAAAACCCTTACCCGCTTCACCAGCCCGCGCGGCTTCGATGGTAGCATTGAGCGCCAGAAGGTTTGTCTGTTCGGCAATTGCCTGGATCAGGCTGACGACTTCACCAATCTTGGTAGCAGCTTCGGCCAACCCCTGAACCTTGCCGTTGGTCTGCTGGACCGCATCCGTTGCAGACGTGACGATATCCGAAGACCTGCGCACCTGTTCGCCGATTTCTGCAATCGAAGCAGATAGCTCTTCAGCAGCACCCGCAACGTTCTCAACGCTCATGGTGGCGTCTTCACTGACACGCGAGGTATCACCAGCCTGTTCTGCGCTGTTTTCGGCAATACCGCCAAGCGCAGAAGCCGTTTCGGTCATACCGACAGCAGTTTCATCCAGTGCACCCAGCAAATGCTGAACTTCGTCGCGGAAGCCGGAAATCAGGGTTTCAACTTCATCCTGACGTGCGTTCTGCGCACGGCGCTGGCTTTCTGCCTCGCCTTCAAGACGCAGACGCTCACGAGCGTTTTCCTGGAAGACCTGAACCGTCCGGCTCATGTCGCCAATTTCATCACGCTGTTCGGTTGATGGAACAGCAACATCCGTATCACCTTCTGCAAGTCGTCCCATTGCTTCGGTCAGCGCCCGTGTCGGTTTGGTGATGACGAGGGACAGAACAAAGGCAAGCAGTCCACCGGCCACCACTGCAGCGGCAAGGGCAGCTGCAATCAACACCAACGCAGTGTCAGCCCGTGAATAGGCACTGGCTGACTGAGCTTCAGTTAGCGCCGTAATAACGGTGCGGACCTGATCAGATGTCGTGACAAGAGCGGCGCGTTGTTTTTCAAACGCTTCCTTGACCACCACCATTCCGTTGAAGTCATTTTCATAGGCAACCACAACGGCTTCAATCGCAGCCACAGCATCAGTGATTTCCGGGAATGCCGCGCTGTCGCCTTTCAGCGTATTGGACAGGTTCTGAAGGATACCGATCCTGACCTTCACTTCGTCCGCACCCATGGATTCAAATCCTGCAAAAAACTCCATCGTAACAGAACGGATTTCAAGGGACGCACGCAGGAACTTGGTGGCATTGACATTTACAAGATCAACGATGCCGAGTTTGGACTGAGCCGTCTTGGCAACCTTCTTCACCTTGTCTGTCGCCGAATAAACAACCTTTCGGAGTGCGGATGCCTCGGAATGCAGTTTTTCCAGATCCGGAATGATCGATGTCGCCAAAGCAGTCGATACCGGACCAACCGGATCACCCTTTTTCTCAGGCTTCGGGAATTTACCTGCTATGTCTTTGAGGAAATTAGCCAGCTCCTTCATCTTCGCCGGGTCAAGGCCATCAACTTTCAGCTTCGCCGCCTTCTTGGCTGCCTTGGCGAGCGTCTTGGTGCCGTCAACCACGGCTTTTGCTGTTTCCGGTGGCAGATTTGTGCTGCCTTCAGCTGCGAGGATTTGTTCTCTCAGATCGCCGGCAGCATCTTCCATGTCAGACAGCATGCGGCCGACCTTGTCGGCCCGGTTCCGGGTTCCCGTAGCCTTTTTGGCAGCCGTGCCGGATTCGCGCTGAACCTTGTTCATCTGGTCGGTGATCTGCACAGCCAGTGTTTCCAGCTGAACAGCCGAGCGCAGCAGGTTGTCGACCTGCGTCTTGCGGCTTTCAACGGCTGAAACAACGCCATCAAATTCGGTATTCAATTCGCCAACCAGCGCAATCGCTTCAGCAGTCGCTTCCTGCGCAGCGCCTTCGCCCGAAACTTCATCAAGCGCAATCAGCGAGGTTTCCAAAGCGCCGATCTGGCCACTGGCTGCTTCAGCAAGTTCAGCACTTCGACCGGACAGATAGGATTCCTGCGCCTGGGCAACCTGTTGCAAGTTGGCCATGGCAGCCGTGGCTTTCGCGCTGACATCAGACTGGGCCCTGAGACCCAGGATTGCCATTGTCCCAACAGCGCCAACCGCGGCAGCCACAAGAACCATGGTTACAAAACCGCCGCCGACCTTTGCGGAAAATCGAGCGTTCTTCAGTGGAACGAGTAGCTTGGACATGTATCCCCCAATAATTACTTAGATTGAGAGCCATGCCCGTGAATATTTGGTGAAGACTACTTGAAGTGGCTTTTCTTTTTTCTGTCGAATTAATTACAGGCTACTTTTCACCAGTTACCGCAAAGAGATACAGGCTGTTCATAACCCGAATGCTGTTTGCCCAAATTAATTGGAAACAGTTCTATTCCAATTGAATATCACTGTTATTACTACCTATCGGTGAACCACTGCCTGGAACAGTGGCTTTGAGAACAACAGGTCAGGTCTCGATTTCAGTGTCCTAAATATTGCCTGAAGCGCTCTCACCGGCTGCAGTCAGGAGCTGCTTCAAGCTGTCCATGTCGCCGATATGATTGGCCATTAACAGGATCAGGCGCGCGTTGAACGCATCGCTTTCTGCCTTGTTCAATCCGTCATGGGCTGCCAGCAGATCAGCATAAAAATCATCCGGACTCGTCAGGTTTGCCTTAATCGACGCCTTCGACATTGCACTGCTCATTGACCATTCTCCTTGCGCCCGAGCGTTTGTTCCATCGCCGCCTCAACCGCGTTCCAGTCAAAACCGGTCCAGCGTGCAGCAATGTGCTGGTCTGGCCGGATCAGGTAGACCGCCTGAGAATTATCGCCCAGATAACGGTCCCGTAGCTCCAGGCTGATCTCGCTTGAAGACAGAGAGATCCCTTTCAGTGCGACACCATTCATGTCGCTCACTTCAGGCACTTTCAGGTCAAGACCCAGCAAAATGAAATCGCCCGTCAATTTGTCCAGAAACCAGTCTCCGCCTATTGGGGAATCGGCAGCTGAGCTTCCCGGCCGCGTTCTTCTCGGCAAACCTTGATCGTCTGCACCATTCAGCGGAGAGGTTTCATAAACGCACGGAACAGACAGGCGTCCGGAGTTCACCAGAGGACGGGCGAATTCGTGATGCTCGGACAGATCCAATACAGCATCCCGGAAAATCCGGCTCATCTCCGATTTTGGCGTGATGAAATCCGTTGAGCGGGAACTTTGCAGGATGTTTTCGTCCGCAGCCCATTCACGTTCCGACGAATAAGTATCAAGAAGACTGTCCGGTGCCTTGCCGTCTAGAACCAGTTTCAATTTCCAACCAAGATTGTCGATATCCTGAAAACCTGAATTGGCGCCCCTGGCTCCGAAAGGTGAGACCTGGTGCGCGCTATCGCCTGCAAAGAGCACACGGCCATGGCGAAATTGTTCCATACGCCGGCACTGGAATGTGTAGATAGACACCCATTCCAGATCGAACTCGACATGATCGCCAAGCATCTGCTTAAGACGGGGAATGACGTTTTCAGGTTTCTTTTCTTCTTCCTTGTCGATGTCCCAGCCAAGTTGAAGATCAATCCGCCAGATACCATCTGGCTGTTTGTGCAATAGCGCTGATTGATCCTTGTTGAACGGCGGATCGAACCAGAACCAGCGTTCGGTCGGGAAGTTCGCCTTCATGATGACGTCGGCAATCAGGAAATTGTCTTCGAACACCCGGCCGACAAAATCCAGACCCAGCATTCTACGGGCCGGAGATCCTGCCCCATCGCACGCGATCAGCCAATCAGCTTCCAGGGCGTACGAACCTTCTTCGGTCTCAATCGTCAGGACCGTGTAATCGCCCTTCTGCTCAAGCGCTGCAACCTTGTTGCCACCCCTAATCTCGACCGGTTTACCTTTCGCCTGGAGAGCACGTATCCGCTCGACCAGATAGAGTTCGCAATAATACTGCTGAAGATTGATGAAAGCCGGGCGTTTGTGGCCGTCTTCGGGAAGCAGGTTGAATTCATAGACCTGACGGTCGCCGAAGAAGACCTTGCCGACATTCCACAGAACACCTTTGTTGACCATCTCGTCACCGCAGCCATAACGGTCCAGAATCTCCAGCGATCTTTTGGAGAAACAGATCGCGCGTGAGCCGACACTGACTTTGTCGTTGTCGTCCAGCACAACAACGGGCACGTCCTGCCGGGCAAGATCGATCGCCATAGCAAGACCGATTGGCCCAGCGCCAATGACAACAACAGGGCGGCGCACAGGCGACAATGCATCCTGATCCGGTGACCGCTTGTACGGATACAGCGGAGCTTCAAACAATTTGGTCACAGGTTTTCCTCCCGGCTCCCGTATTTTCTAAAGATCAGTCCTGCAGGTCAGCCCACATCTTGGCATCGCGTTCTGCGGTCCAGATGCGGGGAGTATCGATACCCAGCGCTTCGTCATAGGCACGCGCGACATTGAACGGCAGGCAATGTTCGTAGATCGCGTAGTCCTTGAACTTTGGATCACATTCCGCACGGCACGCATCCCACGCTTCTTTCAGTGTACCGCCGCCTTGAGCAACACGGGCAACCGGCTTGTAGGTTGAAGAAACAAAATCGGCTGTGTTGGTCAGCGCCTTGCCAACCATGTCCTTGCCGATCAGTGCGTCCCCGCGGCCCGGTGCAATGGCTTCCACATCGTATGCACGGATTGCTTCCAGCGTCGTCGGCCAGTCGTTGAAATGACCATCACCGCAGTAGCAGGCCGAGTGGTATTCAACGATGTCACCGGTGAACATGACGTTTTCGTCCGGAACATGGATCACGATGTCACCGGCGGTGTGGGCACGGCCCAGGAAACGCAAGTCAACGCGGCGCTTGCCGAGATAAACGGTCATCCGGTCGTTGAAGGTCGTGGTCGGCCAGGTCAGTTGCGGGATCTGGGCAACATTGTCGTAACCCATGAACAGGCGCGGGAAGCGCATGTATTCAGATTCGCGATCCTCGGCACCGCGTTCCACAACCATGGAGCGGGCCTTTTGGCTCATGATGATATTCGGCGCCTTGTAGGACGCAGCGCCAAGCACGCGCACAGCGTGATAATGGGTCAACACCAGATGGCTGATCGGCTTGTCGGTTACGGAGCGAACCTTTTCGATCACTTTGTTGGCAAGCTCGGGCGTTGCCTGAGCCTCGATGATCATGACGCTGTCATCACCGATGATCACGCCGGTGTTCGGATCGCCTTCTGCGGTAAAGGCCCAAAGATCCTTGCCAATCTCGGTGAAAGAGATCTTCTTTTCTTCCATGTCACCCTGGGAGGCGAATTTCTTGCTCATACGTTCAGTCCTTGATGTCATATTCGATATGAAGAATGCCGCCTGCCATCTGCTCGGATGCCAAAAGCGCCAGATTGTGTTGAGATCCCGGGGCGAAACACGGTAAGCCGCCGCCCAATAGTGTTGGCATGACGAACACTCGAAGCTTGTCAAACAGACCTGCATCAAGTGCCACCCGTTGCGCTTCGCCGCCGCCCATCACCCAGATCCGTTTGTGTCCGGCCTTTCGGGTGGCTTCACCCAGAGCGTTGATATTCCCGGCAGCAGCGACATGCTCCCCTGAAAATCCGGTATCGCGCGTCAGCACATAGGCCGGTCGAGCCTCATAGGGCCAGCCCCATCCCATGACCTGTTCATAGGTCTTCCGGCCAACCATCAACGCGTCGATGCCGCCAATGAATTCGCCGTAACCACCGTCACTGCCATCCGCGCCAAGAGCGAGATTGAATGGATCCAGCCATTCAATGCTGCCATCGGGACCGGCAATAAATCCATCGAGGCTCATTGCGATGTAGCCGACATATGTAGGGCGATTGCTCATGTCTTATTTGCTGACCCAATCTGTGGGCAGTGCGCCAATTTCTACCAGCGCGGCTTCAGAAAACTGCTGCCGAAAATCTTTCATCGCTCCGTAGTTCGAAGCTGTTGTGTATAGTGCAAAAACCGTGTCCTTCGAGCCCGGTCCCTCAACCCATCCGACGAACCAGCCCTCGAGCGTTCCCTTTGCCGAACCGGATGCGATCCGCCCCGCCCCGGTCTTTGCGTGAAGGGTGTAGCCGTCTTGTACACCGAGTTCCGACACAGCCTCCAAGGCCTGCAGCGATTGTGGTTTGATTTCGAAGTCGCCGGCGTGCAGCGCGGTTAGAAACTCAACCTGTTCGCGTGGACTGATAGTCAGACTGTCGCCACCAAGCCAGAAGTCGTTGCTGCCAGCCGGAACAGATCTGTTGCCATAAGAGAATTGCTCCAGATAATCCCGGTAGGTAGCCGCACCCACATCTGTGGCAACATCCTTGAAATACCAGACAACAGAATACTTGAACGCTGTTTCCAGCGTGTGGTCCCGCTTCCAGATTTTCGGCCAGAAGCTGAGCGGCGGATGCTTCGTCTTGTCCCACTGGCGCGCGGCATTTGCATCAGGAGCAACGCCGGTTTCAAGGGCAATCAAGAGATTAGGGATCTTGAAGGTCGACCAGGGTGCATGGCGTTGTTCCAGATCTTCAGTGCCGAATTCGTAGCCTTTGCCGCTGTCCAGATCAAGGGCAAAGAAACCAACCGTCCGATCCCCGACGAGCGCCTGAAGCTGGCCCGACTGGATCAACTCAACATCATCCGCCTGAACTGGATGGGCGAGAATGCTGACGCAGAATAGCGCCGCTACGGCTGTGATTTTGGACAATCGCCTCATCATCAAATCAGGCCTTCTCGACGGTTTGTTCAATCGCGCCAAATATGGAATGACCATCGCCGTCAAGCATTTCGATGCGGACGATGTCGCCAAACTTCAGGAACGGTGTCTTGGCTTCACCCTCCAACAGGGTCTCGACGACCCGCTGCTCGGCAATGCAGGAATAACCGACACCGCCTTCAGGCAGTCGTTTTCCGGGGCCACCGTCTAGTTTGTTGGAGACGGTTCCAGACCCGATAATAGTCCCTGCGGATAGTGCACGGGTTTTCGCGGCATGGGCAATCAGCTGGCCAAAACCGAACGTCATGTCATTACCGCCATTGGCACGGCCCAGCGCTTCACCGTTCAAATCCACATGAAGCGGCAAATGCAACTTGCCGCTCTTCCAGGCATCGCCCAACGCGTCTGGCGTAACGGCAACCGGCGAGAAAGCGGACGATGGCTTTGACTGAAAAAATCCGAAGCCCTTTCCAAGTTCATTAGGGATCAAGCCGCGCAAAGAGACATCATTGACCAGCAGAATGAGCCGGACATGATTCAGTGCGTCTTCAGCGCTGACACCCATTGGCACATCGCCAGTGACAACAGCAATCTCGCCTTCCATGTCGATACCGTAGGCTTCATCGCGCATTTGAATGGGATCGCGAGGCGCGATAAATGTATCTGATCCACCCTGATACATCAGCGGGTCAGACCAGAAGCTTTCCGGCATGGTGGCACCGCGCGCCTTGCGCACAAGCTCGACATGATTGACGTAAGCGGATCCATCCGCCCACTGGAAGGCCCGAGGGAGCGGCGACAGCGCGTCATGCTCATGAAAGCGGATCATTGGAACGGCTTCGTGGGACAGGCTTTCTGAAAGCACTTCAAGTTTGGGAGCTATATGGTCCCAATCATCCAGCGCTGCCTGCAACGTTTGAGCAATATGACTTGCATCCGTGCAATAGGTCAGTTGGTCATTGACCACCACCAATTTGCCATCCCGGCTACCATCTTTGAGCGTTGCCAATTTCATAAGACGTTATCTCCTCGTGATTGTCATGCCATCTTGGCTGACAATGGTCTTGCCGGAAAAGCCTTTTGTGGCCTCATGCCATTCTGTTTCTTCAAATCCGGGAAGATCCGCCGGGATCAGATGGTTCAGTACAAGCGATTTGGCGCTGGCAGATTCTGCGATTTTCGCCGCATCTGGAGCCATTGTGTGACTGGCCAGAAGATGCTGTCGCAATCGGTCACCATTGCCAGTAATTTCAACGATCTTGTCGACACCGCGCGCCAGCATCGCTTCATGAACAAGGACATCGCAATCTTTGGCAAAGTCTGCCAACGGTGGAAAAAACGCCGTATCTGCAGAGAAGACGACCGACCAGTCAGGTGTTTCAAACCGCAGTGCATAACAGTCAACGACCGGAGGATGATCCACGCGCAGCGCTGACACCGACACGGCATTGTTTTCCAGCGGAACAAATCCTTCCTGCAAAAGATGGATCTGGGCCAAGTCGCGAAGATCCGGACGCCCCTCATCTTCAATGCGAGTATCAATGTCGTAGCGCATCGAAGACAGGAACCCGTCCCAATACTCGATCAGATCCACTGGGCCGAAAACCTTGACCTTTTTTGTCAATCCGGTGGTCCAGGCTGTGTGCAGAAGCGGACCCAACTCCAGAACATGATCAGAATGCAGATGGGTGATGAAGATGAGGTCGAGATCCTTGAGGACGACACCAGCCTCGACGAGGCCTCGGGTCACTCCCAGACCACAATCAACAACGCAACGCCGCCCGCCGATCTCGATCAGAGAGCTGGTCGGTGACGGCCCACCCGGGCGGATTGCAGGTCCGCCCTTGGAGCCGAGAATGACCAGACGGTCTTGATGATCCGTCATCTTCACCCCACCCATTATTTGTCCCAGGTTCCTTCCGGAGTACCATCGAACTTCTTCTCAAGGCTCTCCCAGCAATCAATGTAGTCATCCTGCAACGGAGCTTCTTTGGCAGCAAATTCGGTCAGGTGCTGCGGAAAGCGCGTTTCGAACATGAAGGACATTGTGTTATCGAGCTTTTCAGCTTCGAGATTTGCATTGGACGCGCCTTCAAAGGCGTTATTGTCCGGCCCATGCGGCAACATCATGTTGTGCAAGCTCATTCCGCCTGGAACAAACCCCTTCGGTTTGGCGTCATACTGGCCGTAAATATTGCCCATCAGCTCCGACATGATGTTCTTGTGATACCAGGGCGGCCGGAACGTGTTTTCAGCCACCATCCAACGTTCGCGGAACAAAACAAAATCGATATTGGCGGTGCCGGGTACGCCGGAAGCAGCAGTCAGTACCGTGAAGATCGACGGATCCGGGTGATCGAACAGGACCGCGCCGACCGGGCAATAGGTTCGAAGATCATATTTCACCGGTGCGTAGTTGCCATGCCAGGCAACGACATCAAGCGGAGACTGATTGATCTTTGTTTCATGAAACTGGCCGCACCATTTAACGGTCAATTTCGACGGTGTTTCCCTGTCTTCATACCAGGCAACAGGTGTCTTGAAATCGCGCCGGTTGGCCATGCAATTGGCCCCAATCGGGCCCCTGCCCGGTAGCTCGAATTTCTGGCCGTAGTTTTCGCAGACAAAACCGCGCGCTGGCCCTTCGACAACCTCAACCCGGTAGACGAGGCCGCGCGGCAGGATGGCTATTTCCTTCGGCTCCAGCTCAATGACACCAAGTTCAGTGCAGAAACGCAACACACCTTCCTGCGGGACGACCAGCAGCTCGCTGTCGGCGGAGAAGAAATATTCATCTTCCATCGACTTGGTGGCGAGATAGATATGCGTCGCCATACCGACCTGAGTGTTAACGTCACCAGCCGTGGTCATGGTGTGCATGCCGGTAAGCCAATTCAGGTCCCTGTCAGTATGTGCAACAGGATCCCAGCGGTATTGACCAAGCGAAATGACATCTTCGCAGACATTTGGCGCACTTTTCCAAAGCGGAAGGTCAATTTTCTCATAACGATGGGAATGCTTGACCGACGGACGGATTCGGTAGCACCAGGTACGCTCATTCTGATGGCTCGGCGCGGTAAAGGCTGTGCCGGTCAATTGCTCACCGTAGAGGCCATAGGCGCATTTTTGTGGGCTGTTCATACCCTGGGGAAGCGCGCCTGGCAGAGCCTCGGTCTCGAAATCATTACCAAAACCCGGCATGTAGCTGAGATCGTTTCGACCGGCGTTTAGGACTTTTGCAACCGAAGTCTTGTGATCAACCGTGTTCATTTTCGCGCCTTTCCAGAACATTCGCTACGAAATTAGTTACATATGTAACTTTATCAATCAAGGCGGTCAAGGGCATGAATTCCCGGCGAAGGATCCACGGATTGTGCACTTGCACAAAAATCCCGCGCGAATAAGTATAATTTCCAATGTTTCGTAAGTTTTGCTTTACCTCCCGACCCTTAATGTCCCGCCAACCGGACAACGGAGCGGAGACATACATGTCCTTGAAAAGTCGTATCTTTATTTCAGCAAGCGCCGTATTTTTCGTCGGCTTTATCGCCCTCATCGGGGTGACTTCCTACATGATGCAGGAAAGTGGTCGACAGGCTGGCGAAAAGTACCTTGTTGAGACAACACAGATGCTTGCCACACAGGCAAGCAAAACGATGGCCGAGGCTCAGCTAGCGGCCCGCACAGCAGCTGATGCCATGGAGGGTCTCCATGCAGCAGGCATCACGGACAGGACCGCGTATGGCGCAGTCATGAAGCAGGTCATCGCGGCCAACGCCAAATTTGCCGGCGGTGGGTCAGTTCTGGAGCCGGATGTTGCCGGGAAGGATGCTGACAACAAGGACGTTGGCTTTTCCGACGCCAACGGTCGCTTCATTCCGTATTTCTATCTTGATGGTGCCAAGGTCGCATTTGAACCGCTTCTGTTTGGCGGAGATAGCGGATCTGAGGAATGGTACGACAAGCCAAAAAAACTGCGCCAGGACACTGTCACGGAGCCGTATCTCTACCCGGTCAATGGTGTTGATGTCTTGATGGCAACGGCCTCTTCACCAGCAATCGCGTCCAACGGCAAAGCTATTGGCGGCGCTACCATCGACGTGACGCTGGATGGACTTCAGGATCAGATCAACGCTGAAAAACACTTTGAAACCGGCTTTGTGGGCATCTTGAGTGAAAACGGTGTGTGGGTATCTCACCCGAACAAGGAGTTGTTGGGTAAACCCGCGGCATCGGAGATCCTGGCAAAACTGAACAAGGCTGGAACTTCGGTCACATTCTTTGAACTGGATGGTTTGCTTGAGGCCGTTCGCCCATTCCAGTTGTCCAATACAAATCAACACTGGTTCGTTGTCCTAGGTATCGAAGAGAACGAACTGCTGGCCTCCGCGATAACTACCCGCAATACCGGACTTACCCTTGCCTTCTTCATGTTGCTCGCCGGAACTGCCTTGATGTGGTTGCTTGGCGGCAACATAGCCAAACCGGTCGCTGCCCTTACCGACAGAATGCGCCAGCTTGCAGACGGCGATATTGATTCAGAAATTCTGCACGCTGATCGCAAAGACGAGATTGGCCAGATGGCCCGCACCCTCATTATTTTCATTCAAAATGAAACACAGCGACGTTCGCTGGAAAGTTCCAGCAATGACAGCCAACAAACTCAGATAGAGCGTCAGAAACAGGTTGATGCTCTCATTGTCGAATTTGAAGACGAAGTGCGTGTCGCTCTCGAAGCGGTCTCGACAAACACCGGCAAAATGGAAGATACGGCAAACTCACTCGACACCATCGCTCGTGAAACCTCTGGCAAAGTCAGCTCAGTTGCAACGTCCTCCGACACGACCCAACACAGTGTCCAGACAGTGGCATCTGCCGCAGAAGAACTGTCGGCCTCCATTTCAGAAATTGGTCGTCAGATCGATCAGACCAAAGACGTTGTCTCAACTGCCACTAAGGCAGCGGCCACGTCCAACGAACGTGTTGAAAGTCTCGACACAGCCGCTCAAAAGATTGGTGAAGTGGTCAGCCTGATCCAGGCGATTGCTGAACAAACCAACCTTCTGGCACTGAACGCGACCATTGAAGCGGCCCGTGCTGGCGATGCCGGCAGAGGTTTTGCGGTGGTTGCTTCCGAGGTCAAGGAACTGGCAACCCAGACCGCCAAAGCGACAGAGGATATTTCTGCCCAGATCACCGGCATTCAATCTTCAACCCGCGATGCTGTCGGCTCAATCCAGGAAATCGCCTCGACCATGGAAGAGGTCAACCGATTCACTGTGACTATCGCAGACGCCATCTCACAGCAGGGCGACGCGACCGCAGAAATCAGCCACAACGTTCAGCAGGCAGCCAACTGTTCACAGGACATGTCCTCCAATGTAGGTGCCGTGATGGATGCGTCCGAGCAGACCAGCCAGTCCGCTGGTGATGTGCTGTCCGTTTCCCAGGACGTTTCGACCCAGGCGCACGGCTTGCAAGACACAATCGCAAACTTCCTGAGCCGCGTTCGCGCTGCTTAAAAGCAATCGAAAAGTGAGTGTCACACGCTCACTAATCATCAGATCTCCGGTATGGCGAATCCTGTGCCGGGGATTTTGTTTTGACCTCGACGCTTGCCAGATTTCAAGTTCAGAGCTATAAGAACATACAGTGAACATTATAGGATTCGAGCGATGCTACTTCAAGACGCTGGTACATCTGACTTGCATATCTCCGTGGCAGAGCTGAACGCCGGGTGTGGATATTTGAGGCTTGGCACAGCGTCACAAAGCACACAGCAGGACGACCATCACCCAACCTGTGTGACATCGTTCGAGATTGACACTTTGCTGCGTTTTTTAAACAGCGCGCGCAAAAAGGCAGAAACCGTTCGCGAGAATGCACCTGCTGGCAGTTATCTCGACACCGTTCTGTCGAAAACAATCCTCGGACTTGATCAGGAAATCTCGCAGCTACGATATCTGTTGGCTCATCCTGAAGATGCGGTCAGGGCGACCAAGACACAGCCAACGAGAATGCGTCCTGCTATCTGACATGTTTTATATTGAAGATATTTGATCAGGCTGCCGCCTCGTCGCCCGGCTCTGTCCGCAACCCGAGATCAGTCAACGTCACGATCCGGTTGCCGCGCAGATCGGTTGCGCAAACAAGAAATCCGCGCTCTTCCATATGGCTCAAAAGCCAACGGGCACGTCCGGGGGACCGGGTACCATAGGCCGTTGCTATCTCAAGGTTTCCCGGACACGGTTCTTTTGCCAGTGCGGCTTTGGCCAAAAGCAGATAGACACCGCGCATGTCATCCGGCAGTTCTGCTGCGATCAGTTGCGCCTGTTTCCAGGCCCCTTCATCCATCTCGCCTTTTTCAACACCGGCCCGCGCAACAGACAGCTTTTCACGGAATGCCTGAAGATCCGGTGTGCCGCCAGTCAGTTTGGCTATCCGGCAGCGAACCTGAAAATCCTGATACAATGTTGCAATCGGCTGAAACGCGGCGTCGTCTTCGGACAAGATCTCGGTCAGGATCTCTGCAATCTTTTCTTCCCGATCACCATGTTCGAACAGGCTTTCGACGACGGGCACTTCACTCTCCGCAGCAGTTTCTGCACTCGACAACTGATCAAGGACATCCCCGGTCGACACGGCAGGCTCCGCAAATCGTGACCGGACAGCAGAAACTTCGCCCGGAGCGGGCGTAAAGATCAGATCCTTTGCCTCTTCCTTCGGTTGTTCCGGCAAAGGCATCAGTTTTGGTCCACCACCGCGACCAGCGGTTTCCACCGGGCCAATCTTGACGGGGATTGGCCGCCTTGAGACCGATGGGCCCAGCGCAATGAAATGACCACGATCCAGGTTCCGGAAGGCTTCCGCCTGGCGTCGCTCCATACCGAGCAGATCCGCTGCGCGCGCCATGTCGATGTCAAGAAATGTCCGCCCCATCAGGAAGTTTGAGGCTTCCGCGGCTACGTTTTTGGCAAGTTTTGCAAGTCGCTGAGTTGCGATGATCCCGGCAAGACCACGTTTCCGGCCACGGCACATCAAATCTGTCATAGCACCAAGCGAACGGCGGCGCGCTTCTTCGGTTACCTCACCGGCAGCTGCCGGCGCAAACAGCTGCGCCTCATCAACAACAACCAGCATCGGATACCAGAGATCCCGATCCGCACCGAACAATCCATCGAGAAAAGTCGCAGCCGCCTTCATCTGTCGGTCTGCATCCAGACCTTCCAGATTGAGCACAACGGAAACACGATGCTGACGAACCCTGCCGGCAATCATCTGCAGGTCTTTTTCAGTGCCAACAGCGTCGACGACAACATGGCCGTATTTATCGGCCAAGGTTACAAAATCACCTTCCGGATCGATAATTGCCTGCTGCACCCAGTTTGCGGATTGTTCCAAAATCCGGCGCAACAAGTGAGACTTACCGGATCCGGAATTGCCCTGCACCAAAAGCCGGGTTGCCAATAGCTCTTCCAAATCGAGCGCTGCCCGTTTGTTGCCAGCAATTTCTCCGATATCAATCTGAACCGTCATGCAATTACCTGGCGCATAGGACTAGCGCCACGAACCTTCCCTGAACATCTCGCAGTGCGGTAGTCAGCATGATTCCGCAAAGCCTGCAAAGCAGCTGATGCAGATAACGGAAGTTTTCCCGGAATTCCACGGCTTTGTGGACAGAAAACAAACCAAAGCGCGAAATGCGGCCACAAATCGCGGTCACGAACTTCAACTGGTGTTCACATTGAATTTAACGCTATCCTCTTCAAAACCTGATGGAGCGCACCACGTCTTGCGGACCAAACTCCATCACAGGGAGACGACCTGATGAAAATTTATGCCGATGTGAGCGAACGTGCCGTTGTTGACAGCGCCAAGCTTGACTGGATCGCCTCTCCTATGGCTGGAGTGGAGCGCCGAATGCTGGAGCGCGACGGTGAGGAAGTTGCCCGGGCTACAAGCCTGGTTCGTTATGCGCCGGGCTCTTCATTTTCAGCCCACAAGCACGACATGGGCGAAGAGTTTCTTGTGTTGGACGGTGTCTTTTCAGATGAAAGCGGTGACTTTCCAAAGGGTATGTATGTCCGCAATCCGCCGGGCTCCAGCCATATTCCATCCAGTGAACCCGGGGCGGTTATTCTGGTGAAACTGCGCCAAATGCAGCCGGATGATGACACCTATGTGCGGGTCAATACCCTGGACCCGGCCGGGTGGCAGAACGGCAGGAAAGGCGAACAGATCCTCCCGCTGTTCATCCGACCAGACGAAGAAGTCGTGATGTTGAGCTGGGAACGAGGCGCGGAATTTTCCTCTCAGAACTTCCCTGGCGGCGCGGAGTATTTTGTCGTGGATGGCAGTTTTGAAGACAACAACGGCAGCTATGATCAAGGAACCTGGTTACGCTTGCCAGCTGGCAGCAATCAGCTGATAAAGACCAGCCAAGGAGCCCGGGTCTGGCGGAAGACCGGACATCTTGCCGGTTAAGTTGCTTCCAGCGGGGTGATCACAGCTGTGTCCAGCACCGACTTAGCTATCTTTCTGTGGAACGGCAAAACCAGTGCGAGATAGGCATAACCGAAGACGTTGTGCCGCTTGCAACACGTTGACGCATACAGACGCGGTTCAGGCCCGCTCTCACGGTAGAGCGACAGACGAAAATCCTGATGACGATCATCCTCGCCGAGAAGGATCTCGTCAGTGTACAGCTCATAGATCTTGAAAAACCCGATCCGATCACCGGGTTGCCGGATGTTAAGAGGAACCGGCTTCTGTTCCCGACGTAGCTCTGCCGTCGTTTTAAGACCAAATGGCTTCACCACATTATCCCGCAAATCCAGCAGAGTATTCATCCAGCCGATGTCAGCCATTAGCACGTGGTCTGCTAGCTGCCGCATATCAGCTCTCAAAAGGTCTTCCCGCCCCTCCAATGAGACAGAAAAAGTATCCAGAAAGTCGACAGACGACACATAGCCGTTCAGGCAGCTTTCAGATGAAAGTGTATCTATACTGGCCAATGATCGGATCCTTACCCCAAAGATAGCATAGGTAGAAATACCACTATTTTTGACGTTTGGCACCGTGCGGATTGTCGCGGGTTTCCCGACGAGGATTTACTGTTCCTGACCTGCGAAATCGCCTTTGTACTGTTCTCTCAGAGCGTTCTTCTGAATCTTGCCCATCGTATTGCGTGGCAAATTCTCGCGAACATGGATCATCTTCGGCTGCTTGAACTTGGCAAGTTTGTCTGTCAGCGCAGCACTGACATCTGCCTGATCCAGATTTGCATCAGGTTTTGGCGCCAGAACAGCAACCACTGCCTCTCCAAAATCCGGATGCGGCACACCGATGACAGCACTTTCTGCAACACCAGGCACTTCATCCAGCAGACTTTCCACTTCGGCGGGATAAACATTAAAACCACCGGTAATGATCAAGTCCTTGTCCCGACCAACAATGGAGATGTAGCCGTCTTCATCTATGCGCCCCATATCTCCAGTGACAAAAAAACCGTCTGAACGGAATTCCAGCGCAGTCTTCTCCGGCATCCGCCAGTAGCCCTCAAAGACATTGCTTCCCTTGACCTCGATAATGCCGACCTCGCCTTGCTCCACTTCACGTCCAGTCCTGGTATCTGCGATGCGAAGTCCGACACCCGGCAACGGAAACCCAACTGTTCCGGCCCGTCTATCACCGTCATAGGGATTTGATGTACTCATGTTGGTTTCCGTCATGCCATAGCGTTCCAAAATGGCGTGGCCTGTGCGCCCGGAAAACTCCCGGTGTACTTCGGCAGACAGCGGCGCGGACCCAGATATGAACAGCCGCATATGCTTGACCAGATCGCGCGTGAACGCGTCTGAGCTCAAAAGCCGCGTATAGAATGTTGGCACGCCCATCATGCTGGTAGCTTTCGGCAATAAAGCAAGCGCAGCTTCCAAATCGAACTTCGGCAAGAACAGAATGGAACCACCTGCTATCAACAAGCAGTTGGTAGCGACAAACAGTCCGTGCGTGTGGAAGATCGGCAAAGCGTGCAGCAAAACGTCATCTTCCGTGAAACGCCAGGTTTTCACAAGCGTCTGGGAATTGGATGCCAGATTCTCATGGCTGAGCATTGCGCCTTTTGAGCGGCCGGTCGTACCGGACGTGTAAAGAATGGCAGCCAGATCTTCCGGCTCCCGGGCCCGGTCTTCAAATTCGGTCGGCAGGCTGTCGGCAAGCTGACGAATTGAGCCCTCCCCGGCAGCATCCAGTGTTTGCAGTTTGGCCCCGGCACGTTGCGCAATTCCGGCCAACGCGTCAGCACTTTCCGGGTCGCATACAAAAACCGACGGCTCGGCATCGCCGATAAAATAATCGATTTCGGAGGCTGTGTAGGCCGTGTTCAGCGGTAAAAACACTGCACCTGCCCGGATCGTACCAAGATAAATCATCAAGGCATCAGGTGTCTTTTCAACCTGGACTGCAACACGGTCACCGGGTTTGACACCAAGCTTGATGAACGCACCGGCATATTGAGCAGACCGTGCAAGGATGTCGCGATAGGTCAATTGAAACCCATCCAGCGTTTCCAGAAAAACCTTGTCACGATCAGGAATAAATGCAGTTAGCGCGTCAAAAAGATAATTACTCATTCAAATAGCCCTACCCGTTCCCCCAAGCTGGGCCGTGAGGCCCGTAACTCAAAATTTAAGCAAGTCTATTCAATTTCATCAAGACCGGTATCGGTTTGCATACCTACTACTTTAGGCAAGTTTCCTCTTCGTCAGGAGTTTTCTTTTGTCTGCCGCTTACGTAAACTGCAATTGAATTGAATAACAGTAGACCGGAATTCTCAGATCGGTCGCAACCTCAAATTTGTTTTTTGCCACTACTGGACCCGAGATGTCAGACACAAGACCACTGTCCACCGCCGAATTCATCGCAGATGGGGCTGTGCATGTCGTCGGTATCAGTCTTGGAATGGCAGCTGCCACCATATTGGCGATAACACTCTGGAATGCAGGTGACATTCCACGTCAAGTCAGCGTCATGATTTATGCCGCATGCCTTTTGAACTTGCTGATCTGCTCAGCGCTTTACAATATGTTCGACAAGGACAACAAGACTGGCATTTTGCGACGGCTCGACCATGCCGGTATATTTCTGATGATCGCCGGAACCTATACTCCGCTCGCCGCAATGATAATCGGTGGCTGGACCGGCGGCATTCTTTTGGCAGTTATCTGGTCGGCAGCGCTCACTGGCGCCATCGTCAAACTGTTCCGGTTGAAAGGAATGGACCGGCTCACCGTACCGATCTGCCTTGGCATGGGCTGGATTGTCGTTTTTGCCTTCAAGCCATTGATGGAAAACGCATCAACTTTCGGCTTCATAATGATTATCGCCGGAGGATTGCTCTATACGCTTGGAACAGCCTTTTACGCCTGGAAAAAACTGCCGTTCCACAATGCAATCTGGCACGCATTCGTGTTGGCTGCCGCGGTATGCCACTTCAGCGCTGTCTTGCATGATGTAGCGCTAGTGGCTCCCGGCACCTGACCGGAAGCTTGCACTTTCCTTCAGTGCGGGTTTAAGCCGCGCTGTCTTCGTCCTTTGTCAGAACAATCACCTTTGTGCGCAGCGGTACGCGGTTAAACAGGTCAATCACATCTTGCTGCCACATCCGGATACATCCGGATGACACACTCCGGCCAATCGACGAAGGCTTGTTGGTACCGTGGATCCTATAGAGCGTATCAATGCTGCCTTGCCATAAGTCCATGGCCCGTGCGCCAAGTGGATTTCGCAAACCGGCCGGGAAGCCCTTTTCCCAGTACCTTTCCAGCGACGGTTTGCGGGCAATCATTTCGCGTGGAGGGCGCCAGATCGGATGCTCGCGTTTCACCCGGATTAGGGCTTCACCAGTCCAGGCAAAGCCAGCACGTCCGACACCGATACCGTAGCGCAGCGCGGTTTTACTCGAGAGCGTCCAATAGAGAAAATTATTATGAGGATCGACAATGATCGTGCCCGGACGCTGGCGCGACTTGTACTCGACCACCTGGCGCAGGAATTTCGGGTCAAACTTTTTGTAGTTGATAGCTGGCCAGGTAAAATCACCGTCAGGAAGCGCAGCATAGGCAGCAGAATAGTCAAAATTTTCGCCCGGGATATCAGGCTGATCCGGCAAGCCGACCAATTCCATGGTCTGGCATCCGCCCAATGCTCCGGCAGCAACGATCAACCCACCTGTCAAAAGGCTGCGGCGATCCATCAATGTTGTCCGGTCCGGGTCCAGATCATCCATAAAAACATCCTGACACTTCATGAAACTTCCAAAAATTTCGGCCCTTTCTTGCGGCACGCAGCGTCAGCTTGCAAGTCACATTCTGTCTTTTGTGCCTTTCAATCCGGCAATAACCCACTAAATTGGGCACAGAAGATTTCTACATACCCTGACACACTCCCCGGAACTACTTTTCAGAAGATAAGGCCTTTCAGTGACGCAAAATTCACAGTTGCACCCTTTTCCGATCTTCGACGGACACAACGACACGCTGCTCAAATTTGAAATCGAAACCATCAAGGGCAGTGAACGGAGTTTCTTTGAACGCTCTGATGTTGGTCATATGGATCTCCCTCGCGCTCAGGAAAGTGGTTTCGGCGGCGGCCTGTTTGCCATGTTTGTCCCTTCCAATCCGGATCAGGACTTCAGCAAACCATTCAATCCGAATGACAAAACGAATTACCGTGAACTGGAACAGGCTCCGGCGCTGGATTTTACAAACCGACTTCTTGACCGTGCTGAACGCCTTGCTCAGGATTCTGAAGATGCCATTGCCATCTGCAGATCGCCTGACGAGATCCGGACGGCTATGGACCAGAGCAAACTGGCAATCAGTCTGCACATCGAAGGCGCGGAGGCGATAGATATCAATTTCTATGAGCTCGAAACCTTTTACAATCGCGGTCTGAGATCACTTGGTTTGGTGTGGAGCCGCGAGAACGCCTTCGGTTATGGTGTCCCCATGGCCAACCCGGCGTCTCCTGACATTGGGCCAGGCTTGAGCGGCGCCGGCCGCGACCTCGTGCGGGCCTGCAACAAGCTGGGCATTCTGGTTGATGTTTCTCATCTGAATGAAAAAGGTTTTTGGGATGTCGCGCGGATTACCGATCGACCGATTGTCGCCAGCCACTCCAATGTCCACGCTATCTGTCCAAACAGCCGGAATCTGACGGACAAACAACTCGACGCAATCAAGGAAAGCAATGGCCTGGTCGGTATTAATTTTTTTGTCGGCTTCCTGCGACCGGACGGCGCTTATAATCGGGACACTTCGCTCGAGGTAATCGCGGATCATGCAGCCTATCTGGTGGACCGCCTCGGCGAAGACTGTGTCGCCTTTGGGTCAGACTTTGATGGCTGTGCACTGCCAATCGAACTCGGCGATGTCACAGGTCTGCCGAAATTAATGGAAACGCTGTTTGATCGTGGATTTACGGAAGAAACTCTTCAGAAACTCGCATACAAAAACTGGCTTAAATCACTTGACGCTTCGGCAGCTTAACCTGGCTGAGACAAGTTGTTTAAAGCAAATATCGAGTTTCATTGAAGCACAATCATTTCAAATATGCCGCTCTCGATTTATTTACCAGTGTTCCCAATTTAGAGATTGATCTTTCCCCAACGACCATGACAATGAATGCATTGTTAAATTTGCAGCGATCCACCAATGCAAAACAAGACAATGCCACATTTTGCGACCTAACATGTGCTGGAAACGCGTTTGAGGTGCGTGATGTTGCTAAAAACACTCAGGGATCGTTGCACGAGGTAGGCACGCCCATCGACTGCTCTCTACGATAGTTTTGAGCGGAGAAATTCGGGAAACAGCGTTCGAGGCCAGGACATTTATGCCAGGCAAGGACAAAGTTGCAGTGGCTATCTCACGCTTGAAGCTGCCGGGGGGGCAAAGGGGTGAAACTGAAGCTTGCTGCAGGTTCTCTGCAGACAAAATCGTCAACTACCGACAAACGGTCCCGGAAAACCTCTTTTGTTTATCAGGACATGAAGCGGCAGATCCTGACCGGGAAATTAACTGCGGACAGTCCAATCACTGAGCAGTCTCTTGCCCATGACTATGATTGTTCGCAAAGTACTATCCGAGAAGTGCTGCTGACACTACAGGAAGATGGCCTGGTTGTTCGTCGGGGGTATCAGGGAACATATGTTACCGAAACCACGAATGATGAAGCAGTGGTCATGTTGCGCCTGCGCCAGAATATCGAGACCGCCGCAATCGACCGGATCCTGCAAAACCTGACACCGCCGTGTATGATGAAGTTGAGATCCCTGTCGGATGTCTATGATGAAAACAGACAAAAACGGGATACTTTTGGCCTTTCGGAAGCCGATATTGAATTCCATCTGACCTTGCTGCAAATCGCAGACATGCCAGTCCTGGAACCGGTCTTGCTGCGCACTATCCTCCACTTGCACAGGTTCATCATTACAAGAAACTTCGGCAGCATTGTCTGGACCAAAAACCCCAAAGCTTCGCACACCGCAATTCTGGATGCGCTTGAAGCAGGTGACAGAGATCTGGTCCATAGCCTGGTCATGGAACACACGACCACAAACACCATCGAAATCACGCCGGAAATTCGCAAAGTGGTGCTTGGCAAGGCGGAGATCGCCTGAACATTCCGGCAAACTAAAATGGGGCGAACACCGGCAAGCCGGTTTTCGCCCCATTTTAGGCCGTATCCATCATCTGCTGCTGTGTGAACATGGCTGCACCGATAAGTTCCTGAGTGTAGGCGTTCTGCGGCGACTGGAAAATATCTTCCGTCAATCCAGATTCAACCACCTTGCCATGTTGCATCACCATCACCGTGTCCGAGAGGGCCCGGACAACAGCAAGATCGTGACTGATAAAGAGATACGTCAGGTCATGGGTGTTTTGCAGGTTCCGCAGCAACTCGACCACCTGCTTTTGAATTGTCCGATCAAGCGCGGATGTCGGCTCATCCAGAACCACCAGTTCCGGCTTCAACACCATGGTTCTGGCAATCGCGATTCTTTGACGCTGCCCACCTGAGAACTCATGCGGATAGCGGTTTCGCATCTCGGGATCGAGCGAGACTTCTTCAAGCGCTTGGCAAGCTCGCAAGTCTCGATCTTTTGCAGACAACGATGGCTCATGCACCAAAAGCCCTTCGGAAATAATCTGTCCGACCGTCATACGCGGGCTCAGGGATCCGAACGGATCCTGGAAGATCAGCTGCATATCCTTGCGAAACGCCCGCATGGCTGCCCGGTCCTTGCCGGAAATCACCTGCCCCTGGAAGACAACACGGCCTCCGGAAGGCAGCAGGTTCAGGACAGCTCTGCCAAGAGTTGACTTGCCTGAGCCACTTTCCCCGACAATGCCGAGGGTTTGCCCCTTGCGCAGTGAAAAACTGATGTCATCAACCGCTCGAAGGATGTGTTTTGGCGAAAATAAACCAGAATCCAGAACGAACTCGACATCGACTTTCTGGGCTTCCATCAAAATAGGAGTGTTTGACGGAACCGGAGGTTTGTGCCCGGTTGGTTCGGCGTCGAGTAGCATCTTGGTGTAGGGATGCTCGGGATGACTGAAGATCCGGGCCGTCTCTCCGTTCTCAACCACCTCACCTTCTTTCATCACATAAACCCGGTCCGCAATCTGCCGGACAATTCCGAGGTCATGCGTAATGAAAATCACAGCCATGCCGAGCCGTTTTTGCAGATCAGCCAGCAATTCCAGGATTTGTGCCTGTGTCGTCACATCGAGAGCTGTGGTCGGTTCATCTGCGATCAGGACGTCCGGATCATTGGCAAGAGCCATCGCAATCATGACTCGTTGACGTTGCCCGCCAGACAGCTCGTAAGGAAAGGCATTGATCTTGCGCTCAGGCTCCGGAATGTTGACCAGTATAAGCAGATCAAGCGCTTTCGCTTTGGCCGCATTCCACGACAATCCTCCATGGACCACCATGGGTTCCGCCAACTGACGGCCAATCGTATAAAGCGGGTCCAACGAGGTCATTGGCTCCTGAAAGATCATGGTGATCTTCTTGCCACGAACCTTGTTCAACTCGCTCATCGGCAAGCCTAGGATATTGCGATCCTGATACAGGACCTCTCCAGTTGCGCGCCCATTGGACGCCAGCAAGCCCATGGCGGCCATCAGAGTCTGGCTTTTTCCTGATCCACTTTCGCCAACAATTGCCGCTGTTTCACCTGCTTTGACATGAATGTCGACACCGCGCACCGCGTTGACAGTGCCAGTCGCGGTTTCAAAATCGACGACGAGATCCTTGATAGAGAGTACCGGTTGTTTCGTTTCCATGGGTCTCTCCTCACCGGTCCTTCGGGTCAAGCGCATCGCGCAGACCGTCGCCAATGAAATTCAGCGCAAACAGGGTTGATGTCAGGAAGATGGACGGGAAGATCAACATCCAGGAAGCTCCCTGCAGGTTGCGGGCCCCTTCCGAGATCAGAACACCCCAGCTGGTCATCGGTTCCTGAATGCCCAGCCCGAGGAATGACAGGAAGCTCTCCAGCAGAATCACCTTCGGCACCAGCAGCGTCATGTAGACGACGACCGGCCCCAATGTATTGGGGATGATGTGACGTCGCACTATACCACCGTCCTCGACACCCATGGCTTCGGCTGCCTGAACGTATTCCTGACGTTTGATTGTAAGGGTCTGTCCGCGGACAATACGCGCCATATCCAGCCATTCAACAGCACCTACAGCTATGAACATCAATATGAAATTCCGGCCAAAGAACACCACCAGCATGATCACGAAGAAGATGAAAGGCAGCGAATAAAGAATATCCACCACACGCATCATCATCTGGTCGGTACGCCCGCCCAGATATCCGGATGTCGCTCCATAGAGAACACCAATCGAGATCGCGACGATCGTTGCCAGAAGTCCTATTGTCAGGGAAACACGGCCCGCAATAAAGGTTCGGGTCATCATGTCCCGGCCATTGGCGTCTGTGCCAAAGTAAAAATGCAGATAGTTGATTTCAGCACGCAGGACAGCCGATTTCTTGTCAGTGGAGAATTCCGAGATTTCAGCATTCTTGAAAAGATCACTGCGGTCGATGTACCGCGTCGCCCTTGGATCAATTTCCCGCTTGGACGTGACTTTTACAGTGACGAAATCGCCATCGCGTTCAAAGTTTTCGATTGTGACACGGGCGCGGCGAGCAGCTGACTTGAAGCCAGGCTCTACCTGATCCGCAGATGGATAGGCTGACAGGCTGGCCGGGACCTTTACGTAGTCGCGGTAGACCGTATCGAAGTCATGCGGTGACACGATTGGTCCCAGAACCGAAATCAGTGTGATCAGTGCCAGAACGATCATCGACGCAACGGCCGCTTTGTTGGCCAGCAGCCGGTCGCGCGCATCGTCCCAGAGGGAGCGCCCTTTTTGAGGTATGTCGTCGGGAGTAACAGTTATCGTCATTGTCAGCTCCTCCTCAATCGTAACGAACGCGCGGATCAAGCACTGCGTACAGCAAATCCACAACGAGGTTGAACAGGATGACAAAACAGGCGACCACCACGACAGTCCCCATCACCAGGGTGTAATCGCGGTTAAGTGCGCCTTGAACGAAATAGCGACCAATGCCGGGAATGCCGAATATAGTCTCGATCACCACGGATCCGGTGAGCAGCGCGGCAGCTGCCGGGCCCAAATAGGACACCACTGGCAAAATGGCTCCGCGCAGTGCATGAACCACTATGATCATGTAATTGGTCAGACCATAAGCACGGGCCGTGCGCACATGATTGGATCGTAAAGCTTCAATCATCGAACCACGTGTCAGACGCGCGACCACAGCAACCTGTGGCAAGGCCAGTGTTACCACCGGCAAGATAACATTGACAAAGGCGCCGCCATTCCAACCCCCAACGGGAAGCCAGCCGAGCCAGACCCCCAGGATCAGGGTGAGGATTGGCGCGACCACAAAATTGGGGATCGTCACGCCAAGAGTGGCTGCTGCCATGACCGCGTAGTCGGCAGGGCGGTTTTGGCGCAGAGCTGCAAAGACACCCAATGTACCGCCAACAACCAAAGCCAGGCACAAAGCGCTTAGACCGAGCTGGATGGAGATTGGCAGACTCTGCGCGAACAATTCGTTGATGGTAAAATCACGAAAATAGAAACTAGGGCCAAAATCCAGTCGTGCGATGCTCTGCAAATAAAGCAGGTACTGGGTCCAGAGTGGCTCGTCGAGATGATAAATCTTGTTCAGGTTTTCCATCACCTTGGCCTCGAGTGGCCGTTCCAGATCAAAGGGACCGCCAGGTGCGATACGGATCAGGAAGAATGAAAACGTGACAATTAGAAAAAGGGTCGGGATTGCGCCAAGCAATCGACCCAGCACGTAACGGTGCATAGACTCTGCCCCTGTCTATTTCAGCGGTCTTTTACATACCGCCTTGAAAGAAGCGGCAGGGGAATACCCTGCCGGTCTCGGTGTTGTCGGATTATTCTGCGAGGCTGATCCAGCGGGTCGGATGAATGTTGAGGAGGTTGTCCTCAAAGCCTGACACTTTGTCAGACACAAGGTTCATCGAACCGTAGTACATCAACGGAATGAACGGCAGATCACGCATGAACAGGGTTTCAGCCTGCTTGAGAATATCTGCGCGTTTTTCCAGATCAACCGTCTTGGCAGCCTCATCCATCAGCCCGTCATATTCAGGGTTGTTGTAACGGGCATAGTTGAAGCCATCATTGTCGGCTTCCACCATAAACAGGAAGTTCTGTGGATCGGAGTAATCACCAATCCAACCAGCACGGGCAACGTCAAAATCCTGACGGTCCCGCAACATGGCGTAGTGTGTCTTTGTGTCGGTGTTGATCATCGACACTTCAACACCAAGAGGCTTCCACATGTCGGCAATCGCGACAGCTGTGTTCTTGTGGTTCTCGGAGGTGTTGTAGTTGATGGTCAACTCGACCGGATTGTTCGGCCCATAACCCGCTTTTTCAAGGAGCGCGATCGCTTTCTCTTCGCGGTCGATCTGGTCCATATCCTTGTAGTCGGCAAAGGCCGGCTCGCCATAGTTACCAATTCCCGGTGGCACGAAAGAGTACCCGGCGACCATGGTGGAGCCCCAGATTTCGTCTGCCAGGAACTCGCGGTCGATCGACATTGACAGGGCCTGGCGCACATCCGGATTGCTCAGCGCTTCATCTTCATGGTTCAGCGCATAATAATAAGTTCCGAGATACGGCGCGACGCGGAACTGGTCGCCCAGTTCTTCCCGCATGAATTTGACCTGTTCGGTCGGCGCATCATGACTGAGATGCAATTCACCAGCCTGGAAACGGCGAAGCGCTGCACCACGATCTTCTGTCGGATAATAGAAAATCGTATCGATCTTGACGTTATCAGCATCATGGAAATGAGAATTCTTCGTCGATTTCACATGTGCATTCGGAATGAATTCTGAAAGCGTGAATGCACCATTGGTGACGATGTTCTCAGATTTTACAAAGTCCGTACCGTGCTTTTCAACGGTTGCCGGATGGACTGGCAAACCGGTTTGATGGCCGAGCAATTCAATGAAGAATGGCGTCGGTGCTTCCAGCGTGATTTCCAGTGTACTGTCGTCAACAGCCTTCACACCAAGTTCTTCAGCAGCAAGGTCACCCTTGTTGATTTTCTCGGCGTTCTTGATCGGATACAAGACAGTCGCGTATTTGGCGCCAGTTTCCGGCATCATGATGCGGCGGAGCGAGTATTCGAAATCGCCAGCGGTCACCGGGTCGCCATTGGACCACTTGGCCGTGTCACGCATTTTGAAGGTATAGACTGTACCGTCATCTGACACGGACCATTCGGTGGCAACACCTGGAATTATCTGACCTGCAGCGTCGTAGGATACCAGTCCCTCGTACATGTCTCGCAAAATGCGTGCTTCGTAGACTGTGGACGTCTTGTGCTGATCAAGTGTTTCCGGATCGGCAACGTTACCGCGATGGTAGACCACCTCGGCCATGGCTGTCAGTGACGTAGCTGCCATCAATGCAGCTGCAAGTGCGGACACCTGTAGTGATTTCATCATATCGCTCTCCCCTTTGGGTTTTTAGTTAAGATAGTGAAACGATGTAGGCAAAGATTCCACGCCCCATGCGGGTAATCAAGCATTCCCCAATGGCATGTTCCGACGAAAGTCGCAGATAGGCGATATTTTTGCGAAACCACTCATGATGCAGGAATAATTTTCCCGTTTTTTACTTTTTGGTCAAACATCCGTTAGGAGACTTGCGCAATATTATTTCAATATCACCGGCAGAAACGATACTTTCCGCTATAGGCGAGATATGTACCCGTGTTCGGACTGAATGATTTGAATTTTCGGGCGCAATAGGCCACCCACTCCGGCGTGAACGGAGCCAGCCCGTTTTTTGTATAAGGCACACGTTGTGGCTGACCGAGTTGTACCGGCGGGTTCACGTAGACCCGCGAACGGTGTGGATACACGCGTGAGCGATATGGATAAGCCCGGCTGTCATAAGGGTGGTAATTGTAGGGCGGGCCATAGGGACGATACGGCCCACCAGAATACCCACGCCGTCCATAGAAATTTCTCGAGCCGTAAAAGGCGCCACCCCGGTATCCGCCTGTTCCAAAGGAAAATCCGATACCGCCGCTGCCGATATAAATGGAATCTGCGCCTGCAGGCGCTGGCGACATTAGTGTTCCAAGCGAGATGGCGGAAAAGGCCAGTATTGCGGCCAGACCAAGTCTTGGCAGCTTCAAACGGCGGTGTAGGGTTTCGAAACCCTCACAAAAACGGGCACTTGCCTGATTGGACATTTCTGTCCCTCCTTTGGCGTCTTCCAGAATGAGCCCCTGCCACACCGAATACCTTAGCGGAATTTTTCGGGAAAATCACAGCATTGCTGATCAAAAATGAAGAGACACTTTCGCGCAGCTTGCAAGGAAGCCTTTGGGTCAGTAAACCGGGCGCGATCTGGCGCTTACCGACTTATCCAAAGGACCTCATGGCCCCTCCTCCGCTTCTCACGCTTCGCGACATTCAACTGACCTTTGGCGGAACACCGCTTTTAACCGGAGCAGACCTGTCAGTCTCGGAAGGCGAACGCCTGTGTCTGGTTGGCCGCAATGGCTCGGGCAAGTCGACGTTACTGAAGATCGCAGCCGGCATGGTGGAGATGGACAAGGGCGAACGGTTCTTTCAGCCCGGCCGCACCATCCGCTATCTGGAACAGGAACCGGATCTGTCAGCCTATACCACAACTCTTGAGTATGTGAACGAGGGCCTGACAGACGGCGATGACCCTTATCGAGGTGCGTATCTGCTGGAAATTCTGGGTTTGAACGGCACAGAAAACCCTAACGCTCTATCCGGCGGCGAGGCCCGCCGGGCCGCTCTTGCGCGTGCGCTGGCGCCTGAACCGGATATTCTTCTGCTTGACGAGCCGACCAACCACCTTGATCTGCCAGCAATCGAGTGGCTTGAAGACGAGCTCAAGAGCCTGAAGTCGGCTATTGTTCTGATCTCGCATGACCGTCGTTTTCTGGAAAACCTGTCACGCGCGACCATCTGGATTGATCGCGGCACATCGCGGCGGATGGACAAGGGCTTTGCCCATTTCGAGGCCTGGCGCGACGAGGTCTTTGAGCAGGAAGAGATCGACCAGCAGAAGCTGGCCATGAAAATCAAGCGCGAAGAACACTGGATGACCTATGGGGTCACCGCACGGCGCAAACGCAACATGCGCCGGGTGCGCGAACTGGCCGACCTACGCAAACAAAAGCGCGAGCATCGCGGTCCCCAGGGCTCTGCCAAACTCACCACTGCTGAAGGAGAAACCTCCGGCAAACTGGTGATGGAAGCCAAGGCAGTCTCCAAGGCTTATGGCGAGCGGCCCATCGTCAAGGATTTCTCCACCCGCATTCAACGCGGCGACCGGATCGGTCTGGTTGGCCCTAATGGCGCCGGCAAGACGACGCTCCTGAAGATGCTGACCGGCGAACTTGCACCCGACAGTGGCACGACCCGTCTGGGCACCAATCTGGAAATGGTCACCCTTGACCAGAAGCGGGAAAATCTCGATCCCAATGACAGCCTGTCGTCGGTCCTGACCGGCGGGCGCGGTGACATGGTGGTGATTGGCGACGAGACCAAACACGTCATGTCCTACATGAAGGACTTTTTGTTTTCGCCAGAACAGGCCCGCACTCCGGTTGGTGTTTTGTCGGGCGGCGAACGCGCCCGCGCGCTTCTTGCGCGTGCTCTCGCCAGCAAGTCCAATCTGATGGTGCTCGATGAGCCGACAAACGACCTCGATCTGGAAACACTCGACCTTCTGCAGGAGTTGCTCGCTGATTACGCTGGTACCGCGCTGATCGTCTCTCATGACCGTGATTTCCTCGACCGGGTCGCAACATCTGTCATTGTCTCTGAAGGCGATGGCCTGTGGCGGGAATATGCAGGCGGTTACAATGACATGCTCGCCCAGCGCGGCGAAGGTGTGACAGCCCGAAAGTCGGAGAGATCCGCGCCTGCAAAAAAGGAAAAGAAAGCTGCATCAGACACTTCCACGGCTAAACCGAAGAAGAAGTCCAAATTGAACTTTTCCCAGCAACACCTTTTGAAAACCCTGCCCGATACAATCGAGAAGATTGAAGCAAAGCTTGAAGGTCTTCAGGGACAGATGAACGACCCAAAGCTTTACACGAGCAACCCAGACAAGTTTGCCAAGTTGTCCGCACAAATTACTGAATTAACGACCGAAAGAGATACCGCGGAAGAACGGTGGCTGGAGCTGGAAATGCTGAACGAGGGGTGAGGAACGTCTCGCCCCATAGGCCGGTCTCTACTTTTTGAGTTTCCAATGCCTTTAGCTGCAGCAACGGCTCACCACCACTGCGGTCGTCCCCGACTTGATCGGGGGTCCATACTGTTTCCCGTCCACTTGATCAGTCATGACTTAAGGCAAGGTCATGGAATGGAATGGATCCCATGGTCAAGCCATGGGATGACGTCAATGGATGTGGCATGAGACACATCTTCGTTCTTGCACTCAGTCTTGACGCAAATCCTTGTAAAAAACCGTTGTTGCATCCAACTTGCCGTGGCTGCCGTAGGCGTAGTCGGGGATGACGCCGACTTTTGTGTATCCGCAAGAGGAGTAGAGGCTCTCGGCGCGGTCACCCGTGACGGTGTCGAGCACGATCAGCCAGCGGTTCAGCGACCGGGCCAGGCCATCAATTGCGGTCATCAGCTTGCGGGCAATCCCCTTGCGGCGGTGGTTCGGGTGAACCATCAACTTGGCAACTTCAGCGCGGTGCTGACCGTTGTCCTGCGGGGCCAGGCACAGCATGACAACTCCGGCGATCTCATTGCCTTCTTTGGCAATCATCAGGAACGCATCGCCGCACTCCAGATCGGTCATTTTGCTTTGCCAGAAGGCCTCGGCCTTTCTGTGGTCAAGTGGCAGAATGAAACCGATCCCGGCACCATTCTCCACACAAGCGGTCAACAGACGTCCAAGGTCCGGAAGAATGATGCGAACCTCCTGTGGGGTCAGCAGGCTGATCGGAGGAGATGGCTGGAAATGGACCTCGTTCAAGAAACCGGAACTGCTCATGGGGTAATCACCGTCAGGATATAGCGCGCCGGAGTATTGCTGGACGCGTGGTAACTGTTAGGGGCATTCAGGCGGACGCGAAGGCTGTCGCCGGGGGAAAGCCAATATCGTTCATCGCCAACCGTGATCTCCAGCGCGCCCTCCAGCAATACAAGGTGGTGTTCCAGATCGGGCAATGGCGGCACGGAATAGGAAATGATCTCACCTGCGGGCAAGATGGCTTCGATCATACTTCCGCGAAAACCGTTGGCAGCTGGTGACAGACTGCGGCGTTCAAATCCGGTTTCCGGATCAGTCCATATCGGTTGGTCGTCGCGCGCAATTTTTGCGTCCAGCGACACTTGCCCGAATCCGAACAGTTCAGCCATAGACATGTTGAAGGCTTTCGCGAGTTGACCAAGCGCGACCGCTGTTGGACTGGTGTCGCCCCGCTCTATCCGCGACAGGGTTGCCCGGCTAATACCGCTTTTAACCGCCAGTTCCTCCAGCGATAGATTGTCTGCCCGGCGCAAATCGGAGAGCCGCCGGGCAAGATCTTCATTCTTGGTAGACATGTCAAAACCTCATATACGAGATATTTCTCATATGTGAGAATCACAAGATTGCCAAGTGTGCCAATTGCTAGATCTTCGAGAAGACCGCACTGGCATTGACACCGCCAAAACCAAACCCGTTGGTCAGGACATGGCTCAACTCCTTGGCTGCAGCTTTTCCGGGCACCAGATCGAACTTTGAAATCGCCTCGTCCGGATCAGTCAGATTGCGCGATGGCGGCATTGTATCGTGCATCAGCGCCTTGACGCATGCAATGGCTTCGACAGCACCGGCAGCGCCCAACAGATGACCGATCATGGATTTGGTCGACGACACTGAAAGATCCTTGCCGCGCTCCGCGAACAGGGTTGTCAGAGCCGCGATTTCCGCCGCATCGCCAACCGGTGTCGAGGTGGAATGGGCGTTGATGTAGCCGATATGCGTTGGGTTCAACTTCGCGGTCGCGAGTGCCTGTTTCATCGCACGCAGACCGCCCTCGCCGTCCGGCGGCGACGCCGTCACATGATAGGCATCGGCCGCGGTTCCATAACCGGTCAGTTCAACAAGAATGTTCGCACCGCGCGCCTTGGCATGCTCATACTCTTCGAGAACCAGAATACCGGCCCCCTCACCCATGATGAAGCCGTCGCGATCCTGATCAAAGGGACGTGATGCTTGAGACGGGTCCTCATTGCGCTTGGATGACATTGCCTTGGCAGCACAGAACCCTGCGTACGACACACGGTCGATACAGGCTTCTGTTCCGCCTGCGACCATGACATCAGCTTCTCCAGCGCGAATAATACGGGCGGCGTCACCGAGCGCCTGCAGGCTGGCAGCGCAGGCTGTGACTGGGGCGCCAATCGGACCTTTGAGGCCGTGGCGAATGGAAACTTGCCCGGCTGCCAGATTGGCCAGGAACGAGGGCACCAAAAATGGAGAGGCCCGCCGCGGACCTTTTTCATCGACCAACCTGGTCCCAGCGGTCATTGCCGGGAAACCACCAACACCCGTTCCGATGATCGTGCCGGTGCGTTCCCTGTCCTTGTCTGTCTTAGGCTCCCATCCGGCATGAACCAGCGCTTCGCCGACTGCGCCCATGGCAAAATGAATGAACCGGTCCGTGCGCCGTTGTTCACGGGCATCCATCACGTCATCAACATCAAATCCATGTTCGTCTTCGGATTTGGTCGGCACTTCACCAGCCACCTGACAGGCAAGATCCTCCGCCTCGAACCTGGTGATCTTGCGGATACCATTGGCGCCTTCTGTCAACCGGCTCCAATAGGCATCCAGGCCCGTTCCGATTGGGGAAACAACCCCCAATCCCGTAACAACAACACGCCTCATGATATTCACCTCACATTTTGAGTCTTAAAGTGTAACTACACATTTCAAATCAGCCGACGACGCATCGCGCCTTGCCGGATGTCCTCACGGCCTTTGAATTAGAGTTGCGACAGCCGTTTCAGTAAACTCACGGCGACGAGAAAATCCTCCTCGCCAAGATGTTCTTTCACATGATTTTGGGCGTCTCGCCAAAGCGGCAAAGCCCTTTCCAGAATGGCTGCGCCCTCACTGGTCACCCGGTAGGATTTACCTCTGGCAACCCTAGATGCCTCGGAAACAAGCAGGCCTTTGGTTTCAAGAAGTGCCACATTGCGCACCAGTGTCGTCCGCTCCATTGACAGGCGCTCCGCCAATTCTGCGGATGTCAGTCCCTCATGTTCGCGAACAGTCACCAGCACGGAAAACTGACCCGCTGTAAAACCTGCCTTCCGGGCCATCTGATCATAAAACCGGCTGACCGAACGGGCCGACTTGCGAACATTCGTCAGGACACAAAGGGAAAAATCATCTTCTGCCATACGCATTAATGTGCATATACACAGTTCATGTCAAGCCCCATAAACCGAGTATGCCAATGACAGATGCGTCATCTCCATTTTACGTTTTGGTGCAAAGAGTTTAACCTTGCAACTGATCAAAAACTATGGGGGCCACGATGAGCGACGCAGCAGAAAATGACACAAAAACAAGAATACAGGAAAACTGGGGCTGGTATCTGGCACTCGGGATAGCGCTGGTGTTTGGCGGCTTGTTCCTGATCGCCGCGCCTCTGGCAACATCCATTGCCGTAACCGTCGTGATCGCAGCGGTTCTGTTTGTTGGCGGCCTGATCCAGATTTTCAATGCTTTCAAAACAAAGGCGACGTCCGGGTTCTTCTGGAACCTGATCACCGGCATCATCGCCCTCATTGGCGGAATTGTAATTTATGCAAACCCGCTTGCAGGAACGTTTGCGCTGACACTTGTCATCGCCGCAATCTTCATGGCGCAAGGTATCAGCCAGATCCTGCTGGCCATTCAGCTCCGACCTCAGGACGGCTGGGTCTGGGTGTTGATCGCCGGACTGGTATCTCTGGCAGCCGGTGTCATGATCTGGATGGACCTTCCAGGTTCTGCCGCATGGGCACTTGGTCTCATTGCCGGTGTCTCGGTGCTGATCAATGGCTGGAGCTATATCGCCATCGCATTGGCTGCGCGGACCATGAACGACTAAGGGTAACTGCCTGAAAAATGATGACCAGATTGCACCCGGTAAATTCTCGTTTGCCGGGTGTTTGTTTTGCTGTAGCCTTCAAGTCTGGAATTCACCGCATGCGCCGCGTGCTGCAGGACCGACCTGAATGATAACCGTCCTCGGGCGCACGCCCGGACAACCGCATAACAAATCTTTCTGGTGGTGGCCGCCGCCATCCCTCCGTTGATCCTCGCGCGTTTTTCAAACGCGCATCAGCTATTTGATCTTCAATATCAACGGACATTTCTGAATGACAAGTCTCACTCTGCGCGCCGCTGACCGCGTGCTCACTGTTGCCTGGACTGACGGCACCAGCAACAACTTCCCGTTTCTTTGGCTTCGTGACAATTGCCCAAGCGGGTTTCATCCTTCGACCAAAGAACGGCAATTCGACCTCACCAGTATTCCCAACGACCTTGGTATTACTGAAGCCACCCTAGATGGCGATGCCATCGTCGTGAGATGGGACAAGGAAGATCACATCAGCCGGTTCGATCCGGCATGGCTGCAACAACACGTGCCGGGGTCACGGTCAGCAGACCCTGCAGCGATCCCGGCACGACTCTGGCGCGGAGATTTACCACCCGCTGACATGCCCCGTATCAATGCTGGCAAATTGATGTCAGATGACAATGCACTTCTGAATTTCTTGATTGAAACCAAGAAGACAGGCCTTGCGATTGTCGACGGTATGGCGGATGACGAAAACGCAGGTATGGCGGCAGCAAAACGGATCGGTTTCCTGCGCGAAACCAATTTCGGCGAGACCTTCGAAGTTCGCTCAATGCCAAACCCGAACAATCTGGCTTATACTTCGCACGCGCTGCCGCTTCACACAGATTTGCCTAACCAGGAATTACCGCCTGGCTTTCAGTTCCTGCATTGCCTTGCCAATGAAGCTGTTGGCGGCGGCTCTACGTTCTGTGATGGATTTGCGATTGCCGAAGACCTTTTGCAACAGGATCCTGAAGTTTTCCAGCTTCTGTCAGATACGCCGATCCCGTTCAGGTTTCATGATGAAAACTATGATATCCGCCGACATCACCCGGTGATCCAGCTGGATGGTTTCGGGGAGTTGCAGGAGTTGCATTTCAATGCCCATATCGCAGCTGTGTTTGATTTGTCTGCGGACAAGATGGAAGCCTACTACCGCGCCTACCGCAAGATCATGCAGATGACCCGCTCGGACCAATACGTGATGACAACACGACTGGAAGCGGGAGAAATGGTGATCTTCGACAATCGCCGCGTCTTGCACGGCCGGGCAGCGTTCGATCCGAACACCGGGTACCGGCATTTGCGCGGGTGTTATGTCGACCGAGGTGAATTTGACAGCCGCATTCGGGTGTTAAGCTCCACACAAGCTTGATGACAAATCCTTAGTCGGCACACTCCACCCCGTCGATCGGAACGTCCGACAACCCCACCGTCGGGCGTTCCATATCAGGAAAAGATCAGCGCCTTTTCGTCTTCGTTGAGCGCCTTCCAGCTGCCTTCTACAACACCGTCAAGGCTCAAGGCACCGACCCGGCTGCGGTGAAGATCAGTAACGTGATTGCCGGTGGCTGCGAACATGCGCCTCACCTGATGATATCGGCCTTCGTGCAAGATCACTCTGGCATGGGTCTCATCAATGACTTCAAGTTCCGCAGGTTTGAGTGGTTTGATTTCGCTTTCAAGCATCATCTCACCAGAGGCAAACAGAATTGCTTCATCGCCCTTCAGCGGTCGGTCGAGCACAACATCATATATTTTTGGAACTTCGGCCTTGGGCGAAATCACCTTGTGCAGGAATGTTCCATCATCGGTGAACAACAACGCACCCGAGGTTTCCTTGTCGAGCCGGCCAATCGAAGACAGGGCCGGTTTGCGTTGCCGATAGCGGTCCGGCATCAGATCGTAGACCAGACGCCCCTGATCCTTGATGGAACATGTGTAGCCGACCGGCTTGTTCATCAAAATGACAACACCGTGGGCAGAATCCAAGGGTTCATCATCAAACCTGATGTCCTCATGTGCGGTCTTACTGTCCGCCTTGAGGCTGTTGCCATCCTTGTCGGTGACCCAGCCATTGCGGATAGCTTGCTGCATTTCCTTGCGGCTGCCATAGCCGAGGTTCGCCAAGAGTTTTACAAGCCGCATATCATCGCCCTCCCTTGGCTTTGACGGCCTTGATCACCTTGTATCCGCCCTCGTCTGCCAGCATTTCCACCCGGCCAAAGACTTCGTTCAAGGTTTGCTCGTAGGGAAGGTGCCTATTGGCGACAAGATAGAATTCGCCTCCAGGTCTCAGGCCTGCGCTTGCTGCCCGGATGAAGCCCTGACCGACATCCGACCGGTCAGCCTTGCTTGCCTGATGAAACGGCGGATTGGAGACAATGAAATCGTAAGGTCCCTCAACACCCTTGGTCACATCTGACCAAATCCCATTCATTGCCTTTTTGCCCTTGAAGGCAGACAGGTTCTGTTCGGCAAGATCCAATGCACGTTTTTCCGCTTCATAGAGGTCGATACCGGCGACACCGGACGCCTTCTCGAAAACCGTTCGAGCGAGAAATCCAAATCCTGCTCCAAGATCAGCACCGCGGCCCTTCAGTGTTTCTGGCAAATGATCCGCCAGTAGCTTGGACGCCGGGTCGATCCGATCCCATGCAAAAACACCAGGCCGACTGACATAAGCACCGTCCAGAACCTCACGCGGCGCATCCAGCTGGAGCCAGCCGCTCAACAGATTTTTGTCGATCTGGTCCGATTGAACGGATCCCCAGATCACGCGGCACTTGTTTTTGGAGTGTTTGTCAGCACCACCCAAGAGCTCAGTTAGATCGCTCTCAAGGGTCTTGGCACCTTCGGTGTTCGGAGCACAGGCTATCACCAGGCCACCCGGCTTTGTCTTTGAGACGGCGCGTGCGAGCTGCGCGCGGGCTTCCTGACGCTGGCGTCCGGGTAAGACAAATGTGGCATCAAAGCCATCACCATCTGTCTCCGCGTCGACCTTGCGCCCTGCTTTTTGCAGAGCATCCCGATCCGGCGCAAAGCTCTGTTCACAGAGTAATTCGCAACCCTCAAGCGCTTCCAAGGAGCGGCCAGCCCTTGCGCGCAAAAACAGGACATGGGCGGCAGGTGGAAGCTCAATAGCTTCGTCCGACAATGGAAGAAACAAAGTGTCGAGCGCTGGATCTGACATCAATAAGCCTTGGCAGGAGATAAGTTCTGACGCGCTCTTACTCTCAGCAGGACAGTTCGTCAAAAGGCAGCGTCGGATTTGAACGGCATTCCGTCTACCAGCAACCTCAAAGGCAAGGACCGTCCATCATCTGTGACCGCTACAACAAGCCTGACCTGATCCCGGTCGAGACGTTCGACTTCAAGCCCCTCGCCCTCGGGCAGGAAGAACGCATCTATACCGTAGTCGACATTGATTTGCTCAGCGGTCGCTGTCACGACCGTTCCGGCAATAGACATCGGCCCCAACTTACGGCGTTCTGACGCGGCTTTTACCGGCTTCGCGACACCATCCGCATTTGGCTGCAACTCCACATAGATCGTGTCACCGGAAGCAAAACCATTCGTACCCGGCAATTCTGCAGGCAGTTGGCCGATTGCCAGAGTGATGATGACATAGTCGCCGCGCAGCAGATCGCGAGGATCAACCGGGATCAGTTCCAGCGTCACATCCTGACCGCTCAACTGCACCTGCAGGCGGTCCGCAAGCGGGATGGAAATCAGTGCCAACTGGATGAGCGCCAACACACCCCATTTCAAATAGGGATTGCGCAGGAGTGGTCCGGCATTGCTCGGGGCAGTGTTCATTGCGGTGTCGCTCATCACTTCGCCTCCACTGCCGTATTGGCTTTGACCTGATCCGGTTTCTGATGGCGAAAGATCCGCGCCAACCAAAGAGCCATTCCAAGGAGCAGTAGACCTGCAACCAGGAAAAATAACGACTGCCCCAACAGCGATCCGATTGTCACCTGCAGCAGCCACAAGGCAACTGCCGTCAGGCCCAGATAGGCGCACAGCATCCAGTAGCGGTTGTTGTACCAGGTTCCGAGTGCGCACAGGGCAATCAGGGCCGCCAGGGAGGTCCCAGACAAGACAATGACATTGTTTGTGAGGGTCGGCATCAACACGGCAATCAGCGAAAGGCCAATCGACGCAAAGAGCACCAGTGATTTGGACGTCTTGAAGGACAGCAATAATCCAGCGCCACACAGCAAAATTGCTGTACCAAGAGGCAGACTGGCGGGTAGTGGTAACAGTCCTTCTGCCGACACATCACTGGAAAGCTCAGGCGCGAAGACCAGTGCCAGAACAATCAAGCCACACAGAATGATGAAGCCGATGTCCTGCAAGGATCGCAACATGAGCCAATGAGCATGGCTTTTGGCCGGTTTATAGCTGGACCATTTGGCATAAAGATCAATCACCGGACCAAGCTGGATCATCACGCAGCAAAGCCCGCCCAAACCGCCCAGCAGCATGGCAACGATAATGTCATCTCCCGAGCCGAGCAGGTCGCCGACATCTCCGAACCAGCGCCCATAGGTCACCAAAAGAACCGCTATTGCCGCCCAGCGCGATGTTCTGGATGGATAAATAAATGGATGCGCGAAAACAGCCACCAGAAAGGCCAGGCTGATCAAGGTCTCGATTGCACTTGATGGTTCGAAACCAGATCGCTCCAGTTGCCAGGAAATTGCAGCAACGGCGGCGATGACCAGAGATGTTTTGGAACCCGTCAACCAGGCTGCCGCCAATCCACCCAGACAGACGAGAAACGCCCCGCCCTGCCAGTCGGATGGCAAATGAAAGATCTGCCCGACCAGAGCCATACCGCCCACAAACACCAGTGTCGCAAAGCCGGTCGCAAGATCCGACAGTCCGGTTCGGCCTTTTTTGGCAAAGAAGGCCGCTGCCCCGTGCGCAAGAAAAATGAGAACCGCAATGCCGACAAGTTTGCCGGTCTTTGGGATAACACCCCAATTGGCGGCGATAAACGCAAACAGCGCAAGCGCCACACAGACCACACCAATTCCAGCGAGCGCCATCGGCAGGCGCGATCGGCCATCGTCGATATCCTGCGCCTCAAGGATGGCAACAGCCCGGTCAGAGGACACCCAACCATTGGAAACCCAGATCTCCAGGTCACCCTTCAGCCGTTTCTTGTAAATCCAGTCAAGCATACTGGCACCTTAAAGGAGACTGTACCGGCCCGCTACAGGCACCGCCGATTGACCAACAGCATCAACAACCTCCTTTGAAAGTCTGGTTGTCAGTTGTCCGCAATCCCATTGATCAACTCCGCCAGTTTTTCTGGCTGTGAGAAGAACGGAGAATGGCTGGTCTGCAGTGTATGCACTGCCGTCTTGCTTCCAAGCGCTGCATCGGTGTCAGCAATCATCTTGTCCTGCCCAGCGAGGGTAATCGCCTGATCGTTGGCGCAGCGAATATAGTGCCGCGGGACCGAGCCGAAGTGTTCAGCGGTAATCGGAGATGGAACTACGGCGACTTGGACAGGTTCATCAGGATGTAAACCAGTCTTGGCAGACTTGAATTGCGCATCACTCAGATCGCCATAAAAGGCAGCTTTGACCTTCGCAAGATACTCCGCATCCTCGGACCCGGTGTCAACGCGCAGCGCACCCACATTTTGCGGATCGGCCATAAAGAGAGCTGGTACAAGCGCTTCTGCCATCGTTGGATCCTGGATCATCGCGATCGCTGGCACACCCGGCGCCAGAAGAAATGCCGTCAGATAGATAACAGAATGAAGCAATTCCGGAACAGCCTCGGCAACTGGCGAAATGGTGATCCCGCCGAGAGAGTGACCGACCAGAACGACCTTGTTGCCTGTGCGCTCTGCAGATGCACGAACTGCAGCAACAACCGCGTCTGTCCTTTCCTGTTGGCCAACACCGGCATTTGGCGATGGTTCGGTGCCGAATGCGGCAGCGTCCAATGGCCGATTATGATATGCCACCGGTTCCCGAGCATTCAGGCCCGCACCTGGCAAATCCACTGCAGTCACATCAAACCCTTTGGCTTCCAGCAGTGGCTTGACGTCGGACCATGTTTCAGATGAGTGCCAGGCTCCATGAACCAGAACCAAACCAGGCAAATCGGACATTTCTTTCTCCCCACAATTCCAGCGTATCCAAGCAGCCGTGCAGTCGGAGAACAATTGATATTTCAATCGATTTAGTTGCCTTAATCGGCATGCAAACGTCTCCACTACATTGATGGCAAACAGCTAATCTAAAGAGACATGTCGCGGAAGCGCAGTCTGGATGCGCAAACTCAATTCAACGTGTCGTTGAAATGGGCGAGATCAATCCTCTCCGCCGTGCTAGCAATCATCACGCACGCATAAATAGCATGGATAAAAATACGCATCACAGGCTGGGCGCACCGCAGAAATCGTGATTAAATAGCCTCTGACATTTCAAGATCAGAGCCAGTCCCAATAAAAACCAGAGGGGGCTCTGAGGGGCGTTCGAGAGGCCCGAACGCCCCTTTTTTTTTGAGATTTTATCAATCGAAGTCCGGTCTTGTTCCAACAGAAAACGGCGCCCCGTTTCCAGAGCGCCGTCAGACTTATCGTTGAAGAGACCGGAGATCAGCCGAGATCAAACCGGTCGGCATGCATGACCTTTGCCCATGCCACCACGAAGTCCTCAATGAAGCGCTCCGCCGCATCGTCCTGGGCATAAACTTCGGCATAAGCTCGCAGAATGGAGTTCGAGCCGAACACCAGGTCCATACGGGTCGCTGTCCACTCCAAAGTGTCAGTCTTGCGATCACGGATTTCATAAAGACCATCCGACTTTGGAACCCATTTATAGGCCATGTCAGTCAGGTTGACGAAGAAGTCTGTCGTCAACACTCCTTCACGTGCGGTGAAGACACCGTGTTTGGTTCCGCCGTGATTGGCCCCCAGGACACGCATTCCGCCAACAAGGACAGTCATTTCCGCGCCTGTCAGTCCCATCAGCTGGGTCCGGTCCAGCATCATTTCTTCCGGACTGACGACATAATCAGCTTTTTGCCAATTGCGGTATCCGTCGGCCAATGGCTCCAGAACATCAAACGACGCTGCGTCGGTCATTTCATCCGTTGCATCGCCGCGACCGGGAGCGAAAGGAACAGAGATGTCCTGCCCGGCAGCCTTAGCGGCCTTTTCGACACCGACATTGCCAGCCAGGACAATAACATCGGCAATACTGGCCTGATATTCAGCGGCGATTGGTTCCAGAACAGCCAGCACCTTGGCAAGACGATCCGGTTCGTTTCCGGCCCAGTCCTTTTGAGGTGCAAGACGAATACGGGCACCATTTGCGCCGCCACGCATGTCAGAGCCTCTGAATGTCCGGGCACTGTCCCATGCAGTCGATACCAGTTCTGAAACTGACAAGCCGGACACAGCGATCTTCGATTTGATAGCGCCGATGTCGTAGTTGACCGGGCCAGCGGGGATCGGATCCTGCCAGATCAGGTCTTCGGTTGGAGCATCCGGGCCAATGTAGCGGACATTCGGTCCCATATCGCGGTGGGTCAGCTTGAACCATGCGCGGGCGAAGGTGTCCTTGAAGTAGGCCGGATCCGCGATAAATTTCTCGCAGATAGCGCGATAAGTTGGATCCATCTTCATGGCCATATCGGCATCGGTCATCATCGGCATACGGCGGATTGACGGATCGCTGGCATCAACCGGCATGTCCGCTTCCTTGATCCCGACTGGCTGCCACTGCTGGGCACCAGCAGGGCTCTTTGTCAGCTCCCACTCGTAACCGAACAGGAGATCGAAAAAACCCATGTCAAATTGGGTCGGGTTGGTTGTCCATGCGCCTTCGATACCGGAAGTGATGGCTTCGCTGGCCTTTGCCGTGCCCTTCGGGTTGGTCCAGCCCATGCCCTGATCTTCAATGCCTGCACCTTCAGGCTCTGCACCAAGGGTTGCTGCATCTCCATTGCCGTGTGCTTTGCCGACTGTATGACCACCTGCGGTCAAGGCTGCGGTTTCTTCATCATTCATCGCCATGCGGGCAAAGGTTTCACGCACCTGCTGAGCCGTTTTCAACGGATCAGGGGTTCCGTTGACACCTTCCGGATTCACATAAATCAGACCCATCTGAACAGCTGCCAACGGGTTTTCCATCGTGTCCGGCTTGCCAACATCGCTGTAGCGCTCGTCAGACGGCGCCAGCCATTCTTTTTCAGCGCCCCAATAAGTGTCCTTTTCAGGATGCCAGATGTCCTCACGGCCGAATGCAAATCCGAAGGTCTTCAGGCCCATGGAGTCATAGGCAATCGTACCGGCCAGAATGATCAGGTCACCCCAGGAAATCTTGTTGCCGTATTTCTTCTTTATCGGCCACAACAGACGCCGCGCCTTGTCGAGGCTGGCATTGTCCGGCCAGGAATTGAGCGGTGCAAACCGGATGTTACCGGCACCGCCGCCGCCACGGCCATCAGCCAGACGGTAAGAACCGGCCGAATGCCATGCGAGGCGGATCATCAAGCCGCCATAATGTCCGTAATCGGCAGGCCACCAGTCCTGACTTTCGGTCATCAGGGCATGCATGTCTTTTTTCAACGCTTCAACGTCGAGGTTTTTCAACTCCTCGCGATAATCAAAATCCTCACCCAACGGATTGGTTTTCATGTCCTGCTGATGAAGAATGTCCAGGTTCAACGACTTCGGCCACCAATCCATGACAGATGCACCGGTTTCCGTGTTACCGCCGTGCATCACTGGGCAACCGCCCGATTTTCCCACTTTAGCGTCCATGTCTTTCTCCAATCGTGGCCATCGCCAGATAGTCAACTGTGGGTGAGGACAACTTGTGTCCTCACCCACCCTGAATTCTTTTCAAACCAGCAGCCCGTCAGCAGTTTTATGCCACAAGCCCATCGTGATACGGAGAGGCTAGCAAAGTTTAATGATCAGAAGAAATTGTATTTTCTGATCTTCGTGATAAGATATTCTTATGATTAATATCACCCTGAAACAGTTGCGCTATTTTGAGGCCCTTGCCCGGCACGGGCATTTTGGCCGGGCGGCTGATGACTGCGCAATTTCGCAACCTGCATTGTCGATGCAAATCAAGGAACTGGAAGAAACACTTGGCGCGGTGTTGTTCGAACGCTCGGCCCGCCGGGTCTCCCTGACCAATTTTGGCGCAGAGGCCGTCAAGCGCGCCCGTGAAATCCTTCGCTCGGCAGATGAGTTGACAGATCTTGCCAGAGCCTCGAAAGACCGGCTTGTCGGGCGGCTGCGCATTGGCGTTATTCCAACAATAGCACCTTATCTGCTGCCATCAGTCATCGCCAATCTGACAAGACTGCACCCGAATCTCGACATTCATGTGCGCGAGACGGTCACCCCGAAGCTGATCGAAGAGCTGCGAGATGGGCGGTTGGATACAGCCATCCTCGCTCTGCCCATTTCCGAACCATCTTTGACGGAGACGCCGCTGTTTGATGAAAATTTTGTTCTTGTCCGGCCTGGGGCTGACGATGGCTTGCCGATCCCAAATATCGAGACCTTGCGGGAAATGCGCTTGCTGCTGCTGGAAGAAGGTCATTGTTTCCGTGATCAGGCCCTGTCCTTTTGCAATTATCAGTCGGGCCCACCTCGTGAAACGCTTGATGCCAGTTCGTTATCAACGCTGGTCCAGATGGTCAGCGCTGGTATGGGGGTGACCTTTATACCGGAAATGGCTGTGCCAGTGGAAACGCGCTCCGCAACCGTCTCCATCGCCCGCTTTGAACCGCCGGAACCAGCCCGCACCATCGGCATGGTCTGGCGCAAGACCACGCCCCTGGCGCCTCAACTCAAGGAGATTTCGGAGGAGGTCCGGAATTCAGTTGGATAAGCCGAAATGTTTACTGCGGGTGCCGCCCCACGTCCTGATCTTGAGAAAAAAGTATCTACAAATCCAAAGGTTCGTCAGAGCTATTCATTCATCTTCTACAAAAGAAACCTTGTGATGGACTTTGGCAGGTGCCGCTACATTGTTCCAAGCAGTTTTCCTCGTGGTATTCGTCCATGGACCGATCGAATGGTGGATAGCATTACGTTAAAAACGAACTTCCAATTCAAATGTGTCTATCTGCTTACAAAGAAACCAGCCTGTCCGAGGCTTTGTGGATACTAAAATCATTTTGCGAGCGACCGACAACGCATCGACAGGCCGCAATTTGAGTTTGTTAGGCAGTGGATTTGTTTTTTAAGTCAATCGCAGATTGGGCTACAGAATAAATCCTGATTGGCTCAGTCTTGCCTTTTACTCGGATCGGTTCCAGCGGTAGGAACTCGAAGGCAGAACTGTCCATGGTATCCTGATAGACAGCATCCGATATGATGGTCTGTTTTGGATCAGCCGCGGAACACAGACGTGCTGCAAGGTTTACATTGTCGCCCAGAACTGTGTAGTCCATCCGGTCCGGACTTCCCATGGCTCCCACGACCACCTCTCCTACGTCGACACCAATTCCGATATCGAGCTGCCACTCTGGATTTATCCGAGCGGAATTTTCCATAATATCCTGTATCTCAGACGCACAATGCAGGGCATCAGTGCACATATCCGAACCTTTGAAAACCGCCATCAACTGATCACCGACAAACTTGTCAATGTCGCCGTTGTTCCGCTCGACTGCTGCGCCCTGATCAGCGAAATAGTGGTTCAGGACCTCCACAACCACTTCCGGTTCCCGGTCTTCGGAGAACGCCGTATATCCTCTGATATCGGCGAACAGGATTGCGACCCTTTTTCGAGATCCACCAAGCTGAACACCGCTTTGATCCGAATGCTGAATGGCGCTCATGGTTTCGTGCGAAACAAATTTCGTCAACTGGAACCGCTCATTGACCTCCACAATCATTTCATTGATGCGCTGAGCCAAATCGCCGATTTCATCGTGGCTTTTTACGCCTTCAACACGTGCCTGAAAGTTGCCATTGCCAACCGCAAGAGCGGCCTGGCCAATCTTCAGGATAGGTCTGGAAATACCCAAAGAGAAAAAGATCGCGCCTATGCCTGCGACTGCCAATCCAGCTCCAACCCATATCAACAGGCTTTCGGTCATTACATCGATGGTGAAATAGGCCGACTTCTCGCTTTTCTCCGCTATGACCACCCAGTCAAACGGTCGAGGAAAAGCCATAGCGCCGAGCATTACTTCACCATCCGGACGCACAAATGGTTTTACGGAAATTACGTTGGATTGCAGCACCAACAGATCAACAGCTTCCTGAACGATTTGATGGTCGAGAATGATTTCAGGATTGTCTGTCAGGACTTTCTCACCTTTCCCATTCACAAGGGTGATGGTGCCGGTCTTCGAAAAAGCATGATTGTCAATATAGGACAGAACGCGTTCAAGGTTGATCCGGGCGGACAGGGTTGCTGTCCGGCCGTTCAAGGACCGCTTCAGCGGAATGATTACAGTCGCCAGCCAGTTGCCGGTGGCTGCAACATATTGGGCACTGCGATCAAGACTGTGTTTTCCAGCTCGGTACCGGGAAATCAGATCTTCCGACAACGCCAGCACGTCTCTCGGATCGCTGCCCTTGTCTTTGAGTTTTTTGCTGAAAAGATCCCGAGACACGAGCAATGGGCGTTCTGACCCCTCAACGGTGATTTGAAGTGCAACAATGTCCGGAAGATCGGCAATGCCAAGGGTCAGAAGCGCAATGATCGCGTCGATATTCAGGCTTTCGTCGTCGATCGCATTTGCTATCAGCGACAACGGCGCTCGCCAGGCATTCCGGTAGACACTGTCGATTTCCTCCGAGACCTGACGCGCGGTTTGGGTCAACTGGTCATTCGCGGAACTTTTGAGCTCATCCTGCGCAATTCGGATCAGGGTCTGACCGGCAATCAGAAGCGGCAGGACCGCAATAAAAACCGAAAACAGCAGCAATTTTTTGCGAAGAGTAAGCCGCATAACAGATCCCCCACCCGGCTGTTGCTTCCGCGCTTACCCCTTGAAATCCTCGCGCGCGTACACCCTTACGTTCATCGTATCAGATACCCGTCCGCAATGCAGTCCCGATCCGTCATCCGCAGTCAACGTTACGCTATAGTCGCCTGGTGATTGGAATGTATGCGCAACCTGTTTGCCTCGGCGCTGGCCGTCCTCGCCAAATGTCCAGACATGATCGAGGTCCGTTCCATCCAGATCGTAAGACCGCCATGCGGTAAAAATCTCGCGATCATTGGCACCGCCAACATAGGCAACGCGGTCAGGCCCAGCATCGACCGACGGCTGAGAGTTTACTGAAACAATCAGAGTGTCCGTCGACACCGAACAGGTGGATCCGGTGGCGTCTTTGACCTTTAACGTAACTTCATAGGTGCCCGGCTTTTCAAAGACATGCTGCGGCACGGCTCCGGCGCCTTTTGTTCCGTCTCCAAAATCCCACTGATAGGAGAGTGGACCACCATCAGGATCACTTGATTCCCGGCCGCTGAAGAGTACGGGATCGCCAGGACAAACAAGGCGGTTTTCGCCAGCTACAGCTCTTGGCGGTGTATTGACCAGAATGGATTTTGACGCCTCTTTCAGACTGGATGTCCTCGAGCTGCCATCATCAGCCAGAACAGATACATTGTAACGTCCTGGTGTTGAGTAGCTTTTCCGGACACTCGCTGTCGACGCCGACGTGCCGTCGCCAAAACCCCATTTGTAAATTGATGATGTTTCTCCGGTTGCCCCTGACTGGTTGGCACTCATTTCAAATTCTTCGCCAACACAAACCGCATCAGGAGCTGTAAGAGCGATGAAGGCGCTGTCGACGACCTGAATCGTCACGGTATCGGTTGCCGTTGAGTTGCTTAAATCGGCGGTATCAGTAACGGCAAGTTTGACCTCAAAGGTGCCAGCCTCTGCAAAACGATGGCGCACATTGACACCGTCCTTTTGTGTACCGTCATCAAAACTCCAGATGTGGCTTGCCAGTGCGCCGTCCGGATCATTGGACGCCGAGCCATCAAACAGGACTTCCTCGTTCACCCCGACCATGACATCGGGGCCCGCATCAGCAACGGGAGCGGCATTGACCGTTAACAGGTGATAATCGGTAATCTGTCGGCAATCGCTTGTCTGGGCCGAACTATCCACCGTGAGACCGACCCGGTAGACGCCAGGCTTTTCAAATATGTAGGTCTGTAAAGGTCCAACAGCCGTGTTTCCGTCACCGAAATCCCAGCTCCAGCCCAATATTTCACCGCCGTCCAGATATGAGCCTGATCCATCAAATTGAAGCGGTTCACCCGCTGCAATGGCTGCCGGCGCTGTGATCCGCGGAACCGGTGCTGCGGTCACCTCTACGACGATATCGTCAGCAGCTCTGAAATCACATTGACCGACAGTATCGCCCTCGATGGTCAAACGGACATTGTATTTACCTGCCCGCCTGAAGATATGTTTTGGCTTGTCTCCGCCACTGGAGCCACCGTCCCCAAAGTCCCAAAGATAGCGATTTACGACACCATCAGCATCCCAAGACTTGGAGCCGTCAAAACTGGCTTCGGTATTAGCGCAGACTTTCATGTCCACACCGGCATCCGCGACAGGTGCCTGATCAACTGTCACCGCGATTTGATCGACAGCGGTGTTGTTCGATAGACCAGAATCATCCGTAACCGTCAAAGCAACAGGATAGACACCGCCTTTTCGGTAGGAATTCGTCGGATTGATAATATCACTCGTGCGTCCATCGCCGAATGTCCAGCCATATTTCAGGACGCCGCCATCCGGATCACTGGAGGCGCTTCCATCCAAAACCAGAATATCACCAGTGCAGATCCGTTGATCACTTCCGGCGACAGCCACAGGGGCATTGTTCAGTGTCACCGTCAGACTGTCTTGATCTTCGCTATTGGAAAGGCCCGTCCCGTCGCTGACTGTCAGGGTGACTGGATATATTCCGCCGTTGGCAAAGGTGTGAGCGACCAGAGGCCCTGTCGCTGATGATCCGTCACCAAAATCCCAGCGATATGTCAGGCCGTCACCGTCCGAATCGAGGGACGCTCCGGCATCAAAGGCCACCAGACTGTTCCCGGTAAACACGTCCGAACCAGCAACAGCTTTGGGTTGATGATTGACCCGGATCGTAACTTGGTCCTCCGCGATGCTGTTATCCGCGCCGCTTTCATCCAGAATGGTCAGCAAGGCCGTGTAGGTGCCAGGGTCTGCAAATGACAACTCTACCGATTGAGTGTAAATCGGCTCCGGATTGTCCGTCACATCCCAACGGTAATCGGTGATTTCTCCATCTGGGTCGTGGGAACGATCCGCACTCAGTGTGAACGTTTCACCCGGTGCAACCCGGATGTCATCACCGGCATTTGCGGTCGGTTTCTCATTGACGAACACTTCCGTTTCATCAAAATCAATTGCTTTCGTGTGGCCGGTTTCATCAGTCACTTTGAGGCCGACAAAATAGCGGCCAGGTTTCTCAAAGGCATGTCTGACAATTTCGCCTTCGGCTTTGGTGCCGTCCTTGAAATCCCATTCATATTTGAAAATGTCACCGTCCGGGTCAATTGAACGGGACGCCTGGAAAACAAGTTCTTCTCCGGGTGCGCCAACGAGATCAGCTCCGGCGTCGGCGATTGGCGGTGTATTGACCACCACAGTAATGCCATCGCTGGATGTGTTGCGTTCTGTTTCTGACGCATCCGTGACCGTCAGACGAACCTTATATATTCCCGGGCGTTTGTAGACATGGACCGGTTGTGGTCCCTCACCTTGCGATCCATCACCGAAATCCCATTCGTAACGAATGATCTGATCATCAGGATCAGACGATCCGGACCCGTCAAACTGAACCTCGCTCGTGGTTACCGTCTGGTCTGGTCCCGCGGTTGCGACCGGCGCGCCGTTGACGCGGACGACAACCGTCTTGGAAACCTTGCTGGTATTGGTTCCAGAGTCATCGGTAACTGTTAACCGCGCCGAATAGGTTCCAGGCTTGTTGTAGGCAAATTCAGCGATCTCATCAAAGGCAGTGGTGCCATCACCGAATTCCCAAAGATAGGAAATGATCTCCCCATCGCTGTCAGAGGAATCAGAGCCGTCAAAGCGGATGACCTCCCCAACCGCAACGCTGCGATTCGACCCCATTTCCGGAACAGGTGGCGCATTGACCAAAACCCGCAACCAATCGGTCGCAACACTGTTGCTGACACCGGCATTGTCAGTCACTTGCAGGGTCACCCGGTATTCACCCGGACCATCATAGGAGTGGCGGACATCAGGGCCTTGAAGCTGCGTGCCGTCTCCCATATCCCAAACGAATGACCGAATTTCGCCATCAACGTCATAACTGCCTGCCCCGTCAAAGCGTAGTTCGGTATCAGCTTCTATCCGGCGATCAGAACCGGCTTCTGCAACAGGTCCTGCATTGACGCGCAAGGATGTCGTCAACCGAGCAGTATTACAGGTGTGTCCAGAATCATCCGAGACATTCAGAGTTATCTGATAGTCACCTGGTTTTTCGAAGACGCGGGCAACCCGCTTGCCTTGCGCAATCGATCCATCGTTGAACAACCAACGATAACTGACAACACTCGCGCCAACTGCAAAGGAGCCAGACGCGTCGAAATGAACGCTGTCACCGGCTCCAACGATACCCGGTGCTTCGATATCCGGAACCGGAGGTGCTTTGACCCAGACATCAATGCCTTTGGCGCTGCCGTTGCCGATCTGACCTGAATTGTCGCGAACTTCAAGACGTTCCGTAAAACGACCTCTTGTTTGATATGTTTTGACAACCTTGTTGCCGGTCATCGTCGACCCGTCGGAAAACCGCCAAAGATAGCTTAGCTCGTCACCATCAGGCTCAGTTGTGGCACTGGCGTCGAAAGACACTGAACGGCAGCCATCAAGAAAAGTCGTTGTCGCGGAGATTTGCGGGCGCCGGTTTGGCATCCAATTGTAAGGCGGCAACTCAACTGCCAAGGGATCACCGTCGCGGCTGGAAACGAAGAACGTCGCATCATTCGGGATTTCCCCGCCGCCTTTCAGCGTGATCGCAACAAGTTCTCCGGGCTCCTCAGGCAGCAAGTCCACGGTGCCAACACGCCATTGGTCCTGTCCCGAAGGTTTGAGATCAATTGACCTGAATGCTGACGTGAATTGAAGCTTGCCGTGGGCGGCATCGAAATTGTGGACCGACAATGTTTGCGCGTCCTCCGGGAGACCAAAGCGCAATTCGGTCAATGACTGGCGGTTGGGAACGCGAACTGTTGGTGAGTAAGTGAATATGCGCGCACCTGGAACGTCCAACTGCCGCCGATCCCGCAAACTCAACGCAACATCATAAAGGTTGCCGTCATTTCCGGTTTCACCTGTGACCAGGAGGCGAAACAAACGTCGGCTGCCCTGTTTTTCGCCCTGATCGGCTTTCAACAGGCCAACGTTAACCCAGCTGTTATCGAATTGATCAGACTGGTCGTATCGTTTTTCCGATAACAGAACACCGCTGTTGAGTTCACCTTCACTTACGGATTGACCTGCGTCTTCCGGCAACACCAGTACGCCCTCACCTCCATAAAGTGCAAAACGTGTCGATGTGTTTTCCTGACCGTAGACGAGATCATGTTCTCCGCCACTGTCGGGATCAAAAACACGCACATAGACACGCTCTTTGAGATCCTCTGGAAGCTCAAGATAAATGACTTGCGAATAAGTTGGGTCGCCTTCCCGTGTTCCAGCTTCCGGTCCGTAGGTAATCAGGAGCGGGACATCAATCGGACTTGCCGATTGTCCCCAGGCGGAAGACAACAGGACGGCGCTTGCCAATGCTGTTTTGGTAACTAAACCGCTGAGCTTTCGAACTATTTCGAAAGCTTTAAGGTCAAACGCTTCGACTCGATACATCCCAGCTTTATGCCCTTATCTTATTCGTACCTTGGTCCGGTTTCCCGCATCATCTTGAAGTTCTACGGTTTTCAGAATCACCGCATCGGCCGACGCAATGCCGACAACACTTTTGTAGCTTCGGCTCAATTTGTTGTATTTCAGATATCCGGAAATCTGTTCGCCACCTGCAGTCAGCGTAAACGGTGCCGCCTTTGCCAACCCGTTTTGGTCTTCCGCAGCTACTTCAATGGTAATCCTGCCTGTCCCGGCACCATTTATTTTGTGATCGACAAACGCCGGTGGCGTCTGGTCTAGAATGACTTGCCAACTTTCCACGACAACATTGCCAACGGTGTCACGCGCTGACATTTCGATCGTATTTGGGCCATCAACCAGAGTAACCACTTCATCAAAACGATCATCGGCTATTGGAATATCTCTTCCATTCAACATCACCCTGATCGCATTTGTTACCTGACCTCGGACCGGCAACCATTCAACGGCTGTCAATCTTGGTAACGGCATTTCAAGGCTAATCTCCGGTGCCGACATATCCTGCGAGACCTTGAACCCGTCTTCACTGGCAAATCCGGACGCGGTGACGATTGTCACGGTGAAGTCTTCCTGCTCCGATTTTAACGGAAGCAGAAACGCGAATTGACCATTGGCTTCTGTTGCGGCTTCAGCGCGCAAAGTGCCATCCCTGTCAAAAATCTGAAGAAAGGAATTTGGTTCGGTTCCGCCGGAAACAGCCAGTTCTGGTCCACTGGCAAAAAAGTGGCGCGCCGATTGACGCGGCATCGCCTGGTTGAACATCAATAGCGCGTCTGCATCCGGCAAATGCGCGATATCCAATCCGATTTTCGTCTCATTACCTGCCGGATCTTTTGCCGCAATATCGAGTCTGTTTTCACCCGGAACAAGTGTGACGCTCAATGAAAACGCACCTGTATCAGCCACGCTTGCGGCGATACCGTTTATGGCGACCTTTGCACCGGGTTCACTTTCCCCCTGCACCTGAACCAGAGCGTTCCGGTAAATCTTATCCGAGTTCGGTTGATCTAACCTCAGAAACGGCGGTGCATTGTCGACCTGCATGACGAATTTCTGCGCAAGACTTCTGGTGCCCGGAAGACCAAATTGATCCAACGCAGCCACGCGCCAAAAATGGTCCCCTAAATCCAGTTTCTCCAACAGATAAACGTTTTCGACAAGACCGGTGGCGGACACAGTCATCTGGTTAAAATTTGGGTCTCGCGCTACTTCCAGCCAATACCCGGCTGCAGCGTCAACTGGATCCCATACTAGGTCCGCAACGGAATTGAACACCACCTGATCTATAGCAGGTTGAAGCAGAACAGGTGCGGATAGAAGGTCGACTTTGCCGGCCGGTGCAGAGCCCGGTCGAATGACGATACCCTCGTTGCGACCGAGAGAAAGCGAAGATCCGCGTGCGGCAATTTCAACCTTGTCATCGTCGTAGTTGGTGAATTTTGCTCCAGCCTTGTCCTGACTGACCCAGAAGTCTCCTGAATCAATTTCTGCATTCACATCTGGCACATCGACCTTCAGCGCTTTACGACCCGGACTGCCGCCAAGAAGGGCATAAAAATCACCTTCCACCAAACTGACTTTGGCGTTTTCGCGGTTCTTGAGTGGGTCGACTCGCATTTGCTGAATGACAGCATGGGAATTGGCACTCAACCTCAACCTTCCAGAATCCCGGAATGTGATTTGTGCTGTGGACCGAGAAAGCGTTCGGATTTTTTCTTCTTCGACCAGTGTAGCGTTTAGATCCCGATCGTCCCACCCTAGCTCTTCAGGGCGTTTGCCTTCAACCCACCCCTGGCGATCGCTCAGACGCGCTTCTGTTGTCTGGTCACGGGACTTTTGTGCCAAAGAAAATGCATCGGAGGCCAGTTCACCGGCTGCCACCGCAAATGCCAGCGCCTCACTCCAAATACCTTGTTTTTGTGCAACAAGCGCTTCGTCATGCTGGACGATTGCTGCCTCGATTTGCTCATAAGCAAAAACCTGCGCGCCAATTTCATTGGCTTTCTGGATTTTCGTCAGGGAAGCTGCGATTGCAGATCGAGCTGCCGCAATTGCGTCAACTGGTATTGTCAGGATAGAGCCGGATTGAATACTGGTGATTTCGTAAAGGCCGTTTTCTTTCAAAATCTTCGGCCAGAGATCCGCATCCCCTAGATAGGTTTGAGCGATATCGCGCAGATCGCTTCCGCTTCGGAAGGCGACCTCAACTTGCGCATTGGAAGTGGTTGGGCAAGCCAATTGTGTCAGCACAGTTAAGCAGATTGCGCGCGCAAACCAGGACTTCCGGATGCGGTACACCGGCTCAAATCTATCAGCTTTGCGAACCTCCCACCCCATCATCAGGGCATCCCTAAGTATGAGTTACGTAGAGACATACTAGCAAAATTGACAGGAAAGCGCCTAACTCAAATATTGAAAGTTAAAAATTGGTTAATTCTCTAAATTATCTTCAGAAAATTTCAGAGTAATGTACTTTTCAAACCATACAGTTCTGATTAAGGACTTTTACATCTTTCATATTGATAGCCCAATTCAATCACGAGATAGAAAGCGAGGATGATAACTTCAGTTACCCGCGGTAGAAATGGGATTACGTCAGACATTTTCTATGGGTTCAAATCCATCTGATGCCCTCGAACCAAACAGGCAAAAATCCCCATGCCAAATCAACGGAGCCCTACGAGTCCAGCGATTTGAAAACAGATATAATATCCAGAGCAAAGCGGACAATCGAAGAGATCGCACCTAATGACTGATTTGCGAAACTGCCGAACATTGGGGGAAACCTCTATTTCTTTCGCAGTATTGGTATCTTGAGCCCCGCTTCAGATGAAGCAGTCAATATACCAAGCCTCTTTAATCTGGTTTCTTCTTTCTTGGCGCTCATGACCCACCAGATGGAATCTCTCTTGTAAGATGGTGCAATATTATTGAAGAAAATCCAGGCGGGCTGATTTGCCTTGATCCGCTCCTCATACTCGCGGGCAAGCGGAACGTTTCTGTGCTCGGAGGAATAGCCTTGCACATTGGATCTGTTGTTGAAGAGGCGAAGTCCTGCAGGCTTCATTTTCCCCAGCTGGATTAGCGCTTCGACCTTTTTGACGTTCACGGCACTCCAGACGCTCACTGGATTGCGCGGGGTAAACCGGATCTTGTAGCTGTGTGCGTCGATGGTTTTACGAATGCCGTCGATCCATCCGTAACAGAGTGCGACATCTACTGACAAAGACCATGTGAGGCTTGGACGCCCTGTGCTTTTCTTGTAATAGCCCACCCAAATTCCCCGCATTTCGCTGTGCTCTTCCAACCAGTCGATGAACTCTTCCTGGCTTGTGAAGAAAATCAACACAGCCATTCTTTAGCTTCCATGTTTAGCCGCCAGCTTAGATGTCGGTTAGGCGAATGTTGTCTTGTCTTCGTTTCACGAAGGCCACTTGAACCTTTCGCGCGAACGCTAGACTTCTTCAACGTTTCAGTCCGCCATCCGGTCAAGTCGGAGGGCAGAATTAACTTTCGGACGCTTTTGAGCCTAGAAGGCAGCGTGCTGCCCCAACCAATTTAAAATCGCCTGATTTGTTTCTTCTGGTTTTTCCTGCTGGATCCAATGCCCACAGACCAGATTGACAACATTCACATTGGGCACGAAGTCTACCAGTCTTTCAGACTTCGCAACCGGATCCCGGTCGCCATAGATCATGAGTGCGCGCTGTTGGATAATTGGGTTCACATCCGCCAACAAGTGCCAGTTTCGATCAAGGTTCCTGTACCAGTTGATACTGGCGGTAAACCCCGAGCCCTCAAAAGAAGTGACGAAAACAGACAGATCATTGTCGCTCATGACGGGCTCCCCGAGGGGTGCTTCCGCGTTGGCGAGATTGATCATCATCATGCCTGGCTCTGGCTCTACGGGGGGCTGGTTTTTCCGGTACATGTTGCGCAGGAACTGATGTGTATTTTTATCCAGCACGGCGTCTGCAACGCCCGGCTGTTGATTGAAATGTACAAAATAGAAGTCGTCGCCAAACATGACTTCCATCATCTCTATCCAGGGTTTTTCCCAACGCTCTTGGTAAGGCACGCTCAGGTTAATCAGCTTATTCACCCGGTCGGGATGCAACAAGGTCAGCCCCCAAACAACCATTGCACCCCAATCATGCCCGACGAACGTGGCATTGTCATATCCGTAGTGATCGAGCAGCGCGACGAGATCACCTGACAGCTGCCCAATGTCATAGTCAGTTACTTCGCTCGGACGCGATGAGTTGCCATACCCTCGCTGGTTTGGGACGATGACATGGTAGCCTGCGGCAACAAGAGCGGGCACCTGATAGCGCCAGGAAAAGGCATGTTCGGGCCAGCCGTGACATAGGACAATCGGGTTTCCTGCATTTTGTTGGCCAGCTTCAAAGACTTCGAGGACCACACCATTGACCGGTATGAGGGTGGGTGTGGGGAAATCGGTGGGATTGGACACTATGTCTCCTTTGGTCATTACGGCAGGATCCGGCGACGCCTTCTGTTCAGAATGGCCTACTTTCCGGTCCCAATGGTCTTCAGATGGGCATCGCAATTTCAAAAATCGCTTTGCAGACATGTTCCGCTATTGTCTAAAACTTAAAGGTGCCAAATACTGGCACCTTAAAACGGTAACTTTACGAAATGAATATTCGCCTCCGACAAGACACCATCGTGCGCAGCCTTCGCCGCGATGGGACGTCAACAATCGCTGACCTGGCGAAGGTGGTTGGTGCATCCAGGCGCACGGTGTTGCGTGACATTAGCGCGCTACGCGATGAGGGTTTTGTCATTCATTCTGAACCTGGTCGCGGCGGCGGTCTGCAACTTGATCCGCAATCGGTTCAAACCACACCTCGGCTCTCCGTCTCCGAGGTTTTTGCGCTCCTCATCAGCGTCGCTTCCATGCGCGCAGCTGGAAATTTGCCTTTTTCGAGTCTTGCAGATGCTGGCCTTGCAAAAATCGAGAAGGCCCTGCCGTCAGACAAGGTGCAAGATTTGCGTCTTTTTCTGGAGTGCTTGTATGTCGGAAAGCTCGCGCCACAAGTTGACATTTCCGACCTGGGACAGATGGACTCTGTATTGCTGCCTGCATTCGAAACATCGTTTCTTCAGCGTCTGTACCTGCGGTTTCAATACCGGGATGCAAAAGGGGCGTTGAGCTGCCGATGTGTTGAACCGCAAGCGATGCTGATCTTGCCACCACTATGGTATTTGGTTGCCTGGGATCCAGCCCGCAAAGACTTCCGGCATTTTCGAATGGACCGGATCAGCGTACCGGAATACGTCCAAGGCACAACATTTCGGCGGCGGCATGTGCCATTCGAGGATCACGTTCGTCCAATTCGTGAATTACCTGGCTGACTTTCACTACATTGCGGAAAGCCTGAACACTCGGATCGAACCAGCCATTTATCGCCCTGTTCGCTGCAGCAATTTCCGGGTCATTTTTTGATGCTGGAATTTGTCTCAAGCATGACTGACACTATCAAATGCAATGAAGTCCTTTCTGACTTTGAAGGAGGAATTGATGATCGTATTTGATGCAAGAGGAGGCCGAATTCGGCGAATTGCGGGACTGCTGTCCGTCCTCTCACTGGGCACTGTGGCTATCCAGGTCTCGGATAGCCGGGCGGCTTCTGAAATCAAGGTCGGTGGCAAGGGGCAGGCTACCTATCCGGATTTCGAGAGAATTTCATCGATTACCAAACCGAAGCCCGGTGCCGACGCATTTTTCGTCCTGTTCTCTGTGACGCGCGATATATGCTTGGGTTTGGAAGCTGGAAACAATGATCTGGCGTCTCTCGCACCGGAGGGTTTTTCGATCGCCCGCGGAGATATGCACTCTCTTGGTTTTGAAGGAAAACAGAAGAACGACTGGTGGGCCATCTCGGTTACCGGAGACGGCGAGAAAGATGATGCTGGCCAGCACCCCTATTGGTACGTCGATTACAACGAGGACGGCCGGGTGGATGAATGCTCCATGACGTGGACTGTTAATGCCGCCGACGTTAGCGAGGCAACCCGCCAACATATGGTCAATTGGCTTTATGTTGGCGCACCCCAGCTCTTCAAGTCCATCTTGATTGAACCTAGGTTTTCCGGGCTCTCTTCGCCCATGAAACCTGATCTGATCAAACTTGTCCGTCCGTGCCCGGGGGATTGGTGCCAGGCAACGATCAATCCTTTCATGACGAAAGATAATTGGCAGATCTCAGTTACGCTTCAGGTAAACGCGGCAGAACCTTGAGTGGCAAGTGTTTACAATCCGCGCAACACAATCATTGAACCGAGGCAGGAATACATCCGGATTCATCGCGTTCTGGTGAATGTCGCCAGCCCGAGCACAGCCATCGCCCCAGCCAGACCGAGAAGAACCATTCGAGCATCGTCACCAGCAGCGAACATTGCCACGATCAATCCCGCCAAAGGCTGAGAGAGGTTGTTGAGGCAGATGATAACGCCGGTTGTCTTGCCGAATTCCGCGGGTGGAATGATCTCCTTGCGCAGTGTGCGGACATAGATGTTGAACATCTTGTCAAAACCGGCAATCAGCAGAAACCCCATTGCATAGACAAGCGGATGCGCGCCAAGGCCGGTCAGAACAGCGCCCAGGCAGATGAAGGCATAGGCCGTCCGCCCAAGCGTATTGAGGCCGAAATGCACATGAGCCGTCAATAACAGAACAACAAGCGTTGCCAGGGCGCCGCCGACCTGCAGCCAGGCATAAGCCTGTTCGTTTAGCGCAAAATATCCGGTCATCATGGCAGCGGCTGTAGCCAGCGTCGCTCCAATAATCAGATTGACGCCTGCTGCCTGAAGGATCGCCTGCTTTAGCCTCGGCAGTTGCCAGACCAGATTCAAGGCATGTTTGAGATCAGCAACCGGGTGACGGTCCTTGCGTTCGTTTGGCACCTCTGCCATGCGCGACTGTCCCGGCCATAGCAGGAAGGTGACATCGGCCAGAACAAACAGGATGGTTGCAAGTACAACGACTGCTTCCCAAGGCCAGAAGGCCATCAGATAAGCCGCCGTCAGCGGACCGAGCACAACACCCATTTGAGATGCCATTTGACCGTAACTGGCGACTTTTTCAAACCTTTGATCCTGAAACGCGCGCGCCAGAACCATCTCCAATGCAAGCATGCCTTGCGTCGTAAGGACACCGGCGACTGCGGACAGGCCAATCAGCCACCAGACACCGCCGAAGACGATCTGACCGGCAATGCCGATGCCGCACGCTCCCGCTCGCAAGATCCGGCTGAGCCGCAAAAGAGAGATTGGCGAGTATCTGTCACACAAGACCCCGGCAACGGGAAACGCAATATAGCGCGGCAATGTCTCGAAGAAGAACGCCAGCCCGGACAAGCAACATTGCCGGTTATCTGGAAGATCACCAGCGGCACCAGAAACAGCAGCATCTGATCGGCAAGCACCGTCAGAAACATCGAGCTGAAAAAGGCACGTTCGCGGAAAAGCATGAAGCACTTTCGGGAGGGTCACGCGGAATGCAAACAGGATTGGTGTCCAACCGGTATCATCCAGACACGAGCTCTTCAAGAGACGCTGGAGAACGGTAAGGCGCATCGTGCCGCTCAGGTCAATTCAACGATCTCAGTAGAATTTTTTCATCGGGAAAAAGCGCATTACCAGCAACTTAAGGCCACGTTTTTGCCTCACAATTTGAACCTTTCTTAATGGTTATATATTTGTATTTCTTCAATTTTTTTGGAAAATCAGTTGGTACTTTACAATTTATACCATCTAATATATTACTCGAAATATGAAAGCTAAATCGCACAGCACTACCTCTCTTGCGGACCAATCCTATGAAGTCCTGCGCAATCTCATTTTGACAACTGAATTACCGCCGGAATCGTTGTGGTCCGACAGGGAACTTTGCGAACGCTTTGGGTTGAGCCGAACACCTGTCAGAGAAGCAATTCTCAGGCTTCAAACCGAACAACTGGTTGAAATTGTTCCGCGCAAGGGAACGCGAATTCTTCCTCTCCTGATTTCAGATGTGAGAGACATCCATCAGGTCATAAGAGCCTTGGAACTAGAAGCTGCGGTCTTGCTTACCAAATCTTCTGACGAAGATCGCGATCTGGAGCTGTTGCAGCAGGCCGTTGAAGATATGGAAAGCGCCATAAAGGACGGTGACAGGGAAAGCTGGGCCGAAGCAGACCGGCGCTTTCACTACATTGTTGTCGACATGTGCGGAAATCCCCGTCTGGCAAAAATGTATCATGCGCAACGCGGGCTGACGGATCGCGCCAGGTATTTCACCCTCCACCTTCGTGAGATGCCGGTGAAGTCAACACAAGAACACCGTGGCATGTACGAAGCCATTTTATCCAGGGACCTGGACCAACTTGTACATCTGTATCGGCTCCACTGGGACCGAACCACAGAAGAAATGCTGGCGTTAATTGAACGCCATGCAAAACGGACACCGATCCCCTCGGTGACGTTGGTTATGTAAGAAAAAATCCTTTGGGAGGATATACAATGAAACTGGCAACCCTTTCGGCTGCGCTATTGGCAACGACCTTGTTCGCCGCCCCTGCAGCTGCAGCAGACATGATTCTGAAGATCGGCACTGTCGTCTCCGGAGATCACCCGGAAAACGTCGGTGCGCGCGAAATCGAACGTCTGATCGAAGAACGATCGAACGGCGCTATTGATGTTCGCGTTTTCACAGATAGCCAATTGGGCAACCAACGCGAAATGGTCGAGCAACTGCGAGCCGGCGCGCTGGAAATGACGTGGGTCACCACAGGCTTTTTCGGCAGCTGGATCCCGGAAATGGGTGCCCTTGAAATCGGTTTTCTGTTTAAAGACAGGGAACATTCCTTCCGCGCATTTGAAGGCGAACTTGGTCAGGAAGTCGCTGATAAAGTCGGCGAGCATGGCGTAGAGCTTCTCGGCTATTTCGAAGCAGGCATGCGTCATATGACGAATTCCAAGCAAGCGATCAATGGCCCTGACGAGCTTAAAGGTCTGAAGATTCGCACACCAAAATCCAACTACCACCTTCGCACCGTGGAGATGATGGGTGCCGACGCAACGCCAATGGCTTTCAACGAGCTTTATACCGCCATGGAGCAAGGCGTTGTTGACGGTCAGGAAAACCCGCTGTCAAACATCTACAATGCCAAATTCTCCGAAGTAAACGACCATTTGGCCCTCACTGGCCATCTGCATCTGACGCATATGGTTCTGTATTCAGAAGACCTCTGGAACGACGTATCTCCTGAGCATCAGGAAATCATCCGTCAGGCTGTTCTCGATGCAGCGGTTGTCCAACGCGCAAAAGTCGCAGCTGATGATGCAGGCCTACTTGCCGAACTCAAAGAACAGGGCATGCAAGTCACCACTCCAGACCGTGATGCATTCGCAGCACAGGTTGCGCCACTGCGCGCAGATGCCATCGAAGAGTTTGGCGATGGAGCGGGTCGCTGGCTTGAGTTGATCGACTCGGTGCGTGACGAAGGCTGATTTAATGTCCCTCCGCAAGACGTCAGATTTCCTCGGCATGCTCATGCGTGCCGAGGAGGTCCTTTTGACCGGCATGAAATGGTCGATAATTACAGGCATGGCCGGAATGGTCATCGTCGTCTTTCTGCAGATCGTTTCCCGTTATGTGTTTTCCTTGCCTTTGGCCTGGTCGGAGGAAGTGGCGCGTCTGTTGTTCATTTGCATTGTGTTCATTGGTGCTGCTGTCCTGGCACGGCAGGAAGGACACCTCGCGGTAACTGTTCTGATTGACCAACTGCCAAAACGGATCCGCCGTATTGCCAATGCATTCTCGGCCCTGGTTGGTTTGATTTGCGCCTATTATCTGGTGCGTGGTGGCTGGTCGACATTGCTTCGTGAATGGGACCAACGCACCCCAGGACTGCAGTTTCCAATGGGTGTGATTTACGCGGTCATCTTCGCTTCCGTAATGCTCATGATGCTTTGGTTGTTTGTGATCATAGTCAAAAATTGCCGCCTTGCGATTGCGAAGGAAACCTCATGAGCTCTCTCCTACTCCTATTCGGCGCATTCTTCGTTTTGCTTCTATTGGGAACGCCGATCCTGTTCAGCCTTGCTGCTGCAGCAATGCTGGTTCTGTCCTCAATTGACTTCCTTTCCCCTCAAATCGTGATGCAGCGGGTTTATGCCGGCCTGGACAGTTTCCCGATGCTCGCAATTCCGTTTTTCATGGCAGCAGGTGCGTTGATGGAAAGCGGCGGCATTTCCCGGCGGCTGGTCAATTTTTCGTCCTATCTCGTTGGCTGGATTTCGGGCGGCCTTGGCCATGTGGCGGTTATCGCTTCAACAATCTTTGCCGGCATATCCGGCTCAGCTGTCGCCGACACGACTGCCATCGGATCAACCATGATCCCGATGATGAAGCGCAAAGGATATGACGCGTCCTTTTCAGCCTCGGTTGTGGCAGCCTCTGGCGTCATCGGACCTATTATTCCACCGTCCATTCCACTGGTTCTCTATGGCGTGATTTCAGGCGTATCAATCGGCGCCCTGTTCATGGGCGGTATCATTCCAGGCCTCATGATGACCATTGGCTTGATGGTTTTGATTTACGTGAAGGCCAAACGCAGCAACTGGGACATTGAGACCGAGCCATTCAGCTACTCCGGCCTGGTGAAATCCTTTGTCGATGCCGCTGGTGCATTGGTCATGCCAATAATCATTGTCGGCGGAATTCTGGGCGGCATCTTTACTGCCACTGAAGCTGCCGTGGTGGCGACAGTCTACGCGCTCATCGTCGGTCTGTTCTGGTATCGTGAACTTGAACTCAGCCAATTGCCTGAATTGTTCTACCACGCGGGATTAAACACTGCAGTGGTGATGGTGATTGTCGGCGTCGCAAATCTGGTCGGTTATGTCCTGACAATTGAACAGTTACCGCTCATTTTGTCCCAGTGGTTCACTGAGCATGTCACATCGGTTCTGATGTTATTGCTGGTCATCAATCTGCTGCTGCTGGCTGCTGGGTGTTTTCTGGACGGTGGCTCGGCCATCATTGTTTTCACACCGGTTTTGCTTCCAGTTGTGAAATCATTTGGCATCGATCCGGTCTTTTTCGGCGTCATGATGACCGTGAACCTGATGATCGGAACGATAACCCCACCTGTCGGCCTGTCCCTCTACATATCCAGCGGAATTGCGAACATATCCATTGCGCAGATCTGCAAGGACATCCTTCCCTTCCTGCTGGTTCAGTTGGTCGTCCTCACCCTGATCACCTTGTTCCCGGACATCGTGCTCTTCGTTCCCCAGCATTTCTACAGCTTCTAAAATCAAGGACTTCGGATGTCTTACAAGAACTCTATCCTTCTGGGTACGATTGGCGGATATCGTGATCGTTTCCATCAATATCAAGTCGACCGCAGCTTTGAAGAACGTCTCGATATCGCCAAGACCATCCCACGCACCGACGGCATTGAGCCGGTGTACCCTCAGGATCTCGGACATGATGGCAGCGGTGTTGCAGCCCTCAAGAAAAGCGGCCTCGCCGTTTCCGCAGTCAACGTCAACATCAAGTCCGAAAACAAGTACCGCGACGGTTCGTTCACGCATCGGGACGCCGGCATTCGCGCCGATGCTGTTCAGTACATAAAATCGGCCATGGACATTGCTGCGGATATCGGCGCCAACATGATCACGGTGTGCCCGTTGATTGACGGCTGGGACTATGCGTTTCAGGTTGATCATCAACAGCAATGGAAATGGGCAATAGACTCTTTTGGCGAAGCAGCGGCTCACCGATCGGACGTTAAGGTCAGTATCGAATACAAAGCCTACGAGTCGAAAAACCACATCATCATGCCGTCAATGGGAAAGACACTGCATTTCTGCGACAGGGTTGGTGCCAAAAACCTCGGCGTAACCATGGATGTGGGCCATGCGCTGATCGCAGGCGAATGTCCGGCTGCCGAACTAGCTATCGCGCATGATGCCGGACGCCTTTTCTATGTCCATTTCAACGACAATGATCGCGGTGCAGACTGGGATATGCTACCGGCGTCCGTCCATCTCTGGCAGACCCTCGAAACGCTGCACTATATGCGCCGGATCGGCTACGACGGCTGGGTGGCCTATGATGTCTTCACGCGCTCTGGTGACAATGCAGATGCTATCGGCGCAACCTTTGAGATCATGGAAGATCTTGAAAAATTGCTCGACAAGATCGGTGAGAGCACCATTCAAAAGGTGTTGAAATCCGGTATCCCTGCCGGGACATACCGCGACCTTATCAAGGCGCTTCTCTAGTTCAGTCCCAATGACGAAACCTCATCCTGAGAATGCCAAGTAGAAACGTCTCGCTGAATGTGCGGATAAACCGCACATTTTAGTCCCCCCCTTCGAGACGCCACTTCTGCTGCGCACCTCAGGGTGAGGACCGATTGCCTCTGCGATTTCTCAGCATCAGACTTTTCGCGCCACGACAAAATGGCTATGAGGCGCCGGATAGAGGCCGGTTTCAACGATCTCGAAACCGCTGTTCTTGTAAAGATCGTTCACCATTTCCGGCGACATCAGGTTCACATAAGGCGCTTTGCCGAACAGTCGCATGACGGCAATCATTGGGCCGTAAAGCCAGGCCTTTGGTTTCAAGCAGGGTGTTTTTGTGATGAACAAGCCGCCGGACTTGAGCATCTCGTGCACGCGAGCGACGAGAGCTTCCTGATTTTCTACCAGATGAATGAAATTGAAGGCCATCGCAACATCATAGCCCGGTGACTCTGCTGGTGGTGAGACCCGGCCATCAAAAGCATCTGCAGTCAGAAAAGACAGTCCCTCAGGAGCAGACCCGGCCGTTTTCTCTGCTGCCAGCTTTTCCTCTGCAATTGCAATCATCCCTGGCGAAAAATCCGTCGAGAGATATGATTTGACATTGCCTGCCAGCAAAAGTGCTGTCGTGCCGGTCCCGCTGCCAAGTTCCAGAACTGAGTCATCAGGCCCAAGATGCTCGGTTACGCGCTGAAGCGTCTTTACATAAGCTGCCTGATCACCGACTTTGCGGGCGGCATATTTCTTCGCAATCTTGTCCCAGAAACTCTGAGATGGGGTCATGTTGTTGGTCCATGTGGCTGTCATGGTGAAGCTGTCCATTTGTAACAAAAAGAAGGTGACCGGTGAACCATGCATCAGGTTCGCCAGACCAAATTGGGTAGGAGCGTGTAATGCGTTCGGGCTGATCAGGCGATCGCAGGAAGGCTATTTGCGTTTGCCAGATCCGCGCAGTCCAATGTTGCGCAAAATCCCGCGGCCGATATCGCGGCCACCGGTTGGTGAGGCTAGAAATCCAAGTACCGAAATAACAACACTGATCAAAAACGAAGTTGAAGACATCAATCTGCTCCTTTCACCTGAAACAGTACGCCATTCAAAATTGAATAGGAATTGCCGAAATTCGAAGAGTTGATATACGAATATGTATGAACTGGCAGAACATCACCTTTGACTGGAATCAGGCCCGCGCTTTCCTTGTGACAGCAGAGGAAGGCTCCCTATCAGCCGCCGCGCGCGCCCTTGGCCTTACCCAACCAACACTTAGTCGACAGGTCGCAGCTTTGGAGGAAACGCTCGGCGTTACGCTGTTTGAGCGGGTTTCCAAATCGCTGACCCTGACCGAAGCAGGTACGGAACTCGCAGAGCACGTCCGCGCAATGGGGGATGCGGCAAGTCGTGTTTCGTTATCCGCTTCCGGTCAGTCCCAGCAGATAGAAGGTATGGTGACGATCTCGGCGACCGACATCATGGCCTGCTATATCCTGCCCGATATCATTCGCGATCTGCGGGAGAAAGCACCGGGTATCGACATCCGCATACTATGCACCAATTCCCTGAGTGACCTGCGAAGACGGGAGGCGGATATTGCCATCCGGCATGTTGTCCCTGATCATCCCGATCTCTATGCTAGAAAAATTCGAGAGGCCCCGGCGCAGGTTTATGCCGCCCGTTCCTATCTGGCGCAATACGTCGGCCCCTTGAAGCCGAAAAACGCAAAAGATCTGGACTTCCTGGGGTTTGACAACACAGAGGAGCTGATCAAGCACTTGCGAGCAATTGGTCTGCCCGTGAGCGAAGCCAATGTGAAAATCAGCTCGCCAACCGGCATCGTCACCTGGGAGTATGCCCGGAAAGGCCTCGGTCTATGTGTCATGGCAGATGAAGTCGCCGAGCAATGCCCGGAAGTCACGCCAGCCTTCGAAGGTCTTGAAGCGATGGCCTTTCCGATCTGGCTCGTCACACACAGCGAACTGCATACAAGTCGCAGGATCCGGACGGTATTTGACCATTTAGCCGAAAGGTTGCTGACATCACCCAAAACTGCTGCCACCCGCCGTCAAGCAACCGCAGGAATCACCCCAACATCCAGTTGAGCACCAGTCGCCAGTCGGTCATGCGGATCGGGGTGCCGTGGGTACCGGTATCGAATAATGTAAACTTGATAGGGTAATTTGGTGCCTTGGATTTGATCTGCTTGAAGAACTTAGCCTGGACTTCCCAATCGTATACCCGATCCAATGTCCCCTGCCCCATATAGATCGGAACATTGCGCGACAGCGCCCCCGACGACAGAAAACCTGGGTCCTTTGGTGAGCCGAAAAACAGAATACCGCTCAGCATCTGAGAATAGTTGCTGCTCTTCAAAAGATTCCAGCAAATGATGCCGCCCATCGAACCGCAGGCAACTACGACTTTGGCACCTGGACTGATCTGCTTCTGAGACCGGATCAGCGCAGCCACATCCGCCGTGCCACGCTTGTCGAAATTCTTGATGTCGACGGTCAGATAGGAGCCAGCATTACGAACCATCAGGTTCTGTATTCGATTGAAATTACCACCGAATGAAACATCATTCATTCCCTGGAAACGATTGCCCCCTTGCCCATGGACATAGATGACGATTGTTTTGGAGCCACCTTTTTTCCATTTGCCGGTACCCATGTATTGAACCACACGACCATTGGCCTTTAGCTCTCCACTTCCACGACCACGTTTGGGTTTGTAGGACACATAGTTACCCCAAACCTTTCGCTCTGGGATTTCATCGCGGCGATGCAGGTCCCGTTGTTTGGAATAGTCAACAACGATGAAATCACCGCCATAAAGCGTCTCGGTCACTTTCTTGTAGCGAAACAAGCGGTCTTTGTATGACTTCAAGGTTTCAGCATGCGCAAGTCCTGCAAGGCTTGCGATCACCATTGCCATGGACGCCGCAATCAAATGGTGGAAAGTGGCCTTTAGGAGCCGGTGCAACATGGTGCATCCTTTGTGGGCGTGCGAGTCGCGCTGATGAATTTGGCTCAGCCTACGCGGCGTCACATTTGCATTCAATCTGAAGAACGGAAAAAGAGTTTTCATTTGGCTTGGTGCCGTAGCTGAAGCGAGGCAGATCCGAATACAATCTAGTAAGTTTTACCGAAGTTCAAATTTGACTACGCGGCAACAACGATTTGTTATTTCAACAACACCTGCCAATTGTACCAAGCATTTATTTGAGGTTTATCCACACACCTTAAGAGTTTCTGAATAACCAACACTCATTTTGCAAATTTAAGGATTTGGTAACCATAAAAATCCAAGACTGCGAGGCAGTTAGGTCCGCAAGAGACCACAAGCAGTGACAATGCACGGCGAGTTCAGGAGAACCAAATGCCAGTTATTTCCTTCGCAAACGCAAAGGGTGGAGCGGGAAAAACCACCGCCGCTTTGCTGCTGGCGACAGAAGTCGCAGCTCGAGGAAAACGCGTCACCATATTTGATGCGGATCCGCAGAAATGGATATCGAAATGGTTTGAGTTGCCGAAAAAATGCAGCGGCATTTCGGTGATCAACCAGATTTCACCCGCCTCAGTCACCGAGCAGATCACGCTGGCTGCAGAAACCTCAGACTACGTTATTGTCGACCTTGAGGGCACCGAGAACCTGATCGTCGCCAATGCCCTGTCGGTGTCTGACCTGGTGGTTATCCCGATCCAGGGATCGTCGATGGACGCACGCGGCGGCGCAAAGATCCTGACACTGATCAAGAAGCTGGAAAAGATCGTCCGCCACGACATCAAACATTGCGTTGTGCTCACCCGGTCAAATGCTGCGGTGACAACCCGCGCCATGAAAGCGGTGCAGGAATTCCTCTGCGCCCAGAACATCGACGTTCTGATGACACCGATTGTCGAGCGAGCGGCTTTCCGCGACCTGTTTGAATTTGGCGGCGGTCTTGCCGACCTGAACCCGAAGCAGGTTTCCGGTGTTGCCAAGGCGCGCGAAAACGCGGCGCTTTATTCAGCGGAGCTTCTGGAACGGGCAATCTCTGTTCCCAAGAAACGTTGGTACAACGTCTTCAAACGTGCCAGCTGATCCCGGCACCACAAAACAAACACAGCCGGGCCTTCTGCCCGGCTTTTTTATTTCCGGTCCTCATGGCCCTCCCCCGGAAGCTTGGTTAAGGTAACCGGACTTGCACCGCGCACTCTGCTCGTCTGTCGGTTCCCCGGAGGTCTTCATGCCTGGCACCCTGTTTCGATTGACCTTTCTTGCGGCAGCCGGCGTGCTGCTTGCAGCCTGCAACAGTGAAGATAGCAATGTCGCGCTTGGCACACTGGAACGCGACCGGGTTGCTCTGACTGCAACTGCCAACGAAGTCCTCGTTGAGCTACCTATTGCCCAGGGCGCTATGGTGAAAACCGGTACCGTTCTCGCCAAACTGGACCCGACCCAGCAACAGGCCGTCGTCAATCAGGCTCGCGCCGAAGTGCAAAAAGCCAAGGCAAACCTGCAGAAACTGGAAAACGGCGCACGCGAGGAAGAAATAGCCAAAGCACGCGCCAGTGTCGCTGGCACCAAGGCAGAGCTGGTAGAAGCAGAAAACAACTTCAAACGCTTCAAAGACCTGACCGGACGTGGCACGACAAGTCAGGCGCAGCTCGACAGCGCGCGCGCCGGACGGGATGCAGCTGAAGCATCGGTCAACAGTGCAATTCAACAGCTCAAGGAACTGGTTACCGGAACACGCCCGGAGGATCTGGAAATCGCGCGGTCCGAACTGGCGGCAGCCACAGCGAGCCTGCAAACCCAGGAAAAAATCCTTGCCGATCTGACCATCACAGCCTCGCGCGATGGTACGCTCGACAATCTGCCCTGGAACCTTGGCGAACGTGTCACTATTGGCAGCCCCGTCGCGGTGATGCTGGCAGGCGATGCGCCCTATGCTCGGGTCTATGTACCCGAACCGCACCGAGTAAAGATCAATAAGGGCGACAAGCTTCAGGTTCGCATTGACGGGCTAGACGAGGCGATAGAGGGTTTCGTCCGCTGGATCAGCTCCGAACCCTCCTTCACACCCTACTATGCGCTGAACCAGTCTGAACGGGCGCGGTTGATGTATGTCGCTGAAGTTCAGTTACCGGACAGCGCATCTGATCTGCCCAACGGCGTTCCGGCCCAGGTCGAACTGCCGTGAGCGCTGATATGCCCGACATTGTGGTGCATGCTGAAGGTCTGGTGAAAAGCTTCAAGGGCTTTCGCGCCGTTGACGGTCTCGACCTCACAATTGAGCGCGGCATGATCTACGGCTTTCTGGGACCGAACGGCTGCGGCAAGACCACCGCCATGCGGATGCTGACCGGACTTCTGACACCAACAGAAGGCACGGCTGAAGTTCTGGGCCTCTCCGTTCCCAAGGACGCCGAGGCGCTGAAATACAAGATCGGCTACATGACGCAGGCGTTTTCGCTTTATGGCGACCTAACCGTTCGCGAAAACCTTGACTTCATGGCAACGATTTATGGTCTGCCGGGCAAGAAGCGTAAGCAGCGTATCGGCGAAGTCATGGAACGCTATGAACTGACCAGCCTCGCGGACCGGTTTGCCGGCAAGATGAGCGGCGGCCAGCGCCAACGGTTGGCGCTCGCAACGGCCGTTCTGCACGAGCCTCAGTTGTTGTTTCTGGATGAACCGACGTCTGCAGTTGATCCCGAATCCCGTCGCCATTTTTGGGAACAGCTGTTCGATCTGGTGGAAGGCGGCACCTCGATTGTGGTGACCACCCACTTCATGGATGAGGCCGAGCGCTGCCACAAGATCGCGATCATGGAGTCTGGCCAGAAGCGAGCTGACGGTGCGCCGAAAGATCTGATGGCTGCGATGGGTGCCAATGTTGTCGAGATCGAAGGGCCGAACCTGCGCGATATTCGCCGCCACCTGCTGAACAGCAAGGGTATCGTTGCCGCCGCCCAGCTTGGTGCCCGTTTGCGCGTGCTGGTAACAGATGAAGTCCTGGATCCGGAATCTTTTTTGAAGGAAAAACCGGAAACTAATGGTGCCAGCCTGATCGAAAGGGTTCGTCCCAATCTTGAGGATGTCTTTGTCACAGCCACCGGGGAAGGTCGCCAATGAGGTCCCTCTCGCGCATTGCCGCCATCTTGTTCAAGGAGCTGGCCCAGCTGAGGCGGGACAAGATGACCTTTGGCATGGTCATCATGATCCCGCTGATTCAGCTGATCCTGTTTGGCTATGCCATCAACACCAACATTCGTGACATCCCTGTCGCTGTTGTCGATCACAGCCAGACAGGCCTCAGCCGCATTCTCATTCAGATGGTCGAGGCGACACGTGTCGTCGACGTGACCGAGCGATTCAACACAGTTGGTGAAGCAGAAGCCGCTATAAAATCCGCACAGGTGCGCGCAGCTTTCATACTGCCTGCAGATCTGTCGCAGAGGATTTCACGTTCGCCAAGTGTTGGCCTTGGCACACCAGCCTCAACAGACGAGGAAACCAGTCGCCCGGTGGCGCAGTGGATCGTCGATGGCTCGGATACGATGATCGCAGGTGCCATCAAGTCGCTGCGCAATATGCCGCTGGCGGAGCTCTTTCGCCAACCACCCAATCGCGCAACACCAACCTTTGAAGTCGCCCTTTTCTTCAACCCGGAACAGCGCACCGCGATCAACATCGTGCCGGGCCTTGTCGGCATCATCCTGACCATGACAATGATCATGTTCACCTCTGCAGCCATTGTGCGCGAGCGCGAACGCGGCAACATGGAAATGTTGATCAACACGCCGGTGCGCCCGATGGAGCTGATGATCGGCAAGATCATCCCTTACGTCTTCATCGGTCTCATACAAACGGTGATTATTCTCGGACTAGGGCATCTGCTTTTCAACGTGCCCTTTGGCCAGCACCTGTTCGATCTATTCGTCGGGACGTTGTTGTTCATCGGTGCAAGCCTGTCGCTTGGGCTGGTGATGTCGACCATCGCCCAGAACCAGCTTCAGGCGACCCAGATGACGATCTTTGTTCTGCTGCCGTCAATCCTGCTATCAGGTTTCATGTTCCCCTATGAGGGTATGCCCCTGATCGCGCAGTACATTGCCGAGATTTTCCCGGCGACGCACTTCATGCGCATGATCCGCGGCCTCGTCCTGCGGGACGCCGGCCTCATGGACCTGCAGCGAGACGTTCTCTGGATGATCGGTTTCTTCATCCTCGGCATGATCGTGGCAGCATTGAGATTCAAGAAACGTCTGGATTGAATTGCTGACTATTTGACTATTCTGCGCCATTTTTCAAAGTTGCCATGAGGCTGTAAAACTTCTCACCCTGTATTGCGACATGTTCGCGAAGGGCGTTGGCTGATGCCTCCGGGTCGTTCTTTTCCAATGCCGTGACGATTGCTCTGTGCTCGGCCATGGATTGCATCATTCGGCCACGTAATCTCAGCTGTTGTCGTCGAAAAGGCTTCAGGCGTCTGTGCAAAGCCCCCGCTTCCGAGGTCAGAAAACCATTGCCGGATTGTTGATAGATGATCCTGTGAAATCGCTCGTTCTCGACATAATAATCATCAGGGTCTTGGCGATCGATGGCGGCCTGACATTTATCATTGGCGTCGCGCAGTTCGTTCAAAGCCTGGTCGGTAATTCGCATTGATGCCAGACGGCCACAAACCGCCTCCAGTTCGGCCATGACCTCGAACATTTCCATCAGCTCTACCGGACCTGGCTGACGAACGAATGCGCCGCGCCGGGGGATCAGTTCGACCAATCCGGACCGGGCAAGTTTTTGCAACGCTTCCCTTAGAGGCGTTCGGGAAACTCCAAATTGCTCCGAGAGGCGGACTTCATCAAGCCGATTTCCGTCTGAATAGGTTCCATCAAAAATCCGCTCTTCAAGCTCAGTTGCAATTGCATCTGCGCGGCGCTGTTCCATACTTTTGTCTAACTTCGACCTGCCAATAACTCAACATCTGCAATCTTGTATACAAGAATATTGACTAAAAAAACATACCATGCCTATCGTGAATACTGCTCGGCACTTGCTACGTCGGGTTTTTCTGGGAGGAAAAAATGAAAACCATATTTACAACCGCTGTCGCCGCGATTGCGCTTACATCGGTAGGCACCCTGGCCAGCGCAACAGAATTACGCCTGTCGCATCAATGGTCGAACAAGGACATCCGGCATCAGGTCGCTCAAATCGTTGCTGATGAAGTTGCCGCCGCCAACGTCGATCTGAACATCAAGATCTTCGGCTCAAAGTCGCTGTTCAAACCGCGTGAACAATATAAGCCGCTAAGTCGCGGGCAGCTGGACATGACGGTTCTGCCACTCAGTTATGCCGGTGGGCAACAGCCAGCGTACAATTTGACGTTAATGCCAGGCCTGGTGAAGAACCATGATCATGCCGCGCGTCTGGTGGAATCGCCATTCATGGAAGCGCTTGAAGCCAAGATGGCTGATGACGACGTGATGGTGCTGGTGCATGGCTATCTTGCTGGCGGTTTTGCCGGTAAGGACAAATGCATCACCAAACCGTCTGATGTGGATGGATTGCAAACCCGGGCTGCAGGCAAGTCCTTTGAGCAGATGCTGGCTGGTGCCGGTGCTTCAATTGCGTCCATGGCGTCGTCGGAAATCTACAACGCCATGCAAACCGGCGTTCTCCAAGCCGCCAACACCTCCTCTTCGTCCTTCGTCTCCTATCGCATCTACGAGCAGGTCAGTTGCTATACACCTGCCGGTGATGTTGCTCTGTGGTTCATGTATCAGCCGTTGCTGATGAACAAGTCGACCTTCGAAGGTCTGACCGAAGCGCAGCAAAACGCTCTGCTGGCCGGTGCGAAAAAGGCAGAAGCTCATTATCTGGCAGAAGCCAAAAATCAGGATGCAGCTTCTGCAAAGACATTTGCGGACAATGGTGTCGAAATTGCGGAAATGAGCGCTGAAGATTTTGACGCCTGGCGCCAGTTGGCGATGGAAACGTCCTATGCAAAATTTGTCGAGGAAGTACCGGACGGGCAGGAACTGCTCGACAAGGCTCTCGCTGTGAAATGATGATTTGGGGCGGTCTTGTACCGCCCCAAATTCGACTTCTCTCAATCCCACCGACTTTTAGATCGACAGGAGGCGCATATGGCTGGCCACAGCTCTGCCGTTGCTGCCCATACCGGGAACAATCCCTTTCTTCGCTTTGTCGCCGGCATTTCGACAATTGCCGGCTGGTGTTCGGCGGGAATGATAGTCGCGGCCGTGGCGATAACCTGCCAGATGATCATTGTCCGGTTTGTCCTGAATGGCTCGACCGTGTGGCAAACGGAGGCTGTCATCTATCTGGTAATCGCAGCGACGCTTGTCGGATTGCCATACGTGCAACGGCTGCGGGGACATGTGAATGTCGATCTTATTCCACTCTCATTGGCTCCCAGACCACGTTTTTTTCTAGCGATCGTGACATCGGTCCTGTCCATCACAATCATCTCAATCATGCTGTTTTACGGATATGAATACTGGCACTTCGCCTGGGATCGCGGTTGGCGCTCTGACACGATATGGGGCGTGCGCCTGTGGATTCCCTATCTGTCTATTCCTGTGGGATTTGGGTTGTTGCTCCTGCAACTGATTGCGGATCTCATTGCCGTTCTGATTGGCGTTGATAAACCATTTGGGCTGGAGAAAAACTGATGGATCCTATTCTGTTGGGTGGGTTAGTGGCGATTGTCACAATCCTTGTTCTCTTCTCCGGTGTTTCGGTGGCCATGGGTCTGCTGATCGTTTCAGCCGGATTTTTGATAACATTCGATGGCCCGCGCTCGCTGGAGCTCATGCCTGAAATCTTTTTCGGAAAACTTGATAACTTTGCACTGCTGTCGATCCCGATGTTCATCATCATGGGCGCATCCATCGCGTCGACTCGGGCAGGTGCCGACCTTTACGAAGCGCTCGAACGATGGTTGACGCGCGTCCCCGGCGGCTTGGTCATTTCCAACCTCGGCGCTTGTGCATTGTTCGCCGCCATGTCCGGCTCGTCACCAGCCACATGTGCGGCAATTGGTAAAATGGGTATTCCCGAGATGCGAAAGCGCGGGTATCCTGATGGTGTTGCTGCCGGTTCAATTGCTGCGGGGGGCACCCTGGGCATCCTGATCCCGCCTTCAGTCACGATGATTGTCTATGGCATTGCAACGGAAACCTCGATTGGCCGACTGTTTCTTGCCGGCGTGATTCCGGGGTTACTGCTGGTCGGATTGTTCATGGCGTGGTCCCTGTATTCGACCTGGCGTTCAGGGGATGCGGCAGGCCTGGGGTCAGGCAGTTACACTTGGACTGAGCGGTTTGAAATTCTGCCGCGTGTGCTGCCGTTTCTCGCGATTATTCTGGGAGTGCTCTACGCCATGTATGGCGGCATCGCCACGCCGTCTGAGACGGCAGCAGTCGGTGCGCTGCTCTGTTTGCTGATCGCCGTGATCATCTACAGGCTCTGGCATCCAAATGCGATCTGGGTCGTGCTACGCGACAGCACCAAGGAAAGCGTGATGATCCTCTTTATCATCGCTGCAGCTGGTGTCTTCTCCTACATGCTGTCGTCACTTTTCATCACCCAATCTATTGCCGAATGGATCGGAACGCTTGATGTGAACCGGTGGGTATTGATGGGAGCAGTCAATGTCTTCCTGCTGATCGCCGGGTTTTTCCTGCCACCGGTTGCCGTAATCCTGATGGCTGCCCCCATCCTGCTGCCAATCATCACGACCGCTGGCTTTGACCCGATCTGGTTCGCTGTGGTCCTGACGATCAACATGGAAATTGGCCTGATCTCACCCCCTGTCGGGCTCAACCTTTATGTGATCAACGGAATTGCTCCGGACATATCGCTCAGAACCATCCTGATGGGCTCCTTGCCGTTCGTGGCCTGTATGGTCCTGGCGATCATCTTGTTGTGCCTGTTCCCGCCACTGGCCACATGGCTGCCGGACATGGTCATGGGAACCACAATATGACGCGGCTTGCGCCAATCGACCAGTCGGACGTAGATCGTCGGAAACAGCCGTGGCCTGACAATCAGCTATAAGCCCCTGAGGAATAGGTCAGCTCATAGGAGTGGCTGTAGAGTTCAAAGACGATGCCGAAAGGGTCTTCAACATAGACCATGCGATATGGTTTTTCATTCGGGAAGTAGTGCCGAATGGGCATTCTCTGCTTGCCACCAGCAGCGACAATTTTTTCGACCAGTCCTTCGACATCCGGGTCCTGAATGCAAAAGTGAAACGTACCGTTTCGGCGAAAATCCATATTGTTGTCAGACGCATAATTGCCATCAAACTCGAAAATTTCGATGCCTATCCGGTCTGCTGTTGCCAGATGCGCAATACGCAGTTTTTTCCAGTCTGGCCCAAATACATCGGTACACATGACCCCGATATCACTTTCATCTTCAGTGACATCAGTTGGCGGCATGATGACGTAAAAACCGAGCACCTCGGAATAGAATTTCACCGCAGCATCGACATCCGGCACCGACAAACCGATGTGAGAGAACGTTCTTGGATATTGAGACATTAGGCCCCCTGAGAGAAAGAAGTGAAGTCATTATCTTAGGTGAAATAGCTCGGCGATCCGAAAAGCCCAGTTCTCTATTCTCGCGCAATTCTCTCAACCACTTTCATCGCGGCTCGAATATCATCGGATGTCGTGCGGTGATTGACAATTGCAGCTCTAAGGCAGGATCGTCCTTTCAGCGTCGTGGTTGAAAAGACGACCTCTCCAGACAATTGAAGTTTAGCTGCCACTTCGTTCGGATCTTTTCCGATAACCTCGAAACAACACAGGTTCGAGACAACTGGGTGCACCAGCTCCAGCACGTCAGAGCGTTCTGCCAGTTCCCCCATCAGCCGGGCCTGTCTGCAATTGTCCGAAATGGCCTTGCCAAAGGCATCAACACCTATGGCCTTGATGGCCGCCCAGACTTTGAGCGCGCGGAACCCGCGTGACAGATCCAGTCCATAGTCGCAAAACCACAAATCACCGCCGGCCAGGCCTTCCCGATGCGAAACCAGATAGGATGGCCGAGACGAAAACGCCGCGTGGTGAATGTCCTGATCATAGATCATACACGCACCGCAATCATAGGGCACCGACATCCATTTATGGAAATCGCAGGCGATCGAATTTGCACGGTCCATTCCCTTGATGAGCTGCTTCCATGGCTCTTCTGCCAGGATGGTCCAAAAGCCGAATGCGCCATCGACATGCAACCAGATGTCTTCGTTATTGCAGAAATCCGCTATCGCACTGACAGGATCGAACACTCCGGTATTGACCGCACCGGCTGTCGCAACGACTGCCAACGGAACTCTGCCACTCGCACGGTCTTCAGCGACTTTCTTTTTCAGATCCTCGATATCCATTTGAAGATCATCGTCGACAGCGACCATCTTCAGGGTGTCCGTCCCGTGGCCCATGACAGCCATTGCCTTGTCAACACAGGAATGTGTACCAGCACGGACATAGACTGAGATCTCGGGAAGGGACTGGATACCGGTCTGTCGGACATCCTTGCCAAACGCCCGGGTTCGCGCGGCCGACATTGCCAGGATTGTGGCCTGCGAGGTTCCCGTGGTCAGGATCGCCGATGCACTTTCCGGAAGGCCGGAAATCTGCAGGAGCCAGTCAAGAACCGCCCGCTCCACTTCGACAGCTCCATGATCCCGGCCGCCGCAATTGCTGTTCATTGTCGACGCAACGAGATCCGCTCCGACAGACACCGGCAATCCCGAGCCATGCACCCAGCCGAAAAAGCTCGGATGGGTGTTTCCGGTCGCATATGGCATGATGTCCTGCTTCATGCGATCAAAGGTTGTCTTCACACCGCTGGCTGGCTGTGCTTTTTCTAGCCTCAGACGATCTGCAAGATCATTCGGATTGGGCTTCCAGGGAAGATCCCGGGCGGATTGCATGCGCTCCAGACACTGATCAAGAAGATCATGCATTTCTTGGCTGAACTGGGCCCAGTCTTCGGGATCAAGATGCCGACCTTCTTCAGACATTCCACACTCCAGTCCAGTGCTGTGCTTTTCTTAACTCAGCAACAACAAGGACAGGTTCGTGGATCAATTTCCAGCTTTTTCATTCAAACTCTGGAAGTGACCTCATCCACCCTGCCAGATCCTGATAGCTTCAAGCGGGTAGACCAGCATCACGACATTCAAGGTAAGATTGTCGCGAATGGCCCAAAGGGCAAGAAGCTCGAAGAAAATCGCGACCAGAACCGTGACCCAGACCGGCATGCGCCAGGCGAAAAAGAACCCGGCTAGCATCCAGAGAATGTCAAAAACGGAGTTCAGGACGCTATCACCAGTATAACCGACAGCGATTGTTGCTTCACGATAGCGGTCAATGATCCAGGGGCTGTTTTCTGCAATCTCCCAGGCGGCTTCGATTAAAATTGCACCAAGTGCCCGCTCACCTAACGGCCTATGTTTGAAGAAAATCCAGAGCAACCAGTAAAACAGGAATCCGTGGATGATGTGAGAGGGAACGTACCAGTCAGCAATATGCTGCGAGGATCCGGCAAGATCATCGGCTGGCGTCCACAAAAGCACGTAACCGCAGTCACAGATCGGGATACGACCCATCATCAACAAGATGATAGCGGTGACAGCAATCATTGCACTCCCGATTAGCCATGTGGTTCTCTGAGACACTCATATTCTCCTGGCGCGCATTAACTGATGGCAAATTCTGCAGTTCATCGAGTTCTTAATGCATCAAACTGGTTCGACAACAACCAATGGGACTGTAGCTGAATAATTTTTGCCCAACGTCGTTTCAAATAATGAAACAATAACTGATAAAAACTTACGCTACGGCTTTTCATCAATTTGTTGCTCCAAGACTAATTCATCTCCAATTGGCAAAATCACCTTTACGATATCTTCACCTGCGCAAGAGACCATCTCGAAATTACATTTGGAACAACTTCGCCTGAGGGGCGCGCGGTTGTTTGGGGGGAAAATGCGTAAATTGCTGCGACATATTAACAATCTGAAATTCAGTCTCAAGGTGGGTGGTGGTTTTACCGGTGTTTTAATGCTCACTGCGGTTGTTGGTGCTGTTGGCGCCCTCGCCATTGTTTCGCTGTCAAAGCGGATGGAAGTGACTGATCAGGCGACGCGCGTGCTGGCGCAGCTGCAGGACACTTCGGCCAACCGGGAAACGTATCTTGGTAGCAAAACGCAAACTGATGCCGATCAGGCCACCCAGACAATTTCGGAACTGGCCAGCAGCCTGAACCAACTGTCTGAAGGAGTCTCCGGTGACCCGTTAATGGAAGTGCGCGTTGAAGACACAGCAGCTGCCGTTTCCGAGTTCTCAACCTCTTTCGACAGTGTGCGAAGCAATGTCGATGATCAGAGCAAACATCTGGCTGAATTGCTGCAAGCAACATCCGATCTGGAGCGGCTCACCGGGACGATTGAAGCGGAAGCCGTAAAAGCGCTTTCGACAACCAATCAGGATGCAAACGCAATCATTTTAAAGCAGTCGGACACGATTGCGGTAGCTCAGGCCTCAGCGATTTTGCAGGAACTTGCCCTCAGCTTCCAGCATCTTTACGCCGCCGTTGGTGATGACTACCAGGGCGAAGCGATGAAGACGGCTTACAAAAAGTCTGTCTTGCTGAGCCCGACAGCTGGTCAGGTAGCCCGGTCGAAAGTCGACGGGATTGACCAGAAAGAAGCTAGGGCTCTGGCAAAATCCGCAAAGAAGATGAAAAAGAACATCAAGAAATTGATGAAGGCCACAGACCCGGCAAAGATCGCGGATCTGAAGTCCAAAATTGAAGCAACCACTGCCGAACTGGTGGTCAAATCCGTGGAGATGCGCTCGGTTGCTTTCCGGACACTGAACGAAATCAAGTCCCTGTCGCTTCAGGCACAGGCTGACCAAAGCGACCTCCAGGCAGTCTTTCAACTGTCCGCAGAAGTGAATGCCCAGGGCCTGGCTGTCAAAGCGGCTGCCCTGCAATACTTCGGCAATCTCGGCGGTACGGATGTCGCAACCATTCGCGGGCTCATTGAAAAAATGTCCGAGACGAATGACACATTGGTCAAGAGTGCCAGCTTCCTTCCTGAAGCGACCCAAAAAACTGCGGCGGACATTGCACCGGCCATTGCGACGTTTTCATCGGCTCTCGACAGCATGGACGCCGGAAAACAGTCCTTTGAGCAGGAGCTGACAGCGCTTCAGTCCCTGTCGGATAATGTCCGGACCCAGATATCATCTATCGCAGCGGATCAATCTGCTGAAGCCTTCAGCTCCAGCAACGCCGCTCTTGGTTTCATTGGCATTGCGCTCCTTCTGGCAATTATTGCCGGATCCATGGTCGCCTTTGGCATCAATTGGGCAGTGACCCGGCCGATCCGAGCCATGACAGATGTCATGTCGCGGCTAGCTGACGGCGAGACCTCCGTCGAGATTTCAGGTGTTGATCAGAAGGACGAGATCGGCGACATGAGTCGCACAGTTCAGATCTTCAAGGACAACGCAATTGAACGGGAAAACCTGCAAGCTGAAAGCGCGCAGGAACAGGCAACACAACGTGCCCGTCAGGAGAAAATCGAAACCCTGGTCGGTGACTTCCGAGCAACCGCACTGGATGTCCTGTCCTCCGTTGAGGGAACAGCGGACGGCATGAACGCCACTGCTCAGTCCCTGACCCAGATCGCCCGGGACAGTTCCGCGCGCGCCTCCGAGACGCTTGGCGCGTCCAACGAGACCACTCAGAACGTTCAGACAGTCGCGTCCGCTGCAGAAGAACTCGCAGCGTCGATTGGCGAGATTTCTCGTCAGGTGTCCCAGACCACAGAAGTGGTCGAGCGCGCAGCTGAAGGCACACGGATTACCAATCAGAAGGTTGAAGGGCTCGCGTCTTCTGCTGGCAAGATCAGCGAAGTCATGACCCTGATCCAGGCAATCGCCGAACAGACCAATCTGCTGGCGCTAAATGCCACTATTGAGGCAGCTCGGGCCGGGGAAGCAGGCAAAGGCTTTGCCGTCGTTGCCGCTGAGGTCAAAGAACTCGCCAACCAGACTTCCAAGGCAACCGAGGAAATCTCGACCCAGATCGGTGCCATTCAAAGTGCAACGGAAGAATCCGTTCAAGCCATAGCCGACATCACGCAGACGATGGAAGAGGTCAACAATTACACCACATCCATCGCTCAGGCTGTTGAGCAGCAAGGTGCTGCAACGACAGAAATCTCGCAGAATGTTCAGCAGGCTGCTCAGGGCACAAAGTCCGTAACCTCGAACATGAGTGAGTTGTCCCAGTCCGTTGATCAGACATCCGACTCTGCAGGTCAGGTTCTGGAAGCCTCCAGTGTGCTCAATGAGAAGACAGACACGCTGAAGCAGGAAGTTGAACGCTTTCTGGGTGAGGTCGCAGCAGCTTAGAAGCTGGCGCAGTATTGAAATAATCGATCAAGCGGGGCCTGCCTCGCTTTTTCTTTGAGTTCAATTTGGCGAAAGCTGTCAGATGGCGCTAGTATACAGTGGCCGTGAGGCTTTCCTGTAGGTCACGCCATTCTTATCGAACTTGGCGCCAGTGATCTCAAATCCCAAACGTTGATAGAATGACGTCGCGCTCACGCGGATATCGCAATACAGTTCGCGAACGCCTTGCTGAGCCAACAGCTCCATCCCCTCAGTTACAAGCCGGGCACCAAAACCCCTGCCTTGCAAAGCAGGATCAACAGCCATCTTTCGCAAACGATAGCGGTCACCATCGGGAAAGAAACTCCCGACACCGACAAGGTCACCGTCATGAAATAGCCCCAGATGCAGCGCTGTTCCGTCTTCCGTTAGCGCCAAATCAGAGACTTCAAGGTTCGGCCACAGAACCTTTTGGCGGAGCGGCAATGTCTGCTCGCCAGTAATCGGAATGACGGTACACATGGATCAAATTTCCTCGGCGTATCTGGGTTCAAACACTTGGCGCCGTATTGCGGTTTCCTGGCACAGCTCGCATAAGGCAATCAAGAATACTGGAGATAACAGCAAACCGCACCTTCGGGGCGACCAGCACTCGAAATTCTCCACTGGCCTTTTGCGCCCCAATTCTCTATGACCTTGCGCCAACGAAACATCATTCCAACCGGCCGGAAATGAGACGGTTCGCGACCCGGGATTGCCCGTTGCGCGCGCGAACTTGGACGGCCGGTGGATCAGGAGAGCCTTTATGACCACCTCAAATGGCGCGGCGCCGCATCAGACACGGCGTACGTTCGCGATCATTTCTCACCCGGATGCCGGTAAGACGACTCTAACGGAAAAGCTGCTCTTGTCGGGTGGTGCGATCCGCGCCGCAGGTCAGGTCCGTGCCCGCGGTGAACGCCGCCGCGCCCGATCTGACTGGATGAAAATCGAACAGGAACGCGGCATCTCCGTGTCGTCCTCGGTCATGACTTTTGAGCGCCAGGGCATCATCTACAATCTGCTCGACACACCGGGCCACGAAGACTTCTCTGAAGACACCTATCGGACGCTGACTGCGGTTGACGCCGCGATCATGGTGATTGATGCCGCCAAAGGCATCGAGACGCAGACACGCAAGCTGTTCGAAGTCTGCCGTCTGCGTGATATTCCGATCATCACGTTCGTCAACAAGATCGACCGTGAAGGCCGCCACGCGCTGGAAATTCTGGACGAAGTTCAGGAAGCGTTGGCACTGGACGTTAGCCCACAGACCTGGCCGGTCGGCATGGGATCGGATTTCTTCGGTGTCTATGACTGGCAGAAGAAGCAGTTTCACACATCTGACGGTGAACGTGGTGGCGCATATACGCAGACCAAGGATGTTTCCGGTCTGGATGACCCGGCGCTGACGGAATTTGCTTTTGACCGGATCATGGACGAATTGACCGAGAACGTTGAACTGGGCAGCGAAGGTTATGCCGCTTTTGATCAGGAAAGCTTTCTGGAAGGCCATCTGACGCCGGTTTTCTTCGGCTCGGCTCTGCGCGACTACGGCATCGAGGAAATTCTCGATTTCATCGCCGCCTATGCCCCGCCGCCGCATTCCCAGCCAGCAACTGGCGGGCGAACCATCATGCCGGAAGAAAACAAGGTCACCGGCTTTGTATTCAAGGTTCAGGCCAATATGGACCCGAAACACCGGGACCGGATTGCCTTTGTGCGCCTGTGCTCAGGCACATTCAAACGCGGCATGAAGCTGAAACATGTGCGCGCTGGCAAACAGATTGCCGTGACTGCGCCGATATTCTTCTTTGCCGAAGAACGGGAAATTGCCGAAACCGCCTATCCGGGCGATGTCATCGGCGTGCCCAACCACGGCCAGTTGCGTGTTGGCGACACGTTGACCGAGGGCGAGAACATCCATGTCACCGGTCTGCCGGCCTTTGCGCCGGAAATCCTGCGCCGGGTCCGCCTGGGCGATACCATGCGCGTCAAACAGATGCGTCAGGGTCTGCAGGATCTCGCCGAAGAAGGCCTTGTTCAAATCTTCAAGCCTGATCTGGGATCAAACTGGATTGTCGGTGTGGTCGGCGCTCTTCAGCTCGACGTTGTTGTCGACCGGCTGCACGCAGAATACGGCACAGATATCGGCTTCGAGACGGTGCCCTACACCACGGCCCGCTGGATCGAGACAGATCAGCTAACCTTGCAGAAGATGATCGAAGCCCACCGAATGTCCATCGCCAATGACCGCGACGACAAACCGGTATTCCTGTTCAAGAACGCCTGGGAAATTGGTCACGTCACCGAGAAATTCTCGGAGGTTACGTTTAGAGAAACCCGCGAGATCGTCTACGAAGATTGAAGCTAGGTTCCCGCCCCTTCCCTCGTCATTGCCGGACTTGATCCGGCAATCGACACCCTGACGGCAGCTCAAGCATGGTTGATCGAATTGATCTGGAGCGGAATGAATCCCATGGCCAAGCCATGGGATGATGGACCGAGCAAAGCGGCCTACTCAGAGCATATCCGTCTGCGTGTCCATCAGGATGTAGACACCAGCTGCGATCATGACGAGCGGGGCCAGGCGCGCGAAAAACCGTTCTGTCTGCGCTGTTGGTTTCAAAACACGGCTGAAACCCAGCCCCAGGAACAAAAGCATTGCCACTGCAACAATGCAGCCTAGAAGAACCCAATGCTGCAGGTCGGCTCTGGTGTCGGCAAAAAAGGCTGACATCAGGACAAAAGTGTCTGTGCTGAGCGCCAGAAAAATCGTAATGCCGCCCAATACCGAACTCGGCCTTAGAGCTGATGTCGCCGGTTCTTGAGGTCTGCGCCTGTTTTTGAGGATTTCCCGAAACCCGAGAGCCACAGGAACTATTCCAAGCAATCCAAGATCTGCAGGCGTCAGGGTTGCTGCTGCGCCACCAAGCGCAAACGCTCCGATGATCACCACCACCTGGACGACCAGAAACCCGATCAATGCGGTCGCAAACCTGCCTGCCGAGGCCAGCGCCAAAAACGTAAACAGCGCGTCGATGTTGGTCAGAATATACGCCGCCGCAACGGAGAGTGCTAAAATCATTCAAGGCTTTCCGGCATCTTTAATCTGACCTATCCATAACCGGCACTGTCTGCGACGAGCCATGGGACGTCAATTCCAGCGGCTGCGGAAGTTGTACATAAGAGGTGCAAATGGCTGCGGTAGCCGTTCAGGCAGACGCCGGGGCTTCGCGCGTCACTGGCTTGGCTTCCTTTTTCGATACCAAATAGACACCAAGCAGGATCAACGGAAGCGCTGCCCAAGTTGTCCATTCCGGCCGCTCGCCCAGGATCGCAATCCCGAGCACCGTCCCAATGACCGGCACCAAGTAGTTTACCTGTTGCAGACGCGTCGCACCGATGCGCGGAATCAGGTAGAAATAGATCAAGGCTGCCAGTGCCGTTGGGCCGAGCCCGAGATAGATGATAGCCAGGGAACCCGGTGAAGTCGGATCCGGCCTGTCTCCGGTAAACAGCTCGACGCCGGACACGGCCATCATGCCCAGCGCTCCGATCAAAACGGAACCGGCTGCCATTTGCATCGGATTCGGGAAAGGAAAGCGGCGCGAGAAGAGAGCGGTGAAAGCGTAACACAGCGCAGCCAGAACAAGCGCCAGTTGCGGGACAAGCTCCGCAGATATCCCTTGCGCAGCATCCGGACCGACTAGAACGACAACTCCGGCAAACCCCGCAATCGCGCCAAGAATTTTCGTTTTACCCAGTGTCTCTTCGTGGTGGATCAAAGGCGCAAGTGCCAGGGTCACGATTGGCGCAAAACCCATGATCAACGCGGCCAGCCCTGAATTGACCGTTTGCTCGGCAAAGCTGATCAGCAGGAACGGCAAGACATTTCCCGATGCCCCGACGACGGCGGCTATTGCCCATCCACGCGCGCCCAGCCTGAGATTACTACCACTGATAAACAGGACTGCCGTCAGCACAACGGCTCCAATCACCATCCGCCCGGCAACAAGTATTGCGGGATCATAGTCATGAACAGCGATACTGATTGCCAGGAACGAACTGCCCCAAAGGGTTGCCAGCAGCGCCCACAACAAGAATTCCTTTGCGTTCAATCCATCAACTCCGTAAATTGCTATGCATACGATAGCGCGCTATCATTAACATAGCAACAGGAGATACCGTGTCTGACATACCGGTTCCCGGCAAGGCCGTTCGCGGATCGCGCAGCGGCAGCCCGATCATGGCGATGTTCGACCTACTGGGTCGTCGCTGGGCCATGGGTGTGCTCTGGCAGCTGTATGAGCATGGCCCTTGCACGTTTCGGGGCCTGCAGGAATTCTGTGAAAGCATCTCCCCTGCCGTGCTCAACTCCCGCCTAAAGGAACTCAAGGCTGCCGGTTTTGTGACCCACCGGGATGGTGGTTATCAGGTAACGGAATTCGGAGCCGAGGTTTATCAGGCCCTTCTTCCGCTTTCAAAAGTCTCCAAAGAATGGGCCAAGAAGATTGCGGATACCAACGTGGATGCGGGCGCAGAGTGACGACTATAAAAGGTGCATTTCTGCTCGGACTGGTTGGCCGCGGCATCACGCAATCCCGCACCCCTAAAATGCATATGGCGGAAGCCCGGGCCCAGAATTTGCGCTGTGATTACCAGATCCTCGATGTTGATGAGTTCCCGCTCAAAGACCAGTCCCTGAATGACATCCTGCGAACAGCAGAAAAGGCTGGATATGACGGCCTCAACGTCACCTACCCTTACAAGGTCGCGGTGCTGTCGCTGCTGAATGAACTTTCCCCGGAAGCTTCTGCCATCGGATCAGTGAACACTGTCCTGTTTCGCGATGGAAGGCGCATTGGCCACAATACGGATTACTGGGGTTTTGCTGAAAGTTTCCGCGTGAACATGACCGGCGCAAACGTCGAAAACGTGCTGCTGATTGGCGCGGGCGGTGCCGGAGGTGCAGTCGCCCATGCATTGGCTGACTGCGGTGTTCAGCACCTGAAAATCCATGATGTCGATTTCGCGCGAGCAGAACAATTGGCAGCACTCATCTGCGCCAACCGTCCAGATGTCCTGGTCGAAGCAATTTCGTCGCTAGACCAGAAATCTGCGGACACTCTATCGGGGGTTGTCAACGCCAGTCCCGTCGGCATGACCAAATTACCCGGTTCACCTTTCCCGAAGGATCTACTGCGGTCGGATATTTGGGTCGCCGATATTGTCTATTTCCCGCTGGAAACCGAACTGTTGAGCAATGCCCGACGTCTCGGGTGTCGTGTCTTGCCCGGATCCGGGATGGCAGTGTTCCAGGCGGTCAAGGCGTTCGAGCTTTTCACAGGCATGCGCGCGGATCCTCAGCGGATGCAAAAAACGTTTAACGCGTTCGATACTGCCTAGCCATGCAGGGACTCGCGGTCATCAATGGCTTGAAAGTCAAATAATGTCGTATTCGGCGCGGAAACGGGTGGACCATTCCTGACTGTTTGCGTCAGACAGTTTCGCGGTACCCGGAACAATTCCCTCAGCAGCACCTGTATCGAGGCCCAATTTCTCCAGGACATCGCCCAAAATCCCGTTTGGATCGGAAGACAGTGAGTCATAGGTAATTCGAAACGGCTGAATACTCTGGCTCTCGAACCATGTGTTCCAGTCTCGATCATAGACAGTAAACTGATCATAGTTCGCCTTGAGATTGGCGCCATTGTAGCTCGGTTTGTTCGGTGCCCCGATACGTTCCAATTCTTTTCCATCAGGAGCGACGTGCCATAGGCCGGACTGTTCGGCTTTCATATAAGAAACGGCCTGCGCAACCTTGTCCTGCCGCGTCAGATGGATGAACAGGGTTTGTCCGAAGGTGGTTTCTATCCGTGCCCGATCGTTCGGTATATCAGGATGAATAACCGCCAACTTTTCAACGAAAAAGTCGAAGCTGTGCCTTTGAAGACGTAAGCCAAACATTCCCGTGTCGCGACTGCCCTCTTTGAGCGCTGCCCGGAAAATCATCGCCAGGACGTCGCGCTCGGGACTTGAAGTGCCCGGTTTCAAGTCGAAATGGTTCAGCCATCCGTCAAGGGTTGGGCTATGAAAGAGTGACGATGGGTTTCCCGCCACACCTGTGGCCGCCAGGAGCTTTATCAGGAGGGTGCTACCGCTGCGCGGAGACGTGCAGATTACGTACGACTCAAACTTCGGGATCAACTTGGGCCTTCAAGGATTGATAGGCGCCCGATTTAAACCAGGCAATAAGACACGATTATAAAAGCGTCACGCCTGCCCGGTCAATCCTAGCCTTTCACGATCACCTTGGTACCAAGCTCCACCCGATCATAGAGATCGATGATGTCCTGATGCCACATGCGGATGCAGCCGCTTGAGGCATTGGTGCCGATGCTGCTAGGCGCATTGGTGCTGTGGATGCGGTAGAGAGTGTCCTTGTTGCCCTGCCAGAGATACAGACCGCGCGCGCCGATAGGGTTGCGCGGACCGCCAGCCTGACCGTCCCGGTATTTCTCGAGCTTGGGATCACGGGCAATCATCTCGTCCGGTGGAAACCACTTGGGCCATTGACGCTTGAATCGAATTGTTGCTTCGCCGTTCCAGGCAAAACCGGCCCGTCCTACACCAATCCCGTACCGAATGGCGCGGCCACCGGGTTGGATCAAATAAAGAAACTTTTTCTTCGGGTCGACAACGATGGTCCCGGTCGGATAACGCGACGGGTAATAGACGGACTGGCGAAGATACCGCGTATCGAAATTCTGATACTGGATTCCCGGAAGCGAGAACCCGCCATCACGCACAGGCGCATAGGCAGACGCATAATCTGGTGTTCCATCGGCCAGTGGATTGAGGCCAGCCTGAACGGCAGCGCCTTTTTGGCTCTGGCATGCCGCGAGCAAAAGCGGTAGTGCGGCAACAAAGCTGCGTCGGCTCAGTTTCAACGCCATAACCGCGTCCTTTCATCGGCAATCTTGAATCGGGAAAATTCAATATCTGCAAGAAATGAAAGCAACACGATTATGGTAAATGGATGATTAACATCCGTATCTGAAATCTGTGCTGCTTGTTGACTTTGTCTGCAGCGGCCTTGATGAGAAACCATGAACTTTCTTGCAGTGTCCGGCAGCGGACGACAAAACTCCACCAATACGGAATTGCTTCGCTCGCTGGCACGTGTGGCACCTTCCGAATATTCAATTCATGTCTACACCGATGTCGCACGGCTTCCTGTCTTCACGCCAGATCTTGAAGACGGCCCGCTACCAGATCAGGTTCAACATCTCACCAGCCTCATCAGGGAATGTGACGGAATAATTGCCTCAAGTCCGGAATATGTCCGGTCGATACCCGGCGGCCTCAAGAACGCGATTGACTGGCTGGTATCCCGCGACGAAATCATCTCAAAACCCATCGTTTTGCTACACGCCTCCCACCGGGGCGACGATATGCTTGATCAACTCAGAACGGTCCTGTCGACTGTCAGCGATCGCTTTAACCGAAATATTTTCGTCCGATTTGACCTGATGAAACGAACCCCTGAGGAAATTTCCGAATATTTTCAGAAACCGGGAAACGAGCAGAAACTGAGACATTTCCTTAGACAGTTTGTCGATTTCTGCCGCCGGTAAAGTCCCTATTTTCCAAGTGTCGCCGGAATCGCCTTCAAACCTGCCAGCGGTCCTGAGGGAGTGCTTACCCGAACAAGGCGCACAGGTTTGAAATCCCGTGTTCCCACCCACCGGTAAAGCCTCTCCGCATGTTCTCGTCGTCTATCTCAGAATGGACAATGCGGATATCAGTCCCTGATCTTTTTGGCGACAAGACGATATCAACTCTGGACATTGGGGTCGCAGCGTATTGCCCTGGAGATTTGGTGAATTTTGACCAGTTCAGAACAAGGCGGCGATTGGGGTCAATTGTCAGATAGTCACCCTCAAATCCCATCGTTTCGACGCCGTCATCGCTCATTACAAAACGCCATGCCCCTCCAACTCGCAGATCAATGTCTGCAGACAAAAGTGTCCCGGGCTTTGGCCCAAACCACTTCATGACAATTTCAGGATCCGTCCAGGCTCCATAAACAACCTCTGGGGGCGCCGCAATATAGGCCTCGACAACAATGGGATCGGCTCCCAATTCCGTTATCACGAATTGCATTACGCTTCATCCCGATTGGTCAGGACCTGCGCCATATTGTCGAGCTGACGTGTCCAGAAGCTGCGATAGTCATCCAGCCAGTCAGAAGCGTCTTTCAAGGCTCTTGAATTGATACTGCAAAAACGTGTGCGACCCCGCTTTTCGACGATCAACAAACCCGCCTCGTTAAGAACGCGGAGGTGATTGGAAACACCGGTCAACGTCATGTCGTGTTGTTTTGCCAGATCCGAGACCGGAACTTCGCCCTCCATGAGTTGCGCGAGAATTGCCCTGCGCGTTTCATCGCCTAAAGCTGCGAACGTTTGACTTAAACCTGTCAACACCGCCTCCATGTTAGTGAAGTGATCGCTTGACTAATACGAGCTACACTCATAATAGTCAAGCGATCACTTCACTTTTGCAAAGCCTTGCACAGTCCGAGAGGACAGCGAGGCGTCAGGATGAAAAATATGAGAGAGATTGCAGTTCTGTCATTCGTCACACTGGACGGTGTTTCACAGGGTCCGGTTCAGCCGGACGAAGACACCTCAGGCGGTTTCGAACATAGCGGGTGGGCCGCTGATTACCTTGAAGGTGCAATGAAACTGGTCAACGCCAATTTCATGGAGGCGCCGATTGCTTTTCTGTTTGGCCGCAAGACCTATGAAATGTTTTCTGCGCACTGGCCGACCACGTCAAAGACCGCCCACGGAGAATTGCTGAACACCTCTCCTAAATATGTTGCGTCGTCTTCACTCACAGAAGCGAAATGGCAAAACTCGGAGATTATAAATGGCGACATAATCGAGGCCCTCAAACGAATCAAATCGGAAGATGGCCCTAGACTGCAGGTTCACGGCAGTACGGACTTGATCCAGACCTTGATCGCCCATGATCTGGTGGACGAGTTTCGTCTTCTGACTTTTCCGGTTGTTTTGGGAACCGGACACCGTCTTTTCGGCACCATGGCGTTTCCATTGAACCTGAAGCTGGAAAAATCACAAACCTCGGATAATGGCGTTGTTCTCAGTCACTATAAGCGACAACGAGCTTAAGGTTAGGAAATTCCTTCACATTTGCAGCCAGTTGGGTCCCGTTACAGCGCAGCGCGTTTACAAAATTCCGACAAGAATTGACACTCACGCCTTGCTTTCTACCCAATTTGGGACTATTGAGCCCTGCATCGACTTTTGTCAGACTTCTTGACTACTTCGCCCATCTTTGATGGCCGCGCACTTTTCAGGCATTTCTACATAAATCGACTACAGGGAATGGACACAGGTTTTCGTGAACCATTCAAAGTGCAAATCATTGGTGAAAGGTAGTTCAATGACCACTGGAACAGTAAAATTCTACAACAGTCAAAAAGGCTTCGGCTTCATTCAGCCTGACAACGGCCAGCAGGACGTTTTCGTTCATGCGACCGCTCTTGAGCGCGCTGGCATCAGCGTTCTTTCCGACGGCGACAAAGTTTCTTTCGAAACAGAAGTTGATTCCCGTAGCGGAAAAACAGCTGTCAGCACGATTGAGCTTGTCTAATTAGCGCTTGGCGCAATTAGAACTATAATCTCGATTGAGATTAAACGGCGGGGCGAAGCTTCGCCGTTTTTCGTTTATCTGCCGGTCGTCCCCGCACAGAAAGAACGAAACTGCTGGATCTTACTCATGCGACAAGCAGTGCACACTCCTAAACGCGTTGCCCTCGGCCGCCATTAGCCGGCGGCGCGGATTTTCGAGACCACCTCTTCTGTCGTCCAAACCACGTTGGCGATGTAGCGGAAGTTGATGATGGTGGCCTGGTAACCGTCGCCGTCCGGAAGCTTTTCAGCAGCTGTTGCGTGGCGGATAACTGCCACTTCAATACCCTGCCCCAGCAATTCGCGCATATGGCTTTCTGTGCAAAGGTTTGCTGACATCCCGGCCAGGATCACCTGATCAACACCTTGCATGCGCAGCTGGATGGCCGCCTTGAAAGATCCGACCGTTTGGGGTGCCCTTCAGGCGTTGCTGGATGAACCCGGCTCAGACCACACAGTCGAAAGTTTGGCGACAAGCGTCGGTATGAGCCGGTCGGCCTTTGCCCAGCGCTTTACAGAGGCCTATGGCAGCGGCCCGATTGAGCTTTTGCGGGACTTGAGAATCCGGCAGGCAGGTGTATTGCTTCGTGACAGTGATTTGCCGGTCAAACGGATTGCGCGCACGGTCGGCTTTGCCAGCCGGACAGCCTTCAGCCGGATGTTTGAAAAGAAAACCGGAGTCAGCCCCAGCGATTTCCGCTCAGCGACACGTGCAGGATAACAAGAACAAAAATGAATGGCTCCTACACACCTGTCGTTGACGTTCCAAAAGGATATTTTCGTTTCATTGCCCTGGATGTGGAAACCTCCTGCGGAGACAGCGCCAGCATCTGCCAGATAGGTATCGCTTGTGTGGGCGAAGACAATCACATCCTGACGTTTGCGACCTACATCAATCCGGAAATGCCGTTCGAACCGTTCAACATTCAACTGCATGGTATTGATGAAGAAGTCGTTTCCGACGCACCAACCTTTGCCGAATTCTGGCACCAGCTGCTGCCGCTGCTTGAAACGAATTATCTGGTTCAACACAGCAATTTCGACAAGACGGCCATTGAAGCGGCTTGCAAGGCTGCAAGGCTGCGCTCACCTGATCTCAACTGGAGCAACAGTATTTCAATTGCAAAGACAGCCTGGCCTGAATTCAAAGCCAATGGCGGTTATGGCCTGGCGCGTCTCAAAGACGAATTGGGACTGGAATTCAATCACCATGACGCTGGCGAAGATGCCCGGGCAGCAGCTCTGGTCGTCCTGCATGCGGAAAAACGGATGAAAAAGACATTCGAGAAGTTTGTCGGGGCACCGCGACAGATCCAGCTCGCCCTGCCATTCTGAGCCAAACAAACAGAAAATGGCCCCGGACCAGACCCGGAGCCACATGAGCAAGCTATCGGTTCATCGCAACGCTTTCTCAGAAGCCTTCGACGACTACCTTGCCTTTGGCAGTGCCAGTTTCGATCAATGCATGGGCGGCACGGATGTTCTCCGCGTTGATCGGCGATAACACTTTATCGAGCGTTGTTCGTATCCGGCCCGCATCGATTTCACCTGCTACATAGGTCAACAGTTTGTGCTGTTCGATCATGTCAGGGGTTTCGAACATGGCTCGGGTGAACATGAATTCCCAGTGCAAGCTGGCAGCCTTGACCTTCATGTCAGCCATCGGCATTGGACTATCCGTGTTGTCGATGGTGACGATGGCACCTTGCGGGCGGATGAGATCGACTGCGGTCTCGAAGTGGCGCATGTCATTGAAGATCGCGATGTGATCGACAAACTGCATGCCAAGCGCACGAACCTGCCCGGCCATCGGTTCACGGTGATTGACCACATGATCAGCCCCCAGATCCTTCACCCATGCAGTTGTTTCCGGCCGTGAGGCCGTCGCGATTACCGTCAGGCCAGCTGCTTTTGCCAGCTGTATGCCGATAGATCCGACACCGCCGCCAGCGCCAATGATCAGGATGCTCTCGCCTTTATTTCCGCCATCACGGTCAATACCGAGACGGTCGAAAAAGGACTCATAGGCCGTGATGGTTGTCAGCGGCAGGGCCGCGGATTCTGCAAAACTCAAGCTTTTCGGCTTGTTACCAACGATGCGTTCATCGACCAACTGGAATTCGGAATTGGTTCCAGACCGGGTGATATCGCCAGCGTAATAGACCTCATCGCCAGCTTTGAAGAGCGTGACATCCGGACCAACAGCTTCAACAACGCCGCTGGCGTCCCAGCCGAGCACACGCGGGGTTTCTTCGACGGTATCTTTGGGAGCCCGTACTTTGGTGTCGACCGGATTGATCGACACCGCTTTGACAGCAACCAGAATATCCCGACCTTCCGGGCTCGGCTTTGGCAGATCGACATCTACAAAGGATTTCGGATCTTCGATAGGCAAATAGTGGGTGAGCGCGACGGCTTTCATGGGAAGTCTCCTGGAAATATTATCGGCGGCCTTGAGCCAACATCATGTGTCTTGACTGGTCTGCTCAGCCGACCTGTGTCATTTCATTGACAGTAAACTCGGCAACAGCGCCCTCGGTGGCGGCCATATAGTCTTTCAAATGCTGCGCATTCATATGGACCTGCCACAGTTCACGGTTTTCCCAGATTTCGAAAAACAGGAAATGGGCCGGGTTATCATTGTCCTGATGAAGGTCGTACTGGACGCAACCATTTTCTGCGCGGGTCACGGCAATCAGTTTTTCCAGTTCAACCTTCACCAATTGGATCTTGTCAGGGTTGGCGTGAATGTTGGCAACGATGGTCAGTTTGGACATCGGGTGGGTTCCTCAGTTTTAATGAGCCTGATGTAGCCTCTTGTAATTGCCGGATAAACGGGCAAAATCAGAATTCATAATCCGGAATTACCGTATAATGCTAATCGATAACATCTCGCTGTTTTTGAAGATTGTCGAAAAAGGCAGCATGGCTGCCGCTGGGCGCGAAGCCGGGCTGTCACCGACAACTGTGTCCGAGCGACTGGCAGCACTGGAAACGCACTATGGCGTGGTGCTGCTCAACCGGACCACACGAGCGCTCAGCCTGACAGAAGAAGGCCGCACCCTCGTCGAGGGCGCCAAGCTGGTTCTGGGCGAAGTTGAAGACCTGGAAACACGGATCAAGTTTGGCGCAGAAACCCTGTCTGGTCCGATCCGGATCAGTGCTCCGAGCGACATTGGCCGCACTGTTGTATCCGACGTAATTGCCGAGTTCACTGCCGAACATCCAGCCATTTCCGTCGAGCTTCATTTATCCGATGGGTATGTCGATCTCGTCGGCCAGGGTTTTGATCTGGCTCTAAGGTTTGGCGACATTCTGGACAGCACCTTGAGAATTCGCAGTCTGCCGCAGGTTCAGCGGATTGTCTGCGCAACACCTGCTTATCTTGAACAACACGGCACCCCTAAAAAGCCCGTGGATCTGAAGCACCACAACTGTCTGTTGATGCGGTTCGGTCAAACGCTCGACAATGTCTGGAAGTTCGGACCAGATGCCATGAAGCAGATCGTGACGGTCTCAGGAAACAGGATCTCGAATGACGGCGCCCTGGTCCGTCAATGGTGCTTGTCCGGATACGGCATCGCCATGAAATCGGAACTGGATGTCGGTCCCGCGCTCAAAAGCGGTGTCCTGAAAGAAGTGCTGGCCGATTATGCACCGTCACCACGCACACTTCAGATGATGTTTCCGCCGGGGCGTGCCCAGCCGCGCCGGGTCCGCGCCCTTGGAGAAAGGTTGACAACGACCATTCAGAACCTGAGTACTCACTGAGTTGCCAAGAAAGAACCGGCCCAAAGGCCGGCTCTTATGATTGGGAAATCAGGACGCCTTGGCTGCCGGTGGCAGTTCGATATCGATACCGAGCGTCGTGACACCCTCTGAGCGATCCATTTCAAGTCGCACGGCATTGGGATCAATGTCGAACCGTTTGGCTACCACGGCCAGAATGTCTTCGCGCAGATTGGAAATCAACGCAGCGTCCGATCCGTGGTCTGCACGCTCATGCGCCAGAAGTATTTGCAGCCGGTTTTTGGCAACAGAAGCAGAGGCATTTTCACCTCTTTTGCCAAAGAGGCTCAGGATGTTCATGCCGCCCTCCCCTTGAAGATCTTGCCAAACAGGCTTTTCTTCTCCTCAGGAATGGTTACAGGAATGTTCTCGCCCAGCAGACGACGGGTCGCTTCTGTATAGGCGCGAGCCGCAGGCGACGTTTCATCCGACATTGTTACCGGCAGGCCAACGTTGGACGCCTTGAGGACATCCTTGCTTTCTGGCACCACACCGATCAGCGGAACAGACAAAATGTCGACGACATCATCTGTCGCAAGCATATCTCCACTCTTGGCGCGTTCCGTATCATAGCGGGTGATCATTAGATGTTTGGGCATCCGGCCGCCGTCTTCGGCGACTTTAGTCTTGGCATCCAACAACCCGATAATTCGGTCACAGTCGCGCACAGACGAGACTTCCGGATTGGAAACGATGATCGCTTCATCCGCATGTCGCATGGCAAGCGTTGCACCTCGTTCGATCCCGGCCGGGCTGTCGCAGATCACCCAGTCGAAATACATGCGCAGTTCGTTGATGACACTTTCTACACCTTCTTCGGTCAAGGCATCCTTGTCGCGGGTTTGCGAGGCCGGAAGCAGGAACAGATTGTCCAGCTTCTTGTCGCGGACCAGCGCCTGCTTGATCGAAGCTTCACCGCGCACAACGTTGACTAAGTCGAACACAACACGTCGTTCCGCGCCCATGATCAGGTCCAGATTGCGCAGGCCCACGTCAAAGTCGACGGCACAGACCTGGTAACCTTCTTTGGCTAACGCCGACGCAATGGCTGCGGATGTAGTGGTTTTGCCTACTCCGCCCTTGCCTGACGTGACCACAACGACTGTTGCGTTGCTCATGGTGTTCGTCCCGTTTGTTGTTGGTACAGCGCGCCTTATAGGCTGCCGAACCATGGTTAGTTCAGTTGTTCAAAGACCAGAGTCTCGTTTTCAAAGCGGATCTGTGCCGGTGAATTGCGCAAGGCTCCATCAAAATCGTCGGCCACCTTGTAGAGCCCATTGATGGAGACCAATTCCGCGTCCAGCTTGGAACAGAAAATCCGGGCGCAGTCTTTCCCGGAAACGCCTGCAAGAGCCCGTCCCCGCAAGGCGCCATAAATATGAATCGATCCGCCAGCGATGATCTCCGCCCCGGAACTCACCGAGCCAATTACAGTGACATCACCATCCGGATGCATAATGCTTTGGCCAGAGCGAACAGGCTCAGTAATGACAATCGAAGATCCTTCGAACACAGCAGCAGGGCCAGAAGTGGTCCCGGTGGCTGCGCCGTTTGAAATGACGTTATCTGCTTTGCTATTCACGGTAGTTCCGGTGACTTCTTTGTCTTTCGACGGTTTTGAAGCCACCGTCGGTTTTGCGCCTTCGGCATCAGGATCTGGAACTTCAACATCTGACGTTAGCCGTCCGCCACCGAAACTTGGCGGCATACCCGGTTTCAGTCGCGTACCTGCAACACCCTCGATACCCATGACACGCACGGAACGCTGTGTCAGCCCGGCAAGCAGCATTTCGAGATCTTCAATCGGGATCTTGGTGCCGCGTACATCCAGAATGATCGGCCGATCAATGAAAAACCCCGGAGTGCGCGCAACTATGCGGTCGACTTCCTGAAACCAGTCCTCATAGGGCGGTTCAGGTGTCAAAACGATTGCAATGAAGGATTTTCCCTTGAATTTCATCAAAGAGGTCCGGCGACGTTTTATTGGACAGGGTGGTTCGTTGCATAAACTTACCATTATCCGCACCCGACATTTGGGCAGGCTCCCGTTTTCCACGGATATCAATTTTCTCTCGAAATTTCAGTTAATTGACGGTTAGGCGAAGGTCGCTTTCAAGCTGCACTGAACTGGCTCGACAGAACTGCCAATACAAGGAAAGGGAATCGAAAAAGCCGTTGAGGAAGGCATCATATGGTCGTGCTCAAGTTAACTCAGATTCTGCAATAGGCTTTCTTTTTGTTATATTGCAGTGCAATATATCTTCTTCAGCTTAACCAGCCAGGCTGGAAAATCGGAGTATAAATGAGTAATTTCAGTGATATAGTTGACTATCTTGGCCTCTCTGCCAATGAAGCTGCGGTTGCTTTGAATGTGTCTGAAGATGAAATATCTCGCTGGCGCAGCACGGATGACGCACCGCCGCTTCAGATCTGGCAACATCTTGTCCGGATGATTGATGATGTCCGGTTCTCAGCAGAAGAAGCCGCCAAATCCGCAGACCTTGATGAGCTCGATGCATCAGACCTCAATCGAGTAAACTTGAGTGTTCCCGGGCAGACGACCTCCACCTTCGCTGGCCCAAAAAGGGCGGCAACCGCCCTTGCCGTGGCCACACTGGCACGCGTCTTCGTCTAACGATCGAAGCGCTGGCGATGGGCCTGTATTTCATGCGTTGAGACTTACAGCTGCCCACTGGTCACAATCTCTTTTCTGATATCTAATCGATTTGAATCGCCGCAGCGGGAATTTCTTCGCCGTCGGTTTATCGTTCGCTCCTGAGCGTACTCAGTCCAGCCGGATTGTGACGTCGTACAGATATTGAGAAGGTCGCCCATTATGACAACCACGCTGAGAGGCTTTGGCTTCGCGCTGTTGGCTTTTGCAATCTTCTCCACACATGACGCCATTATCAAATCGCTTGGCGGCTCCTATTCGGTCTTTCAGATCATATTCTTTTCGATGCTGTTCGCATTCGTCCCGATGTCGATCATCATGCTGGCCGACCGTGCAGTCGACAATTTTCGGCCGCATCATCCCTGGCTTGTGCTGCTGCGCTCTGGCCTCGCCATTGTCGCCATGTCCTGCGCGTTCTATGCGTTCACAACGCTTCCGATGGCAGAAGTCTACGCCCTTCTGTTTGCAACGCCTTTGCTGGTCACTGCGCTTTCCGTACCACTGCTTGGCGAGACAGTTCGCTTCCAGAGATGGGCTGCAGTGATTGTCGGTCTGATCGGAGTTATGATTGTTCTGCGCCCCGGCGTCAGTGACTTCACTCTTGGACATGCCGCCGCACTTGTCGCGGCTTGTGCCAGCTCAATGGCATCCATTCTGATCCGCAAGATCGGTGGTGAAGAACGCTCGGCAGTTCTCATTCTTTACCCGATGACAGCTTCGTTGATTGTCATGTCATTGCTGATGCCAAGCGTCTACAGGCCTGTTTCCCTGCCGGATCTGGGCCTTATGGCCTCTGTTGGCTTTCTGTCCGTCATTGCGCAGCTTTGCGTCATCTTCGCATATAGGGCCGCCCCTGCTGCGGTGGTCGCTCCACTGCAATACAGCCAGATGCTCTGGGCGACGTTTTTCGGTGTGTTTTTCTTTTACGAAACACCGGATTTTTATGTCGCTTTGGGTTCAGTCGTCATCATTTCATCCGGCATGTTTGTGGTCTGGCGGGAAAGCCGCGAGAACGTCTCCATGCGCCGCCCTGTTACAAGAACGGCAAACGTGCGCTTCGACACAGGCCCCTCGCCCTCACCGAAGATGCACCGGCAGGATACTGGCACCACGCAACCGGACGCGCAAACCAACTAACGTTGCCGCGTCGATACAGCCTCTATTTGGTCTTCAACGCCATCTCCACCGACTTGGCGCAGGCAAGCAGATACTCGTCCGATCCGCCCCTGGCAGTCAACATCGCGCTCAGAACCAGGCCGTCGTTTTCGTAAGGCAATGCGATGCTGCAGGCGTCGGCGATGTTTCCGAGTGATGTATTACGCAAAGCCAGAAGGTTCTGTTTGTTGAAGGTCTCATCATCGGCCAAGTCTTCAATCTTCGGAGGCATGTTTGGCGTTGTCGGAAGCAGCAGAATGTCATCGCCCATGTCTTCATCGAACGCTTTGATCAAGGCAGCGCGCCTGTTTAGGGACTGGCGATACTCGACAGCTGACAATTTATCGGCCAACGCCATCCGGGCAAGAACCCTTTGGTCGAACCGGTCCGGTGTCGCTTGATAATGCTCTTCATAACAGCCACGCGATTCCACGGCTGTCATATGCCAGGGCGGTACATCAGCATAGAGATCAATTGAGGGAACAGCCTTTTCCAGCACCTCGATCCCTGCATTTTTCAAACGCCTCACAACCTCTTTGAAACCCTTCAAAATGCGAGCATCTATCTCGTCAAATCCGAAGTTAGTCGGCACAATCAAACGCGGTTTTTGAGGCTTGGCCGCGACTGGATCATGGCCGGACATGACCTGCCAAACCAACTCGCATTCCTCAACGGTCCGTGCGATGGGTCCGAAACTGTCGAGGCTGCAAGACAGCGGTTTACCGCCATCCATCGGCACCGATCTTTGTGTTGGTTTGAAGCCGACAATGCCATTGAAAGCGGCCGGGATGCGCAAGGACCCGCCGGTGTCACTGCCGATCGCCACATCACAAATCCCGAGTGCAACCGAGACCGCGCCGCCGCTGGTCGATCCGCCAGGTGCGCAACCGGGATAAAGGACGTTCTGAGGTGTGCCATAATGCGGGTTGAGACCAAGGCCAGAATACGCGAATTCGGACATATTGGTCAGACCGACAAACACACTGCCAGCCTCTTCCAGCCGTCTGACAACAACAGCATCTCTGTCAGCAGGACGATCATTCAGCAATACCCTGGTGGCTGATGTCGTGACTTGACCTTTGACATCAAACAGCGCTTTCAGACTGATCAGCGCTCCGGCAAGAGGATGGTCGCCCTTTGCAGAGGTTTTGACTTGTGATCGCGCGCGCGTTTCCAGACATTTGAGGAAAACATTTTCAGCCGTCGGGTTCCCGGAAGATTTATCAAGGGCAGCCTCAAGACGGTTTTTGACAGTCTCGACACTCCAGGGGAATTTCGCGCTCATATTGCCTCAACCATTGATCATCACTCTTTGAAACTGGATAGCATGATTTCACCAGCGGGACAGAGGCGTTCTCAAACGAAAAAGGCCGGGCGTTATGCCCGGCCTTCAATCTGTCTTGGGCCAGAATTAGGCGCCCGGAACTTTCATGCCCCAGAAATCGATCATAACATGTTCGCGGTAGGCCGGGCGTTCACACAGCCGATCATAGTAGGCACGCAATCCAGGCAGATCTGCCCGCTCGAATTCAAGTTCATAATAGCGATAAAGCAGGCCGCCAATCTGGTAATCGGCCAAGTTAAGCGTGTCGCCACCAATGAACGGGCCTTTGACCAAGCCTTCTACAATCGTCATCGATTGTTTGAGGGTGGCGGCGGCCTTGTCAATCGCCGGATAATCCCGGTCTTCCTTTGTTTCCCTGACCGTCTGCCAGAAAATGACCGGGATCAGTGCGCCATAAATATGTTGACGAGACATGTCCGCCCAGCGTTCGATCTGCGCAGCTGCCATCGGATCGCTCGGGTGCCCACCGTGTTTGCGCATCAGATAACGAAGGATCGTGACAGCTTCAGAGATTGTCTGACCGTCTTCTTCCAGAACAGGCACGAGCCCGAACGGGTTCATGGCGAGATATTCTTTGGTGTCGGTTCCGCCAAAGGGACCGCCAACATCCAGACGTTCATAGGGAACACCCAGTTCTTCCAGACACCAGACAACCGGTTGAACATTTGCCGATGTAGTGCGGCCATGAATTTTGATCATTCTGCAGCTTCTCCGTGAGGCGCGTTATCGATGATTACTTTTGAAAAGGATATTGGCCGATTTGGCTGGATCAACAAGCCCCTGATCGTGAAAAAATTGCACAATCGACTGTGCACCAACCCTGCTTCAACAGCTGCTGTTTGTCTGCGAGCTGCTCTGCCGAGGTTGGTATTACCTGAACTCGGATTTACGGTCTGCCGATCGTGACTGAGAATTCATTCCCAAACCACTAAACGCAATATTCTGGAAGGTCTTACTATTTGACCTGACTGGAATATGAGATGAATGGTGCCCGGAGGCGGATTTGAACCACCGACACGCGGATTTTCAATCCAGAAATACAACAAAAAAAACAGATACTTAAATATACATAAAGTGTCAAACCCTCTACAACAGGTCAGATACTTACAGCAGAAGTGTCAAACCCACCCAGTTGTGTTCTGGAGGGGCTGAAATGAAAAATACCGCCCATCTGGCCACACCCGCGCACGCCTGCAAAGATAGCTATGCCATCCAATATAGCGACAAGGCATCCTGGATCAGCAAACTCTCCCGCGACCAACGGCTCTCTTCGAATGAACGGATCGTCGGCATTGTGCTGTGCGATTATTTCAATACGCGGTCGAGCCTTGCCTGGCCGACTATCGAGACACTTCAAAATGCAGCCGGGGTGAGTAAGCGAACCGTCATTCGTGCAACCAAGCAGCTCGAAGCATGCGGGTATGTGTCCATTGAACGAGCCCGAGGCCGCGGCCAGAACAACCGCTATCGCTTCGTTCACCTTACCGATGAAAATGCCTCCAAATCTGGAGCGCAACCAAGTGCCAAACTGAACAAGAAGCTCACCGAAAGAGGTGCCGAACGCGACAAAACAATCCAAAAACGTGCCAAGTCAAGCGCTTCAAGGTGCCACGAACGACCACCAAAACGTGTCACGGACGACACCCAAACCAAGAGAATAAATAAATATATAAAAACAACCTCACCGCCAGAGAAATCAGTTCCAACACCTGCAAGTGGTCCGTTGAAATCCCAACCACCATCCAAAATCAGAGCAAAATTTATACTCAAAACTGACCCACGATGGGATCGCCTGGCTGAGTTAAAGACGAAAAGGATTGGAAAGCCGCCGGTCGTTTTCCTCCTAGGTGGAGAAGCAGGAGCTTCCTTCTTGATCGAAGACTTGGACGCGATATCGGAAACAGCTAAATAGCGGCTTACATAAGCCATTGCGGACTTTTATAGGATTTCTCTGAAAGGACAATTGTGCAGAAAACAGACTTCGTGTCCTCGGACTAAAAAAGGACGGTGAATGCACCTTGGATTGAGTTTCTGGTTGGCAAGCAAACATGGCCGAGAAAAATTAGCCAATGGCTAGGTCCATCAAATCCAATTTCATTGGGGCACTGGTCGCTCCACAGTGAGACCAAATCATCCAGGCAATATATACTCTGGCTAAAGCGCAGTACCGCCGAGAACCGACAACGGAACATTTTCGGCCACACTCAATTGTTCCGCTATCGTTAACAAAACTGCCGCGGCGTCGCCGTCACCGAGGTTCGCCCGACGCGCTTGAGACGCATCAGTAGAAACAAATACACTTGCACCTCCCTTTGTAGGTCTGACACGAATTGTGTTGCTATCAATTTCCTGAACAGACAACTCAGGGCAATCAAAGAGTTTAAGGTCTTCGAACTCACTTGTTTCAGCCTCGACGTCCTCAGCGCCAAGGGTCGCATCGTAAAGCGCCTTCACCTCATTATCGTCACTTTCAGGAGGCCAGAGGACACTGTCCGCTAATGAACGTTTTCGCTTCATTAGAGCCTGGAGCAAGCAATCAAAAAAACTTTCTGCAGCCTCAGATGGATCGCGAGAGGGATATGCACTGTCACCTTCGATCAAGCCCGGATGAAGCGACGTCCACATCGAGCTGTTCCAACACCAGAGATAGCATTATGAATAAAACATCCCCTCCAGTTCCTTCTAAAAGAACATCGACCAACAGCCGCACATCTAGCCTCCGCGGGTCCTTTCAAACCCTCACCGTCCTACGGGGCTATTCACGACCGCGGGACTGAGAAACGCGCGGTGTTTTCAAAAATCGTGAGGTTTATGTTTAGGATGATGTTTGGACTGGCCCGTAATGACCGGTGCATAGACAAGGTTCGACTACAGGCGGATCTTCCGTTTTCAGGTCAGAGGCAGGAAAGTTGACCGGCCAGTCCGCATGCTTATGCCGAACCCTGAGATAGCCAATACACGTCGTTTCTGTTTGTATATTCTACGTTGTAAAAAAAATCGTTGAGTAGCCCGCCATGTCTGATCCCATTGACGCATTCATTGACCGCTGGAAACCGTCCAGCAGCAGCGAGATGGCGAACTTCCAGACCTTTGCCAATGAGTTGACGGATCTCTTGGGGGTGGAGCCATCGGTGAGCGCCACGGTCTGGTCATCGACCCCGTAACAGGTCTTGCCGATGTCGCTGGTGGTGATCTCGTCCGCGGCAGCGGAATTGGCAAAGCGGTAGATGCCGACACCGACACGAACATTCAGGTCGCCATCCGCGCCAGATGAATTGTCCATCCGACCCTCGCAGCGACCCACAGCCAGCAGTGTGGTTGAGGTGGACATGGGGACTGCAAAACCACCGGTATTCAGAGCCACCAACGCTCCGGCATAAACAATCGAGGAAGCGGCCACCGGGAACTCGCGCCGGCCACCGGATCGTTCGCGGGTGTTCCGGTCTGTACTGAGTGCAGTCATCAGCAAAGCTCCTTCTTCGAGGCAATCATGGCGTCTAGTCGACCATCATCTCGATAGTGGCGAGCAGGCTCTGTGTTTGGGTGAGGACGGCTTGAAGCGCAGCCGCGTCACCCGCATGAAACGGGCCGCGACCGTCGCGGCATGTGAAGCTGCCAGCGGGCAGCAGCTTGATCCAGGCCGCATTGGTCTCAGGCAAAGCAACGGCTTCACCGGCGGCGATCAGGGACGTGTCAAAACGGGGACAGTTGACGGTGGTTGCCATGGGTGCAATCCTCGCAACCAAGGCGGGATAATTGCACTCCCCGGGTGTGGGGGAAGGATCAGTTCTGGGCGGGATGCAGCTGTTCGCTGCGGTCCGGTCAAATGACCGGATTGGGGCCGGAAGGGGAATGTCTGCAAAGGAGCCAACAAATGGCGGAAGCGGACATACAATTGGATTGCCCGCTCGGCTACTTGCGGCCCCCATTTCGGTCATTCGTTCAAGTCGCAGCGAACTTCCGCCCCCGCCCCTCTCGACCTTCACTGCTCCTCAATAACTCTTGACATTTTCACGTGCCGATCGCAGTTCCTTAATCCTGCGATCGTTTCCCCCTCGGACGAGGCGAGTTAGCTGTGCCCGTTTCCAGCTGTCTTCAGCGAAAGCGCCGGAGCCTGGCAGATCGACGATGTCTTCCAGCATTTGAACGAACTGCCGACAGCAAGAAAGAACGCTCATGACCAAATCTCATGTTGACAGGTAAACTCCGCATTTTTAGTGGGGTTCAGTGATAGAGAGGAATTCCAGACAACAGCACATACGCCATCGAACGATCCGTGGGCTGTCGATACCGCGATATCGAGGCTCTCTCAGATCCCAAGTCGTCACTATGACCCGGCAGCTGACGGAAATGGGCACCTCAATGACCTTGTTGTAGCAGAAGACTTCGCTCTGAAGTTCCTCTCTCATGCCACAGCATAGACGCTGAAAGCGGTCGTGGAGAAATTCGGACTCCAGTTCCGCACCGGTAAACCGCTTCCGAGACTGGCCTTGATGGGATCAATGTCACCGCAGCAACACTTCCGCCCAAAATGGCCACGTCCGGGATTCTCACCCGTTGTAGCCGAGCAACCTTGGTAGAAACAGGACAAGGTCCGGAACAAGGATCAAGGTCAAAAGTGCAAAGACTAGGACACCGAGAAATGGCCAGATCTCCCGTATGATCTCAACCAGCGGGATTTGCGTCACCGCATTGATCACAAAGAGCAGGATGCCGTAAGGCGGCGTAATCAGGCCAATCATACAGTTCACCACTGCCACAACCCCGAAATGCACCAAATCGATCCCGAGTTCCCGGCAGGTTGGCAGGAAGAGCGGGATGATCACCAAAATGATGGTCGTGGCATCCAGCAAGCAACCGAGTAGCAGCAGCAGCAAATTGACCGAAAGCAAAAAGACCAGCGGATGTACATCCAACCCGACGAGGGTTTGTGCCAGAATATTGGGAATATTCTCGGACGCGACCACATAGTTCAGGATCAGTGCGCCACCGATCACCAGACCAACCGCCGCCGAGGACCGGGCGCTGGAGACCAGTATTGAATATAGAGATTGCCAAGACAGGGCGCGGTAAACCAGGCTCGCCAGAAGCAATGCATAAGCAGCTGCAACCGCGGCGGCTTCCGTCGGTGTCGTCACCCCACCGTAGATTCCATAAAGAAGAATTGCCGGCATCAACAAGGCCGGAAATGCGTTGACGGTGTGACCCGGGATCTCGGCCAGTGGAACTGGCGCTTCGATGGCGAATTCTCGCCGGTGAGAGATCCAGGTATTCATGGCCATCAAGATTGCCCCCATGAACAGGCCCGGAATGATGCCGCCCAGGAAAAGGTATCCGATGGAGGTATTGGACACCAAAGCATAGAGAACCATTGGAATTGATGGCGGGATGATTGGACCAATCGTGGCCGAAGCTGCTGTAATTGCAGCAGCGTAGCCACGGGTGTAATGGCCGCTCTTCGTCATCATTTCGATGATGATCTTTCCAATTCCGGCAGCATCTGCAACGGCAGAGCCAGACATCCCGGAAAAAATCAGTGACGAGACAACATTGACGTGCCCTAGGCCGCCACGAAACCTGCCGACCACGGCCACACAGAATTGCAACAATCGGTCACTTATCGTCCCGGCATTCATGATGTTGGCCGCAACTATGAACAAGGGCACAGCCAGCAAGATGAAACTTTGATAAAGCCCATCGATGAGGACTTTACCTGCAATGCCAATGCTTTGTCCGCTGGCGCCAAGATAGACCAGCGCAGATAGCAGAATCGCGTAGGCAATGGGAGTGCCTATCCCTGCCAGTAAAAACAGGGTGGCAAGGCACAGAAAGAACTCAAATGTCATTCTTCAATCCGTTCCTCAACACCGTACCGGACGGCCTTAAAAACACGCCATCCATAACGCGCTGAAACTGCCACCAGAAAAACGACATAGATGAAATAGACATCTCGCATTCGGATCCAGTCACCAAAGACGGCGGAAAGGGTCGCTGTTTTCTTGAGCCGAAGAACATGAAACTTGCCCAAGGTTGGCTCCAGGGACAACAGCAGTCCAACACAGATGGATACGCCAGACAAAACGACAAACCACTTGCGGACACCAGGGGGCACTTGGGTGTAAAAGACGTCGAATTTAACGTGATCTTGGTCCCGGACGACGAATGAATTCCCCCAGAAAATCAGCCACACCCAAAGGGCTAGGCATAATTCCAGCGTCCAGCCGAAATTTGCCGGTTCCAATAGAGGAAACCAATCGGCGATCCACTCCAGCCGCGCAGAATAGCGCACACCTATTTGCAACAGGAATGTCAAAAACATCGTCGCGATCATGGCCGCTGCAACAGTTTCCGCCAGCTTCAAGGCGGGCTTTGTAAAGCTCTTCATGTGCACTTGGTCCAGGGTCACGTTGAATTTGGCCGCAGGTTGCCACAGTCCCAGGACCTACAATGCAGCGTACAAAAACGTGGGTAATCGGATTTGAAGTGGCGGGCGGACCAGCCGCCCACCGGTTCCAAGGTTAGTTGCCGAGGGCGTTGATCTTGTCAAGAACACCTTCAGGCCAGCTGGCTGCAAATTCAGAACCAACATACTGGCCCTGCACATGACTGCGGAATGCTGCCAGATCCGGTTCGTAGATTTGCAATCCCTTCTCACGCAGGAAGGAAACCAGATTTTCTTCCTTCTTGAGCTGAGCCTGACGACCACTTTCAGCAGCGCTTTCGGCAGCGGCCTGCACTTCGGCTTGCTGCTCAGGTGTTAACTTGTCCCAAACGGCCTTGGAGAAAGCGACGTAGTTGAGGTCAACCAAATGCGAGGTCAACGCAATCTGATTGGTGACCTCATAAAACTTCGCATCAACAACCGTTGGCAGTGGGTTATCCTGTCCGTCAACCGACGCTGTCTGAAGCGCGGTATAGACTTCGGTAAACGCCATTGGTGTAGGATTGGCTCCCAGAGCCTTGCCAAGGAACTGCCATGCGTCACTACCTGGCATCCGCAGGTTTATACCAGCAAGGTCTGCTGGAGTCTTGACGGTAAGTTCATCCTTGGTCTGGCGCAAATTAACATGCCGACGGCCGAGATACATCACGGCCAGAAGTTTGACGCCAAGTTCGTCCTCAACCTTCTTCTTGAACGGGTCCATCAACGGATCATTGAAAACCGCGACCTGGTGCGCTGCATCTTGATGGACATAACCGGTTGCAAAAATGGAAAACTCCGAGAAGAACGTCGCAAGTTCCTGTGCAGATGCAATCGACATTTCCAGATCACCGGTGGCAATCGATTCCAGTTCACTTCCCTGCGCAATCAGGGACGCGTTGTAATGTGGCTCATAAGTGACAAATTCAGCCACAGCTGGCGCGAAAACTTCGGCTAGTGCGACCGAACGCTGATCGGTTTCCGAAGCTGGTGTTGACATCCGGATTTTGACGTTATTTGCCGCAAATGCAGGAAGGCTGTAGCCCATCCCCATTGTGGCAATTGCCATTGTGGCCGCGCCAAAGGCCCGGCGGGTCATCAAATTTCTCATGGTATTCTCCTCCATTTTGGCTTGGTCTTGTTTTTTTTCATCTGACCGTTGCGTAATTCGCTTGACCAACTCCTTCCCTTCAATTGGCCCACTTCCCTGAAGTACAAAAGTAATTGTTATCCGATCCCCAGCGCCCTCAGTTTGGCGCTTCGAATGTGATCGTCGAGCGCTTGCACACTCGCCTCGACATCCCTGGCCATGAGCGCGGTGATGACTTTCATATGTTCTTGAAAAACAGACACGACCAGTTCTGGGAGCATGCGTGTGTCTGCATTGCGGATCAGCCTGACCTTAATTGAATTCACGCGGTAAATATTGGAGATCAGATCGTTGTCCATCGCATCAATAATGTGGTCATGAAACGCCCAGTCCACATGTTGCGCTTCTGTCAACAATTGGGGCGTAACCGCTTTTTGGGCAGCTTCCCAAATCTCCTGGTGTTTGTCCCTGAAGAGGGCAATCTCCGAATCCAACGCCGTTTCGCAGAAGGACCTGATAGCTTCCCGTTCAAGAACCTGCCGCAGTTGAAAGGCGTTTTTGACCAAGTTCAGATCAACATTGGTTATCTGAATACCCTTTTTGGGCACAGTCTGGATCAGTCCGTCCGCTTCAAGCCGCGGTATCATCTCACGGATGGCTCCAAGCGGCAGTCCGGTCAATTCAACGAGTTCACGCTGGGAAATGATCTGGCCCGGCAAGATGTCACGTGCCAGGAGCTTTTCCGTAAAGCTGGCGTAGGCGCGTTCTCGCAAGGGGACTGAGTGCATCACTTCAAAGACCCTTCAGTTCATTCTGCGTTACGGCCGACATGGCTGGATAGAACTCCGCAACAACCGTATCCGGCGTTTCCGTAAAGGGTGCTCTCACCCGACGCCAGCTCTTGTCATCATGAAGTATCGAGACCAGGGACTTGATCGCCGGTGTCACAGGGTGCGACACAACCTTCTCGACGAGCGCATTGATTTCAGCATCTTCAGCACCACTATCCAGCATTGCGCGCAGCCTGAGAGGGACAACATTTGCCAACCCGCAGATCGAACCAGCACACCCCAACTTAGAGGCTTTTGCAAGTTGTCGCTCATCGCCAACGAGGACGGCAAGACTTGTTTCATTAAGCAATGCCACCGTGTTTGACCAGCTCCCAGAGCTGTCTTTTATACCCTTGATTTGCACGGGAAAGGCTGTCTGCAACCGTTGCACAAGATCAATTGATAGCGGTATGCCAGTGACTTGCGGGATGTGATAAAGGATGACTTGAACGTCTTTGGCAAGGCGGCTAACGGCGTCCGAGAACCAATCAAATAGAGCATTGTCTTCGACATCTTTAAAATAGAACGGCGGCGGCATCAGCAATTGCATGACACCACGACTTGTTGCCGCGTCAGCCTGCGTCAAAAGATCTTCAACTGATGTCGCGCACAATCCAACCACGACTTTGTTTGGATCTACGCCTTTGCTGAACAAAGCATCGAGGCACTTCTGGCGTTCGTTTTGCCCAATGGACGCCCCCTCACCTGTCGTACCAAACACGGTAATGCTATCGGCACCCAACCCGAAAACAGCCTTTGCATGATACACCAAAGACTGGGTATCGACCTCACCCCTGTCATTGAAAGGTGTCACCAGCGCCGCCGAAATTCCAAAATTCTGCAACAAACTCTCCTGGAGCACTAAAATGCATAAAGAGACTTATTTCTCTAACATGTTATCAATATGTTAGTAGGACAAATTTGTGTACGTCAAGCAATTTTCTCGTCAATTTCTCGCGCGCCAAGCCTCAAGCGCGTTCAGGTTGGAGCAATTTTTTCCAGCCGAGTTATTGTGGTAGATAGCTAAAGTGTTTCCCAATTAATCTGTATTGGACTTGTCGGGTTTTTGTTCCTCCGCCGTGCTTGTTTCGGTCACTTACCGTCCGACAGAGGCCGCATTTTCATGAGCAAAAATCCTTCGTTCGCGGCGGAATGTACGAAGTTCTGCAGTGCAAAAAGCGACCAAAACTAGATTTTGAGTAAGCATCTCAATCCGACCTTTAGCTGCCGTAGGAATAAATCGCAGCGACCGATTTTTTCGAGCCCGTTCAAGGCTTTTCCGCCGACGGGCTTAACTAGCGGTATGGGCCGATTGGAGACATGTCCGTGAAACCCGGAATTGGTTGCATTGTCCGCATTCCGGCCATTGGCCTTTGCCGCCGCGAAGGTCAGCTCCGAGCCCAACATGTCGAATGCTGCATAGTGCATGAATGTCGGAATTGTTGGGCAGGTGACAGATTAGACATTGATCTCAACTTAACTTGAGCTGCTAGCCTAATAAAAGCTTGCTTATAGGAAGGCGCCCAATGAAAATTCTCACCGATGATGATTTGCAGAACATAGACATTCTATGCGGTGCACACGCACTTCGAAAATTCCTGATAGCTGCGTATACGGGACAGACAATTTCGCCACCTCGTGTAGCGATCGATCTCGAACCCGATGCCCTTGCTATCACAGCGGGGAGTGATCAAAAGAACTTTGGCTTTCGCGCATATTCTTATCGTCAAGAGCTTGAACGCGACAAGGAAGATCAGATTGTCGCGTGCTGGGAGCGCGAGACACATGATCTTACAGCCTTGGCCATTGGTGAACGGCTTGGAGCATGGCGTACAGGAATTCTCGGAGGACTTTGCTATGAAGCGCTCACCTTTAAAAACAAAGGAACTTGCGGTATTATCGGCACTGGATTGCAGGCCTATACACAAGCCAGAGCGATTGCAGCACTGACTAAACCTTCTGAATTCATTGTGTATTCCAAAGACGCAGAGCGAAGAACGGCGTTTGCAGAAAGACTGGAGGCTGATGCGGATATCAAAACATCTGCGTCCAGTGACGCAGAAACAGTCGTAAGACGATCAGACACTTTGACAGTTGTCACAAACTCTTCCGAACCGGTGTTTGATGTTGGTTGGCTGGATCAATGCTCTCATGTAACAACGGTCGGACCGAAACGAGTAACTCAGCATGAAACGCCGGTGGAAATTGCGGAATGGGCAGATGTCGCGGTTAGTGATAGCCCTCAACAAATCATCTCACAGGGTTCCAGTCACTTTTTGGCAGATACCGGGCTCCTCGCTACTATAGAACATCTTGGGTCGAAGTTTTTCGGAGAAAATGAAGGTTTGTTCAGAAAACGCACGCTGTACCTGTCGGCTGGTCTTTCGGGAACCGAAGTTGCCTTACTGGCTGCACTTACCGCGTAATTCTGGGTTTGCTGAAAGAAGACGTTGTAATGTTTGGCTCGAAGGACTGCTTAGTCCCGCAGAGTGAACATTGGTGCGAGGTGCAGCGAATGGCGGCTTCCCGCCCTCTATTGACCTGCGCGTGTCGTGCAACGAATGGCTGCTTTTCAGATCGGGCTGAGATCCAGAGAACGTCCGAATTGGGAGCGCAAAGCTGCCATTGATTGAGACCACTGCCTATGGCGGCTATGGGCCGGAAGCGCCTGTGAACAGACGACTGTTTCGGGCGGAGTGAGGACGGTCGAGTTTCGGGAGCAAAGTCGATAAAGCGGACAAAGCGACCAAAATCTTAACTGGACTAAATCTCTCAACAGGCCCTGAGCTGTAATTCACCATTCAGACAACGAAGATCCGTTTCGCTCCCCATATCAGTCATAAACTGCCTGAGGCGTTTGGGGGCCATCGCCGGAATTCGATAATGACCTTGGTGAAGTACAATTACTCGTTGGAAGTTTTACTGCTGAATGTGTAGATTGGTTGCCTTAAAGCAACCAATCTGATCAATGGAGTAAAAAACGCTGATCACTGACAGTATCTATCGAGGTGACTGCAGCGTTACATAGCTTCGAAGTCTTCAGGATCAGGACCACACCGGACACCTGCCTCAAGCTTTGAAATTGCTGCCATGTCATCAGAAGTCAACTCAAAATCAAAAATGTCGATATTTGAGACAAGGTGTTTCGTGCTAGTCGATCGCGGGATGACAGAAACGCCTAGTTTCAGATGCCAGCGCAAAATGACTTGAATCGGCGACTTGCCAGTGCGCTTACAAATAGCTGCTATTTCCGGCGCATTGAAAGATACACCCTGCCCAAGTGGTGTCCAGGCCTGAGTAAGGATGCTGCGTTTTTCGTTCTGCGCACGCATATCAGCCTGCTGAAGGCGCGGATTGACTTCAATCTGGTTCAGGAACGGCGTTTCTCCCGTTTCATTCATGATCCGGTCTAGATGGTTTGCGTTAAAATTGGAAACGCCAATTGAGGCAAGTTGACCATCGGCCTTGGCAGCAACCAGAGCCTTCCAAGTCTCGACATAATTATCCTGTTGCGGGCACGGCCAGTGGATCAGCGCCAGATCCAGATACTCCAGACCAATCCGCTTCAGGCTACCGTCGATGGCTTTTCGGGCCTTGTCATAGCCCTGTTCGCTGTTCCAGACTTTCGAGGTAACAAAAAGCTCTTGGCGCGCAATACCCGACTGGCGGATCCCATCCCCCATGGCCGCTTCGTTGCCATAAATGAAGGCACCATCAATGAGCCGGTATCCCAGTTCCACTGCCTTGCTGACGATATCGGGTAGGTCGCTTTCCGGGATCTGCCAAACGCCTAGTCCGAGTTGCGGGATGGTCTTGCCGTCTTTGAACGTCAGAGAGGGTATCTTGGGCATGAAATTGCTCCGTGCTCTAAAATGGTGTTAGGTTTGTTCCTAGAGTCACCACCGGCGGATGGATGGTGTTGATATCGCATTATCGGGGTTTGACCCGGACAGCGGCTTTTGCCGTTCAAATCGTCCTTCAAGGCAAAGCATCCAGTTTATTGTAGAAAGACTGCGCAGCTTCGTAGAGCTCGGAATAGATTGGCGCCATCTTGTCATAAGTGTCGCGCCAAGCCGGATCCGGTTGAACTTTCTTGGAAAAACGAACCATTTTCCGGGCGGCATCGTTAAGGGACTGCGTGTCTCCGACTGCTGTTGACATCAGCATCGCCGCACCAACAACGCCACATTCAAGCTCTTCTGGAACCAGATATGGCACGTCATACATGCTGGCCTTGATCTTGAGCCAAAGGTCGTTCTTTGCGCCGCCGCTCGCCGCAACAATCCGGTCGGGGCGGCCGCCACCGGCCTCGAGAACCGCCAGCTTTTGGCGGACGGAAAATGCAACGCCTTCGAGAACTGCGCGGTGCAAATCACCAAGACCGTGAGATGCCGAAAGCCCGAAAAACTGTGCTCGGGCGTTCTTGTGATCGCCAAACCTTTCACCGGCGAGGTATGGCAAAAAAAACAGCTTGTTGGCACCGGCGGCCGACTGTTCAGCATCCTTTGCAATATCAGCATAACTGCGCTGGTTTTGATGAAATGCCCGGCGCGCCCAACGAACTGCATCACCGCCTGCATCCAGAAGGGTCATCGCCCCCCAGACGTGGTTGGCAGACAATACGTTGGAGACTTCCGGATTGAGAACAACATCATCATGCATCACGGTGATGATCGTGGACGTTCCGGTAACATCGGAGGCCATGCCGGGTCCAATAACGCCTGATCCGGTCAGGGCCATTGGATAATCACCTGCCCCGACAAGAATCGGAATGCCTTCAGGGAGACCGGTTTCAGCGGCAACTTTCGGCAACAAACGGCCAAGGACCTCTTCGGGATTATGAAGGTTCGGCAGCAGGGCGCGATCAATACCGACCAACTCGCACAGCTCATTCGACCACTGCCGTGTTCTGCGGTCCATCAAAAAGCTCAGCGAAGCTTCCGTGACATCCTGGGCGCGTATGCCCGTCAGACAGAAGTTGATCCAGTCCTTTGGCATTAAAAGCGTTGAAGTTCGCGCCAGGACTTCAGGTTCGTTTTCCTTTATCCAGGCGAGTTTGAAAGCGGGCCATGCAGGAGCTGGCAAATTCGCGGCCAAATCAAGGGACCGGCTTTCCGTTAGACGTGCATTGATCGCATCGACCTGAGGAGCCGTGCGCTTGTCGTTCCAAAGAAGGGCAGCTTCCCGTGTCAGATTTCCATCATCATCAATCAGAACCGATCCGTGCATCTGGCCGCAGCTGCAAATTGCGGCAATGCGGGTGCACGCATTTTCTACAGTGCCGAGAACATCGGTTATGGTCTCCAGCGTCCCGGACCACCAATCGGCAGGTCGCTGTTCAGACCATCCAAATTGAGGTACGATCTGTTCGTGTTCCTTGTGGCTGACAGACAAGATCCGCCCGTTCCGATCAACGATAGCGGAGCGAATGCTGCCGGTGCCAACATCAATTGCCAGGTAGAGATCACGCATAATTAGAGCCGTAATTCGGTATCTGGATCGAAGAAATGAGCCTGGGACACGTCTGCTTTCACTGAACAGGTTTGGTTAGGCTCTGCCTGATAATGCGGGTGAACTTGAGCGACAATCTTTTGTCCATTTATGTGTCCAAGCACAAGCGTATGCGCGCCAAGCGGTTCCAGAGTTTCACAGTGGAGGTTCAGCGCAACTGCCTTATCACCGCCGCCCAGATGTTCCGGCCGAAGGCCCATTATGACCTTGTCGCGCTTTCCAATTCTGTCGCGCATTCCCGTCGAGAGCGGCAAACGTTGCCCTGCAAGATTGACGGTATCTCCCTCAATGCCAACATCAAAAAAGTTCATTGCCGGAGATCCGATAAAGTTCGCGACAAACTTGTTTGACGGCTCTTCATAAAGTGTCAGCGGTGCCGCGACCTGTTCGATCTTGCCATCTCTCATAACCACAACCCGATCCGCCATGGTCATAGCTTCAATCTGGTCATGGGTCACATAGACAGCTGTTGTGCCGAGCCGCTTTTGCAACAACTTGATTTCGGTCCGCATTTCCACCCGCAACTTGGCATCAAGGTTGGAAAGCGGTTCATCAAAAAGAAAGACTTCAGGGTGGCGAACAAGCGCCCGGCCAATCGCGACCCTTTGGCGCTGTCCACCGGACAGATTTTTGGGTTTTCGATCCAGATAGGGTTCGAGGCCGAGCAGTGTTGTCGCCTCTTTCACCCTCCGATCAATTTCATCGCGCGGCGTGCCATGCACCTTCATTGCATACCCAATGTTATCCCGCACGCTCATGTGCGGATAAAGGGCATAGTTCTGAAACACCATAGCGCAGTCGCGTTCACCCGGACGGGCATTCGTGACATCGCGACCGGAAATATCAACAGACCCGCTGGTAACCGTTTCGAGTCCGGCCAGCATCCGCAAAGTCGTAGTCTTGCCGCAGCCGGACGGACCAACCAAAACAATAAACTCGCCCTTGTTGATCGTCAGATCGAGTGGCGGAACAACCTGTGCTGTCCCAAAGGATTTGGTGATCGCTTTGAAGGTGACATGTGGTACCGGATTGGCCTCGACCATGGGTGTATTCCTAAAAAAATTGTGCATCCAAGATGCGGCCCCGACGCAGGTGCGTCGAGACCGCTCTGGAGGATCAGTTATTGAGCGGCGGCAGACCCATCGATGCACGGTAAGCAGCCAGTTGCTTGTCTCGACCGAACTCGTCTGTCAGCTTGTTCCATTCAGCTGCAATGGCGTCGAGAGCTTCCTGCGGCTCAACATCTCCGGCAAGTGCCTTGGACAATTCAATCTCCAAAACTTCTGTGTAGGAGAAGAAACCAGGCAAACGCAGGTCGAGCGCGACATTGGGTGAATCCAGGGAAGCGCGCTGCGCGCCCAGATAGCTTTCAGCTTCATTTGCGCTGAAGATTGACCCCCAAGTTTCAAGGTTTTCATAATGGCTGAGCCGGTACGGATTGACACCGGTGTTTGCCGTTACGATCGCCTCACCAGATGTCTCTGGACTGGTGACCTCAGCAACGAAGGACCAGGCTGCTTCTGTATTGGCACTATCTGAAGGTACCGCAAGCTGCCATCCACCAAACGCTAGGAACGGGGATGCAACCGGGTTATCAAACTTGTCCCAATCGGCGCTTTTGGAGTTCCATATTTGGCTGGACCCCGGAAGAACGGCAGTGCGAACATTCCCTTTGATGGCACCTTCGGTTGCACCGAGAACACCGGAATCCGCCCAATCGATATTCATTGCAACGGAACCGCCTGCATAAAGCGGGCGAACGTCACCAGAACCATTGTTCAATGCCCCTGGTGGGTTAAATTCAAGTCCGCGCTTGTACTCTTCCAGTGCACGGAGCCAACCAGGATTGTTGATTTGTGCATCCATTGTTTCCGGATCGAAGAACATGGCACCCGGTGTGTTCGGGTTGTTGGTGTAGCTCGCCGCATGGCTGAAGAAGTACCAGAACTGCTGACCACCACGACGGTAGGCTTCGGCGGTGCCATATTTCACAGCTTCACTTGCCTGGAAGAACTCGGCGATATCGTAGTATTGATCCCAGGTTTTAGGAGCTGCCAAATCATAACCATACTTGGCTTTGAAGTCTTGGCGATTGCCCGGGAATTCGAACAGGTCTGCGCGATAGTTAAGCATATGCATATCGCCGTCCATCGTGGCGGACTTGATTTCACCACCCCAGGACATCAGACGTTCGCGATAAACTGGGTGAATGTCCAGCCACGCGTCGCCTTCCTGCATTGCAGCCGGCATGGTTGAAAGATATGGCGCAAAATCTGGCAACCACGCCGGGATGAAGCCGATGACATCAAAGTCGCCCGTCTGCTGGCTCATAGCCGTCAGGAATTTCGGATATAGCTCGGAAAATGGAAACTCGACAAGGTCGACTTCGCCGCAGGTTTTCTTTTCCCATTTCTCAGCGGCAGACTTTAGCGCTGATGCGATAAATGGACCGTTCTGCGTCGATACTGTCAATGTTACGCCTGAATAATCAGGAGTGCATTCCGCATGGGCGAATGTCGCCAGGGGAACAAGCGCAGTTGCTAATAATAGTGCTTTCATTTTTTCCTCCCACAGGAAGACCGGTCACTTTATGGATCCGGCCAAGAAACCCGAACGCATCATGCGTCCGAGGAAAAGAGCCACAACAATCATCGGTAAAATCGAGATCAAAGCGGCCACGGAAATTGCCCACCACTCGTCGCCACGGCTCGAGTTTTGGCCAGCAAGAAGGATGGGAAGCGTCTGCCACTTCGAAGATGTCAGAAGCAGTGCGAACAGAAATTCGTTCCAGATGAAAGCAAGGATAATCATGGACGTTGCGACCAGGCCTGGCTTGGACATGGGCAACACGATTTGAAAGAAGATGCGCAGCCTTCCGATATCATCGACCATGGCGGCTTCTTCTACTTCAATGGGAACATTGGTGAAGAAGTCCCGCATCAACCAGACTGCGAAGGGCAAGCCAAAGGCGGTATAGGCTAGGACCATGCCCGGGAAACTATCGAGCAGTCGCACACCAACCTTGTTCATTTCTGCGTAGAGCAGGAAAAGGGCAAAGGCTGAAACAATTGGCGGAAACATACGCTGGGAGACGAACCAGAAGGTGACGTCATCGTTTTTCAGAACGGGCCCTGGTAGACGCAGTGAATTGAGCCAAACCGACAGCGGCAATGCGGTAACCAGGACGATTGCCAACGCGTATGGTACCCGGACAGAAAATGTCTGATTGAGCAGAGCAAAACCGCCGATGGACACAATGCCGAAAACAAGGCCTGCAAGAAGGCGTATACGGAACTCAAAGCGCACCAACGCATAAGCTGCCATAGCCCCCAGAAACACAGCCAGGCCAGTTGCCGTTACCGATATCAGCAATGAGCTCACGATCGGACCGGCAAAGTCTCCCCTCAAGCCAGCAATGGCGTCTCTAAAGGCCTGCAGGGTCGGTGTGAAATCTACAAACGGAATGTAGGTGGCGCCTTGACTGACAGCGATCGGTGGCTTGAAAGCCGTGACAACCACCCACCAAATTGGAAACAGACAAAATATCAGCCAAACGATACCGAGAAGGAATCCGAAGCGGCGATAACTCTGATTTTCCATTACTGGTACCTCCGCATCAGGCGCTGCGATGCGGCCAGATAGACTGTTCCGAAAATGATGACGACGAATAGGAATACGAAGCTCAAGGCAGAGGTCATGCCGATGTTGAACTTTTTAAAACCTTCATTGTACGCAAAGAGCGTCAGCGTTTCCGTGGAGGTTCCCGGACCGCCACCGGTCAAAACAAAGACGGTGTCGATTATTTTGAAGCCTTCAATCAAACGAATGAAAATCACAGCAACCGACAACGGCAACAGCATCGGAAATGTGAGATCGCGAAACCGACGCCAGGCCGGGATGTTATCCACCCGAGCCGCTTCAAAAACTTCTGACGGCAAGCCCTGGAGTCCCGCAAGCATCAGCAGCACGACAAAGGGCGTCCATTGCCAGGTCTCGATGACGATCAACGTCGCGATAGCCAATGATGGCGTCGTCAAGAATGGAATGTGCTCAAGTCCAAAGGCACTGAAAAGCTCGTTGACCGGCCCCAATACCGGATGAAACAGCATACGGGCGATCAGGGCGACACAGACAGGCGCAAGGAACATCGGCAGCAGAAAAGCCACCCTATAAAGAGAAGCGCCAGCAATGTTGTGATGCAAGGTCAAGGCCATCGCAAAACCGAATGCATATTGCAGGGCGACGGAGGCAAATACGATGACTGATGTCACCTGCATTCCACCCCAAAAACGGGCAGAACCAAGTATTTCCAGATAATTGTCCACGCCGACATAGCGCGGCGGCAAGGGCGGCACGATGCGGATCGACTGGAACGACACAACGAGCGCGTAGATCAGTGGAAACAGTGTTATGAGCAGAACCAGCAAAAATGCTGGCCAAATGAAGACATGCTTCACGCGCTCCTGTTTGGTGGCGTCGCCCATAATTCCTCCCGGATCAACTTCATGGAGCATGGAGTAAAACTACGAACCATTCAACACAAAAATGTAGCGTTACTACTTTTTTGTGTTTTTTCAGGCCCCTCCATCGCAATAGTCAACTCGCCAGTTAAGGCGAAGTATGCGACTGTGTAGCTCAAGGAAAAACTATCTAAATTATTGAATTAACTTAATATATAGAAAATGTCACTAACGCGCTCATCATAAAGTTCTAGTCTAAAAACTGGCAATTGCCGGTCAATTTTCCGGTCCTTTAGGTCTCGCGATAATAGCGTTGGGTGTTTTTTTGTTGAAGTTATTCCCTTAATATGTAGTTTAACTACAAATCAAGGGAACACTTATCATGCTTCAGCGGCCTTCCGCACACTTCATAAACAAGACCACAGGTGCCATGGACGGCGCGACCGGATGCTATGAAAAACGCATTCAGGACCTTCGGGGAATCTACGCTGACAAGGTCGCCTTTGAGGAAACCGTCGCACCAGACCCTGAGCGGGTTGTTTATCGTGTTCACGAGATGCGTCCCCAGCAGGCAACCGGGGATTTGATTTTCGGCACGACCTGGATGGAACCCGGCCGCATAGGCGCTGAATTCTACATCACACGCGGGCATATCCATGCGAGAGCGAACCGGCCAGAAACCTACTATGGCGAAAGCGGTCAAGGGCTCATGCTGATGGAAAGTCCTGAGGGTGAAACACAGATCGTCGAAATTTCGCCAGGGGTCATGGTCTATGTGCCGCCGATGTGGATCCACCGCTCGGTGAATACGGGCAATGAGCCGCTAGTGATGAGCTTTTGTTACCCAAGCGATTCTGGCCAAGACTACGACATCATTGCCCGCTCCGGTGGTATGGCACAGCGCATCATAGCGTCGGAAGACGGATGGGTCGCGGTCAACAACGTATCTTATCAACCGCGCACGGCTGAAGACATCGCAAAAGTCTACGAAACAACTGACTAAACAGAAAGAATTTTCATGAGCATTTTTGATCAGCTTTCAGAGTACGGTGTTGTTCCGGTCATCGCTATTGACGATGCCAAAGATGCGGAACCGCTTGCGGACGCCCTTCTTCAAGGCGGATTGCCGGTTGCCGAAATCACCTTCAGAACCAGTGCGGCAAACGAAGCCATAGCGACTATCGCTGGGAGCCGCCCGGATATCATTATCGGTGCCGGCACCATACTGGACAAAGCTCAGGCGGATGCAGCAAAGACAGCCGGGGCCCAGTTTGCCTTGTCGCCGGGTATTGATGCTGATGTTCTCACTTACGCGGCCGAAATTGGTCTCCCCTTTGCCCCGGGCATCATGACACCGAGCGACCTACAGCTGGCGCTCAAACACAAGTGTCAACTAGTCAAATTCTTTCCTGCCACGCCTGCTGGCGGACCGAACATGCTGAAGAATATTGCAGCTCCCTATGCCCACACCGGTGTCGGGTTCAATCCTACCGGCGGTGTCACACTTGATAATCTGGCCGATTGGCTTGCTATCCCACAAGTTCGCGCAGTTGGCGGAACATGGATTGCCTCACGAGGCGACATTGCAGCCAAAAACTGGGCAAAAATTGCCGAAAATGCGCGTGCCGCCGTGGCGAAGGTCAAGGAAATCAGGGGCGCACAATGATCTATCAGGCCGCGACTAAACCGACCTTCTATTTTATTGGTGTCACAACTGGAAAATCCTCAATCATGAAGGTTTTCCCGAAGTGGGCCGACTATTTGGGTCTCGGGGATGTCGACATCAAAGGTATTGATCTTATTCCGCACGACACAGTTGGGAGTTACCGGGCTGTTGTTCACTTTCTGAAGACCGATCCGCTCTCACTTGGAGCATTGGTAACAACTCACAAACTGGACCTCTTTGAAGCCTGCAAGGACCTGTTTGACGAGATCGACCCTCATGCCAGGTTGATGTCCGAGACATCTTGCCTTTCCAAGCGACACGGAAAACTTATTTGTCATGCGAAAGACCCGATATCTTCCGGTCTGTCGATAGATGGATTTGTTCCGGATAACCACTTTGCAGACACCGGCGCAGAATTGCTGTCTATGGGAGCCGGCGGCTCGACGATCGCCATTACCTGGCATTTGATGCAGGCAGCGCGCGGCGCAGACCGTCCGAGCCGCGTTATTGTCACCAATCGCAGCCAAGCCCGTCTGGATCATATTCGGGCAATCCACGCTGAAATTGGCCAAGATATCCCTTGTGAATATTTCCTCGCTCCAAATCCTGAGGACAATGACGCTGTTCTGTCTCGGCTAAAGAAGGGCTCGCTTGTCATCAATGCCACTGGCCTCGGCAAAGATGCTCCAGGATCTCCTTTATCCTTTGACGGATTTTTTCCGGAAAATGGGCTCGTTTGGGAATTGAATTACCGGGGCGACCTGGTTTTTCTCGATCAGGCAAATGCCCAGAGAGCGGCTAAGGGTTTGCAAATCGAAGACGGCTGGACCTACTTCATTCATGGCTGGACCCAGGTGATCGCTGAAGTCTTCAATGTTGACATCGCGACATCCGGCCCCCAGTTCGACGAAATCGCCAGCATTGCAGCGCAAGCAACGGGGCGATCCTGATGTCGAAAATCTTGATCACACCGCGCTCACTGTCAAAAGGCGGACACCCGGCACTAGAACCGCTGGTTTCAGCCGGATTTGAGCTTGCCATGCCTGCGCCGGGACAAACCCCGACAGAAAACCAATTGATGGAAGCTCTTCCCGGATGTGTTGGTTGGCTTGCGGGGGTCGAACCGGTTTCTCCTGCCGTCATTGAAATGGCGGCAGACCTTCGGGTGATCAGCCGCAACGGTACTGGGGTCGACAACCTTCCATTGGACGTTTTGGAAGGCCGCGGCATTGCGCTTAAACGTGCGGAAGGCGCCAATGCGCGCGGTGTCGCCGAATTGGCGCTGGCTCTTGCATTGGCCGGATTGCGGAGAATCGTATCGACTCATGACGGCATGCGCCAAGGAAATTGGCCGCGCGAAATCGGGACTGAAATTCTCGGATCCCAAACCGGAGTGATTGGATTAGGAGCTATCGGCTCGGCTTTCGCCGAGTTTTGTTTGGGACTCGGTGCCAAAGTCCATGGCTATGATCCGATGGCGCCCAAGAACCGGGTCAGTCACCCTAACTTCACAAGGGCCAGTTTTTCAGAAACCCTGACTGATGCGGTTATTCTCAGTCTGCACGCTCCGATGCCTGAAGTTGGTAAGCCGCTTATAGGAACCGACGAAATTGATCTTATGAGCACAGGGGCCATTGTCGTGAATACGGCAAGAGCTGGTCTTGTAGACGAAACTGCGATGCTGGCTGCGCTCGAAGATGGGCGGATCGGCTGCTATGCAACGGATGTGTTTCACACAGAACCGCCAGAAGAAACGCCGCTTTTGAAACACCCGAACGTCATCACAACAACCCATATTGGTGGATTCACAGGTGCGTCCGTCACCCGCGCCACGCAAAGTGCGGTCGACAATCTGCTGTCGATATTGGACGATCATGCAGATTGAGCGGACAATCGGGTTTCCAGAACCAGGCGACCCCGGGTTGTTCTGGCTGGGGCAAGCAGGTTTCTGGATTGAATCCGGGGATCACCGGATCCTGATCGATCCGTATTTGTCTGACAGTCTGGCACGCAAATATGCGGGCAAAAAGAACCCGCATATCCGGATGGAACCGCCGATTATACGGCCAGAAAATCTTCCGTGTCCTGACCTTGTGCTGATTACACATGCGCACACAGACCACTTGGACGCCGATAGTTTAGCGCCTGTGTTCCAGAAATACCCGAATGTGCCGTTCGTTGTGCCTTTTGCGCATGAAGCCATTGCTCGCGAACGCATTGGCGTGAAAGCAAAACTGATACTGGTCGATGCGGGCGACAGGTTGGCACCACTGGACGATTTGTCTCTGGATGTTTTTCCTGCGGCCCACGAAACCGTAGCGAAGGACGACGCCGACCATCACCTGTTTCTTGGTTATGGCATAACCACAAACAGGTTTAGGATCTATCACTCTGGCGATTGCGTCCCATTTGATGGTTTGGAAGCACTGGTGAACCGGCTATTACCCGATATTGCCTTGTTACCGGTCAATGGCCGTTGTGCGGAACGCAAGGCGGATGGTGTCCCAGGGAATTTCACACTTGAAGAAGCTATTTCACTCAGTGCCAAATCCCGCTTTCTTGTGCCACATCATTTCGGTATGTTCGATTTCAATACGATAGATCCGGTTGAGATTGACGCGAAAGCGGAAACCTCCCCCAAAGGCTCCCAAATTATCAGGCCAAATCTGGGTGAGAGCCTTCGGATTTTGAACTGAAACCGCGAGATTTTAATGAACGCTTTCTCCCAGAATACCGATGATAATCTTTTGGAAGAAATCGTTCAGATCGAAGACAGCTTGAGAAAGTCCGATCGTAGGGTTGCCCGCGTTGTCCTTGAACGTCCAGCAGATGTTGTTTCAATGACCTTGGCAACACTTTCCAAAGCCGCTGATGTCAGCGAGCCGACGGTCATTCGCTTCTGTACTGCAGTCGGATGCAAGGGATTTCGGGAAATGCGGGTTAAACTGGCTCGGTCCCTCGCATTTGCCCGAACAACATCCCACACCGAAATCAGTGAAGATGACGGCCTGAACACAATCGTCACCAAGATCTTCGACTACAATCTTTCAAACCTGAATTGGGCGCAGGGAAAGCTGGATAGCGCGCAGATCCAGAAGGCAGTCGATCTGTTGGCGCAAGCTCGGCGTATCGAGTTTTTCGGATTTGGCGCTTCCAGTATCGTCGCTATGGATGCCCAGCAGAAATTCCCGCTGTTCGGAGTTCCTTGCGGTGCCCCTCTCGATTCTCACCAGATGTATATGACGGCCGAAATGCTCGGTAAAGGTGATGTAGCCGTTGGCATTTCAAACACCGGCCAGACCGAAGAGGTTATCAGCGCTATCAAGACCGCTCACAAAAACGGGGCTAAAACGATCTGTATTACCGGGCAAATGAGCGACAGGATTGATGCTTGCGATGTTCATCTGGTTGTTGAAACGCTGGAGAACACAGATCTTTATACGCCAACTGTTTCCCGGTTATCCCATCTTGTGATCATCGATGTGCTGTCGACAGCAGTCAGCTTGAAGAAAGATGAAGCGCACAATCAGAGGTTGGCTGAGATGAAAGCAGGCCTCGCCCGGCTCCGGGCAACTAAAAACAGTTAGAAAGCAGGTGTCTGTCTAAAGGTCACAACAAGCAGATTTTCTCTTAAAAGCTGATTGATAAACACAGACACAACAGAAAACTGGCTGGTTACGAACGGTAAAACCCATCGACCGTAAATGCTGGGCGAGATTTTCACCAAAGTTGGGTCTTAACGCCGAAGCTATCAATCACGTGACGACTTTCTTCTTTCTGGTGCCCAAATCTATCGTCCGGATGTCCTCACCATGGGAGACACTTGTTTGTGCCGCAGCGAACGACTGCGTCCCGCCTCTTGAGGAATTCGCCCGATCCGCATCGAACGACAGATTTTGCGCTGCGGCCGCTACGATGGCAATGACCGAGATGGGGGCGCATAGCGGACATAAATTGAATGCGTCGCGAATGACCGCAAAGGGCCGAAAGCGGCGGTGTCCCGAAGGGCGGGAAGCGGTCGTTCGCTGCAGTGATAGAGAAATCATGCAATATTGGAATACCGGACAATACCTAGTTTAAGATCAAACTATTCAAAGCTTGGATCGTCGTAATTATTGCGCTGGGCTTCCCAATCACGCTCCTGATCTTCAATCTCTTTCGCTTTTGCCAAGAAACCGGTCGCCGCCTCTTGGATCGCCACGCTTTCGTGTGCCAGCAACGCTGACATTGCCGCGGCACGTTCAGAGATTATGTCAGCACGACTGCCTGACCAAGACGACGGAGAAAGGTCATCCAAGAAGCCTTCGACCACCAAATTTGGCTCTGGGCTATTTTCCACAAGAGCGATAGCCTGCTCGGTCAATGTGACAACATTGGAACCGGCTTTCTCAAACGGCGAAATAACCCTTGCAAGCAGGTTCCACCGCTTTGGATCGTTCCCTTCCTTGCACCATTGCACAAGCTGCTGAGGTGGAATACCAGCCAATGGAGATATCTCGCGAACCGAATTCCTAAATATGCCAAACCTTTTGTATTCATCGATGGATGTGTCCAACAACGCGCGCTCCAAAAATGTCTTCGGCAGGAACTCGGCAATCACCTGAATTGCCCCTTCGCAGTCAGAAAAATACCCATAAGAATTGGCGACACGCTCAAACAGGCCATCTATCAATGCGTTCTTTTCTTGGTTGTTTCCATCGAAGCTTAGACAAGCACGCAATACCTGCTGCATTTCATAGTCTTTGGAACCGCTCGGATCTGAGTCAGAAGTAGAAATCACCGCCGCTGCGGCGGACAACCCAAGCCTACGTTGCTCCGGCCCTAGGACATCGACATTCTGGCCCTCACCGTGAAGCTTCATGGAATAGGCATCAAGCAATTCGCTTGGCCCTCCCTTATAGGCCAAGATTATTTCCGACAGTTGGATCTTTTGTTCGTTTGAAACAACGTTGTATTGACGCCGCCAAAGAAGACCACCGATCCCCATCAGCGGCAGTCCGGTTTGCTTCAAGACGGATACACATCTATCGAAATCTGCCTCATTCAATCCTTCAATTGGGTGCAGACCTACAATTAGAGGGCTTAGAAATTCATCTTTGGCGCATTCATCGAGAATCTGAGCTGCTATCGACCTATCTAATGCGGCGATTTCCTGGAGCGCTCCAATCAACACTCCAAAACCAAAGTTTTCGACATTTTTGGCTTTTAACTCGTCTACGAGCTTATCCCACATTGATCTGGCGTTTGATGAACCAGCTATGAGACCGCGACCGAAGTCCAGCTTGTAGGGCGCATAGCCAGGTTCGAACAATTCACCAGCAATTTGATCAAGCAATCCATCCTCAGCATGACAGTCACGGCCAAGTTTGAATGCCTGTTTTGCTTGCCGTTCTTGCGATCGTTCGTAACTTTTGGGCTCATCCGGATCGAATTCATCATCAAGAGACCAGACGTTCTGACCGGCTCCAAACACCAGTGCGCGAATTCTTCCTTCCAAGTCTTTGGGCTTCAGGTCTTCCGCTAAAGCGTCCAGAAGGGCACGCTCCTCTTCCGCTATCCTTCTCCCTTTCTTGACTTCTGGTCGAAATGAAGAACAGACCGAACCGCGCGCCAACCTTCAAGCCAGGGAGTTTCAGCATTAAGTTGTCGTCCGGAATCTACTAACATTTTCTTGAGCTCCTGAATTCGCCAAAGCCCTCGGAACCGCTCCGCCAGGACATTCCTTGCTACGCGCTTCTTCTTGGCATCATCGCCATTTGCGAGCCGTGTTGCCGATGCCAGGAATGTTTCTAACCAGTGCACACATTCTTCGTAACTCGGCCGCAAGCCAATATCGCGAGGGCGCGCACCAAATTCAGAGGTATCTGCGGCGGAAAAATGCTCCGTTCGGAGCGTTTCACTTAGCAAAGACAATCCTATTTCCACGACTCTATCGTCGTCGTGGCTCAGACAATGCTCTACAAATGCAATCCGTTGCTCGAGGGTCGCAAGCGTACTTGAAAGGAACAATCCGAAGAATGATTTTAATTTTGTAAAAACGTCATCATGTTGTCTGCTTGGCGTTTCCTCAATAGCAATTTGCACAAGCATCAGCATTGAACGCTCAAATAAATTTGGATCGTAAGCGATCTTGCTCAAAAGCATAAGAATCGTTGCTCTTATTGGATGATATTGTTCAGCCGAGAGCGCAGAGATGATCTCGTCAATTTGTTCCTCTATCAATTGGAGTACAAGATCGGGCGCGACTGGAGCGACATGCATCAGCATCTCAGCGCCATATTCGTTCAGTTCAACTATTCTGTTCAGAAGACCGCCGTACTGAAGCCATCTATCAACAATTCGTCTGGCTACATCATGGTCATGAAGATACCCGAGACGCCTGCCAAATGACTTTACGAGGCGCGGACTCGCATTGGATTCAAACGCTTCAATAAGATAGGCTTCAGGTATGTTTCTCAGAGCATCCGCTGCAAGCCGGTTTGCGATGGCATGTGGCAGCACTGCGCGCCAACGCCCACGTTGCTGGGCAATTTGTCTGTCAACTAATGTTTGGGCGGCCCTATACATTCGTAGACGTGATTTTTCGCAAAGCTTCCCAAGCACCTCCAATTCATCTATGCTCTCTTCTTCTTTCTCAACAGAAAAGGAATAGACCAAAGACAAAGCTTCAGCCTGCTCCTTGAGATCATTATCCAGATCATGACGTTGATAGAAAAGGCGTTCAAACAGCTGATCATCCGATAAGTCCGCGAGGGTGTCGCCTGCTGGCACGGCCTCTGCGAGTGCAATTGCCAGACGACAGTTGCCTTCCGCAAACTCGGCTATTCTGCGCGCATTTGCACCGGCGAATATTGGAAATCGTCTTGCTACCAGACTCTCAGCAATTTCTGGGCCTTCCGCGCTAATTCGAACGACTTCAGTTGTTTGGGGTCTGTCCTCACGAATGTCATATTCAACTGTGATGAGCTTGATGTTGCTGTCTATGTTTGAAAAGCGTGCTGCGAGCACCCCATGAAGATCACTCGGGCAGTTGTCCAACACCAGCACTGCGCTTCGATGATCAGCAAAAAGCGTATCGAGTAAATTCGTCGCTGATGGATTTGGTCCCTCCCCGATATCTGCGTAGATCACTTGGGTTCTGTCCAAAGGATCTCCAACACCTTCGTCTTCAAAAAGTGCTTGAACAAATCTCGTTTTTCCGACGCCAGAGAGGCCGGTCACTCGAATTGCTTTAGACGATTTCTTGATTAACTCTCTAACGGCAGGGAGTGCATCGGCTAAGGACAAATCTGAGTTTTTCTTAGGAACAGCGACTGTTACTCCTCCGTGAAAGATGACACTGTCATCCTCGCCGTCGGGAGTGGTTGTCCATTTTTCAAATGGTCGCCAGCAACTAAGACTCTTGCCGAGAGTTTTACGCACCCAGAGCTGAACAGAAACATGCATCCGCAACCACTGCGTCAAGCGAGACCGGTTGTAAAAGTCCACATGAACGGTAGGACTTTCGACAAGCGCAGACAGCTCCTGCTCCATTCTATCGGTGCGAATCGTGTGAAATGGAGGCGCATTGTCGTCTTCAAGGCTCACAATTACATAGGCACCCGATACAGCGTTTAGACGATCAAATAATACCTTTGCGCTTTCTTTCCCCGACATCTCTTCCGAAATTTTGTATGGAGGCATGGAAGATTTTTTGACTTGAAAGACCGTTTCAGCGCGAGGGACAAAATCCCCATGAAAATGCGCGTTCGGGACAACTACTTGAACGTCAATCCCACCGTCTGGCGCGGTCAAAGCACCCATCCAACGCACAGAGCTTATTGGGTGCCCCGCTTGCTCAACTTCTGCTTCACACAAGCGCGCAACCAACTCTTCAAGCTGACCATCATTGAGTTCCAGAAGTTCATCTTTTTCCAGTTCAAAAATTGGCATCTTAGTCGGCACCTTCGGTAAATAAGACAGACCTACAAGTGTCTTGCGGACTGTATTGGATTACACGGTATTCGGATGAATGAGACTATCACTTGTCAACTCAGGATTGTCCATGATGCGGGCAATGAGCTTCTATGCTGCTGTTTGAACGCGCCCGCGGCGAACGGCGGCTTCCACGGGCCGCACCGCAGCATGACGTTTTGTCAGCGAATGTCGGCTAAGGGGCCGGAAATGGCCGAATGGCATCGTGCGGTCTCAGGGAGGCAAAGGTTATCAAGATCAGCAGATATCCATCACTGATCTGTTTGGACGCCTCTCTTTCCACCTCTCATTGGATCAAGCATTCTTCCATTCAAGGTTGAAGAGACTCGACACACATTGACGCTCAGTGCACCATTCAAGTCATGTTGAGATCCGCAGACCCGATTAACGCTGGTCGTGAGTTGAAGGTGTGTCTCGATCTGCATTTGGAACACCTGGGGAGGAATGGGAAATGTCCGGTCATCGTGAAGTTTTGGAAACCTAGTTCCGGAGGGTTTAGGCCGAAGAAGATGCTGGTGCAATTGACGAAATGATGGCGCCGGGCACCCCTGCACGTGGCCTTGGTTCGCAAACACATATCGGACCAGCTGGATTCAAAGGGTTTCAGCAAGGCCTGCTTGCCTTGGTAAGCGATGTCGAAATCAAGATCGACAAGAGCATGGAAGACGGCGATTGGATTTTTGCACTTGTACATTTTCGTCGAAGTGCCGCAAAAGTGGCAAACCGATGATTACTACTGGCACCGTTGTAATTAGGATCGTCGACGGCAACTTGGTGGAGGGCTATAATCATTTTGATTTTATCAGCTTTTTCGAGAGTCTGGGACTCCTGCCGGAACGCACATTTGAACAATGTCTATGTGGTGAGGGGTTATCTAAATAGTAAAGATGAGCGCCACTGTGAGTATCCGAGTGAATCTAGAATTTTTTTCAGCAGCTCCATGTCGCAGTGGCGAATTTAATCCGCTCTAAAACACACACCATCGCCCGCCAGCATTTTTCCCGCGCCGATGTACCCAAAACCCTTCGAAGGCTTCCCATGGCCGTTTTTCACGCCCCCCGGAATTCCACCCCGTTCGCCCGCTGCAACCGTCGAACCGTCTCCCGGTGCCCGGCCTTGCCCGGATTGTAATCCCACCCCGGATCTACCCCATCCGGCACCTGCCTGACATCCCCGGTCCTCTTGTTCGTCCAAGCCCGCATTGTGATCACCGGCGCCTCGAACCGCAGCACCTCACCAGCCGCTTGTAACTTCGCAATGTCCCGCTCCGACAAGCTCTGCAGCGTACAGCGGCAATTCCAGCCATTCGGCGGCGCAAACACATCCCAGAACGGATCATCCACCGGCAGCACCAGATTGTCTAGCCGCTGGTGCTCCAGCCGCGTCAGCCGATCCTGAACCGTCACATACAGAAGCCATGGCCGCGCTGTCTTCAACCGCTCGAAGTGACCGGTCCAAACCTGCTACCGGCGACGGCGAGAACAACGATTATCGCTTTGAACGACCGGTCACCTTCACCCACACAGGCCGCAAAAGCCGGGGCCGGATCGATCTCTACAAACGCGGCTGTTTTATCCTCGAAGCCAAGCAGGGCGGAGGCAAGGTCAACCCAGAAGATCAGGACCAGCTGAAGCTTTTGGCGGACAAGGATGCCCCTAAGGCAAAGCTCGGCCATGGACCACGCGGCACGGCGAAATGGGACGACACCATTCTGAAGGCGCGGAACCAGGCCGACGATTATGCCCGTGCTGTGTCCAAGGAAGACGGCTGGCCACCGTTCCTGATGGTGGTCGATGTCGGTCATGTGTTCGAGATTTATGCGGACTTCTCCCGCGCCGGACGGGGCTACACCTTCCGGACGGCAACCGCTACCGGATCACACTGGACGACTTGCGCAAGCAGGGAGTTCGCACATTCCTCAAGACCCTGTGGACAAAGCCGCTATCGCTCGACCTGTCGCTTGTCGCCGCAAAAGTCACGCGGGAAATCGCGACCCATCTGGCGGAACTTGGCAAAAGCTTTGAGGGACAGGGCCATGACAGCGAGGCCGTCGCCCGCTTTCTGATGTGTTGTCTGTATTCCATGTTCGCCGAGGATGGCAAGGATGGCGCGTGTAATCAATGACGTTTTCATGGCCCAACGCATTTTCCTACACTACGGACTGAACACCTCAGGCGAGGGTAAGACGCCTTGCAACTTAGTTAGACGGCGTGATGACAAGGAGAGGTCTACACGGACCTTGCGCGGCTAGGCAGATCGCAATAATGCCGCAGTTGAATAGGCGACGATTGAGGCGTCTTCGATTTCTTTTGACAGCTTAGTGCTTGCTCCAGCCACAGCCTCACCCAGAATGCTACGGGATAAAGGGTCGGCGAGGCTGACCTGATCTCTCATGCTGTGCTGCTTGGTACGGCAAATGATGCGGCTCATCATGGAAACCGCTTCTTCTGGATAGGCGCCAGCGGCACTTTCAGCAGAAAGCATCACTGCATCATGGCCGTCAAAAATAGCGGTCGCGACGTCGAATGCTTCCGCGCGCGTCGGCGTCGGTGACTTGATCATTGATTCCGGCATCTGAGTTGCGACTATAACCGTGTCTCGTCTCTACCCAAAATGTCTCAAAAGGTTCTGGAGATCCATTAGCAGGCTGTAGATATGTCGGTCCCCACGCTTGTCGGGTCCGGGTCCCATCAGATCTGGCAGTTTTGGCTATTCCGCCACTGGCGGCAGGGTCGAGGCCATATCTGTGATCGCTTGAAATTCTGTCAAAAACTCTGGCCGATGTTGTATCAGGTACCGCACGACCCGGGCGTTCCCGAGCAGCTTTCCCAGATACGCTTTGATAACGGTGAGCTGCAGATGGTCCTGGCCGTAGGAGTCCTGAATTGAGGTGATGCCTTCCTGCAGTCGGGCCAGTTCGCGCTCCATGCGGGCCATTGCCTCCGGGGTGATGCCCCTCATCTTTTTCGGTTTCTTCGTGTCCACCAGCTGCGCCTGGGGCGTTCCTGCAAGGATCGCGGAGATGTACGCTGGCGAGTAATTGTTTGCGTTCATCATCAGCTCTGCCGCCTCGATCTGGCGCATGGCTTTCATCTTGCGCAGGATTTCGAACACGGCCGTCGCGCAGTGTTTGTCCTTCAGAAGGCCGACGGCTTCTTCGCAGATACCGTCAAGCAACTTTGCCTTGCGCACAATGCTGCGCGGGTTGAGATCCAGCGCCAGAGCGATCTTTTCCTCGGAGACACCGCGCTCGATGGCCTTGCGGATCATCTTGTGCTCCTGGATGGGCGCAAGACGGCTGATCCGCTTGTTATAGGTGAAGGCCTCGTCGTCCGTGGAAATCAGACATTCGACCCGTTCGATGCTGAGATCCTTCAGCACCTCGATCCGGATATGCCCATCGAGCAGCAAATAAATGTCTTCCGCACCCGTGGACCGCGTGACGACCGGCGGTTCGACCAGGCCAACCTCTTTGATGGATGCGGTGATCTGGCGGTACTTGCGGCTGGATTTGACCGATGCGCTGAGGGCGCGTACGGGCAGGACAGCCTCTACCGGCACGGTGACGCAATCACTCTCAAAACCGAGCGCAACCGCGTCCGGCGTTTTGCGTTTGCCCCGGCTCATTCTGCCGCTCCCGCGTCCAGCGTTTGCCCGAGATAGGTGGGCAGAGTATCCAGCCCCTCCGCGCGCAAGAGCGTCAGGAAGTGGTTATCGCCCTTCAGCGAGCGAAACGCCTCGACGACGAACATCAGGCGGCCCTGCGTCAGTTCGGCCTTTTTGATCAACAATTTCTGGCGCTCGGCCTCCTGTTTGTAAGCACGCACGAGCGCGTCGCTGGTCAATGGCCGTTTGGCGCCGTCGCCTCTGCCATAGCTGTTTCGATGAAGGCGCGGGCCCAGTGCATCGCGCTGCTGGATGAGGCGGCGCACGGCGGCCAGTTTCTTGCCGCGCAGCTTTTTCTGGGTGTAGGCGTCCATCAGAGCGCGCTGCCCGCCCTCGGCATCTGTCTTTGAAATGTCGATGGCGAGGTTCAGCGGCAGAAGGCCGGTTTCGACGGCCGAGACCAATCGCTCTTCGCCGCGCCCAAGCAAGCCCGCGATCATGCCGACGTAGTCTGGCGTGACGCCGATCTTATTTGCGATCTGGCGGTCGTTGTAGCCGCGTTTGCGCAGGTTGCCGATCTCGCGCATCAGGTCGATCGGGCTGTGCTGGCGGCGGGCGCAGTTCTCCACAAGGCTCATGACCAGGCAGTCGCTCTCGTCGGCGTCGATGATAATGGCCGGGATGGCATCCTGCTGAAGTTCCATGAACGCCTCGAGCCGACCCTGACCACAGACGAGGTCATATTCTGCTGGGTCAGTTCCAGCACGTTGCGCCACGGTGATTGGTCGCTTCAGGCCGATCTTCGCGATGTTCTCGACCATTTCCTCAAAAGTGCGCCGGTTGCGCACACGGGGGTTGAGGATGCGAATTCGGTCGGTGGGGATGAGAGTGACCTGTTTCTGGGTGATGTCTTGGGCGTTGTCGGGCATCAGGCGGCCTCCGTGATCCGGGCCCGGCCAGCGAGCGCATAAAAATAGTCGAGCGTGTCGAAGCGGTAGGCGTCCAGCGACAGCCCGTTCTGCTCGGCCAGCCTCAGCTTACCCAAGGTCATGTTGATGCTTGGCAGCAGGTAGTAATCGCGTGGCGCTTCATTCAATTCGTCCATCCGCACGGCAATCGTGATGTCGGGCACCAGGCCAGTATCAAGGCGGATGCGCCATCGCAGGGAGCCGCCCTGCGTCTCGAAACACCGGGCAAGCACCACCGACACCGTGAACTCGCCGTTGATGCGGATCAGGTCCGTGTCTGGATCCTGCACCGCCCGGCCGCCGCGTTCGCCGATACCGTCGAGGATCCGGGCCACAATGCCGGGATGGGCCTGCCGCAAGGCCCGGTTGATTTCGACGTAGCGATAGTCGCGCTCGGGCTCATAGCCGATCATCTGGTAGGCGCGCAGCAGGCTGCCGAAGCGGTTCCGAAAGGCGCTGGAGAATGGCACGTTGTCCTGTTCATCAATGATCAGTCCGGACAGCACGCCTTTCTGTTTCAGCACGGCGCGCAGGGCTTCGAGCAGTTCGGCATCTGTGAAATGCTGGCTGCGCGCGTCGACGATTTCGCGCGCGCGCAGAAACAGCGCCTCGTCCACAATGGCGGGATAGGCGCCCTCTGCCCGGATCCACATTTCGCGTGGGTTCACCACTCGTTTGTGCTTCAGCTTGAAGGACACCTTGTTGTAGACGTTGTTGCCGATGTATTTTTCGTTAGTCAGGACCTGGTGCACCGATGCTCGGGACCACGGTCGCTCAAGATCGGTCAGATGCCCCTCGGCATTCAGGGTTTCCGCAATCTCGCGTTCCGAGCGGCCATCCTCAACGAATATTCGGTACATGCGGCGCACGACATCCTGTTCCTGCTCAGGGCCCGGAACGAGAACGACACGATCGGTCTGAAGGCTCTTCTGTTCGCCGCGGGACAATTCGCCTTTTGGGTTGCCGTGTTCGTCGATCAGCACCCGGCGCAGGCCGTACCCAGCAGCACCGCCTTGGCGGTAGCCAAGCTCAACCAGGCGGCATTGCCCGGCGAAGACCTTCACGGAAAGCTCACGGCTGTATTCGCCCGCCATGACCCGCTTGACGGTCTTCAGAAGGTTGGAGCCGATGCTGCCGTCGTTTTCGAATTGCTCACCACAATAGTGGACGCGGATTCCAGCACGAGAGCAGACATGCTCGTGATACGCCCCTTCATCAGCATCCTGAAACCGGCCCCAGCGGCTAACGTCATAAACCAGAATGGCCTTGAAATCCGCCTGGCCGGTTCGGACCTCGGCCATCAGGTTCTGCAGCGCTTCGCGACCGTCCAACCGCAACCCGGACCGACCGGAGTCCTCGAATACACGCAGGATCTGTAGGCTCCGGGCGGTAGCATAATTCCGAATGATGTCGAGCTGGCTCTCGGTCGAGTATTTCTGGTGATCGGTCGACATCCGCACGTAGGCGACCGCCGGGATAACCGATTCAGGCGGTTCGTCGCCCTTGTCGGAATGGGTCGTCCATCGACCAGTCACATGCGTATCTCCTCATAATTCTAGGCAAATCCATCGCTCCCGTCGGAAACAACGGTTGAATTCTTCGCACCCATGTAAAGCGAAGGAGTGTGGAATGTCGTTTCCGAAAAAGGGTAAGTTCTTTCCAAAAGAAAACGGACATAAAGAGAAAGGTGGTCATCAGACGAGTGAATGCTTTGTCGAAGAAATCGCATCGGCGTTGAAGCGGTCGCTCGGCGAGAGCCGGGCTGGTGTGAAGACCGTGGCGGCATGGACAGGAGCAAACGAGAAGACAGTGAAGAACTGGTTCTCGGGCACCTACGGTCCGAGTGGTGCGCACCTGATTGCGTTGGTGCGAAATTGCGACGAGGTGCTGGTTACGTTCCTGGCCATGGCAGGGCGCGAGGATTTGATGGTGGCCATTAAGCTCGCGGCAGCTGAGGACGCGATTTCGGATTTGCTTGATGCCGTGCGTCAGCTTGGTGGCAACGACCCAAGCGACTGATTGAGTGAACAATTTGCAGAAGTCTTACTGGTATTTCTTGGCTCAATCACGGCTTTGCGATTGTGAATGGTGCTCGAAAAATGGGCTCCATTTACAACATCATGAAGCTGTTCTTCTTTCGGAAATTCTCCGCAGGGTTTTTGGATTTCACCTGAGTATTGCACTCTGGGCATTCGATCATGTCATCTTCGGGAAGCCGAACAGAAAGCAATTGCACCGCTGAGCCACAAAAATGCGGAAGACGGTGATCCGGTTGATGCCCGAATTCGACCACCGATCGGTCTGAAGGCCTGCGGGTAAGTAACTGCTAAAAACGGGTCACTTGACCCGAATTAAAGAATCGGTACAATCGACCCAGTTTCATGGAGTGATCAGTGACTACACTTGCCAGCCTATTTGAACGAAAATTCACGGCTTCCCAAGTAGCTTCAGTTGCCGAGATGAATGCCGAGACCCTTCGGGTCTGGCGGCGGCGGAAGCATGTTGTTCTGGAAGCTGACGGACCCGGATGGACGCGGTTCACGTTCAACGACCTGATGCTTGTCGTTGCGTATCACAGTCTCGTCCAGTCCCATTGTTCCCATGCCATGGCGGAAATGATTGCAGGCCACATTCTCATTGATCTCAAGGACAAATGGGAAGAGGTCCTGGGCGCTGACACTGGCGTCTTTTGCCTCTGCAATATGAGCTACGACACAAAGAAGCTCGACATCGAGATCATTCTTGGCGTCGAAGCGCTCAACGCCAAAATGGCAGCGATGCTTCGAGAATCGGAGCGCAGCCCGACGTATCAAATCGTCGACTGCCGGACCCTATTTCAACACGTTCTGACGAAAGTATCCGAGTTGGATCAGGACACAGCTACAGCCAAATAACCCGCAGAAGCGACTAGAGACAGCTGATATGCCAAGTGCCAACATAAATCTTACCGTGCAGCCCTATCGTATGCTGACCAAGGCGGAAGCTGCGCACTATTGCCGGTTGCCTGTCAAAAAGTTCGAAATCCTTTGCCCCGTAGCGCCCCTGGAGTTTGCTGGAGGCGTAAAAAGGTGGGACGTCCGTGATCTGGATCGCTGGATAGAAAGTCAGAAAACCTCAGATCAGCTTGATGATGAAGCTCTGCTCGCGCGTTTGGAATAACCGATGCCGAAGACGAACAAATGGTGGCCGAAAGGCTTTCGGGTTTGGGAGGATAAGAAGCCTCCCTTCAAGCTGCGTTGCCAGCACCGGAAGTCTGGCACGATGATTGACCTTGAGAGCTGCCGACCAAAGTCAGCCGCCTTTTACAGCGAATGCGCCCGACTTGATGACGCCAGCAAACATCAGGCTGCAAAACCGGGCACCCTTGGGCTTTTGGTCGAGAAATATCGTGGTAGCCGGACGTTCCTTGATCTGGCTCCGCGAACACGGAGCGACTACCAGATGGTTTTGAGCTATCTGCAGCCTTTGAGCGACACGCCCCTCACCCGCTTTACGTCCCCTTTTATCGTGCTCCTGCGTGACAAGGCCCATGAAGACAAGAGTGCTCGATTTGGCACCTATGTGAAACAGGTGCTTTCCGTCGTGTTCGCTTGGGGCAAGGAGCGTGGCCTTGTTAAAGACAATCCAGCTCTTGGCGTAAAAGGTGTCAAACGTAAGCGAAATGCACCACAAGCGAACCGCCCATGGTCCGATCAGGAGCGGGAGACCGTTCTTGCGAAGGCACCGCCCCAACTATGCCCTGCCATAGCACTGATGATGTTTACCGGCCTTGGCCCGGCGGACGCGCTCACACTTCCTAAGTCAGCACACCAAGACGGTGCGCTCCAGACGCTGCGCGCAAAAACCGGAACACAGGTCTATTGGCCGGTCATCCAGCCTCTCGGCCACGCACTGATTGAAGCGCCAGAACATGAAGCATCGACATTGCTCGCAAATTCATTCGGCAGATCCTGGACGGTGGCCGGTTTTCGAGCTTCCTGGAATAGGTTTCGCCGGGACCTTGAGGAACGCGGTCTCATTGAAGCAGGTCTTACGCTCTTTGGCCTGCGCCACTCTGTGGCAACGATCCTCAGAGAAGCAGGCATGGATGACCGGACCATTGCCGATGCTCTCGCTCAAACGACCGAGACCATGGCTCGGCACTACTCCAAGCGCGCAGATATTCGCTCGAAAATGGAGAAAATCGCCCCCATTTTTGAAGCCGAAGTAACCCGCAGGCGAGCAGAAGTGTCAAACCGTCAAGAAAAAAGTGTCAAACCCGATAAGGGCGCAGACGATGAGAACGAAATTCGAAAAAGAAACCAAGGAGATGTATGGTGCCCGGAGGCGGATTTGAACCACCGACACGCGGATTTTCAATCCGCTGCTCTACCAACTGAGCTATCCGGGCATAACGCTGCGGCCCGAGATGACCTCGTGCGCCGAAAGCTCGGGTCTTATAGAAGCTCGTTTTGCCCTTGTCCAGCACCCCTGCAATGTTTTTTCGCGATCAACCACGGAAAAACTTTTTCCCATTTTATAAGAGCAGAATCAACTTGTTACGCCGTCAAAAAATCTTGGTTTCTTTAGAAGGCGTTCTTGAGCCTGATGACAGACATTAAAGACAAGAAATCTTGTGTGTACGGAGACACTTCACAAACTTCCATCGAGAACGTGTACCCGAAATCGAAATTCCAAAGTGGTCCGGCGATACGGCATGATCACTGTAATTCTCCAGCAACAATTCCATTCGCTGCCCAATTCCCATCAACCGCATTAAAGTTACCGATAGCCCCCTGGTGGTTGCTATTCGGACCACCGACGATCGAGGTGTTCATAGCCCCAGTAATGGTCTGTTCGGAAATTGCACCAACGAAATGATTGCCGGATGCAATATCATGCTCTGTCAGTTCAGCTCCAAAGGACCGCCCATCGAAACCCGTCACTGATGCGCTTCCAGTCCGCCTGCCAAAATCGACAGTCATGTTGAAATCGCCGGCAGCAAGATATTGAGAATTGATGTTGATGACATTCCCCACAGCATGGCCCGCATAGCTCGCGCTTCCTGTCGTTGGAAGAGCAGCAGAGTTTGTCACGTCTCCAGCAACCCAGGTCCCTAGATGGAATGCATCGTGGCGGTTAGCAGCACCCTCCAATGCATCACTTGAATCGTTGTAATTCATCTGGGTGCCCCAGTATCCCCATTCCAAGAACGCGCAAGTGCACTCTGTTGCAACGGCCATTAGGGCGTCATCAGCGGTCGTGACCAATGTGCTCGGAATAACGTAGGTATTAGGATTTTGACCGGAGTGATGCTCCACTTTTATTTCACTGTCAGTATAAACATAGGTTTCTGACCGGTTCTCAGCATCCCGGGCAGCATAGGTGTCGTCATCAATAAAAGCAGCTCGGAAGTCCTTGGAACCATCACTGTTAAATCCGAAACGCACGGTAAAATCGGCAATTTCCGGATCCTGATACTTGGTATCACGAACTGTCAGCGAGCCTCCAAGTGTATGCTCCGAACTATTAAAAGTCATAGTAAGATCAGATGGCGACGCGCTCGCAAATCCAATAGCCCCAATATTTTGACCGGTAAAATTGGCTGAACTTTCCAAGCTCCCTGAGGCATAGCCGCTGATTGTCTGATCGGTGCGCGACAAGGTATTGACCGGCACTACATTGACTTCGTCAAGGGCTCCGACATGAAGGCCTGCCGACACTCTGTCCTCGCGGGTAATGTTTGCTGGCTGATGAGCGTAGTTATCGGAGTACGGATCGTCCAACGAACCTGCTGACAAATCGTTGCCTATTACAAAACTTTGAGCATTAGGCCCGAAAAATTCGCTGCCATCCGGTCCCGTTACAGTTCCCAAGGCTCCACCATAGAGTCCGGCGCTTTGTTCCGCAGATACCCGGTGCCCGCCCCTTCGTCCGGTGCTCATCACGCCGTAACCTCCAGAGTTTTCCAAATAAACATCCCCGACGGCCAGCGATACCAGTGACTTTTGGGAGAGTTCAGAGCCATCAATGAGAAAAGAGCTGGCAAGAAAATGTCCTGCATCGAGCGTAGCGGAGGAATTCTCGATCAACAGAAGGTCTGTGGAATGAACTTCGCTCAAAAAATCCGTCCCAAGTTCGGCGGCCACCAATGGATTTACAAACAGGGCCTGGGTTTCAAATGGTACGAATCCTCCATCTACCCCGTTAGATCCCAGTGCAAACATGATTGTTGGGTCAGTGGTCAGTGAATAACTGCGAACACTCGAACCTCCGGTAGAATTTCCGAAGTTATCAAAGTCCGTTCCAATCCCCCAAATTCCGATGATCATGTTTTCAATATCAAAAGCCGGATTGGCTCCCGGAACAATACTAGGAACATGCGCAAATCCGCCAAAGTCTATGTTGTTGTATTGAGCACCCCAAGCATAATTGGTCACGTTTCCCTCAAGGGTTGGCAACTCGGGGATTACATTGAAATCGCCATTTTGGGCTACACGTCCCTTTTCGTTGTAGGTTTGAGAATAAAAATACCCACCCGTTCGTTGAAAAACGAATTGGTAAATTTCATTGCCTTCGACTGTACCGATTACCAACCCGCCGGCATCACCCGCTGTCACTTCACCTAATTCGAACGGAACATTCTGATTGAGACCTGAACTGCCTCCTATCAATCCTTGAGCACCTGGCGCGGCGACTACCCGCGACGGGTCCCATATTGGCGAAAAGTTTTCTCCGGCCGTCAACACCCGGACATCAACTGTCTCAGCCGGGACATCCTGAGGTAGCTCCGCATCAATTTCATTCAGGGTCCTCTGCGAGTTGGCGACCTGAATCTGTACCAACGTGTCCTCAGCATTCAGCAGACTTGTAGATTTAACGGACTGCGGCTTGTCCCTCGGGGCGTTTTCAACTTCTCCCAAACCCGAGTTCACTTCGGTAATGCCGGATCTTTCTACCCGCTCTCCTGTCGGTTTGTTTACTGCACCACCGCTCTGCCCGATCGCGCTCTGGAGACCGCTTTGAAAGCTGTTCATATCTACCTGGGTCAGCCGCCGTATTTGATTGCTAAATTCACCAATCTGCAGGGAATACCCCGGCTGATAAATTCTGCGTTTTGACCCATCAAAACTGCTGTAAGTCAATTCCTCACCAAAAACCAAGGAGAAAACTGGCTCGGCGCCCGAGACATCCAGATTGGCGATGCCTCCTCTGATACCAATAGTACCGACCGGTGTGTTGACGGTAACGCCACCACGCTTTTTACTTAATTTGCCACCTACAAAACGGGCAACACCTTTGCTGAGAGTCGCAACCAGCTGGCCGGCGCCACTGTCGGGATCATAGACAAATTCATCAATTACAAGATCGGAATTGGCACCGACGGTAAATGTCGAACCGTCGTTCAAAAGCACCTGCACCAATCCGGTTTCCGATGTTTCTATTCTTTCGTTGTAAAATACATTGTCGCCCATCAGCTTCGCTTTTCGCGCTGATCCCGGCGCCGCGCCGTATGCATCCGTGTTTACTGCTGCAGCGGTTCCGACTTTGGGAGCGGCAAATGCGCTTGTAGCTGATGCCACTTGAAACCCGATAACCAACCCTGCCGCAATGGAGCGCGCTAATTGGAAATAAAAGTTTTTGCAATTGATCATCAAATACACTCCCGTCAAAATGCTTTCATGACCGCGATCATCGCAGATGCGTTGGAATAGGAACTTAAGTCATAGTTAGAGTACTGGCGGCGGAATTCGCCGGTCAAACCAACAGAAAAGTCATATTTTACTGGAACATTCAATGCGGCCCGAAACCAACCTTCGTGATTGTACTGGCTGTTGCTTGCATCAACCAACGGATCCGGCTCATCATACTTGCGATGGATATATCCGGCTTCCAAATCAACCGCCCAAAGGTGAGGCAATCGTTCGATCGGGGATTTGAATCGGTAAGTCATTCCGACCCCACCACCGACTTCCCAACTCTGAAGTGACTTGTCTTTCGCTTCTTCAAAGTCAGCAAGAGCAAGCACCCGTGCGCGCAAGGCTTTCGTCAACTGCCTGGAAATCTTGGACCCAAACAATAGATAGTTACCGTTGCGATCCTCGACATTCGGATAGGCTGCTGTGTCATTGTACCAGCGCTTTCGCCATTCGAACTTTGCAGTCCATTCGGTCTGGATATCAGGTTGCGCCACAATGCGTGTTCCAAATCCAAGAGCGCCATTGTAATTCGCATGGTCCAGCCGAACACCAGAGGCGAGACCATAAACTCCCAGCTGAACATCATCTAAATTAAAACGAGCCAAGTTAAAGGAGGGTCCGATTGTTAACTCCGCCAACCCAGTATCCAACCGAACGACTTCAGCATACCGAGCAGCATAGAAAACCAGGTCCGATTCAAGCAGATCTCCCTGCGTTCCCAGATCATAAGAGCCATAAGCACGTCCGGCTGCAAACACATTAATGTCCGATTGTCCGGTCGAGGTTTCATCCAGCAAAAAATCCCGCCCATTTAGGGTAACGCTCCGTCCTCCGGGCGCGGCATTGGCATTCGATTGGTACCGGGCTCCCAAGATCAATTGGGCTTCGAATTGGGTCGGTCGCTCTCTTGCATTTACGGCTGCTAAATAGGTTTGAACTTTTTGTTCCACTTCTGGCGGCACGTTAGGAGCTTCCAAACTCGCCTGAAAATAATAACGGGCGGTCTCAAAAGAACCCAAACGGTAGTACAAAACCCCTAGCTCAAGCTGCACTCGTGGAAGATTTGGCGCAAACACCAACATCCGTTCAAATGTGGAGATTGCAGCCTCATAATCTCCTACCAATGCGGAAATCGTTGCGTACTCAAAAGCAATATCCAGGTCATCTGGACGTTGTAGCATGACGGCAAGCAGCGAATCTTGTCTCGCCAACAACGAATCTTGGGTATCAGATATCTCAGAATCAACTGCCGTCGATTGCGCAACAATTTCCGAGCCAGAAAACACATTCCAAAGGAAAAGAGCTAATAAAAACAAGAAAGCTTTGCGGAAACCGCGTGAATTTACAATTCGGACCATCTCGGTGAGCCCTAAAATATCGTTAAAAATCCACTAAACCTTACGTTATTGTAACGAGGGTGTCCATTTATTGCGACTATTGCGGGAATTATGAGGCTTTCGAAAAAAGGACGCATTGCCGGAACAACACGTCCTCTTTCAATTTAGTCAGAACCGACTGTTATTTGACGGTGATACGTCCGTCTGTGTAGGCGGTATAGCCGTTCTGGGCTGCAAGGTATTCTGAGACAACATCGGCCAGATCCGGACCAAAATCATAGGCTTTCATGCCATTGGTTTCGAAGATGTCGTATCCATCGCCGCCACCGCGCATGTAGTTGTTGGAAACAACCCCATAGACCTTGTCCGGATCAATGGCAGCAAAGGCATCGCCGTCCTGAACCATCACATCAGACACCCGCGCTCCCGCTGGCTTTGACTTGTCAAAAGTGTATTTCAGGCCAGACACTTGCGCAAAACGGCCAGCGCCTTCTTCGACCTGGCTTACGCCATTTTCAAGAGCGGCGATAACGTCAGAACCTTTGAGCTGAAAGGTCGCCAGCGTGTTCTGGAACGGCAACACCGTCAGGACTTCGCCCTTGGTGACCTCGCCCTGGTCGATTGAGGCACGCAAACCGCCACCATTCTGGATGGCAATGTGGACACCTTGGTCTTTGACCCGGTCTAGCATCGCATCGGCAACCAGTACACCCATCTCGCAGACCTGAGACCGGCAAACTTCCCGGTCAGCTCCGATAGGAGCCGCTGCTTGAGCCACAATTTCCTGACGGATTTCATCAAGAGGTTCTGCAAGTTCTTTGATCCGTGCCACGATTTCTGTGTTTTCGGCAATCTGACCGTCAACAATGATTGGTTCACCTGCGGCTTCCGAGATGACACCATTGTCGTCAAAGGTAACGTTCAACTCACCGAGGAATTTACCGTAGGCATAGGCCTGTACCACAGCCGTCGGCGTTCCATCCGGACCATCAATCATGGTCGGATACGGGCCTTGAGCGCGGTCAGAGGTATTGGAGAGATATGTATTGGAGTGCCCGCCAACGATCACGTCAATGCCTGGGGCTTCCGCCGCGACCATTTTGTCGACTTTGTAGCCGGAATGACTTAGCACGATGATCTTGTTAACGCCGTCTGCCTTCAGCTTTTCAGCTTCCCTGGTGACTGCTGCAACAGGATCAGAAAACGTGACATTTGGGCCAGGGCTGGCAAGCTCGTCTGTGTCCTGCGGTGTCAAGCCGATCAGGCCAATTTTTTCGCCGCCACGTTCGATCACGATGGACGGCTTCAGAACATCGGCAAGTTTCGGTTCTTTGGAAACATCCGCGTTGGACATCAGAACCGGGAAATCAACCGCATCCATGAAGCCACGCAGAACTTCAGGGCCATCATCAAATTCGTGATTGCCGACAGTCATGCCGTCATAACCAAGTTGGTTCATGAACTCAGCGGCAGCTTTGCCTTTGTAGTAGGTGTAAAACAGCGTTCCCTGAAACTGATCACCGCCATCGACCAAAATGGAGTTGTTGCTGGCTGCACGACGATCCTTGATGACCGTGTCAAGACGGGCAGTCCCACCGAAACACTTGCCCTCCGCATTGTCTTCCGCCTTGCAAGTTGAATCATACTTGTTGATTGGCTCGATGCGGCTGTGGAAGTCGTTGGTGTGCAGAATTGTCAGGGAATAATCGGCATAAGCGGCTGTCGACAGTGCTGTCGATACGGACAACACAGCGGCGCTAAGAAGACGTTTGTTCATGAGACCCTCGCCCTTTGGATAGGTTTTTGCGTCCAGCCAGAGTGAATAGTGCCTGGCTTTCACCTCCCGGGTCTTTTACCAAAAGCATCAATCGAACTACCAACGCACAGCGTCAGGGCGACTGGTAGCAAACGTTTCGGCCAGCCCGGGTTGTCGGTGTAAATCAATCTTGGTGCAGTTTAATGACGGTCGCAAGGGGCTAGATGGCCTTAAGTGAAAAAAATTTTGCCAGATAAAGAATTTTGCAGGCGACGTCGAAATCGACAGCGGTCGAGGATCAAAAACAAACCGTATCGGCCACCGCTCAGTTTTTTGCCTGTTTGAGCCACAATCAGTTTTCGTCGGGAAAGTTGCTCTCGTCGATGTCATCAGTCTCGACAACCGGGATCGAATAATTTCCCGAAAACCACCGGTTCAGGTCGACTTTGGCACAGCGATCCGAACAGAATGGATAGTCGCCCGGAGTCGAGAGTTTCGAGCAAATCGGGCAAGGACGCATACGACGCTCAGGTTTTTGAGGTTCTTTTTCGGCCAAATCGGCCTCCTGATGCAGGTCTGTTGAATTACGCCAATCGGTTCAAGCGCCGCCTGTGGTCCAGTTTTTATGAACCGGATATCCAGCTGACTGCAGAAGGTTGGAGGTTTCAACCAGCGGCAATCCGACAACTGCGGCATAAGACCCGACAAGTTTTGCGACAAAACTGCCTGCAAGCCCCTGGATGGCGTAACCGCCAGCTTTTCCGCGCCATTCACCCGACGCGATGTACTCGTCCATTTCCTGCCGGGAAAGACGCTTGAAGCGGACGCGCGTTTCGACAAGTTTTGAGCGCACTTTGCCCTTCGGCTCGGCGACAGCTATGCCTGTGAAGACCCGGTGTCCGCGACCTGACAGCAGAGACAGGCAACTTACAGCTTGCTCCGTGAGCTCCGCCTTTGGCAAGGCCCGGCGGCCGACAGCCACGACGGTATCAGCGGCCAACACAATGCCAGACTGCATTTCCTCGGTCACATCAGCCACCTGCCGAACAGTTTCGGCCTTGGCGCGCGCCAACCGGATCGCCATGGCACGCGGTGTCTCGTGCTTCTTGGGCGTCTCATCAATATCGGCCGGGATAAGGTGATCCGGCTCCAGCCCGATTTGCTGCAGCAATGCTAATCGGCGCGGCGAGGCAGAAGCCAAGATCAACTGAGGGGCATTCGTCATGGAAGCGTGCGCTTTCCTGTCGGCGTCACTACTAGACCGCTTATTTGAAGCGGTAGGTGATACGCCCCTTGGTGAGATCGTACGGTGTCATTTCGACGAGAACCTTGTCACCTGCGAGGACGCGGATCCGGTTCTTACGCATACGTCCAGCAGTGTGGGCGATGATTTCGTGGTCATTTTCAAGTTTTACGCGGAATGTCGCATTCGGCAACAGTTCGGTTACGACGCCCGGAAACTCCAGAGCTTCTTCTTTGGCCATTTGATATCCTGATTGTGGCGGGTAGACCCCGCGGGTGCGCGCGAAACTAACGGATTAGGCAGAGAAAGTGAACCTTTCTTTCGCCTACATTCAACAGCCCTGTTGTCCGAGCATTTTTTCTATCCGCTTGGTGGCGGCGTCCAGGTCAATTTCTTCTTGATCCGCATCATCAATTGATCACGTACAGCGCGGTATTCATTGAGGATCTGCTCTCGGCTCCCGGTCGCCAATGTCGGGTCCATGGTCGGCCAGTATTCCACGTCAACGGCATCGGTCCGGGTCATATCAAGCGCTTTGTGGTGTGCTTCCGGGGCCAGTGTCACGACAAGATCAAAACCTGATTCTTCAAGGTCATCGAATGTTTTGGGAACGTGTTTGCTCATATCCACGCCGACTTCAGACATGACGGAATCGACGAACGGATCGATCTTTCCGGATCGAACACCCGCAGAACGCACATAGATCTGTTTGGGAAACAGTTTTTCAGTCAGAGCCTCAGCCATGGGGGAGCGTACGGAATTCATCCCGCACGCGAACAACACCGCAGTCGGACGAAAGTCCGCCCCGGTCACCTACCCTAGCCTTTCCAATGCAGAGCATAAACGAGGGTGAACAGGCGTCTCGCTGTCTGCATATTCACCTCGATCTTACCGTCCAGTCGTTCCATCAGGATTTCCGATCCTTCATTGTGGACGCCGCGCCGTCCCATATCGATGGCTTCAATCTGACTGGGAGTCGCGTGCCTGATTGCCTCATAGTAGCTCTCGCAAATGAGATTGTAATCCTTGACCACTTTTCGCAGGGGCGACAAGGACAGAACATGGGTGACCACTTCCTGCTCATCTTCTGTTCTGATTTGGAAGACGAGTTTTTTCTCAATGACCGATAGGTTCAAAACATAATTTGCGACCGGCTGTCCTGCCGGTTGAAACAGATTATCTTCGATCAGGTCATAGATCGCCACAGCCCTGTCATGCTCAACTTCAGGTGTGGAACGCGCGATGGATGTTTCATCCAGCACAACATCCACAAGCTTGCCGCTGGAAGTCTGCGAAACGCTCTCCGGTAGTGGGTCACTCATGCGGTCAAAGCCTCTATCGAATCCCGACTTACATGTTCAGTCTGATGGAAACAGACCGTGCGTGTGCAGACAAGCCCTCTGCTTCGCCCAAAGCAATGGCGGCGGGTCCCAAGGCCCGCAAATTCTCTGCATTACACTTCAGGATCGAAGTGCGTTTGACGAAATCCAGTACCGACAGACCGGATGAAAACCGCGCAGAGCGTGCGGTCGGGAGAACATGGTTGGACCCGCCAACATAGTCACCAATGGCTTCCGGAGTATAGTGACCCAGGAAAACGGCGCCGGCGTTGCGGACTTTTTCCAGAAGCGCTTCCGGATTTGCAACGGCAAGCTCAAGGTGCTCGGGAGCCAATCGGTTTGACAGAGGCATCGAAGCATTGAGATCATCTACTAGAATAATGGCACCGAAATCCTGCCAACTGGCTCGTGCGATTTCTTCGCGCGGCAAGGTTTTCAGTTGCGCTTCAACAGCTGCCTCGACTTGCCCTGCCAATTCAGCGCTGTCGGTAATCAGGATCGATTGCGCGACGGGGTCATGCTCGGCTTGCGCCAGAAGATCAGCAGCAACCCAATCAGCATTGTTGTCCTTGTCGGCAATGATCAGGACCTCGGAAGGTCCGGCAATCATATCGATGCCGACAGTTCCAAACACACGCCGTTTTGCAGCCGCAACGAATGCATTTCCCGGTCCAACGATTTTGGAGACGGGGGCAATTGTGTCTGTACCAAACGCGAGCGCGCCAACTGCCTGCGCGCCGCCGATGCGGTAAATCTCGCTGACACCAGCAATTTTTGCGGCCACCAGAACAAGCGGATTAAGAATTCCATCAGGACTTGGCACGACCATCACAATGCGTTCGACGCCAGCAACTTTGGCCGGAACAGCATTCATCAGCACTGAGCTTGGATAATTGGCCGTACCACCTGGGACATAAATCCCTGCGGCTTCCACCGCCGTCCAGCGGGAGCCCAGCTCGACACCAAGCGGATCCGTGTAGCGATCATCCTGTGGAATTTGCCGTGCATGGTGAGCGTAAATGCGATCATGGGCCAACTGAAGCGCATCGACCGTTTCTTGCGGTGCATCAGTCAATGCCGCTTCAATTTCAGCCTCAGAGACCTTAAGGTCCGCCATGGAAGCCGCATCGAGGCGATCAAATTTCTTGGTGTACGCCAGAACAGCAGCATCGCCGTTTTTACGGACATCATCCAGAATGTCACGGACAATCAGGTCAACATCTTCGGAGGCTTCCCGTTTGCCGCCCAAAAGCTCGGTAAACTGGCTTTCAAAATCACTATCCGAATTTGACAGGCGTAGGACCACGCGTCTCTCCATCATGTTCGGCAATTGTCGCCGGAAGTCTTTTCTACGTTTGGTCTCAGGTAAGGTCGTGCTGCGGCAAGTTGGGTGTCGACCAGGCTGCACCAAGATCCGATAACTGAGCTTCAATGCACTCAACGTCCAAAAGCACGCTCGCCCCGCCAGCAAATGCCAACTGGATCTGACCGGTCGGAGCATCGTTTGGGGCGAAGGTCACTGCCAACAACTCCAGTACCGCGCCTTTTGCATTTTGCTGGATGTTTTGCGCTTTCATTCCCGTGACCCGAGAAATCGCCAGAGCAGAGCGACGACGCTCGTGTTCCTTGGAGCGCTTGTCGGCTTCCTTGTCCCAGACAAAGCGGTTCATGATGAAAATCGCCTTGTTCTCTTTCGGCATATAGCGGATATCCGCGACCGTCAGAACCGCATCCTGAACATGGGTGGAAAGAACCTGAAGATCTTCATCATCGAGGGCGGCAAGTTTCAGCTGATCTGTAGCGCTCAAAAATCTGGTCCATTTGTTGTTTAGCAAGCAGACCAGATATAGGCCGAGTCTGCCCAATTCCTATGGCCGATGACCTAACCGGGAATCCTTGACTTGGCAATAAAGGAATGCCCGACTTGGCAAACACCAGGCCGGGCATTGGTATGTTTCTCGCGTTTAATCGATTTTACGAGCCAGTTAAGCCGCCTGCAAGCGGGAGATAAACCCTTCAATTTCACTGCGCAGCTCGGCAGCGCGATCATTGAGAGTGGAGGCAGCCTGCTGGACCTGCTGGCTGGTATCTCCGGTTTTCTCGGTACCTTCGCGCACGCCCTCAACACCGCTGTTTGCTTCTCGGGTTTGGGTAGACGCTTCATTTGCATTTTGAGCAATTTCCTGGGTTGCAGTGCCCTGTTGAGACGCTGCTTCTGAAATTGCTGTCGCATTCTCACTGATGTCCTGAACCATGGCAGTCATTTTTTCAACTGCCTGCACAGAGGCACCGGAAGCATTCTGAATGCTTTCAATCTGCGTATTGATTTCTTCCGTTGCCTTGGATGTCTGTTCGGCAAGCTGCTTGACTTCGGATGCGACAACCGCAAATCCACGACCAGCATCGCCTGCTCGTGCAGCCTCAATCGTAGCATTCAGCGCCAGAAGGTTCGTTTGCTCGGCGATCGCCTGAATGAGATTGGTAACATCAGCCACCTTGGCTACGATTTCACCAAGTTCGCGAACGGATTGCACCGCTTTATCGGCCTCGCCAGCAGTCGATTGTGACAGTTGAGATGTTTTGGAGATCTGCTGGGCCACGTCACTGATGCTGGTTGACAGTTCTTCTGCCGCTGCGGCGACTGTTTGAACATTCCGGTCGGCATTTTCAGTCGAATTCTGAACGTCGGATACCTGTTGGCTCGTCCGCGACGCAATACTCGTCATCTCCTCGGCATTGGATGACAAAGCATGCGCTTCGGAAAAAACACTATCCACAATGCCGACGACGCTGTGCTGGAAATCTTCCACGATCCCTTTGAGATCGCTGGCGCGCTGTTCCTCATTGCGCTGATCATTTTCGCGGCTTTCACGCTCAAGATCATGATTGGCAATAAGGTTTGATTTGAACACTTCAACTGCTCTTGCAATCGCCCCAAGCTCATCCCGGCGATTGGAAAACCCGATTTCAACCGAGGTATCGCCACTGGCAAGGATTTCCATGCTCTCAGTCAGCGCTGTCACCGGACGGTTGATCCGGATAACAACCACATAGAAGACTGCGGCACCAAGCAGGATAAGCAAAGCACATATTGCGACTGAGATGACCGGTGCGAGCTGCACCATTGAATGGAGGTTATCAACGAGAGTGCGTTGCTTGGCATTGGCATCTGCGGCCGCCTGCTGGATCAAAGCATTCAACCCTGCCATAGCCGGTCCGTCACTGATCTTGACTGTTGCGTCAATTTCCTTGGCGGTTTTGCCCTGTGCAGCAAGCTTTTCAACTGTTCCAGCTGCCTTTTCATACGCTGCGATCGTTTCTTCAATTTTGCCCAAAGCATCCAACTCGTTTTGGGTTGGATCAGTGCTCCTGTATTGAGCGATCGCTTGTTTTGCAGCAGCTGCATTTGCAATAATTTTCTGCTTGCGCGGCGCATCTTTCCGGATCACATAGTTTTTGAAATTATGGATCATGCCGCCATAACCCATATGATTTCGGATGCTTATCAAAATTTGAGGTTTACTGTCTTCTGATGCAGCGAGAGTACGTTCACTCAGTTCATTCTTCATCAGATCCAGAGCAGCCAGCGCCGGGCCGTCGCTGATTTTGACCGCTTTGTCTATGTCTTCCGGACTTGCGCCTGTTGCCGCCATAATAACCGCTTCGTCCATGGCTGCACTGTACTGGTCGATCACACCCTCCAGATTGTCCAGAGCTGCAATTTCTTCGGTTGACAGTTTTGCTTCTCGGTAAACATCCAATGCCAGTTTTGCACCGCCGGCCTGTGCCTGAAATTTCGCAATCCTGGGTGCGTCTCCACGCAATACATAGTTCTTGAATTGGTGGATCATGCCACCATAACCAAGCTTAGCAATCGAATACTCAAGCCCTTGAGCACGCTGAGAATTTTCATCTGCAAACGTAACCCAGGCGTTTTCGATTGACTTTAGATCTGACGTAGTGCGAAAGAGGATGCCGGTCAGCACAATTGCAAACAAAAGGACTGCACTGACAAGTGAAATACCGATAGCTTTTAGGGACATAATGAAGAAAACCCATACCATAATTTGTATTGGTTACATTCTACTACCCAGTGTTTAATTATCAGTAAAATATCGAACAATTCATAATAGTAAGAAATACCTACTCTTAAAATGAGAGTATTTCAAAATGTTTTCAAATATTTTTTAAACATATATTTCTATATTTACTTAATTTCGCATCATTAATACTTCTTGCTAAACCTGTTTTCAATAATCACGCGCCGCCCAAATGACACCTACAAGTTGTGTCGCGTCTTCTTTCTTGTTTCAACATAATTTTGCATGATTAAAGGAAAAATTACTTAAAGTAAACACATCGAGAAAACCAATACATATATGAATAATTGCATTAATCAGCATTGGTATTTATACGAATTTTCGTTCTTGTATTAGGCAGTTACGTATTTTCTATGCTCTTTATTTCATCATGCCGAAAATACTCTCTGAGTCAGATTCGCTACACGCCTCAGGTTGTGCACTGGAGACGCTTGCAAAGACCAGCAGAGTCTTCGAAACTGTAGACCGAGCTCAAACAACAACAGGTTTCTGATTGGCAATGCGCACACTAACCTTATTCTGCCTTCTAGCTCTCGCTGCAGTCAGCCAGATATCCACCAGCATAGCGGGTCCAGCGGAGAAGGTTCTCGGGGAAACGGTCTACGTTCCTGCCTATTCGCGGATTTTTACCTATCCCACCAGATCAGAACTTCTGGCAGCGACACTCGCGGTTCATAATGTCGACCCGGAGACGTCACTTACCCTCAACAGGGTTGATTACCATAATGAGGATGGCCAGCTGATCCGCAGTCTCCTCGAACAACCCGCCGTGCTCGCGCCTTTGCAGTCACGAACCGTACTGATCCCGATTAACGATACCACCGGCGGTGTTGGTGCAAATTTCATCGTTGAGTGGACATCGGAGGAGGCCGCCCTCAGCCCGATAGCCGAAAGCATCATGACCGGCCCTCCGGGTACTCCGGGGCCGTCCTTTAGCTCTCGCGGACGCGTCATTCAGCAAAAAACATCGGAGCAATAGCGTGAGGCAATCGTTACTTCAGACGCTTCCAAAGAAGCCATCGCCTAGCTTGAAATGCGCTCGATCTTTGCGCCGCAGCGGGTAAGCTTGTCTTCAAGACGCTCAAACCCACGATCCAGATGATAGACCCGGTTGACCGTGGTTTCACCTTCCGCTGCAAGGCCTGCAATCACCAAAGAGACTGATGCCCGAAGGTCGGTTGCCATGACCGGTGCGCCGCGCAAGGTGGACACGCCTTCAACAGTGGCTGTGCGACCTTCAATCGAGATTTGGGCACCGAGACGCGCCAGTTCCTGTACATGCATGAAACGGTTTTCAAAGATCGTTTCGGTGATCCGACTGGTACCGCCAGCTTTTGTCATCAAGGCCATGAACTGCGCCTGAAGATCGGTCGGGAACCCCGGGAACGGTTCCGTCGTGACATCGACCGGCTGAATGCCGTTGCCGTTGCGGTACACCTTTAGGCCATCCGGGGTTTCTGTGATTTCTGTTCCAGTCTGGCGCAACGTGTCCAATGCCGCTTCCAGCAAATCGGGTTTGGCGCCCTGCAACAGCACTTCACCGCCGGTCATGGCAACTGCCATGGCATAGGTTCCGGTCTCAATCCGGTCCGGCACAACAGAATGGTGCGCGCCGTGCAAACGGGGAACACCCTGAATACGGATCGTCGACGTGCCCTCACCTTCAATCTTGGCACCCATAGCCTTCAGGCATTTCGCCAGGTCAACAACTTCCGGTTCGCGCGCAGCATTGACGATTTCGGTCTCGCCTTTTGCGAGCGTTGCTGCCATCATGATGGTGTGGGTAGCCCCAACAGACACCCAAGGAAATTCAACACGCCCCCCCTTGAGGCCTCCGGGCGCTTTGACGACCACATACCCGGCATCAATTTCAGTTTCGGCGCCGAGCGCCTCCAGTCCCTGAATAAAGAAATCAACCGGACGCGTTCCGATTGCACAGCCGCCTGGCAGAGACACGCGCGCCTCATGAGCACGGGCCACCAATGGACCAACGACCCAGAAGCTGGCGCGCATCTTGGAGACAAGTTCATAGGGCGCTGTCGTGTCGACGATTTCGCGTGCCGTCAGGTTCAGGGTCTGGCCGGCGAGTGAATCCTGCCCGCTGCGCTTGCCGTTCACCGAATAATCAACACCATGATTGGAGAGGATCTGGGTCAGCTGCGCGACATCGCGCAAGCGCGGAACATTAGACAGCGTCAACGTTTCATCTGTCAGGAGAGACGCGATCATCAACGGCAAGGTTGCGTTTTTGGCGCCGGAAATCGGGATCACCCCGTTCAGCCGCGCTCCGCCAGTGACTTTGATACTGTCCATGCTAAACCCCGAACCCGTGCCACCAATCAAACGTGGCCTATTCCAATAATTTCAAATCAGACGAGCGATCTACACGCAACTTATGACCCATGCAAGGCAGAGACGGGCCGCAATTGGGGCAATATCATGCCCACTGCAGGCTACAGCCACCTGGTCGCACCGTGATCAACCGTCTTTGGATTTCTTCGCCGCACTCTTTCGCCGACGCAAATTCGACCGCAAGGCTTCAGCCAGTCGCGCCTCGCGCTTTTCCGCTGCAGCCGAACTTGCCGGGCCTGGTCCGTTCTGCGGTTTTTGCGAAAGCGCAGGTTCAACCGACTGGTTCTTTTCGTCTTTTTCGCTCATGTGCCCAAAATAGGTTTGAAACCAACAAATGGAAACCTAGCAATCCCTGCCCGGTCAAGCAAAGAGAAATGACTAAAGTTTTCGGCGCTCGCTGTAACAGGGAAAGCAATTGCTAACTACTCTCCGCAAACAACACCAAGGGGCAGGCCGAGATCCGACAGGCATCATTAAAAATCCGGTTCAGAGGTAATATCCACAAACGGTAAAACCGGCTGTTTTTAAAGATTCAGGCGACCCAGATGCTTCGAGCCATACTCTCAAATCCAATTGCTCTTCAGTACATTGAAAAAAACCAATACCAGTGCTTGCGTCCCGGGACCGCTTATGGCAAAAGCGCGTTCATTCCGGTTGGCTTCGCTGATCTGGATCAGCAAGAGCGTTCCCTATCCCTTGGTTTTCACCAATTCGAACGCCGGAAGCGATCAATCCATTGGTCTCCTTCCTACAGATGCTGCCGTAGCTCAGGGGTAGAGCACTCCCTTGGTAAGGGAGAGGTCGAGAGTTCGAATCTCTCCGGCAGCACCATTTAACAATCACCCCCACAAATGTCGGCTAACACCTTGAATGGTAAGTTGGTTTTTGGTGTTCTAAATCCGTTTCCCGGCAGTAGTCCAAAGGCTGCGAAAACGTCAGTTTCAACACCATTCTTTGCAGTTCAAATCGCCCGGAACGCCATATATTATAAGGACTTGAGAGAAAGCACATCGAGAGTTCAAACAACTGCTCGAAACTATAGGGCGAATTGCGGGTTTCGGAGGCTTTTTCTTCGAAGACAAGCTTCTGTTGTTCAAGCTCATCAATGTTACGTTCATAGGCGGCGATCACGCGCGGGTTATTCGCCTGAACGATGCGATCAAGAAGTTGCTTTATTTTGCGCTCCGCAAGAACCGCTTCTTCGGCGAAGGCCTATTGAACAGCTTCGGCATTTTGAGCTTGTTGATCCCAGATGTCTTTAAAGAGCTGCACTGCCATGCACGCCAATGTCTCAGATAGCTGCACGTCTCTCAGCACATCTTGGAAAGCTGATTCGATTTTGTCGCGCGCAATGGTTTTGCCGTAGGCATCACAGCCTTTGGTTCTGCAAAAATAATACGGGTACTTATTGTACTTGCCTTTCGACCATCCAGCCGTCAGCGGTGTCTGGCATGAAGAACAACACACCGCCCCGCGCAACGGGAAATCTTCTTTGATGTCTTTGCGCGTGGGAACATAGACACCGTCTTTCAAACGCTGCTGGTTTTTCTGATAGGTGCTGAGGCTGATGAGCGGCGGATGATTTCCTTTGCGAGCCGACACCCCCCATGCAGGCGCTTCTACGTATCCGGCATAAACGATTTTACTGAGCAGACGAACGATTGTCTGCGGTCCAATTAAACCGTTCGGCATGTCTTTGGGATAATCGGGTTACCGGCAGCAACAATGTCGATAATGTTCTTCGCGGTGGCGATGGTGACGACTTCATCCAAGGCTTAAGCGGCGATGACGTCTTATATGGCGGTGCCGGTGATGATGACTTACGAGGTCAAACAGGCATCGACACATACTTTGGCGAAAATGGAAACGATTTCCTACTAGGCGGCGCTGGCGACCTTCTTTATGGCGGTGCGGGCGCAGACTCCATGCGTGGATATGGAGGAACCGGCCTGTTTGATGGCGGCAGCGAAAACGACATTGTCTGCTGGCGTGACTACCAGCACACTGGCTCTCTCGGAATGGTTGTTGATCTGGACGCGGGAATCGCGACGGACGGTGACAGCAATGAAGCCGCAGTCATTGACATAGAAAACATCACTGGCTCGGTCTACGCGGATACTCTGAAGGGTGATGACGGTGCCAACGTCATTCGCGGTGGTGCGGATCGTTTCGGCCTCACAGATGGAAACGACCTCATCCATGGGTATTGCGGCGATGACATGCTTTATGGAAACAACGGCTCTGACACCATCGTAGGTGGTTCCGGTCTGGACTTTCTTTACGGCGGTAGTGACGGTGGAGCCGGCGTATTTGGCTTTAGTGCAGATGAGAACAGTATAGACCGCGTGTACAATTTTGACCTGGCAAACGACGTCCTGAATTTCACCGACATGTTGACAGGTTATACGCCGGGCACCTCCGATATCGACGACTTCATCCTGCTCGTTCATACCGGTTCACGCTTCGATGAACATGTCGATGCTGACGGTGGCGCGGATGGATTTGTTAGTGCTGCACGGATCTACACCGACATTGATGACAATCTGACTGCTGCTGACCTGCTGGCGAGCGGCGCTCTCGAAGTAGACAACTCACTGATCTCCTAATCGCTCAGAGAGCTTGCGTTCCGTCGCTATTATGCCGAAAGCGTAATTGCTTGCACGGTAAGCGTCCGGTGATATTCTCGTTCACACAGTTGCAGGTCGTGCAACATCCGCGGCGAATGGTTTTGTGATTTTCGCATGGCAGCAATTGTATGCATGCGACAAGCCACTTCGAAGACTGCACAATGTGCTTTCCACGTACACCGTGACGTCTAGCATTAGCTCCATAATCAGTTAAATTTCCGGAGCCACCTTTCGCGGGAGTAAAAAGCCGTATGCTGGCAGAAAGTGCGGCCGCAGGGCAGGTTTTTTAAGAGAGAGAGTCGGCGGGCCATTGTTTTACGTGACAGACATTAGCACCCGTAAACCGTCAATGTGATCCGGGAGCGCATTTGCTCTTTGAAAGGCGGAACAATCCGACACATTTTTTAAATGCTGGCTGACACCAAAAGTGCCAGCCAGCTGCTTGTGAAATGAAAAGGGACACCGTTTCGCTTGAATTATGTTTTCGTTCACCCTTCAAAGCTCAGAGTACCTTCAGGTACTCCAGCAGTGCCTTTTTCTCACTGTCAGACAACGACGTCCCGAACTCATGACCGCAGCGGCTGTTGCCCGAAGCGACATCCGAGCAATCGGTTGTCGTCAGGGTATAGTCAAACTTGCTTTGCTCTGCAGCCATACCCACGGCCTCGATGTCGTAGTTTGGTCCGAGCTTAAATAACGTCGGCCTCTCAGAAGCAGGCTTGAGTAGGTCCTCGAGGGTTGGAACTGATCCGTTGTGCAGATAGGGAGCCGCCGCCCAAATGCCTTCCATGACGCGGGACTCATAAGCGCAACCAGATTTGCCAGCACTTGCCGCCGCACTGACAAAACTTTCGAGTTGAAACTGAGGTTGGCGGAATGCTCCCTTCAAGTCATCAAACTGCGAGGGCAATTGGGAAGAATTGCCCTCCCTCATGAGTGCTACATCTTGTTGACTGAGATTGCCAAGACCATGCTGAATGATGCTCCCGATGACGCTGGTCGCCAGAAGGTTGAAGGCTTTGTCCTTTGGCTTAAGTGCGTCGGCGAACGGAACTTTGGCACCGTTCATAATCCCGGTATCGACGGTTCGCTGAAGGATTTCGCACTCCCGCCTGTCCGTACCCACATCCATGATGGGAGTTGCCCAAGTGCTGTGGAAGGGAGAACGAAAAGCTCCCTTTTTTATCCCATGGCATTCAGCACAGCCGCCTTGATCGGTGGGCCGCTCGTAGATACCCTTTCCGACGCTTGCGAGCCCTCTTTCAAATTGCCACGGCCATTGGGGGGGACCTATCTTCCAGATCAGATCTTCAACAGTTCCAAGACCGGAGAAATTGGCGGAGTTAACGGTCAAATAATCCCGGTTTAGCTTCAGAATCCCACTTTGCTTTTGAGGATGGAAAACTGCGAAGACCCCGTAAACCTCACCCAGATTTCTCGACAGGCCCAACAGGCTATTGCCATTGTCGGAAAAGCCTGGCCACTGGGTCTTGTCCTGCACGGCTGCGTTCCAGAGAAATGGATAACGCGTGGGTGCGTCCGCAGTCTGGATATTGTCCCTGATCAGGTATGTGGGTGGTTCTCCAATGTCTAGACCTGCGATGCGGTTGAAGATCATGGAAACCGCATCCAGACGGGACGGTCCCCAGGCCGGGTCCGGCAGCGATCCTTCAATCAGCGTATGGAACCTCAAGACCCAAGTTTCCACCTCCAGTTTAAGTTCTGCTTTCTTTGTGCTGCTGGCGCCAGCACCGAGTACCTCATCCGCAAATTGATCGTAGGAAGACTCGGTTGCGAGGACAGACTGCGAGGACGAGTCCAAATCAGCCAAGAAGCTCTGAAAATCAACTATGCCCGGGCCGCCATCGATCCGGTATGCGGTACCGTTCACGTCGATCTGACGCGTATGGCAAGCAGAGCAAGTCATACCAATCGAGGGTACCCCGTCCATATTGGCGACCGTGAAACCCACAGGAATATCCGGCTCGTCATTCTCTGGATTCGGCAGATAGCCATAACGGCTCAGGCTGTCTTTCAGGAAGGCTGTACCATCTGCGAGCTTCAGTGCACGCATCCAAGCCAGTGGCATAATGCGGGATCCTTGATCTTGCGTGTAAAACGCTGCGCGGGTCTCACTCGTCCAATCCCCTCCTTGATTGACCGTAACCACTTGCGCAAACACAGTGGCAGTTAGGCCAAAAAAGCAGCAAGCGGAGATCGCTGGCTTAACCAGCGCAGCTCGCGCTAATACAGAATGAAAAAACATAGAAATTCCTCCCTCAGAGATTGCAATTGCCAGGCCGATCGTGGAGGCGATTGGACCACGTAGGTTGATCAATCTGCGAAATCACTATTTAACTAAGGCCGACGAGCTCACCTACGGCTCATAGATAAAGGTACCGGAACCTTGCTCGATAATCGGAGAAAACGGGCTTAGGTATGCCAGGTTCCAATTGGTGACGATCTCGAAGCTGGAATTGGTCGCTTGTGCATAAACAGCCCAGTTTGTCGCCGAATTGCAGTTTTCCGTAGAGTTTTCCCATCCGACAGAAAACGCACTGAAATTGCCTGTGACCCGTCCCGTATTTGGATGGGGAGTGTTCTGGCATCCAGTGCCTATCGTGCAATTGATACAGCGTCCGGTTACGTTCCCGGCACTGTCGACAGTGTTTGTCATTGTTGAACCGACTTGGTTCTCCAAAGTGCTCGACGAGGTAAGGCTGGATAGGCCCAGAAATTCTGATGCCTCGAATGCAAATGCTTCGGAGGAAACAAGAAGCGCGATCGGCAATGCGATCCAAGAATGTTTCATTCGGTTCTCCCGACACATGAATAGTGAAAAAGGGCTATGTCTAGCCTATTTCCGCTACCATCATAACGCAGCGGAACTAATACTACTAGTGAATGATAAAACAAAGTACCGCAACTTAAAAGCGTTGTTCGAAGATTTCATAAATCACATTATCTGCGTTCGCTTAAGCGCTAGGACTATCGAACGTCGGAGGAACCATGGGTATTGAAACGGAGCACTTCGCGAGGGATTTCAATTGCCACAGGGAGTAAATGCCACTCCGTTTTCCGAGAGCTTTTCTGCAATAAAAGGCATCCAGACCGCACGGTTGTACGACATAAATGGCCCGTGGGGATGAAAGGCTGCGTGGTGAAGGCCGATCGTGCAAAATATAGGTTCATTGTCCATTGCCTGTTCGATTGCAAGGACGGGTGAGCCTGAGCTGCCTTTGAGCGTGTCGCAGCGGTGACGAAAATCAACGGCGCTTGCCGCTCCAATGACGCGTTCGTTGTAAATTCGGCAATTTGTTTTTGTCACTTGTTTTGGTTCGCCTGCGGGATGGTGTATCAGCAGTCCATCCAATTTATTCATTGGTTCAGGCAATTCCTCACCTTCCTTGATGTCTGGCAGTGATATTGTATCAAAGGTATGGAGTGCGATAGGCTTGACCTCAGCCGTGACGGGGCGATTTAAACGCACGATTGCGTAATCCAAAACTATGGAATCATCGGCGACATCGTGCTCCGTCGTAATATCCAGACATCGGTACGCTACACCGTCGGCGATGTGTTGATCGAACCCGAACAATATCGCTACCTTCTTGCATTCCTCCGCAGGTGCAAAAAAACAGTGCTTGTTTGTCAATATTTCGGATGCGTTCACCAGAAAGCCAGAACAGGTCGACGGCTGATCGAATTGATTCAGGATTGAAAGGAACACGATTGATTTTGCCAAACTCGCGATGTCTTCGTTTTCTGCGAAATCCGAAACCGGCTGGCGGTCATCTGGCCCAAATATCGATTTTACGTTTCCGGGCGCTTTTTGAAAGACCACCGACTTGATCATTCCGCTGGCCCTCAGTGGTTTCCCTCCATGCAAAATGACCTCGACCCGTGGACCTGGAATGATCGGGGAATAATAGTTCTCGCCGCCGTCGCCACCCCACGGTCCGACGATTGTGTCGACAGGTTTGTCCAACAAAGGGCTAAGCAACTCCAGCACTTCCCCATCGGCGAGTCTCAGGTCGCTAAAAATAAACCGCAGGTAGCGTGTGTTTTGACCAAATCGATCGTGAAAATCGAAAGAAAATTCATGTCGGCTTTCAGCGCCAGTGCCATGTGGTTCGAAGTCTTGCAGGCGTTCGTTGAGATCAATTTTTCCGCCAACATTTTGCCGCTCTAGTATCATATCCTGGGGCGTCACCAGTCTTTCGGCATGTGATGAAGTCGTAAGAAGAGCAAGACTTCCAACAGCCAACACTAATAGCAACACTTTGCTGTTTGTTCTTGGCTGCGAATGAACTCGTCCTACAGAAAGCCTTGAGGCGAAGCTATTGCGTATTATGGACAAACTGCAAAATGTCATCCAATGGGATATCATCCTTCACCCCATTCTGTTCAATTCTCAATCTTACGTTGGATCCTTGGACGAACCTCCCACGAATGCGCTTTAGCTCTGATTGAGTATTACGCCTGTGATAGAGGACAATGTCGGTCGGATCTCCATTGACCTGCTGAAACCCGACTATCTGATCAAGCGGGATCGTCAGCAGCACTCCGTTCTCGGTGTCATCGAATTGCAGTCTATGCGAGTCAGCCCCACCTAGAACAATTGTCAGTTCGCCGGTTGTCACCTTGGTGGAGGTCGTTACTCGATCCCGCTCGAATTCGAGGATGCAGGTGATATCCAGACTGCCGCCCAAGCTTTGAGAATCATCCCAGCCAGCAAGGAGCTTTGAGCATGCGATGAATCGATCAATATATTTCTTTGGGGTCCATCTTGCGCCAAACGTATCGGCTAGGCTTGCTGCACCAGATACGACCGCGACCGACTGTGAACTGCCGTCCAGTCGTGTGAACTTGTTAAACACAGACGGCGCTAGGACGTTCTTTCCGATAGCACCGATTGCAAATCTGGCGTTACCGGCTCTCGCAAAAATAGACTTTTCGTGATTATCCAGAGCGATCACAGACAGGACGTTCTCAAGCACATCGGCCGCACAAGCCGGCATCAATTTACAAATGCCAAGATTGTCATCATTGTTGTTTCCCGCCGGTACAACAAACAACGTCCGTTTCTTCAGATCGTTCATCAGGTCTAGTATCGGGTCTCCGAACCTGCTGCTGGCTTCATCCGCGTTGGTTGGCGGCTCCCCCAAATATCCGAAGCTGAAATTGACAATCCCCACACGTTCTTCGCGGATCAAACTGAAAAGTTTATTTCGCAATGCCAGTGCATACTCGCCGTCATTTATCAGAAGATCCGTGTTGATTTTTACGCCGATGATTTTGGCTTGCGGATTGATGCCTGCCGTGCCGAAAAACGTTCCGTTGTGATCATGCTTGGCTGCAATAATTCCAGCAATGTGGGTCCCGTGACGCAGCTCGACTGCTGATTGGTGGCTGATCTCGATCTCTTCAATCTGGATGAGCCCCGGATCGTCACAAGCCTGGCGATCAACGCTTTGGTCAATTCCTGTACTCAGTGGGCACAATTCGACGTTTGAAACAACACTCTCTCGATTTGAACAATCATAAACAACCAAGTTGCCCTGATCGAATTCGCAATGATCGTTGTCGAACTCCTTATCGATAACCATAACCTGGGTCGGGAAGCCAACGTCATTTTGGTGAATTTTTTCGAACGGGTAGTTATGGGTCCGGAGCAGATCAACCTGCTCAGAATGAAACTCTTCAGTCTCGTGATTGCTCTTAATCGATATGCCCTTCGGTAATTCTATTGTTCGCAGGGATTTGAGCGTGTCTGATACGTTGGTTCCCAACAGGTCTTCGACCCGCAATAGCTGTTCAGTAGTGAATTTTTGGGTCGCTTTTCCAGTCTCTTCCCCGAACACAAATGGTGGGGAAAGGAACTTATTGCCTGCAAAGTCGACATCGAAAAACCTAACTTGCGCACAAACAGGATCACAACTATCTGGGATGATAATGTGATACTCCAACTCGGGTAGAAGTAATTCACCTTCATAGTCGGAAGACTCGTAAGGCGCGCTTTTGGCATTCAAGAAATCGATTTCTTCAAGACAACTCGTGCGTTCGCGGTCGGAGCAAGCACCTGTCGCACGAATAATCGTTTCAAGGCTTTGACCACGTTTCTTGTTGTAAACACGGGTCGACTGTGTCGTTTGAATCCGCAGTCTTGGAAGGAAAATCGTATCGCCGGCGTTCAACCTGTTCCAATTTCCGTAAGACGGTTTGATCTGCAAAATGCTTCTGAGGCGTGCTTGGCGAGATCGTGCGCTGACTGTATCCGGCGCCGGCACTAGATTGCGGCGACAGATCAAGAAATTGAGATCGCATGTAATCGAATCTAGCGTAACGGGGAAATAGGAACCGGCATAGCCGCTTGCCCGGCGCATTACTCCCTCAACCGTGTCGCCACGTTCAACTGTGTAACGGTAGACGGGGAACTGTCCCCCAAGAATAAGGCCCTTATATATGCTCTCGATTTGGCGTGACAGAGCCTTGCCATCGGTTTCGGCGAGTTGGATAGGAGCGGCGGTCTGCGCTTTTGCGGGTCCGCATAATAGCAACCCCACCAGCACCGTTAAAACAGCTGTCCTGAGCCACATCATTCTATCTCGTTGTAAGCATTCATATCGTGCTTCAATTCGATTTCTAACATGCATCAGGATTAGCAGCGCATGCGTCGTCTACGAGGGCTCTAATATTTGATCTGCTTGTGAATACGGAATTTTTGGCAAACCTTGATGCCCCCTGGATCTTCACGTCACCCAAGGTGTATCCCCAGCTTGTTACCGCAGACACCACGTTTAGATCATCGTCGTTTCCAGCTTCGCCGCTGAATGACGTTTTTCCACCGAAGTTCTGCAACCATGGTCCTCCACTTGATCCGCCGGTCTGGCTTGAACCAATGACGACGTTGTTCGGTTCATCCTGATAGCCGACCGAATCCGTGCGGATCATCTGCAAGCCATCATAGTTTCGTGCGGGATATCCCAGTTGAGTGATGTGCGCAGCATTTTGCCCAAGAAAGAAAACGTATCCGAACTCTCGAAGCCCGTCGTCACCAAGTTCTTTCACGGTGTACTGACCAGTCACGTCGGCGATGTTTTGACCGGCATTGGGATTGAGCACAACGACGGCGACATCGTTTGCGCACACAACCCCGGGCGCCTGTGACGAACAATCATCTGTGCCGTCGAAATAGGATTTGGGGATCCACCATTGTTTGGCTGTCCATGTCCCGAACGGGCGCTGCTGTAAGTGTCTAGCGGGCTCAAAAGTGACCGCGTCCGCAAAACCGTTTTGTCCCTGGCCGAAATTGTGAACGCAATGGGCTGCGGTTACGAGAAGGTTCTTGTCGATCACCGACGCCGTACAAACAAAATTGCTGTTTCCGAACCTCATGAAGAGCTTGCCTGTGGCATTCCAGGGATAGAGCTCAACCGGGCTTTGGTTATTTTCGGCTCCTGCGGTCTGTGTTGTGAAGGGATGATTCCCGCCGCCGAATTGCTCGGGTACAATGTCAGCATTCGGCAGTTGGAGGACCGATCGCACTTTCTCACTCAACTGGGACGGCGTTCCTAATTGCCGGTTTATTGTTACTGCCTCGGCTTGGTTCTGCGGTGTTATGACAGCTCCCTGGTCAGGTGTTTCCGACACGGTTTCATTCGCAGAAGCGAGCATTGGGCAAAGCATAGCTGCCGAAGAAACCATGATCGCCGCCATGTATTTTTCGAAATTTTTTAGACTTTTCATAGCAATTCCCCCAATTGCCTTGGTTTCAAATATTCAAGCTTTGAGAACTAAAACCAGTGGAAGAATTTTCCCCTTCCACATCTATAACGATAGTAAAACATGTGCGACTTTCCATTGCAACAATGACTGACTTGCTTATTATCGGTTGTTGAATTGACCAGAACATAAAATTCATGGTGTCATGTAACAAACGCCTATCGCATCGGATGTCTGCAGATCGTAATCCACGCGACCCGATTGCTAACTTGCGCAACCATGCTCGGGGTAGACTGGGCTAGTTTGTCGGCTGGGCTGAGCGGAACAATGTGGAACCGTATTACTGCTGTACTTTTGATAACTTTCGCATTTTTCTATTGGGCACATGCTGGCGAAATATCGATTGATGTTGACGTGATAACGGGAAAATGGCTGCTGAAAACCGTTGATGGCGCACCGGTGGCGCGTGATCAAACCGCTTACTTCAGCATTGCGGGAAACGAGTTATCTGGGTTTGATGGATGCAATTTCTTTGGTGGGACACTGGAAAACCCTGCGCTTTTACGCATGACCCAGCGAGCCTGTGCTGACGATCAACTGGCCTTTGATGCTAATGCCCTCGTAGCAAAATTACCGAGTGCCACCCTCCAAAACGACACTTTGACAATCGTTTTAGATGATACCGATTTGACCCTTTTGTTTTTGCGAGACAATTAAGGGGTCATCCGTTCAGCGATGGTTCGGCGTTTACAAATAGATTGGCGCCGTTGTCTAGTTCGTGACCTGGAATTGATGATAGCCAGACAGACTAGCCTCACCTTTGGTTCGATCATTATGTAACATTGACTCCATTTCCCCAAAGCTCACAGGCCGTGCACATTCAGGAGTGGTTCTTAAGGTCTACGGGTCACTCCGCGGGTAAGCTCTGTCCTCGAACACCGTGACGTCTAGCATTGGAGTCCTGATCGGCTAACATGTTCGTACCTTGGACACGTTGGGAGCAATATCACCACTGGCGTCTGTCTTTAGCGGGCGGAGGGCTTCCACCCCTCCGCCGAAAGCTAAATGGACAGACGCCAGTGGTGATATTGATAGAGAACTTAAAGTGGGGATCGTCAACGTCCCCAATTTGTGCTGAATATGCACAAAGTGGGGTCTATTATCTTCGGGTCAGCAAAATAAAATGTCGACGCATTATCAAATAACAATAATCAATAATGTGTACATCTTTTCCCTTGGACCTCCGGGTGGCTCGACGCCGGTCAGGTCTGACGCAGTTCGACTACGCCCATTTATTAGGAATAAGCCGGTCAAAGATCTCCAACCTTGAATGCGGACAAACCGAGCCGACTGCACGCGAGCTTGCCTTTCTATCGCTGATTTTCGGAAAGCCGTGCGAAGGTTTCTTGCATAGCTTTCTCGTTGATCAGTTTGGCGCGCTCGGTAGACGGCTTGTAGGCCTGCCTCCGACGCTTACCTTGCACTGGCTTGTATTACAATTCATCGGTAGCGGCCTCAGACGCTCCGCCGCAAGATGTGTGCTTGTAATACAATCACCATCTTGGCCTTCATATGCTGGTTCGCATATTCAGGCATTAGGGGGCCCGCTGCGCGCGCCCGTTTCACCCCCCGGCAGTGGCACAGTACGAATCCTCGCATTCCACTTGGGATCATCACTGTACCAGTGAACCGTATCGTCGGTTCAACACTCTTGGGAGACTGCCGCTCTCCCAAACCCATCGCTTCAAGGGCGTATCGATGCCCCTGAAAACCCTCTCGCAGAACTTGGAGATTTCCCTCTCCATCTGCGCTGAACCATGGATGAGCGTTTGGCCGCTCAACCGCCAATCATGGGAGCCTCCAAGCTCCCCTAATAACCCCTTGGGTGAAACCAACCGCAATTAATGAAGGTATGGGTAGGCTACTCTAGCTCGCAAGTCTGGTTTGATAGTCCAAAATCGCTTTTTGAATTCGCTCCAGGAGCGGATCAAAACCTGAAAAATCAATGTCTTTTGCGTTCGGTTTAATGACGGATTTTGCAAAAACCTCTTTGCTGTATTCCTTGTCCGGATCAATCTTGTTTTCAGCATTGAATGATTTGCCGTTCAATTCCTTTTTCAGCCATTTTTCAGGAAAAAGGCCTTCAATAAATGTCTTTTTGTCGCCGTCCTCCGGCGTCTTTACCACATAAAGATTGTCCGTCACGTGATAGAAGTCATCGGTGCTTTTTCGCGTAATTCGGACGCCGAAGGTGTCTTTGATTGTACTGGCCAGCGGCCCCAAGCCATCATCGTGTCCGTCATCAGGGTATTTGGAACAGATGGCTTTGTGATTTAGCGGAGAGTCTGGCTCATCGTGTTGGTTGAATTTAAGCTGCTTGATTGCGGTATTGCAAACGCCGTTGATTGAGTGTGTTTCGTTTGATCCGTCCACGTTCGAGCAGGATGGTTTCACCGCGCCCGAAGTAAACGTCGGCAGGTGTGAGATTACCAAGGCTTTCGTGGTAACGGTGATGATTGTAGTGGGTGACGAACCTTTCGATACTGGCGCTGATGTCACCCGGCAGGAAGTAGTTCTCCAGCAGGATGCGGTTCTTCAGGGTTTGGTGCCAGCGTTCAATCTTGCCTTGGGTCTGAGGATGGTAAGGTGCTCCACGAACATGATCCATGCCCTGCTCGTTGAGCCATTCAGCCAGTTCACCGGAGATGTAGCTGGCTCCGTTGTCCAACAGCAGGCGGGGTTTGTGGCGAACGGCAACCTGATCACAGCCGGAAGCCTCAAGGGCCAGTTCCAGTGTGTCGGTGACATCACCAGCAGTCATCGTCGTACACAGCTTCCAGGCAACAACATATCGCGAGAAGTCGTCCAGAATGGTGGAGAGGTAATACCAGCCCCAGCCAATGATCTTGATGTAGGTGAAGTCCGTTTGCCACATCTGGTTGATGGCTGTGGTCTTGTCCCGGAACTCATCCGCTGCCTTGATGACCACGAAGGCGGGGCTGGTGATCAGATCATGGGCCTTGAGCAGACGATACACCGAAGCTTCCGACACGAAGTACTGCTGCGTGTCGGTGAACCGCACCGCCAGTTCTCGTGGTGACAGCTCGGGTTCTGCCAATGCCATCTCGACAATACGCCCGCGAATATCATCCGGTATGCGGTTCCAAACCCGTGACGGCTTGGGAGAAAGATCCTCCAGCGTTTCGGGGCCACCTGTCTGATAACGATCATACCAGCGGTAGAACGTGGTGCGGGGAATGCCGAGCGTGTCCAGTGTCTGTTTGGCCGGGAGGTGGGATTGTTCCACCAACCGTATGATCTCGAGATTCTCTGAGGCGGGATATCTCATTCGTCGTCGCCCCCATCTCCCAGCACGCTTTTTTTGAGCAGACGAAGTTCGAGTGTCTGTTCGGCAACCACTTCCTTGAGGTCTCGCGCTTCACGACGAAGATCCTGCACTTCACCTGTGTTGGCCTCCCGGGCAGTGTCACCAGCCAAACGCTTGCGGCCCGCTTCCATGAACTCCTTCGACCAACTGTAGTATTGGCTCTGGGCAATGCCTTCCTGGCGGCACAGCTCCGCTATGCTGTCCTCGCCGCGAAGGCCTGCCAGCACAATCCGGATCTTGTCTTCTGAGGAATACCTCTTCCGCGTCTTGCGGCGAATGTCCTTCACCGTGCGATCTGCTGCATCACGGTGACGCTCGTTCTTCTGTCTCATGCTTCACTCCTGAATAGTGAAGATGAGCCAAAATCTCTCCCTTAAGCAATCAGACTATCTGGACCCATAGGTGCTGGCGGAGAACAACTAAGGGTTGCTCTGGCTCAAAAAGCTATATTGATTGAAGGTCCTTCTGATGAGCTCATCATCAAAAAAATGTTTAGGGATGAATATAATAGGCTTCCCGAAGAATTGGGAATTGAAGTAATTGTGGTAAGCGGACTTGGGTTCAAAAACTACCTAAATATAGCGAAAATCGTTGGCACACGAACATTGGTAATTAGAGTTAATGATGGAGATTACCAGTTAAATATTACCGACTGGTTCCAAGATTATCAGCAATACGATCATTTAAATATATCTGCACCAAATGATAATCGGCTTAATTCTTTGGAACCTGCATTAATTCACGAGAACAGCAACACAATTGAGAACCTCGACCAGTTTGCAACCGTAGTATTATCGACGCGAAAGAAAAATGAGTACGATCGAATTGCTAACCTTGAGGATAAACAAGACTTTCTAAGGGAATTATTTATAGATGACGGAGCAAAAAAGGTAGATTTAGCAATAAGGATTTTCGACAGTCGCGCAAATAGTATTGTCTACCCGGAGTATTTAAGGGAGGCACTAAGGCTTGCCGAATAGATTTGTTCTTGCTAGCGCCGGTGCAGGAAAAACAACCAATTTGGTGTATGATGCGCTGGAAGCAGTACGGAACAATGAATCCGTATAAATCTTGACCTATACTCAAAACAACCAAGTCGAAATTTCGAAAAAATTACGCGAAATCAATGGATTTGTGCCAGCTGGAATTAAAATAAAGGGGTGGTTTTCATTTCTCTTGGAAGATCTAATACGCCCTTATCAACGTTGTTATTTTGGAAATAGAATTTCAAATATCATTTTCGACCAAACCGACCCCCATAGACGCAATGGGCGTAACATACCCGGAAGATCTGAAAGAGTTGGTCAGTCTATTAACCCAAGGTACTTCCTTTCTAAGAATAGAGTCCATACGCCTTACATTTCAACGCTTGCTACAAGAATTTGTGATGCAGAAAAAACCGGACGCGGACGCTCAGCAACATATGCGCCAATCGAACGTTTAGCCTCAATATACGATTTGATTGTTATTGACGAAGTTCAGGATTTGGTTGGGTGGGATTACTCGGTACTTGAATATATTTTGTCAAATCAAGATCTAGATCTGTACTGCGTTGGTGATTACAGACAAACGATTTATCAAACTTCACATGCAAATAAGAATCCGAAGACAAGCGATCAAAAACGCCAATGGTTTATTGATAAAGGTTTCACCTGCCAAGACCTCAATCATAGTTGGCGGTGTGTTGATGAGATTTGCCTGTTTGCGAATATATTGCACGCACATCAGGGTTATCCGGCTACGACATCAAATGCTCCGGCTATACCGGCAGATTTTGAAGACCACATCGGCATTTTTACAGTCTCAAATGACAATGTTGCCGCATATCTTGAACAGTATAATCCCACAATTCTTCGTCGAAATAGATCGACAAGAAATGATCTTTGTGGAAAGCATTATGCTCAAAACTATGGAAAATCCAAGGGGTTAGGTTTCAATAGAGTTCTAATAATTCAAACTGAAAACTACTCAAATTTCCTCCAAGGTCAAATCTCCCCTCTACGCGAAGCGAGAACAGAAGAAGCATTGAATAAACTCTACGTTGCAATTACTAGGGCAAAGTACAGCGTAGCGTTTTTTACAGACGAAGCCTCTAGGATTAATAGCGTCACCGTTTGGACCCCATAGCATTAATCGTGTTATTATTATTTTGTTTTGTACCTATACCTCTAATTGTTTTGATATGAGCCCTGATTTTAGCAAAAAGACCGTCGATACTATTGCAAAACGAGCTGGATATAAGTGCTCAAATCCTGAATGCCAAAGTCCCACAGTTGGCCCAAACAGTGATGTTGAAAAAGCAACTGTCATTGGCGAGGCCGCACATATCTATGGTGCCAGACCGAAGACTGCGCGCTATCTCAGACGGATGTCTGACGTCACACGTTCGGAAATTACAAATGCTATTTGGCTATGCCGCAATTGCCACAAAATCGTTGATCGTGATTCCGAAAACTATTCAGCAGATCTCTTGTTTGAGTGGAGAGAGTCGCACGAGCGAAATGTCGCTGAAGAACTTGGTAAGCCCAATCTCATACTCAGGAACCAAATCTTGGGTAGAAAAGAGAGTGAGTTTTCAGAACTTCCTCCGCTTGTCCGCCGCATAGTATTGGACAAACCAGCTGGCTGGGAGTGGCAACTTACCGCCGAACTGATGCGCCACCTCAACAAACCGGTGTTTAGACGATTTCGAGACTTACGAGAAGGCTTATACACACGGTCCGCAATTACGGTATCTGACGAAGAGCTACTTGGCTGGCTTACGACCCAATCAAACGAAATGTCCAAGCTAGTTGGGCCCCTTTCAAATCTGCTAGATCAATTGAACCAAGCTTGGGGAGCTCCCGGAGTACCGGGTGATGTCAATGAAATCATTCATGTATGCAACTTGTTGAAGGATGGGTTGGAAAGGGTATTGGAGCATGAGGAGGAGGTGCATTTCACTCATGTCTCGGAGGAATTCGAAAGCCTGATAGAGCTATTTAAAAATACACTCGGCTCCCAGGCGCAAAAATTCGAAGAAATTCCTGACAAGCTAGACGAGTTTGTTGAAATTGCACTCAACGATCACGAAGGTACGGTAGAAGAACCGAAAGTCATCAACTACACAATTGAGTTTGCGCTACCCGAAAATTGGAACGAACAAGTTGACAGGGAACTGAAGCGCATTGAGCGTCATTTGATCGGTGAGACAAAGGAGCAATGGGGATGCTCTAGCATAATGCTTCTCTTTTTGTTTGGCTCTCTTTTGATGCTCTTGCTCCTTTAATTTCTTCTATAAGAACAATTGGAAATGCGCCTTCCAAACAACGTTAGATAAAGCGTTGTCTTGCCTTGCTGCGAACGGATTTTTTTCGACTTATCTTGCTACCGGATTGATTTCGTTCGGACACTTGGTTTTGGCCGTAGGAGAGATTCGGAACATATCGATCCAGCTTTCGCATCATGAGCACCTGTTTGTGCCGCATTGATATCAGTCGGTGCTGCAATGGTCGCCGCTCAGCTTTTTGCTTTTCGATCAATGCCTGCTGCTCATCAAGATCGCACTGCTTGGCACGGCGCGTTTCATCCTCGTTTTGCTTTTTGATCGCGTTGAACTTTCCAGTCACTCGAAACCACAAAGCCTTGATACCGGTCGGTAGTCGGGATGAGCGCGCTTTGGCTTCATTCGTGAGATGCCGGTACAGCTGCATCCCACCACCACGCTGAGAAGCCTTCAAAATCATTTTTGCCGCTTCTCCAGCAAGCCCAGGGCGCTTACCAGCGCGCTGCGCATGTTGCAGACATGTTTGTAAGCCTCATCGATCTTTTGCTGACAATCAGCATCCAACAGGAGGGAACCGGCATGCGCTTCGTAAGCAAGCTGATTGAGATTGTTTGCAATCCGGGTTTGCCCCAAGAGCCCTAGTACCCGTCCGAGTTCTTCGCGGTCCTGAACAGCTGGGCGGCGTACTTTCTTGCCTTCAGCAATGTCGATGCATTGGCGAATGTAGGCGCCGACCGACATGCCTTCAGCAGCACGCAAAATGCGCTGGCGATCCAGTTCATCGACCGGACGAAATGTGATGGGTGTTGGGTAGCTCTTCTTGCTGCCTTCAAGAGCGCTAGAAGACGCTTTCACGAATTCTGTCTTCATGGCGTTAGCCCTCCATTCTTGGAGGGTGCAGCCTCTGAATTGTCTCGAATGAGCTGATCTATTTGCAGTACATCGGGGCTGTTAAATTCGCCTTTTAGCTGGTCTTCCCAGTCTTGAAGGGAATCGAACAGGGAGTTCAAACTTTCTCCCTGCGGCAGCACCATTTTCAATCTGACCAATACGGACAGTTTTCTTATACACACTGTGTATCTGTGCAGAGCAGAGACCTGCATGACAAACCCGAACAGCGCTTTGCTTCTAGCACGTCTTTGGCGCGACGGATTTGCGCCAATTTCCATGTCACGGTTGAAAGATGCGTGTTGAGGCAGTTACGTCCCTCATCTGGTTGAAACGGGAAATTTGCTGTCCAACCTCAATTTTACAAAATTGAATCACAAATATTATGCAAGTTATGATTAGTACAAATGCCGCATACTTATCTATTTAATCCTCCAAATCAAATGCCCTTGAGAAAGGTCAAGGCTGTAACTCTACGGCTCTGACAATAAAGGCATAAAATACTGGAGGGGCTCATGGTTGAAATTTTTAAGAACGACACACCTGGAACGGCTACGGATCTTGGAACACTGGCCTTTGCCAGCAATCTGCCAACAGACGTCATTGCAAAAACAAATGTCTGGGAGACCGATGGCGTCTTTACCATCACATCCTCGCCGATCAGCGACGACATCCACGATTATTATTCATTTAATCCTTATCAGCTCGCCTCTGTCCGGGTGTCCTTTCATGGGAGATCGGTCGGGGATTATGCAAATTTTGTTTCCGTCTTCCCTGTTCAGGGTGTTTCTAGGATCGAAGGAGACATAAGCGGCGTATGGACCGGCGGCGAACATACAAATTCGTCCTTCGGACTAACCACTGTCCAGATCAGCGATATGTTTGCCGGCGGGCTTCAATCCGAATACGATCAGATTGACACATCCGCGGTGACAACCGCCCGAGACGAGTTTCCCGATTCTGAAGCGATCTGGCATTTGACCGGCGAAACTGTGATCCTTCAGGTTGCTGGCATAGAATACGACGGTTCAACAAGCCAGATAGCAGCCAACGGCAGCATTCCCGCAGAGGTTGATTTCCGTTTGGCGATCGATCCTCATGTCGGGGCCATTCCGGAGGTGCCGGACGAACCAGACACTCCGGACGTTACGCTCCCCGTGGATACACCTGATGCCGACAGCAGTCCCTATCAGGTCTACCGGTTCTACAACACTTTGACGGGGTCGCACTTCTTTACGACCAGTATCGAAGAACGCAACTCACTCATTACCAGCTCACCGACCATGTCCTATGAGGGCAATACGTTTGATTCCAATGCGACGGCGTCAAACGGCGGCACCGCGGTCTATAGATTCTACAACACCAGCACTGGGACGCATTTTTACACCGCGAGCGCAGACGAGGCGGCCAGCATCCGGACCAGTCTTCCTCAGTTCAACGACGAAGGCATCGTCTATTACGCCCATACCACCGCGGACAGCGGGGGAACAGCGCTCTACCGGTTCTTTAACACACAGAACGGTAGCCATTTCTACACGACGTCAGAAACGGAGCGTGACAATACGATCAACACACTTGGCCACTATAATTACGAGGGCGTCGCCTATTACGTTGACGTGGCATAAGGCAAACGAGCCACCCGCAAGCATTACCCATCCGAAGAGAAGATATGGACCGTCTTGGTTGGCTAGTAGCTAACTCGGAGGATGGCGGTGCGAATGAAATAGATCAACGATGGCTTTGATCCGCTAAGCAAGCGGCCCCTTCAACCGCACTCTTCACATACATCGCTCGGTCTGCCATCATTGGGGTGAAAGCTGGCCCCAGTGGCGGTACACAAGGCAACCAAATCAAAGACAATAGTTATTATAATTCAATTCGTTACCTCTTTTTATCCAGATTTCGCATCTCTCCGGCAACACCATTTTCTTCCAATCCGTCGATTACACAGCCATATTCAGCAACGATTTTCGCGGTTTCGGTTTCGTTATGACATTGTGGTCCGGACTCGGAATTTTACCAGAGCGAATAACAACAAAAACAATGACTGCAGGAAACTGATCTTGGTGAGCAAGAGACAAAAGTCGGAAGCTGCAATCAAAAAGGCGGTGTCCGCGCCCAAGGCCTCCACCAAATCCAAGCCAAAAGAAACCGAGCTTTATGCGCCCATCAAAGCATTGCTTGAAGGGCAAGGTTATGAGGTGAAGGGCGAGATCGGCAAGGCGGACATTGTTGCGGTGCGCACTGACACCGACGGCGTTGCCCAGGACCCGGTTGTGGTTGAGCTCAAGACAGCCTTTTCGCTCTCGCTCTTCCATCAGGGTATCGATCGGCAGTCCCTGAGCGACAATGTCTATATCGCGGTCCCTCGCGGGACTGGCAAGCTGTTTCTAAAGGCGCTCAAGAACAACACAGGCCTTTGCCGCCGGCTGGGACTTGGATTGATCACGGTGCGGCTCAAGGATGGATTTACTGAAATCCACCTTGATCCCTCCCCTTACCAACCGCGTCAGTCAAAGGTAAAAAAATCCCGCCTGTTGCGTGAATTTGCGACCCGCGTGGGCGATCCCAATGAGGGCGGTGCGGCCCGGCGAACACACATCATCACTGCCTACCGACAAGATGCCTTGCGGTGCTTGCAGTACCTGCACCAGCACGGCCCGACCAAAGCCTCCATCATCGCAAAAGCAATTGATGTAACACGCGCCCGGACCATCATGGCAGACGATCATTATGGCTGGTTTGAGCGCGCTCTTGTGGAGCAGGACGGCAAGCCCCTTAAAGGTATTTACGGCATCACCCCAAAGGGTGAATTGGCTATAGATGAGTTCCGGGATGCGCTTGATGAAATCAAGGCGGCGAGCGGAGACAGGTAAATCCTGCTCAAGATTTCTGCATGTTTAGGACCAGCGTCATCCATATCTTGATGATATCTGACATCAAATCACAAATGAATGGCATCATTCTTCATTTGCGCCCTCAAGTTGCATCTTATTTTCTGGGTGCCGCACGAGGCCCATTGATCGCGGCTAATGCGGACACTAGATCCGCTGAGAAGAAGCAAAAGGCTTGCGTGGGTAAGCGTGTCTCACGCAAGCCAGTTTTCCCGTGGTGCGTACAGCGGCAACAGTCGGGATGACTGCAATTACCGGTTATGCAAGAGACGTCCGGAATTCGCCCGGTGACTTGCCTTCCAGCCTCTTGAAACCGTGCGTAAAGGCGCTCGAACTTGAGTAACCGAGAAGAAAGGCGATTTCCTTCGTGCTGAGGTGCGGGTCTTTCAGATAGATCTCCGCCAGATCAGACCGAAGGCTGTCCGTCAGTTTTTGAAAAGAAGTTCCTGCGTCTTTCAACCGGCGCAGAAAGGTTCGAGGGCTTATGCCGAGTTCACGGGCAACGATGTTCGCGCTCGCCCTTCCCTGAGGTAGTAGGTCCACAATTCGGGCATTCACATCAGCCAGAAATGGCGTCTCATGCCGATTTCGGTTGGCCAGTATATCTTCGCAATACCGTCTCAACACATTCAGCAATCTGTCGTCGGATGATGCGAGCGGAATGTCGAGATCACTGTTTTTGAGCAGAAACCCTGTTGTTTCGCATTGAAAAGACACGTCACATCCAAAAGCCTTGCGAAATGCAGGAATATTTGATTTCCGACTATGTTTGAAATGCACTTGCAGCGGCGTAATCGTGCGACCGGCAAAGAGCCGGTAAATACCTAGCAGAGAGCACAAGGCCGCTTCATTGGCTTGCCGCGCAGTGTAATCAGCAGGCCCATCGACAAATGCATGTACCATCGCCCCGTTTGGCAACTGTTCCAGTCGCAGAACAAAGTTGTCGGTGAACACGCGGACATAATGGGACAGGTTATGGATAGCATCCAGAAGCGTCGGCGAGCTCAATCCGAGATAGGCTAGCAAACCAATCTCTCGCGGATCGACCCTTTGTCCCATTTTCAAACCGAACAACTCATCGCCAGTGAGATCTGCAGCGGCTTCAAACAACGCGTCGCACTTGGCGATCGCAATCCTGCTGTCTTCATTGGCAATATCGTTCTTCGATATCCCGGCTCTGGCGAGCGCGGCTGCGGCGTCAAAATCCTGGCTGTTCAGCTGCGTTTCGACGAGCCTTGCCCAGACAGCATCAACCTTCGGTTCCCAAAGCAAGTGTTTTCTCCCTTTGGCACCAATTAACAATGAATTGTCGCCAGTGTTCAAGGGAGGGCTTGTACAATCGCTACACGCCAACTGAATGGCCGGCCCAAGTTCACAGGAAATTCCAGGGCAATTCAGCATTGGATATACCGCGATCACCAGATGACTTTCATCCCGGCTTCTGGACATACTTGAACGTGCTTCTGAGTCGGATCATCAGGTTGGCGAAAGCTATGTGGACTATGTCTTAGAACACTAGAAATGTGAGTGAACTGATACTCACATATCGAGAGCCAGATGCTGCTGCACCAACCAAGTCATTTGCATGATGACTGGTCGTGCACCGAAAGGAACCGGACATCGACAAAGGCGACCAAAGACAGGTATGCGAAGGGGCCAGCCGTTGTGACTCGGTCGTCAAACCGGCGCTGCGGAGTGGGTCAGCGCTTTTGCTCGCTCTTGTGGTCGTAGCGGGCACATCGACAATACCGAGCTTGGCGAGTGCAGTTAGCACTCAACCCGCCAGTCGTGTAAGCTCGGACAATATCTTGGTGCTCCCGAAAGCTCGAGATTCTAAACGGCTTGTTCTTGCTCAGGCCCAACAGCGGATCGCCCGGCCGCAACCTAATCGGCAGCAACAACATCAGCGGCGGCAACACCGACCTCAACAATATCAGCCGCAGCAATACAGGCCGCAGGTATCTCGCCAGCAACGACTTGTTCAGCAGCGATACATTCGGCAGCGATATCAACGGCAGTTGCAATTACAACGCAGATATCAGCGCGGCGGTTACCAGCCGCGAGGTTATGTCAGGCAATAGCACTTCTGCGAAGAACCGCTAACGTCCCGCAATCGGGAACGCGATGTTCGCAGCTGCATTGCGATACCAGCGAATGATCTTCGTGCGCTCTTCCGGCTCCATATGGGAGACGTTGGCTGGCGGCATGGCGTTGGTCACACCGGCCTGCAGATAGACCTGCTTCGCAGACCGGACGACATCAGCTTCCGTTTCCAGAAAGACATTCTTCGGGGCCCAGTGAATACCCTCGTAAAAGGGTTCACGTGCATGGCACATGGCGCAACGACCCGGAACAATCGCCATCACATCCTCAAACCCGTCCGCGCTGGCAAACACCCGCTGGCTGGCGGTCAGTTCACGCGCTTCCGAGGCTTCATAGGTGTCCTGCTGGAGCGGTGCCATGCTGAGCTGGATGATACCGAGGAACAGCAACACCGTGACCAGCCAGGTCCAGGTCGGATTGCCGCTGCCGGCATGAATCGAGTTGAAGTAATGCCGGATGGTCACGCCCATCAGGAACACCAGCGCCGCGATCACCCAATTGTACTCAGAGGCAAATGCCAGCGGATAGTGGTTACTGAGCATCAGGAAGATGACAGGCAGCGTCAGGTAGTTGTTGTGGGTCGAGCGCAGCTTGGCGATCTTGCCGTATTTGGCATCCGGCGTGCGGCCTTCCTGCAGATCCTTCACCACAATGCGCTGGTTCGGCATGATGATGAAAAAGACATTCGCGCTCATGATCGTGGCGGTGAAGGCCCCCAGATGCAGCAGTGTCGCGCGTCCGGTGAAGATCTCGTTATAACCCCAGCCCATGACAACCAGCAGAGCAAACAACAGCACCATCAAAAGCGTCGGGTTTTCTCCCAACTTTGATTTGCAAAGAAAGTCATAGACCAGCCAGCCGATGCTCAGGGACCCAGCGGAAATCAGGACACCCTGCCACAGGGCCAGATCGGCCTTGGCCGGATCGATCAGGTAAAGCTCACCACCAACCCAGTACACCACCATCAGAAGCGCCGCACCAGACAGCCAGGTCGAATAGCTTTCCCACTTAAACCAGGTCAGGTGTTCCGGCATGTTTTCCGGGGCCACCAGATATTTCTGGATGTGGTAAAAGCCGCCGCCATGCACCTGCCACTCTTCACCGTGCGCGCCGACCGGCAAATGCGGCACTTTCCTGAGGCCCAGATCGAGCGCTATGAAGTAAAACGATGAGCCGACCCAGGCCATAGCCGTGATAACGTGGACCCATCGGGTGGCAAACGCCAGCCAGTCCCAGATGATGGCAAGATCCAGCATAGACGTTCTCCAATTTCACACTTGGCCTGAAATCTAGTACACGCTCGCATTTTCTGGTATCTCAACATAATATCGAGCAGTTTCAAAAAATTCGGAACAATCGCAAGATGGCCTATCTCGACAACATTCGCACCTTCTTGCGTGTTTATGAACTGGGAAACATGTCCGCAGCCGCCAGGGACCTCAGGATATCCTCAGCTGTTGCCTCTTCGCGGGTGTCGCAGCTCGAAGAACATCTGAATGTACGCCTGTTTCAACGCACCACCCGTGCCTTGAGCCCGACGGAACAGGGCAATCTGTTTTACCGCGGCGCGACAAAGATCGTCGAGGCGGTGGAAGAAGCCGAAGCAGACATCAGCGACATCACCAAGTCGCCCAAGGGAACGTTGTTCATTGCCGCCCCAATTGGCATGGGCCAGCGCCTGATCGCGCCTGCGATCCCGAAGTTCAAGGACGAAAACCCGCTTATTGAAATCCGACTGCGGCTCTCAGACCGGAAGGTCGACATGACAGCCGAAGGTCTGGATGCGGCCTTTTTCCTCGGACTACCGGAAGACTCCAACCTGAAAATGCGCAAGATCGCCGAGTGCAATCGGGTCTTGTGCGCCTCGCCGGAGTATATCGCCCGCAAGGGCGCGCCGCAAACCAGCGATGACCTGTCATCAGATCATCATGATTGCCTGAACATGCGCTACCCTGGCGCGCCCGAGTTTCAATGGCCGCTGCAATCGCCAACCGGAATTAAAAAGGTTCCGGTCACCGGCCCTTTTGAATCAGACCACAGCGATGTGCTGACAGCTTGGGCGCTGGACGGACATGGCATCATTCTGAAACCTGTTTTCGAAATCTCTGACCATCTGAAAGCCGGACGACTGGTCCCTATCCTGGAAAGCGAGCCCCCCATTCCGGCGCAAATGGCCTGTCTTTATACCCACCGGCGTCTGCAGGACCCGAAAGTGCGGTTGTTCATCGACTTTGTGGTGTCACACATTCAGAGCGAACTTGCGGTGATGAAGGATGTTTAGGAGATAAATGTCTGGCTAAAGCAGGGCGGCCGTGCGTTTGGTGAAAGCACTGCTGGTTTTGCTACCAGACTTGAAGATCCGATGGACGGAACTGAACGTCCGCTTCGAGCCTATTCTGTTGAAAAACTCCTGTTGTTTTGATTGCTGAACGCTGATTCAATCTTCTTATTGATTTGGGAGATATGGGCAATGATGGGTCCGAGACAGGAAGCGCAAAGCGCGCTGTTCTACGAGTTCTCGATTGAGG
>JBDWQP010000001.1:0-44733 GCA_039986495.1 Roseibium sp. | reverse complement strand
CCTTCACGCGGGGTGGAGCAGCCCGGTAGCTCGTCAGGCTCATAACCTGAAGGTCGCAGGTTCAAATCCTGCCCCCGCAACCAACGAAAATTGCAGGCGCTCGAAAGAGCGCCTTTTTGATTCAAGCTCTGCGTTTACACGCTCGATAAACGCCGCTTCCTCAGCATCCGTCTTCAGGTCTCTGGCTGCGCACCTCTCCAGATATTCCTGCTTGTAGGCTTCTGTTAGGCGTTCCTCTTCCCTTTGCCAGGCTTCAAGGGTCGCAAGGATCGTTGCCAGAGGACCGTGGATCATCAGGTCGACGCCTTTGACCGGGTTGGGTGCGATAATGACCTTCTGGATCATGCCTTGAATGAGGGCATAGAACTGGTCGCGGTATTCCGCATCAACCTTGGACATGTCTACTGTTGCCATCGTCTCAAGGGCAGCCCGGAACACCTTTGTAACTTCCGCTTCTGAAACCAGTTCCACATCAGAATCGTCATCGATCAGGCCTACCAGCTGAAGTTTGAGGTCTGCTTGTTGCTGTTCCAAGGTACCAAGCATGTTGGTCAGCGTGGTTACACCGGCTCCGGCCCCGTTCGCGATGGCTTCGGCTGTGTTCTGGATCTTCTTCTCTACCTTCGAAATCTCGCGTTCCAACGCTGCCCGTTCCGATCCACGGTCTTTGACGGACGCCCTGCGCTCCTTGTTGACCCTGTCAGTCAGGTCTCTCAGGTTCGTAGTTGAGAACATTGAGTCCGGAAACGCCTTCAGGACAGGTTGTTCCAGGTTCTTCCGGGAAATCGTCCGTTCGTTGTCGCAACCCAGTTTGTTTTTGTGTTTGGAGCATCCATACCGCTCTTTGGCCATGACGGCGTAGGTGCCGCCACACACTGCGCATTCCAGCCTCCGGCTGAGCAGGTATTTGGGGCGCTGCGTTGCGTTAAGAGGATTGGTCTTTGTTTTGCCGTAGGTCGCGGTGATCGCGTCCTGTCGTTCTTTGACACGGAGCCAGAGGTCCAGGGGGACAATCTCGAGTTCCTCATTTTGGATCTGGACCCATTTATCTTCGTCGTTCAAACGTGCTTTGCGGGTCTCGGTCTCCGGGTCCTTCGAGAATGTCTGCCGGTTCCAGATGATCCGTCCGAGGTACAGTTCGTTGTTGATGATGCCGGTGCGGCGCTCCTTGTGACCGCGAATAGCCGTGTCCCGCCAAAGGTTACCTCTTGGTCCTGGAATACCTTCATCATTGAGTTCCTTGGCGATCTTGCGGGGAGACCTGCCGCCGGCAAAGTCCTCAAAGATCCTCAGGATGATCTTGGCTTCTTCCGGCACGATCTCGCGGTATCCCGGGATCCGGTCTCCGTTTGCATCACAGATCTGCTTGACTTTGTAGCCGTAGGAAAGCCCGCCCGCGCTTTTGCCCTGTGTGACGGTGTACTTCATGCCGTCTCGGGTTTTGGCCGCTGTCTGCTTCAGATAATCTTCCGCGATCGCTGCCCGAATACCGAACTCCAAAGAGTCGACTTTGCCAGACTGGCTGGTGTGTAGTTCTACTTGGGCGTGGACCAGAGCCTTGTGGACGTGGTGAGAGTGTTCTGCATCTCTCGACAGGCGGTCTGTTGCTGTACAGATCGCGAAATCAATGTCACCGCGCTTGGCACGACCCATAAACCTCTGAATACCCGACCGCGTCTTGAAATACGACCCCGTCGTCGAATAGTCGGAAAAGCTCTCCACCACCTTCCATCCTTGTCGGTCCGCGTATTCTCTGCAAGCAGAAAGCTGCGCCTCAATGGTCTGCTCATTCTGTTTGTCGTCTGAATAACGGGCGTAGATGATCGCGGTTTTGGGCATTCTGTAAGTCCTGTGGGGGTTACTGTGCTTAGTTTTGGCATATTGGGTTCTTGTTGTCCGCGGGGCTTATTCGCGGTCAAAATTTGCGATTCATCCGGTCACGCCGTTCCAGGAAGTAACGGGGGGACGAGGTACATGACAGGGGAACGGCGTTATTCGTCGGCAGTGTCTTCGAATTCCGGTTTGCGCCGTAACTCCCAGCCATTCTTAATTTTGTCGACAAGCGTTTCGATTGCGTCTTCGGTTTCAACCCGGTCGAAGCCGCGTTCCACCAATCGGTCTGTCACCCTATCCAGCGATCCGTAGAAGGTTTTCCATATTCGTTTGCGCATGGTCCGCTGAACAAGCCAGTGAAAGTATGTCACCGCGATATCGTCCCTTGATGGGCGTCGTTTATCGTTCATGCGTTTTCGGTATTCGCGTTGGCGTTCGGCTTTTTTGGCAAGGCGTTGTTTGTAAGAGGGGCGTGAAGTCATGATGGGATCTTTGTTTCACTGAGCATTGGGTCGGGCGGAAATTATTTCCGTTGTGCCGTCATCATTTGCCTTGGCGGCATTGATGACGGTTCACGGCACTTGCCGACCGGGCAATCAACGGCCGGTGTGTCCAGGTGAGGACAAATGCAGGTGCATTACGGTGCAACCAGCAATAATCAAAAGTGAGATATCTGCGGAAATAATTTCCGGGCAAAGTTCCCCCGGTGTCTTGCCGTGGTCTCAAGTATCACCTGCCCAGACAATTGAATCGAAAATCTTGAACTCGGCGTTCCAGACTGTAACGGCTGGTCTTGGTTTTGAATCGCAATTTTCGGCTTTTGAATCGAAAGAGCGTAACTTGAAAAACGTTTTTCCAAGTTGCGGGTAATCTGTCTTGCGTTGAAGCACTTTACCCGCAACGCGTTTTAGTCCAAATCTGAATTGCCATAGCTTTCCTGCAATCCAATTCCCCTTGCACCATCCATCAAGAAGGTGATCCCAGCATCTTCGAGCGTTCTCTGGATATCACGCAGTGTCCGGTCAAAGGGAACTGATTTTTCCTGCTCGAATGCAGCGATAGTTCGGCGAGCACATTCGGCCTTTTCAGCCAAATCATCTTGTGACCAGCCGAGCCACGCTCGGGCCGCTCGGCATTGTTTAGCGTTAATCATCTGTTAACCGTAAATCGAATCAATTCTGTTAACTCGAGTCATTTTGTGCATTTTTGGTGATGTCCAATCAACTCGAAAGGAAAGCCTATGCACAACCAATATCCAGTTTCCACCACATCCGGCACACGTTCCGGCGACAGGGGCGTTTATGCACCTGAAACTGCAAATCTACCGATCGAACTTCGTGAAGCGGTCGACACTGCGTTGCATGAATGCTTCGACAAGATCTACTGCTCTGATGAGCTGCTCGGAAACAAATTGACCCAGGTAAAGGGTCCGCTGGACAGCCTGTCAAAACGTCACGGCATTCTTCTCGAGGAAGCAATCGCCCACGCGTTTGTCGCCTCAGCGCGGGACCGTTACGAGGTTCAAACCCAAGTGGAAGTGAAAGTCTCCCGAGAAGCCATGTCGCTTGTCGACAGCAATCAACTCGACAAGCTCGAGGGGCTCAACCTTCCAATCGATAACACTCACGGGAAGAAGGCTAGGATCGACATCGTGGTGTTCGATCATGATACCGGGGACTTGCACGTTATCTCCGTCAAACGAGGCGGCGGTGCACAGGGAGGGAGCGACGCAAGAAACGCTCGAAAGGACCTGACGGCCGCCGGTCTCATGTTGAAGAACCACACACTGCGAAAAGGACTGCCTGTGCTGGCCGTCCGGCAAGTTCTTGTCGATTGGTACGGAAGGTCCGGGATCGTGGGACGCCCAACGGTCACACGAACAACTGTCGACGACTATTTTGGAGTTCCGATTTCCGGGTTCGTTGAGGCTATGTCGGCCTACATGAGTTCAAGCATCGGCCAACGCATGATGCCACGTCTGATGACAGCGATCGGCAGTACAGGACAAACGACGGACAGGCCGTTGGAAAACGCGAACCGCCCTCCACTCCAGGAACAGGCAGGTGCGAGTGACGATGTTCATGCCCGGACCAATCCCACTGTGCACCCCTCATTGGCAGAATGTTTGTCGGATCTTCCGCAACGGCGCCAGGGTCGCCAGATGCGCAGTGTTTGTTCGTCCTAGCCAGAAACGGCGTTCCCGAAGCGAGCGATTCTGAACGCAACAAACTCGATTCACAGAAGAACGCCGTGACGCAGTAAGTGGCCTGACTCCCGACTGTATCGGGTAGGGCAACCCCTAATCACCACCAGCCAATCCACGCCCCGCCCGAAATTCTTTTGGCGGGAACAGGAGAGTTTTATCCATGTTCATTGAAAACTTGAAAGACCCTAAGGCAGCGGAGTCGCTGTCGAGTGACATCTCAAAGCTTCAAGCGCTTCTCGATGACCTTAAAGCACTGAGGGCAGGGAATTACCCGTCGAACGATACCTTGGCCACAGCGCCGCTTCTGAATGATTACCTTTTGATCAAACGCGGAATTGCAGCGTTGTCGGGTGATGTGTCCGGGCATCCTATCATCTCCGGAAACAACGGGCCGATGGTGAGTTCACCGCTTTTCGTGGTGCTGAAAGACATCGGCGCCGCTCGAACATTGTCACGCTGGTATCGCCTCGGTGAACGCGCGTCCCGCTGACCAAACCCAACACCAGTTTCCAGTCGAGGAACATCCGTATGCCTTCTGTAATCCGTCGCTACTTCCAACACGAAAAGCCGAGATTCCATCAATTCCTAGCGCACTGTATTGTCCGCCGGGCGCTACGGTCAGTGCCCGAATTGAATCTGTCGGATCCACCGGTCATCGGTATCGTCGCCGGAAAAAATCCGCCGGTCGATGAGATCCAGGACGCCCTCACCTTGTTGCGGCTTCCCGACCTGGAGGTATTGAGATCACGGTTTCCGGATCCACTGACCGTTTTCCTTGATTGCGAACCGTCCAGCTCCAGTAGGCCCAAGAAACTCGAAAAGACTGAAGAAGAATTTCTGATCGCACTAAAGGGCAAAAAGGCCATCTTTGCGGTTGCTGAGGAAGAAGAGGACTTGCCTGATCTCTTCCGAAAAATCGCGGACCGGATCATTCATCTGGAAAGCCCGACACCTCAGCATTTCAAAGCAGCCTTTGGTTATTGTGTCGGTGTCGACATCAGTTTGAAAGAGGCCGGGCAGCTGACGAAACACAGCCTGTTCGATCTGACCATGGCCGCTTCGCGGGGCAAGTCCTGGCGAAAGGTCTTGGATGCGATCACGGAGGAGCAAACCGGCGCCGACAGCAGCCAGGATAAAGACGAGCTTTCGCTTGATACCCTTGCAGGGCTTGGCGAAGCCGGGGAGTGGGGCAGGGAGCTTTCTGTGGATCTGAAGGAATGGCAGGCAGGAAAGTTGCCTTGGTCGCATGTGAACCGCGGTGTGCTCGTCGCCGGCCCTCCCGGAACCGGAAAAACGTCTTTTGCCAAAGCACTGGCAAATAGCTGCGGTGTCGATTTGATTGCTTCGTCCCTTGCGCAATGGCAATCGGCTGGTCACTTGGGTGATCTGCTAAAAGCCATGCGTCAGACATTTGCCGAGGCGCAGAAGAAGGCGCCGTGTATTCTGTTTCTCGACGAATTCGACTCTGTCGGCGATCGCAGGACAGTCCGCGGTGATAATGCGCTTTACGTCGTTGAGAAGATCAACGGTTTGCTCGAATGTCTCGATGGCGTTGAAGACAGGGAAGGCATCGTTGTTGTCGCGGCGTGCAATCATCCGGAATTTGTCGATCCTGCCTTTCTCCGTCCAGGACGGTTGGAAAAGACGATCCACATTCCGCTGCCCGATCATCCAGCGCGCGAACAAATCCTGCGCTGGCATTTAAAAGGCGCGCTCGAAGGCGAAGATCTGGCAGTCATTGCCGACCGTCTTGAAGGTCATTCCGGCGCGGACATTGAAAAACTCGTGCGCGACGCCCGCCGGGCTGCACGAAAAGAAAGGCGAAGTCTTCAGCTTGGAGACCTTGTCTCTGGATTGCCGAAAAGGATTGCCTTCAGTCAGGAAGACTTGAGGCGCATTGCCGTTCATGAGGCAGGACATGCGATTGTCCAGGCCAAGGTCGGCGACGGCGAAATTGTTCAGCTGAGGATCGAACCGGAACTTAAACCACATGCCGGGAATTGCGAGGCGGGTTTTCTGGAAGTCAGAAAGTCCGCGCTAACAAGCCGGACACGTCAGGACTACGAAGCTCAACTGATGATCCATCTGGCCGGTCTTGCCGCAGAGGAGCTGGTTTTTGGCGAGATCGCCGATGGAGGAGGCGGCGGCGAGGGCTCTGATCTGGCCTCCGCCACCCGGACCGCAACCGAGATGGAAACAAGTCTTGGATTTGGCGACAGTCTGGTTCACCTGTTCCCGAGCGGATCAGGGCAGGTCCGGGAACTCCTGCTTGCCGACCGAGTTCTGCGCCAACGTGTCGAAGCAACGCTCGACAGAGCCTATGAAGATTCGCGTGCGATCTTGGAAAAACATCGACCAGCGCATGAAGCGCTTGTCGATGCCCTGATGCAGAGGCACAAGCTGGAGGGAAGGGAGGTGCTGGAAATTATTTCCGCAACGAATGAAAAATTTCCGAGGTTGATCTGAGACCAGCAACACCAGTTTGCTGAATGGCAGGAAGGGGGCCGACTACTGACTGTCCGGTTCCGTACAAAAAGTCATAGATGCAGACATTCACGCATAATGAGTTCGCGGCTGGTTTCGGCCCCAGAGCGGCCATTCTATCAAAGCGCAACGAAGGTCGGCTTCGAGCCCAAAATTACAGATGCTGCGCAACGCACAAATGTCAGCTTTAGTGGGGCGTTGGATGTTGGAGAAAACCCAAAACCTCCTTCAATACTGCGGTGGCCTTCTCTAGCTGGGGCATGTGCCCCGCGCCGGGTATCGTTGCAAATGCCGCATTTGGCATGAGGTTTTGCAACGCTTTACCTCTTTCCAGCGGTATCCATGGATCGCCCTCTCCCCAGACTATTTTTACGGAGCAACGGACCTGTCCAAATTGCGGCTCAACCTCGGCGGTGTATTTTTCGTCTGCCTGAGCGAACTGCCGATAGAAACTGGGCGCACCGTCTTTGGTGAGCCATGGCGCAACCAAGGCCTCAAGGTCGCCTTCCGGTATTCCGCCTACCAAAGCACCTTCGATGTAGGCTGTGACTAGCGCCTTGTGGATGTGCGTAGGTAAACCTTGGAACGCCTCTACATGTTGTCCCATATGATCAAAGAACTCTGATCCCCACGGGCGCATTGCAACAACGTTCATCAACAGATACTTCTCAAACTCACATCCGTGCAGCAGATGGGCTCTGAGCGTTGTCGCGCCGCCGAAGTCGTGTGCAATGACTGCGGGTTTCGACAAACCCCAATGCGTCAACATTTCGACGAAGACTTCACCTTGGACATCAAGGGAGGTGCGCTGGTTCTCAGACTTCTCCGATCTGCCGTAACCCGGCATATCATACCAGTGAACAGTGAATGATTTGGCAAGTTCAGGGATTACACGATGCCAAGAAAACGACGACCACGGCCAACCGTGCGCCAATACCAGATCTGGGCCTTCGCCCGCACGACCAGTTGCGACTAAACCCGCTGACGTTTTCCAAGTTTCACTAAGATGCCACTCTGCTATTCCACCCTCCTTTATCACTGTGATTGAATATGCCGACTATGACTGTGCGTTGATAGCTGACATTGGGCATGTTTGCACGAGTGATTGCTTCGTCCGCCTTGCTGCCGTTCGTCTCCAGCGCAGCGAACTTCCGCTTTCCGCCCTTTGTGAATTTGCTGCGCCTCAAGTGAACGTCTGCTTTTGGGCGCAGCCTTCAATGCAGCGATCGACCTGATTGGGGGCGCAAAACAGCCCTAAGCCGCAAAGGCCCGAGCTAAGGGAAATGCAGCTGGGCGAAGTGAAGGTCCAGAAACGGTTGACAACTCAACTTCCGGCACAATGTTCACGAACAAAGACAGTTTACAGTTCATTTTTTTGGAAATGTACAAGTCTCGGTGTGATCAGGCCCCCGCAACCAAATCAACCCGCCCCAAAAGGCGGGTTTTTTATTGACCAAATCCATCCAAAATATACACAAACGACCAAGAAAAAACCTAAGGGCGTTTTTTACGTCCAGCTGCCATGTTTGCTGAAGAAAAGGAACTGATGGACTAGCTCTTCAACTGGTTGGAAAAAACTTCTCGGCAATTCTACCAGTTTGTAACCGAACCATCGGGTCGAATGTAATTGGGAGTTGCCGTTCCTCTTTTGGGCGGCGAGGCACGAAGAGCTGTTTCATCAACTTCAACACCGAGACCTGGTTTGTCGGGAACACGGTAAAACGCGCCTTCGAGTTGCATCTGGCCGTCAAAATAGCCTTGACCGTCGAAACCCATGTGTTCGACCGGACTGTCGCGACATTCGAGCCATGAAAAATTTTGCACCGCAGCACCCAGATGTACGGAGGCTGCCGTACAAATCGGTCCAAGCGGATTATGCGGCATCAGGTCGACATAATGAGCCTCGCACCATCCGGCAATTTTCATGGATTCGGTAAAACCACCGACATTGCAAATATCTATACGCATGAATTGCGCCAGACCGCGATCAATGTAAGGCAACGCCTGCCATTTGGAGGCAAACTCCTCGCCAATTGCGAATGGTACGTCAGTCATGCGCCTTAAAGTCCGATAGGCTTCCGGTGTTTCGTCACGGATAGGCTCCTCCAGAAAATCCAGGGTTCCGGAGGGCATTTTTTGGCAGAAGGAAGCTGCTTCTGCCACATTCAGCCGATGATGATAGTCGACACCCAGAACTGGGCTTTCGCCCAGTTCGTCGCGAGCCTTTATCATCCACTTTGCTGTTTCGGCAATGCTTTCGCGTGGGTCATAGACTCGCTCGTTATAATGACCGGCAGGAGACAGGCGAATACAGTTCCAGCCTTGGTCAACCAAAGTTTTGGCATCTTCGATCAACTGTTCACAGGTGGAAACATGGGTTGAGGCGAAAGCTGGAACCAGATCCCGCTGCTTGCCGCCGAGAAGGTCAAATACCGGGACCCCGAGGGCTTTGCCCTTGATGTCATGGAGCGCGATATCGATAGCCGAAATCGCCGCAGAGAGAACCCGGCCACCTTCGAAATACTGACTGCGGTAAAGCAGTTGCCAAATATGGCCAATCTGACGCGGGTCCACTCCTATCAGCAAGTCAGAGAAATGTTCCAGAGCGCCGATGACAGCTTTTTCTCGGCCAGATAATCCGGATTCTCCCCAGCCGATAATGCCCTCATCCGTGGTTATCTTGACCAATAAAAGATTCCGTCCCGCGAATGCAAACAGCGGCTCGATTTTAGCGATCTTCAAGGAGTTTCTCCAACTGTCCTAGTTCGGAAAAGTATGCTCTGGCGAATCACCGATTTCAGCCATTTTTGCTTCAAGGTCCTTGATGAGACCATTCCGGACTTCGGAATAGTCAGCCTCGTCAAAAACGTTGAACAATTCGAGTGGGTCTTTCTGGCAATCAAACAGTTCCCATTCCGGCTGTTCGTCGATTGACGGGTTCGCTCCTGGGTGCCCGAGGTCGTCGTTGTACCAATAAATGAGTTTGTATCGCTGATTGCGAATACCGTAATGAGCAAAGGCATTGTGGCTTTCGTCCTTATGCATCCAGTAGCGATGATAGACGACCTGTTGCCAGTCTTCAGGTGTCTCACCCTGGATAACTGGCGCGATGCTTTTGCCCTGCATGTAGTTTGGAATGGTCACGTTGGCGAAGTCGAGGAAGGTAGGCGCGAAGTCGACGTTGGAGACTAAATCATTGCGGACACTGCCAGATTTCAGTTTTGCCGGATAACGGATGAGGAACGGCATTTGCAGGCTCTCTTCATACATGAACCGCTTGTCGAACCAGCCATGTTCTCCGAGAAAAAAGCCCTGATCCGAGGTGTAGACCACGATGGTGTCCTCGGTCAGGCCCTCGCTATCGAGCAAATCCAGCAACCGGCCAACGCTTTCGTCGATGGATGCGACAGTGCGCAGATACCGCTTTATGTACCTTTGGTACTTGAAGTGATCCAATTCGGTTTTGCTTTGAAAGCGAAACATTTCGCCGGTGTTCACATCAACCAGTTTCAGGGATAACACATCATCGGGATCCGGAATCTTCCGACCCGGTTTACCTTCAATGTGGATCTCGCCGACTTCTGACCCGCCTTCTGGTTGGGCAAGGCCCAGATCTTCATATTCGAAGTCGGACCGGATCCGCATACGAGCATCTTTTGCTGCTCGTGCCCGGTTCTTGTAATCATCGTCAAAAGTGTCCGGCAGGACAATGGTCTGGTCTTCATAGAGTTCGCGATACTTTGGATGAGGGGCAAAGTTCCGGTGTGGTGCCTTGTGATGGCACATCATGAAAAATGGTTGGTCCTTGTTGCGTTTGCGCAGCCAGGATTCACATTTGTCCGTGATGATGTCTGTGACATATCCAGTCTCGATCCGTTCACCGCTCTGGTCGATGAATTTGGGGTCGAAATAGTCGCCCTGTCCCGGTAGCACGTCCCAATAGTCAAAGCCTGTCGGTTCGCGGCCAGCCCCTTCGCCCAGATGCCATTTCCCGACCATCGCCGTCTGATACCCGGCAGTTTGCAGATGTTTGGCGAGATGTGGACCGCGATTGTTGAAGGTTGGCTCAAGCGTCGTGACGCCGTTCACATGATTGTAGGTCCCGGTCAAAATGGCCGCGCGGCTCGGAGTGCAGATCGAATTGGTCACATAACAGTGGTTCAGCAAGACGCCTTCTTTGGCGATGCGATCGATGTTCGGTGTAAAGTTCAACCCGTGACCATAAGCACTGATGGCTTTTGACGCGTGATCATCGGCCATGATGAATAAAATATTGGGTTGTTTCATGGCCGACCTCCGCGGTTGAGGTTCCCCACTCTAATGCGCGGTGACCATGCGAATACGCGGGCCATCCGGATTGAAAAAGCGGCACTCTGAGAGATCGGCGGTCAAGGTGACTGTGTCGCCAGGCTTTGGAATATTTGCCGAACGCATCTCGTAGATAATGTCTTCTTTGGTTTCTGTCTGAGCATAGACGAAATATCGTCCGCCGAGATTCTCGACAACATCAACGGTGACCTTGAGGTTGAAATCACCGTCATCGCCCAGCCGAAGATGTTCCGGACGTATGCCCACCTGAATTGATCCGGAGGTCGGCACGTTCTTTGTTTCCAGCGGCCCCGGCTGGAGAATCGTACCGGCGCTGGTTTCTATGGTGTTGGCTGCAGCCGATTGACGAAGATTGGCCGACAGGAAGTTCATCCGAGGCGATCCGATAAATCCTGCAACAAAGAGATTGTCAGGATCTTCATAAAGTTCCGTCGGTGTTCCGTATTGTTCAATCGTTCCGTCGCGCAGCACGACGATCTTGTCAGCCAGGGTCATGGCTTCGGTTTGATCGTGGGTAACGTAAATCATCGTGGTTCCAAGTGCCCGATGCAGCTTGGCAATTTCCAGACGCATGGCCACACGCAATTCTGCGTCGAGATTGGAAAGCGGCTCATCAAACAGGAACAGGCGCGGTTCGCGAACGATTGCCCGACCAATGGCGACGCGTTGGCGCTGCCCGCCTGATAATTGAGCAGGTTTACGCTTTAGCAGCGGTCCGATTTTCAGGATGTCAGCGACTTTTTCGACACGCTCTTTTGTGTCGGCTCGGGTGAGGCCCGCCATTTTGAGCCCAAAGCCTATGTTCTTCTCGACATTCATATGCGGGTAAAGCGCATAGTTCTGGAACACCATGGAAATACCGCGGGTTACCGGGCCTTCGTCGTTCATGACCTCATCGTCGATGATCAACTGGCCGTCGGTGATTTCCTCGATGCCTGCTATCATCCGCAGCAATGTTGACTTCCCGCAGCCGGACGGGCCAACAAAAACGGTGAAAGAACCGTCGTCAATATCGAGAGCAAGGTCGTCGATGACCCGAACACTGCCATAAGATTTTCCGGCGCCGACAAGTTGCATTCTAGCCATTATCTTGCGCTCCCGGTGCGCTGATTTGTCATTAGTCGTGGTGGAGCGACGGACTCTCGCTTGAGAAAATCGCAGTTGAGGACTTCAACAAGCGCGTCGTCATTGGTTCCACCCTCCAGTCGCCGCAGAAGAAGCTGTTTCACCGCGCCGGCTATCTTGTCGACCGGCTGGCAAATGGCAGTGATGGCAGGGGTGAGATACTGAAACATCTCGATGTCATCGAAGCTGATGAGCGACAGCTCTTCCGGGATCGCAATGTCGTTGGCCCGCGCATATGCAATGACCCCAAGAGACATCTGGTGGTTGGAACCGAAAACTGCTGTCGGGCGATCCGGCAGGTTCCAAAGATGCTGCATTGCCTCCTGGCCACCTTCGCGCCGCCAGTTGCTATGGACTATCAAGTCTTCAGGGATGTTTATGCCATTGCGTTCAAATGCGTCCCGATAACCTGCCAATCGCTCGACAGCAGTCCAGTTCTCCATCGCGCCGGTAATGATGGCCACGCGGCTGTGTCCGGTCTCCAGAAGATGGGAAACTGCAGTGCAGGACACTGCCCGGTTGTCGACTGTTACGCGATCAATCGAATTGTCGTTCGGGTCATTGTCATAGGTAATGATCTGAACGCCGTCATTCATCATTGCAATTATCTCGTCGCGCCGTTCATCAATATCGCTGACGATCAGGGCGCTAACCCGGTGGGTGCGGAAAAAGTTGACCGCGTCACGAAAACCTTCGTCATTGCTCTCGTGACAATACGTGAGGGTGACAATGCCTTCCTTGCGGAGGGCCGTCACCAGATTGCCAAGCAGTTGCGCGTGAAATTCGTCGTAATCCGGGACCAGCAATCCGACCATGCTGGAGGCTTCGCTTTTCATGGCGCTGGCAAAGGCGTTGCGCGAATAGGAAAGCGCCTTGATTGCGTCTTCGATCCGCTTTTTGTTGCCGACCTTGATCTGAAATCCATTCAGATATCTGGAGACAGTCCCAATCGACACGTCAGCCATATCGGCGACGTTGACGATGGTTGCGCTTCGTTTCTGCGGGATTTTTCTGCCAACTGCCACTCAGATGCTGCCTTATTCGCTCTGGCTATTGCTATCGAAATCAAGGGCAATCGCTGCATGGATATGCAAATCCCCAACCGTGATGTTTGCATAGCCATCTTCGTAGTAACAGGGCACATCCTCTCCGGTTATCACATTGAAGGCCCGCGCCGGTTCTTGGTCGCAGCGAACGGACGCTGTAATGGACGCCAGTGCGGGAATGTCCTCGATCATTTCCATCGGATGCGGTTGAACAGCTTCCGGCGATTGTTTGCCACGTTGTTGCGGAGCGCCATAAAGCAGATGGGCAATCATTCGGTGTTTGTCTGATTGCCGGGTAATATTAGCCCGCCCGCCCGAAGGTAGATTTGTGCGAAGGATTGGCTCGGGGAGGTAGTCGTTCAACAATCCCTGCACCAGGTATTTGTAAATCGGCTGGCCGGACTGCTGATACATTTTGAAAATTGGATAAGCGACATAGGCAAAACCATCTTTTCGGGTGACCGCTGGAGACAACGCAGGCGAGTCCAGATCGACAGGGCTATGTTTGTGGGAACAGAAATGTCGATAGGTCCGATTGAAATAGGACGCGTGGCAGGTCGCCAATGTTTCAGCTGACACTGCCGTCACTGTCTCTGCGGTTCCATACATCACGATAGGCGACTGCGGTGTCCCGGCCGGGAAAATACCGCTTTCTGTTTTCGCGTAAGATGGAGTGAAGTCGATTTGATCACCGTCTGTCGAAAGACCGGCATCCAGATTGATCTGGCCGTTGTCTGGATTGCGACCCGAGCGACCGCTGAACAGCACCTTCCCGCCATCGGTGACATACGTGTTCAACTTAGTGGCGAGATTGTCATCGGTTGGCACATTGTCCGGCAGAACGATGACCCGGTAGCGGCCAAAATCCATCTCGGGATCAATCACATCAAATGGTATTTTCAATTCCAGCAGCATGCGAACTGCGCCGTCGTCACTTGCGTGACTGCGGGCATTGCCACTGACAAAATATTCTGAAGAGAGGATGGCAATTTCCGAAATCTGCTTGGCGTCCTGCAGATAAGGTTCCAGCTTCTCGATATGCGCATAGGCAGGCGCTATGAATTTGTAGGTATCCGCATCCATGCCGCCAAGTGGATGAAGTTGGTCGCCGATCAGGCACTTTGCGCCAAGCGCGGCAGTCTGCGCGCATTCATAGATCAAGGCGTCTGACTGTTTGTAACCGCCAAACTCACCCCACGAGGTGTGAAACTTGCCGGTTTGGCCAAGAAAATCCATGCCAAGTGCAGCTGCATAGCGCGCATTCAGCGGAAAATGGTCATAGCCCCATGGCCCGGTCGGCAAGCTTTCAATTTCGAGGTGCGAATAGGTTTCAAACCGTTTGGCGCCGCGTTTGTCGATGTGGCCGCAATTGAAGAAGATGCGCATTTCGGGGTGGTTGGCCCAGATGGCGGTGCTCACCTCCTGGCGGAACATCTCGTTGATCGCTTCGTCATTGGTGTGCCGGTCTTCGGCCCGTTCCGGGTCGAGACCTTCCGCCTGCATCCGGGACACACACTTGGGGCAGACACAATCATGGGAACTGACGATGTCATAGAAGAGACCTGGCGGGTCATACCGCTGGATGATCTCCTTTCCCATATCGATAAGGTATCGGCGGTATTCTTCATTGCTTAGGCACAGCGTGTGCCAGGCAGCCGTGAGCTGGAAATTGGCGGATCCATCAGTTGGCGCGCCATCATGTGTCTTGTTGTTTGCGCTCATCACCAGCCATTCAGGCCGCGTACGTGCAAGATTTTCGTCCCATTGAACCGTAAGGTAGATCGGTGTTGTAATGTCAGCTTTTCGGCACGCGTCTACCATTTCACCGAGAAGGTCCGGGCGGTCCAGATGCGGGTGGGCATCGCCAACTTCGCTCGGATAATAACACCAGCCATGATGGCAACGTGCAAACAGGGTCACTGAATCGACATTGGCAGCTTTCAGTGTTTTGACGAAATCATCTGCATCAAAATCCCGGCCGATATTCCTGATGGCCTCCGACGTGTGAAAGTCCAGATGGATTTGCCGATATCTCAGGGGTGGAAAGCGATTTTTGCTCATAACGCTACTCTTTGGATCCTGAGCGGTTGGACGCCGCAGACGTGAAATACCGCTGAAAAATGATGAAAATGATGAGCGGGACGATGGTGGTGACGATTGCGACCACAGAGACCTGATCCCAATTGAGGTCATAGACGCCTTGAATTCGCGCAAGCAGCGCCGTCAATGGAATTTCGCTTCTCAAGAAGACAATCGGCAGCAGCAATCCGTTCCAGGTCCACAGGAATTGCAGGATCGCGACTGCAGCTATCGGGGTCAGCGAGTTCGGCAGGACTATATGAAAGAACCTGCCAATTGGCCCGCAGCCGTCGACGGTTGCGGCTTCGATGAGCTCCTTGGGAAAGTCTTCAAGATAATTTTTGACCAAGAAGACAGCCCAGGCAAATGACAGGCCGGCGGACGGGATAATCACTGCCCAGATGTTGTCGATCAAACCGAACTCGCGCCACAATCTGAACAACGGAATCACGACCAACTGGTTCGGCAGAACGAACGCATTGATGATGATGATCAACAATACTCGCCGGAACCGGAACTTGAGGAAGTGAAACGCATAGGCACCCGCAGGTGCCAGAAGGACCGGGATAAGGGTCGCGAGGGTCGTGATTTTGACTGACACCCAGAAAGCTTGCGCCAGTGGATATTTGTCCCAAACCACTTTCCAGGCATTCAGTGTGAAAGACAGCTCGTCCACTTGCCACCAGCCAAGAGTGGTTTCGCTGAGTGGGCGGATCGACAGCACAACAATGCCGAGGATTGGAATGATCCAGAACAGGGCAACAGAGCCAACGAGATAGGGAATCCAACGGGGCGAGCGTGCATTCATCGTGCTTCCCCTGTGCGTTTCATGATCACTGGAATGGAAACGACAAGAACAGCTAGCAGAAGAATGACGGTACTGGCCGCGCCATAGCCCAGTTTGAAATTCTGCATGGATTCCCGGTACATGAAATAACCGATTGTCTCGGTAGACCGGATTGGGCCGCCGCCGGTCAGGACAAAGATCAGGTCAAATGCCTTCAGGCTGGCCAGCAAATTGATAAAGATTGCAACGCGTACGCCGGGCAGGGACAGCGGCATCACGATGTAACGCAGGATTTTCATTGGTGATGCGCCGTCGATATAGGCAGCTTCATGCAAATTGCGCGGAACTGATTGAATAGATGCGAAACAGGTCATCAACGGCAGGCCGACCTGCGTCCAGACATAGGCAGCAATCAGCGCCCAGATTGCAGTTTTCACGTCGCCGAGCCAGGGGTGCGCCCAGTCTTCCAGGCCAACTGTCGTCAGGAGCGAATTCAACAGGCCGACATCCGGCCGGTAGATGCCGATCCACATAAAACCGCTAACGGCTTCCGCAACACCGTATGCGGCAAAAATCATGACCCGAAAGGAAAGAGTCGCTCTGGGGGCGAGCGAGCAGATCAGCGCCAACCCCCATCCGATCGCAACGGAAAAGGCCGTTGAGACAAAAGTCCAGAGGAATGTCGCCTTCAGAGCTGACTGGAAATTAGGGTCGCCAAAGAGTTTGAAGTAATTGCCGAAGCCAACATATTTAGGCGCTCTCACGCCGCGAATATCAAAAAAACTGAGTCGGAAAGTTTCGAGCAGCGGGTAAATTACTGAAATCACGAAAAATATCAGCAGTGGCGTTATCAGGATCCAGGCCGCTGTTGTGTCATTCCATGCCCATTTACGAGAGGTGGCTCGTTTGTGCGAGCCACCCCCCATTTGCGTAATCCGGCCCGGTAACGCCTCACCAGTGCTATTTCGGTCAAGAGTTCCGGACACCATTGATCAGTAGGCTCCAGCAGCAACGGCCTCGATAGCCGCTGTAACCTGGTCAATGTTGTCTGAAGAAGGGTCCGTCAGGAATTTCTGCAATTGCACCCGGTATTCACCACCGAGATCTCCGGGCAGGAGGTCACCCAGAACGAATTGCACCTTTTCGGCCTTCGCGACTTCTTCAACGGATTTCCGCACGACAGGATCATAAAGAGATGTGTCCGCATCACTGCTTGGTGACGCCAGTCCGTAGTCTGCCATGATCGCAGCAGCATCGGCACTCAGCATGTAGGCCATGAACGCGGCAGACCCTTCGAGGTTCTTCGCAGTCGCCAGCATGTTGAATTCCTTGGCATCAACCATTGACGTGTTGTCATGGCCCATACCCATCGCCGGGAACTGGAAGATTGTATAGTCAGTGCCCGGTGTTTTGCCGTATTCGACCTTGGCTCGTGTGTTCAGCCACATGCCCATCAGAACATAGGCTGCATCGCCGGTTTTGAGAGACGCGTCGACCGCATTGTCCCAGGCTGTTGCCAGCATGGTGTTAGGGTCGCGGCAGCAGTTGGCTTCGATCAGTTCAGCCCATTTGCCGAGAGCCGTTTTGACTGCCGGATCTGTCCAAGGGATTTCATGGTTTGCAAGCTTTGTGGCGGTTTCAACGCCGGCGGTCCGGATCAGAATCGATTCAAACCATTCCGCATGAGCCCAGACCTTTGCCGGAATGGCCATCGGTGTAATGTCTTTTGCCTGCAGCGCTGCAAATCCGCCGACAAACTCTTCCCAAGTTGTAGGAGCTTCGATGTTGGCATTCTGCAGAGTAGACGTCTGATACCAGATGCCGGAACGGTTGCCGAATGTGTAGGTGACGCCGTAATTGTCGCCGTTCAGGACAGACAAGTTCTTCCAGGCATCTGGCAACTTGTCGCCAAGGTTCTGTTCTTCCCAGACATTGTCGACAGGGATGATCAAGCCGGAGTCAGCGAGTTCTTTCCGGAAGGCCGGCCAGGTATTGATCAGGAGATCTGCTTGCTCACCACCCAGAATGATCTGGCGGATACCACCGCGTGCATCGCCAGCCGCTTGTGGAACGATATTGCGAAATGAAGCCTTGGGGTTCTTGGCGACAAAGTCGTCCTGCAGTTTTGTCATCATCTCGCCCTGAGCACCGCCCAGCCAGTTGATCATGACAATCTCGCCGCTTGCGTCTTGTGAAAGGGCAGCAGTTGAACCCGCAGCTACACCAATGGCAGCGACAGTTCCAACGATCAGTCCTTTGAGCGACGCAGGGCGCTCGAAACCGAAATCAAATAATTGCATTTCTTCCTCCCATAGAATGATCGGTTGTGAGAAACGCTGTTGTTCAGGTTTTATGGTGCGCTCGCAGCAGTCATCCGATCAAGAATTGAAACGTTATAATTTTTTTCAAAATTGCGCAAGCTCTCAGACTAAAGTTCAATGGATGAGGTTGAAAAATGGCAGAAAATAGCCGGTAGGAGCATGAAGAACCTACTCGAAATCGAAGTCGGCCGGGGTGTTTGTCAAAGAAAAAACTGTTCGAAATTTTGACTTTTAAGCGTGAACCTAAAAGTTTTGGAGAACCGGTTTAATCCTATGAAACCTTGCTCACAGATCGCAGCAGAGTGCGGGTTACAGTCACCAGAGGGTCGTGGGTTTCGGACAGGATTGCATTTCGATCGAATCGATTTTGGTCGCGGTTGACCGCGTTGCGAAGGGCGTCGCCGAATACCTGTCTAAGCTCTGTACCGACATTGAATTTGCAGATGTTCGATTGGTTCGCGAGAAACTTCCTCTGATCAACGGGGACGCCAGAGCTGCCATGGATGACCAACGGCACATTGGTGACGGCTTCGATTGCTTTGATGCGGTCTTCATCGAGACGACCACCTTGTTCTTCCTGCAGATGAACATTGCCAACGGAAATCGCCATGGCGTCGATACAGGTTTCCCTCGCGAAAATAGCAGCCTCTTCCGGGTCAGTTCCCTTCGATTCCGCACCAGCGGCATATCCGACAAAGCCGATTTCGCCTTCACAGGAAATCCCTGCTGCATGCGCCATCTCGGCAATCCGCGCGGTCTCATTGATGTTTTCCGAGAGCGATTTGCGAGACCCGTCAAACATCAGCGAGGTAAAACCGCAGTCGAGGGCTTCCCGGCATTCTTCGATTGTGTAGCCATGATCCAGATGGGCAACTACCGGCACGCTTGCATGATCGGCCAGATGACGAAAAATCGCTCCCAGGATTGGAAGAGGCGTATGCGCCCGGCAGGCCGGTCCTGCTTGCAGGACAATCGGGACGCCTTCCAGTTCAGCCGCTGTTACATAGGCGCGGGTATCCTCCCAACCGAGGGCAACGACGCCGACAACGGCGTAGCCTTCTTTAAGCGCTGGCTGCAAAACCTCGGAAAGCGTCGCAATGGTCATTTGAACTTTGCAACCATGTCCTTGATGCCGGGGATTGTCTCCACCTGATAGGCATGCGTTGGCTGGAAGAATTGGACGAGAGATCGTTGGCTGAGCCCGCCAAGGATGGTGAAATAGTACATTTCATACCCGGGCATTGCAGCGCAGGGGTGATACCCCTTGTCGATCATGAAGGTTGACCGGTCCATTAACTGGAACGCTTCGCCCGGGACACCTTCTTCGCGCTGCAGGATCTGAACACCAGAGCCATGTTTGGGCCGGAAGCGGAAATTGTAGGTTTCATCGTGCCGGGTTTCATCCGGCAAACGATCCGTGTCGTGTTTGTGCGGCGGGAATCCTGACCAGCCGCCCTGACCGACAGTGAAGAGTTCGCTGACCAGCAAACGGCCGACCTTGCCGTGTTGTTTCTGGCCGAGGATATGTTTGATCTTGCGGTGGGTCTTCGTGTCGTCAGAGCCGTATTGCACCAGATCGATTTCAGCTGCACGGACATCGAACGGCTCCAGAACCTTGTCGTATTTCGCACCGGCAATGAATGTTTCCGTCTCATCGGAGGTGCAGACAATCGTCACCTTTGCTCCAACAGGAACATAAACCCCTTCCGGTTCTCCGTCCCAGACATCAACACCGCGATTGCCGAGAGCATCATAGAAAACGCCTTCAACATCAACGGTGACGGTTCCAGTCGCCGGAGCGACACAGGTCTCGTATCCTGGCACCTGATACTCGAATGCTTCGCCCTTCTTCAACTTGACGATGTTGAAATAGGTCAGCGGAACAGTCGGATCATTGGCATCAACAATCGGCTTGTTCTGGTTGTCATGCGGTGGGATGTGCATTGGATCATCCTTTTCAAACGGGTGTTGGACCCGGGTGTGACGACAGGAAGTTTTCAAGTTCGGCAGTTGTCGGCATGGCGGGCGCGCATCCGACCCGACCGACAACAATGGACGCAGATGCCGATCCGCGCAGGACAGCAGTTTTCAGATCATGCCCGGCCGCCATCGCAGCGATAAACCCGCCCATGAAACTGTCACCGGCTCCGGTGGGTTTCAGAGCGTCTACGGGGTAGATTCCGGTCTTGAATTCAGTATCTGGAGTGATGGTGATTGCACCTTTTTCCCCCATCTTGTAAACGGCAATCTGGGCGCTGTTTTGAGCAAGCTCACGCGCCTTTTGCAGACCCTTGTCGTAATCACCGGCCATGAAGCCGAATTCGACATCATTGCCGATGATGACATCACACAGGGCACCGGCTCTGGAGTAGGTTTCAGCTGCTTCCTCTGGCGAGGCCCAGCTATAAGCCCGGTAGTCGATATCAAAAATGAGAGGGATACCCGCGTTTCGGGCCAGTTCGAATGCACGGAAGACGGCACTTCGTGAAGGTTCTGCGGCGAGGACCGTTCCGGTTGTGACCAGCGCGGAATATTGGCTGTAATCGATCGATTCGACATGCTCATCGGACATTTGGAAATCTGCCGCGTGATTGCGGTAGATGACAGTTTGACAGTTTTCCAGTCGGGTCTCGGAGAGTGCGAGTGTGTTGCGAACTTCGCCGCCGATGGTGATCACATGTGTCCGGTCGATACCGTAATTGTCGAGCTGGTTCAGCGTAAAACGGCCAACTGCGTCATCCGACACGCAGGTAGCCAACGCTGTCTCAAAGCCATGTTTTTTGATGGCAACAGCAATATTGGCCGACGAACCGCCAATGCAAGCAAAGAACTGCGACGCATCCTCGGTTCGGGTTCCTGGAGGATCCGGATAGAGATCCATTCCTGCCCGGCCAATTACCAGAAAATTGCCGTCTTGAAGATGTGACAGATCTGCCATCACACGCCCCGGCGCTGTTTGGAGCGCGTGGCCTCCCAGTCCTTGTGGGCACTGCGGACCTTGTCATTGTCGGTCACATGAGGTGTTCCGACTTCCCACCAGGTGTGCCCTTCGGTGGTCCAGCCATCATAGGCATCGACTTTCATGCAGATCACAGTGGTTTTGTCTGCCGCTTTCGCCCTTTTGAAGGCTTCGCCCAGTTCAACAGGATTTGCCACGGTTTCTGCAATTGCCCCCATGGCGGCTGCATGAGCTTCAAAGTCGACGGCAAAGGCTTCGGGAACAGTTGGACAATCCTCAAGGAGGTTGTTGAAGCTCTCGTTGCCGGTGTTGTTCTGCAGCTTGTTGATGACGGCAAAACCGCCATTGTCCAGCACCAGAATGATCAGTTTCTTGCGGCTCAGGACAGAAGAATAGATGTCTGAATTCATCAGGAGATAGGAGCCGTCACCGACAAAGACGATGGTGTCCTTGTCCGGTTCGCGTTCGGACTGCGCGATGCGGGCGCCCCAGCCACCGGCGATCTCGTACCCCATGCAGGAAAACCCGAATTCAACATCAACGGTGCCAATGTCAAGCGTGCGCCAGTTGGCGGCGACTTCTGCCGGCAGACCACCGGCAGCCGTCACAACACGGTCGCGCGGATCGCACAGTTCATTCACGACACCGATTGCCTGGGCATAGGAGTTCGGCCGGTTTCCATAGGATACGTTTTCGGAAACGTATGTGTCCCAAGCCTTGCGCTCGTCTTTGGTCTTTTGCGTCCAGCTTGGAGGTGTTTTGTAACCGACCATAGCAGCGCCTAGTGCCTTGAGGCCCAGTTTGGCGTCGCCAACAATCGGCATAGACATGTGTTTTCCAGCATCATGGCGCGCCACGTTCAAACTGATAAATCGAGCATCTTTGGAAAAGGCTGTCCAGGAACCAGTGGTGAAATCCTGAAGTCGGGTTCCGACAGCCAGAATGACATCGGCGTTTTCGGCAGTCGTGTTGGCACTATCAGATCCGGTGACACCGACAGGGCCGATGTTCAACGGATGAGTGGCGACCAGATTGGCCCGTCCGGCAATTGTTTCCACGACTGGAATTTGATGTACTTCAGCGAATGCCGTCAGTTCAGACACTGCGCGGCTGTATTGAACTCCACCACCTGCAATGATCATCGGGCGTTTGGCAGACTTCAGAAGTTGTGCTGCAGCTTCGATTTCCAATGCATCTGGTGTGATACGGCGAATACGATGAACACGTCGTTCGAAGAATGAGACAGGGTAATCGTAAGTCCAGCCCTGAACATCTTGTGGCAGACCTAGGAATGCTGGCCCGCAATCAGCCGGATCCAGCAGTGTTGCAAGAGCGGCTGGAAGCGATTGTATGATCTGTGCTGGATGCGTAATTCGGTCCCAGTAGCGCGTGACTGCCTTGAACGCATCATTGACACCGAGAGTCGGGTTGTTGAAATGCTCCAGCTGCTGAAGAACAGGGTCCGGCAGACGCGTCAGGAATGTATCTCCGCAGAGCAGTAGCATCGGTAAGCGATTGGCATGCGCAAGTGCAGCAGACGTCAGAAGATTCGTTGTTCCAGGTCCGGCGCTCGCGGTGCAGAACATGAAACGCTGGCGCAGCCACTGTTTGGAGTAAGCGGCAGCCGCAAAGCCCATGCTTTGTTCGTTCTGGCCACGGTAGAGCGGCAGTTCGGATTTGTGGTCGTAGAGCGCTTCTCCGAGGCAAGTCACATTGCCGTGGCCGAAGATGCCAAAACCGCCACCACACACTCTTTTCTCTTCGCCATCAATCTCGATGAACTGGTTCGCCAGAAAGCGGATAATCGCCTGAGCGGTCGTCAGCTGGACCGTTTCATCACTCATGTCTTGCACTCCCGGATCATGTCGTCGACGGTTTTCGCGTCGATTGTCGCTTGCGCGATCTCTCTTCTCAGGATACAAATTTTGCAACCGGTTGCAATTCATTTTTCAGGATCAGACAAAAATGCCGGAAATTGGGATAGGAATTCTCGGCGGCGGCTATATGGGCAAGGCCCATGCGGTGGCTATGGCAGCTGTGGGAGCCGTCTTCGAGACCAGGCTGAGACCTCGGCTCGAAATGGTTTGCGCCAGCACCCCACAGTCGGCTGAGAGATACCGCAAGGCTTTCGGCTTTCAGCGGGCAACGGATGATTGGCGGACGCTGGTCGAAGATCCGAAAGTAGAGGCAATTGTCATTGCGACGCCTCAATCCACGCATCGGCAGATCGCGGAGCTGGCATTCAAGCTGAACAAACCTGTCCTGTGCGAAAAGCCAATGGGCGAAACGCTAGCCGATTCAGAAGCGATGGTTGCGGCTGCAAACCGTTCTGGCTGCATCAACATGGTAGCCTATAACTACATCCGGACACCGGCGAGCCAATATGCGCGGCAACTGATCCAGCAGGGTGAAATTGGCGATGTGACATGGTTTCGGGGCGAGCACACTGAAGATTTTTATGCCGATCCTGCGGCCCCGGCGACATGGCGCACTGATGGTGACGCCAATGGAACCATGGGCGATCTCGCACCGCATATGATCAATGCGGCTTTGGCACTTGTCGGGCCAATTGAAAAACTCGTCGCGGAAATCGAACGGGTTCACAAGGACCGGCCGGGCGGCACAGTCACCAATGATGATCAGGGCCAGATGATGGTTCGCTTTGAAAATGGTGTCATGGGCCAGATGTTTTTCAGCCGGATCGCTACTGGTCGGAAGATGGGCTACGCCTATGAAATCACCGGCACCAAGGGCGCTATCCGGTTCGATCAGGAAGACCAGAATGCCATCTGGATTTACCGGATGAGCGACCCTGAAGCCGAGCGCGGTTTCCGGAAGGTTCTGACGGGCCCGGCGCACCCGGATTATCTGCCGTTCTGCCAGGGCCCCGGACATGGGACCGGCTATCAGGACCAGATCATCATAGAAGCCCGGGACTTTCTGAAAGCAATTGAGACGGGCCAGAACATTTGGCCGACTTTTCAAGATGGTCTGGATGTGAAGCGCATTGTTGATGCGGCCTTCACATCGTCAAACACCAAATCCTGGCAAACAGTTCAAACATCATAAGTGACTTGAAAGGCTCGATAGTATGAGCATTCGTATTGGCAATGCGCCGTGTTCCTGGGGTGTCGAGTTCCCCGATGATCCCCGTAATCCGACCTGGAAAATGGTTCTGAAAGAGTGCGCCGAGGCCGGTTACAAGGGCATTGAACTTGGCCCTGTCGGCTTCATGCCGGAAGATCCGGCGATTCTCAGCGAAGCGCTGTCAGAACATGATCTGGAATTGATCGGCGGCGTTGTGTTCCGGCCGTTCCATGATCCTGACGCCTGGGACAATGTGCTTGATGGTACCAACCGGACTTGCAAGGCACTTGTCGCGCATGGAGCAAAACATCTGGTCCTGATAGATTCCATTTCGCCGCGCCGCGCGCCGACGGCTGGCCGGGTCTCGGAAGCCGAACAGATGGATGCAGCCGAGTGGGTGGCTTATCGTGGCCGGATCGCTGAGGCAGCCCGGATAGGTTCTGAAGAATTCGGCCTGACAGTCGGTATTCACGCACATGCAGCCGGCTTCATGGATTTTGAGCCAGAGCTGGAGCGATTGCTTGAGGAAGTTGATGAAAAACATCTGAAAATATGCTTCGACACAGGCCATCACTCCTATGCCGGTTTTGATCCGGTCGCCTTTATGAAAAGGCATATCGATCGCATTTCCTACATGCATTTCAAGGATATCAATCCGAAGATTAAAGCCAGTGTCGTCAAAAACAGAACCGACTTCTATGACGCTTGCGGTCAGGGGATCTTCTGTAATCTCGGCGACGGTGATGTTGATTTTTCGGCTGTCCGCCAAATTCTTCTGGATGCCGGTTTTGAGGGCTGGTGCACAGTGGAACAAGACTGCGACCCGACTCTGGATGTGTCTCCGGTCGACGATGCGCGGACCAACCGCGAATATCTGGAATCTATCGGCTTCAACTAGGAATTTGAGACAATGAAGCGACTGAATTGGGGCATGATAGGTGGCGGCGAAGGCAGTCAGATTGGCCCAGCACACCGGCTTGGGTCCGGTCTTGACGGCCTGTTCGATTTTACAGCTGGTGCATTGGATCATCGACCCGCAGAAGGCCGTGATTACGGCCAACGGCTCGGCCTTGCAGAAGACCGCGCCTATGGCGATTGGTGCGAGATGCTTGAAGGCGAGCGCAACCGTGACGATCGGGTTGATCTAGTGACCGTTGCGACACCGAACTCAACGCATTTCGAGATTACAAAGGCTTATCTGGAAGCCGGATTTCATGTGCTCTGCGAAAAGCCGATGACCATGACGGTGGACGAGGGCGAGGAGATCGTGAAGATCACCAAGGCCACCGGCAAGATCTGTGCAGTCAACTACGGTTATTCCGGCTATTCGCTGGTTCGTCATATGAAAGCGATGGTGACGCGCGGCGATCTTGGAAAGATCCGCTTGGTCAAAGCCGAGTTTGCCCATGGTCACCATGCGGATGCCGAAGATGCCGACAATCCGCGGGTCCGCTGGCGGTATGACCCGGCGCAGGCAGGTGTCTCTGCCCAGTTTGCCGATTGCGGCATCCATGCGCTTCATATGGCATCGTTCGTGACTGGGCAGGAAGTCGAACGGCTGTCTGCCGACACCGTCTCCTGTATCACCAGCCGAGAGCTGGAAGATGACGCGATGGTCAATTTCCGGATGGATGGCGGAGCTGTTGGCCGGCTGTGGACGTCATCGGTTGCTATTGGACGTCAACACGGACTTACCTTGCAGGTGTTCGGGGAAAAGGGCGGTTTGCGCTGGAGCCAGGAACAACCGAACCAGCTCTTCTGGATGCCGCTCAATGGCCGTTTGCAAACAATTGAACGCGGAGAAGCAGGTCTGTCTCCAGAAGCTGATCGCAGCACGCGCGTGACAATAGGTCATGCCGAGGGAATGCCACTGGCCTTTGCCAATATCTACAAGGATCTAGCGGAAGCCATCCGTGCGTCAAAAGAAGGGCGAGCAATGGACCCGGCAGCGGATCTTTATCCGAGAGCGGAAGACGGCCTCCGTTCAATGGCAGCTGTCTATGCAGTAGCAGATTCCGGTAAAAAAGATGGAGCCTGGTTGGACGCTCGTCCACCCATGTTCCGCTAAACTCCAAATGTGCCAAGCGCGCGTCGTCATGGCGCGCGCAAGGTTCCGCGCTCAATCACAGTGCAGGGAAAGAGTCGTGCTTCCGGGTAACGGGCAGGATCATCCAGCATTGATACAATCAGTTCGACAGACGAATTGATGATCTGCTGGATCGGTTGGCGGATTGTAGTAAGGTTGATGTTCTCCCAACCGGCAATTTCCATATCGTTCAATCCAATGATGCCGATGTCTTCGGGAACGTTCAGGTCTGCATCGGTCACCGCGCTCAGCGCTCCGATTGACAGCACATCATCGGCGCAGAAATAGGCTTCTGCTGGCGAGCCTGTTTCAAGAAGCCGTTGCATCTCAGTTCGACCGGCCTTGAACGAATAGGCACCGGAAAAGCTGTAACTTACCTCGATAGTCGGGTGAGCTAACAGCTCGTCCGAAAATCCTGAATATCGATCCTGGGTCGATGTCGCTGTTTCAGGGCCACCCAGAAAGGCCAGTCTTTTGTAGCCGCGTTTGATAAGCTCTCGTGCGGCAATGCGGCCACATTCCACATTGTCTATGCCGACGACATGGACATTGGGTGTGGACGAATACCGGCCGAAGCTGTTGACCACCGGGATACCAGCATCCTTGAATGCCTTGGAAAACTCGGGTGGCAGCGTCGAGGACGCAACAACGACACCATCGACGGAATATTGACGCAACAATCTAACGGAGTTTTCCGGGTCTGTTTCGTCAGACAGATTGACCAGCAAGGGGCGCAGCCCGCAGTCTTGTAGTTTGCGGGTGAATTGGTCGAACACTTCCAGAAAGATCGGATTGTGAAAGTTGTCGGAGACCAGCCCAATCAGTTTTGTCCGGCGTGTGGTCAGCCCGCGAGCGAGGATATTGGGTGAATACCCTAACTTTGTGGCGGCTTTTTCCACTTTTCGCCGCGTTTTGTCAGAGACCGATGCGCCATCTGTAAAGGTTCTCGAAACAGCCGAACGGGATACGCCGGCAAGTTCTGCGACTTCCTTCAAGGTGACAGCCATGTGGTCTCGGTAGTCCTTATCTTTTTTTGCTGGCGTTTTTTAGCCCAAGCCAGTGTGCCGATAGTATGGATTTTGCGCAACGATTTTGCAACCGATTGCACTCCAATCATCTTCGTCCATTTAATCGAAGCAGAGTGCAGGATCGAGCGCATCGTTGATAAGATTCAAATCGAGATAATTTAAATATGAAATTTCATGCTTGAAATAAATATGAGATGGGCGCAGGATCATGTGTAATGTTGATAATGCGGTCATGACCGGGGAGAGTATCTTGCGCATAATGTGCCTTGGGGGTGGCCCCGCCGGTCTCTATTTCGCGATTTCAATGAAACTGCGTGATCCGTCGCACGACATCACCGTGATGGAGCGTAATCGGTCTGATGACACATTTGGCTGGGGTGTTGTTCTCTCGGATGAAACGCTGACCAATCTCGCTGCCAACGACCCTGTTAGCGCAGAGACGATCCGCGATCATTTCGCCTATTGGGACGATGTGGCGCTCCATATCGATGGCAGCACGCAAGTCTCCACAGGTCATGGATTTTGTGGAATTGGCCGCAAGCGTCTTCTTTTGATCCTGCAGGCTCGTGCAAAAGAGCTTGGTATCGAGCTGCAGTTCGAAACTGACATCGCGAGTGCTGAAGATTATCGCAAAGATTATGATCTTGTCGTCGCGTCTGATGGCCTGAATTCGAAAACACGGCAGCTTTATGCCGGCACATTCAAACCGGACATAGATGTCCGTAAGTGTCATTTTGTCTGGCTTGGTACACGCCAGAAATTTTCCGACGCGTTCACGTTCATCTTTGAAAAGACAAAACACGGCTGGATCTGGGCTCATGCCTATCAATTCGATCCGGACACCGCGACGTTTATCGTTGAATGCGCGCCCGAAACGTTTGAAGCCTATGGCTTTGGGGAAATGGACCAGCAGGAAAGTATCGCGGTCTGCGAGGAGATCTTCAAGGATCACCTTGGCGGCCATAGCCTGATGACGAATGCGGGACATGTTCGCGGCTCAGCATGGATCCGTTTCCCACGTGTCTTGTGTGAAAAGTGGAGCCATGAAAATGTCGTGCTGCTCGGCGATGCCGCAGCGACAGCGCATTTTTCGATCGGCTCGGGGACCAAACTTGCTGTCGAGTCCGCCATTTCGCTCGCAGATCTGGTGCAGAATGAAGCTGATCTCAAAACAGCTTTTGGAAAATACGAAGACCAACGCCGTCTTGAAGTATTGCGACTGCAATCAGCGGCCCGGAACTCAGTCGAATGGTTTGAAAATGTCGAGCGTTACCTGCATCTGGATCCCGTCCAGCTGAACTATTCGCTGCTAACCAGGTCCCAGCGCATCAGTCACGAAAACCTGCGCCAACGCGATCCAAAATGGCTGCAAAGTGCGGAAGAATGGTTCTCAAAGGCTGCGAGTACGCCTAGAAATATCTCCGAAAATGACAACGAAACCACGCCGCCTCGGGCTCCAATGTTCGCCCCGTTCAAATTGCGGGACATGGAACTCAAAAACCGCATCGTTGTTTCGCCCATGGCGCAGTACAAGGCGGTAAATGGTTGCCCGACGGATTGGCATTTTAGTCATTACGCCGAGCGTGCAAAAGGCGGTGCTGGGCTTGTCTATGTCGAGATGACCTGTGTCAGTCCGGAAGGCCGGATTACACCGGGATGTCCCGGTCTCTATTCACCTGACCACGAAACGGCCTGGCGTCGTTTGACCGATTTTGTTCATGAACATACGGATGCAAAGATATCCTGCCAGATCGGACATTCCGGGCGGAAGGGCTCCACCAATATCGGGTGGGAAGGCATGGATGAACCACTGGCAGACGGTAACTGGGATCTGGTCTCCGCATCTGCCGTAGCCTGGTCTCCGCAAAATGCAATCCCGCGCGAAATCACACGTACCGAAATGATCGAAATCTGCGATCAATTCGTGGCATCTGCACAAATGGCGGATCGTGCCGGTTTCGACATGATCGAACTGCACGCCGCACATGGCTATCTGCTGTCGTCCTTTATCTCGCCAACTTCCAATATTCGAACGGATGACTTTGGTGGAAGTCTTGCCAACAGAATGCGTTATCCGCTGGAAGTATTCGCGGCAATGCGCGCTGTTTGGCCGGATGAAAAGCCGATGTCAGTGCGAATCTCAGCCAATGACTGGGTCGGTGACAACGGCATCACACCGGATGAAGCCATTGAAATTGCGAAGATGTTCTCTGCCGCCGGGGTTGATCTGATCGACGTATCGGCAGGCCAGACCTCGATAGACTCAAAACCTGTATATGGCCGGATGTTCCAGACACCGTTTTCGGACCGCATTCGCAACGAAGCGGGCCTGACAACCATGGCGGTCGGCAACATCTATGAGGCAGACCACGCAAACTCCATTCTGATGGCAGGGCGCGCGGATCTTGTCGCTGTCGGGCGTCCACATCTCATAGACCCGTATTGGACCTTGCATGAAGCAGCCCGGATCGGTGATCGTGCCGCAAGAGATTGGCCGCTGCCGTATCTGCCGGGTCGCGACCAGCTCTGGCGTCTGGCCGACCGGGAAGCTGAAATGGAAAGCAAGGTATGAGCCTTCAAGGCAAACATGTGGTCGTGACTGGCGGCGGATCTGGCGTTGGCGCGGAAGTCGCTCAGTCCTTCAAGCGCGCTGGTGCGACCGTCACAATTTTGGGTCGCAATGAAGAAAAACTGGCGGCGCAGCTCCTGCCATATCAGGTCTGCGATGTCACCGATCCTGCACAGATAGTGACGGCTTTTGAGGCTGCGCGCGCGCAATCGGGACCTATCTCCATTGTGGTTGCCAATGCGGGGGCGGCGGAAAGTATTCCCTTTGCCAAAATGACAGCCAATAGTTTCACCGACATGTTGTCGGTCAATTTGACCGGTGTCGCATTTTCCTGGCAGGCCGCCTTGCAAGACATGAAAGCTGCCGGTTGGGGCCGCATGATCGCGATTGCCTCAACAGCGGGTCTTAAAGGGTATCCCTATGTCAGCGGTTATTGCGCGGCCAAACATGGCGTTGTTGGCCTGACCAAGTCATTGGCGCTTGAGCTCGCCAGAACCGGTATCACTGTGAATGCGATCTGCCCAGGTTTTCTGGAAACGCCGATGTTGGACAGATCGATCCAGAACATCATGAATAAAACCGGGATGGATCAGGAAACAGCGACGGAAAAACTGCGCGCCATCAATCCACAGGACCGGTTTGTTCAGCCGAACGAAGTGGCGGAGACGGCACTCTGGCTATGTTCAGACGCGGCAGCGAGCATCAATGGCCATGCGCTCAGCCTGTCTGGAGGGGAAGTCTGATGTCTCCTGTATCTCCGCAAACTGAACCGATGTCGAAAATGCGTCTCCGCCTGTGGTTGCGTCTTTTGAAAGCCACCTCCGGTATTGAAGCTGAAATCCGTCGCCGTTTGCGCGATGAATGCGAAACAACCCTCCCGAGGTTTGATGTGCTCTCCGCGCTGTCGCGGTATCCGGACGGCCTCAAGATGAGCGAAATTTCAGCCCTGCTGAAAGTCTCTAATGGCAATGTCACTGGCATTGTCGAACGATTGGTTGATGACGGACTGGCGCTCCGACTTGCAGTACCGGGCGACAAACGCGCCAATCGCGTCAAACTGACTGCGGAAGGCCAATCGGCCTTCTCAGATCTTGCAGCTAAGCACGAATACTGGATTGACGAATTGATGGTCGGCCTGGACCAGACTGCCATTGAGACCTGCAATGGTCTGTTCGATCAGTTTGGAACCAGCACCGATGTTGAGAAGACCCTTGAAAAGGTAGCCACGGAATGACCGACGCTCCCAAGCATTTCCAATGTACCATTGAAGGGTCCATTGCCCGCATTTCACTGGATCGGCCTGAACGAAAAAACCCGCTGACATTCGAGAGCTATGCTGAGTTGCGCGACTGGTTTCGTGACCTTGTTTACAATGACGAAATCAACGCGGTGGTGTTTCAGTCCAACGGCGGAAATTTCTCATCCGGCGGCGACGTCCATGACATCATCGGGCCACTGACCCGAATGTCAATGAAGGAGCTGCTGACCTTCACCCGCATGACCGGTGATCTGGTCAAAGCCATGATCAATTGCGGCAAACCGATCATTGCCGCGGTAGATGGCATTTGTGTTGGCGCTGGCGCCATCATCGCAATGTCCTCGGACCTGCGGCTGGCAACGCCGGAGGCCAAAACAGCCTTCCTGTTCACGCGTGTCGGTCTTGCTGGTTGCGATATGGGCGCCTGCGCCATCCTGCCGCGCATCATTGGACAAGGCCGCGCCGCTGACCTGCTTTACACAGGTCGGTCGATGAGCGCCGATGAAGGTGAGCGCTGGGGATTTTACAACAGGCTTGTTGGTCCTGATGTCCTGGAAGACGAAGCCATGAAGCTGGCAGAACGTATCGTTGCAGGGCCGAATTTCGGCCACATGATGACCAAGACCATGTTGGCGCAGGAGTGGTCTATGTCTATCGAACAGGCGATTGAAGCCGAGGCCCAGGCGCAGGCCATCTGCATGCAGACAGGTGATTTCGAGCGGGCCTACAAGGCCTTTGTCGCCAAGGGCAAACCAGTGTTCGAGGGCAACTGATGGCAGACAAGAGTTTCCTCTCCTGGCCGTTTTTTGAGGATCGTCATCGTGGTTTTGCCGAAGACCTCGAGGCATTTGCAAAAGACCTGACCGTTGATCACGGTGACACCGACGCAGCTTGCAGAAACCTCGTAGCTGATCTTGGCAAGGCGGGCTGGCTGCAGGGAACGGCTGCACTGTCCGGTGAGAAGCTTGACGTCCGAAGCCTGTGTCTTGCTCGCGAAACCCTGGCGCGTCAGGATGGATTGGCCGATTTTGCCTTTGCCATGCAGGGGCTCGGCACGGGTGCGATCACCCTCTTCGGATCTGAAGATCAGAAAGCTGCCTGGCTGCCGAAAACACGCGCCGGTGAAGCCATCGCTGCTTTTGCACTGACTGAGCCGCAATCAGGGTCAGATGTCGCTAATTCTACCATGTCAGCGACAGATGATGGCGATGCTTATGTTTTGAATGGCGAAAAAACCTGGATTTCCAACGGCGGAATTGCGGATCTTTATACACTGTTTGCCAGAACCGGAGAGGCGCCCGGCGCCAAAGGCCTGTCCGCTTTCATCGTTACGCCTGATTTGCCGGGATTTGAAGTTGTTGAGCGGCTGGAGACGATTGCACCACATCCACTCGCGACATTGCGGTTTAACGATTGCCGGGTTCCCAAATCAGACCTGATTGGCAAGCCGGGAGACGGTTTCAAGATTGCCATGTCGGTTCTTGATATTTTCCGCTCCACCGTTGCTGCCGCTGCACTGGGTTTTGCCCGCAGGGCGCTGGATGACGCACTCGAGCGGGTAACGACCAGAACCATTCAGGGATCACCGCTTGCAGATCTTCAAATGGTGCAGGGGCATATCGCGGATATGGCACTCGATATCGATGCCGCTGCACTGCTGATCTACCGCGCCGCCTGGACCAAGGACATGGGTGCACCGCGCATCACCCGGGAAGCTGCGATGGCCAAATTGTTCGCGACAGAACAGGCCCAGCAGGTGATCGACAAGGCCGTACAGCTGCATGGTGGCGACGGTGTCAGATCCGGTCAATCGGTGGAGAAACTCTACCGCGAAATCCGCGCTCTGCGCATCTATGAAGGCGCGTCTGACGTTCAGAAAATCATTATTGCCCGCCAGACTTTGCAGGAAAATAACTGACTAAAACATAAGAGGGGGAAAGACCATGTCCAAGAAACTTGAAGGTGGCATCACTCCAAATGGAGAAGGCTCTGAGGGAGTTACGTTGAGCATCCTCGGGCAGACCTATTACCCGAAAGCCTGGTGCGAGAGCACGTTCGCGTTTGAGACCAACTCGGAACCTGGTCAGTTTGTTCCCGTGCACATTCACCCGACGCAGGACGAGTTCATTCTGGTCCAGGAAGGCGAGCTTGACCTTAAGCTGGACGGGGAATGGACGAAAGCAAAGGCCGGTGATCTTGTGCGCATGCCGATGGGTGTGCCGCATGGCTACTTCAACAAATCGGACAAACCGTGCCGTGCGCTCTTCTGGGTATCTCCGGCAGGCAAACTCAAGGAACTGTTCGACGAGCTGCACAACATGACAGATGTCGATGCAGTGGTCCGTGTGTCCGCAGAACATGATGTCGATTTTCTGCCCCCTGAAGCCAACGACTGACGCATTCAGCGCTTAACTAGGAGACCGATCATGGTAGGTGCCCTGTTGCCATCCGCCCATATCGATACGTTTGCCCGTGAGAACCTTCCGCCGGAAGATCAGTGGCCGGACTTTTTGCTAGGTGGTTTCGACTATCCGGATCGTCTGAACGCCGCCGTTGAGCTCACGGACAAAATGGTCGACCAGGGTTTTGGCGACAACACCGCCTTGATCGGCAATGGCCGCCGCCGGACGTACAAAGAATTGTCCGACTGGACCAATCGGCTGGCACATGCGCTTGTCGAAAATGTCGGTGTGAAACCGGGCAGCCGCGTGCTGATCCGTTCGGCCAACAATCCGGCAATGGTTGCGTGCTGGTTGGCGGCAACGAAGGCAGGGGCTGTGGTTGTCAACACCATGCCGATGTTGCGAGCAGGCGAGCTTTCTCAAATCGTGGACAAGGCGGAAGTGGAGTTCGCACTTTGTGACACAAGGCTAATGGATGAGCTTGTTGGCTGCGCGAAAACGTCAGGGTTCCTGAAGAAGGTTGTTGGTTTCGACGGCACATCAAACCACGACGCTGAACTGGATCGCCTGGCTCTGGAAAAATCTGTCAAATTCGACGCTGTACCAACAAGTCAGGACGATGTTGCCTTGCTTGGCTTTACCTCTGGCTCGACAGGATCACCCAAGGCAACGATGCATTTTCATCGCGACATCCTGATTATCGCGGATGGCTATGCCAAGGAAGTGCTCGGTGTCACACCGGATGATGTATTTGTCGGTTCGCCGCCACTAGCGTTTACATTCGGACTTGGCGGACTGGCGGTATTTCCGCTTCGGTTCGGGGCCGCGGCAACGCTTCTGGAAAATGCGTCTCCTCCGAACATGATCGAGATTATCCAGAACTACAAAGCAACCGTCTGTTTTACTGCGCCGACTGCCTACCGAGTGATGCTGCAGGCAATGGAGGACGGCGCAGATCTGTCTTCGTTACGAGCAGCGGTGTCTGCCGGAGAAACATTGCCAGCGCCAGTCTATGACGCCTGGATTAAAAAGACCGGCAAACCAATGCTGGATGGGATCGGCGCAACAGAATTGCTGCACATCTTCGTCTCCAACCGGTTTGATGACCATAAACCTGCCTGCACCGGCAAACCTGTGACTGGCTACGAAGTGAAGATTGTCGGACAGGATGGAAAACCAGTCGCTCCGGGCAATGTCGGTCGACTGGCCGTGCGTGGCCCGACCGGATGCCGTTATCTCGCAGATGACCGCCAGAAAGACTATGTCATCGATGGCTGGAATATCACTGGGGACAGTTTTTCCATGAGCGATGACGGCCATCTGCATTTTGCTGCGCGCAACGACGACATGATTATCTCATCAGGCTACAACATCGCGGGCCCGGAAGTTGAAGCTGCGCTTCTAGCACATGCATCCGTTCTGGAGTGTGCGGTGATTGGAATTCCGGATAAGGATCGAAGCTCCATTGTTCAGGCGCATATTGTCCTGATCGAAGGTACGGAGCCGTCTGACGAGCTGGTGAAAACGCTACAGGATCATGTCAAAGCGATGATTGCCCCTTACAAATATCCGCGGTCAATCGTATTCGAGGAAACACTGCCGAAAACGGCAACGGGGAAAGTACAACGGTTCCGGCTTCGGGATGAGCTGAACTGAGATTGAAACGGGAATCTGGCAGACAAGCCTTTGCAAAAAATAGCCAGATCCAGGGGGAAGAATGTCAATTATTCTGCTCATTGAGCAAGTCCTGAACGGTCTTCAGTTCGGCATCATGCTGTTTCTGATGGCGGCAGGTTTGACCTTGATTTTCGGGGTGATGGGCCTGATCAATCTGGCGCATGGCTCACTTTATATGGTCGGTGCGTTCTGCGCGGCAGCTGTTGCGGGTCTGACCGGCTCTTTCGTGCTTGGTTTGATCGCAGCATTGGCTGGCGCGGCGATCGCCGGTGCATTGGTAGAGCTCGTAGTGATCCGGCGGCTTTATACCAAGGATCACCTCGATCAGGTGTTGGCGACGTTTGCTTTAATTCTGATCTTTTCCGAAGGCACACGCTGGATTTTTGGCTCGTTCCCGCTGTTCCTTGATATTCCGGAGTTTCTTTCCGGTCCGGTCACGCTTCCCGGCGGTATTCAATACCCGCTCTACCGTCTGACCCTCATTGTTGTCGGTTTGCTGGTAGCAGCTGGTCTGTTCCTGCTGATTTCCCGCACCCGCCTCGGAATTCAGATCCGCGCTGGCGAAAATGATCGCGAGATGATCGCAGCACTCGGGATCGATATCGCCAAGCTTTATACGATTGTCTTTGCGCTGGGCGCAGCACTTGCCGGTCTTGCCGGTGCACTGGTTGGGGCTATTCAATCGGTGCAGGTCGGTATGGGTGAACCGGTTCTGATCCTTGCCTTTGTGGTGATCGTCATTGGCGGTATTGGTTCGATCAAAGGTGCACTGATTGGCGCCATTCTGGTTGGTCTGACCGATACGCTTGGCGGCATTTTCCTGCCTGAACTGATGAAACTGTTCTTTGCCCCGGCAACAGCGACTTCCATCGGGTCATCGCTCGCGTCGATGGCGATCTATATTCTGATGGCAGCGGTACTGGTGTTGCGTCCGACCGGATTGTTCGGAGCGCGCGCATGACCCGGGAGACGATATTCAACGCTGTGGTACTGGCGACCCTGGCAATCGTTCCGCTTTGGGCGCATGTCACCGGAGAACTCTTCACCATCACCTTGGCGACCCGCGCCGTCATTCTGGCGTTGGCAGCGGTCGGTTTGAACATCGCGCTGGGCCTCGGCGGTCTGGTCAGCCTTGGTCACGCAGTTTTCTTCGGAATTGGCGGCTACGCGATGGGTATTCTTGCAAGCCATGCCCAGACCTACACGCCGTTGATGGAATGGCCGTTCGTGATCGAGGGGTCCAAATCGATGCCGGTCATCTGGCTGGTCGCCATCGTCTTGTCATCGCTGGTAGCATTTGTGATCGGATTGTTGTCTCTCAGAACGTCCGGTGTCTATTTCATCATGATCACGCTGGCGTTCGGGCAAATGTTCTTCTTTTTCTCCATCAGCTGGAGTGCCTACGGCGGCGAAGACGGGTTGTCGATCTACGTTCGCAACGGGTTTCCCGGACTGAATACACTGGTGCCAATCCAGTTCTATGGCCTGTGTTTCGGGATACTCGCACTCGTGCTTCTGTTCGCAGCAAAGCTGCAGCGTTCTCCATTCGGGTTGGCGCTGAACGCTGCCCGGCAAGCACCGGATCGTGTTGAAACGGTTGGCCTTAATCCCATGCGGTTGCGGCTGCTGGCGTTTGTCCTGTCCGGGGCGATAACCGGTCTTGCCGGTGCGCTGTTTGCTGATCTCAACCGGTTCGTCAGCCCAACCATGTTCTCCTGGCAAATGTCGGGTGAGATTATCGTCTTCATCATTCTGGGCGGTGTCGCGCGCTTGTTTGGTCCGGTTGTTGGCGCCGTGCTGTTTGTTGCACTCGAGCATTTCCTAGGTGATCTGTCAGACTATTGGCACATCTATCTTGGCTTCCTGCTTCTGGGAGTCGTCCTTTTCGCCCGTGGCGGTGTCATAGGCATGCTGCTTGGACGGGAGGTGGCCCATGACTGAGGCAGTTCTGGCAACACAAGGCATTTCCAAGAGTTTTGGAGCCCTGAAAGCAAGTGATGGCGTATCGATTGATCTTGTGCCCGGAGAAATTCACGCGATCATCGGCCCGAATGGCGCTGGCAAGTCGACCTTGATCAAACAGATCTGTGGCGGATTGAGACCGGATGCCGGATCGGTGTATTTGCTCGGGCAAGACGTGACACATGCTTCCACCCAAGTCCGTGCTCGCGCAGGTCTTGGGCGTACGTTCCAGATTTCGGCACTCGCAATGGAAGACTCGGTGCTTCAGAACGCGGTGCTTGGAGCGCTGGGCGGGCAAGGAAACCCATGGCGTTTCTTAAAGCCTGTTTTGAAAGACAAGGATTTGCTCAAAATAGCCATGGAGGCTCTTGAGCGTGTCGGTCTTGTCGATCAGGCAAAAATCCGTACAGCTGAGCTCAGTCATGGTCAGCGTCGCCAGCTTGAAGTCGCTGTCGCTTTGACCTTGAAACCCAAAGCCTTTGTCATGGACGAACCAATGGCAGGACTTGGAACGGAAGGGTCTAAACGACTGACAGGGTTTTTGGATGGTTTGCGCCACGAAGCGCCGATCCTGTTGGTGGAACATGACATGGATGCCGTGTTTGCTCTGGCTGACCGGATCAGCGTGCTTGTTTACGGCAAGGTAATCGCGACCGGTACAACGGATGAAATTCGTGCCAACAAGGATGTTCGTGAAGCCTATCTGGGAGAAGAAGCATGAGTGCGCTTTTGACCCTGAAAGACGTCACCGCCAGCTATGGCCCGAGTCAGGCGCTTTTTGGTGTGTCACTGGATCTTCGCGAGGGCGAAGTTGTTGCGCTGATGGGCCGAAACGGCATGGGCAAGTCAACAACTGTCAAGACAATCTGCGGCATGCTGCCCTCGGGCGGTGAAATTCAGTTTGCCAATCAGTCTCTGGCGCGCTTGCCAAGTCACAAGATTGCACGATTGGGTATTGGGCTTGTGCCTGAAGGTCGGCGATGTTTCGGCAGCTTGAGTGTTGAAGAAAACCTGATTGCCGCTGCAAGGTCGGGCGAATGGGAGTTTGCCAAAGTCGCCCAGTTGTTTCCGCGTCTTGCCGAGCGACGTCAGCAAAAAGCGGTGTCGCTATCAGGTGGCGAACAGCAGATGCTGGCAATCGGTAGGGCTTTGATGACAAATCCGCGGCTGATGATTTTGGATGAAGCGACTGAAGGCCTCGCACCGATTATCCGTCAGGAAATCTGGGCAGCCATTGATCATCTGAAAGCCACTAGTGGTCTGGCCATTCTGCTTGTCGACAAATCTTTGAAAGAACTGCACCGAGTCGCGGATGCCGGTGTCATTCTGGAGCGCGGCCGGAATGTCTGGTCAGGGCCGATGAGTAATCTTGATGCGGAGACAGCCGAAAAATTCCTCGGAGTTTAGGTCAGGACTTTTTTGACCTTTGATCCGGGACAACAAGAAAGACAAAACCATGAGCCATGAAATCATTCATCCCGAAGGGTGGGCCCCGGCAAAGGGATATGCCAATGGTGTATTGAGCCGGCAGGGCGTCCTGCATATCGGCGGTCAGATTGGCTGGGACAAGGATAAGAAGTTTGTCTCCAATGATTTCATTGGTCAAATGGAGCAGGTGCTCCGCAACATTCTGGAGATAGTTGAGGCAGCAGGCGGGTCGGCAAGCGACATTGTCCGCCTGACCTGGTTTGTCATCGACAAGAAAGAGTATCTCGCACGCCAACGCGAAGTCGGCGATGCTTATCGGCGTGTTCTCGGCCGCCATTTCCCGGCAATGTCCATGGTGGTGGTTGCCGGGCTCATCGAGGATGAAGCGCTCGTTGAAATTGAAGCGACGGCCGAAATATCGAAATAGGTCTCCACCTAAGCCTTCGGTAGGAACCAGTCCCGCGCGTTGTCGTAGCAAATGCGCCGGATAAGAGTATCGGAATGACCGCCCTGACCTGGAATACTGCCTTCTTCGACCCATTGACCGATCATCTTGCAGACAAGACGTCGGTAATACTCATGGCGCGGAAACGACAGGAATGATCTGGAATCTGTCAGCATGCCGATAAAGCGTGACAGCAGCCCCATTTGGGCAACCTGAATAAGCTGTCGTTCCATCCCGTCCAGTTGATCATTGAACCACCAGCCTGGACCTGCCTGGATCTTGCCTGGATCGGTTCCGTCCTGGAAGTTCCCGGCAATGGTCACCAGCAGTTCGTTTGCATTGGGGTTCAGGCAATAGAGGATCGTGCGCGGCAGGCTCTTCCTATTGTTGATCTCATCAAGGAGAGCATTGAGCTGCCGGCCGATTTCGAAATCAGACATGCAATCACCACCGGTATCCGGCCCAAGCGCAGCAAACAGTTTGCTGTTTTGGCTGCGCACAGCGCCGATATGATACTGCATGACGATGCCGCGTTCCGCATAGGCAACCCCCAATTCAATCATAAGCGCTGCAGTGAAATCGCCTTCATCCTGCCTGGAGATCGGACTGCCATTCAGACCGCTCTTTAATATTGCATCGAGATCGGATGCTTTGCGTTTTGTGAAGAACGGAATTTCAGTCACGCCGTGGTCAGCTGCCTTACAGCCGAAAGATACAAAATAGTCCATCCGGTTGAGCAGCGCTGCAACAAGATCATCATAACGCTCGATGGAAACACCGCTTACCTTTGCCAGCCGCTGACAATAGTCGGCAAATCCTTTGGCAGTCGGGATCAGGGCTTTGTCCGGACGGAAACTCGGTGCCATCTGAATATCAAATGACGCATCTTTTTGGGTAGCCGCATGCGCGGACAAATCATCACACGGATCGTCGGTCGTACCGACATATTCGACCTTCATCTGTGTCAGCAGGCCGCGGGCACTGTGGCTCGGTTCCTTAAGTTTCTCGTTGGCCAGATCCCAAACCTCGTCTGCCGTGTCCGGCCCAAAAACGCCATGCCAGTCGAAGTAACGTTGCAATTCGAGATGGGTCCAATGATAGAGCGGGTTGCCAAGACAATGCGGAATGGTTTCTGCAAAAGCATCGAATTTTTCGCGGAAACTGGTGTGTCCTGTGACCCGCTCTTCCGGAATGCCGTTCCAGCGCATAGCACGCCATTTGTAGTGATCGCCTTCAAGCCAGATCTGGCCGATGGACTCCCAGGACTGATCTTTGGCAATCGCGACAGGGTCGAGATGATTGTGAAAATCGATTATCGGAAGGTCTGCTGCGACTTCATGATAAAGGCGGCGGCTCTCCGGCGTATCGAGCAGGAAATCAGGACCAAGAAAAGGAGCTGGCATGTGTTCGAACCTTACAGGCAGTCAGCAAGTGAGCGCTGAACGCCATTGCTTTTGAGGGATTGGTAAGCTGCGATGACCGCGTCGGAGAACTGAGGATAAGAGGACAGATCGTTTCCAAAGATAGTGCCCAGATGCATCATGTTTCGCACATAATCGTCACCATCTGACGTGGACACTATCTCGGAAATGCGAGCTGCCATCGGATCATTGAGGGGTAGCAAGGCCCCGGTTTCAGACGTTCCACGGCAGTATAACATCCAGCCGGCGACAGCAAACGCAGCCAAGGACCAGTCTCGCCCACTTGCCAGATGCGTCCGGATCGGAGCCAACAAGCGTTGTGGCAATTTCTGGCTACCATCAGAGGCAATCTGTGTTGTCTTGTGTTTAAGCGCGCTGTTGCAGAACCGTTCAATCAGTTCAGAGGCATATTCGGCAACGTCAAAACCATCTGGAACATCAAGCGTCAATGCCTGCTCTTCCAGCATCAGCTTTTTAGCTGCCTTTTTGAGGGTTTCATCGGCCATGCAATCGGCAATGGTTTCCTTGCCTGCCAAAGCACCGAGATAAGCCAGAAAGGAATGACTGCCGTTCAAAAGGCGCAGCTTGAGATCTTCGTAGGGTTCAACATCACCAACGAAGGTGGCCCCAGCGACATCCCAAGCTGGTTTTTCACCCGCGAAATTGTCCTCAACCACCCACTGGCGAAACGGTTCGCACAATACACCATTGGTATCAGGAGAACCCAAGGCGATTTCCAGTTTCCCGTAAGCCTCGTCGGTCATTGCCGGGGTAATTCGGTCAACCATCGAACTCGGAAATCGGCATTCCGCCGAAATCCATGATTTGAGATCCGGGTTGACCTGCTTGGCAAATTCCAAAACGGCGATCCCGCAGAGCTTGCCATTGGTCGGAAGATTGTCGCACGACAGGATCGTGATGCCTGGAAGGCCAGCGGCTTTTCGGCGACGCAGGCCTTCGACGATCAATCCGATTGCTGATTTCGGCGCGGTGGAATTTGCAAGGTCGCCGACAATCGCGGAATTCTTAAGATCCAGATGACCACTTGCAAGGCAATAGCCCTTTTCCGTAATTGTCAGCGTAATGACGTGAAGATCCGGATCAGCGATTTGCTTCAGGAGAGCCTCTACACCATCTCGTCTGGGGTGAAGGGTTTTTATGATCGCTCCAACCTGACGCAGGTTCAAATTCTCATCTGCCATCTCGCCGACGGTAAACAGATGATCTGCGTCATCCAGAACTGTCAGCTCATCAGCGCCGGAATTTAGCCGACTGACGACGACACCCCAATCACACCCGGTTTGGCGCAGCATTTCATCATGAAACACGGCGATATGAGCCTTTGCGAAGGCACCAAAGCCAATGTGGAAGAGACGTGGTTTCAGGATTGCCCGGTCATAGGTCGGGCGAGACAAGGGAGTTTGTTGATTGGTCATCATTCACGTGGTTTCAAAAAAGAAATGAGTGCCCGGACGGTCAGAAGTAGGCATTTTTAAGGTATGCGGATTGGTTCCCGCTTGCCAGATCTGAACAGCCGTTTCGGCATGCTGGAAGTTGCCGCAATTTTTACCAGACCCAAGGGACTTGTCCATCCTTTTGTAGGTGTCAGATTTTCCGGCGAACTAGACCGGTCGTCGCGACGGGAACCAGGCAGAGCAAAACCGTGGTGCGCGCCGCCTCTCGATAACTGCTGATTGTTGAAATACTGCTCGCGGCTTGACCAAGGGCATTGCAAAGTTACATGCATGTCGACGCAGGTTTTAAAACTTCAGGATTTTCATGGCAGACCCAACTGAAAACAGGCTCCAACTCATTGAAGATGGTCAGGACGTGATCGTTATCGACAATCTTTGTCTTCAAACGCAAATTGGTGTTCTGGACAGTGAAAAGGGCAGATCCCAATCTGTTCGCTTTGATGTCGAAATCCGTACCATACAAAACTACCGGCAAATCGTCCGGGAGACCGGAACCTACGTCTCCTATGCCGATACTGTGTTTTTTATTCAGGAAAAAGCGGCTTCGGACAACCATATTGAACTCGTCGAAGAATGGGCCGAAGCTGTTGCCGAATTTGTCTTGCAGAATCCAATGGCAGACCAGGTCACGGTAAAGGTCACGAAACCGGATATTTTTGAAGACGCTGCAGGTGTCGGTATCCGAATCTGCCGGACGCGTGGCTGACTTGTCGGGTCCCGGTTACGGCCTATCTGACTGCAGACGGTTCATTTGATTGCTCTTGGAGTTGCATTTTATGATTTCTGCCGACCGTGTTCTTCCTCTCTGGCTGAAATACCGCGAAGCGCTTGAAACGCCCATCCGGACATTTGGGTTTCCGAAGTTCAATAAGACATTCGAAGACAAGACCTATCAGATGGGTGTCCTGAATCTGTCGCCGGACAGTACCTATCGGGAAACAGTCTGCCACACGCTGGAGGCTGCCGTTTATCGCGGGCGCAAGATGACCCTGGAAGGCGCTGCCATGGTCGATATCGGTGCAGAATCCACTGGTGACACGGCTGATGTCGTCTCCATCGAGCGACAAATCGACAGGATGCGCCCTGTGGTTAAAGCGCTCGCAGATGAAAACATCCTCGTCTCCGTTGAAACCTATCATCCGGAAGTCGGCATTGCGCTTCTGGAAGCCGGGGCAGGTGTCATCAATCTGACTGGCCGGGTTGAAGACACAGCTTTCTATCAAGCGATCGGCAAACACGAGGCCGGTATCGTGCTGTGTTATACACCGGGCGAAAATGCCAGATCCATGGACATATTGCCTCCGGTAGAAGAAATCTTTGACCATCAGCTGATGTTTTTCAAAGATCGTATTGCAAGGGCCACTGATGCTGGCATTGAGCGGCTCTGGGTCGATCCGGGCTTTGGCTTTTCGCTGAACCTGCCGGATGGACCGGACCGTATCCGCTACCAGACGGACAGCATTCTTCAGTCCTTCCGGCTTCGTGAATTGGGTTGGCCGGTAACCGTGCAACTGACCGGGCATGTCTATTTGTTTCGGGATGAAGTCCGGGTCGCACAAACCAGCGCTGCGACCCTTGCCGTTTTATCAAAGGCCAATTTGGTGCGCAGTCATGAAGTGCCTCGCGTTCAGCCGGTTCTGAACCTGCAGGATTTTGCTTAGGAAATTGCCTGAAGTGGTTTTGAGGGGGAGGATCAGTTGAGCCAAAATAAAATCGCCTTGGTGACAGGCGCGGGAAAACGTCTCGGCAAGGCTATTGCCGAGGGGCTGGCTGACCAAGGCTATGCACTGGGTCTCCATTACAATTCCTCTATCGGCGGCGCAGAAGAGCTCCGGGACCAGATAATCGCCAACGGCGGTGCTGCAGTTCTACTACCAAAGGATCTCAGCAAACCGGACATGGCAGGCGAGTTGATTGAAGAGACCAATACCGCGCTTGGCGGACCAGTCTCGGTCCTGGTGAATTCGGCATCTGCTTTCAACACAGACAGCCTGTCCGATCTCACCGTGGAGACATGGCAGTTCCTGATGAACGTCAATGCAGCGGCGCCAGTTTTCTTGATGCAGGCCTTTGCCAACCAGAACCCGCTGCCCGAGGCCGGGGTGATCATAAATATGCTGGATACACAGATGCAGTCGGCGTCACCCGAGCGGTTCAGCTATTTCTGCGGTAAGTTCGCCCTTGAAGGGGCAACAAGGTTGGCAGCCTATGATCTCGGGCCTAGGGGCATCCGGGTAAACGCAATCGCTCCCGGGCTTATCCTGCCGAGTGACCAGACACAGGAGAACTTCGACAGCCGTCAGAACCTGACCCCGCTCGGCGCAGGTCTGGGTCCTGAGGATGTTGTCGCAGCAGTCAGTTATCTGGTGTCCGCACCCCAGGTGACCGGACACACGATGGTTGTCGATGCCGGACAACGGCTGATGGGTTTTGGAAATGCCCCAATTGGCTGACTTTATCGGGAGCCGTAAGTAGCAGCCTCAGGCCTCCGCTGCTGGTTGCTAAATGGTTAATATCCACTGCGGTTGGCGGTCATCAAGAAAAACTTCAAAAAAAGCAAAATCCTCTGTTGACCTATCCAAAGCTCCCCCCTATAACCCGGTTCATCGACGGCGGCCTTGCTGCTGGCGACAGGGTCTTGCGCTCTTCACTCAGGAAAATTGGTCTTAAGTGGCTGGATCTTCGGGTTCGGTTTCAGGGTTGGTTTTGAATGGTTTAGGGGTTGC